>NZ_CP173277.1:2890000-5411172 GCF_044987295.1 Lacrimispora sanguinis | reverse complement strand
TCCTCTCCCCAATGAGAATTGGATCGTTATCAATCACAACCGCCTGTGCATAGGAAGAGATCACGGTGCGGTTTTTCTTATCCGGCAGTCTCACAGGAAGGTCTTTGCAAAGAGCCACTGTTTTCTCAATATGTTCCGGAGTGGTTCCGCAGCAGCCGCCGATCACACAGGCCCCTTCCTCTGCAATTTCCTTCATGGCAGCCGCAAACTCAGCTGCATCGATATCATATACCGTTTTACCGCCTTCACTTCTTGGAAGCCCTGCATTTGGATTAACGATGACCGGTATGGAAACCACCTTCATGATATCCTTTAAAATGCCCTTCATCTGAATCGGGCCCAGGCCGCAGTTGATTCCCAGAGCATCAACCCCCAGGCCTTCTAAAAGGGCAACGGTAGATTCCACATTTCCTCCGGTTAAAAGCTTTCCTTTCTCATCGAAAATCGTAGTTACGAATACGGGAAGACTGGAGTTTTCCTTTGCAGCCAGCACAGCCGCCTTAGTCTCGTAGCTGTCGCTCATAGTCTCTATGAGAACCAGGTCCGCTCCCTCTCGTTCTCCGATTTTAACTACCTGGGAAAACATCTTGTAGGCATCCTCAAAGGCCAAATCTCCTAAAGGCTTTAAAAGCTTTCCCGTAGGGCCTAAATCAAGGGCAATGTAACCCTTTTTCTTTCCGGCCGGATAAGAAGCTGTTTCCACTGCATTCCTGGCATTTTTTAATGCTGCAGTCACTATCTCTTCTAAATCGAACTCCGCACCTTTATAAAATTTCAACCCATTGGCTCCAAAGGAATTTGTCTTTATGATGTCCGCACCTGCTTCCAGATAATCACGGTGAAGCTTCGTAATAATATCCGGATGCTTTACATTCCATGTTTCCGGCAGTTCTCCCGGTTCAAGGCCATTTGCCTGTAAAAGGCTTCCTGTTCCGCCGTCAAAAAATACCTTCCTCTTCTTTATCTCTTCTAAAATCACTGCCATACATTCCTCCATCTGCGTTCGTATCTTCTAATCTCTCCGGTATGCACAGTCCGCTTTTCCGCAAGATTCACATCCCTTTATCTCACAGCGGTAAGGCTTTCCGCTGATTCCCATCACCGCAGTGACGGACTTGGAAGGAGTCATGAGAAGGCTGTCCGTCAACATGATACCAATCCTTTTGGGTGTTTCCAAAACTGTCGTAATATCCTTCTGGCACTCCAAAGGAAAATCTCCGTAGCCCGGGCTGAACCTGGGCCTTAAGTACAGTTCCCTGTCCTCATATTCCTCCTTCAGTTTCCGGTTCTCTTCATCGCAATATTCCTCAATCATGGCGGTGGCTGCCGCCTGCATGGTGACCGCCTTGCTCATCTGCAGTTTTGTATATTTATGCAACAGCACATCCACCCCTGCGCCTAATGTAGCGGCAAATAGGATCACCTGTTCACAATCCTGTAAATTCCGGCTTAAATTTCGGCTTCTGGTCTTAAATACTGTAAAATTGATCCAGTCATCAGAAAGCAGCTTAAGGGGATATACCCGGCTTATGCTTTTGGGAGATGCTGCCGCCACTAGTTCCCCGATACATTCCTCAATCAGGTTATTTACAGCTTCATCGCCTTCATTTTTCCCGTATCCTAAATACCGCCGGATCTCCCCTCGGCTGATTTCCATTGCTGTACCTCCGTTTTTATCAAGTTAAATGGGTCCGGACCTTTTATATAAAGGAGCCGGACCCTGGTTAAAAGAATCACAATATCTCGGAAAGGTTCTCCTTGATTTTTAACGCCACATCCGGCTTATTCATGGAATAAACATGGATGGCATTCACTCCGTTGGCGATAAGGTCAATGATCTGTTCTGTGGCATAAGCGATTCCCGCCTGTTTCATAGCTGCCGGATTGTCTCCGAACCTGTCCACGATGGCCTTAAAACGGGAAGGCAGATAGGTACCTGACAGCTGGCAGCTTCGGATAATCTGCTTAACATTGGTGACAGGCATAATTCCCGCAACGACCGGAACCGTGATTCCTTTTTCCCGGATGCGGTATAAATAGTTGTATAAAATGTTATTGTCAAAAAACATCTGAGTGGTAACAAAATCACATCCTGCTTCCACCTTTTGTTTTAAATAATCCATATCAATGGTCTTGTTGGCTGATTCCACATGGCCTTCCGGATAGCAGGCCGCGCCTATGCAGAAATCCCCGGCTTCCTTTATCTCCCTGATCAGCTCAGAAGCGTAATGGTATTCCTTTTTCGCAGGAGCATTGGTAGGCATATCTCCTCTGAGAGCAAGTACATTTTCAATTCCAGCCTCTTTCAGTTCACCAAGAACCTGGTGTACCTTTTCTTTGGTGGAGGATACACAGGTTAAATGAGCCAGAGCCGTCACATGATGCTGGTGATGGAGAGCAGAGGCGATATCAACGGTATATTGGCTGGTTCCTCCGCCTGCTCCGTAAGTGACGCTCATAAAAGCCGGTTTCAGCTTTGCGATCTCTGACGCAGCCAGTTCCACCGACTCATATTTATCTTCTGTTTTGGGAGGAAACACTTCAAAGGATAGGGTTGGCTTTCCCTGACTCAATATATCTTTAATCTTCATGCTGTCTGTCTCCTATCTTTTGTTTCAAATTGCCCATGCACTTTTTTTATTTAACACTTTATCATAAAAAATTGTATCCCGCAAGAGATCCTGCTTACGTTTCCTGGCTTTCCATCACTTTAGGATTGCTGTAAGAAACGTAAATCCTGACCCCATCCTTTGTAAGATAAAGGTTGATGTCAAACAGCCCCTCTGTAACGAATGTACCATCTTCCGGCCATTCTCTTGCTCCAGCCTGTTCCATAATAGCAGGAATGCTGCTTTCTTCCTGAGGAATACCTGCCTCTGTTTCTACAAGCCTTAAAAACTCTTCCAAAAAGACAAGGGAATTTTCCCGATCTTTCAGGGAAGAAATATAATCATGAAGTTCTCCGGTAGCAGTATCATAATTAATATCTACATACTGGTATACGTAATTTTCATCGTCCGGATCCAGCTGGCTGGTTGTCTCATCCTCAAAAGAGTAGCTTTCCACGGTCTCATAATAGGAGATCGGGCCCCCCTCCTCTTCAAACTGATAATTATCCGAATAAACAACCCCCTCTTCTATCTCATAACCATAGTTGGTTTCGTTAAAAAACTGCCCCATAGAAGCAGCAACCTGCCTTCCGTCAAGGGGAAAGTGGTCATAGCCGGTACAGGATACCCCAGCTGCCTTTACGTCCTCTTCTTCAAGCTCAACAAAACCGGAATCATCATAGGGAACCGCTGTCTCATAGCTACTCTTTTCATCCGTTACGACTCTGCTTACCGATCCAATGATCCTTGGTACTGCATTTATAAGTACAAACAGAGCAATGGATATCACTACAGGCACAGTGGAATTCTTCCTTCCTTTTTCCTGGCTCGGCCGGGAAGGCTGTGGCGGATTATGGCCGTCGGCAGGCATAGGAGAAGGTCTCCCCACATTTTGCCTTGGAATTACCGGCCTTCCAGCCGTACTTTTTCGCCCTACCGGTCCCTGCACATTCTTTTTCTGAGAATTTCCCGCTTCAGCTGCCTTATGAGTATTATGGCTGTTATAATCCGGGCGTCTCTCATTAAGATAATAATCTGCCTTCCACAAAATAGGCTGTCGAACTATCTTCCTGCACCGCGGACAGTAATTCGCCTCATTTACCGGAAGATCACAAATCGGACAAATCTTTTTCGTCATCCCAAAATCCCTCCTTTATCCCAGTACCAGATGAGCTACGGCAATCTCGTCATCCTCCCTGAATCCCTGGGCACATACCTGTATATCATAAACATACTTCTCCTGAAGGCCCGTAATGGAAGCGATCTCCGCATTATTCTTTCCTTCCTGAGACAGTGCCAGCACTTGATGGACATCTGCTATTGTCTTTCTCAACAATTCATCCGATTGACCGAAAGGCTCAAGGTTAGCCGCATGTTTATCTGACTCCGAGATAAAATCTTCCAGAGACAAGCTTTTTTTATCTTCTCTGCTGTTGTAATAATCCTCGGAAATTTCCCAATCCTGTTCTTTCTCTGACATTTTTCCACTCCTTTCATTTATCTTGCCCATGCTTTTTGGGCATAAAGGGATACCCGCAGGGTGTTTCCTCTTTCCTGCCCATGCTTTTTGGGGCATAAAGGGATACCCTCAATGTTTCAAAAACAGGCAGGTTCATCGGAACCTGCCTGATTATGTAGTCTGATAAATTTTATCGTTTATTTCTTAAAAAGTCAGGAATGTTGATCTGAACTTCTTTATTCACAGTCGGGCGATATGGCTGTCCGCCTCCCTGGGTAGCACCCTGAGGGTTATTCTGCCCAGCATAATTCGGCTTCTGATAGTTTCCTGCACCACTGTTCTGGTTTCCATAATTCTGGTTATTATAGTTGTTGTTATTATTTGGATAGTTCTGATTGCTGTAAGCTGGATTGGAATAATTTGCGTTCCCGTAATTGGGATTATAATTCTGGTTATATCCAGGCGTTGCTGCAGTGGCGGCTGCCTCCTGATTCATAGCCTGGGTCTGAGCTGCTGCTTTCGGCTGTTTATAGTTAGGGTTAGAAAAATTCGTCATTACCTTGGATACCGGAGTCTCAGACTGCATGTCCAGACCTGTGGCAATCACGGTAATGCTGGCTTCATCATGAGCATTCTCATCATACATGGCACCAAAGATGATATTCGCATCATCTCCTGCCATCTCCTGAACGTAGCTGGCTGCCTCATTGGCCTCAACCAGGCTGATATCACCGGAAATGTTGATGATGACGTGAGAAGCGCCCTCAATGGTAGTTTCAAGCAATGGACTGGATACCGCCTGCTTCACGGCTTCTAATGCCTTCTCATCGCCCTTTGCCCTGCCGATACCGATGTGGGCAATACCCTTATCGGTCATGACAGTCTGAACATCTGCAAAGTCCAGGTTAATAAGTCCGGGTACGTTAATTAAATCCGTAATACCCTGTACGGCCTGCTGAAGGACTTCATCTGCTTTCTTTAAGGCATCCGGCATGGTAGTACGTCTGTCCACGATTTCCAGAAGACGGTCATTAGGGATTACGATTAATGTATCTACGCTCTCTTTTAAACGTTCAATACCGTTAACGGCATTGCTCATACGTGTTCTTGCTTCAAAGCGGAAAGGCTTTGTTACAACACCAACAGTAAGAATTCCCATGTCTTTTGCAATCTTAGCAACGACTGGAGCCGCTCCGGTACCGGTACCGCCGCCCATTCCGCAAGTAACGAATACCATATCCGCGCCCTTCATGGTCTGAGCCAGCTCGTCCGCATTCTCCTCTGCCGCTTTTTCACCAATCTCAGGCTTGGCACCTGCACCAAGACCTTTGGTCAGCTTCTCTCCGATCTGCATGGCTGTAGGAGCCTTACAAAACTGCAAAGCCTGCTTGTCCGTGTTGATCCCAAGAAATTCCACACCAGCTATATTCTCATCAATCATGCGGTTGACCGCATTATTTCCGGCACCGCCTACTCCGATTACCAGAATTCTTGCGGCATTGTCCGCCTCATTTATCTTAATCTCTAACAAGATTATATCCTCCTTTAACCATAAACAGCTTACTCTATAAACCTAATTAATATAATATTTGATTTTACCAAAAATATCAACCACTTTTTAAACAAAATTCCAAGCAAAATATGTAAATTCATTAATTCTTCACAAAACGGTAAGATGTGACTGTTTCCGCCTCATCATAAGTATCCAGATATAAGGTCCCCGATAATCCGCTTAAAACAGGAAGCTGGTCCTTAAGCTCAGAGATTTTTCCATTCATCTGATCATTGCTTCCAAGGAAAACACGGATATCTCCCATGACAAGAGTGGCATCCCCCCGGGAGTCATACCGGATCTGATCAACAGGAATTGCCTTCGTTGATAAAAGCTGGGTCAGGTTTAAAATTTCACTAAAAATCTTTCCCTTTTCCACCGGAAGGGGTTGGTGCAGGGCAATATGACCGAACTGCAGCCCCGTGACCCATGGAACTCCATCCAGCTTTCCACTGGAGCTTTCTACAACGATCCCGTCCTTATCAAAATACATATAGCTTCCCATATAGGAAACATAGCCTACCACCGATTTCTCATAAACGATCACTTCCACTCTAACAGGGCTTAGGAATACGATTTTGTAATCTTCCACAAAAGGTATCTGTTCATGTTTTTTAAAACGATCCTTGTAGAGACAAAAAACCGCATTCCGATCCCAGCCTTCCTTGAATAAAATATCAACAATCTGCTCCGATGTGTATTTTTTATTACCGCTCACTGTAATAACTCTGATCTGCAGCGACATAAAAATGACAATTCCCAAAAAGATCACGGCGGCAGTTATTCCAAATTTAATTCTTCTTCTGCTTTTTTTTAAATCATTCATTCCATCCCTCTGATCGCTGCACCAAGACTGCTCAAGTCACGGCAGATGTCTTCATATCCCCGTTCAATATGATGGCACTCATGAATCTCAGTCACACCCTCACATGCAAGCCCGGCAACCACAAGAGCCGCGCCTCCCCGCAGGTCCGTAGCCGTTACCCGGTTTCCTTTTAAAGGATAAAGCCCATGTATGACAGCCTGCTTCCCTTCTATTATAATATCTGCGCCAAGCTTATGCAACTCTTTTGCAGTCCCAAACCTGCCTTCAAAGATCGTTTCTTTAATTCTGCCGGTGCCTTTTGCTGATGCCATGACCGCCATTAACTGTGACTGAAGATCCGTGGGAAAACCTGGATAGGGTTCTGTTATGACATCTATACAATCGGGGCGTCCACTCATGGATACTTCCAGGCAGTTTTCATACCGTTTCAGCTCCGCACCCATTCTATCAGCAAGAGAGATGGCAGAAGCCATATGTCCGGGTTGTATTCCCTGTAGTACGATATCTCCCTCAGCAGCCATGACGGCCATCAAATAGGTTCCTGCGACAATCCTGTCTCCTGCTACAGTAAATTCAGAATCACAAAGCTCCCTTACGCCTGTGACCGTCAGCCTGGAAGTACCGGTTCCATGTATGTTAGCCCCCATATTGTTTAAAAATTCACATAGGGTGATGATCTCCGGCTCCTTTGCCGCTCCATGTACCACGGTTATCCCCTGGGCATACACAGCTGCCATCAGGGCATTTTCCGTAGCTCCCACGCTGGGGAAGGGAAAATAAATATGGCTGCCCATTAATCGATTTGCGGACACCATAAGCTTATCACCCTGCTCCTCAATGATTGCACCGAGTTCACGAAAGGCAGACAAGTGCAAGTCTATGGGACGCTCTCCTATGGAACATCCTCCAGGGAAGCTGGTGACCGCATTGCCAGTCCTTCCAAGCAAAGAACCAGAGAGCATAATAGAAGAACGCATGCTCTTTATATACTCCTCCGGTATCTCCGCCTGTGTCAAATCCCGCGCATCAATTGTCAAGGTATGGCCGTCAAAGCGGCATATACAGCCAATATGCTCAAGTATCCCCAGCATACAGAACACATCCTGTATCCTGGGGACATTATGAATCACTGTTGTACCTTTATGGAGAACCGCTGCTGCCATCATGGGCAGAACAGCATTCTTGGAACCCTGAATTTTTATCTCACCTTTTAAGGATCGTAACCCCTGGACCTGTATGACTGACAATCCGGTACCTCCCATGGCTTCTTATATACTATCCTATGTTAAAAGTGAGAGAATGTTTTCACATCCCATTATTTTTCAAGCTTTATCTGGTTGGAAACGCTTAAGACCATGCCCATTTCCATCATCAGAAAAAGAACTGAGGTGCCTCCGTAGCTAATAAAAGGAAGGGTAATACCGGTATTTGGTATGGTATTGGTTACAACCGCTATATTTAAGATAACCTGTATGGCAATATGTCCCATAACGCCTACAACAAGCAACGCCCCAAATAGATCCGGTGCATTATCTGCAATGAGCATGAACCGGTATATCATGAAAAGAAATATCAAAATCACGGAAACCGCTCCAAAAAGCCCAAGTTCTTCACAGATGATGGAAAAAATCATATCGTTTTGTGCTTCCGGTACAAACCCCATCTTCTGTATGCTCTCTCCCAGACCCCTGCCTACCAGACCGCCGGAACCTATGGCATAAAGTCCCTGAAGCACCTGATAGCCGCCGGTAGAGGGATAAGCCTCCGGCTCCAGCCATACCAGGATACGGCCCAGCTGGTAATCATGAAGAATATTAAGTTTTTCCAGAACAGCAGCCATTGGCCCGGCAAAAGCCAGCGCTCCTACGCCTGCAAGACCGCAGGCAAAAAACGGCCATTTCTTTTTACATGCCACAAACAGCATGACAAAAGCGATCCCAATGATGATGATTCCGGAGCTTAAGTTATTTGCCGCTACGATTCCAGCTATGGGGAGTGTTGTTACAATTACCAGAAGCACGCCATTTCTCGTGTTAATATTCCTTCCCATCTGAACGATTAAAACAGCAAGCATAACAATCAGAGCAATTTTTACAAATTCTGTAGGCTGGAAAGAAAGGCTTCCCACTCCCAGCCATCTTCTCTTACCGTTTACTTTACGCCCAACTAAGGATACGGTAATCATTAAGACATAGGAAAGTATGTAAGCAAATACAGCGAATTTGGCGTACCAGTGGTAATCCAGTTTGGATATTACAATCATGATAATAAAGCCTGCCAGGGCGATTTTAGCCTGCCTCATCATGAAATAAGCGGCGTCATGGTATTTAAGCTGGGCTGCGTATGAGCTGGCGCTGTAAATCATGACCAAACCAAAAACAGACAGAAATATTACAGTAAACAGCAGGCTGTAATCGTAAAAACGGCGCGGTTTGTTTTTTTTCTTCACTGGCCCTTTTTCTGCCATATTATTCCTCCTCGCCAAGTTTATTCGTTTATGTCATCCACCATGCATTCATAATTTGGCGGAAGGGCGCCGCCAAATTATTCATGACGGGCATTCGCCCTATAGAAATATATGTAAAATTTATGCTTAGTGAGCGAGCTCACACGCATAAACTTCACATATATTTCTGCATGGTTCATTGCTTTTACAAATTTCGGACGGATTCCTTGAAGATTTCGCCGCGTTCTTCATAGCACTTAAACATTCCCCAGCTTGCACAAGCTGGAGATAAGAGCACATGATCTCCTCTATTGGCATAAGAAGCGCATACCTTTACGGCTTCCTGCATATCTTCCGCGTACATTACGTTTGTAAAACCATGTCTGGCTGCGCACTCGGCGATTTTTTCTCTGGTCTGGCCCAGAAGTACCATGTATTTTACCTTACCGTCAAATGATTCGATCCACTCGTCATACTGGGAGTTCTTATCATAGCCTCCTGCAATGAGCAGCGTAGGCCCTGGCATGGCTTTTATCGCCTGGATTGCTGCGTCCGGGTTGGTTCCTTTGGAATCATTGTAATATTTTACTCCCGCCTTTTCCGCAACAAATTCAATCCGATGCTCTACTGCCTTGAACTCCCTGACCGCCTGGCTGATGATCTCCATGGGTACTCCCATTTCAGCGGCTACAGCGGCTGCGGCCATGATGTTCTCATGGTTATGACGGCCCAAGAGCTGTACCCCGTGAATGTCCGCGATCTCTGTCCTCTCCCCATTATGGTTCCGGATAATCCTGTCCCCATCCATGCAGTAGCCTTCTTCTAAAAACTGACGGCTGCTAAAATAGACAACCTGGGGTTTGATGGTCTTTCCAAATTCACGTAAAACAGGATCGTCGTAGTTTAAGATACAAAAATCCTGGGACCTTTGGTTTGATGTGATTCGTTCCTTTACTTCTATGTAGCATTCCATGGTTTTATGACGATCTAAGTGATCTGGTGTTATGTTTAAGATCGCGCTCACATCCGGACGGAAGTCGGTGATCGTCTCCAGCTGAAAGCTGCTGACCTCTGCTACTGTTACCGAATCCTCAGTCGTTTTTAACGCTTCCTCTGTATATGGGACCCCAATATTGCCTACCACAAACACATGCTCATAATATGCTTTCATGATTTCCCCGATAAGGGCCGTAGTGGTTGTCTTACCATTGGTTCCCGTAATTGCCGCCAGCTTTCCCTTGGCATGGTGGTAAGCAAGCTGAATCTCACTCCAAACCGGGATATCCGCTTCTTTAAGGACAGCTACAAAGGGGGCTTCTAAGGAAATACCGGGGCTTATGACACATAAGCTTACCCCTGAAAGATCTTCCTTTTTAAGGTCTCCCAGTAAAACTGAAATCCTTCCTTCTTCTCCAAACTGATGAAGCAGCTCATCCTTATTGAGGGCAGCATTGCTGTCGTAAAGAATTACTTCATCTCCTGTTTTAAGGATCAGTCCCACAGCGGCAATGCCGCTTTTTCCACTGCCGGCAACTAATATTTTCTGATTCATATGGTTTCTCTCCTATAATCCAAGGTATGCAAGCATGCAAAGAACCGCAGTCACGATAGCAAACACAGCTACCACCCGTGTTTCCGACCAGCCGCTTAACTCAAAGTGATGGTGGATGGGGGCCATTTTAAAAATCCTTTTTCCGCCTGTTCTTTTAAAATATGTCACCTGAATGATGACGGATAATACTTCCATCATATAAATAAAACCGATAATGGCAAGGAAGATAGGAATCTGCATCATAAAGGCGCTGGAAGCAACAAATCCTCCAAGCCCAAGGGAACCGGTGTCTCCCATGAACACCCTGGCAGGATACACGTTAAACAGCAGAAATCCCAAAAGACTTCCCACAACCGCACCGGTAATGGGACTGATGCCGGTATTTTCCCCAATAGAAACCACGGTTAAGAAGGTCGCCACCAGAATGGTCACGCTGGTACAAAGTCCATCTAAGCCATCGGTAAAATTCACACCATTATCGGTTCCTATTACGAGAAAAAATACCGCCGGTACGAAGAGTATTCCTAAATTCAGATACAGCCCTTTTTCAAAGCCTCCGGTAAAGGGAATCAACATTCCCGTACCCACATCCTTTGAATGAAGCAGATAATAGGCAAAGATGCCTGTAATGATTAACTGCCCCGCCATCTTTTGAACAGGCGTAAGCCCCTCTGACCGCTTCATTACGATCTTAATGTAATCATCAAGGAACCCAACGATACCAAATCCAACTGTCACAAAAAGCACAGGAATGATCTTGGGATATTCCCTCACATAGAACAGCGATGTAATGATGATGCTGGTCAATATGATCAGTCCTCCCATGGTCGGAGTACCCTGCTTTTTCAAATGGCTTTCAGGCCCTTCCTTGCGGACCTCCTGGCCAAATTTTAACCTGTGAAGAAATGGTATTACAATGGGACACAGCATGGCGCTGATTGCAAATGCTATGATGATTGCCAGAATCGTTTCGTTAATCATGTCACACCTCAATATTTTATGTATTTGTATTTCAAAAGTACACAGTAAGTAGTATACGTCTTTTTGCCTGAATAATCAACCATAGATTCGAAACGCCGAAGCAGTTTTTTCCTCGGTTGGCTCTATTCCCAGATATGGAAGAATATTCTTAAAAATGTCGGCAATCACCGGTGCAGCAATGGTTCCGCCGTAATAAATCCCCTCCGGTTCATCGATGGTTATGAGTGCAATCACCTGTGGATTATCCGCCGGTGCAAAGCCTATAAAGGAGGAAATGTACTTTTTTAAACTTCTTGGAAGTTTTTCGGATGTTGCTGTTTTTCCGCCAACCCGATAGCCGTCGACTTGCCCTCTTTTTCCGCTTCCCTCCGCCACAACTTGTTCCAGGATATAGCGCATGGTTTCGCTGGTCTGGGGAGATATGATCCCTTCGCTTACCGGATAAGTAAACGGTTGGACCGAAGTTCCGTCGGTGCTCACTGACTTCACACCAAAATGAGGCGTCACACGGTTTCCGCCGTTAACGATAGCAGAAGCGGTCGTAATCAGCTGCAGCGGCGTAATCTGGAAAGACTGGCCGAACGAAACGGTTGCCAGCTCCACAAGCCCCATATTATCCTTTTTATGCATAATGGTGGCTGCCTCGCCGGGAAGATCGATTCCGGTCTTTCCCTTTAAACCGAATTGTTCAAAATATTTATAATAATTATCAACGCCAAGGCGCTGCCCTACATCGATCAGAACAGGGTTGCAGGAATTCATCATGCCCTGGAGAAATGTTTCAGATCCATGGCCTCCCACTTTGTGACACCTGATTTTCCGGTCCTCTACCACCCGAAAACCTGGACACGAGAAATGGTCATCAAGCTTTACCACTCCGGCTTCCAGCCCTGCGGCTGCAGTAACGATCTTAAAGGTTGACCCTGGTTCATACGTGTCGTTAATACAGGGATTTCTCCACATCTTGTTTAGCAGATCCTGTTTTTCCTTGTCAGATGCAGGAACTCCGGCGTCTGCATTTAGTGTAAACGGATCATTTAAATTAAATTCAGGCGCATTTACCATTGCCATAATTTCCCCATTCTGAGGATTCATAACAATAATTGACACTCTTTTTGCGCCTTTTTTCTCCATAACCTGATAAGCTGCCTGCTCGCAATACCGCTGGATATTGACATCCAGGCTGATATATAAATCCTGCCCTGCCACAGGCTCAATCCGATCCTCTGCCGCATTTTCTATCTCTATTCCTGCTGCATCGGACATGGTCAGGATTTTTCCGTTCAGGCCTTTTAAATATTGTTCGTATTTTACCTCCAGGCCGATGATCCCCTGATTATCTCCTCCCGTAAAACCAAGAACCGTGGAGGCAAGGGTATCATAGGGATAATAACGCTTGTAATCCTCATCCACTTTTACACCGTCCAAATGGTAGGACCGGATCAAATCTCCCATAGCCTTGTCTACATTGGTTTTAATAATTTCCCTTGAACTGTACTTTTCTACCTTTTTCCGAACGTCTTCCTCCTGGAGACCCAGCTCCTTGGAAAGGACTGCCACAACCTCATCCGCTTTTCTGATCTGGTTATGTATGACCGATATGGTACACACCGTCCGATTGGTGGCAATGACGGTTCCATTGGCATCAATAATATTTCCTCTGGCGGCTTTTATGGTCCTTTCCCGTTCATGAAGGTCCAATGCCATGGCACTGTAATGTTCAGAACGAAAGACCATTAGAAAAATAAGCCGCCCCATTAGCCCTGTCATGGCAAGAAATAACAGGAAAAACAGGATGGCTATTTTTTCTCTGTGATGTGTCTTATTTGAACTCATGCACTGCTCCATCACCATTATTTCTACAGTATATGATTTTCAGGACTTTTTATGAGTTCTTTAAAAAAGTTCCTTATTGGGCCGTTGTCTCTTCTGAGGGAAGTGCTGCCGGGAGATTGGAACCGTCATCCCCTTCCTCTCTGTTGACGTATTCTTCCGAAGGGTTTAAATACTCATCTGGAATCGGGTTTCCGTTTTCCATGGTAGGAGCCTGTTCAGTGGTTTCTTCTGCACTTGATTCATCGGCTGCAGTTTCTCCCTGGGATGCGCTTTCTGTTTCACTGGTTATCCCTTCCTGCTCAGGAAGCTTAGCTGCCTCATCAGGCAATGGTGAGGTCTCCGCATCTGTATCCGGAAATACATTTATATAAGGAAGAATCTCCGTCATAATCTTCTGGAAAATCTGGCTGGCATAGGTACTGTGAGGCTGATCCTCCACATGAGGCTCATCAACCACAACGTATACTAAAACCTGAGGATTGTCCGCCGGAGCATAACCGCAGAAGGATACCACATAATTGGTCTTATCACGGGGAATCTTCTCCGCAGTACCGGTCTTACCGGCAACCTTATATCCAACAACTCTTGCAGCTCCTCCCGTTCCTCCTACTGCATTAACGGTCTTAAACAGGGCTTCATTGATGAATTTGGTCGTTGATTCCGATACCGTTTCCCTGACAAGAACCGGTTCTACCTTTTTAATAACAGAACCCTGCTCGTTCAGAACCTGCTTCACCACATGAGGTTCATAATAGGAACCTCCATTGATCACGGAGCTATAGGCAGCGGCCATCTGGATCATGGTCGTGCTGAAGTTCTGTCCAAAGGAGTTGGTTGCTAGATCCGTAGGACCCGCCGTATTCTGGGTATAAACAAGAGTCTTATTATCTGCTTCTCCAGGCAGGTCGATCCCGGTCTTGGAG
Source organism: Lacrimispora sanguinis (assembly GCF_044987295.1). Taxonomy (NCBI): domain Bacteria; kingdom Bacillati; phylum Bacillota; class Clostridia; order Lachnospirales; family Lachnospiraceae; genus Lacrimispora; species Lacrimispora sanguinis. The sequence goes on along the minus strand of NZ_CP173277.1, from coordinate 5,396,988 downwards.
CCGAAGCCGAAAATCTGCTGATACTTATAGAATTTTTCTTTTCCCATCTGCTGAGCAATCCGCATCATGACTACGTTGCAGGACTTCATCAGGCCTTCCTCAACGGTAATCAGGCCATGCCCGTATCTGCTGACGCAGTTGATCTTATGCCCTCCCACTTCAAGGAACTTGTTGCACTCATATGTTTCCTTACCGGTAATAGCCCCTTCTTCCATGGCGGCAGATACGGTAAAAATCTTTTCTGTAGACCCCGGCTCAAATCCGTCACTGATGCAGAAATTACGCCAGGTCTGGTTCCATGCCACCTGGGTTCCCAGGGATTTGATCTCTTCACTCGAATAATGCTCTGTAACGTTTGCCTCCGTTAAGGGCTGGGCATCCTTATTCTTTCTCTTGTAATCGTCCATGGCTTCTTTGATTCCAAGCTGCCGCAGTACATCATCGGTGTACTCAGACCTTAAGGCTCTTGGATTGTTTAAATCAAATGCCTTGTCATTTGCCATGGCCAGGACCTCGCCGTTATTGGGATCCATAACGATTACGCCTACCCGTTTGCTTCCTGTATTCTGTTCCCACTCATTGATATGTTTTTCAACGATCTTCTGGATATTCACATCCATGGTGGAAACCACGGTGTTGCCATTGGATGCAGGTTTTATAACTCTCTCTAAGTTGGAGTCATCATTTAAGTATCCGTATTCCCTTCCGTTGATTCCCATAAGGGTCGTATTATAGAACTGCTCGATTCCTCCGGTCCCATCCATGCCGTCCCCGTTGGCAAAGCCAATGAGATTGCAGCCCATGGAGTTATAGGGATACACCCTTTTATACTCATCTTCAAACCAGATTCCTTTAATGGCCTTCCCGCTTTTTTTCAGCGCATCGGATTGGTCTGCCTTATATTTATCATATTTTTGTTTATCGTCATATGTAAGCTGCTTTGCATACCGTACATACTGCTTATCTTTCTTTTCCTGTATCAGATTCATGATTTCCGTCCGGTCATAGCCAAAGCATTCGGTCAGGGCCGTTACACTCGGTTCCAGATAGGAATCCTGGTCCGACATGATCTGTTTGGGATCCAGGATCAAGTTGTATACCTTTTCACTGGTTGCAAGATAAGTTCCGTTACGGTCCATGATATCCCCTCGCTTAAAGGGAATGATACGGCTGTCATATTCCTGCTGGGACAGCACAATCTGATTGTAATCTTCCTTTTTATTCGTCATTAAGTTATACAAGGTCATAACTAATGCAAACAAAGCCAGCGTAATTACCAGGACGGTAATCGCCAGCTTTTCCTGCATATAACGGGGAAATACCTTACTCTTCTTATTCCTGTTTTTATTAGTGCTTCGGGATATCCTCATTCTGTCTTACATACTCACTTTCCGTCTTGTCATAGTGAAGGATCTGGTCCTTATTCGCATAGACCATTCCAAGTTCCTCAGTAGCCACTTTATACACATGATCCAAATCGACAGAAGTGTTGATGTTCATTTCCAATGCATTATTTTCAGTTTTCAAATGTTCTAACTCTGCTTCTAAAAGCTCAACGCCATGAATACTGGCTGTAATAGAGGATTGCAAATGCAGATAATTCACGCACAGGCAGAGGGTGCAGACTGCGGCAATGGTCAGCATGACCACATATGGCAAATCCATCTGCAAAGCTTTTTCACGATTTCTTCTGACCTGATGGTTTACTGATGGACGACGGATTTCTTCTGGTGTATGAACCGGCATTGGAACCGGCATGGTTTTACGGACAGTATTGCCCTGTACGTAAGTAGAGCTCCCATAGGAACGCACATTCTTTCTTGCAGCCACTCTCTCTTCCTCCCTTTTAAATTCGTTCAAATACCCGAAGCTTTGAACTCTTTGAACGTTTGTTTTCTTCAATCTCTTCTTCCGACGGTACAATGGGTTTTCTTGTAATCACCTTGCCTTTGCTCTTTTTTCCGCAAACGCAGACCGGAAAATTCGACGGGCAAATACAAGGGTCTTCATTGGTTTTAAATCTCGTCTTCACAATCCGGTCTTCCAGAGAGTGAAAGGTGATAATGGATAACCGTCCACCAGGATTTAACAGGTCAATCATGGTATCAATGGAATTTATTAAAACCTCCAGTTCCTTATTCAGCTCGATCCGTATCGCCTGGAATGTCCGTTTGGAAGGATGTCCTCCCACTGCCCTTACCTTCGCAGGAATCGCCCCTTTGATGATCTCCGACAACTCTCCTGTTGTCTCAATGGGCTTTATCTGCCTTTCCCTTACAATGTGCTTTGCAATATTCTTTGCAAACTTATCTTCTCCGTAATCCCTTATGATCCGGTATAAGTCAAATTCACTGTAGGTATTGATGATATCGGCTGCCGTCTGTTCATTCCTCTGATCCATACGCATGTCCAAAGGTGCATCGTCTTCCCTGTAGGTAAACCCTCTTTCCGCTATGTCAAGCTGATAAGAAGATACCCCTAAGTCCAAGTAAATTCCGTCCACTCCTTCGATTCCTAAATCCTCTAATACTGTCTTTATATTTTCGTAATTGCTTCTTACGACCGTCACTTTATCTTCATAAGCCTTCAGCCGTTCTGTGGCTGCCTTAATGGCATCCCCATCCTGATCAATTCCGATTAATCTTCCGTAAGTTCCAAGGCGTTTGCACACTTCTAACGCGTGTCCGCCTCCTCCCAGCGTTCCATCTACATAGATTCCGTCTGGTTTTACATTCAGGCTGTCAATGGTTTCATATAGCAGCACTGACTTGTGTTCAAACATCATATACCAAGTCCTTCCATAGCTTCCGCGATTTCTTCCATATCTTCATAGGTATTGGCTGCGATCCATGCATCCTTGTTCCAGATTTCGATACGGCTTCCCACTCCTACTAGAACTGCGTCCTTTTCGATTCCTGCATGTTCCCTTAAAACGGAAGGAAGCAGGATTCTTCCCTGCTTGTCCACTTCGCAGGTACTGGCTCCGGCCAGAAAGAATCTGGAAAACTTTCTGGCATTGGTGTTGGTCAGCGGCAGGCTTTTTAATTTATTTTCCAGGGCAGTCCACTCATCATTATCATACACAAATAAACAGCCATCCAAACCCTTCGTAACGACGAATTCTTCTCCCAGCTGCTCTCTGAACTTCGACGGGACAATAAGACGTCCCTTTGCATCGACTGTATGATTGTATTCACCCATGAACATACCAATCACCTGCTTGTACATCGGTAGGGTTTTGGACCACTATCCCACCATTTTCTACCACTTTGCACCACTTTCCACCACTTATGGTTTAATTCTAGTACATTTACCGTGAAATAGCAAGAACAATTTCAATGAATTTTCATTTTCATTTTGCTTTCATGTAACTGGGAACAGTTGTCCTGACAGGATTTCCATATAATGGAAAAAAGGCATTCCATTGGGCAGTGAATTGGAACACACTGACCTGGAATGCCTGTTTTTTCATTCTTAATTTTCTTTGCTGTATGCGACACCCAGCTTAGCGGGTACATTGAAGTTTCTTCTGGATACGGTCAATATAATAGTCAGCAGATAAGGCAGGGCAATGAATAATTCATTGGGGAAGTAGCTTCCTCCTCCCACCGACTGCATATAAATCGCAATGGCCTCCGTAAGTCCGAATACCACGGTTCCCAAAACAGCTCCTTTTGGATTCCAGTTGCCCAAAAAGCAGATGGCAAATGCGATCCAGCCACGTCCGCCAATGATATTTGTGGTGAACATTCCCAAATATCCTACGGAATAAAATGCGCCTGCAATGCCACCCATCACTCCGGCTAAAAGAACCGTAAAGAACCGGACTGCATTAACATTGATACCGGCCACATCCACTGCCTCCGGGTTTTCCCCTGTGGAACGAATGGTAAGTCCAAAGGATGTCTTAAATAAGAGAAAATAGGATGCAGGAATGAGTAAATAAACTACATAGGTCAATATATTCTGCTGGAAAAATACCGGACCCATAACTGGAATCTTACTGAGAACGGGAATCGCGATCTCAGGCAGAGGACTGATTTTAAGGGGTGCGGTGGGAACTCCGAACAATACCCGTTGAAGGTAAGTGCAGATTCCGGCTGCCAGTACATTAATGGCCGTACCTGTGACTACCTGGTGCTGTTTTAAATAAATACATACCACTCCATACACGGCTGCCGCAACAAGCCCGGAAAGAATGGCGGCAAGAATTCCAATGAATGCACTGCCGGTCAAATAGGTTCCTACGAATCCGCCCCAGGCTCCCATAAGGAAGATCCCTTCGATTGCGGTAACCATCATACCCGAACGCTCTGCTATGACTTCTGCAATGGAGCCAAACAGCAAGGGCGTACTCATCATCAGTGCACGTTTTAATAAGCTTATGATCATAACCTGTTTCACGCTCCTTTCTGCAGTCTGCGCTTCTCTCTCCTGTTTTCCAGATAATGCCGGAAGAAATAGGATATGATAACGAACAGCATAACAAACCCCTGCATCAGATCAACAATGCTTGCGGGAACATTGACTCCCGGCATGCGTCCCATTAAATTTCCCATAACATTTAAAGCGCCGAACAGAAGCGAGGCGAATATGATTCCGATGGGATTGGCATTGGCAAGAATTGCAATTCCCAGGCCTGCGGAGCCCACTCCGCTGTTAAAGTCCTGGATCAGCATATGCTGAACACCGTTTACTTCCGTAAATCCTGCTGCTCCCGCCAGGGCGCCGCTGATAAAAAATGCAGCCACAAAGATCTTATTGGAATCAATTCCTGACATCCTGGATGCAGAAGCATTGCTTCCCACTGCCCGGATCCGGTATCCCAGAGGCGTTTTATAAAGCAGAACCCAGATGCCCACGGCCGCCAGAACCGCCAGCACAAATCCGATATGCAGCCTGGTCCCCTTTACGATAACAGGAAGCCATGCTGACCTTGATATGGCATCGGTCTGGGGATACTCTCCTTTGGACTCTTTTAAAAATGTGCGCAGCAGATAATTCATGACAGCCAAAGCAACGTAAGTGGACATCATGCTGACAAGGAATTCATTGGCTTTAAAGCGTGCCTTTAAAAATCCGATCAAAGCACCCATAAGCCCGCCTGCCAGTGCCGCAGTCAGGCACACAAGAATTAAAAGTACCGCTGTGGGAACCTTTCCGTCAAGCTGCAAAGATAAGGCAATGGCAGCAATGGAACCCATATAAAACTGTCCTTGTGCGCCGATATTAAACAGATTTGCCTTAAACGTAAACGCGAAGGCCAGCGCTGTAAATATAAGGGGTGTCGCCTTTAAAAATACTTCCCCCATGGTATATTTATCCGAAAACATGGTATTGATGGAATATACAAATACTTCGACCGGGTTGATATGAAGCAGCAAAAGCATGAGGCCGCTTAAGAGCAAGCCGGCAATGATGGCAGCAGCATTTGTCACAATTAAGTCCCTGACTTTTGTATTCATGCTTTACGCCTCCTTCTCCTCTTTGTAGCCGGCCATTAATAGACCGATCCGTTCTGTGTTAAGTTGGTCATGGTCGTAGATTCCCATAAAAGATCCCTTGTAGATAACGGCAATCCTGTCACATAACTGGAAAATTTCCGACAATTCGGTGGATACCAGAAGAATCCCCTTTCCATTCTTCCGCTCTGCCAGGATGTTGTTATGAATGTTATTGATAGCTCCCAGATCCAGTCCCCTGGTAGGCTGGTCCATGATCAATACCTTCCCTGCGTTTCCCACTTCTCTGGCAAGAATCACTTTCTGCTGGTTGCCTCCTGATAATCCCTTGATCTGGGCATCTGGTCCCGGCGCCTTGATATCAAATTCATCAATGGCTTTTTGTGTATCATTTTGAAGTTTCTTCTTATTTAAAAAGCTATGTGAGATCCACTTCTTATCAAAGCTTGTTTTTAGCATCATATTTTCAGCCAGGGTCATCTCTCCTACCATGGCATCCCGGTATCGGTCTACCGGAACGTATCCGATTCCCTGATCAATTCGTTCCCTGATGGATGTGGAGGTAATATCCGTGCCATTTAAAAGCACTTTTCCCGAAGTCACAGGAAGGGCACCGCAAACCACCTCGCATAATTCCTCCTGCCCGTTTCCGCTCACGCCTGCTACTCCGAAGACTTCACCCTCCATGATCTGAAATGACAAATCACTTAAAAGTGGTGGTTCTCCTTTGCGCTGTACCGTAACAGAAGACAGCTCCAGACATACCTTTTTTTCTTTTTGTTCTTCTGCCTGCTCCCGCTTTGGGGGCACCATTTCTTTCCCCATCATGAGCCTTGTCAGCTCCACCTCATTTGTTTCCTTTGCAGAAAGGTCACCCGTAAGCCTTCCGTTTCGCATAACGATGATCCGGTCCGCCACCTCCATGACTTCCTTCATCTTATGGGTAATGAAAATGACTGAATTTCCTCTGGAGGTATACTCTTTAACAAATTCCATCAGCGTTTCCGCTTCCTGGGGCGTCAGCACTGCCGTAGGCTCATCCATAATTAACAGGCTTGTCTTTAAATAAAGGGCCTTAAGGATTTCCACCTTCTGCTGCACTCCAACCGCAAGCTCCTCCACTTTTGCATCCACAGGAATTTGAAACCCGTACTGGGAAGAAAGCTCTTCTACTTCCTTTTTGCATTTCTCGTAATCAATCACGCCGTTTACATTGCCTAAAATAATATTTTCCGTAACCGTATGGGCGGACACCAGAGAAAAGTGCTGCTGAATCATGGAAATTCCCAAAGCCATGGCATCTTTTGGGGATGTGATCTTCTGTTCTTTTCCATCCATCAGGATCTGCCCCTCATCCGCCTTATAAAGGCCATAGAGGATTTTCATAACCGTGCTTTTTCCTGCCCCGTTTTCTCCCAATAGTGCCAGCACCTCTCCCCTATTTACAGAAAAAGAAATGTCCTTGTTTGCCACGACCCTGGCAAAATATTTTGATACATTCTTTAATTCAAAAAATGGTGTATTCACGAAGCTCCTCCTCTTCATACTAAGAAAAACACGCTTTGCAGGTTTTTCTTAGTTGTCGCGGCATTCGTCGAATGAATATGCAAGCATATTCGTCCAGCTCATTGCTCGCGCATACGATGAGGGCTACACAGTTCAAACAATCCTGTTTTTCTCCTGCGTCAGCCCTCCGGTTATATCTTACTTCTCAAACATCGCCTGTAAATCTACCTTGCCGTCCTTAAAATCCTTGATTCCCTGGTCTACTGCATCCTTTACTTCCTGGGAAATATTATCGGTATATACCGGTACAAAGATATCTTCATTAATACCAGCTTCATGAACCATATTTCCGGAAAGTTTGCCGTCCATATAAAGGCCCAGAGCCCAGATATAGAAATTCTTGAAATCAAAATTTACAGAAGCTACAACGGTATTTGGATCGATGGTTGTCTGGTCACTGGAAAAGCCGATAAATTTAGCGCCTTTTGCCTTAGCTGCTTCAATGCTTCCAAGACCTACTTCATTGGCGTATACAAACATGGTATCTGCTCCGTTATCGATCATCTGCTCTGCCATCTGTTTGCCAAGGGCTACGTCATTCCAGCTGTTGGCATATGCTCTGGTCGCCTTTGCACCGGTAATGCCCCGGCTTTCTGCGATCTTAACAGAATTCTTTTCATATACATCCATTAAATGTTCCATCGGCTCATTGGGGAAACCTCCGATGGTTGCAAAGTTTCCGTTCTTTGTCACATTTCCTGCAAGAATGGAAGCAATATAACTGGCTTCATATTCTTTTGGGAAAATGGGAGCCACATTGACTCCGTCACATTTGGAGCCATTTACCGCACAAAAAGTAGTGTCCTTATAATTGGGGGCTACTGCTGCTACCGCTTCATCGAACTGGGAACCAGCTGCCATAATGAGGTCATAGCCTCGTTCCGCATATTCACGGAAGGTTGACTCATAGTCAGATGCCTGCACGTTTTCCACATATTCCATTTTGGTACCCAGCTTTTCGTTACAAGCGGTAAGACCTGCATAGTTTGTGGCGTTCCAGCTCTGGTCATTGATCGGCCCTGGAAGGATAAGGACAATTTTATAATCCGCCGCGCTTTTCCCTCCTGCCTGAGCCTTTGTTTCAGCTGCACCCTCTGTTTTTCCACCAGTACTGCAGCCACTAAGTACGAGTGCTGCTGCCGTTACTGCTGCCATGAGTAATGCACCAAATCTTTTCTTCATACCAAGTTCCTCCTTTTTTTTCGTCCAATCGCGATAATATCTGACAGTTTCCGAGCATACATCTCGATTCACAGACGTTTGTAAGTTGTTTGTGATAATAGATTATCATTTCTCGACAATCCTCGCAATTCTATCAGATTACTATTTACACCAAAATATTATGTTTTTTGTTATTATGACCAAATAAAAGAAAGACAGGAGAAACTTTTTAGTCATTTTCCCGTCTTTTTTGAATTATATCAGATGGCTCTGCCGCCTGTTCCTATACTCCAGGGGCGTGATCCCATATTCTTTTTTAAATGCGCTGCTGAAATATTTCGCCTCTTTATAACCTACCATTTCCGCTACATCTGCCACTTTATATTCCACATGGTTTAAATATGACTTCGCCTTTTGCATCCGGTATTCGGTGACGTATTCCATAAGATTTTTTCCTGTATGACGCTTAAAAAGCTCACAAAGATAATTGGGGGACAGATGAAGCTCCTCTGCCATATCCTTTAACGTAATCCTGCCTCCATAGTGAACTGCAATATACTGAATTGCTTTTAAAACCAATAAATTTCCAACCTCATTTTCCCCTTCCGCAGAGTGGGCCTGCATTTCTTCTTTTTCATAAGATTCCGGAAAAAGCTCTTGTTCCAATTCTCTTAATACAGATAAAAGTTCCCTCGGGTCCGTGGGCTTTAATAAATATCTGGTTACTCCCAGTTCAATGGCTTTCTGGGCATAGGAAAAGTTACTGTACCCACTTAAAATAATGATGCGGATATTTAAGTTCCTCTCCCTGATCTGGCGGATCAGCTCAAGACCTGATACTTCCGGCATTTTTATATCTGTAATGATCACGTCGGCTTCCAATTCATATAAGGCTTTAAGAGCCGTACGGACGTCTTCAAATACACCGGTAACTTGAAAGCCTTCCTGGGCTTCCAACAGCTTAAAAAGTCCTTTTCTGATTTTCGGTTCGTCATCCACGATGATCAGCTTCATTCCTTACGCTTTCTCCTTTCTTTCCTTCGCCCTCCGTAACAGCTTCATGGTCTTTGGGTATGCGCAGGCTTACAATCGTTCCTTCTCCGTATGTGCTTTCTATAAAGATTCCATAGGCTTCTCCGTAATGGAGCCGGATCCGCCGGTCCACGTTCCTGACTCCGATTCCGGTATGACCTTCCTTCTCTATATCAGGCACTTCTTCCCTTAGATGATTAAGCTGTTTCTGAGTCATGCCGATTCCATTGTCTTCAACCGATATAAGCATTTCATCTCCAAGATCTTTTAAAATGATTCGGATCCTTCCCTTTCGGTTTCTCGGCTCGATTCCATGAGTGATTGCATTTTCCACAATGGGCTGCAGGATAAGCTTTGGAACCCGTTCAGCCTCCAGAGATTCCTCTGTCTCCACAGAATATTCCAACCGCTCTTCCAGACGGTTCTTTTGAATTTTTAGATAGCACAGCACATATCCAACTTCCTTTTCAAGGGGCACAAAGGCATTCTCATCTTCGATGCTGTAGCGCATCAGGCCTGCCAGCGAAAGGATGATGTCACTGATATCATATTCTTCCCGGTCAATCAGCATCCAGTTGACAGAATCCAGGGTGTTGTAGAGAAAATGAGGATTAATCTGTGCCTGGAGCGCCTGGACCTCCGCATTCTTCTGGGCGATCTTTTCCTGATAAACCTGCTTGATCAGGGTATTAATCTCTTCCAGCATGTAATTAAAGGATTCTGTCAGCTCGCCAATTTCATCTTTTCTTTTATTGGGAACCCGGACAGTAAAATCCCCTTTCTGTACCTGTCCCATTGCCTTTGAAAGACGCTTGATCGGCCTCGCCATGGTATAAACCAAAAGAACGATGACCCCTGCAATGCCAAGGGTACTCACCACTCCTACCAGCCAAATGGCTTTATACAAATCTCCCGCCTGGGGAAACAGCCCTTCAAATGGTATGGCCGAATAAGATCTCCAGCCGGTGATGCCGTTATATTGTCCACAGACATAATACCTCTTATCGTTCCATACCAACTCAAAGCGACGGATCCCCCGCTCGAACCGGTCATTAATTTCTTCCTGCCATCCATTGTTTATTTTGGGATTGCTGCAGATTATCTGTCCCTTCTGGTCTAAGATAAACAAGTACTGATACTGAAACAGCCCCTGATTTCCTAAAAGCAGATTGCTGAACATGTCCGGATCCAGCTCAATCACCATAATTCCCAGACTCTTCTCTTCATCCCTGTCCTTAATGGCCCTGACCACGGTAACCGCCTGATGCTCTTCTCCGGGAGAAAAAAGCTTTGGCATAATACCCAGCCAGACAGTCTTATTGGTTCTGCCGCCTATGGCATCTTCATAACTTTTAAATGTTTCTCCCGAAATAGTTCCAGTATCGAGTCCATTGGAATTGATCGTTGTATACATTACACGGGAGGCGTTGATGATGGAAATATCCATCTGTTCCCCTACTGATTTGATGAGACTTCTGCAGTAATCATCTAGATAAGTACGGCTGACTCCCTTATCCCCATTGTCCCAGCCGGGGGTACATGCATCACGTACAAGCTGGCTGGTCACCGCATTGTCAAGAATTTCCATGATATAGCGGACCTTAACATTGATATTGATATCAATGCGGTTAATGGTATCCGACATTTCCTGTTTTTTATTCTTTACAACAATCGCCTTGCTATGGGAAAAAGAGAGACTCCCTATAATAGCCCCTTCGATCATGGCTGTTATAATAAACACCAGAGTCAATTTCATTCGAAACGACAAATGCTTCATTTCCCCACCTCCGGACAAAGTTACCGTCTTTGTAACAGTTTTCTACAAATCATAGATAAATATTACCTCCCACTGTGAATTGTGTCAAATTACTTTTGCGATAATTGTTGATCCATTAAAAAAACGCAGAAAGAGCTCCTTCTCTTTCCGCGTTTTACTTAAATTTGCGTATAACACATAACAGGCCTACGGTGTCAGTAGCCTGCAGCAATATATTGTTCAATCAATTTATCCAGCTCCACACTCCTGTGATAAATAACATCTTCATCGTCATGCTCAATGCTTTTATTCAATCTTTCTCTAGCTTCTTCAATATCGTGTATTAACTCTTCTTTTGACATCATCATATCATTACTTCTCCTTTGCTCTTTTTTCGTATCTGTCTGTGTTTGCAGAAGAGCACAAGAGTAGATATCACTACCAGAATTAATGACAGTGCCTGAGACACCGGAATGCCAGTACTAAAGAATATTAGCTGGTCCGTGCGGAGTCCTTCTATCCACACTCGTCCCAAACCATAGCCAAGCAGGTATATAAAAAGCATCTCCCCATCAAATCTCTTACGTTTCCTGTACCAAAGCATGAATGCCAGTACGCAGAGGTTCCAGACTGATTCATAAAGGAAGGTAGGATGCACCTGTATAAATTCTACTCCGTCCTTTACAATTAAATGGTTCAAAAGCTCTCTCGATATCATATTCTCATTAACCAGCGCTCTTCTGATTCTCATAGCAAACAGGCTGTCGGTATATCCGCCAAACGCCTCGCAATTAAAGAAGTTTCCCCATCTTCCTATAATCTGCCCGGTTATCAATCCAAGGCATCCGGTGTCAGCCAAGGAAAAGAAGGATAATTTCTTCACCCTGGCATAAACAGTTAGAGTTATGACGGCCCCTATGACACCTCCATAAATGGCCAGTCCTCCCGCCCTGAGATTTAAAATTTGAAGCAGATCATCTTTATAATTGTCCCAATCAAACAAAACATAATAGATTCGGGCTCCCATGATAGAAATTATGATTGCATACAGAACAAAATCCAGATAAATATCCGGGTCCTGCCCCCTGCGTTTTGCATCCCTTGTCGCAACCCAGAGACCTGCTAATATTCCAAACCCAATGATAATCCCGTAAAATGCAATGCGGAATCCAAATATTGAGATACTGTTTTGCAAATGGTCTATCGTAATTCCCAAATGAACAAAACTAATATCTGCCGTATTTGCCATTCGTCTTCTCCTTTCGATGTTTTCTTTATTTTACCCCGGGAAAACACAAAAATCAAACAGATTCGCCCGACATATTCAACTATAATTCGACAAAGCGTTGATTCTTGTGTTTTTCTCTTTTATTTTTGCGGATAATATGCTATTCTATATTAGTTGCAGATAAAAATCAACTATGAATATAAACAATATTAGGAAGGTAATTGCTATGAAATTAGGTATTGTCGGATTGCCAAACGTAGGTAAAAGCACCTTGTTCAATTCTCTTACAAAAGCCGGTGCGGAATCTGCGAACTATCCATTTTGTACCATTGATCCCAATGTAGGAGTAGTTCCTGTTCCGGATGTGCGCTTAGGTCAGCTGGCCGCCCTTTATGATTCCGCAAAAATTACCCCTGCCGTAATCGAATTTGTCGATATTGCAGGACTTGTAAAAGGAGCTTCCAAAGGAGAGGGTCTGGGCAATCAGTTTCTTTCCAATATCCGCGAAGTGGATGCCATCGTCCACGTGGTACGCTGCTTTGAGGATACCAATGTAATCCATGTGGATGGAAGTGTGGATCCTCTGCGTGATATTGAAACCATAGATTTGGAACTGATCTTTTCCGATTTAGAAATCTTAGACCGCCGCATCTCCAAGTCCGCCAAGGGCGCTATGAATGATAAGTCTCTTGCAAAGGAACTGGGGATTTTAAAGAAGATCAAAGCTCACTTAGAGGATGGGAATCTGGCAAGAAGCTTGGAAATTGAGGATGAGGATGAAAGAGAATTTATTTCCACTCTTAATCTTCTCACCTTTAAACCTGTAATTTTCGCTGCCAATGTCTGTGAGGATGACTTAGCTGATGATGGTGCTTCTAATGATTACGTGGGAAAGGTCCGCAAATTTGCAGAAGAAAACAACAGTGAAGTTTTTGTTATCTGCGCACAAATTGAACAGGAAATCGCAGAATTAGAAGAAGACGAGAAAAAGATGTTCTTAGAAGATCTGGGTCTTACAGAATCCGGTCTGGAAAAACTGATCGCTGCCAGTTATCATTTATTGGGGCTTATCAGCTACTTAACTGCCGGTCCTACTGAAACAAGAGCATGGACCATCAAAGAAGGAACCAAAGCGCCCCAGGCTGCCGGTAAGATCCACTCTGATTTTGAGCGGGGCTTTATCCGCGCAGAGGTTGTGAATTACCAGGATCTTCTGGATTGCAAAACCTACAACGCGGCAAAAGAAAAAGGCTTGGTTCGTCTGGAAGGCAAGGAATATGTGGTTAAGGATGGCGATGTTGTCCTATTCCGCTTTAATGTATAAAACGTATTATGAACGCATATAGAATAAAGACAGGAACCTGACACATCAGTTAAGTTCCTGTTTTTATTTATATAAGTAACATCTGCCCCTACCTGTCGAAACAACGCCAGAGTAAAGAATTACTTACAGAATCAACAGGCTGGTTACTCCTTAATCCAATATTCAGAACCAGAATCCGAACGTTCTAAAAAACCATAATCGATTAATAAGCGCCGGATATATGAATAATCATAATAAATTATTTTCAAAATACAATTTATTTCGGTTTCATTATAATGTACTCCGCTTGGAAAATTTTTTGCAATTTCTCCCAAAATTATAATTTTCTCTTTTTCTTTTGCCGGAAATTGCTTTAAATTCCCGAATTGATCAAAATATTTTGCAATTGTTTTTTTCTGTTCTTCAATTGTAATATCATCGTATCGGTCATTCTTTTTCATTTGAACCTTTACCTTTTCTATTGGCTCGTTAGTTCGTAGTCTTCCATATTTTATTACTCAAATTTTTAAGTTTACCTAATACTAGCATAATAGACAGCATAATTAATGCTATCATGATACAGATTGAAATTTCAAGCAGCCCCATAACTCGAAATATCAATATCATACCAACCAAAACGCACAATATAACTCTGGACCGCTTTTTAAAAACAATAGTTTCCTTTTCATCCAATGGTTTGTTACTATCTTCCACCGGTGCCAAAAACATAATCACCATGCTGGATACTATCACCAAAATAAAACTAATGACATTGTTCCATACAGGTAATCTCATGAATGAAAGTGCTGCTATTACCATCATAATCGAAAACAGATAACATCTCAAAGGGGTTCTCGCATGATATCCTCCGGCACAGGATCTAAGTGGAAAGTAGGCACACATAAATAATATGCATGCCCAAACCTGACCAAAGATAATGCCAATAGCTATGGTGGTCAATATATTCAATATCATGCTCTTCCCCTGCTGCAACCCATAAATATACAGTTCTTTGTCTTCTTCTCTAATGAATCCGTTTTCTTGCAATATAGCAGCCACTCGTTCTGCTAAAACAGTCATTGTTAAAACTTACGAAGTTTCTCAGCACCATCCGGGAGTTTGGGCTGGTGTGCGTAAAAGGTACAAGCTGCATTAACATTTAAGGTTGTTATCATAAGAGCCAGCGCAGAAATTACCCCACCAAATTTAATAATCCAATTCCTCATAAATCGTTACCTCCTTTGTATTTTATTTGATTATAACATAAATATTTTATTGTGCGAGTTTTTGATGTGAACGATATATGTTTTTGTAGTGAACGATAGAAGAATTAAGAAAGAGAAGGAGCAGGGGTAAAAATCCCCTGCTCTTAATCAACATACATCAGTAAAATAGAAGTAAAAGTCGTTGCATTATACTCTATATCCATAGAACCGTTATATTTTTCTAAAACCTTTTTAATGTTTTTGATGCCCAAACCATGACTGCTGTCATCCTTCTTTTTGGTAATCAAATTATTGGCTCGTTCTATGACAATTCCATTAAAAGTGTTTGAAACTTTAATTATAAATTGTCCTCTGCTAAGTTTGATTTTTACTGAAACCATGCGCTTATCTTCGATTGCCTCAAGTGCATCAATAGCGTTATCAAGTAAATTTCCTAAGATAGTTGCCATATCAAAAGCAGGTATTTGTAAATCCTTTGGCAAATTGATATCCAGAAAAACTTCCGCATCAAGTTTGGTAGCAACTTGTAATTTAAAATTTAATATGCTATCGACAACGACATTACCTGAATGTGAAAATACTGTTTGATCTTCACAGGCACTGATAATGTCATTTAAACATTGCATCAGCTCATTATAACAATGGTTTTGTGCGAGAGACTGTAATGTTAACAAATGGTTCTTCATATCATGCCTGATGGATTGGGTTGCTTCCAAAGAAGATTTCATAATATCCAGCTGCTTTTCATAATATTTATTTTGCTCCGCAAATAAAAGTTTCTGGCTTTGTTCTAAAAACATTTCAGATAACTTATCATAAAGATAAAACACTGAAAAGTTTGTCACCAAAATCAATATTATCCCGACTACAACATATGAAACCTTCAAATTGCCGGTTGAAAGCAGCAACAGCATTAAATATATTGATGCGAAAGGAATAAACGAAATGCACATCCAATAAGTTGAGGGGATACTTATCCCTTTTTTAATATGTTTATACTTAGATAAAATTAAAACCACTGCGTAAGAGATAATCTGCATTACAACAATACCGAAGATAGAGTCAAAATTGTTTTGTTTTAGAAGAGGAAGTTTAAAATATCCTATGAACAGAACTAGCAATACCTCTATGCACATAAGGGTCAGATAAATTGCCATGGCCGAAAACACCCGTTTTTTTAGTGATCCTTTATAATTAAATGTCAGCAGAAAAAGAAAGCAGATATTGGAAACCAGCATTACCATTGAAATCTTTGTCAATAAGTAAATGATTGAAATAAATGCATAACAGGATGCATAAGATGCAAACTCCCATTTTCCCTCTACCTGTAACTGGTTGCGGTCAAATAACACCATCATAAACTTATAAATAACGTATGTTCTAAAGAGATTAGAGATAAGATAAATTAAATCATACATGCTTAGTTGCACTGAGTTTCCTCCTTCTCATATGATATAAGCAGATCTCTGACATCTTTCCTTCTACGCTGGCTTATAAGCAGGCACTCACCATTCTGCATTATAACTTCCTCATATCTAAATTTAGATACATAAGCATAGTTTATGATGAAGGATCTATGAATTTGAATAAATTGAAAGCTGGAAACCTGCGATAAAACCGCTTCTATCGTATCATAAAAATAAACTGTACCTTTTATTGAAACTAATTTTATTTCCCTGTCCATACTTTCAAAATATAAGATATCTTTTATAGGAATCTTGTGAACGCTATGCCCTATTTTGTACGAAAATACACCACCGCTCTTCCCCAGAATTTTTAATGCTAATTTAATATCAGCAATAATTTTCTCTTTATCTATCGGTTTGGATAAAAAGTGCATGGGCTGCACTTCGAACAGTTGACGGTCATAGTTATCTTTTGAAGATATGTACACGATCTTTGTAACATAATCTTCCAGTTCGTTTCGAAGTTTGATCCCAATTTGAATACCATTTAAATCCTGCATTTCAATATCTAAAAATATTAAATCAAATGTATTTTCATTTTCTATAAATTTAAATAAATCAGTCCCTGAATTAAATACCTCGACCTCCAAATCCAGACCGGATTCTTTTTTAAAATCCAATATAATTTTTTCTATATCAGCACAAACTATTTGTTCATCATCACAAATCGCTATTTTCAGCATATGCCCACCTTTTTTTCATCCAATTCACCCTTTGTTAGATTCCCACAATTTTAGTCATTGTGCGAGTGTGAACATTTTTGTATTTTATCTCTGAACCAGGAAAATATCTCAATAAGAAGATTCTTCTTGTAAACCTCTTTTCTTATGCTATAATATGACGTGGCCATGCAAAGACCTTTTTTGCAGTCAAGGCAAACGTTCTAAAAAAGAAAAGGGAGTATTCACCAATGAAAACATTTATTAACGCGATTATAGCCGGGATTGCCATCAGTATGGGCGGAGTCATTTATTTAACTCTCGAAAACCACATCGCTGGTTCTTTTTTATTTTCAATCGGATTATTTACCATATATTCCTTTGGTTTTAATCTGTACACTGGAAAGGTATGTTATATTGTTAATGAAAAGCCTTCCTATTTATCAACAATACTTATTGTATACATAGGGAATTTTGTGGGAACGGTTGGAGCCGGGATTGTATTCAGACATACCAAACTGGCCAAACTCATTGATCATACAAGAGAACTTGTGAATATGAAACTGTCGGACACCCTGTTCAGCACGTTTATCATGGCAGTCATGTGCGGTATTATGATGTGCATCGCAGTGGTAGGATATCAAACCATAAAAGACGGTATTGGAAGATATTTATCTTTGGTCTTACCGGTTATGGTATTCATCCTTTCCGGATATGAGCATAGCATAGCAGATATGTTTTATTTTACTATGGGAAATGCCTGGGGTGCAAAAGCATTCCTTTATATAATGGTTATTTCTGCAGGAAATTTGGTAGGGGGAAGCCTCATTCCTTTAGCAAAAAAATATCTTAGTGAAGAGGCTTCCCTCCTCCATTAGGATGCTTTTTCCATTTAATTCAAAGCCATCTGGCTATGACATATACGGCAAGAACCGATATGAAAAGAGTTGCTTTGATTCCGTAGCCGATAAAGCAATTTCTGAAACACCCTTTAAAAAGTTTTTTTCTCAATTTCCCCATTCCCTCCGTCTCTTCTGTAGAAAACAATTGTTACCTTCCACTAATACTATAATAAGGAATGTGGTTTTTTCACAGGTTGTAATAATCGCTAGTGATGCATCATATTTTCGTTTTACTGGAATTGATCGTTGATTAAGAAAAAAAGGCTCTTGTTCTATAGCTGATCGCTCAGCTATATTACAAAAGCCTTTTTCTTTCCTGGTTTATTCCTTCCTAACTATGCCAGGTTGGAGTACCCCATTAAACTAATATCTACTTCCTTAGCCACTTCCCGGCCCTCTCTGATCGCCCAAACGACCAGCGATTGTCCACGGCGCATATCTCCGGCCGCAAACACCTTATCCACGTTCGTTTTATATTTCCCGTCTTCCGTCTCCACATTACTTCTGCCGTTTAACTTCACGCCAAAAGCATCAGCAACATAAGTCTGTGCGCCCAGAAATCCTGCCGCAATCAAAACAATATCCGCCGGAACTTCTTTTTCACTGCCGGCTACGGGTACCATGTTCGTGCGGCCGGTTTTTTCGTCTGTCTTTGGTTCTAATCCCACCAGCACAGCTTTCACTACTTTGCCGGACTTATCCTTGATAAACTCCTTTACCGTGGTCTGATATGCCCTGGGATCCTTTCCGAATACGGCAATGGATTCTTCCTGGCCGTAATCAGTTTTCAATACTTTCGGCCATTCGGGCCAGTTATTATCAGGGGTTCTTTTATCAGGGAGCTTTGGCAGCATCTCAAGCTGGGTAACGGAAGCACAGCCATGGCGGATAACCGTTCCCACACAGTCATTTCCAGTGTCGCCGCCGCCGATGACAATGACGTGCTTTCCTTTTGCTGATATATAGCTATTATCCTGCAAGTTGGAATTCAACAGACTTTTTGTGGTGGACTTTAAGAAATCCACTGCAAAATAAATCCCCTCAGCATCTCTTCCCGGGACATTTAAATCCCTTGGGTTGGAAGCCCCGCAGGCCAGGATGATACGGTCATACTCCTTTAACAGTTCTTTCGCCTTCTGGGTTTTTCCGATATCAGAGCCTGTAAAGAACGTCACACCTTCCTGCTTCATAATCTCCACTTTCCGGTCTATGACTTGCTTTTCCATTTTCATGTTGGGGATCCCATACATGAGAAGACCACCTATACGGTCCTCTCTTTCCAATACGGTAACGCTGTGCCCTCGTTTGTTCAGCTGGTCTGCTGCTGCAAGACCTGCCGGACCGGAACCGATGACGGCTACTTTTTTCCCGGTGCGGATCTTTGGCGGAACAGGGCCTGCTATGCCGCTTTCATAAGCACGTTCAATGATGGCATACTCATTTTCCTTGATGCTTACCGGATATCCATTTAAGCCGCAGGTACATGCGGCTTCACAAGGAGCCGGGCACACCCTGGCGGTAAATTCCGGAAAGCTGTTGGTTTTTTTCAGCCTGTTATAAGCCTGCTGCCAAGTCCCTGTGTATACAAGCTCATTCCATTCCGGGATCAAGTTATTAAGTGGGCAGCCGGAAACCATGCCCTTTAAGATCACACCGGACTGGCAGAAGGGGACGCCGCAGTCCATGCAGCGTGCACCCTGGCATTTTTGTTCTTTCTCAGAAAGAGGCAGGTGAAACTCGTTATAATTCTTAATACGAGTCTTGGGTTCTACCGCTTTTCCTGTTTTTCTGCTATATTCTAAAAATCCTGTTGGCTTTCCCATGATCTGCTCCTCCTCACTTCTTTGTATTGGCGTAAAATGCTTCAATCTGTGCCTGTTCGCTGCTTAACCCTTTTTCCTCCATCTGGACGATGGTATTAAGCATGCGTCTGTAATCATGAGGCATGACTTTCTTAAACTTTGGAAGATATTCTCCAAAGTTATCAAGGATCTCTTTTCCTTTTGCGGAATTGGTATAAGCCACATGTTCTTTGATCATGTCTTTTAATTCAAGAACATCGTATTTATTGGTAACCTCTTCAAAGGAGACCATTTCCTTATTAAGCCTCTTATATAAATCTCTCTTTTCATCCAGTACATAGGCAATGCCGCCGCTCATTCCTGCAGCAAAATTCTTGCCGGTGGAACCAAGCACCACCACACGCCCGCCTGTCATGTATTCACAGCCATGGTCTCCCACGCCTTCCACAACAGCGGTGGCACCAGAGTTCCGGACACAGAAACGTTCGCCTGCGATTCCGCAGATAAATGCCTTTCCGCTGGTAGCGCCGTATAAGGCCACATTTCCGATGATAATGTTATCCTCGGCCTTAAATTTGACACCCTGAGGCGGATAAACCACCAGCTTGCCGCCGGAAAGCCCTTTTCCAAAATAATCATTGCTGTCGCCCACCAGCTCCAGAGTAAGGCCCTTTGGAATAAAGGCTCCAAAGCTCTGACCGCCGCTGCCCGAACAGTTGATGGTAAAGGTATCCTCCAAAAGCCCCTCCGGATAAAGGCTGGTGATTTCCGAGCCAAATATGGTACCCAAGGCCCGATCTGTATTGGAAACATCAATATGAAGGCTCTTTTTCTGGCCGGCACGTAAGGCTTCTCTTAATTTCTTAAGGATGACCTTTTCATCTGTGGTTTTCTCCAGTTCAAAATCATACACCTGCTTTTTGTCGTAGCCTAAAAGCTTCTCTCCTGCATATGAACTTCCTAAAATGGCGGTAAAATCCACTTTACCTGCCCGTTCAGACGGCATACCGGCTTTCTTCTTTAACAGATCCGTCCTTCCCACAAGTTCATCGACGGTACGGATACCAAGCTTTGCCATATATTCCCGAAGCTCTTTGGCAATAAAATGCATGAAGTTGATCACATGTTCCGGTTTCCCTTTAAAGCGCTTCCTAAGCTCAGGATTCTGGGTAGCAATGCCCACCGGACAAGTATCCAGATTACAGACTCTCATCATGACACATCCCATGGTCACAAGGGGGGCCGTAGCAAAACCGAACTCCTCCGCTCCCAGGGCACAGGCAATGGCAACGTCCCGCCCTGTCATCAGCTTTCCGTCAGTCTCTAAGATCACCTTATCCCTCAGCCCATTCATAATCAGAGTCTGATGGGCCTCCGCTACGCCAAGCTCCCAAGGCAGTCCCGCATTATAAATGGAATTTCTTGGAGCCGCTCCGGTTCCGCCGTCAAAGGCGGAAATGAGGATTACCTGTGCACCTGCCTTTGCAACACCTGCGGCCACTGTGCCCACGCCTGCCTCAGAAACCAGTTTGACAGAAATCCTGGCATTGGCATTGGCATTTTTTAGGTCATAAATCAGCTGAGCTAAATCCTCAATGGAATAAATGTCATGGTGAGGCGGTGGGGAAATAAGGCCTACTCCGGTCGTGGAGTGTCTGGTTTTGGCAACCCACGGATATACTTTTCCTCCCGGAAGCTGTCCCCCTTCCCCCGGCTTTGCGCCCTGAGCCATTTTAATCTGGATTTCCTTTGCGCTGACCAGATACCTTGAGGTTACTCCAAACCGCCCGGAAGCAACCTGCTTGATGGCAGAACACCGGTTTACGCCGTCTGCACCTACCGTCAGACGATCAAGGCTTTCGCCGCCCTCGCCGCTGTTGGATTTTCCATGAATCCGGTTCATGGCGATCGCCAGGGTTTCGTGGGCTTCCTGGGAAATGGATCCGTAGGACATGGCACCTGTTTTAAACCGTTTCACAATGGATTCTACGCTTTCTACCTCTTCCAAAGGAATTTCCTTTGTCTTAGTATAATCAAAGTCCAAAAGGCTTCTTAAATTAATCGTCTGCCCCTCTTGCGTCAAGGCGCGGGTATACTCTTTGAAAGTCTCGTAGCTGCCGGTTCTTGCCGCTTCCTGCAAGAGATGAATGGTAAGAGGATTGTATAAATGTTCCTCTTGCCCTGCCCTCTCCTTATGGCTTCCCACGCTGTCCAGGGTTAAGTCAACGTCAAGGCCAAGGGGATCAAAGGCTGCTGAGTGAAGGACATCCACATCATTGGCGATATCATCTAAGGTAATTCCTCCCACTCTGCTCACCGTATCTGTGAAATATTTATCAATTACTTTCTTTGAAATACCGATTGCCTCAAAAATCTGGGCTCCCTGGTAGGATTGTATGGTGGAAATCCCCATCTTGGAAGCAATTTTTACGATGCCGTGAAGTACTGCCGAGTTATAATCTTCCACAGCCGCATAATAATCCTTATCCAGCATGCCCATCTCAATAAGGGAACGAATGGATTCCTGGGCAAGGTATGGATTAATGGCGCAGGCTCCATATCCCAGCAAGGTGGCAAAGTGATGTACTTCTCTTGGCTCTCCGCTTTCCAGTATAAGTGCCACGGAGGTTCTCTTCTTTGTTTTGACCAGATGCTGCTGCAACGCAGAAACTGCAAGCAGGGAAGGAATGGGCAAATGGTTTTCATCTATATCCCGGTCTGATAAGATGATGATATTGGCTCCATCCCGGTGTGCCCGGTCAACTTCCAGAAACAGCCTGTCAATGGCTTTTTCCAGGGAAGTGTTTTTATAGTAGGTGATGGGAATCACTTCCACCTTAAAGCCAGGCTTCTTCATATTTTGAATCTTCAGTAAGTCCGTACAGGTAAGAATGGGATTATTGACCTTTAGTATCTTGCAGTTTTCCGCCGTCTCCTCCAGGATATTCCCTTCCTCTCCCACATAAACCGTTGTGGAAGTTACGATTTCTTCACGAATGGAGTCAATGGGCGGATTGGTGACCTGGGCAAAGAGCTGTTTGAAATAATTGAACAGAGGCTGGTGCTTTTTGCTTAATACTGCCAGAGGACTGTCCGCTCCCATGGCAGAAACTGCTTCCGCACCGTTTAAGGCCATAGGAAGGATCATGGTTTTGTATTCCTCATAAGTATAACCATAAGTCTTCTGCAGCTTTGCCCTTTCCTCCTTGTTCATGGCAGGAACCCCTTTATTGGGAATGGGGAGCTTTTTCAGTTCAATTAAATTGGAGTCCAGCCATTCGCCATAAGGTTCACGGGCTGCATAATATTCCTTCAGTTCCTCATCGCTGATCAGGCAGCCTTTCACTGTGTCAATGAGAAGCATCTTGCCTGGACGAAGGCGTTCTTTTCTCACCACATGGCTCTGCTCAATGTCAATGGCACCGACCTCAGAAGCCAGGATCATCTGATCCTCATCAGTAATGTAGTATCTGGAGGGGCGAAGGCCATTGCGGTCTAAAACGGCCCCAACCAAGTCCCCGTCGCTGAACACGATGGATGCCGGTCCATCCCAGGGTTCCATCATGGTTGCATAATAACGGTAAAAGTCCTTAATTTCCTGAGGCATGGATTTGTCGTGTTCCCATGGTGCAGGAATGGTCACCATAACAGAAAGGGGAAGATCCATTCCGCTCATCATCATAAATTCCAGCGCATTGTCAAGCATGGCAGAGTCGGAACCTTCCTGGTTAATGATAGGAAGGACCTTATGCATGTCATACCGGAAATACTCGGACTCCATATTTTCTTCCCGGGCCATCATCTTATCCACATTTCCGCGAATGGTATTGATCTCACCGTTGTGAACGATAAGGCGGTTGGGATGAGCCCTCATCCAGCTGGGGTTCGTGTTGGTACTGAAGCGGGAATGTACCACTGCAATGGCAGATTCATAATCCTTATCCTGGAGGTCCGGAAAAAACTTCCTCAGTTCTTTCACCAGAAACATTCCCTTATAAACAATGGTCCTGCTGCTTAAGGAAACCACATAAGTATTGTCGTTGCTCTGTTCGAAAATCCGCCTTGATACATAAAGCTTCCGGTCAAACTCCAATCCTCTAGCCGTATCAGCCGGTTTTTTTACAAACCCCTGGGCAATGCAGGGCATACAGTCCACTGCCTTGGCACCGATCAGTTCCGGATGAATCGGCACATCTCTCCAGCCTGAAAATTCAAGCCCTTCTTTCTTTACGATGATCTCAAACATCTTTTTGGCTTGGTTTCTGGCAAGCTCGTCCTGAGGAAAGAAAAACATGCCTACGCCGTATTCCCTCTCCTCTCCAATCTCTATGCCCAGAGGCTTTGTTACCTTTTTGAAAAATTTATGGGAGATCTGAAGCATGATTCCAACTCCGTCTCCTGTCTTTCCTTCCGCATCCTTACCTGCACGGTGCTCCAGATTCTCTACGATATGGAGAGCCTGCTCCACCGTTTTGTGAGTCTTCACGCCCTTTATGTTGGCAACCGCTCCAATGCCGCAGTTATCATGCTCAAAGCGGGGATCATATAGGCCCGGCAACTCCTTTTTATTAGGGGATTGTAAACCTTTATCCATAACCTCTTCCTTTCCTCTTTCCTGCCCATGCTTTTGGGTGCCAATGGGTAACAGTAAATTTTTAGTTGATAATACTACATTTTTTTCCTCTTGTAAACGTATTTTATTCTTAAGTTTTCAGATAATTTGAAATCTCGATATATATGCGGCTATATTCTTATAATTATAGCTTTTAATGATATTTTTTCTCCTGATATGGTACAATTCTCAAACCTTTTTAAAACTCTGGTGCAAATTTCTAATTATTTGAAGCTCATGCTTTCAATAATTAAGTCTATACTTCTTTTTCAAAGCCTTCAAACGGATACCCCTGCATATTCCACCCTTTTTTACACAGAAAAAGCCCCGGGAATCTCTTCCCAGGGCTTATACTAACTTTTTCATAAAACAAAAACTGGATTACATTTCTCCAAGGCCGCTTTCAATCGCTTCCGTCATGGTTTTCATTGCTGCTGCCTCATCTTCGCCTTCACAGATCAATTTAATCTCTGTTCCGCACTTAATTCCAGCTGCCATAACGTTTAACACGCTCTTAGCAACGATTCTCTTCTCTCCATATTCGATAATTACATCGGATTTAAATTTCATAGCTGTCTGAGACAGAACCCCTGCTGGTCTTAAATGAAGCCCGGATGGATTTACTACGGTCAGTGTTTTTGATAACATATCATAATCTCCTTTATCCTCAATTTTTTTATACTCCTTGCAGTTAATTTTATTACAATATCCAATTTGTGTCAAGACAAACCCGTATGTCTTTTACATATTTTACAAAGCATTTTCTTGTTTAGGAAATTTCCGAAAGCTTCTGCCTTTCTTTCTGGGAATAGATACAGCCACAGTAATCCTGTCTGTATAGATTATACTTCTCAGAAAGCTCTACAGACCGCTTATATCCATTTTTTTTCTTGAAATCAGAGGGAAGATAAGGGACACGATACTCCTTAGCAAGCTTCTCACCGATCTCATTGAGCTTTTCCGCATTCTTTAAAGGGCTTATGGACAGAGTGGTAGTGAAATAGTCGAAGCGTCCGGCCTGAGCAACCTTTGCCGCCTCCTGAAGGCGCAGTTCATAGCATTTAAAACATCTGGCGCCGCCTTCCGGCTCCTTTTCAAGACCTCTCACAATCCGGTGAAATTCTTCCGGTTCATAAGCTCCTGTTTCCAAAGTTACAGGATGAATAAAATCCATAGATGCAATAAGTCTTTGCTGCTCTTTCACCCTTCTTTTGTATTCCTCCGGCTGATCTATATTGGGATTATAGAAATACACGGTTATTTCAAAATAGCGGGATAAATATTCCAGCACATAACTGCTGCACGGCGCACAACAACTGTGCAAAAGCAGCCTGGGGACTTTTCCCTGCTCCTCCAATCCTGCAATGACCTGATCCAATTCCTTCTGATAATTCCTCTGGTTCATGGTAGCTCCTTCCCTGCTGTTTTCAAAAGCACAAAAAGGCGTCTGCAGTAGCCTGCCACGCCTCTTGTTTCCTATAGGAAATCCCTGATCCTTTTACTTCGAACAGGATTTCTAAGCTTTCTAAGAGCTTTCGCTTCTATCTGCCTAATTCGCTCCCGTGTAACATTAAACTCTTTCCCAACTTCTTCCAAAGTACGGGGATGGCCATCTTCCAAACCAAATCTGAGTACGATCACCTGGCGCTCTCTCTCCTTTAAATCTCCAAGAAGAGCATCAATGTGCTCTCTCAGCATAACGGATTCTACATTGCCTTCCGGAGTTACAACATTATTATCAGCCACGAAATCTCCCAGGTTTGAATCATCTTCTTCACCGATAGGAGTTTCAAGGGATGCAGGTTCTCTGGCGATCTGCATGATCTCCATTACCTTATCTTCTGTCATGTCAAGAGCTTCCGCCAGTTCTGAAACAGACGGCTCATATCCAAGCTCAAGAGTCAGCTTTCTCTGCATCTTGGACATTTTATTAATTGTCTCTACCATATGCACAGGCACACGGATTGTTCTGGCCTGGTCTGCAAGGGCTCTGGTCACAGACTGGCGTATCCACCAAGTAGCATATGTACTTAATTTATATCCTTTGGTATAATCAAATTTTTCCACACCTTTAATAAGGCCTAAATTCCCTTCCTGAACCAAATCAAGGAAACTCATTCCACGACCTGTATAACGCTTTGCAATGCTGACCACAAGGCGAAGGTTTGCTTCGATCAAGCGCTCTTTGGCATCATCATCGCCATCCGCTTTTCTCTTAGCAAGGCGCAGTTCTTCCTCTGCATTCAAAAGAGGTACCGTGCCAATTTCCTTCAGGTACATGCGGACAGGGTCTTCCGTTCCGATGCCCTCCAGCAAGTCAATGGCATCAAGATCAATATCTTCTTCATCCATTTCCTTAAAGCCGTCATCAAGATCATCATCCAAAAGCAGGTCGTCTGACATGAGCACATCATCAGTTAAAACGGAATCGTCAATGACCGGGATCACGTCTACGCCGCGATTCTCCAGGTACGTATAAATCTGATCCATCTGCTCTGTTGTCAGTTCTTCCCCCATAAAGAAGTTATTAATCTCCGTTACGTCCAACGCATTATGCTTCGTTTTTGCAAGTTCGACCAGTTTTCCAAGCTTATCTAAAAAATTATCCTTTTCCACTTAATAACGTCCTTTCGCTAAGAGGTATACATAAAGCCCACACAACTTTTCATTATATACTACCGGAATCCATATTTCAACATATTTCTGCCAAAAAAGCAGTTTTATTGCTTTTTCGGCGTTTTCCTCATAATTCGGATTCTTTTCTTTAAATTAATGATATTTACTTCCCTCCTGGTCCCGCCGAATTCCCCATCTAATACCCAGTCAATAGGCTCTTCCGATAGAATTCTCAAAGACCTTGTCCGAAATTTATGGACGTATTCATTTGGTTCTTCCTTCAGAAACATATAATTAATGATGTTGGTCAAATCAAGAGGAGTTTTGGGTGTTCGAATTAACAGCACTTCAAATTCGCCGTCGTCAAGAGCCACATCCTGTGTCACAAGTCCTTTAAAGCCCCCGACGCTCATCGTATTGGTTATCATGCCGAAAATAAACTCCCCTTCCAGTGTCAGCTCGTCACACTCGATCCGCATCTCATAGGACTTTATGGAAGCAAGACTCTTCATGCCTTCCAGCATATACGCCTGATGCCCCAGAACATTCTTCTTATCCTGAGGGGTTAAATAAGAAACCTCTGTAAAAGCCCCGAACGCGGCAATATAAACAAAGTACCTGTCCCCACAGAAACAGCCAATATCAATGGAATAGGGTTCGCCAAAAACCGCCGCTTCCGCCGCTTTTACCATGCTTTTGGAAATCTTTAAGCTGGAGGCAAAATCATTGGTGGAACCAGCAGGGATGTACCCCAAGTCCGGAATATGATCCAATTTCATGAGACCGCTTATGGTTTCATTCAAAGTTCCGTCTCCCCCGCTGCAAACAACCAGATCAACACGATCCCCATATGCTGCAGCAGCCTCCATTGCATCACCTGTCCGCTGTGTTACATGAACCGACAATTCATAACCGGCCTTTGCGAATATATCCAGGATATCCATCAGCTTATTTCTGATCTGAGCTTTCCCGGAACGCGGATTAAATATAAATAGAATCTTTTTCATTATATCACCTGATCAATTTTGTATACGACTTAAATGCACCTGGCAGGGAATAAGTTTTTTCTAAATCTTCCGCAGTAACCCATAAAAAATCTCCATTGGGCCGTTCTCCAAGTTCAATCCGAAATCCTATCATATGCCATTCCACATGGCTGAATACATGTTTTGCAGCAGGAAGAGGAGTAATTTTAGCATCCTCTACTCCCAGTCTGGCAAGCAGTGCATCCTCATCTAAGTGTCCCTCCACATTGGGAAACTCATAAAGAGAAGCCAAAAGCCCTGTATCATCCCGCTTTCGGATGGCAATTCGTCCATCCTGCCATAAGAGCATAACTGTCTTATCCTCCGCCCTGCGGGCCTTTTTGGGGGTTTTCACCGGAATCTCCCCGGTAAGTCCCTTGATCCTGGCAATGCAGATAGAGGCCAGGGGGCATTGGCCGCACAGAGGCGAACCGTTTGGCACACAGACAATCGCTCCGATTTCAATGAGACCCTGATTATAAGAACTGGCTTCCAGTTCCGGCATCACCGCCTTTAAATCCTCTTCCATGCGGCGTTTGACTGACTGTTTTAAAATATCTTCTTTGCTGCCTGTCACCCTGGATACCACACGCAAAACATTGCCGTCAACCGCCGGAACAGGAATGCCAAAGGCTATGGAGGCAATGGCACCTGCGGTATAAGACCCGATTCCCGGAAGCTTTTTAAGCTCCTCGTAGGAGGCCGGAAGCTCTCCGACCTGCTGCTCTACAAGAAGCTCTGCTGTTTTCTTCAAATTTTTTGCCCTGCTGTAATAGCCTAAGCCTTCCCAGAGTTTCAATAACCGGTCTTCCGGCACCGACGCTAAATCCTTGATCCCTGGTAAAGCCTCCATAAAACGTTCAAAATACGGCTTTACAGCCTCCACTCTAGTCTGCTGGAGCATAATTTCCGATATCCATACCCGGTATGGTTCCGGCCTGTCCCTCCAGGGAAGAGCCCTGGCATGCTCCTTATACCAGGACAAAAGCGGGCGTTCCATTGCTTTTAAACGTTCCCTTGTGTCCAGTTCTTTTTCCTGGGGTTCTAAAACTTGTAATTGATCATAAAGCGAATGGTTCTTCATTACACATATCCATAGATTCCCCGGACAGATACCTCTCCGGAGATCACATGTCTTACCTCTCCCGGCTGAACTTCCACAAGAAGCTCACCCTTTTCATTAATTCCCAGTGCCGTGCCAATATAATCACCTGATCGATCCAGAATTTTTACTTCCTTTCCCGTATTGACCATATGCTTATTATAGACACTTATCAGCCCGGATAAATCACCCTGGCTGATAAATTCTTCATAATATTGTTCAAATGCCTCCATAATAGCGGAAACAAGCCGGCTTCTTCTCACCTTTTCCCCTGTTTCCAGAAGCAGGGAAGTGGCCGTCTGTCTTACTTCTTCCGGAAATTCATCCATATTAACGTTGATTCCGATCCCCACCACGACATAATGGATTCCTTCAAGCTCGGCGCTCATTTCCGTCAAAATGCCGCATAGCTTTTTCCCGTTTGCCACAATATCATTGGGCCACTTAATGCCGGCATTAAGGCCCGTAACGTCCTTTATCCCGTCATAGACCGCCAAAGCAGCCACCAATGTGATCATGGAAGCGGAAGCAGGAAGAATATCCGGCCTTAAGATCAGGCTCATAAATATGTTCTTCCCGGACGGGGACACCCAGGCGCGCCCTCTTCTGCCCCGCCCTGC
The DNA here is from genome assembly GCF_044987295.1 of Lacrimispora sanguinis. Taxonomy (NCBI): domain Bacteria; kingdom Bacillati; phylum Bacillota; class Clostridia; order Lachnospirales; family Lachnospiraceae; genus Lacrimispora; species Lacrimispora sanguinis. The sequence continues at coordinate 5,367,450 of NZ_CP173277.1, read as the reverse complement.
ACTCTGGCAGTCAGATACAACAAGGGTTCCGGAGGAAGCCCCTTCCTCAGCCAGGCGCCTGGCTCTTATGTTAGTGGAATCAATGACCTCGTGGTATTCCACCTCCCGGCCAAATCTCCCTACAATACAACTTTCTATCTCCGTTTTCGTCATTATATCACAAGAACCGATGAAATGATACCCTTTATTTCGAACCGCTTCAATTTGATATCCCTCATCTTCAAGCTGGCGGATGGCTTTCCAAATGGCCGTCCTGGAAACTCCAAAGCGGCCGCACAGCTCCTGCCCGGATAAGTAACCGTCACTTTCCTTTAGTAGTTTAAGAATCTCAGTTTTCAATGATATCACCCCCACCAGATGCTCACCGCACTGATTACAGTAAGGGCGATAAGAAGAAATCCAAACAGAAGGACAACGATACCTGCCGCTTTCTTCTTTTTCTCCCGGCCACTCAGTCTGATTTTATAAATCCCATTGACCAAGTTAAGCATACCGGCCAGAAAAAATATTGCCGGGAACAGAAACATGTGATCTTCCGGGTTTAAAAATGATATGACGGCCAATGTTACAATCAGGATTCCTACTACAATATGGAGGACATCCACAATCATGGAAGCGTTTCTCAAACTTCTTCCTCGTTCTTGTATATACATGTTTTACTCTCCTAATGTTGCCACCATTACCGCCTTAATGGTGTGCATTCTGTTTTCTGCTTCATCAAATACCACAGATGCGCCGGATTCAAAAACCTCCTCTGTCACTTCATTTCCTTTGACAGCCGGCAGGCAGTGCATGAATATGGTAGTGTCTTTCCCTGTTTTTTCCATCAGTTCCTTATTCACCTGATATGGCTTTAAAAGAGTAATGCGCTGGGCAGCCTTGTCCTCTTCTCCCATGGAGCACCATACGTCAGTATAAATGGTATCTGCATCTTTAACCGCATCCGTATCCTCTGTCAGAGTGATGGTACTTCCGCTTTCCGCGGCATAACCCTGGCATAATTCCACCAGCTCATTCTTAGGCCAAAGGCTCTCAGGAGCCAGAATGGTAAAATGAACGCCCATCTTGCTCATTCCGATCATAAGGCTGTTAGCCATGTTATTACGTCCATCCCCTGCATATACAAAACGGAGTCCCTTTAAATATCCGAAATGTTCTTTCATTGTAAGAAGATCTGCCAGGATCTGAGTGGGATGATAATCATCCGTCAGTCCGTTCCATACAGGGACACCGGCATATTTTGCAAGATCTTCCACAGTCTTATGCTTAAATCCGCGGAATTCGATTCCATCAAATACTCTTCCCAAAACTCTTGCCGTATCTTCAACGCTTTCCTTATGTCCCAGCTGGATATCATCTTTCCCTAAATACTCCGGGTGTGCACCTTCATCGACTGCAGCGACAACAAAAGAACATCTGGTACGGGTTGACGGCTTTTCAAAAATAAGGGCAATGTTTTTTCCTTTCAGGGAGTTTCCCGTAATTCCCTGTTTTTTCTTGGCTTTTAAATCAGCGGCTAATTCCAGTAAGTATCCAATCTCTTCCGGTGAATAATCCTTTAATGTGATAAAATTTCTTCCTTTTAAGTTCATATTGCATCCTCCGCTTTTCTCTCTGTATTTTTATACATTATTATAGTATACTTCGTATAGTTATGCAATACTTTTTTTATTTTTGTATAATCATGCATGAAAGGGTTGTTTCACTTTGTCAAGTGCCCGGAGCTTCTTCCCGATTTCTTCCATCAACTGGTCCACCGTATAAATCTGAAAACGTCTGACCTTCAAACGTTTTGCCAGATCCTCTAACAGGCCAAGGTACATATCCTTGTAATCCCAGTCCTCCTTCAGTTTAAATTCTTCAGCAAGCTTGGGAAATAACGTTTCTGTAAATGCACGGTAGCCTGTAAGGGCCGCCATCCCTTCCTCATTAAGCGTATCCTGCATATATATTTTAAAAAGTTCTATTTCCGACATCATTTTATCGAAATAATAAGGTTCTGTATTTGGTGCATCAATATAATAAATACGCCCGTAAAGGCCATATAAGAACCTTTTCGCATCAAAATATCCCAAAGTCATATTTTTTCTGGTATGCTTCTTATCAAATTCCAGGATTCCCCCAAGATCCTGCCTGGGCGCTATATGATACACACGGCTTCCCTCCGGGATCTCCGTCACCCGTTCTTTGTCATACCCCAGGCCATAGATACGGATCACGATGATGTCTTCATACCCATGATCAAGAAGCACATTTACAGGAACATTGTTGACTCCTCCGCCATCCATATACCGTTTCCCGCCCAGCTTCTCATTTTTAAAAGCCAGAAAGTAGGCGCTGGCTAACAACATATCCTTGATGGACCCTGCATCGCCGTTTCTGATATCCACAGCCAGTTCTTTCCTATCTGAAACCGAATAGGTTACGGCGAAAAGCTCCCTCTTAGAGTTCCGTAACTTTTCCTCGTCTCCCACCACTTCCTCGATAAGGCTTTTTAACGGAGCGATATCAAATCCCCCATCTTTTACAATCTGAAACCCGCTGCTTAACAGCTCCGGAATATTTAAGTTCTTGAAATCTCTTTCCTTTAACGCCTTTATGGTCTCATTATTTACCGCCATGACATGAGAGTATTCGATGTTTTTCCATATCTCCTCTGCCCGTTCCAAATCATCCATGCAGATGAGAGCTCCGTTTAAGGAACCAACGGAAACGCCTGCGACTCCCTTTATCTTTACTCCTGCTTCCCGCAGGGCCTTCCAGGCACCGATCTGGTAAGCCCCCTTGGCCCCTCCTCCTTCAAGCACCAGTCCATACTCTCTGCTTAAATCAAGTTTTAGTTCCATAACCCCTCCTTTCAAACCAACTGAAGAAGTTCCATTCTCCCTTAACTCGTCGAACGGCTAATTATGCCAAAAACGCAGCAAGAGGGCATCTGCCCCCTGCTGCGGTATATTTAAATGGTAGTCCGGCTGCCCATCAGGTATCGGGATATTATTCCACCGGATCCTTAGGAATCTCCGTAATGGAAGAAACCAGCCCAGCCAGGCCCTGAATCTCAGAAGGAATAATGATTTTGGTCGCCTTACCGTCAGCAATCGTCTTAAATGCCTCCAGGCTCTTAAGAACTAAAACTGCCTGATCCGCACCGGCAGCCTTGACCATACGGATTCCATCCGCATTTGCCTGCTGGATCTTTAGGGTTGCCTCCGCCTGGCCTTCAGCCTCACGGATTCTCTTTTCCTTCTCTGCCTCCGCGCGAAGGATCGCAGCCTGCTTTTCAGCTTCTGCATCAAGAATCGCGGATTCCTTCTTTCCTTCTGCTACAAGAACGGTGGATTTCTTCTCTCCTTCCGCACGTAAGATGGCCTCACGGCGTTCCCGCTCTGCCTTCATCTGTTTCTCCATGGCATCCTGAATTGCTGCCGGAGGCATGATATTTTTAAGCTCCACACGGTTAACCTTGATTCCCCACGGATCAGTAGCAATATCAAGGGTTTCTCTCATCTTTGCATTGATCGTCTCTCTTGAGGTTAATGTCTGATCCAGTTCCAAATCACCAATGATGTTACGAAGGGTCGTAGCCGTAAGATTCTCAATGGCCATGATCGGATTTTCAACACCGTATGCATAAAGCTTTGGGTCTGTAATCTGGAAAAATACTACCGTATCAATTCTCATGGTAACGTTATCCTTGGTAATAACCGGCTGTGGTGGGAAATCCGCCACCTGCTCTTTTAAATTGACCCTTTTTGCCACCCGGTCAAGGATAGGCATCTTAATATGAACGCCTACGGACCAAGTTTCTAAGAATGCACCCAAACGCTCTACAACCAGTGCCTGTGCCTGGGGAACGATCCTGATACAGGATGACAATAACGCAAGAATAACTATCAATATAATAATAACTGCTGTAAATCCAACTGCTCCCATATTATGTTTCCTCCTGATTCATACTCACAATTAATTTTACGCCTCTTATTTCTTTTACTTCCACCATAGCGCCTACAGGGTATACTCTGTCGTCCTCCAGCGCTCTGGCTGTCCATTCCTGACCATTTAGGATTGCTGCGCCTTTTCCCTCCACATTATTAATCGTGGCCGTAACCTTGGCTTTTTTTCCAACAAGACTATCCATATTGGTTTTAACCGTGTTCCGATTTACATACTTTAAAGCAAAAGGCCTGGTAAAGAACAGAAGGATAAAGGATACAATTACAAACAGCGCCAGCTGCACCTGGGTATTTATCCCAAACAGCGCCAGCACAAATGCAACCAATGCTCCTCCCGCAAACCAGACGGTCGTTAAGGCCATGGTGGCCGCTTCAATTCCAAGAAGCACTACAAATACAATAAGCCAATAGACTGCTGCCATCTTATCATTCCCCTTCCCTGTCATTGTAGGCAAAGCTGCCCGGCAAATCTATCTGTGGACATGCGCTATCGTTTAGCCATGTATGGCTGAACTAATACTATCATACTATATGTTCCAATATTTCTCAATATTTCTGCCTGTAAAAAGCCTTACAATTTTCTGACAATTACATCCGCCGCTGTCTGGCAGCCTCAAACATCAATACAGAGGCCGCAACCGCCGCGTTTAGGGATTCCACCTTTCCTTTCATAGGAATCTTCACATAAGCATCCGCCAGTGCTGCCGTTTCATCCGTCAGGCCGTTTGCTTCGTTTCCCACTAAAAACCCTGTATCAACAGTATAATCCTCTTTTTCATAATTATTCCTGCCGTCTAAATGTGCTGCATACAATCTGACTCCGCCGGCTTTTAGGGCCTTTAAAGAAGCCGTAAGGTCTTCTGTATAAACAAATGGAACGCGAAAAACAGAACCCATGGTAGAGCGGATTACCTTTGGATTATAAACATCTGCCGTGGTATCGCTCATGAGCACGCCGGTGATTCCAGCTCCTTCCCCGGCCCTTAAAATCGTCCCAAGATTCCCCGGGTCCTGAATGTTTTCCAAAATCATTAAAAACGACGGGCCAGGTGCAGCCAGCAAATCTTCCTCCTTGTAGGCATACTGTCTCACAATGGCCAGTATTCCCTGAGGTGTCTGGGTATCTGACATCACCTTAAACACATCATCCGAAACAACCTCGTAGTTTACTTCCGACAAAAGTTTTTTATGGGTCTCATCCTTTAAAAAGCTTTCCGATACAAAAACGCTGTCAATCCTGTCCGCCGGAATTTCCTTAAACATGCGAAGGCCTTCCGCTACAAAGAGGCCGTTTACGTTTCTGGCTTTGGCCTTCTTTGTTAGATTCATCACCTGTTTCACCCTTGCATTGGCACTGCTGGTTATCATAATGTACCTCTCTTTTATAAATTTTCCAGTTCTTCCAGCCACAGGCGGCTCACGGCATCACTTGGCATGCGTAAATCTCCCCTTGGGGATACTGCCACAGAACCCACCTTAGGGCCGTCAGGCATGCAGGAACGCTTAAACTGCTGGCTGAAAAATCTGCGGTAAAATACCTTTAACCATTTTAAAATGACTTCCTTCTCATAAAGCCCTGTAAAGGCGTAGACTGCCATGCGGTAGACCTTCTCAGGCCGGTATCCAAACCTTAAGATCTGGTACAGGAAGAAATCGTGAAGCTCATAGGGGCCTACCAGATCCTCTGTCTTCTGAGCAATTTCTCCATCCTTAGGCGGAAGAAGCTCCGGGCTTACAGGCGTGTCCAAAACATCAAGAAGCACATGGCTTAAAGCCTCCTCCCCGCAGGTATCCGCATAGTAGCGCACCAGATGGCGCACCAGGGTCTTTGGCACGGAAGCGTTGACTCCGTACATGGACATATGGTCGCCGTTATAGGTGGCCCATCCAAGAGCCAGTTCAGACATATCCCCCGTACCAATGACCATTCCATTTAATTTGTTTGCCATATCCATTAACACCTGAGTCCTCTCCCTTGCCTGAGAGTTTTCATAGGTTATATCGTGGACATCTTCCCTTTGTCCGATGTCCCGGAAATGAAGGCTTACGGCTTCCCTGATATTCACTTCTATAAGCTCTGCTCCAAGGGTCTTTGTTAACGTGCAGGCATTCTGATACGTCCGATCCGTTGTTCCAAAACATGGCATGGTCACCGCATGAATCTGATTTCTGGGAATTTCCAGCATATCAAAGGCGCGGACTATGACAAGAAGGGCCAGAGTGGAATCTAAGCCTCCGGAAATTCCTATCACTCCATGCTTGCAGCCGGTATGAGCAAGCCTCTTTTTTAAGCCCATTGCCTGAATGGAGAGAATTTCCTCACATCTTCTATTCCGCTCTTTAGCATTATCCGGGACAAAGGGCCTTGGATCAATATATCTCTTTAATTCCAACTCCTCCTGTTTCATCTTGAAGGGAACCACCATATAATTCGTATGGTCGGCCTGAGGAAACGTGGTCATTCGGCGTCTTTCATGAATCAGCCTCTCTAAGTCCATATCCCCGTATATGGTCTCATTTCCAAAACGTTTGGATTCTGCAAGCAGAGCGCCGTTTTCTGCTATCAGGTTCTGACCGCCGAAAACCAGATCCTGAGTGGATTCTCCCTCTCCCGCGTTGGCATAGATGAAACCGCAAACCAGACTGGCGGAACGTCCCGTAATAAGGCTTCTCCGGTAGATATCCTTACCCGTTGTCTCATCACTGGCAGAACAGTTTACAATCACTGTCGCTCCTGCGGTGGCATGACGGATAGACGGCGGATTTGGAACCCATGCATCCTCACAGATTTCCGCTGCCACCACAAGTTGCGGATTGTCCTCACATGCAAAAAGCAGATTGGTACCCATGGGAATCTGTTCATCTTCCCATTTTACCATCACCGGTATATCGTTTCCCGGCTGGAAATAACGCAGTTCATAAAACTCTGAATAATTGGGCAGATTCGTCTTTGGAACGATACCCAGAATCCTTCCGTCTTGAATGGCGACAGCCGTATTATAAAGCTTTCCGCCCCATTCCCAGGGCATTCCTAAAAAGCATAAAAGATCGTGGCCTTCTGTTGCTTTTAAAATCTCTTTAAGTTCCTTTTGGGTCTTTTTTAACAGAGCGTCCTGCCCGAATAAATCGCCGCAAGTATAGGCGGTCAGGCAAAGCTCCGGGAACACCATGAGTTTTGCATGCCTTTTGATTCCCTCTTTTATCAGCTCACAAATCCGTTCTCTGTTAAATTCCGGGTCTGCTACCTTTACGTCAGGGGTTGCCGCGGCAACCCGGATATATCCATGTTTCATCTCTTTTATCTCCTATCTATTCATTGCTTCCATTTGGTATCCATTTAGCCTTTATGCTGTAAACACAGTCCATCAGCATCGTTGTAATCCATGTTATAGGATAACACCACATCACCGCTCCAAAACTGGGGAAAAATGGCACCAGCAGATTAATGTATATCATACGCAGTACACACATGTTTCCCACGCCGATCAGCATGGAAACCATTGTCCGTCCGCTGCCCCGGATGCTGCCCATTAAAATCTGGTGAATGGCTATGGTCCAGTAAAAGGGAAGCAGAATCAGCATGGTGGAATACCCATAGGCAATCACTTCTTCATCCGGTGAAAAGATTTTAAGGATATGTTCTGCATTAAAATACAAAATTACGGAAATGAATGCCGTATACGCCATACTTATGGCAATACCCTGAATTACCCCCTGCTTTACCCGTTTTGATTTTTTGGCTCCGATATTCTGTCCGGTAAAGGTGGTAGCCGCCATACAGAAGCTTTGAAGGGGAAGCATGGCAAATCCGTCAATCTTACTGTAAGCGCCGAATCCAGCCATAGTGGCAGAGCCAAAGCTATTGACATTCGCCTGAACTATGACATTGGACAGGGAAATAATAGACTGCTGGATGCCGCTTGGGATGCCAAGCTTTAAGATACGCACCATCATCCTTTTGTCTATCCTGATTTTCCTCGGAACCAGCTGATAGATATCGTCTGTTCGAATCAATGCCCATACGACCAGGATAGAAGATACTGCCTGAGCAATAACGGTTGCATATCCAACTCCTGCCGTTCCCATGCCAAAGACCACTACAAAAACCAGATCCAGGACGATATTTATCACAGAAGACACGCAAAGATAATAAAGAGGCCTTTTGGAATCTCCCACCGCCCTTAATATTCCCGCTCCCATATTATATACAAGATTAAACAGAGAACCGCAGAAAAATATTCTTAAATACGCTACAGAACTGGGCATGACCTTTTCAGGCGTTCCCATCCAGTTTAAAATAAAAGGGGACATAAGCACCCCTAAAACGATCAGGATCAGGCCTCCGATCAGGCTTAATGCCATGCTGGTGTGAACCGCCCAGTGAAGTTTCTTTTCATCCCTTGCCCCATAATACTGGGATATTATGACTCCTGCACCTGTACCAATTCCCATAAACATGCCAATGATTAAATTGATTAAAGAGTTGCTTGAGCCTACGGCAGCCAGGGCATCGCTTCCGATAAAATTGCCGACCACCACAGAGTCCACGGTATTATAAAGCTGCTGAAATAAGTTTCCGGCCAGAAGAGGCACAGAAAAAGCAAGGAGCTGTTTCCAGATTTCACCTTCCGTCATGATGATCTGGTTTGTACTTTGCTTTTTTTTCACAAATATCCTCCCTTCTTTTCCCAATTCCCCAATGAGTATTAGTATACATCCATTTTTATAAATTGGGAAGCCGGATAATTTGAGGTTTACTTTTCAGGTGGTTTCGTGTACAATCATTTTATATCCTACTAAACAGATAAGAATAATTAGGAAGGAGATTTTTAACCATGAAATTTTCTACCAAAGGACGTTATGCCCTACGTATGATGCTTGAATTTGCACTTCATCCGGGCGAGTGCACAAAAATCAATCAGGTGGCAGAACGCCAGGAAATTTCGGATAAATATCTGGAACAGATTGTTACCATTTTAAGCAGGGCTGGATACGTAAAAAGCAGAAGAGGCGCTCAGGGCGGTTATTATTTGACAAAGGATCCTTCGGAGTATACCGTTGGAATGATCCTGCGTCTTGCAGAGGGAAGTCTGGTTCCCGTAACATGTTTGGAAGAAGAAGTAAACCCATGCAGCCGTTCCAATAATTGTGCCACACTCCTTGTATGGAAGAAGCTTGATCATGCGATCTCCGATGTGGTGGACGGCATTACCCTGGCAGATCTGGTAGAAGAGCAAAAAAGGCTGGATGGCCAGGCCAACTATTACGAAATCTAAACAATGGCATATAAAAGTTCGTGTTCCCCCAAGGCAATGGAGAACACGAACTTTTTAAATTTGCAGCACAGTCCCATCGAATATATCACGGAAAGCGGAACCATTTTCAAGAAACAGATCTACCAGGAAAGGATCAAAATGGCTGCCTCTCCCCTGGGTAATGATCTCTAAACTCTTCTCATGGGAATAACTCTCTTTATACACGCGTTTTGAGCGCAGTGCATCATACACATCCGCCAAAGCCATGATGCGTGCTGATATTGGAATTTCCTCTCCTTTTAGCCCTTTTGGGTATCCGCTCCCATCCCACTTTTCATGATGACAAAGCGTAATTTCCATCCCAACTTTGATAAATGCGCTTCCTGTATCCTTCTTTTCTACGCTGGCCAGGGTCTCATACCCAATGGTAGCATGAGTTTTCATGATTTCAAATTCCTCAGGTGTCAATTTGCCGGGTTTTAACAGGACCGCATCCGGAATCCCAACCTTTCCAATATCATGCAAAGGGCTGGCCTGGGTGATGCTGTCAATAAAGGACCAGTCTATTTCTCCCTGATGAGCCCCCATTTCCCAAAGTTTTTCCGAAAGGAGGCGGCAATATTGCGACGTTCTGACAATATGCTCCCCTGTCTCATCATCTCTGGACTCCGAAAGCTTCACCAGTGCATAGATCGTGGCCATCTGAGAAGCAGATACTTCCGCCACCTTTTTCCGGACCAGATCTTCCAAATGATGATTATATTCCTCCAGCTTTTCCTCAATTGCTTTCGTACTGGTGATATCCTGGATTGTACCATGGACTTTGGTAAGCACTCCACTAGAATCCTTTGATCCCACAAACCGTAGCTGAACCCACTTGATCCGTTTTCCCTCCACCAGCAGCCGGTACCGGTACTCATTGGGCACCATTCCGTTTTGCATATCATAATAAATTTGGTTCACCAGCTTTTTATCATCGGGATAAACCTTTTGGAAATAAATCATAAGATCCGGCTCTACAGACTGGTCTATTTCCAATATTCTGTACATGGTGTCCGACCACCATAGCTGCTTAGTACAAAGATTCAGCTCCCAGTTTCCTATTAATGCTATCTCCTGGGCTTCCCGGCGGGAGGCGTCACTTTTCTCCAATTCTCTGCTCTTTGTTTCCAGCTGTTTTGAAATGTCTACAAACCGTTCTATAATCTCCGAGACCAGCTCGGTATAAATCTGGTTATCCGCCTGTTTTACAAAATGATCAAGCATGGCTTTTACATATTCATCCGAACGCGTTCGTTCCATTACAATTTTTTGTCCCAGCTGGATCTCATCAGCCCGCCTCAATGTGCTTCCTCTTTCAGAAAAAAGTCGATCCCCACATTGGTCAATTCTTTCAGCTGTCTGATTGCAGCTTCCTGTGCCGCAGGAGTATCGAGGAGGCTGCCATGCTGAGGTGCGATCAGGGATATATCCAGTTCCTCGATTCTCAAAAGAGCATACTGCAGTGCTTTTTTCGATGGCATATTTCGCTGATGAAAATTTATGATGCCCTTTATCTGGCATACTCTTTGGGTGATAGGACAGATTTTCTGAGGGGTACAGTCTCTGCATTCCGCACCAATCCGTGTATATAAGTCCCAGTTGTGATCATAGCTTCCGAAAATATCGCTGCTGAATAATGTTTTTGTTTTCACATCATAAGTAATGAAGCTGCCCGGCGAGTGGGAATACGGTGTCCTTATAAATTCCAGACGCCTGCCGCTTGCAAATTCAAAATGAAACCCCAATTCTTCTATGCACTGCTTCGGCGTGTTCATGGAATAATAATTGATGAAAATATTATTTTCACGATGAGATATGATTTTTAAATCTTCGCTGTTAATGAGCGTTTCTATATGAGGAATGTTCCCGCATAAATCCGGATCATAGTGCTGGTAAATCAGCCGGCTGATCTTACCCGGACTGATCCCAGTACGCATAACTTTCAACATAACGGTACTGAAATCATCCCGGCTGCCGCTGTCGATGAGCACCGCCTCATCACCGTCTACGATTAAATAGGGATTACAGTGAAGACCTGCACTTTCATCAAAAAAACCAACCCAGTAAACTCCTTCAGCAATTTCTACATACTCTTTATAATTCAAATCCTGCTTATCCATCTGTATTGTCCTCTATTATGTAATTGGATGCGTTGATACATGGCATATGAAATCCGCCATGAAAATATTGCATGATATGACATAATATACCATATTTATTTTTACAAGTCTATTTTTTTCCCTGCCATTCAAAATAATCTGATATGATCTCATGAGGCAAGATAACAGCACAGAGGCCCGCAGGTTTGGGCCTGCGGGCCTCTGTGCTGTCATACGGATGGCATTTGCCTTTTAGAAGAATTTAGCCACATAGCCCTGGATAAAGATCACCAGAACAATCACAGGAAGAACAAATGTCACATAAGCTCTTGCCCATTTGGGGAACCTGATTCCCTTTCCTTCATTGGCTTCCTTCATGAATTTTTCATATCCCCAGCCATATTTTGAGGTGCAGAAGGCCAGATAGATCAGGCTTCCCAAGGGAAGCAGGTTATTACTGATAATAAAATCTTCTAAGTCCAGCACATTGCTTCCTTCGCCAAAGGGCATAAAACCGTTCCACACATTAAATCCCAGCACGCAGGGCAGGGACAAAAGGATAATGGCAGCCGCATTGACCCATACCGCTTTTTTTATAGAGCATCCGGTTAAATCTGTTGCAAAAGAAACGATATTCTGGAAAACTGCAATTACCGTGGAAATAGCTGCAAATGACATAAATAGGAAAAATAGGGTTCCTAACAGCCTTCCGCCTGCCATGTTGTTGAATACGTTAGGCAGGGTCACAAAAATAAGCTTTGGCCCCTGGCCTGGCTCGATCTGGAAAGCAAAGCATGCAGGGAAAATAATAAGTCCCGCCATAAAAGCTACAAAGGTATCCAAAACCGCCACACTGATGGCTTCTCCGGCCAGCCTGTGCTCCTTGCCGATGTAGCTTCCAAAAATGGCAAGCGCCCCGATTCCAATGCTTAAGGTAAAGAAGGCCTGTCCCATGGCGGCAAATATGACTTCGCCGATCCCCGCTTCCCTGATCTTGCTAAAATCAGGCTTTAAATAAAATTCCAGCCCTGCCCTGCTGTTTTCCATAAACACCGAATGAACAGCCAGTATGGCCATTAGACCCAAAAGGCATAACATCATCCATTTTGTGATCTTCTCAACACCGCCTTGAAGCCCTCTGGCACAAACAGAAAAGCAGCCTATCACTATGATGATCATAAATATTCCCATAATAACAGGATTAGCCAGCATGTTTCCAAACTCCCCGGCTACTCCTTCCGCATCAAGACCTGCAAAATCTCCTTTTGCCATCTTAAAAAAATATAAAACCATCCAACCGGAAACTGTGGTATAAAACATCATCAGAATGTAATTTCCCGCCATTCCCAAGTACTTGGCATAATGCCATTTGCTTCCCTTTGGCTCCAGAACATCATAGGATAACGCAATGCTCTTCTGGCTGGCACGTCCAACGGCAAATTCCATTACCACAATCGGCAGCCCCAAAATAAGTAGGAACACCGCATAAATCAATACGAAAGCCGCTCCTCCGTACTGCCCCACAATATAAGGAAAACGCCAGACGTTTCCAAGGCCAATGGCACATCCCGCTGAGATCAGGATAAATCCCAGACGTGATGAAAATTTTTCTCTACCCATCTTTCTAAGCTCCTCTTCAGTCATATTTTATCCGCCATCTTTCCAAACGAGGCCGTTATTCTTATATACCCTCAGCCCCTCTTCTGCTTGAAATGACAAAAGATTCCATGCCATTATAGCATAGAATCTTTTGACTGACTACCTTATCTTAATGATGGACTGGCGGAAGAAGGGATCTCTTTTAGCAGATCGTGCTTTCCGCAAATTTCCTGATTTCAGAGGCATTTGTGATCTTCTGGATCTGATCGTTCTTTATAACCACAAGAGTAGGGGCCTGCATAATCCCAAACCTTGTGGCAAGCTCTACATTCTCCTCTGCATCTACTACTTCATAATCCATGTTTTGTAAAAACTGCTTTGCCATCCGGCAATTCGGGCAGGTCTTAGTCGTAAAGAGATAAGTCCCTGCCGCGATCTCCGCCTTATTCACCGGTGCCTTATCCCGATTTTCCATAGCAGCTCCTTTTTTCAGTACGGAGCGGACAGGATCGTATGTTGTCCGGTTCTTGTATTCCTGGGTTTTTCCTTCATTCCAGTTCTGCACCGGCCGGTAGTATCCGGTGATCCGGCTGTATATCTCAGCCTTCTTTCCGCAAATCGGGCATACATTGTGTTCGCCGGAGAGATATCCGTGCTCCGCACAAATGGAATAGGTTGGTGACAATGTATAATAAGGCAGCTTGTAATTCTCTGCAATGGTGTGCACCAGCTTTGCCGCAGCTTCCCAGTCAGGAAGCTTCTCTCCCAGAAATGCATGGAATACGGTTCCTGAGGTATAGAGAGTCTGCAGTTCATCCTGAATATCAAGGGCGTCAAAAATATCTGCCGTATAATCCACAGGAAGGTGGGAGCTATTGGTATAATAAGGGGTATCTCCCGGGTTTCCAGCTGTTATGATATCTGGATAATGCTTCTTATCATGTTTTGCCAGACGATATGTGGTGGACTCTGCCGGAGTTGCCTCCAGATTGTATAAGTCTCCGTAGGTTTCCTGGTAATCCGACAGCCTTTCCCGCATGTGATTTAACACATCCTTTGTAAACTGTCTGGTTTTTTCATTTGTCATATCCTGACCCAGCCACTTGGCGTTTAAGCCAACTTCGTTCATACCGATCAGGCCAATGGTGGAGAAATGATTTTCAAAACTGCCCAGATAACGTTTCGTATAAGGATAGAGTCCCTGATTCAAAAGTTTTGTTATGACTTCCCGCTTGGTTTTTAATGACCGGGCAGAAAGATCCATCATATGATCCAGGCGTTTGTAAAAATCAGCTTCATTCTGGGAAAGATAAGCAATTCTTGGCATGTTGATGGTTACAACGCCCACAGAACCGGTGCTTTCGCCGGAACCAAAGAATCCGCCGGTTTTTCTTCTAAGCTCTCTTAAATCCAGGCGCAGACGGCAGCACATACTCCTGACATCGCTAGGTTCCATATCGCTGTTAATATAATTTGAAAAGTAAGGGGTTCCGTATTTGGAGGTCATCTCAAACAGCAGACGGTTATTCTCGGTATTGGACCAGTCAAAATCCCTGGTAATGGAGTAAGTAGGGATGGGATACTGGAAGCCTCGCCCATTGGCATCTCCCTCTATCATGGTTTCAATAAAGGCCTTATTGATCATATCCATCTCAGCCTTACAGTCTTTATACTTAAAGTCCGCTTCTTCTCCGCCAATGATCGCGTTAAGCTCTGCCATATCAGCAGGAACGGTCCAGTCCAGAGTAATATTGGAGAAGGGAGCCTGAGTACCCCAGCGGCTTGGCGTATTCACGCCATAGATAAAGGATTCAATGCATTTCTTCACTTCCCGGTAGCATAAATGATCCGCCTTTACAAAAGGTGCCAGATATGTATCAAAGGAAGAAAATGCCTGGGCTCCTGCCCATTCATTCTGCATGATTCCCAGGAAATTGACCATTTGGTTGCAAAGTACGGATAAATGCTTTGCAGGGGAGGAAGTAATCTTTCCCGGTATTCCGCCAAGTCCTTCAAGAAGAAGCTGCTTTAACGACCAGCCGGCGCAGTACCCGGTGAGCATGGATAAATCATGAATATGGACATCCGCATTCCTGTGCGCATTAGCGATCTCCTGGTCATAAATTTCAGACAGCCAGTAATTCGCCGTAACCGCACCGGAGTTGCTTAATATCAGCCCTCCAACGGAATAGGTAACAGTGGAATTTTCCTTGACACGCCAATCCTCTACCTTTACGTAGCTGTTTACCACAGCCTTGTAATCCAGAATGGTATCCTTCATATTCCTTATCTTTTCTCTCTGTTTCCTGTATAAAATATAAGCCTTCGCCACATCGGTATATCCCGCCTGCTCAAGAACATGTTCCACACTGTCTTGAATCTGTTCCACTGCAATCTGGCCGCCTGACATCTTTCCCTGAAAATCAGCGGTCACTCGAAGAGACAGCAGTTCCAGTATTTCATTGTTATACTCTTTCTGAGTGGCTTTAAATGCTTTTTTAATCGCTTCCGTGATTTTATTCAGACTGAATTCAGCACTTTCCCCATCTCTCTTTACCACCTGGATCATAAAACTAAACTCCTTTCCTCTGCAAAACCCCTTATGTTCCTATTTTTATCATTTAGTACATTATGAAAACAAGGTTTCATAATCGAATGGACGGCAATAAAAAAACCGCCTTTTATCAGTAATCCCAAAGCGATTTCCGATAAGTAATATTATACCAGAAGAAAAGAAAAAACACAATATGTGGATTAGTTTTTTAACACCAATCCACATATTGTGTTTTTTATTCATTAAAAGCATCGGCATTGTCTGCCAGAGAGGCAAACAGCTCCGATGGAACATAGGCGTTCACCAAAATTCCGTCTTCCTGATACTCTTCCTTTAGCAGCTGTCCGTATTTACGGATCAGCTGGATTTTCCCTGCTTCCTTATAGGAATAAACCTTTTCTAAATATACCTTCTGGTTTCTAAGAATGGTTTCTAAAAGATTTGAAAGTTCATCAAGGCCTTCTCCGGTTTTTGCAGAGATCCTCACCTGATGGTCGGAAGAAACATCCCTTAGGATCACGTCGCTTTCTGCCGCATCGATCTTATTGAACACCGTAACCATCACTTTATCGCAAACCCCAAGCTCCCTTAACGTCTCATATACAACATACATCTGCATATCCATCTGAGGATTGGAGCAGTCCACCACATGAAGGATGATATCGCTGTACTTGGCTTCCTCCAAGGTACTCTTAAAAGCTTCAATCAAATGATGGGGAAGCTTTCTGATAAATCCTACCGTATCCGTTAAAAGGATCTGCTGACCGCCTGGAAGGCTTAAATTCCTGGTGGTTGGATCTAAGGTAGCAAATAGTTTATCCTCAGCCAGTATCCCGGCATCTGTAAGCCTGTTTAACAGAGTGGATTTCCCAGCATTGGTATAGCCTACAATGGCGGCGGTGGGAACATGGTTTTTATCCCTCTGCTGCCTGACAACTTCTCTGTGACGCTTCACATCCTCTAAATCGGCCTTTAACATTCCGATCCTGTCATGGATCAGACGACGGTCCATCTCCAGCTTTTTCTCTCCGGGTCCGCGGGTACCGATTCCTCCTCCCAGACGGGACAGGGAGCTTCTAAGCCCTACCAGACGGGCCGACCGATACTTTAGCTGAGCCAGTTCCACCTGGATTTTTCCTTCCCTGGTGGTGGCTCTGGACGCAAAAATATCCAGGATCACCATAGTCCGGTCCATAATCTTTGTATCCAGGGCTTCTTCCAAATTGCGCAACTGGGCCGGTGACAGTTCATCATCGCAGACAATACCGGTTGCATCAAGCTCCCAGATACGGTCCTTTATTTCTTCAATCTTTCCTTTTCCCAGATAAGTCCCCGGATGGATCCGCTCCCGGTTCTGGATTATTTTATCCACAGTAACGGCTCCTGCCGTTTTTACCAGTTCTTCCAGCTCGTCTAAGGATGCCCGTGTATCTTTCTCATCCTCGGTACTGACTGCCACCAGAATTACCCGTTCTTCTATTTCCTTTAACTCA
Source organism: Lacrimispora sanguinis (assembly GCF_044987295.1). Lineage (NCBI taxonomy): Bacteria > Bacillati > Bacillota > Clostridia > Lachnospirales > Lachnospiraceae > Lacrimispora > Lacrimispora sanguinis. The sequence goes on along the minus strand of NZ_CP173277.1, from coordinate 5,350,455 downwards.
ATCAGCTCTGCCATCAATTGCTCCAACCTATCTTGTCTTTAAAAATGTGATCTCCCGTTCCGCTTCCTCATCAGAGCCGTGTACGGAGACATACTGCTGCATTAAATCCAAGGCTGTTTTAAATTCCCCTTTACGTTCCTCAGCAACAGCCTGATTAAACAAAAGTTCCGGAACCTCTGAACTGTCGGTTGTTAAAAGGCCCTTCTTAAAATATTCGGCCGCTCCATCCCAGTCTTCCACGGCCATCTTACATAAGCCCATCCGGTTATAAAGCTGTGCGCTTTCTTCCCCGTCACTTAGGGCTTCCTCATAGAGACTCATGGCATCAGAAGCCGCCCCATCCTTTTCCATGGCTGCTCCTGCGGCCAGCAGGGCTTTCATCCTGCCCGGTGCCTTCTTTTCTTTATCCAGTTCAGCGCTTCGCTTGTAATCCTCTATGGCACCGTTTAAATCTCCGGCCCCAGCTCTTGAAACAGAACGTAAATTTAAATATTCCGGCCGCTCCTCATCCACCTTTATAAGGATCCCATAAGTATCTGCAGCGGAAGAATAGTCCCCAGCAAGGTATTCAGCTTCTGCCCGGTACTTTAACACATCCACATCAAACTTACCTACTAATCCTTTGGATAATTTGATGGCCTGATCAAAGGCTTCCACGGCATTGTCATAATTGCCCTGCTTAAGAGCCTCAATTCCAGCGGTCCGGAAAGAATATTTGTAATCCTTTTTCCCGCAGCCGCCTGCTGCTATGGTAACTGTCAGTGCCAGTCCAAGGACGGCAGCCGTATATCCTGTCTTTCTTCTCATGCTATTATCTCCAAATAAAGAAGTTCGATTCGCCACTATCTCACCAATATCATTGTTTTCCTGTGCTTCCATGACCGCCACGGTCCTCATGCCCCAGAAGTTCCACTTCTTCTAAGCATAAAGCAGGCTGATGTTCCATGATGCGGAACTGGCAGATACGGTCATTCACATGGATTACCGTATCACGCAGCGCATAAGCAGGGAAAAACCATTGGTCATTATCTCCGCAGTATGTTTCATCGATGATCCCCATGCTGTTGGTCTGGATCACGCCGTAATTCTTAAATGTACTGCTCCTTGGAACTACATGGGCTTCATATCCAGCCGGCAGTTCCATGGCGATCCCCAGAGGGATCAGTTTAAACTCGCCGGCCTTCATCTCCACTTCCTGTGCTGCCCGAAGATCAATCCAGTCAGATTTGCCGTCAATGTAGCGTAAGCGTTCTATTTTATCAGTAAAGTATTTAATTTTTATAGTTTGTGTCATATATCCTCCTAATGTCAGTCATCTTTTTTATCTTCTGCCGGAATCAGATCACCGCTTTCAGATAGCTCCTCTTCCACTTCCAACCGTATCTCAGCTGTCACAACCGGATCGGCAACCGGAAGATTCTGGGTCGATCCGATGCCAAATCTTCTTAAAAATTCCTCTGTGGTGGCAAATAGTGCCGGCCGACCTGGAGCATCCACGCGGCCCACTTCATATACCAGGTTGTATTCCACCAGTTTATTGACCGCATGATCTGATTTGACGCCCCTGATTTTCTCTATTTCAAGCTTTGTCACAGGCTGCTTATAAGCGATGATGGACAAGGTCTCTAAAACCACATCCGTAAGAACCTGTTTTTTCGGCGCAGATGCCACACGGATTAAGTTCTCGTAATATTCAGACCGCGTGCACATCTGATAGCTGTTTTCCAGTTCAAGGATCTGCATCCCTCTTTTTCCCGTATCATAGCGCTTCATCAGGCGGAGAACCGCATCCTTTGCCGTGGCCTCATCCTGGTCGATCGCTGCAGCAAGGGCCTTAAGTTCAACGGAATTCCCCATGGTAAAGAGAACCGCCTCGATCACGGCTTCCCACAACTTTTCTTCTTTTGTGCTCTTTTTCGGCCCATCGGGCAAAAGAGTTTCCTTATCCATCGGTTCCATCGATTTCCTCTCCCTTAATTCCTTCCCCTTCATCCTGCAGTTCCGACAAATCCAGTTCCCCGTCTTCTCCTTCCGGTTCCAGGGTTTCAATGAACATGTCATCAAACAAATGCTCCTGGGTCAGCCTGATCTTGCCGATCTTCATGAGCTCCAGAAGCGCTAAAAATGTCACAACAACCAGGGTCCGGTCCGGCTGCTGCTCAAGCAGCCCGCGGAAAGAAAATTTCCGATGCTCTCTGGCATAATCCATGACCGATTTTATCTTGTCCTCCAGGCTTATGGATTCCCTCCGGATATTGCCAAACCGGCTTCGGATAGGATCCACACGGTCTGACTTACGTTTCGTGACCGCCCGGAAAATCTCCTGAAGCTTCGCCAGGGTAAGCCCGTCAAGGAGCTTGTCCAAATCCACCGGCGGTTCGTACTTTGCCACCTCAGGCGGAACGGAGGGAGGTTTGTATAACAGACGTTCAGCCCCCACTTCCCGGTCCTTAAGCTCCAGAGACATATATTTATAATATTTGTATTCCAAAAGACGTGCCACAAGCTCGGCCCTGGGATCCTCTTCCTCGCCTTCCTCATTGGTCTCCCTGGGAAGCAGCATGCGTGCCTTTATATCAATGAGGGTCGCAGCCATGACAAGAAATTCGCTGACAATGTTTAAATCCTCTGTTTCCATGTGATTTACAAAGTCCAGATACTGCTCTGTGATCGTCGCGATGGGAATATCATAGATATTCACCTTATTCTTCTCGATCAGATGAAGCAGCAAATCCAGCGGCCCCTCGAAATTATCCAGTTTATAAGAGATTCCCATAAAATCCTCCAAGGCAGAATAAGACATGCCTTTGATCAGTATATCAAATCCTTCTTCATCTGTAAATATATGGAAGGCCCAAAATCATGATTTCATTTTTAAATCCACCACTACCACTTGAGGTTTGTTGTTCAAACGGATATTGATGGAATGGGTTCCCAGCCCCCTGCTCACGATCATATGCTTCCCATCTTCCTTAAATTCACCGGCACAGTATGGAAGGAAAAATTGGTATTGAGGCGTCATGACCCCTCCTAAGTATGGGAGCCTTATGGTTCCCCCGTGAAAGTGGCCGGACAAAGTCAAATCTGCTCCCCAGCTTCTGCATGAGGAAAAATAAAGGGGAGAATGGCACAGCAGAATCTGAAACCGTTCCTTCGATGCCTTCCCCACCTTTTGTTCCATCTCTTCCTCTTTTAAACGATCCGGACGGAACTTCCGGTAAGCCCCTGGTTCCAGATCAATCCCGGTAACAGCAATATCTTCTCCATACCATTCCGTCCTGCTGTCAAGTATTCTGATTCCAAGTTTTTTCAAACTGTGCATATAAGTTTCATATGAGTCTCCGTACACCTGAGGTTCCCAAAGCAGACGGTTCTCATGGTTGCCATTGCCGCAAAAGACAGGATATTTGCCTGCCAGCTTTCCCATAAGCTCCAAGGAAGCGGCCATATCCGCTTTCCCCTTGCTGACGATCATATCGCCGCCTATGAGCACAAGATCAGGAGCCGCCTCATCCACAGCGGCCAGAAGCCTTTCGTTACCGTCACCAAACCGGTGTTCGTGAAGGTCGGAAAGGAACACAATGGTACGATCCGCTTTTATCTTAGCGCTTTCCAAAACAGTTCTCTCTACAACAAGCTGTTCTTTTTCATACTCCGAACGCAAATATAAGCCTGCGCCCACTGCGGCGCAAAGAGCTACGGCAGCAAACCCCATCAGATTTTTCCTCTTCTTCCTTCATTCTTTTTCTTGCTTTCTGTTCATCATACAATGAAGGACCTGTCTGCGTCAAGTCTAAGAAGACCAGTTGCCCATCAGATATTCTATGATGAGATTGGGTACGATTATCATAAGCCCAATGCCAATACTCATGGCTATGGTACCGTATAAATATTCCTGATAGCCTGGAGTTCCCGGAGCCGGCGGGACTGTAAATGCAATGCGGTAGATGGATTTGTAGAGAGCAAAAAAACAGATAAGATAAAATATTACGTTAAATATATTCTTTTTCATTGATGTAATCCTCCTTTTCCATAATATAAACCACTTATGGATAATATGCAATACTGGATAATCACGGTTTAATTAAGGGCAGAGGTGATAAATCATGATCGTTTATGACAGACTATGGGAAACCATGAAAAAGAAAAACATCAGCCAGTATCATCTGATAAAGTACTGCAAGGTCAGTGCCGGGCAAATCGGGCGGCTTAAAAAAAATAACTTCGTTTCCACTCATACCATTGATATGCTCTGCAGGATTCTGGACTGCAATGTAGAAGAAATCATGGAATACCGGGTAGATGTAAGTGAGGCTGCCCCGAAGTCAGAATGCAAAACGAAAACAGAACAGGACAATGCTCCTTCAGAGGATTTGGCATAGAAAAAGAGCCTATAGGCTCTTTTTCTATGCCAAAAACATCCAGTTCCTACCGGATCCAGGCACCGGAAGAATCCAAACGGTATCCATCGGGCGTGGTGGTATCCTTAAGCATGGCTCCACTTGATCCCAGATAAAACCATTTTCCATTGCTCTCAACCCAGCGGCTGGCCGCCATGTAAGAATCTGCGTCAAACCAGTAATACACTCCGCCTATATTCTGCCACTCGTTGCTGGCCTTATTTCCATCCTGCTTTCTGTAATACCATTTAGCCCCTTCCTGGACCCAGCCCTTGGAAGAAGCCTGTACTGTCCCGCCGGCTGCCTTTAAGGCAAATCCATAATCAAGCAAAGACTTCGTATCCTCATAATGAGTGGATTTACTCTTCATAATAACTGCAATCAGCCTGACTCCGTTCTGTTCCACACAGGTGACCAGCGTATTACCGGCTAAAGAAGTAAAGCCTGTCTTTCCGCCTATCACTCCCGGATAATATCTGGAATCTCCCGGATTAAGCATCTTATGTCCCATGGTCACCGTTCTGGCCGAAGCCTTCTTAGTGGCCGGTATCTGGTAGCTTAAGGTAGAGGATACCTTTTTTACCGTGTCATTCTGATAAGCTGCCCTGGCAATGAGTGCCATGTCATGAGGCGTGGTATAATGGCTGGTGCTGTTAAGTCCGTTGGGGTTGACAAAATTGGTTCCAGTACAACCAAGCTCCTTTGCCCGGGCATTCATCAGGGCAGAAAAAGCGCTGACACTTCCTGAAACATGCTCTGCCAGACCATTGGCTACTTCATTGGCTGACTTTAGCATGAGTCCGTAAAGACTCTGCTCTACCGTCAGCTTGTCCCCTTCCGTAAGGCCCAGAGTTACTGCACCTGATTCCAGGTTTGTGGTGGCCGCCTTTGAGAAAGTCACCGTTTCTGACAAACTGCATTTTTCTGCAACAAGAAGAGCGGTCATAAGCTTTGTAATGCTGGCAGGATAATATCTTGTTTCCCCATTCTTTGAAAAAAGCAATGTTCCCGTAGACGCATCCATAAGGACCGCACCTTCCGATTGAATTACCGGCTGTTTTATGTCCGCAGGTAATGTTCCTCCGGCATTGGGGAGGTCTCCCGTCTGAGTGCTTCCCGCACCGGTACCCGCACCGACCCCGGGTCCAATCTCACCGGCCGTGCCTCCCGACGGCCCGCTTCCCGTCCCTGTCTGCCCTGTAGCTCCCGGAAACGGCTGTATTAGGGGCATCTCCCCGTACGATGGTATTGACGCAAGAATGCTGATACTGATTACCAGGCTCCATAGCCTGCATGATTTTTTCGCCATATTCTGTTATCTCCTGTATATTTCCGCATGCAAGTATAATTTCTTACAACAGTATAGCATAAAATCCATAATTTTCCGATTAAAATTTTCTTACAATCATTTAAAAACACCGCCTTACTCAGGCGGTGTAATCTTCTAAAAAATCTGATCGTTATATTCTTTTTCCAATTCTTCCAACCGGTCCATTGCCACGTTTAGAATCTCAGCATGGTCAAATGCCAGCTTTTCCTGATCCAGCACATCAATGGCCGGCAAAAGATCGATCTCGGTTTCCTTTTTCCACATCATGCCCTGACGCTCATAGGTCTCGGTAATTCGATAGCTCATAAAAATATGATCTTCTTCATTTTCAATAGTAAGCGCATAAGTGGCTCCATTCTCCAGTTCAGAAAGCTTCTTTTTCTTTACCTGGAACCAACAGGCCTCCTCGGCATCATCTCCGGCCTTTGGAGTCAGCTGATCCTTAGGCACTGCGGCCATGTAGGATACTGAAATGACTCTTGTTCTGGGATCACGTTTCACGTTCCCCCATGTATAGAGCTGTTCCAGACAAACGCCTTTTAACCCAGTCTCTTCCTCGAGCTCTCTGGCTGCCGCGGTCTCCAGGGATTCATCCACATTTACAAAACCTCCCGGAATCGCCCACTGCCCGATGCATGGATGGTTTTTCCGCTTAATGAGAAGAACTTCTGTTTCCATCTCCTCCTCATCCACCGCAAAAATCAGCATATCCACGGTCACCGACGGGCGTTCATAATTCCCCGGTCGATACTGCAAAAGAAACTCTTTTTCCGTTAATCCCTCTTCATTCCTTCGTTCCATTCTGCCCTTCTTCCTACCAATATCTTAGAAAATCACGGACTGAAGCGCCCCTAAAACTCCTGCACTGGCAAGGCCCATAATAGCCCCTGCCACCAGGACGCCTCCCATCACGGCTAAAATACTGGATTTAAAATCAATATCAAGCAGGCTGGCTGCCAAAGTGCCGGTCCAGGCACCGGTTCCCGGAAGGGGAACTCCCACAAATAACAAAAGTGCAATAAACAACCCTTGTCCAGCTTTCGCCTGCAGTTTTTCGCCGCCGCGCTTTCCTTTTTCCAGGCACCAGGAAAAAAAGCCGCCGATCACTGGCTTATCTGCTCCCCATTCCAGAACCTTCCTCGCAAATAAGTATATGATAGGTACCGGAAGCATATTTCCAAGAATCGCAACGATATAGGACGGAAAAAGTGGAAGTCCCATCACTGTTGCATATGGAATTGCACCGCGAAGCTCTATCAGCGGAACCATGGAGATAAAGAAAACGGTCATATATTTTTGTAACATATTCCATTCCTTTCGTGTAAAAGTCTGCCTTTATACTATACACAAAGTTTGACCGTCTATCAACCATTTTATAAAAAGATTATATTTTCCATAAGGCGCCGGAATAAAGCAAAGCAGGGGATACCCCTTTCTGCATATACCACATATTATAGAAAGAAGAAAAAACGAACCTTTCGCTTAATCTTCTCTGAAATAAATATTAACATTTGTAAAATACTATTGTACTGTCAAAACGAGTATGATATAATCCTCCAAAGTTGATAATCATAATACCAACCGCCAGAATGGAGAAGGAAGACTTATATGAAAAATCTGCTTTACAGGTACAGGCATGTCTGGATCCTCAGTTACGCCTTTATCTATATTCCGTGGTTTATTCACCTGGAAAAAACGGTGACAAACCACTACTATATCATGCATGTTGCTTTAGACGACCTGATTCCTTTTAATGAATATTTCATTATTCCATACCTTTTATGGTTTGTTTATATCGCTGCTGCTATTTTATTCTTTTTTTGTACTGATGTAAAAGATTATTACAGACTGTGTACCATGCTGTTTACAGGAATGACCATCAGTCTGGTGATCTGTACCGTGTTTCCAAACGGTACGGATTTCCGCCCTGTGATTGATCCCGGAAAAAATATCTGCTCAGATATTGTAGCGTTTCTTTATTCCACGGATACTTGTACCAATGTATTCCCCAGTATCCATGTTTATAACTCCATTTGCGTACACATTGCAGTTCTTCACAGCGAACGCTTAAGGAAATACCGGGTAGTGAGGACCGGTTCCCTGATCCTGATGATTTCAATAAGCCTTGCAACTGTTTTCTTAAAACAGCATTCCGCCTTTGACGGTCTTGGATCACTGGTTATGGCCTATGTTATGTACCACTTTGTATACTCTGAATCTTTTGTTCCCAGCAGAGAAAAAGTTTCCGAAAAAGCTATCAGTTAAAAATATATCCCCTGGCGCCTCTCATTGATTGGCCAGGGGATATTTGTTTTTACTGCCAGCGACGGCTCTAGTTAAAGCCGAAAAATTTCTGGGTCATTTTATAGATTGCAATGGGAAATTTCTTTCCGCCCTTTCCGGGGAGGTTAACCCCCTGGCCCATAAAGCCCCATCTAAGCCTTAGGAACAGAGGGAAGTTCTGCTTACGCAGATGTTGCCACAGTTCTTTTTTCTTTTCCATATTTTCATCATTATTTGACTTGATTGCAAGGATGGAGGATATGGTCATCATGATCTCCAAATACCGCACCGTGTAATGGCGCAGCTTGCGCTGCTTTATTTTCATTACATCGTAATAGCCAAGCATCAATTTTGTTACCTTGATCTGCTGGTCGATACGGCCGATCATAACCGTTTCGTTTACAGACTGGTCATCTCTTCCGATAAAGTAGCGGTAGAAATTCACATCCAAATAGTACATGGTTTTTACGTGAGGCAGCGGCTGGTATACAAATATATTATCTACGTAAAAGGTGTGTCTGGGTAGTTCCAGACCGCATTGTATCAGGAGCTCGGTTCGATATATTACCGAGTGCATGAGGATATAATGACCAAGTAAGAACACCTTGACGTCATCCCAGCTAAATATTTCATTCTTTGGAAGGGCTGTGCGGTAATTCATGACTTTTTTCCGATTTGCCCCCTGCTTCTCATAGACAAAATTGCTGATCAGCATATCCAGGGTCTTTTCCCCATAGACAAACCGCCGCAAGGTGTCCAGTATTTCCATATAAGCAGACTCGTCCACCCAGTCATCACTGTCCACTACCTTGAAATAAATTCCGGTGGCATTTTTTAAGCCGGCATTGACCGCCGCACCATGACCGCCGTTCTCCTGATGAATCGCCCGGCAGATATCCGGATAATTTCTTTCATATTCATCCGCTATTTCTGCCGTATGATCCTTGGTGGACCCGTCATCCACAATGAGAATCTCAACCTCGTCACCTCCCGGCAGAAGGGAGTCAATGCAGTGCCTCATATAGGCCTCAGAGTTGTAACATGGAATTGCCACAGATAAAAGCTTCACAAAATATCCTCCTTTAAGTTGTTTTTCTGATAAATTCGAATCGCACAAATAACAGACACTGCCGCGGATACGGCCGCCAAAACCGGCTTACGGTCTGCACGTATTAAAGTATTCAAACGCCCTGTATTCATGATGCTGAGCGATAGTAAATTGGCTGATACGTGAAATAGATAGGGGGCCAGCAAGGTCCCTGAAATCTCATACAGCCAGGCAACGGCCAGGCCGATGAGGAAGGCGTAAACTCCTTGGGGTAGATTTCCGTGGTAAAGGCCAAATAGGGCTGCTGATAGAGCTGCTGACAGCCAAAATGGGAGTTTTTCCCTCAGTGCGGCAAAACCCAGTCCCCGGAAAATGATCTCCTCTGTAAATGGAATCAACATGCCGGAAGCAAGGATCTGAAGGGGGAAGGACGCTGAGTATATGTTATTTTCTGCCTCTTTATAAGAGACGGATCGCTCAGTCAGCCTAAACGCATCCACCATGTAATTTCCGAATATGCATAATGATGCTCCGAAAATTAGGATATAGATTAGGGAGCCGTGAAGTTTAAACCTTGTTAGAGGTGGATGTCCACGGTGGTTTTGGTCTGCGGAATAGAAGTAATAGAGTATTGGGGAGACCAAAATTGCGGATAAGGCGGTGGTTTCTAAGGGTGGCAGGTTTAAGTTTAAATATATAAAAGTCGTTGTGGCCGTGTAAAAGAACATGGGGAGGATTAGATGTAGGATGGTTGATATCATAAATATGGGGGGGTCCTTTCAGTTTCTGTATGTTTTTGTTTATTATACCATGCATCCGCAGTGCATACCATGCATCCGCAGTGCAGCTTGTAAAACCGTTGGTTTTACAAGCTCACGGGCATTCGCCCTGGGAAATAAGGCAGGCAAAAAATTTCTTTTGTGCAAGCACAACGAAATTTTTTGCCTGCCTTATTTCGCACTGCTCATTGCTTTCGTGTACATTATACCATCCAATCTCAAGATATCTACCAAAATTTTCATAATTATTTCTAAAGAATCACTCCGCTCTTTCTAAAGATTACCAGCTCCTGAAATCTGTTGATTTTTTTATTGTCTGATAATATAATATCTTTATACTTTTTGACCAAACTATACGGAATTGAGAGGGAACTGATATGGTAAAAAAACGTATTGTACTGGCTTTGGGACATCATGCATTGGGTACAAATCTTCCGGAACAGAAAAAGGCGGTTGCTGAAACCTCCAAGGTAATCGCAGATTTTATTGAAGCGGGCTGGCAGGTGGCAGTTACTCACAGCAATGCTCCGCAGGTGGGTATGATCCACACTGCTATGAATGAATTCGGAAAACTTCACGACGGTTATACTTCTGCGCCCATGTCCGTATGCTCTGCCATGAGCCAGGGTTACATTGGTTATGACCTGCAAAATGGCATCCAGGCGGAATTGGCAAAGCGCGGCATTTGCAAGTCTGCAGCCACCATTTTGACTCAGATGATGGTAAATCCTTATGACGAGGCTTTTTACACCCCTATGAAGCCTGTCGGACGCTTTATGTCAGCGGAAGATGCAAAAGCGGAGGAGGAAAAGGGGAATTATGTGGAAGAAGTGCCTGGCATGGGATTTCGCAGAGTTGTGGCCTCTCCAAAACCTGTGTCCATTGTGGAAATTGATATCATAAGAGCTGTTATGGACGCAGATCAGATCGTCATCGCCTGTGGAGGCGGCGGCATACCGGTTATGGAACAGGGATACCGTTTAAAGGGCGCCAGCGCAGTCATTGAAAAGGACCGGGCTGCCGGGCTTCTGGCAAAGGAAATCGATGCGGATGTGCTCATGATCCTGACAAATGTTGACAATGTTACCCTGAATTTCGGAACGCCTGAGGAACGTCCCATCAGCCAGATGAGTCTGGAGGAGGCAGAAGGCTACATTCAGGAAGGACAGTTTGAATCAAGCTCCATGCTCCCGAAAATAGAAGCTTCCGTGGATTTTTTACGGAACGGCAGCAACCGGAAAGCTATCATCACCTCTCTCGACAAAGCGAAAGCAAGTCTGGAAGGAAAAGCAGGTACGTTAATGCAATCTTTTTGAATATGGACAGAGGTCCGTTTCATATATTGAAACAAATGTAACATAACGGAGCTTTATTCATGAAATTTTTGCAGAAATTAAAGATTGCAGAAAGAATCAGAAAGCTTTCTATCCCTCCTGAAAAAGGAAAGAAGGCAATTATGGTATTCCTGCTTTTCCTCTGCGCCTTTCTGGCCGGCCACCTTGGAGCCATGATGGTGGAACAACACAGGGCAGTGGAGACTGCTGCAGATGGAAACTGGGGGTTAAGTTTCCAGCAGGAAGGGCAGCCGCCGGTAGCCAATGCTACCATGGATTATTTAAAACAGTACGATGCCTATTACGCTGAAAAAACCCCGGATAAAGTTCTTTATCTGACCTTTGATGCCGGATACGAAAACGGAAATACCGCAGCCATACTGGATGCATTAAAGAAGCATAATGCCCCGGCTACCTTTTTTGTGGTAGGAAATTACATAGAAACCGCTCCTGAGTTAGTAAAGCGTATGGTTGCGGAAGGCCATATCGTAGGAAATCATACCTATCATCATCCGGATATGTCTAAGATTTCTTCAAAAGAAGCATTTGAAAAAGAGATTAAGGATTTAGAGAACCTTTTTGAAAAGACTACCGGACAGCCCATGAAACAGTACTACCGTCCGCCGCAGGGGAAATACAGTGAGGCCAATTTAAAAATGGCAAAGGATATTGGGTACAAAACCTTTTTCTGGAGCCTTGCCTACGTTGACTGGTATCAGGATAAGCAGCCCTCAAAGGAAGAAGCCTTTAAAAAGCTTTTGGGCAGGATCCATCCAGGCGCGGTTGTGCTCTTGCACAGCACTTCCAGCACCAATGCCCAGATCCTTGATGAGTTGTTGACGAAATGGGAGGAAATGGGATATCAGTTTAAATCTCTGGATCAGCTGGTGGCTCAATAGAAACACTGTCTTCAAAATAGTATTATAGAATAAAAGATGAGCTTTTAAATGGTTTAAACTATTCAAAGCTCATCTTTTTGTTTGCAATCTGGATGAAGCTGTTATTCCAGAAAAATATCCTCCAGCTGTTTGATGATGATGCCATTCAGTGATAAAGCAGTTTTGGCGTATTCTCTGATGGTACCGTATTCCTCAAGAATTTTATCGATGGAAGCTTCAATATACTCCGGCTTTGTATCAAAGAGGGAGAACAGGTAATCTGCCACCTGTTTATCCTTGGCCAGCTCCTGATATTTTTGATAATAGCGAACATTTTTTTCTGCTCTTGCCCTTTTAGTAAGCATATAATCATAGATTAAAATGAGCATTGGGGTCACAGAAATAAGTGGTCACACCCTCTCCCAGCTCCCGGTTGGGGCTTCTTTTTATCTCCTCTTCATTTCTGTAATCAATGATGATTTTGATTCCCAGGCTTTTATCTGTTATATCGAATAGTTGGAATCCAGGGAAATGATTCTTGATAAAAATTGTCTGGTCCTCTCTTCTTTCGGATTTGAAAAAATCTCTTCCGGACTTCCCTCTTCCACAACAATCCCTTCATCCATAAAGATCACTTTATTGGCAACATCCTGGGCAAAGGACATTTCATGGGTCACCACGATCATCGTAATTCCTCTTCCCGCCACTTTCTTAATGATATCAAGGGTTTCTCCTACCAGCTCCGGATCCAGGGCAGACGTTGGTTCGTCAAACAGAATCACTTCCGGATTTAAGACAAAGGCTCTGGCAATACCCACACGCTGCTGCCCGCCGGAAAGGTTGCAAGGATAACAATGATATTTCTCCCCCAGTCCCACCCAGTCAAGAGCTTCCTTCCCCCGTTTTATGGCTTCCGCCCTGGGAATATGCCTAGCCGTAACAAGGCCTTCTATCACATTTTCCAATGCAGTTTTATTGGCAAAAAGATTGTAATTTTGAAAAACAAAAGCCGTTTTCCTTCTGATCTCCAATATTTGCTTTTTGGTGGCTTTTTTCAAATCCACGCAGGTATCCCCAATGGCTAGCTGTCCGCTGTCCGCATTTTCCAGGAAATTAATACACCGCAGCAATGTGGTTTTTCCCGAACCGCTGGGGCCGAGGACAACAACCACCTGGCCATCCTCCACCTCCACAGAAACATCCTTTAGGACCTGCTGCTTTCCAAAGGCCTTTTTTACATTCTTTACTTCAATCATATGGATTCCTCCTAAATCTGCCTGTATGGCGCCTTAAGACCTTTGCCAGGTATTCGATCATAATGGTAAATGCCCAGTATATGACTGCGGCCGCCACATATCCTTCAAAAAAGGAATACGTCCGGGAACTTGGAATGGTGGCTCCTGCCACAATTTCAATAATACCGATGGCCATGACTACGGAGGAGGCCTTGATTAAGCCGACCACATGATTGATCAGTGTGGGGATCGCCGCCGGGATCATCTGGGGGATAATGATCCTCCTGATTGTCTGGACCTTTGTAAGACCTACGGAATATCCGGCTTCATCCTGCCCCTTGTCAATGGACAGCAGGGCTCCCCGGATGGCCTCTGATATGGAACACACCGCAGTAAGGCTCAGTGCAAAAATACCTACCCAGATATTATCTACATCAGCGGCTTTTGTTTTAATATGTAAAAATCCTGCCAGGTCATTGAATTTGAGCATGAAAACCAGGTTATATATCATCAGAGCCACCACAATGGGAACACCCTGATATACGGTGACAAAAATCCCAAGAAGCTTACAGAGAACAGGCACTTTATAGACCCTGGCCAGTGCAATTACCGTTCCCAGAGTCAGGCCAATGGCCAGCGGAATGAACACAAGCCTCAGGGTATTGGGAAAATACTTAATACCATAAAAAAAGCTTTCATAAAAATGAGCTGTATTAAAATTCATTCTACCCCTTCTCTCCCATACTCCAGTTTTGTATTCAGGTAATAAAAAAGAAGCCTGATTGTTAAACTGATAACAATATAGATGATCACCACAAACACATAGGCTTCCAGTACGTGTTTTGTGGCCGCGCCGATGGATTTGGCCCTTCCCATGATATCCGTAACACCGATGAGAAATACAAGAGAAGAATTTTGAAACAATCCCACCAGATCAGAGCCAAAGGGCGGCAGAGCAATCCTCACCATCTGGGGCAAAAGGATCCTCCGAAAGGTCTGAAGCTCCGTAAGTCCCACACTGAAGCCCGCCTCTGTCTGCCCATAGGGAATGGATGTGATTGCACCGTAAAATATAGCAGAAAGAAATGCTCCTTGATTTAAGATAAAGGTAATATAAGCAAACGTTACCGCACTGAACCCCCTGTTGATGTTGGTCCCGAAAACAGGATCAATTAGGGCCGGTATCCCGTAATAAATAATCATCAACTGTACCAGCATGGGGGTTCCTCTCATGAATGAGACATACACCTTAAAAAACGGATTCAGGACCGGTATCTTTTTAAGCTCTGCCAGAACAATGAACGCGGCAAGAAGCACTCCGAATCCGGTGGCATAAACCACAATCCGAAAGGTCACCGATAAATACGGAAGAATTTTAGGGATATTTTCAAAGAACCGCTCCCAGCCAAACAGTTTATCCATACCATTACTCGCTTTCCGTATAATCCCCGCCGATTACATCCTTTGATATCTGTGCAAGCTTTCCGCTTTCCTTTAATTGTTTTACCGCTCCATCCACTGCCTCCTGCAACCCGGTATTGTCTTTTGCATATACGAAGTATGTGGAAGAAGACTGGACCGATTCTCCCGTCACCTTTAAGACGTCCCTGCCGCCTCCATAGTTTTGATTCAGCTTTTCCGTATCCCGCTTTGTCAGGATGGTGGCATCCCAGACACCGTTTACAAGGCCTGTAACAGTCTCTTCATCGGTCGAATTATCCACATAATCAATCTTTATGGGATTATCCGGATGGTCTTTATTATAATTCTCCAGGATATACACAGAATTTGACCCGGTGGAGCTTTTTACCTTCCGGCCCTTTAAATCATCAAGGGACTTAATGTCCGTCCGGTCACCGGTTACGGCAAGGTAGGTCACATAGGTGGTATATGGTTCTTTTCCAAATAAATATTTTTCATCTCTTTCCTTGTTCCATTCGTATTGATGAGCTGCAAGATCAATCTTGCCCGCATCAAGGGAAATCAGCACATTGGCAAAATCTGAGGTCTGATATTCAAATTCATACTGGGGAAGCAGCTCATCTACCGCCTTTAAAACCTCGTACTCATATCCGGCAAGGTCTCCTTTCTCATCCAGATAGCAATACGGCGCATAGGCATTACCGGTTCCTACCACCACTTTCGTGACCCCGGTGTCTGCGGCCGCTGTTTTCTTGCCGCATCCTGTCAGCATTGCGGCTCCCAATGCTGTAAGAACTGCTTTTATAACGATTTTTTTTATCCATTGATTCATCATTCCCTGCCTTCCTTTCCTATTAATGTTTCATTCGCCATTCCCCGAAGTGACTGATGATGATCCATCCGGTGAAAATACCATGTGATTTTCTCCATTGCGTCTTCAATTTTCCCTTCCACATCAAAGGCGCCGACCGCCTTTTTCTCAAGCTGTTTCTGAATATGGAAACCGATCTTTTTGCAGATGACACAACGGCAGTCTGTTATGGAATCTACCCTGGGCTGGTTTTCGTGAGAGCCTTCGCATCCCCTTCCTTTGCACCCGTCCTGACAGAAGGAAAGCCCCCCAGCTTCCTTCTGTGCTTCTCTTATTTCCAAAAGGGCATACTCCCCTTCTTCTCCCACTTCATAGATGAAAAATTCATGGGCCGCCCCAAAATTCATATCAATATTCTCTCCGTCAGAAGATGCAACCGCAATTTTATATGGCATAATACTCCCTCCATGAAACCCGCCTGTTAATTGAATCTTGTTCTGGCAACGGAATAGATGTCTTCGATCAGCTTTAAGCCTCCGTCATATCCTGCATAATAGCTGTTCATGACCAGTCTTTCATTGACCGGCCAGGATACATTAAGGAAATGGGCATCGGTCTGCTTTGCGATCTCTTTCTCCCAATGTCCTCCAAGAATCAGGGGATATCCATGATAGTCATGGGCTTTGATCTCGTTGTGGATCTTGTAGCCATCGGTCTCAAAGCTCATCTCTGCTTCTATGCCAAAATTCAGTTCCTTAAAATAGGAACAGACCTTTTCCCTGAATTCTCTTGGGGTGTCATCCGTCACGAACTGCTTGGCGGGAAATAAACCCAGATCATTGACCAGGAACTTCGTAATACCAAGGGCATATTGGGCGTCGGCTACCACCGTAAACTGCTTTGACATGACTCTGGTCTCCAGGAATAAATCCGCATAGCGTTCGATGTAGTAGTAATAATAAGCTTCTTTTTCAGCAATCAGGCTTTCAATCTTCTCCTCTGGCACTCTTGCAAACCTGCCCACTTCCCGAAGGAATTTACTGGTTTCAAAGGCCCCTATGGGGAGAGTGGGATAGTGGAGGTAAGGGATTCCAAGCTTCTTCTCCATGTTCTTCATATTATTAAGCCCGACCCAAGGCGACACCAGTAAGTTAAATTCGGCTTGCGGTATCCTCTTTATGTTGCTTAATCCCCTTTGATAGCCAAATATCGTATTCGGCGTAAGACCAAGTTCCTTAACCAGTTTTTCAAGCTCTCTTAAGTTTCCCAGCCAGAACTCATCCTGATAAGGCACATCCGCCCATATATTCACCAGATTTTTTACCCGGATATCTGACCGTTCCAAAAGCTGGTCAATGATCGCATCCACCACCTGCTCGTGGCCCTTGTAGTTGTTGCCCTTAAAGCCTGCGGTGGAGGCATAGATTACCGGCTTTTTGGCATCCTGAAACCCTTCCACTACTTCTTCGGTGTTGTCACCCACGATCTCCGGGATACAGCCGGTCAATACCACATATAAATCGGCATCAATGACATCCAGGGAATGCTTGATGGTTGACTCAAGTTTTTTAACACCTCCGAATACAACATCCCTTTCGTTGATGCTGGTACAGGGATAGATGTTGGGTGAAAAATAGCCGGAGCTTCCCGAGGAATTAGAGAGCTTCTGGGCACAACCCGGACCGGAATGAAGGACAGGAATCGCCCGTTCGATTGCCTGAACGGTCTGCATGGCACTCATCGCGCATTTATACCTCTGTTTATCTAAGATCTTCGCCATCAGCCAATCCCCTCCTCTAAGAAGCTTCCCACATCCTGCTTATACCACCAGTCCGTGTAAGGCAGCTTCACTCTTTTTGCCAGATTCTGTTCAAAGCTCCGGTTCCGTATGGTATCTAAAACCGTATGAGCGAACTCCAGGGTATGCTTATATCCGAATATCATGTATTCGTCCGCCACATAGACCGCCGGCGTTCCCTGTTTAATGGCCCATACCGTGGAGCCGGGATGGCGGGAAAGGTATAAATCAGGACGGTACTTATTTAAGATGTTCATTACCTCAAAGTTCTGCTGGTCCGCCACACTGGCTTCAAAATTGATCTCATTGTCAAGAAGATAACTCATGGCAGGAGGAACATCCCCGTTTTCGTATTTCTTGTCATAATGCCATGCCAGCGCCCAAACCACTTCAATTCCCAGCTCGTTTAACACTCTCGTCACCTCAAAGGTATAGCCCGGCCCCATTCCAAGAACCGCTTTTAATCCCTTTAATTCTTTCTTTACCGCTTCTATCTGGGAAATATAGATTTTTCTCTGTTCTTCTATGTAATGTTCCACTTCAAGCTGCTTGCCGGCAACTCTTCCGATTTCCCTAAGCCAGGTCTCAAATCCGACGATCCCTAAGGGATTGATGGTCCGAATATAGGGAACGCCGTACAGCTCTTCTAAGCCATTGCCCAGATAATTTCCAAGAACTCCGCAGATGCATGTCGTAGCAACGGACTCTGATAAATGTTCCAGTTCTTCCACCGTTGCGTTGGCATATAAAAATATGGGCTCTAAATCAAAATTCTTAAACATTTCAATGATTTCATTTCTGGCGCTTTCGAAAAAGTTTTTAAAGTTAACGGTGTTTCTTTTCTGCTCTGGCGGCTTTACGATTCCGCTTAATACCGCATGATCGGATATATCAAACCCAGTCGCCCAAATCCGTGATTTAAAGCCCTCACAGTGAACGGCTATGACAGGCACCGGAATCTGGTCCTTCACATCATCCACCACGCTGTCAATATCCTCTCCGATGATCCCCGTGGCACAGGAGCTGCTGACAAAAATTGCCTTTGGCTGGTAACGCCGGTTGACCTCCACAATGATATCCGCCAGCGCTTCTGTGGAACCGAAAATGGTATCATTCTCATTCATATCTGTACCAATATAGACGGATTTGTTTACGACCCCTCTTTTAGCAGCCACCTGATTGGTAATGATGTACTGAGAACTTGCCGTGGCCGAGCACCCGGAAGGGCCGTGGTGGATGACCGCTACATCCCGGATCCCTCCAAGCTGGCCGAGGGCACAGCCGGATAGACAGGTACTTGACTGTGAAAAACAGCGTCCGCAGCCCTTTAAGCTGCCGCATTTGCTCTGGCTGGCAAGATCATGTAAGTCTCCTACATATCCGGTTATGGAGCCTAGCCGGGTCTCCCTGGTTGCCAGATTTGAATTTGATAAATTAATTGCCATATTTAACCTCCAAACTTTGACTATGCTTCGCACATTTGTGCTTAGATCTTATAATCGTCATTGATGTTCATAAGTCCGAATTCAAAAAGAATCTCTTCCAGCCGTTCCTGGTCCATGGGAGTGGGAATGGTGAAATCCTGATTGTCGATGATTGCCTGGGCAAGATTCCGGTATTCATTTGCCTGGCTGGAATCGGGTTTGTATTCAATGACTGTTTTGCGGTTGATCTCCGCATGCTGCACAATGTTATCCCTTGGAACAAAGTAGAGAAGCTTGGTTCCAAGCTCTTTTGAAAAGGCGCGGAGTAAATCCAGTTCCCGGTCTACGTTCCGGCTGTTGCAGATGATTCCTCCAAGCCTCACCCCTCCTGTCTTTGCATAGCGCTTGACGCCCTTTGCAATGTTATTTGCCGCGTACAGGGCCATCATCTCCCCGCTTGCCACAATGTAGATTTCTTTGGCCTTTCCTTCCCGGATGGGCATGGCAAATCCTCCGCAGACCACATCGCCCAATACGTCGTAAAACACATAATCTAAATCATCGGTATATGCACCCAGGTTTTCGAGAAGTCCTATGGAAGTGATTATGCCTCTTCCCGCACAGCCTACCCCCGGCTCCGGGCCACCTGATTCCACACACCTGGTTCCTTTATAGCCTTCCTTCAGGATGCGGTCCAGCTCTACACCATCCCCCTCTTCCCGCAACGTATCAAGAACCGTTTTCTGTGCCAGGCCGCCAAGGAGCAGCCTGGTGGAATCTGCCTTTGGATCACACCCAACTACCATGACCTTTTTCCCCAGCTCCACTAACCCTGCCGTTAGGTTTTGGGTTGTAGTGGATTTTCCGATTCCTCCCTTCCCATAAATGGCTATCTGTCTGATTTGTCCCATTGATAAAATCCTCTCTTTCTGATTCGCATAATTAATTGTCGTATAAGTCTTCAATCAAAGTCAGGCTTTCTCTATAGCCCGCATAAGCTTTTCTGTACCTCAATATAAGCTAGAAGTTTCCGGATGGAATCCTCAATATATCCCGGCAGTTCAAAGGCCTCTATGTTGTTTTGATCCAGTACAGCCCTTGCACCGGCTCCAATCCGGCTGACCAGAATATAATCACAATCCTTCAGCATGGCTGCCACAGCTTTTAACTGTGATTTATCATGCTCCTGTCCCCTGCATACGGGAACTGTTTTCCGGCTTTCCTCATAGGTGAATGTCATACCCCCGCTGTCAGCCTCCACGATGTAAAAGACCTCGGCTCTTCCGAAATGCTGGTTGATCACTTTTCCATCGGTTGATGCCACTGCAATCTTATATTTCACGTTGTTTCACCTCCCCCTTTCTTCATCCGTGGGAAAAGGTATCGCTTCCTGCGATCCTTCTCTGGTATATCATATCTCCAAAATCCTTTCCCCCAAGCATGCCCACTGCATCGGCGCGGCAGTGCTGGCAATGGCGGAAAACATCAATATGCTTTCCTGCCATAGTTCTGGCCTCGTCGATCTCCTGGCAAACGGGGGCCGTTTCATGGGAAAGTTCCGATTGAGGGATCAGAGGGATAATGTTGTAGATGCATGCTCCCGCCTCTTTTACAGCCTTTGCAATATCCTCAATGTGCGCTCCGTTTATGTTTGGCACCAGGACGGTGTTCACCTTTACCGTGATCCCTGCATCCGCTATCTTTTTGATGCCCTTTAACTGGTTTTCTATCAGGATCTCAGCTGCCTGGACTCCCTCATAAATACGCCCATGATACAGGATCCACCGGTTCAGCTTTGCCTCGATTTCAGGATCCACCGCATTTACCGTAACGGTCACGGATTCCACTCCAATTTCAATGATCTCATCCGCCCGTTCATAGAGAAGTAGGCCGTTGGTACTCATACATTTGATCAGTTCCGGATGGTGTTCCTTTACCAGACGGAAGGTTTCCAGTGCATAATCCGTAGCCAGGGTATCACCCGGCCCTGCAATGCCTGCCACTATAATCTCCGGGCAAAGGGTAAGAGCCTTGTCAAGAACCTCCAGCGCCTGTGAAGGAGTGAGCACCTTAGAGGTCACTCCCGGCCTCTCCTCCTCGTCGTTGATCCTTCTGTCGCAGAACTTACAGGAAATATTGCAGCCGGGGCTTACCGGAAGGTGGATCCGGCCCACGTTGTTTTTATTTCCTCCAAAGCATGGGTGTGACTTTTGCAGGTTTTGATATGTATTTGCCATATTAATCTCTCTTTCTTAAATCAGGATACAAAAAAAGACAACCTTCTCCTGATACGCATTCCTGCTTATCAGAACCTCCGGTTGTCCAGTCAGTCCTTTAATCTTATTTTTTCTATTTTTTCGATCTGTACGATCTTTCCATCCTGAATCGTGATAGTGATGGAACCAAACTTTACGTGGCTGGCCATTTCATGGATCAGCCTGACGTATTCTTTTTCTTGATCAGAAGCATTTGAATAGGATATCGGAATCACCTTCTCTCACTTATGGATCGCCGCCGGGCCTTCCTCTAAGCCCTGGCCCGGATTCTTTTTTCTCAGGTGGTTCTTTTTATATGTATTTGACGCATCTTTCGTATCTTCTGCATCTTCCTGCCCGTATGGATTGATTAAGTGGTGTTACTGATGAAATTTATCATCTATTTCCGCTTATAAAAAAAACAGGTACAATTATAGTACCTGCTAAAATCCTGCCGCTGCGGATCCAGGTATTCTAATACATACAAAAATAAGCTGTATTCATATACATACACACAGTTTTACAACAACAGCAATCCATTTTTTCAAAGCTTGAGAGATGATTAACTCTGGCAGAAACCATTGTGTTTTTCATATGAATTACATCCTTTCTTGTATATCCTATTATTCTTGTAGGTTTAATATGTATTGATTATAGTATCATCTTTTGGTGATGTCAACAATTTTTTTATATTTCCATGATATTTTTTTAGCAGCTTGTCCTCTTCATTTACCCAATTGATCAATGGCTCATCGAAAATGGAAAAGCCATAAGAAGCCGAAAAATTCATTTCGCCGGCTTCTTATGGCCTGATTTTTGCCTTTAGGGCTTTTATAAAACGGAGGCGCGCATTAAAGCCTCATCAATACATCCCGCAATATTCTCTCTTCCCATATCATCTACAAATCCCGCCCGTTCCATCATTGACATAGGCTGCTCGTTTACATGGGATAATACCAGTGTGATGTTCTTTCTTTTTAATCCATTGTAAAGCTTTTTTAGGCTTTTTAAGGCAGTTGTATCCATGGCCGGAACGCTCCGCATACGAAGGATCAGTACTCTCTTTCCATCTTCCAAGACCACCTTGGATATCTTATCTGCAGCTCCAAAGAACATTGGACCATTGATTTCAAATACGGCTACATGCCCCGGAACCGGCTTTAAATCAATGTGGTCCCCATCAGTATCCTCTTCATCATCAAGATACCTCCAGCCATTTACCTCTGCCACATCTGCCATCCGCTTCATGAACAGCAAAGAAGCAATAACCAGGCCTACGCCAATGGCCATTACCAGATCAAATACCACAGTAAGGGCAAACGTTACCACTAGCACCGACCAATCGCTTTTCGGAGAGGTCTTTACGATTGAAACAAACTCTCTCCACTCGCTCATATTGTAAGCAACTATAAACAGAATCGCTGCAATGGTAGGCATAGGAATAAGTGCTGCATAAGGCATGAGAAAAACAAGAATCAACAGCAGAAGAACCGCATGAACCATTCCGGCCACAGGAGTCCTTCCCCCATTTTTTACGTTGGCGGCTGTCCGGGCAATGGCGCCAGTCGCAGGGATTCCTCCAAACAAGGCGGAAAAGGTATTTCCAACGCCCTGGGCGATCAGTTCCATGTTGGAATTGTGCCTGCTGCCTATCATGCCGTCAGCCACAACGCAGGACAGCAATGATTCAATGGCGGCTAACACTGCAATGGTCACTGCATCAGGCATGACCTTTCCCATCATGGCGAAAGACAGCTTCGGAATATGCAGTGCCGGAAGGCTTGGGGAAATGGTATATAAGTCCCCGATGGTATGAACAGGAAGATCCAGTACCTTTACCAAAGCAGCTGTAAGAATAACTGCAATCAAAGATGGGGGCACCTTTTTAAAATATCTGGGCCAGATGATCAGTACGGCAAGGGCGATCATTCCAATCACCAATGCCATGGGATTAAAGGTTCCGATGGTACGCACTACCTGCTCCAGCTTTTCCATGGTTTCCACCGGTGCCTTTTCAAAGGTAAGACCGAGGAAATCCTTTATCTGGCCGATAAATATAGTCACTGCAATACCGGCTGTAAATCCGGTTGTAATGGTATACGGAATAAAGCGAATTAAACTTCCCAGCCTTAAAAATCCCATGATAACCAGGAGAATTCCGGCCATGACGGTTGCCGCAGCCAGGCCGTCAAGCCCGTTTTTTAAGACAATTCCGGCTACAATGGAAGCAAATGCTGCCGTAGGCCCTGCGATCTGCACCTTGCTGCCGCCTAAAAAGGAGATTACAAAACCTGCCACAATGGCGGTATAAAGCCCTTGCTCTGGCGTCACACCGGAAGCCAGGGCAAGGGCGATGGACAGGGGCAGAGCAATGATCGCCACGATGATTCCTGAAACGACATCTTTTACAAACTGCTCCCTTGTGTAATGCTTCATTGATAAAAAAAACTGTGGGATAAAATCCTTCATCTTTCCTGTTCCTCTGTATATTATAAATTTTTCATAAACTTTTTCTAATATAACTGTGAAAAGAGAAGAATGCAAGGAATTTTCCCATGTTTTTGAAATAATACAAACATTCCTATCTCAGGCTGTCCGCAGCCAGCAGCTCCAGGCCCCTTTCATCAAGGAGTTCCACGCTTCCCCTGGTGATCTTTACCAGGTGGTCTGCCTGGAACAGCCGTAAGAGCCGGGTAACCACTTCTCTTGCAGTTCCCAGGTGATGGGCAATCTGCTCATGGGTGATGGAAAGTTCCTTAGAACCGTTAAGTCTGCCCTCTTCTAAAAGAAAAGCAGCCAGGCGGCCATCCATTTTCTTGTTTAAGACCTGATCCATCAGCCACATGACATCGGAAAAACGGGAAGCCATCAGCTCATTGGTAAAATTGGAGACAACAGCCGATTGTTCCATCAGCGTCTTGTAAACCTCCGGCGGGATCACAGAGACCACAGAATCCTGCTCCGCTTCCACCGTCACATCGAATTGAATGTTTTTAACCATACAGGGACCGGAGAAAAGGCAGATATCACGCTCAAGCAGGCGGTAAAGCGTCAGCTCCCGTCCCTCATCCGATAACATGAAAACCCTTAGCTGACCTTCGGTCACAAGCAAAAGCCCGCTGCAGCCATCTACCCCGCCATGGACCAGCATACCCTTTTCAAACCTGGCTTCCCTGGCTTTTTCTTTTAAAAGCATTCTCTGTTTCTCTGTCAGCTTATTCCAGAAAGGAAGGTATTCTCCCAACACCATATCATCAAACCTCCATGTGTCTAAGAACGTTGTAACACAATTTCATCGTTGCAGTCAAAAAGCTTAAAACATTCTTTGTATCCCAGTCTTCCGGACTTTAGTTCTTCCGCCATCAAAAGAAGATTCATGGAATTGACTGCGGCTCCATAAATCCCGGAACGCATCCGGATATTATCAAGCCTTTCCTTAAATCCGCCGGTAAAGGCACCGGAAATAAAAGCAAAGTGATAGTGAATCACATCGTTGTCAAAGATTTCCCACCACTTGTTTGGATTAAGCTTTTCATTCCGTTCCTTATTTTCCTCTATATAACGGTACATCTCGTCAGCCTGCTTAATCGGAAGGGAATACCCTTTGCCATAAGCCTTATTATCAATAATCAGCCCATTTTCTCCATAATATACGCACACATCCGGCTTCCTGGTATCGCCAAGCCTGGCTCCCTTAAAATTAAGTTCTCCAGTCAGAAGCTGGGCTGTCTGTATCTCATAATCCCTGTCAGAAGTTCCGTCAAATCCTAAGTCTAAAAGAATAAGATATCGGTGATCCACATGGAGCAAATGGGTTCTTAAATAATCCTTTAACAGGGACACCTCTGATTTTACCGGTACCGGCCCATGGCTTTCAGAAGGCAGTTCAAGACCGGTTATCTCATCCATGATCCGATAGGTATTTCCTGTCTTTTTTACATGAAGCCCAATATTTTCAAAACTTCGAAGGTCATCGAGAATCGTCTCCTCCTCTTCTTCCATGCCCTTGCCTTTTAAATACTCCTTTACCTGCAAAGGGGATCGGTAGACTCCTTCCAGGCATTTAATGATATGGGTCCGACGGTTGCGTAAATACTCCCGGTCAGCTACCTTAGTAGCCAGCATATCCCACATCACCCGCTTGGGAATCCTGGCAAACTTTGAAACCCCTGTAACATGCTTTAATATGGTTCTTCCCTTTAATGTCAGTTGGTAAGACTGGGGAATGGTTCCGGTGCAGGTTAAGCCCCCAATGGAAACTGTTACCTCTTTTGGCACCTTGTTGATCCAGCCCATCTGCAAAAGCCAGCTGCAAATCGTCCGAACGTATTTATCGCTGGTTCCTTCCGTATCCTGAAGAAGCTTTGTTCTCTCTTCCCTAGTTTCTGCCTCTGCCAGTCCCTGAAGGATCATGTACTGGGGAATGGAGGTGAAACCTGCCTCCCCGATGAAGCCAAGCCTTGCACCTATCTCAAACTTTGTCAGATGCCCTTCTTCTCCCAGCAGAGACAACACCCTGCAAACAGGCGGATAAGAAAGCAAAGCAGTCTTTAGCGCATTCGCTTCCTCCTCGCTTTCTGCGGATGCCTCCGCATATTGGCGCCCCAGGGGGGAAAGGGAACATACATCATCGTTCCGGCTGTAATGAAGAAAACCAATGCTGACCGCCCATCTTAGAAAAGAATCTGCCGGCCAGTCGCTTTGGTATTCCTTCCGCTGCCCCGGCAGAACTGCCTGGATGATCCCGGAACATGGGGCATTGCTCCTTGTATAGCCAACAGGTGTCCCCTTTCCCTTTAAATGGGTATAAGGAATGGTAATTACCTCGCCGCTTAATTCCCGTATAAACTCATCTCTCCCGTCTTTTTCCGATATGAGTCTGGGTATTTTATCCGTGCGCAGGATCCTGTTGATCTTTGAATCCGGCACGAACGCGGATACCACATTTTTTAAGTTATCCAGGGTATAGGCCTCCTGTACCCAGCCAAATGTCCGATCTGCCACTTTCATTTCCTCTCTGTACGTTTCCTTTTTCTTAAGTATATCATAGCCTCTGGGGATTGACCACGAAATTTTCCAAGGGACACCCAAAGGGTTTGGTTTGTGATGGCCGGCTTCCTGTGATATAATGGTAGAATCTCAAGCCTTCGCAAGAATAACGGGACCGGAAAGGAACAGAACTTATGGGAAAATTACAGATGACAATACTGGCTTTTATTGCAATTTCCTGCTGCCTTCATATCAGGAGCCAGATCCAGGACAGAAATTATATAAAACATCTGTTTTTAGGAAATGATGCCGGAAAAGGCAGGATTCTCTACCTGGATTATGTCCGTCTTATTGCCGCTCTTTTTGTAATATTAGTCCATTGTCTTGATGTTTCCACAGCGAATATCACGGCCGGTACCAAAGCCTGGGTAGCGGTGCAGTCCCTTTCTTCCATTCTTCTGGTCTGCAACACGCTGTTTATTATGAACAGCGGCGCTTTGATCCTGCGGGAACAAAAAGATAGCCTGGCTGTCTTTTACTATAAAAGATTTTTACAGGTGGCTATTCCCTTTTTTTGCTACTACTGCATTTATATCCTGCTCTCCTGCCAGTATTTCAATTCTGGCTTTATAAGCGGAATTTTTAAGGCCTTAAAGGATATGGCGGCAGGCCCGATTGGGTGGGCCCCCCATTTATGGGTAATCTATGTCATTTTATCTCTCTATATCCTGGCTCCATTTTTCAGCATCCTTTTAAAGCATCTAAACGACTCCATGCTTCATGGACTGGCGGTATTAATCCTTCTCTTCCGGTGTCTGGCGGTTTATCTGCCTGCCATGGGCCTTCCTTTAAACTTTGACCTTATGATCAGCCCATGGGAAGGGGTATTTTTACTTGGCTATTACTTTTCACAACCCATTTCCATAAAATACAGGAAAGCCTGGTGGGGACTTGGCCTTTCTGCCTGCTTCTTTACCGTCCTCTGTACAGCCCTGCGTCCTGATTATAAGGCCATTTTATTGGCGGAAGGCGCTCCTGCCATGATCCTCTTAGCAGCCTCAGTCTTTCTTATGCTTCGCGCCCTGGAAAGCCGGCTTCCAAAGCCCGGGATCGTGATGAACTTCTTAATCCGGCACAGCTACTCCATCCTGCTGGTTCACTGGGCCGTGCTCTATTTTGTAAGGGAACGGCTGAATATCGGCGAGCTTACTCTCGGAATGGCGGGCAGCACCCTGCTTTCCTTTATTCTGGTTCTGGTTTTGTCAGCCGCGGCGGCATTTCTCTTTGACCAGACCGTAGTCCTTTGTGTCCAGACCCTTTTTAAACGTCTTTTTCATCCATTAAGGAGCCGGTGAGTGTTACTCTTCCGGCTCCATTGTTCTATCTGCTGCTATGGGCCTTACTGTGATTCCATTGATTTCCACATGCTCACTAATGCCGATGACAATGCATGGCCGGCCGTCAATCATCCGGTTTTCTACCAGATAAGTCTTATCAGGTGCTACCTTTATACTTACATCCGTTGTCTTGATCTCAAAGCTTCTGGTATTAACTACATTGGAAGCGATAAAGGGAGGCACAGACATTTCTTCGTTTTCGTTATAGCGCTGCTCAAACTCCTCCAGCTTTTCCTGGCTGGCCCCGTTGTTCTCCAACAGTCTTTTCATCTGATACTTGTCCAAGGTAAAAGGAGCCGGTTCATCCTTTGTTTCTTCAAGAATCTCATTTAAATTTTCGTGCAGGTTTTTAACCGTTTCAAAATCACAGTTATCTCCCAGCGTTTCCTCCACAAGGGCCTGGAACGTTTCTTTCTGGCTCTTTGCCGACATAGGCATCACACAGCCAAGAAGTTCGTCAATCAGGCGTTCCGGCATCTGCTCCGGGTTTTTGGCATAGTATAAAAGGCTGTGGATATCCGTATTCCGGTCGGTAAAGGCCGGGAATAGAAAGCCGGTATCAGGGGCCTCCACAATCCAGTCCCTGCTGCGGTTTTGGATTACGTTAGCCTCGGTATTGTAACAAAGACCTGCCTTTGACAGCTTCACCGGGCAGATGGAGCACTGGATGAATTCATAAACAAAATCAGAGGCATCATCCATTTCCAGGCCGTCGGAGGACCTTGCAGGAATATCGTAGGCACAATGGATGAGGACGATGTAAAAATTCTCGCCGTAATCGTAGCTTGCGATCACCTTATCATAAAATTCCTCGATCAGAGCATCATCCTTTAATTGACTGTCCCGGAGCTTTAGCAGAAAGTTCTGGGTTCCGCCCTCAGCTTCCGTATGTAAGGGA
Source organism: Lacrimispora sanguinis (assembly GCF_044987295.1). NCBI lineage: Bacteria > Bacillati > Bacillota > Clostridia > Lachnospirales > Lachnospiraceae > Lacrimispora > Lacrimispora sanguinis. The sequence continues at coordinate 5,322,174 of NZ_CP173277.1, read as the reverse complement.
AACTCCATGTTGACCATGTTTTTACCGATCGTCCCTGACAGGCCGCTTCTAAAGATGGTAAAATATTTAAACGCTTCTTCTTCCGGGAGGGACAAAAACGCCTCCTTAATCTCCGTTCTTTTGTTTTTTTCCGCGTCCACATAACAGCCACAGATGCGGCTGATGGCACAGTTAGCAGGAGTAAACAGTTTCTTTATTTCATTCGCTTCTTTCTTATTCATTCTACGGCTCTCCTATCCTAAAGTAAAACTTCAGAATTAATACTAGAGCAAATTGGGGAAGATGTCAATCATTGGAATTATCAAAAAAAAAGCTCACAGACCATCAGGCCTGTGAGCTTTTCATTTTTTTATTTATCTGCTTTCCATAATCCGTGAAGATTACAGTATTCGTATGCAGCAACAACTTCATCTCCGTCGCAAAGCATGAATTCAGCGACTGGTTTCTCACCTGGATTCAATATCTTTCTCTGATTGCCCTGCTTGGTCTCTAATGCGATCCAACCGATGAAATGTTCAGGAAGCATTGGATGTTCAACGGAACCAACTGTAACTTTTACATGCTGACCGTCAATCTCAATAACTGGAACGTGCTTCTCAGTTGCAGCATCTGTTGTATTGGCTACCAATTCGTGCATATTCTCTCCACAGCATGTAATGGTACCGCCCTTTTCCTCTACAACCGCTACAATATTACCGCAACGGTTACACTTTAAAAACTTCATAGCAATAACCTCCTTCGTCTTTTGAATCTTTATTGAATTATATTCTCATTATACCATAATTACCATTAATTTACAATAGAATTAAACCGGCAAACAAAGCCCTTCTCATTTGCCGCATCGTTCCTGATATTCCGAAGGCGATACGCCCAAAAGCTTCTTAAACTGGGCACTGAAATAGGCGGTATCCGAATATCCAACCTGGTCCGCCACTTCATAAACTTTGACCCGGCAGTCCTTAAGCAGGGACATGGCCACCTGCATCCGGTAAAACGTAAGATAGCTGGTAAATGTATAATCCGTTTCCTTTTTTAACACACGGCTCAAATAACCTTCGCTGATTTCCAAATATTCCGCCACCGTACTAATGGTGATGTTCTCCTTATAATGCATCCGGATGTACCGGATGGCCTCAGCCACATATTTGTTCTTGGATTTCTTGTCCGCATTGAAAAGAAGCACCGGTGCGGAAACATCTCCTGCCTCCTTTTCCTTTCCCTGCTCGATCTGGCTCCGGATATGCAGGATTGCCTGCTCTAAATCTCCATCCTTTAAGGGTTTTAAGAGGTAATCACTGACCCCTAACCGCAACGCGCTTTGGGCGTACTTAAAATCCCCGTAGGCAGTCAGGATAATGAACTTCGCTCTGCACCCTTCTTTCCGAAGTTTGGTGATCATCTCTACTCCGTCCATGCGGGGCATCTTCACATCTGTCACAATAATATCCGGGGAAAGCCGTTCTGCCAGACTGGCTCCTTCCTCCCCGTTAGCAGCCTCGCCCGCTATGACACAGTCCAGAGCCGCCCAGTTAATGGTCAAAATGATTCCCCGGCGGACCATTGTCTCATCTTCCACAACAATGACTTTATACATCCGTCACCTCCCTCTGGACCGGCAGCCTTAAAGCAATGGTAGTTCCTTCCTTAGTAACCTCCGCCCTGATCCCATATTCCTGTCCGTAATAAATTTTCAGTATACGGATCACATTGTAAAGTCCCAAGTGTCCATCTCTTTTCAAAGGGTTGTCACTGTTGATCCAATCCACCATTTCCTTGTCCATACCACATCCGTCATCTGTAATGGATATGCTTAATACTCCATCTTTCTGATCTGCAAAAATACAGATATATCCGTTCTCGCACCCATCAAGCCCATGGATGATGGCATTCTCCACCAGTGGCTGTAAAAACATTCGGGGCACAATACAGTCCTCCAATTGGTCCGGAATCTCGGTTTCATAAAGGAAACGTCCTGTAAAACGGATTTTTTGGATCTGGATGTAGCTTTCAATGGTTTCCAGCTCCTCCCTCAAGGTGATAAAAGGGCGGCTGGAAATACTTCTCCTCAAAATCACTGCCAGATTCTCCGCCAATATGGCGATTTCCGGAATCTGGTTGATCCTGGCATTCCACTTGATCGTATCCAGGGTATTATAGAGAAAATGAGGGTTTAACTGGGTCTGATACAATTTAATGGTGGTCTTGTTTAGATCCTTCTGTTTTTGAACCGTGTCCTCTAAGTATTTCTGTAGGTCGCCTGTCATCTGGTTAAAGCTTTCCGTCAGCCTTCCCAGCTCATCCTGCCGGTTTGTATGAATGCGGATGGATAAATCACCTTTTTTCACCTTTGCCATAGCTTTATCCAGCTGGCTCACCGGCTGGGCAATACCTCTTGACAGAGCACCAGAAATCATCAGGCAGAGGACCAGGCCAAGGGCCGATAAAAGAATGCTTACTGTCCCCATGGTGCGGATGGCCTCAGCACTGATTGGTGCGGAACGTCTCAAGATGACATAGATTCCCTGGGAGGGTTCCCTGGTCCATAAATACCTGGTATACACTCCTCTTCCCTTTTCCCTCTCATGTCCTGACACTCCATGAGAGATGATGTCATTAATCTCCTTTTCCCCATACTCCGGGCTGGAGCAGTAAATCGGCCTTTGATGGGAATCCAGTACCAAAAATGTATCCCCGGAAGAATAGAAACCGTTTAAGAGATTGTCAAAATTTTCACGTGAAAAATCAAGGACCACATATCCGGTTCTGGCTCCATGGGAATTTTCCAGGGAATAGGCCCCCTGCATCAGGATATTTTTATCCGCTCCCGGAAGATAAGGATCGGTCCTGTAATAGGTGATCCCGCTCACCCCCTGAGCCTTCTTTAGAAGCCCCCAGCGGATGGGAAGAGAACTGTTTTTTGAAGCGGTGTCCGTAGTAAAACGAAGCTTACCGCCAGAATCATAAATGCTGAACTGAGCGCTGCTGTATATCTCCTGAACCGCCTGATATAAGGATAAATACAAATCCTTTTGCATCTCAATGGCATCCTTGTCGATCATCACCCTGGCTGCTGTACCGTCAGCTGTAAAAGTCTCACAGGCCTTCTCACAATTTTCAAATAGCTGGGTCAGCTTTGCGCTTACCTCCTCCAGCTGCCGGTTTCCCTCTATAGCCAGCTGCCGGTTAATGGAAGCGGTAAAAAGCCTGGTAACAACCACGCTTGAAAAGGTAAGAGGCACCAGAGCTACCAGCAGACATCCCAAAAATACCCGTGTTTTAAAAGAAAACCGACCGTACCATTTCATTCTCCGGCACTCCTTTTGTACAAGAACAGGATCCTGTTCCATTGTTTCAGAATCTCTTGTTTTTCCTGGGACAGCCTCTTTAAATCCATATCTGTGATGGGAAGCTTGTTTATAGGGGAAAGGCCTGGAAGGGGAGGTACATCCATCCGCACGGATCTCCTGTTTAAATCCGAAACAAGGATCCTTTGTGCGTCCTCACTGACCGTGAAATCTAAAAAACACCTAGCCTCTTCCAGGTTTGGACAGCCGTTTACTATGGCAGTTCCATCCGGCAGCACTGTGGTCCCTTCTTTCGGGTAAATGTAGTCCACATCCGCTCCCCCTGAGCGCAGGGCCTGGGCTGCCCCTTCTAAGGTGACCCCCAGGGAATATCTGCCATCCAGAATTCCGGAATTCACCTCCGATAAGCTGGTAAGGCTCCCGTATTCCAGGTTATCTGCCAGCTGTTTCATATAATCTCCTTCTCCCCGATACTTATAGACAGCCGTTGCAAGTGCCGAGGAATAGATATCCGACATACCAGGATCCATAAAGGCTACCCTGCCTTTCCATCTGGGCTCCAACAGGCTGGTCCAGCCTGAAGGCACCTCCCGGTATGTTACCACATTGGTGTTATACATGATGACTAAAGGGCAGGCGGAAAAACTGGTCCACGTATAATCTCCACACCGGAACGCCCCGGCTATGGATGGGACTTCTGGACTTTCATAAGCCTGCCAGTATTCCTTTTTTTCTTCCAGAGTCTCAATTCCTACCCCAAATACCACATCCCAGGCTTCTCCGTCATCTCCATATAGTCCGCTGCCATCCTCTAACTTTTTTAACAGCTCCTCCAAAGATCCGGGTTCCACCTTTACATTTAAGCCTGTACGTTCCTCGAATTCCTTGATGATAGGTTCACATATCCCTTTTTCCTGGACTGAGTAAACCACCAGATCAGCCGGGGAATACATGGTCTGTTCTCCCGCCTCCGACCGGCAGGAAGACAGTAGGATACAGCAAATAAGAGACAAGGCGCAGACCGACGGCCATCTTTTTCTGGTACTGTTTGAAAGTCTCATAGACGCTTCCTCCTCTCCTGTCCGCAATATGGCTTCGTTTTGTCCATTATATCAAAAAAATGCTGGTTTTGCCATGGGCAGAAGGTCACTTTTATGTTAAACTTTACCTAATAGAGAATTGGAGGTGCCTGCCATGGCTGTACATATCATAGAACAATCCATTATCCCCAAACACATAGGAAGCAATCTGTGTGAAGACGGGCTGTTTGTAAATGAGAACTTTATCGCAGTAATCGACGGTGTAACAAGCAAGGGAACCCTTACCTGGACCGAAAACCCGGGGGACAGCTCTGGAAGCATGACCAGCGGATGCTATGCAAAAGAGGTACTGCTTGATGCCTTAAGTGCCATGCCTTCCGACATTGACGGGGCCGGTGCTATGGACTATTTAAACGAATCCCTGGCCAGGGCCTGCCGCACACGCCGTTCCATTCTGGAAGAAAAGCCTGAAGAACGCCTGCAGGCAGTTCTCATCCTGTACAGTATCCGCCGCAGAGAGGTATGGGCCTTTGGTGACTGCCAATGTCTCATTGGCGGCATCCATCATCAGCAAGTCAAAACCATCGACAACCTGCTTTCCCAGGTCAGAAGCCTTTATATTCAAACGGAGCTTCTTTCAGGCCGGACAGAAGCATCACTCTCCGGCCATGACACCGGAAGGGAATACATTCTTCCACTCCTGCGCCGCCAGCTTCTTTTTGCCAATGAAGATTCAGCCTATGGATATGATGTGTTAAACGGCTTCCCCATTCACTCAAACCGTGTCATCATCCTTCCCGTGCCCCAGCACTCCCAGCTAGTCCTTGCAAGCGACGGCTATCCAGTCCTTAAGGATACTCTGGCTGAAAGCGAAGCCGCCCTTCGGGAGCTCATACAAAAAGATCCCCTTTGCTATCGGGAGAACAAGGGCACCAAAGGGCTGGTAAAGGGAAATGACAGCTTTGACGACCGCACCTATATTCGCTTTGACACTTTATAAGAAAACACAGAGGGGCTGATGCAAAATAATAATGGTCAGGAAGATTTAAAATAAATAATAAAAAGGGACGGAATCAATACAGCTGTTTGGTTCCGGGAAGGAGTTGCAGATATGAGCATTAGAGTAATCGTTATGGATGTAGACGGCACAATGACCAATCACAAAAAGGAGATTACTCCGAAGACAAAGGCCGCATTAAAAAAAGCACAGGAAAGCGGCGTAAAAATAATCTTGGCTTCAGGAAGACCTGACAGCGGACTGAGTGATTTTGCAATCGAACTGGAGATGGGCAGGCATCACGGACTACTTGTTTCTTTTAATGGGTCCAGAGTGACAGACTGCCAGACCGGAGAAGTGCTGTTTAATGAAACAATGACTGTAGAGCAGGGAAAAGCCGTGTTAGAACATATGAAAGGTTTTAACGTCCGGCCGATGATAGACAAAGGAAACTATATGTATGTCAACGATGTTTATGACTGTATGATAAAAAATGGGGAACAGGAAATTAATATCATTCAATATGAGTCCCGTGGCGGAAAGTATAAATTGTGCGAAATGGATGATCTGGCTGCGTTCGTGGACTATCCTCTCAACAAGATTCTGACAGCCGGGGATTCCATCTATCTGAAAGAGCATTACCGGGAGATGATGGAACCGTTTAAAGACACATTAAATTGTATGTTTACTGCTCCATTTTATTTTGAATTTACAGCTCAGGGAATTGATAAGGCAAAAGCACTGGAGGCAGTACTGAGTCCTATGGGGTATATGCAGGATGAGATTATTGCTTTTGGTGACGGTCAGAACGATAAAACTATGATTCAGTATGCAGGGATTGGTGTGGCTATGGATAATGCGGTGGAAGAATTGAAAGAAGTGGCGGATGAGATTACGTTGTCTAATGAATACGATGGGATTGCCGTCTCACTTTATAAACACATCCCGGGTTTGGTTTAAAGTTGTTTAAGAGGGGGCTGTTGCTCCATAACTTCATTTCCATTTGCAGCAGCCTCTTCCTCTTTATTCCTCTTACTATCCTTCCTGCAGTCCCAGATATTCCTCAAACAAACTGCACACGCTCACAGAATCCGCCTCTGCTCCCATCTCGCAGAAGATCCTAAGCAACGGTTCTGTGCCGGAAAATCTTGCAATCACCCAGCCGCCGTTTTTAAAATAAACCTTACACCCATCGATATAGGATATCTTGTCAATCTCAAACGGCATTTGAGGCAGTTTCCGGTCAATCATGAGAATCTGGTTGATTCTCTCCTTTTCCTCGCTTGTAAAACGGTAATCCCGCTCTGCCATATGGATTGCCCCGTACTCTCTGCGAATATCCGCTGCAATTTCAGACAGCTTTTTCCCTGATACGGCCATCATTTCTACCAGAAGGGAGGCGGCATAGATTCCATCCTTCCCATGAATATGTCCCTTAACCGTCAGGCCACCGGAGGACTCTCCGCCGATGATAGCATCCGTCTCCTGCATCTTTGCGGACACAAACTTAAACCCAACGGGGACCTCGTAACACTTCTGTCCGAAACTCTCCGCCACCCGGTCCAGTACATGAGTGGTGGAAAGGCTCCGAACTACCGGCCCCCGCCAGCCCTTGTACTTCAGAAGATAATAATACAGCATCACCAGGATATTGTTGGCATGGAGAAAGCGGCCCTGATCGTCAATGACCCCCAGCCTATCCGCATCTCCGTCTGTGGCAATCCCAATATCGCAATACCGGTCCAGCACATAATTCTGTAAGTTCCGCAAGGTCTGCTCCGTTGGCGCAGGCATTTTGCCGCCAAACAACGTGTCATGCTGGTCATTAATGGTTTCAATGGTACACCTTGCGACGGAAAGAATGGTGCTTAAGGCCGTAAGACTCACTCCGTACATGGGGTCAATGGCAACCCGAAAATCCCTGGAGCGTATGGCATCCATATCAATGACGGATATGATATTGTCCAGATACTCATTTAAAGGATTGATTTCCTCTACCACTCCATTTTTTACAAGCTCAAGATAAGAGGCTGGAGGCATCTGTCCGGACTCCTCATGGTCCGGCTCATAGATCCTCTCTGCCTCTATAAGATATTTTTCAATATCCTGGGTCTGAATCTCATCCGCGTCACGCCCGCCATAGGTAAACACCTTAATCCCGTTATAAATAGCCGGATTATGGCTGGCCGTTACCATCATGCCGTAGTTTAACCGGTGCTTCATGACATAAAACATGATGAGAGGTGTGGGGGAACTTCGGTTTACGAAATACACCTTGATTCCCTGCTTCCCAAATATCTCACAGGCCCAGATAACCGCTTCCTTAGACAGGAAACGTCTGTCATATCCTATGACGATCCCTTCTCCATCTACGTTTTCCGTTTTCATCTTAAGGCTGACGGCAAGCGCCAGCTTCTGGATATTTTCCTTTGTAAAATCTTCTCCAATTATGGCTCTCCAGCCACCAGTACCAAACGTTACCATCCTTCGTATCCCTCCATGTTTTCGTGGATCATACAACAGAAACCTTCCCCTTGCTTACCTTTAAGAAAATGAGCAGGGATATGACCGTACTGACCGTCAATATGGAAGCCAGTGCTGCCGCCGTACCATAGCTGTTTCGGACAACCTCCGTATAAATGGCCACGGATATGGTACTTGTTTTGCCGCCGTAAAGCATAACGCTGGAGGACAGCTCATTGATGCAGGTAATCCAGCTTAGAATTGCTCCTGATAAGATGCCCGGGGCCATAAGCCTTGCTGTCACCTTGGCAAAGGTTTTCATAGGTGATACGCCCAGGCTGATGGAGGCCTCTTCCACACTGGGGTCCATCTGCTGCAGGAACGCACTGCCCGACCGTACCGTATAAGGCAGCTTCCTGACAACGAAGGCGATTATCATAATAGCAGCAGTACCTGTAAGGATCATGGGCTGCTTATTGAATGCCACGATCAGGCTGATGCCCAGTACTGCGCCCGGAATGACAAAGGGGAACATAATGAGAAGATCCATCAACTGCCCTGCTATGCCTTTCTGCCGCACCACGATGTAGGATATCAGCATACCCAGTATGATAATGAATACAATGGCTGCAGCAGAGAACACGAACGTATTCCGGATATTGGTCCACAGCCTGTTAAAAATTGTCACATAGCTTTCGACGCTGAAACCTTTTTTAAATCCTGTAAAATCACTCTTTATAAAGCTGCTCACCACCACCACGATCTGTGGAAGAATGCCGATAAATGTTACCACCATAACCGGCAAAGTTACCAGGAAGCGCTTGAAACCGTGAAGCTGCTCTTCTTTCGGCGGTCTCATGGCTGTCATGACATAATTTTTTCTGGTCACAAAATATTTCTGCATCAAAAGCACCGTAGTCGAGCAGAGCACTACAATCACGGATAAGGCGCTGGCTAAATGAGCATTTCCACCGATCTCACTCATATATTCGTTGTACACTAACACGGGAAGAACCATGTAGCCTTCGCCAATGAGCATTGGTGTTCCGAAGTCCGCAAGGCTGGTCATAAATACCATAATGGCTCCCGCAGCGATGGAGGGCAGAATCACCGGTATGGTGATGGTCAAAAGCCTGCGAAGCTTATTGCTTCCCAGATTTTCCGCCGCCTCCTCAAGGCTTGAGTCAATGCTTCCCATTGCCCCCGATGTATATAGGTAAACATAAGGAAATAACTTGAACGTAAAAACAAGAATAATGCCCAGTTTTCCATAAATACTTGGCAGAAAGATCCCGATGCTTTCAAAAAACCGAGTCACAAAGCCGGCACGCCCGAACAGCATAATCCAACTGTAAGCGCCGATAAACGGCGGGCTCATAAGGCTCATAATGATGAATATATGGATAAAACGTTTTCCGAAAACATTATATCTGGACATCAGATAGGCCATGGGCACCCCCACGACCAAAGTCGTAGCCGTGGTGACAATGGAGATGAACAGGCTTCGCCCCAAAGAGGAATAATAATACTTTTTCGTAAAAAACCGGATGTAGTTCTCAAGGGTGAACCCTTCCACCTTGCCAGAGAAGAAGCTTCGCGTAATCAGGGTGCAGAAAGGGTAAATCAGAAACAGCAGCATAAAGCCTACTACCACCACTTTTACCCAAAACCAGAAGTCAAACTTCCATCCTTTCTTTACCATGATATCACCTCCTGGGTCTGGGCATCGTATACACCTACCGCACTGATATCAAAGTTCACCCGTACTTCCTGACCGTCCGGCCGCAAGTCACCGGCATCCTTTGTGTATTCATTTAATTGAATGGTCTGCCCGTTGTTCAGCTGGATTTCATACTCAATGAAGTCTCCCAGGAACGTGGAGATGACGATCTTGCCGGGAAGGCCTTCCTTTTCATCGAAAAACAGCTGCTCCGGTCTTGCGGAAATAATCCCCTTTCCCGTGTAGGCAGATTTGAGCTTACAGGTTAAGCTGCATTCCCCTTTAATGTTTAATACGGCATTCGCCGGATCGCTTCCAGCCACTTCACAGTCAATAAAATTTGATACTCCGATAAATCCGGCCACAAAGGTATTCGCCGGCTTCTTATAGATGTCTTCCGGAGATCCTACCTGCATGATGTTGCCTTCCTTCATAACTGCGATACGATCGGAAATAGCCAGAGCTTCCTCCTGATCATGGGTAACGTAAATGGTGGTGATCCCAAGCCGTCTCTGCAGCTTTTTGATAACTGTTCTCATCTGTACTCTGAGCTTTGCGTCCAGGTTTGATAAGGGCTCATCCATGAGAAGTACTCCCGGTTCAATGACAAATGCCCTTGCCAGAGCCACTCGCTGCTGCTGGCCGCCGGAAAGCTCATTTGGCTTCCTGTCCTTTAGGTTTTTGATCTGCACCAGGTCAAGAGCTTCCTCCACCTTGCGGGAAATCTGATCTTTTGGATATTTTTTTGCTTTCAGACCGTAAGCCACATTCTCCGCCACAGTTAAATGGGGAAAAATGGCGTAGTTCTGGAACACCATGCCGATGTCCCTCTTGTGGGCATCCAAGTTGTTGATTACCCTGTCATCAAAACAAATCTCCCCGCCATCTACAGAATTGAATCCTGCAATCATACGAAGCAGAGTTGTCTTACCGCATCCGGAGGGACCAAGTAATGTGAAAAATTCCCCCGGTTTCATCTCCAGATTCACCCCATTTAGAGCTGTAAAATCACCGTACTTTTTCACGGCCTGTTTAATAATTACTGCATGGCTCATACCTATCGTTCCTCCTTAAACCTTCGGTGCCTTTCTGTTTGTTACAGTAAAAGACTGTCCTGTCCCATAAGGGCCGGGACAGTCTTTTTTCGTCAGAATGTTTTCCTATCCTTTTTATTAGTCGACCATAATGTCATTGAATTTCTCAATAATGGCTTCTTTCTCATTTGCTGCCCAGTCAAAATCATAATCCACCAGCACGATATCCTGTAATTTAGCCATTCCTTCGCCTACTTCCATATCGCTTCTTACCGGACGGCGTCCCCAGTTCTTGCTCTGCTCTGTCTGGCACTCTTTTGATGTAACGAAATCGATAAACAGCTTTGCATTCTCTTCATTGGGTGCGCCCTTTACAAGTGCTACACCATCAGGTACTGCACTGGTTCCGTCTTTGGGATAAACGAATCCAACCGACGGATCATCTTTATACTGTACTGCGGATTTCTCCAGGGTCAGACCTACGTAGAACTCGCCGTCTGCAACCATCTTATGGCACTTACCGGAAGAGTCAACAATCTTACCATCCAGATTGTCATATAATTTCTTAATGAAATCCCAGCCATCTTCCTTGCCGCCATGGCCCAGGATCATGGTACACAGCTGCGTGTATGCGGAGCCGGACTTAGATGGCAGACAGTATGCGATCTTGCCCTTCCATTCAGGCTTTGTCAAATCTTCCCATGTCTCAGGAATGGTAAGGCCATCCTTCTCGATTAAGTTCTTGTTATAAAAAATGACCATAGGCAGAGGGCTTTCTCCGATCCACATGTCTTCGGCATCCTTATAAGCATCGCCGATGAACTCGTCATTGACACATACATAGGGAGCGAAATGCTCCTTAAACGCTGCCAAGGAGTCAGCGCCGCCGCCCCACAATACATCTGCAATGGGGTTTGCGGACTCAGCTGCAATACGGTTGCACAGTTCTCCTGTACCAGCTGCCACAACTTCCACCTTAACGTTTGGATACTTTTCCATGAATAGGTTCACGCCTGCATTGAGCGGGTCCGCATCATGGGGAGAATATACGACAACGGTACCCTTGTAATCCTCCGGTGCTTTTGCTGCATCGGCTCCGGCTTTGGACTCCTCTGCTTTTGTTTCGGCAGAAGCCGTCGTCTCCGCAGTCTGGGGAGCTGCCGTAGTTTCTGCAGGCTTTCCTCCGCCGCTGCAGGCAGATAAACTTAATGCCGCCAGTGCTGCCAATGAAGCTGTTAAAAATCTTTTTTTCATAAATAACCTCTCCTTTATAAAATTATTTTAATTCACGCTTATATGGAAATGTTTAATTCGTATGATCTAATTATAAGGTTTTAATGTGCACTTTTCCATTTAATATTCTTACATTTCTTTTGTCATACTGAACTTTTGCACTATTTTTTATTGTTATTGCAAACATACATGTACATAATTCATAATTCCAAGCAACAAAAGCCGCCCGGTATCGCTGGCTCAGACCATCGGCCAGTTAGCGGTAAAAATCCAGACGGCAAGGGGCGGGCAGGTATAACGGACGGAATGTCATCGTTGTTTTGGATGGATGGTTATGGTAAAATATTTAAAGTATCCAAAGCATATAAGGAGGAAGTGCGCCGTGAAAAAAAGGTTAATCTCATTTTTGTTCTGCATTGTTCTTTTAGTCACTGTTTTCTCGATTACCGCATCGGCAGATATGGGACCGAAACCTTCTGTAGTAATTGACTTTAATGGCATTTCCCAACAATCCTACTATGTAACATTACTATCGAGCAGACGTTCAACGGGCCCATACAGCGCGCTTACGGACAACAGCAATAGACGCTATAACGAGAGCCACGAAGACTATCCTATATTTTTGAAATTTCTCGAATACCAAGACAAGGATGGATACTATTTTCTACAATACTTTCAAAACTGTTCAGAAACGCATCGGTTTAGTTGGACTTATTATCCCCCCTCAGATTTCAAGATTTTGATATACTTCCCTGATAGTGATTATTTCGCAATAAGCGCAGCAGCATATGAAGGATATGCCTTTGACAGTTACTTTCGTGTTAGCCTGACAGATTCAGAAATTTCCTCCGTCATCGAGCAAGGTGAAACCTTATCTTTCAGCGCCCAAAAAAGTTATGATTACAGCGGAGAAATAATCTCGTTAATCGCGCGCATCGTTTTGACGATTGCGGTTGAGCTGCTCATAGCCCTGCTGTTTGCGTTTCGAAAGAAAAAGCAGTTTCTCTTTATCGTTGCGGTTAATCTGGTGACACAGATTACCCTTAATGTCGCATTGAATCTGATTAATTACAGTTATGGGGCAATGCTGTTCATTCTTGCCTATATTTTATTCGAATTTCTGATATTTATCGTCGAAGCTATTTTGTATACAGTTTTCTTGCGAAAACTCGATGTACCTGTGCCAATATGGAAGACCATCACCTATGCATTGATTGCAAATGCAGCTTCTTTTGTAATTGGTCTAGCTCTTGCTATTGTAATTCCCGGTATCTTTTAGTCAGCGACGGGTATGAAATAAGCCGCCAAAATGGCGGCTTATTATTTATTTATCTAACTGCATATTCAAATTCCAGATCTTTGATTCCACTCCCTATAAACAGAGTCTATACAGGATCATCACTTAGTTCCTTAATAATTGGTATCAACTCTTCCCTCGTTTCGAAGGAAACGTTCTTTATCCTTTTTATACCGTTCGGGTGTATAAAGTTCACAGGTTTCGGATCAATGTTAAAATAGGTCATACGGAAAGGGAGCTGCATCTTTTTCACCTAAGTCACTCCTCCTATTTATTTTGATGCCATTTTCTTCCCCTTAGACACTCCAGCCCAAACTTTCCTGCTGAATCCGGTACAGTCTTTCATAAAGCCCCTTGTTATTCATCAGTTCTTCATGAGTGCCTTCCTCAGCCAGCCTGCCTTCTTGAAGCACGATGATCTTATCCGCACCTGATATGGTTCTTAGGCGGTGGGCAATGACGATTACCGTTTTCCCTTCGATCAGTCTGGAAATTGCCTGCTGGATCAGCGCCTCATTCTCAGGATCAAGGGAGGCAGTTGCCTCATCTAAAAGGACGATAGGCGCATTTTTTAACAGGGCCCGGGCAATGGAGAGTCGCTGACGTTCCCCTCCGGAAAGCGTGCTGCCGTTTTCCCCGAGCATGGTCTCATACCCCTGAGGCAAAGCGCTTATAAATCCATCACAGCAAGCAGCCTTCGCCGCTTCCATAACCTGTTCCTCCGTGGCTTCCATGTTTCCGATGCGGATATTGTTATAGACTGTATCGTTAAAGAGTACCACATCCTGGAATACAAAGGACATGTAGCTCATCAGATGTTCCGGATCCAGGGTTTTTACATCAATTCCGCCGATTTTTACGCTGCCTTCGTTCACATCCCAGAAGCGGGCAATCAGTCTTGAGATGGTGCTTTTCCCGCATCCGGAGGGGCCCACCAGAGCCGTGATGGCATCAGAAGGAATGGATACGCTCAGGTTTTTGATCACCTTATCTTCCCGGGATTTATCCACGTTATAGCCAAAGGAAACATTCTCAAAATCAATATTCCAGTGTGTCAGAGGCTTAACACCCTCACCATCCATGACCGGAACAGCCATAAGGGTGCGCATCCGTTTCGTGGCGATCCGATGGTAGAACAATTCCGGTAAAAGAGTAAATTCCACAAGGACCGGTCCATAAATCCTTACGACGATGACAAAGAACATGAGCATGGGGATGAGCTCAATGCTGCCCCCTGTCAGCAGATAGGTTCCAACAAAAACGGTCAGCCCCACACCTGCCTGTAAAATCATCTGAGCTCCGGTGACAAAAGTTCCGGTTATAAATTCCATTTTAATTGCCATTTTCTTCATCAGACGCAAAGCATCATCTAATGCCGAAAACTTCGAGCCATCTAGGCCACAGGCTTTTATAACTTTAATCCCCTCCAAATACTCCTGAACCTGATCAGAAGCTTTCAGTTTTGCTTCCACCTGCTTCTCACTTAATGTTGCCTGAGTCTTTTTACTTCCCAGAATGACAAGCAGCGCAACAGGCACAGTGATGAACACGGAGAGAGCCATTCTCCAGTCAAAAAGGGCCATCATCACACAGATAATAGTAATAGAAATAGCATTGGCGCTAAGCTGAGGAATGATATGGCTCAACACATGCTCCGTAGTGGAACAGTCAGCCATTATGTTTGTGGTAAGCTCGGAAAGGTCCTTTGAGTTAAAAAAGCTCATAGGCAGCTTTCGGATCCGTTCCGCAACACTGATCCTGGAATTTTCAGCTTCCAGATAAGAAGTGACATAGGTTTTTTTATAGTCGTTTTTACTGGCCAAAAATACAAGCACTGCAGAGACAACACCGCATCCGAATAAAAACCACATCTTAGTCCAGGAAATCTCCTGTGCCATCATTGGCTTTAAAAGCTCGGCAAAAATCTGAATGGTCACTGTAAAGGGAAGCATGAGTGACAGATTCGTGATTGTGCAAGCGGCAACGGCCTTCTTCAAATCCTTGTAGCCTTTATCCGTAAGCATCAGTGATTCCTTCCAATTATACATGTTCTTTCATCCCCTTTCTATCCATCTTCCAGTCAAGAGCTTTCGTATATACGTTCCACATATCAAAATATTTCCCCCGTTTTTCCAGTAATTCATCATGTCTGCCCTGCTCCATAAGGCAGCCCTTGTCTACTACTATAATCTTATCCGCACTGCGGATGGTCGACAGACGATGGGCAATCATGATTACCGTCTTCCCATGCATCAGCTCCTGAAACGCCTGCTGAATCAGATGTTCGTTCTCCGGATCGGAAAATGCAGTTGCCTCATCTAAAAGAACAATGGGGGCGTCTTTTACAATGGCTCTGGCGATTGCAATGCGCTGCTGCTCTCCGCCTGAAAGATGGACGCCTTTTGCACCTATAACCGTATGATATTTTTCCGGAAGCTTTTCAATGAACTCATGGCACTGCGCCGCCTTTGCCGCGGCGATCACCTGCGCATCAGTGGCGCTCTGATTCCCCAACCGGATATTATCCATAATGCTTTGCTTAAAAAGAAACACATCCTGGAATACAAAGCTGACCTTTTCCATCAGATATTCGCTTCTCATATCCCGTACGTCAGCGCCTCCGATTTTGATCCTGCCCTCTGTCACATCGAAAAACCTGGGAATAAGATGAGCAATGGTACTTTTACCGCCGCCGGAAGGGCCAACGATCGCGGTAATCTGATTTTCCTCCGCCCGGAAAGAAATGTCCGTAAGTGCCTGGGCCTCCTGCCCGGCGTAAGAGAAGGATACATGTTCAAATTCAATCTCATGACTGGAAATTTTCTTCGGTCTCTGGGGATTTTTCAGAGGCGGGGTATTCAGGATTTCATCCATGCGTTCAACTCCACCAATGATCTGCATCCCGCTGGTAGAAACATACATGATCTTCATAAGAACAGAGGCAATGGAAGGTACAAAGATCAGATAAAAGATGAAAGTAGCTGCATAATCAGCATAATCAGTTGTATGCAGTCCGATCAGGATACCAACCGGAATCAGGAATAGGTAAATGTTATTGATGACCGTCTGAAAAGCAGACATATAGTTTTCCCAACTCATGGTATAAGGAATGACCATTCGGGTGTATTCCTTAATGGCGCTGTGCATCCGGCGGAAAGAGAACACTGTTTGTTTAAACGCCTTAACAACGGTGATTCCACGGACATATTCCACGGAAGCATTGTTCATATCCTCCAGGGCGCTCTGGTAGTTCATCATCATGTTTTTAGCCCCATCATTGCCATAGGCTTTTATCTGGATTGTAAAGGCAATGACAATGCCAACCACCGCCGCAAGCCCAAAACGCCAGTCCACTCCAAGAAGAATGATGAACATGACCACCGGAGCCACAAAGGATGCCACCAGGTCAGGAAGCTGGTGGGCGATGAATCCTTCGATTTTCTCAATGTTTTCATCCATGATCTTACGCAGTTTTCCGCTGCCGACCAGCATATGAAATCCCAGAGGCAATCCGGCAAGATGGGAGGCAAAGTTCACCTTTAGCTCATACAGAGTACCAAAAGCGGCCAGATGGGAACACATCAAAGCTACAAAGTACAGCAATACATTCAGCAGGATCCCCCCAAAGGCCAGCCATCCGAATCCAATTGTTCTTTGCAGATCAAGATTCTTAAAGTCCGGGAATGCTCCCATAACTTCCCTCACCACAAAGTAAATGGCGATATAAGGTATAAACGAGGCGACAGATGCCAGCGCCGATAAGATCACAGAGGAGACCATAAGAGGCTTTTTGGTAGCCGCAAGCTCCATCAACCTGGCCATGCCGGTTTTAGGCTTGGCTGCCCCAGAATTAATTTGTTTCATGATAAACCACCTTTCTTGGTAAAATGTAACTGTTTTTATATAACAACTCCCTTTATAAAACTAGTTAGCTAAGGCTAACCATTATGTAAAGTTTTCTAAATCAAAAGAATCAGGAACAGCCCACTACATCAGAGCCCCATGATCTTCTTCCAACCCGCATGCTGGAACGTCCCCAGAACCAGCGAGTAGGAAAGAGCTTTTTCCCTTGGGACATCATGGGCCACAAACTCTAAAATCTGCTGGAAAAATGATCGGGACAGGATGTGGATCAAGGTGCCGTCAATATCCATAACCTCATGCCCTGATTCCTTCATGGCATTGATAAAATCCCAGCTTGATTTCTCTTCAATTTTGACCAGCTGAGCGAAATAGCTGTCACAGCTTCCTGCACTGCCTTTGCAAAACAGCAGCTTGAAAATATCAAACCGGTCATAAATATAGTTGATCATCCAGGGAATCGTTTCATCCGTAATATTATCCAAAGAAGCCGCCTGCTCGCTGGGAGGCAGACCTGCAAATTCGTCATGTACCTGTCTGTACTTTTCCAAGAGCCCATCCGCCGCATCTCCGGTCAATGCGTCAAAAAGCGCCTCCTTGCCGGGAAAATACCCATAAATGGCTCCTGTTGTCACAGATGCCTCTCTGGCGATCCTTCTTAGGGAAGCCCCTTCATAGCCATATTCTAAAAATTCCTTTCTACCCGCCTCCAAAATGGCAAGGTGTGTATCTTTTACCTGAGCGCTCATCGTTTCTCCTTTTTATAACACTGTTATATAACAATGTTATTATGAAATAAAAAAAGCAGGACGTCAAGACGCCCTGCCGGTTATTTTTCTCATTAAGTTCTTATGAAGCTACTGTTGATATTTTTTCTCAGTTCCCTGTCTCTTAAACCTGGCCGCCTTCCACAACCAGATTTTCAGGATCGATCTCATCTCCATATACAGGCTTTAAGGTTTCCTCAAAATCCTTATGGAAGAACTGCTCCTTGCCAAGAGTTTCGATCTCGCTGTTGATCCAATCCAGAAGCTCCTTGTTTCCTTTCTGAACGGCCGGAGCAATGGTATCCAGATTTCCAATGGACTCGATTCCCACCGTAAATCCCTTATTCTGAAGGGCCCATGCAAGCACTTCCGTATTATCGGTAGAGAAGGCATCTCCTCTTCCGTCTAAAAGAGCGTCATAAGCTTCCTGGTACTCATCAAACTTTAACAGCTTTACTTCCGGATGATTTTCGGAAAAATAGGTTTCTGCCGTTGTTCCTTTTACCACGATGAGGGTCTTATCCTTTAATTGTGCCACATCGGTAATCAGAGCAGCATCAGGGGATACGACACCAAGAGCTACCTTCATATAAGGAAGTGCGAAATCCACCTGTTCCTTTCTCTCATCAGTAACAGTGAAATTGGCCAAAATCACATCCACCTTGGCAGATTTTAAATATTCCACCCGGCTTGCAGCCTCTACATATACGAATTCAACCTTATCCTCACTTCCAAGTAAATCCTTTGCCAGCCGCTTTGCAAGATACACATCATAGCCCTGGATCTTTCCGTTGGAATCCACATATCCAAAAGGATTCTTATCGCTGAATACACCGATTTTAATGGTTCCTGCATCCTTAATCTCAGATAAGGTTCTTGCCTTTGCAGCTGCCCCTCCGGTGTTTCCTCCATTGTCTTTTGCCTGGCCGCAGCCTACCAAAAGGCCCGCCGCCATGGTAATGCCTAATAATGCACCTAGTAATTTCTTCTTCATAATTACATCCTCCATTTTATTTTTTATTTTATAACGCCTCATAATGAAACGTATTTAAAAACTGCTTTGCCCGCTCTGTCCGGGGTGAGGTGAAAAATTCGTTCGGCAGGCTCTCTTCCACTACAACGCCCTGATCCATGAACAGGACACGGTCAGCTACTGCCTTGGCAAATTCCATTTCATGGGTGACGATGACCATGGTCATTCCGTCCTTTGCCAGTTCTAACACCACCTGCAATACCTCCCGTACCATCTCCGGGTCCAGGGCTGCCGTGATCTCGTCTAAGAGCAGGATCTCTGGATGCATGATAAGCGCCCGTACAATGGCCACTCTTTGCTTCTGTCCGCCGGAAAGCTGCCTGGGATAAGAATCCTTTTTATCCAGAAGCCCTACTCTGGCCAAAAGCTTTTCTGCTTCCGCCGTCACCTCATTTTTATCCCTTTTCTGTACCTTTAAAGGGGCCAGAATAATATTTCCCAGAATGGTCTTATGTGGGAATAAATCGTAGCTCTGAAATACCATGCCAATCTTTTGCCTTATTTCATAAACATCCCGCTTGCCCCTGTCAATGATCCGGTCCTTAAATTGAATGGTACCGGAATCAATGGGCTCCAGCATGTTGAGACATCGTAAAAAAGTGCTTTTTCCGCAGCCGGAAGGTCCTACGACCACCACTACTTCTCCTTTTTCCAAGGTAAAAGAAATATCCTTTAAAACCGGCTGCCCGTTTTCATAGGACTTTCTAAGTTTTTCTGTCTTTAAAATCATTTCCTGACTCATTTTTATCAATCCTTTAATTTTTTATCTAGCAGGGCAGCTGCCCTGGAAAACGGGTAACAGATTACAAAGTACAGAATGAAGATCACTCCGTATACCCAAAGGGCCGCATCGGGAACCGTGTACCTGGAGGAGTCAATGATCTGTTTTCCAACCTTAACCACCTCAATCACGCCGATCAATACTACAAGAGAAGTGGTTTTGATCATTCTCGTCAAAAGGTTCATGACCGACGGAAGCAGTCTGCGTATTGTTTGAGGAATCACAATATGACGGTATACTTGAAGTTCCGTCATTCCCAGGGCAAAGCCGCTTTGATACTGATGAACCGGTATGGATTCCAGTGCACTTCGCACCAAATCCCCCATTTCAGCCGTCCCCCAAAAGGTGAATACGATGACCGCGGCCATTTGCCCGGAAAAATTCACATTCAAATGCTTTGCAGCTCCAAAGTAAACAAGAAACAAAAGAACCAGCTGAGGCATGATCCGGACTGTCTCCAGATAAAGCCTTGTAAAAATTCGGATCGGCCTTTTTTTACTGGTCATCACCATACCAAGGAGTATTCCAAGTCCCACGGATAAAGCCATGGATAGGACCGCGATCTTAAGTGATACCAGGAGACCGCCCAACAGCCGAAGAAAATTATTTCCCTCAAACAGTATCCTAATTCCCAAATTCTGCATAGCGAACCCTCCTTTCTATCCAGGAACAGAGTAAGGATATTGGGAGCAAAATGATTAAGTATGCTACCACTAACATTAGGAGGGCCTCATCTGTTTTATAATAAATTCCTATCAAATCCTTTGCCACAAACATTAAATCAGCCAATGCCACCGCACTGAACACCGATGTTTCTTTTATAAGAAATATGATGTTGGCGCAAAATACGGGGACTGAAGTGGTTATCGCCTGTGGAAGGATAATATGCCGAAATACCTGCCCTTTTGTAAGCCCCAGGCTTAGACCCGATTCTGACTGGATGACCGGT
Source organism: Lacrimispora sanguinis (assembly GCF_044987295.1). Taxonomy (NCBI): domain Bacteria; kingdom Bacillati; phylum Bacillota; class Clostridia; order Lachnospirales; family Lachnospiraceae; genus Lacrimispora; species Lacrimispora sanguinis. The sequence goes on along the minus strand of NZ_CP173277.1, from coordinate 5,301,694 downwards.
ACCTGTTCAATTCCTGTGCGGAATGCTTCCGCCATATAGCTTCCTCCTAAGAATGCCAGCCCTGTCACAGCACAGCTTTCAGAGCTTAATACAAGACCGATTTTAGGAAGTCCGAAGTATAGAAAGAACAGCTGGATCAAAAGAGGCGTATTTCTGGACACCTCAATATAACCATTCGCAATACTCTTTAACACCGGTATCTTAAAAATCTTGACCAGGCTGCACAAAAGACCAATGGCTGCTGACAGCAGGATCCCCAGAAAAGATATTCGAAGTGTCATACCCGCCGCCTCTGCATACAGCGGCATATAGGCACGAATAAACTCAAAATCCATGATTTTTCTTTTCCCCCTCCTTCTTACTTATGTGATCCATCGATTCCCTTCCTCCCTTTTTATATTAATAAATGCAAAAGGGAGCAGGTATACGCATATACCTGCTCCCTTCCATCTATTTTCCCTGTGTCTCAGGATAACAATTGGAAATCAGATACCAAAACGCACACGTAAATAAACTGTATCTCTTCTCATGAAGCATCTACAGCAGCAACAATTCATCATAAGATTCATGTTACATACGCAGTTCGTTTTCATATCGTTTTACTTCTCCTTATACATACTAAACATATATGTTTAATATACTATTGTCATGCCTATTTGTCAATCATTATTTTTAAACCTTTCTTCTAAGACTGAGTTAATTGAAACTCCATAACCCGTTCCTTTAATAACTGCATCTGGCTTAACAGCTCTTCGCTGGTCGCCGCACTTTCCTCTGCCGTTGCTGAGTTGGCCTGGGTAACCATGGAAATCTTCTGCATTCCCTCTCCCAGTTCATAAACGCTATTTGCCTGGCTCTTCAGTGATTCAGATATCCTTGACACCAGCGTATTAACGGAACTGGTCTGTTCTACGATCTTTTTAAACGCATCAGCAGTCTGCTCTGTGTTTTGTTTTCCCTGATTTACGGACTCAATGGTGCTGTGAATCAGATCAGTTGTCTGCTTAGCTGCATCTGCACTTTTGGAAGCCAGCTCCCGTACTTCATCAGCCACCACGGAGAATCCTTTCCCGGCATCACCGGCACGAGCAGCCTCTACCGCCGCATTTAATGCAAGAATATTGGTCTGGAAGGCAATATCATCAATGATGTGGATGATGCTCTGAATCTTCTTTGCGGAATCGTCAATGCTTGCCATGGACTGCTGCAGCCTCTGCATTTCTTCATCCCCATGCTGAGTCTCTAAAAGCGCTGACTCTGTCATGTTCTTCATAGACAGGGAATGCTCTGCGTTCTCCTGAATGTGTTGTGATACCATTTCCAGAGAATTGGTCAGGCTCTCTGTGGTCGCCGCCTGTTCCGCTGAATTTTCAGCAAGATTCTGTCCGCCCAGCGCAACCTGCGCGGAACTGGCACGTACTTGATCCGTTGCCTGGGTGATATTCCAAAGTGTATTGTTCAAAGAGTCTAAGATCTGGTCCAGGGCTGACTGGATCGGAACAAAATCACCCTGATACTGTACGGCACTTTTTATGGTTAAATCTTTGGCAGCTACGGCATTCAGTACATTGGAGATATCCATGATATATGACCGAAGTCCATGGATGGTGTTCTGAAGGGCCATAATAAGCCGTGCACTTTCGTCTTTTCCTCTAACAGGTTCAAAGTCTTCATCAAGTTCTCCCCGGGCCAGCCGTTCGATCCTCTGTGTTGCACTCACAATCGGTTCGGTGATCTTTTTGGAGAATATACGGGTAATAGCAATGGCTGCTAAAAGCAGTACCAATCCTGCGATCACACACATCACCAGAGTATAACTCATATTTTTTTCTATCTGTGTCAAAGGCGTGGTAACTGCAACTGACCAGCCTTCCGGTCCGTTTAAGGGAACATATCCCACCAGGCGGCGCTGTCCGTTATAGAAACTGAAACCTGTTCCGGTTTTTCCGGAAGTCATTTCCTTAAAAATTTTAGCAGTAGGCGCATAGGACGGATCCTTTTGGGCCAGTTCAAAATAGTTTCTGGGGTTGGATACATCGTCTTCATTTGGATGAATGACCGTTGTCCCATTCTTATCGATAACAAAAGCATATCCGCTCTCACCAATTTTAATTTTTGTCAGTTCCGCGCTGATGGCTTCATAAGGAAGAGATCCATACAATACTTTTCCGGTGCCACCAATAGGAGCTGCGATATAAAGGCTCAGCTTCTGCTCCTCATTTAAAAACGGATCCGAAATATAGACAACTCCATTTTGTGCTTCTTTAAAAAAGTCCTGATCCGCAATCTGGTCACCTTTGTTATTGGTTCCCTGTGCATCCGCTACTGTTATGTAATGAAAGCCTGAAGCGTCTGCCTCCTCATCCAACAGACGTTTTTTCTCTGAATCTGATGTTCTCCCATCTGTTAAAAAACTCTTTGATGCAGTTACCTTTAATTCACTTCGGTAAATATTTAACACAGAATCGATTCCCTGCTGATATGCTGCCGCCAGATAAGACGAATTCTGCTTTGCCTCAGCCATGGAGCTTCGGTAATAAAGAATCGAAGAAATGGTAGTCAGAAATATGACCGTAAAAATTAACAGCAAAGAGATAAATAGTAAAAGCTTGTTTCTTAAGTACTTCATGTTTCTAGTGCCTCCTCAAAATTGCAATTTTGAAAAATCCTGAATTTTGAATCTATTTACAGGCATTTCTCTTAAGTATATGAAAATCAGACATACATCTATTATGCCGTAGGCATTATAGCACAAATAATGGAAACGAACAACCAACCGTCAATGCGGGAAATTCAATAATGAGAGAGCTTTATTTATTCTCCTTCATAATAAGTACAAACAACTCGACAATCGTTGGGTCATATTTTTGTCCGGAACCATTTAAAATGGCTTGCAGGGCTTTTTCTTTACCCGCTTCCCGGTTATTTTCCCGGTTTAAAATTCTCTCATACCCTTCTGCAACAGATAAAATACGGGAAATAAGCGGGATCTCCTCCCCCTTTAAGCCCTTGGGATATCCGGAACCATCCCAGCATTCGTGATGTCCGTACACACCGTTGGCAAGGTCCAGTGTTTCCTGGGACAGATTCAGTATGCGGTATCCGATGGCCGGATGCTGTCTCATCATCTCATGCTCTGCTTCCGTCAGTTGATCATGGGGCTTTTCAAGAACCGACTCACTTAAGGTGATCTTACCGATATCGTGGAGGTATGCCCCGTCCCGCAGTTTCTTAATTTCTGTTTCGGGAAGCCCCATGGCCAGGCCAATCCTTTCGCACAGCTTGCTTACTTCTTCTGAGTGCTTTTTCTCCCATGGGCTTTTCATATGGAGAGAAGTGATAATGCCGTTAATTGCATGAATTCCAAAGTTTATGGAAGAAATGCTCTTCTCCTTATACATCTCGTTCTCTGCTGTTTCCAGTATCCGATCAATCTTCTGCCAGTGCTTGGCCTTTGTTCCAATTCCCACCGCAACGCTGCATGACACCATGTTTACCTTCTCCACTGCGACCTGATTTTTTATCCTCCCAGCAATGGAATCCGCCTCTTCCCTGGACGTGCGGGGAAGCAGCACCGTAAATTCATCACCGCCGATTCGTGCGGCAACATCCCCTTCCCGACAGTTCATCTTTAAGACCTGGGCAACCTTAACAATGAATTCATCTCCGGCCGTATGCCCAAAGGTATCATTGATGAGTTTTAAGCCGTTTAAATCCAGAAAAATCAAGGAAACCGGTTGGTTCAGCTGCGTGTCTGCTCTCTTCATTTCCTGCTCAAAACGCCTGCGGTTTACCAATCCGGTAAGAGGATCATGATAGCTTAAAAAGCGGATCTTCTCCTCTCCCTTCTTTCGTTCGGTAATATCAGAAAAGGTTATGACATACCCAACATGCTTTCCTTCCCTTAATTGGGGCAGGGCGCGGTACTCCGCATCAAAGCAGGTACCGTCAGCCCGCCTAAGCACACCGGTTCTTTCCCCTCCATTTTTTTCAGGACTAAGAAAATCGGCAAAAAAATGCATATCGTTCCCCAGCAATTCCTCTGGCTTTGTATAACCCAGAAGACGAAGACAACTTTTGTTGCAGAATGTGAATCTTCCGTTTAAATCCGTACCAAATATAGCTTCAGCCGTGGTATCCAGTATAAGATGAAGCTGGGACTGACTCTCTCTTAATATCTCATTAGCCTTATTTAACTCCTTGGTCCGCATTTCAACAATAAATTCCAGGTGCTTGACCATATCAAGCAGATTATCCGCCAGGCGGTTAAATACATTGGATATTCTTCCTATTTCATCATTCCTTACAATCTCCACTCTTTGCTCTAAATTTCCTGCAGAAATGTTCTCCGCAATGGACAGCAAGCCATTAATCGGTTTATAGAGCCTTCGAATGATCAAGAAAAAAATAGTTATGGAAAGAGCACCTGCAATAACAGCAAGTTCCGCCGATACCCCAATATTCCGGTTTAGTTCCGCAGCCAAAAGACTTCCTGGAATCATAGAAATAATGACCCAGTCTAGGCCTGTTTTCCGGTATTCCTTTACATTCGCATACCAGTCCGTGTCTCCCGCCTTCCATAAGAATTCTGTCTTCTGGGATTTAAGATACTTCTCGTAACTGTCCTTCCAGACTGGAATAGAAAGGTCATCAATCGTATTTCTTTTCAGTGATCCGTCACCAGCTGCGGTATAATTATCCTCCCCCATGGAATTTGCAATTAAATACCGGGTGTCTTTCTCCATGACGGATACATAGCCCTTGAAACCAGCTCCCTCGTTTTTCAGATAAGCACCAATATCGGAGAGCAGCATATGGGTCCCTAAAATCCCCTTAAGCATACCTTCCTCATCATATATCGGACATGAAACAGACACTGCCAGGTCATTAACGATGAAATCTCTGTATACTGGCGAAAAAACAGACTTCTTCTCTTTTTCAGCAGCCTGATACCAGTCCTGCTGCCTGGGATCAAAAGTGCCCGCACTTTGTAACAACGCTCCTGCCGTCAAATCCTCATTAACAGCGCAGCGCCAGCTTTCTCCGCCAGTTTCATCATTATTCTTTATGAGTTCAAGTTCTCCCTTGTTATTTCTGAGAGCCCCATAATATTCTCCATCAACCGATGCATATGTAAAACTGTAAATCTCCTTCTCATAAGATTCTAAAATGCCAATAAAAAAAGAGTTGCGGCTCTTTTCGTTCAAAAAATCAATGGATTTATTTTCAATCAGATTTTTCCCTAGTTCATTTGCTATAACTGGAACTCTTAAAAATGAATTCATCTTTTCAATCACATCTTGATTCATCTTTTCAGACATTCCGGCAGTCTCTCTGGTTATGGAAGATTGCCAATTGTTCAAAACAAGTTTTTCAATAGTCACCAGGGACAAAAGGAACAGACAGATAAATGTGACGATCGTCACATTTTGAATTGACATGCTTTTTCGTGGTCTTCGTAATCTCATCTTCCTGATCGCTTCGGTTAAACGTACCCTTTCCTGCATGGCTCATTCCTATATTACTTACCGGCTGGCCCCGCATAAAATAAGTATAACTATTTCTTTTATAAAGTTCAACCTGAAAATATTTGCGTTAAAATGATCCTAATCCCTCATAATGTACTATAAAAGATTAGGATTGTTTCATTCAGTCGATTAATCAAAAAATAATTTTGATAGTTAACAGAAGATAGAGATCTAAAGAATCTCCTGTATGCCTAACATAAACCGCAGTAAAAGAAAATCTTTATCCCGGTGCGCAAAAGGATTTCTGCATCCACCTTGGACTTTTCAAAAAGAGTTACTTTGCTTCACCAATCTTTTTTATAGTATCTTCAAGAACAGCTTGTCTTAAAGATTTTAAATAATCAGAGAATGCAACCTTATCATCTGCGTAAGTTAAGTTGAGCTCAAATTCTTTCGGAATCCATGTAGACAAGTCGGACATATTGTGCTGAATCAATGCTTCAAGGCCATCAATGGCTTTATAAACTTGAGCTTCAACTGTTTTACGCTCTTCCATTTCCTCATAAAGTTCTCGCATTTCTACTTCATATTCCTTCGGTAAGGAACGTACCCAGCTATATAGCAAATTTTTTTCGGTCTGCTCATGGTCCTGGTTCTTTTCAAAAGTAGGAATGTCTCCAGTAAAACATTCTCCCAAGTCGTGAATAATGCACATTCTGATGACTTTATCCATATCAGCTTCCGGGAATTCTTCCCTCATAAAGAAAGCCATCAAGGTCATCATCCAACTATGTTCTGCAACACTTTCGTGTCTGCCATTGGAAGTATAGCAATGGCGAGTTGTATCTTTCAGCTTTTCAGCGACTAATAATGCATCCAATAATTTTCTTGCTTCCATGTTCATTCCCCCTATAAATTCTTATTTTCTAAAATAAGGAAGTAGCGTGAATTCGGTTTTATTCTCAATAGAGAATAAGGTTAGGTTATTCGCAATTATTCATGATCCGGCATATTTTCATAGTGAGATTTTAACTGCTCTATCCAATTTTTTAGTGTTTCCGCTAATGAAAGTTGTTGCTCTAAAACACTTTTTCCTATCATTGGACTATTTGGTTTTGCAATCCTATTTTTATCCAAAGTTTCTGTTAAATTCAATATATTTGTTTCAATTTGACCCAGACACTTTAATTTCATTTCTAAAGGCACACTGTCTAAATTAACAATGACAGCGTTGAGGTCTAAAAAAATATTAATCGTTTTATCAGACATCTTTTCCATCAATTCCAAAAAGTGACGCTCGCCTTTTTCTGTTAATTGATAAACAGCTTTTTCGGGCATTTTTCCTTCTTTGGTAATGGAACCATGAAGATACCCCTTTTCCTCTAATTGAATGACTTTTTTATAGATAGAGGGAACGCTGACCCTAACCCATCGGGAGATATTCCGACTTTCTAATTCCTTTTGAATATCATAAGCTCCTTGCGGTTGCTGTTTCACCAAACCTAATACGATTAAATCAATGGTTGACATACTTTGCACTCCTTTACATAGCTATAATTTATATTAGTATAAATTATAATCTCTCCATTGACAACTACTATAAATTATAGTACACTAAATTACAGCAAAAAATTAATAAGGAGATGAGGGGAATGAGCATTTATGAAAAAAATCCCGGATCAAGTATGGGAACAGAGCCAGTGAAAAATCTGATATTCAAATTGGGCGTTCCAATTATGATTGGAATGGTCTTTACCGCTTTAGACAACATAGGCGATGCCTTGTTTGTAAGTGGGTTAGGCGTGAGCGAGCTGTCTGCCATTCTGATCTGTTCGCCGCTTGGACAGGCTATTGTCGCATTAGGATTGTTATTTGGCAATGGAGCCGGAGCCTATATCCCAAGACTGTTAGGTGCAAAAGATATGGATAAGGCAAATAAGGTCGCCTCGACTGCTCTATATGGAAGCTTGTTGTTGGGAGTCATAGCAACAACCATAATCTTTATAAATCTGGAAGCTATTTTAAGAGCATTGGGTGCAAGAAACGAAAATATCGGTTTTGCAATGTCTTATGCCAGAGTCTATGTTCCATCACTACTTCTCAATATCTTTATCGTCACAATGAACAGCTTGAGTTCCAGCGAAGGGCGAGCCAAATTGGTAATGGCAGTAAATGTCCTAACTGCTATTTTGAATTTTATACTAAATCCGCTTTGCATTTACACCCTCAAAATGGGAATTGCAGGAGCGGCCTATGCAACTGTAATTGCCCAAGGCCTTGCAACATTGGTGCTGCTTTTCAATATCTTCTTTCAAAAAAGCGTGTTCCATTTTAAGGTTTCAAGTATCAGTATCAAAAAGGAAACCTTATCTCCAGTATTCAAAGTTGGGGTTTCCACGTTGATTTTTCAACTACTAACAAGTTTGGCTACATGGTATACAAATAAACAAGCTGCGCACTTCGGGGAAACAACAATCGCCGCTTTGGGAACAACGATGCGAATATTTACGATTGGAACATTGCTTGTATTCGGCTTTTCGAAAGGGTTCCAAGCGATTGCGGGATTTAACTTCGGAGCGAAGAAAATTGACAGGGTAAGAGAATGTGTACGTGTTTCTATAAAAATCACAACGGTTTTCTGTTTTTGTTTTTCTGTGATATGCGCCATTTTTTCAAAAAATATTATTGGTATTTTTGCAGCTGGAAATCAAGAAGTTATCACGATTGGTATGAGGGCTATATTGTTTCAAAGCGTCTCCTTTATATTTTTCGGGTTCTATACAATTTACTCCCCATTATTACTTTCATTGGGTAAGGTAAAAGAGGGATTTGTGCTTGGATTATGCAGACAAGGAATATGTCTGTTCCCCATGTTGCGTATTCTGCCAAGTATTTGGGGGCGTACTGGAATTTTAATTTCCCAGCCTATTGCAGATATTTTATCTGTTCTGATAACATTCGTTTTTATCAATATAACCGCAAGGTTTCTAAAGGAAACTGAAAACAAAATAGCATTAGAGAGAATTTCACAGAATTAGTATCGGACCAATTCGGCACAAAATTGTACGTAACGGAATAAAACATTGGGTTTTATCCAGCCGGGTATTTTTTATAGGGACAAGCCCTGCCACCTCAGGACATTTTGTCCAGAAACGCTGCTTGGTTAACCCGGCTGTTGATCCCCACCTAGCTCCATATGACTTTACGTGCTATCTACTCTTTCATTTGCTTTATATTTACTAATTTGTATTCTCCTCTTACTGCCGCATTGGAAAACTTTTGCTTTCAATTACTGTAAAATGTGCTATTATAAAACTAAACTATATAAGGAGGCACTATGACACACTATATAATTGTAAAATTTCTAGATACCGTTTCTAATAAAGAAGAATTAATCAGCCAAATTGATGTTCTGTTTTCACATGCAACTGAGATACCTGGAATCCAACATGTCCAGACGTTTTCATCTTGCATTGACAGGGCAAACCGCTATGATTTAATGATAAAAATGGTTTTTGAACCGGAGATTCTGAATGTATGGGATTCATCAGAGCTTCACAAAAAATGGAAGGATGATTTCGGTAAATACCTTGCAGCCAAGACTATTTTTGATTGCTGATAAATACGATCTATGTATATTTTATCATTAAATACTAGTTACCGGCCAAAACCAGAAGTGCGATCAATTTCAGTTTATTGTTTAAAGAAAAACAAGACCACTAACTAATTAACAAAGTTAGTGGTCTTGTATGTTTTAGCGAATGAATACCCACAATAATTTTATCAATATTGTACTTTTAATATCTGCATATAAATAATCGTGCTAATTGCCTTTAAAATTTCAGATTTACTTTTTTAAATTTTAATACTTTTATTACCACCATTTTATATTGCTTTGCTATTATACTTATAATATTGGAGGTTACAAATGAAAACTAAATTAACTAATTCAATAGCTAAGGGACATGTAGGTTACGGTGCAGGTCCTGGCATTATTGAGCGCCTTGAATATGAGTGCCCATGCGGGAAAGGTAAAATCTTAGAAGAGCACGATATCATTCCAGGTTTCGAAGAACATGTTGTTAATATTTATTGTAACGAGTGTTGCGATAAGTATGAACTTAACACTGACCTTGGTGTCCACAGTTGGAATATAAATAAAAAAGGTTACACTTTTGGTTAAATTAAGTAAGTATTCATCTGGGCCCTTTATCAGGAATTGTTTTTGTCTTTCTTCTTTTCCATCACACGAATACACCGCTTCATGCAATTCTCGATAGAGTATCAATCCAAGCCCATGGGCACAGACCTTTTGGCATTTCACCCTCACCTTCCTAGAGGAATTCATCACCAAATTCCATAAGAGGACAAGGCCCAACTTCTTTTCCTTCAAGTAAGAATTAGTCCGCAAAATCCGGATAAAACTCTTTTCGCATAACACCTATTTTTACTTTTTTCACCTTATCCCCTCCGTAAAGATCTTTTGAGTGTCTATTATAATATTATTAATCTCACTCCAACAATCATTTCTCCCTTTACTTGGGGGGATACTAATTAGCCTTTTTATGGATACAATTTTTCTGTCTTCCTGACCAACTAAAGTAATTTTAATAACATGAAAAGGGCAATTCATAACAATAACCATACTTATATGTAATTATTAGATAAAATAAACTTGAAGAGAAAGTAGGTATATATTTATATTCATGTGCTTTTTTTTCAGTTACAACCTTATACTACTGGCAGGCTTCCCCAAATCTTGCCAGTAGGCCCTCCTTATACAACCTTTAATGATCTTCATGAATACCCCCTCTCTTTCCATAATTGCTTTCTTCTAAGTATTTCTAAAGAGAAAAACAAGACGGGGAAAATATCGCATGTTTACATATACTCACAAAAATGCGGGGTGCAGGGACATTTCCATGAAGATCACACTTGAATTTCACCTTTACCAAGAACCAAACAACCAATCAGAAATCCTTTTACCTGAGTCAAATAATGATCTTTTATTTTTCCTTAAAGACTTTTCTGCAATTCATATTAAAAACAGGAAATGTGCATCGTTTGATTATGACCTTTTCATTTTCTATTCTTTAAGCCCCTGAATTTAATATAATAGAAAGAGCAATCTCAGTTTTGTGGATTTACTACAATAAAAACTACCGGCTTAATACTGAAAGTTAGTAGTTCCCTTTACATATTCAATTTATTGGATTTGTATTACGTTCACTAGGTAATACTCATTTCGAATTCTATCTCATGTTTTAATAGAATTCCACCATCACCAATCAAGGGAATTGAAGGTTTTATTTTTCTTGAAATATCCATGGCATTACGATATAAGTGAGCCATATCGAATCCGCGTTTTTGATAAAAGCCAATTGCTTTTACGTTGTCATTCGTAGTGACTACAATTACTTTTTTACAATCTGCTTCCTTGGCTATAAAAATCACCTTATTTATCAAAGTAGTTCCTATGCCTTTTCCTTCGATAAGGCTATCTAAGGATATTATCTCACAGACCTTATCGCGAATGGCATAGGTAAGAAGACCAACAATATTATCATTTTCCAATACAACTATACCATCCACTTTTGTCATATCAATTATGGTGCCACGAATTATCATTTCAGTTGAAAACCAATGCTTAACGATAAAGCAATTAATTCGTGCTCTGTTTTGCGTATCAATCTTTACATATTCCGTAAATATCACCCCCTGACAATAGTAATCTCTTTTCAATGTACGTTGCTCCATTAAATATTAATTTAAATTAATCTATAGGATGTAAATACGTCACTCCCTTGCCTGTTTTTATAGCGTATTCAATTTCTGATCTTGTACTATCGCCAATATAACCATCTACATTGATGACAAAAATTTCATCCGCCATGTCGATTTTACGCTTATGCATATCATCAAGCATTTTCTTGGTTCCTTCCGTCCATTCATCGTCTTCGGAATCTCCAAATAGCCCAACTGAAATCACGATATATCCATCTAAGGTTAATGTTTTTTGTACATTCATAAAATAATCTTTAAATCTTGTGCTTCCACATAAAGTAACTACTCTGTATTTACCAATCATATTGACCCTTTCTGCTATTCAGCAATATTAATTTTACTGACTATTTTCTGGCAACAAAAAACTATTAACTTCAATACAGATTGTTGATAGTTCTGGTTGGATATTTATCAACTTAAGATGTTGTTTATTCGTCAAACAAGTAGATACCCTCACAATTTCCCACTTATCGTTACATTCAATAAATAACTTTTATGAGTAGTATACAACCATACTTACTATCTATCAATATTAAGCTTCCAAGGTACAGGAATACATTAAATCTTAATTTTCATAAGGTTTCTTTCTTTCGTGAATCCTCGTTTTTTGGAGTAACTCATTCCCTTTGGGATACAAAAAAACACCAGCTTAATACTAATAGTTATTATTCTTCTTTACATAATTATTTTATTGACATTGCATTATGCGGATAAATTTACACATATTTATTTTCTTCAAGTAATACCCAAGGAATATTTGCGGATATTTCCAACTGCAAAGCAGGAGCAGGAAAATTATCCTCAAGTAAATCACACTCTTTTTGAAAGGAAATATGAAAATTATCTGCTACTCGAAACGCTTGCTCTTCTTCCCAATGAGAAGTTAAAGGACTATTAGGTACCCATGCACTTTTGCCAGCTAACAAGGTTCCGCAAAGATGATAAAAACCCCCATAAAACAAGGTTCCATCAGAATTGCTGCAGTTCACATAGACTTCGCTTACTTTTCTCATATCTACTCCCAAGTTAGAAAATAATCCTGTTATCTCTGATGGAATCGCCATAATAGCGTTTTCAAAGTTACGGCAACCACTACAAGAACAACTCTCGCTTACAAGAGGAGCATTTTCATAGAACAATCTCGTTTTATCTACATCAATATCTACTTGATACTGTCCAAACTCAAAAAACATATTTCACCTCATATATAAATCATTTTCACGAACAGTATACTCCCCCACTTACTAACTATCAATATTAAGTTTTTAATGTACATTAATTCTGTAAATATAAACATTTCATAATATGTTCCTTCCTGCTCCATTGAGCTAAATCCTTAACCTTTTGTATATTATTTTTTGTTCTGCAGACACTACTAAAAAGCGAAAGGAGAATCAATTTTGAATAGTAAAGATATATCTTCCAACAAACAGGGCAGTGTTACAGACAATAATGCCAGTAATAAAAATGTTACCCATACAGATCATCGTTCGAAAACAGCATCAAATAGCGATTATATTGATCCATTTTATACTCCTCCGGGTGAAGGCCCTAAACCTAGAATTACATCCAATTAGGCATTATCCGGTGACGCAAGGGAGGTTTAAATCTCCCTTGTATTCTTTGCATCACTTTTCCAGTGGTATCCGTATCTAAAAATCTTAAACCGGGTGGTGTCAGCAGCTACCTTTCCCCATTGCCTACTAGTGGCTCCAAATTCAAGCGATATGATTCTCCTCAAAAGTAATTTGATAAATCTCTTCCTCTCCACTTTCATCCTCCGAAATATAAAGAAGATTAATGCTCATCAAAACCACAGATAAAATGAACGTTCCTCGTTTCCCCTTCCAGGTTCCATTCTCCTACTCCTCCAGATGGCAAAAAAATATATTCCTCATCCGCTCCCTCTACTTTCCATGACTTAGAAATTAGCTTTGTCATTCTGTCATCTTTTTCTAAAATAACTTTAAGCTATTTTTATTGTCCCTCTCTACATGCACTGTTTCAAATGTTATAGACTCTCTAACCTCAGCTGTAGTACAGCCTGTTAAACCTATCATCATGCTGAAACTAACGAGATGTATTATCCGTTTTTTCATAACTTTACCAGTATTCAACTTACACTCTCCCTTTTAGCTAAACTTTGATATTATTTTATTTTTACTTATTTTCGTATCATTCTTTGTGATAATGTACTGTTCCATAATACCGACTTGGAATTTGATCTTCTTCGATTTTTTATTAGCTAATCTTGTACGATGTACTAGCCGGTATAAATTAACAGACCTGTACAATCGGACATATTCTATGGGTATAAAGAATTAAAATTCTTTATACTGTTTCCATATATAAGCAAATAATTATAGAGGGGAAATTCCATATGAATAAATATATAGAGTCTAATGATGATCATTGTTCTATTTGTCGTCGTTGTTGTCGCTTAATAGGGCCCACTGGGCCTACGGGACCTAGGGGATGTCAAGGATTCAGAGGCTGCCCAGGAGCTACTGGGCCTACGGGACCTAGGGGCGCAACCGGACCTACTGGGCCTACGGGACCTAGGGGCGCAACCGGGCCTACTGGGCCTACGGGACCTAGGGGCGCAACCGGACCTACTGGGCCTACGGGACCCACAGGCGCTACCGGACCTACTGGGCCTACGGGACTCACAGGCGCTACCGGGCCCACGGGACTTACCGGTGCTACTGGGCCTACCGGGCCTATTGGTGCTACAGGGCCTACTGGACCTACCGGGCCTATTGGCTTAGCAGGGCCCACGGGACCCACCGGCGCTACTGGGCCTACCGGACCTATTGGCGTAGCAGGACCTACCGGCCCTACAGGACCTATTGGCTTAGCAGGGCCCACGGGACCTACTGGACCTACCGGCGCTACTGGGCCTACTGGTCCTATTGGCGTAGCAGGACCTACTGGACCTACTGGACCTATTGGCGTAGCAGGGCCCACTGGACCTACTGGCGCTACTGGGCCGATCGGACCTACTGGAACTACAGGCGCTACTGGGCCTACTGGACCTATTGGCGTAGCAGGACCTACCGGACCTACCGGACCTACTGGGCCGATTGGCTTGGCAGGGCCCACGGGACCTACTGGACCTACTGGCGCTACTGGGCCTACTGGACCTATTGGCGTAGCAGGACCTACCGGACCTACTGGGCCTATTGGCTTAGCAGGGCCCACGGGACCTACTGGACCTACCGGGCCTATTGGCTTAGCAGGGCCCACGGGACCTACTGGACCTACCGGGCCTATTGGCTTAGCAGGGCCCACGGGACCTACTGGACCTACCGGGCCTATTGGCTTAGCAGGGCCCACGGGACCTACTGGACCTACTGGCGCTACTGGGCCTACTGGACCTATTGGCGTAGCAGGACCTACCGGACCTACTGGGCCTATTGGCTTAGCAGGGCCCACGGGACCTACTGGACCTACTGGGCCTATTGGCTTAGCAGGGCCCACGGGACCTACTGGACCTACCGGCGATACTGGGCCGATCGGACCTATTGGCGTAGCAGGACCCACGGGACCTACCGGACCTACTGGATCTACTGGACCTATTGGCGTAGCAGGGCCTACGGGACCTACCGGACCTACTGGGCCTATTGGCTTAGCAGGGCCTACGGGACCTACCGGACCTGCTGGTGTCAAGTCAGGACTAAAAAATATTTATCCTTATTGGCACCTTTTCAATCTATCCATTCATATTTGTTTGATTGAAAGTTCTGCTTTACTATGGTAAACTTACTTTATATATCTACCGTGTAAAACTTTTGTGAAACGGTAGCATGGGAAATTAACGCTCGGTGAGCAAGTTTATATAATGTGCGAGGTGGTGCAATAAATGTTTAATGAAATTTGTATCTATGAGGCAAAGATTGAAAAGCAAGAGGAAATTGAGCAACTTATGAAAGAGGTTGCCGCCTTTTATATGGAGCAGGATGGTGTTATTGAAGTTAGATATATCAAACGCACCCACCGCCAAACAGATTTTAATGCCGTTAAAGAAGGGGCATTGCCTGTTCGCCTCACACGCAATGTAGGCAAAGTCACTTATGTTTTACATTGGACTGTTAGAGATGAAGAAACTCACGCAAGGGTGTCAAAGTTAGGGTTAGAGCATTTTTACAAGCGGTGGAACAGATTCTTAACCACTATGCCAAAAATTATTTTGGGTGAAAACATTGTGTAAGGGTATGAGCACATCCTCTGTTAGTGTTTAACTTCACCTACACAATAAAATCCGACTTATCACGAAATTGAGCCGTTGCATCTAACTTGACGCAACGGCTCTTGCTTTGTCTACATGCCAAGAATAGTCCAAGCGTTCCTCGGAACGCTCTTTTTATTATCTGTTTCCATCTATGCACACTCCTTTTTTGACATACTGGACAAGCCTCATATACTCATCTATATGGTTCCACACAATTTCAATCGCTTCACTTCCGTAGATATAGATGCTGTCGATTAGTTCATCTGCCATTTCTTTTGAAAGCTCCGTAATTCCCTCATATCGTTTGAAGCTCTCAATAATGGAAACCGGCTGTCCGTTTTCCTGATAGCGACTTTGCAATGTCGTTTCAAGTTCAACGATTTGGGATTCTGTTTCCGCAATCTGCTTGCCAATATCGGCTTTTCGGCTTATGTAGCTGTCCCTGTCCAAAGTCCCATCCTTGTATTTTTCATATGCCTTAACTTTAGATGCTCTCAGTTTGGAAAGGATGGATTGTAACTGCCTGATCTGCTCTGTCAGGGCAGTCATATCTTGATGGCTTTGCGTTTTCACTCTGTCCAAAAGCCGTGCCATATCAAGCATGACCTCCATCTGCGTATGTATCACAGATAAAACAGTCTGTATCAAGCCGCTTTCGGAAATCCTGTCTTTGGTGCAGTCGCTGTTGGCTACATACTGGTGGCTTTCACAGAAATAATATGCAGTCGCTGGAGTGCTGTTGCTTCTTCGCATAACGTGCCGACAAACCCCACATTTCACTTTACCCATCAGTGGTCTGATCTCGGTCGGTTCTGTCCTTATCCTCGTAGGGGCAGAGAAACGCTCCTGAACCGAAGCAAATAATTCTTCCGAAACAATGGCTTCATGGGTGTTGGGTACGACAATCCACTCACTTTTGGGGATGCGTTTCCCGTGCTTACTCCCGACAAAAGGGCTGCGATTTTTACCGTTTACCATTTTCCCGGTGTAGCGTTCGTCACGGATAATGGTCAGGATGGTCGTATTATGCCAGTGATTTGTATTTCCAACAACATTGTATTTACGGTCACAGCCCATAAGCCGCTTATAGCCATATGGTGTCGGGATATTCTCTGCATTTAGGATGGCGGCAATCCGGACTGCATTTTTGCCCTCATCCGCCATGGCAAAGATACGCCTGACAACGGCGGCAGCCTTTTCATCAATTACAAGTTTCTTGCGGTTTTCCGATGATTTCGCATAGCCATAAGGGGCATGGCTGCCGATGAATTCGCCTTTCTCCATGCGGGTTTTCTTTGCACTCCGCACCTTTTGCGAAAGGTCTTTACTGTAAAGAGAATAAATCAAGTTTCTGAAACCCACATCAAGCCCACCGGTCGTACCGTCAAAGTCATTGCTGTCAAAGCGGTCATTGACGGAGATAAAACGTACCCCTAAAAAGGGAAATATCTGCTCCAAATAATCTCCAATGTCAATGTAGTTTCTTCCGAAACGGGACAGGTCTTTTACGATGATACACTGTATGTTTCCCGCACGCACTTCATCCAGCAGGGCTTTCACGCCCGGACGGTCAAAATTTGTACCGCTGTAACCATCGTCGCAAAACTCAACCACTTCATACTGTGAGAGGTCAGGGGAGCTTTCCACAAAGGCGTTCAGAAGCTCCCGCTGGTTTCTGATACTGTTGCTTTCACCCTCGTTCTCGTCCTCTTGGGATAACCGGATATACTTGGCAAGAATTTTCTTGATACTCACGAAACCCTCACCTCACTCTCCGCCTCAATAAAGCCGAGCAAACTTTCAAACTCATCCCGATACCGAAAGCAGATGGATACGCTTTGATCGCTGAATATTTCCACCCGTTCTATCAACTCGGAAATCATTTCTCCCGTTATGGCTTTGTTCTTCTTAAATTTTTTCAAGGCTACCAGCCATGGATTTTGAGGTGTCAGCATGGTATCAATCCGGTGCTTTTGCATGGACAACTCATCAAGTCGGCGCCGTAAGGCATTTACATCTTTCTCGTACTTGGCTTTTGTAAAGAGATATTCTGCTTCATCAAGCAGCTTTTCCTGATAGTCCTCATACAAGGAGCTTCTGAGCATGGACAGTCTGGACAGTTTCTTTTCCGTTTCGGAAATCTCTGTGTCCACCTCACTCTGCTGCTGGCAGAAGCCTTCCTTTGCATTGAGCTTAGACACCATTCGGTCTATATCAACGGCCAGGTCAATCTGCTTGCGGATAGCCGTATAAAGAATAGAGAGCAAATCCGGTTCGTCCATACGCTTTTTGATACAGTCATTCTTGGCAATATCCTCGTATGTGGCACAGCTAAAGTAATAGAGTGCCGAACCGTTTGATTTGGGCATTTTACGCCATTTCATGCTCCGTTTGCAATCACCGCAGAACACAAGCCCTTTCAAGATATTTGACCGCCCGGGTTTCACTTCTTTTCTCTCGCCGGACTCCCGTTCCTGTTTGATTTGCCGTATAGCCAAAAAGGTTTCTTCATCAATCAAGGGTTCATGGGTGTTCTTGATTTCCACCCACTGATCCTGCGGCAGCTCCACACTGCCACCCTTGCCCCATAGGTCAGATTTTGTTTTTCCCTGCACCATATGTCCGAGATAAACCGGGTTGATTAAAATTCTGCGGACGGCACTTTTGTACCAATACCGCATATTGGCATAACGCTCACTTTTTAAGATGCCCTTTTCATAGCGATACTGGCTTGGGGAGGGAATGCCCAGCTCATTGAGCTTTTGAACGATACGCATATCACCCATGCCGTCCACTGCCCACTTAAAAATATCCCTGACAATCGGTGCGGTTTCCTCGTCAATTACCAATCTGCCGTTATCCGCCTTTTGATAGCCGTAGGCTGCGACACAGCCGGTAAATTCCCCTCTACTTCTCTTGACTGCAAGCCCGGATTTTATCTTTTTTGATATATCCCTGGCGTACACATCATGGATCAGGTTTTTCAGAGGAACGGCATACCCTTCATCCTGACTGCTGGCATTCAGACTGTCATATCCATCGTTCACGGAGATAAAGCGAACATGAAAGAATGGCAGTATTTTTTCAAGATAAGTTCCGGTTTCAATGTAGTTTCTGCCGAAACGGGACAGGTCTTTGACCACAATGCAGTTGATTTTTCCACCCTTGATGGCGTCCATCATTTCATTAAAGCCGGGACGGTCGAAGTTCGTTCCTGTCTGATTGACATCCTTAAAAACAGATATGAGTTTCAGGTACGGCCTTTCAGCGATATAGCGTTCCAACATGGAGATTTGATTGCCGATGGAATCACTTTCTTTTTTTCGCTCATCTTCCTCCGACAGCCGCCCGTAAACACAGGTGTTCCATATCGTTTCAAGGGGAACCTGGGCAAAATTATCTATTTGTTTTCTGCTTGTTCTCGCCATCTTACACCACCCCCTTTATGGGAATGGGTGAAGCTGATGCAATTAGGTCTTTTGCGTTCTCGACAAAGAACAAAGTTCTTTCATATTCATACTGATAACGGAATCGAATTTCCACCCGGCTGCCGGAATAGATATTGACCCACTCAATCAGGGAAACAACTACCTTTCGGGACAACTCAGTGATGTTCCGATTCTTCTTAAAGGCTTCGATCCATACGCTGTTTGCTCCCTTACCCGCAAGGATCAGGGCAATATCCTGTTTCAGCCGTTCGGCAGCTTTCTCCGCTTCCTCACATTTTTTTCCGTATATGACCTTAAATTCCCGGTACTCATCTGCATCAATGACACCGCTTTTCAAGTCCTCATAGATAGACACTTTGAGGTTTTTATACTTTTTGATTTCCTCCTGTTTCATCAGCAGTTGAGTATCAATTTTTCGGATTTCCTCCTGTTGCATAGGAAGGGTGTCGATATAACGGAGAATCCGTTCAATGTCAAGAATAGAAGCAATGTGATTTTGAAGTGCTTGCAGGACCGCCTTCTCCAATACCTTTTCACTGATGCAGTGGGTGGTGCAGCCGTCCCCAGCCTTATTCTTTGAGCAATAATAATAGGCATACTTCTTTCCGCCTGCGGGTACAGTCTTTCGCACCATACCGCTTTTGCAGTCAGCACAAAATAGCAGGCAGGAAAACGGATAGACAGCTTCTCCATCTGGAGCGATACGGGTGTCCTGTGCCAGCACACGGTTTACTGTGTCAAAAACTTCTTGAGGGATAATAGGCTCATGGGTGTTTTCCACCCGAACCCATTTATCTTCCGGTTTCATAAACCGTTGCTTAATTTTATAGTTTGGAGTGCTTTCTTTACCCTGCACAAGATGCCCTGCATAAATAGGGTTTTTCAAAATACGGCCAACCGCCACAGCCGTCCATTTTGCCTTGGGGTTTACCTGAAAGCTGGTGGCAAAGTTAAGTCCTAAAAAGCGTTTATATTCCATGGGGGATGGCTCGCTGATCTCATTCAGCCTGTCGGCTATCCCTTGCTGGCTGAGTCCATCCAGCTTCCATGCAAAAATATCCCGCACAATCTTTGCGGCATAGGAGTCTATCACCAGCTTGTTTTTGTTCTCTGCTGATTTCATGTAGCCGTAAACGGCAAAGGAACCGATAAATTCGCCATTTTTACGCTTTACATCAAGCTGACTCCTAATTTTAACGGAGATGTCCCTGCAATACGCATCGTTAACAAGGTTCTTAAAAGGAATGATAATATCGTCTGACGGTGATTTTTCCTTTGCACTGTCGTAACCGTCGTTGATGGCAATGAAACGCACACCTAAAAACGGAAAAATCCGTTCAATGTATCGTCCTGCTTCGATGTAGTTTCTGCCGAAACGGGACAGGTCTTTGACTATGATGCAGTTGATCCGCCCAGCTCTTACATCCTCCATCATCAAATTAAAGGCAGGACGATTAAAGTCAACACCACTAAATCCGTCATCTATTCTTTCGGAACAGAGGCGGATTTCGGGCATTGACTTCACAAAATTGGTTATTAAATCTCTTTGATTAGAAATGCTGTCGCTTTCTGTTTTATCGCCATCCTCTTTGGACAGACGCAAATAGTCCACAGCATTATAGATTGTTATTTCCTTATTTAATGGCATAACGAAACCTCCCGATTGAAAAAGTCAAGAAGCAAAACCTGACCGAATCAATGGGTGTTCGCTAATATTAGTCCATGTATAATTATAGCACCCCTTTCAGGATGCGTCCAGACAATATTGCCATTTATCCGAACCCATACGATCAGACTCTGCCCGAAGCAACTCGCCCATATCACATCATCCTCAAAAAACTTTCCATCCTATCCTCCAGTGTGGCGTCGGTATCGTTAAAGCTGATTTTGACTACTACTTTTCCGCACTTGTAGCAATATGGATTTCTTATTTGCTGGATAAAATCCAGTATCCGTTCTTCTATGGGCAGTTTTGCATTGACTTTTGTATCGTTAATGTCAACCAGAGTATCCGGGTTGACCGTTCGGATGTCTATGTTTTTCATCGCTTCAAAGTCTATGTTTGGTAAAGAGTCCACCCAATCACTCCTTTCAAGGCACAGGGCGATAAGGCTCCCTGCCTTACCACCCTTATACAGTGTATTCCGGTTCAGCTTGTCAGGTGACAGCCAAACGTAAAGAGCAATGAATAGGCTCCGTCCTTTTTCTTTGGGAAAAGACGGGCGCCCACTCATTCAAAATAGGCGCCCGTCTTCTTGGCCGCAATAAAGCGGTTCACGTCAGAAAGCTGGTGCGTAACGGGCATATCAGGCAAGGCCGCCAATATATCATTCCGGTAGCGTCTGCTCGCCCGACTGTCGAGAATAGAGAAAACACAGGTATCCGTTTCTCTGCGGATGCCCCGGCCAAACCATTGGCGCAGTTTGATGAGCATACTCGGCACAATGACTTTGTTCAGATAGCCGTAGAAGTCAGGGTACAGGGTCTTTTCATATTCCAGCATCGGGTCAGGAGCAGGGAACGGCAGCCGTACCACAATGAGGGAAGATAAAATATCCCCGGCAAGGTCAATGCCCTCTCCAGCGCTATCGCTGGCACAGAGGACACCGTTTCCGCTTTTACGAAAAGCGTCGATGGCGTCCAGACGGCCTTTGCCCATGCGGAACAAGGGAAATGAAGTGATTCGTCCGCACAGCTCGTCATATACCTGCTCCATCATGCGGTAAGAAGTAAACAGAATCAGGGTATGCCCATGGGTCGCTTCAATCAGCTCCACCAGCCGATTGGCCATCGCCTGAAAATAACTGCTGTCTTTGTCTGAAGGTAGCGGCGTATCCTGCGGGAGATACAGCAAAGCATGGTTCGGATAATCAAAGGGAGAAGCCTTGCTGGTTTCAAAGATGCGGCGTTTCTCCGCCAGTATAATTCCGTTATTTCGCTTGAAATGTGAAAAATCACCGCCGACAGAGATCGTGCCGGAGGTCAGGATATACGGAATTTCTTCCTGCCAAATATCCTCCGATAATAGAAAATCAAGCTGCTTTGGCAGGGCGCAGACCCGGCAGGCTGACGCCCCGGTCATTTCCAGCCAAAGAATAGAACTGGCATGATGAAACAGGATGGATAGCTTGGTTTCCTGCTGCTCCATACGATTTACCAAGCGGTCATACCGCTCCCTTTTCTCACGGGAGGTCGTATAAAAAAGCACCGACAGTCTGCGTAGAACAGCCATCAGTGTTTTCAACGCCCGTATGCAGTTTAAGTCAATTTGTACGGCATAGCAGTTTTTATCATAGCTTGTGCCTGCGGCATATCGCAGGGCTTCAAAGAGCAAAGCGTTCTGTTCCTGCATGGTTTCGCACAGCCTGACAATCTCCGCTTTGTCGGGATTGCCTGCGCCTATGGCATGGTAAATACTTGCCACCAGCCGTTCCAGTTCTACATTTTCCAATGTCATGCCATACATCTGTCGGGCAGCATCAAGGAGCTTGTGAGCCTCGTCAAAAATCACCACTCCACGGGGAGGGAACAAGGACCTTCTCCCATTCTTCCTGCCAAGTACATCAGCCAGCACAAGATTGTGGTTGGCAATCTGAAAGTCATATCCAAGGGATTGTGCCTTTCGGATAAAGTCACGGTATCGACAGACTGAGGACAGCGGACAGTTTAGATGGCAGCGTTCTACATTGATACAGGATTTCACATAGTCCGTTAAAGGGAGCGTATCCAAATCAAGGGGGCAGGCTCCTGTGAAAAGTCCGGTCAGAACAGAAAGCAGCTCCTTGTCCTCATGGCGGTCATTGTGTGCGATAGAGGAACGATACCCCTTTACTCGGCTATCGCAGGCATAATGGGATTTCCCCTTGCGGACCACAAAGGACAGGGGCTTGTCAATGATACGGTGTTCCATCAGAATATCAGAAATCTGAGGGATATATTCTTCCGTCAATGCCTTTTGCAGCGCAATGGTGGAAGTAGAGATAATTGTCGGCAGTTTATTGTTGCTGAATAGGTTATGGACCGTTACGGCCAGTATGTAGGCATGGGTTTTGCCTGTACCCACCTCGGCCTCGCAGAGTGCCAGCCTGTTTTCCTGCAAGGACTCCAGCATTTCCAACGCAAGAGCCGCCTGATTTTTCCGAAAGTCCATACCATGTTCCGGCAGTATGTTTGAAAAGATGTGTTCCAGTAGATTTCTTGCTCTTACGACAGGCTTGATGGAAAATGTGTTTTCCTGTTCCGATCCTGCCTGCGAAAGCATTTTGTCCATCGCTTTTTGGTATCCGCTTTCATTCAGCGGCGCCGCTTTGGAAAAGAGCCGCTTTGCCTTTAAGGTGGTAAGCTCTACCATGCGGTAGCAATATGTTTTTCCGGTGTAGTATTCCAAAAGCACGCAGTTTTCGGCGGTCAGCACAATGCGTTCCTCTTGTCGGATTAAGCCTGCTTCGTAAATCTTATTTTGAATATCTGCCATATAGACAGGTTGGTTCATATCGTTTTGCCTCCTTTGCTTGTCTAAAGGAGCGACACAAGAATGCGGCGGAATCAGGAAACGGTTTGAAAGTTTGATGACTCAAAAGACCTGTTCCGCCGCATGGTTTCTATCGCTCCGATAGAGCACGATAGATTTTTATATCAAAGCAAAGGTGTGACAAGCGATCCGGCTGGTGTTGCCGGACTCCATAAAAGCCGCCCCTCATTCTATCTCAAACGAGGGTGATGCGTTTTCCCGGCCGTCTGCCGGGCTACTCAATGCGGTGAGGCGTTCAAAGTAGAAGTACCATGATGACCGGCAGGGATCGTCGCAATCTGTCCTACCACGGGACGTAACTACCGCAGACATAATCGCTCGGAGGGCATTGCCCTCGTCTTGGCGTGTCCCGGCGTGTCGCTTCCCCTGCCGGTGATGTACCCATCACACCCATATTCTGTTTTCAATGTTCAGGCGAAAAGAAATTAGAAAATCCTTTCACCCAATGTCAAAAAAACAGGGGGGTGACGAGTCATTCATAGAAAAATTTTTTTAATTTTTTTGAAGCCCACTGCAAGCTGTCCCAAACTGCCCGTTGGTGTACTGCCTCTTTTTCTGCAATTTGTCGGGTAGACAAACCACTGAAGTAATGCAGAATAAACCGGCGCCGCTGGATTTCTGTCAATTCTCCACTGTCCAGCAGCCGCCTTGCGGCTTCCTTGGCTTTTTGGGTATCGTTTTTATGTATCAAGTCCAAATCAAGGGGCGGTGCGGCAAGCTGCTCTGTTTCCTCCAGTCCATTGATGCTCACATCCAAACGGCTTGTCCGATTTTCATGTGTGACTTGCTCATGATAGATTTCATCCGACAAGGCTTTCAGCTCCAAAAAGTCCTGTGTCGTCTTGCCGGGGTTCTCCGCAAGGTAGTCCTCCAACGTGATTTCTACAATGCGGTCTGCAAACTTATATACAATGCCTTCGCTGAACTTATTTAAGGCATAATCACTGTCCCTATAATTTTTCATGTTCCTTTCCTCCGATCTGTTTTGCTGATATGCGAAAACAAATCGGAGGGTGGGGAACGGCAGCGTGGTTGTGCAGAAAGGTTACTGTAAGAGCCCGCAAATGGGATATATTGTAAAACAAGCAGGAGTTTTGTCGAACAAAAAAAGTCAGCACTTTGCCCATAGCAAAATACTGACTTTTTTAGAGTAGGCTTATAAAATTGTATGTGTAAAAGATGATATGTACGGACAGCGCCGTCTTTATTTCCACCTCCGCAAGGGAGAGAAATCCAGAATGCTCATAGGAATACCCCTTTCGCCTCGGTTTGGAGCGAAAGCTGGTATCCAGATACCCTGCTTCTATGACAAAAACCGACAAATATACAAGGAGCCTGCCCTCAATATGTTGGGGGCAGGCTCCGCATGGTTTTTGGCAGCCAGGCTATCATAACGTCCGAAAACGCCTTAGACCCTCAGCTTTGCGCCCCCGGTTTTCACCGGGTTTGCCCTTGGCTCTATTCTGTTGTTTTGGTTACTTGCTTTTTCTCATACAGTCTGATCCAATTTCATAGTCGCCTACCTTGGTGTCTTTGGAAAGAGAGCCATCCGTTTATTTCTCCGGCACCTGGAGTACATCGCCGGGATGGATGAGGGCGAATCTGCTCTTGTTGTTCAGCCGTTCCAATTCAGCCATAGTGCAGTTCAACTTGCGGGAGATGCTCCAGAAACTGTCGCCCTTTTGTACGGTGTAGGTGGTGTACCGCAGGTTTTTAGGTGCATCTGCCGTCACACCATATTGGTCAAAGGTATAGGTCGTGCCATCAATCTCCTTTTTCCCGGTGAGGGGCTTGCCGTTTTCGTAGTACATCCACTGGCCGGAATCGTTCCTCGTCCAGCCCTGCATGGTATCGCTGGAAATCGCCAGCTCCACAAAGCGGCGCAGTACAGCAGACACCTCGGCTCTTGTGGCTGTACCCTGCGGGTCAAAGAGGTTGCCGTTCTTGCCGCTGATTACGCCTGCCATCTGCATCTGCTTTACTGCATCTTTGGCGTAGGCGCTGATTTTGGCGTTATCGGTAAAGATGTTTTCTACATGAACCTTCGGCAGAGTATAACCGATAGTCTTGGCGTAGTTGCTCATAATGACCGCCATCTGCTCACGGGTGATGGACTGATCCGGGGCAAACTTGTTGTTGCCGGTGCCATTTACAATGTTATTTTTGCTTGCCCACTCAATGTAGCCCATGTAGTAAGCATCGCCTTTCACATCGGTGAAGCTGCTCTTTGCGTAGCCGCTCACATCAGCATTTGCCAATCGTCCGAGGGCGGTGACGAACATTCCTCTTGTCATGGCGGTGCTCGGGCTGAAGGTAGTGTTGGAAGTGCCGCTGAACAATCCACGGCTCACCATAAACTCAATATCTTCCTTTGCCCAATGAGCCGCAATGTCCGTAAATGCGGTGTTAGTCTGTTTATAGCCGATGCCATAGGTGGAAAAATGATCGGTGCTGAAACGCAGTACCTTTTCCACACTGTCATAGACTGAGTTTGTGAGCCAGTGTACCTTGCCCTTGGCGTCCACATAGACCGCCTGCACATTCCCGGCCTTTTCATTTGCGCCGAGGGTATATGGGATGGTTACCGATACGCTGCCTGTGCCGAAGCTGCTAACTTCCTTGCCGTTGCCGTAGTTCACCTTGAGGTCGAATACCGGGCGGCTACCGATGGCTTTTTTCGCATCACCGGTCAGCTTGCTACTGTCCCCACGGGTGGCAGTGATGTTGACATCCGATTTTGCCTGTTTGTTAATTTCCTGCACGGTAGCCAAATTCATGCCGATTCGGATGTCGGGGTTGTCCACCACCACAATGGTGTTGACAATTTTCTTCACAATGATGGTGTCCTGTACCGTCTTAGGCAGATTGACCGTAATATTAGAGCCGGTCTTGCTGCCGGTATCAACATGGAGGATCACCGTGATTCCATTTTGCTCGTTGCCGTTTTTCTTGGCGTCCGCCAGAGCCTTCTCAAAGGCATCGGTCACAGTTTTGCCAGAAATGTTCACTGTGACATTGCTCTTACTGTCCACTGTGCCGGAAACCTTGATTTCTCCCTGTGTAGGTGAATTGGGCTTATCCGGTGCGGGTGGGGTGACGATGACAGAGCTGCTGTTGTCGTTTGAGGAGCTTCCGCCGCCGCTTCCAGAGCCACCGCCGCCGGTGTAAGTCCAATGGGCATAGTAGGTCACATTTGCACTGGCGGTTGTGCTTGCAGAGATTTGAGTTCCGCCGCTTGCTGCCGTATACCAGCCGTCAAAGCTGTAACTGCCAGAACGTGTCGGTGTCGGGAGCGTTCCTACCGCTGTGCCGGATGCAACTGAGCGTGATGTTTCACTGACCGTGCCTCCGTTCGGGTTGAAAGTAACAATGTAGGTAGGAACCGCCGTTACAGAGAAACTCAGTTCTACCGTAGCATTGGTGCTATGGTCGGTGTTTACGGTCAGGGTTTCATTGTAATTGCCCACCGCAAGACCGGCTTTCGGAGCAACGGTAAAGGTGGCGGTGCCATTTGTCGCCAGTGTGGTGGCACTGAGTGCGCCGATGGTGTAGTTGGTGCTGGTTGGCTGGGTCAGCGTCACGCTGGTATTTCCAGTATTTGTGATGGTGACGGTCTGAGCTGCCGGGGCACTGTAACCCACTGCCAGTGAGTCGAAGTTCTTGCTGGTCGGATTGGCTGTGATGGTGTAAGTAGGAACCGCCATCACAGAGAAACTTAAATTCACCGTAGCATTGGTGCTGTGGTCGGTGCTTACGGTCAGGGTTTCATTGTAATTCCCCACCGCAAGGCCGGCTTTTGGTGTAATGGTAAAGGTAGCCGTACCGCCTGCCGCCAGCGTGGTGGCACTGAGTGTGCCGATGGTGTAGTTGGTGCTGCTCGGCTGGGTCAGCGTCACGCTGGAGTTTCCGGTGTTTGTGATGGTCACGGTCTGCGCTGCCGGGGCAGTGTAGCCGACTGTCTGCGAACCAAAATCCTTGCTGGTCGGATTCGCTGTGATGGTGTAGGTAGGAACCGTGGTTACAGAGAAACTTAAACTTACCGTAGCGTTGGTGCTGTGGTCGGTGCTTACGGTTAGGGTTTCATTATAATTTCCCACCGCGAGTCCGGTTTTCGGTGTAACGGTAAAGGTAGCCGTGCCGTTTGCCGCCAGTGTGGTGGTACTGAGTGCGCCGATGGTGTAGTTGGTGCTGCTCGGCTGGGTCAGCGCCAAACTGGAGTTTCCGGTGTTTGTGATGGTGACGGTCTGCGCTGCCGGAGCACTGTAACCAGTTGCCAGTGAACCGAAGTTCTTGCTGGCCGGATTCGCTGTGATGGTGTAGGTAGCTGCGTCGGTTGTCACCTCGAAGCCTACGCTGGCTGCTGAGGGTTCTGTATCCCACTTCTCAGAGAACCGTTGATAGAAGGTATACGGTGTGTTTGCACTCAGACCGGTAAACGTATTGGCTGCTTGCCAGTTGATGCCATCCTTAGAGAAATCATAATTACTGTTTGCCGTCAGCATTACATAGCTATTCGTTTTAAGCAAAAGAGTGGGTGCTACCGGCGCTGCCGGGGCCGCCTTTTTTGCCACCGCTGTTGTAGGTGCACTGGACACTGTTCCCGTTTCCACGCTTGAGGTAATTTCCAGCGTAATGGCCGCGCCAAAATTTGCTGCGGTTACCGTATAGCTTGCACCTGTGCCAACTTGGGCCCCGCCCGCTTTCCATACATAGTTCAGCGTGCCGGTATTATTGCCGCCAACCAGTGAAGCCGTTAGGGTATCGCCGATCCTTGGGGCTGTGTTGCTGATGGTTGCCGTGCCGGTGAGGGAAGCGGGAACAAATGCGCCCACGGTGAGTGCCAATCTTCCGCTCTCTGCTTTACCGCTTTCCGTAACAGCGACGTAGTAGGTCGCCGCAGGAATATTTACTGCATGGGACAGGGTTAGGGTATTGCCGCTCTTGGTTGCCGTCACGCCGTTAGCCAGGATTTGACCGGTCGAACCGGAATACACCTTCCATATCAGAGCACTTGTATAAGCGGAGCTGTTGGTCAGCGTGAAGCTGATGCTATTCTGGGATGCACTGCTTTTGCTGGCACTCGTTGTACCGGTAGTCGGGGTTGCGGTTCTCTGTCTCATGTCAAGATAACGATAGTCGATTATACTGCTCGCATTATAGGTCTCGGGACTGCCGCCGTTATAGGCTCTGCTGGCCGTTATATAATACTCGCTGCCGTAACTGTCCAGATTGGGGGCTTGACTCATGGCGCGGCCGCCATAACCTGCACTACCGGCCCGTGCCGTTACCACTGCGCTCGATGAGATTGTAATATTCTTGCCAGCGGGAACATAAATCGCTATGCAGTAAGCCGGGCTGGCTCCATTTTCTGCGCTGGCTGATACCGTTCCGCCAGAAATCGAAATGTTTCCAGCATCTGCTTCCAAAGCTCTGCTATACTGGGATGTAGTGCCGGAGGTGACAGTAACATCACTGTTGGTGATGCTGATATCCCCTTGCATGATCCGCACACCAAAACTGTTATATCCGGTGCCGCTGGCAACAGTCAGCGTTGCGTTTTCGACAGTGAGCCCGCCGTCTTTGCCAAACACGCCAAAACTAACACCATTTCCGCCGCTTATATCTCCCCCGCGAGCGGTTACCGTTGTGCCATCACCGATGCTTAAAGTACCTTTAACAAACAAACCATAACTGACGCAACTGGTTTTGTTCATTGTCGCACCAATCGCTTCAAGGGCTCCGCCACCTGTGATGGTTAAAGCTCCGCCGCAATACAGGCCATAGCTCTCGTCCTTATCAGCGCCTTGAGAACCGCCTGTCAGGCTGTTATTGCCAGTCAAGACAACGTTTAGGCTCTCTTTTGCATAGACGGCAGCATAGGCTTTTGCGCTGACAACGGTTGTGGAATCCCATCGATACTGGCTTTCTGCGCCAATCTTCGCACCCTTCAAGGAAAGGGTTTGGGCCGCGCCTCCCCCAGCTGGTGTGTAGCTTACCGTTCCGTCGCCAAGCACATCGCTTGCGTTGGCGCTGGTCACCTGAACCTCTCCCACCCATATGTCGTAGGCTGTGGCAGGTATCGCCCACTGTGCCGTCAGGCCAGTCACGGTATTGGGCACATGTGCACCCACAGCGTAGGTTGTTGCACCGCTTGAATCCTTCCAGCCGTCAAAGGTCTTACCGGTGGGTGCCGTCAACCCCTCGCCGCTTGGCGCTTTGAAGTCATCGCCCGCACAGATGATGTTGATGTCTGCTGTGCTGTCCTTTAACTTGCCGCCGTTTAGGTTCAGCGTTACCGCTTTCAATCCGTCAGGGGTCAGAGTGTCAGGGTTCAGCACTTCAAGGGCGGGGCGGAAGCCACAGTACGCTAAGACTTCCGACGAGAAATTCCGGAAGTGGGCCGAGTAGTACCCGCAATGAGCGCGTTTCGACGCATCATCTGTAGATGTGTCCTGTGCCCAAGAGAACATTTCTCTCCAATTTTTTATCCAGCCCGTTGTATTGTCGGTTGAACCTGATTTATCCAAAATCTGATCCCACTCGTTGGTATTCGGCTGTCCCACAGAACCACTGCCAGCTGATTTGCTCCCTGCACTCAAGGAACGCAGAGTGTAGTTTGTATCAAAGGGTTTTCCAAAGATGAGGCTTGCTGTGTTCAAGCTGTTCCAATTGATCTCCGTGCCGATATGATAATCCCCCACAAACAGGCTGCGGTCGGTTGCAATTGCCGCCGCAGATGAGCCTTTGTTGCCACTGCTGGTGCTGTCAAGGCTATATGCATTCACCGTGCCCGCGTAGGTAAAGGGCACATAGTGCAGGGTTGTGTCAGGCAGAGCGGTGTTGACCGTGCCAATATTGCTCTTTTCGCCGGACAGGTCAAAGTAGTAGGTGCCGCCGGGGGTGAGGGTGAATTGCTCGGTAACACCTGCCGAGGGCTCAAACTTCAGGTATTTATAGCTTGCAAGATTCGCCGCATCATATGTAACAGCGGAGGTTCCGTTCTCATTGGTACTTGCAGTAACGATGCAACCCGTATAGCCCGAGGTCATCAGACTTCCGTCCAGTGCCTGCGTAGCACCTTGGGCAGTCACCGTGCCGCCTGTAACGACCACGTTACCTTTTATACCCCGACTATCGAGGTCATTTGCGATGGTCTTTTCTCCTTTAGCGGTGGCCTTTCCTCCTGCAATGCTAATGTCAGTAGATGACCGAATCCCTATGGGTGCAGTTCCGACGGTGGTTCCGATGGCGGTAGCGGTCACGTCTCCGCCTAAAATTTCTATCGACTGTCCATCTATGCCAATTGAGTAAGCGACACCGCTACTCTTGCTAGTACTAGTGATGGTTCCGCTTGAGATTGTGAGGCTCCCCTTACTGTAGATACCATAGCTGAGGGATGCACCGTCGCTCACGGCAGTAAGGCTGCCGCTGCCGCTTTCAGAAATATCCAGTTTATTGGTGGTATAGATGGCATAACTGAATTTGTTGGTTTCACTTGTGGTGCTGGTTATGCCGTTGGTTCCCGTCACCACCAGCTTTAGGTTGGAGATTTTGGAGTAGATGCCGCATTGTGCATCGTAAGTGTCTATTGTCGTGTTGTACACATCGGTGATCGTTGCACCGTTCAGCGTAAGGGTATTTGTGTTATTGTCATAGATGACAGTTGCGCCTTCACCATCTGCTGCACCAAGCACATCGCCCTTATTTATATCGGTCACTTGCACGCCGCCCACCCAAATGTCGTAGGTTGTGGCAGACATGGGAGTAAACAACCCGCGCGCTGCAATTGGCGGCAGTTCGCCCACCGTCACCGTAATCTCCGGCAGCTCTGCACGAACGTCATAGCCCCCTATCACCGGGGTAAACACATACTCGCCCTCGGCGTCCATGTCGTATGCCGGTGTGGATTCCCACTTCACGGGGATATCCACGGTGGTTTCTTCCCATTCGGGTTCGGCAGCCGTTGTGGGGGTCGCCGTTTCCGGGCTGCCGGAATCCTGCACGGAATCCTCCGCAGAAGGCAAGGCTGTCCGCACTGTGGCGGTCAGTGTTTCGGGCAATTTCAAATCCTCGCTGGGTGTGCCCAGTGATACTGTTTTTTCTGTTTCTGTAAGCGGTGCAAAGCGGATGATTTCCCCGCTTGTGCCAATCGGCGTATGTATTTCTTCCGCCATTGCCGATACCGGCAGCAGGGTCATTACCATGCACAGCGCAAGAAACATACTGAGTAGTCGTTTATTCATAGTGTCTGTTCCTCCTTGATTTGTAAAGTTGGTTTTCCTTGTTCCAAAAGTTTCTGTAGCCTATCGGCTTCTTCCTCAGTGGCGGGGCGAATATGGTTTTTCTCACAGGCGGGGCATTCCTTTACCGCTCCCACCCGGCAGAATAAAAAGCCGCAGTCCTCGCAGGCGTAGGTCATGCCATACCCTCCTTTCCCCATGGATCGGGCATTTTTCTTCAAATCCCAAGGAGCTGCCGTTTCTTGGCGTCAAACTCCTGCTGGGAAATGATACCGTCCTCCATGAGCCCCTTGTATTTCTTAATTTCTTCGATAGCGTCGGCAGGAGGCGCCGCAGTGGCAGTGTATACCGCCTGTGTCCCCACCAGGCCAAGGCCGGCGGACTGCTCCGGCGCACTGGGAAAGGCAACCGCCCGGAGTGCCGCCACCAGTTTTTCGATTTCCGCCACGCTGTTCTGATAGTCCCGAAGATAGTCGTTCACATCAGGGTGGGTATCATTAAATCGGGGGCCGTCCATATCGCATTTCATCACCGTCCAGTAGGGATGGTCGAAATGCAGCTCCACGTTAAACGCCCGAAAAGGCTCCGGCACATCGAAATTCGGTGTCTCTGTTGTTCGGTTCACCTTGCCGTCATCCAGTCTGTCAAGGGTACGAGCTACTTGCCTGTTCATCATAAATTGGGAGATTTGGGATGCCAGGGCCATGGTGCGCTCAGGCACGGTGCTGGCGTAGCGGCGGATACCCGCTGCCGAACCCTCAAACAGAGGCGTGTTGTCCTCCCTGATGGTAAAGGATTTCAATTGCCTGCCCTCAAATACCGTTTTGTCCGGTTGTTTGCTCATACAAAACCACTTGTTCTGGTAATCAAAGATGATTTTGGTGTCCCAAAGGCCGAAGTCTATCTTTTCAGAAATCACAAACTGATCTTTCAGCAGTTTGTTTTGATCGTAAAACATCAAATATTCCCGAAAGTCATGCATGGTCAGATTCAGTTCTTTCTCGGTCTGCATATCCAGCTTGCCGTGACAGGTATCACAAATATACTCACCCTCGATTTTCGTGGGCAGAAACCATGAAATCTTGCCGCCGCAGATGGGGCAAGGGGGTTTTTTAGAAAATAAGCCCATATGTATTTCCTCCATATGTGTAGTAATTGATTATCTTGTTCCGCCGCCGCTGCCACCGCCGATGGAGCCGCCGCCACCGCCAAGGGAAGCAAATCCACCGCCGCCTCCGCTGCGTTTTTCCTGCTCACGCTGCTCCTCGGCTTTTTTCATATTGCTGTAAAGCAAGTAGTGATAAGAGTAGGCGGTCACCATGCTCTGGGTGTAATCGGTTAGCTGGTTAGAAATTTGCGGGTACAGTGCTTTCATCTGCTCCGCCACCTGATCGGCAATGCCAAAGAGCATGGCATAGGTCAAAAGTTCCCTCCAAATCGGCATTTCCTTGACACCCCGTTCGGCAATCAATGAGAAATCCATCAGATACCGTTTCAGCCCCATCAGCTCGCCCAGCTCCTGCTCCCCGGCAGGGGTCAGGTCGGTGAGCTTGGCGGGTGCGTTCCACCGTTTCAGGCAGTGCTTTTGACTTAAATAGGCTCTGCCCGCGCTGTCCTGCTTTTCTATATAGGCACGAAGCAGCGTGTCATTCTGATTTGCGAAGCGTTCCAGTTCCTTTGGCTGCAAGATGGCATCCGAACCGGCAGCACCCTCCAATACCGTATAGAGGTACTCGTCATACTCGTTCATGTTGGCGTGATTGCTGCCCATGAGCCGCAGGCTTACCATTTCTTTGGTTTTGCCCATCAAGCCGACCTGCTGCGTTTCCACAGGGGACAGGCAGCCAAGCTGAATCAGCCGCAGCATTCCCGTTGCGAGAATCGCACCGTCCTCACAAACATCAAACAGTTGCCCTAACGCATAGGTTGCGCTCAGATTGCCGTCATTGGGAATGTCCCGAAAATACCCGAACCGCTCTGCGAATCTTTGCCTTTTTTTCTCCGCACGTTTCTTTTTCATCCTGAAAAACCAAATCATCAGCCCGATGGGAAGTCCGATGGACAAAAGCACCGTGACAATCGCCTCAAATGTGGATACTTCCTCACCGGTGCTATCGTAATCGCTGCCTGAAAATGCAGTTTCTTTTACTTCCTCAAAGCTGCCCGGTTCCTGCCGTGAGGGAGACAGGATTCCTTTCTCCAAAGAAAATAGTACCGTCACATGGTTTTCGGGATAGATTGGACTTTCCGTGTAGGCAAGAATGGCACCGTCTAAAAATTCCACCTGCCCGTCATAGCCAAACCCCCATATGTCGGCGGTTTCATCTGTGATGGGCGTTCCGTCCGCCAGCCGGATTTCCACCTTCACATCGGTGGGGGTGGTGTTCATGCCGTCATTGACAAATCGGAAGTTTACTCCGTCCCTATCGCTGTAACCGCCCACAGCATTGTCCAGCTTGTATTCAATGGCGTAGCGGTTTTGTCCGTAATTGCTAATGCCGAAGCAAATTTCATATCCATTGTCGGTCGCATGGATGCCGCATTTTCTTGCTTTTTCTTCAAAGCTCCCGTCCACATTCCAATCCGTCACGGTTTCATAGCTCCCGTTTTGGTCGGAGACCATAAGCTGGCTGATGGTCAGGGTTTCGGGTGCGTTCATGGGAATGTAGCTTTCCGTGCCCTCGTCAAAGTTGCCCTCCCAAACCTGCGTCACATACATGGAGCCGTCCTCGTAAATGACCGCCTGTATATCCATGGTATTTACCTGATTTGCCGCAAAAGCCGGGAAAGGGAGGGCAAATAATAAGGCAAAGCATAGAATCAGGCCATGTACTTTCTTTCGCATAGGGCACCTCATTTCATGCTGGGCATATCCGCCTTGGATGCCTGCTCCTCCAGATAGTCCCTTTGCCGAAAGCCCAGCATTCCGGCAATCGCAGATACCGGGAACATTCGGATTTCACGGTTTAATTTTGTCACGCTGTCGTTGTAGATCAGGCGGCTGGTACGCACCATGTTTTCAAAGGTCTGTACCGCATCCATGGTTTTGATATAGGTTTGGTTTGCTTTTAGTTCGGGGTATTGCTCCGTTACCATGGCGATCCTGCTCAGAGCTTCGGAAATAACCCCTTCCTGACGCATGACTTCATCCGGTGTGGATTTTGCCGTGATGACGCTTCTTCTTGATTTAATTGTCTCAATCAGCGTTTCGCTTTCGTGCTTGGCATAGCCTTTGGTCAAATCCAAAAGGGCCGTCAGGGCGTCAAAGCGGCTGGAAAGCTGCACCCCAATCTGGCTCATGGCGTTGCTGATATTCTCATCCAGCACCACCAGTCTGCGCTGGGTGGAGATGATCCATAGAACAATGACCGCAATAATTACGGCGATTGTGATGAAAGTTGGCAACATAATAAAGTCCTCCTCTGTTTAGTGTTTTTAGAGAAAAGTCGGCAGAAGCTTCTGCCGACTTTTCAAGCTGCATTGCTACTGGCATCAGCAGGGTTGTGTTTGTTTCAATAGCTGTGCTGTTAATTAACAGAAGCGAAATAGTCTCCGCCCTCTGTTGCCTCAAGGAATAGCTTAGCTCCATCTGCGTTTGCATTCGTAAAATCAACGCCCATAAAGGTTAACTGATTTTCGCTGCCATCCTGCACTAAAATATCCCAAACAAGAGTATCTGCGGTGAAGACAAGCTCTGCTTGCACCTTTTCACCATTCTTGATAACCTCAGTGATCAGGTTTTCTCCCCAATTGTTGTCATTGGCAGGCGAAAGGGCAAGCGCGTGAATGTCAACACCTGTCCCATTGAAAATCTCTACGGGAACAACAATGGACGTTTCTAACGAAGCGGCTTTTGCATCCTCAATTTCGTCCAAAGCAGCGCTGGCTTCAGC
The DNA here is from genome assembly GCF_044987295.1 of Lacrimispora sanguinis. Taxonomy (NCBI): domain Bacteria; kingdom Bacillati; phylum Bacillota; class Clostridia; order Lachnospirales; family Lachnospiraceae; genus Lacrimispora; species Lacrimispora sanguinis. The sequence goes on along the minus strand of NZ_CP173277.1, from coordinate 5,266,098 downwards.
GATGAATGTGCGTCCTACATCAATGGCTACCGTCAGGGCTCCCATCACCTCAGGCGTGAGCGTTTCGGGGTTGGCAAAGTATTCATCCGCCTTGATAATTTCATCGGCAAGTTCGTTCATGGCGGTGACAAGCTCTTCATCGCTCAAAAGCTCAGGGCTTGCATTCACCTTGTCAGCGATTGCATCAAATTCTTCCGCCATGCTCATAAAATTTTGTGCGAGGGCTTGCTGCTCTGCTGTAAATCCTGCTGATGAAGGAGCAGGCTCGTCTCCACCGCAGGCTGCAAGGCTCAGTGTCATAGCAAGTGCCATCATAAGTACCAGTAATTTTTTCATTTCAAATCCTCCATTTTTTAGGTAGTGTGTAAGGAATATTTCCTTGTGTTCAATTTAGCAAAAATCTCGATTCAAAAACCGCCCGCTGCATGAAACATGATTTTTTCGACATGAAACATGAATTTTGCGCTACGGCGTTAATAGTTCAACGCTGATTTCGCCGTTTTGCACGTGTAGCACCGCAAAGTCGCTTTGATGGGTATTGCCGAAAATATCGGTAATCTCATACTGGTAATAGTAGTCTCCATCAAAGAGGTTCGCTTCCTCCGCAACGACAGGGCCGTTGACGGTGAAGCCGCCGCCCACAAAGGAGGCATCCTCGGCGGTATCCATGTTGGCGGCGTCAAAGACGAATTCTACCCGGTCGCCGTCCATGAGCTTCTTTACCTCGCGGCTGGACATACCGGTTTCGCTGTCAATGCCATCCCATGTGCCGATAACCTCGTACTCGCCGCTTTCCCGATGGTAGAGCATGCGCAGGTTGGTAGGATTGTCGTTCACCTGTACGGGTACGGTGTAAAGGATGTAGTCGTCGGTAAAGCTAAGTGCCACCATCATGCAGAGATTGTCATTGATGATCGTCCAGACATTGCGGTAGTTGTCCCAGAAGCGGGTACCTCCGTCATCCTGATTGATGTCAAAGTCGCTCCCCAAATACCAGAGGGAATTGCTGTCCTCATCGTGGTAATAAAGGTCGAAGGCAACGGTGCTGACGATTTCCGCACCGCTGTTAAAGGTGAGCAGAATGGAGCCATCCTCGGTGATCTGGGTGGAAAAGTCCACGGTGTAGCTGCCCTGCTCCAGTGTTTCAGCCGATGCCACATTGTCAACAGAAATCTGTTCCCCGGTGGCGGTATTTCCCGCAGAGGGATAGATGGGCTGATTGACCTTCACGCCGGCGGGTACTGTCCAATCGAACAAACCCTCCAAAAAGCGCAGATACTCTCCGCTGGTAGCTGCAATATTTGCGTAAAGGTCGAGCTCGTCAGGTGTCATGGCAAGAGGCATATAAATAGACAATCCGTTGCCCCTTTGCCTTGCCTGCCCCGCCACGGCGTATGGAACCGCTTCATGCAGCGCAGCCATCAGCGTGTCGCCGGTTTCTGTGAGAACACCCTGCGCACCAAGCGTCAGGTCGCCCAAATCCACCATGTTGGTATAGCCCTCGCCATCGTTGTTGCCGCCATAGTTTTCCGCTTTCATGATGGCTTGGGTGAGCGGACGGAGCTTATCGGTTTCGGCGGTATAGCCCTTCATTTCGGCAGCCATATTGTTGAAGGCTGCCGCCAGCGCCGGAATTTTAGAGAGATCGGTCACGGCCAGCGTCGCCATACTCTCGCTGCCGCCTGCGGCGCACTTGGCATAGAAGCCGTCACAGATGCGACTGCCTACGGCAAGGCCGTCGGCGGTGGGTTCTTCGGCCAGATAGGAGAGCCAGTCGGTGTAATCCCAGCCGGTGCCGGGTTCCAGCTCCTGTGAGGCCACCATGTACCGGGCATAGGGCGTTACTGCCGCCGCTGTTTCCATGGTGGACATGAGGCAAGCGTCAAAGCCGACCAGCTCGAACTGCACCCCGGCCATCCCGATGCCCTGTGCCAGCTCCTTGAGACTGAGCATATCGCCGCCGTTTAACTCGTCCGCCGCAATACCCGCTACGCTGCCGCCGCCGTGATCCCACAGCAGACACATATATTTGTCTGCGGGATAGTTTGCAACGCCCCATTTCAGGAAGTCGCCCAGGGTTTCCGCCGCCCCCATGCTGGCGAGGGGCTGGCTGTCCTTCAGCTTGATGCTTTCGGGAATCACACGCCACCGCTGAAGCTGACCGGGATCGATTGCGTCAATCGCCCACGCCTGTGTGCCGCCGGTCTGAACCAGTACGTTCACCTGTTCAGATTGGGCGGCCAGTGCCATCTCCTGTAGGTTGATGGAGGCAAAGCTGCCGTTTGTCTCCAAGTCGGTGCCGCATAAATAAACCAGCACCGTCCATGTGTCGCCGCTTGGATTGCTGAGCGTCAAGCCCTGGGTAGGGTGAAACGCTTCTAGATCCTCATTGCTGCCGCAGCCTGAGAGCAGGGCACATAGCATGACAAGCGCAAGCAAAAATGATACTATTTTTTTCTTCATTGGAAACCTCCTCGTAATGGTTGCTGATTGAATGAAATAAAACCTTTTGCCTTCCTGCTCACTCTATCAAAATTCGCCGCTGAAAACCGTCCGCTGCATGAAACATGATTTTTCCGACATGAAACATGATTTTAGACACAGCAAAACCGCCCACGGAGTTTTCCGTGAGCGGTTTAGGCTGATGACAAACCCGCTTCGCTGGGCTTTGTCATCAATTCCACCCCGCACGATCTGCGGATCGTGCGGGGACCCCTTGCAATTGAATACGTTTGCAGGGAATGAATCCCCGCAAGCCGGACGCCGCCACTGGGCGGCGGCTCGGCGCACGCCTCGCTTCCACAGGGAAAATTTTTGGTCGGAGTGAATCCTCCCAAAAACAATTGGATTACCGGGGACAAAACCTAAGGTTTTTCGGTTATCTTTATGCCGGTTTTCCTTTGTCTACAGTCTGAACCGCCCACGGAGTTTTCCGTGAGCGGTTCTTATGCTGGCTACGATGCCGACCCGGTATAGGCAACGCCGGGCTGAATCACTGCCTGACCTGCTGCACCGTCCCAGTACACGTTGAACTGCGATGCTGTGCCGGAGAGCTTTTGTGCAAACTCGCGCAGTTGGAGGTAGTTGGTGTCTCCGTCAATCAGTCGGGCGTCGGAGAATGTAAAAACTTCATCACCCAGCTTGAACTTCGTTCCGCTCTGCCTGACATTCGTTGTATTTTGGAGCTTGGTTTCGGTCACCGCGCCACTGTAGGCCTTGCCTGGTTCAATCACGGCATATTGGCCGTCCCAGCCCACGTCAAACTGTGCGGCAGTGCCGTTTAACATGGCAGCGATTGCGCGAAGCTGCAAGTAATTGGTGCTGTTTATGGTGTACGCCGCCGCCACGGATACGGGCTTGCCGCTCATGACAAAGCTCGTCTTGCTCGGGGCAGCGGTGACGGTATTGGTGGGGGCTACGGGTTGCGGTGTGGAGGACGGTGTGTCGGTAAGTGTATCAGCCTTTATGAAGACGATTTTGGCTAAGTCGGGAGCGGCGCCCTTCGAGTATCTGGCGAATACTCCACCCCCTGTGCCTATTGCAAGGTAACTTTGGTTTTCATAAGGCCTTATTGTGCTGAAGCCGGATTTTGCATAGGTGTTGATTCTATACGTTAGCTTGTTAATATCCGCATGCAATTGCAAATCCGCTGCACAATTATTACTACAGACCACATAACGGTCCCAATACTCAATTGTATATTCAGGTCCGCGGTCTTTATCTTCGCCTACGAGTGTAACCTTAAATGGTTTATCAGGCTTTTTATCTGATAGAATCAGCCAGTAATTATATCCGTTATCAGGGTATACCCATCTGTCACCGATTTTCATATAGTATTCGCCGGATTCAATCACGGTGGCGTTGGCGTTTGAGGGTGTTGACGTCGATGATGTCGTCACCTTGGTCAGTCTGGATGCCCACATATAATACGTTTTGCCCTCATACTTTACCGTCGCCCAATCACCGTTTATCTCGGTCACTTCCAGAACAGTATCCGCTGGAAATGTCCCAATAACGGTGCCGTCCGGGCTTGACCTGTAGACCGGGTTCGTACCGACCTTATACATCGACGGTGGAGAGGTCACTTTACGTTCGACGGTAAAATCACCCATGTTTAGTTTAACAGTGGAAGTGCCGGAAGGGACTTCATATTCGCTGCCCGGATACATACTATTACCTTTGACTGTAATGTGGAGCGAGTCGCCGCCGAGCACCCCTGAAGCTCCGTCCGTATAGGTAGCCTTAACGGAGTAGTCGCCTTTGCTGAAGGTAGAACTGCCCGCATCAGGTTCGTCCGTCACTTCAACGGAAGAAACAAACGGCGTAACCGTAAACGGAATGATGAATGACTTATTCCCAACGACTACCCACAGGTCTTTCTCTCCGGGTGACCAGAAGCGATAGCCCTTCGTGATTTGTATGCCGTGCTCTTTATACTTCATACCGCGAGCCCCGGCGTAGTAGATCAGGTCGTCCCAGTCTAAATCAAATTGGGATTCATTATGATTCGTGTAGGCAAGGACACTTACTAGAATGGATGTCGGGTCAAACTCGTCCGCGCCTTGGCGGTAGGTCGTCTTAGACATCGACGATTTAAGTGTGAGTTCATTATTGCTTCTTCCCCAGTCAACATCCGGCTGCACCTCAACTCGCATAGAAGCAACGGCGGTTTTGGATGGAATTTTAATCCCAGCTTTTGTCCATCTGTTGTATTCCGAATCCGACATTTCACATTGTAAGGTCAAGGTGAAATGGCCTACCTGGGTAAATATGTACCCTTCTTGCAGTGGCATACCGTTTAGCCACCATTTAGGGTTGTGCCCGAAGTGAGCTTCGTTTGCACCGCTGTAGAAGTACCCAATTGTAGCCCTGATGTTTTCGAACCTTTCACCAACAGTAAAGGTATCTGCGGGGATACCGGAAAACCCTTTGCTTGAAACGATTTCGTATCTGCCGGTCAGTGCATCGAACGGACAAGCTGCGCTTGCCGTCGTCGGCAGCATGGTCAGTGCTATACACAGTGTGAGCAGGATGCTCATAAAGCGTTTTTTCATAATTTTTCCTCCTATTCATATTGAACGAAATAACGTTTATTTCTCCACGTTCAATTTATCAGAAATCTCTCTGCAAAACTGTCCGCTGCATGAAACATGATTTTTTCGACATGAAACATGATTTTGGAGAAAATCAGGCTCCTGTCTTTTTTGCTTTTCGATGTGTATAAGCACAATATCGCGCGAAAATCGACGAGTACGCACAAATTTTATCTTGTATTTGCCATAATTTGATGATATACTGTAATCTATTACTTGTATAAACGATTTTCGACTTTTAGAAGGACGTGAGGCGTGTTATGGGTGTCAGCTATAACAAATTATTCAAACTGATGATTGACAGAAAAATAAGAAAAGGCGAGCTATGCAAGGCGGCGGGCATCAGCAGCGGTTCGCTTCTGAAAATATCGAAGGATGAAAACATATACGTTGATATTTTGGTTCGGATTTGCAGTGTTTTGGACTGCGACTTCGGCGACATCATGGAGTATGTTCCTGACGAAAATTCCGTTATAAAATCTGAACCCGTTAATCGGCAACGACCCAATTTGCAGGAGGGAGAGCCTGGGAGAGTTTCCGAAGAAGTCTAATAGAACATGGAGGGGTGCTTATGCTGCAAATTGCGGTCTGTGACGACAATATTGAGGAGCTATCCAATATGGTACAGCTGATAGACCTGTACCGAACATCAAGAAATCTAAACTGTGAACACGCCGTCTTTCCAAACGGATTTGAACTGATTTCGGCCTTGGAAAAAGGAAAGCGGTTTGATATATACTGTCTGGATATTATGATGCCGGGCTTTACCGGCATTGAGGTGGCAAAGGAAATCCGCGCCTTTGACAAAACCGCGCCGATTTTATTCTTTACCTCATCGCCTGAGTTTGCCTTGGAAAGCTACTCAGTGAAGGCGATCAACTATGTACTCAAACCAATCTCAAAAGAAAAACTGTTCTTCACCTTTGATGAGTTGCTGGAGCAAATCAAAGCGAAAGAAGAAGAGGATGCGGTCATCGTAAAGAGCAATGACGGTATTCAAAAAATACTGATTTCCAATTTGGCTTTTGCCGAGGTCATCGGCAGAAACGTGCTGTATCACCTACGCTCCGGCAAGGTCATCGAATGTACGGAGCCTTTTTCCGCTGTCTGCGACAATCTTCTGAACTATGGGTGCTTTATCAAACCCCACCGCTCCTATCTTGTGAATATGCAGTATGTGGATACCATTGAAAACCATCAGATAATCTTACAGACCCTTTCCGCTGTCCCGATTGCACAGAGCAAGGCAAAGGAGATTAAGCAGCAATATCTGAATTATCAAATGGAAGGGGAATAAGAAAATGGAGGGAGGTGCTTTTCAATGGCAGTAACAGTGATAGGACTCTTACGGTTTGGGGTTTCTCTGGTTTTTGGCATCACGGTGACTGTTCTCTTTGGGGGAATAGAACCCACAAAGAAAAACAGGTTCACTACCGGTTTGCTCTGTGTCATTTTCCTTTTCGTTCAAACCGCCAGTTGGTGGCTTTTGGGCTTGGATATGACATCAAAGCTATATCCGCTGATTATCCATCTGCCGCTGATCGTGATATTCTCTTTATACTATAAACGTCCGTGGCTCATCTCCGCCGTCAGCGTGCTTTCCGGTTATCTTTGCTGTCAAGCACCACGCTGGTTCGGTTTCCTTGCAGGTGCCGCTTTAGACAGCAGACTTGCGGACCACGTTTTTTATGTTGGGGCGATAGTTCTGTTCTACTATTTCCTGAAAAAGTATGTGGCGGCTTCCGTCCGGCATCTTATGGAGGTGTCCACTAAATCCTGCTTATTTTTAGGCGGGGTGCCGCTTTTTTACTATCTGTTCGACTACACCACCGCCATCTACACCAATGTGCTTTACAGCGGCACCGAATGGGCGGTACAGTTCATGCCCTCAACAATCTCTGTTTTCTATTTTGTGTTTGTTATCCTTTACTACGCTGAGACACAAAAACAGGCAAGCCTTCAAAGAGAAAAGGATATGTTGGATGCGCAGTTCCGGCTGGCGCAGACAGAGTTTGCTTCTCTGCGGCAGTTACAGCAGAACGCCGCATCCTATCGGCATGATATGCGCCACCATTTTGCGCTTTTACAGGGACTGGCCTCCAAGGAACACATAGAGGGGATTAAAGAGTACCTACGAACTGCCCAGTCCGACATGGATGCCATCACGCCCACACGCTTTTGCGAAAACGAAACCGTCAACCTGATTTTGTCCGCTTTCGCTACGAAAGCGAAACAAGGGTCAATCATGCTGACGGTGGATGCAAAACTGCCTGATTTGCTTCCCTTTAGCGATACTGAGCTTTGCTCGCTCTTGTCAAACGCTTTGGAAAATGCCATACAAGCCACAGAAACTATACAGGATAGTAATAAACGCTCTATTACGCTGCGAGTGTATTCCAAGAATAACAAGCTGTGCATTGACATTCGCAACCGTTATCAGGCAGAGCCAGTATTCAGGCAAGGGCTTCCTGCATCAAAAGAACAGGGGCATGGCTTTGGGATTAAAAGCATGGCTCATATCGTGGAAAAGCATGGCGGCGTATTTCAGTTTTCGGTTAAGGATGGCTGGTTTATATTTCAGGCAACTGCATAATCTCTTAATTGACTTATTTTTCGCTATTTATACCAGTTCACTTGAGTAGTTCAAGGGGGCTGCAAAATGACCCCCGCCCCCGTCCACGGAAAATCAGATGAAAAGCAGGGTCGAGATTTCCCTGCTACTTCTCTCATTCTTTCCGATAAATAACGGAGAGGTAGCGTTCCGAATGTATCAAGATGAATGGGAATGGGGGTCTTTTTCGTTGTCGAGCGTGCGACTGGGGCAAACTCGTTTCTTGCCACTTCCGCTGTTTGTTTCTCCTGCTTTTCACCTTTCAAGGTATCAAAGGTGATGTGAACCACTGCGGTCTTATTATCGCCTATCCCTGATTCTGGAGTTACAGGCGCTATGTAATCCTCATATGCGAGGGTATTATCGTTGTCGGGCGTGGGCATCTGCTCTACAAAAAGCAGGATATACAGGTTAGAGCTTTGCCCACGGTTTTTTTCACGGAAACGTGCTTCCTTTTGGATGTAGCCTGCGTCAGTCAGCTCCTTTAGGGCACGCTTTACCGTAGATACAGATATATGAAGCTGCTCGGCCATTGTAGGAATAGCCGGAAAACAGGTCAAATCTTTGTTGGATCGGTCGATCAGGTAAATCAATACAGAAAGCGCACGGCTTTTCAAATCGCTGGCATACGCTTGTTGTTTCAGCTCCGCTTGCTTGGTCATCATCGAAATCCTCCTTACGCCGGGGCGTTATGCCCCGGCGATATATTTTGTCATCATCGTTTTGTACTGTTTGGAATTGCTCATACCGTCCGTAGGTTCAGGCTGGTAGTCCAAAAACAGCACCTTATGAAAATTGCTTTGCAGAATTGCTGCATAGTCACTTCTGACCGCCTCATGGGTAAATGGGCAGAGTATATAGGCATCTACGGTATCCAATCGTTTCAACAGCCGCACAGAGTTGGGCAGCTCATAGGTCTTTGTGCCGCACACAATAACCAGCAGACCCGCATCATACACCTTTTCATTTAGAACTGGCTGACAGCCCAAATCATGGATAATAAAATTCACCGGTTCTGCCGGTGGCTTTGTTCCGTATTGGACTCCATCCATTCGCCAACCCTCTCCCATCGGTTCCATTTCGTAGGCGGCCGCCATGGTGGTTAAGATATTGCTTTCATTTTCCTCCACATAGCAGACAGAAGCCCCCACAGCCGCCAGCCATGCGCAAAGGCCGAGTGCTGTTGTAGTTGCTCCCATTCTCGACTGTGAAGAAATCACGGTGACATGGATATTCTCGCAGTCAAAACGATAGGTTCTCCTGCCGCCTGTTTTTTTCGTGCGTTCCTTGGCAGCATAACGCACCATGCCCTGTTCACTCAGGCACTCCAAAATCTCACGCTGGATTTCCGCAATATCAGTAGAGCAGACGATATTGCCCACACCGCTTTCCAGCAGAGAACGGAATAGAGGACTATCCTCCAAAAGTCCCTCGCAGATTACAGTAATGCGGGGGTTATACATAGTCAGAAATTCTTCGATAGCCCCTGCAAATTCTTCATCATCATCTCCAAAGGCAATGCGATCCAGAACAACTTCTGTTACATGAGAAAAGTTTCGCATATCATAGACAATAAATTGCTTCAGGACAAAATTGCCCGCCATTTTCTTGATGGGCATTTCGCTGTCGGCATTGTACCAGCCGGTAAAATCCAGCAGATTGGTGTGCTGCGTAGATGAAAGATATAAAATCATGTTTAGCCTCCTGGTCAGTTTCCAATCGCCCAAAACGGGCCTCCTGCGGCGGCGCCTTTCCGAGCCTCGTTTATTATCAGTGACAGATCCCACTCCTGTTGGCTGCGTTTGTGGCTGGCAGGGTCAGCCACAAGGATTTTCCCCTCGCTGGTAACACCCCGGAGGACGATAAAGTGTCCGCTGTTCGTAAAATGCCCCTTGCTCATAATGGCAACCACCAGTTTGCCGGACGAAAGGGCATCCACGATGTCCTGTGCGGACAGACCCCCCTCGCAAGATAATCCGTAACCCCCGGCGGCGGCTGGTATCAGGCTGTGATAGGAGCCGTTACCTTCGCAGCGGTGTCCGTTTGCTACGGACCAGTTTGACAACTCAATCGGGTCATGTGCCGTCCCGGTCAAGGTGGAAATCACAATGGACATAGAGGTAGGGCCACAGCCCGCCTCGCCAATGGTACTTGATTGGCCGTACATAACATTTGTCCAGCGTTCATCAAGCTGGTTGTAATAAACAACCTCCATGCCGCCGTCTGTAAACACAATTCCTTCGTAGGACTGCCCGATGCCATCCATATAATCCTGTTCGTGAATACCCAACGTCTGATTGTAGCCATACTCCTTTTGAAAATCCTCCACCACCGACAATTCATCACCGATCAGCCACTGCGCCAATACGGAAAATGGACTGGTAATCAGGTAGAGGATTAAGGCAATGAGCATTAAAAAGGTAACTGTCGGGGTCAAAATAATGATGAGCAGGCGCTTCCGTGCCTGCTCATCGGTTGCGGCCTGAGCCGCTATCTGTGTCAATATTTTTGCGGTCAATGGATCAATGGCCAAATCTAATCGCCTCCTAACAAAAACCGGACGCAACCAGCGTCCGGCTCTTAAAGTAATTTACATTCAAAAGGGTTCCTCATACTTAGAAAGAATGAGGAACCCCTTACAATACATGAGCACAGTACCATATCAACAAGGAGGGATAGCGTACTACTTACTTATTAAAGTTTCGGCTCCCACGCAGGCATTGCCTGTCCTTAATCTGCCTGTAGCGTGTACTGCTCATGTCATTGCCCTCTTATTATACAGATTCTATCTTTACCGGAAAAAGGACTTCTCCCTCCTTGGCATTCTGCAATCTCTGTATGCACTCTCTGCATACATATTCCCTCCCGATCTGAACGAGTGCTGCTGCGGATTGACAAAAGTGGCAACCCATAACTGGTTTTCTAATGGTGATCTTATCAAAATCCAAAGTGATTTCCAACTCATCCTTTTCTGAGATATTGAGCGTTTGCCTATATTCAATGGGGAGAACAATACGCCCTAACTCATCCACTTTTCTTGTCATAGTAAGACCTTCTTTCTGCATTGTATGTGTTCAAAATATAGTACATGTACTATCTATCATACATGTACTAATTATAATTCATCTCCTATCATAAAATCAAGAGGTGATTTTATGATTAGCTATGCACCGTTTTGGGAAACTCTTAAACGAAAAGGCATTACGACCTATATGTTGCGGGAAAAACACAATATTAGCCCCAATACCTTAACACGAATGAAGAATAATAAATATTTGAGTATGCGAACGATCGAGGATCTCTGCAAAATATTAAACTGCCGCTTAGAAGATATTGCAGAATATATAGAAGACTGAGCAAAGTGGTCATTGCGTTTTGGTGTTTATCTGCCACCCGCCTTACCCATATACATCATCTTATAATCCGGAATCTCAAAGTTAATGTGCAGGCGCTTCGCTCCTACCATAAAGAGGGCGTGTCCACGCTTCCGAGCCAATAACAGCTCCTGTTCGGCTTCGGTGAGGTCGTAGAGCTTGGCTGTTTCCTTTAGATTGGGACCGTCTGTTCCCATCAGGAGCTTGTAGCAAGGAATATCAAGGAGCGCCTGCCCATACTGCCTGATGCTCTCAGAGAGGAAGTCAATAACGCTGTGGGAGATAATAGCCAAGGCTGCTTCATACTTTCTGGCACGCTTCATGGCGTTTCGGAGATACACAAGGGATTGCGGCACTTTTTGGTCAATCATCAAATAAGCCTCATCGCAAATTAAAAGTACCCGTTCATCCCTGTTTCGGCTCATCTGCTCCCAGCAGTAGGTCAAGAGGTTAAAATACTGTGTTCGCTTGATGTTATCACTGGTTCCTTGGAGGGCATTGGTGTCCAAACAAACGAACCGGCTTTCGCTTTTAATGGTAGTGTGGCCGTTCCAAATAAAGCTGTCTGAGCCTTCGGCAATGTCATAGAGCAGCAGGGAGAGGTCGGCATAAGCCTGCCTGTCCTGTTCGGTATCTGCTTTTTCCTTTACCAGCTTATAAAGGTCGGAAAAGATGGGAAAGTCCTCCGGCGAAAGTACCGCCACATCGGTGTCCCATGTGATATTGAAATTCCGGTACAACTCCACAAGGCTCTTTTTGAGAACCGCCTTTTGCATATCGGTCAGTGACGGAATGTAAAGGCTGAAGAAAATTTCAAGGTTCTTCATGTGGAGAGCCAGGTCATTCATACCATAACCTTCATCACGATACAGTCGGTCGGCCTCATTTTCCTGTTCATCATCACGGGGGGACGGACGGACCTGAAGGGGATTGAAACGGCCACCGGCGCCGCCCACAGCATTGACCCAATCACCGCCGCATCCAAGATTATAGCAGAGGTCTTTGTATTCACTTTCCGGGTCGATTACAATGATTTTAGTGCCTTTCATGTACTCGGACATGATAATATGCTTGATAGCGGTGCTTTTTCCTACTCCGGAATTACCCATAATGACAAAGTTGCTGTTTGTCCTATCGCTGCCGCGCCGCCAAATGTCCACAATAACAAGGCTGCCGCTGGAGTCCAGTGCAAGGTAGTAACCCTCTCCATCATTAAAACCGGAGCTGGCAAAAGGAAAGCCGCCCACAAAGGTGGACAGCGGCACAATTTTTTGCAGGATGCTTTCAATCTTCCCATTGGTGGGAAAAGACGGGGAAAGGTGCTGAAAGCACTCCTTTTGCAGATTGGGGATGACCCGCATTTTGCATTTGAGAACGCTGATGATACTCTCCGCACGGCGGCATACCTTTTTGAAGGTGCGTTCGTCCTTTGAAATGGGCATGACGGATACGCTCATCAGCCCCACGGTTTCCCCCTCACGGTCAATCTGCATGATGATTTTTTCGCCGTCCTCGGCGGCTTTTTCTGCACGCTGACGAGATAGGGGGTCTTTGGCACCTTCCGCAAGTCCTCGCTGTTGCACCACGCTTCGGGAAATGGCGTTGATGAGGGTGGCATTGTCCACCGGCTTAAAGCCAATGGATACAATGGTTGATGGGATATTGGTTATTTTAGAAAGCCACTCCGTTTCCACTTTTTGCGGATAACGAATCAGGCCGTAAATCTTACCGAGATTTTCCCCCACAGAAAGGCTGTTCTTAGTAAACTCCAGCCCCACAGGGGTAATCACATTGAGCAGGGCGGCATTTGTAATATCTCTTTCTTGTACTATTTGTTTTTTAGGCATAGATGTCCTCCTTTAACATGGGCATACCGGCCTCAAAGTCTGTATCCTCTAAATGGGTGTAGGAGGGGTTGTTGACAAGGTTCAAAAGCCGCACGATTTCCTTTTCCGTCAGTATGTCGCAGCCGACTCCATTGGTGGTAAACTTCTCCGCCAGCAGGGATGCCCGTTTGAGTAAATCCTTTTCCACGCCGTCCTCATAGCGATCCCAAACAGAAATATAAAACTGGCGTTCTACAATTTCGCCGGACAGGGCAAAACTACTCATCTGCAAAATTTCCTGCCGCAAAAGCTCTTTTCGCTTATCATCGGCGGTCTTTAACATTCCCTGCATATCGGAAATCAAAGGTGAAATATCTACAGGGCGGCTCACCGCCATAAACTTGAACGGGTACTGAATGTCTGATAGCTCGGCGGTAATCTGCTTGATTAGGTTGTTTTTTTCGGCTTTGCTGTATAAATCAATGCTGATTGCATGGACACGCAGATAAACCAATACCAAGCCATCCTTGGTGTATAGGTATTTGTCTTTTACATCCCGCACGTTGATAAACTGCTGTGCAGTCTGAATGGCGATTGCTGTTTCGTCTGACACCGGCCGTTTCTTCGCCGTTTTCAAGAACAAAAGCAAAAGACCGCCACCCACAAGGGTGACGGTCAGCATAATAATCGGGAATAAAAGTCCCTCCATTTATCGTTCCTCCATTTCTTCGGCGGCTTCCTCGTCAAAAGCCTCCTGATCGAGCAGCCGTCGGTAGCGTTCTCTATCCTGCTGTGCCTGCGGTAAATTTAGGTATTCCGTCAGCCTCATATCTCCACGGGCAGACTCCAGCTTTTCCTCAAGGCCGGTACTGCGCTGATAGATAGTAAGCATTCTGCTAAAATCCACAATTCCTCGTTCTTCCGCATGGGCAAGGAGCTTTCGCACATTATCAAGCCCCACATCAAGGTCGATGGAAAAACTGCCCATGGTGTGATACCATGGGCAGTTTGGATTGTATTCCATCATAAAGCAATTCTGATCGAGGTCGAATACCATACGCATTTCAAGTTCGCTGCGCTCCGCATAAGACTTATTGTATTCGGATATTTCTGTGGGAGCAATCCTTTGGCAGAACATATCCGCATCATCCAGCCGGGGATTCTGATATTGTCCAGCATAGTCCAAATGTTCAAAAACCCGGTGTATGGGCTGTGGCGGAGAAAATGTCTTTTGAAGCTCCTGCGCCTGAAGCATACGCAATAGCGGGGATAAGGCATTAGCCCCATAGTGAGCCGAAAAGTAGTTATTCTCACCATTTTCTCGAATGATGTAAATTGCTCGGTTTCCCATACGCCACCTCACTTTATCGGACGAATATGCCAATCACTGAAAAGTGAATCTCGAATGGTCAAGTCATCCGTCAGGTTGATTTGCAGCATTCCGGCCGGTGTCCATGCGTCGATACACTCCGCATAGGTCGTGTATCGTCCGTCAGGGAACCAAACCGGAGAAAAGTGACAGGGGCGGCCATAGGTGCTGTACTTGTTTTTCTGAAATTCAAAGGTACTGGAATATCCGGTATTCAGCCGTTTGAGCAACCTCCAATAAGCCGTATAGTTAAACTCAGGGAAGTATGCCACCACGTTCTGCGCACCAGTGATGTGGCTGCTGGGTGCGGAGGAACGGATCTGTGCCGACACATTGGCGTTCAGCCCATAGCCGCTTTTCATTGTCTTACCGGAAGCCGTAGGCGATTTTGCATCCGGCTTGGTCTGCATCTCTGCGGTCAGGCTGGCCGAATAAGAGAGCCAGGCGTATTCCCACCATCCCTCATCTTCCCACCAACCATCCTCATCCTCGCCACCGCTGTGCCATACCCAATACTCATGCCACCAGCAGTCCCATTCTCCCCATGTCAGGGAAGTCACGTTCGGCTTGTTAGGCTTGGATGGGATAGAAAACCCGTCATTGCGGTCATTGGCCTGCGGATCGGGCGGAGGATTCTTATCGAGGTCTACAATCTGTGCCACAATCTCGCTGCTGCTCACAGAGCAGTTACTGGAAACGGTAATCGTAACATATCCCGGCTCCTTTGGGGTACGCCATTTTACCCACGCAAGCTGTGAACCGCCGTCAGGGATATAGATACTGTTATGGGAATAGGTGCTTCCGTTGATGGAAAACCGTGCGTATGCGGGATTATCCGGCGTTTTTTGTGAACCGGTCGAAAGCGTAACAGCCGTGATCACCTCGGTATCACAGCGGTAAATCACATTGCTTTCCCTTGGCGGCTCAGGGTCAGGCTCGGAAAAGCGGATAATGCCCAGCCCCAAGTTTGCAATAATGGTTTCATCATTCTGCGCCTGTGTGGTAGACCCACCCCATGCAGGGAAGCCCAAATCCGGTGTTTCAAGGAACATGGACAGCGGCAAATTTTTGTGAGATAGGGATACCATCTTGCTCCGCAGACCGTTTCCCACCTGTTTGTTGTAAAGAGCCGCTTCGGTAGCAGTCATGGCAAACATAACGCTGTTGTACTTAAAATACGCTATCGGCTCCAAAAGAATTTTGTACTCCCCACCGATCAGGGTGTCATAGTCAAAGCCTGCGGCATTCGCTATGTCCCGAATGGTTCCTGCACGACAAAAATAGTTTCGGATGGCTGTAATGTTGCTGGAGCCGTTTGAGCTGATAATGCGGGGCATGGCGTTTGCTGGCTTAAAAGATGTGTAGCCGTTTTGCTTTGGTGACAGTGTAGAACCATTTTTATAGCTGATTTTGCTTTGATATTGAAAATGAATAGCTATATCTCCATTTGAGTCATTCGACAAATCAATTGGCGTTGATACTGGTGTGTTGTCGCTGTCACGAATAATCGTGATGCGTACACCATCACGCCCCGGCGTCCATGAGTTTTGCCCGGTTCCCTGTCCCATGTCACCGCCACCTCCGTCAATGTTGGGGTCAGCGGCAAAGACAGGAACGGATAAAGAAAAAAGCATTGCCAGTAAAAGCAATGCACAAATCAATCGTTTCAAGTTTCCACCTCCAAAGTAAAAAGGGATACAGCCGTCAATCGCTGTATCCCTCTGAATAGGTTATTCCATTTTACATATCGCCAACCGGATCGCCGGTTCCAGCGTTGGGGGCAGTTTTTGTTTCGTTTTCTTCTCCGCTATCTTCAACCCACCCAAATCCCGGAACATAGATTGCGCCATCTGAACGCTTTTCTCCGCCCTGCGGCTGCTCCTGCTTTGGTTCAGTCTTGGGAGCAGAATTGTTTCCCGACTCGGCTGGCGGGGGACTGGAGGGAGGAACGGCCTCTGCCGGCGACTTCGGTTTTCCATCAGACGGCTTGCTTACCTGTCCCTGCGGTTCATTGCTGGCAGGCGGCGCAGGCTGTTCCGGTGTTTCTGACGGCGTGACCTCAGATGTGTTACCATCCTGTTTGACCTCTGGCGTTGTTTCCGGCTTAATCTCCGGCACAAAAACCTCAACCTCGGCAGGGGGTGTACTCTCTACAGGAGCCTGTGGCGGCTGACCGCCCATATTACTGATATAATAGAAAAGTCCTCCTGCAAGGCAGATTGCCACAAGGGACAATGCGGTAATAACCGCTTTTTTCTTCGCTGTATAACTCTTTTTCATATGATGGCCTCACTTTCATACTGTTATGAATGTTTCAGCCCTATTTACCCATATCGCTGTTTTTACCCAACTTCATTATATCCTGAATCTTCCTGCGCGTCCAGACATTTCAGGGGGCAGAAACCGTCATTTTAGAATTTGGGCATATAGGCTGACCGTGTACGCAATTCCATCTGTAGCGGCGGGAGCTTCTCCCAGCCAAAGGACAGAGGAATTTCGATGGTAATGCGGGCGTCCGCTTCCAGATTGTTGGCGGCGTTCCCCGGTGTCAGGGGTGCGTTGGACAATTCCACGGAAAGCCCTGACAGGCGGTATTCGTAGCCTTCGGCCTGCCGCTTGATGTGGTAGCCGTCCTGCTCATCCGTGCCAAGCAGATTGTTAAGGCGGTAATACACATCATCGTAGTCAAGGTTCTCCTGCCAGCTATCGCCGGACAGGATATAACCGCCGGAATACCCCTCACGCAGTCCGTTGTAGGCTTCGTCATAATTGGTGGTGACTACGGTGATAACCGCCTGCTGGAGTCCGTCACGGACACCCTGCACGATGATCCCCAGCCTGAAAAACTCCGAGATGGCACAGATCAGAAGCAGCAGCCCTAAAATTAGGGCAACCGTCAGGGGCGTTGAACCGCCCTTTTTATCTTTTATGATTTTTTTTAGTCGCATAAACTCCGCCCCCTTTACTTGTAATAGACTTCGGATTTTCCGGTTGCCTTGGCCTGAAGCTCAATGGGGAACGGACCAAATATGAAAAAGCCAATGTCCACCGTATCGGTCAGAACCACCTCAATATCTCCGTTAAGCTGTACCTTTCGTCCGCTGTAATAGTCACAATCCCAGCGGATGTTCGGGTCAAGGCCGGTCTGATCCCGCATATCGGAAATACGGGATTCCACGCTGGTGCTTCCCTTGATTTCCGCTTCACGCACAATCTCCGCGGCGAAAATATCAAGCTGCTGCTTTGTGGTAAAGACCGGGAACAGGGAAACGGCAAAGGACACCACCAGTAGCAGGCAGAGAATGCCGACAGCCACATCCAGATATCCCTCACCTCGTTTTGATTTCAATACTTTTCTAAGCATAGCCGCACCCCCTAAAACATTCCCGACATGGCGCCGAGGATTTGATACCCCATGACCCCCATATATAGGAGCAGCATACAGCCAAGGAGCAGGAAAGAAAACTTTCGGATTTTGGGCGGGCGTTCCATAGCCAGCCGTTTCAGCCTCTGCAATTCCAGTTGCTTGAGATCATGGGAGAGCTGGCACTGGACACTCTGGCCTCAAACCGGGTCAATGCTCCCTCATAATTGCCGGTACGCATATCCGAGGTTGTGATGGCAAGTTCGTTTTTCATGGCTTTTCCTGCGTTCTTCTGATAATGCTCCAAAATGGAAAGCACATCACGGCTTGCTTTCAGCTCCTGCACCAGCGTAGACACAAAGCGGGGCAACTCGTATTCAATGTCCTGCCGCCTTGCGGTAATGAGCTTTTCCGCCTTGGTGCTTTCCGTAAAGTACACGGCAATCCCAATAATCACGAACACTGGCGACAGGATTGGCAGAAACAGCAGACATGGAACAACACCTAAAAAAATCAGTCCTGCCTTTACGATTGCCTGTGCCGCATATGCCTCGGCAGTCATAGGGATCTCAGCGGATTTGAGAATGGCAGTCAGCTTGCGTTTTTTATGTTCGTCCATAGGCAGGACTTTTGACAGTTTTACCGCCAGTTCCATAATAAAGGCGTCGGAATCCCGTGCCTGTTTTTTTGTCTTTTTGCCCATGCCGAGAATCGCCTTGGTCGCCTTATAGGTCGGTACGCTGAGAAGCTCCGCCATAATAAGATAAAGCCCTGCTGTCAGAAACAGGGCGAAGAAAATTAAAATCATACTGTGCATTGTACAGCGCCTCCTTATCGCTTGTATTCAATGGGGCGTGTGTGTTTCGCAACGGCCGCCACTGATACAAAAATCATTCCGGCGCAGATTGCCAGCAGTATCTTCCCAAAGTCCGTAAACATCAAGGTCTGATACCATTCCTGATTGAGAAAATACATCAGTGGAATGCTGCCTAAAAGGAGTACCACCATCGTGATATACTCCTTGACCGGCTCAAACAAAAGCAAATCCAATTCAGCCGATACCACACGCATATCCGACAGCTTGGCAACAATGGGCGGCAGAATGTTTTTCAAGTTGTAATCATCCTGACACGCTATCACCGCATCCACCCATTCATGGAAAACGCTGTTGTCAATTCCTGCTTTCAATCCCTCTAAGGCTTCCTTGGTATTGGAATTGATGAGCTTTGCCTGCAAGAGAAAGTTTCGGAACACCTCGGCCACCGGGGGATTTAGGTACGGCTGGTTTTCCTCAATGGCACGGATAATCGTGTTTTTACCCCGAAGGTAGCTGGTAGTAATGATGGACAGCGCCGTTTCCAGTTCGGTATTGATTTGCTTCTTATGCCTGCCTGCGGTCAGCTTCACGAAGTAGAACGGCAAGAGCGCAAACCCCACCGCCAGTACCGGCACAAGAAAGCTGTTTTTCATGGTGATGGCAATCATAGCCCCCACCACAAACAGAAACATGGACAAAATACAGAGTGCCGTAAATTGCCCGCTTTTTCCGGTGATACGCAAAATCTCCTTGGTTTCAATAAAAAGCAGTTTCAGTCCTTTGGGCTGCTTATTCTTCCTGCTCTTGGCAATCCTGCTTTTGAGTGTGGTGTTTCGGGGCCTCACATAAGTCGCAAGCCCCTCCAAAAAAGAAAAGGGCGATAACGAAAGCAGGATAAAGCTGCCCGTTACCGCCAGTAAAAACGCAATCGTTACAAGTATTGTCACTGTGTCAAACCTCCATTTCCTCTAAATCTTCCATCAAGTCCTCATAGCCTTTATACCTCGTCACGGTGTCGGACACTTCCTGCAAATCAGCCACCATATCCCGATGGGTTTCCGGCAGGCTTTGGGATGCAATCTCCTTTGCCATATCCGAAAAGCTGCCCAAGAAGCCCCAGCAGCTATCGGTTTCCTCTCCGTTTTCATAAAGCCGAAAGCCGTAGCACTGACCGGAAAGATAGTAGTCATAGCACTCCACCTCAGATTTCAAAAGTGCTTTTGCTTTGTCGTAGCTCTCCGACGTCAGGCTGCCATATTCCTTTTCAATATCCTCCGGCGTGGCGTAAATCCAGCCTACCTGACCGGAATCCCATTCGGCGTGCTGCGCCCTTCCGATAAAAGAGCTGACCGACATACTGAGCATAGAGTGGTCGTACAGGTTCAAGGGCAGAATGATGTTTTTCTCCGCAGCCAGCGTATAGAGGTCAGCGTTTGGCAGGGCGTCCACAAGGCTCTCAAAAATCTCCTGTTTATTCGCTTCCAAACTGCCCCCGACAGATGCCTCGTGATACCATTTCTTAAAATAGGTATCATAGCTGCTGATTTCCCAGTTTGCCGCCGAACGGCCATATTCCAGCTTTACCTTGTCTGTCTTGCCGGATTTCACATAGGCAATGAGGGTGTCAGGCGAAGCACTGTCACGCACCAGCTCCTTGAGAAAATCATTGGTGTTCTCGAAATTATGCTGATCCCCAAGGTTATACCGGCTGTGCCAGCAAATCATATGCCCGAAATTGTCGTAGTCGGTGCGGGGGTTCAGCGGTTCATCATCCATCATAATTTGCAGAAGATAGGGCTCTTTATAGGCTACCATACTCATCTAATGCACCTCCCTCACGCACTTAAAAGCCGCTGCTGTAATTTCAGCGGCATACCATTTTCTCTGAGCCGCTTGCACAGGCTCTCAGACGGTTCGTGAACCTTTTCATAGTGGCCGATGATTTTGGGCTTTCCATTTTCCGTGAGGGTATCGGTGATATTGAAGCGGTACAGGGTACGCATCACGGGCGCGCCCGCCTTTACACTCACACACTCGGCAATCTCCATCAGACGGCGGCTGTTGTCCTCCAGCTTCTTGGCAAAGGCCACCACGGGAAAGCCCCTTGTGGCAAGTCCCATCAAGGTAGCGTCATCCATGGAGCTGCTTTCTTTGCACAGCGCCGCCATGCGGTAATAGGTGTCCTCACAGCCGTTGGCGTGAATGGTAGTTAGGGAGGTATGGCCGGTGTTTGCCGCTTTAATGGCTTGCAGGCTTTCCTCGCTTTTCATCTCTGCCACCACAAGAAAATCAGGGTGCATGGTAAGGGCAAGCTCCAAGAGCTTCACCATAGACACCACCTGTTTGGGATCATCGGACTCCTTGGTAATGAAGTGAATGACATTATTCAGGACCCTGCCCAATTCATCACGCTTTACGCTGTCAAACTCACGGCATCCTTTTTCAATGGTAATAAGCCGCTTATCGTTGGGTATCTGATCGAGTATCCAGCTCATCAGCGTCGTTTTGCCGGAGGAAGTCGCCCCGGTCATGCACATGGAAACGCCATAATTAAAAAACACCGAAAGCATATCCAGCATTTCGACGGTGGCAGTTCCATAGCTGACAAATTCCTCTTTTTTGAGCTTTCGGGGGTTGACGATACGGATAGACACGGACAGCCCCTTGTCCTCGTCCACAATGCCGGGGGATGTGGCGGTAATACGGATTTTATTGGAAAGATGGCCAATCACATAGGGCTTGGCATTATCCAGTATCATGCCGGACTTGTGCAGCATACGCTTGATGACATCAAGGGCGTGCTGGGGTGAGGTAAAGGACTCCTTGGTGGGGAGTACCTCGCCGCTTGCATAGATGACCTTCACATCGTCCCATTGGTTGATATTCACTTCCTCTACATCATCACGATAGAGGTACTTAGAGAGAAAGGAAAAGCCGGTCATTTCTCCATACAGGAGTTCGGCAAGCTCCTCCGGTTCCGTGCCGTCCACGCCGAGCTGCTTTTCCTCAAGATACTTGCGGATGTAGCTGCCGATCAGCGTCCGGCTCTGCTCCGGGTCATCTTTTAACTGGTCTGCATAGTTCTTGGTGATGTACTCCTGCACATCCTTCAAGACCTCGGCAAAGGGGCGCAGGCGGATTTCTCCGCCCATCAATCCCACATTGTTATGAATATTTAAGACATTTTGCAATTTATGTCCTCCCTTCGATTCAGGATGATTTCATATAAATGTTTCGGGCAGACCGGAGCCTTATCGGTTCTCGGTCTGCCCGGTTGGTTCCAGCTCCCGCCTTTATTGGTGTAGCAATAGGAAAATCCGCTTGCCACAAGGCTTTTTCCGGTTTCTCCATCTAAAATATAAGTGATGAGCCTGCCATAACCCAATGCCCTCGCCGCACGGCGGCAGGCTCCGTACAGCTTGGAACAGGCATTGCGTGTTCCGTCCGTACAAAGCCGCAGAACCTCCACGGTCATGTGCTGGTCAATACGGCGTGATCGAGGTCTGCCTACAATGGCAACACCGCAGAGCCTGCCATTTTCATAGCAGGCAAGAGAAAAGCGGTGTCCTCTTACGGCTTTATGGTGGCGGTGGTGCTGCGTCACATAGGCATTGGCGTCCTTTAGCTCTATATGCCCGGTGGAGAGCATCAAAACTCCCCCCGGCCTTTGGCGAAAGGCAATCGAAACACCGCCTTGCTCTTTGCCTTTTTCGGGGATTCCGGTGCCGGGACAGCTTCAGATGTGACCTTGGGTTTGGATTTCTCCGGCTGTATCCCCAAAATGCGCCCGATTGCCGCAGAATACCCTGCACTTTCCGTCTGTGTCAGTGGCATCAGCAGGGCAAGTTCGTCAAACTGCTGTTCCAGTTCAGGTGCATAGGGCAGCACAAAATCCGCGCCGCCGAGCTGTTGTGCCGCAGCCTCCCAATCCTGTCCTGTTTTGAGATTTCCGATAACGGTGCTATGGGTATCCTTACGGAACCGGCTGTCCGCCAGCATGGGATTGTGGGTCAGATAATAGGAAACACCTTTCAGATTGGCGGTTCCCAGCTTTAGCACCCTGTCCGCCAGTTCAATGGCTACGATGGATGCCGGGTCTGCTTCAAAGGTTGATGTGCAGTCAATGATGATGTAATCTGCCAGATATCGGAGCAGGACAAAAACCTCCACTGCTTTTTCCCTTGTGATCTGCGGATAGTGCATCAGGCTTTCTCCTGCACAATACCCCAGCAAACTGATATAATCACTTTTTTCCGTAGGCACACAGGCGTTCAGGATAGTGGTCTGTGTAAGCGCAGGAGCCGTCAAAAGGCTTCCCAGCGAGGTATCATGGGTCACATGGGCGGGAAGTACGGCAGGGATCACCGGCGTAAAGGGGTCGCAAAATACCACAATCACATTCTTCTTCGCCGCCGAAAGCGCAAGGGCAAGCTTGAGGGCAGCGGTGGTTTTACCGCTGCCCTGACTGCCCATGACGGCAATTACTTTGCTTTCTTCCATGGTTTTGGCCTCCTTTTCTTAATCCTGTGTATCTGGAATATTGCCGTTTGCAGACACCCCCCCGGCCACACTGTCGGGAGCCGGTGCCCCGGTGCTGTCATTATTTTCGGTTTCATAGGTTAAGCCCTCGCTTTTTACAGGATACAGGGCCTCCAACAGCTTGGCTTGCTCGGTCAAAAACTTCTGTGCGTTTTCAGCACCGCCACGGTAGACCAGGGCGGCATGAAGTTTTCCCGTCTGCTCAAGCTCCGCAAGAAGCCTTGCCTGCTGCGGTGTTGCAAGAACGGTGATGGTGCTGGCAAGCTCGGTGTCCTCGCTGCCCTTGGACTGTTCCTGAATATTGCGGTCGTTGCCGCTGCTGTCGGTAGTGGCAATAATCTCTACATATTGCAGTTCGTCGGGAATAAGGGTTTTTCGGGCCTCGCCTACATCACTGGCAATCAGGGAAACAATGTCCCCACGCTCCAGTTTGCCGGACAAACCGGATGCAAAGCTCTTGATGGTAACGGAAATGGCTCTGTTCGTGCCGTCCAGTCCACTGAGATATTCATTTTTGAGCATGGGGGTATCCGAGAGCTTGCTTTTCAGAATATTATCGCCTTTGTAAAGGTCGGCATTGGCGTACTTGCCGATGACATCCTCTTTTTGATAGATCACATCAGAGGGCAGATTATAGCCGCCGGTTTCCACGGTGGTAATCATGCCTGCCGTAATTTCATCGCCCTTTTTGATTTCAGTGGTGACACGCACCAGCTCCACCTTGGATTTAAGGGCGTCATTGAACATGGGCGTCAATCCAAAGCAAATGATGAGGGCTGTGATAATGCACAGCAGCCCCACCACAATTCTGTTTTTGAGTAAATCTTTCATATTGGTTTATCCTCCATATCGTTTTTAAGTTGGGAAAAGGGTCAGAAATGCCCCGAAAGCAAGAAAGGGTGCAAGGGGCAGGCTTTTTTGCTCCCTGCAAAATGCACGGTTCCAAAGCAGGGCGATTGCAAGCCCCCATATCATCATCCAGATACCGCCTGTTACGCCGAGGGAAAAGCCGCTGGCAGCCATGAGCTTTACATCACCGCCGCCAATTTTTTCCGTTTTCAGTGCGGCAATTAGGAATGGCAAGGGGACGATTAAAAACCCCAAAAGCGCAGGCAGGGGCTGAAAGTGAATCAGCCCTGCCATGGCAATCATCAAATGCAGACAGTCGGGGATTTCATAGGTCATAAGGTCAAAGACCCCGGCCACCATCAGAACCTGACACAGCAGGACACAGTGCAGAGCCGTTGGGGTAAATCCGTACAAGCAGAGAAAAACCGCCGTCACAGTCATACTGAGAACGGCGGTTTTCGGTGCGGATTGCTTTAATATTCTGCTGATGGCCATGTCGCACAGGCTTCCTGCAAACAGGGCAAGGAGCAGACAAGCAAGAAATGGTGAGAGCCGTTCTTCAAATGCCATATCATCCCTCCATTTCTTTGACTTGCTGAATAGCTTCCCGTATATCAAGGCCGTCGATTTCATCACCAAGGCACACCCAGCCGTCATACTGCTGTCTGGCGAACAGCTCCGCACGGGGAACATCCCCCATGAGCTGCTCAATACGGCGGCGCACCTCATCCGGTTTCTTGCTATGGTATTCCACCGGCGTATCTACAATGCAGTGGACCGCTTTGGATAGGCGCTTTGGTCTGCCTTTTGATGCGATCAGGCACAGTTCGGGGTTGGCTCTCGTCCAAAAGCCAAGTCCCCAAAACCATTTTTTCTGCTGTTTTTTGCACCGCTTGACCCAGCAAAAGCCGAGGGTCTTATAAGTAAACCCCCAACGCTCAATGGCTTTCAGCCCCTCCAGCAGACAAGGGAATGTCACCCACAGAAACAGCACACAGTCCTTATCTGCAATCCCTGCCACATCAAGGTTAAAAATGTCCTCGGCGCTCATGGTATGGTAATGGTTTTCAGCGCTTCGCCCCTGTCCTTTTTTGGAATATACTTTGTAAGACCACGGAGGGTCTACATAAAGAACAGAAAACCTCATAGGCAGCCACCCGTCAGGCGCGCCCCAATCTCATAGACAATATTGACCGTAACGGCATTTCCGGCCTGCCGGTAAAGCTGGGCGTCGCTAATGCCTGCCGCTTTTGCACGTTCAAACAGGTAGTCCTCAAAGGCTTGCAGCCTCCAGCACTCTCTCGGCGTCAGCCTGCGGATACGGCAGCATAGGAGAACGCCCATGCTCCCGCCTGTCATCAGGGTTTGGGAACACTGGCGGCCGACACGCCCTCTGCTCCTATTGCTGTTGGGATAGGCCAGATTGATTCCATCGCCGGGGTATGCCATCGTGCAGCCGTCTTTTTTGTCCTCTCTGATAGGCAGACCCTCTTTCCAGCCTTCACAGCAGCACAGCAGGATGCCGTGCTGATCCTGCGTTGTCAGTGTAAAGCTGGGTTCTCCCGGCTCTTTGAACCGTCTGCCGTTCTGCCGCTTTTCCATGCGGTCGGGAGTGATAACTGCCATCACGCAGTCCGGGTGTCCGTGGCATAAAAAGACACCGGAGGTTTCCCCCCGGTGGTTGCCAATGCCTGAATATTGCCTTGCCCGGATACACCGGGCGTTTTGCGTCAGCTCCGCATCCTCATTCATATCAATAAAAGCGGCACAAGTCTGGATTTGTGCAGGAACGGCGACCTTTAATCCCTCTCCCTTATTCGTCGTGAGTGTTGGTGAAAGGCCGTGCGTACCGTATACGTTTCCATTCATACCATTGCCGCTCGGATTGGTATTGCCCAAGCAGACAATACCCCCCGTATGATCGCTCTGCTTGATATCTTGATTGAAGGCGGTGAACGCCGCACAGGGTGCAATCTCTGACAGCACAGCATTTTGATCCTGATTGCGGTTTAGACCACGGGTGTCGCTGGCGGTCAGGGTATGGGCCTGATTGATAGCCCCGATAATTCCTTCTTTGCGGTTGACGGACACGGCATAAAGCCCTGTACGTCCGGCAAAACCGCCGCCCTCCGCTGTCAGAGTCACGGAAACACCGTTTATGTCGTAGACCCGTTTTCCTTGGCTTCCGCCGATAAGCTGCTTAACAGGCGCCGTGTTTGCTCCGCCGATAGGAAATACCTTTCGTCCACGGATTCCTCCAAAATGTCCAACAAGGTACACTCGCTCCCTGTGCTGGGGAACGCCGAAATGCTTTGAATTGACGGCCTGCCATTCGCAGTCATACCCAGCTTCCCATAGTTCAGCGAGAACGGTGGTAAATGCCCCGCCATTCTCGCTTGACAGCAGATGCTTAACATTCTCAACGATAAGCCGCTGGGGTCGATTTTCGGGACTCGCGCTTTTGAGCAGGCCAACGACTGTAAAAAACAGTCCGCTTCGGCTTCCTCTAAGACCTTCCATGCGTCCTGCGATGGAAATGTCAGTGCAAGGAAATCCAAAAGTCCAGATTTCAGCTTTTGGAATTTCTCCTGCTCGGATTTGTTTAATGTCTTTGGCGTACCATTCGCCTGTGCAGTTTTTCCCATCACAGTTTTTTCTCACCTCCGGTTTACACATCATAGAAAAATTAGAGCCTGCATTTTCCCGATAAGGACAAGGTGCAAGCTCGTACATTGCCATATAGCTTTTATTTGCGTATTTATCAATTTCGACATGACCGATACAGGTATGTCCGCTTCTTTCGAGACCTCTACGGAATCCGCCGATTCCTGCAAAAAGGTCAAGAAACGTCAAAATGCTTCCTCCTATCTCATACCCCATTCGTCCTGCATACGGTAGGGATAAATCTGCTGGCTGCGCCGGAACCGGAGCATATCCCCGACTTGGTCAACCACGCTTTGATTGTTCTGGTCTTTGGTACACATCATCACCGAGCCGAAAATGCCGGATAAGACTGCCACTACGGTCAGCGCCACATTCCCGGCAATCAGCCAAAGGAGCGCTGCAACCGCACCGCCAAATAGGGAGCCGACAACACTCTGCAAAAGCTCCCGCCTGCCAAACCCGTTAAACAGCTCGTTTTCGGCCTTTACTCCGGTGGGAATGTACAGATTGATATCGTTTAACACATAGAGAACCTCCTTCACGAAAAATTTATTTATAAAAACAGCACTCTCAAAGTCAAAAATGCTTTGAGAGTGCTGTGAGGGTATAAGTTAGTCTATCACTTCTTCGACATTAAAAAGTAAGGCTTTAATCTTCCGTTGTAATTCCAAGTTTGCGTTTGTTTGCAATTCCCCGCAGAATAAATCAATTATCTTTTTTAACGTATCACATGACGATATTCGATCTATATCGCTGGGGGGAATGCTTGTTTGCACTGACTGAAATACACGCCCATTGTTAATTGTGCCAGCAAGAGCCGGTGATAGTTCGAGTAACAGTCGTGTGAACTTTGCCAACGCTTTACTAGGAACATCAAGTTGTACTGGGGACTCAATTTTTATTTCGAGAACCTTCTGCTCAACGCTAAATGTTAGACTTTTTTTGTTGCGGACTGTTTTCAACGCATGGTACTTGTCGATTGCTTTCTGGATTTCTGATTTGATAGTTCTTAAATCAAACTCCTCTCTTTTTTTGTCATTTGCAATTTCTAGTTTCACAATATAGTTGTACATACTTCAATCTTCCTCCTTTGACGAACAAATTTATTTTTGTTTGCTATGTTTATATTACCTGACATTATTGCCTTTGTCAACACAAAGTTTTATTTGTTTGTCAAGTTATATTTTGTTCGGAAAAAGATGAGTTGTACCTATATATTGTAATAGTAGAACACAATCTCTTTGATCTGCCAGATACACTCGGCAATCACATAGAAAACTACGATGTTTTTCGCCCGCTTCTTATACCGCGCCTGTTCTTCCTCTGCCGATTGCAGGCAGATCATGCAGTAAATAAAGCGGAACACCGCACCCAAGCGGATAAGGGAAATGACCGCCGTGGAAATATCGTCGAGGGTTATCATTTCATCACCGCCTTTACTTGACCATACCCTTTGCCATACCCACAAGGCGGACGGAATGATACATATTGTTAATGACACCTGCGCCGCCTCCGCCGGTGGGAACCATAAACTCACTGAGGAAACGAGGGGTCTTGATGGCAAGCACGATGCAGGCAATGCCCCAAAAGATATTCATTATGCTTACATTCATCATCATGCCGACACCCAACTTGCAAAGGCATATTTGCACTACCACCGCAAAGGTGGTCTGAAAGAATTTGTTGATATAGGTCTTGAAAATGCCCTTGTCGCTGTCCAGTAAGCCGACACAGGCAAGAGGCAGGCCAATGCGCAGAATCATAATTTCCAGCCCTCTCATCAGGAATTGGAAATACAGCACAAAGTAGCATATCACGAAAACCAACCCGAAAATGGCTGTCACCAGTCCGAGTGAGCTAATCCCGTTTACCCAAGCCTGCCAATCATAGCCTGTGCTTGCGCTGATTGCCGCCATCAGTTCATCCGTCAGGCTTTGCGTGATCTCGGCAAGCCAGCCGTACATGACCGGAAAGCAGACTGCCACGGCAATGGCCTGGATAAAACGAATGACCAAATAAACCGGTTCTGCGTCCGGGTCGCCGTCCGTCCACATGACATAGCATTCAAATCCCTTTTTCAGAAATTTGAGGATAATGAGGGACACGCCAAAGCCCAGCAGAATATCAAATAACACGCTCACCATACTGCCGCCGCCTACCGCCGTCATGTACTGGTCGGCGTTTAATGTCATGGGGACAAGACCGGAGAGCATTTCATCAATAAACGCCACGGCGCCATTTAGAATGGCCACAATCAGCAATACAAGAATTACTTCCAATTGAAAATCACCTCCTTGCCCTGCGGTAGATCCCGCAGGGCATAAATTCCATGCGGCTTACTCTGCTGGGACCGTTTCTCCCCCTTGGCTGTGATAAACCTCCAGCACGGTGTCTTTGATTTGACCATGCAGCTCCGGCGTGATGGGAAAGCAAATGTCCCGGTAATCCCCGGCATTGGTTTTCCTGCTGGGCATGAATACGCAGGGGCCTTTTTCGCATTCGACAATGCGCACCCCGGTAATCAAAAACTCATTATTTAAGCAGACCGTGGCAATGGCCTTGAGTCTGCATTCGTCACTCAAATGCGCAACGATTTTAGCAGTTACTTTCATCTTCAATTTCTCCTTTACCTTTATAAAAATCCCATGCCGCCGCATCATAACGGCAGCATGGGTCATTGTGGGTCTTACCCCCTGTAATTGAAAAGCTCTTTGACGCGCTCAACCAGCGTAGGCAGTACAGTGTCGTTGAACAGCATATAAAGCCCTGCCAGAAGGAGGGCGCCGATCACCACAGAAATCAAAATTTTCAGTGCCGTGTCCACAAAGCCCTCTCCGGACTGATGGGCAAGAACCTCACCGGATTTTGCTTTGAGCTGCTGGAGCTTCCAAACGACCGCCATGGCGGTGTCTTTTGCCTTTTCCTTCACATCGTTTACCTTAGAAATGACCTTGTTCATAAAGTTTTTCATCGTGTTTGATCTCCTTTTCATTGATAGATTTTGAGTTATGATAGCGCCGGGAGAGGTTTCCCTGGCTTATACCGAAGGGTTCATCGGCTTACTGGTAGTAGCCGATGATGATATTGAGGGTGGCGCTGCCCAGCACCGCACCGATACAGGACACAATCGCAACCACAATGCGGTTGTTCCATTTTTTCTGATCCATCTCGTCCGCTGCGCTTCGCCTGATACAGAAATAGATAATGAGCAGACCCGCCACCACGGGAGCCAGAATCATCAGCCATGTAGTGGCATCCTGAATGAGCTTTTCCGTACCCTTGGCTATCTGGCTGTCGCCAATCCCAGCGGCATAGGCAACTGTGCTGTTTTGGAGTAAAAGAAAAGCGGTGAGCGCTACCGCACTCACCGCCTTACCTTTGGCTCTGATTTTTTTAATCATCTGTTCCATCTTCATTTTCATTGTGTTTGGAACCTCCTTTCCGAACCCCTTTTTCTGAAAAAATAGCACCCATCTGAGAAGCAAAAGCCTGTGACTTCTGCTGGGCTTCTTTCATCTGCAAGTCCTTGGCGTAATACACCCAAATGTTCCACAGGGGAATATCGCCTGTCATGTCAGATAGCACCGGCCGGGCTGCTTCTCTTGCTTCCCGAACCAGACGGTTATGCTCCTTACCGCCCAATCCGCACATCTGATTAAAATACCACTCCGACAGGTCGGGAGCGTTCATCATAGCCGGATGGGAACGGCTGATGACGATTTGTGCCGGTCGCTGGATTCTACGGATTTCGTCCGTTGTCAAAAGCTCCCTTGCCACAAGGCTGATGCTGTGGGAGCTGGATGGGTTGACATACCTCCCGTGCTGGCTGGAAAGCTGATAGGCGCTGGTGGTGTACTTGCCCAGCTTGTCGCACACCTCCTGCAAGGTTTCCTTATCGTCCGCTTGCAGATAAATCCATGTCTGGCAGTTGGATTTAACAATAGCCGCCGTTTCTTTGTCGTATTTTAGGGAAAGTTGTTCAAAGGATTGCAGATAGAGGTTAAATCTGCACCCGCGCCCCCCCGCTACTGTCAATTTATTGGGGAAATCATTCAATTTTGTGAAATTTCCGAATTCATCAAGCACAAAATTGACCCGGCGCTCCAGCCTGCCGCCCCGCTGATCGGATTGACGGACCAGCAACTCATAGAGCTGGGATACCATCAGACTGGCGATGGGGTAATAGGTGGTTTTTTCATCCGGTAAAATCATAAACAGAGCCTGTTTTTTCTGTCCGATCTCCGATATGTTATAGTCGCTCTTATGGGTAACGGAATAAACCGAACGACTGGTAAACAGGCGCAGGGTAGTCAGGGCCGAGGTATCGAAGCTGCCCTTAGTGCGGCTTGGCGCAACCTCGGCAATGGACATGAGCGCCCGTGCCGGGTGGCTGCTGGGCAGCTTCTTCATGTACTCGCTCATAGGTGTCTTGCCGCCCACGGACTTGCTCATTTCCGCAATAAACCAGTACACATTGGTCAGGTTCTGATACTCCGGCCGCTTTTTGTTGTCCACTACCACGCAGAGAATCGCCGCTGCTATGGTGGATTTCTCACCGTTTTCCCAAATCTTTTCGTTGGAAACATCATCTCCCACAAGGATATTGGTAATATCCCACGCATACATTTCCGCCCGTTCCAAATCCCCTTTGTTTACCGCGTCGATAACCGGCTGAAGGAGATTGTAACGGGTGCTTTTTTCCGGGTTCTTAAAATCCAGACAGATTACCTCATAGCCCAGCTTTTTAAGAAATACAGATGTGTAGTGGAACAACTCGGCCTTGGGGTCACTGATGACAAGGCTTTCCCCGGCAAGCCCCAGCAGGCAGATGGACTGGATGACAAGGCACCGGGTCTTGCCGGAACGGGTGGCGCCGATGGTCAGGGTATGGGTATCATCTGGAATGTAGTAAAGCCGTTCGGACGGCTCTCCAAGCTCTTTCGCTCTGATTTTCTCCGTGCCTACCACGATGCCGCCCTCATCAAACAGCTTGTAGGGGTCTGCTTTTTCTTTCTCCGGTTCCGGTTTATCCTGCTGGGCGACCGGGGTATCCTGCGGCTGTGCTTTGGTTAAATGCGCAGCCGCAAGGTCATAATCCACCGTTTCAAAGTCCTCATCCTGTATCAAGTCCTCCTTTTCTTCCTTTGGATTTATAGGAACAGGCAGTGCGGCGGGCTCGTCCTGTGCCGCCGTACCTTGCCCGGTTTCCACTTGCTCTAAGAGCATACCTTTATTTTCGCTTTTCTTTACAAAGGGCAGATCATCAAATCCTGTGTCCAGCAGCTCGTGAATAATGGGATTTGCCGGATGGATGATCTGTGTTCCAAACACCTTACCTTTTTCTTCTTCCCGCAGCCACCGGGCCGAACCGTGCTGATACTGTCCTACCGGGGCAGGGGTAAAAATGTCCTCGGCTACCCGCACAAGCTCGCTTTGGTAGGGGCGGTTGTTCTGCACCCAAAACAGGACACAGCATAGGCACAGAAATCCCTCAAAGGATAAGAACAGCAAAAGCTGCTGGCGCTGGGTGAACAGCCCTGCAACACAATCCCATAACGGGAGTAAAGTCAAGGTACGGACCCGATGCGACAGCAGCCCATGCAGAGCCGCAGTAAAGAACAGGTTGAAAATTGTGCCAAGGCCGATGATGATAGAGCCTAAAATGAGCTTTTCCTTTTTTTTCATCGGCAAAGCTCCCCCTCCGGCTCTGCGGCTGACTGCAATGCAGCATCAAATTCTGGATAAGCCTGCCTGATACAGTTCATCGTTTCAGGCGTAGGAGCGCCCCAAACATCGCCGCGTCCAACCGCCATGCGATCCCCATCCACGGGATGTGTTAGATGAATGGTGTCGCTATGGACATAATCCGGGCGGCAGCCGGGGCCATGGGTAACAGTCCATATCTGGTTGCGGGGCGTCCGATACTCCGGCTTTAGATGTTCATGCCGAAGTATCACAAACTGCCCCTCGTAATTTTCCCGTCTGCTTTCAGGGCTACAGTTAACCGAAGTCAAAAGCCTGTTTTCATCGGCACTGACTGGATAATAAGCCGGATCATGGGGGTGGCTCACGAAAAATATCGGTATTTTATGCTCCAGAGCAAATGCCACCTCACCCTGCATCCCTTGGCTGAATTCAGTTCCCATGACCCAAAGTTCATCGGACTTTTCCAGCAGGGCAAGACCAAGCTGCAAGCCTTTTTCACGCTGTTCAGGAATGGTATCGTTGCACCATTGGCTGAAAATGATGTGAGGGGCAAGGGGAAGGACACCCTGCTCCCCGGCAAGGCGGCAGTATTCCACAGCATTTTTTATATTGGTGTTATAGTCCCCACGCAGGGGACTTGCGATATACACCATGTTCAAGTTGTTCACCTCCTGAAAACAAAAAAATGTCCCCTGCACCATCAAGGCGGCGCAGGGGGGCGGTTGCGGTTATTCTATGGATAGTTCAAATATTAAGGCTCATAGCCGAAGTCCTCTGCTTCCTCACCATGGTCATGGGACTCCTTTGCGGCATCTTCCTTGAAGTCCGAGGGTTCCGGTTCATTGGCTGACCGGTCAAGCTGCTTTTGTAAAAACAAGCTGACAGGGGCGTTCACAGGCGGGATTTTCGCCTCCTCCTGAATCAACTCGTTGTAGTACAAAACGTAGGTTTTGAAGTTTGTGTTCAGCGTAGACAGCAGGCTGTCCTCGGAAACAATCAGGTCATTGACTTCCTCATAAAGCTGGCGCAGTTCAAAAAGAGGGACAGCAGCGGTGGTCAGATCGTAAAGCAGATATTCGCCCTGACGGTTTCCAAACGCTACGGCCATATCAGACATGAAATTATCGGCTACCGCCTCATGGACAGCAAAGAAGTCCTGTCCGCCTGACTGTACGAAATAGATACCGTTTCTCACTTGAACGGGTGCGGTACTGTCTTTCCCTTGCTGGGCAGGCGGGGCACACTCGCCAAAATAATCGGTCAGCCGCAGTTTGCCGTCACGCCTGATTTCCTCCATCATCTCCATCGCCTTGGCTTCCATGCGCTTGCAGGCGGCCACACGCCGCTGAAGCATTTCATACATGGGAATATCCTTGATGTCCTCCCCGTAGCAGAGCCAATCCCCGTCCTGTTCTGCCATGGAAATGGCTTTGTCCGACAATACCTCCTTGGCTTTATCTTTCGGGACCATAATGCCCTCACGCTCAACACCGGTTTCGTCCGTTGCCACAATGACATAAATATTCAGTGCGACTTCAAGGGCAGTATTGATGTTGCCCCAAATCGACTCTCCACTTGGATGGTTCATAAAATCACGCTCCTTATCTGATAGGTTACTCGACCACACTTATATAATACAACTATATATCCCTATAATCAACCACTATCGTTAGCTTATATTTTGTTGTGTTATCCAGCATAATAATAGAAGTATAGAGTATAGGAGGATAACGATGGATTTAGCAGAAAAATTCAAACAGCTCCGAACGAAAAGGGGCATTAGCGTCTATAAGCTGTCAAAGGACACTGACATATCGCAAAATTACATCCGCAAAATTGAGAAAGGCGAAAGCCAGCCGTCTGTGCTGGTGCTTGAAAAACTATTGAAACGCCTTGGCACAACGATTTCGGAATTCTATAACGAAAGTAACGATGTGCTGTACCCCACTGCATACGAACGGGAGCTTGTAGAAAGTGTCCGTGTGCTGAATCAAGAAAAGGCTGATGCGGTTCTCCATTTCGCAAAGCTGATGGCTAAGTAAACGGCTGCCCTAACAAGGCAGCCACTTTTTTATTCTCGTTCAATCCCTCGTTCCATGCTGCCAAAGAGCCAAGAGAAATCCAGCGCCTTTTCTCTTTTTTGCAACTCCGGTACAATGTCCTCAATTTTATCCACCAGCCGTTCCACAGAGTTGAGATCGTCCTGCGTCATGTCATTGTCAATGGTACGCATTTTGACAAGCCCCGCATAGATGACCTTCAAATCAGTTTCGGAAAAAAGCCGTTTTTCATCAATCAGGCCGCTTCTGGTAGCGAAGCTCTCAAAGGCGTCCTCTTTGTTGTAGAAATACTGACGCTGGATCGGGTTCTTCTTTTCATCACAGCGGTAGGTAGAAAGCACATACTCAAACAGGGGATGATGCTTGCAGGCCAGCACCACGCCGTTATGCTCATTGATTTTATATAGGTTGTTGGGCAGCTTCACGGCGGTTTCCTCGTCAAAGGGCTTATCCGAGCAGACCCCACAAGCTACCGCCGTAGATTTGGCAAGGGTCTGTATCCTGTCCATGAGCTTATCCTGTACCTCCACAAAGGGGTTTTTCATCACCATGTCGTTTTTGGTAAAAAAGGCGATCAGCTTATCCTTGTGGTAAATGTCCGCCACATAATCCGGCGAAGTGGAGGGCTGCACGGTAAACCCTTTCTTTTGCAGGATTTCAAAATAGCTTTGATAAAACTCGGTTTTAGTTTTCATAGGCACACTCCTTACATTTCATTCTGAAAATAATGGCGGGGGGAGAGGTCAAGCTGCCCCGGCAGGCTTTCCTCAATCTTTGCCATCAGTTCACGGATACGACTTTCCTGTCCGCCGTCCATCTCATTATCCAGCATGACGCACCTTGCACAGCAGGACACCAGCGCCCGAAGCTCATCGTGGGAAAAGGAAAGCGGAGCCGGTATTTTTAAGCCGCTGCGCTCCAAAAAATCGTCCTGCGCCAATACGGGATCATAGAAGAAATGTTCCCTGTAAAAACGTTTGGTGTTGTGCTTCGGCATGGCCTTCTGACAGGTGACAAACTCATATCCAAACAGCGTCGTGCGGCGGCAGAGCAACACCACCCCGGCACTCTCAAACACCTTGATGTAGGAGCCGCCTGTCAGGAGGACCGTTTCCGTCCGTTCCATATCCGCAAAAGGCGGCTGCATACAGCAGGAAAGGTCGGTGCGGGTTTCTCCGGCCGCCTGATCCAAAGCCCGGACCTTATCGCCGCCATAGGTTTCAAAGATAAGCTCCCCATCCTGTGTAACCATACAGAACAGGGAGCTTTCGTCATAGACTTCAGCGGCTACATCGCTTTCCATAATGCTTTCCACACGGAAACCCGTTCGGGTCAGCCGTGCAAAAAAATCCTCAAAAAATTCTTGTCTCGTTTTCAATCTACATTCCTCCCTGAAGGTTAATGTTCATAGCCTTTATCCTGCAACTTCAAAAACAGTTCCTTTTTCGCGTCCTTTGACAGCTCCCGGCCGTTTTTCTTCTCCCAATCATCAAATCGGCTGTCATTATCACGGGTCAGACCTGAAAGCATATCCAGCGCCTCCATTAACATCTGCTCAGCAAAGTAGGAACGGCGGGCGCTTTGGTATTCCTCGGACTTTATTTCATAGTCCAGCCGGTTCAAGGTCTTTACCATGCCCAGCACACGGTTTGCAATGATTTTGTCCGCTTCCCCGGCAAAGCGGTTCCGCAGGCTGCCGAGGTATTCATCACTGCCGCCATATAGCAGGGTCATCTTCATTTTGCTGTCTATGTAGCGTTCTTTCTGCTCCCTAAGTGCCGGAACATTTTCAAGAAGATACGATACCAGCTCATCCACCTTGGCCTTGATCTCCGGGGTCAAAAGCTGATAGGCAATGCGACCGGTGGGCGGGAGTGCGGATTTAAGCCGGAATACACGGTCGGCGGTTTCATTCAGCACCTCATCATCAAAATCAAAGCTGCCGGATAGTTCATTTTCCTCGTCATAGTCAGCACGGAGCCGCTTATACTGATCCTTACCCAGCCGCCGCAGATGCTGTTCAAACTCGTCTACCAGTTCATTGCTGATACTGCGCAGTTCAGCGGTGGACTTGTTTTTCTGCTCCCCATAGGCACGGATGCGCTCGGCAAAGGTATCTTTGATGAGTTGTTTTCTGATAGCATTGGGGATAGCAGGCGGGGTAAAGGGATTTTTGACCCGTGATGAGGTATCCCAAAACACCACATGGATATGGGGATGGTGCCTTTCTTTATGGAGCGCACAAGCCCATTGTAAATGCTCCCGCCGGATATTGTTTTTTTCGGCAATCGTCATAATGTGGTTTTCAATATACCTCTGCCATGCCTTTTGGTCGGTCAGGTTCAGCTCGGCAGCCGTTTCCTCGTCAAAGGAAATCACGCTGCGGTACATGGTGATATGCTTTTTTGAATTGGCATATACCAGCCTTGCCACATCCCGCCAGTCCTCAAACTCGGTAACGGGACCAGGAGAGAGCTTCCCGAACAGTCCGTGGTTCATGCCCTCGTTTTTTGCAACCCTCGGCCTGGTGGCAATATAGCGTACATGAGCATAATTCTTGCCAGCGGTGCTTTTATAATTGGGATTTTTGAATCTCTGCTTATAGACTAAAAGGGAGATTTTCCATCACCTCCCGTCAGCGTTCCCATTCATCCTCACCGGACTCCATCATGCGGTTTACTTCCCTGATATTGCAGTCGTACTCCGCGGCCTCAGCTTCGCATACAGTGCGGTAATTCTCCATCGTGGAATGGTAGCGCCTGCTTTCCTCCAAAATGAATTTCATGCCCCCTGCGGTGCTGGGCGGCAGGGTTTCGTAAGGCTTGTAAAACGCATAGCGGTTGAAACCGGCTTGCGAGTCGGGATCGAGCATATCCAAAAATTCCTCATATCCAAAGGGGCAGACACGGTTTACCTCCTGACAGGCAAGGTTCACCCCGGAGAGCGTGTCGCTGTCCTGAAGGTTGGCAAGAATGATTGCTCCGATTGGCTCACCGGCTGCCAGCTTTACCTCAACCTGTTCCGTGCCATGGGCTAAAATCTCCGAAGCCGGGGAACGGATGCCGATACTGCCCAAATGTTCCGCCAGCTCATAAGCTCCGCAGGGCAGCTCCACCACCAGCGTGCCGCCCTGATAACGGATAACTCCTGTAATCATAATAAATTCACCTTACCTTTCCGGCTCTGTGGCCTCGTCCTGCACCATGTCCGCAATCATGGCTTTTTGAAGCTGCTCAAATTGCTGCTGGATACGCTTGCTTTGCTGATAATTGCTGTCATCCAGCTTAATTCCCACTTGCCCGTCCTGCCCCGGCTCCAAAACAACCTGAACCTCTCCTGTGGCAATATAAAAGGAATTGCACACCAGTTCCAAGTAGGGATAGCCCAGCCGTGAGATTTCAAAGGGAGTAGCCTTGCAAGGGCTGTTGTAGGAAAACAGGTTGTGGGCAATGTCAACGACAAAGCGTGTGCGCTCGTCAAAGTCACGGGCCGCCCGTTTCATGCCGGAGAAGCCGATGCCATCCACACTCACAAATCTGCGGGCGGTTTCGTAAAGCTCCGGGTCATAGGACAGCAGATAAAAAGCCGCATGATAAGCAGGGTCGAGGTTGTCAGCCCGTTTTGTCAGTGCGGCAAGTTCTTTGTATCGGTTTGCCTGTGTCATAAATGCCTCCATTTCTTAATCACAGCTTATCCGCAAGACGGCGCAGATTGTCTGTGTCCTGCAAAAAGCTGTTGATTTGAAAATCCTTTTTTTGCATATAGTCAACGCCCAGCGTGACGGCCTCATTCAGCATTTGGTCAAATTGATCCTCCGTACCCTCATGGGCCACATTCATCAGGACCTTTATCAGCAGGAAGAAAGCGGCGGCGTCCACCTTGCCGGATTTCATGTGCATTTTGGCAATGCGGTTGGTTTGCTGCTCCACCACGGTTTTGATGTCCTCAAGATGATAGACCGCCATCAGCTCCTGCCGGATGATGCTGGCTATGAAGTCGATGTTCTGGCTGTACCCCTCAACAGAAAGGCCCTTTTCGATAAATTGTCGTAACTGCTCGGCAATGCCGATATTGTTTGCGGCTGCCAGCTTTTTGATCTGCTCGGCAGTATGGGCAGGCACTTTCACGCAGAGTTGGATTGTCGGTTCCTGTTTCAAAAACTCACCCCATTTCTGAGAAATGGCATAAAAACAGCCGACAGTCCTTTTACTGTCGGCAATCTATGCTTAATGTCGTTGCAGGCTTTGCCTGCAAGCGGTTTTCCGGCGAATGGGACATTCGCCTATTCCTGCCTTAACTCCAAAATCTAAGATTTTGGCATTAAGTAGCCCCCACCGGCAAGCGGTGGGGGCGTGGTCGCTTCGCTCCCTGAAAAGAGCGAAAACAGAAGTCTAATGCTGCGTTCCAAGTATCGTCCAGTCTATACTTGCATAAAGATGGTCGTTTTAATTTTTTAAAAAAAGGCTTGTAGTATAAAAACACATTGCTATACTGGAATTAACGGTACCGTAAAAAATCTAATTTTAAGGAGATTCTTTATGGAAAACAATTTTACAGTAAAGCAAATCGGCGTAATTCGTTGTGACGACAGTGGGTTTTGCATAGATCTTTCACCTGCATATAAAAATGCGCTGATCAGTTTAGATGGATTTTCTTACATCAACATTCTTTGGTGGTTCTCTGGTTGTGATAACGAGGCCGACCGAAGTGTCATATCTGAAGCAAAGCCATATACAAAAGGGCCGGATACTATGGGGACATTTGCCACACGCTCGCCACAGCGCCCGAACCCCATCGCCTTATCTTGCGTCTATGTCACTTATATTGATGTGGAGCATGGTGTAATTGGGCTTGCATATATTGATGCGGATGATCAAACCCCAGTGCTGGACATCAAGCCCTACACACCGAGCCTTGATCGGGTGGAAGCACCACAGGTTCCGGGATGGTGCAGTCATTGGCCAAGCAATGTGGAAACCAGTGGCGATTTTAACTGGGAATCTGAGTTTAACTTCTGATAAAAGAGATGCACAGGGTGGTTCATTGCTGCCCTGTGCATCTTTCTTACATTCCCAAAATAGTCCAGACAATGCTTGCATAAAGGCGGTGGATTTAGGTTTGACTGTATGGTAAACTGAAAATCAAATATCCTGTTAGCAAAAAAGGTCGAGAGTTTTTCCTCTAACGAATGGTACGATAGGACTCACGAGGGAGGTGAAGCAATGGAGGAACATAGAGAAGCAGTACAACGGATGCAGAATTATATTGCAGAGCATTTGCGTGAAAATATCACGCTTGCGGATTTATCAACAGCATCGTTATTTTCACCGTGGTATTCCTACCGGCTATTTTCACAGTGGGTAAATATGACCCCGGCTGACTACATTCGTCGGTTGCGGTTATCTAAATCTGCTCTCATGCTGCGGGACGAATCCTACAAAATCCTTGACGTTGCACTGGAGCTTGGCTTTGGCAGCGTGGATGGCTACCAGCGTGCCTTTTTTCGTGAGTTTGGCTGTAACCCGAGACAATATGCCACAGCCCCCATTCCTCTATATCTGTTCACGCCCTACGGAGTGAAGTATCAAGCAGTGCGAAAGGAGAAACAGATGGAAAGCGTAAAAAGTGTATTTGTACAGGTCATCGAAAAACCTGCAAGAAAGGTGCTAATCAAAAGAGGGATTCAGGCTACCGACTATTTTGCCTACTGCGAGGAGGTTGGCTGTGATGTGTGGGGGTTGCTCACCAGCATTAAGTCCATCAGCGGCGAGCCGGTCTGTCTATGGCTGCCTGCGGCATACATTGCACCGGGAACATCGGAATATGTGCAGGGAGTTGAAGTGCCTTCGGATTATGACGGAGTGATTCCCGATGGGTTTGATATGATTGAGCTCCCTGCCGCAAAGTATATAATGTTCCAAGGTGAGCCCTTTGCCGAGGAAGATTATTGCGGAGCCATTGAGCAGGTACAGTGTGCAACGGGGAAATACGATCCTGCTGTCATCGGCTATGCGTGGGACAAAGAAAACCCACGCATACAGCTTGAACCAATCGGAACCAGAGGCTACATCGAATTACTGGCAATTAAATAGTCAGCAAACGCAATCCGCACACGGTAACTGTAAGAGTACCGTGTGCGGTTTTTTTCTATAAGCCCAATATACTCCAGGGTAACCTTGCAAAGGGGTAGTTATAGTTTTGTTTTCAAACACAAAATGCAAAAATTCCAATGTTAAATCCACTGCGTCGTAGAGGAAAACTAAAACATGCAAACTCAACACAAAAAGAACACGTCTTGGGATTTAACTTCAAGACGTGTTCTCTTACCATAAGTATAATCCAACATGGTACATCTTTATTGATCGATATATCCACTTTACTAAGTTAAATATTTTTACAAAACACTTGTACAATATCAGGATCAAATTGCGTGCCAGCACACCTTCTTAGCTCGTTGATTGCTTCTTCCTTGCTTTTTGTTTGCCTATACGTTCTCTCAGCTGTCATAGCCTCATACACATCTGCAATAGAGATAATTCTTGCTACTAAAGGGATCTCCGTACCTTTTAGTCCGCGGGGATACCCTGTCCCATCCCATCGTTCATGATGGGCTAATACATAATCTGAGATACTTGTGTATGCATCCGCCGATTTTAATATGTGGTATCCAATTTCCGAGTGTCTTTTTATCATTTCATATTCTGTATCTGTCAGCTTACCGGGTTTGTTTAGTAGATTGTTATCAATAGCAATTTTGCCTATGTCATGTAAAAGACCTGCCGTCTCAATTTCACGTAAAAGTTCTTGATTAAGGTTGAGTGCTTCCCCGATTTTTCGACTTATCTTACTTACATTTTCAGAATGAATTCGTTCTCTTTTATTTGTTTCATTTAAGGTTTTTAAGATAACTTGAATAGTTTTATTTCTCATGCTTTGACTTTCAATAAGTTTTTTCCGATACATACTTTCTTCTGCTCTTGCAAAAACCTCCATAATATCTTGTTCATCGGAGTTTTTCGTTTCCCAACCGGCAGAAACAGAAATAACAACTTTATCTAGTTTGATTTGCTCAAGCTCGCGATAAATGCGTCTCATTATAATCTCTGTCTCGGTATAACTTGTTTGGGGCAAAACTAAGACAAACTCATCACCACCTATACGCGAAACAATATCATTCTTTCTGCAGATATTCTTTATCGTTTCGCCAACAGCTCGCAAAAGCTTATCTCCCGTCTGGTGACCAAAAGCATCATTTGTTAGCTTCAGACCGTTTACATCAAACATAACCAGCGTCAATGGTAAATAGGCATTTGCATCCAGTCTTTTTAATTCCTCTTCAAAAAAGCGCCGATTGTATAACCCTGTTAGTTGATCATGATAGCTTAAATATAAAATCTCTGCTTGTGATTGCTTTTTATCTGTACAATCTCGAAACACAAGCACTGCGCCAGATATATTACCATCGCTATCGGAAATTGGAGCTACACTATCTTCAATTGGAAGCTCATCTCCTTTTTTGCTAATTAGTACTGTATTATCATCAAGCTTATTGATTTTACCATTTTCAAAAGTTTTCTTTACAGGACTTGGGCACCTTTCTCGTGTAAACTCATTAATAATATGAAAAACAATTTCAAATGGTTTCCCATATGCATCTTCGTGCTTCCAGCCGGTTAAGTTTTCTGCAACCTCATTCATAATTTGTACATTACCATTTAGGTCTACAGATATGACACCGTCACCCAGCGAATGAAGTGTCGTCCCGAATAACAAACGCTCCGAATTTATTACTTCTTTGGCACGTAACACTTCTCTGTTTTTTTCTTCAAGATTTAAAATATGCCATGAAATGTTATCTAGCATAAGAGTAACCCCTTTAGCCAAAACCCCAATTTCATCATTTCTATCTAAATATTTCTGTGGCAAAGAAATAGAAATATTATCGATATAGTTCCTCAATTCTCTGCAAATCTTTATCAATGGCTGGGTAATACGAGCACTTACGATGTATGTTATTAATGCTCCAACTACACTTGCGATAAGAACAAATACCCAGAGAATGTTGGCTAGGATTCGGACGTCTGTTAATGCCTCTGCTTCCTCAAGTCCATAAGCAACAATCCATGGAGTGTCTTCAATAGGTGCATAACCCACAATTTTTTTAACTCCATTGTAGGTATATGTACCACTGCCGACTGTACGGGTAATCATACTCTTGGTAAGCTCTCCAAGTTCTCGTAAAGACTCATCTATTTTCATGTTTTCAATATCATTATCCTGTTTTAAAACCAAGTCGATGTTCTTATGTGCCACTGTAGCCCCTTGATTATTGACCATGTATGCGTAGCCTGTTTGCTTGTAACTTACTTCGCTTATAATTTCACTCAGGGCACTACCATCCATTCTGCCGTAGAGGACACCTATCACTTCACCCTGTCGATAAACTGGTGTAGCAAAGATAAGTACCAACTCCCCAGTGGTGTAGCTGATAATTAAGTCTGAAACTGCGGGCTGACCGTTTAAAGCCGTTTGAAAATAATCTCGGGAAGCAATATTGGTAGTTTCGCACTTTTTGTTGAAAATTGTTGCATTGCCACCCTTATCGGCAAATGCAAAGATTTGATATCCTGTCCTTTGAGCCTCCGTTTCAAAAAAATCTGTTTTTTCCTCAAATGTCATGTTTTTGTCCGTCAGAATAGGGTTCTGGGCAAGTGAACCAATATAAGTTATTCGTTCATTCACCTTTGCATGGATATACTGTGCTTCCTGCTGTGCCATGTCCATCAAATCTTCGCGTGTATCTTGTGTAATATCCCCCATAACTTTAAATATGAACAATCCACCTAACCCTAACAGCAAAGAAAGGATCACTGAGGTAAATATTAGTACCAACCTACTTTTAATTGAATTCATATTTAACCTCCTCTTCATCGATTATCCAATAGTAGAAATATAATCACCTTATAGAGCTGCATGTTACACAACGTAAACTTTAATATATTTAAATTATAGCTTAATTCATTTAAGCTATAATCCGTTATATTTACATAGAAGTTTATACAACGGCAACTGAGAAAAATTTATATAGTACATTAAAGGGAGTAATCAAACAGTTCTGGTTTGGTTACCCCCTTAGCCGAAAGGGCATGATATTTGATCCCTTTAATTTTGACTTTAAACCTTATTGTCTAATTAACTCTATTTCAGACGATGTAAATAACTTTTGGATATCCATAATGAGAATGACCTTGTTCTGAATGGTTGCAA
Source organism: Lacrimispora sanguinis (assembly GCF_044987295.1). Taxonomy (NCBI): domain Bacteria; kingdom Bacillati; phylum Bacillota; class Clostridia; order Lachnospirales; family Lachnospiraceae; genus Lacrimispora; species Lacrimispora sanguinis. The sequence continues at coordinate 5,222,559 of NZ_CP173277.1, read as the reverse complement.
TGCCTGTTATGTACTTGTTCTCAGTATTAATCGTAGATTTTGGAGTAGGTACGATTAATTCCGGGTCAACATTGATTACTTCATCCACTCCATCAACGATAAATCCAGTGGTTATATCTTTGATGGTAGTAATTATAATACAGGTACGTTCATCATATCTAATCTCTGGCTTTTTTAATCGAAGTCTTGTATCAATCACGGGTATAATGCTGCCACGCAAATTTATTATCCCTTTTAAATAATCAAGCGATTCGGGAAGTGAGGTAATCTCTTGCATCCCAACAATTTGCACTATATGGGAAATAGGAACACCAAAAAGTTGCTGGTCACAAAAGAATGTCAGAAACTTATTTTCTATATCCTGTAACGAGGTAGTATCTATCAGTTGATTAACATCTTGCATGGGTGCGCTCATCTCATATCCTCCTGCTTTAATATTTTCCTAATAAAGAAAAATGGGTTGAGTTGTACTTTATTGCTGAAGATGATTCTTCGGCATTGTATTGCTTATTATCTTGCGCGTCTATGGTATCAGAGAGTATAAACTGTCCAATCATATCTCTTAACAATTGTGCCTGACTACTCATTTCCTCACTTGCAGCAGCACTTTCCTCTGATGTCGCCGCATTTGTTTGGATTACTTGAGATACCTGCATAATTCCTTGATTTACCTGAGCAATTCCCAATGACTGTTCATTGGAAGCCACATTAATCCCACTTACCAATTGGGCGACCTGCTCAATTCCTGCTACAATTTTAGCAAGAGCATCGGCTGTTTCGTTCACAATCTTGGTTCCGTTCTCAGCCTTTTGAATAGATCCTTCAATCATCTCGGTGGTCTCTTTTGCTGCGCTTGCCGAGCGTGCTGCTAGACCTCTCACCTCATCTGCAACAACTGCAAAGCCCTTGCCGGCTTCTCCAGCTCGTGCAGCTTCCACAGCGGCGTTCAAAGCCAATATGTTGGTCTAGAAAGCAATGTCGTCAATCACCTTGATGACCTTAGAAATGTTGCTTGAGGCTTCATTAATTCCCTGCATAGCTCGAAGCATCTCCTGCATCTGCCCATTTCCTTGTTCCGCATTGGCCTTGACTGTTTCGGCCAAACTGTTAGCCTCATTTGCATTATCTGCATTCTGTTTGGTTTGTGCTGAGATTTCTTCCATGGAAGCAGAAAGTTCTTCTACAGAGCTTGCTTGTTCAGTAGCACCTTGAGAAAGCGCAATACTAGTATCCGATACCTGTTGAGAACCGGTGTTAACTTGATCTGCAGCAGTAGAAATATTCTGAAATGCAGCGTTAAGGTTATTGACTAAAGTTTTAAGAGCAACGCCCATGGTATCCTCAGAGCTAAGTAGATTAACCGCTATTGTTAAATCATTGTTTGCTACCTTGCGCAAGCACCCACCGGCATACACCATGTGGTCTACAAAGCCTGCAAAAGACTGCAGGGATTGTCCAATTTCATCTTTTGCTTGAGCTTCCTGCAGTATATCTTTTTTTATTTTCTCGCTATAATCCAGATTACCTGTTTTACCTGCCTGTTCCATGACGGCCTGCATCTTTGCGAGAGGACGGGTGATCGCCCTGGCGAGGACAAAGGCAATGAAGATTGCGGCTATGCTGGTAAGTAGCAATGTAGCAATAACTACAATTAAGGAAAAAATAACATTTGCCTTAGTATGGGATACCCTTTCCTCAACATTGTCATAAACATAATTTAGTGCTACGTTTATTTCTTCTGTGGTAGCTTCTCCAAGAGGTATGGCAGTAGTCATGGCTGCATCGCTAGCAGTATTTGCAGTTAAAAAATCATCTGTATAACCTTTAGTTGCTTTTATGGCCTCAACCAAATGCTGTGTAGTCTCTGTTGCCTGACCTGAGCCTGTCTATGTTTGATATTCTTCCAATAAACTTATAGCTTCGACCATTCCTTTTAAGGATTGATCAGCACTACTGGTATCGAAGGTGTGCTGGAACAAGAGAGAAGATATTCGAAAATCAGTTACCAAGTTGTTAATCTGATTAGCCAGTGATAATTGATCTTGTGGCACGTTGCCTGCTATTTGATAGTCCATAAATGCAGTGAGGCTTTCTGACAGTTTATCTGCGATGGAAGCAAAGTTCTCACGCCCTTTATCCAAATCATTGTTGCGCGCAATCATTTCCTCCACAGCTTTTTTCCAAGCAGAAAATTGTGTGTAAGCTGACTCTATTTCCGGACGGAATTTTTCAAATTCAGCATATGAATCGATATGAGCAAAGACAACTTGGAACTCCTGTTCTGTAGAAGAAGCATGCTTGGAAAATTCCTCGTTCGTCTCCTTGTCCAATATCTGATACAAAACATTTGCATCAATATCCGCCATTTGATAATTCTCCAACATAACACTTAACTCATTCTGAAAAGTAATATCTTCGTTGATGATATTTACACTTTCCAAGATTTTAAAGCTAGCTAAAATAATAAAAATAAAACCAAAGCACATTATGCCGATGGTGGCTGCAAATGACAGTAGTATTTTAGTCCTCACTTTTCTATTTTTAAAATTTAAAATAGTCTTCATTTTCTCACACCCCTTTATATGTAATAAAAAAACATCTAAGCAAACAGTTAATATTTACTAATGGTTTTCGAAAAGTCAGCGGTTATTTGCTGTGAGTCCGCAAAATTGTGTTCTTCAGTATGAAGTAAGTTATGTGTTAAACTCATTGACTCTTCAACTTCTTTTAGTTTAAATTTTGAAATCAGATCTTTTAACAAATCTGACTGGCTGGAAAGCTCCTCACTTGCTGCAGCACTTTCCTCGGCGGTGGCGGCATTTGTTTGAACAACTGAGGAAATTTGCTCGATGCCCTGGCTCACATGTGCAATTGATGTCGCCTGCTCAACAGAAGCTTTGGCAATTTTTTCAATCAGCTCGACCGCTTCGCCTGTTACTGTAGCATTTTCTACTAAGGAAGCTGCGGTTCTACCTGCAATGCCCGAACCGTTTTTAACTGCGTCAATAGTTTCTTCGATCAGGACCGATGTACTCTTTGCTGCATCTGCCGATTTGCCTGCAAGATTCCGGACCTCATCGGCAACAACAGCAAAGCCCTTGCCGGAAGCTCCTGCTCTTGCGGCTTCAACCGCAGCATTTAAGGCAAGAATATTTGTTTGGAATGCAATATCGTCAATGATTTTAATAATTTTAGAAATTTCCGATGATTTTAAGGTGATTTGCTCCATTGCTACAAGCATATCCTTCATTTGTTCATTGCTGTTATGAAGTTCTTTGCCTGCAAATTCTGCCTTATTGCTTGCCAACTTGGCATTTTCTGCATTTTGCCTGATTTGCAATGTGATTTCCGCAATGGATGCTGACAGCTCCTCAACTGAGCTTGCCTGTTCGGTTGCACCCTGTGATAAGGTTTGTGCTCCATCCGACACTTGACCAGAGCCACTTGCAACCTGATCGGCTGCCTGATTAATTGTATATAGGGTACTATTTAGGTTCTCAATAAAAGCAATCATGTTGGTTTTAAGTTTTTCAAACTGTCCCTCGTAATTCATATGCAGTGATATCGCAAGATTTCCATTTGACATTTCTTCAAGGGAATTAGAAATCTCATCAATATAATCTTGATAGTTAACGAGTTGGTTAATGGTCATATTGAACGCATCAGCTAATTTTCCAACCTCATCTTTTGAATTTACTTTTAGGTTAACATCAAAATTACCTCTTGCAATGCTCTGTGCAGCTATGGTAATTTTCTTTACAGGTTTCGAAATAGTTCCGCTTATGATGAAAATAATCATCATCCCTATTAATATAACAATTATTGAAGCAAGAATAATTGTGGTTATAATAGCAGAGGTCTCTGCTATAATTTCCGATGTAAAAACACCTACTGCAACAATCCATTCCGTGCCGTCTATTGGAGCAAAAGCAACCATTTGGTCAACACCTTTATAGGCATATGATCCACTCCCAACTTGCCTTTTCATGGCAATATCCTCTATAAGTGTGGCAAGTGCAGAAAAATCCGGGTCTGTTTTTCCTAACTCCACATAGTTTACCTGATTTAAAACAAGTTCTTTATCACGGTCACCAACGGCTGTACCCGAGTTGTTAATTAGGTATCCAAAGCCTGTTTTCTTATATTCAAATTCGTTACATATTTCGGATAATGAACTACCGTCCTTAGTGCCGTAAAACACGCCCTTTATTTGGCCGTCTACATAAACAGGAGAGGCGTATATAAGAATTACTTCACCTGTGAGCTTGCTAATTATAACGTCAGAAACTGTAGAATTACCAGCCAATGCTGTCGTGTAGTATGGGCGATCGCTAATTTCGAGACTGTTATTTCCCTCTAACAGTTCGGTAGATTTACCATTTAAATCTGCAAAATAGAAAGCCAAATATCCCGACCTCTTAGCTTCCTCAGTAAAATAAGCCGTTTTTTTCTCGAGTGTATATTCACTATCTTTTAATACAGGGTTTTGTGCGAGAGTTTCAATATACTTCAACTCTGCTTGCACCATTTCACTAGTATATTTAGCCTCTTCCTGGGCCACAACCTCTATGTTTTCAAATGCATCCTTTATTAAGGTATCCTTCACCATGTTAATTGTTAGTAAACTCATACCTGCAATTAGAGCAATAATTATTATGGTGAATGCAAGTACCAGCTTAGTCCTTAAAGATTTCATATGTCCTCCTAATTTTTTGTTATAGTTGCTAATTTTATTACCAATTAGACAATAAATATTTAAAATGATAATGCATACAGTTTACAGCGTATATTGCTAAGATTTTAATGTTACTATCACACTTTGATGTTGATAGCTTCACGTTTTTATTTAAAGCAGTGGCATCACCGTTTTATCTGCAACCGCAAACGTGATGCCCCTGTTCTTTTGGAAGCCGCTTCAAAAAAGTTTTCCTTCAAACATTATACTTTCGTCCATCAGAATACGATTATAGGCTGGTGAACCAACCAATATAGGTTAATCATATATTGATTATTGGACATACTGTGCTTTTTTCTGTGCAAAATCTTCGCAGGCATCTTGCGTAATACTTCCCGCAACTTTTGATTATTCAATTTAACATTTCCTTTCTAATTTTTAAAATCCTGTCAATATTATCTTCTACGATCAACTAAAACAAGATCCATGAACTCGGATGCTGTAATTTTTATGGGAATTTTACCGTTCTTCTCGAAAATCAAACAGTTCCCATCTGTTCGCACACTTTGGAACATTTCCTCATCCCTTAAAGCTCCAAAGCGCATAGTATCTAATCTGTACTTGAAATTAAAATCAATAGTTGCACCTGTTCCCATCATTACTTTTAATCTGTATTCAGGTAAAGCATACGCATTTATGAAGTAACTCCTACTGTTTTCTAAAGGAAGATCATCATTAAGTTCAATATTTTCTCTAACATGCTTATCATTTTCAGCAATTAAGATTTTCAATGTCTATCTCCTTTCGTAAATGATTTCCAATCCTAAATCCTTGTAAAAGATAGATAGTTATCGCAGTCTTCAGTTATGACCTACTAGTCTGGAATCTCAGTAATGGGCTGTATCCCAATAATTTCGGTTATATATGTGATTTCCATTCCATACAGTTCAGTATTAATGTTAAAACCAAGGTTTTTCCCTTTCAAAGTGCCCTCATTTTCTCGTAAGTTTAATAAATCAGCTGTATTTGCCCTCCTTATTGTAAAAAAAAACAAAAGTAATCTACTATAATAATACAGTAGATTACTTTTTTCTTCATACCTATTTCGGTGGTAAATTCTATTTTTCGTCAAAATTCTTTTAAAAACAACTCAGCTCTTGAATGGATATCCAGTTTACTATACACATTTCTAAGAGTGGCTTTGACTGTCATATCAGATATGTAAAGCTTACCTGCAATTTCTTTAGCAGTTAACCGTTCTTTAGCAAGCAGTGCAATTTCCCTTTCTCTTGGAGTCAGGGGAGACCTATCTAGGTAAATCGCTTTTTTTATAACGCTTACACCTTTTTTCTGACGTTTACAGAGTGCCATCAGGTTCGCGTAGCTATTAGTCTCTCTGAACGGAATACTGCGAACCTCACCAGGGGGGAATTCTGTATAATCTGTTATCTTATCCTCAAGAGAAGTGGCTACTTGTGCCTGATCGCCTTCATAAAAGTCCATATTTAGTTCAGATAGGAAATCCTCCATACATTCCTGCTGAGCAAATGGAAGGTAGATGCGGTCGGGCAGAGCTAAACTAAGGGCTTCTTTTAAGTGAGCCTGTGCCTCCATCTGTTTTCCATTCCTGCGTTTTGCTACAGCAAGAAAGATTAGCCGATAAACTTGGGGCATTACATATTTTGCATTTTCTGTAGAATTCTTCGCACGATCAATTTCATACTGACAAATACCATAAAATTCATTATATCGTTTCTCTAACATAAGGAGCAATAAGTGTATTAATTGAGCATGTGGTACTACCGGAGCATATACTGTCTTTCTGATATCCTCCATATCGTAAAACCAATGAGAAACAAAATCCTTAGAATCAATCATTAGGCTTATAATTGACATGCAATACTCGACCATACGCAGTACATAAAGACTGGAATTTTCTTTTGGGTAGTCTTGAATTCTCTTTACTGCGCTGAAATAACCCTCAACATCGCCTCGCAAAATTGCAATACGGGTAAGAATCAGATCTGTGCGAAGGCACGTTTCAATTTGTTTGTAACTTCGAGCTTCATAGAGAGCACTATGGCATAGCACTTCGGCTTCGTTATAATTACCGCGCATGAGACTTACTTCCGCTAATATCACATAGTAAGCCCCTGCACCATGCCCCTGCGTAGATTTAAGATATAATGAACTTTCCTCCTCCATATATTTTAACATATCATCTAGTTTACCAGATTCACGCCAGAGCATATTTAGTACAGACACCCCACCAAAAAAAATAGGCATACTTGTTTTGACTATATCGGATGGCCTACCCAAAAGCTCCCAACATTTTTTTTGAGTCTTTTGCATTTTGTTAATATCATTAAATTCTCCCATGCTTTTCAAAAGCATAAATTCACCGTTTATTCGTTGCAATTGAGCTTTGCTATAACCAACTTTACTTTGGATTACAGAATAAATAAGGTCGTACAGCTTTTGATATTCATTATGATAGCCCTTCATTAGAGTCATATATCCAAACACAATCAAAGTAAAAGGATACTTACATAATATTGCATCCGGGCATTCATTAATTAGATTTATATAAAATCCTAATTGGTTTTTTTCTTTTTGTTGTGCAAAATAATCAAGAGTGAAGGGCAAAGACAGAATTTCGCCAAAACAACCAACCTTATAATAAAACTCCGCTGCCCGGTGGTACTGTGATCTATCAGTACATGCATCACCAGCCCTCCTGTAAATCACATTCTGATACGCTGTAGATGTTTGGTTATAAAACAGATTCCTCAAATAATCATGTAAAATACTGTGAATACTATAGCATTTATCCGGCAGATATCTTATAAAGTCGTTATTTTTAAGGAGATTTTGAGCATTCTCTGTTAGCACTTCCTCACCACTCATAAGTGCCGCCTGATGTTCCGTGAAGCTATCCAATACTGAAATTGATAGCAAAAAATTTTTTTCTTCCGGATCAAGATGATTCCATATGGCGTGTTCTACCAGTTGTTCAATATCTGCTGCAACTGTAAATGAACCCGTTTGCATATAGCTGATCATTTGCAAGCGAATAGCCGCTATCCATCCTTCAGTACTCATAAATATATCTTCCACTTGATCGATTGAAAGACGGATACCTCTCATATGAAACAAGCTGGAAATCCCGGTTCTGTCAAAAAAGAACGACGAGGTATCAATTAAATGTATAGTATCACTGCGTATTAAAAATTTCTGTCTCGCGTTAATCTGCTGAGTAATAAATATCATATGAAGATTCGGATTGCCATGGCGAGAAAATACATTTATTAATTCATGAGGAATATCGCAGTTAATAAGCTGATAGTTATCAACTACAATATACGTTTCTGTTACACAGTTGATATTCTTAAGATATGACATCATATAAAACAAAGTGTCCCTCGTGGGCATCTTGAGATTTTTTAAATCATCCGCAACTGTTCTATTTACATTTGAAATCAATTCACAAATACGTAACCATGTAGCAGATGCGGATTCCCCTAAACAGGTGTACCATAATTGGCGCGAAGAATCAGATATATTTTCCTTCAAGTATTCCCTAATAGCCGTTGTTTTGCCAAAACCATAAGGTGCTTCAATAATGGTTAATGGATAATATGATATTTTTTCTAGTTGTCTTTTAAGGATATCCGGAAAATAGTATTTTTGTTGCTGACCCAATCCCTCATGCATTTTGTCGCCTCCATTCCACCAGTGGGGAAAATTCCAATCTGCTGCAGTATTTATTTATAAAGAGATATTAGCCTTTTAATGTCTCTATTCTACCCCTTGCTTGGTTAATCACGCAATTCTGCTTTGAACTCCCCGTTATCCTATTTTTTCTGTACCTAAAATCCATCTTTAAGAAAATTTCATTTCACAACATTTTTTACCTTTTGTGTATTACATTGCGTCTAAAATCTTATCAAAGCTGATATTTTATTACCTGTAGTTTTTTGTTTTTGTTTGTATTATTATAAGCTACTTTATTAGATGAAATCAAGACAAATTCGCCATGTTGGGTTGATTTTACTATTGTTTTGTAATGTGTCGAATCATTACCTCAACCATTTCATTTATCATGTCTATCTGAGCTGGTTCCAAATGCTTAAATTGCTTGCCAAGTTGCTCCACGTTATCAGGAATAATGGGATTTTGCAGGAGATCTCCCAGCAGGTAATCGGCCGACGTTCCTAACACGTTGCATATCTTCAGAAAAAGAGAAAAACTGGGCAGGCTACCACCGCTCTCGATTTTACGAATATGCACTGCATTAACTCCACATAACTCTGATAATTGCTCGGAGGTTAAGCCCCTACTCTTACGTAATTGATTAATTCTTTTCCCAAATGATTGCTGCATTTAATCTCTCGCCTCACTTTTGTACCTTGAAACTTTAATTTGTATAGCATTAGTTTACAAAATCAATATTTCTATAAATAGCGCTTGCCATGCTACACAAAAAAATATAAAGTTACGTTTAGTCTTTCTGCCATAAGGTTTATAGGGTGATGTGAACAATAAAACTAATTCTAAAGTCATTCGCTTTTTACACATCTTTGACATATTTTTAGATAAGAGAAACCCACTCACGAGTGCCTTCACTAACTTCTTATGACTGGGTTTCTCGTTTATAATACTGCATCCAATATTTTCTTAATGTGCAATTCTACTCAGAATTGTTGATATCAAGCATTGGTAGTACTTTGCTACAATGATTTGCCGGTTACTGTTTGAATAATTCAATAATTCAATCTCTTATTTAAAAGGGGACGCAGAATCCAAGGAATATTCCCTCCAGAGGACTGCACACAGATTAAAGCTCTATGCTTATTACCCAAAAGTCTATGAGATTTATTGTTTTCATATCCTTTAGTTTTACCAGACTGGGACGATGCAATCAATATATTCCTTTACTGGTGCAGGAAAGGAAAGGCTCCACATCGGTGCTACCGGCACATTAATGTTAGCATCTCAAAATTGTTCACAAAGAGTTTCTATTCTCTAAACTTCTTCTTTTTCTTTGCTGCTTAAATTACTTCTGGTCTCTGCGCTTATTATGGCAACGCCCTGTAAAATAACAGCTCTTTGCCTTTGCTTGTCATACCCCGAGTATCTGCCAGACATAGGATGGTGCTGTTACCGCTCCATCACTGTCTGCGGCTGCTCCTGTGCCGTCATTTTCCGAAAGGTCAATAAATCCTGATTAAAGTCCTTAGTCTGCGGTGTCTGGATAAAGGTCTTGTAGCCCAAATCCGCAAAGACTTCAGCGGACATCTCCGCCTGAAGTTGCCCGTGGTTATGGGGCTGTCCCTTGGCGTTCTTGCCATCGGTATCATTATCATAGCAGAACACGATTTCCTCAATCTCCGGGTGCCGCTCTAAATAGCGGTACAGGGCCTTATCCGCCAGGCAGCCCTCGGCCACCCGGTGATCCTCTCGCCAGTCAATGCCGTGCAGCTTACACAGGGTGGCATGGCTCATGGCGTCAATGGGTGCTTCAAACTCATATATTCGGTTGGAGTGCCCCTCCATGCAAAAGCCGTAGGTCTTATCCGAGTTCTCCACATCCTGCCGAAAGCTGCTATCTACGCTGGGCGCCCGTAAAGCACAATAGCGTGCTTTTCCGGTTTCGTCGTAGCCGACAAATGCACAGTTATGAAAAGCGTAGGTACGGCCGTCCTTTTTGGCTTCCGTCCTGGCGCCATAAACCTTTCCCGCATTTATCATGGCATAGACGATTTCCTTGTCAATGCCACGGGTTTTAGTCAGATAGGCAATGGTGCGGTTGAAATCCTTGTCCTTGGGCGGCAGTATCAAATCGCCTTTGGGATTTTTTTCGCTGGGCGGGATATAGTGTTCGGTCATTTCATAGGCGCGGCAACCTAAAATCATTTCCACCGCGCCCTTGAAATCCTGCCCAAAATAGTCCTTCACAAAGTCGATGATATTTCCTTTTCGCTCGGTCGTAAAACAATAATATCCCCGTCCATGGTTGAAAAGGTAAAGACCGCCGCTGTTCTTCACATGAACAGAATGGCGGTCGCCTTTTTCAATCTCAAAGCCGTGTTGTAAGGCAAAATCAATCATATTCGTGTTAAAGACCTGTTTCATCTGTTCTTCGGTAAATGGCATGGGCCTTGACTGTGTTCTCAATCTCACTCACCTCCATCATAAAACCGCCCTAAAAGCAGGACGGTCAGCGTTCCATATCCATATCCTTGTTTTCTTCAGACAAAATCTCCGCCGTATGCTCCTGAAAGGTTTGCAGAATCTCTTTGATACCCTCCGGCAGCCTACTCTTGGAAATATGAATGTCACCGGAAATATCCGCTGTGTAGCAGTAGTCATAGGGTAAATACCTTGCGGTGATTTCACCGGCAAGGGCCTTCGGTAAATCATTATGCCCCTGTGAAACCACGCCATATTTACAGAGAAATTCTGTCTGGCAGTGCTCCCCGGAGGATGAAAGGTCTATGCCCAACAGCACAAGGGCGATTTCTCCGGTTTTCTTTCCCTGTACCACGCCGGGAACGACGGCATAGTCCTCCTGTATATCGCCATGACCGCAAACAAGCCGGGTATCTCCATACTGCTCCAGCATGGCCGTATGCAGGCGGTTCAAAATCCCTTTTGCATACGCCTTTTCCTTCGTTCGGTAGGAACGGTCAAGCTCGTTGTAGTCGATAAAGGGCAGGATATGCGCATTGATATAGCCAATATAGCTGTCCAGCTTACTTTGATTTTCTTCCATGTTATCTCTCCATTCCGTCATTGCCGTCCTGCAAAAACCCAAGCATACGCATTACATCCTCTATGCTGTTGCTTGCGGAGGGCATAATCTTGATTTCACACTCTGCATGATGAGCTTCCGCATTGGTATAGTGTTCCGGCTCCAGAAAACGTTTAGTGTAGTATTGGAGCTGCTCATCATTCAGAGAAATGTCATTTCCATGCCCATCACCAGCGCAGATGAAAAATGTACCGCAGATAATATCTTTGTTGCCAAGGCGGCGGTTTCCGGGCATACCAATCAGTTTGCCTTCCTCATTACAGTAAAGGCAGCAACCCAGCTCCGGCAAGGGAACAAATTCAATACAGCCGTCCACCAGCTTCTGCATAGTCCGATAATCGTTCTCTATCTGCTGGGCATAAGGGGCCTTTCCCGGTTCTACCACCAGCACACGGATTTTATTGTCCTCCATCTGCTGTTCAGGCTGTATAATATGAAACTGATCCTCATTTGGTATAAGCGCAAGTGAACGCCCATTCTGCCATTCCATGTGTAGCTGGCCTTGGTCATCAATGTGCTTCACCACTCCCTGCAAGCCATCAGGCATATCACGCTCTCCCTCCATGTGGTCAAGCTGGATGCGTGTGCCGGGCGGATATTTCTTTTTAATCTGCTCCACCTGATAAGGTTTCAAAAATCCCTGCATTGTGACCTCCTGTTCCAAGAAAAAATATTGGGGCATCACCATAACTGGCGATGCCCCGTAACAAATGTTTTTCACTTATTCAAAGAAAAACTCCACGCTGTATGTGATGTTGCTCTTGTTATACATACAGGTGTGCGGCGTATAATAGTAAAATTCAAGTTTTGTGTAAATACCAGCCTGCAATGTTCCATACATATGGACACCATTATAACTGTAAACCCGTGCGGGGTTTCCATCCGTAGCAGCAAAGGATGATCCGATTGAAGAATCGAAGGACACGGTTGGCAACTGCTCCCATCTTCCGGTCAGCCGGTTGTAGCCTCTTACCTGACCATAATCATAGCTTGCACTGTGCCCACTGACAGCCGGAACCGTAAATGTCCATGATGTGATGGTTGCACCATCTACGCCATCCTCAATAATCGTGGATTCCGGGCCGGTCAAGGTCATGCCTCCGCCACGGTTGGGATCAGCGACAAAAAAGATGATTGCCGCCCATGAAGACTCAGCGCCGGTACTGTCTACCGCTTTGACACGAACAGTATTTTTTCCGAGAGGATAGGTCTGCGTTTCCGCATTTCGCCCTTCCCAAACATAAGTAATTGCATCACCATCGGGATCGGTAGAAGCTGCTTTGATGGTAACTGCTGTTCCGGGCGCCACGCTGTTTCCATTTGGCGTTCTGGTAATCACCGGCGTTGTCGGCGCAGAGTTGGCAACGGTAAAGGTAGCTGCCGCCCAATCGGAAACACCGCCATAATTGTCTTTCGCTCTTACCTTGACAGTATGCGTACCAACAGGATAATAACGGTCAGCGGTCATGTTCTGATACTCGTAAATAACAGTATCTCCGTCCGGGTCGGTGCTGCTTACGGAGAAATTCACAAGAAAGCTGCCGCTCTTGGCTGTCCTCGTCACACTGGCCGAAAAAGCGGGCTTGCCGGGTGCGGCATTGGCGACAGTAAAGGTTGCCGTTGTCCAATCGGAAACACCGCCATAGCTGTCTTTCGCCCTTACCCTGACGGTGTGATTTCCGATGGGATAATAATTGTCTGCGTTCTTGCCCTCAAACTCATAAATGACCGTATCCCCGTCCGGGTCGGTGCTGGCGGCAGTGAGGTTCACCAAAAATTTGCCGTCAGCATATGTCCTTGTCACATCGGCCGTTAGGGTCGGTTTGCTGGGTGCGGTATTGGTAATCGTGATAGTTTGGGTGCAGACAAACACTCTGTCCAGTTCATCCGTGATGGATGCGGTGAGCTGATAGCTTCCTGCTGTATCCACATGAGCCGTGCCGCCGCCATTGCCCAGCGTCCCCTTAAAAAAGTCGGAAACTGCCACGGCCTCGCCATCCTTCGTTGCCGTCCATACAATACTCTTGCCGTTCAGATTGATGGAGCTGCTCATGTTGACAACAAAGTTTTGCCCTGTGTGAATCGCCGCTGGCATAGAGAAATCGCAGTTGTAAAGGGGGAAAATACTGATCTGTCTGCTGGCAGTAAACATCCTGCCCAGCGCATCCATCATGGTTGCGGTCAGACGGTATTCACCATTCTCTGTAAAGCGGATTTTACCGCCCTGTGCATTGAGAGAGCCGCTGACAGCCTGCTCCAAAGGAATGACCTTACCGTTTTTCATCAGTGACCATTCCACCGGCAGCACATTGTTGTTTCCCCTCGTTCTGACCTCAATCTGCGTATCGGTGTGCCCGGTGGCAGGAAGTTCAAAGGAGAGGGAAAGCACCGGCAAGACTTCGCATCTTCCGCTGTTAAAATGGAATACCCGTCCTGTGGCGTCTGTCACCCGTGCCTGCAAATCATATACTCCCGCACGTTTGAAGTGAATGGAGCCGCCCTGATTGCTGAGTTGGCCGTCGATGTAAACCGCCCAATCCTGAAAGCCATAAGTATTGTCAACATACCATACCGCCGTCAGCCCCTCCATATCGGTAAGGGCAGTATCAACCGTCACCATATCATCGGTGTGAACGGCGGCAGGCAGATTGAACGCCATGCCGGGGATAGGATAAACCTTGACAGTCTTGCTGTCCTCAAAAGTCCTCCCGGCCTCATCGGTTACGGCTGCGGTCACTGTGTAACTGCCCTTTTCTAAAAAGCGGATAGAACCGCCCTTGTCGGTCAGTTCATGCTCCGGCTGTATCGGCACATTGCCTTTCGCCATGCTCCAAGCCACAGGCAGGGAACCGGCGTTTGACAGCTTGACAGAAGCCGTTGCCACCTTATCCGTGTGGGTTTCCTTGGTGAGTTCCATTGCAACCGTGATGACAGGATATACTTTTACAGGGGCGGTGTAGGTAAAGCTGCGGCCGGTGCTGTCGGTAACAGCCGCCTGCAAAACATATTCACCAATCTCGGAAAAGCGGATTTTGCCGCCCTCATTGGTGAGCGTTCCGTCAAAGCCGTTCTCCGGTGTGATTGGCTTGCCATCCTTCGTCAAGCTCCATTCGGCAGTCAATCCCGCTGTTTCCTGAAAGCTGGTCTTGACCTCCACGGCTGTGTCGGTGTGGCCCTGAGGGGGGATATAAAAGCCTGTTTCCGCAACAGGATAAATAACAATGCTGGCCTCATGGCTGTATTCCCGTCCGAGGGCATCAAGCAGAATAGCTTTCAGCGTATAGGTGCCTTTCTGCTTAAAGCGGACCGTGCCGCCCTCATTAGTCAGGCTGCCCTCCAGCACCGATGTGAGGGGTGTGATTTCTCCATTGTAAAGTACCGTCCAGTCAGCGGTCATGTCCTGCAATTCAGAGGACACTACCTTTATTTCAATGGGTTTATCGGTGTGGGTAGTGGCGGGAAGTTCAAACACAAAGGCTGCTACAGGGTAGATTTTAATATCTGCTTTTCTGCTGAACGCTCTGCCAGCCTTATCGGTAGCTGTGGCGGTCAGGCTGTAATCTCCTTTGCCGAGGAAACGCACCGTGCCGCCAGTATTGTCCAGCTTGCCCTCCATACAGTCAGCCAGGGAGATTTCCTCCCCATCCTTGGTTGCAGTCCATGCAAGCGTAAGATCGCCCAACTCCTTGGTATTCACAGCAACGGTAACAGGGGTATCGGTGTGGGCGGCGACAGGAGCCTGTATGCCAATTTCGATAATAGGATAAACCTCTACATCAGCTTTGCCGAAAAATTCCCGGCTGGTTTCATCGTAGGCGGCAGCCTTCAGGATATAGCTGCCCTTATCCTTGATTTGGATAGAGCCGCCATCATTGGCAAGGGAGCCTGTTACAGCTTCCTGCCATTTCACCTCGCTGCCATCCTTGTAGATGTGCCAGTTTAATTGCTGCTTCACATTGTCGGAAAGCGTAGTTTTTACCACAAAGGATTGATCCGTATGGGCGGTTTTGTCTGCCTCTATTTTAATGTCAAAGGTAGGGTGAATGGTGATTTTCTTGGTAAAGGTATAGGCACGGTTGCCATAGTTTTGAGCTGCGGCAGTCAAAACATACTGTCCCGGCTGGGTAATGGTGATTTTTCCGCCATTCTTATCAAGCGTGCCTTTCAGAAAATCCCCCTGTGGGATATCTTTCCCGTCCTCGGCAACATTCCAATCCAGCGACTTCACGTTGCGCAGTGTGGTCTTTACCTCAAACTCCATATCCGCGTGACTGTACTCAGGGATAAGGATTTCTACCACAGCGGCGGGATAACTGGTACTGCCGCCGCCTGAACCGCCGCCGCCCGGTTTGTCAGGCGTACTTGGCTTTTCTTCCTGTTTCGGCGGCTCGGTGGGCTTTGTCGGCTCCACAGGCTCGCTTGGCTTAGGTGCGGGGGTAACAGGCGGTACGGTAGGTTTGGGTGTCGGGGTTACAGGCGGTACAGTGGGGTCGGCAGGCTTGAGCGGCGCTGACGGTTTTTCCGCAGGCTTTGCAGGGTAAGGCCTATCCTTGCCTTGTTCCGTATCCCTGCCGCCGTTCTCGGTATCATCCAGCTTGCTATCCTCAATGCCCTGTTGAATTGTGTCATCAGGCAGATTGCCGGGGCTTCCTTGGTCAATTTCCGGGATTACGATTTTGTCGCCGGGGGTGGGAGCCGGATTGCCGCTGTCCGTCACAGCAGGCAGTGACGGGTCTTTCTGTGAAAGTTGAATGGAGCAGCTTACCAGCCCGATAATAAAAATAAGGAGGGCGATGATGGAAAGCACCACCACCGCCCGTTTGGTTTTGGGATTCATCTTCTTTTTCATTCTCTATCCTCCATTTCAAATTCATGTTCTTGCTCCAAAGCAGATTCGATTTCTGCCTTTGACATGGCGCACTCTGCTTTATGGATGATGCGATCCAGCAGGGGAGCCTTTTCGGAATTGTTCTCCATCCCTGCCTGTACCGCAAGAGAGCAGATTTCCCGCATTTCCTCATGGGAAAACAGCGGGGTGCAGTCCTGCTTGAAATATTGCAAGGTGTCCCGTTCCTCGGCTGTCATGCCGAACAAAGCGCCCCTGTAATGGTGTTCTTGATAATTTTTCCGGTCGGCAAGCAGCTCCTTGGAGCAATCCGGGGAAAGAGCATAGCAGGAAAGACCGTTTTTTACCGCCTTTTCCGCATCCAAAGGGCCGGTTAGAACCAGATCATCGGCGGTATAGCCATAATCATGGAGCCGGTCACGATCCAGTCGTTTCACATAATCATCAATCCCCATCGGCTCGGTGGCATCCCAAAACAGTCCGTGTGCTTCTATGACCGCACGGGCAAACTGAACGGAGTTTTCCACCTGAAATGCAATTCGTTCCACTGTACCGTAACGCTGGGCGATAGATTGATAATTCTCGTCATACTCCTGATATGAAAAGGTGCGCAAATCGTTGGGATTCTTGAACACTACTTCTACGGTAGCCGGTTCAAAGGAATGGGTGCAGAGATAGTCCAAGTGCTTCTGATAATCTATCTCCACAATATCGCCCATAACCTTTTCATCCCGCATACCTTTCAGTTCAATCCAAAAGGTTTTAACGTGTTCGCTCCTATTCCCGGCGCCGTAGTAATTCCATGTGTTATGCGCATTGGTTCTGCGGATGTAGACATCCGGTTCTGCAAAGCACCATGTTCCGCCGCCCCTGCTCATCCAGAAGAAATGCCGCTGGGCATTACGGTCATTGGCGGCCGCCCGCAGTTTTTCCATATCGTAGTTGAAGTCCGTTTGATAATAGTCGGTGTTATGCTCCACAATTTTTTGGAGGGTTTCCAGCACATCCACATTCAAAAAATGGGCGTTTCCATACAGGTGGTAGCCCTGCCCTTTGAGCGTGTCCCGCAGTTCCGCCATGATTTGTTCTCTGGAGCCACGGACTGAGCAGCCGTTGTATCGGTTTCTATCTGCAAAATCTTCACCCATATCAACCCGAAACAGGCGTAAACCCTTGCTTTGGGGGAGGACAAAGTTGCAGATGGATTCCGGCTGTTCATCGACGGAACGGATTTCCTCAAAAACCCGGCGCATATCGCCCTCCACAACAGGTGTACCTTGCCGGATTTGCCCTAACTGGTCGCGGGGCATGGTGAGCGTCCACAGGGAATAATCGTCCGGACCGAATTTGGTAATGGTGTTGATTTGGCTATATTCCATGTTCAACCTCCTGTTCCGGCGCGGCTTCTTGCGCCATACTCTGCTGGGGTAGATTGCTTTCCAGTTTTTCTATGACGGCCTGCAATTCCTTTTCGCTTTCAAAGGTCAGGTCATCGTCATGCCGTCCACGAAACACACAGGACTGATACAGAACCGCCATCTCATCCTCTGAGAAAAGCTGGTTTTCGTCAATCAGGCCAGAGCGCACGGCAAAATCCTTCAAAGCGCCCTCATAATTGGTTTCATAATAATGTCCGAGGGTCACTCCGGTGCGGTCATAGTCGTACTGCCATGTGACAAAGCGGATTTCATTATCCTTGGACTGCTTGGCGGCAAGAAGATGATTTCCAAACTCTGAAATCAGCCGAAAGTCACGGACCCCTTCACAGTCAAGCGGTTTTGCGTTCAGGTATAAGTCATAACGCTCTTTTAGGTCTAACAGCAGATTGTGCAGTTCCTTACGTTCCGTCACAAAAGGGCTGTCCCGCCTGAAACGCATGGCGCCGGTCTTTTCAAATTTGCAGATTTCCTCCTGATTCCGAAAAGCAGACAAAAGAAGCTGCGGGTCATGCTCCGCAGCTTCTTCACGAACAGAATACCCTAAGACTGATGCTTTTTTCTTGAAAAGCTCGGCCAGTTCGGGCGAAATATCGTGTTTCAAAAAAATCCCTCCTATCTATCCATTTCTTCTGAATCTACATCAACAGGGTCATTCTCCATTTCAAGCAGGCTTTCTCGGAACGCCGGGAAATCCTCGTCCGAAATACCGTAGTCACGCCAAGCATTCCAGTCAGGGAGCAGAGAAGTATCCTCCGAGGACAGTTCTGAGTAATCGGACAGGCTGATGATTTCCGGTATATCACGTTCTCCCATCTGCATAGGTGCAAGAACCGGGATAAGTTGGGTAGCCAAATAGCTTTGGTCATAGCACCTATCAATGAAACCCATCCGTGTGTTCAAAAGAAAATGACCTTCCAAGGTTTCCATAGTTATTTTAGATGCAAAGGGGTATTTTGCGATAAAGGCAGCAATGTTTTCTGCGTCTGCCTTGATGCAAAGCTGTATGTCCTCGTCCATCCCCTGCGTGTAAGCTGCTAAGTATTTCTGATTCATATATCCTCCTATCTTTCAAATTCGTTTTCATCGTTTTCCGATGCGTAAACGGACACTTTTTCAGGCTCAAAGCCCTGATGCTTGATGTTGGTAAACCACTGTGACATGAAATCCTTCAAATCACGCACCCTTGATGGCGGTACGCTGTCAGTTTCATAAAAAAGCCCTATATCGTCCTGCAAGAACGATGTAGGGTGAATGGAACATGTCTGTTTCTCAATGGTAAAGGTAATCTCAGGGTCACGCATGGAATCACCGTTTTGTCTGTAATAATGAGCGATACTGTACTCATCACCGCCTATGGCTTCCAGCACCAAATCCTCAAAATCTTCGCTTTTTAGCTTCATGTAATATGCTTCCCCCTCAAGGATGGGACCTGCGAAAACCGCCAGCTTCTGATACAGCCGCTGTTCCAGCGTGAGGTGTGCAGAGGGGGGAGCCGTTCTGATTGGCGCATCTGCTTCCTCGTCTGGCTCATAATTCATAACATCCTCATTATCCTCGTCCGGCTCTAAAACAGGATCAGGGGTATCCTTAAATTCTAAGGCAAGGTCAAGCTCAACCTTTTTCCGCTGTAACTGCACCAGTTTTTCTTCCCCGGTAAAGGGCTTTTCACTTTCCAGCCTTGCCGCCTCAAGCTGGCGGTTCAAATCCGCAAGCTCGTTCTTGGCGACTTCCAATTCTGATGTAATGCGTTCCGCAAGGTTCTCGATGCGGGTGATGTTTCCCAGCTCCGACTCACCCAAATCTGTGGTATAGGTACATTTGCCGCATAGTTGAATTTCTACACCATCTCCCATGCGCCGTATCAAACGGATTGGAAAGCCTGCATAGCTGCCCACATCAAGGGTATCTCCGGTGTTTCGACCCAGCTTGCGGGAACGAACCATGAAGTGTTCCGCAGCCTTGGTTCGCTCATCATGGAGCCTGCCGTCTATGGTCATTTGAAACTCGGACGGCTTGTTTCCTGTATAGTCGGCAAGGTCAGCTTCCATTCCTGTTATTTTACGCTCGGTTGCGGCAATCTTGCTTGGATAGTGCTTTCCGATTTTGTACTGAAGGTCGTTGCGCTGGCTCTGCCATGCGGATTTCAGCACCGTCAGGCGGCTGATCTCGTTATCAGTTTCCATCTTCTCCTTAATTCTTGGGTCGGAGGTTGCAAGGGCCTTAAATTCAGCATACTGGAGCATAGTGCTGTCCACATCCTCACAGGTTCTAAGGGTAGAACGACCTGTCATAATCTGGCTGATATACCGCTGTTTCTGTTCCAAAATCTGCCACAGGTACGCATCAAAGGTATTCTCTGTGATGTAGTTGAAGATGGAAATTTCCTCGTTGTCGTTGCCCTGACGGAGAATGCGGCCGTTGCGCTGAATGAGGTCGGAGGGGCGCCACGGCACATCGAGATGATGGAGCGCCACCAGCTTATTTTGAACATTCATGCCGGTTCCCATCTTCCCGGTGCTGCCCATCAAGATGCGTATTTCACCGGTTCGTACCTTTTCAAAAAGCTGCTCCCGCTGTACGTCCGTCTTGGCATCGTGAATAAAGGCGATTTCCTCCGGCTTTACCCCCTGTGCTATCAGCACCGCCTTGGTAGCCTCGTAAAAATTAAAGCTGCCGTCACCCTTGGGTGTGCCTTGATCGCAGAAAATAAGCTGGGTCAATCGGTTCTCAGCGGTTTCATGGTAGATTTCAGCCGCTTTCCGTGCGCAGACGTTGAGTTTCGTATTGGGGTCATCCGGTAAATCCGGGTCAATGGCTCTCGGATCAGTGGACAGCAGGCGGGCCTCCAGCGTGAGCTTCAGGAAATTATCCTCGGAGCTGTCCACTTGACCGTTGCGTATTTTCTCCGCCCGTTCTCCCAACTCCATTACAAGGCGTTTCTGCTCCGGGGTACATTCCGTTTTGATAACCTGTGGACCGCCGGTTTTCAGTTTTGGAGTAGGCAAGTCCAGCATATCAGCGGTTTTGATGTCTGCAATCATGTGGAACATAGCCATCAGCTCAGGCAAGTTGTGAAACCGAGCAAAACGGTTTTTCATCTGGTAGCCGTTGCCCTCCGGCTTGATTTCCAATGAGGACTCCACCACGCCAAAGGTACTTGCCCATGCGTCAAACATCAGTAAGCCACGCTTTTCCAGCTCCCATGGCTGCAAGGTCTTTTGCAGGACATACAACTCCGCCATCGTGTTGGAGATCGGAGTGCCGGTCAGGTAAACCACACCTTTGCCGTTGTTCAGGTCATTGATGTACTGGCATTTTTGGTGCATATCCATGGCGCGCTGGCTGCTGACCCCGGTAACTCCGGCCACATTCCGCATTTTCGTATAGGAGAAGTTGTTTTTATAGGCATGGGCTTCATCCACAATCAGGGCGTCTACACCCAATTCCTCAAAGTTGATAACACCGTCTTTTTTCTCTGCATTAAACAGCCTGTCATAGCGAAACTGGAGGTTGGACTTGAAAATCTGCATCTGTTTGAGTGTCCAGTCCTTGCCGTCACGGGCTTTTACCTCTGCGATTGCTTCTGTAATAGCCGCCATTTCCGACTCCATAGCCGCAAGCTGGCGCTCTCTGGATAAGCCAATCAGTTCAAAGCTGCTATGCCCCATGATGATGGCGTCATGCTCACCGGTGGCAATCCTGCTGACAAATCGGCGGCGGTTCTTTCGCTCAAAATCCTTTTTTTCGGCCACCAAAATATTGGCGTTGGGATACATCTTCATATAGTGCGCTGCCCATTCGCCAACAAGATGATTTGGTACGGCATACAGGGGCTTGTGGACTGCTCCCAGCCGTTTCATTTCGTAGCCAAGGCCGACAGCGGCGTAGGTTTTCCCAGCGCCAACTTCGTGTGCCATCAGCAGATTGCCGTCACTGTAAAGCCCATGGGCAATGACATCACTTTGGTGCTTACGGAGCTTGATGCCCTCTGCCATATCCGGCATGAGCAGGGCATCACCGCTGTATTCACGGGGACGGATGTTATTGAAACGGTCATTGTAGAGCTTTGTCAGGCTTGCTCCACGCTCTGGATCGGCAAACAGCCAGCTTTCAAAGGCCATCTTGATTTCTGCCTGTTTTTCACGGGCCAGAATGGTTTCCTTTTTATTAAGAACGTACTTCGTTTTTTCCTCCCCGGTATTCGGGTCAATATAATCAACCGGGTCTTTGACCTCCACAGGTCGGAGGTTGAGGGTGGTTTCCAGTATTTCGTAAGCATTGAGCCGTTCCGTGCCGTAAGACTGGTTGACTGTTACGGAATTGCTTTCAGCGCTTTTATTAGAAATATAATAGGCGCCGCTGTATTTGGAAAATTCAAGGGAAATGCTAAAGCGGCCGTCTTGAAGGCTGGGTGCGGTCTGAAAGGTATCATACATGAATTGCTGGTAAATCTCCGGGGGAATCCATGTAGAGCCAAGGGTGAAGCTGATGTCCTGCGGAGTCAGGGGAACCGGCTGCACCAGCTTCAATGCCTCTGCATTTCGGCTGAACCGTTCCGGTTCTTCATCTGCTTTCAAAATTGCCGTCACCAGCTTATCCTTGACATAGCCGCTTAGATACTCGTCAGCGGTTTTCCAGCCAGTGTGCGGGTTGCCGGTGTAATCATTGGGGTCTTGGTAAATCTTATCCCCCAGCTCATCAATGATTTCCTCCGGTGTAGCCTTGCGGTGATCGGGATACTGATAGAGCCAGGACATATAGGCAAGGTCAACCTTGCCCTTCACATTGAGGGAAACCATCAGGGCTTCCTCCGCCGAAAACACCGTTTTGGGCATGACCTTGGGCTTGATGGTCGCTTTGTAGAAGATAGCGGTCTTTTCCCATACATCCTTTTTGTCCTTCTTCTCCACCTCAATGGAACGGAGCAGAGGGGCATTGGAATCCCTTGAAAATGCAATCACATTGGCATAGGAATTGAGATACCCCTGCTTTTTGACAAAGCCATCATAAACATGGTTGAGATGGGCGATATGCTCCTGAAGCTGCTTTTCATATTCCATGGTGGGCAGTTCATGGAGGTCTGCATATTCGCTGTTTTGGAAGTCAATCAGACTGCGGATGGCTGCCGTGACCTCCACCATGCCTTGAATACGCTCGGCTTTCCGGCCGGTGATGTTTTGCTTATACATCCGAGAATTTTCACGGTAGTACAACTCACCGTCTACCAGCCCATAGCTGAAATTACGCACATTGGGGTCGGCTGGAATGGATTCGGGCAGCACTTCCTTTTCGCCCTCATATTCGGAGGTGGCCTCGGTATATTCGCCGTCCAGATAGGAAATGGCACGCTCCAGCCGTTCATTCAAGTCCTCTCCGGCTATCGGGTGGCAGGCGGTGGTCTTTTCGTTGCCGAACATGGACTCGTCAAACACCATCTCACCCAGCACCATTTCCGGGTGGTCGATAAAATAGGTGTTCATGGGAATGCCGTTTTCGTCTTGCTCTACGGTCAGCCAAGGACTGCTTTCCTCGTCCGGCACAATTTCCCGTTCCCGCTTTTTCAGAAAAAGAATATCTGTGGTGGCTTCAGTTCCGGCAACCTGTTTGAACGAATTGTTCGGCAGGCGGACAGCTCCAATCAATTCGGCTTTCCCTGCGATATAACGGCGCATACTGGAATTTACTTTATCCATGGTAAATTTGGAGGTAATCAGCGCCATCATGCCGCCCGGACGGATCTTATCCAGTGATTTTGCTATAAAATAGTCGTGAATGTGGAAGTTGTGTTTATTGTAGCGGGGGTCATCCACCTTGATGGAGTTAAACGGCACGTTACCTACCATCATATCGAAAAAATGGTCGGGGAAAGCCGTCTTTTCAAAGCCCATCACCTGAATATCCGCATTGGGATAAAGATGTTTTGCGATCTGTCCGGGGATGGGGTCGATTTCGCAGCCGTAAAGCTTGGAGGACTCCATGCTCTCCGGCAATACGGAAAAGAAGTTGCCCGTACCAAGAGCGGGGTCTAAGATGTTGCCGCCCCGGAACCCCATTCGCTCCAGCCCTTTATAGATATGGCTGACGATGCTCTGCTCCGTATAATAGGAAGTCAGGGTGCTTTTCTGTGCCGCCTGCAATTCCTCGTCTGTCAGCAGTTCTTTAATTTCCGCGTATTCTGTTTCCCATCCGCTTTTATCCGGTGTAAGGGCATTTGCAAGCCCACCCCAGCCGACAAATCGGGCAAGGGTGATCTGTTCCTCCGCTGTTGCTGGGCGCCCTTGTGCTTGCAACTCCTTTAGAAGCCGAATGGCTGCAATGTTGTTTTTGAATTTGGTTTTCCGGCCGTCGTCGTAAAGATGATGGTCGGGGGAATAGCGGTAATTGAAACCCTCGCCCCAAGCACGGGCATGGAAATCATCCATAATGGTACGGTTGTACTCATCATTGGACTGGTTGACAAGGGCGGCGGCTTGGATGGCAGCCTGCGTTTCCTCTGAAAAATCACCACTCTGCACGCTTTCTACCACCATGGTAGCAATCTCACCATCAGTGTAATGGTCTTTCAGCGGCTTGCAATCCGCAATGGCAGACAGCGGCACACGCTCGGTAATTTTAAGACTGTTGAGGTTTATAAGCTGTGCAATATCCCCGATTTCAACCGTGCGCCCATCATGCAGGAATTTAACGATTTCATATACACGGTCGTTATAATAAATGCGTTCGCCCTCCACAAACGGCAGGGGCTGTGGTTCGCCGGAATTCCCATCAATCACGCTGTCATTGTTATCGTCTGTACCGTCCTCGTAGCTGTCCTGTGAAACGGGAGCCATGTCGAACAAGGTAAGCTGCCTGTCGGGAGGTTCCTGCGCCGGTTCGGGGGCAGGGATATATACGGCTCTGCCCTCGGCTTCCATCTCCGCTTTATCTTTTTCCGCAAGGTAGCGGTCTTGACGGATCAGGTCAGAGATACCACTTTCCACCTGATTCCATGAAAGGACTTCATGTAGTTCCAGCGAACCAAGCCGATAATCAATCGCCAGCCCCTTGGGGGTAGATTCTAAATGCCATTGGTCGCCATTGGGGGATTTGCTGTAACAGCCGTAGGAATTGTATTCCTTCCTAATAAATGACACACGATCCTTCTTGGCAGGCATGGACAGCATCACTTGAAAAATCCGTTGCCTGCCGCCCTGTGTGCCGCTGCCATGCTGAAGGTATTCGTCAATGATTTTTTGTCTGTCCGTTTCCGACAACCCGACAGACGCAAGCGGTTCATCAGGACTATTTTCGTCCTCGTCTGTAAAACCCTGCATTTCCTCCTGTTCATCGGGGATGGCATAATCATCAATCACAGTATCTGCGGAGCTGAACGGATATGCCCCGGTCAGAATCAATCGGTCAATCCGGTCTGTGAGCCTGCCATAGTCCTCGGTGAATTGCTGATCCCCGATTTCAAAAGTCAGCCCATCATCACTTGCGGTGAGATATAGATGCTCCCCGGTTTCTGTAATATATTCGGTATCCAGTTTGCCATAAAAGGCTTTCAGGATTTTGGCTTTCGTAGTCTGCTTGTGTCCGCCCTCAAAGAATTTATGGATTTCCGCTGTCCATTCCCTTGTATCAGGGGTAATGTCATCAGCACACAGCACCATATCAATGAGGTCGGAGATTTCTTCTTCGTCCAGTGCAGAAACCTGTTCAGGGGCTTCCTGCACGGAAACAGGTTCAGGTGGTTTCGATGTAGGCGGGACAGAAAAAAAGCCGCCCACAGACGGCTGTTTACCATCTGAGGGCGGCTCTGTGCTATGTGTTATCGGATTTGCAGTACCACTTCGCTGATCACGATTTCCTCCGCTGTGTCGGTTATCATGCCCATGTGGGCGGCTCTCTCCATCGTGTCCTCGGTGTCCGGCATCGGCTGTGCGGTGAGAAGCTCCTGTATCAGCCGTTCCTTGCGGCTCTCGGTTTCCTCGTCCACTTTCAAAATAATCTCGTTGATTTTGCCCTGTGCTACCAGCTCCGACAGGCGGTGCGGGTGGTTCTCCAGCATGAAGTTCTTCCACAGGTTCCCGAATCTGCCCACCGGCATCTGGTCGGTTTTCACGTTCTCCGAGATTTGCAGTTCGGGGTAGAGCAGACCGTCCTCGCCCTTCCGGTAATTGAGGTTCATTAACGGTTCGGTTCTCATAAATTTGGCTCCTTTCGATTTTAATTTGTTGGATTTCCTGATGGATTTCTCTCAGGATGGGTCTTGCAAGGGAAACCGTACAGCTTCCCATAGTCATAAACAGCTCCATGCTGTTAAAGTGGCTGATGTTCTCAAAGGTGTGTTCATCAAACATCTCGGTGGAAAGCCCACATTTGCAGAACACCGTATAAGCTACGCTGTCGGTGACAAGCTCCATAAACTCCGCTTTTACCGCTTCAATGGGAGCATCGTAGAGTACACTACTCTCGTCACGCACCTTGAAATTGTCCATGTACTGAGCTAAAACCTGACGAACCCTTTGCTGTACCAGCTTATACAGGCACATTTCGATACTGGAGGTTGGGGTATTGTACTTTTCGTGAAATCTCGCCAACACGCTGGGTTTATACTGATCCTCCAACTCCCACAGGTAGCTCATAACCTTTTTGAAACTCTGCTCACTGCCGTTGGTGTCCATGAAATCAAACAGATACTTCAAACTTGCTGTGGGGTTTGTCATGTCGATGACAGCTATACCTTTTGCCCCTGCATTGATATTACGGTCAATTCGCTTGTCATGCCATTCGTCAAAGGTGGCAAGCTGGGTTGCATCAGGCCGCTGTGCGTAAACGAGTACCGCACTATCAAAGGAACGCTTGTAATACCTCGCCACACAGGACAGCAGACCTTTCCACTCCACAGGGTTTTTCGTGTATTCCTGCACCGACTTTTTATATAGGTCGGCAAGAATGGTCGCCTTGTTCAAACTGTCACCTCCGATTCTTGGTTTTCAAAGTACAGGGCCAAAGCCTTATCAATGACTTCCTCAATTTCCTTTTGGGTCTGCTGTGCGGTAAAATATTTGGAGATGACCGCAGGCTTGATTTTGACCGGCTGTGGCTTGTTGCTTTTGGGTTTGCGGGTTTTCTCCCCTGAAAGAATTTGCACAATGGCGGTATCAGTTAGCTTGCCAGCCTTATAGTAGCTGTGGAACAACTCCGCCTTTTTCGTATCTACCTTGTAGCTGTCGGACTCCATGAGGTCGGCTATTCTCTGCTGTTGTGTTTCGTCCTCTACAAAAGAGAGGTCATAGGCGGCAAGAAAGGCAATCTCTTCACTATCAACACGGAAAATGAGAGGTTCGATAAGATTTGAAATACGGATGTATTTTGCCACCTTGTCCCTTGAAAGCCCGTAATCCTGACCAAGTTTTGCGTCTGTTCTAAACCTCGTCTGAGGTTCAGCCAAGGTTTCATTTTCGCTGGTGTCCTGCGGGTTTAAGAGCATTTCAATCTCTGCTAAAAGATCGTTTCTTTTGCCTTGGCATTTCATGGCTTCATAATGCTGTGCAAGACAGTAGGCACGTTCCGAATGGCTCATATCGGAGAAAGAACGCTGGCGCAGATTGGTTTCCGTCACGATCAGGACGGCATCCTCATAGGTCAGATTTTCTCTGATGATAACGGGACCTTTTGTAAACCCGGCAAGCTGGGCGGCGTTTTTACGGTTATGTCCGCTGAGAATAATGTACCGTCCGTCCTCAGTGTACCACAGGATAATGGGGAGCAGAATACCAAACTGGCGGATACTGTCTACCATATCGTCAAGCTGCTGTCCCTCATAGAGTTTGAACCTGTGATTTGGAAAGGACTCCATCAAACTGAAATCCATTTCCAAGATACCGCCCTGCACAGGAGCAGGGGCGGCATCTTGCTGGGGCTCTATACCCAGCATTTCATCAAAGTCAATTAGGGCTGCTTTGGGCTTTGGTATAGCCATAGGTTAAACGCTCCTTTCCGCAATTTTGCTGTGTCCACCCAAAAGCAGTTCGTCCACAAATTTCCCATAGGCGATTGCCGCAGGGTTTCCTGGCAGAAACTCGCAAATAGTCTGATGGTGAAGCACGGCCTCCGCAACCTTGATAGACCTGGGAATGCGGGTCTTGAAAATGGGAACCTTGTCAGCAAAACCACGTTGAATCAGTTCGTTCACCTGTGCTGAAAGTATCGTGTTGGGGGAATCCATGGTAATCAAGATGCCCTCGATACGCAGGCGGTGGTTACTATTACGCTGAATTGCCTGATGGTGCTTGAGCAACTCTGCAAGACCTTGGGCCGACAAAAGCTCCGCCTGTGTCGGGATGATAATGCTGTCGGCACACATCATCACGTTAATCATCGGCGTACCCATTTGCGGCATACAGTCGATGATAATGTACTCATAACTGTCCTTGATGGTGTCAATATATTGGGTCAGAATCCTCTCTCTGAAATCTACATTGCAGAGATTGCGTTCAAGGGTGAAAAGCTGGGTATTGGATGGGATTAGGTCAACACCGCACTCGGTTTTGATGATGTAGCTTTCAGGTGCGGGTAAAGGCTCGTCCTCAACCAGCTTGCGCAACAGGGTGTTAATTGTGACCTCCAGTTTATTGGGGTTCTTCACGCCAAAGATAATGCTGGAATGCCCCTGACCGTCAAAGTCAAGCAAGGCGGTACGGTGTCCTCTCTTGGACAGGAGATAGGCAAGGGTGGTAGCCGTGGCTGTTTTGCCCACTCCGCCTTTCTCGTTGATAATTGCAATGATTTTCGCCATCGGCGCTCTCCTTTCTTAGGTAAAAAGATTTTGGGTAATGGGTAAATAGGGTAAAAAAATTGGACTAAGATTAGCGAAAACCCTTTGATATAGCGGCTTTCACTTACTTAGTCCAATTATAACAGAGGCACCTACTGGGCCTATTGGCTTAGCAGGGCCCACGGGACCTACTGGACCTATTGGCGTAACCGGACCCACTGGGCCTACTGGACCTATTGGACCTACCGGACCTACTGGACCTATTGGCGTAACCGGACCCACTGGGCCTACTGGACCTATTGGACCTACTGGACCTATTGGCGTAACCGGACCCACTGGACCTATTGGACCTACCGGACCCACTGGGCCTACTGGGCCTATTGGGCCTATTGGCATAGCCGGACCCACCGGGCCTACTGGACCTACCGGCTTAGCGGGCAATGGAGCAATTATTCCGTTTGCCTCCGGTACACCTGTTACTTTGACCACAGTACTCGGTGGATTGCTTAACACTTCAAGCGCAGTTGGATTCGGAATCAACTTTTCAGGCATTTCCGCTGCCAGCGGAACAGTCAATTTGCTGGGGCTGACAAACATGGCATTTTCCATGCCCAGGAATGGGATTATTACCTCTTTGGCAGGTTATTTGAGCATTAGTGCTGCTCTCAGCCTGATTGGCTCAACTGTAACAGTAACTGCTCAGTTGTTCCAGTCCACTACACCTAACAACACCTTCGTTGCTGTGCCGGGCGCAGTGGTCACACTGTCGCCTTCCCTCACAGGAGCAATATCTGTCGGTAGTATCAGCAGCGGTATCACCACCGGACTGAACATTCCTGTTACCGCAGGAACTAGATTGCTTTTATTATTCTCCGCAGAGGTCACTGCTGGTCTCGACGTAGCAGCCACCATCTCAGGCTATACCAGTGCTGGCCTTGGTATATCTTAAAGGGCTCATATAGCACCCTTTACAATCGTGTATTTATAATACGATAACGCTTCTTCGATTAAATCGTAGGATAGGGGCGGGGCGTCTGTTCGCAGACGTCCCGATTTCCTTATGCAGTGTTGTTCCTCTGTTTTGGTTGTATCATACTCTCATGCGTTTCTCTCCGCAAGAGAGTACGACACCTCGATAGGGGTAATCTGACGGGCTTATCCCCCGCCAGAGCTCCATCCTGTGTAGTCTGAAATGCAATATATACTTGACATAATGTAATATATGATGTATCATATGACTACGAAAGGGGGCATTCCATGAAAAACAAGAGAATGAAAATCGCCCGAATGGAAGCTGATATGAAACAAGATGATTTGGCAAAAGCCGTAGGAGTTACCCGACAAACGATCGGGCTCATAGAATCAGGGGAATATAACCCCACACTAAACCTTTGTATATCGATTTGTAAGGCGCTTGGCAAAACATTAAATGATTTATTTTGGGAGGAAACGAAATGAAAAAACAAGATATGCAAGACGAAAGAGTTGTAGCACAACGTCGTAAAATAAATAGTGAAGCATACGGTATTTTAATGATTGTACTTCTCGGTTCAATACTTGTACAACAATTTCTGCTAAACGCTCCGTTTAAGCAATATGCCGTTGAGGTTATCTGTTTTTTTGGTATGTCACTATATATGACAATACGGTACATGACCTTGGGACTTGACATATACGGCGAAGGTAAACGGGCTAAAGCCATTCCTTTTGTGAACAGTATAGTAGCCGGACTTGTAGTAACGGTAATTAACGGTGTTTTGAACTATGTCCAGTACGCAGAAAAATATAAAGAAGAAGGAATCGTGTATTTTATCGCCGTGCTGGCAATTACTTTTATAAGCGCGACCATTTCAACTTTTGTTGTAATGTCTTGCCTTAATTATTTAAACAAGAAAAATCAGGCAAAAATTCAAAAGCAGTTAGACGAACAAGAACAGGGCGAATAGCCCTGTTCTTGTTAAATCAGCGGTTTCTTCTACTTAAATTGAAAACTCAGCACAAATAAAATATTCTTTAGGAGTCCCCTGTTGTAGTTCGATTCTAAAACCTTTTATTATTCGATACTGACCGGAAGATAAATTACCGTATAATATTTCATAATCAGTAGACCATTGGTAACTACTCCCCTTTGATTTTACCGTACCATGATTTTGTAAAGATGTAAATAAAAGACGGAAACATTAGTACTAATGTCAGAAATAACAAAATCAGTGTAATAATCTTGTAATAATTTCGTAATATTTTCAGAGGTTATTACGGAATTGATACAAACTACAGTGTTGATAGAAAATGGTGCCGGCATAATAGATGTACAGACTCATATGTGGTATTCCAATGGATATATTCGAAAAGGCGGCCTCCATTTGCCAACATCTTAATAAAGAGTTGTCAAATGAAAGCCGCCCATTTCTTATATTACCTTGATTTACAAGGCATTAATATTTTAGTATGTAAATAACTGTACCCAGTACTGTGTTCCGGAGTTATTCTGAGTATTACCTACACCGATATGTGTATAGCTCTTATTCATGATGTTTGCACGGTGACCCGCACTGTTCATCCAGGCATTTACAACATCCTGAGGAGTTTTCTGTCCCCATGCGATATTCTCACCTGCGCCACGGTAATTCACACCCTGCTCCTTTAAAGCGGTTGAGAATGAGCTGCCATTTGGACGTGTATGGTCAAAATTTGACTGAATTTCATTAGCTCTGACGGTTGCAGCCTTCTCTACATTAGGATCAATGGTAAGAGGAGCCAGTCCTTCTTTTGCTCTTTCAGCATTTACAAGGTCTACTACCTGCTGGGTATAGGACTTATTAGTTGTAGTTGAGTCATCTGGAGTAGTACTGGTATTTCCATTATTACCAGTATTATCGTTGTTACCGGTATTACCATTATTTCCGGTATTTCCGGTATTTCCATTATTTCCAGTATTTCCGGTATTGCCAGTATTACCGTTATTGCCAGTATTACCAGTATTACCATTGTTACAATTCTTGCCGTTATTGCTGTTATTGATGAGCTTAGACCAATCGCAGTTACTTCCATCAACTCCTAATTGCTGCAATCTGGATTTTAAATCATCTAAATTACAGTTCTTGCTCACTGCTACTACATTTCTCCCATTGTTGCACTGGCTGTAAGGTCTTGTTACCGCCGCATTAGCTGTCAATGGTATCATACTTGTTAAAGTAAGTGTAATCATTCCAAGTGCCGTTAGTTTTCTCAATTCAATTGCCTCCTTTGAAATTGTTACATTTGTGTTACGTTTGTATGTCATTTATGTTACAAACATATAATAACACTCTTGTTACCATTTTTCCAGTGGAAATAATTGGGAATTCTTTTAGCACTCTTTTGCATTTGAATTATATAATGTAATCGTCTGAATAATCGCTGCCTGAAACCAGATCAGCGATGGTTATTCCGTCAAAGTAATCATTAATCAGTTTATTGAATCCCTCCCACATGGGAAGTGTCCGGCAATGACAAGCCCTTGTGCAGTCATTCACCTCTCCTTCCAGACAGGAAACCGGAGCAAGAGATCCTTCTGTGAGCCTTAATATACTGCCCACAGTGTAATCCTCCGGGTTTTTTGCAAGCTTATAACCGCCGCCCTTTCCCCTTAAGGAAATGAGCAGATTGCTTTTACTCAGAACAGAAACAATGGATTCTAAGTATTTTTCCGATATTTCCTGTCTCTTTGCAATATCCATGAGAGGAATAAATTCTCCATGATTGTGCTCAGCCAGGTCTATCATAAGTCTGACCGCATAGCGGCCTTTTGTTGAAATCTTCATAAGACATAGCCTCCGGATTCATTATTATATGTCCAAATCATAACCGTCAAGGAAGTGATGTACATTTCCATTTTCCTTATAAGCAATGATGGTATTTAAATTCACATTTTCCACGCTCTTAAAAATATTACTTTCAATATACGGGTTAACTTCCTTTAACTGCTTGATTAAGTTCTTTATCTCCATTCTTTTGGATCCTGTGCTGCCGTCAGTCCTGCAGGTCGTGCAGGTATCGGTAAACCGGCATGCACATTGAATGAAGTGCAGATCATTGTAATCTCTCCAGCCCTTAATGTCATCCTCCCGTATGAGATACATCGGGCGGATGAGTTCCATTCCTTCAAAATTCGTGCTGTGCAGCTTGGGCATCATGGTCTGTATCTGTGCTCCGTACATCATTCCCATCAGAATTGTTTCAATCACATCATCATAATGATGTCCCAGGGCAATCTTATTACAGCCCAGTTCCTTTGCCTTGCTGTATAAATAGCCCCGTCTCATTCTGGCACACAGATAGCACGGGGATTTCTGCACGTCATAAACCGCATCAAAAATCTGGGTTTCAAATACGGTGATGGGAATATCCAAAAGCTTTGCATTGCTTTCGATTACCTGCCGGTTGGTTTCATTATAGCCTGGGTCCATAACAAGAAAGATCAGTTCAAAAGGAAACTTATTATGCCGCCTTAATTCCTGGAACAGCTTTGCCATGAGCATGGAATCCTTACCGCCTGAAATACAAACGGCAACTCTGTCGTTTTCTTTTACCAGCTCATACTCATTGACGGCCTTGGCAAATCTACTGAACAGTTCCTTATGAAATTTCTTCCGGATGCTCTTTTCTATTTCTTCCAGGCGTTCTTTTCCCGTATCCTCTTTTTCCATGGCGCGAAGCAGCCATTCTCCATAGCCGCCGCGAAGATTATATGCTTCGTATCCCTGTTCTGTCAGATGCTCTGCAGCCTCTTCACTGATGATTCCTTTTAAGCAATATAATATGATCTTCTTATCCCTTGGAATGGAAGGCTCTCCGTTTAACAATGCTTCTTTTTCTATATTAATAGCTCCCGGTATAAATCCATGGTTGTATGCCGTCTGGTCCCTGACGTCTACAAGCACATATTCCTCCGGGCTCATTTTCTTCATTTGTTCTAAAGACAGATCGTGTTCATGAGCCATATTGCCGTCAAACATGTGATTACCTCCCCATCTTTCCATTCAGTGACAGATCCTTGATCACTTCTCCGGCTATTATAAGCCCTGCCACAGAAGGAACAAAGGCCACACTTCCGGGAATATCTCTCCGCTCCGTGCACTTATGTTTGGCTCCCGGCGGGCAGATGCAGTTTGTCCTGCAGCTGATGGACATATCCTCTAAAGGCCTTGTTGGCTTTTCTGTGGAATAAACAACCTTAAGCTTCTTTACGCCCCGCTTCTTAAGCTCTCTTCGCATAACCTTTGCAAGGGGGCACATGGTGGTTTTATAAATATCCGCCACCTGAAATTTTGTAGGATCCAGTTTATTGCCTGCACCCATACAGCTGATGACCGGTACGCCTGCCTCTTTGGACCGCATGATCAGTTCAAGCTTTGCGGTTACGGTATCAACTGCATCCACTACATAATCATAATTTTTAAAATCAAAATCATCCGCATTCTCCGGTAAGTAGAAGCACTGGTGCATTTCCACTTCGGCATCCGGATTGATTTCCAATATTCTATCCTTCATTACTTCAACTTTATATTTGCCTACCGTTTTTCTGGTGGCTATGATCTGCCTGTTTATATTCGTAAGGCAAACCTTATCATCATCAACCAGTACAAAGGAACGGACTCCGCTTCTTACCAGGGCTTCTACCACATATCCGCCCACGCCGCCGATTCCAAATACAGCAACCTTTGCACTCATTAAATTTTCCATGGCATCTTCACCCAATAACAACTGGGTTCTTGAAAACTGGTTCAACACTTAATTCTACCTCTTTCTTTAATTTTCTATCAATTTAGTAGGAATAAAAAAGCACTTCAATTATTATACTTCTAAATGCTTATTTGGGCAATTGATTTTTACATCTGAATAAAATCAAAATAGCAAACAGCTACTGGACCTCTGATTGCTCAGTGGTTTTCTCGCTGCCTGCTATTTTTAGGTTTTTTTTAAAAGCTATCGTCTTTTCTTATCCGGTGTCGGATCAAACGATTCCGATATTCATTGATCTCGCGAATGCTTGTCTGGTTATCGATTAATTTTCCAATCTCAGCTACTACCGTCGGTATTAGGGAAAGACCAGCTGCAAGGAGCCAGTGATATGAACCTATGGCAGTTAAACCAAAAATTTTTCCAATGGGCGGGAATGCCACAAGAAGGCTGAATACTGCGATCATACCCATGGTACTGTATAATACCGGCGGATTATCCATAACTGCCCGCTTGAAGACGGACTTTCTGCTGCGGACTGTAAATAAATGAAGGATAGAGGTCCAACCTAAAACCAGGAAGGCAACGGTTTGCCCGATTGCTTGAGAGGGTCCCTCCATTCCCGGAAGTGCCCGGAACGTACCAATGTAATATCCAATCAGAACCACAACCGAACATGCAATGGTTTGCTGTATAATTACTTTAAGAAGGCCTCCGGCTAAAAATCCTTCGTCTCTGCGGATAGGCTCCCGATCCATAAGGCGAGGATCCGAAGTATCTCTGGATAAGCAAATTCCCGGAATACCGTCACCCAGCACGTTGACTAACAACAGCATGATTGGTGTTACAGGGATCCCCCAGCCTTTTAACTGGGCAACCAGCATAATGACAATTTCCGAAATATTGCAAACCAGCAGAAAGTAAACAGTTTTTCTGATATTCGAGAAAACATTTCTTCCTTCTGATACCGCATCGATAATCGTAGCAAAATTATCATCTGTTAATACCATGTCAGAAGCACTTTTTGCTACCTCAGTCCCGCTTTGACCCATGGAGATTCCCACATCTGCTGCCTTCAATGCCGGTGTGTCATTGACACCGTCACCCGTCATGGAAACAACTTCCCCGTTTTCCTGCCATGCTTCTACAATGCGGATCTTATCCTCAGGGGAAACCCGGGCATAAACAGAGTAATGATGGATATTCCTGCAAAGGTCTTCATCTGGCATATCATTTAGCTGCTGACCAGTGAGAACCTTTTCATTTTCACCAAGAATTCCAATGTTTCTTGCGATCGCACTAGCTGTTGCCGCATGATCCCCGGTAATCATGATGGTGCGGATTCCGGCCATCTTTGCCCTTTCCACTGCCTGGGCTGCTTCCGGACGAGCCGGATCAATTAAACCAATAAGCCCGCATAATTCCAGATCCCGTTCAATTTCTTCCGGTGTTTCCATGGAAGGAGCCTCATTCACATGCCGGATTCCAAGGGCCAGGACACGAAGTGCTTCCTCGGCAAAAATCTTATGAACGGAGTCAACCTCTTTTTTAGTTTTCTCATCAAAAGCTTTGAGAGGCAATCGATCAAGAGCACCTTTGGTAAGGATTACATATCCTCCTGAGGAAGCCTCCAAAACAATGGTCATCATCTTACGTTCGGAAGAAAAAGGGATTTCTCCTACCATACGGTATTGCTTCGATATACGTTCTTTGGATAAGCCCTTTTCATGCAGAAGGCGCATGATGGCTTTCTCGGTCGGATTTCCCATGATAGTTAAGGTGCCATCCTCTTCTTCCTGAACAGAAGCGTTGCTTGCCAGAGCAAACAGTGTCAGTAGCTCTGTCTGATCCTTAACAAATTCATCTCCCGCTTCAAACGGCTCATTTCCAGGAATCCATAGCTTTTCTATGGTCATTCGGTTCTGAGTCAGTGTTCCGGTCTTATCTGAGCAGATGACCGAGGTATTTCCCAGTGTCTCTACTGCAGAAAGCTTGCGGATCAGCGCATTTTTATTCACCATATTTTTTACACCCTGGGAAAGGGATAAGGTTACAATTAAATTTAAGGTTTCCGGTACCGCTGCTACGGCCAGAGTGGCTGCAAGCATAACCATGGACCAAACGGATTCTCCCTGTAAAAGACCGATGGCAAAGAGCAATGCGGCGGCGGCAATCGCCACAATGCTTATAGACTTTGCAACGCGCTCCAAGCGCTGCTGCAGCGGTGTTTTTATTTTCTGTGAATCATTTAAATATCCTGCAATCTTCCCCATCTCCGTTTGCATTCCGGTAGCAGTAACAACGGCTAATCCATGTCCTGATGTTACATGGCAGCTGGAGAATACCATATTAAGCTGATCTCCCAGGGGAATACTACCCTGCAGCAGAATATCTGCATCTTTTTCCGAAGGCTCGCTTTCTCCTGTGAGCGCCGATTCATCCACCTGTAAATTGGTGCTGATAATCAGGCGTGCGTCAGCAGGAACAATGCTTCCCAGCTGAAGCTTAATAATATCACCCGGAACCAATTCACTTGTATCCATCTCTTTTTGAATGCCATCCCGCATAACAATACAGTTAGGAGAGTTTAAGCTGGACAATGCCTCTAAGGCTTTTTCAGCGCCTCGCTCTTGGGTAATTGCAAGTATAAGATTTAAGACAACAATAGAAACAATTACAACCGGCTCTATAAAGCCATGACCATCCTTCAATGCCAGCCCTAAAGACAGCAAGGCAGCCAGAAGCAGGATTATGGTTGAAATGTCTTTTAAATGGTGCAAAATTTCATTGATCAGACTAGTTTTTTCCTGCTGCGCAAACTCATTTTTACCATACTTGCTTTGCCGGTTTGCCACCTCTTGATCCGATATTCCAGTATTTTCGTTCGTGTTAAAATGTTCAAGTGTCTCTGCTATGCTAGCTACATACCAATTTTCCACTTAATCATCCTCCTTTCAGTTATTATTCTTCATTCACTGGCTCCTTTAATTTCTTTTCCATCAACCGTTCCAGTCTCCGCTCCATGGTTTCCGCACAGTGGTCCACCTCTTGCGTGATCTGCTTGATCGACTGGAATGCTGCATCATAAACGACTCTTGGGTCCGCAATTTCACCCTTTAAATTTTCATAGCTGTATAAAAGCCTTCGTACCTGTACACAGAGCATATTTACTACATGCACAATTTCATCGGTCATATCCAACTCGACGGACTTTTCCAGGGTCTCAATAAGAGAAGAGATCATTTCCTGTATCTCCGGCTGGGGAAGCTTCTCCATGATACGGAACAGCGTTTCCGCTCTTTTAAGAGAAATGATTTCATCCTGCTTGTAGCGATACTCAGTCGCTCCCATTAAATATCCCACCGTCACTCCGAAATAATCCGCTATATGCCCGGCAAAATCAATGTCCGGTGCCCGTTTCTCATTCTCGTAGTTGTTCACCGTCATTCGGCTCACTCCAAGCTCCGCAGCCAGTTTTTCCTGGCTCAAATGCCGCTCTTCGCGTAGAGTTCTAATACGTTTTCCTATCATTGTTACCACACCTTTCTGAAAAAGTATAAAAAAAAATGATAACAATGTAAATCGTTTTTATTAAATGATATTGAATATTAGCAAATCTTTACCCTTTCTTTATACGAAGGAATCTAGAATTAGCCTTCCCATTTTTACGGTTTTATAACAAAAAAAGAGACTGTTGCACTAAGTATTCGTGCACAGCCTCCGGGCCCTTTTCTCTTATCTTACCAGACGGTATAAACCGCTTTCTTCTTTTTGCATTCTCATATCAATGCTTCTCATGATTTTTTCAGCTTCGCCGAAAAAGCTTTCCTTTTCTGAAAGGATTTTTATCTTCGTATTATACTTTTCCTTAAATTCCGTAAACATGGAAAGCAGGTTCCCCATTTCCCTTTGATATTCCTCCGCCTGACTCACCAGCTTTGAATCACCGGATCTTAGGAAGGCCGGGTAAAGATACTGATCCTCCGAAGATAAATGTATTTTCAGCTTTCCGGCAAGACTGTTTATATGTAAGGCGATTTCCGATGCCGTTTGTTCTAAGTCCCTGTTTTTACACAGCGTTTTCAAGATCACTAATTCTTCTCGGATCCGATCATGCTGCTCCATATAATTTTTTAATTCCACCTGTAAGCCCCTTTCTTTTGTATTTTCCTTGTAACAGGAGAGACGGCCTGTTTCCCCTTCAGGCCGTCCGGTTCCTTATTACCTTGTTTTTTCGCGGATCCAGGACTCGTACTTATCCTGTACGCCCTGATCCTTTGCCTGCCTCTCAAATGATTCCGTCTCATCATCCACAGCTTTTAATTTATCTTCTGCCAGTGCACGAACTGCAAATGCATAGGCGGCCTCATCCTCTTTTTCAATATGGCGCTTTAATAAGGCGCCATAGCCAACCGCATTGGAGATGATATCTAACTTTGGCTCTGTTCCTGGATTTTTCTCATATTCATCAATGGCTTTTTCCAGCTCGGAGAGATACAATCTTCCCAGATCATGCTCAACCAGCATGCCATTCCTGATTAGCTTTTCCGCAACAGGCCCCATATTTTCCATCATAATCCGGAACAGGATCTTTTCTTCCTTTCCGTGATGATGCTTATCCGCGTAATTTCTTGCAAATTCAAGACATTCCCGAAGCAATGGGGCATCCACCGGTTTCCCCTCCAGGATATCGGCGGAAATTCTTCTTAAAAAGTCGGTGAAAACCAGAATGTTCTCATGCTCCTTCATTAATATATCTATTCCGTACATAAGCGTCTCCTCAATTCATATACCTGATCCTCGATCTGATGAAATTCCAGTTCAGAATCCTCAAACATTCCTTTTATCAGAGATTCTCTTAAGGCGTAATAATGTGTTACATCTCCATGGATCATCGTCCAATAAGCACCATGGATATCCTGGGTCTGTCTCCATACCAGATTGTCTTCCGTCTCCTGGACCAGTTCGTTCACTCTGTCACAGGGCATGCCGTTTAACAAGGTGCTTTCCAGATAATCATAGGCTTTGCGGACTGTGATATTTTTATCCGCAGAATTTCTTTTTCCAAATTCCATGACAGCATGAACGATATGAGACAATCTTTCCTGATCCGGTTCTATGAGTTCGGTGACCACATAAGCAAGTCTGTTTTCCACCAGGCTCACTTTTTCCTGCAGCCAGCCGTGGATATTGCCTGTATCGATCATATCCTCCAGATTTCCCTTTTCAAGCACTCCGTATCTACCGTCAGTCCTGGCTCTAAGCTCTTTGCCGCAGCCATTTTCTTCTGCGAAGTCTAAAATTGCGTCAGTCATTGCATCCTGAAATTTTATTTTGTTATATAACCAAGTATGAATCGGTCCTAAAAAGGCACTCATGTTACACCTCTTTCCTTATTGGTTCAGCTTGTCCAGCACTGTGTCTGCATCAAGCCCATGAACCATGCAAGCATCCTCTAAGGATTCCATCTGGGATGACGGACATCCCAGACAGTGCATGCCGCAGCCCATTAAAATCTCTGCTGCCTTTGGGTTGCTTCTTAAAATTTCTCCGATATACATTTCTTTCGTTATCATATGATAATCCTCCTGATTTATTATTTATTATTTTATATTATCCAAGAATTTTCTTTAAATCCTCTTCCGGTGTGCTGATGGGTGATATTCCGTAGTTTTCAACAAGGAAGTTTAATACATTTGGTGATAAGAATGCAGGTAAAGATGGCCCCAGGTAGATATTCTTGATTCCAAGGTGCAGCAAGGTAAGAAGAATGCATACTGCCTTCTGCTCATACCAGGATAATATCATGGACAAGGGAAGTTCATTGACCCCGCATCCAAAGGCTTCTGCCAGAGCCACCGCTACCTTGATGGCGCTGAATGCATCATTACACTGCCCCATATCCATAATTCTCGGAAGGCCTCCAATGGTTCCAAGGTCAAGGTCGTTAAAACGGTATTTTCCGCAGGCAAGAGTTAAAATAATAGAATCCTTAGGAGTCAGCTTTACAAAATCGGTATAATAATTTCTTCCTGTCTTAGCACCGTCACAGCCGCCTACTAAGAAGAAGTGGCTGATCGCTCCCTGCTTCACTGCATCAATGACCTGATCTGCAACTCCCAATACGGTTCCATGGGAAAATCCTGTCATAACTTCTTTGCCGCCATTGATTCCTGTCATTTCATGATCTTCCTCATATCCGCCAAGCTCCAGCGCCTTTTCAATGACAGGAGTAAAGTCTTTGTCATCTCCTACGTGGACCATTTCCGGATAGGAAACCACTTCTGTGGTGAATACACGGTCAGCATAGCTCTTCTTCACAGGCATCAGGCAGTTTGTGGTAAAAAGAATGGGTGCAGGAAGGTTATCAAATTCTTTTTGCTGATTCTGCCAGGCAGTTCCGAAATTCCCCTTTAAATGAGGATATTTCTTTAATTCAGGATAGCCATGGGCCGGAAGCATCTCTCCATGGGTATAGATATTGATCCCCTTATCCTTTGTCTGCTCAAGAAGCTGCTTTAAATCATATAAATCATGTCCGGTGATTACGATAAACGGACCTTTTTCAATGGTAAGAGGCACTTTGGTTGGCTCCGGAGTTCCAAATGCGGTGGTATTTGCTTTATCAAGCAATTCCATACATTTTAAATTGATTTCTCCCACTTCAAGAACCACCGGAAGCAACTGCTCCATGGTCAGATCATAGCTAATGACTGACAATGCCTTATAAAAGAAATGATTGACCCCTTCATCTTCATATCCTAAAACCATAGCATGATAGGCATAGGCTGCAACGCCCCGAAGTCCGAATAAAATCAAAGATTTTAAGGAACGGATATCTTCCTTTGCCTCCCAAATGTTCTTCATATCATAATCGGAAGTATTTCCGCAGACAGAGGTACATTTGCTGCAATCCGGCACGATCTTTTCTTTTTCTTCCCGTACCCTTTTAATCATCTCTACTAAAACTTCATCATTGAAATTTACATTTGTGATGGTGGTAAACAGCCCTTCTATAAGGATTCTTGTGGTAGTCTCCAAAGGGGAATTATTGCCGCATGCCTTTGCCAGACCGATCAGGGCGCCTGTCAGTTCATCCTGTAAATTTGCAGTGCTGGCAGATTTGCCGCACACTCCTGCGCTGCCCGTACATCCGCTGCAGCCTGCCGTCTGCTCACACTGAAAGCAAAACATCTTACTATCCATATCTATATCCAACCTTTCTATTCTGTCCTTTTTATTTCAACTGGTTAAAACACTACAACCAATATCATCTTAAAGCGTTCTTCTGCATAAACCGCATGAGGCTTTTTGGCAGGCATGATAAGAGTTTCTCCTTCATTTAACAGATATTCCTTTCCATCTACCGTAAATTTCCCGGTTCCTTCCAAAACAGTCACCATGGCGTCTCCGTTGGATTCGTGGGTACTGATTTCTTCCCCTTTATCAAATGCAAATAACGTAATGCTAAGGGCTTCATTCTGTGCAAGGGTCTTGCTGACGATCTGGCCTTCATTAGCCTGAACCAGATCAGATAACATTACGATTTCTTCGTGCTTTATATTTTTAATGAATTTCTCTGACATTTGGCTTCCTCCTTGTTTTTCTATTGCTTTTATAAGCCGATTATAATATAATAA
Organism: Lacrimispora sanguinis; assembly: GCF_044987295.1. Lineage (NCBI taxonomy): Bacteria > Bacillati > Bacillota > Clostridia > Lachnospirales > Lachnospiraceae > Lacrimispora > Lacrimispora sanguinis. Next base: position 5,180,662 of record NZ_CP173277.1, on the reverse strand, counting down.
TCTCATCATTTCTGTTGTAATTACAACATTATAAAAATAAATTAAAAGGAGACGGCAAATGGAGGAGTACTTATCCATATTAAGAAAGTCAAACCTGTTTTCCGGAGTCCAGCCAGAGGAAATAAGCGCAATGTTAAAATGCCTGTCTGCCCGGATTAAACATTATAAAAAAGATGAATTTATCATAAGAAGCGGAGATTACATTCGTTCCGTTGGAATGGTGCTGACCGGGACTGCTCTTATCATACAAGAGGATTTCTGGGGCAAACGGACCATTATTTCTGAGGCGATGTCCGGCGCTCTTTTTGCGGAAACCTATGCCTGCATCCCCTCTATACCCATTGAAATGAGTGTTATCTCTGACTCCGAATGCGATGTGCTGTTCATGGATTTTAACAGGATACTGAACGTGTGCACCTCCGCATGCACCTTCCACACACGCCTGCTGCAAAATTTTTTATCTTCCATAGCCAGGCGGAATTTAATCCTCACGAAAAAAATGCAGCATATGTCCAAAAAGACCATCAGGGAAAAACTGCTCTCCTACCTTTCCGCTGAATCCTTAAAAAACAATTCCTCCACCTTTGATATTCCATTTAACAGGCAGCAGCTGGCGGATTACTTATCCATTGACCGCAGTGCCCTGTCCAATGAAATGAGCAAATTGCAGGACGAAGGGATTTTAACCTATAAGAAGAACCGGTTCACGTTAAAAGAGGATCTCCATGAAGGATAACTTCTTCCTGCCTGACAGACCTTATCTCGTATTACTATTTAAAAAGCGGAATCCGGTTCAACTATCCCCGGATTCCGCTTTTAATTTTATAATATATTCCCATCAACAGATATGGTAACTACGTCACATGGAATTTCTTTTCCGCTGTCCGCAAGGGCTCTTAAGGCCGCATGTTCCAGACCACCGCAGCATGGTACCTCCATTCGGACGACCGTAATGCTTTGAATGGCGTTGTTCTTTATAATCTCCGTCAGCTTCTCACTGTAATCTACCTGGTCCAGCTTCGGACATCCAACAAGAACGACCTTTCCCTTTAAGAATTTCTGATGGAAATCTCCATATGCATAGGCACTGCAATCCGCAGCGATCAATAAATCCGCCTGTTCAAAATAAGGTGCTTTCACAGAAACCAGCTTGATCTGAACCGGCCACTGCCTTAACTGGGACTGGACAGAAGCCTCAGCCATTTCCTTTGTTTCGGCAGTACGTTCTATCTGCATAGCCCGGCTTCCTGGGCAGCCGCTAAAGGAAGCGTGTACTTTTGCCTCAGCCTTTTTCTTGTTTAATTCCACTGCTGCTTCATCATAAGCGGCAGCTTCCCGCTCTATGAATGTAATGGCTCCGGTAGGACATGTGGGAAGGCAGTCCCCTAATCCATCGCAGTAGTCATCCCGCATAAGCTCTGCTTTTCCATTTACCATTCCAATGGCTCCCTCATGGCATGCTGCCGCACAAAGACCACAGCCATTGCATTTCTCTTTATCGATCTGAATAATTCTACGAACCATTCCTTATATCCTCCTCATATTTGCTTTCTGAAGCTATCATACTATGCTCTTTTGTTTCTGTCCGTTGTAATTACAACAAAAATTTCATAAAAAATTATGCTGTTTTACGGGTTTACCTCTTAACTTTTCACACATACTACTCCTTATCGGAGGTATCCCATGTTCCCAGATAAGATATATTACGAACCAGAATCCCTTGAATATGAGCTGGGCCAGCGTCTAAAGGAAAAATACAGCACGATTCCATGGATTCCCATTAAAAGCCACAATAAAATAGACGAGCTGCGAACCCGCCCAAATAGTGATTTTCCGGCCATGAAGCACCATCTCATCATAGGGGTCCGCAAAACCCACAACTTCGTTCCCAATCACAAGGTATCGGACTTTCTTGTTCCTTATACCTCTTCCGGCTGCACCGCCATGTGCCACTACTGCTATCTGGTATGCAACTACAACAAATGCGCTTATTTGCGTTTGTTTGTAAACCGGGAGCAGATGCTGAAAAAAATCATGGACCACGGAGCCCGTTCTGAAAAAGATTACACCTATGAGATCGGAAGCAACAGTGATCTTGTTCTTGAAAATACCATAACCGGAAATCTGGCATGGACAATTGAAAATTTCAGTAAGAGCAACTATGGTTTTCTCACCTTCCCAACGAAATTCAATAAGGTAGAACCCCTTCTCGGCATCAGCCACGGAGGCCGTGTCATCATGCGGATGAGTGTCAACCCCCAGTCCATCATCACCCGGTTTGAACCGGGTACCTCCGGCTTAGATGCCAGAATTACCGCCTTAAACAGTATGTGTGACGCCGGATACCGGGTAGGACTTTTGATTGCTCCCATCATTATGACCGAAGACTGGAAAGACCTGTATTCTCAACTGATTGATACGCTCTCAGACCGACTTTCCAAAAAGGTAAGAGAACAAGCACCCATTGAAATCATTTTCATGACTTACAGCTATGTTCAAAACGCAATCAACACAGAGGCATTTCCTCAGGCAGAACGCCTTTATGACAAAGAACTCATGACCGGGCGTGGACGGGGAAAATACTGCTATCGTGATGATTTAAGAAGCAGTGGGGAACAGTTTTTAAGACAGCAAATCGAAGAAAAGCTAAGAGGGATGACGATTTTATATGTAGTTTAAAAAAATACCCGGAGCATTTCAAGCTCTCTTAAAATGGCCGCTTCCATAAGTTATGGGCGGCCAAAGTTCTTCCTGTAAGCCTTGAGAATTGCCGCAGTAATTGCTGCGATTCTTGAAAAATCAAGATATACTATTATTTTTTTGTCCTTTTATGTCGAATATATAATTGTTATATAGGTAGTATAACAAGGTCACAAACCATGCTTAAAATACGAAAGGAGGATCTTTTCTTTTACCCGCATAAGACCATAAAATTTTACTGCATAACATGCAGTATATTTTTTCACTCATTTGCTGGTAAAATTTTCCGCTTTTTCCACAGAGCGGACCGATCATTAAATAAAAGGGAGTGTAATACAATTATGAAGATATTGAAAAAGCTTAAGTTCAGCAATTTGAAACTTGCTGCAAAAACTTCCATTGCTATGGGAATCATTCTGGTCGCGAGCCTGATTTTGCTCATTACGATCTCTGCAATGCAGGCAAGTAAAGCAGTTTCAAAGGCAATCAACGGTGAATTTTCAGGAATATCCGCCCAGAATGGCCTCATGGTACAGGCCATCATCAACGATGCTTCTGGAACCGCTAAAAATTTGCAGGATTACTTATACCGTGCATACAACGATAAGAACGCTATCGGCGATTGGAAAAGCACCGTCCGTAAGAGCAGGGTATACGATGTTGGACTTAAGGAAATTAATTATGCGATCGAGAATTATATCTTAAATTCTGCCTGGTCAACCGTGGACACCAATCCTGATATTTATGGGATCGGTGCATTTTTTGAGCCATTAGAATTTGATCCCGGTGTCAAGGATTACTCCCTCTATGTAGACAAAAAAGAGGCTGAAAATAAAACCGCTCAGTCTCTTGGAGCATACAGCGACTATTCCACAAAGGATTATTACCGTGTTGCCAAGGAAACAAAGGCTACTTATATCACCGATCCTTATTTTTACGACGGAATTATGATGAGTACCATTGCTTTTCCTGTTATGAAAGGGGACGACGTCATCGGAGTTATTCTGGCCGATATTAACGTTTCTAACTTTTCTAAGATAAAAACTACAGATTCAAAATATCATACCATGTATGTTGATATCTACACGGAAGAAAACATGATTGTCTATGACAGCCAATCAAACGATAACATCGGCAGAAACCTAAGTGAGATGATTTCTCCTTCCGATTATGCTAAAATTACAGCCCTGCAGCAGACTAAAACCGAATTCCAGATTGATACCAAAAGATCCGACGGAACCATGGAATCCAGATATTATTACCCGATTACCAGCGGATCACAGACCTGGTGGGCTGCCAGTAGTCTGGAAAAGAAAGATCTGACAAAGGATGTAGTAAAGATCATTGAAGTAATGAATCTTCTTGCAGTCCTGGCACTGATCATAATTAATGCGGTTGTCATTGTTTTCTTAAAAAAGACTCTTCGTCCTATTGACGGTGTGATGTCCGCTGCAGCCAGCATCGCTTCCGGTGACTTGGATATCCAGCTGGAGGTTCAGTCCATGGATGAAATAGGTGTACTCTCCAGAACATTTATGGATATGGCGGAAAACTTAAAATTCATCATCCAGGATATCAATGAGGTTCTGGGCGAAATGAGCAACGGCAACTTCAAGGCAACGTCCATTCATGAGGAAAAATACACCGGCGCCTACCAGTATATCCTGGAAGCAATGAGGAATATCCGCCTTACTTTAAGCGATACACTTTTAGAGATTGACCAGGCTTCCGAACAGGTTTCCACCGGGGCCTCCCAGGTATCTGACGCTTCCCAGTCCCTCAGCCAGGGAGCTACCGAACAGGCTTCTTCCATCGAAGAGCTGTCCGCAGCAATTAACGAGGTTTCAGAACGGGTAAAGGAAAATGCGTCCAACGCCTTAGAGGCAAATTCCCTGTCTATGGAAGCTTGCGAAGGCATGCTGGCAAGCGATCAGAAGATGAAGGATATGATTTCAGCAATGAATGAAATCTCAAGTACATCCAGTGAAATTAGCAAGATCATTAAAACCATTGACGATATCGCTTTCCAGACCAATATCCTGGCATTAAATGCGGCTGTAGAAGCTGCAAGAGCCGGTTCCGCCGGAAAAGGATTTGCGGTGGTAGCCGATGAAGTCCGCAATCTGGCCGGTAAATCTGCGGAAGCTGCTAAAAATACCACGGCTCTTATTGAAAATGCGATTACTGCCATTGGAAACGGAACAAAAATCGCAGGTGATACGGCAGAAGCTCTGCGGCTTGTAGTTGAAAAATCAAATATTTCTTCCGTCAGGGTCGCAGAAATTGCGGAAGCATCCGCCGCCCAGTCTGACGCATTGCTGCAGATTACAACCGGCATTGACCAGATATCCGCCGTTGTACAGACCACCTCCGCAACATCAGAGGAAAGTGCGGCAACTTCCGAAGAGCTGACCGCCCAGGCCTATAATCTTAAATCCCTGGTTGGAAAGTTTCAGTTGATGGATAAAGAACCTTCCACGACCAGCCAGCCACAAGAAGCATGGAAGGCTCCTGTTTCTTGGGAGGAGCCTGCTAATTGGGAAGAACCTGCTGATTGGGAGGATTCTTCCACAGAAGATACTTATGACAAATATTAATAGTCTCAGGATTTCTGTCTACTGACAAATGCCTGCAAAAAGGCTGCGGATTTAAATATCCGCAGCCTTTTTCTGTACTTCCATACCAGTCTTTATAAAACGGAACATCCGAAGAGCTCCCCGATAATATAAGTCTTCGGCATTTTCCAGTGCCGTATCCAGTTCCATGACCCCATTGACTGTTGTCATGATGGAACAGATCCCATAGTCAAAAATCTTCTCTGCCCCTTCTCCCATAGCCCCAACCAGAGCAACAGCCGGAATCCCTCTGCTCTTACACCTCATTCCAACGCCCTGCATCACCTTTCCAAAACAGGACTGCCAGTCCGTACGCCCCTCTCCGGTCACAACCAGGGACACATCTTCCAGGCGGGAATCAAAATCTATTAAATCCAGAACCGTTTCAATTCCTGATTTTAAATCCGCATGTAGAAATACAAGAAGTGCTGCGCCTAAGCCCCCGGCGGCTCCGGAACCAGGTATTTTATCGGGATCAATCCCCAATTCCCGTATCATCACATCCCGGTAGTTTCGCATTCCTTTTTCCAGTTCATCAAGGACCTGGGGCGAACCGCCCTTCTGCTCTCCAAAGGTATAAGTGGCGCCGTCTTTTCCACATAATGGATTATTAACATCACACATGGCAGTCAGTTTCACCTGAGAAACTCTTGGGTGGAGGCCGGAAATATCTATATGTGCAACCTTTTCCAGATCCTTTCCCGTTCCTTCTAACTCTCTTCCCTCTGAATCCAGGAATTTTACTCCTAACGCCTTCATACATCCCATTCCGCCGTCATTAGTTGCCGAACCGCCGATTGCTATAGAAATATCGGTAAAGCCCCGGTCCAAAGCATCTTTGATCAGTTCCCCGGTTCCATAGGTTGTTGTGTTTCTTGGATCCCTTAAGTCTTTCGGGATCAGGGGAAGCCCGGAAGCCGCTGCCATCTCAAGAATGGCACGTTTCTCATCCAGTTTTCCATAATAAGCATTAACAGGAGTAAGAAGAGGCCCGCAGACAGTTAACGGAATTTTCTCTCCCTGAATGGCTGCGATCACTGCATCCGTGGTTCCCTCTCCCCCATCAGCCACGGGTATTCCGGTACATTCCCATTGGTCAAACACTTCTGCCGCAGCCTTTTTAAGCAGTTCTATGGTCTGTTCACTGGAAAGAGTCCCCTTAAACGAGTCAGATGCAAACAATAATTTCATATACAAAGTCCTCCCTAGACCAGTGAATTTTAATCTTCATTTCTTTATATTAATGCAGGATTAAAGACAAAATAAATATTTCCAGGATTCCTGCGATTCCCAAAATCAGTGTTGCTACCGTTTGAGTCTTATATCCTTTTTCCGGAGACATGGCTCCGAAATTCGTCACCACCCAGAAATAAGAATCGTTTGCGTGGGAAACGGTCATGGCTCCTGCGCCGATTGCCATACAGGCAAGTGCTACACGTACAGGGCTTTCAAGACCCAGCATTGGAAGCAGCGGAGCTACAATTCCTGCGGTAGTGGTCAAAGACACCGTAGAGGAACCCTGAGCACTCTTTAAGATAGCGGCCAAGAAGAATGGGAAGAAAATGCCCATGGTGCTAAGTACGGAAGCATGATCCTTAATGTAGTTCACCATATCGGTGGAAGCAATTACCTTGCCCAGTACGCCACCTGCAGCCGTTACAAACAGAATTGGTCCAACAGTCTTTAAAGTGTCATTGGTTATCTCATAAAATTCTTCCATTTTGCCGGCTCCCTTTAACTGAAGGATTCCGCACACGGTACCTGCTGCCAGAGCTATGATAGGAGTACCTAAAAATTTAACTACATCAGCCCCAAAGCCCTGCATATTGGCCATTGCCACAACTGAGGAAAGAGCCATAAGAAGGATTGGAAGAATGATTGGAGCAAGGGCATTGAAACCGCCTGGAAGTTTCCCGTATTCGGCAACCAGCTCATCATAGGTTTTTGCAATCTCGCCCATATCGGCTTCATCGTCGGCCCGTACTTTTCCACCAATGTATTTTGCGAAGAAGAACCCGGCGATCAGAGGGAAGATGGAACATAATGCGCCCATTCCCATAACAAGAAGCAGATTTTCCCCAATGCCAAGAGTTGAAGCAGCCGCAATAGGACCTGGCGTTGGAGGAATGAAAACGTGGGAAATATAAAGTCCGGAGGAAAGACCCACGGTCATTGCTACGGATGATGCGGCAGTCCTGTTTACCAGGGCTTTCCGGATCGGGTTTAAAATTACGAAACCGGAATCGCAGAATACTGGGATGGATACCACCCAGCCCATCATCTCGATTGCCAGGACCGGATTGTTTTTCCCCACAAGCCGGATCACCATATCAGCCAGCTTAAGGGCAGCCCCTGTTTTCTCCAATATGGTCCCGATCAGAGCTCCAAGAATGATAACAATACCGATGCTAGTGAACGTACCGGAAAATCCGGCTCCTATTACATTCGCAAGCCCGCTCACCTTGGTCCCATCCTCCAATGTCTTATCCACCAGCGGAATTCCTGCAACAAGTCCCAGAAGCAGTGAGATGCTCATGATGGCAATAAACGGATGAATCTTAAACTTGGAGATTGAAATAATCATCAGGATAATTGCCAGTACAAAAATAAAAATCAGTGGTAAACCTGTCATAAAATGACCCCCTTCCAAACAATACAAAAGTTTATACTGCTATCATAACACCACTGCGCCCCAGATTTCTAATGCCATGAGTATCAATATAACCTTGTTTTTTGTATTGTCGATACAAAACTAGTATTCTTTTCTTAAAAAATTATAAAAGGTTTCCATAAAAAACCGGTCTGCTGATGATTCTATGGGATTGATATTTAAGGTATCCTTCACCTTATTATACCGGTATAAAAGCGTATTCTTATGCACAAAAAGCTCTTTTGATGCCGATACCAGATTATAATTTGTCTTTATAAGAGCCCCTGCAATTTCCATGAATGTCTTTAAAAATCCTTCACTCAGCTCTCTTTCATAAACGTTGAACATCCATTGCAGCTCATTCATCGGCACGATGGAACGCACATAATTTCCTGTATAATCATAAAAGAAAGCAGCAGAGCCGGAATCCGCATTTTCTTCCAGCCACTTGCAGTGCCGATAGGCATTATAATACTGGGTAAAGCTTCCCTGAAATGTACCAATGTAGAATTTACAGTTCTTCTCCTGCTCCCGAAGCCATTTTAAGGCAGTGCTTAAATATTCTGCAATAATGTATTTGTAATCGGCAAATAATTTTCGTTCTTGATCCGGCATTGTTTTAAATATGAGGATATGGCTGCTGTCAAGGACAAGGCTGATATCCTCTGTCCCGTGCCTGGGGCTGTTCTTGATCATGTCCAGAAACGGCTCCGGCTTAATGTCATCCAGCTTACACAAGATGGGGATTCTTACGATGTTTTCCGAATAATTAAGCTTCTTTGCTACGCTCCGAAGTTCCCCCGGATCCGGATATTCCACATGGATCAAAAGGTTTGTGAAATGCTCCTTCCGATTCCTTCTGCGTCTCAGTTCCTCCTGCTGCTTCTCGTATTTCAGCATGGCTTCGATGGCCATCTTAGTGATTAGGGCGACGGGCTTTATCTCTCCCGGATTTCCAGTGATTCCTACCACTCCTTCCCGTCTGCCGTCGATGTTAATGACCATGTTGATCCCAGGCTTTACTCCCGGATAATCCTCCTCTGTGGAAGTGACCACAATATCCTCGCTTCCGGTTACAATATAATAGGCAACCTCATGAAACGTCCCCACCCGCTTTGGATCCCGGCTGGCGATGATGACCCCCTGCTCATTCATTATGTTGATATTGTATTCTGTATATTGTGTGATCTGTTCGATGAATTTTTTAGCCAATTCTGTTTCTATCATCTGCATCCTCCCGAAGCTTAAACTTTAAACAGCTTACCATACTTTGCTTTTTCCTTCAATAGCAGTGGATTTATCCTTTTTCTTACTATATTCATTTTACTTTTTTTAATATTTGTGGTAAATTATTTTTTATCATAACATTTTTTATTTATTCTATACGACGGTTAAAAAAGGAGATTTTTATGTTACAAGATGATTTTATCATGCGTATGATTCATGAAATGGTAACGACTTTACTGAAGCTTATTTTTCATATTGAATTAGGGGAAAATGAAGAACAGAATTTTAAAGACCAAGAGACAGCATCAAATTATCTTGAGCTTTTAGCTCTCATCCAGGCTGGTGAGATTAATGAGGCAGAAAATAAATTATTGGATGAGCTGGATTCCGACGATATGGAGCATTTTAAAATGGCGCTCATGTTTTATTATCATTTAAATGAGATTGATTTTAACTTTCTTGAAGAACACAATTATTCCAAAAACGAAATTACAGACGGTTTAAGATACGTATCATCAGTTTATGGCTATGACAGCATGGCAGAAGCTCTTCTGGGCAGAGGTTAATTGATCAGCCATATTACATTCATTAAAAAAAGGAAGGCATCTTCAACTGAAGACGCCTTCCTTTTAAATTAATAAGACCATTACTCTGCCATATGCTTATTTAACTTGTCGATCAGTTCCTGTGCCGGAACGCCATGGACCATGCAGGCCTCTTCCACAGTCTCCGCAGCAGATGCGGGACAGCCCAGGCAATGCATTCCCATTTCAAAAAAGAAATGTGCGGTGGTACGGTCTGCTTCCAAAACCTCTCCGATTAAAGTATCCTTTGTCACTGTCATATTCATTTAAATTACCCCTTTTCTTTCAATATTTTTATGTGGTGTGTTTAATCCTTCGGAAAATAATCCGTTGCCTCCTTTTTGGAGATATACATGTTCGATTCTGGGCAGGAAAATCCCTAATGACTCTTTTAGTACATCCTCTACCGTTTCCACAGGTATAATTGTAAGCTGATTCTTCACTTCCTCCGGTACATCCTTTAAATCACTTACATTGTCTTTTGGAATCAATACCCTGTTGATACCAGCTCTTTGTGCACCCAGAAGTTTTTCCTTTAAACCTCCAATGGGCAAGACCGCTCCCCGCAAAGTGATTTCTCCGGTCATGGCTAGCCTTGAATCCACCTTGTTGCCGGTAACAAGAGAGGCCAAAGCAGTAAATAATGCGATTCCGGCTGAAGGACCATCTTTAGGGACCGCTCCTGACGGAACGTGGATATGAAGGTCTCTTTCTTTAAAATTAAAGGCATTTAAAGGCAGTCTGGATTTTAACAGGCTTAAAGAAATCTTAGCAGATTCCTTCATCACATCTCCCAGCTTTCCGGTCAATATGACCGCCCCGCTTCCCGGCATATCAGTTGCCTCGATAAAGAGTATTTCTCCTCCCACCGGAGTCCATGCAAGGCCTGTAACTACTCCCGGAGGATTATCCTGCTGGGCTTTGTCGTGACGGGATACCTGGCTGCCAAGATATTCCTCCAGATCTTCTGTCTTAATTACAAAAGGCAGCTCCGCTTTTTTGGATACAATTTTTTCCGTTGTGACTCTGGCCAGGCTGGACAGCTGCTTTTTCAGCCCTCGCACACCGGCTTCCAGCGTGTAATCACTGATAATCTTCTGCAATACTTCATCTTCAATTACCAATTGCTCCTGTTTTAAACCATGTTCTTTAAGGACCTCTGGGATCAGATGGTTTTTGCCGATATGAAACTTTTCATCTATGGTATAACTGGATATCTGTATGACTTCCATCCGGTCTAAGAGGGGACCTGGAATGCTTTCCAATGAATTGGCCGTAGCCACGAAGAATACATCGGATAAGTCATAAGGAAGATCCATGTAATGATCGGTAAAGCTGTTGTTCTGCTCCGGATCAAGAACCTCCAAAAGTGCGCTGGCAGGGTCTCCGCTGAAACCACCGGACATAATCTTATCCACTTCGTCTAACACCATAACAGGATTGGTTTTCCCTGCCTTTCGGATGCTTTGGATAATTCTTCCCGGCATAGCTCCTACATAAGTTCTACGATGTCCTCTGATTTCCGATTCATCCCGGATGCCGCCCAGACTTAAGCGGATATATTTTCTGCCAAGGGCTTCTGCAATGCTTTTTCCAAGGCTTGTTTTTCCGGTTCCCGGCGGCCCTACAAGGAGGAGGATGGAACCTTTTTTAGCCTTGTTTAACTGCATAACTGCCAGATGCTGAATGATCCTGTCCTTCACCTTTTGCAGCCCGTAATGCTGTTCATCGAGTATCCGTCTTGCCTCGTCAAGATCAATGTCCTTAGCCTCTTCCTTTTTCCATGGAAGCTGAACCAAAAGATCCAGATAATTGCGGATCACGTTGTAATCCATCTTATTGGGACCCTGATCATCAAGCTTATCCAGTTCTTCAAGAGCTGCCTCTTTGATCTCATCCGGCATACCTGCTTCTTCAATCTTCTTTAAATAATCCGGTTCCTTTTTTCCTTCGTCCTTTTTGCCTTCACCCAGTTCTTCCTGAATAGCTTTTAACTGTTCTCTAAGTACGGACTCCCTGTAATACCGGTTTGCCTTCTCGGAGAATTTCTCGGAAATCTCCATCTGCAGCTCGATCATTTCCTTTTGTTTCAGCATGTAATCCAGGAAACGAAGGCTTCTTTCTTTTAAGGACATTTCTAACAGCTCATGCTTTTCATCGTTGGTTATCTGAATAAATTGAGACAGATATACGATAATGGAATTCAAATCCTTAAACTCATTGACAATCCGCTGGTACTGTTCTCCTCCTGAAAATTTGGAGCTTATCTCACTGGTAACGTTTTTGATATAGCCAAGCATCTCGTCACGGCTCTTCTCATCTAAATCATCTTGTTTTTGACTAAGCTCGTATTGGGCATAGATAACGCCGTTTTCCATGTGCAGCTCTTTTACATGGATCTGGTCCTCCAGCCTTACGGAAAGCAGAATCCCTTTATCCGTCTGGTCCACTCCAGTGACCTCAAAGGTTAAACCAGTCTGGTAAAAATCTTCCTCATTCTTTGGGTTTTTACCAAAATTCTGTTTTAACGGCAAAGCTATCTTTACGGTTTCTTCGTTTTCCAGATACATCATATGTGTTTCGTCAAGAGCCTCTAAACGAACCGTAGTTACGACGTCAGGCAATAAGACTTTATTGGAAATTGGGAAAACGATTCCTATTCTATTTTTATCATGATTGGTCATAGTTTTATCCTTTCTGTGCGTATTTCTTAAGTGAATGTTCATTTAATATGGATTTGTTTTTATGCGAGACCTTTTTTGTAAAATAAATTCACAAAATAATCTCGCTTGTAAAAACCTAAAGCAATATTGCATCCTGTATAATTTGAATCATTTCCTGCAGCAAATCCTCTTTCTGTGCCTCGTTCTTGCGGTTATCAACAGCAATTGCTTTCACCGGCTGAAAAATGATGGCCAAAAGATTATCCTCTTTGTAATTCCTTATAAGATTACTCCTCTTCATATCCGACATCAGGCTGTAAATATTACAAATGCCCTTTTTCCCGGAACAGTTGTTGGCCAATGAGGGGCAATTGGAAAATTGCTCCACAAAGCTGAAGATTTCCTTGTTCTCTAATATATAGTTATAGTAGCTTCGGATGAGCACTTCGATCTGCTGCCGTCCCTCCATCTCCCGTTTTACGCTGTCCAATAAATAATCATATATTTCTTCCGAGTATTCCAGGTAAATATCGTGCAGCATATCCTCTTTATTTTCAAAGTAGATATATACCGTTGCCGGCGAAACCCCTGCCATCTTAGCGATTTTAGAGACAGAAGTGCCATGGAAGCCCTCCTGCAGGATCAGCTTGATTACTGCTTCCTTTATGCTTTTCACTTTTTCGTCGTCTTTTTTTCTCATGCCATCACCTCTATATTTTTATAATAAATGATCATTCACTTATTGTCAACCTATTTTTTATATTTTCAAGATCAAATCATAGTACCCCTATCTGAAATGCGTATTTGCATAGCATAACAGCTTTTACGACATGAAAAATGAGTCTTGATAATGACTTTTCAGGCCATTCAAGACTCATTTTTCGTACATTCCTTTTTGACAGACCTATTTTACAGCACTCTGTCTTTTTTTTATCATGATCATGCAGGCAGCATGGAGTTGAATACTAAAATCATGTCCGCCCTCTTCTCTGCTATATATAACACTCCCCTTGTTATTTTAGCAGGTTGGAAGACCAGCCTATGCATCGGCTTTCTTAAACTCTTCCAGATAAGCGTTTAACGCATCCATACCTCCAAGCTGATAGCGCTTTATGAACTCTGTGCCAATAATAGCACCATCGGCACCATGTTTCATGACTTCCTTCACATCCTCAGCAGATTTAATACCAAAGCCTACATAGGCCGGTGTCTTTGAAACAGATTTTACTTTTTTTACAACATCAACGTATTCCGTAGGAAGCTTATCAAACGAACCGGTTTTCCCTTCCCCGGAAACGATATAGGCAAACAGGTCATTATGCTCCAGAGCCTTAGCTATGCCCTCATCATCAAGGGACCGCCCAAGCACAGTGATCTGATTTGGAAAGGTTCCGGTTGGATATTCTCCATCCACACACAGAAAACCGTCATATAAATCTTTCGGTACATCGGTAAGGCAAAAATTTTCAACGCCTTCCTTATAAGTCATTAACACAACTTTAAACGTGAAACGCCTGCGGATTTCTTCCAGCGTGTGTATCACATCGGCTGAGCTTATCGTTTGCTCCAACGCTTCTTGATGAGTCTGCCTTATCACAACTCCGTCCACAAAAGGATTCTCAACCGGTATGCCGATTTCCACATAACCGGCCTTTTCATTATCCAATAGCTCTAATATCTGAAAAAAGGTTTCCCTGTCCGGATAATGCAAAGTAAGGTAAAACACTAAATTTTTCATTAAATGCCTCCAAACAACTTAAGCACCAGCCTAAGATCGGACCATAGAAGGAATAATCTGTCTCGCTTAAAATACGCATGATCGGCGCATACGTTCCAATCATAGGCAGAAGCAGAGCCTGTCCGAAAATAAGAATCAAACCGTTTACAAAGGAGCCGATAATTGCACCTCTGCGTCCGCCGTGGGCATTTCCGAAGATGGCTGTTACCGCACCGGTGAAAAAGGTGGGGATCAGAGCGGGGAACACCACGATCGGATAATTGATAAATCCAAGAATCATCATACCGATCAGACCGGCGATTAAGCTGGTCAGGAAGCCCAATATCACGGAATTAGGATAATTGGGGAAAAGCAGAGGGATATCAAGCCCTGGTACGGAATTGGGTATGATCTTATTGGCAAAGCCGTGGAATGCGGAAATGATCTCAGAAAGCATCATTCTTACACCTGTTATAATAACTGTGATCCACATACCGAAGGATAAACCTCGTAAAAAGCTGAATACAACGATATCCTGTCCGCCGGTAATGTTTTCAAGCATCCAGGCCGGGCCGGCAATAAGGCTTATGATCAAAAAGAGAACCGTCATAACAATGGTTAAGGAAATGGTCATCTCTCTTAAGAAATTAAGCTTCTTTGGAACATTTAAGTTTTCAAGATCATGTTCCTTGTTCCCAAATGCTTTGGCAAGCAGGGAAGAAATCAGGATTCCGATGGAACTGGAATGGGCAAGGGTAAAGCCCTCTCCTCCCTTTACTTCCTTCATAAATACCGCCACATAAGCGCAGGAAAAGGTCATATAAAAGCCTAACAATATGGAACCGGTTATTACAAGCGGTACAAAAGCCAAATTGGTTCCGAATTTTAACAGCGCCGCAATCAATCCAGCATAGAAGAAGGATACATGGGCTGATAAATGCACATATTTAAAGCGCGTAAATCTTGCCAGCAAAAGGTTCACAAGAAAGCCCAGTGCAAAGATCAACGCCATCTCCGTACCGATCCCGGTAAGGCTTTCGGCTTGAGCCGCACCAATATCCACTGACACAGGTGGCATATTGAATATCTTTGAAATCATTCCCTGCAAAGGCAGCAGGGACATACCGAGGGTCTGCCCTCCTACGTTGATCATGGTAAAGCCGATCATCGTCTTAATCACGCTGGGTAGGATCTGATCCCAGGTTTTCTTCTGGGCAACCATACCGGCGATCACAACAATTCCTATAATGAAAACAGCCTGGCTGAAAACATTATTAATCAAATACATTACTACTCCCATTTTTCTCTCCCTTCTAAGGCTGCCATCAGCCTCCCGATTATCTCTTGTTTATTGCCTCAAGAAGCTGTTCTTTTAAATACTGCTTATCCATCATATTGTCGATCCGGATAATGTGCGCCTTAGAATCTCTTAAAACATCGGCAAAATCTGAAGTCGTAATTAGAATATCATAGGAATCCGGGCTGACGGAACCGATATCAGAAGCATCTACGGTTGCTTCAATCTTCTCTGCATCAAGGATCTGCTGGGTAAACAGGCGAAGCATCATGGAGCTTCCTACTCCCGCACCACATACTGTAACAATTTTTAACATAGTGAATCCCCCTTTATGATCTGTAATATTTCCTCTGCGGAATCCGCATTGGTTATTTCATTTACCTTTTTCTCGTCCATTAAAATGTCCGCAAGCTCGGTAAGCGCTTTTAAATGTGATTGATGGTCAATGGCACAAAGGCCGACCACGATTTTAACCGGATCGTTTTTCGGATGTCCGAAAACAACGGGCTCTTTTAGTGTTACAATGCTCAGGCCGATATCCAGTGCGCCTTCCTCAGGTCTGGCGTGAGGCATTGCGATTCCTGGTGAGATGACGATATAGGTTCCATTCACCTCAACATTTTTTAGCATTGCCTGGATGTAAGACTCATCTGCCATTCCCCTATCAACAAGGAGCCTGCCGCTTTCCGTAACGGCCTCATCTCGATTGACCGCCTCAAATTTTGCTTTAATTAAATCTGTAGTCAAAATTTCTTTTAACATCGGTTGATATATTCCTTTCTTTGGTTGCGAATTTTCTGTAATTCCCAAATAAATACTCAATTCATTTTTTAAAGGAGCTAGCTTTTGTTCTTCAATCTCCACATATTTGCCAATAATGTTCATCACCTCTGAGATATGGATCCTGGCAGTGAGAAACGATAATTGGCTTTGTATTTCCTTTATGTCATAGTCTGATAAATAAGGACTTACCTTTAGTACCTTTGTGTCCTTCCATTTGAACGGAACCGTGGATATAATCAGGTCCGGAACGTGCTCTTTCAGCCATAGTGCCGCATTTCTGACACTGAATGTTCCCAATATATTCACATGGAAAATGGCCTGCAGCCTGCTTTTTAATATCTCAGAGGTACTGATCCCTGCATTGCAGACGATGATGACATTCGGCGTCCTTCGGATCTGTTTTTCATTTCGTTCGATTACTGAAGCAAAAAACAACGTGAAATAGGATATCTCATGCTCATTAAAATGAACTTTCAGCTTTTCCTCAAGCACCTTTACGCCTTTTGCAACCGCAATGTTAAGTTGGGAGAAATTCTCCAAAACATAGCTCAACAATGGATTTTCCGCCCATTCCCCAGCCAAAGCCCGCTTATAAGCAGGACGCAGATGATTGAGCAATCCCTCATAAAGCTTGGAATCGGTGCGGAACGCTTCAAACGGGTATTCTTGTGCCACGGCATCGATAAACTGATTCGTAACCAGATTAAATGGCAGCCATTTTTCGGATAGCAGCTCCTCGGATTTTACGACCGATGCTTCTGCCAGTTTATTTGCCAGATAAAAGCAATCATCAAGAGATACTTCCCTGCCGAATATTTCCTCAATCTCCCCGTGCCGCTCCACAAATGCCTTTTCTTCTCTCGTTAAAACATCCCTGGGTCCCTCGGTAAAAGCCTTTCCGATGGAGATCCTTGCATAAGTGACATAACATGCGATCAACATACGGTTAAATGATACGTCGCTTAGTTCTACATTAAGCTGTCTGGCTACATCATCGAGAAAAGCCTCACAGGAATACAGAATCTGCATATCTTCTTTTCCTGCCCTGTCCTCAAAGAACAGCGGATCTTCACTGATTGAAAGAATCAATAGATTTCTGATGTTTTGTTCCTTACCGGAGATCCGGTACCCCTTAAAGGGCGTGGACTCTACTGCAATGGAATGAAAGCTGAGCATTTCCCTTACTTCCTTTAAATCGCCGATGAGGGTGTTTCTTGATATATCAAGTTCCTTTAACAGGTCATCCACCGTGAACTGATCGCCGGACAAAAGAATGGATGTGGCGATCCGCAGGCGCCGGATTCTTAAATTCGATAGAATAAAAGCCGGGGTTGAATGGATCAGACTTTCAAACTCAATCATCAACGGTTCCATATAAAACATCTTTCCCTTATCTGCATTGATTTCAGGGTATCCGGAAGCCTCCAGTAATTCATTTAATTTTTTTATATCACTGTAAATAGTCCTGCTGCTTACAGAAAACTGCTGTGCCAGTTCCCGTACGGTAAACTCACGATTGCTCTGGCATACAAGGTGGAATATTTCTAAAAGTCGGTTTTCCATGGTTTCCTCCTTTATGTGATAAGTATAGCATTCCATTGAAATCATCAGCAAATCCAATTTGCTTCACTTTTTTTGAATGGATAGGTATATGGCGGGTTATCTATTACAAAAATAAGCATTAAGGCGCGGGGATTACTCTCACCTTAATGCTTATTTATTAATTATATTTATTTTTTGAAAGTTTGCAATGGATTATCTTAATACGCCGTTTTCATCGGGAATAAATGTCTTGGCCGTTGTAAGCATGCGGCCATCTTTTTGAAGATAGTATGTTTTGCCCTCCAGGGTGATGAATCCTGTTTGCATAACTCCACTGTCAGGATCTAAGTAATACCAGTCACCGTTATCATTCAGCCAGCCCGTATATAATAAGCCATTGATATCATAGAAATACCAGTTACCGTCTTTTTTTATCCAGCCGGTTTGCATATCCGATGTGCCGGAATTTGGGAATACCATGATTTTTGAAATCGTATTATCCTTTGACCAGACCAGGCAATTACGCCCTTTTGACAGGTCATGGACCGTAACAATGTTACGGGTTAAGTATGGAAACAAATTACTTTGTTCTGTTATCCTGTATTGTTTCCCTGTATCAGAAGTAAGGATACCTGTCTGCCCATCTGAATTTATGGACATAGACGCTACTGTTATGTATTCCGGAACCTGATAGTCAGCTGGGACTTTACATAGTACAGTAAAGGCATTTGACATGGGCGGCAGACTAAGGGTCATAACCGGGCTAATGTCAGCGTAGATAAATTCACCTTCCTGTATTTGATCAACTGCAGCTGGATCTCCGCTGACGGAGTTTAAAATCTTTATCTCAGAGGAAAGGTTTAAAATGATTTCCTGGTCTGCACCGGCACCGTCTTTCCTTATCATACGGAGTCTGTTTTCAGAAACCTGGGTTACTGTTCCGTAAATGCGTATAGAGCTTGGCAATGAAACCTGTTCCTCTGCTTGTGTTGTAAAAGCACTCGCTGATAGGACTAATGCGAAAGAGCTTATACCGGTTAACAATAACTTTAAAAATTTTTTCAAAATTTGTCCTCCTTCATTTTTTATAATATAATTATAACAGCAGAATCCAGATTTTGGCATTACGATATATTTACAATTTAATTAATGAAGTTAAGGATTTATACGATTCCTTTACATAGAGTTTAATATTGATAGTTGGTGTAAAAACTGATATTCTTAGATATAATTTATATAGAGTATAGTACACTGGAGATTTATCATTGATCGTTAATATTAAGACAACATGATTTTCATTTTAATATGAAACAAAGTGCTGATTATGGACATATTAAGTATGTAAGAAAACTACTAGCTAATAATTATTTAGTTAGTAGTTTTTATATGCAATAATTTACTCGGGTTAACTAAAATTGACCGGAGCCGCAGCTCCGGTCAGGAAAAAAAGAAATGCTCTTGAGTGCGGTTTCCCATCAAAGAAATAAACCACTTAAAAAGATCGTCAAAGTTTGCGCACCTACAATGATAATATAATTCTGTACCGAAAGGACAAAGGTCTTCTCTTTGATATGTTCTGCTCTGAATCGGCAGATGTTTTTATGCACAGGAATAATGGTAAGCAGCGCCAGCAAACAGATCGGTGATAGAATCCCAAGTGCAACGGATGCCGCCCATGTCAAATAAGTGATATAATATAGCCCGGCAAAAACCCCCAGTGCATTCTTTCCAAAAAAGTAAGGAAGCGTGTACCGCCCTACCGTAATATCCTTTTCCAGATCGCAGATATTGTTAGCCAACATAATATTGGCAGTCGCACAGATTGGTCCAGCCGTAAGCAAAAGCAGGGAAAACGCAGGTACAATGTTTAAAACAAACTGAATTGAATGCCAATCCACTGCTAAGGTCAGGAACGTTCCAGAAGGCATGTTCATATAAAGCATTAAAAAAGGGATAAAAAGACCATAAAACAGTCCTGAAAAAATCTCACCCAGGGGCAAACGGGAAATCGGAACCGGTCCCCAGGTGTAGAACACTCCACAGAGAAAGCACAGTCCGCCCAACAACAGTACAACCAAATCCGTGCGGTACGCCAGGGTAAGGCCCAAAACAGAGCTAACGCCGAACAACAGATATATGATTAGCTTCGCTCTGCCCCGTGGATAAGGCAGCTCTTGGCCGTTCGTTTTGGTATCAATATAGTTATTGATCGCGGTTGTCGTTAAGTCGAACAAAAACATGGAACAAAAAAACAAAATCATACGTTCCGCATTTACCTGCTGCCTGCGGTAAAACAGATAAGCCAGAGACATGAAAAACGGAAGCAGACTCGTGATCTTAGTGCGTATCTCAGTAAATTCAAGAAACTTTTTCATTTTAGAATGTTCATCTACTACAGCTATCTTTGTTTGCATTGCAATCCTCTTTCATCTATTAATCAAATGGTAATTGTGAGAGCTTCCTAACAAAACATGATAGATCCGGTTAGGTAAGGAATGGGCTCGTCAATATTATAACAATACTGAAAAAAATAGTCAAATTAAACAGAGTGATGGTTACTCATTCAAAAAAGATTAAACTACTGTAAGATCTAACTGAACGCTATATTATAGAAATTTATATTGATCAGTGATAACTTATTTGATAATATGATATTTACAAAAAATCTATTTAACTATAAATATGGAAATCATGGAGGAGAATAATGAGAATAGAGGAAATTACATATGTATCTAACAATGGTAAAAAAGTTGTTTTAAGAAGTCCAGAGCTATCCGACTCCAAAGATTTACTTGAATATTTAGTGAAATGCGCCGGTGAAACCGATTATTTAGGGAGATATCCCGAGGAAATTAATAACACCCTTGATGAGCAAAATTCTCATATTTCTAAATATCTGAAAGACGAAAAAGGCTTTGAAGTCTCAGCTTTTGTAGATAATAATCTGGTTGCTAATGGGACTATTTATTGCATTAGGGAAAATATGAAATCAAAACACAGAGCTGGTTATGGAATTGCAGTATTAAAAGATTACTGGGATCTGGGAATAGGAAATATGTTAACAAAATGCTGCCTCAATCATGCGAAAAAGCTAGGCTATGAACAGGTCGAGCTTCAGGTCGTTGCAGATAATAAAAGAGCTATCCATGTCTATGAACAACATGGATTTAAGATATGTGGGACTATTATTGATGCCGAAAAGTTAAAGGATGGAACATATCGGGATCTACTTATGATGATATGCAAACTATAGTATAGACATAAGGTAAAGGGGGGACCACTGATTTTGATATTAAGTCAGCAGTCCTCCCTTTCATTCATTTATATGCTTTCAGAATATTCGTACTTTGCCATTTATTCAGTACTTCGACCTTTGAAAATCCTCCGGCACATAACGCCTCTGTTTCATGCGTCCGTGTAAGCGGCGTATCATAGTGATAGAACTCACCATCACATATTCCCAATTCTTTTTTTAACCGGGAAAGTTCTAAAAAGTTTTTCTTTTCTTCTTCATCATTTTCGGCCATATAATCTGTTAGAATAAAATATCCGCCCTCTTTCAGCGAATCATGCAACTTTTTATAAAGCAGAATTTTCTGTTCCAGAGTGAAATGATGCAATGATTCTACAGAAACCGCAGCGTCGTAAACATTTTCCCCAAAAGGAACCTCAAAATAGGAACCATTGATAAGCGTAAGCTGTTTGTCAGGAAATTTGGCTTTCAGTGTTCTTAACATACCATTTGCCAAATCGATTCCTGTTATTACTGCAAGTGGATTAAGTTTAAAATATTCATTTAGTTCAAGCCCTGTTCCACAGCCCAGGTCAAGCACGTTACAGCCTTCGGTCATAGGTAGCTGGGATGCCGTATAGGGATAAAATATTTTTGCAGAATCAATACCATTAAGTTGGTGGTCCTCATACCCTTCTAAACGATTGTCAAAAAATTCTTCCATCTTTTCAAGTATCATAAAGTCTCCCCCGTATTTCCAATAGAAATAAGTATCAAGAATATACTATCAACTAATTGACGAACTATCAATCCTAAACTTATTTATACCTAATAATTAAGTCATAACATGAAAAGGTATAATCTATAAAGGATTCAATATTGAATAACAGAGTATTTCTCAGCCGTTTGCTCGTTTCAATAGCTAATTCATATTGCTGTGGATTAATCACATTCTCTCTTAGTGCCTCCTCCAATTCATTCATATCATCTTCAATAATCGTTCCATCAGGATATACCACCCTATGTATCCATTTATATAGTTATTCTGTATAGCCATTCCAGATATTTTTTTTTAAATAATACATTTCCACTCATCATAAGAGAGCTTGCATCTTTTCATAATCCCTCCATACTTACTAATTTATATTCTATTCACCTTAAAACCGCCAGCTGTCAATATAATGCTCTCATTATACAAAAATGTCAACGGTGCATCCTATTTATAATAAGCAAGTAAAAGTAGCAAAAAAGCAACCATAAGGGACTACAAAAGTACGATTCAAATATGGTAAGATAATAAAAAACACGGAGGTGGATTTCTATGATTTTTCCGGAAAAATTACAGCTTCTAAGAAAAAGTAAAGGCTTAACACAGGAGGAACTGGCTGAAAAAGTATCCGTATCCCGTCAAGCCATAACTAAATGGGAAAGCGGCCAGGCATATCCTGATATCTCCAACCTCATCAGCATATCAGAATTTTTCAAAACTACGATTGACCATTTGGTAAAGGATAATGATTCCTGCATTACTTCCATCGTCAAACAGGATTCCTGCGATAGCAAAGAATTAATTGATTTTCTTATTAAGGCAAAATGCAATACTTATGCTGCAAAAGGCAGGGAATGTGCCTCTTCAAGGCCAAACTCCCATGATTTACGATATGAAGAAGGTGTTTTCTTGTATTTAGACACGTATGTCGGCGGCGAGTGTTTTTCCGGAGAAGAGGCTGTGTGGAAAAACAACATCCCAATCTATGCAATGAATTACTCTGGGCGGGTAACAAGCAGTAATTTTAGCAGTGATTTCTTAAAGGCGGCTTTAATGGCCGTCCCCAATGATAAACCTTTCCGAGGCCCTGATTTCTATGTAGAAAATGATTATTTTTATAATTGCAAAGTATGCGGAGATTTGAAATGGCATCAGGGATACGAAGAAATATACTATAAGAATTTACAGGTTTACGAGTGTTATTTTCATGGGGGAATCGTAAAGTAAGATAATGAAATAATACCCATATTTACTAATTATCGGTATAACTCTCTTCATAATGATTGAACTTTTATTAAAATGAGAACCGTCTATAACTATATCCGATTTGACGTAATCCTTATTTTCCTACCGGTTCATGTCAATTCCTTTTCCTATATCTCATATAATATAAATATCAACATTCGGAAAGGAAGTAAAATTATGCCCCCATTCCCACCTACCGATAGATCTCCAACCTCACCTATTGATAGGCCACAAAGGCCGCCTTCTCCACCTACTGGCAGGCCGCCTTCTCCGCCTACCGGAAGGCCTCCGTCTCCACCTACCGGAAGGCCTCCATCTCCGCCTACTGGCAGGCCGCCTTCTCCGCCTACTGGAAGACCGCCTTCTCCACCTACTGGAAGACCGCCTTCTCCACCTACTGGCAGGCCGCCAAGCGGAGGCGGACCGGTACCTATGGGACCTCCGCCGTCTAGCGTTCCTCGAAGGCCTGGGCAACCGCGCGGTGGAGTCACACCATTTGTCTCTCCTGGGTCCATGAGAAATTGCATTGGGCGATTTACTTATGTCTGGTTAAGCAACGGATTGGAATTTTGGTTTTTCCCTGTTCAGATCTGGGCAAATACCGTCGTAGGGTTCCGTTGGGATCGAAGATTTGGTTGGTCATATACCGGAATTTCACTGAACCGAATCGATATGTTTACCTGCACCTGACGACTATTTCCACTTAACTCAAAAAGCGATCCTTTGAGGTAGTCCTGCATAAGACAGTATAAAGACTAAACTGTTTATGGGCGGCTGCCAAGTATGATGTCTAAAAACAAGCGTGTCGTTCAAATGAGCGATACGCTTGATTTTTGCTTTATCTGTCCTAATAAGTAGATGGTCTTTACACGTCTTAGTCATTTTCTTTTAGGATTTTTGGGGAACCAGCCTTTTTCTACCCTGTCTTTCTGTTCTGAAAGCTCCTTAATGCTCCATAAAAGTGAGAAGCCCAATACTGCCAAAAGTGCGGATAATACTCCTTTTGCACATGCAAGAGAGAAGCCAATGCACAGGATTCCCCCTATCAGAAAAAATGGCCAGATTCTACTGCCAAAGTAATATTCACCCTTGATAACAACAGGATGTAATAATCCGATGATAAGAAACGTTCCGATACCAATAAGAATTCCATCATAATTCATATTTGTCACCAACCTATCCCTTTTTTGTCGTTTCCATTCTACCTTCCTGACGCGTTTTAATAACAAAAATAAAAACATAATTATGCAGAATAAAGGCTATGATAAGAAGCAAACGGATAGCCAGATTACCGGTCAATAGAAAGGAGATAAACATCATCAATCCTGCGGCAGCCTGAGTGGTAAGCTTCTGCTTTCTTGTCATTGACCGGTTGTATTCATAACCTTTCACATATTTTGTATACAAGCCTGTGCCCCTAAACCAGCAATTGAATTTTACAGATCCTTTTGTAAAACAGAGCAAGGCCAGCAATAAGAACGGTGTGGTAGGCAGGCCAGGCACCACCGTTCCAACAGCACCCAGGGCCATGGCTGCGATTCCAATACAAACATATATAACTTTTTTCAATAAACTAGCCCCCTGTTCATTCCCCGCTGATGCTTCCCATACTCCGGATATATTTCTCATGATCTATATAATAGTATTGGAGCTATGAGTTGATTATTCGGGACATTGGATTGACAAATCGCCAAAAGCATCAAAATATTCCATTCTGATGCTTTTGACGATTCATGTTATCTATACATTTTAAAGCTGGCTTATATCAAAGCCGCCGTAATTATTGACATTTTATAGACCTCATCAGCATTGCAGCCTCTTGAAAGATCGTTGATCGGAGCATTGAGGCCCTGCAGAATGGGGCCGAAAGCTTCAAAACCACCTAAACGCTGTGCAATTTTATAGCCGATATTGCCTGCATCGATATCCGGGAAAATGAATGTGTTGGCATGCCCGGCCACATGAGAGTCCGGCGCCTTTACTTTAGCTACTGTGGGAGAAAAAGCGGCATCAAACTGCAGCTCTCCGTCTACCGGAAAATCCAGATTCATGGCCTTCAACGTTTCAGCCGCATTGCGCATCTTATCAACGGATTCACCCTTACCGGAACCTAGCGTACTATAAGAAAGCAGTGCAACATTGGGATTAATAGAGAAAGTGCTGGCCGTTCTGGCTGTCTCTAATGCAATTTCCACCAACTCGTTTTCATCGGGGTCAACATTAATGGCACAATCAGCCATGGCATACATTTCATTCCCGCTATCTGTCTGCCGATATAAAATAAAGCAGCTGGAAACAATTTTGCTGCCAGGTCTGGCCTTAATCAGCTGCAAAGCCGGTCTCACCGTATCAGCAGTAGAATAAGTAGCTCCGCCTAATAAACAGTCTGCTTTTCCCATTTTGACTAACATGGTTCCGAAATAATTGGACTTTTCAAGTGCTGCCCGGCAAGCTGCATCATCCATTTTGCCTTTTCTCAATTCTACCATTTTGGCAACCATTTCTTCAAATCCATCATAATTAAGCGGATCAATCTTTTCAATGCCGTCGACGGGCCAGCCCAGTTCTTTTGCAGCGGCGTCTATTTTACCAGGATTGCCTAGAAGGACCGGCGTAAGAACACCTTCTTTGTAAAGGCGGCTGGCTGCTTCCAGAATTCTTGGATCAGTGCCTTCGGTAAATACGATTTTTCTTTTTTGTACTTTCAATGCGGCAACCATATTTTCGAACATATTCATTTCCTCCTCTGGTTAAATAATACTTCTTTATCAAGTATAAACCAAATCCAATGAAAAAATCAACAATGTTTCCATAACTGCCCAAAACTTATCAATAGGATCTTCCATACTGTAAATTTCTTTAACCTTCCTTCGGAATACTTACCGTAAAACAGCTTCCCTGCTCCTTTATGCTCTCCGCCGTCACAGTTCCACCATGAGCATTGACAATGGATTTAACAATGGCAAGACCGATTCCGGCACCTCCAGATTTCCGGTTCCTGGATTTGTCGGTTCTGTAAAAACGTTCAAAAATTAGCGGCAGCTCTGTTTCAGGAATTCCGATTCCCGTATCCGTTACCTTAACAATTCCTAAACGGTCCGTTTCATATACTTCAATTCCTATCGCACCGCCCTCTGGCGTATATTTGACGGCATTGGACAACAGATTGGCTACGACCTGGCTGAATCTGTTTTTATCTGCTTCGGCAAAGACCGGACTTCCCTCTATGGATAGAGTTAAATTTTTCTTGCTGATTTCTCCTTTCATCGTATCTGACACCGTATGCACAATTTCAAACAGATCTATCCTGGATTTATTTAAGACCAGATTTTCACCCTCTATCTTTGCTAACTGGCCCAGATCCTCAACCAGTGTTCCAAGACGCTTTACCTCTTCATGGCAGCTTTTCAGCCGTTCAGGTGTTGCATCCCATAAGCCTTCTATCATTGCTTCCAAATGGGAGCTCAAGGCAGTCAGTGGTGTCCGCAGCTCGTGAGCCACATCCGCAGTCATCTGTTTGCGCAGTTTTTCCTGAGATTTAAGGGCATCAGAGAGGTGATTGATTGCGTCTGCAAGATCATCAAGCTCCCGTATTCTTGTTCCCGGCTCGAACCTGATGTCATAGTTGCCCTTTGATATTTGTTTGGCAATATAGGCCGTTTTTGTAACAGGACGGGATATTCTGCGAGCAAGGAGACACCCTACCACCACCGAGCAGGCGCTGGATAAGATTCCTATAACAAGAAGGACTGTATTCATGACATTGATAAAATTAAAGTCAGCCTCGTTCATAAAAAACGGTCCGTAATACTTAATCGAGACAGCCCCTACTTTTTTCCCGTTCTGATCAATTTCATAGGTGTTGTCCACAAAGCCGCCCTCAGCGCCCCTCTCTTCCATCCGCGCCGAAATCTCATTCATAATCTGTCCGCATAGGCTCATGTCATGGTTTTCCGCATCCCATACCATGTTTCCTCCTGCATCATACAACTTCAAAATATAGCCGTCATACAAGGCATTCATACCGATGGCATGAACGTAATCAAGCTTCCAGTTCCGTTTGAACCCATCGAACTGCCTGCCTAAATCATCTACGATATTTTCCCGGCGCTCCCGTCCCAGCTCAGTGATATACTTCTCAAACTCCCGGTTTATAAACCAGTTGGAAAGAAGGCCAATCAGCCCGATGGTGATTAAAAGCGTCAACAAAATAGATAGAGACAGCTGTTTTCTTAAGCTCTTCAATCTCCATCCCCTCCGAATTTATATCCCAGTCCCGGGATTGTCCGTACATACACCGGGTTTTTGGGATCATCCTCAACCTTTTTCCTAATGTTTTTAATATGGCTGTCAATCGCCCGGTCATATCCGGCAAAGCTCTTGTCCAAAGCCGCCTCGATCAGCTCCTCCCGGGTAAAGACCTTTCCGGGGTATTTGATGAGCACCGACAGGATCTTCAGTTCGCTGGGCGTCAGAGTCAGGCTGATTCCTTTTTTACGAACTTCATTCTTCTCAAAATCAATGACCAGATCTCCGTTTCTCCAGGAATTCCTTTTTACAAGGGGTACCAGGTCGCTTTCTGTCCTGCGCAGAACTGCCTCAACTCTGGCATACAGTTCTTTTAAACCAAAAGGCTTTGTAACATAATCATCGGCCCCAAGGCCCAGCCCATCCACCACATCACCTTCTTCCACCTTGGCAGTCAGCATGATAATGGGAACCCGGGATTTTTTACGGATAGCAATGCACACTTCTTCTCCGGAGATATCTGGCATCATAAGATCCAGAATAACAAGAGAAATATTTTCCGTATCAAATATCTCCAGGGCCTGACTGCCGTTTTCGGCAGGGAATGTGCGGAATCCTTTACTTTCCAAAAGCAGACAGACGACCTCCAGTATTTTAGGTTCATCATCCACAACCAATACATTTTTACTGCTTTTAAGCATTGTTGCACCTCTATCTGTCAGAAATTGAAATGCGAAAGGCGGGAACCGCATGGTTGTGCGGTTCCCGTCCTCTCTACTTATTAGTTAAATGATATCATATCCCTGATCTTCAATCTCGGCTTTGATCTTATCAACGGTTGCCTGTTCCGGGTCATGATCCACGGTTACGGTTTTTGCTGCCAGATCCACCGATACACCGGATACTCCTGATAAAGCACCTACCGCATTGGTGATTGCCTTTACACAGTGCTCACATGCCATTCCATCTACATTTATAACTGATTTTGCCATTTTAGTTACCTCCGATTTATTTTATTATTTTAAATTAAAAGGTTTTAAAAATTTATAAACCTCTAAAGTCTTTGCACCTTCCATGACAGATACCGGTGCATATACCCAGCCTTCCACTTTCTCCGGATCAACACCGGCTGCAATGAGAGGTTCGGGATTTAATGCGAAAACAATATCCTTATCCTGATTTTGGTTTTTCACGGTATTTGTT
Source organism: Lacrimispora sanguinis (assembly GCF_044987295.1). Taxonomy (NCBI): domain Bacteria; kingdom Bacillati; phylum Bacillota; class Clostridia; order Lachnospirales; family Lachnospiraceae; genus Lacrimispora; species Lacrimispora sanguinis. Next base: position 5,152,187 of record NZ_CP173277.1, on the reverse strand, counting down.
TCCATATTTTTTGCCCATTCAAACATATTGTCATCTCCCAGCTTTACGCCGTAGTGATCCATGTCCATATGGTAGTTGATAAAGCTGCGGTGCTTATTTACGATCTGCTCATAGGCTGCAAGAGGAGTTGCCTCTCCCTCATTAACCGTTTTTTCCGTTCCAAGCTTTGTTCCAACCATCAGCATTCCATCATAGGCTGAGTAATTATCCGGCAGCTTATCCGTATCAAGCCCTGCACTCACAAACGGGGCCGCATCAAGCTCCAGCATTACGTCATGAAGAGGACTCTGGCTGTAATCTTTGGCCCAAATAAAGCTTACGCTTCCATCCGGTGCGTTTAAGGACCAGCCTCCATTGATTTCATCTTCCTTCACATTGTCGGGAATCGTGTTTAAAATTGTTTCAAAGGATGTGATAGATTGTTTTCCGACTACATCCAGATTTCCCCCCGCCGTCTGTACAACCGCTGCAATGATCGCTACCACTAATACTGCGGCGGCGGCCACTGCTGCAATTAATTTTCCATTTTTGTTCATTTCCGGATCACCTCGTTCCTGTGGTTGGTTTAAATCGTTTCAGCCGCAATGCATTCGTCAGCACGGAAACTGAGCTTAAGCTCATGGCTGCTGCCGCAAAAATCGGGTTAAGAAGCGGCCCGTTAAAGAGCAGATGTAAAAGCCCTGCAGCAATGGGGATTCCAATCACGTTATACCCGAAGGCCCAGAAAAGATTTTGTTTAATGTTTCGGATGGTCTGCTTGCTTAAGTTGATTGCTGTGGGCACATCCATTAAATCAGAACGCATGAGAACAATGTCAGCGGATTCCATGGCTACGTCTGTACCGGAACCGATCGCGATACCGATATCAGCCTGGGCAAGAGCCGGAGCGTCGTTAATTCCGTCACCAACCATGGCTACCTTGCGGCCTTCGGCCTGCAGCTTCCTGACCTCGTCGGATTTATCCTGAGGAAGCACCTCGGACAATACCCGGTCGATTCCTACCTGCTTTGCAATCGCCTCTGCAGTTCTCTTATTATCTCCGGTGATCATGGCTACTTCTATGCCCATCTTATGCAGGCGTTCAATGGCAGCCCGGCTGGATTCCTTTACAACGTCCGCAACGGCTACAATACCTGCCAGCTTGCCGTTAATAGCCACATACATCGGTGTTTTTCCTTCCCCGGCCAGCTGGTCTGATGCTTCCTCCATTCCTGTTAAAGAAATGCTGCGTTCCGTCATCAGCTTCCGGTTTCCGGCAAGGATATCTTCTCCGTTTATCTTCGCTTCTATCCCCCGTCCGGTTAAGGACTCAAAATGCTCCGTTGCAAATAAGGTAAGTCCGGCATCTTCCGCACCGTGGACAATTGCCTGCCCCAGAGGGTGCTCGGAGCCTTTTTCCGCAGAAGCTGTAAGCTGAAGCAGCAGATCCTTGGAGACCCCTTCTATGGCCAGAACATCAGTCACCGTCGGTTTTCCTTCGGTAATGGTGCCTGTTTTATCAAATACAATGGTGTTGATTTTATGAGCTGTCTCAAGAGCCTCTCCGCCCTTAATCAGGATACCGTTTTCCGCACCCTTTCCGGTTCCAACCATGATAGCAGTAGGTGTCGCAAGACCTAACGCACATGGGCAGGCAATAACCAGAACTGAAATAAATATGGTAAGGGCAAACTTTAAGTCTCCGGCGGTACCAATATACCAGGCAATACCGGAAAGCAGGGCAATCACACAAACGACCGGAACAAAATATCCGGAAACAATGTCAGCCATCTGCGCAATCGGAGCCTTTGAGCCCTGAGCGTCCTCTACCAGCTTGATGATCTGAGCAAGGGCCGTATCGCTGCCGATTTTTTCCGCTCTGAACTGAATGGTTCCTGTAGTATTTAAGGAAGCAGCATAAACCTGGTCCCCTTCTTTTTTATCCACCGGCATGCTTTCACCGGTCAGCATGGACTCATCGATTGCAGTGTGGCCGCCTAGCACAGTCCCGTCTACCGGGATCTTTTCGCCGGGCTTTACTAAAATCATATCACCGATTTCTACTTCGTCAATAGGAATCTCCTTTTCCACACCGTCTTCAAGAATGATTGCTGTCTTGGGAGCAAGCCCCATCAGCTTCTTGATCGCCTCACTGGTTCTTCCCTTTGAAACTGCCTCCAGGGATTTTCCAAGCAGGATAAGGGTGATGATAACTCCAGCTGATTCAAAATACAAAGAATCCACTGCCATAAAATGGCCTTCTGCAATCTGGAACGTGTTGTAGATGCTGTAAAGAACAGCAGCCGTAGTTCCTATGGCTATCAGGGAATCCATGTTTGGACTTCTCTGAAACAGGGCTTTAAAACCAATGGTATAGAATTTATAACCAACGCCTATGACTGGAACCACCAGCAGAAGTTCCACCAGAGCATAGATCAGGGGGTACTCCATAGGTGCAATTCCAGCAGGGAAAGGCAGAGTGACAAACTTAATCATGGGTGCCATAGCAACGTAGAGAAGAGGTACGGAAAACACCGCAGACACGATGAACTTCGTCCAAAGGGTCTTAATCTCCCGCTGCTTGCGAACCCGGTCCTCATCCGCTGCATCTGCTTTGTTTACTTCCAGGGCTTTGTAACCTGCCTTTTCAATGGCTGCCCGTATGGCCGACATTCGTACCTTCTGAGGATCGTAGGTAACCGTAGCTTTTTCTGTTGCAAAATTTACCGATGTACTTATCACACCTTCCAGCTTTCCCACAACTTTTTCTATACGCTTGGCGCAAGCTGCACAGGTCATGCCGCCGATTGGTATGGTCACATTGGCATTTTCGGATTTTTCCACCACCTCATAACCGATTTTTGATACTGCTGCTTTAATCGCAGAAAGTTCAAGTGCGCTGCTGTCATATTCCACAAACAGCTTTTCACTTGCCAGATTGACATTCGCCTGGCTGATACCGGAAAGCTTTCGCACAGTTTTTTCAATTCTCTGCGCACAGGCCGCACAGGTCATGCCTCTTATATTTAAAATTTGACTTTCCATTTAATTCACCTCACTATTTTTTACTGCCCCTTCCTTTGGGCGTCCCCTCCGGCGTTGGCAAAGATCACAATAATACTAATTTTTCCATGGTCTCCAAAAATATGCTATCCTGTTATCTTGTATTTTTCGAGTACTCATGTTATTATTATGGCACTAATTGCGAAATTTGCAAGTATGCACTTTTTTGTGTTATAGTACCCAAAATGATACTAAAGGAGGAGACTATCGATGAACAGCGACTGCACAACTTATCATTGCCCGGTGGATGCCACATTGGATATGATCGGAGGGAAATACAAAGCCCTCATCTTATGGCACTTAATAGGCAATACCCTTCGGTTTGGAGAGCTGCGTAAGCTCATCCCCCAGGCAACGCCCAAAATGCTCACCCAGCAGCTGCGGGAACTGGAGGAAGATCATTTAATCATCCGAACCGTATATCCGGTAGTGCCGCCAAAAGTGGAGTATATGCTTTCGGATCTGGGTAACAGCATCCGTCCGATACTGGAAACCATGTATAATTGGGGAGCAGATTACTTAAGGGAGAATGGCCTTACCGTAAGCTGCTCCATGAAATTCCCCACAAAAGATTCTTAATAAGAAACTTTCCAGTTTGCAAATATCTCCTTAGATTCCTTAAGGAAATCATAAGAGATCGTGATGGACTCGTCTGTCACGGTCTTTTCCTTGTCAAAAATAGGCCAAGGATTGCATCCGCCTGCTTCCACTTCCACCCGGCTCATAGGAAAACGGTTTCCGCAGTTCTGGCACACAAGAACATCTCCTTCCTGCTTATAGTATCCTCTTCCTGAATCATAGCATACCTGGCAGGTGTTAAACGCTGTCCGGATCGTTCCATCCGGAGCCTTAACTGCAATGACCTCCATCTGGGTACCGTCTACATCAACCGGATAAAATTGGGCCGTACTTGAAATATCCTTTACTGGAATTGCAAGTGCATCTCCACTCCCTACCTTTTGAGCATTTTCTGCCGCTGCTTTGGTTGGTTCTGTTGTCTCTTCTGCCTTTTCCTTGGGAGCGCATGCGGTTAAAGCTGCGGCAGCTATCACCATAGCTGCCAGCTTCATTGCAAACCTGCTGCGTTTCTTTCCGTTTCCCTTGTCATATCCGTTCTTAAATTTCTGTAACATGTAAATGTCCTCCTGAATTTATACTTTGTTAATTCTTTTTCTGTTTATCTCTCATAAAAAACATTGCTATGATAATACCAAAAATCGGGAGTATGCAGTGCCAGTGACTTAATAATAAGCTCAAAATCCGTTCTCCTTTCCTCTTTCTTGCCCATCTTTCCAGGACATTGAGGTATTCCTGGATCGATTCCCTGTTTATCCGCAGCAGGAACCGCCTGCTCCCTGGAAGGTATCTTCGGGCCAGATAAGGGTCTTAAAGCCGCTTATTTCCTTCTTGATTGCGTCCATATCTATATTATTTAAATCATCCACAACCTTGATATACCCATAAAAGGCATTGTCCCCGGTAGAAAAGTCAAAGCTTCCCGCGGGTGTGAAATAAAAGCTGTTTTCCCCCTCTTCAAGGGGAAGCTGGGTTGCAAAATCCGGAACAAGAAGCTGGGTTCCATAGGTGTCACCTGAGGTACTGTCAATAATATTCCATTCCACATCCACACCGGATTTCACCACTGCCGCTGCAGGTTTAAAACCTTCATCCGTAAGTTCCATCGTAATTTTCTGAATGCTGTTTCCATATTCATCTGTGGCGTCTTCCGCAACTGCAATCTCATCCGTTGGAATCGTATAACCGGCGGCTACCGGTTCTTGCGGCGCATATTGCTTCAATACACCCTCACCATCAGAGCCTGAATCGCCCTTTACATCTCCCTCTTCTGTCACGGAGATGGACCCGCGGATCATCCCCATCCAGCAGCTATAAGAGATCTTCCCTGTTTTTTCAGGAGTAAATTCAATGACATTTTCTCCGGTCTTAAAGGAATATTCAATGCCAAGATCCCGGATAATCATCCGGTTGTTACAGCCGTTTATGCTTCCCTGGGGTGCATCGATAATCCATTTTACCGGAATCCCCTTCTGAACATTGATGTTGGGATATTTGCCTGGAGAAAGCGTACTGTTTACGATCTGTACTCCGTCTTCTATTTTTGTATCGTTCTTTTTCTCCTGGTCACCGGCGGCATAGGCGTTATTCCTGCCATTTGGGAATAAGTCTGGTACCTGGAATCCTGACAGACTCATTCCCTGGGAAAACATGGACATACCTAATACCACAACCAGCACCGCTCCCACTGTCATGACCTTGCTCGTGAACTTTTTCCCCAATGCTGAGGAGAGTGCTCCAAGTCCGAACATCAGAGGTACGGTACCAAGGCTGAACAGGAACATGGACAGCGCGCCGGAAAAAGGGCTGCCGGTAGACAATGCGTAGATCTGCATCGCCTGTAAGGGGCCGCATGGCATAAGACCGTTTAGCAGACCTACGATTAATGGACTGCTGCTTTTTGATTTTTCTTTATCAATTTTTCTTGCAAAAATTTGAGGCATTCTGGGATTCAACCTGCGAAGCCACGGGAAAATACCCAACATGTTTATGCCCATAATGACCATAAATAATCCGGCAGCCAGTTTTAATACTCCTTGAAGAGTATTAGAGAACGTAACTACGGAACCCAACGCTCCCACCAGGAAGCCTACCGCAGTGTAAGAGATCACCCGTCCCAGGTTATAAAGAAAGGTCGGCCGGAATGTGGAAAAACGGCTCTTATCTGAAGCAGCATCTCCGCTTTTCGGAATACACTGGGACAGATTGATTCCGCCGCACATCGCCACGCAATGAACGGATGTTACAAGGCCGATGACAAACAGCATTCCATAACTCATCTTTTCGTCTGCCAGCTGGCTGGGCGCAAGCAGATTTAAAAGCCCGAATTGCTGGATCAGCATATATAAGGAAACAATGATGAGCAGGATTCCTATGGCCCGATTGCCATCAGGTCCCTTCTTTTCCTGATCTGTTATTACCTCGTAATCCAGACCTTTAATAATCCCCACAATGCTTTTATACGAAATGATATCCGTATCAAAGGTAATGACAGCAGTTCCAGCGCTGTAACTCACTTCCACGTTTTCAATTCCAGCCGTGTTGCGCAATTTTTTTTCAATTTTATTTTGACAGCTGATACAGGTCATCCCGCCGATCCGTATTTTTTTAGTTCTTACAGCAGATCCCATCGTCTGTCCTCCTTTTCAATTTCTGAAAAAAGAATAGCAGGGCGATATGTAGAAGTTGTGTAGATGAGATTTTTTTTCAAAAAAATACACGTATATACCATCCGTTCAAATAGTATACACGTGTCTATTATGTATTTAAAATTACTCTGCCTGATTAAGCCTTATATCCAGACAAACATCTCCGATGGATGTGGTCACACAACAGGCATTATGGAATGTATATTCTCCGCTCTCATCCGGCTTACGTAAAACCGGGGGAAGGATATCACAGGTCAAATCCTCACCTGCAAGCATGGTAAGAACGTTTCCACTGATAATATTGGCAATCTCAGATACGGCAGAGGTAACAAACTCATCCACTGCATCAAATTCCATGCCGCTCATAATATTTACGATGCCGAGAGATGTCTCATGAGGAAGACGGTAAATCACTTCCCCCTTTAAATCTCCAATAAAGCCGATGGATACATCTAGTTCATCATCGCATGAAAAGGAATCAGCAGGGTGGTCTGAAACATCGTTAAGTTCAAGCATCAGCTTAAATACATTCCGGGTTGCTTCTAGAAAGGGTCCATAAAGATCAGTCATTCTTCGCTACCCCCTTTGAAATCGCATAAGCGGCGATGCGCTGGTCTTCTGCTGCTACATGGTTGATAAGCCATGCCATTAGCTTTCCGGCAAACTTCTGCATCAGCTGCTCGTCATAACCGCTGCTCTCATATTCTTCCGTAACTGCAAGAACATAATTTACCATATCGGTATGGATCTTCTTATGCTCCTCCCTGCCCGGATAACTGATTTTCTCCTGGTAAGCTTCCTCATCGCGGAAATGCTCTACCACATATGCATTCATAAATTCCAATGTTTCGTTAACCTTTTCTACTTTCTCATCCCAGGAAGCGGAGGAACGTAACACTTTCATAAAAACCTCGACCCGCTGAAACAGTTCCATATGCTGTACATCAATCAACGGAACTCCCAACTCATACTTATCCTTCCAAAGCATTGTTTTCCTGTCCTTTCTGTTAAAATATACCGGCTCTCAAGCCGGTATATTCCTTATCATTAGTTCTGATTTAATTTTGTTTATGCCTGTATTATAACACGATTCGGTTACAAGTCAATGTTCAAATTGCAACAGAGAAAGAAACAATTCTTCACATATTTGCTGTACATTTTTATGATCCGTTTCTACAATTATATCCGCTGCTTTTTCATAAAAATCCTTACGTTTTGCCATAAGCTCTTTTATGAATTCCACGTTCATATTTCCATTTAAAATTGGACGTCCGCCATCGTCCTTTACTCTCTCCAAAATGGTTTCAGGGCTGGCAGTCAGAAGTACGATACAGCTGCTCTTTTTTAGATTTTTAACATTTTCCTCACGTATTACCGCACCGCCCCCGCAGGAAATAATGGTCTGGCGGCAGCTTTGCAGATTAAGGATCGCATTGCTTTCGCAGTCCCTGAAGTAATCCTCTCCGTATTTATCAAATATATCACGGATGGGCATCTTCTGATCTTCCACGATCATGGCATCTACATCCACTTCCTTCATGGCCAGCATATCCCTTAAGTATTTGGATACCGTACTCTTACCTGTTCCCATAAACCCAATCAAAGCAATGTTATGGTCAAACAGACTTTTGCTTTGTACGCATTTGCTTTCCTCATCAATCGTTTCAAATATTCTTAATAATTCGGCGTAATAAGCATGATCTCCTATTGCGGCAAGTAAGGTTTCGTTCCTGCGTTTTTCCTCTTCCATCTGAAATATAGAAAGTCCTTGCTCCTTTTTGCATTTCATGATCTCTGCTGCGTAACTAAGACGCCGCATCAGAAGGTCTAAAATTTCCATATCACAGCGACCCAAATCTTTTTTAATATCATTCAGCTCTCTCATATGTCCCTCCATAATAATCTTTTCGTTCCTTTATATTTTTTACATTATACATAATATAGAGGTAAACTGTAAAGCAATTCCTTCGGAATTAAGTAGAACAAATTTACTCATTTTTCATATAAATTCGTTGTTTGGAGGAAATGACACGCGCAAACATCACGAATTGTATCTAAACGACCCGCGTAAAACATCTCCCGACAAACTGAAAACAATAATTCGCTATCCGATTATCAAGTAATATGAGAGAATTATTATTGAGATAGTAAATGTCTTTTCCCTGCTTGCAAGGTTTTATATAATAAGGTACAAATAACGGATGACGCGAATAATATATCGCTTCATCCGTTTTCTGAATTATGATTCATCTGCTCCGCTTTACCGGGAATACAGTACCTCTATTTTAAGAGTCTGAATCTGCCCACTTCCTGTTGAAGCATCTGCGCCTGGGCAGCCAGTTCTTCACTGGAGGAAGAACTTTCTTCTGCGGTCGCAGCGTTTGTCTGGACAACTGCGGAAACCTGGTATAATCCCTGATTGATCTGCTCGATCACCTGTACCTGCTGGGAAGAGGATTCTTCGATTCCTCTGATCGCCTGTTCCACAAGCTCCGCCTGCTCTGCTACTCCCTTAAGAACTCTTGCCGTCTCATCGGCTAATTTCTCACCCTCTGCAACACTAGTCACCGAATGTCTGATCAAATCAGCCGTCTGCTTGGCTGCCTCCGCAGATTTTCCGGCAAGGCTCCTGACTTCGTCCGCGACCACTGCAAATCCTTTGCCAGCCTCTCCTGCACGAGCGGATTCCACAGCCGCATTAAGTGCAAGAATGTTCGTCTGGAATGCAATATCTTCAATCACTTTCGTTATGTTTGAAATTTTATCAGAGGCCGATCCAATTTCCTTCATCGCCTCATTCAGTTTTCTCATGTATTCGTTGCTCTCATTCATCCCGGCACCGGCCTGTCCAACATAGGCAGCAGCCCTTTGAACATTTCTCGCATTTTCTTCCGTCTGTTCTGCTACGCTGCTGACGGAAGCATTCAGTTCCTCAATCGTAGCCGCCTGCTCTGCAGTTCCGGAAGCAAGAGCTTGTGCCGCAGAGGAAACCTGTTCAGCCCCTGCATTAACCTGATCGGATGCAGAACTTATTAAAAGCAGTGTGCGGTTTAAATCTTTTCTGATTTTCTGCAATGCAAGCCCAAGGATATCCTGGTCAGAACGCAGGGGGACTTCATTGGTAAAATCGCCGTTGCTGATCCTATCGGCAGCCTCTACCTGTTTACCAATGCTGTCGATCATTTTAGTAAAGGCATTGGCAAGCTGGCCGGTCTCATCCTTTGAGTCAATGTTACCCAGCTCCACATCCACATGTCCCAGGGCAATCCGGTTGGCGGCCTCCACTACCTGCTCAATTGGCTGACTGATCATTTTCGAGATTCTTATTCCTAAAAATATTGCTACACCAGCTCCGGCTGCAACAAAAAGAACCAGAACAACGGTCAGCCAGAATGCAGTATCATGATTGGAATTATTGGTCCTTCCGGCTTCCGCCATTCGGTTATCGATTAATTTATTGAAATTATCAAACATCTTTTGAATATTATTTGTTTCCTGAAAGAGTGCCTCCCATGCGGCATCCCCATTACCGGCTTTAGCCTCATCCATACACTTCTCTACGGCTGGCTTAAAGGATTCATTAAATAGCGAAACAGACTCATCCAAAAGGGCAGAGGATTCCGGATTGGTTATGGTCTTGCGGTAATCCTCTATGCTGGACAAAAAATTCTCCGACCCACTGTCAAAGCTTTGCTTCAGTTCATCAAGTTTCTGGGCATCTCCCGCATAGATCACCATGGCTCTGGAGTCCACCCGGAACTGGTACAGACTTTCAAGCGCCTGAAACAGATCTTTCATTGGAGCCGTCTGCCCTTTGTACAAGTAAGTATCCATCTGGCTGATCCTGGCAAGTCCGGCAATTCCCGCGCCCCCGACCAGCAACATAATAAGTGCCAGGCTTAAAAACCCCGTCAGCAGCTTTCGCGAAATACTGAAATCCTTAAAGCTTTTCATTTTATTTCCTCCCTGTTCTCTTAGGTATAATTAAAAATAGGACAATCTGCTTCCCCATCTGTGAGCGCGATGCTGTCCTTACGAACGGATTCGCAGTATATTTGGTACTGCGGTTCAGAAGAAATAACATGATAGTTAAAGGGTTAAATAAGTCTATGACGGAGAATATGACGGCTTTTAATTTCTGCCTACCGGATTGATTGTAGTGTCGTCTTGTGAAACAAGGTTACATTTTCTACATGAAAAAGCGCAGACACAGTACATTTTGTTTTCACCAAATAAAAAAGTGAAAATACATAGGGCCACAAAATGACGATGTTATTGACGGCTGATATACAATTTTTCAGAAAAACATTCGCAATCTGGCACGATTATTCAAACAAAAGTTCTTTTTTATTGCCTCAATTTATTACTTTATTTGATAATTGACAAATAATATTATTCCATTGTATAATAAATGTTGTCGAAATATACATAATTTTGTAACCGCAGTACCAAATATACTGCGGCTTTTTATTTGATTTATTATGCTAATTAAATAACTTTCCCGTATATTATATAGGGCTTTTTGTATATATTTTAGCTAAATCAGCTCAGATCAAGTCATAAACATGACTCAAAAAAACCGGCCAGAGCATAAAAGTCTCTGGCCGGACGGCTATACATATGAAATTTCTATTCGGAAAGCAGCCTCTTTTCCCCGGTGATCTCTTGTATTGGATTTATATCCTGAGTCACTTCCAGAACACCAAGATACTCTCCTTCATGACTTCTCACCGCATAATAGCGGATCAAGATATATTTTCCAGCCATTTTGATCCAGAAGTCTTCCTGGTCTTTTCTTCCGGCTTTGAAATCTTCAACAATCTTTTCAACAACATGAACACTGGCCGGCGGATGGCAGTTGGAAACATTTCTGCCGATAATGGCTTTTGTTCTGGGGAAAGCTCTCTCCTTTCCTTCTGAAAAATACTTTACCACATCATCCTTATTTACAAAGGTAATGTCAAAGGGGAGCGTATTTAACATAGATGTCAGTTCTTCTAACTTAAATTCTCCGGAAGGAAGTTTAATAAGACCTGTTTCTCTTTCTTCCTTTATCTCCGTCTTCTCTTTTCCCTTGTCGTCTGCGGCAGGATTCCACTTCGGTACATGGTCAATCATAAAACCTATTTCTCCGCTTTCATCAGCAATTGTTTTCCACTCTTCCTGGGTCAGTTGTTCTAAAAGCATGGGAGCCATGATATTTTCTTCTTTAAATATCATTTCAGAGATTTTATCCAGTAATTTTTCAATTTTCTGTATCAGGGTTTCATTGACTTCTGCGTTCATATCAAGTAATTCCACTGTTTCTTTCACTTGATTCCTGATTTCATCATCCACTCCCCACATAACCTTTGGAGGTGCCGTGATTCCGTACTTCTCCATATATGGAAACAGCAGATTTTCCTTCTTTCCATAATGAATGGATAAGTCTTTTAATTGATTTACACCTTCTTTAAGCTTAATAAATTCTTCCTTAACATTATCTTTTGCCAGAACCAGATATGGACGGATTCCGTTTTCAATAATATGAACAATTTTCTTATTTTCTCTGATCAGCACATTTAGCGGATGTCCAGGAATTAACGTTGGATCATTATCAGGCTGGTGGATTTCCTCTATAGAACCTTTAAAAACTGAGGCATGGACATCACAAAGCTTTTGTACCTCCTCCACCGGCAAACCATCTGCGATCAGGGCTGTTTCAGCTGCAGAAATTTCAGAGGCGGACACTCCATGAAAAGCTTCCTCAAACAGCTGCTTGACCTCTTCTACTGATTTTCCTTCATGTAGTTTTTTAATGATCTCTTTTATCGCATTTTGTCTCATTTCGCGATTGTTAATATATTCACTCATAGAATTCCTCCTTCTCCCACGGGGCGAATCTACTTCTTAGTATAAAAAACGCCCCCGTCTGATTGGATCATTTCCCTCAGAGGGAGGCGCTCTTCCTGATTATTCTACTGTAATTACCGAAACAGGACAGCCTTCCTGCGCTTCTACTGCTGTTTGCTCCGCAGACTCCGGCACTTCATCAACATATGCTTCCGCAGGTCCGTCATCTCCCATTCGAAACACCTCAGGACAAACCGATGCACACAGCCCGCATTCAATACAACCCTCTCTATCTACCGTTGCTTTCATATCAACAACTCCTTTCCCAAAGATATCTTTATTGTTGGTAATTTCTTTACAAATTATCCATTTTTTAAAGATATGTTTTATTTTTTTCAGAATACCACTTCCATGGTTTCCTGTATGTTGTAATTACAACATTTTCCATTTTTATTAATAAAATCATCAAAATACATGGCAGAATATAAAATTGTATAGAAGTTTTGGCATAAATATGATACATTTTTTGATAACAGGCGATGTTGATAGGAAGCGAATCGATTGGGCAAAGGAGAATAATTGATGAACACATGGAGCGAGATGTATGACAGGGCAAAACAGGTTCAAAATTCAAGAACAATTTCACCGTTTATTGAAGCGGGCGGAGTTGCCGCAGCTATATTAACAGCAAATAACAACATCTATGTTGGGGTTTGCATCGATACCAGTTCTTCGCTTGGAATGTGTGCGGAACGCAATGCTATTGCAAATATGATAACCCATGGGGAAAGTAAAATAATGAAAGTACTTGCAATTATGCCTGACGGAAACGTCGGCCCGCCTTGCGGAGCCTGCAGGGAATTTATGATGCAGCTGGATAAGGATAGTAAAAACATTGATGTGCTTATGAATTATGATACTTTAGAAACAATGAAACTTGGCGATTTATGCCCGAATTGGTGGACAGACAGCCGTTTTAATCAAATCTGAAGCACCAAAAGAATGTGACTAATGATTTAAACTAACAGGAGTTTAAAATGTGGAAGAAAATATTAGTTGAAAATTATTTTCAGGCATGGATCGAAAAAGATGCAGATATGCTAAAGACGATCTTTTCAGATGAAATTATATACAGTGAATGTTATGGTCCGGAATATCATGGAATCCAACAGATTTTAAAATGGTTTGTTGATTGGAATAAGGCAGGAACCGTTTTAGAGTGGTCGATGAAGCGGTTTGTTTCAGAAGGAAATACAACGGTTGTAGAATGGTATTTTAAGTGCGATTATAACAATGTAATCGATGGATTTGATGGAGTTTCAATAATTGATTTTGATGGTAATAAGAAAATTAAAGTATTAAAAGAATTTCAATCGAAAGCAGAACATTATTTTCCCTACGAGGAATAAATCAGAGCAAAACAGAGAGGCCGCAAAACCAACTCACGTTAGTTATGCAGCCCCTCTTTTATTATGCCGGTAGCCGGTTATTATTCATTCATGAAGAATTCGATGTCATCTTCTACAGTACCTATTCCTGCAATACCAAATGTTTCAACAAGAACCTTGGCAACGTTTGGAGACAGGAAACCAGGTAATGTCGGTCCTAAGTGAATATTCTTCACTCCTAAGTAAAGCAGTGCAAGAAGTACGATAACGGCCTTCTGCTCATACCATGCGATGTTATAAGCAATTGGAAGTTCATTAACATCATCAAGACCAAATACTTCCTTTAATTTCAGCGCAATGACTGCCAGGGAATAGGAGTCATTACACTGTCCTGCATCCAGGACTCTTGGAATTCCGCCGATGTCGCCCAGTTCCAGCTTGTTGTATCTGTATTTTGCACAGCCAGCTGTAAGAATGATGGTATCGCTCGGAAGCTGCTTTGCAAACTCTGTGTAGTACTCTCTGGATTTCATTCTGCCGTCGCATCCTGCCATAACAAAGAACTTTTTAATGGCTCCGGATTTCACAGCATCAACCACTTTATCTGCAAGTGCCAGTACCTGATTATGGGCAAAACCGCCTACAATACTGCCTGTTTCAATCTCATCAGGAGAAGGAAGCTTCTTTGCCATTTCAATAATAGCTGAAAAATCCTTCTTTCCGTTTTCATCTGCAGGAATGTTTGGACATCCTGGGAAGCCTGCAGCGCCTGTTGTAAAGATTCTGCCTGCAACTTCAGGAGTTTTTGGAGGAACAATACAGTTTGTGGTAAAAAGAATCGGTCCGTGGAAGGACTCAAATTCACCAACCTGCATCCACCAGGAGTTTCCGTAGTTACCTACAAAGTTGTCATATTTCTTAAATGCAGGATAATAATGAGCAGGAAGCATTTCTCCATGGGTGTAAACATCCACTCCTGTTCCCTTTGTCTGCTCTAAAAGCTGTTCCATATCAGTCAGATCATGGCCGGAAATAAGAATGGCCGGGTTCTTTCTGACACCGATATTAACGGATGTGATTTCCGGATTCCCATAGCGTGATGTATTGGCCTCATCAAGAAGAGCCATTCCTTTAACACCGTATTCACCGGTCTTTAAGGTCAGGGCAACCAGATCATCGGCTGTTAAGCTATTGTCAAGAGTTGCAGCCATTCCTTCGTATATAAAGGAATAAATGGACACATCTTCTTTTCCGATGTTGTATGCATGCTCTGTATAAGCAGCCAGACCCTTAATTCCGTAGATGATCAGCTCTCTTAAGGAGCGGATATCTTCATTTTCTGTTGCAAGAACTCCTACGGAAGAAGCCTTGGAAAGCATGGATTCTCTGGAATCTACAGTAAATACTGCTGCATCCTGATTTCCGTTGTATCCTGTATCCTTTGCAAGCTGGTCTCTTAATCCAAGAACCTTTACGATCTGTGTTTCTATTGCATCCGCATCAAAGTTTGCGTTTGTGATCGTAATAAAGAGACTTGTAAGTACCTCGTGATTGATTGTATGAAGCTCTGCAGCATCTGTTTTTGTCTTTACAACAATTTCAGAAATGCCCTTTACTGCATAAACGAGCAGGTCCTGAAGCTTTGCAACCTCCTCATTCTTACCACAGACACCTTTAATGGTACAGCCTGTGTTTTTTGCTGTCTCCTGACACTGATAGCAAAACATGCTCATATTCCATTACCTCCTATTGTATATTTTCTATGCACAGCACCTTTTTTTCAGTGCTCTTGCTTTCTTTTAAAAGGATACCACTGGAATAAAATTATGTCCGTTGTTATTACAACATACTATCATTTTTATTTTTTTTCCCATAAAAAACAGCCATATCAGCAATTTGTTTTACCCAAAATGCTGATACAGCCGTTCGTATCTGAGAACAGCGCCGCTACTTGCGGCAAGCTTTGTGAACCATTTAACGTTCATCCATGCAAATCTTCACAAATTTCGCCATAATCAAAATATAGCTGAAAATGAAAACAAAACCTGCGGCCATAAGAGGCCATTTTCTCTTTTTTTCCGGAATCGATAATCCAACCATGATCCCTACTGCGCACAGGCATATCTTTAATAGTGCAAAATCTTTTATACTGCACTTTTGTACAAATGCATCTGCACACTCACAAATCTCTTTCATCTACACCGTCTCCTTTCATAAATTTTCTTCCATAGTTTTTTAGTCACGACCTGTTTGCTTGATTCATAGTTAGTATACGCCTTTGGAAAAATATTATTATAATCTAACAGAAAATCCCTGTTCTAAATTAAGCCCTGGCTTAAACAATTGTCAGCGATAATCCTGCACATCAAATTCTTTATTTTTATAATAATACTTTCTGTCATCCTCCACAATCTGCCGTACTACTCTGCAGGGATTTCCCAGAGCTACCACACGATCCGGGATATCTTTTGTCACAACGCTTCCGGCGCCGATCACCACATCGTTTCCTATGGTAACTCCCGGATTAATGACAACGTTGCCTCCGATCCACACATTGTTTCCTATGGTGACAGGAATGCCGTACTCATATCCTGAATTTCTGGAATCCGGATGAATGGGGTGGCCGGCAGTATAGATCGATACATTGGGCGCAAGCATGACATTGTCTCCGATGATCACCTTACCTACATCAAGGATCGTACAGTTATAATTTGCATAGAAATAATCCCCGACCTCAATATTAGACCCGTAATCACAGTGAAACGGTGCTTCAATATGAACATCCTTTCCCGCCTTTCCAAGAATACTCCGGATCAGCTCTTCAATCTTTTCTTCTTCATCCGGGCGCAGCTGATTATACTTGTGTATTTTAAGCTTGTTTTCCATTCGCTCCTCTCGGAGCCCATCTAACCAGGCCTTGTAAGGCAGGCCAGCCAGCATTCTTTCTTTTTGGTTCATGCTCTTTACCCTTCTTTCTTTCATCATAATCATAATGATAAATCATGAACCGCAGGATATCAACCGTTAGTCCACTATAACTTTTGTTTGGAGATATTTTTATTTCAAATCTATTGACAGATCATGAATAACCTGGTATTATGTTCAATAATTTATAAAATATTACATTTTTGAACAAAGGAGTATGCGATGCAGGCAATTATTTTGGCCGCCGGAATGGGACGGCGTTTAAAAAAGTTAACGAAAGACCAGCCCAAATGCATGATCACCGTAAATGGCATTCCTATGATCGAACGCATGATGAAACAGCTGGATCATTGCCATTTGGACCGAATCATCATTGTAACCGGACATAAGGGTGAAGAGCTGCAATCCTTTGTATCCTCTCTCCCCCTCTCAACTCCGGTCACCTACATAGACAATTCGGTTTACAAAACAACAAACAATATCTACTCCCTTTATCTTGCAAAGGACCAGCTTCTCATGGATGATACCATTTTACTGGAGTCTGACCTGATTTTCGAGCAGGAAGTGCTGACTCAGATCATAAACGATCCCTATCCCAATCTGGCACTTGTGGCCCATTTTGAAAGCTGGATGGATGGGACGGTGGTTCTTCTTGATGAACAGGACAATATTATGAAATTCCTCACGCGGAAGGATTTCCGTTTTGAGGATATTCATTCCTATTACAAAACTGTCAACATCTATAAGTTCAGCCGCAGCTTTTCCACCACCCATTATGTTCCCTTCCTGGAAGCGTACAGCAAGGCCTTGGGTAACAATGAATATTATGAACAGGTATTAAAGGTCATATCACTTTTGGATGACCACGATTTAAAAGCCACCAGACTGGAAAATGGCTTCTGGTATGAAATCGACGATGAGCAGGATTTAGATATTGCGGAATCCATATTTACAGATTCCCAAAGCAGATTAACCCGGTTATCGAAACGATTCGGCGGCTACTGGCGGTATCCCGGCCTTCTGGATTTCTGTTACCTGGTCAATCCCTATTTTCCAAACAGCCGTTTCATGGGAGAAATCAAGGCCAGCTTTGAAGTCCTTACCACCAGCTATCCCTCCGGTCTTGACGTTAATAACTTACTGGCCGCAAAATCTCTGGGGCTGGACAGAAATCAGGTTCTCACCGGAAACGGGGCGGCGGAATTAATAAGGCCTTTGCTCCGCAGCTTTAATAATTCTGTCGGTGTCCTGCGCCCTTCCTTTGATGAATATGGAGCTTGTTCCCAGAATGCCATTTATTTTACCGTTACAACTCCGGATTATACGTATACCGCCCAGGATATCATGGACTTTTATAAAGATAAGGAACTGGATGCTCTGGTTTTAGTCAACCCGGATAATCCCACGGGAAATTACATTCTAAAGAATGAGGTCCTTTCTCTTGCCAAGTACTGCAAGGCAAGAAGCATCACACTCATTCTGGATGAATCCTTTATTGACTTCTCCTCTGCGGAGGAATCGCCGTCGCTCATGTGTCAGGAAATACTTGATGAGTATACGAACCTGGTTCTTATCAAAAGCATTTCAAAGTCCTATGGGGTTCCAGGACTGCGGCTGGGACTCCTCACCTGCAGTGACCCGGAAATCATCAGTCTTGTACGGAACGAGCTGCCCATTTGGAACATCAACTCTCTGGCTGAGTATTTTCTGCAGATTTTTGAAAAGTATCAATCTGACTATCAGGAGGCCCTGGCGAATTTTAAAAGGACCAGGGAAAAATTATACCAGTCCCTTCATTCCATCAGGCAGTTAAAGCTTTACCCCTCTCAGGCCAACTTCATCATGTGCGAAATCACTGATGGCTGTTCCGCCACCCAGATTGCCGAGTTGCTGTTAAACCGCTATAACATTCTGGTAAAGGATCTGTCCCACAAACCGGGGATGGAAGGCAGGGAGTTTATCCGTATTGCAGTCAGGACAGAGGCAGACAACGAACGTCTGGCGGATGCGCTGAAACACATTTTACGCTAATAAAAGGAGGTAATTATTATGAATATGCAAAATGAATCAAAGGAAACCTGGAAACAGATATGGACCCGGAAAGGCCGGGCAGATAGCTCCGTTACAGACTTACTGGCATACGATGGATATGAGGCCACCAAGGTGGATATGGAAGAAGTGGCCAGCCAGATCATCAAGCGGCTGGATATACATAAAAATGACAGGGTACTAGAAGTGGGATGCGGTGCGGGGGCCCTGGCTCAATATCTGGACTGTGATTATGTGGGCATTGACTATTCCCCTACCTTGGTCCAAAAGCACATCGAGCTTTTGCAGAATTCGGTCCTGACCGGCGAAGCTGCCGACTTACCGTTTAAGGATAAATCCTTTGATAAAGTGATCTGCTACGGCGTTTACCTTTATTTTGAAAATAAAGATTATGCTGAGAGAGCAACGAAAGAGCTGCTGCGGGTTGCCAGAAAAGGAGTGCTGATCGGAGAAATCCCCATGCGCTCTCACCGGGAGGAACACCTGCTGTTTTCCAAGGAAGAATTTCGCGGCTGGGATATCAGCGATGGTTTTTATGATCCTTATAGAAAAGACCGGTTCAATGCAGTTTATATCTTCTCCTAAGGAATGTGTTATGGCTGTTTCGTGCAGTCATCATACATGAAATAGAATAAAGAATCAGATTAAGGGAAAGGCAAACGCCTTTCCCTTTCTTTTCTTCCTTTTACGCCATATCATACCCTTACGGATACAGCCCGCTGCTATTCAGCAGCAGTTCTTTTTGATTGTTATACTCTCATATTCCTTTGGAGTATGACCCGTGATCTTTTTAAATACGGTACTGAAATAGTATTGCGTATCAAAACCAAGCATATCTGATATTTCATACATCATATATTGATACGTTCCTATCAGCTCCTTTGCCTTTTCTATTTTAACCTCTGAGACATAATCTGAAAAATTTTTCCCAGTCTGTTTTTTAAAAATGCTGCTTAAATGTCCCTGGCTGATATTTAACAGGGCGGACATCTGATTTAAGGTTATCTTTTCCCGGTAATGCTCCCGGATATATTCCTGAACCAGCTCAATATACTTGTCCTTCCTGCTCTCCTTATAGGTCTCCAAAGCTTCTGCAACCTGATCACGGAACCGTTCCAGCCAGGAGATCACGGCGCTCAAATCTGGCAGCCGGTTTAACTGACCTGCCACATCTAAAATATAGGGAAAGCTCTGATCCTCTCTCTCTTCCAAAAGGAATGTAATATAGTAATAAAGATTGCTGCATGCATTTACTGCCTGGGAGCGGGAGGGCTTACACTGAGCAAACAGCTGAATGATCTGGTTCATGATATTGGAAAAGCCGTCTCGGTCATTTTGACGGATAACGCCTGTTAATTCCTTCTTTAAAAAATTAATATTAAAGCTGCTGCTGTGATAGAAATTTTCTTTGCAATTTTCTAAATAATATACAATCGAGCCGGAATTGTCATAATATGTTTCATTCATTGCACTCATAGCCTGGTAAAGATGATCCTGAACTCCTTCTGCTTCCCTTACCGGCCGGCTGACCGTAATGGACACAGGAATCTCGAAATAATCCCTCATCGCTTTACGGAACTTGACACTCATTGCTTCAACCGATTCTTTATAATCATCCATTCTCTCCAGGGAAAGAACAAGGATAAAACCTTTTTGCTCCTTTTTCAGAAGGCAGCATCTGTCAAAAAAACCTTTTACCATTTCATGAATCATATTTTCCGCAAAATTTATAATTCTTTTCTGATCAGCCCTGTTAAATTTCTCGGAAAACCCCTCATGCCTGTAATTAAAATGAATCAGCATCAAAAGGAGCACAGGATAACGCTCCCGGATCATTACAGACAGCCTTTCATCCGGATGGGCATCCGAATCACAAATCAAAATATGCCTGAAATAATTTTGAATCCGCTCGTCCGCAGTTACCTCTCCGCCTTCCATCAGCCCTATCCTCCGATGGGTTAGATTGCATCTGTCTTTGGCTCGTTCCAGAGCTGCAAGCAATGCCTTCTCATCAAGCTCCATCTTTACAAGATAATCAACAGCGCCCAAACGCAGAGCTTCTTTCACCAGAGAAAACTCTTCCAGGTTTGTCAAGAGAATAAAAGATGCCGCATATCCATGTTCAACTGATGCCTTCATAAAGCTTATCCCATCCATGACAGGCATCCCTATGTCCGTTATCACAATATCCGGCCGAAGGGCTTCCATTTGTGCAAGAGCCTGACGGCCATTTGAGACCTTTCTGACTATTTTACACTGATGCTCTTCCCACTTTAGAAGGGAAGATACCCCTGCCAGAATTAGCGGTTCGTCGTCTACGATCATAATCCGATACATATTTATACTCCAAAGGAATTTTTACGGTTACCTGCATTTATACCTCCGCATCGGTTTCCCTTGTGCTTATCCCATTGATTGATGGGCCGAGGTATCTTCTCTTATGGTATTCCATTTTCATTATCCCGTATCGTAATTCGTATCTCTTAATCGTTCTCTTTATATCTCGTTCTTTTATTCTGCTCTTTATATTCCGTTCTTTTATTCCGTTCTTTTATTCCGTTCTTTTACTTCGCTCTTTTACTCCGCTCTTTTTCTCCAGGCTCATTCCCTCATAAAACAGAATTATTTAAAAGGAATAGCCATACTCTTTCATACACTGCTTTATGTATTCCTCATAGGCACTTTCCAGCCACAAATTCCTTAAAAGCGTCATAGATTCCCCATAGCCCGCCCTTCCATTGTCATGCTTATCCAGTACCTTTAAGATACCCTGGGAGGGGCCGTAGTCCAATACGCCGCTGCTTTGCCCAGGCTCCATAGACCGGGTCTGTTCTGCCAGCCAGATCATTTCCTGATTATCTCTTGGAAGATCAGCTGTATCATATTCTGCTTCTTCGTATTCAATTTTAACTTCTGATACTTCATTGATCTCATTGATGAGATCTGCAGGCTCTTTTTCTTCGGCAAATCCTTTCTCCACAAAGCTCCAGATTTTTTTAAGTTCCTCCGGATACTCTCCTGCCTTCATGCCGTAATACATATAGATTCCTATCCTGGCTCTGCAACCCTTATCAAACAAGGATGGATCTGCACTGGCGTAGAGCTCCTTCAGCTGATCCTCAGAAGGCTTCAGTTTTTCCTCTATGAGTTTTCCCTTCAATTCATCTCTCACTTCCATCTGTGTTCTGGAGATATATTCCATCAACCCATACTGGCTGGGGCCATAAGAAATACCTTGGGAAGACTGCCGTTTTTTATTTTCTTCCCCCAGAGATCTTTTTATATCTTTCAAAGCGATATCCGCAGGGATCCCATATTGGGAAGCTTTTAACCGTTCTACTGTATCTCGGACAAGACGTTCCGTTGCCTTTTGTTTTAATACCTCCCCAGGAACCTCGCCCTGGATATTCGTCTCCCAAAATCCGCTGTCATTAGGGTCCAGCTGATATTTATTGTAAAAATAGGACGTAACTTCGGCCCGGCAGTCATTTTCATAAAGCGCCAGATGGTCCTGAGTAATGGTGTAACTTCCAATTTTCAGCACTTTATGGGAAGGGCCTTTCAGCCACCAGATCCCTGCTATAAATAATGCTAAGAATACAACCGTTCCCATTATCACGTTCCATCTGTGCGCTTTTTGTTTCATTGTTTCCCCCCTGCTCCTTACAGCTTTCTTCTATATTTTACCAGTTCCTGAGTCAAACGTCTCTCCATTTCATGAATCTCCTCCATTTCTGCATCCGGATCCTGGAGAATACGTTTTGCTTCTTCAAGCAGCTGTGTCAGACCTGCCTCATCCACATTGCTGTAATCTTCTGCATTGATATTGGAAGCCATATCCATAATAAAGCTTAAATTCTTTTTTATTACCTTTTCCGGCACATAATCGGATTTCCACACCAGTAACGGCTTTATGGCTCCTTCTTTGGCAGTTCTGGAGGAGTGAATGTCCAGGTAATTATTTTTTGCTGCTGTGGGTATGCTGATCTCAAAGGAGATATCAGTGTCTCCGTTCTTTTTAGCCCTGCTGACAACTTCCGTTACATCAAGCTTTTGGATCAGGCTATCCGATGTCATGGCTTTTGTAAAGAAGGCTGCCGGATTGGTGCCTATACGGGTTGGGAAAGTGTTGAAGGTTACCGTTGCGCCTTCCCAATCACTCTCCACCTGATAAATATCTGCGCTGGTAAAATCCGCACTTGGTATGCCGGACAGCTCAAAGGTCAGGTAAACTGCCTGAGCGGATTCCGGTACCTGTTCCAGGCTGAACTTCATAAGAGTTTTTCTGGTATAATTCTGTGCTCCCGCATCATTTTTTACAATCAGGGAGGAAGATCCGCTGAAATTTTTATTGCTGTCCGATCCGCCCTGTACGTATACATTATCCAATACCGGTGCGGACTCGTCACCGACTTGTACTTGAATCTGCGGGGTAAACCCAGCCGTATTGCAGAGCCCCTCAGGCAATATCAGCTGCCCGGTTAAATCATAGGTCCCAAATACGTCTTTCTGATAATCCCCTCTCTCCCACAGGATATCCAGTGTGTGGGTCCCTCCGGCGTTGTCATAGACTTCCACTGTCTTTGGAAGCGGAAGATCCGTGAACTTTGTTCCGGGATCTGCCCTCATTCGGTCAAACTCACTGGAAATGCCGATGATTTCACATGTATTAGGTTCCTGAACCTTTATTGTGATCTTGCTGGTCCGGCCTACCCTTCCTGCTGTCCTTACAGTCAGCTTGATAAACGGAGTTTTCTGAAGCACCTCTACATTGGTATCGGATTCTATAATGTCTCCGCCTATATAAGGGAGTGAAATCTCAATGGTACCATGGTTCTCCTGAGTGGGATCCGACACCCCTACGGTTGCCTCGTCTCCATTGATCTGCATGATTACAGAAGCGGCTTTACTAGAGGTGATCCCCGCCGCAGTCGTTGCCTTGTTATTCCAGAAATTCACTGCCGTGATTCCCAGAGCCCTTTCTCTGACTGCATGAGCATCCTCGCTGCACGCAAGGACTTCAATGTCCGGATTTTCGCAGTACTGTGCCGTTTCTTCCGCATTCTTACCAGGGAGAATCACATAAGAATAGTCCGCGTTTGATGGCCTTTTCCCGTGCTCGAACCAGAATGAGGCAAACTGGTTTGTCTCCTCTCCTTCACTGGTACCCTGGGAATTCCAGTTACCGGTCCTCTTTTCTTTCAAGGCCATGACATCAGTTTTCTCAGGAAAATAGTAGCCGATATCGGAGCCTGACGCATTTCCCTCCAGATGGATCCAGGAAACGCCGGGTATATTCGTTCCTTTTGATGCACGTTCCTCACCATCGTCCCTGATATCCTTTGCTTCCCCATCGAACAGTACCTCGTTGCTTCCAGTCTCATTAAGTTTCCGGTTGTCAATAATGGTCTCCACGTAATTGCCGGTGGAAGAAGTAATCCCGCTTCCCACTGCCGCGATTTCGTCATCAAACATGAACCAGGACTTTTTAGCGTCCGTGCCTGATCTGGTACTACCGCTATTGCCCAGGGTCTTATAATGCATTCCTGCCGCGCCGTAACTGCCAAGGCTGGAACCGCCGACCCAGCTGTAAATATTCTTTGTCCGGTCACCGGCGCCGTCGGGGCGGGTGACATATTCCGTGGTCGTTCCTGCCAGACGCTTTGGATCTACGGTAGCCCAGTAGCCTTCCCCGTACTGTTCTCTGTCACGGTTGTAGAGGTATGTCATTCCATCGGAAACATTCCAGGTGCGCTTGCCTTCATCGTTGATCAGCTCATGTCCGTACGTACGGCTGGAATGCATGGATAAAGCAAATCCGAATTCCGGCATTATATGTACCAGCTTATCCATACCTGCAAACAGTTTGTGAAGCACATACTCACTCCTCGGTTCAATGGAAGCATCGTTCATAATCTGATTAGCCTTCATTAAAGAAGCAATATGGGTACTGTGGCTGTAATAATAACCCTCATCCACCCCAATGTAATATTTCATCATGCTGTTAAAGCGGTCCTGCTGTTCTGCAGGCATGGCATCCCCCATCAGCATCATGGCATCCATGATTCCAGCGCCTCTTGTTTTGTCATTTGAGGTTTTCCTGGTAACATCTCTTCCCGATACCATATCCATGCACAGACCATTATAAATAAATGGCTCGATCCCTTCAAATACCATATCAAAGATCAGCTGTTCTGCGTGATCCTCATAGGTCAGTTCAAAATCAGTGCCGGAAAATATTGAAAATAGAATGCTCAGCTTCTCATACAGCTGGGAACCATATCCGCCCATATAGGAAAGAGCCTGGTGCTGGATAAAGGACCCGTCCTCATAGAATCCATCTCCTGTGGTCACATACTCAAATACGGTCTTATATGCCTTTTTCACATGATCCAGTTTATCCCGATTATTGGTCAAAATACCGGTTTGGACTACCACCATGCCTTTGTCGATTAGATTTGCCCCTGTCATGGCCGGGGAACCAGGATAACCGGAGGGACGGTCGCATACGCTGGTAAACCGGTTGACTGCCGCTGCATAGCGATCAATTTGATCCGGTGTCAAATCTCCATATAGAATCAGAGCCGTATCCAGAAATGCAATGGGACCTCCGATTTCCCAGTGCCACCAGTTTCCGAATACCGGATTCTTTTCATCACTGCTGTTATAATGATGTTCATTCATAAAATCCAGGGCTTTGATCAGCTCTTTTTTTACTTCCTCATTCTGGTACAGCCGGCTTCCCTTTGTTGCCCATGCGATCGCCACATCTTTTAACCGGTAGAAGGTCACAGCTACATTGCCGGAGTGGACCTTGGCTTCTGCGCCGGTTCCTTTGATGTAGCTCATATCCAGGTCGCTCCAGAGATTTGTCCTGGACTCATCATTTTCCTTTATCATGGCATTCCAGTATTCCCCGGCCTTTTCATCAAGCACCCGGATATAGGTGCGGACCGCCTCATTACCGGTATCCAGTTCACCGCCCAGCAGCGTAACCAGCCACCTTTCCCTTAGTTCCTGAAACTGGGAATCAACTGGTTGTGCATTCATCGCCACGGAAAGCTCCGACGCAAGTTCATTGATTCTTTCCCTCACCTCTCTGGTAAACAGGCTGACTTCAGGTGGAGCCACATTTTCATAGGTCAGCTTACTCTGATCGTATTCCTTCTGGAAAAGCGATTTGCCCTCTTCCATAAGCTGCACTATTTTCCCATAAGACTCAGGCGTATAAGCACCGGGATTTAAGCTCTTGGCCTTTTTGTAAAGGGATGGAAGACCGGGAAGCGTCACGGTTATATCGTACTCCGGCAGCCAGGCAGAGGTTTTAAAGTTTCTTGCTTTAAATACCACACTGTCTTCATAAATCTTTACATGGTAACCTGTTCCGGCTTCTGTTACTCCGTTTTCCGTCTCATTATAAGAGGGCAGATCAATTAAGGTGCCGTATTCCCTGTCAATGGCCTCTGCCACGCCGAAACCGTTGTGAATATGACCGGACATGTAAATCACCTGGGGATATTTGGCAAATATCTCCTTTACTTTGGAATCCTGATTGCCGAAATCCAGCAGGATATTGCTTCTCCAGTGACTATCCTTTAATGCATTGTGTCCCATGACAAAAATCGGCTTATCCTGGCTGGCATTTTCAGCCAGAGTCTTTTCCAGCCAGCTTAACTGTTCCCCGGAAAGGTACATGGTATCTTTTAAGCCGTTTTCCGTATTGAGTACGATAAAATGATACCCTCCCAGCCACCGGTCAAAATAGAGGGCTTCACCGTTTCCCGGCATATATCTTTTATTATGTTTCAGATAAAGAGCTTTTGCGGTAGGCCAGTATGCGCTGATAACCGTTTCATCCTTGTTCCAGTCAGCAGAATTGAATCCCCTGACATCGTGATTTCCAAGGGCCATAATAACCTTATCGTCAGAAACCGGCGAATACTGATCCATGATATTATAAATCCCACGATACTGGGCTTCTGTACCGCTCTGTGTAAAATCACCCAGATTTAATACCCCCAGAGAGTCAGGGGCAATGGTTTTCATATCCTTTAACCCTGCTATGAAATTCACTGCATTGGTTTCCGATAAGTTGTCAGATTTTATATGGACATCGGATACCACCTGGAAGCTGCAAAGCGGCTCACTACCTTCCAAAAATTCATTGTACTTTTCTTTCAGACTGCTGACGGCTGCCATGGCTGCGGCGGCTGTCATGCCCTCCAGTTCCTTTTCTACATTCTCAATTTCCTGCTCCATTGCACGGATCCCATCCAGAGAATACTGGGAACCCGGCTTGATGGAGGCCAACTGTTTTTTCATTTGTTCCACTGCTGCCATCACTCCTTCTGCTTCATAAATTGTTTTTACGGTAGAGGCACTGATTGCCTTCTTATAAACCCGGAGTTCATCGACGATACAGCCGCTCATGCCATAGCATCCTCTGCCATCACCGCCTAAAATGAAGTCCAGTCCCGTATCAACAGATTTTCCTTTGTGTCCTGTCATAGAAGTAGACGAATATTTCTCGCCATCCAGATAAACCGTCATATCGCCATCCCTGTCAAAGCTGCCGGCTATATGATGCCATTTGTCATCATTGGCTGGGATTCCCTTTAATTCCACCCGGCTGTTTCCTGTTCCGGAAAAGTTCATTCTCATATCCACATCACTGACATTGTTAAAATTTCCAAATGCCCAACCCCTATTGCTGCCGCTTATATAGTTTTTATTGGAAAGGATGGTACCGTTATTCTGCCCATGATTTTCCGTCTTCATCCAAAAGGATAAGGAAAAATCTTCCGTTCCAAATTTTAAATCCGCCGTCTGACCATAAGAAATATAATGGTCGGCTTTGGTGTTTGGCTGCCCGGCTTTGCTTCCGTTATCCAAGGAAACGCCGTTGCCCCGAATCCCCTTTGTAAAGGCAGGCTGTCCGTTAATGATTCCATCATTTCCTCTTCCGGTCTGATCTTTTACCCTGCTCCCGGATATACTGCTTTCATCAAAAGAAGAATGCATGACCAGCCCGTCATTTAAAATCGTCTCCAGACCGTTTTGATCCGTATCAGACGCAGGACTCCCGGGTAAAGGAGCTGCATAAATAAGAGTCTCCATAAGTATAGAACAAATCAGCGCTGTCCCGCACATTTTTTTCCATTTCACCTTCATAAGACCGTTTCCCCCAAATGGTCCCTGAAAGAGGGAACTCCCTCTTTCAGGTCAAATTGATCACTGGACCCAGGCTCCGTTATCATCTACCCGATATCCGTCTGCCGTTGTGGTACTGGTAGAAAGGGCTCCCATTGGTCTGCTTCCGCTTTCTCCAGTCTGATGTCCCCATTTGCCGTCTTCTGTCTTATGCCAGCCGGTTTCTCCTTTGGTAGCAGGATTAAAGTAATACCAGACCCCATTGATAAATACCCAGCCGGTTCTCATGGCACCGGACGAATCAAGGTAATACCAGTATCCATCTGATTCTTCTTTTACCCAGCCAGACTCCATGGAACCATCCTGGCTTAGTCTATACCATGTGCCCTGATCCACGATCCATCCGGTCTGCATGATACCGTCTTGATCGAATCGGTACCATTTCCCATTAATGCTTGCCCATTCGTTGGAAGCATAGGTTTTGTCTGCCTTTAAAAATCTCCAGGCCATTTCATTGACCTTCTGCCATTGTCCATTTATACTGCCCCCCGTCCTTGGAGAAGACGTGCCTCCTCCCGAACTGCCTGAGCCGGAACCGCCTCCCTGGGAATTCTCCTTTATCACCGTTATCTGGAAGACGTCTGTGAACACTTTAATGGCATTATTGACCGCTGTACGATAAGTGATGATCACATCCTTTACTCCCGGCACCGAAGTGTTTACATCTGATATCTCATAGCCGTTTATGATTTTTAATGAGCCATCACTGTACACGGCAGCCACCTTTAATCCGACATGGCTGATTCGCTCTCCTGTTTTGTATTTTGTCTGGTTCGGCAATGCAATAATTTTAATCCCTGTGACAATTCTGGTTTCCGTTCCCGAATTCCCGCTAAATTCCAGGCCTTCGACAGCCTCTTTCAAATTGTCATACGCCTGGTCTACCCGCTCCTGATCGCCCTTTGTAAGCGTCTTATCCTTTAAGACGGACTTAGCTTCTGAAAGAGCATCCTTTAACACCTCATAGGACTCCTCGGTATAATCCTTCTTGTTCTTGGATTCCGCGATGAGCACCAGATCCCGGAGAGCGGAAGTATCCGGTTTTAAATTCTCTTCTGAATCCAGATACCAGATTGCCTCCATCAAACTAATATATGCCTTATGTACTTCTGATTCGGTAGCCTTCTCATTGATCAGTACGGAAGCAGCCTGGTTGAATGCCTTTATAAAGCGGTTTTTAGCCACATCGGTCAGCTTATCCAATGCGCCCTGATTGACCAGATCCGCTGCTTCGGTATAGAGAACAAGGAGGGCATTCTTGTCTTCCGGTTCAATGATGTTCACGGTTACTGCGGCAAACTTCTGATTCGGATTTTCAATGGCCTCATGGCCGGTAAGATCCAGATATCCGATGCAGGTATAGGTGAACACCTTTTCCGGGTCATATGCATGATCCGGGAACCAGTATGCAATGGGTACTTCCGCTTCCTGCCCATTATCTAACCGTGCTGCTGCTGTTCCCGGAAGTCCCAGATCCTCCCATGGCGTTCCAACCAGTTGGATGATCGGAGCCATATCTCTGACCGAGACAACTTTATGCATCGCCTCCATGACATAAACCGTGCACCTTATGGGAAGCTTAACCCCATTTGCCTTCCCATACACTACAAAGTTACCCTCGCTCTGGTAATTTGCGGAATCAATGCTGTTCCATTCTACAGTGACATTCTTTTGTTCTCCATTTGAGTAACTGACTGATACCGTCTCCGGAAGAACCGGACTCTTCCCTGCCGGTGTTGATACGGAAACAGCTTCCACCGTTCTTTCGTAAACATTGCTTAATACCATGGTAGGAGCCATCTTTCCGCTAGTCTCTTTGGAAGCGAAATCAATGCCGCCGTTATCACCATTTGCATACTCGCCAAAATAATCAGTTGTCATAAGGAAGGAAAACTTTGTCTGACCCTTTTTAGCAAAAGCATTTTTTACCCAATCGGTCACATCCAGTTCTACAATATTCTCATGGACATCCCGGATGTTGGCATATACGATTTTTTTATCTTTGATCACCATGTTCTCAGAAGATGCATTGGGAGAGGAATTCCACGTCACCGTTCCTTCATTCCAAAGGTCATCCACCTCATAAACCTTGAGATAAAAATGATTGTTAATGGTTTTATAATCCGCCTCCGAAACCGGTCTTGTCATCTGCAGCTTTATGATAATGCTGGAGGCGGATCTTAGCATCTGCTCTTCATCACTTAAATCAAAGCCAATCAGCCCATTTCTGGTGTAGGAAGGCGAGTTATTGGCTGTTTTGACCTTAATCACATTGGGGTCGGAGCTTCCGTAAGCCTTGTTTCCGTCGCTTTGCTGGGTATAGGCATCTTTTGAAGTCACCTTTTCCGTTACGCTTGTTCCATCTCCCAGTTCACCGATGACCGTTACCTTTGCCCTGAATCGTTCCTTTAGACCTGAAACGGTCCCTTCTACCGTGATCTCACCTTCATGGGAATACTGTTCCAGGGTAAGGGTTTCCCATGTCACTCCAAGCTCCAGGGTCAGACCGCCTGTAAATTCTGCTGTGACCTTATCAGGGAGTACCGGGTAAATTCCTGCGAATGTCCATACTTCAACCGGCTCAAAGCGTTCCGGTGCATCTGCCACAATGATAGAAGCCACAACCTGATTGGACAATCCCGGCAGGACTCCGGCAAGTTCGATTACTCCCGTCTGTATGCAGTCCTCCTTAGTCAGTTCATCCCACTTAACCGGATAGTCATAGGATTCCCCATCCAGAATGATCTTTAAGGTTGCCGGCAGTTTCGGCACAACTCCGGGAGTCGTTACAATATGAACCTCCTCCACTTCCTCTGCCAGTTCATCTTCGCTGGAATATTCCAGAGCGCCTATATCCACACGTCCGGCAATGGTATTACCCATAATATCTTCAGTAGGCATGCCTTCGAGCCTCTGACCAGCGCGGATACAGGGAGATTCATCCGTCAGTTGATAAGGTTCTGCCAGCATCCGGATCCTGTCTTTGGTAAAATCGGAATCCATAAGGTCTTCCAGTTCCTCAAGAGGATACTTAAATCTGGAATAATCTTTCCCCGCCTTATAATCGATGAGCATGGGATCCTTAAATACATTTCCTTTGGCTACCAGGCTCTCCTTATTCAAAACAGGACCTGCACTGGTGTTTGCAATGGTATCCGGATAAAAACAGTTATTTTCTATCACGCTGTCATTATGTATGGTAGATCCCTGGGCTAAAACTGCAAAATCAATGGTTGCTCCATCTTTAGCCAGAACGATATTGTTTTTAAAATCCACAAAACAAGTTCTTTTGCTCATTCCGCCAAACAATGAGGTTTTTTTATCTTCTCCAAAAACAACGATGGTATTGTTATAAATTTTGCCTACGCCGGATCCCGCAGAAGATGTATTGTCATAATGGAAGGTCTGCTGCTGCATCCTGTTTTCTCCGGGGTAAGTGCCTGTACCGTCATTAATGCTTATGTTATAACGGAATATGGTATTTTTCTGGCTCGACATGAACAGCATGACACCGCCGCCGCAGTCATGGCTTAAATTATATTGAAAAATATTGTCCACATTCATCATATCGGAGTCAAAGGCCTCGCCGTCATCGTACCCGTACCGGTTGCCGTAAACTTCATTGTACTGTACGGTGACGTCATCAGCAAACATGGTCCAGCACTGGGCGTAGTTTACTGAACCCCGGTCAAAGCCGCAGGAGGAATTTACCATATTTCCCTCGATCAGTCCGCCTTTGGTTTCAGTCAGAACGATGCCGTCGCCCACGACATTTTCCAGATAATTATTGCGAATGGTCACATTGGAATAGTTTTTAAGGAATTCGTTTTTTCCCCAGCCGGAACCGGATATATCCGTATTGCATTTATTCCGGATTCCTTCAATCGCCACGTTCTTTACATAATTCCCCTCAATAAGCACATCCTCAAAAGCTGCCCGCCCCATGGCTTTTGCAGTCGGATTACCGTTGTCATCGATCGTAACCCGGTTTCCGTCTTTATCCAGGTAATGGCCCATAACGATGATGCCACCGGAAGTTTTTCCGCCTTTGAAGTTGGAGTTGACATCGTGTACATAGCAATTCTTCACAGTAATGTGTTTGTATCTCTTTTTCTGATTGGAAGAATAGATCAGGATCCCGGCACGTTCACTGGTACCGCTGTCCATGGCTTCCCCCATCTTATCCGTGTCTTCTAAATTCGTTACTTCCAGATTGTAAATTTCCCAGTACTCTTCATTGTAGATCGTCACTGCGCCGGTAATGGAAGGACCGGAGGTACCATTGCCATTAATCACCGGGCGGCTGCCTGCTCCATATGTATCAATGGTGATGGGTGCGCCCTCCCGGCCGCTTCCTTTGGGATTCAGTGCCTGATTCCAGATACCGTCCGCTTTTAACAGTATCTTGTCCCCAGGTAAAAAGGTTTTAGAATTGACCCTGTCAAAGGTCTTCCACGCAGTCTCTTCTGTTTTTCCGTCTCCACTGTCCATGCCATTTTGGGCATCCACGTAATACACCGTTCCCTCTTCTTTAAGTTCCTGTGTTTTCTGTGCATTGGATGCAGTGGCATAGCTGGCATTGGACCTTGTCGCCTTGTGTTCATCCAAGTCTTCATAGCTGTCCGGCGACATTTCCAGGACATCAGCAAATCCGATCATGTTTACGGGCAAGATGCCGATCATCATCACTGCTGCCATCATGCCAGCCGCTTTTCTTTTGAAAAGCCTGCTGCTTTTAAGCATAAGAAAAGATCCCCCTTACTTTTTACGCCCATATCCGTTTCGATTGAAACCATAAGTACTTTCTATAAAACAGCGGAGTTATGGCGCTTGTTTCTATAAAAAGTATAGCATTTATGGATCGGTGTAAAAATAAATCATCTTAAGGTTTTTGGCATTATCTTCATTTTTCTGTTTTTATTTATTACAGAATTTTACGATTTTTATATTTTCATCATCTTTTCATATTTGATATTTCTTAGGATTGCCTTAGGCCGATTACATTATAGCACAAACAAATAATAAGCAATACCCTTCGAACAGATCTCATCCGTCTCAGCAAAAAAGGTCCAAAGAACCGTTACCGATCCTTTGAACCTTTCTCCTATATTCCACACCGTCCCCGGACTTAGCCCGCTGTATTTAATTACTGACTCATTAACTGAAGAACAGTTCCTTTACTTCCTGTACAGGCATTTCCTGCCCTGTATAGAGCTTAAAGGCCTCGGCTCCCTGCCATACTAGCATTCCCTGTCCGTCAATGCATGTGCAGCCTGCCGCCTTTGCCTCTCTTAACATTTTCGTTTCCTTTGGATTGTATACCGCATCAACTACGACTAAGCCAGGGTGATACATGGTAACATCCTTTACCACGCTCTCATTATCCATTGGCTTCATCCCGACAATGGTGGCATTCGCCAAAATATCACTGGAAGCAATCTCTTCTCTCATCTTTTCAATATCTGCAATGTCATATACGTTTACAATGCATTCCGGCTTTTCCTGCCTGATCTTTTCGGCCAGTTGAAGGGTTCTCTCAAAGAATGCATCCTTTATGTTAAAGACGGAAATTTCCCTGGCTCCCTCCAGGGCACACTGCACCTGGATTGCGGCAGCCGCTCCGCCTCCGCCGCAGACAATGATCTTCTTGCCGGCAATTTCTACTCCGTGGTCACGGAGATTATCCACAAAGCCCTTGCCATCCGTAATATGCCCGATCAGCCTTCCATCTTCATTTACAATGGTATTGACCGCGCCAATGATACGAGCGGCGGGTGATAACTCATCCATGTATTTCACTGTTTCATTTTTACAGGGCATGGTCACGTTGCAGCCCCTCATGCGGAATGTTTTTATGGCTTCAATTGCCTTTTCAACCTCATCCACCTTGATATCAAAAGCAAGATATGCATAATCCAGACCCAGCTTCTCAAAGCAATAATTATACATAGCCGGTGAACCAGAATGCCCTACCGGTGAACCAATCAAACCTAACAAACCTGTTTTTCCCGAAATTCTTTTTTCCATTGTCTTTTCTCCTTCATCGATTGCCCATCTTTTCCGGGCAGGATCCACCCCGTTTTAGCGGGTGTAAAGGTATGCCTGTATTAACGATAAGATACACTTCTTTCACCGGCTTGTCAACAATTTCCTTTCGTCAGGCTTAGAATCGGTACAATCATAGAATGGCTTTTATTAAGAACCATAAGACAGGCACCAATAAAGAAGGAAGCATATTTAACGTATTACAGTTCTTAATCTTTAATATGGAAAGACCGGAACTAAAGATTAAAAAGCCGCCCACAAGTGAAATCTCAGTTAATAATTCGGGAGTTAAAAAAACAGACAGGCGGCCGGAAAAAAGATAGATACTTCCCTGCCACAAAAACAGAATTACTGCGGATATTGCAATCCCAATCCCATAGGTGGATGCCAGAACCATGGATGTTACAAAGTCCAGGGTGGCATTTGTAAACAGATAGGTATTGTTTCCATGAAGAGCACTTTCCATGGGACCCAGAATTGAAAGCGTTCCAATGCAGAACAGTAATATGGCCGTAGACAGCCCCTGACTCAAATCTCCTTTTGAAAAACGGGCTACAACCTTGTCAAACTTCTCCATCAGATTTAACCTGGCTCCAAGGAGGCTGCCTACTGCAAGGCTGATGATAAACAACACAGGAAAGCTGCTTTTAGGCATATTTTGTACGACTGCATTGATGCCCAGTCCACAGGCGGAAAGTCCCATGGCATTGTATAATGCATCCTGATATTTCTCGTCGATCCCCTTTTTCAAACAAGTTCCTATTACACTGCCGGTCAGAATCGCAGCTGTATTTACAATGGTCCCGATCACGTTCGCTCTTCCTCTCTGTCATAACTAGTCTTCCATAGTTTTCATGTTTTTCCTATGAAAAACAGTATAACAGATTCCTTCCATTTTGCAAGACATTGTATCATTGGTTCTGCGATTCTTTGCCGGTTTATGCCACCTCTCTTACATAAAGAATACCAGGCAATTGCCTGATTTCTTCTATGATCTTTATATGGTTTACCTTATGGTGGAAATTGACATCAAAGGTCAGGGTGCCAAATTCCCCGTTTAAAGTCTTTATTTTACCGGCTTCCATATCAAAAATTTCGAAATGAGATTGTTCTGTATACAGGGATAGATTCTGCATGGAAAATTCTTCGTTGTATTCCAAATATATTTCCATAGTTTTTGCATGGGTTTTTATGTAAAGATCAATCTTTTTTAAATACATTAGAGAAAAAATAATAAAAATACTTCCTATAATGGCTCCGCCGTAAAAACCGATTCCAACCGCCAGGCCAACCGCTGCAGCCGCCCAGATGCCCGCCGCAGTTGTAAGGCCCCTGATCTCGTTTTTAGAGGTAGTGATAATGGTTCCGGCTCCTAAAAAACCAATTCCGCTTACTACCTGGGATGCCATTCGGGTAGGATCCACATTGGTATAGATTGTTGCAATATATTGATTGGTAATCATAATAAGGGCTGAGCCGCACCCTACCAGGAGGTAAGTCATAAAACCTGCCGGTCGGTTTCTTAAACCTCTTTCCATTCCGATTGCCCCACATAATATAATGGACAGAAAAAGCCGGAATGCAATGGAGGCAATATTTACCTGCGATAACATATAATGAATCAATCACCTCTCCCGCTCTATGTAATCAAATACATAAGTTCCTGAATCAATTCTTTATTATCTGGCTGGCACTTACCTTCACAAATGACATTGTGTCTGTATGTCCCGCACCTGGTACACCGGTGGATCAGTTGAAATCCCTTTTTCGTATGGTATCGGATCCCTGTCGGCTCCATAAGCCCCTTGCAGCTGTTTTTTCTGTCACCCGGGATTTCGCCATCTACATGGAGAGAAAACAGGCAAAAGGGGCAATGGTTTCTGTAAGTGCCGTTTGGTATGGGCAATACCTCTCTTTTACAATTTTGACAGATGAATGCTGTATTCAATATTCTTTTCTGCATAAAAAATCGCCTCCATTTTTAAAAAACGGAGGCAATGTCTCATGATTCTATCACAATGAGCCGCATATTAGAATCTATGCAGCCTCCGTTTTTCATATTCTTTTCTTCTGTTACGCTCATATTCCATGCGCATCACTCCTTTTCTTTCCCCAACTCTCTACTGGCCCAAGGGCTTTAACCTGTTCACCAGGCAGAAGTACTGGTAAAATTCTTCTGCATCTTTCCGACGCTCCGCATCAGTCAGACCATTTTGCATATCATAAAGAATCTTTTGCATAATCATATTGGAAAAATATTTAAGCTCCACATTTCCCCATTTTGAAATCTCCCCTCCATCGGAAAAATAATCCCAGTAGAACAGAGTTTCTTTATCATTTAACTGAATCCTGTATTTTTCGTTGCTTTGAATCATCCCATCCCTGCAGGCAGAGCTTTCAAAATTGTCCTGCAGCATAAAGGCCCCTATAATGCGCCTTCTCTTTTCTGCTACCCCCTTAGGGCATTCCGTAAGGAGACAGGCCGAATTCAGTTTAAGCCGGACCGGAAGTTTAGGTTTTCCTTTGGAGGCACCGCTCTGATAGGAACCTGCATAGACTGACCAGGTAGAAAAAACACTTCCCTTATCATTCTCTACAAATCCAAAAGCAGCCTGAGAATCGGGACGGATCTTCAAGCTCTGTATTTCTTCCAGACGTTCCTGCTCACTGATTTCCTCCGCCCGTCTGCTTTCTTCTTCCTCCATGATATGCTTCAGCATATTGTTCATTTCTGTTTGTACTTTTTTATCCTTTAGTGTCAGAAATTTGTTAAAAGAATTAGGATACAAGAACTTTTTTTCACCCTGAGGGAACAGGATCGTGATGTATTTCTCCTGAAGCTCCATAACCTTCCCTTCACCGAACTTCATGTGACTGACTTCCATTCCTTCCAACTGCATAATGTTCCTCCTTTCAAAAAAAAGAAGGGCTTTTCATATCCATGCCATTGGCACAATACTAAAAGCCCTTCTTAAAAAGACGGTTCTTTACATGTCAATTATAAGATTGTTCATGAAACATCAAATCTTCTGTAACGCTCGGATTTAACGTCTAATTACATTATAACACAAAAAAAATAATAAGCAAGGCCCCCCCCTGTATCTTCAGACAACTATCTGTATCGGATCGCGAGGCCCTTTAAGAAATTCCTGATATACCGGTCCTGGCATTCCTTATAATTGCGCTGCCCTTCCCTCCGCAAAAGTGCACTTAATTCGCCGTTGGACAAATTGATTCCTACCGAATTAAAAATATCGAGCATGTCTTCACCGGTGAGGGACAGAGCGATTTTAACTTTCTTAAGCAGGACATTATTGACTGATCGGTGATCCTTCACCATGAACAGCTGTTTTTCCGGCTCACCCGTCTTTGATTCCTGCTTTCCCCGTTTAAAAATAATATAACCGTTTAAAAAGGACTCCAGCGTAAAATCATTGCAGATGTCCCTGTCTTTATCATCAATTGCCTTCTGCTCTGCGGAAGGACTTATATCGGCCTGAGGCTTTGTCAGAAGCCTTCGGACCCCTTCCTTAGTAATCGTGATTCCGCCCAGTTTGAATATTTCAATCATATCAGAATCCTTAATATCCATCGCATACCGCAATCTTATTAATATATCGTTGTTATCCACTCGGTTCCTCCTTAGGAAATACATTTTTACATGAAAACTGCAATATAGGAATTATACTAACTTGTGAAGGAAATAGCAATCTTTCTAATGGGATGTTTTTAAAAATATGGTATACTGGTATTATAAACTGCATTTTTAGAGGTAACACATATGGACAAAGAAAAGATTATAAAAAGCATTAAAATCGCCGCAGCCGCCGTGCTTGCAATTACCATTGCGGCTGAGCTTGGTTTAAAGTATTCTGCTACGGCCGGCATCATCACGGTGCTCAGCATACAGAATACCAAGAGAGAAACCATTAAAAGCGCCAGGAACCGGACGCTTGCCTTTGTATGCGCGTTAATACTGGCTGCCGCTTCTTTTCATCTTTTGGGCTTTACGCTTTTTGCATTTGCCTGGTACCTTCTATTATTCGCCCTGCTTTGCCTGTATGCGGACTGGGGAGAAGCAATTGCCATGGATTCTGTCTTAATCACTCATTTTCTGTCCGAGCGATCCATGTCTGTGCCTCTCATAGGTAATGAGATTGCCCTGTTCTTAATTGGTACTACCGTTGGGGTTCTGGTCAATATGCACCTTCGGAAGAAGGAAAAAGTATTTCAGAAACTGGCAGATGTTGTGGATTTACAGATAAAGGGGATCTTAAGCCGCATGTCTCTCTGGCTGATGGAAGAAGATAAAAGCGGATATAGCCCGGATTGTCTGATACAGCTTAAGGAAAGCCTGGACCTTGCCAGAACATGTGCGCTTAATAATTACAACAATGCCCTTTGGAAAAAGGATTCTTATGAGGTGGATTATATCCAGATGCGTCAGCAGCAAAGCATGGTTCTTCAGGAAATCTATGAAAATATCAAAAGCATCACCTGCCTGCCCAGGCAGGCAAAACAGGTGGCACTGCTTTTTGAAGGAATTGAACAGGGGTACCACAGGGAAAATACAGCAGAAGGACTTCTAAAGGATTTAGACCTTTTATTTCAGGATTTAAAAAGCCATGAGCTTCCTTCCAACCGGGAGGAATTTGAAGCAAGAGCAATTCTGTTTTATATTTTAAAGCAGACAAAAAAACTGCTGGTGATAAAGAGGGAATTTATTCTGGCCCATCGCAGATAAGAGCCGCCCGACATCCCACCCACAGAAAAATGCCCTCCTTGCAGCAAATAGATGAATTCCTCATCCAATTACCACAAAGGGAGCATATCACAGCAGCCTGATTAAAAACATTACGCGAAACCAAAATACCTCATAAAGCCTAAGAAAATGCCATAGGCAAATCCATACTGATCATTACGCAGCTTATCGGCATCCGACAAGTTGCTTAAGTAACCCAATTCAATAAGGTTGGACGGCATATTTGTATTTCTTAATACATAAAGGGACGGATTTTCCCTGATCCCGTTGTTTGCCGTACCAGCCACCTGGTTTATCCCTTCCATGAGATGTTCCGCCAGCCACTGAGACTGAGTATAATACTGATAAATATATACTTCCGTTCCATTAATTGCCGGATTCGGATTCACATTACAATGGATACTGATAAAATAGTCGGCCGGCCAATCATTTGCCATCGCTACTCTCTGCGCCAAACTGGTAGTATTATTGGTTCCTAATACGGTATTGGGTTCCGGCCTTGATACGCGCGCCTCAAACCTTGGGTCACTGTTTAACAAATTTTGCAGATAAATTCCAACCTGAAAATTAATTTCAGACTCGCTTAAACCATTGGCCTCCGCCCCACTGTTAAAAAAGCCGCTAGGATTATGACCTTGATCGATAAATATTTTAATAGCCATATTAGCATTTCCTTTCATACTTAACTATAATAAATATATGACATAATCCTGCGAATGCCACATTTTATCCAGTTATTTGGCTATTATTACATATAAAAACACGAGTTTCCCCTAGCAGATTCTGGGCAGGCCCTCTCCATATAAAACATCAATGGTTCTGCTTCCCTGCAGCCTGGTTTTCATTGTTACGCCCCTGCCTTCCATAACAGTACCAATAATTCTGGCATTTTTTCCATATTTGCTTTTCTGAATTGCCTGCAGAGCCTTTTGCGCCTGATTTTCAGGAACAACTGCTATCATTTTCCCTTCATTTGCCATATAGAGAGGATCAAGGCCAAGGATATCGCAAAAGCCTCTCACCGGGGCGCTGACCGGAAGAGCTTCCTCCCATATCTCCACTTTGCAGGAGGACTGGTCTGCTGCCTCATTAAGGACCGTAGCAAGTCCGCCCCTGGTAACATCCCTCATGCAATGGACCCGGATATTTTCGTCAAAAAGATTTTTTACGATGGAATAGAGGGGAGCGCAGTCACTTGCGATCTGATTTTCAATTCCCATCCGGTGAGACAGAATGGCAGCATGATGCTCTCCTAAATTCCCGGATAGAATAATGGCATCCTTGGGCCTGCAGTTCGAGATGCTGATCCCTTCCTTTTGGATCTCTCCTATTCCGGAAGTATTGATATAAATTCCACCGTTTCCTTCCACCACTTTTGTATCACCGGCTACAATCCTTACTCCAGCCTCTTTTGCCGCCTGGGCCATGGAGGCAGCAATCTGCTCGATGATCTCAAGCTCCGCGCCTTCTTCTATAATAAACCCTGCAGTCAAAAATCTTGGAGCAGCTCCCATCATGGAAAGGTCGTTCACTGTCCCGCATACCGCAAGCTTTCCTATATTCCCACCTTTAAAAAACAGGGGTGTGACTACAAAGGAATCCGTAGTATAGGCAATTTTCCCCGTTATATTTAATACCGCGGCATCTTCCAGTTTATTTAAGGTTTTATTATTAAAGTGTTTTAGGAATACCTCGTTAATGAGATTGCCGGTCTGCTTTCCTCCGCTGCCGTAGGACATATCGATTTTCATAGCTTTGCCTCCTCTTCCTATGATCATGAATTCTGATACCAGATGCCGCAGGATCCTTCCGGAGACACCATACAGGGGCCAACTGCGTGAAGCGGATTACAGACGATCTTAAACAGCGGGCAATCTGACGGATTGATCCGTCCAAGAATCACATCCGTACACTTGCAGCCAATTGGCATATCCTCTTTAGTCTCTTCTTCCCCGCTTCCTGCATCATAGGCTCCGTATTCTTCCTTAAGTCTCAGAGCAGATCCTTCTATAATCCCGATTCCCCGCCAAAAGCCATCGGCTGCTTCAAAATATTCCTTGATAAAAGCGGCTGCTTTCTGGTTCCCCTCCTCTGTCACAGCACTGGCATACATATTTTTCACCTCATAGCGCTGCTTCTTGATCTGGGTCATGATCTCATATATGGCGGCAAGGATATGCTCTCCTTCAAAGCCTGCTATTACAAAAGGCTTTCGGTATCTGTCCGCCAGTTCCCGGTATGCTTTGCTTCCGGTGATTACGCTGACATGTCCGGGGCTTAAAAATCCATCGATGTTTTTCTCATTTTCGCAAATAAAGGAAAGAGCCGGTACAATGGTCATTAAGGAAGTCATGAGTTTTAAATTATTTAGTTTCTTCTGCCGGATTTCCTCAAGAAGCAGGGCATAAACAGGAACCGTGGTTTCAAACCCCACTGCCGCAAAGATATATTGGATCTCTCTGTTTTGTTCCGCTTCCGCGACTGCCATAAGTGGAGAATAGAGGATCTTTACCTTGCCTCCGGCCGCCTTTGCCTCTGTCAGTGTCATCTTGCTTCCTTTGACTTTCATCATATCTCCAAAGGTCAGCACACAATGGTTCTCCTTTAGGGAATATTCAGTCAGCTTATCAATATAGGCGGAGGGGGTAACACAGACCGGACAGCCCGGACCGGAAATCAACTGGATCTTGGGAGAGATCATGGAACGGATGCCGTTTTTAAAGATACTGGACGTATGGGTTCCGCATACTTCCATGATCTTTACCGGCCTTCCATCATAATTTTTTAATTCATCGATCACCTGGTCAATCATATTCTACTGTTCCTCCTGAAGCTGGGAAAATATCGAGAGAATTTCCTCGGCTAAGTCTTCCTTTAAGACATCAATCACACAGCCGGCATGTATGAGAACATAATCTCCGATTTTCGCATCCACCAGTTTTATATTGGCATCGGTAATGTTGTCCATAATATTGACTTTTGCATAATCACCTTTTATCTGTATTATTTTTCCCGGTACTGCAACACACATGGCATCCTGTCCTTTCCAAATCCATAATTGGATTTTAAATAGTTATTTCCCAGATAAGCCTGACCCAGGCTCACTCCTCCATCGTTTGGAGGAACAGACCTGTTCAAATAAACGTTAAATCCCTTTTCCTTTAAAAGCCTGACCGTATGCTCTGTCAGCAGGGAATTCTGAAAAACTCCGCCGCTTAAGGCTACGTTATTGCTTAAGTATTTTTTCTCCAGCCTTTCGCACACAGATGCGGCGGCTTGCGCCAGGGCAAGATGAAAGCCAAGGGCAAGAGCCCCTGTCTCCACCTTATTCCTCATACAGCAAAGAGCCTCAAAAACCGGCCGGGGATCTAATTCCAGGATCCCCTCCTTATCCTTTATGCCAAAACACAAGTCAGCCGGCTTTATATCTCCTCTTTCTGCAAGCACAGCCTCTTTTTCAAACAATATGGCGCATTCCCCTTCATAACGGCTCTCATGTCCGATATTTAAAACAGATGCTGCTGCATCAAATAGACGCCCCATACTGGAAGTAAACACCCTGTTGACGTTATGCTCCAGTGCGGCTTTTATCACTCCGATTCTCTCATCCTGGACATAAGCTTCAAGGCCTTCATGAAGCAGAAAGCAGGACGCCGTTTTCCTGGCATCCTTCATAGACCCGTCACCGCCCAGAATGGGAAACATGCTTACATGGGCTGCCCGTATGAAGTCACTTCCCTCACAGACAAGAAACTCTCCGCCCCATATGTTCCCGTCCGTTCCATAGCCGGTCCCGTCAAACGCAACTCCGATTACAGGCCCCTTTAAAACGTGCTCAGCCATGACCGATGCAATATGAGCATGATGATGCTGTACCTTAAGAACAGGAAGCCCCAAAGCTTCCGCAAAACGTGCCGAATGATAATTGGGATGGAGATCACATACCGCTAACCCCGGAGCCATTCGTAACAGCCTGGTCAGATCTTCATAGGATCTTTGATATTCCTCCATCACTGCGTCTTCCTCCAGGTCCCCGAAATACTGGGATACCACTGCATTTCCCTTTTGGCAAAGACAAAAGGCAGCCTTTAAATCTCCACCCGCCGCAAAAATCCCGGTGTTTGTCCCATTATCCTTTCCTTCTTCCTGAGAAAGAAAAACAGGATAAGGGACATAGCCTCTGCTTCTTCGGATCAGCTGAGGCTTACCCTCTATGATTTTGGCAACAGAATCATCAACAGAACGGACGATCCTTCTTTTATTATATAATACTCCGCTTAGATAAGGGGATGAGAGAGCCAGCATAGGGCCATCCTCCCGTATAATAGGCTGTCCGGAAAAATTGGCGCTTGTCATGATAAGAGGTCCATGTTCTTCAGTCAGCATATGCTGAAGGGGCGTGTACGGCAGAAAGGCACCGCAAGAAAGACTACCATTCCCAGTAGAAGGTGCCATAAGTTCCTGTTTCAAGGAAAGCAGCACGATTGGCCTTGCTTTTGATTCCAGCAATGCCGTTTCTTCCTCAGAGACCAGACAGTGCTTTTTTATCTCCGAAATATTCGGAAACATGACCGCAAAAGGCTTTTCCTCCCTCCCCTTTAATTTACGAAGCCGGTTTACGGTTTCTTCCAAAAAAGGAGAACAAACCAGATGAAAGCCCCCAATCCCCTTTACCGCAACAATGCCTCCTTGTGACAGAACCTTTACCGTCTTTTCATACGCTTCCCTTTCTAACAGTTCATGAAAGTCATTTACCTTATCCTGATAGATTAGGTAGGGGCCGCAGTCGTTGCAGGAAATGGTCTGTGCATGAAAACGTCTGCTTTCCGGTGAGGTATATTCTTCCCGGCAGGCATCACACATGGGAAAATCCTCCATGGAAGTTCTGTTTCTGTCATAAGGCAAATCTTCCATGATGGTATATCTGGGGCCGCAGGACATGCAGCTGGTAAAGGGATTTTGGTATCTTCTGTCCGATGCGTCGGAAAGCTCTCTCATGCATTCCGGACAAACCGGCAGATCCGGCGGGATCACTAGTATTTCCGCACTGGACTCACTCTTTATAATGAGGAAATCTTTAAACTCCATGAAAGGAAGTTCCTCAGTTTCCATCTTTATGATTTCATATCCGCCCCTCTTGTTTTCCTTAAGGTCAGATAGGAACCGGTCAAGAACTGCCTCTTTGGACTGTGCCACGATCTCAACATAGCCGCCCACATTGCGGACCGTCCCCTTTATCCCGTATTGTTTGGCTGCACGATAAACAAGGGGCCGGAATCCAACCCCTTGTACAATGCCGTAAACCTTTATTATTTTTGCAATGACCTTGTTTTTTCCACAATCCATTCTACTACCTTTTCGTAACCTTCTTCTGTCTTTCCAGATACCTTGATCACCGGAGCCGTTTGATTCAAAGCCCGGACTCCCTTCATAAAAAAGTCCTCGTCAAAATCAATATATGGCAGAAGGTCACATTTATTCAATAAAATCAAGTCGGCTTTTTCAAAAGCAAGGGGATATTTATAGGGCTTATCACTGCCCTCTGTTACGGTAGAAATCAGCATCTTTGCATGTTCACCGATCATGAATTCGGCAGGACACACTAAATTGCCGATATTCTCAATAAACAAAACTCCATCGCTGATATTCAGTTCATCCACCGCTTCTCCGATCAAGGGAGAATCCAGATGGCAGGCTCCGCCTGTATTGATCTGAATGGCCTTTACTCCAAGG
Organism: Lacrimispora sanguinis; assembly: GCF_044987295.1. Classification (NCBI taxonomy): domain Bacteria; kingdom Bacillati; phylum Bacillota; class Clostridia; order Lachnospirales; family Lachnospiraceae; genus Lacrimispora; species Lacrimispora sanguinis. The sequence continues at coordinate 5,107,977 of NZ_CP173277.1, read as the reverse complement.
GACTGGAGAGTTTTCGTATCAAAGTCCGCCTCAATATCTCCTTCGATTACATAAGAGGTCACATCTGTAAGGCGTTTGATAATCTGTATTAAGGAGGTAGTTTTTCCCGCTCCCGGTGCTCCCATTACATTGATGGCATAGATGCCTTTACTTGTTAATGATGCATTGATCTGTGATGCAACCTGGTCATTCTTGTCGTAGACCGACTGCATGATTTCTATTTCCTTATTCTCAGACATCGTTTCCTCCATTTCTAAACTTCAATCGACTTAATATAAAATTCTTGTCCAATCTCTGTGGGACGGCCTTCTCCTTTGCAGAAAGGACATTCAAAGGTGAAGGGCTTCCGGACAAATAATTTGCCGCAGGCACTGCATTTAAGCTCAGGTGTTACCCTTTTAATATGAAGCTTTGCTTTCTCACAAGGAGTTCCTTCCGCTATTATATCAAAATAAAGTTCAATGGAACTGGCCACATAACCGCAAGTATCTCCCACCACCAGATGAATGACCTTTACTTCCTCTGCATGGTTTTTTTCAGCATATTCTCCGGCAATTTCTATGATTCGCTGGGTGATTGGGTATTCATGCATTTTACATATTCATCCCTTACATTTCCGTATGATGGCTCTGTGTATTGATTTTCCATCCTCAGACATTTCTTCGGACATACTTCGCTGCAATAACCGCATTGAATACACTGAAGCCTCTCAATGCTCCAAAGAGCTTTCGATTTATCTGTTTGAATGGCTCCTGTGGGACACTTTCTTTCACACATCCCACAGAAGATACAATCATCTATCGATATCTCGATTTTTCCTCTGGTGCGTTCATATGTTTCTTTTCGCTTAACCGGATATGGAACCGTATAGGGACCATGTAACAGGTTTTTTAAAAGCGTCTTTGACATCCTTAATATAGACATACTATCCTCAATTCCGCTGTTCTTTCCAGCAATGATATCTATGGACCGGGCCTGTCATCGCTCGGTACAGCTGATGCATGGATCAATGGTAAGGATCAGAATCGGCACATCGGCAAGAGAACAGTTCTTTAACGTCTCTAACAAGGCCGGGACATTGGCAAAGGTAGGAGTACGGACCCTGACTCTGTCTAAGAATTTTGTTCCGTTTGCCTTTGCATAATAAAGCACCTCTCCTCTCGGCTGCTCCAAACGGGTAAAATGCTCTCCCTTTGGATTACCCGTCACTTTTCTTTTTACCTCACCATCGGGTATGATGGCAATGCACTGCCTGATCAGATCAATGGACTGGAACAATTCCCCGATCCGGACTTTGGTTCTTGCATAGCAGTCCCCGCCCTGATCTGTGATCGGTTTAAAATCCAGTTGATTATATGCTGCATATCCCTGGGACCTTATATCCATTTCAATCCCACTGGCCCTTGCCATGGGACCGACCGCTCCCAGTTCGAAAGCCGCCTCCCTAGACAGTACGCCAACTCCTTTTGTACGGAGTTTTACGGTTGAATCGTTTAAAAATACGGCGGCAGCCTCCTTTAATTCCTTCTCCATGGCGGTTAAGACCTCTTTCATCTTATTTAAGGTCTCAGAAGAGATATCCTTTTTCACACCGCCCACTTCGCATACGGAAAATATAACCCTGCCTCCGGTAGTCTCTTCAAAAATATCCAGAATCTGCTCTCTTAACTTCCAGGACTGCATGAACAGACTTTCAAATCCAAAAGCATCTGCCAAAAGGCCCAGCCATAAAAGATGGCTGTGGAGACGGGAAAGCTCTGCCCATATGGTCCGCAGGAATTTTGCCCGTTCCGGGATTTCCACCTCCATAATGCTTTCTATAGACATACAGTATCCCATGCCATGCATAAAGGAGCAGATGCCGCAGATCCGCTCCGCAACATAGACATACTGCTGATAATCCTTCTTTTCTACCAGTTTTTCCAGACCTCTGTGAATATATCCGATTCTGGGGATCGCCTCAATAACCCTTTCATCCTCCAAAACCAGATCCAAATGGATCGGTTCCGGAAGCACCGGATGCTGAGGACCAAACGGAACAATTGTCCTGTTTCCCATAAGTAGCCTCCATTCTGACGCCAGATGGCATCATGCCTAATCGTTCATTTGAAACGGTGTTTTGACCGGAATCTTATACAAGCTATCGTTAAAGTCCGGCATTATACCTGTGATCTTTACTCCAAACAGTTCCTTTATCTCATTTTCATATAGAAAGGAATACGGATAAATAATACTGATACTTGGCAGTTCTGTCTCTGTATCGGTTAAGATCCGAAGGTTTAAAAGCTCATGATCCTTATCAAAGGAATAGGTCAATTCCATGCCGTCTTTATTGGTACAGGTTACAGCAACAAGCCGGTAACCGTCATTTTTTATTTTCAGTGTCTCCGCCAGCAGATCATTTGCGGAGATCTCTTTTAATATCTGTTCAGCCATAATTTGCCTCCTAATGCATCAACGTTTCTTTCTCTTTTCTTCCAGAATATCAAGCGCTTTCACTACGCCGTCAATAATCGATTCCGGACGAGCTGCACAGCCCGGTACATAAACATCCACCGGGATCACCTTCCCTACTCCGCCAACCACGTTATAGCACTCTGCAAAAATGCCTCCTGAGGTGGCACAGATTCCAACAGCCACCACTGCCTTTGGATCAGGCATCTGTTCATATAGTTGTTTTACAACCGGGATATTCTGCTCATTTACGCTGCCGGTAATGAGTAAAATATCCGCATGCTTTGGATTGCCTGTATTGATGATTCCAAAACGTTCCACATCATAAAGAGGTGTCAGACATGCCAGTACCTCGATATCACAGCCGTTGCAGCTGGTTCCGTCATAATGCAGAATCCATGGCGATTTTTTTACAACACTCATAATATCCTCCATTCCGCCTCTTGGCAGCTTTCATGACCTGCCGGAAAATCACTTAAAAAATGACAGGATGATTAAGTTTACCGTACCCATGATTCCGGTAACGATCCACGCTGATTTAAGAGCCTGCTGCCATTTCACCCTGGCAGCTCCATTATCTATGATGATCTCAAGAAAATAAACCAACAGACATACGATGACCGCAAATACATGGCTCATAGGCGCAGCCGTTGCAAAAAACACATAAACAAGTGCCAGAGCAATAATCACTTCATACCAGTGAGTTACCTCAATCACAGCCAGATCCTTACCGGAATACTCCGTGGTAATTCCCTTTACGATTTCCTGATGCCCATGATGGGACATGCTTAAATCAAAGGGAGATTTTCTAAGCTTAAATGTCAGGATAAATATAAGTCCAACAAACACTCCCGGAAGATAGACGATCGAAGGCGTTTGTGCCGCTACGATATCCTTTACAAAGAAACTGTTTTCCGCATAATAGAGGCCAACGCAGGTAAGCAGTACCATAGGCTCATAAGCCATGATCTGCAGCAATTCCCGTTCCGAACCAATGGTGTTATAAGGAGAATTGGAGGCATAACCGCCCAATACGAAAAATACGGAGCCAAGAGTCAAAGCAAATATGGCTAACAGGATATCTCCCCCTGAAAGCAGGATCACAGTGGTAAATATCACGAATGCAAGGGAGATATACACGAAGAAACGGTGCATGGAATTCACCTCAATGGATTCCTTCTGACACAGCTTCAGTACATCATAAAATGGCTGAAGTAAGGGCGGTCCCTGTCTCCCCTGAAGCCTGGCTGATATAATACGGTCAATACCGGTCAGCAACCCTCCGGCAACAGGAGCAAGCATGGCGATCCCTATCAAGATTAAAATATTCATATTACGCCATTCCTCCTATCATCATGATAACTCCGGAAACTAAAATTGCGGCAGCGATGACATCACTCCACAGAGTTAATCGCTTAGGCCCAAAATAATCTACCATATACCAGTTACTCAGTTCCATCTTTCGTTTTTCATTCATGGCACCGTAGAATGTTTCGTTATCTCCGGTGTTTTCTCCTGCCATATAAACCGGAACTTTTCTTCTTTTATCATTTTTATAAATCGGAATAAAACTGATAGGCAGAAGGATGAGCATACTCAACATGCACAGCATCAGCTTAATGTCATTCGTTCCGATTGGGATCAATGCCGTCCTTCCAAACACATCTGTCAGATAAGGAATCAGAGCGTATTTTGACACAAGTGGAAAGGTAAAGCAGGATACCACTACCATTCCCGCAAGGATTGTAATGGGAATCTCCTCATCAAGATGGAATTTGCTCTCACTCTGTTGATTCATATTGGCCCTTGAAACCAGTTTCCCCATCCATTTTGTCCAGTAAAACAATGTTGCGGCGCTTCCATAGGCCAGAATAATAACAATAATAACGTTATTAGAATCTATAAACGCCTTCATGGCAACCCATTTTGAAATCAACATTCCAAACGGGGCCAGAAACATTCCTGCGATTCCGATCATCATATAGAGCGCAAGCTTTTTTGAAATCCCAAGGAGTACATCCATATTTTCCACATCCCGGTTTCCAATCTGATGCTCGATGGAACCAACGGAAATAAAAAGCAGTGATTTGGATACTGCATGGAATATAATCAAAAGGATGGCAGCCCATAACGATTCCTGGGTTCCGATGCTGGCACATATTACGATGAGCCCTAAGTTAGCCAAAGTGGAATAAGCTAAAATCTTCTTGGCGTCACTTTGGGAAATCGCCATCAGGGAACAGGCAAGGAACGTAATTCCTCCCACAAAGGTTACGGTTTTTCCAACAGGAGTCGCTCCTAAGAGTGGCGCAAGACGGATAATTAAATACACACCTGCTTTTACCATGGTAGCGGAATGCAACAATGCAGAAGAAGGAGTTGGTGCCACCATCGCTCCAAGAAGCCAGGAGGAAAACGGAAGCTGGGCTGATTTGGTCAGTGCAGCCAGGGACAGGAAAAATACGGGTATCATCATTGCCGCTTCCGGCTTCATGGAAGTAACCACTGACAATTCTAAGGTTTTATAATAAATACCGATGAAAATGATACCAGCTGCAAAAGCAACTCCGCCGCCCAGATTAATCAACAAGGCACGGAAGGAATTGTTTCTGGCTTCTTTTGTCCTGGTATAACCGATCAACAGGAATGAGCATAGTGTGGTCAGCTCCCAGCAGAAATACATCCAGGTAAGATCATTGCTCAATACGATTCCAAACATGGCGGAAAGGAATAAAAATAGAACTGCGAAAAAGAAGTTTTTCCTTTCTTTATATTCTTTGTGGTGGATATGATAAGTCTTCATATATCCCACCGCATAAATACAAATCAGGCTTCCTACCAGTCCAATAACCAGTACCATAATTGCCGTCAGTTTATCGAAAATCATGGCATGTTTCACTTCAATATTATGTTTTACCGTAAATTCAAAGCAAAGCATTGCTGATGCCTGAACAAACGATAAAACCGAAATAACATACTTTTTGTACTTGATGCCGATGGAAATCACATACACAGCGATAGCCGTCTCTGCAATTGCCATAACAGCCTCAATTGCTTTTTCCAAACGGAAGGACAAAGCAATTCCGCTCTTAAAATATAACCCTACAACTACCAGAGTCAAAACAGCCGTACCTGCGGCTCCTACCCTGACAATCATATTTCTTACCTCATCATTTTTGACCAGTAAGATTCCTAATGCTGCAGCCAATGGAAATAAAATTAAACCTGTAATCGCACCCATACACTCATCACCTTGTTTTTGTTTTATTATATCTGTCACAATTGAGAATAAAAAAAATCAACGATACCGTCAAAATTCTCCAGCTGTATGCTCTCTACCGCATCATCGATTAATTCGTGCTCATTATAACACACTAAAAGTGGTTGTCAATGTTTTGTTTTATGTACAATTTACACAGTTTTTACACTCAAAAGCACAGTATAAAAAACCATTTCAAAAGAAAGAGAGAGCTTCCCACAAATCAGGATAAAACGGGAAAATACAAGAATAAACCATATATTTTTGCAAAAATATATACAACTTCTTAACAGACTTCAAAAAATAATGCATCAATTTTTAACGAAATTTTAACTTCAATACAGAAAATCGCGGTGTAAAGAAACCGTTAAATAATAGAAAAAAGGCATCCGTATGGCCATTCGGATGCCTTTTTTTACTCCTCAGTGCTTAATCAGAAACTTCTCTCCATGTCTGCCGATCCAGTGGTTTATGCCAGGGTATTTGGCCGCAAGATAATCCGCAAACAGCAATGGGTCTTCCCTGTTTTTTGCAAACATCTCATAATGCGCCGGAACTACCAGGCCGGGTCGAAAAGTCCCTGCCATATCCGCCGCCTCCTGAAACGTCATGTTACCGATGATGTTTTCTCTGTATCTCCTTCCGTCACGCCCATTAATAGGAAGGAACATCACATCAAGTTTCCCGAATTTCCTAAGCTTTCCGTACATTCCTTCATAAACACAGGTGTCGCCGGAATGATACAGGGAGCATCCGCCCCCCTCCAAAACACAGCCCATATAGGGGTAGGAACCTGTCTCTGGGTCCTGGTCAAGGAATTCATGGGCAGAAGCGATTCCTGTTATGCGGATATTATCCAAAAGCTCCAGGGTGATCCCATCATCAAGGCCAATGAACCGGTCCAAGTTTATATGTAAATCATTGGAAAGGGAAGGAATAAGCAGCTTTGGCACTATGAACTTGGCATTTGGAGAGCTGACCGACAGCTGATGCCAGACCTTCCTGTCAATGTGGTCCGTATGATCATGGCTGCCAAAGATGTAATCCGCATTGGTCACTTCCTCAGGCTTTAACAGGGACGGTATCCTCCTGTTCGGATGCTGGGATAAGAACGCATCCAGATAAAAAGTCCTGCCGGCAAGCTTTACGGCAAAGCCCATCTGTCCAAGCCACCAAATTGCTGCTTCTCCAAAAGCCGGTGCACTCTCATTTATCTCATGTATTAATTCCTTACCTTCTTTCATAATCCCGGTACCATCGTTTTGAATATTGCTTTCCGAAATGCCCATATATAATCCACCTTTCGTTTTTCTGCTTTCTATCGTATATATATCATAACACGATTTCCTTTGCGAAGGTACATATCATACAAAAATGAACGAGAAATAAGCAGCCGGATTTCATAAGATCCGGCTGCTTTTATATATTTTTTTAGGCATTTTTGGTCTGATTCTGGTTCTGGCTACCACAGCCATTTTTAGAATAAAGATAACTATAAAGAATTCCGTGCCTGATTTCGTCTGTAATAATTTCAACCATCATATTTATATGAATACGTGACTGCATGGCATAAAAGATCTTACGGTATTTTTGTACTGCATTCTGCTCGCCTAACAAGGCTCTTGACAAACCAGCGCAATAGCTTTCAGGTTCTACAAAAGATTCCCCTTCTGTAGATGGGGGCATCTCGCCGGTCAAATCCTGGTAAATTTGCCGGAATAAAGCATAATGTCCTATTTCATTGTCACGGATGCCGGATATAATCTGTTTATCCGCTTCTGAGGAAGCCTGGTTTATGAGCCACATATAAAATACCCGGTCCTCCGTTTCACCCGAAAGTGCTTCCAGAATCAATTCAAGGGCACCATCCAGATTCTGGGGATATGTGAAAATGTCAGGGTTCATCACCTGCTGAAAGTTCAGAGGAGATGCCACCGTATTCCAGTATTGAGGAATGTAGTCATAAGAATAAGGCTGGTAACCTTCGTAGTCGTAATAACCCATTTTATAATCTCCAAATAAGAGTCTTTCCATATTTTATGATATTTCCGTATAACCAGTGCTGGTTTCAGGTAAAAATATTAGAAATGTGATATGATATAACAAAGATGCAGAAAGAGGAGGTATGATATGGAACAGAAGCTCCCAAATACCATTGGAGAATACATTGCAGGCCAAAGCCTGGATATACAGCCCGTCCTGGAAACGCTGTACCAGACCATAAAAAAGGCCGCACCGGAAGCAACGGAAAAAATCAGCTGGGGAATGGCCACATTTGTCTATCACGGTAATCTGGTACATTTCTCAGCGGGGAAAAGGCATGTCGGATTTCATCCGGCCCCATCCGCAATCATTGCCTTTCATGAAGAACTGAAGGAATACCATTACTCAAAGGGCACGGTTCAGTTTCCATATGACAAGCCCCTCCCCCTTGAACTCATTGAACGAATGGTCCGCTTTCGGACAGCCGAACAGGCCGTACTTTTAGAGGAGAAAAAAGCGGGAATAACAAAGGAAAAAACATTGCGTCCCCGCTATCCCATGCCTGAGGATGTAATGGCGGAGCTTCAGAGAGAGGATTTAACAGGGGCTTACGATACCCGTCCACCTTATCAGAAAAATGACTATATCGGCTGGATCACAAGGGCCAGGCGTCCGGAAACCCGCAGAAAGCGGATCGATCAGATGCTTGAAGAGCTGCGATCCGGTGATGCCTACATGGGCATGGCATATTCCCCTAAAAAGAACACAAAGACCGGTCTTTCCTGACCGGTCTTTTTTACTCACAGACCAAATCTTAATAATTCTTAATTCCCTTAAATTTCATTGTTATTCTATCCATAAATGATATAATTTTTCATATTAAATATAGATAAGGAGGCTGTCGATCCATGAGTTCAGCGCAGCAGATATTGGTAGTGGATGACGATGCAGACATCCGGGAAGTCCTTCGCATCCAGCTGGAAAACAAAGGCTATTCCGTGTCAGAAGCAGCAAACGGAAACGATGCGGTCGCAGCCGTCACAGACAATCCTGATATTGACCTTATTATTTTAGACATCATGATGCCCGGTTTATCAGGAACCGACGCCTGTACCCTGATCCGGAGGATATCTTCTGCCCCCGTTTTGTTTTTAACAGCAAAATCAAAAGAAAGTGATAAAACAGAGGCCTATGAAAACGGCGGCGATGATTATCTTGTAAAGCCATTTTCTCAGGCAGAGCTTCTCATGAAGGTCCGTTCTCTTTTGAGACGATATGTTGTTTATAAAGGGAAAGGGACATCTCCCTTTAATAGTTCAGAAATCCGGCTGCAGGATCTTATGATCGACACTGCAAGCCATTTTGTTTATCGGGAAAATCAAAAAATTGAGCTTACGGACACAGAGTTCCAGGTTTTGATGTATCTGGTCAAGAACAGAGGAAAAGCCAAGGATGCACAGGCCATCTACGAGGGCGTATGGAATGACAAGTTCCTACCCTCTTCCACGAACACTGTCATGGTACATATTTTAAAGCTTCGGAAAAAACTGGAATTGGATTTTAACAATCCTACCATCATACGAACCGTTTGGGGAAAGGGCTATCAGATCGATGAAACATAAATGGATCTCATCTTTACGATATAAACAAATATTTGTATTGATCCTTGGAGCGGTCATCAGCTTTGGGATGTACTTTGCTTCCCAGGCTTTCGGTGATTATCTGGTATCCAGAAACCATCTGAATGAAGATGCCGCTTGGAAACGACTGACCGGTTATCAAAACTCTTTTGAAAATTACATCAATAAATACAACATATCAGTGAAAAATGTAAGATCCATATCCAAATGGGTAAAGAACCATAAATATGTCTACGTGACCATTTTTAACGGCAACGAGATCATCTACGAATCCGGTTTCTGGAATGATGCATATGCGCCCTATGAAACTGCCAGCTCCATTGGGGAAAGCAGCAAACAGGCCATACGGGATATTTCCTTCAGCGACGGTACCTATTCCGTATCCATCATAGATTCGTCGGAAATCAAATGGTATAACCTGGTCACTTATATTTCCTGGGGAGTCTTCTTCCTGTTTCTGTTTGTGATCCTAATTTTCTATAACCACCGGATCATTGCCAGGATCATGCTTTTATCAAAAGAGGTGTCCTTAATTGAAAAAGGGGATTTGGAGCAGCCGATTTTTTATAAAGGAAACGATGAAATCGCATTACTTGCTAAAAATGCGGATAACATGAGAAATTCTATCATAACAAGATATAAGAGCGAAAAAGAAGCCTGGGAGGCAAACAGTGAGCTGATCACTTCCATGTCCCATGACATCCGGACTCCCCTAACTTCACTGATCGGCTACTTAGAAATACTGGATTCAAAAAGCTATCAATCGGAAGAACAGTTTGACAAATACATCAAAAGCTGCAGGGAAAAGTCCATTCAGCTAAAGGATTTATCTGACCGTCTGTTCCAGTATTTTCTTGTGTTCGGCAAAGAGAAGATGTTGATGCAAATGGAGACCTTCGACGCTAAGATCCTTCTCCAGCAGCTTCTTATGGAGTACGTTTTTGATCTTAGCAACTTAGGACTTGACGTAAAAACAGAATATGTAGAGGAATCCTGCAGCATAACCGCTGATATCCAATATTTAAGACGGCTATTCGATAATCTGTTTTCCAATGTGAGAAAATACGCCGGCATGGATGGACCGGTCTTGGTCAAAAGTTACACGGACGGCAATGACCTGATCATCATCATTTCCAATATGATCCGCATGGACAGCATGTTTTTAGAAAGCACCAACATAGGACTTAAAACCTGCCGGAAAATAGTAGAACAAATGAATGGCACTTTTAAGATACAAAAAAACCGGACTAATTTTAAAGTTCGAGTCACGTTTCCAATCGAACCAGTCAGAGAGGAGTAAAAACCTATGAGAAACGTATTGGAATACCTTGAACACTCAGAAAGCATCTATCCGGAGAAAATTGCTGTGGAAGATCAGGATAAAAGCTGCTCTTATCAAGAACTGTTATTACATGCCAAACAAATCGGCAGCTTTCTTTCCGGTTTTGAATCACCCGGAAACCCTGTTGTGGTTTTTATGGATAAACGTGTGGAGGCACTTACAGCATTCATGGGCATTGTATATGCCGGATGCTTCTATGTCCTGATCAACCCGGTGCAGCCGGCCGTGCGGATCAATCAGATACTTAAGGTGCTGGAAGCAAACTCCATCATCACCTTAGGGGATACCGAGATCCTGCCGGAAGGCGTGGAATTTTCCGGCAATCTGCTTGATTACCATGAGATAATAAAAACCGAAATTATGGAGGAGCGCCTAAAACTTATCCGTGATCTGTCCCTGGACATCGATCCTCTGTACTGCAACTTTACCTCAGGCTCTACCGGCGTTCCTAAGGGAGTATTGGTCAGCCACCGTTCCGTTATTGATTTTATGGAATATTTTCCTTCCATGTTCGGCATAACCGGAGAAGACATTATCGGGAATCAGGCCCCCTTTGATTTTGATGTGTCTGTTAAGGATATTTACTCCACATTTAAAATGGGAGCCACCATGGTCATTATCCCGAAAAAATTTTTCTTAGTTCCAACCCAGCTCCTTGACTTCTTATGCGAACGTAAGGTAACCACTCTGATCTGGGCGGTTTCCGCCCTGTGTCTGATTACCCAGTTAAAGGGGTTCACCTATAAGGTTCCCTCCAGGGTTAATAAGGTATTATTCAGCGGCGAGGCAATGCCTGTTAAGCATTTAACGATCTGGCAGAAATACCTTCCTGACGCGAGATACGTAAACTTATATGGACCTACAGAAATCACATGCAATTGTACCTACTACCCTGTTGAACGGAAATTTGAATCCCATGAAACCCTTCCTATAGGAAAGGCGTTCCCCAATGAAAGGGTCTTCCTCCTGGATCAGGATGACAAACCAGTCACTGAAAAGGGACGGATTGGAGAGCTTTGTGTATCCGGAACCGCTTTGGCGCTTGGATACTATAACAATCCGGAGCAGACAAAACGGGCATTTGTCCAGAATCCCCTTAACACTCACTGCCTGGAAACGATTTACCGGACCGGTGATCTGGCCTTCTATGTGGAGAACGGAGAGCTTTGCTTTGCCGGACGCAAGGACTTTCAGATCAAACACATGGGCCACCGCATAGAACTGGAAGAGATCGAAGCCGTTATAAACAGCTATCCTCTTATTCAGCGGGCATGCTGCGTCTTTGATGAGGAGAAAAGCAGGATTGGGGCATTTTATGTTGGCGAGATGGAAGGAAGGGAAATTTCGGTACGGATGAGGGAATCCCTGCCGGTTTATATGATCCCGTCTGCATTTTATCCTCTGCCGGAATTGCCGGTTACGGCAAACGGTAAAATAGACAGAAAAAAATTATTGGAAATGTGTAAAGGAAAATAGCCATGAACGAGAAAAAGTTTGAATATGACATTCATGAGTACCAGACCCCCTTCTACATTTTTGATACGGATATCCTGGCAGAACAGGTCAACAAAATCAGGGGTGTCCTTGAAGAGGATGTAGAATTATGCTATGCCATGAAGGCCAATCCATTTGTAATTAAGGATTTAGAGGAAGTAGTGGATTCCTTTGAGGTCTGCTCTCCCGGTGAATTCGCCATCTGCGAAAGAGCCGGAATCAACATGGGGAAAGTTATTATGTCTGGCGTACATAAGAAACTTGAGGACGTGGAATACGCATTGAACCATTATGGAGATAAGATCATTTACACCGTCGAGTCCCTCTCCCACTGGCAGATACTTGATGCCTGCAGCACATTGCTTCAAACACCCATCCGGGTCCTCCTCCGCCTGACCTCCGGAAACCAGTTCGGTATGGATGAAAGCCTGATCCGCCAAATCGTGGAAGGCAGAGCCCATGAATTTATAACCATTGAAGGAATCCAATACTTTTCCGGTACCCAAAAGAAATCAATAACAAAACTGGAAAATGAACTTCATATGCTGGATCAGTTTTGCCGGGAATTATATCAGGATTACGGTTTTCCTGTCAAAAGGCTGGAATATGGTCCCGGACTTCCTATCTGCTATTTTGAAGAAGAGAAAAATGAAGAAGAACTGATGTTAAACAGCCTTGCCCTTTCTATCAAAAATCTTACGTTTGGCGGAACGGTCGCACTGGAGATGGGCAGATTCATCGCTGCCCCCTGCGGTTTCTACGTGACCAGCGTGGTGGATCAGAAGACAAACAAGGGGGAACCTTACTGCATTGTTGACGGCGGGATCCACCAGCTAAATTATTACGGGCAAATGCTCGCCATGAAAAAGCCGAACATCCTTCATGTTAATCACCGGGAGGGAGAGCAAAAGGAATGGACGGTATGCGGCTCCCTTTGCACGGTGAACGATGTGCTTGTAAAGAAATACCCTTTCCAAAACCTCCAGGGGGGAGACCGGCTTATTTTCCAAAAAACCGGTGCTTATTCCGCAACAGAAGGCATGTCCTTATTTTTAAGCCGGGATTTACCGCAGATTCTTATCTATTCTGCAAAAGATGGCTTCCGTATTGCAAGACCTCATTTACAAACGAATGTTTTAAATTATTTTCAACTATAAAGGAGATAAAACCATGGAACAATTATTAGAAATCTTAAACGATATAAACCCAAGCCTTGATTATGAAACAGAAACAAAGCTTATTGACGGAGGGCTCTTAGACTCATTTTCCATTCTCTCTCTCATCCCGGAGCTTGAAAATGCATTTGGCATTGAGATCACTCCCATAGACATGGTACCCGCTAATTTTAACTCTGCACAAGCAATGTGGGATATGATCCATCGTTTAAAAGAGGAATAAAAGATGGCCTACAATTCACTCCTATACCTTTTCATCTTTTTGCCGGTTGTATTGCTGGCCTACCAGCTTGCGCCCAAAAACTTCCGTTATAAAGTACTGCTTTCTGCCAGTTATGTTTTTTTCCTTTCCTTTAGCGGAAAGCTGCTGGTATACCTGCTTTTTTCTACCCTTTCCATTCACCATATCGGTCTATGGCTTACTTCCTGTAAAAAGGACTTTTTATCGGCATCTCACGCCCCTGAGAATAAAAAGGCAGAAAAAGTAGCTTATGAGGCCAAACGCCGCAGAATCTTATGGCTTGGGATCGGATTGCAGCTTAGCATTTTATTGATTTTAAAATACTCCGGCTTCCTTTTTGAAAACTTCAATCTGGTGTTAAAGGCAATATCTTTCCCAAGGCTTCTGCCTGCCATGAAGTTCGCTCTGCCTATCGGTATCTCCTTTTACACCTTGCAGGCGATCTCGTACCTGATTGACGTTTATTATGAAAAAATAGAAGCCGATGACAATTTAGGCAGACTGGCCTTGTATCTCGCTTTTTTTCCAACCCTTTTGGAAGGCCCTATCTGCCGCTACTCTCAGACTGCCGAAGCCCTTTGTCTGGGAAAGCCTTTGGAATACAAGAACGTTACTTACGGCCTTCAGCGAATGATATGGGGATTATTTAAAAAGCTTGTGATTGCAGACCGTCTTAATCTGCTTGTGGAAACGATTTTCGACACCCCCAATCATTACGGCGGCATTATCGTGATCGCAGGTGCTGTTTTATATACTTTTCAGCTATATGCAGATTTTTCCGGCTGTATTGACATGACCATCGGAACCGGGGAAATGTTTGGGGTAACCATTCCCGAAAACTTCCGTCAGCCCTTTTTCTCCAAGACCGCATCGGAATTCTGGAGACGCTGGCATATTACCCTTGGTGCCTGGTTAAAGGATTACATTTTTTATCCCATATCCTTAACCAAATTCGTTAAGAATCTGGGGAAGAGATCCCGGGCTAAATTCGGAAAGCATTTTGGGCAGATCCTTTCCTCTTCTGTCGCCTTGTTTGGCGTATGGATTTTAAACGGACTGTGGCACGGAACAGGCTGGAACTATATTTTCTTTGGAATGTATTATTTTGTCCTCATTCTCATGGGGAATCTGTTGGAACCGGCGGTGGAACGGATTACAAGCTCTTTAAGGATTGACAGGACCAACAGCTTGTACAGAGGGTTTCAGACCGTAAAGCTGCTTATAATCGTGTTTACGGGAGAACTCTTCTTCCGGGCCAACAACTTAACTGCCGGCATGAATATGTTCCGGTCTATCTTCACCGGCTTTCACTGGTCTGCGATCACTGACGGTTCCCTGCTTAAGCTTGGTCTGACTCTGCCGGATTTCATTGCCGTATTCTTTGGTTTTATTGCGGTATATACGGTGGGTGTGATCCATGAACGGGGGATCTCTATCCGTGAAAGGATTGCCGGGTGGAATGTGTTCGCCCGCTGGAGCTTTCTTTACGTTGCCATTCTCCTTGTCATTGTTTTAGGGGCTTACGGCGACGGATACTTACCTGCAAAACTTATTTATGCCGGATTTTAAGAGGTGATGTGATGAAAAACAAAAATAGGATAAAATCAATTTCATTTTTAACCGGGCTTTTCCTTTTATTGTACATTGCCTCATACCTGCTTATTCCCTACAACAATATGGGAGACAGCCTATATAAAAAGGCAAACGGCATCCTAAAGGAACCCAAAAACACCATAGACTATGTGGCGATCGGGGACAGCGAATGCAGCGCCAGCATTTCACCCATGGAGGTGTGGAATGATTACGGCTACACAGGATATAACTGCGGCGTCCCAAGCCAGCAGCTGCAGGATACTTACTATCTGCTGGAACGGCTGCTTAAAAACCAGCATCCGAAAGTTGTTTTCCTGGAAACCAATGCGTTTTACCGGGATTTCAAATACATCAACACCCTTGAAACTTCCATTGAAGAAACAGTTAAAAAAATATTTCCCATTTACAAATACCATGATAACTGGAAATACTTTCACTTTTATATGCTGAAAGCATTAGGCCATAAGATAAAGCAGGAGCAGATCACGGTATATAAGGGATATCAGTACAGCGCAATCGTGAATCCCTACAAACGCGGGCCTTATGTCACTGAAACAGATGATGTTTATGTGATTGACGAGCAGCCTTTATTATACTTAAATAAAATTGCAAGCCTGTGCAAGGATAAGGATATTCAGCTGATCCTATACAGCGCACCATCGCCAAAATGCTGGTCCTACGCCAAACACAATGCGGCCGCAGCCTTTGCCAACGAAAACCAGCTGACTTACATTGACTTAAATTTAGATATCGATACCCTTGGCATTGATTGGGCAAAAGACTCCCGGGATGACGGTGATCACTTAAACTACTTTGGAGCAAAAAAAGTGTCAGACTACATGGGAAACTATTTATCAGAGCACGCAGACTTAACCGACCATCGCAAGGATGATTTGTTTGCAGGCTGGAACAAAGAGTTAAAAAATTATCTCAAACTGACGGAACAGAATTAACAGGTAAAGGGCATTGGGGCAGCTGGAAAACAGGCTGTCTCCAATGCTCTTTTTTCACTATTTCTGTATGTAATAGGACATGAAATCCGCCAGCTTATCACATGCCATCTTTAACTGGTCAAGCTCTGGAAGGTAAACGACCCGGAAATGATCCGGTTTTTCCCAGTGGAACCCGCCTCCATGAGTTAAGAGGATCTTCTTATCCTTTAAAAAGTCTAATACAAACTTTTCATCATCATAAATATTAAATTTACTGGTCTGTATTTTAGGAAACATGTAAAAGGCTGCTTTGGGTTTTATTACGGAAACTCCCGGAATCTCATTCAATGCCTGATAGGTGTATTCTCTCTGTTCGTATATTCTCCCGCCCGGTATCATCAACCGTTCTGTTTCCTCTTCCATTTCCAGTGCAGCTTCGATCACGGACTGGGCCGGAACATTGGAGCAAAGCCTCATGGAGGATAATAAGTTTATTCCTTCTACATAGCCTTTTGCAAAGGATTTATCGCCGCAGAGACTCATCCAGCCGCAACGGTATCCTGCAATTAAATGGGACTTTGAAAGGCCGTTGAATGTAATGGTCAAAAGATCCGGTGCCAAAGAGGCAATGGATCTATGTTCCAAGCCGTCAAAGACAAGCCTGTCATAAATTTCATCTGCAAAGATGATCAGCCCATGTTTCCGGCATACTTCCACAATCTCCTCCAGAACTTCCCTGGGATACAGGGCACCCGTAGGATTGTTGGGATTGATGATGACAATTCCCTTGGTTCTGCTTGTTATTTTACTTTTTATGTCATTGATATCCGGGTACCACTCCGCCTTTTCGTCGCACATGTAATGGACCGCAGTTCCTCCCGAAAGGGTTACCGAAGCCGTCCACAGAGGATAGTCTGGAGAAGGGACCAAAATCTCATCCCCACTGTTTAACAGCCCCTGCATGGCTAAGGTGATCAGCTCGCTTACGCCATTTCCCGTGTATACATCATCCACAGTAACCTGTTCAATCCCTTTTTTCTTACAGTATTTTACGATGGCCCTTCTGGCTGACAGCAGCCCTTTGGAATCCGAGTAGCCTTCCGTATGGGACAGATTTTCGTTCATTCGCTTAAGCAGTTCCTCCGGCGCACGAAAACCAAAGGGAGCCGGATTCCCAATATTTAATTTTAATATATCAACTCCCTGATCAATCATCCGGTTTGCTTCATCCATGACCGGTCCTCTGATATCATAACACACATGATCCAGCTTACTGGATTTTTCAAAATTTCTCATCATTGCTCTCCTCTTTCTAAGTAATTTAATAAGTGAAGGTAATAAAAAAACGCCCTAAACGTCGAAACGTTTAGGGCGAATGTACAATCCGTGTTACCACCTAAATTCAGAGAAATCTCTGCACTCTCTACGATACAAGCATATCGTGCCCCTGTAACGTGGGAATACGTTGAAGCCTACTAAACCATCTCCCTGGTATCAGGGAAACCATTATTCGGTTCAAAGCTCCGAGACTGCTTCGATATACTAAAATAAAGATTCGCACCAACCATCTTCTCTCTGAAATTCATTGTATATGTACTATTTCTCTTCATTGCCTTTTCACTATTTCCGCAATAATAACACAGGCAGAAGAAATTGTCAATTACTAAAAGTACTTAAATTTCCTCATCAGCCGGGAACCGGATTCCTCCTTTTTGTCTTGCAGTTGTCTGTATCTCACTTACAAGCAGGGTATGATCTAAGAGCTGATAGCACATTTCTAAATCATTGCCGCAGATCATATCCTGAAAATCCATGAATTCATTCATCATGCGATGTTCAAAGTTATCTTCATTCACAAAGGTTTTAGTCTCATCATTCATGATCAACTCAAAGCCTCTGCAGATGCTGGCAGGCGTATCCTGATGGATAACCCCCTTCTCCCCCTGAATGTAATTTGCAACCGGAGCCTTACAGTCCTTTGCGCCAACGCAGGTGCATTTAAAAGTACCGTAGTCCAAAATCAAAATTCCCGAGGTATCAATCCCTCTCTCTACATTGGGGAAGTATTCTACCTTAAGCGGCCTGCCGAATAAACCCGCAACGTAATGGATGTTATAAATATTAATATCCATGAGTGCACCGCCGGAACAATTGGGATCAAAGGCGGGCAGAATACGGCCCTCTTTAAAGCTGTCATATCTCCTGGAATACTGAGAATAGTTACACTGCACAATTTTTATGTTACCCAGGGAAGGCAGAAGTTCTTTTATTCTTTTATAGTTCGGCAAATGCAGGGTTGTAACCGCCTCAAACAAAAACAACCTCTTCTCTCTGGCCAGTCCGCTTAATATCAAGGACTCCTTAAAGGTTGTAGTAAAGGGTTTTTCAACAATCACATGTTTTCCTGCCTCCAGTGCCTCTTTTGTAAACTGGAAATGCAAATGATTGGGGAGCGCCACATAAACCGTATCCACATCGCTGTTTAAGAAGTCCTGATATTCCGTAAAAATATGTTTGATGCTATATTTTTCTCCAAGCTCCCTTCCCACTGCTTCACTTCTTTTCGTACAGCAAATGGCCGTAAGCTCCATCTTATCTAAATGGTGAACGATTGGCAGAAACTCCTTTACAATCATTCCTGATCCAACAATACCTAATTTCATCCTAATCACCTCTCAAGTACAATTTTGTGATACCTTTATCCCATATGACCTTACCATTCCCAAATGCTTAAATAACCTTTCTTAATTCCCCTGTTACAGAATCTATTACCAGACCGTATATCATGATCTCCTCCGGGACAAAGGGATGATTGCGTATCAGCTCAACGGAATTTTTAATAGACAAATCCAAATCTCTAAATCCTCCCAGCCATGAATCAAAATCAATGCCATAGTATTTTACCAGGTCAATATTCCTTTGTTCGATTCCCCGCTGTTTCATTTTTTCTATGATTTTTTTACTGTCCGTATGTCTGGCCCCGCAATCGGTATGACCGATTACGAGGATCTCCTTGACATCTAATTCATAAATACCGATCAGAAGGCTTCTCATGGCACTTCCGAATGGGTGGGATATCACTCCTCCGGCATTTTTTATAATTTTGGCGTCCCCATTTTTAATCCCCAGAGCCATGGGCAGTAATTCTGTTAATCGAGTGTCCATACAGGATACGATTGCGACTTTTTTATCCGGGAACTTATTGGTAATATATTTTACATATCCTTTGTTTTCAACAAATTCCCTATTAAATTTCAGTATCTCGTTAATCATCCTTCATTCCTCTTCCGCATGTTTATTCAGCCTATCATTAAAACAGCTTTAAATAATTCCCATATCCTTCTTTTTCCATCTTTTCTTTGGGAATAAATCTTAAAGAAGCACTATTAATACAATAGCGCAGTCCTCCCCGGTCTATCGGACCATCTTCAAATACGTGGCCTAAATGGGCATCTCCCAGTTTGCTTCTGACCTCCGTGCGGAGCCTTCCAAAGCTCCGGTCCTCAACATTATTAAGAGTATCTAAGTCAATGGGCTTAGAAAAGCTGGGCCAGCCGCAGCCTGATTCAAATTTATCAGTGGACATAAAAAGCGGTTCCCCTGTTGTAATATCCACATAAATTCCTTCTTCAAATTTATTATAATATTCATTTTGAAAGGGAGGCTCTGTTGCACTGTTTTGTGTTACTTCAAACTGTAAGTCAGTCAGATTTTCTCTCAATTCACTTTTTGGCTTTTTACCGTACTTTTTGCTTTTATCCTCTGCCTTCTTTGCTTTTTCGAATTTATCAGCTCCAATATGGCAGTATCCGCCCGGGTTTTTATCCAGATATTTCTGATGGTACTCCTCTGCCCGGTAGTAACAGGAAAGAGGCTTTACTTCAATCGCTATTTTCTCTTTATATTTTTTCTGAAGCTCATTGATGGAATCCCGGATTACCGCCTCATCCTTGTCATCCGTGAAATAGATTCCTGTCCGGTACTGGGAACCAACATCGCCTCCCTGGCGGTTCACGCTTATGGGATTGATCACGTCATAGTAAAGCTGCAGTAAATAGGTAAGACCTATTATGCTGTCGTCGTATTCCACCTTCACCGTTTCTGCATGCCCGGTATTATGGCTGCACACTTCCTTATAAGTTGGATTCTCCGTATTTCCATTGGCATATCCTACCTCTGTAAACAGGATGCCCGGAATATTCTCCAGATACTTTTCTGTTCCCCAAAAGCAGCCGCCTGCCAGATAAATTTCCTTCTTCATAGTAATCACCTCGTTCTCTGTTATGGTATCAAATGATATTCTTCCATTAGCTTAACTGCAGACTTTACGATCTGAGCCGTCATGCCCCATATGATCCAGTCTTCATATTTGTAAAACAAGACGTCATAAGTTCCTTTTGCCCAAGGGTATTTTACCCCTCCCGGAATCCATTCATACGGAAAATCCTCCGGCGGCTCCGAAATCAGTTTACTCACAAATCGCTCCGGCTCCTGACTGCGGAAGAAATCCAGTGGTATTTTTATGACCTCTTCTACTTCATCTCTGCTGAATGTATCATGATAATCGCTTATAACGCCAATAAAAGGATGGATCATCAAGTTAAAGGGGGACAGATAAATATCTCCCGGCCCCATCACCTCAATCTGCTGCGGCAATACCATCAGTTCTTCAACGGTCTCACGCACCGCGCATTCCTGAAGGGACTCCCCGGCTTCCAGTTTTCCGCCTGGAAAACAAACCTCTCCCGGCTGCCGTTTTAACTCATTAGACCTTTTTTCAAAAAGCAGATAATTGACTCCTGAAATACGGATCAGGGGAATCAGTACTGCATACTGTCTGAATTTTTCTTCTCCGATCATTCCTGGACGCCGGATTAAAAATTGTTCTTTCTCCAGAATAATGGCCTCCTTCCTAGGATTGATCCCAAAAACCATGGGATAAATGCTATATAAATTCTACACTAAATCTAATATAATAACAATAGTAATTCCTACTTACATACTATATATTCATCCTTTTTTACTATGTTATAGACTGACAGAATGATATTGAGCTAATGTATGACTATTACGAAACATGATCGGAATTTTATGCTTTTTGTAGATAATTGTGATATAATCCCTTTAATACAAATAAAAGAAAAACATATCCATGCGGATACGCGATAAAATTATATGGACGGGAGAAATTAACAATGAAACAGAACCCTTACGATAACAAAGCATTCTTTGAAAAATACAGCCAAATGGACCGTTCCACAAAAGGGCTTGACGGTGCAGGGGAATGGAAAACTCTTGAATCAATGCTGCCTGAATTTAAAGACAAGCGGGTGCTGGATTTGGGCTGTGGATTTGGCTGGCATTGCCAGTATGCCATAGAGCATGGTGCAAAAACTGTCACAGGCATTGACATTTCCGAAAAAATGCTTGCTATTGCAAAGGAAAAGACAAGTGATAAAATCTGCTATCGCCAAATGCCAATTGAAGAAATATCTTTCAGCGAAAATTCCTTTGATGCAGTCATCAGCTCTCTTGCGTTCCACTATATCGAATCTTTTGAGCAGATTGTTGAAAAGGTGTCCTGCTGCCTTGTAAAAGGAGGCGATTTTGTCTTTTCTGTGGAGCATCCGGTTTTTACTGCGTACGGCAGCCAGGAATGGTATTACGACGAAACCGGTAAGATTCTTCACTTTCCAGTTGACAATTACTTTTTTGAGGGACAAAGACAGGCCAATTTTCTCGGTGAACATGTCACAAAATATCATAAGACCCTGACCACCTATTTGAATGGTTTGATACTGGCAGGGTTTGAAATCACCGGTATTGTGGAGCCTCAGCCATCGAAACACCTTCTTCAGACCGTGGAAGGCATGGAAGATGAGCTTCGCAGGCCCATGATGCTGATCATTTCAGCAAGGAAAAAATAACCGGTATCCGAAAGAAAAAAAGGGAGCTTATTCGCTCCCTTCGATACAAAACCGCCAGAGGTAGTCTTTGGCTTCCTCCGCGTAATCGATTCCCACTCGTTTTGTCGCTATGATATTGAAATTCTCGTCTGTGCCTTCCTCAAAATATACCTGATCACCGCATAGGTCTATGCCGTTAACGCTTCTATCCAGCGATAATGCCATGCATAACTTTCCCGGGCCGTTTATAAGGCCCTTGCGCTGGCTTTTAGAAAGCTGCTCATACTCTTTCTCAAATCTCTTTTGCGCCATTAGCTGGATTCCCTCCAATGGTTCAGCAGCTCTTATTAAGACTGCCTGCGGAATCCCCTTCTCTCTCGTCACTACGTTGAAGCACCAGTACATCCCATAAATTAGAAACATATAAGCAAAACCGGGATCTCCATACATCACTTCCACTCTTGGTGTCCTCTTCCCGCCGTAAGAATGGGCAGCTTTATCTTCAACGCCCATATATGCCTCTGCCTCTACAATCTTAGCGGCGATTCTCTGTCCTTCCCATTCGTGCACAAGCACCTTCCCCAATAACTCCCGGGCAACCAGGACCGAATCCCTGTTATAGAATTCTCTGTCTAGTTTTTTCATCCCAGCGGCCTTCCTTTCGCATTCTAATTATGATTCTTTCTATTTGAACATTGCACTGGAATTTAATACGGAAGTACTGTATACAAAAAGCACATCCTGATCATCAAAGGTGATGTAATCACCGATTAAATCACTGGCAATATAACGGATATCGACCATGGTCACTTTGGAGTACCCGTCAAGCAAAAGGGGCGCCAGGCTGCTTCCAAAAGAATCCCGGAATATCACCAACTCTTTTCCGTTATTTACATTAGGATTGGTGATTTCCAAAAGAGCCGCCGCACCTGATAAATATACGTCATAAGGGTCATTTCCCGTAAGCTTTTGGGTATCATATACAGTCGTAGTTTTTCCTGTCTCCCAATTATAAACGGTACAGGCATCTATGAGATCATTGGTAAGGTATTTCAGGTTATCCGGTTTCATTGGAAGAGCAGAATGCCCATAATATACTCCGTAAAAAGGGGTTTCCACTTCGATGGTCTTATATTGACCGGCACGTTCCTTCTCTTCCCCTAATTCTCCCCGGATTATATCCGCTGCCTTTGCAATCTTCTCCTGCTTCCAGTGAATATCTGTCTTATAATAATCTTCGATTTCCAGAATATCCGATAGATCAATATACTTCGCAAAGTCTGTATTTGCCTTCATCATTTCAAACAGTTTTGGATAGTCCATGGAGGGATAACCATTTGCCTGGGAGAGAAAATATCCCTTATCAGGAACTACGGTAAGATACGTTTTCACGTCTTTGCCTTCCATGTATTTTTCATAAAGATACCGGAATTTATCCGCCGCGTTTTGAATGGAAGCTTCATTCAAAGGGTATTCCATTTTAACGGCATAGCCATCCTGAATATAGATACCGTTATTATCCTTCTGACCCAATGGATAAAACTTAACATATGCTTTCATGGTACGAAATAAAAAGCGGCCGGGGAATTGATCTTTGGCATATTGCTCAAAACCCTCCATAAAATCTGCCGTTACAAGACTTTTAATGGTGATTTCCGGAAAACCGGCAAGCTTTCTTCTTTCACTGGCTGATATTTCCTGTGACGGGGAAAGCCATGAGGAAATCGCCAAAAGAACCCATACCGTTCCTACCAAAATCACTAACATCCTATTTGTTTTTTTATTCTTCATTCCTGCCCTCCTTAAAAGCGAAAATACAGAAATGGATTAAAGGAAGCATCGATTAAGTACGCCGTTGTCAGCAAAAGCAGCACCACACATACCACAGGCTCTGCCCCGGTTAGGGCTAATGAACCAAATGGCGTTTTACGGATGCGGCCTATGATCCTCTTTGGCAAATCGGTACTTCCGATTATGGCTAACACAAATATAATAAGATAGCTTCTTAAATAATAGACTGACTGGACTCCTGTAAACGGCAGTCCGCTCATTCCGAACATGGAACGAATCCGTTCTGCTGATGTACTTAAATCAGGAGCATCGAATATGACGAAGCTTATTATTACAAGAAGCATGACATACAAATGTGAAATACTTTTGGGCATTTTCTTTAGAAAACTGCCAAGCCACAGCTTCTCAATCATCAGAAGAACAGCAAATAACATTCCCCAGATGACAAAATTCCATGCAGCGCCGTGCCATAAGCCGGTCAACATCCATACCAGAAAGATATTAAAGAGCCAGCGCATCCTGCCAACACGGTTTCCTCCTAAGGGAATATATAAATAATCCCGAAACCAGGTCCCCAGGGACATATGCCACCTGCGCCAGAACTCAGTAATGCTTTGGGAAATAAACGGATAATTGAAATTCTCCTGAAAATCAAAGCCAAATACTTTTCCTAAACCGATTGCCATATCACTGTATCCGGAAAAGTCAAAGTAAATCTGTAAAGTAAATGCCACTGCATAAAGCCAGTAAAATAATACATTTCGTTCCTGAGAATCTGCAAAGATTTTGCACAATTCTCCAAGGGAATTGGCAATCAGTACCTTTTTTGAAATTCCAAATAAAAACCTGCGGATTCCAATGCGGATTTTCATAAGACTGTGTTCCCTGCTGTCAAGAGCCTGTGCGATATCCGTATATCTTACAATGGGACCTGCGATCAGCTGAGGAAAGAAAGCCACATAGGTGGCCAATGATAATAGATTTTTCTGGGCCTTTGTGCTTTTTCGGTAAACATCAATGGTGTAGCTTAGAATTTGAAACGTATAAAAGCTGATGCCAATGGGAAGAACTACTTTCAGCAAAGGGACTGATAATCCGGTCAGAGAATTGACGTTTTCAATAAAAAAATCCACATATTTAAAATACCCCAGCATTCCCAGGGAAAAGACCACTGAAACAATCAGCCATCTCTTCCCCCATGCCGAACCGGAGTGCCGCTCAATGAGCAAACCAAGAATGTAATTCACCACTATGGATAGGACCATAAATATGATGTACTTCGGCTCTCCCCAGCCATAGAATATGAGGGAAGAAAAAAGCAACACACCATTTTTTAACTTCTTCGGACATACAAAGTATAAGCCAATAACTAACGGCAAAAAATAATATAAAAATGTTATACTTGAAAATACCATGCCGTCACTATTTAGATAACTTAAGATCGAAATCTGAACCGCACATTTCTCCAAAGGCATCTACAACCTTTTGGGAGGTTACCGCATCCTTTAAATTAGAATCAACCATAACAAGCATTACCAGATCATTGTAGGTAACAATCTGAAGGTCATCTGCCATAACACAAATCCACTTTCTCTGATCAATTCCGTCAAGCATTGCCTTTGCAACTGATTCTGCATCGGATGCATTATTTACGCGGGCGAGCACCAGTGAATAAGCTTGTGAACCAATCATCGCCTCAGATACAACGGCTTCCTTTACTTTAGAAGCATCGTCAAGTCCCATGTTATATTTCACCATATCCTTATTCGTTAAATCAATTGGTGTATTTTCCAGCCTTAAATCAACCTTTGCTTTTTCGTAAATTGTACCAATGATTGTGGTCAAATCTCCTTTCAGAGCCTCCGGCATATTGCCGCCGCCCTCTGTCTTCTTGCATCCGGTGACTAAAACCATAACCATGGCCGCAAATATAAAAATTGTTGATATCTTATTTCTCATCTTCATAAACGATCTCCTTTATTTCTTTTTACCGAACCGGTTTAAGGTAACGGCGGCCAGGATTAGTTCCTGAAACGCCTCCTCGTCCACTTCCTCTCCTTCGTGAAAGTCGATGGCCCTCCTGGTGTTACCCTCCAATCACCCAGTTCTTCAATTTTCTCATCAATGTATTGAGATGGGGATTTCATAAAGCAGACTAGTGTCTACTTTAAAGCTGTAAACATCCAGTTGATGCCGTATTTATCCTGTAAAGATCCGTGCAGTGCTGCAAAAAATGATGGGTTAAGATCCATATAGATCTCACCATCCTGCTTTAAAAGGTCCCAGGCATTTTTAACAAGCGCCTCATCCTTTGTTGTAATGGAAACATACATATTCGTTCCTTTTGTGCTTTTCTCAGAACTATCGGCACACATGATTTCCATACCATCAATCTGAAGGCGTGCATGCAGAACAAGATTTTTGTTTTCTTCGGGAATAGGAAAAGCGGGATTTGACGGCATGTCACTATATTTCCGCAGTTCAGTAATTGTACCGTTAAATGCTTTTTCATACGTTTTAATTGCTTCTTCACAGTTTCTATTAAACATCAAATAATGACCTAGCATAGTAAAACCTCCTGTTTTCATCTGTATCAAGTAATTTTAATGATCATTGTTATTTTTTACTTTCTCGTTTTAAATATACCATGAAAATAAATTCCCGCAAACCAACGATTTTCTTAAATAAACTTTACGCTCCATAAAAAGACTGCATAAGCTTTACTTATGCAGTCCTTGTTTGTCATACATTCTACTGGCGTTCCATAAGAGAATTCATGATAGTAAGGATATTTTGTTTGCTCATTGGTTCGGCATGTCCCATGACACAAGTATCAAAATCAAATCCTTCCATTGACGTAATTAATGAACGAAGTTTCTCTTTATCTAAGAAGCAGTTGTTATAATAATCCACTCCAACCGCATCTCCGATGAATAGTACTTTTTCCTGAGGTATGAGTACACAAATGCAATCCTCACTGTGAGGAGATTCCACATGATGAAGTTCTGCAGTTACATCTCCTAAGTCAATTACCATTGATTCGCCAACAGTAAGATCTGAGGTTACTACTCGTATCTCTGAAAGCAGGGGATACTCTGTACGGATACTCGTATCAGCAAATTCAATTTCAACCTTTGCTTCCAGTCTTTTTTTCATTTCTGCATCCGTCCATTCCCATTTCGCCATTTCTGCTAATTTGGCATTTGTTTTTTTATGAGCGATTGTGATCCCTTCCACCGAATGCATACCAAATGTATGATCCCAATGCCAATGGGTGACCACAGTAAAACCTGGTTTTTTTAATCCTTCCTTGCTCAGAGCTTCATAAAATGATTCCACATGCTTTTGGGAATTGCCTGCGTCTATCATTAAAGAATACTTCTGTCCGTTTACATATCCAAGAACCGGTCTGTCGGCCGGTTTATCAAACATGCTGTAAAATACGCGATCTGTTAGTTGTCTAAATTCCATAAATAAAAACCTCCTGAATATTTAAATCTTACATCCATAGACTAGCCTTTCACATTTAGCAATTATTGTTTTCTTTTTTCTGATTCCGCAGCATTCCGCATTTATCGTCCGGTAAATATTCAAAATGATGCTTATGATACAATAGATCAGCAGGACAATTTGCTATCAGACATATATAGCTGTCTTCATGTGAGTTCTCTTCGAAGTAACCGTCAATGGCCTTCATAATTTGTTCCGCATAACCTTTCCGCCGGTAATCTTTATCAACCATAATGTCACTTACGACGTAGGTGATGCCGCCATCTCCCACTACTCTTCCAAAACCGATCAATTTTTCTTTATCATACAGTGAAACTGTAAACAAAGAATTCTGTAAAGCTATTTTGCTTCTTTCCAAATCTTTATTATTCATTCCGGCACGTAACCGAAGACTTATGTAATCCTGGGCTTCCGGAGCTTCATATACTATCTGTATATCCATTTTTTCCTCCCTCAACTTTCTAACTTTATATAATAGAAACGTTCACAGCCTGATTATTAAATCAGACTTTCATTTGTTTACTTACCAAAATGTCTTCTACCGCTTGTCTCCAATACTTTTCAGGTATATCAGGCCATATGCAAGTACCTGTTTCAGCGTTGCATAATGCCATAGCCCTTTTCAATGCTGCGCTGTGCGGTATATTACCGTTACGCAATAAATTTTCTGTCATAATACACCAGTATGGTGCGTGTTTGTTGAGCCCCGATAAATGTAATTCCTCAATTACCTTTTCTACATCATATTCCATGCTAATAAATTCTTCTTTCCACTGTTTGTCTATTTGATGTAAAATTAAAAATTGAGATTTTCTATTACTATACAAAGGAACTCCGACTGATCCAGCATTTAATACCGTTTTTCCGTTAATATCAAATTTGGCCTGGATGTGAGTATGCCCACATATTATCATAGACGTATCTACAGCATTTAAAGTTTCAAATATTTTATCATTATCAGGTACCAATTTTTGATTCGCTGCGTATGGAGAACCATGGCATATGGTAAATGAGGGCATATTCTTAATAGAAATTTTCTTCGAAATTGGCAATCCTTTAAAAAAGTTTAAATCTTTTTCAACTAAATGCTGATATGTATATAGCAAAGAACCTGTTGTGGAATCTTTATCTTTCCAGCCAAGTTCACCATTATTATAATAATCGATCCAATAATCTTCTTTATTTCCTTTGATAAAATAGCAGTCATACTTCTCAGCCATTTCAAAAATAATTTTCATTGTCTTTTCCGGATATGCTAATTCACCAACATAATCTCCTAAAAAAGCAAAGGATTTTACGCCTCTTGACAACGCGTATTCCACACATTTTTCCAAAGCAATGTAATTTCCATGGATATCTGAAAGTACTGCAAGATCCATTATTGATTACCTCCTTACATCGGCACTTATTCTTCAATGGATAACATTGCAGCCCTTACTGCATGAATTTGTGCAGTATCAAAAACAGGCAATTCCACATCTTTTTGCTGTATCAGCAGGCCAATTTCTGTGCATCCGAGAATAACTCCCTGTGCACCTTGTTTTGCAAGGCCTTGAATAATACTGAGGTATTTATCTTTTGAAGCCTCAAAAATAATTCCCAAACACAATTCATTATAAATCACATCATTGACAAGTTCAATTTCTTCTTCATCTGGGATAAGAACTGTAATTCCTGCATTCATTAACTTGTCTTTATAAAAGTCCTGAGTCATGGTATATTTTGTACCCAACAATGCGACTTTTGTAATGTTATGATATTTCAGCTCATCTGCCGTTGCCTCTGCTATATGAATTACAGGAATCGTAATGCTGTTTTGGATCTGGGGAACTACCTTGTGCATCGTATTTGTACAGATCACAATAAAGTCTGCCCCTGCATTTTCAAGATTTTTAGCAGCCGCTGATAAAATAGCAGCACTTTTATCCCAGTCACCGTCTGCCTGGCACTTCTCTATTTCAGAAAAATCCACACTATACAACAATACCTTAGCTGAGTGTAATCCTCCCAACTCCTTTTTCACTGTTTCATTCACAATTTTATAATAAGTGACCGTACTTTCCCAACTCATTCCGCCGATCAATCCAATTGTTTTCATTTTTGTTTCCTCCCCCTTATCAATAATATAAAAGCCGCCAGCCCTACAACTCCTTCAAACATGGATTGTTGAAGTTTGCCCATGTGAAATTATTATCAATACACCGAACCATTCTGTAAGCCATTGGCTTAAATCCGCACTTTGGCCAAAATGTTGAAGAGGCAAGATTGGTTATCCTCCAGTCAGTTATGATTCTCTGATATCCTTTTTCTTTCACCAGCCTGCTGCCTTCATTCATTAATTTCTTCCCAACACCACTTCGCATTTGAGTCGGGTAAATGCCTGCGATACTTAGCTCCACTCCATCATCAGGCGCCATTAAATCCGGAATAACTGGCTCGTATACCTGAAATCCCAATTCCTTTCTGTCTTTTTCCGCAATGAGGATCACTGCTTCCTCATCCTCCACAAGCCCTTTGTACCCTTCCCTTATTCTCCCTACAAGCTCAGGTAAGGCTGGTTCAAACACAGGCGCAGAATTTTGATAGGAAAAGATGATATCAGACATTCTCCCCATTGCTTCCCTATCCATTTTATTGGCTAGCCTGACTTTTGCATCAGATGCAGTTTCAAATGTATTGTAATCTCTAATATTCATTATCCCATGCACTTGCTGGATAGAAAAGCTCAACCCCAGGAAAGCCTCATAATACACCTTGCTTCCAAGAGGTATCAATGCATAATGGTGAAAACATCCTTGGTGGATCCATAGGATAGAAACTTTCGCATAAAGAGTTCTTATGAGTTCTGAGGGCTGGTCCGTCCTTGCCGCTATCCCTTCATAAGGCACCCAGACATGCCTGCCTCTTTCATGATCGATCTTTATCTTTCCTGCGATATATCCGACCAGTTCATCATTAACAAATGCACCTATCCCAATTGCTTTATTAGTCATAAATAGCTTTTCAAGTAAATCCCCGATATATTTTGTATTGAGACAGCTGTTTCTTAAAAATGGAAATTCATTACTCTCAAGATTTTGCCGGCACATCATCAGGTCAGTCATAGCCGGCACATCATCATTACTGATTGGCCTGAATTCATACAATTTCATATCTACTCCCCCTCTTATTTTTGATAATATTCCATTAGCTCCGCCGCAACGTCCACCATCCTTTTCTTCAGGCCCTCGGGTTCTATGATCTCAAGAGCTCTCCCATAGGGTAAGAGAAAATATGGTACATATCCATTCATTACTCTTTCATCAAGTAAAAAGACTGCCTGGTTTTGAGTCCTCTCTTTCAGATGATGGCCTAAAAACCAGTGAATGCTCAAGTCATCCAAGGCCTCTGCCCTGCCCCCGATCACGACTGAAACCACCTTATCATTATCAGCCAGGTCAGGCAAAAGATTTTGTAAGAAGAATTCCTTGGCAGAAAAGGCTTCCGGCCTTTTAAAAGTCATTTGCGTCCGATTTATCTGCAAAATCCTTTCAGCGCGAAAGCTACGGATCTCATTTCTCAAGTGGCAAAATCCAATGGTATACCATTTATTATTCCAATAAATTACGCCATAAGGATCAATTACCCTTTGTCTGGCTGTTTCCTCATGGCCTGTACGGTATTCAATTTCTACGGAGTACTCATTTGCCACAGCCCGCTCTAATTCTACCAATTTCTGCTTAACAGAAGAATCGATCCCGCGGCTTATCACTTCAAAGCCGGTTAAATGGCGATTCAGAATGCGTTCCTGCTCCCGGTTGGTATACATCTTCAGCTTTTCAGTTGCCCTGCTTAATACTTCGTTAAAAGGGTATCCTGATTCTTTTGCAAATACTGCTGCATGGAGAATCGCCTTTTGTTCCTCAACATCAAAAAATAAGGGCGCATTGATAAAATCATTCAGCAGACTATATCCGCCATTCTGGCCTGCATCGGATACAATGGGTACCCCGCTGGCACAAAGCGAGTCAATATAGCGGTAAACAGTCCGTATATTGATCTCCAGCCTTTCTGCTATTTGTTTTGCAGTAATTTTTGATTCTGAATTCAGCATCCAGAGAATTGCCAGCATATTATCGTTTTTAGACATTGCTTAACCTCATTTGTTCCCCTATTTTCAATTCATCATTAGAAACAGTATATACTCTGTAATTAATTTACACAATAAATATCGAAATTACAAGTTCTAATGTGATGACCTGCAGCTTATGACGCCCCTATTTTGTGATAATCGCGTAAGGTTTCCAATATATTAAACTGTAATGATATCATGAGGTATAATCAATGGCGGTTCCATTAAATCAGGTTATAAACCCCACAAATGAACAACGGCACGAAATGATCAGAAATTCATTGAAAACGGCAGGCCGGCCGGAAGATTACGAATATATTATTAAATTACTGAGTCCTCCAGCTGATATCATAAATTATGCATCGCCGGGAGAGATGAAAGGAGTAAAGATCGGTGTCATAGGAGGCGGCCTGGCCGGCTTGTCCGCCGCATTCGAGCTTCGTAAGCTGGGAGCCGATATTACAATTCTGGAAGCCAATGAAAATAGAATCGGGGGAAGAGTTTATACCTATTATTTTGATTCGGAAGGCAAATACTACAATGAATTCGGCGCTCATAGAATTCCGGCAACTCATGAAACCACCTGGCACTATATCAATTTGTTGGGCCTTAACACCCGTCCACTGTCCGTAAGGCAGCGAAACAACTTTTTATACGTACATAATACACGTTTGAGAACATCGGACTCCATTGAGCAAATGCTTTATCCCTTATACGATTTAACCCCACAGGAAAGAAGCACTCCCTGGTCTGAGCTTGATGACTATGCTTTTTTGTATCTGATGATGCAGCTACCGCCTGATATCCGGTCAGAGCTAATACAGATTTTACCGGAGTATTCCCCGGAATATTTAACTCTTACAAAATATTCCGTCCGGCAGACCCTGGAAAATCTGGGGTTAAGCCAGGGAGCGATCAGCTTGATCTCAGGGGTCAACCCAGGTACTGGTGCTTTACTGAATGTTAGTTATGATGAAATCACCAATGAAGAATATACTCTTGATTACCGTAACACTTATAACATAGAAGGCGGAATTGTAAATCTACCATATGCTTTTATCCAATCCCTTCTTGCAGACAATCCGACCCAATATCAAAATATTCCGGTTTCCCAGCTTGGCACAGTTACTTATAAGCCCGGACAGACGGTTATAGGTATTTATCAGTCACCGTATAACAACCAAATCATACTAACTCATCGCAATGTACGGAATCTTAAGAGAACTGTCGAAATTTTTGATTATGTTGTATGCGCGCTTCCCTACTCCACCTTAAGGGAGGTTGAGATCAAACCATATTTCAGCAACATCAAGATGCAGGCCATTTTAGAATTTAACTATATTAATTCGCAAAAAACACTTTTTATGTGTAATAAACGCTTTTGGGAGCAGGATACCGATTACGGAAGAATGGTAGGTGGATTTTCCCAGACAGACCTGCCTATTCAGTCCATCTTCTATCCGGGAGATCATATTCTTTGCCCTGATGTTTCTTCCTGTTCGCCGTATGAACCTGGGGCGCTGGTGGCTTCCTATAATTATCATTTAAATGCAACAAGGGTGGGAAATATGGAAGAATCCCTCCGTTATAGACTGATAAAGAGAAATGTGGAGGAAGTTCACGGATTGCCAAGGGGATTCTTAGATTCCATTGTGGAAGACCATAAGACTGTGGTTTGGGATAATGAACCCAATAACCGGGGAGCTTTTGCAATGACACTTCCAGGCCAGAAAAAACTATTTGCTTATGAGATGCTGAAGCCGGAATTTAATCAAAGAGTGTACTTTGCCGGAGAACACTTATCCACAAAACATGGCTGGATGCAGGGAGCATTATATACCGGTAAGGAAGCCGCTAATCAGCTGGCGAATACGTTTCACAAGCAGCTTAAATAAGCAAAACCGCTGCCCCATAAATAAGGGCAGCGGTTCATTTGAGAAATAAATTCATGACTTTTACGTTATGTTCCTTATTTCCGTAGGTCATTTTCACACGGTCTACTTCAATATATCCCATCTTACACCAAAACTGATATCCCCTGTGGTTATCTTCTAATACCCCAATTCTTAATGCCCTTCCATGCTCTTCCAAAACCCAGTCTTTTATAGAATCATGCAATTTTCTGCCCAGATTTTTTCCTCTTTCCTTTGGATCAAGCATAAATAATCCTATTATCCACTCTCCGGTTGCTTTATAATCTTTAACCATATCAATGATAGCAATTAAAACATTCTTTTTATATACTCCAAAAACAAACTTATCTTTCATGGTTTTACCCGGTGGCAAGTCAAACAGAAGGTTTTTTCCCGCATCCTTTTCAGGCGGCCTGCCTTCTGATAACTCAAAAAAATCCGAACATCTTTCGCATAGATCCTGTACATCGGTCTCATCAGCGCCTGACAATAACCGGATATTGTATTCATGTCTCCCTATTACTTTATTTCCTATCAACCTTAACCTCCCTCTCCTATTCCCTAGTTATAAAAACCGTCTGACCTTTTTACAATATTCCATGTATTTTTCCCCGTATATTCCTTTTAACGACTGTTCCTCAAGCAGGATTTGACGGTTAAAAAGCCATATTCCGGCAAAAACATATATCAATACGATCCAATTGGGAATAATTAAAAATATGCCTGCCAGAACCAATTCAAATGCGGTATATATGGGATTACGGCTTATGGAAAATGCGCCTGTGGTCACAAGCTCTCCCGGATGGTCTTCATCAAGACCTACACGAAAGCTTTTTCCAAATGAATTCAGTGCGTATATAAACAATAAAATACCCATTATACATACAATCACGCCTATCCAGCCGGTAAATGTATCATCGAACAACTGGGCGCCTATTTCAGGCAGGCCAAAAGCGCTGGCAAATACAATGTAAAATAATAGAAAAGCAAATGGCAGGATTAGAAAATCTTTTTTATCCTTCTCGCCAAATTGAACGGCTTTTATCCCCAGCCTTTTTAATTGAAGGGTCCGGATCATAACAAGCATTACAAGCAAAACCAATGTTGATGCTGCAACATATCTTACCATGTTATTCACTCCTCTTGGAAACACAACCTATTTTATTCTAACATGAATGGAATCACTGTAACTGCCAAAATAAAGACTACAAATGCGGCAATTGCAATGAGGCTTCTAGGGTTTCCAAAATTTAAGGTATAACCCATTCCAAATCGTTTTTCTACAAAAAGAGACGGATCATCTTTGTTGCAATACAGAAAACCTCCCAGCCAATAACGGTCATCGTCCATTCGGTTTAGTGGTGCATCATCCCTTATATCCAACCGGCTTCCTCCTTGACCGACCTTTACCGTGAGATAAATACAGCTCAAAAAAATAATAACTAAAAAGGCAAAGGGCAGAACCATCATGAGCTTTTCATTTATTACGGACAGCATAGTAAGTTGAATGCAGGTAAATAACAGCATTACCATAAATCCGATCGTATATAAGAAAATACTCATTATCCCCTGGAATGCCTGAGTTCTCCGGTAATTCCGCTGATGCCCGGCTGTACCAATGCCAAAGTTGATTCCTGCAAACAAAAGGCCGGTGAAGCATTGGATCAATGGCATCACTGCAAAAGTTCCTATGGATTTAGCAGCATAGCGGTCCACTTTTCCTGCAAGGTTGTAATGCATGGGGATATGCCCGGGTAAAGATGGATATTTCAGCACTGCTGCAAAAACGGCAATGGCAATCGGAACAAAATATAAAAGATACCACGCAGTGCCAATTGTTTTACCAGACTTTCCACTGGTTTTTATTACTGTTTCCGTATCAAATTCCCAATCACGTTCTAGTTTGATCGCCTTTATCTCTGAACGTGCGAAAAAATATATGATAGTACTGGCAGCGAGATACAGGATTATACCGCTAAGCTGGAGCCATAGCCCCCGTTCTGCCGGCATCCAGATATAGCAAATCGTGCTTCCAATTCCCAAAACCAAACCAATCGAAAGACAGCTGATGCAGTAATTGCGCCGCAATAATCTTATCTTAGGATCGTTATATTCGCTTACCGGTATAGAAATACCAAAGCATATATTTTTTTGCATAAAATATGGAGTTAAAGCAGTGGCAAACAATACAAGTACCCATGAGAATCCCATTATCCCAATTATATAACTTAAATTTTCACTCAAGACAACTTCCTCCTTCTATGCTTTTATTCAATCGGTCATTCAGTAAAACTGCAAGCCATTCTTTGTATTCATCATACAACAAATATAGCACTAAAATAGGATTTGTCAATTTCATGATTTGTAGCCATTAAAATTAATGTTACACGGCCTTGATTACCCAGAAACGACATGAGGAGTGTCAAGGACGGCAAAGCCGCTTATTTATCCTTGACACTCCCTCATGATTATCTACACCTTATCATTCAATAAAACCATATGGACATGATCTTCCCATATCCCATTTATTTTTAAATACCTTTGAGCAATCCCCTCATTGTAAAACCCCAGTTTTTCGGTCACCCTCAGAGAACGTTGATTTCTAGGCATGACATTGGCTTCTATTCTATGTAATCCGTATTCATTAAAAACGATATCAATTCCTTTTTGAATTGCTTCGGTCATATATCCTTGATTAATTTCATCTTGATCCAGCTTGTAACCAAGGTAACAAGATAAAAAAGCACCCCGCACAATGTTGCTGAAACCTATAGTCCCAATAATACGGCTTTCATCATTCTTCTTAAAAATCCATAGTCTTAACAGATCTTTATTTTCTATTAGAGACCGATCATTGTCAAGTTGCTCCTCATGATATGCCTTTGTATAAAACTTCTCGTTCCTCACAGGCTCCCACGCTCCTAAAAAAGACCTGTTTCTCAAATAATAATCTAAAACCATTTTCGCTGAAGATGTATCCAACACTTTTAGAGTCAATCGTTCCGTATCATAAATCATATGTTTCATAACAATCTCCTTTTGTTAAAGAATATCACTTAAGCGGCTTTTGGATTGGAGGTTCTTCATATATCCAAAAGCCGCTTTCTTTATCAGAGAACAGCCGCCACTTTACTGTGACTGCTTCATTCTTATCAATACCATCCCACCTTTGCGCTCAAAACCAGTATCCCACAGCTCATAAAAGGACAGCCAGCGAAACCCACCATAAGTTGCAATTTTTACATAAAACTCATCTTCGAATTCTTCATATCCCACTAACATGAACCAATGCCAGACCAGATCCTTAAAATTAACATTCTTATGCCGCAGCTGCAAGAAAGGAATCGAGATTCCCTTGTCAATCTGGCTCATGACTTCCCTGGCGGCTGCCTTTGCAGGAACCTTTCCTGGACAGCCTACCAGCTGTATATTCGGTGCACCCACATCCTGCAAATATTTATAAAACCCGTCCATAAATATATCCAGTGTATCGATTCCATGAAATCGGGGCTTCAAATAGGGCTTCATTATCTTGGAAAAATTTATATAATCTTCCTTGTCAAGTCTTTGGATATCATAGGGATACAGATGGGTTTTATTATCATGGAGCGCCAAATTGATGCAGGCATCACAGGCTGCAGCCGCCCCACAGCCACCCAGATGCATCATAGGGTCCCGGAACCAATCCTGATTTCCGCCAAAGGAATCTCCGACTCTAAAATAGGACAATTCTTTCTTCATCTTTTCTCCTCACTTCATTTATACTATAGATGAATTATAGTACCAGTCTTGCGTTTCGTAAAGAAAAACAATGTTACAAAAAGTCCATGTTTTTCAATATGTGAAAAACACGGACCTGTTTTAGGTTTTCAAACACATTTAATATTGATCTCTTCTTAAAATATGCTTACACCCGATATAAGTCAATCCAAAATAAACGCCATAAATAAAAACAATAAACAACGCCGGGATAAAAACACTATCCATCACATTCACACGTTCAAAGGCCATCATTACATTATTTACAGCAGTAAGCCCAACAATGGAATGAACAATTCCAAGTATAAAAGGAAGTAAAAAGTAACAAAGTATTTGTACAAACAATGCTCTGTCCAGCATTTTCTTTTCAGCACCCAGCTTCCTTAACAGTGCATAACGCTCCTTGTTATCCGATGCCTGGGCAAGCTGCTGGATTGCAAGAATTGCCGCGCAGGCAACCATAAACACAATGCCAAGATAAATGGCTAAAAAAGATATGATGGCTTTCATGGCAAGCGATGAAGCATAGATCTCTTCTCTGCTTGAATAGTACCAAAAGCCCTTTTCCTGATAATCCTCGCTGTTACTATATTGTTTTAGGTTTTCCTGAAGTTCCTTTGATCCTTCCCCGGTTTTGCATATCATGTTAAGCACCTGATCCGGTGACTTGCTAAGGGTTTCAGAAAACCCGTCATTTACAACAAACGTGATACCGGAATCACTGTTGGAAAGCTTTATGTTTTGTACTTTCCCCTTTGGCTGGAGCGTTTTACCTCCAAGGGAGATTGATACATTTCTATCAAGAAACTGCTGCGCAGCATGCTGGTAAACATCGCCGGTCGCAACAATGAAATATCCATTTCCAGGAAGATCGGCTTTTTCCATTCCCTGCATTTCTAAAAACTTCTGGTAATCAGAAAACATAACAAAATCGAGGCCGCGTTTCCCTATATCAAAGGACAGGGAAGAATAATCAACCGGAAAATCCTTGTAATGAAGGTCCCCGCGGTAAATACTATATTCATGGCTAATTGCATCAATACCTTTTATTGACATAGGCAGGCTTTCATATATGGTCTTATAATTCCCTTTCCCATCGCCATAAAAACTGACATCATAGGGTGCAGTTTCCTTTAAATTGGCTGACAGAATATTTTTCATGCTGTAACCGGTTGAAAAAATACCGATTACCAGAAGCAAGACAATGCTGACCACGGATATGGATATAAAATTTGTGTTGATCTTACTGGTGAGCTGACGGGTTACAAACATGGTCAGGTTTTTATAATAAAGCTTTTTATTTGATTGTATCAGCTTTGTAAGTATTCCCGAAAGAGAAAAGAAAAAAAGTAACGAACCGGCCGTTCCTAAAATAATGGACCAAAGGAAGATACGGTTAATATTAATAATTCCATTTTTTAAAACCAATGCATAGGCGGTACCTAAGAAAACAATGGATACCAGGAAAACCAGAACCGATAATTTGGTACTTCTAATTTTTAAGCTTTCATTTTTCCGACCGCCGTAGATCAAGTCAATCAGTTTATACTTGCTGACTGTAATTGTATTGAAAATGATTACGGTCAAAAAAATAACTGCGAAATATAGGCTACTTTTCACCGCTGCATCTGGTGAAAATATGAATTTATAGGCGGTCATGTCTGCCTCAAATATTTTAGCAGTGAACACAGACATAAACTGGGAGCCGAAAACACCGATGATCAGCCCTGCAATTAAAGCAATAAGTCCCATGAGAAATGTTTCAGATACAAGAATGGCAGAAATTTTACCTTTGCTCATCCCCAGAGTCATGTAAATACCCATTTCTTTTTTACGGCGTCTGATAAAAAAACTGTTTGCATATACGATCAAAAAACCCAGGATCACTGCAACAAACACAGATATGACTGATAATATCTTTCTAAGTGCAATCATAGAATCGGTCAGTATTTCCGTCACAACCATGATATCCTGCTGCGCATAGATGGAGTTAAACATATAAAAGATTGAAACGCCAAAAACAAGAGTGAAAAAATATACCGTGTAATCCTGCATGCTTTTTCCGACATTTTTAAAAACAAGCTTAGTCAGCACTTAAATCACCTCCAAGAAGGGCCATAACCTCCATGATCCGGTCAAAAAATTCCTTGCGTGATTCATTTCCCCGGATAAGCTCATTAAACAGCTTTCCGTCTTTGATGAACAAAATGCGTTTGCAATAGCTGGCAGTAAATGCATCATGGGTTACCATTAAAATAGCAGCATTTATCTGTTCATTTAAATTTTTGAAGCTTTCCAAAAGCATCTTTGCAGACTTAGAATCCAGGGCTCCGGTAGGTTCATCGGCAAGAATCAGGGTCGGATTTGTAATGATGGCTCTTGCTGCAGCTACACGCTGCTTTTGGCCGCCTGACATCTGATATGGGTACTTTTGCAATACCTCCGTAATGTTTAAAAGGGAGGCAGCCTGGTGGATCCGCTCATCCATTTCTCCTGCTGGAGCTTTCATAATTGCCAGGGCCAGGGCAATATTTTCATGGGCAGTCAGGGTATCTAAAAGATTAAAGTCCTGAAAAATAAAGCCAAGCTTTTCACGTCTGAACTTTGATAAAGCTTCTGCTTTCATCTCAGTGACATCCATTCCATCTATAAAAATATGACCTGAGGTCGCATCATCAATGGTGGAAACACAATTAAGAATGGTAGTTTTTCCACTGCCCGATGCCCCCATAATACCGATATATTCTCCTTCTAAAACATTGAAGCTGATATTGTCAACAGCCTTTGTGACATTCCCTTTATTACCGTAATATTTCTGAAGGTTCTCAACCTTTAAGATTGTATTCATATTGTCTATCCTCTCCCCTAGTATTTAGAAATTATATTGGCTAAAATTGTAAAAATATAGATATGGGCCGGATAAAAGGCATAAAAGAAATATTTCATTCCACGGCCCTTTTGCTTATTGTAAAGCAGCATAAATGGTAAAGCAAATACCATGCACCACTGGATGTTATCCAAAAACATGCTTTCCACACCGATCTCAGGGTTATAACCCATTGCAAAGACTAAAATACTGAGCACCAGATAAAATATACCTATTTTCTTTTTATCCTGGTTGCATAAATATAATCCGACGCCTAAAACAACCAGTATAATACCGCCTTCACAGAATAAGAGAGAGGGGACAAAGAACATTATTCCTCTTACCATAAAAAATAAGCTGGGATTAGACATGGTCATAAAAATAATGATACTGCTGAAAACAGGAACAAGCATTAAAAATATATATTGCAAAAATGGACGATTCTCTTTCCTGCATACAGAAATACGCTGAATACTGAATATGATCAGGCATATTACAAACAGTGTGGAAAATATATTATTTATGATAATACCCCCATTAGGCAACGGGAAATATTGATTAATCAGATCATTGCCAAAGTTCATAAATACAAATCCAAACCATAAACGCATTAAATATTTTACCGGGTTTCTTGTGTATCTCATGCCATTGGCCGTAGCAAAGATGAATAAAGGTGCTGATAATCTGCCCAGCATGGTAAACCACAGGGGAACTTGGAAAACACCTGTAAAAATATAGTGAATATGATCGAATACCATGAGCACCAAAGCAATTATTTTAATCTGAAAACTATTTAATCCTTTTTGTAACATTTATGATCTCCTTTTCTATTTCTAACTTATGTCTATTATAATTCCATCTGCCTCTGTCAGCCATTGATTTTGCTTACAAGGAACGAACATTTTTGTCACTTTTCATTATACCGTGAAAAGCAATGAGCTAAACGCCGTAAAGAGGCATATGGCAAATGCAACACGATAATTGATGTCACATATATTATACCGGAATCGCTTTGTAAGCATTGGGGTTGTAGTTATTTGGACTTTTAATTGTCCAGACAAGGGCTTTGATCTGCGTAGTTGTCAACTCTAATGGCTCAACACCGTAATAGTGATTCGCCGCTTGTTTTAGTCCATAGCATCCTTCTCCGAAGTAAGCAATATTACAATAGAGTTCCAGTATTTCATCTTTTGTAAGATCTCTTTCAAGCTGAAAAGCAACAAATAATTCTGCTACCTTTCGCTCATATTTCTTTTCAAAAGAAAAGTACATATTTTTTGCAAGCTGCTGGGTGATGGTGCTCCCCCCTTGCACAAAGCTTCCTGCGATCAGATTGTTTGCCATGGCCCTTGCTGTCGCAATGGGATCAAAGCCGAAATGATAGTAAAAACGTTTATCTTCTGAATTTAACACCTGCTCTTTATATCCTTCGGGTATCTCATCAAATGTAATATAACCATTTTGCTGTTTAAGCTCCTCTATTCTATCCGGCACGCTTATGGCATCTGTCGCATTCCTATACATTTCATATCCGGCAGAAACCATAGGAGATATTTTTACACTACCCATAAGGAAGCTGATGACAGCAAGTAACAATATACTGATACTAATTGTTTTATTTTTCATCAAAATTACTCCTTTCGTGTTTTGCTTCCTCAGTATAACAGGGAAAGAATCATGGAACCATAGATTTTACTTACGGTAAACGAACAAATTTGTAAGATAAAAAGGCTGTATGCTCCCGCATAGGGAACATACAGCCTTTTTTTGTTGGCACACGACTTCGCTAGCCTCATTCTTTAGGTTTGATTTATCTGTCTCCAGCTTTGCAGTTCAAGAATATTGCCTTCAGGGTCCCGCGCATAAACAAATACTGCTTCTTTGCCGTTTGGGTAAGCCGCAGTAACCAACTCTCCGAAGTTACTTCCTCCCGCCCTAATGACTTCTGCCAAGGTTGCTTCCACATCATCCACTTCAAAAGCTATATGTGCAATTCCCGGGCGGTTAATCTCCGAAGGTATAGTTCCTTCCAGCTTGTCGTATGAAAATATTTCGAGCGTCGGGTGGTCTTCTACGTATCCTGGCAAAAGAAGATGCTCTCCTGTAATATGTGCATCATTCAGTCCTGTTAGTCCGTCTAACCACACCCCTCGCAGGTCACGTGTTTCATTGATGCTTTTGCAGTGAAACACCTTTTTATAAAAATCAATCAGTTTGTTTGCATCTTTAGCAATAATATTTGTGTGTACATAACGAAGCATGACCATTATTCCCCCTCTTCTGTCTTAAATAATAATTTTCTACTTATCTCTGCTTCAAACTTAATTATACTGCACGGCTCCGCATATGCGAAAGCGGAACCCTTTACTGTAGAAATGACTGCCTGTCTTTTGGAAATATTATATGAATTGTTGTACCGTTCCCGACAGATGACTGGGCTTCCAATCCCAGATACATCTTATTACAAAGTTCTTTGCAAAGGTACAGGCCGATCCCAGTAGATTTGGCGAACGCTCTTCCATTTTCTCCCGTAAATCCCTTTTCAAACACTCTCCCAAGGTCGCTTTCAGATATGCCGATTCCATTATCCCGGATAGAAAGAATGATATTCTCCTGGTTTTCTGAAGCAGAAAACCATAGAGTCAAGGCATCCTCTTTATATTTGATACTGTTTGCTATTATCTGTCCAATGATAAAATCCAGCCACTTTTCATCAGCATAAACCGTATAATCAAGATTGTCCAGTTTCACCTGCGCACCGCAGCCTATCAGCTGTTTTGAATGTTTCTTAACAGCAGCCTTCACCAAGCTGTCAAGAGAAAGTCTTCTGATACTGTAGTCAGACGCCACGTTTTTGCTCCGGGCATAATAAAGAGCCTGTTCAATATAAGAATCCACCCGTACTGTTTCCTCGGATATTTTCTTAGTTATGTCATTGCGGTTGTTCTGACAGATAAGGTCGATGCAGGAAATAGGGATCTTTATCTCATGGATCCATGTTTCAATATATTCCCGGTATTCATCCTGGGATATCTTATAGGAGGCAATCTCATCGTTCATGGCTTTTGTAACATGCTTAAGAATCTCGCATAAAACTTCCGCTTCAGCGAAATTAGGTGCCTCTAATAGGGAAGCGATATACTGCTTTTGCTCCATT
This sequence comes from Lacrimispora sanguinis, assembly GCF_044987295.1. NCBI lineage: Bacteria > Bacillati > Bacillota > Clostridia > Lachnospirales > Lachnospiraceae > Lacrimispora > Lacrimispora sanguinis. The sequence goes on along the minus strand of NZ_CP173277.1, from coordinate 5,064,851 downwards.
GATTCCAGCGTTTTATTTAGTCTATTATAATATCTGCTGCGAATCAGGTATTCGTATGCCAATGCAGCGAAAGAGATGAAGACAATGGTTATGCAAATAAGTATTGTGGCATAGCGACTGATATGGTAGACATCTAACATTAAAACTAAAAAAACAATGATAAAGCTTTGCGCCAGTAAAAACAGGATCTTATCTTTCAAAAAGCTTGATAAATTCATATCATATACCCCTGTCCACGTTTGGTCTTAATAAAATCTGCAGCACCGATTTCTTCAAGTTTTTTACGCAAGCGGTTGACATTAACTGTCAGTGTATTGTCATCGACGAATTCATCCGACTGCCAAAGCTCATCCATCAAATCATCCCGTGAAATGATGCTGTTTGCATTTTGCATTAAAACAGAGAGAATACGCAATTCATTTTTCGTAAGCTCAGCCTCTTTGCTTTCGTAATATACTGTGCTTTTTGCCATTGATAATGTTAAGCCCTTATATTCTACTTCTGATGAATAATTCTTCTGGTTGGTGCGTTTGAGTATTGCGGCGATCCTGGCAAGTAGGATTTGAATGTTATAGGGTTTTGTTATAAAATCATCTGCACCCAGATTCATGCTCATCAGTTCATCCATATCATTGTTGCGGCTTGTCACAACCATAATCGGTACATCCGATATCTTGCGGATTTCCCTGCATACATGATACCCATCATAATAAGGGAGATTGATATCAAGCAAAATTAAATCTGCATTTGAATCCACGGCCTCCGATATAATGTTTTTAAAGTTATCACTTGTTTCACAAGAATAGTTATAGCTTTCCAGCAGCGAAATTAATTCTGTTCTTAGAACGATATCGTCTTCAATAATAAACAGCTTCATATTGAAATCACCTCCAGATTCTTATTTATCATTTTGACACCATATTTGTTGCTTATAATAGTTTTGCCATATAATATTCGTCCACATATGTTCCATCTACTACCATGGAATTTCTTTTGATCCCTTCTACAACAAAACCATTTTTTTCGTAGAGGTGTTTTGCGGTATCATTGATACACATTACCGTTAGTTCAAGTCTGGTAACCCCTTTCTCACTGGCCCATATGTCCAGCTGTTTGAAAAAAGAGGTGCCGATCCCTTGCCGCTGATAAGATGCACGAATGCCCACAACGATATATGCAGAATGTTTTACTCTTTTAAAAATGCCTTTTTGCGCAGATATATATCCAACGATTTCATGATCTGCTTCGGCAACTAAAAACAGATTATTGCCTGTGACAGTTTCATTGATGGTAGATTTTATTCTATCAATATTTTTCGTCCGCTCATTCGGCTCGTACATCATGTATTTTGTCTCAGAATCCAGCGCAGACATCATTTGCCAAAGTGATTCAGCGTCGTTTTCTTCAATAGGTCTGACGATAACACCCATAAAATCTTATACCTCCTCTTTTGTAAACGGTACTGCTTCATCGACTAAAGTTTGAAAAGAAATCAGCAAACAACTGATCCTGTTCAGGCTTATGAGTGACATAGCCTATAGCGATTCTATTGTTTGTCAGTTCAATCAACTTTTGTGCACCTTCTTCGCCAAATGCACCGCATAGTTCAACAGCGCCAACCCCTTCACTTTCTAAGAAAGTAATCTTATCACAGGCTTCTTTGAAATTCTTAACTGTAACAATATAGCTGATTTGTTTCTCTGTTTCAAAACAAGCCTGATGTACCGCCGGATTATAATGACTTCCCATCAATAAAAAAGCGAATTTTTTCTTCATATTATTTTCTCCTTATATATAATTTGTAATCCAAAACTGTCCGATGCCCGCTCCCAATGCCGGCGATTCAGCTGCAAATATCAATAAAGCCTGAAAGATATCATCTTGATATCTCCCAGGCCTTTTTCATTTTAAAACTGTGAGTTCTCTCTTGGTCCCAGACCTTTTAAACTGGTATTATTATATATTTTATTAGACCATTCGTCAATGTTCTTTGCATTGGGATCATTTTTATTTCACTGCTACGGCTTCAAAAGTGATCATATCTTCAGATGATGATGGATATTTTCCCAATTTATAATCTGAAGAAATCTTGATATCTTTAAATCCGACGCTTTCAAGCACTAACCGAAACTCTTCCACTCCATACCACCGTAACGGAAAATGCTCTAATTCCGTCTGCAAAAGCACGCCATCACGCCATTTTTCATATCGTCCATGAGAAATTGTATATTGATTGATATAGTCAATCTCTACAATTTTATTTTCTAATGTAATGATATCCCCATTGGAACATTCCCAAGTTCTTGTGGATACTATCCCTGTTGATATTTTATTTTGCAAAAATATGTCTACAATTAGCCGGCCGCCGTCAGATAGATGCTCATAAAAGTTTTTTAAAGCTTTTATAGAATCAGCTCTTTTGTACAATAAAAGAAATGTTCCCGTCGGTACGATAATAGCATCGTATTTTGTATCCAGAGAAAAAGACTCCATCTTTTCCTCAAAAAGTTTAGGATCCAGGCCTCTCTTTTTGCAGTTCTCATGACAGATACCCAGCATATCCTTTGAACTGTCAAAACCTTCGACATGGAATCCTTTTTCTAAAAGGGGGATCAACATTCGTCCGGTTCCTGTCGCAGGCTCAAGAACCGGTCCTTTACATGACTTTAGCCTATCCGTATAAAATTCGATATCTCCAAAAGAATGGCCCACAGGCTTATCCATATCATATACTTCGGAAGACAATCTACCATAATAGTTCAACATTCTTTATCACCTTTCTTCCATAATTATTATGTAACTATTCTTTTTTGACTGGGATATAGATATCCATAACCGTATCCTGCCTATGATGACAACGCTCATCATAGAATTCAAAATCAAATTTACTTTCATCGAAAATATACCCGCTGCCCGGGAACCAATCTTCAAATATATATTTCCATGTACCTGCAATAACCTCTGCAAACTCTTTTTGTTCCCAATCATTGCTGGTATCCACAGGATTGGTTGTAAAAACAGCGTACTCTGCATTTGGTATTTCTACTGTCAGCATATCTTCCCCTACATTTGTAAAATCCTCCACAATCACACCCAAAAGATAGATTGCATTGCCATCCTCCGATAAAGGAACGTATAACCCCACTTCCCCATGTTTTGTGGGATTCAAAACTTTGTACATTTTACTTTCTAAGTTTTCGCCATTATAATTGCTCCAGAAAGAAGCAATATCCTTTGTATAGGATGCTCCCGTAATATCTGTTTTAATTCCATATCCGGCCACCTTAAATGCAGGCCTTTCTACAATCGCAGGACATACACTTTTCACATCAGAATACCCGGTCTTCCTCTCCACATACTGTGTGGGGGTATAGCCAAACGCTTTACGGAACGCTTTAGTAAAACCTCCTGATGTCTCAAACCCATAATCCACAGCAATGTCTATGACTTTCCTACCTTTAAAAAGTTCCGTGGCTGCTAAGGATAATCTGCGCGCCCTTAAGTATTCCATGACAGATACACCCATACATAAATTGAAAACTCTGCAAAAATGATAAAGAGAATACCCGGATTGACTTGCAATTTCTTCTATTGTAACGTTTTCTTTCATATGGTCTTCCATAAATTTAATACTTTTTTCTATATGTTCTCTGTAATTCAATGCATACCCCCACCTGATATTTCTATATTTAATAAGTTAATTATAACATTAATATTAAAATAAAATGTTCCTGCTTTGCTGAATTTTATTAGTTACTGCATTAATAATCAAATCTGATATAAGTAGAAGTTATGTTATATATAAAAAGCATTAAGTTTACCAATATCAATTATCGTGTTATAATAAGGTGAATTAAATACACCCCATGAGCATTTGTCATGGGTTTAAAGGAGAGTCATGCATATGGAGAGATTAATAGGTACTGTTTCAAGAGGTGTACGTGCTCCAATTATCCGTCAGGGAGACGACATTGCAGAAATAGTAATTACAAGTGTACTTGATGCAGCAAAAAGTGAGAATTTTGAATTACGTGACCGAGATGTTGTTGCTGCAACCGAGGCCATTGTTGCCCGTGCTCAGGGAAATTATGCTACTGTTGACCAGATCGCTGCTGATATTAAAGATAAATTCGGTAATGAAACCATCGGTATTGTATTCCCTATTTTAAGCCGCAACCGTTTTTCCATTTGTCTTAAGGGTATTGCAAGAGGTGCAAAAAAGATCGTACTCATGTTAAGCTATCCTTCCGATGAGGTAGGTAATCACTTAATCGATCTCGATGCTTTAGATGAAAAAGGGATTAACCCCTGGACTGATGTTTTAACTGAGGCACGTTACCGTGAGCTTTTTGGCTTCCGTAAGCATACCTTTACCGGAGTTGATTACATTGAATACTACAAAGAGCTTATTCAAAAAGAAGGCTGTGAAGTAGAAGTTATTCTTGCAAATGACTGCCGCACAATTTTAAATTACACCAAGCATGTTCTTAACTGCGATATTCATACCCGTTTTAGAACCAAACGCTTATTAAATGCTGCCGGAGCAGAGACTGTGTTTGGTCTTGACGATATCTTAACCGCACAGGTTAATGGCAGTGGATATAACGAAAATTATGGTTTGCTTGGAAGCAATAAAGCTACCGAAGATACGGTTAAGCTATTCCCCCGCAATTGCGAACCAATTGTTAAAAGCATTCAGGATGGACTCCTTGAAAGAACTGGAAAACATATTGAAGTCATGATTTATGGCGACGGTGCTTTCAAAGATCCTATGGGTAAAATTTGGGAATTGGCAGATCCGGTGGTTTCTCCGGCATATACAGAAGGTCTGGAAGGCCAGCCTAATGAAGTCAAATTAAAATATCTTGCTGATAATGATTTTGCTGATTTAAGCGGTGCGGAATTAAAGGCTGCTATTTCAAACTATATTCAAAGCAAAGACAACAATTTAGTCGGCAGCATGGTTTCTCAGGGAACTACCCCTCGCCGTTTAACCGACTTAATCGGTTCTCTCTGTGACCTTACTTCCGGAAGCGGTGATAAAGGAACGCCTATCGTATTAGTACAAGGCTACTTCGATAATTACACGAAATAAATCGGATATAATAAAAAGGCAATGGCATACTGAGGTGCCCCCATAAGTTAGACATAAAAATCCAACTTATGGGGGGCAGTTCATTCAGCCATTGTCTTTTTATTATGTATATGTGTATAAAAATTATTGCTGTTTCGCTCTGACATATGCCATTGCTTCCTTGCCGGTTATGTGTTCAATATCAATCGCAATAATGTAAGCATGTGTGCAACCGTCTATTTCCTTATTCTTGGCCTCTTCCGGCTGATCGCCTGAATACTTTTCCACCAGAGCCTTAAATGCTTCCACTCTCTCATCACCTTCCACAATTCTGGCTTTTCCAAAGGCGATAACACTGCGGAAGTAAGAAGTATATTCCTTACTTACAATCGTATCTTCATCAATGACGGAAAAAGATACTTTTGGATATTTCATGACAGCATCAACCTTATGCCCGGCTTTTGCTGAATGGACATATATCTTTCCATTAAAATAAACATAGCTTAGGGGAACAGCATACGGATAATCTTCATCACCTAAGCAGGCCAATACCCCATTAGTACATCTGTCCATTACCGCTTTTGTATCTTCAGGCGATAATAATTGTTTGATTCTTCTCATTTCTCTAAACATATCGTATTCCTCTCTTTTCTATAATCCATTTAATTTTTTGAACTTCTCATTGCTTAGAAAACAATTGTACTCTTTCCATATCCTTTTGCTCGTCTGAAACATGTTTCCAAACTACCTCAATTATAAATGATTTATGGAGGAAAGTGAAGTTTATATAATGAGTAACATTAATTGGACATGCGTAATACAATATATTATGAAAGGAGGTGTTTTAATATGGCATATGGTTATGAGCATAATCATGAAGAACTCGTTTTTAAATCTTTAATATTCAATGCAGGAAATATGAATGATGCAAATACCACTGGACCTGATACGGAACAACTGGGAGAATCCGGCATTTTTATATTAGGATGGCAAATGCCCCAAGGCGATACAGATGAATATTCATTAACGTTCAGCGTACCAAAAGATGCGCGCAAACGATTCCCAAAGGCTAAAATATTTGTTCATCTGATCAGTGATAATTCAAGTATACCAGTTGGAACCAGATTTTCAATTAGACTTTCATCCTTATTTACCAGAGCTAATGGAGTAATCAGCATCGATGATTTGAGAACCGTTGAAAGAATCGATATTCCGGTTCAAAACTCGCCGGGTAACCAGCAATACAATCATTATGTTATAGAATTTATATTAGATGATTTTTTCAATGCAGAAGATTTTGCATTATTGAGCATTGCCCGTATTCCAGCTTTTGATGACTATGCTGGCCCTGTAGCTATAACCAGCATTGAATTTAGATATTTAAGCTGCTAATCATAAAAAAGCCGCTGACCGGTAGGTTTTGATCAGCGGCTCCATAATATTAATCTGCGGTCCAGGAAAAAATGTACTGCACCTGATCCGGACTTTGAATTTCGGGTTTTACAAGTTTTTGAAACTTTCCAGGTAATCCTTTTTCCAATGCGGCCAGATGGAAATGGCTGGCAGCGATTCCTATATCGACCCTTTGGAGATCAATTTTCTCGTTGTCGTTTTTTAGGGTTCTTGCCAGATAAAAATGATACGTATCTTTATCCTGCACAATTCTCCAGGGTTGCTTATTAACGGCGGAAGGAGCCAGGCGTACCATTTCCAGCGGAAAAGTAAAGTCCCCTGCCTCAACTTTCGTCAAGGGTTTTGAGAACTCCTGCTTAAAAAACAATTCATTCCATTCTTTTCTTTTTCCTGACTTTGCTACCCACCTCATCACGGATTCCAGCGTCCTTTTTTTACCTGTTGGATAACCAACGGGGGAAATGCAGGGGAAAAGATCTCCATCTTTTAGGTTCATGGCTGCTGCAAAACCGCTCCGGTTAAAAGTCCCGCCAAGCCAGCATGTGCCAAGCCCAAGGGATGTAGCGTACAAAATCAAATTTTCAAATGAATAGCCCAATGCCTCCAAAGCCAGTTCTTTATCTGCCACAGAAGCACCAATATAATTCTCAGCACCTTTAATGATCCCATAGGTCCCCAGCTTTTCTCCATCGGCTGATGCAGCTTTTTCCAGCAGACGAAAGGTAATATCTATGGAAAATGGGTTGGTTAAACTATCAATATAGGCGTTTAGTTGATCCTTTTCATTGGTTGTAAGGACACGGTTCTCATATGTCCGGACGCTGCTGCGAGCCATAACTGTTTTTTCAACAGGGAAATCCACGTTCATATTTTACTGCTCCTCCCTTTTAGACTAACATCTTATAAAGATTGATCTTACCTGGTTTCTCCACGAGATCTGCAAACAATGCAATGGCTTCCTTAAAATGCTTAGCCGCCATATGTTTGTTTAACGCTTCCTGATCTTCCCATTCCTCGAGAATTGTCAGCAACTGTGGGTCTTTTATATCCTGCAGCAACTCATAACGGAGGCAGCCAATGTCATTCTGCCGGGTATCCTGTACAAGCTGCTTTGCTAATAAGATAAATTCCTCTACTTTTTCTGATTTGATGAAATTCTCCGCAACGATTTTAATCATTTTTCTTATTAGCTCTCCTTTTCGATTTGGTTCCAGGTTTCGTAATGCACTCGATCCGCCTGATAACGGTCAATGAATTGATTTTTCTGCCCATCCGGGTAGCCTACGGAAATCAGTGCAAAGGGCCGGATATGATCCGGAAGTCCAAACAAACGGCTCACATTTTCTGTAACAACATTCGATGTAGCAACGCCAAGCCATACACCGCCAAGACCCAAATGAACGGCTTCTAAAAGCATGTTCTGTGCCGCAGCGCTCATGTCCTGTTCCCATCCGGTCGGTACAGTCAGATCTTTATCATTAGCCAGTAAAACAAAGGTTACAGCGGAATTCGCAGCCAGCTTTGCATAAGGTGAGGTTTCAGCAATTTGAGCCAATCGCTCCTTATCCTGTACCACAATGAATTCCCACGGCTGCTGATTGGCGGCCGATGGAGCCTGCATGGCGGCCCGGAGCAGCTTATCAATCTTTTCAGGTTCTACCTCCTGGGCTTTAAATTTGCGAATGCTTCTTCTGATAAATATTTCTTCCATAGACATGACCTCCTGAATTATATTTTCTTATCTGATTTTCTATTATCCAGACTTTTAAGCAGCTTGTTGCTGATCTCTAAAAATCTACGGGTTTCTTCTTCTGTCAATACATCCTTGTACTTATCCTGAAGCTGATTCCATGCTGCTATAATTTCACTTTGCATAGCCAAGCCTTCTTGTGTGGTGCAAAGATATACATTCTTTCCTTCCGCCTTTTTCGCAATAAGCCCTTTTCGCTCAATACTCTCAAGCAAACGGGTTATGGTAGATGGTGTTAGATGCAGTATTTCACCAATTTCCTTCTGTTGTATACCGCCTGTTAGATTTACATGATACAGGAGTATTGCATGACTGGGTGAAAAACCTGTTTTACGGAACGCTTCATCCGCTATTTTACCGAATTCCCTGGCGAGTTTTGTAGAAGTAAAAAACAGGCAGCCATTAAGCTTACATTCCTGATCGTCTGATTCATAATTACAACTCAAGATATTCCCTCCTTTGTTTGTACATACAAATATAACATTTCCGTATTTTGCTGTCAAGTAAGATTATAGTGGTTATATCTTCTGCAAAAAAATTAGGGCGTGAATGTATTCCGCCCTAATAACTATGGTATTTATATATATTGTTTTATAAAATCATTGTGCGAATATATCGTCCAATTTATTGCGCGGAAAAGGAGTCATAGCCAAAGGTTTCACTGCGATGGACATGAGCAGGGCCGGATTGTCATCTGCAGCGATCCGATTTGAACTTAGGGTTCCGCACATTCGGCATCTGTGAATAATCGCCCATTCACCACCCTTGCGCACCCAAACACTGACCGGCTCCATAATTCCCTGGCATAGGGAGGCCCGGTCGCCCGGTTCATTGTCTACATGAACACTGGACAGGCACTTGGGACAATGGTTGCGGTGCCGGCTCCCAGCACCTTCCGGCACCACAAGCGACCCACAGACTTTGCAAGTGAAGCTCTCTGCGCAGGCAGAATGCCGATAATCCATTTTAGGTACATTACCGGAAACAATTTTGGTGTCTCCCATTTTCTGATAAGCATCATATCGTTCTCTTTTAAGCTTCTTCGCTCGAAGCGCCTCAAGAACCTGGCAGCCATCTTCATGGACATGGGTACAGTTCCGGAAATAGCATCCTTCAATCAATTGTGTTATTTCCGGAAATACTGCGTTTCGTTCCTCCTCGGTGATTTGCTGCAGGGCAAAATCCCGGAAGCCTGGTGTATCGATCCATAAGGTCCCTCTGGAGCCTACCTGCAAAGTACTGGTATGTGTGCTAGGCGTCGTACAGTAGCAATCTTCTTTTTCTAATCGTTCGTTTAAACTCCCACGAATTAAAGATGTTTTGCCGCAAGACCTGTCACCGACGACAACAACCGTTTTTCCCTCAACTATTTTAATTAGATTCTCTTGTTTTTCACGGGCAGAACCTTTAAATACAAAGTCAGCAGTATTTTGATATAGGGCCAGTTTGCCTTCTAACAGAGCCTGAGCTCTCTCCCCAATCATATCCCATTTGCTGATAAATACACCGGCTTGAATTCCTGCCCGTTTGGCGGCAATGATCGCCGCTTCCAGGTAACCTGCCTGATTGAGCAGATAATCAGCAGTCACGATTGCCAAAAGACAGTGAGCATTCGCCGCTACCAGTACTTTTTCCTCTTTGGAGCGGCGATTTCCCCTATATAAGGCGGTTTTTCTCGGCAGAATATGAATCAGTTTATATTGATCCTTTCCTGCAAGCCCTACTTCAACCTGATCCCCGACGATCAGAGTATTTTTATTCGAGATCATAGAACCGGGAAGCAGGCAAGTAATGATTTCACCTTCTGATAATATATGGACTTGTTTATTCATGACATTTACAACAGTAGCCTGAAAAACTTCTGATTCCTTTTTCTTCTTCACTTTGTTTCCTCCTGATATAGGCAAGCTTTTGAGGATGCACTTGCCCGCTTCAGGTAATATTATAGGTTCTATTTGGGAATAGCCGCAACCGAATTGACGTTTCAGAAGCAAAGAAGCACCATGCAGCTTCATGGCGCTTCTTTGTTTACTGGTTATCCAGCTTAATTTTTGCAATAATTTTTTGTATACTCTTCGGTGATAAATAGTAAGTTTTCGAAAGATGGTCAATCGATATTCCATCTGTAAATTTTTCGTAAATCTCCATGTTTCTGCAAAGAATCATTTCTTTGCTTTTAGTATTTTCTCCCCAGGTCTTACGGTTAATTTCTTTTCTTGGGACGTAAATATATTCACCGTCAATATAATTTTGTATTAAGTCTATAATTTCTTTAGGCAGCACATCGGCTGCTTTGATATAGCTCATTATGCTCCTCCTAATCCATGTTTTCAGGACTGAGCAAAGGCTATACAAGTATCAATTTTCTGATGCTATGCGATAGCCTTTGCTATGCATAGCAAGCCGAACTAAATTTCATAAAATGCTTCCCCCCTTCGTAAAGGTTATCTTTAAACGTCACTAATTCTTGCTTCAAGCGACTCCCATACCATTGTGAACTCGCTTTCTTTTGTTTCCTCCTCAATTTGTTCCGTTAAGATCTTGAATCCTTCTCTTAAATAGAACGTTACTGCCCGCTCATTTCTCTTATAAACATTTAAAAGAAGTCTATTATGCCTCTCTTTGGCATAGTGGAGCAGCTGCCTGCCGATTCCTTTGGATTGGTATTCTGAATCAACAAAGATTCCCTCAATGTAATCTTCGTTAAGTCCAAGAAATCCTTGAATCTGACCACTTGAACTATACACATAGACAGACGCCTGGGGCAGAATTTCATTGACTGTGGCATAGCTGTTTACCCAATAGCTGCTGTCAATAAAATGGTGAGCCGTAATATTAGCATTAAGCCATATCTTCATAATTTGCTCGATATCGGTACTTTTAAAGTCTCGGATCATAATACAATGCTTTCTCCTTTTAATTAAAAATCAATTGTTTCAATTACGTTTATTCTGGACAATAAAAAAACAGATAACTCTGCCACTTAGAGTTGTCTGCTTACTTATAATACATTAACAGAAAGAAACCTGCTATTCCGGTTTCTCACGTTATTGTGACAGCCACCAAATGAACTTACATGTAAGTCCACCTGGCTCATTGCCTGCGTAAATAAAACCTATAATTTGCTTAATCAAATTACAGGCAGCCTGAGCCTATATCCACAAAATAAGTACAACAAAAGACCCCTCGTGATTTGAGAGCTAAAATTTTATTGTTCATTATCTTAGCGAATAGACGACATCAAGCCACCTCCCTTTGCATAATTAAATTCATCATAACGAATATCTTTATATTTTGCAATATGTTTTTTGTAATTCACTGCTTTTCTAATGCTTTTGTCCATTTCACCCAGCTTATCTGGGATTTTAAATATTTTATTTCTGTGAATCAAGGACAAACAAAGATGCATCCTGCCCCATGAATATTTTACTTCCAGTGTAAAAAGTTTTAGATTGAATCTCCCTGTAACCTATTTTTGTCATAACAGCCGCTAACTCTGTTTGATCAAATCCATTATGAACCATATCGGAAGCTACTTTTTCATTTTTATTATAATCTACGATTAGCAAATGCCCATGTTCATTTAAGGTCTCATATAATCTTGATAAAATTAATTCAATGTCATTGATATGGAGCAAAACCTGGGCCATAAAAATATAGTCAGCCTGTAAGTCCGAAAGATGATCCTTTTCAAAATCGAAACACAAGGTAGCTGCATTCTGTATATTAGAGCCGGAAATCTTATGCTCTATTTGATGAATCATGTTTTGTGATGTATCCAGAAAAAGCATCGAACTAAAATCATTGAGCAAATTCATTCCAACCAGGCCGGTTCCGCACCCAAAATCAATTGCACTCTTACTCTTAGCATCAACTACGTATTCACGAATGGCGTTTGATGATACTTTTGCAATTTGGATTCTTTCAGGAGTGTCATATTTATCTGCTATCATTTCAAATTTTTCCGTATTGCCCATTATTGCATCTCCATAGGCAGGCACTTGGCCCACTTGACAGTTTCAGATAGATTTTCCTCCAGGCTTTTCTTCGGCTCTGCAAAATCTATTTCACCGATGAACTCATTCCCTGAGAGTTCTTTCTTTAATTTCGTAAAGCACTTTTGAGCTCCGCCACCAGCATGGCTGGCAAACAACGCGATCCGTTTGCCCTGGATCTTATATTGGCTGATAAAGCTTTTTATGGGTGGTGTAAACGAACCGGCCCAGACCGGTGTTCCGATGATAATCGTATCATACTGGCTTAAATCAATGCGTTTGTTAATTAATTCAGGCTTCTCACCAAAAATAACGCTCTTTCCTCCCCAAAAGTATTTCCGAAATCCTTCTGTCGGATAGTTTTTGCTTGTTTTTAACTCCGTAATGTCAGCGCCTAGCGTTTCTGCAATCTTTTTTGCAATGGATCTTGTACTGCCGGTAAACGAAAAATATACAACCAGAGTGTTCATAGCTATTCTCCTCTTAACTCATCGATACGGTTAATTGTTACATTTCAAATAAAATTGTACTGTTATTTATCATCTTCCTTCTCTTTAATGATTCTCTTTGCCTCAACAGCCCAATCCCTCATTGCGGAATAAATATAAGCACCGCAAAGTGCGGTCAGCTGACTGTAGGAGCAGTCAATATCTTGCTCCTTAAACTGTCCGCAAAGTTCGATATAGCCGTTCATTTCTTTGACAAGCTTATCATTTCTTATGATAAAATTGTCCAGATGACCAAGCAGCACCTCTGGTTCTGTATTTTCACCAAAGGAAACTTTTAGTAACAGTTCGTACCGGATCTTCTCGATTTCCGGTTCCTCTCTCAGCCAATCTGAAAGCTCTTTTCTGCCTGCGTCAGTGATAGTGTATACGATCTGTCCCCGTCCATTTCCATTCTGTGTATGATTTGAGGTGACGGCAAGCCCCTCAGCTACCAGTTTCTTGAGAGTCGGATATATCTGACCAAAACTCTCCTGCCAGAAATGGCTGTATTCGTTCTCTATCCATTTTTTTATGGTATAACCAGTCTGCGGCATGCGGGCAAGCATACCTAGCATTACATATTTCGATTTACCTGTATTTTCTTTCATCTCTATACCTTTTGTTCGTTTTATATATATCATCATGATATATCATAATGATATGTACTGTCAAGACTTTCTGATCGCAAATTTTTCAAATAAGCACAATCCCGAATACAGCAATACCGGTAATCGTTTCTCGTAGTACAATCACGGAGGCGAAAAAGCCCACTTGCTTTCCAGCAAGTGGACTTTCTATCATTCTATAAAATTATTTGCAGTATATCGCTACCGCATCCCGCAAAAACGCTGCGCAGCCGGGTGCAATCTTATCGTAATACGCAGTAAAGCGAGGATCATCCACATACATCTGCGTCACGCCTTTATGAGCTTCTTTGTTGTAATCGTCCCAATAAAAGCAGAGCCATTTTTTATGCAGCTCACAGGCTTTTTGCGCCAGTTCACTGGCTGGGTCGCCTTGCTCAAAGGCCGCTTTTAATGTTTCGTTCAAATCTTCCGTCAGCCTTTCCAATTCAGTGAATTGTTCCTTGCTCATATTTAAAACCTTGGCGTTGGAGCGGTTTACGCGCTCATCTCCATATTTTGCCCGGGCTTCCTCTCCATATTGATGCTCGTTATGGTCCACCAGCTTTTGAAGGAAGCCTTCAAACTTCTCCTGATCACTCATTATCATTTCTCCTTTCATGGTCTTAATGGTTTTTTCGACATTGGCGACCAGCAAATTCAATTGCTCTCGCCTGGCAAGCAAGGCAGTCAAATGGCTCTCCAGCGCCGATAGTCCGTCAAAGTCTTTGGAAGCAAGAATATTTCGGATTTCTTCCAGCGATACCCCCAGTTCACGGTAAAAAAGGATTTGCTGCAGCCGATCGATCTCCTTTTGCCCGTAAATCCGGTATCCATTGGAACTGACTCGGGCGGGTGAAAGCAATCCTAACTCATCGTAATACCTCAGTGCTCTTGTACTTATCCCCGCTAATTTCGCCAGCTTATTTATGGTGTATTCCATCTTATCACCCCCTTGCAAAAACCACTATAAACTATTACGCAGCGTCAATGTCAACCGTTTTATGAAAGATTTATTCTGATGCCAGATTTTTCTTCAGTCGGTTCAGGCAAATACCTATTTAACTTTTAAATTCTATCGATTCATGCTGCATGTTTGAAATATGGAACCTACTCTGTCCTTTATATCAAAATACCCAGAGCCCATCATGATGGTAGGGTTGACCTTTAAAGCATTTGGTTTGCCATTTTCCAGACAATCTTCATTCGCATATGCCGCAACAATTTCTCCAAGAAACATTGTAAAGTCAAAGATTGGGATCGTTTGAATTACTTTACAAAGATAATTTACCGGGCACTCTTTTATCATGGGTGCATTACCTGCATCATCGTAAAATGATTCAAAAATGTTTGATTTATCTGTTTTATTTCCTGTTGCAGTCCCGCAATAATCCGTTTTTTCTATGTCATCGGAAGAGGGAATGTTTACAGAGAAGTATCCGTTTTCTATGACTCCGGCTGTTGTGTAATGGGTATTTTTTAGAGAAATATAAAGTACAGGCTTTTGACTTACTACTCCGTACGCTCCAATGGTGGCATAGTTTGGCTTTCCCTTTACAGAAGCCCCTGCTAAAACAGTAACATACGGTCCATAAGGGATATTGGCTATCTTTGTTTTTGTCATTTTTATTCTCCTATCAATCATTTATATTTGTTGCAACAGTGAAAATTATATAATAAAATTTTATAAAGATATAGACTTTTTCTTTCTGATCGATTATCATATAGATAGAGTGCGCCCCATGGGAATACTCTTTTTTTATTTGATATCTTATGTTAAAGTTATTATACCCTCAAAAGGGAACCCATACATCTGTCAGACATTGTTGACAAAGTAAGTTATGTACTATAAAATGAAAACATAAAATTTAAAAGAAAAGGTGATGGAAGTCCGGCATATCTGATGCCACATAATCGGTGGCATGAATATTACTGGAAAAGAGCAGATAAAATCAATTCAATAGGTTTAAAAACGGGCTGTTAACACAGTTTTGTTTTTGTGCCTGATGTTTGATTTTATTTTACTCTTAACTTCTTATTATCTTAGGAAGATTAGTCGTAGAGTAAAATCTACGGCTTTTTCTTTTGTTCATTCTGAAAGGAGAAAACATTATGTTTAAAAGCTTAATTCCAATTTTAGAAAGACCGCCACTGTATACGAAAACAGCAGTTCCATTTTGGGATGATGAGCATATATCCAAGCAAATGCTCATCGCCCATCTGGATCCTGGCTTTGAAGGTGCCAGCAGAAAGTTTGCGTTCATTGATAAATCTGCTATTTGGATAAAAGAGATTGCACCACCGTCAAAGTACAGGCAGCTTCTTGACATTGGCTGCGGGCCAGGAATATATGCGGAACGATTTGCACAAATGGGCTATCAGGTAACAGGAATTGATTTTTCCAGACGATCTATAGATTACGCCATAGAATCTGCGAAAAAAAGTAATTTAGATATTCATTACTTATATCAGAATTATTTAACCATGAGTTTGAATCGTAACTATGATTTATCAACAATGATCTACTGTGACTATGGTGCACTTTCAACAGCAGACAGGCAAACGGTAATGACAGCGGTTTATCATCATCTAAAGCCTGGGGGAAGGTTCTTATTGGATGTTTTTTCAATGTCTAAGTATAACGATTTTGAAGAAAGGCAAACATGGGAAATTTGTCAGGATGGGGGATTTTGGTGCAAAGAGAACTATATTGCATTTAACGGATGCTATCGGTATCCAGAGAATGTAACATTAGAACAAACTTCTGTTGTTTCTGATACAGGGGCAATTTCTTACTATTTATGGAATACCTGTTTTACCAGAGAAATGTTGATGAAAGAAGCAACTGATGTGGGTTTTAGAGTATGCGAAGTGTTTGGAGATATTGCAGGCAGCACTTATCGTACAGATAACACAACGATTTCTATACTGCTGGAAAAATAAATGGAACGGTATCTCATCAATACACCCTGCCGAATAAAAAACTGCAATCCGGCAGGGTGGTCTATGGTGGTTGGAAGATAACCGCCGTATCTATACATCTTTTTACTTACGGTAAAATGTTCCCGGCACTAAGGTAGATCTCGTACCATTCCTCTCTGGTAAGCTTAATATCGGCAGCCTTGGCACAATCTTTCAGACGCTCCACATTCATAGTCCCGGTCACAGGCTGCATATGGGCCGGATGGCGCAGCAGCCACGCCATAGCAATGGTAGTGTTGCTAACTTCATATTTCGCAGAAATTTCATTAATCTTTGCATTGAGTTTCGGGAACTTCTCATTGCCCAGGAATACACCCTCAAAAAATCCGTACTGGAAAGGAGACCATGGCTGAATGGTGATGTCATGAATTCGGCAGAAATCTATGACACTGCCGTCCCGGTTCACTGCCTGATCATCGAGCATATTGACATGAATGCCCTGGGAGATCATGTTGGCATTTGTAATGCTTAACTGCAGCTGGTTCGCAATAATCGGCTGTTTAACAAATTTCTTCAGAAGCTGTATCTGCATGGGATTCTGGTTGGAAACGCCAAAATTACGTACCTTACCTGTGCTTTGCAGAATGTCAAATGCCTCGGCAACCTCTTCCGGCTCCATCAGAGCATCCGGACGATGGAGCAGCAATACATCCAGATAATCCGTTCTCAGTCTTTTCAAGCTGCCTTCTACTGCTTCCAAAATATGTTTTTTAGAAAAATCAAAAGCAATACCTGGACGGATTCCGCATTTGGATTGCAGGAACATCTTTTCACGCACGGTTGCGTTCATATGTGCCGCTTCTCCAAATATTTCCTCACACACACCGCCGCCATAGATATCTGCATGATCAAAAAAATTAGTACCTAAATCCAGTGCTTCCTGTACGAAGCGCTCAGCTTCGGACTTATCCAGCTTATTGATACGCATGCATCCGACTGCAATCGTCGGTACCTGCAAAGTTCCTAACTTAACTGTTCTCATGGCAAAGAACCTCCTTTACAGAATTAAATTGTATTCTCATTATTCCAAACTGTTTTTATTGAGCCAGCTTATAAATCTCAAGCACATCCTGCCAATATAGCTTTTTCAAGCCGCCAATTGGCGCCTCATTTCCAAATGCAGCACCTGTCGCTTTTTTAGCCATTACTTCAAGCTGGCTTGCGTCGATTCCAAGTTCTCCGAGGGTTGCCGGAAGTCCCATCTTATTGAAAAATTCACGCAGGCGCAAAATAGCCTCCTGAATCATTGCGTCAGGATCACGATAGCTGCCCTTCACACCCATGACATTGACTGCAAACTGAACAAACATGTTCACATTGTCCTTGTATACATACTGCATCCATGCAGGAGTCAGTACAGCCAGACCTGCTCCGTGTGCCACATCGTAGATGGCACTGAGTTCATGCTCCATACCATGGCAGGCCCAGTCCTGTTCACGGCCCATACCCACTAAACCGTTATGAGCAACGGTACCTCCAAAACCTACCTCGCACCATGCATCGTAGTCCCCGGGATTTTCAAGGACAAGGGGGGCATTCTTTATGATGGTCTTTAATACTGTTTCGCACAAACCGTCCGTTAAATCGGTATGGATGGTGTTGGTAAAGTAGCGTTCAAAAACATGACTCATCATGTCAGCCACACCGTTGGCGATCTGATTCTTTGGCAGGGTGTAGAACAATTCTGGATTCATGACGCTGAGTAAGGGACGCAGATGGGGGCTGCCATAACCGTATTTCAGTTGCTTCTCCTCATTGGTTATGACTGAGTCACCGCTTGCTTCGCTTCCTGCAGCAGGAATGGTAAGTATCGTGGCTACAGGCAGCGCCTTTTCGATTGCTTTGCCCTGCTCATAAATCTCCCATACATCGCCATCATAATATACACCCATGGCAATGGCCTTGGCAGAATCAATTGCGCTTCCGCCGCCCACAGCTAAGATTAAATCCACCTTTTCTTCTTTGCACAAAGCAATTCCTTCATGTACCAGTGAAAGACGGGGATTTGGCACTACGCCACCAAGCTCTACATAAGAGAGCCCATTCTCTTTCAGTGAAGTGGTCACTGTGTTGTATAGTCCGCTCTTTTTAATGCTGCCTCCGCCGTAATGCAGCAAAACCTTGCTTGCATGGGGTTTTAAAAGCGCACCAATCTGTTTCTCCATATCTTTTCCAAATAGTATACGTGCCGGTGAATAGAAATCAAAATTAAGCATTATTTTTACCCTTTCTTTTGGTTTATTTTTTATTTTGCTTTACCATGTGATGGTATCAGGATCTGCAGAATATCCGCAGCAGCCTTTCAAGTCGGCTATGATCTGAACGTCCTCAGGGGTAAGCTGGAAATCAAATACATCAGCATTTTCCTGGATACGTTTCGGTGTGATGGATTTGGGCAGCGGCAGATATCCGCGTTCCAGGCTCCACCTCACGCAAATCTGGGCGATGGACTTTCCATACTTTTCTGCCAGTGACTGCATCTGCGGAACTTCAAAAATCTTGCCTACGCCAAGGGGGCTGTATGCCTCCAGAAGAATCGAGTGCTTTCTGCAATAATCCACCACGTTATCCTGTGTATCGCCGGGGCAAAGCCGGATCTGATTAACCATCGGCTGGATCTTTGCCGTCTGCATAAGAGCATCAAGATGATGTGGGTGGAAATTGCTGACACCTATCCCACGAATGTGTCCGGCTTTGTGCAGCTCTTCAAAAGCTTTCCAGGTGCCGGCATTGGCTTCCTGCCAATGATCGCGGTACTTGACTGGATTCGGCCAGTGAATCAGATAAAGATCCAGATAGTCCATATCAAGATTTTCCAACGTCTGCTTAAAGGCCTTCATGGTATTTTCGTATCCATGCATATCATTTTGCAGTTTGCTGGTAATAAAGATATCCTCGCGGGCAATACCGCTCTCCTTTACTGCCATGCCAACGCTCTCTTCATTCCCGTAACCTGCAGCCGTATCAATATGACGATAACCGCATTTCAAAGCTTCTCTCACTGATGTGGTGGCCATATCCCCATTTTCTGCCCGCCATGTACCGAAACCAATACAGGGAATCTTTACCCCGCCTGAGAGTTCATAACAATCTGTTAATGTTTTCACTATATTTCCCCCTATCTATAATTTGACAAACTGTTTATTTGATAGTATATTTGTACTATAAACCTTAACCTTAACTCTAAGTCAATACAAATTTCAAAAAACTTAAAAACATTTGAAAAATAATAAAACAATTTCAAAATAGGGGGAGGATGATATCCACATGGGGTATACAATCAAGCAGGTATCGGAACGAACTAATCTAAGCGCACACGTACTGCGTTTTTACGAAAAAGAAGGTCTTTTGTCTAATATTAACAGAAGCAAGAGCGGCATCCGCAGTTATTCCGAAGACGATCTGGAATGGCTGGGGCTGATTTGCTGTCTTAAGAATACAGGCATGTCCCTCAAACAAATTAAAGAATTTATGGATCTAAGTGCGGAAGGCAAGAAGACCCTGAAACAGCGCTGTGATATATTGATTGAGCACAAAAAGAATGTGGAAGCTCAGATTCAGGAAATGCATAAGCATCTTGATAAGGTATCCCATAAAATTGACCATTATACAAAGCAGTATAATGAATACAAAAATGTCGAATCTCATCAGAAATTAGAAATGCAAGAAGTATAATGATAAATTACAAAAAGGAAGCCATTCTCTTGGGATATCCAAAAGAATGGCTTCTTATCTTTTATGCTTAACTAAAGTGCTCTTTCAACATATTCACAACCGTATCAATCTCCTGCTTTGTGGTATACCTGCCTACACTAAAACGTATAGCGCCCAATGCTATTTCTTCTTCAACACCCATTGCTGCTAAAACAGGCGAAATGGTTTTTGAGCCAGAGTGGCAGGCAGAACCAGTGGAAGCACATAGTTCAGGTAGTGCCGCCAATATTTGGGCACCATTTTTTCCTACAAAACTGATATTAAGAGTATTGGGCAGGCGGTGGACTGCATCACCGTTTAAGTGAATATTACTGCCGAATGCCTCCAGTAATTTTTCATAAAAATAATCTCTTTTTGGCATCAAATCATTTTGATCCAAGTGTTTCTTTGCCTGAGCCGCAGCTTCTCCCAAAGCCACAATATAAGGCACATTTTCCGTACCGGCACGCCTGCCATTCTCCTGGCTTGCGCCATGCAGAAATGATTCCATTACAACTCCATCTCGAATAAATAATGCACCAATTCCTTTTGGAGCATAGAGTTTATGTCCTGCAAGAGTTAGAAAATCTACTGGTAACCGGGAAACGTCTATCTCCACTTTCCCAATGGACTGAGATGCATCTGTGTGAAACAAAACGCCTTGCTCCCTGCAAATTTCCCCCAACTCACTGATAGGCTGCAAGGTCCCCACCTCATTATTGGAATGCATAATACTGACCAAAATCGTTTCCTCACAGATGGCATTCCGTAAATCTTGCGGATTCACAGAGCCTTGCCGGTTTACTGGAAGATAGGTAACGTTATAACCGTTTTTCTTTAAAAATGAGAGTGGTTCCATGATTGAAGGATGCTCGATACAAGAGGTAATGATATGCTTACCCTTGCTCCTATAAGTGTAGGCAACTCCCTTGATTATAGCATTATTGGATTCACTGCCGCAGCTTGTAAATAAAATCTCGCTGCTTTTTGCACCAAGCAATTCTGAGACCTGTTTTCTGGCATTCTCAACGGCAAATTTCGCAAGCTGTCCTAAATCGTAGCTGTTGGATGGGTTTCCAAACTCTGACTCCAGATAGGGAAGCATGGCATGATATACATCTTTGTCAATAGGGGTTGTTGCATTATAGTCTAAATAAATCATAAAAGATCCTCCTTGCACAGATAATATTTCGCATTTAATTAACCGGCACAGAATAAGTTTCATGTTGGTTAATTTGTACTTTTCATTACTTTTTTATATATGATAAAATAATCTGTTGAGCCGTATTTTGATATCATCGCATTTTAATAAATATAGCATATATTAGTATTAGCGTAAACACCATATTACGCACATTCCTATTATAAATAGTTCATATAAAGGAGTCATAAATAAATGTATGATATGACAAACTGTCGGCATGGATACGCCCTTTACTCTATGACAAATGCCGCTGATTTTAATGAAGTAATCGCTATACGCCAGAGATTCAATGATGATTTTACATTTATTAAGGCTTACAAAACAGGTGGTCAAGGTACTGGAAACCCGATAGTTGATCCACTTGGTTCACAGGGATCGATTGTACTATCCCATGACGGACGTTTCCTTTTCGTCGTGAACGCAGGCAGCAACAGTATCTCCAGCTTCAAAATCACCAGTTCGGGAGCCTTGATCCTCGCAGACGAGAAGCCGTCCGGCGGCTTTCTTCCAATAAGCCTGACAACCCACCGTAATCTTCTCTATGTGGCAAATGCAGGCAACGGAAGCAGTATTGCGTCCAATGTTACCGGTTTTCATATAGACGAAAACGGCAATCTTGCCGAAATCATAGGCTCTACTAAGTCATTGAGTTCAGTAAATGCCAAGCCTACTTGCATTGTCATTAATTATAATGGCAAAAGAATAGCAGTTTCCGAGCAGAACACGAACCTAATCAGTGTATTTACCGTTCAACCAGATGGAACCCTCACTGACCCGATCCTCAGCAATTCCAGCGGTCCCGGACCTTTTGGCTCTGTTTTCTTAACAAATGAAATCTTGTTGGTTACTGAAGTTGGAATCAATGCATTATCTTCTTACAAAGTTAATCCGGATGGAACTCTTTCTGTAATCAGTCCATCTGTATTGAATTTCCAGTCAGCTACCTGTTGGGTTTCGCTATCTGAAAACGGACGTTTTGCCTATACTTCCAATGCCGGCAGCCATACAATAACGACATATGAAGTTGAAAGAAATGGACGCTTGAGGGTTTCAAACGTTGTCTATAGTACGAAAAATGGATCTGGTGCACCAATTGACAGCGGCGTTTGTTCCAATACCTTCTATGTACTCAACGGTAATGAGGGCTCGATCAGCGTTCTCCGAACTGACCGTGATGGCAGACTTATCCTGACACAGGTTATCCGCGATACACACTTACCGGAATTGGGTTCACAAGGTATGGCGATCTTATGCTTGCCAAACAAATTTAAATAAGAATAATATCCTTTTACCTGTAAATAATAATCCTATTAATATTAAGGAGAATAATTATGGCAAAGGATTCACAACTTGACCCAAAATCAATCCGTAAGAAAAAAGCCAATGGAGGCCCTACCATGGCTGAGAGCGCATTAGATGGAGAAAGCCGAAATACAAAGAAACAGTCCGGCAGCCGTCACAAACCCGGCAATGATAAATAATTAACTTTCTATGCAAAGGAGTAAATTGTATGAACCGTGATAAGCTCATATCCCAAGTAAAAAACGAATATGCACGAATCGCTTCTTCTGAATCCCAACAGCATTTCCACCAGACCACAACCGAAATAACACCGGAAGCGTACTATGAAAACCTGTTAGGTAAAGCCATTAGTGAAATCAACAGGGGCACCTTTGATAATTTCAAATCAGGGGAAGAGATCGTAAATGCGATTGCAAATGACAAGTCCTGGCTTTCCGATTGGAAGTAAATGAACTGTAAATGAAAACCGCAGTCCTTTTTAAGAGGATTGCGGTTTCCATTTATAATGCCAATTCCAATCTCCATGATAAATCATTCGTTTACTCATTCCCCCATCTGCCGTAATGGTCTCCCCTGTAATAAAATCCTGCTCACATAAAAACAATACCATATTCGATATATCCTTTGGCGTTCCTATTTTTCCTGCCGGAATTGCGAAGCGGTCTTCACGGCTGAATTCCTGCTGATCCGTTACATTGATCCAGCCTGGAGCTATACAGTTAACAAGAACATCCGGCCCAAGTGATACTGCCAGAGCATGTGTCAATGCAACAATTCCGCCTTTCGCACTTGCGTATGCTTCTGTATCAGGCTCAGACTGAAATGCACGTGATGAAGCAATATTAATAATTCTACCGTGATTTTTGATTAATTCATCTTTACATAGACGGCTTAATTCAAATGGAGCTTTCAATCCGATGGATAAGGTATAATCAAATTCTTCATAGGATAAACCGGATAAAATACCTTTATTTCCACGGCAGGCATTGTTGACTAAAACATCAATCCGTTTCAGCTTTTCAAGGGAAAAATCAATGAACCGTTTTAATGTCAGTGGATCTGCTACATCTCCGCAAAAGTTAAACAGATTTGGATTCTCTTTCGCAAAATCAGCCGATTTCTTTTCATCTATATCAATAAAACACACTTGATCGCCAGCTTGAATAAAATCCTGACATATCTGTTTTCCTATCCCATGTGCGCCTCCGGTAACGACAATTCCTCTATTCATGATATCCTCCTTATTTTTCCAAAAATGATTATAAGGACAATATAACATTAGAGCTATGATTCATGTCAAGAGATTATTTTGTGAAGATACTGAAACAGCCTTATGGCAAGGGTTCCAGCCTTTCCGGCAGTTCAGGGGGGATAACGACATTTTAGTTATTATAATGAGTTGAATAAGGATTGTTTTTATAATCATAATTTTCAAGTGGCATGGGTCCTCTAACTACTGTCCTGTGAACACGCAATTCTCCTTTTTCATTCGCAGCAATTCTCCAATCAACCATCTGTATCATACCATTTATAATTTCAATTCCATTAATCCCACGGGTACGGATACAACAGCCAGTATTAAAGTATGGGAGGTCATCTGCTTTCGGGAACTTTGGTCTGTGAGTATGTCCACAGATCAGCATCATTTTATTTTTTTCTATCCATCTGTCATAAACCTTCTCTACTTTATGTCTTTTAAATAGATTACGGGCTGGGCTGGTTGGATTGCCAAATCCAACGATATGCAGATACCGCCAAAAATATCGAAGTAATAACATGGAAAAGAGCCATAGCTGATCATTCATAATGTCACCCTGATGCCCATGCAGTACAAGAATCTTCTGTTTCGTTTTCTTATGTTTGAGAATGATCGCCTCCTTCGGCTTCAATCCCCTATATAAGTCCACCTTTATCTGATTATATTCATCATAATATTGATAATAATTTTCTCTGATAAATAGCTTTGACTTTAAATAAATATTATGATTCCCATATAACATGATAAAGCGGCCTTCATCATAAAACTTTTTTATTACTGTAAAAACATCGCTGTGGGCTAAACGAATCACGCTGAAATTCTTATATTCCCAAAGTTCATCTCCATCCCCAACTTCTATATATTCATATCCCTCTTTATAATAATAATTTAATGCATGCAAAAAAACATTCTGATTTCTAGTGAATTCATCTGAGATGCTGTCATCCCCTCTGTGGATATCACTAAAAAATATATATTTTGAATTATCATCAAAATACACAACTTCAGCATTTTTGTAAGCTTGATTCAATCGTCTGTCAGTCTTCATGTTACCCTCCTTTCCGATTTTTCCATTCCTGTCGCAATAGGACTTTTGTTTCCCAGGAATGGTGAACAAGGTACTATACGATAATCAGATGTTTTTCTCCATCATCCACCAACGAAACCCGGTTCCCTTGAATGAGACTATCATCCACAGTGATTGCTTCCGTTGTCAGTGTTCCCTTACTTCTGCTTTCAACCCTGATTTCATAGAGTGACCTGCCAAACTTATACTCAACGGAAAAGTCACCGAAGCTTGCCGGCGTGGCCGGATCAATAATCAGTTCATTTCCCTCTTTCCGAATGCCAAGAAACCAGCTTAATAACCCCTGGTACATCCAGCCTGCGGAACCGGTATACCAGCTCCAGCCGCCTCTGCCGGTATAGGGCGGGCTTAAAGAGATATCCGCCGTCATAACGTAAGGCTCTTTCTCGTACCTGAGCACATCCTTCCTGGTTTGTGTCACATGAATCGGATTAAGTATGGTGAATAGGGTTTGTGCCATGTGATAGTCACGGAGCATTGATGTGGCAATGGCCAGCCAAACCGCAGCATGGGTATACTGGCCTCCGTTTTCACGCATGCCGGGAATATAATTTTTAATATAACCTGGGTTTTTGCTTGTTTTATTAAAGGGAGGTGTCAAAAGTAAGGAAATGGCCTCTTCCTCTCTTACCAGATAACGCCATGCCGACTGCATTGCTGTTTTTGCACGTTCCTCTTTCGCCCCCTTTGATATCACACTCCAGGACTGGCTGATGGAATCGATCCTGCACTCATCATTTTCCTTTGACCCCAGTTTCGAGCCATCGTCGTAAAAGGCACGAAGATACCACTCCCCATCCCAGGTGTGTTCTTCGATGCTTTGAAGCAGACTTTCCCGTTTCTGCTCCAGTTCCCGGCCGTAAGCCTCATCATCCTCCTTATGGCACAAAGGAATGAAGTCCCCCAGCACCGTATAGAAAAACCATGCCAGCCAGACACTCTCTCCCTTCCCCTCTATTCCTACCTCATTCATGCCGTCATTCCAGTCGCCGCCTCCCATGAGAGGAAGTCCATGTTCTCCGAAGCTGGTCCGGTCGATGGCTTTTTTGCAATGTTCATAAACAGTTGCGAAACTTTGGGATATCTCCGGGGTAAACATCACATCATGCTGCCCTTCCTGAAGCACCGGCCCCTTAATGTAAGGGACTTTCTCCTTTAAAATTGTGGTATCTCCGGTACTTCGTATATATGCGGCGGTACAATATGGCAGCCACAGCAGGTCATCAGTTATTCTGGTTCTTACCCCGATCCCCATGGGAGGATGCCACCAATGCTGGACATCTCCCTCTTCAAACTGCCTGCTGCAGGCAATCAGAATTTGCCCGCGCAGTATACTAGAATCTGCAAAGAGAAGGGAAAGGGTGTCCTGCAGCTGGTCCCGGTATCCATAGGCTCCTCCACACTGATAAAAGCCTGCTCTTGCCTGGATGCGGCAGGACACGGTCTGATAGAGCAGCCAGCCGTTAACCAGGATATCCACCGCCCGGTCCTTTGTTTTGACTTTAACCGTCCCTAATAATCCATCCCAATAGGTTCTTACCCTGTCAAGTTCCTTTTCAGAAGCGGTAATCTCCCTGTATTTGTTTTTGATCCTGTATATCTCCTCAAGACTGGTGCTCTGCCCCAGCCCAAATAACACCGTTTTGCACTCCTGCGGCTGTATTGCGACGGAAACCTGAATTGCTCCGCAGGGATCATAGGATACCCCCGTATTGCAGGATAGCTTGACCTCCGCGCCCCGCGGCTCCCGGACGCTGCCCTTCTGCCCCAGAAACTCCTGCCTGTCTCCGGTATAACCGATAATGGTTTCACTGGAGAACAGGTAGGAATAGGTGTTTTGAAAGTTCATGGTATAAATGTTCTTTGCAAATAAGCATTCATGTTCATTGTTATAGGAGGTCAGGATATAGGGATTGGTTTGCTCCCCCTGGGTTCCCAAAACCCATTCCACATAATAGGTCAGGCTTACATATTTCACCCGATCCGAGCGGTTTGTAAGGGTAAGGCTCCATAGCTTCAATGACTCATCTAAAGGAGTAAAAACAGTCAGCTCCTGACTAATTTGCGCTTCTTCATGAAGGAATCTGCTGTATCCAAAGCCATGCCTTACCCGGTAAGTGCCCCGGTCAGATCTTCCTAGGGACATGGGAGTCATTACCTCACCAGATATTTCATCCAGAATATAGATTGCCTCAGAGGCTCTGTC
The DNA here is from genome assembly GCF_044987295.1 of Lacrimispora sanguinis. Taxonomy (NCBI): domain Bacteria; kingdom Bacillati; phylum Bacillota; class Clostridia; order Lachnospirales; family Lachnospiraceae; genus Lacrimispora; species Lacrimispora sanguinis. The sequence goes on along the minus strand of NZ_CP173277.1, from coordinate 5,037,776 downwards.
ACTGACTGGGTCATTGGACCATGGAGTCAGCTTATTCTCCCTGCTGTTGATACTCCAGGTAAAGCCGGCACCCGACTCTGATATCTGGAATCCAAAATTCTTGTTTGAGACAACATTAATCCAGGGTGCCGGCGGCCTGTTATTACCCTCAAGCAGAATTTCATATTCCCTGCCTTCACAGGCAAATGCCCCGAAGCCGTTAAAAAATTCATAATTCTCTGTTTCTTTCTCCTCTGTTGTAGGTGCATATGCTGTGTCCAAAGCCCTTCCTCCTTAAAGCCTAATATTCTTCAAGTAATTCATACTGTTTTTCTTTGACATTGGTAAAATAGATCCCCGTTTTCCCTGAAAATACGACCCTCGCTACCGTATACAGCAAATCCAGCTCCGCTGGTTTCATCTCATACGTATGAAGCGTAAAGAAGCTTGGCTTCTCACTTCTGGAATCATAAATCCGAAGAGAGCTTGTCATATCATTGATTAGTTCATCCACCTCCTGATGATAACCATGCTTGGAATCAATCAGGATAACTAAATCCACCATTACACGGTTGATTCGTAAATATTCGTAAGCCTTTAATGCATCCTTTACAATTCTCTCCTCTTTCATGGACCGGACCATTAAAAGCAGAATGGGATTATCGCCGGATACTCCGAATTTCCATAGAAAGCTTTGATTCATAAAGTTCCGCCTAATATTTTCATCCGGGCCCCGGTAAATACCCGAAGGATAGAATACCGGGCTGATCAGATCCTGAAAAGCGTTTAACTGTGCTCTGGTAATCTCCAGATACTTTAACTCCAGATTCGTTTGAAGCCGGAATTTCTCCAGGATGTCATCGATCCGGTAACTTACATTTAATTCCCCGGCGATTTTTATTGCTTCCTCTTTACTCTGGCATACTCCGGTAATGAAAGAGATGCAGGCAGTCTCACCTGCCCCAATGCAGATCTGTGCCCGCAGGCTCATGATCGGATCATTACAAAAACCGGAATTATTTAAAAAAGCAATGCTGTTAACCACAGAATCCGGATTTTCTAAGGTGTTGTTTCTTCCGATGAAACGTTTTCTGTCATTTTCATATTCTAACTTTTTACATAACTTTGTTCCTGTTCTTACCATGTGCATCACATAAGAATTATCATCCTCATCTTTCCGCCGTCTTTTTGCAAGGAAGATGTCCTGTTCTTCCAGGTACTCACTCTCCAGAAACAGCTTATTGAATGCAGGATGGCTTATTTCTGCCAGATGGGTATCATCCACTACCTCCAGGTAGCTGGTCACCTCCAAATGCTTTTCCTCATTCCCGTGATTGGTAAATATAATCTTACGTATCTCATAGTTTTGGTCCGCATTCAAGCTGACAATCATGTGTGATGAGATATCCCCATCCCTGCGCTTAAATTCCGCCTGGTGCGGGCTGAATACCACCTGGTAATCATCCGGCGACTTTTTGGTCGGATGATAGGCAGCACTCCAGACCTTCCCTTTCTTCATGTCTTTGATATAGATATAATTACCTGTATTCGCATAAATATCCGACCGGAAACGGTAGAGCATCCGGTCTTCGTATTTACTGAACCCGTCCCCATCGCTGGTTATCATCAGGGAATAGGTGCCATTTGATAAATAATTAACAACCGGTGAACTCATACCGGTACGGTTAACATACCGGTTGCTGTAGATGTCTTCTTTAAAAAGAGGCTTTCCGATCTTTATTGTATATCCCTGCTTTGCAATGGAAATCAAATAGGACTGGCGTTTTTCTTCCAACAGAACCTCTGTGGCTTTTATCATCATCTCTCCGTGAAATCTCTCCCGAAGGATTCCCCCATTTAGATAATTATTAATTGCGGCCAGATTCATTCCCTGATGATGAGCCATATAGGATTTAACAATACAATAAGGTGTTAAGTCCACAGAATTCGGTACATTAAAATCGACGGATTCATAGAAACCGTAAGTGCCGTAAGCGCCTAATTCCTTCAGCCGTTTTAAATTTCCCATGCATTCCTCTTCTGCAATATCCAATGCCAGCATCGTCGCATAGGGGGCGACAACCATGGAGTTCTTACGGACCGGCTGGAGTCTTATCTTTGGAACTCCGAAAGCTTTATACTGGTAATTTGAATTTAAGTCAAACCGGTAATACTGGGACTCCGATATTCCCCAGGGTATTTCCGCCTCCTTTGCATACTTCATATGCTGGAGCACCGCTGCCCTGGCGGTCTGGGCATAGACGGAGTCTTCATATTCTTTGAATACGAGATTTGGCATCAAATATTCAAACATCGTACCGCTCCAGGACACAAAGCAGGGAATGCCCCCCACAATGGTCAGCGGTCTTCCCAGTTTATACCAATGCTTTAACGGAACTTCTCCCATGGCTATGGCAAGAAGGCTAGTCAGTGCTGATTCCGACGCCATCAGGTCATAGCAGCCCTCATCCAGCGTGTGGGAAGAAACATGATATCCGATATGAAACAGCATTCGCTTTTCATTAAACAAAAAACGGAAATCGACATTTGTTAAAATGCCGTCTATTTTATTGCTGAGCGTTCTGATCCGCTCCATTATGCCAACCACAATTTTATTATCCTCCGACGTAATACTACGAAGAGAAGGACTGGAAGAAAAGGCCTCTTCCTTCAGTTTTAAGGACTCAGCCTCCTTTATCGTGCTGTCAATTAGATTCAATAACTGTCTGGTCCACTGGTAATCTTCACGCGGTATAAGCTCCCTGTCGTTTAAATCTTCCCTGATTTCCGTAATATCGTCTATCAGCTCCCCGATCTTTTGATACCTGGTCTTCAGTTCATTACCGGCAGGATTGCCTGTTTTCATACGAATTTCCTCATTGCTGTTTTCAACCGCAATTCTGAGTTCGGATAGAAAATTCTCCGGATAAACCGGCCTGTCGATCAGTTCCAAAAGTCCATTTTTTAAAGCTACCAAATGACCCAGGAAATTGCCGCTGTCTACGGTTGAAATATAGGCAGGGTTTAATACATCCAGAGTCCCGATATGATACCAGTTATAGAGATGCCCATTAAATTTCGGCATTTTCTGAACCGTGTCCATTAAGTTTTCCACGGCTGTTACCGTAGAGCTTAAGGTTTCAAATCCCAAATCCCTGGCTGATAAAATTGCCAGAAACTGAAGCCCCATATTGGTCGGTGATGTTTTATCACTGACTTTTTCAACCATTGAGATCTGGTAATTATCCGGACAGAGCCAGTTATTTTCTTTTGTGGAAAGCTCCTTAAAAAACTGCCAGGTTCTGCGCGCAGTATCCAGAAGCAGTTCATTATTCTGTGCTTTATTCTTAAGATGAAGCTGTTTATCCGGCTGACTGATCCGGTAGGCGATTTCATAGGCAAAGCACCAGTCAGCGATTACAATTGCTGTTAAGATCATTCCTGCCGGGCTTAAATATCCCATAAATAAAACGATAACGAGGGCAGCCGCCGGAAGAAGAGAACTCCACATGGTAAGAAAATAACCTCTTCTGGTATTGACAATGGAGGCGTCCACTGCTTCTGCCGTATTCCAGCGAAGCAGATTCTTTTTGCTGATAAAGATCCGATACAGAGTTCTGATCATTGCATCCGTTGCGACATAAGCACGATATGGAGTGATTGTAAACTCCAGGAATGCTCTATAAAACATCGCAGCAAGTTCCTTGAAAAAGCATTTATAAACAAGGGCAAGCTTTGGCCGGAACAGCTTCTGGGTGATTACTGCAAGCAGCAGAATCACCAGGGTAAATATATCATTAAAGAAAACAATGGGTAACCAAAGATAATATGCCTTTGGCATCCATGCCAGATTCAGTAGTACAAATAACGTCTTACTGAAAGGAACCATGCTTCTTCTTAAGTTGTCAAAGATTTTCCACTTTGACAGCGCACATAAGCTTCTCCCGTCCCGGGTATTTTTTAAAAACAGCCAGGGCAGCAGCTGCCAGTCCCCGCGCAGCCATCGGTGTTCCCTTTTGGTGAAGGATAAAACGCTGGTCGGGAAATTGTCCATAATCTTGACCGTACTGGAAAAAGCCGTCTTTGCATAGCAGCTTTCAAAAAGGTCATGGCTGAGAATCCTGTTTTCAGGTACTTTGTTCTGAAGCACCTTGTGGAAGGCTTCCCGATCATAGATACCCTTCCCGGTATAGATTCCTTTATTAAAAATATCCTGGTAAATATCTGATATTACGGTTCCATAATGGGCAAGTCCCGATTCTCCTCCAAAGATTTTCGTGAACCTGCTGCCGTTCTTATCCACAATATGGTTTCTGACCGATGGCTGAATGATGACATAGCCCTCTTCCACCTTTTGGCCTTCCGGATCCAGAATCGGTTTATTTAAAGGATGATCAATCAGTCCGACCAGTTTTGCTGCATTGTCGCGAAGCAGATTGGTATCCGCGTCCAGTGTAATAACATACCGGAAGGTGGTTAGGAGCTTTTCGTCACAGTAAATGGAGGTGAAGGTGGTATTCTCCTTTTCCGCTCCATTTAAAAGGTTATTAAACTCTTCAAGCTTTCCTCGTTTACGCTCCCAGCCCATATAACAGTTCTCTGCTTTATTCCATTTGCGGCAGCGAAAAAACAGGGAAAAGCGCTGTTGTTCCGACGGATAGAGCTCATTTAACTCCTTCATACGTACAACAAGGGCATTTTCAATCACCTGGTCCTGTTCCATGAACTGGTCCGGAGAATCTGAAAAATCAAACAGTAATGCATAGAAAAGGCCCTGCTGCCGGTTTGCCAGATAATGCTTTTGAAGCCGTTCCATATACCCAAGGCCCTGTTCCTTTGAGGAGACAATAACCGGCATAACTACAAACGTTTTTGCTTCCTCTGGTATTTCCTCCAGATAATTCAGGGAAGGAATCTTCCTGACCTTAATTCTTCTTGTAAAAATAAAATTTGTGATCTCTATGGAAATACCCATTAAAAGCGGCAGTGCCGCCAGAAGGGTAATTACTTGCCGGCTGATCTTTAAAAGTCCGCCAAGGTTCCGGAAAGCATAGAGGAAGCAGGCGCAAAGTCCCGGAATAATAAGGAATAAGGTAAGGAAATAAAGGAAGCCATTTACATTCATCCTTTTCTTAATGGTTTGAGGAATCGGTTTTCCTAGCGCCTTTGCTTTTAAAATCGGATAACCCTTACCCAATAGATAGGCTCCCACATGATGAGAACAATGTAAGTCCTCCCTGCCCTGATCCGCCAGTTCCAGACAGTCCCCGGCTATCTTTTCCTCCAGCAGCCGATAACGATGGGATAATTTAACGATAACCCCGCGGTACATACCTCTGGATTCCAAATCCATCTTTGGATATACCCCATCCGGATCCTGTGATAAAATCCGCTCCAGACAAGAATATTCCTCAAAGAATTTTTCTTCATCAACCTCATTAATATCCCTCAGACTGACAATTAATGTACGGATGGTTGTCTCGAGAAATGATTCAATTCTTCCTTCCTCCATGAAAATGCCGGAGGTTTTTACCTGCCTTTCAAGGGAAGAGAAATGATGCTCCAGATATTTTTGAATGGAAGCTTCATCAAAAGATAAGTTTTTCAACAGATGTATTACATGGGCATGGAACGAGTAATTCTGTCTTAAGTTATCCTCTGTTTTGCAAAGCAGTGCTGATATATCGGCTGGTCCCTTCCTATCCGCTAACTTATCCCGCAGAAACTTTTCAGCCTTAGATTTTACTTCAATCATATGAAGAATTTCATCTGCGATTACAATGATTTCTTCAAGGATACAAAAGCCCAGCACTTCCGGCAGAACCCAGATCTCCTTGTCCGTAAGGGGGATTTTCTGCTGATAAGCCTTTAACATCACGGAAATATTTTCTTCACTTAAGTGTCCGCCGGAAAGAGCCACCATCTTTTTTGCCACAACATAAATACGGGGAAAGTTCCGGTATTCTTTTCCTTCCAGAACCGGCAATACGGCATAACTGGTTCCCGATGTACGGACTTTTTTAATTTCCCGGTACAACATCTGGAAATTATCAAAGAGCCATCGTGCTGCCGGAATCAGGGAAATAATATCTGTGGAAACGGCAGAAATGCTGTCTCTAATATTATTCAGCTTTTTGTAGGCGGCCTGATTATAATCATTAAGAACAAAGCTATGGCCCACCAGTCTGACCTGGCTATGGCTTTCTGCCAGATCAAGCATCTGCTTCTCCCACTCGCCAGGATCAAGTTTATTATCTTCTCCCTGGAAGCAGGCCAGGAAACGCACCTTCTTACTAAAATGATAACGGCGGTAATACAATAGGAATAGCACAATACAAATCAAAGCTGCCAATATGAATAAACTATTCAGCAGAAACGGGGAATTTATATAAAAATTAGTTTTTTCCAAAAAGCTCTGCAATTGAAGCTCCTCCTTATTTAAGAAATCCTTCTGATATAGCGATATTCTTTTACAGATAGTTTGCCTATTTTTCAATAAAAAATAGCGCAATATTATATTGTAGCACTTTTTATGTTTTTTTATTAATTTCCTGTAAAATTTATACGAAATCCGCGTTCCTACTGGTATGTGGGCAAAATAGTAACTCAACGTTAAAGTCAGGTGTAATTCCTGAGCAGGCATTTAACAATAGATTACTCGCTCTCCAAACGGAAACACCAGTATTTTGATAATTGAATAGACTTTATACTTTGGTCATGATATAATCTTTACATATAAAAAGGAGGACAGACGCATGACCGATAACGAATTATTGCAAGCAATATATAAAGATACGCAAGAATTAAAAAGCCGTTTGAATTCCATTGAAAATAATGTAACTGATCTTCAGTTAACACTAGAAAATGAAATTAGGCAAATCAAAGAAAAAATAAATGTAATTGCATAAAATAAAAATAAATTCATGAAAGAGTGCAAGACCTATCGAATTATTATGGGTCTGCACTCTTATTTATTTTCCATTAAATTTGGTAAAATAGCATATATAAAGCCACGCAAATACATGGTCTCCTTTTTATGTGAATTTCCGGTCATAGAGCAGTGCCGCATTCAATACCACCAATACAGAACCAGCATTATGTACCAATGCACCGGTAACCGGGTTTAATACGCCTGTTACGGATAAAAGTATGGCGATAAAATTAATTGTCATTGACACAGTGATGTTGAATTTTATGGTGCGAACCGTGGCATTGGACAACCTCTTCAAATATGGAATCATTGAAATATCGTCACCAGTCAAAGCAATATCTGCCGCTTCGATGGCGATATCACTTCCCATACTCCCCATAGCCACACCTACATCTGCGAGTTTAAGTGCCGGTGCGTCATTGACGCCATCCCCGATCATGCACACCCTTTTTCCTTGTTTTTTAAGTTCCGCAATACTGCTGACTTTATCTTCGGGAAGCAGCTCAGCTCTCACAGTCGAAATGCCGATTTGTTTAGCAAAATAACCTGCCGCTTGCATATGATCACCGGTCAGCAGAACGACCTGGGTATCCATTCCATGGAGTTCACTTACCACGCTATGAGCCGTATCCCGCAGTGTATCGGAAAGGGTTATCACTCCGATCAATGACCTTTCTTTTGCAACAAGTATCATCGCCTTTCCCTGTGTACGAAACTCATTCAATTTGATGTACACCAATTCATTCATAGGTATCTGATACTCTTTTAAGAACTTTACAGTTCCGCAAAGCAGTGTCTGTCCGCTGATCGTTGCCGAGATACCTTTTCCCGGCATCATCTGAAAATTGTCTGCAGGCCCTATTGCAATCTGCAATTCCTTCGCATGAGCAACAATTGCTTTGGCTAAGGGATGTTCTGAATAGGTTTCCGCAGATGCTGCTAAGCTTAAAAGCTGTTCTTTCCCTACTTCTTCGTTCAAAGGAACCACATCTGTGACTACAAGATTACCGTTGGTCAGAGTCCCGGTTTTATCAAAAGCAATGCAGTCCACCTTTCCCATGTTTTCCAAAGCTTCACCGGATTTAATGATAATGCCGTGCTTAGTTGCCTGGCCGATGGCCGCCATAATGGAAGTGGGAGTAGCCAGAGCCAGCGCACATGGACAGAAAACCACAAGGACGGTAACGGCGCGGTTTAAAGCTTCCATGATTTCATTTCCAAGAGCCCATGTAATACCAAATGCTGCCACAGAAATGCCTAATGCCACCGGCACAAGCCATGCAGCCCATTTATCCGCGATACGATGCATAGGTGCTTTTTTATTTTCAGCCTCCTGTACCATTCGGATGAGTTTTTGCAGGGAAGAATCCTCACCAACCCTGGCTGTAACAATTTCAATTGAGCCGAAACGGTTAATCGTACCACAGAAGACCTGATCTCCCACGCTTTTATCCACTGGAAGTGATTCTCCGGTTATGATCGATTGGTCGATTGATGTATTTCCCTCTGCTATTTCACCGTCTACGGGAATTGTTTCCCCTGGCAGTATACGAAGAATATCACCCTCTTTGATCTGTTCCACCGGGATTATTTCTTCATGGATACCCGATGGATCAGAAAGAATTCTTCTTCCCATCATGGGTGTAAGACTGATTAACTGTTTTAATCCCCTTTTTGACCGCTCAACTGTTTTTTCCTCTAAAATTGCGCCTATGGACATGATGAAGGCAACCTCACCGGCAGCAAAAAGCTCGCCAATGGCAATGGAGGCCGCCATTGCAATAGAAATCAGTAATGCGGAAGAGATCCATTTTTCATATACCAATCGAGTGATTGCAAGATATGTAAGCGGGTATCCGGACAAAGCAATGGTTATCCATGCCGGGTTAAAAAGAAATCCCTTCCCCGTAAACAGAAACATCAGGCTGAGCACCAGAAACCCGCCGGAAACGATAGTCATTGCAGGCCCGGCAAATAAGTCGCTTATTTTTTTTAACATGATCTGTCCTCCAAAATTGTCTCTTGATTCTTTCGTTACTTTTCAGTACAATAAGTTCACAACAGAACATATTGTTCTTTAAGTAGTATAACAATGACATATTAGCGATACAAGAAACGATTTTTTTAAAATGTACGATACCGAACAAATTTGTAAATTTGTTCAAAATGGAGATGTATATGGACAGACGACAACGTAAAACAAGAGAAGCTATTTTCGATGCATTCAGCAAACTGCTGATTCATAACAGCTATTCACAAATCACCGTACAGGAAATCATTGATGAGGCTAACGTGGGCCGAACAACCTTCTATGCACACTTTCCTACAAAGGACGATCTTTTGCGTGAAATGTGTGCGGAACTTTTTGAACATGTTTTCTCTCATAAGCCGGAGGCCGAACCGACTCATGACTTTTCAATGGCGACCGGCGATCCTAAAACAATTGTCACTCATATCCTTTATCATTTAAGAGAGCATGGACGGACCATGATTATCCTATTGACCTGTGAGAACGGGGAACTGTTCCAGCGCTACTTTCATCAATACTTCCATGAGCTTGTGACGCTGCATATGTTTCGTGGAAACACCCGTAAAAATACCATTGTACCGGATGACTTTCTCATCGATCATATTTCAGGGAGCTTTGTCAATCTGGTACGATGGTGGTTGAAAAATCAAATGAAACAGCCGCCGGAGGAAATCGCAGAATATTTTTGGGCGGTAATACAGCCGGTTGTGTAAGGGAGGAATATGAGATGACATTACAACAGTTAAAATATTTTATCGAAGTGGCTAACTGCGGTTCCATTAACAAAGCTGCCGAGCGCTTATTTATTGCCCAGCCAAGCCTTTCAAACGCACTTCGCGAATTAGAGGCAGAAATAGGACACGAACTTCTCACCCGGACTCCCAGAGGCATCTCTCTGACCACTGACGGAGCGGAGTTTCTGGGCTATGCCCGTCAAGTGATTGAACAATCGAGCCTCTTAGAACAACGTTGGCTGAACAAGAAACCGTCACGGCGTTTGTGCTCCATATCCACTCAGCACTACGCCTTTGCCGTGAATGCATTTGTTAATATGGTGAAGAAAACCGATGCAGAAGAATATGAATACACGCTGCGGGAAGCAAGGACTTTTGAGATTGTGGAGGATGTGAAAAGCCTGCGCAGCGAACTCGGTATCCTCTACATGAACAATTTTAACCGCCAGGTGTTAGAAAAGCTGATGCGGGAAAACAATCTGACATTTCACCCGCTGTTTACCGCCGTTCCTCATGTTTTTATAAGTACCTCCAATCCCCTTGCCAGGAAAAAATACGTGACTCTTGAAGACCTGGCTGATTACCCCCGCTTGTCCTTTGAGCAGGGGGATTACAACTCCTTCTATTTCTCAGAGGAAATACTAAGCACGGAATACGCAAAGAAAGACATTCATGTCGGTGACAGAGCCACTATTTTTAACCTTATGATAGGACTTAACGGTTATACAATTTCCACAGGAATTGTAAGCGCAGACTTAAACGGCGATAATATCACGGCAGTACCGCTCCGCGTTAACGATTCAATTGAGGTTGGCTGGATTTCCCACAAAGATATTCAGTTATCACGTCAGGCGGCAATGTACCTTGAGGAATTGAAAACGGTTGTGGCCGAATACGGTGTTGATGTTAAAAACGGGTTATAGTCTAAAGCTATAACTCGACATACTTTTTTCATGTTACCAATAAGTCCTCCCTGGATGATACAATCAGTTTACTAAATAATTGATGTACCTGATAAAGGAGGACTTTCCAATGAGCAAAAAATTCCAGACAGTAGGCAGTCTGCTGCGCCCGGCAGCTTTATTGAAATACAAGAACCAGATTGAAAAGCGGGATGATATTACCTACCCGTTCTATAAAGAATTTGAGGGCTATGAACAGTGCGAAACCGAGTCAACGAAAGATGTCATCGCAAAACAAATCGAGCATGGATTAACCGTCATTACCGATGGCGAGTATTCCAAGTCCATGTGGCATCTGGACTTTGTTTGGGGATTTCATGGCGTAAGCCGTTACATCGCAGAGCACGGCTACTTCTTCCGCGACAAAGATGATACCCAGAAATACGAAACCCGCCGGGACATCGGCCTTAGGATCACGGAACCGTTAAGCGGCAGGAATCATCATTTCATCAAAGTTTTTGAGCAGTTGAAATCCATTGCCGAAAACAGAGAAACAAAGCTATGTATCCCATCACCATCCCATATCTTTGGAGAGCTTTTGTGGTCAGATAACATCGGCGGTGATAATTCTGTTTACAATAACCCGCAGGAGCTGAAAGCTGGACTGACCCGGGCCTACATAGAATTTGTAGAAGAATATGCTGCTGCCGGCGGAAAAATCCTGCAGCTGGATGATTGTCTTTGGGAACTTTTCGCAGACGATAATCCCAATTCCCCGTATACGGGTGAACACATCAACCAGGAGGAAGTTAGGACACTTGCCGCCGAATTTATTGAAATCAATAATGCAGTGATTGATTTCGGGCACAGCCTGGGGCTTGCTATGTGGACCCACAACTGCCGCGGCAACTACGATTCACGAAATATGGGCGGCGGCTCCTATGTTAAGATTGCCAACCTGTTTTTAAAACAGTTAAAATATGACCGCTTTTTCCTGGAATGGGATGACGACCGGGCTGGATCACTTGAAGCGTTAAAAGTATTTCAGGATAAGCCAGATACAGAGATTGTGCTGGGCTTATTATCATCAAAAACCAACACACTGGACGACGAAGCCCGTGTGATCCGGTTGCTAAACGAGGCATCTGAAATAATCCCAAAGGACCGTCTGCTCCTCTCTCACCAGTGTGGATTTGCTTCCTGTGACGGCGGCAACGAGCTGACAGAAGAAGAACAGTGGGCGAAAATTGATCAGGGGCAGAGGATTGCTCTGTCATTCTGGGGCGAATGATTTTAAAGCAAAAATAAGCATAACGCCAAGGACGCAAAATGCGCCCTTGGCGTTATGTTTATTAGCAGTTTAACTGCTTCACTATAATTCCTGTACTTTGAATTTGTTCGGGACACGATTAAATAGTAATTTCATGATTGGATTGAATCCATTAACGCATAAAAATATTCGGCTTTCTGTGTCCTATAAAGATTATACCAGGGATCTAGTGTTTTTGCAGAAAATACATCCAAAGCTTTCAGTACATGGAGAGAAAATTCCAGGGGAGCGATTCCGGAAGCGGTTATTAAGTTCCCATCCGTTACGGCAGCCTCCTGCTTATAGTACTGTTCTCCTCCATAGCCTGGACAGATCATTTTAAGGTATCCCAAGTCATTGCTTGTATGCCGGTTTGAATCCAACAATCCTTTCCGGGCAAGGCCCATTGTAGCTCCGCAAATAGCAGCCACAATAATACCTTTCTTTAAACACTGCTCTGCCATAGACAAAATGGGGTCATGAACCGTTTCTAACCATGTATCTCCTCCAGGCAATATCAAGGCATCTGCGTTTTCCATGGTACACTCATCAAGTTCTATATCCGGTAATATTTTTAGACCTCCCATTGTTATAACAGGAGCTTTTTTCGTTCCAACCGTAACGATTTTCGAAGGGGCCAGGCCTTTCTTATAATATCTTCCGGAGGCCAGTTCCGCAGTTAAATAACCTATTTCCCAATCAGCCATTGTATCAAAAACATAAAGATATACAACGTTTTTATTCATATACTTATCCTCCATTTTTTTAATTTCTCAGTGCGGACCAAATGGCCAGCCGCAAGAAAAAACGATGTTATCTTTATTATAAAACAGCTTCACTGACAACTACTGTCAGTGAAGCTGTTAAAATTGATCTTCTATTAATTCCTTATCAATTTTAAGAAAGCGGTTTAGTTTTTCTTCTGCTTTAAACATTACATTTATTAGGTTCAATGTACTGTCGTAGTGCATTGTTTTAAAATACAAACATCTTAAGAAGTTCTTTGAGTTGACTCTGGCAATATACTGTTTCCGGCCATTCTGCCATTCAGCACATTCGCTTAGCTCTTCGATCCAATTGATCATCGCCTGGTTTAACAAAAGATTCCCTTTCATGATTCTAAAAACAACACGACAGATACGCTCGTCTTCTTCCGTATGAAAAATATATTTTCCATTATGCAAAATTTTCTTAAAAGCATTTAAAATTTCTTTCGTTATATCCTCGTTGCATTCACGGCATTGTACCAACTCATCCATTAAATCGGCGCCATGCGCTGCTGCATGTGCCCATTCCGATTTCGGAATATAACCCCTTAAGTCTTTTTCCGAAATATAGTATTCTAACACTTTGTTCTTGATTTCAATAAACTCATCAACATTTAAAAATGCCTTTTTTCTATGTCTAATTAAAATCAGAACCACGACAAGCGCTGAGAATGTCCTTGTAAAAACACTGTCATTCCCGTCGCTGCCTATTTGATAAAATAAATGTTCTTTATCTATAAGAACGGAAAGAATATATTTAAGCTGCTCTTCATTGAAAAATTCCTTCCCTTCTATCCACTCACTAAAAGTATTATATATTAAATCATCACGAAACTCTGAATCCGTATCACCGATATGATCAAGCATCTGCAATACAAAATCCCAGGGGTCCTGTTCTTCTGACACCATGTATTGATTTTCCTGGATCTTTCTTAATTCTAATATAAGCTGTTCTCTTTTATAGTTCAACCGCTCTACTCCTTTTGCATATTTTAATAAATGAAAGATTAATGCTCTTGCTACTATTTAACTACTTCAATCCGATTCCGTCCATTTCTTTTTGCCGCATACAAGGCATCATCACTTATTTTATATAGTGTGTTTATAGAAGTGTGTTCATCTGGAATAACAGTGACAATTCCTATACTTATTGTATATTTTATAATATGATCTCTGCCAACGTTGACAGTAGCTTTCTCTGAAATCCTTCGTAATCTTTCTGCAACTTCCAGGGCCTCCTTTTCATTCGTTCCCGGAAGCAGTACTGTAAATTCTTCGCCGCCAATTCTGCCAAACAGATCATAATCCCTTAATTGACTTTTTATTTTCACTGCAAAATCTTTCAGCACCATATCTCCTGCAAAATGACCATAAACATCATTGATCTTTTTAAAATTATCCAGATCAATAAGAAAGAATGAAATAGGCTCCTTTCTTCTTGAGAATAATGAGACGTTCTCTTTAGCCCGCAGTAAAAATTCTCTTCGGTTGAATATACCCGTCAATTCGTCATATGTAGCAACCTTAGTCAATTCCAAATCCGACTTTTCCTTTGCCATAAGGATAAAACCAATATTTCCGATCAGCATAATCAGATATAAGCAAAGGAAAAACTAAACATTGTATATATTATTCGACATCAAAGACACGGATTCTCTTAAACCGATTCCCATATAGGCCCTTAGAATAAGTAAAATAAATCCTGCTAAATAAATAAAAGCAACTGTCTTTTGTAAAACCGATGAATTTTTATCCATTAAAAATACATAGATTGGGAAGCACCAAAGGATAATCATACTGATAGACATAATTGAAATCCGCACACCCTCTGTATATTGCAGCAATATGGCTAGATGGATCACCACAATAGAAATGGCGGAAGCAATAACATATGCCCGTTTTATCAATTTGTTACAGCGTTTCTTTATAATTAGGAACGCAATAATCTGCGTGGTCTGAGCTATAATTAAAAAGGAATTACCAAGGGATATTGAAATAAATATATTGATAACGTCCCGTAACCCAAGAAAAACCCATGCAATTGTATCAAACAGTCTTGCAAATAAAAAGATATATAAAGAAGAATCCTTTTTATGCTGGATCATGTAGGCGATACCTAATATTCCAGAAAAAAGATGTCCTATAACAATTGTAAATATAAGAGTTTTGATACTGAAGTCTAAACTCATTTTATTGCTCCCCACCTTCATGTTGAAGTTCCAAGCTGAAATTATAAACAATTAACCTTCTTAAGCAAGCCGGACCTAAAGACTGCTGAATTATTACCCTTATAATCTATAAATACTGAGCGCTACAGCTTCCACATGTCATGAGATTTTGCCTGAATTACTCTCCCTCTTCATATACCTTCATCATTAAAAATTCGTCTATCCCTTTTCGATAAAGGCTTGGAATCGTTCCCAGGTACTTATATCCTAATTTCTCATAAAAAATCTTTGCATCTGGATTGTAATCACCAACCAATAAAAATATTTTATCTCTGCTTTTAAAAAGCATATCTTCTATAAATTCCAGTAATTTCTTTCCTATCCCTTTTCCCCTGTATTCCTCTTTAATGGCAATGAGGTGCAGGTAATGATATGCGTGAAAGGCACCTTCCGGTATAAAATATGCAAATCCGGCGCATTCACCGCTACACAGAACCACATACAAAGTTCCTCTATTTATACCTTCCATCACTGCATTCTTTCTGCTCTCTTCCGATTGAAAATAAGCCGTACACATCGATGAATTTTCCATCGCTTTTATACAACCATCTAAATATTCTACCGTTCCTTTTCTAAATTGTATGTCCACACTCGCCTCTCCCATGATATGTAAAACTATTTAAAGTTCTTATTGAAATTCCTTGTCATGTCGTACGGTTGGTATTTCCCCAATTACACATGATATCAAGAATTGGAATCAAGGATTTGCCCCGTTCGGTTAAGCTGTATTCAACCTTAGGCGGAATTTGTGGATATTCCTCCCGGTGGACAAGCCCGTCAGCTTCTAATTCTTTCAGCATTGTACTCAAAGTCTTATATGAGATCGTTTTGATGTACTTTCTCATTTCATTATATCTTACTACTTCAAACTCCTTCAAACAATATAAGATTACCATTTTATATTTTCCATTGATCAGAGATAAGGTATAACTAAATCCTGTATTCTCCAAATCTTCAGCTTTTGAAATACACGAAAAACTCATTCACACTCTCCTTTTTGCATGTACTATACTTTTATACCAGTATTGTATATTTATATGCGTACTTAAATAATAGCTAGTTTACATTACAATTAAAGCAGACATACCGGTTGGTGTCAACATTCTCTTACAATAAACACCGCCCGGTTTTGCCATTAAATCACCCAGTCAGACAAATTCGTCCCATAAAAACACCTCCAAACTGAGTAATTCTATCTTACATCAGTTGGAGGTTTGACTATGTGTATCGGTATTTCAATCCCTTATGCTCCTAAAATCCCTTTCCAGTCAATGTCTGCCGCAAGTCCGGGTGCTGCATAATCTGCCCGTAGCTGTGCATGCTCCGGTCCCACTCCAAGGGTTTTCATATGTATCTCCTTACCAGCTACAATCCCCGCCAATGAATCCTCTACCACCAGGCAATCCTCAAAATTCAAACCTAGTTTGTTTGCTGCAACTTCAAAAACTTCAGGATCCGGTTTAGACCTTGTAATATCAAGTCCACAGCTTACCTTATCAATGTAAGGAAGAATTCCTGTTTTTTCTAGAATCAAAGGGGCATTCCTGCTCACTGAGCCTACACCGATTAATATCCCTTTGCTCTTTAACATTTTTAAACACTCTACAGCCCCAGGAAGAATGGCCTGCTCATCAAGCTCCCCTAAAAGTTCTTTATAATAATTGTTTTTTCTCTCAGCGAACTCTTCCTTTTCTTCCTGGGTATATTTTTTATTTCCCTTACTTAATACCACTTCAAGAGATTCCATTCTGCTGACACCTTTTTGCTTTTTGTTATCTTCCTTTGTAAATCTATCAATACCAAGTTCCTCTGCCAGCATCTTCCAGGCCTTAAAATGCAATTCGTCTGTGGATACCAGGACTCCGTCTAAATCAAAAATCACTCCGTGAATCATAATTACCTCTCCCTATAATATTTTTTTAAATTACATTGCCTGCTCTTTGGGACACTCATTTAATCTGTACATTCCCCTTCAATTATGCTAAACTATTACTAATTCAGTTTAACATTAAACTTGCGAAAGAAAGGAACATAAAAATGGCCACAATAAAGGATATTGCACAGGCTGTAGGGGTAAGCTGCACCACCGTCTCCAATGTAATTCATGGAAGGGCGGGACGGGTATCAACAGAGACCATTACCCTTATTAATGAAGCCATCGATCGATTGGGTTATGTTCCGAATATGTCTGCCCGCGCTCTGGTGTCAAGTTCCTCTAAGGTTATCGGGATGATCAGTCACCTTACTTCAAATAAAAAAGAAAGTATTGTGGAAGATCCCTTTCATTCCGCCTTCATAGGTTCCATTGAAAAAACCTTAAGGGAAAACGGATATTATTTAATGCTCCGTACCGTGGAAACCACTTCGGATTTAATGAATTTTCTTCTTAACTGGAATGTTGACGGCCTTTTTTGTACCGGTGTATTCCAGGATGAATTTTTTGAAGCACTTACCAATCTTAAAATACCTGTGGTACTAATCGACAGCTATGTAACTCATCCGAATATTTGTAATGTAGGCCTTCAGGACTATGACGGTGGATATACCGCCACCAAATATCTCATAGACAAAGGTCATAAAGATATCGCATTTGCCTCTCCTACCATCAGAAAAAAGGGCGTTGTTTACGAACGTTTTCAGGGCTATAAAAACGCTCTGGCGGATGCTTCCATTCCTTTTCGTAAAGACCTGGTATTCGAACAAGAGCTTGATACGGCAACAACCATAACCCTTGGCACACAATTGGCTGCCAGAAATGATCTGACAGCCATATTTGCTACAGCAGATATTTTGGCCGCAGGAATCATGTCAGGTCTTACACAAGCTGGCAAAAGAGTTCCTGAAGATTTTTCCGTCATAGGCTTTGATGATATTAACCTGTGCCAGCTTACATCACCAAGGCTTACCACCATTCATCAGGATGCTCCTTTAAAAGGCAAACTGGCTGTTTACTTCCTTATGGATAAACTTGACAACAAACCGATTGAAAACAATGAGATCATTCTTCCGATTCATCTTGTTGAAAGAGAAAGTGTGATATCACTCTGACATTTTTTTACTTGTGCTTCTTCCTTTGTTACAATAATCTGATACAAATCTCCCTGATAATAAACGTTAAAGCTTAATTTGTTCCAGGCGGCCGGAAGCCGGGGGGACGCTTTAAGCTCTCCGTCCTCGATCCGCAGACCGGCAAACCCTTCCACAGCAGTCATATAAGCTCCGCCGCTGGCTGCCGGATGGGTTCCGCCGATATAGATAAGTCCGGCCCATTGCTTTCCGCCGTCTAAAAGATCTGCTACGGCTGACTTGATAAAGAAGGGATAAGCGTTATCCGCCATACCGCATTTGCAGGCAAGCATGGAATACATGCAGGCACTTAAGGAAGAGCCGTGTTCCGTCCTGGGTTCATAGTAAGACCAGTTTTTATAAAGCGTATCAACATCATACTCATTGGAGAATAAATTGATCATGGTAACAACATCCGCCTGCTTTATAATCTTGGTATGGGATGCCACACCATAAGCTCCTCCCCAGTATTCTTTTTCGTGCAGAAGTCTTTCCTTCACCTCGGCAATTGAAACTTCTTCCAGCAGCTCGTAGCCGTCAAACTGTTCAATAATACCGGTCTTTTCATCAGGTTCAGGAATGTAAAGATGTTTTGCTGCATCCTCCAGTCTCTCAAGCAGTTCTTTCTTCTGTGCAGAATTTTCATTTCCTTCTGCCATCTTTTCTTTTAATACTTCAACCGCTGCATCAAAGGTATACTTCGCCATTCGATTGGTATATGCATTATTGTTTACTCTCTCATGGTACTCATCTGGACCGATTACATCCCAAAGCTCATAACGCTCCTCTTTGATTCTCCTGATTAAAAGGCTGTAGTAAAATTTGGCACATTCTAATATCACTTCCGCCCCGCCTTCTGAGAGCAAATCTCTTTTCCCGGTAAATAAGGTATAACGCATAATGCCGTAAACCACTGCTGCCGATATATGGATCTGCTTATCCTTGAAATAAGTTCTCATTGGACGGCCGGTAAATACATCTGTTACATTGTAATCAGAACAGGCATCATATCCGCCTTCCTGACTCTCCCAGGCATAAAAGGCGCCGTCAAACCCATAACTCTCAGCCTTCTTTCGGGCACCGGGAAGCGTATCAATGCGGTATTTTAACAAGGTTTTCGCTACTTGGGGCTCTGTAAAGAGGAAAAAGTCCAGCATAAACATCTCGGTATCCCAAAATACCGCTCCTTTATAAGTCTGACCTGATAGCCCTCTGGCTGCAATGGACAGACTTTCAGAGTGTCTAGGTGCAATGCTGTGAAGATGGTAAAGAGAATAGTTTAGAGCTTCCATTGCCTCATCATCTCCTTCAATAGAAACTTCGGAGACCTTCCATTTCTCTTCCCAGTTGCTTTTATGATCTGAAAGCAATTGTTCATATCCGGCTTCCTTGGCCTTTAGTACAAGCTTTTTTGCTTCTGCCTTATAGTTCTTACAGTCTTTACTGGTATAAACAGCTATGTATTTATATAAGCTGTACTGCCCACCAGCTTTTACCGGTATGTTGATATACCGCGTTACTTTCCGGTCATCACTGCTGACCATCTGATCCGTCTTTCCTGGAAGCCCAACGGTCTCAAACACGACCACCTGATCCTGGTTCTCATGGGTAGTACCCAATGCATACAGGCATTCATTCAAAGAACCGGTATCTACGCTGTCATAGTGAGGACCGTTAATGTCCCAGACATCAGCGTCAATCCCTGTTATAACCTCCACCTCTCCGTCAAAGGAAGGAGTAAGCGTTGTCTTTAAGACGATCAGGTGTTTTTCTTCCATACTTGCAAATCTTTCGGTCTGTAACGATATGTTTCCTTTTTTCGTCTGAAATACAGTCTCACGGCCGAATAGTCCATACCTGTAGTTCAGAGTCATCTTATGGGACATCCAATCCTTTTCAGGCAGGCTATATTCATCCCCTTCTATCAGAAGTCTGGTATATAAACCGTTGGGAGCATTTAGAGGCTCTCTCCAGCCATTTCCTGTCTGATCGTAAATACCAGCCAGATTCACAGCAGGAAACTGTTCTTTTGTGTACTCCTCCAATGTTCCTCTGATCCCCATATAACCATTGCCGGTTAGAAATTTATTACCCAGATTGATTGCCTTCCGGGAATCATATCCACTCTCTTCGATCTTCCAGCTAATCATGTACCATTCCTCTCAATCTACCGCCCGAGCAGCAAAAATATAGTGAAAGGAGCCGCCATAGGGCGGCTCCTCACCTAACGGATTACAGGAACTACCACTTCTTCCTGACCTATGGTATATTCTTTTTCATAAATCAGGATCTTAATGCCGCTGCCCTTTTTCGAGGATATTCTCATATGATCCTTGTCAATGGCTACGAATAAGATATCTCCTTTCCAATGCACCCGAAAAGAGTATCCTTCCCACTGCTTCGGCAGAGAAGGCGCGAAGGAAAGTTCTTTCCCGTCCGATCTCATTCCTCCGAATCCATATACGATATTCATCCAGGCTGCTGCAATGGAGGTGGTATGCAGGCCTTCCCCCGTATTTCTGTTATAGTTGTCCAGATCCATTCTGGTAGCAAATCCGAAGAATTTATATGCTTCCTCCTCTTTTTTAAGCTGAGAAGCCAAAATGGAGTGTACAGAAGGGGAAAGCGAGCTTTCATGAATACATTTTGGCTCATAGTAATCATAATTACTTTCTAATTGTTCCTTGGTAAAATCTTTATTGTAAAGGAGCATCATCATTAAGACATCTGGCTGCTTTAACATGTTATTCCGGTATATCCTGTCATAGGTCCAGTGGTGATAAAGCGGGAATTCCTCCATGGATATCTGATCAATGTCAATATGTGGAAGATTAAAATATCCCTCGTGCTGTTCAAAAATCCCTGTTTCTTCCTGATAAGGAATGTACATATTCTCTGCTATCATACGAAACTTCTCAGTTTCCTTCTCTGTCAGGCCCCGGTCCCGAATGGCAGCATCATAAATTTCAGGTGCCATTTCAGAGCATCTTTTTAATACATCCAAAGTATATTCCAGAGTCTTTTTACCCATATAATTGGTATAGCAGTTATGATTCACCATCATCTGGAACTCATCCGGCCCCATAACTCCATAGAATCCATAACGGATGCCATCGCCGCTCCAATCTCCTCTGGAAGCTAACATTCTGCTGACTTCGATCAGAATCGGAAGACCTTTTTCAAATATAAACTGGTTGTCGCCTGTAATATTTTCATAATGCCAGTAACCGTAAGCTACCGCTGTGGATGCCTGCAGCTGCAGACTTGCATGCTGCCAGAGTGTGCAGCATTCTCTTCCCGTTATCGTAGCTATGGGATAAAAGGCGCCTTCACAGTCAAGATCTTTTGCTCTGTCCATAGCTTCTGAAAGTGTCAGGTAACGGAACTCCAGCAAATGCTTTGCTGCCTGTGGGTTATTAAAGATATAGAAAGGCAGGCAATAAGCTTCTGTATCCCAGAATGTATTGCCGCTGTAAGCTTCTCCTGTCAATCCTTTCGCCCCTATAATCGTTCCTTTATCAGCGCCATGATAAGTCTGATGCATCTGGAATATACAGTATCTGATCCCCTGCTGATTCAGCTCATCTCCCTTTATCTCTATATCAGATTCCTGCCATGCCCTATCCCACCATGCAATTGTTTCACTTTTTAATTTACTATAGGTCAATGCATTTAAAACCGCCGCATTCTCTTCACACTTCTTTTCAAATGCTTTCTTATCAGAATCCGATTTCCCCTTTCGGCTGATATTTCTGATAATTTTGGTAAATTCCAATGTTTTCCCTTCTTCAACCAAAAGTGTGAATCTTCTGATGTATTGCTTCTCTTCCTGTTCATCTTCTTTTTTTATGTAATCGCAAAGAAACTTACAGCTCACCAAAAGAGACAGATCCGTACCGATGGTATTTCCAAGCATACTGATGGTACTTTCATCTGCTGATCCTGACACGACCTTCCACATATTACGCCCAGTCATATGATGGATCTGGGTAAAATCAATACCGGAATGAAGCATTATTTCTCCGGAGAAGTTAAGAGGAGTTATTGTAATTCTCTGAACTGCGGTCTCTGCCTCTTTCATCGACAGAAAGCGTGTGAATTCAAATTTTATTTCTTTTCCATTTGCTAATACCCATATATAGGATCTGGTCAGAATACCACTTTTTAAATCTAATTCCCTATAGAAGTCTTTAAACTTTACTGTGTTTAAATCTAATAATTCTCCATCGGCTTCGATTCGGGTATATAACCAGTCTGCAGAATTTACAATGAAATCTGTTTTGTCAACAATTCCTTTATAGCTTGATTTCTCAAGCTGTATACTTTCATAAATGCCGTTAAAATAATTTCCGGTGAGGCTGTTGCCGGAATATCCTTCCTCAAAACTGCCCCTGGTCCCCATGTACTCATTACCCAGCGAAAAGATCGATTCAGAAACTAATGCATAATCCTTGTTAAATCCTTCTTCGGTAATTTTCCACGGGTGTACCTTATAATAAATATCTGCTGATTTTGCCATATTCTACCCCTTTATTGCTCCTGCTGCCGCACCTTCTGTTATCTGTTTCTGAAATACTGTAAATAAAATGATAGGAGGTATAATTGAGAATGCTACTGCCCGTAATATTTCTACATCCGTTGCATTGGATGTACGAAACATAAACAGTCTTACCATCACCGTCTCCTTCCCGGACCCGTTAAGTACCAGGTAAGGAAGAAGGAAATCAGACCAGGCTGCATTAATTGCAAAGATAACGACTACCATAACAATGGACTTTGACAGGGGAAGTACGACTCTTGCAAATGTCTTTAAGTAACTGCATCCGTCTAACCTGGCTGCCTCAATTAATTCCTTAGGCAGACTTTCAAAGAACTGTTTCAATAAAATCACATAAAATGCATTGGCTCCAAACGACAGCCAAAGCGGTAAAAAAGATTGATTTAATCCGATTCTGTTAATGTTGACAAATAAAGCAACTACACTGGTTGTAGCAGGAATCAAAAGACTCCACATAACCAGTCCGAAGACGATTTTATGTCCCTTGGGTTTTATAATGCCAAGTACATAAGCGATCAGGCCATTAAAAATAACAGCACTTACAACACTGCCTATTACAGAAATGAAAGAATTAATATAAAACTTACCGAACTTTAAATCATTCCACGTTTTTACATATGTACTAAAATTAAAATTGGAAGGCAGAATTGTTGCGCTTCTTCTAAATTCCTTAATATCCTTAAAGCTCGCCAGGAATACCCAGACAAGGGGAAACAAAGAGGCAATAACAATGCCAATACACAGCAAATAAATAAGGATAAGCAATGTTCTGGTGCGTTTGGAATGAAGGTCATAAAAACGGACGACTCCGTCTTCTTTTCTTCTATAACTGTCAAATAACATTCAAATCCCCCCTAATCTTCTTTTGATGCGGTAAATTTAAAATACATGCCGCTCAGAATGATTAAAACAATGCTCATCATAACGGATAACGCAGCCGCCATCGGATAATTAAAATCCTTGAAGGCATAATTGTATACCAATTGCATAATTGAAATACTTGCATTATTTGGCCCACCATTGGTCATAACCAGTGGTTCATAAATAATCTGAAATACCGCTATAATCTGCAAAATCAATAATGTCTTACCTAGAGCAAAAATGTTTGGAATAGTAATATAGCGCATTCGTTCTAAAATTCCTGCACCATCTATGGTAGCTGCTTCATAAAGTTCAGGGTTAATGTTAGTTATACCTGCCATATAAATAAATGCAGTAGACCCGGCACCTTTCCAAGTCATAACAGCTACAATTAAAGGGATCGTCCACTTTGGATTTGTAAGCCATATCTGCGGTGCTATCCCGATTTTCTCTAAAATAATGTTTAAAACTCCGGTATTGCCGGGACGGAAAAAGAACCCCCACATCAAAACCATGGCAAGACCCGGCATGACATTCGGAAAATATATGCCAACTCGGAAAAAGCTCTTAAAAAATGTTGTTTCTGTTATCAGAATTGCCAGTACGATAGGTACAAAGAACCCGATAATTATGGACCATAAAATATAGACAAATGTATTGGAAAAAGCCGCAAGAAAGTCCGGGTGTTTCAAAACTTTTGCATAATTTTGAAGGCCTACGAACTCCTGGAGACGAATCCCTTTCGCGGTATAAAGAGAGAGTCGGATGCTTTCAATCAATGGCTCCCATACGAAAAATGCAAATAGCAGGATTGTAGGCAGCATGATAAACCATCCTGTCAGATCTCTTTTTTTAAATCCTGTCCGCCTTGTCTTATTTGGCGGATTATGCTTAGTTTCAGCCACGTTATCTTCCCTCCTTATGTTCTAAATGTCTTATCAAAGCTGATGGGCATCTTGCAAAAGATCCCCATCAGCCTATTTGCTATATTTATTTGTTGACCTTTTGGTCTAACATCTCTTGATAATTATCGTTTGCTGTTTTCATAAGTGCAGGAATATCCGCATTCTTATCTGTGATAACTGCCTGAAGAACTTTTGTGAGTTCCGCATATAGATCCTGTGCAGAACCGGGTTCTTCTGCTCTTAAATTGCCACTTGTTTTGATAATATTAAAATAGTCGTTATAAAGCTTCATATCAACGTTACTGTATTCTTCTGTTACTGCCTTTTCCGCATCCAGAACTTTCTGATCTACCCAGCAGGGGAAACGAGGAATTACAGGTACATTGTTGTTAACTTTGTTCTGATCATCCGCTTTCATGCCGGCAATCGCTACCTCTGTGGCAACTGGCGCTTTCCCCATAATCTCAAGGTAATCAAGCGCTGCATTAATCTGTTCCGGTGTTGCGTCTTTTGAGAACATATATGGAGTACCACCAGATAAGGAGTACTGTCCTTTCGGCCCTGCAGGAATAGGAACGATAGATAACTTATCAACAGGAAGACCATTAACCTGTGTAGGCTGGTTTACTGCATCGTTTGCCGCCATATACATAGCAGCTGTTCCGGTTCCCAATGCACCAAAACCCGTTCCCCAATCTTCATTGGTAGGATCGGCAGTAAGTACGTCATAATCCCATTTTAAAGATTTTACATAATCCATAGCAGCAATTGCTTCAGGACTGTTTACATTCGCAACATATTTTCCGTCTTTTTCAAGTGTAAACGTTGCACCAAATCCCCAGGCAATGTTGCTGAAGTGCCAGCCGCCTGCTCCGTCTTTCGCTAAAAGGCAAAAACCGGCCTGACCTGTCTTATCTTTGATTGTCTTAGCTGTCTCAGCAAGTTCAGCCCAAGTCTTGGGATACTGGGGATATCCATTGGCATCAATCAAGCCGGCTTCTTCAAAAAGCTCAACATTAAGCATCAAACCAAGTGCGTATCCATCACGGGGAAGTCCATAGATCCTGCCATCTTTGGAAAGCATATCACGGATAGAAGGATTCATTGCTGTGTCCCAGCCTCTGGCCTTTAAT
This sequence comes from Lacrimispora sanguinis, assembly GCF_044987295.1. Taxonomy (NCBI): domain Bacteria; kingdom Bacillati; phylum Bacillota; class Clostridia; order Lachnospirales; family Lachnospiraceae; genus Lacrimispora; species Lacrimispora sanguinis. The sequence goes on along the minus strand of NZ_CP173277.1, from coordinate 5,012,374 downwards.
TCATCCGTTATGTCAGCCACAAAACCTCCATTAATTAACTTCTGCGGCTCTGTAAACCATGTATCAAAAATAGTAGGCAGGTTTCCTGATTCTGCTAAGGATACGAATGTATCCGTCGCGTATTTGTAATATGCAGGAATCACTTCTACGTTAGGGTGCTTCTCATTGAAGGTTTTTACATATCCTTCATGAAGCTTAACATCGTCAGTTAATGTATCTTCCGGCCAGATACCAAGCTTAATCTGGAATTTTTCAGCAGGCGCCGCCGCAGGTACCCCTGCAGTCACTCCCTCTGTAGTTGCTCCCACTGCAGATGTTTCGTTTTTTTTGCATCCAACTAACGTTGTTGCGACTAGCAGTATACATATGAGCATACTGACAAGCCTTTTCATTTTTTTCATAAATCTTCCCCTTCCTTTGATATGTTTCTATATAGTTTTACGTTAAACTTACCCCGCAGCATGTTATGTATTGTTGATTTAACGTTAAACCTATTATAGCAGTTGTGTATTTTGATGTCAATGAGTTTTATTTATTATTTATTATTGTGTATATTGCATTAAACGACATAATATTTAGCGGGGATGTTCCCTGAAACAAAGCTTAATTACTGATTTGTCAATGGGTTAGGGCGTGTAAAAATAAAATTACGAACAAGGTGGGAAAAGACATTCTGTAACTCATTTACAGACTTTGTGAATGGCTACTTAGAAATATCTCCAATGCGTGAGCATAATATTAACAGTTGACAAATGAAAAACACGTAGTATAATGACTCTTAATTGAATAAAATCTTCAGGGCAGGGTTCAATTCCCTACCGGTGGTAAAGCCCACGAGCCGCAAGGCATGATTCGGTGTGATTCCGAAGCCGACAGTATAGTCTGGAAAAAAGAAGATGATAAGTCACAGTATTTCTGTGTATATGTAAATTCGCTCTGGAACCATTTTTTTGTTCCAGAGTTTTTTTATTGTAAAATATACCCATTTGTACACGTGATTTATATATGCCCTGAACAACTTTGTTCAAGGCATTTTGTTTTTTGGAGGTGTTGTATGACTGATACGGAATACATGAGAATTGCCTTACAGCTTGCAAAGAAAGGATGTGGTTTTACAAGTCCAAATCCCATGGTGGGGGCGGTGATTGTGAAAGACGGTGAGATCATCGGACAGGGATATCACCAGAAATACGGGGAACTTCATGCGGAACGCAATGCTCTGGCTAACTGCAAAACATCGCCAGCAGGGGCGGCCATGTATGTGACTCTGGAGCCTTGCTGCCATTCTGGCATGACGCCCCCCTGCACCGATGCGATTTTAGAGAGTGGTATCCGCCGTGTGGTAATCGGCTCCTGTGACCCGAACCCACTGGTAGGGGGGAAAGGCATTGAGCTGTTACGTTCCTGTGGAATTGAAGTCACAAAAGGAGTACTAAAAGATGAATGCGATGCACTAAACCAGATTTTCTTTCACTACATCCAAAACGGAACCCCTTATGTGATCATGAAGTACGCCATGACACTGGATGGGAAAATTGCAACACGCACCGGAAAATCCCAATGGATTACCGGTGAAGCGGCGCGAAGACGGGTTCATGAGGACCGGCACCGCTATTCTGCCATTATGGCAGGGGTTGGTACTGTCCTTGCGGACGACCCGCTGTTGACCTGTCGGCTGGAGAATAGCAGAAATCCGCTCCGCATTGTCTGTGATACCCATCTAAAAACGCCCTTAAGTGCAAAGCTTGTTACCACCACCGGAATTGCTGCCACTCTCCTTGCTACGGCAAATACGGATCAAGAAAAGCATCGCCCGTATCTGGAAGCAGGCTGTGACATCCTGGTACTCCCTCAAAAAGAAGGACATATTGATTTGAACTGCCTTATGACAGCTCTGGGTGAAAGAAACATTGACAGTGTGATACTAGAAGGAGGCGGTATGTTAAACTGGTCTGCCCTGCAATGCGGAATCGTCAACAAAGTACAGGCCTACATTGCCCCTAAACTGTTTGGAGGCTGCGGAAAAACCCCAGTAATGGGCTTTGGCATAGATAGCCCCGACCAGGCTTTTCATTTAAGCAAGCCAGCAATCTCATGGTTTGAGGAAGATATTTTATTGGAAAGTGAGGTAATCAGGTGTTCACAGGTATCATAGAAGAAATCGGCAAAATACAAACCGTCCGCAAAGGTGCAGCGTCCTCTTCTATCTCTGTTCAGGCAAAGAAAGTCATGCAGGATGTCCACATAGGGGACAGCATCGCGGTCAACGGTGTATGTCTCACGGTTACAGCCTTTTCTCAAGGCGGATTTACTGCTGATGTTATGCACGAAACCTTTAACCGCTCCTCTCTTGGAAGCTTACAAAAGGGAAGCCCTGTCAATCTGGAACGTGCAATGCCGTCAAACGGAAGATTTGGGGGACATATTGTTTCAGGCCATATCGATGGCACCGGAACGGTTTCTGCCATTCAGAAAGATGATAATGCCGTTTGGTACACGATCAAAACCGCCCCTGGCATTCTGCGGTACATCGTTGAAAAGGGTTCTGTGGCTATCGACGGAATCAGCCTTACAGTAGCAGCTGTTGAAATGGACTGCTTCCGCGTTTCTATCATCCCCCATACTGCATCAATCACTACGTTGTCAAACAGACGTGTCGGTGATACGGTCAATCTTGAGAATGACTGTATCGGTAAATATGTGGAACGGCTGATGGGCATTCAGCAATCCAAACATAATATCACCGCCGACTTTCTAACAAAATATGGATTTTAGGAGGAATCATAATGGTTCAATATAACACCATCGAAGAGGCACTGGATGATCTTCAGCAAGGAAAAATTGTTCTGGTAACAGACGATGAAGATCGGGAAAACGAAGGAGATTTTATTTGTGCCGCTGAGTTTGCTACCACGGAAAATGTGAATTTTATGGCAATCCATGGCAAAGGTCTCATTTGCATGCCAATGGGCGCAGAGCTTTGTAAAAAACTGAAGCTCCCTCAAATGGTCTCTGATAACAACGATAACCACGAGACAGCCTTTACCGTATCCATCGATCATGTCGATACCTCCACCGGAATTTCAGCAGCAGAACGAAGTCTTACTGCCATGAAATGCGTGGACGACAACGCAAGGCCGGAAGATTTTCGCCGTCCTGGTCATATGTTCCCTCTTCTGGCAAGAAAAAACGGCGTTCTGGAGCGAAACGGACATACCGAAGCTACGGTTGATCTCATGCGGCTGGCCGGCTTAAAGGAATGCGGTTTGTGCTGTGAGATCATGCAGGAGGACGGAACCATGATGCGCACACCGCAATTGATCGCACTGGCAGAAACGTGGGGGCTTAAGATAATTACCATAAAAGCATTACAGGAATACCGCAAAAGAAAAGATAAGCTTGTTGATCAGGCCACCTGCGCTGATCTTCCGACAAAATACGGTAATTTCAAGGTTTATGGGTACATCAATAAGTTAAATGGCGAGCATCATGTGGCACTTGTAAAGGGTGAGATCGGTGACGGTCAAAATCTTTTATGCCGTGTTCATTCCGAATGCCTCACCGGTGATGCGTTCGGCTCCGAGCGTTGTGATTGCGGCCAACAGTTTGCGGCAGCCATGACACAAATAGAGAAGGAAGGCCGCGGAATTCTGCTTTATATGCGTCAGGAAGGCCGGGGGATTGGACTGATCAATAAACTGCGGGCCTATGCCCTTCAGGATAAGGGTATGGATACTCTGGAGGCTAATCTCGCACTTGGTTTTGACGGGGATATGCGGGAGTATTTTATCGGTGCGCAGATTCTGCGTGACCTTGGAGTAAAGACATTGCGCCTGCTCACGAACAATCCGGACAAAGTCTATCAGCTTTCCGGCTTTGGGATAGAGATTACTGAGCGAATCCCCATCCAGATGGATGCAAATGCAAATGATCTGTTTTATCTAAAAACCAAGCAGGAAAAAATGGGCCATATATTGAACTATTAATACATTTCTAAAGGAGAGCTTACAATGAAAACATTTGAAGGAAAACTCGTACCAAAGGATATTAAAATCGGCATTGTTGCTGCACGTTTCAATGAATTCATAACCGGAAAATTATTAAGCGGTGCCTTGGATGGATTAAAGCGCCATGAGGTCAGTGATGAGAGCATAGACATCGCATGGGTTCCCGGAGCCTTTGAGATTCCGCTAATTGCCTCTAAAATGGCAAAAAGCGGGAAATATGATGCGGTGATCTGCCTTGGTGCAGTCATTCGCGGCAGCACATCTCACTACGATTACGTGTGCAATGAGGTGTCCAAAGGCATTGCCAGTATATCCTTAAGCAGTGATATTCCTGTTATGTTTGGTGTGCTGACTACAGAAAACATCGAGCAGGCCATCGAGCGTGCAGGCACCAAAGCCGGCAACAAAGGCTTTGACTGTGCGGTTGGAGCCATTGAAATGGTCAACCTCATCCGCGAGATTGATGCTCGTTAAGACCAGGCTGATCCATTCCATAGAACATGGGGCGGGTAAAGACACTAATTCCTAACATGATCAAGGCAGCTATATAAAAAGGAAGGTATGTACTGCTTCCTATCTTTTCAAACACAATACCATAGAGGAACTGTCCAAGAGGATTCGTACACATACAAATACACATAACACAAGAAATGACTTTCCCGGTTAATTCTTTTGGTGTTAATATCTGCAGATATGTCATTACCTGTATTTGGAATAATGTTGACAATACCAACATCAGAGAACATCCCAAAAGCAAAACGATATAAATCGTCATCGGCCCTTTTAGAACCTGAAGTGCAATCCCTCCTAAAAGAATAGAAAGTGCACAGCCCATTAAGAGGAATGGACTCGTCTTTGATTTTAGTTTTTTAGAAAATACTCCGGCGAGCAGACCTCCTAATATGCATCCGGCAGCGATGATACCCTGTGCAAATCCGTATAACCGATTGGCAGTATTAGGAGCAAATCCCAGATGCTGCGTAATCAGAACTGGGACTCCTATTAAAACCAGAGAAGTCAAGAAAAGATTGATCGAAGCAAAAATTAATGACAGCTTCCACAAAATCGGCTGCTCCTTAAACATGAAACCAAAACTTTCTTTTAAGTCGTTAAAACCAGTAATGATTATATTTCCTTCTGCCTGCCTTTTTTTAAATGGAATATGGATAAAGATTTCCATTACGGCAGCCACGAAAAAGCAGCCGATACTTACATATAGAATGGGCGCTAACCCAACAATGGAAAATAATATACCGCCAATTACCGGCCCGACCATACCGGCCAGTGAGCTTATTAAATCAACAATGGAATTGGCCTGCATAATATTTTCTGTATCCACCAGAACAGGTACGCTTGCCTTTACCGCCGGTTGATATGCGCCCTGTATACCGTACAGGATTATCATTGTAATTGTCATAAGCGGAACAACATCTATCTTCCCTACCATCAGACAAAACAGGGTAATAAGCAGTGCTGTGCTAAAATCCATAATCACCATGATGTTTCTTTTGTTCACACGGTCAGCAATGATTCCTCCTATGGGAAACAGGATAAGCATAGGAATAAAAGAGCTGGCCAGAATTGTCCCAAACAAAACAGACGAGCCCGTTTGATTTAACAGGTAAAGAGGAAGCGCATACCTTAGAATCTGATTTCCAAACAAGGAAATGATCTGACCGATTGCTACAAGTATAAAATCTTTCGATAATATGGCTTTCGTTTGCATAATAGTTTATTCTCCTTTCGCGGCACTTTTTGTGTCCTCGGAAACATACTTTATCACTTTTTTGTGTCCCTGTCAACAAAAAACAGCAATAAAAAATACAGCCCGCTCTCAATAGAGTTGGGCTGCATGTAGTTTTATTATGGCACAATTATAATTTATCAAAGCATTCCGACTTAAGATCTACTCCCAGTTTATTTATTTCTGCATCCAAATGCTTATTATATTTTTCCGCAAAACCAATCATACTGTCTAATTGCTTTTCCGATATATGTTCAAATACCGCCTTATCCCGATCCTGGAACTCTTTGTGCAGTTTCTCATGGACTTTGTAAATAGCATTCCCTTGTTCCGTAAGCCTAAAATAAATTTCTTTCTTGTTATCCGGCTTCTGATAGCTATCAATAAGGCCTTTTTCTATGAGTTTTTTCGTTATTTTACTTATGGCACTCCTGGTCATATAAAAGGTCTCTGCAAGCTTTGTCACGTTGGAATCTTCACTTTTTCCGATGTATTCAATGCAATGGATTTCAGAAGGCTTATATTCTTTAAGGCTTTCTTTCATCTTATATGCATCAAGCCAAATCTTCTTATTAAATAAGTCCCAGAATTCCGCTAAGACCTGTTCTTCTTTATTCATGGCCTATCCTCCCACCCGTTGGTGTATTAACAATATTATACTGAATATGTGTTTCTATTTCAACATAATTTCATTTAACAGTCCTTCATACCATTCAACATTTACCAAATGGTGAGCAAGTGAATTTTTCAACATGTGTTTAAAATAGACAGGGTTCTCATAATCTTGTTCAAGGGATTTTTTTAATAAAGTGATCTTCTCTCTCGTTTGCATAATCTGCATTTCTATTAATTGTATAAAATCCTCCGTCTTATATTCATTGGCAAACAACATCGTAGTATAAAATGATAAATTTACATACTCTGTTTTCGAACCAAACTGAAACATTAATTTTTCAAATTCTTTATTTCCCAATTCAGTAATAATATAATTGTGGGTTTCTCTGGTGCAATCGCTCTTATCGACATCAATCTTTTTAATAAGTTGTTTTTCTTCTAATTGTTGAAGATTGTAATAAAAGGATCCTTTCGTAAAGTTCACGATATATTTGTAATGATTATCTTCCATTAGAGCTAATAGTTCGTAACCATAAGAACCTGGGTTTTGCTTTAACAAGCCTAATATTAACAGCGGAATCAAAAAATTTGCCTCCTCATAAAAAAGTTAATCATTACTGATTTGTGTGATTTGAGATTGGAATTCCTCAAACGATATTTTTCCTAATGCAAAATCCTTGCTTTTGATATGGATCCTTTCAGCTTTTGTATGAGTCCTGGTGTCGATTCGTTTTATCAGCTCATTTTCATTCACCAATGGCTCCATGATATGCTGCCTTTTATCAAATGCTTCAAAATATCTTAGACCAAATTTTCTTTGCGAAACTGCATCAATATGGATCCCATCCGGATTAGAAGTTAAACCTTCAGCAGTAACAAAGTAACAGTTGTCTTGCTCAAAGGCAAATTTCTGCAACTCTTGATTGATATAATGATATTCTGTGCAGCTTTTTCCAAACCCTTCTTTGCCAAGGAAATCTCCTAACCCGCCAATGATCATAGGAATATTGGGAGAATTCAATTCTTTCCTTAGAGTTTCAATGATTAAAAGTAATTTTTTATAATAAACGTTGTAATTCCCGTTGTTACTGTCACTTTCACCCTGATGCCATAAAATTCCCGTCAGCTCACTATTCTGGATTGCAAATTTAGCTTCATTCACCGCATGTTTAAAAAGTACCCCATCGATAGCCCACTCATCAAGGGTGCTTCCGCCTTCCGCGCAAGGAATCAATCCAATGATATCCATCTCATTGATCTGGCACCATGCGTCTGCAAAGGATGCTGCAAGGCTTATTCCTGAAACAGGACGGTCATAATTGATGGGTTCCGTCATCATCTGCCATCTGCCATTGCGCTGCATCTGTATTCTTTCATTATAAATAGGGGATACTTCGTCAATAAATCCCCGGCCAGCCATATTAGACTGTCCTAGCATTAAAAATGATTTAACCATTTTTTACCCTCTTTTTCAGTATCGTACGATAGCAATTTAATCGAATTCATTTATACATTTTTATCTTAGTCTAATTAGACTATATTGTCAACTTATATTGCAATAATGGAAGAACTCTACGGAGCGTTTATTGAAAAGCCAAAAATCTAGGACTACAATAGTTCGTGGGGAGAGAATTTCATTGAAAAGGAGAAAATGAATATGGATAAAATTAAAATAGATAAATTTCTTGATGATCAGGGTAAAATTACGCAATTACCACAAAAGCAATCCGTCAGAGTTGCGACCCTCCGTTATCTGGCGGAAAAATTTGAATCAAACCAAAATTATACAGAAAAAGAAGTAAACACCATCTGTGAAGATTGGCATACTTTCGGAGATTATTTCATACTCAGGCGGGAACTTATTGATAATGGTTTATTATGCCGTGAGCCAAACGGATCACGTTATTGGAAACCAAAGACCGATCTGCCGAATAAAACAGATAAAGAATTACGATTAAATACTGCATTTCATCCCATTGATTTTGATAACTGGGATAGGAAACAATATTTTTATTATTTCACGAAAATGTTACCTACCGGGTTTTCCATTAGTGTGGAAGCAGACATTACCAACACCTACAACATGATGAAAAAGCAAAACAAAAAGTTCTTCCCCGCTTATTTATATCTGGCGTCAAAACTAATCGCTGAGCAGCAGGAATTTCGTATCTCCAAGTTAAATGAACAGCTGGGTTATTATGAGGTTTTGCATCCCTCATATGCATGCTTCCATAAAGATGACAAGACGATGTCAAATATGTGGACGGAGTATGACCCGAATTTCGAGGTTTTCTATCACAATTACATGGAAGATCAATATAAATATGCAGATAACCATGGGATATTGGCTAAGCCTGATACTCCACCGCAGAATAGCTTTATGATAGGTATGCTGCCATGGATAAAATTTACAAGCTACACGCCGGTACCTTATGCTGATATCAATAATTATTTTCCTGTAATACAGGCAGGGCGATTTTTTGATAGAGAGGGGAAAATATATATGCCTCTATCGATTACCGTTCACCATGCTGTGGCTGACGGATATCATGTGGGGCTGTTTTTAGAAAAGTTCAAGACTGGTATCGCTGACCCTGAAAGCTGGGTATAATAGCTATCACTCTCCTTTTTTACAGTATCTAACCTAAAAGTGCATACTTGCTAATATAATGATCCTATCATAATATTATAAATATAAATGACAAGGAGGATAATTCAATGAAAAGAGAGATTGAAGTATTTGATTATACAAATGAGATCATGAAAGCGCTAAAAACAGGCGTTTTGCTGACTACAAAGACAGATGACAAGGTGAATTCCATGACAATTTCCTGGGGTACTCTGGGAATTGAATGGTCAAAACCGATCTTTACTGTTTTCGTTAGAGAAAATCGCTTTACAAAACTTCAGCTGGAAAAGAATCCGGAATTTACGATAAATATACCATACGGCGATTTTAACAAAAAGATCCTGGGGGTCTGCGGGACAAAATCCGGTCATTCCATTGATAAAATTAAAGAACTTAATCTGACGCTTGAAACACCCAATGCTATTTCTGTTCCGGCTATTAAGGAACTTCCTTTAACACTTGAGTGCAGGGTTGTATATAAGCAAAAGCAAGATGAGCATGAAATTACCGAAGATTACAGAAACGCATTTTACCCACAGGATGTAGACAGTTCATTCCACGGCGCAAACAAAGATTTTCATACCGCTTATTACGGTGAGATTCTAAGTGCATATATCATCGAATAATATCAATATCAGGCCTGTTTTTGTTCGTATGTAACCAATATTATAAAGCTTTTAAGCATAACTAAAACCTCCTGTCGTATTCTAATCCTACGACAAGAGGTCTTTTTGGGGGCAATAGCCTGTTTTATTTAGAATCAAAATTTGTTGTAATGAAGCTTATGATATAGCAGTGTACTTTCTTCATATGGCTTTTTCTCCTCTGCAGGATAGCCAATGGCAATCATACATTCAACACGATATTGCTCAGGTATTTCCAGCAATTCTCTTATATAATCTCCTGCTGTCTCCTGCTCTGTATGGAATCTTTCTCTTACTTGAATCCAACACGACCCAAGATCTAAATCCTGTACCGTTAATTGAATAATCGTTGCCGCTATGGATGTATCTTCGATCCACACATCACTTGAAGCTTTATCCGCTAATACTACGATTGCCAAAGGAGCACCTGATAAAAACTGAGAAGCCGGTTCTCTGCAAAGAGAGAGCTGGCGGATTAACTCCGCATCGGTGACGGCGATAAACTGCCAGGGCCTGATGGACCGGGATGATGGAGACAGAAGGGCACTTTTAAGAATTACATCGATTTTTTCTTTTTCAACTTCCTTGTTTTGAAACTTTCTAATGCTTCTCCTTGATTTTAAAATGTCGAATAACATAAATTGCTCCTTTCTATGTTCTTTGCGGGTGGTTACCTTAATTTTATCCTTAGAAATAAAGAAAGTCAATGATACAAACACCTCCTATACTGCCATACTAATGTACTCTTAGTATGTCCATTGCCTGCAATCTCCTAAGTGAATCTTCTCTCTCCGTATCCTGCGTTTCAAAGCAGGTGGGTTACCTTAACTGCAGTAAATTCATTACGATATTTCAGCGTCACTACGGTATGACTCCGCTCAAGTACCGGAATTCCTTATCAGAGGCAACTTCAAATAATGAAGCGGAGTAACGTGGTACAGTGAAACAAAAAAGCTTTTAAATGCATAAAATTTATGGAATTAAATTTACATATCCCAATAATAAGATATAATAAAATAAGGAAAATTTGAAAGGAGTAACACTATGAATACCGCAGATTACTTTATTAAGAACTTGAACATGACACCGCATCCGGAAGGCGGATTTTATAAGGAGATTTATGCGTCCGAAGAAAATATAACCTCAAATGATTTAAAGGTTGACTTTGAGGGATCACGAATCCTTTGGACAAGTATTTATTTTTTACTTAGGGACGGAGAAGTATCTAATTTTCACAGACTTAAATCTGATGAAATGTGGTACTATCATTCAGGTTCTCCGCTGACGATTTATATGATTAGCCCAGAAGGAGAGTTAATTACTGAACAGCTTGGCCTTGACATCGAACATGGTGAAAAGCCTCAAATATTAGTACCGAAAAATTATATATTTGGTTCCGCTATGAATCATGAAGGATATGCTTTGGTTGGCTGCATGGTATCGCCAGGATTTGAATTTAGAGATTTTGAGTTATTTAAAAGAAATGAGCTGATTGCAAAATATCCCCAGCACCAGCAGATCATTCATAAACTGACTATTGATTAATAATTGTTTAAGAGGATACTCCAAGGTTATCTTTGGAGTATCCTCTTTATTTGACACCTAATTTCTATCCTTTAGCATATGGTTAACGATAACGATGACAAAAGCGGCAAGCAGTGAATTAAGAAAGCCGCCCATACTGATACCTGTTACAAAATGATCTGCAATCATGATCGTCCAGGCATTTACAATAAAGCTGAATAATCCTAAGGTCAGCAAGCTGACCGGTAATGTAATCAATAACAGAATCGGCTTTAATATAAAGTTTACCACTAACAGCACCAATCCCATAATAAGAAGCGCTGAGATACTGCCAATATAAATCGAGGGTATTACCAATGACAGCAGATATATTGCTATTATGATAGATATATATTTTATGAACAGTTTCGACATTATTACCTCCAATTGACATGCTCTACCTGATTTTAATTAAAACTTTGACTTCGTCAGTTGTAATATCGACAAGATCATATGGTTCATCCCCAGCCAAAGAATCCAGTATTTTTTTAGTCATGATAACAAGTTCTTTTACTGAATACATGGTAATTGAGGCGGACGAACCCTGATCAGGTACTTTCGGTATAAAAATACATGTGGCTGTCAATAAGTCCTGAAAACAGTCCAATAATTCCTGAAAGATATACAAGGGGATTGGAAAGGGAATACGTATTAACCTTCTGTTCTCAATCCGGAGCTTGATCCACAGAAAACGACAGCCCCTAATCGACATAAACTCTTACCTTTACCATTGAATTGTGGCTTTCATCCCAAGCTTCTACATCAACAATATTCGGGTCATCCAGGGAACCATTTATGATTTCCTCAATAATCTTTGCAAAATCTATGCTGGAAATATCGATACCCTTTGCTTCCATCTCTCTTCTGGCATCCGCAGGAACCATAGTAGTCATCTTATCAGCAATTTCACTGATCGTGGTCAGCAGGCGTAACGGTATATTTACATTTACATTAACGGAATTGTTATCCGACGTAACCTTTACCTTAAGGAACTTATAATTTCGTTTTGCAGTTGTTACGATTTCACCCTTTTGAATCGGTTCTGTTACTTTTGTCGCATTCAGGGCTTCCAAAAGCTCCATCCCTTCGGCAGCGGTAATCTGCCCTTTTTCTATCATTTCCAGTATTTTCTGCTGTTCACTCATTGACTGACCCTCCTATAATTATAGATTTTTAATCCGTTCCGTTGCTTCTTTCGGGGAGATTTCTCCCTTCGATAATTGATCAAGAATTTCATTTCTGGCGGCTGTTTTATCTTCACTTTCCTTAACCAACTCTTTTGATGATACTTCATACCCAAGACCTCTTATGACTGAATCCAGTTTACCACGGACCGTAGGATAAGAGATACCCAGCTCTTTCTCAACATCCTTGATATTACCGCGACATCTTATGAATACTTTGACAAACTCGAGATCTTCTCCTGGAAGACGACAAAATTCGCAAGGCTGGAAATCGCCTTCGATGGCTGTAGAGCACCTGGGACAGCTTAGCTTGGTTATGGAAAGCTTCTCACCGCATACGGGACATTTACCCGGAGCTTTGTATTTCATATTTTCACCTTCCTGATTAGTATTTGATTATAATATACGACCGAAAATTAAATATGTCAATAGAAACATCAATAATATTAATAATAATATTAAAATAATTTATTTATCTGTTAAATATATTGAATCATCCTTTTAAATATATTAATTAATCCTGCCCATTTGATAATAAAAATCCACCATATGCTCTTTCGTGTCATTTTTTTCCTTAGATATTCTATAATTCTTTAAACTTATTGAATATCTCTTGATCATCTACTGTTAGATTATGTGTTTATGCAGTCAATCTTGCCTTTAACCGCCTTTCTAAACATAATATCCGGGGTTCTGGGATCAATATGCTTTTATTGCACTTGTTCGCTCATGTTGCTTTAGATTATGCTTTCTGCATCTTTGTAAAAAGAGGCTAAGTTTACAGGTCCATAAAGCAGACCTAAAAACTTAGCCTCTTGATTTTTGTAAGCTATATCTTGAAATGAATCCTCATTATTTCTGTATACATTTTACGACCTTTTAGTGCTCTTATTTGATAGCAATTTATCCAAATATATAGATTTAAACTGTTTGCTGGCCATTACCTGGTTTAATGGGGGTAATTTAAGAATAACACCAAGTACTGCTGCCATCGCACGATGATTGGCAAATGCCTGATTATCAAATATGAGATTTTGGAGAGTTCCCTTTTCGATTGCTTGCAGCACAAACCTATGGGTACTATTAACCGGTGTAATGACTTGTACCTCTCTTCGCACTAATTCAATGGCATTTTTAGGACAGCTTCGCACACATACACCACAGCCAAGACATACCTCCTCGTCCACCTGAGCGATTGCTTTCCCCTCTTTGCTTTTTTGTATGGATATCGCCAATACCGGACATACCTTTGCGCATTTACCACATCCTATACATTGTTCTGAAATCTTAGGTATATAATTTGTAGTTGCCACAGGCTGCATTGGACTGAATTTTCTTGCTGCCTGCAGGGCTTCGCAGCAGCAACCGCAGCAATTGCAGATAAAAGCCGGGGCTTCACGAACATTTTCACCAATTTGAACCAGATTCGCTGAATAAGAACGCTCCAATACATCCATTGCTTCTTTCTTATCAATTAATCTTGCATGCTGCCCATTTTCTGCAAGAGAACGGGCCACATTTCCAAGAGTGAGGCAAACATCTAACGGAGCATTTATTTCACATGGGTGGCCTGCATGCAGCATCTTATGCCTGCAATAACAGGTTCCAAGGCCTATATAATCTGCATCTTCAATAATATGGCTGGCTCTTTCATAATCCAAAATATGAATTGTGTTTTCACTTGTCAGAACCGGCTCCTGAACATAGACTCGTCCAAGATACGTCTCTGTTGCAAAAAATAAATCCTTAACAAAATCTTCCTCTACATTCATGTATTGATAATACAATTCACTTAAATATTTCTGATCAATATCGCCTCTTGTACGCATCAATGCAAATTCAATGAATCCGGCCATTGGCGGCGGCATTACAAATTGACGTACCCCATTATAAAATGAATCCACAAGTAATGCTTTCTCACAAAGATGCTCTAAAAAAGCTTCTGCTTTCCATTCACTGGTGTTCCAGATTTTAGCTGCTTTTTTAGCTGTAAATGGACGAACCGGCAATAATGCGACCCATTTGGCTTCTTTTTCTGTATATAAAACTTGCAAAATTTTATACAGGCTTTCCGTTGGCGGAGCCCCTTGTGTAAACCAATTGATTCTTTCTTCTAAATTCTTATAGGCATCTTTGCTTGTAATATGTCCCATGGATTCACCTTCCTAATATAAAGTATGGATCGTGTTATATCTGATTTTAATCCTCTTTAATCAGTGCGTACATTTTCATATCGAGAATAACCCCATTTTTTACTGCATTCTTTCTCAGGATACCTTCACACTGGAAACCTGCCTTTTCAAGAATATGGCAAGATGCCGTATTATAAGCAAAGGGTTCTGCAAAAATCCGTATGATATCCGTATGTTCGAAAATATACTTACAGGTCTGCTTCACTGCATTTGTACCAATTCCTTTACCCCAATAGGATTCTGCTATATAATAACCCATTTCAGCACTTCTGAAATGAATGTTGTTACAGCGGAACACTCCAATGCTTCCAATCGCTTTATCATCTACCGTAATTGCAAATGTGTATGTCGCATCCTTGTCCGCCGACAACATAGAGGTAATGTATTCTTTCGCATCTTCAACGGTATAGGGATAAGGTATCCCATCTCTTAGATTATCCTGGATTTTCTTGTTGTTTATCACTGATGCTAAATTTTCGGCATCCTCTATCTGCCATTCCCGTATTTTACACTCCATTTAAATATCTCCCTTCCAATTGGAATTCAACTCAGAAAAGATGCTTCATTATGAACTCCTTTATTCATGCAAATCATCTCAAGCTCATTATACAATATCTCTGCCTTTTATTTCCACTCCTAAAAATCTGATTCCAACACATAATTAGGATTATGCTGGGTTATGTGGAAAGTAAATTTCTACAAAGTACTCATGTTCCATACTTTTATGAGGCAACGCAAATCGAAATTTAATTAACAGAACGGTATCGCGCAAATTAAAATGACGACATAATTCATATAGGTATTCCATTAAATCTTTTTGAGTTCCCCAAAATGAAATGCTTCCGTAACAACCGGCTATGTGATGTCGTGATACAAAATCAGATTTTGATGCAAATTCTAAACTCCTTTGCAATATGTTCGTATTTATCATATTGTCAAGAACGGAAAGCCCGATTGTCTCGCCGTTTTCTACAATTATTCCATTTACCTCAACATAATAACAGAACCATTGCTCAAACGATTCCATGCCATCTATTTGATGCGAGATTGTATTTTCACCCAGCAGTGTTTGTAAATCCACGTTGTAAATAGTCAAATTCATCTCTTTATTAATGGCAACGGAAGAAAAGCTATAATCATTTTGAAATTCAGCGATCGTTTGCAGCAGCTCCAACATACCCTCAGTGTATTGCCCAAGCTGGTTTAATATCTTTTGTTTTTCATAGATACGGCTGCTCTGCTCTTGCATCATGGACATATATCCATTAATACTTTCCGAATCTATTTTTTCTTTCATTTGATCCAGAGGGATTTCAGTGAATTTTCCTACCAGAATCATTTCCAGAATATCCAGATGCTCCAAAGAATAATACCGGTAACCGCTCTGGGAATCAACGATTGGTTCAAGCAACCCCTTTCGATCATAGTGACGCAAAGTATCCAAAGATATACCATACAATTTGCTTACTTGTCCAATCCGTAACAATCCGCGCATCTTGCCCTCCCAAAAATAAAATCGAACTATTGACTCTTGAGCTGCTCAAGGGTTTATGGTAAGTATAGTACCTAAATAAACGTTTGTAAAGGAAGGCTTGTCATGGATCATATTACGATTGAAGAGTATCAAGATAAAGATTTCGAAAGCGTAATTGCTTTATTAGTTCATTCTTTTAAAAGCAAGTTTTGCCATCGTCAAGATTTAAGTGTTCACGATATAAAAGATATGATATATGCTTCTTGGGATTTGAAAGCCGGTGATCCCGCCTATCTCCATTTTGTTGCAAAACAAAATCAAACTATTGTTGGAGTGATATTAATACGCTGCGGAAAAAAAGAAAAAGGAAATAAGCGAATACCGATTATTTCCTTATGCAAAAGGTATGGTGTCATGAATACCATACTGCTTTTTTTTAAAATGTTGCTCCTAGATGCTAATACACCAAATGAATGCTATATAGAACACATTGCAGTTAGTGACACATTACGTGGGAAAGGTATTGGCAAGCAGCTGCTTCAATACGCGGAACAGGCATTATGGGATCGAGGCTATACTTCTTGGTCATTAGCGGTTGCTGAAGATAATCCTGCAAAAAGCCTTTATTCCAGGTTAGGATTTAAAGAGATAAAAAAGATAAAAAGCCCGTTAAAAGGATTTTTTGTCGG
Source organism: Lacrimispora sanguinis (assembly GCF_044987295.1). NCBI lineage: Bacteria > Bacillati > Bacillota > Clostridia > Lachnospirales > Lachnospiraceae > Lacrimispora > Lacrimispora sanguinis. The sequence goes on along the minus strand of NZ_CP173277.1, from coordinate 4,995,633 downwards.
AACTTATCACTGGTCTTTTATGCAGAAGAATTTTTAAGAATACAGCAATCCAAATACCCCTATATTGATGCGGCATGTTCACGGCAAATATTCCGATATGATGTAGGGGATACCCCTCTTTTAGCAGTAAACTGTTTTATAAAATAAGTGTCATATTCAAATCCTGTGGAACGTGCAATTTCATTCAGACTCATGTCTGTGTGGACCAGAAGGTCCCCTGCGACTTGCATTCGGTACAACTGTAAATAGCCCATTGCTGTACAGCCGCATCTCTCTTTAAACATTTCATTTAAAGATACCCGATTTAAGTGTGCACAGCTGGTTAAGTCCTCCAATATAATTTTATTTGAATAATTCGTGTAAATATATTCTAAAACTAAATCAACGGGTGATTGTTCCGCCTGGCGATTTAAATTCTCAAGCAGGCCCAGTATTTGTATCAGGTACTTTTTTATCCGGCATACCCAAAGTGCATCGCTTTGTGCAAATACTTCTGTACCAAGCACAAAAAACCATTCAAATAATTTCGGATATGCATTAGCAGTTACTAGAGGTACCCCGGTTTGTGAATGATCTCTTCGAAAAAGCGAAAGACCGGTTTGTATTCTCAGATTCGTTGAAGTGTTGTCCAGCTTTTCGGATAACCGTGTACTGTTCAAAAAATCCTTATGAAAGCTGAAGGATTGTGCTGAAACACTGTTTTTGTCAGATATTCTTATTGTATCTTTATTCGATAAACATAAAACGCCTGGTGCAGATACTTTCATTGGGCGGTCGTTCAATATACCTGTGATACTTCCGTTTGTAATAAAAATAATTGTAAAGCGCTCCTTATATGGAAGAGTTTCTAAATCCTCGGCAGTAACAAATTCAATATTTACAATCCGATTTTTATGGCGGTCAATTTGAGGCATTGCAGTCTCCTCCCTCTCTGCAGATTGTATAGTTAAAAACTTCATTTCTCTCATTGTATCATATTTTTTAAATGGTACACTTTAAACATATAAAATCTTCATCAAATTATGGCAAAAACACCTGCATGATCCTATAAATGAAAGGAGAAGAATTATGGATGTCGAACGTTTTCATATCCAAGTATCTAAGGAAACACTTGATGACCTAAAATACAGGCTGGAGCATGTTCGCTGGCCAGATCAATTAGTAAATACCAGCTGGGAGCGAGGGACTGATATCAGCTATTTAAAATCTCTGATTACGTATTGGCGGGATCATTATGATTGGCGGGCACAAGAAGCTGAATTGAACTGCTTTTCACAGTTTCAAAGTTATATCGATGGTATCACGGTGCACTTCATTCACGAACGCGGTAAGGGACTATGCCCTTTGCCGATTATTCTTACTCACGGCTGGCCTGACAGTTATTTGCGCTACCGGAAGATTATCCCTCTTCTCACGGATCCGGCCCGCTACGGCGGTGACCCGGAAGACTCTTTCGATGTAATCGTCCCTTCCATACCTGGATTTGGTTTTTCCAGTCGTCCTGAGCATGGCGGTGTGAACAATTGTAGCGTTTCTGAGCTTTGGTCTAAACTAATGACTGAAAAACTTGGCTATGAAAAATTCGCTGCTGCAGGTGGAGATATGGGATCTGGTGTCACGAGATATTTAGCCTTAAACCATCCGGAGCTTCTATACGGAATTCACCTGACAGACATTGGAATAATCAGAAATCTCGTATATACGAAAGACCAAGAGGATCTTTCGGAAGAAGAACTGCAATATAAAAGAAATGCGCAGGAATGGATTTCCAATGAGGGAGCCTATATGACAATTCAATCAACAAAACCTCAAACCATTTCCTACGGACTTTCCGACTCACCGGTCGGATTGGCTGGTTGGATTATTGAAAAATTCCGTTCATGGAGCGATTGTAACGGCGACCTTCGACAAAAGTTTAGCGAGAATGAACTACTAACGAATATAATGATCTATTGGGTTACAAATACAATAGGATCATCAGCAAATATGTATTATGAGAACGTGCATTCTTTGCCTTTGATGGGACGCATAGAGGTGCCAACAGGCATTGCACTTTTTCCAGCTGACGTCTTGCTGCCACCCAGAAAATGGGCTGAGCAAAATTTAAATATAACCCGCTGGACTACAATGCCTCGCGGCGGACACTTTACTGCCATGGAGGAACCCGAAGCACTGGCCGAGGATATTCGTGCATTCTTTAAGCCATTTAGGTCCAGGGATAATAAGAAATAAGAATCCCTGGGTCAATAGGATCAAACGCCGGGCAGCATGGAGGCTGCTCGGCGTGATGAGCCTTGCGGGCAAGAGAATCATGCAGGTATGATTTTAATAATCCAGTGTACTCACACTTTGTAGCTACATTTCTTCCGGACATGACACCCCAAGTAAACTACAAGCATCCAAGATCATCCTTTGAGCCAAATCTACAAGAATTAATCTCGCTTGTTTTGTCTTCTCTTCGGCCTGTAGAATTGGACATTCATGATAAAACCGATTAAATGAAGTCGCAACAGATACTAAATATCTTGCGATCACAGAGGGTTCATAACGCTCTGCCGCTTTTTCTATTGCTTCTTCATAGCCGGATAGGGCCTTTATCAGTGCATAGCCCATATCTTCAGTTAATACATTACAATCTATCCTTTCATATTCAACAACATCTTTGTTTTTCTTTATTATGCTTTTTGCACGCGCATAGGTATATTGAACATAAGGTCCTGTTGTCCCATCAAAGCTTAATACATCCTCCCATGAGAAATCCACGTTTTTAATTCTTTGATTAAATAAATCATGAAAAATAATAGCACCAACACCAACTTTATTTGCTGCTTCTTCCTTATCCGGCAAATCGGGGTTTTTATCTTCTATTAAATGATACGCACGTTCAATTGCTTCATTCAAAATATCCTCAGCATAAATAATATTGCCATTACGGGAAGATAACTTTTCTCCCTCCAGGCTTACTAAGCCATAGGGCACATGAATAAGAGTATCCGCCCAATCATACCCCATCACATCTATTGCTTTAAATACCTGTTTAAAATGTAAACTTTGTTCCACACCTGTGACATACAGACATTTATCAAAACCATAATTTTCTTTTCGATACAGAATGGCAGCAATATCCCTGGAATGATAGATAGAACCACCGTCACTTTTTGTTATTAAACATGGAGGCATATCATAATCTGATAAATCAATGATATTTGCTCCCTGACTCTCTTTTAATAATCCCTTATTCTTTAATTCTTCTACTAAGGAAGGAACCTTACCACGATAAAAGCTCTCCCCATCATAAGAATCAAAAGAAACTCCCAGTAATTCATATACACGGGTAAATTCAAGCAAACTTATTTCTTTAAACCATTTCCATATCTCAATCGCTTCTTCATTATTCTGTTCCATCTTTACAAACCATTGCCGGGCTTCATCGACCAATTCAGGATTCTTTTCCGATTCTGTATTAAATTTCACATAAATACGAAGTAATTCTTCAATTCCTTTTTCCTTAACAGTTGCTTCATCGCTCCATTTTTTATAAGCAACAATTAGTTTTCCAAACTGCGTTCCCCAATCCCCTAAATAATTAATGCGAACAACCTTATATCCCAATTTTTCATAAATCCGATACAAAGAGTTACCAATTACCGTGGTACGTAAATGACCAACGTGGAAATTCTTAGCTATATTAGGGGAGGAATAATCCATGCATATAGTTTTTCCTGACCCGTTTTTCACGATTCCGAATTCAGGTTCCTTCATTTTATCAATCCAATATTGTATATATTTTGTGCGATTCATAAATATATTTAAGTAACCGTTTACCGCCTCTAACTTCTCAATTCCCAGTTCTCCCTGTACTTCCTGCATTGCTCCTTTCAGTTCCTTTGCAATTATTGTGGGATTCTTGCGTAGGACTTTTGAAAAAGAAAAACATGGAAGAGCAAAATCTCCCATTTTATCTTCGGGAGGAATTTCTATTAACTTCATCACCTCATACTCACTCAAGTTTCCCAGGGTATTTGCTATACATTTGCATATTTTTTCTTTCATATTGGAACCTCCTATTTTATTATTTTATAAAATAAAAAAGAACCGCAATAGATCAGCATATGCTAAATCAATTACGGTTCTGCTATAAACTATGAACATCCCCGCATAGAAACAAGACGTATAATCTTGCAACCATGCGGATTATCTTTGCATCAGTTACAAGAGCTTACGTCTTTCTCTACGTCTTAAGCTGTTCATGTATAATGTATTCATAGTACGTTTCCCTTCAAATTAATGGTTTTAGTTTACTATAGAACATAACTATTTGCAACAATTTTTTCTTGGATGATCCAAATAATCTGTTTTTATAAAATACTCTCGCATCAATCTATGCCTCCCTTGCGTTCAATCTGTGTATGGTTTCGCAAATCTTTTTTCATAAGCACCATTCTTCTTAAGATTGAAATCCCAATAGTAGTTTGTTAATCCGGTTAATGAGAATATAGAAAATAGTATTTGAGTACCTTTTGATAGGTATTCCGATTTTTCATATTCTTTTTTCAAGCTTAAATCCATAATTCCCTTACCGGCATACGTTCTGCCTATTTGCTCCATTTGATCATAGAACTTTTTGTTGGCTTTTTCTGGTTTCATTTGAAGACCTTCCACACCGCCTTTTATAATTGTTCCGTCGAAGGAAACCCCTAACCTTTTAGTAATTAATTCAAGATATGGTCTCAAATAGTACGACTGGCTAGTCTCTGGAAAACCGGACTGAACTAAAAACGCCATATGTACTTCTTTCTTGTTAATTGGTTTAAGCTGTTCAAAAAATTTCATTACTGCCCCCGGCATAGCGTGAACATAAAGCGGAAAAACGAATAAATTATTTTCAACGGAACTAAAATTCTCAGCCCAATTTTTCTGTTCTCTTATATTTATCAGATTCCTAACTTCTACATTTTCTACTCCCTGTGCCTTCATCCCCATAATTATCTTTTCAATAATCAGCTTACTGTTAGAATGGTCCCCTCTTGGCGATCCATTATAAATTACCCATTTACCGTTCGTTTTTCTTTCCAAAACTTCTTTAGACAGAGCCTCTTCCAAAGGTTTTGCAATTTCTATGTTAGTTGTTCGTATGCTTTTGTTTTCATATATAATTTCTTTACAAGAACTCTGAAAATGATATGCCATTCGAGCAAGATAGCCCTTTATGACTTTTACTTCCTCATTACTTAACCCATCTTTCTCAAAATAGAAGTTTATAACAGGATATTTATCATATCGTTTCAAGTGAACGCATTCCCCATTTTTTATTTTAATGTATGGTAAATAATGTTGTATTAATCGATCCAGAAATGTTTTTCCCTTTCCATCAATAAAGCCATTTTCTGTATGAAATAAAATAACCACTTCATCACTATTTATATAATCCTTATACAATTTATACGCATCATCGTTCAAAGCACATTTTCCAGGGGTCTTCCACCAACAACTCCAGCATCCAATACAGTCCTTTATTTCGGTATCAATAGAATCATAGACTATTACATCCGTTTCTTTGTTCGTATCCTTATAATATTTCTTTATTTCTTGAGCCGGTGATTCATTACTTATGTTTTTCCCCAAATCAAAAATTGTTATTTTCATGACTCCTCCTCAATTCTTATGAAATAGTCTTCAAACCACTTAATCGCAAAGCTGGTATATGCAAGGCCAAACTCAAGAGCATCATTCTCATATTTTGCCGGCTTGCAGCTTTCTAAAGATAGCCCATTTTCCTCAAGCCGCAGATTTCCTTCCTCTCTGATGGTAACGAGATCTTGATGCATATCTCTAAAGTTCTTAATATGGGTGTTAATTGATTCCAACCGTTCATTTTTGGTTAACTCATTGAAGAAAAACATCTTTAACAATTGGGTGGACTTATACTTATCCGGACCAAAATCCTGTCTCATTAACATGCTAAATCGCTCTCTTCCAGCATCAGTAATTCTATATAACTTTTTTGTCCTGTTATTCTTAACTTCTTCTTTTGAAGTTACATATCCATTCTTCTCAAGCTTCACTAAAGCTGGATGGATTGCGCCTTGACTTGTACTGGCAAAATATTCAGTGCTTCTTTCCATTCCCTTTTTTATGTCGTATAAGGTGAAAGGATGATTATAAGATAAAAATCCTAAAATAATCAACTCTATCATTCATTTACTCCTTTATGAAATCTCAGTTTATATATGTCGTTTAGACATATACAAATATTACTCCTATCTCCATATTTTGTCAAGAGTGAATACCGTGTCAAATTTCATCTGCCATTGAAACCAACCTTTTACCAATGCAAAAAAAAACTGCTGCAATTAGATACAACCCACTTGCAGCAGTTCTGATAAAATTTAATACACAGCAAATTGATATAACATCAATCAATCAATCATAAAACAGGCTACGCCAACATTATCCAACGTAATGATTGGTTTGCAGCGGAATGCCTTGCAGCAGTTATCAGACATCCTTACTTTTAAGATATAAAAGCCTTCATAAGGAACTGTAAACTCAAAGCATCCACAACCGCATATCTGTACACAGCACAGTAACGTATCGATGTCGTTGCATCTCTCATATAATTTTACATCCCAATCATGGAAGCTATTGCAGCAACAGCCCCAGATACATCCTGAAATAATACAGGGTTTAATCAGGCATTCCTCACAAACAGGGCAGGGTTCCGGTTCCGGACATTCTGCGGGAATTGGTATTGGAACTGGAATAAATACCGTTTCCGGTTCTGGGCAGGTTGGGCATGGCTCTGGGATCGGGCACGGAGGACATGCAGGACAGGGTTCTGGTACCGGACATGGTGGACACGGTGGCGGCACCGGACACGCTGGGCATGGTTCTGGTACTGGACACGCTGGACATGGTGGTGGTACCGGGCACGCTGGGCAGGGTTCTGGTACCGGACACGCTGGGCATGGTTCTGGTACTGGACACGCTGGGCAGGGCTCCGGCACAGGGCAAGGTGGGGGTGTCGGACATGCTGGGCAGGGTTCCGGTGCGGGACAAGGCGGTGGTACTGGACAAGGTGGCGGTGCTGGACAAGGTGGCGGTACCGGGCATGCTGGGCAGGGTTCCGGCACAGGGCAAGGTGGAGGTGTCGGACATGGTGGGGGTGTCGGACATGGTATTGGTGCCGGACATGGTGGTGGTACCGGACATGGTATTGGTGCCGGACAAGTTGGGCATTCCGGACACACCGGAACAGGCTGTTCTTCCCTAGCCGGTAGTACCTCCGGAGCCGGTGCCACAGGGGCTGGTGCTGCAGCTGGACATATTACGCCTCCAACAAAGGGGTAAAAATGAAATTCAAAGCCGCTCTCAGCATTTACGGCAAAAGATCCTAAGGCAGCATTGCCGCTTACATGGCCGCCAGTCGGATGCGCATGGAACATCGCCTGTGGTGCCAATATACTTCCCCAAATATCGGAGGATTTTTCCATATAAATATTAGTTGCATCCTCAAACACATACAATGTCTGATTAGCCTTACTTCTTTCCCCATAAACACCGTATTGCAAATGGGCATTTGCTCCTGTTCTAAGCCTTACAATAACGGTACTTCCTTGTGGAACTTCTGCACGTATTCCTTTATTGATTAAACCATTTGGCCTTACATCAATAAGGAAAACATTCTGTACAGGGTCATTGCCCCTTAAAATCCACTCGTAATTATTATCCACTACTGTTCCATTTGGAGTTATAGATTCAATACATTCTTTGTAGAATCCGATGCTTTCCCTGGCATCGCTAAAAAATCTAGGTATATTAGCACCTATCCTGCTCGCGGGTATAAATCTTGGTACATCATAACTGGGAACCACATAATGATCACCTTTATCCGATGGTGTCCAATATTGGCTGCCTCCATTGGCCTGATACAGGAATTTCAGTTCTTGTATCCCATCATTCATACCATCTTTTCCAATTAAATAGGTACTTCCCTTGGCTGCATTGAATCCACCGCCCACAACCACATGGCCGATCACAACCAAAGGGCCGCCCATCGATACATTGCCGCCAACTAAAAAGCGAACTAAATCCGGGGAGTAGCTGACTGCTTTATTTCCTTTACTGACAAAGCCAACACTCAACCCTCTTGGGCTGTAAAAACTTCCGCCTATTGCTACAGGCCCTTCAATATCTATAATGTTATTGGCATCGTTAAATACAATAACATTAAATCTTGAGGCAGTACCAAAAGGCTGACCCGCAATATTATACCAATTTATATTATCATAAGGTAATCCTGCACTTGTCATTGCTTCATCACTATAGCTGATATTGTCCATATAAACTCCTGCAAACTGCTCGATTTGCAACACATTTTCATTCTCAATTCAGTTTATTCTAGCGTAAATGGTTCTGTGCAGTTTTCTATGCAATTGGACGAAATTTTATGATAATTTTCTGAAATTCATCGAAATTTATGTAAATGTGGACACGAAAAAATTAATACAACAAAGCCATTTTTCCTGAGATCAAGCTTATAAATGAAAAGAGATTGACCAAATAATTAGCCAATCTCAAGTTCATTTCCATATGGTTGTCTTATCACATGATTTACTTTTTAGAACGTTTCTTTCGCATGGAAGTACGTCTGCAGACAGGAATAGGCAGATTACTTTAAATTTTATCCACTGCCTTCGTCACCTTCAATTGTTTTCCGCAAATCATTGTATTTTTCATTGCTTCCAGTACCAATGGACCTTTCCCGTTTAGTATTTCTATATAGGTAAGGGTATCTTGTATCGCTATTATTCCGATATCTTCTGCCTTAACACCTTCTAGATTGGATATGACTCCAACAAAATTAGTTGCTCTAAGCTTCTTTTTCTTTCCGCCATTGAAGCGTAACTTCATTATATCTTTATTTAATTGATCACTTTTCATTTTTTTAATCTTAGGAGTTGTATTCATTTTTTCATCAAAAGAAGGTTTCTGAATGGCTACCTCCTCTTTGGCAGGTTTCGTTATTTCCTGAATTTTAAACCCGATCAGTTCTTCAATGTCATGTAAATATCTGTTTTGTGTCGGAACAACAAAGGTGGTGGCTTTCCCTTTTCGCCCTGCACGCCCTGTTCTGCCTGTACGGTGGACATAGTTTTCCTCATCCAAGGGGATGTCATAGTTAATAACCAGAGAAATATTCTCTATATCTATTCCTCTGGCAGCCACATCTGTGGCTACTAAATAGCGGTATTTTCCCCTTTTAAAACTGTTCATTGCAGATAAACGATCCTTCTGTTCCATTCCGCCATGCATTTTATTACAGGGATAGCCTAAATCATTCAGACGTTCGCATACCATATCCACTCGGTCCTTTGTGCTGCAAAAGATGATACAGCTATCTGGTTTTTCTATAATCATGACATCTGTGAGTAAATCAAATTTATCTTCTTCATCCGTGATATAAATAAAATGATTAATATCAGCTGTGACGATATCTGCCTCACTGACATCTATATTGATAGGATCTTTCATATAATTTAATGATAAACTTTTCACTTCATCGGACATCGTAGCAGAAAATAACATTGTCATCCGCTCTCTGGGAAGTTCGTTCATAATTGCTTCTACCTGTTCAATAAATCCCATATCCAGCATTCGATCCGCTTCATCAATGACTAAGCAGTTAATTTTATTTAAAGGTAACGTACCTTTCTTAATATGATCCATAACACGCCCTGGTGTGCCAACAACTACATGTGTTTTTTGCTTCAGCTCTGCCTTCTCGATAGAAAACTGGTGACCTCCATAGATTGCTGTTGCTTTTATTCGTTTAAATCTACCTATATTAGTAAAATCCTCTTTTACTTGAACAGCAAGTTCTCTTGTTGGAGTTAAAATAAGCGCTTGTGGCTTATTTTCAAGCCATTCCGTTCGTTCACATATCGGAATTACGTATGCGGCAGTCTTGCCGCTGCCCGTCTGGGCTTTGACGATTAGATCATTTTCTTCCAAAGCGGCTGGAATGACTTTAGCCTGGACTTCCGTAGGGATCTCATACTCCAGACCATTAAGTGCCTTTACGATATCCTCGCTGATTATATAATTATGAAACTTTCTAACATCCATATTTAAACCTTTCTTTCAATTCAAAATCTGCTTACCCATTTTACATGAGAATACCGTTTAATGCAATAACTACTGTTTTAATAACTCCCATACTTTATAGGCTTGATTTTTCCTACAGATTCTTTTATTATGCATTTGCTATTATGACATGCATTTGATATCATGTAATGTGTAAGAATATTTAAAGCCGTCAGCATCACGGACGCTTTGGATCATAGATAAAAAATAGATATTTAAAAGGTGGAAGTAAAAATGGATAATCAAGAGCAAAAACATCAGCGTCGTCCCAGATATAAAGGCACTCACCCAAAGGCCTTTAAAGATAAATATAAGGAACTGCAGCCAGAGTTATATGCTGATGCAGTGGCAAAGGTCATTCAAAAGGGAAATACTCCTGCTGGTATGCATCGCTCCATTTGTGTAAAAGAAATATTAGATATCTTACAAATTACTCCTGGACAAACTGGATTAGATGCAACATTAGGTTATGGTGGTCACACGTTAGAGATGCTTAAATGTCTAGATTCCAAGGGGCACTTGTATGCTACTGATGTAGACCCTATCGAATTACCGAAAACCAGGGAGCGTTTGGAACGCTTAGGTTATGGCCCGGAAATTTTAACGGTCAAGCAAACAAACTTTTCAAATATAGATCAAATTACTCCTGAATCAGGACCATTGGATTTTATATTGGCAGATTTAGGTGTCTCTTCCATGCAAATAGACAATCCTGATAGAGGATTTTCTTTTAAAACAGAGGGACCGTTAGATTTACGGCTAAATCCATCGAAAGGCATCTCTGCTGCGGATCGTCTTAAAACTATTTCACAAGACGAATTACATGGTATGTTACTAGAAAATGCGGACGAGCCACATTCCGCAGAAATCTCTCGTGCCATTATCTCAGCAATAAAAAAAGGAGAAGATATCTTAACAACAAATCAGCTCCAGCAAATCATCAAAGATGCATTGAAATTCATTCCAGAAAAGGAAAGAAACGATGAAGTAAAAAAATCCTGTCAAAGATGTTTTCAGGCGTTGCGAATAGATGTCAACAATGAATTTGAAGTGTTGTATACATTCTTAGAAAAACTTCCTGCTGCAATGGCGGAAGGCGGGCGTGTTGCGATCCTAACCTTTCATTCCGGGGAAGACCGCCTTGTTAAGAAATCTTTTAAGCGCTTCTATCGGGAAGGGATCTATAAGGAAATTGCTCCTGAGGCAATTCGACCATCAGCAGCCGAATGCAATTCCAATGGGCGCGCTCGATGTGCAAAATTACGTTGGGCTATTAAAGCTTAATTCTTTTCTTTATAAAGATAGACGTGAGTTCACTTTCACTCACGTCTTATTTTGTCTTCTATTTTATTTACTAAAATAATTTTAATACATTCAGCTTCTTCTCTGCTATTGACAATGCATACAATAATTTACTTTTAAGAAATATGTTTCGCACAGTTTCCTTCTTGTTTCGACCAGGCTTTTATTACCTTTTGTTTTGAGATTCCGTATGGTAAAATGCCCAGATATTTGTGTGTGCCGGACTTTGCCAAATGAATTTCTTATTTCTTATTTTGACTGAAATAAAATAGAGGAATCAAGTTATATAAAACCGATCCCTCTGTTTATATCTTATGAAATTGTAAGTATGAAGAGCCTTTATCTTCAAGTGAAAGTCATATCCCTCTGGTATCCATTGACTGAAAGATTATTGCTCCCAATGGGTCTCCAACCAATTTAATGACTTTTGCAATGATGTAACTGTTTTTGTTTCAATCACACATCTGCAATGATTCTGTTTGGTAATACTAAGCTTTTCGAGTAAATTAATTTTTCCTTCGCCAAGAGTCAGATGATTTTGTTTTCCATTGGCATCGTGTATATGAAAATGTTTTAATTTACACTCATTTTGCAAAATATATTTTTCATCAACATCAGCAGCAGAATGAGAGTGTCCAATATCCCACGTCAGAGCGAAAACAGGACTTTCAAGCAGAATATCAATTGCATCTCTCTGGAATGCAGTATAGCCTTCTGTATTTTCTATGGTTATACTGATTTTGTCCCCACCAATCAGATCTTCACATATAGTTTTGAAATATTGAATGTCCCTTAAATAAATATCTCGGTATTTTTCGAATAGAAATATTTTCTGATCTGGAAGTGTGAAATATACCCCTCGACTCATATGCATATTTAAAACGGGAATTTCTAGTTCTTTTGCAATCATTAAAGATTGCGTAACCGTATTCAGATACGCTTTAGTCACTGCTTGATTAAAATCGCAAATATTCAGATTTTCATCTAAGTGGATTGTGTAATAGACTCCGTATTCCTTGGATATATCTTGAAATATCTTTGTTTCTTTCAAGTTCTCTATTTGAAATTGTGGTAAATTCATATTCAACTCAATAAACTTTAAACCAAGGTTATTACATAGCTTAGCATTTTCCTCTAAGTCTGTCAGTTCAATTAAAGTAGGCATGCCAAATTCAATACACATATTCCCTCCTTATCTTGACTTAAGGCGTCAGCATGAATGAAGGAGGAATAATCCATCCTTTCTATCTGATCCTCATATTCTAATGTCCAGTAGTTTCTAATACTTTAATCCATATCCCACCGGAAACATTACGTTATCCGTCCTGATGTCCTCAACCGTTGAGTAATAAGGCATCGGTAAAGTTCCTTTAAAGCTGCTCTTTCCTGTAAGCACATTCGCTATGCCGTCGCCTTCACTTCCAGGTAAGTAGCACATAACAATCCCATCCCACTGTTTCATATAATCGCTAATAATTACATTTCTTCCTGCTACAATACAGGTTACAGTCGGATGCCCCAGGCTTTTGGCTAGGTCGATTGCATTGGCATTGTCATCGAGACCAAGCTCTTTGGTAATGCTGATATCAGCACTGTCACCTTTCCATTCAGCATACGGTTTTTCTCCCAGACACAGTAATGTCATATCGGCATCCGCTGCTTTTTCCGGGTCAGTGATAATTGTCAGGTCATATTCGTTTGAACGTTCATTCAGTCCGTCCAGTATGGTTTTTCCTTCCGGAATCCATTTACGACCGTTGTTTTCTGCATCCGAACTGCCAAGCCAGGTGATCGTCCAACCGCCACACTGAACTCCGACATCATTTGCGGCGGGTCCTGTTACGAATATCTTTGTTCCTTTTTTAATCGGTAGTATTGAGTTATCATTCTTTAATAAGACTAGACTTTCTTCCACCAATGTTTTTGCCAAATCCCGGTATTCCTGTGAACCTACACTGCTCACCTCAGATGTTACCTTCTCCATCATCGGGTCATCCAGGATTCCCATCTCATCTTTTACTGTAAGGATTCGCCTGACAGCATCATTCACACGGTCCATGGAAATATTGCCTTCATTTACTGCTTCAACGATATATTTCCGGCATTCCTCATATTGGGAATCTTCCATCAACATATCAATCCCGGCATTGATAGCTGTAATCGTTTGCTCTTTTAAGTTGTCACCCGGTATGTTATGTATTGAGTCCCAATCGCTTATGAGAAAGCCCTTAAATCCCATATCATTTTTTAACATGGATATATATTTCTCATTTGCATGCATCTTAATTCCGTTTAAACTGCTGTGGCTGATCATAATGATCTTGACACCGGCATCAATCATAGCCTGGTAAACCTTTAATAAATCCTGGATTTCTGCATCTGACAGCTGAGCATCACCACGGTCGATTAACCGTTTCTCCCCATCCAGGGTTTCACCTGTTCCATACAAAACATTGCCATCTGCAAAGAAATGTTTTGCACAAGGAAGAATTCCTCCATCGTTTAACCCCTTCGCATACGATGTACCGAGCTCCGTAACGATACTTGTTTCCGAGGAATAACTTTCATAGGTACGCCCCCATCTCGGATCCTGCGCTGCTGATAAGCAAGGGGAGAAACTCCACAGCATGCCCGTTAACTTTGCTTCATTCGCTACTGCTAACCCCATTTGATAGGTTAGCTCTTTATCATTAGCAGCACCGATACCTATATTATGTGGAAATATGACCGTTCCTTCACAAGTATTAACCCCGTGTACTGCATCATTACCATATATGTAAGGAATGCCCGCCTCTGAACTCATGGCAGCTTTCTGATATTTAAGGATCAGATTCTTCCATTCCGACGCATTCAGGGAACTCTCACCAAATGTAGAAAGAATGCTGCCATAGCAGTTCTTCTTCATCATATTTTCCGAAATGTTGTATACTGCTCCCTGAACCATCTGGGCAGCTTTTTGGTCCAAGGTTAGTCTTGCAAGAATATTCTCCGCCGAAGTGCTGCTTACCTTATTATCTGATGCGGCTGCCGTATTCTCGTTTGTTTTATCCGTGTTATCAATCTGTCTTACGCTGCAGCCTGATAGAACTAGAACAAATGTCAAAAGTACCCCTATTACTCTTCGCTTCATCACTAAGCGCCCCCTATTATTGATATTTTTCAGAAAATGTGATTTACTACACCATTACTTATCGTAAAAGTATGATAAATATACATCATTTCCATAATTTTACTCCTATTGGAAATAATATGCAATTGTGCTTCGGAACTATAAGTTTTCTTATTTTGTGGGTATACCTTTCTAAACTAACTGGACTTTTGCAACATGACTTTCTTATACATATAAAATCCTAATAAGTCCGACAAAAACCATCCTACAACAATCGCCCAGCAAACGCCCGAGAAGCCCCTGATCGGTGCTAATGTATAGGCCAGCAATACTCGCAATCCTTGTGATACTATGGTCATCAAGATTGATACTTTAATGGCTCCAAGGCCCCTGAAAAATCCATAAAACATAACAATAAAGCCAAGTAATACATAAAATATGGATACAATTCTAAGATATCCAACACCGACAGCGATTACCTCTGTTGCATTTTTATTTACAAAAAGAGTGATTAAGTTTGGGGCAAATATAAATGCAACAATGCTGATGATTGCCGATAAGATTATAATGATCCTTGAAGTTGCATGAAACCCCTCGCGAATTCTTTTTGTTTCTCCAGCACCTTCATTTTGTGCAGTATATGTAGAAAAGGAATTACCCAGATCTTGCAAAGGGGCATTGGCGACAGAGTCGATTTTTGAGCAAGCTGCAAATGCAGCCATAACCGTTGAGCCAAAGGTATTAACCAACCCCTGAATAAGCATCATTCCGAAGCTGGAAATTGACTGTTGCAATGCTGTCAATATGGAGAAAGTTGCGATCTTATTAAATGCAGACGTGCTGAATTTGAAGTCTTCCCGCTTGAACTTTAAAAATTGCATCCGCTTTATTGTATAGATACCGCAGCCAATAGCGACAAACCCCTGTGTAAGAAGCGTGGCAATCGCCGCACCTGCAGTCCCCATGTGAAACACCACTACAAAGATCAAGTCTAAAATGAGATTTGATATACAAGAGGCAATTAAAAAATATAATGGCGTTTTCGAGTCCCCAAATGACCGTAATAGAAAAGAAAATGCGTTATACATACCAACAAAAATAAAACCATAAAAAACATATTTTAAATAGTCGGCAGCATAGACAGCAGTTTTCTCAGGCATTTGATAAAGGGCTATTATCTGTGGTAAAAAGACTGATGTTACAACCGTAATCAATACGCTTACACAAAACAAAAAAATTAAGGCAGTGGAAATCGTTTTTTTCAGTTCCTCGTACTGCCCGCCTCCATAGAGTTGGGAAAAAATCGCCGAAGCACCCATAGCAAGTCCCAGCAAAATAGATGTTATAAACACAGTTACAGCACTGGAAGAACCAACTGCTGCAAATGCATCTGTACCTACAAATTTCCCTATTACAATTGCATCAATAATACTGTAAAATTGTTGAAGCAAATCTCCGATAAACAACGGAATGAAAAATTTTAGAATAATCCGTGATGGATTACCTTTTGTCATATCAAGTTCCATCTTTTTATTCCCTCCTAGCGCTTATTATTAGAGGACAGATATGCGATTGCCAAATCACCAGTAATCGGATTGGAGTAAATCTCACAATCTATTTCAAAAACCTGTCTTATCAGTTTTTTTGTTAGCACTTCTTTTGGCTTTCCTGAAGCTATGATCTGTCCGTCTTTAACAACGTAAAGAATATCGCAGTAAACAGATGCCATAGAAAGATCATGCAGAGCTGCAAGAACACCAATATTTAATGATTTCACAATAGATAGAATCTGAAGCTGATATTTAATATCCAGGTGATTGGTCGGCTCATCAAGGATTAGAAATTCAGGCTCTTGAGCAATTGCCCTTGCTAGTATTACTCGTTGTTTTTCGCCCCCGGATAAAGTTAGATAGTTTCTGTCCGCATACTTAGCCAAGTTAACCCTTTCTAACGCATCAGCAACAATTTTATAATCCTCTATATTGTCAGATACCATAAAATGTTTGTGCGGTGTTCTTCCCATCATCACCATCTCCCGGACAGTAAAATCAAAGCTCAATTCATTAAATTGCCCTACTACACCCAAATCTTTTGAGATAGCACGCGCAGATGATTTTAAAACATCCTTATCTCCTAAAAAGACAAAGCCTTTCTGCGGTTTGATAACTTTATAAATACTCTTCAACAAGGTGGATTTTCCACACCCATTTGGCCCAACAATTCCAACAAACTGTTTATTATCCACTTTCATGCTAATGTCTTTTACAATATCGGCACCCGATAAGGTGACTGATACGTGATCTACTTTTAAATCCAATTATCTTCCTCCGAATCCATAGCTTTTTCTAATCAGTATATACATAAATACAGGTGCACCAAAAAGTGAAGTAACGATACCTATTGGCATTTCTCCATTTGGAATTACTGTTCGGGCAAAAATATCTGTCCACATCATAAATAAACCTCCGAAAAGAATCGCCGTAGGAACTAACCGCTTATGATCTGACCCTACAATGCTTCGTACAATATGAGGAATGATAAGACCTACAAACCCAATAATCCCGCAGCTGGAAACCAGAACACCTGTTACCACGGAGGAAATCACCATGTACAGCCGTCTGTAAAAGTTTAAATTAACCCCCAAGGTGACTGCGGTTTCTTCTCCCATTAGCATCGTGTTCATTACTCTTGATTGGAATAGGAAAAAGACGATTGCTGCAATTACCACCGCAGATACAAGAGGCAAAGTTTCCCACTCCGCTGAAGAAAGACTTCCCATCGTCCAAAAGGATACAGAACGTATACCCTCTGAGTTTTTCGCAAAATAAATGATAAAGTTTGAAGAAGCACTGCATAGGGCATTAATTACAGTTCCTGCTAAAACCAGCTTGACAGAAGATGTTTTTCCTCCAATACTGGCAAGGGCCATTACAAGTACCGCAGCACTAAATGCACCAATAAATGCCCATGACGCAACACCTAATTTTCCGACTATTCCTCCTGATCCAAATCCAAACATAATTGAGAACGTTGCTCCTAAAGCTCCTCCTGATGAAATTCCTAATAGATAGGGGTCGGCCAAGGGGTTTTGTACGGAAGCCTGCATTACTACTCCGCAAAGTGCCAGCCCAGCCCCCACAATCATTGCCAACAAAACCCTGGGAAATCGGATTTGCCAAATGATATCTACAAACATACTGTTCACCAAATCACTAGCATCACCGATTTGGCAGCCAGTCAATTGATGTATCAATATCTGAAAGGATTGTTGAAAGGGGATCGATACTTGGCCAATAGATACTGAAATTACAACCGATGCAGCGACAGCAACGAGCAAAATAATAAAAATGATTGAAAATGCAGATTGCTTATGTAAGCCACTTTTAAAGGTTTGTAAGGTCTTCTTTTGTTCTGCTTTTTGTATTGAAACCATCCTTATTCCTCCTTAAACAATTCAGGATGAATAAACTCTGCAACATCCTCATATAAATCCGCAAGATTAAGGCTGCCACGAATAGCATTCGTATAATCAGCCACCATGACACTCCCCGTTTTAATAGCGGTGACATTTTTTAAGACTACATTATCAAGTAATAAATGCTTTGCTGCGTCTCTGTCGGACTTCTGGAACTCAGTGACTATAATTTTATCAGGATTAATGGAAAGGATTGATTCAGTGGACATTTCCACATAAGTATCCTCTGATACATTTATGTACTCACCGCCTGCGCCTTCTACCATTTCATCAATGACACAGAGGGTAGGACCGTAATAGTAATAAGTATCCTTTTGACCGCCAGCAAAAAGCAAAATCCGTGGTTTATTATTTGACTGTGTGACTTTGTCCTGGATCATTTTAATTCTAGCTTTTTGATCCTCTATAAAGGAATCAGTCTTATTTTTAATATTTAGTACCTTTCCCAAATTGTTGATGTCGTCAAAAACGCTGTTAATTGTACGGCCCATGGTATAGTTAATACCTGTAAGAACGGGAATTCCTCTCTCATTCCAAAACGAAATATCCCCAAGACGTTCATCGGTAAATGTCGAAGACATTGCAACAATTAAATCCGGCTCCAGTGCGATAATAGATTCTTTAGAAGGCCACGTATCCGTGAGCAGCGGAAGCTTACTTACCTGTTCCTCATATTGGGAATAGGATTTGTCTAAATAGGCCAGTCCTACAATCCTGTCCTTTTCTCCAAAGTGAATCATTAACTCTGCAAGGCCTTGCCCAATCACGACAATTCTCTCTGGTTCCTCAGCAACGGTTTGCTGAACTTCGTTTCCTTTATCGTCATAAATAGTGAATTTTAGAGGATAATAACCGTCCTGCTGTGGGGTATTCGTCTGGTTGGTTGATACTGGATCGAAAGCTTCCTTTTCGTTTGTTGACTGTTCAGAGCAAGCTGCCAATGCGGTACAACAGATAATCGCCAATAAAATAGATGTTAGTTTTTTAAGCATAAATGTCCCTCCTGTATTAAAGTAAGTTAGTTTTGGCTAACTCGCAGTATATTGTACCGCATAAACGCTTGTGAACTATATTGCTTGCGATGCCAATTTATGTTGAGAGAAAGTTCATCGATAAAAGAATATGGGTAAAACAAAAACCACAAGTATGAACCTGTGGTTTAAGTACGACACTTTTAAATTATTTAACGAGAAAACTTATTCTGCATTACGCAGCAATGAGGATTCCCGATATTTTAATGGGGTAATACCATATTGCTTTTTAAAAGCTGCACAGAAATTGCTAGAGCTTGAATATCCAATATCATAGGCAATTTCATTAATCGATTTCTCTGTGTTCAGCAGCATGGAAGACGCCTGTTGTAACGAAAATCTCCTGTGATAGCTAAAAATAGTATCTCCATAAACAAGCTTGAAACCTTTGGTTAGTTTTTTAGGATTAATGACCAACTTCTTAGATAGTGAAAGAATGCTTGGTAATTCAAACGGCTGATCAAGCAAGATCCGAGGAATTTCTTTTATTTTTTGTAATTCATAAGGGGTGAGTGCTGTTAGCTCATACTTATCATACCTCATAATCTCGTTCGATACGATCATTGATAATATCTCCATAACTTTACTTTCGTAAAATAAAGTGCGGGTTTTTGCAGGGAGGCGGCAATTAAATATTTGCAGAAAAGCTGAAGCGATTTCAAGGGGAGTGTTTAAACCTAAGTAATACTCCGAGCGAAGCTGGTCTTCCAGCTTTTCTATCGTATCATTCCATACATCGATTCCTGTGCTTCCAAAATAAGAAGGAAGTATATGCCTGTTGGCTGTTATGGAAACTCCCTGATACTTTTGACCTGCACAACGCTTGATGATACCTTTCATATCCTGTGATAAAGAGATGGATAAGTTGTTTGAACTAAAGCAAGTATCTCCTGCCTTATCTTCTTCTATATACATGCATCCGTCTATACAGTATTCAATCTCGAAATAATTGTGGGTTAAATCAAATGCTGTTACGATATCCTCATAAAACACAAAATCATAAATGAGCAACATAGCATTACCGAGCAAATTATAAATTTGTATGGTTCCCTTGCCATACTCAGGTTTTATATCATAAACGATACCCTTCCTTATATCGTGGTTAGGCAAGAAACGAGCTTCCCCAATTTGCTCATGCATGGCTCTATATTGCTCTAGCATCGCGGCATATCCATTTTTTGAATTAATATAGAATTTATGCTCCATTTACAAGCTCCTTTCTTGTCCTATTATCAAAAAAATATATTTAAGCAGCCTGTTAGCATAGGCTAACTATACCATACTGCTCTATTTATTACTATTTATATTTAAAATACAGTTGAAGCAATTGCATGGTGGTATATATGTTGCCATCTATGAAAATAAATAGCTTGTCATAGACAAGGAACCCATCATGCAGCTGTTGTTATAGGTCGATATCTTATCTTCTTTATCGTAGGCGCCAAGTATATATAAGATTGGATTAAAATGATCCGGCGTAGGTACGGCTAATTTTGCTGTTTCTCCCAAGCTCAAATAATTTATGACATTCTCATGATTTCTATTTTCAATATTTTCTCTTATATAATCATCAAACTTATATGCCCAATCAAAACCTTTATCGTCCATTCCCCAATCAATCATACGCAGGTTGTGAACAATATTTCCGGTACCAAACAATAGAACACCTTGATTCCTTAAGGATTTTAACTCCTTGCCTATCTGATAATGAACTTCCGGCGGTGCAGAGGCATCGATACTAATTTGAAAAACAGGAATATCTCTTTCGGGATACATATGGACCAAAACAGACCAGGTACCGTGGTCAATGCCCCAGGAATTATCAAATACACTTTGTTTGGTGATTAAATTTTTTACATTCTCCGCTAGTTTCGGATTACCGGGTACATTGTATGGAATCTCATATAACTCTTTAGGAAATCCGTACATATCATAAACAGTCTTTGGATTTTCCTCATTCATAATCTTTGTGCCTTTCGTATACCAATGAGCAGAAATTGATACTATTGACTCAGGTTTAGGTATTTTCTTCGCTATTTCCCTCCAGCTCCTCGTATAGCTATTATCTTCTATTGCGTTCATAGGCGAACCATGGCCTATAAACATCATCGGCATTTTAGACATATTGTCAACTCCTTTTCATTTTATATGTATCTATTGATTTTTAATTTTATGATTATAGCTGTGCTTTGCTTATCAATTTTAAATCTGCATAAGTAGACTTTTAGCTACGAACTGTATGTGGCTTTAGGTTAAATGCTGCCAAATGCTACGGCATCATTGATCTCATGCTCCATATATAGAAATATCTATATATCCGTCCTCAGATACCTCTACCCCTTCCGATATAAGAAGATCCCTTTGAATAGCTGCATATCTTTTATCCGGAATTGATATTTTGCCTTTGGAGTTAATTATTCGGTGCCAAGGGAGATTATATTTTTCAGACATAGAATGAAGTATCCTGACTACCTGCCTCGCACCTCTCGTATTACCTGCTAATCTAGCAACCTGTCCGTAGCTCATAACTCTCCCATATGGTATTCCCTTTATTATTACAAGGATTTCCTCAGTAAACCGTGTCATATCGAACAAATCTCCTTATCAAACCTTAAATTTATTATTTCATCACTGAGTTTGGTTAACACCAATATACGGAATGCTATGCCCTATATGATCTCAACTGGGCTGAAAATGCTTGAACTCAGCCTGCTCAGAAATCTTTCGGAGCCATGCTTGAAACGAACAGTACCTTCAGTAATGGCCAGCACCCTAATTATATCATATATTTCAAGTAAATAACATGTATGCCTCAGCTGTTTTACCTAAGTTCCACAATACTTCAAGCTACAATTGTTTATAAATCAATTAATAAAATATTCATTGAAACAGCCATTACAGAGAAAAGTACAGTTTTTGACTTGCAAACAAAAATTATAAGAACTATAATTTTATATTGTTTGCAGGAAAAATAAATACAGCTACAGGAGGGATAACAATGCAGACTGAATGTCACACGGTAAAGAATACCATCAATCGTTACCGAAGTTTTCGCTATGCTCTAATATTGGAAGGAATTGCTGTTGGTGCAATTTCAGGCGCTTTTGTTGTGCTTTTCCGGTATCTCCTGACTTATGCGGAGAAATTGCTTCATACAGTTTTAAACTATGGGAAAGATCATATATGGGTAATACCAGTGTGGTTTGTTTTTTTGACAGTTGCAGCTTTCGTTGTTGCAATGCTGTTGAAATGGGAATCCTTTATATCCGGAAGTGGAATTCCCCAGGTAGAAGGTGAGATGATGGGGGAATTAGACCCCTGTTGGTGGAAAGTCCTGATCGCTAAGATGGGTGGAGGTCTTCTTTCCATTGGGTGCGGTCTGTCGCTGGGAAGAGAGGGTCCAAGCATACAGCTGGGTGCAATGGCTGCAAAGGGCTTGTCACGCCTGACAAAAAGAGCCAAGACAGAGGAGAAACTTCTAATTACATGCGGGGCCAGTGCCGGACTTTCTGCTGCATTTAATGCCCCTATTGCTGGTGTTTTATTCTCCTTAGAAGAGGTTCATAAACATTTTTCGCCGGAACTGCTTTTATCTACCATGGCCTCCTCCATTACGGCTGATTTCGTTTCCAGAAATGTGTTTGGCCTTCAGCCGGCTTTTAATTTTCAGATCAGCACTATGATGCCTTTATCTACTTATGGCCACGTGATTCTTTTCGGGATAATCCTGGGAGGCATGGGAGTCCTTTATAATAACTGCCTTTCCATGACTCAGGATTTGTATATGAGAATACCATTTCAGGCAGTCCGGGTTCTGATTCCATTTTTACTTGCCGGAATCCTGGGCTTTACCTACCCATATGTTTTGGGCGGAGGTCATTCTCTAGTGGAAACACTATCCAGCAGCCAGATGGTACTTGGAGCATTGATCGTACTTCTAATCGCAAAATTCAGTTTTTCCATGTTAAGCTTTGGCTGCGGTGCCCCGGGTGGAATTTTTCTTCCTCTTCTGGTAATCGGAGCGGTGATGGGAAGTATTTATTACCATGTCTCCGGATTGGTAACCGATTCCTTAAACGGACTTCTGGACAATTTTATCATTCTGGGAATGGCGGGTTGTTTTTCTGCCATTGTACGCGCTCCCATAACCGGGGTAATTCTGATCAGTGAAATGACTGGAAGTTTCTCTCATTTGCTGACACTGTCTATGGTTTCCCTGGTGGCCTATATCATCCCCGATATGCTTCATACAGCTCCCGTCTATGACCAGCTTCTTCACCGGTTACTGGCAAAGATGAAACCGGAAATTCATTCTTCTCTTAGCACAGAAAAGGTACTGGTGGAAGGAATGATATTTCACGGAAGTGATGCAGATGGACAGAAGGTTTCTGAGATCAACTGGCCCCAAACCTGTCTGCTGGTATCACTTATGAGAGGCGAAGCGGAGTTTGTTCCCCGGGGAGATACAACATTATCCGCCGGAGATAAAATCGTAGTCCTGTGTGACGAATCCGCTCAGGCGAAACTCCACAGAGTCCTGCAGGAAATATGTCAAACAGTAAAAATATCTTCTCAAAAATAAAGTAAGCTGTTGATATCTTTTTGAATAATCACAAGTCCTTCGAATTCAGAACATCTTCTATTCGCATCTCGCAATGCCCTATACCCTTTTTCGATGACTATAAACGAGAAAATTGTTACCTCTATAAAAAACTGCACCCCTTTCGCCTAACATGTTATCACATGCCTAACTTTTGGGGTGCAGTTAAAACTGAGGTTGATTTCATTGCGTTGATTCAATTGGTTTTGCCGTTACTTTTGCATAATATGGATGGCAAAGCCGCCAAACTCACCGTCTAAATAGACATTCTTAAGTTTACCTTCCTCGGAATATGCTGCTGTATCCATGTTAAAGGAGAAGCCTTTCTCTTTCAACTCTTCTGCGGCAGCGGTCAAATCAGGTGTACGCATAGCTATATGGCCGTTTGCCCCCAGGAATGGAGCCTTCATACACTCGAAATATGGACCGCCGAATTCGGACTTTTGTCCATGACGAGGCTCCAGGTTAAACATCATGCTCAGAATCTGAGCCAGTCTTTCTGCCTCCTCAGCATTTGGGGTATTGATGCCGATATGCTCCAGTTCAAATTTATTATTCATAATATACCTCTTTCTCAAAATGTCAGTTGATTATCCGTTTCATATAAAGTCGGATATTTTTTTGATACACATTGAATGCGTTTGGTCACTGCTTGCCATTCATTTAAGTAATTTAGAATCTTACATTGGGAACAATAGCAAAGCTCCGGCAGTTAAAGCAAGCAGGCGGATAAAGTACATCGGAATTGTGTATTTCCAAAACTCTATTAGCTTGTACTTACCAATTCCCATTACCATAGCTGGCATACCGTCAATTGGTAAGAAATGGCCATTCCAGCCCGAAACTACAATTGCAGCAGCAGCTGCTGTTGGATTTAGGCCCAAGCTCATGCAGGTAGCAATAGCCATAGGTGCAAATACATACACAGTGCCTATAGTGGATCCTGTAAGGGTTGCAAGTACACTTGTTAACATGCAGAAAACAAAGATCAGGATGAAAGGATTGATATTAGTGCCAAGCATATTAGCTACAGTTTCACCAACTAAAGCAGTTAAACCTGTACTGCCTAGAGCATCAGCAACACCGATGACTCCAGCAGACATCAAAATAATTGGAGCACCGATGTTGTTACGAATTTCATCGAAATTCAGAACACCGATAGCTAAAATCAGACATGCAGATAAACCTGGAATCATATATCCTGCATCGCCAACTTTACTTTGAAGAATCATACCAACAACAGCTGCAATAAAGGCTGCATATGTTGTATTTTCTTTCCATTTTGGTAAATCGTAAACTGTTTCTTTAGACTTATTAGCGTCAATTTCTGTATCTTCAACATTTTTGTTAGGTAGAACTTTATAACCAATTAAAGCCCATACTACATAAGCTAATGAAAGTATTAGATTTACAATAGAGAATTTTGCTAAGGAAACGCTGGTAATACCTGAACCAGCAGCTCCTAAAACAGCAATAACAATACCATATTGTAATGTAACATTTACAGGAATTAGTGGATGATTAGCTGCGAAACCAGCAGCAGCAATAACTTTACCACGTGGTAACTTGTCAGTATACTGTATAGTAGATAATATACCTAAAGTAAGAACATAGAATGCTGTTGAGCCCGTGCCAAAGATACTGCTAGCCAACATAACGATAATAAATAACAGTATATATGCCTTAAATCCACCTTTGTTAGCCATATTCAAAATTGTTTTTCTAAAAGTACCAATAAGGCTGGTTTTTTGAAGAGCGGCCACGATTGCCATGAAAGAGGCAAGCATAATAATGGTAGCGTTAGAAAAACCGCCGAAAGCAGTCTTGATATCGGTTATTCCAAAAAGAACCATTAGCAGACATGCGAGAATTGGAGGTGCACCGAACGGAAGTTTTTCTGTCATGATTAAAATAATCATGATTACAGTGATAGCAATGGCAATAATCATTGGGATAGTCATTTGATTGAACTCCTCTCTATTATACAGGATTATTTTTTGCATTTGGGACATTATATCAATTCAATCGTTCTGTTTGGTAAAATGCGTGTACAGTGTATATACCGTACAATATCAGGCTTCTTTCCTGGCATGAACCATAAGGATGGCATAATCTATGGCATTGACCAGGCTCAGCTCACTGGAACGGCCGCTGCCTGCAAGGTCGATGCCGGTGCCATGGTCCACGCTGGCACGAATGATAGGCAGACCCAGGGTTACATTCACACCTTCGACAGCCTCCCAGTGCTTTTCCTCACGGTTATAAACAAAGCCTTTCACCTTTAATGGGATATGACCTTGATCGTGGTACATGGCCACAACGATGTCATACCATCCGCCCAGTGCCTTAGAGAACACGGTATCGGGAGGCGTAGGCTTCTTTTCAGGGATTATGATGCCCTCAGCCATGGCAGCCTCGATGGCAGGCTGGATTTCTTTGACTTCCTCCCAGCCAAACATGCCGTTCTCACCACAATGGGGATTCAGCCCTGCAACGCCAATTTTAGGTTCTTTAATTCCCAGTGCTTTGCAGCCTTCGTTGGCAATGCGGATGCAATCCAGGACACGATCCTTCTTGACACGGTCACAAGCTTCTCGTAAAGACACATGAGTGGAAACATGGACGACCCGCAGATCGCCGTGAGCCAGCATCATGGTGTACTTAGGGGTGTCCGTGTAATCAGCATAAATCTCGGTATGGCCTGAGTAGTGGTGGCCAGCCATGTTTATGGCTTCCTTGCTCAGAGCATTGGTAACCGTAGCATCGATCTGGCCAGCCAGAGCCAGCTGAATAACTTTTACAACGTACTGGAAAGCTGCCTCTCCGCCCAGAGCACAGGCTCCCACGCCAAAAGGCTCAGGTACATCCATACTGGAGGTATCCGGAATTTCGTCTGCAGGAATCAGCTTCAAATCCATTAAGTCGATGGTGCCATAGGTATACTTGCCTTCGGTGGGTGTGGATACCACATTCAGCTCCAGATGAATGCCGTGAACTATCCCGGCCACCTTCAGAGCGTAACGCATGGAAGTCTCGTCGCCTACTACTAAGGGTTTACAACGCTGGTAGATTTCCTCATCTGCCAGTGCACGAACAGTTATTTCAGGACCATTTCCAAAAGGGTCTCCCATAGAAATGCCTATCACAGGTTTAAATTTCATACTCATATTAACACATCCCTTTGTCGGCGTTTTCCTTCAAAACTTGTTTTAGTGCGGTGGCGCCTTCGTCGCATAGGTAGTTGAATGGACGGCGGCAGTCGCCTACAGGATAACCAAGCAAAGAAACAGCCTTTTTAACAACCGTGTTCGGATTGCCATATTTGAATACGGCACGGAAGGAGGCGATGGAGTCTTGGGCGGCTTTCGCCTCTTCAAGCTTACCAGCCTTGAACAGTTCATAAATAGATGCAAGAACTTGAGGGTATACGTTTGCACATCCTGCGATGCCGCCTGCACCTCCTGCCTCCAGGCAAGGCAGAATCAGTGAATCGTTTCCGGACAAAACACGGAAGTCTTTGTCTAGGCCCTTTGTAAGGTTGATGTAGGCAAGTAAGTTATCCCAGTCACCGCTTGAGTCTTTGGCGCCCATGATGATGTCTACATCTTTCGCCAGCTTTGCAACGGTTTCAGGAAGCAATTTGTTGCCTGTGCGTGCAGGGATGTTGTACAGCACGATTGGAATGTCTACATGCTTGGCAATCTCCACGTAATGGTCGTAAAGCTCTTTTTGAGAAGCTAGTGCAAAGCTGGGGGTGATAATGGATAGCACGTCGGCACCAAGCTCCTGTGCTTTCCTGCTGATACGAATGGTATCAGCCGTGGAAATGCAGCCGGTACCTGCGTACACCGGAACGCGATGCTTTACTTGATCGATTGTAGCTTCAAGAACCTCAATTTTTTCATTTTCACTTAGGATGTACCCTTCGCCGTTGGTTCCAAACGGGAACAGACCATGGACGCCGCCCTCCAACATGCGTTCAATCTGGTTTCCCAGCTCCTTCAGATTGATCGATTCATCAGGATTCATCGGGGTCAGAATCGGTGGGATAATGCCTTTTAATTCAACATTCTTCATAATAACTCTCTCCTTTTTTATTTGCATAATAATCATAGGATTTCTAAGTACAGATTTCTTGCATCCTCTGCAGTTACAAGACGCATATTATTTACCAGTAAGCGCTGCACTTGCATACCGGCCTCTACTAAACCATCCAGATCCTCGGGTTGAACGCCAAATTCCTTTAAGCTGGTTGGGATTTCTAAATGACGTACGATCCGTTCAAGCTGCTCAATCAACCATTCTGCCTTTTCATTCGTTGTCTGGCAGATCGTATCGGTATCATGGCAGCAGCGGTCATAGGCCTGTGCAAAACGTTCCTGACAGACAGGTGCATTAAAACGCATAACCGGAGCCAGTAAGATAGCATTGGAAACGCCGTGAGCAATGTGATACTTGCCACCCAAAGGATAGCTTAGGGCGTGTACTGCTGTGGTACCGGAAGCTGTGATTGCAATACCCGCATAGAATGCAGCAATCTGCATCTTGTTCTTCGCTTCCATTGCCTCGGGATCATCACAGGCAGGGATAATATTGTTCAAAATCAGATCAAGCGCTTCCATGGCAAAGGTGTCTGAAAATGGATTAGCCTTTTTGCTGGTGTAGCACTCAATGGCGTGAGCTAAGGCATCCACGCCGGTAGCGGCAGCGATCGGTCTAGGTAAATTTTTAATCATACGGGCATCTAAAATCACATAATTGGCAATCATATTTTCATTTACTATGCCAACTTTCAGCTCCTTTTCCGGAACTGCGACAATGGCATTTGGCGTTACCTCCGCACCGGTGCCTGCGGTGGTGGGAATCAGAATTGTTGGGACACACCTTTTTGCACGCCCAGGCTCATCCAGTAGTTCCTTTACACCGTATTCATCGGTTACAAGCACGCTGGCCAGCTTGGCTGCATCCAAAACACTGCCGCCGCCGCAGGCAATAATCATATCTGCGCCGCTTGCCTTGAAATGATCAACAATATTCTGCACGGCTATGTAGGACGGCTCTGGCGGAATCTCGTCCAGTACATAGTAATCTGCTCCCGCAGCCTTTACAGCTGCTTCCGGCAAATCAAACAGTCCGGAGTCATGTATTCCCTTGTCGGTAAACATGGCTACACGTTTAACTTGATGATTCTTTAGGATTGCGGTAATATTGTCTATTGAGTTTTCGCCGCCGTAAACGGCATGGGGCAATTTTACATTGTATACAGTCTGCATCTGACATCACTCCTTCTGGTAATCATTTAGTAAAAGACTTCCTTGTGGCTGTTACTCATTTTGTGCCCTCGCCGGAGGTAGGGTTGTACACGCCGACGAACTCACGCTTTGCGCCGATAACATCTTCTTCGGTGAAGCTAACGTATTTAATGCACTTACGGGTGTATGCTGCGTATGTCAGATGCAGTCTGCCATCGGCGCTCTGCATCAGGTAAGGGTACTCGTACTGTTTGTTGTTTGTTTTATTCTCCTCACCGATGTATCCCTCGCCGCGTTCCATCAAGCGGATTAATGGGAAAGTAAGACCGCCGTCTTCGGACAGTGCCACAGCAACAGGGCAACGCAGCCCCGGCCATGCAGCTTTGCCTGGAACAGGTGATGGAGTGGCGGTGGGATTATATGCCACAGCAACACGGCCGCTTTTGGTACGGATAGCACTAATAGAGGAATTATTGTTCGGCAGAGGTGTCGGTTTCGGCTCTGACCAGGTTTCGCCCCAGTCCAGAGATTCGCTACGGTAGACATTGTCAGCCTCACGGCTTCGCATAAAAGCTGCAAGGTGCCCATCATCAAGCTCCACAACGGTAGGATGAACACGGCCACGGCTGCCCGGCATCTCTACCATACGCCAGGATTTGCCCTGGTCATCAGAAATCTGGAATACGCTGGGGTCACCGGACAAACCTTCTTCAGAGTCGGTGCACAGCCAGTTGCCAAAAATCCAGCGGCCATTTTTCAGAATCTGAATCGGCTGGCGGCAGAAGCTGCCCTCTCTTTGGAAGACGGTTTCATAGCCGCCCCAGGTCAGGCCGCCATCAAAGCTCTTCTGGCATCTGATTTGAGAGGTGAACTGCATGTTGTCTTTGCCCGCAATGCGGTCCAGCTGCGCGGTGTACATACACCAAACAGCACCGTCAGGGCCATTGAATAAAGATGGATTCTGCTCGCTGCGCTTTGGGTCACCGGAAACGGAGACCGGCTCTGTCCATCGTTCGGCCCCCTTGGGAAGGCGGGCACATACAATATGTACGTCGGCTTCTCCTTCATAAGTTCCAGCAAACCAGCAGCACAGCATATCGCCGTTTGGCAGTTCCAGCATGGCAGGAGAATGACAGGTGGCAAAAGGGCCGGGAGGTACCATGGATTCCACAGTACCCATTTCTTCGTTGCGGTAGATACGACCGTCTAAAGTCAAACCGGCGAGAGTAGGATAGTTCATAATTTATACCTCCAGTTCATATTTTGATATTTTAGGAAATCTTTTCTGCTAATTTAATAAGCAGATCCTGATCTCCAAAACCACCGGATTTTGAAATAATGTGATATGTTTTATCTATGTAAATAAATTCTGTTAAAACAACCCCGGTTGCCATTTCGCAAATTGGCGTAAGCTCCGAAATGCCTACCGCTTGCATTATCGCCATCAGCGTATCGCCGCCGGTACACAAAAGAGTAGCGTTCAGACCGTCGTCAAGCATTCGCTTAATCAAAGCTGCCAGATTATTCGAAATTTGCACCCGAAGCTGTTCCGTTGTCAAGTTATGTTCCCTTGCGTAGATATCGGTATCCTCACACCCTTCCGGGTCATTCACATCAAGAATAAAGCATTTTTTAGCATATGCCTGTGCCAGCCATTGACGAACACATCCGACCGCTGCCTTACTATCCGCCCAGCGACCTTCCAGTTTTTGAACAGGGTTCAAATTTACATGCGGAAAGCCGTGTTCCTGTGCCGCCTTCATTTGGCTGATCGTTACTGGATTGACACTGCCACAAGCTATGAAAAGGGTATCTTCAAGCTTTGGTATCTTCGGGGCAGGCCCCTTCAAATTCAGCATATCTGCAAGCACTGCCGCAAACCCGGCACATCCTGCACAGAATCGCAGCCGATCCAGTCCCAGTTCCCTGCCAATGTGTTTTAAATCTTCATCTGTTTCAGCATCAAATACCTGGATGCCGGCATTTGAAATCTTATGCTCTTCCTTTCGCGGGTGTATCAACACCGGCACATTTGTTTGCTGTCCAAGGATATCCGCCACCGCCGAGTCCAAAATCGGTTCAAAAGGATCCTGGCCAAATACGCTCTGGTCCACAGGTACACCGTCGACATAGTGAATCCCCTCCCGGGTGACTCTGCCCAGTTTGGGAAAGGCAGGGAGAAACGGAATGGAGTCGATACCTGTTGCGTCCATCAGTGCCATCAATTCACTGCCAATATTTCCCCGCAGTGCGGAGTCTGTCTTTTTATAAATGTAAGCAATTCCGGCTTGAAATGCTCTATGCACTATGCTGTACACAATGTCATAGGCCTCCTGCGGCTGCACATGCCGGGTTTCTGCAACCATAACTAAAACTTCTACTGTTTTTTCAATTGATCGGAATTCATAGTTTAAATCTGTGACCACGACTGGCGCTGCACCCCTGGCTGCAAACTGCACCCCTGTGTCAAGTGCGCCCGTGAAGTCATCTGCAATGATTAAAAGCTTTACCATACATTCACCTCCTGTTGTTTCATTTTGAAACAGTTTAGAAGGGTTAATTCCTTTTTTGTACATTACGGAAATTTTCAATCCCCTTTTCTTTGAATTTATATTCATTTTATATAAATATCACTGCTTTCGTCAAGTTATTTTAATCTATAAATCGTTTATATTTGAAACATACGAAAAATTTGTTGCTTAATTTTTGTGCACTTGGTATAATACGTTTAAATATGAAACAAATTATTGAGGTGCCTATGAAGAATGATATTCGTGTTTTGGGCATTGCGCCCTATGAGGGAATGAAAATTCAGATGCTCAATCTGGCGAAAGAATATCCCCAGATTGATTTGACAGTCTATGTGGGGGATATGGAGCAGGGTCTTATCATCGCCCGGAATAACTTTCATGGAGATTACGATGTGGTAATATCCCGTGGTGCAACGGCGCAGATGCTGCGGCAGCAGCTAACCATTCCGGTTATCGAGATTGAAATTTCTATGTACGATATTCTCTGTGCCATCAAACTGGCGGGCGGGCTGAAAAAAAAGACTACCATGATTTCCTTCGCCGATATTCGAAACCATGTGCTGCCCTTATGCGAATTGCTGGAATGTGACATTGAAATCCATACAGTAGATTCTATTGAGGCGGTGGAGCCCACCCTGCGCAGTCTTCAGGATAAACAGTGCGAGACCATACTCTGCGACGTGATTGTTAACACCGCTGCCCAGCGGCTCGGTATCAATTCCTTCCTGATCACCTCCGGGTTAGACAGTATCCGAAATGCCTTTAACCAGGCATTGCTGCTGTGTGAAAGCCAACAATACCTGCGGGATGAAAATTTGTTTTTTCGAGAGCTTATTCGTGGGCAGATCGGGCATACGATTGTCTTTGACAGTCAGGGAAATTTGTTTCTGTCTACACTGGAAGATTTAAAGCCTGAATTATTGGAATTGCTGCGTCAGGAACTATCCCAATCCGGAGAGGAAGGGGATCAGCGAATCAGCCGTTCACTGAAAGGCATGCGCTACTCCATTCGTGTTCGGCAAATTGCCAGCGGCTCTTTGCGATACACCGCCTTTTTCTTCGATGAAAGAAAATTGCCGGTATCCTCAAACCAGATGGGTATCAGTTTCTCCGGTCGAGCCGAGGCAGAGGCAGCTTACTACAACAGCATTTTCAGCTTTGCGGGAAATCTCCAGGGTTCTCAGCAGGAAATTGATCAAATAAGCCAAAGCACTGCCCCTGTCATCTTCACAGGCGAGGATGGAACAGGTAAGGAATCCATCGTCAGCATGCTTTACATCAGGGGCCCGCTGCGCAACAACCCCTTAGTGTCCATCAACTGCAGCCTGCTGAACGACCGTAGCTGGGCATTTCTTATGGAGCATCACAACTCTCCGTTGGCAGACGAAGGCAGCACCCTATACTTTGCAAATGTGGATGTATTATCTTTGGAACGACAGTACCAGCTTATCGCTGTGCTAAAGGAAATGGATGTGTGCCAGCGAAACAGGGTAATGATTTCCTGTGTTTGCCAGAGCGGCGAATATATATCTAAAGTAGGTGCTCTTTTCCGAGAAAAACTTTCCTGTCTTTCCTTGTATCTGCCGCCGTTGCGTCAGCTCTCCCATCAGATTCCCACTCTGATGAATCTATGCCTGAGCCATATGAACGTCAACATGCCCCGGCAGATTTTAGGTGCTGATCCGGAAGCGCTGTCTCTACTGCAAAGTTACAATTGGCCCCATAATTACACCCAGTTCCGCAGAGTAATTGGGGAACTTGCGATTACGGGTACCAGCCAAATCATCACCGCCGAAAATGTCCGTCAGGTACTGCGCAAGGAGCGGCATGTTGGTGCTTTCTCCTCTTTAAAAGAAAATGCCGCCACACCTCTGGATTTAAACCGTACGCTTTCAGAGATCAGCCAGGACATCGCTATCCGGGTGGTCAACGAAACCGAGGGCAACCATACTGCTGCAGCCAAACGCTTGGGTATCAGCCGTACAACCCTATGGCGTCTGTTGCAAAAATAATACGCAATAAATCACACAAGTATCTGTCAACTAAACATATGAGTACCTGAGAGTGACAAAAAAAGCTAGTAAAACATTGTTTACCAGCTTCAAACTACAGACAAAGGAGCTAGGGTACAAGCCCTAGCTCAATTTTTATTATATTTTTATATATTCCCAATACGGAAACAAAAAATCTTATTTTATAGTTCTTTTCAAAAGCGACTTCTAGCCTCTCAACACCTTCTCCATCGGCTTACCTTTTGCCAGTTCATCCACCAATTTGTCTAACCAGCGTACCTTCTGCATAAGCGGATCTTCAATTTCCTCGATGAGAACCCCGCAGATTACTCCGGTGATTTTGGCAGCGTTCGGATTTATTTGAGGGGCTTCGGCAAAGAACGTCTCAAAATCAACATTTTTTTCGATTTGAGACTGTAATCCGTGTTCATCGTAGCCTGTCAGCCATTGGATGACGGTATCGACTTCCGCCTTCGTGCGTCCTTTACGCTCAGCTTTTTGAATATACAGAGGGTAGACGCCAGAAAATTCCATTTTGTATACACGTTCGTTATTCATTTTCACCCCTCCATTTCCTTCGGTGCTTCTTCAGCAACGACATTCCAGTTTACGCCGAACTTGTCCGTTACCGCGGCGTGGAACACGCTGGTCTCGGTCGGAGGGAGTACCACCCTATGATACTTTGTCATTTCAATTTTCATGCAATCAATCTCCTTTACAATCTTTCATATGTCTGTTTCAGGAGCAGAGCATCCTTTTCCAGTAACGGACCTTCAGCAATTATACACCCCTTAACGTTAAAATCCCTAATGGCTCTCAGACATTCTCTATAGTTAAAATCACTTTCCATTAATGGAGCATGACTTATTTCTCCCTTTGAGGTATACCTTATACCTCCCATGTGAATATGCAAATCCTCTATTGCGCTCCTGCCCAGATTCTTGCAGACATATCCAAGAATATCCGCAAAATCATTATACCTTCTGAGTCCTCCATTCGTTCTTGCATGGATATGTGAAAAATCAATACAAAGCTTGCAGGTAGGAATCTCTTTACACAAAGCAACCAGTTCCTCCAAAGTACCAAACTGTGTTCCTTTTCCAGTTGTCTCAAGCCTATAATTGACTCCGCAGTCTGGCAGCTTCCTTAAATTGTCCTTAATGGTATTATAAGTTTCTTTCTTTGAATCTTTCATATAGTATCCTGGATGCAATACCAAACTCCTTCCGTTGACCTTTCTCAGCCCGCCGGCAGCATCAATTATTCTTTTTACTGATTGATTCTGTATTTCAACATCATCAGCATTTAAATTCAAATAATGAGACGCATGAGCAGATAGATAAAAATCTTCCTTATTCTTCGCCTCCAGTATCGCCACCTTATTGCGATCCGTTACATTGACATTACGGACAAAAAGAAGTTCCATAGCATCCAATCCCACAGACTTCAAATAATGAATGGCACTTGCATAATTATATTTCTTTGTGCCGTTATGTATCGGCAAACCAGATATACCAAATAACAATTTTTTCATACTTTTTACCAACCATCTAAATTCCTGCAAAATTAATGGAACCCGGAATTCCCCTTTCATTGCTAAAGTGAATAACTCAATTTGCGAGTTTAGCCTCTTACCAGACGGTTCATTAATTTTTATTTGACAACATGGACACTACAAAAGAAAACATAATTATTTAGTTATTCTGTCCGCTTAATATCTTCTATATCCGTCTTTGTATCTAAATACCTTAGAAGCTATCATACCGGACCAATAGTTTCCAAGGGGAGAAATCATTTTTCGGAATGGAGTTTTATATGGTTGAAGTTATTTCAATTAAAAATCGTTTCCGCATATTGGAAAAGCCCACTATTACATGGGCCTTTTTAGTCTGTATTTTTTTGTTTTTCAGAGCAGTCTGAAAGGAGATAAATCAGAGGCATGCCTCTAATTTATCTCCTTTAACTCACCGGTAATCATGTATATCGTTCTTTCACATATATTGGTAGAATGGTCGGCGATCCTCTCAAGATACCGTCCTAAGAATAGAAGTTTAGTACCTTGTTTTGTAAGTTCCCTTTTTTCTGTGATGATGTTAAGGAAATCATTTATAACGGTTTCATAGAGCCTGTCAACATCTTCGTCTCTCTCAGCTGCCTTTTGTGCAAGGGCAATATCCTCATTTACAAAGGCATCAAGGCTCATTTTTAACATTTTCTGAGCAATATCTGCCATCCTTGGAATATCTTTTAGGGAATTCAAAATGGGGTCTTCGCCAATTTCAAGTATTACCTCTGCAATGTTTACTGCATTATCTCCCATTCTCTCAAGATCTGTTATGATTTTCAGAACCGATGCAATTGTCCTTAAATCCTTGGCGAGAGGCTGTTGAAGGGCAAGAAGCATCATACAATCCTTTTCAATTTCTAGTTCTAATTGATCTATTTCGTCATCTTTCTTTAAAACATTCCTTGCAAGATCAAGATCTTGTGTCTTCATAGCAGTCACTGACGTGTCAATAATATTCTCAACCAGAGCGCCCATTTTTAATACCTTTTGTTTCACGTCAAGTATCTTCTGTGTAAAACGTTCTCTAACCAATATGCTCATCTCCTTTTACTTAAACTTATAAAATACAAAATTTTAACCAAATCTTCCGGTAAGGTAATCATTCGTTCGATTATCCTTGGGGAAT
Organism: Lacrimispora sanguinis; assembly: GCF_044987295.1. Taxonomy (NCBI): domain Bacteria; kingdom Bacillati; phylum Bacillota; class Clostridia; order Lachnospirales; family Lachnospiraceae; genus Lacrimispora; species Lacrimispora sanguinis. The sequence goes on along the minus strand of NZ_CP173277.1, from coordinate 4,959,482 downwards.
GAAAAAACCTCTTGGGTATAACCTTGTTCTATTAGATCTCCCATTAGCATGAATGCAACCCGGTCAGCGATACGCCCAGCCTGCTGAACGGTATGTGGTGCAATGATAATGGTGTATTGCTCCTTAAGCTGCATTAAGGATTCCTCAATTTTAGCCGTTGAAATTGGGTCAAGAGCCGAACAAGGTCTGTCCAGCAAAATAACTTCCGGCTCAAGAGCCAAAACCCTGGCAATACACAAGCGCTGCTGCTGACCACCGGATAACCTGGCAGCAGGAGTATCCAGTCTATCTTTGACATCATCCCAAAGTGCAGACATACGCAGAGCCTTCTCTACTTCCTCTGCTACAGCCGACTTGGATTTCATTCCGCCCATACGGGGCCCCAATGCGACATTGTCAAAGATGGACATAGGCAGAGATGTTGGTACGTCAAAGACCATCCCTACCCTGCGGCGCAGTTCTGTCACATTAACGTCCGGGTCAAAGATGTTTTTCCCATCTAAAAGTATTTCACCCTCATGACGGGCTCCCACAGTCAAATCACTCAGACGGTTTAATGTGCGAAGCAGTGTTGTGATACCACTGTTGGCGGGACCAAAAACAGCCGTAATCCGGTTTTTAGGTAACTCCAGGTTAAGTTCTTTAATAACCTGCTTTTGTTGATAATAGAAGTTTAATCCTTTTATATCTATTTTTGATGTCTGTGTCATTTTTCACCTCTTAACGGCCTTTCGCTATGAACCGATTGACCAGCATATTGAAACCAACATTAAGCAGAAGAATAAGAATAATCAGGAGCGCTGCTGTTCCATAAGCGTTATCCATGGATATTCCCTCCCTCGCCAGTATATAAAAATGTACTGCCATAGTTCGAGTTGGGGAAAAGATTGATGTAGGCATGCGCAACGCTGAGCCGGCTGTTAAAATAACAGCAGCTGTCTCGGCTACACATCTTCCTATACTCAAAATTACTCCATTCACGATACCAGGGAGTGCTGATGGGAGTACCGTCCTGGTTATTGTCTGCCACTTCGTGAGTCCCAAAGAGAAACCTACCTCCCGGTATAGCTGTGGCACAGTACGAATCGCCTCTTCTGATGTACGTATGATTGTTGGCAGAATCATGATAGCCATGGTTAATCCGCCGGATAAAATTGACCAACCCATTTTTAAGTATATAACAAAGAAGATAAAACCGAAAAGTCCATAAACAATGGAGGGGATCCCTGCCAGGGACTCGGCACTGAAGCGGATAATGCGGGTGACCCTGCTTTCACGTGTGTACTCCGTAAGGTATATAGCTGTTCCAATTCCAAATGGTGTTGCAACAATAACGGCTACTGCGGTCACAATCAGAGTACCAACAATGGAGGAAGAAATACCCCCAGAACGGCCCATATCCCGCGGAATATCCGTTAAAAACTGCCAGCTGATCATAGGTATACCCTTGATTAGTATATGGGCAATTATAGAAAAAAGAATTGCAATAACAAGAAGAGCAGCTGTCCATATCAAACATTTTGCTATCTTCTCGGAAGTTTTCGCGTTAATTCTCATAGTGACCTCACCTCTTTCGTGTGATGTATTGGGCAGTAGCATTTAAAATCATGATAATAACGAACAATACAATACCTGTGGCAAAAAGCGCCTGCTGATGTTCGCCGGATGCATATCCCATCTCAATACCGATATTCGTAGTCAGTGTCCTGACAGGGTCAAGAACGGATTCAGGAAGTGCGACAGCATTACCCAGAACCATAATTACTGCCATAGTTTCACCAATTGCCCTGCCTAAACCTAGTATTACTGCGGCAACGATACCTGATTTGGCCGCAGGTAACAGCAAGGAATGTATCGTTTGCCATTGTGTCAGCCCTAATGCAAGTGCCCCATCTTTATAATGGCGAGGCAGCGCAAGAAGAGATACTTCGGTGATACTGATGATCGTTGGCAGGATCATAATACCCAAAATGATGGAACCGGCCAATATGCTTAAGCCCGGCCCACCCAGGTAATTACGTATCATTGGTACAACGAACAATACTCCCCAGAACCCATACACCACGGAAGGTATGGCAGCCAACAACTGGATGGCTGGTCTGAATATGTTTCTAAGTTTTGCAGGAGCATACTCAGCCAAAAAAATACTGCAGCAAATGGCAATGGGAACTCCCACGATTGCCGCTCCTATAGTGACCGATACAGATCCCACTATCATTGGGAAAATACCATAGGCGCCTTGACTTGGGGCCCATTTCATCCCAAAAACAAAGTTTATTATACCAACCTTGGCAATAATAGGTATACCTTTTATAAATATAAACACAGTGATGAGAGCCAGCACCGATAAAGTCGAAAGAGCAATTAGAAGAAACACACGCTCAGATAATTTTTCTTTAAAACTTTTCATTTCTCTGCCCCCTCTTCTGATGGAATAAGTCCTTCATTAATCAGTAATCTTTGCCCCTCTGAAGAAAGGGTAAAATCTATGAATTTCTTATCTAATCCGATCGGCTCACCGTCAGTCACAAACAAAAATTGCCTGGACAGTCTGTAGCTGCCATTCATTATATTTTCTCGTGTTGCTTCGATACTATCTAAATGTAATGCTTTCACTTCATCTGTAACTAAACCCAAAGAAATAAATCCTATCGCATTGGGATCATCTGCAACCAACTGCCGCACCGCCCCATTAGAGTCCTGGACGATAGCTTTCGGGGTTATCTCTTCTTCCCCCATAATCAGCTCCGTAAAGGCACTTCTTGTACCTGATCCTTCTTCACGCGCTATGATATTGATCTTTGACTTTGTGCCTCCCAATTGACTCCAGTCGGTAATTGTGGCAGCGTAAATATCGCGTATCTGATCTGAAGTAAGATTTTGAATCGGATTCCTAGGGTTCACGATTAATACCAAACCATCCTTGGCAATTTCTACATTCCACAGATTTTTTTCATCATCTTTCAATGCACGGGAAGACATTCCAATATTAGCACTGTGTGTCTGAGTTGCTGTAATACCGGCCGAAGACCCTCCGCCCTGGATATCAATCACAGCTTCCGGATTTAAAGCCATATACTCTTCAGCCAGAATCTCAGCATAGGGTTGTACCGAAGTTGAGCCTGCAATAATCGTGGCTGATTCAGGTGCTTGGCTGCAGGCAGTCAGCATACCCATAGATAAGGTCAATATCACTGCGCTGATAGTACCTCTTATTCGTCTTAATAATTTGCATGTTACAATCTTTTTCCTCATATCTCTCACAAAAATCAAACATCAAAATCATCAGCTATGATAAAACTCTAATGTTTGATTTCCTCCATTTCTCAGAATATATTAAAGAACTACAAGTTCACGTTTTGTAAATTTTTAACCGAAACGACCTGTAATATAGTCCTCGGTACGTTTATCCTTAGGATTAGCAAAAATTTCTGCTGTTGGTGCGTATTCGACCAGTGTCCCTGCTCTATCATGATCCATCATCATAAACGCAGTCATATGAGACACCCTTGCCGCTTGTTCCATACTATGAGTTACAATAATAATTGTATATTTTTGAGCCAGTTCCTCCATTAACCCTTCCACTTGCATTGTAGATTCCGGATCAAGAGCACTACATGATTCATCCATTAATAGGACTTCAGGCTCCACAGCCAATGCACGGGCAATACATAGACGTTGCTGCTGGCCCGGAGAAAGATCAAAAGCAGATTCTTTCAGCTTGTCCTTAACTTCATCCCATAAAGCCACCTGGCTCAAGTTCCGCTCCACAATCTCATCAAGACGAGCTCTTTGTTTTATACCATGATGCCTTGGGCCAAAAGCCATATTATCATACACAGACATAGGGAATGGATTCGGCTTTTGAAATACCATACCAACTCTTTTTTTCAGTGCAACAACATCCATACTCTTATCATAGATAGAAACATCATCAAGCAAAATTTTTCCCTCTACCCTAACTCCTGGGATCGGGTCATTCATACGATTAAAAAGACGCAGAAGTGAAGATTTACCGCATCCCGACGGCCCAATAATGGCTGTAATAGCACATTCCGCAATATCCATGGTAACATTCCTCAGAGCTTGGAAGTTTCCATAATAAAGGTTTACCGCATCGGTTTTTATCTTGGCTCTTTGACCAGACTCTAACATTAGATCATCCATTTGTCACCCTCGCTAATCGTCTCCTTATTATAACTTTAATAAGAAGCTCTTATTATTTTTAATATTTATAATTTCTATTTTTTGTCTCGCAGCAAATATTAATTATACAGTAATTAATGATATGAAATGCATTATCTGTGTTAATTATAGGTAAAATTTGTGTAAAATTTTCATCTCCGGAACGAACAGCAGGCGAGGTAATATAAAGAACTCTCTGTGGGTTTCATATGATCCGATATTCTTAAATTAGAATTCCGAAGGATTTTGTGGGACAATTCTTTAAATATAAAACCATACTTTCCTTTATGACTGACAAAATGATTTTATTGTCTATAATTCGAAATACATTTTTAGATTCATACTGTTCAAATTCCCAAATTCTCGGTTATTTATACTGTATTTCAAGTTAGTTTACAAAGAATTGTACGCAGACCGTGAAATGCTGCTTACAAAAAAAGGCGGTATGCACCTGATAAAGTGCATACCGCTGTTTTGTTGTAAGGTAATCCAAGGATAATACTCCCTCATCATCGGGTCAATGTACTCCGGTTCGAAATTAGAGTGAGCCGTCGATGATAATCAATTAAAACACTTTTTTTATACAAGGGCTCCTCCGCCATCTACGATTATGAACTGGCCCTGAACATAACTGGAACAATCGCTGGAAAGATAGAGTACCGTACCATTTAATTCCCCTTTTCTTCCTGGACGTCCCGCCGGGTTCAATGTATTATATTGGTTTAGAAAATTTTCTGACTTAAATAAAGTTTCACTCGTCATTTCACTTTCAAAAAGAGCCGGTCCAATGGCATTCACTGTGATACCATATTTAGCATAGGAAGCTGCCATACCTCTTGTTAAACCAACCACTGCAGCTTTGGAGGAATTATAGGAATGTCTGATAAATACATCAAACTTATCTGCAACAACTGCATTTACGGATGCAATATTAATAATTTTACCATAGCCTCTTTCCTTCATCTGCGGAAGTACATATTTGCTTGCTAAAAAGATTCCCTTCACATTCGTATCAAAGGATTTATCCCAATCCTCCACTGACATGCTGTCTACACCGCCACGAACAGCAACTCCTGCATTATTTAACAAAATATCAATGTAACCGAAGGTATCAAGCACTGTTTGCATTGCCGTTTTTACACTTTCCTCATTTGTAACATCACATCCAACTGCAACTACCTTTCTGCCTATTTTCTCAATTTCTGCTTTTACTTCGTTTAACTTTTCAATACGTCTTGCCAGTAATGCAACATCTGCTCCTGCTTTTGCATAGGCTAGTGCGGCATCTGCACCAAGCCCTGAACTAGCTCCTGTTATTACAGCTACTTTTCCAGTTAAATCAAAAAAATTGTCCATATTTATATACATCCTTTCACTTTTATCAATTGAGATCACAAATAATATTCCCAAAAATCGAATTAAATACGGCCTGTTTCCATAAATGCCGTACGGTCATAGCGTCCGGTTAATAAATATGGAATTACATCATTGGCTTCTAATTTTTCTACTAAATTAAGTTTATGTACTAACAAACTGTTCTTTGAATAAGCACCGCCTATTATGGTGTTAACAGGAAGTTCTGCCCATGGGTCATCAATACTTGATTTTAAATTGAGCGAAACAATTCCCGGCTCCCATGATTGATAATTATATTCGCATTGATTCATAAGCAATGCTCCGTTCAGGAAATGAGAAACACCGTTTTCATCTGGCATCCGGTCGAAATGAAAATAGAACCCGCCTCCAAATGTCTGCTTACCTGCTGCCGGGAATTGATAGAGCGCCGCGGTCAGAGGATTATTATATTCACCGATTTTCATGGTTGCTTCTACTAGCTGTGTTCCTCTTCTCGTTACTCCCGCTGTTACCGTGTCACCATTTCTTCTAATGACAAATTCTCCGCCCAGTTTCTTTGGAATACTTCCATTATCACGGCCGCATTGTACTGCCATTTCAGCTCCGGATCCGCCCAGTACCAGGCCCATCGTATATAAGCCAAGTTTATCACCGTAAGTTGCATAAACCCCCAAAATAGCTTCGTAGTAGTCATCTGCAAAGGTAGGATTATTCACATGGCAGATGGATAAGGTAACTACCGGCATAGAAAATGGTTTCAACGGCGGCGGAAGTATCCGGGCAATTGCTGCCGGGTCAGTAAGATAGCTGATGTAGAGTCCCTCCTGATTATCCATTAGAGAAGTCTTGCCGAAGTTTGGTAATTCATCTTTGGAAACCCGAAAGCTTGGAGCTTTTTGTTTTTCCATAAATAATTCACTTCCTGCTTCATAACCAGTACGTACTGCAGGTGCGATAGTTCCATCTTTTACGGCACTTCCTATTACCTTCACCTCTGCACCCTTTGCTTCTAATTCAGAAACCAAAGATTGATCCGGTCTAAATCCAATAGAAAGTACGACTGCGTCGGCAGATACATTTACTTCTGCATGATCTTCCAACCTCTCCAGTACAATCTCGTTATCTTTTATCTCTTTTAAGGAATGTCCCAGCAAATAATCTGCACCTGATTTGGCAAGCCGTCCACAGACATCAGCCACATTGGTATGGTTTGCATTTGGAGCAGGCTTATCAAGCATATCAATAATGGTGACCTGATTTCCCTCTTCACAAAGATATTCTGCCGTCTCAAGTCCTGTAAGCCCAGCACCGATCACAGCTACTTTTTTCCCTTTTAATGCTGAATTTCCTGACAGCACCGATTCCACCGTAAATACGTTGTCACCCTTTATTCCGGGGATTTTTCCTGGAATAATAGATGCAGAGCCTGTGGCAAGAATGACTGCATCCGGCTTATATTCCATAATCATATCTGCAGTTGCTTCCGTATTTAATTTCACTTCTACTCCAAGACGTTTCAATTCACCGTTATAGTAATCGGCAATCCACTGCATGCGGTCCTTTAACGGCGGTTTCTTGGCCAGATTAACGGTCCCTCCAAGTTCACTCTGACGGTCAAGCAATGTGACTTTGACTCCACGAAGAGCAAGGGTTTGTGCTGCACACATTCCAGCCGGTCCGCCGCCAACAACAATTGCAGTATGTCCTTTGGTATCGTGAACAAGATTCCCATATTTCCGCTCTCTTGCATATCTGGGGTTTAGTGCGCATTCCGGCGGTAAACCGGCAGCGTTATATTCATTCAGGCTTTCAAAGCAGCGCAGACAGGAGATGCATTTGCGTAACTCACTTTCTCTTCCTTCCTGTACTTTTTTCCCCCACTCTTCATCGGCATTCCAGGTACGTCCCATGGAAATAAAATCTACTACCCCTTCTTCCAGGAATTTTTCCGCTACTGCAGGTTCTCTAAATACAGAAACACCAATTACAGGAATTTTTACATGACTTTTTACTGCCAAAAGCATATCATGTCTCCAACCCTGAGGGAAAGAAATAGGTTCTATGCAGGTCATGCCTGTTTCATATAATCCACAGCTGATATCAATAAAATCAATGCCTGCCTGCTCTAGGGCCATGGCAATCTTTATACCATCCTGAATATGGATATACTCTTCTGTTACACCTGTCTTATCTAAAAATTCTTCTACACTTAACCGGACGCCGATCGGGAAATCCGGACCACATTCTTTCCGTATTCCATCGATAATTTCAATAATCATTCTTAGACGATTTTCAAAACTTCCGCCATATTCGTCATCCCTTTTATTTGTATAAGGAGACAAAAACTGATGCAACAGATATCCATGTGCAGCGTGTAATTCCACTCCGTCGCAACCTGCTTTTTGAACTCTGGCAGCACCTTCAACAAACTGCAAAACCAATTGTTTTATTTCATCTATGGTAAGTGCACGTGTCTCCTGTTTCACTAATTTACAAGGAATCGGGGACGGTGCAACTACCGGCTGTCCGCCAATAAGTGCAGACACCGTTTCACGTCCAGGATGATGCAGCTGTATCAATATCTTACTTCCATGCTTATGTACTGCTTCCGCAAGTTCAGCCAGTGGTCCGATATGCCTGTCTTTTGTGACTGACAGCTGTCTCATAAGCCCTGCTCCATGCGCATCATTGACACGGGTGATCTCTGGTATGATGATTCCTGCACCGCCAACCGCTCTTGCTTCGTAAAAAGCAATCATGTCTTCAGACGGCGTTCCATCAAGGTTGGCAAGTCCGCATCCCATTGGAGACATGACCAAACGATTCTTAATCGTTACCTTTCCAATTCTCCCCGTTTCAAATAATTTGTTATACATTTTTCCCCTCCTACTATATTCCTATATAAGATTATCTGCATGAAACGATAACCTTCATAATGCCATAAGAATACGTTAAAATCAGCAATTTAACAATGTGTACCATGAATGATAAAAATTTGACAATTTGTTTATCGTGCACTATAGTAAAAATAGATTTTAAAATAGATCATTTCTAAATTGGGGGGAACTATGAAATTTACAAAGTTTGTAGAAAAAATCTCAGAAGAATATTCCATTGATATCCTATCACAAGGAGAAGATTTAGAAATACAGGATGTTGCATTGATTGACAACAAGCATGTTAATACGATTAGGAATACACTTTACTTTGGTTATGATAAACAATTAGAAAATTTAGTATCCATTCCATCTCAATGTATAATTGCACGCACGAATTCTGCAGCGCCTCCCCTTCCTATTGTGGGAAGTAATATCGCTTTGGTAGCAGAAGACTCTTTATTTACCATATTCAACGATGCAAAAGCTTTGATTGAAGCGACTCAAAAAGGAATTTTTGAGGAGCTTACAGCTATCGCTGATAAAACCCATAACATTGAAGCCGTTATTGATGCTGCCTCTGTAAGGCTTGGAAATTCCTTGCTGTTCTGTGATATGAACTTTAAAATCATTGCCAATTCTACATCTATCCCTGTCCTCGATCCTCTTTGGATAGAAAATACAAAGAAGGGATACTGCTGTTATGAATTTATCAATGAAGTAAAAGAACTAAAATCTATACGCAACGCTTCCCAGACTACAGCTGCTATAGAAGTCACCTGCAACAAATCCCCTTTCCGTAAGTTAAGCTGTAAAGTTTTTCATAATCAAACCCAGATTGGATTTTTATTGATGATTGAAGGGGAGAACAACTTTCTTCCTTCCCATTTCGAAATGTTAAGTACAATAAGCCATGTTATCAGCTACACCATTTCATACTACAAATCGGACTTATTTGAAAAGAACAGCATTTATCATGAAGTATTATATGATATGCTGATCGGAACGCCATCAAAGGATATCATGCCAAGACTGACAGAACTTCAATTTCCTGCGGAAATGCTGGTTCTATTCATTCATCCTTCAAGATATCCTGGACAACCGTACTTAAAAAATTTTATATGCAAGAATCTGAAAAAACAGATTCCCGGTACCCATATTACTTATCATAATAACGGGATTGTTGCGGTTATTCCGTTAAAAGAAGATACAGAAACAGGCTTAGAGTTACTGGAAATGTTGAAATATTTTTCTAAAAAGGAACACATACGAATGGGAATCAGTAACTCTTTTTCCTGCATTGAAAACTTTGTAAGCCACTATGAACAAGCACATGCAGCATTAGAGTTGGGCCATAAATTAAACCCGGAAGAATTGGTATACCTCTATCAAGATTATCAGATTTATGATTTGTTTTCGGAAGTAAAGAATCCAGATAAATTAGGGTGGTACTGTCATCCTGCTCTGGCAGTACTCAATCAGTATGACCATGAAAATGGTTCGCAGCTGTATAAGACTTTATATGTCTACATAGAAAAGGGGTGTAACATTAAATTAACTTCAGAAAGTCTGTATATCCATCGAAATTCCCTTGTCTACCGGTTAAATCGTATCACGGAAATATGCCGGGTAGATCTTACAGACATTAACACGCTTTTTCTGCTTCGGCTTTCTTTTCTCATAGACCGGTATAATAAGCGAAATAATAAATTAGCAGTCTATCAAAATAATATAATGCCAAACAATTTAAAATACTCGTGAGGAATGAGATCTCTTATCTTCCAGATTAAAATCGCAATAAAAAAGCAAGGTTCCGATTATTATCTTTGCCTTGCTTTCTTATTGAACTAAATCTTTTTATCTTTTGAGATACAAGTGTCTTGTACCAATCAGATTACTAATTTCGCTTCATATCCGGTTCCAGTGCCCCCGTTGGACGTTTTCCGATATTCTCATATTGCCATGCTCCGGCAACCGCATCCCATTTCCAACCGGAATATTCTCCTCCTGACTCGGTAAAGTAATACCAAATGCCCTCAACATTAACCCAGCCCATTGCCATCTGCCCGGTCTGTGGATCGAGATAATAGCAGTATCCGTCCAGTGTATCTGTCAGCCAGCCGGTCTGCATCGCACCTCTGGTGCCATTGGAAACAGGATTTAAATAATACCATTTTCCGGTATTGTCAGCAAACCAACCGGTTATTAGATAGCCGTCACTGCCAAAGTAATACCAGTGAGACGTACCATTGTATTCGAGGTATTTCCATTCGTTTGAATAATAATTGCTGCCGCTGCTGTAGTAGCGCCAATTGCCGTTTTCATCCATGATCCAAGTACCCGTATGTTCCTCGTCACTGTCTGAATGGGTCGGCTCATTAATGGTGATTGTAAATTTTTTGTGCAATTTAATCTGTGAATTGCCTGCTGTTATTACGACCGTTTTAGTGCCGGTTTCAGTCGGCAGTCCAATAATAAAGCCATTAAAGAAATCCAGGTAAAGCCCTCCCGGAAGTTCTCCTTCACTTACCCACCATAAAAAAGTCATTTTAGATGCAATTTCCAGTTGATGCTTGTACAAAACACCTTTTATTCCATTGGTCAGGTAACTTGTTTTAAATTCAAGATTTTTATCTTCCCACAAAGCATAGATCGTGGTATTATCTTTAAATTCATGCATATTTTCATGGTAAATATAGCCATCCTGATCAATTACCATATTTCCCCGGCCGTTTTTTTCCGTAAAATAACCAGCAAACAGATATCCTTCTCTCCTTGGGGTTATTATGTCATTAGTCTTCCACTGTCGATCTTCATTCTCATTCCATCGATTGCCACTTGAGTATAACACTGAAGTTCCCTGATAATCTGCCTCTCCCGCATCGAGTACCACTTCAATGTCACGTCTAAACATTAATTGATATTCGCCTTCAACCTCCTTTGAATCTCTGGCTGCAACAAAAAAGTATTCCTGTCCACTTTCCAATTGATGACATACATTCAAATTAGAACTGTAGCTAACATAATAATCCTCCGGATTTGGAAACCGCTGAGCACAACCATCAGCCTCTATCTTCCTGCATAATTCTTCATATTGGTCAGAATTGCACAAATAGCCATACATATGCACATCTTCATCACTGCTATAATAGAAGGTATAATATCCGTCGCCATTTATAGGTACTTTGAATCTAAGTACCTTATAGTACGGTGCGTTCTCTGCAATGCAATTGACTGAATATCTGCCATCTGACAGCAAAATATCTTCATACTCAACCGGACTGAAGCGTTCCCAGTGGGCATAGACTGTTGCATCATTGTTCAACTCTGACATTTCCGCAAGAATCTCCCCATCATAATCGATGACCTTTATCCCCAGTCCATTCGCCGCTGTAAAATATCCGGCAAATTTAAAGCCATCTTTTTGCGGACGATTGATTTTTATCAAATTAGAATACGAACCGCCCCTCTCAATCCATTTGCCGCCTTTCGAATAAACTGCAGCAGTTCCAGGCTGATCTGCATCTGACGCTACGAAAGTGACCGTGATATTACGCTCAAAGACTACCTTATAATTACCTTCTTTATCGCTGTTACCGGCCGAGATAAAGTAATAATCCTTTCCAGCCTCTAATTTATAATCAATGCCATAGAAATAATAATCATATATCAGATAATCTGTTTGTGACGGTGAGAAAATAGAGCATTTATTTTGCTCAATTTTATGGCACATCCTTTCATATTGCTCTGGCGTGCAAATATAGCCGGACGCTCTAATCTCATCTTTTATACGGGATTGATAAAATGAATAAGAGCCGCCACCATCTTCGGGAACTGTAAATTTAAAAGCTTGATAATATGGACGTTCACCGCCGGATACAATCATGGAAAATCTTCGCCCTTCCAGTTTGATCTCCTGACAGGAAACCGGACTAAATGGTTTCCAATGAGCATACACTGTGCAATCTTCTGACAGTGCACTCATTTCCGGCAAAATCTCTCCCTGGTCATCAATCACTTGTGTTCCTTGTCCATTCGCCTCCATATAATATCCTTCAAATCGATACCCAGATTTTTCCGGACGAGTAATGTCTCTCTCCCCATAAATTGAATTTCTGTTGCTGGAATAATGCCACTCACTACCTTTAGAATATAATGCCTGTGTTCCTGCACTTGTGGCATCTGAACAATCGAGATTCACGTCTATGTCACGTGTCAGAACCAAATTATAAGCATTATCATCATTATAGTGCTGGGCTGAAATAAAGTAGTAATCCTTCCCTTCCTCCAGACGATAACCAACAGAGGCATAGCTATCGTAAGCTAGACACTCCGTTGGTGTTGATGCATAAACCGGATATCCTTTAGTTTCAATTTTATTACATATTGTTTCATATTGTTCTTCGTTACAAATATAAAAGCTAAATGATTTATAATTACGATCTATATATTCAGCATCTATTGTATAGTGACCACCCTTACCTTCAGGCACAGTATACTTTATCACGTGATAATATGGAGCCACATTATCCGAAACGATTGTAGAAAACTCCCGTCCATCCAGTGTTATCTCTTCAAAAGGAACAGGATTTGTTAATAAAACTAAATTTTCAACCGGAATCTTTCCTTTGGCTTCAGAATCAGTCGCTAAATCATAATCGTCCGTGATTTCTACTTCCTCTTCCTCCCCTATAAATTCGTCTGCATTGGATGGTGTAGCAATTACCTGATCCTTTAACATTGGGCTGTTTCGTGATTGTGCCCAAATATTCCCAGGCACAAAACTAATGCCCATTGCCAACACCAGGCACTTGGCAATCATTGATTTAAGCATTCTCTCATTTTTCATCTTATGTCCCCCCTGATTTGTAATTACCCTTAGGTATCACTTCCCATTATAAGGTAAAACTGGAAAAATGTCACTTCTTACAGACAGAATTTCGACAATCATTTCCGTATGTCCAGGTGTTTTACGCTTTTGTATTAATTCTGAATATCTCATCCAACACTCTGCCATCACAAGGACCGAAATCAATGCCGAGAATTGCTGCAATCGTAGGAGCTATATCTACCATCTGAATTTCTCCCAACTGATATTCTTCCTTTATACAATTTCCTGATACTACAAAGCCACATCGATACTCTGGTTTCTCTGGTGAATAGTAAACTTAATATTTGTAAAGTCATCAGTAGGTAAGTGAACAGTTGAAAATAGTATGATTTGATAATTTATTTCTGAGAAAAGGATTGACAAAAACATATAGATTTATTATAATCTCTTTACAGACCAACCGTCGGTTTATAAGGAGGAAGATATGGGAAGAAATAAATATCCAGAACAAACCTTTGAAAGGATACTCGATATATCGACAAAGTTATTTATTGAAAAGGGCTATGAGCAAACCAGTATACAGGACATTCTGGATGCCCTTAATCTTTCAAAAGGCGGTTTATACCACCACTTTAAGTCGAAAGAGGAAATTTTAGAAGCTGTTATGCAAAAACGTGCACAGTATGTCACTGATATGCTTCATGACATCATTCAAAGTACAAAAGCTAAAAATGCGAAAGAGAAATTTAAAAAAATTCTTTACCATCTGGGAACTGACCTTGAAACCCACTCGCTTGATATGGTTTTAACCTCCCAAATAAACAATCCTTATTTTGTGGTCAGCGGTTTACAAACTTGCGTAAAACAGGATGCACCAATTATAAGCAGATTGATTGAGGAAGGTATCAAAGACGGCTCTCTGAAAACAACACAACCAGCTTTTTGTGCAGAAGTTTTTTTGTTGCTATTAAACTATTGGGCAAACCCCGCTTTGTTTGGGCGCAATGATTTAGAGACAAAGGAACGATTACACTACTTACAGTCTGTCATGTCTTTACTTGGTTTAGATATTATTGACGACAATCTAATCAATGCTATTCTATCTGGATATGAAAAAATGGGCGCCTATTAAGAGATTTTACAGTAAAAAATGGTTGTTCTTGTAACAGCCCTTTTTTTTTAAAGTATAAAGACCGACAGTCGGTTTTTATAAGGAGGACACTATGAACTTAAAAACAGCAATACAAATCAACCACTTAGCTAAATCCTTTGGCTCTAATCAGGTCATTACAGATTGCAGTATGCGTGTCGAGCAAGGTACTATCTATGGTTTTCTTGGAGAGAATGGCGCAGGAAAAACCACTATTTTAAAAATGCTCACAGGTTTATTAACACCAGATACCGGCAGTATTGAAATTTTAGGTTCTGATATGCTGAGAAATCGAGATAAGTTACTTTCCAAAATAGGGAGCTTAATTGAATCACCAACATTTTACGAACATCTTTCTGCTAAAAAGAACTTAGAAATCCACTTGGCTTATATGGGCGTTCCCGGTATTAGTTCGGATAATGTTTTGAAATTGGTAGGGTTATCTAATACTGGTGAAAAAGCTGTCTCAAAATTTTCGTTGGGTATGAGGCAACGCCTTGGCATTGCCAGAGCATTGATTCATCAACCTCAAATTCTTATTTTAGACGAACCACTCAATGGACTTGATCCGATGGGAATTAAGGATATGAGAGAATTGTTTTTGAATCTCACACAGCAAAATGGTATGACAATCTTATTATCCAGTCATATCATTAGCGAAATAGAGCATGTTGCAGATAAAGTCGGTATAATTGCGGATGGTCGGATTTTGTGTGAATCCAACTTGGCACAAATAAAGACTGAATCCAAGGGTAGCTTAGAAGATTATTTCTTTAACCTGATGAGTGGAGGAAAACCATTATGATGAAACTTATAAAATTAGAGTTGCAGCGTATTAATCTACGTCCTTACTTTATCAGTAGTGCCGTTATGGGTATTGTTTTATTGGTATTTACCTATTTTGTTGCTTATGTAGCACAGATAGAGCAAGAAGTGCAATTTATGACATACGCAAATATTTTCCGATTTACCAGTGCAATCGGCATCATGCTTTTTGGTATCTTATCAGCCACTATGTACGCTAAATTAGTAATTGCAGAATATTCAGGAAAACGAGTGGCACTGCTCTTTTCTTACCCCATTAGCCGCAAAAAAATATTTACAGCTAAAGTACTGATTGTGTCTTTTATCGTATTGACTTCCATGTTGTTATGCATGTCTATATCTATATTGGTATTTGCAGCAACGGAGTCTATTGCACCAATCGTATCAGATACAATGACCAATAATTTATTTATGAAAACATTAAGGATGACCTTTGAATCTTCGGTAGCTATTATAGCAATCGGATTGCTTTCTATGGGAATTGGATTTTTAAAAAGATCAGTTTCCATTACGCTTATCAGTGCATTTGTATTATCAGGAATTTATGGCAATGCGGCCGTTAGTGCATCTGCAAATCCTGCTATTTCCTTGCCAGTTGTGGGCATTTCACTTGTTATTATTTTGCTGGTCTTACTTACATTATCAAATAAAATTAATTACATGGAGGTTGAATGAATGAACGAAGATAAGATATTTGAAGCTACAAGAAGAGCGGTGGAACTACCTTTAGAGTTTACAAATTCAGTGATGGAGTACTCTAAGAAATTACGAAATCCATCGGAAAAAGTCAATAAAATAGGAACGGCAATCGGTGTTTGTGTTGGTGTTGGTTTATTATTTACTGGAGCTGTACAAGTGCTTGTAGGGAAACCTTTTTGGGCACTTGGATCATTAACTGCAGGTACTACTACTATCATATCAAATTTTATTAGTTACTATAGAAATAAGAATTGAAAATAGCTAATTTTAATTTCTTTACCAAAAAGAAAACTGCTGTTTATTCGCTATTTCTAAATGAAATTAAATTGATGCAGAGATAAAGTCTATCCCATCTAAGGGTTGTACTGGCTATATAGGCGAACACATACCTCGTGATTTGCTTGATTGCCTGTATACGCCTTGCGAGTGGCCAGGGGTACAGGAATGCTTTAAGCGGCAGAGCCTATTGATAGGCGCCCAATGATATAATTGCTCAATCAGCCGGTGAGGATGATGCCCTCACCGGCTGACTCTCTATCATGCCATCTACATCATGCTCTTGCTTTGGCTGCCTCCCTCATACCAAAACCATGATGGGTTAGTTAATGTTAAAAAATAGCCTTCTTTGCCAATTTATAATCTGCAATTGCTAACTTACGTCTTACATCAATGTTGTAAGGACATTCCGGCGTACATTTGCCGCAATCGGTGCATCTGTCAGCCTTAACCTCCAGTTTGGAATAAAGGTTCATAGCCATATCTCGATTGCCAAACCAAAAACGCAGCCGTTCCTTTAAGGCGTAATCGGATGCATTGGTCACGATACCATCCGCCATTTGCCGGTCAAAATAGCCCTCATACAGGAAGATATCAGTAAGGGGAATGTTCTCTGGGCAAACCATACATTTCCCACATTGTCTGCATACATAGGTACCAAGCTCAGTAGAGTTCGTATATATATCCTCCATCTCTTCCTCTGACATTGGTTTGAATTCATTCGCATAACGTAAATCCGCCTCTAGTAATTCTCTATTATTGATACCTGCAACGACAATGGATACCGGCTGACTAAAGGCATAACGGAACGCCTGCGGAGCAGAGCGCCACAATAGACCGTCTGCTACCGGTTTCATTAAGATAATGGCAGTATTATTCTTGTGTGCTAAAGGTAGCAATACCTCTTGTATCTCGGGGAAGTTGAAATGATCATAATAATTAATGGTCGTCATCACAGCCTCAAAAGGATATTCCTTTAATGCACGGATTAAGACATCGGGCTGCCCATGCATTGAGATTCCTATGTGATGAATGCGGCCTTCCTCTTTCGCTTGCAATGCACCTTCCAATGCCCCGCCGGGAGCAAATATCTGATCCAACTCCTCCATGGTTCCCACAGCATGCATAATGAGAAGATCCACATAATTCGTATTAAGATTATGTAAGCTACGCTCTAACGAGGCTAACAATCCGTCCTTGGAACGTTCTCCTGACTTTGTTGCCAGAATGAATTCCTTTCTTCTACCTGATACACATTGTCCTATCTTTCTTTCTGACTCACCATCCCCATAGCTGGCAGCCGTCTCAATATAATTACCCCCTTCATCCAGATATCGGTTTAATAGATAGTTCGCCTCGCTTACTGGAATTTCCAGCAAATGAAATCCACCAAATCCAAGAATTGAAGTGTTTAAACCAGTGTTACCAAATGGCCTTTTTTGCATAATAACACCATACCTTTCTTGTTTCATTTATAGACATCATATATCCTTGTTTAATTATATGTCAATATGATAGTAAGATAACAGAAAAGATGCCATCCTGCCTCCTTAAAAAGAGTTTGCAAGTCAAGCTAAAAAGTGTTTATCAATAATATTCTTTATCTCCGGATGCTCCTTATCGTTTTCAATAAGATAATCTACAAAGAAATTCTCAACCTCTTCATCTTTAATTTCTGCAAGCAACTCATAAATCTTATACCAAACAGACACATAGAAATAATTTTTGCAGAAATAAAATGCCATTTCCTTAAACCGCGGATTTTTCGAATAAAATAAAGCTAATGAAATATTCAAAGCATCTTGATCTGATATAACTTCCTTATTACTCAATATACAGCTTAATCTCTCGTCTGATATGTCGCCCGCCCATTGCTGTCTTGCAACGGTTACAGCGTCCGGGAAAATCTTTTCTGCATCTAATATCTCTTTTGGCCACTCGTAATTTTTATCAAAATCTTCATTCCTTAATGCCAGATATCGTTCTGTAACATCTCTTTTCAGCTGATTTAGCTCCATTAACTTAGAGACTTCCTTTACAGGGGTAATCATCTCGTTTTCATTTAAAAATACACCATTTATTGATATTCCACTATTATAATTCTGCTTATCATATGGCATCGCTACAAAGCTCGCAGGTATAATTACAAGTGATTTGACTTTTTTCTTGTCTAAAGCCGCCGCCACAACTTTGTGATGTCCATCTATTAGTGAACATAGATATCCATCCATATGATAGGTAATTGCCCTATATTCATCTTTGTTTCTATATAATTCGGCTTGCTGAGGATTATAGAGGCTAGGTGGTTGAGAAGGCAAAACAAAGTATGGGATTTCCTTACTCCACAGACCATCGCCGCCATATATCGGGCATGAAGCTTTATTATAAGTCGGCGTATTATTTAATTTCCAGAAAAACTCCCCATTTCCGTTTGTGGGGCACAACTCCGTATCAACAAGGGCATAATAACCTGTTGACAATAATCCTAATAATAGTTTAAGGTTTTCCAACGACTCCTCTAATGATACAAATTGGCGATTCAAAACCTCCCGTAATTCGGATATTATTTTATTATTACTCATATTGAGCCCATATCCAGCCGCAACAAGTTTTTCGCAGGTTGGACAGAAATAAGGACCATCCCCTTGGAATTTTATGAGCGGAGTGTCTCCATAAACTAAAGTAGCCAATGCAGCATCTTCTAAATAACCATACTTTGAAGATAGTAAACCTTTTCCGTTTTTTACATAGAAAACAATGCCGTCGCCACCCCACTCAGTCTGATGTGTTTCGGGAGGCTTTATTGTGATTATTTCTGTATCAGATTTTTTAAAAAAATTACGAAACATTTTAACCTCCGTGTAAAATCCCTTAATGTCTTTATTGTTCGTAAATATCATGGATGATACAAACCAAAAGGACAATGCATAGTGAGAAACCGGCTCTTCAGTTTGCTTCTTCTTAAGAAATCTCTCGTACCTGTTCAATATTCTTGAAACTCGATGCTATATAAAAGTTCACAGAATACCCTCTCTCTATTAAAAATGATTTACTTCCCATTATTATAACACAAATTTATTTTTCATTTTCTTTACCTAACAGCTTCGGGTTGATAAGATTGATGTAAACTTGTAAACCCAATAAAATGTCTACTTTTATACCAATTATAGCATGGCAGCTCTCTTATATCGATGTTTAATTTAGTAAATATAAAAGCTGCTAAGGCCAATGCCCCCAGCTTACTGAGGGCTTTGGTCTTAGCAGTTTTTAATGGAATTACTATCCACATTGGTCTGATTAAGCTCTGCATTTAGCTTGATCATCTCAGATAGATATTTATTCAGAGGCGTATTATACCCATGAACAAAAATTTGTGTCTTTTGCAGTAGAGATTACAAATTGTGTTACAGACTGCAGCAATTTTACTCTAGTTCCCCCTCAAGACTTAAACGGAAACCTCTACCGTAAAGCTCCCGGTGGCCTTTTGTGGGTTTGCGATGTACAGGTTGCGATGGTGCGTGTTATCCGCCACATGACCTGACCGAATGTTATCCAGATACATAGGGTCTTTGCCGGTTTTATCGCCCTTAATGTCGAAAACGATGTCCGACGCCTCTTTTTGCGTTGGCATACCGTAGTCATAGTAGGCCCTGAATGTCAGCCTAGCATTTTCAGAAAAATCAGCCGTGGTAAAATTGTTACTTGACCTTTCATTCTGGCCTTTTTGTGGCTGTTTCTCGCTGACGATGGTAACTTTTTGGCTCATAATAAACTGCCTCCTTAACTTTTATTTGGAGCGGGAGAAAATTTCTCCCGCATACCAGCGACGGGAGTTACTTTGTTTTTCTCATGCCGTTTTCATCCACCTCGTAGCCATCAATGGAGGTGTTCACGGCGAGGGAGCCGTCGTCATAAAAATAGTACCATTTGCCGTCGATCTCCAGCCATTTGCCAAACACCATGATGCCGTCTTTGGCGAAGTAATAGCGTTTGTTATTGCCGTTGATGTTGATATCCCACCAGCCGGTAAGGGCTTTGCCGTCCCTGTAGTACAGGTACTGGCCTGCGTCGTTCAGTGTCCAGCCCTGGGCGGTGTCGGGGGCGATGGTAAGCTTGATATATCGGTGCAGCATGGTCGAAACCTCGGCGCAAGTGGCGCTGGATTTCGGATTGAACCGGTTACCGTCGCTGCCCATCATAACGCCCGCCTGCTGCATGGCTGTAATCGCATCCTTGTAAGCGCTGCCGATGCTGTCGTTGTCCGCATAGGTGATTGCTTCTCGGACCACAGGTAGCTTGTAGCCGGTAGCCTTGGCATAGTTTGTGATAATTACGGCGATTTCCTCACGGCTAATGGTCCGGTCAGGCGCGAACTGCCCGTTACCGATGCCCTGAATGATGCCTTTTTTGTACGCCCATTCGATGTAGGGCTGGAAAGCGCTGCCGAGTGTCACATCCGTGAAGCTGTTGGTGGTATAGAGCTCGATGTCCACTCCCGCCAATCTGCCGAGCGCTGTTACCAAAATCCCGCGGGTCATGGCGTTGTCGGGTGCAAAGGTCGTGTCAGAGGTTCCCGAAAGCAATCCGCGTCCTACCGCGTAGTCGATGGATTCTTTGGCCCAATGCTTCTCGATATCCGTAAACTTTGCTGATGGTGCCATGTATCCCACGCCGTAGGTTGAAAAATGACCGGTGGAAATCAGGACGCTTCCGCTGTTTGCGTCGTATGCGGAGCCGTCGACGCGGACCGGGTTGCCGTTGGCATCCACATAGACTCCAAAAAGATAACCCACGGCTTCTCCGCTTGCCAGCGTATAAGGGATAGAAAGTGTTGCTGTGCCGCTGCCAAGGCTTGCGATGCTAACGGTTTTGCCGTCTTTCACATAGCTGATGGTAATGCTATACGCCGGTCTTGTTCCAATCATGACCTTGGCCGAATCGGAAAGACGTGTGTTGGGCGCAATAGTAATATTGATGTCGCCGCTGCTCTGCTTGAGGATTTCCGCCAGCGCCTGTTTTTCAAAGCTGACCTTTACAGGGGAGCCATTCACTTCAAGGCTGGCCACGCCTGCACTCACCAGTCTTTGCAGGGAGTTCTGCGTCAGGGTTACGGTAAGGGCGGTTGCCCCTTGAGGCATGGTGACATCCAGCCCCACAGAAATGCCGTTGGCGGTTTTGCCCTGCGCTTTGGCGTCGTCCTGGGCCTTGACGATGGCATCGGTGATGGCTTTCTCCGGAATGGAAGCGTTGGCTGTTCCGTTAGTTCCCGACGCAGCCGTTATGGGTGTCGAGACTGTAACAGGCTGATCGGGCTTCTTTTCCGGTTTTATTGTAGTGCTGTTACTGCCACTACTGCTGCCGGATGAGCTGTCGCCCCCGTCGCCGCGGCTATAGGTTGTTACCGTCACGGTGCAGGAGGCGTTGTAGCCACCATCTGCTGTGGTGGCTGTGATGGTCGCCGTACCATTTCCGACTGCCGTTACCTTACCGTTTGTATCCACAGTGGCAACCGCTGTGTCGCTGCTCTGCCATGTCACGGTTTTATCCGTCGCATCGGCGGGAGTAATCGTTGCCGCAAGTGTAACGGTATTCGGGGTTGTATTGTAGTAGAGGGATGCGTTTGTTTGGTTGAGAGTAATTCCGGTTACGGACGTAACTCCTGCCGGGATATTTTCATAGACCGCAGTGACTGTAACCGCTTGCGCGGGCATGGTGAACTGCGCTGTGGCGCTGGCTGCACTCGTACCGCCCACAAAGGTAACAGCTGGAGTAATCGTCCACTCCTTAAACCGCTGTCCCTGTGGCGAGGCACTTGCCGTGATGGTAACGGTCAAGCCTTGCGCGTAGTTGCCACCACCCGTGCCACTGTCTACGGTAACAAGGTAGGTTGGTGTGGCGCCGACCATCGTCAGTGTCGCCGTAGCCGCATGATCGGCAGTGACATTCACTGCACCAGTATAGGTGTTGCCGCCCGCCAGCAGCGTGACAGTCTGACTGCCCGCCGGAAGCAGGAAGCAGAGCTCACCAAACGCGTTGGTGAATTCGCTGGAAATCCCGTAGCCGGACACGGGGGAACTGACTGACGCAACCTGCGTAGGCGCACTTATGCCGGAAAGCGTCAGTACGGTATTATAGACCAATGTTCCGTCCACCGTGATGCTGCCGCCGGTGATCACGATTTCTGTAAACTGAACGCCCTTTAGGGGTGTGCCGGTCAGCGCGAGATTACCGCCGCTCATATTCAGCTTACTGCCGTTCATCATAGCGAGTGCGCTGCCTGCGCCGTTGCCATTTGCAGTTACCGTGCCGCTGGTGGAAATGGCGATATCTCCAAACTCTACCCAAATACCGCTGGCGTCGGTTCCTGTCGTGGTGGCCGTAACGTTTGCGCCGCCGACGACGGTTACGCCCTGCTTTCCGTATATCACTACCGCAGCAGGACTTGTACCCGAACCCGCGCATGTGGCGTTTACATCCGCACTGCCGCCGATGGTCAATGCTCCATAAACATCTATGGCGCAATATGCGCTATTGCTTCCGGTGGAGTCAAGTGTCAGCATACCACCACTGCCATTGATGTTGAGGCTGCCCTTACAATAAATTGTGCTGGCGGCGCTGCTGGTGATAGAAGAATTGCCGGTATAGACAAGATAAATGGTGTCCGTGTTCTGGCAATTAATGGCGATGGGCTCGCCTGTGTAATCGTTCGCCAGATTCAAAGTGGCAGTGCTTGCCGTCCACGCCCAGCCTGAGCCGCCTTGATTGGAGCCAAGGTTTAAGCCGCTCTGTCCGCCGATGTCCATGGTGCCGGTGGCTGTGCCTCCCATTGGCGGGATTGTCTGCCCATTCACCGATGCTGTACCGCCCGTGACGGTTGTGCTCCCCGCCACTGTGCCTACCACCACTACCGTGCCATCGGACACCGTCAAATCACCATTGAGTGAACTAAAACCGGCTAAAACATCGCCGTTTATAGTGACCCCAGTACCGGAACCGCTTACATTCAGATCTCCGTGTATATCGCCGTTTGCTATGCCTGTAGTGTTGGTAGTGATTGTACCGCCAGTGATGTGTATGCCACTATTCTCGCCAACCAGTGCAAAGCTGCCGCCATTGGCATTCACTGTACCGCTTTCAATGGTGACGATGCCACCAGCCACAATTGCCCCTTTGCCACCTGTTACATTCACCACGCCACTGGTATTGATAAGAACGTTCCCATCTGCTGCTTGTATGCCGTTAGAACTCCATGTAGGACCGTTGGGATCTGTGTAGCCGATAGCTGCCACATTGGCGCTGCCGGTGATGGCGACGTCGCCGGAGTAAGAGACCAACCCACCACCTCCTCCATCCGCCACAACCGTTCCGCTTTCAATGGTAAGGCCCTCATGTGCCTGTATTGCGTCGCCAACGGCTGACACAGCAAGTGTATAGGAACCTGCTTGGATGGTGAGGCTTCCACCCCAACCGCCGCTTATGCCTGCAACGTCAATCCCCCACCAATTCGAGTTGATTGTGACGTCGCCGGTCAAATTCAAAGTAATACTATCGGATGAACCGCATTCGATATAGATGCCGTTATCACTGCCGCTGTAGCCGCTGTCCAGCGTAAGGGTGGCGGTGGCGGCGTTCCAGTTCCAGCCAGTGCCGTTGGCAGGTTGGGTGAGATCGGAAACGGTCGTACCACCAATGTCCATTGTGCCGGTGACAGGGTTGCTGCCGAAGCGCTGAATACCGCCCTTGAGCGACGAGACAATTGCTTCAGACACAGTCACGGTGATTTTGGGAGCGTTCACGCCCTCCGAAACGACTACCCCTTCCGGCAAGTCAAGTGTTGGGGTAAAGGTGTAATCCCCAGCCGCATCAGCATCATAAGCCGGGTTGGAAGTCCAGTCGGACACCGCCACGGTGGTTTCCGTTTCCTGTGTTTCGGGTTTCTGCGCATCGCTATCCGTGGCGATATCATCGCCGCTTACGTCAGCCGTAATTGCCGCCCCTGTGGTGACGGTTACCGCCAGTTCATCCGGCAGGTTTAGTTCCTCCTCGGCCGTGCCGGTTTCCACGGTCTGTGCGGATACCTCCGGAACCAGTGATGCAAAGGCCGTAATTTCTCCGCTTGCGCTAAACGAAGCGCCGGAATCCTGTATTCCCTCCTCGGCAAACGCTGATACTGGCAGAAGAGTCAGCACCATGCACACCGAAAGCAGCAGACTGCCGATTCTTTTTCCTATTTGTTTCATTTAATAACACCCTCCATTCTAAATTTTTTTCAGAACCTGTTTCGTCCGTTAACATATTCATAATTTCATCAAGGCTCAGGCTCGCTCCGTTTGACCAGTTTTTGCTCCGTCCGTTACAGCGGAACGGAATACCGCATCGCTGCCTAAATCAAAGTAGCAATTCGGACGCGGGCATAAAAATACACCCTACAGTTTGATTGTAAGGTGCAGAATAAACTTTTCATATGGTACATTGTACTTTTATTTTTCGCGCTGCAGTTCCTTGAGCTGCTCTCTGGAAGCCAAGCCGCATTTCTCCAGCATTCCGCTGATGAAATTACGAATGGTGTTGGGGGACAAATGCATCCGCTCCCCAATCTGCTTATTCGTCAGATCGCTTTTTAGCAACTCCAAAATCTCCTTTTCCCGTGGGGTCAGTTCTTTTCTTACAAAAGCCGCAAGACCCTTGGCTAAGGTTCGGGAAAAGGCAGCAATTTTTTCTGTGGCTTTGCTGTCGCAGTCCCCATCGGGCAGCAGCCGTTTGATTCCCTCGTAATTTTCTGCGAAGGGCAACAGGATACCGTCCGGCAGGGCCGTATCCAAGGCGCTGTTTAAGGCCTTCAGAGCCTGGGGGCGTTTCCCCATCGCGTCAAAGGCCTGCGCCCGGTAAAGGTTTATGTAAATCTGTGTCAGCAAGTTGGGGAAGATGGAGGACAGTCCCAAACCGAATTCGCTGACCCCAAGCAGTTTTTGATATTCTCGCCGCTCCAGCAGGATACGTCCATAAATAATGTGGGCGAAGGGCTGGGTCATAATGACCAGCCGCTTGTCATTAATCTCACCCTCGGCAAGCCAAGGGGAAATCTCGTCCCTGCGCTCCAGCATCAGGTACAAAAATCCGCAGGCTAAGTCCAGTGTATAGCGGCACAAGTCCTCGGTGTTCTGGCGGGAGCGTTCCATAAGTACAGCAAGGGCGTTTTGCAGCATGGCTTCGTCCCCCTGCAGGATGGCGATGCGAGCCAGAAGGAACAGGCCGCATTGGTAAATGCTGTTCTGGCGCTTGCTGTCGGCGGTAAACATGGCCTTGTGACAGAGAATTTCCGCCTCAATCAGCTCGCCCCGCATAAGATGCGCTTCCGCCCTCATAATGAATTCCGCCCCGCTGCCATGCCCGCCCGTCAGAGCGTAATAGACGGGCATGCAATCGTCCATCTGCGCAAGCTCATGGTCCAGCTTTCCGCTTTCCCGGTAGAACATATATAGTACCGACGGGGAGCCGAACGTCCATGTGCTTTTGACGCTGATCAGGGTGGCGGGGCCGTTCAGCAGCTCCAGCGCTCTGCGGTGCCTTGCGCTCATGCCATCGATCCGGTTGTATTCCAGAAAGGACAGCAGCAGCTCCATTTCACCGGACAGTGCGTTCTTTTGCGTCTCAGGAAGGTCGCTTTGTCCGATGACCTGCTGGATTTCTTCTTTCAGGGCCAGGAGCTTCTGGTTTTCGTGCAGAAAAAACAGAGTAAAGGCCAGAGGTACCATGGCAGAAGGATGTTTGCGCTTGATTTCAAAGGGTGTGTTCTCCATGATGTCGAGTATCATGGGCTTTGTATGCTCGTCCACCACGTCCGCAATCTCAAAGCTTGTCAGCGGCAGGGAGAGCAGGCGCTCCCACTCGCCGGAAAGATAGTAAAAGCGCAGAGTATTCACCCGGTCGCCAGCCTTCTCCGCCAGATCGCCTCCGGTAAGATAGATTGCTTTTTTCTTTTCTTCTGGCAGCAATTCAAACTGTTCGGTCAAAAAATTTTTAAACAGGGTGTGCAGGTAGAATCTTCGGGTCTCCCGATCAAAATGGACGAACACCCTCTTTTCCCTCAGGAGTTGCTCTGTTTCTTCCGCACTTTTGCCGGACAGAGCTGTGGCCTGCGCCAGAGAGAAGCGGGGAAAGATGGAAACCATAGTCAGAAACTCCCGCTCAAACGCAGACAGACGGTTCCACAGGGCATTCCGTATCATGTTTTGTATGCCGCCCACATCCTCAAACCGACCGCTTTCGATAAAGGACAGAAGCTGGAGATAGAGGGCCATGACCCAGCCTTCCGTGATTCGCATCACTTCTTCAAGCTGTGTAACCGTAAGGGAAATACCGGCTTTCCGGTAATAGGCATCGATATCCTCGGCATAAAAGGCAAGAACCGATTCCCGCAGAATTAAAAAGCAGTTGTTTTCCACAAGGAACCTTCGCACTTTATCCGACAGAAACTGAGCAGCCGCCACCACATGAAGTGCCTCGCCGCTGTGACCTGAAAGCGCCGTCAGAAATGCGCCGGCGTTCGGCAGCTTCCATGCAGCAAGATCATCCAGTACCAGATAGGTTTCCTCGGGACAGCGGAGCTTTCGGAAAATCCTCTCAATTTCCGGCAATGTATCCTCATCCGGCGGCCCTGCAGCTATTAGCCGCTGGGCACTGTCCGGGTCAAACAGCCCGATCAGCTCGCAGAAAGCTTTCCACGAAGCACCCGGCTGTTCCGAGGGAAAGGTATGCCAGATGATCTGTGCGGTTCCCGAAACCTGTGAGTCGAAAAAATGACGCAGGGCCGTTGTCTTACCGAAACCGGAGGGCGCCTCCACTAGAGTCAGCGGATACACCTTGATAGAATTCAGGCGCTCCATGAGCCTTTTTGGAAAAAACAGTGTTTCCGGTTTGATCTGTTTGGTTCGCGCCATACTATCCCTCCTTTATCGCTCATTCTGATTCGCCTACTTGAAATATAGGCTCTAACTTCTAATATATCTGGCCTAGTAAAAAAGAGAACAAGCATGTCACATATATTGTATTTTTTGTTCCAAATTATCTTAACAAAACGAAAAAATCGCTACAGAGTTTGCTACAGAGTTTTGTTGTTCAACTTCGCACGCCTGTATAAATTGATATATTTTCACTTGACCATTTTTTTGTTTTTTACATGCCTCACAAGCACTCTTGTAGAAAAAATAATATACTGTCAAGCTGAGTAACTTCAGGATATGGGAATATAGTTTTTCATTCATGTACGATCATTATTAGGCGCTTTCACCCTTAGGTATCACTTCCCATTATAAGGTAAAACTGGAAAAAAGTCACTTCTTACAGACAGAATTTCGGCAATCATTTCCGTATGTCCAGGTGTTTTACGCTTTTGTATTAATTCTGAATATCTCATCCAACGCTCTGCCATCACAAGGACCGAAATCAATGCCGAGAATTGCTGCAATCGTAGGAGCTATATCTACCATCTGGATTTCTCCCAACTGGTATTCTTCCTTAATACAATTTCCTGATACTACAAAGCCACATCGATACTCTGGTTTCTCTGGTGAATACCCATGAGTTGCATACTTTCTATTCTCTTTCTCCAAGTCAGTCACAAGAGACCCGGTAAGGCTGTCATCAAAACAGTAACCAGTCTTTGCTTCCAGCATATACCCCGAAACCGGGAACGCATGAAAACGTTCCAGTTCTTCTCTGGTATATATCCTCTCAATACCTAAGTTCTTTTCTTCTGACGCTTTTAGAAGAATCTGTAGTGCGCGCTGCTTCGCTTTCTCGTCATTTTTCTTTAAGTGCAAATAGGCAGACCCTCCTGCAGACTGTATATAGGCTCTCCAGAACATTTTCCCTTTTTCTTCATAAATAAGGCCTTCTTCTTTTAACAATTGATTCAGCTTCACCTTGTACCTTACATTTTTCTGCCCATGATCTCCCACCACCAGAAAAACCGTTTCCTCAAAAATGCCCGCGTCCCGGACTGCCTCGACAATCTTACCGATTCTTTCATCCATCCGGATCAGAACCTTGTCAATCTCAGGACTGTCTATCCCATAATGATGCTTCGCATCGTCCAGTTCAATGAAGTGCATCATCAGTAGTTCCGGTTTTTTGCTTAGAATGGTGTCTTTACCACACATAGCTGTAAAATCATCCAGGTAAGGCTGTTCAATCCCTTTTCTTGATTTTCCATATTTTCTCTCAAGTCCCATGCAAAATAATGGACTTCCACTTTTTAAGATCTTGAGAGATTGATTCTCACGTCCGATTGCCTTTATCTCCGGAAGATTATAGCGAATGGAGGCCTTTCCGGTTACAGGCCACAGGATTCCGGCTGATTTCATTTCACTCTTTCTCAAAGCATCATACACAGCAGGTGCCTTGATATCTTTTTTAAACCAGAACCACGCCTGTTCATCTTCATCAATGAAAGGCTGGAGAGGGGTATTATGATAGATTCCATGCTTATCCGGATAAACGCCGGTCATCATAGTGGTATGCACTACATAGGTAAGAGTCGGATAAACGCTTTTTAATTTTGTACTGAATGCTCCGTTTTTTATTAATCGGGAAAGGTTGGGAAGCCGACTTGCCTTTTCCCAGTTATCTTCAGAAAATGCATCATATGAGATCATAACCAAATGCTTTGCTTTTCCTTTGCTCATTTTTCCAGCTCCATCATCTTTCATCTTATTTTTGTTCTTTAGGAAGTGTCATAATAATCACTAATCCAATTAAAAAAAGAGGAATAATTCCCAAAGTACTCCATCTGGCATTGCCGGTTATTGCTGTTGTGAGGGAGATCAGCGTTGGCCCCATAATTGCTGAGAACTTACCGAATATATTATAAAACCCAAAAAATTCATTGGATTTTTCCTTGGGGATGATATTTGCATAATAAGATCGGCTTAGCGCCTGAATCCCTCCCTGTGCAGAACCAATCATGGCTCCAAGAATGAAAATATGCCATATGGAATTTAAAAAAAGTGCAGCAATACAGGTAATTATATAAGTATTCTATATTTCGACTTCCGTTATGTTTAAATTCATCGCTCTCCCTCCGACCTTAACTTCAAAAATTTTATTTTCCTTTATAGCCAAAGACACTCGGATTTCAGATGGCCTTTTCATAGAATAACCTTGTTCAAAAAAAATGTGTGAAGCTTGCTCCTCGTTGATTTTTCCATAGTGGTACAAATAACACCCAAGTGCACCACTTGATGTTCCCGTGGCAGATTCCTCCGGGATACCATATAAGGGAGCAAAGTTTCTACAATAAGCGTTAGCACCATGTAATGATTTCAAAGAAAAAACATGGTATCCAACAGCATTGTACTTCTGGCTGATTTCTTTTACTTTTTCCATATCCGGTCTGATCGCATCTAAAATCTCAATGTTTCTTACAGGAACCATAATATCCCGAAGCCCTGTTGATACAACTTGAACCAATAAGTCTTCTGTAATTTGGGAAGTACTGATGTTCAAGGAATCTGCCACTTCATTTTTATCTATAACTTCCGAAAATACAGGAATGGATTGATCCATCATAACGAAATTATCGTTATGAATTTCAATGCCAAGTATTCCTGCTCTGGTTTCTTGCTTATACTTACCTTGTTTTAACAAATTTAGACTTGACATAGCATAGAAGGTGGCAATCGTAGCATGACCACATAAGTCTACCTCCTCATTCGGTGTAAAGAATCTCACTTTAAAATCTGCCGCGTTTGATTGTAATACAAAAGCAGTTTCACTGAATCCAAGAACAGCAGAAATCTTTCTCATTTCTTCCTCAGATAATGAATCTGCATTCATAACAACACCTGCTGGATTTCCGCCTTCTTTTGTTTTAGCGAAAGAATTTAATGTGTATACGTTTATTTTCATATATTTCCAGACCCCAATCCTTCACTTAAGAATAAACTAACAATAAAAACAATTGCATTAGAACATAGTATGATTAATTCGGCGATAACTTCATATGCCTTGAGTGTGCAATAATGATGCCGTATGTATCTGTTAACCCTTTGCGGCAGGATATTACCTCCAAAAACTTCACTGATCGATCAGCAGAAAAATAGGATTTGCTTCTGCATCTGGAAACTTGTGCCGCCATTCTTTTTCATAATACTTGCTTTCATCATCCAGTTTCTTAGCTTTTTCAAAGGAGGTTGCAACTTCTTTTACAAAACCAAGAAATTCTACATTTGTTTCAAAATCGATACGATATGTTTCTTCTTTCTCAAGATGTTTTCTATCTTTTGGAATTGTTTGCGATTCGTATTGTTAATATTTATTGTTTCATTTTGTCTTTCTAATTTCCAAATATATGTACCAGGCTCATCATCCAAAGATATCCAGTTTGTTTTTGATTTATCACCCGAATTAAAATCATTTACTGCTTTGAGAGTTCAAAAGGAGCATCATGACCGAGATAATTAGACACAGTGATATATATGGTTTTCGCTCTATTCACTAATAGTACATCAAACCATCCAATAAATCTTTTGTGAAATCACATCCATAAGCTGAGTTATTTTTAAAAGTAAGATTATTAAATTGCACAAACTTGAATTCTACCGCTCATAATAACGTCTCGCCTCACATTATGAATACGTATTTTGAGTAGCTAGAAAGCTCCTTGCTATAAGCAAATCCTAGCTCCTTGAAATCCTTGATACCATTCGGATCAGAAATATTATTCTCTGCCATGAACCGCACCATATCACCGCGAGCCATTTTCGATATTGTCCCCTTTTGCTTCACTTTCCCTTCCACTAGCTCACCAAACTCAATCGTAATAAATCGATCCTTCGGTGTGATATATTTCTCGATGCATTGTGAGTATTCCTTCGAAGCCAAGTTAATGATAATTCTGTCATCGTCCACTAGACTATGATACAACCGGTCTCCCCAGAAATTATATAAATCTTTACAATCATTCACGGATAGCTTTGCTTGCATTTCTAGCCGATATGGCGTTACCCCATCAAAGGGCTTAAGTATTCCATAGAAGCCTGACAGAATCCGCAAATGATCTGATAGGTACGAAAGAGCCCTAGTTGTAAGCACTTTCGGAGCCATATGCTGATACTGCAAACCCTCATATGCGATTATTGCCGGTGTCAGTCTACGCATCAAATCCATATCTTTGTAGCGCTTATAGTTTAATTCTGCCAATTTATCATTGCATTTCCACAATGCTTTTCCCTCTGATAAGGACAAGGACTGCATTTTATGCATCAATATTTTAGCATCATTAATAAATCTGGGCATTTCGGTAACCTCAATGGAATCCGTATCCTCATTCATCTTCT
Source organism: Lacrimispora sanguinis (assembly GCF_044987295.1). Taxonomy (NCBI): domain Bacteria; kingdom Bacillati; phylum Bacillota; class Clostridia; order Lachnospirales; family Lachnospiraceae; genus Lacrimispora; species Lacrimispora sanguinis. The sequence goes on along the minus strand of NZ_CP173277.1, from coordinate 4,927,946 downwards.
TTGCCGGAGAAATTATTATCTTCATATCCTAAAACAGCGCCAGCATTTGTGCTGGATTCTCCTCTGCCTTCACTTTACCAAAGGCTTTTACAATTACCCCATCTTCATCGATGAGATATGTGGTTCGAACCACTCCCATGCTAACCTTACCATAATTCATTTTTTCCTGCCAGACATCATATGCCTGAATACAGGTAAGTTCCGTATCAGAAAGCAATGTAAATGGTAGTCCATTCTTTTCCTCGAATTTTTTATGAGATGCCACACTGTCCTTACTCACCCCAAGAACCACAGCTCCCTTTTCTTGAAACTGCGGATACAACTCTCCAAAGTTGCAAGCCTGCTTGGTGCAGCCCGGAGTATTGTCCTTTGGATAGAAATATAAAATAACCTTCTTACCCTTGAACTCCTCCAACGTGTGCATCAATCCATTTTGGTCCGGCAATGAAAATGCTGGTGCTTTTGTTCCTGTCTCTAACATGATCTGACCTCCTGATTCTTATGATAAGCATAAAATCCTTTTATTCCGTTTTTCTAGTATTTATTTCACTATTACAACTTCCATCATTGCCTATACTTCTATATCACTATGCCATCGCAGTGGTCGATTTCATGTTGTATAATCTGTGCAAACCATCCGGAATACTTCTGACACAGTTTATTGAAATTTATATCCTGAAACTCCACCTCGATATCCTTATATCTGGTGGTCTTGCGAACTCCAATCAAGGAAAGACAGCCTTCCTCCGTCTCGTACGCGCCAGACTTCTTTATAATCACTGGATTAATCATAGCAACATTAGCAAAACCCATACTCACTGCTATTATTCTCTTCTTGACACCAATCATGTTAGCCGCCATTCCTACACAGCCTGCTTCATTCGCTTTTAAAGTATCAAGCAAATCCTGAACTACCTGCTTGTCCGCTTCCGTTGCCGGTTCTGACTTCTGATTCAGGAAGACGACATCCTTCATTACTGGTCTAATCATTACAAACCTTCTTTCATTTGCTCAAGATAGTTGTATTACAGAACATTCTTCTCACAAGACATTAACGTATATTTACCCTACGGTACAATTATGCTAATGCCTATCTTTATTTACTGTATTGTTTACTTTTCCGTTTTAATAGGTCTAATTGGCATAACTTTTCTGCACTTCTGCCTCAGGCTTTCTGCAATAGAGTTATTACCTCAACATGTGTTGATGCTGTAATACAGATTCTTAAAAAACGCATTTTGCCCTTGGCGTATACATTATATCGACTAATACTTATAGAAAAAAGGTACCCGTTGCAGCCTTGAGCTTATCTACTTGCATTTACTTATTACTCCAACGGGTTACCAACCAATTTAATGACTCCTGCAAAGATGCAACTGTTTTTGTTTCAATCACACACCTGCAATGATTGCGCCTGGCAATATTAAGCTTTTCAAGTTAATTAATATTTCCATCACCGAGAATTAGGTGATAATTTTTCTGTATTACTGATAGTTCTCCCATTTATCATAAGCGAAATTCAGTTCTTTTTCCATAGTTTCTTTTTTTAAGAATAGTTCCTGTAAATATTCGAAATTGGAATTATTATTATTTATCTCTTGTTCCAATGCTTTTAATGCAGCTTCTATGGCTGCAATCTCATTCTCAAGAATATCTGACTTTTGCGTATTCAATTTCCTGGATTTGTTATCCGTTCTGCTGTATTGATTCATTTCTACCCCAATGGAAGGCTTCTTTTCATATGGCTTTTGGGGCTGTTCCTTCTTATAACGCTTATCATCTTCATAAACCTTTAACCGGTTGCTTAGACCTCTAGCCTTTTCGTTTGACTGATCCTCAAATTTTCCCGCCTTTTGCAATTCTTCCTGATAATACGTATAATCTCCCGGATAAGTAATAAGATGGTTATTTTCAAATGACATGATTTTACCTGCAACTTTATTTATAAAATACCGGTCATGGGATACAAATAACAGGGTTCCTTCAAATGCGGTTAAAGTTTCCTCCAGCACTTCCCTGGAATCAATATCCAAGTGATTGGTAGGCTCATCCAGAATCATAAAATTCACTTTTTCAAAGGTTAAAGAACATAACCTTAACCGGCTCTTCTCCCCACCGGATAAGAATCTTATTTTCTTATGGACATCATCTTTAAAGAATAATACTCTTGCTAGCTGGTTTCTGGCAGCTTCATAAGTAATATTGTGAAAACCAGAAAAGTACTCAAGTATGGTCTGGTCTTCATCTTCAAAAACAACCTGTTGAGGGAGATAACCGATTTTAACCTGAGCACCAATTTTTACCGTACCGTAATCTGGTTTTAATTCTCCTAATATCAGCTTAAGCAGGGTAGATTTGCCGCAGCCGTTTCTCCCGATAATGCAGGCACTATCCTGATAATAAACTTTCATATCAATGTCTTTTAGTAATACCGTATCACCAAAACTTTTACTTAAGTGATTGGTTTCTAATACCATTTTTCCGGAACGGTATGTGCTATCCTGATTAAGGCGCACCTTCCTGCCTTCAAGGACCGGTTTATCCAATACTTCAATCTTTTCCAGACGTTTTTCCAATTCCTTTGCCCGTTTAAACATCGTTTCACTGTCTCTCATATTTCCCCAGATACGGTAACGCTCAATCTGTTTCTCCATCTGTTCGATCTTTTTCTGCTGGTTGATATAATTCCTATAGTCAATTAAGAACCGTCTCTCTTTTTCCAGTACATAATAACTATAATTCCCCATGTAAATATTAGCCCGGCTAAACTCTAACTCCACGATTTTCATGGCAACATTATCCAGAAAATATCTGTCATGGGATATAATCAGAACAGAACCTTTATACTCCTTTAAAAAGCCCTCCAGCCATTCTGTGGTTTCTAAGTCCAGATGGTTGGTAGGTTCGTCAAGAAGCAGAATATCTGGCTCCTCAAGAAGTATCTTCGCCAAAATCACTCTGGTTTTTTCTCCGCCGCTTAAACTGTGAAATGGCAGTTGCTTTAAAATATCATTAATTTTAAGTCCCTCTGTAATCTTATTAATCTTCGTTTCCAGCTCATATCCTCCGGCTATCTCATACTCCTCCGTGAGCCGTCCGTAACTTAACAGTGCTTTTTCAAGCTTCTCACCCGAAGAAGTCTGAAACACCCCTTCAAGCTCTGATAACCGTCTCTTCAAATCAAAGACTTTTTGAAAAGCCATGCGGATTACATCAATCGCTTTGGTATCCTCACTGTAAACAGGTATCTGATTTAAATACCCCACCTTAATCCCTTTACGAAGATTTACCTCTCCTGCCTGATAATCTTCTGAAACCTCCTCCCCATACGAAGCTTCCCCAACTTGCACTTGCCCGGTATCCTCAAACCACCCTTGTAAATTTAAGTTACTTTCCTTAAACCTGCCCATAATAATCTTCATAATTGTAGTCTTCCCACACCCATTTTTACCAATTAACCCAATCCTCTCCCCAGTTTTCACCTCAAAGCATATCGTTTCAAATATCTTGTTCGCTCCATAAAATTTCGTTAAATTATTAATACTTAATTCTATCATGACTCTACCTGACCTTTCTTATAATTAAACTCTGCCTTTACCCTTTACTTAAAAATGAACGCAAAAAACCCAAAGCCAATAAGCTTTGGGTTGCTAATTTTAATTATCACCGTAATAACAAATGATATTAATCTGAATACTCCAAAAACCTTATATGGTTAACTTTGAATCTATTAAATTTGGACGCACTTCTAGCCTTAACTTGAAATATTGCGATCATAATAGATTCCAATTTTACCCATTTAAGTATGGAGTTCATATTTGTTATTACCTTTCCTAGTTTAAAAATACTATATTTCCTTTATAATAAGCGAAAACACATATCCCGTCAAGGTGTTTTTCTGGTTTTTCCTGTTCTATACATGAGGGGGGCAATATATGGTATTAATAAAACAAATATAAAGAAAAAGTGTATTAAGATACTCCATATTCCCCCTCGTTAATTCCCCAATGACTCACCGTGATACTATTTCTGTTGTTTGAACTTACCTTTCCGAGTTTGAAATTAATAAACGGAATACTATAATCCTTGAACATTTTTTCCAAAGTTTTATATCTTTTAATCCCAACGATATTATCCTCTGATTTTAATCTGAGACCCGGCTGACCCCGGCTTTTCGCGATATATCATATAACGGTTTACATTGCCGATGTGACATAAAGCTGCATAAGGTTTCATGCAGTTCTAGCAAGGTATGCTTTTTATTTCCATATTATTCTCCGATCTCCACAACTTAATATCTAATTTATGTTAATTAATTTATTTTCTATTCCAACCTTTTATGTAATCTCTTTTACCACAGGTATCACTTCCCATATTTTTGATAAGAAAATTATACCACCTGGTAGATGCAATCAGATACCTCAAAAATCATTGAGAAATAATAATGAGCCAAGATTAAAAGAGAATGTGCCATTTCGAATTTTCTCCACAGTACAAATATAAAAGCATCTTTGATTACTTCAAAGTTCCCCACTGTTAGATATTTTCTCGGCTGTTTTAATTCTTCTACTGCATTGGGTACAAAATTAAAAACAGACTCCCAGAACATTCTGTAAAAATTCTGGGAGTCAATACTTCTTCAATATATTCTATGCATTTGCTTTGATTACATCTGTTTAAGATGTAAATCTTTATCGGCATAAACAGAAATTCAAACCACTATTTTCAAGTAATATCAATTACTTAGAAATTAATTTATTGTAGCTACCTTTTATTTTACCATATAGAGGCTATAGCGTACATTATGGTTTGTTATTTTGTGCGACAAATTTCGACACAAATCTCACAATGCCTTGTTGTTGCAATTCTGATGACCAGAGTACATGATAATCAATTATAGCATGGAAACTCTCATATAATATCTAATTTAGTATAACAAAAACTGCTTAACTTCTATATTATATCATTCATTATGAATAGTAATATTTTTTAAATTGCTTTTATATTGTTGTAAGTTGTCATCATGAAAAAAATGTATAGTTGCTAAATATATTCTAAAAGCCTTTACATAATTTTCTTTATCAGACTTGTTTTTTAAAGGTGCTTCTATGTATATATTTTTTTTGTCGTTTATCTCTTTATTAGACCAATCGCTTATTTCAAATGAGTAATCCGGAGCTGATTACACCATCTGTCCGGACTATGGAAACCGTTATTCCGTTTTAAAGGAAACCGACATTTCGGTGTTGGAAACCATTTAAACATAAAAGTCTTATAATGAAATCATGCACCCTGTCGGTGTAAATTCATTATGGGAGGTCACTATCATGACCAAATATCGAGAGATTTTAAGACTACATAGTCTACATCTCAGCCAACAGAGTATTGCAGATAGCTGCAGTGTCTCTAAAAAAACCGTCAACAGTGTTCTTAAGAAAGCCAGCGAATTAAATATTTCATGGCCACTCGATAAGAACCAGACCGACGAAGTCCTTGCTGGAATTCTTTTTCCAGAAAAAGGCAAGCATATCGAAGCATCGAATAAACGTATGCCTGATTATGCTTACATCCGCAAGGAGCTACTCCGCAATGGCGTTAGTAAAAAGCTCCTGTGGACTGAATACATGGAGGATTGCCGATTAAATGGCGATGAGCCTTTGATGTATTCCCAGTTCTGCTATTATATCCAGCAGGATGAGCAGAAACACCGTGCAACCATGCACATCAATCGTAAACCTGGTGAACAGGTGGAAGTGGATTGGGCTGGTGATCCAGCTCACCTCATCGATCCAGATACGGGTGAAATCATAAATGCTTACGTTTTCGTTGGTGTTATGACCTATAGCCAATACGTGTATGCAGAAGCATTCATTGATGAAAAGCAACCTGCGTGGATTAGAGCACATGTTCACATGTATCAGTTCTTTGGTGGTGTTGCTAAGATTCTGGTTCCTGACAACTGCAAAACAGCAGTAATACATAATAATAACTGGAATGATCAACGAATCAATGCCACATATCAGGAAATGGCTGAACACTATGGTACTGCTATTATTCCAGCCAGAGTGCGTGCACCTAAGGACAAGCCAAATGCAGAAGGATCCGTCGGAAATATTTCCACCTGGATTATCGCTGCACTACGTGATGAACAGTTCTTTTCACTTGCAGAATTAAATCGTGTGATACGTCAGAAACTAGAAGAATTCAATAAAAGGCTCTTTCAAAAGAAAGAAGGTAGCCGATTGGAACTCTTCCGCGACGAAGAACTGCCATTGCTGGCTCCCCTACCTGCTACCTCTTTTGAACTGGCGGACTGGAAACAGGCCACTGTTCAGTTCAATTATCACATATCCATTGATGGAATGCTATACTCGGTTCCATATGAATACATTAAACGCAAGGTAGATGTCAGGGTAACAGATACTACAATTGAAATTTTCTACAACCACAACCGCATAGCTTCTCACAAAAGACTTCATGGCAGAAAAGGTCAGTATGATACGATCCTGGAACATATGCCAGAAGACCACCAGAAATATCTGGAGTGGAACGGTGACCGTTTCCGTAAGTGGGGTGAGCGGATCGGTAACAATACGTACAAGGTAGTGGATGCAATCCTTACCTCCAAACGTGTGGAACAACAGACTTATAAAGGCTGTATGGGACTTCTTAAGCTTGCTGATAAATACTCAGTAGAGAGATTAGAAGCTGCCTGTGAAAAGGCTCTCAGCTACACAGCAACGCCTAGCTACAAAAGTATTAAAAACATACTCACCGCGGGGCATGACAAATCTGTTGATACTGATTTTGGAACAAAATCAGCAAACACACAAAACAAGTATGGCATCACAAGAGGTGCCGACTATTATCGGAGGTAAACACTTATGACAAACCAAAGTACGATTGATAAATTAATAGAAATGCGTCTTAGCTCTATGGCAGATGCATTCCGTAATCAGCTAAATGATCCAAAGATGAAAGAAGTTTCCTTCGAAGACCGCTTTGGTATGCTGACCGACATCGAATTCAGCAGCCGTAAGAATAATCGACTGAAAAGACTGATTCATAACGCTGGATTCGACCAGACTGAAGCAAGTATCATGGATATCGATTATACTTCAGGACGCAAGCTGAACAGAGAACTCATAAGGAGACTTGCTGCTTGCGAATATATATCTGAACACCGTAACTTATTTATTACTGGTGCAACAGGTAGTGGTAAGACTTACATGGCATGCGCGTTCGGTATGGAAGCATGTAAGCAGTATTACAATACTAAATATGTACGTCTCCCAGATCTTTTGATTGAGCTGGAGATGTCAAGAAATGAAGGTACATACAAAAAGGTCATGGCGAAATATGCCAATCCACTTCTTCTTATCATTGATGAATGGCTCTTGCTCAAACCAACTGACAATGAACAAAAAGATATATTTGAACTTCTGCATAGGAGACGTAAGAAATCATCTACGATTTTCTGCTCCCAGTATCTGCAGGAAGGATGGTATGAACAGTTAGGTGGTGAATCCAGTCCTCTGGCTGATGCCATTCTGGATCGTATTGTTTATGATGCCTATAAAATTAATATCCAAAGCATTGATCCTTCAAAGGATATCTCAATGCGAGAGGTATACGGACTAGACAAAAACATGAGCGAGTAAACTCGCATAAGGTGGTTCCCATGTTCCGGTCAATCGGTTCCCGATTTCCCGGAACTGCGGTTTCACCGCACAAGAATATTCATTTCAAAAGCAAATTTACAATTTTCTATATCAAATACGATGCTAATATAATACTCTTTATTATCATGATAAAGAGTATATCTTATTTCACCATTTGTAAGTATCGAAAGTAATCTTGCATCAATTATCTCTGTTACATACCATACCAATTCATAGTACACTTGCAAGTCACCTATAGTAGGAACTTTGTACTCATGTTCTAGCTTATTTCTAATGCTATTTAATTTATTTATTGATTTAGGAGATAATATGCCTATATCAGATAAAAACTTTGTTTTCTGCTCAAATTTCAAATTATTTTTATGGAATATTTTCTTCAAATTAATGCTTTCTAAAAAAATATCTATTTGACAATCTATTGCTCTTTTTAAATTCGATACAGTATTGACCTTATCGCTTAAAGTATTACTATTAAGCCCCGTTTCAGCGATATCTAAAAATTCTGTTGGTGTAATTTCATAAGTAGGGATTATCATATCCGCACCCATACTTGCATCACATTCTATAGCATCACAAAATATTATCTTACTTATAATGGCTGAATATTCTTGTGCGGTGAAACCGCAGTTCCGGGAAATCGGGAACCGATTGACCGGAACATGGGAACCACCTTATGCGAGTTTACTCGCTCATGTTTTTGTCTAGTCCGTATACCTCTCGCATTGAGATATCCTTTGAAGGATCAATGCTTTGGATATTAATTTTATAGGCATCATAAACAATACGATCCAGAATGGCATCAGCCAGAGGACTGGATTCACCACCTAACTGTTCATACCATCCTTCCTGCAGATACTGGGAGCAGAAAATCGTAGATGATTTCTTACGTCTCCTATGCAGAAGTTCAAATATATCTTTTTGTTCATTGTCAGTTGGTTTGAGCAAGAGCCATTCATCAATGATAAGAAGAAGTGGATTGGCATATTTCGCCATGACCTTTTTGTATGTACCTTCATTTCTTGACATCTCCAGCTCAATCAAAAGATCTGGGAGACGTACATATTTAGTATTGTAATACTGCTTACATGCTTCCATACCGAACGCGCATGCCATGTAAGTCTTACCACTACCTGTTGCACCAGTAATAAATAAGTTACGGTGTTCAGATATATATTCGCAAGCAGCAAGTCTCCTTATGAGTTCTCTGTTCAGCTTGCGTCCTGAAGTATAATCGATATCCATGATACTTGCTTCAGTCTGGTCGAATCCAGCGTTATGAATCAGTCTTTTCAGTCGATTATTCTTACGGCTGCTGAATTCGATGTCGGTCAGCATACCAAAGCGGTCTTCGAAGGAAACTTCTTTCATCTTTGGATCATTTAGCTGATTACGGAATGCATCTGCCATAGAGCTAAGACGCATTTCTATTAATTTATCAATCGTACTTTGGTTTGTCATAAGTGTTTACCTCCGATAATAGTCGGCACCTCTTGTGATGCCATACTTGTTTTGTGTGTTTGCTGATTTTGTTCCAAAATCAGTATCAACAGATTTGTCATGCCCCGCGGTGAGTATGTTTTTAATACTTTTGTAGCTAGGCGTTGCTGTGTAGCTGAGAGCCTTTTCACAGGCAGCTTCTAATCTCTCTACTGAGTATTTATCAGCAAGCTTAAGAAGTCCCATACAGCCTTTATAAGTCTGTTGTTCCACACGTTTGGAGGTAAGGATTGCATCCACTACCTTGTACGTATTGTTACCGATCCGCTCACCCCACTTACGGAAACGGTCACCGTTCCACTCCAGATATTTCTGGTGGTCTTCTGGCATATGTTCCAGGATCGTATCATACTGACCTTTTCTGCCATGAAGTCTTTTGTGAGAAGCTATGCGGTTGTGGTTGTAGAAAATTTCAATTGTAGTATCTGTTACCCTGACATCTACCTTGCGTTTAATGTATTCATATGGAACCGAGTATAGCATTCCATCAATGGATATGTGATAATTGAACTGAACAGTGGCCTGTTTCCAGTCCGCCAGTTCAAAAGAGGTAGCAGGTAGGGGAGCCAGCAATGGCAGTTCTTCGTCGCGGAAGAGTTCCAATCGGCTACCTTCTTTCTTTTGAAAGAGCCTTTTATTGAATTCTTCTAGTTTCTGACGTATCACACGATTTAATTCTGCAAGTGAAAAGAACTGTTCATCACGTAGTGCAGCGATAATCCAGGTGGAAATATTTCCGACGGATCCTTCTGCATTTGGCTTGTCCTTAGGTGCACGCACTCTGGCTGGAATAATAGCAGTACCATAGTGTTCAGCCATTTCCTGATATGTGGCATTGATTCGTTGATCATTCCAGTTATTATTATGTATTACTGCTGTTTTGCAGTTGTCAGGAACCAGAATCTTAGCAACACCACCAAAGAACTGATACATGTGAACATGTGCTCTAATCCACGCAGGTTGCTTTTCATCAATGAATGCTTCTGCATACACGTATTGGCTATAGGTCATAACACCAACGAAAACGTAAGCATTTATGATTTCACCCGTATCTGGATCGATGAGGTGAGCTGGATCACCAGCCCAATCCACTTCCACCTGTTCACCAGGTTTACGATTGATGTGCATGGTTGCACGGTGTTTCTGCTCATCCTGCTGGATATAATAGCAGAACTGGGAATACATCAAAGGCTCATCGCCATTTAATCGGCAATCCTCCATGTATTCAGTCCACAGGAGCTTTTTACTAACGCCATTGCGGAGTAGCTCCTTGCGGATGTAAGCATAATCAGGCATACGTTTATTCGATGCTTCGATATGCTTGCCTTTTTCTGGAAAAAGAATTCCAGCAAGGACTTCGTCGGTCTGGTTCTTATCGAGTGGCCATGAAATATTTAATTCGCTGGCTTTCTTAAGAACACTGTTGACGGTTTTTTTAGAGACACTGCAGCTATCTGCAATACTCTGTTGGCTGAGATGTAGACTATGTAGTCTTAAAATCTCTCGATATTTGGTCATGATAGTGACCTCCCATAATGAATTTACACCGACAGGGTGCATGATTTCATTATAAGACTTTTATGTTTAAATGGTTTCCAACACCGAAATGTCGGTTTCCTTTAAAACGGAATAACGGTTTCCATAGTCCGGACAGATGGTGTAATCAGCTCCGGATTACTCATAATGGCGTCTAAACTTGTTAATTCTATCATTTCATTCTCCTAAAAGTATAATTTATCAACGTCGTATAAATTAGCTCTATTAATTAATTCTATTCTATATTTTATCATGATAATAATTATTTGTCGTTATATAAAATTAAAAGATGTATATATTTTCTAAGCAGCTTAAAGCCGTTATCAAAACATATACATCTTTACATTATTATAACACTATTTATTTAGAGAACTCATTCTTTTCTTCAGTATATTAATTAATGTTTCTATTGAACCGTCCTTTTGAAAATCTATGTATCTACAATCCTGCACCAACGGCGGCATTTCATCATGTGGAATATCAAAATTCAATATAATAAGTTTTTTATGAGAATCTCGCATTCTTCGTTGTATAAAATCAACTAAAATAAATCTGTTAGTGCTTATGCATAAATAGCAACTGGAATAATAATTGCTGACGGTCCTTTAATTTCAGACCTAATATTCGGCAAATTATACTGTTGCAAATCATCGTTTTTAAAAGCAGATAAAAGTTCATTCAGGCTAGTTTCATCCAATATGTTCAAAGTTGTCTTTCTAAGTAAATTAATACTGTCCTCTGAATTATGACAAACTTTTATTACTTTTCCTAAAACTTTAAAATGTCCACCTATTATTTCTGAAATGTTGTCATTAGATAAGTATTGTTCTTGTACAGACAGTACCAATGTTCCTCTCTCATTTTCTAATATAAAATCAATAGTTCCTGAATGTTTCAATTCTTCCAAGAAGCTTTTTATCTGTTTAACAGTAACATTTTCATTTGCCTTTTGGACTGCCGCACTTTTCTTGTTACCCAATTCGGGCTTCTCTGAAAAAATTTCAATCATTTTAAAAACGTCAATTATTTTTTCCATCATATCAATCATAGGATTTTTCTGCAATTCACCTTCTATTTCAATAAAATCCCCAGCATTTATATCTGCTATATTTAAATCTGCTCCTGCACAATATGATATCAATTCATTTTCTATTAATTTTGTTCTAAATTTTGATAACAGCGATACATTAGTATGCACTTTCTCTAATTTTGTTTCTGAAGTATCACTATTGCTCTTTCCTTTTTCAATACTACCTTCTAATTGAATTTTCAGTAATTTATCAAGTATAGCCTTAGTTGAGATACCCCCGCCAACTTTAACCTCGGTATTTCCGCTAGATTGAAATGACGAACTAACTTCACTTACCATAGAAAAACCATCTTCAATTATTGCAAGCATATCTATAACTGTCTTCTCATTTAAATATACCGGAATAATTAATTGCCCTTTTTCAATCTTATTTTTCATATTGCCCCCTCTTTCTTAATACCTGTTTAATTTGTTCACTTAAAATAAATTAATATATGTATATTATTCCATTGTTGTTATACTATGTCAATAGATGTTATTAAAAATGCAAAGCCTATCCCAGTATAGACTTTGCACAATAATACTTATAATCTAATTTCAATTTCTACATTGTAACTCGCTACATTTTTCGAGTTAATAAAACGCACGTCTCCAGTGTGTTGAGGCTGTAATACAGATTCCTGAAAAACGTATTTTGCCCTTGGCGTAGACATCAATTTGACTAATACTTTAGAACAAAGATACCCGTTGGGGCTTTCGCCAGGCAGCTGGATGCCACGCCAACCGCTAACATCACACTGACCATATTAATTTTACCTACAGCAGACACCTGTCTGCATCTTATTCTTCATAATTCTCCGCATTTAATCTTAACCTATAGAACTGTTGAAGCCATTCACTTTGCTCTTCCATCGTTTCTTTCAACTTTCGGAGGCTTCTTTTACCAACTCGTATATCTAAAACAGCAAACATTCTTTCCAATGGATTTTCAGATTGTATGCTGTCCTGAATACTATGATTTCGGTAATTCTCCAATGACTTACAGAATTCATTATCCGTATATTCCTGTCTTGCTTGCATTGGAACAGAATCCATGAGTGCCCAAAACTCATTCCAGTATTCGCCTATACCAGAGTGATTTGAATTTTTTTTATATCCTTTTTCAATAAAATAAGTATTCACTGTTTCCCAAGAGAACTGTTTCACCAGTTTGTTATCAATGTAAACTTCGAAAATATGGCACCCATCCATGCCAACATAAGTAGTACAGTTATACCGAACCCGTCCATGTAAACTGTCTGCAAGCATTTCCTGCTCAAGATATTTCCGCATTCCACTCCAAGATCCTAATATTTTCCCCATTCAACTCCCTCTATAACTCCAAGTCTAGCGGCTTAAACTTTTCCAACAGATATACCATCTTAAATGTTATTCCTCCACGCCTGTCATAAATCCAATAAATAGTAAGTTCTTATTCTGTTTCATTATTCCTTTTCATGCCACATTTTAATTACCTTTTCAACTTCAGCAATTAACTGTTCTTTATCCGGAATATAATAAGTATATTTTGAAGCGAAAATATTACTTGATAGCCCACCTAATGCATCTTTAGCAGTCAGAGCATCTTTATCTGTACAAAGAATAATACCTATCGGTTTTTATCATTTTCATCATTTACTTCATTCTCATAATAATTTAAGTACATATTCAACTGACCTGCTGCTTCTGGCATAAGTTTGGTTGTTTTTAATTCTATGATAACATATGACTTCAAAGGTTTATTATAGAAAACCATATCTACATAATAATGAGTATTATTTATTGTTATTCTCTGCTGTGTTCCTACAAACATAAAACCTCTGCCTAATTCAAGAAGAAATTTTTCAATTTACTCCACGAGCGCTTTTTCTAAATCACTTTCCAATACTGGTTTATCTTCAGGTATCCCAAGAAACTCAAATACATATGGATCCTTAATAATATCTTTAGGTTCTATAATTTCAATTCCATTTGTTGCTAGTTTTAATACTTCCTGTCTATTTACCTCACCTTTAGATAGCAGCAGTCGTTCATATAACGAGGTATTAATTTGCCGTTTTAATTCTCGTACAGACCAATTTGAGTTAACTGCTTCTCTTTCATAAAAACCACGTTTATCTTTTTCTGTAATACTTAATAGTTCGCAATAATGAGACCAACTCAATTTGCCAGACAGCGTCTGCATCTTTCATAATGCATATAAAATGATCTCATATTCTGCAAATTGGACCGGGAAAATCCCTTCCCAAATTCAGCAGTCAATGTCTTAGAAAGTTGTTTTAGTGTTTGCTCCCCATACTCAGCTCGAATACTATCATTTTGCTCGTAACGAATTATAATCTCCCCTATCTTCCAATAGGAAATGATTAATTCGTTATTAACTTCTCTTGCAATATTTCTCCTTGCTGTATCAAGAATATTTCTTATTTCACCTACTAGTGGTTAATAATTTTATTATCCATACTTTCAACCCCTTTCTTAAACATGATTCAAAAAATTTCTGTTTTATTTACGACATATTTCGACACAAACTTCACAATGCCTTGAACCGACAAAAATGATGTCGTGAAGACCTATTGGTTCCCTAGCGGTAATATATTTTTCTCGAAAACACCTACCAACCTTAAAATTTAAATTTCAAAATTCAATGATTATTGCCAACAAACATATTATTTAATTTCAGTTATAACATTTTCATAGCTTGAGTCAAGTATCGTCTTAGGGTTTTGATTCCAATTATTCTTACTTTTGGCATAACTAGACACATTGAGAGATAAGTAATCTCCCAACTTTCTATCCGTAATGAATTGATGGTTAAGAACTACTTCATCCGCTGGTTCAGTAATCGCTTTCGTTAAAAAATAGGTCCATATTCCATTTTCCAAATCATCACAAGAATATGAACTTTGCCCAGGATTACATGAAAGAAATATTGAGTAGCTCTCAAAGTTACTTGAAATGATTTTAAACTCTTCTTCATTGATATTAGAAATATGGCTTCTTTCATTTTTATTATCAAAACTTTTAGCACATGCATCTATAAATATAAGTGCATTCTTACACTTAGATTGTTGCAAAGGATCTAAAAGTATTTTGCGCAAAGAGATTGCTGTTTCAGCTATATTAAACGGATGTATATCATACGTTGACAAATAATTTGTCACTCCATCATGAAAGCCATGTCCAACATAATAAAAAATCAACCTATCGCTTTCAGTCAAACTATAAAACAGACTTTTAAGCTCGTAATCAAGGTTACTTTTCAAAGCTTCTTCATTTTTCCATTCGAAAATATTTTCTTGCTCTACACCCATTGAGGATATTAGCATTTCTTTAAACCGTGAAGCATCTTTAATAGCAAACTTCACATTATCCACCTGATTATCTGACCTCACTGCATAATTTTCAATAGCTATAATTATTGCTATTGTCTTTTCGAATCTAGGATTATTTATAGTACACATACTTGTAGAATTGCACTTCTCTATCTTAGTTATATTGGATTCTCTAATGTACTTTTGATTGTTTAAAAGTATATCTTCATTTGCCTTTTTTATTTCGATTACAAATATTAACTCTTCACCTTTTTTAAGCCAATCGAAACTTACATCAGGTGTGGGACTAAGCATTGAGATAGCTTTGTTAGTTATATCAACTACATTGAAATCTGTACTTAACCCAACAATCTCATTTTCTAAAGCAGATAATTCCTTTATACCAAATAGAATAGTACCTCCTTTATTGTTAGCAAACGCTGAAATTGTCTGTGCTGTTTTTTCGGGTGAGAATGGCACTGCATCAAAATCTAATATTTCTGATTTTGGGTTATTCAATTCGAGATCCTTAATTTGAATTTGCTTAATTGGTATTTTATTTATTTTTTTCATTTTCAGTAGCTGTCCAAGTGTAAATTGCTTAGGAGGTGTAGCTCCATCTTCATACCAAAGTTCTGCATCGACATATTCAAGAACATCAAATTCAGAATCATAAAAAAGTCTAATTTTGTCATTATCTGAAGGTCTGGCAACCACTTTTATATCATTCCCATTTTTAGTTATGCCACCTATAACACTTTCTGAAATCATATAAGCAGATGAACAATCATATTCAGATAATGTACTAAGGTGTTTAAGTACATTATATACAGCCCTTGGGATAAGTGATTTTATGTACATTTTCTTACTCAGATCGGGCGTTGAATCCTCAAAAAAGTCATCAACTCCATCCGGTTTTGTTAGTGTGTCATTAAACTCTAAAGCAGTTATACTAGTATCTACTATCAAACACTCCGATGGAATTTCAATATCTTCTTGGACAAAATACTTTTGAATCTCATCACCACTAGATCTAAGTAAAAAGTCTAATTTCTTTTCATGTCCAATCAGCTTAAAATACTTACATAAGACATCCGATAGCTTTAATAATACACTATTGGAATTCCAAGGATCCGTTACATAAAGGCTCGTCTCATTAAAGTGGATATTTACATTTTTAGTAAAGTCAATGCCGCTATATGTAATTTTAAGCTCCTCCGCTTGAAACACATTTAGTATATCTAGTCTACCTTCTATGTTTTCCAAGTTGTTTTTTGTATCTTCATCACTATCTTCATTCTCTATCCATTTTTTAAAGTAAGGAAGCGTAATCTTTAATTTATTTATTAATTCAGAACAAATTTCTTCTTGAGCGCAAATAAGATCAAATTCGCTTTGTCTCAATATTTGCACGTTAAAGTGTAATAATAATTTTTCGAGATATGGACTATTCTTATTCTCAGCACTAAGTTGAATAAAGCAATACTGCTCTTGAAAAATTGCTTCGTTACCATCAATAAAAAATTTAATAGTAGTGCATTCTGAAAATTGATTTTGGGTATTTAATAAGCAACCTGAAATAACCCAATTTTCAACATCAGCAATGTCATTTTCATTCCAATTAACACATTGAATCAATAGTGCTGAGTAAATTGATTGTACCCGTTTGTAATTATCTTTTTTGATGTTTCCCTTTTCATCAACATCTACTGAAATTCTGTTAAGTAACTCTAAATAATCCCTTAATTCTAAATTCGTTCTAAAATTAAAGAAAGCTCTCCATTCACTTGATAATTCAGGACCATTGAAGACGTCTAAATATTTTCCCGAAATATTTAATATTCCCGATGTATTAAGAAGTACAAAAGGAGAACTCTCACATTTCTCCGATGTTGTAGGTATACACTTAATGTTCCTAACAAACCATGGAATATAGTTTTCTACTGAGTTTCCATTTGTCTGTCCTGGCATCCCGTGATGCCCCCAAAATGCTATTGCCGGAAGGTTAATAATGTTAGGCAAATAATTTTCAATATAATCAGTCCAAAACCTCAAAGCAAACTTAGGGTTGTTTTCAGTAAGTTGAATAAAGTTCATTGTTGTCACTTCACTGAAGCTATCGGAACTAAAAACAGTTTGAAAAGGTTTGAATTTTTTTTCATCAGTTTCAAAATATCTATCATTAAACCCTGCTGCAATTAATTCTTTTCGTGCAAGTTTGTTTGCTAATTGTATAGTTTTTATTCCCTCGTGAACTCCAAACATTTTAAGAAACCGTCTCCACTCATCCTTTTCAAGAACGTCAACACAGTAAGTCTCACAAACAAAAATATCTTTATCTATTATCTTTTCAATTTCCAATCTTGGTTTATAAAAATCCGATAGATAACACTCCTCAGCAGGACTAAAAGAACCATTTTTAGTTATTAGTCTAATTCGAGACAATTTCCCGATTAAGTCTTCTCTTAGATTTCCTTTCTTATACAAACTGAATAAATCACAAATAGTTTGTAAAGCATTCTCAGATGTAATATAGCTTTCAATATTAGGTAAAATATTCTGAGTAATATATGTGATATCTGTCTTTTCTTGCACTCCCAGACTCTCTAACCACTGCCTAACATCTAAATTCTTAAGCAGCCAAACCTGCAGTTCTCTATGCAAAAATGATAAATCGCTATTGGGATTATCCCAGTTTTGATCATCGGCAGTAGGAAAACATACTTTACATGGATAGTTAATTTGATTTTTATGATCCCATATAAATGGTAATTTTATGAGCGTTTCTTTTGTAATTTCTTTAACCTTATTTGATTCACAGAGTTTTTTTAAATGTTTAATTAGCTCTATATTTTTATCAATTGTATACCCACTAAAAAAATATGGAGATAAGAAGAATGTTTGAAGATGCCTCCACTCAAAGCACGATGATCCAAGCCTTTTAAACTCAAACATAAAAGGCGAATCTTCAACAAATTGCTTAGAGCGACCGTGACCATTTTGTATTTCCTTATGAATAAACTTCTTTATAGGTTCTTCGCCTACGAATGTTTTCTCAGATAAATAAGTAAAATCAACTATTGTATCTTCTATTTTTGCCAAATTGCCTTCTCTAGTAATTATGAAAGGAATTTTTTCTAAAGCTTCTTTAATTCCTTCATTAAATTTATTCCCAAGATCATCATATCGAATCTCTTTAGGTATTAATTGATATGCTTGAAAACTGTATTCCGTAATTACAAGTCTAGAGATCCACTTAATAATTTCAATAGCAATAGTCCTAAATAGCCACTGGTTCCATTTTGAATCAGCGTGAAGAGATTCGCGATTAGCAGTTGTTAAAAAACTTGCATTAACAAGCACCGGCAAGGAGTACTTCCTTTCATCGGTTGGCAAGTATGAATATAGCAGTGTCTCCTGCTCAGAAATTCTGGTTATTCCATCATTTCCAACTTTTGCTGCTAAAGTTAATTCAATTGAGTCTGCACTCAATAACTTATCAGGAATATTACGTTCATCTTGTAGTGCAGTCTTTACCTCATCCGGTACTATTAGGCTAATAGTGCTTATCAACCAATCGGATTTTGAAACATTACCGTTCTTTAACGTGATTCGCTCCTTCTCGTCACGATTGATTTCAATAGAAACCGATTCTCTTACATCAAAATTGATCTCAGAAATATTTTTGAGAAATAAAAACATATTCAGATTTTGAGACAAATTTAGAACAGCCTGACTCGTCTCTTTTGCATTTTTCATTTGAATAATTGTGGCAACATTTGCCCCGATATTTTCTATAAATCGATTGATAGACTCATCAATTTCTTCAACTTCAGTGTATATAGGTATTATTTGCCACGGAAATTGAAATTTTCTATCGTTTTTCTTTTCCCATTCTGTCATTGAATCATCCCAATTCCATTCGAATGTATACGATGAATCAAATCTGAAGTACTCTTTATTTGTAAATATTGTAACGTTTTCGGATTGTCCAAAAACCGATTTGAACCCTATACCTTTGTAACCTGTTTTTGTTAAGTCCGATTTCTTTGTACCATTGTTTATATTACATATTCCCTGTAAGTCACGTGGAGAAAATGGTTTTCCAGAGTGAGCAACAACTAAATGTTTACCAAAAATCTTAATCCATACCTTAACACCTTCGTCATTCAAAGATGAATCATCAGCATTTTGCAAAAGTTCATAAATGAAACGCTTTGAATCAGTATATAAATCAGCCGATAATGCATTTAAAGAACTAGCTTGATTTACCGCTTGACCTGGATTTGAATAATTTGTATTATCTGAATAAATTTTCTCAACATCTGATTTTAAACTCATTATCTTTACCCTTTCTCCCTATATACATATTACATAATCCAACAACATAATGAAAGCATATTCAAAAATCACAACCTTTCACTGAGTAGCCAGTCCAATAATACCTAGAATATTCATTTTCCAATGATTTTCTAAGTTCCAGTATTTCACTTATTAACTTCTCGTTTTCTTCCAATGATTTTTTCAACAACTCATCTAATCCTATTTCCTTATTGATCTCTTTTTACTTTCAGACTTTTCATAACTGTTCTATTAGAATATTAGTCTTCAATTGGAACATAATCAAATGCGCATATTACTCTGCTTCTTTGAACAACATCACCTCTAACAGAACAATTTCCTTTTGCACATCCTTCTATCGAATGAAAATTTTTACAAGAACTACATCTTCTCCGTTCCTTTTTCATTCCATGTCCATCACATCTAATCATTTCGTAACCAATAATATATTTTTGCAGCTCAGTTTCAGGTATTTTCTTCCTTAACACATCTCCACTTTCATTTTTCAATTCAAAATGAATTTCTTGACAATTAATATC
This sequence comes from Lacrimispora sanguinis, assembly GCF_044987295.1. Lineage (NCBI taxonomy): Bacteria > Bacillati > Bacillota > Clostridia > Lachnospirales > Lachnospiraceae > Lacrimispora > Lacrimispora sanguinis. The sequence continues at coordinate 4,907,968 of NZ_CP173277.1, read as the reverse complement.
TGATTTTAAACCAATGTTATTATTTAACAACCCTTCTTCATTCCATCCATCTATCTCTTCACAGCTAAGATTCTCTATAAAACCAAGTATATCCTGCATAATTGAGACAGATAACCCATAGCCTCCATAAGAATATTCATAAAAAATTTTTCCATAATAATCACCATCCTTTAATGTTATGGCAATCACATAATCTCTTGCTTTATAATCATCTGACAAATCATGATACATTTTATTTTTCCCCTCATACTGATACTTATATTGATTATTCTTTCGATATTCTTCATTCAAAACTTTACTGTTAGCAATATCTTGTTCCATTTTTAAATCCATCGCATTAACACCATTTTGCTTAAATTTTTCTATTGCTTCACTACCATAAAATTCATAAAATTCCTCTTTACATTTTTTAACTCTTCAAGTTGTATTGATGAGAAGTTATCAAAAAAACTTTCTGGAATATGTAATCTACTTGAGAATTGTCTTTTTCTTTTTACTATTGTTTTCTGCATTCTGGCATATCCAATTACCCCATTGACACATCTAACACTCCGGCCAATTCCCATGGTTGTAAATCATAAACCTTTTCAATTGCATCATAAATATTAATATGAATACCTATTCCTTCATCATCTTTTCTTAGAAATTCCAGAAACTTTCCATAACTTATTTGACCTCTCTTATAAGGTTCTTTAATATACCACGTTATCAGAGTATACTTGAAAGCATAATCTACTTTCACTATCTTTAACTCTTAGCTCATGATCATAATATATCTCTGGGTCATACTCAAAAATATATGTTTCTTCTAATTCAAAAATCATTATCTTTGTCCATCTTCCTGTCGAATATTCAATATATTTATATATTACTTTATTTTTATTTACCATATCAATAAACCTATTTAATGACTCTAATCTTGCTTTTTCATCTATCAGTTCTTTTTCATGTTCTAAAAGAATTTTTTCTCTTTTTTCAACATATTGTGGATTTCTTTTTTTCTCATCTGCTGTTTCAATATAATTATGATCAGATTCTATAGCCTTAACCAGTTCAAGATAATGATAGTCACTTATAAAAGATTTCCATTCATCACATAACCTTTCATCTGCATATTCTTTTTCTTCTATTTCTATTTTATTATAATCAGCCTTACCGAAAAGAAATTTTCTTTCATTATTAGGATTTATTTGTCCCACATCATTTTTTAATAATATATCAATAGACATATTATTTTTTAATATAGGATATTCTTCCGCTTCTTCCATCATGAAGTTTCTGAGTAATTTTAGAACTTTGCTGACTTTCATCCCTTTTTCAAAAATAATCTTCACTAAATTATCTCCTTACTCAATTCTATATAAAAGCCTTCATTCTTACATATTCCAATCCAGACTCTTACACATGCCTATTTTCTCCTGTGTTTACTTAAGGCATTTGCTAGTATAATTTCCGACTGTGTAACTGCATTAACAATCATATCATTATTACTAATATCTTTTATTTCTATTGGCATAGTTAATATTTCATTTCTGTCCACGATTCCTTTATAATCAGTTCCAAAATCATAATCACTCCACAGACCTCGGCAGCCAATAACACTGATTGAAAAATACCCTCTCACATTTCTTTCTAGCTGATTGTACAAATGCTGAATACCATGCAATAAACATGTTATCTTTTCGACTATTGAATGTGAATTTATCCATTCTTCTTCATTTCTTACAACAGGAGTTAGTTTTAGATAAACTTCCACTATGCCACTATCATATGCTTGAAAAAATATCCCATTCTCATAATCATAATTGGGATAACATACCCCATCCACATTCGGAACTGCATGTCCATAACATAACCCCTGAAAAGTACTGTTGAATGATATCTTTTGTTCTAATAATAAATCGTATATATTTATGTATGTTTCTGTATCTGTAAGTGTTTCAGGTATTACTTGCAATAACGCATACGAAGAATCTCCCATGATTTCCTTGTATTCTTCTATTTTTTTCTTTCTAAACTCTTTTATGGCATCTGCCAACCTACCTGATTTTATGAAACTGTTTCTGATTTCTGTATAACTCATAGGTTGTTTTCTATTCCCTCTTCTAATAAAGAATTTATTTATTCCTTCATTTTCCATGTACAGATATGGACCATAATGACCTTTTTTTATCTGTATCACTACAACATATTTTTCTGATTTCAAACGAATAAATTTAAATGTTACCACAGGTACCAACGGCAAAATAGATGATAATTCATTGCGTCGGTCTAGTTCAAATCTATCTATATCACTATCATTTATGGAAATTCCAATTATCCTATCTGGAATACCATTTTCTTCTTTTATTCCAAATATAAGATATCCACCTTCTCCATTGGCAAATGAACATATATCATGCCTAAACTCATCCTGCTTTTTCTTTTTCACAGCTTTATCAGTACAATCTAATATAGCAAACGTTTCTTTATAATCAATATGGTCATTTTCACGGTATGTATCTTGCTGTAAGATAGCTTCAATATCAGATTCAATCCAATCATCAAACTGTTTACCATTAATTATCACTATATCTACCTCTCAAATCATGATTATTCCTACAAAGTTCTTATGATAACGAGCTACATATTATTGGACTAAACACACTAGTTCTTTATACTACTCTTGCATTAAGACACATATATGATAAAGCGTTGTTATCATTCCGTTTCGTATAAGAGATGTTGCCGCTATTTTAAGATTGGGATAACAATATCTATCATCAATATTTTCGTCAACACTATCCAATGGATGTGGGTATTTATACTCTTTAATATGATTTATATATTTTGTCCAAAATGTGTTAAAATCTTTAATTCTCACATATGACACAATGAAGTTATAACGATATCCCAAAGTATCATATTTGTATATTTTATCAATATGGTTGTCTAAATAACTTGTATTTAGGCTATCTAAATTCAAGGCTTCAAACAAAGAATAAGGCTTATTATTTTCTAATATAAGTATATCAATTTCACCAGCAGATTTTCCTTCTTGTGATGTACCTTGTCGTGTTTGGTCGCTGACTTGATATTTTTGTGCTAGCAAAAGATCTCTTATATAATCATTCCTTACATCTTCTATACAGTTTTTATATGCAGAATTTGCTTGTAATTTAATACATGAATAAACAACGCCATCAAGCAACTTTGTAGGTGTAAGTCTCTGCATTGCACATAGAAGATTATAAATTGCTTCGCTCACATTAGATTGATCCAAGCTCCTTTTAAAAGAATCCAAATCATTCTCTGTGAGCATAGGAAAATTTTCCTTTATCCCTTCATGATAATTATTAATAGCCTTAATATCTTCAGAGATTAGAATTTCTTTTAAATATTCCAAAAATTCCACAGTATTTTCACCTATATCATTTTCAGATGTTATTACTTCAATTTTTGATAAGGTAGCTTTATAGTTGTATTTAAATATAGGTTCAATTATTTCTTTTTTTAATCGCTCATTTATTCTATCTGAAAAATTTCGATACAAATTATCACTCTTGTAATAGTTGTTCGATAATGCATAAAAATCGGAACAAAGTTTGTTAAATTCTTTTTTATAATCTATCCAGCTATCAGGCTTTGTACTTATTATTTTGTGAATTCTAGTAATATTAAATCCTATACCAAGGTAAAATGGGACTGCTTGATTATCAATCTGAAGTAATATTACTTCAAAAATAAGTGCTCTGATTTGCTCATAAATATTTTTAGCTCTCTGTAAATCAAAGTTAATACTATTAGAGATATAAGAACAGATTAAACTTAATAGCTTTGCATCTACTCTATTTTCTTCAATTGATGCTACTTCATTGAATATTTGCTGAGTTTTAAGTATCGAAACCAAAAAATCGCTCTTGTTTAATATATCATTTGAATCAAAAAACATTATTATCCCTAATTGATACTTCGCCTCAGCTTTAATTAATATATTATTTTCATCACACTTTCCTACTATGATATCTTTGATATCCTCTTTTTCTTTTTGATAGAACAGCGCTAGATATTTTAATCTGTAACATTCTAATAATTCTTCATTATTGTTTACCATGTCATCTAGCAAAAAGCTTATGGTTTTTCTTTGTTTTATCTTATCCTGAAAAGTCCAGGTAATCATTTCTTTAAGTGCTTGCATCTTGCAAAAAAGAGTTTCACTACTATCCAAAACAACATTTTTTAAAAAATGAAGTATAGATTCAGCATCAAGATTTTGCGCCTCTTGACTAAAGATTATATCCCAATAATAAATTTTTGCTTTCAAATCTTTCAGAACATAATCGTTATAAAATTCCATTAGAAAAGGTACTCTCCTTTACCATATATTTTTTCATTTTTAACGACACCAGAAAATTCACGAGTTGCTGTACCAACAATAATTTGTAACTGGTCATGATATTTTGTTTGTATCTGATTAAGGACTTCTTTTAACCCTTCTAAATAGGCGGTATCTCCCTCCTCTTTATTAGGACTATCAACGATAAGAAATCGTGTATGCCTACCATGATTTTTTTCAATATCAAGTTGAATAAGCGAAAGATAAAATGCGAGTTTTACCCTTAACTGTTCACCTTCTGCTATTTCTGAAAATTTAACTGTTACATTATTTTGAACATAAGTTATGTTAAACTTTTTATCAATAATAATTTCTGTGATTGAGGTAAGTCCAAAATCATGAATTTCTTTTAACAAAGACTTTTTTAAATCTTCCATGATTGTTTTGCTCTTTTGAAAACGCAAATCATCGATATCTATGATAGCATCATTAAGCATTTCTATAGTGGCCTGCAGCTTCTCGACATCAGATATTTTTGAATTATCTTTTTCTTTTTCAACAAGCCTGAACTTTAAAACCGCTTGTTGAGCAATTAAATCTTTTTCATAATTATCATCGTACTTATTTTGAATTTTCTCTATGGAACAATTTATTTCAGCCAAATCAGCTTCTTTATCATTTTCCTCTAATTTTGAGATATCTTTTTGTATACTTTCTAGTAGACCATCTATGCGCTCAACTTCATCATTCAGTACCTTTTTCTTTTCACCTAGAAGCTCTTTTTCATGTAACATTTGTTGTAGAGTTTTTTCTAACTCATCAGCTTTATCAACGTAATTATGTTTATTTTCAATATCGTCATTAACAACAATTTCATGACACAATGGACAAGTGTTACCCGTCTCAGTATTAGAATGGATTACTTGATGGTTGCAGCTAGGGCAATACTTGATTTCTAATGAAGAAAAAAATTGACCAGCCTCCAGATATTCATTAATATCATTAATAAATCGTTGGATTTTATAAATCTCATTTGAAATGCGATTATATTCAAAACCAAATCCATCAAGTTCCTTTTTTTTCAACTCTTTTTCGGTAATAAAAACTTTGCGCTGCTTGTATAAAGTAGACAACTTATCATTAAGCTCGCCAATCTCTTGTATCATTGTTTTTCTTTGACTTTTAAGATTTATCAAATCCACGGAGTTTTGTGAATTTCTTACATTATTAAGCAATTGATCAATTTTTTTTAGATCTGCTTGCAAATTGCTAACTTCAACATCATCTTTGATTGAATCTATAACATCTAATTGTTTAGATAAAGCCGATTGCATTAACTCATTTTTTAAAGTCAATTTATTTATTAACTGTGTATGCTCAAGTGCAAGCAACATCTGAAATGTTTTTTGTTCCTGCCCGCCATAAAAAGAAGTGCTATCTCGAGATTCAAGATATATTGTTTTAAAATATGTTTTCCAACTCGATCCACTCTCAATTAATTCATTACTATCTTTTAAAGGTGATTTTTGTGTCCACTTCATTGAAAAATATGAAAATTGATTAAAGAAGAATTTTTGTATTTGGCTTTCATATTCGATATTGCTATTAGCTTCAAAGATTAACTGTTCTGATAAATCACTATCTTTCAAATAATCTTCAAAAGGGCAATTGTATAATCTGCCTTTTATACGTTTTTCTAAATCCATAGAAATCGTGTATCTTTTGTCATTTATTTTAAACCCAAGAATAATATACTTTATCCATTGTTTAATATCTGGTTTAATATAGCTATCATTACCCACTAAAGCAGTTTTTATTATTTTGAATAACGATGATTTACCTTTCAAGTTATCAGCAATAATCATATTTATTCCACTTGAAAAACTCTTTTTAAAACTTATCGGCTCTCCTGTTTGTTTATCACCACTAAATTCAATATATTCTATAATCAATCGTTTTCCAGTGGAAAGCGGTATATCAACAGCTGTATCGTCAATATTTAAAAGATCAATAATTTCCTCTTTAGTTAATTGATTTGAATACTTATCATATAGTTTTTCAACTACTTTAGTAAATTCCTTATTCATAAGATTTCTCCAAACTCTTCATAATATTTTTGTCTTACCAAATCTTCAATATCCTGAATATATTCTTTATATGTCGTATCACGATACCTTTCAATTTTGTATTGAAGGTTTTTTAGCTGTGTCCCTGAGTATTCTCCAAAATATTGCTTTATTAGTAAACACCTCTCCGTGTACCATTTAAGGTAAGGAGCATCATCCATGATTAATCTTATTTTTTCATCTGCCAAATTTGTTACATAATAGCTCTTTTCAGTCAACTTAAGAACGCTGTTTCTCTGAAATTTATATTTTATAAAACCAACAGAAACTAAAAAAGCAATTACATGATCTATGTCTTCATAAGCTCCGAAAAAGAATCTTTCCATTTCTAATCTCCTAATTTGTGGCTCATGAGAATAAAAAATGTTTTTTATAATTTCCTTGATTTCCTTTTTATCATTATCATTTCTATTGCATTGTTCCAACAATTCAAAACACAAATAATCCGGATTTCTTATCAAAAAATCTAATTTTTGTATCTTTACTTCTGTATGTAATACTCTACAACAATCTTTATATTGCTTGTCATTAAAAGTCTCTGAAAAGAAATAAATAATAAAAAATATTCTAATCCTGTCTTTGTACATTCTTAATTCTTCATAATTTATATCCATAATCTACTCCTTGCCTTACAAATTATTAAGCCCTATATCTCTGCTGCCCCGAAGATGTCTTTTCTATCGGAACAATCCCTATATCATCTGTTTTAATATAATTGAGAAACAAGGTGCCAAGGAGTAATCTGTCGCTACGGGAAATTCGGTTCCATTCATATCCTTTGAACAAATCACGAACCAAGAATACTTCTCCCGGTAAAAGATTTGCTAATTCAGTTTTAGCGATTTCCAATAATTCATTTACAGTTGGCATTTTCTTACCTCCCAATAGGAATAACAATATCAACAACATTGTTATTCTTATTGTACTCTTACGGGAGGCGTAATACAAGAAAAAATATCCATAAAATTGGTAATATTACAAATTACAACATTCTAATCTCAGCCTGCATTACTGCCTCTTCTTCGGCATCCCAGAGTGCTTCCATCTCTTCTCTGGTTGCCACCGTGAATTCCTTGGGTTCTGCATCTCCTTGCTGAATAGGTGAAAGATGAGGAATAATCTCTCAGCACAAATTCTGATCCGGACAATTCATAATAAATCCACCATAAATTGATTCACAGATTAGTCTGTCACCCAAATCAGTCATTATAATCTTGTCTGCCGTATATGCATTCTGTCCAATAAAGTTCGCGATTTTCTCTGCTGTCATTTTAAACATAAAATCAGTATGCATTCCTTGATCGCCCTTTTTATAAACACAGGCATATCCAAGATTTCCATCTTCCATTAATTCATATAATTCTTCTGTTGACATGATAAATTTCCCATTTCTTATTTAAAATAATTTATAAACACAGATATGGTTTGGCAGACACATCTGCCGGCTGCATATAGAAAAACCGCAACTTCAGCAGTGACAGTTACGGCAGGTATAATTCCTATTAAAATATTCATGTTCTACTTTTCTATTAATCTTCGTAATAATCTACTTCTTCTGTCATGATGATGCCGGAATGAAATTGTATCGTTATCCTCATTCCCCTATGAACTTACACAATCCTGACACCCTACTGGCTCTTTCTTATTTTCTACCTTCTTCATAACAATCACCCCACTTCTTCTTGGCATAAAATATGGTACGAGCATCATCAATTGTTCTAGCTCATGAAGCTCTGTACCATACATAAAAAATTTTGACATCATCTTTCTTCCTCTCTTTCTGATTTTGAGTATAAAAAAAGAGGCTAAGTCTGTAGGTCATTTAAGTTGACCTAAAAACTTAACCTCTTACTACCGATTATTTACATCTTATGAAATATGTTTCTCAAGCAATCATATTATGCTTTTTTGATAATGTTAATTTAAAATACACACAATCATTCTTTACAAAAAATTTTCATATGTGCTTCAACTTGCGCCAAATTGTCTTGAGTTAGTCCTAAAATATATAGTAATTGTGGAATTTGCTCTTTGGGCTTTTCCTTCATTAATTCATCTTTGAGCTTACTTTTTGATAGCCCCGTTGTAACTATCCAAACCTCCTTTTGCGAATATGGCTTCTGCATAATTTTTTTGTATTCATCTAGGAAATTTTCTACTGTACCTTTAATCATTCTATCTGTCTTATAAAGTTCATTTTCACTAACCCACTTTTCATTCCACTTATTATTTCTCGTTACAACATATGGTAATTTCTCTGGATTTGTTGTTAACAGATACTCAACATTTTTTATTGCTTGTCCACAAACATCTTGAAACGCACTTGCACTAATCTGCGATTTCTTATCTTTACAATGTATTAAAACAACTTTGCTTTGTATAGTGCTTAATGCTATAAAATCTGCAATCTCACATCCCATATCATCGCATACAAGAAAATCAATCTCAGTATGTACTTTCTCTATTTCGTCCAATAATACACCAAAAACACTATCCAGTGGCCATTTTACAGTATTGTTAAATGCAGTTGCAGGATTATCACCTAATTTTTCATTTTTACAGTCATTAAGTTCTTTTATCGTATAAATACTATTCCATAATTCATATTCATTTACATCACTATAATTAATTTTTATATTTGGTTTTAAATAGTATCCGTTTGTATAAATTATTTGCTCTTCCCCATAGTAAACTGTAAATTTTCCATTATTTATATATTGATTTAATTCTCGTTCTTCAATATTTCCATCTACATCAGTATCTAAAACAATATATTTTCTTTCCTCATCCAGAAGCATATATGTTTTTTCTCTAAAATCCCTACATATCTTCCCTTTTATTTTGTTTCCATTTATTTCAAACTCAAATTTATCGTATTCAATTTCGCAAAATTGGCTATCTAAATAAAATATCTCTTCCTGATATTTAACATTCCTGCCAAATTGAAGCATCAAAGATGTTGCCTTTGTTTTAGGAGCATCAGTAATAAATGAAAATCTATTAAAAAATTGGCTACTTCTATTATTTAACATGGTTCTTAAAATATCTTCACACCAAAGTAAATATTCATCACAACTACATATTTCTCTTTCAGATACTTTTCCAGTAAGTGTACTAATATATCGCTCTATTATATTTTCATCGTTCTCTATTTTTCCTATAGCATTTCTGCAGTATGAAAGTTTTTCTGTAAGGTTTGCAGGAATTCCTTCCAATGAATATCCATAAATTTCTCTGGTTTTTGGTCCTTTTTGCGTACTACTTGTACTTGTATATCTTACATTTCTAACATCAGAACCATTTGGTATTAGATTATATATTTCTTTTATCCCAACTTGCTTTAAGTCATCATAATCACCCGGTAATGCATATCTTCTTGTATTAAAATAAAAATAATAATAATTTTCGTCATTTAATATTTCATAAACAGATACATATTCCAAAGAAGAATCATACCAAATTGCTTCTTTTAAAACATTACTTGGTTCTTTTAATTCATAACATAAAACCCAAAAATTATTCCCTTCTCGTTCCTCTTCTTTCCATTTTTCTAAAGTTTCTAATTCTTCAATGCTATTTCGTATTTCCTCTTTCATTTCCTTATAATGTGATAGTTTAGAAACATAAATATTTGCTTGCTTTTTAAATTGCATGATATTTAATAAATTTGATTTCTTTTCAAATGAAAATGATTCTTTAAATGCACCACCCGTATATGCATATTCCTCATCATTTTTTTCAGAAAGCAAATACAATTGCCATTGCTCCATCGCCTCTTTAAGCCTTAATTCTGGAACATATATTTCAGCTTCTGGTATGTCACTAACTCTAAGAACTCGTCCTATTTGTTGAATTACAGATTTATAATTTTCAAAATAATTAAAAAATACAAGAGTATTTAATTCTGGAATATTTACTCCTTCTATTAGCATGTCATTATGAACCAAAATTTGAAATTCCTTATTCTTTATATATTCGATTAGTTGGCTTCCTTCACTAAACAATCTTTCTTCACTTAATAATTTTGAATGACAACCATAAATCAAATACTTGCTTTTTAAGGACTCCACAAGTTCTTTTATGTTTTTACCATCTCTATACCTTACCAATATCTTTCTAGAAGAGTCGCTTGCAATTTTATCAATAAATTCTATTATAGATTTTTGACTGTTAAAAACATCATCCGGAATTGGCTTAAATACTATATTTTTCAAATCTCCATTAGCTATTGCCTCCGACATTGAATATTCATATTTATATTTCTCATCAATATTAAAAACATAATTATCATTTCTATATGGCGTTGCTGTAAATAATATCATTTTTTTATTCAGATTTCGACTAGCATTTCTCCATACTTGAGCTGGCTCTCGATGACCCTCATCATAAAAAATAATATCAATATTTTCTTTTATCAAAGTAAACAGTCGTATATTTTCAAGAAATATTTTAAGTAATGTTTGAATTGTCACTATATATATTAAACCATCATTTGCTTTTTCAATGTTATCTATTATTGAACTTTTAATTAAAAATGTTTTCTTTATCAAAATCGGTTTATATCCTATATTCTCCCAAAAATTTTCTTCTATTTCATAAGCTGTTTGTACTGGTAAAGTAGCATTTGGGACAATAACTAAAATATTATTTGGTTTTAAATTTGATGCAATAGCCATTACTCCCGTTTTTCCAGTACCTGTTGGTAGTTTTATTAAGCACTTTCCTTCTGAGTCATTTTCCATATAATTTTTAATTACATCCAATGCTTGTTTTTGATATTTTTTTATATACTTATCAATTTTATCCATCTTTATCAAATCCCCCATATGCACTTAGAAATAATTTGTCTTCTCATAGTTCACTCTAAAACTTAGCTTATATTAAATTAAATATTTTAGCCATCAGTTAAAAATACTACATGTCATCTATAATTTAGCCTAATTTGAAGGGGCAAAAAACGGCATTTCTTCGCTCATTTTTTGCCCCAAAATCGTCCTTAAACCACAACATCTTGTGGTCGAAGTCTACTTTTTCTTGTCCAAACCACAATACGTCATCAGAATTATCGTTTCAACGTGCTCCGTCGCCGGAAACAAATCAACTCCCCAGCCCATCTTCGCCTCATACCCTTTCTTCCTAAAATACTCCAGATCCCTAATCAGCGTCTCCGGCCCGCAAGACACATAAACAACCCTTTCCGGCTTCACTTTTACCACCGAATCAATAAATTCCTCCGTGCTCCCACTCCTAGGCGGATCCATAAACACAACATCCACATGCTCTCCGTCTTCCGCCATATTCACCATGAATTTCCCTGCATCATTACAGAAAAATTTGACATTCTTAATACCATTGATCTTGGCATTTTCCACTGCATCCCTTACCGCATCCCGGTTTAGCTCAACACCAATAACTTCCTTTGCATGCTTGCTGGCAACGATACCTATGGTGCCAATCCCACAATAAGCATCAACTACTCGTTCCTTACCAGTAAGCCCTGCGGCCTCAATGGCTTTATTATAGAGAATCTCCGTTTGCACCGGATTTACCTGATAAAAAGATTTTGAAGAAATATGGAAACGGCAGCCGCATAGAATGTCCTCAATGAATCCTTTCCCAAACAGCACATGTTCCTTATCTCCCAGCACCATGCTTGTATCCCTGCCGTTTACATTCTGTATAATTGTAGTGATCTCCGGATGCTTTTCTCTCAGCGCTTTCACAAAATTATTCTTTGAAGGAAAAATCGGCGAGGCGGTTACCAGAACAACCATGACCTCTCCTGTGGCAAATCCCCTTCGTATCAATACGTGACGCAATAATCCATACCCTGTATCCTCATCATAGGTACGTATCTTAAAGGACTTCAACATACCTCTAATAGTTCCGATAATCTCATCTGCCTTCTGGTCCTCGATCATGCAGTTTTCTACCGGAACAACTCTATGGGAATTCACCTCATATACGCCAGAGACCGGATTGCCTTTTTTGTCATGGTCAAATACTGCATGAACCTTATTGCGATAATGATAAGGATTCTCCATCCCAATAATCGGCGCAACGTGGCAATATGGCTTCAACAATTTTTCCAGATGTTTCTGTTTCTGTTCCAACTGTTTTTCATAAGGCATGTCCAAAAGCTGACAGCCTCCGCATGTACGGGATACCGGACATTTGGAAGTGGACTTTTTTTCAACTCCGCTTGTCCTATTAGGCGTATTTCCGCTGTGCCCTTTCTTACTGCCAATACTACCGTTGTTCCTGCTGTCGGTGCTATTGCCGTTCCTGCCACTGTTCCTGCTACCGTTGTTGTTGCCGTTCCTGCCGCTGTTCCTGCTACCGGTGTTGTCGCCGTTCCTGCCGCTGTTCCTGCTACCGGTGTTGTCGCCGTTCCTGCCGCTGTTCCTGCTACCGGTGTTGTCGCCGTTCCTGCCGCTGTTCCTGCTACCGGTGTTGTCGCCGTTCCTGCTGTCGATGTTATTACTATTCCTACCACTATTTCTACTATCGGTCTTACTGTCGCTCCTGCCACCTATACTACTGCCGTCCCTACTGCCATTTCTATTATCGGTCTTACTACCGTTCCTGCTGCCGATGCTGTTTCCATTCCTATTACCGTACCTGCTATCGTTCTTGCTATCGTTCTTACCATCGCTCCTACCACCGATGCTTTTACCAGCCTTACTGCCATTTCGACTTTCGTTCTTGCTACCGCTCCAGCCACTTTCCTTTCTCTTTTGCCCTTCTATCTTCCCATTATCACTACCTTTAACCATTCTATCATTTCTGAATTTCTCTTTCTTCAACCGATTATCTATCATATATGCATCTACCCTTCCTATCTTTAAACTCACCTATTTTTTATCTCTTCCAAATTTTATCTCTTCCTATTATTAATCTCTTTCAAACCTTTAATCCATATCTATTTTAATCCCTTCACACAATAAAATCCCGGCCTCCTCATAAAACCACTTTCCAACCTTTCCGCCGGGCCTTAGCTTCCACTTTTATTCACAGCTATTATAATACATCTCCACCACCAAAACCACTAAAATCCTTCTATAGATTCAAAAATACTTGATTTTTCTCTCCCCTCAGATATAATAGATCATAAAAAGACAAAAGGAAGTGCAACTCATGGTTCATACAAACGATACCTTTTACCTGGATGAAACCCTCTATAACGGGCGTCCCAATGATCAAACTGGGCGTCTTCCCAAGGAAATCCGCACCTATGACCTACTGGATAAATTGAACATATCCTATCAGCGGGTGGATCACTCCCCACTTCCCACCATAGAAGCCTGCCGGGAGGTTGATGCTCTGTTAAATATAGAAATCTGCAAAAATTTATTTCTTCGCAATTCCCAGAAAACTGATTTCTATCTCCTACTGCTGCCCGGTGGAAAAAAGTTCCGTACCGCTGCCCTTTCTAAGCAAATCGGATCAGCCAGACTCTCTTTTGCAGAACCGGAATTCATGGAAGAATTTCTCGACATCACCCCAGGCTCTGTTTCAGTCCTTGGCCTAATGAACGATAAAAGCCGCCGTGTCAGACTGTTGATCGATAAGGATGTACAGACTCAAGAATTCTTTGGTTGCCACCCCTGCATCAATACCTCCAGCTTAAAGTTTAATACTACAGATCTTCTGGACAAGTTTCTCCCGGCAATCCAATGTGAATACACTCTGGTAGATTTACCCGTCGACTAAGAAAAACAAAATTCAAAATGGGACAGGATAAACATCTCCTGTCCCATTTCACCTTCCCCTTCTATATAATCCACTTCCACAATTCCTTAACCATCAATCATCACAAAAAAAAAGCAATCCGGTTTTTACCCGCCTGTTTTGCCTGATACATAGCCTGATCTGCTTTGGAAAATAACTTCTGATAATCCTCCCCGCGTTTTCCAGTACTGGGAGCAATTCCAATGCTGACAGAAATGTGCCATTTTTCTTCTGGTATGATCTTTTCTACTCTATCCAACAGATTGTCCGCTCTTTCCCGGACGTTATCTTTTGTTGTGAAAACAACGAACTCATCGCCGCCTGCCCTGCCTACCAGATCCGGATCCGGATAGATATCGCAGAGCATTCCGCCTACCTGCATCAAGATCCGGTCGCCGGCCAGGTGCCCGAAGCAGTCGTTAATCTCCTTGAAATTATCGATATCGATCATACAGAGCCAACCCGATCCGCCGGTCTTTAATTTCTCTTCTACCCGGTATTTAAAGGCCATTTTATTGTATAAACCGGTGAGCCCATCCTTTAAGGACTGGAGTAACAACTGCTCTTCCCTCGCTTTTAATCCGGTTATATCCTGAAGCTTTCCAATTAGCTTAACCGGGTATTCTGCCCGTTCCTCCCATTGAGCAGTTAATTTACAACTGCACCAGTGATATGGTTCCCCCATTTTTCCCAGACAAAATTCGAACGAGCGGATCTCCCCTTCTTGGGGAGCATTGTCTCTATGCTTAATAAGAATACGTTCAAAAGTTGGGAAATCTATCTGTCCTTTGGCATTTGGTGACAGATATAATCTCTTATCCATATAAGAATACTCAAATAAAACCGTATCTTTAAATAAATTAATATTTCTGTACATTTGCTCCGTCTCACCATAACGGAAGAACTCATGCTCGTTTACCGAATTCCACCTCTCGAACCGACTTCCTGAATTACCTGCCATGATCCTTCCCCCTGTACCTGCCGGAATCCTTCATCCCGCTTCTTTTCCATTCGTATTAGGTATATGATAACGCTTTTCATCCGTATATGCAACCTGTTTTTCAGTCATTATTACGCATATAATACGTAGCATCTGCACAGAATATCCTTTATGATTAACCTAGAGGTGATAATGTTGGATGAACAGTTTGTCAGGAATCGAATCACGGAGCTTCGCTTGAAAAAAAATATCTCAGAATATCAAATGAGCCTGGATTTGGGAAAAAATAAGAGCTATATCCAGGGAATTTCTTCAGGACGTTCCATGCCATCTATGAAACAATTTTTTGAAATCTGCGATTATCTTGAAATTACTCCCATAGAATTTTTTAAAACGGAAAAAAAAGAACAGCCTCTTCAAAGGGAAGCCACTGCGTTGATGAGAGACTTAAGTAAAGAAGATCTGGAAGCGGTTTTTCCCATATTATTGCGGCTTAAAGCAAACGCGGAGAATCAAAAACAGGCAGAACCGTAATCTACGGTTCTGCCTTGTTCTATCATCTAAATAGTTCTTGTATTCTCTTTCAGCCACAATGCTTCCTCTCCTGTAAAATACGGGGAGAGGGCTTCATAAACGGCTTTGTGATAATCATTTAACAGCTTTACATCATGTTCGGTCATAATGGATTGATCAATGGCTTCTAAATCAATGGGAACCATGGTCAGAAATTCAAATTCCATAAATCGACCATACTCATTCTCTTCCGCCTTCTTACTAACAATCAGATTCTCTGTACGGACGCCGTGGCTGCCTTCAATATATACTCCAGGCTCATCGGAAGTAATCATGCCTTCTTCCAGAACACCGTTATCCTGGCGCTCCGGTACCATGCGCCACCGGATTCCATTAGGGCGCTCATGGACATTTAGCAAGTATCCTACTCCGTGGCCGGTTCCATGGTCATAATTAATGCCGCGGCTCCAGAACGGCTCCCGTGCAACATAATCCAGGGTCAGTCCCCGGCAGCCGTGAAGGAATTTCACAGCTCCCAAACGCAGCATGCTGATGACAGTAAGAGTAAAATGCTCTCTCTCTTTCTCTGTCAGCGGACCTACCGCAATGGTTCTGGTCACATCAGTCGTTCCTTCATAATACTGACCGCCTGAATCCACCAGATAAAGTCCTTTTGGCTCTATCTTCACATCACTTTCCGCGGTGGCCTTATAATGGCACATCGCTGCATTGGCACCATAGGCGGAAATCGTATCAAAGCTCAGTCCCAGGTTCCCCTCTTGCTTGGAACGCAGATGATCAAGATACTCCTGAGCGCTGACCTCTGTGATTGTTTCCTTTCCCACATTCTGCTTCATCCAGTAGATGAATTTTACCATGGCTACGCCATCCTTGATGTGAGCTTTTCTCATATTTTCCACTTCCACCGGATTCTTCATGGCTTTTGAAAGGGCGGTAGGATTCATTTTATCAATAATGCTGTTGGAACTATCAATATTTTTTACAATGGCATAATTGGTCTTACCCGTTTCTACGAGAACCTTCTGATCTCTTAACTGCGAAACTGCTGTGTAAATGTCATTGTAAGGGCATACTGTAACGGAAAGATTCTTTAAATAAGCTTTTACTTCATCCTTTAACACTTTTTCATTGATGAAAAGATAGAAACGGTCCAGGGTTATCATTGCATAAGAAAGCACTACCGGATTGCATTCTACATCATTTCCACGGATATTTAAAAGCCATGCGATGTCATCAAGAGATGTAAGGATATGAATAGTTGCCTTTTCCTTCTTCATCTGGCTTCTTAATTCTTCTATTTTCAGTGCAGAAGATTTTCCGCTATACTTTTCCTCAAGGATCCATACCGGTTCCGCGGACTGGTGAGGACGTTCTTTCCATAAAACATCCACCAAGTCTTCCTGAAAGGCAAGGGTCACATGTTTTTCCGCCAGAAGCTTTTCTAAGTCTTGTCCCAGCTGGCAGTTTACCACTCTTCCGTCAAATCCCAGGCAGCCCCCCTCCGGAAGCACCTGATCTAAATATTCCCCAATCTCAGGAACTCCAGGCTGCCCCATTCTCTGCAGGGTAATTCCGGTTCCCTCAAGCTGTTTGCCTGCCTGTACAAAATAACGGCCATCGGTCCATAAACCGGCTTCATCCTTCGTAATTACAGCCGTACCAGCTGATCCGCTGAATCCTGTTATAAATTCTCTGCATTTAAAATATTCACCCACATACTCGGATTCATGAAAATCTGAGGTTGGAATCATGTAAGCATCCATATGATGCTCTGCCATCAGTCTTCTTAATTGTTCCAGTCTTTCCTGAATCATTGCTTTATCTCTCCTTTGGTTTCATAATAATTTTCTATAGCAGCCCCAATCCCTTCACTGTAGGTAGGATGGGCGCGCATGGCAAGCATAAGTTGTTCTGCCGTTAAGCCGTTTGCAATAGCCGTTGCCATCTCGCTGATCATATCGGTTGCCCTGGGGCATACGATCTGGGCACCCACGAGAGTACCGGAATATTCCTCAAATACCAGATGGATAAATCCATTCTGTTCCCTGGCTATAATGGATTTTCCGTTTCCGCTCATGGAGTAGCGTCCGCATCTCACCTTCATACTGCAAGCGATAGCCGCCTCCCTGGTAAGTCCTACGGAGGCGATTTCCGGTTCCGTGTAAATACAGCTCGGCACCACAGGAAGCTTTACAAACATACCGTTTGGTACCACCGAAAGTCGAATGGTATGTTCGACTCCTGCAATCTTTTCTATTACATAGGTTCCCTGTGCGGCCGCCACATGGGCAAGCTTGGTTTCAGCTGCCACATCACCGATGGCATAAATCCCAGGCTCACTGGTCATAAATTCCGAATCCACTTTCAGATGACCATGTTCCATCTCAAGGCTCACATCCTGTCCCATCAGTCCATCCAGATAAGGAGCCCGCCCTGCTGCCATAAGGATCTGTCCGGAGCGGATGGTTTGTTCCTCTCCATTTACCTCATAGATGCATGTTAATCCCTGATTGGATTCCTCTCTGATTTCCTTAACCTTTGCCCTGCAATGGATCGTGATTCCTTTTCTTTTAAGCTCGTCTTCCAGAGCTTGGGAGACTTCAGTATCCATAGGTCCTAATAAGTGGTCTTTATTCTCCAATATAGTTACATGGGAACAGAGGGCACTGAAAATAGTGGCAAATTCCACTCCGATCACCCCGCCTCCGATGATCGTAAGGCGATCGTAATTCCATGTGTCAGAAGCTAACAGTCGGTCACTGGTCAACACCCCGGGAAGGTCTGCTCCCGGAATCTTTAGCATCACCGGTTTTGCCCCGGTGGCAATGATGATGTGATCTGCCTCATAATAATCCTTGCCATCCAGACCGTTCACTTCTATGGTTCGCCCCCGGCGTATGGTGGCAGTTCCGCTAATGACGGCTACACCTGCTGCTTTAACAAGCTCATCCACTTCCTTTCGGTACGCTTTTACGGAACGTTTTTTATAATTCTGCATCTTTTTAAAATCAAATGATATAAAATCTGTGGATACCCCGAATTCATCGCTATTTTGAAGGGCTTCAAATATGCTGGAGGCGTGTAGCAAGGCCTTTGTAGGAATGCAGCCTTTGTTAATACAGGTTCCTCCCAGTCTTTCCTTCTCAACAATGGCGGTCCTAAGTCCCAGACCGGCGGCTTTTAAAGCAGCTGTATATCCGCCCGGCCCTCCGCCGATCACAAGAAGATCATAATGTTCTGCCATTTCAGTCCTCCTGCCGGATCATTCCAAAATGCAGGCAGGCATTTTTAATTCCCTCTTGATCAATAGGATCCGTAACGTAATCAGCTGCCTTTTTTAATTCAGTCATGGCGTTGCCCATGGCAATTCCCTTGCCTGCTATTTTAATGATATCGTAGTCATTCATGCTGTCTCCAAAGGCTATTGTTTCTGTAAGAGGTATTTTCAAATAGTCGCAGAGTCTTATCAGTCCCATAGCTTTTGAAGCCTTCCGTTCCACCACATCTGCTCCCCGTTTATCAGCAAACATATGCACATGGATATCCGGGAATTGCTCCTCCATGGCTTTTGCACCAGCCTCATCTCCGATATAGGCCATAGTTCTCACTTCCAGCTCCACAAGCTTTCCTGGATCTTCAAATCTTCTGCCGCATTCTCCCCAAAGCGTTGCATCATGCCTTTTTACCACCTCTGGATTAACATAATAATCCCATTCTCCAACAGTAGTTCCAACGCTGTAAGGAGTTTTCTCCGCATAGGCTAGAATCTCTTTCAGCAGAACCTTATCAAAAGTATGTTCATAAATGACCTGGTCTCCCACAGTCACCTTCGTCCCATTGAGATGGATGATCGCATCTGGCCTTACCTCATCCCGAATGGCTGTGCTGAAAATAGAATCCATGTCTCTGCCTGTTGCCAGTACGATGGTATAATTTTCTCTCAATTTTTCTATAGTTTCCAAGGCACTTGCTGGAATTGTCCAGTCTTTATGGTCCAGAAGTGTCATATCTACATCAAAGCTTACAATTGGCTTCATCTATCTTCACCTATTTTTCTTCCTAAATAATCGTCTCCTTATCATAATATATTAAATTTGAAAATTTTTCAAGAAATATACTTTACCAATTGGAAACTTTCTGCTATAATACCATATGTGTCAAGAAAACGGAGTATGGCGTAGCTTGGTAGCGCGCTCGGCTGGGGGCCGAGAGGTCGCAGGTTCAAATCCTGTTACTCCGATTGATTGAGAATAGCTGGGAACCTTATTTTATAAGGCTTCCAGCGTTTTTATTTTTGAAATAGTAGTATCATATTTTGTTGACATTTGTTGACAGCTCTTATTTGTGTGCAATATCGATAATTTCTTGACCTTTTTCTGCGTTTCACTCTCTCTATATGGATTATAAATATACGTTAAAGTGGTAGATGTCATAGTGTGGCCAAGCCAACGTCTAATCTCATCTAATGCCCAACCATTAGCATTCATTCTGCTTGCTACGGTACGTCTGATACAGTGAGAGCGCTTCATGTTCCCAGATTCTTTCCAACCTAAAGTAATCTCAGCTTTTTCAAGACGATGTACAAAGACCATTTTATCTGCCCGGCTTCCATCTGCTTTGAGGAAAACATACTCGGATAAAATATTACTACTTCTCCTGATTTTCTTGAATATATCAATCAGCTCATCACTCAGATTTAATTCCCTATATCCAGTTTCAGCATCAGATTTCACATAATCAACGACTTGTCCAGAACTATCTTCCATTCGCTGAATAAAAACCGTTTCATTTTGCCAGTTAATATCAGACCATTTTAAGGCGCATAATTCACCTATTCTTAATCCCAACTCAAAATTACCCTTAAGACCTAAATTGGCTACGTTTCCATTTAGTTCATAACCTCTGTCAAATTCTTCAATGAGGTCTTCTATTTCATCTGGATAAAACACCATATCAGCGGAAGGTTTACGTCTTGTAGACTTAAATAGATGAGTATATTCTAACTCTTCTTTTTTCCAAGGGTCATCTGGAATAACTCCCAGTCTTTTTGCATAACGAAGGGTGCCGGTGACAACAATCTTATGAGTATTAAAGCCCTTTGCGGTCATAGGAGTATTGATTAATACATCAATTGCCCAGTTCTCAAGATCGATTGTTTTGATATTTGCTAATGGCATATTATCAATATCTGTTCCCTGAACGTATTTCTGATAACTTGCTCTGTTTTGCTTTATTGTTTCGTCTGAGTTGTTTTTCTTCTTCCCCTTGTAAGAAAGCCATTCTTCAAAAATATCGCAAAACTTTAGCTGTTTTTCTTGCAGTCCATGTCCGAAGTAATGTTCATATAGCTTGTCAATTAGTGAGTCATAATCAGACGATCTTACATTCCGTCTACCTTTTGGCTTTGTCTCATCAGCTAACCATGTAGTAATCCGCCCATCTGAGCAAGGTGTAAATGCATATGGGTGAACTGATTTCACTTTCTTTTCTTTAATCATATTAACTTGTTTTAGCATCGTGTACGGATCAATTATACCACAGTCTACTAAATCAAGCCATTTGTTTTCATCAAGTGCTGTCAATTCATATTCAGTAAGCGCATTATAAATTCTATGTAATTCACGTTTCTTTTTCTCAGAAACAGTCAATTTATCTCCTTCTTAATAGCAATACGAGTGCCACTTAGTCTTTAAGTACACACCATGCCCCTGTTTACCCTTTGACTGATAAATAACATATCCAGGAAGTATGCTCCCATGCTCAAGTAACCATTTTGCATTTGCCCAATTTCTTTCTGTTGGCTTTCGATTATAATTGCCATCAGCTACACTGGAATACTGTTTTTTCTCAAATACCACTCCTTTAATCGTGTCTGGGTATTCGGAATGAGCCACACGATTCAAGACTACAGATCCCACATATTTTTGTTCTGAATCATCGCAGAATTGCGCTTCTCCAGCTATTACGTGAGCCATTATATATAAATCTTCATCAGTATACATTATTTCATCATCATTTAAGAATTCTGACTTTATATATGCATACCCGTCTTCAGTGGTAATCATGCTCCAACCACCAATATCCAGTACAACTTCAAATGTTGTGTTTAAGAGTGTACGTCCTAAAATTTTTGATCTCGTATTTGGTTCTTCTCTAATGTTCACTCCAGCTTGATTGGCATATTTCAATATAAAATCTGTTACATAGGGTAATTCTGATTCAAACTGTGCCGTTGTTACGGTTTCTTCTATATTATTCGCCCATGTTGCCATGGGCATAGTAAATGTGAGACATAGTGATGTCATGCCTACTGTTATTAATCTTCTCATTACAATCCTCCAAATTTTTGATTTGAAGGATACCGGTATCCTTATCTATCTATGTAAACTGTGTCTGCGCAAACACAGAGTAATTGTATTTAGTTAATTCCTGTAGATCCATGACCTCCACGGTCTTTGTTGTCTAGTACTTCTACTTCTTCAAAATTAATACTAGGCTGATGTTTCACAATGCGGAATTGACAAATACGATCATTAAAATTGATCCTTGAGTCTCTCAGTGCATAAGCAGGAAAGAACCAAAAATCATTATCGCCGCAATATGATTCATCAATTACTCCCATGCTGTTGGTCTGAATGATTCCATAATTCTTGAACGTACTGCTTCTCGGAACTACATGTGCTTCATATCCGTCTGGCAACTGCATTGCAACTCCCAATGGAATTAACCTAAATTCTCCTGCTTTCAGTTCAATGTCATCAGCACATCGCAAGTCAATCCAATCGCCCAAATTAATCTTATTGATTCTCTCTAATAATTGGTTGGTATATTTAATTCTGATTTTCTGCAAATTTACTTCTCCTTTTAGTTTCTGAATTGCCTTTGAAGCAAGTCCATAAAATGATTTCTTATTTTCTAGAAACTCTCTGTAATCTTTCTCTAGTAGTCCGCCAAGTTCTATATTGAACTGATAAATCTCGTCTTCAAAGAATTTAATAGCTGCTTTCAATATGTTCTCCTTTAATTACAATACAAGACCAATCTTTCGTGCTTAATAGATTCTTGAACATCAATCACATTTTGGTTAGTGCTGCCCTTCCATTTCAGACTAATATCTCTCAGTTCGTCAACATATCTTCCGTCAATCATTACATCACATTTTGATATAATTTCTTTACGAATTTCGCTATACCCATTAAATACTTCCTCCCAAGTAAATCCACTATATAACCATATGTTTTTTTGTGGAAATGAAAGGCGAATTTCATTGATTAATTCAAGAACTCCATTGAGGTTTTCGTCAGCCAGCGGCTCTCCGCCTAAGAGTGAAATTCTTTTTATATGTGGGTCTGCAGCCAATCTTAAAAAGTCCTTTTTCACTTCTTCCGACCACTCTTTTCCACCATTAAAGTCCCATGTTTCAGTATTGAAACAGTTTTTACAATGAAAACGGCACCCTTGTGTGAAGAGGGAAATACCTATTCCCTCTCCATTTGATATATCCATACTTCTTATTTTTGCATATCGAATTTTAATCACAGCCTTTCATAACATGATCATCAATGTGCACATATCTTTCGGAGATTTCTTCGGTTCTTCCAGGATTCCAAAAGTTGCTTCCAATGTATCCGCAAGTACGTCTTGAAACATTCATCTTAGATTTATCCCTATTCCCACAATTGGGACACTCCCAAATAAGTTCTCCGTTTTCTTCAATAATCTTAATTTCGCCATCATACCCACAAGCCTGACAATAGTCGCTTTTCGTATTTAATTCAGCGTACATTATATGGTCATAAATAAACTTCATTACTTCTAAAACGATTTCTGTGTTTTTTGTCAAGTCTGCACACTCAACGTAACTAATTGCTCCGCCTGGACTAAGTTTCTGGAATTTGCTTTCGATTTCAAGCTTTTTGAACGGATCTATTACTTCAAATACTGGAATATGATAAGAGTTTGTGATGTAATCTCTGTCCGTAATTCCTTCTACAACACCAAATCGCTTTTTAAGGCATTTTGCAAATTTATATGTAGTTGATTCTATCGGAGAGCCGTACACGCTATAGTCAATGTGCTCTTCAAGTTTCCATCTGGTACAATAATCATTTAGTTTCTGCATTACTTCTAATGCAAATGCTGTCCCACAGCCACCATCTGTATGAGAATATCCGGTTATATATTTTACACACTCATAAAGTCCGGCATATCCAAGAGAAAGAGTCGAATACCCATCGTGGAGTAATTTATCAATCTTTTCTCCCTTTTCTAATCTTGCTAGTGCACCATTTTGCCATAATATAGGAGCAACATCGGAGGATGTCCCTTCGAGCCTCTCGTGTCTGCTCTGTAGGGCCTTATGACATAATTCCATTCTCTCATCAAAAATTGTCCAGAAAGTGTCAATATCACCATCGGAAGATAATGCAATATCTGGAAGAGAAACCGTTACAACACCCTGATTAAATCTGCCATAATATTTTGGAGTTCCATTTTCATCAACATACGGAGTTAAGAAGCTGCGACAGCCCATGCATGGATACACGTTTCCATTTCCATCTTTGTCGATTTTGTTTTCTAACATTATCTTTTCTGAAATATAATCTGGAACCATTCTTTTCGCTGTACATTTTGCAGCAAGTTCTGTCAGGTACCAGTACGGACTCTCTTCGTGGATGTTATCTTCTTCAAGTACATATAATAACTTAGGAAATGCCGGTGTAGTCCAAACACCTGCTTCATTTTTAACCCCTTGCAGTCTTTGCTTTAATACCTCTTCAATAATTAGAGCTAAATCTCTCTTGGTCTGTTCGTCCTTAACTTCATTAAGATACATATTGATTGATAAGAAAGGTGCCTGTCCATTTGTCGTCATAAGTGTAATGACCTGATACTGAATTGTCTGAACACCACGTTTAATTTCGTTTCTCAGTCTTTTATGAACAACTTCATTAATTATTTTTTCATCCAATGAGTCACCGTTTTCTGTTCGCTCGTCAGTCACTTCTTTACGTAGCTTCTGCCTACTTACGTCAACAAATGGCGCAAGGTGTGATAATGTGATTGTCTGGCCTCCATATTGACAACTTGCAACCTGAGCGATAATCTGTGTTGCAATATTACAAGCAGTAGAAAAACTATGTGGTTTTTCAATCATTGTTCCACTAATGACGGTTCCATTCTGCAACATGTCTTCGAGATTAACCAAATCGCAATTATGCAATGTGCGCTGGCCGAAGTAGTCCATATCGTGAAAATGAATAATACCTTCATCATTCGCTTGTACAATCTCAGGTGGAAGTAAATATCTTCTACACATATCCTTGCTTACAATGCCCGCCATATAATCTCTCTGTGTAGTTACAAGTTTTTCATCTTTATTTGAGTTTTCACTTGCCCAGTATTCACTTGACCCATTGAGTAACTCATCAATTTCGCCATCAATAGTATTACAATTTTCTCTTTGAAACTCTCTTATGCAGCGATACCCCTCATAAGCTTTGGCAGTCAATCTCTGATTTTTAGTAATCAGCTTGTCATATACCATAGACTCGATCTCAGAAATACTTAATTCTTCTTTGTCCTTATTTTCCTCGTATATTTCATTTGCTATTGTAAATGCAATGCGCCTGTTTAATATCCCACTTCCATTTTTCATTGCTTCTATAATAGCGTTGGAAATTTTTGATTCATTAAAATCTACTTCTGTGCAATCTCTTTTAATTACTTTTAACAATAAACAGTCCTCCTAATTATTTATTAATTTAACCAACAGCATTACACATGCCAACGGGTAATATATGTAATTCAGTACTACATTGAATAAAAAATACCAACTGTAGAATGGAAAATCATCTATGTATAGACTTATTGGATTTACATTTCTTTGCAGTCGCATAGTTATTACTACTGTACAAATTTGAACAAAGGATAAGAATTTGATTAATGGTAAATCGAGAGAAATACCAACTATGGCATAAACAAAAATTGTAAAACCAGAATATAGATATGGTGCAACTTTAGCGATCTTCTCAACGCAAACCATTTTTTCATATGGCAACTCATTAAGAAATTTCTCGTTATTTTTTATGATACCCCTTACCTTTTCATAGTACCGATGTTCACTTAACATAGAAGGTGTTTCTTTAATCCTAGATATAAGTAGCATCACTATGCAAACTAATAAAACAGATGTCATTTAAGTCTCCTCTTCAATTTCTCTTTTTAGCTTCTTTCTTGCAATTTTCCTAAATAGTCTTTTCGCTTTACCTCTCCAATTTGGTTTATACAATTGGGGGCAATCTAAATCCCACGCTGTCATATTTGATTGACTTTTGTTTTTAAATTCATCTTTTCTCATATGAATTATTCTCCGTAATATTTTTCTATGTATTCCAAAGCGTCTAATCTTGCATCATACCCTGTATCAATTCTATTACAACACTCAATAACAAACGGGTGACATACTTTCTTTAAATCTAGTGGTAATGTACTCCCACCTATCTCAATCTCATCATCTTCCAGGAATCCGATAATTGGCTTTCTTGCTTTCCATGCCCAAGCAATTTCCATAATACTTCCTACCGATTGCCTTATACTCTGAAGATTCACTAATATTACATCAGCCTTTTCAACCCTGTTATCGCAAAAGTCACGAATTTCAGTATCAGACTTATGAAGCTGCTCACGGTAATTATAATAACGATTTGGATTCCAAGCTCTAAAACACTCAGAATTATTCTCAAACCATTCAATACAACGTTCCCTCCACCAGTCTCCATCTTCGAAACTGACCTTTTCAGATGCTCCACACAGCCAAACATGTTTCATTCACTCCATCCCTTCCTATAAGTCCCAATTCGATTTCAAGCTTGATTCACTACTATAAGGTACATTCAGTCGCTTTAATTCATGGTTCAGTATAGTATCGTAGAAAACTGACACTTCATATCCATGTTTCATCTGCTCAATTTCAATCTCATAAATATGACCTTTGATGAATCCCATAGCATTAGATTTTCCTTTGTATGTGCTTAACATTCTCTCATTGAAAACCATCTTCTATCTCCTTTAATCTTGATACCCAACAGATTCTAATTCTCTTTCCAACATAGATATTTCTCTATTTAAATACCATGAAGCCTTACGTAAGTCTTCTATAGTTGACTTTAAAACGTCACCTTTTAAATCCTTTTTGCCACAGCGACTTATGTATCTTAATGTGGTTCCTAGATTGAAATCCATCTCCCATGCTTCAATTACCTTAATTGTTTCGTATGGATTGTTTTCTCCTCCGTAATGAGCGGGGTGATTTACCCATTCTTTTTGATTCGCTGGTACAGCACTTACCTTATGGTATTCATCATTCTTGTCTGAATATTCCGTACACTGATGGTTTATATCTTCAATTACAAATGGTTTTTTAACTCCTGTACAAACATGCTCTTCCGGTTTAGATTTATAAAAGCCATATTTGCAAGCATCACAGTCCAAACATTTCATTTATTCACCTCCAAATTCAATGTCATCAAAAATAACCGGCAACTCACTCTTTAGCTTCTTTAATAGCGGAATCGTAACTTCTCTCATTTGAGGATGGGCTGTCTCAGGAACTCTTAATTTAAAGAAATTACGCCATTCTCTATAATTAGCAGTGATAGTAATTTCTGTTTTTGTACTATTCGGTAACACACTTCTTGCAATTTGTGGTGTTGCTCCTAATTCAATCAATTTAAGATAGTGTTTTTCGGCGTCACACATAGCAGATTCCCATTCATCAATAATTGCATTTAAATCTTCACAAGCCATAGACTTCATTTTATTATCAAGTAACATACCATCTCTGATATCAATTACGTTTATCTCGTTACCAAACCTTTCAAGTGAGTAATTAACATATCTCGTACTCTCTTGAGCAAAGGAAGCAATTCTATGTCTTACGAGTTCATGGGAAACACCTCGATCAACAATAAACTTAACGGATAAACTGGAATGCTCAATCATCGCTTCATGCCCACGTTTAATAAGCATAGACACAAATTTCTTTGCAGACTCACCATCTTCTGTAATTTTATCCTCAGACTTATAGCAAACTCTACCTATCTTTTCGATACGCCTAAGTTCTTCGAGTCCTCCTTCCGAAATGTTTGATAAAATTTCAAATCCTGCAATTACCTCATTCATACTAATTAATTACCTTCCTTTTCAAAGTATTTTAATATTCCGTTACCATCATAATTCTCTGTATCCAAGACTAAGGTATCCCCATCTCTAAGAAACACATTCATAATTTTTCTATCATCTCTGTATGTATCTGCTCCATTTTTTCCAGCACAAACAAAAGCCCTGGGATGTTTCATTAGTTCCCGCGCCAAATCTTCGGCATAAATAATTCCTTTAATATCCTTTGCCTCCCATATTCGATTATTAAATTCTTGAAAATTAATGTGTAAGTCTGTAAATTTGTAAGTAATAAGCTGCCAACTAATTACCCACTTTCGATTCATGAAACAATGCTTTTATCTGCTTCTACCTATGTCCATGACAACCGTTTGCATAAATCTTAATAGAATATTCAATTCCATTTTCTTCAGTTGTTATCTTACATTTACAAACTGGACACCATATGTACTTCTCATATAATCTTTTGCCAAATATATTCCAACCGGTAGTTTGAGTGCCTTCATCAGACTTGTTAAATTCAATCTCTGACTTACAACTCGGACAGATGACTCTTGTTAAATAATTATTGCCGTATTTTATTACTTTCACATTTTCTCCTTATATGAAATTTCACATTCATCTTGCCCTTATATTATCCGCAAATGTCATTACACCATCATAAAAATCTAAAATACTATCATAGCCTCCAGCGTCAAAAACTGGAATATTATATGCTTTTGCAATCCTAATGGCCTGTCCGGTGCCACCACTACCTTTACCATTTTTAGTCCAGCATAATACAAAACTTGATGGCGTCTTTAGATCCTGTCCAAGAACCTGATGACTATTCCTCGCTTGTAATTTTCTTGCACCTTCTTTTAGATTGTGCCAGTACGGGTGATACTTTTGTGCAACATCAAAAGCTTCTACATTTTTTACCACCAGATCAGAATTTGAACCATTAAATCCAGCCCATGGCAGATATATTTCCTTCCCTCCATATACTCTGTCGCAGCCTTGTTCAAAAGCTAAGTCTGCACCATCTGCGTGTCCAGATCTTAATATAAAATCGTACTTTGTGTCCATCAATTCACCAATATCTCTGAACATACTAAGGATATTTCCTGGAGTTTCTCTTGAACCAATACCTGCATAATAAACATTCAAATATAATACCTCCCTCTATTTGCTATATCTACTCCATATTTGTTTAAATGCTTCCTGTTCATCTTCGACAACGATAAATTCTCCACCCTCATAAACTGTAGTTTTAAATTCTTCCTTGTGAGATAATTTGCAATCCCATTTTCTTACATACTGTTTGAGGCTGTTAATCTGCCCCTCTTTCCACATACAAAATGGATATGTAACTGATCTGTCTTTAACATTATGCTTTTCTTGATAATCTTCAACGATTTGCTCAAAAAGCTTTTTGTTAATCAGTACTGTCTCATAAAATGATTCTTCATTTTCAAGCTCAGAATCGTCGTAGTCAGGGTGATTTATTTGATAGATGTAAAATGACTTTTCTGGATACTTTTCACTTACCCAAACTTGATTTACTTCAAAATCGTGTTTTAATTTCAATTTTTTCTCCTATTTTACTCAAACATATATCTTACAACTTTTCCTGTTTTAATAGCATATTCAATCTCTGACCTTGTACTTTCACCGATATAACCATCAACGTTGATAACAAAAATTTCATCCGCCATATCAATTTTTCGCTTGTGCATATCGTCAAGCATTTCTTTTGTCCCTTCTGTCCAAACTTCGTCATCTCCGCTATGTCCAAATAGACCAACGGAAATTACGATATAACCGTCTAAAGTTAATGCTTTTTGTATTTCAATAAAATATTCTTTAAATTTCGTACTTCCGCACAAAGTAACTACCTTATATTTACCTACCATATTTCCTCCTATTTTACCGTAGAAAGTCCAGTTCTATTCATTTTCTTTAAAATCTCTTAATTCACGGAAAGCCTCTTTAATTGTAGAACACAAGCAAGAAACCATGCCACAATTCCCATTTCTCAACATGTCTTCCATTGTATTCTCGTACATATTTTTCAATAAGGGGATCTCTTCGATTAGTTTCTCTACACGTTTCCAGCCATTATATCCCATAATTAATTCTGATGTTATCTTGACCAAGTTGTCTGAACTAGGAACATATACTGGAATATCAGTGTCAAAATCTACTGGCAATTTCATAATAATCACCTCCCTATTTTTACCCTTTAAAATCCCAATTTTATTTATCGAATTTTACATTATTAAGAATCTGGTATAATTCTCTAATTACTTTTGCATCGTATAAAGCATTATGTTTATCCCCTTTGATTTCACCATCTTTATAGTTCTGATATAAAATATCTTCTCTGGACTTGTCAAATGCTTCCTTTGAAGTTATTCCATATTTCCGAGCAATGTCTTGGTTTATATCATAGCACGCAGCGCATACATTTTTTGGAATATCAAATGCTCCACCAAATAAATCAATAAATAAAACCATGTCGTAGTGGCAAACATCTGAAACAAGTTCTACCGATTCAAATTGCTTTAACCAATTACGAAGCATTATAGCAACCTCTTGCTTTGTGCCGATTCTATATCCACTAATATACTGTTCTTCCAATTCGTCTTTTCTACACACGAGATTGTTTACTACGTTATCGAGCAGAAATTTACTCTTATCTGCATGGACTTGTTTCCAATCGAAATCTGATAATTCAGCATAGAAAGTCCGCCTATCTTCTGAAATTAGGCCTATGCTCACAAGGGTTGTGTTCTTGTGTAACCCCGTAAATTCTGTATCAAAAAATATCTTCATCTATTCCTCCTCATAAATAACAACTTTTACTATTTTTAATTCTAATTCATTAAATCTTAAATCATTCATAACTTCTTCTGCCCAACTAATGTTTATCCCATTTATTATATCCAATGAAGTATTCGCTATCAGAGTTTTTGATTGCATATACAGGCATATTATCTTTGCTCATTATCTCTCCTATTCACTAGTTATATTATTTTTATGAGTCCATCCTTCAACGACTCCGCCTAATTTCTGCCCACAATGTCTGCAAAATTTATCAGATTTATTTATCTTTTGATCACATCTTTGACAAACATAAATTCTCGCTTTACCATCAAAGGTATCTCTATGTACTACATTCATAATATCTGTATAGTTTCTTTTTTGACTTACTATACGTTTTTCTGGTTCTATCCTTATTTGACCATTCTCCCAATCAAATCCCTGACAAATACTTTTAATACCTGAATATGCTCTTGCTGGCATTGAAGGCTCATGTAATGTAATTACCACTTCATTTTCACTCCTAGAATAATCAGGTGTGTTTTCATAAATAAAATCTATATGCTTTTTAAAATCCTCTAAGTTCATTTAACTCCTTTCCAAATGAATCTTCCGTTTCAACCTTTGCTTTACAGTCGCCAAATCCCTCTAGGGAATAGTCTGTCCAATGGATATGTAATATTGTTTAATATCACTGGCTCATCATAATCATCTATATATTTTTTCAATAGTTCTGTAAAAATATCGTATGCCTTCGTAACTTCATCTTTACGCTTGTTCTTTTCAGCAAATAATCTTTCTCTTTTGAGTCTTTCTTCACTTAAAGCCTTTTCGTAATCTAAACACTCATTTTCAGAACTAAAGATTTGAACCTTATCGATATCCACCATTTTCTTCATAATTCTCTTGTAGTCCTCATCTGAAATATATCTCATATTACTTATCCCCTTTCAGTCCTTCTAAGTTTAATGACTTTTCACAAAACGATTTAATGTCAGTAACGCTCTTTCCCTCATTACACATGTTTAGTACTGCACCCAGGATACCAGTTGCCCCTGCTCTCATGCCAGCCAACTTAACCTTACTTACCGTATCTCCTGCCATTTCTCGAAATAATTTCTCATCATTTACATTACTCATATAGTTTTCTCCTTTTAAAATGTTGATTTTATTATCACTTATAATATTTACAACTTTTACAAAGTCCTTCCACACATTCATTACATTCTGTCAACGCAAATTCTCGTATACGGCAATAATCTTTCATGTATTCACAATCATGATCGTTGCAATAATGAGAAGAGCAGTGTTGCGTAATGTCTTTTTGTGTAAGTTTTCCATCAATCATATATTCTCCTTATCACATGAAAGGTTTGTTTTATTTCTCGTCTTCATCAATAAGTTCCAACCATGATTCAAAGTCGTAAAGACCGCCAAGACATGCGTTAAATCCGTCACATTCATCATTTTTATCTGATGCATTTAAAACATATTCAGATGCCCTACCAGCATCAAAATAGAATCTGTTATCTGGGAGTTTACTTTTATGTGACATAATTTCATTCTCTAATACATTAGTATCTTCTTCACAAAACATTTCTTGTGCTTTTTTATGATCTCCCATATAATTTAAACTGTGTGCAAATGCTTGCAATGCTTTTTTATAATAAATACCCGGACACCCCATTTAAAAATCACCTCTTTTTATTAAGTCGGAAACGTCTACACCACATAATCTTGATGTTGGCAAAGTAATAACTTCACCGTTCTCCCCTACTACAACTGCCTTTGTTTCAAAAATGCTCTTTATTGTATCTACCCAGATTCCCGACTTCATTTCACATTCACTGCATCGTGGTACTGAATTACAGGATTGTGCAAATTCTTCGCAACACCTACAATGATTAAGATCTGGCTTGATTTTGACCTTTATATTTATTTGGAATCACCCTTTCTCCATATGAAAATCATTGATCAATTTATTCATATTCGTAATACAAAAGGTACACAATGTAACCGTTCCTCCATTGGACTTATAATTATATCCGTGAATTACATGATCCTTATTTGCTAAAATAGTTCTTCCACAGGCACAACATTTTCCATTTCTAGTAAGTTGCCTATATTCATAATCCGTATCATCCATTTAAATTCTCCAATCAAAGTATTATTTCAAGTGCTATTCTATTTTTACTCCTATGTATTCCAAAACTTCTCTCATACCAAGTCCACCCTCTGATACTGGTTTCATACAATAATTCCAAATATTCCTATGAGTCTTTTTTAACATTTGAAATCTGTTCGGCTCCTTTTCTAAATGGCATCCGTATGCACAAAACATACACCCTGTCCTACAATAACCTGTTGTATACCAAGTTCCCCTATCATCTTTCTGTATATCACCATAAACGCTTGGATATGGTAGATTAAATTTGACTATATACTCCAGAACATCTTGTTCTGTCCAAAAACTTATTGGTTGGCTCGTTGGATTCTTCTTGTCAAATGCATTACAACCATTATGCAACCATTCCGTTTTCCTTTGTTTACTCTCACACGTCATAGTACCAATAATAGGTTTTAAACCAGATTTTTTTGTAAATTGTTTCGCTGGTCGTTTTTTCATAATATCACAACACTTGTTAGACACTTTAAATGGAGCATTCAATACAAAATTCCATCTCCTCATATCATACATGCCTGTTTCTCTACCATCAAAACATCTAGCAGCCCAACAACTATTTCCCAAATTTTGAATATCTCCAATTTGCCTGCTAACATTTTTACTCAAAATTGGGTATCCATTTTCTAATACAACATCTTTAAATAATATTCTTTGTCCTTTTTTCTTACCTCTTGTATATTTAGGGGTATCAATAATTATCTCTACATCTAAATCAGGAAATTGAGTTTTTAAAAATTCACCATATGATTTTACATGTTCTCTTAATTCTGGGAATTCAAGACCTGTATCAGAAAACCAAAGAACCAATTTACACTGAAATAAATCACAAACTTGTGCTGCCAGATATGCTAATACGGTACTATCTTTACCACCAGAAAATGAAACATAGCATTGTTTGTCATTTCTGTTATACCATTCCATTAACCTTGCTTGTGTCACTCCTATTTTTTCAGGAAGCGACAATGCTTGAAGACTCTTTAGATCTTCTTTAGTGTGTTTGTTTTCTTGCAATATGTATTAGGAGCAAAGTATACTTTTACTGACCGGTCAAATCACCTTACCTCCTAACCTTATTTAATAGCTATATCATTTAATTTTCCATTGAAACGTTACTTTCATTGATACATTTAATTATTTATTCCACATCAACGTCCAACGAAATACCTCTTCGCCAACTCAATTCAATCTTGCCACTCTGTAATTCTCTTAATCTTTCTGTACACTGTTCATCTGTTTCATATCCAGAACAAAATACTCTATTGTCTGGCCATCTACGTTTTGCTTCTAAATCAATTATGAAATACAAAACTGTTCTTTGTGGATTGAATGGTTTTGTGCAGATAACATACCTTCTATCTCTGGCTTTTACCGTATATGGTTTCTTTTCATTCGGAATATAAATCTTATCTCCTATACTAACTTTCATAACTCACCTCTCCATTTTCAAAGACACCCACTCTTACTATGAACGTATCCCTTGCTATAAATCTCACATCATCACAAGTTTCTTTAGCATATTTGTATGAATGATATAATTTTGCTTTTCTAAGCTGCTTATCCCATTTGTTGTATCCGATGAAGTAATATCCTTCTCTGTCTTTTACGGCAAATGCTTCATCATGAATATCTAAAATATGTATCACTTCCATCAAAATGCCTTGTTAACAATAAATTCTGCTAAATCAGTTGTTGTTTCTTCCGTAAACTCTTCATAGTCTTCCATTGTCATAGTTCCATATGAGAATGCGGTCTTGTCTCTTGTAAGATTGTAGGCGTAAGTATCTGTGTAAATGCTGAAAAAGTCATTCAAGACTGATACTAGATTATCCTTTTCCATTGCCGTTTCATATTCCAACAATCTACTTGCCAGCGAAGCTATAATACCTATCTCATATTTATCTATTCTATATATTGAATATCCATACTCGTCTAAGACATCAATTGATCCATCTTCGTTCTCTTCTAACATTTTGTTCATTTTCATTTCTCCCATTTATATTCTTCGCACTTGAATCCGTTCTGATTTAACCAATCAGCCACCAAATGTCTATGGCAAAAATCTGCGGGCTTCTCATAACAAATAAGTGCAATATGAGGAACCACCATACTATCAATTTTACAATCAATACCTAAAACAGATGATAGAAACAAATTGTCTAATTCTTCTACTACAAATTTTGGATTTAACTTATCTGTAACTTGTTCCTTGTAACACCTGATATAATACTCATTATTATGATTCTCCTTCCATTCCATGAAGAACCCATATTTCGGAGCAAGTTTCTTATATTGTAATCCGCTGTACCAAGCAGGAGCCTTGCCACAAATTGATATAGGGACTACGTTATCTGGTAAAGACTTTAGCTTCGCAAAATAACTTGTATAAATCATCTTTAAAACCTCTCTTTTATCTTATAAATCTCAGTTTATTCGTTTCTCAACTTTTGCCCACAGTTAACACAATAATGTGCAAGATTTGTCTTTGCAAAAAACTGTCTTCCGCAAGTGTTGCATTGAAATACCATAATCCCCATTATCTCTTTAACGAATGTTGCTGTTTTAGGATTTTGCTTTTCCACTGCTTGTATGGCAATGTCAAACGCTTCTCTAAAAACTATTTTTTCTTTTGCATCTGCAACCATATTGTCATTGCATCTCTTAGTCTGCTTTAATATTTCTAACGCTTGTTTTGAATTAATCACTCTAAAGTCCCTCTCTTTCTCCCTCCGCTCCCGGTCTCACCAGTCAGGCCGGAAGGTTATGTATAGCTTGTTCACACTTTTTATTTAAATGCATATATTATTGTTACGAACAGATTATCAAATGTAGGGGAAACTCCTTTCACAGTAAGGCTACCTCCTTATTACACTTCCCCCTGCTCCATGATATGATGTTCTGTAGTACTTCCTGATCATGATTGTATTGTGTATCCCAGGGGCGGAGCTTTTGGGTTTCCGCCCTTTTTAGACTAATACTAATTTTGGGGTTTAAGAAGCATCTGTATCTCTCTGATGTGCTTCCTAATATTTACTGTCATTTCTTCCCCTAAGTCTACACAAGCATCATCCACCGCATCACTAAGATTCCGTACTACATCGTACAACTCAGATTCCGGATAATATTTCTTAAGCAGCACCCCATCTGTAGTTACAAATATCTCCATCGGCGTACCTTCTCTTATTCCCACTTTTCGCCTTATCTCTTTCGGCAAAATAATCCTCCCTAAATCATCTAATCTTCTTATAATACCTGTTGGTTTCATATATCTTTCCTTTCTCCCGGTACCCCGAGAAATCCTAATTCCCCGATTAACAAACTCTTAATAAATTCGTCATATTGCCGCCACAACTCCCTAGTATATTTATAACTGTAAAAAAGCAAATAACCTTTTAAATAAAGCTTTTTTCATACAGCCGGCAGGGTCCCCCGATTTTGCCGGCCCCTCCATTTTCAAGGCAAATACTCCCATAAATATCTATTATCCTTTTGAGCGTCTTGATATTTTAGTTTATCATCGTCTTTAGCTCACCTTTATTACATTAATATCTAAGTAAAAGTCTTTCCAGATAGACATAGTATAAACGACACGATTATTGGGCTTGTCATAATGTGGTATTGTGTGCATATCTTTAAATGGGTTTTCGGTAAAGCAGTCTGATAATGCTTGGATCATTACTTCTACAGACTTTGCATCCTCCGTCCAAGGCATGGCCATAATGTCCATATCACTTGACAGACTACCATGTAATCCTAACGCCCAACCACAATCCATAGCGGCATTCCGTAAATCGTCATAAATACAAGCGTAAAAAGCGGCTTTACCGTTGCAAACAACATCTTCTCTCGATTTCATACCATTCCTTTCCACTATTCAGCTAAATAATTATTTATCAAACATCTACACTTTAATTTTTTAAAGTGTTATACTGTAGATAGCTCTTTTTAGGGCACCGCTTTCCCCAAAATTTCGCGGTGCTCTTTTTTTTGCTTTATTAATTTAACATTAAAGAGTATAATGATATTACCTTGTCATGAAAGTCCAAGTAAGTTATCTCCCATATCTTATTCTCCGATCCAGACTACAAGCAGTGTCCGCATTCATAACACCTGCCATCTCCACTACATAATGTACTTCCTTCTGCCATTTTAATATGCTCCCCATTCATTTTAAGGTTATATGACACCGTATAATTCTTTGGCATATACGTCTCAAAACTATCAGCATCAATCTTAAACTCTATTGCATCAATCCTAATATCTTTTTCTTTCATATATTTTAATGCATCTTGTAATACATCAATCGCCTTATTTAAATTTTCGTTTTTCATAATTCTTCCTTTCTCCAATCAAATTTTCATTTTAACCACTCTAAAATCAGTTCTTATTGACATCTAATTGTTAAAATGCTAAGCTATTCATGAAACTATAAAACTACATGCTGTTTATGTAGTCAGAAAACTCATACAATATTTACGAATATAAGACAATTTAAGAATCTACGAATATAAGACAATTTAAGAATCTACGAATATAAGACAATTTAAGAATCTACGAATATAAGACAATTTACGAATTTACGCATGTAGGACAAGGTTTTCAACTACATAACGGCTCCTTTTCTAAGGAGGCTAAATTGAAAATTAAAATATTTATTTTAGCAGGTCTGAGTGTACTTTTCACTATTGTTTTTGCAATGAATGTATACTAAGGCGTCAGAGGAATCCAATGATTCCTCTTTTTTAATGTCCTTGAATCTTTATTTTTATCAAACTTGTTGCGTCGCTTTAATTAGTATGATAATATCTACTAAAAAGAGGGGTTGTATGTTTATGAATTTTACGCTATCAGATGTCATTCAATTATTTAGTGTTTTGGTTGCATTACTTCTGGGATTAATTTCAATCATTATTTCCATTAAAACTATGCGCCAAAATTCAAAAATGATTGAAGAATCAACGAGGCCAATACTCATCATATATTCCGAATATGCGGATAATGACAATTTAAATCTTGTTGTAAAAAACATAGGAAAATCTTGTGCTACAATAAAAGATTTTAGATGTAACTATGATTTACTTAATTCTGGCAGCTATGCTTTCGAAGGCGGAGATTATCTGTTAGACTATATAACGTTGACTTTACCACCAGATGAAGGGAGAAAATGTACTTTAGTTAGAAAAAGCATTAATGCGCCAGTTGAATTCGATATAAAATATACGTCTAGTACTAATACATATACAGATCATGTATCCATAAATTTAAAAGCCGGAATGAGTACCCCTCTATATCCTATTTAATGATAAAAGCGGAGTTTAATTTCTATTTATTCTTAAATTTTTACGTGTAATGTCTGTATTATCAAAATAACAATCTGCCAAATCGTTATTTTGGTTTATTGTGATTATCTAAGAAACACAGATTCTTTTCGATCTGCATCTATTACCAACTTCCTGTTACATAATTGTCGTAGGCTCTTTTACTGAATCCTCCACTTGTTTCATTTTGCTTCCGATCCTCATATTCTATAACTTCTAGAGCAATTTCTTCATCGGTTTTAGTCTCAAGAGCTTCTCCACAACGATTACAATCTGTCTCTGTTTTACCTCCAAAGCAATGAAAATGCCATGGCGTAAACCATCTGTTGCAGTTAGGACAAAACCATTGTTCGTATTCGGTTCCTTCATTCCTAAATTTAGTTACTTTCATTTTCCTCCATTTTTAATAAAACTTTTATACTGATCTAAACTATTTATTACATAGAGTATTTTTCCCATTACTCCATCTGGGATTTTGACTATTAAACATGCAAAAATCCTTTTTATTATCATAGTAGTAACACCGCATACATTTCCGTCTTTTCTCTACGCAGCCAACCATACCATTTAATATATCAGCTATCTCAAAAAGGTATTTTTCAAGTATTTTTCCACCATTTTTTCTGTCAATAATAATACCTCTAATAAATTTCAATAACATCACTTATCCTCCAAAATATTAGTTTAGGTCGTTGGATTTGAATCCATAACGAATAATTTATACACACATAAAACTCGTATTTCCTTGCCTATTTAGTAATTCTCCGTTTGCATATAGATTAATTGTAACTGGGTTCTGTTTTATCAAATCTCACAGCTTCAAAAACTGGGAATTGAATTGAGATTCCACCATCTTTATTCTTCGTTTCCTCTTTATATTTAACGCTTATAATCCGTCCTACTACCTCATCTGGATTCAGCCAATAATATTTTCTCTGTTCATCTGTAAATCCAGAGCCAACATTTACTGAATACCCCTTGTAGTCACAAACTAATGCACCGAGCGTTCCTTTGTTTCGACCTGATCCTTCTTCAATGCCTGTACACAATAAATCAGCTGAGAAGAATTTCTTCACCTTAATCAGAGATTTAGTACGTTTGCACTCATATGGAGCATCAAGATTGCAACAAATCCCTTCCCAATCCTCTTCTTCCGCACGATCCAACCATTTCCAGATTTGCGAATGGTCTGTGCCAGCGTAAAACCTTGGCACAACTTCAACATTTTTACTTCCATAATCGTCTATGTATAACGATAGCAAATTTAATCCTTTACTTCTTATTTCATATGTTTCTACCGATTTGCCTGTCCAAAATTCTTCCAACGGAAAAATATCAAATACAACAAGTTTGAGCTGAGATTTATCCTTGTCCTTACTCATAGCAATTCCAGTGCCTTTCTGAAATGCTTCAGAGTCAGATAATCCCTCTTCGTTTTTATATAGAAGCTCTCCATCAATGAACATATCTGAAAGCCCCATTGCCTTCAAATCGTTAATAATGTGATCCAGCCCAATATACTCTTTGCCTTGGCGAGTCATAATCCTATCACCAATAAAGGCAGCTCTTGTTCCGTTGAGTTTTCTGGATAAGAAAATCTTCTCATTTCCTTTTAGTTTCACTTTATCAATGGGAGTTCCAAGCATTACATCAAATGTAGAAATCAAGCCTGGAATCATAGAATTTACAACTTTAGCGTCACAGCCAAGTCTGAATTTCTTGGTAATCATCTGTTCATAAAATTCTCTATCATCTTCGTGACCACTTAAAAATGCCTGAATCTCATAGATATCAGAATCTTTACCGGTATTATTCAGTTTTAAGTAATCAATCACTTGGGGAAATTCGCTGAATTTGCAAAGATATAATGGATCTAATTTTGTTTCTACTTCAACATGCTTATGTATTTTCGCATCACTAATTCCTGTAACAATGTTAGTATCTAAAAGGAACTTGAGACACTTCTTAAATAACTCGTTGCTACTATTAGCTTTAATAATTTCTTTCTTATTGTTCAGGCTGCTTGTTACCTGAATCTGTTTAAAAATTTCAATTACCTCTTTCAATAAAATCCTCCTTAGAAATATTCGTTTTTCAACGTGTTATGGTATATACAACTCCAATTATCAAAGGGATAGCCACAATTGTCATACATATAGTTTCTACCATTTTATTCTCCTTTTAAAACCACTGTTTCAATCCCTATTATTCTCTTCGTAATATTCCATACATTTTTCTATGTAGTCCAAATGAGAATGATAAAAGTCATCAAAAATATTATTCTCTTTCTTTTCTCTATAAAAGCCTATTCTACGCTTTACTTCTTCGTACATTTCTGACTTATATGGTGTTTTAGTTTGCTTCTGACTATATTCAAATGCTCTTAATTCATTTTTGCTGAGCCAAGTAATCCATGCTCCGCAATCATCACAATATAATCCAGTATTATTGCCTTTTACCTCTGTATGGAGCGAAGCACTACCACACTTTTTACAACAGTTCTGATACATTTTTACGCACCAACCTCTCTCTTTAACCACCCATGTAAAATATCTTCTCCACAATGATGTTTACATCCAAAAGCGCAACCTGATTTAGCATCTTCACAAATATCGTTGCAATTTGGTCTGCCTATGTTTATGAAGAAGGCAAGTTGCTCATCATTCATACTTCTAACCCAATCTCCGTTTGTCATTAAACGTCCTCCATTTATGTTAAGCACA
The DNA here is from genome assembly GCF_044987295.1 of Lacrimispora sanguinis. Classification (NCBI taxonomy): domain Bacteria; kingdom Bacillati; phylum Bacillota; class Clostridia; order Lachnospirales; family Lachnospiraceae; genus Lacrimispora; species Lacrimispora sanguinis. The sequence goes on along the minus strand of NZ_CP173277.1, from coordinate 4,867,114 downwards.
TTTATAGTTTTTATCGTTCTTTATATCAACGACATATGAATACATTGCATCGTAAACACTTCTTGGTATTACATCAACGTATTCATCTGCTACCTGCTTGATAGTTCTCTCTTTATTTTTTGAATATACTTCATAAGCTTTTTCCAAAGTTGAGTATGTTCCTAAACTCTTGCCGATCCAAGTCGCAGAGTATCTTCCATTTTTCGTTACTGATATTCCCGATGGTAAACCATCTTTATTGGGTTTATAATGGAATAATTCATTGATTCTTTGCGGCACAAGTAAACATTTACTTGGACGATAAATCGTATTAGATGGATCTATAATGTCTTTGTCAACGTGTAACCTTCCGTTGACTTCATATTTATTTTGGTTATACCATTCCGCAAAAGTTTGAAAATTATGCCACTCAGAACATACAGTTATTAGTCCGTAATAAGCAGGATATTTATTTTTATATTTTGGGTCATAGCATCTTGTCATCATATTTATCCAAACTATATATTCCTGGGAGCTATTAGTCTTTCCTCCCTTTGCTCTTGAAGAATACTCACCGTCTCCCATATATCCGACACCAACTAATGTTCTGTCGTATGGGTTTTTTACTTGTCCTGATTTAAAATTACTATATGTTATATTTCTTTTTATGTAATGATGTTCATCTAAAAACATAATATCTATATCATCATGTTTTCTATAAGCTATTATTTTCATTTCTGTTCCATAATTATTTTTACGAATTTTATCAATTAAATTATCTTTGTTGTTAATATTTTCCTCCTATGAGATCATCGATTCCAACCCACACCATATTTATTCTCTACCTCTTTTACCAAATCCCAATATTTACGATAGTATTCTTTATACATACGTTTTTCATAATTAATCTGCCGTTGTAGACCCTCGATAATGCTAGGTTCTTCACTCTTCAATATTTTCTCCGATTCCCTATATAAAGAACGAATCATGCTATCTTTAAGAATTTGTTCATCTATGCCCAATTCTTGTTTCTTTGCTCTTTTAACCAAATCTCCACAAACATAAACGCCTATGTGACTTGGTATCTCTTCTTTTACTTCTTCATACAATTCGTTGGTCAGTACAAAATAATTATAATGACCAACGAATGTCTTCTTTGCTTTGGAGTGGAAGTCGGCTTTGGACACTTTTATTTCATAACAACGCCATATCCTATTAGTGTCATATGTAATATAATCAACACGTTCTTTACCAAACCAACCAATTGTTACCTCAAAGCAACCAAAGAGTCCTTGCTTCCTGGTTGCTTTCCATATGGCAGATTCTAAATTCTTAGTTTCTTCTGTCTTTGCTATTTTTACATCTCCTATCTAATCCTTAAACTTTCTCCCTGTGGATCTAAGTGAGCAAAATCACAGTTAAGGGAACCGTCCTGTCCTTCAAGTCCGTTCTCCTTTAAATATTCTCTAATAGAGTCTCCGTCAATTGCATCAGGCTGCTCAATTCTATATTCTTTGGGAACTTTTTCTACATCAACGTCAATGACTAATTTTCTCTTTCCGCCATTCTTCTGAATGTTGAATGAGAACAAGTCAGTTGTGAATTTCTTCTTTCCTGTAACCCTCATGCACATTTCAAGATTCTGTTTCAACCATTTAATTCTATTTTCTAATAGCTTTTTTCGACTATTCAAGCGTTCCGACTCAGTATCCAAGCCCTTTATATTTGATTCTAACGATTTGATGATTTTGGCATACCCATCGGCTTTTTCTTCAATTTCAAAATCAATTCCTTCAAGAGTGTCCATTATCATCTGTTCGTCACATTCTGCATCTTCCAACATATCCATTAGTTCTAAAAACTGACCCGTTAATTCATATAATTTCAATATAAAATCCTCCTAAGCTATTTTCTCTTCTTTTTCTTTCAATCTGAATTTATTTTCAAGTAACATATCTCGTAAAAAAGTCTGTTTAGTTTTCACCTCTTTTGTTTGTATTGCTTTTGTTACAGCAAAGTTGTTTCCAACAAGAATGCAATATTTTTTTGCCCTGGTTAACGCTGTATACAATAATTCTGAATTATTCATTATGAAACTACTACTGTCCATGCCTACGATTGTTGAAGTGAATCCACTACCTTGCATTTTATGTACCGTACAGGCATACGCTAATTCTAAATTTTTCGAATCACCTTTACTAAATACAATTTCTCCTATTCCAACGAAATCAATAATGCAATATCCATCATCACCAATTTCTTTAATAATTCCAATATTTCCGTTAAAGACAGGAGTGTTATCGCCATTAGAGTTAATGCATTTGTAGTTATTCTTAGTATTTAAGACTTTATCTCCCACTCGTATTAAATACTTTTTTACATTTTCCTTCTTCTTTTCTAAAAGAATTTCGATCTCATTACCATCATTAAGCTTAGGATTATAGATATCCTGAATTTTAGTGTTAATGTTATAACAGGACAATTCTCCCTTTAATCTCATTGGAACACAAACCTGAACTTCCATGATGTCTTTATATTTCTCCATCTCGCACTGAAAATGTCTTATAATACTATTCGGGAGAGATTCCTTATTTCCGGTAATATCAAGTTCCATATCCTTTAACTCACCCAAAACTACATTTCCATCAAAGCTGTTTGTAAAAATTTGCTCCTGAGATGCTACTTTGATAGATGTAGGAATAATCCCACTCATGAGAGCTTGTCTATGTGGTTTAGTTAACTTCACAACCGGTAATACATCACTATCCATAATATCAGCAAACACTTGACAATTTCCAATAGGTGTCAACTGCTGAACGTCACCCATGATAATAACCTTTGCTCCTGATGGAATTGCTTCTAATAAAGATAAGAATAATGTTCCGTTGATCATAGTAGCTTCATCTATAAGTACAATATCCACCGCCAATTTATTTAGCTTATTAAACATGAACTGACCATTTTGATAACCTAATGCTCTATGAATCGTACTTGCTGGAAGTCCGGTAGCTTCTGTAATACGCACACTTGCCTTTCCAGATAATGCGCAAGCCAAGATATTGTAATTGTCATATAATGAACATATTCCATTAGCAGTAGAAGTTTTACCTGCACCGGCCAATCCAGTAAGCGCCATTACATGATTATCAAGACTTAATTTAATGGCAGATCTTTGTTCATTTGTAAATATAAATCCCTGTTCATCTTCTACTCTGCTTACAATGCTTTCCCAATTTCCAATATTGAATGACTTTGGGATATAATCCATATGTAATTCGGACTTAGGAACAATTGAGTCGTATTCTTCATTTTCCTCTTCAATGATCTCAACCTTACCTATCTGCAATCTGATTAGTTCTGACATAATTCTATTCTCTAAATCATAGAATTTCTTTAAAGCAATTTTAGTACCATTATCCAAAACAACTACATCGTTATTTTCAATCATTAACTTTGCAGTTGAGTTCACTACTTCTTCCGGAACAAAGCCGAGAGTATCGTACAAAGCTTTCATTAATTCTTGGTAATTAAGATAACTTTTTCCTAATTCACCCTGTTCATTTAAATGATGTAGTAAAAATCCTTTAATTCTACGAATATCATATTGTCCAACACCTACTTTACAAGCTACCTCATCAGCCTTTTTGAAGCCGACGCCCTCTACCCTAACGAGGTCATACGGATTATTTCTCACAACGTCAATTACCGTGTCTGGTGAATGATAAAAATCAACAAGTCTCTTAATAAATGTATGAGTTAAACCCAGCTGTCCCAGCTCCATATAAATTGCACTATAGTCTTTGGACTCCTCAAATTCATCAATCATCTTCAAAGCAACTTGATTTCCGATTCCTTTAATTTTCATCAAAGATTTAACGTCTCTATCCTCTAAAAGTTTAATTACATCATCATATTCTTCAAATAGCTTATCTACTAAATTCTCGTTTAGTACATTCTTCAAAAACTCTTTCTGTTTATCCTTACTTGATATATCAATACATTTGCTTATATATACAATTTCATAGGTATTACCATACTGTTCATGTACATCTGCTAATTTACAAAAAACCTTATAAGTTGTTCCAAACTCCAAGCTACACGTATTTCCCTTTAATTTAATTTGATCCATTTCCTCACTACAGTTTTCTAATGCTTTAGCGATATTAGCTCGAAATATTGCGAATTCATTAGATTCCACTTTTTTCACATACTTAGGAAATATGATCCAATCCAGAGTACATTCGAATTTCAAAATTTTCTCTTCGTCCATTAACAAACCTCACTTTCTGGTATAAGAGATTTTCCATTTTCATAATTTCTAAAAACAAGATCGTATTGTGTAATCACCTCATCTTCTCTAGTAATATCAGCAGCTATTATGTTTAATCCCTCATCATCTTTTCCAATAATTTTTTTACCAAATTCTTTTTCTGTTTTAATTACATCAATGATATCTCCATCTTGTAGCGGTAGAATTTTAAATACATCTTTTCTGACCTTCTGATACTTTATTTCTCCGTTATTCATGTTATAAATAATAATATTTGGAGATACTACATTTCTTGTATTTAGTACAAACCATCTATTCGTTGATAAAGTTTCATCGCGGTATCTAACCTCATTGAATTTTGAAACCTGCATTTCCATAATCTCATATGGATTAATATGAGTATTCTTCAACGTGTCAAATATTAATTGCAATGCTTTTTTGTAATCTAAATTGTTATAAGACTTACCTGATTTAGATAATTCTGAGCATTGAATAATTATTTGCTTTATTGCATTATCTGTAATCTTCTTATCGAGTGTTGTGACAGTTATTTTTTCTTTCCCGTACAACACTGTAAAATAATCTCTAAATGTTAACAATTTCTGAGTCTTTCCATACACAGAGCAACAATCAGCTATCAGATAACCTTCTAAAACTTTTTTTGTGATTCCATGTGAATTACACTTTTCTAAAAATTCATAGAAGTTTTTGCTGTTACACATAAAATCAAATAGGACATTTGGTGTTTCATCTATTTTAACTTCTTCTTTCGTTAGGAATTGCTTTATTCTATCATTAGCGGCATCTATATAATATTGAAGATCCAAGTAGTCAGGGACAGTTACCCCTTGAATATCATCATTATTGATAAAACACTTATCTGGTGTATACGAAACTTTCTCATAACTCTTCTTACCCTTTTCAATCTTAACTTTATAAATTCCTTTATCATCTGGTCTAATAGAAGCAAAAACTCGATGCACCTTTTCTTTTAAAGGTATTCCATCTTCCACCATGATTTTATCTTTACCATCAACTTTTACTTTTTTGCCTTCACCATATACAACACCCTTATATAAATTAGTTAGTTTAATAACTTTCTGAAATTCTATTAATTCAGTAGCACTTCTAATAGTTTGTTCAACCGGAATATCGTGAACAAAATAATTAACTACCGCTTTGTTTAAAATTGGCAAATCGTTATCAATAGAAGATAATTTCTTGACGTATGCTCCTTTACACTTATAATGTCCATCATCTAAGTCAATCAATAAATAATTGTTTACGTCCTTTTGCACTAATCGACCATGTTCGTAAACATCAAATTCCAAGTCGAGTTTAGTTCTTGTTTCCCATACTTTTGCAATAGACTTCACTTTATCTACATCTGCCAATGTATTTACCCTTACGTAGATTCCATCTGTATTAATTTGCAATATTTCACATAAGTCCTCTAATCTCGCAGCTAATTCAGTAAGATAGAGTTGTCCAGCAATACAAACGTTATTACTTTGAACTGGGTCGTAACAGGCAGAATTAATATCTTTTAATATCCCATACGCACTATTAATAACAATTTTCAAAGGCTTCTGGCGACTATCTTTTGCCTTTTTTAGTTCTAATCTTCTATCCCTCATATTTTCAAAGTCTTTAGGATTTTTGAGTTTCCTACTGGCAAACCCCTCATTTATCATTAATGAAGGATACAAACTTGCTACATCCATTGTCACTAAAATGCCTTCAAATATTTCATTATCTTTACTTCCATGTAATCCGCCATACCCATATACACAAGGTACTCCTCCTACTACGGTAACTAACTGTCTGGTACTGTTACTCACAACTTCTGTTTTTAGAGGTAATTTATAACTTTTATTTTCTGGCTTGTTGTACCAATCTATAATATATTGATATTTACCTGGCATTTTTAGATTTTTGGGTATGGTAATATCAAATTCATCATCGAGTGTATGTTGATCCACTGCTCCTAGAATAGAAGCAGCTAATTGTGCCTTTGTTTTATTAAACATTTCCATGTCTAATTCAAACATAGAAATCATATCTAACTGAGCTTCAAAGTCATCCATCGTGGCATCTAAAACACGTAACGTTTCCTTCACATCGTGAATATTATAAGCAATAATTTGTTCAATTTCTTCTTCAGATAGTAATCGGTCAATATCAAAAGGTACATCTGTTTCTTTAATCATATCTCCCATATAGGCTTCCAACTGTTTAAGAGAGCGATCTTTTAAAATCAGATCATAATTATTAAGATGATACTTTTTTGCATTTCTGACAATTTGATAACCTTTTTTTCCAAATTCCACTAATTGATCATTTATGTATGATGGATTCATACCATCTAAAATACCTTTAAATAAAAATTGATCATATTGTCGACTGTTATATCCGACATATATTGCGTCACGATGTTGGTTGAAAAATTCAATTAATTGATTTCTATCATTAATAATTGTTATAGGTTTATCTCTTTGTTCCTTATTGATTAGTGTCAAGCACCACCAATTGATCTTTGAATAGCACTCAAAGTCGTATCCGTATATCTCTCTATCTAACAAATAACTCCTCCTTATTAACCGAATCCAAACCCCTGTACCTTGTTACTTTTTCTATACAACCAGTCTTCTACTAAAACCTGTGCCATTTTTCCACTTTTATTATCTATTGAAAATCTGCCGATAATATCAAATTCAATGTTTTCTCCAATAGCTATTAATTCCTTATAATCTGAACTCAAAGAACTTCCTTTTGTTTGCTTTGTAAATTTTATATTGTGATACTCAAACTCAATTTTATTCTGTTTACTACCAAGTAAATTTAAATAGTATATATTACATGGTACATTTTTAATTAGGAAAATAGGTTCACTGACTGAGTTCCCCCATATGTCATCATGTTTTGCCACATTCCTAATTATTTGATCGTGTATGACATCAGCTTCATATATTCCGTAGATGTGATATGTAGGTTCATCTATTCTTTTCATAGTAGAAAGAATTTCAAATAACTTATTTGTATTTTCAAAAGTAATTTGGCATCCAAATGCTCCTGGGTGGCCATCAACCTTATTAAATAACTTTGTTTCTTTACACCATTGGTTAAAATCTAGTATTTCACATTTGTCATACCCTCTACCACTACCTTTGCAAATGTCACCTTTTCTTCTCATTAGTAAACATGGTCTCTGATATTGATCTGCTAATTTATTAGCGATTAATCCAGTGGAATTACTATCTACTTTATCTTCAGCGTTGCATATCAAAATAGGTAGCTTGTCTAATCCATATAAATTGATACTTTCAGATAAAACAGCTGCACTCTCCTCTGTAAGTTTCTTTTGCTTTCTGTTAGTAGACTGGCAAGCCCTCAACGTGTATTCTTGAATGCTCATCAGTACCATTCCTTTTCCTGGTACTTTTCTTTCAAGACATTTATCAGAATTACACATTGCCTCAAACAAAATGCTCTTATCCTCATAAGTTCCTAATCTAATCATAGAATTTATTAAAGGACATATGTAAAATCCTACACTATTCAATGTTACTTTATTATTCATAGCATACATTTGAGCTTCCACTAATGTTCTTATCAGCTTATTCTTTCCAGTCATATTTCTCATAAGTTTCAGACCTTCGTTAATCAGATACCTGGTCTGTAAATTTAGAACATCTGCTCGATCACCTATCATGCCGAGCGCAACTAAATCCAGGTAATCATCTGCATAATCTACTTTAAAATGCTTATCAAGTAATTTAGTGAATTTATATGTTATACCTACTCCTGTCATTGCCTTGTCTGATACTCTAGGAGATAATTGATTATTTACAACTATTGCCGGATTATCTCTCCCTTCTTTAATTGGGTGATGATCCAGTATTATTACATCTTTCCCCATGTCAATTAACTTTTTACATTCCTTTAAATCACCACTTCCAGCGTCAGGTATGATGACAAGTTTGCTATTTGTTGATGAAATTACATCAATCTTGTCTTGTAGTCCATGAATTTTACCCTCATGAATAAAACAATTAATTTTAACTTTAGGATTTATTCTTTTTGTATACAAATAAATATCCGACGCAGAAGTATAGCCGTCAACATCACAATCTACAAGAAGGTCTATCTCATCATTATTTACAATGTGCCGTACATAAACATCTCTAGCCAACTCAATGTTATCAAGCAATAATTCACTCTCAATATTGTCTAATGTAGGATTAAGAAAGGAAGATAAGTCATTTATTCCTTTCAATCTTAATATATCTTCCAATTCGTTTCCAAAACGAATATTACCCAATAACTTATATCTAAAACTCAATTAATCATCTCCTTCCTAATCATTCGTTCCCACATAAATCTTATTCTCCATCAGTTTAAGTAAAATGTCTTTTCCTTTGTCAGTAGGAGAATTCTTGTAGTCCAACATGTCAGTTGTGTCCCAAATTACAGAAACCGAAAAATACGAACTTAATTTGTTTATTATTTTATCTTTTATATGTTTTGCCCATTTTTTACATTCTTCTGAATCCAAAGTCTGATATTGCTTATCTAAAGCAACAATTACTTCTCTAACACCAAGCATTAATAACATACTTTTTTGATAATCGGTCAAATTACTTCCACACAACGCTACCGTAAAATTATCATCTCCAAACATAGTATCTGTTTGAAAAACTGATTTTTCAGCTTCTACTAACATGATTTTTCTTTTTCGCTGAATCGTCTTCATATTATGATTTAGTCCAAAAAGATTTTGTCCAAGCGAATGATTATAAAACCTCCTACCTACTTTAAATGGAGTATATTTTCCAAACAACTCAATATCTTCATCAACTAGTGACCTACCTCTAACTCCTATAAGTTGATTATTTATATCAAAGTGAGGAATAATTATCTTTTGCTGCCATGTCGAATACAGCACATTGTACTTCTCCATAGTTTCAATAGATATTCCTTCTGTCACCCAATCTTTTGAATACATTTTTTGAAAGATATTCAATATGTTTTTATCATATGGAACAAGTGACTTCGTTTCTAATTCCTTCTTCGTGTTCTTTTTATACTTTCGAATAAATTCCCAATCAGAAATTTGTTCCTGCTTGCCGAATCCATATTCACAATTATCAATGTTTAATTTAATGCAAATCCAATTGATTACTTTTTGAAATTCTTCCTGTTCGTACCCCTTATATCCCATAACTACATCAAAAATATCCATTTGCCCACATTCCGTATAGCAATGGAATAACTTCGAGTCTTTGTGATAATAAAGTTTAGGTTTTGTTCCATGATGACATATGGTGTTTGTTATCCACATGTCATCATCCTCATAATAGAAAGTTGCCCCCATTTTCAAAAGTAATTTTCTTATGTCTTCATCAGATAACTTTTCTTTAATCTCCTGGGCGGTCATTTATACCTCCCTATTTCGATAATTTTGTAGCTAAATCGGTACCTGATACATCAGAATTATCAGTCTCTATAATTCCAACATTACCCACATCGTCTAATTCAAAATCAATTACGGTTCTTTCGATATCAGTAATCAATTCAAAATTGTAATCAGTTACAAAACAGTCCACCTCTCGCATGGTACCTAAATTTATCTTTGTCCACACAATAATAGATTTCCATTTTCCACCACGATTTTTAAATATGTAATATGACATATTGGGTACTAGTGTCCCAAATCTACCTTCTGATTCTAAGATTGGTTTTAATTTTTTTATGTCCTTATGTGTCACTGGTAGTGCTAAAATACCACCATCAGCCTTTTCTATGATAGCTTTGGAACCCTTTAATGCACCGGCATCTTTATTTGCATCATCTTTATAGGAATCGTTCAACTGAGTAGATGAACCTAGATAAATGTTGTATTTATTACATACGAGTTTTAATGAATTGCTAAATAAAAATAGTATCTGATCCGTTCTTAATCTTGACTTTGTTTTTTCATAATAGTAAGCATATAAAGATGGTGAATCATTGATATAATCGAAAAAGCAAGCAATTATATTGAAATTTATTACATACTTTTCAATGGTTTCACTTATAGTATCAATCGTAAAATCTGGCATGTATTCGCCATATAACAATGATTCTGCTACATATTCAGCGGCAAGACGTAACACACATTCTTCTTCTTCGCCTATATCTCTCCATTCTTCAATTCTATCTTGCTCAATACCGCTTATGTGAGCAAGTAAACAATCTTGAATCTCTTCCTTTGTCAACTCAGTAGAAATAAATAGAACTGGCTGTTTCTGTCCAGTTGGTTTCCACTCATGCTTATTCCAGTCATAGATTCTATCACAAGCCATATTACATGCGTCTGCCATAGCATTTCTACTTTTTGACCCACCTGATATAGAACTTCTAATAATGAATTTTTTCTCTCGCATTCCCTTGAAAATAGTAGTGAGATATCCTGATTGAAAAGGATAACCGTAAACATTTTCTTGTCGCTTATGTTCCTCTAATCTGCTTTTTATACCATCACCGACATGAAAAGAAAAATTATCACCAAATGCATTTTTCCATAATGATTTAAAATCCAAAAATCTATTATTGATTGCATTAAGTACGTCATTACTTGTAAGATTATTAAATTCTTCCATTTTGATGTCATCAGTCTCATCATAAATAAAACCAACATCTATTTTTAATGATTCAGATGCATTTCTGACAATAGAGTATTTTCTTACATCATCATAATATCTTCCCACATTTACCAATTTGTCAGTGGCCATATTAATAGCTTCTTCTATATATTCCCAACCATTATTATTTTTCCACAACAATGACGCTGATTCAAAAAATGATACCTCATTTTCTATATCTAGAGATGTAATTTTCTCTACGTTTCCCTTTTTTGCAATATTGGCTATTGCGCCCCATATCATTTTGTGAAAGTTTTCAGGATAATCATTTTCATTTGTAGATAACTTTTCATCTAATATCAATCTAGGATTTATACAATAACAACCGAATAATAAGAAAATTGCTTTTTTGTCTACTTGTTGATTAAAAACTATTTATCTCACCTCCATTCAATATTTTTCTAAATTTATTAACGAAACGCTATTGTTCTTCTTAGAGCTTGACTGCTTTATTCTCTTAGTAATAACATTTGTGTTTTCCAATTTTGCAACTTGATTTTTTAATCGTTCTTGTTGTTCATAGTATTCTCTAGCTTCAGCATAGTAATATTTTATCAGCCCCATACCGTATTTCTTGTCAAGAGTTTTATTTAGAATCTCTTTACAGTACCACAATGTATAAGTCATAGCAGCATAGGAATAATTAAACTCATCCTTAAATTCCTTAATCTGTTTAAACATAATTCCAGTCGGCTTATCCAACTCAAAATTCATGCATATAAATTCTATTAGATTTTTATATTCTTCTGAATATCTTTTTATGGACGCATAACAGTCAGAACAATATGATTTTGAATTATGTATAACCTTTTCTCCAGGTTGAAGTGGTTTGCCACACCCTTTACATGTCGCTAGTCTTGCCATTATTCACCACCCTATTTAAAAAGCGAGGAGGATTAATCCTCCCCATCATTATTTGACTGCAAATTTGTCTACTAATTCCTGAAGCTCCATGACAATTACTTTTGTAAGATCAATCTGACTATCTCTTAATGAGTCAAACATTTTTACGTTACCGTTGTCATCTAATCCAAGGTTCTTTTGTAAAACAGCAGTAGCTTCAGCAGCATGTCCATTTGAGAATAACAAACTACCTAATTCAACACCTTTCGCTTTGACCTCTTCGAAGTTTTCCACCACAGTTTTCTTATCAATAGTCTTTTCTTTAGTCGTAAAGTCACCACCAAGATCCTCTACAGCTTTTGTCCATACTGACTTTAATTCTTTTACATTAATCTTTTCAGGTAATCCAAAAGTATCTTTTAAATCAGGATATTTGTCATTCTTCTTAAATGTGATGTATCTTTCACCTTTGTTGTCAGCAAACATATAGCCCACTAAATAAGCGGATTCTCTACAATAGGAAAATGTATTCTTGTTAAGTTTCAATGTGTCGCTTTCTTTCTTAGTGTCAAAATCTTTACTGTGAGAAGACTGAGCAATTGAATGAACCGTATAACCCAAGCTCTGAATGACACCAATGTTTCTCAAAGCACTTTTAAAACGGAGTGATCCTTCACCAAACCCACCTACATCTTTAAGAATCTCAGCATCCCTGTTTTCAAGAACATATCTTTCACAAAATTCTTCATATTTGTCAAGTGTATCAACGATAATACATGAAAACTTTTCTCTGAATGTTGGATTTCTCAACTGACCAATGACTGACTTAAAATCGGACATCGTATCAATTTTAACTGCCATAATGCCTGGAATATTCTGATATCTATCTTCAAATTCCAAGAAGAACGGTTCTTTTTCGGGTGCCAATTCCTTTAAGAATTTCATCATAGTAGTCGTTTTACCAACACCAGTGTCTCCCATCCAAATCATTGAATACTGATTCAAATTAACAGAGACCTTATTTGGTGTTAAATCATTTAAATTTATATACATATAGGTGTAAATCTCCTTTAACTTCTTTAATTATATTTGTTTTGTTTCCTATCTGGAAAGTCCAGATAGGGTTAATATGTGTTACTGATTGCGTTAACGTTGAGCAAATGGATTGTATGTAGTCTGAGGAGCTGGTGTAGACGTATCAGGCTTGAAAGGTGATTCTTCCTGCCTTGACTGGCCACTAGCAACTTCAGCGATAGTGGCTTTTCTCTTTGCTCTTAATGCATCAACAATTTCCTGGGTAAGTTCATGCTCAAAAATTGTGGTTGGCATAGTCCCAGATTTAATTTCATTCTTACGTACATATGTTTTAACCAAGTGCTTAATATCATCACCGAAAGCAACCTTTTCAATTTGTTCTTCTGTTTCAACAGAATTAATTACAGTTCCGACAAATTTGGTATAACAACCATCATAATAACCAGCACTTCTGAATGGAGCAGCCATAGATTTGTCAACTGTCATTTTAATTGGAATTAAATGATCGGCTGTATACACTGCATCTTTTCCAAACCCATCAGCAGTCTGACCGATTCCCATCATATTCACAACCAAATTACCAGTAGGAACATCTTTTATAATCTCATCTTTGATTGACTCTACCACTCCTTCAACTTCAAACTTTGATTCTAATACTGTCGAATCATAATCTTTTGGTTCAATTTTATTAATAAATCTAGCTGAAATTCTATTAGTTGATACTACTCTTCCATCATTTCCTTTAAAATCATTTACTCTAAATGAACCATCTGTAATGGATACAATCGCCGGTCTCTCCCCTTCTAAACAATGTTCGATATCCTTGAGATTTTCTTTCGCATCACTGTACTGCTTATAGAAATAACTTTCTTCTGACGTGAAATTTTTGTTCTCATCTTTCTTGAACTTATAGGCGAATAAATTAATTTCATGCTCACTACCATCGGAAGTTCTTAATACAAGACTTCCACCGATTGCGTCTTCTCCCTTTTTAGTCTGAAATTCTTCAATATTGTTTTTTACCAACTCACCTGTTACCGTTACTACATTTTTTAATTCTTTCATAAATTACCTCCGTTAAATAAAATTTTGTATGTTAAATATGTAAAATATAAAAACATCTATTACCTCAACGCCTGTCTCTCCAAGCGGAACATAGAAAATCACTCTATAATGAACATCTATGTCAAAATAGCTATTTATGGGCGAACTCTCCCAAGGGTGAGCTATTTCAGCACCCGTACAGATATTCTCTGTTCAGTTTTTAATAATCAAATGGGGATTTATATTGATTGAACTTATATTATGTGTTGTCTATCTCACCAGTCGCCAAACCAATGTGATAGGGTGTCACTTACCTACGAACTCATGAATCTTATTATGTAATACTTCTAAACACTCTTTACAAAGAGTCATTCCACAACCATACTCATCGCAAAAGCTAAATGATGTCTCTAGCCATTCATCAACATCTTTGCCACAAGACGAACAACGCTCAGTAACCTCCAATGGGTATTTCTCTCTTACTTCATCAAATGATTTGCATATTTTATAATAAACATGTTCTACAGGTGAATTTACACTTAACATTTTCTCTCTGGTGCATTTCTTGGCCCAATAACTACTAAACCAACTCTCAAAAGTATCCTTACATCTCTGAATTTCTTTTCGCAATTTCTCGTCACCGGTTACAACCTTCCATTCTAACATCTCACTCACCTCCTCAGTTTTCAGGATGAAACAGGAATTTGATTGAGAAAATCACATCGATTTTGCAAGCACCTGTGCGTCCCATGCTGTCATTTTTGTTCTCAACCTTGCAACTGCTAAATCATATCCGTCGTTACAATTAAACTCATCCGTTGGGGAGCAAGTTGCTTCTGCTTTTAAAACAACATCAAAATCAACTGTTCTCACCTGATACTTTTTACCATTATCACGTGTTTCAATGATTACATCACAGATTCCATTCTTATCGATATGTTCAATTTCACATTCGCTCCACTCCGTCCATTTCCTTTCAGCCTGCACAGGTTCGTCATAAGGTGCAAAGTATTTTTCGTATTCATCATATGACATACAGCCTAGATGAACTCCCCCAAATCTAAAACTAATAACACCGCCTTCCGCAACATCTGTAACCTCACACACTTCACCAACATTCGTAAATGCTCCCATTGGTTTTACCAGTTTAATTTTGTCTCCCTTAATCATGCTGCTTTCTCCTCTCCTTTAGAAAAATTTTTGTTCCACTTGTCTATGGCTTCTTGATCCTCTTTCGTGACAGGATCATTAAATCTCCGTTTAGCCTGTACTATGTAATTATTTCTCACCTCTAGCGTCACAAGACTCTCATCTGGCTCATTCTTTCTTCTCATAAATAGAATATGGCATTTCCCATCAATTACTTTATCTATATATGAAGCCACACAATTATTTTGTCTTACCGCCTCAGTTTTAATGTCCTCTGTCGAATCAGGATATATGAATATGTAATCTTTAAAGGTAAATTCTAATGACTTATCTATTCTCTTTTTAAAGATATCTTCTGGAAATTCTCTTTTTAGCCTGTCATAATTACGACATGCAATTTTATGTGTCGTCAAAAAATGCCTTGGATACTTATCAAACTTAGGACTGATTGTATTCATCATATTGGCATAATCATATAATTCTGATAATGTCGTTTTTACATCATCTAATGCCTCAAATGTCTTTAATTGATCCAGATAAAGAAGAAGAGGTTTTGCTGTGTACCCATATTCGGTTAACAATTTATTGAAATATGACCAATAATGATATCCGGTTTCTCTATCGTAATCATAGTTATTGGTTGACCAAACTTTATAAATATCATTATCAGTTAAACTCATGTATTCCAAATTATAGGCGAGCACATGCGCATTGGGATTTACTTTATAAAAATCAAGCAAATTATTAGATAACCGAATACTGTGATTCTTACATAGTTTAATAAGTGCTTTGGGAATATCATTTATGGTATACTTAAACATATCAGTACTCCTGCCATTATCTAATATCTCATCAATGCCGGCTGAAAATAATTGTTCGTAATTTGAATATAATGGCACCCTATCGAGAATAGTTCCAATATTATTAATGCCATAATACGTTTTAGATTCTATTCTCTGAACAAACTCTAAAAACTTTGCATATTTTTTATCATCACAACATTCACACAATTGAGCCATTGTGAAACCCCTTAGTTGACTACACAGTTTTGTTACGGGCTTCCCTTTAATTCCAATCGATTGTTTTGTTGCGAAATCGTATTTTACCGTTCTCCCATCTTCATAGTCGAAGACAAGAAATTGTCTCTCTTTATAAACTCTTATCTTGAATCACCTCCACTTTTATATTCTCCAAACGAATATTAACCAATGCAGTAATTTTGATCATATGTAATATTAACCCTATACTTTAAAAGTGAATCATAAACCTTTTTGGGGATAATATTTTTATATTCTTCAGCTACCTCTATGATTTTCTTTTCCTTTTCTTTTGCATAATAAGAATAAGCTTCCTCAACTGTATTATAAATACCCAGCTCAAATTGATCATACTGTGCCATATATCCATTTTTAACTTTCCTTATGCCATTCGGTAAACCTCTTTTGTTTGGCTTGTTTAGCAAAAGCATATTTATTCTTTGCGGAACCAGTAAGCAAGTATCGGGTGAATATAATTTATTACCGGGGCATAATATATCTTTATCAAGATGAAGCCTTTCGTTTACCTCGTATTTATTGCTGCTATACCATTCTGCAAAACGCTGATATACTTTCCATTTATTACAAACCGTCACAATTCCGAAATATGAAAGCTGTTTATCTTTTATTTTCTCTGAATAACATCTTCTTAACATATCTGCCCATGTACTGTACTCGGTCGTTATGTGTCCTTGTTCCCAAGTTTTATACTCTCCTTCTCCTACCATGCCAACACCATAAACTGTGATATCATATGGATTTTTGACCTGTCCCCGTTTAAAATTTATATACATTGTATTTTTTCTAAAGTGATACTCATCCTGAAACTCTACAACTATATCAGCCAACGAATTCACCTCAACTATTTTCATCAAAGTTCCTTTATTGTTCACAATTTCTTTTCCTATTATATTTTCTATATTACCACCTCACTAACCAAGGAAATCGAAGTTTCAAGTCTTTTTGTTCACTATATATTGTGTACTTAAAGAAATTCAATTCTACATACAGTATATCCAGTATCTCTTAAATATTGAGCAAAACATGGATCTGAATACGCCAATCTTTTTATGAGTGAATCAATAGTCTCCATTTGATTATCATCGTCGGTTGCACCATAATCGGATTTTACCGACGGTGGGGTTAAGTTGTTTTTTCTATTGACAGCCAAAAGCCCCTTAATGCTTTCATTTCTCTTGTCACATTCTTTTTGTGCCTCACTCTTGGTAAAATGTAAGTATAAATCTGCTTCATTATAAAATTCATAATTACATGTCCAGTACCTTAATCCATTCTTATAAGAGGTCTGAACGCCTTTGTAGAAGTTGTCACCCAAACTTCTGTCGATTTTCTCCACAGTAACCGTTTTAGGCGCAACTTTCCAAACTTTAATTGTTTTGCTATGTACCCCCTTGCCGCCACACTTAGAACATGTATGATCGATAATTCTCTTTTCTAAACACCTCTCGTAAGGTACTTGAATCTTCATATCTTCTTCTCGAATCTTATACATTTCAATTGGAAATTTCACTAATATTTTCTCCCTTCCTAATCATAATCTTTAAATGAAAGACGTGTTTCATTCTTCACCGACATAAATCAACTTATCAATATATTCTCTACCTTCGCCCTTAAATATAGGAATGTCTTTATCAATTTCCCAATAGCTTCCTAAATTGAATTCACACTTAGGATCTAGGATTTGTTTTTTAATTACACAAGTTCCTCGTTTCTGATATGTATGAAAATCATTCCAGTTAATTCCCCTTTGTGTTATAAGCATATCTTGAATATCATTACAAGATTTTTTCTGCAACTCCTTATGACTAAAATTAGCCTGGCCTACCATTTGAACACTATTTCTACTACAATCAAGCTGTCTCCAATAAATGCAATTGGTCACTTCTTCTTTTGGGATATTGAAACAGCGAGCGTCAAACATAGCTTTTCCGCGAACCTCATTGTATACTTCCAATTCACTTGTGAGGTCTTTCCAGTATTTATCTGCCAACTTTTTGCTGAAAATGTTATTAAAAGCCATAGTCGCAATACTCGCTGCAATACTACACATCTTTTGGACTTCATAATCAAACCAAGAGGACGATGTAAATTTCTTATAATCCACAAGCACTAATGTAATTTCATCAGATTGAGTATAACCAAGTACACAACCCTGAATATTTTCACATAAATACTTTGTTGTTTCCTGCATCGTTTCAATTAAAAGTTCATCAAACGGTCTTTTAAACCCTCTTGTAAAGGTGTGAAATGCTTTTCCATCAATCCGGATAATTACTGGCATTCGTCGCACCAATCTTGTCTTTGGAATCTGCTCATAATACTCTTTCATCCGCTTTCCTAAATCATCATTCATTGTTATCCTTTCCTTCCCACATCTCATATTCTTTTTCCTGGTCAAGACTTGTACAAATATCACAAGTATGTGGCGGTGGATATTCCACGTTATTCTTACAGGTTGAACAGTCTTTAACTATTTCATCATTCTCTTTTAAATAACCCAGAACTCCACCAAATCCTCTGCCTCTTACAATCTGCTTTGCAACTGATATGGGAATGTAATTCTCGCACTTGTCATCATCAAGTTCTAAAACGCCTTTGTATTTTCCATAATCTTCAAGCTGGTCGAGTACCATATCTATATCAAAATCAATTGATTTATCGGATATATTCTCTTTTTCAATTGCTTCGATTTGACCACACGCTAAGTCAACCAGCTCTTCTAATATAGGATGTAATTTCTTATAAACTTCTTCTCTCAGTGTTGATATATTAATTCACCTCTTTTCTCAAAATTCTGTTCAAAATTGAAAGTCGTATTCAATCAACTGAAACTAACCTCTGGTTCTGCTTCAGGAACAACATCTTCATTAGAATATTCATAATCAATTACTATTTTAGTAAACGACCTCTTTAATCTAAACAAGAAAATTTCAAACTGACTCATATGTCTCAGTGATTGAATATCTGGATTTACTGAATAATTGATTGACCAATTATCTCCATCATATTTCTCCCACCGACTAATTGGAATCATAAAATTCATCTTATCATCATGCTCGCACTCAAAAATAATATTTGCTTTTTTGATATCAGACCAACTTCTGCCATCTACGTGCTCTACTTCCATTATGCAATTCACAGATTCATATGTAGGCTCTCCATCACAAGTATCAACTTCTAATCCGTTAGTATTAACTTCTTTTGCTACGAACTCACACCATTTTTCAAAGAGATCTGATGTTTTGATTTCTTTGATATCTTCTTCAACCATCAAATCCTTGAAATTTTCAAGTAATGTTTTATTCTCTACTAATGTTGTGCTGTTTACAATTTCCGTTAGAACAGTATCTAGTTTAACAATGTGATCAGAAAAATCATGTTTTTCAATCGCAGGAATCAATACTTCTTTAACTTTATCCTTAATTACCTTACCTACATCTCCATAGCTTCTGAATAAATCTTCCATTGCTTCATTAATACCTTTTTCTAACTTTACAGTAATGATGTTTTCAATGGTTCCATCAGATAATTTCTGCTGAATTACTCCGCTAATACTGTCTTCTAAATTCATAATTCTCCTTTTCTTTCTTAAATTATGTGTCTTATCCTACAACAATTCATTCTCCAAATCTTCTGCAATTTTCCTGAGTTTTTCAATCTTATCTCTGATGAGCTGATTATAAATCTCTGTACACTCCTCATATGTACGAGCAAAGTGCCTGGAATTAGTTGAAACTGCACCGGACTTTCTAGGAGAACCATCTGCTTTTAAAATATAAAATTGCCCATTAGGATAATTATCTTGCTCTTTCCACTTACTAACGATACCTTTAACAGGTTTGCATATATTATGTACTACCTGCCCTCCATACCAGCTATTTCTATCAAAGTCGATATTAAAGGCACAACCATAAACTACTTCTCTATTTTTAATATCTTTTACTTGTAATTCTGCCATCTTCTATCCTCCATTGAACCGATGGTTTTAATACCTATTATTCTATAACGTGTATAGCAGTAAGATTAAAAAAATAATACCCTTTACTTTAATTGTTAGTTTTCTTCATTTACCACGATTCCACCATGAAGGATCACCCGTTTCCCATTTTGGTCATCAAAATAAACTTCATTTTCACTTTCTGAAACATCAAATTTACCTGACCAAGACTTAATTGCACCGCCATTATAGTCATAAAGTGTGACAGTACGATTCAAACCGCCACCCATGTCACTACTGATTGACTTTCCAATTCTACTACAAGAAGAGCATCCACCAAGTAAACCTGAAACACAGATTATAGAAATTAATACTATTCTCTTTACCTCTTTTCTCATTCCATTCCTCCTATATTATATTAATTACATGAAAACAACTTTTTATCTGTTTATTATAAGCAGTGTCCGCATTCATAACACCTGCCATCTCCCCTACATAATGTATTTCCTTCCGCCATTCTAATATGTTCACCGTTCATTTCTAAGTTATAAGATACTGTATAATTTTTCGGCATACCTGCTTTAAAAAAATCGCTTCCAATTTTAAATTCTATCGAGTCAATCCTTACATCGTTTATTTTCATATATTTCAGTGCGTCTTGTAATACACAAACTGCTTTATTTAAATTTTCATTCTCCACTTCTATACCTCCTTTCAGCAATCAAACTTTGGGGTTACAGTCTCAAAATAAAACTTCACCGGCTTATCTATTTCGTGAACAATGCCGTATTTTTTAGAGAGACGATAAATAAATTCCTTCTCCAAACGTTCCGGAATAGTCTTTACATGTTCTCTAAACTCTTCTAACGGCAAAGTGCTTTTGTAAAAATTACATGCCCTACACGCTGGCATATAATTACTTAAATCATCAGCTCCGCCATACCAGTATAAAGATTCCACATGATCAACTTGCATTTCACTAAGCTCCATCTCGCAGCCACAATAGGCACAATGCCCATTATATTTTTCATAGACCCTTTTTCGTATCTTTTTAGGGATTGCTTTTCTCTTTACATCTGTATTACCCATGATTTCCTTTCTCCCGGTACTCTGGGAAATACTAATTCTCTGGCTATGATTAGGTATTAATTAATTTCAGTTACATAGCATTCTTCTTAGTTGTTTAAGCTCCCTTAGCCAGTCTGCAAGCTGTAAATGTTCTTTTGCACACTCTGAGCAGCCTAACTCCCTTGCTTTATCTTCACAATGTTTAATAGCTTCTTCTAAGCTCATTTCAACTTCCGCACCCCCAAACATATTCCCTTTAAAAATCCCTCTTTTATAATTTAAAATCTAACTTTTGACCACATTTATCACAATAATTTTGCCTATGACCAATTGGAAACCATTTGTCACAAACAGGACAATGAGGGAAAACCGCCACTAAACTTCCACCTCTCCCGTAATTAGATTCATGACGATTAATTTTCATCGAAATTTCTTTGTTATTTGTCTTAATTTCTATCGTGCCTTGCTCATCTACTAAATCAAGAAAATGTCTCGGATCAATTAATATTTCTCCAAAGTTACAATCATAATTGTCTTCAATTTCTTTTATAAGCACTGATCTGCTAATTAGGTCGCTTGTCATATTTTCTCCTTTATCAACATGTTATATATACTCATAATCTCCATGCATAACAACGTCTGGGTGTTTATTGTCTTCGTGCGAATTCCATACTTGTACTCCAATAACAGAATATTTGTCAGCGTCTCTCACGTCATAGATTTCTCCGATGTTGTACCAATTACCATTCGCTCTGCTAATTATTTTTATCTTCATCCTTTATGCCTTTCATTATTAGATTGAAAAATTTATTTTATTTAGATGTATCGTATTTACAATTTTTACATGGGCCGTGGAACTCATCAAATTGTTTTCCAGTTCTTTCGCACCTGTTAACAAAAACATCTGCTTCCGGATAACGTAAAATTTTCACATTTTCAAAATATCTACAAATATAATCATCTTTATCCATACCATAATCACTCTCCTTACCGATAAAAGAACCATTTCTTCGCTATAGATAATTTTTAATCTTTTCATATACATCTTTGTGAACAATGCGTTTAAGTCCCCAGTCATAAAGCCTGTAAAATGTCTTATCATAACTTTCAATGCAATCAAAATCAATCAATTTTTCTTCATATAATTCTTCATTACTGATTATATTCATGTTATATTTATAGATAGCTTCTAATACCATATTATGCTTTTTCCAAGTATTTTCATTTTTAAATAATAAATAGATACAGATTAAAAGCATGATTAGCAGAACACCCAATAAATAAAGTATAATCATTTCCATTCCTCCTTTCCGCCACATAAAAGGTTCAATCTATGTACTTAACTTTTTCCTTCTCACAAAACGGAGATATGTCATAACCAATCAAATTTTTAACAATTTTATAAAGCCCAGTACCTGCTCCGCCATTATTAATATGAGTTAAGTCCATTGCGATTTCTCCATCTTTAGCTATTATATCGGCGAAGTAGAAATCGTCAGAAACCCTATAAACAGTATCGTGCCATATGGTTTCCGCATTTTGTATTGATGAACACTTTAATCCTCTTTTGTGGATATAATTTATAATTTCTATCATATTATATTTTAGTACTTTATTTAATAGCTCCGTTTCTTTATGTATTTCTTCTATCAATCCCTTTTTTACTACTGCCAACTCGTACTCGCACATCTTTACTTTTTCTTCCTGTTTTAATTTAGATTTTTGTAGTTCTCTAATGATAGAATTCATAATTCCTATAACCCTCCTTTTTTTATATTAATTTTCAAAATAAAATTCCGTTTTTATCTTGCCGCCATCAAAAGGATATCTCTAAAACTCAGATCATTGTTATTTGTTCTTTTACCGTCAATCCTTACATGACATTTTGTACATTCCGCATATCTGTTGTGTTGCCCATTTTCGAAATGTGTTCCAGTAATCATAATGTGTCCACCTCTATCGCAATTCTTCATGAATACCCTCCTTTGATATCACTGCGCAATTTGACAGTATTTTTCCGACATGCTATAATTCAATCGTGGCTAATGCCACTTCTACTTCACTTTTCCCCTATGCGGGATCTTGCTCATTCGGGCATGTGTAGTAGGTCTGTAAATAGGGATGAATCGAGGTACTGCCAATACCGTTTGAGATTCATCTCTTTTAAATTTATGAGAGATATTTCATCACACCGGACTTTCTCTTGAGTAATAATTTTACATGTGTACTATCATGCAATTGAATTCCAAAATCCTCATCTATCTTATTTGCTGTAAATGGGAGCACGTAATCCTCGAAATATATAATTTCGTATTTATCGGTCGGAATTTTGCTTAGCAACTTTTCCATAGTAATAGGAAAATAATTCTCTCTTACTTCGCGCTCCCAGTTTGAAACATATCGATATTTCATGAGAAAATGTACTAAATTTCTATTCTCAGTTATACTTCCCCATATACTTTCGTAGTCTGATACTAGATTTGCATTTGCTTTTTGTATTACCTTTACCCAATCATTCACATCCGCCTTACGATTTACAGAAGAGCTAACACAAAAGTCTCTGATTGCGATGTATTGGAAGCCCGAATTAAATACACTATTCCAAAATTCACTAATGGCATACGGCATAGAGTATGAATAAACTTCGTGAATCACGCTAGATAAATTTAGGAGTGATTTATTAGCATTAACAATACTTAAAGCTTCATTAAAATCGCTAGTAAACAATCCACTCGTTTTATCCTTACCTTTTGCTAATTTAATCATTTCTTGACTAATGTCATATCCTATAAGACTTACGCCAGGTAGCCCTTTTGACATATGCTCAATTAACGTTCCGTCTGCGCAGCCAAAATCAACCAACTCTGTAATGTCATCAATCTTGTCCATAAAGAACAACTTGTCCTGAAAAGATTTCCCCATTCCTTCTATGTAAGTGTCATAATTTTTAATAGATTCACCCATATTACACCGCCCTCTTCTTTAGCAGCTGAGCAAAGCCATCTAAATCATCTCTCATATGTAAATAATTCTCTTTTTGATTCACTATGTATGTACTATTTTTCTTTGCAAACTCCGCAAACCAGCTCTGCGCAATGTCATCACATTCATGATCACATGCATATCCCACAATACCAAGTAGCGAAGAGAGGTTGTCCAAGTTAATTAGCTTAGAGTCATAGTCTATATCCAATGTCCACTCATCAAGCATAGATAGATATAACTCTACATCTTCCTCTGTCTTTTCGGAGCCAGAATTTTCACGTACAAAATCTAATGTCTGAATCGCTGCCTTGCAAATATCATCGTTTGTACTACTTACACATGCTTTTACATAGTCTGATTTTGAAAAGTTGTCCACATAATCGGCAGATGTGGTTTTAATCTCTTTCTTTGATACTTTTGCTTTTTCAATATGTAAATAATCATTCATCAAATGCTCTAAATGATTTATCTTGCTGACAACCACGGCTTTATCTTTAGTTGATTTTCCATTTAAGTTATCAAATGAAACGCCGTCGATCTCTTTGCTATGTAATGACTGATTAAATTCAGCCATAAATTCGATGAACTTCTTGTCATCTAATCCGGTATCCATAAACCTGGCGTATAATCCAAAGTAAATAAAGGAATCCTTAGAATCAAACATATTGAAGACCTCTTCTGTTCCAACATTTGTGATTCTTCCAACCATATCCTCAAAATTGTCAAAACATTCAGTAGTGGCATTTTCTTTCATGTATTCGCATATATCCTCTTGCTTCTTTTTCCAATCATTTAAGAAGTTGACAGCCATTACGGATTCAACGACTACTCGATTCACAGTGCCATTATTTCCTTCTGACACTTTATACCCACCAAGATCTTTGAAGAATGGCATACCAGATATACTCTTGACCATTGAAGCAAACTCCTCTCCAAGCCTAGTAATACCCTTCTGAGAAGCCGTCATAGGCTTTCCCTCATTGTATCGTGCGATGTGGTAAGCAATATCCTCACTAGAGCAGTTTAAATACTGTACGATTTCAAAGTTATACTCATTAAACTTGTCCTGCAATTCCTCTGGTAAATCTGAGAACTTTTTCCCACGTATATCAAATTCTCTTCTTTCGCTGATAGGGAATCTTTTATCGTCAAGTTTTGGGCTTCCATCTTCGTTTTTAATTTGAGCCTGATACTCGATATTCCATCTTCTAATATTTTTTGAAATCTTATATCCGCCCTTAACGAATGAATGTGCATTTGTGCAGCGTTGCTTTCCATCTAAGTCCCATATAATAGCAAGTCCATTCATTATCTGTTCTGCAAATACAAGGGCAGGAATTGGATTCCCCTGTAAAATGTCAGAAATCAGATTCCCCTTCATGCCAGGACTCCATTGCTCTGATTCCCTCTGGAGTGGATGATCAAACCTGATAGTATAATTATCAATCTTTTTGATAATGGCCGCGATACTAAGCCTATCAGGCTTGCTTTTTTCCAGTGTCTGTGTAAATGTTTGCCCCATTTTCTTCTCCTCAATTTTTGAACATGCCGTTCTATCTCTAAATAATATTTGCGTGTTACGAAAAGACTTTATTTGCCTACAATGATCTTCATATTGACCATCTGTTAAGTTTAAGTTGCATTTAATCTCCGAAATAGTAGCATTATCCATCTTCATCTCAACTATTTTCCGTTGAACCGACGATAAGCCATTGAGATATTTTTCTACTTTTTCATCGTTTGAAACACCAATTTTATCCAATGCTTCTTTTTCAATGTCAAAGTCAGATGCCAACAGGTCGCCAATTGTGGCATTTTCACTTTCACCAATGGGTGTATCAATAGAAACTGATAGTCTGTCCGCTCTACGCTTTTCTCTGTTTAATCCAGTCATCTCCGTTTTGAATTTTCTAGCAAGACAACCTTTTAAATAGACTTCAAACAGAATCCCCTTTGATTCATCAAAAGTTTCTGTTGCCTTCCATAACTCTTCATTGGCTTTACTGTAAAAATCATCATGATCTTTTTCTGATATTCCGCCAAACTTTATGAATAACGGATATGAAATTTTTCTGAGTTTAGCCATGTTATTTGAAGCATACTCGTCCAATAATTGCTGTTTTTGCATTGAATCCATTTTGCCACCGCCTTTTATACTAATGAGTCAACAGTGTTAAACAACCGATGCGCAACTTGAACACACCCACAAGATAATCAAAATACCCTGTGTCACCTTACACCGATCGGTCACAATATTAAATTCTTCTTTTATTTATGAGGAATCTATAGCAGAAAACGCTGATACATGAAATTACTTGACTAATAAAAAGAAATTATGTAAAATACAATCAAGCATAGTAATCTGCTATGTTTCATAAGTCTGGCCGTTTCTGGCCTTGATTTATGTTATGTGTAGAATCACAGTCTGTTTGTGGAGGTGCGCCAACACCAATGAAGCTAAACGGACTGTGATTTTTTATTTAATCAATAACACTGTGACTGGTTATGATTATAAATCGAACATACGTTCATGTCAAGGTCTTTCGAATATATGTTCGATTCTTGTCTTTTTTATGTTATATTTGGCAAAAATATATTTTTTACCTCCGTCCCATTTCTGGCAAGTCTATTGATATCTAACTGATTTATATTATACAATGCTATATTATTAAATATATTTCCAAACTCGCAAGTTATCGACTTAGATTCATCAACATAAACGTAACATTTTCCTTTGCATACCTTTAAAAACTTCCCACCATCACGTCCATCTTCTTTAACAATTGCAACTGGTATTAAGTCAACAGGAGATTCATCTATCATTTTCTTTAGTTGATCTTTAGTTAAAAAAATTATTTTTTCTTCCATATTTTCCTCCGTTACGCACACAAGGCTATTCTAATGGCATTATTTATCTTTTCTTCTATTACACTCGAATCAATACAGCCCACATAATCTATAATTCTACTTTTATCTATTGTTCTAAGCTGCTCTGCAATAATCATAGAATCATTTAACAATCCATTTACTTCATCTTTCTCTATCCATACATGAGTTGGAAGCATACGTTTGGTTGAGGTTATAGGTATAATGGTAATTATATCTGAGCATTTATTACCAATATCATTAGAAACCACTAAACATGGTCTGATTTTATTTTCTTCTCTTCCAACACCGCCACTTAGATTAACACGGAAGATTTCCATCCTTTTAATTTCCATACGCTACCTCCTTTCCGTTACTTATGTACGGTATTAACTTTTATATTACATATAATACCATCTTAACATTGTACTGTCAATAGTATATTGTTAAAAATGTATTTTATTATACTACAATATGTGATATAGTATATAATGTTAAAAGTACACGTTAAAGAACACACTCTCAACAATACAATTAGGGGGCAGAGCAATATGCGATTAAATTTAAAAAAGTTAGTAGACGAAAAATTCCCGCATAACACCAGCGCACGACTTGGAGAAACTAATATTAATCAATTTGCGAAATCCATAGGAATAGGACGAGATGCTGCCGAAAAAATTTACGAAGGCGAAACAACTCGCATCTCATTTGATACTCTTGAGGCGATTTGTCGCGAGTTAGAATGTACCCCTAACGACATTATCGTTTCTGATGATCCTACCGTTAGTCGATTACTCTTATATGTTGACAAAATGCAACAGGACGTAAAGAAAGACGATAGTAAATAAATCTATCGTCTTTCTCTCATATTGATGAAACAGTTCTTTTAAGAAACATTTATTACTAAAATAATTATAGGCGATGTAAAAATTTTAATTAATCTTTATTTGTTTTAATTTAATATCCCTAACTCTTCTGACTTAATATATTCGCATAGAATAGGTGCATATTCAAAATGACCGCTATATCTGTTATATTTAAAATCATCATTTTTAAAATTTGCTTCAATAATAGAAAATTTTCTCTTAAATGATTCAACACTATGTCCAAAGATGGAGGCAGTTTCACTTAGATGTTCTTTTGATTGTAATCTTATAGAAAATTTTCTCATCATAGCATTATAATTATCATATACATATGTTAACGGGAACCAATGCCATGAAGCCTTACAATTAGCAAAAATAGATGCATTATAGCATAATTCATCGGCAAATATAAAATCATTTTTCGAACATATTTCTGTATTTATATTATCTATCCAATACTGCGCTGTTCCTGAATGGTATTTTTTATTATCTCGTTTGTTCATTGCATTATCTAAGTGCTCATTATTATAGTATATCGCAGTAAAACTTTGTGTGGGATTTTGAAAATCATAAGTAAAGTAAGTTTTATTTAATGTATAAGAAAGTGCTTCATAGTTTTTACTTTTGTAGTAAATTGCTATAACATAAATAAAAAGTTCATGTAAGAGTGTTTTTCGAATATCATTTATAATTCCATATTCTCTAATTAAGATTTCATGTATTTCTTCAAATTTTGTTGCAACTAATTTTTCTCCATCGTCGACGAATGATATGTGACGCATTAATAATATAAACTCATCACGTATAGTTTTTGTTTCTTCGTATAAGGCGATGTATGCATCGTAGCCCATTTCGCCCTGAAAGGTTTCTTCTTTTTTGAATTCAAGAATTTTATTCTTTAGATCTGAAAGGTATGACTCTAGCTGCTCTTTTTTAACGATGTTGGCCAAATTACTCTTTAATACACTGTATGAATTTCTAACTTTCACACCAACTGTTGCAGTAGTTTCAAGCCAAGCTGGTCTATTGCCAAGCTCTGGTTTTTTCACGATTTCTATTCCGTACAGCCTTTTTACAAGTCTTTGATATTCTGTATCATAACGATCACCGTCAGACAAATCAAAATGAAGCAACCCTTTTAAATATGTAGGTTTGGGTACTTCTCCATTTTCTCCCACTTCAAAAACAACCGGCAAGAACTTCTCCTGTTCCACTCTATTGTAAATCTCTGGTGAAATAATTTGCGTTTCAGTTCCAACCCCACCGCTTCTCTCATTTGCCTTTTTCTCATAATTGGGGCTAAGGAGTATTAAAACATTGTTGATACTCGAGTCATTTACGCATTGTTCCATAAACTTGTAAGTATCATTACCCTCTTTTAGTGACCACCTATCATATATAACATCTATACCATCATTTACTAAATCTGTCGCAAATGACAATACCTTTTCCTGGAATTCTTCTGAACCCCATGCATATGAAATAAAAACCTTTGGATTCTCAGTAGTAGGTTTACTCATTTTTTACCCCCTAAATAATAAAGTTGTTTAGAAATTAACCATTTATTTTATGAACTTTCTTTCCTCCATTCTACCACATTACTTTCCGTATATAAACGACATTCTCTGTTTTCCAGCCTCAATATTTTTCTTTTCCAAACATGCATATCTTTCTGTAATTCGTAGATCACTATGACCAAGCTGACTTGATACCTCCAATAATGCTTGGCTTTTATCCGGTGCATTTGTAATATACTGATAGGCCATTGTTTTTCTAAGCCCATGAGTCCCTATCTTCTGCTTAATACCGGCATCTTTTCTTACGGTCTCCATTATCTTCCACCACTCTTTCGGGTTAATGCTCCCGCCCTTTTGACTTCTAAAGATGTAGGTATCAAATTCCTGCTCCGAATCATAGTTATTCAACCAAGACAACCAATCAGATAGTACTATTTCAAAATCATCGTTCCAGGATAGTTCAATGTGTTTGGCCTTGACGATTTCTCCACTATCATCTCTCTTAATCGTTTTTTCAGGTACATAATCAGCCGATGTTTTGTAATCCCAATTTTTATCGAAAATGTCAGACCATTTAAGAGAACAAAAGTCTCCACCTCGTAGGCCGACATTGATGGCACAAACAAACATCGTAAGGTTTCGTCTAGCGATTTTCTCTTTAGAAAGAGAAGCGGCGTTTTCAATTCTGTCTTGGAATATCTTATATATTGCAATGATATCATCACGTTCGTATAAACACTCCATTTTTGTAGATTCTCTTGTACCTACCTTTTGCTTAGAACCATAACGCAAATCTGGTGTTCCATCCGCTTTAATATGAGGATACTGGATCACTTCTGCACTCCTATTTTCCATTATACAACGACTTTCCTGCATAGCTGACATATTGACTACCTCCTTATATTCACCGCCTTATAAGCACTATAAAAGGCACCGGATTATTATTCTCCAATGCCCTATGTAGTACTTACAAATTAATTCTAATTAATATTTGTACAGTTCTAATCTTTCTTTGCATTTAATTATTTCTTCTTTACTGAATAATGCTTGATATTTCGACATGACCACATAATATTCAACAGTCAGATTTAATTTGCGGATTGTAGCCAATTTTAGAAATGTATCGGTTGGTTCATTCATAATCAGCCTTTTAACTACTTCAACAGAATCACCATCAGTCAACATTTGTATGAATCTCGATGGATTATGGCTGGCATTTTTTATTTCTATACAAAGCCGCCTCATATCTTCAGTAAACTGCCTTTTTAGTTCCTCCATCAAATCCCCCTCCCTTTGAAAACCTAGTTTCATTCATCTAATATTGATTCCAATTCATCAATAACCTGCTCGTAGATTAAGTACGCTCCATTTGAATCATAGGTATCTTTTGATTTCTGTTCATATTGCTTTAGCAATTTTTCAATCTGCTGACGATACCATTCAGGTTTAGCTCTATTCATCTTCTTAATAGATTCCTCGTCACACAATATTTTTTCGTAGTTGCCTTTGACTATCATTTTTAAAGATATTATTGCCTTATTTGCATCACTCTCGTTAAGTGCCTTTGCTGAAAATATATCCCCATTAAAAACCGGAGTACTACCAATCCAGTTCACAAAATACCTCTCATTGCTATCTTTAATTATGTACATATTATGCCCCTCCATGTGAACCTTTGATATCAACTGATCCTATCAATAATACCCACGATCTCTTTTTCATACATCACTTTTCCAATATCTGTACTTGCGCAATACGGATTATTAAAATGTTTTGACATCTCCTCTAATAATCTCAGCTTATATTTTTTTATCTCTTCGTCGACAATTGCACCAACCGCTATGTCAAGACTCTCGTTTTGCATATATTTTCCCATATAATTTTAACACTCCTCTTATATGAATCTTAGATTTCATTAACCTTTTCAAAGTAATCGTTTGCCATCTTACTATCAAAGTCACATATAGCCTTCCCATCATACATAATAGTAAGCGATCTATTCCAATCATCTAAATAACATGTGAGTCCTTTTTTAAGAGTAGTATTTCCCTTATCATATTCCCATGTATCTTCTGTGTTCAGATCTTTAATAAGCCTATATCTTTCTTGCACTAAAACACTTCCTTCCTCAACCAAACTCAAATTTCATCTTCTATATTAATAAGCTTGCCACAATATATAACTTCCGTCCAATAATTCTGACGCAAATAAATCTATCTTTATTTGGACTGACCTTAAATAATTTTCTTTTCCATATTCTTCACGAAGTGTCTCTTCTTCCTTTATTTGCATTAAAATATCTTCCCTTGATAAATTATATGTATTCATTACATAGTTAATCATAATCTCTTCATTTTTAAAAAGAAAAGTATAAGTATATACATCCTCTCCCATTAATTCATGAGGAATATCCCCATAAGACGATATGTCTGCAATGTCATAATTACTATTAATAAAATTTTTTCTAAAGTTTTCTAACGTCTCTTTCATAAGGTTTCCTTTCTTTTAAATTTTCACTTGACTATAGAACTATTAATCTATTGTAATTTTCCTTTTCACGTCAACTTCTACAAATTCTGATACTTCAAATTGCCCATAAAAGTCTTTCTTGTACCCATTAATCCAAGCAACGGCTTCTTCTTCTGTGTTAAACCAGTTCCATGTATTACTCTCGTCTGTAAAAGTAAGAATAACTAAAAACTTCATATAATTTTACCTCCCATCAAATAATCATTTCAATCTTTGTCTTCCGTCGATTTCAAATAAATCTTCACGTTCTGCTTCTGTTATATTCCTACGCTTTTTGTAATTTAAGTCCTGTTCATCTAGTCTAATTTCCGACATTGTTAAATCACCTTTTCTATCAAGCCATGTTTTAATTTTCATAACATTCCTCCAATTACAAACCGTTAAAACAATTTACTATGCCACATTGCCTCTTTCTTTTCGGAAACAACGCATTCTAGTGGGAGTCTGCTCCCAACCTAGGCTTCTTTTTAGCTGCTCCCAGTCGTTAGACGACATTACATGAGTTCCATGTGCTGCTTCGATAACCGCCATATACTCATTACCACAACCAAACATACCAATCAATTTATATCCATCTAAGCCATTCATATAATCTTCCTCCATTATACTATTTTCATAATACAA
The DNA here is from genome assembly GCF_044987295.1 of Lacrimispora sanguinis. Lineage (NCBI taxonomy): Bacteria > Bacillati > Bacillota > Clostridia > Lachnospirales > Lachnospiraceae > Lacrimispora > Lacrimispora sanguinis. Next base: position 4,834,662 of record NZ_CP173277.1, on the reverse strand, counting down.
AAGCCACCAGATTTTCATAATCCGATGGCTGTCAGCAATGTATTCTATTCATTCATTTGTAGTGCCCGTTGTTGATTCTTTTCGTCATCTCTTTCTTTGAATATTTACTAGAATCTCTCATGATCCCGTCTAAATCTCTTGTGTTCTCGGCCGGTGTGTTTGGAGTGACGCTTTCTTTCCCCCATAGAAACAAACCTATAAGTAATCCGACAAATGCTAATGCTCCCATGATATTATCTCCTATCTCCTAGTCAACTTTATAATTATAACTTCTCAATCGCTCTTTGCTAATATTTATTTCTCTTTCAGCAAATAAATCACAAAACTCCTTGTCAATAACAAACCTCTCAGCGGTCAAATCCAGTCTATTCATCATATACAAGCGCAAAAATCCCTCGGTTGGTTCATTTTGTACCACCAATATTTTAGCAGCTTCAACACCACCATACTTATTGATCATCGAAGCAAATATCGTTGGATTGTATCCCTGTTTATTCGCCTCTCTGCAAATATAAAGCATCTTTTCATGAAATTCATTTTCGTGATCAGTCATATACCCTTCTCCTTCCTTGTTATAAAAATTTATGTAAATCATAATCCTTATTCTAAAACTCTGGTTTTAATACTTGCTACAGCCTCAAGTGATCCAAGTTCAATATTGCCTCCTTTAATCCTGTTACAAACAAACTCATTCGAAATACAATTAATAAATTGATCTTCTTTATAAAAAGTATTGTCTGTTGGATAAACAAATATTCTCGTTGTATCCAGTGCTCTAAAACTATCTATAGATAATTTAGATCTGGTCATATCACCACATAATAATCTATCTAATTTCATTTTTCCACCAGACCAATGTTGTCCTATCCGTCTCTTAATATCTGTTGAAGTTCCAATATAAATTTGACTATATTCCCCTAGTACCATTGCATAGTATCCTGGACATGAAAATTTACTCAAATCAGTGACTTCAAAAAAATCTGTAGTCTCAAGAAAATTCATTAATTCATTATTAAATTTTACTGCGTCTAATTTCTTAAAAAACTCCATGTTAAGATCATAATTCTGCATTGCTTCAACTAAGCGTTTTTCGCACCAACTCTCACTATAGACAAGCCCTTCTTCATCGGCATATATTTTTGAATATAATGCAATAATTCTTTGATTATTATCTTTTAACGCCTGGATATAATGCATATTTTTCCCATGTGTACTTTTATTTGATATAGTAGCATAATTATCACGCGTCAATCTATAGCCACGAGATTTGGATTTCATTGCAATACCAAAATGAATAACTGGTTCGTTGCTCATAGAGATTCCTCCATTTTACACTTAAGCTCTTTATCTCTTAATTATATCACGATACAATATCATATACTACTTTAAGAAATAGTTCTTTCATCAGTAAAATCTCAGTTTTCTGGTTAAAACCAGGATGTCCTAGAGCTAATTACCACCGGCAGTTCCAGCCGCTCAGGAACGTGATGGCTATCGAAATCTTAGCCCTACCAGAACGTTTCATTTATTTTAATAGTTTTAATTCTTCTTCCGCATTTTTTGCATGTTTGAAAAATAAAGCCATCTTTTCGCATCAGATCTTTATCATCTTCGAGATTATAAAACTCATGATTACAGAAATTCTTTCTTAAATTTGTAAAGATATATTTTTTAATCTGTTTCATAATATCCTCCTCAATACTCCCTTTCATCTCATAAATCCTAATTATCATAATTAAATGATTGTTCTTATGGTAATAAAATACCACCGGAAATCCAGTGGTAATCTTTCAATTGTTTCTTAACTTGTTAAACAGTTTCCAAAAGCCTGATCTGTTACAGTTTGATTTGGTTCTTAGTGAATAATATCCTTGTAAGCTATTCCCCATAATGTCATATGCCTCATCAGATATATAGATTGTTGTATCACCATATTCTTTTACCACCTTTTGATACAAACCAAGCTGCCGAGCAGGAAAATTCGCAAGTAAATCCACTTCTATAAATTCAGTCATATCATATCCTCCATTTTCATCTGCCTGTTTTAATGCAACAAATCAGCCGGTAGCATTTGACAGCTACCGGCCTAATTTTTACCATGTACTCTTTGAAATATCTCTTCTATTGGCATATAGCACAAGACAACAATATTTCCTTGTTGATAATCTTATTATTTTCTAAAACCATCTTTTCCAGTTTGGATAAATTAAATTCTTCCTTCTGAAACTTAAACTGAATCCACTCTGGTTCTCGTTCTCTATAATCCAACCAAGAGGAAGGATTTTCGTTATTAAGTACTTCTATAACAAGCTGCAATAGTCGTTCACCCGCTTGCTTTGACTTAACGAATCCACTTAGATCATATCCCAATCCCCTTGGACTCCAATATTCACCATATTCCGGGCGAACATCTGGTATTCCATAATTCCACTTAGGAATGCCTCTTCTTGGGTGCGAAATTAATTTAGGGTATTCCATAATATCTTTACCATTGTTATCTTGTCTGCCAGTCCCAAAACCAACAGATGATTCCGTTATTCCATCGGCAAATATTTGATAATGTAGACCACATGATCTACATGTTCCTGCTGGTTGATTTCCCATATAGGAGGCATCCCTTCTCCATCTATCACATCCAAAATTAGGACATCCGTATTTTTCTTCTTCTCTATAATTTACTGCTAACATAATCTCCTCCATTTATTATAAAATCGCGCTTTACTGTGTCTCTGGATACAATATATAACAAAATGCCATAACATCATCTACCGGATTGATCACAACATAATAAAATGTTCTTCCATTCCATTCACATTTCAATACATCATTCGGCTTTGTTGCAATATTTACATGTACAAAGCTATCCCCTATTCCATATTTCTGCTCTGAATCAATACCTATGAGCTGCTTAATCTCAGTGTCATCACCATCTTTTTGAATCCATACCATGTCCTCATCTCTTAAGGTTTTTACATACTCCATCTTATATTCACTCATACTTCTTTCTCCTTTAATCTACGCCTCATTTAATTCAACAGCAGCACCTTCACAGTCTCTAAATCTTAGCGTTCCTTCCGCTATCATCTCATACATAGCTGCTCTAAACTCAGAATCTTCTCTTATAATTTGCATATTCAGCGGAAGAAAATCTTCCTGTAATATTAAATGAATAACTTCTTTTCTTTTGTCATCTCTACGATCTCCCATATACTTTTCTCCCATTAAATCAGCAATCTATTCCCATACTTTTAAGAAGTTGCATATATTCTTCATGTTTTTTAATTACATCGTTTTTATCTTCTTCATCTGTTGACTCATAAAACATTGTATACCCGCTTTGACCTGTTAATTTATACCCGTCCATTTCTAGTCTTTTTGCTTTTTTCACAAGGGCTTCTTCACTCATACCCATGTCTAATTCTAAAAATTCTACTTTTGACATTGTAATTTCCTCCTGTATTATCAAATGAAAGCATACTTCTATCGATTGTATTCGTAAGCAAACAGTTTCTTTGCCTCTACGTTTCCCACAATCCATCTATTTTTACAGTTCTATGATTTATGAATCTTATTTTAATTGTTCCACCATATCCATATGATTCTTCACAATCTTCGTTGGTACACACCGGAAGAAATTCATATGATCCAGGTTCTCCATAAAACCCGCAACTACCAATTGCAACCTTATTTCCACAACGTGGGCACTTTCCTTTTACTTTAATATATTTCCAATTTTTGTTTGTAATTTCTAACATAATAACCTCCCATACCTCATCTATTAACTACACATCTCAATAAAATCATCAGTGCTCATCATACCTTCCCACCAGCAAACAATCGTTGGACGTTCCTCTGATCCGTTTAAATAACCCTTAAGCTGACCTTCAAAGTATCTAAGCATATCATCATCAAACACTACCTTCAGCTTGTCAAAGTCCTTGCACTGTTCTAATTCTCCATATCCCATACAAAACACCTCCTATTTTAAATCTACCGCTAATTATGTGCGGTTAGTGACCTATGCCAGATCAACCACTAATTATCTATGGTAAGCAGCAATCACTTTCTGACTGCCGGGAATGCCTTGTTTGCCTTTGACAGCTACGGTCTATCCTTCCGGATCACCGACAAGGCTATGTATTAAGCACTTAATAAAGCCCTATGTAATTTAAGAATTTCTGAAAAGTCATCGCATGTTGTTATGTACTGTTCTCCAAAGTAAATATTGATTTGTCCATTTTCTGTCCGTTCGTATCTAAACCTTGCCTTACTCATGTCTTAATCCTCCTGTCTTTACGAATAAAGCTGCGCTTACAATTATCAACAAAGCCGTCAATGTCCAATTTCCGTCCTGGTCTGGCAGCATATAGAGCACAAAAAAAGAAAGCAATAATAAAATGCTTCCTACGATTCGATTCCATATTATGAAATTTCGTCTTTGTTTTCGCTTTTCAATGCGTCGATAGCTATATGGGCAGCTATAATCACTTGTCGTATCTCTTACCAAATTCATCATAATTCCCTCCCCTTTTATGCTCTCCTCTGCAAGTCAAACGAGAAATAGCATACCCTATTAACGCTCCTATAGAAAAACTTCTTATTAAAATATAAAACGATTCCATACATCCTCCTTAGCTATAAAATGTGCATCTCAATCTAAGTCAATGATTTTACCAAAAGTTATTGATTGATTTTTTATAATCGCGTCTTCTTGTCTGACTTCTGTATTAGTTGCAATTGCTATGCAATCATCGTCATTCGGAAAATTTTTATTAATAGCGTCAATAATTTCTCTTTTTGTGAGTCTTCTGGTTGTATTTGCACCAATGCTAAAATACGTTCTTAATTGATTTTTCATTTTATTTCCTCCTAAATCCCGTTTGTATATTCAGTTATAAGATTCATTAAATCATTTTTATCGTCTTCTCCAAGCTCTAACAGGCTGACATCTCCATAATATGAATCAATATAATTGAATAGATCATATGATGGAGATATTCCTGTAATATCTCTGATATTTACCATTTTATCTACTTCCAGAATACTATCACCATGTTTAGCAGCTTCTAATGCCAGACTTAAATTAAACAGAATATAATCGCTATAGCCTTCAGCGTGTAATTTTCCTACACAATATTTTAATAATTCATTCATTTTAAATCCTCCTATAAATCCTGTCTTTCATGTAGCTACTTGATTATTCCATGCTTTCTTTCAAACGCAAGCATTTCAATAATTGCATCTTCAAATTCTTTATCAGTCTTTTCATTTTTGGTTACACTGACAGTATAGCTTCGTCTTCTAACAATTTCTTGTAGAACATCATATTCTAACTTTTCATCTATAGTAAGACCTAAATGTGAGGCTTCGCACTCTCTTATCTCATCAGCATTTCTTGATTCTCTGCTACACTTTTCACATATATACGTAACATATTGTTTCATGATATTCGCCTTCTTCCTTTTAGATAAAATCTATTTTTTATTTGCATCTAAAATGTGATAACATCATTTCACCAACACGTCTGTTTTTCGCATCATAAACAGTGCCATAAGAATCACCTTCTCTGTCAATCCAAATAGATAGACGGTCAATCATGTATTCATGATCAACTTTAATTTGGTCTGGCACTGATTCCCTAATTGAAATACAAATAACTGGTAAATAAGAAATTTTAACATCCATTATTACTTTCCTCCAATCAAATTACAATTTTATTTGCTTAATATTTCTATAAAACTTCATTTTAAATCTAAAGATTCGTATAAAAACCTTCCAATCACTATCATTGGAAGGTTTAACTACATTTAAAGACCCTATGTTAAAAGGCAGTTACATGCTACAATTCAATTCGAGAACTATTTGATGTCTAAATACTCGATTGCTTTATCTGTAAATAATACTCCATCTAAATGATCAGTTTCATGACATAGACACTTTGCAAGTTCATCAAAAGCCTCAATTGTAATGGCTTCTCCATTTTCATTAAGTGCCTTAACCAATACTCTTTTGGGTCTCCGCACTCTACCCCATATACCAGGACAACTTAAGCATCCCTCAATAACCAGTTGTTCTCCTTCAGATTCAACAATTTGGGGATTAACTAACTTTAATAAGCCTTGACCCATATCAATTACAACTAAACGGCGTAATATTCCGACTTGACATGCGGCTAATCCACCTCCATTTTCTGTGCTATACATTGTTTCTGCCATATCGCCAAGAATTTCTCTGATACGATCATCAACCATATCAACAGGTTTGCTTACTTTACGTAAAACATGATCATCAAACAGTCGAATTTCTCTTAGTGCCATCTGTAAACCTCCTACTGATATCCGCACGGGATTTTCGTTCACTTTCTTCAAATAAGAATACACTTTCAATCGGCACATTGAATACTTGTGCTATATCATACGCAAGCCATATTGAAGGCTCATTTTTTTCTGTTTCAATTGCATTTATAGCCTGTCTTGAAGTTCCGACTTTTTCACCCAATTGCTCTTGAGTCATACCCAATGCCTCTCGTAATTGACGAACCTTATTTTTCATTAAGTTTATTCCACCTTCTTATATGTAATGTTAACCTTACATTCAGATTTTATCACAATAAAATAGCCCTGTCAACTTAACCTTACATATTTTGAAAAATATAATTTGATCTATAAATCTAACTCCACCTCGTTTGGATTGTCTTCACAGTCCGACGGCAAATAACTAACTCCACCAACATAATTTTTACTGTTCATTTTCGCCTAGTGAAACCGTATCAGTTACAAGCCCCTTTGCCTTCGCAGCATTCACGATAAGGCTTATTAAACCATTACTGATAATTTTCAGTTCTTTATTTGTAAACTTCTCCATTACAATCTCCTTCTTAATTTTGAGCATAATAAAAGCAACCAGGTATATATTCTCCGATTGCTCACCATCAAACGTGCATTTTATCCTAATACCCAACTGGATAACTTTTCATTCCACCCTGAAATAAATATCCGTATTTCTGTTGATCCTTTAACCATTCCTCTTTAGTTGCTACCTTATCAATTAAAAATTCAACGTCCTTTCCTTCTGGTAAATTATCAAATAATCTTACTGCAAGTTCCAATGCTTCTTTTTCGTCATATCCTTTTTTCTGAATAAGTATTCCAGCTTTAAGAACATTGTTATATGTTTTTCTTTTCATAAAATCAACCTCCATTTAGCAAATAAAACTTACTTTTTATCGACTTTTATGCTGTCTTGTCTTCTAATAAGTTTATACTGCTGTTTCCGTCGAATAGATAATACTTAGTGTCACTCATTACCTTGCTATACTCTTTCTCGCCCTCAAATTCGTTTACTACAGCCTTTTCTTCTGATGTCATGTCCTTGTACTGCTTCTTACCATAAGAAGGAGGAAGCCAGCCTTTTTTCTGTGAACCGAAAATATTGAACTTCTTTAATAGTTCTGGATTAGTAAATGTAATATGGCAGGTTCCCTTTTTATAAAATGTTATGTTGAAATACTTTAGAGTGATATTCCTTGTCTCACCGTACTCCTGTGAGAATTCCAATGTTTCTTTTAAGTCAATAGCATCAGTTAATCCACCGTCAAGATAATTGAAGCACTTTTCGATATCCTGTAATTTTCTTACGATCTTATAATCGTTTATTCTAAACTGATTCCATATTGAATCCCAACTTGAAAGGGGTATTATGACCTTTTCATTAATGAACCAACTTTTGTTTGTCTTCCAACCATTATAATAATGAATATTGCTTGATGTGTCTTTATCCCAATAATACTTATGACTTAATTCATCAAATAAAGATATGATAGTTTCCTCTACTCCAGAAACGACTTTCTTCTGCATCTCTATTTTCAATTCATAAATGTTATATAAAGAAAAATCATAGTCTTTTAAATCTTCAAGCCTATTATAAAAATCTTGTTGTAAGTTTTCCGTTAGCTGTCCTATGAATTTTTCATTATGAAATAATGCTGTCCAATATTTCCCTCGTACTTCCCTAATAAATCCATTTACTGATAATTTATTGCTGTATTTATCCCTATTTGTCGATAAATCAAGGCTAAGAATGCAACCGCCTTTCTGTATTGTTTCGCCCGTCTCTTCATCTTTTCCAAAAGAAGTCATTATTAAAGGATACATTGCATTATATTCTTTAATCAGTTTTATACCTGCTTCTACCTCTAAATTATATTGACTTACAATGGATTTGAATAAGTCATTTTCTGCTAGATATGCGTTTTCTGTCTGCTCGTATTCTTGTTGTTCTTTAGTCATCTTAAGTCCATCAAAGATAAACGATTGTCTTTTGACCTCTGGAAGCTGTACCTTAATTAACGCTACTTCAACATCTGTCTTTCGTTCTGCGTCCGTAAAGGCATTTTTTATATATTCAATACCTGCGCCGTATTCCTCTAATAGTCTAGCAAGCATTACCCTATCATTGTTACACTGGTTTCTAAGTGTTTCCGCATTAAGAAGACAAACGACAGCACCGCCGTTTCTCTTCTGCATTTCCAAGGCTTTTAAAAGGTGTTTGCAGCCATTAGAGAAAGGAGGATTCATAATAATAAGGTCGTATTCCTTCATCGTGTCATAGGTCAAGAAATCGTTGTGTACAAGACGATAGCCCTTCCCCTTAAGAATAAGTCGTAAGTTTTCGTCCCGCTCTATACAATCAATATCAAAGGAAACCTTCTGCCAACGGTCGGACATCGACTCCTCTTTTTTCTTAATCTTTTCTATTATGTCACCTTTACCGGCTTCTGGTTCTAAAATACTTTTAATCCTATTAAAATCCAAAGAAAAGAGCATTTTTTCAATAAGATGCCCTGGCGTTGGGTAAAAATCTGCATTCGATGTAAACATTGTTTTCTTCTCCTATATAATTAATTTTTCTGTTGGATCATATTTAAAAATAAACCCGTCCTTCAAGCTGCTATGATATCCTTGTATTTTTGCAAGATTCCGTTTGACTTCTGAAAAATTATCCTTTGATAATTCATTTTTGACTTTTACCAAATAGATGATCTTTCCTGATGGGCTTTTATCTTCCGTAATATCGTATTCAATGACGAGTTTCTGTTTCTCTGGTTCCCTGTTTTCTTCCTGGTTACCTTCTGTTTGATCGTCCGTTTTCGTGGCCGATTCGTTATTCAATAAATCACTTGGATTCTCTTTAAAAATAAATCCATGTTTAAATCGTGAATAATATCCGCCGATATCTCCCATATACTTATTTAACTCCTTGTATTCCTCACGACTTAAAGAATCCTTTACTTTTACAACCCATATATTTGAACTGTCTCTTGTGTCGACATCTTCTAGTATCTCATAGGTATAAATATTGCTATCGGTTTCTTTCTTCTGCTGTTCCTCCGTTTCTTCGGCTCTGGTACTTTTTGATGTAGTAACTTTCTTTTTAGATACCTTTTCTACTTCATAAGGTACTTTCACTTCCTGTATTTCACAGAAAGAAATAAGTCCTTGTTCTACCCATTTAAGGAACTTATCTCCAAAGGTTCCCCAACGGTTATTTTGACTAGCTGATCCGGTGCATTCTTTTGTCAATTTTCCGTTTAGTTTGTAGGCTGTAAAATATGATCCTCTTTCGGTCTTGTTCTCATGAATACGGTAAACGAGTCCCCTATAACAATTATGATTAAAACTGCCTTTAAGAATAAAGCATTGTCCGTCCTTAACTTCTCCGCTTGCTGTTTCAACTGCTTTGTTTTCCTTTTTGTATTCTGTAACGGTTACTTTTTCATAAATGAAACCGTCACCCTCTCCAAGAAGTCCTCCGCACGTGGTATCTAATTTATTAATGAATTTGTCAAAATCTGTTTTGAGTTTTAAAGTTTCTTCCTGCTCTTCCATCTGGTATTTAACTGACTTTTCTAACTCTGTATCATTAAACCAACTACAACCGCCATTTGTTCTTCTTATCTGTTCTCTAATTTCATCTTCTGTTCTTTTTTTGTAGTTCTCTTTATAATAGATTCCAGAATATTTTAAAATACCATTACCCTTTGCAATAATAATGCCATCTTTCTCAATATGCCAGTTGCATTTATTTGGGTGTGCCTGATGCCCTGGTATCATACCGACAACGATATATTTCTCCTTGTTTTCTGTCGCTGCTTCGGATTTCTTCTGGAGTCTTTCAATCATCACTTTTGCGCTTGCTTCTTCTGATTCTGACGCGCCACGCTCAACGGTCATAGCTTCCAGTTTCTTTATTTTGTCCATAATGCCTCTATCTTCAGAAAAGCCAGTATAGTCATACCTTCTAATTTCTTCTGCCTCTCTGGCTCCATAAACGTCAACACAAAGAACATATCCGTTCTTTTCTGCAACACCGCCCCAAGTGGCAGGGCAATAATAGTCTATCATACTGTCCGACTCATCCGGTGAATAATTGTAAACTTTCCAACCGTCTAAAGCCATTAATCTATGCGCTATCATAACTTTTACTTCCCTATAATCATAATAATTTGACATTGTAATTACCTCCGTTATTTATTGTTTTGTTCATTTATTCCCACTATAAAAGCCACTAGAATTTTCTAATGGCTTCTGACTAGGGATAAAATAAGAATTTTTATTCAGCCATCGCATTTATATATTCGCTATCATTCCATGTAAAAATACAATTTTTGTATACATCTTCCATATCAATTTTCATAGAATCGAAATTCACATACCGTATGCATTTTTTAATTCCCACAGACTTTATATACTCCATAGTACCGCCCTGAACACTGTATAATTCTTTATTATGAATGTGTCCAAAACAATCGCGTTCCACCTTTAAACTCGCATAGTGTGATATTCCATTCAATGTACCAATATTAATTAATTTTTCCATTATAGATCCTCCCTCTATATGCTTACGGACTTGTGACCGTCTGACTTGTGTCAGGTGCATTAAAGCAGTCTATTATGACTGCTCCACTCTGCTTTATTAAGATGCTCTTTGTTGCGTTTGTAACCACTTCTGAAAATTTTTATTTTCTGCCATGTAATTTTCCATCCATACTACATGCATCTGACCCTCCGTTAATATGGAGTTACCAAACAAATAATAATTCATCTTGCCACCTCTACTTTCTAAATCAAATTCGGTTTTCATTTACTTTATTTAAATGTTCCACAACTGAAAGAATTTAACTTGTTGACTGCATCTTCTTCAGTTTCATATATAGAAAGAAAATATATCTTACAATTATCGTACAATGAATACAAAGTTAATGTAAATTCATCCACCTTTTGCGTTGCCCCTTTGTACGGAAAACCATAACCCTTTTTAATCGTTGCCATATTTTCATAATCATCTAAAAATGTTTTCATGTGTCCTACCTCCCTATGAAATGGATATTTCTTTGCTATCTCTCCCAATAGTAGCCGTTACCGTCACTTAAAACAATCTGTGCTCCATACTCGCTTGCCTGAATATCAACAACTTGATTCATGTTGATGGTGTCCGTATTAGTAAGCTTACCGACGAAAAAAGCACTAATTACAAGTGCTGCGATGATAATCATGTTTTTGGTTTTCATTTTATGACCTTCTTTCCTTTTTTAATAATAAAAATGGACTCATAACATTTGACCGTTACAAGTCCTACTTTTAAACTTCTATTTTTAAATCGTGAAACATTTCGCTTGGTTCAATTTCGTAATATTCACATAGTGCAGAAAAAGCTTTAATTACATTCTTCCATTCTTCTTCCTTAATGTGATCCACCCATGGCTGCTTGCCTCTGCTCGGTAAGTCAATATGGTACTTGTTCTTTAGCTGCTTATATAACTCATTCCAAGCCTGGCTTACTGGTATCTTGGCGAATGCCGCCATCTTCTTGACTGCAAAATTGATCCGGCTTCTATCTTCCCATTCAAGAATTCCATTTGCTAATGCTATCTTTGATTCCTCAAGCTTTGCTATGTGCCGGTTTTTGTAGTTCATCATTTTAGTTGTGGCAATCAGAATTGCGTCCGGATCGCCACTAGCATATGCCATGCCAACGGATAAAGCAAGGGATTGTTCTTCTGTGATATCGGCGGTTTTCACTTCAGGAGTTGCCTTTTCTTCTATATTAAGAAGTTGAGTTCTGACTTCCTTTGCAATCTCGGAATCTCTAAGCAGCATTCCGATTCTTAATATTGCCCGACGAGGAAGAAATACATTGCTTTTATTATTAAAGCGTATATCTTCCAAGCCTTCAAATATGAAACCACCTCTCATGTTACGAGGTTGCAAGTTGCAACTTCCTAACATTTCTTTTGTTTCCTTGCCTGATATAGAACTTAATCCATCTTCTTCTAGCTCATTACGGTTACGGAAGATTACAGCCTTTATGGCCTCTTCTCCTACCTCGTAAAAGTCCGCTACTTGTTTAACCGTTGCTAACTCTGTGCCAGGAATAAGAAGTAACTTTTTAACCTTATCCAAAATTTCCACTTTAGCAACTAATTTTTCTCGTAACTCTTTACTTTCTAATAAATCATTTGCATTCATGAATATCTTTTCCTCCTATTATATTTTATCTTTATCAGATATTCATGCAAACGAAAAAGCAAGTCATTATTTCATACTTGTGCACTACTGACACAACTTGCTTTTATACGGTATCACAGACAGGGAAAGCATATCTATTTTGATTATGTCTACTACTTGCCACCAATCCAGGCTTTACGCTTTTGCCCGACTTCCTCAAAATCCTTTTGCTATATACTGTGATGGTGTATTTTCGCTTGCATTGTATAACTGATAAAATTATATTGCTTCTTATATAAAACAAGCCTACTGGCCCTAATTCAATTTATCGCTTATTTACTTTATATACCGCTTTTGATCTGCCTCTATAGGTAGTTGCCTCCGTCTTGCCTATAGCCTTATAGCGGTTTGTTTCGTCCTGCCTAACGTCTTCTGGTTTCTTCCTACTATCCTTTACGGTATAGCGTTTACATATTTCATACGTTGCGGATTTATTCTATTATCAATGTCGTGTAGGCGAATGCCCTGTCTGTACCACATCAGTCAGACGTTTCATTATAGGGACCATCTAAGAATTGTTATAGATAAGCGGTTGACAGCGTGTTGCATAGTCAATCGGTATGGAAGGTTACTAAGTTGTAATTCTCTGTTTGATTTGGGAAACTCTCTGCCAGAATTGACAGATTGCATGAAATGTGATAATCTCAACTTGTTGGAGTGAGGCACATTTCGATGTGTTTCCCTTTGGGATCGGCAGGAAGTTGGTAGCTTCCCGCCTTTGGTGATTAACTTATGTATTCCAGATACTCGGATTCAGTGGCAAATAGTTGGTAGCTATTATTTATGAAACCCATGTAACCGGAAGGAACATAGTAGCCTTTTGGCATTTCCATCACCTCCCATTATGTAGTTGGTTAGGGCTTGACAGTTGGTAGCTGTCAGGCTCTTTTCCGTTTTATGGGGCAAGTATCATCACTTGTATGAGGTTGTGTCTCCTAGAGTTTCTAAGGAAATATTCTCTAGTCCATATTCGTACTGACACAAAGCACGCTTGTTATTTGTTTATGCATAGGAACGATATAGACAATATCAGCCTCTAAGAATATACCAGCTTTTTCAGATATATCCCTTTTTATCTGCTTACACACTATCGCCACTCATTTTTGTTCTGCCTATGCCGTCGGATTATCCAGATCAACGCCCTGCCTTTAATGTCCGTTTTCGTAGGACTTCCCATTTCACGCTAATTTTGTAATGGAGTAGTTACCAGTGGTAGCACAACTATGAGGCGTTGCTACTCATGAGCCTATGTCCGTTCATTATGGGAACTGATATCTTAATCAGTTGATAGCCTAGTCAGGAGTTGCATCTGACATAACGCTTGTCATTTAGGCTTGATTATATGTTAATAATACATATGTTCTGGATATCTGCCCGTGTCTGCTAAACTAATATTATGGTTCTGTTTTTGCATTTGTGGCTCATGATTTAAATTATTCATAAGCGAAGTCCATTCTGGAGAATCTAATAATTCATCAAGTGTCATTCCATATTCTGATTTTTTCATTTTTGTTACCACCTCTCGATTGACTTGTTTGTGATTCGTATTTCTTAACTGTCTTAATTATAGCATAACTGTACCGATATTGCAATACTTATATTGATATAATAGTATATAAAGATTGATATTTATATCGTTATATTTTTGTGTATATTGACATATCATGAAATGTATTGTATAATCAATACTATTCATAAATGAAAAGGGGAAATACTATGATATATGACGGAAACATAAATGACATTATGCAAGTGATAGAGCATATAAAAATTGATTACGATATAAGCAATATGGATATTGCCAAGGGAATGGGTAAAAGCAAACAGACTGTCAGCAATTTATTGAATGGGCAAACCGGAAATATTACTCTTAATACACTAGTTGCATTGTGTGATGCTGTTGGCTGCGAATTGCATATTGATATCAAAAGAAAGAACGACTAAAGTTAGACCAGGAAACAGATCAGAAGGATTGATATTACACTGGCTGAAAGGGTAAGCTAGGATTATGACTTGTATCATGTGATACGAATGCGTGGTAATGAACTACTAGTATACTAGTCTATTATCCATTGATAAATGAATCTTTATTTTCGAACATACCGGCAATAATTATTGTATATACAATTTAACCACACACGTTATTATTTCGTTGTAAAAGCAACAAAACCAGATGAGTTTCATATAGTTATCGATACTATGTGTCATGGTGTAAGAATATATAAAAGTGAAGAAATAACAGAAGTTCACTTTTTTGCTTGATTTACAAGGCTTTTGTGGGATTCCTGATGGGTGGGGGTAGGTTTACATTTTAGGAATGGTTCCTACCTCTCCAAAAGCTCCTATCAGTTCCATCCGCATGAAATGTTTAAAATTGAACTCCGAATACAAACAATTAACAAAATCACTTCGGTAGCACCTTCGGGACAATCACCACAAAACCCAACAAAATCAGTACTTATAAAGTTTTCAGACAATTCAAAATCACATCAAAATCCTCAAATATCACCTCTAAAACTCCAAAAACCATTGATTTATCAAGCTTTCCCCGAAGTTTCCTCATTTTAGCCAAAATCAGCTCCACATCTCATTAATATCACTCGTCCCAGATCAGCCTTAATCCCAATATAATCAATGCTTTTCCTTGTTTTCTCACCGCAAATTACCCCATCTACCGAAGTACGGTTTTAGTTCATCTAAAAATTATATAAGCAAGTTGCTTCTAAATTAATTGCAATTACAGTAAAACGCTCTTAAGTCCATATAACTCTCCTACCCTACCAATTTTCTTCTATAAATGAATAATCTTCAGTAAATTAAATTAGGAAAAATTTTCCCCAATTAGGTACTACTTTCGAAAACCTTGCATAGTATTTAGCAAAGAGCAAGAGAAAATTTGCCAAAACAAGGTAAAATATTCGAAAGGGGTTTTCATGTTAATTAAAGGTCTAGATGTAGGTTACAGCCATACAAAGGATAACAATGGACGAATTTTTCGGAGCGCATATTCAACAAATGATACTAGTGTGGTTGGCTCTAAAAAACTTACGATAGACGGAAAGAACTATTACATTGGATCTGGTAAAATGACGAGTGAGGTTGACAAGACAAATACTGAATTGAATAAGGTTTGTACCATTTACAATATCGTAATGAGTGACGCAAAAGATTTGTGCGTAGTTGCTGGCTTACCAATCGGTCAATATGAGGAACAAAAGGTAAGGCTTAAGGAAAGCATCTTAGGCTACAATAAATGTGTTGTATCGTACGATAACAAGCCTTGTAGCTTCAAAATACATGATGTCATAGTAAGTCCACAAGGAGTATCTTCTTTATACACACTGAAAGAGCTTCTTGGCGAGTACATTATAATAGATATTGGAGGACTAACGGTAGACCCATGCCTCGTAGAATTTACAGCAACTAGTTCCCAGATACTTAAATCTGATACATGGTACAAGGGAATGAGGACTCTCTACTCTTCTATTATGGAAATAGTCAATAATAGATATGGACTAAAACTAGATAATTCATATGCAGAAAAGATACTCTTAATGGGATTAAAATTTAGAGGTGTGCAGCAAGACCTCAGCTTTTTAAAGCCTTTACTCCAAGATTACATAGATATTTTAGTCGAAGAAATTAAGCTAAAATATCCAACAGAAACTACACCGATGTATCTAGTAGGTGGCGGGACTGACTTGTTATATAATGCATTCCGAAAGAGGTTCCAAGATGTCAATAAGATAGTTAACCCACAATTCGCTAATGCGATAGGGTACTATAATATAGGTTATTTCAAATTTGCAGAAAGGAGTGTTGCATGTGGCCGATGATTTAAAGCCAGTCAAGATCACATGGAAAGCAGATGAAAAATGGTTACATGACTTTGTTTGGGAACACAGTTCTCCAAGTGCATGGTTAAAGGATTTAGCCATTGATGAGTACAAAAGAAAAAACACAGAGGAACAACCAAAGCAACAGCACCAAGGATTACTTAATTTCTTAGATTAAAAAATCCCCATGTAATGCGCTAACATTACACAGGGAGAAACCTTATTGCTAACCGAGTAGATCAGCCTCTTAATATTAACATATTTAACTATGGTAATCAAGCCATAACAAAAGGGTAGGCTTACCCCATATGAATGTCATTCCATTACATCAACTCGCGTCGATTGCACTACACGACATGTGTATGCGCAAATTTTACGAATTATGCGTGTACTTCTTGTACCTATTCTAAAGAATCTATTAATATCCAGCTACAGTCCCAAAAAACTTAATTAAACCAAAGATTATTACTAAATCTAAATATCCCATTAAGATCACCTCATTTCGAAAGGAAATTATATATGAATCAATTAGATGACATTTTTAAAATGATGTATTATTCAATTTGCGACATAGCAAAATGGATATTCGCCATTAAGATGGCAAGCGACATAATAAAGGATGGTAACAATTCCGATATCCAGGGAGTTATTAAAAGCGTAATTCACGGTGGCTTAAGCTATGGTTGTCTATATGCGATCGTTAATGTTTTAGACGCAGTACAGAGTAAATTCCAATAGGAGGGTCGCCATGTTATCATTTATTTTTGTGTTGTGTGGTGTATTTGTTTTCACTCGTATCTTAATTAACAAAATTAATATAAAAAATAAGGATGTTATCGCAATCGTTCTATCATTAGTTTTAACCACTTTCTTAACATTAATTCAATGGATTATTAGTCTAATCATAAATCTTATTTTGTAAGTAGGTGATATTTTTGTATATGTTCGTAGTTAAAATATCTATGATGTTGAATAGTAATACTAATTCTATCGCCAGTGGTGATGGAACAGACAAAGGATTAGTGGGAAATTCCATTGACTGGTTTGGTGAAGCGTTTAGAGTAAATCTCGTAGATTTCGGTATATGGCTAGTTAATGGCATATTTGATGTTTTGAATCCGTTTGTTACTTGGGGTTGTAAATTAGTAGTCGTTTGGTGCATTGTAACGGTATATTGCACAGGCGACAAGAAATCTCTTGCTCTGGGCATGAAATGTTTCTTGATATATCTTTTATTTTTAATGATTAGGAGTGCACTAATATGAAAGAACATTCCATAAAGATTAGTGATTACATTGAATATAAGCGACCTAAATATGTGTTCCTAAAGCTTACACCGTCTAATTCTATCCGTAATTACAATTCAGATAAGTTTATTACCTTAGTAGCCGGACTGTACAAAAGTATTGATAAACAAATAAGAACCATTAATAAAAAACTATTCTTTGAGTGCAATGCCAAAGTTAGCTATTATATTTACATGGAGAAAAATGATGTTCAATTTTATTTTGTGGTACCAGAAACTCACTTTAACCTTTTTAAAGATAAGATTATAGATACTTGGAGCAATAAAATCACAATCACTAAAGTTGATGAAATACCTCTTTTTAACAAGGAGTGTACCAAATATTACATGACATATAAAAATGATGATGCTATGAGTCTAACATGTGACAAGCGAAATAATGTGCTACTAAACAGCTTATTAACCACTTTACATATAATGGAGGACGGTGACAAGGTAGGGGTATTTTATAATTTTGCCCCTATATATCAAAAATCTTGGAGAGCAAGATATGATAAAACCATTGAAAAACTAAAAGAAGACCTGCCAATTAATAAAAACAAAGCATCTACTGTTTATATTGTTAGATTGGGTCTAATGCTATTAAGCAAAGCTTTTGATACAGTTTTAAGCTGTTTAAGTTTAAGCCCCACAAATATAATAGAAAAACGTCTGAAGGATATTGTTCTGAGCGACGACACGAGCAAAAAGCGCGAATCAACAATAGTAAATGCACAGATTTTATGCTTATCGGAGAGCAATGACAAAGAACGAGAATACAATAATGCAATAAGTATATGTGGAAGCTTTCAGTGCCTAGACGCTGATAATCGACTTATTTCAAGGAAAATGAATCGAGATATAGATTTACTAGATACGAGAATCAAAGGGGTTGAATCAATCAAAATACAACCTAGAGAGGGGCAGAATTTTATTAGTCTGCCCGGAAGAGAATTGCTAGATGAATATAAAAGCATAGATCATACAAATATATTGGAAACGCAAGTACCAGATAAGTTGCAAAGTGGGTATATCTATCTTGGAACCTGCACATTTAAAGGCAGCAAGACAAAAGCGTATCTAAGAGATAATTACGACCAGGGCAATTTCCCATTGGTACTAATTGGAGAGCAAGGAAGTGGTAAGACTACTTATATAAGTAATTATGTAAATAATATTCAATCAAGAGACGAAGGTGCGATTGTCATTGATTATATTAAGAACTGCGACCTATCAACAACGATCGAAAAGATTGTCTCTAAAGACAAATTAATAATATTGGATATGTCAAATATATATGAAGCACAGGGATTTGGATACAATGAATTACAGCCCAAAACAAATAATCACCTTGACTTACTTGACGTATCTAACAGAAAGTCTCTATATGTACAAATGCTTATAGATGCCTTAAATGTAGACGGGGAACCTTTATCCACTAGTATGGATAGATATCTAAGCTCTGCTAGCAATATTGTATTTCTTAATCCAAATGCAAGCCTCAAAGATGTGGTAAGGTGTTTAAACGATTTTGAATATCGTGAAATATGTATTAAAAAGATACCTGCGAATCTGCAAGAAATTCTAGCAGATGAAATCAGCGCCTTAAAGGAGTTGAATGATCTAAGTAAGGATAACTCCGTTATAGGCACTAGAAACGCAAAAATAGACGGTATAAATCATAGAATTAACCTATTAAAGAAAGATTTGCGACTGAAAATGATGTTCAACAAGAATTGCGAAGACAATATAGATCTAGTCAAGGCAATGGACGATGGAAAAATAGTTTTAGTCAAAATGCCGCAAGAATATTTTGCTACTCCATATTCAAAAAATGTAATAGTAACCTATTGGCTCACGAAAATATGGTGTGCCACTCTGGTAAGAGGTGGTATTTACAATCAGCCAAAACGATTTCATGTACTTGTTGATGAAATATTTCAAGCTAAAACAGCTATGCAAATGTTAAAAGAACAGGAAACTCTTCCACAGACTAGAAAATTCGGAAACAAATTTGTATTTTCATGTCAATACTTAGGTCAGATTTCAATTATTGACCAAACCCTAAGAAGCGCAGGGGCAAGTTATATGCTTATGAAGGGAAGTGGAAAATCTAATTTTAACGAGTTTAAAGACGAATTAGCACCATATACATTAGAAGATATGGAAGTGTTACCACAATACCATTCACTAAATCTCATAAATTACGAAGACGGAAGGGCAAAGTTTATTACCCAATTGCCAAAACCTTTATAAATAGCTAAACCCCATTATCTTAACGATAGTGGGGTCTTTTAATAATCACACATAAATATCTCCACTGTAATGGTGGGGTATTTTTACATTAAAACAGAGAATCAAATATTACTCCACTACTCTCCTATTTAATGCTACCGGTAAAATACAAATCAATAATCAAAGGAATCATTATAGAAATAGAGAATTATATATCAGATACTTAATCACAATTTTGGAAAGCACCTATTAAGGAGGTATTTCACTATGAGGTTTTATATCAGAGAGCTACCACAGCAACAATATCATTACCAATCATCTGATCATCCTGTTTTACCAAAAAACACAGCTCCAAAGCCAGGTGATATGTGGCAGAGTCAATGGTCTGATTACCATATTGATAGAGTTACATACTCTAAAGACGGATTAGTCGTATTTGCTACCAGGACAAACTTGCAAAAGGCTAGAAGCAATACTTGTTACAGAATTAATAAAGAGATGATATGAAAACTACAAAACACGCACCTCGTTCTGTTTGAGCTGAAAGCGAAAACAATTGTCTGTCTTATTAAATGGTTATATCTTATTTCAGTTCAGTAGACATACATAAAAGTGACGTTTGCTGAACGACTAAATTAAATTAGAGGCTCTAAAAAGAGCGTTTGCTGAACGCTCGTTAAATAAAAGGAGGATTATATTATTACAAAATCAGAATATTTTACTAGGTTTCCAAATGAATACATACAGGAAAACATAAAAACGAAATTTGGAGTTAGCCGCAAATTCTATATTACATATATCTTAATTGATAAATATCGCTCATATGAAAATTTTAGTTGGATTACTATAAGAAAAATTTTGGAGTTCTATGGCTATAAAACAACCAGTAGAAAACCAAAAGCATTTGGAGAAATATTAGATGTTCTCGAATACATGATAAACAATAAGATGATTGAAGTTCAACAAGACCTTGATTCGCTTGGATATGATACTGGAATTGAAATAAAAATCATATCAGAAAACTTCGATTATCCGAGACATTTTTGTAAACTTACGTCTTCTCAATTTGATGTAATTATGTTGAACGATTCAAGCATAAACAGAGAATGTTTACTTATGGCATTTCTCTATATTAATTCATACATAGGTACCAGGCCTAAAAATGAAGATGGTTCAGAAGTCATGTTCAACCCAGAAACTAAACCAGAGGCGTATTGGAGAAGCATAGAAAGTATGGCACGTGAGCTCTCTATGTCAAAAGATACAATTAGTCAATGTATTGATTATCTTACTACCCATACCAATAACAGAGATGCCTTGTTGGTCAAAAGAGAAGTAGGTAGTATACAACCGGATAAAAGCAAACCTCCCAAAAACGTACCAAATATCTATGTTCTTAATAAAGAAGGGTATCAACAGGAAATTGAGTGGGCGCTTTGCAAGATGTTAGAAATTTACGGTGTTGAAAGTTTTGATGAATCAAAGGGAGGAAAACGAACTGATATAAAGTAAAAACAGAGAATATATACATGAAACCAAATCAATCAGTGGCTCACCAGAAAGGCGGTCAACGATGATGCAAGAAATAATCACAAAAACTAAATATAAGAAGGAGAATTACAAATTACATGACAGGAACAAATACATACGTAAACAGAAAACATAGAACATATGGAGGTGAAATTTCACTAGAAGATTTTAACACCACTCTCCCAAATAAAAAGAGAATTAATAACCAGATCAATGCCGATAATTTGCATTCATCACTAGAAAATAAGAAAGTTAAAAATATTGAGGAGAGAAAGTATAAAAATATGACACTTGAAGAATTAAGAGAAATGAAAATTGTATCAAATACAAATGGACGCCCATCTTCTACCTTAACAGATGAAAAATGGCAAAAGGAATTTAATGTTAGAAAATTATTTAATCAAGGATATTCAAAAGAGGTTAAGAAACTTGGCGGAAAAGGTTCAAAAGAATCAGGCTTGTGGAACGAAGAAACAAAGGGGGATTACCATGGTTGTACTAATTGGCAGCAATATTGTGCTTTCATAAATGATGTATTGAGTAATATTCGTTCCGGGCAGGTTGACTATTGTTATTACATATATCAAATTATGGATCTTGCAAAGTTTTACTTTGGTAAAGAACAGTTGAAGACCAAGTATCGTGATGGATATTGGGAAGTGTGGTTAGAGAATATATAAATGTAACGAATAAAAAATTCAAAAGGAGAAAATGATGAAAATAAACGATGATTATTTCGAAAATGAGGAGTTATTGGAATTTAAATCGCCAATTTCTGTTCCAGTTTATGAACAAGAAGTATGTATCAATATGATGAGGGACGAGAAAATTGCGACGATCTATACGTCTGACAGTACCTATATTACCAAACTAGATAAATTATGTAATTCCAGTCCTGAAATGTATTCCATTATCGAGGAGACAAAGTGTGGCAAAACATATTTACTTCAAGACAAAACATTGATCAGTTTTCGGGCAAAGAAAAAGGAGCTGTCAGACGAGCAGAGACAAGCGGCCGGCGAACGAATGAGAAAATACCAGGCGAGCAAAACAACGTAGAATGAGTTTTAAGCCAAAATTTTCAATAACCACCATTACGTAGAAAATTTCACTACATTCAATGGAGAAATACTTACCTAACAGGCGCACATTCAAAAATTCAATATTAATGTATAGAAAGGAAATTAAATATGCTTAGATACGAAACAGAGGCAAATGTGACAGTTTCAATTGATTTACAGAATGGCTATTCAATCATTGCAATGGCGAGGTGGGATAACGAGAAAAAGAAATACTACACTACTCTCCTACTACATGAAAATACCGTGAGTAAATGGGATCTCATTGAAGAGGCAGCTAATATCGAAATGGATTTTGACATGAAAGCCATCAAGCGAGATATGGCTCAGTATGCTACGGATCTTCTCACAAATGGATTCTTTAAGAAGTACATAGACAGATATGAGTATGAGTTGAAATGTTTTGATATGGGTTTTGAAATTTTAGAGAAAGAGAGGAAAAGTGCAAATGATTAAGGGGTTTATCAGATTCGTAAAGAGGTTGGTTGGTATATATGAACCTGGATATGAGTACTGGGTTAAATTGAGTGATATACATATTACGCCACAATTCAGGCGGTCGATAATTAAACCGGCTAAATATAAAAGAAAATGGCAGTTCTACCATAGGAATGGATATTGCGAAAGTAAGATTGTTTTGAAAGAGGACTTCGAGCTGGTTGACGGGTATAGTTCTTATAAAATATATAGAGCAGCTGAAGGGATTGATTGTAAGGTTCCAGTGTGGTTTGTTGATTAATAATAGATAGAACTCAAGTAATGGATACAAGAAAGTTTTTAAGATAGGGGTGAGGTGCAATCAATAATGCTCAATATACGCTTGTAAAAATACCAATCAATATACTAATAAAGCAGGATTTCAATGTTTCTATTGATAAAAAGGCTGAAATTGAAAACGAGTACTTAATAGAACAAGGTGATTCACTATTGTTTGACCAAATAGAAAAGCTACGCGGTAGAAAATCTACACATATAAGTGAAATAATCCTTATGGTTGCCAAAAAAAATCCAAAGCAAGAATCGGCCTTGCGACAAATATTAGATACTGGATTTATATATAACGGTGTCCATTATACTCGTTTTGGGAAATCCGCTTCTCAGGGAAAGGATGGAATAACAGCTTTTGTTTGCGATGAGATATTTGATGAACTATATATGATAACCCAGATGGACATTGAGATTACAGAATGCGTTATTTCTAAATACGAATCTCAAAGGTGTCTATTATTCAGCTCATGCACTTTGATCAAAGATTATATGCCAAGAATTATAATAGTTGATGAGTATGAAAAGATAATCAAACATCAATGGATTAAGTATGTGGTAGAAAAAGAAAAAGAGTTTGTGGATAAAGAAACTGGAAAAATAAAGAAATATAATTCCAGAGAAGTTGAGGAAGGCTATCGAGATATTAAAATTTCTCCTTTTGACGGAAGTGGTTGCCATGAAAAAGAATTTGTGGAAAAAGTAAGCTCACAGATAGGTCTTGATTATGACGCAATCGGTTCACAAGTACGAATTCCACTCATGAAAGGCTATTCAGTATATGTTCCATTTAGAGACATTTTTAGAGAGTGGGGATATGAATACATAACCGACATATATGGTAAGCGGCATCATATAGACGATGTAGATTGTATCTGGAATACATCTATGTTTAAAGGCCACAAAATTTTCAAAGAAAAATATGGCAACGAGGCATGGACTGAATACATGAAAACGGTTAGCAAATATGGTTTTAGCCTTGGTATAAGCAAATACAGTCATCATGTTAAACACTTAAACAAATATACGCGCATGAACTTTCAGTATTTGCAGTGCCTGGATCTGTGGAATAAGAAATACGTAGATTATTATAACAGTGGGACTGATGGTGTTTATGATGTTCTCGATAATAGCAATGATGGTAAAATAATTAAATTGGCAAGATATACGACAGAACTATTTGAAAAAATAATCAAAGGTGATAAGTTTTATACCTATAAATTCATGGGTATAAACAACACTGAAGATTATGAACCAGAAAGCAAATATCTAGAAGCTGCTATGATAAATGATGTTATGTTAAAAGATCCTGCCGTCAAGCAATTTATATATCGCAAGCTAAAGAAGTCTATTGATGAGATGAAGGTTGGAAAAATATATTGCTCTGGATTTTATCATACTGGTGTTGGCGATATGTACGGGTATTTGCAATATGTTGTTGGTAAGGAGCCGGTGGGCTGCTTAGGAGAAAGAGAATTATATAGTGGGAACTTTAATATCGGAGATTGTGTGTCATTTAGATCACCATTGGTTGACCCATCAGAGGTAAATAAGGTTAAAATTGTTCAGAACGAAATCACATCAAAATGGTTTAGCCATTTTAAAGACCAGGATGTTGTTATGTTCAATATGAATGATATCTCTCTGCCACAACAGGGGGGTGCCGATACAGATGGGGATATTTTCCTGTTGAGCGAAGATAAAATCCTCGTATCCTCTAAAATTGAAAAGCCGATAATATTAGATATAGAGGATAAAGTGACTGCAAAAGCAAAGCCATATACAAAGGAAAATATCATCGAATATGAGGTTATGACAAGAGATAATCGTATTGGGGAAATAACTAACGTCGCCACAAGTATTGAAAACAGATATGCAGTAAATGATGACATCAAGAAGTTATATTCAGACTATTCTTCTCTTTTAAGAGTGTTCCAGGGTAAAGAGATTGATTTTATCAAAACCGGATTTAGGTGGCATATGAATAGTGGACTGCGAAAGTACATGAAGCAATTACCATATTTTCTACTCTTTAATTATCCCAAAAAAATGAAAACCTTTTTATCATTGCGTGAAAAAAATAAAGGTATAGAAAAATCAGAAGACAAGGTAAAGCTAAATGCATACTTCTCTCCTTCCCCCATGAATGAGTTATGTGATTATATTTGCACTTGGGAAAAGAAAAGAGTTTTATGGGACAATGACATTAATAATTTAGTTGATACAAGATGTTTGATTATAGATAATGATTTAGATCTATCCAACAAAAGGGTGATGAGGATATGCAGGAGATACATTAATGATTATGCGAGCGAAATCAGGAAGCATTTAAATGTAAGAGATAACTCGGCTGGTAAACATGATAGTTTTCCAATGGGTCTTCTGATTGATGAGTTTAAATCAAGAATCGCCAAAGATATAAACATGGACGAAAATTTAATTGCTAATTACATAATTAAGGTATCTTATAGTAGTCTTTCTATTAGCAAGTCACTAGCTTGGTCTGCATATGGGGAATATATTATTCAAAATCTTAAGAATAATACAAATCCTAAAAGAAACATTTCCATAAAAGAAGTTCCTTATAAAACAAACGACTCCTATGAATATCTAGGTAAATTTTATGAGTTTGAGGTGGGTGATACATATATACGATAGTAATGAAACATATTTGTACGAAATAATTGAGGACTATAAAGAGGCTGGATCAGAAGAAGAAAAGGACAAAATATTCAAATCGTTCTGCTCTTCTATCTGGTCTTCCAATAATAAAAGACGCATTTACACAAAATCAATAAAGTTTAATGTAAGAAAAGGCTTATTGGAAACAGATATGGGACAAGTATTTAACGCTTGGTCAAGCGTTGAGTATAAATACTATAAATCAATGACAAAAGATGAAAATTGGTGTTCTATCATTAGGCAAAAAATAAATAATATCTATACTAGGTATTTTGATAAGGAAATAATTTTATCAAAAGAGTACATGGAATTACTTAAAACACCAAAACATCTATATTTCCAGTGGATTGAAAGCATAAAGGATATGGGTGCTGACTCTGTTACAGCTACCATAGATAACGCCATACAGGAATCTATAGACCTAAAGGAAAAGCTACAAAGACAAAAAATGGAATTATCATGGGAAAACTATAAGGAATTAATTGAGGGGTTCTTACGAAGATGTTTTAATAATTGTAAACTCATAGGCGAATACGAAGATAAGACAAGATTGTTAAGTAGATTTGATTTTCTAACTGAAGATAATTTTTATGTTAGATACATAAACAGAAGTCTTGACGGAGAAATTAGAAAATATCAAAAGCAATATTACAATGTACGCGATCACAAGAAATACAAACGCTGTAAAATGTGTGGCAGACTTATTGAAAAAACAAACAATAGAACGTTATATTGTGAAAATTGCGGTGTTGAAGTGAACAGAATCAAAACAAAAATTCGCATGAAAGAACATAGGAATAAAAATGTTTGATTTAGAAAAATCCTATTTTTAATCGTGGTTAAGCCATTTATAGGCGTTTTTGCCTTCGTATATATCATGTATGGAAGTACAAGTAATTCAAATTGAAATTTACCTTTTATGTAGTTCATATATCCTTTCATGCCAATGGCAGCATTACAATTCTGGTTTTGTTGTCATTGGTATCTTCTTGGCTAATAGCTCAGTTGGTTAGAGCGCCTGTCTGTTAAACAGGATGGCGTAGGTTCAACTCCTACTTAGCCAGTTCCCGTAGTATACGGAAATACATATTAAGAAAGAAGGTTTTTACAATCGTAGTAATTACGAAGTCAGAAAGCATTGAGTTGCATCGATTAGGGCATTCATTTGGTAGTGAAGGCGACCTACATCACACCTACAGCCGGTACAAGAAATATTACGTAACTGAATCCAGAAAGGCAATTACAGATTTAAATAAGATTAGAAAGTCTAAAATCATTAGACAGGTAAAATAATTCGGAAGAGTATAGTACTCTTCTATTTTTATGTGAAAATTCAAGAATGAAAGGAAGATTTAATCGAATGGGAAAATCCAAATTAGTTTTCAAGAGAAATATTGTTGATAAATTAGCAGTAAAAGGTGTTCTATCAGAAGATGGAGCCGTAATTACATATACAGATGAAAATGATATTGAACAGGAAGTCAAGGTTGTCGATTTGCTTAATGCGTTTAAAAACCAGCCAATTGAGTTTGCTGTTCAGCTCAAATCAGATGAGGATCTCGAATTGATCGAGTCTGATGAAGATGATCCAGATGAATTTGACGAGTAAGGGCGGTGAACATACTGTATAACATCGAAGAAGAAATAGCAAAGTATGGCTTAACCACTAATGCATACGAAGCTGTGTGTAAAGATATTGAAATGAAACTTAACGGGTCAAGTGATATAGACTGGTCTGAAATTAAAGATAAATACGACATTCAATGTGCTGCTGATACAATTAGGAAGTCATCTTCTACTATTTTCGGTGGCCAATTTAGAACAGAGTATCTAAAAAATAGGTCACTTTCTGAAAACATTAACGATATTGTAAAAGCTCAAAATACATATAAGTCGGAATCGTCTATTAATAAAGATGGTACTTTTACAAGTGATAAACTCATTGTAATAAAGGAAGATGAATTAAAAAATCCCAATAGCTTATTAAAAGCACATGGTTTTGATATAAGAGATTGGGAGCTTGTTTCAGCCAGAAATAATATTTGGAATGTATACAGTAAACAAGATGGAATCCAGGAACTTTACTCTAGTAAAATAGTAGTCAAGCCAAGAAGTGAAATATCTATAGAAGAAATTCATGACTTTTACGAGAGTCTTATTAATGAGTACTCATCTCCAGTTATTAAAAGATATAATAAGAAAACTGGTCTTTTAGCGGAAATTCCTATTATGGATTTGCATTTAGGTAAATATTCAACATCGGATATTGTATCTGACGAATATAATACACAAATTGCAAGAGATTGCTTTAATAAGGTAATTGATACTTGCGTCGCTAGATTAAGAAATGAGTCTATTGAAAAGATTTTTTTCCCAATTGGACAAGATTTTTTTCATTACGATACAGTTTCTACAACAACCACAGGTGGAACTCCACAAGATTCAGATAGAAAGCATCAGACCTTATTCAAAGATGGTGTTACACTATTAATTGACGGGATATCAAAGCTGTCTTCTGAATTAAAAGCCCCAATCGAAGTATTTTGTGTTCCTGGCAATCATGATTTTATGACGAGCTATCATGCTGTAATGTCTGTTTGGTGTTATTTTTATAATAATGAGAATGTTACAGTTGATCTATCAACCTCTCCTCGTAAATATAAAGAGTTTGGCAAATGTCTCATTGGATATTCACATGGAGAAAAAGAGAAAAAGCGCATAGAAAAAATTATGCAAGTGGAAGCTGCTGAAGCATGGGGACGTACTAGGTTCAGGGAATTTCATTTAGGTCATCTACACTCTGAACAAGTGTCTGAAGATGGCGGAGTTATAGTTAGAAACTTATCTTCTGTAACAGGAACAGATGCGTGGCATCATAATTCCGGATATGTCGGTGCAATTAGGAAATGTACTTGCTTCCTATGGGACAAAGAATGTGGGCTGGATTCCACATTTAATGTAGTGATCTAATTAAAGGAAGAGTTTACTACTCTTCTATTTTATTGACTAAAATTAAGAAAGAATGAGGATTTAATAAATTATGAACAAGGCGGACTTATTAAAGGAAATTGCAGGAATTACCGAGTTGCCTCAGAAAAATGTTGACGATATACTAGCGGCATATGCAGATGTGGTAAAGAAAACTTTAGCTTCTAACAAAAATGAAAAGGTTACTTTCCCTGGACTTGGTACATTTTCTGTAAAGCACGTTGGCGAAAGATCCGGTGTTGCTGCCCTCGCAGGTGGAAAGGCATGGACTAAGCCAGAACATGATGAAATCCGCTTTAAGATTTCAAGCAATGTAAAAGAAATCTGATGGGCGGTGATTTAGGTGTACGACATTTATGTTAAGGAAATCAAACTAACAGAGGATGAGATTTCGATTCTTAAAGAAGTTCTCGAAGAACGACAGGATAGGCGTGTATCATTAGGAGAAATGATTACTATTGAAACACTTTTGGAGAAGTTGGATGAAGTTTTTTGATATGATGACATGGTAAAGGCATCAGGACAAGCAAATCTTGATGCCTTTATTTTATATTACATTCGATTAATATTTTTCCTATTATTAACTAATAAAGTGTAGGTACTGGAACACATGCTACTTCATCAATCAAGTCTGGATCAAAACCAAAGAATGTCCAATTTCTTCCTGTCCAGCGGTATCCTGACACTGCACCGTGCTGTACACTAATTGGATAATACCAAAACTCATCTCCTATCCATGGCCATACATACGTACACATGAACATACAATCAATAATATATGAATTTCTTGGTTTTCTGGGAGGAACTCTTGGAGGAGGAGTAGTAGGTGCTCCAAAAGGTGGGGGATAATTTGTCATTATATCACTCCTATTATATTTCTATAATTTAAAATATGAAGCATGAAAAAATTTGTTCTATCATTTATGCATCAAATTTCAGCAATAAGTCGTGAAACGACAGGATAGTTGTGTATGCATTATTACCATTTAAAATTTTATCATATGGTTGAGTATGGGCCAGCTACTGGTAAGTCTCATCCAGGCGATAGCTATTCTGTAAGAGGTTGGAAGACGTTTCCTGGCACTACATTCGAAGAGGAGGAAAATGCAGAATAATAATTTGGTATAAGTGGGTTCGTATCTGTCAAAGGATACGGGCTTATTTTATTTGAAGCAATGAAAGGAAGTGAATAAATGTATGGATACAAAAATAGCACAAAGAAGCGATGACGTTACTGACGAAATGTGGGCAGAGGTAAATGAATTTAATCGAGATATGGTTAAAGAATATCTAGAAAATCAAGCGGAGCTTTCAATAAAATCAAAAATAGGTTATGAATCAGCGCTTAAAATATTCTTCTATTGGGTAAAAGACAATCTTAAAAACAAAAGCTGTTTAGACATCAAGAAAAAGGAATTTGTCAGGTACTTAAATTGGCTAACAAATCGTGGATTGTCTGATTCAGCAATTAAATTCAAAAAATCAGCAGTTAGCAATATATGTAACTATATCATGATGATGTACGAGGAGGAGTATCCTACATTCAGATCCTTCGTTACAAAAGAAATGAAAGTAGTTAAAACTGGATACGTACACCCCAAAGAACCACTTACTCCAGATGAGTATATTAATTTATGTGAGGAATTGGAAAGCCGTGAAGAATGGGAAAAATTGGCCTATCTAATGTTTTCATATTCAACGGGTTGTCGTAGAGCTGAAGCAAGACAACTTTTAAAGGAAGTTATTAATTACACTCCTATTGAAAAGGAAATTACAGTAGTAGATGAAGATGGAACTGAGCGCAAGGCAATTTCTAAGAGGTATTTAACTCACACTATACGATGCAAGGGAGCCTCGGTTATTGGAAAACCTAGAAAATTAAAATTTGGCGAAGAGGTTATGGACGTATTCAAGAAGTGGCTGGAAGTTCGTGGAGATGACGATAACCCCTATATGTTCATAATAAAAGTTAAAAAAACAGGTGAAGTAAGGCAGGTTGCAGAAGGTACTTTTAACGGTTGGTGTACTAATTTATTTGCAAAAATCGTTGGACGTAGGGTTCATCCGCATCTATTTCGTGAAAGCAGAGCAACTAACTTAGTCGTGTATGAAAAGAAATCCGCTGAAGTTGCTCAAAAATTATTAGGGCACAACGATGTAACAACCACAAAAAACCACTACATTATTAAAAATGACGAGTCAGATGAATCAGATGAGGCATTCATATAGAATCCGTCTTTCATTGCTATTTCAACAAGTATGCGCTGCTCTTCTGGTGAGTTAGTATGTTTCTAATTTCAGTGTCGTAAAATAAAGTGTTATCCTTATTTTGAGTCATATGGAATACATTTATACATTCATATGAAGTAGCAACAGACCCAATTGCACATTTCTTTATTAATGTTAACTCATAAAAAAACCAGAAATCATCGTTTGATAAGTCAATATTATCATCTACAATTCTAAAGCAAATTAAAAATGGATTCATTTTGTTTGCAATTACTGCCTTACCGCTGATATTGACATTTGCAGACAATAAGTTACCGGCACCATTATTGTACAACAATCTTGGATTTTCGATAAAAAACTCATCAGGAATACAATCATTAAAGACCTTGTACTCAAAGTACATGGTTAACATGTTAATTATGGTATCTTGTTTATATACAAGAATTTCATTTGCTGCGTTACTGGGTTTATATATCAAAGGCCGCTTGGTTTTATCAAAGGAGCCTGATGAATATAAATCGCTATTAGCAATAATTCTCACAGTATTTTTGTCTATTATTTCTCGTTGATTTG
This sequence comes from Lacrimispora sanguinis, assembly GCF_044987295.1. Classification (NCBI taxonomy): domain Bacteria; kingdom Bacillati; phylum Bacillota; class Clostridia; order Lachnospirales; family Lachnospiraceae; genus Lacrimispora; species Lacrimispora sanguinis. The sequence continues at coordinate 4,802,894 of NZ_CP173277.1, read as the reverse complement.
TACGCTGTGTTTGCCATATGGTAACTCCAGAAAGAAAAATCGTTCCAATTCCACCGATAGCAGTCCATAGGATGCTATAATCAAATTCTCCTTGAGCGTTATTAAACGGAGTAATTATCCATAAATATATCTTTTCTCCCCGATAAAAGCCTATTACAAAAGATATGATGGAAATTAAAATGCAAAAAATAATCCACTTATATGTTGGTATATTGCTTTTGTTCATATTGTACCCGTCTCCATGACTTATAAGATATATACTTATTATATCAAATTGTTATTAAGAAATATAGTATTGAATTAAATATATTATTTTTCTCACAACAAGCGTAAAGCGCTCAATAGTCGGCGTGTGAGGCTCTAAACCTATGCCAAAGGAAAGGAAAATCCTAAACAAAAATCAAGAAGAGCAAACTACTCTCCTATCTCATCGAAAGGAGTTAAACATGAATATTAATCAAAACACAAACTTCGGGACACACAATACATCTGTACGCCCAGGAAAAATAGAATACATAGTTATACATTACGTTGGGGCCACCGGCGATGCCAAGGCTAACGTAAATTATTATAATCAGCAGACTACAACAAGTGCATCGGCTGATTTTTTTGTTGGGTTCGCTGGAGATGTCTGGCAGTATAATCCAGATCCAGTTGCAAGATATTGTTGGGCTGTTGGTGGATCAAGGTTATCTACAGGTGGTGGCTCATTATATGGTATTGCAAAAAATGTTAATTGCGTTAGTATTGAAATGTGTGTAAGAAACAATGGAAGCAAAGCGGATACAAGTAAAGATTGGTACTTTGAGAACGCCACCGTTTCTTCTGCTATAGAACTTACAAAGTATCTAATGAAATTGTACGATATCCCGGCGGATCATGTAATTCGACACTATGACGTTACCGGAAAAATCTGTCCCAATCCCTTTATATATAATCATACACAACATACCTGGGAAGCCTTCAAAGCGGCACTGACAGGTACAGAGGTAAAGAAATCGTCAGGCTGGGTGCAGGTTACAGATGGTTGGATGTATTATAACGGAGATACCGGTCTTCCAGTCCGCAATGATTGGGCGCAAGTTGATAGCAAATGGTATTGGTTTAATGGTGCTGGAATCATGGTGATAAATACATGGTATCAGTATAGCCAAGCGTGGTATTATCTAGGGCCTGATGGTGCCATGTGTACATCTCAGTTAGTAGCAAATTCCGAAAAGATCTACGCAGTCGATGCTGATGGCAAGATGGTAACAGGAGAAATATTACTCTCAACGTTGAGTGACGGAGCATTGGTGTATAAGGGGTTAACGAGGTAAGAAATAGAGAATTGGAAGATGTGACGCAAACGTAAGTGCGGGTCTTGGCACATCAAAGGTAGGGTAATTCCTTGTCATAAGTGGGTTCTTATGCCGTAAAAATTACAATCATCTTTAGCAGAATAATTTTATAAAGGCCATATAAAAGTATTCAAAACTGGCGAAGTACAAGCCGAGAACAGATAGTTGCATATGCTTTACGCTGTTCGTATAGTGTGGAGAGCCGTAAATTAATACTATTGGTACGTATTAATAAGAGGGAATACCGACCTTTTGCTTGTGAACACTATAAATTTTAGAGAGTCGTCTTTTAAGGCGGCTCTTTTTATATTGCTTTGAAATTGATATGGAGAATTAAGTATTACAGATTTGATTATGTGTTTACTAGTGGAATCCTAACCACTACTATCTAAGCCTTTGCAGAGTATGGGATAGCTACTCATACTCTGCGATTAAAAAGTTTAGATAAAAGGATTTTTCTAGTAAGCACATAACGGCTTAGAAACTTAAAAAATAAGGAGGACAATACTATGTCAAAAATGGAAATTTTCAAAAATGAAGAATTTGGAGAAGTAAGAACTGTCGTTATTGGTGATAAACCATATTTTTGTGGCAGTGATATCGCTAAAGCGTTAGGATATGGTCAACCACATAAAGCTGTTGAGAGGCATTGTAAAAAAGATGGCGGTACGTTTCATACCGTCATAGACTCATTAGGCAGAAAGCAAGAAGCAAAGTTTATTTCAGAAGGTGATGTATATAGACTTATCATGAAATCTAAATTGCAAAATGCACAAAAATTTGAGTCATGGGTTATGGACGATGTATTGCCCACTATTCGGAAAGCCGGTGGCTATATTAACAATGTAGATTTGATGGTTAATACGTATTTTTCTGATATCCCAGATGAACAGAAAAACCTTGTAAAAGGATTACTTTCAAACATAGAAGGACTTCAAAATAAAAACAAGGTATTGTCCAATGAAAATGACTTACTTGTTCAGAAAGCATTGGAATGGGCAGATAGACCTTTGATTAATTCGTTAGTAAGAGCATACGCTGCGTCTATTGGTGACTTTGGTAAGGCATGGAATAACTTTAAAAAAGAACTGTTGTATAAACACGGAATTAATCTTAACTCAAGGATTACCAAGTATCAGAAAAGTACTGGTAAAAAGACACCACCAAAAACATTGAATATGTTAGAGGATTCAGAATTGCCAAATGCGATTAGTACGGCAGTTTCCATATGTAGAGAGAACGATGTTGATATTGATGAATTATTACATAATAAGGCAAGTTGAGGGTGGTAACTACTGCCCTCTTCTATTATAAAACAACAGGTCGCGACTTACCGCTAGGAGAAAAATAATGGAAAACAAAAATGTATTTGAAGAAACTGTAGAAACATTAATTAAAGATGCTAATAAACTACAAACAAAATTTTCAAAGTGTCAAGAAAACAATAACTTTACAGAAGCACTAAGTTGTATGCGGCTGCTGAAAGATACACTTTCACTTATTAAAGAGTATGACTGGGAACTAAAGTATGCAGAGCATGAAACCACCACCGGTAAGCAGTTGAAAATATGGGAGCAGAATCATTGTGGTGAGATTAGAAATCTAAAAGAATATTATACTTGTGACTCAATAGATAAGAAGAACGTTTGGATTGAAAAGTTTGAATCTTGTATTGCTAATCGGAAATCTTATATCTGTACCTATGGAGATGAATGTAGAGGGACAGGAAAATCTTATGCTTTAGCGAGTCTATGCAACAAATATAATGGTATTGTAGTATCTGAAAAAACTAATGGTTTGTATGGAATAAAGAATAATTGTAAGCAGTTTGGATTTAACGTACTAATTTACAGTTATAGAGATGTTTTAAGTTTAAGACAGGCAAAAAATAGGATTTTATTCCTTGATGAGTTTTCTGGATTAAGTTATGAACAAATTGACAAATTAAAAGAAAGTCATGTTGTCATAGGTTTTAATTAACATAATCATTCTCCCACTCTGGGTTGAATCTGCGCTTTCATTGGAAAATTAATAGAACATAATTTTTAAAAGTCGACTGCTAAAACGGCCGACTTATTTTATTGATAAAAAAGAAAGGTGGTGGCAAATTGGCTACAAAAAATGAATCAACTAAGAAAAAGTGTTTAGCTTGTGAAGATAGTTTGCCATTATCTCAATTTTATATAAGTAAATCTCCTCTTCATAGAGACGGAAAGACCCCATGGTGTAAAGAATGTATTATAAAAAATAGTTTAAATAAATCCGGGGAAATAGATGAGCAAAAGTTTAAAAGTATTCTTCGTCAGATCGACAAGCCGTATTATAAAGATTTAATTGAAATCGCAATTAAGCAATTTAAGAAGGAACATGACTTTGTATCTGATGAAGATATAAGGTTATACGGAAAAGAATTAATCGGGCTGTATTTCACTAAACAAAATTCTTTACGTCAATATCAGTCAAAATCCTATGGAGATAGTGAAAAAGAAGGCTTTGTACGAAAGCCAGGTATGCAAGCAGCAAAACTAAGACTTGAAACCAGCATAAACCAAAGCGAACAAGATAAGCACACATATGATGTTGGTGATTTTACAGTCACAGATGAAATAAAAAGTCTTTTTGGGGCCGACTATTCTACTATAGAATACAAGAAAATGTATGATAAATATGAAAAGCTTAAACTTAATTATACGCTACAAACAAACCTTCACCAGGAAGCCTTGGCAACCTACGTGCGTTTTAAGGTTAAAGAAGAAGACGCAACGGCAAGGGGAAATGTTGATGAAGCAAAAAAATGGTACGATGCAGCACAAAATGCGGCGGCAAATGGCAAATTAACTCCTAAACAATTATCAGCTGCGGACCTGCAGAAAGGTATGAACAGTGTTTGCGAATTAGTAAAGGCTGTGGAGCAAGCCGTCGATGTGGTTAAAATCATGCCACAGTTTAAGTATAGACCTATTGACTCTGTTGATTTTACAATAATGTGCTATGTAAATTACGAGAGGAAATTAAATGGACAACCACAGGTCGAGTATGAAGATGTTTATTCCTTCTATGATAAAAAGAAAGAAGAATATGTTAAGCAGAACGGTGATCCATACGGTATATTTAAAAATGACCCAACACCAAATAATAGGAATACCGTAAAAACGTTTTTGAAGATGCCTGACGATTATGATGAATTAGCAGGTGGTTCAGATGACGAATGAGCAGATTAATTTGTTATATGAACAGGAAAAGAAACGTATTTTAGAGATTGCCGATGACAGCTTGTTTGGTGAAAATCTTTGGAATTACTATCAGTTTGTTAGTTGGGCGAGGTGGTATCCAGACTTATACATAGAACTGTTTAAAAGCGAAGAAAGCAACATGCAGCTCCATTATGATCAACGTGTGTTTATGCGATGCGATGTAAGGTTTCAAAGTATGTATGGAACTTTTAGTCGTGGATATGCCAAAACGTATACAGAGGTTTTAGATGATTTCATCGTTGCTACTCTCTCACCAAATGTTACTATGTCAGTAACAGCTCAGACTAGAGAAAATAGTGCAGCACTTCTACAAGATAAAACTAACGAAATTCTTCAGCACTTTCCCCTTTTAGAAAATGAAATTGAATATAAACGATTTTCAAAAAATGATGCGACTATCAAGTTTCATAACGGGGCATTGATTACAAATCTTGCCAATGCACAAACCAGTAAAGGCAGACGTAGAAACAGAATTAAGATCGAGGAATCAGCTTTACTTAATAATGCACTATATGAAGATGCACTTGAACCAATAGTGGAAATTGGTCGTACTACCGTAGGTAGCCTCGCAATAATAGATCCCGAAGAAATGAATCAGCAAATACACTTCTTTACTACAAGCGGCTATCGTGGTTCAGATGAATTTGCAAGAAGTGTTCGTATGGTTAATGGTATGAGGGAATTGAGTGGTGATATTGTATTAGGTTCATCATGGAGACTTCCTTGTTATTATGGTAGGGGTAGTACAAAAGCGCAGATTATAAAGAAAAAACGTAATACAAATCCGATTTTCTTTGCGCAAAACTATGAGCAAGAATGGGTTGGCTGTGCAGATAATGCCCTAGTTGATGTAAATAAGCTTATGTCGTCTCGAATATTAGAGGAACCGATATTGGAAGCACAACGCGAATCTGATGAATACTATATTGGAGTTGACGTTGCACGTAGTGAAAATACAAATAATAATCAATCAGCTATTGTTGTAATAAAAGCACTGCGAAGTCCGGTAAACAAAAGAATCTGTGATTTACAAATTGTGAATATCCTTGGTGTAACAAATAAAATGAACTTTAAAAATCAAGCCTGTATGATTAAGAAGTTGAAAAATCAATATAAAGCAAAAATGGTAATTGTTGATGGCAATGGACTTGGAAGCGGCCTCGTTGACCAGCTTCTTCTGGAGTCATATGATCCAGTTACTGGTGAGTATTTGGGTTGCTTTGATACTATCAATACTGATAACAAACCTGAAAATTCAAATGCAGAAAAATGCTTATTTGATATGAAAGCACAAGGTTATCAAACAAAAGTTGTATCTTATTTTATAAACGCTGTAGACAGTGGAATATTGCATATGCTTATAAGAAAACAAGAACAGGACTTCACAGATAAAGAGAGGGAATTTTTCGATAAAAATGTATTGCCTTTTGTAAACACCGAATTGCTATTTATGGAAATTACAAATTTAAAATTAAAGGTTATGGCTGGAAGTAATTTATCGGTTGAGAAAGTTGTAAGAAAGATAGATAAGGACAAATTCTCTGCCTTGTCATATTGTATATTTTATATAATGGAGTTTTGCAACCAGGAGAAAAAGAAGCGAAACACCTCTACTCCCACCACTCTCCCATTTCGTGCGCCACAATTATATGCACATTAACACTAAATTACTGAGAAAGGAGGAAAACCACAAAATGTCACAGACAGATATTGTGAATATTAAACCAGAGCAAAATATTTTAAAACAAGAAATCACAGAAAAACAACGTTTACAATTTGAATCCGCCTTGCAATATATGAAAACAGCTAAGCTTATACTTCGTGATTTGGAAAACGAACAACAAGCAAATCAGTTTTTTAAGAAGTATAAACGAGAAGATATATTAAGATGGTTGGAAAACCCTTCTAGATATGAAGCAAAACTGATTGAAGTGTGCAGGTATTTAGCAGGAAGTTCTCAACATTTTAGGCGTTTATATGAATACTTTGGGAAAATGTCTATGCTCGCCTATGTTGTACTTCCATATAAGTTAGACGAAGAAAATTTTGATGCCACTCAATTTAAAAAGCAGTATAAAAAAATCATAGATAAACTAGAAGTAATGAACATTAAAAATGAATTTTCAAAAGTAATAGATGTAATGTTCCGTGAAGACATTGCTTACTGCTATGAGTACTCTACAAATGACAGCTACTTTATAAAACTTTTGCCTTATAATTATTGCCAAGTGAATACGATTGTAGATGGTGTATTAGGATATTCATTTGACTTTGGATTCTTCGATAATTATCCCAAAAGACTATCAATGTACGGAGAAGAATTTCAAACGAAATATACTCTTTATAAGAGCAATAGAAAGAAATATAAATGGCAAGAGCTTAATAGTGAAAACTCATTCGCATTAAAATTATCTGATAATCTTGATTATATAATTCCCATGTTTGCAAATCTGATTCCTTTCCTTTATGACATTGAAGATATAAAGCAACTTGATAAGAGTAAGAAAGAATTGGACAACTACAAACTCTTAATGATGAAATTAGAGCTAAATGATGATGGAGATTATAAGGTTGACTATAAAGAATATGAAAAATTTTACAACATGATCAGTTCTGTTTTACCAAAAAACATTGGAATTGGCATGTCAATCGCTGATATCAAAGATTATGCGTTTGAGCGAAGCGGAACAGCAAATGAAATTAGTGCATATAGCCAGGCACAAAAGGACTTTTGGGATTCGGCAGGAGTAAACGGTAGTTTGTTTTCCGGAGATACCTCTACTGCCGCCGCTATTAATGCAAGTTTGAATTCAGATCAGAGCTTGATTTTCTATGTACATAGAATGATTGAACGGGTAATAAACAGAAAGTTAAAAGGAGAATCTGGAAAATATAAGTTTAAGATAAACATTCTTGACTGTACTATTTACAATAAAAAAGAATATCTGGATAACTTACTGAAGGTATCAACCTATGGAACCCCCACAAAGACATTAATCTTATCTTTGTTTGGCTATTCTCCAGCAGACACATATGGCATGACATTGTTGGAAGATATATTAGATTTAACGTCAAAATGGAAACCATTAAAATCTTCAAATACTATGCCGTCAGATACTGGTGGCGAAGGTGGAAGACCAACTAAAGATGACGATGATTTAACTCCCGCAGGTGAGCAGTCACGAGATGACAATCGGAAGGCATAGGTATTTATATGTATAATACAATATTAGTATTTGACCAAAAGAAAGCTGTACTGCTCTCTTCTCTTGGTTTTAAATATACATTTGACAGCATGAACGGTAATAAAGTTCATGCCTTTTTATTTTCAGAGGAACTTTTAAAATACGTAAATACGCATTTTTCTAATAATGATTTCCTTCTGAACAAGGGTTTGAGATTTTAGGGAAGGAGGAAATCATGTCAGAAGTAAATAGAATTATACCGATTATTTTTGAAAAAGTTCAAGACTATTCAGTTGCGGATACAAGATTTACAAAAGTAAAGATTAAAATGATGCATTTAGGTCTGAATCTCAACAACAGCATCTTTAATAAAGAAGTAGTTGATGAAGCCATTCCGACACTATGTAACACCCCCATACTGGCTTATGTAGAAAAAAATAGTGATGGGGACGATGATTTTTCAGATCATAGACAAGAATTAAGTATTGAACATGGTACTATCAAGGTTACGTATAAATGTATTCCATTTGGAGTTATTGGAGAATCATGCAATCCAAGATATGAAAATCACACTACCGAAGACGGCGTTGAGCGCACATACTTAGTTGTTGATGGACTAATTTGGAACAAAATTGAACATACCGACATCTTTACTCGTGATTTTATTAAAGATGCAAGTATGGAGCTCACGGAAAATTATTCTGGAAAATTTGATGAGGACAATCATTTTGTGTTTACTAAAATAGAATTTGACGGAATCTGTGCTCTGGGAAATAATATTGAACCAGCTATGAAGGGTGCAAATATAGAAGTCAATTTTGCTTTAAATGAAATACAAACAAAGCTGGAACAGTTTAATACTTGTATTAATGACAAAACACCCGTAACAGATAATTCCAAGAAAGGAGAAAATAATATATTGGACAATGATAAGATTGAGGGTGTCTTAAAAGAATTTAGTGTTAAAAGAGAAGACATTAATTTTGAGATTACAGACACAATGACAGAAACTGAATTAAGAGATAATTTAAAGTCTTTTAAAGAAAATAATTCTAGCAATGAAATTGAAGACGGAAACGCACCAAAAGTATATACTAGTTTTTCAACATATAATGAAAAACGTGAGTTATTGAGAAGTGCGCTGAAGCGTGAGGAAATGCGAGATGGAAACGGAAGTTTGGAGTATTATTTAGGATTTTGGATCGCCGACTTTGATGATTCTTATGTTTATGTTGAAAAGGAAGAATATAACGGCGAAGAATGGTCTTATGAGAAGGGACGATTTGGATATACCGTTTCGGAAAGTTTTGTCTCTGTTACGACCGAATTTGAACCAATGATTGTAAAGTGGCTTACCGCGGAGGAATATGCCACCATTGAAAAGATGCGCTCCACTTACGAAGCTTTTGAAGCAGACAAATGTGAACTAGAACGTTTGCAGAAATTTGAAAAAGATACTTTGAATGATCGAAGAAAAGCAGATTTAAAATTGTTGTATGAAAAGTTCGACGAGAAGCTTGCAGATTGTGATGAGTACAAAACATTAAAAGAGTCTGATACGGACTTTTCCGTAGAAGATATTGAGATGAAATGCTTTGCTTTAATTGGTAAGATTGCAACCAACTTTTCAACAGAAAAGAAAAGCGATGTTGTAAAGTTAGATTTTGAAGTGTCAGAGAAAGATACCAATACCGACGATGGCTATGGCGGAATCTTGGCTTCTAAATACAATAAATAAACAAATAGTATGAGCGCATTAGACGCTCTATTTTTATGTTCGAAAATAAGGAGGAACAAAACATGGCAAATTATTGTGTTGTTACACGAGAAAAAATGACAAGCGAATGGGATGGTTCTAAAAGAATTTCTGTAAAGTACCGTCCAAGTGGCGTTGATGCTGCAATCGAAAACGGAAATGTTGTAGTTGTGGGTGATTTGATTGATGGTGAAAGGGAAGTTTATGCAACTTCTACTCCTGCTGTTGATACGCCCGTAGCGAAATTGGCTCTTATCACAACCCCAGAGGTAATGGCCGATGAAAGAAAGAAAAATATTGCAGAATTTAGAAATGAAGCAGGTGAAGTATGTACAGCCGATCTATTATTCTCTCGTGATATCTTCTCTCTTACTGCCGAAGGATTTACTGGCACACCAGCGGAGGGTAGTATCGTAGAATTACAGGCTGGTACGAAGTTAAAAGTAGTTTCCACCGCCACTTCTGGTTCTACCGTCGTAGGAAAAATCATTGATTACGTGAATGGTAAATACGCCGTTCAGGTTGACTAATTTTATAAAAATATTAAGGAGGAATATACATAATGGCAGATAAATTAAAAGTGTTAAAACTTGCTACTGATATGATTAAGGGCAGAGTAGATAGTAACTTTGCTGATACTTCCAAAAATTCCGAAGCACTTGTCGAGCAGTTAATTGAATTAAATGGTGGTTCTAAGGATTTAGACTTTAAAAGATTTCATAGAGGGAATCCTGTATTCGATATTGTAGAGGAAATCATTCCTATAATTGTCCATGAAGGATTTACTGGCGATGAATTTTTCTTTAACCTCGTAGATTATAGAAATATCGCATTAGGAGACGATATTGATTTCTGGACTGAAGACAAGACAGAGTTTGTCGTTGCTGATGCCGCATACGGTACTAGCGGTATTCGTAGACAGAGACTAGGCGCAATGGAAAAGTACAACGTCAAAACTCAGCTTAAAATTATTAAGGTGTATGAGGAACTGAAGAGACTCATGGCCGGCAGAGTTGATTTTAATACCTTTATTAGAAAAGCTGGCGAAGCTATGATTAAGGAAGTAAGACAGGATACTTACACTGTATTCAATGGTGTAACCACTACCACTCGTGGATTGAACTCTACATACGTTAAATCCGGTACATATTCTGAAGATACCCTATTAGAACTCGTTGAGCATGTAGAGGCTGCTAATGATGCCGTTGCTACAATTATGGGTACAAAATCCGCTCTTAGAAAAGTCACTACAGCTGTTGTATCTGATGAAGCTAAGTCTGATCTTTATAATATGGGTTTCTATGGCAAATTCAATGGCACTAATATGATTTACCTTCCTCAGAGACACAAGACCGGCACAGATAGTTTTCTGCTTGATAACAGCAAGATTTATGTGTTTGCTGGAGCAGATAAACCGATTAAAGTAGTAAACGTTGGTGAAGGAATTCTTTCTGCCAATGATCCATTACAGGCTGCCGACTTTACACAGAATTATTTGTACGGGCAGGAAGTGGGCGTTGGTCTTGTATTCAATACTAAGCAGGGCTTCTATTCTCTGTCTTAATTATAGACAGGGCAAACAAGGGTGGCTATTTAGTCACCCTTTAGAATGAAAGGATAAAAAGGAGGATTTATATAATGGCAAACGGAAAGCCAGGAAGACCAAAAAAAGTAGCAACTGAAAATATTACAGTAAATACAGAAACTGAAAAAGGAACTCACATAAAACCACAAACTCAGGAAAAGAAAAGGCTGAAATTAGATGACAATGTATCACTTTTGGTTGCGAGTAATAGATTCGGAGAACTTATTTACATTAACCATAAGACAGGTGATAAATATACTTGGGAAAATATGGGTGATGTGCAGAGCTTATATGTATCTGATATAAGAGCAATGAAGTCAAATCAGCGAAAATTCTTAGAGGATAATTGGATTTTAATTAATGGAATTGCTGATACTTCTGATGAATATGTAGATGTTGATGTTACAGAAATTTATGAAGCATTACAAATTTCTAATTATTATAAAGATTTCTTATGCCCATCAAATCTGAATGATGTGTTTAATTGGAGTGTAGATGATATTAGGAATAAAGTTTCTAAAATGCCTGTGTCAACTAAAGAAACTATTGCTATTAGAGCAAACGAATTAATTAAAGCAGGTATCATTGACTCTATTGCAAAGGTGAAGGTACTAGAAGAAGTTATTGGCTGTGAATTAGCTTCTGAATATGATGATTAGGAGGCGTGTTTATGACTTCCTATCAAGAAATTATTGGAGCATTTTTAAATAAAATAACTGATATGGATTTACCTAAATTTGATGATTTAACAAGAGACACTATTATAATTGGTTATATGAAATCCGCATGTACAAAGTTTGCAAAGGTTTGTGAGGTTGATCTATATGACAGAGATGATGTTATGGAGTGTTTTAGTAATGAATTAGACGATGAGATTATCGATATTATTACTGAAAATATGCTTGTTGAGTGGTTAAAACCAAAGGTACTATTCACTGATAATTTATCAAATGTTTTGAATACAAAGGACTTCTCAATGTATAGCCCTGCTAATATGTTGAAGGAATTAAGGGAAACACTGGCTTATCTCAAAAAAAGTGCAAGAGGTTTAGTTAATAATTACTCCTTCGCTCATTCGGAGGTGGGTAAAAATGGTAAATAACTTTTTAAACAATATTGTTGGTAGCGTGTATAAGGTTCTACCGCTCAAAGAAGAGCAAAACTCATATCTTCCTGAGTATATTGATAGTCTGCTGATACAGTTAAAGGGCGCATTGATTACATATCCCTCATTATCATCAAACACTAAATATATCGCTATAATTAACAGTATTCAGTATTTTAGCAATAATGATTTTACGAATAAACAGTGTAAGCGAGAAGTATTCAAGTGTATTGATAATATCAAAAAGATACAGAATGAGGTGTGATTATGGGATTTTGGGATATTTATAATAGTCGTCTCAATATAAATGGCACAACTCAAAGAGAAAGAAATGTAAATCGCCTAAAACAGAATATTCTCGGCAAAGCACCATATAACCCTTCATATAAAGAAATCAAACTAAATGGTGAAGAAGCTTATCTTGTTATCAATACTAATTCAAAACCGTATTACAAGGAATTTGAATCATTACCTGGTCAGAAGATTCTTGCTGGTGACTATGTAGAATGGTCAAATAATATTTGGCTGGTGTATGAAGCAGATTGCGATGACGAAATTTATACTGACGGTAATTTAAGACAATGCCAATACGAACTGTTCTGGCAAAAGGCAGATGGTACTATCGTATCAAGGTATGCTTGGGTGCAGAATGCGTCCGCATATAATAATGGAGAGACTGGAAATAACACGATTACACTTCAATCTAATCAATTTATGGTATACATGCCATATGATGAAGACACCTATTTACTGGACAACGGACTCCGTATACATATGTCTCGTGATAATAACGTGTGCAAACCATATACACTTACAAGGCCAGATGATATTACATTTGGATACGGTGAGAAAGGTGTATTAAATATCGTATTCACTCAAACACAGTATAACGCCAGTGAGGACAAGCTTGTAAAATTAGATAATGGTAGATCAGTGTGGATTTGCAATCACTCCTCTCCTATTACCCCACCTGATCCAGATCCTATCGACCCCAATATTCCAAATGAAACAGCGAATTTATTTGCTGTCATCAATGGTAACACAAGTCTGAAGATTGGATTTGAAAGAACTTATACAGTGATATTCACCGATGTAGACGGCAATGCCATTGATGACGTAGATTTTAAATGGAGTGTGGCCAGTGATTTTGATGATAAGATAATTCGGTCAGTAAGTGGCAAAACAATCAAATTAAAGGTAAACGATGACTCTCTGATTGACGAGTCATTTTTATTGAGTGTGACCATTGGTGGTAATCATGTGACGAAAGTTCGGATTACTTTAGTTGAAGGATTTTAAGGAGGTATCATTTGACATTAAGAGATATTGGAAAATATAAAAACAGATTATTTTCTTCTATCGTCCAATCTGAAGACGTTGCAGAATTAATTCTGGGTAAAAATTATGATAAAGAGAACATTGATGAACTTTTGACGTATAAACACATATTTCCGTATCTTTACATAGATGATACCCAAACTCAACAATGCTCATATGTCTGTGTAGAGGTTGACGTGCCTCGTACAATGGATTTTTCTTACAAGGATATGAAAGTTATTATATGGTGCTATTCTCATAGAGGAATTATGAAATATTCTAAAAGTGGATATTTAGGAACAAGAGCAGATATTCTCACAGATATGGTTGATAGACTATTAAATAGTTCAAACAACTTTGGTTTGGGGAGATTGAGGTTACAGTCTGCAACATACCTTGTACCAAATAAAGAGTTCTATGGTAGACAATTAATATATACCTGTCCAGAATTTAATATAGACAATAAATTGTAAGGCGGTGGCTTCTTGAACAAATACGATCTAGAACACAAATTGCTCAGGGGCAGTCCATTATTACTAGGTGATATACCAACATACAAAATTTCACTAGGAGAAATGGCTGACATTGGATTTACAAAACTTCAAAACGCAATATCTATTTTGTGCATGGACGACGATAAAGCAAATGAATTGTTAAATGGTGCTATAGAGAATCCATCTACATTCATGCTAATAATGGTAAGCATTTTACAAGAACAAAATTCTATAAAATCTGGACAATTGAAAGTAAGCGAGCTAGATAGTTTATTAAGTGTTACTATACCATCGTTTTTATCCCTTTTTTTTAAAAAGGATGTTGTATTTCATCAGGACTACGGATTTATAATAGGAAATCCAGAAGATGAAAAACGTTTATTAAATGACGTTAATTATGACGACTTCAGAACAATCTTAAAAGAACGAAACTGTCTAATTGATTTAAATGGAGTAGATGAAAATGATAATCCAAGCAATGAAATGGCAAAGAAGTTAATAGAAAAGCGGAAAAAACTACGTGAAAAATTAAATAAGGCAAAACGGGCAAATGGAGAAGACGATGGTATAAATATGACTGACTTAATAAGCATATTTGCTCAGGCTGAACATATGCCGTTGCAGGAAGTGTATGATAGATACGATATTTATCAATTTAATAATCAATTTAACCGTTTAAAAATAATGGATGATTTTCATGTAAATATACAAGCGTTGTTGGCTGGTGCAAAAAGTGAAGATGTAAAACTTCAGCATTGGCTCTCAAAAATAGAAAAACAAGATGATTAAAGTCGGTACTTATGTATCGGCTTATTTTATTGAAAATTAGGAGGAAACATAATGGGTGCTAATACTAAATTTGGTGCTAAAGAAGTTATGGATGTAATTCTTTATGATATGTCCACAAGTAAACCAGTAATCTTTTTTGATACTTTAAAGACCTCTTCTATCGAAGTAACTGCAGAAAAGGTATATGCAAGAGGCGGAAAAGGTAATGCAAAGCTCATCACATGGGAGTTAAATAAGGAAGGAAAGCTGACTATTGAAGACGCCTTACTTTCACCTAAGTCTCTTGAATTAATATCTGGTGTTGCTACTGTAACAGGGGCGCAGACTGTATATATGAGGCAGTCAACAGAATTTGACACTACCGGTGCAACTCCCAAAGATAAAGGGGAATTATATCCTTTAACGGCAAGCTCTTCTGGTGTTATTGAACTGGCTTATGTTCCAAAGGAAGCAGCGAGTCAGATTTTGGTATATGAAGCTAGCGATGATTGCGGTACTCCAATTGTAATGACCGGAGCACAGCTCACCGGTAAGACTTTAACTGTAGCTGCCGCATCAAACAAAAAAGTTATTGTTTATTATACATTTGCAAGTGCCGCCACTACAGAAACTTACGTAATTGATGCTTCTCACTTTAGTGGTACATATAAGTTGGTAGGTAACACGGTGATCAGAAACAGAGAGACGGGTAAAGACGAAGCATTCCAGGTTGTGATACCAAACTTGAAATGGAGTTCTAATCTTAATCTTGACTTCTCCGCCGAGGGAGATCCGCAGCCAACATCATTTGAATGTGAGATCATGAAGGCTGCAAACAGTTCTACTATGATTCAGATGACGAGATGGGCATAATGCTCATCTCTTGCTGTTATAGGAGGACTATTAGTGAAAATTAAGATTGAAAAAGTAGTAGAGGGAACCTATGGCTATGATTCAATTATAGTTACAATTGACAAAATGAAAACCGACATTGTTTTTGATGCAAAGCATAACGTAAAGCAGTATGAAGGAAAATACGTTGATTTATCTAACGAGAACGGAATTTTTAAGATCAAAGAAATTAAAGCATCTGAAAATATAAAATAGTGATTGAATTGTATAGTGTGAGGGATATGCATATTCAATCTTTTGCATATCCCTATTTTTTACGTCTTGGAAAGGAGGATATATTATATACGAAACAAAATTTGATAAGGAATATCAAAGCCAATATCTGGCAGAGGTAAATTATCTTACAGGAAAAGGCATTAAATATACTTTTGTGAAGAAAATAAATGGATTAATTACCTACAAATATGAAAAGAATAAAAAGCTTTTCAAAGCATTATCGGAATTCTATTCATAAATAAAGAGACAATATTAGATGAGGTTATGTAAGACAATACATGTAAAAGTGGATAACATACCTGTGAGGAAATTTCCAATAGTCAGGAAGGTTTGCCATTTTTCCTGTTTAAGTAGGAGGTATACTATGAATGAAGTGTTACAGAATATTAATATAATGGAGCTGTTGTCTGCTATTTGGACTGTTGTGCTAGTTCCTATTTTAGGATATGCATGGAAACAGGCTTATTCCTGGCTAGAAACAAAGAAGCTGGATAAGTATGCTGCTATTCTATATGAAGAAGTTGTAAAATCCGTAAAGTGTGTTTATGAGGTTGAAGTCAAAGATATTAAGAAAACTTCCGACTGGACAACCGAAAAACAGAGAGAAGTAAAAGAGCTTGCCAAGACAAAAGTGTGTCAGGCATTGTCAACTTCTATTTACAGAAGTTTAAAAGAAGCCAATTCTGATTTTGAAGATTATTTAGACTCATTAGTTGGCACCGCCTTATTCGACATCAAGAATAAAGCGTTATAATTCGAGAGGCGGTACATAATGTGTGAGCGAATTAAAAGCACTGTTACAGGTTGATTTTCCGCTTGTACTTTCAGGTCTATTTGTGATCTTCGCAGGATTTAAAGGCATTGTAACTCTTCTAGAGTGGATCGCTGATAAAACTGGATTAGAATTCAAGTGGTTAAGAAAAAAGCGTGAAGATCATGAGCTGTTAATTAGAACAGCCAATGAATTAGTTGAACTAAGAAATCAACGCAATGTAGATGTAGAAGAATCTATCAAGCACGACGAAGCTATTAGAAAAGATTTGTCTGAATTAAAAGAAATGTTTATTAATAGAGAAATCGACACTATGCGTTTGGAGATAATTAATTTTGCAATTAAAATATCCGAAGGTAAACCTTGTAACCAGGATGGGTATAGGCACTGTCTAAAAACATATGAAAAATACGAGAAATTACTTGAGAAGAATAAACTTACAAATGGTGAGGTGACTTTAAGCATGGATATTATTAGCGAGTCATATAAAGAAAAATTGAAAAACGGATTTTAATATAAAAGAGCGATTTCATTTCGAAGTCGCTCTTTTTGATATTGAAATGGAGTAGATTTGAAAAGAACAAAATTTAACGTAGATAAAGATATTAGTAAACGAAGCTATAATGGAATTGTTTTTGATTCAATCTTAGAAATGGAATATTATCGTGATGTACTTTGTCCTTTAGTGAAGAGTGGCGATGTGGTAAATTATGAATTACAAAAACCATATGAGTTACAACCAAAGTTCGTACACGATATGAAATCAGTTCAGCCAATTAAATATGTGGCTGACTTTTTTATTGTTTATAAAGATGGCCATGAAGAAGTTATAGATACAAAGGGATGCCCTGATAGTGTCGCCATTTTAAAGAGGAAATTGTTCTGGTACCACTACCCCACCGTTGACTATAAGTGGATTTGCTTTTCAAAAATAGATGGAGGGTGGTGTGAGTATGAACGAGTTAAAAAAGCCAGAGCGGAACGAAAAAGAAATAAAAAATTATAGTGTTTATGCGCACATAAATAAAATTAATGGCAAAATTTATATTGGTGTGACATCTCAGATTCCAAAGCGCAGATGGGGTAAAAATGGAAATGGATATAAAACAAGTAGATATTTTTGGAATGCAATTCAAAAATATAAATGGGAAAACTTTCATCATGAAATTATAGCAGAACATTTAACTAAAAATGAAGCAGAAAACTTTGAAAAGCGGCTAATAAAAGAATTAAAGTCAAAAAACAGTAAATTTGGGTATAACCTAACAGATGGTGGGGACGGTATGACAGGAGCGATTCTTACTGATGAAGCTAGAAAAAATAGGAGTTTAGCTCAAAAAGGTAAGCATATTGGAAGCAACAACTCGTTCTACGGAAAACATCATTCCAAAAAGACAAGAGAGTATTTATCTAAGTTGAAAAAAGGGAAATACAAAGGTGGAGATAGTTGGAATTCAAAAAGGGTTATATGCATAAATACAAATATGGTGTTTAATTCTATAACTGAAGCTGCCAAATATTATAATATAAAATCATCCACCAGTATTTTATTAAATTGTCAAGGTGAGAAAAAATGCGGAGGAGAATTTGATGGGGAAAAGTTAATGTGGGCGTATTATGATGAGAACTACAATCCAAGTAATTATATTAATCTTACATATAAAAGACCTGGAACTAGAGAGGTCATCTGTTTAACAACAGGTAAGATATTTAAATCTGCTGCTGAAGCAGGAAGATATTATAATATTGATAAAAGTCAAATTTCTTCTTGTTGTAATCATAAGTATGGATATAATACCACAAGGGGAATCGATAATTTTGAACGTTTTGAGTGGGCATTTTATGATAAAGCATAAAAGAGTTAATTACAAACGGAATATCGATAGTTTTTTATCGAAATACAAAGTTTCCTCTATCTCCCACAATTGGTAAAATTGCACAATAAACTCTCACAAAACAACGCTTAGGACAGAATAACCAGCGCTTAAGCAAGGTTGCACATCCGCAACGCATTATGTGCTATATTGTACATAATAAATTTATTAATAAATGCAAATAATACCTTCATAAAATAAAACTTATAAAGGTGGCATTGCATGAAAATTAAACTGCGCAGTTTAAGAATTAAACAACACATGTCTATGGAAGATTTGGCAATAAAAGCTTTGATAAGCAAATCTACAATAAGCAGGATTGAATCTGGGGATATGATTCCGTCTGTTGATATATTGTGTAGATTATGCGTAGCTCTTGGCGTCACTTTAAACGACATGGTGGACTGCAAAGGAGGTTTTTATGATGACTGAATTTATTATTGATGGTGGTGTAGTTGGAAAGTTAAATCCAATACAGAGTGTGGTTGAAAAACAAACTGTAAAAGTAGTGTGTTTTGCTGATGATGGGGCATTTGAGTTTCGTGTGTTAGAAAAGGCAATTATACCGTTATGTGATGTACATGAATACATTAAATCTAAATTCAATCTACATAAAAATGCCAAGTGGTTATTATTGCCACATGAGGTAGGAGTTAGTGAAATTGAATAATAGTATATTCTAAGAGCCAACCATGATGATTGGCTCTTATTTAAATTGGAGGAAAATCTATGATTAATTATATTAAATCAAAATTGTTCTTTGCAAAGCTAAAAGTGGAGTTATACAAAGCATTATCTCATAGTGAAGATTATTTAGGGTTGTTTACAAAGTTAGCTATTGCCTCTAAAGATATGACACCTGAAGAAGTAAAGAATGAGTTTTTTAAAGAATTTGCTGGTGTTGTGCATGATTATGTACATAGGGACAATAAGTAATGACTAGAACTTTTAAGTCTTTTATTGAAATAGAGAACTTTATGGCTTCGGCATGTGAAAAGGCCGTAAAGAAAACTTGTAATAGATTACTTGGAACTTTGCAAGAATTGATTATGTCAGAATACTATGATGCGTATGAACCAAAACAATACCAAAGAACTATGCAATTCTATGATTCAGCAATGACAGAAATGCTTAATAATACTTGTGGACAGATCTTTATGAACGCAGATAAGATGAATTATCCATTTAGCGGAAGGGGTTGGTCATGGGACGGTGCTACTCAGATACTTGCTGCTAATGAAGGAATTCATGGTGGCTGGACAACTAAAGAATCGGCACAACATAGATACTGGGATGAATTTGAAAATTATTGTGATAACAACGCTCTGAAAATTCTCAAAGAGGAACTGAAAAGGGTGGGCGTAGATACAAAATAAAATCTTCACCATATTATAGCGAACACTTATTTATTAACCAACTCTCCTTTCATACAAGGGGAGTTTTTTATTGTGTAAATTTTTGAGAGGAGAATTGAATGGCTGATTTTAGAACTCTCGTTGAACTTATATTTGATAAAGCAAAAGCGAGAAGTGAACTAAATAGTATTTTAAAGGAATTACAAAAAGGCGCAAATTTAAAAACGGAAATAAAAGTCGGTACTTCTGATGCTAAAAAAGCAAAAAAGGATTTAAACGAAACGGCTTCAGCAATTGGAAAAATTGTATCTGAATCAAGGCAGCTATCAAAAGTTAATACAATTAAGACATGGGCTGACAACAACACCAAAGCCATGAAGATGTTTGGTGATCAGATTCAGGATATTATCACAAAAATGGGAAAAGCGAATCTTTCACTGTCAGAATTAAAAGGTTTAGATGCTGATTTTAATAGAATCAAAATTGCGTCAAGAGATATGAATATACTTGGTAAGACCTGGGGGGATTCGTTTAAGGCGGATGCAAGTAAATTTGCTTCATGGTTGCTTCCTTCAGGTGGAATCATGGCTATCATTAATGGACTGCGTAAAATGAAGGATTCTATCGTTGATATAGATACAGCCATGACTAATCTCTATAAGGTATCCGATGAAACTGGTTCAAAATATAGACAGTTTCTTCAAAGTTCAAATGTAGAAGCCCAAAGACTCGGGAGAACAGTATCCAGTCTCATTGAGCAAACGGCAACATGGAAAAAACTTGGATTTACCACTGATGAATCAAGTGAATTGGCTAAAATATCATCAATTTATGCTAACGTGGGTGAAGTGTCTGATGGCACTGCTGTTTCTGATTTAGTGACAGCTATGAAAGCTTTTAATATCGAAAGCTCAAAGAGCATAACAATTGTAGATTCTCTTAATAAATTAGGAAATGAATTTGCCACCGATGCCGGTTCATTGGGAGAAGGACTTAAAAATGCAGCTTCAGCTCTTGCTCTTGGCGGGATGGATATCAATAAATCATTAGCCTTGCTCACTGGAGGCTCAGAGATTACTCAAAACGCAGGGGAACTCGGAAACGCATTGAAAGTCGGACAAATGCGAGTCATGGGAATGAAGGGTGCTCTTGAAGAACTTGGTGAAGAATCAGAAGGATTAGAATCCATAAGTAAAATTCAGACACACATTCTCAATATAACAAAAGGCCAAGTTAATATTATGAACGAGGCTGATCCTTCAAAATTCAAAGATTATTATGATATTCTTGAAAGTGTATCAAAGGTATATTTTTCGTTAAAACAAACTGATCAGGTGGATTTACTTGAGACACTTTTCGGGAAACAGAGAGGAAATCAGGGTGCGGCAATACTTCAGGCGTTCAAGTCTGGTCAAGTACAAAAAGCTCTCGACGCTTCAATTAATTCAGCTGGTTCCGCTCGTGAAGAACAAGAAAAATGGATGGAATCAATTGAGGCTAAAACCAAACAGTACGAAGCTTCGTTCCAGTCACTATCACAAACTATTATTAATTCAAATTTCTTAAAGCTTCTTATAGATTCTGGTACGACATTTAATAATGTATTAGATAAGACAATAAATGGCTTTGGTGTTTTGTCTACTACGCTTTCCGGTGCTGGTATAGCAGCATTCATTAAAAACTACGGTTAACTCTGTAATAAGAGTTACGCTTAAATTTCCGAGGAATTTAAGTTGGCCTATCATGGGGAAGAATGTATCAAATGGCGATATAAACAATTCCATGAGATGAAAGTTTTAAAATAAAAAGAGGATTAATTGCTTGAAAGTGTAAGGCTCACTACTCTTCTATTTTAGAAGAAACCGAAAAACAAGGTAAATAAGTCAAACGGTTTACACACCGGAGTGAGATTTCTAGGGATAAAAAATAATTCCCGACAGATGTACAATCACCAACGAAGCAGCTAGCCCTATCTATGTATCACGATGTATAATCCGATGGTAACAATTGCGCAAGCAATGTCGGGATAAGATCATTGAAGATAGGGAGTGTTCAGAGAGCACCACTCCTCACAGTACATGAAAGCCATATTTCTTTGTGCTGTTAACGCATGTTCCAAAGTGTACACGATATCAACGCTTTACGAGGCGTTGAATATATTACCCCTATTAAACTATTTATTACTGTTTTGCAATCTATCTACCACCATCATGTCTTAAAAGAGCCTCTAATAATTCAGTAGTTCCATATGATGCATCAAGTATTCTATCATCTATTATGTTATATTTAAGAGCAGTGTAGTATAAGTGAAGAGTCTCATCAAATATGTTCTCAAAATGTTGAATATCTTCATTTCCATTTGATATAGCATTTTTTGCAGTAATATTGCCAAAGTAATACATATAACTATTTATTAATCCAAAATAATCTTCAATAAGTTTAGTTGAGTTATATTTATGTTGATACTCCTCAATCAATTTAATATTGCTATTTGTCGTATTAAATAAATTATTTAAGTTTGCATTTTCGTAATTGTCAATTGAATTGCATCCCATTATGTATAATGATTGTATATGTGATGCATGAAACTCTGTAAAAAAACATAATGATGAGCTTTTTACTTTTGGGTCTTTGTCTAATAATAGATTTTCAGAATCCCAAAGATGAGTGAATTCATGAAATAACGTGGATCTATAATTAAAATTTTTATCAATCATAAAAGCAGAGTTTATATATAAATTAGACGGCCTCTTATACATATCTACCTTCATTGAGTAATTGGGTTTCTCATTTGTATTGTGGCTAAAAATCATATTAAAGCTTGGAAGATTATCATCTTTAATAAATCTTTTATATTCACCAATCTCCTTATTAATAAGATGCTTCCACGCAAGTTCTTTTGTTTTAAAGTTATAGTTCATTATGATCACCTCGTTGAAAGAAATTTATTAGGCAAGCAAACACCTTATCTTCTATCGTACCATCCATTTTAATAATAATGAATCCCGTGAGAAGCAATTAATTATTCTGTGGGACATGCTGAATGCTGACTTCTTCAATAATGACAGATGTTCCGTTCGCTGAAACAGCAATCATATTATTGCTTAAAGTAAAGAAATCAAAATCCACACCTAAAATAGCGTTTCCACCAATAGTTGCTGATTTTATAATTAATTTTTCGATTGCAATTTCTTTTGCTTTCTCCATTTTGTTTTCAAAAGGAGTAGATGTTGTACCTAAAACATCACTAATCGAGCCAACAAATTCACTGAATAAACCAGTACCTAAAACTACGTTCCCACTTATTACCGCTATGTATTTTGTAATCTTATAACCGTCAAAATCAAATCCAGTAGTTAATTTGTGGTTTGAAATGTTATTATTTAAATTTATATTTTGTTCTTTAGTAATTATATAATTGTCTCTTGATACTCTGGCCTCCCATACATCAGAGTTATATTTAGGATTGCTTTTGTATTTTTCTTTTAGAGTATTAGAAAGAAGGGCTATTTCACTTTTCGGAATTGATTTTAATTCTTCGTCAGTAATTAAAACAACTGTTTCATTACCGCAATAGTCGCACTTATTATTATCTATATCTGAATTAAAACTGTTCCCACAGGTAGTACAACATAATATCATAATTTATGTCTCCATTCGCTAAAAATCACTCTTGCAACTATTACAATGCTAAATTATCAGCAGTAATTATACTCCAATACCACACTACCAGGTTTAGACAAGTCCGTAACCTTTTTAACATTAGTCGGATTACAATAAGGAAATTTGGTAGATTACTGTTACTAATGTCTCCTGCTTCTATTGTTACCGTGCTGTTTTAAATCATATTATTTAGTAGATTTTCTGTATTTTAAAATGATATTATTAAAAATAACCTCCGGTAAGCAATCCTTTTGATATTCAGTCACAAATTTCCTATCAGTCTTCCATTTTTGAGTGGCATCTTTCCAAGATGATATTTTACTGCCTCTTTCGATAAGAGTGCTAATATGATTTATTACATCTCTTCTATTCATTATGTTTGCTTCTATCACAGAAGATAAAATAATACGCCTCTGTTGGCCTGATAAGTTTTTCTTTGTCTGAACATTATAACCATAGTTATAAAGAATGGATTGCTTTTGTCCCATTTCAATATCGCAATTATTACTTTGTCCCTCGGTCGTTTCATCAATTACTTTACACATAACCACATCTTTTATTGCATTAAAGTCATCTTTGAGAATCGTAAAACGTTCACAGTCGAAGCAATACGATGCACTTATCCTTATGTATGAAATTTGACCACTTTCATTTAATACAGGAATTTTTGCTAGCAAGTCTTTTGATTGGTGATTTGATGAGCATTTGAGCGTGTTACTTAATACAATCACACTATAGATATCTATTAGCGGAATTTCGTCATACTTATCCTTGTTTAAGGTTATGTTTGTATTATCAAAGTCAAAACTTTCAGCATCGTAATCCAAAACAAAAAACTTTTCGCAGTTTGGACATTTATACCATTCAATAGTTTCATCTACTAATTTATTATTAAGATTCCTTTGATAATAAATTATATGTGGAACTAATTTCACCTTACAAAAAGGGCATAAATCATTAGAGATAAGATATAGAGATACATTTTTATCAAAAATAACACCTAATTCTGCCATTATATTTGTAGTGTCATCCTTATATGTCTTTTCAAATTCTAATGAAGTAATAGAATTTATATAATCTCGTAAGGCAATTGAATCCTTTAACAGTTCCTCTGCATTGTTATTTGTATTTTCAGCTATGGCTAGTTTTTTAAGTTGATTGGCTATGTTCACGTTAATAATTTTGAATTCGGTAATTATAGTATCAATATTTTTATTTATATTTTGAATACTACCTTCATTATTATTTTGATATTTATTTAGAATCTGCTTTATCTCCTCTGGAAACATAAAAATACCCCCCACATTAAACAATGATGATATTATTATATACCATAAATTACCACAAGAACAGACGGAACATTTATTCGCAACCTATAATAAAAAAAGAACCTCTAGTAATTTCAGAGATTCTTTTTAGTAATTCACCACTCATACTTACAATTATTACAGTGAAATGTTTTCTTTCTTTTATTTCCCAGTAATCCAAACATTCCAGCATTGATTACCCTTGAGGTTGCTGATATACGTGTAATGTTGGTTGACGAACAAGTCGGACACTTGGGAATATTATTTTCCTCATGTTTTTGCGCAGCCCATATAACCTCTTGCTCAGGAGTAGCTATACCTACTGTTCTATTGCACTGAGGACATATATATTCATTATCTTTTTTTGAGTAATTCATCTTGATCTTGTTGGGCAACCCAAAATTACAATATGGACATTCTACG
This sequence comes from Lacrimispora sanguinis, assembly GCF_044987295.1. Classification (NCBI taxonomy): domain Bacteria; kingdom Bacillati; phylum Bacillota; class Clostridia; order Lachnospirales; family Lachnospiraceae; genus Lacrimispora; species Lacrimispora sanguinis. The sequence goes on along the minus strand of NZ_CP173277.1, from coordinate 4,777,568 downwards.
GTGTTTTTGATCAGATCAAGATTAAAGCCGCAATGTGGGCATGATTTCGCACTATCACTAATACTATTATCACATTCTGGACATTTAATTAAGGCCATTTATATATTCCCCCTGTTGTTTATGCATATTATACTTCTATTTATTATTTAATGCAACTTAAAGACCTCGGAAATCTTTCAAACGTTATAAAGAATTTAAATAGTAGTAATAATATAGCAGACAGCTTTAATTCTCTTGACTTAAGCATGCAAAAGTGTGTATTAACCAGCGGAAGATTAAGTGTCGCACAATTAAATGCAATAAATTCGAACACCATATGGAAGACTAATGTTGACGGGACTATAATTTCTGTAGCTGGTCTTTCTAAGACTGAGTTGGAAGCAGCCATATCTACTTCTACCCTATCCTCCTCGCAAACTTCAGCAATCATATCAACGAACGGATTCAGTACAGCACTTAAAGGTCTTTGGGCTACAATGCTGGCCAATCCTTTAATTGCAATAGGAATGGCGGTTACTGCCGTTTCAACTGCTTGGAACATTTATAATCAGTCCATCGAAAAAACTAGACAAGCTACTGCTGAAGCAGCGAACATACTCAAAGAAACTACATCTTCTATTAATGATTATGCAGAAAAATACAAGAAATTACACGACGAACTAACAAAGTCAAATACCACCGAAGAGCGTCAACAAGAAATAAAAAGTGAGCTTCTTACACTCCAGCAAGAACTAAATGATAAGTACGGCGACGAATATGGTAAATTAAATCTTGTTACAGATGCTTATAATGATCAGACCGATGCCATCTTGGCAAGAAATAAGGCGGCGGCACAGAATTATCTTCTTAAAAATCGAAAAGGTATAGCTGATGCTACAAAGCAAATGGAACAAGACCGCACTTATACGCTTGGCAGCACAGGTAATTTATCAAATGACTATGCAAAAGAAATATATAGTATAGCGTCAAAATACTCTGACCGGGGTATTAAGTTAGAGTCTCTTAAAAATAACGGAGTAGATGCTTATACCATCAAGTTTTTTGGAAATGCCGAAAATGCAGAAAAAGTCATACGTAATCTCTCCAATGAGATTCAGGAGCTTGAACAAAAATACGAAGACAATAATTTCATTAATGGATTCTTAGATAACTCTACAAATGCACTTAAAGAGAATCAAAAAATATTAGATAAATATGATGAAATATATAACTCTGCATTGATGTCTCAAATTGCAACTGATAACGAACTGTCAGAAGGTTATAATAAGGCCACAAATGCCGTTAAAGCATATAACGACGCACTAATATCTGGTGACGAATCTAAAATATTATCAGCAAGAGATGACCTCAATGAAGTTAAAAATTCAATTGATTTAACAAGCGACAACTGGAAACGATACGGAAATGTAATGACTGATATTTTCGATCAGGCAAACACAGGACTATACGATTTCAGAGACGCACTCTCTTCAAACAACGATAATATCAAAGACTATGCTAAAAGTTTAAAAGGTTTATCAAAGACAGATGTACTATCCATGGTTAATGATGGAAAAGATGATAATTTTGATAAAATAGTTGAATCAGCCGATAAGTATGGATTAAGTATTAACCAGGTCATTGATGAACTGATCAGATTGAAATACGTTCAAGATGATGTTTCAAAGTCTGGTGAAGCCGCATTCTCTCCTCTTTCCAAACAAGAAGTAATTTCAAACATCAATTCGCTGTCAGAAGGTTTTGAGTCTTTGGATAAAATTATGAAGAGCATATCCGACAAAGATAATCCGTTTGACTATGCTCTACTAGATGACAAAAAGTTCAAAGATAATTTTAAAGACTTGGGAGAATCCTATACTGACTTCGTTGAAAAGGTTTCGTCCTCACCAAAAGATATAAATGTTACAAAATCTGCATTTAATGATCTCGTAACAACGTGGATTGATAGTTCTGGCGTATTAAATGGACTTACAGACGAAAATACCAATCTTGCTACTGCTATGCTTCAAAATATGGGTGTTGCTAATGCGGAAGAAGTTGTAATGTCACGATTAGCGATTGCACAGGAGCATTTGGCCGCTGAAAAAGCTTATACGGCAGAAGTAAGTAATGACCTTGCTAATGCTACCGCAAGTGAGATTCCAGGAATTATTGATGAGGCAACTCAAAGTGATATCGCTAAAGTAGCGCTTGCCGGGCTGGTATTAGAAAAAGAGTTTTTCAATGGAAATGCACTGGATACCAGTGGTGATATTGAGAATATCATCTCTCTTGTTGGAGTAATCGGATCTGCCAATACAGCACTGCAAGCACTAAATACGCTAAAGGCTAATGGTAATGTTGGATATAGAATTGGCAAAGAAGGCTATGACACTCTTGTAAAAAACGCTCAGCAAGAAGTTGACGATGCAATAAAGGCTGCTTCCGAATATAAAGGCAAAGGTGCAAGTGTTAATGCATCTTATACAGGTGGTACAAAAACAAATAAGCCCTCTTCTGGCTCAAAAAAGGACAAAAAGGATTTCTCCGAAGTATTTGACTGGGTGGAAACTACAATTAAACGAGTAGACGAAAAGATCCAAGACATCCAGAATAAAATTTCTGACACATCAAATTGGAAGCCTAAAAATACTCTTACAGATACAGCTATTGACGAAATGGCAAATAAACTAACTGCTTTACAGTCACAGCTGGATACATATCAGAAGAAGGCAGATTCTTACAACCTCTCTCCCACTTACATAGACAAAATCAAAAATGGCACCCTTGAAATTGAAACCATAACTGATGAAGTAATTGCAAACAATATCAAAGGTTATCAGGAATGGTACAATAAAGCTGAAGATGTTCGCAAGAAGATAGATGAAACAAAAAAGACTTTGAAAGAACTTGCTCAGACCAAACTTGATAATATAATCAATGATTTTGACAGTCTTGTTTCACTCATGAATAAGTATGCTACGTATAGTAACAACCTTCTGAGTCTTCAAAAGGAATTGGGAGAATCTATTACTAAATCAGATTATAAACAGCTGATAAACCAACAGGAAGCAATTTATAAGCAATTGCAGAGTAAGTATAATTCTCTATCCAATGAATTATCAAAAGCAGTAAGTAAAGGAACTATCAAAGTAGGTTCTGAGGAGTGGAGAAAATACAACGAAGAGTTAATTGCTGTAAATTCCTCTATGAATGATGCCGTATCTTCAATGAACGATTTTAGAAAAGCTCTAATCAATTTGCCATTTGAGGAATTAGAGAGGGTTTCTAGTGCGCTTGATAGAATTAATAGTGGAATTAGCACCATGTCTGATCTAATTGGCGACGATGGACTTTTAGATGGAGGAATGCTTACGTCTAAGGGTCTTGCTAAAATTGCATTATTAGGACAACAGTATGACAATGCTAAACAGCAAGCGGCCGATTATGAAGAAGCCATTATCGCTATTAATAAGATGTATGAAAACGGTTCGCTCACACAGGCCGAATATAACGAGAAACTTAATGAATATACCAATGCTCAGTTATCAGCAGTAAAAGCTACGAAAGAAGCTGAACAAGCAATCTTGCAGTTTAGGTATAATGCAATCCAGGCACAGATAGATGATATGAATAATTTAATTGCTGCCAAGAAGAAAGCATTACAGACAGAAAAGGAATATCAGGATTATCTTGAAAGTATTAGTGAGAAACAGACTGACATTAATAATTTACAGGCAAAAATTGATGAACTGTCATTATCTACCGATAGAAAAGATATTGCACAGAGATTGCAGTTGGAACAGCAATTATCCGATGCTAAGAAAGATTTAGCCAAGACACAAGCTGACTATGCTTATGATAAAACTCTTGAAAGCCTAGATAAGCAGGCAGAGGACTATCAGGATGCAAAGAAAAATGAATTAGAGGAGCTTAAGTCAAACACTGATGCACAAAAGAAAGTAATAGAAGAATATCTTGGACAAGTAAAGGAAAACTACAAGACAGTTTATAACACTCTGACTAAGTATGGAACAGATTATAATGTTACCATGACAAGTGAATTAACTTCTCCATGGGAGTCCGCCAACAGCGCTGTATCTACTTTTAAAGATGCTGTATCAGATGCCATTTCACAGATTAATATTGATATTGCTAATATTGACTTGTCAAGACTTACAGAATTAGTAAGTACCATGCAAGGATTCTCTGCAAACGGAAACGGTTCAGCTTCATTTGAGGATGTAACCGGCTCTGGAACATGGCAAAAGAACTCTAAGGGCTGGTGGTATGGAGCTTCTAATGATGATTATGCTTCTGACGGAATCTACACCATTGGAGGTAAACAGTATAACTTCAATGAAGATGGTTATATGAAAACCGGTTGGGACGATAGCAATGGTGACTGGCGGTATTTTGAGCCTGAGAATGGTCAAATGGTTAAATCTGCTTGGAGAAAGTCAAAAGACGGTAAAGACTACTATCTAAAATCTGATGGTACTATGGCTACAGATATGGCTATTACGGCAAAAGATGGCAACGGGTATTATTATGTTGATGACAGCGGTGTATGGGACGGAAAAACAATATCATATGATGATGTGAAAAAGAGAAATATCACTGTTGGATATAAAAGTGGTACTACTAGTTCTAAGCCAGGATTAAAATATGTTAACGAAGATGGGCCAGAATTAATAGTTGCTAGAAACGGTACTGTTCTCAATTCAGTAGGTGGAGATACCATCTTTACAAAGAATATGACTGATAAGCTATGGGATTTTGCCATTGATCCAAGCAAGTTTGTGTTGGCTAATATGCCGAAGTATGATTATAAGGCAATGGCTATGGCTAATCGAAACAACGTTTCTATGAATATCGATAGTCCGCTGCTTGTAGTACAAGGTAACGCAGATAAAGAAGTATTAACTCAAATGAATGAAAGACTAAATACTTTCATTAACAAGGAAATACCTCAAAAAATGATGGAAATGTCAAAACAACATTAAATAAAGAGAGCATCTTAACTGATGCTCTCTTTATTAAATTGAATACAAAGCTCATACTGTGGCTTCTTATAATAAAAAAATCAAATTGAAAGGAGGTTTTAAATTGCATAGTTTATTTACATTTGGTGAAAACAGTAGCGATGAATTTGGAGTAATTGCTGTTTATTTCGAAAATAACAAATATCAAGGGCTATACGGTGGTCAGTCTACAGAATTAGTAACTGATAAATCTGCACAATCTTTAGAATGGGAAATCATATCGCAGAATTATGATAAGCCAATGGAATTTACATTTCAAATCATAAATTCTGATGGGTCTCCTATGAGCCAGGAACAGCAACGTGCATTATCAAAATGGCTATGTAAACGAGGTGTGTATAATTGGCTTTTCATTCAAGACGAATATTATTCTGATATTTGGCTGCATTGTAATATCAATCAACCGCAAGTATGGGCGGTAAATGATACAGTAGGTATGCAATTTACCGTTACTACCTCTTCTGCTATAGCATTTTCAGAAGAACATGAATACTACTTCTCACTCTCCGATGATAATAATACCATTGACGACTTATATATAGTCAACGATGAGGAAGTTCATATATTCCCCTATATTGAAATTACTTTATTGAAATCCGGTAATCTTGAAATAAAAAATAGTCAAGAAATCGATTCAGAGTATGTTATGAAAATCAAGAATGTAAGTATTGGTGAAAAAATCGTATTAACTACAGACGGTATAATCTCGTCTTCTATCACAGGTCACGATGTATTGAATGATTCTAATTTAAAGTGGCTTAGATTTTATGAAGGCAGCAATGTACTTACTTTTAATCTTGCTTGCGAAGGAGTGATTAAATATAGAGAATATCGAAAGTTGGTGGCATTTTAATGGTTAAATTTGATGCTTACAGAAAACCCGCAATTCCAAGAGTCTTCTTGGCATATCCAAATAAAAAGTTAATATGTCAGCTTAATGCCAAGAGTAAAAGTTCCGTATTATATATAGTAGGTGTCTCACAGTTTAAATTCTCTATTTATAAATATCATGAAAAAGTTGAGAATTATGGATTTGACGAGATCTCGGTTGGTAAATACATATGGCTAGAGGATATCGGCTGGTACAGAATTACAGATATTAGTCGTAAAGACAGTGGGTTTAATCCATATCTCGAAATAACTTGTTATGATTTAACTTATGAACTAAAGCAGACATATCTTACATCATTTGGTTCTATGGGAACTGAATACGACGAACAAGGCGGACTTGATCGATATGCTTTATATGACGCCAACGACACTGTGCACAGTATTGCTCACATTTTTATGGATAAAAACCCAGGGTGGAAATTCAAATATATTGACCCAGAAATATCAAAGAATCGCCGTAGTTTTGACAATGACAGCATCACGTCATATGACTTTCTTACTGGCGATGTATCAGACACGTTTGAATGTATCTTTGTGTTCGACAGTATTGACCGAAGTGTAAGTGCCTATAAAGCTGAAAATATTGGGAAAGAAGTTCCTATCGCACTATCGTTCATGAATCTCATTAAGGAACTAAATATTACTTGGAATGAAAATGATATTAAAACTGTTTTAAATGTTACTGGTGGCAATGATGCAAGCGGTACTGCTCTGTCTATTGCTTCTGTAAATCCTGCTGGTAATAATTATGTAAGTAATTTCAGCTATTTCTATAATGATATGAGCAAGGCTTTAAAAGAAAAACTGGAAGAATATTATCGGCTAATGGATAATAATAAAGGTTTAATTACCACTGCTCTATCACAGTTAAAGACTTTACAAGATGGATTGGATAGTTTATATAATAAAATGCCATCTGATGGGTCAAGTACAGATTGGAAGCAATATGGTCTTGTTGGATTAAAAGCAAAAGCAAATACATACAAGGAACAAATGTCTGTGTTGACTGATATAAAAAATGCAGATCCGGTGGCCCAGACACAATACAATAATTACAACACTCTTTGGAATGCTGTTAATAATGAAATCGCAGTCAGACAGTCACAGATAACAGCTAAAGAAAATCAGATCAAAGCAAAGCAAACCGAAGTGCTTTCTTATGTAGTTAGAATTGATGATGTACTTGGCGAAGAATTATGTCAGGAATTACAACCATTTGTCAGAGAAGATAATTTATGTGACAACTCCTATATTGCCACTCCAATTATGACTGAATCTGATATATTGGAAATGAAACAGGATTTGTATAAACATGGTGTTGATGAACTGAGTAAGGTATGCTACCCCCAATTTGATATGGAAGTAAATTCAATAAACTTTCCAGTACTGTTTAAATATAAAGTATGGACAGAGCAACTTGATCTAGGAGACATTCTTGTAATCAAATATTCTGATGAAGAATTTATAAAAGCTAGACTTCTTAAAATGGAAATTGATTGGGAAGATTTTAGTAAATTCAAGCTTACATTCAGCTCAAAGTCAAGCATAACAGGTGGTTGGTTTGATTTCGTCGCCATGCGGAAACTTGTATATAAGACAAGTACTTCTCTTAGTTACAACACCTCTGGTTGGAATCAGGCGTCGAAACAAGCAAATGAAGCCTTTTATAGCACTCAGAAAGAATTCCTTGACTTAAGTAATCAGCAGATTGAAAGCAACGGAAAGAATCAGGAAGTGCTTATTGATAGTACCGGTATTTTATTAAAGAAATGGCTACCTGACTTAAATAAATATGCTCCTGAAAAACTTTGGATTACCAATAGACAGATATTATTATTTGAGGAACCAGATGGAACTAATCTTCGTGAACCAAAGCTTGCTATAGGTAAAGTGTATGTAACTAATAACGGCAAAACAACATCATACTACGGCATTTCGGCAGATGTAATCTACGGTGGATTATTTATAGGCGAAGCACTTAAAATAAAGAATAAGAACAACACTCTTACTCTTGATGAAAATGGTTTTACCGCTTCCGCAGCTAATGGTTTCAAGGTGCAAATTAATCCGGATAATCCTAGTCAGATATTTAATATATCTAAAAGTGGTACGAGTCTACTATATATAGATGCCATAAAAGACAAACTTATATTTAAAGGTCGTGCTGAAATTGATGAAGGATTAATTGGTGGTTGGACTATAACATCTGGATATCTATATTCTGGTGGAGTTGGAATGAGTTCTTCTACTGCGAATAATGCCATTTCGTTTTGGGCTGGAAATGCAAATCAATCTATAGCTCCATACCGAGTGTTAAATAATGGGAAGTTGTATGCAACAAACGCTGACATAACAGGCATAATTAGGGGTTCTAGTTTTGTAGGCGGAAGCATCAATATTAATAATAGATTCTTTTACGCGGCAGATAATGAGGTATACCTTGGAGATTTTTACACGACATATACGGATCGCGCGTTGTTTATGTCAATTGATGAATATTCTGGAATGTCTGCACAGGCAGCTTCTAATCGTTTTGCTCTTTGGGGTGGTTATAATGGTAATGGTGCAAGTACAATAACTAATTATGTTTTTGCAGTTAGTGGATCTATCGTTTACGCAAATGAAATTAGAATAACTGGTGATTCATGGTGGGGAAATGATACATGGACTTTAACCAAAACTGTGAAGTGGCTCGACGATAGATTATCTGTTTTAGAAGATCAAATTTCAAATTTAGAGTAATTATGATAATTGACTAATTTTGAGAATAGTATTATAATAAAAACGAATATTATAATACAATTTGTCAAAAGGAGAGAAGTTGTGAAAAAAGTAAAGATAATAATAATGTCAATAATGTTATCGACTGCGTTCTGTATAAATGCTATTGCTGGAGAATGGAAGTTTAACGATCTTGGATGGAAATATCAAAACGAAGACGGTTCATATATGACAAACACATGGGGAGAAATTAATGGGAAATGGTATTATTTTAATAGAGATGGTTATATGTTAAGCGATACTATTACTCCAGATGGGTATCAAGTTAACAAAAATGGAGAGTGGACGCAATCTAATACTATTACAAATGGGACTAAAAACACTGAAACAAAATATACTTTTGAGACTTCAAGTAATTGGGTAAAAAAAGGAAATATACCAGAAGGCGAATATATCTATTACCCCAGTTCGATAAGTGAAAATGTGATAGTTAAAGGATCTTATAGCCCCATGAGTAATTTTAATTATATAAAACTATACGAAGATGATGTTATAAACTCAGGGACATATATTCCAGTTGGCGAATCAGGAGAATTAGATATTACTAAAGAAGGAGTGTTTTGGGTTGGAAAGGATATTAAAGCTGGAACATACAGTTTGACTCGTCTAAATCCTAATGACAATAGGGCTACATGTACAGTTTTTGCGTCAATTCCATCCAGCAAAGATGAATTTGCTCCGCAACATAATATAGAACAAGATTTATTTGTTAGTCGTATAGCAAACAAAACCGTGACGGTAAAAGACGGACAGTATATTCAATTAATTGACTGTAGCGCCGATTTTGTAAGACCTTAACATTATAAGAAGAGCAGGACTAATCTCCTACTCTTTTTTGTTGCCTAAAAATAAGGAGAATATATGAAATTACATTTATACGAAGTCGTAAATATGGACAGGGCTATTGGTGGCTTATCCGGAATTAAAGTGCCACAAGAAATGAGCTATTGGATATTTAGAAATGTAAGAATTATTAAAGAACATTGCACTTACTACGAGACGGAACAAAACAAACTCATGAAAGAATATCTTTACAAAGATATCGAAGGTAAATATGCCAAGATCTTAGAAGACGGCAAAGTGCTTCCAAATTATAAGAGTGACGAAGATCACGAGAGATATGATGAATCGATTTCAAAACTTGGTGAATTAGAGGTTGAAATTGATCCATATCTACTTGATTATGACAAGTTTGTTGATAATAACCCATCGTTTATGTTGGAGCCAGGATATCTTTTGGCCTTAGATAAATTAATTAAAATAAAATGAAAAACAATCAGAGCGTAAATAGCGCTTTTTTATTGAAAAAGCACAATAGAAGGGAGGTTTTATCGTGATATCTTATAAAACTATAAGAGCCGACGTTTCACAGGAGATGAGCTATGTGTACGAGAAGGTTAAGCAATATGATAACTTATCAAGAAAGTACAGAATAATGATTACAGACAAAGGCAACATGGTTTCATTGAAAGGAAACGAAGCTATAAGATTGCGAATGTGGGCAGATGGTGAGTCAACCCCATATATAGATAAATGGCTAGACAATCCGTGGGAAGATGGATATCCTATTTTAATTTTTACAGCCAATATGCTATCGAAAATTGGAAAAGTAAAATTTGAATTTGTTATTCAAGAACCCGGAAGCCCTGCCGTTATTTCTACTAGACAGCAAAACTTATTAATCCAAAAATCATTAATCAATTATGATGGATTGATTTCAAGTGATGATTTTGATGTATTGTCAAACTTAATTACTCAGGCAATAACAATACCTGATCTTATTAACGATATAAATGTAAGTTTAGACGACGTATCAAAAAAAATATCAGAAGTGAATTCCACCATGGCTGAATATGATCAGCAAATGCAAACATATTACACAGAATTTGGAGAAATGAGTGCAAACGTTCAAGATCTTTTAGATGCTGTACATACATATATGTTAAATGTAGAAAATGCAGCAGCAAGTAGCGCAAGGCTTTCTGAAAGCTGGGCTGTTGGTGGTACAAATTCTCGCGAGGGAGAAAACATTGACAATGCAAAATATCATAGTGAGCAATCAAAACTATATTCTGATGAAGCCGAAGCATCTGCTGACAGGGCAGAACAATATGCAGGAAATGTAGATCCTAAAATATTATCTCAAATAAAAGCAATTGATTCTAGTGGATTAATAGGAACTCCTGGTCTAGTAGTAGTCTCTCAAGATTTGGTTGATAAAATCTCAACTAATGTTAAGATGCTTAATGTTTCAACATCTAAGGTAAATTCGGATTTAGCACAGAAAGCGTCACAGGTTTCTTTTTCAGCTTTGGAAACAGAAGTTAATTCTTTAGTGCTCGGAGCTGTTGGCAATGGAAATAATGCAGAAGTTATACAATCTAGGGGAATATTTCAGCTTGTAAATGATAGATTTGGTATATTGGAAAATGCATTAACTTCACAACAGAATTTTGGATATGTTAATCTTGGGGACGCTAATTTTTCATCTGGTTGGGCAAGGGTGGTAACCACAAAAATTCCAATTACAAAAAACGGTAAAATTGTGGTAGTTTTTAAAGCGTATGGATCAACTTGCTTTATTCAGCATATTAGAAGAAAACCTACTGATTACAATATTGTTGATGTTGTTAAAACAATTGCGGTCAACACGATTGATTCTAATATTTGTTCAATGTTATGCGATTTTGATATTGATACTAGTGGCAATGATTTCATAGCAATGAGTGGTTGCTATATTAACACCAATTCAATCACTTATGGGTATAGGCAATTATCGAGTTCATTTAATATAGATACTACTTCTTATAGTGGTTTTGGAACTAATAATACAATGACAGCAGATATGGGCTTTTATATTTTTGTTTTAAACAATAAAGTAAAACTATTAGACGGACTGCAAGGAATATGCATGGGCGACAGTATCACAGAGTATGGGACATATCCAAAAACGATGACTAATTTAACTGGATGTAATTTTTTAAACTGTGGAATTGGGGGAACTAGATATAGCTACCGTACTTCTGACCCGCTAAATGCTTTTAGTTTTGTAAAACTAGCATATACAATTGCAAATGGTGATTGGACTGAGGTTTTTAAAAACACTTCGGGTCTGTCAGCGCAGGGACTTGAAAATCTATGGAGAATGTATAGAACTGATTGGAGCAAAGTAAATATTTTAACGCTGTCTTTTGGAACTAATGATTGGAACGGAGGGGTACCTTTAGACGATGAAACTGGACATACTATATCAACTATTTTAGGTTCGATTAGACAGGGAATTGAGTATTTATTATCGGCTTTCCCACAGTTACAAATTTATATATTTACACCAGCATTTAGATCAAGAAGATCAGTGGGCGATGGATTAAATAGCGATGATAATGCAAATAATAACGGATTATATCTATTTGACTTATGCAACGAGATTTGTAATGTGGCCGATGAATATCATATTCCATCTAAAAATATGTATAAATGTTCTTTGGTTAATAAGCAAACTGCCACTTATTATCTATCAGATGGATTACACAGAACTGATGTGGGATATGAATTATTGGGTAATCAATATGCAAGAATGATTCTTGGTTATAATTAATTATGCAATAGATATTAAATATGTCGAAACTATATATGCCAACTACGTTTACAAAAATTGTAGGGAATAGTTGAGTTTAAATACTCTTCTATTCCCTATTTTTTACTGTATAAAAGTACTCTTTTATTGATACTTCAATCTATATATTGTATTTTATTTAATTCTAACCACATTATATAGTATTATCATTCCCCATCTTCATGTTTAGTATCCATTATTCATTCTTCTAAGATTATTAATAATTAATTCGCTTTCCTTATTTTCTTTTTCTAATTCTTCTATGATTTTTAAATTGTTATTAATTGCTTCTATGGAACTAGACGATACCGGAAATTCTATATCTTGATCATCAAGATAAATGTATGTCCAGCCTGAAGAACCACCAATAATATTATCCATAATTTTTCATATCCTTTTCTTTATATTTAACATAATTGAATATATATATATCAGACTGTAGACAAACTACATTTTCTATAGTTTCTTTATTCAATATTGTATAAAAATACAAGTCCCAGACAATTTATGCTATCTAGTGTTGTATTGATTTGTTCTTAAATTGGAATTTGTATTAGACTTGTACAATATTAACTTGATTCCCATGTCCTTTTATAATATTAATTAAATCATCTGTTTTTACCCACACTGTTGCTGTATTATCATTTGGATGAATGCCAATAAAACCAGGTTGGTCAAAAAAGGCTTCATCAATAAAAAATTGCACTTTGCATTCTATATCATTTAAGATACCAAAAGGCGTCACAGCCCCCGGAATCAACCCCATAACTTTCATTAAATCATTCTCTGACGCAAAAGATAATGGGCGTGTGCTGTTTTTCTGCCTGAATTCTTTTAGGTCAACTCTCTTATCTCCTTTAACCGTGATAAGATAATAATTTCTCTTTTTATCGTCACGCACAAAAAGATTTTTGGCGTCTGCTTCTGGATATGGAAGGACAACATCGGAAATTTCAGCCATGTTGTATACGGCTTTATGTTCCGTGACCTCATACCAAATTTTCCACTTACTTAGATAATCGAAAATCTCGTGCTTATTCATAGCGCTTCCCTCTCTAACGACCATAAAATCAAATTTATTTAATTATAGCAGAGAGCGGACTAAAAATAAAGCACTGCATATTTATTATCAATATACAGTGCTTTAAAATATAAATGACTTTGTCTACACTCTGATATATATAATTAAGTACTCTGTCACGTGTCATCTTCCTTAATCCTGCATTCCCTTGGTAGTTTATCTTCTCTCACTTCTTTGAATGTCGGTTGTCGTATGCCCTCTTTTTCAGAAGGCATATACTCGATTGTGCAAACCATTGGATCAATCCAAGTCGCATCAGCATACCACTTTAGGTTAACGATTGGGAAATTAGAAATTTTCATGCCATGTTGTTTAAGCTTCGTGATACTTACGCCGAGTGAAACATGATTAGTGATAACAAGCTCATCATCGTCATTATACTTCGCTAGTATCAGTGTGGTCATACTGTTTTTGTTGAACATATAACCTATGCAGACAAAATCCTCTTCTTTGAGTACCTTGATCTTCTTCCAATCTTTTGACCTCTTCCCGAACCAATATAGACTTGTTTTCTTTTTCCCGACGACTCCTTCTAAGCCATTTTCCTCTGCAAATTTATATATCGCAATTCCGTTAGTTTCAACATATCGTGATTTTGATAATATGTTGCTTTCAGATATTACTTCATCTAACAACTTTTTGCGCTCCATCAGAGGTAAATCAGTTACTTGTTTGTCTTTATAATACAAAATATCATAAGCCACGAAATTAGCAGGAAATTTCCGATAAGCCAACTGAATTTTAAACGGATCAGTCAAGACAGTCCTTCTTTGCACCTCATAAAAATCTGGTTTTCCATTGACCAGTACATTGAGTTCCCCATCTAGTATACACTTATGTCGGCAGTCCTCATGTAGTAGTTCTAATTCCGGAAATCTTGGCAATAGCATCATATTCCGCTTATTCCTTAAATCAGTAGTTTGATCATCTATATATGCAATACATCTGATTCCGTCAAACTTCAATTCAAAGATAGAGTCCTCATCGTCATACGGATCAACTCTTTCTGAAATAAGCATAGGGTCAATACCCTTTTCATCAAATATATCCATTAATAACCTCTTGTTTTGATTTATCACATTATCAGTACATTATTTATTGTACTAATAACTGGAAATCCTATACACCCATTTATATTACCATGACCCATTTGCATGATTCCATATAAAAAACCAGTTTAAATTCATGACGTATGCCGCCAATAATTGCATCGCACTTGAATTCTTTTGATGGAATTCCGTTATAATTTTTATCTTCAGTACATTTTATGATTATATCAGTTATTGTTTGTATGATACCGTCTTCACCTTCAAACTTAAAGCTCAGAGGTCTTGGACTACAATTTGAGGTAAACCAAGCCTTGCAAGCAATATTATAAGTCTTACCGTGTAGCTCTCCGCTATCAATTTCTTTTACATTTGTTCCAATCCCAAATGCACCCATGTTGCCTTACCACCTATAATATATTTTGACTTTCATAATTCACTGTTCTCTTTTCGCGACTAATTCCGCCGCTCATATGGTCAACCTTGTCAGCCTTAATAAAACTCGCCCTTACAATAGAATCTGCACCAAATCTCTTTCTAATATCATCTACTGCCCTATCCAATCGTTCTAACTTTTCGTAATCCAGGTCGTCAAATAAATTAAGCTGTCTTGTTTCTTCGGTTACTACTTGACTTGTATGGATTCCCAAATGACGTATAGGAACCTTATCCCACATTTCATCGAAGACTTGGCAAGCCGATTCATAGATTTCTCGTGTTATGTTAGTAGCAGTTTTAAGTTTCTTTTGGTGACTGTAGTATCCAAGGTTATAATCTCTTATTCCCACGGATATTACTTTGATTTTTACGTTATCATCACGCAGCCTGGCTGAAACAGTCTCTGCAAGTGATAATAGCACCAACTTGGCTGTGTCGGCATCTGTAACGTCAAACGAAATTGTGGTGCTGTTACCATAACCCTTATTTGGTGGTGGTACGGGCTCAACTGCTGAGAAATCAATTCCATTTGCAAATGACCATATCACTTCTCCATGTTTACCCAAATGAGATTTAATTATTGACAGGTCAGTTTGTGCCAACTCTCCTATAGTTTTAATTCCTAGACCATTTAATTTTCTCGCAGTAGCTCTACCAACAAAAAATAAGTCAGATGCAGGAAGTGTCCACATTTTTTCTTTTATCTCACGTTGCCACAGTGTATGAACCAAATTTGGCTTTTTAAAATCAGAGGCCATCTTTGCCAGGACTTTATTATTTGATATTCCGATGTTTACGGAAAATCCTAATTCTCTATAAATACGCTCTCTTATTTCATTTGCAATATCTTCTGGCTTCCCAAATAAAGATTCTGTACCAGTCATATCGATATACGCTTCATCGATAGAATATTGCTCTACAATGGGGCCATATTCCTTTAAAATATTCATAAACGCTTTTGATGACTTCTGATACAAATTATAATTAGGCGGCACAAGTACAAGATCAGGGCACTTTCTTAGTGCTTCAGGTACGGATTCACCTGTCTTTATATTATACTTCTTTGCTGGTATACTTTTCGCAAGTATAATACCATGTCTCTTTGTAACGTCACCACCAACTGCGGACGGTATGTCACGTAGATCTAAATTTCCACCCAAATGATGTATTCGATATACTGCTTCCCAACTCAAAAAAGCAGAGTTCACATCGATGTGAAAAATCACACTACTCATAATCAAATCACCTCAAGAGACATTATACTCGAATGTATGTTCGTTTAGTAGTGGAAATGAAAGGAAGCAAATACTGCTTCCTTATTTTTTACCTATATGACGGTTTGTAAGCTGGCTCAAATCCACGCTGCTCATTATAAGCATACTGCAATAGCTCATACAATTCATTTGGGATAGTTTCTGGATTTATATATCCATCAAGCATATCAATTATTTTTGATGCATATTCCGATGGTACAGGCTTGCCTTTGATTAGCCTATGCAGGTCTTCCCTCATCTCATCCAAAGTGTCTAGCTTCTGTGGCATTGGAAGGCCATACATCTTTGCTAAAATTCCAATAGCACAGCAACATTCATTTACAGATGTTAGTGTGACCCCATGAAACTGCGATTTTATTTCTATTGCTTGCTTGTTAATATAGTATACCACGACGATTCTCCTTCGTTTAAATGTTCCGAGAATCATTTTAGCATATATTCTACGAGTATAGTATCCTTTTTGTATTTTTATCTAATCTTAAAAATGGCATATTACACATTAACTCTTCCTCTTCTGCCCTTATCGCACGATTATACATCTTTAACGCATTCTCCACAGTCAATTCAACGCCATGATAGTAATATAAGGTAGCTTGCGTATGTGAAACCACATATTCGATTAGCAGCCTTGCATCCTGGTTTTCAAACAATATTTCATTTAAATTATTTCTTGTGATCATCATACGCGAGTCTCCTTTCATTTAGAACAAATGTTCGTTTTATGATTAAAAATTAAAACCACAAATTGTGGTTCTGATCTTTGCTAGTGTATCCCCACCCTAAAAACTCCAATTACCTTTCCCAAAATTTCTACGTGATCCACAATAATAGGACTCATAGAGTCGTTTTCTGGTTGCAAACGATAATAACCATCTTCTTTGAAGAAGCGCTTTACTGTAGCCGAATCATCTATTAAAGCAACAACTATTTCACCATTATCTGCAGTAGAGTCGACATTGACGATGATTATATCACCATCTATTATGTTGGCATTAACCATGCTACTCCCTTTTACCTTTAGCAAAAAGCTTTCTTTATAATTAATTGTTTCAATCGGTAATGTCCAATACTCTTCTATGTTTTGCTCGGCATATAATGGCTGCCCAGCTGCTACCGTTCCAAGAAGCGGAACTTTCACATTCCGTTGCTCTAAATTAAAACAATCTTCCACAATTTCGATAGCCCGCGGTTTGGCTGGATCTCTTTTAATGTATCCCATATCCTCTAATTTCTTTAGATGTGAGTGAACTGAAGAAGTTGATTTAAGATTAACCATATCTCCTATCTCTCTTACTGCTGGTGGATATCCTCTATCATTAATTGAATCTTTGACGTAGTCATATATTTGCTTTTGTATTTTACTCATTCTTGCATTTCTCATAGGTATGCCCACCTTTCTATACGGTAGTATAGCACATGTCGTAACAAAATGCAAACGTATGTTCTGTCTATTAATTAAAAAAATGCCGAAAGCCCTCACTTGAAGACTCTCGGCATAAGATTTAGTTACCCTGTTCAACTTCTGCTTTGGATATAAGTAATTCCTTTAATTCAGCCAAGGACATGTTTTGCTCTTCTAGTATTGATGAAACCTCTTTAAACTCTTCTAACTTAATTTCATCTTGTATTTGCTTTTCTTTTTCCTGAAGTGTTTTGATTGCGGTCTTATATTGTTCTATCGAATCTTGTGTTTCTTTTAGTTCATCTCTAAGTTTTACGAGTGGTGATTTGCGGACTCCACGTGGCATAATACTGTCCTCCTTATTAATAATCTATATATAGATTATATCATAATTTGAAGGATTGTATACTATAAATATACGAAAAGATTATAGCGTACACGATGCTATCCCCTTTCCTTATGTGTTGACAGAATTGTTGACAGTTTAACATAGAGCTTTAAAAGTACGATAAACTCACGTTAAAATATTGGTATAAAAGTTCAAATCCTGTTACTCCGATCGCACAAGGAATGCTGAAAGCTTTGTATCATCAAGCTTCCAGCGTTTTTTTATTTTTGATTTTTTTACTCTAAAATAAAACTTCCGTTACATCTTTTTCTGTTTTTATGCTTATAGCAAAGAATCCTATATGTATTTTCCTGATTCTCTTTATGTAAAAGCAGGTAGTAAGGTAGAATTAAAAAGTACACTAACTACAAATGGTAGTTTTTATCAAAAGGTATGAAACTAAGTGGCTTTAGTGTTGTCCTAGATACTGATAAAATACCATCTGCTTGTTTCAATCTTGAAGTATTCGTTTAAAAAAAATGAAACTTTTCCAGAACTTTTAAATATGACACCCCCGTTAACATTGTATTCCTTCTTAAAATCTGGCGGATCTTACCATAAACAATTCGATAACTTTCTTCTCATCTCCTGTTATTTCACGTTCATATTGTGTATTTAGTATTATATAGTCTTGCTCGTATACTACGAATTGGTACATTTTCTGATTGCCTAGTTTCTATGGTATTTTCATTTTTTAATTTAATCTTCATTACATCTCCCTAACATATTTTATCTATATCATTTTGCAATTAGTGACGTTATCTTCTGACATGTAAATGACAGTCTCCCTTAGTGCTTAACCTCACTCTCAACACTCTGCTGGTACCTGATATTCGTCAGTTGTACATGATTCAATTCCTCATTCGGTTCAATCCATAATCCCTCATCCTAGAAAAAACACCTTAGGGCATTATCTTCATATAATAATAATGGGAAACAAAGTTTTCCTAGTGTTGGAATACAGGAGCAAATCAATATGGATAACTATAAACAAGATTGGTTTAAAGAATGTTGTGATTGTCATAATAAGCGACAGACACATGTTCATGAAGTTCAAGGCAGCGTAGAGATAGCAGAACGCGAAGAAGATCCACATAATCATCGTTTTGCTACGGTTTCAGGTGAAGCAATTCCTGTTGGTAAGAACCACTTTCATGAAGTAAAATTTAGAACAGATTTTTATGAAAATCATTTTCATGAATTTCATGGCAAAACATCGCTTGCAATTCCTGTTGGGGGAGACAGACATGTTCATTTTCTGGAATCCGTAACAGAAGTTAGCGATGGTCACTTTCATAACTTTAGAGTGGCCACCTTGATTGATGATCCTATCGGTGAAGAAGCCTAAAATAATGTCCACCACACTTCAAGCTGCTTAAATTTCGTTTGAGGTGTGGTGGTTTATACTATGTTTACCACCTGTCTTAACCAGCCTTCTTAATACTTCTATATCAATAAATTTCATTATTCGTTTCTTGGCATCTAGCACATATCAAATTTTTTTATTTTTCAGACAATTAGTCATTGGCACTGGCATATGATATCGGTAGAATAATAAAGAGACTTCAAAGGAGATTTCTTATGATTACTGAACAACAATATGCAATCCTCTCACTTGAGCTAAACATGTTTTTTGGGCGCATTATGAAAGAACATTCCTTATTCTTGGAGGCTGGCTTTACTCCGGCCAATCCTGACTTTTCTCACGTTGCAGATCAATACAAGCAGCAGTTCGAATCTATCTTACATAATGCTGTAGTATTGGGAAATGGCATTATCAGCCCTCTTGTGGCATCCTCCGGTGAAATTGTCACTGATTACACCCTTGGTAGTGAACAAAAAACACAATACTTCACAGGCATAGCCATCAATCAGGAAATCACGAGGCTGGAAGAAGCACTTTATGGTGAAGCCAATCCCTTGATTACTCCTGCATTGGTACAGCAGGTAAGTCAGCTTAATGCCTTTGTCATACCAATGTTGGAGGGACTTATCGATTTCAAGACAGGAATATTAGATAATGTATTGTCATGTAACATATTCACGGTAAATTACCCACTGCTCATTGACCATATCCTACGTGAAGCCAAAATGTATCATAGCCATTTAGTCGCACTGGAGAGCCGACAGAATCCAGAGGAAAACCTAAGAGATACCGAGCTGTTCTGGGATCAGATTATGATGGAACATGCATTATTTATCCGAGGTTTGCTTGATCCAACCGAATGCGATCTCATAAATACAGCGAATGATTTTGCTGGGGAATATAATGAACTAATGCAAGCGGCAAGGGCAGCTACTGATATGACGATTGGCAGCGTAACAGATACAACCTTACAAAAAACTGAAAAGTATCGCGATTTCAAAGAAGCGGGCACAAAAGGGATCAATGCATGTAAAATACGCAGTATTATTTTACCTTTGTTGGCGGATCATGTGCTGCGTGAATCAAACCATTATATCCGGTTGCTTCGACAATTACCTCAACGCTCTTCTTAAACAGGTTCTACCTTGTAGCCATAAAATCAAAGGGTCATTATTAACCATTATTGGTAGCTTTAGGGCAGTGCTATGCGCTGCCTCTAACTTTGAAGAACGGATTACCCCACAGGATCTCGATTAACCGGAATGGCAAAGAACAGGCTGCCAAAAGTTCTTGACAGCCTGTTCTCCATGTGCAACAATACAGACACAAAATCTAAAATCCATTTAACAGATATTTTTTCATTAATTCAATGGGTTTAATGGACATGCCTTTTTTACTGTATAAAAGTACTCTTTCATCGGGTTATGGTATGTAATTAGAGTAGCAAGACGAGTAATAGCGATTGACAAAGATTCGGATAGCTTACAGTTGTAACAATTTGGCCCGTGCCGTTGTTTTAGCAGCCATCCGTCGATTCTGTTTTAGCTTATAATAATTATCCATTAATCAGTTATAATGTAATACTTCTTATTTATAAAATGCCGTCTCAATGGTAACCCGCGCATTATTTTATCTTTTTTATACACTATAAAATCTCCTATGATTTAATAAAAAAATTATATCATCTATATTTAACATGCTTTTTTAGGTTCAGAGTAGAGAACGAGAATCACTATTAAAAATTGATGCATATAATATATTGTACAAGGCATTTATTTCTATAAAACACTCCAACGAAACGGGCACCGATAATCCGAATTGGGGCCCTTTCTTCTGCTCATACTCAAAATTCACACTCCGCCTACTTGTCCCATATAATATTATGTAATAAGATATGAAAGGAGTGAAAATATATGAGTAGTGATAGATGTAAATGTTTTGAAAAGCGCGAACCAAAACGTGAATGTGAATGCAAGCCAAAACGTAAATGCGAATGCAAACCTAAATGCGAATGCAAACCTAAATGCGAATGCAAAATCAAATGGGAATGCAAACCCAAGTGTGAATGTGAATGTAAACGCGAATGTGAGTGCGAACACGAATACGAATACGAGAAGGAATACGAATACGAGAAGGAACACGAAGATGAATGCGATTGTGAGAGAAACTGGTAAAAACTAGAAATGAAGTTATCTACTGGAATAGCTTAAAAATAGCTGCTGAAAATGCAGATGGAAAGAAACGTACGCGACGTAGGGGCGGGCTTCGGTATTCGGGCCCGCCTCTCTTTCTACTCACAAATAAAAACAAGCTTTATATCCTACATTCTTCAGGTGACTTATCTTCCCTCACATTTTTGAATGTTCGTTAGCGTATATTGGGGAAGCTACTCTGCTAGCTTTGCTTGTTATTGAAGAATACCTTAACAAGACAATGGGGTTGCTTTTTACCTATCTCTGTTAAAAAATCAAAGTTGATTTTTGCAAAGCTAATTTTAATCTGTGGGGCCATGTTGATGTTTTCTAATATCCCAAAGATTATGCATCAGCTTTAATGTTAATTACTGTTGTAAAATATTCATCATACAAATCTCTCAATTCAGCTTTTGTACAGAACTTCTCAAAATCATCTCTTTCCTTGTCGTCATAAAACATCAGATCTGTTAAATAATTCTCCCATTTGGTTTTAAAACCCGATCCATTTCTTTTAATGCTAATCTTCTTTCATCATTATTGCAGTGATGAAATGCATAGCAACTTACGATGGTATCCATAGTTTTATCCTGTAAAGGCAGTTCCAGGAAGGTACCCATACGAAGTTTTAAATCATGGAAATCAATCATTATGAGCCTTAATCTTTTATTTTTTTATTGCTGAATGACCTGGGAACTTTAACTTCTCATATTCATTATGTAATATTATCTCCTGTATCATAGTATGAAATCATGACATTACTAATTATATATGATATAATTTATGATATTGAATTACTATTAAGCATACTAATTAATATATGGTTTTCGGTTTTTTGTATCAAGATCGCATATATAACCGGCACCTTTCTCTAAGGTTCTATGCCGCAATCAGTTTATAAAATCAGGAGGTATATTTTATGAGTTATCATTATCTTGACATGGAACATTATTTGCGAAAAGATCAATTTAACCTTTTCCGCAATTTCGCTTATCCATATGTAGGCATGACAGTAAATTTGGACATTACAAGTTTCATGAACTGTATTAAAGAAAAGGGACTGCCCTTTTATTTGACTTTTCTTTATGCGACAGCTCAGACAGCCAACTCCATCCCGGAATTCCGCCGTCGTATTCATGGAGATGGTATCATCGAGTATGACCATTGTATTCCCTCCTATACCCTGGCATTAGAAGGCGAAAACTATTGTTACTGTACCGCAGACGATCGGCTGCCATTTGATGCTTTTCTAAAGGATGGGAAGCAGCGGCAGGAAAAGTCCAAACAGTCCCAGTCCCTTGCAGACGGGGAAGACCAAGATCAGCTCTTTTTCTTTTCCAGCATTCCATGGGTGAGCTATACGTCAATTATTCAACCGGTTCCGATTCCTGCGGACAGCAATCCCCGTATTACCTGGGGAAAGTATTTTAAATCAGAAGGAAGTTTAAAAATACCGGTATCAATCCTGGCTAATCATGCCCTCATGGATGGATTTCATATATCAAAGTTTTTTTTGGAGCTTCAAAGCAGGTGTGATAACCTGGATTGGCTGCTGTAAAATCTTCAAATTTCTGGAAGAATTTCGCTTGCCTTTTTTTAAGTTTTCAGTTACAATGCTCCTATGGAGACATAGCTCAGCTGGGAGAGCATCTGCTTGACGTGTAGAGGGTCGCAGGTTCGAGTCCTGTTGTCTCCATTATTAAAAGCCCTGGTAATTGCAAGAATTCCTTGTAAATACTAGGGTTTTTGAATATGATTTTATGCAATAATTTGCTGTATCAGGTACAATATAATTTCAGGGGGAGGAGTATAAAATGAATGCATTTCTATTAATGATACCTATCTTTCTCATAAGGTTCGGCTTACTGAATATGATAAATAAAGATGCTTTAAACCGTGCCGCTTTCTTCGCCCCATTAGAGGGTAACGAAAAGGCTGCCTACCTTTTTTACCAGCTTTCAAACACATTTATAATCCTATATTCGGCCTTTTTAAGAATCCAGACCAAAACACCTCTGTTTTTTATCGCCTTATTTATCTATATCTTAGGCAACATTGTGCTTATCATTTCCACTGTGGACTTTGCAAAACCTGAACAAAGCGGAATAAATAAAAACGGAATATATAAGATCTCCCGTAACCCTATGTATATAGGATATTTCATTTATTTCTTAGGCTGTGTATTATTAACACATTCTATTTTACTGTTTATATCTCTGCTTGTCTTTCAATTATCTGCACACTGGATTATTCTTTCCGAAGAAAGATGGTGCGTCGACAAATTCGGGACAGATTATATAAACTATATGAATATTGTTAAGCGGTATATTTAATAAACCTTTACTATAGCTCAGGTACTATACCTCTCCAGATATCAATACCTCCTCTATCCATAGATGAGGTATTTTTTTACGCCTTTCGTCTTGTCCTGTCAATAACAATTTCCAATTCTCATCAAATTCAAAACAACCTTTTAAATTACCACTGCATAATATCCTCATATTTTCAAACAATAGCAAAAAGGAGGCGATATCATGGCAATCGCGCATAAAAGTGCAATAAGCGTAGGTTTACTTTATATACCGGTTGGATTATACAAGACAACAAAAGATATCTCAGTAAGTTTCAATCAGCTCTGTAAGGATACCCACGAACGAGTAAGACAAAAGAAAATATGTCCTTCATGCAATAAAGAGGTAACAAGTGATGATATTATAAAGGGGTATGAATACGAAAAGGGTAAGTATGTGACTTTCACAGAAGATGAACTTGAAAAAATAAAAACCAAGAAAGATAAGACTATACACATAGAACATTTCGCAATGTTGTCTGATGTAGATCAGATATATTATGAAAAGAATTATTATGTAGTCCCAGAACCAGGAGCAGAAAAAGCATTCGAACTATTAAGACAGGCAATGTTAGCCCAGGAAAAAGTAGGAATTGCAAAAACTGTACTTGGTACAACAGAAAGCCTTATCGTATTATATCCAACGCAAGAAGGAATCATTGCAAAAACTCTCTATTATCAGGCAGAAATACAAGCGGTGCCCGTAGCATCTGCAAAAGTGGATGTCAGCACTCCGGAAATAGATATGGCAAAGACAATGATTGACTCTATGACATCTACTTTTGACCCTGGTTTATATCATGATGAATATCAGGAAAAACTTCGGCAAGCAATTGAATCTAAAATAGCCGGAAAAGAGATCGTAAATGTTGACAAAGAGAGTCCAAACAACATCATCGATTTGATGGAAGCAATGAAGAAGACCGTTGAAATGACAAAGAGTAACAAAGGGTTAGCATAATGGATATTTTTGAAAGCAGGAATATAAACCCGATGCTGATTTCAGAAATGGTAGATCCGTTTGATTCTCCAAATTTTATCTACGAGATAAAATGGGACGGGATCAGGACTCTGTCATTTTTGGATACTAAAACAGATATGAGAAACAAAAGAAATAAACTCATGGTTCCCATATTCCCGGAGCTGGAAAGTCTTTATAAACAGGTTAAAACGAAATGTATCATTGACCACGAATTGCTTGTACTCAAAAATGGGATACCTGATTTCTATGAAGTACAAAAGCGGGCGTTGATGAGCAATTCATTTAAAATAAAGTTAGCCGCTGATAAATATCCTGCCAGTGTCATAGCTTATGACATTTTATACTATAAAGATAAGGACATTACAATGCTCCCCTTAATGGAGAGGAAAAAATATCTCACTGATGTTGTAATTGAAAATAATTTAATTTCTGTTTCCAGGTTTATAGAAAATGATGGAATAAAATTGTATGAACTTGTGAAAGAAAAAGGTCTCGAGGGAATCGTTGCAAAAAGAAAAGATAGCCTTTATTGGCAAGGAAAACGTACCAAGGACTGGGTGAAATGCAAAATAATGGCCACTGACGATTGTGTGATATGTGGATACATTCCTAAAGAAAACAACATGACCAGCCTGGTTCTCGGCCAATACGATGATGATGTACTTGTATATAAGGGGCATGTCACACTTGGCGTAAGCTTAAGAATATTAAACGAGCATAAGTATAAAACGATGGATTACTCCCCTTTCGGTTATGTACCGCCAGGAAACGAGGATTGTGTTTGGATGGCACCGGAACTCGTTTGTATCGTAGAATCAATGCCTACTGAAAAAGAAAGCTTTAGGCAGCCTGTATTTAAAGGCATACGAGACGATAAACTCGCCATAGAATGTAAGGTATAAAAGGTGGGCCCGAATTCCGGTTGCCCACCTTTTTTAAGCGGACTCTCTTTAGGCTTCACCTGCCTATATTATCCTTGATGTCACAAATAGTAACTGCTATAATATTTTTATCACAAAACAGGAGGTAATGCATATGGATTTCACTTATAATTCAAACCAAATCGCTCTCTATCATTCCGATAACAACTTACTCGCCGAGGTTACTTTTCCAGCAGTTGACCAGAATACGGTAAATATCAATCACACTTATGTAGATGATTCTCTTAGAGGTCAGGGTGTGGCAGGACAACTTATGGAGGCTGTAGCAAAACAATTACGGTCTGAAAATAAAAAGGCAATCCTGACATGCTCCTATGCCATTAACTGGTTCGAAAAACACCCGGAGTATAATGATTTGGTGAAATAGCCGCTCTTCTGCGGCTATTTCGCCAAATGCCCTGTCTTTGCATTCTCAGAAAATACCAGTGTACTTCAACCATTAACTGATGTAAAATATTTAAAAATGCAAAAGGGGTACATATGATGCTAAATTCAAATAATAGGGGCAGTTTCTATCAAGACAGTCTGGCTCTGGGAATCAGTCTGGGCCTGATATTCGGTGCTGTTATAAACAATTTGGGAATAGGGTTAATAATGGGGATGTCATTAAGCTTATTGTTAGGTAAAGGCTACTTTCAAAGACGTTAAAAATACATATAACAAAATTCAATAATTTTCTCCGTTACCTCGTATGATGCTTTATCAATGATTTTATGCAGGCAAGTACCATAATCCGGCTGCGACAGGATACAATTTAAAGGTAATCTATAAAAATTCCTTAATCTGCGTCACAAAACCGATTTGTTTCCGTTATTATATATGCAACATCATATGGGCGGAAGTTCTCCTTTGCTCTGCTTCCGCCCTTCCCTTTATACGTGTTATTTCAGCTTGTTCACATATTTGGAATTCGTACATATATTATTATTACAGAACGACTTATCAAAGCAGCAGCAGAAAGAAGCAATAACAACTCTCAGCCGCCGCCCTACCAATGACAGATAACTCATTTTGGTTTTGTCTTCTTTTCTAATGCTTCTGATAGGAAGTCCTGCAAAACTGCCCGATCATAAATATGAAACCTCAAAGGGGAGGAAACCATGGCATCTGGTTTCCACCCCTTTTAAGATTAATCTGACCTTCTTTTTGTATTTGGTCCCATGCCTTCCCGGCGGGAATTGTGTGTCTGATTCTGATTTTCCGGCTTGCCCTTTTCTGACATGCCGTGATTCATTTCATTTTTATTTTTCGGGGAAAGCTTTTCCTGTTTATTCTTCTCCATTTCCATCACCTCAGCAATAGTATGGTCTGACGATATAAGATTTATGTAAAAACAGCGTTTCCACGCATAATACATTCCACTGCTGTACATTATAAAAATGAGGTGATGAATATGTCATATATAGCTCCTGCAGTCCAGGCTAAATTCGAGACTCTTTCCATCGACTTAAAAAATGAAATCCTGGAGCGAAACGTACAAATTAACACCATTTACGATTTAATCCATATTTTGGAGGAGATTGTAAACGAAGGGAGTTAATTATTTTCCCCAAAAAAACAGTCACAAGCCGAGATTGGCCTTATGGCTGTTTTTTGATGCAAAATCTTAAGAATCTTCCCATAGAAAAGGGGCCGGACACATAGGATCCGACCCATTAAAAAACGTAAAAATAATTATCTCCAATTTCCGTAAGATGATTTGCACTGACGGCCATTGTTTGTGGTTGCACCTTTTGTCTTAGAACAAGAGCTGCTGTTCTTGCTGCTAGAGCAGTTACCGCCGGAACAGGTAGCTCCCTTAGTGCAAGAGGAACCCTTGGAACAGTTGGAACCATTGGAGCAGTTGGAACCAGTGAAGCAGTTCGTACCATTGCTGCAGCCAAGCTTGCTTAAGATGCTGTTGATATCTCCAGACTGTCCAAAGCAATTGGAAAGGTTAAAGCTATTACCTGATGACACTGGGCAGGTTGCTGCCTGAGCGGTCATAGGAACACCTGCTACAGTAAGTGCGGTTGCTGCTGCTAAAACGAATACTGGTAATTTTCTCATGGTAATATCCTCCTTATTTGTTACGCAATTATTACATTTCTGTTACAAAATGTATCTTAACATACAGGAAATGGAATTTCACTAGGAGAAAATTGGCAATTAAACTCTATTTTTCCAGTTGATATTCATCGACAGCCAGCTTTAATGCTCCCATGATTCCCTGATTATCATCTAAGCTGGGGAGAACGATATAATGTTCGATATCCTCAAGCTCTTTTGTCTTGATATATCCGGCCAATTGGCGCTTCACTTCTTCTCTTACCAAAGGCATCATATGTTCCTGATGCATGACTCCTCCGCCCAGAATAATGCGCTGAGGAGATAGGATCATAATATAATCTACCAAAGCCTGAGCGATGTAATATGCCTCTAATTCCCACACTTCTTTCCTGTCAGCCAGCTCTGCGCCCTTCTTTCCCCACCGGGCTTCTATGGCAGGACCTGCGGCCAGGCCTTCCAGACATGTTTTATGATAAGGACATTTTCCCTCATAGTCATCATCCGGATGCTTGGACAGCAGCAAGTGTCCTCCCTCTGGATGCAGCATGCCGTGAAGCAGGATTCCATTGGTGATAATTCCTGCTCCAACGCCGGTTCCGATGGTGATATACATACTGTTTTCAAGGCCCTTTGTAATACCCCAGGTAGCTTCCCCCAAAGCAGACCCATTCACATCCGTGTCAAATCCAACCGGAACCTTAAGAGCTGCTTTTAAGACCCCAACTATGTTGTAGTTGGCCCAGGCAAGCTTTGGCGTGGTGGTGATATAACCATAGGTCTCCGAACTCCTGTTTAAATCAATCGGGCCGAAGCAGCCGATTCCCAGGGCTTCTATTTTTTTATCTTTAAAATACTCGATCAGCTTTGGCATGGTGATCTCCGGTGTCTCAGTCGGTATGGAAACACGTTCAATAATATCACCATTTTCGTTGCCGATGGCACAAACCATCTTTGTTCCGCCTGCCTCTAATGCTCCAAGTCTCATATTCATTTGCCTCCCTTTACTCTGGATTGGAACAGATGATAGACATCTTTCCTTCAAATCTGCACTCTCCGCTTTTTGCCGGTACAATGAAATGCTGTCCTGCCTCTAAAGGAATTCCATTCACCGAACCTCTTCCGCTTATTATGCTTACATTGGTAAAATACCTTCCAAACTCTTTTGTAAAGACACCATCAATATCATATTTATCTACGGAGTAAAACTTGCAGGACACTAAATGAGTGTGCACTGCGCCTGGTACTTTCTCTGTTTCCGGATCAGCTAGTGCTTCCTTAAAAGGTGCCCTTATATTAGCAATGCTCTGCTCCACATGAAGCTGTCTTGGTTTCCCATTGGACAAACGGTCATAGTCATATACACGGTACGTAATATCGCTGCTCTGCTGGGTCTCAAGTACCAGAGTCCCGCCCTTGATTGCATGAACACAGCCAGGCTCAATCTGGAAAAAGTCCCCTCTTTTGATCGGAACAGTTCGAATAAATTCCTTCCACCGGTGATCCCGTATCATGGCTTCCATCTCTTCCCGGTCCTTGGCATGGTGGCCGATCGCAATCTCAGTTCCTGGCTCACAGTCCAGAATATACCAGCACTCTGTTTTTCCAAGGGAGCCATTCTCATGGATCTTCGCATAGAAATCATCGGGATGAACCTGGATGCTTAAATCCTTCTTGGCATCAATGATCTTAACCAGTAGGGGGAACTTGTCTCCGGGATAATTCCCGAATATCTCCGGTTTCTCCTTCCACAGGGCGCTAAGCCGCCTGCCGTCATAGATACCTCCCGCAATTTTACATTCCCCGTTCTCATGAGCACTGATCCCCCAGCATTCCCCGGTGGTATCGCTTGGTATCTCATAGCCAAATACATCTCGAAGTTTGGTACCGCCCCAGATCGCCTCTATGAACACAGGCTCCAGAAACAAAAGTTCCATCTGTTTTCCTCCTTATGCAGTGATTTATGAACACTGCCTATATTTTACCTGAATATTCGAAAAAGGAAAAGAGTTATTGTCTTATTAATGAAAAAAAATGCCGGAATGTCCGTTAACCGGATTCATTCTGACACTTTTCTTTCCACTCTTATATAGAATCTTTTCCGTATACCTCAATCTGGGTAAGGGCTGGAAATGGAGAAGGATCATCTGCCTTTATCAGATCACTTATCTTCACCCATGTGATATTCTTTCTTTCCAAAGAAAACAGATGAGGTTTCACGCTCTTTTCCATTTCTACTATCTCTTCCGTTCCGTCGGAGAATGAAAGCTTGGCTTTTACCCACCAGTTATCATGTGGGAAATCCGCACGTGTATACAAAGCAATCTTATCAAAATCTACAGGACGGCCAAAGTCCAGGGTCATTTCCGCATCATCCTGGCGGTTGATACCCCAGGATTCATAAGGCCATGCGCCGTGAGATTCGTTGGCAAGGACGCCGTCAATGGCATTGCGCGCCGCAAATACCGCTTCTCCTCTGGTCTCCACATTGGCAAAAGCATGAGGGAAACAGCCTGTATCTCCATGCTGGTCCATAACATTCTTTGCCAGGTTCCTGTAAATGCCTGCTTCATAATCAAAGGCTTCCCGAATGGTCAGATAATGACGTTCCCCTGTAAAGGCTTCCGGGTTATAGGAAATCTTTTTCTCTCCAAAAGGTATGGTATAAACTACTTCCTCCTTTGTCAGATACACAAAAGACTCATCCATGCAGTCATCAATGCGTACCACATAATGAGCGCCTGTTTTATCTGTTGTGAATACAATGGCATCGCCTTCTTCGTATTCTCCTTCAAACACGAGGATTGCCTGATCCTCTCCCAATACGGTTGCCTTTACTTCGCCATTCTGGTTTCTTATAGCTATTGATACATTCGCCATGATCAGTCCTCCTGCTCTTCCTGCTCAAAATAGTCTTTATATTCTACTTCTATCTGATACTTCATTCTCTTCATGCTGTAATACAGATGTTCTCTGAGGGACCGCTCCAGGCCATCGATGTCTTTTTTCTCCAGCAGTTCAAAAAGCTCTGTGTGCTCCCTGATGATTCTGGTAAAATCCGTCTCAGTTACGAAGTCAAGCATACGGAACCTTGTGTAATGTAACTGTTGGGCCTGTATCATATCCCAAAGCTTCTGTTTGCCGGTTGCCTGATACCAAATGGCATGCATCTGTGCATCCATACGGTAAAACTGCTCCGGTTCAAATCCTTTTTCCTGAATCAGAGCCTGCTGCTTGCGGATCAAATACCGGACTTCCTCCATCCAAAGAGGCGTCGCCATATTCATAAAATCCCGCATGACCATGGTTTCCACCGCAACACGCATGTATATCATTTGTTTAATCGTATCCAGATTCAAAAGCGTTACCTGTGTGCCGGAATATGGCACCGAATTGACAAAGCCCTGTTCCTGAAGCCTTCTCACCGCTTCCCTGACAGGCGTCCGGGATACGCCAAACCGTTCACAGATTTCATTTTCGCTGATGATCTGTCCGGGCTTTAATTCCAGGTCCAGAATCTCCTGCTTTAATGTTTCAAACACCAGCTCACCGCGGTTTTTATAGGTTTTGGTCTTTCCTTCCATCGAACCCTCTCCGTCCTCTATATTAGGCCGTTAAAAAATATGCCATGACCTCCGCCTTAAAGGCAGACATCATGGTCATACTTTTTAACACCAGAGCCGGTTCTTGATAAAGAGCCGGACCTGAATATTGAAATCTGACTGTTACTGTGGCTGTTTGCCAATGTAAGCTAAGATACCACCGTCTACGTACAGGATATGTCCGTTAACAAAGTTGGAAGCGTCAGAAGAAAGGAAGACTGCCGGACCTGAAAGATCCTCTGCTTCTCCCCAGCGTCCTGCCGGAGTCTTAGCAATAATGAACTGGTCAAATGGATGTCTGGAACCATCTGCCTGAGTCTCGCGCAGCGGTGCTGTCTGAGGAGTTGCGATGTAACCAGGTCCAATGCCGTTACACTGAATGTTGAATTCACCGTACTCAGATGCAATGTTCTTTGTCAGCATCTTAAGTCCGCCCTTTGCAGCTGCATATGCGGATACGGTCTCACGGCCAAGCTCGGACATCATGGAGCAGATGTTAATGATCTTTCCGTGGCCTTTCTTGATCATGGACGGAATAACTGCCTTAGCAACGATAAATGGAGCGTTCAAATCAACGTCAATTACCTGTCTGAACTGCTCAGCGGTCATATCAACCATAGGAATACGCTTGATAATACCTGCATTGTTTACCAGGATATCGATAACGCCGACTTCCTTCTCGATCTGAGCTACCATAGCGTTTACGCCGTTCTCATCAGTTACGTCACATACGTAACCATGAGCTTTAATTCCCTCTTCCTCGTATGCGGCAATTCCTTTATCAACTAATTCCTGCTTAATATCATTAAAAACAATGGTTGCGCCTGCTGCTGCAAGACCTTTTGCAATGGCAAATCCAATGCCATAGGAAGCGCCTGTGACTAATGCAACTTTTCCGTCAAGGGAAAACTGGTTTGCTAAATTCATGATTAATCTCTCCTTTGCTTATTATATGGGGGTCAGTTATTTCATTTTTGCCGTGTTTCGAAGTGTATCCAAACTATAAAATTTGTATACAAATCTAACACCTTGTATATATGCTAGCATATCCCATCTCTTTTTTCAATGTACATATTTAACAAACAATAACGCTTTTATTTATCTATAATTTTCCAAGCGACATTTCCATGTCCAGACACCATTCTTTCTTCCCTTTCTGCCAACTAAAAAAATCCCGGCTTTCCTAAAGAAAACCGGGATTTCAATCATGAAATCCTGCTCATTATGTCAGTCCGGCTACTGATTTTAGTCTTCCAAATTCATCATTTTCCGGTTTTTAAACTCCTGGAGTTTTCCTTCATTCCAGTCATGTACGGGACGGTAATATCCGGCGATTCTGCTGTATACGTCCGTCTTTTTCCCGCATTTCGGACAGGTTTCCGCTCTTCCGGAAAGATACCCGCAGGTCTGACAGATGGAATACACCGGTGTAATGGTCATATATGGGATATCGTAATTCTCCGCCATATTCCTCAAAGAATCCCGGATCTCTTTCCAGTCTTCTGCTTCCTGTTCCATATAAACGGAAAATACGTTGCCTGCCGTATAAAGAGGCTGGACCGCATTCTGGTTATCAAGTGCCTCCTTAAGTGTTCCTCCAAAATCAGAGGGAAGCTTAGTGCTGTTGGTATAATAAGGGACATCTCCTGCCATTCCCCCTGTCTTAATCGCCGGAAATTCCTTTCTGTCAATCATTGCCAGACGGTAGGCCGCCGATTCCGCCGGAGTTGCTTCCAGGCAGTACAGATTTCCGTACTCCAACTGATAACCGATCAGCTTCTTTTGTAAATGCATGAGCACATCCGCTGCAAAATCTCTAGTCCTTTGGGATTCCATTCCTGATTTAAGCCAGGAAGCGTTAAGCCCTGCCTCATTCATTCCAATCACGCCTATGGAAGAAAAATGGTTTTCCAAGTTATCCAGATAACAGGCCGTATAAGGGTAAAGTCCATTCTTTAAAAGTCTGCCTATAACATCCCGTTTAATCTTCAAAGATCTGGCCGCAATATCCGCCACCTGATCCAGACGTTTGTAGAAATCCGATTTATCAGCGGATAAAAATCCAATCCGGGAAAGATTGATGGTGACTACACCAATGGAACCGGTATTCTCTCCATATCCGAAGAATCCCCCTGACTTTTTGCGAAGCTTTGTAAGATCCGGGGTCACGCCATGATAGGAGATCCTCACGTCACCCGGTACCTGACCGCCCCTGATATAGTTGGAAAAGTAAGGTGTTCCATAGTGAGATGCCAAAGTAAACAAAAGGCGGTTATTCTCTGTGTCCGACCAGTCAAAATCCTCAGACAGTCCATAAACCGGAATCGGATACTGGAATCCCATACCGCCTGCATCTCCAGCCAGCATGGTTTCTAAAAACGCTCGGTTTATCATATCCATCTCGGTCTGGCAGTCCCCATAGGAAAAGTCCATACGCCGTCCCCCGACAATGGCCTTTTCCTCTCTCATATCCTCAGGAACCGTTAAATCCAGTGAAATATGGGAAAACGGTGCCTGGGTTCCCCAGCGGCTTGGCGTATTTACACCGAACACAAAAGCCTCCATGCATTTTTTAACCTTGTCATAGGAAAGACCATCAGCCCTGACAAAAGGGGCCAGGTATGTATCAAAGGATGAAAAGGACTGGGAAGCAGCCCATTCATTCTGCATAATTCCAAGGAAATTAACCATCTGATTGCAAAGAGTAGCCAGATGCTTTGCCGGAGAGGCCGTAATCTTTCCGGTAATCCCTCCAAGCCCATCTAACAGAAGCCGTTTTAAAGACCAGCCGCAGCTGTATCCTGTCAGCATGGAAAGGTCATGGATATGGATATCGCCTCTGTGATAAGCATCTGCGATCTCTTTATCATAAATTTCAGAAAGCCAGTAGTTTGCTGTCACCGCTCCGGAATTGTTAAGGATTAAGCCTCCCACGGAATAGGTCACCGTGGAATTCTCCTTTACATGCCAGTCCTCTACCTTTACGTAGTTATCCACTACATCCTTATAATCAAGAGTCGTTGCTCCCAGGCTCCTGATCTTTTCTCTCTGCTTCCGGTACAGGATATACGCCTTTGCCACATCCGTATATCCTGTCTCCTCCAGCACCTTTTCCACGCTGTCCTGGATATCCTCCACAGCGATCCGATCATCCTTCATCTTATCTTTAAAATCAGAGGCAACCCTTAAGGCCAGCAATTCCACAATGCTATCCGTATAATACTTTTCGGTTGCAGTAAATGCCTTTTTCATGGCTTCTTTGACCTTTGATAATTCAAAGTCCGCTTCTGAGCCATCCCTTTTCATAACCTTTAGCATGATAGTCATTCTCCTTTAAATCCTATTTGACCTGGTAGATCATGATGCGGTCTCTGCTATGTAATTCCTGCTGAAAATATCCGCTTTCCCCATTCACTTCTAATACCACCTGTCCGGTTACGTTTTTAAAATCAATTCCGGAATATTCCAGCATGTCCATCAGATAATATGGCCGGTAGTCCGGCTTTAAGGGAAGGGTCAAAGGGTTGTTATTCAGAAAGAATGTGATCTTCCCCTTGCTCTCGCGGCTCTTTTCCCCTTGCTTATTACCTGTCTGGTGGGCTGGAGCACTGGAATCGGCTTCTTCCGTCTTCTCCTCACCGTCATTTAGTACCGGCTCTTCCTTTACTTCAGCCTCTGTTGTTTCTATTACAATGTTGTCACCGGATTTTAGGGGCGCATCTTTCTTCGCCTCCTCGCCGTTTACCAGCACTTTGTTCCCTTTTCCAAGCTCTGCCACGTCGGAGAGCATCGCAGAAGCATTCTTACCACGGGTGGCAGGTATGAACACGATCCAGTCCTCCGTATTTACCGAATCAGAAAGCTGAGTTTCTTCTCCATTAAGCGTTAAGACAGACGGCTCTGCTTTCTCTCCATAAAAGACAGTTCTTTTTCCATTGACGCTCACCACCAGATTCTGACCGGAACGCCCAATCATGTCCTGATAATTATAGCCATTCATCATAAGCACATCCATAACCGTAAAGCTTCCGTTTCGAAAGAGCTTCGCCGGTCTGTCATTTAATATGACGCGGAAACTGTCATTGACAATGCTGAATCCTGCAGATATAACGATTCCGAGAGGTGTGGCAAATTCCGGATTCTCAAGGTCATACTCATCCGAATAGGCATTGATTTTAAAATTGTTTCCGGCAATGGCGACTCTTTTGGCGTCAATCTTCAAATGCTCTACGATCCCCTCTTTTAAGCCGGACAGCCTGCTTCCGCCCCCTGCCAGGAATACTGCCGACGGCATCCCGCCGTTCACCTCCAGGATTTTTGCTGATATCTCCTCACAAAGCCTGGAGGACGCTTCTTTGATGCACTCAAAGATGGATTCCCGTGTGATTATTTGCTCAAATCCCAGGATATCTGTAAAATGAAGCTCCGCTCCTTCGTCAATATCTGCTTTGATCTTTTCTGCCGTATCAAAATCAACCAGATACTCCTTCATAATAGTCTCGGTGATCTCGTCTCCGGCAAGAATGGCCATGGTATATCCGGTCACGCAGCCATCCCTACAGACTGCTATATCGGAGGTTCCCGCCCCTATGTCCACCATCGCGAGATTCAACAGGCGGATATTCTGAGGTATCGCCGCATTAATGGCTGCAATCGGCTCCAAGGTAAGACTTGCAACCTCCAAACCGATTTTATGCATGGCCGCATAAAGGCTTTCCACCACCTCAGTTGGTAGAAAAGTCGCTATAATATCGGCTTTTAAAACCCGACCATGATGATCGATCAGATTGGAAATCATGTAGTTATCCAGGTAATAGCGGCTTACCGTATATCCAACCAGGTAAAACTGCCGGTCCGAATCCTTGTCATCTCTATTCATAAATAACTTTTCTGCTTCACTGATTGCACCTGCCTCCAGACGGCTGACGGATTCCACATCGATCTTCTGAGGCCTGGAGAGCTCCATCTCATAGGTCACGCTTTCTGTCCTAAGTGCTCTTCCGGCGGCGGCCACAGAGACCTTATCAAGCCTGCACCCAAGCTTTTTCTCCAGCCTGTCCTTGACCTGGCCTGCGATCTTTGCCACCTGATCGATATCCTCGATCTGGCCGTCAATCATCGCCCGTTTTGTGTGCTCGGCTCTCTCTATGGCAACGATATGAATTCTGTCCCCATCAGGCATGCCCACCATACCGATGATGCTCCGGGTTCCAATATCCAGAGCGAAAACAGCCTGATCCGGAAGTGTGTCTGTCAAAATACTATGTCTGTTATCCATAAATAATGCCCCATTCTCTTGTATATTTGTCTTTATTCTACTAGTATAAACAGCCTCCGTCAATCGAATAAAGGAAAATTTTAGGGTAAAAGAGTTCATATTGTCATAGTAAAACAGGCCGCAGCTTAAGTACTTACGCTGCGGCCTGTTTTTATCAGCACTGATCTCTAATATCAAAGCTTGGATTGAATGCATAGAAATTCCTGCTGTCCAGATTATCCTGGGTGATTCTTAAAGCTTCCCCAAACCTCTGGAAATGAACGATTTCCCGTTCTCTTAAAAAGCGAATTGGATCACAGACTTCCGGATCCGTAATAACACGAAGAATGTTATCGTAAGTACTCCTTGCTTTCTGCTCTGCCGCCATATCCTCTACAAGATCAGTAATCGGATCTCCCTTTGACTGAAATTGGTTGGCAGTAAACGGAACACCCCCAGCAGACTGAGGCCAAATACCTGTCGTGTGGTCAATGTAGTAAGGACCAAAACCTGATTCTACAATCTGCTCCGGCGTTAAGTTTCTTGTCAGCTGGTGAACAATGGTTGCTACGATCTCAAGGTGAGCTAGCTCGTTGGTACTTAATAGGTATCAGTAATAAACACCGTTCCAAATAATTCCTTTTGACTTATCGAACATTTGTTCGTATACTTGTATCAGGAGGTGATGCTAATTATGGCAGGATTGTGTGGACTTGAGCCAGATATTAATAAATGTCCTAACTACAATGCAGATGCAGCGGGCTGTGCTACCACTAATAGAGCTTGCGGGTTTTTTAGGGAATCAGTTGAGAGGAAAGAAGAAAAAACAGGATACACAAGAAAAGCAAGATGGTATGAACAGTATTATAAGAGGTAGAGTTTTAGACGCCCTACCTCTTTTTCGTAGGGTGACACTTGGTTCGAAATTGCTTTCCATTTTAATTAAGAACTTAAAAGCATATTTAATAAATTTTGAATATCTAATCTTCCATATCCCCATATATTATTTGGATAGGTTACATTTGGGTCACGCAGAGCATTAAATGTTAATAGTCCTCTAATTTGATTCCCATTTAAATTAATATAATTGATTTTAACACTAGCCCACTCCAAGGCTATAGCCATGGCCCCCGCTGCATATCCAACAGCTGCTCCGGTTCCGCTAATTACTCCATACTGGTCCTCTGGAACCGCACACGGGATCTGGTAACCAGGAGCCGCTATATCGGGCTTAATGACACGTAATCTAGTATAACCTCTTCCGGATTCAGTTAAAATGCTATTATTGATTTGATTATAGGCAGTAACGGTTAAGGGATCAACCGTATTTCCTGGTGCAGTTATAGTAGTATCCGGGTTTGCATCAAAGAAAAAGGTCTCATTCGTTATAAGATTTTCAGAAGGTAACCACGCATGAAAAGAAAATGGTGTAGTTTCTACACCTAAAATACGAAAGTGCCATGTTCCCGGATAAGGATTTTTAAAACGTATTAAAATTAATGGATTTCTTCTTCCACTTTGAAAAACAAAATTATTAACAAAGAGAATACTTTGGCTTTGCTCAAAAGTAATCTCATTACAAGCAAATGAAGGATAAATACTGTTTGTAGATTCCCCCAAAGGTGATACAATCTCAATAGATAAGTTACTTGGCGCATAAGGCCAAATTTCCATAGAAAATAATTTGTCACTTCCCCCTACATTCAATTGAAAATCATGATAATATGGTTCGGAATAAGTATAGCCAAAGTAATGCCTTTCTTTATCTCCCTCATCTCCTGATGCAATCGAAACTCCAATATTGGGCAATTCTGCAATACCGTTTAAATAAATACTGATAGCGCTAACTCCATCATGGCCGCCTTGATTACTCCCTAATGCAATGCATATAACTAAAGGACGATTTAAGTTTTGTGATACAGTAATTAAATACCTTATTCCAAGTATTAAATCCGTCTCTTGAAAGCACAATGAATCATCCGGAACAAAAAACAACTGTTTTAGATTTTGTTTTGCTTCCTTAAGTTTTACAATCAAAAGTTCAGATTCTGGCACAATACCGCTAAATGACTGATTTGGATCAGGACTGCCGGCGATCATGCCTGCAATCGCTGTTCCTTGTCCGTTTGTGTCAATGGATGGGACTATGGACAACGGATCCTTTAATGTCAATGCTTGATTAATCGTTTCTCTGGTATATTCACTGCCAAAAGTAAAACCTGCAGGAATCGTACCACTTTGTTCTGACTGATCCCATATAGAAATGATGCGTGTAGTCTTATCATTATTAAGAAATGCTGGATGTTGATAATCAATCCCTGTGCCTAAAATGCCAATAATAATATCTTTGCCATGAAAAGCAGGTTCAGAATGAAACTGAAAGCTTTCATTGTTTGCTTTATTTCTATCAATTATCGCTATCGGAGTATATAACTCAGGTAAAGAATAATAAGGAATCTGACTTGGGTCACAGATATTTATTTTAGATGTACTAACATGTAATATGTGATGTGTCTCATTCAAAGGGGTTACATCTTCATTGTAAACCTGGCCTATTGTATTTTCGACAATCAAGTCGTAATAATTATTGTCCAAAACTTTCTCCATAAATTACCACTTTCCTTATGAACAGTAGACATTTTTTTAATATTATGCAAAAAATAATATAGTTATGTGGATTGATTGGAATTATACTTCCAAAGTCAGGACTGCGGAAGGGGGGGCCGCCTCTCAATGTTATTTAATTAAAGAAAATTACTTATTCCCATCACAATAATAAGCACTGCAGCTACTCCAATTATTATTCTAACTCCCTTACCCCCCCCCCCACTTACCTACAATCCCTTATTTAGTATTTACCATGCGCCTCTTTAAAGCAATAATCCCCAGAATAATTCCTGACGACAGTGCAGACAGTCCAAACAGGTAGGCTAGCGGAATCAAGGCAAAAGGTTCTACCAGAAATCCTTCTGCAGTCACATAACTGCCGATTATATTATATGCCACCAGACACCCCACACTGGCAAAAATAGAAAAAAGTAATGTGCCGGTGAAAAAAGAAGACCATCTATCCTGTTTCCATTTCTTTGCAATATTATTCATAACTTTTACCTCCTCCGTATTTTTAACCGCTTTTATCTCTATGTCAATCTGCTTCAATTCGTCACGGCACTTTCCACAGGTTAATAAATGCTCTTCGATTAATTTGCGGCTATCCTCACTGCATACATTATCATGATACAATGGGAGCAGGTCGTTTATTATTTCACATGTTATTCGCATTCCATTCTCTCCTTTAATTTCATTTTTGCTCGATGGTAAGTGACTCTCGCCCAGCTTTCTGTTTTTTCAAATAAGCTGCCGATCTGTGAAAAGGATAAATCTCCAAACACCCGCAGCATAAAAACTTCCTTATAGGGTTCATCTAAACGATGGAGCTCTTTGTGTATGTTAAATACAGAATCTTTCGATAACAGGCTCTGCTCAATCGTTGACTCAACAAGAATATTTTCCGCCTCAGTCAAGTCCTCATGATACTTTTCTTTCTTCCTGTATGTGAAGAATGTATTTTTTGCAATTTGACATAACCACACATAAAGTTTGCACTTTCCATCAAATTTATCGATATTTTTTAAAGCTTTAAAAAATGTCTCTTGTGTTATTTCTTCCGCAATCATTTCATCCCTACTTATTGACAAAACATATTTATAGACATCCCTAAAGTAAAGACTGTATATTTCATTGAAGTCCGTCACTTTTTCACCTCGCTTTCATATATAAGACTACGGAGAATCGAATTCGTTACAATTTTTTCTAATTTTAGTATTTCTAATTAAATTTATCCTATATTCAGCTAGCTAGCAATATTAAATATTTGTTATTTTAATTTGTTCCCTAACTACTCATGCGTAATACAATTAACTGGCTTTAATTGGAACGCAATCACAGTATCAAATGATGAAACGAATGACATACTAAAAATATTAGGAGGTGAATTATGAGCACAGATAATTCAAAAAAAAGTACAAAGAATCATAAAAAGGAAGATGGTACCTTTCATTCAAAACATATCAACCATAATCCACAAGCTGAAAGCGCGCGGGCCGTGTTTGGATTAAAGGCAGATAATTCGAAAGATAAAGAATCTTAGAATATATCACAAAAGAAAGGAGTTATCTTATGAATAAAGTTCACTATGATATATCAGGCATACAGAATACGGAGATTAAAACTCAACTTAAAAATGCATTAGATAAGGTAGACGGAATCTCTACGGTTAATATTGATGCCACAAGAGGTTCAATTGAAGTTGGATACAATCAATCAACAGACGAGAATTCTATTAAATCTTGTATCGAAAATGTTGGATGCAAGATACAGAACCAATCTAATGATTTCTAAGAAAAACCTTGTCGAGAAAGTCATTACTATATAAGAGTAGGGGAAAACCCCCTATTCTTTCTTTTTAAGCTTGTCCAATGGCTCCGGCCTCAGCCGGTTCCTTCCTTTTGCTTCTTTTCCTTATCCCGATAAATACCAGCAGCAATTCGACCAATGTTATCCAGGATTTCCTGACGTTCCGCTGCTGTTCTTACAACGCAGTCATCATGGCCACGGACAATGGTATTTCCTATTTTCATTTCAAAAACTACCATGCACGGCACCTCCCCTTCGCTTAAAGCTATGCAACATTGGTTGTACTTGTTGCGTACTTCTTTCCCCCCTCTCATAATCCTTGCATGGTACCGCCTTATGCCAGGCGAATATCATTTTCGGAAAGGCAAGGGCGTATTTTTGTGCTCAAAATACAATAAACTGTATAAGGAGATGATATAATGTTAGATCTGTCAGGAACTTATTATATGTACCTCAGAAAATCCAGAGAAGACCGCGATGCAG
Source organism: Lacrimispora sanguinis (assembly GCF_044987295.1). Lineage (NCBI taxonomy): Bacteria > Bacillati > Bacillota > Clostridia > Lachnospirales > Lachnospiraceae > Lacrimispora > Lacrimispora sanguinis. The sequence continues at coordinate 4,735,992 of NZ_CP173277.1, read as the reverse complement.
AAGCTCATGGGGAAGGCGAAACCCTGGCCCGTCATGAAAACCGATTAAACGAACTTGCAGAGCAGTTGGGTATTACCATATCTCACGTTTATCGGGAAGTCGTATCTGGCGAAACCATTGCTGCCCGGCCAGAAATGATGCAGTTGATCTCTGACATAGAAAACAATCGTCCAGAGGGCGTACTTGTCATAGAGCTGGAGCGTCTGGCTCGTGGAGATACCAGAGATCAGGGCCTTATCATGGAAACATTCAAGTACGGCAATACAAAAATCATTACCCCCATGAAAACCTACGATCCCAACGATGAATTTGACGAAGAATATGCAGAATTCGGCCTTTTTATGAGCCGGCGAGAATATAAAGTAATCAACCGCCGCCTGCAAAATGGACGACGTGCATCTGTGAAAGAGGGAAAATGGACCGGCAATGTTGCTCCTTATGGGTACGAGAGAATGAAGCTTCCTCATGAGAAGGGTTTCACCTTAAAGCCCCTTCCGGAGGAATCCAAAATTGTACAGTTTGTTTTTCAGTTGTTTACAACAGGAACCCCTGAATCGGATAACATCCCGCTTGGCACCACACAAATAGCCCATCTTCTTGATGATATGAAGATCCCCCCTCGTAAATCAGATCACTGGGAAACCAGTGTGATCAGGGGAATGTTACGAAACTACGCTTACATAGGGAAGCTGGAAACCGGAAAGCGCAAGCAGATCAAAATCATAGAAAATGGTGTACCGAAACGGTCACGCCCAATCAATGCGGATTGTGAAATATTTGACGCTTTGCATCCTCCAATAATAGATGAAAGTATTTTTTATGCCGCCCAAAAGAAACTGAAAGCTAATTTCAGGCCCCCTACCTTCTCCACAACCAAATCCCCTTTGGCCGGTCTGATCTATTGCAGTGAATGTAAAATGTCAATGTATCGCCGTCCTCCAGGCTCTAAAAATCCTACAGAAACCATTTTGTGTAAAACTCATAACTGCCCTACCGTTGGTTCTTTTTATTATTTAGTTGAAGAGCGCCTATTACAGTTCTTGGAAAGATACTTGAGCGATTATAAGATCATAATACAGAATGAGGATACCGGAGATTGGACGGAAGTAATAGACAGGAAAATGTCAGTGTTAGCTGGGTATCAGAATGAAGCTTTTATCCTCGATAAACAGCTCGAGATGGTATATGACTATTTTGAACAGCAAGTTTATTCTTTGGATTTGTTCCGCAAGAGATGTGATGAGCTAACAAGGAAGATCGATGAAAACAATAAGCTTATGGAGACTATCCAGGGTGAAATCATTGAAATCAAGGAGCATATCGCAAAGAAGGAGGAATTTATCCCTTACTTTGAAGGAATATTAAGGTCGTACACAAAAACAGAAGATCCTCTTAAGAAAAATATTCTTCTCAAACAGGTGGTAGACCATGTGTATTATACGAAGATTAAAAAAGGCAATCGCCTGGGGCAGGGAAATGACCTATTTTCGCTGGATGTTTACTTAAGGCTTCCCTACATGGATTTATAAGGCTTTTGACGGATATCTGCTAAGTACAGATTCCTCTGTTCCAATATCTGTCAAAAGTCCTTTACATTCTTTATAAGGCATGGCATAGCGTTGGGAAAGATAACGCATGGAAGCTCCCATTTCTCCATCTGGCCCCCCGGACTTCTAAAACTCAGTATGCTAAATAAGCCCCTTTTCAGAGTATCGGGTGAGAATAGGCAGGAAAACGAATGGGAGTTAAAAGACATGGCAAAATATGCCTGAATGATAGAACAAATATTGTCGCACTTCATATTATAATTTATAGTAAGTAATTGGAGTCATGTGATGACAAATTATCCCCCACCTTTTGGAGCACCTACTACTCCTCCTCCAAGAGTTCCTCCCAGAAAACCAAGAAATTCATATATTATTGATTGTATGTTCATGTGTACGTATGTATGGCCACGGATAGGTGATGAGTTTTGGTATTATCCAATTAGTGTACAATATGGTGCAGTGTTAGGATACCGCTGGACAGGAAGAAGATGGACTTTCTTTGGTTTTGATCCTGATTTGATTGATGAGGTGGCATGCGTGCCGTTACCTGCACTTTATTAGTTAATAACAGGAAAAAGGGATACCGTTACTATTACCTTTAACTTCTTGAAATATGGCGGGCCCGGAATACAGGATGCCCGCCTTCATCATTGCTATCGATCGAAGTTGCCTTAGTCATTTCGTAAGGCTGTTGAGATACATATTATTTTTTATACTATGATGCTATAATATGTAAGCTTAACATACAATAGATTAATAAGATCATTTGAGGAAATCCATGGTCATACATATTGTCCAACCCGGTGAAACAATCAATTCCATTTCAGAGTATTACAAAATCCCCGTTGACAGACTAATATTGGAAAACGGAATTACAAACCCTGGCAATTTAGCAGTAGGCCAAACAATTGTGATTGTTCAACCTGAAACACTCTATACCGTCCAGGCTGGTGATACTTTGGAGAGTATTGCAAAGCAGCATGGTACTACACCTATGGAATTACTTAGAAACAATCCCTATCTCTCTGATAGAGAAAGTTTATACGTTGGTGAATCCATAGTCATTCGCTATCAAACGAATAAATCAAGAACGATTGCCACTAGTGGTTATATCTTTCCTTTTATAGATAAATCTGTTTTTAAAAAAACACTTCCTTTTTTATCTTATCTGACCATATTTGATTATAGGGCCACAAGTGAAGGAGAAATTATCTCCAGTGCTGACGACACTGAACTTATCCAGCTGGCTAAAACTTATGGTACTGCTCCCATGATGTTTGTTTCTACTATGACGGGAGAAGGAATAATTAGCCGTGAAGTCTCCTTTAAAATTTTAAGTGATCCTTCTGTGCAGGATCGCCTGATTAATAATGTTCTTCAAATACTGAAAATGAAAGGTTTTAATGGAATAAACATATATATAGAATCAATCAACTATGATAACTTAAATATCTTTGCAGAATTTCTAGAAAGGGCCGCTGCAAAATTTCATGCAGAAGGTTTCAGGGTACTAATTACCATAACGCCTGCTACAAATATTAATACCCCTAATATTAGTTTTGAAAAAATAGACTATTCAAAATTAGTTGAGTTTGTAGATGGAATCTTACTTTCTTCTTATGATTGGGCAAGGACTTACAGCTATCCAAATGCAATTTTTCCGGTTAATGTCTTAAGAGAGTTGTTAGATTACATGGTTAGTATTATTCCCTCTGAAAAAATACTTCTAGGTGTTACTGCTTTAGGTTATGATTGGACACTTCCCTATGTTCCTGGTGCCACAGAAGCTACTGTAATATCATATGACAGAGCAGTACAAATTGCAGCGGAAAATGGTATACCAATACAATTTAATGAAGCAGCACAATCACCCTACTTTTACTATATGGATAGTGATGGAACTCTGCATGTAGTATGGACTAAAGATGCAAGAAGTTTTGACGCAAGGGCTAGACTGGTAGAAGAATATAATCTCCAGGGCTTATCTTTTTGGACTGTTATGAAATTTGATGCACAAATGTGGTTTATTATTAATACTCAATACTACATCCAGAAGTTTTAAGCGTCCATGCAAAGTACTTTTTAAAGGCGGGCCCGGAATGCGGAAAACCGCCTTTTTAATTTACTGTTTTTCATTCCCGGATACTGCAGCACCCCATCCTGATCCGGAGTGAGCGTGATCGGATCTGTTGCCATCTTGCCGCCCTCTTCTAGACGGGATATCATAGTATCCGTGCCGTATATCTGATTGCATTTTTATCAGCTTCAATCTATACTATATAGAATACAACCGTCTTCATTCTCTCCATGGTTTATCAAAACTTTCTGTAAATATTTTGAAAGAGTTGATACAGATAAACAATAATAGAATAAATCAGGGGGCCATATGAAAAACATAGTCAAATTTTTAGTAGTTTACGTAACATATTCAATAGTATTTATTCTTGTGAATGGTATGATGCCATACTCACAGGCGTTTATGGAAGCTAGCGCGCGTACGACGGCGGGGCCTTTGGATCTACTGTTTGTAGCGATTAGCTGCCTGTGGTTTAGCTCTACTATCTGCTATACTGTATCCCATACAAAGTGGAAAGGCGTAAAACTAGCCCTCGGCGTAATCGCCATGATTAGCCTGGTTCATCCGGTTTTGACTCAGAGTGAAACATTGTTCTTTGGGAGCGTGTTTGCCGTTATCTCCAAAAGCGATATTCTGTTGATTATGCTGGCAAGTATTTTACCGCTTTTAGCATCCGTTCCATTGGCTGTTAAAATGTGGAGCAAAGGAAAATCGAACGAACCCGTTTCTGTTATCCCAATCGATGTGAAGAAGCTCGTGATAAGCATTTCAATGGTCGGGTTTGCCTATATGATCGTATACTTTGTTTTCGGTTATTTTGTCGCGTGGAAATCGGATGCCGTGCGGTTATTTTACTCCGGCGCTACGCAGGACATAGGCTTTTGGGCTAAGCTCAGACAAAACTGGAGAGAGAATCCGGCCATCTACCCATTCCAATTTACAAGAGGCGTCCTGTTTGGGGTAGCCGCTTTGCTGCCGTTGTATATGGGTTGGAGTCGCCGGATAGAGTTTATCATTAATATCTGCCTGATATACCTATGTACGGCTATTGTGCTCATCATTCCGAACTTTCTTTTCCCTGATGCGGTCAGATGGGCGCATTTTATCGAAATGTTTTTGTCTATGCTGCTTTTCGGTGTTCTGACAGGCTTGATAATGACCCGTGTATCGCAAAGGAAATCCTAATCTCTGGCCAGAGCTTTGGCTGTGGTCAATTTTCCGGCCTCAGCCGGATGCATTCTTTCTTCTGTATCCAACTAATTCCATCATTTTGTCTTGAATCAAAATGCCAATTCTTTCACGTTCCTCAATTGGTAGAGAATCTATCAAAACATCCCTGCCATCAATCTCTATAAAGTTCTCAATAACTGGCTCTTTTTTCATACAGTCACCCCTTTCGGTAGATTGTATGCAGAACTGTTTGTACTTGTTTCTGCCCCTTTCCGATAATCTTTGCTTGGTTTCTTTCGCTGTTTCATGCAACAAGGGGATTATCTCCAGAGCGCCTTAAAGCTCATATAGATTTTATACAAACTTTAAAGCATCAGGAAGATAAACATAATGATGGAGGGTGTTTGTTCTTTCTGATCAATAGAATCAAATCATTTACGGAACGTCCTGACAAGGGGCGTATTTTTTATACTCAAAAATCATATATTCAAACAGGAGATGATATAATGAAACCATTATCTAAATCACACCCTCTGGAGATCGGCGCCGCATATATTCGCGTAAGCACCGATGACCAGACAGAGCTATCCCCTGATGCTCAGGCCCGTGTCATCATGGATTCAGCCAAAGCGGACGGCTTTATAATCCCCAAAGAATTTATTTTTATTGAAAAAAAGGGGATCTCCGGGCGAAAGGCAGAAAACAGACCCGAATTTCAGCGCATGATTGCCATTGCAAAATCCCAGAAGCCGGCCCCCTTTAGCCGTCTTTACTTATGGAAATTCTCACGGTTTGCCCGTAACCAGGAAGAAAGCACGTTTTATAAAGGCATTCTCCGGAAAAAATGCGGTATTGAAATTAAAAGTGTATCAGAGCCAATCATGGAAGGCATGTTCGGCAGGCTTATTGAAACCATCATTGAATGGTTTGATGAATACTATTCTATTAATCTTTCCGGGGAGGTTCTTCGTGGCATGACAGAAAAAGCCCTGCGTTCAGGCTATCAGGCCACGCCCTGCCTGGGCTACTTAGCCGTTGGAGAAGGAAAGCCCTTCATCATAGATGAGAAGTATTACCCTGTTGTTGAATACATCTTCCAGGCATACTATTCTGGAAAGGATATGAACGCCATTGCAAGAGAGGCGAATCAATACGGCTTCCGCAGCCGCCGGAGCAACTTCTTTGACCGCCGGTCCATCTGCCGGATTCTCACCAACCGTTTCTACATAGGGGAGGTAAATTGGAATGGAATTACCTTTCAAGGGACTCATGAAACCCGTCCATCAGTCTGCAGTATTTTCCACGATGTCCAAAAACGGATAGAATCAGAATACAGACCAGTAAACCGCAGGGACGTTTCTTCCACTTCCCACTGGCTTTCCGGACTTTTAAAATGCAGCACTTGTGGCGGCAGCCTGGGATTTAACCGCTCCAATGACCAGAAAAAGCGCCCCGATTTCTTCCAATGCTGGAAATATGCCAAAGGTATACACCCCGACTCCTGCAGCATATCTGCCCGTATTGCAGAAAAGGCAGTGCTTGATTCTCTGCAAAAAGTCATCTCAACCGAAGTTGTAGAATATGAATACATTCGTAAAACAGATCAGGCGGTCAAGGGAGAAGAAATTGCCTTTCAGGAAGCTATGGCCCGTATGGAAATCAAGGAGCGTCGTATCCGGGAAGCGTATGAAAACGAAATAGACACCTTGGAAGAATACAAGCAAAATAAACTTCGTCTGAAGATGGAACGTGAGGAACTGGAAGTTAACTTTGTTCAAGTCCGTGAAAAGGCTGCAAGTGTACCGGAATCCGTTCCCGATAAGGCGGAACTACTCCGGCGGATTTCAGCGGTATATGAGATAGTTTCTAATCCAGATATTGATTACGAAACAAAAGGTAATGTGCTGAGAGGTGTTGTAAAAAAGATCGTTTTTGACCGGAAATCCAGCCTTTTTTCTTTTTATTACTATCTATCATAAGTTTTAACAGTCTGGGCCACCATACTGACTAATAATAAAGGAAGCAATCTTAGGGTTGGGAGTCGTTATATTTACCGGATACTGTAATCTCTTTTCATACCTCCACATTAGCCGCACACTCCTTCCCATGGCCATGGATCATTGATCCAGGTCCAGTAATTTTCATCCATTACTCCTTCAACCATCAGAGGGCCGCACTGCGCTTCATATGCCATCACTGCCTGCTGCCGCATACCCATTACATAAAAGAAATATTCTAAAGCATCCTGATCGTCTGGATGGGTGTCAAGATACAAAACCACATCATCCATTGCAAAGCTGGTTTCATACACCTGCTTTAACAGCATATCGCAATCAACATTATAGCCTATCATCACTGGCACCCCCCCATGATAAATGGTAAACTCAGGTCCGGGAAGATGGTTCCCATATTTATGGCCACATCTATCGGATATACTTCCTGCCAGCACTGCCATGGTACATACGCCATTCCAACTGGAAACATGTCGATATTTTCAGCAGGAGCTGGCATGGGTGCAGGCATTGCTGGAGCAGTGCCTGATGGCATTTCCGGACACCTTACAACAGCGGGGCTTGTTGCCATATTCGGGCATTTCATAGGTGCCATGGCTTCCTTCTCTTTTTCCGGGCATTTTACCGGCATGACGCATACTGGTATACATTTCTCTGGCATTATGTGGGCTGGCATCGTATGGGCTGGCATCGTATGGGCTGGCATCTCCTTACATTTCTCCGGCATTGTGCGGGCTGGCATCTCCCTACACTTCTCCGGCATTGGGCAAATTGGCATCACTCTGCATTTCTCCGGCATACATTTCTCCGGCATCATACAACTTGGCATCTCCCTGCATTTCTCCGGCATGCATTTATCCGGCATCATACAGCTTGGCATCTCCCTGCATTTCTCCGGCATGCATTTTTCTGGCATTGTGCGGACTGGCATCACTCTGCATTTTTCCGGCATGCATTTTTCCGGCATCATGCAGCTAGGCATCTCCCTGCATTTTTCCGGCATACATTTTTCCGGCATCATACAGCTTGGCATCTCCCTGCATTTCTCCGGCATGCATTTTTCAGGCATCATACAGTTTGGCATCTCCCTGCATTTTTCCGGCATGCATTTTTCCGGCATTGGACAGGCTGGCATCACTCTGCATTTTTCCGGCATGCATTTTTCAGGCATCATGCAGTTTGGCATCTCCCTGCATTTTTCAGGCATACATTTTTCTGGCATCGGGCAAGCTGGCATCACTCTGCATTTTTCCGGCATGCATTTTTCCGGCATTGTACGGGCTGGCATCTCCTCGCTCTTTTCCGGCATTGGGCATAATAACATTGGCTGGCAATTCATTGGCATGGGTGCTGCCTTGGTTTCAGATTCACCTCTTGTTTCCGAACATCTTGGTCTTTTAGGTGGCATCCACGGGCCGGAACCTGCGGTCATATCCTGTTGTTTCATGAGTATGGGATCGGTCCCATTTTCTGCAGATTTTGCAGGACCCGAACCAAGCGGCATGTCAGGACGAATTACCGTACCCGGACTTACAGACATATCTAGCCCCATGGCATATTCCCAGCCGGCCGAGCCTGTGCCGGTCATATATTCAGGATACCATTGATTCGTATAAGAATCCATAGGATGTATGACTCCTTTCGCTATTGAAAGTTTCTAATATCAATCTATGAAAGGAATACCCTGTTGTGCAGGGCCTGCTGAAATTTTTCCATTAATTTCAAAAGAAGATCCATGGCATGGACATTCCCAGCGCTTGTCATACCGGTTCCATACCAGACGGCAGCCCATGTGGGGACAGTTTACGGCTCCTGGCACGGTTCCGGCTGAAAGCCCTTTCACTGATTGCATGCCGTGGGAAACCAATGTGCCGGCTGCTGCCTTAAAATGGTGTCTTTTGGGAGAGAACACTTCATCATAGGGAGTTTTCCTTCCTACTATCTGGGTACTCAGTATTTTCGCTGCCACCATGGAAGAACTCATGCCCCATTTTCCAAAGCCTGTTGCGACATACCAATCTGGCCTTAGGGAAGAAAATGGCCCGATATAGGGAATTCCATCCAAAGTCTTACAATCCTGGGCCGTCCATTTTCCGATTTCCTTTGCCTCCGGAAATAGATGTTCCCCCGCCCGTTTCATGGTAGTAAAGGGGTTTTCCTTTGGTGCTTTTCCAGTCCTGTGACTTCCATATCCCAACAGAAGCTTATCACCGGCATTCCGAAACGAGTATGCTCTTTCGTCAATTCCAAGATACATGCCTTTTAAAGAGTTGACCGGTTCGAGCTCCAGAACGTAGCTTTTTTCCTGATACATTTTGGCAAAATAAAATCCCGGGAAATTGACAAAAGGATAATGAGAGGCAAATACTACTTTTTCCGCCTTTACCACCCCTTTATCCGTCACGACTTCATGCCCCTGAACCTTGAGAACCTTTGTCCTCTCAAAAATCGTAAGCCCCGCAGATATATCTCTTAAAAATTCCAAAGGATGAAACTGGGCCTGTCCGGTAAAACGAACCGCTCCATGCACAGAGAAAGGAAGCCCGGTCTCCCTGACAAAGGAAGCCGGAAGTCCAAGCCTGGCAGCCCACTCCGCCTCTCTTGAAAGCACCTCAGACTCCTGCACCGAATATAGATACGCATCCGTTTGTTCATAATGGCATTGTATGTTATAACGTCTGATAAGTTTTCCGTACTCTTCCACTGCCAGCTGGTTCGCCTTTCCATACAGCCTTGCCGTTTCCTCTCCAGTTGTTCGTACCAGCTTTTCGTAAATCAGATTATGTTGGGATGTGATTTTCGCCGTTGTAAATCCCGTCTGCCCGCTTCCTATGCGGTTCGCTTCCAGCACCACAACATGAAGCCCATGCCTTTGCAGATAAAAAGCAGTAAGGATTCCGGCCATTCCGGCTCCTATTACTACCACCTCTGTCCGTTTGTTGCCTGTTAATGGGTTCCGGCCAGGAATTCTGGCTGATTCTGTCCAGATTGATTTCATTTTTTCCACCTCTTGCCTTTACATCTAACATATAAAAAAAATGTTTATTTATCCTTATTATTCTCTCTATTTCCAGTTTAATGCCTGTTTTCTCTCTTCCAATTATTTCTTGATTTCAATATGCTTTTATAATACAATAAAATCAAACAGCCGATAAAAGGAAGGGGATCCATATGAATTGGTTTAGTAAGAAAACAGCCCTGCAAACAGAGACAGATGGTCGTGTTTTAGAAGATATTTTTTTAGAGAGCAAGCCGGAACGGGAAGCTTGTTTAAAGCATCTAAGCCAGGTAATGGGCTCCGTGGAACGGGGCGCTGTGCTAAAGCTTCATATCGAGAATTTTAAACGGCTGAACCAGGTATTTGGTTATGAATACTGTGAAAACCTTCTGGAACAGATCCTTACATATTTAAAAGAACTGACAGGAAAAGACGTCTATCATTATATTGGCGTAGAATATATCATCATACTGGATCAATACACCCAGGGACAGGCTTATGGGCTTGCGGAGAAGATTGCAGAAAGGTTTGACCGTGTATGGAAGATAAACGGGACCGATTGTTTATGTTCTGCACAGATGGGCATCTGCTCCTATCCTGGTCATGCCGATTCTCCGGATCAGATGTTAAAGTGTCTGGATCTGGCCGTTATAAAGGCGGAAGATGGAGGTCCCAATCAGGCGGTCGTCTTTGACAGTGCTTTGCAGAAACAGCTTATACGGCGCCAGACCATTGCCCATTATTTAAAAACAGCCCTGCAAAAGGAAGAGGTGGAAGTCCGTTACCGCCCTACCCTCAACATTGATACAGGAACTTTTACCCGGGCCGAGCTTTATATGCGCATCTTTATTAAAGGCCTTGGGTTAATCGGATCCAGCGAATTTCTTCCTGTTGCAGAGGATTCCGGGCAGATCCGGGCCATTGAATACTATGCTCTGGAAAAAGCGGCCCAGTGCATCTTTGGACTGCTTGAATCTGGCTGTGAATTTGATTCCATTGCCCTGCCTATTTCTCCCGTTCTTTTTTTACAGGAAGATTTCCTTTTTGAAGTGAAGCGCATGATGGAGGCCTACCACATACCTGCGGGAAAACTTGCTCTGGAGATCCAGGAAAGTGCCCTGATCATGGCTTATTTAAACATCAATGTGACCCTTCAGCAATTGCAGGAAATGGGCGTGGAGATCATCCTCAATGAATTCGGATCCGGCCACTCCGGAATCTCCTCGATCCTGGATCTACCGGTGGACACCTTAAAGCTTGAGCGCCTGTTCGTGTGGCAGCTTGAGACGAATCCAAGATCCCGGTCCGTGATTGAGGGACTGGTTCGGATGGCAAGAGATCTTGATATGACCATCATCGCCGAAGGTGTGGAGACGGAAAATCAGGTCCAAATCCTGACAGAAGCCGGCTGCAATTACCAACAGGGATTTTATTATTCTCCTACCTTGGAAAAAGATACTCTGTTAAAGATCCTCGGCACTTCCTTAACAGAATCCCAGCAGCTCTTAGCAGCGGAAAAGGAAAAAATGGGGAGATTAAGCGAATCTTCCAGTGGAAACTTTAAGAAAAATTCAGTATAATTACATAAACAGCGATAAGCAGGAAGGAGGACCCCCATATGACTAAATCCGTATACTACCAACGGCCCGACGACCATTCCTTCCAGGGCAGACAAGTGGAGGGCCTGTTAGAAAACGTTGAATATTCCCTTAATTCCAATATCCGTATCTGGCATAATATTCAAATGGAAGGCTATGCACCTCACCAGCACAGTGCATTGGAAATTCTCATACCGGTGGAAAATGAATATACCGTCATCATCAACAAAAAGTCTTTCACCTTACATCCAGGCGACATTCTCTTTATCCCCCGCTTTTCCATCCATGAGATACTTCCGGCTACCGGCGGTTCCCGCTTTATTTACATGTTTAATATGGAGCCCCTGTCCAGTTTCTATGATTCTGCCTTTCTGGATGTAGTCCTGTTAGAACCTTGTCTTATGAACAAACAAAACCATGGCAGGATTTATGAACGGATCTATTCCGGTTTCATGGAGATTAACGACATCTATTTTCCAAGCGGGATCTTTTGGGAATACTCTATTTATGCGATCCTGATCAATATCCTGACGACAATTGGCGGAGAGTACTATCACGCCCTCTCCGCCAATTCACAAACCTCTCAAGAAAAACATTATGAGTATTACCAGAAGTTCACAGGCCTTTTGTCCTATATTGACACCCATTACGGTGAGAACTTGACATTAGAAAAAATGGCCTCCTATATCGGTTTTTCCAAGTACCATTTTTCCCGCCTGTTTAAAGAACATACCAACTCTACTTTTTATGATTATTTAAGCCGCAAACGCATTCAGGCAGCTCAGGAAATGTTGCTGGCCGGTGAATCGATCACTTCAATTGCCTTCCAAACCGGGTTCAACAATCCTGCTTCCTTTAGCCGGTGCTTTAAAAAGTATACAAAATACAATCCCACCGAGTTTCGCAGCCAATTTTCCCTTTCCTCTATCCCTTAACGCCTCCCAGTGCAACACCGGAAATAATGTAGCGGGAAAGAATCAAATAGACCACAATGAGGGGCAGCACCGTCAAAGCCAGCCCCATATAGACAGAACCATATTCTGTCTTATAAATATCCCCGCGAAGCAGGCTTACCATAATGGGCATGGTGTACTTCTTCTGATCTGTTAAAAGTACCAGAGGAGTAAACAAGTTGTTCCAGCTGGACACAAAGCAGAAGATCGCCTGTGTTGCAATGGCCGGTTTCATAATCGGCATGGCAATTCGGTTAAAAATATAGAACTCTCCTGCCCCATCAATGCGTGCAGCCTGAATGATTTCCATTGATAAAGAGGGCAGCATATACTGCCTCATAAAGAACACCATGGAAGGAGAGGCAATGGCCGGTAGAATGAGCATGAGGAAATTGTTCGTCATATGAATCCGGTAAACCATCTGATAAAAACCGATCATCGTTATCTGCGCCGGAATCATCATAATCGCCATAATAAAACTGAAAAATGGTCTGCGGAATCTCCAGTTGTACACCACCAGCCCGTATGCGGTCATGTTGGAGAAATAAACCGCACAAAGAGTTGCACCTGTGGAAATAATAAGGGAATTCACAAAGCCATTGGCAGGATTAAAGCTTTTTCCCAACAAAATAGCGATGTTCTTCATCATATAAGTAGAAGGAAGAAGCGAAATTGCATGTTGCTGGATCTGTACCGTAGAACGGGTGGCATTGATTATCATTATGTAAAACGGGGCAATGCTTAAGATTGCAAGAAACACACACACCACGTAAATAATGACTTTCAATATCAATGAGCCGCGCTTATTATTCATGTGATTTCCTCCGTTCCTTCTGCATTTTCCTATATTCCCGTTCCTGCTGTTTGGTCAGCTTCTCCAATTCCGCTTCGTCTTTATCCCTCATAGTAAAAAACAGAACTGCAGATGCGGCACAAATAATGATAAACATAATCATACTGGCGGCGGAAGCCCGGTTGTATAAGTAACTGCCGCTAAATGCCTGATTATAAATAAATACGCTGGTAGTTAAGGTGGCATTGTCCGGTCCTCCAAGTAAAAACAGCTTTGGAATATCGAACATCTGTAAGCCGCCAATCAAACTGGTTACTAATGTAAACAGCAGAATGGTCTTTAAGTTTGGTATTGTGATATAGAAAAAGGTCTGGATCCGGCTTGCCCCATCTACCTCAGCGGATTCAAAGATTTCAGGGCTGATTCCCAGTACACCGGAAATCAAAATAATCATGGTATAGCCATACCAAGTCCAGAACTGAATAAATGATACGCTTCCCCTTGCCACGGCTTTGTTGACCTGAAAATTGATTGGCTGGTCCGTAATCCCTAATGTCATCAAAATATCATTGACCGGTCCCATGGGATATCCGATAAGGGCGTTGAACAGAATGGCGACGGTAGCTGCAGTAATAATGTTTGGCATATAAAACAATACCTTAAATAGTCCTTTTCCTTTGATGTGATTCCGGTTATCCGTAAACCACGCCGTTAAAAGCAGGGCCAGACCAATCTGAGGAATAAAGTTGCATATCCACATGCCTATCGTGTTCCGAAATGATTTCTGGAACGAGGGATTTGCCAAAATGTTTTTAAAGTTTAAAAAAGGGTCATCCACTAGAAAATGAAACTTTACCGTACCCAATCCCTTGCAATCCGTAAACCCAATGACAGTAGTAAAAATAATCGGATATAACGTGAAAATCAGAAATGCAATGGTAAAGGGTAAACAGAAAATGTATCCCCATTTCGCATAACCAGAATGCTTTCGTTTCATGTAAGTTCCTCCATTCAACGCAATCGGGCGGACAAGAAGAAAGATCCTCCCCTCCTGCCCGCTCAAAATTATTTATTCAACGGTGACATCCAGATTATCCGCTACCTGCTGTTTGAAATCCTTAATCGCCTGTTCTCTGCTCTTGTTTCCTGCGGTGTATTCCCGCACCTGATCTCTCCAATACATATTAATGGTTTCATCGTACTGTGTCAGGTTTGTACCCTTTGCATACTTATTTGCCGGAACAAATACGTCAAACATATTCTGTCCGTTTAAGAAGTTAATAGAGCCGTCGGATTTGGACATAACTGTACCGGAAGCCACGGTGTCCTTTGTTCCCGCATCATTCATGGTACCGTTTGCCCACATGTACTGCAAGCCGTTTTCGGAAGTATCCAGAGTGATCCACTGAATAATGTCACCAACCGCTTTTTTTACTTCAGAGTCCTTATTTGCCATTACCCATGTGCCGCCCCAGAAGAAACCGATTGGGGATTCACATACTGCCCAGTCACCAAAAGTTCCTTCTCCGATTTTCTCGCCGCCGGAGTTAGGAGCCATAACATAATTGATCAGCCATGCAGGTCCAAAGAAGCCCAAAACCGGTTTGGAGCCCTGTCCCTTCATATCTGCAAACCAGGCATCCTGCCAGTCTCTGGTATCGTTGTGAAGTCCTCCATCCATCAGCTTCTTGGACAGATCCAAAAACTCTTCCCGCTTCGGGTCAATGTTCAGTTTCCCGTCTACGATCCAGCCTGTATCAGAGCTGTTTTCTACTGCATGCCAAATATCGCCGTCACCAGATATGATCCCGTAGCCTTTGGCTTTTAAATCATTTGCAGCATTAAAAAATGAATCCCAGCTATTGCTTCCGGCTCCCAGTTTAGCGCCGACTTCCTTAGGATCATCGGTTCCCCAAGTATCCTTTGCAATGGAACGGCGGTAAATAAATGCGCCGCCTGTGGCCTGGTATCCTAAAGCAACCAATTTGTTATCTTGATTGGTTCCTATATCCATGGTGTACTTGGCAATGTCCGCTTCCTTCACTTTAGCGGCTACATCAATTCCCAGGTCCTCGTAAGGAGCCGCATATTGACTGGCATCTCCCTGTGAGTATTTAAGTATAAATGCGGCTTCTGCACAATAAAGGTCTGGTGCATTGGCTCCGCCTGCCGCCAGTGCCTGATCCAGTGCCGGCTGGTAAGCGCCGTCCGTTGTAGCAATGATCGTAGGATTGATTTCATAATCAAAATCCGGATGCAACTCTTTATATTTTTCGATCATTTTAGGCACTTCATCCGTAAATGCCCAGACGTTAATCACCTTTTTTCCGGAAGGTTCCGCTGTTTCTGCCTTTTCCGTGGATTCGCTCTTTGCTACCGTTTCTGTAGATTCGTTCTTTGCCCCCGTTTCTGCGGATCCGCTCTTAACACCGCTGCCGCACCCCGATAACACCCCCGCCAGCATACATACACCCGCCAGCATAATAAACCGTTTTTTCATGTTTATTCCTCCTCCTTTTCATATTCAGCAAAAAACTTTCTGTGTTGACTTGTAAATTCAGTGTATCATACAAGATGTCTTTTCGCTTTACAAATCTTGCTTTTTAATGTACAGAAATTGCTTTATGACATAAAATTATTGTTTTAGTTTATAGAGATATTTTTTTATACAATGTAATTTTTTTGTGTATTTATAATTATTAAACTCTATTTTTACAACTTTCTATATTTAATTTGTCCTCAAAATTATTATTCTGCAGCTTTTCTACATAGCAAGAAATGCTCTAAATTCCAATAGGTTTCAAAAATCGAGTATTAGAAAGGCGTTTTTAAATAAAAAAAGCACTTTCTGCCAGTTATTTGGCGGAAAATGCTTTTTTAATTTTATTGAATGGCTGCAGTCTGGCAGTTTGTCACCGGCTGCTGTACTTCCATAGACTTGTTGTAAAAATAACGGATGACATCCTTGCGGGTAATGATCCCGATAAAATTCTTTTGGTCGTCAACAACCGGCACAAAATTTTGGTTTAATGCCTTATCAATCAGATCTTCCATATTGGAATCCGCATATACCGGACGGTTATCTGACCTTCTGTCAAGGGCAGCTACCGTAACCTGCTCTGCTTCTTTTAAACTAAGATTGAATTTGTTCTTGATTCCCCAAAGCATGTCCCCTTCTGTTATTGTCCCAACATATTTACCCCGTCTGTTTATTACGGGCACTGCAGAGTATTTGTGATACTCCATCTTCTCAAGCGCCTGGCGCAGAGATTCATCCTCAAAAATATAAGCCACCTCATTCTTAGGTGTTAAAAAAAATAGTATGTTCATAGCCACACTCCCCGTTGATTCTCGTGAAGGCAAAGAGCCAAGGCCAAGCTAACTTGACATTGGCGGCTGCCCACGGGGTCAAATACTCCACAGTTTGCTGTGGTATTTGACTGATCGGTTATAGTATAGCAGATGACTCTTAATCACGTATGAACATTTTATTATTTTTTTATAACATTTTCCTGAGATTTCCTTTATTTGGCTTATTGCATTTGATCCAGTGGGTCAATGGCCTTATCATCATGTGTCAATTCAAAGTATACGTTGGCACCTTCCACGGAATAATATTTGGTAGGCTCGGCTACATAGCCTAAGACCTGCCCTTCTTTGACATATTCATTTTCTACAACTTGCAGCTCTTTTAACTGGCCGCAGATAGCTGTATAATTGTTGCCCATACTTAAGACAACATAGCTTCCAATTTCTTCATTGGAGCCGATTTTCTGCACTTTTGCATTGGCGGGAGCCACAACCGGAGTGCTTACATCACCCTGGATCACAAGCCCTGGATTGCATTTATACTGGTCCAGAGTCGGGAAATAGATTGTGGTGTCCATGCTGTAGTCTAAAATGACATTTCCGCGTACTGGCCAGGTCATTCTGGTGGCATCATTAAAATTAAGTACCAGAGACTTTGCCGCGTTTTTGTCTATTCCGGTCTTGACTGCCGGAGCCTGTGTTTCCTGAGCTGCAGAAGCTTTATTGGAATCAGCTACCTGCATTTCTTCTTCCATCGTTGCATTGGAGTCTCCTGCAACAGCTACTTGTGTTTCTTGGGGGACTGATTCTTCAACAATCATGTTGCTCTGATCTGGTACTTGCAGATAAGGGCTTTCTCCTCCACCATTTCCTCTTTGAATGGTAATGACTCCTGCTGCAGCAACTATAGTCAGCAGGCCTAGAACCAACAGGACAAGGAATACTTTATCCTTGAACAATTGACTTATTTTCTCCTTCACGTTTATCACCTCGATAATATTCTTACCAAGAGTGAAAGAGTTATTCAGAAATAAAAGAAAAATTTTCAAATAAATAGAGCGTAATTACTCAAGTCAATCGGACAAGGTTTTTATCTTAAGTTTTCGAAAACACCCAGTATACTAATGCGTCCGTATCCCCATATGGAATTTGGGTAGGAGATGGCGGCACTCCGGGTGGCTCCTCGTATCATAAGACGGCCGATTTCTCTTCCTGTAAGAGCTGTATAATTTCCCCGGTTGATCGCCCACTCCATGTACATAGCAACAATACCGGAGGCATGTGCAGCTGCAGCTCCCGTACCTGTGGCACTGCCGTAACGGTTACCTGGCAGAGGACATGTAATCTGGTACCCAGGAGCAACAAGATCCGGGACAACCAGACCGGATACCGTATAGCCTCTGCTTGAATCGATCAGAATGCTGTCATTGAATTGATTGTAAGCGGCTACGGTAAGCGTATATCTGGTATTTCCCGGATTCGTCACAGTGATTTCCGGGGTTGATTCAAGAAAGAAGGTATCCTGAGATATAATGGAGCCCGAAGGCAGCCATGCATCAAAAATGGACGGTTGTGAGTCTATACTAATAATTCTTATCCTCCATAAGCCTGCCTTAGCCTGCTGAAAGCGCATAATGATGAGCTGGGCTCCTGTATCTTCTTCCAAGACAAAGTTATTGACGTAAAGTATGGTGGGCTCAAAAATAAAAGTATATTTAAGGCATTCGTTTAAACGCGGATAAATATCCTGCGTAGTTTCGCCGGTTGGTGAAGTAAGCCTAATGGTCATCCGGAACGGAGAATAATTCCAGAGTTCAAAGAAGAAATCAGGGTCATGATCTCCGATGTGTAATTCAAAATCCCTGTAGAAATCAGGCGACATAAGGTCTCCCCGGAAATGTCTTCTGTTATTTCCTTCGTTCCCGGCGGAAATGCAAGGCGATATACCGTGATAAGTCGCCAAATTGTTTATATATTCTGAAAACATTCCAAATCCATTATGCCCCCCCTGACTTGTACCGACTCCAATACACAGAACCAGCGGCCTGCTAAGCTGCTCGGCCACAGTACGGATATATTCTATCCCCATTATAATATCTGATTCCTGATAGCAGTCAATGTCATTCCTGACAGAAAAGATTTTCCGGTTATATTCCTTTGCCTGTTTCAGTTTTACAACCACAAGTTCCGCTTCAGGCGCAACTCCTTGAAACTCTTCAGCCAGATTAGGGGTTCCGGCAGCGATTCCGGCCAGCATGGTTCCGTGTCCATTATCATCCCTGGTGGGTACGATGGTGGTAGGGGCGGTGGCACTCAGTGCAATATTAATTTGATGCTTTTTATATTCTGATCCAAGTTAAATCCCTGGGGAGGAGACCCTCCTTCCAGTGTCTGGTCCCAAATAGAATAGATCCGGGTAGTTCCATCCGAGTTACGAAATGCCCTGTGCTCATAGTCAATTCCTGTATCAACAAAACCTATTAATATTCCACGACCAAACAGAGAAAAATTAGGGTTGTGCTGAACGGCCGAAACACCGGATTTTTCCAGACTAATCGTAGAATTCAGTGTATAAAGAAGCGGAAAACTAGTGTATGTCTGATTTCCGAGTAAGCACATGGAAAATCCGCTCACCGGCACATGAATGATAGAATACCTGTCATTGATCGCCACTGAACTCCCATACTTTCGATACAAATCTGCGAAAGAATTGCTTATTATCAGGTCTAAATAATTTTCATCATTAATATTAATGCCCCCCTCCTAAATGATAATATTGTGGCTTAATAATGCCCTCCATTACTTATTTAGAATCTAAAATAATATTTTTATAAAAATAGGGGAGAATTTGTTCGGCAGTCCAGCCTTCCTCTGCTTTGCACTTGGCTCCATATTGGCTCATGCCGTATCCGTGCCCGATTCCCTGGCAAACCACCCGGACTCCCTCTTCATATTCTTCAAAACCATAAGCTGCGGATGGAAGTCCCAGGACCCTCTGGATTTCCTCTCCCGTATAGACCTTGGTACCAATCTGGATCTGCCCCACGTACCCCCCCTCATCCCGGAGAACGATCTGAATGCTTCCCGGGATCTGATCCGCCTTTACCGGTACGTCTCCGGAAATCTGATTGATTTTATCTGCAAAATCTTCTTTCTTATATGAAATCATGGTGAGATACCCTTCTGCTTCCACATCCCTGGGACAGGCAACCGCCTGCAAATACCCATGGTTTTCATCTCCTGCCCTGGTCTTTCCGGTGCTTGCCCTGTGGAATAAGGGATCAATCAGCTTCCCGTCGTACATCATGACCATATTCGTGGTAGACCGGACCGCATTTTCCACAGCCTGATAGCTGGCAACAAAGGATTCGCTTCCCCACAGCTTTTCCATCTGCTGTTCCTCTAAATATTCCATGTGCAGTTCCGATTCCTTCACTTCATTTTGCCCGTTCATTTTTCCGTAGATGTATGTCCGGGCAATGATCGCCTGAGCCCTTAAAGCCTCCCTGCCATAATCGGCCGGCATCTGCTTTGCCACCACGCCTGGGAGATATTCTTCCACATCCATATAGGTCTCTCCGTTTTTCCGGTCCAGAATGATCTTCTTTCCGCTGGTGATGACGGGAAACTCTTTCTTCTCCTCGATCTTTCCCGTCCAGGCCATTGTAATTATATATGGAAACAACAGCGCAAGGATGCACGCCATAACCGCTTTTTTTGTCATTCCGTAATCACCATCCTCTCAATGACTGAAACCCTTGTTCAAAACTCTTGTTCAATATATGCAAAAAAACGCCCCGGAATCACTTCCGGAACGTTTTTACAATCTTATACTTCTTCCAGTTCTACCTTTACCTTCTCTAAATGCCAGATATCCTTTACATATTCTTCGATGGTCCGGTCTGAGGTAAATTTTCCGCTGCAGGCAACATTTAAAATAGCAGCCTTCGCCCACCACGCTTCATCCCGATACGCCTGATCGATCCGGCGCTGGGCCTCTGCATAGGATGGGAAATCCTTTAAAATAAAGTACGTATCCGCACGGTCACTGCTCTGAGTATTTAATAAGGAGTTATAAATATCGCGGAACAGTTCCGGGTTTTGAGGAGAATAATAACCGTTGATCAACTGCATCAGCACTCTGCGGATCTCGTAGTTATTATTGAAAATCTCCATGGGATTATATCCGCCCTCGTTCTCATAGCGGATCACCTCGTCGGAGGACATGCCAAAGATAAAGGCATTCTCCGATCCCACTTCCTCTACAATTTCCACATTGGCTCCATCCATCGTTCCAAGGGTCAGGGCGCCGTTTAACATGAATTTCATATTTCCGGTTCCGGAGGCTTCCTTGCTTGCCGTGGATATCTGCTCGCTTACATCCGCCGCAGCAAAGATGATTTCTGCATTAGAAACCTTATAGTCCTCAATAAAAACAACCTTGATCTTACCGCCGATGCTTCTGTCGTTGTTAATGACATCAGCCACCGCATTGATCAGCTTTATGGTCAGCTTTGCACGCTCATAGCCTGCCGCCGCCTTTGCACCAAACAAAAAGGTTCTGGGAACCATATCAAGGTTTGGGTTATCTTTTAGCTGATTATACAAATACATGACGTGCAGGATGTTCATAAGCTGCCGCTTATATTCGTGGAGACGCTTCACCTGCACATCAAACATGGATCTGGGATCCACATCGATGCCGTTATGCTCTTTAATATATTTTGCCAGGCGAACCTTGTTCTGGTATTTAATATCCATAAACTCCTGCCGGCACCTGGGGTCATCGGCATAGATTGCCAGTCGGTGTATATGAGGCAGATTGGTGGTCCAGTCGTCTCCGATCTTTCTCGTCACCCATTCAGCCAAAAGGGGATTTCCATGGAGAAGGAACCGCCTCTGGGTAATGCCGTTGGTTTTATTGTTGAATTTCTCCGGCATCATCTGGTAGAAGTCCTTTAGCTCCTGGTTCTTTAAGATTTCTGTATGAAGTCTTGCAACACCATTTACCGAGAAGCCTCCCACGATGGCAAGATTGGCCATGCGGACCTGACCGTCATAAATAATGGACATACTCCGAAGCTTTCCCTGGTTTCCGGGATACATCTCCATGATCTTCTGCTGGAATCTCCGGTTTATTTCTTCTACGATCTGATAGATTCTTGGAAGCAGTCTGGAAAACAGCTCAATGGGCCATTTTTCCAGAGCTTCCGACATAATGGTATGGTTTGTATAGGCGCAGGTCTTTGTCGTGATCTCCCATGCTTCATCCCAGCTTAAGCTGTAGTCATCAAGAAGAATCCTCATAAGCTCCGGTACCGCCACAGTGGGATGGGTATCGTTCAGCTGGAAAACCGTCTTTTCGAAGAACTTATGTATGTCCTCATGCTTTTCCATGTACTTCATAACCGCCCTCTGTACACTGGCGGAAATAAAGAAATACTGCTGTTTCAAACGGAGTTCTTTTCCTGCATAATGGTTGTCGTTGGGATAAAGGACCTCTACGATGGTTTTCGCCAGGTTTTCCTGTTCCACTGCCTTCTGGTAGTCTCCCCTGTCAAAGGAATCAAGACTGAAGGTGTTGATGGCCTGGGCATCCCAGATCCTTAAGGTATTCACCACATTGTTTCCATATCCTACGATGGGCATATCATAGGGAACTGCCAGGACAGACTGATATCCCTCCTGGATAAAACGTTCTCTTCCGTTTTCCCGTACCGTATTGACATAGCCGCCGAATTTTACCTCTGTGGCATATTCGGCGCGGCGAAGTTCAAATGGATAACCGTTTTTCAGCCAGTCATCAGGAATTTCCACCTGATATCCGCCTTCTATCTTCTGTTTGAACATGCCGTAGCGGTACCTTATGCCGCAGCCATAGGCCGGATACCCGAGGGTTGCCAGGGAATCCAGGAAGCAGGCCGCAAGACGGCCCAGCCCCCCGTTTCCAAGAGCCGGATCCGGCTCCTGGTCCTCTATGGTGTTTAAATCAAAGCCCAGTTCTTCAAGAACTTCCTTTACTTCCGGCTGAGCCATAATGCTTATGATGTTATTGCCCAAAGTACGGCCCATAAGGAATTCCATTGACAGATAATACAGGGTTTTTACATCCTGTTCCTCGTATGTCTTATGGGTTGCAATCCACTCATCTATGATAACATCTTTTACTGCATAGGCCACTGCCTGGTACATCTGCTCCGGAGTAGCCTCATCAACCGTCTTACGGAATACATTCTTCATGTTAAACAGAACACTTTTCTTAAAGATCTCCTTATCAAATCCCATACTCATTCTACAAGGCCTCCTAACCGTTTACTGAACCTTCTCTACACCCAGGGTTACATTTTCACCGTTAATGTTCCATTCTTTCACATAACCGGCCGGCGTTTCAAGGATGATGTCTTCCGCAAGTACTTCGCTCTTTACTTCTTCCTCGTGGTTCTTTAATATACCGGCAATCTTTTCATTGCCCACGCTGTATACCCGAATGTGATCCATCACTTCAAACCCGGCTTCCTTACGCATGGTCTGGATCTTGCTGATCAGCTCTCGTACAAATCCTTCCGCTAAAAGTTCTGGTGTTAAATTGGTGTCCAGAACAACAGTAATGGTGTTATCACCTTCGGATACATAGCCCTCTGTCTGGGCGGTGTCAATGAGTAAATCTTCCTTGGTAAGCACAACCTCTGTTCCGTCAAAGGTAAAGGTGAGGGCACCTGTTTCATTCAAGGTATCCATAGCCTCATTGCCGTTGACTTCTCCAAGGGCTTTTTTAATGGCTCCAAGCTGTTTGCCGTATTTAGGCCCAACGGTCTTTAACTGAGGTTTAAAACTGTAGGATGTGAAATCTCTTACATCATCAGTAAATACCACTTTTTTTACGTTCAGCTCTTCCTCAATGATCTCCTGGTAGAATACAGGAAGGGCATGAGGCGCTTTTACAAACATCTGGCCAATAGGCTGGCGGTTCTTTAAATTGGCAGTATTTCTGGCAGCGCGGCCCATGACTACGATTTTTAATACTTCATCCATGTCAGTTTCCAGCTGCTTATCGATATAGGCTTTATTTGACACAGGATAATCACACAAATGAATGCTCTCCGGAGCAGACTTATCCACGCTGCAAACCATGTTCTGATAGATTTCTTCTGTCATGAACGGAATGAGCGGAGCAGCCGCCTTGCTTACGGTAACAAGGGCTGTGTAAAGAGTCATATAAGCATTAATCTTATCCTGCTCCATTCCCTTGGCCCAGAAGCGCTCTCTGCTTCTTCGTACATACCAGTTACTCATATCATCAACAAAATCCTGAAGGGCTCTTGCCGCCTCCGGAATCTGATAGCCGGTAAGGAATGCATCCACATCTCCCACCAGGGAGTTCAGCTTGGAGAGAAGCCATTTATCCATAACCGGAAGCTTATCATATTCCAGACTGTATTTTGTGGGGTCAAATTCATCAATATTCGCATAAAGCACAAAGAATGCATAGGTATTCCACAGAGTCCCCATAAATTTGCGCTGTCCTTCCATAACCGCTTTTCCGTGGAAACGGTTCGGCAGCCATGGTGCGCTGTTTACATAGAAATACCAGCGGATGGCATCTGCTCCGTAGGTGTCCAGAGCATCAAATGGATCTACCGCATTTCCCTTGGATTTACTCATCTTCTGCCCGTTCTCATCCTGGACATGCCCCAAAACGATTACATTCTTGTATGGTGCCTTGTTGAAAATCAAAGTGGAGATGGCAAGGAGGGAGTAGAACCAGCCTCTTGTCTGATCCACGGCCTCAGAAATAAAGTCAGCCGGGAACTGCTTCTCGAACAGATCCTGGTTTTCAAAAGGATAATGATGCTGTGCAAAAGGCATGGAGCCGGAGTCAAACCAACAGTCGATTACTTCCGGTACTCTCTTCATCTGCTCTCCGCACTTAGGGCAGGTAATGGTCACTGCGTCGATGTAAGGACGGTGAAGTTCAATCTCTTCCGGACAATTAGGGGACATGAACTTTAATTCCTCAATGCTTCCGATGGAATGCTGATGTCCGCACTCACATTCCCAAACGTTAAGAGGAGTACCCCAGTAACGGTTTCTGCTGATTCCCCAGTCCTGGACATTTTCCAGCCAGTCGCCGAAACGTCCTTTTCCGATACTTTCCGGAATCCAGTTGATGGTATTGTTATTGCGGATTAAGTCTTCCTTTACATCCGTCATCTTAATGAACCAGGATTCTCTAGCATAGTAGATTAACGGGGTGTCGCATCTCCAGCAGTGAGGGTAGCTGTGTTCAAATACAGGTGCGGAGAATAAAAGTCCTCTTTCTTCCAGATCCTTAAGGATCATTGGATCCGCCTTCTTACAGAAGGTGCCTGCCCATTTGGTCTCCTCTGTCATCTCGCCTGCTGCATTGACCAGCTGTACAAAAGGAAGGTCATATTTTCTGCCAACCTTTGAGTCATCCTCACCAAAGGCCGGAGCGATATGAACAACACCGGTACCATCTGTTAAGGTAACGTAAGTGTCACAGGTTACATAAAAAGCTTTCTTATTTGGCTGTACGAAGTCAAATAAAGGCTCGTATTCTTTATATTCCAAGTCTTTTCCGGTGTACTTCTCTAAAATCGTGTATTCCTCTCCCAGAACCTTTTCACAGAGAGCCTCTGCCATATAATAGGTATAGTCTCCGGTCTGCACCTTTACATAGGTCTCTTCAGGATTTACGCATAAACCTACGTTGGAAGGAAGGGTCCACGGAGTTGTGGTCCACGCCAGAATATAAGCGTCTTCTCCCTTTACCTTAAACCGGACGATGGCGGAGCGTTCCTTTACATCCTTATATCCCTGAGCCACCTCATGGCTGGATAAAGGAGTTCCGCATCGCGGACAATAGGGAACGATTTTAAAGCCCTTATACAAAAGGCCCTTTTCCCAGATCTTCTTTAATGCCCACCACTCAGATTCAATAAAATTATTCTCATACGTTACATAAGGGTCATCCATATCAGCCCAAAAGCCTACGGTCTTTGAGAAATCCTCCCACATGCCCTTGTATTTCCAAACGCTTTCCTTGCAATACTTGATAAATGGCTCTAAGCCATACTCTTCGATCTGTTCCTTGCCGTCAAGGCCCAGCATCTTTTCCACTTCCAGCTCAACCGGCAGTCCGTGGGTATCCCAACCGGCCTTACGGGGAACGTCATACCCTTTCATGGTCCGGTATCTTGGAATCATATCCTTGATAACCCTGGTCA
This sequence comes from Lacrimispora sanguinis, assembly GCF_044987295.1. Taxonomy (NCBI): domain Bacteria; kingdom Bacillati; phylum Bacillota; class Clostridia; order Lachnospirales; family Lachnospiraceae; genus Lacrimispora; species Lacrimispora sanguinis. The sequence continues at coordinate 4,710,287 of NZ_CP173277.1, read as the reverse complement.
ATACGTGTCCGATATGGGGTTTCCCATTGGCAGTAGGGGGACCGTCATAGAACGGGTATGTCTCCCCTCCCTTACGGTTTTCCATGCTCTTCTTAAAAATCTCATGGTCTTCCCAGAATTTTTCTACCTCTTTTTCTCGTGCTACAAAATTCAAGTCTGTAGGAACTTTCTTATACATCTTTAGCGACCTCCATTTCTCCATATATAAAAAAAGCTCCCATCCCGTAATCAGGACGAAAGCCTCACTATATCTCCGTTGTACCACCTATTACCGCATACCAGCATATGCTTTCCCTTAACGCAGAAAATACGTCCTGACCTAACGCCAATGCCTTCAGCCGGAAACTCCGGAGTGATATTCGAACCCACGCTACTTTCACCAGGCTTCCACCCTCCCCGGCTCTCTTTGGATTTCCCATGGTCCTACTGTCTCCATCAAAGTTTTTCTTCCTATTATGATGTGGTTATACTAATACTACCGTATTTTTTAATTATAGGGATTAAAAAAAGAAATGTCAAGGCTATTTTGATTTTCAGCCTGTGTCCATAAGGGTACAAAGGAGAACGGGTACCGATTCATTTTCATGAAATTCGATACCCGTTCTACATGCTTTCATCCATTGGTTCCTAAATACCTCTCACGTTTTGTTTTTTGCATTGCGTTTTCTGGATGCTCTATATGAATTTTTTCCCGTTCCTTTCGCTTAAAACCATCTACAATCAAAATTCTCTGCATCGCTATTTTCATTCTTCTATATTGTTATCCAGCTACCGAATAAAAATTCAATCGGGACGAATCAAAAATTACCCATCGGATGAATATTTCTCTGCAGTTATAACGAACTATAGGCATATAAGAGATTGGTAGATTTTCATTCCGGCTTATTTCAATTTTTCTGCCGCTTTTTCCGGTTCTCGGCTAAGGTTTAACGGTTTTGCCTTTTGCCTGAATCAGCCCATTTGCTATTTCAGACGAAACTTATGTTTTCGGCGGAATCACCCTCCTTTTCTCTGTCATTCTCCGAAATAAAGTGGTACGTCGGATTTGAAATTATTTTCTTTTGTTTATGGCTTTATTATATACTATCTCTCTGTATTTTGCAAGACTTTTCTTTAAAAAATAATAAGTTATTTATTAATTTTCAAATTGTATTGTTTAATTTAGATTATTTAATCATTTATGAATATTTGTTTGTTTTTTATGTCACAATTTACTTCGTTAAATTTTTGTCAATTCCATTGTTTTTTTGTAAACTTATGGTATAATGTGCGAAAAGGTTTAGTAAAAGGAAAAAAAAAGGAGAACAGCTATGAGCCAGCGCAATTTAACTTTATTAACAGACCTTTATGAATTAACCATGATGCAAGGTTATTTTAAAGAGAAAGATGCCAACGAGACCGTTATATTCGATGTCTTCTACCGCAGTAATCCGGGTGGTAATGGATACGCGATCTGCGCAGGCTTGGAACAGGTCATTGAATACGTAAATGAGCTTCACTTCGACCAGGAGGATGTGGATTATCTTAAATCCACCGGCCTTTTTGAAGAAGACTTTCTGGAATATCTCCACCATTTTAAATTTTCCGGCGACATCTACGCCATTCCAGAGGGCACGGTCATATTCCCTCGCGAACCCTTAGTTAAAGTCATTGCCCCCATTATGGAGGCTCAGCTGATTGAAACCGCTTTGCTTAATATTATCAACCACCAGAGCCTGATTGCTACAAAAGCGGCCCGTGTTGTATTCGCTGCTGCCGGTGATGGGGTTATGGAATTCGGACTGCGCCGGGCCCAGGGACCTGATGCAGGAATTTACGGTGCAAGGGCTGCCATGATTGCAGGCTGCATCGGAACCTCTAACGTACTGGCTGGAAAAATGTTTCACGTTCCGGTGAGAGGAACCCATGCCCACAGCTGGATCATGAGCTTCCCTGATGAACTGACCGCATTCCGCAATTATGCAAAGCTTTATCCCACGGCATGCATTCTTCTGGTGGACACCTATGATACGTTAAAATCCGGTGTGCCCAATGCCATCAAGGTATTTAAGGAAATGAGGGAAGCCGGAATTCCTCTTACCACCTATGGAATCCGTTTAGACAGCGGAGACTTGGCATACCTTTCTAAAAAGGCTAAGAAAATGCTTGACGAGGCCGGATTTACAGACGCAGTGATCTCCGCCTCCAATGACCTTGACGAGACTTTAATCAACAGCTTAAAGATTCAGGGCGCTACGATTAACTCCTGGGGTGTTGGAACCAATCTGATCACTTCCAAGGACTGCCCTTCCTTTGGCGGTGTCTACAAACTGGCGGCGATTTTGGATAAAAAGACCGACCAGTTTATCCCCAAGATCAAGCTTTCCGAAAATGCGGAAAAGATCACGAATCCTGGGAACAAGGCCATCAAGCGTATTTACAGCCGGGAAACCGGTAAGATCATTGCAGATTTAATCTGCCTGGATGGGGAAACCTTTAAAGAAAACCATTCTCTGCTCCTCTTCGACCCCATTGAAACATGGAAGAAAACCCACCTGGCACCTAACAGCTATACCATGCGGGATCTTCTGGTTCAGATATTTAAAGACGGGAAATGCATTTATGATACTCCTGCCGTTATGGACATCCAGTCCTACTGCAAAAAGGAACTGGATACCCTTTGGGATGAATCCCGCCGTCTGGTAAATCCTCATGAGGTTCATGTTGACTTATCCAACGAGCTTTGGCATATGAAAAATCAGTTGCTGGAAAGCTATCATTTCAGAGACTGATCTGACCCGGCCTGTCCATTGTTCACAGTCTGGTCATAATCTTTTTACAGCCTGGTCAAATTTTCTTCATATTTGACCGATATACTGAAATCATCAGAAAAAGATGTTGCCAACATACTTTGAGATAAAATTTTTTTTCATAATTGCCGGTATTCCTCGATGGGATACCGGCTCCTCCCTTTTTTAGGGCTTCTTTTTATTCTGTCACCCTACATCTGTTTCCTCACAACCGTGTACTCATCCCCGAATTTAAAATGTGGGCAGCTTTGAAAGGAGTTGCTCAAAAACCGTATCATCTCATCCTCATCCAGATTGATCTCACACTCATAGCATTCGTATTCTTCATTATAATCATAGTGTATACAATGTTCACAGCTCGACTTCTGGTCCATTTTCATCTCTCCTTATGCATTTTTCTTCTATAATAAACCGCACCCACTGCTTTTTCTAACAGCCTTCCTATGGTCCCGTCGATGATCCAGGCGGCTGCCAGGGATATGAGAAATGTAAGGATGGTTTCACAAAAAATTTTGGGAACGTAATAATGTCTTAGAAACGTCTTTTCCACCAAGCCTCTGGCTGCCTGTCCCAGAACCAGATAGTGAATTAAATAGATGGAATAGCTGTACCTGCTTATGAAGCTCACAGCTTTTGCAAGAACAGGCGCCTTGATATCCCCAAAACGTTCAAATAACATAAAAATAGCCGCGGCCATTGCCATCATTGTGGGGGCTAAGTCGTGAATTCCCGGTGTAAAGGATGGCGTAACACACTTTTGAACCATAGTAATACCAAAGCCGGCGATACCGAGAACCGCAAAGGGAAGATAGCTGCTGCTGCCATACAGTCGTTTTAATGCATATCCCAGGATGAAATAGATGAACCAGCCCTTAAACAGCATATATTGAAACCCCTCTCCTATGTCCAGGCCCAATGCCGGAAGATAGGTGCAGATTCCCTGGACAATCACCATAAGTGCCAGAAAAAGCTTTAACTCCCTGTCGCTCATGGCCTTCATCATACGGGCTAAAAAGGGTGCGCAAAGATACAGCGCCATGATCACATACATAAACCACATATGGGGTGTCATGGGAATGGTTCCGGTTAAAAGTCCCTTTCCAAAGACTGCCAGATGCTCCTGCCACCGGAGGGGCACCACTCCCAGATAGATCGCATAATACCAGTAATAAATCCCGCTGTAACATACAAAGGGAAGAACAATTGTCTGAAACCGGCTCCAGTAAAATCCGGGAATATCCTCTGTTCCGGATTTTAAAAGGAAAAGGCCGCTCAGCATAAAATAAATCCCTACAAATGACAAAAGCACCGGCGAAAGAGCAGCCGAAAACAGCCACTGTTTATAGTTTAGCGTCTCCCCGGGAACCGCATGAACCATGATGATGGCAATGACCGCAAGAGTCCTTAAGTAATCGTATTTCACTTCCCGCTTTTTAAGTCCCATATCTCTTCCTCCCTGCTTTCTCTGGGTTTAGAAAAGTATAGCATATAAAATCCGATTTTGACAAATTTTTTATTTTATTAAAAAAGTGTAGACAAACTGAAATTCCTATGGTATCATAATGAAGTTGTCAGAGATGACATACATAAAACGGCCTATTGGTCAAGCGGTCAAGACGCCGCCCTCTCACGGCGGAATCCCGAGTTCGATTCTCGGATAGGTCATAAAAAGCAAAAACCCTGATTTTTCCAAAAGGAAAATCAGGGTTTTTTGTTTCTTTTCTCTTTATTTTCCGGAAGACTCACCGTAAGCTGCCAGATGGTCCTTCCATTCTTCCAGAGGTGCACATACATTGTCCTGCACTTTTTGTATCTGGCAAATAGTTTAACGGCCTCACACTCGTTGGAATACACCTTCCAGCATCCGGTGCATTTACAGTTCTTTCCCCTATTTTGGATAAATCCCACTACATCTCCCAGCGGATAGCCGAGAAAGACTCCGATCTCATGAGGAAATTCTCCTTCTTGATTCAGCCTCTCTTTCAGCCTATTTAATGCAGCCTCCACTTCCATATGCTCATAGCCGTAAGCCTGCAGAAACTTACTAACTTCCGGCCGGTTTAAATCAGCCTGCAAAAGGGCTTTCCGGTAGACATAAATCAGGGCTTTATTCCCGCGCCTGCATAACAAAAGCAAGGATATTCCCTTCTCTCCTAGCTGGTCGTTTAGGCAAGTGAGTTGGCTAGCCAAGTCCATTTCCGACGAAAAGGGATGGCTGAACAAGTTTGCCGGCTTAATCGAGGCCAATGTGGGGGAACAATATTCAATTAGAGATTTTTCTAGCAGCATATCTGTACCTCCGCCTGTTTTCATGCTTTACGGAACATCCCATAACAGGTATTTCTCTGTTATGAATAGTATAAGCAGCATCGGCTTGGATACATTTCCAATTTTTGTCAGAATTTCTTCATTTCTTTCATACTTTCTTTAGAACCTGGTCAAATTTCCTTCACAATTTTCCTGTATGATAATATTATAAACATAAAAGCAAAAGAAAAGTGGTCAGAGCGCTTACATATATGTTTTTACTAAGTCGGCAGAGTTGCCCTGAAAGGCTTCTTTGCCGGCTCAACCTAATAAAAAGAGCCGGAATTATGCCATCTTTTTCCGATGCTTTTATATCATATACAGTAAAAGGACTGCAGCCCCATCGATGGGGCTGCAGTCCTTTTTATTTGGATATAATACCGGGCTCTCCGTTGATCTAATGGTCAGTTTCTACGATACCGAGAGAGTCGTCTCCCTTTCTTGCCTTTTCCATTAAAAGAGATGCCATTTTCTGAAAATTACCTCCCGAAACAGAGGCACCGCTTACAGCATCGATTCCCTTGTCGCTTTGTGATGCCAGGAAGTTGGCTGCATATGTACGTGTATAGCGATTTGGGTATGTCCCTTTTTTATCGAGCATATTGCGCATATAGGGAATGTCCCAGGATTTGATGAATCCGCTTGAATTTTTAGCATTGTACTCAACCGTAACGATTTTATTGCCGCTGACACGGATGGTGACAAATTCCTTCCAGCCATTGATGTAATCCGACATTTCCACCGTGTAAAAGCCATCCTCCAGCCTGCTTTCCTCTTTTTTACAGCCGCTTACGGAAAACATAGTCAAAAGGACCAGGAAGATCATGATAAAGCGTTTTCTTTGATTCATTGTCCATCCCTCCCTTCCGGACCAGAACGAAGACGGAAGCGTCCTGACATTTCTTCAAGACTTTGAGCCTGTTGTGCCAGATCCCCGCTTAAAGAAGCCACAGCACTGCTTGATTCAAGGTTTTGACGTGCGTGCCGGGATATCTGGGAGATGTCAAGAGACGCATTCTCAAGACTTAACTTCTCATTTCCCACAAGTTTTTCCAGGTCTTCTGTTATCTCATAAGTCTGCTTGGAGATATCCGTCAGCTCATTTAAAAAATGAGCGGTTAGATTGGCATACCTGGCCCCCTCTTCAATCGCCTGTTGGGAATGTATAATCATCTCAGCTGTACGCTTTGATGATTCCGCACTTTTTTCAGCAAGATCACGGATTTCATTTGCTACTACGGCAAAACCTTTTCCTGCTTCACCTGCATGGGCGGCTTCAACGCTTGCATTCAGGGCAAGAAGGTTTGTCTGGAATGCTATTTCTTCCAGGAATTTTGTAATTTTTGTTATTTCGGCCGCATTATGGCTGATATTCTCCATTGCCTGAAGGGTATTCTCCATATGTTCATCGCCCATTGACAGCTTTTCCATGGACTGCTCCATAAGTTCACGAGCGGTTCTAGCATGCTCATCCACGATGACAATGTCTTTAGAGATGGAGTCTGTCTCCTCCACGAGCCTGTCTATGGACATGGACTGATGACCGGAAGATTCATTCATAAGGCGGGCGCTTTGAGATACCTCCTGGGCAGCATGGCTCAGGGTTTCAGCCGACTGCTGAAGGTCATTGATCAACAGGTTTAAGAAATCCGTAATATTATGAATGGAATCTTTCATAACCACAAAATCTCCTGCAAACTGATCGCTGACGCTAACGTCTAAATTGCCGGCGGAAAGCCGTTCCAGGGCATTTTGAAGCTGGGAAATGTATCCGCTCACCTGTTCAATGGTCTCTTTCAGCGAATTGGAAAGGGTCTGGGCCTCGTCATTTGTCATCACCACTTCCACAGGGCTTGTCAAATCTCCCTGAGCCAGCTTCTGTATCCGCTCTGTTACACTTCTCAAGGACTTTGAGATATTTCCAGCAAATCGGGCGATAAATAAGATTGCAAGCAGGGTAAGGGTTATGGTAATGCCTATATTGATCATAACGGCAGTGTTTACGATATTCATAAAGTCTGATTTTGGCGTTATGATGGCAAAATACCAGTTCGCACCTCGTACAGGTGCATAAACCACAAGAGTATCCTTCCCATCTATTGACACAGAAGCGGATCCGATCCTTCCTGATTTCATTGCGTCAAATACTTCCAGGAGCTTTCCATTATCCTTATAAAGAGAATAAACATTCTCTCCGCTCCTTATTAAATCTGTATCAGGGTAAGCGACTACCTGGCCGCTTTCATTCATAACAAAAGCGTGGCCGCTGTAGCCAATATGTATACTGCTGATCACATCATCAAGCATGTCATACTTATAACTTCCTACCAGATAATAAGTGTTATTCTTTTCTGTGGATATAGGCATTCCCACATATACTTCAAGTCCATTTTCCCCGACAGAAGTATCGCCGATCACAAGATTTTGGGTTTCCTGCATCCTTTTGAACAATTCACCCCCGGAAATATCGGAAGGGCTGTTTCCGTTGCCCGTATACAATCTGCCATCCTGGGTGTAGAGGGCTAGCCATACAAATTCTATACCAGATGTGGCCTTGTCAAGAACCTGATGTTTTTCCTCAAGAGTCGCTTCCTCTGATGTCAGTTCATGATTTTCCCCAATCATAAATATACGGTCTGCCATGATATGCAGACTGCTCTCAATGCTTTTTGAGGCAGTTTTAGCAAAAGGCATAAGAGTTTCCATCAATGTGAGATTGGTCAGAGACATGGCGGATACGGACAATACAATGGTTGTAACCACAGAAATAATTATGGTAACAATCAATGTATTTAAGATGATCTTCCGCCGAATTCCTTTTAAATTCATAAATCCTCCTTTTTATTGTTACAAAATTAATTTATAACATATTAAGTAATATAACCGATTTAAAATAAAAAACAATAGTCTTGAAGAAATAAAAACCATTATTGGGAAAAATTGTATCATTAATAATAAAAATTCCTTAAATTAGATGTGAAGATGGAAAATTGTATAAAGTCCTGATCTCCCGTTTCCCCTGCTTCCCCCTACAGTCACTTCCTGCAGCCAGGGACATACTATATATAAGAAATACGTATTTCTACAACATGTTAAAAGGGGGCAACCTTATGGCCAACTATAAACCAATCGCAAAAACAATCTCAGCTGCTTCTGCAATTTCAGGAGTTCTGGTTCCTGCTAATCTCTCTACAACAAGCTGGGGGTTACTTTTAGTAAGAGGTTCTGCATTATTCAGTAATACAATCCTAAGAAGCGGTGCTGTGGCGGTATGGGAAAGTACAAAACCTACCACTGCTGCTCCAAGCCGGGAAACATTTACCGATGCAAATGCCATCTATGGCATTACCTGCAGAGCCGGGGTAAAGCTGATATTTAAGTTCTATGCTCACTAACATTTAAAAAGGGTGCTTCAAAGGTTAAAAATCCAACATCACGCTTACCAAATACGAACGAATTTAAGCTAATTTTAATATCTGGCATGTATGGGATGGAAAGGAACCTTTGAGGCGCCTTTCTTTAAAGAAACATCTATTTAAACAAAGGAGGGGGAGAAATGCAGCAAAAAATATATTTCACAGGCTGTCAGATTATTTGTTCCGGAATCGTGACAGCAGACATTACCTTATCAAATAATGCGTTTATATTAATTACGGGAACCGTATACAGTCCAACAGGAAAGCCACTGCCAAATGCTGCGGTTGAAATACTTCTCTTGGATGATTCCCATAACCCTTCTGAAGAAAAAAGCTTAGGTGTAACCTTTACACTTCAAGACGGTACTTATGGAATATCACTTCCCAGGATTGGAGAAAAGCAATACAAATTAATTGCCTATTCACCTGTTTAAATGGGAATAAATAGCCAGTCAACACGGAGATTATCATGAAAAAATATAAAACAATGGATGGATATCACGTATATCGGATAAAGAGAAATAAGAAATTCTTTTTTCTGGCAGACCAACTGGATTACAAAAAAGAAATCAATCAATTATTATATACTTTGGAGGATTTAAAATTTGATTCCCTGATCTTTTTATTCGGAATTGATACGGGAGAATACCTACAAGATTTTAAAAAATTGCTGTGTGCCAAAAACAGAGTGATTATATTTGAACCAAACCCCGGGATTTTTAAAAAATTCGATTCCAAATTAGCAGACAATATAAGCCTTGTTCTGTTTGAGGAAAATCAGGTAAGACAAATATTTGACAATACCATTCATTTTAAAAATATCAATAATATTTACTTTTACGCATTCGGCAACTATTCCAGTATTTATAAGGAAGAATACGATCGTTTGATTGAACATCTGGATTGGACCATCATCAACGCGGCTTCCCAGGTGGAGCTTGCAAAACGTTTTAAGAAAATTTTCATCCAGAACATGACTGCAAATATGATGGCTTTAAATCAGAGCACTCCCATTCACCACTATCGCTCCACCAATCTCAATGTTCCCGCACTTGTGGTATCCGGAGGCCCTTCCCTGGATTCAAACATAAGGGATATGCTAGTTCATAAGGATCAGTTAGACCAGTATTTTATTATTACCGGAAGCAGGACCGCAGAGGCATTAACAAAAAATGGGATCCTTCCGGATATGATCGTATCCGTAGATCCGGTTGACGCAAACTTCGATATGATGAAGAACTGCCTGAACTTAGAAGTTCCCCTTGCTTTCTATGAATACAGCAACCGATATCTGGTTGGAAATTATAAGGGAGATAAAATCTTTATTTCCCTCCTGCTTTCTCATACAGTGAAGGGCTTTGAACAATATCAGGGTGTGTACTGCGGAGGTTCGGTCGCCCACGCCTGTATTGATATTGCAAACATGATGGGCTGCTCTCCCATCATATTTTTGGGCCAGGATCTCGCTTATACTTATAACAAACATCATGCAGACAGCGCAGTCTTTGATTATGATAAGAGCCTTCTCTATGGGGCCACAACCATTGTAAAGGATGTATACGGCAATCCGGTCGGAACGACCATCACCCTGGATCATTACAGGAGAAGGCTGGAACATTATATTGCTATTTATAAAGACCAGAAACGAATCCGGTTTATTAATTGTTCCTATGGAGCGGATATAAATGGCGCCCCACATAAGGAGCTGTCTGATGTATTTAAGGAAGAAACTGCCGGAAAGCAAAAAAAGAAATGCATCCCAAACCAGGAGATCCGGATAGACAGCAGGAAGACCATAGACGCCCTTCTCTGCTTCATCGAAGAATACCGGATAAAGGCAAGCCAGGGCCTGGAGTTATGTGAAATCATATGCTCTGAAAACCAAACAAAGTCTCTGCTTATTATGGAAGAAACGGATATTGATCTGCAGCGGATCTTATACATTATTAAAATTGTAAATGATTTTGAAAATGCTGCTGACACCATATATTTAGGAGGATATTTCAGCGAATTCGTTTATGAAATAAAGGAAAGAACGTTTGACATATCTGCTAAGGATTATGAGAAGCTGACATCTGATCTGCAGCATCAGGCAAGAGCTTTTAAGATGTATTTTGAAAAAATGAAGGAAATGCTTGAAGAAGTAAAAGAAACCATTTTGGAAACGGTAACAGAATTCTATGAACCGCATATAGTTTAATAAAAAAAGGGGATAAGGAAATGGAAACGGAAGGCAGGAACAAAGAAATCAATGATATAAAATACAAAGAAGTGGAAGTAAATAAGATGATCATCAATGGGAAGGAACAGGCGGGGAACATTATTAATGCTGAGGATACGAAGGATATGCAGGAACTAAACGTAACCGTATATACCCGCAGCATAACGGAACCCCCGGAAAACGGAGGGAGGCATAACAAGTTATATGAACTGCTTCAAAAAGTCCTCTTTAAGAATAAACGGAGCTAAACTCCAATCCCACCCGGAATATCATTTTGACATCCACTTAGAAAAACAGAAATTCCAGATCATCAATGGAACCGTATACAGCGAGAGCCAGAAGCCTTGTGCAGGAGCTGCGGTCCGGATCACCCAGATCGACTGCAGGGATAATACCAGAAGCCTGCTGGGTTATACCTTGACGGATGAAAATGGGTATTATTTATTCTCGATGAAAGCAAAGACCCATATGAAGTATGAATTAGCGGTCTATGCTCCCCTTCTCTGATGCAGAAAGGAGGAAACCTGTTGAGCGGTTATACTGAGATCATCTTGTCACCAAAGCATTTTAAGAACCGCGACATGTTAAAGACAACCATTACCATTGAAAAATCAGATAAGGTTTTATTAACAGGCACTATTTATAATTCACGCCATGAGGCTTCAGAAGGTGCGGTTGTCCGGGTCAGCAAAATCACCGGGGATAACCAGAGGGTGAGCAAAGGCTATGTGATCACCAACGAGTCCGGAGAGTTTGCAATAGCCGTGGAAAAAGATAAATTTGCCTGTTACCAGCTGGATATATACGAACCACTTTTAACCACTTAGGCGAGGGCGCATTATGGAACAGATTAATCATGAATATCATATGGAAGGTATATTAATTATAGGGAGGGTCCGTTATAAAGATTCCTGTCCGGTTAAAGGTGCTATCGTTATCTTAGAAAAGCTTGTCCCAATTTATAACGAAGATGTACAGGAGCAAGAATATGAAGGGACCTATCTTGGGCATGGGCTGACCAACGATCACGGTGAATTCTGCTTTTCTATTTCAGATCGAATGAGCAGCTATAAAATAAAGGTTTTTGATAACCATCACAGGTGAGGGATGAAACATGAAAAAGGTTCTGGTTACTGGAGCGGATGGATTTATAGGCAGTCATTTAACGGAAACACTTGTTGAACGGGGTTATGATGTAAGAGCTTTTACTTTTTATAATTCCTTCAATACCTGGGGATGGCTGGATTTTCTTCCTGATGAAATAAAGAAGGAAATCGAGATACTTCCTGGGGATATCCGGGATCCAAACGGCGTAAGGAACGCCATGGCAGGGATAGAATCGGTGTTTCATCTGGCCGCTTTAATCGCAATCCCTTTTAGCTATCACTCTCCGGATTCCTATGTGGATACCAATATAAAGGGAACGCTAAATGTCCTCCAGGCCGCAAGAGGCCTTGGTACGGATAAGGTACTCATCACCTCTACTTCTGAGGTCTATGGCAGCGCCAAATACGTTCCGATTGATGAATCCCATCCCTTTCAGGGACAATCGCCCTATTCCGCTACGAAGATCGGAGCCGACCGGCTGGCAGAATCCTTTTACAGAAGCTTTTCCCTTCCGGTTTCCATTGTCAGACCATTTAACACCTATGGCCCCAGGCAGTCTGCAAGAGCTGTAATACCCTCCATCATCAGCCAGCTGCTGACTGGGACCAAAGAGTTACGCCTTGGCAGTCTAACCCCCACCAGGGATTTTAATTATGTAAAAGATACCGTAAACGGTTTTATTGAAATAGAAAAGTCTGGAAAAACCATTGGCGAAGAAATTAACATTGCAAGCCAAACGGAAATCTCCATCGGCGAACTTGCAGCAGAGCTGATTCGCCAGATTAATCCACAGGCCAGTATCATCTGTGAACAAGAGCGGATGCGTCCTCAAAAAAGCGAGGTGAACAGACTTCTTGGGTCAAATAAAAAGTTAAAAGAACTTACAGACTGGAACCAGGAATACTCTCTTTCCTTTGGCCTAAAAAAAACCATTGACTGGATGGAGAAAAACCAGGATAAGTATAAGACTGGCATCTATAACCTTTAGAATCAGACAAGGAGCGGAGGAACGAATATGATACCTTTATCGGTTCCCAATCTAACGGGGAACGAAAAAAAATATATATTAGATGCCCTTGACAGCGGCTGGATATCAACAGCAGGCAGCTATGTGACAAGATTTGAACAGGATATGGCTTCTTATTTAAAAGTCCCCGGCGCGGCGGCCGTTCAAAGCGGAACTGCCGCGATCCACTTAGCGATGCTCTTATCCGGTGTGAAACCGGGACAGGAAGTGATCGTCCCAACCCTTACCTTTATTGCCTCAGTCAATCCAGCTGCCTACATAGGTGCTGCTCCTGTTTTTATGGATTGTGATGACTCTCTGAATTTAGATTGTGACAAGCTTGAGGACTTTTTGAAAAAGGAATGTGTCATGACCTCTTCCGGGCTGATCAATAAGAGCACAAACCGGATCATCACGGCAGTTGTCATCGTCCACATCTTTGGAAACATGGCGGATATGGAACGGCTGAGAGCATTGACTGGACAATATGGACTCAAACTGATCGAAGATGCTGCAGAAGCATTAGGAACCTGCTACAATCAGGGATCGTACCACGGACAATTTGCAGGGACCATTGGCGATTTTGGGGCCTATTCCTTTAACGGCAATAAGATCATCACCACAGGAGGCGGGGGGCTTCTGACCGCAAAGGATGGCAGGGACCTGGAAAGAGCTAAGTATCTTGCTGCCCAGGCAAAAGATGATCCCTTCCATTATACTCACAATGAAGTGGGCTATAACTACCGCATGACCAACTTACAGGCAGCCCTTGGAGTCGGCCAGTTGGAATGTCTTGAGGATTTTATCCGGATCAAAGAAAACAATTATGAGTATTACGACAATGCCATATCATCAATGGAAAACTTTAAGCTGCTTAAGTTTAACCAGAAGGCGAGAAACAACCGGTGGTTCTATTCCCTGTTCATAAAAAACGATGGATTAGACCGAAATGCAATCATAAAGCAGCTAAAGGAAAAGGATATTGAAACAAGGCCTATCTGGCAGCTTGTCCATACCCAGAAGATGTATGAGAACTGTCAGGCGTATTATATAGAAAAGGCTCCATTTTACTGGAACCGGGTCATCAATATTCCTTGCAGTACCAGCCTTTTAAAAAAGGATGTGGATCATATCGTTCAAGCATTGAGTTACATTTAGCAGTCTGAAAGAGGGATAGGCATGGAAGTTCGTAAATTTATTATTGCACCGGATGTTTCTATCCGGGAGGCAATCAGACAATTGGACCAGACAGCAAGAAAGATCCTTGTTGTTGAAGAAAATAATAAGCTGGCCGGTGTTCTCACAGACGGGGATATCAGGCGGTGGATATTAAAGAATAAGGATATTTCCATGCCGGTACGCCTGATCATGAATACTGCCCCTGTTGTTATAAAAAAAGAGAAAAGCCATCTGGCGCTGGAGATCATGAAAGAAAAGCAAATCGAAGGGCTGCCTCTGGTAAATGACAACAATGAGGTTACCGATATCCTGTTTTGGAATGAGCTGAACGATCATAATCCGGGCCGCCAGAAGAATACCCAGACACCGGTAGTTATCATGGCAGGAGGCAGGGGTTCCCGGCTATATCCCTATACAAAGATCATACCAAAGCCTCTGATTCCAATCGGAGATACCCCCATTGTAGAACGGATTATGAATCAGATGATGGAATATGGGTTTTATGAATTTTATCTTACCATAAACTATAAAAAAGAACTTATAAAAGCTTATTTTAATGATGACCATCGTTATCATCTCCACCTGATCGAAGAGGCCAATCCTTTAGGAACAGCCGGATCCTTAAACCTGATTAAAAAGGATATCAAGGGGAGTTTTCTTGTAAGCAACTGTGACATTTTAGTTGACGTCAATTATACTAAGCTTCTTCTTTATCACAAAACCCATAAAAACAAGATCACGGTTGTCACAGCCATGAAGAGCTATGAGATTCCCTATGGGGTGGTTTCCTTAGGAGAAAACGGATCCGTTGATGCCTTAAATGAAAAACCCAGATATGAGCTGTTAGTGAGCACCGGACTTTATGTATTAGAGGAAGAAATCTTAACATACCTCCCTCAGGATCAGTATTTTGATATGACAGACTTGATCCGCAAATGCTTAAAAAACGGGGAGCAGGTAGGAGCCTATCCGGTCATGGACAGCGCCTGGCTGGATATGGGAGAATTTGGCGAAATGAAAAAAATGGCCGAGAGAATGAAATTATGAAAGAGGAACTGATTCTGATCGGCGGAGGCGGTCATGCGGAAAGCATCATTGATACCATCAGAGGACTGGAAAAATATAAGATCACCGGCATCCTGGACCGCCGCAAAAAAGCGGGTACAGAGGTCCTTGGCATAAAGATCATAGGAAGTGATAAAGATTTAGCCGACTGTTATAACCGCGGAATCAGGAATGCGGTAATCGCCGTAGGAAGCATAGGAAATTCAGCGCCAAGGCGGAGGCTATACGAGCGGTGCAAAAAAATAGGCTATAATTTTCCCAATATCCTGGATAAAAGCTCCATCCTTTCAGAAACTCTTAATATCGGGGAAGGAAACTTTATCGGAAAGGGAGTCCTCATCAATTCCAATGTTATTATAGGAAATGGAACGATTATTAATACAGGGGCCATCGTCGAACATAGCTGCAGGATCGATGACTTTGTCCATATCGCTCCCGGAAGCGTCTTATGCGGAAATGTCCTGGTCATGGCCAATTCCCATATTGGAGCCCATTCCACCATCATACAAGGCGTGACCATTGGAAATGACACCGTGATCGGTGCAGGAAGTCTTGTTTTAAATAATATATCGTCAAATAAGCTGGCTTATGGAAGTCCGGCAAAGGAGGTAGCTTACCATGAGTAATGTTATGATCATCGCCGAAGCAGGAGTAAACCATAACGGTGACTTAAGCATTGCCAAACAACTGGTGGATGCCGCAAGCGTCATAGGAGCAGACGCCATTAAATTCCAGACCTTTCGGGCAAAGCATCTTGCGGTTCCGGATGCGAGAAAAGCGGACTATCAGATTGAAAATACGGGGCAGACCATGTCACAATACGAAATGTTAAAAAGCCTGGAACTATCCTGGCAGGAGTTTGAAGAGCTGTTTCAGTACTGCTCCTTCCGGCGCATTCGGTTCCTGTCCTCTCCTTTTGATGAGGAAAGCCTCCTTTTTCTTGACCGGCTAGGGGTCGATCTCATAAAGATTCCTTCCGGAGAGATTACAAATTATAGCTATCTGAAAAAAATAGCTTCATTAAAGAAGCAAGTCATTCTGTCTACGGGAATGTCCACAGAGGAAGAGGTAGGCGAAGCCCTGGAAATCCTGGAGGAAGGCGGGCAGGAAATCACACTGCTCCACTGCTCCAGCTCCTATCCTACTCCCATGGAGGATGTGAATTTAAATGCCATGAATGCGTTAAAGCTCAAGTTCCTCAAGCGGGTGGGGTATTCTGACCATACGCCGGGAATCGAAGTCGCCATTGCCGCCACAGCCCTTGGCGCCTGTGTCATTGAAAAGCATATGACCCTGGACAAAACTATGCCCGGACCGGATCATAAGGCAAGCCTGGAGCCGGATGAATTCCAACAAATGGTGGACAGCATCAGAAAAATTGAAGTTGCCCTGGGTGACGGGGTCAAAAAGCCCACGCAAGCGGAACAAAAGAACAGGGATTATGTAAGAAAATACCTGGTGGCTTCCAGGGAAATTAAAAAGGGAGAAGCCTTTACCCTTCAAAACCTGTGCGCAAAACGCAGTGCATATGGGATATCTCCCATGAAGATCCCCAGCCTGTTGGGAACGGTCGCTCAAAGAGATTATCTGAAAGACGAAAGGATCGACCAATGATCAAATTATGCGTAGTGACCGGAAACCGGGCGGAATACGGCTTATTAAAGCCGGTCCTGGACCGTGTCGGGCAAGACCCGGATTTTAAACTGCAAATCATTGTCACCGGAAGCCATCTGGATACCAGATATGGGCATGGCTGCGAAGACATGGAAAATAACGGCATAACGATCGATGAAAAAATAGAGATGAACCTTGCCTCAGACACCTCTCTTGGAATATGCAAATCCATGGGGCTGGAAATGATCAGCTTATCCGAAGCTTACCAGCGGTTAAAACCGGATATGGTTCTGCTTCTTGGGGACCGGTATGAAATTTTTGCTGCAGCAAGCGCAGCCGTTATCTGTAACATCCCCATTGCCCATATACACGGCGGGGAAATAACAAGAGGGGCATACGATGACTCCTTGAGACATGCCATCAGTAAGATGAGCTATCTTCATTTCACAAGCACGATGGAATACCGGAAAAGGGTCATTCAGTTAGGGGAAGCTCCTGACAGGGTCTATTGGGTCGGAGCTCTTGGTATTGAGAACATAAAGACCATGAAGCTATTAACCAGACAGGAATTGGAGGAAAAGCTAAGGATCTCACTGATCCCTCCCATTGCTCTTGTCACATTCCATCCTGCCACTTTGGAACAGGAAAGTCCTTCGGAACAATTTAAACCCCTGGAAGATGCACTTTTGCATTTTCCGAACTTATTTGTTGTCTTTACAAAAAGCAATTCTGACAACGGCGGGAACCGGATCAACGAAATGATCAATGCTTACGCAAGCAGGAATCCTGACAAGTCGGCAGTGTTTCCTTCCCTTGGCAGCCTGAATTACTTAAGCCTGATGAACTGCTGCCAGGCTGTAATCGGAAATTCTTCCAGTGGAATCCTGGAAGCGCCTTTTTTTAAAGTACCCTCCGTGAATATCGGAAACAGGCAGGCTGGAAGAATCGCACCTGCCTCTGTCATAAGCTGCGGCTATTCTGTAAACGAGATCGTGACTGCGATTCAGAAAGCCCTGTCCTTTGAACGGTATCAAGAAGAAGCTCCAAACCCTTACGAAGGTATGGAGACCAGCAAACAGATTGTCTCGGTCATTAAACAGACGTTTAAAAAGGGAATTCAACTGGAAAAGCATTTTTATGATGTGGAATGGAGATTGTAATGTATAGAAATAAAACTTTTTTGGCTATCATACCTGCCCGGAGTGGTTCAAAAGGAATCATCGATAAAAACATCCGGGAAATCAATCATAAGCCCCTCTTGGCATATACGTTGGAAGCCTGTAAGCGTTCCGGAATATTCGATGATATCGTGGTATCTACAGACTCTGTAAAATATGCGGAGATTGCAGAGCGGTTCGGGGCCAGTGTGCCCTTTCTGCGCCCAAAGGAACTGGCTACGGATCAGGCTTCCTCCAACGACGTCATACTGCACGTCATCAATGGGCTGGGACAGCTTGGAAACGTGTTTGATTGCTTCATGCTTTTACAGCCTACCTCTCCCCTTAGAAACGAAATACATATGATGAAAAGCGCTGATATCCTGTTAGAAAATGATGCCGATTCTGTCGTCAGTATCTGCAAGTCAGATTCCCACTCCTATTTAACCGTTGAGCTTACGGAGGAAGGGAGAATGAAGGCTTTATTTTCGGATAAAAAACAGGTCAGAAGACAGGATATACCGCCGAATTACAGAATTAACGGGGCTATTTACCTGGCTCTGACCAGTTATTTTATGAAGTATAAAAGCTTTTACGAGGGTAAAACCCTGCCCTATTTGATGAACACCTTTGATTCCATTGATATTGATGATGATTTCCAGTTAAAAATAGCGGAATTACTTCTCATTGATAAAAATTCATCAAATCCATTCTAACAGGAATCCCGTTAATTGCCTTCCGTAATCAGTCCCAGGGCCAGGAGGGCACTTTTTTCAAGCTCATCTTCCGTTGTAAATTCATTCGGAGTATGGACCTCATTCATTCCGCAGGATACTACGATCCCCCGAATCCCTCCCTTGACAAAGTGATTGTTGTCACTGCCGCCCAGAGTATACTGGGTGGAGCCTTTTAAACCAAGGGACCGGCAGACTCGCTTGAACCGTTCCACCACTTCTTCACTTTCACTGATTTCATAGGCTTCGATCTGTTTTTCCACAGTGATCTCCAGGCTTCCGCCATATCCAGCCGCATTACCTTCAAAGATCTCCTTCAGCCTGTTCCATTCAGCCAGAGCCTTATGATCCTTTAAGCTCCGGATCTCTCCTAATACAACGCATTCATCGGAAACAATGTTGGTCTGCTTTCCACCGCTTATTTTTCCAATGTTCACGGTTGTTTCATCGTCTACCCAACCCTGCTTTAACTGGGAAATGGCATGAGCTGCGATTTCAATGGCATTGATCCCAAGCTGTGGGCAAAAGCCTGCATGGGCATTTTTGCCCTTCACCTTGATTGCAAAGGAAAGAAGGGTGGGTGCTGCGGTTGCGGCCAGGCCAATCTCCCCGCTTAAATCAAATACATAAGCCTGTTTTGACCTTATTTTAGAATAATCAATCAGCTGGCTTCCTTTTCCGTAGTTCTCTTCTGCTACCGGAAAAAGGACCTCAATATCTCCATGAGGAAGGTTATTTTCCTTAACCACCCGGACTGCCTCTAATATGGCAACGATTCCGGAAAGGTCGTCGGCACCAAGCACCGTATCCCCTTCCGAGGTAATCTTCCCCTTCGCATCCTGGACTGCGCGTTTCCCCTTGCCAGGCTTTACCGTATCCATATGGGCCGACAGCAAAATGGGGGCAGAACCTGTGGTTCCCTTTAAATATCCGTAAAGATTTCCTGTGGGAGCAGCGGTTCCATATTCCGGCAGCTTTTCTTTCAGTCGGTGACCGGCATCATCTTCCAGGACCTCAAATCCAAGCAGTTTTAATTCGCCTGTTAAATAATCCGCGATTTCCCTTTCCTGATAGGTCTCGGAATCAAATTCTACCATTTTTTTAAATTGGCCAACCAGCCTGCTTCTCTGAATCATATCGCCACCTGCTCTTTTCCTATGGGTTCATATATTAATTATCATATCTTTTAAACTTTTCTTCCGGTGTTTTGCTTAATTCCTTCCGGTTCTGCGGAGCAGACCAGATACCCTCGTAATCAATCTGGTTCACGAAACGGGAATTAAAATCCTGGAAAAAGGACTTGTTTTCTGACTGGGGTGCCGCAATATCCCGGAAGTACGTATTGTTTCTGAATGCAGGAATTTCATACAAATCCCGGCAATATCCCCAGATGTTTTCGTAATCAACGATTCGGTGTTTAATGGGGCCCAGATTCCTGTAATAATGGGCATCAAACCTTGCCAGGGTCACAAAAAGCCTCACATCGCTGTCAGTCACATAATCTCCAAATAAGAAACGGTTTTTGGAAAGGCGCTCTTCGATGAGGTCCAGTGCATGATAAAAGTCTTCAAATGCCTCTTCATAAGCTGTGATAGACTGCGCAAACATCATCCGGTAGGTCCCGTTATTTACATTGGGAAATAGCCAGTCATTGTAATCATCGATCTCTTTTCTCAGTTCCTCCGGGTATAAATCCGGGGCATCCGGACTCTGGAAGGGACGGAACGCTGTTTCGAAGTAATTAGTCAGCCTGTGGTAATCATTATTTACCACCTTTTCCGTAGTAACATCGACCAGGGCCGGCACGGTACAGCGTCCTTCGTAATCCGGGTCTGCATGATAGTATAGTTCACTTAAGTACTGAACGCCTAGGACCGGGTCTTTTCTGTCCTCATTATACACGAATTCCCAGCCATATGCACGATTATCTTTGCTGTGGCCAACCAAATTGATCCCGATCGCCTCCTGAAGCCCTAATAACTCCCGCACGATGGAAGCACGGTTAGACCAATGGCAGCCTTTTGCCCAAAACAGCCGGTACCGGCCGCTTTCCGCCTTTAAATCATTTTCACCATCTCCAAAGGGAGTGGTAAAACGGTTAAGCTGGCGGATAAATGCTCCTCTTTCATCGATTTCCTTCTCTATTTCCTTTGGGCGTACCTTTTGCCCGATGCTGCAGCTTGACATATGAATCTCCTCCTATTGGCTTAATATTAACGGAATACGGAACCCCTTTATTTAAAATTGATTTTATCCCTGCCATGAGGTGTTTTCCAGATGGAAAGGTCCGGTCCCTTAGGCACGATGCCAAAGGGATTTGTGGAAACAGCACATAAATGATAGTGTTTTTTGATAGCTTCAAAATCCGTCGTATCACCAAATCCCGGCTGTTCATATAGATCCCTTGCATATCCCCAGAGATTGGGAAAATCGGAAATCAAGCTGCGGTTTAATAAAAAGCCATTATAGTAGGCCACATCAAAGCGGGCAAGGGTCACATACAATCGAATATCGGATTCCGTGATGTTATCTCCAAACAGATAACGGCTGTGGCTTAAGCGTTCTTCCAGCCAGTCAAGACGGTGAAAGACAAGATGATATGCCTCCTCATAAGCTTCCTGACTTCTGGCAAAACCTGCTTTGTAGACTCCGTTGTTAATTTCATGGAAAAGAATATCATTTAATGCATCAATCTCTTCTCTTAATTCAACCGGATATAAATCCGGTGCTCCTGCCTTATGATATCTCTTCCACTCCACCTCCCAGTATCTGGTCAGGTTAAAGTAATCGTTATTTACGACTTTTCCTGTTGTTAAATCCACGACTGCAGGAACGGTAAACCTTCCCTTATATCCGGGATCTGCTTTTAAATAGGCTTCACTTAAATACCGGATCTTTAATACCGGATCTTCCTCATTTTCATCCAGAGTAAATGCCCAATCGGTCCGCTCCACATCAGGTCTTACCGGATCCAGTGTGCCCAGGCTGATTGCATCCTGAAGCCCAAGCAGACTCCTTACAATAACAGAGCGGTGGGCCCATGGGCAGGCAGGGGACCAAAACAGGCGGTATCTTCCTGCTTCTACAGGCAGCTGCCCTTCATCTGTACCAAATGGTGTTATAAACTGGTTTTTCTGCCGGTTGAATTTTCCGTCTTTTTCAATTTCATCCTTTATAAATTTCTTTGACATAGCTATCACCTCATCCTTTTTCATAACCTGCCTAATGTTTCATATCGTCTCGCCCGTATTCATCGACAAAGCGGTATTTTTCCGGAAGCAGGAATCCTTCTTTTTTCATCCAGTTTAAAGAATCTTCTGATCCACGGAATATGCTCATGGCTGTCTTATTCCTGCGAAATCCCATTTTTTCGTATAGAGCGACTGTCCTGGGATGGGTGTATAGGATGACATTCTGGCCCTTAACCTGATCAAGCAGCAATTCAATCAGTTTTCTGCCGATTCCGTATCCCTGATATTCTTCATCAAGAGCAATATTATAGATCGCTGCCTGGCAGACACCATCGGATAAGGCTCTTCCGACACCCACGATCCTCCCTTTGTCATAGACAAACACCACGGCATAGCTGTTTGTAAAGATGGTCTCCTGATCCTTTGCAGACCGGTCCGACAGCCCGGAACGCCGAAGCACATCGGCGACCTCCTGCCAGTGAATCCCTTCCTTAGATATCTTGTAGGTTATATCATTCATGGGAGACCTCCTGAAGTTTCAATTTTTTATCCGGGTCCCTGCTCAAAATTTCCCGTCCAGGCGGCAGCTCCCAGCCACTGACATCAGGCCCCTTGGCAACTATGGAATATACATTCCCCCATAGCGGCTTTAGATGGGGCGATAACTGATAATGCTTTTTGTATACATCAAAATAGGTGTTTTCTTTTATTTCCGGTACCTGATATAAATCTCTGGCATAGGGCCACAAATTCTTATACTCCACCAGCCTTTTTTTGTTTGCATGAAAAACCTGATGATAGACCACATCAACTCTAGCCAGAGTCGGATACAGCCTGATATCGGAGTCCGTGATATAATCTCCGAATAAAAACCGCCTTGATTCCAGTCTTCGATCCAGGAGATCCATTGCCTCAAAAAAGGCCTCAAATGCCTTCTCGTATGCTTCCTGAGATCTGGCAAAGCCTACTTCATAAACGCCATTGTTGATTCTTTTGAAAATGAAATGGTTTAGCTCATCGATTTCTGCCCGAAGTTCAGCCGGATAAAGCTCCGGTGCACCTACTTTATGATATGGCTTCCATGCAGTTTCAAAATAAACCGGGATCCAGAAGTGATCATTATTCACACCTTTTCCTGTGGTTGTATCTGCCAGAATGGGAACGGTGGGCCGCTCCTTATAATCCCCGTCAGGAGTATCCCTGTCATAAATTTCTTTTAAATAGTGGATTCCCAAAACAGGATCCTTTTCATCCGGATCCTCTGTAAATACCCAGCCTTTGGGATCACGGAAAATTCCCGTTGTTCCAAGACTGATAACCTTATCCAGTCCCAAAAGCCTTCTGGCTATTATGACCTTGTGCGCATGAGGGCAGGCCGGCATCCAAAGCAGACGGTACCGGCCGGCTTCCACCGGCCACTCCCCTTCTTCCCTGCCAAATTTCTTTTTGAAAAAATTATCCTGGACCTTGATTTCCCCATCCGTCTGAATCTGATGACGAAATGTGCTCTCAAATACTTCGATTCCTTCTGACATATCATTCCCCCTGTCAAGCGGATATTTATAATCCGCGCTCCTACTTGATCCGGTTATATCGTATAATCAGCGCTTTCCAACATGTGAATCTTTACTAAAAACTCCTTTAACCGCTGGTTTTTCGGATTATCAAAGATCTCTTTCGGTGTTCCGTCAGCTACAATTTTTCCGTTTTCCAGGAATATGATCCGATTGGCCACGTTCCTCACAAAATTCATCTCATGGGTTACAAGGAGTATGGTATTGCCCTCCTGGGCTGCCTTTTTTATGGTAATCAGAACTTCGCTCACCAGCTCCGGGTCCAGAGCCGAGGTCGGTTCATCCATAAGAAGCAGTTTCGGATCCATGGCCAGCGCCCTTGCGATGGCCACCCTTTGCTGCTGCCCTCCGGATAAATGCCTGGGATAATGGGACAAACGGTCTCCCATCCCTACCTTCTGCAAGTGCTTTTCTGCAATGCTCCTGGCCTCGCTTTTCTTTAACTTCTTTACAACCATAAGCCCTTCCATTACATTCTCCAGGGCGGTCCGGTTCTTGAACAGATTAAACTGCTGGAATACCATTTCCGTATTCTTCCGCAGCTCCAGTTTTTCCCTGGCTGATCTTGTAGTAAGGTCGATTTCCTGATCGTTTATCTTGATGGTTCCTTTTTCCGGTTTTTCAAGCAGATTGATGGAACGGAGCAGGGTGGACTTACCGGTTCCTGATGGTCCGATGATGGCGACCACATCACCTTCGTGTATGACCAGATCAATGTTATCCAGCACCACGTTCTTGCCAAATTTTTTACTTAATCCACGAATTTCAATGACGCTCACACTTATTCCTCCTTTCCCTTTTCCAGTCCATGCTTTTTGGACAGGGCCCACCCCGTTTTACCGGGTGTAAAGGTATGTCCGCAGGACTCTTCTGTCGAAACCGTTTCCGGAACGCTCAACTTTTTTTCTAAATATACAAATAGCCGTTCAATAAAAATTGTCATAACCCAGTAGATGATAGCCAGAGAACAATATGCTTCAAAATACCGGTAGCTGTTTCCCGCAAGAATCTTACCCTGAGCCGTTATCTCAACAACCGAGCAGGTAAATGCAAGGGAGGTCCCTTTTACCAGGCTTATGAGGGAGTTTCCCAGGGAAGGGAGGGCTACTGTCACTGCCTGGGGAAACAGTACCCTGCGAAATATCTGGAACCCGTTCATTCCAAGGGCCTTGGCTGCCTCAACCTGCCCTTTTTCCACGGACTGTATGGCTGCCCGTATAGTTTCTGAATCAAAGGCAGATTGATTAAGCCCCAGGGCTACGATCGCAAAAATAATTGACGGGATTCCATTTACGTTATAAGAAGTTCCATTGTAAAAGTTATAATATTTCAAAGCGATAGGAATTCCAAAATACGTAAGATATAGCTGGACGATAATCGGGGTTCCCCGTACGACCGAAACAAATAAAGTACATAATTGCCGCAGGATGGGAACATTGTGGATTTTTACCACAGCGATTAAAAGCCCTATCACCCACCCGATTATCAGGGCAACTCCCGTCAGCTGCAGCGTTACAGGCAAGTATTTCAGCAATGCAGGAATTTCCGTGAACACCAACTGCCAGTCAAATATTTTGCTCATCTTGTTCCTCCGGTTTTATTAATAAGATGGGGAGTAATCGGATCCAAACCATTTTAAGTTAATTTCCTTTGACGTTCCGTCCTCAATCACTTCTTTTAACGCCTTGTCGATATCCTCTACCAGTTTCTCATTTCCCTTGCTGACAATCAGATAGCTGAAGGGTTCTGCCATTAAGTCCTTTGAAAGGGTGTTGCTGATGGAAGCTCCTTCCACATTAAAGTTAAATTCTTTCTGATAATACTCGAACATTGGTTTATCCATTAACACGAAATCGTATTTCCCAGCTTCCACATCCTGAATCTGCAGCACAAGGTCTTCATCACTGTATTCGATTGCAATGGGGTTCTCGGCGTGAGTTGCGTTATAGTTTTCCAGGGCTGTGGTGATATTGATTCCCGCCGAGGAAATGGTCTTTAAGCCTGCAAGATCATCCCATGTCTCTATGCCTGCTGCCTTTTCATTGTTCTTTGCAAAGATGGCAACGTACTCATTGGCAAAAATCGGATCGGTAAATAGATACTTTTCCTTCCTGCTCTCATTCTTTGCAAAATTATTTACACCGATCTGGTAACGGTCAGAATCCAGGCCTGCAAAAATTGAGGTAAAATCAGTTACTTCGATTTCAAGCTTATATTGGGGGAGCCGGTCAAAAACGGCTTTGATCAGTTCAATATTGTGACCGGTGAGCTGGTTGCTGCTGTCCACAAAGGTGAACGGCTTTGGCGAACCGCCGGTTGCTGCATGAATGACCACCGGTTCTGTTGTGCCGGCCGCCTCACTGCTCTGCTCCTGTGCTGCCGGTGCTGCTGAACTCTCTGTCTTTGTTGTTTCCTCAGCTGCTTTGGTTACCGTTTGTTTGGTACTGCTCTTGCAGCCGGTCAGGGCTCCTAATACGGCCACTGCTGTAAGCACCCCCAGGATTGATTTTCCTGCAATTTTTTTCTTCATAATTTTCTCTCCTCTTTTATCAATCATTTCTTTTATTTCAGTTATCTCCTTCCTGTTACCGGACGGAGTCTATGCTATTGCAATTCCTGGGGAACAAACCACAAGCCTGAGTTGTTCTTTTTCATATACTCTTTCAATTCGTCTGAGTGATAAGCAGCTGCGATGTCCTTAGCCCATTTTGTATCTTTGTTCTCTTCTTTTACAACCACCTGCAAAATCAGATGATCCAAAATATCTTCTTGTAAAATGGCGGTAGATGGATCGATGCCTGCATTATAAACAATGCTTCCTGTGATCACTGCAAAATCAAAATCATCCAGAGCAGGAGGGATATTTAACGAATCCATTTCCACAAAATTGATGTTGTACGTGTTTTCAATGATGTCGGATTGTTTTACCGACTCAAGGGGAACATCCGGGTTAAGCTTAATCCAGCCGGCCTTTTGAAGAAGGGCATAAGCACGTGCCGTATTCGATGCATCATTTGGCACTGCAACGATCGCGCCATCCGCTATCGCATCCAATGAGGTATGCTTTGCAGAAAACAGTCCGGCGGGAACGGTGGGGATGGGGGAAATGGGAACAAGGTTTCCATTTTGCTTGTTGTTGAAATTTTCGGCATAAGCAGTATGCTGTTCCACGTTAAAGTCAATTTCACCTTCATTCAACGCGGTATCATTCTGCAAAAGGTCTGAAAAATCAACCACTTCCAGCTTATACCCCTGTTTTTCCAAGATGGGCTTTACTGCTTCTTCAAATAATACCGTATAGGGTCCTGCAGCCTTGCCGTATTTCAATGTTTTTTTGTCCTGGCCCAGCTTGCTTCCGTTATTGGCTGAGCAGCCGGCAACAGTGACGGCAAGTAATGCAGCGATGATAATGAATCCAATTTTTTTCATAATTAGTTCCTCCTCTATTCACGTGATCTGACACGTTTTGATAAATAATTTCCAAGCCCTTGAATCAGCTGAACAAACACGATCAATACGATTACGGTCGCAACCATTAAGGGAGTGTTAAATTGCTGATACCCATAGGTCAATGCCAGGTTGCCAACACCGCCTCCGCCTATGGCTCCCGCCATGGCGGTTGCACCAAGGAGACCAATGGTACCTGTGGTCAGGGATAAGATCAGCGAGCCCAATGCTTCCGGCAGCAAAAAGTGCCAAATGACCTGCACCGGAGTTGCCCCCATGGCTTCTGCCGCTTCAATGATTCCCTTATCAACCTCCAGCAGCGAGCTTTCTACCAGGCGGGAAAGAAATGGCGTAATGTAAAACACCAGTGAAACCAAAGCGGCCTGGGTGCCGATCCGGGTACCCACAATGATTTTTGTTAAGGGCATAATAGCCACCAGCAAAATAATATAGGGCACGGAGCGCACGATGTTAATGGTGTAATTGATCAGGGTATAGACGACTTTGTTTTGCAAGATACCACCCTTACGCGTAATGGTAAGTAATATACCGAGGGGAATCCCAAGAAGTGATCCCAGCACCAGCCCCCAGAACAGCATATAAACGGTCTGGCCGGCAGCAATTACCATCTGTTCGCTTGTAATGCCTAAATATTGCTCAATCATTGGGATCCTCCTCTCCCCCGGTCAAATGTAAGACTTCCACATAGACTCCGGAATCTTCAATAAATTGCTGTACCTCGTCAAGCCTTTGAGCGGAACCAAACACCTGCACAATCATAACGCTGAACACAACTCCCTGAAGTTCACAAACAGTGGCAAACAATATGCTGTTTTCCATGTGGTATTCTGCGCTTATGCGGTACAACAGGGGTTTTCCGGCAATATTTCCTTGAAAACGCAGTCGGAAGATCCGGTTCTCCCCCTGATATTCAAGAATTTCCCGGGCAAGGCTCCTTGGTATGCTGTCGTCAATTACGGTCTTTACAAAACTCCTGGTGATTTTATGCTGTGGATTACCGAATACTTGAAGCACCGTTCCCTGCTCTAACACCCTGCCGTTATCCATAACCGCTACTTTGTTACATATATCACAAATAACGTGCATTTCATGAGTGATCAGGAGAATCGTAACATTCAGCTCCCTGTTTATTTTTTTCAATAGCTCCAGAATAGAATCCGTGGTCTTGGGATCCAAAGCACTTGTAGCCTCGTCGCAAAGTAAGATACTGGGATTTGTGGCAAGGGCGCGGGCTATGCCTACCCTTTGTTTTTGACCGCCTGAAAGCTTTGATACATTGGTGTTACTCTTATCCTCAAGCTCTACAAACTGCAAGAGCTCTTTTACCCGCTTTTCTATGTCCTTTTTCGGCACTTTGTTTAATACCAGCGGCGCCGCTACGTTCTGAAAAACAGATTTGGACTGCAGCAGATTAAATTGCTGGAAAATCATGCCGATATTCTTTCTCAGCATTCGTAAGGCCGGTTTTGACAGGGTGGTGATATCCGTGCCATCAACCAGCACCCGTCCTTCTGAAGGGTGTTCCAATAAATTTACCAGACGTACCAGGGTTGATTTACCTGCTCCGCTGAAGCCTATCACTCCGAAAATATCGCCCTTTTCAACCGTAAGACTGACCTGCCGCAGGGCATGAACTTCACCAGAAGCAGAATCAAACCGTTTACTTACGTTTTGAATTTCAATCATCAGATGCCTCCTCCTGCGCAGGAATCAATTCACCGCTTTTTATGGCAAAAAGAGTTTTTTGTGCTAAAGCTGCAAAATAATCGATGGCCGGCTTCAATGCATTGGTGTCAACTTGATATTTCGGGTGGTGGTTGGGATAGGACTCACCGGTTCCTATGCGGATGAAAAATCCTGGTATCTTTTCCTGATAAAAGGCAAAGTCTTCTCCGCCGAGAGACGGGGAAGAAGTTTTGACCTTCAGTCCCTGTTCTTTTGCAACGGCTGCAGCAACAGGCTCAAAACACGGGGCATTATTTGTGGCAGGAGGCCCTGCAAGCCATTCAATTTCTGCTTCTGCACCCTGTGACAATGCAATATGCTGAACCAGCGTCCGGAAGCGTTCTTCAATCAACCGTCGATTGTGTCTGCCCATGGTGCGTACCGTTCCTTCAAGCTCTGCTGTCTGTGGAATAACATTCCATGTGTTTCCCGCCGTAACACGGGTTATGCTGAGCAGGCCCTGAGAAAACGGATCAATGTTACGGCTGACGATGCTTTGGGCAAGGGTTACAATCTGTGAGGCGGTAAGTACAGGATCAATTCCGTCCTGAGGATGAGCCGCATGAGTGCCCTTTCCCGTAAGCCTGACTGTAAACCTGTCAACAGCGGCAGTCACACTTCCGGAAACAATTCCTACGGTTCCAACCGGGAGTGTGATATCGGTATGCAGGCCGTAGATCCCGTCTACATCATCAAGAACCTTTGTTTTGATTACTTCCACGGCACCGACAGAGGATTCCTCGGCGGGCTGGAACAGGATTTTCACCGTTCCGTGCAAATGTTCCTGCTGCTCCTGTAATTCTTTTGCCACATACAGCATAACTGTGGTATGAAAGTCGTGACCGCAGGCGTGCATCTTTCCAGTTATGGCAGAGGCATAGGATAATTCGGTTTCTTCCTGTACAGGCAGTGCGTCGATATCGCAGCGCAGTGCGATCACAGGTCCGTCGTGTGCACCTTGAATTTCTGCTACCAATCCTGTTTTTAAATCCAAATCCAAAATACGGACATTATAATATTCTAAAAACTCACGAATTCGGCCAGTTGTCTTGTATTCTTCAAAGGATAGTTCGGGATTTTGGTGAAACCAATGAAAGGTTTCTGTAACCTGGTTATAAAACGTAGAATCAGACATGAATGCTCCAGCCTTTCCTATATTCTCTTACCGAATTTTTCATCCCTGTTATTCGGTTCATCCCAGATGGAAACATCCGGTCCCAGGGGAAGAATGTTATATGGATTGTGTCCATGGCTTCCCAGGAGATATCCCCTCTTTATGGAATCAAAATCCGTGGCTTCTTTAAATGCCGGAATCGTATACAAGTCCTTTGCATAATTCCACAGATTATCAAAATCAGCAATGCGGTTCCTGTTTGTCTTATGGCTGAAATAATAAGCCACATCAAACCGGGCAAGGGTTACGTACAACCGAATATCAGAATCCGTGAGCCGGTCTCCAAACAGATATCTCCCCTTTGAAAGCCGCTCTTCCAGCCAGTCAAGCCTTTGAAACAGCACATCATACGCAGCTTCATATTCCTTTTGGGACTGGGCAAACCCTGCTTTGTATACCCCGTTGTTTACTTCATGGAATAATATCACATTGAGCTCATCGATTTCCGTTCTTAAGTCCACGGGATACAGGTCCGGTACACCAGGCTTATGAAATGGTTTCCATGCAGTCTCCCAATAATTTGTCAAACGATGATAATCGTTGTTGACCACCTTTCTGGTCTTTAAATCTACTACAGTGGGAACGGTTGCCCTTCCTTCATATTCCGGATCCGTGGCTGCATAAATTTCCGGAAGATAGCGGATTTTAAGGACTGGATCCACACCCCCCTCGTCAAGGGAAAATTCCCAGCCGTTTTCTGTTCTTACGGGACTTACCTTGCCGACACTGATCGCATCTTCCAGCCCCAGAAGCTTTAGGGCAATGACCTGTCTCGTGGCCCACGGGCAAAGGGGCGTCCATATGAGCCGGTACCGTCCGGCTTCCACTGGAAGTTCTCCTTCCCCTTCTCCAAAAGGTGTGACAAAATGGTTATCCTGCCTTACAAAGGCTCCTGTTTCAGATACTTCGTGGGTATCTTCCGTGGTCGCTACCTTTCCAAATCTCTCTTCTATTGCCATATTTTCTTCCTTCTCTCCTAAATTTGAGTACAAAAAAAGCAGATGCCCTCTGACACCTGCCTTTTATGCAGAATAGCCATGCACAGGAATTTCAGGTTTCAAGACACAAGTATAAAGACCATTTTTTACGCAATTACAGCAACAACACATCTTCAACATCTTAACTCCTTTCCCAGCATTCTTGTTTCTTTGTACTGATATCATACCATTCCTATAGGTTTTTGTATAATATGAAAAAAATACAGCTGGTAATAAGATAATCTTATAACCAGCTGTTTCTAAAACCACCAGTCATCTTATTTCATTGAAATAATTAGCCGAATAATGGAGTGGACAAATACCTGTCACCGGAATCCGGCAGCAAGACAACGATCGTCTTTCCCTTGTTTTCCGGTCTTTCCGCCAACAGCTTTGCGGCTTTTAGTGCAGCACCGGAAGAGATTCCAACCAGAATTCCCTCGGATACTGCAAATGTCTTACCTTCCTTAAATGAATCCTCATTCTCAACGGTAATTATTTCATCGTAAATTCCGGTATCCAGGACTTCAGGTACAAAGCCTGCACCAATTCCCTGAATCTTGTGAGGTCCTGGCTTGCCTCCGGAGAGTACCGGACTGCTTGCCGGTTCAACCGCTACGATTTTGACTTCCGGTTTCTTTTCCTTTAAATATTGGCCTACACCTGTAATAGTTCCGCCTGTGCCAACACCAGCTACAAAAATATCCACTTCCCCAGCCGTCTGTTCCCAGATCTCCGGACCGGTGGTCTCCTTGTGCACTTTAGGGTTTGCCTGGTTTACAAACTGTCCCAGGATAATAGAACCTGGTATGCTGGTCTTTAACTCCTCTGCTTTCTCAATAGCCCCCCTCATGCCCTTTGCTCCCTCAGTCAGCTCCAGTTCCGCGCCATAGGCCTTTAATAAGTTTCTTCGCTCCACGCTCATGGTATCTGGGAGTGTCAGAATCGTCCGATAGCCTTTGGCTGCCGCAACGGCTGCCAAACCGATTCCGGTATTTCCTGAGGTCGGCTCAATAATGGTTGCACCAGGCTTTAAGATCCCTTTTTCTTCTGCATCCTCGATCATGGCAAGAGCAATTCTGTCTTTTACGGAACCGGCAGGATTTAAGTATTCCAGCTTAGCCAGAAGTGTAACGCCCTCGATTCCTTCCTTTGCACTGTATCGGTTTAATTTGAGTATCGGTGTTCCTCCAATGAGCTCCACTGCGCTTTCTTTAATTGTTCCCATATCCTTTACCTCCGTTTTATATGATATTTAATAGTTTGTTAATTAAATGAAAAAAGAGCGGCTGCCTATTACGGCACCTGCTCCACTGTTCTGCTGAAAATATGGAAATTTCACATATTCCAGGATGTCAGGCATCATAATAAGCATTACAACAAAGCTGTATCTCTATTCATACATACAGCCTGACAACAACAACATCTATTTTTATAAAATTCATGATTTCCTGCTACCTTAAATTCAAATTCCTTCATACTGATCATCTCTTTTCATTACCTATATGTTTAATAGGTTTATATGTAATTATTATATTAATACACGAAGAGAAATGTGTCAATACCTTTTTACAATATTTTTATTGATTCCGCTGCTGAATATGTCTCTTATAACTAGCCCTTCCTTTTTAGGTGTCATCGAATCTGATGGCCTAATAAATTTTTCCATTTTTTCCACTTTTTCTTATAAATCCTTAGAAATCTGGTAACACTACTGGTAAATAAATTAGGAGGAACAAAAAATGGTAGCACTGAAAGACAGCGTTACAAAGGAAAACCTTTTAAAAGCTTTTGCAGGAGAATGCCAGGCTTGGCGACGTTATGAATTTGCCGCTTCCCAGGCAAAAAATCAGAACCTTGCTGTTTTATACTGGCTTTTCCATTATACAGGAAGTCAGGAGAAGGAACACGCCGAGGTATTCTATAATCACTTAAAGGAGTTCCATGGGCAGGAAATCTCCATAAGTGCCAACTATCCAATTGACAACTCCAATAACATCCTGGAGCTTTTGAAGCTTTCATCCCAGCATGAGGCTGCCGAGCACGACACAATTTATAAATCCTTCGGCGACAAGGCTAAGGAAGAGGGATTTTCCAGTATCGCAAATTCCTTTTATATGATTGCTGAGGTTGAAAAAGTACACAGCCAACGTTTTGCTCAGTATGCACAGCTGGTGCAAGACAATAAACTTTTTGTGAACGATACGACCACAGAATATATCTGCTTAAACTGCGGCCATATCCATAAAGGTACCACAGCACCTCAGGTCTGTCCGGTTTGCAGCCATAACCAAGGGTATTTTGTACGCCGGGAAGACTCTCCATTCGGGAAATAAAGTCAAACGGATGTTCGCAATCCGCTTCGCTGTTTGATGAGGTGAAAAAACGCCGGAGTCTCACAAAAACATCGTTTTTTGCGAGTCTCCGGCGTTGATTCTATTATTTTATAACATCTTTATGGCTTGCTCTAAATTCCCTAGGGCCTGTTCCAGAATGGACCGGGGGCATGCGATGTTGATTCTTTCAAATCCCTCTCCCACCGGACCGAACATGGCTCCGCTGTCCAGCCAAAGCCCTGCCTTTTTCATGATCAAATCTTCTCTCTCCTCTTCTGTAAGGCCCAGTTCCCGAAAATCCAGCCAGACAAGATAAGTTCCTTCCGGTTCTATAAGCTTAACCTTAGGTATTTTCTCTTTTATAAACTCCCGTACATAGGAAATGTTTGCTTTTAAATACTCGATAAGCTGATCATGCCACTCTTCTCCATGACGATATGCTGCTTCGCATGCAGTTAATCCCAAGGTGTTAAGCTGACTGTATCCGGCAGCCGCTACCTGTTTGCGGAACCTCCTCCTCAGCTTCTGATTTGCAATAAATATATTGGAAATCTGTAAGCCTGCCAGATTAAAGGTCTTACTTGGGGAGGTACAGGTAATGGTCCTGTTTTTCAATTCTTCACTTAGACCGGCAAATACCAGGTGCTCTCCCTCAAACACAAAATCCTGGTGAATCTCATCGCTGACCACAAGGATATCTCTTCGGTTGCAGATTTCCCCTAATTTCTCCAGTTCCTCCCTGCTCCAGACTCTTCCTACCGGATTATGGGGACTGCATAATAGAAATAGCTTTACATGGAACTCTTCTGCTTTTCTTTCAAAATCTTCTAAATCCATGTGATACGTTCCATCTTCTCCAAGATACAGGGTATTATCCACCACCACCCTGTCATTATCCTCAATGACTTCACTGAATGGATAATATACAGGTTGCTGAATCATGACCCCATCCCCCGGATCTGTAAAAGCCTGGACAGCCATGGCTAAGGCAAATACAACACCAGGCGTTTTGATCAGCCATCTGCTTTCCACATTCCAATGATGTTTTTTTTCCATCCAGTCCCGGATGGCTGCAAAATATTCATCCTGGACCTCGCTGTAGCCGAAAATCCCATGGTCGACCCGCTCATGAAGGGCGTTAAGAACCTCTTCGGATACTTTAAAGTCCATATCCGCTACCCACAGAGGCAAAAGATTATCCGGCTTTCCCCTTCTTACTGCAAAATCATACTTAAGGCAGTTTGTATTTTTACGGTTTATGACATGATCAAAATCAATCGTTTTCTTACACATGAAATATCCTCTCCAATTCCCTTATTAAATCTTCTGAGTCCTCGATCCCCACCGATAATCTTAAGATCCGGTCGGTGACACCATTGGCTGCCAGTACTTCTTTAGGCACATCGGCATGAGTCTGGGTAATCGGGTAAGTGATCAGCGTTTCTACGCCGCCTAAGCTTTCTGCAAAACGGATTAGTTTTACCTCTTTTAATATCCGATGAGCCAGTTCCGTTGATTCCACCTCAAAGGTAACCATGGAGCCAAATCCCGTTGCCTGCTTTTTACAGACCTCGTGACCGGGATGGGATTGGATTCCGGGGTAAAATACCTTTGTGATCTTCTTTTCCTGGCACAGCCAATCGACAAGTATTCTGGCATTTTTCTCCCCTCGTTCCATCCGGATTCCAAGGGTTTTAATCCCTCTTAATATGAGCCAGCTGTCAAAAGGAGCCAGACCGGAACCTACCGTCTTTATAATAAACCTGAGTCTTTCGGATATCTCTGCCGATGAGGTGACCAGAAAGCCAGCAATGGTATCATTATGTCCGCCCAGGTATTTGGTTCCGCTGTGGACAACTATGTCAGCTCCCAACTTCAACGGGTTTTGAAAGTAAGGGGACAAAAACGTATTGTCCACGATCAAAAGCAAATGGTTCTTTTTTGCAATCTCTGCCAGCTTTCTAATGTCAATGACATTCATCATGGGATTTGTCGGTGTCTCAATGTAGATTGCTTTTGTGTTCTCACCGATCAAGGTTTCAAATTCTGCTAAGTCCCCGCGGGAGCAGTCTACGGAACTGATCAAAATCCCATTTTTCTTGCTGATATTATCAAACAAACGGATGCTGCCGCCATATAAATCACAATCGGTTATCATATGGTCTCCCGGCTGAAACAGTTCCATTAAAGCCGTGATTGCTGCCATACCGCTGGAAAATGCCAGAGCATCCACTCCATTTTCAAGGGAAGCTACCACTCTTTCAAGCTGCTCTCTGGTTGGATTTTGCAGGCGGCTGTAATCATATCCGGTGCTCTCCCCGATTCCCTTATGAGCAAAGGTCGCTGTCTGGTATATAGGAAAGCTGATGGCCCCAGACTTATCTGTAGCAACCCCTTCCCCATTGCCGTATAAACATTTTGTAGAAATCCCGTTTTCCATATTCATACCCTCTTTCTCAATTTGGAATCATGTATCTATTCTTTCCTAAGTATACCAATGGAACGCTGTCAACGGTATTACTTAAAAGCAATCACCTGCTATAGTTAATTTCTATTGCTAAAGAATTTTATTTCATGGGTTGAATACCTATTCAACCCATGGTAAAATAGGTATTGATACACAAAATTGTTTTGTAAGGTGGTAAATTATGAAAATATCGACTCGTGGCCGCTATTCTCTTCGAATGATGATTGATTTAGCAGAGCATTATAACGAAGAATTCATTGCCTTAAAGGACATTTCCGAAAGGCAGAACATTTCAAAAAAATATCTGGAACAGATCGTTCCTTTTTTAAACCGCAGCAATCTGCTCACTACCTACCGTGGTCACATGGGAGGTTATAAGCTGGCAAGGCATCCCTCCCAGATCACCATCGGAGATATCTTACTCAGCTCAGAAGGAAGTTTAAATCCTGTCAGCTGCATGGACAACGATCCCAACATATGCTCCAGGCAGACGGACTGTCTGACTCTTCCCATCTGGCAGGGACTGGCGGATGTCATTGCAGATTATTTAAACGGCATTACGTTACAGGACATTCTTGACAGGTACCAGGAGTCTCCTGAATATTATATTTAGGGAAGTGAAATCTTAAGCACGCCAGCCCCTTCTATGAAATATATAAGATATGCTATATTAGAATTACAAAAGAAACAACCGCCTCAATACGAGGGGTTGACAGCATAGAAGATAGAAAACCACCCTGCCAAGTTTACAAGGGTGGTTTTTAGTAATCTCATACTTCAAATTTTTATATCATTTTGTTTAACATAATTCCCACTCGCCAATCCATTTCTGCCTTGAGTAATTATATTGGCGCCTATAAACCTTTCCATCTTCGGTCTTGTAACGCCAACCAATAACCTGAGCATAGGTTACTGCGCCAAGCAGTTGACTATTTTCTTGAGAATTTACAGCAATCGGTGGAAGCTGTTGTTTATTGTCTTGAGCATATGCCTCCATAGGAAGTGCCGACAAACTCAGTGCCATACTTATTAATGATAACACAATTCTTTTACTTTTGACCTTCATAAAAAAGTGCCTCCTCTACATTTTTGTATCTACGCATATCTGAAAATGAATCTTTTATTTCTGAAACCGTACCCAGATACTCATTATTCAAATAGATATCAAACCCCCCTTTAGCATTTACTACCAGATAGGTCGTTTCTGCAGTAAATTCTACCGTTTTTTGCTGATCCTCTGGCGCTATGGAGTACGGCTCTATTACAATAAACGACATAATCGTCAATATAAGTACAATCGTTATGAACATGATAAAGTTTTGCATTCCAGATTTTTGCTTATATGTATGATTTAATACAATATGAAATCTTTGAGAAAGAACAGAAACTGTTCTGCTATCAAAGGCCAGAGCGAAGCTGTTTATCCGAGATGGTGTATTTCCTTTCGCAACCATCAGAAGGCATTCCAGGTAACGGATTTTTTCCGCTTCACACATTCGTTTTGTCACTGTTGTATCCGCCCGTATTTCAAGAATCTTATCAATTTGCTGCCTTAAAAGATACACCAAAGGATTCCACCAGTAGATAATAACAATTAACTCGGTAAGTAATTTTATCCATAAGTCATGATGATGATAGTGTGCAACTTCGTGCTTGATGATATATCCTAATTCTTCATCAGCGAATTCAATTTGAGGTAATACAATCGTTGGTTTAAATACTCCAAAAAGTAACGGCACAGAAATAAGATTTGTTCTGATTACACGAAACTCAGTGAATTTTCCGTATAGGTACTCCGTTGAATGAATCAGGTCTTTTACAGCTTTATCATTCACGCTAGGTTCTTTTTCAAGCAAGTTTTTGAATTTAAAATAAGCGGTCATTGTTCTGAACCCAAATAGAGCAATTCCACAAATCCAGACCAACAGGAAAATGTGATATACATAAACATTAAACATATCAGATTCAATAATCGGTGTATAAAGGAATATGAATACATTGGGGAGTATATATTTATCGATGATCGTGTACTCAAATGAGAACTCAAATGGTATGAGCAGCCGCAAGAGCAGGAATAACAGCCCAATCAGCAACGCATGCAGACTTATTTGCAATATTCTTTTATCATTCTTTAAAAAAAGCCACACAGCGAGAATTGACATGTTGCAAATCAGCAATATCGTAATAAGTGAAGCTGTCGATAGAATCATACTATTCTTCCTTTTGTTTAAGCAATTTCTTTCTTTCCTCCAACATTACTTCCAGTTCCTCTATAACTTCTCGTTCATTCTTTTCATGCTTCAGTAAAGTAGTAACTAAATTAGGAATAGAAACTTTATCATTTTCTTGAAATTGTCTAATAAATCGCTGAACTGTCATTTCTTTTTTTGATAAAGTAGGCCTGTAACTACGGGTTAAGACTGTACCGCTATAAACAATATCAGCCACTTCAATGTATTTTTTATCTAACAGTTTCCTAATAACAGCCTGTACAGTGTTGATATTCAATGAATCATCCATTTTTGTAATTTCTGATGCAACCAATGGTGTATTGCTTTCCCAAAGTATTGTCATTACATCCATTTCTCTTTTTGTTAACGAAAGTTCCGTTTTTCCTCTAGGCATTTATATCATTATTACCTCCTACTCTTTAGGCTCTTTATTGTAATTTAATAATATGATATTTTTATTACCTTGTCAATATTTTTAGTTGCTTTTTATTAAAAAATCACTTGACAATTAATGTAATATTATGTTTTAATGATATTGTAAAATAAATAATTAATCAGTATTTATTTTACAATATCAAATGAAAGGTAGTGATTCCATTGGGAATTGAGGTTTACGATCAAAAATCAATATTATAACAGGTACTATTTAAAAATTTGGAGGAAAAGTTTATGGGAAGTGTAAAAAGGTACTTAGGAATAATACTTTCATGTTTCCTTATTTTAGGAAGCAATATGACAGCATTTGCTGCTACTCAGTATCAGGATGTGATTACTCAAACAGAAGCGGGGGCGGAGGAAACAAGGTTAGGAAATTTTTCTACCAAAAAGGTGGTAGACTTTCAGCCTCAGGCAAAAGCTGGACTTGCCAAAAAAGATGTTATAGTTATTTCAAATGTAAGCAAACCTACAAAATATAATTTATTTCAACCAGTATCCGATTATATTGCTGCTCCGGGAACTGTCTCAGTTTCAAAAGGGGTTAGCACTACTATCAGTGCTTCTGTCACAGGCGGTGTTACGGTAGACGCAGAAATTTTAAAAGCCAATGTAGCTTCAACACTTGGTGGTTCTGTTACATTTACTACAACACAGACTATTTCTTATCCTATCTCTTCTGGATATAAGGGGAGAATAGTATTAAGATACTCACAGGATCGTTACACATATACTGTAACTAAGAATAGCAAATCGTATAATTGCTCTGGGTATACTGCCGCTTACGATGAGTATTATGCGTTACAACAGATATCATTAAGATAGAATGGTAACGTAAATATAAAGCATAGGAGTGGATAGGTAACTTATTCACTCCTATCGCTTTTTAGTGTATATAATATCCTATCAGAAATATCAACATCGATCGTCCCTCTTCTACTAAATACGCAATGATAAAAGTCGGCTTATTTGTGCTTTGAAAGTGAAAGGAATGATAATAATTATGAAAAAGCTATTTATTTTAATGACATCTACATTAATAATTTTATTAAGTGGGTGTAATCAAAATGAATTTCAAAGGATTTTTAAAAAGATTGACTTTAATCAAGATATTGGTTTATATTATATTGACAATTCCAAAGATACTGACTCGCTGTTACTTTTTGCAAGTACAAATAACTTAAGCGATGAAGAGTTCAATTATTTAGTTGATTCTGATATACATATTATGTTAATAGCCGATAATAATAATAAAATAATGTTAAAACCTGATAATATTGAATGGCAGCAGTGTAATCCCAATTTACTTAAAAATGGGATTTCTTTACGCTTGATTTTTAACAGAACGAAAGACATGCACGATTTGACTTTTAAGAATATTGTTTTTACCTGTAATAAAACAAGAGTAACAATGAAGGTCCAGCCTATTTATTTAAATATTTATACAAGTAAAAAAAATGGAATTTCTATTATGGAAGCTCCAATAGCACCTCAAAATAAAGTTCCCGTTAATATGAAACATTCGTATGCATATAAAATTCTAGATGCAAATGGAGTCATTACCGAAGATTTAGAAGTTGAAATGTTTTATCCTGAGGATGTTCACGATTATATAGATATTAGCGGTTTCATAACCTCAAGAGATGAAAATACAGAGGAGCAAATTAAAGAAGATTATAAAAAGACGGTAAGTGAAGAAAAATTATCTAAATTAAAGGTCTATGAAATTCGTTGTGATTATATAATAAAAAAAGAGTCTAATATAATTTTTCAACCCAAAATTAAAATTAGATTTTCAGGGAAAGAACAGGATCTTGTACCTTTTGAACCTATCTGCTTTTTTTTAACTAAATAAAATACGAGGTAATATTTATGAAAAATAGGGTTCTTATTATTATAGTATGTATTCTGCTTTTATCAATACAAGGATGTGGAAGAAAAAGCAGCAGTAATGATTACGAGAAAACAACAGATGATGATACTTATAATCTATTAATTACAAATAATACTCCGTTGTATTTGAAAAGTATTGTTATAAAAAGAAGTGATGCTGACAAAAATAATGAAACTATTGAAGCGCTTATTGACAGTAATATTAAAACCGGAGAAGTTGGAAAGTTTAATATACCTGAAATTGGACAATATAATTTTAGAATAACTCTCAATCCTAAAAATAATTACTCTGTTAGCCAAGAGTTTGAAGAAAATTTCAGTAAAGAATCCATAGTGAATTATGAGGTTGTGATTGAAAAGAATGAGATTACTATAAAAAAAATTGAAAAGTAACTATAACTGAGCAGCTTCGTCAAATATCGTATACTTTATGGTATGCGATTTATCTCACATCTATAATCATCATAAAATTGAGAAATATCATGACGAAGAAAAGTGATTTGTGAAGAAAATAAACACAAGAACTGAGAGGGATTCAAATGAATGCCACCCCAACTATTGACAAAGAGCCATATCCAAGCGCAGGAACAAGAAAATCCAAAACTGGATTATCCTATTCCCACGCTTTGATATGGCTTCCCCACTATGGCCTGGGTGCTGTGTCAATATTCTGTTTGCATAATATTACTGATTATCTTCATATTAACCAATGAACTTAAGTTGAAAGATGTTTTTCTTTCAATCTGATTAGTTCCGCTATATATTTTTTACCAAGGATACTTAAGGGCATTTTCTTCTTTTTTATATAACCGATCCTCATCTTATCATCGGTATTAAGAGGAATTGCCCTATATTCATCTCCATTTAAATCTTCACAGATGATTCCTGAGCACAAGGTATAGCCATTTAATCCTACCATGAGATTTAAGAGAGTGGCCCTGTCATCTGCCTTTATGATCTGCTTATATTCATAAGTGCTGAACACTTCTTCCGCCAGATAAAAGGAATTATTATTTCCCTGTTCAAAGGACAGGCAAGGATAATTCTTTAAATCTTCAAATTCGATCAGTTCTTTTTCTGCCAAAGGGTTGCCCTTCCATAGAAAAACATAGATTCCGCACTGAAATAACTCCACAAATTCCAACTCATTATCGTAAAAGATTTTTTCAATGGCTTTCTGGTTAAAATCATTTAAGTACAGGATCCCTAATTCGCTTTTCTGGTTCCTCACATTTTCAATGACCTCATAGGTTTTGGTTTCATGTACAGCAAATTCGTAATCATCCATACCGAATTCTTTTGCCATATGGATAAATGCCTGAACGGCAAAGGTGTAATGCTGCATGGATACGCTGAATTTCTTCTTAAACTTTTCCTTCTTTACGAACCGTTCTTCCATCTGGCGGTACTGCTCCAGCATCTGTCTGGCATATCCAAGGAATTCTTCTCCTTCGGGGGTGATCACAATTCCCCGGTTTGAGCGTAGAAATAACTTAAGTCCGATCTCTTCTTCCAGATCCCGGATGGTGCTTGAAAGGCTGGGCTGCGTGATAAACAGCTCGGCAGCCGCCTTGTTCATGGATTTTTGATTTGCAATGCATATAGCATAACGAAGCTGCTGTAATGTCATGGTTTCTCCTTTCTCCAAGCTTGACCACGCTTTGTGGACACAAAGGTTAATGGGCTGCCATAGGAATATGGCAGCCTGTTATTGGCCCTGTCTGACCTGGCGATTACTGAATCGCCTTAAATGCTTCTTCTAAATCTTCAATGATATCAGCTGCATGTTCTGTTCCTATGGATAACCGGATGGTGTTCGGTTTGATTCCTGAGTCTTCCAATTCCTCTTCTGACATCTGGGAATGTGTCGTGGACGCCGGATGAATGACTAAGGATTTTACATCCGCTACGTTGGCCAACAGGGAGAATAATTCCAGCTGGTCAATAAAGTCTTTTGCTTTTCTGGCATCTCCTTTAATTTCAAAAGTAAATATGGAACCTCCTCCA
Organism: Lacrimispora sanguinis; assembly: GCF_044987295.1. Classification (NCBI taxonomy): domain Bacteria; kingdom Bacillati; phylum Bacillota; class Clostridia; order Lachnospirales; family Lachnospiraceae; genus Lacrimispora; species Lacrimispora sanguinis. The sequence goes on along the minus strand of NZ_CP173277.1, from coordinate 4,668,214 downwards.
TTCGGAAAATACTTGCCGTATAATTCCTGCTGTTCCGGATCCTCTGAAACAGAGGGATGGTGCACCTTCTCCACCTGAGGATGACCCTTTAAATACTGAGCCACCTTCAGCGCATTTTCCACATGACGTTCTACACGAAGGGATAAAGTTTCTAAGCCCTGGAGAAATAAAAATGCATGGAAAGGAGAAAGGGCTGCTCCTGTATCACGGAGTAAGATCGCGCGGATCTTTGTTACATAAGCCGCCGCTCCTACTGCCTTAGTAAAGCTGATTCCATGATAACTTGGGTTCGGCTCTGTAAGGGAAGAGAATTTTCCGGAAGCCTCCCAGTCGAATGTTCCACCGTCTATAATGACGCCGCCAATGGAGGTTCCATGGCCCCCGATATATTTTGTGGCGGAATGGACCACTATATCCGCTCCATATTCAATGGGTCTCACTAGATAAGGAGTTGCAAAGGTATTATCAACAATCAGCGGAATTTTATGTGCATGGGCGATGCCTGCCAGCTTTTCGATATCAACTACGTCAGAATTGGGATTGCCCAGGGTTTCAATGAATACCAGCTTTGTGTTTTCCTGAATAGCGTTGTCAAAGGCTTCATAATCAAATGGATCCACAAAGGTCGTTTCCACTCCGTATTCAGGCAAGGTATGCTCCAGCAAATTATAAGTGCCTCCATAGATATTCTTTGCCGCTACGATATGATCCCCGTTTTTTGCAATGTTCTCAATGGAATAAGTAACTGCGGCAGCTCCTGATGCCACTGCCAGGGCAGCCACTCCGCCCTCCAAAGCTGCAATCCTGCGCTCAAAAACGTCCTGGGTTGGGTTTGTCAGCCTTCCATAAATATTGCCTGCATCTGATAAGTTGAATCTGGCCGCAGCATGATCGCAATTATGGAATACATAGGAAGATGTCTGGTAAATAGGTACTGCTCTTGCATCGGTAACCGGATCTGCCTGTTCCTGCCCAACATGTAATTGTAATGTTTCAAATTTTAAATTTCTCTCAGTTCTTATCTTCTTAGCCATATGAATATCCTCCCAAATGTTATAATAATTATTTATTTCGTCTCTTCTTAGTTGGTATTATACCTGGTTTCATGGCTAAGTGTTAATTGATATAATTATGACCTGGTTATAGGAAAAACCTATAGCAAAGCTGACAAAGATTTCTGTTCCAAGCTTCCTGCTTATCCTTCATATATCCCTGAGTACTGAATATACATATACAAATAATATTGAGGACAATGACCTATGAATGAACATTACCCCTTTGTAAACCTGCCTCTGCCGTATCCATACGATGCACTGGAACCCTACATAGACACGCAAACCATGTACCTGCATCACGACAGACTGCAGCAACGATATGTGGCGAATCTTAACGGGATCCTATCGAATTATCCCCAGCTGCAAAACAAGTCTTTAGAGGAACTGCTTTCAAACACGGAAAGCCTGCCTTCGGAGGTCCGCCAAAGCATCATTAATAATGCAGGCGGAGTTTATAATCATACCATCTATTTCTTCGGGATGACCAATTCCATGACCCGGACCCAGGCTGAAGTATTGTATCCCGCCATCATGCAATACTTCGGAACGATCGAACAGTTTTTTGATGAATTTAAAAAGTATGCACTGGCTATATTTGGATCCGGATATGCATGGCTGGTGGTGGATTCAAACGGTGCACTGAAGATTGTAACAACCCCAAACCAAAATTCTCCTATCTCGGATGGCCTTTGTGTCGTTGCCGGCATTGACTGTTGGGAGCATGCCTATTTTTTAAAGCGGTTCAACGACAGGGCCGCATACATAGAAGACTGGTTCCATGTGGTAAGCTGGGAGGCGGCGGACGAACGTTACAAGGCATGCGTCAACGCCAAGTCTTAATATGGATGACTCCGATTATAAAATCAAACCTTCAAACCGATGATATGATATTGTCTGTTTGAAGGTTTTATATTTGATAATCAAAAAGAGGAACCGGCAAAGCGACTCCTCTTTCTTTTTCTAAAAGTAAAATTCCTTAAAGATCAAGGATATCCTTAGAATTTACCTTCTTTTGCACTCTCTTCAATTCCAACAGCAACAGCAACGGTAGCTCCAACCATTGGGTTGTTACCCATACCGATCAGACCCATCATCTCTACGTGAGCCGGAACGGAAGAAGAACCTGCGAACTGAGCATCAGAGTGCATACGTCCCATAGTATCAGTCATACCGTAGGAAGCTGGACCTGCTGCCATGTTATCTGGATGAAGGGTACGTCCTGTACCGCCGCCGGATGCTACGGAGAAGTACTTCTTGCCCTTCTCTGAACATTCCTTCTTATAAGTTCCTGCAACCGGATGCTGGAATCTGGTTGGGTTGGTAGAGTTTCCTGTAATAGAAACGTCAACGCCTTCCTTCCACATAACTGCGACGCCTTCTGTAACATCGTTTGCACCGTAGCAGTTAACTTTTGCTCTTAAGCCTTCTGAGTAGGACTTTCTCCAAAGCTCTTTCACTTCGCCTGAGTAATAATCCATCTCTGTTTCTACATATGTAAATCCATTGATTCTGGAAATGATCTGAGCTGCATCTTTTCCTAAACCATTTAAAATAACTCTTAATGGTTTCTGACGAACCTTGTTTGCCTTCTCAGCAATACCAATTGCGCCTTCTGCTGCTGCAAAGGACTCATGACCTGCTAAAAAGCAGAAGCACTCTGTCTCTTCTTCCAGAAGCATCTTTCCTAAGTTACCATGTCCCAGACCTACTTTACGCTGGTCGGCAACGGAACCTGGAATACAGAAAGCCTGAAGACCTTCTCCAATGGCTGCTGCTGCGTCAGCTGCTTTTCTGCAGTCTTTCTTGATTGCAATTGCTGCACCAACTATGTAAGCCCAACAGGCATTCTCAAAGCAGATCGGCTGGATCTTCTTTACCTGCTCGTATACATCCAGACCTGCATCTTTTGTAATCTTTTCAGCTTCTTCAATAGATGCAATGCCATAGCTATTTAATACAGAATTGATTTTGTCAATTCTTCTCTCATATGATTCAAATAATGCCATTATCTTGTCCTCCTTATTATTGGCCAAATATCCTCACTTTGATAACCGGTAACCGACAGGCTTTTGCAGGTCCGATTATTCATGTCTTGGGTCAATGATCTTAGCAGCTTCGGCAACGCGTCCGTACTGTCCTTTTGCCTTTTCCCAAGCAGTATTCGGGTCATCACCCTTCTTGATGAAGTCTGTCATCTTGCCAAGGCTTACGAACTGATAGCCAATGATCTGATCTTCTTCATCCAGAGCGATACCGGTTACATAGCCTTCTGCCATCTCTAAGTAACGAGGACCTTTCTTTAATGTTCCGTACATGGTACCAACCTGTGAACGGAGACCCTTTCCTAAGTCTTCCAGGCCAGCACCTACCGGAAGTCCATCTTCAGAAAATGCACTCTGTGTTCTGCCGTATGCGATCTGTAAGAATAATTCTCTCATAGCGGTGTTGATAGCGTCACAAACAAGGTCTGTATTTAATGCTTCTAAAACGGTAAGTCCTGGCAGGATCTCTGCTGCCATAGCAGCGGAGTGTGTCATACCGGAGCAACCGATTGTCTCTACTAATGCTTCCTGGATAATACCCTCTTTTACGTTAAGAGTCAGCTTACATGCACCCTGTTGAGGAGCACACCAGCCAACGCCATGTGTCAGACCGGAGATATCTTTAACTTCTCTAGATTTTACCCATTTTGCTTCTTCTGGGATTGGAGCTGCGCCGTGATGAACGCCCTGTGCCACTGTGCACATCTCTTCTACTTCCTGTGAATAAATCATGTTAAAACTCCTTTCGAATAAGTAATAATTGTGAACAGTACTTTGTTAAATATATCACATCATACTTGATTACATTTTCTCATATAATGTCGAATTCCGCAAGCCCTTTTTAAGGAAACAGGAGGGATGATCAGATCCCTCCCTGCTTAATAAATTCCCTATACAATTCTTCTAACGGAAAGGATCGTCCGGTATGTGGCATTACCTACTTTAATTCCGGTCGACGGGGAGCTGGCATGAACAATTTGTCCATTACCGATATAAATTCCTATATGGCCTGCATAGCAGATAAGGTCTCCCGGCTGGGCATCCGAATAGGATACCTCACGTCCTGCGGAGCGCTGCTCCGAAGAGCTTCTTGGAAGGGAGTAACCGAAATGCTTGTAAACGGACAGAACAAAACCGGAGCAGTCCGTACCACTCGTCAGGCTGGTGCCTCCAAATACATAGGGGTTCCCCACAAACTGAAGTCCGTAATCCGCAACTGCACGGCCTTCAGCTGTTCCTCCGTTACTCTTAGCTGCAGTCGGACCGGTGTACTTGTTGTTTGCATTGGATGACTTGGGTTTAGAGCTGGTATTTGCTGCAGCCTTCTTTCTGGCCTCTTCTTCTGCCTTTTTCCTGGCTTCTTCGGCGGCCTTCTTTCTGGCCTCCTCCTCTTTTGCCTTACGGATCTCCTCATTCTTCTTAGCTACCGTCTGGGCAAAAACAGCCGCATCTTGCTTCGCCTGCGCAAGCTGGCTGTCGAAATTAGAAACTTCCTTTTTCTTCGTAGAGATCAGTGTCTCAAGCGCGGACTGCTGTTCTTTGTACTCCAGCTCCATGACCTCCATCTCAGCCTTGTCCTCTTCCAGGTTTGACTTATAATCGGCCACCTTCTGCTTTGTCTCCTGGAAAGTTATCAGCATATTCCGGTCGTATGTATAAATTCCTTCTACGTATTCCGCCTTATTAAGAAGATCAGACATGTTCTTTACCTGAAGGAAAATATCAAGATATTCTGTATCTCCCTTCTCGTACATGTACTGGATTCTCTTCTTCATGGAAGCGTACTGCTTTTCTTCCTCTTTCTTAGCCGCCGCATAGTCAAGTTCTGCCTGCTTGATCTCAGCTTCCTTGTTGGCCATATCAGTTTCCAGAACCTTGATATCAGCCAAAAGAGCAGTCAGATCAGAGGTCAGCTTTGACACCTGATTCTGGGCAGCACTCTTTTTGCCTTCTGCTTCCTGGGCTTTTTTATTTGCCTCTTCCAGCTTTTTTTGTGCTTCCTGCTTTTCTTTTTCCGCTTTTGACGTGGCCCAGGCGGGAACAGTCTGGCCGCAGACCATTGCACTTACCAACAGGCCGCAGAGAAGCTTTTTAATCATTTTCCTGTTTCTTTCATACATATTCTGCATTTTTCGTTTCATCGTCAGTTCCTTTTCCCCTTTTTTCTACCTTATATGTTACCGTATAACCATGGTGAAATTCAAGTCTTTTTTGGAAAATTTTGATAATTGTAAGATACTGTCATCTATTCAAGCTCCGCCTCCAGTTGAACCCGGTGCTTATCCTGGGGCAGTTTTCTCGAAACCACAAGGAATGATAAGAAGAATAAAATCCCTTTGATGATGCTTGAAATGGAAAAAGCCCACCAGATTCCGTCAAGCCCAAGGGCTGTGCTGCTTAAAATCATGGCAAGAGGTATCCTGGCGGAAGTAAATACAACGCTTATGACCGAGCAGAGAAGGGTCCTGCCAAGACCGGAAAGAGCTCCTACTGTTGTCAGTTCAATACACATGAACATCTGGCAAACGCCCAGGATCACAAGATAGCGCACTCCCATGGGAATTACTTCCGGCTCGTGGATGAATAATCCAAATATCTGCTCCGGAAAGGAGACAAGAAGAACGGAGCAGAACAATCCCCAGATAAACATGACTCCGATTGCGGTAAAATAGCCTTTTTTCACTCTTCCATACTGTCCTGCTCCATAGTTTTGCCCTACAAAGGAATTAATAGCTGCTCCAAATCCATCTGCTGTCATCCATGATATGGATTCGATCTGGCCGCCCACTCGCAGCACTGCCACAGCAATATCTCCAAAGCCGGTCACAAACCGGGTCAAAATCATGGAAATGCTGGTATAGATAAGGTTCTGAACGGAAGCAGGAAAGCCGATCCGGATCATGGCTTTCATATAATCCCAGGGAACCTTATGTAACACCTTCACCTTATCAAACACCACCTGGTCTTTTCGAATAGCCAGTAGGAATACCGCAGTAACAACCGCCTGTGCCATGACCGTAGCAATGGCCGCCCCCGCAACTCCTGTGCCTTTAATCGGACCTACTCCAAAAATCAGGACAGGATCCAGTATCATATTCAAAACCAGGCCGATAAAATTCGCTAGCAGCGGTGTTTTACTATCCCCCATCGCTGTCATGATCCCGGTAATAATCGTATTCAAATAAGAAAATATAATCAAACCACAGGTAATCTTTAAATAAACCTGGGCATTATAGGCAACGGAAGCATCGTTCAGCCCGAAAAATCCAATCAAAGGCTTTGCCCCGAAAAACGTCACTACCCCATACAGCAGCGCAAATAAAAGCCCCATCTGAAGCGAGCCGGAAGCATAGATTGCCGCTTCCTTTCTGTCTCCCTTTCCAAGAGCATGAGCTACCTTTACCTGGCCTCCCATTTTCGCCAGAGCAACAACTCCCTGGGAGAGCCATACATACATGCCCCCTGCACCAACCGCCGCAACAGCCGGAGAGCCGACAAACCCGATCCAGGCCATATCAGTCAGATTATAAGCCATCTGAACCAGGGCCGTGACCATGATAGGAAGGGCCAGACCGGTCAGCGATGTAAATATATGTCCTTTTAATAAATCAATTTTTTTATTCATAAACTATGTCACGACCTTTCAAAAGGGCCGCCAGTGAACTGGCAGCCCTTTATTTCTGCAAGCAATGAGTCAGGCACAGAAATGCTTGCATTCCTGCATCCGGCGATTGCTTTAAATGTCAGATATCTGACTATCAGGATTATTCCTTTGAAGAAAGGTATTCATCAATCCCTCTTGCTCCAGCCCGTCCGGCTTCCATAGCCAGAATAACGGTTGCAGCTCCTGTTACCGCATCTCCTCCGGCATAAACGCCTTCCTTGCTGGTCTTTCCTGTAGATTCCTCAGCAATGATACATTTACGCTTATTGATATCCAATCCATTGGTTGTATTGGATATGAGCGGGTTCGGTGAAGTACCGAGAGACATAATCACGGTGTCCACATCAATGACGAATTCAGATCCCTCTATCTCCACAGGTCTTCTTCTGCCGGAAGCATCCGGCTCTCCAAGCTCCATCTTAATGCATTTCATTCCATTTACCCAGCCTTTTTCATCGGTGAGGATTTCAATCGGGTTGGATAAAAGGTTAAAAATGATTCCTTCTTCTTTTGCATGGTGAACTTCTTCTGCTCTTGCAGGAAGCTCCGCCTCACTTCTTCTATATACAACGTGTACCTCTGCGCCGAGACGAAGGGCTGTCCTGGCTGCATCCATGGCAACGTTTCCGCCGCCTACCACTGCAACCTTCTTGCTTGCCAGGATAGGGGTATCATAATCACTGCGGAATGCTTTCATCAGGTTGCTTCTGGTTAAATATTCGTTTGCAGAGAATACGCCGTTTGCGTTCTCTCCCGGAATTCCCATAAACATAGGAAGACCTGCTCCAGAACCGATGAATATGGCCTGAAATCCTTCTTCATCCAAAAGCTCGTCAATGGTCACGGACTTACCGATGATTACATTGGTTTCAATCTTAACGCCAAGCTTTCTTACGTTGTCAATCTCCGGCTGAACCACACCTTCCTTTGGAAGACGGAATTCCGGAATGCCGTAAGTCAATACGCCGCCCGGCTCATGAAGAGCTTCGAAAATAGTAACTTCATAGCCCATTTTAGCCAGATCACCGGCACAGGTTAATCCGGAAGGACCGGATCCGATAACGGCTACCTTCTTGCCATTGGTCTTTTCCGGGGCAGTCGGTACGAAACCATGCTCTCTGGAATAGTCCGCCACAAAACGCTCCAGCTTTCCGATAGAAATCGGTTCTCCCTTGATTCCGCGGATACACTGGCCTTCGCACTGGCTCTCCTGAGGACATACCCGGCCACAGACAGCAGGAAGTGCAGAGGACTGAGCTATAATCTTTGCTGCTTCCTCGTGATTACCGTTTTCCACTTCTTTAATAAATCCGGGAATATTAATGGATACCGGGCAGCCTGCTACGCATTTGGGATTTTTACAATTAATGCAGCGGCTGGCTTCCTCTTTTGCCTCTTCCTCATTATATCCAAGACAAACCTCTTCGAAGTTCGTCGCTCTTACCTTTGGGTCTTGTTCTCTTACTGGTACTTTCTTTAATACATCCATTACTCGTTACCTCCACACAGTCCGCAGCCGCCGTGATGAGTATCGCCCTCACGTTCTTTTAAAACCGCACGCCCTTCTTCTGACTTATACATCATCTGGCGCTTCATGGCCTCTTCAAAATTAACCAGATGACCGTCAAACTCCGGTCCATCTACGCAGGCAAATTTCACTTCATCGCCAACCGTAACACGGCAGGCACCGCACATGCCGGTTCCGTCTACCATGACCGGGTTTAAGCTGACAACGGTAGGAATACCAAGCTCCTTGGTTACAAGGCAGGCAAACTTCATCATGATCATCGGTCCAATGGCTACACAAACATCGTATTTCTTGCCCTGGTTTAAAACCAGGTCTTTGATTACCTCAGTTACCAGGCCCTTTCTTTCATAAGAGCCGTCATCCGTGGTTATATATAAATTTCCGGCCTGTTCTCTCATGGCATCTTCCAGAATCAATAAGTCCTTGGTCTTTGCCCCTACGATAACATCCACGTCAATGCCGTGCTCCTTCATCCATCTTACCTGTGGATAAACGGGAGCCGTTCCCACACCGCCTGCCACAAATAAAAATTTCTTTTTCTTCAGTTCCTCTATATCTTCGTGTACAAATTCAGAAGCATTGCCCAAAGGACCTACCACATCAGCAAAGCTGTCACCAGTCTTTAATACAGCCATTTTTTCCGTGCTTGCGCCTACGGTCTGGAACACAATGGTAATGCTTCCCTTCTCACGATCATAATTACAAATGGTCAGGGGGATTCTCTCTCCTCTGTCATCCATCTTAACAATAACAAACTCTCCAGGCTGGCAGGCTTTGGCAATCCGAGGTGCTTCCACATCCATCAGATAGATCTTGTCAGCTAACATCTCTGCTTTTAAAATCTTATACATCTTCATCCTCCTAATGTCTTCGTGAATAAACCTGTACACCTTTCCTGATAGCCTTCCCCAACGATCAGGCGAAATAGTACTCGTATCATATTACCATTTTTAAAGGGCACTGACAACATTTATTAAAAAAATATCAATAAAATTTTATGAAAACAGGCATTTTTTGCTCATTTTCTGCCAAATTTTGTATGACGAATCTACATGCTATTAACTTTTCCTTTGATACATGCGGAACGTATAGCATAAATCAAAATAAGTCTGTTCATCACTTTCTGCCGCCATTTCCCATGTCGGATCCTGGTCTAAATTGGGGAAATGTGTATCGGCACTGTATAGATAGTCAATATAAGTCACATGGGCCGTGTCGCAATATGGGAAAAACTGCTCGTAAATGCTTTGTCCGCCTATAACAAAACAATCCTCCTCCGGATAATTGCTAAGCTCTTTAAGAACCTCTGGAAGGCTGTGGCAGACAATCGCTCCCTTTACTTTATAATCCGGGTTCCTGGTCAATACAATGTTGGTTCTGCCATAGAGCGGCTGCTTTCCTGGAAGGCTCTCTAGTGTCTTTCGTCCCATGACGATCACCTTTCCCATGGTTTCCTCCCGAAACAGCTTCTTATCTTCTGGGATTGAAACAAGAAGCTGGCCCTGATTGCCGATGGACCAGTTTTTATCCACTGCAACAATGATATTCATAGGTCAACCCCTCCTTTTCCTTTATTCTTCTCCGATGATCAGTTCTTTTGCATAAGGAAGTGTTTCGATCCACCGGCATAAGGCATGCCATTCTTCCAGCTTATGACCGCGCCTTGCAAAATATATGTTGATCAGGGTTTCATAATTTAACGTGCATGTCCTCATCTGGTTATAGCTGGATGGAAGGAGCTGGATCAGATCATACCAGTCTTCTTTCTTCTTATTCTCTATGTAGCGGAGACGGATCTTTTCCATTTCAGCAACCACAGTTTCCATAAAAGCCAGAGTACCTTCTGTCATATGATCATGGCTGAAGTCTTCCAGTTCAAAGGGCTTGCTGTGGATCTTATGCATGGTGCTGGTGGAATTGGCCACAGTAGACACTTTGTAGGTATCGTATTCTTTCCACCAATAAATCGGCGCCGTAATGTCCACAGATACCAGGATCTGCCGAATGTATTTGCGGTGGTCGCTTCCTGCTTTTCTCAGCCGCTTTGCAAGGCCAAGATCATTTGGTCCTAGGATGTATTCTCCATCCTCATTATATCCGCTGTCCATCCGGTCCCAGCTATTCATGGGATTTCTTGCACCTCGAATGGCATTTTCTATGTTCATAACACTGGTTCTTTCGCAGTTTAACATGGTATCATCCTTTCTGTATGTTAATCCTTGTTTCATGGCTCTATTTATTATAGAGCAAAATACCCGTTTCATCCATTGATTTATTTCTCAAAAAGCCTTATGTTATACAATTTCTTTTGAGCTGTATATATAGATCTGTCTCCATTAAATAGATATGCAATGCTGCAGACCACAAAAAAATATGGCATATAAGAATAACCGAAAACCTCGGCTCCTATAAAAACAGGTGCTAAAAGAGTATTTGTGGCACTGCCAAAAACCGCCGCATATCCCATTGCGGCAACAAATTCAAGCGGCAATCCCAAAATTCCTGCAACAGCGGCTCCAAGGCTCGTCCCTATTGCAAACAGAGGAGTAACTTCTCCTCCCTGAAACCCTGCTGCAATCGTAATAATGGTCAGAACAAGCTTTAAAATCCAGTCCCAGCCGTAGATACGGCCTCCATGGAAACCGGCTGAAATCAAATTAGTTCCCAAACCGGAATATCTTCCCATTCCCAATAGAATAAACAATATTACCAGAAAGATACTTACTATAGCTATTTTCTTCACCGGATCATGAAACGTTCTCCTAAGCTTGCTTTTCATCGAAACCAGGCCATAAGCAAACAGTGACCCTACCAGTCCAAACAAGACTCCCATCACCAGTAATTTCACGATAAATGATACGTCTATCTGAATGATTGTATTTAAGGCATAATGAAAATTTTCCAATCCCAGAGTTCTTGAGACCGCACTGGCGGTAAAGGAGGCGGCAATGGCTGGAAACAGGGCAGAATACTCCAGGGTTCCTGCTGTTAAAACCTCTAATGCAAAAAAACAGGCAGCTACAGGCGTTCCAAATAAGCCGGAAAAACCAGCTGCCATACCTGTTACCAAAAAGATTTTAGAGTTGTTCTTCACCTTTATTTTAAGGCCGACCCAGTGTGAAAAGGTGGCACCTATCTGAACGGCAACTCCTTCTCTTCCGGCGCTTCCCCCGAATAAATGGGTAATCCAGGTGCTTAAAACCGTTAGCGGGATCAGTCTCAATGGAATCCGGTCTTCTTCTCCATGACCCACCTGAAAAATTAGTCCCATTCCCTTAACACACGTTCCCTCATCCCAATGATACAGCCAGACTGACAAGGCTCCTGCGGCAGGAAGAAAAATGATCAGGGGGATAAAATATTCTTCTCGTAATTCTGTTACATAAAGTAAAATTCTTCCAAATCCCATATCCAGTATTCCCACTGCTGCGCCGATCACCACTCCGCAAATTCCTAAGATCATCAATTCCCTGTACTTTTTTAGCTCTTTCTCAAACATCAAACAATTCCTTCCTTCGACCACCTCTAAAAGGTCCGGTCATTTATATTCTTACATTTTTAAAGGCGATCAATTCCCGTCAATTAAAAAAGCTGATTTCTTCTGCATATTCAGTCAAAATATACAGAAGCCATCAGCAAATTGCGGTTTTGATAATTCTATCATGGGAGAGCTTCATTCCCTTTTCTCAATTATTATACAGGTTTCTTCTCTGTTGTCAAGTTTTTATCTCATATAAATAGTGTTGGATAATCTCCTGTTTTTCTGTTATACACCATCAGGAAGGACATCGAAGTCCCACAAAATCCTGCTTCCTTTTTCTGTTTTTTTAACCAGGAGCTTCTTACCGATCTGTTCCTTTAATTCCGTCACATGAGAAACAATGCCGATCAGCCTGTGACCCCCGGCCAGTTCCTGAAGGATGCGGACCGCCTTAAGCCTGGATTCCTCATCAAGAGAACCAAAGCCTTCGTCAATGAACAAAGCATCCATACTCACATTTCCGGCCGTACGCTGGATAATGTCCGTCATTCCAAGTGCCATGGCAAGAGCCGCCATAAAGGATTCACCGCCGGAAAGGGTTTTAACATCCCGAACCTTATCTGTTGCCATACTGTATACATCTAAATCCAGACCAACCTCTCCTTGTTTTCCAAGGGTCTCCAAATCCCTGCACTGGAGCAGGAACTGACCGTCTGTCATAACGTCAAGCCGTTTGTTAGCCGCATGGATCATCTGGTTAAAGTACTGCCTCTGAACATAGGTCTGGAAATCCAGGCTGACAGAGCCTGCCATTTTTCCATTGGCCGTCTGAAAAAGGGTGTGATACAGACGGTATTTCTCTTCCAGCTGCTCTCTCTCCTTCCACAGCCGCCCCAGATTTTCAGCAGCCTGAAGAGCCCTGCTGCCAATGGCCGTGACTTTTGCCTCCCTGGCCTGCAGCTGCTTCTGTCCATCCTTAAGCGCTTCCGCCTGTCCTTTCCATTGCTCCGTTTCTATCCTTTCGCGCCCTTTAGTCTGTTCCTTAAACTGGTCATAAACAGTGTGGGCCTTCAACAGCTCTTTTTCATAATTTCCTATTTCCTGCTCCCACTGCATTACGGTTTCCGGCGCCTGCTTTGCCCTGTGGTAATCCTCTTCTCCTAAAAAATCCAGTTTCATCAAAACAGAACGGAAAGCGGCATCTGCCTGCTCAAGTGCAAGTCTTCGCGTCTCTTTGTTTTCCTCTTCCGAAGCCAGACGGCCTTTCCCTTCCTTTTCTTTCACTAAAATATACTGGAAACGTTTATCCGACTGCTCCTCTGCTCTTAAAAGATCTTCTTTCCTTCTTTTGAAGCCCGCCAGCTTCCCCATGGCTTCCTCTTCCTCAGGGTATGGCAGAAGCTTCTTCACGTGATCCGCTTCTGCGACAGCAGCAGCCCTATCCAGCTGCTTCTGCTGCCAGTTCTTCATGGTCTCTTCTTTTTTAAGTTCCAGTTCCTCAATTCGTCCCCGGTCCGCTTTTCGTTCTTCCAGAAGCTTCTTAAGAAGGCGGTCCGAATCCAATGCTTCCTGCACGTCTTTTTCCACTTCCCGCAAAAGCATACCGACCCGTTCCCTCTCATCATTCAGACGGACGTGAAGCTGGTCCTGAGGGAAGGAAGTCCCAAACCATTTTTCTTCCTCTCCCTCCAGCAGCTCCTTTAAGTGACGGCAGACCTCTAACGCCCTGACAGCAGTCTGAACGGCCTGGGAACGTCGTTCTTCTGCCTGATTTCTGGCTATCTTTGCCTGCTCTACCTCTTCCTGGGTGACAGCATCCTCTATCAGTTCTGCCTTCAAAGGATGGTGGACGGAACCACAAACAGGGCAGGGGGCTCCATCTGCCAGCTCCTTAGCCATAATTCCAGCCTGCAATGCCAGAAACTCCCGAAACCTGTCATTATAATGCGCTTCCGCCTGATCGTAATCTTTCTGAGCGCGTATAACCGCTTCCTGGTATTCTTCCAGTTTTAAGTCTGCCGCCTCTCCTGCCTTAGCTGCTTTCTCAAGATCTTCCATGGCCTGCTTCCGCTCCAGGATCACAGTTTTTCTCTGTCTTATATCCGGCAGACTCCGTGCCCCTTCTTCCAGCTTTTCCTGCCTTGCTTCGTTTGCAGCCAGACGTTCCTTTAACCGGAGCAGCTCGGCCTCAATTTTATGGAAGTATTGTAAAGCCTCTTCTTCCGCTCTTTTCTTATCAAGGGATGCCATCTCCATGGTCTTCCAGTGGCCATAGAGCGGCATAACCTCATTAAGCCGTTCAATGAAAACTGACAGCTTTGGTACTTCTTCCTGGGAGGCTTCCCTGCTTTCCTTCGCCTCCTTTTCCGCAGATGCAAGGGCAAGAGTTGTTTCCTCCAATTCTTTTTTAAGCTGTTCAGCTCTCTTTATGGCTGATTCATATTCCAATTTTTTATCTAAGAACTGGTTCTCCGGGCCTTTCGCCTTTTCCGCCCGGACGGCTTCTTTTAGCTGCTCTTCTATTTCAAGCCATTGTTCCTTCTGGCCTTCCAGAATATCCAGCCTGGCCTTTGCCTGCATAAGGCCGTCAAAGAGGCGGTTCACTTCCAGAGCCCGGCTTAACTGCCCTTCCACTTCTGAAAGAAGCTTTCCCCTGTAGTCCCGTTCTTCACAAAGCTCCTGTTCTTTTTCCTTTATCTCTGCCAGAATGGAGCCTAAAAGATCTTGGATCTCCTCTGTCCTCGTTTCCTTAAAATCCAAAAGCTCCCGCCATGGTTCATGATACGTGCTTTCATCCAAAAGCACCACATTTTCCAGTTCATGGAAACATAGCCTGCGGTTGTTCTCCAGGCTGTCATAATAAAGATTATTCTGTTCCTTTAATTTCAACTGAATGCGGCTATAAATCCCGGTATTAAAGATCCTGGAAAATATCTCTTTCCGTTCTCTGGAAGATGCATGAAGAAGTCTTAAATAATCTCCCTGGGCAATCATGGCGATTTGCGAGAACTGGTTTAAATCTACGCCTACAATTTCCTGGATCTTCTGATTAATGTCCCTAAGGTTGCCAACATATTCCGATCCATCAGGCAAGAGAAGGGAGGCCTTTGCCGGAACAGGAACAGCAGAATACTCTCCATTTTTATTCCTTCTTTTGCTGATCCTTGTATAGGAAGGGCTTCTTGTAATTTCATACCTCTCCCCCCCTTCAGAAAATTTCAGGGTAACATAAGTTTCCTGGTCTTCTGCCGCATACTGACTGCGCATCATGGAAGGCTCCCGCTTCTGTCCGCTGGTCTCCCCGAAGAGGGCAAAAGATACGGCATCAAAAATGGTGGTCTTGCCTGCTCCCGTATCTCCTGTTATAAGGAAAATGCCGTGGCCGATTTTCTCAAAATCTACAGTTTCCTTTCCTCCATAGGAACCAAAAGCGGACATGGTCAACTGCAGTGGCTTCATAATCCATCTTCCTCCTTTGCTTCCTGTACGATCCGCTCCATGGCCTGTTCTTCTTCCATTGTCATCTCTTCCCCTCTTACCGCCTTGAAAAACTGCCGGAAAGCCTCCAAAGGTTTAAGAACCGGCACGGTCTCTCCCTCTTCCAGACGCTTATGCCTGGTGCGCTCATTGTCCACCCGAAGCTCCAGCATATGATCGAACACCTCTTCTAAGCGTTCCCTGACCCGGTAAGGCTCCTCTTCATCGGTGAGCGTGACGCTGACAAAATCATGACGGTTTTCCTCTGTGGCTCTTTTAAGAATTTCAGACAAGGTTCCTCTTTCCCGCCTTACATCCTGGATTCCATTGAGCGGAAGAAATTCAAGTTCCGGTTCGTCTCCCTTTTTTCCTATATTCACTACGGTAACTGATTTTTTATGATTTTCTTCGCTGACGGAATATTTATATGGGGTACCGCAGTAACGAACAGAAGCCTTGCCCACCTTTTGGGAACCATGGATATGTCCCAGAGCTATGTAGTCAAAATCAAAAAGAACAGAAGCATCTACCCGGTCCAATCCGCCCGCCATGATAACCGCCTGCTCTGACTCGCATGTTTCCGGGTCTTTGCTGCCCGCTGTGTAAAATTGATGGGATAAAAGGATGTTTCGTTCCCCGGCGTCAATGGTTTCCCTCTCCAGAACAGCTCTTATGGCACTTTCGTATCCATCCGGCTGGTTGTCCGGGAAAAGCTGCCTGACATAACCAGGTTTTAAAAAGGGCAAAAGGTAGAAATTCACCGGACCATTTTCATCCCGTAATACCACCTTTTTTAAGTACTCCTCCTGATTTCTGGGCGGAAACACGGATAAATGAATGCGATGCCGTTCCAGAAAGGCTGAGGCATAGGACAGACGTTCCGGTGAATCATGATTTCCTGCGATGATCAGGACCGTAATTTCAGGCTTTATCCCGGAAAGAGCTTCCAGGAAATTGCCAAACATGGTATAGGCCTCCCCGGAAGGAGCCGTTTTATCATAGATATCGCCGCAGATCAGGATAACATCCGGATGCCGGGACGCCGCATAATCCACAATCTGATTTAGGACCGCTTCCTGATTTTCTTTTAAACTATAGCCGTTTAACTGCTTTCCGATATGCAGATCCGACAGATGAAAAATCTTCATATTTCCTCTTTCCTGCCCGTGCTTTTTGCATAAGGTATACCCACAGGGTGTTTCCTCCCAGGCATTATTTTCTTAAATATTTACCAGATGTTCCTTTCCATCCAGCTCTGCCAGCACAGGGAACGCGGAAACTATGACTGGAAAATCGTTAAAAACCTTTCCCCATATTTTTCGAACTTAAATTCCCCGACTCCGGACACTGACAACATCTCTTCCTTTGTTTTTGGTTTCATCACTGACATATGTACCAGGGTTTTGTCGGAAAATACGATATAAGGCGGTACTTTTTCCTCTTTGGCAATTTCCATCCGCAGCGCTCTTAGTGCTTCAAATAAAGCTGCCTCCCCTTCTGTTAATTCCAAGGCAGATGCACTTGATTTCTTTATCTTCTTTCCGCTCTTAACCTTTTCCACAGGCTCCTGTTCCTTCGCCATCTTCATGATCACGGATTCACTATCTTCCAGTACCGCCTTAGATCTCTCTGTCAGCTTTACAATGGTGTATTCATCATTGGTTATTGCCAGCCAATCGTTTAAGAATAAATGGTTCATCACCTGTCGCAGCTTATAGGCAGGAACCTTTGCCAGACTTCCATAATGAGGGTTCTCATTCATCCGGTAGTTCCTGATCTTAGCCGTATTGGCTCCATGAACCGTATCGATAATGACTGCTGTTCCATACCTCTGCCTGCTTGCCTTTACGCATCCTACTAATTCTTTTGCAATATCCGTCACATCCACAGTTTCAAACTGGCTTAAGCAGTTGGAACAGTTGCCGCAGTAATTCTCCCCATACTCCCCAAAGTACCGCAGGATGTAGTCCCTGAGACATTCGTTGGTAAAGGAGTAAAAAGTCATCTTCTTAAGCCGTTCACGGTCCCGTTCCATAACCATCTGGCGGGTAAGGGAATCCAGCTCCTGATTATCCTGATTGTTGTCAATAAACATCTGATTGGTTACGACATCCTGACCACTGTATAACAGGATACATTCCCCCGGCTCCCCATCTCTGGAGCACCTGCCCACTTCCTGATAGTAAGATTCCAGGTTCTTCGGCATATTGTAATGGATAACAAACCGTACATTGGATTTATCGATGCCCATACCAAAAGCATTGGTCGCCACCATGATCTGGCTTCTATCGTAGATAAAATCATCTTGATTCTTCCGCCGCTCCTCATCGCTTAACCCTGCATGATACCTGGTTGCCGAAAATCCCTCTTGATTCAGCCGGTCGCATACCTCTTCCACCAACTTTCTGGTAAGACAGTAAATAATCCCGCACTGATCCGGGTGGCATTCCACGTAGTTCTTTAATGTAGCATACTTATCCTTAGGAGACTGAACGCCCAGATAGAGATTCGGTCTGTCATACCCCGTAGACACCACGGCTGGCTCCCTGAGCATAAGAATATCAATCACATCTTCACGGACCTCTTTGGTAGCAGTTGCTGTAAACGCACTGATGACCGGACGTTTTGGAAGCTTATCAATAAAATCCACAATTTTTAAATAGCTGGGTCTGAAGTCCTGTCCCCATTGGGATACACAGTGAGCCTCATCTACCGCTACCATGGAAATATTTGTGTTTAATGCAAAATCCAGAAATTCATCCGTTACAAGACGTTCCGGTGCTACATAAATAATGGGATATCGCCCTTCCCGTGCATAGGCCAGGGCCTTATAATACTGACTTGCAGTCAAAGAACTGTTAAGATATGCGGCATGAATGCCTGCTTGATTGAGAGTTGTTACCTGGTCCTTCATGAGGGAGATCAGGGGAGAAATAACCAGTGTGATTCCTTCCATCATAAGAGCTGGTATCTGGAAACACAAGGATTTTCCGGAACCGGTGGGCATGATTCCGAGGGCGTCTCTTCCGGACAAAATGCTGTCGATAAGAATTTCCTGCCCCTCCCGGAAACTGTCGTAGCCGAAATAGTGCTTTAATGCTTGAAATTTATCCATATAACTTTGTTTCTGCTCCTTATCATTTGATTTTACCATTATACCATTTAACCTTCAAATATTCCACCGGTATTCTTTCATAATGTTGTCGATTTAGGAGCCTCCATATTTGAATTTGGATCTATCTTCCGTAATTGTGAAATAAAGCTGGCTTTTCCCAAATGATCATATTATAATAACTAATGCATTTGATTCCATTATAAATTTTATCTCACAACATAGGAGAATAACTTTGAAGACGAATATTGGACTGTACCTGGCTCTTCTTTTTGGTGTCTTTTCCCTTTCCACTTCCGCTATTTTTGTGCGCCTGGCAAACGCCCCCTCCGCCATAACGGCTTTTTTCCGGTTATTATTTGCTGCTTTGCTCCTTTTACCATTTTTATTGACCAGCAAGGAAAACAAGCGTCAACTGCTGTCCCTGTCGAAAAAGCAATGGACACTGGGAATTTTGTCAGGACTGCTTTTATCCGCCCATTATATGCTGTGGTTTGAATCATTAAGACATACGTCGGTAGCAAGCTCCACCGTAATTGTAACACTGCAGCCCCTATTCTCTATTGCCATCGGATTTATTTTTTTAAAGGAGCGATTTCATAAGTTGGCCATCGGAGGCTGCCTGATCGCCATCGCCGGCTGCTTTCTGATCGGATGGGGAGATTTTCAAATAAGCTCCCAGGCCCTGTTTGGGGATCTGCTGGCATTCCTGGCGGCAGGATTTATCAGCATTTACTTTTTTATCGGCCAGGCAATTAGAAAGGAATTATCCGCGGTTCCTTACTCCGTCATAAGTTATTTAAGCAGTTCCGTTTTCCTGGGATGCTGCGCCATAATGGAACGCAGCTCATTTTCCGGCTATCCTGCAGCCACATGGATGGCCTTTGGGGGATTAGCCCTTATATCAACTGTATTTGGTCAGTTTATATTTAATTGGCTGTTAAAGTGGATTCCTGCAACCGTCATATCCATGAGCATTTTAGGTGAAACCATTGGTACATGTATTCTTGCTTATTTTATTTTAAATGAAGCTATCTCCTTTCAGCAAGGGGTGGGAATCACTACGATTCTAATAGGGCTGGTACTGTTTTTCCTCAGCCCGCCCATGCAGAGAGACAGGTAACAGCTTCTTCCATTTTCTGATTTTACTTCTAAATGACTGAAAAGGCGCTACCGTATTGATGTGGAGCCATTTCCAGACCGGCCAATTGGAGGGAGTGGAAGCCGCCCACCTCCTCCCTCCGGGCTGAAAAAGCTCAGCATCTGTATAACTTTCTGTCATATTCATAATCTTTTGAACCGCTTCGTTAAACATGGTACATAATTCCTGTAAACTGCATGTTTCGTATTGCCTGTAAAAGCTCTCATACAAGCCCCCCAGGTTATTCCATTTATAATCAGGATGAGGAGTGATAACTGTATTACCCTGCTGCTCCTGCTCTTCCCAGCAAAGAAGGAGGTTCATCCACCCTAATTGATATGCCACCATCTGCGCCGGTGTCCTGTCCACACCGTCCATTGGCTTATCTTTGTCAGATTCCCGGATGTGGGAAAATTCTTCAATGAATAGATCCGCCCGTTTTGATATTTCATCTATCAATTCCTGTTTATCTTTATATTCTATCATGTGACACTTCCTTTCTTATTCCTATCTTCTATTGCAGCCAGCTGGTGATACAAAAAACAGATTTTCTTATAGATGCATTATACTCCCATCCTGTCGAGTCAGCAATGAATGGTTTGCTGTTGCAATTATTTATTCAGACTATTATAATTATATGAATCAGTTA
This sequence comes from Lacrimispora sanguinis, assembly GCF_044987295.1. Taxonomy (NCBI): domain Bacteria; kingdom Bacillati; phylum Bacillota; class Clostridia; order Lachnospirales; family Lachnospiraceae; genus Lacrimispora; species Lacrimispora sanguinis. Next base: position 4,648,065 of record NZ_CP173277.1, on the reverse strand, counting down.
TGGAAAGGATGAAACATATGTACGCCCGGAAACCATGATCGACGGTACATGTGAAAATAAAAAGCCTGTTAACAGGCGTACATCGCAAGGAGGCGGTAAAAATGGCAGAAAATACTCGGGATGAGCATCGCAGTTATGTTCTTACCATCATTCTTTTTATAGCAGCGGCTACGGGTATCTGCTGGCTGTTCCGCTTTCTTCGCTTTCCTGAAACAAATATTGTTGTTGTTTATATTTTGTCCGTATTGCTGACGGCACGGTTTACAAGAGGATATGCTTATGGCATTGCTGCCACAGTCATTGCGACTTGTATGTTCAATTATTTTTTCACCGAACCGTATTTTACACTTTCAGTTAATGACCCCACCTATTTTGTCACCTTTGGAATCATGACCGTTACTTCCATTATCACAAGTGCCTTGACTACAAAAGTAAAGCAAAATGCATTGGAGGCACGGGAAAAAGAGGCAGAAGCCAGTGCCCTGTACCAGCTTACAAGCCATTTATCCGATGCGGCAGACATTTCCGACATCGCAGCGATCACCGTTAAAACCATCAGCGATATTTTGAACTGCCGTGCCGCCTGCCTTTGCTTTGATGAAAACGGCCAACCGGAACAGAGCTTTATCCAACAGAAAAACTCAAATGAACAGCTTCGCCGGAACGTGGATGACAAGGAAGCCCTCCTCCGCCGCATGGAAAACTTAAGGACAGCTTATGATGTAGGAGCAGAATTTTATGACTGGCCCATTTACGGCCGAGAGACGATGCTTGGCATATTACGGATTCCCAATGAAGCAGCGGAACAAATGAGTGATGCCCAGCTGCGTCTGCTCCGTTCCATGTTGGAAAGCGCCGCACTTGCTATGGACAGTTTCAGAAGCGCTCAGGAACGGATCAAATCCAAAGAAGAAATCGCTCAGGAGCGCTACCGCAGCAATCTGCTCCGCGCCATTTCCCACGACCTGCGCACCCCTCTTTCCGGTATTATGGGAACAAGTGAAATGCTTATGGGTATGACGGACCCGAAAGATAGCCGTTATGCTTTAGCAGAAGGCATTTACAAAGATGCCGACTGGCTCCACTCACTTGTGGAAAATATATTAGGCCTGACCCGTCTGCAGGATAGCAGACTTGTACTGAACAAGCAGATGGAAGCGGTTGAAGAAGTGATCGGCGTTGCGGTGATGGCCATTGGAAAACGGGCGCCAGAACGTGAAATCATGGTGCATATCCCAGATACCGTGATGCTGGTTCCTATGGATGCAAAGCTGATAGACCAGGTTCTTGTGAATCTTTTGGATAACGCCATAAAGCACACGCCGCCGGCAGGGGAAATCTCCATAACTGTAAGAGAAAATATAGAAGAAGGAGTTGCTGTGTTTACGGTCGCCGACCGGGGTACAGGAATTGCTTCAGTAGATATATCCCATATTTTTCAAATGTTTTATACGACTCATGGTAAAGAGGCGGATTCACAGAGAGGCGTAGGCTTAGGACTTGCAATATGCGAATCCATAATTAAGGCTCACGTCGGGACTATATCTGCTAAAAACAGAAAGAATGGCGGTGCGGAGTTTACCTTTACCCTGCCATTGGAGGCTGAGAATCATGACTAGTAAAAATGAAACAATCCTGGTTGTTGAGGATGATACCCAAATACGAAATTTTATCTGCTATGCCCTAAAGCAGGAAGGCTTTCCTTATACTACGGCAAGTACGGCACAAAACGCCCTTTCCATTCTTGTCTCTAACCAGATCGACTTAATGCTCCTTGATCTTGGTCTGCCAGATTTTGACGGTATGGAGGTCATTAAAAAGGTACGGGAATGGTCAGAAATGCCTATCATCGTTGTATCAGCCCGGGATCAGGATAAGGAAAAGGCGGCAGCTTTAGACAGCGGCGCAGACGATTATCTGACAAAACCATTTTCTGCGACAGAGCTGATGGCCCGGATCCGGGTTGCATTACGCCATTTATACAAAATCGGTGTGACTAAGGCACAGACAGTTCTTTCCGTGGGAGGCCTTTCCATTGACTTAGAAAAACGTATTGTGTCCCTGGATGGTGCCCAACTCCATGTCACCCCTCTTGAATATCATTTGCTGACACTGTTTTTAAAGAATCCAGGTAAGGTGCTGACTACCCAGTACATTTTAAAAGAAATCTACGGCGTGGGGTACGGAACTGATACTCAGGCGCTTCGGGCACTCATGGCCGGACTTCGTCGAAAGATCGAACCGACTCCGGCGAAACCAAGATATATTCTTACTGAGATAGGAGTTGGCTACCGGCTTGTAGATGAATAATAAAGATAAAAAGACCGTCCCGGATTCCGAGATGGTCTTTTTATTTTGCAAATTATTAATTTTTCTCACATCTTTCTCACAGGACGCCCCAGCCTCTCACACCACGGTCACGGAATCCACGATATGATAATCATGCAAAGAGGAAAGAGGCATCAAAGGAGGCTTGATCATGAAAGAGCTGGCAATATCTGAAAGCAAAAAAGAGCTGAACGCGCTTTGTACATCTGTCCGAAGGCTTGCACTCGCAGGAGAATACAGGGAATGTGAGCGTCTTATATCTGACGCAATGGGAAAATACCCTCATGCAGCAGAGCCGCATAATCTGTTTGGTGTAATTCTTGAAAAAGAGGATGATCATATAGCGGCTATGAAACACTTCCGCGCTGCCTGGGCATTGAACCCTTCCTATTTGCCGGCACGGCAAAATCTGGAAAGCTTCGGAACATTCTTTTCCCAGGGCCGGACTGCTTATGACGAAAGCGATTGTCCGGAAGAACATCCGGTTGATTATGCAAAAGAATCTGATGCTCAGAGCATCGGATATGTGGACAGGAGGAAATGAATATGAAACTGGTTTCATCTAAGAATTTATCTGAGTATTTCATAATCGTTGGATGCGGAAGGTTAGGTGCCAACCTTGCAAATACTCTGTCAGAGGAGGGCGGAAACGTACTCATCATTGACAAAAATAAGGAGGCCTTCCGCAAGCTATCACCATCATTCGGGGGGTTATCCGTTGCCGGCGACGGTACGGATTTTGACGTGTTACAGGAAGCGCAGATCGATAAGGCAAACGTTCTTGTGGTCGTCACGAATAATGATAATGTCAATGTGATGATTGCTCAGATCGCGCGGGAAATATTTAAGGTCAACCGTGTTATTGCCCGGCTGTATGATCCTGAGCGTGAATGTGTATACCGCGAATTCGGCATTGACACCATCTGCCCTGCCATCTTGTCTGCAAAGGAGATAGATAAAATGCTCCTCAGAACAGGCAGCACGGAAAAATTGGATAAAACAGCCTGTGAGCTTAAGGAGGAAACAAAATGAAAAAGAAAGTCCTGCTTGTGGGCGGCAGAAGCAAATCAAAATCTCTCGCCCTTTCACTGATTAAGCGTGGGTATCAGGTGACCGCTATTAATGATATCTATGATGACTGCCTGAAACTGGCTGAAATCAAAAAGCTGTCCGTCATCTACGGCGACGGGTCCAAGCCATTTGTTTTAGAAGATGCAGATGCTGCAGCTTATGACATTGTAATTGCACTGACATCAAAGGATGAAGACAACCTTGTTGTATGCGAACTGTGCAAAAAACGTTTTCACATTAAAAAAACTGTTGCATTGGTGTCCGATCCGAAGAAAACTGACTTCTTCTATAAAATGGGCATTGACAGTGTGGTATGCGCCATTTCCACCGTGACAAGCATCATTGAACAACAGGCATTTGTTGATGAAATGGCAAATATTGTCCCCATTGGAGAAGGACGGATCCAAATCGCAGAAGTACCTATTACCGGCAGTGCACCGGTAGTTGGCAAAAAAATTTGGGAGATCGATCTTCCAAAGGAAGTGATCATTGGATGCATCCTGCGGAGTAACACGGCCATGATCCCACGCGGCGATACGAGGATACTTGCCGGTGATGTGCTGGTGTTAATATCCAGCAGCGGTCAGGAAATTGCTGCGGTCAAAGGTTTGACTGGAAGGTGATACTTATGAATCGAACATTTTCCGATTGTTCAAGTTGCGGGAAACTCATGCTGCTTGTAGGAGTGCTGGTAGCCACCCCCCTGACCGTTCTGCCCTTTTATCCTGATGACATCATCTATATGCTGTCTTTCCTTATTCCTGCAGGTGGATCAATGATACTCGGGGCAATTCTCTGTTTGTTCGGAAGACAGGATGGGGATGGCGGACTTGAATGGAGATCCTCCATACAGCGCAGCAGCCTTACCGTATTATTTGCATGGTTTTGGGGTATTTTTGTAGGTGCCATTCCATTTGTTATCGGTAAACAGTTAATCATTCTACAGGCTTTGTTTGAGTCTGTAAGCGGCTGGACGACAACAGGACTTTCCGTGATGGACGTTACGGTAACACCTAAAATATTTTTGTTTCACCGAAGTTTCATGCAGTATTGCGGCGGTCTAGGGTTTGTGATGATGATGGTCATGTTCGTATCGGGGAAGCATTCGATGAACTTGTTTACCGCGGAGGGGCACCCAGATAAGCTCATGCCAAACCTTAAAAAAACGGCGCAGACGGTATTTGCCATGTACAGCTGTCTCCTGATTGCAGGGACGGCTGCATACCGGATTGCCGGAATGGAACTGTTTGATGCCATCATGCACACCATGTGTGCACTGTCAACCGGCGGTTTTTCAACACGGCTCAACAGTATAGGAGAATATAACAGTTTTTTCATAGAGATCATCACTATTTTCCTGATGCTGGCCGGAACCACCAACTTTGCTGCATTGCTGCTGCTTGCAAAACGAAAATGGCGGCAGTTCACTGGCATCAGCGAGATCCGGTTTATGTTCCTGCTTTTACTCATATTTGTGCCGCTTACAGCGATATCCCTCTCACATGGTCTTGGCATCAGCCTTGCCCAGGGCTTGCGCAAGGCCTCATTTGATATCGTATCTGCCCTTTCCACTACCGGTTATTCCACCATGAGCTACACATCATGGCCGCCTGTTGCTATAGGCATACTCATTCTGATGATGCTCATCGGCGGCGGCATGGGTTCCACAGCAGGAGGATTAAAATTATCCCGGGTTTACATAATGCTAAGACTGGCTGTCCTGGAAATACGCAAAAGACTTTCTCCTACCCGCAATGTGGAAGCTCCTGTATATGTAAAAGCACAGGGCAAAACACCCATTGACTCCTCCCTTGCAGCAGATACAACAGGATTTGCCGTCTGTTATATGGGATTATTCATAACAGGATCACTGCTTACTACGGTTACCGCAGGCTGTGGACTAACAGAAGGAATGTTTGAGTTCGCATCCGCGCTGGGTACCGTGGGCCTGTCAATTGGCATCACCGGACCTTTAACCGGTGCCGGTACCTTGATTGTCGAAATGTTTGGAATGGTACTTGGAAGACTTGAAATCTTTCTTGTAATCATAGGATTTTATTCCGGCGTGAACATTCTGCGTCAGAGCTTTAACAGAAAATTGTAAATAAATAGGGTTTCAGAGTTTGTTCCCGGGCTCTGAAACCCTGTTACTGTATATTTTAAAAATATTAATTGATGTTCATTTTAACCGTTCCATGGTATACTTTGAATTACTACATATAAGGCGGTGATAAAGTGATCTTTCAGATCAGTATATTTGGATTAATTACCTGTTTTTATATTGGATATTTCATGAAACAGATACTTCTCCGGAAAAAGGGCATTCATACAAACCGGTTGGCTAAGGGCCGCAAGCCTCCTAAAACGGCTGCGATTGAAACAGCCCTGTTAACGGCTACCTACAGCATTGCAGTCATTCAGTATGCAAGTGTTTTCTTTCCCCGGTTCATACTTACTCTTAAATTTCCAACAAGCATTCGGTGGGTTGGTATCGTGCTTACAGGAGGCGGAGTCATTTTCTTTATCCTGGCTATTACCTCCATGCGTGACAGCTGGCGGGCAGGTGTAGACGAAAGCCAAAAGACTGCCATTGTCACAAATGGAATTTACAAAATCAGCAGAAATCCCGCCTTTTTAGGCTTTGACATGCTGTACCTTGGCTCAGCACTTGCACTGCCAAACGTCATCCTTCTGGTCGCAGCGGTCATTGGCATCCTGCTGCTGCATTTACAGATTCTGGAGGAAGAAACATATTTGCCGCGTGCCTTTGGGGATGAGTATTTGCAGTACAAGAGCCGCACGGCACGGTATTTTCTGTTTTTCTAACTTGTTTTACATTTGATGAGCGCCGTTTTATGAGCATTATCGGTATGGCGGTAAAAATGCTCACAGCAAAGTTCAATCCCCCACAGTTGCACTGGATCATGCGCAAAAGATATATGATGAACAGTTTTTAAATAAGGATAAGTGATTTGGATCTTGATAAGATCTTTTGATGCGATACTTTGTATTGTAATAAGAATAGTGAAGATGATTATAAGAATTATGAATTATACCTTGAAATTTTCACCCGTCTCCGCTATAATAGCTCAAGGGAATGAAGTTCTCCCTGTGCTGATTATAGCCGAACCGCTTATTAAGCTGATGACTTCTGCAATAATTTCATTGCAGAAGTGTCAGCTTTTTTACATTTCTGCACAAAGGAGGATATATATGCTTTTCAGTCTTGCGATGATGGTTCTTTGCGGTATGATATTGAGCGGAACCATGCAGAAACTTAAACTCCCTGGCCTTGTGGGCATGCTTCTCACCGGCATTGTGTTAGGGCCGTATGCGCTGAATTTGATCGCGCCGGAGCTGTTGAATATTTCTGCAGATTTGAGACAAATTGCCCTGATCGTGATTCTTACAAGGGCAGGGCTCGCGCTGGATATTAAGGATTTAAAGAAGGTTGGCCGTCCGGCAATCCTTATGTGTTTCATTCCGGCAAGTTTTGAAATAGCCGCCACTACTATTTTTGCACCTATGCTCTTCCCCATTTCTCATTTGGAAGCAGCCATTATGGGAACTGTGCTCGGTGCAGTCTCCCCGGCAGTTATTGTGCCTAAAATGTTAAAGCTGATGGAGCATGGCTATGGCAGGGAAAAGAGCATTCCGCAGCTTATCATGGCCGGAGCATCCGTTGACGACATTTATGTCATTGTCCTTTTTACATCATTCATGGGGATGTACGAAGGAAGCAGTTTTGATGCCATAAGCCTTATAAAAATACCTGTGGCCATTATGACAGGCTTGTTAGTCGGTATTTTACTGGGCCTGGTTTTGGTAAAGCTGTTTCAAAAAATCCACTTGCGGGATACCGCCAAGATTTTGATTTTATTAAGCACTGCGTTTTTGCTGGTTTCTCTTGAAACCGCCATGAAAGCGTATGTGCCTATGTCGGGTTTGCTGGCTGTCATGGCTTTAGGCGGTACCATCCTGAAGCAATATGATATATTAGCAAAGCGCCTGTCGGGCAAGTTCTCAAAGATCTGGGTGGCTGCGGAGTTGATGCTGTTTATATTGGTAGGTGCAACAGTGGATATCAGCTATGCGGCAAAGGCCGGATTTGCGGCTGTCGCTCTTATCTTTATTGCTCTGCTGATACGGGTATGCGGTGTGTTTTTCTGCCTTGTCAAAACCCCAATAAGTGCAAAGGAGCGCCTGTTTTGTGCCATTGCCTATTTACCGAAAGCAACTGTACAGGCGGCAATCGGAGGACTTCCTTTGGCGGCTGGCGTTGCAGCCGGCAATACGATTTTGACGGTTGCGGTTTTAGCGATCCTGATCACTGCTCCAATAGGGGCGATCGGCGTGGATGCAACTTATAAAAGGCTGCTTGTAAAGAGTAACAGTCACACGAAAACCCCTACAACCGGCAAACGGTAATGGGAACCATGTCGGTTGTATAGGGTGGCTTTATGGTTTATCAGAGAACCTTACACCCCAACCACATGCCCGTAATTCGGAAAGGGCATTAAAAATCCAGACCTTTCTTTGGAAGAGAAAGGGTCTGGATAAAGCTGTTGGATTAAGATTTGCCTGAAACATACACCACTTACTTAATGGTGCATTTTCTTACCTTTCAATGCTGAAGCAGTCGCCTGCACTGCCGCATACATAACTCCTGCGCAAGGCCAGATAATCCATGTCCGGCTCCAATTTCCCGTATAAAAGCTGATACCGAGATATACTGCGGTAATGGTACTCCAATAGATCACATGCAGGTATTCTGTCCGCTTCTTTTCCAGTTTTTTCTCTACTGTATAATCCCCCTCTTGCAGCAGCATCTGGAAACAGCCTTTTTTCTCTCCTGCTATCACGAATAAAAATACAGCACAGGCAACTATGATCAACAGGAACACTACACACATAACATAGACAAAGTCTGAGCTGCTTAACGCAACGGCTGTCATCAATGGCAAAGCGCAGATAATACACAGGAAGATACCTGCCACATTAAAGATTCTATAGGTTCCTTCATATTCTGCCATCCTTTTTCTTACGATCCCTTCCACTCCATATTCCAGGCGGAAGATTTCTTTCTCCAAATACTGGTAAGATTCCATTTTCATTCCATTCATTACAAAAAACACTGTGACAATACCGACAATCAGCAGCAATATGGCCACTCCTAATCCTCCTGCCATGTTTTCACTGATATTTACATCTTTTAATTCTGTTAATCCTCCCAGAAAAATTAGCATGACCGGAGACAAAACATAAGCCGCGATACCTGAGGCTGCCTTTTTTGCCCCGCGGATCTTGATATCCATGAATTGATTGGCCATTTCAAGGGTAACTGTCTTCTGAACTTCATCGCGGTCAGTTTCCATGGCAATAGATACCGGATCTGCCTCCATCTCTTCCTTTAATAAATAATCCGTACTGACATCGAATGCCTGACTAAGTTTTAAAATTCGTTCCAAATCAGGAATTGAAGTTCCGGACTCCCACTTAGATACTGACTGTCTCGATACGCCCATCTGGTAAGCCAGCTCCTCCTGCGACCATCCGGCCTTCTTACGCAATGCAATAATTTTTTCTGCTAATATCACAATGCACCATCCTTTCAAAATTTATTTATGTCATTCCATCTTCAAATGTCCTGTAATAAATATCTGCGTTCACCTGGTGATATATGACTGTCTGTATTGTAGTATTTTTACCGGTTGACAACCACCAAGTGCGCTGTATAATTTGTCAACTGGCGGTTGCAAATTCTACTTTACTATATCAATGACCGTTTTTACAATACAAATGTGATGATTTAACTGAAATACTAAAAGAATTTTTATCATTACTGGTCAAGCGGATATTCGAAATCCGTGCCCCTACTTGATGAGGTTAAACTATATCCCGGAAATAATACATTAAAATATGCAGAAAAGCCTTGACTACTACGTAACGTGATAGTGTACCATTTAGACATGGAACGAAACAGATTATTCGCCGGCAAATATCTTTATTGTTCTCAATTATTCAAGTGAAAGGGGCTGATAAACATGAAAACCATAAGCCAGGTTGCTGAATTAACAGGTATCAGCACACGGACGTTGCAATACTATGATGAAATTGGTCTTTTAAAACCGAGTGAATTAACACCGTCTGGTTATCGTTTGTACAGCGATGAAGCCTTGCAAAAGCTGCAGCAAATTTTATTTTTTAAAGAACTGGATTTTAAACTGAAAGAAATTAATGAAATACTGCAAAAACCAGAATTTGATAAAGTTGAAGCTTTTAAGAAGCAAAAGAAGTTACTCTGTTTAAAACGTGATCGGATAGACAAACTTATTGAGCTTCTGGATCGATTAGAAAAAGGAGAACCGTGCATGAGTTTTAAAGAATTTGACCTAAGTGAATATTTCGAAGCATTGGAGCAATTCAAAAATCAAAAAGAAGACGATGTTATAAAACATTGGGGCAGCATCGAAAACTTCAACCAGCTGATTCAAAAAATTAAAGATGATGAATCCAACGTAGCTAAACTTGCCATTAAACAATTTGGAAGTATTGAAAAATACACGGAAGCCATGAAATACAATCTGGAACATTTTTCAGATTTAATGGAGCAATCAAAAGAACTCGCCAAGAACAAGGATGAAATATTGCAGAAAAGCAATGATTTATACGTGAAATTAACTTCTGATTTAATAAAAGATGCTACTTCCAGAGAAATTCAGGATATTGTCCACGAGATAGTGGAACTTTCCAATGAAAACAATTTAGGGATAGATATGGGGGATGGATTCTGGGATATGGTAATAGAAAGCTATTCCCATGATACTATCAGGGAAATCACTGACAAAAAATATGGAGCCGGGGCTTCCGATTATATTAAGAAGGCATTGCAATATTATTTTCACGATTAAACTTTCAAATAATAAACCAAAGCCGCTTGGATCAAAACGGAAAAAGCTACACCGGAATCACAACTCAAAAAAACGCTGCAGCCCGCATAAATACCGGACTGCAGCGTTTCAACTCCTTATTCACTCTAAAATATCCCCTTCCTCTCCCTGCAGCACCAACCTCACCTTACGCTCAAATGGTACATATTCATTTAAGTAAATGGTATACCCCTGGGAATTCACCTTCTCACCACTATAATGTCCTTTAAATGCATGCAGGCCAAATCCTGGTCCAATCTTAATTCGCTGTCCCTCATGAAGAAGAACAACATCCCCATCCCGCAGAATCATTGAGGCTCCCGGATAAGTATCCATGCAAAAACTCTTACTCTCTAACACTGCACCAGACGGTACACACAGTTGAAGCCGAATAGGTACACGGCTTATCCCCTCTGCTTTTAGAGATAACTCTGCGCCGCCCTCTACTTCAGTCACTCCTACCCACAGCCTCACAGCACCCTTTACCAGCACCTCTCGTTCCGTATGGTCCATTTTCCACCAATCACTGGTATCCGGAGCCTCTTTCCAGGGGAGGTAATAGCGGTTTTCCACGGTTGAAGACAGCTCATATTCCTTCTCTTCCATCATCACCTTCATATCAGTCACTTGAAAATCCCTGTTATACCCTATGCTTTCTCCAATCCGTACATAAATTAGAGTTGATTTCCATTTTAAATAGAGGAATTCATCCTTTTCTCTCAATACACTGTATCCAAAGTTACCCTGCCTGACCCGAACCACTCCTGATTCTTTATAAAACTTACGATAATTTTCCAAGTACCCATATTCCCTAAAGAAAACACTTGCATTATACAGTTTGCAAGGTCTAGGACTCAAATTATCCAGAGCTGGTTGAATTGTCATGGGCAAACCGCTATTAACACACTTTGTCTATTTAGTTCATACATTATAGTACGAATTTCTTTGGACGATACACAATTTATGTGCTGCTTTAATAGACGTTTTGGATGGAAACGCGGTAATACAAATGGGCGGGGAACCGGTAACTGGTTCGCCGATTCATAGTATCGTATCATTATTTGACTGCCTTCAGGAGATAAAAGTAAGCCATTCTCAAAATTCACACCTTGCCTGCTTGTCCCATATACTATTAATGTAACAGCATGAAAGGAGTCATAGTATATGAAAAACGAAGCTATGAAATGTAGAATAATTTGTAAGAATTGTGAACCAAAATGTGAATGCGAGCGTGAACGCGAGCGCGAATGCAAACCAAAATGTGAGTGCGAATGCAAACCAAAACGTGAATGCGAATGCAAACCAAAACGTGAATGTGAGCATAAATGTAAATGCAAACCAAAATGTGAATGCGAATCAAAATGCGAATGCAAAGTAAAATGGGAATGCAAGCCAAAATGTGAATGCGAATGCAAACACGAATGCAAACCAAAATGCGAATGCGAATGCGAACGCGAACACGAATGTGAATGTGAGCATGAACGTGAATATGAATATGAATATGAAAATGAACGTGAATGTGAATGTGAATGCGAACATGAACGTGAATGGTGAATATAAGAAATAAAAGAAACCTACTGGTAAGACTTAAAGGACAACTGGGGAAAGACAAAAAGATGTTAATGATAAGAGCGGGCCTTGGTACTCCGGGCCCGCTTTATTAATTAAACTATTACAATCAATTTGCTAAGTTCAAAATGGACTTGAGGTTCAAAAGCGTTCATACAGCAGAACCCGAACAAAATCCCCATAATCAATGTTTTGCTGCGTTTTCTGGTGAAGCACACTTAACTGGTTAGAACCACTTTCATGATGTAAAATTTAGAGAAAATCATTTACACTTATAATGCCATATTCAAACATCTGGTATTTTGGGTGTTATTTGGGTACCACTTGCCATAAAAAAAGTTCGGGAACCCGCATAAACACAGGGGTTCCCGAAACTGTTTGTTACTCGAATTCAATTGTAGCCGGCGGTTTCCCCGTGCAATCATAAAGCACTCGGTTCACGCCCTTCACTTCATTTACGATCCGTCTGGTCACTGTCCCTAAAACTTCCCAAGGCAGTTCTGCAGATTCAGCCGTCATAAAGTCAGAGGTAAGCACCGCTCTTAATGCAATGGCATAATCATAGGTTCTTTCGTCTCCCATGCAGCCTACAGAACGCATATTGGTAAGTGCTGCAAAGTACTGTCCCAGTCCCTTATCTACACCAGCCTTGGCAATCTCTTCTCTATAGATTGCATCTGCCTCCTGAACGATTCTTACTTTCTCAGGAGTAATTGCACCGATAATGCGAACACCAAGTCCTGGACCTGGGAATGGCTGACGGTAAACCAGATATTCCGGAATACCAAGCTCCAGACCTGCTTTTCTAACCTCATCTTTAAACAGAAGTCTCAAAGGTTCGATAATCTCTTTAAAATCTACATGCTCTGGAAGTCCTCCCACATTATGATGGGATTTGATCACTGCTGACTTACCAAGGCCAGACTCGATCACGTCAGGATAAATGGTTCCCTGTACAAAGAAATCCACTTTTCCGATCTTCTTAGCTTCATCCTCAAATACGCGGATAAATTCCTCGCCAATGATCTTACGTTTTGTTTCAGGATCTTCTACCCCTGACAGCTTGTCATAGAAACGGCTCTGGGCATTAACGCGGATAAAGTTCAAATCATAAGGTCCCTCAGGTCCAAATACGGCCTCAACCTCATCACCCTCGTTCTTACGAAGAAGACCGTGGTCAACAAATACGCAGGTAAGCTGTTTTCCGACAGCTTTCGCTAACATAACCGCAGCTACGGAAGAGTCTACACCGCCGGATAAGGCGCAAAGTACTTTGCCGTCTCCAACCTTTTCCCTGATGGCCTCAATGGAAGCCTCAACAAAGGAGTCCATCTTCCAGTCGCCGGAACACTTACAGACATTATAAATAAAATTGGAAAGCATCTTGGCGCCTTCCTGGGTATGCATAACCTCAGGATGGAACTGTACGGCATAAAGGCCGCGTTCTTCGCATTCCATACCAGCAACCGGGCATACCGGTGTATGAGCAGTAACATGGAACCCTTCCGGTGCCTTCTCTACGTAATCCGTATGGCTCATCCAGCAAACCGTCTTGGAACTTACATTTTCTAAAATTTTGCTGTCAGTTTCCACGTTAACTTCTGTCTTTCCGAATTCACTAACAGGTGCTGTAGCAACTTTGCCGCCCAGCATATATGCCATAACCTGAGTACCGTAGCAGATTCCCAGAATCGGTATTCCCATATCAAAGATTTCCTTTGAACAAAGTGGGGAATCCTCCTTATACACGCTGTTTGGACCGCCTGTAAAAATAATTCCTTTCGGATTCATTTCCTTAATCTTGTCCAGTGACAGTGTGTAGGGATGAACCTCACAGTAAACATTGCATTCTCTAACCCTTCTGGCAATCAGCTGGTTGTATTGTCCACCGAAATCCAGAACGATAATCATTTCTCTCTCCACGGTATTCCTCCTAATTTCATCTTTAACAAATAAAGCTTTGGGTTACATTATATTCTACTTCCACTTGCTTGACAAGTATTTTCTTGAAATCTTCCCTGCTCTATTGTTCCATCTTTTTAACATTTTTATAAACGAATGAATCAAGTAGACATATTTACACATCTACTTGATTCACAAACTCAAAGCTTAAAGAAGTACTTTTATACCTTATCTCATTCAGCCAGCGGCCTACTCAAAAACCTTTTCACATAATACCCTGTATATGAGGAAGGACATTCTGCAACCTCTTCCGGCGTACCCTGGGCAATTATCGTACCGCCCTTTTCGCCGCCCTCCGGTCCGATGTCAATGAGGTAATCCGCTGTCTTGATCACATCCAGATTATGTTCAATAACAACAACCGTATTGCCGCCTTCCGAAAGCTTGTGTAAAATCTCGATCAGCTTATGAACATCTGCAAAATGAAGGCCGGTCGTAGGCTCGTCTAAAATGTAAATGGTCTTTCCGGTTCCCCGCTTGCTCAATTCTGTAGCCAGCTTGATTCTCTGGGCTTCTCCTCCGGAAAGCTCCGTAGACGGCTGCCCAAGCCTGATATAGGAAAGCCCTACATCATTGAGTGTGGCGATCTTCCTTGCAATAGAAGGAACATTTTCAAAAAACTTCAGTGCTTCCTCTACTGTCATGTTCAGGACGTCATAAATATTTTTTCCCTTGTATTTTACATCCAGTGTTTCACGGTTATACCGTTTACCGCCGCAGACCTCGCAGGGAACATAAACATCCGGAAGGAAATGCATCTCGATTTTAATGATTCCATCGCCGCTGCAGGCTTCGCATCGTCCACCTTTTACATTAAAACTGAAACGCCCCTTGGAATAGCCCTTTGCTTTTGCATCGGAAGTGGAAGCAAACAAGTCACGGATCAAATCAAATACTCCTGTATAAGTTGCCGGATTGGACCTAGGCGTCCGTCCAATGGGGGACTGGTCAATGGCGATGATCTTATCCAGCTGCTCCGTTCCCTCAATTGCCTTATGTTTTCCTGGAATGATCCTGGCACGGTTTAATTTTTTCGCCAGGGATTTATAAAGGATCTCGTTGACAAGAGAACTCTTCCCAGAACCGGATACACCGGTCACGCAGGTCATAACTCCCAGCGGGAAGGTCACATCAATGTTTTTCAGATTGTTTTCCGCTGCTCCTTTTACGGTCAGATAGCCGGTAGGCTGTCTTCTCTCCTTGGGAACCGGAATTTTAATCCGTCCGCTTAAATAGGCGCCAGTAATGGAATCCTTATTCTTCATGATCTGCTTGGCATTTCCCGTAGCGACCACATTTCCACCGTGCTCCCCGGCTCCAGGGCCGATATCCACAATGTAATCTGCTGCCATCATGGTATCCTCGTCATGCTCCACCACGAGCACGCTGTTTCCCAAATCGCGAAGGTGCAAGAGGGTCTTTAACAATTTATCATTATCCCTCTGGTGAAGCCCTATGCTTGGCTCGTCCAGAATGTAAGCAACACCTACAAGGCCGGAACCGATCTGGGTCGCCAGACGGATTCTCTGAGCTTCGCCGCCGGACAAAGTTCCTGTAGCACGGGTCAGGGACAGATAGTCAAGTCCAACATCAATAAGGAACGATATTCTAGCTCGTATTTCCTTTAAAATCTGGTCTCCAATGGCGTGCTGCATAGGGGTCAGCACCATTTCGTCCATAAAATTACGGAACTTAACAATTGACATGTTGGTAGCTTCATAAATATTCTTATCTCCAACCGTTACCGCCAGGGATTCCTTCTTAAGTCTCATACCTCCGCAGGAAGGACAGGGCGTGATCCGCATAAAGGATTCATACTCCGCCTTGGAGGAGTCGGAGTAAGTTTCCCGGTATCTACGGGCAACATTTTGGACAAGGCCTTCAAATGCCACGTCGTAAACGCCCTCTCCCCTCTGTCCCTTATAATGAACCTTGACTTCCTTCCCATTGGTTCCATTGATGAGAACATCATGGACTTCCTTCGGATAATCCTCAAAAGGAGTATCCAGTCGGAATTTATATTCTTTTGCAAGGGCCTCCAAAATAGCCCGGGTATAGCTGCCCTTATCCGTACAGGACTGCCAGCCCATCACCACTATGGCTCCCTGGTCAATGCTTAAGCTCTTATCCGGGATCATCAGATCCTCGTCAAATTCCATCTTATATCCAAGCCCAAAACAATCCGGGCAGGCACCGAACGGATTGTTAAAGGAAAAGCTTCTGGGCTCCACCTCATCAATGCTGATGCCGCAGTCCGGACAGGAAAAGCTCTGGCTGAAATTAATGGGCTGTCCATCCACTACATCTACGGTCATCAGTCCGCCTGCCAGTTCCAAAACTGTCTCAATGGAGTCGGTCAGACGCTTTTCGATTCCTTCTCGAATCGCAAGACGATCCACTACCACCTCAATGCTGTGTTTGATATTCTTATCCAGCTTTATTTCCTCGGAAAGCTCATATAGATTTCCGTCAATGCGTACCCTTACGTATCCACTTCTCCGGGCATGCTCTAAAACCTTCGCATGCTCCCCCTTCCGTCCACGGACAACAGGGGCCAAAAGCTGGATCTTCGTCCGCTCTGGCAGTTCCATGATTTGATCCACCATCTGATCAATGGTCTGCTTGCGGATTTCCCTCCCGCATTTGGGGCAGTGAGGAATTCCGATCCTGGCATACAAAAGCCTCATATAATCATAAATCTCTGTAACCGTACCCACTGTCGAACGAGGGTTACGGTTGGTAGACTTCTGGTCAATGGAAATGGCCGGTGAAAGTCCTTCAATGCTTTCCACATCCGGCTTTTCCATCTGCCCTAAGAACTGCCGGGCATAGGAGGAAAGAGACTCCATATATCGTCTCTGCCCTTCAGCATAGATGGTATCAAAAGCCAGGGAAGACTTTCCCGAACCACTGAGGCCGGTTAAGACAACCAGCTCATTTCTTGGAATATCCACGGAAATATTCTTTAAGTTGTGCTCATTGGCACCTCTTATCTTAATATACTGTTTTGCCATAATATACTCCTGTAATAAACTATAATTCTAAATATGAGAACAATAGAATGCGGACCATATCTAGCCCGCACCTGAATCATTTAGCAACCGATTTTCTTCATTATATCATATCTTTTTCCTTATTGCAAACATTTGTTCGAGGAATCCTTAACTTCAGTCACGATTCATGCCATGACCAGCCATGATCCTTTTCAAATAGAATGAACCAGCCATGGACATTAAATACTGTTAAATATTGATTCTTGCGCGTTTAATTGCCCATTCCGCTCATGGGTGCTGCATTTCCTCTTTTTTTGCCGCCTCAAATCCCTGCATTTATTTGCATATTGGATCATCATGCAAAGCTTGTTCTGTCATACAATGAATGGTATAATATGGAATCATGCTCTTTAGGCCAAAACGTCCGGCAAAAGGGTATTAACTGTATTGATTTGCTAAATGATATTTACCAAATGAAATTTACACTTTTATTAATTACGGAGGTTGGAATATGATAGAGGTAGATTCAAACAAACACGCATGGAGCCAAGTTTCACAAGACCACTACATTGCATTTAAAAAATCTCTTTTAGATGGCAGCCATAAGTTCAATAAATATATTAAAAATGAACTTGGAGATTTGAGCGGAAAAAAGATTATTCATTTACAATGTAACACCGGCGCAGATACGATATTGCTAGCAAGAATGGGAGCCAGTGCAACAGGTGTTGACTTGGTGCCGGATAATATTCACTATGCAAAAAAACTGGCAGAGGATTTGAATATTACAAATATTGATTTTATAGAATCCGATATCATGAAATTCATGGATTGTCATAATGAAAAATATGATGTCGTGTTCGTATCCGAGGGGGCGATCGGTTGGCTTCCTGATCTTAAAAAATGGGGACAAACCATACGTCATTTACTCAAGGATGATGGATTTTTCTATGTATTTGACAGCCATCCGTTCTTTCTGGCAATGGATGAACAAAAGCTTTCCAACAATGTGATGGAAGTAAAGTATCCTTATTTCGGAAAAGAACCCGATGTTGAAGATTCTATAGGTGGATATGCCTCTGAACCAAAGCATGGTGTTAAGGCATATTTTTGGATGTATACGGTTTCAGATTTAATCAATTCCCTTACTTCTGCGGGACTGCATATTGAACATTTCAATGAATTTAAGGAAAACTTCTTTGATGCTGGCGGCTTGCACAATATAGGAGATGGACTATTTAACTACGATTATAATACGGATAAGTTCCCAATGTCCTTTAGCATAAAAGCAACCGTGTATGACAAATAGAGTTAGTCAATCGGATATTCGCAATCTGCTTCGCTGCTTAATGAGGTTCAATCACTGGCAGGTCAACTTAATGAAAGCCTGAAACGACATTACCAATGTACTTATAATGCCTGGACGGTTGGCTGATTAAGCTTGCCGTCCTTTTTACAACTTGCTTTAAGGGGGATCATATATGAAAAAGATTATAGAAGTAGCCAACCTAAGAAAAAATTACGGCAAACTAACTGCCGTAAAAGATATCAGTTTTTATGTGGAGCAAGGAAAGCTGTTTTCCTTTCTTGGTCCTAATGGTGCAGGAAAATCAACTACCATTGATATCTTATGTACCTTATTGGATTTTGATAAAGGGGAAATCACGATCAACGGGCTTGACCTTCGGCACGATAATCAGGCTATCCGGGAAATGATCGGCGTAGTATTTCAGGATAGTGTACTTGACACGTTACTCACCGTAAGAGAAAATCTGACCATCCGGGCTGGCTTATACACATCGGATAAAGCCAGGATCAAAAATGCCGTACATGAAGCCATAGCAGCAACAGAATTAAATGAATTAGCAGACAGGCCTTACGGGCAGCTTTCTGGCGGTCAGCGGCGAAGGGCAGATATTGCCCGCGCGCTGATCCATACGCCTCAAATCCTGTTCCTTGACGAACCTACTACTGGCCTTGATCCTCAAACCAGGAAAAGCATTTGGAATACAATCAGACAGCTTCAAATGAAAACAGGTATGACGGTTTTTCTGACCACCCATTACATGGAGGAAGCGGCCGAATCAGATTATGTGATTGTCATCGATCACGGGGAAATTGCAGCAAAGGGTACGCCTGCCGCATTAAAAACACAGTATACCACTGATACCTTAAGAATGTCCGTACTGAATGAAGCAGCCCTGCGGCAAACCATGGAGGAACTAGAGCTGGTTTTCACCGTATCGGCGGGCGAGTTTGTTGTAAAGCTGCCGGATACCATGGCTGCTATTCCCATTGTAGAAAAATGCCAAAGTTATATTAATAGCTTTCAGGTCCTTCAGGGAACCATGGATGAGGCCTTTATCAGCATTACAGGAAAGGAGCTGCGGCAATGATAGTTTTTATTGAACGTAATTTGAAGTTATTTTTTCGTGACAGGCTCGCTGTATTTTTCTCTCTTCTGTCCGTTTTCATTATTATTGGGCTTTATGCGTTGTTCTTAGGAGATGTATGGATGAACGATTCCATGAAGGATCTTAAGAATGCACAGACTATGATGAACAGCTGGCTGGTTTCAGGACTTCTTACAGTTACTTCTAAGACCACCACTATGGGTGCGTTTGGTGTTATGATCGATGACAAAGTGCAAAAAATCAATAAGGATTTTGATTCTTCCCCCATTAAAAGAAGCAGCATCACTGGCGGATATATTGGAAGCTCCTTTTTAATTGGCGTGATCATGGCCCTTGTTACGGCTGTGGTCGCAGAAATTTATATCGTGCACAGCGGAGGAGAATGGCTTACTCCCATTGCCTGTATGAAGGTCTTCTTGCTAATACTTCTTACGGCATTAACTAACACTTCTTTGGTTTGCTTTGTTGTGTCATTTTTCAAGAGTCATAGCGCATTCAGCACAGCCAGTACTATTCTGGGCACTCTGATTGGATTTTTAACCGGTATCTATCTTCCCGTAGGAACTTTGCCTGCATCAGTGCAAACGGTTATAAAAGTATTTCCTGTTTCCCATGGCGCATCACTGTTTCGTCAGGTATTGATGGAGGTGCCCATGCAGAACTCCTTTGATGGAATACCAGCCATTTATTTGGAGGAATTTAAAGAGTATATGGGCGTAACATTCCGCTTTGGAGGGCATGAGGTGACACCGACTGCCAGCATTGTGATCTTACTTTGTACTGCTGTTGTATTTTATAGTCTTTCCCTTTTTAATATGTTGAGAAAACACAGATAGGGAGAGCCTGGCTTATTTCCATGTTCATACAAAAAGAAAGAGGATGTCTCAAATGTGAATTTCAACTTTATACAATGTAAATAGTAATGAGTTTAAAAATACATTTGAGACATCCTTAATTTAAATCAAATCAGCTGCGACCCACATAAAACGTCCCGGCGGCGTTGTCCACACTTCTCTATAGGTCGCAATATTGGCGGGCGGCCAATAAGGAAGGTCTTCGTTTCCTCTGGTCTGTACACCTACCGGCATCTCTCCAACCGTTTCTCCAAGCAGAGCCGTATATTCCTGTCCATAATGGTTTCCTTCTCCGTAGATCAATGACTGACCGAATGGGTTCTTTCCAAGGGTCCAGTAAAGCTGCTCTCTGGCAATTTCAATTAACTCCCCATCGCCAAAATACGTTCCTATGATTGAAGCCGCTTTTCCCATAGACAGCTGGATTGCGGAATTTCCACGGTAGGAAAACCAAACCGGGAAGGTTCTTACATAGTATCCGTTACCCAGGTCAGTCCCTTGCTTTAACTGCTCCACATAATTGATCCGTTCTCTCTCATAATCAACCTTTGGATGCACCACATGGAAGGCTTCCTGGTCATCTGCCTCGCTGATGTGATGGATTCCGGCCGGCAGCATGCCATAGGGAGCCGTATACTTCTGAAGGCCTTTAAAATATTCCCCATGGAGCTTTAAGCCGTCTTCCCACACCGCCTTGTTTTCATGCTCTGAAAGGGCACCGCAAACCTCTGCCAGGGCCATGGCAAAAACCTGATCCCTCGCCTGATGGGAGAAATGGACGATATGGGTTTTGGTTTCATCTCTGTAGAAGAATCCCCTCATGGGCAGGTCATTCCTGGTTTCCTGACAGGAAATTACCTTATCCGCATACTCGGCAGCCTTATAATAAAAATAGCTGTCTCCGGTAATTTTGTATATCCTGCCTGCAGCCCATGCTGCAACAGCATAGTATTGGGAAAGGCTGGAGCCTGCCGTATGTTCCAGTAAATGATACGGTCCTTCCACTCCAACTTCCCGGAACCGTTCATCTGCAAAACGGAAGTCTTCTTTCGCCGCATCTACGCACTTCCATGCCAACTCCTGATCCAGTTCCTTAAACGCTTCTCCGGCACCGGCCTCTACTGCAGCAAAAACAAAGTTTTCAAAGGACCGGTTGTGAACATCTGCTTCACAATCATCCATATTTCCTATGAAGTTGTCGGTCCACCTGCGGATGGCCGCATGGGATGCACGGTAGCCGTCTCCAAAGCGCATTCGAAGCACAAAATCCAGTCCCCAGTTTGCTTCTTCCATCATTCTGCGGTACAGCATTGGATCAGAATCCTTCACCTTCCCTGCGGAAGCGATCATGGCATCTAAGATCTCTGCCGTCTGCATGGTCTGCTGGGAAACATCTGCCGCATCGTGCCAGCCGCCTGCATATACCAATTTCACCCCGTTGTGTTCTGCGATCACATCCTGATGGCAGGTTCCATGACAGTTAGGTACCGGATAGCCGCACCGCTCACAATACATGAAATTGGTCAGCTTCCACAAGGTACTTTCCAATAAGTCATTTCCTATGATAAACCGCTCACTTACCGTATTTCCAAACCGGATCCTGTATGTGCCTTCGGTTTTTAAGTCTGAAAAATCCAATACCCTAAAGCTTCCCAGGTGGTTTTCCACCTTCTCAATCTGCCCGCGGTATGCCACTTCTTTCTCTAAGCCGTCTTCTTCCCTCACGATTTCAAACTCTTTGGCTGAGGTATTGGCAATTGCGGTTTTTCTCCCGTTTGTAAAGTAACCGGTTGTAGAATATACTACTTCCTCTTCCTCACACTGCCATCCATGAACAACTCCTGGTTTTACCTCCTGAAGCTGAATATCACAGAGCTCAAATCTTAGATCATCTCCAGTGCTCACTTCCTTGCCATATCGGTGAATGTTAAATGATAGCTCCTCGATTGCATCATGGGCAATGGAATCAATCTCCCAGGTACAGGTATTCCATTCATTATTTTTTAAATTGATGGCATTAAAGCCTTCTCTTGAATAGACATCCGGTATCTTGGTTACCCCATTATTGACAAATCCAACACGCACGATTGGGCTGTGAAGGCCAGGGCAAATGGGACGGATTTTAAACCATATCCGGTTTCCTTTTCCAAGTTCCAGCCCTTTCACGTTAAGCTTTGCAATATAGCTTCCAAATGTGGCGTAAAGTCCTGCTGCCGCATCGTTTGCCCTGACTTCATTATCCGGCCAATGGTCTGCCCGTGACTTTGTTTCCAGGAACAATATTTTTCCATCCTTTACCTGAACTTCACCCTCACCGTCAAAGCTCCATGGCTCCAGGCTGGTTCCATCCCATAAACTCACGGAAGACAAAACCGGCTTTTTCAAATTATAAGTCTCCATGCTTTTGTCGTACTCCGGTTTTAATGGGTAATGTACGTATAATGACTCTATTAAATTATTTTTAAATTGGCGATCCATTTTTATCCCTCATCAAAGATTATTATTCAATTTCAAAAATAGCTTCTGTCTCAACAGGAATATTTCCAGGTAATACGTTGACACCTATGGCTGAACGGGCCGGTACATTCTCCTGCCCCAAAAGCTGCAGCAGTAATTCACTTCCTCCGTTAGCCACTGCCGGCTGCTCATAAAAGGTATCCTCACTTGCTACAAAGGTAAGAATTTTGACTGCACGTTTTATCCGGTTCAAATCCCCGATTTTATCCTGTAACACTGCAAGAACATTTAACATGGCATTTCTGGAAAAGGTTTTTCCTTCTTCTGTGGTAAACTCATTTCCAAGCTTTCCACTAATCCCTTCTCCTCCGATCACCGGCCCGCAGCCTGATATGTACACCAGGTTATTTCCAAATTCCTGGCACGGGGCATATACTCCTCCTTTAGGCGGAGCTGCCGGGATCTCCAAATTAAGTTCCTTCAGTTTTTCATAAATATTCATGTCTGCTTCCTTCTTTCCTTTTTTCTGCCCGGCTTCTTAAGGCATATATATATGCCTGGAAGGGGGTTCCTACTATTTAATTAAAGCCCTTTCTTAACAGCTTCCCACTGGTGCGGTCCACAAGAATGCCGTCTGCCAGCACCTGTTTTCCTCCCACCAGCACCAGGTCCATGCCCGTACACAGGTCATGTTTTCCGGTGTAATCTGCATGATCTAAGAAACTCTCCGGCTGAAATACCAGTACATCTGCCTGGTATCCGGGCCTTAAAAGCCCCCTGTCCTCCAGGCCCATCCGTTTTGCAGGCTGATAAGTCATCTTACTGATGGCCTGCTCCATGGACAGCACCTTTCGCTTTATTACAAAATCATTTAAAAATCTTGCAGTCGTCCCAAGGAGACGGGGATGAGCGTTCTTTCCGTCACCGCCGTACAGGGAGTCAGAAATCAAAAGGGTAAAGGGAAGACGGGCCACTGCATCCACATCCTGCTGGGACATGCTTAACACAATAATTCCCACTTTCCCGTTTTCCTCCACAAGTAAGTCTGCCACAAGATCAGAAGGCTCTTCATATCCCAGCTTTTCCGCCAGAGCTGCGATTGTCTGTCCTTGCATAAATATATGCTTTTCGAGGGTGACGGAGCTGATGATGATCCGGTCCCAGCCAATGCTTTCCGACATATTATCCCAGCCCTGGTGAACCTTATTTAGCTCTGAGCGTAGCCTCTGCTTCCCTTCTGGGCCTGATAAACCTTTTACCAGAGCCTCGAAGGACTCTTCCATAATAGTTGGCGGAAGTAAGGACTGGAGGGTGGTGGAACCGCCGTCATAGGGATAAAAATCTGCAGTGACATCCTGCCCTGATTCCCTGGCCTGTTCAATCCTCTGAATCGCCTCAAAGATCCTGCTATTCCAGTTCTTGATACCCGTTGATTTTAAATGGCTGATATTTAGGGGAACCCCTGCCTTTGCCGCCACATCGATCACTTCTTCCACAGACTCCACCAGGCTGTCTCCCTCTCCCCGGATATGGGTGCAGAGAATGCCGCCGTTTCCGGCAACTGCCTTTACAACCGTTGTAAGTTCCTCCCTGTTTGAATAGCATTCCGGCTGATACATGATTCCCAGTGTAACCCCAAAGGCTCCTTGGGCTAATGCGCTTTTCACGTACTCCTGAGCTGTTTTAAGCTCTTCTGCTGTATAGGCCTTGCTCCCAAACCCCTTTAGAGCTACTTTGATACTATCCGAAGCTGCAAAAAATCCCATGTTGAGTGGTAGATCTGCTGCTTCCAGAGCTTTCCTGTAATCTTCATAGGTCTCAAAGGCCATATCATCAGGAAGTCTTCCGATTACCGGTTCCAGGTAATCATATAATTCCTTCCGCCATGAGGGAACCGAAGGCACAGGTGCAAGACCGCAGTTGCCCACAAAGGTGGTTGTTATTCCCTGGGCCAGTTCTATTTCCCCGAAATGAGGATTGGTAAAAGGCGCAATATCGCAATGACGGTGAATATCAATAAAACCGGGAGTTACCGCCTTCCCGGAAGCGTCGATCACCTGGGCATCTTCCCTCTCAATATCCGGGGCAATTTCAATCACTCTTTCCCCCTCGATCAGAACATCACTTTGATACGGCTGTTCTCCGCTTCCGTCATAAATCAATCCGTTTTTGATCAGAATGTAACTCATATCAGCATCCCTCTTGCATCTACTTTTTGTTTTCTGAGAGAACCGTTCTCCAGAATGTATACAGTATTCTGCATATTAACAGCCGTACATACATGAATGGGGATCAGGGACAGAACCTGACCCACATGCAGCCCGGTCTCCCCGTTTACAGCTGTAATGATCCCATGCTCTTCATTCATTCGTGATAACTTAAGATTGTCATCGCCTTCCACCACCGCATATCCGGGATAGTAAAACGGCGGCTGCCCAGGAACCACGTCCGTTGGAAAGCACTTGGTTCCTCCGTCTACAACGGCATAATCCGAATGCTGGCAGCTGACTACCGTCGCATAGAACCGGACAGCGATCTCACTGATATCGGCTACCTTTTCCTTAGTCAGCATAAAATCATCAAAAATATAGGTACCAGGGCGGATCTCATTTACCATTCCCGTCTGTGCAACCTGAACACCGGTGGGGGACGAACCAGCGCTGATGTCCTGAATCTCTACTCCTGCTTTTTTTAACATCATAGCAGCTTCAGCCATCATGTTTCCTTCTTCCTCAGCAGCCAGCATATTGTCCTCCGTTGGCTTGCCGGACAGAATCAGGCTCTTAAATGTAAATATACCTGTCAGGTTTAAATGCTTCATCTGCTTAAGGGCAAGGGCCAGCTCCACCGCCCGGTCCATGGGCACTCCTGTGCGTCCGGCTCCCGTATCAATCTCCATACGGACTTCCAGGATCATATCCTGGTCTGAAGCTGCCTGATTCAGCGACTTAGCACCTTCCAGGCTGTCAATGGCCCAAATGAGCCGTTTGATCCTTTTTGCTAACGCAATCGCCCTCTGGATACGGAAATTTCCGACCATAGGATAAGCAATGAAAATATCCTCCATGCCTCCGTCAGCCATGACCTCAGCTTCACTTACTTTGGCGCAGGTGATCCCGCTTGCACCGGCCTTCATCTGCATTTCGGCAAATAAGGGCATTTTATGGGTCTTGATATGAGGACGCAGCCGACAGCCGGCTTGATCAGCTGCTTCCTGCATTCGTCTTATGTTCTTTTCCGCCAGTTCCACATCAATCACCAGGCAGGGTGTCTCTAATTGTTGTATCTGTTCCTGTGTAAGTTCCATCCTTATTTCCTCCCGTCTCAGCTTCCATAACTGTCAGCCACACTCCGCACCACCAGGTTCTCTTTCACCAGGTCTGGGCTCATATGGTCTTTAAAGTCTTTTTTGCTTACGTGAACCGTAACTCCTTCCGGTGATGTGATATCAAAAAAGTTATCAGAGAAAATAACGTCAAAGTCTTTCAAATAAAGTTCCACATACTGGCAGAAGCAGGAAGCCTTCACCGTAATATCAAAGCTATGCTCTGACTCTGTAACTGAAACATCATAAGCCGGGGCATGATAATCAAAATGCTTTGGCTTCACAAACAATACCGTCCGTTCCGTAAGAAGCTCTTCTCCCCTGAATAACCGGAATACGGAATAAACAGAAGAACAAAGGGCCTCATCATCGGTCCATGGAGAAAAATCTGTTTCCTTGCACTTTAACACCGACAACGCCGGCAAGCCGCCTTCCCATGCTTCTTCCCATAATACCCTAAATTCATGATCCATAAGAAGAATATCCGCTCTGCACTGCTGTTCCTCCCTGGTATCATTATGAACGTAATAGGAAACATGAGGAGAGAGTTCCTTCTCTTCACCGATGGAAATGGTAAAGGGCGCATAAAACCTGCGGGCCCCGTAATGGAGCGCTTTCCAGCGTCCGTAATAATCAATGCTCGCCCAGGAAGCCACCGGCCAGCAGTCATTGAGCTGCCAGTAGAGAGAACCCATGCATTGCCCCCGTTTTCTTCTCCAGTGTTCCACGCCGTACTCAATGGCCTTTAACTGAAGAATCTGAGAGATATATGCCAAGGAATCCGTATCCTTTGGATAAAGGAAGTAATCTGCTATGTAGTTTAATATTTTCCCGTTAGCTGCCGGGTTTTTCTGGTGGGATTCCATAACCTTACTGAAAATATTCCGGTCCTCCGGCAGGGTAAAGGAGGCTATGGTTTTGCTGTGGGGAAAGGATTGGAATCCATATTCGGAACAAAAACTGAAATCTCCATATTCCGTAAATGGCTTTCCTGAATGCCAGACCTCCCAGTAATGCTGATCCCCGCGGTTGGTCGCATTGGGATTGTCAAAGGCTCCTCCTGAGGACGGAGATGACGGCCAGAAAAAGGTGGTATCATCACAGGCCTTAATTGCCCGGGGGAGAATATATTCAAATATTTTTGTATAGTCCGCTTTATATCTGGGGTGATGGCCTTTCAGTCTTGCCCACTCATCGGCCCAGCCCCATTCCATTTCATTATTACCGCACCACAGGGCCAGACAGGCATGGTGCCTTAAACGGCGTACATTGTCCTTTGTTTCTTCTACAATGTCCTCTTCAAATGTGTCGTTTAATGCATAGACATTGCATCCAAACATCAGGTCCTGCCAGATTAATATTCCTTCTTCATCGCATTTATCATAAAAATAGTCATCAGGGTAATAACCTCCGCCCCAGACTCTTAAACAATTGAAGTTAGCGGCGGCACAGTCTTCGATCAGCTGTGCAGTCCTCTCCTTCGTCACTCTTGTTAAAATATTATCTTCCGGGATGTAATTTGCTCCCATGGTAAATATTTTAATTCCGTTCACCGTAATGGCAAACTCATTTCCGTATTCATTTTTGTCCGTGCTAACGGTCACGGTCCGAAGACCGATCCGGCACTCATAGGTGTCATGACAGGTTTCCGCCTCATCTAACAGGCGGATGCTCACCCTGTATAATGGATGCTCACCTAAACCGTTGGGCCACCATAACCGGGGCTCCGGAATGGTTTCTTCATACTGCCATTCCCTGCTGTTTCGAACTGTCCTGGATACTAACCCGCCTTCCGGATCTGTTATTTCAGTCTCGGTAAACCATGTCTGCCTTTGTTCCTGTCTGTTTTCATAAGAGGAAAGCTGCTTTATCTTTACTTCAAATTTCAGCCCTGCGCTGCCGCTGCTCCCATGCTCTTGTCTGATTTGGACATCCTGGATTTTTGCTTCACTGAAATATTTGATGGCTATATTGCGAAAGATCCCCATATCCGGAAGCTGAGGACCCCAGTCCCATCCAAACATATAATGAGCCTTGCGAAGGGCTGCATTCCCGTGGATACATCCGGTGGAGGCATAGAAGATATCATTTCCCTCATCCTCTTTCCTTACGAAGTCCAGAGGGGAGTGAAAGAAGACCTCGATCCGGTTTTCTCCTTCCTGCAAAAATTCTTTTACAGGGAGACGGTAGGTTCTGTGCATATCCCTGGTTTCTGCCACCAGGCGGCTATTGATACTGATAGAGGCAATGGTATCGATCCCGTCGCAGATAAGTTCTGCGCAGGAAAAATCCAAATCCTCTCCTGATACCGTAAAGTTTCTTTCATAAAGATAATTATTTGCCATCAATTCCCGGACAGCATACTCGTTGCTTCTCCAATAAGGATCCTCGATCAGCTTATTTTGAAGCATATGGCTGATCACCGTTCCCGGCACTTCTCCCGTATATACGGCATCGTGGGAGGCGCTTTCGGAATGCCATTGCCAAATTCCATTTAATGATTGTATTTTTCGCATAGTTTCACCTGCTCATTACGCCTTCAAACCACTGGTTGCAATTCCTTCCACAAAGTTTTTCTGGAATACCGCAAAGCAGACAATGACCGGAAGAACAAATACAACCGCTGCTGCCATCAGCCTTGCCCAGTCCACGGAATATTCACTCATATACTGCTGAAGTCCAAGGGAAAGTGTATACATACCAGGCTTTGTTATAAAAATCAAAGGATATAAATAATCACTCCAGGCATCCAAAAATGCATATATCCCGATGGTGGTAAGAACCGGCTTGCAAAGGGGAAGTGCAATTTTATAATAACGCTGGAATTCCGTAGCTCCGTCGATTTTCCCTGCCTCAATCAGACTGTTTGGAATACCTGCAAAAAACTGCCGGACAATAACAATATAATATGCCTTTCCAAAAAATGCCGGAAGAATCAGGGGAATGTATGTATTCGTAAGCCCAAGCTTAGAATAAATCTTATACAATGGCACCATGGTAACAGTTATAGGGATCATCATCGTTGCCATGACCAGGCCTGAGATGATGTCAGCGCCTTTCCATTTGATTTTCACCAGGGAATACGCTACCATAGGTGTAACCAGAAGCTGGCCTATAAGGGAAATGGCCGTGATAAACACTGTATTTCCCATGTACTTAAAATATGGAATTGCTGCAAACGCTGCCGGATAGTTCTCCTTCACCCATACACGGGGAAACAGCTTTACCGGAATGGTGAACGCATCGTTGTTGGTTTTGAAAGAAGTGAGCACCATAACCATAAAGGGCGATATGAAAATCAAAGCCAGCAAGGCAACCAGAGCAAAAAATAAAACTTTGCTTATACTATTCTTCATGCTTATTCACCTCCGGCATTTTCTGTAACTTTTCTCGTAACTTTGGTCATAAAAACCGTCAAGATTGCGACAATGATAAACAGCAGCCACGCCATTGCCGAAGCCTTACCCATCTTTAAATAGGTAAATGCATTATGGAATACATACAGCGGATACATAAGAATGGAATTCTCAGGTCCGCCGGCGGCGCTTCCGCCCTTTACTCCGGCATTTGCACTAATAATAATGTACACCTGCTGGAAATACTGGAATGCATTTATGGTACTTAAAATGGCCTGATACACCAGAACATGAGCAATGCATGGTACCGTAATATAGAAAAATCTCGCAACCTTTCCGGCACCGTCGATTTCTGCGGATTCATAGTAGCTTCTTGGCACGGACTGTAAGGCTGACATGCAGACTAACATCATGGTACCGGTGTTCCACGTTCCCATGAGGACCAGCGCCCACTTGGTATAATGAGCATCCATAAGCCATGCCGGCCCGCTGATTCCAAACCAGCTTAATACGTTATTGATATAGCCGTAGGTAGGGTCAAACATCCAGATCCATACCATAGTCGCTGCAACCATAGGGATTACGGAAGGCAGGAAAAATGCTGTCCTGACAAAACCGCGCCCCTTAAAATCGGCGCATACGATGCTGGCCAGAAGCAGCGCTACGAACAGATTGATGGGCGTAGATACAAAGGCCATAAATAAGGTATTTCCCAAGCTCTTCCAAACAAGAGGATCACTGAAGATGTCTTTATAATTATCTAGTCCCACCCACTGCGGAGCTGTTACGGCATTGAACTTTGTAAGGCTGTAATACAGAGAGCTTATCAGCGGGTATACGCTAAAAGCCAGAAAGCCCAGAATCCACGGAGATGAAAACAGCAGGCCGTTTATAAAATCCCGCTGTGTCGCGTTTCGTCCCTTCATTCCTTTTCCCCTCTCAAACATGAAGATCAGGGCACTGCATTATGCAGATTTCTGCCTGCAGCGCCCCTAATTAGTGAATTGTTATTTTAAATTTGCGCTTTGTCCTGCGAGAGCTTTCAGTGCTTCTTCAGGAGTCTTTGAACCGGAATAAACGGTATCAAGTGTTGCATTGATCATGGATATGTATTCATCATAATCTGCCATTACCGGATACTGAATGCCCTTTTCCTGCTTTAAAGCGTCAATAAATTCTGTAAATCCAGGAACTGCCTTGATATCAGCATCATCGTATAAAGCTTTTACTGCCGGAAGATTTCCTGTTCCAAGATCAATGATCTTAGCGCCTTCCTGACTGCAGAGCCATTTTGTAAAGTCCCAGGCTCCATCTTTATTCTTAGCCATTGCCGGTACTGCTACAGAGTCAGTCTCATAGCGGCTGGTTCCTCTTAACTCCGGATTTGCCTGTGTACCAGGAATCAAGGTAATGCCGTAATCAACGGTGGATTTAAAGTTCTTCATCATCGTAGGAAGCCAGGAACCGTCAAGACGGAACAGCTGCTTGCCCTGGAAGAACATATCCTGCTCTGTATAGCGGTTTGTATTTGCCGTTCCAATAAACCCATCCAGAGCCTTTCCGCCAAACTGGTCTCTGTATTTAACGTTCATATTAAGGCTCTCTAAAATACCTGCGTTATCAGGAGTAACATTGGATTCCTCATCCCACCATCTTCCGCCAAAGCCGTAGATCAGCTCCTGTCTTGCAGAAGCATATGGGAATAAGGGATATCCAAGCACCTCAATATTTCCGCTGCCATCTACCTTCGTGGCCTTTACCGCCATCTCATACATCTCTTCCATGGTTTTTGGCGGCTCGGTGTATCCGGCTTCCTTTAACAGTTCCTTGTTGTAGTACATCTGGATGGTGTAGGCATCAAGGGGAAGAGCATAAATGGCTCTGTCAATGGTATTTGCATTCATAGCCTGCTCGGAATAAATGGAGGAATCAAAGGATTCCTTGTCTGCATATGGCTGCAGGCTTTCCAGCAAGCCATTTTTTTGATACTGCACCACGGTCTGGTTGCTTATTTTGATTACATCAGGTGATTCGTTGCTGCTCATGGCTACGATTACTTTCTGAGCATCCGTAACGCTTAAACCTTCCACCTTATAATTGCTCTGGGAAGCATTGTACTCACTGATCGCCTTCTCATAGACAGCTGCTTCATCCCCTGTGTTGTTGTACCAGAACGTGATCACCTGTGCTTCCTTGTTTTCTGCCGGAGCAGATGTTTCCCCGCTTGTTGTCTCCCCGCTGGCCGCTGTTGTCTGTGCTGTGGTGGCCTGTGTGGAAGAACTGCTGCCGCAGCCGGTAACCGCTAATGCAGCCATACCTGCAGCCATAATAATACTAATTGCTCTTTTCATAAAATACCTCCTTTTAAAAATATGGTTTGAACTTTTTGTTGATTGGCCTTCAACATTTTGTTTAACTCATAATCAATATATACTATACTTCATGTGTTTTGTCAACAATAATAATGGAATTACTTTCGTTTTTTTGTTTGTTTTTTATAATGTTAACTTTTTTATTCAACAAATAATGGATTATTACTGGACTTTATCTCACATTTCATTTATAATTTATTTAGACATTTTGTTGAAAGGATAAAATACTACTATGGGATATGTATCTGATAACCTGAACCTGTTGTCTGACATTGCAAAATGCATTGCGATGCAATTCGGAGAAAACTGTGAAGTGGTTTTGCATGACCTTACCCTGCCGTATGACCAGACAATCGTTGCAATCTGGAACGGACATGTGACCGGAAGAAAAGTCGGAGACGGAGGCACCAATGCCGGATTAGAGATTTTAAAGGGATCCGCAGCACCGGATGACCAGTACAGCTACGTTAACGCCACACCCACCGGCCGGATCTTACGTTCTTCCAGCAAGTACTTCCGTGACGAATATGGAAAAGTGAATGGAAGCCTGTGCATTAATTTAGATATAACAGATATGATTAAATGTGAGAATACCTTACGGTCCTTTACCGGTTCCGGCTCCTCAGCCCTCACCCAGACCCCGGAACTGTTTGTGGGCAATGTTGATGAGCTGCTGGAGATTATGATGAAAGAAGCCGTTAGCATGACCGGAAAATCCGTAGGGAATCTGACCAAAGAAGAGAAGGTTGCTGTTGTTCACAACTTAGATGGCAAGGGTTTTTTCCTGATAAAGAAGGCTGCAGAAAAGCTGGCTGACTTTTTGGGATTGTCCAGATACAGCATTTATAACTATCTGAACGAAAGTCATTAATTTTTTATGATTGGTGAAATGATAAGGAGGGTTCTTAAAAGTCACAGAAGTGACTTTTAAGAACCCTCCTTTTTATATAAAACAATTGCTATTCTGAAACCATCGAAGCCCTTACCCTGATATTTTCTCAGGAATCCTGCAAATCAAGGTTATCTTCCATCTCCTCTTCATCAAGCTCCCGCATCAGCTCCGGAAAACTCTCCCGCTCAAATTCCTGAATGGATATAGATTTCTTATTTGGATTGGCGAACACAAAGGTCTTGTCTACGTTTTCCACATAATTCTGGATCTTGTCATTGGTTGCGCTGATGATAGCCTGGAAGCCCAGTCCTCTGATCAGCTCAATACAACTTGCCACCTTTTCCGCATCCATCTTGGAAAACGCCTCATCAAGCACCACCAGGCGAAGGGTGGGATTTCTCTGTATCTTAGGTGATAAACTGATCCGATATGCCTGGGCAAAGCTGGCTAATAAGGCTACGTAAAGCGGATTCTGTCCCTCTCCACCGGAATTCTTCTTGATCATCTTGCTTAAACGGATCTTAATGACCTCATCCTCGTTCTGGATGATCTGCTGCATATCAAAGGATAGATACGTCCGGTAATCCGCATACTTATCCATGTTCCGTTTGGCCTCTTCCATCTCCTCCGGTGTGGCATTTTCCGGTGGGATGAAGATATTTATTAAGTCATTGATGATTTCCCCGTACTGGTTCTCATGCTCCATAGTGAATAAGTTCATTTGATTATCCAGGGTATCCGTAAGATAGGCGGGATTTACCTCCAGGGAATTATCCATGAACATATCATAATATCTCCCATCCGGCCCTTTATTCCTTCCAATGACAAACTGATACTTATCCTTGCCGAAATCCAGTTTGCTGATGATCTTGTTCAGCTCATCTTTACGTAAAAGAGCATCCCTTATGGCACTTCGGATCTTGAACATAAAGTCATCCTTAAAATGAAGGACAGCAGACTTAGCCTGCTCAGCGGCCATCTTTTTATATTCCTCCAGATTTCCGCACTCCATGGTCTCAAGAAGACGGTCATATTCCCCATTATCCTTTGCTGTCAGGGAAAAATTTCGATTGGGATATTTTCTTGCATACTCACCTCTGGAACCTACAAGAGCCTGGAACGCCTGATCACGGGCTTCTTCCGACCTCCTGCATTCTCCGAAAAATTCATTCTTAAGGCGGTCGTACCGGCAATTTTCTCTGCTTTCCAAAATTTCATGAACCTTGGCTTCCAGTTCCTCATCCGGTTCAAATTCCCGTTCTTTTGCGACCAGTTCTTCCTGCAGCTGCAGGGATTCTCTGCGGAAGCGTTCGATCTCGCTGTTGATACCAAAAATCAGCTCTGCGACTGCACTCTGCTCCGCCCTCTTTCTATCACAGAGCTGTAAGATGGCTTCCCTTTCCTTCACCCACGCTTCTACATCCTGGGCCTTCAGCTTTTCAAACTTCTGTTCCAGCCGCCTGATCTCTTTTTCCTTTTCCTTAAAGGCCTCCATATCCTGCTGCCACTCCAGGTAAACGCCCGTGTCTTCTCCTAAGTCTTCCATGGATAAGATACGTTTGCATTCCTTTAAAACCTGTTCCTGAGGCTTTTTCTCCTCTTCCATGGAAACCAGATTCTTTTCCAGAAGCCGGATCCTTCTCCTGACGCTGTCCTTGCCGATATATGCAAATTTCGTATAATTATCGGGATTCATATGCTGCAGGCGGAACGTATGGTATAGCATGCAGTCAGGGGTCACTCCAATGCGGCTGCGGCGCAGCTCTTCCAAGTTCGTGCACTTGACGACCCTGCCCAAAAGTAAGTCTATGTATGGCTGTAAATAAGCCTCTCTCACTGTAATTTCTTCAGCAAGACCGCCTTTTACTACTTCATAGGAATTCTGCCCTACCTTTTCTGTATCCAGAACTGCTACATTAAAATACTCAGCCCGGTCCAGTTCCCCGTAGGCCGCCATAGCTGCTTCTGCATAAGCCGGAGCCACTACCAGGGACAGCTTATTATTCCCCAGATAGCCTTCCACCGCATTTCTCCAGGTCTCATCCCTGATGTCCAGAAGATCTGCAAGTACATGGACCTCCACCGCCTTGCCGGTTACCTCCAAAAGCCGCTGCTGGATCAGGGACCGTGCACGTTCCAGATATTTGGGGTATGCCTTATTACCGGCCTTTAGCTGGGCCAGCTCTTCACTTGTCTGGCGCTCTTTTTTCCGAATGTCCCGAAGAATTCCTTCTGCCTCTTTTTGAGCTTCTTCGGATTCCTTTCTCATTTCGGCAATGGATTTTTTCAGGCGGACTAACTTTTCTTCATCAATGGTATTCTTCTCAAATTCTTCTATATCCCATATGGTCTGGTTGGAGGTAGCCTCTTCCTCTATCCATTCCCTCAGCCGTTCTCCTGTCTGAGACCATTTGGTAAAGCTTTTATTTAAATGATTTGATAATTCCTTTGCAGAATCCAGCTGATTCTTAAGATCCTCATAACCGGTGGAAGAAATCCTTCCAAGCAGTTCATTTCCCTGTCTGGTTAAATCTTCCATCTGTCCTTCTAACGCTGTCCGCTGGCCTTCCTGACGCTCTAAATCCTCTCTGGCAAGCCTGGACTTATCTGTTAATGCCTGGATCCTTGCCTGATAATCCAGAATTTCCATTTTGCGGAAGAAATATGTATTTTTACTAATCTCCCCTTCTTTTTCACGAACTGCAGAAAACTTTTCCCTCATTCCATTTAAATAACCGATCTCAACAACTGTGTCTTCAATCTTCTTTCGCATCCGCCCGTACTGCATGACGCTTTCCTGCATGTCCTCAATGTGGATGTCCTGCTCCATGCAGATGTATTCCTTTACAAAATCCTCCAGCTTGATGTTCATGCGGAAGGGAATAGCACGCTTAAACAAAAGGGGGAATTTTTCCGAATCAAGACCGCCTAAGTATACATCATACAACTGCCTGCGGAACCGCTCATTGTGGGAGGTTGCAAAATAATCTTCTTTGGGGTATAAGGTCTGCAAATAAGCAGTTACTTCCTGAATGGTCATGGTCCTGGAACCGGTACGGTAACCGTTTTCCCAAAGAGGACCTTTATGCCAGAAGAACTTTCTGGATATCTCATTGGTGGTCGTATCCACGTCAAAGACAATTCCAACGCACTGGCATTCTCCCGTATCCGTCCGTTTCAGTTCCAGCACAATGGTGGTGGAGAAATTCTGGTTCCGCAAATAGGCAAATTCATTGTTTTCACCGATATTCACCATTCCCCGCAAATATTCGATCAGACTCCGGTCAGAATCATCAGACGCTGCCTTATTAAAGAATCCCCGGCCATCGGTGTTGGCGTAAAGGAGAATCTGCATGGCATCAATGACCGTAGACTTTCCGCTGCCGGAATGTCCGGTAAAGAAGTTGATCTCCTGATTAAAGGATAAGGTTTTCCGGCTGATGTAATGCCAGTTGTTAAGGAGTATCCGGGACAGGGCTTCAAATTTCTGGTTCGTCATCGTCTTCGTCTCCTTCTCCAAGTGCTTCTAACAGGGCCCGCACGTCATCTCCGAACAATACCACATTGATACATGGATAGATGATCATGCGGCTGTCCCCATCTAAGTCCTCTAAAATATCAAGAGGCTCCAGAATCTGATACTTTTTTAACAATGTAATCGCCCGGCGGATTTCCGTTGGTGAGGGCTGTTTTTTAAATAAGCGGTAATTTCCCAGCTTTTCATGTATCTCGCTTAATGTGGTGTAGATGTTGACACTGGTGGAAACTGCCGCCATCTGCTCATCGTAGATCAGTTTTAAGATCAGCAGATAAAGGGTAGCCAGTTTTGGAAGCTTATCTCCCACCGTGCTCTCTCCCTGGATATAAATAATGCCCAGCTGGCTGTTTTCCAGAACAGACACTCCGCTGACTGCCAGATAGGCCCGGATAAATTCCAGATGTTTGTTGCAGATTTTAAATTCCGGGTTATAGGTAAACCGGTTGGTACGCTTATCATACTTATGCTCCAGAACAAAGGTCTGCTGAAGAAGAAGCCTCAAGCCTGCTCTTACCTCTTCCTTTTCTCCCTGTCCCAAAGCGTCAAAATATGGAATCTGGCTGATGAGGCCAGCACTTTCTTCATAGGTCATGATTCTTTCCTCCTTACAAATACCAGCTTTGGATAGCGGTATCTGCCGTTGTCAATGAGCTCCGTCTCCTGCTCCTCCACCTGGTACATGCTTTTCCTTCTGGTAGAGTAATCATAGGCCAGGATCAGCTTTTCAAACTCCTCAGGAGAATTAACCGTATCTTCCTTTACCTCCATACGGCCATTTTCCAGATGAGCTTCGATATAGCTTTCGATTTCCTTCCGGCTGTAGCGGCTTTTTAAGCGGTTTAAACTCAGGATCTCTTCCATGGTTAGCTCTGCAGACTCTTCCTCCGGCATCAAATTCTCATTAAAACATGTCCTGGCCCTTCTTTTTTTATAAAGGGATTTTTCAGAGAGAATGGATACCTGGGATAAATTCATAAGACCTCCCACATCCTTTATGGCTTCATCCGGATCCTCTGTTTCAGACAAATGATTTAAAAGCCTGATAACAAGCCCCTTCATGTTGTCCTCCTGATTTAACAGATAGTTAAGCCTTGTAACTGTAGCGCGGATATACCGGGAATGCTCCTTGTCCATATTGGCAATGCGGTGTTCGATATCGTCAAATCCTCTTTCGATCTGATCCAGCTTTTCCGCAATATCCGCAGCCGTCACTTTCTGTCCGCTGCGGTGGCTCATCTGCTCCAGCCATTCCGTATCTTCCCGCATGGAGCCAATCCATCGCTTGATATCGTTTTTGTAAAGATAGAAATTATCCGAAGTTTTCAACATATGGTACTTCTTTTTTACGATTTCATCCACATATCCTTCCAGATGTTCTTTCAAAAGATCCCCATATGCTTTTTTCTCCAACAGGCTTGCAAAGAATTTGTCCATGTTGTGAAGCATGTCCTGCAAAGTCTTATTGAGCCTCTTTGTATTGATGTAAGCCGTATTCAAAAGGCTTACACCGGCCCTGGGATCATTTTTTAAAGAGAAAAGGATTGCGTAAACGTTCTGGATATAAATCTGGGTCTCATCCTCTTCATCGCTTGTAAGCTTAAAAAACGCCTCGATCATGACGGCAGCATAATCTGGAATTACGATATTGACCGTCATGGAGGCGTAGTCATCCACTTTCCGGAGCCAGCCTGCCCTTAACAGCCAGTTTAAAACCCTGACTGCTGTCGGTTCTAAGGCATCCGCCTCATCTTCCAGCTCATCCTGCCAGATGACCAGCCGTTTTGCCGTAAAATATTCTTCTAAAACCTGTATACAGACTTCACGGCTTAAAAAGTAGTTGCTGTATTCATATTCCTCATTGATTTTTAACAAAGCTTCTATGTAGGTGGACCGGTTAATGGAACGGAACAATCCCCAGAACCGGTCCGGTATCTCATTCATTAATATCATTTGTTTCTGTCTCATCTCCTGTTTTTTCTGCTTCCTATGATTAAAACCATGAATTACCGGGCTTATCTTATAAAAGCAGACAAAAAGAAACGGCTATCTCCATTTTGACAGCCGATTGATCTTCGTTTTCACGGGTTTTTCTTTTAATCCAAGGCCTCTTTCTTTCTATTATAGCAAAAATCCCTATTTCTTACAATAAAATTATAGAAAGGTCGAAAAAAAGCAGCTGTTGCACGGCTCTATCCATGCATCAGCTGCTGATGATTCTTAATCATTAATCTTTCACATTTCCAACATCAATAACCGATTCTTTTATTTCCTTCTTTTCATCAGTCCAATCGGAAAGCTCATCTTCCACTTCCTTAGACACTTCCCCATTTTCAGAATCCTTATTTTCTTCCTTCGGCTCCGGAATTCCCTTTGCTTCCCGGAATATCTTCATAAATTCCTTACCGGTGATGGTCTCTCTCTCAATCAGGAATTCTGCGATCTTATCCATTACATCACGGTTTTCTGAGAGAAGGTTCTTGGCCTCTTCATATGCTTCTTTCAGCATTTTCATGACTTCATCATCTACCTGGGAAGCAGTGGCTTCCGCACAGTTCATTACCGTACGTCCGCTTAAGTACTGGTCTTCCCTGGCTGCCAGACCCATAAGGCCGAATTTCTCCGACATACCGTACTGGGTGATCATAGCCCGTGCTACCTTGGTAGCCTGCTCAATATCATTTGCCGCACCTGTTGTAACAGTGTCAAATACGATTTCCTCTGCCGCACGGCCGGCCAGATAGCCTACCAGCATGGCATGAAGCTCTTTTCTGGAGTTTAAGAATTTTTCTTCTTCCGGCACATGCATTACGTATCCCAAAGCACCCATGGTCCTTGGTACAATGGTGATCTTCTGTACAGGTTCAGAATCCTTTTGAAGGGCGCTGACCAGGGCGTGTCCCACCTCGTGATAAGATACAATGCGGCGCTCCTCTTTGTTAAGGACACGGTCCTTTTTCTCTTTACCTACCAATACCACTTCCACAGCTTCAAATAAGTCCTTCTGCGCTACCGCATGACGACCGTTTTTCACCGCCAGGATAGCGGACTCATTGATCATGTTGGCAAGATCGGAACCAACGGCTCCTGAAGTTGCTAAAGCAATGGCATCTAAATCAACGGTTTCATCAAGAAGCACATCCCGGGCATGAACCTTTAAGATATCCACTCGGCCTTTTAAATCCGGCTTATCCACGATAATCCGACGGTCAAAACGACCCGGACGGAGAAGAGCAGGATCCAGGATTTCAGGTCGGTTGGTAGCTGCCAGAACTAAAAGTCCCTTAGAGGAATCAAACCCATCCATCTCAGAAAGCAGCTGGTTTAAGGTCTGTTCTCTCTCATCATTTCCTCCGCCGAATCTGGAATCACGGCTCTTTCCGATGGCATCTACCTCGTCAATAAAAATGATACAGGGAGCAGATTCCTGGGCTTGCTTAAATAAATCCCGGACACGGGAAGCTCCCACACCTACGAACATCTCTACAAAATCAGAACCGGACAGAGAATAAAAAGGAACATGGGCCTCTCCTGCAACCGCCTTGGCAAGCAAGGTTTTTCCCGTTCCGGGAGGTCCTACGAGAAGCGCTCCCTTAGGAAGCTTTGCACCGATCTTTGTATATTTTCCCGGATTATGGAGGAAATCCACGATTTCAGTCAAGGATTCTTTCGCCTCATCTTCCCCCGCCACATCTTTAAAGGTGATACCTGTTTCCTTTTGTACGTAAACCTTGGCATTGCTTTTTCCAACGCCCATAAGTCCGCCGCCTCCGCCGACCCTGCGCATCATGAAGTTCAAAAGGAATCCCATGGCTGCAAACAAAAGCAGATAACTGACAATGGTCTGAATGAAAAAGTTACCGTCACGGCGGGTCCGCAAGGTTTCCACTCCGGCAGTACGAAGGCGCTCCGCCAGATTTAAATCGTTGTCCATCCTTACCGTATAATAGGTAACGCCAGGTTTATATCCTTCCCAGGTCTTCTTTGGGTTTATGGTAATCTTCGTATCTTCTACATTAACCGACTCCACCTGTTTTTCGTCTACCATATTCATAAAGGTATCGTAACTCAGTTCTTTATTGGTCCTCGTCGTAATCGCGCCGTGCAGATAAGAGATCGCTGCTACCGCAATAAGAAACGCGATGACCCATATGGCGATAGCCTGGGTATTCTTCGGCATCTTATTATTATTATTTTGATTCTTGTTATCCATCTGTGTGAATTCTCCAATCCGGATAGTTTCTACCCATTTTATACCTCTATCATTATAGTGTCAGTCTCTCCATAAATCAAGAAAAGAATTATTAAATCCTTATAAACACCTGGGCTGGTTTTATTTAACAATCATGGATTTTTAACATATGAATGCCTTTTTACAAAATTTTACACTTAATATTCTTAGTTTTTTCATATGGTACTGGATTTTTTC
This sequence comes from Lacrimispora sanguinis, assembly GCF_044987295.1. Lineage (NCBI taxonomy): Bacteria > Bacillati > Bacillota > Clostridia > Lachnospirales > Lachnospiraceae > Lacrimispora > Lacrimispora sanguinis. Next base: position 4,607,579 of record NZ_CP173277.1, on the reverse strand, counting down.
AAAGAATAGCTGTATAATTTCTTTTTTAAAAATATTCCATACCATTACAAAAGGAGGTTACACTGTTATGTCAGTGAAGTACGTGTTTGTCACCGGAGGAGTTGTGTCCGGGCTTGGCAAAGGTATTACCGCAGCATCTCTTGGACGTCTGCTTAAGGCCAGAGGCTATAAGGTCACCATGCAGAAATTTGATCCGTACATCAACATTGATCCGGGCACCATGAATCCAGTGCAGCATGGTGAGGTTTTCGTCACCGAGGACGGTGCAGAAACCGATCTCGACCTTGGCCATTACGAACGATTTATCGACGAAAATCTGACTCAAAATTCCAACGTTACCACCGGTAAGGTCTACTGGACCGTACTGACCCGTGAACGGCGCGGGGACTTCGGGGGAGGCACCGTACAGGTTATCCCTCACATTACCGACGAAATCAAAAGCCGCTTTCACTGCAGTAACAGCAACTCCTCTGAAACAGAGATCGCCATCATAGAAGTAGGCGGAACGGTAGGCGACATCGAAAGCCAGCCATTCCTTGAAGCGATCCGTCAATTCCAACACGAAGCAGGCCACGAAAATGTCATTCTCATCCACGTGACCCTGGTTCCATATCTAAAGGTTTCCGGCGAACTGAAAACCAAACCAACCCAGTCCAGCGTAAAAGACTTACAGGGAATGGGTATCCAGCCCAACATCATCGTATGCCGTTCCGAACTGCCCCTTGATGACGGAATCCGAAGCAAAATCGCACAATTCTGTAACGTTCCCAAGACCCATGTACTTCAAAACCTGGATGTGGAAGTATTGTATGAACTTCCTCTTGCCATGGAAGAAGAGCATTTAGCTGAAGTCGCATGTGAAAGTTTAAACCTGCCATGCCCCAAACCAGACTTAACGGACTGGTCCTTCATGATCGATAACTGGAAGCATCCGGAAAAGGAAGTGACGGTCGCTCTGGTAGGAAAGTACATTCAGCTTCACGACGCCTATATTTCCGTAGTGGAGGCATTAAAACACGGCGGTGTTTTCCACCGGGCCAAGGTTCATATTAAATGGGTTGATTCAGAACTTGTAACCGATGATAATGCGGCCAGTTTTTTCAACGATGTAAGCGGGATTTTAGTCCCCGGCGGATTTGGCAGCCGCGGCATAGAAGGAAAGATTTCATCCATCCGTTATGCCCGGGAAAACAACATCCCGTTCCTTGGCCTCTGCCTAGGCATGCAGATGGCCATCGTGGAGTTTGCACGCCATGTGGCAGGCTTTGACGATGCTCATACCTCAGAGCTTGATGAGGAAACCACTCACCCGGTCATCCACTTAATGCCGGACCAGAACGGCATCGAGGACATCGGAGGAACTCTGAGACTCGGCTCCTATCCCTGTGCGCTGGACAAATCCTCCAAGGCCTATGAGGTATACGGGGAAGCACTGATCCATGAACGTCACAGACACCGCTATGAGGTTAACAATGAATACCGTGAAGATCTGGAAAAAGCAGGGATGAAGCTTTCCGGTATCTCCCCGGATGGACGGATCGTGGAAATGGTAGAAATTCCATCTCATCCCTGGTTCATCGCCACCCAGGCACATCCCGAGTTTAAATCACGGCCGAACAGACCTCATCCGCTGTTCCGTGATTTCATCCGCGCAGCCATTGAAAACCGTTAAACAATCAGATTTTAAGTGAAAGCAGGGAGTCCGGACTCTTATCAAAGGGTCCGGACTCCTTGTTTTATTGTTAAAAAAATATTTTTCTTTAAATTATTATTTTCTTTCATTTTTTTCTTGCACTTTTTCAATCTTCTGTATATAATATAATGCAACGTGTATCTGCACGAGAGACAGTTGTGTTTGTATGAGATACACATAAAGGAGGATATGATTTATGAAATTGAAAAAAGTATTTGCAATCACTCTTGTAGCATGTTTGAGCGCCAGCATGGTTGCCGGCTGCAGCACTGGTTCCTCATCTTCTGCCTCCGGTGGCGCAAAGGTCATTAAGATCGGCGCGTTCGAGCCTACTACCGGAGAGAATGGAGGGGGCGGGTTACAGGAACTCCTGGGAATGCGCTACGCAAACAAGACTCATCCTACGGTTAAAATCGGCGGAGAGGAGTACAAGGTGGAACTGGTGGAAGTGGATAACAAATCCGATAAAACGGAAGCAGTCAACGCTGCACAGAAGCTTGTGAGCGAAAAAGTTTCCGTTGTGCTGGGAAGCTATGGTTCCGGTGTTTCCATTGCCGCAGGACAGATATTTGCAGATGCCAAAATTCCTGCCATAGGCGCCTCCTGTACCAACCCTCAGGTAACCCAGGGAAATGATTTCTATTTCCGGGTATGTTTCCTTGATCCGTTCCAGGGTACGGTTATGGCCAATTATGCCAATGACAACGGGGCAAAGACAGCTGCCGTCATCACCCAGTTAGGAGATGATTATTCCTCCGGCCTTGGTTCCTTCTTCAAAACTGCATTCTTAGGCTTAGGCGGCAATATTGTCAGCGAAGAGCAGTTCCAGACCAATCAGACCGACTTTAAGGCAATCCTTACAAACATCAAGGCACAGAATCCTGACATCATCTTTGCACCATCTTCCATTACTACGGCTCCTCTTATTATCAAGCAGGCCCGTGAACTTGGAATTACAGCTACCATCGCTGCCGGTGATACCTGGGAGAATTCCACCATCATCGAAAACGCTGGTATTTCCGCAGAAGGCGTTGTTCTTTCTACCTTCTTTGACGAAGCAGAACCAGCCAACGAAGAAGCAGCTTCCTTCATCTCCGGTTTTAAAGCTTACTTAAAGGAAAATAAGCAGGACGAAATCATCCCGGCTGTATCTGCACTCGGCTATGATTCTTACCTCTGCGCAATAAAGGCCATTGAAACCGCTGGCTCCGCAGACGGCTCCGCCATTCGTGATGCACTAAAGGGCGTATCCATTGACGGCGTTACCGGAAGCATTTCCTTTGATGAAAATGGGGATGCCAAGAAAGATATGGCGTTCATCAAGACCATTGAAAACGGCAAGTTTAAATTCTTAACAACAACTACAGTTAAATAATTTTAGATACCGTGGCAACGCAGTCATTACCAGATGAGTGGGGACGTATTTCCTTCCCCACTCGTTCCATTTGCGCATATTTCATTACATACTCAACAGATAGGAGGCATCTCGCCACATGAGTCTTACAACCTTTTTACAGCAGTGCCTGACCGGTATCTCCCTAGGCGGCGCCTATGCGCTGATTGCCATCGGCTATACCCTGGTTTACGGTATCCTGCGGCTCATCAACTTCGCCCACGGCGACATCTTTATGATGGCCGGTTATTTCATGATATTTGCCATGGCAAGCTTTCCATGGTACATTTCCATTCCAGTGGTTTTACTGGTCACCGTATTATTAGGCGTATCCATCGAACGGGTAGCTTACCGCCCCTTACGCACCGCTCCCAGAATGTCCGTCATGATTTCTGCCATCGGTGTCTCCTACCTTTTGCAGAATCTGGCTACCTATCTGTTCACAGCTCTGCCAAAGGGATATCCGGAAATTCCGTTTCTAAAGAAGATCTACCAGATCGGCGGTCTTTCTGCATCCTTTGTCACATTCTTAACGCCGGTCCTGACCCTTATCATTGTTTATGGGCTTATCATCCTGATCAATAAGACGAAAATCGGCATGGCCATGCGCGCGGTCGCAAAGGATTATGATACTGCCGCCCTTATGGGAATTAAAATCAACCGCATCATCACTTTTACCTTTGCCATTGGCTCTCTTTTAGCCGCCGTCGGCTCCGTGCTTTATTTTACGGACCGTATGACCGTATTCCCCTTCTCCGGCTCTCTGCCTGGCTTAAAATGCTTTGTCGCCGCAGTATTCGGCGGGATCGGCAGCATTCCAGGCGCCGTAATCGGAGGCTTTATCCTGGGCCTTGGCGAGACCGCCCTGGTAGCTATGGGATATTCCACCTTCAGCGACGCATTTACCTTTGTTCTGTTAATCATCATTCTCCTGATCAAGCCTACGGGGCTGTTCGGCGAGAAGACGACCGATAAAGTGTGAGGTGCCCCCTATGAAGAAAAATGCAGTTTCCAAAAACAAACTTTATACCCTGGCCGCTCTTCTGGTCATCATCGCCCTGCTGGCTTTCTTACAGGCTAACAGTGCTCAGTACAGCTATCAGATCTCAATCCTGGAGCGAAGTGCAATCTATGCGGTAGTTGCCGTTTCCATGAACCTGCTTACCGGTTTTACGGGATTATTTTCCTTAGGCCAGGCCGGTTTCATGGCAATCGGTGCCTATACCGTAGCCATACTTACCATACCGGTTGATAGCAGAGCCAGCGTTTACTACGTTAACGGCATCTCTCCTGCTATTGCAAACTTACATTGCCCTTACTGGCTGGCCCTGATTATCGCAGGGATCCTGGCCGCAGCCCTGGCCGCCCTTATCGGCATTCCGGTTCTCCGGCTAAAAAGTGATTATCTGGCCATTGCAACCCTGGGCTTTTCCGAAATCATCCGTGCTGTCATAGCTGCTCCCCAGTTAGACAGAATCACCAATGGTTCTTATGGATTAAAAAGTATTCCCGGATTTCCCAATCTGTTTATAGCTTTTGGGCTCCCGGCCCTTTGCATCCTTTTAATGGTCCTTCTCATTAATTCCTCTTACGGACGCGCATTTAAGGCCCTCCGCGAAGATGAAGTGGCCGCTCAGGCCATGGGACTTAACTTATTCCGTTATAAGGAGCTGGCCTTTATCATCTCTTCCTTTTTCACAGGCGTAGGCGGAGGACTTCTGGCCATATTCATGCGTTCCATTGACTCTAAGACCTTTTCCATCAACTTAACTTACGATATCCTGCTGATTGTAGTTCTTGGAGGAATCGGAAGCATTACGGGAAGCGTCATCGGTTCCTTCCTGGTCACCGCCGGCAGGGAATGGCTTCGTTTCTTTGATAATCCTCTGGTTATCGGCGGATTTGAAGTACCTCTGTTCCGCTCCGGTTTCCGTATGGTCATCTTTTCTATTTTATTAATGATGGTGGTGCTCTTCTACCGCCGCGGAATCATGGGCAGCAACGAATTTTCGTGGGAGGGGCTTGGGCGGCTTATCCGAAGTATTCCATCCAGGATAAAGAGAAAAAGCAAAGCACAGAAGCACCCTGCGGGTATCCCTTTATGTCCAGAAAGCATGGACGACAGTAAGAAAGGAGATAACGCATAATGTCAAACATAGCAAAAACTCCAATTAACGTGCTTCACATGCAGGACATTACCATGCAGTTCGGCGGCGTTGTGGCTGTAAATGGTCTGACCCTTGATGTAAACCAGGGAGAGATCGTGGCCTTAATCGGCCCTAACGGCGCAGGAAAGACAACCGCATTTAACTGCGTTACCGGAATTTATGAGCCTACCTTCGGACAGGTGGATTTTATGGGGGAAACCATTCTTTCCAATACGCCAAAGGGAAAAATGAAAAAAACGTATCTGGGGGAAGTATCACCAAGACCCATTCCGATAATCAGCAGCACACCGGATGTGATTACAAAAAAGGGCATTGCCCGTACCTTCCAGAACATCCGCCTTTTCGGACAGCTGACCGTATTTGACAACGTACTCATTGCAAAGCACATGCGTGCAAAACAGAATGTTTTTTCCGCAACCCTACGGTTAAACCGCAAGGAAGAGGAACGGATGCGGGCGGAAACCACTGCACTCTTAGAGGAACAGAACCTGCTTCATTTAAAGGATGAAATCGCCACCTCCCTCCCCTACGGCTTGCAGAGGCGCTTAGAAATTGCAAGAGCCCTTGCAACGGAACCAAAGTTTCTGCTGCTTGACGAACCGGCTGCAGGTATGAATCCTCAGGAAACCCAGGAATTAACAGATTTTATTAAGCAGATTCGGGATTCTTACCATCTTACCGTATTCATGATCGAGCACCATATGGATCTGGTCATGCAGATTTCCGACCGCATCTATGTACTGGATTTCGGCAAACTGATTGCACACGGTACGCCGGAAGATATCCAGAATAATGAACGGGTAATAGAAGCATATCTGGGGGTGAGCGACGATGCTGAAGATTGATAACTTACGAGTGAATTACGGCGGAATCGAAGCCGTTAAAGGAATTTCCTTTGAAGTGCCGGATAAGAGCATTGTGACCCTGATCGGGGCCAATGGAGCCGGAAAAAGCACGACCTTAAAATCTATTGTCGGTCTTGTAAAGCCTTCAGCCGGAAGCAGCATCACCCTGGATGGGGAAGAATTGATCGGCAAGGATACGCCGGATATCATATCTAAGGGAATTGCTCTGGTGCCGGAAGGGCGCCATGTGTTTCCGGATATGACCGTTATTGAAAATATCAAGATCGGGGCCTATTTAAGAAATGATGATCTTAAAGGTGATATCGACTGGGTTTATGATTTATTTCCCCGGTTAAAAGAAAGGAGCTGGCAGCTTGCCGGTACCCTCTCAGGAGGCGAACAGCAGATGCTGGCAGTTGCCAGAGCTCTTATGAGCCAGCCAAAGATCCTCATGATGGATGAACCTTCCCTTGGTCTTGCTCCGCTGATTGTAAAAGATATTTTCTTCATTATCCGGGAGATCAACAAAAAAGGTGTAACCGTGCTTCTTATCGAACAGAACGCCAATATGGCCCTTCATACGGCTGATATCGGCTACGTTCTGGAAACCGGTCGGATCACCTTAACAGGGTCCGGGAAAAAGCTGTTGGCTGATGAATCAGTAAAAGCAGCCTACCTTGGAAAAAAGAAGAATTAAATGCAAAGGTTGCAGACAGGAGGCCCCTTTCCTACGGGGCGCCAATCTGCAACCTTTGAATTTGTTTTTTGCTTTTCATTGTCATGGAATCACCCGCCGTATGGTCACTGGCTTTCTGTAATTCCAGGTGGAGATTTTGATTCCGCTCCTGCGGTTCGCCGCATGGACAATCTTTCCCTTTCCAATATACATGGCTACATGGTCGATCTGCCTTCCGCTAGCATAGAACAGCAAGTCGCCAGGCTCCATGCTGGAAGCCATTATGACTTCTCCCTCTTCGGCCTGCTGCCTGGAGGTACGGTCTAAATGAACTCCTGCTGCATGTTCCATTACATACTGGATAAAACCGGAGCAGTCCGCCCCTGTATTCGGGTTGGTGCCGCCCCATCGGTATGGGTTCCCCACAAACCCGACCGCATAGTTTACAACCTGACTGCGAATATCACTGCATCGTTCTGCTTCAGGTATCGTAAATGCGACTGTGGCATTATCTGGTACATAGGCATAGGCTGACTGACCATTATATTGGATCTTTGCCCATCCTCCGTTATTGGAGACAAAAGGATATGTTTCACCCTCGTGGATCTTGCCTAGTACTTCAGAATCCGTATTCGGTTTGCTGCGGACCCGAAGGGTTTCGGTATCTACCCGGAGCATCAGCTTCATGTTATAGTAGGCAATTGCTCTGGCATCCTGTCCGGTTGTCAGATATTTTCCGTATACATAACCGGTTACCTGCCCTGACTTTATTTTATACCAGCCATTTTCTTCTGACAGCACACTGCTGCCGGCATGGTTTCTCAATTTCCCCACGATTTCCGCATCATTCTTTGGTTCTTTTCTGATGTTCAAGGAATCCTCCACCACACTCACTCCGAGATTCTGAAAGATTGAGTTGAAGGTTCCATACCTCATTTTTTCCTGCGTAAGACCGGCCGACGTTTCCGATCCTTCCTGTTTCACGGATTCCTGATATTGATCCATGTAGACCGAAATGCCTGCTACTGGCGAACCGGTCTTGACGGAAGGCTCTGATTTTGCGGCCTGTACATCTGCTGTTCCTATCCACACGGCACTGCCGCATGCAATAGCAAAGCCTAGTACCTTCCATGCTTTGTCAGTCATATGCACTTTCCTTCGCAAGTTATGGCCTTTCCTTTACAAATGAGTGATTTGCTGATCTGAAAGGTCTTTTAAATACCGCATCCCGTATTCTCTATCCTTCCCGATCTGAGCCTTTAATTGTTCCAGCCCTTCAAATTTCCGCTCAGGACGGACAAAATGCAAAAGCTGTACTTCTATAGTCTTTCCATATATATCCTCATTTATACCATAAATAAAGGTTTCTGCTCCAACAGGTGAATTTCCTTCCACCGTGGGCTTTCTTCCGATATTTGTAATGCCCCCATAATAAGTACCGTCCACATATACTTTGGACACATACACGCCGAATAAGGGAAGGTGCTTGTCCGGCGAAGGCATGATATTGGCCGTGGGAAATCCAAAAACCGCTCCTCCGATATGGTTACCGTGGACCACGGTTCCATGTATAGCATATGGCTCTCCCAAAAGCTCGTTGGCTTTATCCATATTTCCGGCATCCAGCTGCTCCCTGATGTAAGTACTGCTGATATCCCGGTGATCATCCTGCTCTTTCGGTATAACGATCAGCTCATAACCATACCGTTCTTTCCACTGATAAAGGCTGTCCGCATTGCCCGCTCCCTGGTATCCAAAGGAACAATCCGTACCAACTACAATGATCCTGGCATTCATCTGGCCCGCCAGAACACGCTTTACGAATTCCTCCGGCTCCATATGCGAGGTTTCCTCTGTAAAGGGATATTCCACTAGATAATCGATACCGATCTTTTCCAGATTATTTTTTCTCTCCAGATTGGTAGTAATGGCCTTTTGGGGGCTTCCTGTCATGAGGGTAATGGGGGCCATGTCAAAGGTAAGGACAGCCGTTTTATACCCTTTCGCTGCCTTTAGCTCTCCCATCTGCTTTAACAACTTCTGGTGACCTCTGTGGCGTCCGTCGAATTTTCCCAGGGTAACGATTGCAGGCTCTTCAATCTGAAATTCTCTGGTTCCGGTTATATATTCCATGATTCATTTCCTCTTTCCTGCCCGGCTTTCTGGGCATATAGGGATCCCTGGAAGGGGTTTCCTATCTCCTGCCTTAAGGCGTTCCTCCCAGAAATACCTTTTGAGGCTTAAGAAGCTCCTTCTCCCTGTCAGGTACGTAAACTCCAATAAACTGGTTCCTGCTGTCATATACCCTTATAAGTCCGTCAGGTAACCGGGAGTCTCCTTCCGCCTGGTTCCTGTAAAAGGAGTTCCCATTGTGCACCAGCTTGTCAAAATCCTGTTTCATCTTAAGTGCCGGATATTCCGAAAACATCTTGTCCACAGCAAGGATATGGTTCTCCAAGGTTCCGTCATCCCGAAGTTCCTCGATCTGTGTCAGGGTCAGGCTGTCCTTTAAGCAAAACCCGGAAACCTGAGTGCGGAGAAGGGATTCCATGCACCCTCCGCAGCCAAGCTTTCTCCCGATGTCATAGCAAAGGGTCCTGATATAGGTTCCCTTGGAACAGGTTACGGTCATAGTAACCCGGGGCAGCTCGATCCGGTCCACATGGATGTCCAAAATCTCCACAGGCCTGGCTTTCCGCTCCACTTCTTTTCCGGCTCTGGCCAGCTCATAAAGCTTTTTTCCATCTACCTTTAAGGCAGAATACATGGGTGGGATTTGATCGTAATGACCAAGAAAACTGAGTACAGCTTCCTTCACCTGGGCCTCATCTGCCGTGACCGGATATTCCGCCAGAATTTCTCCCGTAGTATCCTGAGTATCCGTTTCCCTTCCCAGAAGCAGGACCGCCTCATAGGTTTTGGTCTTATCCGTCAGCATATCGCAAAGCTTTGTTGCCTTGCCCAAACATACGGGTAATACTCCCTCTGCCATAGGGTCCAGGGTTCCTGTATGTCCTATCTTTTTCTGCTTTAAAATACCTCTCATTTTCGCCACAACGTCATGAGAGGTAAATCCTTTTTCCTTGTATACATTGATGATACCGTCTGCCATAGATCCGTCTCCTAGTTAAGCTGTTTTGCAATCTGATTTGACAGATTGTTGATCACATCATGAACGCTTCCTGCCATAGTACAGCCGGCTGCCTTTTTATGACCGCCTCCGCCGAAATAAACGGCAATCCTGCTCACATCAAGATCCGTGGTGGAGCGCAGGCTCACTTTATACTCCCTGCAGGAGACTTCATACATGAATATGGCACATTCCACACCCTCTGTGATTCGAAGCTGATCAATGATTCCATCCATATCTGCACCGGTAACACCGTAAAAATCCATTTCCTTTTTGCTTATGGCACTGAAAATGCAACGGTTGTCATGAAAGGTTATGCTCTCTAACAGGGCCCTTCCCAGAATCTGATTCTGGATATAGGTCTTCCGGTAAAAGCTGTCATCGATAATCTTTGAAAAGTCAATTCCCTTTTCCATCAGCTTCCCTGCAATCTCCATGGTTCTTTTTGAAGTGCAGTCATATTTAAATACTCCGGTATCATGGATGATGCCAGTATAAATGCATTCCGCTATTTCCCTGGTAATCTTATTCTCATCTAAGAGGCCATAAAGCACCTCGCAGGTGGAACTGGCATCATCCTGTACTATATTCTCTTTTGCGTATCTTAAATTGGTAACGTGGTGATCCACACAGAGACTCTTTTTTGCGGTATTTAAGAACTTTGCTGCCTCTCCGAACCGGAGTGTATCGCTGCTGTCAAGGCAAATACAGAGGTCATATTCCTTATCCTCTGAAAAGTCACTGACAATGTGGTCAAAATTCCTGAGATAATCAAATTTGGAAGGAGGGATTTCAAGATAAACCACCGCCTCCACTTCCGGATGATGCTTTTCCAGATAGTTGTAAGCTGCCAAACAGGAACCAACGCAGTCCCCATCCGGATGAACATGACCGATGATTGCTACCGTTTTTATATCTTCAAGCACTGTGTCAAAAAAACTCACAAGGGCACCTCCCTAATCTTTGATATCTTTTGTTACCTCGTCTATCAATCTGGACATATTTACTCCATACTCTATGGACTGGTCCAGGATAAACTTGATCTCCGGTGTATTGCGAAGGTTTACTCTCCTAGCCAATTCACGGCGGATATAGCCTTCTGCACTCTTTAATCCTTCAATGGTAGCCTTACCGGCCTCTTCATCTCCCAGAATACTGATAAATGCCTTGCAGTATTTTAAATCCGGGGTAACGGAAACGTCAACCACGGTAGTCATGGGATGGATTCTTGGATCTTTGATTTCCAGACGGATAATCTCGCTTAACTCCCTCTGGACCTCCATGTTGATTCTAGTATTCTTTATACTGTTTTTACGCATGTTATTCCTTTCGCTTTTTATCCGCATTTTCAAAAAGACCAGCCCGCAGTTACGGGCTCATCTTTTTAAAATTCCAGATGCAGGTTCCTAGCGGGGAACCTCCACCATGGCATATGCTTCAATCATATCATCTTCCTGGATATCATTAAATTTCTCAAATACAAGGCCGCACTCATAACCGGTTGCAACTTCCTTTACATCATCCTTAAATCTCTTTAAGGAAGCCAGAGGACCTTCGTAAATCTGATCACCGGCACGTGTGATGCGGACGCTGCATCCTCTTTGGAATTTCCCATCCATTACGTAGGAGCCTGCAATGGTACCTACTCCGGATGCCTTAAAGGTCTGGCGCACGATTGCGTGGCCGATGATCTTTTCTTCAAATACAGGATCAAGCATGCCCTTCATCGCTGCCTCTACATCTTCTATAGCCTGATAGATTACCTTGTAAAGTCTCATATCAACTTTTTCCCGGTCTGCTATGGATTTTGCAGTTACATCAGGCCTTACATTAAAGCCGATGATGATCGCATTGGATGCGGATGCCAGGGAAACGTCAGACTCATTAATTGCGCCTACGCCTCCATGAATCACCTTTATCATAACCTCTTCATTAGACAGCTTCACAAGGCTCTGCTTTACCGCTTCCACGGAACCCTGTACATCTGCTTTCACGATAAGCGGAAGCTCCTTGATGTTGCCGGCTTTGATCTGGCTGAATAAATCATCCAGTGATAACTTAGCCTTTGTATCTTCCAGTAATTTATTCTTACCTTCGGAAATAAATGTCTCAGCAAAACTTCTTGCTTCTTTTTCATTTTCGGTTCCAACCAGGACTTCGCCTGCATTTGGAACATCGTTAAGTCCTAAAATTTCTACCGGAGTGGATGGACCTGCTTCTTTTACTCTGCGGCCCTTGTCATCCATCATGGCACGGACTTTTCCGTAGCAGGATCCTGCGGCAACCGTATCACCTACGCGAAGGGTTCCCTTCTGTACCAGTACGGTAGCAACCGGTCCCTTGCCTTTATCAAGCTCAGCCTCAATAATCAGACCTCTTGCCCGGCGGTTCGGATTTGACTTTAATTCCTTTACTTCTGCGGTAAGAAGGACCATTTCTAAAAGTTCCTTTATACCTTCCTTTGTATGAGCAGAAACCGGTACAAAGACGGTGCTTCCGCCCCAATCCTCGGGAATCAGTTCGTATTCAGATAATTCCTGCTTTACCTTGTCAATATTGGCACTTGGTTTATCAATCTTATTAATGGCAACAATGATCTCAACTTCGGCCGCCTTAGCATGGTTGATCGCCTCTACGGTCTGTGGCATTACGCCGTCATCAGCTGCTACTACAAGAATTGCAATATCGGTAGACTGAGCGCCTCTCATACGCATAGCGGTAAAGGCTTCGTGTCCCGGAGTATCCAAAAATGTGATATTCTCTCCGTTTACTTCAACGGTATATGCACCAATATGCTGTGTGATTCCGCCTGCCTCTCTGGAGGTTACATGGCTTTGACGGATCGCATCAAGAAGTGACGTTTTACCATGGTCAACGTGGCCCATAACGCATACTACCGGCGGTCTGGAAACCATATCTGCCTCATTTTCATCAGCCTCTTTTAAAAGCTCTTCAATAACATCTATTTTAATTTCCTTCTCGCAGAGAACCTCATAACCCATGGCGATCTCTTCCGCCTGGTCAAAATCGATTTCCGTATTAAGAGTAACGATTTTACCCTGTAAGAACAGCTTCTTTACAATGGCAGACGGCTGAAGCTTCATCTTCTCAGCCAGTTCCTTAATTGTCATGATATCCGGAAGGGTAATGGTTTTTATCTCTTGAACCTTAGGCTCTGCATGCACCGGAGGCTGTACCGGAACTTTTAACGGCTTTCCGCCCTTACCCTGTGCTCTTTTCTTAGCCTCGTCATCTTTATCTCTCTTATCAAATCTGTCATTTTTATAATTGTTCTTAGTCGCTCTGTTGCTGGTAGGTTTTGCCTGGATCGGAGTATCAAAGGAACCTGTCTTTGGAGCAGCATCTCTGCCCGTACGTTGTCCCTGTGGCCTTGCACCACGGCTGTCCTGACCGTCACGGTCACGGTTGCCCTGATAGCCGCCTCCCTGTGGTCTTCCGTCACGGTTGCCCTGATAGCCGCCTCCCTGGGGTCTTCCGTCACGGTTGCCCTGGTAGCCTCCCTGGCCCTGTGGTCTTCCGTCACGATTGCCCTGGTAGCCTCCCTGACCCTGGGGTCTTCCGTCACGGTTGCCCTGGTAGCCTCCCTGACCCTGTGGTCTTCCGTCACGATTGCCCTGGTAGCCTCCCTGACCCTGTGGTCTTCCGTCACGGTTGCCCTGGTAGCCTCCCTGGCCCTGGGGTCTTCCGTCACGATTGCCCTGGTAACCGCCCTGACCCTGTGGTCTTCCATCACGATTGCCCTGGTAGCCTCCCTGACCCTGTGGTCTTCCGTCACGGTTTCCCTGGTAGCCTCCCTGGCCCTGTGGTCTTCCGTCACGATTGCCCTGGTAACCGCCCTGACCCTGTGGTCTTCCGTCACGATTGCCCTGGTAGCCTCCCTGGCCCTGTGGTCTTCCGTCACGGTTTCCCTGGTAGCCTCCCTGGCCCTGTGGTCTTCCGTCACGGTTTCCCTGGTAGCCTCCCTGGCCCTGTGGTCTTCCATCACGGTTGCCCTGGTAGCCTCCCTGGCCCTGTGGTCTTCCATCACGGTTATCGCGGTTTCCCTGGTAACCTCCCTGGGGTCTTCCTTCCCGGTTGTCACGGTTTCCCTGGTAGCCTCCCTGGGGTCTTCCTTCCCGGTTATCGCGGTTTCCTGTATTCGGTTCTCTTGTTAATTCAGCATTTCCTGATAAAGACTGCTCTGATACCTGACGGTTTCTTTGCTCCCCGTTCTGTCGGTCAGACTGATAAGGTCTTCCGCTCTGTGACTGGGAATGCTGTCCCTGAGGCTTCATCTGCGCGTTCTGCGGTCTGAATACCGCTGCGATTTTTTTCTTCGGCGCATCGGAATCATCCCCATCCTGTGAACTTGATTGTGCCGGAGCGGTTCCCCGACTGTGACCGCCCACTTCCTTTTTCACGATTGCTGCCTGTTCATCCGTTACATTGGAAGAACTCTTTAAATTTATATTATGTTTTTCCAAGATATCCAGTATCTCCTTACTACTGTCTTTTCCCAGTTCTTTTGCCAGATCATATACTCTCATGCTTTCCTCCATTCTGTGCGCGCTCTGCAGCACATACCGGTATATGTGAAAGGTCCTTTTCACATTCAATACCGACCTTTGTATTCATCAGTTTCACGACTGCCTTTGCAAACCCATGATCCACGATAGCAAGGGATGCTCGCATCTCTTTCCCCATTGCGTGGCCCAGTTCATCTTTTCTTCCGAGAAAGTAGATTGGAACCTTGTAGTAAGTACACATATTGGTAAACATTTTTTTAGTATTCTCCGAGGCCTCCTCAGATATGATTACTAACGATGCTTTCCCAGTTTTTACGGTCTTTTCTGTCATGAATTCTCCGCTAACAGTCTTTCCTGCTTTTGTGGCCAGACCAATCAGATTAAGGATCTTTTGTCTGTCATCCAAACTGCTCCATCTCCTTTTCCAATGTTTCGTAGACTTCTTTCGGAATCGCCATCTTGAAGGAACGCTCAAGCCCCTTGCTTTTTACTGCCTTCTTAAAACATTCCATAGAAGGGCAGAGATAAGCTCCCCGTCCGTTTTTACGTCCGGTTGTATCAAGAAGAATCTCATCCTCTGAGGTTTTCAGAACACGAATCATTTCTTTTTTATTTTTCATCTCACCACAGCCGATGCACTGTCTGAGCGGTAATTTCTTTGTACTCACGTTTCCATCACTTCCTGTTTTTAATTACTGGTAATCACCAGCCAGGTCTTATTCCTGGTAGTCGCCCTGATACTCTTCCTGGTAGTACTGCGTTTCGCTGTCTTCACTGTCATGGTTTTCATTTCCAAAACTTTCAAATCCGGCTCCTGCTTCCTGATACTCAAGCCCCAGTTCTTCAAACAGACCGAGTTCTCTTGCCTGTGTCTCACTCTTAATGTCAATCTTATATCCGGTAAGACGCGCTGCAAGCCTTGCATTCTGTCCTTCCTTGCCGATGGCTAAAGATAACTGATAATCCGGAACAATAACCTGAGCTTCCTTTGATTCCTCATCTGCAACAACACAGATAACCTTTGCCGGGCTTAATGCATTTTCGATTAAATAGGCCGGATTCTCATCCCAGTTGATAATATCGATTTTCTCTCCTCTTAACTCATTCACAATAGAGTTAACCCTTGCACCATTTAAGCCTACACATGCACCTACCGGATCTACATTGGAATCATTGGATTTAACAGCAATTTTTGTTCTGGAACCTGCTTCTCTTGCAATTGCCTTGATCTCTACGGTTCCGTCTTTCACCTCTGCAACCTCGGATTCAAACAGTCGTTTTACAAGATCGGGATGAGTTCTGGATACGGAAATTCTTGGGCCTTTGGGAGTATCCTTTACTTCCAGAACGAACACTTTGATTCTTTCAGTTGGCTTAAACACTTCCCCTTTGACCATTTCTGTTTCATTCAGGATGGCATCTACTTTGCCCAGATTAATACTTACATTCCTGCCCAGATATCTCTGCACAATTCCTGTGACAACTTCCCTCTCCTGGCAATACCAGTCGTTAAAGAGGGATTTTCTGCCTTCCTCACGGATCTTCTGCAGGATTACGTTCTTTGCATTCTGTGTGGCAATTCTTCCAAACTTTTTGGAGTCAATCGAACAATGAATCACATCGCCGATATCATACTTCGGATCTGCCATCTTCGCCTCTGCCAGGCTGATCTGCAGCAGGGGATCTTCAACTGTTTCCACCACTTCTTTTTCCGCAAATACATTAAAATCACAGGTTTCACGATTGATGCTGACCTTGACATTATCCGCTTTTCCGAAATGGTTCTTGCACGCCGTAAGGAGAGAATTTTCGATTGCCTCTAACAGGGTATCCTTGCTGATATTATTCTCCTTCTCCAGAATATTCAGTGCTTCTAACAGTTCCTTATTCATTTTTTTATCCTCCTAATATCTCTTACTGTTTAGAAATCAAATGCCAGCCGGATCAAAGCGATTTCCGGGCGGTTCAACACAAGCTCTATTCCGTCTTCCTGGGTAATGGTCACTGTTTCCCTGTCATAGGATGTAAGCGTTCCTGTAAAATCTTTCTGTTTGTTTAAAGGCTTATATAACTTGATATCCACATCTTTTCCGATACTTCTATTAAAATCTTTATCCTTTTTAAGCGGTCTTCCAAGCCCTGGTGAGCTGACCTCTAAAATGTAACTGTCCGCAATAAAATCCTTTTCATCCAGCCAGTCTCCCAGCCTGCGGCTTATGGTTTCACAATCATCTACCGTAATTCCGCCTTCTTTATCTATATAAGCCCGCAGATACCAGTTCCCTGCCTCTTTTACGTACTCTACATCTACCAGTTCAAAGTTATTTTCTTCCATTAGGGGCAGCAAAAAGCTTTCGGTCTTTGCCTCGTACTCTTCTCTCTTCGCCATCTTTCTCCCACCTTTCCAAACAAATTGAAAGAGTGGACTTTCGCCCACTCTTTATCCGCTAACTGTCATGTTATCGTAGACAGTATAACACTGTTTATTCACCATTGCAAGGGGTTTTTCTTATTTTTCCAGCATTTCCGCCATCTATTCCACCATTTTATTGGCTTTTCCTGTAACAAGGCGAAAAAAACAGCAATCCGGCATTTTATATCAAGGATAAGAAGGTCTGGTTCTTCACACTCCTTTTTTTTGTACATATCATAACACTATATCAGATCAAATCTGTCATATAAGGAGGACCCATGAAGCCAAAACTGGAAGTTCGCGGGATCAGTTACTCCTATCATTCCCTTGAGGGTGAGACACTGGCCCTTTCCAATATATCATTTACTGCAGATAACGGAGAATTCCTTGCAATCGTCGGCCCATCCGGCTGCGGGAAATCAACCCTTCTATCTCTTCTTAGCGGATTACTAGTACCTGACGAAGGAGAAATCTTAATTGACGGTGTCTCCCAGGCAAAATCCGGCGTCAATATCGGTTACATGCTGCAGCGGGATCACCTTTTTGAATGGCGTACGATTATGGGAAATGCTGAACTGGGGCTGGAAATTCAGAAAAAGCGAAACAAAAGCTCCAAAGAAAAGCTGCATCAGATGCTCCATACTTACGGCCTTGGAAGCTTTGAACAGGCAAAGCCGTCAGAATTGTCCGGAGGCATGCGACAGCGTGCCGCACTGGTCCGCACCCTGGCCCTGGAACCGGACCTTCTTTTATTAGACGAACCATTTTCCGCTTTGGACTATCAAACCAGGCTTTCCGTCTGTGATGACATCAGTTCCATTATAAAAAGCACTCATAAAACTGCGATTCTTATCACACATGACCTTTCCGAAGCTATCAGTGTAGCCGACAGAGTCATCGTACTGACAAGCAGGCCGGGCAAAATTAAAGCCATCGTACCGATTTCCTTCGGAAGCGACGATATACGGCCTTTGACACGGCGGAACATGCCGGAATTTTCTGTTTACTTTAATCAGGTATGGAAGGAGCTGCAGAATCATGATTGAGACTCATCCCACCTTAGCCCAACAGGAGTTTATTGAAAAAGAAAAACTGCACCGCCGCAATGTCCGGGTGTGGCGTACCATGCTGTTGGTACTGCTTCTTTCTCTTTGGGAACTATGTGCAAGACTGGGCATGATCAATGACTTCATATTCAGCTCTCCCTCCCGTGTGACCGCCTGCTTTCTTAATATGGTAGTGGACAAAAGCATTTTTATGCACATCGGGGTAACTGTGATGGAAACCCTCATAAGCTTTGCACTGGTCACTATCTCAGGCCTGCTGATCGCTGTTCTTTTATGGTCCAGCCGCAGTGTGTCGGAAGTATTGGAGCCTTATCTTGTCATGCTTAACAGTCTTCCAAAATCCGCCCTTGCTCCCATCTTAATTGTATGGCTGGGGAATAATATTAAGACCATCATTGTTGCTTCTATTTCTGTGGCCGTTTTTGGATGCATCATGACGCTCCATACCGGTTTTTCCCAGGTTGATCCTGACATGATCAAGCTGATCTATTCTTTGGGCGGAAAGAAAAAGGATGTTCTTTTTAAAGTACTGCTTCCCGGTTCTGTGCCTCTTATCATCAGCAATACAAAGGTTAATATCGGACTTTGTCTGGTTGGTGTTATCATCGGAGAATTTTTAGCGGCGAATAAAGGACTGGGATATTTGATTATATATGGAAGCCAGGTATTCCAAATGGATCTGGTCGTCATGAGCATCGTAATCCTGTGTATTGTATCGGCGATTTTATATCAGGGGATTGCACTGCTGGAGAAGAAGATTAAGTTTTAATTTATTTTTTGTCTGACTATAACGGGTTGAGGGTGAAGTCCTTAAACAGACTTCACCCTCTCTCTACAACCATTCATTGCTTTTTATTCTTCTTCTATGAGCAATACCGCAACTGCTTTCCAGTTTTCTCAACCGTCCTTTATAAAGCGATTACTCCTGTTGTCATGGAATATGGCTTTGCTACGCAGTTTACCATCTGTCCATCCATGCGCAAGACATAGGGCAACTCTTCTGCAGACCGATTTAATACCACGAAAGCAATGGATCCGTCCTGATTCTCCCATGCTGTCACATCAAGATGCGAGGTATAGCAGGTACTTGCAATTCTGACGGCACCCGGCTTGATAAAATGAGCAAAATGCCAGTAATATCTCAGCACATACCGCTCTTCAAGCTCGCCCTTTTCTACATTGAATAAATAGGGGGCATCACAGAAATTACCTACATGATTGGGGCCTCCCTTTTCATCTAAAAGAATATTCCAGTCATAAAAACCATTCATGCCATGGTTTAGATTTCCGATCATATCATGGGCAAGCCTGCCTGCATTCTGACACTGGTCCTCCACGCCGTATTTTGAAAACTCCAGACAGCTTTCAGACAGAATCAACTTCTTATCTGGAAATTTTTCACGGATTAAAGAAAGCGCATCAAAATGATCGCCGCTGTACCAGTGGAATGCAATCCCCGTGATCAGCCGGTCAGTAGTCTCATCAATGATCTGGCAGGCACGCTCAAAAGCTCTTTCTTTGTTATGGTCCCAAATGAATACTTCAATATGATCCAGATGATTTTTTTCCAGCTCCGGATATAAGTAATCTCTTAAAAATTCTTTCTCCTCCTCCGGCGTATACACGCAGGAGTCCCATGTCTGCACGGCTTTCGGCTCATTCTGGATAGAAAGACGTTTCACCTCATAGCCTTTGTCCTGGTATTCCTTTATATAACGGCATATATATCTTGCCCATGTTCCGTAATACTCCTTCTTTAAGGAGCCTCCGTCCTTGCGGGAGCCATTGGTCTTCATATAGGCTGGCGGAGACCAGGGAGAGAGCATGACCGAAAGCTTTTTACCGCATTTTGCCTCCGCACGGTCAAGAAGCGGAAGCATATACTGCTCCACATCCTGAAAGTTAAATTCTTCAAAGTCTGTATCCCCTTCTTTGTCATCTGCCGCATACATGTGAGTGGAAAAATCGCAGCTGTCGATGTGCATGCGTACCATGATATAATTCATCTCATCAGGTGAGAAATACTTGGAAATCAGGGCATTCTGCTGTTCCTCGTTCATCTTTGAAAAAATATAGCCGGATGCATCGGTCAGGGCTCCTCCAAAGCCTTCCATCGTCTGGTAACGCATCTGGCGGTATAAGTTGATAACCTGATTTTCCGTACCATCGTCCGGCATGAGTGTCATCTCCTGCTCCTCGCATATTGCTTCTGATTTTCCATGTGTCAAATAGCTGTGCAATCTCATCTACTTCTCTCCTTCACATTTTTTTATTCTTACTAGTACCTGTTTACATCATTCATGCTATTTTACATCAGCTTTTTCTTACCCTTTAACAGCCCCCATGGCAACACCCTTTGTAATATGTTTATTTAAAATAATATATATAATTAAAGCCGGCGCCGCTGACAGAGTCATAACCGCAAACTGAACTGCATAGTTGGAGGAATACTGTCCGGTAAATTCCAGTATACAGAAAGGAAGAGTCTTCCATCGTTTACTGCTTAGGTATGTAGTCGCAAGCATAAATTCATTCCAGTTATTCAAATAAGTCATGATTGACACTGTTACAATCGAAGCTTTCATTAATGGAAAGATAATGATCGCAACAATCCGGTAAATGCCACATCCATCAATGAGGGCTGCTTCTTCCAGTTCCTTGGGAATCGAACTCATAAAGCTCGATGTAAGGAAAAATCCCTGAGGAAGTGAAAATGCAACATATGGTATCAATAACGCCCATATGGTATCGGTCAGTCTCAGTCTATCATAGATCACATAGTTTGGGAGCAGCGTGGCATGAATCGGAATCATCATTCCCATGACCATAAGGATGCTCGCAACCTTTTTCAGCTTCCACTCCATTCTTCCGCATGCAAAAGCTGCCATGATCGAGATAATCAAGACCATAATTACTGCAAGCGTATTAATCAGCAAACTATTTCTCAAATAATGAAGAAAATTTCCGTTCGTAAATGCAAGATAATAATTGTTCCATTGAATTTTCTGAGGCAATACCAGAATTCCGCTGGTAAACATCTCATTGCTGTTACAAAGGGAGAAATCCAAAAGCCATATCAGCGGAAACATCTGGACAACGGCAACCAGGGTCATAACTGCGATGGTTACGATTCTTCCCGGCTTGTTTATAACGGCTGCTTTTATCTTTGCCATATCCCTTATTCTCCTCTCTCTGCAAATAACCGGTTCAAGGCCACGGTAGAAACCAGGCATATGGCGATAAATGCAACGCTGATCGCATTACCATAACCGTATTTATAGGACTGGAAGGCCTGCTTATACAGATAACTTGCCATGAACTGCGTCTCATTGCCCGGACCGCCTGCCGTCAGTAAATATACGGTTTCCATCTGCTTTAATGCGGAAATGACAGCCATCGTGACATTAACCTGAATAACCGGCTTCATTAAAGGCAGAGTAATATAGAAAAATGTTTTGCTGCCGCTGGCGCCATCTATGGCCGCTGCTTCATACATCACAGGATCTATGTTCTTGACGCCCGTATAATAAATCAGCATTCCCCAGCCAAAGCCATGCCAGATGAGTACCAAAAGCACTGCCCATATCGCATTGCCGGCGCCCAGAGGATTCAGCTGCCCTGTATAGCCAAGTGCCCTTAGAACCTTTGTAATCAATCCAAAGCTTGGATTATAAATAAACTTCCATAAATACGCAATAACCGCCACTGAAATTACATTGGGAATAAAGAAAATACAGCGGAACAGGCCTTCCGTCTTTCCCTGAAGCTTATCAAGCTTTACTGCAGTCAGCATGGCAAGTGGATGCTGGATGCAGATAAATCCAATGGATAAAAGCAAGGAATTCCGCAGTGCCGTCCAAAACACAGAATCATGAATCAGGGTTTTATAATTTTCCAGCCCGATAAAAGAGCTTGCCCCTATTCCGGAGAAATTGGTAAATCCATAGTACGTACTTAAAATAATAGGTGCCAGAATTGCTGTCACAAAAACAATAAGTCCGGGAGCCATAAGGGAAAATATTACTTTCTTATTGCTGTATAATTTATGCATGCCTCTATCCTCACCCCTTGTAAGACAAAAGGGGCTGTTGTGTCAGCCCCCTCGTAATTAAGTATAAGCTCTTATTTCATTGCAGCTGCCAGTTTATTAAATACATCATCCGGCGTAAGTTTTCCAATTGCAAATTCTACAAATGAATCTTCGCAGGCCGTCTTAAATGCATTCGTTCCCCGGTCATTAAAGGTCGTTCCTGAAATATTCGTGGAATTATTGACCATATCTACAAATTCCAGCTGAAGACTTGTTTCTTTGCCTGTTAAATACTTAGAGAAATCCTGCGCTGACATGCAGACACCGTTTTCCCAGCAGAGCTTTGACCAATTCTCCGGAAGATACATGTAATTTAATAATTTAATAGCTTCTTCTTTTACAGGAGAATTGGCTGTAACCGCATGACCGCCACCGTTCCATGCTGTAATATCAGTAATGGTTCCTTTTCCGCCTGTTACTGATGGCATGCTGAATACACCGATATTCTTTCTTATATCTTCCGGTATATTCTCATTGGTTGCCATGGACATCTCCCAGCTTCCCATGTAATACATCGCGGACTGGCCATTTGTAAATAAGTTCATGCTGGTAGCATAATCAGTTGTCTCGAATCCTGTCTGAAACATGCCTGCATCCACGGTCTTTTTGTACAGATCAAGAACCTTTGGCCATGCCTCGTTGGTGTAATCTCCATCTTTAATCGAAGCCTGCATATCTGCGGAAGCCGTGGCTCCATCAAACTGCTGGAATAATGAGGTGATATAAATGGAGAGAGGCCATTTGTCAGAGCCATCCATGGAAACAGGAATGAGGCCTGCTGCCTTAAATTTTTCAACTGATGCCAGAAGCTCGTCATAGGTCTTAGGAACCGTAACGCCGTATTGTTCAAACAGTGACTTGTTGTAATAGAATGACATGACATCCGTATTTCTTGCAAGACCGTATAATTTTCCGTTCTTGCTGAATCCATCTAAGGCTCCGTTGATAAATCCGTAGTCTTTATAGTCGCTTGGATTTAATTCTGCCAGAAGGCCCGCATCGATCACTTCATCTAGGAAGGAAGGCTGACCCCAGGCACTTACAAGATCAGGCATATCGGAACCGGAGGCATAAGCCTTAAATTTTGTTTTATAGCTTTCGTCATCCAGTGCCTCTATCTCAATTTTTACATTCGGATTTTCTTTCCTATACTGGTCAAACAGCATCTGCTCGATCAGACCCTGTCCGCTGGTGCGGTCCGGGAGATTGGAAAACACCTTAATTGTCACATCCCCGCCAGCTTTTTCCGGAGCCGTTGTTGCCGCCTCCGTAGCAGCTGCTTGTGTCTGCTTTCCGTCGCTTCCCGCTGCCCCTTCCTGCTTTCCGCTGCCTGAACATCCTGCCAAAACTGCTGCTATCATCGCTGTGCATAATAAAGCCCCGATATGTCTTTTTTTCATATCCCTCTCCAATCTGCCGCCCATAAACGGCATAACTAAATTTTTATTGCCAAATAACCATTTACTTTATCCCATCAGCGCTGATTGATATAGTAATCATAACAAGTTAAATTGGAAAATAATACACAAAAATTTAATTAAAATGTTTAAAATTTTAATATTACCTTTACATACAAAAAGCCCGGAAAGACTTATTCATCTTTCCGGGCCCTTTTCATCCTTTTTAACTTCTTCCTGCTCCTCTTCCCTGGCAGGTATATGTATGGTAATCTTTGTTCCTGCTCCAAGAACGCTCTGCACCAGCAAGCCATAATCCTTTCCGTAGATCATCTGGATTCTCCGGTTTACATTGACAACGCCGATTGAGGTATGCCCACTTTTTTTCATGGAATAATCTTCCCTTAAGATATGAGACATGGTTTCCTCTGTCATGCCCACTCCATCATCCATGATCTGAATATACAAATCTTCATCTTCTCTACGTGCTGCCACGAGAATATGGCCTTTATCCAGCTTTTCTTCTATGCCGTGAACAATGGCATTTTCCAGGATAGGCTGAATCAACAGCCGGGGAATGTAAAGACTCATAAGGCTCTCATCGATTTCAATCTCCGCCACCATCTTATCCCGGTAGCGGTAATTCTGAATCGCGATGTAATCCTTTAAGCTCTTTACTTCCTCCCCAAGCCGAACAAAGGACTTCTTCTCCAGGGAATAGCGCATCATATTACTTAAGGCTGCCACCATATCGCCAATCTCATCCACATGTCTGATACGCGCCATCCAGTTAATGGTATCCAGTGTATTGTACAAAAAATGAGGGTTGATCTGCATCTGCAGGGATTTCATCTGAGCCTCCTGCTTCATAACCTTCTGTTCATACACCGTATTGACCAGGCTGTTCATATCCATAACCATCTGATTAAAGGTGTGGCTTAAACGGCCAATCTCATCCTCGGAATCCACCTGACAGTTAATATCAAAATTTCCCTGTCCGAAGTTTTCCATAGCCCCGGATAAAAAACGGATGGGTCTGGTGATGCCCCTTGATACCAGGATGGAAAGCAGGGCCGTAAGAAATGCGGTCGTAAGAGTAATGGGGATAATCACATTCTTTAATTTGGTGATATCCCTCATATAATAATCTCTGGGAATAGCCAGAACCATATACCAGCCGTTGGAGATGGCTCCGCTGTTGTATACACTGTAATACGTATTGCCCACCCGGACATTATTATAGAACGCCTCATTTTCACCAAGGAAATTCCTGTAGGGCTCATCCAACAGTTCCCCCGACAGGGTCTCCGATTCTGTTGCCAGTATTCTTCCCTCTTCATTTACAAGAAAGATCCGCCCAGATTTGGTCAAATCAATATCTGCAATGATATCATATAAGCTTTTTGCGTTGACATCCAAAGCAATATACCCAAGAAGTGACTGAGTTGGAAAGGCATAGAGCTTTTTCATCAGCACAATGTGATTTTTATCAACTGCCCAATACTGCTTTTCATCCCGGATGTATCTGGTAATATCCAGTGACGGGCCATTGCGGGTTTTCGTATAAGTGTATTCTCTGCCTGATTCGGAATGTATACAGATTGCATTGATCTCCTGGCGCAAAAGAACATAGGAGGCCAGAATCTGACGAATATCACTGTGCAGCTCATAATAGGCAACCCGGTTTCCCACCACCTGTTTCTCTGCTTTCAGAGAAGCCTGTATCGTATTATTTCCATTAATATAAAAGGCGACGTTTTCAATATCCGATACCGTACTGTCGATCTTTGACAATGTAACAGCTGCCAGATTCTTCAGATAATCGTTCGTCTTATCTGCAAGCATCTTTTTCGAATAATAAAATTCAAAAAAGGACAGTAAGATGACCGGAGTCAGAATCATTGTCAGGAAGATAAACAGCAGTTTACTCTGAAACCCCCATTTACGAAACCACTTCCTCATAGCTCAACCGTTTCCATGATTTTTTGGAAAGGATTTGTGGCGCTTTCACCGGATTTGCGATATTCATAGGGCGTCATGCCGTACTTTTTCTTAAATATCTGTCCGAAGTACCGTTCATCTGATATCCCCACCTTACGGCATATCTCTCCGTTTCTCAGCTTCGTGTCCTTTAAATAATTTGCTGCATAATACATCCTGACGGAAGTCAGTATGTCTAAAAACGTATAGCCTGTCTCCTTTTTTATGTAATGACTCATATATACCGTAGTAAAGTGAAACTCCTCCGCCAGTACGGATAAGGTGAGTTCTTTTTCATAGTTGTCATAGATAAACTGGAGGATCCGTTCAATCCGTTCCTCCTCTTCCACCAAAGCTTCCACAGGCTTAAACAGCTTGGAAATATCCTGTATCCTGGATTCCAGTTCTTCTAATCTTATCTTTTTATTTTTCTCTATATCATACTTTACACATGCATTCGTCACACACTGGATAATCTCCTGAGGCGTGGAGGGCTTTAAAAGATAATCAAACACTCCGAGAGAAATCGCTTCTCTGGCATATTCAAATTCCCCATACCCTGTTAATAGAATCACTTTTGCGGCAGGATAGTTCTGCAAAGTAATCTTTGCTAGCTCAATCCCGGTTATACCCGGCATTCGGATATCTGTGAGCAAAATGTCGATCTCACGGCTGTTAATCCATTCTGCCGCTTCAATGCCATCCTTTAAGAGACCTACCAGCTTAATTCCATTTTCCTCCCAGGGAAGCGTAACGAGCCCCTGGCGAATCGTCACTTCATCATCCACTATTAATAATCGATACATTGCAATCCCCCCATAGCATGTTTTACATGGTATATTATAACTCTAGTTCATTGCATTTACAACGGTAATGTCTTAAGGGCATGCCCTTACGGATCACGCCCTCTATCCAAGAATACGTATCATTTCGTTCATCAATATCCACCAGCTCCAGCCCAGTATCCACCTCATGAAAGTGTAAATCTTCAATAATCTTGTGGTGAATTTTAAAAACATAGACATCCCCAATCTTATTATCTCGTACCCACAGCTCTTTAAGATGGACCTGGTGGTAATGTCTATTGTAATTCTTTGTATTGTATCGGCAGTTTTGTATCAGTGGATTTCTTTATTGGAGAAAAAGATTAAGTTTTAGTTCTATCAGAAGGACTTTTAACCTGTTAATTGGATTTGTTCATTAGGATAAAGCTCCTTTATTTATAATCAAAAATCCGACATCACTGTTTAGCAGTACCAAAAAGTCGTGTCCGAAATGTATGCATAAATCTCTATCCTTTAACAGCTCCTGCAGTCATACCAGAAATCAAATATTTCTGTCCTACAACATACAGAATGATGATAGGAAGTATTGCCACAATCATAACAGAGCATACGAGGTTCCAAGAACTAACAAACTGACTAAAATAATTATACATTCTCATAATAACACCCCATTTTTCAGACGAATTTAAGAAGTACAGCGGAACGATAAAGTCGTTCCAGCAATTCATTACGTTAATTACAACCGCTGTCATGGTTACAGGTTTTAATAATGGAAAGATAACCTGAAAGAATAAATTAATTCCCTTACCGCCATCTATCATAGCAGCTTCATCCAAATTCCTAGGAATACTTCCAATAAATCCATAATAAATGAATACTGTAAATGGAATGAACTGTGCTGTATATAATAATATCGCTCCTATGTATGTATTAATAATATGAAGAAACTGAAGTACCTTTACCGTAGCAATATAGTTAATTGGTGCTACTAAACCAAGTAAAAATAAGACATACAAAAATCGGTTTGAATTACTTCTGTCTCTTACTAAAACAAAAGAAGCAAGAGCAGAAACAAATACTGTTATAGTACAAGATCCAACACATAATAGAATACTGTTCATAAAGGAAAGAAGTAATTTGTTATCCTTTAATATAGCCAAGAAGTTCTCAAAATGATACTCTGTAGGGAGTTTTAAACTCATGACTGCTGACTCGGGTACATTTTTTACAGAGTTAAGAGCAATCATTAACAGCGGAATAATGATGAGCAAACTAAAACACCATAAGGTGAATCCTAATACAAAGTTTAAAATTCGTTGTCTCTTCTTCACTTATTCCACCTCCTCATTCTTCATATAGAATTGAATTACACTGACAGAAAATATTGCTAAAATAACAAACATAATCGTATTTAATGCTGTACCATAACCGTAATTTCCCATGGAGAATGATTTAAATATCGTAATATTGACAACTTCTGATGCTCTTCCTGGCCCTCCATTGGTTAACGCAAAGATCACATCGAATACTTTTAAACCAGAAATCACATTCAATAACATATTAATCATGATAGATGGCATGATAAATGGTAATGTAACACTCCTAAACTTTTGCCATGCATTGGCACCGTCTACTTCACTCGCCTCGTAAATTTCTTTTGGTACTAATTGGAGGCCAGCAAGGAAGATTATCATATTAAATCCCGCTGCTTTCCATACTTCAATTGCAACACATGACCACATTACCAATTTCGGGTTTATTATCCATCCAAGATTGGAATGAATACCAATCAGATTTAAAAACTGATTTAAAACACCAGTATCCGGATGAAAAATCTGCTGAAATACTAATCCAACGATTAAATTAGACAGAATCATTGGAAGAAAGAATATGGTGCGCAGAAAGTTACGTGATTTAATTTCCCTGTTCAGTGCCAATGCTAATAGTAGTCCAAAGAATCCTTTTAAAACAGAAGTTAATATAGCATAAAAAAATGTATTTCCAAATACCCTAAATATTCTCATATCTGTAAAAATACTTTTATAATTGTCTAATCCAATAAATTTTATTTGCTGATTCATTACATTCCAATTGGTAAAGGAATAGAATAAACCGATAATGCTAGGTAGCAAAAATAAAGTGAAGAATATTATAAATGCAGGCATTATGTATATTTTACTATAAGTTTTATTTCTCACCAGCTTCACCTCTTATGAAAACCGGGGATAACACTAGCGTGGGTTTTGTGTCATCCCCGATATCGTTTATACTAAGATAGTTTAATCACTCTTCCTATTTTGTAGCATCAAACATCTTCTGACGGTCCAGATCAATTGCTTCTAATGCTTGCTTTGGTGTAAGAGAACCTAATAATACTTCCTGAATGTACTGACCAACAATGGTATTATCCCAATATAATACACCATATTCCATATCCATACCTGAACCACCTGGTGCATTGATTATGATCGATTTGCCTGCTGCTGTTGCTTTTCCTTCTACATCCACAAAAGATGGATTGGATTGAATGTCAGGTCTGCCTTCATAATAAGTCTTTAAATTATCTTCTCTTGCTAAGAATTCGAAGAACATTTTTACATAATCAAGATTCTTTGAATCCTTATATGCAACACACATATTTCCACCCGCGGAATGGGAATATACATTGTTTCCTGCAAATGGAATCGGATACATTTCCCAAGTATCTGCTGTACTATCTGGATATTTATCTTTCACTTCATTCTGATAAGACTGATAAGCAACATAACCTGCTGAGTTTCCATTTCCAAGAGATTCATAAGCAGAATCCCAAGTATTTGCTAAACTATTCCGACCAAGATATCCTTTGTCATAGGACTCTTTTAATTCTGTTAAGAACTGCTCAAACTCTGGCACATCAACAAACTTCATTTCATTTCTATTTAACTTAGAATATAATTCAGGATGTTTGGTAGCTGCATAAGGGCCAAAGTTAGATAACCAGATCGCCCAGTGCCAGGATTCCTTACCACTTTCATATACTGGGGTCACTCCACTCTTTAACAAAGCATCACAATTTGCAGCAAACTCTTCGTATGTCTTTGGAACGGAAAGTCCTAAGTCTTTATAGATATCCTTATTATATAAGATACCCCATCCATCTACATTCCATCTCATGAATCCCATAATCTTTCCATCTATTGTTGTTCCCTGCTTTGCATAGTCAGCGTATCTGGAAACCCATGATTCATTTGAAAGGTCTGCAAAATAAGTCTCAGGCATGAATTTTAGTGCACCAACACCACCAGATACCATGAAGATATCTGGAACTTCACCGGTTCCTAGTTTTGTTTTAAGTACATTAACATACTGGTCGTCAGGTACTACTTGTAAATCAATTTTGATACCTGTCTCTTTTTCGAATTTTCTGTTTAATTCGTCATCCACATTTGATCCTTTGTTAACCCAGTTCTGAGATGCCATAAAGGATAAAGTTACGCCCTCCACCTTTTTATCACTCTGACTGCCTCCATCTTTTGAAGGTTGCTCCGTTACTGTTGTTTCTTTGCTGACCTCGCTGCTTGTTTCCTTTTTCTCCTTACTGCATCCTCCCAGAACTGATACCATTGAAATCGCCAAAGCACAACATAAAACTTTCTTAAATACTTTCTTTTTCATTTATGTACCACCCTTTCTGTAATTTAGATAGCTCTATTATAAATTATTTAAAATCAATTTCCGATACATTTTCATGCACGCTTATGTGGATAAAACTGAACTATAATTTTGTGCGTTTTTGTCAAAAAGTACCTCAGTTACTTGTCGTGTATTCAGCACTATGCTATAATGTTCTTAGAGATTCAAACTTGTTAAGTACAAAAAGCATTGCAGAATGGGGTGTAAATATGAAACTGTTTTCAACCATACGTTCCCGCTTATTTTTTAGCTATTCAAGCATAATCGTAATTCTGATTACTCTTCTAGCAACACTATTTTATCGTTATACCTCAAATATAATTGAGCAAAGAGCTTCTGAATCTCTGCAGCAGCTTTCTGTGAACACCATACAGTACTTAGACTCCGAGATTAAGAATATGAATTCATTAGCAAATCGAATTATATCCTCAGAGCCGGTTAGAAACGCTTTTTATGATCTTAAGCCAAGCAACTATAATCTGCTAAGTAAAAAATCTAAAATCTTTAACCTCTTATCAACCACTACTGGTTCTACCTTAGAATATCAGATTAATTTAATTGGACTTAATGGCAATTATGTAGAGTTTGGAAATAAGTTTGATATTCGCACCATAGATTATGAGAACATCAACTGTCGTGTTTGGTTTTCTCAATGTCTTGATTTACGAGGAAAATTGTTTATCGTACCAATTGAGCAAAACCAAAATGCAATCTCCATTTCAAGAGCTTTTTCAGAAGTCTTTGGAGCAAAATACGATAGCATCGTAGAAATACAAGCCGCCTATGAAACCTTTGCAAAACATATTGAAAAAGCCACAATCATTCAAAATGTATCCACAAAAGGTTCTGTTCGTTCCTATGTATTTGATGAGCAGGGAAATCAAATTTATCCTCTTAATAAAAATAATACTTTCGATTATTTTGGAAAAACAAAACAATGTAAGGATAACTATGGCACCATGCCCATAGAGGGAAATGAGCACTCAGAAATCATGGCATTTTCCAAATCTGATTACTCCAATTGGACTGTTGTCGTCTCACAGACGAGAAATCAGCTCTTACAGCCTGTCGTCACCTTTAGAAATATTATACTATGCTTAGGCGTTATTGTCTTATTTATTACACTGTTTTTAAGCTATATCATCTCTAAAAAATTGACAGAACCTATTAAAGAGATAAGGTATGCGATTAGTAACTTAAACTTAAATGACTTATGTACCCAACAGGAAACAAAGCAAGAATTATTCTCTTATGAGCTAACAATGTTAAGTGATGCCTATAAGGAGATGGTTACTCGTTTACAAGACTCTTTAAATCAAACTGTATTAGCAAGGTCTAGTGAAATTCAAGCCAGAATGATTACTCTTCAGGCACAGATGAACCCGCACTTCTTATATAATACGATTACTGTAATAAGCATAAAAGCTGAGGACTGTGGCAATACCGAAATCGTACATATGTGCGTCAGTCTTGTTAGCATGCTTAGATATGTCACCATTGAAAATAATTCATTCGTTACAGTGGGCATTGAACTTGATTATATAAAAAAATATTTATCTTTGATGGAATATCGCTACCCGGAACATTTTAGAGTCAATACAACATTGCCAGAAGCCCTTTATGACCTTCCTATTCCAAAGTTATTAATTCATCCACTTATTGAAAATTGTTTTAAATATGCCTTTAACATCCGTTCCCCATGGTTAATTTCCATCGAAGGAACTCTTGATGAGGATTATTGGACTATCTCAGTAACAGATAATGGTGTTGGATTTAAAGAAGAAGTTATGGCTGAACTTAATGAAACAATCCATACCAAACAATTTGGCTTTGCATCAAAAACAAATGATAAGATAGGACTTTTCAATATTTATTACCGTCTTAAGTTACAGTATAAGGAAGATGCTGTTTTTGAAATTAGAAACAACGAAGGTTGTGGAGCAACCATTATCATTGGAGGCAGAATAGAGGGAGGAATACAAAATGATAGCAAAAAGGACGTATAAGGTTGTTGTGGCGGAGGATGAGATTCCAATCTTAGACAATTTGGTAGGAAAAATCAAATCCTTAGCATGGCCTTTTACCATTGTGGGTTCTGCTACCAATGGCCATGATGCCCTTGATTTAATAAAAGAACATAAGGCTGATATTTTATGCACTGACATCAGAATGCCGATTATGGACGGACTTGAACTTACAAAAGAGGCAAAACATGTCAATCCCCAATTAAAGATCATTATTATCAGTGGCTATAACGAGTTTGAGTATGCTCAGCAATCGATTCGTTATGGTGTGACCGATTACCTGCTAAAACCAATTAAAATCGAAACTTTGGAAGAAACCTTTCAAAAGATTTATCAGAATTTAGAAGAATCATATCATGATACAACCTGTCATATTATAACCAATCAATTATCAGGAAACGCAAACAGTAAAACCTTACCTTATGAATTTAATGAGCAGAAGTTTTATATGTATCTTGTATGTCTTGGTAATCTGTACGAAAATTGCAGTAATGAGCTTTATATGGTACAGCTTCAAGGGTTATGGGATTATCTCGATTTACAAACCACCATACAAAACGCGTTGCTTCCCGGTACCCCATGGTGGATTATCGACGAAAAGTACCCAAACTGCAAAATCATTATTACTTCGGCCACTAAATCCAATAGTGGCAAATCTCTGCATCGCTTATTATGTGCGAAGTCGCATGACAAAATTGAAATAACCTTATGTGCAACTGTATCTTCCATCTTATTTCATAAAATATGGGAATCAGCACAAAAATTAAGATTTACTTTAAAGAACAACTTGATTCCATGTAAATCTAAGTTTCTATTAGAAGGCCAAGTCTACTCTCCGCCTGCAACATTACTGAATAGGACTAATGCTATTCTAGCGAACATAGCGATGATGAAAAAAAGAGAAAACATGAGCAGCTTGATTCCCTCTATCAAAAATTTATTTTCCTATTATCAGGCAGAAGGTGTAACCCAAGAATTTGTAGAAAGTAAATTAAAAGATTTATTGCAATCAATTTGTGATGAACCTGAAGATTTGGAATCCTACCAAACACGTATCTATGAGATAATTGCGAATTCAAAAATACAACAAGAATTATACAGTCATATCTGTTTGGTTCTAGAAGAAATAGTGGTACAATATACTGAAACTACAATGGATACAAAACAACTTTATAACAATATCAAAAAGTACATCGAAGTGAATTATCGAACCCCAATTACAGTCGAGACCATTGCAGATTATTATCATTTTAGTACCTCTTATATTTCGAGAATATTTAGAAAGTATCACGGGGTACCGCCCTTTAAGTATATTCTGTTTCTGCGAATGGAAGAAGCAAAACAGCTGATTCTTAGTAATGACGATCTAAATATTTCTCTTATCTCTGAAATGGTCGGATATACCGATCCCCATTACTTTAGTCGTATCTTTAGTAAGACTACTGGCATGAGTCCTTCGGAGTTTAAGCGAATGACATAAAACAACCCATGTAATGAAATCCTAACTCAAAGTTAAGTATCATTACATGGGTTGTTTATAACCTTTTGAAACTTATTCCGTTATTGCACTAAAATGATAGATATGGCTGATGAAATCTCCTTCTTTTACTTCTTCCATTGGTAGGATAAAGCCAAAATACATCAATTGATCACCTGAATAAATATCTTCTGTTTCTATACATCGATATTCTTTCTCTAAAGATAACCCAGATAATTTGATTCTTCTAGAGCCTGGATTTGCCTTTGATAATATCTTATAAGAACCGAGAATAAAATCATTCTTATCCTCATCTATGCAAAGCCAAGACACAAAATTGGATTGAAATGGACTTTCTAATCTATAAAAATCACCATACTGTATGAGTTTACGGTTTCTTTTCGCTTCTTTTATTACTGCTTTTGCACCTTCTTTCTCTTCTTCTGTAAATTTCGTAATGTCCAACCCAAAACCAAATGTTCCAAAATAAGCAACTTCTGCCCTCATCATAAAATTCGTCATTCTTCCCTGCTGATGATTTGGACTTGGTGAAATATACGATGCCATGCTTCGAAGAGGATAAACAATCGAAGTACCATATTGAACACTTAAACGTTCTATAGCGTCTGTATTATCACTCGTCCATACCTGCGGCATATAATAAAGCATTCCTCCATCAAAACGATTGCCACCGGAAGCACACGATTCAAAGAGTATCTTGGGGAACCGATTGGTTAAACGCTCCAGTAATTCATATAGGGATAGAATATAACGGTGTGACACTTCCTTTTGTTGTTCATTCTTTAGATATGTAGAACCAATCTCAGTCATTGTACGATTCATATCCCATTTGACGTATGCAATGTTAGCGCTGCTTAGAATTTTTTCTAACTGTTGATATAAATAATCAATAACTTCGGGGTTAGTTAAGTCTAGAATATACTGATTTCTCCCATGACTCATTGGCTGACCAGGTACTTTAATTACCCAGTCCTTATGGCATTCATATAACTTACTATCTTTATTTACCATCTCAGGTTCAACCCATAAACCGAACGATAATCCAAGAGAATTAATTTTCTGTGCCAATCCATGCAAACCATTAGGTAGTTTCTCTAAGTTTTCAAACCAGTCTCCCAGACTTGTAGTATCATCATTTCTGTTGCCAAACCATCCGTCATCCAGTACCAGCATCTCTATTCCAAGTTCTTTTGCCTCTTTCGCTAACTCAACTAATAGGTTTTCATTAAAATCAAAATAGGTAACTTCCCAATTATTAAGGTATACAGGCGTCGTCTTATCTTTCCACTCACCTCTAGCCAGATGATTCCGATATAGCTTATGAAAAGTATGAGACATTGCATTAAAGCCATGATCAGAGTATACCATAACAACTTCGGGGGTCTGAAAACATTCCTCATGTTCTAATTGCCATGTAAAGTCAAATGGATTGATTCCCATACATACTCTAGTCAAATCAAATGCATTCACCTCTACTGAGGCTAAGAAGCTACCACTATAAACAAGGTTAAATCCATATACTTCCCCCAAAGATTCTGTGGTTTCTTCTCTAGCCAAAGCTAGAAATGGATTATGAAAAGCACTTGACGCTCCATAAGTACTTTCTATTGATTGCATTCCATGTACAAGTTTTCTCTTCGTAATGTGCCGTTCCCTTGCCCAAGCTCCATCAAGATGATACATCTCAAAATCCGAGTCTGGAAAATCAATACAAGTACTTTGCGCATTTAATATAGATATTGTTTCCCCGTAATTGATAAACTGGGCACTTCTTGTAATTGCATCGTACTCTCTAAAAATAGTAAAATTTAGGATTACCTCAAGTCTTAGATAATCGTCTGATAAGGTAATCTCTAAGGTAAGTGCTTCTGACTCCTGATTAGCATATGTAGCAGGTAGCCCCTTTAATTTTGGCTTTCCCTGATAAATCTTATGAGACTTATATACTAATTTAGAGACTGTATTACCATCTGAATTTCTTATCTGATAAGCGGGATGTCGATAATCAGAAGTTCCGTATTCAGGATATACTCTTGGTGTATCTTCTAAAGAAAAAGTAATATCTCCTTCAAATACACAAGCCTGAGCTCCTCTTTCTCTATGTTGTAATGATTTATTTAAAAGACCTGAACATTTTATTTGCTTCCCGAAATAAAGATGTCCCAGCTGCCTGTTCTCTAAGATATTCATGATGTAGCTGATATTTCTATTCTTTAACTCAAATATCTTAGAATCCTCATAGTAATTTACTTCTAATATATTTCCCTTTTGCATGTATTCCCTCCTCATACTTTAAAAAGTTTTCTTTATTGCCATTTACATTTTCGTAAATATAAGTTACATCATCTATCATAAACGATTCTACAAAGGGAAATAATACATTTAAATGTACAATCAGGTGGATAAAACTGAACTTAATATATCACACCTTTATAAAAAAGAGAATGCAGCAAAGCCTATCCGTCCGTAATCCTCAAGGAGCCGCTCTTAACATAGATATACCCCCTTTTAGCGAATATCGTATGCGGACTGAATCCCCAGCTTATTCCAATCGTTCTTGGTGACAGGTCGGGAGACCTCGCCTCTGTCAACCGTAACTATTTTGATTCTGCCCGGCGACAGATCAAAACAATTGTCATCCGCAACAAAGTCAAAATCCGGACTGTCAAAGGTGACATACTTGGCATAACTGTCTGTTGCAAAGCTCAGTTCAAAGCCTTCCTTACATTCCTTGACACTCACGCTTATATGTGGTTTTATGAACTCAAAATGCTTGGGACGTACAAAGAGAAGGGAGCTGCTGCTGACCTCGCTGTCATCGCTGTACAGCGTATATTCAAGGTAGCAGTCACGAGCCTTTCCGTAACTGCTATAGTCAGCTTCGGCAACCTGAGATGCCACAAGCGACGGTACTTTTGAAGTAATGTGCCGCTCCTCAATAATCTCTCCAGTGTTGCGGCGTAATCGCCATACAACCCGGCAAACCACTTGACGCATTGTCTCATTGGAGATAACAAACCGTATCCTGCCGTCTTCCTCAAGAGCTGCTAGCAGTACCGGGGCATAGAAACGTTTGGCGTAGTAATGCAGAGGCTTCCATCGGTTAAAGTAATCGATCGATGCCCAACTTGCAACAGGCCAACAGTCATTGAGCTGCCAGTAAAGGGAGCCCATGCACCTGCCACGGTTGCTTCTCCAGTGCTCTACCCCATACTTTATAGCTTCCGCCTGTAGAATCTGGGAGGCATACAGAAGCGCTTCAAAGGAAGTCGGATAGCGAAAGTTTGCGGAAAGATAGAACAGAATCCTGCCATTCGCGCTGCCATTTTTCTGATGATTCTCCATAACCGGAGAAAAAATATTTTTATCCTCGGGCAGCGCAAAGCTATCGATTGTTTTTTCACTGGGAAATGACTGGAATCCAAACTCCGAGCAGAAGCGGAAGTGATATTTTCTGTACTCAGTGAAATGTTTAAGCCTATGCCAAACCTCCCAGTAATGTACATCTCCCCTATTTTGGTCATTGGGGTCATCGAAACTACCGCCTGATGAGGGTGATGCAAGCCAATAAAACCGATCTGGATCGACAGACTTTACCGTCTCAGGCAGGATCCATTCAAAGAGCTTGATGTAGTCAGCACGGTCACAAGGATCGTTTCCAAATCCCATATCCCATCCAGACCAGCCCCACTCCAGCTCGTTGTTACCACACCACAAGCCGATACAGGCATGGTGGCGTAGCCTTCGGACATTGTCCCTCGTCTCGGCCACCACATTGTCCACAAAGCCATCTTTAAGGCGGTACACACCACAGGCAAAAAGCAGGTCCTGCCAGACAATAAGCCCATAACGGTCACATAGCTCATAAAACCAGTTGTCGCAGAAGTAACCGCCTCCCCATACACGGATGCAATTGTAGTTGGCGGCAACACACTGCTTAATCAACTTTTCGGTACGTTCTCTGCTGCAGCGGGGGGAGATACTATCCTCGGGAATGTAATTAGCACCCATGGCAAAAATAGAGGTGCCGTTTATACAAAACTCAAAGCTTTCACCCCATTCGTCCTTTTCCTGACGGACGGTTAAGGTACGTAAGCCCACATCGGCATTGCGTACATCCAGCAGTATGTCGTTGCATGTCAGAGCAAGCTGGACTGCATAAAGCGGTTGACCGCCGAAGCCATTGCACCACCACAACTGTGGGTCTTGGATAACCAGCGATATACTGGCGTCAGTGCTTTCAAGTACCACTGTTTTTTTGACAGCCTCGCCCTGGGGCGAGGTGACACACATCGTCGCCACAAGGGGATCGTTACCCGACAACCGTTTGGTTTTAAGCTCAGCGGTAATGGTCACGGCTCCGTTATGGTGATGCTGGCGGATATAGAGGTCGTCAAGGATTGCTATGGTGTAAGAAACAAGTCTTACTCCACGCCAAATGCCGATGTCTGGCAGCTGTGGGCCCCAATCCCAGCCATAGCTGCAGTGAGATTTTCGAACCATGCTAAAGCCATTGACTGTATCCGAGGTAATGTAGTATGGATCTTTCTCGTGCAAGGCCAGCGCATAGTCTATGCCCGAGGTAAAGTTGAGCTTCAGCTCATTCTTCCCTACGCACGCAATCCCTGTTACGTCCAACTCATAGGTACGGTGCATGTTGTTGACCGAATCCAGTTTTTGGTTGTTAAGGAAGATGTCGGCAACAGTGTCGATTCCGTCGAACACCATTACCAGTCGATCTCCCTCAAGCTGCTGTTGAGTCAAGTCAAAGGTATTGGTAAATATGTAGTCCTGCCGCAGCCGCTCAAAGCAGTCCCACTCGTTTTCTCCAAAGTATGGGTCGGGCATGTCGCTGCTGGTATAGAGCACATTGGCAACCGTTGCCGGCAGGTCCGATATATATTCCTTGCCGCCATTTGTACTGCGTATAAGCCAGTTTTTGTTAATTTGTGTAATCATAATCTGTCATCCTTTCAGCCCTTCAGTGCTTATGCCCTCAACCAAATACTTCTGGAAGAAGACAAAAATAGTGAATATAGGTAGTATCGAGAGTGAAGCCATTGCGAACATTGCACCCCAGTCGGATTGGGAAGTCGGGTCGGCAAAGAGCTTGAGCGCCAATGACACCGAATAGTTAGTGGGCTTGTTGAGATAGAGAAGTGATGCAAGGAAATCGTCCCACTTCCACATAAACGAGAAGATTGCACTAGTGACCATGGCAGGGGTTATGAGAGGAACAATGATCCGCCAAAAGATGCCATAGACAGAGCAACCGTCTATCTTGGCTGCTTGGTCAAGGTCTCGTGGGATGCCCTGTATAAACTGAACCATGAGAAAAATGAAGAAGGCACCGCCAAAGTAACTTGGGACAATCATTGGGAGGAAAGTGCCAATCCATTCAAGCTTTTTGAAGATGATGTACTGGGGAATCATGATGACCTGAAAGGGCAGCATCATGGTAATGAGCATGCAGGCAAACCAGAAGCCACGCCCCCGGAACTTTAGCCTTGCAAAGCCAAAAGCTACCACAGTAGAGGACAGCACCGTGCCAATTGTGCCCAGTATACAGATGATAAAGGAGTTCATAAAAAAAGTCGAAAAGCTTATTCCCGCAAAGCCCTTCCAGCCATTGGCATAATTCTCAAACTTAAAGGAAGAGGGAATGAACTGCGCTGCGGTGCGGAAGATGTCATTGGTGTCCTTAAAGGAACTTAACACCATCCACAAAAAAGGATAGATCATAATAAAACCAATGAAACAGACAAGCAAATGGTAAACCACTTTGCCTATTATCTTTTGCGGTATCCCGTTCATGTTTTATCCCTCCTCTGATTCACGATAGACCCATCTGTTCGAAGTTTTGAAGATTACAGCGGTCATCACACCCACTATGATCAGCATGAACCACGCCATAGCCGAGCCATAGCCCATCTCAAAGTACTTGAAGGAACGCTCATACATATAAACCGTATAGAATAGCGTCGAGTTCATAGGCTTGCCGCCTGTAATGATAAAGCTCTGCGTAAAGGCCATAAAGGCATTGATGCTTTGCTGAATAAGGTTAAAAAAGATGACTGGGGTCAGCATAGGCAGTGTGATGTAAAAAAATCGTTTTATCTTGCTGCATCCATCTACCGTTGCCGCCTCATACAGTGTCGTAGGTATTTGCTTTAGCCCCGCAAGGAAGATGAGCATCGACGAGCCAAACTGCCAAACCGACAGCAGAATAAGCATCCAGATAGCCGTATCGGTTCTGCCAAGCCACGAGATATCACAAGGAATCCCAATCGCATTCAGAATCGAGTTAAATACACCATCACTGGTGAACAGACGTTTCCACAGTATGGCCACAGCAACGCTTCCACCCATAATCGAGGGTAAATAGTAAACCGCACGGTAGAATGATGTGGCGCGAGTGTTCCTGACAAACAACATTGCCACAAGCAGCGCCATCGTCAGCTTAAGCGGAACCGAAACAATCGCGTAAAATGCCGTCACCTTAAAACTCTTCCAAAACAGCTCATCCTGAGTGAACATTCTCACATAGTTATCCAGCCCTATAAACTTAGGAGCAGAGAGAATATCATACTTCGTAAAGGAAAGAAAGAACGAAATAATAACCGGTACAAAGGTAAAGGCCATAAAACCAATAATAAAAGGCATAATAAATACATACCCGGCAACCTGCTCTCTATTCAACACGCTGCCAAGCGTTTTGTTTTTGTTTTTCATTGTGTAATCACTTCTTTCTGGCCGTCTTGTTGGATGAAAAGGAATTGAGCCACAATACTATTGGGCTGTGACCATATCCTAGCAAAACGATACTGTGCAAGTTTTCAAAATATACCATTCAGAAAGCTTGAGCCCAATTTCGCATGGCTGATGAAAAACGCCAGCCATGCGAAAGTTCAAAAGGACTCACTACATCAAAATATACTTCAATGCTTTCTAGGAAGCTGCCTTGGCAAGAATCGCATTGCCTTCGGTCATAAACTTTTTAGTCGCTTCTTCTGGTGTAATCTCTCCATAGCGTACCTTGTCGGTAAGATCACTGCAAAGTTTTCGCAACTCGCTGAATCCGGGAGGGTTGGGAGGGTCAATCGGAGACGCAATCTCGCCTACCTTGGCAACATAGTCAAAAGCTGTCTGCTGGTCTGCAGGGAGTGTGGGCTTGATATAATCCGCAATCTTGGTAGAAATCGGAACGCCTCGCTCTGCTTTGAGGCAATCCTGCGCCTTGGAGGAATTAGTAAGAAAGTTGAGAACCTTTGCCGCCTCATCCTTGTACTTGGAGGACTCCGTAATGGAGAAGAACATGCTAGGCTTCAGATACATGCTTTGTCCGGTAGCATCGGTGGAGATACATTCCATAGTCATGCCAAGATCTTTGCCTGCAGTTTTTGCAAGGGTTGGAACCTGATTGGACTGCAGAAAATCTGTCCATGTACTGCCGTCGACGAGAGGCTTGGTCTCGATATCATCGGCGTTTTTCTCTGCCATAATCTCCATCGAGAGATGCCAAGGCTGTGCAATGGTTTCCTTCTCCTTTTGGAAGTACTGAAGAACCACACTTTCCTCTACAGCCAGCTGATTTTTGGCATAGTCAAACATGTTCTTGTTGAAATCGCGGCAGACAGAAGCGATGTAGGAGTCGCCAACTGGATAAGTTGATTTTATACCGGTTTTTTCATAAACCGTTTTACAAATATCCTCATACTCGTCATAGGTCATCTGGTCGGGGATGGTAACCCCCGCTTTGTCGACAACTGCTTTGTCGTAAGCAATCGTGGGAGCGTTCATGCCCGCACAGAGAGCATAAAGCTGTCCTTCCAGAACACCCGAGGATAGAATGCTCTTAGGAACATTAGTCACATCGATGGTCCCGTTCTGTATATACGTATCGAGGGAAGCCAGCTGTTTTTTCGACTGATACTGTGCTATGTAGGCATAGTCCTGCTGGATAATGTCGGGGAGCGAGTTGGATGCAGCCTGAGTAGAAAGCTTATCCCAATAGCCCCCCCAGTCCGAGAACTCATACTCGAAAGTAACGTGAGGGTTTTCGGCCGTGTAGGCGTTCAGAGCGGCAACTGTACCGTCGGTACGAGCCTGACTACCCCACCACGAAACACGCAGAACAATGGGTTCTTGGGTTCCACCAGGTGCGGGAGCAGTCGCAGCATCAGAGGAAGATACCTGATCCGAAGGCGCCGACGACGATGAGGTCGCAGACGTGCCACATGCTGTACAAAGTACTGCGACCAACGTGGTCGACAATACTAGGCTAATAACTTTTTTCATTATAATACCTCCTTTTTGATAATTTGTTGATGTGTCGAGAATGATTACTCTTTTTATAAACACAATTACTGTTTTCAATAATACCTAATCAAAACAAATATTGTAATTAAATAAACCGTGTTTTTGTGTTCAAAAAACCGTATTTGATAACAGAACCCTTTTCAATCGGTTTTTTTTTGTGTATAATTTTCATTAAAAGGTGGTCGGAGGAAAATAGTATGGTCAAAAAGCTTAAACCCATGCTACGTGATATGCGTTTTAAAAACAAACTTATACTAATCACTACAGTGTCGGTTATCACCGCCGGAATCGTTGCCGTCGTGGGGTCTCGGCTTATGTTAAACACTTACAACAAGCTGCTTTATGAGCAGGCGACGTACTCCCTCAGCCTGGTATCGGTCAATATCTCCTCTGAGCTTGACAAGCTTGCCGAGTTTTCCAAAAGTCTGGCTCTTTCCAAAGCATTACAGGAAGATTTGTACATATATAATTCCATGCCTGACGGATTTGACCGCAGTACCGCTCACAAAAATATTAACAAGCTATTTTATCGCTCGAGTGCCGACAACATCATTTACCTGTCCGTACTTACTCCGCAGGGGCGGCAGCTTGGCTGGGGCAGAGACTCGTCATCGGAAGATCCTCGCATTTTTGACCGCGCCAAGGAAATGTGTGACCAATATGACGGCGCACACCTGTGGTTGTCCACAGGGCGCAGCGATGGCAGCGTTCTGCTTTGCCGCAAGATTAAGCGTGTGGAGGAATTTTCGCTGGAAAACCTCGGCTACCTGATGATTCGAGTCGACCTCGGCCGCGTTATTGGGCATGTTCTTTCTTCCGACAACCGCTTCAGTCATAATTTTGCGGTATCGATTTATGACGAAAATGATCATCTCATCTATCCTGCCAGATCAAATACAGAAAAGGACGCTGTTCCTCTCCCCACCAATAAGTCTACTCCTTACAGCATCGTCACCGTAGACAACCAGCGTACCTTCCTTGTGGGAATACATCTGCCACAGGAAATGCAAAATTGGAGCCTCGCATTCAGCGTGCCTTACGAAGAGATATTCAGCAACATTGTCACCAGCAACATTCTCTATATTTTCTTTCTATTGCTGACCATACTGCTGCTTATCCTTATTGCATCAGCCGTTACAAAGAGCGTTACCGCGCGCTTTAACGAGCTGGTAATCAAAATGCAGCGGCTACAGTCTGGCAACTTTGAACTTTTGCCTTCCACCGCCCCTCTTAGCAACGACGAACTGGGACTTCTAAGCCGCTACTTTGATGAGATGATTGTCGAGTTTCGTCACACCATCGAAGACAATTACGTCAAGGAACTTCTTATAGCACAGGCTCAGCTAAAGGCGCTGAAACAGCAGATAAACCCTCATTTCCTGTACAATACACTTCAGTCCATCAACTGTCTTGCCCGTAACAATGGCAATAACAACATTGTTGTCATGGTTGATGCTCTTGCAAACCTGTTGCATAACAGCCTTAACGGCGACGAAGACGTAATCAGTATACGTCAGGAACTGTCCATCGTGGACAGCTACGTGCAAATTCAACAAATTCGGTTCGGCGACATGCTAGAGGTCAGCTTTGCAATCGACGACGCAGTACTGGATACAAGGATACCTAAAATGACAATCCAGCCACTGGTTGAAAATGCAATCGTACACTCGATGGAGGAGCTTGTAGATGTAATCCAAGTTACCGTTCGCGGCTATTTGAAAGATGGTAACGTATACATCTCTGTAGAAAACAACGATACCGAAATTGACGAGAATATTATCGAACACCTGTACAGCAAAAAGGCCACCCCAAAAGGCAACGGCATTGGGCTGTGCAACATCGACTTACGGCTCAAGATAATCTTTGGCGAGGCTTTTGGGCTATCATTTAGAAACACTGCGGAGGGTGTAGTGGCCACCGCAACCATACCATATCTCATGGAGGACACCGAATGTTAAAGATGATTATTGCCGACGATGAGCAGCTCATACGGGATACCCTATCTCGTCTGGTCGACTGGGAGGCCATGGACATCAAGCTTGTCGCCTGCTGCAAAAACGGGCTAGAGGCTCTTGACGCTATCGTCGACGATGCCCCCGATATCGTGATGACCGACATCTCCATGCCCGGACTAAGCGGACTGGAACTTATTACCAAGATTCAGCAGATCGATATGCAAATCGAGTTTATCATCCTGTCAGGATATAGGAAGTTTGAATTTGCAAAACAAGCCCTTGAGATGGGTATAAAGCATTATCTTTTAAAGCCCATAAGCGAAGCGCTGATTATCGATGCCGTACAAAAGGCAAAGGACGCCTGTATGGTTCGCAAGCCTCCCGAGCCTGAGCCCTACGAAAAGTCGGGTTCGGCAAATGTAGACCGTACAAAAGCCTATGTAAGGGAAAATCTTGCAGACTCCAACCTGTCGCTCAAGTGGATTGCACAGAACCTACTGTTCATGAATGTAGACTACTTAAGCCGTCAGTTTGTTACTGAGACAGGTGAAAAATTCTCAGCATACCTTAACCGCATGAGGATGGAAACAGCAAAAAAACTGCTTATACACTATGGATCTGGTAAAATATATAAGGTTGCCGAGCAGGTGGGCTGTGGTAATAATCCACAGTATTTTAGCCAGGTATTCCGCAAATACACAGGCATGACTCCCAGTAAGTTCATTGAGCTAAAGAAAGCAAATGAAGGGAATTACTTTGCAAGAGAAGAAAAATAAATTTTAGCTATTTAAAAGGAGCTTTAGCCTTATGGATTTGTATTTATCCATAAGGCTAAAGCTCCTTTATTCAATCCATTACATTTGAGCAATCTTATGAGGATTTAAAATATTATTAGGGTCAAACACCTTTTTTATCCCGTTCATCAGAATTAGATTCACCTCAGGGAGAGATTCCCTAAGGTAAGGCTTCTTAGCAAAACCAATGCCATGTTCTCCGGACACCTGACCTCCCAGCTTCCTG
Organism: Lacrimispora sanguinis; assembly: GCF_044987295.1. Taxonomy (NCBI): domain Bacteria; kingdom Bacillati; phylum Bacillota; class Clostridia; order Lachnospirales; family Lachnospiraceae; genus Lacrimispora; species Lacrimispora sanguinis. Next base: position 4,562,925 of record NZ_CP173277.1, on the reverse strand, counting down.
GCCTTATCATAAACCTTCTCCATCGCTTTGCTCATACGTTTTTCCCATTCTTCGTCGCTTAAATCATCTTTCAGCATATAGGCATGGAGGTTCCCGTCTCCCGCGTGTCCGAAACTCTTAATCCTTAGCTCACACTCTTTCTGCAAGCTATGCAGATAGGTGACCATTTCATTGACAGAGCTTCTTGGAACGACCATATCAACCTCATCCATATAGGTGGTAGAACCTTTGATGGCTTCCAGGAATGCTCCCCTGGCCTTCCAGATGGAATCTTCTCTCTCCTCCGTATCAGAAATCAGAACATCTAAGGCACCCTGTTCCAGGCAGAGCTTTGCGACACTATCATATGCCTTTTCAATTTCTTCTACCGAATTTCCGTCAAATTTCAAGAGAAGATAAGCGTCTGACTGTTTATCCGGAAATGCCTTTCCTAAATACTGCTCTGCATCAATGATAACTTCCCGCTGCATGAATTCAATGGCTGTGGGAATGGTCTTTGATTTGACAATTAAAGGAACCGTATTGATTGCATGATCTAAGGTAGGGAACGGAATCAGCAGGCTGATCACCATCTTGGGGCGGGGAATCAGCTTTAACGTGGCTTTTGTAATAAAACCAAGAGTTCCCTCAGATCCAATCATTAAATCCTTAAGGGCATACCCGGAGCTGTTTTTTACGACTTTACCTCCGAATTCCGTAATCTCTCCATTTGGAAGAACAACTTCCAGGCCCCTTACATAGTCACGGGTTACTCCATATTTCACGGCGCGCATGCCTCCTGCATTGGTGCTGATGTTCCCCCCAATGGTAGCAGATTTTTCGCCCGGATCCGGCGGATAAAACAGATCATGTTCTTCCACGAAAGCAGAAAGCTCCATAAGCAGAACACCCGGCTCCACCGTAATGGTAAGATTATCCTCATCCAGCTCCAGTACATGATTCATTAGCGTGGTATCTATCATGATTCCGTGTTCCATGGCTACAGATGACCCCACCAGGCCGGTACCTGCGCCTCTTGGAGTCACGGGTATGACATGTTCATAAGCATACTTCATAATCTTAGATATCTCTTCTGTTGATTTTGCTTTCACTACAATGTCAGGATAGCTGCTGGTACCGCTTAATTCATCATGGCTGTACTCTTCATTAATAAAATCACCGATCAGTATTCGCTCCTCATCTGGAATAATACTTTTTATGTAAGCAATATCAACTTTATCCAGTTTTTTATATTCCATATTATACTCCTTTCTTCTCCTTTATCCTTGCAATCAGTTTCGGGAGAATTTCGTAGAGATCGCCTACCAGACAATAATGAGCTGACTTGAAGATCGGCGCCTTGGGGTCTTTGTTGATTGCAAAAATGGTATCTGAATGGTTCATGCCAGCCACAAACTGGATGGCACCGGAAACTCCACAGGTGATGATTAACTTCGACCGGACAGTTCGACCGCTTAATCCAATCTGATATTTTGCATCCAGCCAACCGGATTCTGCCATTGGTCTGGTGCATGCTACCTGGCCTCCCAAAAGATCTGCCAGTTCCTGAAGCATGCTTAAATCCTCTTCTTTTTTCACTCCTCTTCCGGCAACCACCAAAACTTCAGAATTTTCAATAAAGGTCTCCTTCTCCTTTGGCAGAATATCAATGACCTCCACATGACAGACAAGCTTTTCCTTATCGATATCACAATTCACGATTTCTCCCGACTTTACCTCCGAGCGGGCAGGGGCATTCATGATCTTATACCGAACGGTAGCGATCTGAGGCCGATGGTTTGGAGTTTTGATATGAGCCATTATATTGCCGCCAAAGGCTGGCCGGATCTGGGATAAATCCGTATTTTCATTCATTTCCAAAATGGTACAGTCCGCAGTCAGACCGGTTTTCATTCTGGCAGCCACTCGAGGCGCAAGCTGACGTCCTACGGTGGTCGCTCCTACCAGAATGGAAGAAGGCTTGACTTTTTTGATGAAATCTTCAAAGACTGATGTATAGGACTCTATATTAAAACGAGCCAGCTCCTCCTTATCATATAGGTAAACTTTATCAGCTCCGTAATGGAGGATTTCTTCACTTTTTTCACGGATATCTTTTCCCATGAACAGAACAGATACCTCCTGCCCGGTAACTGCCGCCATCTCCTTTGCCTTTCCAATCAGTTCATAGGTAACCGGATGAATGGCGCCATCGACATGGTCTGCGTAAACAGCAATTCCCTTCCATTCGTCTTTGTTGATCTCAGCTTTTATTACGTCCTCCACATACTCTACTGCGCCCTCAGGTCCCTTTTTTACACATAGGCGGCACATCTTGCAGGCAGCATTTACAATAACATTTCCATCCTGCTCCTCCAGCGCTCCAAAGGGACAGATTTTTATCAATTCCTGATGATCAGAAATTCTCTCCTGATGTATGATTAACCTTGCCATTTCTTCCCCTCCTAAACAAATTTCAGCTCTTCCATCTTGTCAAACAGCTTTTTCGCAAGCACATCTTCCGACTCATCCCACACTTCCTTTTTATTGTTTGTTTCCGGAGGGAATATCTTCTGTACCTGAGTGGGTGATCCGTTAAGACCGTAATTCATTTCGTCCTTATCCTTCATATCATCAAGGGTTAGAATCTGAATCGTTCTGTCCTTTGTTTCTGATTTTTTAACATAGGATGGGAGTCTTGGCTGAAAGATATCTTTATCCACTGCTAACAGGCATGGAAATTTTACTTTAGCCACCTCTACTTCATCGGGAAGATCCATATCTACTGTAATTCCGTCTTCTTCTAGCTTCCGGATTCTTACGACATTGGATACGCTTGGAAGACTTAGCCACTCCGCTATTTCAGGCCCCACCTGCGCAGTGTCCCCGTCTGTGGTCTGCTTACCGCATAGAATTAAGTCATACTCTCCCATTGCCTTAATTCCCTGTGCCAGGGTATAGCTGGTCGCAAGGACATCGGCTCCTCCAAAGCGTCTGTCTGACAAAAGCGTTCCATGGTCTGCTCCCATGGAAAACGCTTCTTTAATGACCTGCATGGCCTGCGGAGGTCCCATGGAAATAACATCAACAAGGCCTCCCGTTTTCTCTTTGATTCGAAGGGCAGTTTCAATGGCATACAAGTCATAGGGATTCATCTTGGAGGCCGCTCCGTCTCTTTTTAACACGCCTGTAACAGGATCTACCTCAACTTTATTGCTGTCAGGTACCTGTTTGATGCATACAAGGATTTTCATTTTTTTCTTCCTTTCCTAATAAACCTTACTTCCAACACTATGCTCTGAGTGGGTATTTTTACTAGTAGTAACGCCTAGAGTACTTGACGCAACTAGCCAAACCAGACTGATGCCGAGGTTTTCAGCCGTCCGAGCCTGCAGGTTGTCGGAAGCTTCCGAACTTCAGAAATACACAAAAAGCTTCAATGTATTTTTCTATATTTTTATTACGAGCGATTCAAAGTTACAATTAACATTTATTAATTCTTCAATCACTCCTTTATCGGCCGGTAACCATTCCACCTTATCCAACTCTTCTTTGCGTAACCATTTTGCTGATTTATGCTCTTTTAATATTAGAGTTCCTGCTTTTATTACACATAAGAAGCAATGCATTGTAAGATGAAACTCTGGATAATCATATTCAACCGTTTTTAACTTAGAGCCGATTTTAATAAGCACATCCAATTCTTCATTTATTTCACGAATTAATGCCTGTTCTGCTGATTCATTTTTTTCGATTTTTCCACCAGGAAATTCCCAACCATTTATGAATTCACCGTAGCCTCTTTGCGTTGCTAAAATTTTATTTTCATTTATAATTATAGCGGCGGACACTTGTATTGTTTTCATTTTATGCTCCATAAACTTCTATTTAAGAATTTCCCGCTCATATGAAAGCAGCCGCTTCAAGCGATCCACATTTTGTGCAGCAATACCTTCCAATATAATCATATCTGTCTCATCATTTAACACATGCATCCTTCTATGACAATTAGGACATATTGCAACAACATTATCGATTGTATCCGATCCTCCATCTGCCAATCTTATCACATGGTGTTCTTCTAGATACGGTTCATTGTTTTTATCTTTAAAAGGAGCCTCAGCTTCACAATACTGACATTGTCCTCTAGCAATACGTTTAACCATTTCTTTTAAATATGGATCACGATAATAAATTATTGTTTCGGCTTTTTGTGGACCCTTATCTGCCCGACTCAATTCTGACTTTCTAATCAGCTCCGTATTTGATAATTTTACTATTTCATCTTCTGTTGTAATTGCAGTTTCTTCTACGATTGGCTTAACTGGAAATATCCAAACCTTTCGCAAATTGCCATTATTATCAGGCTGCATCGACTGATATGGTTTATATGCCAGCTTAACAATACCACGATATGTATAAATAGATTTATCCATTACTTCAAACAAATGTACGTCTATTCCATTTGTATCAGAGTAATATAATGTGCTATTTTGATTGCCTTCTAAAATTTGATCACCTAATTTACCCATGCCCGTATAATGTAGTACACCATTCTTCCACGCATCACGATATAAGCCTTTCGTATCATCAGATATAATTACTAATGTCCCTGTTTTTTTTGATCGACGCATTCCCCCCATATTACCACATTTAAATAACTCCCTCATTTCATTATTGGTAAGCTTTTTACCAATAAATATTCCTGGATCGAATCCCATTTAATCCCTCCTACGCTACGGTATATGATACACGAAAAAGCCGGGTCCCCCCCCCACTGATTCTTGTATAATTAAGGCTTATCTACTTAAGTATAATCTGCCTTATATTATACCTTATTTTCCGTCTTTTGTAAAAAAAAGACATTCCATTCTATGAAACAAATAATCTATTATCATATAGAACGATATACTTGTTTTGACATAGACTCTATAATTATTCATTATCTTGGATATGTATGCCACAGATTAAAATCTACGTAGTCTATTTCTTCCTTAATGTAAGAAAATAATTACTCTAGCAAAAGTTTACTTGACTTTCTTTTTTTCCAAGTGTATATTTTAATTTTGTACGGTACTGTCCGAAAGCATTACCGCAAATCTACTAATCAGGTGAATCGACCATGCAATCAAACTTTTTAAAACAAAGCACCGAGCAGAGGCGGGATTTAATTCTTAACGGACCCGTTTCTGCGACCATATTATTTCTTTCCGTCCCCACTCTCATGATGGGTCTTATCCAATCCGCCATACCGGTCATCGACGGTCTGTTTCTTAACAATCTCGTAGGAACCCAGGCGGCAAGTGCCGTTACTTACTGCACCCCCATTGTAAATATGATCTCGGCCCTGGCTCAGGGAGTGAGTGTTGCTGGAATGGCTATTATCGGGCAGTCCAATGGAAACGGCGACTTTAAGCATAGCCGGAAGATTTCCACTCAAATCATCGTTTTTACCTTTTTGCTGGGATTTATTCTGGCGCCTTTGCTAATTGCTCTCGCTTTTCCCATATCCGCCCATGTAAATGAAGAGATTTCCCACGATGTCTTTGTATATCTTGCATTGAGCGCCTGTGTGACGCCTTTTTCCTTCATGGAATCTATTTATAATTCCATTAAGAATGCCAATGGCAAGCCGGAGGATACTTTTGTCCGAATGGTGATCATGCTGATTTTAAAAATTATTTTCAGTGCCCTCTTTATTGTTGTTTTTCACTGGGGTCTTGTAGGTTCCGTCATGGCTTCCCTGGCATCTAACTTTTTAATTACCGGATGGATGTACTATGAATTATTTTTAAAGAAAACAGGAGAGCGCTTTGTCCTGAAAGGCTTCCGGTTTGACTGGACCATCATCAACACCCTTTTGCGCATAGGCTTTCCTGCCATGCTTTCCAGCCTGATGCTAAACCTGGGATTCTTCCTCATCAACAATGAAGTGGAAAAATACGGGGCTGTTGTTTTAAACGGGCAGGGAATTGCCAATAACATTACTTCAATATGCTTCATACTGCCTTCATCCTTCGGTTCCGCCGTCACTACCATGGTCAGTATGAACGTGGGAGCAAACCAGCCGGAAAAGGCAAAAAAGGCCTGTTTGGTGGGCTGTGTCATAAGTGCAATCACTGCTGCCCTTTTGATTGCCCTGGTCGTTCCTCTGTCTTCTAAACTTACGGTGTTATTTACCAGGGACACCTCTGTCCTTGCCGTGGCGAACCAGGCGCTTCATATTTATACCTATTCCGTGATCGGATTTGGCATCTGTATGGTCCAGCAGGGGGCTTTTATCGGACTGGGAAAGACACGGATCACTCTCTTCATCAGCTTGCTGCGGGTATGGCTCTTGCGGTACATATTTATATTGGTAACGGAGCAATTTCTAAGCTTTTATTCCGTATTCTGGGGCAATCTGTTCTCCAATTACATGGCCGCCATTATTACTACCATCCTGATTTTCAGGATTAAATGGGTTTCCGACATAAACTACTGATAAAATGGTTTATACAGACCCACAGCAAAAAGCTTGTACGATATTCTCAAAGAATCTTATAAAAGCAGAAAAGGTGCACCCTCCCTTTTCTGCTTTTATTTATTCAAAGACGGATTAATTTTTCTTTGGCCTAAAGGTTCTGAATTGTAAAATAATCCTTAATTATTCACCAAATCATCTGGGGCCGACAATGTTGTCGTGACCGCACTGGTATAGTCCCGGCTCTTGCTTACAAAACGAGACTCTCTTTTTACATTCGCCCCCTCTTGTCCTGGCCATCAGGCCAAAAATTGTATTCGAAACATATAAGGTTAAATTCGGAACAATGATACAACTGCCTATTTTTTTTGCGTTATAATACTATATATAACATACGAGCATTTAGTGAACTGTTCTGATAGCGAGCTTCTAAATTATTTTTATAATAGGAGGTTATACCTATGCAAATTAATGAAAAACTGCACAGAATAAAAATAAATTTTAATGTTACTAAAGAAGAGAGCGTTTTGTTTATATTTACTTAATTGTGTCCAATTATATACATTTGATAGATACAGGAGTTGCTGGCACTGAAAAAACAATTCAAGAATATTTAAAAAGCATAGGTAGAAATATCAGTGAGGTGAAAAGTGTTTTACTGACACACTCACACCCCGATCATATTGGAAGCGCATACAAAATAAAAGAATTGTCGAACTGCAATGTTTATGCATGTGAAGCAGAAAAAGAGTGGTTCGAAAACATTGATAAACAATTTGCGGAGCGTCCAATTCCTAACTTTTATACCCTCCTCAATAAATCCGTCGTTATTGACAAGGTGATAAAAGATAGTAATGTTTTAAAGTTAGAAGATGGCATTACCATTAAAGTATTTGATTCAAAAGGACATTCCGCTGGTTCATTATCTTTTCTGTGGATTGAACAAGGTGAATTATTTACAGGTGATGCGATACCGGTTATCGGGGATATACCTATTTATATTAGCGTAAACGATTCAATTGAGACACTTAAAAGATTGCTTTGCCATAACGGTGTCAAAAGATACTTATCTTCTTGGGATGATATTTACGATGAAAAAAGCGGAAAAGAAAACATAAAAAAATCTTTGGATTATCTTGTTCAGATTAATACTATGGTGAAAAAAATTTATAAAGGTTCCAATAATAAGAACATGGACGAAATATATATACAAGTTTGCTATGCACTTGACTTAAATCATCTAATACATAATCAATTATTTAAAAATAGTATATATGCAAATATAAATGAAATGAGGTAATAAGGTGTCCGTTTACTTTATTGTTAATACTAAAATATCAGATTTAAGCAAACGCAAACAATATGATGAATATATTGTTAAAGTGAAACCTATTGCTGAAAGTTTTGGCGGCAGATATATTGTTCGTAGCGAACAAATAACTGCTTTATCCGATTCTTGGAAACCTGACCGTGTAATTGTTATAGAATTTGCCTCTAAAACTCAAATTTTAGCTTGGCTTTCTTCACCACAGTATAAGGAGGTTTCAAGCCTTCGGGTGAACTCAGTTGAAAGTGAGGCGATAATCATTGAAGAAGATTAAGTTCGATGCGTTTAACATTATTTATATAACATGCAGAAGTTAAAATAGCTATAATTATGCAAAATGAGCATGACACTTTTTTTATTTGTTTACTAATACTGATGATGATAAATTCTAATCCATGCTCACTTGCGGAATGAAATATTAGCACATAAAGTCTTTTCTGCCTTATCCGATGGTGGCGTTGTATTAGGTGAATTGAAAACAAATCCACCGCTAAAAGAAAAAATGGCGTAGCTTTTTAAGCTACGCCAAACTTCATTATATATCGTTTTACTAAGAACGGTCTGCTGCCGGCTTTTTTGATAGCCGGAAAGAGTAATGGAATATCCAAAGACAAATCTAGTTCTTCCTCTCATCCTTCCACACATAAAGGATGCCCTTCTCCTGAAACTCCTTGATATCCTCTTTGCTATACCCCAGATCTTCCAGGATTTCCGGTCCCTGCTCTCCGATTAAAGGACCGCCATTGTACTCAGGAACGCCCATCTCCTGGAATTTGACCGGCGGTCTTACCAGTGTGCGTACGTTTCCATTGTCGTACTGCATTTTATAGAAGCAATCGTTAGCCCACGCCTGCTCATCTTCCAGAATCTCTTCCCAGGACTGGGCAACGCTGAAAGCAATGTCATGTTCCTTTAAAATCGGTACCCATTCCTTGGCTGTTTTCTTTTCCATTGCTTCCATGCAGATGTCATAAACCGCTGTGCCTAAGCCTTTGGTCTGAAGGTTCTGGATTGGGAAGTAATTCTCATTTTCCACCAGATCATCTCTGCCCAGAGCTTTCATGAACTGCTTATAGTAGGTGTTATAATCAGGCATACAGGTCTGAATGAATCGATCATCCTTAGTTCTCCATGCTGCATTAAAGGGGTTGGCACTCTCCCGTATGTTAATAGGATATTCTCTTGCCGGGCCGTCATAATTAGCTGCCTGGATCATCATTCCCATGTTATAGACTGCCGTCTCAAACAGACTTGTCTCTACTTTTTCACCCTGTCCGGTTTCTTTTGCATGGTATAATGCCGCAAGGATTCCTGCTGCAAGGTTCATGGCCACGTTATGATCTCCAACTCCGGGAACCACATTCATTGGAACAGTTCCTTTCTGACGGAGGGAATGAAGATAGCCTCCTCTTGCAAAGAACGCTGTGAAATCAAACCCAGGAAGGTCTTTATCCGGGCCGTATTCACCATAACCGGTTACCATGGCGTAAACCAGCTTTGGAAATTTCACCTTTAATGTTTCATAGTCCAGCCCTGCCCGTTCAAGAGCCTGGACTCTCCAGTTAGTAATAAGAACATCCGCATCCTCCAGAAGCTTAAAAAATGCTTCTTTGCCTTCGGGTGCCTTCATATTAAGAGAGATGCAGCGCTTGTTTCCATTTTCTAAGTCCCAGGTCGTATTCTCATACATATCCAAAGGCCTTCCCTCTGATGGAGCCGTATGTCTTAACGGATCTCCCTTGGCAGATTCGATTTTAATGACATCTGCTCCGCAGTCAGCAAGGAAACGTCCTGCACCAGCCGCTGCGATAAAGGTTGCCAGTTCCACTACTTTAATTCCTTCTAACAGTTTCTTTCCCATATTAATACCCTCCTTTATTTGTCCAATGCTTCTATAAGCGCAGGGATCACCTGATTAAAATCCCCTACGATGCCGTAATCGGCCACTTCAAAGATCGGAGCTGCCGGGTTTTTATTGATTGCAATGATCTGCTCTGAGTTCTGCATACCTGCCACATGCTGAATAGCTCCGGAAATACCGCATGCAAAATACAGCTTCGGACGTACCGTTGTTCCGGTCTGCCCCACCTGATAGGAATGGTCGATCCAGCCTGCATCAACGGCTGCACGGCTTGCTGCAACGACGCCGCCCAGCTTATCCGCCAGTTTCTTTAACAGTTCAAAACCTTCGGCTCCGCCAAGGCCCATACCGCCGGATACAATGATCTCCGCATCCGTTAAGGATACCGCCTCTCCTGCCTGCTTTACCACTTCAAGGATGCGGGTTCTTATATCGTCTTCTTCAAAGCTTACAGAAAGAGGAATGACCTGTCCTTTCCGGCCTTCCTGCCTTTCGGCTTTTTCCATAACTCCTGGACGCACGGTAGACATCTGAGGCCTGTGGTTTGGACAAACGATGGTTGCCATTAAATTTCCGCCAAAGGCCGGACGGGTCTGCTTGATTTTCTTATCCTCTACATCAATCTCCAGCTTGGTGCAGTCGGCAGTCAGCCCCGTATTGCAACGTACAGCCAGACATGGACCTAAATCACGGCCGATGTGAGTTGCTCCCAAAAGGACAATTTCAGGCTTATGGGATTTGATCGCATCGTGAATCACAGCCGTATAAGCGTCGGTGCGGTAGGATTCCAGTTCTTTATGATCCGCAAGATAAACTTTATCCGCTCCATATTCAAACAGTTCATCTGCAAGTCCTTCCACATGGTTTCCGCATAATACAGAACAAAGGCTGCATCCAATCTCATCTGCCAGTTTCCGACCTTCACCCAGAAGTTCTTTTACGACCGGCATGAGCGCTCCTTCTCTTTGTTCCGCAAATACCCATACATCCCGGTATTCCGATAAATCAACCGTATCCTTTGGCTCTTCTGACTTTTCTATTGCATCAAACGGGCACTTTTCCACACAAACACCGCAGCCGGTACAGGCAGTACCGATAACAGCCAGTTTATTTTCCATTGTAATTGCTTCAAACGGGCAATTCTTTACACAGATCGAACAGCCCCTGCATTTTTCTTTTATTACATTTACTGCCATATGAACCTTCCTCCTTTTCCTGGGTCTTAAAGATAATGCTTTTCTTTCAGTTTTTCTGTCAGCTGCTCTGTCATTTCGGTCACTGTTCCGTCAAGCATCTCCCCTTTTCCCTTTGGAGCAGGAGTAAAGGAACGGAAAACCTGGGTAGGAGAAGCGTTTAAACCGCAGTCTTTAGGATCCAGTCCCACATCCTCATGATTCCATACGGTAACTTTTTTTGCATATGCATCCATGATACCGCCTATGCTCATGTAACGAGGCTCATTCAGCTCTTTTACCGCAGTAAGAAGACAGGGCATCTGAACTTCCAGAATTTCATATCCGTTTTCCATCTGCCTTTGTACGATCACCTTTTCTTCGCAAAGTTTAACATCCTGAACATAAGTCACAACCGGAATACCAAGTCTCCAGGCTACCTGAGGGCCAACCTGGGCCGTATCTCCGTCAATGGCCTGGCGTCCTGCGAAAATAATGTCGTAATCTCCGATTTTATCAATGCCGGCAGCAATGGTCGTGGAGGTAGCACAAGTATCGGCTCCTCCAAAAGCCCTGTCGCTTAGCAGATAAGCCTCATCCGCTCCCATTGCCAGGCATTCCCTTAACATATCATCAGCCTGAGGCGGTCCCATGGTAATGACGGAAACCGTTGTTCCAGGCCTTTCATCTTTTATTTTCAATGCCTCTTCTAAGGCATTTGCATCATCTGGATTTAAAATGCTGGGAACTCCGTCACGGATCAATGTACCCTTTACCGGATCGATCTTTACTTCATTGGTATCCGGCACCTGTTTTACACAAACCAAAATTTTCATCGTTTTCATTACTCCTTCCGTGTAGTCATTATTTCTTAAGCAGTTTTCCGGAAATTACCAGCTGCTGGATTTGTGAGGTACCTTCGTATATGGTAAACACACGGCAATCCCTGTACATACGCTCAATCTTGTAATCTTTGATAAATCCGTAACCACCATGGATCTGAAGGGATTTTGAAGCGATTTCGTTGCAAACTTCAGAAGCATAATACTTTGCCATAGAAGCTTCCATGCTTGCAGGCTGATGGGTATCCATTAAGTAGGCAGTCTTATAAACCAGCTGCTTTGCTGCCTCCAGCTTAGTCGCCATATCTGCGATCATAAAGGCGATTGCCTGGAAATCCCCAATCCGTCTTCCGAACTGTTTCCGTTCCTTTGCGTATTTAATGGCCTCGTCCAAAGCCCCCTGGGCAACTCCGATGGACTGGGCTGCCACTCCCATACGGCCGGTATCCAGAGTCTTCATGGCATTTATAAAGCCCATGCCCTCTTCACCAAGAAGGTTCTCTGCCGGAATCCTTGCATTATCCATAATGATGTCGCTGGTGGCACAGCCGATAACGCCCATTTTATGTTCCGGCTTTCCACAGGAAATTCCAGGAGTGTTTTTCATGTCTACGATAAATGCGCTGATTCCTTTTGTTCCCTTTGTCATATCCGTCTTTGCGTAGACTACTGCATAATCTGCAAGAGGGGCCATGGTGATAAAGGTCTTTCTTCCATTCAATATGTAGAAATCCCCATCCTTTACCGCAGTAGACTGCATACCGCCTGCATCGGAACCAGCTCCCGGTTCCGTTAAAGCAAAGCAAAGCTTTTTCTTACCGCTGATCAATGAGGGAAGATATTTTCGTTTTTGTTCCTCTGTACCGGATAATAACAGAGGGCCTCCGGAAAGGGAATTAGGGGAAGATACATAAATGCTTGCAACTCCGCTGACTCTTGCCATTTCCTCCATTACCAGCACGTAACAGCGGGCATCACCGCCTGAACCTCCGTATTCCTTTGGCGTCTTAATGCCGAAAAATCCGGCCTTTCCCATTTTGTAAAGGATTTCCTCCGGAAATGTCCCGCTTTCCTCAACCTCATCGAGGATCTCATTGGTCAGTTCTTTTTCTGCAAACTCTCTCGCCAGTTTCCGAACAAGCTCATGCTGTTTTGTAAAATACATGTTGTTTCCTCCTTAACCTCTTTTCGCTAGCCGTTTCTCGACTTCCTGCCGTAACTCATGGACCATAACCTTTCCGCTGATGTTAAAAGGAAATGAATCAAATCGATAAACATATTTTGGAACCTTATAATCCGCCAGGTTCTGACGGACGTGTTCCTTAACCCTTTCTTCTGAAAATTCTGCCCCAGACTCCATGATAATACAGGCAGCGATTTCTTCCTGAAGAACCTGGGCATCAACTCCTATTACCTTCACATCCTTGATTCCAGGAAGCTCCAGAATGCAGTTTTCAATTTCCACCGGCGCTATGTTCTCACCGCCCCGGATAATCATCTCTTTTTTTCGTCCGGTTATATAAAGATAGCCATGTTCATCCAGATAACCGCAGTCCCCGGTATAAAGCCAGCCCTCCTCATCCAACGCGACTTCTGCTTCATTCGTTTTGTTGTAATAGCCCTTCATGATATGATATCCCCGGGACTGGATTTCTCCCACACTTCCTGTCTTAGCAACCCTCTTTTTTCCTTCATCCCAGATTCTTAATTCCGTATAAGGAATCTTTTTTCCTGCCGTAAGGGCCTTTTGGCAGATCGGATCCGAATATCCGGTTATGGTAATTGCAGGGGAAGACTCGGTCTGCCCATAGGAAGGCTGCAAATGCTCCATCTTCAGCTCTTCACAGATATGGAGATAATCTGACGGGTGAATGGCGGAACCCGCAATAATTCCGCTTCTTAGGGAACTTAGATCGTATTCTTTTCTCCTGGTGTTCTTTACCATAGCAAGGAACATGCTGGGAACACCGTTTAGAATGGTGCAGGAATTTTTCTGTATATTTTCCATAACTCCAATGGACTTATAATACTGATTGATATAAATTGCCGCTCCGGCATGGACAGCGGACAAAATGCCCGCTGTGATGCCAAAACAGTGAAACAGGGGGACGGATAAGCACATGCGGTCACTTTCGTTCCAATGCATGGAACGCACCATTTCGGCTGAATTGTTGACCATGTTTTCGTGGCTTAACATCACTCCTTTTGGAACACCGGAGGTACCAGAGGTAAAAAGTATATTTGCGGTATCCTTTGAGGATAAGTTCTGTTCTATATCTTTTAAAAGCCGTTTCTCTTCCTCCCTGTTTTCCCCCATTCCACAGCAAGACAGATGGTCCAGGGAAACAATCCCCTTTAAGAAGGTGTCCGGACAATCCAGCCCTGCTTTTGATATGACCGGTCTATAATCCGCATTGTTGCAGCCCTTTCCATAGAACAGATAGTCTGCATCTCCTTCTTTTAATACCCGGTTCAATTCCTGTTCCTTATAGCATGTATTGACCGGGAGCACAATTGCCCCGGACTTCATAAAAGCAAAATACGCCATGATCCATTCCGGGCTGTTAATCCCCCACAACGCGACATGTTTTCCGCGCGAAATTCCTCTTCTTATAAAGTCAGCTGCCCAAAAATCCGAAATTTCATCCGCCTCTTTCCAGGAATAGCATCGATCCTGGTAGCAGATTCCTGCTCCATTCGGCGTAAGAACAGCTCTTTTATGAAGCAGTTCTCCGATTGTTTCTGATAAAAGGCCTGTCATATTCATTCTCCTGCTAACCTCTGCCTCATATTTCTGTAAGTTATTTCTCGACTTTTCCCATCGCTTCTCCGATCATTCGGATCAGGAACGGAACCAGTACCACCACAATGGTTACATAACCCAGGTATCCATATCCTACTTTTACCAGGGGAAGAAGTCCAAACTGGGCAATGGCAAATGCAAGAATGGTACATAACAATGCGCAGATTAAGGTTTTTGCTGAAGGCTTTCCGTCATTTCTTCTTTCCTCCGGCTTTTCAAGTGCAACTACAACTCTCTGAACTGCTCCGGCAATCATATTAACCGCCGTTGATACCGCTCCTAAAATAATGAGTATGGAAATCATAGGATTCATGAAGCCGGCTCCCACTCCGCCTTTAATCAGTGTGATTACCGGAAGAGGATCTTTGGATAAATCCGGATTAGTCGCTACTGCCATAATTCCTAAAGTGGAAAGCATAATCAGTCCGGAGTTTACGATAAATCCGTAAATCATACTGGTTCCGGCTTCCTTTTCTGATTTAAATGATTCCGCATGCTGGTATAACAATCCGATGGAAGCCAGCTGGAAGGAACCATATATAAAGCAGCTCCAGAGGGCCGGACCAGCAGGTGCAGGATTAGCTCCTAAAGTCTTGATGTTTCTTACGATATCACCCCAGCTGACAATAATGTTCGGTATGTACACGATCAAAAGACCAGCTATGATAATGACTGACAAAGTAGATGCCGCTTTTCTTACAAAATCCGTTCCGAAAATGGTTACAAAAAAGATAAACAAACCTATGATCAAGGTACAAGCCATATATGGGATTCCAGTAAGGGACTGCATGGTGGAACCTCCGGTCGCAAAGGCAACAGAGGGAGCCAGGCACAGCAATAATATGTATACAAGCTCATAAAGGTTGGAAAAAATTGGAGCGAATTTTCCGTAAAACTTATTGTTAAAGGTTCTGTAATCATAAGCGTCATGAAGCTTTGCAAACCGGAGACCATACCACTGGAACACCGCTCCGATCGCCTGAGCCAGAATCGGGGTAATAAGCGCCCAAATACCAAATGCAACGAAATACTGGACCAGCTGGGCACCTGATGCAAACCCACCGCCAAACTGTGTTGTAAACCATACGAAAGCAACGCCCACGGCTACCGGCATTTTATTTTTATCGATCATATCCTTCTCCTCCTGTTAAAGCATATCTATAAATGCTTCCATCATCGTTCCTGCTTGCTCGTAATTTACCATCTGCCTGTCTACTTCTATCTGAATGATAGGAATTCCCGCCTCAGCACAGGCTTTTTTCACCATTACATAATCAAATTCTTCGGGGTCACAGAATTTCGTTAAAAGAACGACCACACCTTTTGCTTTGTATTTCTTTGCCAGGTCAACGATATAACCGGCTCTCTTCTTTTCCGGATCGTACAGGACAGAACAATGATCCATCCGGGAAAACTTATCTGCAAGTCCTTCCAAAGATTCCAATTCCAGGTTGACATCTGTACGATACTGTCTGGATTCATGGGCAACATCATCTGCAGCAATCTGCAGTCCATGTTCGTCAAAGATCTTAAGCAGACCATCGCTGTCGGCCAGGATTCCGGTGGTGATCACCTTGATTTTGCTTTCCTTCTCCTCTACCTGTGACAAAGCCTCTATCAGCTGGCTTACCAGTGCTGTATGTTCTTCCTTTCGCATGAAATGAGCACTTTTAAAAATATCTCTTCTCTGGACTGCTGTGATGGAAGGATGCTGTTCTAAAACCTCTGCCAGCTTTCTCATTGCCGCATTATGTTCATTGTAAATCTCATTGGACTTAGCCAGGGAAGCTTCACTGAATTTTTCACCGGTTGCTGCCTCTAAGTCTCTGATCACACGCTCGTAGGAGGCTTTGGTAAATTCTTTTCCTGACTCCGGTTTCCGATTCTGGGGATAAGTCATTGGAATAAATGGAATGTCTTTCACCGCATATTTCCAGTTCTGTCCCAAACACTTTAAAGAGTCACAGAGAGAAGGAATCACGATGGCAGAAATGCCTTTGTATTCTCCCCTGATTCCCAGCTCCAGAATGCTCTGCATGATGGAACAGATAAACGCAGGGAAATATCTTTTAGACTCTTTCAACTCAATATCCGCTCCCCATGCTCCCATAGGAACAAGCCCCATAGAGTGGATCAATTCTTCCGGAGTATAGACAGGAACACAAGCCACAACCTTCTTTCCCTGCTCCAGATAAGCATTCAGCTGTTTTTTTGGTGAACATGCAATATCATGAAAATTTTCTAATAATTCATTCAAAGTTGCCATCAGTCTTTCCCCCCTTTGTTGGATTCCATGATTTCCGTCAGCCCCTGAACTCTTGTTTCATACTGGGCTTCTGAGAAGTTCCGAGGGTCTGCCTGATCACCGTCAAATGAGGTGACTGGTATCTGACAGTCCTCTCCGATCTGGCGGCTCATCTCATACATGAAGCCGCTCCAAAGTTTACAGGAACGGTTGGTATGAACCAGAAGCCCCTCTGTATTGGTCTTCTTTACAATGGCCTCTCTCTTATCTCTGGCATGCTCTAAGTTCATGGCATTAGGCACGTTGCAATAGGCACGGATCAGACCGTCAAAGTCATCGTAAATAAATCCAAAGGCATCCGCATAAATGGTTGCCACCATGTTGATTCCACGGGACTTAAGGCCGGTAGCCGTTGTCCTTAAATGAGGCCAGCAGGCAATCCCTTCAAACATAATCCTGTATTTTTCTTCTGCACGGAAGGTACTGGTTCCCTCCTCCACTGCCTTTTTATATTCCTCCAGCAGGGTTTCAAAAGCTTCAGCCGCTTCCACGGTTCCTCTGGCACAGACGGCAACCGCCATATGATTAAGCAGGTCAAAACCGTTAAGAGGAGAAGGAGTATATTTGGTATAGGCTGTAGCCTCCAGCCATGCTCTGGAAGTCCTGTTTGAGATTTCCATGATCTCCTTGAATTTTTCATCGCTCCATTTCTTACCGGTGATTTCCTCCAGCTGTTCAATAGCCGCAAGGAACTGGCTTTTTACATATGCTACCTGGGCATCTGAAACCTCGTAATCAGGATTAAATGGAATGTCAATGAGAATCAGCGGAATATTAAGCTCTTTTGCAATGTTCTCATACCATTTGATCATGCAGTTACAGATATTGTTGCAGCAAAGTACGAAGTCCGGAAGAGGCATGTTCTGCTCCGGAGTTTCTCCCACCATCATATGTGCCAAACTGATTCTTGCATAAGCACAGATGTCATTGGAATAACCTTCGGCCTCCGAAATTTCACACAGCCTCTGTCCGGCTCCTCTTGCCGCAATGGCCGCTGCCTGATTCTCGGGATAGCACACTTTGATGCCCAGGGTCTGGAAAATTTCCTGAGGAAAATTGCTGGCGCACCAGCCGATTTTTTCTCCCCTGTCCTTTGCCTCCTGGACCTCCTTGTAATGCTTTGCCACGATCTCGTTCAGCTTAAACTTAGCTGAATTGGGATCAACGGCAAATTTTGGTTTTTTTTCTCCTTCACCCATGAAAAATTCCTCCTTTTATGATTTATCATAAGCGTAAAGCGCCGCTCCTAAAGCACCCATGAGCTGGGCCATTGGTGAATAGGTAATATTTAGACCCAGCTCCTGCTCCATGGCTTTTCGTACCCCGCCATTTTTTGCAACGCCCCCGCTCATACACACGGTTTCTTTCACACCGACCCGTTTCGCCAGAGCTGCTACCCTGCTGGCTACAGACTGGCAGATGCCGGCAACCAGATCCGGAATCTCAACTCCGTTTGCCAGCTGGGATATAACCTCGGATTCAGCAAACACCGTACAGGTACTGGATATTTTGACTATCTGCTTTGACAGGGCCGCCTGCTTTTCTAAATCCTCAATCCTCAGCTGAAGGATTCCAGCCATGACATCCAGAAACCGTCCGGTTCCTGCCGCACATTTGTCATTCATCAAAAATTCTGTCATGCGCCCGTCTGTCCCCAGAGAAAGTACTTTTGCATCTTGTCCGCCAATGTCGATGATAGTCCGCACTTCCGGGAGCAGATGATGGACACCCCTTGCGTGGCAGCTCAGTTCACTCATCTCTCCATCGGCATTCTTTAGCAGCTTTCTTCCATAACCGGTAGCATAAACAGATGCTATCTCTTCCGGTCTTAAGTTCCCTTCTGCAAGTACTGCCTCAATCGCCCTGCCCGGACCGTCGGTTCCTGTCCCGGCCTTAATCAGGGAAGTAGCCAGAATCTCCTGTCCATCTTTCAGAATGACCGCTTTGGAGGTGGTAGAGCCTATGTCAACTCCTAATGTGAACATGGTTTTTCCCTCTCTTTGTTTAATTTTTAACAATAATTAGTAAAAAATATATATGTATACATGTATACAAGTTGGTATTTGAAAAAGTGTATCCTTGTATACAAGTCGGGGATAAAAATTAAAAATGACACAAGATACACTTTTTCATGCATAGATTATCAAATTTTGTCTATTTTGTCAATAACTTTTTTAAGTACATGATATTAATTCGTTATTTTGTGAATCCTAATTCAAGCGATGTTCTTCGCCTTCCTCCTTTCAAATCGTCTAATTTGTGTCAATCTTTTTCCTGAAAGCAAATAACGGCTGCTTTCATACGATCCAGCCGGATTAAATGTTTACGAAATACTGAGGATACCGTTCCTTTGCCTTAGCTTTAATTTCAGATATGGTTTCCAAATGATCTGCCATGGCCTGCTGGGCTTTTATAAAATCACCGCCCTTGATCTCTTCAATGATTTTCCGGTGCTCGTCAATTAAATGGGGCATCCTTTTACCAAGTGCCACATCGAAATTACGCCATCTTGTAATGTGGAGCATTAAATCCTCCAGCAATTTTATAAGATTATACCGTTCCACACTTTCTGCAATGGCCCGGTGAAATGCCGAATCCAGTGTTTGAAATTCCAGGTCATACCCCTCCATATTCCGATAAGCCTCCTGTT
Source organism: Lacrimispora sanguinis (assembly GCF_044987295.1). NCBI lineage: Bacteria > Bacillati > Bacillota > Clostridia > Lachnospirales > Lachnospiraceae > Lacrimispora > Lacrimispora sanguinis. The sequence goes on along the minus strand of NZ_CP173277.1, from coordinate 4,543,523 downwards.
TTTCCAGATTATCCTCCAATTCTTTTACCAGTTTTTTAATTTTCTCATCGTCCCTCTGGGATAAGAGCTCATAAAGTTCTTCTTTTTCCACGGCAGTCCTTAAAATCAATAAGTCCCCGATTAATTTTAAATCGATCAAGCTTACATAAGTTCCTCTTTGGGGGTACACCGTAAGAAGCCCAAGCTGATTCAGCCTTGCAAAGGCATTGCGGATGATGGTTCTTGACACCCCGTACTCTTCCGCCATTTGATTTTCACTGATTCTTGTTCCAGGTTCTAATTCCAGCTTTAAAATACGTTTTCTGATATTGAGGAAAACGTAATCAGCAGAAACCGGCTGGCTGTTACTATTCAAATAATTCATATTCTGTTCCTTCATTCCTTATTCCTGTTTTCTTGTTATGGGTCGATTATACTCTTGATTACAGTTTTATGTCAATTCGTTTCTTTTACACCATATGACTATCATCTTCTGCAACGGAATCATATATTTGGGGAAGTAAATTAGGCGATTCTATATCAGGCAACTACCATGTCTGATAAATGGATAAAATAAAGAGGGGTACTATTACCCCTCTTCGATCTTTTCCCTTGGTTTTTACTGTTTCCGGATCTCTCAGCTTACTACATTCTTAGGGTTCCCGTCAATCCAGCGCTTTACATTCTCAAATGCAATCTCAACACGCTTTACCATTGATTCGGATGTAGCGAAGGCTACATGAGGTGTCAGCAGCGTATTCGGTGCCTTCAAAAGCGGGTCATGCTGCGGTACCGGCGGCTCCATATCAAACACATCCAGCGCTGCTCCCGCAATCAGTCCTTCATTAAGCGCCTGTGCCAGGGCTGCATTATCCACCACCGGTCCCCGGGCAGCATTGACTATAACTGCAGTTTTCTTCATCTGCTCCAATGCAGCTCTGTTGATCAAGCCTTTCGTAGACTCCATTAGCGGAACATGCAGGGACACAATATCACTCCTCTGCAGCAGTTCCTCAAAACCGACCTCCTCCACGCCCTCCATCGGTGACGAGCCGACGCTATAGGTGATTACACGGCATCCGAACGCCTGGGCCACCTTGGCGACCGCCCGTCCGATAGCACCGAGGCCCACGATGCCGAAAGTCTTTCCTTCCAGCTCAAATCCGATGAGGCCGTCCTTTGTTTTACTGCCACGGACCGCCTGATCACACTGCGGAATACGGCGGTACAGCCCAATCAAGCTTCCGAATACCAGTTCCACGACGGCGGTGGTGGCATAGCCAGAACAGTTGCACACGGTAATATCATGTTCCCGGCAATACTCCATATCGATATGATCATATCCGGTAAATGCGTCACAGACCATTTTCAGATTTGGATTTTTACTCATGATCTCACGATTATAGGGGATGTTTGAAATCATGACAATGTCCGCGTCACCGGAACGTCTGATCAGGGATTGTTCATCCTCCTTCCGGTCCGGATAATAATCAATCTCAATCTCCGGTCCCAGGACTTTAGCCGCACACTCTAACAGCACCTCTTTGCTTACACCCAACGGTTCTACTACAGCACATTTCATATTGTTTTCTCCTTCTATTTTCAATCATTATGTTATTTTTATCACCGGTTCAGCAGGGATGGGAAGAAATGACTCTTTCCCGCCGCTTCCTTAGCCAAATCCCACTTATGCAGGATTTGCATGGCCAGATTCGCTACCTCGATATTTTTATCTGTGGTATGATCATGATACGAAAAATCATTGAGGACCCGGTTCGCAATCACGGTAAACACCGCTCCTGCACGCATCTGGTAGATGCGGCTGATGGTAAACACAGTGGCCGCCTCCATCTCAAAATTCAATACTCCTGCGGCCTTCATATCTGGCAGGATCTGCTTCATATAGCTCTGATTATAACCGCCCACTCCTGGCCGACCCTGGCCGCAGAAAAAGGATGCAGCCGTGTATCCGATTCCAACATGATACGGATATCCCAGCTGTTCCGCCGCCTCGATCAGCGCCAGCGTTACTTCATAATCCGCACATGCGGGATATTCCGGCAGAACATAGTCGCAGCTGGTGCCTTCCTTGCGCACTGCCCCGGTACAGATGATCAAATCACCTGGCCTGATATGTTCCTGGATTGTGCCACAGGTTCCCACACGAATTAGCGTATCACTTCCGATTTCCGCAAGATCCTCAAGCGTACTTGCCGTGGAGCCACCGCCGGCTCCGGTGGAGCAGGCTGAGATATCGGTATCCCTGATTTTTCCCGTATAGGTAACATGTTCCCGGTAATCCGCCACCTTATGCGCACTGTCCCAGACGGCCGCTATCTTTTCCACCCGTTTGGGATCACCCGGCAGAAGCACATATCTGGCCAGATCACCTTTTCCACAACGTATATGATACTGCTTTCCCTCCTCGTCAGTCGGGCGGGAAGCATTCTCCCATTCACTAACCATAACAGACTCCTCCTATTCTTGAATATATCATGTACTTAAGCACGTTCCTATGAATCATGAAATTTTCCGACTCCCGCCGGTGTATGAGAACGGCGCACCCCAAAGGCTATCACTACTAAAGTAAACAGATATGGGATCATCCGCATCACTTGGTTCGGCACTCCACTGTCCTGGAAAATCACCTGAAGGGAGTCAAAAAATCCGAAGAACATGCTGCCAAGCAGAGCTCCTATCGGATTGTACCGTCCAAAGGCGTTGATTACCACGGCGATATAACCCCGTCCGGCAGTCATTCCATCGACAAATAAGTCCAACTGGCCAATGGACAGGTAAGCACCGCCCATCCCGCACAATAATCCGCACATCAGCACACCAAAATATTTATAACCCGTCACATTGATGCCGACCGTGCTGGCCGCCTGTGGATTCTCCCCCACCATGCGCATTCGCAGCCCCTTCGTGGTCCGAAACATAAAGACATAACCAATTATGATAAAGACCACCGATAAATAGAACAGCACATTCTGCTGATTTAAGATGTTCCCGAGCACCGGTATCTTATCCAGTGCATCGATTTTAATTGGAGAAAATGCGCTGACCCTGGAGGAACTGTTGCGTTGCTGCCAGATCAACTGCAGGATCAGGGGTGATATCGCCAAACCCAGCAAATTGATACACATACCGCTGATGGTGGCGTTTACCCGGTATGTTACATGCATTACTGCATGCAGCATGGAAATAACACCGCCCGCCAGAATTCCGCCTAACAGCCCCAGCCAGGCACTTCCGGTATAGTAAGATACAATTACTGCAAACAGCGAGCCTGATATCATCATGCCCTCACAGCCCAGGTCACTGACCCCCGCACGCATGGAAAACGCCGCCCCCGAAGATGCAAGAACCATGGGTATGGACATTCTTATGGTAGAGATCACAATCAATAAAATCAAATTAGACGTTTCCATCACTTTATACCTCTACCTTTCTCTTCATCCGATTGGGAATATCTAAAATTGCGCGGACCATACGGGGAGCGGCTACGAACATCACCACCAAAACCTGGATCACATCAACGAATTCTATCGGAATCGGCGTCGTCCGGTTCAGTGTGATGGCCCCTGCCTTTAAAATTCCGAACAGGATCGCCGAAGGGATAACCGCAACGGGGTTATAGGCGGCCAGCGCTGCCACTGAGATCCCGGCAAATCCGTATGAAGCGGAGATTCCCTCGACGAAGCGAAAGTTTGTCCCCATCACCAGGGCGCTTCCGCACAAACCGGCCACCGCTCCTGACAGGGAGAAGGTGATCAGCTGAATTTTGGAGGTGTTAATACCGGCGGTGTCGGCAGCGGTAGGGTTAAGCCCCGTCACATTCATCTCATATCCGAAGATTGTTTTCTTAAAGATAAAATGAACCATCACCGCCAGCAGGATTCCAAGCATAAGCGCAGTGGTAAGCTGGGTTTTTGGGATCAGCTTACTAAGCCTTGCCGTCTCTGCAATCATCTCCGTCTGGGGCTGCGGGCTGCCGTCAGGCTTTAGCGGTCCGTTGGCAAGATATCCGGTAAACAGGATAAATACTTCATTGAGCATCAGGGATGTGATGATCTCACTGGCTCCGAATTTCACTTTTAAGAAAGCTACTAACAGCGCCACCAATCCGCCCATCACCACTCCGGCAAGCAGTGCCAGCGGTAAGTGCAGCATTCGGGGAAGTCCTGCCAGATAAACGCCTATGACAGCACTCCCAATTGCACCCATATAAAGCTGTCCTTCCGCCCCGGTGTTGATCATCCGCACCTTATAGGCCACGGCAAAGGCCAGTCCTGTAAAGAGAATGGGGGTGGCCTGGCTCAGGGACAATGCCAGTCCCTTGACCGTCCCCAGGGAATACCCGAATATGGCGGCGTAACTCTGGATTGGAGAGTAACCTGCACTCCAAATGATCAGCGCTCCTAAAAGCAGGGAAAAGAAAAGGGCAAATACAGATGTGGGTAATGCTCCGGAAATCCACTTATTATTTTTCATATTATGCCCCCTCCTCTTTTCTCAAAGTTCCACCGGTCATTAAAAGCCCCATCTCGATCTCTGACATCTCTCCCGGCATGCTTTCGGAGACAATGCTGCCTTCATACAGTACCAGTATGCGGTCACTCAGCGTGCGCACCTCGTCAAGGTCCGGTGAAATCAACAGAATCGCCTTCCCAGTATCCCGTAAGCTTATCATCTGGCTATGAATATATTCGATGGCACCGATATCAACTCCACGGGTCGGATTGGCAATGATTAACACCTTCGGATCCCGGCTGAATGCCCTGGCAATCACGATCTTCTGCTGGTTTCCGCCTGATAGATTGGCGGCGTTTGTAGCGGCAGACGGTGCCTTAATCAGGAACTCATCCTTTAGCTTCTGCCCATACGATTTGATTGGCACGGACTTTAGCAGCCCTTTGTTATTGAATTCCGGTTCTGTGTGATACCCAAGAATCAGATTCTTCTCAATCGACATCTGACCGACAAGCCCTTGCTTTAGCCGATCCTCCGGCACATGGGCGACTCCTCGCATAAGGAAAGTCCTTGCATTGCCGCTCAAGGCTTCTCCCTCTAAAGTAAGGTTCACGCTGTCCGCCTCCAAACAGCCGGTCAGTACCTTAATAAGCTCCGACTGCCCGTTGCCCTCAATACCCGCAATTCCCAGAATCTCCCCTTTATGTACTTGGAAATTGATATTGTTTAACTTTTTCTTTCCGTGAACTGTTAGGTTTAAATCGCTTATCACCAGGCTGACTGAACCGATCTCCTTTGCGGCATGCCTCACACCCAGATCGACTTTTCTCCCCACCATCATCTCCGATAAGAATTCCACCGTTACGGAGGACGGCTTTAAATCACTGGCCGTAATTTTGCCGTCTCTGAGCACCGCGATCCGGCTGGCCAGAGCCATGGTTTCCTTTAATTTATGGGTGATGATGATAAAGGACTTCTTCTGCGCGTTTAACTGGCGCAGGATATCAAACAGTTCTTCCACCTCTTTCGGTGTCAGAACCGCAGTCGGCTCATCGAGAATAATCACATCAGCCTTACGGTACAATGCCTTCAGTATCTCCACCCGCTGCTGCTCACCCACCGACAGTTTCTCAACCAGTGCATTGGGGTCAATGTTAAAGTGGAACTGTTCAATCAGCGCGGCCACCTCATCTCTCGCCTTTTGCATATTAAAAAATAACCCGTTATGAGGCTCACTGCCCACCACGATATTCTCGGCTACGGTAAAGGCGGGCACCAGCATAAAATGCTGGTGCACCATGCAGATGCCCATATCAATGGCATCCGCAGGTTTCCTCATATCTCGTTTTTCCCCTTTATATTCGACGACGCCGGCATCCGGCTTCGTCATTCCATACAGCACTTTCATCAGTGTGGTCTTGCCCGCGCCATTTTCTCCAAGCAGCGAGACGATCTCCCCTTCATCAAGCCAGAAATCCACGTTATCAAGTGCAACAGTTCCGGGATAGCGCTTGGTTATCCCCGTCATTTTCAGCAAGTTCATATAATAAACTCCTTTTGCAACAATTCCCCTAAGTTCTTCTCCGCATTTAACGATTAGCTTCCGTAGCTGTTATTCTTTGTCCATTCGTCGATCTGGTCGATATCATTCGGCAGTTTGAATTTTCCGTCGATGAACTGTTGTTTGATTTCCTCTGTCTTGTCGATAATATCCTGAGGGATCTCCACACCGGTACCGTCGATAAAGTATCCGCAGGCGCCATCCTTTATACCCAGCTGGGTTGCTCCAGCCTGCCAGGTTCCGTTCATAATCGAGGATAATTCATAATCCAGAAATGTCTCCATCTTTTTTAAGGATACAGATAAGGTATAACCCGGAGTTATTGTCGCCGTAGAGCTGGCGATCACATAGCGTCCGGCCTCCTCACCGGCCGCAAATACACCCATACCGGAGGCCCCGGCATTCTGGCAGACGATATCCGCTCCGCGCCCGTAAGCTGTCATAGCAATCTCTTTTGCTTTGGCCGGATCCTTATAAGAGCCTATGTAATTCGTGATAAATTCCACTTCCGGATTGACATACCGTGCGCCTGCCATAAAGCCGGCCGCCTGAGCCCGCGAAACCGGGGAGTCCATGGCGATGGCAAAGCCAAGGACATTCTCCGGATTTGCCATTGACATGCGCTTGTCCTGTGTCACCAGACCTGCGATCACTCCGGATAGGAAATGCTGTTCCGGATGTAAGGCGCTGAGGGAATGGATATTATCCACATCATCCAACACCGTATCCAAAATCGCAAATTTCTGATCCGGATAATCCGGTGCTACCAGCCGCAGTGCGTCGGCATGGGCATAGGCCACACCGATAATCACGTCATATTCCCCTGAATCGGCGTACATACGGAACTGTGTCTCATAGTCGTTGATTGCTTTCGGCTCGACAAAGTCAAAACTGATTCCGTATTTTTCACTAAGCTTTACACACGCCTGATGAATCTCCATATTATATCCGTTGTCACCGATACCGCCCAGATCGAAAACAACGGCAAATTTAAAATCATGATCAGCTTCATTTTTTGCAGCGGCAGGATCGGCAGGAGCACCGGTGGATGTTTCAGTCTCTGACCGGGTATTTTTTGTATCTGCCGGGTTCTCGCTGGTAGCGACATTTTTTCCGCAGCCGGTAATCATCACAGCAATCAGGGGTATTAATGCAACAATGCCGATAAATGGTCTTTTTTTCATAGTTTTTAACATTCCTTTCGATTTTTATTCTTTTCACACCATATCAAGTGCAATACTCATCATCTGCGTAAAACTGTTCTGCCGTTCCATGGCACTGACCTTCTCCCCAGTGAGCACATGATCCGACATTGTTAAGATTCCCAGAGCATTTTTTCCTGCCCGCGCCGCGACGATATAGAGCGCCGCGATCTCCATCTCCACGCACAGGATGCCAAGCTTGCGCCAGTTTTCCTGATAGGAAGCATGTTCGGGATAAAAGATATCCGATGACAGGACATTGCCCACCCGATATCCGGCGCCGGCTGCTTCCGCCAGCTCTACCGCCCGGCTAAGCAGCGGGTAGGATGCGATAGCGGAGTAGGTGCCCTGCAGCTGAAACTGGTCTGCATAAGGGGTGTTGTAGCATGCCCCCATGGCGATTACGATGTCTTTCACATGCAGATCTTCCTGCATTGATGCTGCGGTTCCGACACGGATGATATTCTCCACATCATAGAGGTTATACAATTCCCAGGCGTGAACTCCGATGGAGGGCGCCCCAATTCCGTGCGCCATCACTGAAACTTCCTTTCCATGATAGGTACCTGTATAGGCATACATACACCGGATGGAATTGACCTCCCTGACATCTTCCAGATAATGATCCGCAATATATTTTGCCCGCAGCGGATCTCCCGGCATAATTACCGTTTTTGCAATTTCACCTTTTTGCGCCGCAATGTGATGCGTTGGTGCCTTTAATTCCATAATTATCTGTCCTTTCCATTTCCTTTATCTTGTCAGGCTCAGTCTTTCCACAGCGCCTGCAGATGTTCGTTATAATTTGGCCGGATCACGCCTTTTTCGGTAATAATGCCGCTGAGCAGCCGGTTCGGTGTCACATCAAAGGAGGGATAAAGTGCCTTGGTACCCGGTTGCGTGATCGGCTGCCCGTTCAGCTGTGTGACCTCCTTTGAATCCCTGTACTCCACGCCGATATCCAGTCCCTGCTTCAGAGCAAAATCAATCGTATGACTGGAAGTTGCCGTGTAAAATGGTACCTGGTTGTCCTTTGCCGCCAGCGCATGCATATAGGTACCTATCTTATTTAACAAATCACCATTCGACGCTACCCGGTCAGAGCCGACCACCACTTTCTGAATCATTCCGAGTTCCATTAGATAGCCGGACATGCCATCCGTGATCAACGTATGGGGGATGCCGAATTTTCGCAGCTCATAAGCGGTTATTCTAGCCCCCTGCAAATATGGGCGGGTCTCGCTGGCAATCACATGTATCTTTTTTCCCTGTTCAAATGCCGTCCGGATAACTGATAAAGCCCGTCCTCCATACCCGGAACCCGCCAGTGCGCCGGAATGGCAATGCGTAAGAATCGTATCTCCATCCTTAATCAGTTCTGCCCCGTATGCACCCAGCCGGTGTTCAAATTCCAGTTGCTTTGTCAAGATATCGGCAACCTTTTCTTCCACCTTCTCAACCACCTGATCGCCTGGCAGATCTTTTATGAAGTCCAGCAACTCGTCCACAGTATTCATTAAATTAACCGCCGTGGGTCGGGTGCTCTTAAGCAGCTCTCCCGCTCTGGCAATCGCATTCTTATCTCCGCCGGATTTATAGCTTTCAAGCAGGATGCCGTATGCACCGGATATTCCGATTGCCCCTGAGCCGCGCAGTGTCATGGTCCGGATAATATCCGCCAGCTGCTCTACATCCTTCACATCGATAATCTCTTCCTGAAGTGGTAGCTTCAGTTGATCGATCACTTTTAACCGTCCGCCCTCCATCCAGATGGGCAGAGCCAGATTCTGTTCTTTCCAGCTCTGTATTAACTGTTCAATTGTCGCCATGTTTATTCTCCTTGCCTTACAGTGATAGTTGTTTAAAGTAATCGATATGTGTGCTCACATTCAGGCTTAAGTAAGCCTGCTTTGCCGTCCCTTCAATCAGGTCGGCCATATTAAACGCACCGATGAGCGATGCACCTACCGTACAGATACCATGCTGTTCCATCAGGATCCCTTTGATCCCTGGCTTTGTCTTAAATGCCTCTATCACATTTTCCTTTAACTCCACCGAGCCGGCTGGCGCGGCTGCCACGCAAGGAATCTCGCCAAGATTTTTTTTGGATGTCACCGTCGTATGCGGCAGACTGAGCCGCGAATCTGCAAATGCGATGGAATAACAAGGATGGCAGTGCACCACTGCGTTCACATCTTCACGAACCTTCATAATTCCAATATGGAAGTTCACCTCCTTGGAAGGTACTCCCTCCCCGTCAATGACACGGCAGTCTTCATCAACAATCAGAACATCATCTACGGTCATCTCACCCATGTTAACCGCTGTCTTTTTTATGGCAAAGTAAGGACTATTGGGCACGCGGCAGCTGATATTTCCCCCCGATGCCTGTGTGTACCCTTTCTGATATGTCAGTCTTGAAATATGAACCAGCTCTTCTTTTACCTGTGTGTAATTCATAAGATTCCATCTCCTCCTTTAATCTAGTTGCGAACTTGGTCGTCCTACCTCTATAATAGTGATTTTGTTGATACAAGTCAACACATTTCCCAAAAATTTTGTCTTAACTCGTGATATTTGGTGGATATTCACTAAATCATGATTATTTTTTATATAAAATCAACAAAGTCATTCGTCGTCCTACAACTATACCTTGCCATTTTCCGCAAAGTTCATTATAATTATTTCATACACACAGGAAAGGAGCTTTACTATGAAATTGACAACTCTGTCCCTGTTCAGCCAGGCAAAAACTGAAATCACCAATTTAATCACTCAGAATTATACCTTTATGAGCAGACTTCCCTCCGAACAGCAACTGGCCGAACAGATGGGGATTAGCCGAAATACCGTTCGAGAGGCACTAAAAGCGCTGGAGAATGAGGGAGTAATTATTTCCAGGCACGGGGTCGGCACATTCGTTATCAATACACCGGGCAACTTAAAACATAATATCGCCGTATTGAACAGCACCACCGATATCATTGCCAACAACGGATACCGGCCCGGCTCAAAGAACATTGCTTTTGATAAGAGATTGGCACCCGCTGAGATCTGTAAACGATTAAATTTACCGGAAGACCAGGAATTTCTGTTTATCAAACGTGTGCGCAGTGCGGATGATAAGCCAATCGCTTATGTCGAAGACTATATTCCCTATCAGGATGGGATGCTGGAGGCCTTCTCAGCCGATATCGAGGCACCCCTGTTCCCCTGGCTGAACCAGTTCGGAAAGAAACCCGCTTTTTCAAACTGTACGATACATTCCGTTCTCAGCACTCCTGAGCATCAACAGTACCTGGCACTTACAGAACGGACCGGATTACTGCTCTTGCAGCAGAGCCACTATTCCAACAAGGGAGAGCTCATCCTCTACTCAGACAGCTATTTCCTCACCAGCGAATTGGAATTCAACTTAGTCCGGCGTTCCCTGGACTAAAACGGTGGGTTCCATTGTGTTTGATACAACATAACGAAGAAGGACAGGCATAAAACCGCCTGTCCTTCTTCGTTATGTATACTATTCATTTTTATGTTTGGATCTACGCCAGCGACGTTGCTCTTTCATCATTCGACTTCTAAAGCAGTTCCGTCATGGACCACTCCCGGCTGGAATATCGTCAGCAAAAATGCTGTTAAAAACCCAGCGAAGCAGCTAACTATAAACAGCCCAAATCCTTCCCCCAGAAAAACAGGTAATGTAATCAGGCTTGGAAATGCAAAGGTCATTGCCTGGGCTCCCGAAAATCCCGCTATGGCTCCTCCCACTCCGCCACCGATGCATACCGCGATCATAGGTTTTTTCAGCGGCAGGTTCACGCCGAACATGGCCGGTTCCGTTACTCCAAAACAGGCAGACACTACAGCGGACAAACAGAGAGACCGTAATTTTTTATCCTTGCTTTTCAAACACACTGCAAGTGCCGCACCTGCCTGGGCAAATACTGCCGGCCCTATCAAAGCCAGTATCGTATCCGAGCCCTTTACAGTAATATTGTTCATCGCAACCAGCACAAAACTCCAGTGAAATCCAAAGATAACCATAGGCTGGATCACTGCTCCTAAAATCGCTCCGGCAATCATAGGACTGATCTCATATGTAAACTCATAAGCTGCGGCCAGTCCATCTCCAATGATATTTCCAATTGGTCCAAATACAAACAAGGTGAACAGCCCAACAACCACAATACAGGTTAAAGGAGTAAAAAACCCTTTTATCAGATCCGGCAATATTTTATTCATCAACCGTTCCACATATACCAGCAAACCTACCGCAAGGATAATCGGGATTACACCGGAATGATATATAACGGCTTTCATGGGTAAACCGGCAAAAAAGATGTTTGTACCCGCTTCAAATACTTTCGTAAGAGAAGGATACAAAAGTACCCCTCCAATAACCACCGCCGTAAATGGATCAGCACCAAACTTCTTTGCTGCCGTAAATGCCAGAACCATAGGCAGAAAATAAAACAAACTGTCTGCCATGGCATTTAACACCATATAAGTTTCACTTGTTCCTGACAGAATATTTGCTGCAGTAAGAATCGCCAATATTCCCTTCAATATTCCTGCTGCGCTTAAGGGGTTAATAATGGGCAGAAATATTCCCGAAATCCCATCAATCACAACATTAATCATAGACTTTTTTTCTTTCATGCGTGCCTTCTCCTATTGTAAAACGTTCTCAGCTAAAGCTTCCTTTGCCGCTCCTGCCATTGTAGCACATTTTATACGATTTTCCATACGTATTTTCTTGTCAGCTCCGGAATATTTAAAAACCAATTCCATCTAGGTTTTTGGACACCGCATCGAGATAGACCTGCCATAAGTCAGGGCTAAACTCCAGAATTCTCATCTCACTGTTTTCTATTTTCCTGCTTAGAATGTCATGAAACAGATTCGTTTCAAAGCAATGGATTTTTTCATTCTTATAATTATGATCAATCATATAGATCACATTTAGCCCCTGTAAACAAAAAACTGCCGTTTTCGGCTGTTCACCATCTAAAGCTCTCACTATATCGGAACTTTTATCATTAATAAAGGAATTAAACCTTTGCAGGTATTGGATACGCCCCTGGGGCGAAAAATCCACGGTGCCAAAGAAAGGTACAACGGCTCTTCCTGAGGCGCAAAATTCAAGCATCGCACTGACTGACATGAAAAAAACCGTTTCCCTGTCCAGGATTCCCCGAAAAAAATCCAAAATGGCTCTCTTTGAGGTTTCTCTGCCTTTTACAGATTCCAAATCTTTTTCTTCAACTAAATATCCCATGGGTATAAAATTATATACGGCGTCTACATGCCTGTCCGTCAGTCTGGAGAGAATGTAAGGATTTTCGTCTAGCGCCCCTGCCATTTCCCTTTCGCTATAGCTTATTTTTTGGGCATCATTTTTTAAAATTGAATTTATGAATATATTTAAATAGCCTTTATCGATAACAAAGGTCATAAGGGGCATTCGGTCCAAAGGCAAGCTGAAAATCAGTAGAAATTCCCCCTTTAAAAGCAAAAAGGAGCAGTTCATTTCCTTTGTGATTTCCCATAAATCCATATCTACATACTCTTGCGCCTTAACGATGGTGGAAAGAAGGCCGTTTTTAAAATCGCCGGATGACGTCTCAATAGAGGACATTTTAAAAAAGTAGTTAAAGGCAGACCTCTCCCGCTTCCGCGAGTTTGATAGTTTTATCTTCGGGAAAATATCAGAATATGCCTGGTCAAAAAAAGGAATATTACTGTAGAACTCCAGAGGAATGCCATGATTGTCTGTGATGCAGTCCGAAACAAGCACGCAGAACATGTTCAGGATGGTTTTGCCTCCCATAAAGCTTTCTTTCCTGTTACGAAAGCTTAAATTTCCATTGTTCTCCTCATCGAAGTCTTTATCAAAAGCATATTCTATGGCATATGACAGAAACTTTTCCAGCTCATATCTGGAGTTGAAATCATATATGACCGGAAAAATATTCATAAATTTCGTATAACAACCATAGCCATACAGGATCTCAGCAAAGTAAGCGGCAGCCTGCCTGCTGAATTCTCTCTTCTCCTTCAGTAAGGGCAGCCTTGCTCCTTTTAAGATCTTACTTAATCCACTAGGAGTCATATTCATACTAATTGCAAAATCTGTTTTCGGCGTCTGCGCAATATCAATCAATTCCTCCAGCAATTTACCGCTTTTCATTTGTCTATTCTCCACTGTCTACCATTTATGTTTTTATAAAACGGATCCACCTAGGTTCTTTGACATCTCATCGAGATAAGCCCGCCATAAGTCAGGGCTGAAATCCAATAGCTTCATCGTACTTTCTGATGTTATCCTGCTTAACATATCATTGAACTTATCCGTTTCAAAACAATGGATTTTCTCGGTCTTATAATCATGATCGATCGTATAGATCAGATTTAGCCCCTTCAAACAGAATACCGCCGCTTTTGGCTGTTCGCTGTTCACGATCCTGACTTTGTCCGAACTTTTATCGTTAATAAAGGTGTTAAACCGCTGCAGGTATGGGATACGCTCCACGGGCGGAAAGTTGATGGCTCCAAAAAGGGGAACAATGGCTTTTCCCGTAGAACCAAATCCTATCATCGCATCCATCGTCACATAAAAAATGGTTTCTTTGTCTAGGATTCTATGAAAAAGTTCCAGAACGGCTCTCTTTGAGACCTCTTTGCCATTCACAGGCTCTAAATCCTTTTCTCTGACTAAATAGCCAATGGATATAAAATTATATACGGCCTCCACATGCTTGTCCCTCAGTCTGGTAAGAATCGATGGATCTGTTTCTAAAGCCGCGGCTGCTTCCCTACCGCTATAGCTTATTTTCTTAGCATCCTTCTTTACAAGCGAATTAAAGAATATATTCAAATAGCCTTTATGACTGACAAATGTCATAAGGGGCATCCCATCCAACTGAAGGCTGAAGATCAGAAGAAATTGCCCTTTTAAAAGTAAAAAGAAACAATTCATTTCCTTTGTGATTTTCCATAAATTCAGATCCACATACTCCTGTGCCTTGACGATGTAAGATAGGAGGTTGCTTTTATTATCGCCGGCTGACACCTCTATCGCAGACATATCAAAAAAATGGTTGAAAGGAGCTCTTTCTCTCTTCCATGCATTTGATATTTTTATCCTTTGGAAAATATCGGAATACGAATGGTCAAAAATAGGAAGGGTACTGTAAAACTCCAGGGGGATATCATGATTGCTCATGATGTGGTCGGATACAAGCACACAGAACATGTTTAAGATAGTCTTTGTTCCCAGAAAACTGGCTTCCCTGTCAGGATAGCCCAGGTTTCCATTGTTCTCCTCGTCAAAATCATGCTCTAAAGCATATTCTATGGCATAAGCAAGAAACATTTCCAGTTCATATCTGGAGCTGAAATCATATAGGACCGGAAAGATTTGCATAAATTTCAAATAACAGCCATGGCCATATAGGACTTCCGCAAAATAGGCAGCAGCCTGCCTGCTGAATACCCTTTTTTCCTTCAGCAAAGGCAACCTCCCTCCCTTTAGTATCTTGCTTAATCCGCTCGGAGTCATATTCATGCTAATTGCAAAATCAGTTTTCGGCGTCTGCGCAATATCGATCAGATCCTCCAGCAATTTACCGGTTTTCATCTCTTACTCCCCCACCATTTCTTCTTTTGGAAAATATTGTAACATGTTTTTTTCCCTTTGTCTATTTTCGTGTAACTAAATGGAATCTATTTTCCTATTTTGGAAAATAATGTTACACATTTTTTTATTCCTGTCCATTTCTTGGTAACATTTCTTTAAAACTTTCAAGCGACAAGAAAAGCCTCCCTATATAATCACTATAGGATTCTTTACGCTAAATTAGGATACAGGGCGGAAGAATTACTATTCATATAAGGCCGTAATTTACAGGCATACGATATTAAGTAAATGAAGGCCGTTAAAAGGAGGAATGAGATTGAAAATAAGGAAACAAAGACGGCTGATAAGCTGGCTGTTGGTATTGATGTTGGTGTTGAATGTATTTTCGCCGCTCAATATTGTATGGGCTGGAGGGTCTACTAAATCAAACAGCGACTTTGACAGCGTAATTAAGATCCATACCGACGCAAAGGTTGCAAGCAGCAGTGAGGCGGACAAGCCGAAAGAAGAAACGGAAACGGAAACGGATGAACCAGCTGATACTACCGATGTGGATGGAACTGATGTTCCAAAGTTGTCCACATCATCCATGGCTTCTAAGCCGGTTCTATTTGAGGCCGATCCTGAGGATGTGACAGAAATACTTACTGAAACTATGATAGCACTAAGACAAAATAATAAAGTTTTAGAGGACGGAGATACCATAGACAGAACAAAGGATCTCTCAGCGATCATTTCTTTCCGGGTACCGGTACAAGGTGATGAACCAACACCCGCTATTTATGTTAACAAACATGATAAGGCACATTTTTCATTAGGAAAACAATTTTCTCTAACAGGTGGTACAACCATACAAAGTTTAAAATTCGGTAAAATACTGATTGGTCATCTCACGCTGAGTCAGGGAACTGATTCAGAGGAGGGAGAAGTCGTTGCTGATATTATATTTGATGGAGAAAATTCTGTTTTTGATGGCTCCGATCCCACCATTAATACCGTGCGATGTGAGTTTACCGCAAATTTAAAATATAATGAAACTGGTGATGGTGTAGATGGAAAGGAAGTAATATTAAGTGTTCTGGATAAAACGTTTACCCTACAAGTGCCTGGGGCTACGATTGATTATGCATTAGAAAAAAAGGGCAGCGTAGATCTTGCCAGCAAAGAGATCACCTGGACGGTAACAATTGAGGCTTCAAAGTTAGAAAAGGCCATTGATCTAAGCGAATACATCTTTGAAGATGATTTAACTATTGTAGGAGACTTGGTTCCCGGTTCTTTCACTGTCTCCGGTGACACCACTCCGGCATACAGCTATAATAAGGACGATAAGAAACTGAGTTATACCTTCCCGGCAAATTCTATTAGCCCTAAAACAATTACCTTCAAAACAAGTATTCCTGATAAAAATTATTATGGCAGCGGTAAACAAACGGTTACAAATGAAGCCGTACTGAAAGATCAAACCAATACCGTAGTAAAAAATAACTCTGGCCAGGTCAATTTTACGCCGCCAAAATGGATTGAAAAATCAGGACAAACAAACGATAAAGGTGAAATTGGCGGTGATTATAGTCCCTCAGGCCGTACAATTACATGGACGATTATTGCAAACCATGAGGGGGCTGACCTTAAAAATGTTGTAATCACTGATAAATTGCCAGAGGGTCTGACATTTTTAAAAGCAACATTGTACAATCCCGCGGATGATCTTACCGGATCCAGTATTACTCCCACTGGTAATGATTACGAGCTTGGCAATATTAATTCAAAAGTGAAATTGGTAATTGAAACCCAAGTACCAGATACATCCAGTACGACGACAGAAGCAACATACACAAACCATGCATCGATCACTTGGGAGGACTTCCCAAGCGGTGTATCAGGCGGCAAAATAGAGACACCTGGCGTTGGTATTACAATCGGATATGCTGCCATTAAAAAAACAGGTGTCCCGGATCCTAAAAACCGAACAGTAAATTGGAAAGTCACCGTGGATGCAAGAAATCAATCAGACCTTACTAATCTTAAAGTATATGATCTTCTTGTTTACGGGGACAGGGGCTTCGATGCGGCTAAAATCGATAGCTGGCCTGCGGGAATCACTGCAAATCATATTGATCCTAAGACAATCCGATATAATCAGAAGTATAATGAAAACTTCAAGGATGACGGAGGTTCCGGTGTTGAGCTCTTTAGTATATATACTCTTACACAAGATGGCACCCCGGTTGCAGACCTGCTGGAATTCACGAATCTGTCCAATACAAGATCTAATGTTTTTTCCTTTGACACCCTTGTATTGAACCCGGATATCTTTGCTAGCAATACGAACAAACGTATCTACAATACAGCTATGCTGTTCAATGGTACTACAAAGCTTGCAGAAGCAACTGCTGATCCAGAATACAAAAGTAAAATTCTATCCAAAGAAATGCTTAAGCGCGATGCATTCCCTGACCCTACGGCAGTCGAAAACGCAAACATGGTTACGACAAACGCTGCCGATGGTTTTAATTATCAAGAGAAATCGGTGATCTACCGCCTTAGTGTAAACGCTGATAACATGGATTTGACTGGAAGTCAAAAGGATGTGAATGGAACTCTGATGGGGGCTGCCACTGTGACTGATACCCTGCCGGTGGGTTGGGAATTCTCAGAGATTATCCCCGGGCAAGATTTTCTGATTTTTGAAGCTACCCCGAATAGCAGTCCATTAGCGGCGAAGAACAAACTGGATACTGTAGCTGGGATGACTGTAGCGTTTGACCGCACCAAATCTCCGCAAACAGCCTCCTTTACCTTCCAGACACTGAATAAACCTTATGTTATTTTGGTGAAAGCAAAACCCACCGAAGACACAATTAAAGATTACTTCAGTAACAGCAATACCAACACGGTAAGAAACAGCTTGGGATTAAAAACAGAAAACTGGCAGCCAGGTGTATCCGTTAATCGGGATGTTTCTATTTCTAATAAAATATTTAATAAGGCGGATGGATTACGTAAGGAAGATGGTGTAGTGGAATGGACATTAAAATACATGCCATATGAATTATCACATCCTGGTCAAAGAAAGATAGAGGACACCCTGCCCATCGGCCTTGATTTACGCATGGATAAAAACGGAAACTTACTGCTGGAAGACAATATCACAGTAAAGGAAATGACTCTGAAGCCTGATGGCAGCTATGAAACAGGCAGTGAAGTTTCTCTTGAATTAGGCAAAAATATTTTTTATAACAACGCCTTACATATGCTTACCTTTATCATACCTGATAACAGCAAAGCATACCAGCTGACTTATTTAACAGACGTTACCGGCCCTGTCGGTGATGGTTTGTCTAATACCGCAAACCTAATCGCTGAAAGCGGTAGTATATCCAATGACCAAAAGACTTATTTCGTTCTTTCTCAGGATGGCTCCGCCACCTTACAACGTAACGGCTGGTTGGATATTTTCAAAACTGATGGTGCTAATATGCCGCTCCCTGGTGCAAAGTTTACGCTCTTTACATCAGATGGAACTACCGTAATCCGAGAGGGAATCAGCGATCGTGACGGTAAAATCAGACTAAAAGTCATTCCTGACGGAACATATCTTCTGAAAGAAACGGCTCCGCCTAGCGGAGGATATTCGTTGGAAGGTGTAACTCACACTGTCACTATAACAAGAGATGGTTCCACTATTACCACTTCCATTGATGGAAAAACAGGTGCCAATTCTAACGAATTACATGTACAAAACTTTAAAGACAGCGACATCGGAAGCCTGACCATCAGTAAGACAGTTGAAGGCAATGCTGGTGACAGGGACAAAGCGTTTACTTTCCACGTAACAGTTGAGGGTGCAGGTGACAGAAACTACCCCAGCAATATAGGGAACATTCTTTTCACTAATGACAATGCAACCCTCCTACTTAAACATGGCGAAAACATCACGATCTCCAACCTGCCCAGTGGCGCCGAATACAAAGTAACAGAGGATGCAGCTTCCTTAGATAACCACTTGCCGACCTACACCGGACAGAACGGAACCATAACCTCCGGAGTACCACAGGTCGCAACCGTTACGAACACAAAGAACGAGGTTTCCATCTCAAAGCGTGACGCAGCAAGCGGAAACGAACTCCCCGGAGCAACCCTTCAGCTATGGAAAGACGACACGAAAGTAGATGAGTGGGTTTCTGAGAGCACACCTCATATCATTTATAACCTGCAGGATGGAATCTACAAATTAGTCGAGATAACCGCTCCAAAAGGATATCTTACGGCCGAGGAAATCCTGTTCACAGTCACAGATGGGAAAACTACACCCGTTGTTATGTTTGATAGCCATAAGGACGAAATTGTCATCTCAAAACAGGACATAACAAACGGAAAAGAGCTTCCAGGAGCAACCCTTCAGTTATGGAAAGACGGAATAAAAATTAATGAATGGGTTTCTGAAAACAAGCCTTATATCATCGAATACCTGGAAGATGGAACTTACGAGCTAGTTGAGATAGCCGCTCCAAAAGGATATCTTACCGCTGAGAAAATCACTTTCATTGTGAAAGATGGGAAACCAGATAAGCAGATTATTATGCTTGATAAGCCAATAGAAATCTCCATTTCCAAACAGGATATAACAAACGGAAAGGAGCTTCCAGGAGCAACCCTTCAGTTATGGAAAGATGGGAAAAAGGTAAACGAATGGATTTCCGATAATAAGCCTCATATCGTCAAATACTTAGAGGATGGAACCTATGAGCTTGTTGAGATAACCGCTCCAAAAGGATATCTTAAGGCCGAGAAAATCACCTTTATAGTAAAAGATGGAAAAACGGAAAAACCGATTATTATGTATGATAAACCGGTGGAAATCTCCATCTCCAAACAAGACATAACAAACGGAAAGGAGCTTCCAGGGGCAACCCTTCAGTTATGGAAAGACGGCAAAAAAGTAAAAGAATGGATTTCTGAGGACAAACCTCATGTAATAGAAAAACTGGAGGATGGAACTTACGAATTAGTTGAGATAAGCGCTCCAAGGGGTTATCTTAAGGCCGAGAAAATCATCTTTACAGTGAAAGACGGGAAAACGGACAGTCCAATTATTATGAAGGATAAACCCTATACCCCATCAACCGGCGGCGGCAGCGGCGGAGGTGGCGGCGGACCCAAACCACCCAAACCAACAACTCCTACAACCCCAATTGAGCCTAATACGCCGGAACCAGCTCCAAAGCCAAAGGAAGAATTGACCCCTCAGGAACATTATGATGTCTACGGTGAAGTACCGCGAGGCTATATAATCGGTCCAGACAACAAAGTTCACACACCCCAGGAGCTATATGATATTTGGGGTCAGGTACCTCTTGGATATATGGTAGGCGTGGATGGCCAGCTCGTTCCTCTTGGCCTCCCAAAAACCGGCGATGACTTAAACGGCAGTATCGTCATTTACGGCCTGCTTTCTATCTCAGCACTTTTAGGCATGGTGGTTTCCGTAAGCATTCTGCGGAGAAAGCATACCGGCTGATAACTGCTGAAGAACGCTACATCATAGGAATAATCTGAGAGGAGGAAAATCATTCAATGATTTTCCTCCCCTCCATTATTTCTGCTGCTGCAAATATTTACTAATTGTCCTCTGGAATATCTTCATACTGCTGTCAACATTCTTATTCTCCTGCAAAATCTTAGATACTTCTCCATCGGCCAGATTCATAACCTGCTGGTACTGTAATAATCTCGGCTCAATGATTCCATTCTCAATGACATTACACAGCAGCGTACTGCTGATTACCTGCTCTCCCTCATCCATATCTTCCTGAATGATATTCGCCCCTTCTTTCGAGGAAGCTACGCTCTTTAATGCCGGAACGCCCTGGGAGTAGAGAAACACATCCATCTGCATTTCCTCCGTATATGTCAGCTGTTTCAAAAATTCCCATGCCAATCTTTCATGCTTTGTCTTACTGTTGATCCCCATTAGAAGAGCATCTACTTTTGATATGTTCTCCCCCTCCCTGCCCGCCGGGAAGGTAATGCAGTCCCACTGGAACCTGGTGTACTTCTTGATCCGGTAAGGATAGGTCTTGTAAGTGCGGTATTCTGCAAAGGTCAGCGGCATAAATGCTACCCCTCCCTCATTAAAATCTTCCTGCGTGACACTCTGCCCCTGGTTTAGGTCGTTCAGCCGTTTGATATATTTGATTGCATCTAACACCCGGCTGTCTGTAAAGGACAGTTGGTCCTGTCTTTCATCATACAGCTTTCCTCCGCTGGTGTAAAACGCATCCCGCCAGCTGTAATTATAAGTACCGAACTGGTCCAGCAGTCCGTCCTTATCCGTGTCCTTTGTCACCTTTCTGCATATTTCGTACATATCTTCCCAAGTCCAGTCTTCCTTTGGCATCTGGATACTCTCCTTTGCCAGAAGAGACTTATTTACAAACATCAGGGTGGGAACTGTTTCATAGGGAAGGGCATACTGGCGTCCATCGCGCCGGCCTGTATTCAAGGCCGTTGAGAAAAAATCTTCTTTATGAAATGCATGATCCCCGGCCATCAAAACATCCAGATCCTTCATAACGCCCAGGGAGGTGAATTTATCAAAATCGGAATCCAGAACCATGAATACATCCGGCATTTTTCCTTCCAAAAGCTTTCGGGCGCACCATTCCGAATAATCCTCCTTTGCAATTCCACTGTAATAATGAATTTTCACATTTGGATGTGACTCCTCAAAACATTTCACCGCTTTGTCTATGATTTTAAAGCTGTTGGCACTGGCTACATCCCAGTTGCTTCCTGTGAACATGCCAAATTCCAGGACTATTTTCTTATGCTGATCGCGGTAAATCAAGACCGCAGCAATCAGTGCCCCTAGGAAGACACTCATGCAAAGGCGCTTTCTCCACTTCCCCATTTTTGCTTCCCCTTTATTCTTCTATTCACCTTCTAAGTTTCTATCCGCTTTCTTACATTGGTCTGGACAGCCCAGATAGCCAGCTGGGTACGGTCCCTTAAATCCAGCTTATTTAAAATCGTACTCAAGTAATTGCGGACTGTTCCCTCAGAAAGGTTCAAGGTCTTTGATATTTCCTTGTTGCTGGCCCCCTTCTCCACCTGGGCGATGATCTTCCATTCCGTTCTGGTCAGTTCGTCCATGTTCTTCTCCCGAACAGATATGGTATCATCTGCCTGAGCCATCTGTGAAAAGAAACGAAGTACCTTTGCCGCAATATCCGGATTGATCATTGCCCAGCCATTGTAAACCGTTGTTATGGCTCCCACCAGCTCATCCATGGAAACCCCCTTCAGCATGTATCCGCTTGCCCCGTATTTCAGTGCATTATACACGTATTCATCATCATCAAAGGTGGTCAGAATAATGATCTTGATCTGGGGATAGCTTTCCTTAATGATCTTTGTACACTGCACACCGTCCATCTTTGGCATCCGCACATCCATTAAAATCACATCCGGCACGTTCCTCCTCACGCACCGGATCACCTCCTGACCGTCTGCTGCCACATCAGTCACCGTCATGTCCTGCCTGCTGTTTAATACAATCTGCAGGCTCTGACGGATTAATTCCTGATCATCTGCAATCAATACTTTAATCATAAGTCTCCCCCCTCCGAATCGGTATTCTTGCATTGACGATAAACCCATCGCTTCCGTCAAACGTCACAACTCCGCTTAACATCTTGATCCGTTCTTTCATGTGCTTTGTCCCAAAGCCGTTTTTCATTTCCTTACAGCCGATGCCATTGTCCTTAATCTGAATCAGGATGTCCTGATTTTCCCTTTTCATGGTGATCCAGATCTCCTTTGCATGTCCGTGGCGCATGGCATTGGTGATTCCTTCCTGAACCACACGGTAGATGGCATTTTCTTCATCTTCATCAAATTTTAAATTCTGGACCCTGCAATCAAAATAGATCCTGGTTTCTGACACAGCATTAATATCCGTGACCATCTTGTTAATGGCATATTCCAGGCTGAAGCGCTCCAGGGCATCCGGCCTTAATTCGCTGACTGAGCGGCGGATATCCTTTATCCCATCCCTGGTGACCTTAGAGATCAGCTCCAACTGCTTTTTGGTCTGCTCCGGGGAAGTCCCGATCATGGTTAGGCAGGCATCGATTCCTGCTGCGATCCCGGTCAGGGTATGGCCAAGGGTGTCATGAATCTCTCTTGCCAGGCGGTTCCTCTCCCTTGTCTCAGCCATTTTTTCCGCCATTTGGGAATATTTTTGAAGTTGCTCGTTAACTTCCTGAAGCTTTTCATTGAGCCCGTGAATCTCATCTAGATTTCCCTGTTGTTCGTTGATGATGTTGACACAGTATACAACAAATACAATGACATTTAAGGATACCAGAATATTGTAGATACTTAAAAGGTACTGCTGCACCGATGCACTGTAATAAGAAATATAATCCTGGATGGAATACAGTCGGTAGGAAATGGACAATAGTTCATAGTCTGCCAATATGAAGCTTCCGATTGCAACAGCAGCCAGGATATACCTGGATTTTCCGTTTTTCACATACATGATGACATTGGAAAATACCAGAAGAAGGATTCCGTTATAGTTGAAATTTAAAAGGATGATGATCATAAAGCATAGAAAGAAATCCGCCACCAAACTGGTAAGGATGACCTTGTTGTTATTGGGAAACAAACGGTCCCGGATTATCATGCTTAAGGTAAGCAGCAACAAAAGTAGGGCACAGAGCCAGATCTTTGCATAAGGATACCACACGATCGCCTGTATCCCGTTTAAAAACTCCCTTGCAGCGTACACTCTTCGGATTTTTTCTATTGTCCGATAAATAAAAATGCTGATTCCCATGACCGATATCACGTTTAAAGCCAGAATCACCACCTGAAGGAGGCCGATCCGGCTGTTAATTTTTTTTGCTTCCATCTCTTTTACCTACTGCCAGCCGTCAATTTCGTAACTATCAAGATTATCCTTTGTGATCAAAGTGCTTGGCAGGCTTATGTATTTGTCCACCGGTTCTCCTGCCAGATACCGGTATGCTGTTTCTGCCGCCACCCTGCCGATGGACTTGGGGCTTTGGGCGCTGGTCCCGGTTACGTAACCCATATCCAGGATCGCTTTAAAATCAGGAGAACCGTCGATCCCGTAGATCAGGATCCCCTCCTCCCGCCTGGCCTGCTGCAACGCGGCAAGGGCTCCAAGAGCCGTAGGATCATTGCCGCCCAGGATGACATCAAAGTCAATGTTTTTACGCAGAATTTCTTCCATGACTTTGGAAGCCACCTCAATTTCCCCGGCAGCTGCATGACGGTACACCACGCGGTAATTGTCATTGCCCGCAATTGCATCGGTAAATCCCCTGGAACGATAGGTGATGGACATCTGAATGGGGTTGTCCAGGATTACGATATTGGCGGATTTCTTCCTCTTCATCATATCCAGGGCACAAATTTGCCCTGCCTGATAATTGTCCGTTTCTATGATGGATATGACAGAATCCCTGTCCTTTACCGCGGTGTCCACATTGATGACGGCAACTCCTGCCTTTTTACATGCATCAAGGGCAGGGGAGACAGCCTCCCAGTCTACCGGATTTAAAAACAGCATGCTGATTCCTTCATGGATTAATTCTATTATCTGTTCATTCTGTTTTTCCTGGTCCTGAAGAGGATCCCTTGTAAGAAGAATATCCCCGTTGGCTACTACCACTTCTTCGATCCCCTGGTTTAACACGTCAAAATAAGGGTTGTTCCTTGTCATATAGGTCGCACCAAAAAGGAGGGCCTCGTGCTGCTTGGGGCCTCCCTCATTTCCTTTGCATGCGGACAAAAGGGGGGATATTGTCATGATTAGAATGAATAATACTGCCCTTGCCTTCATGTGGTTACTCCTCAAATGTGGTTTTTTCCATTATATCATACATCCGCAGTGCAGCGAACGAATCCTGAGGATTCGTTCGCTCACGGGCATTCGCCCTATGAAATAGGACTGAAAAAGATTTTCTTATGTGCAAGCACAACGAAAATCTATTCCTGTCCTATTTCGCACTGCTCATTGAACGTGATTTTAATCCTTCTTTTTGTTTCTTAAATAGTCGATGAATACAGCCAGAAGAATGACAATGCCCTTTACGACATATTGCCAGAAGGAATTGACATTCATCAGGTTCAGCCCGTTGTTTAGCACACCGATAATCAGGCCGCCGATAATGGTTCCCCCGATCTTTCCGGAACCGCCTGCCATGGAAGTACCTCCCACCACCACTGCTGCGATGGCATCCATTTCCGCCCCGTCACCTGCTGTAGGCTGCCCGGAGTACATGCGGGAGGCCAGTACCACACCGGCAAGACCAGCCATAATACCGGAATATGTATGAACCAGAAGCTTTACCCTGGCTGTGCTGATGCCGGAAAACTTCGCAGCCTGGGCATTGCCTCCCACAGCGTAGATATGGCGGCCCAGCTTTGTCTTATTCATGATTACCGCAGTTATGATCAGGACAAATACCAGAAGTATGACCGGCGTGGGAACACCTCCGATGTAGCCGGCGCCTAGAAACTGCCATGCCTTTGTGACCACCCGCACTGGTGAACCGCCGGTATAGACATATGCCAGACCCTTCGCCACGTTCATAGTCGCAAGGGTCACGATAAACGGCGGGATGGTAGTCTTTGAAATAACCACCCCATTCATCATGCCTACCGCCATGCCGATGAGGATGCCAATGATGATGGCTGCAAAAATAGGAAGGTTATAACGGGCCACACAACCAGCGGCCACACAGCCGGACAAAGCGATGATCGAACCAACGGAAAGGTCGATGCCTCCCAATATAATGACCATGGTCATGCCGCATGCCAGGAATAAGTTTGAAGAAATCTGCCTTAACACATTGAACATATTCTTATGTGTCAGAAAGGCGCCGCTGGTTTTTGGAAATATGGATAAGAAAATACACAGGATCAGCAATGCCCCGATAATACCGATATTGTCTTTCAAATATTGTTTTATATTTTTTTGAAGTCTTGTTGTCATTTGATTTTCCCCTCTTTCCTACTTTGCCGCCAGCTTCATGATCTCTTCCTGGGTGACACATTCCTCATGGCTGAAACAGCCTGTGATTCTGCCGTCGCACATGACATAAACCCGGTCGCTCATGTTTAAGATCTCCGGCAGTTCGGAGGAAATCATGATGATCGACATGCCATCCTTTACCAGCTCGTTCATGATCCCATAAATCTCTGATTTTGCCCCTACGTCCACCCCTCTGGTAGGCTCGTCAAGAATCAGGATCTTCGGGGTAGTGGCAAGCCATCTGCCGATCATGACCTTTTGTTGGTTTCCTCCGGACAAGTTTCCCATTAACTGCTCCTGAGATGGAGTCCTGGTGTCCATCATATCGATATATTCCTGAGTGATCATTTCTTCCTTTTTCGAATCCACCCAGATTCCTTTTATAAAGGATTTAAGCACTTCAATGGTAGAGTTAAAGCGGACGGTCTGCACTTTGAAAAGTCCCTCCTGCTTCCTGTCCTCCGGCACCAGGGCGATTCCGTATTTCATGGCATCAACGGGAGATTTGATTTTCACCTCCCTGCCCTCCACGTAAATATTTCCGGTGGAACCGGGAGTAAGGCCAAAGATGCATTTTATAGCTTCGCTGCGTCCAGCTCCCACAAGTCCGGCAAATCCTATAATTTCTCCTTTGCGCAGCTCAAAGCTTGCTCCCTTTACCATTTTTCCATCTGCAATATTTTCACATTTTAATACCACTTCGCCTGGTTCTAAATAATCACGGGTATAGTACTTGGTCAGCTCCCGGCCGACCATCATGGCAATCAGCTTATCTCTTGTCGTATCCTTAACAACTTCCGTTCCTACAAAGGCACCATCCCGCAATACGGTCACCCTGTCACAGATCTGCTCCAGTTCATCCATTTTGTGGGAAATGTATATGATGCCTACGCCTTTATTTGTCAATGCCCGCATGGTTTTAAATAAGAACTCCACTTCTTTATCCGAAATGGAAGAAGTTGGCTCATCCATAACTAAGATCCTGGAATTATAGGAGATTGCTTTTACGATCTCCACCATCTGTTGCTGGGCAATGGTTAAATTCTTAACGAGTGCTTCTGCATCAATGTTCATATGATAGTCATCAAGTAATTGCTGGGCTTCTTTTTCCATTGCTTCATGGTTGATCCAGCCGCCCTTTCCCGGCTCCCGTCCCAGAAAGATATTTTCCGCCACGGTCATATGAGGTACCAGCACCAGCTCCTGATGGATGATAGAGATACCGTTTGCATGGGAGGTATTTACCCCGTCAATGATCACCTTCTGGCCATCAATGAAAATATCCCCCTCTTCCGCTATATAAATGCCGCCCAAAACCTTTATTAACGTTGACTTGCCGGCTCCGTTTTCTCCAAGGAGTGCATGGACCTCACCGGTACGGAGTTCTAAATCCACACCCAAAAGCGCCTTTACCCCTGGGAAGGATTTATGGATATTTTTCATCTGAAGCAGAATCTTTTCGCTCATAAACTCACCTGCCTGTTCTAACTTTTGCTTTGTCTTCCGGGATTTACGTTAAAAAGCGCCCGAAGGGCGTCCCAAACCCAATGTTTCTCCTGTTTTGAGACACCCTCCCACAGCACTTTCTATATTTCTTTTACTGCCAGCCGTCTGTTCCGAAATCCTTTACATTGTCAGATGTAATCAGGAAGGTTTCTACCGGATAACGGTCATCTACTTTATCGCCATTTAAATAAGAGTACATAATATTCACTGCAGACTGTGCGATCTTAACCGGGGACTGTGCGCCGCTTCCTTCAATGAGGGAATCGCCGGAAGCCATCTCTGCCTTGATATCAGGAGAACCGTCTACGCCGTAGATCTTGCAGTCCTTGATGCCTGCTGCATTGGCTGCTGCCAGGGCTCCAAGTGCTGTCGGATCGTTGCCGCCGAAAATGGCAATTACATTGCCGTGTGCTTGAAGAAGGTCTTCTGCTATGCCCATAGCAACTTGTAAGTTGCCCTTTGCATCCTGCTGGGCTACGATGTTAAAGTTATGTCCTTTAATCGCATCCAGGAAGCCGTTGGTTCTGTCGGTTACGGAATTCATGGTAGGGGAATCCAGTACGATGATATCTCCGCCCTCCGGACATTTCTTAACCAAGTCCTCGCCGCATACGAAACCGGCATTATAGTTATCGGATCCTGTGTAGGAAACCAGATAAGACAAATCAGCCACTTCCGTATCAAAGCCTACGATGGGAACATTTGCCGCCTTTAACTGATCCAGGGCCGGCAGAATGCCTTCCGCCTCAGCCGGGTTCATGAACATGGCATCAATACTCTGGGAAATCAAATCTTCTACCTGAGTGATTTGAAGGGTTACATCATTAGCCGGGTCCACAGAAATAAGCTCATCACCCTGGGCCTCAACCATTTCCCGCATGGTCTTTTCAATGGTAACGAAGAATGGGTTTGTGCCATCCATACAGGTATATCCGAATTTGTAGTGTTTGCTTGGATCTTTTTTCTTCACGTTGGCATCAGCCATATTGACGCCAGATTCAGATTTCACGGCTGCCTTTGTCTCCGCAGCTGCTTTTGTCTCTGCTGCCGTAGTGGCAGCTGCCGTTGTCTCAGGTGCTTTCGTCTCCGGCTCCCCATTGCTGCACCCTGCCAGAGAGATTCCTGCTAAAGCTGCACAAATCAACATTGCCGTTAATTTTTTTGTGCTTTTTTTCATGTTACTTCCTCCTTGTACACAATATGTTTGTTGTATTTGCTACATTTTAATCATAGCATGAGTTTATTTTTAAAACATGTGCACAATGTAATGAGTTTTATGTGACAAATGTAACATCTCTATGCAGCTCTCTTGAGAATCAGGCTTTTTCCAGCTTTATTTTGCTGCCGGATATTCGTTGCAAAGAAGACGGTAGGGAGGTTCATCCTCTTCAATCTCCGGGAAACGCCCGGCAGGTAAGTAAAACCGGTTATCCCCATTGTCATCGTTGCACATGGATACCTCTCCCAAAAGAACGGGACCGGTTCCCGGTTCCAGTTCAAAATCATGGTACAGTCCTGGATAGATCGTAATGCTTTCTCCCGGGCACAGCTTTACCTGGGTCCCTGCAGCCACCTTGTATTCCCGCCCGTCACTGTGAACAGTCACATCTGTATCCGCAAATTCTCCATCTGCAGTAGAATCATAGACACGGATGAGCACATTTCCTCCGCCCCGGTTGATAATGTCCTCCATTTTCGTCCAATGAAAATGCATGGCTGCGGATTGGCCTTCTTTTAAATAAAGCAGCTTTTCCGCATACGTTTTCGTATACTTTTTCATGTTCACGTTGCCGTTTCGCAATGTGATCAGAGAAAATCCAGCCTTATCAAAGTCACCCATTCCAAAGTCTGTAATATCCCAACCCAGCATGTTGTCACGGATCTCATCATACTCATGGCCTGTTTCCTTCCACTCCTCCGGTGTAAAATGGCAAAATGGGGGAAGGACAAAGCTGCATGCCTTTGCCATCTCTTCCATATCCCTTAATGCTTTGTTAATTTCTGAACGTTTCATTGGAAACCTCCTCTTATTTCAAATTGGAAAATACTTTTATGGTATGAAGCACATCCTTTTTCATGGCATCAATGCCCCATAAGGTCACATCATGATAATATACATATCCTTCCGACTCCATTGCCTTTTCCTTTACGTGCATTCCGCCTGCTTTCGCTAAGTATGTATAGTAATTGATCTTACGGACACCGTTATTGATGCACTTACGGAAGTCCTGGTCGCTGACACCGGAGCCTCCATGCATGACAATGGGAAGTCCGATCCTGCTTTTTATCTGGCTGATCCGGTCAAAATCCAGCTTTGGTTCTGTAAGATAAAGCCCATGCACCGTTCCAAAGGAGCATGCCAGGGCATCGACTCCCGTAGTTTTTACAAATCTCTCTGCCTGCTCTGGGTCCGTATAGCAGCCTTCCGTTGCCTCCCCTTCTTCTCCCTCACCTATGCTGGAGAATTCCTGCCGTCCCATGGCACCGATTTCTGCTTCCACAGATGCACCATATATCCCTGCCATCTCGACTGCGATCCTTGTGTTGGCTGCATTCTCCTCAAAAGATAAGGCAGATCCATCATACATAACCGAAGTAAATCCCATATCCAGGGCTTTCTTCAGTACGCTTAAATCGTCGCCATGATCCAAATGCACTGCTACCGGCACCGAAGACCTTTCTGCCAGCAAGAGCATAATAGGGCCTATAACTGTCATGGGAATGATGGCCTCATGTACCGGGGCAAATTGCAGAATTACCGGCTGGTTTAATTCTTCCGAGGCCTGAAGTACTGCCTGGATCCCCTCCAGGGAAGTAATGTTAAATGCCCCTATTGCTATGTTTTTTGCTTCCGCAAGCTCTAAAATTGCCTTCATCGTGATAAGCATATCTTTTTCCTCCTGATTTCATCATTTTATTATGGGCGGATGATGTTCTGTTGTTCCCACCCGCTTTGTATCTTTTCCCTAAGGACCTCAAAGGGCAGAAGTCCGCTGACAGCATCATAAGCCGTTACGCAGGAAGCTCCTGTTGCCGCTGCAAGCTCCAGACATTCCTCCGGCCTTAATCCATCCAGCATAGCCTTTATAAATGCAGCAATGCTCGTATCCCCTGCTCCGGTAGCTGATAGGACCCGGTCAGGGACAAAACTGTTCTGGAAGCAGGCAATTCCACCCCAACCTTCCAAAAAATGCTCCGGTGCGGTCTTTAAATACATGCCGGTTGCCCCGCATTTTAACAATACAGCTTTTGCTCCCAAACTCAAAGCCCGGTCCGCAAGGGCTTCCACATCCTCACTTAAAGAAAGTATGGATGTAACGTCATCTCCTCCTGCTCGTTCCTGCCATTTGTCATACAACTCTCTGTCAAGCATGTATCCCAGTTCTTCAATGCTTGGAACAAAGAAATCCACATAAGGAAGCACAGATGCCAGGATCCTCTCCCAGTCACAGCCGGCCGCCTCGGAATCAGGGTCAACCGCTGTTAAATCCAGGGATGTGGTAAGGGAAAGCTCCTTGATCTTTCGGAAAAGGCAGACCAGTTCTTCCCCGTTGTTCTCGTAAAATCTGCGCATCAGCGTGGGATATCCAAAATGAAAGTGAGAAGCTTCCGAAACCTGTTCAAAATCCACATCCCCGCAACAAAACGTATCATTGCACCCGGGATCATGGATAAAAAACCGATCAAAGCCCTTTGGAGCTATCACCACCGTGTAAGATGTGGATTCCCCCTCCACTGCCGGAATACTGCTTTCACATCCGCTTTGTCTGATCTTTTCCTTTAATATCAGGCCGAAGTCATCATTACCGACCTTTGCCATCAAAAGAACATCAGCTCCCAGGGCATGAAGACCCAGACCCGTATTGGACACAGCCCCGCCTGTGGATATCTGTGCCTTTCCCACACGCAAAAGCTTTCCCGGACGCAAAAGCGCCGAAAACTTCTGCTCACCGCTGTTATGAAAAACCGGCGTAATGTCCAGGGAAATGTGTCCGGCCACTATAACCTTTTTATTCCCTTTCTGATATTTCATGTTTTACCCCCTTTCTCTGTAATCATCATAACAACTCCAATGGAAAAGTCAATATTTTTTATGCATTTATTACTAATGTAATTAGTTATATGACATTTGTCATGTGTATATTGCACAATACATTCATATTTCAAATCACTTTTGACTCCTGTCGAAGTTTTTGAAGCAAATGTTCAAAAAATTTATGTAAAATACCTTTTATTTTTTATTAAAATAATTTTATATTCAATCATTAACACTCTTTTTCTTTAGATTGACAAACAATAATCTTGTATTATATAATGAATCTTGTCGATATTTGTCTAAAAATGGATGGCAGAATTCTGGTAAAACTGCCGCCCGGAGATGTTCGCAAAATATTGATTCATATTGTATACCGAAAACGGGGCTTCAGACGTTGTATGTATACATCAGTTCGTGTTTTGAGGAACATGACAAACCAAATGGAAACGATTATACATAAAAAAACAGATGAAGAACAGATGAAAAACTAGGAGGTATCAGTATGAAGAAATTCAAAGACTACAGCATCACCAAAAAATTACTCACAGCCTTTCTCAGCATGGTATTTATTATGCTTGTGATCGGCATCACCGGGGTTTTGGGCATGTCCCAAATCAACAAAATGGACACCTTTTTGTACAAAGAGCAGACGGTTCCCATGAAGGACTTAATCATTGCCACCAAAAATCTGTATCAGCTTCGTGTAGATGCCAACGCAATGGCCAGCCATGCTGGTGATACCATGGAACTGGAAGCTCTGGATAAAAGCTATGCGGAAGCAAAGAACAATTTTCTTAGTAGTTCCGCCGAGTACCGGACAAGTATCAAGAATGATGAAGCTCTCGCTTTAATAGACGAGGCAACTCAATTATTTACGGATTCCTTTGATCCCTCCATCCAAAAATGCTTAAACGCAGCCAAACAGGGGTCTAAGGACACGGCATTACACGCTTTCGATAATGAAAAGGACAACATCCAAAAGATGTTTGATAACTTTGACAAGCTGGTGGATGTCCGGATGAGGGTAGCTAACGAGACCAGTAAAACCAACGATTCCACCGCAATCCTCCTGACGGGTGTTCTTAGCATCATCCTTTTAGCAGGAGCAGCTATTGCCATATTCCTGGGTTTAAGAATTTCCCGCATGATCAGCCTGCCGATCGGGCAGATTGTAAAGGCTGCCGATAAAATCGCTCTTGGGCATGTGGATGTTGACTTAAAGGATGTTGACTCCAAAGATGAGACCGGTCAGCTTGCCGCCTCTTTTACCACTATGCTGGCTGGCATCCGGGATCAGGTGCTCATTGCCGAAAAAATCAGCAACGGAGATTTCACACAGGAAGTTCCCCTTCGTTCTGAGGATGACGTACTGGGCCTTGCCCTTCGAAAGATCGAGAAGGATCTCAACCGGACTCTGCTTCTTATAAACACAGCAGCCGATCAGGTCAATTCCGGCGCAGGACAAGTATCCTCCGCAGCACAGGCCCTTGCTTCCGGTTCTACGGAACAAGCCGCAACCGTGGAAGAGCTAAACGCTGCCATTGCCACAGTAGCAAAACAGGCCAGCCAGAATGCGGATAATGTCCGTTTGGCATCTGAGTACGTAGAACAGAACGCAGCCGGAGTCAACGAAAGCAATATACGCATGCAAAGCCTGAATGCATCTATGAATAAGATCAACGCAACTTCGGAAGAAATTTCCAGCATCACAAAAGTGATTGAGGACATCGCCTTCCAGACAAATATTCTTGCACTAAATGCCGCCATTGAGGCCGCCCGTGCCGGCAGCGCCGGAAAAGGGTTCGCAGTGGTAGCGGATGAGGTTCGGAACCTTGCGACCAAATCTGCGGAAGCGGCAAAGGAAACGGCAAACCTCATCGTTCATTCCGTAGAAGCCGTTACCGAAGGCAGACAGATGTCC
This sequence comes from Lacrimispora sanguinis, assembly GCF_044987295.1. Classification (NCBI taxonomy): domain Bacteria; kingdom Bacillati; phylum Bacillota; class Clostridia; order Lachnospirales; family Lachnospiraceae; genus Lacrimispora; species Lacrimispora sanguinis. Next base: position 4,510,132 of record NZ_CP173277.1, on the reverse strand, counting down.
GTTGATGCCGCTAAAATCCTTCAGGAAGTGGAAGAAAAATCTAGATTTTTGGAACAGGCGATCCGGGAGATCGAATCCGCTTCTTCCCAGCAGGTGGTGGCAATTGACCAGATCAACCAGGGCCTGTCACAGGTTTCTGCAGTGATCCAGACAAATGCAGCAACCGCAGAAGAAAGCTCCGCTTCCAGCGAAGAGTTAGCCGCTCAGTCCGAGACACTGCAGCAGGAAGTCGGAAAATTCAAATTAAACGGAGAGCAAACGGATCATCATAAGGATTACGTTCCTTCCTTTGAAAGTGCCGAACCGGAATATTATACTAGCACTTCAGCATACTATGATTACTCCGGCAAGTATTAATTAAGGGAAATATTCTTAAATTTACATAGGGCTGCCACATAATAGCCTGACAAAATAGTATTAAAAAATGAGCTTTGATTGGTATAATAACCAATTTCAAAGCTCATTTTTATGCTGACTTTCAATTTAAATTTATTTTTAACAGTCTGTTACATCCCTTCTTCATAAGCCGTATCAAACCACTCCAGGCACAGCTCATGCCATTCCTCCCATGCCTTTTGCTGCTCTTCCTTTAATTCCTCATAGCGGCCGGACTCCTCCCAGATTTCTCCCTTCCAGAAGTCTTCCGATCCCAGCCACCTTTCCTTCATCTCCTCCATGACATCCGTCAATTCCATCACCCTGTCTCTTGCCGGTAAAAGCCGTTCCAAAACCAGACCGAGCTTCCAATCCAGGTAGGCTTCTTCCACCGGGATTTCTCTTAACCTATGTTTTTCTGCCTTGGGGACTGCGCGCATTCCGGCGATCAGAGCCTGCTCCTCCGCCCTGATCTGCGCAGCAAGACCTTCGCCCTTCTCTGCTCTTCTGCTCCGCTCCAGATAATGCTCATACCCGAAAGGATAGTAAAAAGCGGACTGATTCTCAAAGATGAGAACCGATTCTGCCACCCGGCTTAGAAAATATCGGTCGTGTGATACAAACAAAATGGTGCCTGTATAAGCCCGGAATGCAGATTCCAGGGTTTCCTTTGCCCTGATGTCCATGTGGTTGGTCGGTTCATCCAGGATCAGAAAATTCGGTCTGCTCTGCAAAAGCTCTGCCAGTACAAGCCTTGCCTTTTCTCCTCCGGATAAAAGACCAACCCGTTTTCCGGCCTCTTTACCACCAAATAAGTATGCCCCCAAAATACTCCTGACCTCTTTTTCCGTCAGGGAAGGGAACAAATCATGGAAATGCTGGGCAACGGATTTATCGGAGTCTATCTCTGAAGAATGTTGGTCAAAATAACCGATGGTAATCTGGTTTCCCAGAGAATACTCCCCGGAAACCGGAGGAATAAGTCCTGCCACCGTTTTTAAAAAGGTGCTTTTTCCGGCCCCGTTTGGGCCAAGGATTCCTATCTTTTGTCCCCGTCTGATCCTCATGGTCATCTCTATGAGCGGACGGTCATAACCGATTTTCAAGTGCTCCGCTTCAAAGACCCATTTGCTGCCTAAAAAAGCAGGCTCCAAAGGCCCTGTGAACATGTGGATATCATCTTCCACCGGTTTCACTACCTGGCCCATCCGTTCCACTGCCTTTCTTTTTGCCCTGGCAAATGAGGCCTTTCGGGGCTTATTCTTAAACCGCTCGACCAGATCGTTTAAGCGCTTGATCTCTTCCTGCTGCCGTTCATAAGCCTTGGTCTGTATCTTGACCGCCTTCCTCTTTTCTTCCCGGTAATGAGTGTAGTTACCTGGGTACCGGGTAAGCCTCTTTTCAGACAGTTCATATACCACAGATGCCGTTTGGTCCAGAAAAAAGCGGTCATGGGATACCATTACCACTGATTTTTCATACTGCTTCATATACTGTTCCAGCCATTCCGTAGCCTGAATATCCAGATGATTGGTAGGTTCGTCAAGAAGCAGGATATCCGGTTTTAACAGCAAGTAACGAATAAGGGCAATCTTTGTCTGCTCCCCGCCGGAAAACTGGGAAATCCTTTTCTTCTTATCTTCCTTTGTAAATCCAAACCCGGTAAACAGCGTATCGTATTCCCGTTCATACTCAAACCGCTCCATGGCAAAGGGATCTGCAACCGGACAGGAGGACAGCAGTTCTTCCTCCACCGTCCTGCCCTTATCATCAAATGCCTGTTGCTTTAAGTATCCTACCGTCAGCTTTCTGGAACTTGTAATTCCAGGGCCTTCCCGTTTATCATCCCGGTCCAGATCCACTTCTCCGGCTATCAGTCTTAACAGCGTGGTTTTCCCGGCTCCATTGTTCCCTACCACCGCTATTTTTTCCTTGCCGTGTATTTCAAAGTCAATATGCGACAGGATCAGACTGCCTCCGGCAATGACTGTCCCATCCTTTATCTGATACAACATTTTAAAATTTTCCTGTTCTTGAATTTATTTTATCCTGGCTTCCGTTTCTCATAAAGCTATAAGGAATCATGGACCTTTGCCCGTGCGCTTCTATCCCGGACAGATTGATACACCGGTACCAGGAAGGTGGCTATGAGGCCTCCTGCAAAGCCATTGTTATAAAGGTTCATTCCGCCGTAAACAATGCCTACGTTAAGGGCAGCGGCAGAGTGTAAAAATCCAGCCATAATACCAGCTAAAACGCCAAACTCACCGGCAATCGGTGCAAGGGTTGTAGACAATAAAAGTGCAAGAAGAGCGTTGGGATCCGTAATGCTCCAGTTCTGGATCGCGCCTCCAAGTATCACTCCTATCATGATGGGAAGAATGTTTCGCAAATGCTTTCCCGTTGCACTGAAGCCCACAATGGTAAATATCCCTCCAATGGTAGGTCCGTTTAACGCTCCTCCTAACATAACAAGGATCAAGGTTGCCACAATTCCGTTAATTCCCATATTAAGGAGTGTCGGTGCAAATCCCTCACTCTTTACATAATCGGTTCCGCTGAGACCATAGGTTTTTAATATTTCCAGATAACGTTTTCCAACATTCTCTGACAGCAGAAATGCAAATATAATCATACCAAAAAACAAAAACAGAAGCAACCTTGCAAACAGCTCATTGTCGCCCTCAAACCAGATCAGTCTTGATTCTATGGTAATTCCAAAGGATTTCATCAGCGATACAATCACCGTGGCAATGATACCGGCAGAAAAACCCACATTATAGAGTGAATATCCCTTATGGGCGTAATGTGTATGAGTGGACAAGGGCGGAAGTACAAATCCGATTCCCAATCCAACAAAAATACTCAAAATCAGTCTGGACGCCAAATGTAAATTACCGATCTGCATGATCTGAGTGATAATCGGGGACAAAGAGGTCCCGTAAAAGCCAACATAAATATAACGTGTAATGGAAGTTTTGTGATAATAAGAATACAGGCAGATACCCATCATAATAGCCCATATGTTCATGATATTTTTCCCAAACAAAGAAAAACCAAACATAAGAAAGCATGAGGTTATAGTATGGCCGCTCATCTCCATACCAAGAAAATATACAATTGCAATACTTAATAACGTTAATACCCCCGCATTAACAAAAGCAGCTCCTACGCCGCCAATGGCAAAATAATCCGTAATCAGGAAATCTGGCTCCCTGACAATCGTAATGATACCCCTCCAGATTTCATCGAACGGCTGCAGTAAGAGACCTGCAACAATAAAATAAATCGGCACCAGGGCAAGAATTTGGAATTTCGTCCGCCGGGACAGCGGTCCGCAATTTCTCACTTTTAGTGAAAGTTGTCCTGTCATGTGTCGTCCCCTTCTCCTATATTTAATTTTTAAGTACTGAAATATTTTAACATTTTTAAAAAAGAGGTTCAACACTTTTTTTACGGTTGAACCTCTTTTTTTCAATGAAATTATTTCCTATTTTCTTTTATGACCTTTGCTAACTGTATGATAATCGTAGGGATGACTGCAAGGCCATATACGATGCCAACCTGGATTCCTGAGAGAGGGGTAACGGAAAACAGTTTTTCAAGGAAAGGCACAAACATAACAAGGCTTAACAGAATAACTCCTGCCAGAAATGCTCCAAGGCTGTACCAGTTGCTTGCAAAGCCCAGCCGGAAAATAGAGTGGCGGCTTCTGCAGTTAAATCCATGGAACAACCGGGAAAGGGTCAGGGTACAAAAAGCCATGGTGCTGGCAGTGGATGCACTGCCATGCTTTAAGCCGATATGGAAGGCCGTCATAGTACATACGGCAATCAGCGCGCCCTGCACCAGGATCTTAAGCATAAAATCCTTGGACAGGATTCCCTCTTTTGGATCTCTTGGCTTCCTGTCAAGCAGGCCATGCTCTGCAGGCTCCATACCAATGGCGATTGCCGGAAGGGAGTCTGTAAGCAGGTTAATGAACAGCAGATGAACCGGAGCAAAGGGGACGGGAAGAGCCATGATCGATGTATATACGACGGAAAGGATTCCCGCCATGTTCCCGGATAGCAAGAACTGAATGGCGTTTTTTATATTCCGGTATACATTACGGCCGTTGGCAACTGCCTTTATAATGGTTGCAAAATTATCATCTGCCAAAATCATAGACGCAGCATCCTTGGAAACCTCCGTACCGGTGATTCCCATAGCCACTCCGATATCGGCCTTTTTTAAGGCAGGCGCATCATTGACTCCGTCTCCCGTCATGGAAACAACATTTCCCCGCCGCTGCCATGCGTCTACAATCCTAATCTTATTTTCCGGTGACACTCTGGCATATACGGAAGTCTTACTAATATTTTTGTCTAGTTCGTCATCAGTCATAGCATCTAGTTCCGCACCGGTAACAGCCATATCTCCCTTTTCGAAAATACCAATCTGCTTTGCTATGGCGGTTGCCGTGATCTTATGATCTCCGGTGATCATTACCGGCCGTATTCCTGCTCGCTTGGCATCGGCCACCGCTTCCTTAGACTCTTCTCTCGGCGGATCAACCATGGAAATTAGTCCGATAAAAATGAAATCGTTTTCTGAATTTAAGGAAAGCACATGGTCTTCTTCCACCTCTTTATAGGCAAATGCGAGCACCCGAAGTCCATTCTCGGAAAATTTCATATTCTGTTCCAGAATATTTTCCCGGTCCTTTTCTGTCAGTTCCCTGACTCCCTCGGAGGTACGGATTTGGGTGGTCCGGTAAAGCAATACATCCACCGCACCCTTGGTCAGTATGGTAGGAACACCATGGAGATGGTATTTGGTACTCATCAGCTTTCGGTCGGAATCAAATGGAAGCTCTTCCAGACGGCGCATCATATCCCTGATGAGATCATGGCTTAAGCTGACTTTACCTGCCATTTCAAGAAGGGCATACTCCGTAGGATCTCCGATCCCCTTTCCTTCCACTATGGAGGAATCATTCGTCAGCACTGCATCATAAAGAAGATACCGATGGAGCTGGTTACGAAGGTCTAACTCCTTCGGTTGACAGACTTTGCCGTCCACATAGATTTCCTGTACCGTCATCTTATTTTGGGTCAGGGTTCCTGTCTTATCAGAACAAATAACGGAAACGCAGCCAAGGCTTTCCACTGCCTTTAATTCCTTGATGATGGCATTTTCCCTTGCCATTCGCTGTGTTCCCATCGCCTGTACAATGGTTACGATGGAGCTTAAGGCTTCCGGAATCGCAGCAACTGCAAGAGCAACGGCAAACATCAGGGAGTCTAAAAGGGGCATCTTACGGTAGATACTTAACAGGAATACCAGGGCGCAGATTACCATAATGACCATGGCAAGCCGGCTGGAAAACTGATCCAGACTGACCTGCAAAGGCGTTTTTTTCTCCTTTGTGGCATTCATCAGGCTGGCGATTTTTCCAATCTCCGTATCCATTCCGGTTCCGGTGATAGCTACAACCGCTCTGCCGTAAGTAACCAGGCTTCCGGAATAAACCATGTTGGTCCGGTCTGCCAATGGTGCTTCTGTATCAAGAGTCCCTTCTTCCTTATCTACATTGGTAGATTCGCCGGTTAAGGAGCTCTCGTTTACCTGCAGGGAATAATTATTAAGGATCCGCCCGTCAGCCACTACCATATCTCCGGCTTCCAGCAGCAGGATATCACCTGGAACCACGCCTTTGGAAGCGACCTCAATCTTTTGTCCATCCCGGATCACCTTGGCAGTTGGTGACGATAGGGATTTTAAGCTTGCCAGGGACTTTTGAGCTTTTTCATGCTGCACGGTTCCTAACACCGCATTTAACACAATGACCGCTACGATTACGATGGTACTTTCTACATTTCCTGAAAGCATGGAAATGATGGCCGCTGCAATCAGAATGACCACCAGCAGATCACGGAACTGCTCGGCAAATACTTGAAGGGTGCTTTTTTTCTTACCCTCCTCCAGAATATTTTCTCCCTTGCTGGCAAGAAGTCCGGCTGCTTCCGTTGCACTTAAGCCTTCCTTTGATGTGTGAAGCGCTTCTAAAACTTCTTCTTCTGTTTTCTGATACCAGTCTTTCAAACTTTCCTCCATTCTGCTGCCCATATGGACAGCCTGCATCAACATGTACTGATAGATCTCTCTGATTTATTATTGCCCTAAAAAGAAAAAGAAAAAGACTTTTAATGCACTTATTCTGAAAAATTTAAATATTCAGAATAAATACATTAAAAGTCTGGTAACCATTGTCTGGCATGCACCACCAGGCTGCCCTTTGACAGTCAGGATGTTGACGATGCATTAAAACTACTCCCTCTTAATGAAGCATATGAAATTGTAAATCAGATACTTATATCTTCGATCCAGACAATTATACGTTCTAATGCTTTATTTGTCAATCATCATTTGTTTCTGAATGACTTTTCTCCTGCCATCCGTTACAGAATTACGTTTACCTTCATATAGTTACCGGAATTTTGTTCAATATCAGCGATCACTGCCGGGGTTTCTTCCATCGTAACGGTTTTGGTCAGTATTTTTCTCACATCTACCTTGCCTGTATGGATGAGCTCAATGGCTTCTTCAAACTCATTGGCACTGGTACGGGCTCCGCGGATATCAATTTCTTTTCTTGTGATCATATCGGTAGGAAGCGGAGTATCTTTTTTCGGCCAGCCGGTAAGCGTAATCCGGCCTGCGTTAGCAGTAATGTCCAGGGCAGAACGGACTGCCGGGTTTGCGCCGGAACATTCCATAACAAGCTCTGCCAAACGTCCATTTGTATATTCTAATACCTTTTCTGTCAGATTTTCTTCTGCCGAATTAATGGTATATTTTACTCCCAGTTCTTTAGCAAATGAAAGGCGCTCAGCCACAACGTCAATCACAATAGGCTCTGCCCCATAAGCCAGAGCTGACATGGCTGCCAAAAGGCCGATGGGGCCTGCCCCTATGATCGCCACGTGCTCCCCTTTCTTTAAACCGCCTCTGTGAATGCCATGTAAGGCAATGGTAAGAGGCTCTGCCATCGGTGCAATATCCCATGGCATATCTTCGGGAAGCTTCCACAGCATATCTGCCGGATGTACCATATAGTCGGACATTCCTCCCTCCACATGAACACCAAGTACTTTTAAATCGGTACAGCAATTGGTGCGTCCAATGGAACAGGGGTAGCACTCTCCGCAAAAAAGATAGGGATCTACGATCACATGGTCTCCTGCCTTGATTCCTTTTGCGTTGTCCTCCGGAATGGAAATCACCTCTCCTACAACCTCATGGCCGATAATTCTTGGATAGGATACCAGAGGATTTGTACCCCGGTAAGCACCTATATCACTTCCGCAGATACCTGCCGCCCTTACTTTTATAAGGGCCTGTCCTTCCTTTGGTTCTGGTTTTTCCTTGTCAATATATGCAACCTTCCACGGTTCTTCTAAATAAATAGCGCGCAATTTCTTTTACCTCCATAAATTATGTCGACAGTGGGAGGCCGTCAGCCTCCCAGATAAGCTTTTTTAATTTCATCAGAATCCATCAGTGTTTTGCTTTCTCCATGGGTAACAAGGTTACCCACTTCCAATACATAGGTTCTGTCAGATATGGACATGGCCATAAATGCATTCTGCTCCACGATAGCAATCGGAATATTTCTTACCTTATTTACGCGGACAATTACATCAAACATATCATCAACAATGACTGGTGCAAGGCCAAGACTTGGCTCATCAAGCATCAAAAGCTCTGGATCGGACATCAGTCCTCTTGCTATGGCTAACATCTGCTGTTCCCCTCCTGACATGGAGCCGGCTTTTTGTTTTGCCCGTTCCTTTAATCGTGGGAAAATTTCATACTGTTCTTCCAGATGACGCTCCATTTCTGCCTTTGATAGCTTTACCGAATAGGCGCCCATTTCCAGATTTTCCTGAACCGTCATATTGGGGAAAATTTCACGGCCTTCGGGAATATAAACAATTTTTTTACTTACCACCTTATGTGGAGGGAGACCGCTTATAACCTGGCCGTTGTATTCGATCGTACCGTTTTTCGGTTTATTGATTCCCATGATGGACTTCATGAGAGTAGTCTTTCCTGCTCCGTTTGCTCCGATGATGGATACAATTTCCCGGTCTCCCACTTCAATGGATACGTCAAACAGAGCCTGAACTTTGCCATAATATACGTCAATGCCATTTACCTTAAGCATTTGAAGCCCCCCTTGCCATATTCTGTTTATACCGGTCGCCTAAATACGCCTTTATTACCACCGGATCCTGCTGTATTTCTTCCGGTGTGCCTTCAGCAATTTTAGCTCCGAAGTTAATAACGGTAATATAATTGCTGATATTCATGATGACATCCATATTGTGCTCAATGAGGAAAATGTCAATGCCGGAATCAAATACCTTCAGCATAATATTTACAAATTCCACACGCTCAGATGGATTGAGCCCTGCGGCCGGTTCATCTAAAAACAGAAGTCTTGGATCTGACATAAGAGACCTGGCAAGCTCCGTAAGTTTCTGTTTCCCGTAAGGCATGTTGGCCGGATACTCTCCCGCCAGATCCTTTAATCCCATAAACTCCAGGATCTGATCTGCCTTTTCATTCATCAGCTTCTCTTCTTTGTTTGCGTTCTTAATATCAAACAGAAAAGGCACAAAGCCCTGCTTCCGGTCTGTCATATTTCCCATCATTAAGTTTTCTTTTACTGTCATGGAACGATATAATTTTAAATTCTGGAAGGTACGGCTGCAGCTGGTTCTGGCAATCTGATGGGCATTCATACCACTTATTTTCGTATCCTCATGGTAGATCTCGCCCTCTGTTAACGGCAGAAGGCCGGTGATCATATTGATCGCAGTTGACTTACCTGCTCCATTTGGCCCGATCAAAGCATGAATGGTGCGTTCCTTCATATCCAAAGACAGATCATTTACCGCAACCAAACCGGAAAAGCGTTTTGTTACATGGTTTAGGGTTAAAATGGATTTTCCTTCTCTGTTATCTGTCATTTGCCTGTGCTCCTTTCCCTGCTTTTTCTTCCCTTTTCTTTCCTTTAAACAGAGAAACCATCCCGTTTGGCAAGAAGATGACAAAAAGCAGAGTGATGATTGAAAATACCAGCCAGTAGTAATTTTCCATGAACCTTAATAATTCCGGCACCAGAGTCACCAGAATCGCTCCCAGGACATTACCGGGTACAGAACCGATTCCTCCGATAACCAGCATAACAACGTAGTTAATGGAATACTCCAGGTTATATGCACTTGGATTGATGAATCCAACGTAATGGGCATAAAGGCTTCCTGCCACGGTTGCATAAACGGCCGCAAGGGTAAATGCCAAAATCTTAATGGACGCAATGTTGATTCCTCCTGCTTCCACCGCATCCGGATTATCCTTAACTGCCAGGAAAGCCCGTCCCCATTTGGAATTAACAATCCGGTATGCATTAAAGATAAGAATGATCGCTATGACCAGATAGAGATAGTAAATTTCTTTATTTGTCTGGAACTTATGACCCAGGATAGAAAATGGGGGAATTCCCGTTACACCCAATGCTCCTCCTGTTAAACCTGTCAAATTCGTCATCAGAATACGAACGATTTCAGAAAAACCAATGGTAGTAAGGGCCAGATATACTCCGGATACCCTTAAGGAAGGATAGCCAAGACCCATTCCTATTAAAAATCCCATTCCCACGGCAGCGATTAAGCAAATCCATGGATTGATCCCAAGTCTTGTGGCCAGCAGGGAAGACGTATATGCTCCCATAGAGAAAATACCGGCAGTTCCCAGATTCATCTGACCGGTAAGACCGGTTATGAAATTAAGACCCACTACTATGATGATATTAATTAACACCTGGATCATCAGATTCAGATGATAATTATTGGAAATAAACATAGGTAGGATCGCTGCCAGAGCAATGGCTGCCACTGCAATTAATGCCGATGTTTTGTTTACTTTCATTGCCTTCCTCCTCGCTTATCTCTTATTTCCCAAAATTCCTGACGGTCTGACCAACAAGAAAATGATTAACAGTACAAATGACAGACAGTCTTTATAAACAGATGGGATCAGCATACTTCCAAAAATTTCAACCACTCCCAGAAGAATACCGCCCACTATCGCCCCGGGAAGGTAGCCAAAACCACCGATGACACCGGATGCAAATCCTTTTAAACCGATCATGGATGACATTTGAAGTTCCACATTGAAGATAGGAATGACCAGGATTCCGATGGTGGCGCAGACAATCGCTGATAAACCAATGGTAAAAGCGATGTTCATGGGAACATTGATTCCCATTAAGGAGGCCGCGGTTTTATTTTCCGATACACAGCGCATGGCTTTTCCTGTCTTGGTTGTTTTAAAGAAAACCTGGAGGCCTGCAGTAATCAGGGAACATACCACAATAATCACCAAATGAGCTTTTGAGACTACCACAGAACCAAAGTGAATGGATCCTCTCAAGAAATTATCCAGTGTAAAGGGAAGGGGACCCCAGATCAGACGAACCGACTCTATCATGATTCTGCCAAGGATAACCGTTCCGATAACCGCGAATAAATTGGTGGAAAGCTTGCTGAGCGGGTTAAAAATCACAAATGCGCTGACAATTCCAAATAAAAACATGGTAAGGACAGCAAAAAGAATTGCTAGTATCGGCGGAAGCCCAAGACCTAACACATAGGTACCGGCAAACATATAAGCTCCAAATAAGATGAACTTATCATGGCTGAAATTAAGTAATCCTGTTGCGTTCCAGATAAGAGTGTACTCAATACCTACCAGAGCATAGATAAAACCCATGGCAATCCCGGTAATGAGCAGCTGTACGAATACCTGCATATGTAGTACCTCCTCGTTATTTGCACCCGGCAGCTGTTTTAAGCCGCCGGGTGCCGTTCATTCCCTTTTTATAATCAGTCTAAGGATACCTGCTTGGACACAGACATATTCTTTTCTCCGTCAAACTCCAGAATATAAAGGTTCCGGTTCATCTCGCCCTGCTCAGAGCAATTAAGTTTACCGAATACTGCATTAAAGTCTTTTGTTTCAGAAAGAGCCTTGCGAATATCTTCCGGTTTATCGGAGCCAGCACGTTCAATGGCATCAGCGGTTAAGTAAGCAGCAGTATAATACATAGCTGCATAACGTTCCACATCAGCTCCCCAGCGTGCCTTAAAATCATCTAAGAATTTCTTCATGGTCTCATTGGTCTGGTCAGCATAGAAATCCGTAGATGCATAGGTACCTTCCAGCTGTTTTGCATCGCATAAATCATAGGTCTGAGACTGTGCCAGAGCGTTAGGTCCTACATGAGGAAGATCTCCCATGCCAAGCTCGTCCAGCTGACGAACAATCAAAGCAGCCTCTGCGTCATGGGAAAAGTCGAAGATAACATCAGGTCCCCAGCCTTTGATCTTGGAAAGCTGTGAAGTCAAGTCCTTATCGCCTGATGTAAAGCCTTCTGAGTAATATTCAATGCCATTCTGTTCGCAATACACTTTTGTAGCATTGTCAGCCGCTACACCGTAATCATCTGTATCATAGAGAGCTCCAACCTTTGCAGCACCAAACTGGTCCTTGGCAAACTCTACCATAGCTGGTCCTACAGCTCCATCGGAAACGGATATACGGAAAAAGTATGGATTCTGTGCTTCTAAAAGCTTTGGTGATGTGGCAGCGCTGATGAAAGGAACGCCTGCCTTCCGATATAATTCCTGAGTTGCAGATGCCATTGGAGAAGTATGAGGACCAATTGCCACAGAAACATTCTCGCCCAGGATCTTATTGACTGCATTTACCGCACCTGTAGGAGTTCCTGTGTCATCAACCAGAACCATCTCCAAAGGTCTTCCACCCAGCACGCCTCCTTTGGCATTGATTTCTTCAAATGCCATAGTCACTGCCTGCTTCATACGAAGTCCGCCTGCTGCCATAGGGCCTGTTACCATGTTGGATACTCCTACTTTGATCGGAGCTCCGGTAGCAGTCGACTTGGCACCTGCCTGAGTTTCCCCGGAAGCCTGAGCTTTCGCACCTGATGTACTGCTGCCGCAGCCGGCCAGAGATGTGACAGTCATACCAACTGCCATTGCCATGCATAAAACTTTTTTCATCCTTCTCATGTTGTAATCCTCCTCTTACGAATTATGAATTCGATTGAATTGTTTTAGAAATATATTAATTCAGTAGTAATATATTTTCATGGCGTTAGTATACTATAGCAGCGTTTGAAAAGCAATAATAAATATTTTTTTAACAAGGATTTTGTTTCTTTTATCTATTTAAAACCTCTGTTTCTTGTGCACTTTGACGATAATAATCATTTTCCATGTGATTATAGTATATTTTTTTATTTATATTTATTATTTTCATCCATGGAAAAAACATTACTTGTACCGTATACTGTATCTATTGTGCTAATTTTTCTTGAAAGTAATATATTGATTTCAATTTAAAATATCCATGTCCGAATCTTTCCGTGACATAGCTATAACGCAAAGGAGCGCTGAAATGACAAAAAAGTTTACCCAAAACCCGGGAGAGTCTGCACGTGAATATGCCCTTCGGTTTCTTCTGGACCAGATTATCAACCTGGATTTCACACCGGGACAAAAAATCTCTGATATAGAAATCTCAAAAGAATTAAACATCAGCCGGACTCCGGTTAGAGAGGCCATTCTTTCTCTTACCAATGGCCATTTGATCGAAAGCTATCCTCAAAAAGGAATTTTTATCTCTCTGATCGATTCTAATATTGTGGAACAGGTATGTACTATGAGAAAAATGATTGAAGGACCGTTGGCAGAAATGAGCTGTGATTTCATCACCCAGGAGCATCTGGATAACTTATATGATTATATAACTCTCCAAAAAGATTATGCCTCCAATGGACCAAGGGAGAATTTCGAGAAATTTCTGACTCTGGATATCGCTTTCCACAAAGAATTTTATGATATCTGTGGAATGACCTTTATCTATGATACTATGCAGACCATCATGCCCCACTTTGACAGGCAGCGAAAGCTGAGTTATCAGATCAATGTATCAGACCGTGTCATCAGCGATCACTCTGCTATCTGCAAAGCCATCATGGAAAAAGATAAGAAAAAGGCTTCTGAAGCCATGATCCGGCACATATCCACCGCACTGGCAGATCAGACCATATTAAAAAAAGAATTTCCCGATTATTTCATCTAAAGGATTTGTATCATATTTTGATACCATAAGGAGCCGTAAAACAAGACTGTTTTACGGCTATATCATATTACCAGTTTTTTATTATTTCAGCAGTTTGCCGGCCGGCACAGATTTTGTCACAATCACATCTGCATCATATCCAAGAATATTTTCCACGAGAACCGTTCCAGCTGTCACAGGTGCTGTCAGACAGCATTTCTTAATCTCCTCCATGGCATCAAAGATTATGTCTTTTGGGATCGGTTTTGTCAAGCGAACGCTGGCTAACGGCAGAATTCCTCCTTTTACCAGAACTGAAGTTGCAATATTACGACGGGGATCGATCAGTTCCTGCTTTACATAAATCTCCCCTCTGGGACAAAGGGCGCCTTCTATGGAACGTATCAGGCTGTCTCCGCCTTCTTTTATTTCTATATCTGCGCTTATTCCGCAGCCGTTTGGACAGATAATACAGGTAAATTCCTTCAGCATTCTACGCACACCTCCAAATCTGAGCCGGATACCAGCTTTTCATGTGAAATGACAAAGCGGATCATTTCCGCCGGTATGGCTTTTTTCATCTTTTTAACAGCCACTTCCTTTCCGGCCTGGCGCACTACAATGCGGCAGTCCTTCATCGGTCTTTTTACCCTTAAGGACAGCGTGAATTCTTTTTCTCCGCTGACTCTTTGGGGTACCGTATATCCGATATTGCAATCCGTATTAATTGAAATGGCAGCCGGCTTCAAACTTCCTTCTATTACGTATTTTGCCACAGAATCGGCCAGACTCTCCGCCTCTATGGATACGAAATCAACCAGATCATGAACATGAAGGACGTTTCCTGCAGCAAAAATCCCTTCTGCGGCAGTCTGGAAATTTTCGTCTACAAGGGCTCCCCTGGTCCGCTCATCTAATATAACTCCCGCATCCAGGGATAGTTCATTTTCCGGAATCAGACCTACGGAAAGAATGAGTGTATCACATTGATACTCCTTTTCTGTTCCCGGAATCGGCTTAAAATTCTCATCTACTTTAGAAACAGTGACTCCGGTAAGTCTGGTATTTCCATGAATAGCGGTTATTCCATGGCTTAAATGCAATGGTATGTCATAATCATTGAGACACTGTTCGATATTCCGAGGCAGTCCGCTTGGATAAGGCTGGATTTCAAATACAGCCTTTACATGGGCCCCTTCTAAGGTAAGCCGGCGGGCCATAATCATACCGATATCTCCAGAGCCCAGTATTACCACTTCCTTAGCCGGCATGGTATTAAACAGATTCATATAAGCCTGAGCAACGCCTGCAGTTAATACGCCCGTAGGCCGCTCACCCGGAATTCCAATGGCACCCCTTGTACGCTCGCGGCAGCCCATGGTCAGAATCACTGCCTTTGCCTGCCATGTTCTCATGCCTTTTCTGGTAACTGCCGTCACTTGTCTTTCATGAGTTACCTCTAACACCGTTGCATCTGTTATGTAAGGAATGTTCAGTTCTTCTATTGTGTCAATGAAACGCTGTGCATATTCAGGACCGCTTAAGGCAGTCTGAAAGCGGGTCAGTCCGAATCCGTCGTGAATGCATTGACGCAGAATGCCACCCAGCTGCTTTTCCCGCTCAATGACCAGTAAGTTATGAATTCCACGGCGGTAAAGTTCTGCTGCTGCAGCCAGCCCGGCAGGTCCACCGCCTATTATGACAACATCCACTTGTTCCACCTGAATCTCTTTTAATTGTGCATTCATGACTTCACCTCCTGCCTTACTTTGCCAAAGAACATTTGAGAACCCTTTCTGGCATATTGAATTTGATCTTCTTTTTTCCCCAGTTCCTGTTCCAACAGCTGTGCAATGCGCATCTGGCAGTAACCGCCCTGGCAGCGCCCCATCATGGACCGTGTCCGATACTTAATGCCGGTCATGGTGTCTACGCCAAGCGGATTATGGATTGCCTGGAGAATCTCCGCCTTTGTCACCGTTTCACACCGGCAGATCACTTCTCCGTATTCAGGATTTTCCAGAATTTTCAGATTCTGTTCTTCTTTTGAAAGCTCCGCAAACCGCACCACACCTTTGCGTATGGGAT
This sequence comes from Lacrimispora sanguinis, assembly GCF_044987295.1. Lineage (NCBI taxonomy): Bacteria > Bacillati > Bacillota > Clostridia > Lachnospirales > Lachnospiraceae > Lacrimispora > Lacrimispora sanguinis. The sequence goes on along the minus strand of NZ_CP173277.1, from coordinate 4,494,469 downwards.
TAAAGGAGGAGTTAAGGGTTAGTTTTTCCCTCTCGGCCATGAGCCCGACCGCATAGCGTGCAATTGGTACAGCCGCAGTCAGACCGGGGGATTCTATTCCTATCAGATTGATTGCACGCGGCGCTTTTAAATCTTGCACCTCAATTTTAAAGTCCTGGATTGCGCCATTCTCATCCACCCATTTGGGAAGGATTCCGGAATAATTACGGATATAGTCCTTCTTATGGATACAAGGCCATAAGTCGGAGGCACTACTTGCTAAATAGTCCATATTTTCCTGGGATACGCCATAATATGTAAAATTATCAGTCAGATCCGCATTGGGTCCAACGATTACATTGCCATCTGTCGTATTGGTCACATGGATCCCCATATAGGTATTGCTGGGAACCGGGTATACCGGCATGGGAAGCAATGGACCGGTCCTTTTATCCAGAATGATGTAATCTCCCTTGGAACCTATGATCTTATATCCGCCAATCCCCAACAGCTCCGATATCTTCCCGCAGCCAAGACCGGCACTGTTTACTACCCAGCGGCTGTAAAAGGTTCCCGCGGATGTGGTGATTACATAATTGGAATCCGCATCTCTTTCAATGGCTGTTACCTCGTTGTCAAAGAAATAATCCACACCATTTTCCGCAGCATTCTCAGCCAGGGCAATGGTATATCCGAAGGGATCTACGATCCCGCTTTCAGCGGAATACATGGCAAATTCCCCTATGACAGCAGGTACCAGTTCATGAAGCCGTTCTTTTCCGATCAGTTCCATCCCGCTTACCCCATTGGCTTTGCCCTGTTTCATGGTCCGCTCCAGCGATTCCTGATCCTCCGGTGTATTACCTACCAGAACTTTTCCGCAGCGCTGAAAAGCAAAATCCAGTTCTTCGGAAAGTTGTCCCATGATTTTATTGCCTTCCACACACAATTTTGCTTTGAGGGAATCGGTGTTGTATGCGAATCCTCCGTGGACCACTCCGGAATTTCGTCCGCTGGTCTCACAGCAAACATCCAGATTCTTTTCCAAAACACCTATTTTTAAGCGATATCTGGACATTTCCCTGGCAATTGCGCTTCCAATAACCCCGCCTCCGATAATAAGTACATCATATAATTGTTTCAATATTTTTAACCTCCAGAAAAAAATAAACACTATAGGTTGAATATTCATCCTACAAATATATTCTATTTTTATCATATTTTGTGGAATAAGTCAAGAAAAAGTAAAAAATAAGGCATATACTCATCCCATGAATATATGCCTTATCTCATAATATAGGATTTCAGACCATGGTTCAATCAGTTTCTTTCCCGGTCTTCTTCCTTATAGCGGTTTTCGTTGTACATTAAGTGGAAATACATAGCCTGCTGTGCTTCTACGGGTCTCCGGTCCCTGATCGCCTCATAAATCCTGCGATGAGACAATAACGTCTGTGCATATTCGGTTTCCCGGACTGAACCGGCAAAGACCCGGACCCCATCGGTGATGACAGGAACCAGATTTGCGATGATCAGATTATGGCTGCAGTTGGCAATCTGGGCATGGAACTGGGAATCTTTTTCCGAATAATCCTCCCGGTTCTCCATCATCTTTTCTAATTCCAGAAGTATTTCTTCCAGGCAACGGATGTCCTCCATAGCCGCATTCTGAGCCGCCAGGGCTGCAATAGGCGGCTCCAGCATGACCCGGATCTGGATTAAATCCTCTGTCAGCTTTCTTCTGTCTTCTATCATGGTAAATCCCAGAGGATCATCGGCCACACCATTTTTATCTGACAGAAAGGTCCCCGATCCCTGGCGAATGGTGACGATGTTGCGGGACATCAGGATCCTTAAGGCCTCACGGACCGTATTACGCCCTACTCCCAGAACTTCAGACAGTTCTGCCTCGGTTGGCAGCTTGTCTCCTGCAGTATAACCTTCTTCCTGTATCATCTGCAATAATTTTTGGGATGCAATTTCTGCCAGTGTCTGTTTTTCCATGATATACTCCTTCCCCGTTCCTAAAACTGCCGGATATTCACAATCCGTGCCCTTATCTGATGAGGTAAAAAAACAGACAGCAGACGGATATTGGCCTATCTGCTGTCTGCCACAGGGCATAGCTGTTTTATTCTGTGACTGTTTCTTTTTCTTCTTTCTTCTCTTCTGTCTTTGCAGCCAGATCTCCCGGCTTCATGCTTAAGTTGATTCTGCCCATCTTGTCGACTTCCATAACCTTAACGGTTACTTCGTCACCGATGTTAACTACATCTTCAACCTTTGCCACTCTCTTATCAGACAGCTTGGAAATATGAACCATACCATCCTTGTTAGGAGCCAGTTCAACGAAAGCACCAAAGTTCATGATTCTGACAACCTTGCCTGTAAAGATCTGTCCTGCCACGATGTCTGTTACAATGCTCTTAATGATCTGGATTGCACGGTCGATCATAGCCTGATCGGTTCCGCATACGGATACATTACCATCATCGTTAATATCGATCTTTACACCTGTTTCTTCAATGATCTTATTGATCACTTTACCCTGCTTACCTACCACATCACCGATCTTCTGAGGATCGATGGAAATCTGGTCGATCTTCGGAGCATACTTGCCTACTTCCTTGCGTGGCTCAGCAATGGCTTTTGCCATAACCTCATCAAGAATATAAAGTCTTGCTTCTCTGGTGGTGCGGATGGCTTCCTCAATAATCGGTCTTGTAAGGCCGTGGATCTTAATATCCATCTGGATCGCAGTAATACCCTTATGGGTACCTCCTACCTTAAAGTCCATATCGCCGAAGAAATCTTCCAGACCCTGAATATCAGTCAGGACGATGTAATCGTCATCGGAATCTCCGGTAACAAGTCCGCAGGAAATACCTGCAACAGCCGATTTAATGGGAACACCGGCAGCCATTAAGGACATGGAGGAGGAACAGATACTTGCCTGGGAGGTGGAACCATTGGATTCCATAGTCTCAGATACGGTACGGATTGCATATGGGAATTCATCCTCAGAAGGAAGAACTGGAATCAATGCTCTCTCTGCCAGGGCACCATGGCCGATCTCTCTACGTCCCGGTCCTCTGGAAGGTCTTGTCTCTCCTACGGAAAAGGACGGGAAATTATAGTGGTGCATATATCTCTTCGAAGTTTCCATATCATCAATGCCGTCTAATCTCTGGCTTTCTGAAAGTGGAGCCAAGGTACAAATATTTAAAATCTGTGTCTGACCACGGGTGAACATGGCGGATCCATGAACTCTTGGAAGCATATCGATCTCTGCTGCCAGATGACGTATCTGATCCATGGCACGGCCATCAGGACGCTTATGGTCTTTTAAGATCATCTTGCGGACAGTCTTTTTCTGATACTGGTAAATGGCTTCTCCAAGCACTGACAGCCATTCTTCCTTTTCTGCAAAGGCTTCTTCCAGTTTCGCGGTGATGTTGCGGATGTTCTCTTCTCTTATCTGCTTTTCATCGGTAAATACGGCAACTTCCATCTCCTCAGGAGTAACGATTTCCCTGATGGCAGCAAATAACTCTTCCGGCACTGCACAGCTGGTATACTTGTGTTTTGGCTTTCCGCACTCTGCTACGATGGTGTCAATGAATTTGATGATTTCCTGGTTTACTTCATGAGCCCTAAAGATGGCCTCGATCATCTTATCTTCCGGTACCTCATTGGCTCCGGCCTCGATCATGATGACTTTTTCTCTTGTGGATGCAACCGTAAGAGCCATATCGGAAACCTGCTTCTGAGCCTGGGTTGGGTTGATAACGAATTCTCCGTCTACAAGTCCTACCTGGGTGGAAGCGCAAGGTCCGTCAAATGGAATATCGGAAATGCAGGTTGAAATAGCAGAACCTAACATTGCTGTGAGCTCCGGACTGCAATCCTGATCTACGGACATAACGATGTTATCTAAGGTTACATCGTTGCGATAATCTTTTGGAAACAGAGGTCTCATGGGACGGTCAATAACGCGGGAGGTCAAAATTGCATTCTCAGATGCTTTTCCCTCTCTCTTGTTGAAGCCGCCTGGGATCTTTCCTACGGCGTATAATTTTTCTTCATATTCTACGCTCAGTGGGAAGAAATCGATTCCGTCTCTTGGTTTGTCAGAAGCAGTTGCGGTAGCTAATACTACGGTATCGCCATAGTGCATGAGTGCTGCGCCGTTTGCCTGCTTTGCTACTCTGCCGACATCAACGGTTAATGTTCTGCCGGCCAGTTCCATACTGTAACTCTTGTACATACTGGTATCTCCTTTTACTTGATTAATATTTATATTAACAGTAGAAGACGCCGAAACTACTGATCTGCGCGCAATAATTAAAAAATGAGTTTGATTATGCGGCCCGCTGGGGGCAGAATCCGCAACCGCAAATTCGGGACTTTTAGTCCCTCATTCGCGGTTGCTCGCCAAGAGACTGGAAGGGGGTGCGGATATGCTTGCATATCAGCGCCCCCTTCCCGCCTCTTGGCTCTGCTTATTACGCACACATCAGCGGTCTCGGGGAATGCTTCTACTTTTAATATTCTTTTCCTAATAGACAGATAGGGTGGAGATGTCCTCCACCCTAAATGGTTTATTATTTTCTGATTCCTAACTTCTCGATCAATGAACGATAGCCTTCAAGGTCTGTCTTCTTTAAGTAATCAAGAAGACCCCTTCTCTGTCCAACCATCATCAGAAGTCCTCTTCTGGAATGATGATCTTTAGGGTTCTTCTGAAGATGATCTGTTAATTCTGTAATTCTTTCTGTCAGAATTGCAATCTGTACTTCTGGTGAACCTGTGTCTCCGGCTTTTCTGCCAAATTCAGCGATGATAGCTGCTTTCTTTTCCTTTGAAATCATGTTGATTTCCTCCTTTAGTCTTAAAGTCTCACCTCATACCAAGTATTGGTTGGAGTATCCGAAATACCAAGTATCGGCGCATATTTGTACTGATACAGTTTACCACAGGGCAATATGGTTGTCAATTATTTCTATTAAATAATCAGGTTTAATGAAAGTGATAGTGTCTCTGGATACATACCAGTTCCAGCATACTTCCTTCTTGTAAAAATATAACCTAAAATAAGCCATTTTATACGCTCCCGGTCCAGTTAATCAACTGTTTAACACCCATTAAAACAATGTAGACTTCACCCTGTTCCGCTTTCCACCAGACATCTTAATTATCTTTTTCCTGTTTTTTTATCATTCTCCAGAGGGTTGTCCTGCTTACCCCTAGTTCTTCAGCCAGGTCCTTTTTTTTCATTCTGGGAGAAAAACCGCTGTATTGATTCAATTCCGTGCTTTGCAGTTTTGGACCAAACATATTTTCTTTCTCTTCCACCTCTTTAAAGATTTTAAGCTGCCTGATATCATTTTCCTGAATGGTTCCCGTATCATTTAGAACGGTTAAGCGTTCGCAGATATTGCGGAGCTGGCGGACATTTCCGGGCCATTCATATTCCGTCAGCAGCTTACCGGCTCCGGAGGAAATTCTGGGTGCCGATTTGCCGATTTCACAGGCAAATCGCAGCATGTAAAAATCGACCATGGTCATGATATCTTCCTTTCTTTCTCTGAGAGGGGGAATGATAATGTCCAGCAGATTCAGACGGTAATACAAATCCGAACGGAAATTACCTTCTTTGATTTGTTTTTCTATATCGATATTGGTCGCTGAAATCACCCTGACATCCACAGGAAGCACCCGGTCACTGCCGATCCTTCTGATTTCTTTTTCCTGCAGTACTCGCAGCAGCTTTGCCTGGAGCGAAAATGGAATTTCTCCGATCTCATCTAAAAATATGGTTCCCTTGTGAGCCAGTTCAAAAAGACCGATTTTTCCATTTCTGGATGCACCGGAAAAGGCTCCCGATTCATATCCGAATAATTCGCTTTCCAGCAAGTTTTCAGGCAATGCCGCACAATTTAATGCAACAAAGGGTTCATGACTCCTTTTGCTTACCCTGTGGATGCTATGGGCAAAAAGCTCTTTTCCAGTTCCTGTCTCCCCTACGATCAGTACGTTTGAATCCACGCTGCTGTATCTTTTTGCTATGGATATGTTATCTTTAATTGCCTGGCTGTTTCCAATAATATCTTCAAACGTGTATTTGGACGCCAATCCTTTTTCGCTTAATCCCCGGCGTATTTTGGTTTCTGTTTCCATGATTTTCTGAGCATTCTGGGTAATAATCATGGTTCCTGCACTATGATTATCCACCATGATGGGCTTGTATTGAATAAAATAATTTTTACTGTTAATCTTCATCAGCTCTGAAGTTTCTTTTCCGGACTCCATAGCCTGCTGCCACTTCAACTCTTTATGAATGACCTTAATAGAATTGTTAATGTAATGATCCTGAGTGGACAGCTGATAAGCAATATAGGCCTGGTTGTTGATCGCAAGAATTCTCCCGGCCTCATTGACCGCTATAATCGCATCTTCACTGCTATTTAGGATCATGCGCATCATATCGGCTTTGGCCCTTTCATTGTTAATGGTTCTTGCTGCATTCACAGCTTCTAAAAGCGCCTGCTCAATCGCCATGTCTTTTGTCTCAATATGAATTCTCGGTATTCCGTTTTTGTCACACAGCCCGCAGATCGTTCCGGCCCCCACCACCGCATCAATCCCTTTGATTTTCAGCTCTTCAATGGCCTGTATGCAGCTTTCTTCATCTGAAATATCATAAAATTCAATCCCTGCACCACACAGTACCTCCAGGTTTTTCACAGAAGCAAATTCCTGTTTCTGAAGGCACAGAGCGATCCGTCGCGGTGCAAAAGTTTCTTTGCATCTTACCAGAGCATCCACAATGTCAAAACTGGTTAAGCGAAGCTCTACGATATGCTTCTTGGGGAACAGCTTTCTCAACCTGTCATAAGTCATTCCCCTGGCCATCATAATTTCCGCGTCCTTGTTTTTGGAAAGAGAGTCCGGCGTTCCAAAGACATGAATCAGTTCCACTCTGATGTCTTCTCCTTTTGGACTCAATTTTAAAACAGCCCTCTCAAATCGTTCTCTCATGTTATCACGGGGCATAAATATCAGAATTTTTACCATACGAACATCCATCCTTTGCAAAAAAGCATCCAACAATATTACTTATATTGTAACATAGTCAGATGCTCTTTTGCATTGAAAACATTGATACCCAGTTGGAATTTATACTCTGGTCGGATTCTATTTATTTACTACATTTTGCGGAGTGCCTGCCTGATAGGCCCTTAAATTGTCCACCGCAATATCCATTAGTCTTTGTCTGGATTCTTTTGGCGCCCAGGCTATATGAGGGGTGATCAGACAATTTTTTGCGCCTAGCAGCGGATTGTCCATTTTAATCGGCTCGGTAGATACTACATCCACTGCTGCTCCGGCTACCTTTCCGCTGTTTAACGCTTCCCGCAAATCTTCCTCTACAATCAGCGGTCCTCTGGAATCATTTATAATCATCACCCCATCTTTCATCTTTGCAATATTTTCTTTGTTAATAATCCCTTCTGTGGAAGGAAACAGCGGGCAGTGCAATGCAATTACATCGGAATCTGCCAGCACTTCATTCAGCGAAGCATAGCGGCAGGTCTCCGTCTCCAGTGCCTTATTCTGATATTCGTCAAATGCAAGTACCTTCATTCCCAGTGCCTGGGCTATTTTGGCCGTTCCCTGCCCGATTCGTCCAAATCCAATAATGCCCATTGTTTTTCCGGCAAGCTCAATGAGCGGATGGTTCCAGAAACACCAGTCTTGACTATTGGTCCAATCCCCTCTCTTTACGCAATCAGAATGCTCCCCGATGTGATGGCACAGTTCCAGCAAAAGTGCAATGGTATACTGGGCAACTGCGTCCGTCCCATAAGTCGGGATATTGGAAACCGGGATCCCTGCTTCCCTTGCGGCCCCAACATCCACCACGTTGTATCCGGTAGCCAGTACACCGATAAATTTAAGGTGCGGGCATGCTGCAATGGTCTCTTTTGATATGGGTGTTTTATTGGTATAGACTACTTCTGCATCTCCGATTCGGTCCACAATCTCAGAAGCAGGCGTCCTGTCGTATACGGTCAAACTTCCAAATGCCTCAAAACCTGCCCATGACAGATCTCCCGGGTTCTCTGTGTATCCATCTAAAATTACTATTTTCATCTTTCTATCCTCCCTTATTCAGTCTTCTACCAGCGCCCATGCCCGGTTAATCACACGTTTTGTGTTGGCCAGGATTATATCCCCATCTTCCTCTCCCCACGGCTTAACTTCCAGGGAAAGAACGTATGGATTTTCCTTTTGAAAGAAACCTTCCTCTTTTAAAACAGTAAAGAAATCTCTTAACTCTTCCACGTCATTGGCACTGTCCGGATATCCAAATCTGGGATGCTGGTCCCCATAAGCTTCACAGCCCTTCTTAACAACAGCATTGCCAATATGGAAATGGGTAATATAGGGGCGAAGGGTCTGTACGACAAATTTGCTGGTTTCGTACGTTGTAGGAAAATGGGACAGATCTACCAGAAGGCCGAAGTTGTGATTGGTCATGCGCATATCCGCTGCAAATCTGGCTGCATAAGGTGCCGGGCCGATCAATGCTGCTTTATCCATATCATAATCAAATACTTCTAGTTCGATCATCATACCTTTATCTGCCGCATAATTGCAAAGATTTCTGGTGGTTTTTAAAAGCTGCTCATATGCCTGTTCTTTTGTTTCCTCCTCCCATTTTCCTGCCAGGAAAGCGACTCCCTTTGCTCCCATGTATTCCGCTTCATCCACCGCTTCCATCAGCGTTTTTTCCGCTTTCTTTCTTCCCTCCTCATTGGTGTCATTGGGATTTAGTTTCGGTCCCAGCAGTCTTGGCTGAGCCCCATAGCAAACCTTTAGATGAGACTGCTCCAACATGCCTTTTACTTTCGCTCTTGCGGCGTTATCTTTTATTTCCGTAATTTCAAGTGCACTGAAATATTCGTCACATGCAATGGTCTTTACAGAATCTACTATATTATAGGAAATCGGCGGATGAGTCATCCACTGTATGGTTCCTATCTGAAAATATTTTTGAATTGGGTCTTTCATATTTTTTACCTCCATCTCCTCCGCGCCATACGGTATGTAGCTATTCTGTTCTTTTGAATCCTGCTATATCATATCCCATGCCAGATTCAGAGTCCTTTTTGCATTAGCAATCACCACTTCACTATCTTCCTCTTTCCACGGTTTTACTTCAAAACTTACAATCGGCCTGTTCTCTTTGTTCAGAAAACCGATCTCTAGTAAGACCTTTAAGTAATGAGCCAGTTCCTTCACATCATTTTCGCTGTCTGGGAATCCAAACCTTGGATGCTGATCTCCATAGGCCGGTAATGCAGGCTTGCGGATCACGGTATTTCCCATATGGGCATGCCTGATATAGGGGGCAACAGGTATCAGATTCTCTTCAAACGTTTCGTGAAGCATGGGGATATGACTGCAATCGACCAAAAGACCAAAATTATCAAATTCTGAACTCATGATCTCTGCATACTCTTTTACAAGCTTAACAGGTCCCAACAGGGATCTCTTATCAATGTCATAATCAAATACTTCCAGAGTGACCAGCATATCCCCCTTTGCCTTTGCATAACGGCAGAGTTCTCCTGAACTCTTTAAAAGAGATTCCAGAGACTGCCTCTTGGTTGCTTCCTCATAACTTCCGGCAAGAAACGAAAAACCTGATGCTCCGATTTCATAGGCCTCATCAATTCCTTCCTTTAAGGAAGCAAGTGCCGCAAGCCTCTTTTGCTCATCCAGGTCGTTGATGTTTCCACCGGTTGTTAACATCCTTGGCTGTCCCCCGTAAGCAACTTCCATATGGCCGCATCGAATCATATCCGCTGCCTGTTTTCTTACCGCCGGATCACGGATCCAGGTAACTTCCACTGCCTCAAAATACTCATCGGTTACAATTTTTTTCAAGCATTCCAGTGTAGGACCTTCCCCTGAAGCCAGTCCACGGAATGCCATATGCAAAATCATACCGATCTTCATATATTTTCTCATAGATTCATTCATCCTGCATCACTTCCTTGCCATTACCTTCCGACAAGCTGCACCGATCTCCCGGCTGCTGTATCCGTATTTTTCCAGAAGCTGCTCATAGTCCCCGGATTCTGCAAATTCCTCTGCTCCAATTATTTCCACCGGGACAGGACATTCCTGTACCAGTACCTCTGCGACTGCACTACCCAGACCGCCATGGATACTGTGCTCCTCCACAGTCACTATGGCTCCTGTTTTTTTTGCATAAGAATATATTAGCTCCCGGTCAATCGGCTTAACGGTATGCATATCAATCACAGCTGCCTCAATTCCTTCCTCGCTTAACAACTTTGCTGCTTCCAGGGCTTTATGCAGTACCGTTCCCGTTGCAATGATAGTCACATCCGATCCTTCCTTTATGACAATCCCCTTCCCGATTTCAAACTTCAATGTTTCATCATAGATGACAGGCGCAGGCGCTCTGCTTAAACGTAGATACACAGGTCCCTCATATTCTGCCAGCGCAAATACCGCCTTTTCCGTTTCCACCGCATCGGAGACGCTTACCACCGTCACCCCTGGAATGGCTCTTACAAATGCCATATCCGTTATACTGTGATGACTTGCTCCATCGTAGGAGTCAGACAGTCCGCAGTAGGTTCCGGCCAGTTTGACATTCAGTCTGTCATAAGCAATGAGGCACTGGATGGGATCTGCTCCTCTGGTTGTTAAAAAACTTGCAAATGTATTGACAAACGGTACGAATCCTTCCAAGGCAAAGCCTGCTGCCATGGCGGTCATATTCATCTCGCTGATCCCTACATTAAAATAACGGTCCGGGAACTCTTTTCCAAAAACAGCGCTTTTTGTAGATGCCCCCACATCAGCCTCCAGTGCTATTATTTTTTCATTCACCAGACCCAGCTTTTTTAAAGCTTCTCCATAAGCATCTCGAATCGCAACCTTTTTCATGCCGGTGCACCTCCCAGATCAATCTTCGCTGCCTTATAATCCTCTTCGCCAATGGGTTTTCCATGCCAGACATTCTTTCCTTCCATGAAAGAAATCCCCTTTCCTTTCACTGTATTGGCTATAATAATAACAGGTTTCCCCTTACAGGCTACGGCCTTATCCAGGGCATCGGAAATGGATTTTACATCATGTCCGTCGCAGGTCAGTACCTTCCAGCCAAATGCTGCCCACTTTGCAGGAATATCACCCATGGGCATGATTTCTTCCAGAGTTCCGTCAAGCTGGACCCCATTGTTGTCCAGAATGGCAATCAGATGATCTGCCTGGAATTTGGAAGCTGCCAAAGCTGCTTCCCAGACAGAGCCTTCCTGAATCTCTCCATCTCCAAGTACAACGTAGGTATAGGCTTCGCTGCCCTTTAACCGTTCTGAAAGACTCATTCCAAGGCCTGCCCCAAGCCCAAGTCCAAGGGGACCGGTTGATAATTCCACTCCCGGAGTTTTATGTAAACACGGATGACCCTGGAGATTGCTGTTAATCTGCCGAAGGGTTTTCAGTTCCTCCTTTGGAAAATATCCGAGTTCTGCAAGGATGATGTAGAGAATAGGAGCTGCGTGCCCTTTTGATAGGATCAGCCGGTCTCTTCCTTCCATGTCCGGATGCCTGGGATCCTGCCTGATTTTTTCAAAATACAGGGTAGTCAGGATTTCGGTACAGGATAATGATCCGCCCGGATGACCGGTCTGTATGTGGTAAAGCAGATCAATCAATTCGTTGCGAAATCTGAAACATAAGCGTTGTAATTCCTGCTGTCTTTCAGCATTCATATTGTTACACTCCTTCTGCTTTAAAATATTCATTTATCTGTCTGATACACAGGGAGGGGCTGGATAAAGTCACAATTTTGCTGATCTCTTCTATGTCCTTCTGAAGATGGGCCATGGAAGCCTGAGCAAGGATCACACAGTCATAATTCCGGATTTTTCCTGCCTCTTCCCTCAGAATGTTGTCATGTACATTCATTTTCAGTTCCTTCATGGCATGAAATGCCTCCCTGCAGACGATCTGATCCAGGTCAATTTCTACACCTGCCGCAGCAGCTTCTTTTTTCAGCTTCTCCCTGGTGGGTTCAACCGTACTCTCAGCCGTTGCCATAATGAGAATCCGCCTGCCGTAAGTCACCCCCTTTGACGCCATGGCATCATCAATGGCGATTATCGGCACCTTTATTAATGGCCGAAGCATATCCACAACCGGTGTCAAGGTTGAGCAAGTGGTGACGATGAGATCCGCACCGGTCATTTCCTGGGTCTTTAAATCCTGAAACAGGCGGTTTCTGTTATTTATAGTAAATTCACCAACTTCATTGGGATGATTGGCCAGGTAGTCATCCAGCAGATTATAAACCCTGATTGTTTCATCCACCCCGGCCCTAAGCGCCTCTTCAAATGTATTAGCTACACGTTTGACTGTATGGATCAATGCCACTGTCTTCATATCCGCGTTCCCCTTTCTATGTCCCATACACCTTGTTTAAGATCGGCTTTAAATGCAAGGCCGCTCTCTTTGCCGCTTCATACTGATTGGGAATCTGATAAATTTCCGTACAGAAATTCCCTTCATAGCCACATTCTTTGAAGGTATTGATGATTTTTTCAAAATTTAATCCACAGCTGCCTGGATATCTCCGGTTATTGTCTGCCAGATGCACATGTATATTATAAGAACTGTATCTGCGGATCGCTTCACAGATATCTTTCTCTTCCAGGTTCAAATGGAACACATCCATCATCAGCTTAAAATTCCCCCGGTCCACCCGTTCTACCAGCCTGACCCCTTCTTCCAGAGTATTAATAAAGTTGGTCTGCATAATGGTTACCGTTTCCAGAGCTATTTTAACATCCCTTGGCTTCGCATACTCTGAAAGCTCCTGAAATGCCTTAACAGCCAGCTCTTCCGTCTCATCCCTGGACAGTTCCCTGGAATATTGACCTCTGACACGTCCAATATTAATATCCGCTCCCAGAAAACAGGCAAAATCAATGATTTCCCTGGAGCGCCGAATAGCTTCTGCCCGTATTTCCGCCCTTGGATCCGTATAGCTTAGCCCAAGCTGGCCGAATATTTCTCCGGTACAAACAAGAGCAACCGACAATCGGTTCTTACTGGCTTCTGCTTTTACCTCCTCCCAGTCAAGCCGGGATGGATCGAGAGTCATAAGCTCAACCCCATCATAGCCAAGACTGGCAAGAGCCTGAAAGCTCTCTGAAAGCGCTCCCTGATAAGCAGTTACCGAATCTGCAACTGTTACATCCGGGGTCGCCACCTGATAGCATAGTTTCATGATATTTCCTCCTGATCCGCTATTTTATCCCATTAGCCGCCATGAAGTCCGCCTCGTATTTGGTTACATATTCTCCTGCTGCTGCCATATCCTTATAATCAGCAACCAATTTGTTCTTCTCCAGATAATCCGTATTCCACTTATCCGTCTGGGCAACCTTTCCCAGTAAGTCGCTCCAGTATGCAGCGGCAGCATCGCTCATGGCTGCCGGAGCCGCCACACCGCGCCACACCGGAATCTCCACATTCTTATAATCACCGATCTCACTTAAGGTGGGAGCATCTGTCAGATTACCGGTATAACGCTCCTCAGCCAAAGCCAGAACTGGAATCAAGGAGCCTGCCTCCACATACTCTGAGGCTGCCGCAGGCTTGGAGATCACAAATTCTATATGGCCTCCAAGAATCGCCGTAATGGCATCCCCGGTGGAATCATAGGTAATATAACTCATTTGATTCTGGGTAAGCCCGATTTCTGCAAGCATGGCTTCATAGGTTGCAATGTCATCGCCCTTTGAACCTCCTATCACTACCTTTTTCCCATTCTTTGCAGCCTCGATGGCCTGAGAAAAATCCTGGTACTTTGTTTTTTCTCCTTTAAAAATCAACTGCTTGTCTACTGCCATAATTGCAAGAATCCTAAAGTTTTTCGAACGGTTGGCCGTATTCTGTACCATTGGCATCAGATCCCCGCTGTTAAAGGTCAAAAGGGTGTAATCTGCTTTCTTTCCTTTTGTGTTAGCCACCTCATTTCTTCCGATCTCACCGCCACCGTCCGTTTTATTTGTGACCAGGATCGTTTGATCCAGCATTTTTTCACTTACCATGATATCAGAAATCATACGGGTATAAATATCACTTCCGCCACCCGGCTTGCTTGTTACAACCCACGATACGTTTTCCTTTGGAACAAACGGTCCGCTTGATGCCTGTTTACTGTTGCAGCCTCCTATAATCAAAGAGACTGCAATCACCCCTGCTGCTAAAAATGTCTTCCTGCTTTTCATTGTAAACTCCTCCGTTTTTATTTTATTTTGAGGCTTTTCCTGCTGTCTTGTTTTTCATCATTGATTTAACTACAGGAGTTGCCACTACACCAAAAAACACAACCATAAGTACACAGGTAATAGGCCTTGTAAAGAAAATATCCAGACTGCCTCCGGATATGATAAATGCTTTGCGCATATTTGATTCCAGAAGCGGCGCCAATACAAAGGACAGCAACATGGGAGCTGTCGGATAGTCATTTTTATCTAACAGATACCCTGCAATACCAGACAAAAACATGATTAGAACCCCATACATGGAATAGCTGGAACTGTATGAGCCTACCACACACACAACGGTAATGCACGGAATCATGTATTTTACTGGTACGGACAGTATTTTAAGCAAAAACGGGATTACGCAGACCGCGATTGCCAGAGTCAGTATGTTTGACAAAAACAGAGAGGCAATTAATCCCCACGTAAAATCCGGTTCATTTGTAAATAACAGCGGCCCCGGATTCAATCCCCACATCATCAATCCTCCCAGCAATACGGCTCCGGTTCCTGATCCAGGGATACCAAGAGCGAGAAGCGGGGCAAACGCCCCTGCTGCTGCTGCATTATTGGCAGCTTCACAGGACGCAATTCCTTCAATGGCACCGGTTCCAAGTTCCTCTTCGCTCTTCATTTTCTTCTGAACCGCATATCCCATAAAAGAACCTGTTGTTGCACCAGCCCCTGGAAGCACTCCTATAAATGTACCAAGAAACCCGGAACGAAGAGCCGGAGGAAGAAGACGCCTGAAATCATGCTTGGTAATCATGCTGCCCCGGATGGTCAATTTCATATCTGTGGCTGCTCCGCCCTTTCCCTGATCACGTTCCATGATCAGTTTGATGACCTGTGAGAATCCAACCGCTCCAATGATATAAGGAGTAAATGGAATGCCTCCAAGCAAGTACATGTTTCCAAAATCGTACCTGGGCACACCTGACAGCGTATCCATGCCAATGCTTGCCAGTATAATCCCGAACATGGTAATAACCACACCCTTTGTAGGGTTTTCTCCCACTAGCCAGCTGATGGAAGTCATGGCGATCAAAAGAAGAGCTGTCATCTCAGAGGGACCGAATTTCAATCCCAGATTTGCCAATGCCGGGCCGGTAAATGTAAGTATGCAGATACCAATGGATCCTCCGATAAAAGAGGATAAATCGGCGGTCAAAAGCGCCTGCCCCGGCCTTTTTTTCTTTGAAGCCATTGGATAGCCATCCAAAGCCGTCATGATTGCCGGTGAATCTCCTGGAATATTTAAAAGGATTGCACTGAAGCTGCCGCCATACATGTTGGAATAATACAGGGCTCCCAGCATAATGATTGCTGTTGTAGGATTGAACTTATAGGTCAGTGGCAATAATAGAGCCACGCCTGCAAGACTGCCTATTCCCGGCATTGCCCCAACAATAAGTCCCAAAACTGCTCCTATAAGTGCCGCTCCCACATTTTGGAACGTAAGGGCTGTCTGAAAACCATGAAGTAAAAGTTGTAAATTCTGCATCTTTGATCTTCCCCCTTTATAAAATGTATTCCATCAGACCCAGGGGAAATTGTATCCCCAGCCACAAGCCAAATACTCCAATCACAATAAAAGCGACCACGGCCAGAATAATCAGTGTATCCTTCCAGCTTGCTTTTTCAAAGACTTTCAGCCATAAAATAATATAAAGAAAGCAGCTTCCCACAAGCCCTATAATAAAGGTTGAAAGAATAATTCCTGCCCCTGATGCGATGACCAGCAATTCCTGCTTTTCGTATTTCACGGTCCCATCTTCTTTGAAAGACTGGATAAAAGCAAGTATGCTGGTTAAAAACATAACAACCGCCATAATTGACGGGAAAAACCCTGGTGCCGGCCCCTGATCAGGATTCCAGAAGCCCAGTTTAAAGACACCCACCCATCCGAAAACAACGGCAAATCCTGCCATAAACAGCGGAATCACCTGTTTTGTCCGAACCTTCTTCATTGTAATAAACCTCCCCAAAGTATTAATCCATATTTCTGATGGTCCTTGCCATCTTTGCTGCCATCAGCACAGCATTTTCAAACGCAGACGTCTTTGCCACTCCTTTACCTGCAATATCGTAAGCAGTTCCGTGGGCGCAGGTAACGATAGGTGCCGGAAGACCGCCTGCAATGGTAATCCCCTGATCAAATCCTTTTAATTTCAGTGCTATCTGTCCCTGATCGTGATACATGGTAACAACCCCATTAAATTCTCCATTAAATGCATTGATAAAAAGTATATCCGATGAGAATGGCCCCCTTGCGTCTATGCCCATTCGTTTCGCTTCCTCAATGGCCGGAGTGATTACGTCAATTTCTTCTCTTCCGCACTTTCCCCCTTCCCCGCAGTGGGGATTCAGCGCCGCAATGCCGAGAACAGGTTTCTCAATGCCGGAATTTTTTAAAGTAGAGTCCGCTAGAGTGATCGCCCTCATAATGGTTTCCACACTTAAATGATCACTTACTCTGGCAATGGGGATATGACTGGTTGTTCTTGTGGTCCACAAATCCCCCAGAACATTGATTTCGCCAAAGGGAGCTGTCTGATGGAACAAATCGGCCAGAAAATGATGTTCACTTTCCTTTGTGCAGCCTGCTTTGATCATGGACTGCTTATTCAGCGGTCCGAAGCAGAAGCCGTCTATTTTGTCGGCCTGAAATAGTTCAACTCCCAGCTTCAACAGCTCAAGACACGCTTTCCCGCTTTCAATACTTAGCTTTCCATATTCAATTTCTATAGGATCTAAATTCTTCTGGTCCAGAACGGGAATCCCATCTTCCCAGGTTGCTTCCGAAACATCGGATATTGCCTGTGTCCTAATATTCAGGCAGTTAATCTTCTCCGCCTTTTTTAAAACCCTTAGATCTCCCATAATCAGAGGCCTGCAGTTCTGATCTAAAAAACCGTTTGCAGCCAGCTTTGCGATCATTTCAGGCCCTACCCCCGCAGCATCTCCAAGTAAAATTCCCAGTACAGGTTTCCTGCTCATATATTTATTTCTCCTTCTTTGTAATTCTTAAAAGAAAACGTCGACGTATCTTCTATACTTTTTATAAAGCAAATATCATGCCAACTATGGATCAGGAACTTTTTTATTGATAACTTTATAAGATTACCGTATTTTTGAGCCTTTTTTCTATCATCGGGATTCTGTATCCGCTCACTGCATGAAAATTATTTCGTTTCTATTTGAAACATTTTGAAACATGTGTTTCAAAATGTTTCAAAATCTTTTCCCGCAGCCTGAGATTCAGGGCAGGAAAGAACCTTAAAAATGGAAAATTGCAATAAAAAAGTCTTCCATGAATTTAATCACAGAAGGCTTTTCCAACATGTATTTATAGAAGAATTTCACTGTTCTCCTGCTTTCTTTCAAAACTCCCCTTAACCCTTAACCGCCAAGCCTCCACAAGGACAGCCCTTTTGCTCCTTCTCTCTCTAAAATGCCGTACCAAAAATTTAAGGTTTCGTCATCAGCATACCAAACCTCATGCTCCCGTCCATTGCTGTCCCTGTAAGAATAGACCTTGCAGCCGCTTTTTTCGTCCCGCCGTACATTATCTCCTGCCTGGCTTTGTCTTAATATCGCTTCTTCCGTTGAAATCTGCTCTGTCTCTCCGGAGGCTTTTATAAAATCAAATCCGCCATTTGCTACCGCAAAGTAAGTTTCTCCCGGCAAAGCCTTCCCTTTCTCCACCATGGAAATCAGAAAATTTTCATCGGCCTTTGGCCCGGGCTCTGTCCCATAGCCGTATAAATTATAACACATAAAAACGTATTCCGGCCCTTTTACAAAGCCCAGTTCTTCCACTGGCGCCCCCGGTTCTAAAATCACCCGAAGCTTCAGTCCTCTCTCTGAAGTCTTTCCATACAATTCATTGACAAAAGAAGTGAACAGCTTCCAAAGCTCCATATCCTTTTTCATGGCTTCATAGTCTATTTCGACCCCGTCAAAACCTCCCTGTTCTGTCATCTCCAGGATATCACTGATATGCCTTTGCCTGGATTCCTTCGAGGAAAAAAGATAATAAAGCAAGTCTTTGTCTTTAAGAGAAGAACCCCCTTCTTTTTTCAATAAATCATTTACAAAAGTCAAATAGCTTTCCATTTTTCCGTTTTTACCGCTATCCTCTATAGCTGCCTTCATACCCATAACGTTCTCCGGCAGAAACATTTTTTTCTCGCTGTCAAAATATGCGGCAAAATAACTAATCCCATCTACCTCTTCCTGTAAGTTTTCCATTCTCCTTACTACATCTTCATTATCCCAGTAAACCGCCCAAACGTGGACCTTTCTCTTTCCTGTTCCCTCACCGTTCCCACGGCTTCCCACAAACCCCGAAGCCTCCTGCTGCATTTCCCCTTCTGCATGCATCTCCTTTTTCCTCCCTGCGCATCCTGCAAAAAGCAGCATACAGCCAAGAAGGAAAAGAAATACCACGAAGCGGGCTTTATTACAATGTCTTGATAAACCAGTTGATAACCCGGTTCCAGGTTTCCCTAATTTCATAAAATGCCCGTTCCCCCTCTTTCAATCGATTATCATAAAGAGTATTCCCGCTGCTGTCTTTGATCACAAGGTTCTCAAAAACACCATCGTAAACATCATCTGCAATGTTTCTCTGGCTGTAGCCAAAGTTTTCAAATGCCGACTCCAGGCAAAGGGCACCTGCCTCCACATTGGATACAGCCAGGTCTGATACTGCATTTCTTCCATCAATATTAACGGAAAGACGGCTGCCCGTTAAAACGATATCAAGCTTCCGGCTTCCCCTTTCATTGATTTGATAATCCGGTATATAATCCCTGTCCGGCAAATCAGATTCTGTTTTATGCCTTATTTCTTCCTCTACTTTTTCAATGCTATAGCTTAACTGGCTGTTCTTTTTGTACAAGGTAACCGCTCCCTTTAAAGCTTCCAGTTCATCTTCCCTGACTGTTTTAAATGCCTTTCCATCAAATTCTGCCAGATTTATTTCACTGATACAGGAACCATTGTCGTACACAGACAGTACATTATTCTTCAGTTCAACGATTACAGCCTTTTCCGGGGTGTTTCCTGTTCTCAGCCAGATCCTCTGTATCCCCAATACGTTTCCTGTGAAATTAACTGTAAGGGAAAGATCTTTGAAGGTCCCGCTTCCTTTCAGTTGCAAATGGCCATTTCCTTCCGGCTCAGAAGTCAAAATGATCTGACTGTTTCTAAATTCCCCGGCCCCTTTAAGAATCTCCCAATCAGCTTTTCTTTTTTCATCTCCCTCTTCAAAAATCATATCCTTGCCAGTGTCAGCCTTAATTCTCATTAACAGATGATTCGGATACCAATAAGCCTGAGGCTGCATCCTGGTCAAATCATAGGGGTTGGTCTTTCTGTCATTTTTAGACTCTCCTTCTCTGTTAAAATTCATGGAAAACAGCTCTTTGATCCATTTTTCATTTACCTCGCTGACTTTTTCATGATTTCCAAATGCTCCTGTATTGGCATGCATGAGAACATAAAGATCCGGGAGCTCTCCCAATTCCTTTGTATACAGATTCCTCATCAGCTGGTAATCCTTACTGATCCGCTCCTTCATCTGTTCCTGGGTTTCCTTGGGAATGGCTTCTTCATCACGTATATAATCCATTAAATACTGATTGTAATTTCTTCCCAGATACTGACTCATCGCATTGAACTCCTGTAGGTTCAATTCCCCCAGGTAGTGATCATACCTGTCAAATACGTTGATATAAGACAGGCGGTAGCCATTGGTTCCCCATTCCCAGAAGCTGGATTTTTTCAGCTTCTTTAAGTCCTTAGGCATTAAAAATGCGTCATCCTTGCCTTCTAATTTCTGACCGTAGCTCATGATTGTGGCGAGGTAATTGTACTTCTCCAATATTTTAGCAGAATAGACAGCCGTATCCCGCCTTCCATCTTCAAACATCAGGAACAGGGAATTTTCGGGCAAAGGAGTTCCTTTTTCGTAGTATTCCGTCATGTCTTTCTGCGATATTGTCACATATCCATTTCGCTTTAAGGCATTCATATGTTCTTCCAGTCTTTGAGTGCTGATTAAGGACGAAGTTCCGGCCCGGTCCACTCCAAAATAAGACAACGCAATAAAACCCGGATCTCCCTGTTTTAAACGGTCTCCCTCCTGAAAAGGAATATACTTATCAACTACGAAAAATGCACGGAATAAAAGTACAAGAAGTGCGGTCAGAATGATGGCCTGTATTACACTTCGCACTGCTTTTCTATGATCCTTTGATAATCTAAGCACCTTCATAATACTCCTTTAGTTCAATCCGCCGGCCTTCGCTCTGCTTTTTTCCGTTTCGTTCCCCTCTTCTTTTCATCTTTCCTACGCTCCTCATCTACATCACTTTGAGTCATTCTGGTGCCCCATGTGGATTTCCAGAAAGTAACCCAGGCCACCGGCATCTGCCAAAGCAAAACCGCTTCATAGTACAGGCAGAAGGCCAGGCCAAATATCCAGGTAGTGCTTCTTCGCAGCAGCATCTGGGCCATACTCATCAGAAACGCCATCAGCAGAAGACCTACTAAAAACGTGGTAGGAAATACATGGCGGGTGATCGGAACATAAACCAGGTTATACAAAACAACAACAGGAGCCAAAACAGGCACAAGCAGGCCTATGTAAAAGAGTACTGCAGCGAATGGTTCCTTTTTAAACATAAAGCTTCCTGCAATTAATGATTCCCTAAGCCACGAGCGTTTCCATCTCATCTGCTGTTTTAAAAAGACCGGGTAACTGTTTGGCACTATGGTCTGGCAGACTGCACTGTCCTGATAAGAAGTCCTGTGGTGTCTTAAAACAAAGTTGGTCATGGCCCGATCATCTCCAAAGGTTGCTTTCTGGCCTAAAAAGCTTTGATTCAACCATCGTTCCATATTGTCCATGACAATCTGCTTCTTATAGCAGGCCAAAGGGCCTGACAAGCAGGTAACTACGTCAAAATAAGCTTCCGCCGCTTTCAAAATCCGAAAGGCGATATAATACCTGACCGACTGCATCTTTGTCAGGCCATTGGTATAGGTATTGGCTACGTCCGTTCTGCCGGATACCCCTCCCATTTTAGGATCCTTAAATGGCTGTACCAGGTTCCTGATGGCAAAGGGATCTAAGAAACTGTCCGAATCCACAAACACTAAAAGTTCATGTTTTGCCTCCAGAGCACCTGCTGCCAAGGCTTCTCTTTTACCTGAGTTTTTCTTTAAAACAATGTACTTTAACCTGGATCTGGTTTCAAACTGCTCCCCCTCCTGGTAGAGCTTTTGGACGATCTCATCTATTTTTTCCACAGACTTATCACTGGAACAGTCATCAATGATAATAACTTCCAGCTTATCCACAGGATAATCCTGGTTGATACAGCTTAGAATGGTCCTTTGAATCCACTCCTCCTCATTAAAACAGGGGATCAGCACCGTCACTCCCGGAGTAAAATCAACATCAAGGGGCACCTCCCTGTACAATGCCCCAAACAGATAACGGCTGAGTAAAAACACGGCAGCCATAATGCTGTACAAATACAGTATTTTATTAAATCTGAAATAAATTACGCTTTCTGCCCGCATCAGGATCACAAAAATACTGATAAAGAACAGCAGCATGCTGGATATCATCAGCATATACCTGCCCTTTTTCTTTGACGAATAAAGGGAAAGAGGAATACGAAAGAGAAATCCACAGTGGTATGAGGAATCCTTCATCAGCTGAGTCCTGGCAATGGACGCCTCGATTTTAACCTTCATTTCCATTCCTTCAGGCAGGGTTCCGGGGAGGATTTCAAATTTAAGCAGGATCTTATCCGCATTCTTCACGATTTCCAAAGTTTCCTTAGAAGATATATTTAATAATATCCCTGTCATGGAAATATCCACGCCTTTGCACACCATGCTTTTCTTCTTATTCCCGGTAAAACAAATCACTTCCACATCATAATCAACCTTGTATCTTAATCCTGACTGTTTCTGTGCAATATACTCATTAATATTGCTGCTGTCGTAAGTCTTTCCCCTCCT
This sequence comes from Lacrimispora sanguinis, assembly GCF_044987295.1. Taxonomy (NCBI): domain Bacteria; kingdom Bacillati; phylum Bacillota; class Clostridia; order Lachnospirales; family Lachnospiraceae; genus Lacrimispora; species Lacrimispora sanguinis. The sequence goes on along the minus strand of NZ_CP173277.1, from coordinate 4,472,069 downwards.
GTCTGTATTAGTCCTCACATTGGTCTTATCCGGAACATTGGACAGCATCCTTCTGTCTTCTTTTAATTCCAGAAGGACCTCCTCTGAAATCTGTCCTTTTCCTTTTTTATTACGGCGAAGATTCATCTTATTTTTCATCCCTATTCAGTTCATTGGCAGTTGCCTTCCTGGTTTCACCTAAGTTGGCATCAGCAGGTGTAGCCCTTTTCTCCAATGGTTTCATTAAATAATTGCTTACTTTGTCAAACCGGTACCCCTGATTCATCAGTTCGGGGATAACAAGGTCCAACGCCTTGGCTGTAATATCAGGATCAGAGGAAGGTTCATTGGAATCATCAGACATATGCAGAACCATTATGCTTCCATTCCGCAGAGGATATCTGGATCCGTCACCTTTCCGTATTCCCTTTAACAGCTCATCGGCCAGCTCTCTGGACGTCTTCGCTTCATAATCATGACTGCTGAAGTCGCCGCTTACAATGTACTGGAATCCCATATCAAATATAGATTCCATGCCGTTTTTACTCATGGCCAGGGTCGGGGGACGGAATATTTTTGTCAGTGCAGGCCTGCCGTCTGTTGTCATATCACCCACAACGGAGCTGAGCTTTCTATAGGACAGGGCTAAATCCGCCATTCTTTCTGCCTCCACCTGACTGGTTAAAGAGTTATAAAACGGTCTCTTCCCCCTCCTGGATTTGATCTCATCATAAATAGCATACGGAAGATGGCCATCTGTATGGCTTCCGATATCATGGCCTTCTGCAGCAATGGCCCTTAAGAGGTTTGGGTTTTCCTCTATGCGGTTAGTCCTTATGTGGAAGCTTGCCTTGACCCCATACTTTCTCAGCACGTATAAAATCTGGTTGACCGGCTTATCAGACCCCCAGTCATCAATGGTCAAAAACAGCACCTTTTCGTTTGTAAACCTTCCGGTTATATCAATCAGCTTCAGTTCCCCCTGGGAAAAGCCGGGAAGTACATTCTCGTCGCTGTAATCAGGATTTCCCACATACCGCTCCTTCATGATCCCAAACTTTTCTCCTTCTGAGAACCAGGCCAAATGCCCCGGAGCAATATCGCCCACCCCAGCCGTATAATCAGATTCTTTTACCGGGTACTGATAAAGCCCCGGGCTATTCCTTAATTGCCCTACACTGACAATGCGGTACTGGGATCCGTTGTTTTCTATTCCATCTTCATAGGAGTTAGTCAGAACACGATTCTTATAAACATCCAGAAGCAGATTCCCTATCAGATTTTTGTCTTTGTAATAATCCATCCGAAAATATACAATATATCCTCTTCTTGCAGATATATTTCCGGCATTAAAGGAATTGGCTAAGACAGTTTCCAAGGTCCCATCCGGTCCTGCTTTGGAGCTTGCCATAGAAAGATCCTGCCACACCAGAGTACATCCTGCGCTTGCAATCGCTTCTGACATCTCACCGGTAATCTCCGCATCATAAGGATATCTGGCTAAAACAGGCTGCACTCCGAATTCCTTGTTCAATTTTTCCTGCATTCCATTAATACTCTGGTATACAGACTTAAAGTCATTTCCACTTCTTCCTGTAAGGCAGAGTCCGATTTCATGCCCCCGGCTAAGGATCTGTCTGATCTCTTCCTTATTTTGATCAATCTCTTCACTGGTCACGAAAAATGTACCTTTTCCCTGAATCTGATCCATCTTATCAAGGATATCATACAGAACCTCTGTCCGGCTGATCCCGGAAAAAGTAAAAGAAAGCTCCTGGCTGGTGCTATGTACGGTATAGACAGATTCCGCCTGCTTCCCCTGATTGTCACGCCGGATCTTATCAAAATCAATGGAGCCGGCTGCTTCCCCGGAAGGTGCAGGAATACTGGATGCAACTTGTGCACTGTCTATCATTTCCTGCAAAAAAGATACCCTGTAATTTTTTTTACCCAGATATTCCAGCACGTATTCTGCCGCTTCCTCCACATCATCACTGACATCAAGCCTTAAGTGGACAATCTCTCCCTTACTGATTCCTTTCTTGAAATATTTTGTTACTTCCTCTGCCGATCTCCCTTCTGTCATAGGGTTTTTGGAATAAGTAACCAGATCATAAGAAAGGGTTGAGGCAGCTTCCCGCACCAAATCGTTATACTTTGCGTAAACAGGCATAAAGAGTTTTGTATTAACCCCGTATTTGTCCTTCAGCAGTTTGTCTGTTTTGTAAATTTCGAAACATATACTGGAAAAATCCATATCAGATAAATCTTTTCCTGTCAGGCCTCCGTTTCCAATCTCATGGCCCTGGTCAATGATTTCTTTTACCCTGTCTCCATATTCTTCCAGTTCCTTTCCGGTAATAAAGAACGTAGCCTTTCTATTGTTTTCTTTTAAAAGCAGCAAAATCTTTTCTAAATTTTCCTGGCTGCCTATTCCCCTGAAGGTAAGGCCTACACCACTGTCCCGGCCGCCCATGGCATATATTTTGGAAAGCTTCCCCCCGTTTTTCTCTCTTAACTCAGAGAAATCCATGGCATAGTCCTCATCCTGATATTGGGGAATCTCCTGTGCAAACGCAGTTTGATATCCGGTTTCTTTCAAAGCCTTTGAAAACCAGCCGATCACCTGAATCAGGCGTTCTTCCTCTGAATTATTATCTTTCTCCCTTTTCTCACTCTCATTGAACGAATGATCCCCGGCTTCCTGTGTGGAGATTTCCTTCACTTCCTTACCGTACTCCGCCTCATTGAGAGTCCCTGACATCTTAATTGTAACTATGCTCCCCCACTTTAGGCCCTTCACGTAATCCAAAGCCTGTTCATAGCTGGAAAAGCTCTGATAATTAAGAAACTTCCTGCTCTCAACCACATACTCATATCCACAGGCTGAGGCTGCCTCCAAAAACTCATTCGAGCTATGAGGAAGGGTCCCCTGCAGGATCTTTGGCGTCTCTCCTGTAATCTGGTGCAGGATGCGATTTGCTTTTGCAAGATTTTCAATTAATTTATCTTGGGGCAGCTTATCCAGATCTTCCTCCCCTTTTAAACCAATGCTGCCAATTTCATTCCCTTTTTCTTTAATTTTAAGGATAAAATCCGTATCCTCCGCAGCCGTTATTCCTGATATCATAAAGGTGGCTTTCTGACCGTTTTCAGACAGCAATTCTAACGTTTTATCATTGGTTTTACTATCGCTTGTACCTAAAAAGTTAATGGCAACCACCTTTTTCATGGTATCCACATCTGTCGCTATTCTGGCTGCCTGATTTTCATTGTTCAATTGAGCCAAAGCACCTTTTATATCCAGGGAAGCGTCATATAAAGCCTGTCCTTTAGAGAAGCTGCCTGCCTCCATAGGCTTTAACTTTGCCCCGGCAATGGCTATGACAGAAGTAAAGGAGAGTAAAAGCGCAGTTATTTTTAAATATCCTCCATACCTACCCAAACCGCTTAATTTCCTGGGCGTTTTAATGGAAACCACGGGAGGTGCCGGTGCTTCTTCATCAGATAAAATCCCCATTAATTCTTTTGTTATAACACTGACCTTATCCTCTCTAACTGCTTCCGGAACTCCACCATGCTCTCTGGCTTTTGGAGAACCAGGTGCTTCTTCACCCTGAACAGCTTCTTCCAGGAGAACACGAATCAGCAATTGATATTCACTTACCATATCATAATCGCCGCTGTCGCAGAGAATGGACAATTTTTCTGCATCTGAGAGCACTTCCTGCATCCTCACGTTAATATCTTCACTATGAGTATGATAAATAAATTCATGATAATCAGCAGAATCAAAATAACGTTCAAAACCAGCGAGGAGCACTTCTCCACTATGATTGCGGATCCATGCTACCAGATTTGAAACGCAAGTATAAAGAAATTCCAGCCTGGTGAATTTTTTTATATTGGAAGCGACCATCGGTGCATCCAAAGGAATCATGCGGGAATACTTTTTTGTCAGGTTTTCCATCTCCTGGGAAAGCTCCATAACACATTCCCGGATCAAGTCTTTCCCAGTCATAATTTCATGGGTGTGGCAACGTAAACGGAAACTGGACAATTCCTTTTCGTTCAGTAGATATTCTTCAATATCTGCTGCATGGAGAGCATAGGAGAAGCGAAGATCAAGCATGGCAGACTCAAGCAGTTCCGCATCCGCCATTCCAAGGAGTTCTTTCAAAACCAAAGCACCAACCATAACTTTTACTGATTCATTTGGGCCGGATGCCTTTCTGCCGTAAAGTGGTGAGAATATACGTTCATCAATGATCGGAAACAAACGCTCCGCAAAATCCTTTGCCCATGACTTTTCTAATACTTCCTTTTTGCGTTCTGTCATCTTGAACGTAACATCTCCTACATTCATCTCTTCGCTCACCTCGTTTCCTTTTATCCGATATCACAGACTGATTTTTTTCTAAAGGCTCCAATAGAAATAGCCGGATTCTCGCAGTTGTTTTCCATTAAAAATACTTTTCACATCAATGATAACCTTTCCCGAATCAGGAAAATCCCCAAACAGACTTCCTAATTGTTCGGAATTAATTTCTAAAAACTCTTTATGAGAGACAGCAAATACAACCCCATCTGCTTCCTTTACTTCCTCCATCTTTACAACTTGTATCCCATATTCTTGTTCCTCCTGCTCCCCAAGATAAGGATCCACTACTTTTACTGAGATCTCATACGATTTCAGCCTTTCCACAATATCCAGAACTTTCGAATTCCTGATATCCGGGCAGTTTTCCTTAAACGTAAATCCAAAGATATATACAGAAGCATTCCTTACCAGCTTATTTGCCTTGATCAGCTGTTTTACGGTCATATCTGCTATGTATTCTCCCATGCTGTCATTGATCTTTCTTCCGGACAAAATAATCTGGGAATGATATCCAAGGCTTTCAGCCTGATAAATAAAATAATAAGGATCTATTCCGATGCAGTGACCGCCAACCAATCCCGGCTCAAATCCTAAAGCATTCCACTTCGTGTTCATGGCCTCCAGCACTTCTTTGGTACTGATCTCCATTTTATCAAAAACAACGGCCAATTCATTCATAAAAGCAATATTGATATCTCTCTGTGCATTTTCCACCAGCTTGGCAGCTTCCGCCACCTTTATGCTCCCTGCACGGTAAACACCCGCTTCAATAATCAATTCGTAGATCCGGGCAATCTCTTCTAAGGTTTCTTCATCTATTCCTGATACAATTTTAACAATATTACTTAAAACATGCACTTTATCCCCAGGGTTAATTCGTTCCGGAGAGTATCCCACTTTAAAATCCTTGCCGCAGGTCAATCCTGACATCTCTTCCAATATAGGAACACAAATATCCTCTGTAACCCCTGGATAAACAGTGGATTCAAATACTACAATGCTACCTTTTGATAAATTCCGCCCAACAATCCGGCAAGCACTTGATACAGGTTCTAAATCAGGCGTTTTATCCTTATGGATCGGAGTGGGAACTGCCACCACAAGGAATTTAGCTTCTCTAAGCCTTTTCTCATCTACAGTAAATTCAATATCCAGATTCTTAATGTCTTCCCCAACTTCATTTGTAACATCAATTCCCCGCAAATAGGCCTCTATCTTTTTTGAGTTGGTATCAAAGCCAATGGTTTTAACCTTTTTGGAAAATGCTGCTGCAATAGGAAGCCCCACATACCCCAGCCCAATGACTGCTATGGTTTCTTTCTTATTGATAATTTTATCGTATAGCGTCATACTACCTCCCCTTCTTAATAAAACACCTTGCAGTTCGCTGCACAAAAAGCAGATCTCATGAGATATAAATACTGCTCATAAAAATACTCTGATAGATGTACTATATCACCCTATCCCCCTTTGCGCAATAAATTGTTTGTTACTCCTATATTGGGAAATTTATCCTGCTTTATAGCTCCTGTTTTTCCACCAAAGGAACCTGTTCCTTTGTCCTTACATCATACAGGCCCTTATCGCTTATCTTTAGCTCCGGTGATGCCAGGTGTGTCAGAGTGGAAATGGATTGGATGACATTGCTGTTCACATACCCCATTGCTTCGATTTCCGCTCTCAACTTTGCCAGTTCCTCAGAAAGCTTTAGAAGGCTTCCGTCAGAGATAATCCCGCCGATGGGAAGTGCCGCAGAAGCTGTAATTTTGCCTTCCCTGGCTGTTACATATCCCCCCTGCATATGGACTACCCGGTTTTGGGCAAGTACCATGTCCTTTGCAGAATTTCCAAGGACCAGCAGATTATGACTGTCGCGGCTCCAGGTGGTAGCTATCGCTCCGGGAGACTTTAAGGCATGTTCCACAAGTCCATAGGATACATCTCCTGTCTTTCCATAGCGCTCAAATACCACCGCAAGGCAAAGACCTGCCTCCTGCCAGCTTATGCATTTGTTCCGAATGGGAAGTTCCCGCTTCACATGTCTGACTCTTGTTCCAAACTCCTGAATCTGCATGACATGTACAGTGGCTGTCCCTTCCCGTATCTCGCAACGGTTCAGACTAAAGTCAGAGGCCAGGGCCAGACGGCATTTTATTGACTGGTAAAAATGATCCGGAAAAACCACCTTTGGGGTATCCGTACTTTTTTCATGCTTCTTTCCGTTTTTATAAACCGCAGAGGGGCAGAAACTTACCAGATCATCGAGAACAACGAAATCCGCCAGCTTACCCGGGGCGATCATCCCCCTGTCATCAAGGTCCATTCTCCTTGCAGGTGTCAGGGTGGCACAGTAAATGGCCTTTTCTGCCGGCATTCCCTGCTCCACTGCCAACCGAAGGATCTGGTTTAAATGGCCCTTAACCAGCTGGTCAGGCATGGTGTCACCCGTTACAAGGGCCACATTTTCATAAAGAGCATGGGACACCACCGTTTCCACCACATCACGTGTCAGGGATTTTGCCTGCAGTTCCAGAAACATACCCATGCCCCTGATAAAGCCTGCCAGAGATTCTCCGGGCAAGGCTGGATTCATCACCTCACCAAGGCAGATAACCTTTTTTTCCTTTAAAAGCTCCTTAATTTCTTCTTCCTTCAGCTGTCCGCCTAAGGTTTCCAAATCTGTTCCAGTGGAAGGAACAACATACGGAATCCCATAATAGATGTCCAGTTCCGTTTCCTTTTCCATAAAGCTTTTTATTCCTTCCACCCCGTATACATTGGCGATCTCATGGCAATCAGCCACCACGCAGGTGACTCCCCATGGCAGGACTACCCTGGAAAACTCCTCCGGATACGTCATGGAGCCTTCGATATGAATATGAGTATCGATCAATCCCGGTATGATATATTTGCCTGCAGCATCTACCACACATTCCGTCTCATAATTATCCCTATGATATGAGGAAGGGGAAATGTCGTAAAACCTTTCCCCTACAACCGCAATGTCCATTTTTTCAAAACTTTGCCTGTATGTCTGGTAGACCCATCCATTTTGAATCAGTAAATCAACCTTCATATTTCCTCTGTCCTTAATGATTGATAATTTGGTTTCACTGGTTAATCCAGCCGCTTAACTTCGGATTGGCAAAGGAATCCCTTTGCACTGTCTCTACGTTAAATACTGCGCCGGTCTCAATTTTATATACGTCTCCTTTTGAGAAACCTTGCAACAAATTCCGCATTGAGTCTATTATAACGGTTCGACCACTCCCTTATCTTTGCTTTTTTAGGTACTTATGGTAATATAGATTTAAAAAAGAGGTTTCTTATGGTTAATAAAATACACAGAATCTGTTTCCTTTTAATCCTTCTATTATTATCCCTTACCGCATGCCAGAGCCCGAAAAAGGAGGTAAAGGACCTTACCGGCATTCCTATTGATATAGAAAAAACGGAATCCGTTTCCATTTACTATGGTTCCATCTGTTATTCCTTCTTTGATGAGAACAAGGAAACCATAGCCAAGGTCGCTGATCTCTTTCACGGCTTCTCTTTAAAAGAAGTTCCTGACGGAGCACTTGACGCCCCTACCACCTACCAGATTTACTTTTCTAACACCGACGGCCAGACTGCGGCGATTAATGTGGATGAAAGCGGCATGTTCTATCTGGCTGATACGAAGAAATTCTATGAAGTATCTGAAGGGGTTTTTCATCTGGAAGAATTAGAAAAAATATATCAGGACAGCATGACTGCGGGAGGCTTAGATAAAAACCAGTGCCTCATTCCGTAAACAGCTTAAGTCGAAAGGAGATCTTATGAACGATTACACTAAAACAACTGCAATTGTAGGGCTGGGAGCCTTGGGAATGCTTTATGCCAGTCAGATTACCGCTGCCCTTGGCCCGGATAACATTTACTTTCTTGGTGACCGGGAAAGGATTGAACGTTACCGGCAAACACCCTTTTCCATAAACGGTAAGCCCTTTTCCTTTCAGATAGAGGACTGCACCAAAGTCCGGCCAGTGGATTTTCTTATTGTAGCAGTTAAATACGGCGCCCTCTCCTCCGCCCTGGATACCATGAGTGCCAGTGTTGGCCCTGACACCACGATCCTATCGGTTATGAATGGAATCGACAGTGAGGAAATCATAGCGGAACGGTTCGGCGGGGAAAAAGTACTTTATTGCGTTGCACAGGGAATGGATGCCATGAGGTTTGGTTCCAATCTTACATACACCCGTCCGGGCACGCTCTGCCTTGGAACCAGGACCGAAGGACAGGAATCCAGGTTAAGGGATTTAACCCGTTACTTTGACAGGGCAGGGATATCCTATACGGTTGAAGCCGACATTGTAAAACGTCTTTGGGGGAAATTCATGCTGAATGTTGGAATCAACCAGACATGCATGGCCTTTGAAACTAATTACAGCGGAGTGCTGGCTCCCGGAAAGCCTAATGACGCCCTGATCGGTGCCATGAAAGAAGTGATTGATCTTTCCAAAAAGGAAGGGGTCGGCTTATCGGAAGCAGATATGGATTTCTACATAAATCTGATCAAAACCCTTTCTCCCGAAGGCGTTCCCTCTATGCGTCAGGATGGAATGGCCCGCCGGTATTCCGAAGTGGAAATGTTTTCCGGAGCTGTCCGCCGCCTTGCTGCAAAACACGGATTGCCGGTCCCGGTCAATGATATGCTTTATGAGAAGATAAAAAAAATAGAAGCAGCTTATCCTTCATTGCCACATGATTCATAATCAGAATCTCCTTGCATAAATATGTATAGCACCAGAATACAAAGAGGGGGCTTGATTTTGGAAAGAATACTTGACAATAATTATTACGATCTGTTCGTAAATAACACTCTCATTCCACGATATCAAAAGGAAAGTGAAATTACCTACCTCAATGAAAGACTTTCTTTGGAACATGTCCCGGCAGAATCTTTAAACCCCTGTAACTTAGGGCTGTATTCTTACAACAGTTTTTCGTCACTGTACACACTGTCTTCTATAGTTAGTTTAGACAAATCCGGGATTACAGAGGTTCAGAACGATCCAAATTTAAGCCTGTTTGGAAAAGGCGTATTAATAGGAATTATCGATACCGGCATTGATTACCTTCATCAAGTTTTTAAAAACAGTGACGGAACCACCCGCATTCAGTCAATATGGGATCAGACCGATCAAAATGGTGTACGCCCGGAGAACTTTACTTATGGCTCTGAATACGGCAGAGATCAGATAAACAAAGCTTTACAGTCGGAAAATCCATTATCTGTCGTTCCCTCGGTGGATACCAATGGTCACGGCACAGCAATTTCCAGCATTGTGGCCGGTACTCCAACCAATGACCAAAGTTTTCGGGGAGTTGTCCCGGAAGCTGATCTGGTAGTCGTAAAATTAAAAAATGCCAAGAAAAATTTAAAGGATCTTTTTTTTGTACCGGATGAACTTCTCTGTTACCAGGAATCCGATATTATGCTTGCCGCTCGTTACCTGGCTACTGTCGCCCAAAAATTGAATAAGCCAATGGTTATCTGTATTGCCCTTGGAACAAGTCAGGGAGGACATGACGGAAACGGTCCTTTAAGCAGTTATTTAGATTACCTGGCACAGCTTCCTGGGATTGGAGTTGCAGTCTCAGCCGGAAATGAAGGAAACAATCATAGACATTATTTTGATGCCACATTACCCGATGTCTTTTATAATGATTTTATATTAAATGCAGGAAATGATGACAGCACTTTCTTCGTGGAAATTTGGGCTGCGTCCCCCGCTCTGCTGTCCATCAGCATAACCTCCCCTACACAGGAGATTACAAAATTAATCCCTCCATCATTAAATGGCTGCATCAATTATAATTTTAACAGAAGCCAGACAAACGTCTGGATCAACAATATTATTTATGAGCAAAATACGGGAGATCAGCTTATCCTGCTGCGTTTTGAAAACACCTTTCCGGGAACCTGGCATTTACATCTTGAAAATAATAATCATGAATCATTCTCCTTTCATGCATGGCTCCCATCTGGTAACCTGATAACAGACGGAACATACTTTATGAATTCGGATCCAAACGTTACTATAACTTCTCCTGGAAACGCAGAAAGCCCGATGACCGTGACCGCCTATAATCAGTTCAATAACAGCATTCTGGTTGAATCCAGCAGAGGTTACACGAGAACCGGAGCGATTAAGCCTGACATCGCAGCTCCAGGTTATCAATTGCCTTGTGCGGTTCCGGGAAATAAATACGGCACTGCCACAGGAACGGGAGCGGCAGCCGCCCATGCGGCAGGCATCATGGCGATGGTTTTTGAATGGGGGATAGTGAAAGAGAATTATGTTCAGATGACCGGCAGTATTGTTAACCGGCAGCTTATTTGGCATGCAGCGCGTGACAACGCCAATGCTTATCCAAATAACATATGGGGGTATGGTCAGGTGGAAATTTATAATTTTTTTGAAACAATTAAAGGTGTCTAAACTCGACAAAGATTTAACATACTAAAAAAGGTGCGATTCCATATATGGAACCGCACTTTTTTGTATCGCAAAATAGTACAATCGTATTGGCAGAATAAATCACTGCAATATACCTAATTTAAGCTTCCAGACCAGTATCCTGATCACGGAAGTGTCAATCTGCTCTTCTTTCAGTGTCCCCTTATTTAAAGCATCTAAAACAGCAGGAATCTGTACGTCAAAGTCAGTCGCAACCAGTAAGTCATTCCCTGCAGCAATGGCCAGAACAGCCGCCTCTGTTGTACTGTTCTTAATGGCATCCATACTGAGGTCATCAGTCATAATCACTCCCTTAAAATTTAAGGTTTCCCTTAGTATATCATGAACTGCACGAGAAAGGGAGGCAGGATGGTTCTCATCCATTGAAGTTACGATATTATGGGAAACCAGTACACTGTCGGCCCCAGCTTCAATCCCGGCTTCAAATGGCAGGAAGTCACTTTCAACAAATTGTTGATAATCCCTGGTATCTACCGCAGATCCCGTATGGGTATCCGCATTGTCACCATAGCCGGGAAAATGTTTCAGCGTACTGCCAATCCCTGCTTTCTCCATTTCCCGGACAACTGTCCTGACATAATCAGCTGTCTCTCCGGCTTCCTGGCCAAAAGACCTGCGGTTGATAAAATCATCCGGATTTACAGAGACATCGCAGACAGGGGCAAGATTAACATTAATCCCAAGTCCAAGAAGAAGGCCAGCCTTCTCCTTAGTATCCGCCTGAATGGCCTCAAAGCCGCCCTGTTTATACAAATCCTGGGGGGACTTAAACGGCTCAGAACGGAAAGCCGCATATTTACTGACGCGGCACACGGTCCCGCCTTCCTCATCCACTCCCATGAGCAAGGGGATGGAAGAGGTACTCTGGCAGTCTTTCATAAAATCCCGGATGCCGGTTTGTGTCTCATCCTTAAAATCATCACCAAACAGAATATAACCACCCAAATGATACTTCTTAATATCCTCGATGGCACTTGCTTTACGCAGGCGGACAAAAAACAGCTGCCCTACCTTTTCCTGAAGGGACATGCCAGAGAGCAGTTCTTCGGCTCTTGCTTCAAAAGGATTACTGCCGGAGGAGGAATCCGTCTGACCGGCCGTATCTTCTATCGTCGCCGAAGGCTCTGTGGAGGATATTTGTATTGTGGGTTCCGTTGAACCAGAGTGTAAATCTGTTTCATTTGCAGCCGAATTCGAATCCTCAGTGCTTAAGCTACCGGATTGACTGCTATAATCCGGGTATCGCTTCCCGCAGCCCGTCAAAAAAAGCGGCAGGAGTAAAAGTATAAAGTAAAACATATATTTATTTGGTTTCATCAAAGTCCTTTCTGACCGGCAGGTAAATAATTTAATGATAATTATATCGTTCCGGTCAGCAGGGGTCAAGAGTTATTTAGCCCCCCAGCTGCCATTGATGAGCAAAAAAGATCGGCGCCAGTACTTAATTCCTGGCACCGATCTGTCTTCTTTGTAAATTCTTTCTTACACCCCGCTGATATTTTCGATATAGTGAAATTGCTGCTCTAAGTGACTGACGTATAACAGCAGTCTTTCATAAAGCGGCTCTACCTTGTCACCATACGTATCTTCAAGGCTCTTACCAATTTCCCTAATGGTCCTGCTGCCGTCAATTTGAAGAAAGACGCAGCTTCCATACTCATCCATTGTAATTCTTTTATATTCTGGAATTTTGAAACCGAGTTTTCTAAAAATCCGTTGAATCTTGTGATCTTGTTTTATAAGCAAGGTCACAATGCCGCTTTTGTCAACCTCGTATTCCAGTTTATCGGAAATCTTAAATATTAAGTTTAAAACCTCATCATTGTCATTTAGCATTCTTCACTTCACTCTTAAGAAGAGGAATCGCGGTCGCTACTACAAGAATGACTAATAAAATAAATGCCATTCCATTTGAATTTGCAAATCCGCTTGGGCCTGCACCACTGATAACGCCGGTTACCTGTAAAACGATTCCGATCAGTCCAATGATGGATCCGCCGGCAACAAGCCCTGATGACAGGCTTACACCGTTAGAAACTTTCGCTTCCTTTTCTTTTTCATTCTTGGCATATTTCTCAACAAAGTAACGAACCAGGGCTCCTAATAAAATGATAGAAGTTGTGGATATAGGTAAGTAAAACCCGATTGCCACTGTCATTACAGGGAGTCCCAGTAAAAACAATACAATACCCATTACAATGCCGCAGATGATCATAACCCAGGGTAACTGGCCCGACATGATTCCGGCTGTCAATGTTGCCATTAAATTTGCCTGAGGCAATGCAAACGGAACATTATCACCAGTCATTGAGAGCTGATTGGAAAGCAATAATATAACGCAGGTAACTACCACAACACCAACTACAGAAGATATCGCAAAATATTTCTGCATTTCATTCTTGCTTCCGCCAATGATAAATGAAACTTTTTGAGATTGGCAGTAACCGCCTGCTGCAGCGATTGCAGTAACAATAAAGGAACCGAATAACAGCAGAGCCTTGTTATCATCCACGCTCTTCCAGCCCAATCCTACGAACAGCAATGTAACAATAACGATGGAAGCAATTGTCATACCGGATACAGGAAGGTTTGAAGTTCCGATGGTACCGGTTAAACGACCGGAAACAATAACAAACATTAATGACAGAATCATTGATAAAACAGCACCAAGGATTGCCATGGCAAAGTTGCCGCCTGATACCAGGAAACCGCCGATGAAGCCTACGATGATACCTGATAATAATATAACAGTTTCAACAGAAGATCCGGCGCCGGCACCTTTTCCTCTGGCATTCATGGTTTCCTTTATGGAAGCGATAACCGTTGGAATCAGTTTTATCGCACCGATCAGACCGCCGGAAAGCATCATGCCCGCACCGATATATTTTACGTAGCTGCCTGCTATATCGCCGACTCCCATAGCGTTTACGCTGACAGAAGGATTATTCCATACAGCTGGGCCGCCGCTGCCTAACGTGGCGAAATAACCGATGAGAGGCGTAATGGCAAAGTTCGATAAGATAGAACCTGCAAACATGGTCAGGGATACCTGCATCCCAACGATGAATCCTATTCCCAGCAGCAAGGGGTTCACTTCCAGCTGAAACTTCCACTTGTAGAAGGGTTCATTCACAAAGCTAATCACATTGTTGGTGATATTTAAGAATGAACTGGTAACTGTAGTTATTAAACCGCCTATTGCAAATCCGATTCCCATAAACTTCAGAGAATCTTTGGCGCCTTCTGAAGCGACTAAGGTCTCCGAAATAGCCATTGACTCAGGATACATTAATTTTCCATGCTCTTCCACGATCAAATAATTGTAAACCAGAGAAGCAGCTCCAATTCCAAATAATGCACCACCGACACCGATCACAAGGCCTTCCAGAAATGTCACCTGGGAACCGATCAAAAGAATTGCCGGAAAAACAAATATCATACCGCTGGCAATCGATTCACCGCCGCTGGCCATTCCCTGAAGGAGTGTCTTTCCAAGAATTCCCTTTTCCCTGGCAAACATGGCAATAAACACAGAACCTAAAATTGAGCCCGGTATTCCGGCTGCAACTGTAAGGCCTGCTTTCATGCCTGAATAAGCAGTTGATGCAGCAAACAACGCTGACAGAGCAATACCAATGATTAATACTGTAATATTTCCACCCGATCCGGAGTTTTTGGAGACATATGGTACATAGTCTTTGCCGGCTATACCGCCATATGCGCCTTTAGATAATTTCTGATTCATACACAGTACTCCCTTATATTAATTATAGTTTGATCAGTTATTGATACAAATTAAAATTTAAATGATCAGCGGCATTTCTGCTGTTATTTGAGGGCTTTCAAAACTTCTGTCAAATACTTCCATGTCCTCTGGGTGGATGGGATACTTAAATGTTCCTCTGCAGTATGTACTCCAACAATGGTCGGTCCGACGGATATCATATCCATCTTTCCTTCAAACTTTTTATCAAAAATTGCGCATTCGAGTCCGGCATGAATTGCACTGATCAACGGTTTTTCACCAAATAGCTTCTCGTATAATTCTATGAAAAGAAGTCTTACTTTTGAATCAGGATTGTATTTCCATTCCGGGTAATCTGATTCAGCAGTTACCTTGCCGTTTGTAAGTTCTGCAATAGCAGCTACGGTATGGAAAATATTATCCTTTATGGATCCCACAGAGCTTCTGATAGAACTAATGATTTCAATACTTTCTTCCCCGGTCTGAACCACCCCAAGATTAAGGGAGCTCTCTACCAGACCTTCAATATCCAGACTTACGCTCTGGACGCCGTTTGGAATCAGATACATAAAATTAATGATGTTGTCCCTTGTATCTTTTGACATGATTCGCTTCGGCATATTTTCAACAGGATTTAGTTCGATTTTGATATCCGGATCTGAAACTTTGAATTCATCCCTAAATATATGTTCCATGCTGGAAATCTTCTCTTTCAGCATTGGGACAGCCTCTAAATTTACACACACAACAGCTCGTGCATCACGGGCAATGGCGTTGTGCTTGGAGCCTCCGTTTATGGAACATAAATTTAAATCTGTGTCTAGGTTTACGCTTTTCAGCAACCGGGCCATTAATTTATTGGCATTTGCCCTGCCCGTATGTATTTCTACTCCAGAGTGGCCGCCCTTTAAACCTGTAATATCAATGATATAAGCAGCCCTGCTGCTGTCTGCATCTTCCCATATGATGGGGAGATTGATTTTGGAGGAACAGCCGCCTGCACAGCTTACTGTAAGGATTCCCTCTTCCTCTGAATCGATATTAATAAGTGTTTTGCCTAAGATGTTTTTAGGATCCAGCGCATGGGCTCCATCCATTCCGGTCTCTTCGGAGGTGGTAACCAACAATTCGACAGGAGGGTGTTCCAATGTATCTGATGCCAGGACTGCCATTCCCATGGCAACCGCAATCCCGTCATCTCCCCCGAGAGTTGTTCCGTTTGCGTAAAGCATATCTCCAACCACTTTCATCTGGATGGGATCTGTCATGAAATCATGCATTACATCAGGCCTTTTCTCACAGACCATATCCATATGTCCCTGAATTACAACGCCTGGGCTTTCTTCATAACCCTTGGTACCTGGCTTCCTGATGATCACATTCAGCGCTTTATCCTGTATGACCTCCAGATTGTGTTCCTTTGCAAAAGAAACTAGATAATCGCTGATTCTTTTTTCATTTCCTGAACCTCTCGGAATACTGTTCATTTCCTCAAAATAGTGAAACACTTCCACCGGTTCCATGTTTTCCATTGCACTGTTACCCACGGTATATTTTCTCCTTTACTAATATATTTGTCCTCCTTATAAAAACGGATTACGGACAAAAAACCTAAATGTGTGTTTTCATATTAGCACAAACAAACTCAAAATACAATAGACTTTATTGTACAATTTCACGCATTTTTTTGTGCTTAATGTTCATTTTATATTCAAATATTATATTATTCAAAAGTTATCATTCACATATTAGGTTATTGTTAATAAATGCACATTTGTTGTACTGTCGAATCCTGACGATGTTTCCGATATTCCGCTCGACCTATTTCGGGGAT
Source organism: Lacrimispora sanguinis (assembly GCF_044987295.1). NCBI lineage: Bacteria > Bacillati > Bacillota > Clostridia > Lachnospirales > Lachnospiraceae > Lacrimispora > Lacrimispora sanguinis. The sequence goes on along the minus strand of NZ_CP173277.1, from coordinate 4,455,603 downwards.
TCATTTATACAGTCTGCGAAACATGCAAAAAAAGTGCGTTTCCTGTCCGGGAAACGCACTTTTAACATATCAGTATGAACTTTTACTCAATGGGTTTGATTCCCACATCCATGCTTCCGGACCGGAATCCTTCCAGATCCATGGTGATATAAACAAAGCCTAATTCTTTTAAATAAGCAATGATCTCTCTGCTCTTCTCCATCAGATTTCCCATCGCTTCCTGGTCCACCTCGATGCGGACAATGTCATTATGGAGCCTTAGACGCACATTACCTTTCACGAGAGAACTTACAAATTCCTCTCCTTTTCCAATAAGATTCAGGATATCATAATCAATTTCCGTACCATAAGGAAGGCGGGTCGCCATACAAGGAGCAGAAGGCCTGGATGCCACAGAGATCCCGTACCATGAGGCCAGTTCTTTTACCTGGACCTTGGTGATGTGAAGTTCTGCCAGAGGACTGATGATTCCCAGTTCTCTTAAGGCCTTGATTCCCGGGCGGTAAACATGCAGATCATCCTCATTGGTTCCATCCATGATATATGGGATGTTCATTTCTTTCGCATAATCCTTCAAAGATTGGAACAGCTTCTTCTTGCACAGATAGCACCGGTTTACAGGATTAAAACGTATCTCCTCCTGCTCCAGCTCATTCACGGAAACCACCTTATGTATTCCTCCCAGTTCCTTTGCTACTCTGGCGGCAATTTCCAGATCACAAGAGGGATGAAGACGGCTGTCAAAGGTCACCGCATAAACGGCCTTTCCCGTCTTTCCTGTAGCATCTGCCGCTACCTTAAGCAATAAACTGGAATCAACTCCTCCGGAAAAAGCCAGGCAAATATCCTCTTTCGCATACTCTGCCATCATCTGTTCCAGTCTCGTCTTTATTTCTAACATGTTCTGTTCCATTATTTCTCCGCCTCTCTGCGTATGATACTGTATACGGTCTGATAATCCAGCCCATTTTGTCTGCAGATGCTTCTAACACTTTCATATTCCGGATAGCAGAACGTCCTCCCTTTGAAGGTGCAGATTTTCACCTCTGCCTCCCCGAATTCCGTCGTGACCTTCCTCTTCTTCCGATCCAGAATGGTTCTGGATACCGGGTATCTTCTCACTCCGATGGTCGTAGTCTGAATGAAAAGGATATCTTCCATTCTGCTTATCTCCTCTTCCCTGCAGATCAGGCTAAGCATATAGGCCGGACGGTTCTTTTTCATAAATACAGGCGTATACCAGACATCCGCTGCTCCGGCCTCCAATAAGGATTCCATAGCAAAGCCAAAGGTTTCACCGCTGCAGTCGTCAATATTGGCTTCTAAAACCCACATATTTTCTCCTGCCCCTTCTTCCTCTTCCAGAAGAAGCATGGCCCGCAGGACGTTTGCCTGTTTAAAGTCCTTTTTCCCTGCACCAAGACCTGTCTTTAAGATCTGAAAGGAGGAAGGAAGATTCTTTCTCGTTCCAAGGGCTGCAGCTATGGCTGCTCCGGTAGGAGTCACCATCTCCCCTGCATTGTCTGTAAACCGAAGCTTCAAACCATGGGCAGACACAATGTTAGCGGTTGCCGGAACAGGAACCGGGATAACACCATGCTGGCAGCGAACACTGCCATATCCTTCCGACAAAGGAGATACCACGATCTCATCCACTCCCAGGCTGTCTACACAAACCGCCACACCGATAATGTCCACGATGGAATCAATAGCTCCAACCTCATGAAAATGAACCTCTTCCACAGGGATTCCATGAGCCTTTGACTCCGCCTCTGCCACGATATCAAACATCCGCTTCGCCATTGCCTTCACTCTGTTGTTGGAATCCAGCCGGTCAATGATTGCGTATATGTCCTGAAGATTCCGGTGGACATGGGGATGATCATGACTATGGTCGTGAGCATCACTATGGCCATGGTCATGAGCATGGTCGTGGTCGTTTCCATGGGCATGGTCGTGGGCATTTCCATGGTCATGGTCGTGATCATTTCCATGGTCATGTTCATGGTCATTTCCGTGGTCATGTTCGTGGTCATGTTCATGATCATTTCCGTGAATATGGTCATGCCCTTCATCTTCCAAATGTACATCAAAATCATAAGCATCCAGTCCGCATTTTGTAGTCTTGCCAAAGTGAAGATGATAGCCATCCACCCCCAGGCTTTGCAGGGCCTTTGTAAAGGCCTGCTTATCTGCTCCCAGGTCCAAAAGAGCGCCAACGGTCATGTCGCCGCTGATTCCTGAATTACATTCCAAATACAGTATTTTTCCCATCTTATTTCACCGCCAGTCGATTGATTTGTGTCGCAAGATACCCCGCCCCATATCCATTATCAATATTTACAACAGAGATTCCATTTGCGCAGGAATTCAGCATTGTAAGAAGAGCAGAGAGTCCATGAAAGCTGGCTCCGTAGCCTACCGAGGTGGGAACTGCAATGACCGGACAGTCCGCCAGACCGGCGATCACCGTTCCCAAAGCCCCTTCCATTCCTGCCACTGCAATAATACAGTTGGCATTTCTGATCCGGTCCCTCTGGGACAGAAGACGATGGATTCCGGCTACGCCCACGTCGTATATCCGATCCACATGACAGCCGAAATATTCTGCAGTCTGTGCCGCCTCTTCCGCTACCGGGATGTCCGCGGTACCGCCTGTACAGACCGCTACACAACCCTTTCTTTCTTTTTCCGGCTGCTCTACCTTTAAGATCCTGGATATGGAATCATACTGAACCTCCGGCACAACGGATTTTACCAGTTCAAATTGCTCCTCTGAAGCCCTGGTTCCCAGCACCTCACCGTCTCTTTCATAGAATTTCCTATAAATCTCCACCAGGTATGGGTCTGGCTTTCCCTGGCAAAAGACTGTCTCTCCAAAGCCGGAACGCAGCGCCCTGTGATGATCCAGCTTTGCATAACCCAGGTCCTCATAAGGCAGATCCTTTAATAACTGTTCTGCTTCCTGGATTTCCATTTCTCCTGATTTTACCAAGTTAAGCATATCTTTAATATCCATTATCCCGACTCCCTTCTCTTACAATGTATCGTTTAGGCTATGGAAAACACACGTTGCGTGTTTTGGATTAGCTCATTGCTCCCGCAAATCTAACTTTCTTGTGCATACACGTTCTAAAAGGCCCTGGGAATGACTGACTACCAAAAGGCCGATTTCGCGTCTCTCCACTTCTGATATGAGAAAATTCCAAATCTGGCTCTGGGTGATCAAATCCAGCATGGTGCTGATCTCATCCGCCAGGAGAAACTTAGTTCCCCCGCCCAATGCCCGGGCTATACAGAAACGCTGAAGTTCGCCTCCTGAAACCTCGGAAGGGTACCGATTTAACCATTCCGGTTCAATCCCCAGACCATCAATCACCCGATCTTCCACTCCATCGCCTTCCTTTAAAACTTCCTTAAGTTTAAGCCTTGGGTTTACAGAATTTTCCGGATGCTGCCAGATCATTTGTACCGGACAATAACCTTTATAAGAAGAAAGGGGCCGCCCATCTAAAAGCACCTCTCCCTTATCCGGCTTTTCATATCCAGCAAGAATTTTGCAGCAGGTGGTCTTCCCAAAACCGCTGGGAGCAATCAACCCCAGACGTTCGCCGCTGTCCATATACATATTTAAATTGTTTAATATCTGCTTATTTCCATTATCATACTGGAATGATATGCTATTTGCTTCCAGCCTCACCTTATCCCTCCTCTGCCTTTACACACCGGACCATTCCTCCGGCAAGGCTAACGTAATCCACTTTCTCCAAACACTTAGCCTCCCGACGCTCACACCTTGGAGCATAGGGACATCCTGAGGGGCGGTCCTTGATATACGGCTGGGCTCCCGGCGCCGCGCAGAATCCATGATCCGGCATAGCCCTGTAAAGGGCTTTTGAGTATGGATGGCGAAGGAGTCTTTCCTCACGGAAATCAGAGGCAGAAGCTTCCTCGACGCTGGTTCCGGCATAGAATACCACAATCCGGTCAGCAACCTCCAATGCCAGCTCCAGGTCATGAGTGATGAGAAGTACACCGGCTCCTTCATCGGCCATTTCCCGAAAATGGGACAACACCCGCTTTGCCGCTTCCAGATGAAGGCCCGGTGTAGGCTCATCTGCTATTACCAGCTTAGGCTTTTCCATGACAGCTGTGGAAATCAGGATCCTTCTGGTCATTCCCCCCGACAACTCAAAGGGATAAAGCTTTTCCACAGTTTCATCAAGTCCATACCGCTTAAGGGTTTTAAGGCTTTCGCCCATGCTCCCCTGATCTCGTTTTCCATTTCTGATCTGAGCCCCTGCCTTCATTAGGGGATCCAGATAGGAAACGCTTTGAGGGACCAAAACGATCTCCTTTCCCCGAAGCTGCCCCATCCGTTTCTCAGTAAGCTTCTCCCCATAATAAGAGATTTCTCCGGACCAGGCCGCATTATAAGGCAGGATTCCCAGCACGCCATGGGCCAGAAGACTTTTTCCCGAACCGCTGGAACCCACCACAGCCACCAGTTCTCCTTCTCTTACGGTCAGGCTAACGTCCTTGACGGCCAAAAGAGTGGTCTTTTTGATCCATCGTTCATATTGGGTAAATGATACTGACAGGTTTTTTACCGACAGAACCGTTTTCTTCTCTTCCAATCCATTTCCTCCTACTGATGCAGAGCACCCGGGTCCATAAGCCTGCCCACCATCTCTCCTGTTAGATGAAACAGCAAAACAACAACAACCAGAAATGCTCCCGGAAACAGCGCCAGCCACCATTTTCCCATTGCCAGGTATTTCATGCTCTCTGACAGGATCACGCCGATGGCCGGCTGCTCGGAAGAAAGCCCAAAGCCCAGGAACGTGATGCTGGCCTCATGAAGAATGGCATGGGGAAATAACAGTACAAGCCCCACCAGAAGCTGGGGAATCAAATGAGGTGTCATATGCTTAAGGGCTGTTTCAAATCCGCCGTGGCCAAGCTTACGGGCAATCTTTATGTACTGGCTCTCCTTAAGTTGAAGAACCTCTCCCCTGATCAGCCTGGCAAGGGAGGTCCAGTGAGTCAAAGAAATTCCCACTACAACACCCTTAAAGCCTTTCCCCAAAGCAAAGGAGATCAAAACCAGCAGGAGGATATGGGGGATTCCCATGACAAGATCGATGAGCCCAACCACAAGCCCATCCGCTGCCTTTCCCATGGACGCTGCAAAAAGTCCTAGTAAAAAAGCAATCGTTGTGCTGACTGCTGCTGTGAGAAGACCAATGCGGATGCTCATGGATAGACCGGTCATGGTCCGCGCAAACATATCCCGTCCCATCCAGTCTGTTCCAAAGGGGTGAGAAAAACAGGGCGGCATATTTTTTCTGGAAAAATCAGTGACAAGGGCCTCTGTTTTATAAAGCTGCCCGGCAATGGCCACAGCTGCCAAAAGGGAGATGAAAAGCACCAGGAGGCATACCATGGACTTCCGGCCATTCCATTGTTTCATGCGACCTTCCTCCCTTTCCTCATTCTTGGGTCCACCACGCCGTAAAGTACGTTTGCAATAAAGTTTCCTGTAAATACAATAGCCGCACTAATAACCGTGATTCCCAGAAGCAAAGGGATATCACCGCCAAGTCCGGCCGTCACAGCCGCCTGGCCCAGTCCCGGATAGGAAAATACTTGTTCTACCAAAACCGAGCCTCCAAAGATTTCGCTGACCGAAGCCAGCTGAAGGGTCAGGGCAGGCAGGAGAATATTCCTGATTCCGTGCCGAAAGACAATCCGGCTTTTGGACTCTCCTCTTGCTCTTGCAAAAAGGACATAATCACTTTCCATGACCTGGATCATTTTCCCCCTTGTATGGAGAAGAATATTAGACATTCCGGTAATGGAAAGGGTCAGGCAGGGCAGGATTCCATGCACCACCCGATCCTTTAAAGTGACCTCTGCCGCTTCCATTCCTATGGGAACGCTTAGCCCAATGGGAAGCATCTTAAGCCAGACAGCAAACACCATCAAAAACACCAGCGCCAGCCAGAAGGCCGGAGTGCTTGCAGTTATAAGAGCATAAGCGGAGATCACCTTATCCACCGCTTTTCCCTTGTTTGCGCCAGCAAGAGTTCCCAGGGCAAAACCGATTCCTCCGGAAACCAGCCAGGAAACTGCCATCAGCCACAGGGAATTTGACAGCTTCATTCCAATTACATGGGAAACCGGCTGGCGGTATAAAAGAGAAGTTCCCATATCTCCCTTTAAAAAGTCGCCTGCCCAGGAAAGAAATCGTTCTGCCGGCGGTAAGTTGGTTCCCCAGTACTCCGAAAGCTTTGCGATCTGCTCCTGGCTCATGGAGCCAAGAGCTACCTGGCCTACATTGACCTTTAAAGGATCTATGGGGGAAACCGATACCAGAAAAAAGGCGGCTGCACTTACCAGAAAAAGGAGGACTGCCATCCGTATAATCTGCTTCAGTAAAAACCTAAGGATTTTCCCTTCAGACCGGCGGCTTTTCATGGCTCCCAGCTCCACTGATCCACGTTATTTACAATGGACCAACCGTGGCCATGGGGGTGAAGCTTCTGGTCCGCAACCTTTAAGCCATCCCTTACCCAATATAAATGATCAATATTTACAAGCCAGATCCAGGGAATGTCACCGCTTTGGGTAATGCCTGTTTCCCCATCCCACTGGGCTTTTTTCCATAGCTCATAGGATTTTTCCAGATCACTTTCTGCCAGAGCTTCATCCATGTACTGGTCAAGCTTTTGATTGGCATAAGGTGAATAAGCTGCAAGCCCGGTTTCCTCCATGGTATGGTAAATATTATAAAGCTCCATGGGAGTATGAGCGCCCCAGCCCCAGATCAAAGGCTGTGAATAGGCTCTGTCATAGGCGGTATCCCAGCTTGCGCCTTCCATCTGTCCGTCAATTCCCAGCTCTTTAAGCTGATTGATGGTGTCTGCCGCAAGGGCCTGCCTTACAGAATCTCCTGCCGGATAAAGGAATTGGAGTTCCGCCCGTTTCCCGTCCTTCACTCTGATTCCGTCGCTGCCCAGTTTCCAGCCTGCCTCATCAAGCAAAGCCTTTGCCCCTTCCGGATCATATTCTGTCTTTGCGGAAGGCTCATACCATGGCATTTTGTCACAGACGCTGTAAGCCGGACTGCCGTAACCATTCAGTACGTTATTTATCATCTCTTCCCGGTCGATTCCGATGTTGATCGCTCTTCTGACCTTTACTTCGCTGGTAAAGTCATTTCCCAAAGGAACTCCCTCTTCCGATACGCTTCCGGAGGGAATGGCCGGAAGGTTAAATCCACGGTTATCCACGGTTTTGCAGTCCAAAAGACCATACCCGGGTACCGTAAGATCCGAATAGGAAGCAGCCGTATATGCAATATCCGCCTGCCCGGACTGGACCGCCGCCAAAGCCCCATCTTCTTCCATGAAGAGGACCGTAACCCGTTTCATCTTTGGTGCTTCTCCATAATAGTCCGGATTTGCTTCCAGGATCACCTGCTGCCCTCTGTCCCATTGCTTTAATATGTATCTGCCGGATCCGATGGGATGTTCCCCATAATCCGGTCCATATGCATGTTCCGGTACGATTCCTGTCACAGCCATGGTGTATGGCCAGATGGAATAGGGATGCTTCATATGAAACTCCACGGTCGTGTCATCCACTGCCTCTGCCCTGTCCAGCATTGTGAAATCATTCACAGAGCTGGTATCTCGTAAGGTATTATAAGTAAATGCTACATCCTTCCCGGTCAGTTTTTTCCCATCCGTAAAGAACACGTCATCCCGGATCTTTACGTTCCAGGTCAAACCGTCGCTGCTGACCTTTAAATCCGTTGCCAGATCATAGCCGATGTTTAAATCCTTATCCGTGACCGTAAGTGTGCTTTGAATCAAAGGTTCATGGACGTGTTCCCCTGCTCCCCAGCCATAAGCCGGATCAAATCCTGCTTCAGGCTCTGAGCTGACGCCCATTACCACGACGACCCTGTCGTCTTTCCCAATATTGTCTGCTGCGCCCGACTCTGAAACCGCCTGTGTCTGTTTCCCGTCAGCCTTTCCGCAGCCACTACTCATAACCACGACAGACAGTACCAAAGCTGCAGTAATCCCCCATCTATGCTTTCTCATCGTTCTTCTCCTCCATAAGTGATTATCACCCTGTCCGGTATTTCCTGCAAAAAAACAGATACCAGAAACAGCCATACGTATTCCTTGGGAATACCCATACCTTCCTGGTATCTGTTCTTAAATATTGTTTTGTTTATTCATCCTATTAGTTGGTGACTTCTGTCAGCCCTTAGGAAAAAGTATACGTAAAATTAACCCAAACGTCAACGTTTTTTTATGCAAACGTTTGCGAAAATCCGGTATTTTAAGAAAGTTTCTTTAATAATATATCTCTTACATATCCTCCGTACTTTTCTTTGGTCAGGACAACCTGATAGCCTTGTTTTATTATGTTGTTTTTGCTGTATCTATTTTCCGGATGAACCGTACACATCAGATACCGATAGCCCTGTTTTCTAAGTTCTTCTTCTGCGGTCTTCATCATGGAATGCTGAAGGCCGTTTCCCCGATATTCAGTAAGGATGGCGATCGACTCCATATGGGCGACTTTTCCCAGTTCCATTTCGGGAAGGCCGATGTCCCGGCCAAGATTTTCTTCCCCATTTCCCGGCAAAGCAGCAAGAAAAACACCTGCCAGGGCCCCGGAATCCTTTTCAAAAGCCTTATACCCGATTCCGTTTCCCTCTTTAAGTGTACGGCAGGTGTACTCCGAATCATCGGCGACAAACCAGTCCTTTTGCTGTATTTGCTGCCACACCGATTGAATCACGTCAGCAACGATCAGATAATCATCCGGGACTGCCCTCTCGATTAAAAATTGCATATTCCATCTTCCTCCAAAACGACAGACTCCGGAAGCCTTCCCGACTCCCGGAATTCAAGTTGAAGGACCTGGACCTTTGGCACTTCCATTTCAAGCGGGGCACTCCCTTCATGAAACCAGCTGTACATACCTGCACAAAGCAAAACTGCGATCAAGCAAAGTACAATCAGCATGATCTTATTATACAAATTTTTATCCTCCATACCGTTTCCCCTTTCTTGCATTATGTAATAAATCTATGCATCCTGCGGATGCCTGAATTCCTGCTAAGATTCCTAACCTGCTGCTCAAACATTCCTTGTAAAACGGCACTGAGGAAAATTAGAACAGCCATAAAATTCCCCGAATTTCCCGCTGCGGCGCCTAAGTATTCCGCCGCACTGGGGGCAGATTTCAACTTCCTCTTTCTGTTGCAGCTTTCCCATATGCTCATAACACCTCTGGTTCATAACACAATCAGCAAGTGCCCGGTGGGCTCCCTCTGTATCAATTTGGAAATATGCCGAAATATCCGTCAGACGATAGCGGTTTAGTTGAGGCAAGCAGGCTTTCGCCATAAAAAGGGTGTCAATGTAATCATTTTCCACCTTTTTTCCCAAAAGCTCCTCTGCTGCCCTGTATAGGAAAAGAAGGTCAAAGGACTGAATATTATGACCTACCAGAATTTCCCCTTCAATAAAGGATAAAAATTCCGGCAGAACCTCCTTTAGTCCAGGCGCCTTCCTCACCATATCATCTGTTATTCCATTTACATTAGTAGCACCGGCTGGAATATGGGTCCCAGGATTAACCAGTGTATTAAATTCGGCGACAGGCTCATGTCCTTTCACCTTGATCGCGGAAATCTCTATAATGGAATCTTCCCCAGCGCTGATGCCTGTTGTTTCCAAATCAAATACCACGTAATTCTCTGCATATTGGTCTAAACGTCTGCCTGTGAATTGTCTGGTGGCCATAGATTCCTCCATTCTTTTGTACGATAAAGAGTATATGTAACATCTCCATTATACCCTCTAACCTTTCATTCATCAAGCAAAAATCAACGGATAGCCACCATCTGCTCCGCTACAGTCTCCGCCTCTTCCGCAGAAAAATATCCGCACTTCTCCATTCTTTGAAGGACCTTCATCTGTCTTTTCTCCGCCAGAGCAGGATTTTTCGACGGTGCATATTTGGAAGGGGCATTCGGAACACCGGCTAAGAGAGTGCTCTCATACTCCGTCATATCTTCCGGTCCCTTTTTAAAGTAACCCTCGCTGGCATCGCCCACACTGTAATATCCGTCTCCAAAATAAATGCAGTTTACATACAGTTCAAAAATTTCATCCTTGGTATAATTCCTCTCAATGTCATAGGCCATGAACACCTCAGCCGTTTTTCTGGCAATCTCTTTGTCCTGGTCAAAATATAAGTTCTTAGCAAGCTGCTGGGTTATGGTGCTGCCGCCTTCCACAAAACTGCCGGCAATGATATCGTTTGCAGCTGCTCTGGCAATGGCAATCAGATCAATTCCGTTATGGCGGTAAAAACGGTGATCCTCAACGGATATGACTGCATTCACATAAATCTGTGGCAAGTTCTCGTACTCCGTATAACCTTCCTTATCACGGATAGCTTCTACCCGGTCCTGCAGACTGGTTTCCTGGAGGGCCTCCCGGTACATTTCATACCCTTTATATGCCACAGTGAATCCGGTCAAAAGACATACCGTCATCAGCAAAAATAAAGTTCTTCTTATAAATGTTCGAATTCTCATAGATTCACTGCCTCCTTTCCTCTTATTCGCCCATGCTGTTTCCTCTTATTCGCCCATGATCTTTGGGCATATATTATCCCTGTAAGGGATTTTAGTTATATGATATATTATGATTATGATATAATTGTATCATAGAGTCCAACTAAAAATAGGAATAATTCCTTATATTTCCCTAAAGCTTTCGGACAAGTTCTGACAAAACCCTTACCAGTTCTTACAAATTAATGAAAGGATGGGAAAAACCGGCAAGAACCGGCATGCTTAATTTATTTGCAAAACCCATAGAATTTTCTTTTTATATTTAGTATACTTATCTTAAGTTAAGCCTGAGAACGGCCATTTAAAAAGCTAAAACAACTGAACAAAGAAACGAGGTAATTTCAAAATGCTGGTTACACTAAAAGATTCAAAAGCTACAGCTGTCATCGATTCCATCGGTGCCCAGCTCATTTCATTCAAAGATTCTGACAACTCAGAATACATATGGCAGAGAGATCCCCAGTTCTGGAACAAATGCTCTCCTCTTCTTTTTCCTATCGTGGGAAACTGCCGGAACGACCAGACCATTCTGGAAGGCCAGACATGGAAAATCCCGAAACATGGTTTTTGCCGGGAAATGGATTTTTATGTCTCTGAACAGACAAACACTTCCGTTACCTTTGAAATCCGGGATACGGAAGATACAAAGAAGATTTATCCCTATTCCTTCCGTTTGAGTCTTACCTATACTCTCACAGACGGTACCATATTCATGGAATACCGGGTAACAAACACCGATGATCGGACCATACATTACTGTCTGGGCGCTCATCCTGGCTTTAACTGCCCCATGGAGGATAACTCCGTATTTGAAGATTATGATCTGGTGTTTGAAAAGGATGAAACCATATCCAGTATGGTATATGATTCTGAACATCTGGAATTTAATCCTGACAACCGGATCGAACAGCTGAAGAGAAGCCGTACTCTTTCTTTAAACCGTGAAATATTTAAAGATGATGCCATCTATTTTGACGATTTACAGTCCAGAAAAGTTTCGATTGTAAACAGAAATACCGGCCGGGGGGTGGAAGTTTCCTTCCCAGGCTTTGAAACCGTAGCTTTCTGGACCCCTTATCCTGCAAAAGCACCATTTGTTTGTGTGGAGCCATGGAACGGTTCTGCAATCTATGCTACAGAAGATGATGAATTCACCCATAAGAACCATGTGCAGATCTTAAGTCCCGGAACTGCAAAAAGCTATGGTCTTTCTATAGGAGTTCTTTAACGATAAAAAGGCAGGCAGCGATATCGGCTGATTTTCGCTGCCTGTCCTGATTTTACAGATTATATAGAATGTGCTTAGATGTGAGCTGCCGATTATTGAAACATACAATACCATGGTCTCTTACCCAAGGCAAGACAGTTTGCACTTTTTAATCTAATTGTTGCGTTTTTTTGAAATATCTCTACAATGTCATACAATTCTCTTTTAAAAAGTCCCTGTAACTCTTTTCAAACTTCTTTCTTCTCCCGCTATTTACATACAAAACCTGTCCGTTCTGCATCTCGACTGCTTCTCCCTTTACACTCCTTACGTATTGCATATTAATGATGTTATGCCTGTTGATTCTGACAAACCGGTCTTTTGGAAGCTTTTCTTCCTCTTCATCAAGCCTTGCCCGGATCCGCATACTTCCGCTGCCTGCCACCACACTGGTTTTCCGGTAATAGGATTCCAGATAAAGAATATCCGTGATATCCAGGACGCAGAACTGACCGTTAAAGTACACGGAATATTTTGTCTGGAATAAGGTTATATTTCCTTTTGGTGAAATGACAATCATATCATACAAAGCGCGCTCCAATGTGAAAAGACGTCCTTCCTTTATAGAAAAATAATCAATCTGTAATCGGTTGTTCTGTCTGCAGGGACAGGCCTTTTTAAGTTCCGGCGTCTGTTCTTCATTTGTAAAAATAGCAATCCTCATTTAAGTCCCCCCTGTGATCACACATTACTTTTGGACGATGCTGCCCACATCCTATATAACGATTTTTAATAAAATTTATAACGCAAAAAAAGAGATCATGCAGGCAGCGAATAATTATGATGTTTTTCCTCAAACTAAAAGTAACGGTTCCTAAAAGACTGCCGGAAGGAGAAAATGAAATGAAATCAGAAAAAAAAGAATCAAAAAAAGGAAAGACGGAATCAACAACCTCCAAGAATAATTATGATATTGATATTCAGACTTGTTCCACCATGGATTGTACGGGACTTATTCCCGCGGCACCGCAGTCAGAAGCGGAACTGGAAGCATATGAAGATCTTTATCCCTACATGCCTCATGCAAAGAATGTGGATAAAGAATAAGGAAATGATTAAAAAACAAGAAGGCCCCTTCATAGGACCTTCTTGTTTTCTTATATCATCGGCAAATATTAACGGAGCCGAAATTTACTCATTAATTCCCGTAAACCTTCTGCCTGACCAGAAAGTTCCTCGCTGGCCGCAGCACTTTCCTCTGCGGTAGCAGAGTTGTTCTGAACTACGGAAGAAATCTGCTCAATTCCATAAGTTACCTGGGTAACCTTTTCACTTTGCTCTTGCAGCTCCTCTGCGGATCTGCGAATGGCGGAAACCATGCTCTTGGTTTCTGAAAGAACTCCGTTTAATGTTTCTCCTGTAGATGCCGCAATACCAGTTCCCGTATTAACAGCTGCAATGGTATCTGCAACCAGACTGGAGGTATCCTTTGCCGCATTGGCACTCTTGCCTGCAAGATTGCGGACCTCATCTGCAACAACTGCGAAACCTTTTCCGGCCTCACCTGCCCTGGCTGCCTCGACAGCGGCATTAAGCGCAAGGATGTTTGTCTGGAAGGCAATATCTTCGATGAGTTTATTGACTTTTTCAATTTCCTTGGACTTTTTGTTGATCTGATCCATGGACTGCATCATTTCGTGCATCTGGGCATTGCCGCTTTCCATGGCTTCTCCTACCCGTCCTGCCTGCTTATTCACATCTTCCACAGCCTTAGCTGTACTCATAAGACTGCTGGAGATCTCATTTACTGAGGAAGATAACTCTTCTACAGAAGCTGCCTGTTCCACAGCACCCTGGCTTAAATTCTGTGCTCCCTGGGACACCTGGGCACTGCCCTTTGCCACTTCATCGGAAGAAATGCTGATCGTTTCCATCGTTTTTGAAAGTAAGTCTTCCGCTCTGTCAATGGATTCCTGAATCACCTTGAAATCACCCTGGAATTCCATCCCAACAGACCGGCTGAAATCTCCGGATGCGATATTTTCCAATACAGCTGCGATTTCAGTGATATAAGATTTAACACTATGTACGGAGCTGGTGATTTCATCAGCAAGCTGACCGATCTCATCTCTGCGCTTAACAACCGGAACTTCGCTGGATAAATCACCTTCTGTAAAGAGCTTCATTCGTGCTGCAATGGCTGATACCGGACCTGCAATGGATCCTGCAAACCAAAACGCCAGGAAACAACCAAGAACGATTGATACAATGGCAAACACACCCATTGCAAATACTACCAGGTAGATGGAAACGGTGGTTTCCTTAACCGATGCCGCTACACCCAAAGCCCAGCCGTCACTGCCTGTTACCGGGCTGTAATAGCAAAAACGGTTGTCTCCTTTGTATACGTAATTTCCAATTCCCGCTTTTCCACCCAGCATGGTCTGGAACATACGGCCTATAGAAGTATAGGATTTATCGGACTTGGAAAGCTCAACAAAGTTCTGGCGGTTAAGAACCAGTTCCGGTGAGATATTGGCGATCATGGTTCCTGTATTGTCAATAATAAAGGCATTGCCGCTCTCACCAATCCGAAGGTCGCTGATTAAATCGCTTAAAATAGAGCCATCATAAGTTCCTAAGAGAACTCCATATTCATAAGGAGCCGCAACACGGATCACAAGTTCCTTGTTGTTATTATATTCCGTGGTAGAAATGCTGGTCTCACCATTTAAGGCCTTTTCCAGATAACCTGTGACTTCGTATTTCTCTCCGATATTCTCTCCGCTTGCGCTGCGGGTAACGGTACCATCCATACTGATCACTTCAAGTTCTTTGTATCCGTAAAGTTTACACTGGTTGGAAAGATATTCTGTCACAACCCTGGAATTAATGGATTTCAAGCTTCCGCCCTGTGAACTGGCTTCAATGCTTAGTTTCATCTGATTTAAGTTCTGTACTACCAGACTGTTTACAAGTTTACCCGTTGATTCCAAATCATTTTTCACAACATCTGTAATCCCTTTGTAACTGACTGTAATACTGATCACCATGTTGGTCACAGTCAATCCCAAAATAATTGCGATAATGAATGCCAGCATCTTCATCTTCAATGATTTCAGGAATGTACTCTTACTTCCGTTTTTTTCCGGCTTCACTTTCTTCGTCCCTAGTAATGCTTTCAGGTTTCGTTTCTTTTCCCCCGATGTCTTCATTGCCTCATGCTCCTCGTCTCGTCTTTGGTAAATGTTAACCATAACACTTTGATCATGGTTTTACTCATTATACAATATTTTGTAACCATTTGTCAACGCTTCCAGAAAATGGAAACGAATTTTGTCGAATTTTCTTTAAAAAGAAATTAAAACAGGGTGTATTTTCTTTTTTCTCTAGTGAAAAATCCATGGATGCAAAAAACAGCCCCTTCCCGACCTGGTTGCTGCCCACTGCAATCCTATGGAAGAGGCTGATATTTTTTATCTTCTGATTATACTCCGGAATAAGCGGAGAATCCGCCGTCAATAGGCAGTACCACGCCGGTGATGAAACCTGCTGCCGCATGATTCAAAAGGAATAAAAGAGCTCCGTTTAATTCCTCTGCTTCTCCAAAACGTCCCATGGGAGTTGCAGACAGGATTTTGTTGGTTCTTGGTGTAGGAGAGCCATCTTCGTTAAACAGAAGCTTCTCATTCTGTGCTGTAACGAAAAAGCCTGGTGCGATCGCATTTACACGGATACCAACCTTGGAAAAATGAACGGCAAGCCACTGGGTAAAGTTGCTGATGGCAGCTTTTGCACCGCTGTATGCCGGTATTTTCGTAAGTGGGGTAAAGGCATTCATGGATGAAATATTCAAAATGCTGCATCCCTCTCTGCCAATCATGTCCTTTGCAAAAATCTGGCAGGGAAGCAGGGTTCCAAGGAAATTTAAGTTGAAAACAAATTCAACCCCGGACTGATCCAGATCAAAGAAGGATTTTGTATCCGCTTCAATGTCTCCCATCTCGAAATATTCCTTATCTGTATTGGCTCTTGCGTTATTACCGCCTGCTCCGTTTATCAGAATGTCGCAGGGACCAAGCTCTGCCAAAACCTTTGCATGAACTTCCTCAAGGCTTGCCCGTTCCAGAACGTTGGCCTTGTAAGCTTTTGCCTTATAGCCTGCTTCATTAATAGAAGCTGCAATTCCTTCTGCAGCACTTTCATTTAAATCCAGAACCGCAACCTTTGCACCTGCTTCTGCAAGAGTCTTTGCGAACATACCGCATAATACTCCGCCTGCTCCTGTAACAACTGCTACCTTGCCGCTTAAATCCGTACCAAATGATAATGACATATGATTTCCCTCTTTCCTATTTGCTCGTTTTTTCAATCGCTTCCCAAAGACCATTTAAATAGGTTGCGCCAAGTGCCCGGTCATAAAGTCCATAACCAGCTCTGCCTGTCTCACCCCAGATCATACGGCCGTGGTCCGGACGCATATAGCCTTCAAAACCATTGTCATGAAGAGCTTTTAAGATGGCAAACATGTCCAGAGAACCGCATGTTGATAAATGAGCACGCTCTTCAAAGCCCTGGTTATCTTCCAGGATAGCCACATTTCTTGCATGTACAAAGTGAATACGTCCCATTGCCGCATATTTGGCAGCCATCTTCACCACGTCATTTTTATTGGAGCAGCCTAAAGAACCGGTACAAAGGGTGATACCATTGTGCTTATCATCTACAAGCTTTAAGAAACGGTCTAAGTTCTCCTCGCAGGTAATAATTCTTGGAAGTCCAAAGATGCTCCAGCATGGGTCATCCTCATGGATCGCCATATTCACGTCGCATTCTGCTGCAACAGGAATGATCGCCTCTAAGAAATATTTTAAATTATCCCAAAGGTTATCCTCTGACATGGAATTGTACTCGCCTACAATCTGCTTAAGCTCATCTCTTGTATAGCTGGAATCCCAGCCAGGAAGGGTTAAGTCGCTTTCGCTTTCCAGAGGATTAACCTTGTCTACCTGATCCTGATAATAAACCAGAGAGGTAGAGCCATCCTCCAGCACATGATCAAGCTGGGTCCTGGTCCAGTCAAACACCGGCATGAAGTTATAGCAGATGCACTTAATTCCTGCTTCCGCCACCCGTCTGATGTTCTCACAATAATTTGCAATGTATTTGTCTCTGGTTGGCTTTCCTAACTTAATATCCTCATGAACCGGAATGCTCTCGATCACTTCAAAGGCAAGCCCCGCTTTCTCTGTTTCCTCTTTTAAATGTGCAATGCTTTCTCTGCTCCACACTTCCCCTACCGGAACATCATAAACTGCCGTTACGATGGAATACATGCCTGGAATCTGACGGATATTCTGTAAGGTTACCTTGTCATCGTCTCCATACCATCTGAATGATAATTTCATAAAATACCTCCTTAACAATCATAAAATAAGTTTCTTTTCCTACCTTGTGGACTCAGTATAATCAAAATGGCGTCTTATTACCATGGATTAATTTGCCGTTCACATTGCAAAACTTGCGGTCATGGCTTATAATGTCATAAAAACATGAAAAAAACAGGAAAGGGAATTATAAAATGAGAAAAGAATTGTCTACCGGCTTTAATGAGCGGCAGTATATGAATTCAGGAGAATTTGAAGTGTTTTTTTATAAAGATCTGGACTTGAATCATGTTGTGGACCACAGTCATTCTTATTATGAAGTGTATTTTTTCTTAAACGGAGATGTAACTTATGATGTGGAAGGGAAACAGTATCCTTTACAGTACGGAGATTACCTGTTGATCCCACCTGAAGTAAAGCACCACCCCATTTTCCATTCCACCGGAAAAACCTATCAGCGGATTGTACTTTGGATCAGCCGGAACTATTTTGAGACCATGTGTTCCTGGTCAGAGGACTTCTCATACAGTTTTCGTTATGTATCAGAGAACAATCATTACCATTTCCGCAGGGATTTTGTCACATTTCAGAATATTCAGGGTCGACTCTTGGATTTATTGGAAGAAATACACGGAAATAAGGCATTTCATAAGCTTAATTCAGAGCTGCAGATCCATTCCTTCATGCTTCTGTTAAACCGGATCACTTATGACATGCTCCATCAGGTACCTGCTGTCTATGAAAATGTGCTTTATTTAAATCTTTGTGATTATATTAACAACCACTTGGAAGAAAATCTGTCCCTGGACCATCTGGCCTCCTTTTTTTATGCCAGCAAATATCACATTTCCCATGTATTCAAGGATAACATGGGGATATCCCTTCACCAGTACATCCTAAAGAAACGACTGCAAGCAAGTAAAAACGGTATCCTTTCCGGCATCCCTTTTGGGGATCTGTATCATCAGTACGGCTTTTCGGATTATACCAGCTTTTACAGGGCCTTTAAAAAAGAATTCGGCCTATCTCCCAAAGAATTTCGGGAGCAGGCCGTTCTGCCAAAAGGGTATTGATACCGCTTCATTTCTTATTAGGGGAATACACTCTGAATGAGTACCATATAAAGAATCGTTCCCGCACCAATGCTTAACAGGGAATTTCCCTTCCACAAATGAAGCCCTGTAATGGCGCCAATGGAGATAAGCTCCGGAAGTCCATGAGGGTAAGAAAGGAATTGAAGCCCTCTTAAACAGTAGACCACCAAAAGTCCAATGGTGGCATATGGAAGAGTCTGTCCCAGATAGAGTATGTATTTGGGAGTCTCCTTCCCTGCCGGAAACAAAAGGAAGGGAAGGAAACGAGTGATCACGGTAGCAAGCACCATGACTCCTGTGATCAGGCCATACACTGCAATATTTTCATTCAAGGCTGCTCCTCCTTTCTCTTTTCCATAAAATATCCGGCTGTAATAATAACCAGAATAAGGATCATGGCCGGAACGATGAAAACGCTCTGGCCAAAGACCACCACGCAAAGAGCAGAGGCACATACACCCACAAATGCGGCTTGATGTCCCTTTCCTGATTTCCACTGGTCGATAAAGATCACCACAAAAAGTGCCGTCAGCGCAAAGTCCATTCCAGCCGTGCTAAAGGTTATCATAGTTCCGGCTAATGCACCGATCACAGCTCCTGTCACCCAGTAAAGCTGATCCAGGACAGATACGAAAAAATACACCCAGTACTTTGGAATACCTTCCGGCGGCTCCTCATTACATAAAACAGAAAATGTTTCATCCGTCAGAGAAAATACCAGATAGGGCTTTAGTCTTCCTGCATCCTTATATTTATCCAGCATGGAAAGTCCGTAAAATAAATGTCTTGCATTGAGCATTAAGGACATAAAAAAGGCGTACCATGGATTCACCGCCGCAACAAAGAATGTGATTCCAAGGTACTGCAGGCTCCCTGCATAGACAAATACACTGATAAGCAAGGCCCACCAGATCCCAAACCCGTTGACATTCATAAGTATCCCGTACGCTGCTCCTAAAACCAGATAACCGGCCATCACCGGCATTGTCCTGGGAAATGCATAGCAAAGAGCAGCAAGCTTTTTCTTTTTACTCATTGGCACCTTTCCTTTGTATATCATCTTTATCTTGCAATTTTTCCGTATTTTGTTTAATATATTAATGTAAAAAAGTGACTTTGTCAATATTAGGAGTTTCTCAAATGAACCTTGATCATATCTATGAATCCTGCAGCCTCTGCCCCAGAAACTGCAGGATAAACCGCCATGTAAGCACAGGTTTTTGCGGATGCGGCGATACAATAAAAGCGGCCCGGGCCGCACTCCACCACTGGGAGGAGCCCTGTATCAGCGGAAGCCGGGGAAGCGGTACCGTTTTTTTTTCCGGCTGTACCCTGGGCTGCTGCTTTTGTCAGAATTATGCCATCAGCCAGGAGAATTTCGGAAAGGAAATTACTAGCAAAGAGCTGGCCCAGATTTTCTTAAGGCTTCAGGAAGAAGGTGCCCACAACATTAATCTGGTTACCGCCACGCAGTATCTCCCCTCCGTTTTAAAGGCATTGTATCTTATAAAATCAAAGCTTTCCATTCCTGTGGTTTATAACTGCGGTGGATATGAATCGGAAGATATCATAAAGGAGCTGGCCCCATACATCGATATATGGCTTCCTGATTTAAAATATTTTAGTTCGGACCTATCCTTACGCTACAGCAAAGCTTCCGATTATTTTGATGCTGCCTCAAAGGCTATAAAACAAATGATACGCCAGACCGGGGCTCCCCAGTTTGATTCGGATGGGGTCCTTATGAAAAAGGGAGTCATCATACGCCATATGGTACTTCCAGGTGCTTACAAAGATTCAATCCGCCTGCTTCACTGGATGAAGGATGAATTGCCGGTTGGAATGTATTACATCAGTCTTTTGAGCCAGTATACCCCATTCTACCGGAGTGAAAGTTTTCCGGAAATCAACCGGAGAATTACTTCTTATGAATATGGAAAAGTGGTGGATGAAGCCATCAGACTTGGGTTGGATCAGGGATTTATGCAGGAAAAAAGCAGCGCTAAAGAAGAATACACGCCGCCCTTTAATTTGGAAGGGATCTTTTAATAAAAAACAGATAGAAACGGATACCGATTTAGATTTTATACCATCGATACCCGTTTCTATATTATTACTTCCATTGGTCTTAATACCTCGTTTCTCTCTCATGTCTGTTTCTTTGTACATGGTACACGTTCCTCAGCATGATCTATATTAATTTTTCCGCTCCCCGTTGTTATACACCAGATTCATGGGCTTTGCTCTACAGTTACTCGTCATGAATTCGCTCTATTCTCATGATTGATTTATCATTGCTTCAAAGATTGGCTTTTAACATCGGCAGATTGGTTTTTCCTTTGCTTCATTTATTGTTATAAACGAAGCCAGACGATATGTTCTGGTGGACTGTACCTCCTTTCGTTAGATTGGATTACTTTTTGTTATGGCTTTATTATAGCGTACAAGTTCCTATTTGTCAATACTGTTTTACTCATTTTTACATATTATTTGTCAATTTTTAAATTGTATGCAATTATTTAGAATTTATATTATTTTTTGTCATATTATTTAATAATATATTTTTGCTTTAATTCAAAAATTATATACTTTTTGTCTATAAACAAAAAGAAACAGAGTTTAAGAACTGCTTCACTTAACTCTGTTTCCATGGTTTTTTATTAAATGATCTATGTATCCTCTATTCCTCTCTTAAGCGGAAGCTCTTTACCAGTTCACGCAAAAGCTGGGCCTGCTGGGATAGTTCTTCACTGGAAGCCGCGCTTTCTTCCGCAGCCGCCGCATTGTTCTGAACCACAGAAGAGATTCTTCCAAGTTCCTTTGTCACGTCTTCTACTGCCCTTGCTTCCTGAGAGGCTATGTTTGATATGGTATCCACAGAATCCACTGCCAGAGCGGAATCCTCCAAAACCTTCATCATGGACTGAACGGTCTCATCCAATATCTCGTTGCCCTTTTCCACCGCATTTATAGAATCCCTGATTAATGCTGTGGTGTTCTTCGCTGCTTCAGAGCTCTTTGCAGCCAGATTCCGTACTTCACCGGCAACCACTGCGAATCCTCTTCCAGACTCTCCTGCCCTTGCAGCCTCTATCGCAGCATTTAATGCCAGGATATTGGTCTGGAATGCAATGTCTTCAATTACCTTGATGATCTTACCGATCTCACCGGAAGAGGCATGAATTTCATTCATGGCATTGGAAAGGTTCTGCATGGACATGTCGCAGTTTACCACTTCTGTGCCGGTCATCTGAACCTGTAAGGAAACCTCTCCTGCTTTTTCAGCCAGACGTCTTACTTTATCTGCAACCTGGCTGATGGAACCGGATAACATTTCAACGGTTCTTTCCTGCTCCTCCGCACCGTTTGCCAGTAGCTGGGAACCGCTTGCAACCTGTCCGGAGCTTACCGCTACCTGGGCTGCTGCCTGGTTGACTTCATTCATTACTGAATTTAAATTCATTACGATTTGCTTTACCGCTTTTTCAAGCTGGGAAAAGTCTCCCTTAAGACCCAGTTCCACATCTAAGTCCAAATGGTTATCCGCAACTTCCTTCAGGGTAAAGGAAATGCGGTCAATTACCTCTTTTAAGTTAACAGTCATTCGTTCAAAGGAAGCTGCCACAAGGCCGATTTCATCGTTTGATTCCACATCAATTAAGACACTTAAATCCCCTTCCGCAATCTGCCCGGCAGCCGCAACGATCTTATGGATCGGTTTTAACTGCCTTCTTATGATAAATGCGATGATAAAAAGAATAACGATCATGGCAATGATGGAAATAACGATCATCAAAGATGACATCCGGTCTGCTTCCCGGTTCATATCTCTGGCTTCCACCGCCGTAACGGAATACCAGCTGGAGCCATTTAGCTGAATTGGCTCAAAGAAGTAATAGGTATCTCCTTTTTTACCTGGATCCACGGTATAAAAGTCGGATCCTGAGGCAATTCCGGTATTTATCTTCTCTCTGCATGTCCCGCTGTTTACGAAATCAGAAACACTGGTTCCAACGAGACCGCTTCCCGTGCTTTCTGAAATGATTGTACCAGTTTCATTTAAAATGAAGGTTTGCATGCTTGGGTAGGAAGAACCTGCCGTTTTCATCTGGCTGAAACGATCCAAATCCACATCAATTGCAACCACGCACAGCACTCTGTCGTTGACGATCACAGGCACCGCCATGGTAATGATCATCATTCCATTTGATTCATATGGAAGTGTTATGATCTGAGCCTTTTCTTCCATCACCTTTATGAAATAATCCGAAGAAGAGTAATCCTCATACAGCCCGCAGTCCTTAACCGCTCCATCCTTGCCGGCAAACAGGCCATAACTTCTGGCCGCAGAACTCATGGCATACTGTTCAAACAGAATACCGGCTCCTACAATATCTTTGGAATAGAGAACCGTGGACTTGATGGTCGTCAGCATGTAATCTTCCATTTTCATACCATAGCCGTCCAAAGTGACTTTATCAAATACCTGGCTCTTATACAGCGGTTCGGCCGAAGGTCCTGACTTAATCCTCAGTCCCTGGAGGACCTTTCGGTTAGCCGTTGAATTCTCAAGATAATACGTAATATTGTCTGATACCTGCCTTGCCTCATCAAGTGTCTGCTGAATTACCTTTCCGTTCTCAGATGCCAAAGTCTTTAGCTCCCTGAAAGCTGACTGCTTCATGGCGTCTTTTGTCATTCTTGAAGTAAATCCGATCAAAGCTGTAAAAACAACTACCAGCATGACTCCTGCGATGAATGCAATCCTGGTTGAAAGTTTAAATTTCCCTGCCCCCTTATTCTTTAACCATGATATCCCTCTGTTTCTTAAACCACGCTTCCTCCATTTACTCAAAAACTGTACCTTCATTGTATAATCCCCCTCTGTAAGTTACAACCTTTACGGGGATTATACCATAATCTACCAAAATGTAAAACAATTTTTCATTTTTTTTGTAACATTTTTACAATTAATTTATGACCACCAGGCAGGCAAACACTCTTTCCAAAAGTTTGCCTATTCACTTTCCTTGTTTTCAGCGGAATCAAATCCTGCGATTTTCATAAACTCTTCTCCTGTTATGGTTTCCCGTTCCAGAAGATATTCTGCGATCTCATGGAGCTTTGATTCATTGTCCTTAAGTATATTTAAGGCCTTCTGGTGCTGCTCCTTTACAATTCTGATTACCGTATCATCGATCTGCTTTGCAGTTTCAGGGGAACAGGCAAGGGTGGTGTCTCCGCCCAGATACTGGTTGGTCACGGTCTCAAGGGCCACCATATCAAACTCATCGCTCATGCCGTAGCGGGTAACCATAGCCCTGGCAATCCTGGTGGCTTGTTCGATATCATTGGAAGCACCGCTGGTGACCGTATCAAATACCAGCTCTTCTGCCGCTCTTCCTCCGGTAAAGGTGGCGATCTTACTTAAGGCAGCCTCCTTTGTCAACAGGTGGCGTTCTTCTTCATCCACCTGCATGGTATAACCCAGTGCGCCGGAAGTTCTTGGAATAATGGTGATCTTATGAACAGGCGCCGAATGGTTCTGGCAGGCAGCGACCAGCGCATGCCCTACCTCATGATAGGCAATGATCTTCCTTTCCTTGGAATTGACAGAGGCGTCCTTTTTCTGGTATCCGGCAATTACAACCTCTACGCTTTCCTCTAAATCTCTCTGAGTTACGGTCTTTCTTCCCAGCCGGACTGCCCTGAGCGCCGCCTCATTTACGATGTTTGCAAGCTCCGCGCCGCTGGACCCGGCCGTGGCAAGTGCTATTCCGCGAAAATCTACATCATCGGAAAGTTTTACATTTTTTCCGTGGACCTTTAATATGGCTTCACGGCCATTAAGATCAGGAAGCTCAACAGGGATCCTGCGGTCAAACCGGCCCGGCCTTAAAAGGGCTTTATCCAGAGAATCCGGACGGTTGGTGGCAGCCAATATGACAACACCTTTCTTTCCATCAAATCCATCCATTTCAGCTAAAAGCTGGTTTAAAGTCTGTTCCCGCTCGTCATTTCCACTAAAACCGCCTCCGTCACGTTTTTTACCTATGGTATCAATCTCATCAATAAATACGATACAGGGGGCCTTTTCATTGGCCTGCTTAAATAAGTCCCTGACCTTTGCCGCACCCATACCCACAAACATTTCCACGAATTCGGAACCTGATATGGAAAAAAACGGAACATGTGCTTCCCCTGCAACCGCTCTGGCAAGAAGTGTCTTACCGGTTCCGGGAGGGCCTACTAACAGGGCACCCTTGGGAAGGGAGGCGCCGATATCCGCATATTTCTGAGGATTATGAAGAAAGTCCACAATCTCCTTTAACGCTTCCTTTGCCTCCTCCTGGCCTGCCACATCCCGGAAGGTCTTCCCGGTCTCGGATTCCGCATAAATCTTCGGATTTGATTTACCAAAGGTCATGGCATTTCCGCCGCCCATCCTCTTTTGTATCTGCCCGGACAGAAAATTCCCCAGGAATACAAAGATCAGGATCGGAATGATCCATGTGAGCAAAAAGGAAAGCAAGGGGGACATCTGCTCTACAATCGCCTTTTCAAAGGAAACGTCATGGGCTCTCAGCAGTTCGGTAAGTGTTTCATCCTGCCACAGGCCGGTCTTATATACATCGTACACAGGCTTGCCTTCCCAGTCCTTTTTACCGGTATCGGATTTAAACTGGATCTCCGTTTCCGTCTTTGCAACTGCCTGAACTTTCCCCTGGTCCACCATATCAAGAAACGTGCTGTAGGGAACCTCAGTCACGGACTTGGATTGGATCCAGGGAACCGTCAATGCATTGAACAATATCATAACTAATAAAACAATTACGTAATAAAATATAAACGGTTTTTTCTGATTTTTTTGTGAATTGCCATCATCTTTCAAACCCATAATGCTCCTCCTTTTCTTTTGTTACTCTCTGAGGACCGATTTTACAAATTCTTCCGCGTCCTTAAAATCCTGTTCGTTGGGATGCAGCATCCCATCTTCATATGCGGATATCATGGCCCTGATCTGGGGAGTATCGTGGATCGCCTGCATCTGCCTGTACTTTTCAAGAATCTGGGGAGCCATCTTTCCACCGCACATAAAGCAGCCAAGATATTCATTATCATCAGGCAGGAATACAGAAACCTGCTTTTCCACCTGTTTAAAATATTCTTTATTTCCAGAAAGCCCGCAGGTTCCAAACAAAGCCACCCGTTTGCCGTGGAGATCCGAAAGAAGGTCAAGCACTTCTGTTTTACAGGTTCCGCGGTTATTCCAGAATCCTACAAAATAAGTATCTGCTTCTTCTCCGTGCAGTTCCTCCAGACTGACAATATCCTTGGATTTCCCGGGAAGGGTTTCAAATATTTTCATAGCTACCTTCTGAGTATTTCCAGTATTACTTGTATATACAACTAAATAGTCCATACATTCAGCCTCCTATGAGATTAAAATATACCAAATCTAGCTATTTATCAAGCGATTGCGGAAAATGTTAATACAATTTATGTAACTTTTAGAATCTATATGGTAAAATGCACGGTTATCCCTTTAAAAATTGAAAAAGCTTTGGAACTGCTGTTACCCAGCTATTCCAAAGCTTTATTTTACCGTTTTTAGGAAATAATTCCGGCTGCCGCCTTTATGATGCCGCAGGTTTTTTCAATATCCTCATCCGTATGTGCCGCAGAAAGAAACAAAATTTCAAACTGAGATGGAGCCGTGTAAATACCATGCTCCAATAGATAATGAAAATAAGTACCATACTTAACCGTGTCGGAAGCCAGAGCTGTATCATAATCCACCACCTGGTCTTTTGTGAAAAACACGCTGAAAAGAGAACCAGCCTGATTCACCCAGGTTTCCGGAAGAGTTTCCTTCAATGCTTTTACAAGCTTTCCTGCCTTTTCTTCCAGAGTGGGATAGATTTCCGGCTTCTCCATCAGGGTCTTAATGGTTGCGATTCCGGCTGCCGTTGCAATAGGATTGCCGGAAAGGGTTCCGGCCTGGTAAACCTTACCCAAAGGAGAAACCACCTCCATGATCTCCTTTTTTCCTCCATACACTCCCATGGGCATTCCTCCGCCCGCAATCTTACCGAGGGCTGTCATATCAGGAACAACACCGTAATATCCCTGCGCTCCTCCAAGCCCCATACGAAATCCGGTAATGACCTCATCAAAGATGAGAACCGCTCCATACTTTGCCGTGATTTCCCTTAAAAATTCCAGAAAACCAGGCTTTGGCGGAACAAGCCCCATATTGGCTGCCACCGGCTCCACCACGAGTGCTCCGATTTCATCGGGAAAGTCCGAAAACAGCTTTTTGACAGAATCCTCATCATTATACCTGGCTAATAAGGTGTGTTCGATATAGGAGGCCGGTACACCGGCACTGTCCGGTGCAGATTCCGTCAATGCACCGGATCCAGCCTTAACCAAAAGTCCGTCGGAATGTCCATGATAGCAGCCAATAAACTTAACAATCTTATCTCTTCCCGTATAGCCTCTTGCCGCGCGGATCGCACTCATGACCGCTTCTGTTCCTGAACTTACCATACGCATCATTTCCATGGAAGGCATACACTCCCTGATAAGCGTTCCCAGAACCAGTTCCTTTCTGGTAGGCGCACCAAAAGATAAGCCGTCAAGACAGGCCTCTCTCACCGCATCCACTACCGGTCCATAGGCGTGCCCAAGAATGGATGGTCCCCATGAATTCACGTAATCAATGTATTCATTTCCATCCTCATCGTAAATATGAGAGCCTGACGCCCGTTTTACAAAGACCGGCACTCCTCCCACGGAGCCAAAAGCACGAACCGGGCTGTTGACCCCGCCCGGGAAATACTCCCTTGATTCTTCAAATAATACTTTGGATTCTTCTA
The DNA here is from genome assembly GCF_044987295.1 of Lacrimispora sanguinis. NCBI lineage: Bacteria > Bacillati > Bacillota > Clostridia > Lachnospirales > Lachnospiraceae > Lacrimispora > Lacrimispora sanguinis. The sequence continues at coordinate 4,428,361 of NZ_CP173277.1, read as the reverse complement.
TTTTCATTCTAACTGACTCCTTTCCAATCCGGCAGACAGGTTTCGTTACCGGTTAAACATGATTATTTAATCCCCAGGCGCATGCGATAACAAAAGTCCACTTCCATCGTATCACCGGCAAACAATCGCTGTATCGTCTCAACGTATTCATCCAGGGGACTCTTAATTAGATGAGGCTTATATTTTATGATACTCTGGAGTCCGCTTTGACTTAAAGTCATGCTGATCAATCGTTTGGCATCACAAAGCTCCCTGTTTGCAAAAACAATTTCTCTTTGATAACGAAAATAGCCGCTTTTTTCGATATTAGACAAATGTTTATTTTTATCCCATCTGATATAAGCATCCTTCAAATCCTTATGTTCGTCCTCCAGGCAGCTGACTTTATAAAATAGTTGCTTGTGGGCGACTTCAGCCTCCCATTTGCAGACAGGAGGCCAGTCGTAATCGACCGTAGCAAATATGCCGCCAGCCTTTAGGATGCGGTTTACTTCTGCCAGAGTTAATTCCGGGTTCATCCAATGAAAGGACTGGGAACATATTGCAACATCAGCACAATCACTGCTTAAACCTGCCTCATGGGCAAAAGCCTTCTTAAACGAAATGGCTTTGTCTGTTTTTTTATTGGCAATCCGGAACATATCATCACTTGGTTCAATACCGATGACGGCCTCACAATGGTCTTTCCATGCAGTGGTTGATAAGCCTGAACCGCAGCCTAAGTCAACGACAATACCTGCTTTTTTATTTAAATATTTCGTTATGATTTCGATCGGATATTCCGGCATTTCCGGCCTGGCCTGATCATAGACATCCACAAATCCTAAAAACCGATTCTTATTCTTCAATTCTGCATTCTTTATTGATGTATCCAATGAATCATCTCCTACTTACTCTTTCAAGTCCCGACAAATGGCTTCCGTTAATCCCTGAATGCTGTAAACCCCGGCAATGATATCTGCCTTTCTCCCATGCTCTATAAGGGCTTTTGCTGTAATGTCCCCGATGCAGACCACTTTAAGGCCTTCCAGTGCTTCCTTTATCTCCTCATCTGCCTCCCGGAAGAAGGCTTCTACGCCGGAAGCGCTTGAAAAGGTCAGATAGTCCAAATTCTTTAAAGCTTCCGCCCTTCTCACCGACTCCAGACCTGCTATGGCCACATCATAGAGCGCAATGTCATCATAAGAGACTCCGGTTTCATCAAGAATCTCATTCAGTTCCTTAGATCCCCTCAAGGACCTGGGGATCAAAAGCCTGTCTTTTCCTGAAATCAAGCCTTTTAAGCCTGCCGCCAGATCTTGTACCTGATATTTCTCCGGAATGTAATCCGCAGAAAAACCGTGCCGCAGCAGTTCATCGGCTGTTCCCCTTCCGACCGCGGCAAATTTTACATGACCCACAGAACGGTAATCATACCCCCATTCCATAAGCCCACGGAAAAATTCCCTTACTCCATTGGCGCTGGTAAATACGATCCAAGTGTAGGACGGCAGCTTTTTATATGCTTCCTTCATTTCCTCTCCCTTTCGGTGGGATTCCACCAAAAGGCTTAAAATGTTTTCCGAAATTCCTCCCAGAGATTCCAGCTGTTTTCTCAGCCTTCCTGTAAAGGAGTCTGTTCCTGTTACTCCAATCCGGCATCCCTCCAGGGGCTGTTTTAACGTAGCCGAAAAGTCAAGGGAAGCCACCTCTCCCACTACAATAATGGCAGGGCTTTCTATTCCGGCCTCCAGCACCTTTTCCTCAATATTCTCTATGGTCCCGCGGACGGTTCTCTCTCCGGGAAGAGTTCCGTTTTGAATGACCGCAGCCGGCGTCTCCCCTGGTTTTCCCTGGTTTAAAAGACCCTTTACGATGAGGGATAAGTTATGAAGTCCCATAAGAAAAACCAATGTGCCGGAAAGTCTGGCAAATTCATTAAAGTCAGCCGGAAGTGATCCTTCTTCTGAAAGAGTGTGTCCGGTCATAACATGAAAGCTTCTGCTGACCGCCCGGTGGGTTACCGGGATCCCGGCACTTGCCAGGGCTGCGACCGCAGAGGTAACCCCTGAAACTACCTCATAAGGGATCCCGGCATCAGAAAGAGCCATGATCTCTTCCCCTGCTCTGCCAAACACAAAGGGATCCCCTCCCTTTAGCCTCACAACCGAAAGGCCTTCCCTTGCCAGTTCTACCAGAAGCTGATTAATTTCCTCCTGCTTCATGGAATGACACCCGGAGCGTTTTCCTACATAGATTTTCCGGCATTGCTCCGGTACCTCATCAAGAAGACGGGGAGAAAGAAGGGAATCATAAACCACTGCGTCGCATATCCGCAGCCTTGATAACCCTTTTTCAGTAATGAGCCCCGGATCTCCGGGACCTGCCCCTACCAGATAGACGACTCCTGTTTCCTTCATAGCATCCTCCTTATTACGCAAGACCATCGGCGGCCAGCCGCGCCAGCCTGTCAAGTTCCCCGATTTCTCCCCAAAGATGAATCCGCTTGATTTCTTCCCCTCTTCTGCTGATTCCAAGAATTTCCATATCCCCGCCTTTGATTCTGGAATACACGCCGATGGGTTCATGACAGCCGGCATTTAAATGCCTTAATATTTTCCGTTCTAAAGAAAGGCACATCCTGGCTTCTTCATCCTCAATATGCTTTACCACCGCTTCAAGACCGGAATCCAGTCGTCCTTCCACTGCTAGTATCCCCTGGCCTCCGGCTGGAATAAAGGTCTCACAATCAAAACAATGGTAATCATACCGACTATCTTCCCAAAGTCCCAGCCGCTTTAATCCGGCAGCTGCCAATAGAATGCCGTCATAAGAGCCTTCCATGAGTTTTGAAAGCCTGGTCTGTACATTTCCTCTTAGATTCTCGCAGCGAACCAAAGCTCCCGGCCACATGGCCGTTCCAATCTCTTCTATCTGAATCTTCCTTCTTAAGCTGGAGGTTCCGATTATGATTTCCTTTTTTCCGGAAAGATCGCTGGAAGCAGGTGTCACCAGTACATCCCTGGGATCTCCCCGCTCTAAAACTGCCACAATTCCCAGTCCCTCTTCCAGCTCCATGGGCAGATCTTTGGCGCTGTGGACTGCGAAATCAATCTCACCACGCAAAAGGGCCTGCTCAAATTCCGTTACAAACACGCCCTTTCCTCCAAATTCCAAAAGCGGCTTGTCAAGAATCCGGTCTCCTTCTGTCTGCTTTAATACCAATTCTGCCGACAGACCGGTACCTGTCCTTTTAAGAGCCTCAGCTACCAGGTTTGCCTGGGCTACGGCCAAAGCGCTTTTTCTTGTTCCAATGCGAATGGTATTACTTCTCATGCTCCGCCAGCTTCCTTTCTATCAGTTCTTCTGCCTGTTCTCTGGTATATTTTCCCTGGCGGATCCCCTCTTCTGTCATAGTACTAAAGATTGACCTTCTGACATGGTGGGAATTCACCCGTTCTCTTACCATTTCCCTATAAGAGCCTAGCTGATTAGCCAGGCCGCCAAGTCCCTTTGGAATGGCTTCCTTAAGCTTCTCTTTTAGATAATGGGCAAGGGCCGGAGCGCTTCCTCCCGTGGAAATCCCCACCGTGATCCCCCCATCTTTTATAAGAGCCGGAAAGATAAAACTGCACTCCTCCTGAATGTCTGCCACATTGACCGGAATCTTCCGTTCCCTGCACCAGTTGGATATCTGCCGGTTTAATCCTTCATCGGAAGTTGCTGCTATTACAAAATCCATGTTCTCCAGATCGGATTCTTCAAATTCCCGGCATCTCCATGTGAGCTTTCCCCAACTCTCCTTTATCAGCCGTTCCATCTCGGAAGTCACCTGGGGAGATACAACAATAATATCCGGGCCATAATCCATAAGTGTCAAAGCCTTGCGGCAGGCGACCGTTCCTCCGCCTGCAATCAAGCACCCTTTCCCCTCAATATCAACAAAAAATGGGAAATAAGCCATGGTCATCCCTCCTTAATCCAGCTTTCCAGGCCATCCAGGGTTTTAAGTACCACCTTTAACTCCTCACTAGATACATGATCCCGGATTTCAAAAAGAAGCGTATCCAGACGTTTTCCCGCAAATGCTTTCTTAAGCTCTTCCATTCTCCGGATATATGGATGGAACACCACCTCCTTGATGGCTCCATCTAAGTCCTCTTCCATAATCACGTTTGCCCGGTCCAGTTCCTTTAATTTTATTTCCGTGTTATTTTTTGAAAGTGTTTCAAAATAGTCGATGTTATAAAGAGTCAGCCCTTCCACTTCCTCAATCTTAGGGTCCATGTCCACAGGAACGGCCACATCCATAAACAGCCTCCTTTTTCCCGGAGTTACTTGCTCTGACAGTTCTTCACAGGTTACCGTGTAATGAGGGCCCGAAGTGGCACTGATAACAATGTCCATCTCATCCATGTACTGATAGCGGTCTCTGTAATCCACAACCTTTACCCGGTCCCCCTTTACCTCCATCGTCAGATCGGACTTATGGCTTCTGACTGTGCCGGTGACATGGATTCCAGGCTTGCTTAATATATTTTTTGTTATCGTGTTTCCCATTTTACCGGTCATGCCGATCACCATTACATTCTTTTCTCCGCCCTCTTTTTCAAAGCGGAACACCTCATTGGCTACTAAAGTTGCAATGGAGAGAGGCGTCCTGGATAAATTAGTATCCGTCTTGATCCGTTTCGCACAGGCAAACGCCCTTTGGAACAGCACATTCATTTCGTAATCCACCGCTCCCTGATTCTTAGAAATCTCATAGGCCGATTTTACCTGCCCTAATATCTCATCTTCTCCAAGAACCATGGAATCAAATCCGCAGGCAACCTTAAATAAATGTCCGATGGCACTTTCCCCGCTGTAGATATTTAAGTATTTCAGCAGCTCCTCCAACCGGATTCCTTTAAAATCAGCAGCTTCCCGCTGTAGTTCCCCGATTGCTTGCTTAGTTCCTGAAACATAAATCTCACTTCGGTTACAGGTGCAAAGCACAACTACACCGGTCACCGCTTCTTTCTTCATCAGCCGTTCTACAAATTCTACCTTCTCTTCTTCGCAAAAGGCGAACCGTTCCCGGATATTCACAGAAGCCTTTTTATGGCTTACACTCATACAATACATCATTCTTCCAGCTTTCTTAATCCTTAGAATCAGTTAATAAAAACTCCTACCTATTCTAACATAGGAAGACAGAAAAGAGCAACCAGACATTCAAGGGTCCATCGGTTTAAGCAAAAATGTCCCCTTCCAGGCAAACGAGTTTTACTATTACACTCATCTGCCTGAAAGGGGCAAATAATCAAATGGCAATACTTTTTATTCAAATGGGAACCGGTACTGGCTTAGTCCCAGTTCATCCCTGATCTTAATAAGCTCTTTCTGCACTGCATCATTGATCGGCACTCCGCTGTTTTTGCGCTCCTGCCATACCAGATACTCCTTTTCACCTGCCGTATAAATGTGGTCTTCCCCTGGAGCTTTGACAGAACCGCGAAGATCCCGAAGAATATCGCCGCATGTCTTTTTAAAGGAATCCAGGCCCATAAAGGCTTCCGTATCAATGGCAATGAAGAAGTGGCCTAAGTGGAAGGGAACCTTTTCTCCCTTTTCCCCAATGCCGGTTAAAGCTCTTAAGAAATTACCCTGCTGCAAAGCTGCGGAAAGAATTTCAACCACAGTTGCATAGCCGTATCCCTTGTAACCTGCCAGTTCTTCACCGATTCCGCCTAAAGGTGCAAGGGCCGCTTTTCCTGTATTTAAGTCCGAAAGAATCTGGTCTGAATTCGTCTGAGGCTGGCCATCCCGTCCGATTACCATCCCGGAAGGAGTGGACTTGCCGATACGGGAATAGTATTCGATTCTGCCTCTCTGGGTGATGGAAGTCGCACAGTCCAGCACAAAGGGGAATTCTTCATCCGTAGGCATACCAAAGGTAAGAGGGTTTGTTCCCAGCATATTTTCCACTCCAAAGGTAGGAGCGATGGAAGGCCTTGCGTTGGTTCCTGTAATTCCGATACAGCCTGCCTGGGAAGCCATGGTCGCATAATAGCCTGCAATGCCGTAGTGGGTGGAATTGCGGGCAACCACCATGCCCATGCCATATTCTTTGGCTTTCTCAATGGCCATATTCATGGATTTTACGCCGATTACCTGGCCCATGCCGTCATGGCCGTCTACTACTGCTGTGGTTTTTGTTTCCTTTACTATCTCAAAATTTGTTACCGGGTTCTGGATACCTGCTTTGATACGGTCTAGATAAATGGGCTTAAAGCGGTTTACCCCATGTGATTCAATTCCCCTCTTGTCAGACTCCAGCAATACAGCCGCACAGACTTTCGCATCTTCTTCCGGAATCCCATACCCCTTAAATGCATCCACTACAAAATCCGTAATTGTCTTCCAATCCACAATGTTTGTTTTGGTTCCCATAATTACCTCCTGTATTTTTTAATTTATTTAAAAACATTAGTTCCTATATAACAGAAACCGCTGTTTTTTCATCAATAGGCAGCTGCCATGTCACTTCTATCATTTTCTTGACTTTAAATAAGCATTTTTCCCATCTTCATAGAGATTATTTCCTTCACAGTCAATAACAACCACCAAAGGCATTTCTTCTACATAAAGTCTGCACAAAGCTTCTGCTCCCAAATCCTCATAAGCGATGGGTTCCAGCTTTTTGATGCATTTGGCAAGCAACGCTCCTGCTCCCCCGATGGCGCCAAAATAAACACCGTCATACTTCTTTATGGCTTCCACCACGTCCGGCTGCCTGGCTCCTTTTCCTATCATTCCCCTGGCTCCAACAGATATCATAGTAGGAGCATAGGCGTCCATCCGGCCGCTGGTAGTAGGGCCCGCGGACCCAATTACCTGACCCGGCTTTGCAGGCGTAGGACCCACGTAATAAATCGTGGCATCCATGGGATCAAAGGGCAGCTTTTCCCCTTTTGCAAGGGTCTCACACATACGCTTATGCCCGGCGTCCCTGGAAGTGTAGATATCACCGGTCAGATAAACCGTATCTCCTGCGTGAAGGGTTTTAGACAATTCTCTTGTCAAAGGCAGTGTAATATGCTTTATCATTTTTATCTCCAATCCGCCGCTGACGCCTGCGGCACGAAAAAGTAAGGAACAGCGGCGTGCGTCTTTCACCGTTTGAGTCTTTCTAAAACATTCAGACTACTTCCGTTTTATGGCGTGTCACATGACAGTTGATATTGATGGCACAGGGCATGCCTGCGATATGGGTAGGCATGGTTTCAATGTTTACTCCAATGGCAGTGGTCTTTCCGCCAAAGCCCTGGGGACCGATTCCCAGAAGGTTGATCTTTTCCAGCATCTCTTTTTCCAGATCCGCATAGTAAGGATCCGGATTGGAGGAATCCAAATCTCTCATCAAAGCCTTTTTCGCCAATAGGGCTGCCTTGTCAAAGCTGCCTCCAATCCCTACGCCCACTACAACGGGAGGACAGGGATTGGGACCTGCGGCGGATACGGTTTCCAGAATAAAATCCTTGATTCCCTGGAGACCCGCTGAAGGCTTGAACATGCGGAGTGCGCTCATGTTCTCGCTTCCAAAGCCTTTGGGTCCTACCGTAATTTTCACCTGGTCTCCCGGAAAGATTTCCGTATAGATTAAAGCCGGAGTGTTATCCCCTGTATTTCCTCGCCTTACCGGGTCTTTTACGACGGATTTTCTTAAAAATCCCTTTTCGTAGCCTCTGCGCACGCCTTCATTGATTGCTTCAGTCAAGTCCCCGTCCACAAGGTGGACATCCTGGCCGATCTCCAGAAACACACAGGCCATGCCCGTATCCTGACAGATGGGAACATCTTCCCTTTCTGCAATTTCAAAGTTCTCAATAATATTGTCAAGAACCCCGGCGGCAATGTCCCAGTCCTCACAGGCACGGCAGGTTTTGATTGCCTTCTTCACATCTTCCGGTAAGTACTGATTTGCATCAATGCACAGCTTTTCTACTACATCGATCAATGTCTTTACTGATATTTCTCTCATATTTCCTCCTTCTTGCCCATGCTTTTTGGGCAGAGCCTGCCCCAGGGTAAGCGCCCCTCTAAAGCGCGAATCCCGAGGGCATATAGGTATCCCCGCAGGGGGCTTCCTCCTTCTTATAGCTGCCCCGCTGTTCTGGCATACTTTGGCAAAAGCAGCGGGGAAATTTTATCCGTGACAATACCGGCCCTTTGGCACTCCTCTTCCATCTCTCTGATATGTGCCAAAGTAAGCTTCCCTGTATGTATGTCTTTCACGCGTCTGGCCGCACATGTTCCGGCATTGCGGCCAAAAACAATAATATCCAGAAGAGAATTCCCCATAAGACGGTTCCTTCCGTGAATCCCTCCCACCGCTTCTCCTGCCACAAATAAATTCTCTATGGTGCTCTGGCAATCCGCGCCGATCTCGATTCCGCCGTTTTGGTAATGAAGGGTAGGATAGATCAATATAGGGGTTTTTCTCATATCGATTTCATATTTTAAATACATTCGCAGCATTCCGGGAAGACGCTTTTCCAGAGTTCCTTTCCCATGAATCAAATCGATCATGGGAGTATCCAGCCAGATCCCCTTCCCAAGTGGAGTGACAACCCCTTTCCCGTTTGCACACTCTCTGATAATGGAGGCGGCGGACACATCTCTGGTCTCCAAGGGGTGCATGAAAGCCTCTCCTCCGGCATTGACCAGCATGGCGCCTAGGGAACGGACCTTTTCTGTGACCAGAGCCCCATAAATCTGTTCCGGAAAAGCCACCCCCGTGGGATGGTACTGAAGGGTGTCCTGGTAGAGAAGCTTTGCCCCTGCCCGGTAAGCCAAAACCAGGCCGTCGGCCGTGGCCCCGTAGTGGTTGGAGGTAGGAAATCCCTGATAGTGGAGCCGTCCTGCTCCCCCTGTGGCCAGGATTACGGTTTTTGCCCTGGCTGTTAAAAGCTCTCCTGTTTCCATATTCATAAGAACTGCTCCCGCCGCTCTTCCCTCCTCATCTAAAATGAGTTCAATGGCAGAGGTATAATCAGCTAAGGAAATCGGGAGGTTTAATACTTCATCCCGGAGCACTCTCATGATCTCCGCACCCGTATAGTCAGCCGCAGCGTGCATCCGCTTTCTGGAAGTGCCGCCCCCGTGAGTGGTGATCATGTTCCCGTCTTTGTCCTTGTCAAACATCACTCCCAGCTCATTTAACCATTTAAGGGCCCCCGGAGCTTCCATGACCAGTTTCTTTAAAAGCTGGGGACGGTTGGCAAAATGTCCTCCTCCCAGGGCGTCTAAGTAGTGGATCTGGGGGGAATCATTCTCTTTGTCAGCAGCCTGGATTCCGCCTTCCGCCATCATGGTGTTGGCATCCCCCAGACGGAGCTTCGTGACGATCAATACCTCTGCTCCTGCCCTAGAAGCCTCAATGGCAGCTGCACTGCCTGCTCCCCCTCCCCCGATGATCAGAACGTCCGTATCATAATCCGGAGATGATAAATCCACATCAGTGTCTTTGATCCGGCTCCTGGCCTGCAAAAGGACTCCCAGTTCTCTGGGCACCTTTTCTCCCTTATTAGGACCTGCCTTCAGTATGGCAAACTCTTCCTCTTTATAATCCGGATGATAGGCTTTCAGCAGCTTTTCCTTTTCTTCGGCCGTCATTCTCCTGGGCTCAGTCTCCATCCGCTCTTTTCTGGTGGCCTCGACCTTTTTTACGGAATCCATCATCTTGGCTGTAAACATGTCTATTCCTCCTACTTTTCGATTTCCCTGGTATTATAAAGGTTTTTCAGTTCTTCCAGGGGTTTTGCCATGATCGCTTCGATCAACTCCGTAAAATCACCAGCCTCCACCTCTCTTACCCGGTTGGTTAAGTGCCTTGCCTCCGGAGCCAGATATTTTCCGGTGATCCGCCTGGCTAAAAGACCCACCTGGGGATGGGAAATCCCGGCTGGACACCTGGATGAACAGATTCCGCACATTACACAGTCAAAGGACTCTTCGGCACATTTTTCCAATTCCCCCCTCTGGGCATATGCGATATACTGCATGGTGTCCAGGCCCTGGGGACAGCTCTTGGTACAGGCCGCACACCCGATGCATTTGTAGATTTCCGGATACAGCTCCATCATGACCTGTTCATTGACCGGAACTTCATTTATGTCATAAACCTCTTTTACCAGAGGGAAAAAGGGAAGGGTGGCTACATACATATTTTCCCGGACCTGGGTCTGGCAGGCCAGGCAGGTCTTTAATTCCCTGTCTCCCTTGATTCGGTAAATCGTGGCACAGGCTCCGCAGAAGCCGCACCTGCAGCCGCAGCCCCGCACAAGCTGGTATCCTGCGTACTCCATTGCTCCCATTATGGTTAAGTTGGACGGAACCGTGTATTTTTTACCGAACAGATAAACAGTAATCATGTCATTCATTGGTCAACCTCCTAATATTCAGAGGGCAGGACGCCCAATTCATCATAACGGAACACCGGTCCATCCTTGCAGACGTACTTAGAGCCTATGTTACAGCGCCCGCATTTGCCCACTCCGCATTTCATCTTAAGTTCCATGGTCGTATAGATTTCAGTACCGGCAAATCCCATTTCTTCCAGTGCCTGAAGCACAAATTTTATCATTACAGGCGGACCGCAAACCAAAGCGGTTCTGTCATTTGAAAATTTCAGTTCCCTGACATAATCAGGCACAAAGGCCACATTCCCATCCCAGCCTTCTTCTGCCCGGTCAATGGTCAGATGTACACGAAAGCCCTCCACATTTGACCAGTCCTTCCTCATCTCTTCTAAATCCACCAGGTCCTCTGCCGAACGGGCTCCGTAAACAATATCCACCAGGCCGTAATCCCCCCGGTTATCAATGACGTAATGAATCACAGACCGCAGAGGTGCGATTCCGATCCCTCCGGCGATAAAGAGCAGGTTCTTACCTTTTAAATCCGTATCTACTGGAAAATAATTGCCATAAGGTCCTCGCAGGGCAATTTCCTGCCCCTTTTCCATCTGGTGAAGCCAGTCTGTGAGGCAGCCGCATTTTTTAATGGAAAACTCCATGTAATCCCGGTTGGTTGGTGAGGAAGTGATGGAAAACATGGCTTCCCCAACTCCCGGAATCGATAGCATGGCACATTGACCCGGCATATGCTCAAAGGGTTTTCTGCCCTCCAGCCCATTTACACGGAAGGTTTTCACGTCCGGTGTATCCCTTCTTACATCTGTAATCACGCCGATCCCCGGAATCAATACATTGGTTCTGTTACTCATCGTTTCCTCCTTCGGCATCTGACTCTCCTATCGCTTTTATCACCCTGACAATATTTAAGGAAGACGGACATTTGCGCAGACACCTTCCGCAACCCACACAGGAATATACTCCGCCGTTGTTTTCCGGAAAATATACTAGCTTATGCATGAATCTCTGACGGAACCGCTGCATTTGGCTGTTTCTGTTATTTCCATGGGACATCTCCGTAAAACCCGGATACATGCAGGAATCCCAGCAGCGGAACTTCCTGATTTCATGGCCTGTGTCATAGTCGCATATATCATAGCACTGGCAGGTGGGGCATAGAAACGTACAGATCCCGCAGCCGAGGCAGGTGTCAGATAAGGTTTCCCATTGTTCTGACTCAAATAAATCCATGGCGGAATCCGGATGTTCAAACCGTCCAAGACTCAAATCCTTAAGGGGCAGAGCTTCCAGCTTCTTCCGGATCTTTGCTTTCTCCTCCTCTGCCTTTTCGTGGTCTCCCGCCTCAAACAACCCTTCGACTAATTCCGTTAATGCTTCTCCCTTTTCGGTCAGGCTTTTCCAGTACAGGTCTCCGTCTGCGATCCAGACGGACACATCTCCTCCCGGCCAGGCAGGGTCGATGCCAAAAGTTTGGCAAAAACAGGTATCTTCCGGATTCTCACAGGCCAGTGTTACCACATACCCGTTCCTTCTTTTGGACTCGTAGCAGGAATCGCAGGGTGTGCTTAGGAATACCCGGTCCAGGATCTCAAAGCTTCTCCGGTCACAGGCTCTTACACCAAAATAAACAGAGCTGATTTCCTCCGCTTCTTCTGGAACAATGGAAAGACTTCCCTCTTCTCTCCTGGCACGGTATAACGTTTCCGACTGGGGAAAGAAAAAGGACTTAGGTGAATGATCTGTTAAAAGAGTATCAAGACATACGGTGTCGCCCTCTTTCCATGGAAAGAAGGAGACACTCCCCGCCTTTTCCATGGGAGCAAAAACCTGGTGCTCCTTTGATAGTTCCAAAAAAAGCGCATCAAGACATTTCAATGGCATTTTTAACATGAAGACACACCGCCTTTCCCGTATTCGGCCGAAATTTCCGGATCAGACTCCTTAAACTCCATTAAGGGAGACTTAGCTTCGGGATTTTCTCCTGCCTGATAGGTTCCGTACCGTTCATTCATCTCCTCAATCATTTTCCTGTTAAGCAAATAGAGAGGAATGTTCTGGGGACAGACCCGGCTGCACTCCCCGCAGTCTGTGCACCTTCCCGCCACGTGGAAGGCTCTTATGATATGAAACAGATTTTCTTCAAAAGCATCAGAATTGGCCTTTGCCTCTATTCCGGAATCCCGGTTGTCAAATACACATTTAATACAGCTGCAGGCAGGACATACGTTGCGGCAGGCATTGCAGCGGATGCATTTGGAAAGCTGTCCACGCCAAAATGCAAAACGTTCTTCTGCAGTCATCTGGTTTAATTTCTCTTCTTCACCGGAGGGAACCGGAGCCGGAACGGACAGATCCGATTCTATGATCTGGTCGAAGGCTTTGAAATCATTGCCCTTACAGGAGAGGCATTTAAAGAGAAGACCCTTTTCATCCCTCATTCCGCCGCAGGGAACGCCCAGAATGTAAACCTTTTCCCGGTTTATCCGATTCTCCGATAAAAGCTGGTTAAATCCATAGGTATCGCAGGGCTTTAAAAGGACCAGTACCTTTCCTTCTTTTTCCATTTCTTTTATCAGGAATTTGCTTAAGTTTCCCCCGCAGTGCTCATTGTAAACCAGATGAGAAATACGTTCCCGGCTCCGAAACAGGGCGGGAGCCGCGTCATGGTCAAAGAGTCCCTTTTCCCATGCCAGAATCCGGTTTACTTCTCCATCATCCCAGAGCTTTTTACATGTTTCTTTTATGGTTTCTTCTATGGCATGCATCGTAAATCCCTCAGCTTTCTGTTTGGTCCCAGTTCTTTAATTGTCTGGGTGAAGGCATTCATGGTCGTAGAGAACTTGGCACCCTCTGCTGCGGAAATCCACTCCACCCTGGTTCTCTCCCTTTCGATTCCCAGGTAATCCAACATGTCAAACAAAAGAGCCATCCTTCTTCTGGTATAGTAATTGCCTGTGGAATAATGGCAGTCACCCGGATGACAGCCGGCTAAGATCACACCATCTGCCCCCTTTTCAAAGGCCCTTAACAGGAATAAGGGATTCACCCTGCAGGAACAGGGGACCCGGATAATCTTTACTTCTGCCGGATAGGAAGAGCGGCTGGAACCCGCCAGATCGGCCCCTGCATAGCTGCACCAGTTGCAGCAAAAAGCCAGGATGAGAGGCCGGAACTCCTTGTTGCTGTTATCTTCTATCTGCATATCGCATCTACCTCCGCCATAATCTGTTTTGCAGTAAATCCCTTTAAGTCCATGGCTCCGGATGGGCAGGTCACCGTACAGGCTCCGCAGCCCTGGCACACCGCCTCGTTTACCACAGCTATCCTCCGCGTTTTCCTGACCCCATGATCCCAGATCTCTCTCACTTCGTAGTCAATCGCTCCGTATGGACAGACTTTGGAACAGCCCGAACACCCGCTGCACAAACGTTCCTCTGCCTTTGCCACTTGAGGGTTATTTAAAAGCTTCTTTCTGCTTAAAAGACCGATGACCTTTGCTGCGGCTGCTCCTGCCTGGGCCACTGTCTCCGGAATATCTTTGGGACCCTGACAGGTTCCTGATAAGAATATTCCTGCAGTGGGACTTTCCACGGGCCTCAGCTTGGGATGGGCCTCCGTAAAAAAGTCGTTGGTGTCCATGCTTGCCGTGAGCATCGTAGCCAGAGCCCTGGCCGATTTATCCGGCTCTATGGCCGTTGCCAATACCACCATATCCGTATGTAACAGAAGCTGTTCTCCGGTCAGTAAGTCGGAGGCCTGTACTAACAGCTTACCGTCCTTTTGCTCCATGACCTTACCCACCATACCTTTCCGGTAATCAACGCCGTAATCTTCCACTGCCCTGCGGTAAAATTCGTCGAAATTCTTTCCCGGTGTGCGTACGTCAATGTAAAATACATGAACATTGATGTCCGGATATTTATCACGGATCATCATGGCATGTTTGGCAGTGTACATACAGCAGATCTTGGAGCAGTAACTCTTCTCCCTGCAGGATTCCCCCCGGGAGCCGACGCACTGGACAAATACCATATCGCTTGGATGTTTACGGCTGGAGGGCTTTACCAGTTCTCCTTTTGTGGGGCCGGCGGCATTCATCAGCCGTTCCAGTTCTAAGGAAGTGATGACATCGGGACTTTTAGAATACTGGAATTCGTCAAACCGTTCCAGGGAGATGGGCTGAAACCCTGTGGCAGCCACAATGGCTCCGTATTTCCTGGTGATCCTCTCATCCTGCTGGTCAAAATCAATGGCTCCAACGCCGCAGGTCTTTTGGCATATGCCGCATTTGCCGGTTTTAAAATGAATGCAGGCTTCCCTGTCAATGGACGGTATATTTGGGATTGCCTGGGCAAAGGGGATATAAATAGCAGTCCGGTTATCCAGCCTTTCATTAAATTCGTTTCCTGTTTTCCTGGAAGGGCATTTTTCCGTACACGCTCCGCAGCCCGTGCACTTCTCTTCCAGTATGCTTCTGGCTTTTTTCCGGATATCAACGGTGAAATTCCCCACAAATCCTTTTACCTTCTCCACTTCACTGTAGGTAAACAAACGGATCTTCTCGTGAGCTGCTGCGTCCACCATCTTAGGTGTGAGGATACAGGCCGCACAGTCCAAAGTGGGAAACGTCTTATCAAGCTGAGCCATTTTTCCGCCTATGGTTGGTGATTTCTCTACAATATCAACTTCAAATCCTGCATCAGCAATATCTAGGGCCGTCTGGATTCCCGCAATTCCTCCTCCGATCACCAGAGCCCGCTTTGTCACCGGGGTTTCTCTCGATGTCAGCGGTTCGTTAAACCGGACCTTGGCAATTGCCGCCTTAGCTAAGAGAATTGCTTTTTTCGTTCCTTCTTCTTTATCTTTATGGATCCAGGAGCATTGCTCCCTGATATTGGCGATTTCCACCATATAAGGATTCAGACCCGCAGCCTGTGCAGCTTTGCGGAACGTGGCCTCATGCATGCGCGGGGAGCAGGAGCACACCACAATTCCGGTCAGTCCTTTTTCCTTTATGGCGTTTTGGATCATAAGCTGGCCGGCTTCCGAACACATGTATGAATAATCAGATGCAAAAACAACGTCTGGTTCTTCCCTAACGGCTCCTGCAACCTTACTTACATCCACAGTAGCCGCAATGTTGCTTCCGCACCAACAGACAAAAACTCCTATTTTCTGCAAATTCTTCCCTTCCTTTCTTTTGTCACCTGCTGTACTTTCTGAATGCCGCCATAAGGGCCTGCTGAGGAAGCGAAGGATCCAGCCGGTTTGCCACATCCTGTGGTTTCAGCCGGTTGCCTTCCGACGCCCTTAACTTTAAAACCTGGACGGCTTCTATAAGTTTCTGGGGCTTCACCCCTCTGGGGCACCGCTCCTCACAGACCAGACAGGACATACAGTAATACTGGGATTCCGATTCCAAAAGAGGAGTGATATGATTGTTTTGAACCATTTCCACAAATTGATGCGGGTGATATTCCATCTTTTCAAATGCAGGGCAGGAAGCGGTACATTTTCCGCATTTCATACATTTTAAGGGATTCACACCGCTGATTCTTAAAATTTCTTCCCTCACGTTCCTTCCTCCTGTTCTTTCACTCCCAGAGCTTCTGCCAAAAGTTCCGTAAAATAGTAGACCGGAATTCCATTTTTAAGACCGCTGTTTTCCAGATTGTATTTACATAGGGGACAGGCAGTAATCATGCTTTCCGCTCCCTGGTCCATAGCAGCTTCCATAATAGAGGAACTTTTTCTAGAAGCAAATTCCTCATCTTCCATGGTCACATACCCGCCGCAGCACTCATTTTTTAAAGCATAGTGTACCGGTTTGGCACCGATTGCAAGGAGAAACTCTTCCATAATCGATGGATTTTCCGGATCGTCAAAATTCATTACATCGTAAGGCCTTAAAAGCAGGCAGCCATAATAAGGAGCTATCTTCTTTCCATTAAGAGGTTGTTTTACTTTTTCCCTGATCCGGTCTAAGCCTATCCGGTCGCGAAGCAGTTCTAAGTAGTGGATCACCTTTGTCTCACCTTCATAACCTTTCTCAGGTTCCAGATAAGCGTTGATCTTCCTCCTTATTTCTCCGGAGGTCTTTACATCCTCATTAACTCTTTTTATCACGTGGTGACATGCAGAGCATACAGTCACCAGATCCTGCTTTTTATCCCCGGCCTCTCTTAATGCGCGCACAGGAGAAAGGCGTGTAGCCAGTTCGTCTGCCATACCAGGGTAGACGCCTCCGCAGCATTGCCAGTCTTCTATCTCTTCCAGCTCAATCTCAAATATTTGGGCACAATCTCTGGCATAGCGGTCCAGCTTCTTCGCCTTTGTCTTCAATGTGCAGCCCGGATAATAGCTGTAAACCATTGTATAAAACCTCCCAACCTCTTACATTGATAATAATTTATCATATATCAGAAGTGAGCGGAATCATTGGAAAGTATTGAACACATTATGTAAGTAAAATAAATGGACTTGCGTTTCTTACTTACGTAATTCATTCTTTACTTTCCTATTCTTCTTTTTTCGCCAGGGTTTTCCTATAATGATTAAAAACAAAAGGAAAAGGAGAATTTTTATGGCAAAGTATGTAATGGCATTGGATGCGGGCACAACAAGTAACCGGTGTATCCTATTCAATGAAAAAGGGGAAATCTGCAGCGTTGCTCAAAAGGAATTTACCCAGTATTTTCCAAAACCCGGCTGGGTGGAGCACGATGCAAATGAGATTTGGTCCACGCAATTGGGGGTTGCAGTGGAAGCTATGTCCAAGATAGGTGCTTCTGCAGAAGACATTTCTGCAATCGGAATCACCAACCAGAGAGAAACTACTATCGTATGGGATAAGGCAACCGGCGATCCCGTTTATCACGCAATCGTATGGCAATGCCGCAGAACTTCTGAATACTGTGATTCTTTAAAGGAAAAAGGATTGGTCGATACCTTCCGCTCCAAAACCGGACTGGTCATTGACGCCTATTTTTCCGGAACCAAATTAAAATGGATCCTGGATAACGTAGAGGGCGCAAGGGAAAGGGCTGAAAGAGGAGAACTTTTATTCGGAACCGTAGAAACATGGCTGATCTGGAAACTGACGAAGGGACGGGTTCACGTAACAGACTACTCCAACGCTTCCCGTACCATGATGTTTAATATCAATACCTTAGAATGGGATGAGGACATTCTTACAGAACTTAATATTCCAAAGTCCCTGCTTCCCCAGGCAAAACCCTCAAGCTGCATATACGGGGAATCGGACTCTCAGTTCTTTGGCGGTCCTATTCCGGTCAGCGGCGCTGCAGGGGATCAGCAGGCAGCACTTTTCGGTCAGACCTGCTTTACTGCCGGTGAAGCTAAAAATACATATGGAACCGGATGCTTCTTACTGATGAACACCGGAGAAAAGCCTGTATTCTCCAGCAACGGCCTGGTGACTACCATTGCCTGGGGACTGGATGGAAAAGTGAATTATGCTCTGGAAGGCTCCATCTTCGTAGCAGGAGCCGCCGTACAGTGGCTTCGGGATGAACTGAAATTCATTGATTCTGCCCAGGATTCTGAATATATGGCCCGCAAGGTAAAGGACACCAACGGCTGCTACGTCGTTCCTGCATTTACAGGACTGGGGGCTCCCCATTGGGATCAGTACGCCAGAGGAACTGTGGTGGGAATTACCCGTGGCGTGAACAAGTGCCATATCATCCGCGCAACCCTGGATTCCCTGGCCTATCAGGTCAATGACGTGCTGCAGGCAATGAGATCGGATTCCGGAATCGAACTGGCCTCCTTAAAGGTTGACGGGGGAGCCAGTGCCAACAATTACCTTATGCAGACCCAGGCAGATATCATAAATGCACCCGTAAACCGCCCCCAATGTGTGGAGACTACTGCTATGGGTGCCGCCTATCTGGCAGGACTGGCAGTGGGATATTGGGAAAACAAGGAAGATGTTATAAAGAACTGGGCCATTGACAGGACCTTTGAACCTGTTATCAGCGGGGAAGAAAGAACGAAGAGGATTAATGGCTGGAACAGAGCTGTGAAATATTCCTTTGATTGGGCAAAAGAAGATTAGAAAACTAAATAAAAGTTTCAGGGAGGAAACGTATGTTAATGTATATAGCAGAATTTTTAGGAACTATGATTTTGATTTTGCTTGGAGATGGCGTAGTCGCCAATGTTAACCTGGATAAGTCCGGTATGAAGGGTGGAGGTTCCATCCAGGTCTCCTTTGCATGGGGGTTCGCGGTTATGATTCCTGCTTTCATCTTCGGTGCAGCTTCCGGAGCCCATTTTAATCCGGCTGTTACCGTAGCCCTGGCAGCAGACGGAAGCCTTCCATGGGACCTTGTTCCGGGATATGTGATCGCACAATTCGCAGGAGCATTTACCGGTGCCGTCCTGGTTTACTTATTGTTTAAGGATCAGCTTGACGCAACGGAGAGCCAGGCCACGAAACGAGGTGTTTTCTGTACTTCACCTGCGATTCCCAACACCGGCCGCAACCTGTTAAGCGAAGCTATCGGAACATTCGTTCTTGTATTTGCCATTAAAGGCATCGGACAGACAGGAGCGGTTCCTGGACTTAGTAACCTTTTTGTGTTTGGAATCATTGTTTCCATCGGTATGTCCCTTGGAGGTTTAACTGGATACGCCATCAATCCTGCCAGGGATTTAGGCCCCAGGCTTGCTCACGCCGTCCTTCCCATCAAGGATAAAGGCAGTTCCAATTGGAAATATGCTCCCATCGTGTTATTCGGGCCTCTGATCGGTGCCTTAGCTGCAGTGCTTCTCTACAGCGCAATCCCCTGGGCATAAATATTCCTTTGCTATCCTGTAAATGTGACCAATAAGAAAAGGCCGGAACACCTGCCAAGTGTTTCCGGCACTTTTCTCACTCTGCCAGGCACTCCTCTTCGATTATGTAACGGTAAATAACACTGGGCCTTCCTCCAGTATTATAATCAATGTCACTGATAACCCTCTGTTTTTCCAACAGATAGTTCATATACCTTCTGACCGTCACACTGGACAACCGGACCTCTTTGGCAATCATATCGCTTGTCATTGGATCCAGCTGGTGCATCTTCATATAATCCAATATACTGCTTAAGGTAGCTTCCTGGATTCCCTTGCTGTTTTCTTCTGCCAGGGGCAAAGAAGAAATGTAAAAAAGCTTATCTAATTGGGACTGGGAGAAATTACGGGGTTTCAGCAATTCCTGGCTTTTCGTGAACTTCTCCAAAGCATGATTAAACCTGGTATATTCAAATGGCTTTATCAGATAGTCGATAATTCCAAGCGAAAGAAATTTCTTAACATGCTTTACATCATTGGCGGAACTTACTACGATGACATCCAGATCCTTCTCCTGTCTCCGGATCTCCCGCAGAAGCTCCATTCCATCCATTTTCGGCATATACAGTTCCGTGATGGCCAAATCTACCGAATGCTCCTCCAGATAGTTCAGAGCATCCTGTCCATTGCTAAAACAACCGCATACTTCCATATCTTTATTTAATTCTACAAAATGACGGTTAATAGAAGCAACGATTGGGTCATCTTCAATGATGATTGTCTGATACATATTTTTCAACCCCTCCTGAAAATAATGGCTTCAAATAAGATCCCTTTTTTCATCCAACAAAAAAGCGCACCAAAAGACAACTTTTCAGTTGTCCTGCTGCGCTCTCATTCTCTCTGGACTGATATATATTATTATAACATACCATAAACTCTATTTCAATAACGAATCCGGCCCAAATCCCTATATTCCGTCCCTGACTGCCTGAAGCTGCCTGGTCAGTTCCGGAACGATTTTCTTCCAGTCACCGGTAATCCCGTAATCTGCGACCTCAAAAATGGGGGCGCTTTCATCTTTATTGATTGCAATGATCAGATCAGACTCTTCCATACCTGCCACATGCTGGATTGCCCCGGAGATTCCAACGGCAAAATACACATTGGGACGAACGGTCTTTCCGGTCTGGCCCACCTGTAGGTCCTTAGGCTTCCAGCCTGCGTCCACAACGGCCCTTGAGCAGCTTACCTCTCCGCCCAGTGCATCTGCAAGCTCCTTCAGAAGGTGGAAGTTTTCCGGACCGCCTATGCCACGTCCCCCTGACACCAATATTTTAGCATCCATAATGTCTGCTGTTTCATTTACGGCTTTCACAATCTCCAGGATCTCTGTATCCTTCCTGCTATAATAGCCAGGATTGAATTCCTCAATCACAGCCTTTCTGCCCTGAAGCTTACCGGCGGTACGCATTACTCCCGGACGGACTGTGGCCATCTGGGGGCGATGATTGGGGCAGGCGATGGTCGCTATGGTATTGCCGCCGAATGCGGGGCGGGTCATCAGAAGCTGATTATGCTTCTGCTCCTTATCCGGAACTGTATGTAACGGAAAATCCCCAATTTCCAGCTTTGTACAATCCGCAGTGAGCCCTGTTGCAATTCTGGCCGACACCTTGGGCCCTAACTCTCTTCCCACAGCAGTTGCGCCTATGAGAACGATTTCCGGCTTGTATTTCCCGATTGCAGAAGCAAGTGCATGGGTATAGGGCTCCGCACGGTATTCTTTGAACTCCGGTCCATCCACGATGATCACCCTGTCAGCACCATATGCGGCAAGTTCGTCCGCCAATCCCATGATTTCATAACCAATGAGCACTGCGGTCACATCTGTCTTTAAATCCTTCGCAAGTTCTTTTCCTTTTCCAAGCAATTCAAAAGCAATGCTGTTTAACCGGTGATCTGTCTGCTGTGCAAAAACGCAGATCCCTTTGTATTCTTCCAAATTCATATTGCCTGTCTCCCCTCTCTTCCGCTAAATAACATGTCTTTCCTTTAACTTTTCCACAATCAATGCAGCAGATTCCACAGGGGTTCCATTAATCATATCTCCCGTTCCCTTTTTCACCTTATCGGAAGCCTTTGCGATCTGGGTGGGAGAGCCTTTTAGTCCGATGTCCGTATCCGCTACATCTTTTAAATCCCCTCTCCCCCATACCGTAATATCCGCATCAAACGCATCAAAGATCCCGCCCGGCGTCATATAACGGGGCTCGTTAAGCTCAGAAAGCGCTGTAATCAGACAGGGAAGCTTTGCCTTTAAAACGTGATACCGGTCCTCAAACTGACGCTCTGCAATCACACAGTCTCCCTCTACCCGGATCTTCTGGGCATAGGAAATCACCGGAATGCCTAAATGTTCGGAAAGCTGGGGCCCAACCTGAGCGGTATCCCCGTCAATGGCCTGACGTCCTGTAATAATCAGATCGTATTCCAGATTTCTGACTGCTCCGGCCAATGTAGAGGAAGTTGCCCACGTATCAGCTCCTCCCAGCACCCGGTCTGTTATTAGAATTGCCTGATCCGCTCCCATAGCCAGGGCCTCCCGCAATACCTCTTCCGCTTTGGGAAGTCCCATGGTGACAACAGTCACTTCCCCGCCATGTAAGTCCTTTAGGCGAAGGGCTGCTTCCAGTCCGGCTTTGTCGTCCGGGTTCATGACACTTGCCATGGCTCCCCGGTCCAGAGTACCGTCCGGTTTGAATTTTACCCCGTTTTTTGTATCAGGTACCTGTTTGATACAGACTACTATTTTCACAACAAGCCCTCCTTATTTTAAAATATTCCCGGATATGACCATGCGCTGCACCTCCGAGGTTCCCTCGTATATCTCCGTGATTTTTGCATCTCGCATCATGCGTTCCACCTCGTATTCCCTGATATATCCGTAACCACCATGGAGCTGTACCGCTTTTGTGGTCACATCCATGGCGGCCTCCGCCGCATATAGCTTTGCCATGGCTGCTTCCACGCTGTAGTTCTTTTGCGTGGCTTTTGCCATAGCAGCCTGATATACCAGCAGCCTGGCTGCTTCAATTCTGGTTGCCATATCTGCCAACTGAAACTGGGTATTCTGGAACTGGCCGATGCTGCGGCCAAACTGCTTTCTTTCCTTAACGTATTTTACCGTGGAATCAAAGGCTCCTTCCGCGATGCCAAGGGCCTGGGCAGCAATGCCGATCCTTCCTCCGTCTAAGGTATGCATGGCGATCTGAAATCCCTTTCCCTGGATTCCAAGTAAGTTTTCCTTCGGGATTTTGCAATCCGTGAAAATTAATTCATAGGTAGAAGAACCTCTGATCCCCATTTTCTTCTCCTTTGTCCCGAAAGAAAAGCCAGGAGTCCCCTTCTCCACTAAAAAGGCAGAGATTTCCTTTAACTTTTTCCCGTGCTTTTCCACCGTGCCGGTCACAGCGATAATGACGTAAACATCGGCTTCTTTTCCATTGGTGATAAAGCACTTGGAACCATTTATTACCCAGTGGTCTCCATCCAGTACTGCCTTTGTCTGCTGTCCCTGGGCATCTGTGCCGGCCCCGGCCTCCGTCAGTCCAAAAGCACCAAGCTTCTTTCCGGAAGCAAGGTCTGGGATGTACTTTTGCTTCTGGGCTTCGCTTCCATAGGTAAGTATGGGATCAATACAAAGAGAAGTGTGGGCGGATACAATGACGGCAGTTGCCGCACATGCTTTGGCAAGTTCCTCCACGCACATAACGTATGTAAGGGGATCACAGCCCTGGCCGCCGTATTCCCTGGGAACCGGTATTCCCAGGAATCCGTTTTTTGCCATTTTTTCAACGGTTGATTTTGGAAATATTTCCGTCTCGTCGGTCTCCTGTGCCAGAGGCTTTGCTTCTTTTTCAGCAAACTGCCGGAACAGGCTTCTTGCGAGAAGATGTTTTTTTGATAAATTAAAATCCATGCTTATGCTCCTTCATTTTTTATACCTTAAGTCCGCAGTGAAGCTCACAGAACCTACTGTTTAGCGAGCTCACGGGCAGTCGCCTTCTAACATCTGCTGAAGCTGCTTTGCAGCCGAGCTTAAGGGCCGGCGGCTGTCGCTGACAATGCAGATACTTCGTTCCGGTATCTGTTCATGCAGCTTTATTTCTACGATCTCTCCCTTTTCAAGGGCCGGCCGGGCCAGCTCTTCGGGAACAAATCCAATTCCTAAGTTCTGCACGATTACCGGAAGAATCAAGTCAATACCTGCCACTTCTATGGCCGGCTGCATGACCAGGCCGCAGGAATGGTAAAATTCCTGGAAAAAGGCAAAGGTCGTTGTGACGTTTGACATGGTTATTAACGGAAGTGTGGAAAGTTCCGAAAGGTAACTGATTTTTCCGCTGTATTCCTCATATTTCTTACCCCCTGCCAGAAGACTGCAAAAGGTCTTTACCTTGACTGACTTTATGTTCTCATCGCAGTAAAACGGTGTTGTAATAATTCCCAAATCAATTTTCCCTGCCTTCAGTTCACTTAAGGTCTGGGGCGTGTTATAGGTGAAGATGTTTAACCTGACCTGAGGAAATTGTTCTTTAAACTGATGAAGCCCAGCCAGCAGATAGGAATGCATAGCCATCTGGGTAGCTCCCACGTTGATCTGCTCAATCTGTTTCCCAAGCCTCTCCTTTAAGGCTTCCTCGCCCTGCATAAACTGCATACAGGCAGGGGCCACATAGCTGTAAAGCAGTTCTCCTTCACTGGTTAGGACAACGCCCTTTTTCGACCGTATAAACAGCTTGCAGCCCAGCACGTTTTCAAGGTTCTGTATATAGCAGGTCACTGAAGGCTGACTGGTTAAAAGAGCATTGGCAGCCCTTGTGAAATTCTTATACTTAGCAACATAATAAAAAACTTTGTAATGTTCAAAATTGGCCGACATACCGGTTCCCTCTTTTCTTTTATTGTTTTTTCCTATCGGTATCCATCAGATATTCGTATCGGTATCCGGATTGACAAAGGCTCCTCCCTGCTGTTACACTGTTTCAAAAGGAGGGTTTGCCATGACAGGAACAAGAGAGCAGATTGAAATGATCCTCAATAAGAAGGTACGCCCGGCATTGGCCGAACACGAAGGCAACGTCACGGTACTGAGCCTGGAACATAACATTTTAAAAGTCCGGTTAACCGGCAAATGTTCCGGCTGTCCCGCTGCCAGCCGCACCAGCGAAGAACTGATTGCGGCCCAAATCAAAGCCGCAATCCCCTCTGTCACAGATGTTATCCTGGTAGAGGAAACCAGCCAGGAATTACTGGATGAGGCAAGGAAACTGCTGGGGCTATCTTCTTAATGACATGTGATACCTTCCCGGTCCGGATGATATCTGTCCGGACCGGGAACCGGGCATCTCTGCAGGGACCCGGTATTTCTTACATACCATATATCTCATGATAATACAAGGCTTTTCCGCATTAGTAAGGCTCCGAAAAACGTCTTTCAAATTCCTCTTTAAGCCCTTCCTGAAAGTCCGGATGGGCAATCTTAACCAGTGCTCTGGCCCGTTCCCTTAACGTCTTTCCCTTCATACGGGCAATGCCCTGTTCCGTCACAATATAATCCACATCATTTCTGCTGGTAGTCACGGCTGCTCCTTCCGAAAGGAAAGGAACGATTTTCGATACGCTTCCCCCCTTTGTGACAGAAGGGAATGCTATAATGGAACGTCCGCCCTTAGACGCAGCTGCACCTCTCACAAAATCCACCTGTCCTCCCACTGCGGAATATTGCTTTAAACCAATGGCCTCTGCACACACCTGCCCCATCAAGTCGATCTGCAGCGCAGAATTGATGGATACCACGTTGTCATTTTGGCTTATGATAAAGGGATCATTTACATAACTCACAGGCATTAAAGACACGGCCGGATTGTCATTTACAAAGTCATACAGCCTTCTTGTACCAAGCATAAAGGTAACGACCATTTTCCCTTTATCAATATTCTTTCTTTTTCCTGTAATGACTCCTTTTTCATACAAATCCACCACTCCGTCAGATACCATCTCGGAATGGATTCCCAGATCCTTTTTATCGTCCAGACACCTTAAAACCGCATCCGGTATGGCGCCGATTCCAAGCTGGAGGCAGTCTCCATCCCGTACAAGGGAAGCAATGTGCCTTCCAATGGAAGCCTCTGTTTCGCCTATTACAGAATTTCCATGTTCAAGGACCGGCTCATTACTTTCCACAATGACCGCCAGCCTGCTGACATGGATAAAATTATCCCCCATAACCCTTGGCATATTGGGATTCACAGACCCAATCACCCTGGTCTTTGGATTTTGCCCCGCTTCCTTTGCAAAATCACAGGAAATTCCATAGCTGCAAAAACCATGCTCATCCGGCGGAGATAAGGTGACTAAAAATACATCCGCGGGCTCTACATTTACCACATAATCCGGAATCTGATAAAAGAAACAGGGCGTATAATCCCCTTTTCCCGCCGCAATGTGGTTTCTGCTGGCAGGGCCTACAAATAAGTTGTTAAAGCTGAAATGCCGCTCCATTCCAGGCCCTAAATACTTACAGGGCCCAAGATCGTGCTGCTGGACAATGCGTATGTTCCTCAAGTCCTGCGCAACCGCATAATCCACCATGGCATTTACAAGAATCCCTGGCTCTGAAGCAGCATGAGCGATCAGTACCGTATCTCCGGAATGAATCTCCTTCACAGCCTCCTCCGGTGTTTTTAACTTTGAGGCATAAATTTTTCTCCAGTCCATACTCCTACACCTCCAGGTATTTTTCAGCAAAACGTTTTTCAAATTCCAACGAAAGCTCTTCCCTAAACTGAGGAGCAGCGATCCGGATCAACTGACGGGCTCTGTCTCTTAAGGTACGCCCCTTCATCCTTGCAATCCCATATTCCGTCACAACATAGTCCACGTCGTTTCTGCACGTGGTCACAGTCGCTCCATAGGTCAAATAGGGGACAATCCTTGAAATGGTTCCCTTTTTGGCAGTGGAGGAAAATGCAAGGATGGAACGCCCGCCTTTCGAGAATGCAGCTCCCCGGATAAAGTCCACCTGCCCGCCGATTCCGGAAAACTGCTTAAGGCCCATAGCCTCCGAACAGGCCTCTCCCATTAAATTCACTTGCAAAGATGAATTGATGGATACCATGTTATCATTGCGCCCAATGATCCCGGGGTTATTGACATAATCCACCGGAGCCATATAAATGCAGGGATTGTTATCTGCAAAATCGTACAGCCGCCTGGTTCCCATAAGGAAGGACACCACCATCTTATCCGGATTAAAATTTTTGGCACTGCAATTAACAACGCCTTTCTCATATAAATCCACGATGCCGTCAGACAGCATTTCTGAATGGATCCCCAGGTTTTTCTTACCTCCCAGGAATTTTAAAACAGCATCAGGAATCCCCCCGATTCCAAGCTGCAAGCAGTCCCCATCTTTTATTAAAGAAGCAATATGCTCCCCAATAGCAAGTTCCACGTCCCCGCTCTCAGGTATTAACAACTCCGTCACCGGCGTATCGTCTTCTACGATCACGTCTATGTCCCTGATATGGATAAAGCAGTCTCCGTGAGTCCTTGGCATGGTGGGGTTTAATACCCCAATTACCTTAACTCCCTCGATCTCCGCAGCCGGTTTGGTATAATCACAGGCCACACCAAAGCTGCAGTAACCATGCTCATCCGGCAGGGAAAAGGTTGCTAAAAGCACATCCGGCTTTAAGAAAGAACGGAACAAATCCGGTATCTGGTAGAAGAAACAGGGGGTAAAATCTCCCCGGCCGCTGTTGACACAGTCCCTGGTATTGGTCCCCACAAAAAAACTGTTCTGCCTGAAATGTTTTTCCATTCCCGGCCGGGCATAAAGAGAGTGCCCCATATCGATCTGCTGATTGATCTCGATGTCTCTCAAATCCATTTTTACAACATAGTCCACCATGGCATCCACCAGTTTCACCGGTTCTCCCACCGCATGGCTGATGACCACCCGGTCACCGGACTTGATGATTTTTACTGCCTCTTCTATTGTTTTAAGCTTTGACGCATATAGTTCTTTCCAGTTCACACTCCCAAACCTCCCTGTTGAAATCTATTTAAGCCCGCTTTAATCCCGGATCTTTGCAATTTCTTTTGCAAGCTCTTTCTTCTTTCCTATGCTGCCCTGGCGGGAAATCATGATCCTCTGGGCCTGGGGAGAACCGGCTCCATGCATGGATTCTGTTCGGTACCCCACTGCTGCGGTTCCAAGGGTCAGATTCTCAATCAGGCGCAGAATCTTAAGGCGGTTTTCCGTAGAAACTCCAACCGTTCCCTTTAAGTATTTCTCCACCATGGGGCCGACAACCGGACTTCTTAAATCCTTTTCAGAAGGTGCCGTCACCATAAAGCCTCCAGCAATGTCTTCCGCCAGCCGCGCAATCTCATATGGGTATCTGGTAACATTCTGCTTGCAGACGTTAGCAAGCAAAAGATCGATCAGATAATTTCCGGATTCCGTAGGCTTTCCTTCCGCGGAACAGGCAATTCCGCAGCAATAGAGAGTCTCATTTAAATGGACCATTTCGATGAGTTTATCCTTAATATGGGAAGCTTTTGGCACTCCGTTATAATCTGCAGCCAATGCGGCGGCACCGATCAAAACATCTCCCACTCCCACCTTGCAGCCGCCATAGGACTGTCTGTGGTAGCCTGCAAAGCGTTCCACCAGCATGCCTGCAAACTCATATTCCCCATTTAAGAAAATCCTGTCATTGGGTACGAACACATCGTCAAACACAACCAGGGCCTCCACGCCTCCGAATTCACTGTTACCAACATCCATGGAAGAGCCTTCCAGCTTTCTGGTATCACAGGACTGTCTGCCGATTATCATGGTAATTCCTTCTGCATCCGTCGGCACGGCAAACGATACGGCAAAATCCTTATCTTCCGGCCCCATGGCTACGGTAGGCATGACAATTACTTCCTGGGAATTGATGATGCCCGTCTGATGGGCCTTTGCCCCTCTGACTACGATCCCATCCTCCCGCTGCTCCACCACCCGAAGATACAAATCCAAATCCGGCTGAGCGTGAGGTGCCAGACTTCTGTCGCCCTTTGGGTCAGTCATTGCGCCATCCACTGTAAAGTCACGGTCCTGGACCATGCGTAGGTAACTTTTAAAATTCTCATGGTAGTTCGTGGAG
The DNA here is from genome assembly GCF_044987295.1 of Lacrimispora sanguinis. Lineage (NCBI taxonomy): Bacteria > Bacillati > Bacillota > Clostridia > Lachnospirales > Lachnospiraceae > Lacrimispora > Lacrimispora sanguinis. Next base: position 4,399,935 of record NZ_CP173277.1, on the reverse strand, counting down.
TACTTTTTATCAATCTCATAGGTGGTAGACCATACTGCATTAAACGCATCCATACCCACGCACCGCTGAAAACAGGATGCGGTCTTCTGGCCGCAGAGCCTCTGCATCTTTACTTTTTTTATTAAATCATCCGTATTCCTGTGAATGTTGGCAAAACGGTTGATCTTTCGGCCATTCTCTAAAGTCACGGTCATCAGATCTTCATATTCAGGCATCTGTGCCAAATCATAGGTCGCTTTTACCGAATTAAGAGATGGACGCAAAACCGGGTTGTCAACCGGATCGTCAATTTTCTCCCCAAACATATAAACATTTAAATTCATTTTGCGCATGCTTTCCACATACTCTTCCCCTGTCATCAATGCCATTGCTACTTCCTCCTTTTTGATACGAATTCAATAAAGTTCCCTGTAAATTTTCAAAACCCGCGCTTCGTCCAGGGGAACGAAATTGTTGGCCATAAGCCTCCCCTGACGCTCCATAACGCTCTTAGCAAACACCGGAAGCTCCTCCGGCTTTACCCCGTATTCATGCAGGGGCTTCTTGGGAAGAACCGTTCCCAGCAGTTCATCCAGCTTTCCATAGACCTCTTCCTCGCCGCAACCCAAAAGTTCAGAAAGGCACTGGTTTAAGACTGCAATTTCCCCGTCCCTGCGTATTTCCATATAGTTTTTCAGCACTCCGGTAAACATGGCATAATTGCTTTCCCCATGAGCCACATGATAACTGCCTCCCAGAGGATAGCTGGTGGCATGAACTGCCGCACAGCCGGCAGTCCCAAAAGCAATTCCAGCATAATTGCTGGCAATCAGGAAATCTTTCATCAGGGGCTTCACCCCTTCTTTACCGTCAGCCGCTATTTTCTGATACCCCTTAATGATCATTTCAATGGCTTTGTATCCGAACAGCTTCGAATACGGCGTAGCCTTGGGAGATAAACTGGATTCCACGGCGTGGACCAGAGCATCAATGGAACTGGCTGCAAATACGCCAAAGGGAAGTCCGTTTAAAAGCTCCGGGACCAATACTGCATCGTCCGCATACATAGCGGGCGATACCAGGCCCATTTTCGTTCCCAGCCTGGTTCTGTTGATAATGGAAATATTAGTTACCTCGCTGCCGGTCCCACAGGTAGTCGGAAGAATCACCAGCTTCCTTCTCTTTTTCGCGGAAGCCGGGTCCTTGTAAAGGGAATCTAAGGAATCACCTGAAGAGACAGCCAGCACTTTGGCTATGTCGATCACCGTACCGCCTCCTATGGCAATAATCCTTTGGCAATCCCTTCTCTCCGCTGCCTCAAGGATCTGGTCCACCATAACGTCCGTTGGTTCCCCGCTGCCATATTCTTCCTGGAAAATCGTCTGCACCTCCAGCCCCAGGTTTCCAAAACTGGGATTATATATGTATTCATTGGTTAATACCAGATCGCCTCTACCGAGTTTAAATTCCTTTGCAAATTCAGCGCAGGAATCGTAGTAAGAGATTTGAGTTTTTAATATTAATTCTGTCATGGCTGCTCTCCCTATGAAAATATCTCTTCATCCGACGGCTGCTTCCAGTTCTTCTTAACCAGAACGATCCTGCTCTTATTCATCAGATGGGTATAAAACAGGTTTTCGCTGATGGCATTATTGCCCCAGCTTCCGCAGCCCAGGGTCGTGGTAGGATTTAAAGAATTGGCAAAGGCCCCGCCTGCCATACTGGAACTGATCTGGTTGACCATTACCCGGCTTACGGGAAGCTTGACACCTGCATATTCGATGTGCGTCCGATTGTCCGACTGAATATCTGCAGAATGACCTTCCCCTTCCACCAATAAATTCTGGTAAGCAATCTCTACGGCTTCCTCCCAAGTTTTGTAGCTGTAGGCGGCCATTATAGGACACATTTTCTCCTTGCTCCACACAATCCCTGCTCCATACCTTTCCGGTTTGACAACAATCACCTTCCTGTCCTCAGGAATAGAAATCCCTGCCATCCATGCTATGGCCTGCACGGACTGGCCTACCACATGCTTACTGATGGCTCCACCCGGGAACACCACTTTTGCTAGCTTAGCCGTCACGTCTGGATCGTCAATCACATAGGCCCCCTGATCCTCGAACTCCTTCAAGATCTCTTCATAATCCTTCTCCGGGGCGATGATGCTCTGGGTACCGGAACAGATGATGCCATTGTCAAAGATACGGCTGGCAATCATACGGCCTGCAGCCTCTTTGTAATTGATTCCTTCGTCTATCAATCCCTGCACATTGCCGGGTCCAACGCCGTAGCTGGGCTTTCCGCTGGAATATGCGGACTTCACCATTGCCATACCGCCGGTCGCAATCACTGCGTCACAGGCTGCCATAAGTTCTGTGGTCCGTTCTACACTGGGTTCTTCCATAACAAGAAAGATATCTCTTGGCACTCCCATCCGGTCTAATTCCTTATAATACAGATCTGCTACTGCAGCTGCGCATTTCCTGCCCCTGGGATGAGGAGCGATGATAATGGTATTTTGGCACTTGATGGCGAACATGGCATTGCACATGGGCGTGACCACCGGATTCGTACAGGGCGTTGCTGCCGCAATGATGCCCATTGGCTTTGCCATCTCAATAATCCCTGCCTCTTCATCCCTTCCTAAGATTCCAACCGATTTCCTGCCTTTCATGGCATTCCAGATAATTCTGGACTTCCCTTTGTTTTTTAAAATCTTGTCTTCATAAACTCCCATGCGGCTCTCCTCTACAGCCAGCTTTGCCAGTGGCTCAGCATGGTCGAAAACCACCTTTGCGAACATCTTTACAATCTCATCTGTTTTAGCCTGGTCATAGGTGGCCAGTATCTCCTGCGCTCTTCTGGACCGCTCCACCAATGTATGAACATACGAACCCATCCTTTGTTACTCCCTTCTAGTTATTTTTTTAACATTCTTGTTTTTATTTTAACACATTTCATTTTTATTGAAAAATACTAATAATTGATTGCTTATGATAGGATTTTTGAATGAAAACGCAAAAAAAATAAGCCAAGTAACAACTTGGCTTATTTTGTGTTCGCTAAATCTAACAGCGCCCCTGGTCATGATACAATCACCAGGGGCGCTGCCTATTAAAGTACTTTGCTTAAAAATAGCTTTAATCTTTCATTTTGAGGATTGGAAAAGAACTCATTTGGTTCATTTTCTTCCAGGAAGTAACCGCCGTCCATAAACATGACCCGGGTTGCCACTTCTCTGGCAAAGCCCATTTCATGAGTGACCACGACCATGGTCATCTTTTCGTCAGCCAGCTCCCGCATTACATTTAACACCTCTCCTACCATCTCAGGATCAAGCGCAGAGGTTGGTTCATCAAACAGCATGACATCCGGATTCATGCACAGGGCCCGAACAATGGCAATACGCTGTTTCTGCCCGCCGGATAACTGATTGGGATAGGAATCTGCTCGGTCTGCAAGGCCCACCTTATGAAGCAGTCCTAATGCCTGCTCTTCCGCTTCCTTCCTGCTGCGTCCCTGAAGTTTCATGGGAGCAAGAGTCAAATTCTTTAGAATCGTCATATGGGGAAACAGATTAAATTGCTGGAACACCATTCCCATCTTCTGACGGTGCTTATCAATGTCGGTTTTCTTATCTACAATGTCCACGCCTTCAAACAGGATATGTCCTCCGGTAGGTTCCTCCAGACGGTTTAAACAGCGGAGAAATGTACTCTTTCCTGAACCCGAAGGCCCGATCACGCATACCACATCGCCTTTATAAATATCAACGGAAATGTCCTTAAGCACTTCTACGTCACCAAACTTCTTACCCAGATTCTGTACCTGAATCAGGGGGTTTTCCATTCTATTAATGCTCACTTCTGTGCAGCCTCCTCTCCAGTAATTTTACGAGATATGAAAATACCATAACCATAACCAGATAAATAACGGCCACTGCAATCAGGGGCATAAACGCAGAATACGTACGGCTCTTGATGATATCGCCGCCCTTGGTCAAATCCTGCAGCCCTATGTATCCTGCTACAGAAGTCTCCTTTAAAAGGACGATAAATTCATTCGCAAGAGTAGGCACCACGTTTTTAAAGGCCTGAGGCATAACGATGAACCACATGGTCTGGGCGTAATTAAAGCCCAGGCTGCGGCCGGCCTCAAACTGACCTTTTTCAATGGAACTGATACCGCTCCGGAAGATTTCTGCCACATAGGCGCCAGAGTTGATTCCAAATGCCAGAATCGCTGTTGGCACCTGGCCCGGATCCGTGGATGCAAAGATGACAAAATACATGATCATCAACTGTACAACCACCGGTGTCCCGCGGATCACCGTCAGATAAACGCTGCAAACCGCATTTAATAGTTTCAGCTTATGGGTATTTTCATAGGTTGAACGTATGATTGCAACCAGAAATCCCAGCACAATACCGATTAAAACTGCAAAAAACGTGATTTTTAACGTGTTTTGCAGGCCCCCGGTAATGTATTTCCAACGGTCATCTACGATAAAATTCTGATAAAAATCATCTCTTAGCTTTTCCCACATAGCACTCTTCCTTTTTCTTATTCTGCGGTGATATATTTATCTACGATCTTCTTTAATTCACCGGATTCCTTTAATTCCTTAATGGCACTGTTCATCTTATCTAACAGCTCTGTGTTGCCCTTTTTAATAGCGATTGCGTACTCTTCTTCGGTAAATGCTTCGTCAAGGATCGCCAGTCCGGTATTTTCTTTTACAAATACCTTCGCAGGCTCACGGTCAATGATGACTGCATCAATTTTCCCCTGAGAAAGGGCCATAACTGCTTCCATTCCCTTATTGAAGCGCTGTACGTTTGCTTCCTCAATATCATCTGCATAAATATCACCAGTAGTTCCGGTCTGTACTCCGATCTTCTTACCAGTTAAATCATCCGGTGTTTTGATCTCGCTGCCTTCTTTTACAATGATGACCTGGGCTGCTTCTGCATAGGTATCGGTAAAGTCAACATTTTTCATTCTGTCTTCGTTTACGGTCATACCGGCAGCAGTAAAGTCCGCCTTTCCGGACTGAACAGCCGGGATTAAAGAATCAAAGGCCATATCCTGTACATCCAGCTCCACACCCATCTTATCAGCGATTGCACTCGCGATATCCACATCGATTCCAACGACTTTGTTATTGTCATAATATTCATAGGGCGGAAATTCTGCGTTAGTAACCATAACCAGCTTTCCGGCGGCTTCTTGCTGTCCAGCCGCAGTTGTTTCTGTCTTTGTTCCGGAGCCTGCACAAGCAGTTAATAAAGCTGCCATGCATACGACACCTGCCATTGCAATTACATTCTTTTTCATAATGATTCCTCCTCTTATATACACAAATATGCATAATTATTAAATAAAGTGCTAGTTATACATTATATAGCATTTTCGGAATTAATCAAGTACTTAATAAAAAGAAGATTCTTATTTTTCCTGGGAATTTTCATTTACCTTGCATGATTTCAGGCAATCCTATATAATATAGCTTAATCAGAAGTAAGAAAGAGAGGTCGGTAATAGCTATGAAGGAACTCATTGAAAAAACTGCATGGCCTATGAATCCTCCGGCTCCTTATTCCTTGTTCCACATCATATTTATTGCCGTAGGGCTTGCCTCTGTGGTTTTTCTGGCTTATTACACGACCAGAAAAGTAAAGAGCTCCAGACTTCCGCAGCTGCTTTTTTTCTGCGGTCTTCTTCTGGCTGCCACCGAGTGCTGGAAACAGCTTTTTTTATATTATGTGGTAAATGAGCAGACCTACAACTGGTGGTATTTTCCATTTCAGCTTTGCAGCCTTCCCATGTATCTCTGCCTCATTCTGCCGCTGGTCCCTTCTAGGGATGGGCAAAGGGTACTCTGCACCTTTATGCAGGATTTTAACCTTTTAGGAGGCATCATGGCACTGGCAGAACCATCCGGGCTTTTTCATCCTTATTGGTTTTTAACCCTTCACGGGCTGATCTGGCACCTGCTTTTGATTTTTATAGGGTTGGTCATCGCATTTTCCCGCCTTTCCGATACTTCGTTTTTGGGATTCGTGCGGACGCTTCCTCTGTTTTTCATCTGCTGCATCATAGCTTCTATCATAAATCGGACGGCAAAGCCTTTGGGTCAGGCAGATATGTTCTACATTTCACCCTATTACCCGTCGGCTCAAATTGTCTTCCATGAAATTGCGCTAAAATACGGCATCTCCATAGGGAATGCGGTCTATCTGCTTGCCACCTGCCTGGGCGGCTTTCTGTTTCACGTTATATTTCATAAAGTTCACTTATTCTCCGCCCGGACTGACACTTAGACGGGCATTACAATGGAGATCATCACTTCAGGAGGAAACATGATATGTCAGACACAACATCAAAAAGAGTGGAAGAAGCTCTTAACAAGCATGCAAAGGGTTACAATTGCGCACAGTCAGTATCCTGTGCTTTCTGTGATAAAACAGGCATTGATGAGGAAACCATGTTCCGCTTTACGGAAGGAATGGGCCTTGGTATGGGAGGCATGGAAGGTACCTGCGGAGCCATCAGCGCTGCTGCCGTACTTTCCGGTTTGAAGAACAGTTCCGCCCGCCTGGACAAGCCGGATTCCAAGAGGAGCTCCCATGAGGCATCCAAAAAGTGCTTGTCCGAATTTAAGGAACAAAATAAAAGCGTGATCTGCAAGGATTTAAAGGGAATAGAAACCGGAACAGTCCTCCGTTCCTGCAATGACTGCATCGCAGATGCAGTAAGAATCATAGACCACGAATTATTTGGAGAAGAATAACTTACGTATGGAGAACCTCCAATAAGCCTGGCAAGGCCTATTGGAGATTCTTTTTCTTTATCCTTACCGTTCCCCCTCATCTGGCTGCTTTCTGGCCGTTTTCACATCGGAAAGGAATTTCTTCCATGCATCTTCGTGTGCTACAAAGTACCTAGGACAATCCTTTCCTGTGGCATCGTAATGTCTTATGACATCTTTTTCTGTTAATCCCAGATTCCTGCAAAGCCAGGCCGTCAGCTTTACCAGAGAATCATAAGTTGCTTCGTTAAATTTCCCTGTCTCATCAGGGTGGCAGCATTCAATGGAAACCGTATCCACATTTTTTTCTTTGGATGTGGCATAGGCCACCTCATAAATAGGAATTCCCTGAAGTATTTCTCCCTCCAGCCCAATCATAAAATGGCTGCTGGCGGAAATCTTCTTATCTCCCGTCTGGTTCTTCAGGCTGTCAAAATAATTCAAGTTCTGTTTGGCCGTGGTACCTGGATTGGCCACATAATGAACCACAATTCCATCAGCTCGTTTCATTACAGTCCCAGGTCTTGAGTAAGGATTTGGCTCAATAAAATCCTCTTCCACCCAATCTGGCATGGAAACCTTCCTTAAATCCACATAATTTTTGAAAAACAGCAGGCTAATCCCCCATACGATACCAGCCAGGAATATGGACAGAATGAATATTCTGACCACTATGTAGATAATCCGCCTTCGTTTCTGCTGCTTTTTTTGCTTTTGCCGCCTTACTCTGGCACGGCGGCGGCGTTCCAGCTCGTCATAGCTTTCTTTTGTCTGATTCGTCATATCCCAAACTCCTGATTTTCCCTTTTACTAAGTTTACGTCTTTCCTTAGGATAAAGTCAATCAAAAACAGGCTAAAACTGTAAATTAAATCTCTTATGAATTAAATATTAACAGACCGGGTCTTGCCTTGCAGACTGCAGACCGCTGTCTTGGCAATGGTCAGGGAAACAAACAGGGAAAGCCGGTCCCCTTTTCCTTTAAAAGATGGGACCGGCTTCTTCTTTTCTGTTCCTGCCTGATGTTCTAATATTCCAGTATTTAGGCGGCATGGCCTACTAATTCTTCAGGAGAAGCTGCTGCATTGTGGCAAACGATCTCAACCTGTTTTCCAATGCCGATGAGCATAACTCCCATCAGCGATTTTCCGTCAATAACCAGCTGGTTGTAAACGACATCAATATCAAAGCTGCACCTTTCCGCTCTTACTACAAATGCAACCAGATCTTCCACCGTAGAAAATGTATGTTTCAGATTTCTCATCTCTGGTACCTCCTTTTTTGATATTTTTGTGTGTGTCTTTTTAACAAAAACAGATTGGTTTTTCACAAAAAAATATGCACTTTTTCATATATGTTCCTATTATTTCCATAGCACTGGTGCTTATACGGGAAAAAATGAAAATTTTACTAAAAGTACTACACAAAATTAGATTTCTCGTGTATAATTGTATCGTTCGTCTTTTTCATAAGGAGGAGCATATACGAAGCGGCCATTACGGACCTGATTTGAAATCACGTAATCTCCGCATACAAACAACATATTTTTTACATGGAAGCGTATCGAAGTGGTCATAACGAGCCGCACTCGAAATGCGGTTGTCCGCAAGGGCACGTGGGTTCGAATCCCACCGCTTCCGCTAAAAGATTGGTCAAATAGAAACACCCTGCTATTTAGTAAAAAGCAGGGTGTTTCTCATTTTTAGCTGGAGCTACATCAACTCGTTTTTAGGGGCGTAACTTCTTCATAAGCCTTATCAAATAAGTGGCGGGTTTTGTCCAACCGATCATCTGGCTTTCTTGACTGAATAAAAATTTCTCCGGTATTTTGCTGGTATCCTGCGTGTTCTGTTAAAAAAACTCCACAGCCTTTTGTTAACTCTGAAAGCTGCTCTTTGTAAATTTGTGATGTGCGGGCCGGGATTTTTCCAGTTACTACAATTTCATTATGCCGTGTTTTTATTGACACAATCATTGCATGGTATTTTTTTAAGTCATTATAAACACGAGCATTGCAATCTTGGGGGACATAAAGTTGGAATGACAAACACGGTTCCAATAACTCTGTACCTGACTGTTTTAAAACTTGTTCAAGCACGATAGGAGCCAGATGCCTGAAATCAGCCGGTGTACTTACTGGACTATAATACAAGCCATATTCAAAACAAATTTTAAGATCCGTCAATTCCCATCCGTATAACCCTTGTTCGCAGCCAGATCGAATACCTTCTTCAACGGCATTCTGAAATGACTTATTTAAATACCCATATGACACTTTACTTTCATATTGTACTCCTGCTCCAATAGGAAGAGGCTCTATTGACAATCCAATGGAGGCCCAAAAAGGATTTGGCGGAACTTCAATATGGGCGGTAAAAGTTGCCTTTTTTATAGGACGTTCTTTATAAATAGTTGTTACATTTTCTATTTTAGCCTGAAGATGGTATCTGCTCTGCAATAGAGCAACAATGATCTCCATTTGAACCTTTCCAAGGAACTCCATTGTGATATCACTGCTTCTGGAATCCAGTTTATATTGTAAAAGAGGATCTGTTTCGGACAGTTCCGACAAGGCTTCCAGCAGAATTGCTCTATCGGAAGAAAACATGGGGGAAATATTAGCCTGCATGATCAGGCTGTTATCATGTAAGGCCAAGTTGTTCCGTGATATTAAACCTATAGTGTCTCCTATTTTCAGCCGGGCTTCATTTGGGAAAATAGCAATATCACCGCATTCAATTTTGTCGGCTTCTACAATTTTGCCATTGCTTGAGGTTTCCAGCTTTTTAATTTTTATACTTTCAGAATGACCTTCAGGGGTTAGTACATCACGGGGTTTAATTGAGCCACCAAAAATACGCATATATGTGCGCTTATTCCGATTATCATCTCTTTCAATTTTATATACCAATGCAGCGAGTTTGGAGCCTGTCGGTAATATAATCGGATTGAATTCTATAAGAATAGCATCCATCAGTTCTTTTGTTCCTATATGTTTCAGAGCACTGCCATGATAAATAGGCAAAAGCTTACCGCTGCTTATATTTTTTCTTCTGCTATTTAACAGCTCCTCCGTTGTAATAGTCTGATCTAGCATATATTTCTTCAGTAAAGTATCATCCATCTCAATAATCGTATCTTTAAACTCTTCTGACAATTCATCAATTTCCGCGGATAAAAGAGTATTATCATTTGTAATTCTCTGCATTACAAGAATATGGGAAGTTAATTTCTCTTTGATATCTTTATATATTAACTCAAGATCGATATCTGGCTGATCAATTTTATTAATAAAAATTAAAGCAGGAAGCTTCCTTTTTCTTATTGCATCGAAAAGAATTCGTGTTTGTGCCTGAATACCGTCCTTGGCTGAGATCAGTAAAACAATACCATCTAATACATTTAAGGAGCGCTCTACTTCTGCATAAAAATCGATATGCCCTGGGGTATCAATTAAATTGATTTTAACATGATTCCATTCATAAGATGCGATAGACGCCTGTATCGTAATTCCTCTCTGTTTTTCAAGTGTCATAGAATCTGTAATAGTCGAACCGCGATCAACACGCCCTGATTCAGCAATTGTACCGCTGGTATAGAGCATGCTCTCTGTTAATGTTGTTTTTCCTGCATCTACGTGAGCCAGGATGCCTATATTCATTATTTTCATAAGTCACACCTCATACAATCGTTATAATACAAATGTCCCCTGCGATTGAAATACTTTCATCACAGGGGACTTCTATCATAACAATTATGAGCACGACTTAAAAAGCTGTTAGAAAGAAGATTCTACAGCGCAGCGGCATCAATAAAATATGAAAGTATTCTTAAATTAAGGTACAAAAAACCAAGCCCATTACACCTGTAATAAGGCTAAATCATTCATACCTGCCATCATTCAATTGATTGTTATTTAAGAATACCTTGCCGCATAGTAGTTTATCTCCTTATATTACTTTTCTCATATTACCTTATAAATACCAGAGTTGTCAAGTTCAATAGGAATATGTTCAATCCCTCATCATTAAAAGAAGATCGTCAGGTTTTTCTAAGTAATAATCCGCCTTTATTTCTCTGGAAAGACTGCCCCAGCCCGCCAAAGCAAAATCAACCTTGGCACTTTTGGCACATTCCCAGTCATATACACTGTCCCCAATATAAATCAATTCCTTATTGTTCGCATTTGAGACTTCCATGTATTTGAAAAGAGGATCTGGATCCGGCTTGTGCTCCACCGTATCATCAGCACAAATAATCGTTGTGAAATATTTGCTAATATCAAATGGTTCAAAATCCTGTTTGAATTCTTCTCTTGTTTTTGACGTGACAATCCCCAATTCACAGCCGTATTGTACAAGGGCGTCCAACAACTCACTTATGCCCTGAAAAACACATACCGTATTGCTGTAATTGGACATACATTTTTCCCAATGCCCCAGAATAAGCGAAATTGAATTTTCCGGTACGTTAAGTTTTTTCAATGCGTTCTTTCCGGGAATCCCCAATGCAAATGTCAGCTCGTTGATTTCCCTGTTAATCCCGGTTACGGCAATTAAGGTGTCTTGCAAAGAGTGCAAAACTGCATATTCCGTATCTATCAATGTTCCGTCAATATCAAAAACAATATGCTTATATCTCATATATGGCCTCCTCCGCGCACAAATCATCATTCCTATCCTATGTGCAAAATCATCTCATACTGACTCACAGTAGGTTCAAACCCTAATTTTATCAAAAAATCTTTCATGCATTTCGATTCATCATCTACGTTAAGGATACTAATTTTTTGAGATTCCGTATTTTCGATTAAATCAGTAACAATGCTTCTTCCAATTCCGTTCCCTCTATAAACTTTTTTTACTGCAATTTGAGGGATATCTCCTGTCTTTTTATTAATAATACCATATCCAGCAATTGTATTATCATAATGTACAATAGAATATAGAAATTCTTTTGAAACCGCATTCACCGAATCAATTGAATTTTGCCATGAAGGTTCAAAATCCCAAAATTCTTTTAATTGTTCCCACGCCATCTGATCCGCGTGCTCAACTTTATGGTTATTCACAGGAGCATAACTTTTTTTGTCTATTTTAAAGCAGGAAAAATTCCTTCGAATCTTGAATCCCTCTTTTTTGTACAATTGAAGTGCAGACGTATTGGACTGAATAACCTCAAGTAAATACTGTTCTATTTGTTTTTGTTTAAGCACTTCTTTGACATTCAAAAGCATGTTACTTGTGACACCTTGTCTTCTGTAATCAATGATAACGCCTGTTCCAATGTCATACACCGTTGTCTTTCCGTTTAAATTTCGAAGTCCATTTAGAACGAAACCAACCAATCGATCATCTTTAAACGCACCTATGGATATCTCCGGAGCATATCCTCTTCTTTGCAGCATTTGTTTGAATGTTTCAATGGGTAAATTCATTTCAACCTGATAATCGGAAAATGCATTCTGAAATGCTTCGTGAAGTGTTTCTATATTTGCATCATTTAAAGTTCTATAAGCTAACATTTGACCTCCTCAGCTAATTGTTTCACTAATTAAATAAGATGATTACTTTTTTGCTTTTATAACCAGAAACGTAGGCTTAATAAATTCTTTCACCAAATCCGGCTTTTCCTTTATAGCCCAGGGCTCAGGTGCCGGCTCTACCACATCTTTAAGAATAAAGCCTGTATGAGCTATTGTTGATATGATTTCTCCCATGGAACGATGGTAGTTAATTACATCATCCACAAACCACGGGCCAACACGCTGGCCGCTTTTCCCATAGTCAGAAAAAGTATAAGAAATAAAGTTTCCGTTCTCATCCACGTTATGATGACCTTTACAATCCAAGGTGGCTGTTACAATGGGATGTTCCTGCGAATAGATCAAGTACCCGCCCTCATTTAAAAGCGAGTATATATCTTCCATAAGTTTTTGAAAATTTTCTGCGTAATGAAAGGCAAGTGAACTGTACACCAAATCAAATTTCTGTGTTAATGCAGATAATTCTGACATGTCCATACGACAGTATTCAACGTTCGGGTGTGAGAATTCCTTTTCTGCTATTTCAAGCATCTTTTGAGAAAGATCGATACCGACTACTTTTTTAGCTCCATTTTGTGCAAATGAAAAGCTATTATGTCCATATCCGCATCCTATGTCTAAAATTGTTTTCCCCTTGATATCCGGCAATAATTTGTTCATTGCAGGTTGTTCCAATAAATCATTATAGCTTTTTTCGCCCCTTAATTTCATATACTCTTTAAAAAACACTTCATTGTCATATATATTTTGGCTCATGTAAGATTCTCCTTTGTTCTTTTAATTAGTTACATCTCATAATTCCCTATGATACATCATCGTTGCTCTTGCTTTGATTTAATTATGCATGTGATAAAACTGGAAACATCATTTGATGATTCACAAACCAATTATCCTTTCCTTTAAGAACAAAAAGAGTTGTATCCTCTTCCTCGAGAATTCGTGAATGAAAAGCTGCATGTTCTGCAGGAGTGAAGCCAAAAACTACAGTGCGTATTTGAGACTCTGCTACTCTTGATACCATTTCAATCATAGCATGATTCCCGTCGCTAAAAATATCATAACAAGTTAAAATCTCATTTTTATTTGAAGCAATTATTACAGCATCAAAATCTTCCAGAAAGTACACACAATCTTTCATCAATGAAGTACAATAAAACATAAGCAATTCATAGTTATCCTTTATTGCAAGCGCAGAGTATGGGTTGGATTTCGAGTAATACCGCTTCAAGAATTCACGATCACTTGCATGGCTCATGTCAAGTTTCCTTACGCACCCTTTTGTTGGAGTGATAGGACTGCTGCATTGGTATTCAACGGCTTTTACAAAACCAAATTTAGGGTAAAAATCAAGAACACTGTCATTGGCAAACAGATACATGGTATCGCATGTTTCTTTCCATTCACTTAAAATTCTTTCTATTAAATATCTGGATAACCCCTGGTTTCTATAATCGGAGTCCGTCATAACGGTGCCAATCTGGATGCATCGTTTTTCCTGCCCATTATAAAAGGCTTTTAAAATATTCACAGATGCATTGGCAATTACCTTTCCATCATCAATCAAGGAATATGGAATATATTTATCTGTCCAATATCCATTCTGAAAAAATTCTTCAAAAGACAGTCCAAAGGTTTTTTCAGCTAAACGGTTATAACTGCGCCGTAATGCATTATCCTCTTTCATGCTGTTGGTAAAGATATAATTCATATAACCACCCTCCTTCTCTTCCCACTTAAGCAATCATGTTTTTTCAGCATACAAGCTGGTGATTTTTTTGCACATCATTGAAAAGGCTTTTACTTCCTCTGTCGTTAATGCTTCTTCAATTAAGTTCATGATTTCATTTCCAAAATCATCGACACGGTTTAAAAAAGCTTTTCCTTCACTGGTCAGTATAATTTTATAGGAACGGCGGTCATTAAGCTGCCTTTCCTGTACGATATAATTTTTTTCCATCAGCCGTTTCGTCAATTTTGAAATACCCGACTGCGAGATTCCTTTCATTTCGGCAAGCTCTTTCGTTGTTTTTGGCCCTTGATTGCTCAACGTATCAAGGATATAGTACTGTGCAGTTGAAACACCTTCTACGTTAAATTTGTTTGAATCAGATACAATCATACACTGAAAAGGGACATAATTTTCTTCTAATTCTTTTACTGCCATAAAGCCGATCTCCTATATTTTATTCATATATTTTTTCAGGGATTTTCCTGTCAGGGAATCTTTACAATTAATTAAATCTTCCGGCAGCCCTGTAAACATAATTTTACCGCCATGCTGTCCGGCATATGGGCCTAAATCAATAATCCAGTCTGCCTGGCAAATAATATCCAAATTATGCTCTATTACAATAAGGGTGGAATTTTGTTCTACAAGACGATTCATTATACCAATCAACTGTTTTATGTCAGCCATATGCAGGCCTGTTGAGGGTTCATCCAAAACATAAATTTTCCCTCCGTTTAAAAGCTCGGAAGCCAGTTTGATCCGCTGCAATTCCCCTCCTGAAAGTGTGTTCAAGGGCTGCCCCAAAGAAATATAGGTAATTCCAACATCTGAAAGCCTTTTCAGCACTGTTCTAATTTCTTCTTCCCGAAAAAATTCCAAGGCCTCCGATACGGTCATTTTAAGTATTTCACCAATATTTTTTCCTCTTAGCTTATACCCAAGCACTTCGTCGGTATAACGGTTCCCGTGACATTCTTCACATACTGTAACAATGGTATCCATAAATGCTAAATCTGTATAGGTAACACCTAAGCCTTTACAAGCAGGACATGCGCCTTGGGAATTGAAACTGAACAGGGAGGCGCTGACACCGTTACTTTTTGCAAATAGTTTTCTGATCATATCAAAGATACCTGTAAAGGTTGCTATGTTGGAACGCTTTGAAGCTTGTATTCCCTTTTGGTCGATAAAAACAGTATCGGGATAAAATCGGGGCAGCACCTGATTGATAAGCGTACTTTTTCCTGAACCGGCAACCCCTGTCACAACCGTCATTACTCCTTTGGGTATTTCAACTGAAAGGTTCTTCAAATTGTGCAGTGTTGCATTGTGAATGGAAAGCCAGCCTTTCGGGGTACATGTGCCAGCTTTTAATTCAGGCCGGTAAGACAGATACTTCCCTGTCAATGTACCCGATGCTTTTAACCCTTGTAAGCTCCCCTGATATACGATTTCACCCCCATGGATTCCCGCGCCAGGCCCCATATCAATCACTTGGTCTGCAATCTTTATAATATCAGGGTCATGCTCCACGATAAGTACGGTATTGCCTTTGTCACGTAAAAGTTTCATAAGGTCATTGATCTTGCTTATATCGTGAGGGTGCAGTCCTATACTGGGCTCGTCAAAAATATAAGTAAGGTCTGTTAAGCTGCTGCCCAGCTGGCAAACTATCTTGATTCTTTGAGATTCCCCGCCCGATAGAGTGGAGGTTTGTCTGCTTAAACTTAAATAGCCCAATCCAATGGATACCATTTGCCGCAGACGATTCTCTAATTCTGAAACGATTGCTGCCGCCACTGGAGCATTGATTAACTGGATAAATTCTAATAGTTCGTTTATCTGCATATCAGTGCATTCCGCTATATTTTTACCGTTCACTTTGCAGGATAATACTCTGTCATTAAGGCGTGTCCCATGGCAGTGGGGACAATCCTGCTTTATGATAAAGCCCTCAATTTCTTTGCTGTATCTAACTTTTTCGCCATCCTCTTTTTTGAGAAAGCTCCGCTCGATCCGTGGAACCACCCCCTCATATAATGAAGTTTTAGGCCATTCGGGAAGAGGATCTTTCACCTTAATGCCGTCAGCATAAAGAAGCAGATCCAGTTCTTCGGCGGAATATTCTTTAATTTTTTTATCATTATCAAAAAATCCAGAATAAATATATCGGGTTAGCCGCCAGCCGCCGGGTTCAAAAGTAGGAAAACGGATTGCTCCCTCATTTAAAGATTTATTTTTATCTAACAGACGTTCAATATCAACTGCTTCCATCTTTCCTAAGCCCTGACAGCAGCTGCACATTCCAGCCGGATTATTGAATGAAAAAACGTCGGAATATCCGGCAAAAGGTTTTCCAATTCGTGAAAACAACAGACGCAATAAAGAATAAATATCTGTAATCGTGCCCACTGTTGACCGTGCATTACCACCCAACCGTTTTTGGTTGATTATAAAAGCTACCGATAAATTTTCGATCATATCCACATCAGGTTTTCCGTAATGGGGCATACGGTGACGGATAAAACTGGTGTAGGTTTCATTTAATTGCCTTTGGGATTCTGCTGCTATTGTATCAAATACGAGTGACGATTTACCAGAACCGGATACTCCTGTAAAAACCGTAATTTCTTTTTTGGGTATCAGAACATCAATATTTTTTAGATTCCGTTCCCTTGCTCCAGATACCCGAATATAATTATCAGACATAATTTTACCTTTCCATCATATATATGACACAGTTAATATATGAGTGTGTCAACTATATTCTATCACCATTTTTACTTCTTTGCAATGATATAGAATAGATCTTTATGGAAATATAGTTACATCATGCTGTTGAATTATAAATCAGATATTAGGCAAAAAAGGCGATCCCCTGCATGGTTCTTCGCCTTTTTCTTATCAATCTGTTACTATTTAACCGTCACTTAATTTAAGATGCAGTATTGGAAATGGTCTGCCTTGTTCATCAACCTCTGACCTGTTAATGACATGAAAACCCATGTGTTTATAAAATCCTATGCCCTGATCATTCTGTTCATTTACATCAACATATTTTACATCTAAATTATCAACAGCATAACGGATAAGCTTCTTTCCAATTCCTTTTCCTCTGGCCTTATCATGGATAAACAGCATCTCAACTTTATCATCGGCTACACCTATGAAACCATGAGGAGTATCATCTTCATAATAACAATACAAATGTTCAATTTCTTTTAATCCCATTACAACCTCCGGTTTGATCGCCTGGATGTCATCTTCTGATAAAAACGTATGAGTAGCTGCAACTGCAGATTCCCAGATATTTAGTAAATCATTTATTTCTTTATCATTCCTGTTATTTACAGTATGAATATTTGACATTTCATTACCTCCTGTTCTTTATTGAGGCACGACAAAACAAGGCATTATACGCCTTTTATTTCGGTTGTCGATGAAACTGATATATACAATATGCCTCAAACAATGTTTCATCTTTCTTTTCCTTGTTTGAGGCGGAGAAATCATCTTTGTATTTAGTATAAAGCTTCGCACTTAATATCACCGCCCTTTATCTTGCTCTCATTATATTGACTATTTGAGTTCCTGTCAAATAAATACGGCAGCATTGGGTACGTGTCTGATCAGAGCAGTTTCTTCCATTTTTTTTCAGACTGCTATATTGTATTCTGGCGGATTTCTGTTAAAATAAGGTTATAAAAAGTCGTAAAATAGGGGGAATAAAAATGGCAGAGATTATTAAAGTCTATAAAGAGCATTTACCCTCATTGCGTTTTATTGGGAAATGCTATACCAACGCTGACAGATCTGGCGGATTTGGCCACAAATGGATGGAATGGTTTCGAAACGGCTGGTTTGGGGAGCTTGAAAAGCTTAATGGTGACCCGAATATTGAAAACAGTTATCTGGGTTTTATGCGCTGCAACAGCAGCAATATTGAAAACACTTTTGAATACTGGATCGGCATGTTCCTTCCACCTGAAACATCTGTCCCCGACGGCTATGATTTTATAGATTTGGATGAGGGCAGCATCGGTGTATGCTGGATAAAAGGCAAAGAGGATGACGGCAGCATCTATGGCATGCACGATGAGTGTATTGCTAAATTTCAGGAACATGGCATGGGTAATTTTCAGGACGATAATGAAAAAAGGATTTATTTTTTCGAAAGGTATAACTGTCCGAGATTTTCCGAGAAAGATGAACAAGGGAATGTTATTTTAGACTACTGCATTTACTTGTCAGAACTATAGGCTATACTCTATTGCTGTTGCTGTTCAAAATATAAAAGAGCCATTGCATCTTCTTTCCGATGCAACGGCTCTTGTTCGATATATTTAACTTCTTTCCGGACAGCATTTAATCATTTATAAAAACCTGAGCCATATGAATGAGAAAACTCAATGTACGCAGGATAAACACACATCCTGCAATCGCATATACCCAGGGAATGCGCAAAGTTCCAAGCGACCATAAAAGCAGCATTACAACTGCCACATCCCGCATATACCGTCCAAACATTAAACCGATTCTTTCTTCCCTTAGGGACAGAGGCTGGTCAGCGCTCATCAGCCAGCGACACTTGGGAGAAGTAAAAACAAAGGATAGAAAAGCAAAAAGCAGAACCCCATAAATCATGATATCAATCCATTCTCTTTCAGAAATTCCTGGGAGACTGCAGCAGGTGTCTGCTGTAATTCATCCACTTTGTAGTTCAGTTCAATCATAACTTCATTGGTTAAAAACGGTGCCAATTCTTCCATGATTCCGGCAATTTCCGGGTATTTCTCCAAAGCTTCCGCCCGAATAACCGGAATGGCAAAATAGGGCGGGAAAAAGTTTTTATCATCTTCCAGAGTTTTTAAGTCGAACTTTTTTAATAATCCGTCAGTGGAGAAAGCATCAATGACATCCACCTCACCGCTTCCCAAAGCCGTATAACGGGGAGCAGAATCTAAAGTAAGGCGTTTTCCTATTTGGAAACCATATGTTTTCTGAAGTCCGGACAATCCATCCTCCCGGTTGGAGAATTCAAACGTAGTACCGGATGTTAAGGTATCGCTTATTTTGGCAAGATCACTTATTTTATCCAAATGATACTTCTCAGCCATATCTTTCGTTACAGCCAATGTATAAGTATTATTAAAGCTCATCTGCTTAAGCACTTCCAGATTAAGCTGCTCCTTATACTCTTCCTTTACCGTCTGATACACCTGCTCCATATCACTGATCGGCGGATGTTTGAGGATATCAGTGTATGAGGTACCGCTGTAGTCTATATAAAGATCAATATCTCCAGTCTTCATTGCTGCAAAGCACACCTGTGACCCTCCCAGACTCAGCTTTCTGTTTACTGTGATATCCGTTCTGTCTTCTATTAAATCTGCTACCATATTCCCAAGAATCTCTTGTTCCGTAAAATCTTTTGAGCCAACTGATAGGGTACGGGCCTCCCCTGATACACTGCCAACGGATGTGAAAAGAAATATAGCCGCAACTAGCATTGCAGCCGCTCCCAGCATTGCCTTTTGGATATTCCTGCTTTTTTTCTTAACCGAGGCATCACCCTTTTGAAGGCTGACCGGAGTTACCAGCTTTTCTGTAAGACCAATCAGAAAGTCTACCATCAGTGCCAACAAACAGGCAGGAATGGCACCAGCCAGAATTTGATTGTTGTTTACCGTACGTATCCCGGAAAATACCAGATATCCCAGTCCTCCTGCACCAATAAACGCAGCCATGGTCATCAGCCCTACTGCTGTAACAGAAGCGATCCGCACTCCTGCCATAATAACAGGAAGAGCAAGGGGAATCTGCACCTTTGTCAGCACCTGAAAGGGCGTCAATCCGATTCCTTTGGCAGCCTCCAGCGTCTGGGGATTAATATTATCAATTCCAGTATAGGTATTCTTAATAATGGGAAGAAGAGAATATAGAACGACTGCAACAATTGCAGGAATGACACCGATTCCCAATAGGGGGATCATAAAACCAAGCAGTGCCATACTGGGAATTGCCTGAATCACATTTGCGACTGCTAAGATCGGTTTACTGGCTTTCGCCGCAAAGGAAATAAAAATACCAAGGGGTACCCCGATCAGAATAGCCAAGCCCACCGATACGGCAGTCAGCTTCAGATGCTCGATCAATAGTGAAAGGATCTGGGGATAATTACTTATTATATAATTCCAAAAATTCATTCAGACTCTCCTCCTTCATAGTCAAAATATTGCTGACTCAGGGTCGTCACCAGACTGCTCCGTGTAATGAGTCCCTTAAGACGCTTTTGATCATCCACAACCGGAACCGTTGACACCTGGTTTTCGGTCACTATTTTCAGTGCATCCAGTATGCATTGTTCTGGTAAAAGGCTAGGAAAGTCCTCATACATAAATTGTTCTGCCAACTGGGTTCTGTCCTCAATGCCTCTTAATTTACTGGCCTTGACAATCCCGATCAGTTGACGGCTGTCCCGATCCACCACGAGCAGGCTGTCGACTTTGTTCCTGCGCATCTTTTCAATGCATTTTAAGACAGATAAGTCTTTGGTGGCTGTGACAGGCTGTTCGATCATAATATCAGAAACCTTGATGTATTCCGGTGAAGACCAGATCCTGTTTTTTCCTACAAAGTTTGAAACAAACTCATCCACAGGATTGTTTAAGATATTCTCCGGCGTGTCATATTGCAGAATATCACCATCTTTCATGATGCAGATCATATCTGCAATCTTAATGGCTTCATCCATGTCATGTGTTACAAAAACAATCGTCTTCTTTAACTTCGCATGCAGCTGCACCAGCTCATCCTGAAGATCTGATCGTGTCATGGGATCCAGAGCCGAAAAAGGCTCATCCATCAGGATAATATCCGGATCCGTGGCAAAGGCTCTGGCAACGCCGACACGCTGCTGCTGCCCACCGCTAAGCTCCGTTGGATAACGATTCAAAAACTCATCACAGTCAAGTCCTACCATCTGCATCAGCTTCTTTGTATTGTCTTCCACATCTTTGGTTGACATCTTTTCAAGCTTTGGAATAAGCTCTATATTTTCCTTAACTGTCATATGGGGAAACAGTCCTGTCTGCTGGATCACATATCCGATTTTCCGACGCAGCGCTACTTCATCCATGCTGCCGATGCTTTTCCCGTCAATGGAGATCGTACCCGATGTGGGCTTGATCAGCCGGTTGATCATTTTTAAGAGTGTGGTCTTTCCGCAACCACTCTCACCAATAATAGCAACCAGACTACCGCTATTTATCGTAAATGTAATTTCATTAAGAACCTGCTTTGTCTTATAACGTTTGGAAATACGTTCAAATTGTATCATATATCTCCCTCCTTTTTAGCGAAGTAACAACTTAATTATATTATAAAGTTGTCACTTTGTCAAATTTCAAAAAAAACGCCTGAAGCAAACTGGCCTCAAGCGTTATGGTGAAATTCTTATTTGGACGGATATAAAAATTCTCTTACATGATCAGGAGTGTCGTCCTGTGTGATGAAATATATGGTATCATTTTCCGAAAGAGCAACGTATGGTCCAGGGGATTTCATGACTGTATCATTCCTGCTGACTGCAATCACCGTAGCCCCTGTCCGCTGCCAGAATTGAATCTCCGTTACCGTCTTATTTAAATGGACGCAATCCCTGGTAATCCGTATCTCAAACGGCATAAACGGATTCATTGACCGGAAATGAACGGAAGCTTCTATCAGATCCTTCAGGCAGTCATTTAAATAATCCATTTCCTGTTTTTGGCGGCTGACACTCTTTAAAAGATTCTCTTTGATGGTATCGATGGTTTGACGCTTACTGTTTTGCTGGATGTACTCCGCTGCTTTTTTGGGGGACTTAATGATGATTCCATTGCCCTTTTCAGTGGACACGATCCCAAGATCGCTAAGTATACAAATCGCCCGCCGGGCGGTTTCCGGAGATACGCTGTACTGGCTGGCCAGAGAGGAACGGGCGTAAATCTTCTCACCTACCTCATATTCCCCATTGGCGATCCGGGCCGCCACCTCTACGGCAATTTGCTGATAGCGGGGAATTGCTGTTTTATGCTTAATCTCTATGTCCATGTAAATCACGTTTCCTTTGCCTGTTATAGTATAAAGCAACACCAGTATAGCTTAAAATGTGATACAAAGCAAGGTGAGGTTTATTCCATCCCATCTTCCCTTTTATGATCATTTCTTTTTATAATCATTTTCCTCTTTCAGCATAAGACAAATCATTTACCGTTTCAACCGTGTATTTGCCATCTTTGACAACCACTTTCGATACACTAGCATTTTTAAGCCCTGCTGACGGCACTTTAGCATCAGCATCGACTGTAGAAAGAAAAGTTCCGATGCTTAATCCGTGAGAAACTACAAGAACCTCCGTATAGCCTTTGTCCATGGACTCCTTTACGATATCGCTAAATGCCGCCTGTAAACGGTCCTTTATTGAGGCTATATCTTCCGCAGGCCAATTGCCCTCTTCTGCTGCCTTATCCTTATCCAGCTGTGCCAGAGTATCTGCAAATGGTGCTACCGTGTCCATAAAACTTCCTGTCTGCATGGAAGCCATCATATCCTCCAGTGTCATGCCCTGCGCTGCTGCAATTGCTCCCCACATTTCATCATTTGGCATACCTTCATAAGTACCAAAGTTAAACTCCCTGAGCCTTTTGTCTTTATGAATCTCCAGATTCTGGCCCTTTTCTTTCAGAATAATTTCTGCCGTTTCAATGGCCCGCCCGCTATCGCTTGTATACACAGCGTCAAATTCAACTCCCTCTAATTTTAAACCCCGTCCCAATGCGCTTGCCACTTCTATACCGGCGGGTGTAAGCGGTGCATCGATCCAGCCCTGTGATCGGTCTGAAGTATTTAACATGGTCTTACCATGACGTGTAATATAAAGTGTCACCGTATCAATCGCTTCCGCAGACTCTTCTGCAGATGCTTTCTCTGTTTCATTCTTTGTTACTGCCGTCTCAGTCTTTGATACTGCCGTTTCCAGCTGCTTCACAGATGACGTCTGGCATCCTGTTAAAATCATGGTTCCCAGTAAAAACGCTGACATATATCCTGTAAATTTTTTCATTCTTTATTCCTCATCCTTATTATTATTATATACTCCTTTTGATCATTCCCGCCGGATCGCTGCCGGCCCGCTCCCTCTTGACGGGCATGGCAGCATTCCATCCGGTTTTAATAGGTCAGATCCTCCCCATTAGCAGCAATAACTTTCTTATACCAATAAAAAGATTTTTTCCTGAATCGTTTTCCGGTTCCATTTCCCGAATCATCCAGGTCTACATAAATAAAGCCATACCGTTTGCTCATTTCTCCGGTGGAAGCACTTACTAAATCAATACAGCCCCAGGGCGTATATCCCATTAAATCCACGCCATCAATTTCAACCGCATCTTTCATGGCCTCAATGTGGGATTTTAAATAGTCAATGCGGTAGTCGTCTTCCACATATCCATTTTCATCAGCCACATCTTTCGCACCTAAACCATTTTCCACAATAAACAGCGGTTTTTGGTAACGGTCATACAAAGCATTGAGAGTAATTCGAAGTCCCAGAGGATCGATCTGCCAGCCCCACTGGCTGGCTTCCAGATAAGGATTTTTCAGGGAAGCAAATACATTGCCTTCGGTAGTCCCTGCAGCCGTTGGATCCCCGCTGGCTACTCTCGACGAATAATAAGAAAAAGAAATGAAGTCAACAGGCGATTCTTTCAATATTTCCAGATCACCTTCTGTGATATTCAAATTGATTTTCTCTCTTTCAAAGCGTTTCCAGGCATAATCAGGGTACTCGCCCCTTGCCTGCACATCAACGAAGAAATATCCCTCTCTGTCACTTTCAATTGCCGCCCATACATCCTGAGGCTTGCAGGTGAAGGGGTAATATTGTCCCGCCGCCAGCATACAGCCCACCTTGTTCTGCGGATCGATCTCATGAGCCATTTGGACTGCCAAAGCGCTGGCAACCAGTTCATGATGAGCTGCCTGGTACTGAATCTGAGTTCTGTCTTCCCCCTCTTCAAAATATAATCCTGCCGCCATAAAGGGGCCATGGAGAATCATGTTGATTTCATTAAAAGTAAGCCAATACTTTACCAGTCCTTTGTAACGGGTAAATACGGTTTTACAGTAATTTACAAAAAAGTCGATAACCTTTCTGTTCCTCCAGCCGCCGTATTCTGTGATCAAATGCATAGGACAGTCAAAATGTACCAATGTAACAAGGGGTTCAATGCCATACTTACGGCACTCTTTAAAAATGGTTTCATAAAATTTCAATCCTTCCTCATTAGGAAGTTCATCATCCCCGTTAGGAAAGATTCTGCTCCATGCCATGGAAAGACGATAGGTTTTAAAGCCCATTTCCCCAAATAATTTTATATCATCAAGATAATGATGATACATATCAATCGACTTTTTTGCCGGGTAATAGTGTTCCTCATCAAAGTCAAACATTTTCTTTTCTCCGGTAACGACAGCCCAGCGGTCTTTGCCATGCGGAACCATATCCACATTGGCAAGTCCCCTGCCTCCCTCTGCATATCCTCCTTCGCATTGGTTGGCAGCAGTTGCACCGCCCCATAAAAAATCCTCTCTAAACGCCATACGATAACTCCTTTCCTATATATTTATCTGCCCATGGTATGGGACACAAAGATCATGAAAGGGCAGCTGCTCTCTCAATTCCGATCAGACAATCTTCTGTAGTGACCTTCTTGTCTTTCCACAAAATCATACTGTCAAGTTCACTTAAATTTGTAATCAATACCGGTGTCACCAATGAATATCCTTTCGAATGAATAAAATCAATATCAAACTCCAATAAGACCTGGCCTTTTTTTACTCTCTGCCCCTGCTCGGCCTTTGCAGTGAAGCCTTCGCCCTCTAATCTTATGGTATCCATTCCAACGTGAATCAAAATCTCCAAACCATTGTCAGCTTTGATGCCCAAAGCATGTTTTGTATGAAAAAAGGCACTGATCACACCGTCTGCCGGAGAAACAATAACTCCTTTTGATGGCTTTACCGCGATCCCCTTACCCAAAGTACCGCTGGAGAATGCAGCATCTTCCAGATTTTCCAATGGAATAATATCACCTTCTACCGGAGAAAGAACCTCTATGGAAAGAAGCTTTGCTGGACTATCTTGTGTCCCTGCCGATGCGTCAGTTCCCTCACCATCCTCTGCCGGCGTCTCCTTATCATTCCAGAAGAAGAAAGTAAGTAAAAATCCAACCAGGGAAGAAACGGCAATACAGATAAAGGAAGTAACCATTCCGCTTGCATCCCCTGTTGCAGTATTAATATAGTTTACCACCCCAAAGATTCCAAGACCGCCCATGGTATAAGAAGCTGCATTCATCGTAGTCATAATAGCTCCGCCTACCGCACCACCGATCATGGAGTAAATAAAGGGCAGCTTTTTCGGAAGGGTAATACCATAAATTGCAGGCTCCGTCACACCACAGATACCAGAAACAACGGCGGGAATGCAAAGTGATTTTGTTTTCTTATCCTTGAGTTTAAAGTACATGGCAAGCACACAGGCAGTCTGTGCAAAGCTTGCGCCATACATACCGCTTAATACGTTGATATATCCCAGTTCAGCCAACTGAATGAATGCCAAAGGAATCAAAGCCCAATGAAGGCCAAAAATAACCAATACCTGCCAGAAGAATCCCGTCAGAATACCGAATAAGATAGGAGAAGCTGCAAAGAGGGCAGAAAATCCTGAGTTTAAGAAACTTGTCAGGATGGATATTACCGGCCCTATCACCAAAAATCCCGCAACCATGGATACAAGCATAACAACAAAAGGAACGAAAAAGTTTTGAAGCATCTCCGGAATTACTTTTTTTGCAAACTTCTGTACATAGCTTGCAAACCAGACCACAATAATAACCGGAATGACACTGCTTAAATAGTCATTCGCTACCCAGGGCACCCCAAACGCCTTTAAGTAATAAGCGCTGTGGAAAACGCTTCCTTCAAACAGCACGCCAAGGACGTCTCCTCCTGACAGGGCAGATAACTGGATGCCCGGATAACACAGGGCCGCACCAAGGGCCATGCCCGTCATCCGGTTTACATTAAATTTACCCGCTGCAGTAAAACCAATGATGATAGGCATAAACTGGAACACAGAATCACCGATGGCATTAAGCATTGCATAGGTGCCTGACGTAGTGGAAAAAACGCCGAGAAATACCAAAAGTGCGCATATACCCTTTATGATACCTCCTGCTGAGAGAATCCCTAAGAATGGCTGGAAGCAGCCACTGATCGTATCAATCAGCTTATCAAACAGTTTTTTATTGCCCGCATCCGCAGCTGCCCCTCCTTCGCTGCTGATTCCCGCCGCCTGGCAAACCTCTTCGTAAACGGCAGGTACATGATTGCCGATAACCACCTGGTATTGTCCGCCGCTTTTCATAACCGTAACGACTCCATCCATTTTCTTTAGGATATCATCGTGTGCCTTGCTCTCATCCTTTAACTGAAAACGAAGGCGGGTAATACAATGGGTCAAAGACGCAATATTATCTTTCCCTCCAACTTCTTTGACAATTTTCTTTGCCAGTTCCTCATATTTTCCCATGGCAAATCTCCCCTTTCTAGTTTGTTTTTATGTTGCCATCAAGGATCTTTATGATATGGATCGCCAGATATAATCCTTCCTGCTCTGTAAAGCAATATTGATAATGGATCCAAAAAAAATCCCTGATTTTTTTTACACACTGAAACGTATCTTCGTACCGTTCGCTTAAGTGATCTTTTAATATCTCACTCATATCGGCATCATTTAATTGAGACCCCTGGAATATCCGTTGAGCCAGAACACGCAAGTGAGTTACAAAGCGGTAATAGGCATAACTTTCTTCGTCATAATCTATTAAAAAATGATATTTCACTATGTTTAAAATCTCACCAATGAGTTTTGTTATCTTCCCTGCATGCTCCATGCCGGATTCCAATTCTGCATTGACAAAATGCATGGCAAGAGTTGCCGCTTCATGATCATCATACAAGGTATCATAAAGCTTATTAAATTCTGCCACCAGCTCCCTGCTCAACCGGAATTCATCCTGATACATCTTCCGGATATCCCAAAGCATTCTGTTCTCCAGGTAAGCCCCCAGCTTCCCACGCACAACCATGCTGTTTAAATGGTCTGCCAGGGATATAACAAGAGAATTCTGTAAGGTACGGTTTAAGTCCTCTTTGGCTTTTGAAACAAAACGGCCGGCCAATTCAAAAATCGCACCCGGTATTTCCGAAAACAGCTGGGTATACTGATCAAGCTGTGAGCGATCATCTAAAATGAAAATTTTATCAATCATTTCACGTGATATCTCCTCATTTTTATGGGATAAATGAGCGATTCCTTTTCCCATGACTACCAGTTCCCGCTCCTGTCCGTCTAAGACCAGTGCGGCATTATTGTTTAAAAATTTGACAATCTTCATCTTCCTGATCCCCCCAAAAAAGAAAACCCACCTGATTCCAGGGATAAAAATCCCCGGAACCAAGCAGGTTTCGTATATGTTCAAGCCATATTCACGATCCAACTTTGCTTCCTGATATAATATTAACTAGCTTTCTTCTATTTGCTTTTGATTTGGGTTTGCTTTTTGTCTGTCAGCACCCCTTTAATTATTGAATAAATATTAACATGCCTGTTTTTTTAAGTCAACATTTTTTTCACTTTTTTTATTGTCAATTATATTAATTTTTTAAAATAACTTATGAGTTTTTAAAATATCATCATCATTTTAACTATTAAAATCGCTTTTTCAGTGTGCCAATTTATACGAAATGACTTTTTCAATTCAGATACAAGCTAAGGTATTCCTCTGTTTAATGTTCGATAAATTCTCATGATACTCATAATCTTACACAAAAAAATAATTTCATTAAATATTCCACATCTTGGTTGACAAACGAACAAACTGTGCATATAATGTTCTGTAATCTCTTTGCACTGCATTACATCCAATTGTGGATGCGAGATCAACGGTACAAACTGAGCAGGCGATGAACCTTTTTACAAAGGTCATGGGGCCGGGCCGCCTAATAAGTGGCAACAGATTGCAATGACTGCACATCTGTGGGACAGTAGTATGGTCTATGAGTTGTTATCTTTTTAACTCCTCATAAAAAGGCGCATTTTTGCGTCGTCCATCCGGTTATGAGAACATTTTCTTGTTTTCATAATGTGTGTTCCATAGGTGTATTTTTTTATACAAAAATGGAACAAAGACCCCGAAAATGGAGTGCCATAGAGCTATCAAACGAACGCCGAAAGGCTAAAACGGAGGTAACTTTTATGACAAACAACAAATGGAACATGGCGGGTTTAACATCTGCCGAGGCAAAGCGATTGCAGGAACAATATGGCAAAAACGAATTGACACCGCAGAAAATGGAGAGCTTTTTTAAGAAGGTCTTTCACATTATCTGTGAGCCAATGTTTTTGCTGCTGATTGTTGCTGCAATCATCTATTTTATTCTGGGTGAACCCAGGGACGGTACCATCATGCTTGTCTTTGTAGTGGGCATTATCAGCATTGATGTGATACAAGAGTGGAAAACCGACAAAACACTTCATGCGCTGAAGGATTTATCTGCTCCTCATGTGACGGTAATCCGCGATGGCGGTGAACAGACCATTGCCAGTGTTGATCTTGTTCCCGGTGATTTAATGACTATCTGTGAGGGCGTTAAAATCCCAGCAGACGGCATGATAGTCAAGTGTAACGACCTATGCGTAGATGAATCCTCTCTCACCGGCGAAGCAGAGGGTGTTTGGAAGTTATGCGCAGATGAATCCTCCTTTCTCTGTGAGGCGGAGGGGATATGGAAGCTGTCAAAAGATCAAACTGATTCATCTGAAGACTACTGGCGCCGGGACTATTGTTATGCAGGTACCCTGGTCACCCAGGGCACGGCAACTATTTGTGTAGATAAAATTGGCGCTGCCACAGAATACGGAAAGATCGGTGCAAATGTGGCCGCAGCTCCTAATGAAGATACTCCTTTGCAAAAACAAACCCGCAGTCTTGTTAAGCTATGTGCGGGAATCGCTGCAGTGCTGTTTGCCCTTGTGGCATTATTCACATGGTTCAATATTCCGGACCATGCATTTCACGACCGGCTGATTGAAAGCATTCTATCCGGCATTACCCTTGCCATGGCAATGATACCTGAGGAATTCCCGGTTATCCTTACTGTTTTTCTTTCTATGGGTGCTTGGAGGCTTGCTAAAAAGCAGTCTTTGGTGCGTAAGCTGCCCTCTGTGGAAACATTGGGTGCGATATCAGTCCTTTGTGTTGATAAAACAGGTACCATTACTATGAATCAAATGACAGTGCAGGATGTATGGGCACTGGATGGAAATGATTATGCATTATGTGAGACCATGGGACTTGGCTGTGAAACAGACGCTTATGATCCCATGGAAAAAGCCATGCTTTCCCATTGCAGCAATCTTGGCATCACAGGAGAGCATCTTTTTAGCGGAGAACTGGTCAGCGAATATGCATTTACCAATGAGCTTAAAATGATGGGACATATCTGGCGACGAAACGGTGAGCTGATCATTGCAGCAAAAGGTTCTCCTGAACGGATTCTGACCATCTGTAATCTCAGCAATGAAGAAAGAGAAACCGTAGATAATAAAATCATGGAAATGTCCATGGAAGGTCTTCGTGTCATTGCAGTCGCTGCTGCTAACCCCCAAAGTGAAGCAGAGATTCCGGCTGAGATCACCGGCTGTTCCTTGATATTTTGCGGCTTGATCGGGCTTGCCGATCCACCCCGGGAAAGTGTAAAAGCAGACATAGCCGTCTGCAGCAAGGCCGGTATCCGTGTGGTGATGATTACGGGTGACAATGGCATTACCGCTTCTTCCATTGCTAAGAAAATCAATATGCCTGACAGCGACCATATCATTACTGGGGATATGCTTAATGAAATGAGTGATGAAGAGCTTCGTGATAAAGTTAAAGATGTTTCGATCTTCTCCCGTGTTGTACCGGAACACAAAATGCGGATCGTCAAGGCATTTAAGGAAAACGGAGAGATTGTTGCCATGACCGGTGATGGGGTGAATGATGCTCCTGCAATGAAATACGCCGATATTGGTATTGCCATGGGAAAGCGGGGCAGTGAGGTTTCCCGTGAAGCAGCCGGTCTGATCCTGATGGATGATAATTTTACCACGATCGTGGAGACCGTGAAGGATGGCAGACGTATTTATGACAACATCCGCAAAGCGGTAGGCTATGTATTTACCATCCACATCCCGATTGCATTTGCTTCCCTGCTAGCACCTATGCTTGGCATCGATCCCGCTGCACTTCTGCTCATGCCGCTGCATGTTGTGCTTATGGAGCTGTTAATTGACCCGACCTGCTCCATTGTGCTGGAGCGGCAGCCTGCTGAAATGGATATAATGACGCGAAAGCCGCGTGATCCGAAAGAAAAGATGCTCACTCCGGCCCTTCTCTTTAAAAGCGTCCTGCAGGGTCTGATTATATTTGCCGTTTCATTCGGCACCTATTATACCTTACTTGACGGAAATGAAGCAAACGCACCCACAGCCCGTGCCATGGGGCTTACCATCATTATGCTTTCCAATCTGTTCCTGGTACAGGTCAACAGCTCAGACCACGATTTTGCAATTCAGTCCATAAAACGTCTTGTAAAAGATAAAGTAATGTGGGCAGCGATCTTTGGAACAGTTGCAATGCTGGGGATTATTTTGTATTCTCCATTAAATACGTTTTTAAAACTGGCTCCGCTGGCTCCAGCCATGCTTTTCACTGCTATAGGCATTGCTGTTTTTGCAGTATTCTGGTATGAAGCAGTAAAGCTGATAAAAAGATGCAAAAAAGTGATGTAACATGAAACTATAAGTGTTAAAATATATAATGCAAAGATAAAAACACAGTTCCGGTTGGTAGTCCGGACGCAGTGAAAGCTGTCAGTAACCTGCCTCCTTGGTTGTCCGTTCTTTGTAAGGCATTTAAAAGGAGGAATTCATCATGAGAAAGACTGGTTCCAGGCTGACTGTATTCTTTGAGGAACCCTTTTGGGTAGGCATCTGTGAGCGTGAATTTGAAGGCAAATATGAAGCATGCAAAATCACATTTGGAGCTGAACCAAAAGACTACGAGATCTACGATTTCATACTCAAAAACTATAACAGGCTTCGGTTTAGCCAATCTCTGGAAGTATCACCAATAACTGAACGGCGCATCAATCCCAAGAGAATGCAGAGGGACATTGAGAAACATCTGCATGACAACGGGGTTGGAACAAAGGCGCAGCAGGCTTTGAAGCTTCAACAGGAGCAGGTAAAATCGGAACGCAAATCCCGTTCCCGTGAACAGCGGGAAGCTGAGAAAGAACGCCAATTTGAACTGCGGCAGGAAAGACGTAAGGAAAAGCGCAGGGGGCATTGAGCCTCCCTACGCTTTTCTTCTACAATTGCCGGTAACGATATGCTATATAAACGGCATAACGACGGAGTCGCCGCTGTCCGTTATGATCTCTTATTTAACAATTGGTACCGTAATCCATAATCCGTACTGTACCATATCAGCATTCCACGTTCCCGTTTGGGAATGCGCACATTTAAATTCCATTCCGGATATTGCTTAATGATCTGGAGACGGTCCCCTGAAGCCAAAGCCACAAAGGAAATGTAATGCTCTTTATCCATTGGGTGTTCACTGGTGATATACCAGTCATCTTCTGCCAGGTGTACAGTCAGTCTCTCGCCTTCTTCGGCTTTTTTCAATGTCTGAGCTGCTAATTTTTTGCCGCAGCATGAGACTTCCGCCTCTCCCGTGCAGAGCGTTATATTCTGACATGTGGGACAAACGAAATATTTTGTATTTTTCATATTACCTCCTGCAAAATTGTTGGGAGTCATATCACCGGCAAGTAAATTCATGATCTCAATCCCTAAAATACGGGAAAGCTCCGGTATAAGAGAAATATCAGGCAGACCCAGGCCCCTCTCCCACTTGGAAATGGTTTTATCGCTAAGGTTCATTTTATCCGCGAGTTCCCTTTGTGTCATACGGAGCTCCTGGCGTAAGGTGCGGATTATGCTGCCTACTCTGCTGGTTTCCATGCTTTACCTCCATATCTGGAATTAAGGATCCGGTTTTTGATTCTTTTCCAGCCACAATTCCAAAAGTGTATTAACATCGTCAGAAAATTCACGATCCGACTGTGTTTCATTTCTTTCTAGTTCTTCAATAACTTCAAAGGAAAATCCGGCTGCCCCGGTCTCCTTCCATGCATCCATCATACTTGGTTCAGGACATGAATCCGTTGACACAAAAAAATGAAACCGGTTTTTTGCCCCCTGCATATCTTCAGTTGCCCGGAACCATACTTCATCCCTATCCTTGCATTTAATACAATATACGCCCCCGACTATTTTTCTATTTTGATATTGCTCTTTCAGAGCTTTTCTTGAAGACTTATCCATTTTGTTTCACCATCTTTCTTAGATTAAGAGTTTCTTCTCCGCATATCATTGTAGTTGTTCGTCGTGGGGTTTTCAATCTACGCTCCGTAGAGTTACCTCTATCAGAATTTCTGCATCACATAATTTGATAAAATAACGCCTTTTCGTTCTACCTGCTGTTCCTTGATAACCCGATACCCGCGAGATTCAAAAAACGGCTTCGCAGTTATGGAAGCATGTGTTGTCACCGGACCAGCAGGGTGACCTGCTTCCAGCCGGTCACAAAGGGCGGTTGCAATTCCCTCCCCCTGATAGTCCTTATGGACATAGAGGCGGTCAAGATAGCCGGTGCTATCCATATCCCCAAATCCGACGACCATACCGTTTTTCTCGGCCACAAGCGTATAATGCTCCAAAAATGAACAGTCCCAGGCAGCCCTGTCAATGTCTTTTGCTGACCACGCATCAAGCTGCTCCTTTGTGTAGTCCCTGGAGCATATTTTATGGACCGTATCATAAAACAATACTGTCATTTCCTCAATATCTTTTGAATCATATTCCCTGATTGTCATTTTCTCTCCCAATCTATGCAGTTCTTTTGCCACGATTTGACGGCCGCAGTATCAAACGATGCTTCCGAAGTCTTATGGGTATTTTACCACAAACATGTTCGTACTGCTATCCTAAAGAAAAAAAGAGGGCATCCCAAAAGACATTCATAGACTTTTGGAATACCCTCGTTTATTTAACTGGAACTATCTGAAAAACTGCATGAACTGTTGTACGATCCCCTGTGTCATGACGTCGGCCATTTCCAGAGCGCCTCTCTCAATGTCTGCGAATATATTGATGCTGTCTTCATAACTCTGTGTTAGAATATCATTGGCTTCCGTCTTTGTCATTGCCAGGTGATTATAAAGCATTTCCTGCCAGTCATCGACCGACCAATTAGGATTAATATTGGATAGGAAGGTTGCAATCTGATCTGCGTTTTCATACCAGCGTTTTTCCGCATCGGAGGCAGAATCAACGTTGCCTTCCTTCATCGCCATAACAAGTTCATTGGCAGTAGTAAGGTGAGTTGTCAACAGCTCTGTGAATTTTGCGGCTGTATCCTGCCCATAGAACGATACCAATACTTCTTCAAAATCTTTAGGATTCTGAAGGAGACGATCTGTTGTGAATTTTACACTCGGAAGATCAAAAGCTACGCCCTCAATAACCATTCTCGTCCAGTATACATGCTGTAACCATAAAAACCTAAGATAATTACTTACATTTTGTTCCGTCTCGGTGATACAAGCGGGGGCAGTTGGCTGTGGCTGTGGCATTGGCTGTGGCTGCGGCATTGGCATTGGCTGCGGCATTGGCTGCGGCATTGGCATTGGCTGCGGCTGCGGCATTGGCTGCGGCTGCGGCAGTGGTCGAGGCTGCGGCATTGGCTGTGGCTGCGGCATCGGCTGCGGCATTGGCTGCGGCTGCGGCATCGGCTGTGGCTGCGGCATTGGCTGTGGCTGCGGCATTGGCTGCGGCATTGGCATTGGCTGCGGCTGTGGCATTGGCTGCGGCAGTGGCACTGGCTGGGAAGGCGGGCAAATTGGTGGCTGCCTGTGTCCAAATGGGATGCAAATCACCTGACCAACAAACAGATTTGTTGGATTAATCCCTGGATTTACAGACATGATCGCCTCTACAGTAGTCTGAAAACGTTGTGCAATAATCCATAGGGTATCATTTGCCTCAATGATATAAGAATGTAATCCTCCTGGGCAGAGGTTCTCAGGGCGTTCTCTTCTCCGTCCCACTTCAGGGCGTTCCCTTCTTCGCTCTTCTTCCGTGCGCTCTCTTCTCCGCTCTTCCTCCGTGCGTTCTCTTCTCCGCTCTTCTTCCGTGCGTTCTTCTCTCCGTCCTTCTTCAGGGCGTGGTCGGTTTTGCGGTCTTTCAGGCGTTGCGCATTCTGCTGTCCGAGGAACGCAGATTACCTGGCCAACATATAGATTACTAGGAGTAATACCCTGGTTAGCCTCCATAATAGCTTCTACAGTCGTACAATGACGCTGTGAAATAAGCCATAAGGTATCACCGGCCTGAACTGTATAGGGATGTAATCCTTCCGGACATCTGGTCCTCATGTTTCTACGCCTCCGGTCCTCCTCTATAACAGATTGGGACATAGGCTGATTCATAGGCTGTGTCTGAGGCTGCGTCATAGGCTGGGTCTGGGGCCCGGTCATTGGCTGGGTCTGGGGCTGAGTCATAGGCTGGGCTTGTTGAGGCATATTACGGCTTCCACCCGCCTGTGGAATACAGATAACCTGACCAATAAACAGACGATTCGGGTTTAGGCCTGGATTCGCCTCCATGATTTCGTCAATGGATATGGAATGGCGCCGCGAAATAAGCCACAGGTTATCTCCGGCTTGAATTGTATAAGATTGCATCGTTCCTGAACAGTTATTCATACCATCTTCCGGAACAGATGTCTGCGGCTGAGTCTGGGGCCTGCGCTGAGGTTGAGTCATGGGTCCTGTCATAGGCTGGGTCTGGGGTCCGGTCATGGGCTGGGTCTGGGGCCCGGTCATGGGCTGGGTCTGGGGCCCTGTCATGGGCTGGGTCTGGGGTCCTGTCATAGGTTGGGTCTGGGGCCCTGTCATAGGCTGGGTCTGGGGCCCGGTCATGGGCTGGGTCTGCCGGTTCATTGGCTGGGTCTGAGGCTGAGTCATAGGTTGAGTCATTGGCTGGGTCTGAGGCTGGGTCATAGGTTGAGTCATTGGCTGGGTTTGGGGCCCCGCCTGTGATGGCATATTACGGTTCCTGCTTCCTTGGGGAACGCAGATTACCTGCCCAACCATCAGATTATTGGGGGTTATTCCAGGATTTACAACCATAATTTCCTCTACGGTAGTACGAAAGCGCTGCGAAATAAGCCATAGTGTATCACCGGATTGTATCGTGTAGGAGAGCAATCCTTCAGGGCAAGGAGTCATATGATTACTGCCTTTCGATTAAGCAATTTTCCATATTTTATGATTTAAAAATTAAAATAGTACCTGTCAGCCCATAAAAATTATATTTTTGTAAAATATTGACAAAACGGAACGCCGGAAATCGGTATTCGCCGGTTTATAAATTTCCTTCCTGTTCATGGCATTATCTGTCAAGTTTTGGGGAGAAAATTCAGAAAAATTAAGGAAATCATGTTGAAAAGTGGAAATTCTTGTAAGAAATCATAAAATATGAATTGCTTAATAAAAAAACTTTTGATATTATTTTATTACAAATAGGTGCGTTTTAACATTTACCTATTAAAATTGCGTAAAGGGGGTCCTGTAATGGTAAAAGAGGAAACAGAAAAAATTTTCATGCAGATGCCGTTAGGCTATGCCTACTATGAAATTATCTTTGGAAGTACGGAACACAAACGGGAATATGTTCTTTCAGAAGCAAATGATGCCTTTTTTGATCTCTGGGGCCTTGACAAAGAAAAAGCATTGCATGAAAACGTATCCCTGCTTCTGAAAGATCAAGCAGAAGCCCCCGCATGGCGTACGTTTCATGAACGCTTAGGGAATGCAGAAAAAGACAAGCCTTTCACCGTAATCATTGGGGAACACTGCTTTAAGGTTACGGTTTACAATCCCACATCGAACGGACTGGCGGCTGTTTTTGACGACATCACGGAAATTAATGGAGAATTGGATTTTCAAAGAGAGAAAAATGAAAAGCTAAGCCGTGATATCGATACTTTTTTTAACAGCACCCAGGATGGTTTGTTTTTTCTGGAATATAAAAATGGAGAATTCCGCTATATCCGGAACAATATGGTCCATCAGAGACTGACTGGAATGACCACTCCACTTATGGAAGGAAAGACGCCCGTAGAAGCAATGGGGGATGACGTGGGCAGTATTCTGCAGGAGGGATATATGAAATGTATCGCCTCCGGGGAAACCATCATGTACGAGGAAACCGTAGAATTTAATGGAAATCTCAGGAATTGGCTGGTGCGGCTTACTCCCGTCAACGAAAACCATGATGTCTCCTATATTATCGGATCACGCATTGATATTACAGAATTAAAAAAGCTGCAGGAAGACAAGGAGCAGCTCCTTGAAAACTTAAACTCAATGTTTACGGAGCACTCTGCAGTCATGCTGATCATTGACATAAATTCCGGGAAAATACTCAATGCCAACCCATCTGCCCTAAGATTTTATGGCTATACCGGGGAAGAAATTTTAACTATGCATATACAGGATATCAGTGAAACTCCTAATGATGCCATCGAACTTATGCGCGTTCAGGCTCTCAATAATGAAAGACCTTATTCCCTGTTTTCCCACCGTTTAAAAGACGGAGAAATCAAAATGGTAGACGTATATTCCAGCCAAATCACCTATGAAGGGAAAAGCCGGCTCTTCTCCATCATTTTTGACGTATCAGACCGGGAAAAATTCAGATACGACCTTTATTGGGACAAGGAACTTTTAAGCGTAACTCTTAACTCCATTGGAGATGGCGTTGTTACCACCGATAACGAAGGAAAAGTAACCTATCTAAATCAGGCCGCACAGGAAATCACAGGCTGGAATAATGAGACTGCATACGGAAGGCCCTTTGAGGAAATCTTTGATTTAAGAAATGAGACCTCTGGAGAAGCTATCTCAAACCCGATCCGCGCAGTACTTAAAACAGGAAAGATCGTGGAATTTGCCAATCATACCGTTCTATTAAGCAGACAGGGAGACTTTATACCCATCACAGACAGCGCTGCACCAATCAAGGATAACACGGGACATACATACGGCGTTGTCATGGTCTTTCACGACGTAAGCCACGAAAAGAAACAGCAGCGGAGAATCATGTACTTAAGCTATCATGATTCATTGACTGAAATCTTTAACCGCAGGTACATGGAGGAGGAAATGATCCGGATCGACAGGGCCTCCATACTGCCCATTACGGTAATCATGGGAGATGTAAATGGTCTAAAGGTTACCAATGACGTTTTTGGCCACAAAACAGGGGATCTCCTTTTAAGGGAAGTTGCGAAAATATTTCAGCATGCCTTACCCAAAAACGGAATTGCAGGCAGATGGGGCGGAGACGAATTCCTGATCCTGCTGCCGAAAACCGATACCGCCGGTGCCCAGGATATCATACAGAAGCTGGAGGAACATTTTAAGTTAAATGACCGACTTCCCCTGCAGATCAGCGTATCCCTGGGATTTGATGTAAAATACAGCGTATATGAAAATCTTCATCAGGTATTGCAAAAAGCGGAAGAACAAATGTATCATAAAAAGCTCTTAGAAGGAAAAAGCTACCGAAACCGAATCATAAATACCCTTCTGGCCACTCTGCATGAAAAGAGCATGGAAACGGAAGAACATACATTAAGAATTGAAACCTATTGTATTGCAATGGCTCAAAAGCTGGACCTGGCTCCTGAAGAAAAAAATGATTTATCTCTTTTATCCATGCTCCACGATATCGGAAAGGTCGGAATCAGTATGGAGATCTTAAAGAAGCCCGGCCCCTTAAACGACGAGGAATGGAAAGAGATGAAACGCCATCCGGAAATCGGTTACCGCATCGCCCAGAACACTCCTGAGCTCTCTACGGTATCCGAGTATATACTCTCCCACCATGAACGATGGGATGGGTCCGGCTATCCCAGAGGCTTAAAAGGACCTGAAATTCCACTGCTATGCCGCATTCTGGCAGTTGCCGATGCCTTTGATGCCATGACAAGCAATCTGGCTTACCGCGAGGCAATGGACAGCCTGGATGCAATGGAAGAAATCAAACGCTGTTCCGGAACACAGTTTGACCCTGAGATCGCCAAACTGTTCCTGGATCTTAACAAAATTTACTGATAAGCTGCGTCCGAACCAAATGTCCTCCTTTTTAATAACATGTTATTAGGAAAGGAGGCAATCCTCATGAACACCTGTAATTTTAACGGGCTTACCGGTCGCGTTGTAACTCCAGACGACCCTTGTTATCATGTACTAAGACAAGTATATAACAGAGCAGTGCAAAAATTCCCCCTGGCCATTGTTTACTGCCAGAACCAGGAAGATGTCAGCAATGCTGTCTTGTGGTCCCGAAGAAACCACGTCTGCCTGCGGATCCGAAACGGAGGTCATAATTATGAAGGCTACTCCACTGGAGATGATATACTTGATATTGACTTAAGTGAAATGAACCAGCTTGCCATAGATGAAAACGCCCATTTGCTTTACGTTCAGGGAGGCGTAACAAACAAGCAGTTATACGAATTCGTCTCATCAAAAGGTTACCCCTTCCCTGGCGGGACCTGCCCTTCGGTTGGGGTAGGCGGATATGCCTTAGGCGGAGGCTTCGGACTCTCCTGCCGCTACTTTGGCCTTGGATGCGACAATCTTTTGGAAATCCGTATGGTCAATTACGAAGGCCGCATCGTGAATGCCAACTCACAGGAAAACTCCGATTTATTTTGGGCCTGCCGGGGAGCGGGGGGAGGAAACTTTGGCGTTATCGTTTCCATGACATTCCGCCTTCCCCAGAAGGTAAATAAAGTTACACTCATTGACATAAGATATCCCCATGCTGACCAGGAAAAACAGGCTTCGTTTCTGCTGACCTGGCAGGACTGGCTGAAAGATGCCGATCAGAGGGTAACCCTGATCTCAAGGATCTACAATGATCTTCTCGAAGGACTTGCGATTATCGCGAGAGGTATCTTTTATGGACCTCCTGAAGTAGCCTTCGGAATCATTGCTCCCCTCCTTGAGCTTGGGGGTGTAAAATACAGTTTAAAATACGTGACATTCCTGGAAGCTGTTACAATTATCGGAGACTTTTACCCTCCTTTTGAAAGGTTCAAATCAGCAAGCCGTTTTGCTGTACGGGACTTTAGCAGCTGCGAAAGCTTTAATATTGCCGGGCTAATCAAAGAACGGGCCGAAGGCTCCGTTTATGCCAGCATTTCCTTTTATGCCCTGGGAGGCAGGGTGGCGGAGGTGGATGTGGATGAAACCGCATTTTTCTACCGCGATGCCCACTTTATTGTCTGGCTTGACACCGTATTTGAAGACAACCGATGCAATAATGCCGCCTGGGTAGCTGATAAATTCTGCTATTTGAAGTCAGTTACCAACGGCTCCTATGTAAATTTCCCCTATGCATGCCTTCCCTGCTATCTTGAAGAATATTATGGCACCCATGTCTGCAGATTAAAAAAGGTAAAGGAGAAATATGATCCGCTCAACATTTTTACCTTTCCTCAGGGGATCGGCGAATTTTATAACATGGACTTTACAGCTTCTAATTGCTGTAACCTTTCCTGGTAACCCTTTTATATGGCAAAGGCATGAATGCAAGAGCACCCTCGCGCAAATCAGGATTCACGCGGGGGTGCTTTTGTTGGGTCGGTCTGGCCTAAAATCTGGTACAGAAGCCGGTATAAGGTTTTGAACTCCTCTTTATTTACAGGAACACATTGGGAGATCCGGTCAGGGATGGTCACAGCCTGGTCTTTTAGCTGCTCTCCCTTTTCCGTCAGTTCAACGATCACACTTCTCTCATCATTCTTGGCACGGCTTCGTCTGAGCAGGCCGGCAGCTTCCATCTTTTTCAGCAAAGGGGTCAGGGTGCCGCTGTCCAAATACAAAAGCTCTCCCATTTTCTTAATGGTGACCTGCTTTCTCTCCCATAATACCATCATAGCGATATACTGAGTATAAGTTAAACCGATCTCATCAAGGAATGGTTTATACCATTTGATGATCTCACGGGAACAGGCATAAAGCGGAAAGCAAAGCTGGTTCTCTAGTTTTAATTTATCATAATCCATTACTTCTCTCCCTATGCGATCCTCGTCACGTTTTTTCACAATAAATTCTTTACACATTCTTTTACATAATTCATATCCGCGGTCGGCTCAAAACGTCTGACCACATTTCCCTGGCGATCCACAAGGAATTTAGTGAAATTCCACTTAATATCCGGTTCATTTTTATAATTGGGATTTAGATTCTCAAACTTTTGTTCCAGACGGGACGTCAGCTCATGTCCAGGGTCAAAGCCTTCAAAGCCCTTTTCTTTTACCAGGTAACGGTACAGAGGAATCGCATTCTCTCCATTTACATCAATCTTAGCAAACTGGGGGAAGGTGACTCCAAAGCGTCCGGTACAAAAGGAATGAATTTCATCGTTGTCACCAGGCGCCTGATTTCCAAACTGGTTGCATGGAAAATCAAGAATCTCAAATCCTTTGTCGGCATACTCGTCATACATGGACTGTAAGTCCGTATACTGGGGAGTGAACCCGCAAACCGTTGCAGTATTGACGATCAGTAACACCTTGCCTGCAAAATCGGATATGGGTTTCTCTGTGCCATCCATCTCTTTCACTGTAAAATCATAAACAGACATTTCATGTACCTCCTTCTTGTATTATGCAAAATAATATTTATTAAATCTAATTTTATCATAAAACGTTATTCTGCATTTGTCAATGGTTTCGCAAAATTTAATTGTGCAAAATTTAAAATCCTAGGTTTTCCTAATTTATAGAAGCGAATAAACGTTGCCACAGAACACTGACTGTTATGTGACTCAATCACAGACATCTTTTAAATTCTTGTTTATACTGAACGAAACAACATGTGATCAATCGTAATTTTAAAAATATAGCAGGAGGCATATTATGAAGAAAATTGTAATTATCGGCGGAGTCGCCGGAGGAGCCAGCTGTGCAGCCAGGCTGCGCAGGCTTGATGAGGAGGCAAATATCATTATGCTGGAACGAGGGGAATACATTTCCTACGCCAACTGCGGCCTTCCTTATCATGTAGGAGATGTGATTAAATCCAGAGATGCATTGTTACTGCAGTCGCCGGAAGCCATGAAAAAGAAATATGATATTGATGTCAGGGTAAAAAACGAAGTTACCTCCATTGATAAGGAGAATAAAAAAATCACGGTCCGCAGGCTGGATTCCGGGGAAACCTATGAAGAAACCTATGACACCTTAGTCATTTCCACTGGTTCTTCACCGGTCCGCCCACCCATTCCTGGAATCGGATCTTCCCGTATCCAGACGCTTTGGACAGTTCCTGATACTGACCGCATCCGCGCTCTTATTAAAGAAAACAAAATTAAAACAGCCGCTGTCATCGGCGGAGGCTTTATTGGCCTTGAAATGGCTGAAAACCTCCGTCACGCAGGTCTTTCAGTTTCCCTCATTGAAATGCTGGACCAGGTTATGACGCCTGTGGACTACGAAATGGCCCAGTTGCTCCATGAGAACATCCTGCAAAACGGGGTAGACCTTCATTTGGGCGACGGTGTCGCTGGGTTTGAAGATCAGGATGGATCTGTGGCCATTACATTAAAAAGCGGTAAAACCCTTTCCGCAGAACTGGTCATCCTCTCCATCGGTGTACGACCAAACAGCGAGCTGGCAAAGGCAGCCGGTCTTTCCGTCAATGAGCGCGGCGGCATTGTGGTAGATGAATATTTAAAAACTTCAGATCCGGATATCTATGCTGTAGGAGATGTGATACAGGTCGACGACCTTATATTCCAGGAACCGACAATGATCCCTCTTGCAGGACCTGCCAACAAACAAGGGCGCATTGCAGCCAATAATATTGCAGGAGCTCAGGAAACCTATAATAAAACCCAGGGAACGTCCGTTGCAAAAGTATTTGATTTAGCTGTTGCTTCCACCGGAGCTAATGAAAAGGCACTGATCAAGAGAGGCCTTCAAAAGGGAAGTGATTATGAAAGCATCATCATCACCCAAAATTCCCATGCAGGCTACTATCCCGGTGCCGTACCTATAACCTTGAAGCTTCTTTTCTCCGCCGATGGAAAAAAGATATTCGGTGCTCAGATCGTAGGCCGGGACGGAGTTGATAAACGGATCGACACTCTGGCAGTGGCCATTCGCCTTGGTGCAGGGATCTCTGACTTAAAGAGCCTGGAGCTCGCCTACGCCCCTCCCTTCTCCTCTGCAAAAGATCCGGTCAACATGGCTGGCTTTGTGGCTGAAAACCTGATCACGGGAAAGGTTGCATTTTCAGCCTGGGACGCTGTGGAGCAAAACCCGGAGACAGTACTGCTTGATGTCAGAGAGGATGCAGAGTTAATGGCCTTTTCCCTGCCAAATGCAAAGCATATTCCTCTGGGACAATT
Source organism: Lacrimispora sanguinis (assembly GCF_044987295.1). Lineage (NCBI taxonomy): Bacteria > Bacillati > Bacillota > Clostridia > Lachnospirales > Lachnospiraceae > Lacrimispora > Lacrimispora sanguinis. The sequence continues at coordinate 4,357,158 of NZ_CP173277.1, read as the reverse complement.
AAGAAGCCGCTTAAAAGAGCTGGATCCTTCAAGGAAAATCATCGTCTTCTGCGCCATTGGAGTCCGGGCTTACAACGCTGCCCGCCTCCTGATGCAGAACGGATTTCATAATGTCAAGCTTTACCCCGGCGGTGCTAGATTCTATCAGTCTACCCATTATACGGCTGACGGAGTTCTGCCCTCTGAACAAACTGTTTATTCCGACAGCGGCCAGATGGAAACAAAAAATATCCCCACCTCTGCCATGCGCTTAGACTGCAGCGGAATGCAGTGCCCCGGCCCCATCATGAAGGTGTTTGAAACCATGAAGGAGATGCCGGATGGAGCAGTCATGGAGGTTTCTGCCTCTGATCCTGGTTTTACCCGGGACATCGGCGCCTGGTGCAGACGTACCGGAAATGAACTAATGGCCTGTGAACTCCGAGGAAAGGATTACGTAGCCCTGGTAAAGAAAGGAACTCCGGTTGCCCCAGAAAAAGTCGAAGCAGCCGAAGGAAAGACCATCATCGTATTTTCTGGTGATCTTGACAAGGTTTTGGCAAGCTTTATCATTGCCAATGGCGCTGCTGCCATGGGCAGACCTGTTACCATGTTCTTTACCTTCTGGGGATTGACTGCATTAAGAAAGTCGGAAAAACAGCCGGTTCGCAAATCACTGGTGGAATCCATGTTTGGATTCATGCTCCCCAGAGGCAGCAAAAAGTTAAAATTATCGAAAATGAATATGGGCGGCATGGGAACCGCCATGATGAAAAAAATCATGAATGATAAAAATGTGGATTCACTGGAAACCCTGATCCAAAAAGCTATGAAATCCGGTGTGAAAATTGTGGCCTGCACCATGAGCATGGATGTCATGGGAATCCAGGCTGAGGAACTTATCGACGGAGTGGAACTTGGAGGCGTAGGCGCTTATCTGGGGGATGCGGAAGAATCCAATGTGAATTTATTTATTTAGAATAGAAAGCTATGGAATAGATACAGGCATAAAATGATGAGTTTAGTAAATAGGCGGGTCCGGAATATATACGGGACCCGCCTATCCTTCATCATGCGGCCAAAGACTGATAATCTTTCCTGTTCCTGCACTTTGTCTTGCTTTCACCGATTTTTCGCATATAGTCTTAATCTCACTTTTGAAAATGTTCCAGCTCAGCGTCCTGTTACCGGCTGCCTCCGCCGCCTCCACCGGAGAAACCTCCACCACCGACCGAACCTGCGGCACCGCCGATCCCGTCCGTGTTTTGGGTTGGCGTAGCAGCACTCGAAATATGATTGGTCATGGTCACAAGGTATATCATGTTGAAGGCGTTGCAGCCGTACATACCTGCGAAGGTATCAAAATATGCGGGGTCGAGGGCTTTCATGCTTTCTAGGACCTGCTCTCCGACGTTAAACAAGGTGGCGAATACAAGATAATCCCCCCAAAGCTCTCCCGGAACCGGTCTGTCTTCCCTTTGCATGCGCAATTCCATCAGGTATTTCCGGAACCCCAGTAGCTTGACAGCCTGCTCAAAACCCGATACAGTAAACCGGACAGTGCCCTTTATATTCGTTGCCGCCGCCCCTGAGCGGATTAATACTTTTTCGCCTTCACGTTTCACTTCTGCCGCCCATGCAGTGAGCTTCTTATAAAGCGTATCCGCCCGCTTTTCGATGTCAGAGGTCCAAAGAAAGCCGTTATGGTCGATATCGTCGGTTAAGATGTCGTACAGCGACCGCTCCACCCCTGGATCTGGTATTTTATCCGGGCTAAATATGATAGCTTCTTCTTTAGACCTTTTTATGGTTCGATCACTTTCCCGTTCTATGCGGATATAGCCCGCCTCCTGCCAACGGATAAGATACGCGCCCATAAGCTTTTCACAGGAAATGCCTTTGCGTAACAGCAGCATGGCGGAATATACAGCAGGAATGCTGGCGCCAAAAGGAACCGACCAGTTTGTGTCTATTTGTTTCTTTCCGGGAAGGCGCACGGCTGTACCGTCTGCCAGCTTGTATCGTGAAGAAAAGAAAACAACTGGAATGACGGTCATGACAATAACCGCCCCTAAAACAGCAAGGACGATATATAAAGCCGTATCAGAGTTTTTATTTTCTGCGGATTCCTGCAACTTTTCAAAAGACATGTCGGCTGCGGAGGCCAGCGGGAATAAGCTTCTGTCAAAGCGGCAGAGCACATTTACATAGTCTCCGCCTCCCAAAGCTTCAGAAGAAAAAACATTCAGGCTGCCGTCGCTCCCGATCTCGGCTTCCCCTGTAAAGCCATATGCCCAGATGCGGGCGTTGTTTGCCGTCAGACTTGTATCCGCCATCCGGATTTTAATATAAGCTGATTCCGGAGCGTTTGAAAGCTCCGAGATAAACTGATGATAGAACCCTGCATAGTCCCCATAATCTTTTACCAATCCCTCTACGGTATATTGAATGGTATATTGATGGTTACCATAGCTGCCAATGCCCCAACAGAGTTCATATCCATCGGAGGTTTTCAGGATGCCGCAGGTGCCGGACTTTTCCTCTCTGGAGAGTTTTGTGTTCCAGCCGTCCAATGTTTTGTATTGCGTTCCCGACTCGTCCCATACAGCAAGGGAATGGACGCTCATCCCATCCATGTTATTCAGAGCCTTGTAATATTCGGTGCCGCTGGATACACCGCGCACATCCCAGATCTCCGTTATGACAGCAGAGCCATCACTCTGGAGAATGACCTCCAGGTTAATGGACGGTATGGCATCCTCTTTCGCAAACACCTGAGCTGCTCCCAGAATGAACAGTACTGTGAACAGTACGAAAATAGTAAACAATTTTTTTTGCTTTGATCTCATTAGTCTTCTCCTGTCTTGTATATAGGTATCAATAAGTTGTAGACATCCCATTATATAATTTTTTTGACCATTTTCCCAGCATAAATATAGCTATATCCATCAATGATCGGGGCGTCAATGTTATGATTTTGACATCTTTTGCTCCGAATTTGTCTTGGCTCATACCGAAGTTGTCCTTGTTGCTCAATTGACGCTCAATTGTATTAAATTGATGCTGCTGGCGGCAACCTCGTGTCATCCTAATTTATCAGTCAGGTCTTTTCCATAATAAAAATAGAATGCTTCATACGGACTTTTCCCATACAGCTTTTTTCTATAGGAATTGATATGATACACATCAGTTTGACAACGCATCAGTTCATCAAAGCTTTTTCCCTTTGGCAATACCCTTCTTAAGAATTCATAGCCTACCTCTATTTCCGCTTACTGATAGGGCGCATTTGGATTGCAGTAAAAGATTCTGGTTCTTTGAAATCCTTTTCCATCTGCACCATACTCTATACATTACCCGTTCCCTCGATTTGTTTTCCGCCGATTGAAAGGGACCAAATCTGCCGTAACAACTGTCTTACATACATAAAAGGTTATGGAACAACGCACCATTTTTTTACTTACATAATAAAAATACTGAGAAAGCGCTTGACACATTCCTTATTATGTCTTATTATTACTTATATAGAGCATTATAGTAATAATAAGGAGTAATTGATATGAAAGAAAAATATTATACAGTAGAACAAATATCGGAAATGCTGAATATCCACCCAAAGACAATTCAACGCTACATCAGGGAAGGGAAACTGCAGGCGGGAAAGATCGGAAAAAGCTGGAGAGTGACCGGACATGACTTAAGTGTTTTTATGGAAAACACAAAACCACAAGCCGGAAAGGTAACCATCCCTTTGAATAAAAATTCCGACTATGAAATAAAGGTGTCTTCCGTAATTGATATCGATGTTAAGGGAATGGATGATGCCATTCGTATTATGAATACCGTTACTGCCGCACTGAATACCAATCTACCAGAATATGGCCATCCGACCATGCATGCGCAGTTTTTGGAATCAGAATGCAAAGTACGTGTCACCATATGGGGGAACATCCAATTTGCACAAGCAATTATTCAGTTAATAATGGAATTGGTTGAAACTATTAGACAGGAGGATTATTAATGACGCCTATACAAAACAAGGTATTCAAATCCCAGGAAGGGAAAGAAAGAGTATTATCTTTTTACAATCAAATATTAAGTCAATTTCCAGCTATGCAGCGTTATGTGGATACCATATACGGAAAGACCTTTGTACTTGAATGCGGACTTCAGGAAAACCCTCCTCTTTTGCTGCTCCACGGCTCATGCAGCAACAATGCTTTCTGGGCGACGGAAATCTTTGCATTATCAAAAGCTTATCATGTATTCGCCATCGATATAATTGGAGAGGCTGGTAACAGTGAGGAAAATAGGTATGACCCCGCTGCCGATGAATATGCATTATGGTTGAAAGAAGTCCTGGATAAATTACAGATTCGCCGCATAATCATCATGGGAAATTCATTTGGCGCATGGATGGCTCTGAAATTCTCAACAGCATTTCCTGAATATGTGGCAAAACTTATTTTAATCTCTCCATCAGGTATCACTCCAATCCGTCCGGAGTTTATTTCTAAGTCAGAGGAATATGTTTCCCGGGATAAAAATAAATCAGAGACGTTTGACGATTCCATTATTGGCGAAAGTGATATACCTCAAAAGGCAAAAGATTTTATTATGCTGATCGTGCAAAATTTCATTCCTATGACTGATGCACTGCCAGTTTTTGCAGATAGTAGATTACAAAGACTTACCATGCCTGTTCTTCTGATCGCTGGTGAAAATGATGTTACCATTGATGCTCATGAAACAGCATGCAGGCTTGCTGCCCTGGCTCCAATGGCTGAAACCCACATTCTTCGAGGCTGCGGGCATATACTGACAAATGTATTAGATATCGCAGTTCCATTTCTAGAGAAAGAAGGGCTTAAATGAATATTAAAACAATAAGAAACCAGAATATTGCCATTGTTGATAAGGACGAGAAAATAACCAACGCTCAAGATATCCTTGATATAATGGCTACATCCCAATACAACTCTAATTGCATTGGCATGATCCTGTATAAAGAAAACCTTGATGAAAGCTTTTTTGATCTTAAAACAGGTTTAGCTGGGGAAATCCTGCAGAAATTTTCAAATTACCATTTTAAACTTGGAATCGTAGGAGACTTTTCACACTATACCAGCAAAAGTCTAAGGGATTTTATCTATGAATGCAACAAGGGAAACATGGTTTATTTTAAGGAGGATTTAGATAGCGCCTTGTCTGCACTGGTACCGGAAACCTCCAAGAAACATGAAAACTAATCAAATGATAAATCAGTCTGGACATGGAAACGGCGGCTTTGAAATCATAATCAAAGCCGCCGTTTTATGCGTTCCTTTATAGCTCAATTCCTCTAAGCTTAATATAATCCTTAATCAGCTTCGCTGTCTGCTCTAGGTCAATGCTGCTGGTATTGATAATCAGATCATAATTATTCCAATCTTCCCAGTTTCCGCCGGTATAGTAGCGGTAATACTCCTTCCGCTCCCGGTTAATCTTCTTCACCCGCTTTGTGGCTTCCTTTTCATCAATCTTATCCACCTCCATGGTGCGCTTGATGAGGGTCTCAGTGTCTGCATAAACAAAGATCTTTACCAGGCCTGGGAACTCTTCCTTCTCACGGCCTAAGATGTAATCTCCACACCGTCCGGCAATGATGCAGGACTCTTCAGAAGCCAGCTCTTTAATGACCTGGGACTGGAAACGGAACAGATTCTCCGGTTTCACAATGTCCGCATCCGTAGAAGGTTTCCCAAGCTGGGGCTTTAAGCCGCTTACGATCTTGTAAAGCAGATTACTTCCCGCCTTTTCATCCGCCAGACGGAAAAATACCTCCCCAACGGCGCTTTGCTCCGAAGTTATGGACAAAATCTCTTCATCATAAAAATGAATTCCCAGCTCCTCTGCAAGGGCTTTTCCCACGATTCGGCCGCCGCTGCCGTACTGTCTTCCTATGGTGATGACCAGATTTTTCTTTTCTATCATAATGCCTCCTTCTGCCCACGTTCTATTCTAACGTTTCTTTATTATATTTTACTCCATTTTGGCAGAATTTACAATTATTATTGATTGATTATCTCATTGAAGCAGATGGCTCCATATGGCCTGATGCTCATTCGGTAAGCATTGCCCTCTCCCATGGCTTTCTCGATATAGGAAATATATTCTTCTACCAGCTCATTGGGCAGCATGGTCATGATGACACCGGCAAACCCGCCGCCATGGATCCTGCATGCACCTGTATTTTTCTCTGCCAGGAAAAGTTCCGTAAGAGCCAGGGCAATGGTGATTCCCTGCTCCTGGAAGCTGGTGTTGGTAAAGCAGTTCTGAAGCCATTTCCATGAGGAATTACCAGATTCGGTGATTTTCTTTAAAAAGTCCTCAAACCGGTTTTCTTTTAAAGCTGCCACTTCTGCTTCTACTCTCTTATTCTCTTCAAAGAAATGGAGGGCCCGAAGGACAGAACGGTCACCGGCAAAATCCCTGATTTCCTGTAAATTGTCAATGACCTCTTTTTCCGTGATTTCAGCGCAGACTTCTTTACCAAAGAATTCTGCAACCTTTTTCATCTCTGCCGGAACTGAGGAATAATCAGCACTTAAATCCGCATGACCCTTTCCTGTATTGACAATAATAAGGCTGTGGTTTTTTGAACCAAAATCAAAATCAATCTTCTCTACAACCGGAACTGCCGGGTCCTTAAAATCAATGGTAATAAGTCCCCCTACTGCACATGCCATCTGGTCTAAAAGGCCGGAAGCCTTGTCCCAATACACATTTTCGGAAAACTTGCCGATATGGGCATATGCCACGGCATCCATGGCGCTATGATTAAAAAATGTATTTAAAATAGAGCAGAGCAGCATCTCAAAGGAAGCTGAGGAGCTGACACCTGCCGCACTGATGACATTGCTGGTTACGATGGCATCAAAGCCGCCGATCTCATATCCGCCCTCTAAAAAGCCCTTTAAAAGACCTTTCACCAGATCAATGGTTCCTGCCTTCTTATCGCTTGGAGCTAAGTCATCCAGATCAATCTCAAAGTTCTGGTTATAAGTTTCACTGATAATATTCACTTTTCTGCTGTTGTTTTTTGCAGCTACTCCCACACAATCCAGATTAATACTTCCAGCCAGCACTTTTCCGTGGTTATGATCGGTATGGTTTCCACTGATCTCCGTGCGCCCCGGCGAAGAAAACAGCATTACGTCATCCTCCGGAAATTTCTTCTGGAAGTTTCTTATAAGGCTCTGATAACGTTCAATATTCTCCTTAACTGCCTCTTTTCCATATAAAGCAGTCATAAGCTTTTCTGACTCTTTAGACTCCAGCAGCTGAATCGTATCAATTATCTTCATGTCACTTGCTCTCCTTTTCCGAATTTACTGCCCACGATTTTGGGCTGGGCACACTTTTCCCTATTCATTGACAAAGCTTTGTCATTGCTACGAGTATATCATAGATGCCAAAGATTTCACAATATAATATTTTACGAAAACCTATAAAATAATTTGACAGGTCATCCGGGAGCCCCGTATAATGAAACAATCAAAAATAAGCACGGACAGAAAAGAGGAAACCATGTTCTGGAACGAAAAACCTTATCATTCCCTAGACTATGAAATGAAGAAACAATACGGACAAAAAGTCTATAAACTGGCCCTTGACGGCGGTATGACCTGTCCTAACCGGGATGGGACCCTGGGAACCGGGGGATGCATTTTCTGCAGCGGCGGAGGTTCTGGAGAGTTTGCGGAATCCTTAACCCTCCATTCCTCCGTTACGGAGCAGATCGAATCTGCCCGCGAAAGAATCCAGAGTAAAATAAAGACCGGAGAAGGCCGTTTCATCGCCTATTTTCAGTCTTATACAAACACGTATGCTCCCGTATCCTATCTGGAAGAGTTATTTACCCAGGCCATCTGCCATCCAGATGTGGCGGTCCTTTCCATTGCCACCCGTCCCGACTGCCTTCCGCCTGATGTCCTGAATCTGTTAAAAAGCTTAAACAAAATCAAGCCTGTCTGGGTAGAACTGGGGCTTCAGACCATCCATGAGTCCACAGCCGATCATATCCGCAGAGGATATCCGCTCCATACTTTCTTTGAAGCCTACCAGAATTTAAAAGAAGCCGGTCTTACGGTCATCGCTCATGTCATTTTAGGGCTTCCTGGAGAGACGAGAGATATGGTTCTTGAAACTGTAAACTATCTGGGCCATCTGGGAGAACATGGAATCGACGGAATCAAGCTTCAGCTTCTTCATGTGTTAAAAGGAACGGACCTTGCCGAAGAATATGATAAAGGCCTGGTTCCTGTCTATACCTTAGAAGAATACACTGACCTGGTGATTGACTGCATCGCCCTTCTTCCGCCCCAGGTGGTCATACACCGGATCAGCGGAGATGGGCCGAAAAAACTGCTCCTGGCTCCTTTATGGAGCGGCAACAAAAAACTGGTCCTCGGCACTTTGGCAAAGCGTCTAAAAGAACGAGGCATCTGCCAGGGTGACAGATACCTCGTCTGATTTTAATTGCTGTTATTGTGGACGACGCCGTTTTCATCGATCGTCACGCCAAATGATATCCCCTGGAAATACTGATAAAATTCCCGGATTTCTCCTTCCTGGGTCAGCTCTCTGGTATATCCTGCCTTTGATGTACCCGGGACCAGTGACAAGGTGGTGCTTCCCTGGTCAAAATCCACCTGGGCCCGCATCAGGGCGGTCTTTGGAATGCTGCTACCAAAGATGAAATTGCCAAGACTGTAGCAGATAGGCTTGCCATTGTAATATTCTATTCCCTGAAGCACATGGGGATGGCTTCCGATCACCAGATCAGCCCCTGCATCAATAATCTGTTTGCCTAAGATCCTCTGATGTTCCTGGGGCTTCTCATCCCGCTCCACGCCCCAGTGGACGTAAACCACAAGATAATCACAGCTTTCTTTTGCCTTTTTTATTTCTTCCAGAAGGATGGTTGGATCATAACCGCTTACCATGCCAGGTTTATTGCTGCCCGCCACCCAGTTGGTATCGGGGTAAACCTTGGACGCTCCCAGAAAGCCAATGGTCTTTCCATTCACTTCTATTTTCTCAAGCTGTTTGGCCCGTTCCATATTAGGGCCTGCCCCCACGTACTTAATACCGGCTCCATCCAGAGCTGTACAGGTATCCACAAGGGCATCTGTTCCATAATCAAGGGAATGGTTATTGGCCAGGGTAACGATGTCAACTCCGATTTCATTCATCAGGGAGACCTTGGATGGCGGCAGGCGGAATGTAAACTGCTTATCCGGTGCCGCAGAGCCCCTGTCGCTGAAAGGAAACTCCTGGTTGGCCATAAAGATATCCGCACTGCTAATTTCGCCCCGATATCCTTCGTCCAGGACACCTTCCATGCTCCCAGACTTATCATAAGCCATCATAACATGACTAGATAGTAATATATCGCCTGCAAAGAGGAGCTGAACGGCTGATTTTTGCTCTGTTTCTTCCTCCGTTGGAGCGGTTTCTTCCTGTGACTGGGACTCTTCCACCGTCAGAACTTCCGTTTCCACTGATGCCTCAGGCTCTGACTGGGTCAGGTTTTCTCTTGGAACGGCCTGCGTTCCATTCCATTCGCTTACGCCGATCCACCCAATAAGCAAAACAAACAGCACTATGGGTAGGAAAATCAGAATCTTCATCAGCCCACTTTTTTTCTTCATCTACTCCTCCTGATTGTTGACTATTTCCACATAGGTTTTCATTTTTCATTACTTTTTCCACAAAAACCTTGAGGTTTTCCATAACTTTTCTTTCATATTTCTCTGGATTTTATTCCATTTTTTTATATTACACTGGTTCCAAGGATTTGTCAAATATTCCCTTTTGTATACAGATTAAACGGTAAAATCTTTGAACTGACAAAAGCAAGTTTTCTCTTGGAAAATTGGGAAAATGTAAGGGAGTTGAAAATCACTTGAAATTTAGATAGGTTAGATGATAGTAAAGACAGAAAGAAAGCATTCACTCAAAAAGTGGATGCTCTCGTTATTGATATAAAATGTCCTTACGGACACAGCCCATCCCGTTGGCCGACAGGATGGGCATTTTCTTAAAGTGTCAAGATAATTCCGCCGTCATTGGCATATACCGTAGCAACTCCAGCTGTTCCTACAATAATCACATCCTTAAATACAGCATGCTTTAACATTTCTTGTTTTACGAACTCAGCCCGTTCCGGATTATTACAATGAGCAATTGCCAGAACCTTATCTCTGGTATCTCCTCCGTCCTTAAGGGCAATCTCCACCATGCGGGTCAGCGCTTTATTGATCCCTCTTGCCTGGTCCAGCTTAATGATTACGCCGGAAGTAGCTCCCATAACCGGCTTAATGTTTAAGGCTGTGGCAAAAAATGCCTGAAGACCGGTAAGGCGTCCATTCTTTCTTAAAGTATCCAGACTTTCCAGAACAAAATAGGTCTTCATATTCTTGATGAAAGTCTTTGCCTTCTCTTCAATCTCTTCAAAAGGCAGGGAGGCCTGGCAAAGGGACTGGATATAAAGAGCAATATTCAGCTGTCCGGAAGAAGCAGAATCTGAACCTAGTACTGCAATCTTTTTCCCATCATTCCCATGTTCTTCTTCATAAAGTCTTTTTCCCAGAACCGCACTGTTATAGCTTCCGCTTAAATGCTCGGACAAAGTAATCACAAAAATCTGGTCCACATCGCATTCAAAGGCTTCTTTATATAGTTCCGGTGACGGACATGCTGTTTTAGGACACTCGCTGCTGCTTTTTACCAGCTCCAAAAAACTCTTTTGGTCAAAGGTCTCGTCATCGATTACGTGAGTATTTCCCACTTGTAAAGTAAGGGGAATTATCTGAAAGTGAGGATCCTTCTTTAGATCTGCCGTAAGATCCAGGCAGCTGTCCCCAATGATTTTATAGCTCATATCTCTATCCTTCCTCCTGGCGAAAAACTTATCATGTAGTATTCATTACCATATATTATAGAGAAACCAGACCCGGATGTCAATAGAATAATTTGACATGATCCGGCGGCCATGAGATTAAATCTTAATTATAGTTTTTTAATAAAAAAGGACTTATACCAGGAAACTTCCAAGGTACAAGTCCTTATCTTACCATCAGATATTATTCCTCTCCCTGCGCGTCAAATACTCCTACTGCGCTTATGCTGGAACAAACTACCACTACGACAACAAATAAGATCAGAAGCGTAATTCCCCCGAAAAACCATATTAAAAAGGTCACGCTAAAGTCATCAGATGTTCCTTCTGCCGGTAGGTTGGCTTCTGAAGCAACAACTGTATCTGCATGAGACACAAGTGCGGCTCCAGGTACAGCTCCTGCGAATATGCCCAGCATGAGAGCTATCATCAGACGCAGCATCGCCTTCCTTATCTTCATAGTCTTTTCCTTCATTTAAGTTTCTCCTTTCCATGCCCGTGCTATTTGGGTAATCGGTCCATGCCCAATAAGCGGGGGCAGGTTACCCCCTAAGGTATTTTCCCCTGCCAATTTTAAATCATGCATCTAATATAGCACAATCGGTCAAAAAAAGATATCCCTAAATCCAAGGATTACGTCTATACCTCTGCCATCACAAGCATCAGCTCATTGCTTCTGGCAATAAATTTCGTCATTCGCTCCGATGTCAGAGAACCATGGCTGAGAGCCGCCAGATCATATAGCTGTTCACAGATGGCGTTTGTGTGGGCTCCGTCTTTGTGTCCAAGAATATACTGCACCAGCTTATTGTTGTAGTTAAGAACCAGAGTCTCACCGCCTGCGCCAAACATGGAAGGATCCATTCCCGGCATCGTATACATCTTCATCATCTCCTGCATACGGCGGGATTCCTCAGATACGGTAATCATGGAAGATACATTTCCGTTCTTTAACTTCTCCACCTTTACATCCAGATGTTCTTTGTTTAATGCTTTGCAAAACAGCTCGGTCAGGGCTTCTGCATCTGCCTTCATGGCTTCCTTATCTTCTTCCTTTACTTCTTCCTTGAAGATATCGGATAAATCTGAATTAATGCATAAGAACTTAACATTCTCATTCTTTTGTTCCAGATAGCCAACAAATGGGCTGTCAATATTATGGGTTAAATAAACCGCATCCATGCCTGCCTCTTTAAACATGTTGATGTACTGGCTCTGCTCTTTTTCATCGGAGATATAGAATACACTGTTCTCATGCTTCTCCTTATTCTCCTCCAGACAATCAGAAAGGGTTAAATACTTGCCGTCCAAGTTCTTAAACAGGAGGGAATCATTGATCTTCTCTGCGAACTTTTCGTCTTTTAAGCAGCCGAATTTAATAAATGGGTTGATGTCATCCCAGTATTTCTCATAATTCTCACGGTCTGTTTTAAACATACCGGTTAATTTATCTGCAACCTTCTTTGTGATGTAGTCGGAAATCTTCTTCACAAAGCCATCGTTTTGAAGGGCACTTCTGGATACGTTAAGCGGCAGATCCGGACAATCGATCACGCCTTTTAACAGCATCAGGAATTCTGGAATAACTTCCTTAATATTATCAGCAATAAATACCTGGCTGTTATACAGCTTAATAGTTCCTTCCAGGCTGTCATAATTTAAATTCAGCTTGGGGAAGTAAAGGATTCCCTTTAAGTTAAAAGGATAATCCATATTTAAATGAATCCAGAATAAGGGTTCCTTGTAGTCATTAAATACCTTGCGGTAGAAGGACTTATACTCTTCCTCTGTACATTCGTTGGGATGCTTATTCCACAGAGGATTGACATCATTGACAGGCACCGGACGCTTTTTAATCTTATATTTTTCTTTGGCAGGAGATACTTCAACGACTTCCTTTTCGCCGTTTTCGTTCTCCGTTTCCTCTGTCTTTGCTTCCTCGATGATGGTCTCAATTACAGTGTCCTTATCGGTCAGCTCATCCTTTTCAATGGTCTCATACTGAGGCTCTGAAGAAGAACTGGATAAATAAATTGCCACCGGCATAAAGGAACAGTATTTGTCAAGGACCTCTTTTGCGCGGTACTCGTTGCAGAACTCCAGGCTTTCTTCATTAAGGTACAGCTTAATAGTGGTACCAAACTCTGCCTTGTCCCCTTCTTCCATCTCATATTCCGTACCGCCGTCAGACTCCCAGTGAACCGCAGAAGCCCCTTCCTTATAGGATAAGGTATCAATGGTAACCTTGTCAGCTACCATGAATGCGGAATAAAAACCAAGTCCAAAGTGGCCGATGATCTGATCTTCATTGGCCTTGTCCTTATATTTTTCAAGGAAATCCTGTGCGCCGGAGAAAGCGATCTGGTTGATGTACTCATCCACTTCTTCCATGGTCATTCCAAGGCCGTTGTCCTTAAAGGTAATGGACTTTTCATTGGAATCTGTAATGATCTCGATCTTAAAATTAAGATCCTCTGGCTTCTGCCATTCTCCCATAATTTCCAGCTTCTTAAGCTTTGTAATGGCATCGCAGCCATTGGAAACAAGCTCACGGTAGAAAATGTCATGGTCAGAATACAACCATTTTTTAATAATTGGGAAAATATTTTCGCTGTTAATTGTCAAACTACCTGTTTTTGCCATATCAGAACACTCCTTACTCTTTATTCTATTTCATTTCCATGTTTCCATGGAATTCTCACAAATTTTACCTGCAAAGAATATTTTAATACGCAGTTATGGAAATGTCAATAGAAAATCAGCACTCAATTAAATCGAGTGCTAATAATCCTATTCTTCCAGGAATGGAATCTCATTTTGTTTTAAAAATCCTTTAAATGCCTGATCCCATTCCTCATCCAAGGTCTTATCCAGAGTAAAGACAGAAACCGAGGTTCCTGTCACGCAGAAAAGCTTATCGTCCTCATAACGGATATTGATGTACAGTCCCTTTACCTGGTCGGATGTAAAAGCAATCTGGCGGGAGGCAAGAAAGCGCTCTGTTCCTTCCTTTGACATCTGCAGGATGATCCGGAAACTTACGGGAAGTCTTTTTCCTTTAATTAAGGAAAAACAAAAAGGCTTCATCATGGCCCAGGTAGAAAGCTGTCCGGTGTTCATCTCCTCCAGTTCCTCTTTGGAGTAATAGGCAGAACGTATCGACCCATCAATGGTAAATGTATTAAAGGTAACAATAACAGCTTCCTTTGCAAGGAACTGGTCAAACACTTCCCCTACGAACAGCTTGGAGGTAAAGAGCTTGAGGTCCTCAATTTTCAGTGCGATCATGACAACTTCTCCCCATTTTATAATCTCTATCCGTTAACTATACACCGGATCATCCCAGACTGTCAACGCAGGATTTCCCTTGATCTTCACTATTCCAAACCGTTTTTTTCTGTGGTATACTATTTTTGCGTAAGCAATGAGCAGTGTAAAACAGGGTGCAAACAAATTTTCGTCGTGCCCGCACGTAAGAAAATTTATTTACACCCTGTTTTATAGGGCGAATGCCCGCGAGCCAGGGAATCCCCAGGATTCCCTGGCTTGCACTGCGGACTCGCCAAGCAACATCATGCCCTTAAAAACACAGGCAAAAAAGAAAAGTCGCCCTGCAGGCATACCATCATGCCCCCAAAAACACAGGCAGAAAAGAGGAAATCATATGAATCACATCAAGCAGTTAGAGACGCTGATCGCCGCATCCGTATCTCCATACCACTGTATCATGGCGGCAGCGGACCAGCTATTGTCCGCAGGATTTAAGGAGCTGTCCCTGGTCGAACCCTGGAAATTACAGCAGGGCGGGTCATACTACATAAATGTCTTTGATTCCACCCTGGTCGCATTTACCGTGGGAGAAGAGTTAGGCGAAATACCGGCCCTTAAGCTGGCGGCATCCCATACGGACTGGCCATGCCTGAAGGTAAAACCCTCCCCTGAAGTCACTTCTCTGGAATACGGAAAGCTTAACGTGGAGGTATACGGAGGTCCCCTTTTAGGGACCTGGTTTGACCGCCCCTTATCCATGGCTGGAAAGGTCTCCGTAGCCGGAGCATCCCCCATGAAGCCTGAAACCATTTTTGTAGACTTTTCACGTCCCATCCTTACGGTCCCCAACTTAGCGATCCACATGAACCGGGATGCCAACGATGGAGTTGCCATCAATGCACAGATCGACATGCTTCCCCTCATAGCCCGGATCACCGATGAGTTAAGTAAGGAAGACTTTTTCTTAGAAGCTCTGGCAAAAGAGGCAGGTGTAAAAAAGGAAGATATTCTGGATTATGAAATCTACATCTACAACTGGGAGCAGGGAACACTATTAGGCTTACAAAATGAGTTCTACTCTTCTCCCCGTCTGGATAACTTAACTTCCGTACAGGCCTGCTTAAGCGGTATTATGACCGGACCTTGCAAAAACAGCATTCATGCCATCGCCCTGTACGACAATGAGGAAATCGGAAGCCATACCAAGCAGGGAGCCGCTTCCGCCCTGATGGAACGCATTCTTGAAAAGATTTGCTTATCTCTGGGATATACCAGGGAAACATTCCTAAATGTTTTGCTGAGCGGCTTTTTACTGTCTTTAGACGTGGCCCATGCCATTCACCCCAACCACGGGGAAAAATGCGATATTAAGAACCAGATCCTCATGGGTGACGGAGTCGCCATTAAACTGGCGTCCAGCCAGGCCTATGCCACCGACGCTACCAGCACCGCAGTCATTGAAGGAATCTGCCGGACAAATAATATTCCTTATAAAAAGTTCTCTAACCGCTCCGATGTAAAAGGCGGCTCCACTTTGGGAAGCATTTCTTCCGCCCTTCTTACTATGCGGACGGTAGATGCAGGTGTGCCCATACTGGCCATGCACTCCGCAAGGGAGATCATGGGTACAAAGGACCAGGAAGCCCTTGTTCATCTGGCAGAGGCATTTTTCCAGGCGTAATTTTACCAATCCTGTTTCCAATAGATAATATCCACCATATCCCCCGGTGAAATAACCGTTCCCTGTTTCTGGTCAATGATGCAGTTTGAACGGAGCATTTCGGATAAAACGGAGGAATGGTGGTTTTTGTCTAAAATATGGACGCCTGTCTCATCGCTGAATGCCTGGACAAACCGCCTCCTTTTTGCCACATTGGTATTTCCCTCTGCCACCATACACCTTGTTTTTTTCCAGGAAAGAGAATCATCACCAACCAACTTGGCCAGAACAGGCCAAAAGAACAGCCGGAAATTAACCATGGCAGCAAAAGGGTAGCCGGATAAGCTTAGGATGAGCTTCTCCTTGTATCGGTTCGCCATGACAGGCGTGCCCGGCCGCATATTCACTCCATGAAAAAGCCGCTCAGCCCCCATTGTTTCCAATGCCTCCGGAAGAAAATCCTTCTTTCCCACGGAAAGTGCGCCGGTGGTTATGATCACATCTGCCTGACTGATTCTCTCTTCCAACATACTGGAAAACCTTTGGGCATCATCAGAGCAGATTTCCAGAAAAGAAACCTGGACTCCCAGAGCTTTTAACTGGGCGGCAATGGCATAGGCACTGCTGGGATACACCCCTACCTTTCCCAAGGGACTGGTGAGCGGTACAAGCTCATTCCCCGTTGAGATTATGCCCACCTTCGGCTCATTAAGCACCGCAATTTCCCGAATTCCCAAACTGGCTAACACACCGATATGCCCTGCGCCCAAACGGGCCTGCCGGGGAATGATGCACGTTCCGGCTTGTATGTCCTCTCCGATCCTGCAATAGTTCTGCCAGGGTCTTCCCTCCACATAGATCTCCGCCTGCTCCTGGCCATAATCCGTATCTTCCTGACGTATCACACAGTCATAGCCTTCCGGAACCACGGCACCGGTCATTACCCGGACCGCTGTACATGGTTTTGCCTGAATGGAAAGATAATCCCCTGCACATATTTCACCAACCACTTGAAAATGGATTGGTGTTTCCTTTGAAGCACCTTTTGTATCCTGACTTCTGACCGCATACCCATCCATTCCTGATTTGGGGAAATGGGGAACAGGAAAAGGCGCTGTCACATCCTCTGCACAAATTCTTCCATAGGCAGATAAAATGTCCAGCTTTTCTGTCTTTGTTTCTATTTTAACGCTGCTCACCAATCGGTTAACGGCTTCTTCTAATTCAATCAATAAGGCTCCTCCCTCCTTATATAACGATATAAAGGACAAAGGGGCTGCTGCGTAATAACAGGTTGCAGCCCCTTTTCTTAAATGACAGGATTAAGCTCGTTTTACAGACACCGCACACACCTTGTATTCCGGAATGCGGGCGATATCGTCGATCACAAAATTCGTGATTTTATTTACGTTTCCATCTGCGAAATGGAAGGTCATGAATACTTCCGAAGGCATCATTTTATCTCCTACCACAGCCCGGGATTCAATTTCTCCCCGGCGGGAGGATACTTTGACTTTGTCTCCATCCCTAATTCCCAACATGGCTGCATCTCCCTGGTTGATCTCTATATAGGAATCTCCGCAGATTTCATTTAAACCTTCGGTTCTGCCTGTCATGGCTCTGGTATTGTAGTGATAGAGCATGCGGCCTGTGACCATCATAAACGGATAATCGTTGTCAGGAAGTTCCTTGGATGGCCGGTACTTTGCCGGATAAAAATAACCAAGTCCACGTGAAAATTTACCAACGTGCATAATATAAGTACCTTTGCTTTCCTTATCCAGGCAGGGCCACTGAAGCGTTTCCCCCCGGTCCAGTCTCTCAAAGCTGATGCCTCCAAAAGCCGGCGTTACGCTGGCAATTTCATCCATGATCTCAGCTGCTGTTTTTTTCTCGCAAGAATAGCCCATACGGTTCATCACGTCATAAAAGATGTCCGTATCCAGGCGCATTTCCCCTTCCAGAGTCACTGCTTTGCGTACTCTCTGCACCCGGCGTTCCGTATTGCTGAAAGTTCCCTCCTTTTCCCCATAGCTGGTTCCGGGAAGGATCACATCAGCATACTGGGCCGTTTCTGTCATAAACAACTCCTGCACCACAAGAAAGTCCAGACTTTCCAGGGATTTGGCAACGTGGCCCGTATCCAGATCCGTAACCATGGGGTCTTCTCCGAAAATGTAAAGCCCCTTGATCTTCCCTTCTATGGCTTCCGGCAGCACCTGGGTGGACATGAGTCCGGTGGTTTCACTTAAAGGAACCCCCCATACTCTTTCAAATTTTTCCCGGACCTCTTTGTTTGCCACCTTTTGGTATCCAGGGAAATCGTAAGGCATACATCCCATGTCACAGGCACCCTGTACATTATTCTGCCCTCTGAGAGGGTTGATGCCGCAGCCTGATTTTCCTATTTTCCCCACCACCATTGCCAGATTGGATAAGCTCATAACACCTTCAGTTCCCGTGGAATGCTCTGTGACTCCCAGGCAGTAAATAATAGGAGCTTTTTTTGCCCTGGCGTACATCCTTGCGGCTTTGCGGATATCCTCTGCATCAATGTGGCAGATCTCTGCTACCTTTTCCGGTGTATAATCTTTTACAATTTCAGCAAGCTCCTCAAATCCTTCGGTCCGTTCCCTAATATAGTCCATGTCCGCAAGGCCTTCCTCTATGATGACATGAATCATTGCATTGGCAAAAGCGATATTGGTCCCTGCTTTGATGGGCATATGAATGACCGCATCCTTAACTAAATCGATCTTACGCGGATCCACAACAATGATCTGCGTGCCCCTCCTGATTGCCTGCCGGATCTGTGTGCCAACCACGGGGTGGGCTTCGGTAGGATTGGAGCCAATAAGTAAAATAAGGTCAACATCTTCCGTAATGTCCCGGATGGGGTTTGTCATCGCTCCGGAACCCAGGGTCGTAGCCAGGCCATGGACCGAGGCGGAGTGACAGACTCTTGCGCAGTTATCAACATTGTTGGTTCCAAAAGCGGCTCTCATCATTTTCTGAAAAATGTAATTGTCCTCATTGGGAGCCCGGGAGCAGGAAAAACCGGCATTGGCATCTGCTCCATACTTCTTTCTTATTTCTGTAAACCGGCTGGCAATTAAGTCCAGGGCTTCGTCCCAGCTTGCCTTCTCAAATTTCCCGTCGCGCTTGATAAGCGGATGAGTGAGACGGTCTCCGGAATGAATGAACTTATAGGAGCCGAACTTGCCTTTTACGCACAAAAGCCCCCTATTTGACGGCCCGTCAGCCGGATCAACACCCACGATCCGGTTGTTCTTCACCAGAAGATCCATTTGGCATCCTGTGGCACAATGAGGGCAGGTAGTCCGCACCTTTTTAACCTCCCAGGCCCTGTAATGCCTCTGCTGATCCTTAGAGGAAAGAGCCCCTGTGGGGCAGTTTGACACACAGTTTCCGCAGGATTCACACATGGACTCTCTCCAGGGAAGCTGATAGCTGGGACTCATGCGGGCATCAAAACCGCGGTTGGAAATGCTGATCACATCACGCCCCTGCAGCTGCTGACATACTCTGGTGCAGCGCCGGCACATAATACATTTTTCCGGATGGAAGGAAAAGAAAGGATTGCTGCTGTCCACTTCATTCGTCCCGACCCTCTTTCCATAGGGAAAACTGGTTTTTTCCACACCGTATTCCAGACAGTAATCCTGGAGCCTGCATTCCCCGTTGGATGCACAATCAAAACAGCTTAGCACATGATTACTCAAAAGAAGGTCCAGGATAAACCGACGGGACTCCACCACCCGTTCCGATCTGGTGGATACTTTCATTCCGGGAGCACAGTGCTCAGAGCAGGAAGGGACCAGACCTCCCTTTCGTCCGCCCTCGATTTCCACCACGCACATCCGGCAGGATCCGTCCGGTGCCAGTTCTTTCATATGGCAAAGAGTAGGAATCTCAATATCCAGTGTTTTACAGGCTTCCAATATGGTGGTTCCCTTTTGTACGGAAATGGCGTGCCCGTCGATTTCCAGTTCAATCATAGAGTTGTTTTTCTCTGTTTCTAACACAGTATTCTCCTCCTTCTCCATTAACTGATACAGGCTTCGAATTCATCTCTGTAGCCGGCTAAGGCAGAATTCACAGAAACTGATACCGATTGGCCAAGTCCGCATGCGGACAAATAAGTAATATGTTCCAGCATCTTTTCAAGTCTTTCAAGATCCCCCGGCCTGCCCTTATGATGCTGTAAATTCTGAAGCAGCTCTAAAAGCCGCGTGGTTCCCAGCCGGCAGGGCGTACATTTACCGCAGGACTCATGAACGAAAAATTCCATGACACTTGTGATATAGTCTACAACGCTTACGCTGTCATCCATTACCACGATGGCGCCGGATCCCACTGCCAGCTTATGGGACCAGAAGTCTCCGTAATCATACAGGCAGCCCTTGATCTGCCCACTGGTTCCAATGGGGCCGGATTGACCTCCAAAATGGCAGAATTTAATGGGCCTCCCTGTGGAGGTACCGCCTCCGTACTCCTCACTGTAGAGAATCTCATCAAGGGGTGTGCCAAGAGGGATCTCATAAATCCCTCTGTTTTTAATATGCCCGGATAAACAGATGAGCTTGGTTCCGCCCCCATCCTTTGTACCAAGCTGTAAGAAGGCTTCTCCGCCCATATTGATGACAGCAGGAACACAGGCAAAGGATTCCACATTGTTGACCAGCGTTGGCTTTAGGTAAAGTCCCACATCAGCCAGATGGGGAGGTTTCACCCTTGGACGCCCGGTTTTGCCCTCAACCGAATTAAGAAGCGCCGAGTTCTCACCGCAGACATAAGCGCCGCCGCCGGAAACAATGTGGAGATGAAAGTCAAAGCCGTCAATCCCCATAATCTTATTTCCCAGATATCCGGCTGCCAGAGCATTGCTTACCGCCTGATGGAACACTGCCTGGATATGGCGGTATTCCCCCCTGATATAAATGTAACCGTCGTTGGAACCGAATACATATCCCGCAATCAGCATGCCTTCAATAATGCTTAGAGGATCCTTTTCTAACAGCAGCTTATCCTTAAAAGTGCCAGGTTCCCCTTCGTCCGCATTGCAGACAATGTATTTTGGAGTATCGGTGCTGCCGTATAAATGGCGCCATTTACGGCCTAAGGGATAGGCTGCCCCGCCTCTTCCCCGAAGCAAAGCGGTATCCAGTTCTCCTAAAATATCCTCTCTGTCCATTGAAACGGCTTTATGCAGTGCTGCAAAACCGCCGTATGTAATATATTCATCAACGGAAGTGGAATCCGTCATTTTTCCCACCCGTTTTAAAAGGACCGGTTCTTTCATTGCCATTGTGTTTCCCCCTTTCAGCCTATACGGCTATTTTTCCTCTTCGCAGGTCATCAATCAAAGCAGATATTTTTTCATCGTTTAGATTGCCGAATACCGTATCCTTGATCTTAATGACCGGACCAATGTCGCAGGCACCTACGCACGGAATATAGTGGTACGCAAAAAGGCCGTCATCTGTCGTCTTGCCCATGGGTACGCCAAGCTTTTTCTCCAAGGATAAACACACCTCTTCCGAGCGGGAGAAATGACAGGGTGAGCTGTTGCAGATCTTAAGGACATATTTAGCCTGAGGCTTATCCTTTAACATCGCATAATAGCTGACAATCTCATAAACCCTGGTTTCGGTCATATGCAGCTCTTCTGCTACCATGGCCGCAGTTTCTTTGTCAATATAGCCTTCTTCTGAAGCAAATTGAAGATCAATTAAAATTTCCAAAATGTTTTCCTGCTTCGCTCCATCCTGTCGGATGATCCTCAGCTTTTCTTCCCTTACCCTTGTATCCATTGAAGTTACCCTTTCTTTCATTTAATTTTACTTCACATTCCGTTTCGACATTCTCTTTCTGCCCATACATACAGAAACAGGGAAGGGCAAAAACTAATGCTCCGCCAATGGCGTTTCCGATAAAGACAAACACCGTATTCTGCAGGTAATTAAACCACGTGATCGAAGACTCACCGGAAAAGATTGCTGCCGGAATGACAAAAGCGTTTGCCACCACATGCTGAAATCCCAAGACCACAAAAATCATAATAGGGAACCACATTCCCGCCATCTTTGCGGTAAAATCCTTGGCGCTGGTCGCAAACCATACAGCCATGCATACAAAGATGTTGCAGCCGATAGCTGAAACCAGTGCCACCATAGGCGGATCGCTGATCTTAGAGTTGGCTACAGCCATGGTTTTGACCAAAAAGGCGCCTTCCGTCAGTCCCACAAAATGACCGAAGGAGTAGGCCACAATTATGCTTCCAACCATATTTCCTGCCATGACCACCACCCAGTTATAAGTTAAATCCCAAAACGATATCTTTTTCTGATACAGGCCTATCGCCATGGTCATCATATTTCCGGTGGCTAATTCTCCTCCAACCAGCACAATCGCCATGAGCCCTATGGGAAAAAGACAGCCTCCCAGAAATGTTGCAAAGCTCCCCCACTGGGCAGGCATTGTTCCCTGTACACGTATGCAGGCCAAAAAGCCTTCTGCGATAAATGAACCGCCAAGAATAGAAAGTAAAAACAATTTTATAAAAGACAACTTCTTTTTCATTTGGGCCTTATCTCCCAAAATATCCAATACTTCTGCCGGACTAAAAAATCCCATGTTCCCCCCTATGTAACTCCATTCATTTTTTTGTTGTTTTCTGGTTCCAATCTTGCACATCTTCCGGTGTGTTTAAATTTACGATAGCGTTCATTTCCGTATCACTTAAGCAATAATGCCCCACATTCAGGGCCGGAAAAGCACTGCGAGGCTTGAGCTCTCCTATCTCCATTTGTTTTTTAAAAATAGGAAGGCAGGACTGATGGTAAAAGGCGAGCAAAGGCTCTAATTTCCCCTGATGACTGCAAACCAAGACCTGTTCCTCTTCCAGCTTCCGGTACATCCGGCCGATCAGCCCAATATCCGGTAAAGGCATATCGCAGGCCATAATAAAAACATATTCCGTCTGAGCCCGCTCTAAAGCAGTACTTATCCCGCCCATGGGTCCCTTTTCCATGTAGTGATCTTCTAATATGCGAAACTCTGTAAAATCCGTCCGGCCTTCAAACTTGGCTTTCGTATTGCTGACCAGAACCACCTGTTCAAACAGGCTTTGCAGTTTCCCCACTGTCTGCAGCAGCAAATATTGCTCATCATCCATCAAAAATGCTTTGTCAAACCCCATTCTCCGGCTTTTTCCTCCGCATAAAATGGCGGCTGTTACATTTTCGATTTTTTTATCTGCACTTTTGAAAGATATCACCTCCTGTTTTTGTTTTTTATGAAACTCACCGGACATTGATACCTAAAAAATTTTTTTAGGTAATAAAATAATTTTAGGTTGTTTTTTATATTAACACTCCATCGGGCATGTGTCAATATGTACAAATTAGTATAACGGTTGTATTTTATTTTGTTTATAATACATAAAACCGTATTATTTTTGTTATGTTTTTCTCAATTTCCTCTCCTTGCTTCCACAACTTTTTTCTGGCAATACAAACAATTGTGTCATTGATACACAGAATGCCTTATTTTTTCATTATATCTGCTATTAGAATTAAGACAAAGTATCCTGGACTCCCGGCTGCCGAAGCAATAGACTTCTTAAAGAGAGTAGATTACTTGTTAAATATATCACGTATTTTCGATGATTTTCCACATGCTTTCCATGTTGTACCCATGTTAGGAACGTGTTATAATAAAAATAATTTTGCACAGAATGTTATTGGTCTTACAAAAAAAGTGCAGCAGTTTATGAAAAACGGAGTATATATGAGTACAGAGAATAAAACACTTCTGCAAGCCAGACACATGATACTGATCGGAGCAACGGGACGGAACAGCGGAAAAACAACCCTGTCGCTGCAGATTATCCATGCATTTAAGGATGTATTACCGGTTGTTGCATTCAAGCTGATAACCATAAGGGACCATGGGGATATATGCCCCAGAGGAGGCAAGGGCTGCGGGATCTGCCAGGGACTGAAAGGCTCCTTTGACATCACGCCGGAGACCGGCACCGGAACAAAAGATACCATGCTTTTAAAAAAAGCCGGAGCAAATCAGGTCTATCTCATCCGGGCCTATAAGGAAAATTTAAGAGAGGCGTTAGAGGAGGCATTAAAACTGGTTCCAAAGAACGCCCTTGTTCTATGCGAATCCAACAGCGTACGGCTGGTGGCTGAACCTGCTCTCTTTGTTATGATTCAAAGCAGCACTTCTTCCAGCATAAAGCCTACCGCAGAGGCAGTGATGGATTATGCAGATGTGATTCTTCCGCAAGATGAAGTTTGCTTTGAGAATTTTGTTCAGGGGGAATTGAATCAGAAATTAAAATTGAATTTTTCAGAACTGAACCAATGAAATGGGAGCCGGGCTTTTCAAAGCCCGGCTCATAAATTAAAATCGAGTCCAGCCATAAAACAGGCTTCCAGACCTAACTTACTTAATTTTACTTTACATAATTATGCTATTCAAGAAGCTCAGAAATCATCATTTTATAATTATTTGTAAAAGCTTTTGTAATAATGTAATGTTCTGTTTCCTCTAGTGTAACAGTTTTAAATCCCTTATCATCAATTTGATATATCGTTGCATTGGGAAATGCCATTAAAATAGGAGAATGTGTTGCAATGATAAATTGTGAATTTCTCTCAACTAACTGATCTATCAGGCAAATCAGACTCATCTGTCTGGAAGGTGAAAGCGCTGCTTCTGGTTCATCCAAAATATAAAGTCCATTACCACCAAAACGATTCTTTATCAGCGAAAGAAAACCTTCTCCATGGGACTGTTCGTGCAAAGATATTCCTCCATAACTATCTAATAAAGAAACATCAAACTCATCAATATTTGTAGATACATTATAAAAGCTCTCTGCCCTATAAAAGAAACCATCTCTTGCCTGAACATGGCTTTTTGATAACACTAAATAATCTGATAATTGAGAATGTGTATCTTTCGTCGAGAAACTAAAGTTTCTTGTCCCGCCTTCCGGATTAAATCCATAAGCAATGGCCAGGCTTTCTAAAAGAGTAGACTTTCCTGCTCCATTCTCACCCACAAAAAAAGTAACATCTGAAGTAAATTTCAATTCTTTTTGTTCAGTTAATTGTTTTATTGCAGGTATATGAAACTCATATTCAGAATCATTATACGTCTTTTTCTTATTAAAATAAACAGATTTAATGTATATCATATTTACTCACCTATATTGAAATAAAATATCCTCTGGTAGCCCTCCCGCGAAAAATAATACCTGTTTGAGTAACTTAAATAACCTTTTTCTCCTCTAACAATCCAAAAAAGGGGAAATCATCTCTCTGATTTCCCCTTCGCTTTAATGCGATTCCCCCATGGTTTCCGGCGCCACTTCCCGGCTGGTTTCCAAAGGAGTCTCAGAAGTCTTATTACCCTCCCAATACCGGTAGCCAAACACGCCCCCAACCGTCAGGCAGATCAACAGAAACAGGGCAAGCAGGAGTCGCAAAAAGCCAACCAGGATCTCCCGCCCCCGGTTTCTTCTGCGCCTGCGGCTGCGGCTGCGTCCTCTCATCCTATCATATTCTTCCGGTTTCATCTGTAGTTTTCCCCATCCTTCCCCTATGGTTAGTCAGAAAAATACTTCTTATAGATTTCAAAAAAGTTTGTGGTAGTTGTTCTGTCATCTTTGGAGAATTTTACATCTTTCCATATCTCATTGCTGAAAGTAATCGGATTATCTTTCTTAAACTGGGAATAGATCTGATCAAAAACTTCCTTCTTCCGTTTGCGGTATAGTCCGGCTTTCCTCTCCTGGGTGGCGTCTTGATCATAATCGTTTACACACCGGATAATATAATATTTGCCCTTGTCCTCCACTACCTGACTGATCTGGCCTGCAGAAAGAGAAAAAGCAGCATCCTCGTAAGGGCCTGGATTCTCCCCTCTGCCGATTTTGCATGTGATGACCGGGCTTTCTGAATATTCCCTGGCAAGTGTGGAAAAATCGGCACCCTCGGCTTCTGCCTTTAAAAGCACAGCCGCAGCTACATCCCCATCAGACACAACGATCTGATCCACCTGGATCACCTTGGCTTCACTGTCGCTTATCTCCAGGTTCATATCCTTTGTCAGTTCATCCACTACCTTATTAGACAGGTAATATTCTTCATACATGGTCCTCACATCCGTTTCTGAGGCTCCCATGTAGGAGATATCTTCCTTAGTCAAGGAAGAGAAATATTCTTCCGACGCTTTACGGACTTCTTCCTTTTCAGCACTGGTCAGGGTAACTCCCTTATTCTTGGCCAGGAGATTCATCATTTTCATTTCCTGAAGGAATTCCTTCACCTGATCCACCAGATAGGTTTCAAAGGTCTGATCACCTGGTAAGTTCACTCCCCAGATCTGATTGGTATAAATCTGCTGATACCGGTTCCTCTCCGTAGCCACGATCACCATGGATTGGGGCAGCGTATATGCCTTTGTCTCCAAAGATTCAGAAACAAGGGGGATATCAGCCCTGCACCCGGACAGCATGACAATTGCCGCAGCAGCAGCAATAAGGACTTTTCCCGTAATTTTAAATTGTCCTTTCATGAGCATCCCTCATTTCACGCTGCTTAAAGCAGCTTCAGTATTTTCAGGACCCCGTCGTTTACGTTCGTGTCCGTCCGAAATCTGGCTGCCGCTTTTACCTCTTCCCTGGCGTTTCCTACGGCAAAGCTGTAATATGCCTGCTTTAACATCTCAATGTCATTTAACTGATCGCCAAATGCCATAGTTTCCTCCGGCTTGATCCCTAGGCTGTCCTGAAGGAGTTTTACGGCCTGCCCCTTGTTGATTCCCGGTCTCATGCAGTCCATCCACATATCTCCTGCTATGGTCATCTTTAAGCGGTCCGCATATTTTTCCCGTAAGGTTCTGGTATGGGCCTCCACATCTGTCTTGCGGTACACAGAGATCTTGATGAATTCTGATTCCACCCTGGTCAAATCCTCTACCTGCTTCACATGGAACTTGTAGCCATTTACCATCCAATCCAGGAATTCCTGGTTGTCTGTCTCTGTATAAATCACATCGGGTCCGCAGATCATGACATCAAGTCCATCCATATTCCGTACATCCTGTACCATATCCATAATCGTCTTACGCTCAATGGTGTTGACATACAGGCTCCTTCCATGACAGCCCACATAGGCACCGTTATCCGAAAGATAGAATACCTTTTCCTTGATGGGTTCAAATATGGATTCAATGCTGAGCCACTGGCGTCCGCTGGCAGCGGCGAACTGGATTCCCTTTGCCCGCAGTTTTAATATCACATCATAAAGCTCAGGATTCAGCTCGTGGCTTCCATCCGGCACAAGAGTCCCGTCAATATCCGATGCAATCAGTTTAATCATTCTTTATCCTCCTGTTCAAACATCAGCTTCATCTCCTGGTACACACGTCCTACAGGCAATCCTACTACATTATTATAATCGCCGTCAATCCCTTTAATGAAAGCAGCGAATTTTCCCTGTATCCCATAAGCACCGGCTTTATCCATAGGATCCGCACTGTCTGCATAGGTTCTTATCTCCCCTTCAGACATGGGATAGAGATGAACATCGGTCCTTTCCACAAATGTCCTGACCTTATTCCCATGACCTCCGCAATACACCAGGGTAACCCCTGTGTAAACCTGATGGGTTTTTCCTTCAATCAGGGCGATCATTCGGTAAGCATCCTCGTGGCAGTCCGGCTTACCCAGAATTTCACCGCCTGCTGCAACTACGGTGTCCGCGCCGATGACATAAGTCCCTGGCTGCTGGCGGCTTGCCACGTCTTCCGCCTTCTGGCGGGACAGCTCCATCACCGCCTCTTCCGGCACGTTTGTGGTAATCTTCTCCTCTATGGTGCTTGGCACGATTTCCGGTGCTATCCCAATCTGAGCCAGAAGCTCTTTCCTTCTTGGTGAAGCGGAAGCCAACACAAGCCTTTCTATCTTATTCATCTCTAACCTCCATGTCAAATGACGCGAAAGCGCCACTTTGCTCATTATAGTATAAAATAGCAAATAAGCGGGACCCATATCGAATCCCGCCAATCATCAATAAACTTTCAATCGCCCGATCATGGACGCATCATCATCGTCGCAGTCATCCCGAAGCTGCATCCTCATGGTATATATAAAATCTGCCATATAAAAAATCAAAAGGCTCATTGCCACCAATCGCTCAAAATCCTCTGGAATCATTCCTGCCATCTGATTGACAAATCCGTTTAGGAATCGGAAATAGAAAATCCCCAGAAATCCCCATGCAATGCTGCTTTCCATACAAATGATCCCTTTGTAATTAAACAATTTCCGGCTATAATCCCACCAGAAGGAACCGAACAGCCTAATCATCATATGAGCTGTCAAAAGCTCCATAAAGGTTGCCATAGCCATAGATGCGAAATAAAGATGAACCGGATTGCCTGAAAGAGGCTTAAGCAGGATCATCGCTCCCGTGGCACCAAATCCATAGATGATACAGAACGGTCCATGTCCAAATCCTCGATTCAGCACAGGCCTTTTATTCTCATAACTGAGTACGGAGCATTCAAGAAGGTATCCAAGCAAACTGAATAGGAAAAAACAGTTTATCCTATGATAAATTGACATATCCATTTTACCTCCAATTTTAACAATTTTTGAACTTGTTAAAGTATATAATGGATATCTTAAGAAATCAAGGACTATTTTCTTACGATTCCCAGAAAACTTTCTTCTTTATTCCCTTAGATTTAAGCTTTCTGCAGTATTTGATTAATAATACTGAGCGATAAAAAGCGCCAGCAAGATTCCTAAAATTGCTCCTGCTGCCACCTGAAGCGGAGTATGTCCTACATATTCCTTTAATCTTTCCTGTAATATCTCTCCACTAAGTTCAAATGGATTTTCCAGCAGAATGCTGTTTAACAGCTTGGCCTGCTTTCCAGTCTCCCTGCGCACTCCCATGGCATCATACATAACAATCATGGATAGGACAAAGCTGACCGCAAACTCAAAAGAACCGACGCCATAGCGGTACATGGCGGCGGTTGTCAACGCACATACCGTTGAGGAATGGGAACTGGGCATTCCCCCAGATCCCACAAGCCTCTCCGGATTAAAGTTTTTGTTAAGGGCCAGGTCAATAATCGTTTTTAAAACCTGTGCAACCAGCCAACCGGCAACTGCAGTAATCAAAACCTGATTCCCAAGTAAATCTTCCCAAAATGTCATGGTTTCCTCCGTATTATGCAGCGCTTTTCTTTCCAAATCCAAATAAGATCCAACGCTTGACTCTAGCCATTGTTTCAATCAGACCGCAAAATTTATCTGAATAAATGATCACCATACCCTCCCGGCTCTTTGGGGGGATAGGTGTTAACGGCCACATATGGCGTAAAATCATATCTTTCTCTTTTTCTGTTAAATCAAAATATTTCACTGCATTATTTAGTGCAGTCTTGGGATGAGTGTAACCATGGAAATGCTCCCCAGTTTCCTTTGCATGGGTATGCCAATCATACAAAAACAAATCATGCAGCAGACCGGCCCTTGCGACTTCTGCATATTCCCAGCCCATCTTCCTGCAGATACAGTAGCCCATATAAGAAACCTTAATGCAATGAGCCTTACAGGTCGTGTCGCCGTGCTGCATATAATTATCCATGGACTGGAATACCGGACTCTCTATAATGTCCCTGACACACTCCATGTAATCCGTATCTTCATAATAATCTTCCCGTTCCACCCAGGAAGAATCTTCTGCCCATCGAATTGCTTCTTCTTTTTCTTCTCGGGTCAAATGCATGCTGTCCATCCTTATTCTAACGCTTCTTTCCTAATCCATGGCTCGCTTAGTCGCCAATCAGCCAATCATAAAGTTCCTGATATTTCATGGCTGAAGTTTTCCAAGAGTAATCCTTTGCCATGGCGCGGTCTATAATCTTGTTCCACTCACGCTTCTTATCGTAGTAAACCCCCTCCGCGTACCGGATGATCCCTAACATCTCGTGAGCGTTGTAATTGGAGAAGGAGAAGCCGGTTCCCCGGTTCTCAAACTCATTATACGGCTCTACCGTATCTTTTAAACCACCGGTTTCCCGTACAATGGGTACGGTGCCGTACCGGAGAGCCATAAGCTGGCTCAGTCCGCATGGCTCAAACAGGGACGGCATAAGGAACGCATCGCAAGCGGCGTAAATCTTATGGGACATTGCCTCCGAATAATAGATATTAGCGGAAACCTTATCCTGGTATTTCCACGCATAATGGCGGAACATATTCTCATACCGTTCTTCTCCGGTACCAAGGACTACCAGCTGGATATCATCGCTGCACAGCTCATCAATCACACACTGGATTAAATCCAGTCCCTTTTGGTCCGTCAATCTGGAAACGATACCAATTATAAACTTTTTCTCATCCTGGTTCAGTCCAAGCTCCTGCTGCAAAGCCCGCTTGTTCTTCACCTTTTCCTTACGGAAATTTTTTAAATTATAATTCTTTTCAATATGCGGATCCGTTTCCGGATCAAACTCTTCATAATCAATTCCGTTTACAATCCCCCGGAGGTTGCCTGCCCGTGCACGTATCAGGCCATCAAGCCCTTCCCCGTAAAACGGCATCTTTATTTCTTCCGCATAGGTATCGCTGACCGTAGTGATAGCATCGGCGTAAACAATACCGCCCTTTAACAGATTACCATCTTTATATGCTTCCATCTTATCCGGTGTGAAATAATAATCCGGCAGACAGGTAAGCTTCTGTATCGTCTTTACATCCCATACGCCCTGGAACTTTAAATTGTGAATCGTGATTACTGATTTCATGTTCCTGAAAAATTCTCCATCATGAAACCGGTCCTTTAATAAAACAGGAATAAGGGCGGTCTGCCAGTCATGACAGTGAATTACTTCCGGCTGGAATCCGATAACCGGAAGCGCTGATAAGGCTGCTCTGGAGAAAAAGCAAAACTTTTCCAGGTCATTATACCAGTCTCCATAGGGCTTGGAACCATTGTAATATTCTTCGTTATCAATAAAGTAAAAGGTAATGCCTTCATGAACATACTGAAGAATTCCCACATACTTGTTTTGGCCCAGATAATCCATATAAAAATGGTCAATATAAGTCATCTGGTTTCTCAGCTCTTCTTTGATACACAGGTATTTGGGAATCATGACTCTTACATCGAAATACTCTTTATCAAAGCATTTGGGAAGGGATCCCACAACATCTGCGAGACCACCTGTTTTAATAAAAGGTACTGCCTCTGATGCAACGAATAATATCTTCTTCATCCAAAAACCTCCCTTATCCTTTTCCCGCTGGGGTATTGTCGATTTTTAATTAGTATACTGCATTTTAAAGAAATAAGGAAGTATCAAATCTTACAAATTAGGAAAGTTTTTTATAGTCCAGTCTTATCTTATCGGCAATTAAAGCAATAAACTCAGAATTCGTAGGTTTTCCTTTGCCGGTGCTAACCGTATATCCAAACAATTCATTGATGGTATCCATCTTTCCCCTGCTCCAGGCCACCTCTATGGCATGGCGAATCGCACGTTCCACCCTGCTGGGAGTTGTCTGATGTTTCTTTGCAATGGAGGGGTAGAGGATCTTTGTGACAGAGGTAAGCATCTCCTGATCCTGTACGGAGATAACTATGGCATCCCTTAAATACTGATACCCCTTAATATGCGCAGGAATGCCTATTTCATGAAGCATTTGAGTTACATCATTTTCCAAGTTCTGTTCCATGTACTCCGTTTTATTGACATAAGGTTTTACTTTTTTCATCCCCTGAAGGCTTGGAGTCTTCGACTTTCTTTGCCCTACCCTTCGTACCTTATCGACGATAATATCCTTATTAAACGGCTTCATTATGTAGTAATTTGCACCCATTCGGAAAGCATCTTCAGTAATATTCTCGCTTCCTGCTGCAGTGACCATGATAAATGATGGAATCTTTGTAATAGCGCCATTACCGCGTACCCGCTCCATAACCGTTATTCCATCCATTCTCGGCATAATCACATCCAATAAGACAACATCAGGATTTGTTTTGAGGATCATGTTATAAGCGTCTTCGCCATTATCCGCTCTTCCTACTACGTGGAAATCCTCCTCTCCCTCCAGTATATCATTCAGCAGATTCAATGTCTGCAGGTTATCATCCGCAATTGCAATACTAATTTCTGACATATTGATACTCTCCTTCTGATTCATTTAAATAGATTAAAACTAGTGTAAAGCCATTATAGTCTTGCCCTAGGTTATGCCGCAACGGGATTCTATCGCATTATTCGACAAAAGGAACTGGTTTTTCAGTTGATTTCAAGAGTATTTTTTTTCCTCTGATCCGTCGAAGGTCGAAAAGGCCTACCCCGGTTCGGTACCCTGCCGGTCCTTAAATTCTCAACCGGTGTTGAAAATTGAAACTCCTTGTCGGCAAAAAAGTTCCTGAATTTTCCATCCCACGAATCTTATATTAACACATTATAATTACCTTGAAAAGCACATTTTATAAAATATGTCTTTTTTGTAACTTTATTTTCTACATTTCGACTATTAATAAAATTAATTCTGTATATTTATTGTTAAAAACCGCCTAAAACACACTACTTTATATAAAATTCGTTGTAATTATTATTATTTAAGCAAAAATATGAAAAAGAAAAGAACGGCGTCGTAAATATTTACGATTCTGTTCTTTTCTTTCCCGGTTTTGGTTTTAGTGATTGATCATGTTTTCAATGAATATCCCATACCCTCTTGTTGAGTCCTGGATAAACACATGGGTTACGGCTCCAATTAACTTCCCATCTTGTATAATCGGGCTTCCTGACATACCCTGCACGATTCCGCCGGTCAAAGCCAGAAGATCCGGGTCTGTGACCTTAATCACCATTCCCTTGCTTTTATGAGTGGTGGAATAATCCACACGCTGTATTTCAATCTCATAATCCCTCACTTTTCCGGAAACATCGCTTCGGATGTAAGCCGTTCCCTTCTTCACATCCTGCCGGTAGCCAATGGGAATGGCATCCTGCACCATACTCTGCTTAAACCTGTCATTTACGTTTCCAAATATTCCTTCTTCCGTATTGGCGGTAATCGTTCCAAGGGTGGAGCCTGGTCCGTAATAGATGATCCCGCTCATCACTCCCGGCTTTCCAAAGGTTCCTTTTTCAATTCCGAGAATCGCTGTCTCATAAAGGGCTCCATTGGTGATTTGTACCACATTTCCGGTATCACTGTCGCTGATTCCATGCCCCAATGCACCGAACTGTCCGTTCATGTCCACATAAGTCATGGTTCCAATTCCCTGAGTATCATCTCTGACCCAGACGCCAAGCTTATAGGTCCCGTCTTCTGCTTCTGTGGGATTCATTTTTACATCAATGGTTTCCCCGTTTCGTCTGATTTTTAACAATGCTTCTGAAGCGCCAATTTTACTCAGCTCATTCATCAGAGTTTCCTTGTCCTTAAGAGGTGTTCCATTAATGGTTTCAATATAATCTCCTGATTGCAGTATCCCGAAGGCCGGCTCAACAACCATTCCGTCCCTTTTTGTTACATCTCCGGTACCGATTACCATAATACCGTTGGATTTTAAGTAGATTCCAATGGGCGTGCCGCAAGGAATGGCATACTTGGTATCTACTACATTCACCTGTATGTCCTTTAATTGGATCCATCCAAACAGCTTTAGTCCCAGCTTATAGCTTCCCTGGTTCTCCGAATACACGGAAAACGGCTGATTTACCTGAAGATGGATCTTGTCGGAAGGAATATTTGATCCGTTATTTAAGACCACTTCCTCGCTGTCGGAAGACAGCGTCACATCAAAAGGCATGGAGAAATGAAACTGCTCTTCTTCTTGTGCAACGATATTCAACTTATCGGGAATTACCCGCTTCATATAGAACCAGGAAAATCCGATGCAAAAGATCAGGCTGATCCAGAACGCTCTTACTATAAATTTATGAAATTTATTTTTTCCCATCTCGCATACCTCCTTAGGTGAATGAAAGGAGACAATTTTTTTGCTCCTCTCTTAGTATGTGAGAAATTAATTAAATCACACTGTCATATTTTAGTTGTAACTATTTTCTTACGGTGGCAGCTTTTCAATAGAATGAAAATCTATAAAAGCCTTTTGAACCGTTTGGCTGAACATTTAAATTCAATAATTTTAAAAAAGGAAATCATACATATTTTCTTTCTATACTCTTATGATTTCCGTTTTTTTATTGATTAAACAATAAAAAATGATTATTAAGTGAACAAAACAAATGATTAAAGATGGCATAGATTGAGAATTTTTTGCAGATAACCCTAACCCCTTTTACTTTTTTATAACGCGAACACACGACTAAATTGTATAGAATTAAAGTAGAAAATACGGTATAATCTTTTAATAAAGGAGAAACTGATACGAAGCGAGTTTATCTTTTTCGGTTTTAAAAATACGGAAAGAAAAGGTGATTAAAATAGAATGAATGCAGAACAAATGTGGAATAAATTTGTGTCAAAAAATCAAATTAAGGAAATGCAATATCAATCATGGGCGTTTGGTGCTGCTGCCGATGAACTGGCAGATTTAGTATTAAGAGGCATTAAGACCGGGACAGCCTCTGCATATCCTATATACGAAGCGGAAAACGAAGCACTACCAAAAAACGGAGATTACAGCGTTATTCTCGACTCAAAGAATGAAGCGGTATGTATTATTAAAACAACAAAAGTTTATATTGTTCCATTTAGGGAGGTTCGCAAGGAACATGCTGGGAAAGAAGGCGAAGGCGATGGTTCATTGGAATATTGGAGAAACGTACACGATGAATTTTTCAGTAAAGAAATGGCTGAAATCGGAAAATTATTTGATGAAGATATGCCAGTCGTATGCGAGGAGTTTGAATTAGTTTTTATACCATAAAGTTTGGGTTGTTGTAGGGGAGGACAATAAAATGGCGGTGAAAAATGAATATTTATCAGATGTAGAAACGATATTATCTCATAGACATGACAATGGGGCTGACCTTTGGGCAACTCCTGATAAACGACTTTTGAAAGGAGCTCCGTTTTCGACTTTTGATTGTGCGCTTTATTTATCGGAACTTGGAATGCCGCCTGAAGATCCTGTTTTAAAAGCTGCTGCTGATTTAATTTTCAGTGTATGGCAGGAAGACGGGCGTTTTAAAATATATCCCAAAGGTAGTATTCTTCCATGTCAAACGGCAATAGCTGCCAATGTATTATGTCATTTGGGGTATGTTTCTGATAACCGAATTCAAAATACCTTTCGTCATCTATTGGATACACAATACAAAGACGGAGGCTGGCGTTGCAATAAGTTTTCCTACGGACATGGGGAAGAAACGGAGTATTCCAATCCGAAGCCTACACTGAATATACTTGATGCCTTTCGTTTCAGTGATTATCTAAATAAAGAACAGGCCCTTGATAAAGCGGTAGATTTTTTGCTTGAACATTGGGTTATTCGGAAACCCATGGGACCTTGCCATTATGGTATTGGTACGCTGTTTATGCAGGTTGAATATCCATTTCGTAATTATAATCTGTTTGAATATGTCTATATTTTATCTTTTTATGACCGGGCAAAGAATGACAGCCGTTTCCTGGAAGCATTTGAATGCTTGAAATCAAAAACGGTTGACGGTCAGATTATCGTTGAGCGCGTGGTCCCTAAATTGGCAAAACTCTCTTTCTGCAAAAAGGGGGCGCCA
Organism: Lacrimispora sanguinis; assembly: GCF_044987295.1. Lineage (NCBI taxonomy): Bacteria > Bacillati > Bacillota > Clostridia > Lachnospirales > Lachnospiraceae > Lacrimispora > Lacrimispora sanguinis. Next base: position 4,321,510 of record NZ_CP173277.1, on the reverse strand, counting down.
AGTGCATTAGCAACAAAACGTTATCTTGAAATCGTAGAAAGGCTCAATAAAAAATAAGCATGATCCAAGCAAAGAGGTCAGATATGAAAAGATGCCGCTTCCTGCAAAAACATAATGTTTTTGCGGTATGCGGCATTTTATACCCCAAGACACAACTCAAATCTGTATGAATAGAAATGAGATTCGAAAACGGTAAATGCACAGGTAAAAAGATTATCTTGCTGACGCATACAAAGGATTAGCTGCACGAACCAAATCAGCGTATTCCCTTTTCAATTCTTCAAAAGCATCTTCTGCTTCTTTCGGTATATCCACATGAGAAATATACCCTTTTCCTTTCGGCCCATATCCGTCTGCATTGTCTGACAATCGGGGAATCTCGCCCATTAACAGGGTTATATACCTGTCCATATCCCACATTCCCCATATCTCTTCTTCAAATGCAAGTTCTGAATCTTTTACAATCACATGTGCGCAGTATACGGCATAATTAATGATAATTACATCTTCAGCAACATACTTCCGGAGCCCTGCTTCCATTCGGTGCTGCATAGAGGCATCTTGTGCAAGTATCATGCTGTTGAAAGAAATGTTGTTTCCCTTCAGCAGTTCCAAAAGATACGTTATATTGTTTCCGCAATTTGTAGAATTACATTCCAAATAATCTGCCTTTAATCCGTAACGGTGTTCGATATATGCTTCAAATATCTTTGCTTCCGGCAAACCGGCTGTTTCTATATCAGGGAATTCTTCATGCATTTTTATACGCAGGGTTTCCGTTGTATGACCTGCCCCGCCTGCAATGATGTATTTTTTTGCTATCCCTTTTTTCATTGCATGAGCCAGAATATCACCGCCGCATAGAATGCTGCCGCCGAAAAGAACCATTACGTCTGCTTGTTCTATTCCATATTTCTTACTTAAATCCTCTGGTGTCAATGCAGGAACATCCCTCTTCCCGCAAAAACTACCTAAGATATTTACACATTCAGCAATAAATTCCTTCAATGATTTTTCCTTTCTCAATGGACAGGTCCTAAGGAATAAAAGCAAAAGCCACTGCCAAAAAGATAGCCGGAAGCAGATTGGCGACCTTTATCATCTTTCCCCAGATAAGATTCATACCAACGCAAAAGATCAGGACGGAACCGGTCAAAGATAAATTAGACAGAGCCTGAGCCGTCATAAAGGGTTCAATTAATCTTGCCAGAAGGGTTATGGTTCCCTGAAACAGGGCTACCGGAATAGCCGAAAAGATGCAGCCTTTTCCCAGAGAAACAGTCATGACAAGAATGATGATTAAATCCAGAAGAGCTTTGGCAGCAAGAATTGAATAATCCCCGGAAATACCATCCTTGATGGCACCTACCACTGCCATGGCTCCGATGCAAACCGTAAGGGAGGCTGTCACAAAACCGTCTACAAACTTTGCATCGCCGCCGCTGTTGGTTATTCTTTTAAGCCACTCTCCAAACCGCTCCATGGCTGACTCAATGTTCATCCACTCTCCAAGAAGCGATCCAATGAAAAAAGATAGGATGAGCATTATCGTTCCTCTGCCGGCAAGCGCTCCCTGCCGTATGACCAGCATTTCTTCCATAACGCCCTCAATTCCAAGAAACAGCACACATATCCCTGCCCCACTCATCAGCGTACGTTGGTAACGCTCCTCCATCTTCTTCCCAAAGAGGAGGCCTCCCAAGCCTCCTGCCGCAATTCCCGCCACATTTATCAGTGTTCCAAGTCCAATCATGTTCTCATTCTCCCGGACGTCTGTCTTCTTTTGCCAGCCGCTTCATCTCCCTTGCATTGGCTCTCACCGCCTCGGTTATCTCTGCGCCACCCAAAAGCCTTGCCAGCTCCTCTACCACCTCTTCCCCGCTTAAAGGGTGTATGGAAGTGGCTGTACGGCCCTCTTCCACCGCCTTGGCAATCTCGTAATGGCAATCAGCCATTGCAGCGATCTGGGGCAGATGGGTGATGCAGATCACCTGATGGTTCCCGGCAATATAGGCCAGCTTTTCCGATACCTTCTGAGCCGTACGTCCGCTGATTCCGGTATCGATCTCATCAAAAATCAAAGTCGGTATGTCATCGGTATCCGCCAACACGGTCTTAATGGCCAGCATGATTCTGGACAGCTCACCGCCGGAAGCTACCATACCCAAAGGCTTTAAAGACTCTCCCGGGTTCGTTGAAATCAAAAATTCCGCCTCATCAAAGCCGTTCGCTGTATAGTGGCCAAGGCGTGAGAATTCCATGGAAAATTCCACATCAATGAAATTTAAATCTTTAAGACCTTCTCTTATTTTTTCTGTCAGTTCCTTGGCCGTATGCTTTCTCATTTCGGATAATTGCACGGAAAGAAGCTCCAGACGGTCTGTGACCTTTTGGAGTTCTTCTGCTGTTCTTTTCCTGGCCCCGTCATAATCCTCCAACTCTTCCAGGCGTTTCTGTTTCTCTTCCAGATTTACAAATATCTGACTTAAGCTTCCGCCATATTTGGCTTCAAGGTTATGTAGAACATCAAGCCGTTCTTCCATCTGTCTGTATTCATCTTCGTCAAAGGACATATCATCCATATAAGAAGTTATTTCCCGGCTGATATCGCTTAAAATGGAATCGGCATCAAAAAGTTGGTCCCTTATGACAGAAAGCCTGTCATCATAGGAGGCAACTGTTTCCACCGCTTTTAAAGCACGGCTGATAAAATCCGTATCCACAGCAGAATAAGCGGTGGAAAGGCTTTCGGATATTTTTTTTGCATTCAAAAAAAGACGGTATCTGGAGGTCAGTTCCTCCTTTTCCCCTTCCTTTAGCCCTGCATTTTCAATCTCTTCTATCTCGTAGCGGATAAAGTCCATTTCTCTGAGCCTGGCTTCCTCATCCAGCTGGAAGGTGGAAAGACGGTCTTTTAACCCGACATATTCCCGATAGGTATCTGCAATATTCTCTTTTAGCTCATGGGACTTTTTCTCCTGGTAGCGGTCCAGGATCTCAAGATGTTTTGATTTGTAGAGTAAAGACTGATGTTCATGCTGTCCATGAATATCGATGAGAAGGCCCGTGATTTCCCGCAGCTTTCCCGCAGTGACGGTTTCATCATTGATTTTACTTAAACTTCTGGAGGGCATGATCTTCTTTGATATGATCACTGTGCCGTCTCCATCCGGATAGACATCAAACGCCTTTAACAGGCGGACTTTCCCCGGGTCACTGACCGTAAAGATCAGTTCAATATAGGCGTAATCTGCACCCTTTCTAATAATATCCTTTGGCGTTTTGCCCCCCAGGGCAATGGTAACCGAACCGATAATAATGGATTTACCGGCTCCGGTTTCACCGGTCAGGACATTAAAGCCCTGTCCAAATTCCACATCGGCTTTTTCGATCAGGGCTAAGTTCTTTACGTGTAATTCTGAAAGCATGGCGGCCTCCTTTATCCCGTAATGAGTTTTTTTAGTTTGTCCATCATAAGTATGGTATCATCAGCGCTCCGAATGGCGCACATGATGGTATCGTCTCCTGCAATGCAGCCCACCATCTCACCGAAATGAAGGGCATCAAGAGCCGCCGCCACTGCCATTGCCATGCCGGATACAGTCTTAATTACCAGAATATTCTGCGCCATGTCCATAGATAAAAAGCCATCCCGCAGGATCCGGATATATTTGTCGCTGAAAGAACCCTGGTTTTGAAGTACCACATACCTCTGCTTTCCTGACTCAGACTGAACCTTAGTCAGCTTCAGCTCTCTGATGTCTCTGGAAACCGTCGCCTGAGTGACCGCAAAGCCTGCCTGATTCAAATAATCTGCCAGCTCCTCCTGGGTTTCAATCTCGTGCTTTCCAATAAGTTCCACAATCTTGCTGTGTCGTTCCAGTTTCATAGTGCCCCTCCCTATATACCAGCCATCTTGTTGCGCAGGTTATCTAAAAATGATATATTTTTCAGCTTTATCAGAATGGTCTTAATATCTGACCGGCGTATTTCGATGCAATCTCCCGGATAAAGCTCCGTTGTCGTATCTCCGTCAAATACCGCTGCTTGGCTTACGCCCTTTTTTCCCGTCATCTCTATCTGAATCCAGTCATCTGCAGAAAGGACGATGCTCCTTGTTCCCAGGGCATGGGAGCAAATAGGCGTCAGGACCACCATTTTGGAATCCGGAACAATGATAGGTCCTCCTGCGGAAAGATTGTAAGCGGTGGAGCCGGTGGGTGTTGCTGCGATAAGCCCATCTGCCCGGTATTCGTTTAAAAACTCCTGATTTACATAAACCTTAAACTGAAGCATCTTTAATTGCTCGCTCCGGGTTATGACGATTTCATTTAAGGCAATATCCTGGCATACAGCCGTTCCCTTGCGGTAAATACATCCGTCTAACATCATCCGATCTTCCAGCTTATAATCATTGGCAAGAAGGGCAGAAAGAGCATCGTTGATATCCTCCGTGCGGGATACCTGGGTTAAGTACCCAAGGGTACCCCGATTGATTCCGATCATGGGGATATTCCGTCCCGCTAAGTCTCTGGCTGCCTGTATAAGGGTCCCGTCTCCGCCTAAAGTGATGAGGCACTCCGTCTCTTCCGGCACCATGGCAGCATCGGTATAATGGCTTTTCCCCTGCCGCTTTTCCTGGCCTTCTCCACTGATCAGACAGACCGCCCCATGACCGGTAAGATAGTCACGAATGGCCTTCGCAGTCTCCCTGGCCCCTTCTTTGTCAGGATTCATGATTACATAAAAATATTTCATAATATAACTCCTTACCTGCAAGGATACTCTTAATCTGCTTTACTGCTTGCTCCTAACAGGCTTTTAGTTTCCTGTTAAATTCCCATGGGCCTCGTTCACGATCCGTTCCGGGTCAAGACCACTTTCCGGACATGCCTCACCTGACTGATGATTTTTTAAGTGAAGGAGATACTCAATATTCCCTTCCGGCCCCTTAATAGGGGAGTATTCCAGATGAAGCACTTCAAACCCAATGCTTATTGCATGGGAAATAATCATCTGGATCACCTCCAGATGGACGGATTTTTCCCTTACCACGCCTTTTTTTCCCACTTTTTCCCGACCGGCTTCAAACTGGGGCTTTATAAGGCAAACAACTTCCCCTTCATCCGTAAGGAGAGCTTTCACAGGTCCTAATACCTTTGTCAGGGAAATAAAGGAAACATCAATAGAGGAAAATTCTATTTGGTCGGCCAGATCCACAGGAGTAACATAGCGGATATTGGTCTTTTCCATACACACCACGCGATCATCGTTCCTCAGCTTCCATGCAAGCTGACCGTGGCCCACATCCACTGCATAAACCTTAACGGCTCCGTTCTGAAGCATGCAGTCTGTAAAACCGCCTGTGGAGGAGCCCACATCCATGCACACTTTTCCTTCCAGCGTTACATCAAAATGAGTCATGGCCTTTTCAAGCTTCAGACCACCACGGCTTACGTATCGCAAGGTGCTACCTCTTACCTCGATGTTTGCAGTTTCTTCAAATGTGGTACCGGCTTTGTCTTCCTTATCCCCGTCTACATAGACGATCCCGGACATAATGATAGCCTTAGCCTTTTCCCTGGATTCAGCCAGTCCATGTTTTACTAAAAGCACATCCAACCGTTCTTTCATGCCTTTTCCATTTCCCTTGTTTTATCTTTAATTTTTTTCCATTCTGCGTTCTGGCGCTCCGTATCGAGATATTCCTTTTTGAGCCGCCATATAATAGAATTGCTGTCAATCCCCAGCCCCTTCCGGAGCAGAGATACGTTGCCATGCTCCACATAAGCATCCGGTAAGGCGATATTGATAACCTTTACATGTGGATGGTGCTCATGGATATAGGCGGTGACCCCGGGACCAAAACCTCCCTGGAGGACATTTTCTTCCATAATCGCTATCAGCCAATGATTCTTTGCCAGACGATCCACCAATTCCTGGTCAAATGGCTTCACAAAGCGTCCGTTGGCCAGAGAACAATTCCATCCTTCTGCCTTAAGTTTTTGTCTTACATGCTCTCCCGTGCTCACCATGCTTCCTACTGCCAAAAGTGCAATATCCTTTTCCTCATAGAGCATCTCTCCCTTACCGTATTCAATGGGAGCACGAAAACCCTTTAAGCCCTGGTAAGCCTCTCCTCTTGGATAACGCACTGCAAATGGGCCATTGTAGGATAGGGCAAACTCCATCCCATCCATAAGCTCCCATAAGTTTTTCGGCGCAAACACGCTCATATTAGGGATTGCAGTCAAATAGGATAAGTCAAAAATCCCCTGATGGGTCTCCCCATCACTTCCCACAAGCCCTGCCCGGTCTATGGCAAAGACCACAGGCAGATTCTGAATGCACACATCATGGAGGATCTGATCAAAGCCGCGCTGCAAAAAAGACGAATAAACGGCCACAACCGGCTTTAAGCCGCCTGCCGCCATTCCAGCCGCCGAAGTCACCGCATGCTCTTCTGCAATACCAACGTCAAAAAAGCGGTCAGGATACAGGCGGGAAAACCGCTTTAAACCTGTTCCATCCGGCATGGCTGCCGTTACCGCCACGATTCTTTTATCTTGCTCAGCCAGACGGCAGATGGTTTTGGAAAACACATCCGTATAGCTGGGATTATTCTTCTTTTTCTTCGGCTCCCCGGTGATGATATCAAAAGGATCCACTCCATGGAACTTGGAAGGGTTCCTCTCCGCCAGGGCATATCCCTTGCCTTTCTGGGTGATCACATGGACCAGCACAGTATGAGGAAGTTTCTTTGCTTCCCGCAGAGCCCTGGAAAGAGCCTTTATATTATGGCCGTCCACCGGACCAAGATAGGTTATCCCCATATTCTCAAACAGCATTCCAGGTATGAGCAGCTGTTTAATGCCGTTCTTTGTCCTGCTGATCTTATCAATGATCTGTTCTCCTACAACCGGAATCCGGGACAGCACGTTAGTCACATGCTTTTTTAAGTCCAGATACCCTTCTCCGGTACGGATGCTGTTTAAATAAGTTGACATGCCCCCTACATTTTCTGAGATGGACATATTGTTGTCATTGAGAATAATAATAAAATTCTTGTCCATTCTGGCCGCATTGTTTAAAGCTTCATAGGCCATGCCGCCTGTTAAGGCGCCGTCTCCGATTACGGATACCACAAAATGATCCTCTCCCAGCACATCTCTTGCCTGGGCAAGACCCAGTCCGGCTGAAATGGAAGTAGAGCTGTGTCCGGTATCAAAGGCATCACAAGGACTTTCCTTTCTCTTTGGAAAGCCGCTCATGCCGCCGTATTGCCGCAGGTCGTCAAATTCCCCTCGCCTGCCGCTTAATATTTTATGAGTGTAAGACTGATGCCCTACATCCCAGATTACCTTATCCTTTGGAAGGTCAAAAGCCAGGTAGATCGCCATCGTCAGCTCCACCACTCCTAAATTGGAAGCCAGATGGCCGCCTGTCATGCTTATCTTTCCTACCAAAAAGTCACGGATTTCCTGACTTAAAATATCAAGCTCCTGCTTTGTCAGTTTTTTGATATCCTCAGGTCCGTTTATTCGTTCCAGCATCATATTCTTATCAGATCCTTTTTTGCCTTATCGTTAAACGACTTACTTTTCTCTGTTCACAAGTATCCGAATCAGTGCTTCCAGGAACTCATTCTGCCCGGGAAGCTCATGGAGGCAGGAAATTGCTTCTTCCGAAATCCTCTCCACATCCTGCTTCGCCTTTTCAATTCCCTCCAAGGTTACATAGGTGGTCTTATGGTTCTTTTCATCACTGTGCACATGCTTTCCAAGAACCTCCGCACTGCTGGTCAAATCCAGGATATCATCCTGAATCTGAAATGCAAGTCCCAGACAGGAGGCCATCTTCTCCACCAGTTTCAGTTGTTTTTCATCCCCTCCGCCGAGAACGGCTCCGATCATCATTGCAGCCTCTAAAAGCGCCCCGGTCTTCAACCGGTAAATGAAATCAAGCTTTTCCCTTGGAACAGGCTTACCAGCCAGTTCCACATCAACGGTCTGACCGCCTATCATTCCGAAAATTCCGGTTTTTTCTGCTAAAATTCCCATGCACCTGGCAACCAGGTCCGGCCGATCCGTCATGGAAAGTGCTTTTGCAGCTGTCTCCATGGAGTAAATCAGCAAACCGTCTCCCGCCAGTACTGCCATGTCATAACCAAATTTAACCCATGCCGTAGGAAGTCCCCGGCGAAGGGTATCATTATCCATGCAGGGAAGGTCATCGTGAATCAGGGAGGATGTATGAATCATCTCAATCGCCGCCATAAAAGGCTCAATCTCTTTCCCCTGGCCGCCGAATAAGCGGTAGGTCTCCTCCATCAGCATAGGACGAAGCCTCTTTCCTCCAGCGCGAACGCTGTAATCCATCGCCGCCAACACCGTACTCTGATGGCCCTCCACAGGAGGCAGGTATGATTCAACAACAAGCCTTACTTCCTCTGTGCGGGCTGAAAACATATCTTTATAATTCATGTTCCTCACCATTTTCCTCTAACACGATAATCTTCTTTTCCACGTTATCTATTTTTTCATTGCAGAACTTTACCAGCTTCATACCGGTCTCATAATACTGGAAGGATTCCTCCAGGGAGCACTCTCCGCTTTCCAGTTTTTTAATGAGCTCTTCCAGCTCTCCAAATGTCTCTTCTATCGTTTTTTCTTTTTTTGCCGCCATAAATCCGTTTCTCCTTATTACCTGTCTCCACGAATGCCTTCCTGCTGGCTGCTAAATAAGCCGAATTCTGCCGGGGCAACACGGGAAACCACCGCCTCCATGCTTCCATCCCTAAGCCTCAGCTCTATCCTGTCACCGGCTTTTACCTGCTTTACGGAATCAATCCGCTTGTCTTTACCATCAGTTACAAAACCATACCCGCCTCCCATCCTCTTTAGGGGGGATTCTGCTTCCAGGCGGCTGATGAAAATCTCCAGTCTGTGTCTGTCACGGACCGCCTGCTTTTCTATAAGCTGTTTGATACGAAGTTGTCCTTCTTCCACCCTTGCCCGGTCTGAGGCCGCTTTGGAGAGAATCAGGCTTTTTAGCTTGTCCTCTATATCCACAAGCCTTTGCCGGCATTCATGGATACTGCGCTTAGGGTCATATAATTTTAACTTTAAAGCGTATTGGTTTCCATGAAACCGGTAGCGTTCCAGCTTTCTTTCCACGGTCCTTAAGAGCGTATGGCCATACATTTCCATCTGCTCCTCAAACTGACTGTAATCAAATACAGCCAGCTCTGCGGCTGCAGATGGTGTGGGGGCACGCATGTCCGCCACATAATCAGTAATAGTCACATCCGTCTCATGGCCTACCGCAGAAATTACAGGAGTGCTGCAGTTAAAAACAGCCCTTGCCACAACTTCCTCATTAAATGCCCATAAATCTTCAATGGAACCGCCGCCCCTTCCAACGATCAGGACATCAAGCCCCATCTGGTCCAGGGTTTCGATTCCCTTTACAATGCTTTCCTTTGCGCTCTCTCCCTGGACAAGCGCCGGGTAGAGATAAAGCTGTACATAAGGATTGCGTCTGGACGATATATTTATAATATCCTGGATAGCCGCTCCGGTAGGAGCCGTTACGATTCCTACGGTTGTCCCGTACTTTGGAATCGGTTTCTTATATTCAGGAGAAAACATCCCCATTTCTTCCAGTTCATCACGCAGTTTTTGGAACCTTTCAAACAGATCACCGATTCCTTCTTTTGTGATCTCCTGGGCATAGAGCTGGTATCTTCCGTCCCGCTCATAAACCTCCACGCTGCCCTTTACTACCACCTGCTGACCTTCCTCCAGCGTAAAAGCAAGACCCTTCCTGTGCCCGGCAAACATCACTGCTGCCATAGACGATTTCCCGTCCTTTAAGGTAAAGTAAATATGGCCGGAGGTATGGTACTTACAGTTGGACACTTCACCCTTCACGGAGATCCGGTTTAAGGCGAAATCCTGGGCAAACATATTCTTAATATAGGCATTGACTTGAGTAACGGAATACACACTTGCCATATCTTACACCAGCTTTGCCAGGACTCCGTTAATAAATGCCGGAGCTTCATTCCCGCCGTACTTTTTAGCCAGTTCCACAGCCTCATTGATGGCTACTTTTTCCGGCACTTCCTCATCAAATAAAATCTCAAACAGAGCCAAGCGGAGAATGGTAAGTTCAGCCTTACCCATACGTTTCGTCTTCCATCCTTCGGCCACTTCGTTGATCTTTGAATCCAGCTCCGGGATCTTAATCATAATAGATTCTGCTCTTTCTCTTAAATAAGCAGCATTCTCTTCACTCATGTCTACATCATGGATGATTTCTTCCACGCCCTCTGCGTTCAGATCATCTTCTTTTGGTTCCTCAAAATATTGTATAAGCTGCCCTGTCTTCTCCTCTGCTGGATAAAAATCCGCACAAAAGAGCATTTTAAAGCAGTGTTCGCGCATTTTACTTCTGGTCATTTTCCATGGTCCTCCTATTGGTGATTTGCTGGACATTTGGAATTATTATACCTTACCAGGGTTTTTTATACAATAGAAATTTTGCTATTCTCCAAAAACCTCCGGATATTATCAAGCACCTTTTCGCTTAAAATCCCAAAGGCCTGCCTGGTTCTCCCTGCCGATGCATTGACACAAAATACCATGGGGTGTTTTATAAGCTCCACGTCCCCGGCAGCTCCTGCCGTATCACAGGCAAACCGGTTGTCTCCGGAATTCAGCCATTTTTTCAAATCTTCCGGTTCAAAGGCAGGCCCAATGGACGTATTAAACAGGATTTTTCCATTTCCCAGCTTTTCGAATTCCTCTTCGCGGAGCAGGATCACATTCTTATTCAAACAGGTAAATACCACTTCGCTGCTCTCCAAAAGCTCTCCTAATGGATGGTACCCAATTCCATTCTCCTCATACTGTGGTTTTCTGCTTCTGCTGTAATAGGAAACATCTGCCCCAAGAAACTTTAAAGCATTTGCGATCATACCACCGGAAACACCCATTCCCACAATTCCTACCTTTAATCCGGTAATCTCTACCGGCATATCCTTCCACATAGGCCTGTCGTATCCATGAAGAAAGCGCACCAGTTCACAGATTGCGTATTCCACCACACCAACATCGCCGTAATCGCGGATACCCATAACTGTAATTCCATGCTGTTCTGCGTAGGCAATGTCCACGTTAGCGCTCTCCTTTGAATAAAGGCTGCAGCACATTCCCACATATTTGATATTAGGACACCGTTCAAAGACAAATTGACTGATTCTGGAGGTATAGCTTAAAAGCACCCCATCCGCATCTCCGATTCTCCTTATGATTTCCTCGTCGTCGCAGGGAATATCCTCATACATCACCACCTGTTTCGCATATCGGAAAAGCTCCTTCTCTGCTTCTTCTACCAAACTCACCGGCTCTATGGCAACCAACTTCTCAAACATCTTCTTATCCTCCTGTAAGCTCCCTATAAGCTCTATATTCGCAATCCGCTTCGCTACTTGCTCATAACCTCATAGCTGCTATCGCAGTTACTTGATGAGGTTAAAAAACGATTGGTGACACAATATTCTGCAGGACAGCCACAACACTCCAACCGGCAATGGCACTGGTGCTTGAATAAATATCCACAACTGCCTTCACGCCTTCAATTTCCGCAGTGATCTTATGGTCATCCCCAATCATTCCCGGAACGCTATGAATGTTCACCCTGGTTTTATCCGGACCGATAGTTGCCAGGGAAGACGCTACCGCAACATTTACTTTTGTAGGAAGAAGACCGATCGCCTCTATTGCATTTCCGTCAAACACCATGGTGCTTTCTTCATCGGTCATTAAATGTTCCTCAAAAAGAGGTGTATACATTAAGGATCCCGGACCTTTTCTTGTCTCAATCCCGGCTGTGGCCTCTCCCATGAGAGAAACCGTACGAAGCACATCAAAACCGCCCACCGCTCCTGAAGCGATATATACCTTGGTATTATGTTTTACGGCCGTGGCCTTCACTTTCTCATAAAATTCTTTGTCCGCAAAAGCGCCAATGGACAGCACGATGAGATTACAGCCATTTGCCAGGATCTTCTCCGCCATGTCTCTTACTGAATCCCCAGATGCCGCCTCGGCGATGTAATCCGGTTTTAATTTCAGCAGGTCATCGATTCCTGCACAGGAGCTGCATCCCATTTCCTTTGTCAGGGCATCCGTCTTTTCCTTTGTCCTTCCGACGATCCCCACCAACTCATACTCAGGCAATAAACCATCTCTCCATGCTCCGGCAATAATTTCTCCCAGATAACCGTTTCCAATAATTCCAAGTCTAAGCTTATTCATGCTTTTCTCCTTTTAGTAATTTTAAAAACATTAACCTTCATTATACCCGAAATCAGAAGGACTTTCAAGGAGTGGAAACCTTGTGGTTTCCTTAAGGTTTAAAGCTGGAATGCAAACTGATTTTTTCCTTTTCCCTTTGCCAGATATAATGCCTGATCAGCCCGTCGTAAAATGGCGTCGTATTCCGTCTCATTCTCTCCTACCAGGGTGATTCCAATGCTTGCATGTATGGTTCCGGAAGCGTGAAACGCATTTAATATCCGTCTCGCAATGGCCTCCGGCTGTTTCCTTCCGCTTAAACCATACAGCCAGATGCAGAATTCATCTCCGCCAAAACGGACAATCACATCCTCTTTTCTTGTACAGGCGCTTAAGATCTGTCCTGCCTGAGTTAAAACCAAATCTCCCTTATGATGGCCGAAGGTGTCATTAATTTTCTTGAAATCATCAATATCAAGGAACATGCAGGCATAAAACCTCTTTTTTCCTCCGCCTTTCAGTCTCTGCTCCACCAATTTTCTAGCTGTTTCTCTGTTATAAACACCTGTTAAATAATCCTTTTGTGCCTGTTTCGATTCCTTTTTACGTAAATAAATAATACAAACGATGAGAAGGACCGTACAGACCACCATGAATGTTGAGCTCGCAATAAAGACTTTTGACAGCTTTCTGATCTTGTAAAGAGCGCTCTCATAACTTTCTGATTTCACCATGGTTGCCACCATCCAGTCTTCAACTCCCGCCGGCTGATAATAAAGAAGCTCCCCGCTGCCCTTGTGATAATAGGCGGCATATCCGGAAGTTCCGCTCCCCACTGCCTTTTTCATCTTCTCAAAAGACTGTTCGTCTCTAAATTCCATGGTTTGCAGTATATCATAAACGTTGGCATAATTTTCATACCTGGGACACGAGACTACCAGTTCTCCGGACCTTGTGAAAATCAGATTGTCACCATATGGGCTTAACTCTGTACTGTTTAGATATTTCCCCAGTTCTTCAGCGGTATACACCATACAGACCACCCCCCTTGCCTGGCCATCCCTAACCGCAGGAACGGACAGAACGATTCCTGACTGACCAATAAAGTCCTCCGAAGGCAGCCTGGTAATGCTGTTTTCTCCGTTTAATGCCTGGGATTCATGATTCCTGTAATACATGATTTCCTTGCCATCGAAAACTCCAATCCGTACGCCATTTTCCGATTTCTCCGGCAGATCACTGTATGCAGAAAATACCTCCAGCATTTTAAATCTCTCCCGGATCATACCCTGAAGATTGTTAAATGCTTCATCATTCTCTGTTTTTAAATCCTGGTAAGTCTGCTCTATCAGACTTTTTTCCACTTCTTTGAAGTAATAAATGTTTAAAGCGAATATCCCTATAATTACCGATACCACCAGACCAAGCAAAGTCATTACCCTCAGCGAGTAGCGGTCTTTCTCCTTATCAGCCATCATATATGAAAACACCTGTCCCTTTATAAGTCCCAAATCATGTCAATAACTATATATTTTTTTATACACAAAGAAAAGCGGGGGCATGAACCTTTTCCCGGTTCGCCCCCGCGATAGACCTATCATCTATTTATTCTCTTCCAATGCTACACCGGCAATCTTGATGTTTACATCCAGAACCGTTAAGCCTGTCATGTTCTCAATGGCGTTCTGCACCTTTTCCTGAACCTTCTCACTGACTGCAGGTATGCTGTAACCGTATTTGATGTTTAAGGATAAGTCCACAGATACATGTTCTTCTGTCAGCTCCACCTTAACGCCCTTGGATAAATTTTTCATGCCCAGCTTTGACACCAACTCATTGGTGATATTGCCGGCCATGGAATCTACACCTTCTACCTCGGTTGCTGCAAGACCTGCGATGATGGCCACCACATCGTCCGCAATTTGTACTTCGCCAATTTTATCTTTTTCATATACCTTGTGAGTATTTCTGCTTTCCATTTCTGCCACAGCAATTCCCTCCTGTACTCATATTTGTATAACCTTTAGGCTCTGGAATCATTATAGCAAAACTGTCTGCAGTTTGCAAAGGCTTTTTACTCTTCCAATTTCATAAGAGTGATTACGATACTTTCCGCTCCCACTTCCGTTTTTCTCTTTACGATGTCCTCAATCTGAGCTCGCTGAGGATCAGTAATGCTGGGGGCGTTGATGACAACATCCACTTTCCCGCTGGAAATGCTGACTACTGGATCTGCAAATCCTTTGGCAAGCAGCAGAGTTTCCGCTGCATTTTCTCTTTCAGCAACAGCCGTCATATCGATCATTTCCTGAATGGCCTGCTGTTTTGCTGCTTCTTCAATGTTTGGATTGTTGATTAAGTTCATTAAGGTTTCCTTATTCTTTGCCCTTACCTGCTCACGATTTAACTGTACGCTGGATATGTATTCTGATACGTTCATTCCGCTGGTAAGCACTGCTTCTCCAGGGTTGTCAAGGCCGGTTTGGGCCGCCTGTGTCTCATTTGCCGCTAAGTCCACCGATCCATCACTTTGCAAAGCCGCATCGGTTTCTGCTGCCGCCAGTTTATCAATATCCTCTGCATCCTGGTCAAGGCTTGCAATTTCCTGATTATCACTACCGGTAAGGGACTGGTTTTCCGCTAAAATATCTTCTTCAGAAATATCAGTCATGCCAGCTTCGAAGACGTCTGTCCCGGAAGCGGCCTCCTGTTTTCCTGCATAGTTTAAATATCCAGCAGCAGCTATCATAACGGCTAAGGTGGTGATAATAATCTGGTTTCTTCGGAATAGTTTCTTCATATCCATTTTCTTTGGGGTTCTAGGGACTTTGGGCTCATTGCTTGTTTTCCAACTTCTCATACATGACACTCCTTTTTATTCCACCCTCTTTAATACTTTTATTTTATGTGGGGGCAGGTTAAATAATGCTTCCATGGCACCGGAAATTTCAGCTTTTACCGTAGGACTGCCACCGCCCTGGGCACTGATGATGATTCCTTCTATTTCCGGACGTATCTCTTTCTCCACAATGGGAGATGTATTTTCTCCTGAACCGGTTAGAATCGTGTTTTCCTTGCGATCTGCGCTGGTGATCTTTCTGGTTCCCCCGGAGCTGTCCTTTTCCTCAGTAGATGAATCCGAACTGTCCTTATCGACACGGAGTACCTTCTCTTCTGAGGATTTCAGTACGATCATTACCTCTACCTGACCGACCCCATCCACGGTTTTTAAGATTCTCTTCACCCTCGCCTCCAGTTGTTCCTCATAGGTCCGGTCTGCTCCTGCCGCAACAGCCGCTTCCCCATCTGCAGGCTCTGTCACAATCCCTTTCTGCAGTGCCGTCTGGTTTTTGCTTTCTGCTGTCTTCTCTACCCTGGCAGCCATACCCGAACCGGAGGGAAATGTAAGGATCAGGATAATCATTCCAACCGCCAGCAGGATCAGCCATTTATCCTTTCCCATCTTCCATTTGAATTTCAATATCCTGTTCCTCCAAATCATAATATTCCGCAATCCGCCTTCTAAGACCAGAAAGCCGTGAATTTTCTTCCTGCTTCTGTTTTCTCACGCCCTCCAGTCCCTTGTCCTCACTCTGTTCCGGTTCTTGGCCGGCTATTTTCACTTCTTCCACTTCCTGTACCTTTTTAACAGGCGGACTCCCATTACCGGAAACCGCAATATCTGTTCCCTCTTCTCCGGTTCCTCCCGGTGTCAGGATCATGGTCACCCGCACCACATGGCCAAAGGTACTGCTTTCCTGATTCTGGTCAATCACTGCCCTGGATTCCCTGCAGGTAAAACCGTCGGTCTCAGCCATGGATTTTAAATCCGTTCCAACCGCCTCTTCGTATCTGGCAATCATGCTTTCCAGCCTTTTCCCTTCCATATCTGAAAGCTTCCCTGTCAGCTCTCCGGCTTCCTTTTTAAGGCTTATTGACTCAAAATAGTAAGCCAGGGTATCATCAAGCCTTAAGCCCCCTGTAATTGGTTTTAATACCAAAAGAATCAGTACCATGCCAGCAAATAATTTTATGTATTTTTCATATTTTTTATTTGGCAGGAGGTTCCCCACCACAGTTATAAAAATCAGGTAATAGGTTATATTACGTATCCAGCTAAACAATTCGTCCATGCCACTCACCCGGTATAATAGGTCACATTGGTAGAAGCGCATACAAGCGCTATGGTAACAACAAAGAGAATCACTGCAGATGCCGCTACAGACAGCAGCATTTTATGGCCTTTGGCCATTTCTGAAATGCAGGAAACGATCCTTTTATCACAGACCGGCTGCAAAAGAGCTGCAACGCACTGGTATAAAACCATGAGCACCGCCAGTTTAATCAGAGGAATCACGGAAAGGATAAGAAGTACGATAATACCGGCAGCACCAATGGTGTTTTTGATAAGTACCCCGGAACCAAGAACCATTTGGGCAACCGAATTAACACCTTGGCCGATTCCCGGAATGGCACCGATCAGCTTCTGAATGGCTCCCGTTTTCATGGAATCCACATAAGGCAGAACCATGGACTGAATGAGATGAAACCCAAGTACAACTCCTACCAGGGTTTTTAAGCTCCAGGAAACTACCTGCTCCAACAGTTCCGTAAGCTTTGAAAGCATTTCTTCCTTTGCAATATGGCCTGCCATGACCAAAAGAGCATAGACCCTTATGAGTGCTAAAAGTACCTGTCCCAAAAGCCACTGAGCGACAACGATGACAAACAGTGTGAACTCATAGGAAGCTGCGGCTGATGCACTGCTTCCCGCAAATGCCGCCGCCAGGAAATAGGCAGGCATCAATACTTTGGTAAAATCCAGAATCTGCCCCACCACATTCCCCGTAATAGTTACGCTTGTGAAAAAGCTGGCCGCCAGATAGGTAAACAGAAGCAGGTAGGTGACAAAAAAACCGGTTTCTGATATCTGGCTTCCGGTAAATACGCTGGAGAAATTGGAAAATACTGCTCCAATGATTCCAAGAACCATGATTTGTCCCATCATATGCCCGCTGTTTCTTACTTCCCCCACCAACAGATCTTTTAGTGCCTTACCGACCTGTCCCATGACCTCGTTTAGTTTTCCATCCATCAGATCCTTCATAAGCGTTTTAAAGGAAAGGTTCATGCCCTGGTCCCCCTTTGATTGGTCCAGGAAATTCTGGATATCCGTTAAATCATACTGTTCCAGATTTAAATCCGCCGGAACGGATGCTTCCTTTCCTGAAGTTTCTTCCGCTCCCAGGCTGTCCTTGCAAAAAAACAGCAGCATTAAACTAATAAGGCACAGCAGGAAAAAGGCGGTTCTTTTCATAGTCCTTATCCCTCCCGTCATGATAAAAATACCTGCAGTGTCTCGATGAGCGCAAGGAGAATGGGCATGCTGACCGCCAAAACGGAAAGCTTTCCAAATATTTCAATCTGAGTCCCTACTGCTCCATATCCGGCATCCTTGCATATTCCTGCGGCAAATTCTGCAATATAGGTAATTCCTATCATCTTTACCAATGTGGTTAAATAAATGCTGTTAATCTTAATATAGGTCTGGATTTCCTTCATGGTATCCAGAATGGTGGTGAGCTTTCCCATGCCGTAAAAAAAGATAAAAAAGCCCGCCGCCATGACCAGATAGGTCCCATATTCCCCCTTCATCCCCTTTAACGAAACCGCTAAAAGCACTGCAACGATTCCTGTTATGGCTATGGTCACTACGGTCATGCGCTCACCTACAATGCAAACAAATTTTTAATAGATTCAAACAACTGATAAATATAAGGCACCAGCCAGAAAAGTACCAGGATCAGCCCCGCAAGGCTTGTTAAGAATGCCTGTTCTTCCCGTCCGCTGTGTTTTAAAACCTGGCAGATGACGGAAACCAGGATTCCAACTGCTGCAATTTTAAAAATCAAATTGACTCCCATGCGATCCTCCTTAATACATTACGATTGTTAGGAATAAACCGCCCATGATACCCAGGCTGGTATAAAGGCGGCTCTTTTCCTGCTTATGTTTTCTCAGATAACCGATTGTTAAGTCCAGCTGTTCCAGATATAAAAGGATATTCCGTTCCTGCATGTCCATGTCTAAGTAGCCCAGATGCTCTCCCAGACCTTTTAAATTCTGTTTGTCCTCTTTGGACAAGCAGACCTCCTTAGGAAGCTTGTCAATTTCCTCCTGCCAAATGGTATAAAAGGTTTCTCCCTGTTGTCCGGAAAGTCTTTCCGACACGTTTTCAAACAAAACACCGATCTCGCCCCCAGCCTTTCTGCCGGTCCGTTCAAAGGCCTCAGTTAGAGGGGATTTAGCATAAACAATCTCGCCTTTTAATAAAAAAATCATTTTTCGAAGCTTTTCTACAGTCCTTAAATGCTCATTCCATTGGGCTGCCATAAAAAACCCAAGGCCAGAGCATGATATAATGACTAAAAGCGCACCTATTATCCGCAGCCATGTATTATCCATAAGCCATGCACTCCTGCCTGTCCCACCGTATTCCCATCTGATGTACCTGCGCCTTGTAGAGCTGCGTTCCCCTGGAGTCATAAATCTGATCGATATTTCCGATCCTGCCTAAGTTGTTTAAGACCACATACCTCTCAAAGATCCGCTCCTCTACTAACTTTCTTAAAATCGGCTTCTGTTTTAAATCATCTATAGAGTTTCCGTGAACCGTAGCAATCAACTTACAGCCGCAGTTCATTACGTATTCCATTGCTTCCAGATCCTCCCGGCTTCCGATCTCGTCCACGGCGATCACCCTGGGGGACATGGTCCGTATCAGCATCATCATTCCTCTTGCCTTTGGACAGCAGTCCAAGATATCGGTACGGATCCCCAGTTCATTCTGAGGGATCCCCTGATAACAGGCCCCAATCTCAGAACGTTCATCAACCACACCCACAGTAAGGCCTGCATGCTCTTCAGAACCGTTGGAAACCTGGCGGATCAAATCTCTCAGCAGAGTGGTCTTCCCGCATCTGGGAGGGGAAATGATCAGAGTGTGATAGATTTCTCTCCCTTCCTCATAAAGATAAGGCAAAACCTCAGAGGCACAGCCCCTTACCTGATGGGACAGCCGGACGTTGATAAAAGATATGTATTTCATGGTTTTAATCCCGGATTCGTCTAAAATGGTTTTTCCTGCGATTCCGATCCGATGTCCTCCCTGAATGGTAATGAACCCCTGCTTCATCTCTTCCTCAAAAGCATACAGAGAATAGTTACTCATGTACTCCATGGTTTCCTTAAGTTCATTTTTCGAGACGACATAGGCATCCTTTCCTTCCTTATTCAAAGAACCCCTGGAAGTCACATAATACTCTTCATTCCGGTATACCATTAAAAGAGGAGCCCCTACCCGGAGCCTGATTTCCTGTACCTCGTCAAAGTCAATTGTCACCCGGTTTAAAATTTCTCTTATGCTCCTGGAAAATATATTGATAAGCTCGTCTTTCCTCTCCACCTTCATCCCTCCTCTTACCTCAATATATGTGTGGTGGGACAAATTATGACTGAAAAACTTTTGACTTCGTGAAAGGCATTCCATCACGCCGGTGCATAAAAAAAGAGCTTATTCCTGATGATTCTGACGAAGCATCTGAATAAACTCAAAGATTACCTTATTTTGTTTCATTCCCTAGTATTCTTCTGACTGATACAATTGGCATAAAATCCACAGCGGATATTTTAATTCCATCCTTTGGGCCGCTTGCATGGATCAGCTGATTCTGCCCTATGTAAATCCCGGTATGCCCGATGTAATATACCACATCGCCTGGCCGGGCATTTTCGATTCCGCCCACATCAAATCCTGCCTCTCCCTGGGCTTCGGAGGTCCTTGGGAGATTAATGCCAAACTGATTATAAACGCTTAGTACAAAACCGGAACAGTCTGCACCTGATGTAAGGCTTGTCCCGCCATACACATACGGATTTCCAAGAAACTGCTTTGCAAAAGCCACAACCTGTTCACCTGTACCTGTGTAAATATCCGGCGCTGTCTGGGAAAATTCTTTTCCCCCGCTTACTCCAGGGCCAGTCTGCTGCTCAAAAGGCGGCGGAGCCACGAGGGGAATTACCATATTGGCGGCCGTATCTGCTTTTGCAGTAAAACTATTAGAGGCTATAAATATAAGGCCCGTAAACAGGGTTGCAATCCACCTTTTTCTCTGCATTGTTCTTTTCTCCTGATATGTTATCGTTATATGCCCATATCCGCTGCATCTTCAGATAAGAATCTGTGGTATGTGGCGTGATTTCCATGAAATTTAATGTAATACCGGTAATTGTCTATCGAGGAATCCTCAAAAAATATAATGTAATCAAAATCTTCTTCCTGTGATTTTATGCAGGCAACCTTGCCGTCGGCGAATTTATGAAAGACTTTCAAGATATCCTCTAAGGTCGTATTGGTTTTTTCTACGGTTTCAATGAATTCTTTTAAGAAGCCATTGTCTTTTTTATGGTAATATACGTATTCGATTCCTTCCTGAGGAATCTCAAAGCAAAAGCGTTCCTGACTTTTTGTGATCCTGATGTCTCCCAAACGCTCTTTCACATATTCCTTAAAGCCTTCCATGGCTGCTTTTGTCTCCTCAGGAGAGCCTTCGCGGATTTTCAGAATGTTCACCAGTGCGCGTTCAGGGTAATAGAAGCGAATCGGTTCTCTTTCATATCCTAATTTTATCTGTACTTCTTTTATTGAGTTCATGAGCATCTGCTCTAATGCGCTATATTGCATATTAATCACTCCAGTCATTTTCCAATCCTGTCCATGTAAAATTATACCGTTACAGGCAGGACATGTCAAGGTTTCGGGCAGCACTTGTTAAGCACAAAAAATAGCGCCCCTGCTCTGGTAAAGTAAGGCGCTATTTTTATAGTACATACAACCGGCGGCTAGGTTCATCTGGCTTTCGGCTCTCTTGTTAAGTATTTTATACCGTTTCTAGTCCGGCTAGTCAAATTTATAACCGCCGATGCTACGGGTTTCATAGGTATCACCTTACTCAAAATCAATTTCGAATCAAATAATCAAAAGCACTTAATGCAGCACTGGCCCCGGATCCCATTGATATTACAATCTGTTTATAAGCACTGTCCGTGCAGTCTCCTGCTGCAAAAACTCCCGGCAGGCTGGTTGCATTGCGGCTATCAACAATAACCTCACCAATGCGGTTGCGTTCAATGGTTTCACCCAGCCAGTCTGTATTGGCTATAAGACCGATCTGAACAAATACTCCTTGCAATTCCATATGATGAACTGCTCCGGACTCACGCTCCATATAGGTAATTCCGTTTACCTTATCGGTACCGGTAATTTCTTTTGTTTGAACATTCTTTAAGACTGTTACATTAGACAGACTGTAAAGTCGTTTCTGTAGTATGTCATCCGCTTTCAGCTCAGGCATAAATTCAAACACCGTTACATGGCTGGCAATCCCTGCAAGGTCAATTGCAGCTTCAATGCCTGAATTACCGCCTCCAATTACTGCCACATGCTTTCCTTTGTAAAGGGGTCCGTCACAATGAGGGCAATAAGCAACTCCTTTGTTCTTGAATTCCTCCTCTCCCGGTATCCCCACATTTCTCCAGCGGGCTCCTGTGGAAAGGATTACCGCCTTGCTTTTTAAGACAGCGCCGTTTTCCAGTTCCACCTCAATGAGTTCTTTTCTTTCCAAGCGTCTGGCACGCTGTGCACTCATAATATCTACATCATAATTACTAACATGCTGCTCCAGAACTTCTGCTAATCTGGGGCCTTCGGTATATCCGACACTGATCAGATTCTCAATTCCCAGTGTCTCTCTTACCTGACCGCCGAAGCGTTCCGCCACAATCCCTGTACGTATGCCTTTGCGCGCCGCATAAATGGCTGCACTGGCTCCTGCGGGACCGCCTCCGATAACAAGTATATCAAACGGATCTTTCTTCTCAAATTCTGACATATCAGGCCCGCTGCCTAATTTCCCAAGAATCTCTTCCAGTGTCATGCGCCCGCTGCCAAATTCCTCACCGTTTAACAAAACCGTAGGCACAGCCATAATATTTTTACTCTCCGCCTCTTCTTTAAAGGCTGCACCGTCAATCATCGTATGGGTGATGCCAGGATTTAAAACACTCATTAAGTTAAGGGCCTGCACCACCTCCGGGCAATTATGACAGCTTAAGCTGATGTAGGTTTCAAAATGGTATTCGCCTTTGATGCTCTTTACCTGGTCAATTAATTTAGCGTCAACTTTGGGGGGCCTCCCGCTTACCTGTAAAAGAGCCAGTACAAGGGAAGTAAATTCATGGCCCAAAGGGATGCCTGCAAAAGTGACCCCAAAGTCTTCTTCCATTCGGTTAATGGTAAAACTGGGTGTTCTGGGCAGTTTCACCTGTTCTGTCTTTATTCTCGGTGACAGTGCGGTCAGCTCATCCATCAGAGCCGCCATGTCGTTTGATATACTGTCAGATCCTGTGCTGATTTTGATCAGCACATCGTTTTCCAGAAGCTGGAGATACTCAGCCAGTTGTTTCTTTATATCATCATCCAGCATCATAATCTTTACTCCTTAAATTTTTCCTACCAGATCAAGACTTGGTTTCAGTGTTGCTCCGCCCTCTTTCCATTTTGCCGGGCAAACTTCGCCAGGATTCTTTCTCACGTACTGGGCAGCCTTAATCTTATCAATAAGAATGTTTGCATCACGGCCAATGTTTCCGGCATTGATCTCTACTGACTGAATGATGCCGTCCGGGTCAACGATAAAAGTACCACGGTCCGCAAGTCCATCTGCTTCGATCAGTACGTCGAAATTACGGGAAATTGTGTGTGAAGGATCTCCAATCATAACATAGGTTAATTTTCGTATAGCCTCTGAATTGTCATGCCATGCCTTGTGGGTATAATGAGTATCCGTAGATACGGAATAAACTTCCGCTCCCAGATTCTTAAATGTCTCATAATTGTTCTGCAAATCTTCCAGCTCTGTCGGGCAAACAAACGTGAAGTCTGCAGGGTAAAAGCAGATGATGCTCCACTTGCCCTTAAAGTCTTCCTCTGTGACCTCAACAAACTTTCCGTTATGATAAGCCTGTGCTTTGAATGGTTTTACTTCGCTTCCGATTAATGACATAATAAATTACCTCCTATGATTTTTATATTTTGTTTAATATGAACTTATCAGGAATTTCCGCTTTTTAAATGGGCGGAAACTGTACTTTTTCCGTGGTGGCCAAGCCCCCGCGAAAACAGCTGTATCGCTGTGTGTATGTTTTGACTATGGCAAAGAGAAAGAAGAATATCCGCTTCACCTTATTGATAAATAATATCAGTAATAATTATCATTATCAACTGTATTTATAATATAATATTATTCCCTAATTGTCAAGTAGCTTTTCCAAAAATGTTAATTCATATTTGCTCTTTCATCAATACTTAAGATATGTATTTGCAAAACTTATAAGACCTTTTTCACTTTTCCCTTGACGTTACATAATATGTAATGTTACAATTAATGTAACGATAAAACAAGAATAAGGAGAGAAAGGAATATGGACAAAATTACGTTATCTACAAAAAAGGAACTGGAAATTTACATGAATCCTGTAAGGCAGAAACTTCTTAGACTATTGGGGCGGTCCAAAACCCCTATGACACCCAAGCAGCTGTCGGATAAACTGGAGATATCCCCTTCCAGTGTTCAGCATCATATTAAAAAACTAAGTTCGCTGGGAGTCGTGGAATTGGATCATACTGAAATGATCAATGGAATTACCGCCAGATATTACAAACCTACCTATGTCAATGTCCAGATTGGACTGGATCATCCCGATGAGAACAATATGCAGAAGGAAGTTCTGGTCCAAGAGCAGATTGCAAGAACCTATGAGGGATTTCTGACTCAGAAAAAAAAGTATCTGGAACGTTACGATTCTGCCGAGCCGGAAAGTACGTGGAATTTAGGGGATATCTTGACCGGTGTCATACATCTATCCGAAGGGGAAGGCAAAGAGCTTTTGATGATGATCACGGATTATCTGGACCGGCATGCCATTCCTTCTGAAGAAAAATCTCCCTGGGAATATGCGTTTATTCTTTACAATGCGGAGGAGAATCCTCATGAGTAAGACAAAGCAGCTGGTTATTTTTCTCAATTATGCATCCCTGGGAATTCTTCTGCCAGTGTTGAACTTAATTCTTTTAAACCGGGGAGCTGATCTAAAGACACTGCCTCTTTTGATCGCTGCATATTCCGCTGCAGTACTTTGCTTCGAACTTCCCAGCGGGATCTGTGCGGATTTGTACGGGCGAAAGACAGTTTTCCTTATTTCCGGTGCATGTCAGATGCTGTCTCTGATCCTGCTTCTGTTTGCTGACAACTGGATTTGGCTGTTGTTTTACATTCTTCTTAATGGAATCAGCAGAGCCTTTTCAACCGGAAGCTTAGATGCCCTCATCGTGGATCAGGCTCTGTTAGAAAAGGGAGAAGCCTGCCTTCCTGCAGTAGCTGCCCGCCTTGGCATTCTGGAAGAGGCCGGGCTTGCAGCCGGATGTATCCTTGGAGGGTTTCTTTCCTGTATAGGAGATTCTTTCACCGGAAATATACTGACCCGCGGTGTATTTACAGCAGTTACCTTCGGACTCTGCCTGTTTGGCATCCGGGAGGATAAAATCTGCGGCCACCGGGGAGAAAGGATTCCCCTCACCAGTCATATAAAGAGAGGCGTAAAAACAGTCCTGTCGAAACAGGACTTTCCTCTGATTCTGGCTGGTATGCTGTTTACCGGTTTTTTCCTCATCTCCATTGAGACCTACTGGCAGCCGGCTTATCTTAAGATTTCAAAACATACAGAAGGAACCTGGGTCTTGGGCATTCTGTCCTTTGCCGGATTTATACTGGCAGCGATGGGTAATTCCTTCTGCCAAAGGCTGTTAAAGAAATTTCCCGGCCGCCAATGGCGGATTTACAGCATCAGCCGGTTTTTCCTTGGCTGCGCCCTGCTTGTTCTGGCTCTTCATAAAAATGCTTGGCTCTTTATCCTGGGATATGGCAGTGTTTATCTCCTCCTCGGAACCGGAAGTGTTGCTGAAAACACCCTGATCAATCAATATACTCCGGGGTATTTCAGAGCAAGTGTTCTTTCTTTAGGTTCTTTTCTTCTGCAGACAGGCTCCATGTGTGCGTCCCTTTTTTGCAGTCTGTTTGTAGACCGGATTGCTATATCCGGGTTATGGCTGACTGCAGGAGCATTATTGATCGGATATACGATTTTTACGACTTTGTTTCTTGTGGCAAAAAGGACCGGATCAGGCGAGAAAAAGCTTGAAAAGCAGGAGTTTAGATCATATGATACTGAATCATCTTAATAGCTTCTTCCTGTTCCGAACGGTAGGCTTCCTTTTTTATCTGCAGAAGCATCCCGTCCTTGATTTTCTCTTTCGGAGACAATACCTGTCCACTGCTTAGAATCAGCCCGTCCTCACACCACTTTTTTATCCTGCTCCTGGATACGGACAACTGCTGCATTAAAAAAATATCTGCCCTCAAATCAAATCCAGGCGGAATTCTTATCTCGGTCTCCATGGCATGATCCTCCCCGCAGGGTAATGCAGTATCAACGGTTGTCACGTGATATTCCGCCTTTGAGGCAGCTGCTTCTGCCTTGTTTCTCGCAAATAAATCCCTGTCATTTCCGTATTTTGCCGCCAGATCAGGATCATTATTTAAAAATCCCTCATATTCTTCTTTCTCCAGGCTGCCTGCCGATCTTCTCTCCCATATGGCCATATTCCAGGAAGTATTACATTGTTCACATCGGTAAATCATCCAGACATCTATGAGGCGTCCATTGGCATTGACCCTGAATTTTCCGCTGTTTATAAAATCCGTCTTTTTCCCACATTTCGGGCATCTTCTTATAATAGTTGGAAGCTGGTCAGGCGTTACGATCCATTGTCTTCGTAAATTTCGATTCATGTTCTTTCTCCATTTTTACAATTGTTACTATCGACAACTGTAACACGCCCTCTTTCTTTCTCCCACCTCATACTCTCTTATGGAACAAAAAAAAGACAGCACACCATTTTCTTACTGATGCGCCGCCTTATTATTTTTCTTTTCCTGAAGCACGATCCTTTGGATGCTTTTCTCGGACAGATAATAGCGCTCCGCTAAAAGCCTCACGCATACGCCGGAAAGGTAATCCTCATAGATGGATAAGTCCCGGAGCTTTCTTTCCTCTCTTGCACCTGTCCTCTGACCCCAGGTTCGTTTATTTTCCTGTTTTCTGGGGATATAAACATACTCCCCGTCTATATAATTCTGAATTAATTCCACCAGCTCTTCCGGTAAAATCTCATTCGCTTTCTGATAGCGCATCGCTGCCTCCCAAACATATTTTTACTGTCAGGAATAGCAAAGGCTATACAATTACTTATTTAGTTTAACTGCATAACCCGTGCTACGCAGCTTTTGAGGGTTCCATCATAAAAAAGCTCGCCTCCTTAAATAAACGCTTATCTTGCAACATAATTATAACCATTTTATCACATAAAGGTTCATTGTAAACCTCATGTTTGATCCAGAAATGTGTTAGAGCAATAAACGGTCAGTTTTTTATAATAATGCCAAGATATTTTGCCAGTTCAGCCGCCTGGTATAGGTCCACCACGGCACCCTTTATCTCCGCACAGTTATCAGACATCACCAACCCCTGTATGGTGCTGTCGGTAAAATCCATTCCTTTCATCATAGTCTTAAAAAAACTGGCATTTTCCAGATTTGCCCGGTTCCATTCAAACGCCTTGCAGCGGCACTGGGTCAGGGATCCGCCCCGGACCTGGGAATCAGTAAAGCGGATGTGCTCCAGTCTGGAAGAATCGAAATTGGCATAGTTGAAATTGCAGTCTTTTATTACGGTATGGAGCATGGTATTCCCGCAGAATTTTGTTCCCATACCCTTTGAGGAAGAAAATTCCACCCGGTTAAAATAGCTGTCCTCAAAATTGCAGTTGGATATGTCGCAGGCCCGGAATGCTACGTCAGTAAATTCTCCTTTTTCAAAGCTGCAATTCTGAAATATGCAGTTTTCAAATATGACGGCAGAAAAACGCATGTGGGAAAGATCTTCCTCTGTTACATGAAGATTTCTTATGAGAACATCGCTTACCGCTTCCTCCTGCTCTTTCCTGCGGTATAATTCATCCACATCTTCCAGAGCAAAATCCATCGCCTCCGGAAGGATGGGGGTAAGAAGTTTCTGGCTCATATGCCCATTCCTTTCCTATCTTTATTTATCTTGGGCATACCCGGCTGTTATTCCTTTCCATGCCCGGCCGTCTCTTTTACTTCAGCCTCTTTATCATTTGACGGCTGCAAACAACATGATCTGTTCCTAATATTACCAGACAACTAAGAGACTTTCAAGTTCTTACGGATCAAAACATCAATATAAAAACTGCCAGCAAAAGTACATAGGCTGGCAGGTAAAACTATTTCGTTATGGGTTAATAATCTCTGATTTTTTAGAAAAGGATACAATCATACTGTTAAATATCATACCAAACACAATAAACGATATGCCGAGAATTCCCAATTCATCAGGCCGGGAATCCCCAAGAAGCCAGATGCCTCCCAGTAAGGTAAATATGACCTCGCCCGACTGTGTGGATTCTATCACAGCAAGCTGCTTATGGTTAGACTTAACCAAATCGGTGGCTTTAAAAAACAGCAACGTTGCGATCACTCCGGAAAAAACCGCGACACAGAAGGATTGTACCGTCTGACTTACAGAAGGTACCCCGGCATTTACCAGACCGAGTACAGATAAAATGAACCAGAAGGGAAGGCTGCATAACGTCATACCGTAAGTTCGCTGGATTGTAGATAGCTGGTCCCCGCTTGCCTCCATGATTTTTCTGTTTCCCAAAGGATAAGAGACAGCCCCTACAAGAATAGGAAGCAGCGTCATAAGGGTTATTTTAATATCCAAATCTGCAATATTATGTACCTGTAAAAGAAAAACTCCGATTAAAATAAATCCTGATATGCATAAATTTTTTATAGGTACGCGCTTGTGGAATACAGGAGATAGTAAAATTCCCATTACGATTGTTACCTGCCAAGATGCCGCAATCAACCAGGATTCCCCATAATCGGCCGCATAAGAGATCGGTGCGTAAAAAAGGCCAAATCCTACGGTACTCCATATAAGCCAATTTAAAAGATTCTTTCTTATAACTTTATGGACTTGTTGAAACCCGTGCTGTTTACCCACTATCAAAGCAAGAATTGGAAAAGTAAACAGGTAGCGGAGGCTTGCACTCCATATCCAGCTTCCTCCGGACAGATGCATGCTACGGTTCAGCACAAATGTAAATGCAAAAAAGAAAGATCCGATAATACCAAATATAAGTGCTTTTTTCATGTTTTTCTACTCCATTATGTCATCATCAGGTTCTCATCCTGTCCGGCTCAAATTTGATATACAGCATCTCTATAAATCATTCAAGCTGCTCTCCATCTATTATGACGAGTTTTTTCATCATAGCATACACCTTAAGCAAAGTAAATATATATAAATCCGTGAATTCAGGCGGAAGGTCTTACAGCGCTCTTCTTCGGGCCCATCCCAGGCAAAATAGAAGCTATGGCTACAGCCAGAATACCGCCTGCCATTTTCCCGCAAACCATGGCCAGGATCCGGTCCGGCGCAACAGCGGAGCAAAAGCCCAAATGATCCCCCAGGGTAAAGGCGGCGCAGGTGGCAAAGGCAAAGTTTAATACCTTTCCTCTGTCATCCATATCCTTCACCATTGCCATCATGGGGACATTATTGGCCAAGGTGGACAGAAAGCCTGCCATAGCGGTTTCATTCACCCCAAGATACCCGCCGGCTTTCTTTAGGGGCTTCAGCAGTCTTTTTCGGATCCATGCCATCATGGGATAAGCACCAGCCAGCATCACCGCGATGTTTCCAAGGATGATAAAGGAATCCTTTAAGGGGGCCATGCCTTCCACCACAACGAACCCGGTCACTTCCTGGATACATGCTGTAATAAGGGCCATGGTAATGACTGCCACCACACCCCTGCCAAACCATACGAAGAACCGAATGGTCTTCTGGGGAAAAAGAAACAGGCCTGCTGCCAGAATCAAAGCAAACGCCAGCACCGGGAGCAGATTCCATAAAACGGTTCCGGGAGGAAGCCCTATCATCAGTCCACCGACAAAGCATCCGGCAGGAAGGGCGATAAGCCCTGCCATTGTCCCCATAGCCATGCAGCCATAGTCCTCTTTCCTAATAATCGATAAGGCCACCGGCACGCTGAACGTAACCGTTGCCCCCAGCATGGAGGCAACGATAAGGGAAGCGAAATCGGCTGCCGCTCCATCAGAAGTCATGGCATGGGCCAGGGGGTAACAGCCCGTATCAACCGGTATCAGCAGCGCCGGGGCCATGGCAGGATTTATTCCTGCCTTTGCCGCCAGAGCTCCTACTCCCCCGGACAGCCACCGGGCCAGCAGGGGTGACAAGCTGGTAAGCCCTGCCATTGTTAAGGCCAGAGGACCCAGGGCATGGAAGCCGTTTTCAAATTCTTCCCCAAGGCCCAAACGGTTGCCTGCGATTTTATCCAGGCCGCCTGCAAGCAGAAACAAGGCCATAAGAAGTACAATTCCCTTTGAAATGATCATGAACTACACCCCGACACTGACACTTTCCGGCAAAGTGCTTCCCCCATCAATGACCGTCTGGGTGCCAGTCAGATAGCTGGATTCATCCGATGCTAAAAATGCCGCAAGTTCTCCAACCTCTATAGGAGCCGCCAGCCGTCTCATGGGGATTGCTTTTGCCATCTCTGTCAGCACAGACTCCGGATCAGTGGGATTCGACTGCTGTGCAATGCTCTCTGCCATAGGTGTACGCACATATCCAGGACATATGGCATTGACACGGATGCCGGATCCGGCAAATTCTACTGCAAGGGATTTTGTGAACCCTACCAGGGCTGCCTTTGACAGTGCATACGCTGTTTCACCAGGGTCAGCTACCATATCCCCTGTTACGGAGGACATGATAACGATCCGTCCATCCTTTCGTTCCACCATTTCCGGAAGCACGGTCTGGGTTACGTTCCATACACCCTTTATGTTGATATCAATATGGAAATCCCGGTCTTCCTCGCTCATATCCAGGAAATTTCCCAGTCTGCATACTCCTGCATTATTCACCAGGATATCAATATCTCCCATTTGACGCTTGCCTTCTGCAACCGCAGCCTCAACTGCCTTAAGATCCCGGACATCCGCCCGTACCGCCACACAGGAAGCTCCCTCTGCCTTTAGCTCCTCTGTCAGTCTGTCTACATCATTAGAAATATCAAGAAGGATCAGCTTTGCACCATGTTTTGCAAACGCCTTTGCAATTCCCTCCCCAATGCCTCGTGAAGCACCTGTAATCAATGCGGTCTTACCTGTAAGTTTTCCCATTGTTTTCATTCCTCCTTATTAATCGGATATTCGCAATCCGCTGCGCTGCTTGCTCATAACCTCATAGCTGATATCCCAACTTACCTGATGAGGTTAAAAAAGCTTTAGGCTGTTGCAAAACTATGATATATGCGCTTTCTTGCAATCGTATTACTTCTTATATACAATATCAGGCATATTCAGTTTATTTTGCAACAGCCTCTCATCAGCTTTTAATCAATTGTTGACATATCAATATCGTGTCCCATTGCAATCACTTCCTCGATGATCTTAATTGCATTACTTAAGCCGATACCGAATCTGCATGCTCCCCTCTTATACATTCTAAGAAGTGTGTCTAAATCCCTGACTCCGCCTGCAACCTTAATCTTTGCACGGTCGCCTACGGTTGCCTTTATCAGTTCTACATGATGAAGGGTCGTAGGATTCTGGGAGAATCCGGTTCCTGTCTTGACATAATCTGCGCCGCCTTCAATACAAAGCTCACTGGCTTTTATGATTTCTTCATCCGTTAAGAGCATTGCTTCAATGATTACCTTTAAAGAAGTACCCTTAGTAGCTTCCCGAACTGCCTTGATATCCTCAAGTACCAGGTCATAAAGTCCTGCTTTCAGCCAGCCTACATTCATTACCATATCATTTTCCACCGGATCCAGCTTCATAAACTCATGAGCCAGGTATACTTTTGTTTCTGTGGTTTCCTGGCCGGAAGGGAATGCAAGGGAGGTACCGAAAGCAGTGTTTGTTCCCTTTAACAGTTCCACCAGCTCAGGGTAATAGCATGGCCAGCAGAAGCAAGAGCCAAAATCATACTTTTTACATGCTTCTACCATGGCTTCTACATCTTTGATTGACGTATCCAATTTCAGTACACTTGGGTCCATCATGTAAGCAATATCCTTTGCTGTCAATACGTCTTTTCTTAATTCTTTCATTTTCTTTGCCTTTCTTTGTATGTAAATTTTTTAGATAAACGGAATCATGGATCAGCCGGATTCTTTGGGAATTCCGGGATCCCATATAACTGTTAGACATCAGGTATGCAGCTCTGTCAGTTTTCCCATGGTCTTACGAATGTCCACAAACCGTTGGGTATACGGTTTATTAAATGCCACACAGCCGACCGGCTGCTGACGTATCATCAGTTCTTCACAGTTCATGCACTGGGTACAATACTTGATCTCATGTTCCCGGCCCTCCTTAAGCTTTAAAGGAGTAAGAGGATCTGCAAAGGACTGGCGCCCTAAACCTACCATATCCATCATGCCGTCCTCAATGCATCTGGCTCCCATTGCAAACAGGGAGGATTTCTCCGGTTCAATGGACAGAAGCTTGTTCTTTCCTCCGCGGAAGGATGAAAAATGAGAACCGATTACAACTGTTTCCGGCTTCAGCGCTTTCTTCATTAAATCTGAAAAATAAATATGCAGATAAGAGAAGTAAGGATCATTGGTGGCTGCTTCCATAAAGCTCATGCTGCAGTGGACGTTGCCTAAGGATTCCACAAAATAGGAAGCTCCCATTTTCTCCAGCCCCTGAATTAAATCGATGGGCTCTGTCATATCCATTAACGGAGAGTCCGGACCTGCGGAACCGAAGCCTCCGGGGAAGCCTTCCCACATGGACATTTTGGAACCAATCAGGAAGTTTTTGTCAAAATTTACCGCTTTCTGGATCCGTTCCATGAGATCGTATGCAAAAGCGGAACGCCGTTCCCAGGAGCCGCCGTATTTCCAGTCCCTGTCATTATAAGGGCGGATAATCTGGGAACCTAAATATCCATGACACAGCTTCATGTCTACGCCGTCTGCGCCCACATTCTGACAGATCTTTGATGCCAGGGCAAACTGGTCCATGATATTTTCTACTTCTTCCTCTGTCAGGATGTCACCGCCCAGCCCGTACATCGGTTTCACACAGACCCTTCTGGAAAACTCCGGCACGCTGATCTCTCCTGAGTGGGTCAGCTGGAATACAATCAGTGCGTCGGGATTTACTTCTTTCAGTCTGCGGATAAATTTTTCCAGGGCTTTTTCATTACGGGGCATGATCTCCAGCTGGGTCTTTCTGGCGCGGCTTTCATTGGTTACCGTGATCGCCTCTAAATCCACCAGGCCAAACTGGCCCTTATACAGGTTTTCATACCGTTCATAGGTCAGGTCCGTTGGATTTCCCTCTGCATCAGAATCCACGCATTCCATGGGCTGTGCGAAGAACCGGTTTTTACACTCCCTGCTGCCGATCATGACCGGCTGAAATAATGTCTCTTTGTATCCCATAAGTCAACTCTCCTTTTTCCGTTTTTCGCCGCTGGCAAGCTTCATAATATTTTCTTCCGTATAATCTTCATGAGTAATTTCCCCTGTCACAGTCCCCTCGTGCATTACGATCATGCGGTCTGATACTGCCATGATCTCCGGCATTTCGGAAGAAATCATGATGATACTGACTCCCGCATTGGCCAGCTGGTCCATCAGTAAGTAAATTTCAAACTTTGCCCCTACATCGATTCCTCTTGTGGGTTCATCAAGGATCAATATCCTGCATTCCGATGCCAGCCATTTGGACAGCACCACCTTTTGCTGGTTTCCTCCGGAGAGGAATTTACAGACCTTATGAATATCCGGCGCAGCAATTTTTAACTCCTTCATATACTGGTTTGCAAGCTTTACTTCTTCTTTTCCGCTTACAAAGCCTTTGGTAGAAACCCGCTTTGGGGATGCGATTGCGATATTGTCCTTAATTGTCTGGTTTAGGAAAAGCCCCTGTGCTTTCCTGTCCTCCGTGGCAAATCCCATGCCACGTTCCACCGCCTGACAGGGGTGGGTCATATGCACCGTCTGACCAAAAAGCTTCATTTCTCCGGAGCAGATTTTGTCCGCCCCGAATATGGCACGCATAACCTCCGTTCTTCCTGCGCCCACCAGGCCGGAAAATCCCAGGATCTCCCCTTTATGAAGCCGGAAGGATACATTTTGGAACCGTTCCCCGCATAAATTGCTGGTCTCAAGCACCACTTCCTCTGAATGGACCCGGCGTCTGGGCGGAAAGGTATCTTTTAGGTCCCGGCCAATCATCTTTCCGATGAGCCAGTCCTTATTCACATCCGCAATATTTGCGCAGTCCACATAAGCACCGTCCCGAAGTACCGTGATCCGGTCACAGATTTCAAACAGCTCCTCCAGCCTGTGGGATATGTAAATCACCGTGATTCCATCCTGCTTAAGCTTTCTCACAATCTGAAACAGCACATCAATTTCTTTCTGGGTCAGACTGTCCGTAGGCTCATCCATAATAATGATTTTGGCATGATAGGATACTGCTTTTGCGATGTCGATCATCTGCTGCTGTGCAACGCTTAGGCAGCGGACCGGAGTGTGATAATCCGGGATGGTCCCGGCACTCACATAATCCAGCCATTTTTTCGCAAACTCTTCTTCCTCTTTTTTCTTTATAAAATGGTTCTTATGAATCTCATGACCCAGCATCAGATTCTCGACCGCATTTAAATCAGGGACAAGGCTTAACTCCTGATAGATGATGGCAATTCCCTTATCAATGGCATCCTGTGGGTTATGAAAATGCATTTCTTCCCCAAAAATGCGCACAGTCCCACAATCTGCCTGGTAAACCCCGGACAGAACCTTCATAAGGGTAGATTTTCCTGCACCATTTTCTCCGATGAGAGCGTGTATCTCTCCTTCCTTTACCTTTAAGTCCACATGATTTAAAGCGGTCACTTTGGAAAATGTTTTGGTCACGTCAAGCATTTCCAATGCGTATTCGCTCATATGCTCACCTCTGTTTTCTCATAGCAGTCCTGCATTATTTGTTTTTCTTCTGAATCAGTACCGCCACCAGTATAATCAGACCTTTAATCACGATTTGTAGGTAAGGATTCACGCCCAAAAGATTCAGTATGTTGTTCATTACCGCCATGATCAGCACGCCTGCCAGGGTACAGATTAGGGACCCCCGTCCTCCTGACATGGAGGTTCCGCCGATGACCACCGCCGCAATGGCGTCCATATCATAGCCGGTACTGCCGTTTGGCTCTCCTACCCGGACTCTGGCTGCCAGCATGACGCCGGCGATGGATGCGGTCAGGCCGCAAAGACCGTATGCCATAATTTTATGGAATTTCACTTTTACACCGGAGAGTCTGGCCGCCTCCGAATTGCTGCCTATGGCATAGATATGGCGCCCGAATACCGTCTTGTGAAGCAGCACCATGAAAATGATCATAAGGACCGCATACAGCACCACGGCATAGGGGATGATCCCTCCCAGGGACTTGGAACCAAAGTTGGACCAGAACTGGGAAACCGAGCCTCCCGGCGCTCCATTGGTATATATGTAATTAAGTCCCCGCAGCACCTGCCCCGTGCCAAGGGTGATGATGAAAGCCTCTACCCCCCTGCACACAATGATACTGCCGTTAATCAGGCCGATGATAAAGCCGAATAACATCACCAGAAGCACCGGTCCTAAATAGATGCCGGTACCGCCGGCCTGCACATAGGGCTCTGACATTCTTGCCATCACACAGGCTGCAATCGCCATAATACTGGTGACGGAAAGGTCAATTCCTCCTATGAGCAGTACCATTGTCATGCCAATGCTGACCACGCCCACAATGGATGCCTGCCGTAGGATGTTTGTAATATTTTTAAATGTGGGAAAAATCGGTGAAATCATGCTGGCAATCAGCAGCAGGATGATCAGCGCAAGATAGGGGCCGCTGATGGGATTGTTTAATATTTTTTTCACCATTCCCGAAGCACTTTTTTGTTTCATGACTGAAATGTCCCCCTTATCGGTTTACTGATACAGTACAACCCGCTCTTTGGCCTCTGGGCTTACTAAAACCTTGACCAATTTCGGATTTCTGCGAATTTCATTGACAGCGTCTTCCAGTTCCTCAAGGGGAACAATCATAGAGATCAGAGGGGTAGGATCTACCCGGTTATATTTGAGAAGGGTCAGAACGTCGCCCCAGTCGTATCCAATGCCGGCGCAGCTTCCGCTGACCTTTTTCTCCTCCAGTACGAACTTCACCGGAGGAAGACTGGCGTAATCGTCATCTGCACAGATTCCGAAAGCCTCTACCTTTCCGCCTTTTCTCACCATCTGGAATGCCTGTTCATAGGTCTTTGAGCTGCCTACGGCTTCCAGAACAAAATCGGCGCCTATGCCGTTTGTCAGCTTCATGACCTCAGCTATTACGTCAGGTGTCTCCTTGAAGTTGATTACATAGTCTGCCACCATGTCCTTAGCCATGGCAAGCCTGTCCTCATTGCCGTCAATGATGATCACCGGCGCAGCGCCTCTAAGCTTTGCAAGACAGGCATGGAGGATTCCAAGCCCGGCGCCGATTACTACCACGCTTCTTCCCATGACGCAGTCCATTTTCCTTGAAGCATTAATGCAGGCGGTCAAAGGCTCTACAAAAGCCGCTTTCTCATCGGATACTTCATCCGGCACCACATATACATTTTTCCACGGTACCTTTACATACTCTGCAAACCCGCCGTTTACATGGATCCCGATCTGTTTGAATTCCGTACACAGAAGCGGCTCTCCGATGCGGCAATGATAGCAGGTACCGCATGGCTTGCAGATATCGCAGGTAACACGGTCTCCTAACTTTAATCCCTGTGCATTGGCACCCAGTTCTTCAATGGTTCCATAGAACTCGTGGCCTGTAATTAACGGCAGGCAAGCCACCTCATCCGCATACTTTCCCGTATAGGAACCCCAGTCAGAACCGCAGATTCCGCAATATTTGATCTTAATCAGGACTTCATCCTCAGAAATCTCCGGTACCGGAACTTCTGAAAGTTCATAGTGATACGGCTGGGTCAGCACTTGTGCTCTCATTTTTCTCATATATTTTCTCCTTTGCTCTGTAAATGTCTGATTTTATTTTGTAAACAGCGCATCACTGCGGCCTTCATAGGGAGCGTCGATCATCAGGGGGCGCAGGAATTCTATGGTCTTTTTCACTCCGTCTGCCCTGCTCATGATTACATCTTCATGTTCGTAATTAAATACGCCGTCATATCCGGTGAGGAACAGCTCGCTGATCAAACGCTTCCAATCCACGTCGCCCCAGCCGGGAATCCGGAAGCGGAAGGAGCGGTCCAAACGACCCCAGCCATCCTGCATGTACATATTTAACCCGCCCTTTGCCAGGTTGTGATGGACGATTTCACAGTCCTTTGCATGAACCAGCGCGATCCTTCCCCTCAGTTCATCCACAAAGGTCTGGATGTTCACACCGGAGAACAGGATATTTGCCGGATCTAAATTGATGGCAAAGGCCGGATGATGATCCACCACCTCCAAAAGCCTTAGTGCGGACTGAGTATCATACACCACATTGTTAGGATGCGGTTCAAACGCCACCTTTACGCCGTATTCCTTGTATTTATCAAGCACTTTGCCCCATTTTAGTGCAAACTGCTCTTCTTCATATTTCCAGCCGTTTGGCTCCGGCCAATCGTTGATGTGTCCGTAATTTTCCATGCCGGAAAAGGCCACTACAGCAGGTACAGAAAGCTCTGCTGCAAGCTGTGCGCTGCGGATCATGCTTTCCGTTCCAAAGAGTATCTTCTCCTCCCTGGTCCCCTTGCAGGAGGATACGGTCCCATCACTGTAAGGTCCCATGATCAAAGGGGAATCCGCATGGTTGCTTAAGGAGGCGATGGTCAGGCCATGGCTTTCCACCATCTTTTTGATTTCCCCTGCCTTCTTGTTTTTTAGGATATCTTCCACATCAACCTGGCCGTTGCCCACATAAGTGGGCAGTTCCACGCAGTCGTATCCATTGTCTGCCGCGAGCTTTACCACCTCTTCCAGTGGCTTTTCCGAGTAGTTTACTACGCAAAATCCGATTTTCATCTATGTATCCCTCCTGGTCATCCTGACTGTTTTTGCTGCGTAACGCTTACTATTGCTGTCACTGCCTGATTAATAGGTCCAGTCATAATCATCCCCATCCGGAATCATGTACTGGCCCATATTGTCCTTTGTTACAACAATGGAGTCCATCATGACATCCTTCTCCTTTGGACCCTGACCATCGATGCAGTCAATGGCCACATGAAGGGCATCCACGCTGGCTGCACAGGGGAACTGGGTCAGTCCCACGCAGCTGCCATCCTTGATCATCTTCACCACGCCGTTGATACCGTCCGCATTTGTAAAGACAATGCCCTCTTTGTCTCTCCCTGCCTCCCGGATGGCATCCACTGCCCCCAGAGTAACGCCGCCATCTTGTGAAATGAATCCGTCAATTTCTCCCGGCCCGAACTTCGCCAGACAGTCTTCCATAAAGCTCTTACCCTTGCTGACCTCAAAATCCGTATACTGTCTCGCGATGATCTTAATGTTAGGATATTTGGAAAATACGGAGTCCTGCCCTTCTTTCTGGAAATTATCCGTACTGGAGCCTGCCATGGTATCCAGAGCTATGATATTCCCCTTTGGCTCGCCGTAGCGTTCTGTCAGGGCTTCCACCAGCATCCTGGCGCATTCCGCACCGTTTTGCTTATCAGAATATCCTACAAAATGGGTGTAATCCTCTGTGGTGCAGGTGCGGTCGAAGATGATTACCGGAATTCCCGACTCAAATGCCGCCTCAATGCCGGGATTTGCTGCGTCTTCCACACACGGAGTAATCAAAATGGCATCCAGGTTCTGCTGGAGCATGGCTTCAATGTTGCTGTTCTGGGTGTTGGCATCATCGTGGGCATCTGTTTCCACCAGCTCCACTCCCAGCCGGTTGCATTCCTCCACCAGCATGTCCCTCATCTTTACACGCCAGCTGTTGGATATGGAAGCGTTGGCAAATCCGATCCTGTATTTCTTTCCGGCTTCCGTCTCTGCTTTTGCTCCTGCTTCTTTCGCTGCTTCCCCAGTGGTCACACCCGTTCCTTCCGGACTCTCTGCCGGCGCCTTATTCGCTGCCTGGCATCCGCTCATGGAAACCGCCATTGTCAATGCCATGAATACTGCTAATGCTTTCCTCATAATAACCCTCTCTTTCTTAAATACCTTTCCAATAATCTTGTAACAACGCCCCGGTGCTTTTGTACTGTTCTGCATAAATCAGATGCAAACATGACAAATTTTTAACAAAAACGATACTAATTTGGCCAAACAGTGGAAAGAAATGCGCTTTTTCTTTCCCGTTTTCGTCATTATAACATACGTTTTTTCGTTTTTCAACTATTTTCTTTTGTTTTCTTGCTTTTATTTTTTATTATTTTCGTTTATCTTTTTCTTTTTTTGTTGATTTTTTTCGTTTTTTATGCTATCTTAATAATGAAAACAATTATTATCGGGAGGAGGCATAAATGTTTAAAGCAGAAAGAATACAGCGGATCAAAGAGATTATATTTGAGCGCAAACAGATAGACGTTGCCACTCTCAGCTCTCTTTTAAATGTAACAGAGGTAACAATTCGAAACGATTTAGAGCAGCTGGAAAAAAGTGGCTTTTTGACCCGCAATCATGGAGGCGCTACGTTAAATGCCTCCGCCTTTCCAGAGGAGCAGCTTCATACGGATCGGATGGACGGCTTAAATATTCCTTACGATAAGGAAAAGGAAGAGCTGGGACTGGTGGCTTCCCAACTGGTCCGGGAGCGGGAATGGATTTTCCTGGGCCCAGGCACCACCAGCTACTATATTGCAAAGGCCCTGTCCAAACGGCAGAATTTAAATATAATGACCAACAATTTTTATGTTGCCAATGTTTTCGGAAGCAATGCTTCCGTGCAGCTTCTGTTTCTGGGCGGGCGGATGCAGAATTCCGGAATGTATACCATACCGGAGGATTTAAACCGGGAGCTGGAGCATATTTATTTAAGCAAGTTTTTCTTTTCCGTAGATGGAGCCAGTATGGAAGGAGGCTATACTCTTACGGATATGAATGTGGTGGATATCATAAGGGCAGTGTCAGACCGCTGCCATGAGGCAATCATCTGCCTGGACAGCAAAAAGTTTGAACAGCGTTCTTTTATCCGTCTTGGGGATTTAACCAGCATTTCTACCATAGTTACCAACAATAAGATTCCCCAGGATTACCATCAGTACTACATGGAACACGGAATACGGGCATACACCTCCTATAATTTAAAACCTTTAAGCTAATATAATTTCATGAGGAATGTTTATGGATAAGTTTGTAATTCGTATGGAAAATGTCTGTGCAAAGCAATTTCCGGAAAGCCATATCAACTTCCAGGCAGCTTCCGGAGATATCACTGCGATTGTTGGAAGCAACGGCGAGGGGAAAACTACTCTTACCAGGATTCTTGCGGGCATCGTTCCCAGAGTTGGCGGGAAAATCCTGATAGACGGCAGGCAGCTGGATATCCACAGCATAACAAGCGCCCAAAGAAACGGGATCTATATGCTTCAGGAATCCCTTCAGCTTTTTTCAGGCAAAAGCATTATGGACAACCTTCTGCTGGGTATCGAAGAGCTTATTTTCCATAAGCGTTTGTTTTACCCGGCAAAAGAAAAAAAGGAAGCCGTCTGCCGCTCCATCCTTAAGGAGCTGGGGCTGGATTTAGAATTAAACCAGCCTGTGGACCGCTTATCCCAAGGGGAGAAATGCCTGCTTCAGATCGGCAGGGTTCTTTTATGTCGCCCAAAAATTCTGATTATGGACGAATTCTCCGCTTCCCTGACCAACCACGAAACCAGAAGGATCATGAATCTTCTGACAGAATTAAAAAAGAAAAATATCTGTGTCATACTTATTTCCCACGAATACCCGGCCGTGATCCGGCACTGTGACTGCGTCTCCGTCATGGAACAGGGAGAGATCACGGAGTCCTATTCCAGAAAGGAACTTGGAGACGAGGCATTTGTAAAACGGGTGCTGTCATTTAAAAAGGACTTTTCCTATCCAAAGCTGCCCCATACGCCCGGAAAGCTGCTGCTTGCCGCAGACCATATTTCAAGCGGAAATCTCCATGACATTTCTTTTTCCCTACAGGAAGGGGAAATTTTAGGAATCGCAGGGATCGTAGGCTCCGGCCGCACGACCTTGATCCAGGCCATTTCCAAAGAACGGGAAATCACCTCCGGCCATATGTATTATGCGCCTGTGCTGGAACGCTCCGGAGCCATCAGCTTCCTTCCGGGGGATTGCGGAAGTCAGACCCTTTTTACGGGAAAGGATTTAAGCTTCAACATCACAGCCTCCAATGTCCGGAAGGCTGCGCGCTTTCATATGGTTTCCGGCCAGAAGCTGGATTTATATGCCCGGGATTTCATGGACCGTCTGAATATACGGAAAGTCTCCTGCCACGTTCCTGTGGAGCAGCTAAGCCGGGGAGAGCTGCAGAAGATGCTCATCGCCCGCTCCCTCCACCAGGAGGCCCGGCTTTATATTTTTGATGAGCCTTCCAGCTACTTAGATTTAATGTCCAGAAGCGAGCTTTATAATATTTACAATGCCCTATTGTCCCGGAACGCTTCCATCATACTGATCTCCTCGGATTTCTCAGAGCTTATCGGCATGTGTGACCGGATCCTGCTGTTAAAAGCAGGGGAACAGGTGGGGCTGTACCCTGCAGATACCATAACCAGCGATTTTCTATATTCCATTTTATAATGGAGCGGCCATTTTAATTTCTACATAACAGGAGAAGGAATAATTGTATGAAAAAATTAATTGCTTATGATTTGGGTACCGGAGGCATCAAAGCCTCACTTTTCTCTGAAAACGGGGCATCACTGGCAGATGTATTTATTCAGTATGACACCTTATTTCCCAAAGAACGCTTTGTGGAACAGCGCCCAATGGATTGGTGGAATCATGTCTGTCAGGCAACAAGGCAGCTTCTTGACAAATCAGAATCTGATGCAGCGGATATCGCCGGTGTCGCCCTGTCGGGCCACAGTCTGGTGGCAGTGCCTCTTGACAGGAATGGAACTCTGCTGGCGGACCAGGTGCCCATCTGGTGCGACATGCGGGCAGAGGAAGAAGCAGTGGAGTTATTTAAGGATCTGGACTATGACCAGTGGTATCTTACCACCGGAAATGGAGATCCGGCGGAATGCTACACAGTTACCAAATTGATGTGGATGAAAAAGCACCAGCCAGAACTGTACTCCAGGGTTTACAAAATTCTGGGCTCCAAGGACTTTATCAACTATATGCTGACCGGAACCATGTGTACGGACCCCTCCTATGCGTCGGGATTTGGCGTATTCAATCTTACTGCATGGGATTATGAACCCAGGTTTATGAATGCTGCAGGTATCAGTCCGGATATATTCCCGGAAATCCGGCCTAGCGACTCCATCATCGGGAGGGTTACACAGACTGCGGCACAGATGACCGGCCTGGCGGAAGGAACCCCGGTTGCCTGCGGGGCAGTGGATAACACCTGCATGGCCCTTGGCGCCAGGGGACTGGCGGAAGGGGTGGCGTATACGTCCCTGGGATCTTCCAGCTGGATTGCCGTTACCTCTTCCAAACCAGTTGTGGATCCGGTAACCAGGCCTTTTGTATTTGCCCATGCAAAGAAAGGATATTATACTTCCGCGGTATCCATTTTCTCCGCCGGAAACTCTTTCCGCTGGATCCGGGATAACCTTTGCCGGGATTTTACAGATGATACGGATACATACGATGCCATGAACCGGATGGCAGAACGTGTCCCTGCCGGAAGCAATGGGGTGCTGTTTAATCCCTCCCTGGCAGGCGGAAGCGCCCAGGAGCCGTCCTCCGGCCTTCGGGGCGGATTTATGGGATTGGCCCTTCACAATACCCGGGAAGATCTGGTGCGTGCATCCATGGAGGGCATTGCCATGGCCCTGCGCTGTACCCTTGATATCCTGCTGACTAAGACCTCCATAAACGGAGAAATGCTGATCTGCGGGGGCGGGAGCAAAAGTGCGGTATGGCGGCAGATTTTTGCAGATGTTTATAATCTGCCTGTTTTAAAAACCAACATTGACCAGAATGCCGCTTCTCTGGGTGCTGCTGCACTGGCGGCTAATGGGTGCGGACTGTGGGAAGGATATGACCGCATTACGGAAATCCATCAGACGGAAGATATCCTGCTTCCGGATAAGGAAGCCAATGTGTTGTATGAAAGGCTTTTGGTTGTTTATCGGAAATGGACGGAAGATTTGGCAGAATTGAGTGAGATGTAAGTTGGGGGCCTTGCCTCATGGAAATTTAGTAATATCATGTTAGCGACTTACTAGAATGTGCGTTAGGCATAAAGAAAAAATCCGGGGTTGCCTGCTATTGGCAACCCCGGATTTTCTTATCATGGCCTGGTATTCCTCACATTTATGAACGTAAATTCCCCTATCTCTTCCAATCTATCATAATCTATCGCCTGTCCAGAAGTTGGGCAACAAAAAATCCCATCAAAGCTGTTAAAAGCTCTGACAGGATTTTTAATCCAATTCTTTCCTTTATCAATTACATATCCATTCCGAATTTC
Source organism: Lacrimispora sanguinis (assembly GCF_044987295.1). Taxonomy (NCBI): domain Bacteria; kingdom Bacillati; phylum Bacillota; class Clostridia; order Lachnospirales; family Lachnospiraceae; genus Lacrimispora; species Lacrimispora sanguinis. Next base: position 4,278,248 of record NZ_CP173277.1, on the reverse strand, counting down.
TCCGCTTATTTATGGTACGGCTCCCCACTAATAATCCGATAGCTCCGGTAAATCTGCTCCAGTAAAACAACTCTCATCAGCTGATGCGGAAATGTCATCTTAGAAAAGCTCAGCTTATAATCTGCCCGCCTTAAGACAGCATCAGAAAGTCCCAGAGAGCCCCCGATCACAAATACGATCTGGCTCACTCCTCCGATTCCAAGCCCATTTATTTTCTCAGACAGTTCAACCGAATCCAGCATTTCCCCGTCAATGGCCAACGCGATCACATAAGCCCCGTCTTTAATAGAAGAAAGGATTCTTTCCCCTTCTTTATCCTTTATCTGTCTTTCAACTGCCTCACTGGCCGAGTCTGGTGTTTTCTCATCAGCCACCTGTACAATATCCAGTTTGCAGTAGCGGCTCAAGCGTTTGCTGTATTCCCCAATGGCATCTGTATAAAACTTCTCCTTTATTTTTCCAACAGTTACCAAAGTAATCTTCATTGGTATCTCCTTTATGTGTCAAGTTCTTTCTTCATCATGGCAATGAGAAGCTTAGCCATATCTCTTGCCGACTTTGCGTGCTTTGTTTTCACCTTCCGCACCACTTTTCCATCGGGTTTGACATTGATATGAAAAATGATCCGCAAAAACGACTCCACCTCGTCCCATGCTTCCCGGCTCTCGGGAATCAAGTCCAGTCCCATCTGAAATACATGAAACATTCCCTCATAAACGGAAACCTGCCGCTTCACGCCTGCATTTTTTAACTTGTCAGCAACAGTCAGCGTATCGCTAAGAAGCACTTCATAGCTGCCAACCTGCATAAGAACAGGTGGAAAACCCCCATATTCCCCAAATACCGGAGAAATATAAGGAAGGTGAGGGTCCTCTCCGCCGATATATTCTGAATTGTAAAGCATATTATCTGTAGAATTTCCAAACAACGGATCGATGTCGTAATTGGATACATGGCTTTCCCCGCTGTTAGTTAAATCTGTCCAGGCAGACATGGTGATAAAACCTCCGGGAAGGGCAATTCCATGATCTTTCAGATACAGTCCTAAGGCCAGGCTTAATCCGCCTCCTGCAGAATCTCCGGCCACCACAATATGCTCCGGCCGGTATCCTTTTTCTTCTATAAGCCATTGATAAGCTGCCACTGCATCATCCAAAGCAGCCGGAAATGGATATTCCGGGGCCACCCGGTAGTCAAGGGTCAGAACGTCCCCTCCATAGCTCAGCTTGGAATAGCGGACCGCAAATCTCCGGTAAATGTTCTTCATCGGCCCGATGTATCCGCCGCCGTGAAGCTGTAAGATCACCCGATCCGTTACCACTCCCACAGGACGCAGATATTCCATTTTCAAATGTTCCAGCTCTATAATTTCATATTCATAACCTGCAGGGCGGACCCAGGCAGGCTCCACCGGATTTTTCCTCAGTTCTCCGGTCCGGATAGGCTGTTTCAGAGAAGTTTCCATTACATTCTGCATCATTTCCCTTACAAGATTTCCTCTTATGCTCACTTTTCTTTGACTCATCAACAACTCCCTCCTTTTCCGGCGTCTTTTTTATACATGAAACCGCCTTTTCAGTTCCGTTTTCACACTTCTATCTCCAAGCACAATGGTAACGGCAAGAATGATCACCGTCACTGTTACAGTGAACAGGGCCAGAAACGGCCTGGTTAGAAGACCGGCCGCCCATAAAATCAAAGGAATAAAGCTAAATACTGTAATAGCAATCTGATACATAAAATAACTCTGCCAGTTCATCCGGTTTACCAGTATCAAAAAAACCACTGATAGATCCGCAAACAAAATGGTGCTCGGAATTCCGTAATTCACTGACCAGCCATTATAACCCGTCGAATGGTCCAGAGCCACTAAAAGTACCTGCGCAGCTACCGTCTGCATAAGGATCTTAGATGCCAGATTCGCATGGCGCAGAATGGAATATTCGACCGTAAGAGCCGTATAGGCCATAAGTCCGATTGCAATGATGGACCACAAAGAGCCGGAATAGGTGGCATAATTAATAACCCCTAAAATAGCCCCCACAAAAAACAACAATCCATAAAAAATGGCTGCCAGCTTCTTAAGCCGTTTCTGGTCATACCGGATTTGAGGATACCTTCCCATATCATCCCGGCGATCCGGAACGCCGTTGCTCTCAAGACTTACCGGAATCTTCATCTCTCTAAGAAAACCGAAAAAACGATCCTGAAGCCTGGTGTCCTGAAATACGGAAGTAAAGGTCACAATGACCTCTTCTCCATAGGAACAGACCGCACATTTCATGGGCTGTCTTTTGGAAACTCCGATCATTATGGTAAACCGCTCGATTTCCTTCCTGTAATCCTCTTCAATATCAATCGGACCGATATTAGAAAGTGTCATGGTGTAGGCTTTCTCGTTGTTCCGGAAAACCAGGTTTAACGCACACCATTTTACAAAAAGGGGAGCGGCCCGCAGATACCACTTCTTTTCATTGGAAACATTATAGGAAATGATTTGCTCCATCTTTTCCTTTGTGATCTTTGAATCCATTTGGCTGCTTACTGCTTCCAGTACCTCAGTAAATGTATGCTCCTCACTGGTGGATAAAAAATCAATAAGCGTCACAGCAAAAAAATTAGCGGTCGTCTCCGAGCCGAAAAAGGTCCGCAAATTAATGGGAATGCTGATGCCGATGGATTCCTCACAAGGCTTCCCACCAAGATATTCCTGATAGATCGCCCAGATCAGGGCCGCCGTCAAAAATCTGGTGATGCTGACCCCATAGCTTTTGGCAACCGTCTTAAGCATCTTTAAGTCCACATAACCGTGAAGAACATTTTCCTCATCAAGAGGAAGGGCTTCTCCTGCCAGATGATAAGCTTTTCTGGTGCTGTATTTGCGCTTTTCGGTCTTTTTATAATGACGGACGTAACTGTCCTCCACATTCATGGATACATTTGATGATATCTTCTGAGACGTCCGATGACCGGTTCTGGAATTTCGTTTAATATCCAGATACCGGTAAACAAGGGCCTTTAAAAAGTTCACCGCTCCCAGGCCGTCTGTAACCGCATGGAACACTTCCAGATTGATCCGCCTGTCAAAATATGTGACCCGGAACAAATAAAGCTGATTGCTGTGAGGATCAATGAATTTGCAGGGGTAAGTCGTTTCCCGTTCAATGACCGGCATCCTCTTATTGTCCTCAAAATAATACCAGAAAAATCCCCTACGCAGCCTCACCGAAAATCCCTCAAACTGAGGAAGGATCTCTTCCAGTGCCCGCTGCAGGGTGCCCGGATCCACCTCATCCTTTAAAACTGCGGAAATCCTGAATACATTGCTTAAATTCTCACTTGCTATGACCGGAAATATCTTTGCCGTATTGTCAAGCCGTCTCCACCGCTCTCCCTGGGGGCTTTTCTTCATATTGACGGTGCCTCACTTCCCTGTATCTATAAAATCAAGCCGCATGTCATACCAGACGGCTCCTCCGTGCACAGATCCGGACACTCCCATGTTCCTGTATCCGAATTTTTCGTAATAGTGAATCAGCCTGTCCTTGCAGGTAAGTATCATTCCTTTCCTGCCATTTTTCCCTGCTTCTTCAATAAAACGTTTCATAAGAGCAGCGGCAACACCCCGGCCCCGCCATTCTTTTATCACATCAAGTCCAAACACGCTTTGGTAAGCGCCATCTGGATTATGAAAATCTGCTTTCTCAAACATTTCGTCACAGATCGTATTCCCATTTGTAACACAGCCATTTATAAAACCGATGATTGTCCCGTCAGAATGCTCTGCCACAAGGAAGCTTTCAGGAAATTGATCGATTCTCTGCCTTATGGATTCCCTCCCTGCCGCCTCTTCCGGCGGAAAGCAAAGAGCCTCCACTTCCACGACCCGGTCCAAATCTTCTTTCTTTACTCTTCTGATGCTGTAATCCATCTTATCGTTTCCCCGTTTCCAAAATTGATTCTAATCTATGGAATTTTCTTCCCAAAATTTAAAGAAAAGGCGGATTTCCCCGGTCACCCGTCAGAAATCCTCCTCTTTTTTTACTAGACGCGGAAATAATATCCTACGCCCCACTTGGTATGCACATATTTAGGATCGCTGGGACTGGGTTCAATTTTCTCCCGCAGACGCCTTACATGAACGTCTACCGTCCGTACATCCCCCGTATCCATGGCTTTATTTCCCCATACGTAAGTAAGAAGCTGTTCCCTGCTGTAAACCTTACCCGGATTGCAGGTAAGAAGTTCCAAAAGATCAAATTCCTTTGCAGTTAAATTAATCTCTTTCTCAGCAATAAACACTCTCCTGCTGTCCCGGTCCAGCTTTAAATCGCCTTCTTTTATCACCTGGCTGTCTTCCTGGTTATCCCGCTTGTTCTTCTTTGAATTCCGGCGCAGGATAGCCTTAATCCTGGCCTTTACCTCAAGAATATTAAAAGGCTTTGTGATATAATCGTCGGCACCGTATTCCAGGCCCAGGATCTTATCCATATCATTGCCTTTTGCTGTAAGCATGATAATAGGCATCTCGGAAAATTCCCGGATGGCCTGACACACTTCGTATCCGTCGTATTTGGGAAGCATGACATCCAACAGGACCACATCATACTCTTTCTGCTTTGCCAGATTAATGGCTTCCTCTCCGTCATAGGCACAGTCCACTTCCATACCGTCCTGTTCCAGACTGAATCTCATTCCTTTTACGATGAGTTTTTCATCATCAACTACTAAAACGCTTGCCATACTACACCTCTATCCTCTATTTCAAACCGTTATATCATCTTTTATTTTCTGAAACGCCGCATCTTTGATGCCGGATATCTTCATAATATCCTCGATCTTCTGAAATCCGCCTTGGCTCTCCCGATACTTAAGGATATCAGCTGCCTTAGCTTCTCCGACTCCCCGCAGGGTCATCAGTTCCTCTTTGGTGGCTGTATTTAAATTCACCTTGGTTTTTTGTACGTTGGATGAAGCCTCTGCCTGTAGGGATATCTCTCCCCTGGCCTTCGCCGCTTCCACCTCTTCCTTGCCAGGGACCACGATCTTCATGCCGTCCTTGACCTGCTCCGCCATATTTAAATATTCTGCCGCAGCCTGGTCTGTGACTCCGCCTGCTTTCTCGATTGCCTGAAAAACCCGGCTTCCTTCTTTAAGCTCATAAACACCGGGAGAAATAACTTCTCCGCAGATATGTACATAGAAAGGCAGGGCCGTTTCCTCTCCTGCACTTCCTAAACTGTCCTCTTCTGCCGTTAAAGCCGCCGGGCCATCACCTGCTCCAATTCCGGTAACCGTTTCCCTGGAAGATAAAGCTGATTCCTCTGACAGAGAAATCCCTGGCCTGCGAACCTCCTGGCTTCTGCTCAAGCCGTAACAAACACCCGCCCCTAAGACACACAGGGCGATAAGGATGATTTTAACTTTCTTGTAATCCATGATATCCCTCCTCTTACAAAAATCTCCAAAAAAGGATACCATCTTCAGCCTATGTTACTATTCTACCTAAAGAAATAAGTAAATACAAGCACTATTTCCAAATTAATTAAATATCATGATTCCGATAATGGCAACAACCGCGCCGATCAGCTTCTTCCATTCAAATCCTACCTTTTCTACTCCGAACAAGCCAAACAACTCGATGGCGTAGGCAACAATGATCTGGGAAATTACAATAATCAGAGCCGCTTTGGCCGGCCCCAGGGTTCCCATACTCCTAACTACGGTATAGGTAATGAATGCACCCAAAACTCCGCCAATCAATAAGTACTTTGGCTGTACGTCAAATAGACCGGTAATGTTCTCCCTGCCGGAAAAATACCACAGAATGAGGCAGGTCAAAAATGCAGTCAGCTGTACCCAGCCTGTAGAAACCCACATGCTGGTCTGCTTTGTCACTCCCGTGTTAAAAACTCCCTGTATGCTCATAAGCGCTCCGGATATAAGAGCAATAATAAAGCCTGTCATGAAAACAACCTCCGTATCTCCAATTTGTTAATAATAAATCAAGCGGACCTTATTTCAACTTTACTGCTTTTACTAGGTTGTGCTTAATTTGCATTTTTATACTGAATTTACAATTTGGTTATGGATCAGACATGCAAAAACATGACTTGATAAGGCTTGACAAGCCTGTGTATTTGCGCTATACTCACAGCAAAATTGTATAAATTACACACGCTAGGGGAGCCATTGGCTGAGATTGGTAGAAACCAAACCCTCACTACTTGAACCGGATAATGCCGGCGTAAGGAAGCAATAGTAGTCCCCTCCTGCGCACACAAAGGAGGATTTTTTATGTCATTTTTTCTAACTTACTCTGCGGAAAGTGAAGAGTATTTATTAAAGCCGGCAGGATACTTGCTGGTGATTGTTCTATTTGCTGCAATCTTTTTTGCCCTGCATCTTCTTGGCAGATCGTCTTCTAAATCTCAAAAGCTGCAGACCCGCCAGCTGGTTTACTGCGCAGGCGCGATGGCGCTTGCAACGGTAACTTCCTTTATCAAAGTAGCTTCCCTTCCTTTTGGCGGTTCCGTCACTCTGTTTTCCATGATGTTCATCTGCCTCATCGGTTATGTTTACGGTGTAAAGGCCGGGATCACGACCGGTGTAGCCTACGGAATTTTACAGTTTATCACGAATCCCTATATATTCGCTCCGATCCAGGTTCTTCTTGACTATCCCTTGGCATTCGGTGCTTTGGGGCTTTCCGGTCTGTTCAGTAATAAAAAGCACGGTCTTGTAGCCGGATATATTGTGGGCGTTACGGGTCGGTACTTATTCCATGTTATCTCCGGTTATATATTCTTTGCATCCTATACACCGGAGGGCATACCCCCATTGGTTTATACTCTGGGTTATAATGCCACTTATATCCTGCCAGAGTTGGTATTAACCGTATTAGTCCTGTATTTCCCACCAGTACTGGGAGCTATCGGACAGGTGAAGCGGCAGGCTTTAAACGGATAAATGAACAGAGGCCATTGAGCCTCTGTTTTCTTGTTTTACGCAAAAAAAGTAAACTGTAACCTTAATAGCTCACAACACATTTTCTGTGTCTTCACTTTAGGTTACAGTCTACCCACGAACTTTCCTATTTTATTTTTTGAGTGCTGCCATTACCAAATGCCTAGCCAGCACAGCCGTTGTTACCGCTCCTACTCCTCCCGGTACTGGAGTTGCCATGGAGGCGGTTCCTTCTAAGGAGTCAAAATCCACATCTCCGCAAAGTTTTCCGTCTTCGTCCACATTGATTCCTACATCAACCACAATGGCATCCGTTCCTACAAAAGATGCATCCACCATCCTTGCACGTCCGGCAGCAGCCACAAGGATCTGAGCATTTTTACAGGTTTCCTTTAAATCTTCTGTACGAGTGTGACAGATGGTAACCGTAGCGTTCTCTTTCAGCATCAGCATGGATAAAGGACGGCCAACTACCATGCTTCTGCCCACAATGGCTACTCTTTTGCCTGTCAGGGAAATATCATTGGCTTTCAGAACTTCCACCACCGCTTCCGCTGTGCAGGGTGCAAATCCGGTATCGTCCCCGGCAAATACCCTGGCAATATTTTCTGGTGATATGCCATCCAAATCTTTTCCCGGGTCAATCATATGCTCAATATCCTTTTCCTTTATCTGCTTTGGCAGGGGACGAAGAAGAAGGATGCCATCGATATCCGGGTTTTCATTGATTTTTGCAAATTCTTCCTTAAATGCTTCATCAGTGATGTCCTGAGGAAATGCAAAGCTTTCTCCCATCAGGCCGAAGCTTTCCATCTTCTTTAAAGCTCCCCGCTCGTAGGATAAGTCATCTGGCCGTTCTCCTACCCGCACAATGGCAAGCTTTGGAGTTTTTCCCTTTAAACCAGTCAAAAGTGTTTCTACCTGTTCCTTGATTTTTGCAGATACGGCTGCACCCTTTAAGGTTATCACGTCTGTTTTCCTCCTCCTTATTATGCCTTTAATGCAGCTTCCACCTTCGCATAGATGGCATCTGCCTTTCTGATTCCTTCTTCTGCCAGATGATCCGCCTGAACCAGAAGCTCTCCGGCCTTTTCCCGCTCCTTCATGGCTTTTGTATTGATGGAAACATTCATCTTTGCTCCCAGCAGAGCGGAGCGGATAAACTGGACTCCCACGCCTACATCACTGACAGCCAGGCGGCTTCCCTTCTCCGCCAGGAACTCCATGATATCAAGAGTTTCCATAGAACGCTCCATGACCATGAGAGGAACCAGAGTGGCTGCCAGAAGGTGGATTTCCAGGATTTCAGATTTATGCAGCTTCTCTTCCTCGGTGCCGGAGGGAAGGCCGTATGCAGCCGCTAAAGGTACAAATACAACTTCGTCTTCATCCGCAAGCCTTAAAAATTCGCTTTTTAAAGCTTCCAGCTTTTCAAGGATTGACTGCATTTCTTCTTCCACGTCGGCATACTTCTTCTTGCCAAGTGTTAAGTTCACCACCATTTCTCCTAAGGCCGCTCCTATGGCACCGCCAAGACCTGCTGCTCCGCCACCGCCCGGCGTTGGGCTTTTTGAGGATAACTTTTCAAGGAATGTGTGAATTGTAAAGTCCTGTATCATAACATTGAACCGCCTTTCCAACCGCATTTTATTTTCCATTATTATATAAGGCTTTCTATAAAAAAACAACAAGTTTATCAAACAGTCTGTATTCAGAGGAATTTCATGGAAAGCTCATCGAGCTCTGACCGAAGCCTGATATCTCCACATTTTTCTGCTATGGGAGAAAATATTTTCATCGTATCTTCCGCTCGCCTTTTCCAGGTTGATGGATCGACAAATTCTATTGTGCGCATATTGTGGAGCCGGTCAGCCAGAGCAATTAATGCCCCTCTCTCATCGTGACTTTCATATCTGCCTTCAAATTCCCGGTATGCCAGCAGGACATTCAGAATCCTCTCTCCAGTTACTTCTCCCTTCAACTCTTCTTCCCAGATACCCGACTCGGCATCGTGCATAAGTCCGGCACATACGGTCTCCTCATCGGCCCCCATATCTGCAAGAATCAAAGCAACATTTAAAGAGTGAGTGATATAGTCTTCCCCCGAATACCGTTTCTGTCCCTTGTGACAAGACGATGCCAGTTCATAGATTCTTATTAAATTCTCCTGGTCATGTTCTGTTTTATTTTCTCTAAGCGTCTGGCAAAGAATTTCCCACAGCTCCTCCGTTTTTTTATAAGTCTCCATTGTCTTTAAATATAATTCCATATGCTCTCGTTCTCCTTCCATAGAAGCATCACAAATGTAGATTGCTCTTAAGAGAACAGGGGCATACCCGAACCGGCCGCAAAAAGCTTTGGTAAAGCCGCTGTGAGTCTCCCAGCCATAATCCAAGGCTACATCTATGATCCTCTTTCCCCTGCGGATTTCTCCGGCCGCTGCAAAGAGACGCCGCTGTTTTACGTACTCCATGGGAGAAACTCCCATTTGTGCCTTAAAACGTCTTGAAAAATACCAGGGAGAATATCCTGCCCATGCAGATATGCGTTCCACAGACAGTTCTTCTTTTAAGTGTTCGTCTATATAGACCGCGCATGCCAATACCCAATTCTCCTTTTCCATCCTGACCGCTTCCTTTATTTTTATTTCCCACGTGGTGATTTGATTATAAATGAAAGAGAAATGTTCCGCTATGCCAAAAATGCCCTTTTCCTTTCGAGTGTATCTTCTTCATTAAATATCTTAAATTGCTACAGCAAAACTGGTATGTATAATTTTATTCAAATTGGATATTTATAAAATGCCAGTTTTTCTATATGATAGGTGTAATATAAACAATATGATCTGCGAGAGAGGAGAAAACATGAACAACAACAGAACGAAAAAAATCGTTTTCAGCGCTTTGATGGCAGCCCTTACCACTGCAGCTACTATGGTAATACATATACCATCTGCATTCAGCGGTTATATCCACCTGGGAGACGGTATGGTATTAATAAGCGGCATGCTCTTAGGACCTATGGCCGGTGCTGCCGCAGGAGGGATAGGCTCTATGATGGCTGACCTGCTGTCCGGATACGCTTTTTACGCACCAGCTACCTTAATCATTAAAGCATTGGCGGCATTTGCAGGTGGATATTTGTACAAACATCTGCGTTCCCGGAGCCGGTCAGTAGGATTTCGCGTACTGCCTTTTTTAACCGCCGGCGTGGTATGCAGCGCAGTAGTCACAGGCGGCTATTTCATATTTGAACTTGCAGTTTATAGCTGGCCTGCTGCCATTTCTAATGTTCCGTTCAATCTTGTGCAAAATTTGTTCAGTTTGATTGCAGCCGGGGCTTTACTTCCTGTTCTTTTGCGTGTTCGTGAGATCCGGGAACTGAACCGAGAGACAGCTTCGTAGCAGAAAAGGAAGCCCTGGGATCCATTCTCCCGGGTGCTTCCTCTTTTTACTTTGAGCCTCAATATCCATTTAATACTTCATCCCTCGTAGGAATCGATGGTGCAGCACCAGCTCTGGATACTGCAATGGAAGCTGCCTTTGCCGCATGATCCAACGCCTGTCCGGGAGTTTCTCCCAGAGCAAGTCCGCCAATAAAATATCCGGTAAACGTATCTCCAGCCCCGGTAGTATCAACCACCTTTACCCGATAAATTTCCTGTTCATACACCTGATCGCCGTCTTTGTATAAAGAACCATCCTGCCCCAGCGTCAAAAGAATCTTTGCATTGGGGAATTTTTCGGTCAACTGATCTAAAAGTTCTCTGCCGCTTCCGGACTTTTGGCAGATATCCCCTGCTTCAATTTCATTCAGTATAAAAAACTCCACATAATGAAGAGGATAACTCCATATTTTACGGTTCATAGGGGATGGATTCAAAACGATTCTCATTCCTTTCCCGTATGCCTGCTCCATAATATATCCAACTTCGTTAATTTCGTTTTGAAGAATGAGAAAATCTCCTTTTCCAAACTCATTTAAAACTTGGTCCACTTGATTCTTTGTTATTTCCTGATTCGCTCCACCATACAAAAGAATGCCATTTTGTCCTGCTTGATTCTTTTGAATTATGGCGTGACCTGTCTTATTCTTTACCCGCTTGATATTCTTTGTGTCTATGCCAAATTGCTCCAGCTGCTGGGTCAATATTTCGCCATCCAGTTCCCCAACCGCTCCTGCATGCCAGACTTTGACGCCGCTTTTGCTCAGTGCCAGAGACTGATTGAGGCCTTTTCCTCCGCAAAATATCTCCAAAGAATCAGAGGATATGGTTTCTCCCTCTCTGACAAAATGATCCATCTGGTAAACATAATCAATATTCAAAGAACCAAAATTCAATATTTTCATATATTGCACTCCTGTCCAATTCCCATTGTACTGCTTCTTATTATCAATTTCGGTTCAAATACCGCTTGTCTTTTTTCTACTTTTTTCTTCTTTATCTGAGAAATCAACCGTTTGACTGACTCCACTCCCATCTCATATACCGGCTGTCTGACCGTTGTAAGAGGAATTGCCATCATATCCGCATACAAAACATCATCATATCCTACCACCGATATATCTTCAGGTACTTTCTTATGATATTTGGACAGCTGCCTATACACTCCAAAAGCAGATAGGTCGTTGCAGGCAAATACCGCCGTAAATCCATACTGCATCAGCTCTGTTACGGCGCGTTCCCCGCATTCCATGGTATAATCGCCTTCATAAACCAGTTTTTTATCAAAAGGAATATGAAATTCCTGCAGAGCGCGGGCATATCCTTTTAATCTTCTTTCTGAATCCGCCAGATTTGCAGGACCTGTTACACAGGCGATCTTCTTATGGCCAAGCTCTGTCAGATGTCTCGCTGCCAGGTACCCTCCAAGCTCATGATCCAGGATTATTTCAGCGCAGTCCGCATCCGTAAGATAGCGGTCCAAAAGCACAAACGGCAGCTGAAGCTGTTCCAATAAACGAACCGATTCTTTACCGGCTGTCTCATCACTTTCTCTGGCCATGACATAGATGATTCCGTCTACGCCCTGGTCGGCCAGAAGATGGATATATTCCATGTCCCTCTCATGGAGATCGTTGGTGTTGCACAAGATCAGCGTTCTGCCAAACTCCCTGCAGCACTCCTCAATTCCCTTTACCATATGGGCGTAAAAGACATTTCCGATGTCAGGAATAATTAGGCCTATGGTTTTGCTTCTCTTTTTAACCAGACTGACTGCCAGCTGGTTCGGCCGATAGTTAAGCTTCTGTGCCGATTCCATAATCCGTTTTTTTGTATCCTCCGGTATCTTATGGGCTTTCCCATTTAATACCAGAGATACCGTCGTCACAGAAAGTCCTGTGTCATTCGCAATGTCCTTAATTGTCGCTCTCATCCTCAATCCTCGCTGCTGCCATATTTGTCAATGCCTGTACTGCCATAAGGTAATCTGCGATGCGTACACATTCATTGGGCTTGTGTGCCATATCTGCCGAACCTGGTCCAAATAAGACAGTCGTCATCCCTTCTTTTCCTTCTGCCAGTATGGAGGCATCTGTAAAATAAGAGATTCCTGAATAAGCTTCCTTAATTCCCACAGCCTCCATACTCTTTACCAACCGGGAAACTCCCCAGGAATACTTGTCCGCTTCAATGCTTATTCTATGATTCTTAATTGAAGTATTCAGACTGGGAATTCCTCCGGATTTCCGGCTGATGTCCTGAAAAACTGTCTCCAGCTGGCAGAGAATCTTTTCATATGTAAGTCCCGGCACGGTTCGGATATCCATTAAAACAGTGCACAGATCCGGTGTCATGTTAGGTTGTATCCCTCCCCGGATTTCTGTAATCTGTGCGGTGGCATTTCCAAGTACCTGATGGTCATGACCACAGATCCAGTCTCCCAGTCGCTCGGCCGCTTCATATGCACACGTGACAGCATTGCAGCCTTCTTCCGGATATGCCCCGTGGCTGGTCTTACCCCTTACTTCTAATTCCAGCCAGATACAGCCTTTTTGTCCGATCCCCACGGTACAGCTTGTAGGTTCTCCGATCAGTAACGTGGATGCTTCCATCATATGTCCGCCGGAAATGATAGCCTTTGCTCCGGTTCCTCCCCGCTCTTCGTCACATGTCCCAAGAAACTGGATGGAGGTTTTGGGCTTTCTTCCAGCCTCCCCCAGCATTCCGAGAACATATACCATGGCAGCCAGTCCGCTCTTCATGTCACTGGCTCCCCGGCCAAAGAGGAAACCGTTATGGATCACAGGAGTCCATGGTGAACGCTCCCAGCTCTCAAGCTGACCGTAGTCCACCGTATCAAGATGTCCATTCCAGATCATTCCCTTGTCCGTATCCTCTCCAGGGAGCAGGGCAATTACGTTTCCCCTTCCCTCTCCGATATCCTGGACAAAGGCCTTCACCCCACGGCTGTTTAAGTATTGACAGATATATTCCGCAGCCGGTTTCTCTCCATCTTTTCCGTTTACTGTCCTGATTTCCATCAAATCCTTTAAAAGCTGTACCGCTTCCTCTTCCCAGCCTTCCTTTTTCATTACAAGCCCTCTATTCTTTTGTCAGCCAGTCAAGAATCCCCTTCCAAAGCTGATCGTAATATTCCCACTCACAAAATTCCGGCGGAGCCCAATGAGGGGCACAATCCGTGGTAAATGCCGCACTTCTTCCTTTTCCGTAGGTTCCCAATGCCAGGAACGGATCATTTTCTATGGTAACGGGTACAATTGCTTCCGGCTTTGCCACTGTTTTATTGTATCCCAATACCTCCGGCCAGTCTGACGGAAGTCCGGATATGGCTTCATGGACTTCTCCTACAACAGGCTTTGCTCCGTCACAGTGTTCCATTCGGTCGTCCACAGTCAAAACCTCTACGGGAAGAACTTCCTGTACAGCGGTATCATGCCACTTTCCCTTTGCATCCACGCCGGAGAATGTCATATATCCCCCGATCATCAAAAGTGCGCCTCCATCCAGAACATAATCCCGGATCAGCTTACAGCGGTCCGGCATCTTCCGGCTGTGAGCAAAAGTCGCTACGGGAAGCAGCAGGGTATTTGCTCCGATATCGGACAGAATGACCCCATCATACTGCTTTAATTCTTCCATAGTAAATGGAAATTCGTCCGATGCCAGGTGATTCGGAAGGAACGTTACCTCATAACCGGCATTCTCCAGCGCCTTTTTCAGCCACTTTTCTCCTGTCTCATAGGTAGAGGTATAAAAAGAATCAAACCCCTTTACATGTGTAGTATAACTCATCCAGGATTCTCCTGCCAATAGTATTTTCTTATTCATCTGTCCTGTTTTCCTTTCCCCACTCTAAAATCAATTGTGCATAGATATGAATTGCCTTAAGATATTCCTCTATCTGAATATATTCATTTACGGAATGGCATTGTTCCAGATTTCCGGGTCCAAACTGAATGGTCGGACAACCAGCTATATTTCTCCACAGCCTGGAGTCACAGCCAGCCGGTGAGCCCTTTATGGCCACTGGTTTTTCCTCCGCTTTTTCAAATGCTCGTTCAAAGCTGTCTACAAACGGCCCCTTTTCCATTTCAAAAGGACCTCCGGCCTGATAAATACTGATTTCCGGCATATGCTCCCGCAGCCATAGATCGCTTTCTGCCAGGCGCCTGATCTCATCTGTGACCTCATCTGCCACCTGCTTATGACTCATCAGACCAGGAAGGTAATGGATGCACATATCAAATTCACAATCCCCGGCAACCGTAGATCCCGCACTTCCTCCATGAATGGTCCCTACGTTTAAATTAGGGGCCGGAAGAAGGGGGTGCTTAAATTTAAGCAGCCAACCATGCTCCAGTTCATTCAGCCTTTCTATGATCTTTATTGCCTTTTCAATGGCGCTTACCCCAAGCCATTTGGCTCCGGAATGGTTGGATTTCCCGGCGATCCGTACTTTCATAAATACGAATCCCATATGAGCCAGAATCAGCTCTCCGGATGTTGGTTCACAGACCACCACTCCATCTGCCCGTTTTCCTCTCATGACCGCCTGAATGGAGCCATTTCCGCCTCCCTCTTCATCACACACCGAGCAGATGTGGACATTAAGAGGAAGGGAGATACCGGCATCCTTTAAAAGCTTTACTGCCATGACGGAAGCCATAAGGCCCCCTTTCATATCCGCAGCTCCCAGGCCAAACAGCTTGCCATCTGCTATTTCCGGTGCATGGGGAGGCACATTCCACAAGGACTCATCCCCCGGAGGCATGGTATCCATGTGTCCATTAAACATCAGGCTCTTGCTTCCCTGCCCTTTGAAAACGGCATAAACATTATAGCGGTCCTTATAATCATGACCAGGATTGCCTTCTCCATATTTTTCTATAGAGGCTGCGATCGTCTCTTCGGTCATGGGATCTCTTTCTATCTGATCTGCTCCCATCTCCTCCAGCAGCCGTATTAAATATTCCTGTCCCTCTTTTTCTCTTCCTCCGGCAATCCCATGTCCCAGATCCTGAGTATCAATGGCAATCAGCTCTGATAAATATTTAACATATTCATCTTTTTTGTTTTCCAGTACTTCTTTTAATCGTTCCATCATCTACCTCACGAACCGTAAGCCCGGATTCCCGTCTCGATCAAATCCCAGAAACGTTCCACATCAATATCCACTGCCACATCCACATTTGCTTCTCTGTGACTGTAGCCAAAGAAGTCACAATTGGTCCTTCCATAGCTTTGTACGCTTCTGATATCCACTTCCGTAAACATAGGTTTTGTCACCAGGAGCTCCGGATCAATGATGGAGGCAATGGTCACCGGGTCATGAAGAGGGCCGCCTTCCCAGCCGAAAACTTGCCTTTGGCTCTTATTGAAATGTCCCATCAGATCTGTAAACAGTCGGGCCGCCGGTGTACCGATTGCTTCCATCCGTTTTACCACCTGGGGATAACAGAGTACCTTCCTGGTCACATCAAGCCCTACCATAGTAATCGGGCGTCCGCTGGTAAATACCACATGAGCTGCATCTGCATCGGCTATGATATTAAACTCAGCCGCCGGAGTTACATTACCCAGCTGATAGCAGCCTCCCATAAGGACAATTCTTTTTATCTTCGGTATAATACGAGGCTCCATTCTCATAGCCATGGCAATATTGGTCAGGGGACCTGTTGGCACCAGAATAATGTCACCTTCCGACTCCATCAGCGTGCGGACGAGAAACATGACTCCATGCTCCGCCTCTTCCTTTCTCTGTAACGGTTCAAAAACCGGACCGTCAAGTCCGCTTTCTCCATGGATATCCCCTGCAAGGAGCTGCTTATCCCGGATCATGGGCTGCCCACAGCCGGCATAGACTGGGATATCAAGCCCTAAGTACTGACAGATATTCAGGGCATTTCTTGTTGTTTTTTCAAGGGACTGGTTTCCTGCCACCACGGTAATGCCCAGCACCTCTATCCCACTGTTTTTTCCTGCCAGTATTATGTTCACTGCATCATCGTGTCCCGGATCACAGTCCAGGATAACCTTTTGCTTTTCCATTGATTATTCTCCTTTTTAAGCTTTTGCCAATGCACTCTTTTTCTTCTTTTCCCTTGCCATTTTAGATGCCATGGATACTGCCAGGGTGGCTATGGTCACCACATAAGGCATCAAAAGCACCAGCTGAGACGGCACTCCGTAAGCTTGAAGTCTGGCTCCTATGGAATCTGTTAATCCGAACACCAGACATCCTGCCGCAGTCAGGATTGGGTGGGCACCTCCAAAATACATGGCCGCCACTCCCATAAATCCTCTGGCATTTGTCATATTCTCCGTAAACATTTTGCTGTATCCTAAGGATAAATGGGCACCTGCCAGGCCTCCGATCAGGCCCGATATGGCAATGGCCCGGTATTTCATGGAATTTACATTGATTCCTGCCGTCTGTGCTGCCATTGGAAACTGTCCTACTGCCCTTAAACGAAGGCCCCAGACCGTTTTATAAAACACAAACCAGACCAGTATAATCAGTACAATCACAAACCACTCGGTGATGCACCAGTTGTCAAAAATCTCTTTTAAAAATGGAACTTTAGCCAGAAAAGGAAGACTGACCCTTGGGATTGCAATGATCCCTGGTTCCGAAAAGGTTCCGCTTTTTCCCAAAGCACTGTTTAAAAGAAACTTGGTGATCGCCAGTGCAAATAAATTGATCCCCATACCGATGGCACAGATCTCCGCTTTATAACGGATATGGCCTACTGCCATGATCATGGCCATAATAAGCCCTGCTATCATGGCAACTACAACTCCCAGAAGCCAGCTTCCGGTTAAATAGCTGACTGCCACTGCCGCAAACGCACCGGTCAGCATGATTCCTTCCGTTCCGATATTTAAAATATCCGCCTGCTGAGTGATGGCTGCACACAATGCCGCATAAATAATAGGCGTGGCAGAACGAAAGGTTGCATATATCAAGGATACACTGAAAATTTTTCCTAAATCCATAGTCCTGCCTCCTCCTATTTGCTCTTTTCCTTTTTATTTTTCTTATCCTTAAACTGGAACAAAAGTTCCATGGTTGCCACAATAATGAAGACGGCTGTTATGGTGTCAACAATGGATTTTGGTACACCGGTGCTCTGCTGCATCCCCATGGCTCCTGATTTTAACACCGCCAGGAAGAAGGACATAAAGGGTGCAAAGATCAGATTGTTCTTAACGATCAGAGAAGCCAGCATGCCGTTGGAACCAAGCCCTGCCGCAAAATTATTCAGGAAATAACCGTGAACTCCCAAGACCTCAATACAGCCGGCCATTCCGCCCAATGCTCCGCTAAGCATCATGGATTGTATAAATATCTTCTTGGGACTGATGCCCACATACTCCGCATGTGATGGATTGGTTCCCACTGTTTTTACTTTATATCCAAAAGTAGTTTTGTTTAAGACCCAGATCATAAAAACCACTGTAATAAGGGCTATGAAAAGTCCCGCATTGACACTGCTTGGCTTCATAAACTGAGGCAGATTCACCGTCACCGGCAGAGACTGGGCATTGGCCACGCCTGCACTCATGGGACCGCTGACCAGATAAGAGGTTATGTACAAAGCTACGCTGTTCATGAGAATGGTCACACAAACCTCACTCACACGGTAATAAGCTTTCAGCACGGCTGGAATAAGTGCCCACAAAGCCGCCACTGTCATGGCTCCCAGAAAGCAGACAATTAAGAGGACAGGAGCCGGAAGAAAGGTCCAGTTGATGCCGATGTATGCGGCAGTAATCCCTCCCAGAAACACCTCACCTTCCACACCTACGTTAAATGCTCCCGCTTTTGCCGCGACCGCAAACGCACAAGAGGTGAGAAGAAGGGGCGTAAAGCTAGCCAGGGTGGTTCCTATCTTTAGCTTCCCGTTAAATGCCCCACGCAGCAGTGCCCCATAGGCTTCTAAGGGATTTTCTCCGATAAATAGGATAAATAAGGCTCCGATTGCCAATGCAAGCAGCATGGTAAGTAAAATTTTCTGTATGCTCTTTACCGCTACATTCATGTTGTACTTCCCCTTTCCTCAGCTGATGCAGTTCCGCCCATCATCAGTAATCCCAGATTATCCTCGTTGGCATCCTCCGCTTTTAACCTTCCTGTTATCCTGCCTTCGTGCATGACAACGATCCGGTCTGAAAGGGACAAGATTTCCTCCAAATCAGCGGAGACTAACAAAACCCCCATTCCTTTGGCTTTGACCTCCTGCAGAATTTTCCGGATGGATTCAATGGCTCCAATATCAACACCTCTGGTAGGCTGTGATGCAACCAGAAGTTTCCCCCCAATAGAAACTTCCCTTGCAACTACTACCTTCTGTGCGTTTCCGCCTGATAAGGACTGAGTGGATATCTCCGGGTCTCTGGGACGGATATCAAAAACTTCAGACAGCTGTTTTGCATATTCCAGCGTTTCCTTATCATCTCGTACGACCCCTTTGCAAAAGGGAGCTTCCCCAACCTGTACGGCTATGAGGTTTTCCTTGATACTCATAGACCGGTTTAAACCTCTTGTATTACGGTCTTCCGGAATATGGGACAAACCTGCTTTTCGGATCTGTTTTGGACTTAGGCCCCCTAACTCTTTTCCGTCTAAGAGCACGCTTCCTTTTTCAACCTGCCGGAGTCCTGCGATTGCTTCAATCAGCTCACTTTGTCCATTTCCATCGATTCCCGCTATACCAACGATCTCTCCTGCCCGGACATCCAGTGATACCCCACGGATCTTTGAGATCTCCTTTTCTCCGGAAACCCATACATCCTTTACTTCCAGAACCTTTTCCCCTGGCTTTGTCTGTGTTTTTTCTATATTTAAAAATACTTCTCTTCCGATCATCATTTTGGCAAGCTCTGCCGGAGAAGTCTCTTCCTTACTGACGCTTCCAATATAATTTCCCTGACGCATTACGCTGATGCGGTCAGAAATCTCCATGACCTCATTCAATTTATGAGAGATAAATACCAGGGATTTCCCATCTTTTCTTAGATTCTGAAGAATCACAAAAAGCTGTTTGGTTTCCTGGGGCGTTAAGACTGCCGTAGGTTCATCCAGAATGATAACATTTGCTCCTCTGGTTAAGGTTTTGATGATCTCCACCCTTTGCGCCTCACCTACGGATATCTGATTGATCTTTTTCCCAAGCTGGATATCCATTCCATATTGATTGATATACTGTTCCACCGTCTTTCTGGCCTTATCAAAATCAATGGTGATTCCATGCCTTGGTTCAAATCCTAGAATAATGTTTTCCAATACCGTCAGTTCATTGACCAGCATAAATTCCTGATGAACCATTCCGATTCCTTTTTCAATGGCAATTTTAGGAGAAATGGATGGGATATGATCTCCATGGATCCGGATGCTTCCGTCATCAATGGGATACATACCGTAAAGCAGCTTCATCATGGTGGATTTACCGGCTCCGTTTTCTCCGATCAGAGAATGGATTTCACCCTTTTTTAAGGTGAACTGCCCGTTCCTTACTGCATGAACATTTCCGAATGACTTTACAATATCCTTCATTTCTATTACATATTCGCTCAAACTTTCACCCTCTTCTTTATGTTAGCAGCCGTTTCCCGCACCTTATGATTGTAAAATGGTTTGGAAATCCGAGGGGAATCAGGAAATCCAAACCATTCTGCATTCTTTTCAGTTCCTGCTATTTATTTGCACCGAAACCGGTATAATTCTCTACAACTATTTCACCGGAAACGATCTTCTCTTCCAGTTCTTTAACCTTTTCTACAATGTCTTCCGGGAATTTATCTCCCAGGTGCTCTTTCATCACACTGAAATCGGTCAGGCCAACGCCCTCTTCCTTTATGGTCAGATATGAAGTGGAATTACCCTTAAATGTGCCTTCAACCACTGACTGGATTGCCAGATAGCAGGCTGTGTCCACACGCTTTACCATAGAGGTCAGTATGCTTCCCGGCTGGTCATTATCCTGGTTTAAATCCACACCTATGGCATATTTTCCAGCTTCCTTTGCTCCCTCTAAAATTCCAGGGCCTGTACCAGAAGCTACGTTCATTACGATATCTGCGCCCTGATCAAACTGCGCCAGTGTCAGCTCCTTGCCCTTTAACGGATCGTTCCATGTTCCTGCAAAAGACTGTAGAACCTTGATATCCGGGTCTATGTATTTTGCTCCCTGCTCATATCCAGTGAAGAAATCATGAAGAACCGGAATATCCATTCCGCCTACCCAGCCAATGATCTTATCCGGGTTTACCCCTTCAATATCTGTCTTCTGAGTAAACATGGCGGCTGCCGCACCTGCCAGGAAAGAACCCTGATTCTGTGCGAAGCTGATGGATACAATATTATCGCCTTCCACCGTAGTGTCGATAATTGCAAATTTCACATTCGGATAGCTGGCACAATGCTCTTTCATGTACTCTTCAAAGTTAGAGGAGGAGCAGATGACAAGATCATAACCGTCCTCGCAGGCAGATAAAAAGTTTGCTTCCCATTCCTCTGCAGATGTGCCCTCCAGATTTTTAATTTCCACTCCATAATCTGCGGCAGCCTCTTTTGCCCCCTCATTGCAGGAATCATTATAGGACTTGTCCCCTAAATTACCGGAATAAACAATACATACCCTTTTTCCGGCCCCTGTCTTTTCCTTTCCATCCCCATTCTCTGATGCTGCCTTTGCCGTTGTTCCTGCGGTTGCCTCTACCGTTTTACCGGCCTCCTTTGCTGCTCCCGCCCCACCGGAACAGCCGGTCAGCGATACTGCCAGTGCTGCCGTCATCAGAATGCTCCAAACTCTTTTTTTCATTGAAATACCTCCTTTAAAAATATAGTGAAAAAGGAAATCATTTCACTCTTATCTTTTTGGTAAAACGTTTTTCCTTTTTGCCCAAAAATAAAACAGCTTTCTTATCTGCATTTCTATAATCCCAATGCTAACATCCTCCGAATGAGATGTCAAGTACTTTTGCATAAAAAAATATTTTATTAAACTACTTTCTTATATTATTTTGCTAATATCATTTATATAACTTATTGACAAATACATATATCTGCCACATAATTAACTTCATATTACTCATTATTTGTTATAATCAATAAATAAAAGGGAGAGAGCCACATGACAATTAAGGAAATCGCCCAGTTGGCCGGTGTTTCAATATCCACCGTATCAAAAATAGTGAACAACAAAGACAAAAACATAAGTCCTGAAACCAGAAACCGTGTCCTCAAAATTGTAAAAGACTATCACTATACCCCTTACAGTATGGTTAAAAATAATCCGGAAGCAAAAACCTTTATGTTCGGTGTCCTGCTTAAATCCATAGGGAAAACCAGTCAATTGATAAACGGTATGATAAGTGCGGCACAGAAAAGCGGCTATAGTATTTTAATCTATGACAGCATGGACAGTCCTGAAAATGAACTGAAAAATATCACTTCCCTATGCAATAATCATGTAGATGGGGTCATCTGGGAACCAGTAAGCGACGCCAGCCTGGATGGCAGACATTATTTCGAGGAACAGGGCATAGAGGTTTGTTGTATTAACAGCAGGGAAGATCCTCTTTCCTACTCCATTGATTTTGCAGGCATGGGATATGCTGCAGCAGAAATTCTGATTCAATATGGCCACACAAAACTTGGCTGTCTCACAAAACAGGGCAGCCTGCGGTCAGAGATGGTTCTCCAAGGTTTTAAGAAATGTTTGTTTGACCACAGCATTCCTTACAACAGTTCCATGAACCTTCCTCTTGAAGCAGAAGGCTGGCACAACGGCATATTGACCCACACTCCGACGGGAATTATCAGCACTCATTATGCATCCGCTCTTGTTCTCTTGGAACATTTATCAAAGCTCCGGTTCCATGTTCCTTCGGATTTGTCCCTTATTAGTTTAAGAGATGATGCCCGTGAAAACATTGCCTTCCCAGGTATATCAAGCATCCGGATTCCTTACTATGAATTCGGAGGCTTTGTCTGCGGCCGTCTGATAGAAAAGTGTGAAAAAAGGGAAGAAGAATTTTCACCTTTTCTAGGGGACTTTCCTCTTGAAAATACCCAAAGCATTGCCCTCCCCTTTGCCTCTCATGGAAAAAAGATTGTGGTAGTCGGAAGTGTAAACATCGACGTAACCTTAAACGTGGATGAACTTCCCCAGCCAGGACGAACCGTCAGCACCAGCAGGCATTCCGTCATCCCAGGGGGAAAGGGAGCTAACCAGGCTGTGGGCGTTGCAAAACTCGGGAACGAAGTTTCTCTTATCGGCAAAGTGGGAAGCGATTATGACTCCAACTTAATATACACCTGCATGGAAGAAAACCAGGTAGATGTCCAGGGTTTGAAAAGAGATGCTCACAGGGAAACAGGAAAAGCCTATATCCATGTCCAGAATGACGGTGAAAGCATGATTACCATCCTGACAGGAGCCAATCAGAATCTGGAACCGGCTGATGTTATCTCTTATGAAAAAGCATTTGAACATTCCGGTTACTGCCTTCTTCAAACGGAAGTTCCTGAATCAGCCATAGAAACGGCTGCCAGTCTGGCAAAAAAATATGGGGCCGAAAACATTTTGAAGCCGGCTGCCATGAAATCCATCCGTCCTTCTCTCATGAAGCTGATCGATATTTTCGTTCCCAATCGGATAGAAGCAGAATTATTATGCCCGCATATTCCGGATGTGGAAGGAAAAGCTGAGGAATTTGTGAAACAGGGAGCAAAGACTGTAATCATTACCCTTGGGCATTCCGGCTGTTATCTAAAGGATCCATCCTTTCAGGGATACTTACCAGCCTCCCCCTTTCCCCCTGTGGATACTACCGGAGCCGCAGATGCTTTCATCGCAGCGCTGGCCGCTTATTTATCATCCGGATATTCCATGGAAGCATCGGCCAGAATCGCTGCATATGCCGCAGGCTTCTGCGTTTCCAGACAAGGGGTGATTCCAGCGCTCATTGACCGGAATTCTTTGGAAACTTATATTAACAGGATTGAGCCGGAATTGCTGAAGCTTTGAGAATCAATCATAAAAAACCGGAGTCTTCAGAAATCCTTCCGAAAACTCCGGCAAAAGTGTTAAGGCTGGCGCTTTAGTACCGACTCTAACTTCTCAACCATTTCATCCACATGCTCTTTTTCGATCACAAGCGGAGGAACAAAGCGGATAACATTCGCCCCGGCGCTTATAAGCACCAGTTTTTGTTCCAACAGGGCCTGGCTCACAATGGGGGCAACCGGTACAGAAAACTCAAGTCCCTGGATCAGTCCCATGCCTCTCTGGTCAGTTATAATATCATACCGGTCCGCCAGAGATTTAAGCTTTGCTGCAAGATACTCTCCCATTTCTTTTACATGGTCTACGATTTTCCTCTTTTCAAACAATTCCAGTACTTTGAACGCCGCAGCTGTTACAAAGGGGTTTCCGCCGTATGTGGTACCATGGTCGCCGGGGGACATGGCCGTCGCGGCTTTTCCTGCTGCCAGGAATGCTCCCACCGGTACGCCGTTTCCTAAAGCTTTTGCCACGGTCATCACATCCGGCTTTACACCGTATTTCTGCCAGGCGAACATGGTACCGGTCCGTCCCATTCCGCACTGGATCTCATCAAGGATCAGCAGCATGTCATGCTCATCACAAAGTGCTCTTACACCCGTTAAAAATTCCTCATCGGCCGGATAGATGCCCCCTTCTCCCTGAACTGTTTCCATGATTATGGCGCAGGTTTTATCATTCAGCAGTTCCTTCACACTGTCCAGATCATTAAAGTCAGCAAATTTAATTCCCGGAAGCAAAGGCTTAAAAGGTTCCTGGTAATGGTCATTACCTGTTACGGAAAGAGCTCCAAAGCTCCTGCCGTGAAAAGAATGTTTCATGGCAATGATTTCGTGGTCATGGCCTCCGTCCTTATTGTAAGCGTATCTTCTGGCTATCTTTAAAGCGCCTTCCACAGCTTCCGTTCCACTGTTGGTAAAAAACACTTTATCCATACCCGAGGCCTTTAAAATCAGCTCTCCCGCTTCCACGGCCGGGACATTATAAAATAAATTAGAGGTATGAAGAAGCTTATCCACCTGTTCCTTTAAGGCTTCATTAAATTCCGGGTCGTTATAGCCCAAACCCATGACTGCGATCCCGGCTCCAAAATCCAGATATTCCTCTCCATCCGTGTCATAAAGACGGACACCGTCTCCATGGTCAAAAACAATCGGAAATCGGTTGTAGGTCTTATAAATCTCTGACTCCGCTTTCTCAATGTATTCCTGCTTGCTTCGCATGATAAAACCGCTCCTCTCCTGCACTCATAATGGCTGTTCCGATTCCCCTGTTCGTGAATATTTCCAAAAGCAGGCAATGGGGAATCCGTCCATCCATGATATGTACCCTGGATACTCCCTGCTTCATAGCATCGATGCAGTTTTGAAGCTTAGGGAGCATACCTCCTCCCAGCATCCCGCTTTCCACAAATTCCTGTGCTTCGGCCATGGACATTTCTGAAATCAGGGATTCCTTATTCTGAAAATCCTTATAAACACCCTCAACATCCGTCAAAAAAGCCAGCTTCTCCGCTTCCATAGCCGTAGCAATGGCACAGGCCGCATCATCGGCATTGATATTATAGGTTTCAAAATCTTCATCAAAGCCTACAGGGCAGATGATAGGGAGAAAATCTTTTTCCAGCAAATCATATATGATTTGAGGATCCACCTCTGTAATATCTCCCACATATCCAATGTCTTCTCCGTTTGAATAGCGCTTTTGGCATTTTAACATCATACCGTCCTTGCCGCTGATTCCCACTGCTTTTACTCCCAGCTCATTCACCATCTGTACCAGGCTTTTGTTGACCCGGTTCAGCACCATCTCTGCAATCTCCATCGTAGGTTCATCCGTTACTCGGAGGCCATTGACAAATCGGGGCTCCATGCCAGACTTTTCTACCCACTTGCTGATTTCCTTTCCTCCGCCATGAACAATGATTGGCTTGAAACCTACCAGCTTTAAAAGAACTACATCCTGGATGACCTGCTTTTTCAATTCCTCATCCACCATAGCGCTGCCGCCGTATTTCACCACAATGATTTTACGGTTGAAACGCTGTATATAGGGAAGGGCTTCGATCAATACCTCTGCTTTTTCCATAATGCTATGATCCAGTTGCATATATTTTCTCCTTTCCACTTTCCTGCCTGATATCCCCTTCTTATGAGCGGTAATCCGCATTGATCTTCACATAATCAAAAGTCAGGTCACATCCCCAGGCTGTAGCTGTTGCTTCACCTAATTTTATATCCGCAGTTGCCGTCACTTCCGGTTCGGATAAGATCCTGGTGGCTTCCTCTTCACTGTAGGAAAGAGCGACTCCGTTTTCAATGATTTTTAACTTTCCCGCTGCGCTCTCAAAATATAAGTCTACCTTTTCCGGATCAAACACGGCTCCGGAATAGCCCATGGCACAAAGGATTCGGCCCCAATTGGCATCATGGCCGAAAATGGCAGCCTTGGTAAGGCTTGAGGTGATGACTGATTTTGAAAGGATCACTGCCTGTTCCTTCGTTTCTGCTCCTATGATCTTTACCTCAAACAATGCGGTACAGCCTTCCCCATCACCTGCCATCTTCTTTGCAAGAGTTTCGTTAATGAAATTAAGCGCCTTGCAAAATGCCTCATAATCCTCGTTTTTAGACTGGATCTCCTCATTTCCTGCCATGCCGTTTGCAAGAAGGAGCACAGTGTCATTGGTAGAGGTATCCCCATCCACGGAAATCATGTTATAGGTGTCTTTGATATCCTCTCTTAAGGCTTCCTGCAAAAGCTCTTTGGAAATAGCCGCATCTGTGGTAACAAAACTTAACATGGTGCACATGTCGGGATGGATCATTCCGGAACCCTTACACATGCCGCCCATGGTGATGGTCTTTCCTCCGACTTCAAATTGAACCGCAACTTCTTTTTTAACCGTATCTGTAGTCATGATAGCTATGGCAGCTGCCGTCCCGCTTTCCTGGCTGCTATCAAGTTCCGGCACCATGGCTTTCACCCCTGCTACAATGCGGTCCATCGGAAGCTGTTTCCCGATCACTCCAGTGGACGCCACCAGCACGGAGCTGACAGGGATGGAAAGGCTCTCCGCCGCCGCTTCTGCAGTTTCCATGCAGTAACGAAGCCCTTCCTCTCCGGTACATGCATTGGCGATTCCCGCATTGACAATCACAGCCTGAGCGCAAGTAGAATTTTCCACTACGACTTTATCCCATTTTACCGGGGCAGCTTTCACAAGATTGGTTGTAAAGGTTCCCGCTGCCTTACAGGGCACTTCGCTGTAAATCATCGCCATATCTTTTCTGTCTTTATATTTAATTCCCGCTGCCGTGGATGCTGCCTTAAATCCTTTTGCCGCAGTTACTCCGCCGTCTATCTGTTTCATATTAGTCTTCCTCCTTTGTTCCTGTGACCGTATACCCTGCGGCCTCCAGATGATTCAAAGCCTTTTCGTAATTATCTTTTTTCACAAGAATGTAATCCGTATTAAATGTAGATACTGCAAATATTCCGATACCATGATCAGCCAATACCGTTGATATCTTTGATAATATTCCAATAAGGGAAAAATCCAGGATTCCTTCTATGCGGAATGCCAAAAAACCGTCCTCCCGCTCCACGGTATTTTCGGGAACTGAGGCTGTTTCACATACCAGCGACAGTTCCTCATCTGTCTTTCCCAGAAACCAAAACCCGGAGGATTCATTAAGTTTTCCCCAGTCCATTGGCCCGGATAGTTTGCATACGGAAAATTCTGCAGATATTCTTTTTAAATTCATCTCATTTTCCTCACTTAATCAACAAAATTTATAGAGTTTACGTCATTTAGATTGAAATCGTAATAATTGATATCATTGCGGTATGTCCAGCCTGTCTTGCTCCAGAATTCATTGCCAACAGTATTGGACTTAAAGGCAATTAAGTTAACCTTGCTAATTCCTTCTTTTTGCAGCCGTTTCATTACCTCCAGAGCCATCTTATGTCCTACTCCGTTCTGCCGGTATTCCTCTGCCACACAAACATGATACATACAGCCCCGCCGCCCGTCATGTCCGCATAGGATGGATCCAATGATGCTTCCATCTTCTTCTGCCACCACGCTGGTTTCAGGATTTCTCTTTAAAAACCGTTCTACGCCTTCCTTTGAATCGTCTATCGTACGGATTGCAAATCCTTTGATCCCGGTCCATAGCTTATGTACCTGGTAATAATCTTCCAATGTCATGGTACGAAGTATCATATATGTTCTCCTTATCCTTTTAATTATCGATCCGGTTGGACTAAACTGGCTGTTTCTTTCTTGACTAAACCTTTACTGGCATATCTTACGGAAACATAGGAATAAGCCTAAGCCCTTTATTCTCCGGCAATCCAAACATGATATTCATATTTTGAACCGCCTGTCCTGCGGCACCCTTTACCAGGTTATCCATAGCCCCCATCATGATTACTCGGTCGGTTCTAGGATCAATCTTAAAATTCACATCCACAAAGTTACTTCCTTCCACCCATTTGGTCTGGGGTACCACATCTTTTTCCAAAACCCGGACAAAATATTCCTTTGCGTAATATTTATCATAAGCTGCCTTTACTTCCTCATAAGAAACCGACTTGGTGAGAGTCCCATAAGCAGTTATGAGAATGCCCCGGTTCATGGGCACCAGATGAGGGGTAAAGCTTATGGTGACTGGACGGCCCGCTCCATAGGATAACTGCTCCTCAATTTCCGGTGTATGTCTGTGAACGCCTACGCCGTAAGCCTTGATGTTTTCATTGACCTCGCAGTATAAGTTATCCACCTTTGCTCCTCTTCCGGCACCGGACGTTCCGGATTTTGCGTCAATGATGATCGTGCCGGGGTCAATGAGACCTTCCTTTACCAAAGGATAAATGGATAGAGTGGAGCAGGTAGGATAACAGCCTGGATTGGCAATGAGCCTGGCATTCTTTATTTGTTCCCGATTGATTTCCGGCAGCCCATAGACCGCTTCCTTAATAAACTGAGGCGTCTTGTGCTCCATCTTATACCATTCCTCATAGACAGCTACATCCTTGATCCGGTAATCAGCGCTTAGATCAATCACCTTTGTCTTACTTAAAATCTTCTCATTCATCAGAGAGGCGCAAAAGCCTTGGGGAGTTGCCGTAAAAATTACATCTGCGATATCAGCCAAGGCCTCCACATTATCATCATGGCAGGAATCGTCCACAATCTGAAACATGTTTTGGTAAATAGATGCGTATTTCTGATCCACATAGCTTTTTGATCCGTACCATAAGATCTCTATGTCGTCTCTCTGGAGCAAAAGTCTTGCAAGCTCGCCGCCTGCATATCCGGTAGATCCTATTATTCCTGCCTTAATCATATTCATCTCTCCTTATATTTTTTCATAGGTTATCAATTTTTTATCACTGCTGGATTCTGGCATTTTATACTTTATTTATACATACTCTTCTGCTAAAAATAAGGTTCCTCCAGACTTTTCTATTACTGATAGTTCATAATTATACATTGACAGCGTATATTATGCAAGTTTTTTTTATATTTTTTATTTTACCCTTGCATTTTCTAATATTTTGGTGTATATTTATGAAAGTTC
Organism: Lacrimispora sanguinis; assembly: GCF_044987295.1. Lineage (NCBI taxonomy): Bacteria > Bacillati > Bacillota > Clostridia > Lachnospirales > Lachnospiraceae > Lacrimispora > Lacrimispora sanguinis. The sequence goes on along the minus strand of NZ_CP173277.1, from coordinate 4,249,158 downwards.
AAAGAAAAAAATCCATTTAAATTTTAGGAGGATGTATAAATGAAGGAGAAAGTTATTTTAGCTTATTCCGGTGGTCTTGATACCACAGCCATTATTCCGTGGTTAAAGGAAAATTTTGATTATGAAGTAATCTGCTGCTGCATCGACTGCGGTCAGGGAAATGAATTGGATGGCTTAGAGGAACGAGCCAAATTATCCGGTGCTACCAAATTATATGTTGAAAATCTGGTTGATGACTTCTGCGATAATTACATCATTCCATGTGTGCAGGCAAATGCAGTTTATGAAAACAAATACTTATTAGGAACATCCATGGCACGTCCGGCCATTGCAAAAAGGCTGGTGGAAATCGCAAGGAAAGAAGGCGCTACCGCCATCTGCCACGGTGCTACAGGCAAAGGAAACGACCAGATCCGTTTTGAGCTGGGAATCAAGGCTCTGGCTCCTGATTTAAAGATCATTGCTCCATGGCGTATGACCGATGTATGGACCATGCAGTCCCGTGAAGATGAGATCGAATACTGCAAACAGCACGGAATCGACCTTCCGTTCTCTGCTGACAACAGCTACAGCCGTGACCGTAACTTATGGCATATCAGCCATGAAGGCCTGGAACTTGAAGATCCGGCAAACGAACCGAACTATGACCATTTATTAGTATTGGGCGTATCTCCTGAAAAGGCTCCGAATGAAGGGGAATATGTGACCATGACCTTTGAAAAAGGGATTCCTACCAGCGTCAATGGGGAAACGATGAAAGTTTCTGATATCATTGCCAAGTTAAATGAACTGGGCGGCAAGCACGGCGTCGGCATCGTGGATATCGTGGAAAACCGGGTTGTGGGCATGAAATCCCGCGGCGTTTATGAAACTCCCGGCGGAACCATCCTCCTTGAGGCTCATCAGCAATTAGAGGAATTGGTGTTAGACCGTGCTACCATGGAAGTGAAGAAAGATATGAGCAATAAGTTTGCACAGATTGTTTATGAGGGAAAATGGTTTACCCCCCTGCGTGAAGCAGTTCAGGCATTTGTGGAATCCACTCAGGAGTATGTGACCGGAGAAGTAAAGTTTAAGCTATATAAGGGAAATATCATTAAGGCAGGAACCACTTCTCCTTACTCCTTATACAGCGAGTCCCTGGCTTCCTTTACAACAGGCGATTTATATGACCACCACGACGCGGATGGCTTCATCACTCTGTTTGGACTTCCATTAAAGGTTCGTGCTATGAAGATGCAGGAAATTGAAAAAAATAAATAAACGTGAAAAAGGACGTACGCAGTTGCATCTGTGTACGCCCTCTTTTATGGCTATAAATAAAATATCAAAAATTAATCAGCCAGCTCCTTTAAAGCATTGCCGGCTATCCGGTAAACCGTCCAGTCCTCCATAGGCTCCGCTCCCATAGAACGGTAAAAATCAATACTGGGTTTGTTCCAATCCAGGCACCACCATTCCAGCCTTCCGCAGCCCCGTTCCACAGCAACCTTCCCCAGCTTCTTTAATAATGCCTTTCCAATTCCACAGCCTCTGTATTCCGGGTTTACGTACAAGTCTTCCAGATAGATTCCCGCTCTCCCTAAAAATGTAGAAAAGTTATGGAAGAACAACGCGAATCCAACCTCTTTCCCGTCAGCCAGGGCAAAGATCACCTCTGCTTTCTGCTTATTAAAAATCCAGTCTTCCAGCAGTTCCTCTGAGGCCACCACCTCATCAAGCATCTTTTCATATTCTGCCAGTTCTTTAATGAATTTCAATATAAGAGCCGTATCTCTTCTTTCGGCGTATTTAAATGTCAATTCCATTTCTCTTCCTCCTGATCGTAATCTGTTTTTATAGAATACTATAAATCTTATCTCCTTTCCAGTACCCGTCTGATTCTTGGTATCATTTTTTTTGTGTAAACGTAGCCATTTTCCATACACTCTTCCATGCATTCAAAGGTCAAAAGCCCTGCTCCTTTTGGCATAGGCGGCTTTAGCAGAAGGATCTCACCACTGGAACGGCAGTCCTTAAGCTCCCTGCTCATAATGGAAAAGGAATGGAATGCAGTTTCAATGATGGAATAATCATGAGGCATTTCATACTCTTCTCCAATGTCTACCGCAATGACTTTTGCTTCCCCCGCCGAAATCAAAAGGTCAACTGGAAGATTGTTCGTTACGCCCCCATCTACCAGCAGAAACCCGTTCATCTGCCTTGGCCGGAATACGGCAGGAACTGAGGAACTTGACATCATGATATCACAAAGAAGTCCGCTCCGCTCCCATTTCACATGTTCCTGCTTTAATGCGGAGAGGGGAATTTCTTCTGTAAACATGTTTGTAAAGGCTACCGTATCCCCGCTGTTAATATCCACAGCCGGAACCAGCAGGCCCTTGCAGCAGTTTCCCTGTATCTCCAGCCCATCTGTTAAATCGCAGAGAAAACGCTGGAGCCGATTCCCTTTTATAAGCCCTTGAAGCGTTGTCTCCCTTCCCATCAGGAACTGGGGAAGAAATAGGGCAATTCCTAAAATATCCGGATCAATCATGCTCCTGCCATGTTTTATCAGCCACCGCACCGTTTCCCTCATATCCCCTATTGTCATGCCTGATGCATAAAGTCCAGCGACAATACTTCCGGCACTGGCTCCCGCTACCCTGTCTGGAAGAAGCCCTGCTTCTTCTAACGCAGATAATACTCCCACATGAGCCGCTCCCCTGGTTCCGCCTCCTGCCATCGCCAGTCCATAATCTGCCATGATTCCATTCTCCTTGCTGCTCAGCCGCATTTCAGGAAAATGTATGCTGTTTCTTTTTCATTTATGCCTGGCCTGGCAAATGCAAAAAAGAACAGGTTTTGAGTCAAGCTCAAAACACTGTTCTTCTTTTATTTTATTTATAATAAGCGTCAATCCCGTCGGCAATTCCTTTTACGATCTTATCTCGGTATTCCTCGGTAGCCATCTTCTTATCCTCGTCCGCGTTGCTCATGAATCCCATCTCCACAATGGTCACCGGTATATTACACCAGTTGATACCGCTCATGGAATCCGTCTCCTGCACTCCCCGGTTCTTAAATCCGGTCTGATTGCAGATTCCATTTACAACGGCTTTGGAAAGAGACACGCTCTTGCTGTATAAACTCCCATTGTAAGGATTCTTAGATGTCTGGCACATGGTAAGAGCACCCTGAACGCTGCTGTCATTTAAGGAATTTGCATGGACCCGGACAAATATGTCCGCTCCGCTTTTATCCGCCATCTGTGCACGTTCTGCATTGCTGATGTTCACATCATTGGTTTCCCGGATCATATAAACCTGATAACCTCTGTCTATAAGCTCCTGCTTTAATTTTAAAGAAACTGCAAGAGTGAGCTGATATTCCGGTATTCCGGTTGCCGTTCCTTGGGTTCCGGAAGCCACCTTTGCCTTCATCTCAGAAGAGCCTGGCCCGATGGGTTCCTTCTCGGAATTGCCTTTTCCCTGATGGCCCGCATCAATGGCAATAATCTTTCCTGTCCCATTTCCGGAAACAGAAGGAGCAGCACTTGCCGTTTCCTGTACCGGCTTGTCTTTTGACACGTACCGGGAGGAAATATAGCATTCCTTGTCTTTATAAACCACCCGGCTCCAGCTTTCGCTGTATCCGGTCCGTTTAAGGGCAGTCCCCTTATCAAGCTTATCCAGGACCTCTCCGTTAGCAGAAGGTGACTTTCTTACATTCACCTGGGATCCGGTAACATAAACAGTCTCATCGGCTGCCTCAAAGGCAGGAGCTGTCTCCATGGTTACGGCAGCTTCATGAGAGCTTGTCTCCGCTGATTTACCGTTCTCAGTTTCTACGGTTTTATCCTCCGCAATGGACACAGGAGCGGTCTCTTCGCCCTCTTCCTGGCCTATGCCGCCCTGTGCTTCTTCCAGTGCAGGTGCTTTTACTGCTTCATATTTCCTGGCGCAGCCTGCAAGCATAAATGTACAAAGAAGGATTGAGGCTATGATCAGCCAACCGCGACCTTTTCTTAAATTGCTCAAATTATGGTTCCTCCTCCGACAACATAGTCTTCGTCATAGAATACCACGGCCTGCCCCGGAGTGATAGCCCGCTGAGGTTCATCAAACTTGCATTCCACTACGCCATCTTCCACTTCACGTATGGTACACATGGCACCCTTATGGCTATAGCGGATCTTTGCCGATACCCGCATGCTCTCTCCATAAAGTCCGGGGATAGCCATCCAGTTAATATGATTGGCACGCAGGGTATCAGAATAAACATCATCGCCTGTTCCAATCACTACTTCATTGGTTTCAGGCCGTATCTCCACCACAAAAACCGGGCGGCCCATGGATAAGTTAAGTCCCTTTCTCTGGCCTACGGTGTAATGGGTAATTCCTTTGTGCCGGCCGATCACCTGGCCGGAAAGATCTACAAAGTTCCCCTCCGGTGCTTTTTCTCCTGCACTTTCCTCAATGAATCCTGCATAATCATTATCCGGAATAAAACAGATCTCCTGACTGTCCGGCTTATGGGCAACCATCAGGTTGATCCTATCCGCGATCTCACGGATCTGGTCCTTGGAATAAGCACCCACCGGCATTAAGGTATGGGATAGCTGGTTTTGTGTTAAATTGTAAAGGGCATACGTCTGGTCCTTTGCCGCTGTCACGGACTTCTTTAATGCATATCTTCCGCTTGGGAGCTTATCAATCTGAGCATAATGGCCTGTGGCAATATAATCCGCCCCTATATCCAGGCTGCGCTTTAAAAGAGACTCCCACTTAACATAACGGTTGCAGGCAATGCACGGATTGGGCGTACGTCCCTTCTGGTATTCATCTACAAAATAATCAATGACCTGGGATTTGAATTCTTCTTTAAAATTCATAACATAATAAGGAATCTCCAGGTCCCAGGCCACCCGTCTGGCATCGTCCACAGCACTTAAGCCGCAGCAGCCTCCGTTTTCCTCCTGGGTCCCGGTATCCTCATCCTGCCATATCTGCATGGTAACACCTATGACTTCATACCCCTGTTCTTTCAAGAGCCATGCCGCCACAGAAGAATCCACACCTCCAGACATTCCTACTACTACTTTCCCTTTGCTCATAGCTTTATGTTTCCACTTTCTAGCCGGATAAGCAAAAGCCCGGCATCTTAATATTCTTCTTCCACTTCTTCCTCACCGATATCAGACTTGGGTTTCTTTAAGCCCTCAATCTCAAGTCCGTTTTTCTTTGCATAGTCCCATAAGGCAGCGTGAATTGCTTCCTCTGCCAGCAGGGAACAGTGTACCTTTACCGGAGGTAATCCATCAAGAGCTTCGCAAACGGCCATATTGGTCACAGCCATAGCCTCCTGAACAGTTTTTCCCTTCACCATCTCCGTAGCCATGCTGCTTGTAGCAACTGCGGCTCCGCAGCCAAAGGTTTTAAATTTCACATCACGGATAATCTGATTCTCATCAATATCCAGATAAATTCTCATAATATCGCCGCACTTGGCATTTCCTACGGTACCCATACCGCTGGGGTTATCAATTTCCCCTACATTTCTTGGATGCTCAAAATGATCCATAACTTTTTCTGTATACATAATTTATTTTCTCCATTTCCAGGTAATCAATCTGCTTTGTTTCCGGCCGCCTAAAGGCGGTGCTTTGAATTATTTCGCCTGATGCCTGATATAATCCTCATAAAGCGGGGACATACTGCGCAGTTTTTCCACGATCTCCTTAATGGATTCCACAACATAGTCCATCTCTTCTTTTGTGTTGCGTTCATCTAAGGTCAGACGAAGGGAACCATGGGCGATCTCATGAGGAAGGCCTATGGAAAGCAGCACATGGGATGGGTCCAGGGAGCCTGAAGTACAGGCAGAACCGCTGGAACCGCATATACCCTTCATATCCAGCATGATCAGAAGGGATTCTCCTTCAATAAACTGAAAAGCAAAATTAACGTTATTGGACAGTCTGTTTTTCCTGTGCCCGTTAATTCTTGTAAATGGAACTTCTGCCATAACCCGGTCCATCAGATAATTGCGAAGCTCGCTTTCCTTCTTTGCTCTCTCTTCCATACCTGCTACCGCAAGCTCTGTCGCCTTGCCAAAGCCTACGATTCCCGGCACATTCTCCGTACCAGCACGGCGTTTTCTTTCCTGTGCACCTCCATGAACGAAGGAACGGGATTTGATGCCGCTTCTGATATAGAGAAAGCCAATACCTTTGGGTCCGTTGATCTTATGGGCGCTGGCACTGAGCATATCGATATGGTATTCATCTACGTTAATGGGCACATGGCCAAATGACTGGACCGCATCTGTGTGGAATAATATTCCGTGTTCCTTTGCAATCTCACCGATTTCCTTAATCGGTTCTATGGTACCTATTTCATTATTTGCAAACATAATGGAAATGAGAATGGTATCAGGGCGGATGGCTTTTTTAAGCTCCTCCAGCTTTATAACCCCATTTTCATCCACATTTAAATAGGTCACCTCAAAGCCCTGCTTCTCCAAATATTCACAGGTGTGAAGCACAGCGTGGTGTTCGATTTTACTGGTGATGATATGTTTTCCTTTATTAGCATAAGCCTCAGCAGTTGCAATCAGTGCCCAGTTGTCAGACTCTGAACCGCCTGCTGTAAAATAGATCTCGTTGGCCTTGGCTCCCAGAGCATTTGCAATGGTTTCTCTGGCTCCTGAGACGGCCTTTTTTGAGATGCCGGAAAACTCGTATACGGATGATGGATTTCCATAATACTCCGTAAAATAAGGCAGCATGGCTTCCACGACCTCAGGCCGTGTTTGGGTAGTTGCTGCATTGTCAAGATAAATCAATTGCTTCATATTGTTAGTTCCGCCTTTCTGTAGTCCTAAAGTTAAAAGCTTCATCTACAAATTCTATTATACACACATTTCCTAGAATTTCAATAGGAATGATTCTCATTATAGTTACAGTTTAGCCATGCATAAAAATTTGTACAATCGGAGTTGGCATAATGGAACTGCAACAGATGTCATGAAGAAGAAACCCATTCCATATATTTATAATAATTCTCATTTTCAGGAGATTGCATGAATGATTCTCTGAAATTTCCCCGAAAACTTTCGCCAAGAAAATATGCGCTTCTCACCGGCACCCTTCTTTTGACATCTGCCGGGCTGATTACCCGGTTGTTAGGCTTTTTTTACCGGATTTTTCTCTCACGGACCATTGGCGCAGAAGGACTAGGAATCTTTAACCTGATCCATCCGGTGTTTGGCGTCTGCTTTGCCTTATGCGCCGGTTCCATCCAGACCGCCATATCCCAGTCCGTAGCCGCTAATGTGAGAAAAGGCCGTTCCATCTTCCGAACCGGCCTTATTATTTCAGTGGCAATTTCCATGATCCTGGCTTACGCCATCATCCGGTTTAAGGACTTCCTGGCCGCCAATATCCTGATGGAACCCCGCTGCGCCCCTCTTCTTCTCTTTATTGCGGTATCCGTCCCATGTGCGGCCATTCACGCCTGTATCAATGGTTACTATTATGGTATGCAGCGCCCTCATGTCCCGGCATCTGCTCAGGTAATAGAACAGTTCATAAGAATCGGAGCTGTGTTCCTCATTGCAGATATTATGATAAAATCCGGAATTAAAATCACTGTCCAGCTGGCAGCCATGGGACATCTGATAGGAGAAATTGTTTCTTCTCTTTATACGATCACGGCCTATCGCTTTTTTTCACCAAAAATGCCCGAAGGCGTCACAGCGGTTACATCTTCCTTCCATGAAACTGCTCCCGGGCTCATGCACCTGGCAATGCCTCTTATGGGGAACCGCCTGGTCTTAAATGTCCTTGCAAGCGCAGAAGCCATCCTGATTCCCAGCAGACTGCAGATGTCAGGGCTTTCCGATTCAGGAGCATTTTCCGTATATGGTGTTTTAACCGGAATGGCTTTGCCCTTTATTCTTTTCCCTTCCACCATATTTAATTCCCTGGCCGTCCTTTTGCTGCCAACGGTAGCCGAGGCCCAATCAGAGGGAAATGACCGGAGGATCGGTGATGCCATTTCCATGTCACTTCGTTACTGCCTGTACGTAGGAATCCTTTGCATCGGTATCTTTACCCTGTTTGGTAATGACTTGGGTGTCAGCGTATTTAAGGATAATAGCGCCGGAACCTATATGACCATATTAGCATGGCTTTGTCCCTTCCTCTATCTGGTAACTACTATGGGAAGTATTTTAAACGGCCTGGGGAAAACCTCTGTCACCTTTGTCCAGAACGCCATTGCATTGTTATTGCGTTTAGGATTTGTTCTCTTTGGAATTCCCAAATATGGGATCTTAGCCTATTTGGTGGGAATGCTGGCCAGTGAACTGCTTCTGGCCATGATGCATGTGCTGACCCTGCGGAAAAAGGTGGATTTTGTGTGGAACGCTTGGGATATGATCCTAAAGCCGGCGGCCCTGATGGTGCTCGCCATCGGTATCTACTTTGCGCTGTTTTCCGTGACAGATCCATTTAAGAGCATGCCATTATTTATAAAAACTGCATTCCATATTACTATATTAAGCATATTCTATCTGGTACTCCTCCTTGGCGCTCATATTATGAAAGGGGATAAATCCAGGGACCTTTAAGGATTAGATTATTCCTTTTATGAAGATTTACATGTACATAATTAAAAAGTATAAAACGGACTGTCAAATGGCAGTCCTTCGTATAACAGTATTGTATCAGTTTTGAAAGTGTGGCGTAGCGCAAAGCTACGCCATATTTCTATCTGTTGACGTTTCCCAATGTCTTAGAAATAAATCAATAACTATCTTTCTTTAATGAATAGACAGCTGCAATAAAGCTAATTGCACCTAAGACGAGGAGAAGTCCCACTACGGAAAACAATTGAAACCAATCAATCATTGTTCCTTGTACCAGCATTCTAAGACTATTAACAACATGGGTAAACGGGTTAATCATTGCTGCAATCCGGAATCCACCACGAAGTTGCTCAAAAGGTATTAATGCTGAACTGACAAAGAACAACGGCAAAGTGAACGTATTTATAAGTGCAATAAAAGAATTTTCATCTGGCAGCGTAAGGCTGATGGCATAAGACACAGCTGCCACAAATGCCACCGCCAGGAACAGCAATACAGCCATGGAAAGCATTCCACTTATTCCTGAAGCAATTCGTACGGACATTAGAAAAGCGATGCCCATTAAAATTGCAATTTGGATAAATGACAGGACAGCGGCATCCAAAATATGAGCAAGTATAACAGAGCTCCTTCTCACGGGGGAAATCATAATCCGGTAGAAACTGCCTCCTGTTTTCAAGGAATAATTGGCGATTCCGCTTACCCCGGAGCTGGACAGCACCCCCATGACCAGTATGCCGGGCAGAATAAAAGCAGTGTAATTTTCTTCTGCTTTACCGCCGCTAAATATAGTGCTGAACAATAAAAGCCAAATGAGCGGCTGAACCAATGTCATAATAATAGTTACCGGATTTTGAAAGCGCCATTTTACGCTTCTCCAAAAAAGATTATAAGTTTGCATTTCGAACGCTCCCATCATTTTTTTGTGTAAGAGACAGAAAGATATCATCAAGGCTGGGTGTTACAACTCCAATTGCGGAGTAATGAATTCGTTTGTCTGACAAAAATTGATTCAGAACGTAAAAGTCCTTTTTTGCGTCATACGTATTTGCATAAATGGTATTCTGCTCTTTTCGAATTCCTTTCACAAATGGCAGGGCTGAAATCTGCGCTGCTAATTCCTGTTGCCTTTCTGGATCATTCAAATCAATACGAACAATATTTTTGCGGGTATGTTCTCGTAAATGTTCCGGTGTATCCTGCACCAGTTCATGTCCATCCTTCATAATACATACCGTATCACTTAACATATCGGCTTCTTCTAAATAATGAGTTGTCAGAAAAACGGTTGTGCCAAACTGGGTTTTGATTGTTTTAACGACTTCCCACATGGCTTTACGTGATTCAATATCCATTCCTACAGTTGGTTCGTCAAGGAATAGAATCTTGGGATATGACATCATACTCATGGCAATATCCAAACGCCGTTTTACACCTCCGGAATATGCTGTTACCCTGTACTTTTCATATTCTTTTAAGCTAAATGTGTCAATAAGAGCGTCCATGCGCTTGTTTGCAGTCATTCTGTCCAGCTTATGAAGTCGGCTTTGGAACAGCATGTTTTCCCGCAGGGACAAGTGATCGTCAATGGATACCTTTTGAGCAACGCAGGAAATATCGGCTCTAACAGATTTCTGCTCTGTAATAACATCATGACCTAGAACCGATACCCGCCCGCCTGTAGGGTTTAAAAACGTAGTCAGGATATTGATTAATGTCGTTTTACCCGCTCCATTCGGCCCCAACAAAGAAAATATTTCTCCTGTTGAAACTGTAATGCTTACATTGTCAAGCGCCATTTTACCGCTTGCATACTCTTTTGATAGATTATTAACTGAAATAGCCTCCAAATTTATACCTCCTTTTCTCTTTGTAATAAGCGTACAGTATCGTACGGTACTAGAGTCAATAGGTATAAAAGAAATTTAAGTAACAAAAAAACCGCTGCTTATTCAGCAACGATTAAAATGAACACGCTATTTGCTTCTAATTGGAAAACATACTTCTGTAATCAGATTGGCCGGGTCGGGTTCAGTTTCAGGAGAAACATGATAGATATTGAAGATTGGACCATCAAATTCATAACCATTTTCTGAAATCCAATTTGCAATTGCTTCATTTGCTTCGACAAGTTGAATGTAACCACCCTTGTAAGTTAATGTCGCGGCGGTAATCACAGGAACGCTTTTGAATTTTACAATATCTGTACTTCTATAATTTCCAACAACAGCTCTCTGAACTTCTACATCAATTTCATGTTCTACAAATCCTTCATTATGAAAGATTGCAATGTTGTAGCTTGGATTAGCATACTGTATGTTTTGTTCCTCAATATTCTCCGACAATTCCTTCCACAGAATACCCTCCTGATTGTATGCGGCAATTGTACTGCGATAACTTATGACATTCCTTTTAGGAATTTCCTTAATCGCTATGTTAAATCTGGAAAGTGAGGAACTCTTGTTAAGACCCTTTATGGTTGTTTGAAGCAACAGTAATTGCTTTTGCATTATCTCAATTTCTTCTTGTTTTTGAGCGGCTTGAAGAGTCAAATATCGTTTTAGGCTATCCTCATTATTGTATTCCGCTAGGATATCCTTAATAATTGACAACCCAAACCCCATATTTTTTAGCGCCTGTATACGATTGGCAATAGGGAGCTGTTCTTCGCTGTAATAGCGGTAACCTGTAAACTCATCAATATATACCGGAATGAGCAAACCTATTTCATTGTAGTGCCGGAGCATAAAAATACTTATCTTTGATAATGCTGAAAAATCTCCAATTTTGAGCATAAATACCACCTCCTTGCAATTAATCCAACTGCATCAATTATCATAAACTATAGCACTATGCTAGAGTCAATAGTTCTCCAATACATTTCATAAATTCTCTGTTTGTTTGATTTCTATCTCATTGTTTTGGTGTTCCAATTACTTCCTTTCTTCCCCTGTCCATATAGCAGATAAGTCCAATCAAGCCAAAACAACAATAAATCATCGTACAAATTGAAAGGAAGCGTATCATTCGGATTGAACGATACGCTTCCTTTCTTACACATCTTACTTGGCAGTGCCCATAAACAGTTTTTAATTTAAACTGTCTTATATAGGACTGTCAGTTTTTTAGAAAATATACTTTTAATCAATCCCAACCATTACAGAAGTCGCTTTAATGATGGCATAGGCATCCTTTCCGACTTCCAGTCCTAAGTCCTTCACCGCCGCCATGGAAACTGTGGACGATACGATATTGCCGCCGCCAATATCAATGGTTACAATGGCGTTTACCGCACCTGTCTCAATTCCTACAACTTTTCCCTTAAACTGATTTCTTGCACTGAGTTTCATCTCATATGCCTCCTCTCATCCAATCCTGGCCTGTTGAAATATACTTCGGTATACCTTTACACCCGGTAAAACGGGGCGGGTTCTGCCAAAAATGCATGGCAGGAAAGTGGAAATATATAGAAGTAATTATGGATTATAAGCCAAAAGATTATACTGCTTTTTCATAAAATGATTGTAAGCATTTCTATACTCATTGTCAACCGGTTCTCACAAACACTATAGCAAAAGCAGGAGGTCTTCCTTGGGAAACTTCATAAATGGCGGAATATTTTGAATCTTTCCTTCCTCAAAGTCCATTTTATCCTGGACCCACCAGATCTTTGAGGAGGATTTATCGTCTGAGTTCTGGAACAGGTACTGCCTTTGGAAAGGCGTATCAGCAAACCCAGCCAATTCAATTCCCATGACATTTTCCTCCGACCGTTCCTGAACCGGAATCAGGTTATGGCCCCGGATTCCCACGTACCTGACGGAATCTCCGATTTTCTCCTCTGTTTTAAGCTTTATCTTCCATTCACAGGCATAAAGCTCATAATCACTTATTTTCTCTATGGATGATATATTTTTGCAGCCGGTCAGCTTTGCCGCTTCCATTCGTTCCGGTCTTCGGAAAATGTCTTTTGTGCAGCCTTTTAATATAGTCTTTCCTTCTGAAAGGAGCATCATATGGTCACAGAATTTGTAGATTTCATCTCTGGAATGGGATACCATGAGCACATCACCGCTATAGTCCCTGATCAGTTCCAGCATTTCCATCTGAAGCGTGTCCTTTAAAAAGCCATCCAATGCAGAAAAGGGCTCATCTAACATAATAATATCCGGTTTGTATAAAAGCATGCGGGCCAGAGCCACTCTTTGCTGCTGCCCTCCCGATAGCTGGGAGGGGTATCTTTTTTCCAGCCCTTCCAGCTGAAAGCGCCTTAGCTGTTCTGCAACAAGGGGTAACTTATCCCGTTTTTTTCCTGGAAGCACGATACTTAAGTTTTCCTCTACGGTCATGGTGGGAAACAAGGCATAGTTCTGAAACAGGTAGCCGGTACGGCGTTCTCTGGCAGGTAGATTGATCCCTTTTTCCGAATCAAACAACACCTTCCCGTTTAAAACAATCCGGCCTTGATCCGGTGTTTCAATTCCTGCCACACATTTTAAAGTCATACTTTTCCCGCAGCCTGAGGCTCCTAAGATCCCCATGCAGCCGGCTTCAGTCTCAAATTCTACATTTAATTCAAATCCTGAAAACTTTTTTCGGATGTTTACCTGCAATGCCATATCAAATCCACCTGTTCACATGTTTCATATTTTTTCCGGATATATAATTTATAACAGCAACGATAAAAAAAGACAAGATAACAATGACAAAAACCCAGAATCCAGCCTTATCCCAGTTTCCTGCCGCTACTTCGGAAGCTATTGCAACGGAAACCGTTCTGGTCTTTCCCAGGATGTTCCCTGCCAGCATGGCAGTGGCCCCGTATTCTCCGATGGCTCTTGCAAAGGCGAGCACGGTCCCGGAAGCCAGTCCAGGTGCCGCAATGGGAACGATAATCTTCCAGAAAATCTTCCTCTCCGATAAACCAAGGGTCCTTCCCGCATGAATCATGTCAACGTCTACCTGCTCAAAAGCTGCTCTCGCATTCCGGTACATCAAAGGAAACGCGATGACAAAAGCAGCTATAACACAGCCTGGCCATGTTTGTACCATTTTTATGTTAAATTCTTCAAAAAGGAATTTACCGAAAGGTCTGCGAAGGCTGAAGATCAAAAGAAGAAAGAACCCGGCCACAGTAGGCGGGAGCACTAAAGGCAATGTTAAGATACCATCTACAATGGATTTTGCCGTGTTATTCAGCTTCATGATCAGTCTAGCAGCGCCTATTCCCAGAAAAAATGTCAGCACAGTTGCCAGAATCCCCGTTTTAAGAGAAATAAAAAGGGGACTCCAATCTATTGTTTTCATCAGATCAAGCATAGATTTTCACCCCCTTTTTTATGTATTATTATTTTGTGGATTTTGCAAATCCGGCATCTGTAAACAGCTTCATAACGCCTTCATCGTTTACCAGATACTCTTTAAAATCAGCGGCTGCCTTAACCTGCCCCTCTGAAGCCTCCTTGTCGATGATCAGGCCCACCGGATAAACAGCAGGATCGATCATGCTATTATCTGCTTCTGCAATGATTTCAACCTTGTCTGCCATAGAAGCTGCATCGGTTGCATAAACAACACCAACTTCATTGCTTCCTTCTGCAACTGCTGTCAAAACAGCAGTAACATTCGCGCCTTCATTAATTTCCATCTTCATTACCTGATCAAGGGTTCCCAGATTGGTGAACAGCTTTCTCGCATACTGGCCAACTGGTACATCCTCTCCTGCGAGAGCAAGGCTTGATGCCTTTGTGATATTGTCAAAACCAGTTACCTCAGTTTTCCCATCTTTTGGCTTAATAAGAACAATCTTATTTTCAAGCAGGTTGCTGATGGAGCCGTCTACTACAAATCCGCCTTCTTTTAACGCATCCATCTGCTTGGTTGCTGCAGAAAAGAAAACGTCACACTGGGCGCCTTCTTCGATCTGGGTCTGAAGAGTGCCGGAGCTGTCTGCATTGTATATTATGTTTACATTTGGATGATCTTTTTCATAAGTTTCCTTAATCTTTTCCATTGTATTTTTTAAACTGGCCGCAATAAAAACATAAAGGTCTTCTTTCTCTGCCTTTGCCTCGGTGGTTTCAGCTGCCTTCGTAGTTTCTTCAACCTTACTGGTCTCCTCTTTTGCAGTTGTCTGATCTGCCTGCGTAGCCTTTGTACCGGTTGAACCGCACCCCGCAACCGTACCGGCAGCAAACATAGCCGCCATCATTACTGCAAGTAATTTCTTTCCTGATTTCATAATACTTCCTCCTGGTTTTTGAACAATAATATATTATTGTTCATTTTAATTATGTTTCGTTGGGTTTTGTCCCGTTTGGTAATTACCAATTCATTTTAGATGATATCCTACGGATTGTCAATGCCAATCTAATTTTATAATAATATCGGGATTTGAGCCGGCTTTTGCGGCTTTGATTGACAATGAAATGAAATATGCTATAACTATTTATAAATAATGGAAACCACAAGAAATAAAGAGGAAACCGTATGGAAAAAATATATACCACCCAGGAAGTCGCCGATCAGCTTAAAATTAAAAAATCCACTGTATATGAACTGATAAAGAGGGGAGAATTAAGTGCAAGCAAGGTAGGTAAGCAGATAAGGATCAGTCAGGAACAGCTGGATGAATATTTAAAGATTCCAGGCAGCAACAGCTCTTCCCACGCAGATGAACCTCTTCCCGGGATCATGGACATCCCCCTGTTTACCGCCGATTCTGCAATCCGGCAGATGGATTATCTTCTTAATGCCAGCGGCCTGATTATAAGCAGCCAGGAATCCAGAGTTGTGGAGCTGTTTCGCAGCCAGCTGAGCCTGCGTCCGGACAGCCTTCCCATCCTGCATTCTTATATGAATGAATATAACAGCCTGTATTCCCTGTACTTTGAAAAGACCCATATGGCTCTCACCTCTTTCTGTATCGGCCGGGAAGGACAGGAAATTCAGCAGATTCAAAACCTGATGCCAGGAAAGGAAGCCGTAGTCCTTCATATCTGCAATCTTCAGGCAGGTCTTTATATCAGAAAAGGAAATCCAAAGGGCATACACACCTTAAAGGATTTATGCCGGCCGGATATTAGGTTCATAAACCGAGAGAAGGGTAACGGGTACCGGATCTATATGGACTCCAGCCTTTCAACTCAAAACACGGAGAAGGCCGCTATACACGGATACCAGAAGGAATGTCTCTCCCACATGTCAGCCGCTAATGCGGTCGCATCGGGAAGTGCTGACGCAGGCATCGGCGATATCTCCCACCTGGCTGCATACCCACAACTGGATTATATCCCTCTGTCCTTTGCATCCATGGACCTGGTCTTTTCTAAGGAAGCCTTTAACCATCCGGTCTTTCAAAGCATTGCCGATACCGTAAATTCTCAGGAATTTAAAAACAACCTCCTTCCATTAAAAGGGTATGAAATTAGTAAGACAGGTAATTGTACATTTGTGAACAGTTGAAAAGGGAATTTTCCAGAAATACCAATTGTTCATAAAAATTTTAGTTGCACTCGCAACTAATTGTATGTTAAACTAGTCATGATCTAAAAAGAGTCTGCAGGCTCACGCACAATTCTGTGCAAATTATCATTCTTAAGAATCCCTATCATAAAAGACGGACAACAGGAGGTATCTCTTTGAATCAAAAATTAAAAGAAAAAATAGTAGAATCCTTATCATCTGTCCTGCCCGTTACATGTATCGTGTTGATCCTGTGCATAACCATCACTCCCATGCCTCTTGACCCACTGATGCTGTTTCTGGTAGGTGCAACCCTTTTAACCGTTGGAATGGGCTTTTTCACACTTGGTGTTGATATGTCCATGATGATTATCGGCGAAAAAGCGGGTGCCCACCTGGCAAAATCCAAAAAGCTTCCGCTTATTGTTTTTGCCTGTTTTGTCGTTGGATTTATCATTACCATCGCAGAACCTGACCTTCAGGTCCTGGCGGGACAGACGCCCGCAGTTCCTGACATGGTCCTGATTCTTTCTGTGGCCGGAGGAGTTGGGGTATTCCTGGCAATCGCATTTTTAAGAACCTTGTTTGGCTGGACCTTATCCCATATCCTTATGATCTGTTATGCCATACTCTTTGTAACGTCCGCTTTTGTTCCTAAAGAATTTCTGGCTGTAGCCTTTGACTCCGGCGGTGTTACAACAGGACCTATTACAGTGCCCTTTATCATGGCTCTTGGCGTGGGTCTCTCATCAATCGGACGGGGTAAGAACTCGGATAGCGACAGCTTCGGTCTGGTCGCCCTATGTTCCATAGGACCGATTCTTTCCGTTATGATACTGGGTCTGGTCTATAAATCCTCTGCCACTGATTATGAACCCTTAATGATCCCTTCCATAAATAATTCCCAGGATCTCTGGCTGGCTTTTCAGCATGAACTTCCTGATTATGCATGGGAAGTCTTTTTGGCTCTTTTTCCTGTTTTGGTGTTCTTTATCATATTCCAGCTTTTCTTTCTGAAGCTGCGAAAAAGACAGTTGATTAAAATCCTGGTAGGACTCATCTACTCTTACATCGGACTGACGCTCTTCCTTACCGGCGTCAACGTAGGTTTTATGCCTGCCGGTAATTATCTGGGGCAGCAGCTTGCCTCACTCCATTATAACTGGGTCATGGTTCCCATCGGCATGCTTATCGGTTACTTTATCGTGAAAGCCGAACCTGCCGTACAGGTTTTAAATAAGCAGGTAGAGGAGATTACAGGAGGATCAATCTCAGAAAAAACCATGATGACAGGATTATCCATAGGCATGGCTATCTCCCTTGGATTGTCAATCATAAGGGTTATGACCGGCCTGCCCTTAATGGCTCTCTTGCTTCCCGGCTACGCCCTGGCCCTTGGCCTTTCCTTTGTGGTCCCACCTATTTTTACGTCCATTGCCTTTGATTCGGGCGGGGTTGCTTCCGGTCCTATGACGGCTACCTTCCTGCTTCCTTTTGCAATGGGAGCCTGTGAGGCTCTGGGAGGAAATATTGTAACTGATGCCTTTGGTATCGTAGCCATGGTTGCCATGACGCCTTTGATCATTATTCAGCTCATCGGTGTTTCCTATAACTACAAAACTAAAAAAGCGAACGTTCCGGCCAATGCGCCGCTTCTTAATATGGAGTTAGAATTTATTGACTTAGGAAAGGAGGAGGCTGATGACTTCCAATCGTAAAATAAACTGGATCACGATTATCGTAGCCAGAGGAAAGGGCGAGAAAGCAGCTTCCGTTTTTAGAGAACATCATCAGGAACTGCTTCTCATTACCAGAGGACATGGAACCGCAAGCTCTGCAATCAGGGATTGCCTGGGGTTTGATGAGCCGGAAAAAGATCTGGTTATCGGAATTGTGGAGGAAGCAGCTACCAGACGCTTACTATCTGCACTGCACGAAACATTAGAGCTTGAAAAGCCAGGCTATGGCATTGTATTCACCATCCCCTTATCAGGGATCAGCGCCGCTGCTTCCAGTATATTAGAAACTGCCCCGGCAGCCGGGGATATGCCCACATCCACAGATTATCACAAGGAGGATCGCTCTATGTCAGATACGATCAGATACGAACTAATTGCTGCTGTCATCAATACCGACCTTTCCGCTCCTATTATGGAAGCGGCAAGAAATGCCGGCTGCAAGGGAGGAACCCTGGTCAAAGCCAGAGAAGCTCTTGCTGATGATTCAAAAAAGCTTTTTGGTTTGACTCTTTCCAGCGAGAAGGAAATTCTCCTTATCCTGGTTCCCTTCACGGATAAACAGGCAGTTCTTAAATCCATCTGTGAAACGGTGTTAAAAGAAACCGGAGAACATGCCATTGCTTTTTCTCTTCCCGTTGATGAAGTTGCTGGTCTAAGCACTTTGGAAAAATAAGATAAAAACAGGCGTCAATTCCATATTCCCTGCCTGGGATAAGGAACTGACGCCTTTCTTTTATTGTTTTAATCCATGATACAGTGCACTGAGAAGTTCTCCCTTTGGATCCTGGCTCAGCTCCCAAACCATAGCACCGCCTAACTTCTTTGATTTGATATAATCAGATTTATAGCCTATGGACTTCGGGTCTTCATAGCTTATAAAGATTGTACCATTAAATATCCAGGGAGCCATTGATTGGGAATGGAAATGACTGGTATAACCTGGTTTATTTAAATATTTGTCTTTAATATCCTGATATCCAATGGAACTGGAACCGCCAAAGGTCTGGTACATTCCATTGTTTGAATTATTTACAGAAGAATATAAATATCCGTAGAACGGAATCCCCATTACAAGCTTTTCTGCCGGAAAAGAGGCGCCCAGCCAGGCATTGACAGCCTTATCCACACTGGATTTATACTGAGGAGAAGGATCATCGTTGTCATATAAAGGAGCCAGAAGATCTGTATTGGAATCCCAATATCCATGCAGATCATAGGTCATGAGATTTGCATAATCCAGATACTGGGCCAGCTTTGACAGTTCTACTTTGTTTATGTAAGAAGTATCCGCTCCTCCTGCAATGGTCAGTAAGTAGTGCTTATTGTCAGCAGCACCCTGAGCATCCAGTTTTTCTCGAATCTTTTTAAGAAGCAGAGTAAAATTATGTTTATCTTCTCCGCGCCTGGTATTTGTTGCCAGACCTCCGCTGACCGGATACTCCCAGTCCAAGTCAACTCCGTCAAACCCGTATTTTTT
Organism: Lacrimispora sanguinis; assembly: GCF_044987295.1. Taxonomy (NCBI): domain Bacteria; kingdom Bacillati; phylum Bacillota; class Clostridia; order Lachnospirales; family Lachnospiraceae; genus Lacrimispora; species Lacrimispora sanguinis. Next base: position 4,229,847 of record NZ_CP173277.1, on the reverse strand, counting down.
AATGAAATCAACACAACTGTCTGCAAATGCAGTCCTGGTCTCCTCTGTCAGAGCCGCATCCGAGAATTTCCCTGACCAGTTCCAGCCTCCGACGGAAATCAGTGTTTTTAAATCCGGATTTGTCTGCTTTAAAGAATTTAAAAGCTTTATATTAGAAGAATCCACGTCAGGATAACCCAGGGTTAGCTTTAAGTCAGAACCAATGTTGGCAAAGGCATAATTAATATGGGTCAATTTCCCGGCATCGATCTGATTTGGATAGTAATTATAATAGGCCGCCCATGCTGCATAATATCCAACTAATTTTCCGGACTGTAAGTTGGTGGGTTCCGTTGCGGGTAAAGCTGATGATTCCGCTGCTAACGAAGTAGACTGTTCCGTTGCGGGTGGTGCATCTGATTCCTCTGCAGCAAGGACAGCAGCCGTTTCAGAATTATCTGCAATGGTTTTCGGGGAAAGAGGTACCGGATTGTCTGCAACCGTTATGGTTGTGGAATCTTGGGAAGGTTCTGAGGAAATTCTGTTAGGCTTTTCAGCAAATGCCACCCTGCTTAAGTAACAACTCAGAATGATCACCATAAAAACGGAGACAGACAGAAATAGTTTCTTCATAATACTTTTGTTCATCACATGTTCCTTTTCTCTCTTAGTTTTTTACAAGTATAACATGCTGGTTATTCTTTGAACAACGCGCAAAAAATGGTTCAATTGTATATATATGGCATATAAATCTCTGGTTTCCTGTTCCTTTTATTACCAACCGTATGATAATTACAAATTAAAAAAGACTGGTTATTCAATCTTCCATTGAATAAATACCAGCCTTTTTGATTATAACTCGTGTTATACCACACTCTCATCGGTTACTTCCAGGAATTCAGTCATGACCGTCTGAGTTCCTTCTATAATTTCGTACACAACACTGGGAATCACTGTTTTCGGATCCATTAGATTGGTGTTAGGCGCAGCATGGATCAGGAATCCCTTCCCCTTCTTTCCTACACATCTGGCCTGGTAACCGGTCCAGCCATTGTATACTGATGCAACTCCCTCATTTTCCAATAGTTCTTTCCTTGTCTCCTTATTACAAGGTATGGCAAAACCGCAATCAAAGGCTTTGCAGGAGAATCTGCTGTTAATTGTATGAATTCTTCTGTGCCCCTTAGGAAGAAGCACAATCCTTGTTACGATATCGACTCCCTCGCAGGGAGACCATTCCATATAGATTTCATTATTCTCAATATACGAACGTCCTGTAATTCCTTTCGTATGAATCATCCCACCATGCTCTACAGCCAGAACACTGTCAGGAGCCGCTTCCTCCAAAGTCCGAAGAGACCGGGGAACACTAAATGCGAACTTACTGGAATATACAAACTTAGAATATTTCTCCTCCATGTGCACATGGTGATGTGGCAGACTACGTCCCTTGACATAAGCAGATACTTCTCCTCCCAGACGCTGCACCAGCATAGAACCATTTGAAATTACACGCAGATCATCCATTTCTGGCAAGGGGGCTGCTTCCATCTCCCAAAAAGGATGGGCTGCCGGAAGAGATAACAGGGCAAATGCCTTCATGCACCAGTATGGAGAACCAGGGGCATTATACTGTTCCGACATCAGCAGATTGGAATATCCATATCCTATCGTCAGAATGCCGGCATTATCAAATATAGACTGTTTCAACCAGAACTGCAGATGGCGCACAATCAGTCCTTTCATCACCGGAAGAGGAAGCACCTCCAATTCATTGGCCACACACATGGAGAAAAATGAAACCTGTGCCAAACGATACGTCAAAGACCGTCCATAGGCCAGTGCAGAACCATCCTCCGCAAACCAGTAAAGGAATTCTCCAGCAAAGCTAAATGCCCTCTGTTCATAAATCCTGCACCGTTTAGGATCCTCTGCTTTCATATACCGTGCATATATAAGCCCATAATAATGAAATGCAAAGGAAACGTAATAGTCCTTTTCCCCATTCTGACCATCAATATACCAACCTTCCCCTTGATAACATGACTCAATATAATCCAGATATTCTATCAGACGATCTTCATTATATGGCCGTCCTTGAGACTTTAATGCAACATTAACCAGGATTCCAAAGAACATCCAGTTACAGGGCGGGCACTGATAATGGTTGATTCCATCCAGCCATCCGGCCAAATTAGACTGTTCCTGTTCTGACAGCGGTTCCCATACTACCTGCGGTGACATTAAAATCCCGTAAGAGATTGCGGCCATCTCAACAAACCGCTGATCTACATCTTGAAATCCTCCCCAGTACTCTGCACCATCCGGGTTTGTGCCTGCAGCCAGACCTTTTTGATAAATCTTTTTAAACTCTGACTCTTCGCTTCCTCCTGCCCACAATGGAACTAGCCCCCATAGCGGCCTTAAAAATCCTTCCGCCAAGGCGGCGTCCTGATCATAAACCGCCGCCGTGCTGCCTAATTTAAGACAGGCCCCTTTCTGAGAATAATATGGTTTTAGGGGATTCAGCAATTCTAAAACAAGCCTTTCAAAATCCTCTCTTTTATGCAGTCTCTCTATGATCTGTTTCATTGCCACACCTTCTTTCCCTCTTTACCAAATTAAAAAGTCTTTATTAAGAAGTCTTAAAACCGCTTCCACAAGGAAATAATCCGCATAAATTAAATCCGTCTGCCGGTTGCCGCTGCCATGGTAATCCACCTTGCACTGCTGCACGATCGAATCCACATTCGGATCCCAGTTACAGCACACTTCCGATATGGCTTTCACAATCCTTTCACCATGTTTCCGGTAAAGGGCTTTCTCTCCCTCCTCCACATGCTCCGCAATCTCTAAGAGTCCACAAGCGGCACACAATCCTGCGGAAGCATCCAGATATGCCGGTTGATCCGGCTGGCGGAAATCACAAAGCGGAATATATTCCGTCAAAGTGATATTGGAGATAAAATAATGGGCCGTCCTTTTCGCTGTTTCAAGATAAGCAGCATTCCCCGTATGTCGATAGCTCAGCGCAAAACCGTACAGAATCCACGACTGCCCTCTGGACCAGGAGGATGTATCCGAATATCCCTGTCCCGTCAGAATCCGTTCCAGTTCTCCGGTATCGGGGTTCAAACAGGCAATGTGCCCACAGGATCCGTCCTCTCTGACCAAAGTTCTCATGATTGTATCCGCATGATTCTTTGCAATGTTGTAAAATCTGGGATCCTTTAGTTCCTTACTCGCCCAATAAAGCAATGGGATATTCATCATGGAATCCACGATGATCCATCCGGTACAGTCCTCCCCCTCTTTCACACATTCCTGATTCCATGCCCTGATATAGCTTCCCGCCGGATTATATCTTCCAGCGAGAATATTGGCGGCCATCAGACCTCTCACTCTGGATTCCTCCGAGCCAGTCAGACGGTAATCGGCCACCGCACTATGGAGCCACATAAAACCCGTATCATGATGAAGTCCCATAAAACCATGCAGTGCTCCATCCAGAGTTTTTTCTGCCTCCTGCGCGTGCCGTTTGTATTCCTCCTTGCCGGTTGCGTAATACATTTTCCAGAGAATACCCGGCCAGAACCCATTGGTCCACCAGTAAATATCTTTCACGGCGTAATCTTCCGCATAGATACCATCTTTCGTCCAATACGGAATTCTTCCACCTATTCGTTTGCACTCTGCCTCTATCTTCCCCTCTATCTTCTTATATAATTGCTCCAACCACGCTTCCATTCTTAAAACCTCCTTTTTAATCTGCCATAAGTATAGTAGAATATAGACGGAAAATACATGGAGGATTTTCATAAATACTGTATGATTTTATCCCTGCAACCAGCAGCAACTGCAATATATTCCATGAAAGTTCATAATTTTATAGGGTTAAAATCAAAATTATCCTTCAGAGTTTCAATAATGGCGAAATAAAAACAGATATTCCATTCAATTACACCGTCTATTTTTTTATAATACCGATATCAACACAAACAACAGGAGGAGTTTACATGAAACTGAAACACTTGATGAAAAAAACAGCCGCATTAACCTGTATCGCAGCCTGTGGCGTTTCTCTGCTGACCGGCTGCAGCAGTACAAGCGCTAAAACCGAACCGGCTGAGAAGCAAGGAGCTGCACAGGCAGAAAATTCTGACACACAGAAAGGCGGCGGAGCACCGGTGGAGATCACCTTCACCGTCTGGGATTATGGCACAACCGATTACTGGAAAGTGCTTGTGGAGGCGTTTGAAAAAGAAAATCCCGATATCAAAGTAAAGGTTACTGATATCGGGGGAACCGATTACGACACCAAGATCCCGGTTCTTCTTTCTTCCGGCGATACCTCTGATGTCATCACAATCAAGAGCATGCCAATCTACACAAGTCTGGTAGAGAAGAACCAGTTGATGCCTTTGGATGATATGGTTGAAAAAAGCGGTTTGGATATGGCACCCTACTACGGTTCGGATGAAGGAATCAAGATCGGTAATCAGTTATATGGTCTTCCGTTCAGAAACGATTACTATCTCCTATATTACAACAAAACCCTGTTTGACAAAGCCGGTGTAGATTATCCTTCCAATGATATGACCTGGGACGAATACCGCGAACTGGCCAAGAAGCTGACTTCCGGCGAAGGCAATGACAAGGTCTATGGCTCCCATCTTCATACCTGGCCAGGCTCCCTCTACCGCTGGGGTATGGATAAAGATCATGCCATGGATAAAGGTGATTACCAGTTCTTAAAGCCTGTATATGAACTGTTCCTTGGCATACAGAACGAAGATAAAACTGCCATGGATTACGGTACATTAAAAACCGGTAATGTCCACTACAGCGGACCATTTTATAAAGAGCAGGTTGCTATGGAACCTATGGGTACCTGGTTTGCCAACTTAATCATTAATGCCAAAAATAAGGGTGAAACAAGCGTTGAATGGGGCGCAGCAAAAGCACCTCACTTCGAGGGCCAGGATCCAAATATTGCAATCAGCAACCCTACTCCAATTGCGATCAACAAAAATGCAGCCCATCCGGAAGAAGCATGGCGGTTCATTCAGTTCATGTGTTCCGAACCCGGCGCTGACCTCCTTGCAAGCCTGGGAACCCTTCCCGCTTACCAGAATGAGAAAACCATCAACACCCTGGTGAATGTAGAAGGTATGCCGGAAGGATTCAAAGAAGCTATCACTGTTGATTCCTTTGTGCTGGAATGTCAGATGATTCCTCAGGCTGGTGCCGTTGATAAGATAATTTCTGAAGAGCATGACTTAATTATGCTGGGAGCAGAGACCATAGATGACGGCCTTGACAATATGGCAAAGCGTGTTCAGAAGCTGCTGAACAAATAGTATCATCCATTAAAATCCTCTAAATCTACGTTGCAATGGATCTAGAGGATTTTAAAATTCTAATCGAAGGAGGAGCTGGCAACAGCATAACTATGACAAAGCGAAAAGTTAAAAATATGGCAATGGCCTACCTGTTCTTACTTCCCAATCTGGTTGGCTTTCTGATCTTCACCCTGATTCCAATCGTGTGTTCCATGGGGCTCAGTTTTATGGAATGGGATTCAGCCAACCCTATGGTATTCGTGGGGTTTGAAAACTTCAAACGTCTTTGGACCGATGACACCTTTAAGATTTCTTTATGGAATACGGTATATTACTCTGTATTCACCGTACCACTCACCATGGCGGCGGCTCTGGGCCTTGCAATCATTTTAAACCAGAAGATGAAAGGGATTAACATCTTCCGTACCATCTTCTTTTTTCCACATGTGGCATCCCTGGTAGCGATCGCAGTGGTATGGAACTTATTGTTCCATCCGACTCTGGGACCAGTCAACAATATTCTTAGGTTCCTCGGTATCGCCAATCCACCGGGATGGACCTCCTCCGTTGATTGGGCTATGCCGGTTATCATTATCGTGAGCATCTGGAAAAGTATGGGGTACTATATGATCCTGTATTTATCCGGCCTTCAGGCAATCCCCCGGGAACTTTACGAGGCAGCCAAGGTGGACGGAGCCAATTCCTTCCAGCGTTTTAAAAGCATTACCCTGCCCATGCTGACACCGACTACATTTTTCGTCAGTATCATGCTCACCATTGCCTGCTTTAAGGTATTTGACCTGGTATCCGTCATGACCAACGGAGGGCCTGGCCGGGCCACCAATGTACTGGTGTTTAACATCTATAACACTGCTTTCATCAACTATGAATTTGGCTATGCAAGTGCCATCTCCATGATATTGTTTATCATAGTCCTGGCTATTACCATCGTCCAGTTCCGGGCAGAAAAAAAATGGGTCAGCTACATGTAAAAAACGAGAGAAAGGAATTAAGAGGAATGAACTCACAAACTAGTTCTTTTAAAAAGATTATCCTTTATGGTCTGCTGATCATATTAAGCCTCATCATCCTGCTCCCATTTTTCTGGATGATGTCCTCCTCACTAAAAACCAGCCAGGATGTATTTTCCGTTCCCATGCACTGGCTTCCTGAACAGGTTAACTGGAAAAATTTTTCAGACATATGGACAAAGATTCCCCTGCTGCTATTCTTCAAAAACAGCTTTAAATTAGCTATCATCATCACCTTACTTCAAGTGCTGACCAGCAGCTTTGCGGCTTATCCGTTTGCCAAGATGAAATTCCCCGGCAGGGACTTTATTTTTCTATGCTATGTTGCAACCATTGCGGTGCCATGGCAGGTATATATGATTCCACAGTTTATCCTGATACGTAAAATGCATCTGGCCGACACTCACCTGTCCTTAATACTTATGCAGGCATTCACTGCATTCGGCGTGTTTTTGATCCGCCAGGCATACTTAGGCATCCCGACGGAACTGTCAGAAGCCGCCAGGATTGACGGCCTCAGTGAATTTGGAATCTATCAAAAAATCATGCTGCCACTGTCCAAACCTGCAATTGCGACCCTGGTCATCTTCAGTTTTGTCAATGTGTGGAATGATTACATGGGTCCCATGATTTACTTAAATTCCAATGAATTAAAAACCATACAGCTAGGACTACGCATGTTCATCACACAGTATTCGGCAGACTACAATCTGATTATGGCCGCTGCGCTGATTTCCCTGATTCCGGTCGGCTCACTATTCTTAAGTATGCAGCGCTTCTTCATCGAAGGGGTGGCCACCAGCGGTTTAAAGGGCTGATGGGCCTTGCTTAATTTCTTGCAATATACTCGCTGGGTGTCATCTGAGTTACCCTTTTGAATACTTTACTGAAATAATATGGATCTTCATATCCCAGCTTATTCGACACTTCATATACCCGGTTGTTATCCTGGAGCAGAAGCTTTTTGGCCTCCTCAATTTTTATCTCTGCAATATAGTCAGAAAAAGATTGCTGCGTGACCTTTTTAAAGATTCTGCTCAGGTAGCCCGGTGTAATCTCCAGTTCAGCCGCCACCTGATTCAAAGAAACTTTCTGGTAGACATTCTCTAAAATAAACTGTTTTGCTTTCTTAACTTTATATCGGTAAATTTCCCCCATATATTCCTGACTGAAGCTGTTAAGCCCCTGTTCCAGCCGAAGTACCCACGTACTTACCATCGCCAAATCCACCTCACTGCTAAAATCCCGGACGGAGGTATATTCTTTCCCAAACCAACGGATAAAAAAGGGCTTACTGTTGGAATCCAATTCATAAATCTGAGTGATCAGCAGATAACAAATATGTACAGCTTCCTCCCTTGTGGCACGCTGGGTGATAAACTTCTGCAGCTGCAGCAAAAAGTTCTCTATTGCATCAAACAAATCCGTCTCAGATTTTATATGATCCACCTGCTTTTCCAGATAGTGTGTATTTAATAGATCCATATAGAAATGTATTCTGGTATTGACTCCGCCGATATGGAAGGCAATGCTTTGCAAGGCTTCCTCAAATGCCTCCGGAAGATGCATGGCATTATGATGCGGGGTACTGATTCCAATCCTGATTTCCTGATTTAAATATTTCTTGATTGCCAGCTCCATCGCCTCACATTGAGAAATCAGCACTGATTTGGAAAGGACTCCTCCGCTCTCAATATAAAGCACAAATGTATCAGCCTCCAGATGATATTCATAAACTTCTACATCTTCTGAAATCTGCTCTTTACAGATATTGATCAGGAAATTCTGAGACAATTTACTCTGATTCCATTGTTCGTCCGGAAGTTCTGTCAGCTTTATGACCAGCAGCCGATAAGAGGCTCCTGACTTTAAGTTAAATGATTGTGGTTCCATCTTCCGGTAAAACTCTTTATCCTGACGCATCCTTAGGAGTTCTTTTAGAAAATGCTCTTTAAAATCATAGGAAGGCGGAACAGAAACCGGCTCTTTCCTCTTATCAGCTACCCGCTCTGATGCCTCTTTCACTACGCGGATTAATTCCTCTTCTTCCAGATTCAGCTTCATCAAGTAGTCCACAGCGCCTAGACGCATAGCGGCTCTGACCAATTCAAAATCATTATATCCACTGAGGACTACAAATACAGGCGGATCTGCTTCATTTGCAACCGCCTTCATCATGGCAATCCCGTCCATCTTCGGCATCTTGATATCAGTAAATACAATATCCGGCTTCCATTCCCGGATTTTTAAAAGCCCCTCCTCCCCACTGGCAGCCTGACCAATCAACCGACAGTCCATATCTTCCCAGTGAATCATGCTCTCCAGGCCTCGTCGGATCAGAGGTTCGTCATCTATAATCATGATTGTTTTCAATTTTTAACCTTCTCTCTCATAGGGGATTTTAATCATCACTCTGGTATACTCTCCCATACGGCTGGTGATTTCGATTCCATACTCTTTTCCGTAGGTCATTATAATCCGCTCTCGAATATTGCTGACACCGATTCCGCTGAGTCCCCGTACATTTTCCCCTGCCTCTTCCGGATATAAAAGGGAAGCAATCTGCTCCTTAGTCATTCCAATTCCGTCATCCACGATGCTAATATGAATATCATCTTCCACACGATCCAGATAGATGTCAATCCTGCCTCCTGAATCCTTTGGCTCGATTCCATGAAAGATAGCATTTTCCACAATTGGCTGCAATAAAAATTTCACAATATAGGCCTGGGTAATCTCACTGTTTCCAATGTGGTATTCCACCTGTATCTTTCCACTGTAACGGATGTCCTGAATCAGAATATAATCATCTAATAAGGACATCTCCTCGTAAATCGGTATCTTACTGTCTGTACCTTTGGAGATATTTTGAAGAAGACGGCCCAGTGCAGACGTCATATCCCGGATGGTATCCGCATGCTGCAGCGAGGCGATCCACTTAATCGAGTTTAGAGTATTATAGAGGAAATGCGGGTTAATCTGATTTTGAAGAACCTTAAATTCCAGTTTCTTCTTTACTTCCTCTTCCTGCTTTTCCCGTTCCATCAGCTGGAGAATCTCCCGTTCCATGTTGTTAATGGATATCGCAATTTTCTTAAACTCGTCATCCCCCTTTAGGACCATATTACCCTTAAAACCACTTCCCGGTACTTTCTTGATGTATTCGCTGATGGTATTAATCGGCCGCATCAGCATATTGCTTAAATAGAGAATTACAAATAAAATAGCCGTCACCGTAGTGAGGATGAGCAAGGCCAGCAGTCTGGTCATGCTGCGTTTCTCCTGTAAGAATGCCTCTAGGGAAGTACCCTGGATCTCTATCATATTTGTATTCGGAATCTGATAGTAATGGAGAATCATGGCCTCCCCATCATAGATTCCTGTAACATGACCGGTCTCCTGACCGGATTGAAGAATCTCTTGAACCATAGAAACATCTGACATATCTGTCCCCAACAGATTTTTATCAGTATGTGCAATGCATTGGCCGCTTCCGTTAATGATAAAAAGGTGCTCCTGTCTATTTTCCTCAGTTCCGGCAAGCAGATAATCTGAATACATATTATTCTGAAAGATCAATAAGCACCAGCCTATGGGCTTGCCGGTCAGATTGTCATAAATACGGCTGCTCATAGGGAAAACAAAGGTATCTTTCGCATACCGGTCCATGCTCAGAATCAATTCATCCGCTTTCCTTCTCTGGAATGTTTCCATCCAGCCCGCTTCCATGATATCCGCTTCCCGAAGAAGGGAATAACCGTTGCCCATCTGAAAGGAAGAACCATCCTCATTCATGATCAGTATTTTAAAAATCTTATTTTCTACGTTGGCATTAATGGCATATTCCATGGTATAGGAGCTGAATTCAATAATGTCCATCTGTTTTTCATAAACCTGATCATATGACTTTTTCAAAATTTGTTCCAGGCGTTGATTATATGTAATCCAGCCAAGTAATTGCTCTGCCGCATCTATTTGACGTTCGATATTCATACTTAAATACTTCAGCTTTTCAATGCTTGCTGCATTCGTATCCTCAACGATACGGTTATTCAGGATATTCTGATATAAAATGCTGATAATGATTAATGGCACCAGCCCTACAGACATAAGGGCAACCATCAACTTCCTTTTAAAACTGTTAACTAAAAATACCTTCTTCATTTCCCACCGGATTTTCTCTTTTTTCTTTTCTTTGTAAATAATAGTCAAACAGGCATATCACGAAAATAGATATGCCTGTACCAAACAAAATTTTTATTCCTCCGCCTCCAGCAAATAAGGAGTGATCTGATATACATAGAAGGAATGTTAAGTTACTTTTTATACTCTTCTAAACGTCGCATTTACAAGGGTTTAATGAGTCATGCTATATAATACCCCAAATCAGTAAGAAAAGACCAATTCAGTAATATAAGTAATATTATATTACCAAACGGTCTTTTTTACAACATTATAAAGGCGAATATCTGCGTCTCACAATCATAGTTGTTTTTCAGCATATTTTCAACGCATAAGGGAAAATATATATCGACAAGCACCTAATGCGGAATCAGAGACATATATTAACATTACGTATGGGTAGCGCTTCCTGCAGCCAGCTGGTGCTTTATATAGATACGGGATTTTCCTGGGCGGCAAACGCGTATTTACAAGCGCGATGCCGTTTACATAACCTTTCAAATCCCAATCCTATAAGCTCACCTTGTTCTTTTTATGAGTCCCTCATTCCATGACTCCACTCAATTTCTGTCCGCAGTGTTAACAAAATTTATCAGACTTATTTACAAAAACTGATGCATATCTTCAGCAAGCTTTTCTTCGAGACTAATAAGCCGTTTCGTAATATCTTTAGGCTTTTCGTCAGCCGCCTTATACTGATTTAGATACTTATTGAGCGATTTTACACCCATATTGCATCCATCTGTTATCAAGTCAGCAATTGTATGGTCTGACTCCTTCACAATCAATTTCGCATTTGTTTTTATCCACGACATAGCTTTAGCCATTGGGTTCGGCTCTTTGCCGTCGTCGTGAAGTTCATCTAAAAGGGTGTGTATCTCATTTTTTAATTTAACATGTTTGTCTTTGCAGTCAATCAAATATTTTTTCAGCTTATCATCATAGGCATATTCTAAAACTTCATCAATTGACGCGACTCCCATTTTTATCCCTGCATCGCACGCACGTAATAGTTCTATCGTATCTGACTCTATCATATTTTCTCACAACTCCTTATTTTATTGTATAAAATAAGTATGTCTATTTTTATGGCTTATATCCAATTTTCATGTTCACCATTCAATACTGGTATATAAAATCTTTTAAATTCAACACCTGGAATAAATCCAAGTTCATAATAAACTGATTCAGAAGCGTTTCCTATTGTTACAAACAATCGTAATATAGGATATTCCTTATTCAAAATTGTTAGTGCATTTTTAAGCATTGTTGTTGCGAGATACTTTCCTCTATGCGAAGAATCCACCCCAATTGAATGTATTAAAGGCCACTCCTCAAAAAGTGATACAAGACAAGCACCAATTAACTTTTTTTCTATTTTGTCATATACAAGTGTAGATGCGTCAAGTAAAATGTTTTCAGTACAGTCGTTAAAGTAAGCATTTACTTCACCTAAGTAATATTCATATGTACATTCTTGCTCATTTTGTTTAGTAAAATATTCACGATCTATACCGCCACTAAAACTTTCATAAAATAGTTTAGCAATTTCTTCGTTATCACTTTTCTTTGGAATTCTTACTGTTATAGCATTATCCCATACAAAATCAAAAACTTCCGTAGGTCTCATCATCCATCGTCTATTTTTATCTGGCCAAAAACCGAGCATTTCAAAGTAGTGAGATTGCTCCTGAGGAATTTGATAAGCATATATGTTATTGTTGGAATCTGACCATTGAAGCAATAGCTTTTTTAATAATTTTATTATTTCAAATATGTTTGTAAAAGGAGGAATAATAAATAAACGTGATATTACATTAGGCTCTATTAGAACTCCACCGATTCTTAGTTCACCAGCCTTTATCCAGTAAAAGCTTTCATCTTTGGCAAAGGGATTATCGAGACTTATTGATAATCGTAAATCCCAATGCTTAACGGCAAATCTATTATAAATTTTATCTCCGTAAACTGATTCATATATTGCGAATTCTTTTGGATTGGCTTTTATAATCGAATATTTATCTGATAGTTCATAACAATCTATATTTCTTGACCAATTTTGCATGTTAACCTAATTCTCCTTTTATGTGGTTAATTTGATTGTATATTTCATTCTATATCTTCTCTACAAGACCTCCACACACAAGCCAAGTGGTTCTACATCTAACCCTTCATTCTCTTGTGTTCTCAGCCGGTGTGTTTGGTGTCGTGCTTTCTTTTGCCCATAAAATTAACCCTACAAGCAACCCAAAAATGCAATAGCTCCCATGATATACCTCCATCTTACTCTTATAATTGCAGCTTTTTAATTATTTGACATATATTTTTACATTTCTCATATAATTTATTTGTAGGCTCACGCCAGAAACGAGAATCGAAAGGAGACGTTCCATGATAAAGGTTAATCATTTTTCTGAATTATCTCTTCAGGATCAGTATATTCTGATCGATCACATCTTTTTTAACTATAAGATGATTCCAAGCATTAACTATCAACAGACTGCTTATGGTCTGAAGGCTCGCTTCAACCGCTTTACAGGGGTTAATATTGGGCACCAAATTACTTCACAGTGCTTCATGGAAGCCATGGTTGAAGCAGGTTACAAAGCGATTCCTGCTAAAAAAGATGTTATACCTAATTGGTATTTTAATGTTGGTAGGGTTTAATTTATACCCCATTGACTCATCTCATTTTGCACTCCAAAAGTTATGGAGTGCATCTTACGTAAAAAGCAATGATACTTTCAATCTATGTTTCGTCAAATCTCATAGACATATAAAAAAGACTACTAACCTAATATTAAAGTTTGTAGTCTTGTAATTTATAGATTGGAATTTATATGACCAGATTATTGTAGGGATTTTGAAAAGCTACAACGAATCATATTTTACTATAAATTAATTCTGCAAATTGTCCGTATTTTTTTACTTCTTTTAAGCAAAATCGCTTTAACTCTTCTTTTTGTGAAAATAGTGGTATCCCCGTCCCTAATAATACAGGGGCGATCTGAATTATCAGGTTATCAACCAAATGACTATCTAGCAGAGGGGCTAATATTGTATTTCCTCCGATAATCCAAATATTTTTATCCATCTCTATTTGTTTCACGAATTCAACAACATCACAATTTATAGGAATAAATTCCTTGGCCGATAAGCTTTCAGCATGTGTAAAAACATAATTTCTGGTAGTAGGATAAATACCGCTGATATCTCCTATTTTTTCTATTTCATTAAATGTTCTCTTACCCATTATAGTAATATCTATGTTTTTATAGAAGCTTTCATAACCAGTTTCTTCTATTGTACCAGTTTGATAAAGCCAATCCAGGTTATGGTTTTTGTCAGCAAGATAGCCATCCATAGTAATACAGCCGTAAAAAAACACACTCATTTTTTACCCCTCCTTTGATTAATTCCTGTTTAGTAATATATATTTAAAATTAATTTTTATTGCCCATATTATTCTTATTAGTGAATGTTCTAATTCATGGGAACGTATACGTCCATATAGTGGACTCCATCTATATCATACTCTTCTTCGAATGCAAGTCTATTTTCCCATGATGATGTTTTAGCAAATTCTAAAAGCATATGGTATGCATTTGTTATGTTCTCAAAAGAGTTACTATGCGGATTCGTTATAGTAATTGTTGCATAAGTATCCTTTTCTATGTATGCGATTTCAGCCCCTTCACACTTTGGAACAAAATTCTCTGGTATGACGTAGGCAGCAACATAGCCCCTTAGACCGAACTTTTCCTGCTGTTCTTTTGTAACAAAAGGAAAATCCCAACCAATCTGTTTTCTTTTGTAGCCTTCAATATCAGATAAGCCGCTTTTTTCTGCCCACTTATCCAAATAGGCAATAACATCCATTTCGGGAGCGGGGCTAATAACAACATATCTAGCTACTTTAAATCTTTCAAGTGTAACGGTTCTGATTTCGCTATAAATATTTTTGTCCATTTCATTTACCTCCTCAAATTTAAATAATATACAGTTACAATTGCTAAACTAATTTCAAAAATACTTTAATAGTTTTAAATAATTTAGATTATAATTGTTTTGAATGCATTGTCATAGACACCCCTGTGTCCTGTATTAAAGTATCGTCAGGCATCTTACTAATTAAAAAAGTTACATATAAGTCGCCGACTGCACCCGTTAAGTTTCCGATCTGTACAAAATATATTATCCAAAAATAACTCTGTTGTACCATAGCATTAATTATAAATAAAACAGTACCGAGAATTACAACAGGAGCAAGTAATATTACGATGTAATGTTTTTTATTGAAATAAGCATCACTACCTGCATATGCACAGAACCGAGCATGGCCGTAATATGCTTTTAACCCACTAAATTTATTCATAAAATATTTGTGTATCGCTTCATGTAAAATAATATAGATTATATACAAAAATACAGCAAGAATTAATAGGTACAAAAATTCTGAATCAACTGTAAAGCTTATTGGTTTATTAATGGCGCATAAAACTGCCATAGAGATAAAAATTATAAATGAAAAGATATTTATAACAAAAAATGTTTTTTTATCTTCTGTCAAATCTACCTTTCTTATTTCATTATATCCTTCTGGTAATTGATTCATATTTGTTACTCCTTTTAAGCCTTAGATCTCATGCGTATTGCTCTAGTATACAGCACTTCCTACTGGCTATCAATATTTAAGTTTCAAACACTTATTTTATCCACTAATTACAATGGCTTCTTCTCCGCACCAACTAATTTTGCAACCTATTAGATATTTTAATTTATGTCTTATAGATTATCTCATACCGCAATAAAAAACTACCAGCTCAATACTGATAGTTAGTAGTTCGTAATTAACACTAGTGACATACTCCCACCACTTAGCACCACATTTGGGATCTACCAAATGCTTATGCTAGAAGTGAGGGCTTCTTGCTCAAGTAACCTAACGGTTACAGTATCAACAAGCTATCCCCGTGTGCCCCACGGTTTCTCTTAGATGTTTATGCCAATACTAATATTCCTTGTTTCTTGATATTGCGTGCAGCATTTACATCTCTGTCACAAACGAAACCGCATTCACATCGATAAGTGCGTTCCGACAGAGATAATTCTTCTTTTACGTTTCCACAGCAAGAACAGGTTTTACTGCTTGGATACCATTTACTAATTTTTATCAGTTTCTTTCCCTGTTCAGACAGCTTGTAGTCTAGCAATGAAGTGAATATTCCCCAGCCATTATCGTGAACGCTCTTTCCGAAATTCAAGCTCTGGGACATTCCCTGCATATTTAGGTCCTCAATACACACCGCATCGTAGACATTGGTTATCTGTCTTGACAGCTTATGTAAAAAGTCTTTTCGTTGATGTGATACCTTTTCATGCAATCTGGCTACCCTGATTCGCTGTTTATTACGGTTTTTACTTCCAATCCGGCATTTCGATAACCTTCTCTGTTCCTTTTGTAACTGCTCCATGCTTTGACGATAGTAGCGGGGATATGCTGCAGTCACTCCGTCAGAAGAAACAAATAGCTCTTTCATGGAAAAATCCAGTCCTACAACATTTTCTGCCTTTACTGGCTGGATTACCTCCTCATATTCAAAAAGAACAGAAATAAAATATTTTCCTGTGGGTGTTTTTGATACTGTCGCAGATTTAATAGCATAGTTATTTGGTACAGGTCTATGCTGTTTCAACTTTACAAATCCGACTTTTGGAAGTTTGATACGCCCTTCCTCCATACGAATACTGCCTTTTTGATTATTGGTCGTATAACTGTCCTGATGTCGATGTTTGCTTTTGAACTTAGGAAATCCTGACTTGGGGGAACGGAAGAAATTACGATACGCTGCTTGTAGATGGAGCTGGGCATTGGCGAGTGCCAGACTGTCTACTTCTTTCAGCCATGGGAATTCTTCTTTATACTGTGCAGGCGTATTACTCAGTGTTTTCCCTGTCTCATGATAATAGTCAATTTTATCACCAAGCATTTTATTATAGATAAATCTGACACATCCAAAGGTCCTGGTCAGTAAATTCATTTGTTCTGCATTAGGATAAAGTCTGAATTTATAAGCTTTATTCACTCTACTCACCCTGGCTTTCGATATACTGCTTAAGGACAGTTAAGGGAGCTCCACCAGCGGTTATCAGACAAAAGCTTTGACTCCAGAAATATTCGTTCCACAGTTTCTGACGAACTTCCGGAAACTCTTTCTTAATCAGTCGGCTGCTGGCACTTTTATAAGCATTGATAAACTTACTGATTTCGGTTTTGGGATGGGCACGAAATAAAATATGGATATGGTCTGCATCATGATTCCATTCCATAAGTGTTATATGGTAGTTCGGTGCGATGTACTCAAAAATCTCCTTCGCACGAGACGATATAAGGTTATCTAAAACCATAGTATCACCAGCCTTTCATTCTATTCGACTGAATATGTTATATCGCAAAAATTGATTTGTATTAAGAGATTATAGCGATTCATCCCACCACCTTAGAGGTGGGGGAATTCTCGCTAATATATGTTAAATTGGAATTAAGGATTTTTTTCTATTGTTTATTTGGTGCAAGTGAGAAAATATTGAATCATCGGCCCCATCTTCTCTTTCTTTACTACTTTAAAATATGGCATCAATATTGTCTCAAATTCATTATTCGATATATTATATCGATCAGTTCGGTCCAGATAATCTTCAATAAGTGCTGTAATTTGAAATTCAGGACTTCCTATATCTGGGATATCAAGTATATATTTACCTTCCGGTTTCATTATCCTATGAGCTTCTGCAATTGCCTGCTTTACAAAGTCCTTTTCAAAATATTCCAACGAACCAATACAAGCACCAATATCAAAAAAGCTTTCAGCATATGGTGTTACATGCATACTGCCGCAATATAAAGAGCCAATCGTAACGTGATTCTTGTGAACAAATTCTTGCAGCAGCTCTATGCTCTTTTCACTTATATCAACTCCATAATATGTTGATGGCCATTCATTATATCCTCGAAACATTAAGTTCAAACAACACCCAAGGTCAATAAAGTTCATGCCTTTTTTGGGGGATAGATATTCCACTATTTCTTTTTGACCGCTGTCTGAGAGTGTTTCATTCATCCGCATTTTCAGATACAAAGTATAATTAGGATTATTTGTAATATGTGGTGGAAGGCTCTCTTAAGAATCAATCCCTTTTCGTCCTAAATCAATTCCTTTATCATACGATTTGGCAACTAACTCCAAATGCTCTTTCATTGTGTTAACCCTCCGACTAAATTCCAATATACTTTGTTTAATAATACAACAACCCCTTCTAACTATCAATAATGAATTTCCAATGTACATAGCTAATATTTACCATTGGCTTTCTTCACCACAAAATATCTCTTTCGAATATAATAAAAAAGCAACTACCAATTTAGATAGTTGCTTCAATAAATTCACCTTATTACTCTTCGCTTCAATCAACCTATTTCATCTGTTTCCAGTATTTTGATAGAAAAGCAAAAGTAATAATAGGATTTATTAATCCGGATAATGAGGTTATAATACCTATATCATGTATTGCCACATTTAGTACCATTGTAATTATTGTAAGAACTATAATGGCATAAAAAGCAATCTTTCTTTTCTTAATTAATAACAGTATATAAGCTACGCAGCCAGCGACACCTATAACAGCCAAATCAAAAGATCCTATTGTACAATTGGCAATTATAGCAAGAGCGCTAAAAACGATGCAAATGATACTCCAGATTTTAATACCTTTACCAAATACTATTGCTTCTTCATTCATTTTATTACCTCTTTCTTTTTTATAAACTACATATTTATAATCGACCTTACCGATAAATTCTTAAGGTTTTAAAAAAAGAAAAGTATTTTGTACCGTTGTTGAATGGGATGAGTATGGTGCAACTGAATATATGGATTTTCGGAATTAGTCTCAATGAATTGAGGATAATTGGGTCATTTGCGAAGATACCGAAGATTATAAAGCTAAGCAGGTTTATGGCTTCTTAAAGGTTACAAAATATTATGCCAATGTATTTACACCAGAGAACATTGATACAATTTTTAATGAAGAGGCAAAACAGATCATCAAAATTATTTCTACGTTATCTGATGGAATGAAGGGTACGATTGCTACAATAGCAAAGTTAAAAGTTGATGCTAAAGAGATTGACTCAAATAGTAAAATTGAAGCTCTGGAAACTGTTTGTATTTTACTCATTCTTACATTTCTCATAGGTATGCCCACCTTTCTATATGGTACTATACCATATGTAATTCTAAAATGAAAACATATGTTCTGCTTATTGTTCAAAAAAAATAAGCCGTAGCCAAATACGGCAACGACTTATTCGTAAGTTATACTGTTTTAGTTTTTTCAGCAATAATATCTTTTATATCTGTTATAGACATATTGTTTTCCTTAAGAACATCCGATAACTCTTTGAGTTCTTCCATTTTCAATTCGTCAATTAACTGTTTTTCTTTCTCTTCCAGCATTTTTATTGCTGATTTATGTGTGGCTATTTCTTCTTTTGTATTCAATAATTGTTCTTGTAATTTTTCAGTAGGTGATTTACGAACTCCACGGGGCATAGTATCTCCTCCTCTATAAATATTAATATGTAAATTATACTACATATTGCCAAATATATACAATGGATAATTATGGAAAATACTTGGAGTTTATTATATGTGGAATATAGCTTTACAGTTTTATCATATAAATAAGCCCTCCATCAATTGTGCTATTACAATTAATAAAGAGCTTATTTATATGATAAAAACATTATTGATTGGTCTTGAAAATCTACCCCCATTTTACATGTAAATCTACCCCTATTTCTACTTCCATTTCCATGATAGATCCTGTTATAATACGATAGTTTACGATACTATATAAATTACATTTAAATTATTTTAAAATGCGGAAAACCTTGTAAAATAAAGGATTTTTATTCCTCCGCCTCCAGTAAATAAGGAGTGATCTGATATACATAGAAGTTCAGCCAATTCCCATACAGGGTATTTGCCCCATTCCTCCAATTAAGTATCGGCACCGTATCCGGGTCATCATTTTCATAATAATTACAAGGTATTTCAGGCTCCAATCCCTTCCCCAAGTCCCTATGATATTCCCCGTCTAAAGTCATACGGTCGTATTCCGGATGGCCCTGGACAAATACCTGCTTTCCATCCCGGCTCATCACCAGAAAAATCCCGGCCTCTTTTGATTCCGCAAGAATCACAAGTTCCGGCTGCTTTTCTATATCCTCTCTCCTTACCTCCGTATAACGGGAATGAGGAGCCATCACATAATCGTCCAGACTGCGTACAAGGGGGACCTTCCGGTCCAAAACCTTGTGCCGGTAGATGCCTGACAGCTTACTCTCTCTTTTATATTTCTGTATGCCATAATGGTAATAAAGACCTGCCTGGGCCCCCCAGCAAATGTGGAGAGAACTGGTCACATGGGTTTTGCTCCATTCCATGATCTTTTTTAACTCTTCCCAGTAGTTAACCTCTTCGAATTCCATGTTTTCCACCGGTGCTCCGGTGATGATCATTCCATCGAATTTCTTTTTCTTTACCTCATCAAAATAAACATAAAATTTATTTAAATGGCTGGCTGACGTATTCTTGGAGGTATGGCTCTCCAGCATCAAAAAGGTACAGTCCACCTGCAGCGGAGTGTTGGATAGGGCCCGGAGAAGCTGAGTCTCTGTCTCTTCCTTAACAGGCATGAGATTAATGATCAAGATCTGAAGAGGACGGATATCCTGGCTTAAAGCACGGTCCTCATCCATCATGAAAATGTTCTCTTTTTCCAGTATGACTTTTGCAGGTAAATCCTTTTGTACTTTAATCGGCATAATTTATTCCTCCAACATTTTTATGAAATCCTCTTCTGAAATAATGGGCACCCCAAGTTCCTTTGCCTTTTTATTTTTGGAAGAATTGGACGTAGTATCATTGTTGATCAAATAGGTTGTCTTGGAGGTTACCGAACCGGTAGCCTTGCCTCCATGAGCTTCTATGGCCTCCTGAAGGGCTTTCCGGTTCTCATAGTGGTTTACGGAACCGGTTATGACAAATACCATACCATCAAAGATTCCGTCCCCACTGGCCTCCGTATCGCCCTCGATGCTTACTTCAGACATCAGGCGGTCCACCATTTCGTTATTCTTCTCTTCCTTAAAATAAGTGATCCAGGCATCTGCTAACACCTTTCCGATTCCCGGGACTGCAGTCAGTTCCTCTTCTCCTGCGGTGCGCATCTTCTCGAAATCAAACTTAAATTCCTGGCACAGCATCTTGGCATTTGCCAATCCGATTCCCGCGATCCCCAGGCCATAGATCAGCCTTGGAAGGGTGGTGTGGGAAGCCTTTTTCACCGCTTTTATCAGGTTGTCGTAGGATTTTTTCCCAAAACCTTCCATCTGGGTGATGACTTCCTCATGCTGCTCCAAATGGAAAATATCTGCAAACTCCCGGATGAACCCGGCTCCGATGAATTTTTCTAAGGTTGCCTCTGATAGGCCGTCAATATTTAATGCATCCCTGCTCGTAAAAAGAGTAAAGCCTTTCAGCCGTTTGGCCTGGCAGTCCGGGTTGGTGCAATATAAGCTCTTGACATCATTCATCCTGCGGATCTCCGTCTTTCCGCCGCAGACAGGACATTGCTCTGGAATCTGTATCTTTTTGCTTCTTGTCAGGTTATCGGCAATCTGAGGAATGATCATGTTAGCTTTATAAACCGTAATTTCATCTCCCTCTCCCAGTTCCAATGCCTCCATAATACTTAGATTATGGACGCTGGCCCGGCTAACCGTGGTTCCTTCTAACTCCACCGGGTCAAAGATTGCTACCGGGTTGATGAGCCCGGTTCTTGACGGGCTCCATTCGATGTGGTCAAGTTTTGTTTCTTTGATTTCATCGGCCCATTTAAATGCAATGGCATTACGGGGGAATTTAGACGTGCGGCCAAGGGATTCACCATAAGCGATATTATCCAATAGAAGCACCAGGCCGTCTGAAGGAATATCATAGCTGGATATGGCTTTGGAAAACTCCTCTACTGCCTCAGGCAGGGAATCTCTGGACACCATTTTATAATCCACTACATCAAAGCCCTGCCTCTTTAACCATTCAAACTGCTCTTTTCTGGAGTTTTTAAAGTCAACGCCCTCAGCCGTCACAAGGCCAAATGCTTTAAAGTTCACATTTCTCTTAGCCGTGATCTGGTTGTTTAACTGCCTTACGGATCCGCTGCATAAATTCCTTGGATTTTTGTATTTGGCAGCTACGTCTTCGATCTCCTCATTGATCCGGTTAAAATCCGAATACTTGATCACTGCCTCTCCACGTAAAACCAACTCTCCCTGATGGGATATATTTAAAGGAATGTTAGAAAATACTCTTGCATTATTTGTGATGACCTCGCCGATCTCTCCGTTTCCCCGGGTCACGGCCTTTTGAAGGGTTCCGTGGTTATAGGAAAGAACTACGGTCAAACCGTCAAGCTTCCAGGACAGCACTCCAGTCTGGCTACCCAGCCACTCCTGCAGGCTTTCCGTGCTTTTGGTCTTATCCAGGGAAAGCATGGGGGTCTCATGGGCCTCTTTGGGAAGCTCACTTAAAGCCTGGTACCCTACATACTGCGTGGGGCTTTGGGAAAGTATGATTCCAGTCTCCTCTTCCAGCTCCTTTAACTCATCATAGAGCCTGTCATATTCAAAATTGCTCATGATTTCCCGGCTTTCCTGATAATAAGCCTTTCCTGCTGCCGTTAGAACGGCAATCAATTCTTTCATTCTGCTTATTTTAACGTCCATCAGATATCTCCTTTTTCTGTTCTTTATAGGAATGATTCGTGGAGCCGTTTAAGGCCTCTTTCATCTGGTGGTACTCTTTTTTTGAAAGCTCCCGGTAAGCTCCGGGCTTTAACTCTCCAAGTTCAACATTCATGATTCGCAATCGTTTTAACATCCGTACTTCAAAGCCCAGCTGTCCGCACATTCGACGGATCTGGCGGTTTAGCCCCTGGGTCAGGATGATCCGGAATGCTTTTTCACCGGCTTTCTTTACAACGCAGGGCTTGGTGGTCACATTTAACTCCGGCAGGAATACTCCCTTTTTCATCTTCCGGATAAATTCATCGGTTATCGGGCGGTTAACCTTTACCAGATATTCTTTTTCATGAGCATTTCCGCTGCGCATCATCTTATTTACCAGAGAACCCTGGTTGGTCATGAGAATCAGACCCTCGGAATCCTTGTCCAGACGGCCGATGGGGTAAATTCTTACAGGATAATCCACCATGTCCACAATATTTGGGGCGCGGTCTTTATCCGAAGTGGTGCATACAATGCCTTTGGGTTTATGAACAGCTAAAAGAACCTGTTTATCCTTATGGCTATTATCTCCGTTTCCTGATTGAATGGTGCGTCCGTTTACTGTAACGGACTGACCTGGAATAACTCTCTGGCCGGGCGTAGCCGCTTGTCCATTAATACAGACTTTACCAGCCTCGATGAAGCGATCCGCCTCCCTTCGGGAACATACCCCTGCTTCACTTAAAAATTTGTTCAGACGGATTCCTTCTGTCTCCATGTTTCCTCTTTCCTGCCTATACGTTTAGGCATAATGGTATCCCCATGGGGGGTCTTTCTACCTTACTTCATACTAAATAAAAATTATAACATTACCAGGAAGGTACGTCAATTCATCCGGATATTTTGAACGTGGTTTTCCTGTCCTTTGAATCTAACTCATATCAACGGTTGAACTTTTGAAAAATTTGTTATAAAATGGAAGAAGATTATAAATTTTAAAACTTTAGGAGGAATTGCTATGCCATGGACACAAAATTTATCCGTAGGGATATCAATGATTGACGATCAGCATAAAATGTGGTTTGAGAAAGCAGAAGCGCTGTTTGAAGCAGGAAAAAATAACCGCGCAAAGGAATACGTTGGAGAGCTTCTTGATTTTTTGGATGATTACACAAAAAAGCATTTTTCAGACGAAGAAAAATACATGATGAGCATCCACTATCCCGGCTATGCGGAGCAAAAGCAGGCTCATACTGCATTCATTGCACAGCTGGAAAAATTAAGGAATGATTATAAATCTTCCGGAGGAAATCTTCTGGTGATCTTAAACGCAAATCAAATGGTAGTAGATTGGCTCACAAAACATATTTCCAACATGGATAAAAAAATTGGTGATTATGCAAAGAATGCTCACTAATTATTTCAGATGAAAAAGGGCGGCCCCGTTGGCCGCCTTTTTCAATGTCCGGTTTAAATAAACTTATATTTCACTTCACATCCGTAGGATACCCGGCTGCAGATGTTTACCACCCGCTCCATGACAGCGGATATTTTTCCTGTGTCCATTTCAATATTCATTTCTTTTAAGTCTTCCGAGATTCTAATACCTTTCACCCCGTCAACCTTGGCAATCTCGCCCTCGATTTTTCTGGCTTTCAACCGGTCTGACAGGGCGTAAACGTGGTAGATCCTGCTCACGCTTCACCCTCCTTTCCCATTTGGTATTCTACTCCTATTGTAGACAATCACAGGGAAATTTAAACATCAGAGGAAAACCCTTGCAATGGTTGTGAATAAAAAGCATATGACAAATCCGGTTACCGTGGGTACCAGCCAGGATATAGCCGTCCATTTCATGCTCTGTGTCTCTTTCCGGATGGTAAGGCAAGTGGTGGAACAAGGCCAGTGCATCAGGGAGAACAGCATGGTACTGATCGCAGTAATCCAGGTCCAGCCATTGGCTACAAGAAGCTCTTTTAAGACGGACAGATCGCTGATATCCCGAATGCTTCCCTCTGCCATATAGGACATGATAATGATGGGAACCACGATTTCATTGGCCGGAAAACCCAGGATAAAAGCCAGAAGAATAACTCCGTCTAAGCCCATGAGCCTGGCAAAAGGATCCAGAAAGCCGGAACAGTGAGCCAGCAGGGTTGCATCTCCAACCGATATATTGGCCAGAAGCCAGATGACCAGCCCAGCCGGAGCCGCTACGGAAATAGCACGGCCTAATACAAACAGGGTACGGTCAAATATAGAACGCACGATGACTTTGCCGATCTGTGGCCTCCGGTATGGCGGCAGCTCCAAAGTAAAGGATGAGGGGACCCCCTTTAATATGGTGGCTGATAGTAGCTTCGATATGACAAGCGTCATAATAATCCCAAGGATGATCACGCCTGATAAAATGGCTGCTGACAATATGGAGGAAAAGGCGCCCGAGGCCCCTCCCACGAAGAACATGGTAATAATGGCGATCATGGTGGGAAAACGTCCGTTACATGGCACAAAATTATTGGTAATCATGGCAATCAGCCGCTCTCTTGGAGAATCGATGATTCTACAGCCAATAATACCTGCTGCATTGCATCCAAACCCCATGCACATGACAGCGGAAATTTATGCAAAACCATTCCTTTCTTCTGCAGGAGGCAACACTTTGTAATAGATTCGGATCGTCTGGTATTTACAGCCTGCTCTCCCCCCTTCCCCTTCACAGCTTTGGAAAATCTCAATTCTGTCTATAAATTTTCCAAGCAAATCAGAGGAAAGCCCTTTTTCCTGGCTTATTTCTTCTAACAGGCTGGAAATTAGGCCGCCAAAAGCAGGCACTTCCTGAGCCAAAGAACAGGGTCTTTCCATCAAGGCCAGGCTTTCTGCAATCTTCTTTTCCTCATTTTCACAGGAATTTAGCATTTTATAAAACCGGTCCTCACCGATCCTTCCGTTTACCCGGTCTTCATAAAGCTTTTCAATTATGTGTCCAAGCTCTATTTCCCTTTTTTTGAATGAATCAGCCGCCTTTTCTTCACCATGCATTACGCCAGGGAAAACAGGCTCCCGAAGGGCTTCTTCCATCTCTTCCTTTTCACTTTCAGGAAAAGAAAGCAGGCTTCGGATTTCCTGAAGTACCACATGATAAAGAAGCTCGTAATCCATAAAGTGATTTGTACACTCTTTCTTTCCGTATAGCTTATACCCCCCGCATACCAGTTTGCGGGATTGCGCTTTACTTCCGGTTCCTGTGGACGACATATTTCTGCCACAGTCCCCGCATATGGCAATTCCGGAAAAAATATTGGTAAAACCGGTTTTGGGCGTGTTTTTACGGGAAATGCTCCGCCTTCTTACCCGTTCAAAAATCTCCTCGGAAATAAGTGGCTCATGCATATTCTCAACGACCACCCATTCTTTCCTGGACTTCCGAAGGGTCACGCTACTTTTAAAGGAAACTTTTACGGTCTTTCCCTGGGCAATATGACCTAAATAAACGGGATTACTTAACAGCTTACAGACCGTACCTGAGGTCCATTCCTTTCTATTAGAATAATCATCTGGATTCAAATAAGGCCGCCCGGCGCAGCGGTACATGGCTGGAGTCAGCACCTTTCTCTTATTTAACATATCAGCGATCCGGGATGGAGCCGCTCCCTGCTCCGCCCATTCAAATATCTCCCGGACAATGGAAGCTGCTACAGGATCAACGAGAAGGTGGTTTTTATTTTGTGGGTCCTTTTGGTAGCCGTAGGGAGCAAAATTCCCGATAAATGCCCCCTCTTTTATTTTGGTCTGAAATGCACTGCGGATCTTTTTAGAAGTATCCCTGGCATACATCTCATTTACAATGTTCTTAAACGGTGCAATATCACTCCACGGACTATCAGAATCATATCCGTCATTGACCGCTATGTATCGGATTCCTTTGGAGGGGAAATAAATTTCGGTAAGCTGTCCTGTCATGATATAATCCCTTCCAAGACGGGACAGATCCTTGGTGATCACCAGGTTTACCTTCCTTGCATCGATATCTTCCAGCAGCCGTTTCCAGGCCGGGCGGTCAAAATTGGTTCCGCTGTAGCCGTCATCCACGTACTCCTCGTATATTTCAAAGTCATTTTCTATCGCGTAGGAACGAAGCATTTTCCGCTGAGTACCAATGCTGGAGCTTTCCCCTGTACCATCGTCGTCTTTTGACAGGCGCATATAAAGCGCCGCCTTGTAGCAGACTGGTGCCCTTGCAAAGACGTTCTTTTTCTCATAGGATGACTGAGTTAATCGATCCATCTCTTACACCTCCTGGAAAATCTTATTCCA
Organism: Lacrimispora sanguinis; assembly: GCF_044987295.1. NCBI lineage: Bacteria > Bacillati > Bacillota > Clostridia > Lachnospirales > Lachnospiraceae > Lacrimispora > Lacrimispora sanguinis. Next base: position 4,203,145 of record NZ_CP173277.1, on the reverse strand, counting down.
GCAGGTTTGTACCATATACTTTAGAGGCTGCTTCCTAATCAGTCTTCTTTCCTGTAAGGCTCTCCCGATATTCATTGGGAGAAAGACCTGTTACACGCCGAAACTGTGTGTAAAAAGCTGAAAGGCTCTCAAAACCACTTTGTAAAGCAATCGGCAAAATATTATCTGAAGTATCAGCCAGAAGCTTTTTTGCACTGGCTACCCGTAAGGCATTTAAATACTCCGCCGGAGTCTTTTCATATTGGTTCTGAAACAATTGGAGGATTCTGTTTCTGCTGAGTCCAAGCTTACTTAATTCTTCCCTTAAGCGATCATGGTCTGAAAAATAAAGGTCATAGACATCTTTAATTTTTTCCGCGTTTTCTCTCTGGGGGTAAAATTCCAGCAAATCAGGGCGGCAGCGCTTACATGGGCGAAGCCCGCTTTCACGTGCCTGTTCCGCCGTATCAAAGAATTCAACATTTTCTCGTTTAGGGCTTTTTGATTTACAGGAAGGACGGCAGAAAATACCTGTTGTTTTTACTCCGTAATAAAATCTGCCGTCATAAGACGCATCACATTCCAGCGCTGCCTTCCATTTTTCCTCCTCTGTCAGCATGGTAATACACCTCCTTTCATTCATTTAACGTACTAATCTTCCATAAATAAATGGAAGCTACCGAGCCATAGGGCGAATACCGGCTCTTGCATACTTCGAATTGTTCCTTTGTCAGCTTAGGAAATCCATATAGCTTTTCCATTCCCCGGCGAATGGCGATGTCACCCCAGCTAACCACGTCAGGACGCTCCATACAATTAATGAGAAGCATTTCAGCTGTCCAAAGTCCAACCCCTTTTATCGTTGTTAAGTACCGGATAACCTCCTGGTCCGGCAGTTCCCGCAAATCACCCAGACGGATCTTGCCCTGTAAAATGTCCTTTGACAGCTCAGAGATGGTAACAGCCTTTTTCATGATCATGCCGCAGCGCTGAATATCATCCGCTGAAACGGCTGATAAATTTTCCGGGGTAATATCTCCCAGGCTTTCCTGCATTCGGTTCCATACGGTTTTGGCAGAACCTACAGATACCAGCTGGCCTATAATTGCATTAACCAGAGCAGCAAAGAGATCAGGAATTATCTCCCTCTCCACCCGTCCGAACCGTGCCATCGCAGCACCTAGCACAGGGTCAGACTGGGAGAGGTATTCTACTTCCTTCCTATCGTAATCAAAAAACTTTGTCTCAACGGCTGCCATATGTCACTTCCAATTCCAGTAGCTTCTCCTTGATTTCCAGGCCTGCCGCATAGCCTGTCAATTTGCCATCTGAACCCACTACCCTGTGACACGGTGTCAGAAGCAATATGGGATTTTTACCATTTGCCAAACCAACCGCCCGGGCTGCATCCGGTCTCCCGATCATTGCAGCAATCTGTTTATAGCTTCGCGTCTCTCCGTACGGAATTCTGTGCAGGGCTTCCCATACGGTCTTTTGAAACTCCGTTCCTTTTGCAGCAAGCGGCAAATCGAATCCCTTGCTTGTCCCGTCTAAATATTCCTTAATCTGCTTTTCCGCTTCTTCCAACAAGGGTGTCTTTTGTTTATCGGAGATTTCATTGGTATCTTTTACAAAAAGCAGCTCCGTTATAAAACCATCCACTTCGGATATTTTAATCGGTCCTAGGACGGTTTTAATATATGCTGTATGTTTCATAAGATTTGCCTCCTTTTCTATTATTAATATATCCGAAATCGGTCTGCGTGTCCTCCTATTTTGCACCATTTAATTTTTATATAAAATAAGGACCAGTATCACTATGAATTCCGGCCCTCTAGTAATTTCCAAAACTGTTTTCCCTGGCATATGTGCACAGCATCCTAAGCCGGACTCCGAAACGATCATGGCTGCTCTTGTCATGACCGAACCTCCCCGGCCCCCCGACGTTTCTTCAACAAATCCAAAACCTGCTCCTTCACTGCCTTATCACCAATATAAACCCGTTCCACCTTTACAGCCATGTTTTTTTCCTTATAAGTTACCTGATCTGCTGAATCCATTTCTCCACCTCCCTAGAAATCCTATTCAGGCAGGTTTGTACTATATATCCTAAGTAGTAGAAAAAGGGCATGGCAGCTCCCCTACCATACCCTTTTTCTTATCCTTTCATTACTCCATATATCCGCCCTTCATTGGCGATACTGCACGTTCACTGAATATTTTCAATACTCCCGACTGGTATTTTGAAGGTCTTGGCTGCCACTTCCCCCGCCGTTCCTTAAGAATCTTTTCCATCTCATCTTCTGTCTTTCGCTGGCCCTTTACGCCTACAATTGCAAGGATCCGGTTAGGAATATCAATTTGGATCATATCCCCTTCCTCCACCAGCGCAATCGGTCCGCCTTCTGCCGCTTCCGGTGAAACATGCCCGATGGATGGACCGGTGGATGCTCCTGAGAAACGCCCGTCTGTGATCAAGGCGATGGTGCTTCCAAGCTCTTTATCTGATGAGATCGCCTCAGAGGTGTAGAACATTTCCGGCATTCCGCTTCCCTTAGGACCTTCATACCGGATAAATACAGCATCGCCAGGTTTTACACGGTGTTTTAAGACTGCATCAATCGCCTCTTCCTCGCTGTCAAAGGGGCGTGCATTTAACACCGCGTGAAACATCTCCTTTGGACATGCGGTATGCTTAATGACCGCACCCTCCGGTGCCAGATTTCCTTTTAAAATAGCAATAGCCCCATCTGTACCGATGGCATCATGAAACGGCCGGATTATTTCTTCTTTTTTAACCCCAACCCTGGCACAATATTCGTCGCATTTGTCATAAAAACCATTTTGCTTCAGCATATCAAGATTTTCACCCAGAGTCTTTCCTGTCACTGTCATTGCATCTAAGTGAAGCACGGATTTAATCTCTTCCATAATCCTGGGCACACCACCTGCATAGTAGAAGTACTGGGCCGGCCATTTTCCTGCAGGCCGGATATCAAGCAGATAATGGGCGCCTCTGTGCAGCCGGTCAAACATCTCAGAATCTATTTCCAGTCCGAATTCATGGGCAATAGCCGGCATATGAATCAGGGAATTGGTAGAGCCGGATATGGCGGCATGCACCATAATCGCATTTTCAAAGGATTTCATTGTGACAATATCTCTTGGTCTTATTCCACTTTTCGCAAGTTCTATAATCTGGTGTCCGGCTCTTTCAGCCACATCCTTTAAATCCGGGCAGGTTGCGGGCATAAGCGCGGAACCTGGAAGCATAAGGCCAAGGGCCTCTCCCATGACCTGCATGGTTGATGCCGTTCCCATAAAGGAACAGGCTCCACAGGAAGGGCAGGCGTGCTGCTTATAATATTCCAGTTTTTCCGGTTCCAGTTCCCCTCTCTGACACATCGCACTATACTTACCAATCTGTTCCAAGGTAAGAAGATCCGGACCGGCATCCATAACACCACCAGTTACCAGAATGGAGGGCATATTCACCCGGCCGATTGCCATAAGATGAGCAGGCACCGCCTTATCGCAGCTTGAAATATATACTCCGCCGTCAAAGGGAGTTGCGCCCGCATGAATTTCAATCATATTGCAGATCGTATCACGGGAGACCAGAGAATAATTAATGCCGTCATGGCCCTGTGCCATTCCATCGCAGATATCCGTTGTAAAATATCTGGCTGCTTTTCCTCCCTTATCTCTTACCCCATCCACGGTCTTATTCACCAGCTCCAGCAGATGAGCGCTTCCCGGATGGCTGTCACCAAAGGTACTCTCTACCATGATCTGCATTTTAGAAAGGTCCTCTACCTTCCAGCCCATACCCATCCGAAGCGGGTCCATTTCCGGAGCCAGTTTCCGAATATCCTGACTAACCATAATAATGCCCCTTTCCTATTTATCTTGTATTTTTAATTTTGCATTTATATCTTAATTATAATAATTCATCATATGATTGTCAACTATCCTGTTTGATTAACTTCATTATTTCATGTATTTTCCTAAAATTATCATGCATACTACTATACAACATGTGTTTTCTACAATAATTCATCAGACCAATATTTAAATACTTCTTACTCATCTGATCCATTTACACTTGAAGGAATCAGAAATTGCCTTTATAATCATATAAGACGATTAACCAGCGGAAAGGACTTTGCCATGACTCCATCACATAAATCGCTTGCCGATACAACAGCAGAAGGAATCATTAAATATATCATTGATAATAAATTAAAAGAAGGAGCTCAGCTTCCCAATGAAACTACGCTTTCCTCTCTTATGGGAGTCGGGCGGAGCACTCTGCGGGAAGCCATACGGGCTCTTGTTTCACGTAATATTCTTACGGTTCAGCAGGGATCCGGAATCTACGTCTGTCACAATACCGGTGTGGCTGATGATCCCCTTGGATTCACATTTATAGAGAATAAGGAAAAACTGGTGGCTGATCTTTTAGAATTCCGTATGATGATCGAGCCAAGGGTAGCCGCTTTGGCTGCTTCAAAGGCCACTCCAGATCAGGCCGAGGAGCTTCTCCACCTGGCGGAACGGGTAGCCGAATGCTACGACTTAGGAAAATCCCACTCAGAAGCCGATGCCATTTTCCACGCTAAGATTGCAGAAATCAGCGGGAATGTCATCGTACCACAGCTTGAGCCTCTTATTATGCATGCCATTGATATGCTGATTGACATTACCCATTCCGAATTAAAAGAAGAAACCATAAAAACACATATGGCGATTGTAAATGCCATACAAAAAAACGATCCCATTGCCGCACAGGATGCCATGACTCTTCATCTCATTTATAACCGGGATCGTTTGCGCAAGGCCAATGAAAAAAATTCTCTTAATAATTCCCATCAATAAAAGGGGCATTCCAAAGATTCTTTTACCTTTGGAATGCCCTAAATTACTCTTTATTATTAATAAAATCGGAGGATTATTTCCGTTGCCCCTTCATGGTTTGCTCTATAATACTGCGCATTGTATCTTCAGAAAGCTGACCGCTTGCATAACCAAATACATTGCCATCCTTATCAATCATAAACGTGGTCGGATAAGAGAATACTCCGTAAGATTCAAATAAATCCGCATTCGTGTCCATCAGAACCGGATACGTGTATCCATTATCTTTCAGGAATTGTTTAATTCCCTCTTCGTCTTTTTCATTCCCATAATTAGGAGCTGCCACACCCAGAACGACTAGTGCATTATCTCCCTCTGTGTCGGCGGTTTCATATATTTTCTGGATGTCCGGCATCTCTGCCCTGCATGGAGGGCACCAGGTCGCCCAGAAGTTTAAAAAGATCGTCTTTCCTTTATAATCAGAAAGAGAATGGGTATTGCCGTACTGATCGGTTAAAGTAAAATCAACTGCCGGAAGAGGCTGATTTGCTTCATCTGACTCATCAGTATTTCCCGGTTCCGATGCAGATTCTTCTTCCAATGCAGACTCTTCTTCCGATATGGGTTCTTCTTCCGATGCTTCTGTAGCTGTTTCCGGCTGTGGTGTCTCCCTTGATTCTGTTACCGTAGGAGATGGAATAGTTGAAAGGTATCCGGTCACTGCATTCATCTTTCCGGTGAACATTAAAATTCCCATAAATACCATGAGAACTCCTCCGACTTTTACCCCATTCTTTGCAATATTGCCGTGAGCCTTAAAGAATTCAAGCACTGTGGTGGTAAAGAATCCCACTGCCAGAAACGGCAGAACAAACCCCAGTGTGTATACTCCGATCAGGACAAAGCCCATTGCCTTTGTGGAGGCTGAGGCTGCCATAAGCAGGACGCTGGCTAGGGCCGGTCCCACACAGGGCGTCCAGGCAAAGCTGAACGTAAAGCCCATGATTAACGCGGTTAAGGGAGACATGGCCAGGGTATTAAGGGAGAATGGCAGTCTGCGTTCCCTTCCCAATACAGAAGAAGTCCCAAATACTCCTAATTGGTATAAACCGAATAAAACTACCAGGATACCTCCCACTCTTGCAAAAATAAGCTGGTTTGATTTAAAAAAGCTTCCAAGAGCTGAGAATCCCAGCCCCAGCAGGAAGAATGCGAAGCTGACCCCGATAACAAAGCAGACAGTGTGAATCATAACCTTGCTGCGTTTATAATAAATCCGCCCGTCTTCCCCCCGGACTCCCGTCCCTCCCGACAGATACCCTATGTAAAGCGGAATGAGTGGCAGCACACAGGGAGAAAAGAAGCTGATAATCCCCTGAAGAAACACGGTCATAACTGGAATACTTACGTCGATAGAAAAGCCCAAATACTGTACCTCCTTTTAAGGTTGTGCCATATGTTACTGATTTCCGGCGTTTTTAGTTGTGATTCTGTATTATTTTCAGTTACAGTTTTGCGTGTAAATAAATATACCATCTCAAAGAAAAAGTGTCAAGTCAAACATGGAAGAATCAAAAAAAGCATAGATTTCCTTTGTCACATGGTAAGCGCCTGCTTTCCGCAAGCGGAACACTTTTTAAAGCATCGGTCTAAATTAAATGCCACTCTGGGAAGGTATCCAAAATCCTCCAAAAGAGTAAACAACGGGAAAAAGATTGCCATAGGAGGAAGCATTACCGATACGACCCAGGCAAGAACCCGGTAAACGCCATGGATCAGCAGTTCAGTGATAATCACCGGCACACCGGAGGCGTCAGCCAGCCCGACTAGCCACGCTTCTAACTTAAACAACACGTTGCTGATTAATTCTGACGGATAATTGGCTCCTGTTATAGTAATCCAGAAGATTCCAAGTAAAACCAGGAACATAATGGGAAAGCCCGTAGCCTTACTGGTAAAAATCCAATCCAGCTTCCGGTCTTTCCGGTTATAGGTCTGGTTTTCGTATTCCACGATACCCTTACATAAATCTTCCGCCTTATTTATGAAAACAGCTGCCATATCGTCGCTTACCTGTTCCTGGGTGATCCCGGCAGCCTTCCATTCTTCCCATATTTCAGCTAGACAGGAAGTCACTTCTTCTGTCTCAGCCACCGGCTTTCGATATTTTCTTACAGCTTCCATCAAGTTATCATTGGCATCGAGCAGTCTGGCACACAGCCAGCGGGCCTCTTCCTTTCCTTTGGCCACTTGTTCTATTGCAGGCAGGAGTCTGGCAATGGCATCTTCAATGTATTGGGGATATTGGATGAGAGCAGGTTTTTCCCCTTCCTCCTCTGTTTGTTCCAGGCAGCGTTTTAAGCCGGTATAGATCTGATCCAGTCCCTGATTGCTCCTGGCTGCAGTCCCTGCAACCGGGACCCCCAGGCGCTGTTCCAGCATATCAAGGTGCAGGGAAATTTTCTTCTTTTTCGCCTCATCCATAAGGTTTACACACACCACCACATTAGTCGTGGCCTCCATGATCTGCAGCACCAGGTTTAGGTTCCTCTCCAAGCATGTGGCATCACAGACTACGACTACTGCATCCGGGTTTTCAAAGCAAATAAAATCTCTGGCTACCTCTTCTTCCGTGGAATGTGCCATCAGGGAATAGCATCCCGGAATATCCACCATCACGTATCCCTGCTGTCCATCCGAACACCAGCCCTGGGCGTTGGCAACGGTTTTTCCCGGCCAATTTCCTGTATGCTGGTTCATCCCAGTAAGCTGGTTAAATACCGTGCTCTTACCCACATTGGGATTTCCGGCCAGCGCAATGACCTTATCGTCTTCCTTGCGTTTCTTAATTTCCAGACCACAGTCCACAGACTTTATTCCCATTGATTCCCTGCTTAATCCCATACCTATTCCTCCAGCGAAACGGCGGCAGCCACCATTTCTTTTCCAAAATGACGATTCGCTTTTTCCTCTCCATTTGACTGCACCAGGACACGGCCGGAATCCTCACTTCTGAGAGCGATCACCGCACCCCGTATTAAAAATGCCGTAGGATCTCCCAAAGGGCTTTTTCCAAGACACTCCACAGTAGTACCCTCTATAATTCCAATATCCTGTAAACGCCTTCTCATATCATCATAGGCGGCCAGCTTTGCGATCACTGCTTTCTGACCCCTTTTTAAATCTGCTAAACAAATATTTTCTGACATTCTTCTGCCTCCATTCATCTAAAAAAGTTTCCATATCCTAACATATGCAGGAAATAAAAATCAGGTTCCAATTTATTTACACTGCTTTTTTCTATGTGAATAGGGCAGCCAAAAAGTCGATTACCAACTTTTGAGCCGCCCTATTTTTATTCGTTACATCTTATGGGTCTTACTCCATTTCCTTCCGTCCTTTTCCCCTTCCACTTCAATCACAATGCAGTCCCCATCTTCAGAAAAGTTTACATTCTTAATCAGACAAGGCCCATTGCTGCTGGTAATCACATGGGCAAACACAAGATCCGGTCCATACCCGCGTTCGATCTGATAATTGATATCAGATATAGAGGGGTTATCCGGCCCAATTCCATCATACAATTCCTTCCCATTGTTCCAGGTAAATACCCGAGTATGTATATCTCCATCCTCATAATCATGAATCATATTGGTTTGATCTTCTGACAGTACGGCCTTTTTCATATGATGAAGATAGCTATATGGTTTCTTGTCAGAAAACGTTTCTATTTCCATACCCTCAGGCTGTCTTATCCGATTTCCGGAAAAATGCATGACCCAGTCAACAGGCAGATCATTCCCTGCCCCCTTTACCTGGAATACTTCCGCAAAATAATCTTCCTCCCAAGCAATCTTTCTCACCATTTTTACAGGTCGGTAAGTTTCTTCCTTCCACTGAACGATGGTAAAACTGTCCGGCATTTCATAAGGTATGGTCCAATCCGCTTCCGCTTCCACATATACGCCCCCATCCCGTTCTTCATAACGGGTAAGCCTTGCATTAACCGGCGACTGATTTTCTCCGCCGATGTTTACTGTATTGTGGGAACCTGTATTCTTATAAAAATCATAGTGCATAACCGCACCGTATCCGGTAGTTCCAAGATCAGGAGATATCCTCTTTCCATGAGCCAGATAACTGATGCCCAAGCGATCATAATGATCATGCTCCCCACCATAACGGTCATGCTTTATAAGCAGATATCTTTCATCCTTCCCTCTTAAAATCGTGCTCCCTGACTGCCCTGCTTCCACATGGTAATTCCCAATCTCCATACTGCACTTTTGCAGCACATCAACCCCATAAATAAAGGCTTCCAGATTGTCTCTCTTTTCTTCTTCATACAGCCGGTTCAGTATATAAAGAAGCTTTTCCCCTCCCAGTTCCCGGTATGCAAATTCATATAAATACAGGCTCGAGGATGTATGTCCGTAATTGGTATCATTCAGCATGGGAATACGGAATCCCGGCTCCAGATAGGATGCCAGCAGCTCCATCATGGCTTTATAATTTGGATGACTGATATGGCTGTGTGGGCTATGAAGTGCGAATTTTTCATAAGCAAAGAAACTGGTCAGGGCATAAAAATGATAGCCAAGTGCCCCTTCAAACCACATGTGATCCGAAAGTACCCCGTACTCCAGCTGATATAGGATCCCGTAAGGCTCATAAACGGCAAACTGGACATACCGGTCAATTCCGAAGATCAGTCCAATGATTGCAATGGCTGAGTTGATGATCACTTCATGATTGTGCAATTGGTTATGGCGGTGTTCCATCAAAAATTCAGCTCCAGGTATGAGCATTTCCTTTCCAATGAACTCTTTTTCCTCTTCCGTCATGAAATCAGACAGCAGATCATAGCTCATTACAAAGTTTCTAAGAAAATTAGCCTCATCAAGAGTCTGAGCGCCGGACTTACCGGGACCGTTATAAGGAATATTGCCGTGGACCTCATATTCCTTATAGTATCTGGAATATTCCATCATAATATCTACGGCCTTTCTAGCATAGTCACTTTCCCCTGTGATCAGATGGATCAGTCCCATCTGGAATGCCGCCGTGTAATTTCTGCTGTTAATGAATCCCCACCAGGTACTGTCATAAGGCTCACCGGAATACACCCGTCCACAGGAGGGGCAGCTGTGATGATACATATCGTTCCTGTCAAAAGTCAGCTGCACAGAACAATCCGGGCAGTAATAAAAAAGAGTCCAGTTGGCGATTCCTGTTTTGGGAACCAAAACAGGCTCTGCCATGATTTCTTTCACATCTTCCATGATACGATTAACGGCTGACTGCTGCCTTTGGAATTTTTCTTTCAAGTGCCGGATTTCCTGTTCTGTAAATTGAATCATTTCTCCTAACCCTCCTAATATAAATTCTCTTCATCTACCAGTTTTTTAAATTCCGTAGGAGTGCAGCCATAAAATTTCTTAAAGCTGCTGGCAAAGTACCGCTGGTTTTCATACCCGCATTGGTCCGCCACCTCCTGGATTTTCATGCTTGTTTTCTGGAGCAGCCTGCCGGCTCGTTCCATGCGCTTTCGGATTAAGTATTCTCCAAAACACTCTCCTGTGTACTGTTTGAAAATCTGTCTGACATAACTGGAGCTGAAATGTACCTTGAAAGCCACTCCCTCCAGATCCAGATCCGTCTTATGCAGATCATTTTCAACGATCTGCTTCATTTGCTTCACAACTGCATCCGCCCTGGTTTCCTCAGAGTTTTCCCGTACCACCCGGCAACATTTTTCAATATAGGTGGCCAGCATATGATTCATATCCATCAGGCTTCCGTAATTGATCCTGTCCTGCATGAAGGATAGAGGCTCGGAGTCCGCCCGGTCATATCCCTCCTGCTCCATATCATTCTGAATTGCATAAATTAGTTCTCCCACAGAGACACCTACATAATCGTTCTTCCTGTTAGACATGGAAGCATAACATTTCATAAGGCCGGATAGTCCAATAAGAGCCTCGGTCTCTTGTCCTGCACGCACAGAAAGCCGGATCTGGTTTTTCCATTCCCGGATCTGGCTGCTGCTGGTTTCCTCCTTTCGGATGCCTTCCTCACCATAAAACAGGAATTTCTTATCTGCGTCTAAGTTTCCCCGCCACACAGCCATGGCCTCGCGGTAAGAATGTGCCAGCTCTGTCTGACTCCTATAAGGGCGACCAAGGGCACCATTCATCTGTATATGGTAATATTTTTCCAGGCTCAGCCGTATCTTTTCAAGGCTTTCCCGGATCTTTTTAAGGAAATGTTCTTCACCTTCCCCATCGCCGCACCAGATAGCCGCCAGCTGGATCCCGTCAAAGCTGACCGCATATAGGCTGATCCCGGCTGAAAGATAACCGTTACGTATCAGCATCAGAAATTCCTCCACATGCTCCTGCTTGCCAAATTCCCATGCTCCGCCTTCCATACGGATCACTCCTGCCGCGTAAAACCTGCCTTCTAGTATGAAATCCGGTTCTTCGCCGCACTCCTTCCCCCTTAAGAGAGCCTTCAGCGCCTTTTCTCTGGCAAGTCCGGCCCGGCTCACGGCCTGTTCCTTTAACAGACTCATATTTTGCAAAAGCACCTTCTGGCTGTCCAGTTCCTGTATCACCTTTGTTAAAACATCAATCATTTCCCTGGGCAGAAAGGGCTTTAACAGATAATCCTTAACCCCAAGTGATATGGCTTGTTTTGCATAATCAAATTCATCGTATCCACTTATGACCACATTTTTACTGTAAAGTCCTGCGTCCTGAAGCCTGCGGATCAATTCCAGGCCATTCATGAAAGGCATGGCAATGTCCGTAATAACAATATCCGGCTTGTATTGCAAAGCTTCTCTAAGCCCTTCTTCTCCGTCTCCTGCCACCGCAACCACATCCACTTCCAGGCCGGAATTTTGAATGTTTCTGACCAGTAAGTCTCTTACATAGTCTTCATCATCTACGATTAATATGCGGTACATCACTCCACCTCCTCTGACATTGCCGGAATCCTAAGAACCGCTTTAGTCCAATGGCCGAAGCTGCTTTCATAATACAGTCCATAATCATTTCCGTAAAAGAGCCGGATCCTTTCATTGACATTATAAATGCCATAGCCAGCTTCACAGTCCGTTCCGCCCCTTTTTAAGGTCTCATTAATAAAAGCAAGCTTTTCTTCCGGAATCCCTGCCCCGTTGTCCCACACGGTAAGCTCTGTGATCCTTCCTTTTCCTGATTCTTCTTCACTAACTGAGATTTTTATGATACCGGGCCCCTGTTTCTCTTTGATTCCATGATAAATGGAATTTTCAGCCAGGGGCTGCAGAATCAGTTTGATCATCCGAAAATCCAGACATCTGTCATCCACATGGATTTCATAGCTTAAACGGGAATGATAGCGGATGCTTTGTATGTCCAGATAACTCGACACATGTTCCAGTTCTTCCCGGAGGGTGATCACCTCTGCTCCCTTGCTTAGACCGATCCTGAAAAACTTTCCCAGGGAATTCGATAGGATGCTGATCTCTTCCGCTCCCTGATCGGCGGCCTGCCAGGTGATGGCATTTAAGGTATTATAGAGGAAATGAGGATTAATCTGAGCCTGAAGGGCCTTCAATTCCGCTTTCCGCTTCTGCTTTTGAACTTCGGCTACATAATCCCGCTCCCGTTTCAGTTCCTCAATGGTCTCCTCCTGTTTCCGGACCAGGCTCTGGATCTCTCCGATCATATAGTTAAATGACTTTGCCAGGCTGCCCACTTCATCCTTATAGGGGTAGAAAAAGCGAACTCCCAAGTCTCCATTTTCCACGCAGCTCATGCGCTTTTCCAACCGTCTTAAGGAATTTGTCAACTGGTGGGATAACAACAAGATGACCGCTACTCCGATTAAGAAAACAACTCCCATGATCTCAAAAATTATATTTCTAAGAATTTTCAGACTTCCCAATAAGCTCTGCCTTGATTTCAGCCCATAGATCTGCCAGCCGTTTTCCTTAAGCCGTTCAAAGGTGACCAAATAGGAATCTCCTTCGTACTGAAAGTCGCTGGTAATGACATTGCTCCCACCTTCCCTTGCCTCTGAAAGCTTTCTCAGTTCAGCCGGATCCATATCCGGGGAACCTACCATTACATTTCCTGCCTCATCAAGAATAAGTATTTTGTCAAAAAATTCATATTTTCCTTCTAAAAGACGTTCCAGCTCTGTTTTCTTTAACTGGATCACCAGGTATTCATTTCCCACATAGCCCTGAACACTGAACTGCCATACGCAGGGAATAACCTGGTCATTATCCTGAAATATCTCATCTTTCCATACCGGGAACCAGCGGATGGCACCGCCTGCTTGTGTCTGATAGCTTTTGTAAAAAATAGAATCTTTAAAATCAAACTTCCAATTTCTCATGCGGACAAAATTATCAAAGCTCCCTTTATCCGTATAAATATAGGTGGAGTGGATCAGCCCCTCCCCTGTCTCAAAGTCTCTCATGAAATCCGGAATGGTCCCCAGGGCTTTTACCAAATTGATGTCATTGGGATTATTCAGGTAATCGGAAAGAGTCACCATAAAGGTATAATTAGCAAGCATTCCCTTTGCCCTCTGATTAATGATACCCAGGCGCAGGCCTAGAGTGTCCACAATCTGAGCCAGAACGTCCTCCGCCCCTACTTTGAAGTTCTCTTCAATATCATTGGATGCATACTGGTAATAGGACAATCCACTGATGGTGGTAGTAAAGAAAAACATGACTCCGAACAGCCAGATGATTTTACTGCGGAATCTTAAATTATTTATAAATTTCTTCATGCTTTCCCTCGTTTTCCTGCTCTTCTGCTTTTTTACAGTATATCACAGGCCCTACCCTTTTTCCTATCCTTTTACTGCCCCTGCCGTAAGGCCTGCAATGAACTGCTTGTTGGCAAACAAATAGACAATCAGGATCGGGATGATGGCGATGGAAGCTCCCGCCAGCATGATGTGCCACTCGGCTGCAGCATTAACGGAATATTTTAGCTGGACCACCGCCACAGTAAGAGTCTGAAGCTTTGGCATAGAAATTGTCATGATCATGCTGGTGATATAATCATTCCATGCATTCCGGAAAGAAAATAGAGCTACTACCGCCAAAATCGGCTTACTTAGGGGCAGAACGACCCGGGAATAAACCCCATACAGGCTGCAGCCGTCAATGATGGCTGCCTCATCAAGCTCTTTGGGAATTCCCTTTGTAAAACCCATGACCAGAAAAACATTGGTGGCCTGCCCTCCCGTAAGGGCCACAATAAGGGCAAATATAGACTTATTTAACTTTAATGCCCTCAGCAATTCGTAGATCGGATAGAGGGTAACCGAACCTAAGGATACGAACATCATGGATAAGTAAAGGGCAAGGAGCACCTTTTTCCCGGCAAATTCTCTTCTGGCCAGAATAAAACCAGCGAGCGAGCAGGTAACCACAGCCAGAAGTGTGACGGAAACACTGACCACGATGCTGTTGAGCGTATATCTAGTAAAGTCTGCCTGAACAAAAGCCCGGTAGTAATTCTCAAAATGCCATGTCTCCGGAAAAAATCCGCCGCCCTGGGTAAGTTCTGCATTGGTTTTCAAAGACCCTAGAACTGTATAAATGACCGGATATAGCGTAAATATAATCATAATGCCCAGAAATACCCATTTCCCAACCAAAGGAAGCCAGGCGGCTTTTGATATGTGTTTCTTATTCCCGTTTTTCATGCTGCCGCCTCCTTAATAAATTTCATCCAGTTTTTTAGATATCCGCAAATAACCTACGGTTACCAGACCAGCAATCGCTGCAGATATGACGCTGACCGCAGCACCGTAGCCATATTGGGGAACCGTTGCCTCAGCCGCTGATATGGGGAAGAAATAGCGGTACCCGTATAAGGACATGACCATGGTAGCATTGGTGGGGCCGCCCTCAGTCAATACCATCACGTTGGTGATGTCGTGAAAAGCTGAGGTGATAGCTAACATAAGTATAATTTTTAATATTGGTCCCAGCATTGGAATGATGATGTACCAGATGGTCTGAAGCCTGCCTGCTCCGTCGATCCTGGCACTTTCTATGGCCTCCCCGGATACCTGTTGGATTCCAGCTATAAAATACACCATGTAATTTCCCACACCGCCCCAGACCGCTGTTAAGATCAGGGTTTTCATGGCATGTTCTTTCCCAAGCCAGTTTATGGGCCTTTGTATCAAGCCTGCTGCCATCAAATACTGGTTAACCTCTCCATTGTAAGCGTTGAATAACAGATAAAACACCAGACCCATGACCGCAGAGCTCATAATGGTAGGCAAGAATACAATGCTCTGGGCTGCTCCATTCCCTCGCTTTTGCTGATTTAAGAGAAATGCCAGAAAAAAGGCCAGAGGAATGATAAAAATCACCTTCCCGAAACCGTATGTAAAAGTATGGATCACACTTTCCCAATAAACTTTATCCCGGAACACCCTGGCAAAATTAGCAAGGCCGACAAATCTCGGCGTTCCTGTCCCATATCCCCCATACTGGAAAAACACATATTTCAAAGTCCACATCACCGGATATAAGGAACAGACGGTGAACAAAATCAAGTTAGGCAGCATAAATGAATAGGCCTGCAGGTTTTTTTTCATAGTCTTACTCCTTGGCAAGGCACTTTTGCTATTCCAGTCTTTCATCTGCTTACTCCTTTCTTTTCAAAGAAAGAGGGGCCTCGCTGATTTTGCGCCCCTCTTTCAGATATTACTGTAAAGTTGGATTCATCGGGTCATAGTTTGCAATCTTTACTTCATGACCGCTTCCGTTTTTCACTGCTTCCTGATACGCTTTATTGTAACGGTCTGTCAGATCCTTTAAGGTAGAATCTATATCCGCATTTCCATAATAAATGGATTCGCAGGTCTTGTACATATCCTCACCTTCCACCACCATACCAGATGCGAAGGCTGTGTGAGGAGGCTTTGGAAGGAGGGCGTCAATATCATTGATAAGCAGCCATTTCTTATCCTGGAAATCCTGAGCTGGCTTTGCCTTTGCAATAACGCTTGGAAGAATGCTCACTCCAAATCCGCCTTCGTAATATCCGATTAAATAATCCTCGTTTGCAAAGATATCCTTATATACTTTGAATGCCTTTTCCACGTTAGGGCTTTTCGCATTTATAACATAACCACCTGTACCGGTAAAATACTGCTTTCCTGTGGTCTTTCCACCCACCGTTGGAATGGGAACGCAGTCCCATTTGGAGGAATCCATGGGGAACTGATTCTGGTATACCCCTGGCTCTGCATGGCTGTAAGACATGTACATACCAATCTTTCCGGCTGCAAACTGGGTTCTTAATGGATCGATATCCAGAGATTCACAGCCAGGAAAAGCACATTCGTCAGACAGTAGTTCCTTCCAAAGCTTTAAAGTATCTCCCCACTGTGTAAAGTCATACTCTCCCTTTACGAAGTCGTATCCACGTACCAGTCCGGTCTCTCTCTCCAGTCCTATGCACATGGAACGCTGCAAGCCGGAGCTGGCACTTTTCATATTCTCTGCAAATCCATAAATTCCTTCTTTGGACAATTCCGTATTGATTTTTTTTGCATACTCTACCACCTCTTCCAGTGTTTTTGGTGGCTCTGTGATCCCTACACGGTCAAAGATTTCTTTGTTATAGAAAAGACGGCAGGTAGTTCCGGTGGTTGGTATGAAATACAGCTTTCCATCCAGTTCATTATAGCCGGGATAAATCACGGATTTGAAATATTCTTTCATGTCAGAATCCATGTAATCATAAAAGTCTGCCCATTGCCCCTCGTTTACATATTTATCAAACATCTGTTCCTGCTGTACCAAAATATCAGGAAGCTCTCCGCTTTGTAACGCCATATCAATGGCCTGAGCATAATTATCCGTATAAAGCTGATAATCGACCTGGATGTTATCCGTGTTACTTGCATTGTATTCGTCAACCTTATTCTGAACATAAGTGGCGTCGTGCCGGTCTTTGGACCAGACCTTAATGATAGTTTTCTCCCCACCTGTTGACGGAGCCTTTTCCGCTTCTGTCTGAGCAACCGTCTGCCCACCTGCTGCCGCTGTTGTGGCATCTGTTTTAGCCCCTGAACATCCGGTCAACGTTCCTGCCGCCATTAGTCCTGCCATCAGAATGCCGCTTAATCTCCTTAATTTCATCCCTTTAACCTCCCGTGTTTATTTATGGACTCATTTTACGAAAAAATGGCTGTTAAGTAAATGCAATATCTGACGGTCCCATGTTTAAAATCTGTTTATGTTCTTCATGTTATGCTGATCGCAAACTGACAGAGTCATAGAACTCATTGACATGCCGGCATCGTGCTCTTATAATAATATTATTACAATTGTAAGAACAGGAGACCGCATATGAATCAACTGCCGCAAATATCCGAAGCAGAATATGAGGTAATGAAGGTGCTATGGAATGATGCCCCCATCAGTACCAACGAAGTGACGGACAAACTGGTGAAGACCACCAACTGGAACCCAAAAACCATTCACACACTCTTAAAAAGACTGGTCCAAAAGGGGGCTGCCACCTACCGGAAGGAAGGCCGTGTTTTCGTCTATACCCCGCTCGTGGAAAAAAAGGAATATTTAACAAAGGAAAATGATCATTTTTTAAACCGCTTCTACAACGGAAAGATATCAAGCATGGTGACCAACTATTTAAACAGTGATTATGTATCAAGCGAAGACCTGGCAGAGCTGAGAAAGCTACTTCTGGGCGGACAGGAGGAGGAACGCTGATTATGCCCGATTCTTTTATGACACGCCTTTGTCTTAACAGCGTGGTCCTGATCATTTTGCTTGCTGCAATCCTGCTGGGCAGGAAATTATTAAACCAACAGCTGACTGCAAGAATCCGGTACAATCTGTGGTTCCTGTTTCTGGTTGTGCTGGCCGCCCCATTTCTGCCCTGCTCTTTTCTCTTTCCCGGATATGCATTTAACCTGCTGCGGTTTTTGGGCGGCTCCTTTTCGCCTGAGCATGCAGGTGCCTTAGGGGCTGCCTATAAGACCGCGGCAGCTACTGAATATTTCCTTCAGGATTTTTCTGTTTCCGTAAGCCGTGCAGCGCATACGGGCCTTCCTAATGTTTTAACTGGTATCTGGATCACCGGCATGGTATTAATGGCTGGTTTTCATATCCATTCCAGCAGGAAAATCAGGCAGCTGAAAAAGTCCTCTCTTCCCCTTCAGAATAAGGAGATACGGGAGTTATTTACAGCATGCAGGAAGGAATCTGGTATTAAAAAAGAAATACCGATTTATAGCAGCGCTTATATCTCGTCTCCTATTGCGGCCGGATTATGGAACCCTTGCATCATTGTTCCTATTAATATGCTTTCGGAGCTTTCTAAAAAAGAAATCCGGTATATCCTTCTCCATGAGATTTTACACTGCAAACATAAGGATCTCCTGGTAAACAGGCTTATGGCTTTGGCTCAGATTATCTACTGGTTCCATCCCTTTGTCTGGTTTGCTTTTAAGGAAATGAGAAGCGATCGGGAGATTGCATGCGATTCATCAGTCCTGTCTCTCCTGGATTCGGACAGCTATCTGGATTATGGAAGTACGCTCATAAATTTTGCGGAAAAGATATCCTTATTTTCTTATTCCGCCGCGAGAATCAGCGGTTCGAGGAAAGAGATAAAAAAGCGCATTCTGAACATTGCCGGTTACCACAAAGAATCCAGGTGGCGTGTGGTGAAAAGCAGAATCCTCTTTACTGTGATTACAGCATTGGTGCTGGGGTGTATTCCGGTATTGTCTGCAGATGCTTATACTGGTACAGAATACGACTTTACAGCTGAAAATGTAACCACGCTGGATTTATCCTCTTATTTCAAAGGATACAATGGCTGCTTTGTTCTGTATTGCCTAGATTCGGGACAGTACTGCATCTATAACCGGGAAGTCGGAACAAGGAGGGTTTCCCCAGATTCCACTTATAAGATTTACAGCGCCTTAGCCGCTCTGGAAACTGGAGCCATAACTCCGGAAGCTTCCCTGCTTTCCTGGGACGGGACCAGTTACCCTTTTGAAGCCTGGAACCAGGACCAAACTCTTGACACTGCCATGAAGCGTTCGGTTAACTGGTATTTCACTTCCTTGGATGAAATGACCGGGCTGCCCAGGTTGAAACAATATTTAGATGCCATCGGCTATGGAAACAGGGACTTATCCGGCGGAATAGGGCGTTATTGGCTCCAATCTTCGTTAAAGATTTCACCGGTGGAGCAAGTGAAGCTTTTAGCTCGTTTCTATCAGGATGAACTTCCATTTAGGCAGGAAAATATAAAGGCGGTAAAAGAGTCCTTACTCCTTTCTTCTTCCAATGGTGCTTTCCTGTATGGGAAAACCGGGACCGGGAACGTGGAAGGGGAAAATGTAAACGGCTGGTTCATCGGCTTTGTGGAAACCGGAGATGAAACCTATGTGTTTGCGACAAACATTCAGGGCGGGACTCAGGCGAATGGAAGTACGGCAGGAAAAATTACATTGAATATTTTAAATGATAAAGAAATTTATGCCCAATGATCATAAAAGGGATGCTGTACCGGCTATTGGTATGCTCCCTTGATTACCAGCCTGCCAGAAATGGAGATAATGCATCTGCTGCTGTATATAGTATCAGGTCGGAGAATTAAGCAAGCGCAGCGGGATAGTTTACTATGCCACTGCGCTTACTTTGAGTTTAATTTTTCTTTTTTCGTAATAATCCAATGACAAGTAAGACACCGCCGATTAAAAAGCCAGTAAGCAAAATCAGCAGAAAGACATTCGCATCTATGACACCATTTATGACACTATCATTCCAAACAAACAGATTTGCGTTTCTAAATTGGAAGCGCAGAATACCATCTGTAATCCAATAAATAACATTCTCAATCACAGAGAGGAACATACCGCCGAATATTACGCAAATTCCTGCTTTTGTAAATGCGTTTGCTTTGATATAACGAATGATTAGAAACAGCCCCCACGGAAACAGTACGCTCACAGATGTAATCAATAATGCAGGCCGCCAGTAACCCAACCAAGTGCTTCCTTGCAAATACAACCCACTATCAACAATCGTTGCATATAAAAGTAGCGTATCTATTAACATTGCAAGCAAGCCCTTATGCCGTGCCATAAACCCTGTTAGTGGCAATCGGCTTATCACATAAGGCGCAAACAGAATGGATAATCCAAAAAGTATAGGGATTATCGCAACAAAAAACCAATCTCCACCACTGTATATAGAGCAAGTGAGTAACAACAGGGTTAGGCTGGCTGTGAAACTTCCTAGAGTCCATAGTGCTTTTTCTTTTTCAAAAACCAACGGTACAACCGTAACCGAAGCCATCGTCATAAGAGCAGTCAAAACAATAAAGAACCAATCCAACGCACGACCAGTTGCAAGGTTGACAATCAGAGATACCAGTATAGGGACTGCCATAACCGAAGCTATACTGATGCCCGTAATGAAAGATTTTCTTTTAACCGCCTGTGCATGATGACTAACAACTTCCTCTCGTTCTATTTTCAGAAAATTATCAACTGTGGCGTTCTTGATTTTTTCAAGCGCACTTTTGCACGATTCACATTCCGCTAAGTGTTCCTCTACAATCTTTTTGCTGTCCTCGTTACAAACACCGTCATAATAAAGCGGGAGTAAATCCATAATGACATCACATGAAATTTTCATTCTTCATCCATCCTTTCTTGAATTTTAAGACGGGCGCGATAATATGTGACGCGAGCCCAGTTTTCTGTTTTTGCGAATAGTTCGCCAATTTTCTGAAATGACAATTCACCAAATACACGCAGTTGGAATACTTCTTTATATGGTTCGTCCAAATTATGCAAAACTTGATGAATACGAAAAGCGGTATCTTCATCAAAAAATGCCTTTTCTAAGTTCGTACCTGAAACAACTTCTATATCAAGTTCACCCGTGCGTTTATGTGCCCTTTGCTCATCTATAAATAGATTTTTTGCGATAGCACACAGCCAAGTTAATTCAGACGAGCCACCACGATATTTTTTATTGGCAGTCATTGCCTTAAAAAAAGACTTTTGCGTTATCTCTTCTGCAATATCTCGATTTTTAGCCAAAGTCATAACGAAAGAAAAGACTTTCATGTAATAGGTGTTGTATAGTTGTTCATAATCTATGTCCATATCATCGCCCTCCCTTCTTTTTAACTTCAATGGTTAGACGGAGCAGATTTAATTTCGTTACAAGATTTTTTCATCAATAATACCGCTTTTCCTTATTTGTGAATGTGCCTGTAAATCATGGGGTTTTTCCAAAGCCTATTACACGAGTATGAACAATTTTATTGCTTTCGATAAAACTTGTTCTTACGATAGCATCTGTACCAAACCGCTTTATCATATCGTCTGCTGCCCTATCTAATCGTTCTAATTATAACATTAAAAAAATTAGGTTCTCTTTCTTCTTTAGTTTTAATATCCTTTATTTACCAATGCTTCTAACTTAGGAAAATATCATTCATACATTACTTTTTAAATGTAACAACCGCCTATCAACGCAGATAAGCGGTTGTTGCATTAGCTATTTAGTTAATATTTTCTCAGCTATTTTTTTACATTCATCAAGCCCCGAAATAAAAACATCATCACCAAAGCTCTTTACAAAAACCTCAAAAATAAGGTTAGCTAAAGCTTCAATGCTTGTAAAGGTCAACTCACTTAACCTATCAAAGATTCCTTTCGATTCGCTGTCATATTCATCTGCGGGAGAATGTATAACTAATAACCCAATGGGATCCCATTCGTCAATTGCCATTTTGATGTCAGCATATGAAATTGTCACATTTATCACCCTCCGATAATTTCTTAACTATATCTTTCAAGGAAGCGTCTGACCCATTCGGACACTTTCGACGCTACGCGTCGCAAAATGCCTGGTGGCAGCAAGCTGATGGAAAGCCAAAAGCAATGCAGAGAGCGGTTTCTCATAAATATAGGATCAAATCATTTAAGTCGGCCTATAGTAACCTTAAGCTCTTTGCTGGCTATGAGGGACTGCTTATAGACTGTTTCATATCTACCTATATGCATTTCTTTATCATGCAATATTTTGTTAAATTTATTGACAGCTTTATATTAACATCCAACCTGTAAGGTCCATTCATGAAATATAGTATAAATTTTGCCTCATTTTCACCATAGTGCTTGAGAAGTGTGTATGTCCACATATTCAAAATATCAGCAAAGTCTGTCCATTGCTTATTAGGAAAATATGTCACATCATAATCAAGAAACAAAGGTAAGACAAGGTTTGTTGTAATATTGGATGTAAATATTTCTTCTTGAATAACAGTCTTTAATTCAATCATTTTGGCCACGCCGTTTCTAACGTTTTTTGTAGTGGAATTATACCAGGATTGAATAACTCCATCTCACTTATTATTCATCGGCCTTTTTAAGAACATTATAGTAAGTCAAAGCACAGCTTATTATTTTTAAGCTGTGTTTTGATTTAAAGTATAATCTTCAAAAATATTAATATGTAAATTCATAGCTATATTCAACTATCTGATACTTTGACTTCAAAATTGCAAAAATTCTTTCCGCATACCAATTAAAGTCTGGAATTCTCAATTCCTTTTGCACGTATTGAGTATTAATATTAAATTCAAACGAAAATTCCCTTCCACTATATAGCAATATATGGCCACCTATTTCAGTATTAGACCAAGCTAGTTCTACACCGATTATTTCTTTAAAATTCTCTTTTTCATCTATTAATTTGAAAAATTCATTAATGGAAATTTTTGTTTCTGTCCATTCAAACAAGTCGTCATCATGCAATGGTAATAGTATGATTTTTTCATCTTTAACTATACTCCATCCACCATTAATTAATAAATTAATAATATCTTTTGAATGAATTACCTCTTTAGAATCCAGTTTTAAATTTAATGATAATGCGTTAGCCATTTATTGCTCCTCATAAACCAAGTTCTATAAGCTTTTTGATCCCGTGTATCAAATCATCTCTCCGCAAAAGGTTCTCAGTGCCGCAAACTGAATTTTATCGCTAAATACTCTTCAAAAAATTTAAAATTCAGTTCAAAATTCTTTTCGCCATCGAACATCAGAATTAATTCGAAAAGAGCTTCGGTAACATAATTTTGATTGTTCCGTTTTATTTTTTTCATTTCAATACAGTACGAAATCAATCCTCAATACGAGTACGAGTGACTGTATTTTCTTCTTCATTTTCCAGCACGTCATATTTTGGAATTAAATAAACATAAATCATATTTTTCTTACAATTCTTTGACATTATAGTATGGACGAAGGATCTATTCCTATATGGGAATTCTGGGTATTTTTCAAATTAAGGTGCAACAATTCTAGCCCTCCCCATACTAAGCAAATGCTTGTTGATCTTTCAGCCAACTTTCAAAATAATGTTGGCCGCCGGCCAACCGAGGCTCGCCGTAAATCCGTCCCCATCTCATTCTCCCATCCCAACCTGTTACAGCTAAGATATTCTGAGTGGTAAAAAACTCATATGCGACATTACTGTTTTTATAATCTTGGTGAGCTGTGTTACATCCATATATTTCCATTGCAAGGATGTTTTGTGAATCTAAATCAGTTATCAGCTATTTGTAGTTTGTAACACATTTTGTTCGTTTGGCTTGCTAACTTGAGCTACTCTCATATATTGACCTTGGCTTCATACCATTCCATGTATCTATAAATTCAGCTTCTGTACTTATGGATTTCAACATGATTTCACTCTTGTCAATCCCGATTGACAGTAAATATTGATACTCCGCTTTGGCTCTGTCAAATAAACTATAATTAGATTTGTCACTGTCATTATAAAAAATATAGTGGCTTTCCAATCCAAGCGGATCAATTGACAATACGGGGTTATTTTCGCAATATATATACCAGTTCAAAGATGGCCTAACAGGATCTTACGTCAAGAAACGAATCCTACCACCATCATTTTCACACGGTTGGAATAGGCGTATTATTGTTTATGCCTAATGCTATTCTCAGTCTCCATGATCTAAAGACTTACCGATGAATGAAAAAACGGCAGGCTTTTAATCTACCGTCCATCGCATAAGCCGTAGCAAAGGTAAGGTCGCTCCTCAGCGTTGCCAAAATGATGCTACAATAAAATCATTAGCAGATCATTGGGTAATTATTCCATTTACACTAAACTGTATTCATAACCTTATTAAAACTGTTGATGAATACAGTTTTACAATTCATATAATATGCGGCTTCTTTCTTTTAGCAAAGATTTGATCAATTTTTCTTTTTCCTTGTCTTCTGTAATGCCCTCTAATATTCCCACTACTAATACATTTTGAACATCCATATTTTCAGACATTGCCAATCTCTCGAAAAAGTCGGTCATTTTACTAATTTTTTTTAAAACATCATCATCTCTGTCAAGGTAGTATTCATCAATCAACTTAATAAACTGTTGACGAACAATATCTTCATAAAATTGATATACCGGCATAATAGTTTTACTGTGATTAATTTGCTCTTGAATTTTTTGCTGAAAGTCATTCATATAAAACGTTAATATAGACAAATCAGACTCCGAGCTGTTAATAATACTATTATATTCCTTTAAAAATTCCGGAAATACGCTAATAGCTTCTTTTATTAAGTCATTATAATCCATAACACATAACACCGTCCTTTTATAACAAGCTCATGACATTTAGATTTATGCCAAGGTTTACAATATGGAGGCTCAAAGTTAATTTCATTATCCATAGTTTTTTTACATGAGTATAGACACTCTGCTATAAACAAATCATTAATAGACATTTTCGCAGCATTGTCTAAAATAAAATTATCTAATCGCGTAATTAATTCATTTGCTTTTTGCAAATGTCGAGAATTTAAGCCATTATAAAACTTATGTGCCATAAAATATCCGAATAATCGGGTTTTTGTTATTCTTCATTCTTTTACATAAAACCCATAAACACTATTACTAAACTCACCAGAAACAAATATGACAGTTTTGTCTCCGATATTAGTAGCAGAAAAGCTCGGTAGTATCATGATTTTCTGCTGTTTTAAAAGCTTCTATTCCGTACAAATCTTCCCTGTGGCAACAAGTTTAGAACCCTCGCGGAGCTCGAATTCTGCTCCATTTTGAAATAGTTCAAGCGAAGCATCATCAACTAAAAAACTGAATGCTTAGCTAATGTACTGTTCCCTTTACCGTTTACAAAATCTGATGCCATATTGCGTGTACCATCAAATGCTTTACCGGCATACTCTCCCACGCCATTTACAGTCTTTTCTACTACCTGCTACCGCTGCTACGGTAGAAATGCCAGAACTTGTAACTGATATACCACGACCCCTGTGGCAGATGCTATTGCTGGTCCCGCTAAATATCCCACTGTAGCACCAACCGCTGCTCCGGCAACTACTCCGTCAGCAATATATTTCCACCGATCTTGGTTTACTGCGTTAACTTTATTAGCAAAGTGATTTCCAATGAAGCCACCAACTACTGCACCCACTACCGCCAAAGTCCAGATACTCCCGGAACGGATTCTCAACCCTCTTATCTAGACTTCTCTCAACTCCAAAAGCATCCTACTCATATGAGGTTTTACACGTTCCACTTTGACTCCACAGCTAGGTTACTTCCCCATGTTCATTCAATATATAGTAGTATACCACACGATCTATTTCACTGGCAATTAAATTGATTCCCCTTAAATAGGTTTTAATCTTGCTGCCGTCAGCCTGTTCTGTTACGATATCGCTTCCATCCCAGCAATACAAATTCGTTTTCCCCTGGTCTCCTTTTCCAAGCGGTTGTTCAAACCATATTCATAACTGGTAACACTGACCAGATTATCCTTTGTTCTTCCTTCCACCATTATTTTCATACGGTTGGAATAAGCGTCATAGGTATAAAGCGTCCGCTTCCAGCTGGAATAATCTTCTTCATTCAGACGGTCCAGCCGATCATATTGATATGATATGGTTTAGAATTGGATCATACGGTATTGCTAATCTTAAGTTTATGATGTTGCGCATAGCAGGTGGTTTATTTGTTTCTAAAGTTCCGTTTTTCGGAACACGAAAAACTCCACATTAGAAACATGCCCTTGGCCTAACAACAAAAAGCGCATCAAGAGTTTTAGTTCTTGACACGCCGGTCATCTATGGCACTTATTTATTTTCGTAGTCCACAATTTGAAAAACTTACTCTACAACATTTTCTTTGTAGTCTTTTTGCAACTTATCTAATATTTCTTCCTGTGTCCATGACGTTTGTCCCTTTATGAGCCGGAAATTAAATACAGAAATTGTATGCTTTTTATCGGCTGTACATACGGATATTTCTGGAGTGTCAAATTCAAATTTATCCGATGCTGATGCGGAATATTTTTCCGAAAGTACAGGTTCAAGTGTTTTTAACGCTTTTTCGATTGCGAGGGCAATTATTTCGAGTTCGTCATAATTGGAAACTTCTACCTGAAACAAAGATTGTATACCATTATTAACACAAGTAATTGGTATTCCGTGTTGAAGAGCTTTTTCAACGGATTCTTTTTTTGACTCATAATAAGCCGTTAAATAATCACATCGAGGATACCCCGGCTGAGAACTGTCATAATCCCCAAAAGGAGGAAAGGTGACAACTTCAAACCCTAAACCGTTAATATCTTCAAAGAGATATGTTACAGGTTTTATGCCTTCTATATTTGGTTCGCCAGCCCTATATGTAGAAACATACTTATACTCTATTTCCAAATAGGAATCCAGCTTGCGCATAACATATCTCAAACTACAGGGGTTATAATTCAACATAAAATATACACCTACACAAATAAATGTAAAAATAATAATTGATGTTAAAATAATAATCTTTTTTTCGTTCATAGCGTAGCACTCCTTTTACTACCACCCATTCTTTTTAGAATAGGCGGTAGTAAGTAAATAATATAAAGTGTTTAATTTGCTGAAAACATCTTCCAAGAACCTCCACTAACAACATCTGGATAATACAGACTACCTTTCGTAGAAAATCCATATTTAGCTCTTGCTACTTCTCTTGCAGCTTTTGCACCAAACGGAGTTTTCCCCCACTGTCTTGCCCAAAAACCCCTTTCATCAGGATAGATATTATAGTATTGCGTTCTACTGACTGCCGCCAATGCAGTACCGCCAGTCAAATCAACCCAACTTTGTGCAAAAGTAACTCCATTAAATTCAGCTCCTGTCCTGCAAGCACCAAAGTACGTAAAACTACCTGTCGCAAAAGCGGAAGAATTAATACTGCTAAGGTCAGAACCAAAAATATTCAAAGCATTATTATGACCAACGCCCTTTTTTGCACTATATCCCATAGCTATTGCATAATCATTTTTATGACCGGAATTGGAAATTGTACCGGGTACATCAAAGGCTGTTCCGTGCGCAAAGAAAGCCATCTGAGTTATTGGGTCACTTGCTCTGTCGCCTTTTTTGTCATTCATATAGTCAAAAAGTACTTGTTTATCGTCAATTACCATTATACCAACGCCATAATCGCCCGCTACTGTTCTAAAATTGTCTATATCATCCTCCTTATAGCGCCAGTTTGCAATAATCCACATAATTGCTTCGTCCGAGTTGGCTTGCCAATCAATAATACATTTTATAGCAGTTTCAATAAAATTATATCGCATTTGTTCCTTGCCGTCACTTCCGCCGGATACAACAATCCGTTCCAATCCATACGGATCAACAAATGAAATCGGATTATTTCCACAATACGTATAATAATTTAATCCTGCTCCAATGGGGTCTTCTTGTGTGAATCTTCCAGTTCTTAGATCATAATTGCGGTTTCTAAGGTAATAAGTCCCGTCCTCTATAGAAAAATACTCTCCACAATACCGAAATGGATTCTCCTCCTCCTTATCAAGGGTTCTCTCAACACCAAAAGCATCATACTCATACGAGGCTTTACACGTTCCGCTTTGACTCCAAAGATTGGTTACATCCCCATGTTCATTCAATATATAGTAGTATACCATACGGTCTATTTCTCTGGCAATTAAATTGATTCCTCTTAAATACGTTTTAATCTGTTCGCCGTCAGTCTGTTCTGCCACGATATCGGCTCCATCCCAGTAATGCAAATTCGTTTTACCTTGGCTTTCGGTCAGTTTCCTCACCTGGGTGCTGTGGTGCAGGCCATCTCCACGGTACTGATATGTAATCTCTTTCTCGTCCTGATTGATCCGGATCAGTTGGTTGAAACCATCATAATGTCTCCACTCATAAACGGTCGGAACCTCCTTCTGATAGTTCCCCGATAACTTGACATTTCCCGGATAGTCCGGCGTTGGTGCTGTTTTCTCCCAAATCCGGAAGGTTTCATTCCCATTATCATCATAACGGTACCTATACGTTTCCGTTGTTTTCCCTTGCTTTTTTATCTCCTTTTCCAGCCGGTTGTTCAAACCGTACTCATAGCTGGTTACACTGACCAGCTCATCCTTTCTTCTTCCTTCCACCATCATTTTCATACGGTTGGAATAAGCGTCATAGGTATAAAGCGTCCGCTTCCAGCCGGAATAATCTTCTTCTGTCAGACGACCCAGCCGGTCAAATTGATATGATATGGTGACTGGGGCAGAACCGGCTTTGTTAATCTTGTTTAGAATGTTACTATCCACATCATAGCCGTATTCCCATGCAGAAATTACGGTTCCCTGCCGTTTATTCTCTAAAGAAATTACCTGGTTGCCTTCATTATACTTATAACTGGTTTCCATACCGGACTGCGGATAGCGGAGAATTTTACGGTTTCCTTTTTCATCATATTCGTACTCTGCCAGTATCACCCCGGCTGCGTTACTTTTCCTTACCTGCTTTAGACGATATAAATCATCATACGCATAATACAGACTGACATCCGGACTTGCTTTTCCTTTAAAAATCAGTTGAAAGGACTGACGGTTTCCATATATGTCATAAGTATAATCTTTGCTTACATTTCCCGGATCCTCCTGGTGTGTTAGCTGACCTTTATTATTGTATTGGTACTTCGTCTCAAGAAGGACGGTTTGTTTTCCTCCCACGGATTCCCGGCTGACTTCCCGAATCCGCTTGCCGCTCTTACTATAGGCGTACTCCCGCTCACTGACTGCCATTCCATCAGGAGTTCTCTTTTGCACGGTTTCCTTTATAAGATGTTCCAGGGCATCATGCTGATAAATGGTCTGGTCTTTGTTCCTGTCTGTTTTCTTCTGCAGTCTTCCAGCTTTGTCATACTCATAGTATTCCGTACAACCACGGGCATCCGTCATTGCCGTGACATTTCCAAGGCGGTCATAGGTGTATTTTGTCACCTCCCGCCCTTTGCCAGATGGGGTATCCCCGGTTCTCCTTAGAATAACCTGATTGATTCCATCATACTGACAGGTGGTTTTGATCCAATCACCTGGGCTTAAGTACTGGTAGGTATCAGTCAAACGGTTCCTGGCGTCATACACATACTGAGTCTCCTGCCAGCCATCCTTTTGAGCTTTCTTTTCCCATATGATATTACCGGCTCCATCATAGTAATATTTTACTTTCTGGCTGCGGTGGTCAAACGGCACTATGGTTTGAACAAGACGTCCTGCCTTATCGTATTGGAATTCGGTTTTCTTTCCGGCTTCATCCCATTGGAACCGTTTATTGCCTAACGCATCATATTGAATGCGGGTAATTCTCTCCTGACCGGAGTCTATCCGTATGGATTTTACTACGCGACCTGCATAATCGTACTCAAAGCGTTCTGTATTGTTCCTGGCATCAATTTTACTGATATTGTTTCCTGCATTGTCATATTTATAGGTAAACAACCGTTCTCCGGCTAAAAATTCCTTCCTGACCTGGTCTTTTTGGTCTTTATAACATTCTGTCACGATATCCGGAGTGGAAGCGTCTCCTATGACTTTTTTTATCTCGCGAAAGTATTTTATTCCATCTGCCGGATCGGTAAATACCTCATGGTATTCATACTTTTCCTCATAGCCCACCTGTGGAATCGTGCAGGACAGCACCCGGCCAAAAGAATCGTAAGTATAACGTTCAGTTTTTCTTATATTATCCGCTGCTGTGCCGTTCCCATCATATGTGACTGCTTCAGTCAGCTCTCCCCATGAATTATACCGGAAATCTTGGAGCACCACATCACCGGAGGCCGGTTCCTTGGATACGGCTAGGCAGACCTGCTGAATCTGTCCAAAGGGTGTGTATTGAATTCGCTTTTTCTGGTGGTTTCCATCGGTTGTCGTGATATAGTTTAAGCTGTCATTATAATCGGTTTCATTTACTGTCTGCGAGCCGTCTATCGGAGGGAGCGTCTCTACAACCATCCGTCCCAGCTGGTCATAGCAGTAGGTAGTTATCTGATTCCTGGAATTCTTTTTGTAAATTAGCCGTCCCCAATTGTCATATTTGAATTCTTCCTTGATTGGATCGCAGAGCTTGCCGTCTGTATCTCGGATAACAGTCTGTTCTTTTGATATCACACTATGTGTGTATCTGCTGTCAGTACTGGAAGGAGAGCTGTATTTATAAATGGTTTCCGCATATTCACCTGACTGTTCCAGGTTCCCGCTGTCTGTCAGGAAATACCTTCTTTCGTTGGTCATGCAATAGGGATTGGCATTATCCTTATAATTATATTCTGTCTTTTCTTTTAAGACTCCATTTTCATAGACCTTATGATATTTTATGACCCTATTTCCCAAATCCTTATGAAGCTCATTTTTTTCTATGATCAGGCCAGAGCCATTTATTCTTTCTGTTTTAAGAATGATGCTGTAGTCTCCATACTCTGTAATGATTTCCTGGTCGCAGGAAGAGTCATCCGTATAGGTTTCCTTAAACTTAATGACATTAGCTTTTTGATCGGAGGAATAAGTCCATTTGGTTTCCTTTTCCAGAAATTTTGAGTGATCGTTTCTGTCAAATACCTGGACAACTGCTTTTACCAGTAGTTTATTGCTATATATATAATCGCTCTTCGAAATAAGGTTATCATGATGTTTTACCTCCTTTATATCTAGCTGCCCATCACTATAGAACTTATGGGTTTCGTGAATGTCCTGGTGATTTGTTACTTCTGCATATTCTATATACTTACCATTTTGGAGTTCAGAATCAAGCGTGAAGTTATATTCTCCCTTGTTGTATTCGGCTCCGTCAACAATTTCTTTTTTCATTGTCAATGCAAAATGGTCAATATATCCACCAGTACTATTATTAATTCTAACTTTCCTGTCATAGGTAAAATGTGTAGATGCATGATTGGGGTATGTGACGCTCTTTAGCAGCAGATACTCGCGATCTTGCGTTTCGGGGTTGTTTCCTACTACTCCAGAGGAGGCACATTTCATATAACCCTTGGAAGTTTCGTAGTTATACTCGGTCAAGCTACCTACAGGGTCTATTACTGTGGTGAGTGTTTGGGTACCTTGCCTTTTGATATGATAGGCAATTTCGCATGCCTCTCCTTTCGGACTTTTCGGTAAATCCCAGATAAATCCGTCATTGGTTCTATTCAGTGTGATTGAACGCCCCCAGGTGTCCACAATCTCCATACCTTGGGAGCCCCTAAGATTATAAAGAATGGTATTTCCAAACCTATCCTGGCGTGCGACCAGCTTAAAATCTACTCGGCCCATATTTCGATCACCATCACCTGTATTAGAATTAAAATAATCACTGTTTCCATTTTTGTATTTAATTATGAGATGATAAGATTTTGGAGGATCAGCCTTATAAGGGTGCCGAATCTCACCTGATTTGGTATCAATTTCCACATCTTTTAAATTATAATTTTCAAATACATCGAAATCCCGGTTCATTCTTAAACTTCTTCCATCTTCAAGATGTAGAATATAATCATAACCGAGAGTTGTTGTTAATTTGGGCCACCAAGTCCAACCAAAATTCTGCACAGTCTCAATGGACGGCAGAATAAAAGACCATCCGTGTCCTAGTCCATAGGTAGAGGTATAAAATGTGTTCTTTATAGAACCTGTTCTTACACCTGAACTGAGGACATGTGGAGCCATATCCACTAAATTTGCACAGCCAGAATCATAGCGTCTGGCTATGGATACATCGAAGCCATCCCTGCCGGGCAGTACAAAATCGGTTGTATCATATTGGACATTGCCAGTATTTAACTGGACATTAATATGATTTGTTTCAAAGTAGTTAAATGGGGATTCCGGATACTGTTTTGTTTCGATAAATTCATACTCCGAAGATAGTGCCGCTCGGCTCAACTGTATTTTCGGGCTTTGTTCTTCCCTTTCTTCTACGTTTGATACGTCCTCAACCGTATTTGTATCAGGCGCATCCCATTCATTTTTATTCATATTATCCTCTATAATTTTTTTATCGTCCATCTATTCCCTTCTTATCTTAAAATAATGATACTGCTGCGCTTCCGGTTCCCTTGGCGATAAATTCTACCAATGCAATGGAACCGCTAAAGCATTCATTCTGACTTAACTGTCTGGTTGATTGAAACCACAGCTTTCCCGGAATACTGGAATATATTCTTAAATTTTCTTCCGGATAATTTCCTGGTACTGTTATGCTTTTTAGGCTGCCAGCTGTGAGGTTTGTTAATTCTAATAAGTACGGATTATATCGGAGGTTCATGCGGATCTTATCCAGACCGCTGACCTCATGGGCTTTTAGCAGGACAACGTAACGATTGCCTGTCTTTACCGGGTATTCCATGGTGCTGTTGCGATAAAATATAGGTATAATCGTCAATTGTGCTGTTGTCAAATAATCAGATTCATCACTTTTAGAATCATATGCTTTGATCCGGTACATAGCGTTGGACGCCCCAATTGGGATGGAATCTTTCATTCCCCGGTGTTCCTCTACATGTTTCTGTGTATCTAATTCATGGAAGGTCAATCCTTTGCCTTCCCATTCGTTAAATGTCAGCCATCTGGAGTCAAAACTCTCCCACGAGATGCCTGGAAGCGTCACCTTTTCTCCTTCATCCCATGAATGTCCGTAATTTTCCAGGTTGCCCCAGGTTTTATTAAGTTCGTCCAGTTCCAGCCAGGTACACCCCCGCTCAATTCCAGGACGTTCATCGCCGGAGCCTTTAAATATTTCAAAGCTTATTTCCCGGCTTTCTAACTGCTGCCAGGTATGCGAATGATTCTCAAACTGTGACCAGCTTAACTGCTCATAATCCAGGCGTTCCCAGTACTGTCCTTTGCCAGTTCTGGTTTCGATTTGATGCCAGTTAAGGGCTTCCTGATCATACCTGCTCCATGGTTCATTGGTACTGTCAAAATTGTCCCAGGTGTATCCAGACAGGGCCTGTAAAAAAGATTCATTAAATACTCGCTCTACAATATAATTTTTATCTGCTTCCACCACTCCCCAGCTGATTTTTGCTTGTTCTCCCTCGTAGAGGGTAGGGATATGTAAACATTCTGGTCGGTTCATAAATAATAGGTTCCTCCTTTCATTTTCTATTGTTAATTTTAGTTTTAATTTCATAATTAATTGTATTTGGAGTTTTTCATCTGGTACTCCTCACCTGCATCCCGTCGCGGTTATGATGTTTCCTGTTTCAGTACCGTATGGTTGCTTGCCATATTTCTTTATTGCCAATGGTAAACTACTTTATGATATAAAAATTGTTTGTTATGCTGATACTCATCCTTCTATATTGAAGGGAAGAAGGAGTATCAGTTCCGTTTGACTCAAGTAAATAGTGATTTAGCCTCTGGCATTATCCAAATTGGGGGAATTAAATACCAGATGGGATACACTTATTTCACAATTCCTACTCAAACCTCAACTACTGTTTTTGATATCAGTGATAGAATCCCTGTTAATGCAAGTATAGCTTATTGTATACAGCATAATACCACAGACAGCCCTGTAGTTATCGGTACGTTTATGGCTTCTGGGAGCAAATGGAATATACTTACTAATGTGGCTAATACCGGTAATTTTGGTGTGCGTGTTTTTTATTTGCTTCCCAAGTAATACAAAATGATCATTTATTTCCACCCACTCCATACACTACCGTTATAAAAATTAGTATAGGTTTTGCCGACCATAAGATCAAAGTCCATGGCGTAGGCATATCCAGACGTACTTGATACCACTTTTATGATATGTCTTGTTGATGTTGACGCAAATGTAAATTTTGTATATGAAGTATACCATGCAGGAAATTCTAGTATTGCGTAGTTGCTAAGACCGGCCAAAATGTTGTCAAGTGTTGCATTTGTCTGGAGAAGTCCGATCTGCTCTATACTACTATAGAGTTTCCATTTCACACCACCATTTAGCGCAGTTACATTTCCGCTTAACGTGGTTAAATCACTATTTAATTTAGTTATCTTTTCATTAATGATAACATTATCATTGACAAAATCTTGTCTCACCGGCTTATCCGATGCTTCCCACATATTTAATCCTAATGATGTTTTATTTGTACTTGACATATTATTTCTCCTCTTTTAATTTGATTTTTGCTTGAAATTTCTTCTAATTATTTAACTGTTACATACATATTTCCATGAAACAATCTCTAATTTCATACTGTTTTTTCGAACATACGTTCTCTTGTCGACAACTAGATTATAATACTCTTAAATCCTATTGTCAATACTCATTCGAACATATGTTCTATTTTTATGTATTAAAAGTTAAACTTCCCACTCACCCAGATAAAATAAAATGCATAAACACACACTAAAAACCCCAGCTTTTATACTCTTAGGGACCTTTTGTGTATGCTTATGCATAGTCTTCTAATAACAAATCAATAATAAAAACGAATCCTAACTAAAAAAAGAAAAGAACATCCCAAATTCAAACCATTACACCAACCCTCTTTTCACCGCCCTCCTGGAATATAAGAATTCAATATAGCTTTGTCCTTTCTCACCACATATCCGCTCCCTCCCCGATCCTTCACATCCTCAGTCATACTAACAAGAAGAATGGGAGTCTCCAAATTTGGATCCGTTGTAAAGACAGCAAACCATCCAAGCTCCGTCCCGGTTCTGTCGTCTTTTGATGCTTTAATTTCAGCCGTTCCCGTCTTTCCCGCAAGCTCTATATCATTTCGGTAAGCCGCGTGCCCGGTCCCGTGTTCGGAACTGATCACTTTGCCGAGAGCAGTCTGTATCCTATCTGCAATCTCCGGGGAACATGCCCCTGGCAGCCAGACTTCCGACTTTGGCTCCTCTTTATACTGCAGATACGGTTTCATGACGTTTCCTTGATTGGCAAACATGGTATAAAGCGAGGCTAAGTGTATGGGATTAACTAACATCTGACCCTGCCCGTATCCACTGTCCGCCAGCTGAACCTCAGTTTCGATCCGATCTGTATTGGAGTATTGAGACTTTGTTACAGATATATCAAAAGGAATCTCCTGATTAAATCCCAATTTATCCAGGCCGGACATGAAATCATCATAGCCGATTTTTAAGGCAGCCTTTGCAAAATAAATGTTATCCGAATAAATAAATGCGTTTTCCAATATAACTGGGCTGTAATCATGAAGGGTAGTGACATAGTAATTCCCCCAGCTTTCATCCTTTCTCCAGCTTAATCCTTCCCCTCCAAAATCCTCGTTAGGGTCAATCGCTCCGGTAGAAAGTCCGATGGCACCAGTTATGGGCTTAAAAGAAGATCCCGGGGCAAACCTCTGGCGGAACCGGTTGAACATGGGTTTTCTATCATCATCATTTAAAGAAGCCCATTTCTCCTCAGACATTCCAAGGATAAAATCATTGTCATCGTAGGATGGCGTGCTGACAAGAGCCAGCACTTCTCCTGTATAAGGATTCATGGCGACCGTACAGCTCTTATCCTCTTTGAAGGTTTGATAAATCTCATCCTGAAGGGTGCTGTCAATGGTAAGGGTTATATCCTTTCCATCTACCCTCGGCTTTGCAGCCAGGGTTTTCTTAACGGTTCCGTAGGAGTCAGTAATGGTAATGGTCCGTCCATTGGTTCCTTTCAGTTCCTTCTCAAATAAGGCCTCCATCCCACTCCTTCCAATCACACTGTCCGAAAGATAATCCTCACCCGAATGCTTTTCAAGATCCTCTGCCGTCACATTCTGGACATATCCCACCAGATGGGCTCCACTCTCTCCCAACGGGTAATAGCGTACTTCCGTGTCTGTGATCAGGACTCCCGGAACCGCCAGTAGTTCATCCTGGAATTCTTTATTTTTAACATTATCCTCCCGGGGCTCCATGGAATTCAAATTAAGCTCATCTACTTTTTTAATGGTTTTTAGAGGTACAAAAGAATCTTCTTTCACCCACTTGGCTGACAGTTTCTTCCCGATTGCATCCGCAGATATTCCAAGAAGGTTCCCAAGAGTCTCCAGATCTCCGGCAGAATCCTCACTCATTTTTCCGGGAACCAGTCCTACGGAGGAAGCAGTGCCTTTTCCAGCAAGAAGCAGCCCATTCCTGTCAAAAACACTTCCTCTTTTTGCCTTGTCCGTTGATACTCTCACCTTATCGGAACGGCCAAGCTCCGGAAAAATCACACTGTCGTCCCACACCATCTGATAGCCTTTTTTCTTTTCCTTTCGGAACTTTACCTGATTGCTGAAGTTTATTTCTCCGGCAATACTGCCAAGGCTCATATTGTAGCTGACCACTACTTCCCCGTCTTTTTCTGCTACCTGCCCGATCTGGGCGGTTATTCCGGAAGCCTCAATTCCCTCGTAAATATTTTTATGCCTGGTAATAAAATCCTCTTCACTGATATTTAGATGGCTCTGCTCATCTAACATCCCGTACATATCCGTATAGTCTGCCTTAGAAAGGCATTCCACGTATTCCAGGAACAACGCATCCGGCGTTTTCCTTGATGCTCCGATTTTCCCATGAATTCGAAAGAACAGAGCCGCCCCTGCTAAACCAGCCAGTAATATAAAAAGAGTGCAAACAGTACTGAATAAAAATCTCCTTTTTCTACGTCTCATAGCATACCTCCTGTTAATCTGTCCGCAGATTATTGGAAACGCCGGAAGCGGTCCCGGTAAGAATATTAGCAGGATCTTCCAGATGAAAGTAATAATTGAATATCTCTTTTCCTA
The DNA here is from genome assembly GCF_044987295.1 of Lacrimispora sanguinis. Classification (NCBI taxonomy): domain Bacteria; kingdom Bacillati; phylum Bacillota; class Clostridia; order Lachnospirales; family Lachnospiraceae; genus Lacrimispora; species Lacrimispora sanguinis. The sequence goes on along the minus strand of NZ_CP173277.1, from coordinate 4,166,139 downwards.
CCCCGACCACATTGCCGGAACTGTAGCCATTGGCGACCCTCACAGTTACGGCTATCTGTGGGTCTTCAAATGGGGCATATCCTATGAAAAGTCCGTGGTTTGGCCGAGTCTTGGATTCCTCTGCTGTTCCGGTCTTTCCGGCAGCATTCACTTTCAAGTCTTTTAAGGTTGCATTGGTTTTTACCAGCTCATTCATACCCTTAGCCACGTCATTCCATATATAGTCCGGAATTGAAACATTAGACTGAAGCACAGGCTTAAAAGACTGAATCATATTGCCATCTGAATCTGTCACTTTATCAATCAGGGAAAGATTATAGCTATTCCCATGGTTGGCCAGTGTCGAAGTAAACCGTGCAATCTGTGTCGTCGTATAGTTATGGGTTCCCTGTCCGATGGAAGAAGGTATGGCAAACCGGTCCGTAACATGTGGTTCCGCTTCTCCGATTTCAATACCTGTCTTTTTATCCAGATCCATCAAACCTGCATATTCCCGAAGCTTATCTAATCCCTTTTCTTCCGAAAACACCCCATCCTCTCCCGTTCCCAGCCGGTATGTGATTTCGGACAGATAGACATTACAGGAATTTTTTAAGGCATCGGCACTGGAGAGAATCGGACCGTGTCCTGACCGTTTCCAACAGCGCAGAGGAGGCTGTACCTTATCAAATACACCGGTGCATACGATACTGGTATCTGTACTGATAGCTCCTTCATTTAGTCCTGCAATTACCGTTATCGGTTTAAAGGTGGATCCTGGAGCCGTCAGCTGGCTGGTGGCCCGGTTAAACAGGGGAAGGGATAAATCTGCTGCAAGCTTCTGATAGTAATCCGTATCCATCTGATTTGCCAGCCGGTTGTTATCATAGCCCGGGTAGCTTACGCAGGCCAGCACCTGTCCGTCCTTGGGGTTAACCACTACAGCCGATCCGGAACAGGGATTTAATGCAAGCTGTGCCGGGGTGATCTCCAGATTTTTTATCTTCTTACGGATAAACTGCCAGGCATTCAGCTGCCCATTGAACAGAAGGGCATAATCCGGATCCTCTTTTGATAGGATTCCCTGCTCATAAAGGAGTTTTTCCACATCCTCCCCGGATAACGTACCTTCCGTTAACATTGTCTGAAATATCAGTAAATCAAAACCGGAATCTTTCTTTAAACTGTTAAGGATCATTTCTTCCGTCAGGCGTCTGCTGTTTTCAAGCGTCATATATTTTTCAGTGGAATCCACCTGGTTTAAATCAATCCAGCCATTTGCAATGCAATCGGAAAGATACTGGCGGAAGCTTTTTTCCTCCCGATCCCAGTTCCCACTTTTTTCGGAAAGAATCTTTTTCTTTCTTACTGTATCCAGCAGATAGTCATAATAGCCTTTCATCTCACTGCTTAAGGAGTCATACCCGGAGCCAGAAACATCAAAGGAATCAGAAAACTCCCTAAAGACCTGCTCTTTCTTATTCATAAACCTTTCATAGACAGCTTTCTCCAGATCCGTTGCATCATCTTCCTGTAACCGTCCGGTATCAATGACATGATTCTTTATTAATGCAAAATACACTTCATCCGAAGAAATCCGGATCTGGGAGGCATCGGATGCTTTTGGCATATCTGCCCTTTTGCTCTCTGACATATTGGCAAGGAGAATACCGGCAATCTGCTGTTCCAGCATCTGATAAACTGCATTCTGCAAATCCATGTCAATGGTTAAGTAAATATCGTTTCCGCTTTCGGGCTCACTGGTAATTTCCGGGTCCGATTTCCTGTTTCCAACGACATCCGTATAAAACTGTTCCATACCATCCTGGCCCCGAAGCCGGTCTTCCATGGACTTCTCAATTCCACCTTTTCCTATGGTAGACTGGTTCGTGTAGACGGTACCTTCCCGATTCCCTGCTTCCAGTTCATCGGCAGAAATTGGTCCGGTATACCCTAATATGGAAGAAAGGCTATCCCCTCCATAGTAAACACGGATGCTGCCTTCCTGGATATCTGCCCCCGGCAGGCTGCGTTTCTTTTCCAACACCGCCACCATCGTTTCCTCAGACACATCCGAGGCGACCAGATATGGAAGATATTTGCGGTATGAATTTAAGGAAAGGCCGTAGCGAATGTTTGCTATCTGCAAAATCTCCTTAGGGGTAAGGGAATGAGGCAGTCCGTATTGATCCTGTTCCTCATCTGTATAAGTATTCTCAATCAGGTACTTTTCCTTGCTGCAAAATTTTTTCATGAGTTCTTCCGCTGTTCCGGCTTTTTGTTCTTCCGTTAATTCATCTACCGTACTCTTCCCATAAAAATCAGCTTTGAAACGGCTAAGCTTCCACCCATCTTCTATAAACTCATAGTTTCCCTGTTCGTCCACAGATATCGGCAAAATGGTATTCAGTTTGTTTTCGTCCTGAACCAGGCGGATTAACTGATAGGCAATCCCATTTAAGGACCGCTGACGTTCTTTGTTGGACCTGTAATTCTGAGAATCTTCCAAGGTAATATCATAGGAAAGCCGATTAGAAGCCAGTAAATTTCCATTCCTGTCATAGATATTTCCGCGGCTTCCGGCAAGTCTCTGGGTCTTCATAATGGAACTCATAAACTCTTCCTGATTTGCTGCCCCCTCCAGGATCTGAAGACGGTACAACCGTGTAATAAGCACCAGAAACAGAAATCCGAAAAAAACACCCAGGATCGCCAGTCTTGGAATCCGGTCATCCTTTTTCCATAATTTATGATTAAGCAAAATGGTTCTCCTTTAATCTTACATTTGTAAGATTTCATTATACACGGATTTAGTTCTGATGTAAACTTTTTTTTATAAAATCACATCTGATCAGTTTCAGCACCTCCTTTTATCCTCCCCACTCATAGAACCTTGCATATGAGAATAAATATAAGTAATATTGTAGGTTAAAAGAAAGGATCGAACCATGGCCCAAACCGATAATTTCTATACCCTGAAGGGCTACTCCCTTTTGGAGCATACGCAAATCACCTCTTCCATGGAAGATTATCTGGAAATGATATGCAGGATCCATCGTGACGGCCAGCCTGTCCGCATCAAGGAGCTGGCGGAATGCCTGCATGTAAAGCCATCCTCCGCATCAAAAATGGTTGGAAACTTAAGGAAGCAGGGACTGGTGTGCTTTGAGAAATACGGCACCGTTTCCTTGACGGAGGAGGGCCTGGAGCTGGGAGAATATTTATTATTCCGTCACGATGTCCTCCGCCGTTTTTTCTGCTACATCAACCAAAATTCCAATGAGCTGGAGCAGGTGGAAAAGGTGGAACATTTCATTGAGCCGAAAACTGTGTATAATATTGAAAAATGGCTGGATAAGTTTACATAGAAACGCTTGTGTGATTTTATAATTCATCGTATACTATAGCATAACACGAACATTTCTAAGGAGGACAAACACATGGATAAGATTAAGATGACAACCCCCATCGTCGAAATGGATGGCGATGAGATGACCAGGATTCTCTGGCAGATGATCAAAGACCACCTTCTGCTGCCATTTATTGATTTAAATACAGAATACTACGACCTGGGCCTGGAATACCGTGACAAGACAAACGACCAGGTGACCGTTGACTCCGCCAATGCCACCAAAAAATATAAGGTCGCCGTCAAGTGTGCCACCATCACTCCCAACGCAGACCGTGTAAAGGAATACAGCTTAAAAGAGATGTGGAAAAGTCCCAACGGCACCATCCGGGCAATCTTAGACGGAACCGTGTTCCGCGCTCCCATTGTTGTCAAGGGAATCGAACCATGTGTGATGAACTGGAAAAAACCTATTACCATAGCAAGGCATGCTTACGGCGATGTATATAAAGGATCTGAAATGAAGATCCCCGGAACCGGTAAAGTAGAACTTGTCTATACCGCAGAGGATGGAAGCGAAACACGGGAGCTGGTCCATTCCTTTAATGGTCCTGGAATCGTACAGGGAATGCACAACTTAAATGATTCCATTGAAAGCTTTGCCAGAAGCTGTTTCAATTACGCGCTTGACACCCGTCAGGATGTATGGTTTGCCACTAAGGATACCATTTCAAAGAAATACGACCATACCTTTAAGGATATTTTCCAGGAAATCTTTGAAGCCGACTATGCGGACAAATTTAAAGAGGCCGGTATTACCTATTTCTACACCCTGATCGATGACGCAGTCGCCCGAGTCATGAAATCAGAAGGCGGCTATATCTGGGCATGCAAAAACTATGACGGCGATGTAATGAGCGATATGATATCATCTGCATTCGGATCTCTGGCCATGATGACCTCTGTCCTGGTATCTCCGGATGGGGACTATGAATACGAGGCCGCTCACGGAACCGTACAGCGCCATTACTACAAGCACTTAAAGGGAGAAGAAACTTCCACAAACTCCGTTGCCACCATCTTTGCATGGACCGGGGCATTAAGAAAGCGGGGAGAACTGGATGGAAACGCAGAACTGGCTGCGTTTGCAGATAAACTGGAGAAGGCGACCATTGATACCATCGAAGCCGGTGAAATGACAAAAGATCTGGCACTCATTACTACCATTCCTAATCCAATAACATTAAACAGTGAGGAATTTATAAAGGCCATTGCAAAACGGCTGTAAAAATACCTGGTTTCAAATAAACTAAGACAGAAAAAGAAAGCCGCATAATCAGCTGCTTTCTTTTTCCTTTCAGGAGGTATATAATTATGGAATATAAACCAAAAGAAGTCCTGTTAAAAAACGGGACCCCCTGCCTCTTAAAAAGTCCCGGTCCGGGCGACGCATCCGCTATCTTAAGACTCATGAGCCAGACCTCAGAGGAAACCAGTTATATGTCCAGGTACGCAGATGAGATTAAAATCTCCATCCACCATGAACAGGATTTTCTCTCCTCCCTCCTTAGAAGCCAAAAAGATTTGATGATCTGCGCCGTGGTAGACGGGAAGATCATTGCAAATGCCGGAATCAACCCCATTGCATTATATGAACGTTACGCCCACCGGGCCACCTTTGGCATCTCCATATGCAAGGCATACTGGGGGCTTGGGATCGGTTCCCATCTCCTTTCAGCCATCATAAGGGGTGCCCGGGAAATGGGCTATGAGCAGCTGGAACTTGAAGTAGTAAGTGAAAACGAACGAGGTCTGGCTCTTTATAAAAAGTTCGGTTTTGAAATTTACGGTACCAGGGAGTACTGTTTTAAATACCGGGATGGAAGTTATGCATCCGCCCATCTGATGATGGTAAGGCTTTAAAAAATTTACATATTTTTCCTAAATCTCTGTTCATATCATTATCAAAATGATATAATGAAGATTATTATATAACATCTTGGTAATGGAAGGATCCCTGATATGAACTTAAGACATCTTACTATCTTTAAAACGGTGTGTGAAGAAGGCAGCATCACCGGAGCAGCCAAAGCGCTGTCCATGACCCAGCCAGCCATCTCCCACGCCATCAACGAACTGGAAGAATCCGTTGGTTCTCCTCTGTTTAACCGTGTATCCAGAAGAGTGGTCATCAATGAAAACGGTAAATTTTATTTGTCTAAGGTCATTCCTCTCCTGGAATTGTATCAGGATCTGGAAAACTACTCCGGCACCCTGCATCTGCAGGCCCCCTTACGGATCGGCTCCTGTGTAACCCTTGCCAGCTACTTACTTCCCAAAGTGGTGTCCCGCTTTACCCTGACAAACCCTGATACCCAGCTAAAGGTCACTGTTAATAATTCCCTTGAAATCACAAGTAAGCTATTAAAAAATGAACTGGATATCGGTCTGATCGAAGGTGTCATAGGTGATGAACAGTTGGAGAAGATACCTTTTTCTTCCTATCCTATCGCAGTGATCTGCGCCCCCGGCCATCCTTTTGCAGATCGCCTTGCACAGCCGGTGGCATTGGAACGGCTGATTGAGGAGCCACTGCTTTTGAGAGAACAGGGCTGTACCATCCGGTATACTTTCGACTGTGCCCTGGCATTAAACAATTTATCGGCCGAACCACTCTGGTCCAGCACCAATTCGGATGTAATCCTGCAGGCAGTAAAGGAAAATATCGGAATCGGCATTGTTCCCAGGATTTTTGCCGATGAATCTATAAAAAGAGGGGAAATTACTGAGATAGAAGTGAAAAACTTAGACATCAGCTGTATGAATCATGTGGTGTTTCATAAGGATAAATTTCAGACAGAAGCATTCCAGGCATTTATTAACCTGGTGCTGTTCGAATAAAAGGCGCTCCATGGGGGATTTTATCCCTCTATGGAGCGTCATATATAATTCTTAACAAAATCAAGAAACACTTCATCAGGAAGAGATAAAGGCTGATCCTTATGATACAGCGCGTATATCTTTCTGGTGAGATTTATGGGATCCTTAAGCTTTAACTCTTTTATTACTCCGTATTTACGTTCTGTCTCAATAGCAAGGACCGATAATATTCCGATTCCCTGATTATCCACCACACATTTTTTTACCGCTTCGATGTTGCCGATGGCCTGGATGTTCCTCTTCGGGAAGTTCAGGCTTCCAGCTGACTCTAAATATTTCACAATGGATGAGCGGTGATTGGTGGTCATGAGGGTTTCTCCTACCAGATCTTCCAGCGTAACCTCATCTTTCCGGCTTAATGGGTTTTCTACGGATGCAAAAAAGACCAGCGGATCGTCCATCAGCTCCTCATACATCAGTGACTCTCTTTGCGGTGGGAAAGGCTGGCTCACAAAACCCAGAGGAAAAACCTTAGCTTCAATATCCTCAAAAACATTCTGAGTGTACTCTACGTGATTAACCACGGTCACAGACGGATATTTGGCGGAAAAAGCATGAATGATCGGCGGAAAGATATAAGTTCCGGGCGTACCGGAGCATGCTAAGCGTATTTCCTTGTTTTTTAGATTCTGGGAGGCGTATATCTCCTTTTCCGCTCCTCTCATGGTTTCTAAGACCGTCTCCACATAAGGCAGAAGCAGCTTCCCTTCCTTTGTCAATCCTATCCTGTTATTATCCCGTTCAAATAATATAGTCTCAAAATGTTTTTCCAAGCTTTTCATGCGTATGGAAACAGCCGCCTGGGAGCAGAACATCTCTGAAGCAGTCTGGGTAAAACTATGGTTTCCGGCGACTTTTAAAAAGGTTTCCAAGGTTTCCAGATTCATAATCATTCTCCTTAAAGTCTTTTGCATAAAATATATTTATGGAGATTATAGCAAACTCACAAAATTATGTCAAATATTCTATTCTTAATAAACATTTCTTCCAACCCTATAAGATTATTTTATAAAGTCAAGGATTCCTCCCCTAAGAATGAAATAAATATAAAAATCTATCGTTGTACTTTTCTCTACAGAAATTTTACACTTAGGCTACAATAAGATATTGTAAGAAAGGAGATGCTGCCATGAATGAAGCAAAAGCAACATTGTCAGCACCAGAAATCAAAGTAAAAAAAGTCAAAAGCCCTTTTGAACTGAAAATGCAATTTTTCGGGCTTCCGGCCGCACTGATCGTATTCGGCCTATTCTATTCCACCCCGGTCCCTGTAGGACTTTCTTATGCAGGAAAGATGGCTCTGGGGGTATTCTTAACTGCCCTTATTTTATGGGTCACGGAAAGCATTCCGAATTATACGGTCTCCCTTCTTGTCATTGTGGCCCTTCCCCTACTTGGCGTCTGGGAAGAAGAAAAAGCCATGGGCGTGTTGGGCTATGAGGTTATCTGGCTGACCTTTGCAGCCTTTATCATTGCCTCAGGCATGGAAAAAAGCGGTCTTGCAAAACGGCTTGCCCTAAATCTCATAACCAGGTTCGGAAAAAGCGCGAACAGCATTCTGCTTCTCCTGATGGCAACCAACTTCCTGATTGCTTTTGTCGTTCCCTCCACCACGGCCCGGGCGGCAATGATGTTTCCCATTGTCATGCTGGTAATCGAAGCATTCGGAACTACATTGAACGACCCGAAGAATAATCTGGGAAAACTTCTGGCCTTACAGGGAATTCAGTCCAATAACTTATCCACAGGGGCCATCGTAACCGCAACCAGTGCCCAGATCATGGCCATCGGCTTTATTAAGGATTTAACCGGACAGAACATTTCATGGACCTACTGGTTTATTGCATCCGCCCCGGTCACCATACTCACATTGCTGGCATCATTTTTCATTGGAAAATTATTATTTAAAATACCTGCTTCCAATGCAAAAATAAACTTAAGCCTTCTGGAAGAGGAACGTAAAAATCTTGGTAAAATGAGTCTGGTAGAAAAGAAAGCATTGGTCATCTTTGGTATCACCATTGCCTTATGGGCCATTGATACCAGGCAGATTCATTTATTCGGATTCCAGCTCAGCCTTGTAATGGTAGCTATTTTATCAGCAGCATTATTCTTCATGCCCTATCTCGGCATACTGAAATGGAAAGAGGCCAAAATTTCCTGGAATCTTCTGATTTTCGCCTGCGGGGCTTATGCCGCAGGAGTGGCTTTGGATGAAACCGGAGTAGCCGCATGGGGGCTTAACGCTCTGTTCGCCCACTTAGGCATTGAGAATATGAGCTTTACTGTAATATTTGCTGTCATCATGCTGATTGCCAGCTTCAGCCACTTTATCTTCACCTCCAAGACGGTGCGGACCATTATTCTTATTCCCACAATCATCGGCATCGCCAATGCAACCGGGATCAATCCTGTTGCCCTGGCCCTTCCGGCTGCATTTTGCATTTCCGATACCATAACTTTGCCGCCTCACAGCAAAGTCAACTTAATCTATTACAATACCGGTTTTTTCAATGTACTTGAACAAATGCTTTACGGCACACTGGTTCTGCTTGCCAAATGGGGCTTAATGATCATCGCCTCCCTGACCTGGTTCCGATTCATCGGACTGGTATAAGAGAAAGGAAATATATCATATGAACAAAATAAAAAAATTATCATATATCTCATGCCTCTGCCTGTTTGTCTCATTGGCGGCGGTACAGACCTCTTACGCAGGCGATGCCGGTAAAGTGGTATCCATGGAAGACCGGATAACGCCTGATGGGCAAGATGGTATCATTACCCAGACCATAAATGCCAAAACCAATGAATCCGGGGAAGTCATCTTTCCCATTTGGAAAGATGCCGCCATCGAATCCATAAAAACCATCTCCGGTACTCTGACAGCAGAAGAAGTAACTGAAAAAATAGATGGCGATCAGTCCTATTATCTGGCGGTGTTTGCTGAAAAAGAAAAGGAGGTTTCTTTTCAGGTGATTTTACGGGGGGAAGGATTTTACGCAGGAGAAGCTGCGGATTTAGGCGATACCTATCCCGGCAATGCAAAAGAACTCTCATTTAAGGCCAAAAACACCACCCCAATTTCCATCGGTTCTTATCAGATGAAAATTGCCGTTCCAAAGGGAAAAGAGCTTCTTAATATTGTGGATTATTCCGACAAAAAGCCTTTCACCATCACCAGCGAGGGCGAATATACGTTCGGAGGATTTGATTTCGGAAAGGTTTCCCCGGGAAAAGAATCAAAGCTTGCCATTAACGTGTTTGACAAGAAAAGCGGTTCCTCTGTTTTCCTATGGATCATCATTATCCTGCTGTCAGCCGGATTCATGTACCGCAATTTAGACCTGCTAAAAAAGCCAGTCAATGAATAAATCGAAAAGAGGATGAGTGATCATATGAGGAAAAGACAGGGAATACTGATTATTTCTGATGGCCTGGGAGACCGGCCGATAAAGGCGCTGGGCGGTTTAACCCCGTTAGAATATGCAAACACGCCAAACCTGGACCGCCTGGCAAGGGAAGGCTGCACAGGGAACGTCTACCCCATCGCCCCAGGGATACCCGTTGGCACTGATGTGGGCCATATGGAGATCTTTGGCTGCGATTCCAATAAGTACTACCCCGGCAGGGGTCCTCTGGAAGCTTTAAGCGGAGGAATCGAAATCAGGGAAGGGGATGTTGCCTTTCGCGGGAATTTCGGAACCATTGACGAGGAATATACGGTGATCGACCGGAGAGCCGGACGGATTCAGGATGGGACCAGGGAACTTGCCGAAGCCTTATCCGGTATGAAGCTTAAAGACGGCACCACAGTTCTCGTAAAGGAGCTGACCCAGCACAGGGTCGCAGTGGTGCTTCGTGGGAAGGAACTGTCTGCGGCTATTGTACCCACAGATGTCGGCACTGCCAACGAAGGTGCTAAGCTGGTGATCCCCTGCCCAGAGGATCCTGCCTGTAAAGAGGCTGCAAAAACTGCTGAAAACCTGTGGGAATTTACCCTGAATGCTATGGAGATCCTAAAAAACCATCCTGTCAACCAGGAACGGGTCAGGAACGGACTGCTGCCGGCCAACGTAATCATAACCAGGGGACCGGGGCAGCTAAGCACCATACCGAGTACGGCCCGGCAGCTTGGCATCCGTGCCCTCTGCATTGCAGGCGATATCACCGTAGGAGGGATCGCCCGGCTGGTTGGTTTCGATTATTACGTACAGGATTCCTTTACCGGTGGATTTAACACAGACATCATGGGAAAAGCCCGCAAGGCTGTGGATTCTATAAAGGAAGGCTACGACTGGGTCATCGTCCATATAAAGGGCACCGATCTGGCTGGTCATGACAACCAGCCTTTGGAAAAGGTCCGGATCATAGAAGAGATCGACGGCTTGGCAGGCTATATCATGGATCACATTAGCGGAGAACAATGTTACATCGCTTTCACAGCAGACCATTCCACCCCCTGTGAAGCAAGAGACCATACAGGAGACGGCGTCCCCACCATTATATGGGGAGGGGATGTAAGACGGGATAAGACAGAAAAGGCGGGAGAAACCTTTTTTATGGAAGGAGCCTTACAAAACCTTAAGGCAAGGGATATATTTACCATGCAAATGGACCTAATGGGCTTTACCAAAAAAAGAGGAGCCTGATCCAGAAAAATAAAAAAAAGCGCCGGAAAATGATGAAACTGCTGTCATTTTCGGCACTTTTTGTTTTATGATTCTTTTAAAATCTTATCAATGCTTACGATCTTCACACAAAGAGCGAATAATTCCATCGCAAGGATAAGATCAGATAAAGGAGGATAAGAAGGCGCAATGCGGATATTATTATCCCTTGGATCCTTACCATATGGGTAAGTGGCTCCTGCTCCGGTCATGACCAGACCGGATTTCTTACACCTTGCTACAATGGCTTTTGCACATCCGTTAAGAGAATCAAAGGAAATGAAATAGCCTCCTTTGGGACTGGTCCATTCTCCGATTCCAAGTCCGCCAAGCTCTCTCTCTAAGATCTGGTTCACTGCTTCGAATTTCGGTCTCATGATGTCTGCATGCTTTCTCATATGCTCTACCATGCCGTGAATATCTCCAAAGAAGCGTACATGACGCAGCTGGTTCACCTTGTCATGGCCGATGGTCTGGATCTTTAACTGCTTCATAATGTCAACCAGGTTGTTCTGGCTGGCCGCGATGGTTGCGATACCGGAGCCTGGGAAGCTGACCTTTGAGGTGGAGGCGAATTTATAAACCATATCCGGATTTCCGGCTCTCTTACACTCAGCAAGGATTTCAATGAGATGATCCTGGTCCCTGTCATATAAATGATGAATGGTATACGCATTGTCCCAGTAGATACGGAAGTCTTTGGCAGCCGGTTTTAAACGGGCAAAACGGCGTACGGTATCATCGGAATAGGAAATTCCCTGAGGATTAGAATACTTTGGAACGCACCAGATTCCTTTAATGGAATCATCGTTTGCCACCAGCTCTTCCACCATATCCATATCCGGACCGGTTGGGGTCATGGGGACATTCACCATCTCGATCCCAAAATATTCGGTTATGGAGAAATGCCTGTCGTATCCAGGAACAGGGCATAAGAATTTCACTTTATCCAGCTTACTCCAGGGAGTGCTTCCCATAACGCCGTGAGTCATAGAACGGGAAACCGTATCATACATGACATTTAAGCTGGAATTGCCGTAAATAATAATGTGGTCAGGCGCAACTTCCATCATATCGGCAAGAAGCTCCTTTGCCTCCTTGATTCCATCAAGCACCCCATAGTTACGGCAGTCGGTACCGTCATCACAGGTTAAATCGTCGTTGCTGCTTAATACATCCATCATTCCCATGGATATATCCAGCTGTTCTGTGCTGGGCTTTCCTCTGGACATATCAAGCCTTAAGTCCTTGCCCTGAAACTCCTTATACTGCACGTGAAGCTGTTTTCTCAGTTCCTGTAACTCTTCCTTTGTCATCTCAACATATGGCTTCATAGATTTCATTTTCCTCCTCATATAGACTCCTTTAACCTAATAGTTCTTTAAGAATCCTGTTGACCGCTCCCGGATCGGCTTTACCCTTCATGGACCTCATGGTCTGGCCTACCAAAAACCCAAAAGCTTTCTCTTTCCCACTATGATAATCCTCCACAGACTGTGGATTTGCGGAAACGATTCCCTCAATTACCCTGCGCAGTTCCTCTTCGTCATTCACAACCCTTAATCCTTTTTCTTCCACATACTGTTCCGGATCAATGTTTTCTGCGAAGATCTTTTCAAAGACTTCCTTGCCAACGGTACGGTTAATGGTACCATTATCTACTAAATGAATTAATTTTGCAAGGTTTTCCGCAGAAAATGTCATTTCTTCTGGATCCATGTCGTGCTCTTTTAAAAGCCGCATGGCCTCCACCATCAGCCAGTTTGCGGCCTCTTTTGCCTTACCGCAGATTGCGGTGACTGCCTCAAATATATCCGCCATATGCTTCGAGCCGGTGATGATATCCGCATCATATTCAGAAAGCTTAAACTCCTCCTGATAGCGGGCCATTTTCTCCGTCCGCAGCTCCGGCTGTCTGGACTTTATATTCCCGATCCATTCATCACTTATGACCACAGGAGGCAAATCCGGGTCCGGGAAATAACGGTAATCCCTGGCATCCTCTTTGGAACGCATGGCATAGGATGATTCCTTGTTGTCATCCCAACGCCTTGTTTCCTGAACAACCGGTTTCCCTTCTTCGATCAATTCGATCTGGCGTTTCCGCTCTCCTTCAATGGCACGGGCAATGGCTTTAAAGGAATTTAAATTCTTCATTTCCGTTCTGGTTCCCAATTCGGAGGAACCGGCCTCACGGACAGATAAGTTCACATCGGCTCTCATGGAGCCTTCCTGAAGCTTGCAGTCCGAAGCGCCCAGATACTGAATGATGAGTCTCAGCTTTTCCAGATAGGCGATCACCTCATCCCCGCTTCTCATATCAGGCTCTGATACGATTTCAATGAGAGGAACCCCGCTTCGGTTATAGTCCACCAGGGAACAGTCTTCCCATTCATCATGAATGAGTTTTCCCGCATCTTCTTCCATATGGATCTCATGGATTCCGATTTTCTTCTTTCCTGCCGGCGTATCAATCTCCACATGGCCGTCATGGCAGATGGGAAGATAAAGCTGAGATATCTGATAGTTCTGAGGATTATCAGGGTAGAAGTAATTTTTCCGGTCAAACTTACAGTACTGGTTGATCTGACAGTTTACCGCAAGGCCTACCGCAAGAGCATATTCCACCACCTGCTTATTAAGGACCGGAAGGGAACCTGGCATACCAGTGCAGACCGGACAGGTGTGAGTATTGGGCGCTCCGCCGAATTCCGTTGAGCAGGCGCAGAAGATTTTCGTTTTCGTAGCAAGTTCCACATGGACTTCCAGTCCTATGACCGTCTCATACTGTTTGCTCATCTACTTCTCCTCCTTTCCTGCCATGGCATCTGCTGCCATTTGGGGCATCTCATAGCTTCTGTTCTGCTCAAAAGCAAAGCCTGCCCGGATGATGTTCTTTTCCTTAAAACAGTCCCCAATAAACTGAACTCCTATGGGCAGTCCCTTAGAATCCTTGCCGCAGGGAACCGTAAGACCTGGTAATCCGGCAAGGTTCACGGAAATGGTATAGATATCGCCCAGATACATCTTTAAAGGATCGCTTAAGCTCTCTCCAAGCTTAGGTGCCGTGGATGGAGATGCAGGACCAAGAATCACATCGTATTTTGAAAACGCCTCGTCAAATGCTTTCTTGATCAAAGCCTTAGTTTTTAAAGCCTTTAAATAGTAAGCGTCGTAATAACCGGAGCTTAATACAAAGGACCCCAGCATGATGCGTCGTTTTACCTCCGGGCCAAAGCCCTGGGAACGGCTCTTTTTATACATGCCGTGAAGTCCGTCGTATTCTTTTGCTCGATAGCCGTATTTGACACCGTCAAACCTGGATAAGTTGGAACTGGCCTCTGCGGATGCAATCACATAGTATGCCGGAATCGCATATTCCACCATCCCTAAATCAAAGGTCTCCAGAATTGCGCCCTTTTCCTCCAGGATCCTGGCGGCTTTTAAAACCGCTTCCCTTACCTCTAAATCAAGCCCTTCGCCCAGGTAATCCGCCGGAATGCCAATCCGCATTCCCTTTACATCATCTCTTAAAGCTTCCGTAAAGTCACAGTCTTTCCGCTCCACGGATGTGCTGTCCTTCTCATCGTGGGAAGCAAGAACTTCCAGAACCGCAGCACAATCCGTTACATCTTTTGCAACGGGGCCGATCTGGTCTAAGGAAGACCCATAGGCAATCAGCCCATACCTGGAAATGGTTCCGTAAGTAGGCTTTAATCCGGTAACTCCGCAGAAGGAAGCCGGTTGTCTGATGGAACCTCCTGTATCCGAACCCAAGGCATAAAAGCATTCCGCCGCCGCAACTGCCGCACAGGAACCTCCTGAGGAACCACCGGGTACGTGATCCGGGTTCCATGGATTTCTCGTAGCTCCATATGCCGAAGTTTCTGTGGTGCTACCCATAGCAAACTCATCCATATTGGTTTTTCCAAGAATCACCGCTCCAGATCTTTTTAAATTCTCCACTGCTGTGGCCGTATAAGTGGGAACGAAGTCCCAGAGGATTTTGGAGCTGCAGGTGGTCTTCATTCCATCGATGCAGATGTTATCCTTTACCGCCACCGGAACTCCTGCCAGAGGACCGGTCAGCTCACCGGCTTCAATCCGCTTCTGTACCTCTTCCGCCTGTTCCAGTGCTTTTTCTTCCTCTATGGTCACAAAGCTGTTAAGCAACGGCTCCATGGCCTTTATCTGATCCAGAACTGCTTTTACTGCTTCTACGGAGGTAACCTCTCCGTCTTTAATTTTTTTCCCTAACTGTACCGCTGTGAGGGATAATATTTCTTTCGCTGTCATACGAGGCTCCCCCTATTCCACTGTTTTTGGCACCTTAAAAGCTCCATCTTTGCGTTCCGGAGCATTTTTTAAGATGTTTTCTCTGTCGTCACCGTTTTCTACTACATCTTCACGAAAAACGTTGTGTACCGGGAATACATGGGACATGGGTTCCACGCCATCGGTATCCAGTTCATTTAATTTATCAATATAATCCAGCATACGGCCCATATCATTTTTTGCCGCTTCCTTTTCCGTCTGGTCAAGTTCAAGCTGTGCCAGGATTCCTACGTATTCGATTGTCGCATCATCGATCATGTGTGCCATCTATTTCTTACTCCTTTCCTTTTTCCTGCCCATGTTTTTTGGGCAGAGCCCGCCCCGTTTTAGAGCCTGCCCCGCTTTATCGGGTACCGGGCGTAAAGGTATACCCGCAGGGTGATTCCTCTTTATTATGGTTCCAGTCTCGTTACATCTCTTGGAAAAAGGGTAGTTTCCCTTATGTTCCCTTCGTCAAGAAGACGCATAGTAAGGCGCTCCAGGCCGATTCCAAGGCCTCCGTGAGGCGGCATACCATATTGGAATATCATTAAATAGGAAGAAATATCTTCGGGATTCATGCCTCTGGCCTCCATTTTGTTGAGGATCGCAGCATAATCATGGATTCTCTGGCCTCCGGTCGTTACTTCCAGTCCCTTAAACAATAAATCAAAGCTTAAGGTAAACTTAGGGTCTGAGGGATCGTCCATGGCATAGAAAGGACGCTTCTTTGACGGATAATGGGTAACAAATACGAAATCACTGCCGTACTCTTCTTTAAAGAACCGGCCGATAAGCACTTCCTCCTCTGGTTCCAGATCATAGGGGTTTCTGATCTTCCGGTTGTATTTCCCGGCAACCAGTTCTTTAGCATCTGCAAAACGGACCGTTGGAATATTGGATACATTGGGGAGTGTGACCTTAAGCATGTTAAGCTCTGTTTCATATTCCTCACAAAGAAGTCCAAAGGTATACTGGAGCATAGCTGTCTCCATTTCCATGATCTCCTCAAAGCTGTCAATGTATCCCATTTCAAAGTCCATACTGGTATATTCATTCAAATGTCTTGTTGTATTATGCTTTTCCGCACGGAAGACGGGAGCGACCTCAAATACCCGGTCGTATACGCCTACCATGGTCTGCTTATAAAACTGGGGACTTTGACCCAGTTCTGCTTTTTTATTAAAGTAATCCAGTTTAAATACGTTGGAGCCGCCTTCTGCTCCGCGGGCTACGATCTTAGGTGTTCGGATCTCCGTAAAACCCTGGCTGTGAAGAAAGTCCCGGAATCCTCTTACAATTCCTTCCTGAATACGGAACTTTGCCCTTTCCATGGGGTTTCGAAGGGTAATGGGGCGCAGCGTCAGCTTTGTCTCAAGGGAAGTGTTTAATTTCCACTTGCTGATTGCCACAGGAAGGGCATCTGCCGGCTGGGACAATAAGTCAATCTCTAAAAGACGGATCTCAAACCCATGAGGAGCCCTCTCTTCCTTTGTTACGATTCCAGTGACCCGGACTGATGACTCTTCTTTTAAAAGACTTAAGTCAAAATCCGTTTTCCCTTCCTCGTACACACACTGTACCAGGCCTTCTGCTTTCCGAAGGATCACAAAAGCAACCTCTCCCATATCCCTTATGGTATGGACACTGCCTTCCACTTTTACGGTCCGGCCCTCATAGCCGCCGGATTTGATGCGGTCAATTGTGACCGTCTCCTTTTCTTTTACACCACTGATAAATTCCATATCTGCATTCTCCTTACCTGAATGTAATTGTTTTGATTCCGGTAAAGGGTATAAAAATATCCCGTCCCGGAATACAGTTACATATTCCGGGACGGGATTTATATGGCTATAAGTTCCCGCGGTACCACCCGCATTGAGACAGCTGCTTCTTCCTCCGACCGCAGATATGACAGTCGGATAAGCAAATGCCCCCACTCAAACATTTAACGCATGTGTACGGATAGGCCTACTCATGTCACAATCAATCACTTTAAGAATTGACCGCCGCTTCGGCATATCGGCTCCGGAGTGTTCCCTTAGCCAAGTCCCACGTGACGGCGCTCTCAGTCGGTGACGCCCTCTTCCTGTTGAGGTCCATAGGCCAGAGTCTCCTTCTCTGCCTTTTACAATATAAACTCCTGCAGATTCATGATTCCCTGTACAGGCCTGTTAAATAACAGTTTATCACTTCACTACAATGAATTTCACTTATAATATCATAATCTATTTTAACCTGCAATACTTATTTTTCACAAATTATCCCCAGCATTGGGAAATAGAACCTAATAAATCATACAATATTGACTTTTCCTGTCGAAGCAGTTACAATTATGAACACGCTTACTAAAGAATCAGGAGGGCCTTTTTTTATGTCTGAAACATTGGATGCTATTAGACCTGAAGAGAATAAAATGGGAACCATGCCGGTCAACAAGCTTTTACTGACCATGTCTCTTCCCATGGTTATTTCCATGCTGATACAGGCACTTTATAATGTAGTTGACAGTATTTTCGTGGCACAGATCAGTGAAACAGCTCTTACTGCAGTTTCTCTGGCATTTCCTATACAAAATTTAATCATCGCCATCGCCGTGGGAACCGGTGTGGGAGTCAATGCTCTCCTTTCCCGCTCCCTTGGGGAAAAGAATCCGGAAAAGGCAAATCTGGCCGCAGTCAATGGAATATTTATTTTTATTCTCAGCTATCTTGTTTCTGCTCTGTTTGGAATTTTCTTTTCCCGGTTTTATTTTACGGTGCAGACAAGCAATGAAGAGATCATCAACCAGGGGACCATCTATCTTTCTATCTGCACCATCTTTTCCTTTGGCGTATACCTGCAAATTGCTTTTGAACGAATCATGCAGTCCACCGGACGCACCATCTATAACATGATCACCCAGGGGCTTGGAGCCATCATCAACATCATTCTGGATCCAATTCTCATATTCGGACTATTCGGATTTCCACGCCTTGGTATTGCCGGAGCCGCTATTGCAACCATCATCGGCCAGATCATTGCCATGATGCTCCTTTTGTATTTTAATTTAACCAGAAATCCTGATGTAAATTTAAATATGCGGGGTTTTCGCCCACATAAAGAAACAATTATTGATATTTATAAGGTAGGACTTCCCTCTATTATCATGCAGTCCATTGGTTCTGTCATGACCTTTGGTGTGAATAAGATCCTTCTTTTGTTTTCCGAAACCGCAGTCTCCGTATTCGGCATATTCTTTAAGCTGCAAAGCTTCATCTTCATGCCCGTGTTCGGACTTAATAACGGTATGGTGCCCATAGTCGCTTATAACTGGGGTGCAAAAAACAAGGAACGTATTATGAAAACCATACGCTCCAGCGTCATAGGATCTGTCTCCATCATGTTTCTGGGGGTCATCATCTTCCAGGTGTTTCCGAAACAGCTTTTACTCCTGTTCGATGCCTCCGAGCATATGATTTCCATCGGCGTACCTGCCCTTCGCATCATCAGCTTGGGATTCCTTTTTGCCGGCTACAGCATCATTATCGGTTCTGTTTTTCAGGCTCTTGGAAACGGCATCTACAGCCTGATTGTATCCATTGCCAGACAGCTTGTTTGTATTTTGCCACTTGCATATATTTTCGCGAAAGTCTTTGGACTTCATGCAATCTGGTATGCCTTCCCTCTGGCTGAAATTATGTCTTTAGTTTTAACCACCATACTATTTAAACGAATTTATGAAAACTGCATTAAGAAACTATAGGTTTCCCACGCAACGGAATATGCAAGCATTCCGCTTGCTTTAATAGGAGGCAAACAATGAGTTCCGAATATCTTTTAATAGACGGCTACAACATCATATTTGCCTGGCCTGAGCTAAAGGAACTGGCGGAGACCAATATGGACTCCGCCAGAACGAAACTTCAGGATATTCTATGCAATTACCAGGGTTATAAAAAATGCAATGTCATTCTGGTTTTTGACGGCTATAAAGTCAAGGGAAACCCAGGCACAGTCTTAAATTACCACAACATTCATGTGATTTTCACCAAGGAAGCTGAAACCGCAGACCAGTACATTGAAAAAGTCTCCCAGCAGATCGGCAGGCAGTATCAGGTTCGGGTAGCCACCTCGGACAAGTTAGAGCAGATCATCATCCTGGGAACTGGCAGCACACGCCTCTCCGCCAGGGATTTAAAAAAAGAAATCGAAGAGACGAATTTTGAGATTAAGAAGGAACATTTAGAGAGAATTCCCTCAAAGAAAAACCGCCTCTTCGATAATGTAGACCCGGAGCTTTTTGAATATCTGGAGAAAATACGACTGAATAAAAAGGATTAAGCATATATTTATTAAGCCTATACATAGGAGGAACATCACATGTCATTACTTGAATTGTTCATCATCGCGGTAGCCTTATCCATGGATGCCTTTGCCGTCTCCATCTGCAAAGGATTATGCATGCCAAAGATGAACTGGAACAATGCAGTTATCGCAGGCTTATATTTCGGGGGATTCCAATCCGGTATGCCGCTTTTGGGCTACCTGCTGGGATCGCAGTTTAAGGAAGCCATTACTTCCATTGACCACTGGATCGCTTTTATCCTGCTTGGCGCCATTGGCATCAGCATGATAAAGGAATCCTTTAACAATGAAATGGAAGAATGTGAGGTTTCCCCCATGGCTCCCCAAAACATGATCCCCCTGGCAATCGCAACCAGCATTGATGCTCTGGCAGTGGGGGTTACCTTTGCATTCCTGCAGGTACAGATCGTTCCCGCTGTTTCCTTTATTGGAGTTACCACCTTTTCCCTGTCTATCCTGGGAGTTAAAGTAGGAAATGTCTTTGGAACACGCTTTAAATCAAAAGCAGAATTTGCCGGCGGACTGATCCTGATCTTCATGGGATTCAAAATTCTGGTGCAGCATCTGTTTGGGCTTTAAGCCCTCTCACTGGAATACAGCATGACTGCGCCAAAGGGATCCAGCACAAACTTTTTTCCGTTGATCTTTGGAGCGCTGTCATTGGATAACAGGATCTCCCAGTTGTCCAAGGCTTCCCTTCCTACTATCTCCTGGTGCTTTCCGGTAAAATTAGCAAAGACCAGCAGCTTTTCTTTCTTCCAGTTTCTCTGATAGGCAAATATCCCTTTCTGCTTAAGTGGAACAGGCTCATAGCTTCCTTCACTGATCACGCTATAGTGTTTCCTCAGTTGGATAAGCTTCTGATAGTAGAAAAAGACCGAATCAGGATCAGCAAGGCTCTCCCTCACATTGATCTTTTCACAATTTTCATTGACACCGATCCAGGGGGTGCCTGTGGTAAATCCGGCCTGCTCTTCTGCCTCCCACTGCATAGGGGTCCTGCTATTATCTCTGGACCGTTCTCTTAATACCCGGTAAATGTCTTCTTCGTTTCTTCCCTGTTCTTTCAATATTTCAAAGTAATGAAGGCTTTCCACATCACGGTACTGGGAAATATGGGTGAAATTCGCATTGGTCATGCCGATTTCTTCTCCCTGGTAAATGTAGGGCGTACCCCGCATCCCGTGTATAACAGTAGCCAGCATCTTTGCGGTACGCTTTCTGTACATTCCATCATCGCCAAACCTGGACACGGCCCTGGGCTGGTCATGATTGCACCAGAACACTGCATTCCAACCGTTCTCTTCGGCCATGGAAGTCTGCCATGTGTGAAAAATCTTTTTCAGTTTTTCAAAATCAAAGGGCATGAAAGACCATTTATCTCCGTCCTTATAATCCACCTTTAAATGATGAAAATTAAAACACATCTTAAACTGCTTTTCATCGGGATTGGTATATCGGATGCAGTGATCAATGGTGGTAGAGGACATCTCTCCTACCGTAATGATATCATCCGCATCTAACCCCGTATCCACTACGATTTCCCTTAAATACTCATGAATCCGGGGGCCATCGGTGTAAAACCGGCGGCCGTCCCCTTCCTCATCATCCTCCCAGGCGGAAGGCTTAGAAACCAGATTAATCACATCAAAGCGGAATCCCTTGATCCCTTTTTCCTTCCAGAACCGAATCACCTTTTTTATCTCTTCCCGAACCATGGGATTCTCCCAGTTTAAGTCTGCCTGGGTTTTATCAAACAAATGAAGGTAATATTTCCCGACTTCCTCCGAATATTCCCATACACTGCCACCGAACTTTGACTGCCAGTTGGTTGGCGGATTACCCGGAGTTCCTTCCTTAAAGAAATAGTAATCCTGGAATTTCTTATCACCGTTAAGAGCCTTTTGAAACCATTCATGACTCGTGGAGGTATGGTTAAAAACCATATCAAACATCAGTCCCATACCCAGTTCTCCGGCTTTTGCGATCAACCGCTCCAAATCCTCCATGGTTCCGAACAAGGGATCGATCCGGCAGTAATCCTGGATATCATACCCATTGTCATTCTGAGGAGACAGGAAAAACGGGGTCAGCCAGAGGTAATCCACTCCCAGCATTTTTAAGTAATCCAGTTTTTCCATCACTCCCTTTAAATCTCCGATCCCGTCACCGTTGCTGTCCCGGAATGATTTTGGGTAGATCTGATAAACACATGATTTCTTAAAGCTCTTCATTTATTCAATCCCTTTCTTTTTTCCAACCATAACTGTCAGTGTAAAGGGCACTGCAATAGCAATCAGCATGCACAAACCGAATATTCCCATATACTGAGGCTGGATAGACAGGATTCCGGGAATACCGCCCACGCCGATGGAATTTGCCATAACATTCATTCCTACGGAAACCGTAGCAGCTATGGCGGAACCAATCATGGCAGAAAGGAACGGGAAGCCCCTCTTTAAATTCACACCGAACATAGCCGGCTCCGTAACTCCCAGATAGCAGGAAATGCAGGCAGGAATGGAAATCTGCTTTGCTTCCTCATCCTTTTTCTGAAGGTACATCATGCCAAGAACTGCAGAACCCTGAGCAATATTGGATAAAGCAATCATAGGCCACAGCATCGTTCCTCCAAACTCTGCCATGAGCTGTAAGTCTATGGCATTGGTCATATGATGAAGGCCGGTAATAACAAGCGGAGCATATATAAAACCAAATAAGGTTGCAAACAGCCAGCGGAAGCTGGAGGTAAGCCCTGCATAAACAACTTTTGAAATCCATGATCCAATGGCCCAGCCAATGGGGCCTACCACTGCGTGGGCAGCGATTACCGCTAAAAGCAGGGAACAGAACGGAACCACGATCATGGAGATTGCCTGAGGCGTAATTTTCTTAAAGAACCTCTCCAGATAGACTAATACAAAACCAGCTAAAATGGCCGGAATGACCTGAGCCTGGTAGCCGATCATCTCCATTTTCACAAAACCAAAGTCCCAGACAGGAACCTCTGCGCCTGATGCCATGGCATAGGCGTTTAAAAGCT
Organism: Lacrimispora sanguinis; assembly: GCF_044987295.1. Taxonomy (NCBI): domain Bacteria; kingdom Bacillati; phylum Bacillota; class Clostridia; order Lachnospirales; family Lachnospiraceae; genus Lacrimispora; species Lacrimispora sanguinis. Next base: position 4,143,497 of record NZ_CP173277.1, on the reverse strand, counting down.
GGGGAGATACGAGGGTAAGCCCCAGAACAATTCCAAGGATCTGAGTGGTTCCCATTTTTCTTGTAACAGACCAAGTGATTCCTACCGGCAGGAAATGGAAGATTGCCTCGCCAAGGAGCCAGAGAAAGCTATGAACACCTGCCCAGAACTGTGACACAGAAACGAGAGTCTGGGTACCCCCATTCATAAGATTGATCTCTCCTATGATGTTACGGAATCCAAGAATCAGACCTCCTACGATGATCGCCGGAATTAGCGGAGCAAAAATCTCTGCGATATCAGCCACCGCCCGCTGCAAAAGGTTTAAATTCCCTTTCGCCTCTTTCTTTACTTCGTCCTTGGATACTCCTTCCACACCGGATATGGATACAAAGTCATTGTAAAAGGACTGTACATCATTTCCAATGATTACCTGAAACTGTCCGGCCTGTGTAAAGGTACCTTTGACACTTGAAAGCGCTTCAATCTGTTTGGTATCTGCTTTTGCCGGGTCAACCAGGGCAAAACGCATTCTCGTCATGCAGTGGGTTACTGCCCCGATATTTTCCTTTCCCCCCACATACTCTAATAGTTTCCTTGCGTCACTCTCATACTTACCCATATTCATACTCCCTTCATACATGTTTTGGACACTCCCAAACCTATACGTTCATTTTGTGATTATACTATAACATATACGTATATCTTTGTCAATATGCAGGAAAGATTATTTAACTTGTCCGTATATGGACGCAGTAAGTGGTATTTGTATGAACCGGATAAGTTACAACTTCCGGCGGGCAAAATCCACGAATTTAAACTTGTCCGGCCTGTGGCGCGATTCCGTGTACTGGAACAGGGTAGAATCTTCCAGATACGTATAACTCTTCACCACCACCACCATATCGTAGCGCCCCATATCAAGGAGCCGGTAATCCTCATCCGAAGCCATATGGACCGTGATCTCCTTCATGGCAAAACCGATTTTAAGGCCCTGTTCATTCTCTAAATATTCATAAACAGAGTCCTGGGCAGCACGCAAAGGCAGATTCTCCACGACTTTCCTTGAAAAATAGTCCTTATCAATAATGATCTTTTCCCCATCGATTTCCCGTACCCGTTCCAGCACAAAGGCCTCATCTTCAGGACCGATCTGAAGCGCTTCCATCAGCTTTTTATCATTTTTTACAATTTCTAAATTCTCCACAAAGGTTCTGGGCCTGGAATCGGAATAGCGGTAGATTTCTTTGAAGCTCGCTATCTCCGATACCGGGAAATTAAATTTGCTCTTATCAAGCACCTCGGCGGCCTTTCCTCTGGCTTTGCGGATGCAGCCATCCTCCTCCAAGAGCCCCAGAGCTTTACGGACCGTGTCACGGGATGCACCATATATTTCCATCAGCTCCCCTTCCGCCGGAAGCTTATCTCCCGGACGGTATTCCCGCTTTTCTATTTTTTCCAGCAGTTCCTTATAAAGACGCCTGTATTTACTTTCCATAGGCCAATATCCTCACTTTACTTATCTTTTCCATTGATTTACATTTGCATATCAGTTTTTATTTTAACATATACGTATACCTTAGTCAAATAATTCGGATTTATACAAAAAAATAAGCATACAACTATGCAATCGTCCCTTTCTTTTCTTTCCATATATGGATTGATATGGTAAACTGTTTTTAGAGCAAAGACTACATAGGAGGACCCACATGCAAATACAATATACAAAAAATTCAAACAATAAAGGCGTCTTAGGCATTATCCGCCGCTTCTGTAATTATATTGATCCACGGCTGACAGAACACGGTTCCCACGTAGCTTATATCATTTCCCGTATGCTAAAGGATACCGGGCAATATACAAAGCAAGAACTTCGGGATATCTGTTTTCTGGCTCAGCTTCATGATATCGGAGCATATAAGACAGAAGAAATTTCCAGGATGCTTCAATTCGAAACCGATGATATTTGGGATCACTCCTTCTATGGATATCTTTTCATACGATATTTTTCTCCACTCAAGGAATTAGCTCCTGCAGTACTCTTACACCACATCACATGGAATTTCCTGGAACAAGGAGATGTGCCCAGCACAAAATTAAAAGATCTGTCGCAGATTCTCCATATTGCAGACCGAATCGATGTCTCCATGTCACTGGAAAAACGTTCCTGGAAGGAAACACTTAAACTGATCACCCAAGGAACGAATAACATTTTTGCCCCTCACATCGTAGATCTTGCAGCCAGGCTTGATTTTAAAGACTCCATTGAAAATGAATGGAGAAAAGATTCAGAATACTTCGACTCTCTAACCAGCATTCCACTTTCCGAAGAAGAGTCTACGGAATATTTGAAAATGCTGGTCTTTATCATTGATTTTAGAAGCCATCATACCGTAACCCATACCATAACCACCACAAGCATCAGCTACGAACTTGGAAAACTCCTGTCCTTAAATGAGGAACAATTAAACCAGGTTCTCTGCGGCTCACTGCTGCACGATCTGGGTAAAATTGCAATTCCTGTTGAAATTCTTGAGTATCCGGGAAAATTAAGCCAAAAGGCCATGGGAATCATGCGGACCCATGTAAACTTCACGGAGAAAATATTCGGGGGAAGCATTGATCAAGCCATTGAGCGCATCGCACTGCGCCATCATGAAAAACTAAATGGTTCCGGATATCCAAAAAGGCTGAAAGCCGAGGATTTAACTACGGAAGAACGTCTCGTGGCCATAGCCGATATCATCAGCGCCTTAACCGGTACCAGAAGCTATAAGGCTTCTTTTCCAACAGACGATATTCTGACCATCCTTACCAAGATGAAGAATGACGGTCTTCTGGATGAATCCATCGTTGATCTGGCAACGGAACATCTTGATGATATCCTTGATACGACTTTCATCCGATGTCAGCCTATCCTAAGCATTTACGAAAAACTGAGAAAAGAATATGAATCTCTGCCTCAATTGGAATCCTACGATGAAAAGCTTCACTTTGCACTTACCTTAAGAGACCCGGAGATTATGCCCTCATGGCCATGAAACGTAAAAAATCCGGCTGGAACCAGCCGGATTTTCTTTTCTTATTTTAAGATAACTCTTACAAATTTTTTCTTTCCGCGTTTTACGATCATCCCATCTCCGGAAAATTGCTCTTTCGCGAAAACGGCTTTCACATCAGAAACAGCTTCACCTTCTACGGTTACGCCTCCTTGTTCCACATTGCGCCTTGCTTCAGAACGGGTAGGAGCCAGACCGGACTTTTGAAGAATAGCCAGGATGTCAATGCTTCCGTCTGTAAAATCTGCCTCTTCCAACTCACAGGTTGGCATATCTGCTGTATTGCCGCCGGTAAACAGCGCTCTGGCACTCTCTCTTGCCCTTTCCGCTTCCTCTTTTCCATGAACCAGATTGGTCAGCTCATAGGCAAGAATTTCTTTTGCTTCATTTAACTGGCTGCCTTCCCAGCTGTCCATCTCATTAATCTGTTCGATAGGAAGGAAGGTGAGCATGCGCAGGCATTTTAACACATCTGCATCGGCAATGTTTCTCCAGTACTGGAAGAAATCAAAAGGAGAAGTCTTTTCCGGATCAAGCCATACAGCGCCGGACTGGGTTTTACCCATCTTATTTCCTTCGGAATTTAAAAGCAGGGTGATGGTCATGGCATGAGCATCTTTTCCAAGCTTCCGACGAATCAATTCTGTTCCGCCAAGCATATTGCTCCACTGATCATCTCCTCCAAACTGCATGTTGCAGCCATAACGGTTAAACAGCTCATAGAAGTCATAGCTCTGCATAATCATGTAGTTGAATTCCAGGAAACTTAAGCCCTTTTCCATACGCTGCTTATAGCATTCCGCGGTCAGCATGCGGTTAACGGAAAAATGGGGGCCAACCTCCCTGAGGAATTCGATATAATTTAAGTTCAGCAGCCAGTCTGCGTTATTAACCATAAGAGCCTTTCCTTCTGAGAAATCGATAAAACGGCTCATCTGCTTTTTAAAGCAGTCACAGTTATGCTGGATTGTTTCCACTGTCATCACCTGCCGAAGGTCGCTTCTTCCGGAAGGATCTCCAACCATACCGGTTCCGCCTCCGATCAGGGCGATGGGCTTATTGCCTGCCTCCTGAAGGCGCTTCATTAAGCACAGGGCCATAAAGTGACCTACGTGAAGGCTGTCTGCCGTTGGATCAAATCCGATATAGAATATGGCTTTTCCTTCATTTACCATTTTGCTGATTTCTTCTTCATTCGTCACCTGGGCAATCAAGCCGCGGGCTTTCAATTCTTCATAAATCTTCATCATTATTCTCCTTTTTCATAAAAATAAGCCTCGTCCTATCAAAAGGACGAGGCTGTAGTCTCGTGTTACCACCTTAAGTTTATAAACAGCTCACGCTGTCTACCTCTTTGAGTACCTGATGCGATACTCTAGCACAATAACGGGTGCGGGAATCCGTCGCAGCCTACTTGGCATCTTAGCCGTTTGGTGCGAAGCTCAAAGATGTATTCGCAATCCGTATTCCACGCGCCTCTCATCTGCCGGCTGCTTTCTGTGTGGTCCATCGTAATGCTACTTGTTCTTATCAACGCTTTTACTTGTTTATGAAGTTATAGATTAGTATATGTTGTTTTGTTTTATTTGTCAAGAGGGGTTTTTCATGGAAGATAGCAAATTTTTTTTAATTGTGGTAAAATGGATGCATCTAGAATTACGAACATCACTGCATCAAAAAGAGAGCACAAAAACGAATCCGGAAACATACTGGGAGAAAACCTATGATCACTTTAACCAACAAACAGGCAAGACATTTTATGCTTCTCAAACACGGGCTGCTGGGCAAACACAAATTTAACGGGAAACAGGGCGCCTTCGATTTTGTGCGCCAGGCAGGTTGTATTCAGTTTGATCCGGTTGATTCCTGCGGAAAGAATGCGGAGCTTACGCTGCAATCCCGTGTCAAAGGATTTAAAAAGCAAACGCTATACGAACTGCTATATAGCGACCGCAAACTTGTGGATTATCCTGATAAAAACCTTTCCATCATTCCCACAGAAGACTGGCCGTATTTTGAACGCTATCGGATTGCTGCACGGGAAGGCGGGCGGCGTTTCAAAGAACTGGAGGAACTGGAAGCAAGCACAAAGGATTACATTCAGGCAAACGGAGCGGTCGGTTCTGACAACTTACCCATAGAGGGCAGCATACACTGGCACTCATCCATTCATTGGAGCGGAAATTGGAGCGGCGGTACCAATGCTTCACGGGCGGTGCTTGAGCAGTTATATTCTACCGGTGAACTAATCATTCACCATAAAAAGGGATCTCGTAAGTATTACGACCTCACTCATAAGTATTTACCTGCCGAACTGTTGGAAATTCCTGACCCGCTGCCTGATGAATTTGAGCATCAAAAATGGCGCATTCTCCGGCGGATAGGCGCAGTAGGGTTTCTATGGAATCGTCCATCCGATGCATGGTTAAATATTTGGGGACTTAAAACTCCACAAAGAACTGAAATGTTCAAGGAATTGCTTGACGAAGGGAAAATTTTGCAAGTCAGGGTGGAAGGCTTAAAGGATGACCTTTACTGCCAGGCAGGGGATTTATTTCTAATAGAAGCAGTATTACAAACCGATACCTTTATACCCCGCTGTGAATTAATTGCACCACTTGACTGTATGATGTGGGACAGAAAACTGATCCAAGCATTATTTGGCTTTGAATACACCTGGGAAATCTATACTCCGGCAGAGAAACGCAAATATGGTTTTTATGTTTTACCAATGCTTTATGGCAGCAGTTTTATCGGACGTGTGGAAGCAGTTGCCGACACAAAGAAACGTACGCTGATTGTAAAAAACATCTGGTATGAGGATGGAATAAGACAAACAAAAAAGATTCAGGCAGCTGTTAACGGCTGTATGAAACGGTTTGCTAAATTTAATGAATGTGATGTGATTGATTTCGCATATCTGGATGTATGACAGATTTCCAATGAGAAATTGAATATCTGCTTTATCATAAACAACAAACTGCGATATGCTGCCCACCCCGGGAGCATATCGCAGTTTGTTATCAGCTGTAATTATACTATCGCCTTATATTGTATAAAGTTAAATTCATGACCAACGGACATATTTCAGCCTTTTACATATCTTAATTGAACTAACGGCTTACCATAATTGACTTCCCTTTTAGTACCGTCAAAACTAAAATTAAATTTTTCATAAAATCGCCTTGCTCTATTGTTTTCTTCAAATACCCAAAGGAATATTTCTTTTGGCTTTAAACGCTTTAACTCCTTTAATGCAAAATCCAACATTTCTTTCCCATAACCTTTACCACAAAATTCCTCAATTAAGTATATCGCCCATATTTCACCTACGCCACTCTTATCTTCCTCGTAGCTTTTGTTTATAATAATAAATCCTATCATTCTTTCCGCATATGTTACACAATAATATTCGATATCACCAACGGTTGTTAAAGCTTTTTTGTACTTTTCAAATCGTCTTTCTTTTTCTGTTAACATACTTTTTAAGAATTCATCAGGAACGATTCCTTTATAAGCTGATTGCCAGCAAGAAATATGGCAGACAGTATAATTGTAAGCATCTTGGGGTAAAGCTTTACGAATAATAATTCCCATTATGTTATCCTCCGAAAATATAAATAATCTTCAATGTAAATGATACAAGCAATGAGCAACACTACCCGGTATCCATTTCCTTCTTTTACAAAGTTTTGTTTTTATGTATCCACCATGTTTCGTTTTGGATCGGATAAAAACCAATGCTATAATAGAATTGTTGTGATGAAAGAACATAAGCCTGCTTTGCGCCAAGTTTTCCACATCTATTAACACCTTCAAGGACAGCAGCTTTACCCAACCCCATTTTACGATATTCTGGAAGAGTAAAAACTGGTTCAACATAAGCATATCTGCTGTTTGGAATGCACCACATTCCGCAATGGGCTGCATAATCTCCGTTCGGAGCTACAACTAATATTCGCAAATTCAAATCTAAATGCGGTGCATCAAAGCCTTCCTGCTTTTTCATGGATTCTTTTTCTCGTTCATTACGCTGCCGTTGGTTGTTAAAGCCTCTCCATATTGCATTGTAATACCGTTCAATATCAAAGCCCTTATCATCAAAACTAATTATTCTATATCCTTCTGGAAGCGTGTAACTATGATTGCTAATATCAATCATTGCAACTGAAGACTTTTGCGTAGTTGGGGTAAAGTCCCTTTGAGCAGCAGCTCGCTGATATTCAAAATCGCCGTCTGGTAATGTAATTTTTATTTCTCCGTGTAAATTCAGGTTTCGTAATGCATATTCAATGAGTTGTGGTTTCATGTAATCGTACTTCTCATCCAAACAAAAATAAGATTCGCCGAGATCGCCTTCATAAGTTGCTAAACCAACTATTATTCCATTATCCTCTACAATGCCTATATGTGATAGATGTTCCATATTCATATATGGGCCAAATTGCCATACCCACCTTGCCCATAAGTAGTTGGGGGTAATGACTTTGTCGTTATTCATGCGTATTAAAAAATCACATACTTTTTTAAAATCTTCCGTGTATCCCCATTCATTCGTGTAGCTTCTAATAATTACACCCATAGTATCCCTCCCTATTTACATAACGGATTAACTGCTGCTGTATTGGAACTATTACCTTTTCTTTATATCTCCATTTTACCGCATTACTTATCGTATTTAAATGACATATTTGCCTCCTGTAACCACGGCAGTGTCGTTTGCCTATGGGGTTATCTCCATTATACTCCTTGCTGCAAAGGTGGAAAAAAGCTTTCAGCATAAGTATCAGGTGGATAGTGAAAGCTTTATTCGCATGAACACACAAGCTTTATTAAGGAATATTTGTGCAGAGCAAAAATCAGATGAGACATAACCTGCAACATTTATATCTCTTTACTTCTGGAAACCTGGCAAAGAAATCGTCTGTTTCCAAAAGTGAGGATGCATGCAACGGGTTCCTTTGCATGCATCCTCACTTTTATTATTAAGTATTATATGGCTGATAAGAATCAAACCAATTAAGCATCTTTATTTATCCAACCATTGGGCAGATTCAGCCCCCATTCTTTCCGACAATGCCAAAACCAGCCCATCTACTACAGCAATAGGGGCTGACATGGAACGGTATTCCTTTTCCTCACCTTGGTAAATATACAAATGCATATCAGCTTTTTGCTTATCCGGTACGTATAACCTGCTGGTAAAGGCCATCGTATGGTAAGAAGCTATCTTCTGATACTTAAGAATCATATGCCCCTCCCGGGAAACTTTAGTAATATTAAACAGGATGACAAGATCTCCTGCTCCTGCCTTTGCCAATCCTTCTAGCACCTCAGCGCCACTGGAGGGGAGAAGCACCACGGAAAGCCCCAGGCGGCGCAGGCGGAAAAATAGAAGCTGTCCCAGCGAGGAAGAGGCATTTTTAGCATAGATAAAGATACACTTTGCCTCCAAAATAGATTTAATAGCACGATCAAATTCTGATGTATCCAGCTGCTCCAGGGTTTTTTGTAAGCAATGCTGCTGTCGCATGAGCCAATTTTGCAGCGTGAATTCCGCCTCCTGCATCAAAGGTGCGGCTATTTTCTTCACCGGTTCATGCCTCGTACTTTGCTGTATTACTACCTGTTTAAGCTGCTTAAAGTCCTTGCAGCCTACATGACGTGCAAAACGGGAAACCGTTGCATCCGAAAGCCCTAGACAGGAGGACAATTGTCCGATGGTCATAAACAAAAATACGTCGGTATGGCTGCTGATATATTCTATAATCTTTTGATCTGCGCTGGTCAGTTCTTCCGGCAACGCCGGAAAATTCAGCTGCATAAAGCCACCTCCTTTTGCACTGCGGATACTTCTTAATCATGCAGCCTTATTGTGTCACTTCCAGTATAAATGCACAATGTAAACTTAACCATCAAACTGCAGTAAAATGAAAGTAAATTTTCTAAGAAAGTCATGATAGCTGAAAATTCAGGGAAACTTTTTCTCTTTATTTTAACTAAGCATTCTCTACTTTTAAGTAAATTTAAAGTCCTAACTATTCATACATACCTGCGGCATTGTTTAAGTTTAATTTCAAATATTTTTACTTTATTTTTACTTCTAACATTTAAATGGCTGCTTATTGATGAAACACAATGTTAATGTATAAATAAAAATAAGCCCCGTCCTATCAAAAGGACGAGGCTAAAATCTCGTTAAATGCTACTTTAATTCCGGCCAATATTCTTTATTGGCCTCTATCAGATCATCTAAAATCTGTTTTGCAACAGAGGCGCTTGGTACAGTCTTTGATAAGGTCAGAGCCTGCCACAGCTTTAAATAGCTTCCTTCGGTCCAGGCCTCTACCACCAGTCGCTCCACTGCAAGCTGCTCTTCCATCATGCCCTTTTCAAAGGTTGGAATGTTCCCCTGGCACAATGGCTCCGGTCCTTCATTTCCTACCAGACAAGGCACTTCTACCATGGCGGTAGGGTCAAAATTAGAGATGGCTCCTTTATTTTCCACGATGCAAAGCATCTGTTCCCGGGTATTGAACCCAATCGCGCAGGCCAGATCCACAATAAAGGAAGCGTGATTGTCTATGGAGAACTCTCCGCCTTTTGCAGTCTCTGCCTGAATGATGGCTCTAGCAGCGCTAAACACTTCTTTTTCTCTTCCCTCCATCACCTCATTGGCTCTGGTATGATTGGGATCGGTGTGTTCTACTACATAATCTGGGTAAAGGTAATATTTTAAATAGGTATTGGGAAGAAAATCAGGCTCCAGCTTTAATAAATCGGCCGCCTTTTTATGGGTCAGCTGCCAGCTTGCATCCATATGCTGAGTCTCCACGGCCTTTTCCGTCAGATACCCGTTTTTAGACACATAATCCAAAAGCTGCGGCATCAAGTCTGTCCCATCCTTATCCTTTACGCTGGTCCACCAGCCGAAATGGTTCAGACCAAAATATTTTACATCCATATCCTTAGGGTCTCTGCCTACGATGTATCCCATGCGTCTCTTGGTTCCTACCGGCATGTCGCAGATATTCAGTACCTTGGAATGGGGCTTCAGCACACGGCAGGCCTCTGCCACGATAGAAGCAGGATTGGAGTAATTAAGCATCCAGCAGACCGGAGAATATTTTTCCATAAAATCAATTAACTCCATCATACCGCCGATGCTTCTCATCCCATATGCAATTCCGCCGGGACCGCAGGTCTCCTGTCCCACCACATGATATTTCATTGGAATCTTTTCATCCAGCTCCCGCATGGCATATTTACCCACCCGGATATGAGCCATACAGAAATCCACATCAGTAAAGGCTTCCTTGGGATCTGTTGTATAGGAAAACTCCACCTCCGGTGCAATTTCCTTCATAACGATGCCTATGGCCTTTGCCAGGGTTTCCTGGCGCTCTCCGTCATTGTCATAAAGCTTTAAAGAACGTATGGGAAATCGATGCAGGTTATCCATCAGCATCATTACAATACCTGGCGTGTAAGTGCTCCCGCCGCCTGCGATTACGATTGAGAATTTTTTCATTTATTTTACCTCCTTGCTTTGTCTGGTTTATTAGTTAGTTGCTTTCGCCGTTTCCCAGCTCCTCATCGACAGCCTTTCTTACGGCAGTCACCTTTAAACCATAGATTACCTGAACGTTATTGCCCTTTTTCACCACACCATTGGCTCCGGTGCCGTTTTTCAGCACATCCTCTTCTACCAGGTCCGGATCTGTAATAATCAGACGAAGACGGGTGAAGCAGTTATCCACCTTTTCAATATTACCGGCGCCGCCCAGGGCTTTTATAATCAGTGGGGCATCCACATCGTCGGCGTCTTTTCCCTCTTTTACAGAAGCAACCTTTTCTTTATACTCCGCCTTGGTATGAAGCTTCATTTCCATGCCTTCTGTTTCACGTCCCAGAGTTTTTAAATTCAGTTTTGTAATGAGAAGGCGGAATATGGCGTAATAAACCACAAAAAATATAAGGCCTGTGACAATGTACATGGGCCAGCCGGTTTTATGAATTCCCAAAGGTACATTGAAAAGCAGGAAGTCCAAAAAGCCGTTAGGACCGATAGCACGAACATTTAATATATTAAGAACCACCATACTCAGTCCGCTTAACCCCGCATGAACAACAAACAGGACCGGTGCCACGAACATAAAGGAAAATTCTATAGGCTCCGTAACACCTGCGATGAAAGAAGTAAATGCAGCAGGAATCAAAATGGCTTTTATCGTATTGCGGTTTTCCGGTCTGGCCGTATGATACATAGCAAGACAGGCACCCATAAGTCCGAACATCTTGGAAATTCCTCTCGCATCCCAAATCACTGACCGGGACAATACCTGAATGGCAGGGTCTGCAATTTCTGCATAATAAATGTTTCTTGCACCCTCAAATACCTGTCCCCCTATGGTTTCAACACCTCCAAGAGAGGTATATAAAAATGGAGTATAGACCAGGTGATGAAGGCCTGTTGGTATTAAAAGACGTTCCAGCGCGCCGTAAATAAAGATACCGAAATTCCCGGAACGATTTATGAATCCTCCAAGACTGGTGATTCCCATCTGTACAAAGGGCCATACGTAAGTAAGGAGCACAGCCAGTATTACGGTCACAGGAATCAATACGATGAATACAAACCTGGAACCTCCGTAAATCTGAAACGCGTTTTGAAATTCTGTTTCACAAAACCGGTTATGAACCATGGCTGTTACGATTCCCAGAATAATTCCAAGGAACACGCCCATATCCAGAATCTGCACGCCAAGCACTAAGGCCTGACCCGTTCCCCTTAAAGATTCCCCTGTAAACAGGATCCCCGTCAGGGCCATAAACTTGTTCATGGCGTTAATGAATACTAAAAATCCCAAAAGGGCGGTAAAACCGGCCTCATATTTCTTCTTATTGGCAAGGCCTGCCGCAAGTCCCACACAGAAGATCAGCCCCAGGTTATTTAAGATCGAAACCAGGGAACCAGATAAAATGGTGCCAAAGCCCTTTGTCACAGGATTGTCCATAAAGGGCAGAAGCTCCAGCAATTTTGCATTGGTAAATAAGTTCCCCACAGCGATTAAAATACCTGCGATGGGCAGGATCAAAACCGGGATGAACATTGCTTTTGAAAAGCGCTGCAACTGATCCATCACTTTATCTTTCATTCTCTTTTCCTCCAACTATTAAAAAATGGTTTTCTATTTTTCATTTCACGTGAAATTCATATCCGTATTATAGCCGCCATGTCCCCCTTTGTATATACTTTGGGAAAGAATAGGAACCTGTTATTCCAAGTGGTAACAGGTTTCAAAAAAAGTCCGGATGCCGCTATTTTAAACGTCATCCGGAACCTTTATTCTTCTTTTTTATCCATATTTTGAAGCACTTTATGATATTCGTAAATTAAAAACTCCATCAGCATGAACACATTGGGGAAAAATGTATTTGCCATCATATTTCTGTCATCCAGCTTATTGCTGTCCTCTATGCGAAACTGCATATCTGTTATGGAGCTGACCCGGTTTTCCGCCTCATTGGTAAAGGACACAGTAAATATGCCGTTCTCTCTGGCAGTCTTCACCCGGTCTGCTACCCAGTCGGTTTCTCCTGATCTGGATACTACAATGAGCATTTTCATATTCTCCAGATTGTTTTCAAAAACACCGATGGAATCCATTCCATTGGAATAAATGCATTTTATCCCAAGGACAAGAAGCTTTTTTGTTAAATATTCCACAGGAATAGCGGAAAATCCCGTTGCGTATAAAAATACGTAACCCCCTTCCAGACGGCCAAGCCGCCTGGCAAATTCCCGGATGTCCTCATAGGAATTATACTTTAGAAGAGAGTTGGAGCAAAAGCTGTTGATAAACTGCATTCCGGCATCCTCATTGTCCTTAGCCCGGTTAACAAGGGGAAGCAATTTGTAATACATGTCCACAAATCCGCTGTAGCCCAGCTTTTTTGTCAGGCGCATAATGGTTGAGGTGGAGGTGTAATTTTCCTTTGCAACTCCCCTTACCCCCATTTTAAGCATGGAATCCATGTGTTCTATGATATAATGGAGAACACTATCCTCCACCTCAGTCAGGTTCTTTCCCGCTGTCAGCTTGCTTAAATCCACCATTCCTGCTACCCTTCTTTCCTCATTCTCGTCTCTCATCCATTATAAAAAATCTTCATACCCCTGGATCATGGGATAAGGGGCGCAGTCCTTTAACGGTGCAGTTATGGTTCCCTTCACATAGGTGCTGAATCCCTGACGGCGAAAATCTTCCTTGTTCTTATTTTTTATCAGTCGGCCACCCCTGCCCACTTCTCCGATGTAATTCCCGTTCTGGTCGTAGATTTCTTTTCCATAGAACTTCCCAAGAATCCTTCCATCACAGGCGGCCAAGTAATCCCTCTGCCTTACTCCGATATAGTTTCCTTGCCAATTCCAATATCGTTCCATTGAAATCCATCCTTCCTCTTTTCATTCTCTGCAATCATACACCATTTTTCCTCAAAAAGAAACACTTCAGGGAGGCACATTGCTAAATTTTCAATGAATGCTGGATTTTTCACGGGTTCTGTTATATAATCAACAGAAAAAACACAGAATAATCACATACACAGGAGGATGCCATGGGATTTCAATACGTAAACAACCTGCCAAGCCCGGAAGAGATCAAGGATCGCTTTCCGCTTCCAGCAGAATTTAAAGCCCTTAAAATAGAACGAGATCAAGCAATCAGCGATGTACTCACCGGAAAGAGCGATAAATTTCTTGTTATTATCGGTCCTTGCTCCGCTGATAATGAGGAGTCTGTTTCTGATTATGTGAACCGGCTTGTGAAGGTACAGGAAAAGACAAAAGACCGTCTGATCCTCATCCCAAGAATCTATACCAACAAGCCCAGAACCACAGGAGAAGGTTACAAGGGAATGCTTCACCAGCCTGATCCCGAAAAAAAGCCGGACATGCACGAAGGCCTCATTGCCATCCGAAGAATGCACATGAATGTGTTTCTGGAAACTGGTTTATCCACAGCCGATGAGATGCTGTATCCGGAAAACCTGGGATATCTTGACGATATCATGTCTTACATTGCCATTGGTGCCCGTTCCGTGGAAAATCAGCAGCATCGTCTGACCTCCAGTGCCTGTGACGTCGCCGTAGGTATGAAAAATCCTACCAGCGGAGACATGTCTGTTATGCTCAACTCCGTTGTGGCCGCACAACAGGCCCATGATTTCACCTACAGAGGTTGGGAAGTGAAAAGCAGTGGTAATCCATTGGCCCACACCATCTTAAGAGGTGCAGTCAATAAGCACGGTCAGTGCATCCCCAACTACCACTTTGAAGATTTATTCCTTCTTCATGAGATGTACAGCCGGCGCAATCTCCAGAACCCGGCCTGCATTGTGGACACCAACCACTCCAATTCCAGCAAAAAATTTAAGGAACAGATCCGTATTTCCAAGGAAGTCCTGCACAGCAGAAAACATTCCACGGAAATCCGTTCCCTGGTTAAAGGCCTGATGATTGAAAGCTACATTGAGCCGGGCAGCCAGAAGGTAGGAGAAGGCGTCTACGGAAAATCCATCACCGATCCTTGCCTTGGCTGGGAAGATTCCGAGCGTCTGATCTATGAAATCGCTGAAAATGCATAATATTTTAAATCATGCCAGAGACATTTTAATTCTCTGGCATGTTGCTTTTTACTGATTACTCTTCGTATTCTCCGTTTATTATTAGTATTTTATCCATTTTTCAATTATTTTTCAACTTTCTCTTGTTTTTCTACCAAGAGATGATAGAATAAAATTGAAGTCAGTTATATGACTCTTCATCCAGTTGATACCTACATAACCCTCTATGCAGTTGTTGGCACGTTCAAGCCGGATTTATCCGGTGATAAGGAAAAGGAGGTATGGGTATGCGGACCATTGAAGTCGATATCCAGCTGCGTTACACCCCCATTCCCCTCGCGCTTTTAATCAACACCGCTAACGCCTTTGACTGTGATATCTTTATTGACTACGGTTTAACAAAGGTTAATGTCAAGGACTACGACGAGATGAAAAAAGGGCTTAATACGCAGAATCGGAACTTACAATTTAATTTCGACGGCATTGATGAACTGGCCGCCGAAGGACGGATCGAGATGCTGTTTCAACCATAATCCGTCAGAAAGGAACCTTTATGAACTATCATAAAAAAGAGAGTTGATATTAGCATAACGCTGATCATCAACTCTCTTTTCATTATTTTCTTAGCCAATAAAAGCCGTAATGATAAAATACAAAAGCACCACTGCTCCCAATACAATTCTGTAATATCCGAAGAATTTAAAATCATGCTGTCTGATATATCCCATTAAGAACTTAATAGAATAAATAGAAACTACAAAAGCCACCACCATACCTAAAATCAGATAGAAGATCTGAGATCCGGTAAAATTCATTCCATATTTCACAACCTTTAAAAGGCTGGCTCCGAACATCACCGGAATTCCAAGGAAAAAGGAAAACTCAGCGGAAGCCGCACGGGAACATCCCAGGATCATGGCGCCGAGAATGGTGGCGCCGGAACGGGAGGTACCCGGAATCAGGGCCAGAAGCTGAAACAGACCGATCCAGAGAGCTGTCTGATACGAGATATCTCCCACCTTCTGAACTTCAAAACTCCGATACTGGTTTCTGTTCTCAATAAAAATAAACAGAACACCATAGAGGATCAGGGTCGCTGCAACTACATAGCCGTTCATCAGATACTCATCAAGAATATCATCCACCAGAAATCCGATCACTGCTGCCGGGATGCAGGCTAAGATGATCTTTGACCAGAGTACCAGGGTCGCCTGCTTCTGTGCTGGTTTTTTTCTCACGGAAAATGGATTGAGCTTGTCAAAATACAGTACCAGTACCGCCAGGATCGCACCCAGCTGGATTACCACCAAAAACATGTTTTTAAAGGCAGACGGCTGATTCAAGTGTATGATTTCATCCACCAGAATCATGTGCCCCGTACTGCTTATGGGAAGCCACTCAGTAAAGCCCTCCACAATTCCAAGAACAATTACTTTTAAAATCTCAATGATATTCATTCCTTTTCCCCTGTCTTTTTAAATATTTTCAATCTGCCAGTCAATAGGCTCCAACCCATTTTCCTTTAAATAGGCATTGGTTCTGCTAAAATGTTTACAGCCAAAGAATCCTCTGTATGCGGAAAGAGGGCTTGGGTGAGGCGCCTCTAAAATCAGGTGCCTGGGGTTTGTGAGCATGACCTTCTTATTCTGAGCCGGGCGTCCCCATAAAAGGAATACCATGGGCCGGTCCTGTTCATTCAAAATCTTAATGGCGGCATCCGTAAAGGATTCCCAGCCGATCCCCTGATGGGAGTTGGCAGCATGAGCGCGAACCGTAAGCACCGTATTAAGAAGCATGACCCCCTGCTCCGCCCACTTTTTTAAATATCCGTTATTGGGAACCTCTAAGCCTAAATCTTCCCGCAGCTCCTGATAAATATTTACAAGGGACGGAGGAATATCCACATCAGGCTTTACGGAAAAACAAAGCCCGTGGGCCTGCCCATTATTATGATAAGGATCCTGACCTAAAATCACTACCTTGGCTTTGGAAAGAGGCGTGAACTGAAACGCATTAAAAATATCGTTTGGATCAGGAAAGACCTGGGCCGTTTCATATTCATGCTTTACTTTCTGATAAAGTTCCCTGTAATATGGCTTTTTAAACTCTTCGCTTAAGGGTTCCAGCCAGTCGTTCTCAATTGCTCCCATTCTTTCTCCTTTGCATTATAAAATAAACCTTAAATCCTCACGGGCACTCCCATGACCTTTAAATACTGCTTTAATTCCATGATCTCCAGTTCCTTATAATGGAACAGGGATGCCGCTAAAGCCGCATCTGCCTTTCCTTCTGTCAGGGCATGATAAAAATGCTCCATCGTGCCTGCGCCGCCTGATGCGATCACAGGAACGGAAACATTCTCTGCGATGATGCGGTTTAACTCATCATCGTATCCGGCCTTTGTTCCGTCGCAGTCCATGCTGGTAAGCAGGATCTCCCCTGCTCCAAGTCTGTCTGCCTTCATG
Source organism: Lacrimispora sanguinis (assembly GCF_044987295.1). Classification (NCBI taxonomy): domain Bacteria; kingdom Bacillati; phylum Bacillota; class Clostridia; order Lachnospirales; family Lachnospiraceae; genus Lacrimispora; species Lacrimispora sanguinis. The sequence continues at coordinate 4,126,366 of NZ_CP173277.1, read as the reverse complement.
GCCCATTCCACCGCGTCCAGTCCGGTATCGATCCTACCTCCGTTTTTATACACGTTCCAGCCGCTTCCATCCACACGCCTTCTGGCATCAATGGCGACCACCACACATTGACGTCCGAATTTACCTGCTGCGTCAGAAATTAGCTGAGGAGTATTAATTGCCGAGGAATTAATGGATATCTTATCCGCGCCTTCCCTTAAAAGCATTTTAAAATCCTCAACCGTGCGGATTCCCCCGCCAACCGTAAATGGGATAAATACCTTTTCTGCCACCCGGCGCACTATGTCCACCACCGTATTCCGGTTATCAGAAGATGCAGTGATATCAAGGAACACCAGCTCATCGGCACCGGCTCTGTCATAAGCCGCTGCAATCTCCACCGGGTCCCCGGCATCCTTTAAATTCACGAAATTAACACCTTTTACTACTCTACCGTCCATCACATCCAGACATGGAATGATCCTCTTTGTAAGCATCCGGCACCTCCTTAAGTCAATTCAATGAAATTTTTCAGAATGTTTAAACCTGTATCACCGCTCTTTTCCGGATGAAACTGGCAGGCAAAAAGATTTTCACGTTCCACCGATGCCCCAAACCGGATCCCATAGGATGCAGATGCGGCCACATCGGATTCCCGTCCCGCTTCTAAATAATATGAATGGACAAAATACACATATGCCCCGGAATCAATTCCTTTAAAAAGTCTTGTACCAGGCTTTATATCCAGACGGTTCCAGCCCATGTGAGGGACTTTAAGCCCCGGCGTGTCCGGAAATCTCACGATCTTACCCGGAAGCAGGGATAGCCCCCTGACCCCTTCGCTCTCTCCGCTGCTTTCAAAGAAAAGCTGAAGCCCCAGGCATATCCCGAGAAAAGGCGTTCCTCTTGAAACCACTTGATGAATCACATCCACCAGCTCATACTGATGAAGCTTTTCCATCGCATCGCCAAAAGAACCAACACCCGGAAGAATCACCTTGTCCGCCGAAAGGAGGAGCTCCTTGTCCCGGCTTACCACCGGTTTTTCCCCCAATGCGGTCAGAGCTTTCTCCACACTCTTTAAGTTTCCAGCATCGTAGTCGATAATCGCAATCATGGCCGTCACCTCTTTACGTCTTTTTTCAACATTTTAACACAGTAACGTGTAATGTACAACGCAAAATAAGCCTATAATTTCCGAAAGAATTCCGTAGAATTTTCTAAAACAGCATCAGCCTTTCCCTTTACCGTATCCGGCAGTTGGGCAAATTTACCGTGAATCCGGTACATATGGGACTTTTTGTTTATGGACACCGTCTTCTCAAAAGGCCAGCGGATAACCGTTGGAGTCTGAAAGCCTACCCCAAGTTCCAAAACCAGCAGTTTCTTGTTAAGGGTTCCAGCCAGCCACGTGGTATAAGCCTTCCACTGAGGAAGGTAGCCCTCTTCTATGTAATCTTCTGCCTCTATGGTATTACCTGTAAGAGGTGTCCCGCAATGCGGACAGACATCCTGAGGAATCTCTCCCGGCTCCCAAATATCCTTTGTACAGGTTTTGGAGCACTGCCTCCATGTCACGTTCCCGCAGGGTGCTACCATCCGGCTCTGTTCCAGAGGAGATTTAAGTATCTCTCCATCGGTCACTGTAGTTACAATAAAAAAGTCCTTGTCCTTTATGAGTTCATTCATTTTCTCATAAAGAATTCCCATATCCGGTATTCCCTCTGCCTTCCATTCCTCTCCGATTCCAATCAAAAGCTTCTCACAAGCTGCTATTTCTTCTAAAATCTGCTCATTCACAGTCATCTAACCACCTTCTTTTTCAAACAATACGTATTTATTATACATCAAAGGCCATTTTAAGAAAAGAAGGAAATTCTGTTCTTGCGGCTTGCCATGGAAATATGCTATACTAATCCATGCGAAAATAATGAAAAAGGAAGTCAGCAGATTATGAATAGGTTTAAGAGGCTTTCTCCCTTTTTGGGAGGCTGCGCCGCAATTGCGGTCCTGGCACTGCTTTTAGTCGTATATACCCTGACAAAACCGGTTCCCATGGCCGGGACAAAAAGCATTTCCATTGATGTGGAATATGAAAACGGGGTAAATGAACATTACCAGATCACTACAGAAGCGCAGTTTCTGCTAGAAGCGCTAAAATCCATACCGAATTTTCAAATTGAAGGAACCACCACCGAAGAATTTGGCCTCATGGTCACTACAATTAACGGAAAACGGGCAGACTACCAAAAGGACGGCGCTTACTGGGCCCTTTTATGCGACGGGGAAACTTGCAACTACGGAGTGAGCCAGCAGGCCATTAAGGATGGAGAGCGCTATACCTTTCAATACACACTGCCCTCTGAGGAATTAAAAAAATAATGAAAAACCATTCCCTGTTTACCACCAGGGAGCTAGTATTAGACGCACTGCTTTCAGCCCTTTTATTTGTCAGCCAGGTAAGCTTGTCCTGGCTTCCCAACGTAGAACTGGTATCCCTGCTTCTAATTTTATACACCCTTGTATTCCGCAAACACGTATGGCTCATCCTATACGTGTTTGTTATATTGGAAGGGTTGGTCTACGGCTTCGGCCTCTGGTGGTTTTCCTATCTCTATGTGTGGCCTATTCTCCCGGCCGCCGTATTTTTGATTTACAAGAACAATACGCCAAAGCCCTTTGGCATATCCCTGCTTTCAGGTATCTTTGGAATGTTGTTTGGATTCTTCTGTGCGGGGTTCTATTTAATTACCGGAGGCCCCGGTGCAGCTCTTACCTGGTGGGCGGCAGGAATCCCATACGATATCGCCCATGGGACAGGTAATTTCTTTCTGTCCCTTATTCTGTTCCAGCCGTTATACCGGCTGCTCACCTCACTAAAACGAGGTCAATCTCATCAATAAAGGAGTGTATGCTTATGGAATCAGCAACCGTAAGAATAAAAAAAGGAGAAGGACGCTCATTAAAAGCCGGCGGTCCTTGGATCTATGACAATGAAATCGATACCATCACCGGTGATTACACCAACGGTGATATCGTATCCGTGGAAGACTTTGACGGCTATTTCCTGGGTCGTGGCTTCATCAATACCAATTCCAAGCTCACCGTCCGCATAATGTCCCGGAAAAAAGACAATGAAGTGAACGAAAGCTTTCTGGAAATGCGGGTCCGAAACGCCTGGGAATACCGCAAAGCCACTGTGGACACCTCCAGCTGCCGTCTCATCTTCGGAGAGGCAGACTTCCTTCCCGGCATCGTAGTAGACAAGTTTAACGATATCCTTGTGGTGGAATCCCTTGCCCTTGGCATTGACCGGCTAAAGCCAGTTATCCTGGAAAAACTGAAAAAGGTCCTGGAAGAGGACGGCATAAAAATCCGCGGCATATACGAACGAAGCGATGCCAAGGTCCGCCTTCAGGAAGGCATGGAACGTTTTAAGGGATTCATCGGCCCTTCCTTTGATACAAAGGTGGAAATCACGGAAAACGGAGTTAAATACCAGGTCGACGTCCAGGATGGGCAGAAAACCGGCTTTTTCCTTGACCAGAAATACAACCGCCTTGCCATTCAGCGCTTATGTAAGGACAAGCGGGTCTTAGACTGCTTTACCCACACCGGCTCCTTTGCCTTAAATGCAGGTATTGCCGGAGCTAGAGAAGTTCTTGGGGTGGATGCTTCTGAACTTGGCATCGCCCAGGCAAATGAAAACGCTGCATTAAACGGCTTATCTGACCGGGTGGCCTTTCAGTGTGCCGATGTTTTTGAACTCCTTCCCCAGCTGGAAAAAGACGGGGAAACCTTTGATGTTGTCATCCTGGACCCTCCTGCCTTCACCAAATCCAGGAACTCCGTGAAAAATGCAGTAAAAGGCTACCGTGAGATCAATCTCCGTGGTATGAAGCTGGTAAAGGATGGCGGGTATTTAGCCACCTGCTCCTGTTCCCATTTCATGACTCCAGAGCTCTTCACCAAAACAATCCGGGAGGCAGCTGCAAACGTCCACAAACGACTCCGCCAGGTAGAATACCGAACCCAGGCGGCAGATCATCCGATCTTATGGGCGGGAGATGACACTTCCTATTATCTGAAATTTTACATTTTTCAGGTTTGTGACGAAAAATAATACAATTCATATTAAAAGAGGGTGCCCAATAATAATTTTGGACACCCTCAGTTATTTATTACTCCCTTTAGCCAAGCAGTGAATCCGCTTCAATCATATTTTTAATGATCGGTACCCCAAATGGACAACGACTTTCGCAGCTGCCACAGGCGATACACTCATCGCCCCTATGGGAAAGACTTTGATAATGAGAACGTATGGACGGCGGTACTGCTTCTTTATCAAGCCGTGCGATATCTAAATATTTGTTGACAGCGGCAATATCTATTTCAGATGGACATGGCTGGCAATGTCCGCAGTACACGCAGTTTCCATCAAAAGCACTATGTACTTCGTTATAAATCCATGTGTAATCCTTATCACTGTCAGATGCCGTAAGATAACTCATGGTGTCATTTACTTCAGCCCGGGTTTTACAGCCTGTCAGAACACTGGTAACAGCCGGCCTCGAGAGAGCATAATGGACGCACTGCTGCGAAGTCATCGGCTTGCTGTAAGGTGTATGCTCCGGCGAAAGCAGTTTGCCGCCGCCAAAGGTCTTCATCACAGTAATACCGACTTGTTTTTGCGTACACAGCTTATATAATTCCGCACGCTTAGGATCAATTCCGTTATAAACCCCTGCCTGGAAGCCATTATCAAGACAATCAAAAATACTTGCTTTCGATGAAAGCATATCGAATGCAGGATTGATGCTAAACATCATCATTTCCGGCACTCCTGTTTGAATGACCTTCATTGCCGTTTCAGGGTTGTGGGAGCTAAAACCAATGTGCCGGATGTCCCCTTTTTGTTTTAGACGCTCCACATATGTAACAAAATCTGTCTCGAAAACATTTTTATAGTCCTGCTCTGAGTCAATAAAAAACATCATGCCAAAATCTATGTAGCCGAAGATCCGCAGCAGCTCTTCAAAATACTGCTTAACCACAGGCATATCCCGGCTGATATCGTACTGCATATTTACATTCGTGGATCCGATATGCCCCTGTATCATCACCTGATCCCGCTTGTTGCCCAGTGCTTTTGCGATGTTTTCACGCACTTCCGTGCCAGGCATAAAAACATCCATGAGATTAACGCCATACTCCAGTGCGGCATCGATCGTCTCCTTTACCTGCTCGTATGACTTGCCGTCAAGGTGTTCGCAGCCAAGGCCAATCACGCTTGCTTGCTTTCCGGTTTTCCCGACCTCTCTGTATTCCATCTTGTTCCCTCCTGAAATTATATATCATTTAATTTTTGCCCTGTGATTCATCTGCCTTCTCCCATGTCTTAAGCTGCCAATCTCCGGTTTGGACAGTAGCTTTACAATGGCAGATTCTTCCATTATTTCATCCATTTGCCCTATTATAACTGTTATAACAACACTTGTAAACAAAGAAGTCAAGATATGGTCTGGAATTCCAATTCCAAAAAAATACCTCGCAATTAATGAATCGATAATTAATTGCGAGGCTATTCTTTTTGATTGAATTATACGTTGTTTTTAGTCTTTTATTCCAGATTAAGGCGCTTGGACAGGATACGCTCCGTGCCGAAAAAGAATATTGCAAGCTGAATTGCGTTGTAAACAACCGAACCGATGAAGGTTAAGTGCATGACCAGGGAGATCCCTTGTGTATCAGGCATCGTATCAATCATACGGAAGAACGATTGAAAGGACGGTACGTTTCCCAGAATGATCATTACAAGGCCATTGATAAAGCTAAAAAGCATAGATATTGCAATAAAGGCGATTACAGACATCATCACGCGGTTCTTGCTGGCTAAATGGCCAAGTGCCATAGAAAAGTACATGTGGTAAAGCTGGACCAGTCCGCTGACGATGATAAGAATAATAAACTCAAACATCAGCAGAGGCCAGGTCGAAACATGAGCAAGTGCGCTGTTGATGGCATTCCATAACTGGGGATCGGTAATTGCTGTAAAAACCCTGCTAGTACCTGCGGTACCCAGCACCAATATAAAAATAGATGCGAAAGCCACCAGGGAGCTGGCCATTGACATCACAAAAGCCACCACACCCTTTGCTGTGATCAGCTGCCAAGGCTTTACTGGCAGGGTAAACATCAAATAACCTTCATCGCACAGAAGCCCTTTATAAAACCGCTGAATCACGACGATTAACGTCAGTACACTCATGGCGACCAGAACGCCGAAATAGGCGATCACAGAGAGCGTCTGGATCAGGCTGAGAAAGCCGCGACCAAAGCTTAAGCCAGACATCAGGCCGTTATAATAACCATTGGCCAGCGAGCCCATGCCCAAAAATGCATTGAGAATGGATATGGCGATAACCGCCAGGTAAATCGGCACAAGCGTGCGCCCAATGGATTTAAATTCGTATTTGCAAAGTTTGCCAAACATCTTATTTCCTCCTTATTCTAGCTGCCGTACGCGAAGATTTCGCGGAACAGCTGATCGACTGACTTGCCTTCCTGCTCACGGATGTTATCCACGGTATCATGGCGGACAACCTTGCCGTTTTGCAGGAAAATGGCCTCATCCAACACGCGCTCGATATCAGATATAAGATGTGTGGACAACATGACTGTGCCATTTTCGTTATAGTTAGTCAGAATCGTGTTTAAGATAAAGTCACGTGCTGCCGGGTCAACCCCGCCGATCGGTTCGTCAAGCAGATAAAGCTGCGCCTTGCGGCTCATGATGAGTGCAAGCTGCACCTTTTCTTTGGTGCCCTTAGACATGGTCTTAAGCCGGTCATTTGGCTGAATGCCAAGAGCCGAAAACATCTCCATTGCCTTTGGACGGTCAAAGTCCACATAAAAGTCTGCGAAAAAGTCTGTCAGATCGCAGGCCTTCATCCAGTCGGCAAAGTACATGCGGTCCGGCAGGTAAGAGATGACTGACTTGGTTTCCACACCGGGCGCATTGCCGTTTACCTCCAGAGTGCCGGAGGTGGGCTGTAAGAGTCCGCACAGAAGTTTGATAAAGGTAGTCTTACCTGAGCCATTTGGGCCCAGAAGACCGACAATGCGGCCGCGGCCGACCGTCAGATCAATATGGTCAAGCGCGGACTTTGATCCATAATTCTTAGTCAGGCCACGCGCGGTGATGAGTTCCTGATTCATACAAGTTCCTCCTTTTTATCCCACGCAGCAAGCAGCTCGCGGATTTGTTTATCGGTATAACCTAGGGCACGCATGGACGCAAGAAATTCATCCATTCGCGCAAAGGCAAGCTCCTCCCGCACGCTTTGGATAAGTGACTGGTCCTCAGTAACGATCCGTCCCGCTGTGCGGCGAGTTTCGACCAGCCCCCTGCTTTCCAGCTCAGCCAGTGCACGCTGCATCGTATTCGGGTTTACACCCGCCTCACTGGCCAGCGCACGCACAGTTGGCACAGCTGCACCAGATGCATATACACCGGACACGATGCGCAAAGTGAGCTGATCGACAAGTTGTATCCAGATCGGCCGGTCATCGGTCAGTTTCCAGATCATAATACTGCCTCCTTTTGTGTTGTTGTATCATTGTGTTGTAATATTAAGGATTATTGTACCTTTGTACTATTGTATTGTTGTACTAATGCCTTAATACAAGAATACAATTATTTTGCTGATTTGTCAATAGGTATTTTTAAAATATTGTTTTTCAAACTATTGCCAAAACTTGTTTATCACATACTATCTTAATTTATCTGATATGACAGTCAACAAAAAAAAAGTTTGAGCCCCCCAAACATAGAGGGGCTCAAACACTTTGCTTTTCTTATTAAAATCTGTAAACTTCCTTCAGCCATTACGGATAAAAATGAAAATAAACTCCACCCGGAGAAACTCCTCCCCGAAGTGCCGCCATCTCACTTACCGTAACCAGCTGGTAGCCAGCTTCTGTTAGCCTGGGAATTATTTCAAGGGCAGCTGCTCCGGTCTGGGAATAGAGCTCATGCATCAGGACGATGTCTCCATCCCGTACCTGGCTCATCACCGCATTTACCGTTTTACCGGCATTTCGAGTCTTCCAGTCCCGTGTATCTATACTCCACATAATCACAGGAGCTTGTACATTTGCAAGGACGGTGCCGTTTCTTGCTCCTCCCGGAGGTCTTACCAGGGAAGGCCTGACACCGCTGGCAGCTTGTACCACATCATTGCAAAGGTTGATCTGGCTTTGGACCTGGGCTGCGCTTAGCTTGGTCAAATTTTTGTGCTCGTAGGTGTGATTTCCGATTTCATGCCCTTCCGCAACCATGCGCTGCAGTTCCGCCCCATAAGCGGAAACACGGTTTCCCACCACAAAAAATGTAGCTTTTCCACCGTACTGCGCCAGACAATCCATAATCTGATTTCCCACGGAAGCAAATGGCCCATCATCAAAGGTTAAAGCCACCATGGGCCTTGAAGGGTCGATCTGACGTCCTTCGGCTGCCTGTTCCTGGCTCTCCTGTGAATCGGACTCCTGCTGCCCTTCTTGTGCAGTCCCGGTATTTAAGTCCTGGCCCTCCGCGTTGCTCTGGCTCTCGTCACCGGCTCCATCCTCCGTGTGCTTTCCCGGTTGTTCTGAAATATTACCATTCCCATCTACCCACCTGGCCACACCTGGTCCCAGGTTTTCATCTATCCAGTCATTCCGTACTTCCGGTGCCGCCTGGCCCGATGCCGTTTCATCCGCCATGGAAGGAAACGGTGTTGCAGGTACGAACGCTGTCACAAGTGCCACGATCATAAGACCGAAGCCCAATTGTAATAGTTTTTTCATGTTACATCTCTCCTTTCCCCTTTATTTTGTCCGTGCTTTCCGGACATACAGATATACTACCTGTAGGGTTTTTTCCTGTTACTAACCACTACTATACAGGAAATAGGAGAAAATTGGAAGAAAATTTCCAAACTTAATAAAAAAGTCTATCGGTACAGAAGCGCGCGGACCACTGCATCCATGCTTTTTTCCTCTGCTTCGATCGTTAACCTTGGCTCATGAATGTCCTCCAAATAATGAGCATCGGAATTGCTGATGATCCGGCATCCCTCCAGATAAGGGTTCTTTTTCTTAAGTTCATGAAGCTTTGTAAGGTCCTTTACCTCCGCCGTCGCAAACTGACTGTCTGGAGGAATAAAGCCTAAGTTTGAGAGAAGGCTGTTGGCAGACTTGTCGATATGGGCCGGAAACATGGCGCCTCCATAGGACCGGACTAAGTCCCATAACTGGTCAAAAGAAATTTCCACGCTGTTAATAAGAAGATTAGGCACGGTTCCGCAGAGGACATCTTCCTTATTATATATCTGCTGCTTTCCAAATATTTCCTCCTTATTTGGAAATGCCATCAACCGATCATACACATATTCATCAAACGCCATAGCCTTATCAAGGTCAGAAAACAGGCATACCGCATGCACTTCCTCCGATGTACAGACTTCCATACCCGGCAAGGCAACAATCCCATATTCCTTTGCAAAATGTAACACAGCCGGACAATTTTTACAGGAATTGTGATCCGTTACCGCAATCACGTCAAGCCCTTTTAAGGCAGCCATCCCAACAATATTTGCCGGAGTCATATCATCATCCCCGCACGGTGATAAGCAGGAATGGATGTGAAGATCATAGGTTAAGTTCATCATGGGGAAGCCTTTGATAGATCAACAGGGCAGCCTCAAAGATGGGCAGCTCTGTTTTTAAAACCGTGATCTCCTGGTCCGCCGCCTTTTTCACAGCCGCTTCGTCAAGAGCAGTTCCTTCTGCCATGACCACACAGGCAGCATCGGCAAGTGAAGCTACCGCAAGGGTATTTACATTTCCCATCACCGTTACCCATGCGCACCCCTCTGCTGCTCTTCCCATAGCAATGCTTAATAAATCACAGCAAAACGGCTTTTTGATCTCACGGTCAAGTGCTTCGCCTATATTTATTACTTCAAATAAATTACTGTCAATCAGTTCCTTTACTGTCATTGCGCTTCCTCCCTTCTTTTCTGTCAAGCTGAGTCATTTCATCAGAAATTCTCTCGATATATTTTGTCATGACCTTAAATTTCTCATAGCTGTCTCTGTCGCCTTCCACGATATCAGAGGCCAGCCTGGAAACTTCCTCCGCCAGCTTATGCACATTGTCCCTGAGGAAATAAACACAGTCCGATTCCACCGCTTCTCCCCGCACAATGTCCTCGGCCAGGGCTTTGCAGGTAGGTGCACCGCAGGAACCGCAATCTAAGCCAGGAAGTTTCTTTAAAAGCCGTTCCACCTGATTAAGCCTTGCAAAGCTTTCCATCATAGTTTCACCTAAATTAAATACCGGCTCATAGTGAACCTCCTTGGTCCACTTTACCAGTTCCTCAGCCCCTGCCTGCATATGGCTCCTTGCCACAGGCATATACTTTCGAAGCCGTTTCAGCTTTACCTCCGCGACATATGGGTTTTCTACCGTGAGCACACCGCCTACGCAGCCTCCGTTGCAGGCGCTTAGTTCCACAAATTTTAAGTTCGTGAATTTCTGGTCCTCCATATCCTCCAGGACCCTTATGACATTTTCAATGCCATCTGCTGCCAGGTAATCCTCGGTAAACAGGCCGCTTGCCTCTCCTCCGCTGCGCCCCCAGCTGACTCCGATTTTGCCCGAAGTCCCAATTTCCGGCGGATCATCTCCAACTGCCTTCATACAGGTTAAAAGCCGGGGATATAAATCCTTTATGGCAAGTACCTTATTCACTTCACTATGTTCCGTGCCCAGTGGAGATTTCACATAGGTCACCTTGGACGGACAGGGGGAAATGAAAATGATCCCGATCTTATCCCTATCAAGTCCGGTTTTTTCCATTGCTTTTTGGGCTGCAAGGATGGCAGCTACCTCCACCGGAGGATTTAATGGCAGGAGGTTTGGGATCAGGTTTGGGAACTTGACCCTTATGAGCCGTACCACGGAAGGGCAGGCGGTGCTGATGGCCGGAAGTTTGTCCGGATTTTCGCTTAAATATTCCCTGGTAGCCTCGCTTACCAGTTCCGCCGCCGCGCTTACTTCAAATACATCATCAAACCCCATCATAAGAAGAGCATTTAAGACAATATTCACATCATCCAGATTGTTAAACTGGCTGTATAGGGATGGCGGCGGCAATGCTACCGTATATTCATACTGTTTTAAAGCCTCCAGCTTGTCATATGTGGCATGTTTTGCATGGTGAGGGCATACCCGGATGCACTCCCCGCAGTCAATGCAGAATTTACTGTTGATCTGTGCCTTACCGTTTCTCACCCTGATGGCCTGAGTAGGGCACCGTTTGATGCAATTGATACACCCCATGCAAAGCTCTTCATCAAGCCTTACCGAATGATAAAATTTATCCACCTTTTTACCTCATTTCCATGTAAACCCGTATTCCACTTACCTATGCCTTAGCACCATTTCTTTAGAAGAAGAAGCATCTTATATATTAACCATCATATGAATGGTCGTTCCTTTTCCTATTACTGTATCGATCTCCATCTCGTCCGAATATTTTTTCATATTCGGAAGCCCCATTCCAGCTCCAAAGCCCAGGGAACGCACTGCATCCGGCGCAGTAGAATATCCTGCCTGCATAGCCAGACCAACATCTGGTATTCCTGGGCCCACATCAGCCAGGATCATCTCGATCCGGTCCGTCGTTATGTTAACGGTTATCTCTCCCCCTTGCGCGTGGATCACCATGTTGATCTCCCCTTCATACATGGCAATGGCCACCTTGCGCACCGCTTCCGGGGTGACCCCCATCTTTTTCAGCTTGCTTTTCACATCACTGCTGGCTTCTCCTGCTCTTGTAAAATCATCAGGTGAAATCCTGTAGTGAAACGTTATCATATCCGTCATCAAATCGCACCTCCGTGAAGTCCTGCCTCATAAAGCAGGCCGCAGGCCGAGAACATACGATGTCCGGTGGAAAGGATAATGATTCCTCGCTCCTCCGCCATCAAAAGCATGGACTCATCCGGCTTCTTGCCTCTGACAAATACGATACAGACAATGTCAAGCATCTCTGCTGTACGGATCACCTGAGGATTGCAAAGTCCCGTAAGAAGGACCGAATGATCTTTGGAAAATGCCAGCACATCACTCATCATATCAGATCCGCAGGCACTCCTTACCTCCTCATCCAGATGATTCTCTCCTGCCAGCACCTTGGCCCCCAGTTTATCTCTTACATCCCTTACTGTCATATTGACGCTCCCCTTTCCTCTTCTTACCATGCCTTTTGGGTCCATTGATTCGCACTATTCAAACAATTCATATCATTATTGACCATTATAACATAAATTGGTCGCCAGGTATAGAAAGATTCCACGGAAGGATTGTTATTTTTTTATCGAATGTTGCCGAAACTATAGATTTTTCATTCATAACATGATAAAATATCAGTTACATTGCATAAGCAACATATAAGGAGGTTATAAAATGGCTTGTAAAACACAAGGCGTCCAGTTTAACGGGACCAAGGAGCAGGAAGCTGCTTTAAAGGAAGCAATCGCCCTGCTCAAAGACACAAAAGGATCTCTCATGCCGATCATGCAAAAGGCACAGGAGATTTATGGCTATCTTCCAATCGAAGTCCAGACCATGATTTCTGACGAAACGGGTATCCCGCTTGAGAAAATTTATGGTGTTGCAACTTTTTATGCCCAGTTTGCACTTCAGCCAAAGGGCAAGTACCAGATATCTGTCTGTCTAGGAACTGCTTGCTATGTAAAGGGTTCCGGAGACATCTTCCATAAGCTTGAGGAAATCCTTGGGATTACCAACGGCGAGTGTACACCGGATGGAAAGTTCTCCCTTGATTCCTGCCGCTGCGTAGGTGCCTGCGGACTGGCTCCCGTCATGATGGTGAACGGGGATGTTTACGGTAGGCTGACCACAAACGATATTCATGACATTCTTGCAAAGTACGAATAGAAAATTATGATGACAGAGATTTCTTTAAATATCCTGGACGTGGCGGAAAACTCCACACGGGCAGGGGCTACCCTGGTTACCATTCTTGTTTCCGTCGAAACAGCTGCAGACAAACTGATTGTCACCATTGAGGACAACGGCTGCGGCATGACAAAGGAGCAGGCACTTCAAGTGACCGATCCTTTTTTTACCACAAGAGGAACCAGAAAAGTGGGCCTTGGCGTTCCGTTTTTTAAATATGCGGCGGAAAGCACAGGCGGAAGTTTTTCCATTGAGTCAGAGTTGGGTACCGGCACGGTAGTAACCGCTGTTTTCGGACTATCCCATATCGACCGTATGCCACTTGGTGATATAAACAGTACCATAGAAACCCTTATCACCTGCCATCCAGACACAGATTTTCTCTATATCTATCGTTACAATCAAGCGTCATTTGAGCTGGATACCAGAGCTTTCCGCGAAATTTTAGGGGATATCCCCTTTGATACTCCGGAGGTATCGGCTTATATAAAGGAATATCTCAGTGAAAACAAATTGGAAACAGATGGAGGCGCGGCCATATAGGCCCGTCGGATCAAAGTTGAATTGGAGGAATAACATGAAGACTCTTGAAGAATTAAAAGCAATTCGGGAAAAGATGCAGGGTCAAGTCAGTATGCGTGGTGAAGATCACGGACGTACCCGCATTCTGGTCGGCATGGCTACATGCGGAATTGCCAGCGGTGCTAGACCTGTTCTTAATACATTATCAAACCTGGTTCAGGAAAACAATATGACGGATCGTTTTTCTGTTACCCAGACCGGATGCATCGGCTTATGTCAGTATGAACCGATCGTTGAAATTCTGGAACCCGGTAAAGAAAAAATTACTTATATCAATATGACCCCGGAAAAAGCAGAAGAAGTTTATAAAGAGCATTTACTGGGTGGCCACATTGTTCAAAACTATACGTTAGCTTCAGCTGACATCAAATAAGGAGGAAACAGGATGTATCGTTCACATGTATTAGTTTGCGGCGGCACAGGATGTACTTCCTCTGGAAGCCAGCAGATTATGGTTAAATTAAGAGATGAGTTAAAGAATCAGGGTCTGGACCAGGAAGTATCCGTTGTACAGACCGGATGCCACGGCCTTTGTGCATTAGGCCCGATCATGATCATTTACCCGGATGCCACCTTCTATGCAATGGTAAAGGAAGATGATATTACTGAAATCGTAACCGAACACTTATTAAAAGGACGTCCGGTGGAAAGACTACTTTATGATGAGACTGTAACTCCGGCAGGCATCAAGGCCTTAAGTGATACAGATTTCTATAAAAAACAGCACAGAATCGCTTTGCGCAACTGTGGTGTCATCAACCCGGAAGAAATTGAAGAATACATTGGTACCGGCGGATATCAGGCTCTAGGTAAGGTTCTTACCGAGATGACTCCCGACGATGTAATCCAGACTCTCTTAGACAGCGGCTTAAGAGGACGAGGCGGCGCAGGCTTCCCCACCGGCCTCAAATGGAAACTGGCTAAGCAAAACGACGCAGATCAGAAGTATGTCTGTTGTAATGCAGACGAAGGCGACCCAGGCGCATTCATGGACCGTTCCGTATTAGAGGGTGATCCTCATGCTCTTTTGGAGGCCATGACCATTGCCGGCTATGCCATCGGCGCTTCCCAGGGTTACATCTACGTACGCGCTGAGTATCCCATCGCCGTGCAGCGTTTAAAGATCGCTATTAACCAGGCCAAAGAGATGGAGCTTTTAGGAGATGATATCTTTGGATCCGGATTCTCCTTTAACATTGACCTTCGTTTAGGTGCCGGTGCATTCGTATGCGGCGAAGAGACCGCCCTTATGGTTTCCATCGAAGGCAACCGTGGAGAACCAAGACCACGTCCTCCGTTCCCGGCTCAGAAAGGTTTATTCGGCAAACCAACCATTTTAAATAATGTTGAAACTTATGCAAATATTCCACAGATCATCTTACACGGATCCGAATGGTTTGCTTCCATGGGTACTGAGAAATCCAAGGGAACAAAGGTATTCGCTTTAGGCGGAAAGATCCATAACACAGGACTGGTAGAAGTTCCTATGGGAACTACTCTCCGTGAGATCATCGAAGAAATCGGCGGCGGCATTCCAAACGGCAAGAAGTTCAAGGCTGCTCAAACCGGCGGACCATCCGGCGGCTGTATCCCTGTAGAACATTACGATATTCCTATTGATTACGACAACTTAATTGCAATCGGCTCCATGATGGGTTCCGGCGGTCTGATCGTTATGGATGAAACTGACTGTATGGTCGATATTGCAAAATTCTTCCTTGAATTCACCGTTGAAGAATCCTGCGGAAAATGTACCCCATGCCGGATCGGAACAAAGCGTATGCTTGAGATTCTCGATAAGATCACCAAGGGACAGGCAAAGCTGGAAGATTTAGACCGTCTGGAAGAGCTGTGCTACTACGTAAAAGAAAACTCAGCCTGCGGCCTTGGCCAGACAGCACCAAACCCGGTTCTGTCAACCCTTAAGTTCTTCCGCGACGAATACAATGCCCATATTATCGATAAGACATGTCCGTCCGGTGTGTGCAAAGCGCTTCTCTCCTACCACATTGATGCAGAGAAATGTAAGGGCTGTACCCTTTGTGCAAGAAATTGTCCGGTTAACGCGATCTCCGGTTCCGTTAAGAACCCACATGTCATTGATCCTGAGAAGTGTATCAAGTGCGGCGTATGTATGGAGAAATGTAAGTTTGACGCTGTTTACAAGAAATAATGGAGGGAAATTGGATCATGGAGAATATCACAATAAAAATCAATGGCATGGACGTAAGCGCTCCAGCAGGCTCCACCATCCTGGAAGCTGCCAGACTGGCCCATGTTGAGATACCGACTTTATGCTTTTTAAAAGATATGAATGAAATCGCTGCCTGCCGTATCTGTACCGTTGAGATTAACGGCGGCAAATTAGCTGCTTCCTGCGTATACCCCATCAATCCGGGCATGGAAGTATGGACCAATACACCGAAGCTTCGTGACTACAGAAAGAAAACACTTCAGCTGATCCTTTCCAATCACGACCGTTCCTGTCTCTCCTGTGTCCGCAGCGGAAACTGCGAATTACAGACCTTATGTAAGGAACTGGGCGTTGATGTGGATGATTATTACGATGGAGCAAAAACACCTTCTACCCCTGATGAAAGTGCAGCTCATATGGTACGTGACAACAGCAAATGCATCCTGTGCCGCCGCTGTTCTGCAGTCTGTGAAAAGGTTCAGGGAATCGGCGTAATCGGTCCTAATGAGCGTGGATTTGCTACCATTATCGGTTCCGCTTTTGACATGGGACTGGGTGAAACGAGCTGTGTATCCTGCGGCCAGTGTATTGCTGTCTGTCCTACAGGCGCTCTCTATGAGAAGAGCAGCATTGACGAAGTGGCTGCTGCCATTGCAGACCGGTCAAAGCATGTGATCATTCAGACCGCTCCTGCTGTACGTGCAGCCCTTGGAGAAGAATTCGGTTATTCCATCGGAACCAATGTGGAAGGCCAGATGGTTGCCGCATTAAGAAGACTGGGCTTTGACAAGGTATTTGATACCAACTTCAGCGCCGATTTAACCATTATGGAAGAAGCACATGAATTCATTGACCGTGTACAAAACGGCGGCGTTCTTCCGATGATCACCTCCTGTTCTCCAGGATGGATCAAATACTGTGAGCACTACTTCCCGGATATGACAGAGAATTTATCCTCCTGTAAATCTCCGCAGCAGATGTTTGGCGCCATTGCTAAATCCTACTACGCAGAAAAGATGGGACTGAAACCTGAGGATATTGTATCCGTCAGCGTAATGCCATGTACCGCTAAGAAATTCGAAATCGGAAGAGATGACCAGGATGCCAACGGTTCTCCTGACGTAGATTATTCCATGACCACCAGAGAGCTGGCTAGAATGATCAAGCAGGCAGGAATCCGGTTCACAGAGCTTCCTGACGAAGAATTTGACACACCTTTAGGCCTTGGTACCGGAGCAGCAGTTATCTTCGGAGCCACCGGCGGTGTTATGGAAGCAGCCTTAAGAACTGCTGTAGAAACCCTGACCGGAGAAGAGCTTGAAAGACCTGACTTCGCCGATGTTCGTGGAACAGAGGGAATTAAGGAAGCTACCTACCGTGTAGACGATATGGATGTAAATGTTGCAGTAGCCTCCGGCCTCGGCAATGCAAGAGAACTCCTTAACCGGGTAAAATCCGGAGAGGCAAATTATCACTTTATCGAAATCATGGGATGCCCCGGCGGATGTGTAAACGGCGGCGGCCAGCCTCAGCAGCCTGGCTTTGTACACAATACAACGGATATCCGGGCCCTGCGTGCCAAGGTTCTTTATGATGAAGATGCTGCCAAGACCATTCGTAAGTCTCACGAGAATCCTGCAATCAAAGAATTGTACGAGACCTACCTTGGAGAGCCAGGAAGTGAAAAGGCTCATCACCTGCTTCATACAACCTACGTAAAGAGAAGAATCAACGAAATCTAAACTGTTGTATAAAAAGAACTTCTGCAAATGAATGTATAAAAATGAGCTTTGAATGGTCTTTAAACCATTATCAAAGCTCATTTTTTATACCTTACTCCGGTCCATTCCGCCGAAAGGGCTTTATTCTTAATTTGGATTTATTGGCCGACGATCTCTTTTATGAAAATAATATTGTTTTTAAGTTTCTCATCCGAGCTTTCCTTGCCTGAAAAATCCTCAAAAGTCACATAACCATCATAGCCTACTGCTTCTAAAGCTTTAAAAAATTTAGGAAAATCCGCATACCCATCGGAAAAGGACGCCCAGTCTGCTCCGTATTTCTCTCCCTTTTTCAGCCAACAGGCATTTTTAATATGAACAAGGTCCAAGTAGTCCCCCAGAATTTCCAGAGCCATCTGATATTCTTCCAGGCCTTCGTATATGATATTTCCTGTATCATAGATAACGCCTATGTAGTTTGGATCAAAGTTTTTAGCAAGTGCGTATGCCGCAGATGCGGAAGGAGTAATTGTTCCGTGGTGCATTTCAAAGTGCGCTTTTATTCCTGTTTCCTTTGCTTTTTCTTCTACTCTCCGAAAGCCCTGGAGCGCTTCTTCAAACACCTGCTTATAGCCCTTTTCAGGGTCATATTTGGGGGCATTCACACGGATCCTCCCAGCTCCCATCTTTTTTGCAGCCCTCATAACGGAGGTAATTTTATCAATGTCATCCGTACATGTAAGATAAGAAGCAAGCGCATTGACTTCTAAGCCGTATTTGTCCGCCAGAGCCTTCAATTCCTCCGCCTTTTCTTCCACCGTGTTTATATCCACGGTGCAGTAATTGTTTTTCCAGTAAGACGGCGGCTCCTTGGCAAACTCCTCTTTTATTTCCGTTACTCTGAAATCCACACCGTCATAGCCATACTCTTTCATTTTTTTGAGAGCTTCCTCTATCGTCATATCCGGAAGCTCTACGGTAAATACGGAATATTTCATGTTTCTCTCCCTTCTTCTAGCCCTTCAGACCGCTGGTAGCAATAAGAGCCTTATTATAAGTTGTATCGTCTGTTTCTCGGTCGTACTTAAATAAATAAGCGGCCATAAAGTCATTCCATTCAAAAACAAAAGAAGTAATTGCCATGGCAGCAATTATTTCCGCCGTTATGCATGGATTTCCATAAAACGTCCATATTAATACTGTCTTCCGGGAAATCACTTCGAAAGATAGTATAACAATGGAGGGAATATTATATGAGCCCAAAGGAATTAACTTATATCGAAGATGCTCTTGGCCATGAGCAATTTTTGAAAACCCAATGCCAGCAAGCAGCGCAGAATCTACAGGATCCTGAATTAAAAGCTTGTGCGCAGCAGCTTATGCAGAAGCACCAGCAGATTTTTGACAGCTTCTACAACTTAGTGTAAGGAGGAATCACATATGGATGACAAGTGTATTATGGAAAACCTGCTCCACACCACAAAAGGTGTGTGTGACTTATACCTGCATGGAACCATCGAATCCCCTACGATGAACGTACATCAGGCATTTGATACCGCACTAAGCGACAGCCTGTGCATGCAGGGCGATATCTACAAGAAAATGTCCGCAAAGGGATGGTACACTACAGATCAGGCAGAACAGCAGAAACTTACGAAAGTTAAAAGCCAGTTCGCAGGAATGTAAATAAAAAAGCTATGGATGTTCCCAATAAAAAGGGGAGCATCCATAGCCTTTTTGTTAATGTCTGTGCATTGCCACTTCTTCAAGGCCCTGGTTCCGTAAGTTCTCATGAACTTCTCTTCCATCCGCCTGTTTGATCAGCAAATCACGGGCTTTCTTTGCTTCATTCTCACTCTTATGCCTGCTGGGGCCGCCTACACAGCCACCCACACATGCCATTCCTTCTATGAAGTCCCCAGGAAGCCTGCCAATCTTAAGAAGCATCAGAGCCTTCTTGCACTCAGCCGCCCCATTGCATTTAAGGACTTCGATATCCGTACTTTCTCCAGACTCTTTTAAACATTCTAAAACAGCTGCAGTCACACCGCCGCCATTACCAAAACGCTTACCAAATACAGATCCTGCCTGGTAGGTGTTTTCTTCCGGCTCAAGCTCTACACCCTTTGATGCCATCATTGCCTGAATTTCTCCAAGGGTCAGGGCATAGTCTGCATTGTCCTTAATATTTAAGTCCAGAGTTTCGCTTTTCTTTGCAATACACGGTCCTATGAATACGGTGATTGTCTCCGGGTCCTTTTCTTTCAGCATCCTGGATACAGCGCACATAGGGGATACGGTAGTGGACATATTCTCAAGGAGCATAGGATAATGCTGTTTAATCATATTCACAAATGCCGGACAGCAGGATGTAGTCATCTTTCTGCCCTCTTTATAAGCTTCCGCCCATTCCGCTGCTTCAGCGGCAGCGGTTAAATCGCCGCCTAAGGCAACCTCGATCATATCCTGGAAACCGATTTTCTTTAAAGCAGTTCTCCAGCTTGCCATGGTGATTTCCGGACCATACTGGCCTTCCGTAGCCGGAGCGACCATAGCAACCACCCGTTTCCCGGCATTAATAAGGTTAATGACATCCACCAGGAATGTCTTGGAATCAATCGCACCAAAGGGACAGCCATGAATGCAGGCTCCGCACTGAATGCATTTGCTCTCGTCAATAACTACAATGCCGTTTTCATCCATGGTGATGGCATCCACAGGACAGCTTTTCTTACATGGACGTGTCAGATCTGCAATGGCGTTATAAGGACATGCCTGGGAACACTTTCCGCATTCCTTGCATTTATCAGGATCAATATAGGCACGATCACGTCCCATGCTGATGGCACCAAAATTACAGGAACTCTGGCACGCCTTACCCATACACAGCTGGCAGTTATCGGTTACCACATACCGGGCGAT
The DNA here is from genome assembly GCF_044987295.1 of Lacrimispora sanguinis. Lineage (NCBI taxonomy): Bacteria > Bacillati > Bacillota > Clostridia > Lachnospirales > Lachnospiraceae > Lacrimispora > Lacrimispora sanguinis. The sequence goes on along the minus strand of NZ_CP173277.1, from coordinate 4,105,938 downwards.
GGGACAGTCTTCACAGGCAGAGCTGATTACCTGGACCACGTTCTTGGTATCCCTTCCGCTGGGGCAGAGACCTTCCGCTAAGCGGATTCTCTCTCTGATGATTTCCCGTTCCCTGTAAATGCAGCAGCGGAACTGGGCCTTGGGACCTGGAATGATATTATAAGGTATCTCATTTCTCTTCTCTTCCAGTTTACCCTCCCATGCAAGTTTCGCCACTTCATTTAAAACCTGATGCTTTATGCGAAGTAATGTCGCATCATTTGTTGCCATATTTTTCCTCCTTAGAACTTCCACGTTTCGTGGCTGTGTGAATATCTATCCAAATTCAATAATAGGTTACCGTAACCCTTTTCCCCATTTCTTCCACTACATGCTTTAACTGCTCCACAAGATTCTGGCGGATCCCCAAATCAAAGGGCAGGCCAGGATTCTGATAAGCGCTGTTAATGGCCATTCCCACGTATAATTGTAGCTCCGTACAATCCTCAATGATCATCTTCGCTACCATGGAAGCACCGTTTGGCTTATCCAGCTCCAGGAAAAACTCCTCTGTGACAGATTCATTCTTCACATAACGCCTTAAAAGCTTCAGTACTTTATTTAAAGTCAAAACACCTTCCGTAACCAGCTCAATTCCTTCAATATAAGCGATTGGCGGAATGTCCGGATCATCGTAATTTAAGGAAACCGACAGCTCCTTTTCAGTCACCCTGGAAACAATATTGGCACTGGTCCCTCCGCAGACGACTTTCTTAGCGGTATCATCTCCTGACAGGAAGTCATTCACCATAACGCAGTCGTCCTCTGGCTTTTTGGGTGGGCCTGTCATCAAATGCACCGGCTTGCGGTCAATGATCCTCATAACGGCAACCGTGGTATCATCGCCGGGACGGTGCTGATACAGTTCATCACAGGCACCGGTCAATGTAGTAGCTAGACGAGCTGCGGATATGGTCAGACGGTACTGCTTCACTGCATAGGAAGCGACATCCTCCCACAACCAGCCAAAATTCAGAAGTTTCCCCACTCCTGCATGGATGGTCCCGTCACTCATGAGAATCAGCGCATCTCCCTTTTTCACTTTAAAACGGTACTCATTGATCTTTTTATCCCGGATGACCCTGACATTTCGGGGTATGGAAACAAGGTTCCCATCCCTGATGAAGATACAGCCGGGATTATCAAATTCCACCAGATAAGCTTCACCGTCATGAAACACCTGAAGGATGCTGAAGGTCGAATAAGCCACTTGACGCACCTGGCATACCGGAAGGGTCTCCACAATGGTTTCCACACACTCTTCCAGGGTCGCACCGTTTAGGAACATGGTTCCAAGAATCTTGGAGGTCATGGTTGCCAGAATATTGGCCTTTACCCCGCTGCCCATCCCGTCGGCAAGAATCATAATATTGGAATCCTCAGTCTGCAAAAGTTCAACCTTATCTCCGCATAAAACTTCTTTGAATTTATTCAGACTTGTGTATGCAACATCTACGGTAACTCCCATCACTTAACCTCACTTTCACTTCCCTCATCCAATAAGGATTTGCAAAGCTTTGTTAAGGTAGTCTTGGTCTCCGCTGTAGTTTCCCCTAAGAGACCGGCAATTTCCTGAGCCACCATCATCTGCTTGTGAATGACCTTCTGCGCCAGGGCAATGGTTTCCAGTTTCCTTTCGTAGTCCTGCATTGCCTGTTCTTCTTCTTTGGTAATATCGATGAAGGTAGCTAATACCACATCTTCTTTTTCAATGTATAGAATATTTTGCAGAGTAGAAATATGGTATTCCCCATAAGTCACCTTTTTTCCATGGATCTTTTGGTGAGAATTATAAACCCACTGGAAATCCGAAGGATCAATGAGTTCATATAAATACATGGTTAAAGCTTCCTGCCTGGTTTTCCCGAAATATTTTTCTCCCACAGCAGAATACTCTAAAATTTTCATATCTTTATCCACAATAAGAACAATATTGGGAGAGGTCTGCATCACGAGATTGGATAATGATTCTGATTTTTCATGCATAAATGGAATGCACATATTAAGCTCTGCCTTTTTCTGAAAAACGGCTATAGCCTTTTCCCGGCAGGTGGAATAACCACAGGCGCCGCAGTTTAATTCATCCTCCGGCCTGGTCTTTCCGGTCATTTTTAATATTTCCTGGATCTGTGCTTCCGTAGGCATAACATCTTTAGGAGCGCGGTCCAGGAACAGCTTTCGAAAGGAGATACGCTCCATAACAGGGGCCAGCGCCTCTTTTGGCACCGGTTCCTTTTCAATGGTTTCCTCCATATCCAGCTTGATCTTGAATCTGGATACGTTCTCGTCCTCTACGGTGGGACCCTTGATGCAGCCGCCGGAGCACATATTCATCTCAATAAAACAGCCCTTAATGCCTCCCCGCAGCATGCTTTCGCACAAATCCATACAGTTAAGGCATCCATGAACATAAAACTTCCGATATCCATCCCGCTCCTCTTCCGTGGCCAGAACAGAATTTACCACTCCATTGGTAACCGGATAAAGGCGGTTGACTTTGGGGTCGCTTGCAAATGGGACATCCTCGCAATCTTCAATGGTGATTTCCTCTTCAGAAAGCCACCTGGAAATATCATTGAAATTCAGGACAGCATCAATATAGCCATCATGGCGAGGGTCTCCGGCCTCCTTTTTCTTAGCAATGCACGGTCCAAGGAAAACCACCTTTACCTCAGGTCCCAGTTCTTTTTTTAACATCTTTCCATGGGCAATCATAGGAGATACCACAGGAGCCATATATGGAATCAGCTGGGGGTAATAAATCTCTATCAAATCATTGACGCTGGGGCAGCAGGTGGTGATGATATTCTCCATCTTCCCTTCACTCAAAAGCCTGGCATATTCCGCTGTTACAACTGCCGCTCCCTCCGAAGTCTCCCTTACGTCATAAAATCCCAGCTTCCGCAGTGCACCGTTAACCTGGCCGATGGTCTTATAGTTTAACAGTCCCATATAAGACGGTGCCAGGGAAATAACCGTCCGGATCCCTGCGTCAATGTAACTCTTCACCAGATCCAGATCACTTATGAGAGTTTTTGCCGACTGTGGACATACCTGCATGCATTTACCGCATAAAATGCACTTATCCGGCATAATTTCAGCCCGCTCATCTTTAATCATGACAGCTTTGACTTCGCAATTACGAATACATTTATAGCAATGTTTGCATTTAGTAGCCTTGAAATCAATGATCCCCATGATTACAGCCTCCCCATGATCTCTTTGTCAAAAAACTCCTTTGTATCTTCTGGTTTTAACGAGTATAATTGACCCTCCACGGTCACACAGACGCCATTTACACAATCACCGCAGCAAAATGACCCGTTTAAATCCACCTTATCCTCCAGATGGTTTTCCTTCACAAGGGTCTGCAGCTGTGCGATGATATCTCTGGAACCCTTTAAATGGCATGCGCTCCCTATACATATTGTTACTCTCATGAATATTCTCCCTCCAAATTTTGTACCTTACATTTGATTGCCCTTTTGAAATATTATCGCACATCGTTATATTTCTATCAATCTTTTTTTACCGATTTCCTGTTCTTTTTCACATACAGGAAATAATTGTCTCCACAATCTCCTGCTTCTCTACATCAATAAGGCCATATGTATTCAGCCTCAGCTCCGGAATAACCGGAAGGCTTGCAAAGGCAAGGGTCATGAAAGGATCGATGCTGTCCCCAATTCCAAGGCTTCTTGTCTGGGTTTTTAACTCCTCAAGCCTTTCATCCACCCACTCAGCCGGCTCTTCACTCATAAGTCCTGCGATAGGAAGAGGCAGCTCTCCCAAAAGCTTCCCTTCCGCTACGACTGCCAGGCCTCCCCGGTTCTTCCTCACGATGTTGGTAGCAAGAGCCATATCTTCATCATTGGTTCCCGCAACAATCAGGTTATGGGAATCGTGGGCAATGCTGGTGGCCACTGCTCCCCGTTTTAAGCCATACCCGCCTAAAAAGCCAAGTCCCATATGACCGGTATTGTGATGGCGTTCCAGCACTGCCATTTTCACAATGTCCTGCTCTAAGCTGACGCCGGGAGCGACCCCTTCCTTTTCTACCCATGGAGCCAAAAGGGATTTGGTAGTCAGCTCTCCGGGAGTGAGACAAAGTACCCGGATGGTATTGCCTTTTTTCTTTATATGGAAATCTTCCGGATGAATCTCGTCTAAATGGAAGGAATCGCCCACTCTGACAGGCGTTTCCACACTTCGCTGTTCAGCCGCAAGAATTTCCTCCTTCATTGCTCCGTTTTCCGCTACCAGCTTTCCGTTTTTATATACTTGTTTTACCTCAAATTCATTGAGATCGGAAACAACAATGAAGTTTGCCTTATATCCCGGTGCAACGGCTCCTACATCCCGAAGTCCAAAAAATTGGGCCGGATGAAAGGATGCCATCATGACAGCTTGAACCGGATCAGCTCCCAGGCTAATTGCCTTTTTTATAATATAGTCCAAATGACCCAGCCGGATTAAATCCCCCGGATGCTTATCATCGGTGACCAGCATGCAGCGGTGATAATAAGGCTCTTTAAACAGAGGCATGAGAGCATTTAAATTCCTGGCTGCCGTACCCTCCCGGATCATGATCCACTGGCCTCTTTTAAGCTTTTCCACGGCCTCTTCCCAATCGGAGCATTCATGGTCCGACTGCACTCCAGCGGTCACATAGGCATTTAATTCCTTACCGGAAAGACCGGGAGCATGACCGTCGATCAGAAGATTTCTGTTCCTGGCCTCCTCTACCTTATCAAGGATCCCTCTGTCTGCCCTTACGGTTCCGTAGGAGTTCATAAGCTCCGCAAGGCCCAGCACCCGTTCCTCTTCATAGAGCGGTGAAAGATTCTCAGCCGCCAGAACAGCCCCCGATTCATCAAGGCCTGTTGCCGGTACACAGGAAGGGAGCATAAAATATACGTCAAGGGTAAGTCCCTTAGTCCGCTCCATCATAAACCGGATTCCTTCCGCACCTGCCACATTGGCAATCTCGTGAGGATCCGTAATGACCGCCTGAGTCCCATGAGGCACCACAGAACGCTCAAACTCTCCCGGAGCAACCATGGAGCTTTCCAGGTGAATATGACCGTCAATCAGTCCAGGACAAACAACCGAGCCCCCCAGCTCGATCTCTGTCTGTCCCTCATATTCTCCCACTCCTACTATGTAACCATCCTCGATGGCAATATCTCCATTTTCCAGTTCAGCCGTAAAGACATTGACCACCCTGGCATTCTTTAGCACCAGGGACGCCTTTTTCGCCCCTGATGCTGCCAAAACCCGTTCTGCTAACATCCGATCCATAAGAAAACTCCTCCTTTTATTTGCCCGCGATTTTGGTGATAGAAGCCGTTATCAGCCTTTTAAACAAAGGTGCAACCCTATCTGCTGTCTCTTGTACCTCTCCATGGCTTAATGGCTGGTCCGTAATGCCGCAGGCCATATTGGTAATACAGGAAATGCCGCAAACCTTCATCCCCATGTGGTTTGCCGCAACCGCTTCACAAGCTGTGCTCATTCCTACCGCATCAGCTCCCAGAATGCGGCACATTTGAACTTCTGCCGGAGATTCATATGCCGGGCCGGAAAGCTGCATGTAAATACCCTCTCTAAGGCCGATCTCTTCTTCTCCTGCTGCCTCTCTGATGATCTGCTGAAGCTCTCTGCTGTAAACATCACTCATATCCGGGAATCTGGGTCCCAGCTCTTCTAAATTTGCCCCAATTAACGGAGACGGAACAAAGCTTGCAATATGATCCCTTAAGAGCATGAAATCCCCTGGCTTAAACTCCTTATTTACACCGCCGCAAGCATTGGTCAGAAACAAAACCTTCGCGCCCATAAGGCCCATGAGTCTGGCAGGAAGCACCACATCGGTCATTGGATATCCCTCATAGAAATGAACCCGTCCCTGCATGATGACCACCGGAACATCGTTAACATATCCGAATACAAATCTTCCTTTATGGCCTGCCACCGTTGAGATCGGAAATCCTTCAATGTCTTTATAATCAATGGAGGCCTCTACCTTTATCTCCTCTGCATATTCCCCAAGGCCGGACCCCAGGATCAGCGCTATTTCCGGGACAAAGTCAGTCTTCTCCCGCACACTTTCCAAACAATTCTTAAGCTTTGCATATACTTCATTCATATACCATTTTCTCCTTTCAATGTTTATGTCCATGCTTTCTGGACGTAAAGGTATACCCGCAGGGTGTTCCACAATCCCGTCAGACTTGTTGGACAAAGGTATATACAGTATACCACATTTGCTTATATATCTGTATCTATATTTTGACAAATATGGGGGAATAATGATATACTGAAGGTGTTCGTACTAACCCGGAAGGATCCCTGACGGCGAAGGCGAGGAGAATACGTAAACCGGAAATCCCATGCCTGTTGGTGTGGGATTTTTTTGATGGACGTAAAGAAAAAGGAACCATAACAGGTACGGACAGAAAGCGAGGATTATTATGAAAAAAACATTATCCCTATTGATGGCGTTTGCCGTAACGGCTGCCGTACTCTCCGGCTGTGCAAAGGGCGGCGCCGAAAGCACCCAGGCAACAACTTCTGCTTCTGAAACGGAATCCACCTCTGAGACAGCAAAAGAGACATCTGAAGCTCAAAAACCTGCCGACAACTATACACTAAAGATCGGTTCGTTAAAAGGGCCTACCTCCATGGGCCTTGTTAAGCTGATGGACCAGTCTGAAAAAGGCAATGCAAAAGGTTCCTATGATTTTACCATGGTAACCGCTGCCGACGAGCTTCTTGGAAAAATTGTAAGCAAAGAACTTGATGTCGCACTTGTTCCAGCCAATATGGCCTCTATTATTTACAATAAAACCAATCATGAGGTGACCGTTCTGGATATTAACACCCTTGGTGTTCTTTACGGGGTATCCGCCGATGATTCCATTAAAACAGCCGCAGACTTAAAGGGAAAGACCGTTTACTTAACCGGCAAAGGAACCACACCGGACTATGCCCTTCAGCATGTGCTTAAAGCCAGCGGTTTAACTTCTGACGACGTAACCCTGGAATATAAATCTGAAGCCGCTGAGGTCGTTTCTATCCTAAAGGAAAAGCCTGATGCAGTGGGCCTTCTTCCCCAGCCATTTGTAACAGCTGCCATGGCTCAGAATGACTCCTTAAAAATGGTTCTTGACTTAACTAAGGAGTGGGATGCCACAGCCGGTGAAAACGGCGGCAGTCTGGTAACCGGAGTTACCATCTGCCGGAATGACGTAATCAAAGATCATGGGGACGCCATTAATACCTTTTTAGCGGAACATAAGGAATCCGCTGAATTTGCCAATGCCAATGTAGCAGAAACCGCGGCCCTGGTGGCTGCTGCCGGAATTATTGAAAAAGCCCCGGTTGCAGAAAAAGCCATCCCATACTGCAGTATCACCTATGTAGACGGGGACCGGATGAAATCTCTGTTAAGCGGATATTTAAAAGTTCTTTTCGATATGGAACCATCTTCCGTAGGCGGTACGCTGCCAGCTGATGATTTCTACTATATGCCATAAATAAGGTAACGCTTTGTAAGGAGATTCCCATTATGAAACCAACAGCCCTCCCGGCTAAAAAGGCCGGTATCATCTTTCTCTGGCTCCTTGCATGGCAGGCAATAAGCCTGTCCGTGCATAACAGCATCATACTGGTTGGCCCTTTGGAGGTAATCCGGGCTTTATGGGTTCAGTCGGCCATGGCCGACTTCTGGAAAACCATTGCCCTCTCCTTTGGAAAGATAAGCCTGGGATTCCTTCTGGCCTTTGGGTCAGGAATCCTGGCTGGGGGAGCCGCATGGCGTTTCCCCCTTTTAAAGGATTTGCTGGAACCGCTTATATCCCTGATTAAGTCGGTTCCGGTAGCTTCCTTTGTTATACTGGCCCTGATCTGGGTAGGTTCTGAAAATTTGTCCGTTTTTATTGCCTTTCTTGTGGTATTCCCCATCATTTACATAAATACCATAGCTGGATTTATGAGCACCGATCCAAAGCTTTTGGAAATGGCCCGGGTTTTCCGCATGCAAGGCAAAAAGAAGCTCCTTTATATTTACCGCCCCGCCCTTCGCCCCTACCTCATAAGCGGCTGCAGGGTGGCTCTGGGCATGGGCTGGAAATCCGGGGTTGCCGCTGAGGTAATCGGAGTCCCAAGCCATTCCATCGGTGAAAAACTCTATATGGCAAAAATTTATTTAAGTACGGCGGACCTTTTTGCCTGGACTCTGGTTATTATCGTAATCAGCGCCCTTTTTGAAAAATTCTTTTTATGGCTTTTAAGCCTTGCACAGGAGGTTTGATCCATGGAACTAAAGGTAAATCAACTGTCCAAATCCTTTGGAACGCTTAACGTATTCACGCAGTTAAATCTTTCCCTTCATTCCGGCCAGGTCTACTGTCTCATGGGATCCTCAGGTTCCGGGAAAACAACATTCTTCCGGATCCTACTTGGACTTGAAGAGGCCGACTCCGGCTCCATGGAAGGACTGAAAGGCCAAAGAGCCTCCGCCGTGTTTCAGGAGAACCGTCTGTGTGAGTCATTTACCCCGGTCGACAACATTACCATGGTAATTCCCGGCCGTTCCTCCCGAAGCAGGAAACAGGCCAAAGAAGAGCTTTTAAGGCTGCTTCCGGAAGAGGCCTTATCCCGTCCCGTGTCCACCTTAAGCGGCGGAATGAAGCGCAGGGTTGCCATTGTAAGAGCCTTGTCGATCCCTTGTGACATGATTTTAATGGATGAGCCCTTTACCGGTCTTGATGAGAACACAAAACGAACCGTAATTCAATACATCAAAAAAAAGACCCGTGGCAAGCTGGTCATCATAAGCACCCACCAGGAAGAGGATGTGGCACTTCTTAACGGCACCCTTATAAACCTGTAAAAACAGGGGCAAAAGCAGATATTCTGCTTTTGCCCCTGTTCCATTCATATCTTATTCCAATTTTATTTCAGTTTCAAGGTATCCAGAGCTGCCTCAATCTGGCCTTCTACCGCACTGTCTGGTGATTCAACTGTTCCTGCCGCACTGATGTACTTCTTTGTAGCAGCATTGTAGGAACCGGAAATTGCATAATAGCGGACTCCATCCTGAGCAGTCTTATACCGGATCGCATAGCGGAACGTCTGGCTTCCGTCGCTGCCGTTTTCTACATTATAACGGACAAATTCCATATCCTCGCCACGGCTGACAAATTCCTTGTATTCTTCCATAGTATCCGGATAGATCTCTCTGGCACCGTCGGCATCATCGCCTTCTACATAGACAACTTCCAGCATATCGCTGCCATTGGGAGAGGTGAATGCGACTGAGCTTTCATCTCCGTCATCTTCAATGGTCCAGCCCTGTGGCGGCGTGATCTGGTATTTTCCGGATTTAGATGTAAAGACGCCGGAAGACAAGTTGCCTGCATCAGAAGCAGTTGTTTCGGTGGTTTCGGTGCTTCCGTCTTCCTCACCATCAGTTTCATCCTCACCTAATGTAGTCTCGTCCGTACCTTTTGATTCGTCTCCTGTTACATTCGTCTCGGCAGCACTGACTTCTGTAGGATTATCCTGCGAAGATTTCCCATTATCTTTTGATCCACAGCCTGTAGCCGCCATCATAACTGCCATGGCGATGGCTATTACTGCCAGCATTTTGTTTTTTCTCATTTTAATCACTCCTCATCATCAATTTCATTCCTGGTGACGATGAGGATTATAACATTATCCGTATCAAAAGTATAGGGGATTAAAGGAACTGAAAGAATCACAAAGAATTCTTAATAATTATATTGGTAAGTTTCTGAGCGCTCCAGCTCCAGTAATTTCACTTTAATATCCAGGCCTCCGCCATATCCTATCAGGCTTCCATTGGCCCCAATTACCCGGTGACAAGGAATGATGATGGGAATGGGATTGCGGTTGTTCGCCATGCCAACCGCGCGACAGCCTTTGGGATTATCAATCAGAACTGCAATACCCTTATAGCTTTTCGTCTCTCCATATGGTATCAGTAACAGAGCATTCCAAACCTTTTTTTGAAATTCCGTTCCCTCCGGCTTTAGTGGCAGATCAAACTCCGTCCTTGTTCCAGCCATGTATTCTTCCAATTGGCCTTCTGTTCTACAGATCAACTCCGACCGCTCCCTCACGGCATTCTCATGCTCCACCGTTCCAAAATCGATGCGCAGAAGGGCTTCATCGTCACATAGGATGGTAAGAGGTCCTATCTTGCTTTCATAAACTTCCCAGTACTTCATTCCCAATTCCTTCTTTCTCTTATGAACTGTACCATGTTTTCCTCTGAATCCATTATATCATATACAAAGTAAAGAGACGACTTCTTCTTTCATTAAATGTTCCAGGGCCGAAATAAGCAAACTTTCTGTTTTTTCAAATATTCCTCATAATTCTTTTAGTCTTTTTATGAAATGTTTATGGCTTAGTCAAACTTCCGTCATATTTTCCGCTTATACTAAATAGTGAAAAGGAACCCCACCCTTTTAACATTGACTTTTTATTTTTCATACTCAACCGGCAGGAACATTTTATGTACCTGCCGGTTCCTCCCATTTCAGGGCTATTTTCCTTAAAAAACCGCATAAATACAGGCTTAAAAACAAATTTGAAATTTTTTCTAAAATAATGTTGACAAAATGATATCCATCATATATAATAACTCTTGCGTTGCGGAAAAGCAACTAAGAGAAAGATGGAAAATACTTTCACTATCGGGGTGTGGCTCAGTTTGGCTAGAGTACCTGGTTTGGGACCAGGGGGTCGCAGGTTCGAATCCTGTCACCCCGATTCAAGAGAAAAACCGTCAATGGTAGTTTTAGTTTCTCTTACCTTTTGCGGGTGTAGTTCAATGGTAGAACACCAGCCTTCCAAGCTGGATACGTGGGTTCGATTCCCATCACCCGCTTTTGAGTCTGTAGCTCAGTTGGATAGAGCAACGGCCTTCTAAGCCGTGGGTCGGGGGTTCGAATCCCTTCAGGCTCGTTTCACATCTCTAACCAAGGTGTGAAAATTATGGTGGGTATGGCGAAGTTGGTTATCGCGCCAGATTGTGGCTCTGGAGGCCCAGGGTTCGAATCCCTGTACTCACCTTTCCCTTTTAGGGAATTTTTTTTTATCACAAGTTTTAATGGGCTATCGCCAAGCGGTAAGGCACAGGACTTTGACTCCTGCACTCGTTGGTTCGAATCCAACTAGCCCAGTATGGGATACTAGCTCAGGTGGTAGAGCACTTGACTTTTAATCAAGTTGTCCGGGGTTCGAGTCCCCGGTGTCTCATGAATGCATCGGAAAAGACCGGGAAATCAAAAGATTTCCCGGTCTTTTTTTTCATTTCCCCCATGCCTTTCTAAAAGATGATTGTTTCTCTGCCCCAAAAAAACTATAATAGGATCATGGGATTCACTCCACTCCCCTCTCCTATTTGTACATAAAAAGAGAGGACGAGCAAATCGATAACAAATATAATACAAATGAAAGGGTTGATTTTATGGAATGGATTGAGGGAATTAACAGATCAATGAACTATATCGAGGAACATTTAACGGAAAACATTGACTATGAGCAGTTAGGGAAAATCGCTTGTTGTTCTGTTTACCATTATCAGAGAATGTTCGCATATATGGCAAATGTACCTTTATCTGAATATATTCGGCGCAGGCGTATGTCCCTGGCAGCAGTGGATCTGCAGAACGGGAATAATAAAATTATTGATGTTGCTCTTAAATATGGATATCAATCTCCCACTGCATTTAACCGGGCATTTCAAAGCATCCATGGAATAGCACCGTCTCGCATAAAAGAAAGCGGTGTTTCCGTAAAATCATATCCACCCATTAGTTTTAAAATCACAATAAAAGGAGTGGATGAATTGAATTATCGAATTGAAAAGAAGGAATCATTCCGGATTGCAGGCATTTCACACCCCCTGCACCGGGAAATTGAAAAGAATTTTGAAATTGTACCTCAGATGTGGGGCAAGGCAGCTATGGACGGAACCATTCCTAAACTAGCCTCCATGGCAGATGGATCCCCTGAAGGAATATTAGGAGTCAGCATCTGCAATGACCTGGAAGAATGGCGGTACTTTATTGCCGCAGCCACTTCGAAAGAAATTGATGATACTTTGGAAGAATGTACGGTTCCCTCTTTCACATGGGCCATATTCTCCGGAGAAGGCCAATGCCCCCAAGCAATACAAGATTTAGAAAAGCGAATTGTCACCGAGTGGCTTCCCACTTCTGGATACGAATACGATAATGGACCGGATATTGAAGTCTATTTAAATCCTGACCCTCAAAATTCAAGGTTTGAAGTGTGGATACCCGTTATTCAAAAATAATCAGTAAGGCATCTTAGATAGGAAAATAACAGCGGTCAATCATTCAGCAGTAACTGCTATAGGATATCCCAAAAGGCAGATTCTGCGCGAATTGGCCGCTGATTTCATGACATTGTGCTGAACACTTCTTTTTTCGTGCTTATCGAATTTAATAAGCTTCCAGATTTTCGCACATTTTCATTAATACTTTACAGAATACGGCGATTTCGTCTTCTGGTATATGGTCGCAGATAAGTTCTTCAAACTGTTTAAAAACTTTTCTTACCTCTTCTGCTTCAGCAGCCCCTTTTTCTGTAAGACTAATCAGAACGGAACGTCTGCAGTCCGGATTATTTTCCCTGAGAAGAAACCCCATATCCTGCAGTTTGTCTATATTTCTTGACATGGTAGCCGCATCGAAATGGCATCGGTCTGCCAGCTCTTTTTGGGTGATATGGTCTTTTTGTAAAAGATGATATAAGATCCTTGCATGTCCCTGTCCGGGCGTCAATCCAATATTTGACAGAAGCGGAGAAATAATCTGTTTCCTGGCCTTTTCTTCACGAACCAATAGTTCTCTTACATTATGTTGCTTCATATATTTTATCACTCCTTTCCCTTCGCAAAGGGCACAATTAAGCCACGAATACGGTTGTGCCCTTCTGCGCTTTCATCACATCATTCTAATTCAAACTGCCCTGTATGCAGTTGATAATACTTCCCTTTTTCCTGCAGCAGTTCGTCATGGCTGCCCCGCTCAATAATCTCTCCTTTTTCAAGAACCAAGATGGCATCTGAGTTTCTTACCGTGGAAAGCCTGTGGGCAATGACGAATACCGTCCGGTCTTTCATGAGGGCATCCATTCCCTTTTCAATGAGTTTTTCCGTTCGTGTATCAATGGAGCTGGTGGCTTCATCCATAACAAGAACAGGTGGCTGTGATATGGCAGCCCTGGCAATGGCAATCAGCTGCCTCTGTCCCTGTGATAAATTGCTGCCGTCACTTTCTAACATTGTATCATATCCATTGGGAAGACGCCTTATAAAGGAATCCGCATTTGCAATTTTTGCAGCAGCCAGTACGTCTTCGTGGGAGGCATTCAGCCTTCCATACCGGATATTATCGGCGATGCTTCCGGTAAATAAGTGGGTGTCCTGAATGACCAGAGAGATCGAACGCCTCAAATCATCCTTTTTTATGTTTCGGATATCGATTCCATCGTACGTTATGGTGCCTCCATTTAATTCATAAAATCGGTTGATAAGGTTGATGATGGTCGTTTTGCCCGCACCGGTGGAACCAACAAATGCGATCTTCTGACCAGGCTTCGCATACAAGCTGATCCTGTTTAAAATAGTGTTCCCGCCCGTATAACCGAAAACCACATCGTGAAATCGTACATCTCCCTTTAAAGGGACCAGAATATATCCATGATCTCCGTCAGGAACTTTCCAGGCAAAGGAACCGGTATAACGATCCGTTTCCTTAAGGCTTCCATCGGCCTCCTGTACCACCCTCTTTAAGGTGACGGTTCCTTCATCGGATTCAGGTTCTTCCTCCATCATATTAAAGATCTTTTCCGCACTGGCCAGCGCCACCATGAGAAAATTAATCTGCATGGTAAACTGATTCATAGGCATAGCACTCTGCCTTACATAAACCAGATAAGAGGCCAGAGTTCCCATATTAATCAAACCGGACAAAGCGAACAATCCGCCTACGCAGGCAGAAATGGCATAATTAATGTAAGAAAGAGAAACTATCGTAGGAACGGTAATCCCCGTATAAGTGGCGGCCATTGTAGAGGAAATCCTCAATTTCTCATTTAACTCACAAAACTTTTTAAGATCCTGCTTTTCATGGCGAAATATCTTTTCTACTTTCTGGCCTTCCACCATTTCTTCTACATAACCATTAATATTTCCCAGATTCTTCTGTTGTTCTACAAAGTATTTTTTGCTCAGCGTTCCATTATGACGAATATATATTAACATAATCAAGAGAAAAAATACAACGATTAATGACAGCTTCCAGTCCAGGAGTATTAACATGATAACGGTACCTGTGGAAGTAATAAAGCTCTGGATCAGCAATGTAAAGCTATTATTAAGGGCTTCTGAGATGGTGTCCACGTCGTTTGTAAAATGACTCATCAAATCCCCGTGTGTATGTGTATCAAAAAATTCCAAAGGCAGCTTCTGGGTATGACGGAATAAGTCTATCCTTATCTCACTGACCACCCGTTGGGAAACGTGGACCATCATTCGGTTATAAAGCAGACAGGAAATAGCTCCTGCCAGATAGATCAGTCCCATGATAACAATCATTCTCACAAGACCGGGTATATTTCCCGGCAGAATATATTCGTTTATGACCGGTTTCAGCAAATAGGTTCCCAGGATTCCGGAAAATGCACTGATGCTGACCAGGATTGCTATAACCAGCATGGAAAGCTTATAATGGCCGATGTATCCTAATAGCTTTACCAGAGCCTTTTTTGTGTTTTTGGGTCTTACATGTCCGGTATTCTTCATAAGGACTGGCCACCTCCTTTCTGCTGGGAAAAATAAATATCCTGATATATTTCATTGTCTGCCAGCAGCTGATCATGAGTTCCAATGGCATTTATTTTTCCGTCATCAAGAATTATGATCTGATCGGCATCCATGATCGAGGAGATCCGTTGGCTGATAATAATCTTTGTCATACCGGGAAGGGACTTTTCCAGACCCTCTTTTATCTTTGCTTCTGTCTCGGTATCAAGAGCGCTTGTAGAATCATCCAGAATAAGTACCTTTGGCGCTTTTAAGATCGCCCTCGCAATGCAGAGCCGCTGTTTCTGTCCCCCTGAGACGTTAACACCCCCCTGCCCCAGCTCCGTATCATATCCATGATACAGTCGGCCGATAAATTCTTTAACACAGGCAATGCTACATGCTCTTTCTATTTCTTCATCCGTTGCATCCTCTTTCCCCCAGTAAAGATTTTCCTTCACTGATCCGGAGAAAAGGGTGTTCTTCTGTAACACCATGGCAATGGAATCCCTTAGATGGTCCTGGGTATATTCGTATATGGGATGGCCATCTATGATAATATTGCCGGCTGTCACCTCGTAGAGCCTGGGAATCAGCTGTACCAGGGTGCTTTTGGCAGCGCCTGTCTGACCAATGATTCCAACCGTCTCACCAGGTCCAATCTCAAAGGAGATATCGGAAAGCACATATTCCTTTGCATCTTCCTTATATTTGAAATATACATTTTCAAACCGGATTCTTCCTTCTTTGATGGTGATATCCTTTGCACGGTCATCATTGATAGTCGGTTCCTCCTCTAAGACTTCTGAAATCCTCTTCCATGACGTTAAGGAACGGGTAAACAGTAGGAATACATTGGAAAACATCATAAGGGAATTAAGCACCTGCAATACGTAGCTAAGAAAGCTTGTCAGGGCACCTACCTTCATGTTTCCTATCATAACTAAGTTTCCGCCGAACCACAGGATACTTAATATGGTCCCGTACATAACAAACTGTAAGGCAGGCATATTTAAGGCCGCCAGGGAAAAGGACCTTTCGGATGAATTCTGTAAATTCATGTTTCCTTCTTTAAATTTGCTTATCTCATGATCGCCCCGGACATAAGCCTTCACGACACGGATGGCTATTAAATTCTCCTGAATGATCCGGTTCACAAGATCAACGGCTCCCTGCATTTTGGAGTATAATGGTCTTACATTTTTGATAATTGTAAATAAAATGACGGCCAGTACGGGGGCTGCAATTAAAAATACCACAGCCAGTTCTGCATTCAACCGGAAGGAAACGATCAATGCCGTCATCATCATCACTGGTGAACGGAAACCGGGACGCATTCCGTTTGTAATGGAATTCTGGATTGTGGTAATATCGCTTGTAAGCCTCGTTACCAGAGAAGGGGTGCTGAATCGGTCGGTGTTAGCAAAAGAATAAGTCTGCATCTTTTGAAACTCTGCCATTCGGATCTGGGCTCCCACGCCATTTCCGCAGATCGCAGTATACCGGGCACATGCATGCCCCAGAAAAAGAGAAATTACGGCAAAGAATACCATTTGAAATCCTTTTAGAAATATGTAATTTCTATCGCCGTTTGCAACTCCCACATCAATGATATCAGCCATAATCATGGGAATAACTAATTCAAAAATGGTTTCCGCCTCAATACAGATGATCGCAAGAATGAATTCTTTTTTGTACTTTTTTGCATAGTGAATTAAATTTTTCATATCAGGCTCCCGTATTAGTTGTTATGGCAACAGTTGCATTTACAACAATTGCACACATAACTATTATAACGTGATTCTTTGAATTGTCAATAGATTTTATAGTACCATGACAACGCCCCCTGATTCTTGTTCCCCAACATAAAAAAGGCTGATAGACGTAATTCTCTACCAACCTCTTATTCACTGATTTTATTCTGTTCTATATTATTGAATTATTTATTGATCTAATAATGTCTGTCCGACAATTATCGGACCCATTATAATACCATAAACCGCTTTCCGGAGACTGATACCAGGTGTCCTTCAGATAGGTACCATCTGAATTTTGTATCCACCAGCCCTTTTCATCGCTTGCCCATTTCTGAGTGGCAGTTCCGCTTTGAGCAACAGCCCCACTAGCGTTAGGCGCCGTCCAGCTATCTGTTAAATGAGCAATCCATCTCCATGTATTATTAATATCAAAGTCAGTTACATATATAACAATATAGGGATCATTCACATGAGAGGTGCTTTGCAGATCATCTATCATTGCCTTTACTTCATCACTATATAAACTATACTCCTTACCAAGCACTAGCTTTTCTGTCTTCACTAACATTCTCTCTTCCCAAACCAGGCGTGCCTGACCATTCACATCAGAAGTGATGGGACAATAAATGCTAAAAACCAATTCATGAGATGGATCGAGATTGGCGGCCTCGATGCTAAACGTATCATTCTTTGGCAATACGGCACATCTCTCCGTAAGCTCCTCGCCGAACTCACTCAGAGTTAAGTCCTCATGCCTTGTGGTATCAATAATGACGGAGTAATATGAATACAATTAATACGCAACGCAAAATTGGAGAATGCAGTACTGACTCATTTAAATGGCAAAATCTGAGTAATGAATTATTAAAATAAATCTTGGCATTGTTAAACTATGCTTAATGATATACACTCTAATTGTAAGCAAACGGCCGTTACTTAACGTTATCCGAAGGGTGGATTTATAATGAAAACGACAATTGAAAGATTGCTTGAATGGGCAATAAACAAAATAAATAAAGATTACAAAGACGATGTATGCCTGCTGATAGGCGGAAGCAGGTTAAAGCTTGAAAAGGACTGTGATGGGGAAGGATTTGATTGCTTTGACTTCTATATTCCGGCAAATGAGAATGCAAACAGTCTGGCAAAAACTTTTATCGTTGATGGCATCGGTTATGACCTTTATCCCCGGACTTGGGATCGAATTGAAAAAATGGCAAACTTGGATGACTATAACACGACCCTTATGGAATACCAAATTCTATATTACCGTACTGAAGAAGATAAACAACGTTTTCTCTCGCTGAGAAATAAGCTGTATGAAAACCTGCAAAATCCTGAGTTTATGTTCAAAAAGGCGCTTGAAAGGCTCAATGTCGCCATGGAGATTTACCAGACAATGATGTTTGATGAGAAGCTAGGTGAGGTGAGGATGGCAGCTGGGTTTATAGCCGATTACCTGTCTGTTTCTGTAGCTTTCACAAACCAGACATTTTTTAAGAAAAGCCAGATAGAGCAAATTGAAGAGCTGTCTGCTCTACCTCTTGTACCTGAGAATTTTATTGAATATTACCAGGAAATAATTAATGCTAATACAATTGAAGAGTTGAAAAAATGGAGCCATCTAATGATTTCTTCAACTCGCAAATTTCTGAGCGCACGAAAAGCGAAAAGTTCCAACAATGTATCTGCTGATTTCCAAAACTTGGCCGATTGGTATCAAGAGCTATGCTACACCTGGAGACGTATATACCATGCATGTGATACCAACGATGCGCCGAGAGCATTTATTTGGGGCTGCATGTTGCAGCAAGAGTTAAATGTCGTAAAAGAAGAATTCAGTTTGGATAAAATGGACCTGCTCGACGTTTACAACGCAAAAGATTTAATACCATTTCGCAAAAATGCTGAAAAGTTGGAGAAATACATCCTGGAAAAGCTGCAGGACCATCATATTAAAATAAATTCTTATGCGACAGTCGAAGAATTTATAGAAAACAATCTATAGAAAATGGAGGTCGTTCCATGAAATATAAAAACGCCTCTGACATTTTGCCTGACGAACTTCTGCGAGAACTGCAAAAGTATATTTTCGGTGAAGCGTTGTACGTTCCATCGGACAAGAAAAGGAAAGAATGGGGTGATGGTTCCGGAGCAAGAGCTTTTTATAAGCTAAGAAATGAAGAAATTCAATACAAATTTTTTCACGAAGTAAGTATAGAGCAGCTTGCCGAGGAATACTGCCTTTCCGTAGAAACAATCCGAAAAATCGTTTATAAATGATGTGATCTAAGGTAAACCTGGCAAAGCGCCATACCAATCATCTTAACTAGTAACTAAGAAACCCTCTTAGACAATTACTTTGTCCAAGAGGGTTTTTTCAGATTTTTTCATTTTTTATTGGTATATTTGCAAGTTGTAACATATAATTATACTGGCAGGTACAAACTGCTGGCAATCGTGTATAGGGTGGTAGGCCTCGATTCTACATAGAATGGAGGTGTTGCTCATGAAGAATTTTGACTTTAAGGACTTAATGTCTTTTGGCATGTTCCTTCTAGCACTGCTGACATTCGTCGTCATGACATGTCGCTAAATGCAAAAGACCTTCCCTGTACTTTGGCCGGTCGGGAAAGTCTTTGCTTTTCTAATTAGCCAACCACCCTGTGGCGATTGCCTTTCTTTATTATATTATACATACTCTATGAAATATTACAAGTACAAGAATTTATTTTAAAATCTTTGTAACTACTGTTTCTCTCACCTTCGATCACCTATTTACTCTTAGCCTGTTCTATACAGTCTTTTACTGCAGCCTTGATCGCATCACTGGTCACCGTAGCAGAGGCAACCGCATCTACCTCCCAGGTTAACTCCTCCACAATTTTGTCAGGTAATTCTTCAATCGCTCTGTCGCCAATTCCAACGGTTTCATTGTGATCAGTTATTTTAACAGAAAGGAGGGAATCCTGATCAAATTCCACCTCCACATCCACACCACCTGCATACCCTTCGGCGGCAGCCGTATAAGTTCCGGCTTTATAGGTATCCGCCGAGCCGCCGCATCCGCTGAGAAGCGCCAGTATACACAATGCCGTAGCTATCGCTAACGTCACTCTTTTCATTGTCCATTTCCTCCGTTTCCCTTTTTCTGATTCTATTTTTGAAATACCTGTCCTCTTACGCCGTAAGGCAGACATACGGGAACCTCCAGAACCGGATGATAAATCACCTCCGCCTCCACATTGAAAACCTCCCGGAGCGTTTGGGGTGTAATCACGTTCTCCGGCGAACCGGCGCTGTGTTTTTTTCCTTCCTTAATTGCCACTAAATAATCGGAAAACATAATGGCGTGATTTAAGTCATGGAGAACCATAACAACAGTTACACCCTGTTCCTCATTTAATTTCCGCAAAAGCTGCAGGATTTCCAGCTGGTGCGAAATATCCAGATATGTAGTTGGCTCATCCAGAAACAGTAGATCTGTTTTTTGAGCCAACGCCATGGCAATCCATCCCCGCTGCCGCTGTCCGCCGGAAAGCTGATCCATTTCCCGGTCGGCAAGAGCCGTCATGCCTGTGCTGAACAAAGCCCATCGGATGATTTCCTGATCTTTTGATGTAAGTCCTGAGAGCTTAGCGCGGTGGGGAAATCGCCCGTATTCCACTAAGTCTCTCACAGTGATACCGGTGGGTGCCTGGGCTCCTTGGGGAAGGAGTGCCAGCTTTTGTGCCACCAGCTTGGTCGGCATGCTGTGAATAGACTGACCTTCCAGATAGACTGTTCCGCCGGACGGCACGAGCAGGCGGGACATGGTTTTCAAAATGGTGGATTTTCCGGAGCCATTGGAGCCAATCAGTGTTGTTATTTTACCAGCGGGTATGTCAATATCCAGGTCACGAAAAACCGACCTACCATTATACCCGGCGGATAGCTTATGAGCTATAATACATGATTGCACGATTTTTTCACCTCCTTATGCCTGCCTGCGAAGCAGAATGAGAAAATAGGGTGCGGCAAGAACGGATATCACAATTCCAGCCGGTAATTCAATAATTCCAAAAAGAGAACGTCCTATGGTGTCCGCAATAAGCAGGAGTAGTCCTCCAAGCAACATGGATACAGGCAAAAGCACATGGTGCCGTCCGCCTACAAATTTTCTTGCCATATGGGGTGCAACCAACCCGATGAAGCCGATTCCGCCGCTGACGGATATGCAGCTGGCCGCCAATGCCACTGCTACAACCAATAAGATTCTTCGCTCCCTCTCCACGCGAACCCCCAATGCGAGGGATGCCTCTTCTCCCAAAAGCAATAAATCCAAAATCCGCTCTTTCCCGAGAAGCAGCGGAATCAGAATTAGCAGGTAAGGAAGCAGTGCCTTCACCTGATACCAGCTGGTGCCCCAGATATTACCTGCCAGCCATCTGGCTGCCAGCTGATAACTGCTGTTTTCCATGTCGGCAGCCATAATTAACATCAAGGACGAAAAACCGGCCGAAATCCCTATGCCGCCAAGCAAGAGATATGACGGTATGATCTTCCCGTTTCGTTTGGAAAATCCGTATAGTATGCCCGCTGCCACCAACCCGCCCGCCATGGCGAAAAGCGGCTGATAGACCATGGTTTTGACGTGCAGGGCGGGAAAAAAAGTCATAAACAGCATGACTGTAAATCCAGCTCCCGCATTGATACCCAATACCCCCGGATCTGCCAGCGGATTTTCTGTCACAGACTGCAGTACGCAGCCGGACAGTGCCAACCCCATTCCGCATAAGACGGCAAGTAAAATGCGTGGAAGGCGAATTTGCAAAAGAGTGACGGATGCATCCGGGCCGCCCGGATGGAGCAGGCTTGCAGTTACGTCTGAATAAGGAATATTGGAATAGCCGCTGTTGATTGATAACAGAATAATCATGATTACCGCCAACAGAAGAACCCATGGAATAAGCTTCTGCCTGTGTTTCTTTTTCATAAAACTGCTCCTTTCTTCCGGTACGTCAGCACCAGAAAGACCGGAACGCCAATGGCTGATACCAGCGCACCTACCGGCGTATCAAAAGGAGCGTTAATGGAGCGGGCGGCGATATCCGCCAGCACAAGCAGTATTGACCCCAGCAGTGCGGATACCGGCAAAAGCCTGCAGTAATCCTCACCGGCAAGGAATCGTGCAATATGCGGCACGATCAGCCCCAGGAATGAGATACCGCCTACCAAGGATACGCTGGCCCCTGCCAAAATCAACACCACTCCAATGCCGGCCAGCCGAACAGCCCATACGTTTACACCGAGTCCCACTGCACTTTCCTCACCCAGGGCAAGCACGGATAACCTTCCGGAAAGAAGCTGGCTAATAAGCCCTGCACCCGCGATCCATGGAGCGGTCAGGAGAAGGCTCTGCCATGTAATACCGGATAAGCTACCAGCCGTCCAAAATGACAGCGATTTTGAAAGTCCAAAGGTGAGAGATATCCCCTGACTCAATGCAGTTAACAGGGCGGAGACAGCACTGCCGGCCAAGATAAGCCGAATCGATCCTGATTTATGCTTGCCCATTCCTATTCCATATACCATGAGCACGGCCAGTGCCGCTCCCATAAATGCGAAAATCATCGTACCGAAGCTCGACAAGGGCGGTAAAAGGACCGCGGTAAGAGCAATGAAAAATCCGGCACCCGCATTGACTCCTAAAAGCCCGGCATCTGCCAAAGGATTCCTGGTAATCCCCTGCATCACTCCACCTGCAAGGGCAAGGGCTGCTCCGGTGACGCAGGCGGCTAATGCCCTGGGCATACGCATTTCCAGCATAATTCTTCCCATGCCGGCAGATGCCGCAGGATGGAAAAGTGTATCTATTAAAATACTAATATTCCCGCCTGCCACACCGACGCTGACTGAGATCAGGAGTGAGAGTAACAATGCAACACCCATCAAAACTAGAGATAATGCATAGCCTGTTTTGGTTTGAAGCCATCGCACATGCATAGGCGAAGGGCCTGGCGGGGCTTTGTGATTATTCAACATTGCTGTGATTGAGAATGGCGTTTGCCAGTTTTTCCATATACAGCAGTTTACCGTTTGCCGTATAAGCCATATTATATTGCGCTTCATTCTTACCATAATATACATTTCCAGCCTTTACGGCTTTTAGGTTCTGCCAAACAGGGGTGTTTCCTGTATCTCCAATCTGGCCGTCATCGCTGAAAAAGAAGATGTGATCCGCATCAATTTTTGAAAAGTACTCTGCATCAACCACTTCTCCCCAGACATTCTCCGGAACTCCCGAGGAAGGTGCCAGCTTTAATTCATCGTATATCAGTTCTCCCGGGCCCCCAGTACGATAAACATAGTAGGAACCGAAATGTACCGAATTGGCTTCCACAACAGCAAAGGTATCATCCCCAACCGTTTCTTTGACCTTTGAGGAAAGCCCAGCGGCCTTTGCATCATAATCAGCAAGCCACTGTGTCACAACGTCCTCTTTCCCAAACCACTGGCCTAACTGCTGAAAGCGTCCCCTCCAGTTGACATAGCTGATGTCATCGTTAATCATCACCGTGGGAGCGATGCCTTTTAGCTGCTCATATACCTTGTCATGCCGGATATTCATAATAATAAGATCCGGTTTTAGCTCAGCAATTTTTTCAAGGTTCAAATCCCCCGTTGCGGTGGCTCCGGAATAGTTGCCAACGATTTCAATCTTGTTATTGGCGAAATACTCCTGAAGATAGTCCGGAACGGTTATGCCATCATACATACTAGTGTTGGCCGATGCAATAAATGGCATGTCCAAAATGATCAGTTCATCTGCTAAACCAGAAACATCCACAATGCGCTGCGGATTAGCGGGAATATCAACTGGACCTTTCATATCTTCAACCGTTATGGTATCGCCATTTTGACCTTCTGGTTCTGCAGTCTGAGGGGAAGGTGTTGTTTGGCCTGCTGTTTGTGAGTGATCTAAAGCAGGCGAGCACGCGGCCAGTGCCGTCACCAACATAAGACAAATTGGAATCAAAAGTCGTTTTTTCACTTTAAACCTCCTAAATGAATATCGTGTATTTTAGTTAGCTTGGGCTAACCTTGATAAGTATACAAAAGGTAAGGTTTATCTTCTGCCCTTAGACGGAATTTTTCTGCCCCTTGCCGGAATTTTATGAGTCAATCGAATTCTTTCAGTACACGTTGGCTGTTTGTTTCAGAAAGTAATTATTGACTAGTTAGGTGAAACTAACTATAATATAGTAGATTGATACAATGTTTTCTGCCCCAGGCGGATTTTTTGTCCGAAGACGGACATTACAAAGGACTTGATAGAATGTCATACTTACCGTTGAAATATGAATCATCAGATATATTTCCTAAAAAAACAATTGCATTACGTCCAGATTTACATGTCATGGTATCCTCTGGTGTATTTTCCAATAATACGAAGAGACAATCTGGCACCACCGCCCCTGTATTTGAACTAAGCTATACCCGAAAAAATATCATATACGGCGAGGTAAATCGTGTACCTGTGGAGCTTCGGCCCGGATATTCGATGCTGGGTTTTTTAGGAGAGGCTTGCGCACATTCAGAATACAACAGTGGCGAAGAAGTTCAGCTATACTCTATTTGGGTTAGTCCTCATACGTTTGACGGTTTTTGTGAAGCGGTTTGCGGTAAAAGCAATATTGGGTTCCGCTCTTTCCAAAAGGATACCTATTCTCACTGTGGCTTTAAAAGCGATGCACGGGAAGAAAGCATTATAAATAAATTGGATATGTGTTTTATAAAAGAAGCGAATCAAATAAACAGGCTACTGTTAGAAAGCTATATTTTAGAACTGTTATCCATTAATATAGAAAGGCTGATTGGCGAAGATAACAGCAAAGAATATGTGAACCGGCTATCCAGAACAGATATAGATCGTTTGACTTATGCACGTGAGCTTCTCCTTAATCAGTTGGAGTCACCTCCAACATTGTTTGAATTATCCCGGATAATCCATATGAATGATTGTAAGTTAAAACGTTCTTTTAAGCAATATTTTGGAAAAACCGTTTATGAGTTTATCCGGGAGCAGCGGCTTGAAAAAGCGTTTGCGTTGTTAGAACAAGGGGAACATAATGTGAGTGAATCGGCCTTTGCCGTGGGGTATACAAATGTAAGCCATTTCTCGGAAGCGTTCCAAAAGAAATTCGGAATTCTTCCGCGCGTCCTGATAAGATAATTATATACAAAAATAGCTTTTAAAAAGGCTGCATTAGTTTTTCCAAGCTTTGTTTTTCATACAAATCAATTTATTTTCCTCAACACCAATATCGTTTGCAATTACATCGCATTTGGTCATCAGAAGGAAATAGATGTTTTTATCTTCTTCACTCAAGCATTCATAGTTTGCTTGACCTTTGGCAATAACTACATCAGCCTTATTATAAACTTCTTTGAATACAGGACTCGTCCGATTAAGGACAGTCCCAAGAGAACCATCCCCATTATCTATAACCTCTGCATATTCATCAATCCCTACAGAATATGCGTCTTCAGATATAGAATCGTTTACCACAGGTTTCCCTCGCACTCCAAATAACAATTTTATATTAGGATTCAGTTCTTTGATTTTTTTTAAAAGAAGCTTATCCATACAGATTTCTCCACAATTATCACCTAAATATAACAAAGTCCCTGCATTTAAAATATTTTTCATTAGTGCAGAAGAATCATCAATTGCTAATTCCAATTGTTCCATTTTTTCAAAGCAACCATAAATATCCTCTAATAACGTATTGTGTATAGGATTGAAGTCTATGATATTACCAACGATAGCATATCGAACTGCTAACATAAACGAATCTTCAGCCTGATCAATTTTCCTCTCAAATTCAGGTAACAATTCCATAAACAAAGTATTGTAATAATTTCTGGTTTCTTTATATGGGTCCGGATTATTCGTATGTCTTTTTATCATGTCAAAGATTTCTCCTATAATTTCTGGAGTCGTTTCATCAAAATTCATTTTGCTAAGATAAGTAAAAACTTCTCTTAATAACTCTTCCTTTTTAGTAATTCCGGTGATATTCGCCACTTTAATAACCTGGTTAACAACACATGGTAAACATTTATCATGTAATCTCATAATGATACCTCTTTCGTTTATATTTTTTATTTATTAATTTCAAATACCATAATATCGTACCTTATACATATCAGCGTAACAAAAAATCTTATAAATTTCAAGGAATTTACAACATGAATAACACTCTTGAATCTACAATCCCCTAACAGTACGGGAAACTTATACCTCACATCAAAGGCTTTGTAAGCTGTCTGCAACTGTCTACAAGCTGACAGACACACAAAAATAGTGAAAACCATGATAAAATCTAGGTTTCCGCTATAAATAAAAAGAGCTCGAGACGGGACTCGAACCCGCGCCCCCGAAGTGTTTTTCGTTCTTCCTGCTCGGTTTACCGGGCAGGATACTTATCATGCAAATAGCAATTTATTGTTTCTTTTCTCTTTTACTGAGACTGTTTCAAATTTTGTGTTTGATTGACATAATGGCTATTTTATAATATAAGATAGCGAAAACGCAGTAAAGACTGGAAAATTTGCTTTGACTGCGTTTCAGGTATCTTAAGTTAATTATACAAGACATCATGCCAGAATTATGTCTACTATGTTTACACAAAATTTGGGATAGCCTCTACAAACCGTACGGCGAGTGGTGACAGTCTCATTGTAATTATATTTCTTCCTTCAGCCATTTTACCCACTCAGCATAATATCTTCCCAGTACATGGGAACCGTCTGTTGAGTATGCCTGATTCAGGCTACCTCCGTCATCGTCAAATATTTCGTTAACATCAATATAATAGCAGCTATTTTCTTCCGCTATCTTCTGTATTTCCTGATTCAACCGATTAATTTTACTGTTACTGTAAACAGGACTTTTCTCTGATTTTTCACTGGTAATGTGGAGATTTGCTTCCAGGACCATTATTGCTTCTGGCTGCATTTCTTTGATTTTGTCCAAAACCTCTTCATATTGTTTTGTAGTCTGGGACATATCATATCCCAGTTCATTGATACCCAGCATCAGGTAAATCATCTGGTATTGTTTGCTCGAAAGAACCTCATCCAGAGTTAGTTTCTCACCTCCTGATGAGACACGGGCAGTTAATACATTGAAAACGCTCATGCCTGAGTTGGCAAATACTGAGGCATTCCCCAAATCTCCATACTCGGATAGTCCCATGGTTCTTGAATCTCCAACAAAAAGTACGCCTTCGAAATTTTCCGGTGGCTCCGGCCTTTGTCCTGGCTGCAGCAACATTATAGACGGCGCAAATTCTGCATTCCTATCTTTTGTCCCGCTCGAACTTTCTGTTGCATCTATTGCTTCGCTTGCACCATCTATAGCGCTCTCATCAGCAGTTTCGCCTGAACTATCAGTCGTGTCTGCACCACTTGCTTCGCTCACACCGTCAATTGCACTCTCATCAGCAGTTTCGTCTGAACTTTCCGTTTCATCTGTACTGTTAGTATCGTCTAAACTATCAGTTGTATCTATACTGTGCCCATTCGACCATTTGCTTCCTGCCAGGTTCAGCCGTAGGGCTGTTAACTGATCCATGCTTCCAGTTGATGCATGCAGAACGGCAATCAGTACCAGACTGACGGATAAAAGAGAGGTAAACCAGTATTTTCTCATCGCTTATTCCTCACATTTTAAAAATTGAAATACATAAACGGATCATTTGCACCAATCTTCATACAATAGACACAAAGCCAGAATATGATCAGAAGGGCGATTGCTGTACATAGGCTTTCCCGTTTTCGGTCATACAGTCTTCGCGGAAGACCAGTCATGAAAATGAGACCGGCGCATAAGGACAGTCCGTAGATCCTTCCGTATTTCAGGAAATCTCTGGCAAAATATGTATACTTCCCGGCAGGCGCCAGAAAGGGGAACAGCCGCTGAATATAAATTCCCAACTGTGTAAAATCCGTTATTGCAAATAACATCCATGTAAGAGGTATTGCAAACAGCATATATACATGTCCCACAACTTTCCAGCGTTCCAGCAGTTTTCCCAGTCCCAGCTTCTCCAATGAAATCAGTGCAAACAGTACAATACCCCATAAGAGAAAATTTGAGCTTGTTCCATGCCACAGTCCGGTCAGGAGCCATACGACAAGCATGTTTCGAAAGGTTTTTAAGACCCCCTCACGGTTTCCGCCCAGCGGAATATATACATAATTCCGAAACCAGCCGCCCAGAGTCATGTGCCATCTGCGCCAAAAATCTGTCATGGTCAAAGCCATATAGGGATGGTTGAAATTATCAGGAAGTGGAATTCCCAACATTCTTCCCAGTCCCCTAGCCATTAGGGAATAACCATAGAAATCAAAATACAGCCGTAGGCTGAAAGCTGCCAGTCCCATCCACGCAAGGGGCGTTGAAATACTTTCATATCCTACTGCTCCAATCTGGCTCCACAGTCCGCCTATCTGGTTTGAAAGCAGCACCTTCAATCCTAGTCCGATTGTAAATTCCCGGAGTCCTACTTCCACTTGTTCCAGGGTGTGGACCCGCTTTTTAATCAACTCCCTGAGAGAAGCATAGGTTACAATCGGTCCAGAAATGAGCTGGGAAAACATGGTCATATACAGGGAAAAGTCCAGAAATGACTTTTCTGGTGCCACATCCTTCCGATATACGTCGGCCAGATAAGAAATCGCCTGGAAGGTATAAAAGCTGATTCCCAGCGGAAGAGCCAGATTAGGAATCGAAAGGGCTGCTTTCTCCAGCCCTCCATTTTGAAGCAATAAACTGATCTGTTCGATCAGAAAACCGGAATATTTAAACAGAATCAGCCAAAACAGGTTGTAGGCTATTCCCAGGCGAAACCATTTCCTGCGTCTGAAACGAGATTTGTATCGTTCCATTTTCCTTCCAATACAGTAATTGACGCAGACAGATAACAACAAAAGCATCATATAGGCCGGATGGCCCACAACTCCGTAAAAATAAAAAAGCAGGCTTCCTGCAAGCAGGCAAATATTTTTTGCTCTATCCGGGCACACAAAATAAAGAAACAGAAACACCGGCAAAAATTTAAATAGAAACTCCAGGCTACTAAAAATCATTTGATATTTATTCCTAACATTTGTATTTATTATATAGACGAAAAAGGAGACCGGAAAGTTGCAGATTTTTGTAAAATTTTATATTTTTTATAAATCAAGCTATAATTTAAAGTATCAGATTAAGGATATAGCTGGTGCTGACGTTATCATCTTACAACGGGAGATGATGCGTAAGTAAAGTAGAAATACCATTACCACGAAATTCACTAATGTTATTTCTGCAATAATATCCACTAAGGGTAATATTTCTTGGTTTTTTCCTAGTACAGCATCAGCGATAATTTGTAAAATTTGAAGGGAGAGAAGCTTGTAACGATGATAGCTTTGCAACAAACAATATGCGCCGTTGTCCAAATGCTGCTTTGATTTCTTCTGCTATGAGAAATAGTCCAAAGACACTGATTCAATTTTATACGCAATCAGATACAGAAATGTAAAAAGAATTGATTAATAATTATGTTAATCTTGAAAGAACTATATCATGATATATCAGATAAACTTAAAAACTTTAAGTAAAAACTTTAATGAAATTGTATTATGTAAACAAAAAGAGGATTCCCGAAACTCGGAAACCCTCATAAACCCTAGCTTTTCTTAAGAGCGCGAGACGGGACTCGAACCCGCGACCCCGACCTTGGCAAGGTCGTACTCCACCAACTGAGCCACTCGCGCATATCTCTTCTTTACTTTTGAGACATATACCCTCAAAACCACACATTGTTACATATCTATCTTCATCCGTTCTTCCTCTTACCTAAACCAACCTGGTTAAGCCCTCGACCTATTAGTGACAGTCAGCTGCACATGTTGCCATGCTTCCACCTCTGCCCTATCTACCTCGTCGTCTTCAAGGGGTCTTACTCTTGCGATGGGATATCTCATCTTGAGGGGGGCTTCACGCTTAGATGCCTTCAGCGTTTATCCCTTCCCGACTTGGCTACTCTGCCATGGCTTTGATAGCCAACAGATACACCAGAGGTCAGTCCATCCCGGTCCTCTCGTACTAAGGACAGCTCCTCTCAAATATCCTACGCCCACGCCGGATAGGGACCGAACTGTCTCACGACGTTCTGAACCCAGCTCGCGTACCGCTTTAATGGGCGAACAGCCCAACCCTTGGGACCTACTACAGCCCCAGGATGCGATGAGCCGACATCGAGGTGCCAAACCACTCCGTCGATGTGAACTCTTGGGAGTGATAAGCCTGTTATCCCCAGGGTAGCTTTTATCCGTTGAGCGATGGCAATCCCACTTTATACCACCGGATCACTAAGTCCTAGTTTCCTACCTGCTCCACCCGTCGGTGTCGCAGTCAAGCTCCCTTATGCCTTTGCACTCTTCGAATGGTTTCCGTCCATTCTGAGGGAACCTTTGAGCGCCTCCGATACCCTTTCGGAGGCGACCGCCCCAGTCAAACTCCCCGCCTGACATTGTCCCCCAGCCAGGTCATGGCTGCAGGTTAGAAATCCAATACCGCAAGGGTGGTATCCCAACATCGGCTCTGATAAGACTGGCGTCCTATCTTCACTGCCTCCCACCTATCCTGTACATGCAGTACCGAATCCCAGTATCAAGCTGGAGTAAAGCTCCATGGGGTCTTTCCGTCCTGGCGCAGGTAACCAGCATCTTCACTGGTATTTCAATTTCACCGGGTGCATTGTTGAGACAGCGCTCAAATCATTACGCCTTTCGTGCGGGTCGGAACTTACCCGACAAGGAATTTCGCTACCTTAGGACCGTTATAGTTACGGCCGCCGTTTACTGGGGCTTAAATTCAGAGCTTCGCGTTGCCGCTAACCCCTCCTCGTAACCTTCCAGCACCGGGCAGGCGTCAGCCCATATACCTCACCTTTCGGTTTTGCATAGACCTGTGTTTTTGCTAAACAGTTGCTTGAGCCTATTCTCTGCGGCCTGGTTTCCCAGGCACCCCTTATCCCGAAGTTACGGGGTCATTTTGCCGAGTTCCTTAACAATGCTTCTCCCGCCGGCCTTAGGATTCTCTCCTCATCCACCTGTGTCGGTTTACGGTACGGGCACATATTACACAATAGCGGCTTTTCTTGACAGCCCCTACGAAGACTTCCCTACTTATGTTCGGTACGCGTCACACCTTCCTGTTGCTGGGTGGATTTGCCATTCCAGCCAGTCCAGTGCTTGCCCCGGTCTTTTCATTCCCGGGTTCTTCTTCGGTTCTGTGTCCCCACAGTTCTGATAATATGCGGTACAGGAATTTCAACCTGTTGTCCATCGACTACGTCTTTCGACCTCGCCTTAGGCCCCGACTTACCCAGAGCAGATCAGCTTTACTCTGGAAACCTTAGATATTCGGCCTGGAGGATTCTCACCTCCATCTCGCTACTCATTCCGGCATTCTCTCTTCTTAACACTCCACATCTCCTTACGGTAATGCTTCTGTGCGTTAAGAATGCTCCTCTACCAATGTATATTACTATACATTCCACAGCTTCGGTGTCGTGTTTTAGCCCCGGACATTTTCGGCGCAGGACCTCTCGACTAGTGAGCTATTACGCACTCTTTGAATGTGTGGCTGCTTCTAAGCCAACATCCTAGTTGTCTGTGAAATCCCACATCCTTTTCCACTTAACACGCACTTTGGGACCTTAGCTGGTGGTCTGGGCTCTTTCCCTTTTGACTACCCAACTTATCTCGTGCAGTCTGACTCCCGTACATCATCTGGCCGGCATTCGGAGTTTGATATTCTTTGGTAAGCTTTGACGCCCCCTAGGAAATTCAGTGCTCTACCTCCGGCAGACTAATACGAGGCTAGCCCTAAAGCTATTTCGAGGAGAACCAGCTATCTCCGGGTTCGATTGGAATTTCTCCCCTACCCACACCTCATCGCCACCCTTTTCAACGGATGTGCGTTCGGTCCTCCATTTCCTTTTACGGAAACTTCAACCTGGACATGGGTAGATCACCCGGTTTCGGGTCTACCTTTACTGACTTATTCGCCCTATTAAGACTTGGTTTCCCTTCGGCTCCACACCTTAAGTGCTTAACCTTGCCAGTAACGGTAACTCGCCGGACCGTTCTACAAAAAGTACGCGGTTCCACTTTAAACGTGGTTCCACAGCTTGTAAACACAGGGTTTCAGGTTCTTTTTCACTCCCCTCCCGGGGTCCTTTTCACCTTTCCTTCACAGTACTATGCGCTATCGGTCACTAAGTAGTATTTAGCCTTGGGGGGTGGTCCCCCCGAATTCCCACAAGGTTTCTCGTGTCTCGTGGTACTTTGGATCCTGCTCGCTGACTATTGCTTTCCCATACAAGGCTTTCACTTTCTATGGCCGGTCTTTCCAGGACCGTTCTGGTAACAAATCGTCTCACTTATTGCAGTCCATAACCCCAGTATGCACGCATACTGGTTTAGGCTCCTTCCATTTCGCTCGCCGCTACTTTGGAAATCGAGTTTTCTTTCTTTTCCTCCGGGTACTTAGATGTTTCAGTTCCCCGGGTTCCCGACGTATGGCTATGTATTCACCATACGACAACTGAGGTTTGCTCAGTTGGGTTTCCCCATTCAGATATCTCCGGATCAAAGGATATTTGCTCCTCCCCGAAGCTTTTCGCAGCTTATCACGTCTTTCATCGGCTCTTAGTGCCAAGGCATCCACCCTGCGCTCTTATTAGCTTAACCAATTCGATGTTCACCTGCGGGTGCGGGCTACTTATCTAAGATACATAGCGTTGTATCTCTGGTCTTAGGTTTGTTATTTCACCGTACGTTACGGTTACTTTAACGAGTTTTGTTTGGTTACATCGTTAGATGTAACACCTCGGATGTCTTGATATCGTCTTTTTAATAAAGACTTTATCTAGATATATTTCAATATGTGGTTTTCAAGGTACATGCGTGATGCAATCTGAAGCGCTATTAGTTATAATAAACTTCGCAATTACACCAAATGGAGATGGAGAGATTCGAACTCTTGACCCCCTGCTTGCAAGGCAGGTGCTCTCCCAACTGAGCTACACCCCCGAAAAACTTGGATGTGGGTCTACCCTGTAAAGGCTATCCCTATATTCTATTATAATCACCTGGTTTTGTAAACCAATGGGCTTAAGTGGACTCGAACCACCGACCTCACGCTTATCAGGCGTGCGCTCTAACCAGCTGAGCTATAAGCCCATAAATAATCTGGCACCCACCTGCTCTCCCATGCCGTCTCCAGCATAGTACCATCGGCCGCTTAAGTCTTAACCATCGTGTTCGGGATGGAAACGGGTGTCTCCCCTAAGCGCATCGGCACCAGAAATCTTTTGTCTTCTTGGTGTTTCCATATTTTCGTCTAACTAGTAATGCGTGTACAGCGGAATGGAAATGTGTGTTGAAAGCTTGCTTTCATAAGCACATTTGTATTCTGTTGTATAAACGGCGCAGCCGCGACCGAGCGAACTTGTTCGCGAAGTTACACATTACGAAACTTTGAAACATAAGACTCAACAGTATATAAAACCCTTACTTCTTCTTCCTTAGAAAGGAGGTGATCCAGCCGCACCTTCCGATACGGCTACCTTGTTACGACTTCACCCCAGTTATCAGTCCCGCCTTCGGCAGCTCCCTCCTTACGGTTGGGTCACTGACTTCGGGCGTTACCAACTCCCATGGTGTGACGGGCGGTGTGTACAAGACCCGGGAACGTATTCACCGCGGCATTCTGATCCGCGATTACTAGCGATTCCAGCTTCATGTAGTCGAGTTGCAGACTACAATCCGAACTGAGACGTTATTTTTGGGGTTTGCTCCAGATCGCTCCTTTGCTTCCCTTTGTTTACGCCATTGTAGCACGTGTGTAGCCCAAATCATAAGGGGCATGATGATTTGACGTCATCCCCACCTTCCTCCAGGTTATCCCTGGCAGTCTCCCCAGAGTGCCCAGCTTGACCTGCTGGCTACTAAGGATAAGGGTTGCGCTCGTTGCGGGACTTAACCCAACATCTCACGACACGAGCTGACGACAACCATGCACCACCTGTCTAGAATGCCCCGAAGGGAAGGGATCGTTACATCCCGGTCATTCCGATGTCAAGACTTGGTAAGGTTCTTCGCGTTGCTTCGAATTAAACCACATGCTCCACCGCTTGTGCGGGTCCCCGTCAATTCCTTTGAGTTTCATTCTTGCGAACGTACTCCCCAGGTGGAATACTTATTGCGTTAGCGGCGGCACCGAAGAGCTTTGCTCCCCAACACCTAGTATTCATCGTTTACGGCGTGGACTACCAGGGTATCTAATCCTGTTTGCTCCCCACGCTTTCGAGCCTCAACGTCAGTTACAGTCCAGTAAGCCGCCTTCGCCACTGGTGTTCCTCCTAATATCTACGCATTTCACCGCTACACTAGGAATTCCACTTACCTCTCCTGCACTCTAGCACCACAGTTTCCAAAGCAGTCCCGGGGTTGAGCCCCGGGCTTTCACTCCAGACTTGCAGTGCCGTCTACGCTCCCTTTACACCCAGTAAATCCGGATAACGCTTGCCCCCTACGTATTACCGCGGCTGCTGGCACGTAGTTAGCCGGGGCTTCTTAGTCAGGTACCGTCATTTTCTTCCCTGCTGATAGAGCTTTACATACCGAAATACTTCTTCACTCACGCGGCGTCGCTGGATCAGGGTTTCCCCCATTGTCCAATATTCCCCACTGCTGCCTCCCGTAGGAGTTTGGGCCGTGTCTCAGTCCCAATGTGGCCGGTCACCCTCTCAGGTCGGCTACTGATCGTCGGCTTGGTGGGCCGTTACCTCACCAACTACCTAATCAGACGCGGGTCCATCTCATACCACCGGAGTTTTTCACACCGTACCATGCGGCACTGTGTGCTTATGCGGTATTAGCAGCCGTTTCCAACTGTTATCCCCCTGTATGAGGCAGGTTACCCACGCGTTACTCACCCGTCCGCCGCTAAGTCAATTTCAATTCCATCCGAAAACTTCCTTGAAATCGCTTCGCTCGACTTGCATGTGTTAAGCACGCCGCCAGCGTTCATCCTGAGCCAGGATCGAACTCTCAAATTAAATGGTGTTCAATCCGGGGTCAAAATCAACTAACTAGCTAATTTATTTCCCGTTTTACTTGTTGTTTGGTTCGTATACAATTACTTGTATTCGTTCTGAAATTTTCTCATTCAAAGCCATCAAACATGACTTATTTTATTAGAATTTTCAGGGTTTTACATACTGTTCAATCTTCTGTTTTCAAAGTGCTTTTTCCGTGTTACTGTCTCAGCAGCAACTTTTAAAGGATATCATAACCGGTTGTTTTTGTCAACCATTTTTTTATTTTTCTTCAAAACTTTCTCATCGCTCATCGATGTGTTTTAGAAGAAGTTTTTGCCGCCGTTTTCAGCGGCGAGTTATATCATACCAAAGCATTCGACAAATGTCAACAATTATTTTGAATTGTTTTTATAATTTGTTTTATTGCGAATAATACCTCTGATAGAATGCGCCAGCTATGTTCTATCCCCTGACCAGGAACCAAGTATATCTACAAACCTTCAAACAATCTTAGATAAAAACAGAATTCAGTTACACAGCTTTGGCTTTTAGTAACTATTCTATGTTACCATATATATTTTTTTGAAATTAAGTAACCAAAAGGGCAACTCTTATGTTATATTAATAGTATAGTTTGCCGATATAAAATATAGTTGATTTGTAATAAGAAGGAGGTGTTCCTATGCCGCATCTTGATTCAAGAATCCCAGTACCCCGTGATTCAATGCCGGGTAATCTGCATGACAGATTATTTTCAATAATGGATCAACCAAAAAGAATTAAATACAACATTCAACAAAATAGATTCTCATGGCTCAGTCCAGGTAATCTGATCTGCAAAAGCTCTAGACTCATTTCATCTGACTGTATATACATAGGAATGAAATGACCAAAAACCAGAGCCAGCATCTTTGATTGTAAAGCTGAATAGCGTTGATGTTTATTAACTCCAGCCAAAGAAGCAAATCGAAATCAGCCAATTACTTGCATCAGAGTAGCAGGTATTTTTTAATGTTAGGGGAAGAAAATGAAAGATAAAACTAAAAAAGGATTCTTTAGCCTTTTCCAAAATGTAAGACGTTCTGCGGAAACCTCAGAAAATATCAGTGCAACATCTGTCGTTTCACCTGAAGAATCCCAAAATGAAGATCTTAATAAGACAGTATCCGAACCAGCCGAGCAAAAAAGTTCAGCCGCAACAATCGCTTTTCACGAAATTGAAAATGAAGCTCCATCCTCTTCAATATGGGAGCCATCCGATGATCCGCTTATTGTACGGATAGATGAAGAAGCATTATACAGTGAATGCGCACAGTTTTCCAGTAAAATGCAATCATTATCCAATGTTTTTAAACGGACATCCGAAACTACACAGGAGCAGGTTCCTCAGCCAAGGGCGGCTCAGGCCTATCTTCATGTTTCAAAAGACCGCATGGCTGCATGGATTTATGTGATCCCTCCATTTAATGACGGTCAGGATATAAAGGAAGAAGACTTAAAAACAATCCTCAATCAGGAGCATGTATCCACTGGAATCATGGAGGAGTCTTTGAACTCAATTATTGAAAATCAAATCTATGGTCAAGCCGTGCTGGTTGCAAAGGGAATTCTGGCACGAAACGGAATCGATGGCTCTATTAAAGACCATTTTAAACGGGATCTTAAGCTTGAATTTATAGAAGATGAAAACGGATCTGTTGATTATAAAAATTTAAATAATATTCAGTCTGTTAAAGAAGGGGAAATCATCTGCAGTATTGCACTTGCTGTGCCGGGGAAAAATGGTATGACCATAAACGGGAACCCTTATCCCTGCACCATTCAAGGATCTGATGTTCTCGTACCTGCTGGCCGCAATACTGTGCTTACGGAAGACCGGACCCTACTTATTTCCCAAAAAACAGGCCATGTAACATTTGCTAATGGAAAATTTCAGGTAGATCCTATCCTAAAGATAAATGGTAATATTGATAATAGTACAGGTAACCTGGATTATGACGGTGATATATTGATTACTGGAGATGTGAGAAATGGCTTTTCGGTGAAAGCTACCGGAAGGATTGACATCCGTGGCTCCGTGGAAGGCGCTCAGATTGCCGCCCAGGGATCCATTACGATTGCCAGCGGCATGTCTGGAAATGGCCGTGGTACTCTGACTTCTGACTCAGATGTCAAGTGCCGATACCTGGAACATTGCACGGTCACTGCCAAAGGCAATGTTTATGCGGAAAGCATTATTAACTCAAAAATAGAGAGCGGTCAGGATATTAATGTAACCTCCGGTATGGGAGTTATTATCGGCGGTACCCTTTTGGCCGCAAACAGCATCAATGCACGTATTATTGGTTCTAAAGTACGGCGGCTTGTCACTGAATTAATCATTGCAAATGTTCCTAAAAACGTGGAAGAATCTGCTCGGCTTACCAGAGAGCTGGAACAGCTTCACCATAACATGTCGGAAGTAAGGAAAAATATTACCTACCTTGAGACTACCCAAAGGCAGGATAAACAGCAGCTGTTAGAAAATTTAAAACAGGCTTCCACTTATTTAAACCTCCGGGAACAGGAGATCACAAACCGTTTGGAGGCAATAAACACAATTGACAAAGAACAGTCCGGAATTATTCAATGCCAGCAGCTGCTGCCCGTGGTTCGCATCCGGATTGGTTCTTCCAGTCTGTTGGTTCAGGAGGAATACTCCAGAAGTATTATTTATAAAAATAATGAAGGTGAAGTTACGATCGGAAGTAATTAAATCAGAAGGAGGGAAGCTATTATGAGAAAAACAATTATGATTGTCGATGATTCAATTGTAACACGCAATGAGATAGAACAATTACTTAAAGGAACAGATTTTGATGTAATCTATCAGTGCAGAAGCGGGGAAGAGGCATTGGAAGCCTATGAAAGAGAAAGACCAGATATTGTGACCATGGATATTTTAATGCCTGGAATTGATGGCATCGAAGCTTCCAAACGCCTATTGAAGCATCATCCGGATGCAGGGATTATCATCATCAGCTCTCTTGTCTATGATAAAACACAGCAGATGGTTAAAGAGTTGGGTCCCTCTGTTCCTTTCGTTTTCAAGCCTGTTAAGAAATCATATTTTATCGAGGCATTGGTAAAAGTAAGTGATGCACTTTCCGAAAAGTAAACGATGGACAGTTCTTTTATGACTAAAATAATATGTTAATTATTATTACATACAAAAAGCCTAATGGAAAATCTATTTCTTTCAATCTTCCATTAGGCTTTATATTTATAAATTATAGATCGACCCAGACAGTGAATCATCAGAGCCAAACTGATTGGAAATGCTGTAGGAAGCCATCTGCATCCGAATCTTCATCAGTTCGATTAAATAAAGATAATCAGACTTAGCCGGTACAAGGCTTCCGCTATCTCCTTCCAACGATGAACTTGACAGATATTGCAAAGCACTTGAGATATCCGTTGAATATCCTGATGTGTCGGAATATCCTGATGGTTCGGAATCTCCCATATAATTCTTAACCTTCTTTACATATTCCTGGGTTTCCTTAAAAGGTGGGATTCCTCCATATTTGCTTACATTATTGCTGCCGGCATTATAGGCCGCCAGAGTGAGATCTACATTTCCATTATACCGTTCCAGATTTTCTTTTAAATATTTAGCTCCTCCCATGATATTGCTTCTAGCATCATAAGGATCGTCCACTCCTAAGGATCTGGCAGTGGTAGGCATCAGCTGCATTACACCGGCAGCTCCCTTCTTTGAAGTAGCAGATGGGTTAAAGTTTGATTCTGCCTTAGCAACCGCCTTTAACAGTTTTTCGGAAACACCATATTTTTTAGACGCCTCTTTGAAAATGGCCTCAAGGTTTTCCGGAGCCTTTGCTACTGATTTTAAAATTTGTTTAAAATTCCCTTTGGCAGATGAAGCTGCCGTATATCCCGCCTGCCCCGCCTTTGCACTAGTAAGTGCAGACAGTTTTAACTGGTCTATTATTGCCAAAATTTTATCCTCCCGTCAATTTCCGATTGTTACGGAACCCATCTTCCTGAAGCATCTACCCAATAATTGCCGACATTCGCGCTGCTTACCATGCTGCCGTCTGGATTCATGTAATACCAAATCCCTGGCTGGGGCTGTATCCAACCTGTCAGCATCTCTCCTCCGCCTGTATTTAAATAATACCACTTTCCATTGACAAACTGCCAGCCCGTGAGTAATTTTCCATCCTTTGGATCCAGATAATACCACCTTTGACCTGACTGAATCCAGCCTGTCTGATAAATTCCATTTCCATCAAAATAATACCAGTCGTTTAGTATCTGCTTCCAGGAATTCCTAGGGACTCCGCCATCCTCTTGCTTGTAGGTGTTTCCCTTCCATGTACCTGTTGTATCACCGTCATATTCCATAATGACGTCTTCGGAAGTGACATAAGACCCGTCCTTCATATATTTCCGGTCATCGGAAGTAAAACCGATTGCCCGGACTTCATAGTAATAAACTGCCTCCTTATCCATGTACTTAGAAAGGTCAACCGTATTAGTTTCTACGGAAATACGTGTTTTCAACTTATCATCTGCATATAGAGCAACCTGATAACCCGTAGCAAATTCAACCTTCTGCCACACGGCCTTTGTCTTTTTGCTGTCGCTCCAGCCGGCTTTGGTTGTCCTTCCCAAGATTACTACAGGAACATAATCCACTTTTACTTCCAGAGTATGATTATCCACAGCTTTGGCTGATACGAACTTCGCTCCTGTGAGCTTACACTCTGACCGGTTGTAGCTTTCTGCAAATATCATGGTGTCTGATGTTAAAAATACACTGACCCGTTCATTATTTGCTGCCTTCCATTTGCTGATATCCCGTTTCCAAACAACATCTTTTACTGATACGCCGGCAGTGGTAGCGGAAATTCCAGGCATCAGTATTTCTTCATTCCCATACTGGCTGTCAAACTTAAGATTTAAGCTTCGGATCACCACAGAATCAGCGGCATAAGACGTTATGGCCGGTAAGCATGTAAATGCCGCTACAAACACAGCAAAACACATAGAAAACAATTTTCTTTTCTTCTCTCTCATCATTGCACCCATACCCCATCCTCATTCACCGGAAATCCATTGATTACCGTATTAACAGCCATAGTTCCATTCTGATTAAAGTAACGCCACAGTCCGTCGATCTTCTGCCAGCCAGTTACCATGACTCCGTCTTCCCCGGTAAAATAAGTATACCCATTGCGGGTAATCCAGCCCTTTAGCATGGCTCCCTCTAAGTTCCCTTGTATGGTATTTAAGTAATACCATCTTCCTGCCTGGTTAATCCAATCCTTCTGCATAGCACCCTGACTGTTAAAATAATAATAATAGCCGTCTATGACCTGCCAATTCGTTGCAGCGGCTCCCATTGGGGCCTCGTAGCCTCTGTCCGGATAAAAATAATACCATGTATTGTTAATTTTATTCCAACCGGTCACCATTGCCCCTTTGGAATTTGTATAATAGATATCTGGGTCCTGAATAAACCAGCCGGTTACCATCTTTCCTTGCTGGTCAAAGCGGTACCATACATTATCAAGTTCCAGCCAGGAATTAGCCTGAACTGTTCCATCGGCATACCGGTAATACCAAACTCCGGATTGCTGATCCCAG
This sequence comes from Lacrimispora sanguinis, assembly GCF_044987295.1. Lineage (NCBI taxonomy): Bacteria > Bacillati > Bacillota > Clostridia > Lachnospirales > Lachnospiraceae > Lacrimispora > Lacrimispora sanguinis. Next base: position 4,065,472 of record NZ_CP173277.1, on the reverse strand, counting down.
CCCTCCTTTACCCCTGTACCATTTCCAGAGCCCGCGATTGTATCGGAGTCTTTTCCTGTTCCATCGGATACATCCCGGTCCCTGATAACCAGTTCGTCAGATTCGACCCAGCCGCTTTTCTTTCCATTTTTGAGCTCATCCTGTTTGTAGGGAACGGAACGGATTTTGTAAGAATAGGTCCCTTCCTCTGTCATATACGGATAGAAATTATAGGAGGTAGCCTTTACCTGTTCCTTTTTTATAATTATTTTTTTACCACAGTAAAGCCATAATTCATAAGCACCTGATGTGTTATCCCCTTTGGACCAGACAGCCTGGCCAAGCCTTGTATCCTTCCAGCCCACGTCTTCCGGTTCCGCGTACAAGCCTTTAATAGGTTTCGTCCTTAAGGTGACAACCATGTCACTGCCATTTCGCTTTGCGCTGACATAGGAACCTCCCGTGATTTTCATCTTGGTAGCCTCATAAGAAGATTTAAAATAAGCATCGTATTCATCGGAAGGGGTAAGGGTAACATTCATCCTGGGTTCTTCCCCCACCGATATATCCTTTGAGGTGGAGGTCACCCACTTTGCATCCCTGACAGTGTACTTTTTATCACCGGAAGTCACATAGCACTCTCCACTAGTTTGATTAATATTTATATCAGGCAAACGGTCACCTGCCTCGATATTAAGTACCACCTTAATACTGATTGAATTGATTGCCTCTGTTGCCATCGCTTTTTCAGGGAAGAGACACAGGCAAAAAGCAACTAAAACTGCTATTGCCAATCCCCTCTTTTGTTGTTTCATGAAATCGCTCCTTTTAAATAAGTCCTTACTCTACAGTTTGTAAGTTTTTATCGTTAAGTTACATATAGCAATACTATAGTTTCACAACCACGGCATTACTGAGTTTTTCTTTTTTTCAGCTGTTCCAGAAAAGCGAACTTCCTGACCATGGACTCCTGATAAGATGTCATATCAAAGAAACGGCTGCCATATCGGTAGCGTGGCGGTTCGTTCTCACCTGACAATTTCTTTACCCATAGAATACTGCCTTTGAGCCTTGTACAGTCGCTGTCCGTTTCAAACAGAAAGGAAAAGATCTGCTCTACACTTAATTCAACAGCCGATTCAAGCCCAACCCCGCCTGCACTTAAATCTTTTATCTTAGCGGCTATATGTGTGACTTTTCCGTCTGAATCCGCCGTCTCCAGGGTAACCGGAAATGAGACTTTGACCTTAAGATCACGACGCCTTTGTTCTGTACCGATCAATTCATCGATTACACATGGAACCTTATAGATCGCATTACCGATCTCTCCAACTTCCTCGCCACTAATCTTTACCCTGCCTGACAATCGGCATTTGCATGTAACAAGCCCTTGAACACCGTCATGAAATACGATCACGGATTCTGTGCTCACCTTATCCATATCTTCCTCATTAAAGATTAGTCCCATACTGTCCGTATGGGAATCAACTACCTTTACCTCTGCAATAAAGACACCCGTTAAAGAAAAAACACTTGCTTTTTCACATTCAGTAAACATAAACTACTCCACCGTTTCCTCTTTTATTATTTCCTCATTAGTTAAATCCTCTTCCCCTATTTCCTTTATAGGCTCAGGTGCCGGTTTTTCTACCGAACCAGGTACACAATTCAAGAAATAAAGGTAAATATCCACAATAGCCTGATATAATTCCTGCGGCACCTGGCTCCCCAGTTCAAGCTGGGTCAAGATGGTTGCCAGAGAATTATCCTCATAAACGGGTACACCGCTTTCATTGGCAGTTTCTATTATTTTTTCTGCCATATATCCCATGCCGGAGGCCACGATAACTGGTGCAGAATTCTTTGCATCGTCATATTTAATCGCAACCGCCTTTTTATTTAACGTATTTTTAAATTCTGACATCAACTGAATTTTTCCTTTCATGGATTTTGGGAAATACCTCTACTGGCGAGGAAGGACCGCCCCCTGCCTGAAGATATAAGCTGTCTGCTCGGAAATGATATCGCTCAAGGATATTTTTAATTTCCTTATAAATATTTGCCTCTGTTTTTTGCATCTTTTCCGGATAGAAAAGCTGTAGGGAGGCTGCATTATTTCCATAAAGAAGCAGAAGCTTAAACTGGCCCAATTCTCTGATATCAAATTTAACGAAAATTCTGGTCTTATGCTTTGCCCCCGCCTGGGTGCTGCTGCCCTCCTCGTCTGGATCAATCCACATTTCGGAAAATAATTTCCGCCCGTCAATCTCCATGGGGAATGCCAGATGTAAAAGGGGCATATAAACACTTTCATTCAAAACCAGGGATTGAAGCATATTCTGAAACATTTGCTTATTCTCAAGGCCAATACCTCCATTCGCACCGGTCCTTAGGAAATCAACAAACTTATCCGCCCATTGGTTTTTCCCTGCTGCCTGCTCCATGTCGACCTGATCAAGCAGATCACCAAACTGCTCTGTAGTCATGGCTCCAAAAAATTTACGGAAGCCCTGATAACCTGCCAGCTTTGAAAAGGACTGCAAAACCTCTTCTCTGTCCCCATTTTCATACCTGGCTATTAATACTGTTAAGAGTGATATCTTGTCCCTTATCGTACCCATATCGTGATTCATTGCGATATAACGGCCCAGAAAGGGAAGGATTTTCTCCTTTAAGAGTGCGCTGTTTTGGGAAGTCTGCCCTTCGGGAGCTGATAAGTCAAGCTCCTTAAGCATAGCTTCTATCTGCTCTCTTGTCTGCTTAAAAACATACGCCTCCATGTCCTTTACTGTATTAAATATATCATGAAGTATATGCTTTCCGGAAGACATATCATTGAATTTCCTAATAAAATTTAAAATCTCTGCTTTTAAATCCACAGAAGTTGTTTCTGCCATCACATGACGCAGCTGGTCAAAAATGCCTCCGTTAAAGCGGACCGCTGATTCGGCCTGTTCCTTTAAAAAGGGCAGTATATCTTCTAACTGCATCTGTGCCGCCTCAAAAAAAGAAGCGATTTTCTGCGCTGCTTCCTCTCCCATGACTCCACCCGTCAACATTTCTTCGCTCTGAAAGAAAATATCAGTCATAATTTTGGAAAGATCAGGTATGTTTTTTACCTGATTTAAAAATGAACCGAAATTTGAACCGTACTGGAATGCCAGCTGCTGTTCTCCGCTTCCTCCGGAGTCAGACCGGTTATCCGCTCTCATCACCTTTGAGGGGTCTACGGGGTTCTGTATCTGGACTCCCTGGCCAGCCTGGGGGTTGTTTTTGATCGAGGAATTATCATAACCGGAAAGGGGTGTTGAAACTTTCAAAATATCTGCCATACTATGCCTCCATTTTACTGGTATTTTATATATTTTTCGAAAGGTTATTTAATTTGCTATTATTTTTTATCCAACCATACCGATAAATAGATATATACTAAACTAAACAAGGCGGTGTAAATACTATGGATAACGGCATGGATAATATGCTTGAAATGTACCTCTTTGAAACCAATTCCCTCCTGGAGCAATTAGACGAGCTTCTGATAGAAGCCGAAAAAGCAGGAGATTTTACAGTAGACGACGTAAATGAAATCTTCCGCATCATGCACACTGTCAAAGGATCTTCCGCTATGATGGAATTTTCCTCCCTGATGCAGATTGCTCATCGTATTGAAGATTTATTCTTTTTTATCCGTGAGAATGGTCTGGATTCCTTTGACAGTTCCCACAAAAGCACTCTTTTTGACTTAATGTTCCGATCTACTGATATGCTTCGTGCTGAAGTTTCAAAAGTAGAAAACAATGAACCACTTAGTGATAATGTCGACCATCTTACTCAAGAAATTAATAGCTTCCTGAAAAAAATCAGCGATGATAATCCAACCGCTGCCGGGGAGAAAGAACATTCGGCAACTTCCCGTCCCAAAGAAGCTTCCCAGCCAGCACCGGACGTTTCCTCTCTCCTTTCTGCCACCAGCCTGGAAGAAATCCGTCTGGACGTTGCCGAATGCCCAGAGGATTCAGCTGCCTTTTTCCTTCGCATCTTTTTTGATGAAGGCTGCGGAATGGAAAACCTTCGTGCTTTCATGCTGATCAGTGCATTAAAAGAATCCGGACTTGAGTTTAACTTTTATCCCGCCGATGTGGAGACCAACAGCCAGAGCAGCGTGTCAATTATTGAAAAAGGCTTTTTCCTGACCTTCCAATCCCGTGAGGAAGCTGACTCAGCTATATCACAGGTCAACAATATGAACAACATCCGTTCCTATGAACTGATTGAGAATCCTCGTGCCAAGGCTGCTCCCAGTGCAGAAAAGGAGACTGCTGCGGCTGTTTCCGTCCCATCTGCCAGTGAAAGCACCCCGGTAACAGGCTCTCCTGCCCCTAGTAACGTTCATCAGATGCCAAGCAAACAGAATCTGATCAGCGTAAATCTGGCGAAGTTGGACAACCTGGTTGCAATCGTCGGTGAGATTGTTATTACGGAATCCATGGTGACTTCCTCACCTGATATTCAGAATTTAAAGAACCTTGACAGCTTTTTAAAAGCCACAAGACAGCTTCGCAAGCTGACCGATGACTTACAGGACATTGTAATGTCCCTGCGCATGGTTCCTGTTTCCGGCGTATTCCAGAAAATGAACCGCATTGTCCGGGATATGAAGCAAAAGCTTAAAAAAGACGTGCGCTTAACCATTATCGGTGAAAATACGGAAGTTGACAAGTCCATCGTAGACAACATCGGGGATCCCATCATGCATATTGTCCGCAATTCCATGGACCATGGAATTGAAGAGACTGCAGAGGAACGCATTGCTGCCGGGAAAAATCCTCAGGGAGAACTAACTCTCTCTGCAAGCCATACAACCAACGAAGTCGTCATTACCATCAGCGATGACGGAAAGGGTGTGAATCCGGCTGGAGTTCTTGCAAAAGCAAAGAGAAACGGCATTCTTACCAAACCGGAAAGCGAATACTCACAAAAGGAGATCTTAAACCTTCTTCTGGCTCCCGGCTTTTCTACCAATGAAGTTGTCACTGAATTTTCCGGACGTGGAGTTGGCATGGATGTGGTCAAGAAAAATGTTGAGAATATCGGAGGTACCATAAGCATTTCCAGTGAATTAGGTAAGGGAATGTGCACTACTTTGAAAATCCCTCTCACCATGGCAATTGTGGATGGTATGGAGATCTCAGTGGGTAAATCAGTCTTTACCATCCCCATTGCGAATATCCGCCAGTCCTTTAAGGTGAAGAATGAAGAAGTGATCTACGATACGGAAGGCAATGAGATCGTCAGGTGCATGAACCAATTCTATCCCATTATCCGCATTCATAGACTTTATAACATTGAAACAGAAATTACAAGCATTGAAGACGGAATTCTGGTTTGGGTAGAATCCGGTGATAAATCTTACTGTCTCTTTGTCGATGAGCTTTTAGGAGAACAGCAGGTCGTTGTAAAACCGCTTCCGGTATTCTTAAACAGCTTCAATGTTAAGGATTCAGGTATTAGCGGCTGTACCATTCTTGGTGATGGTAATATCAGCATCATATTAGACGTTTTAAACCTGTATGCCGCATCACAAAACCAGTACTAGACAAGCAAATTGAAATCGGAGGAATACAAATGCCAGCAGAAAATACAGCTACATCCGAAGTTTTTACTTCCGCACGGACAGAAACCACGGAACGCTATTTAACCTTCCGCACAGAGAACTTAACCTTTGGTGTGAGCACCAATTATATCATTGAAATCATTACCAACCATACCATTACTGCTATGCCCATGGTACCAGGATATGTAAAAGGAATCATCAACTTAAGAGGTCAGATCGTTCCCATCATGGATATCCGATCAAGACTTGGCAAGCCGGACATTGAATATACCAGCTCAAGCTGTATCATTGTTCTGAATGTAGATTCTGTTTTTATAGGAATCATCGTGGATTCCGTGGAGCAGGTTCTTGATATTGATTATTCCAGAATCTCACCAGTTCCGGCCAATAACCGGGAAGAACTGGTCAGCGGCATGATATCAGTTGCAGATAACCACATTGTCCTTCTACTGGACTGCGAAACCTTAGTCAATAATTCATAAAGGACGGCTACCCTATGTTAACAATTTCGCAGCATGATTTCATACGGCTGGTGGACTTCATGAAAAAAAATTATGGAATCGACCTGTCCAAAAAGATGCAGCTCATAATGGGAAGATTGTCAAACACTATCATTTCCATGGGATACACTTCCTTCACAGATTATGTAGATCACATTCTTTCTTCAAAGAATCAGGCTGATCTGGAAATAATGCTCAACAAACTTACAACCAACTATACTTACTTTATGAGGGAAGAAGCACATTTTAATTTTTTTAGAGATACCGTTCTTCCTTATCTTATAAGTACAAAAAAGAATAAAGTTTTAAGCATTTGGAGCGCCGGATGTTCATCCGGCGAAGAACCATATACCATTTCCATGATTATCAAGGATACCCTGGGGGCCCAAGCCGCCCTCTGGGACACCAGAGTCCTTGCCACGGATATTTCCCAGAATGCACTAAGGGCCGCAAAGGAAGCGGTATATGATGAAGAATCCTTAAAGAACTTATCTCCTGAGTGGAGATCCAAATACTTTGTTAAAACACCGGAGCAGGGATTATATTCCGTAGCTCCGGCAATTAAATCAAATGTTATTTTCCAAACCTTTAATCTTATGGACCCCATTCGGTTCCGGTTAAAATTTGATATTATTTTTTGCAGAAATGTCATGATTTATTTTGATCAGAATACCAAAGACGGGCTGATTCAGCGATTCTATGATGCAACAGCTCCAGGCGGATACTTATTTATCGGGCACTCCGAAACAATTAACAAAGAAAAAACGCCTTACCGGTACTTAATGCCGGCTACTTACCGAAAAGAATGATCTGCGTAATATAAAATCTATTTACTGTCTCTCCATTTCAGTAAATGGATTTTATATTACACGGATTTAGAATTGCAGTATGACTGCGGTATGGGCTCTGCCAATAAAGCGTGGGCAGATAAGAAGAAATAACAGGAGGAATAAATTATGGCAAAAAAAATCCGAGTTTTCATAGTAGATGATTCCCTGCTGTTTCGCAAGGTATTAATTGATACTCTCTCTCAAAACCCCAATATAGAAGTGATAGGATATGCGGTCGATGCATTTGATGCCGAACGTAAGATTCCTTTACTTAAACCTGACGTAGTGACAGTTGATGTAGAAATGCCCATGGTCAATGGCATTGAATTTGTAAAAAAACTTCTTCCTAAACATCCGGTTCCAGTCATTTTAGTCTCTTCTCTTAATATAAACGTGTTTGATGCCCTTTCCGCAGGCGCCGTGGACTTTGTAAGAAAACCTGACATGTCCAGCAGTAATACTGCCAGCACATTCTTAAATACCTTAATCAGCAAAATTTTTATTGCTTCCCGTGCTGCCATTAAAGTCCCAGTTTCTCCCCATCCTCTCATAGAACCAGGGACGTCTGCCATGGGAAAAGCGGCTCTCTCCATGAATGCCTCTAATACCATAATTGCCATAGGCGCTTCTACGGGTGGAACAGAAGCAACTCTTCAGGTGTTAAAAGATCTTCCTGCGGACACACCCGGAATTGTGGTCACACAACATATGCCGGAGGGTTTTACCAAAATGTATGCAGACCGTTTAAACCGGCTTTGCGCCATGAATGTAAAAGAAGCCCAAAGCGGGGATACCATTGAAAGGGGCCAAGTACTGATTGCTCCCGGTGACTTACAGATGAAGGTAGTTAAAATGGGAAGCCGTTACACAGTAAACTGCTACCCCGGTGAAAAAGTAAGCGGACACCGTCCTTCCGTGGATGTTCTATTCCAATCCGTAGCCGATACAGCCGGAGCCTCCTCCGTGGGGATCATCATGACCGGTATGGGACGTGACGGGGCCGAAGGACTTCTCAATATGAAAAAAAAGGGAGCTTTTACCATCGGTCAGGATGAAGAAAGCTGCGTTGTTTACGGAATGCCTATGGTAGCCTATAATATAGGAGCTGTCACCAGACAGGTATCCTGTGGAAATATTGCAGGCGTCCTGATGAAGCATTTAAGTTCTCTTTAATTGAGAAATTCTATTCCTGAAGTTAATATTTTCTCAAAACTGACGATATTATAAATGTAAAGAAAAAGCAGCCTTTGATGAGCCACCAGGCAAATCGAATTTCCTTATAAAATTCTTAGAAAGGAGTAAATAAATGCGTATTTCACAGAACTATTACGGTACGTTGTATAATACCTCCATGATACGGCAAAACCAGGATCAAAATGATATCACCCCTTCTGAATCCGGCAAGAACAATTACGATGAAATCACGATCCGTTCCGTTCCTCAGGAAGCAATGGATACCAAGTTCATCTCAAACCTAAAAGATGCTCTTATGAAAGAAGTAAAGCAGACCACATCAGAAGAAAAGCTGAATCTCTTAAGACAAAAGATTGAAGACGGAACCTATCAAGTAGATGCCAACAAGATTGCCGAAAGAATTCTCTTATACAAAGGAGCCGATTTCCATGAATAATTTTATCGCAGTAATTGAGGATATGATCCAGCTTTTTGAAGACCTGGTTAAAGTAGAACAGGTAAAACTGGAAGCCGCTAAAAAAAATCGGGTCACTTATGTGGAAGATTGCATGAACAAAGAACAGGCCGCCATTTTAAAGATGAGAGGCCTTGATAAAAAGCGTGAGGATTGCCAGGAACAGCTTGGCATGAAGGGTGATACCTTTCAGCAGATACTTTCAAAAGTCTCAGAGGACGAGGAACGTGATAAGCTGAAAGAACTGTTTGACAGGCTTTCCAATCAGGTCAGGCTGTTTCAGGAAATAAGTGACGGTGCACGAACCATGATAGAAATCAATCTTCACATGATAAACAAAGCCATTCAGAATTCCCAAGGGAAAATGGCTCCAGACAATGCAAAATGGGAGGGATTATTATGACACGCTCTACTTTCTCCGGCTTTACCATTGCCCAACTGGCCATGACTGCCAGCCAGCGGGCCATTGACGTAACCGGACAGAATATAGCAAATATTAACACAAAAGGCTATACCAGACAGAGGGTGGATCTTGCAAGCTTTAATACAAGAGGCGCCGATTCTATGAGTACCGGACCTGGTTCAAAAATCGGTTATGGTGTTGAGATTACCGGCATTTCACAGATAAGAGATCCATTTTTAGATGTTCAGTTCCGAAATCAAATTGCCAAGGTGGGAACGGCAGATGCAAGACAGACTACCTTAGATCAATTAGCCGATATTTTTGATGAAACCGATAAGGAAGCATTAAAAAAGGCTCTCAGTGATTTAAGTTCCAGCCTTGATCAGTTGTCCGCCAATGCAAATGATAGCGAGTTTGACAGCATAGTCCGTTCCAGGGTTCAGGTCATTGTAAATTACATACATCAAAAGGCCGCTGACTTAAAAAGCGTTCGGGAGGAAACCATCAATGGCCTGGAGAATACGGATATACCTGCCATTAACGGTCTTCTATCTGACATCGGAGAGTTAAACGATGCCATCTGGAAGAGCCAGGTACAAGGTAACCCAGCTCTGGAGCTTTTGGATAAGAGAAATGAAAAGTTTGATGAGCTTGCCGGCTACCTTCCCATCACTGTTACTTACAAGGATGTGGTTGTCGCTTCAGGAGCTAAATTTGAGTATCCGGTTGTAAATTTCAGAGGCAGCGATGGAATGACCTTTCCTCTTACAGCAGGAGAACATGGCGAAAATGTCGCATCAATTTCTATGACACGAAACAAAGGATTCAACGGTGAGCCTGACGGTAAGGTTTCCATATCATTGATTCCTGCCAGCAATTTCTCCAACGATGCGGATGTAAGCTCCCTAAAGACGGATATTACCAATTATTTGAAAGAGGGAAGTTTAAAAGGAACTGTAGATGTATTGAATAAATCGGGAGAACTGGACCATCCTTCTTCAGATTACAGAGGAATTGGATATTACGAAAAATCCTTTGAAGCATTTGTACAGACTTTTGCTAATACCTTTAATGAATTGAATGGCAATACGAAGCCTTATACCGGCGTGACTCTGCTGCCGACTATAGGTACGGCATTAAAGGACACTGATGGAAAAGCAGTTTTCAGAATGGATTACTCAAAGGCGACCGGAAACTTCCTAACGGGAGAAAAAATTACGATCAATGGTGAGACTTATACATTTGGCGACGGAAACGGTATAAACGATATATCCATTGGAGCAACTCTTGAAGAAAGTTTAAAAAACCTGACTGATAAATTGAATAATGGCACAACTCCATCAATGCTTGTAGATGGAAACAGTGAAGCAGGCGAATGGTCCTATAATTCCGGAAAGCTGGAATGGCGCAGTACTAATCCTGTACCAACGAATGTGGACAGCATCAAAACCCCCGGTGATAAGGATATGTCAATTGTCTATAAAGCAAATCCTCTCAATGTTAGAAACTTTGATTTGTTCCAGACTTCCGATGGAAGCAATCGCTTTACCGCCAGCAACATTAAAATATCCGATGACTGGATGAACAACACCATTCACATCATTGCTTCTCATAAAGATGATGCTGGTTCCACTGCCAATGACAACATTATAAAAATGCTGAAATCCCTGACTGATGAACGGGTTTTCAAATATGAATACACCTACATGGACACCAACGGAGTTGCTCAAACCGGATATATTACCCACTATACCGGAAACTTTTCCCAGTGCTATTCTAACCTGGAAAACACCCAGGGTATTGACAGCTCTGCCAACAAAGCGATTCTTAATAACCACATATCTGTGCTTCAGCAGACTGCAGACAGCAAGGATGCCGTATCAGGTGTCTCTTTAGATGAGGAAGGTATTAGCCTGATGCAGTACCAAAGATCCTTTTCAGCTGCCGCCCGTCTTATGACAACCCTTGACGAAGCGCTGAATACATTAATAAACAATACAGGCATTGTAGGAAGATAGGAGGTTTCCAATGAGAATTTCAACTAATGCGATTATACGGAATTATAAAAGCAATCTTGCAGCTTCCATAGGCAACTTAAATATATCTAGAAACCATGTTATGACACAACGTAGCTTTAACAGCGTCTCGGAGAACCCTGCATCTGCAGCCCGTGCATCTCAGCTTCACCGCAAATACTACAAGAATCTGGATAATTTGAACACACTATCGGACGTTCAGTCCCGTCAGGATGGGCAGGAAGATGCGCTCATGCAGGTATCCAATGCTATAAAAACAATTAGTGCTGAATATAACCTACAGGCTATGAGCGGTGACAAGCAGACACCGGAAACGCGACAAACCTTTGCAACTGCAATCCGTCAGTTTCAAAAATCCATGGTCTTAAGCCTTAACTCCACCTATGAGGATACATTTTTATTTGCCGGAGCAGACGGTAAGAATCCTCCCTTTGCGCTCTCTGAAGATGGAAAGACCCTTACTTACCGGGGCATTGATGTGAATGCCGCACCCGGAAGTCAAGATTATAAAACTCTTGCAAATTTGTCCAAAGAAACCCTTTATGTTGATTTAGGGCTGGGGCTTTCTCTCGACGGAGCTGACCGTGTCGTGCCTTCCAGCGCATTTAATCTTTCTCTTCCCGGTATAAAGGCCATTGGATACGGACAAGATGCAGCTGGTGTGAGCAATAATGTCATTGTTTTAGCCGGCCAGTTGGCTGATGCCCTGGAGGCAGGTAACTTTGATGCAGACGCTTATGGAAAACTTGCAAACAAGTTTAAAGACTTAGGTTCCAACGTATTAAATGAAGTCACGAATCTGGGTGTTAAATCTGAGTTTTTAACTACTACAAAAGACCGTCTTGAAAATAACGATATTTCTCTACAGGAACAAATGTTAAAGGTGGAAGGAATAGACCCTGCTGATGCTATTACCGATTATATGTGGAATCAGTATGCATACAATGCAGCCCTAAAGGTAGGAACAAGTATCTTATCTCCATCTTTTATTGATTTCATGAAGTAAAGTTGATGGAGGTGTGATATAATGGAACCATTGCTTAGAATTACGACCATACCGATTAAATACGAACTGAAAATTCAGAGAGCAAAATTGGAATATTCCAGTTCTAAGTCTGACCTGATAACCGACAGAAACAAGGGCGGCCTGACTGTAAAAAACCGCCCTACTAAATTGTATCTGGATACGTTCGATGCACGTAATTCAGTCTGTCCCACTACAATGGAAAGTGTGAGGCAATCTGCTGCCATGGGTAAATCAGCCGCCATGGAGGCTACTGCTGCATACGCAGAAGAAGGTGCTATATTGTTAGACCCTAACATTTCAAATCCCCTTGACTTAATATTCAGTCAGCGTGCCCAAATGCCTACAGGAGAATTCGGATTACAATTCCTTCCTAATACAGGGCCTAATATTGAATGGTCCGAACCTGACTTTTCTATGCAATACGAAATGGATAGAATGAGTTTTGACATAAAAATAGCAAATGGACAATTTGAATTTATACCTGGAAACGTTGAGCTGTCAATCACCCAAATGCCTGATGTGAATATTGAATATATTGGAAAGCCTCTTTATGTTCCGCCTAGCGCAGCCGATTTATTCGAGCATACTTCGGTAGATCTTATCGCTTAATCCTGTACTCTGGAGGTATTTATGGAAATTAGTACACAATATTTTGGCAAGATTACTTGCTCAGAAAAAGAATTTATACATTTTTCTGATGGATTGTTTGGTTTTACCGACTTGAAAAATTATGTTCCTCTGGCCTTTCAGGAGAATAGCGATGCGTTGATCTGTCTGCAGTCTATAGATGATTTAAGCGTTTCCTTTATTCTTATGAATCCATTCCAGTTTTATGAAAAATACGAACCGGAATTATCTCAGGAGGATCAAAAACTTCTAAAAGTTTCTGACGGCGAAGATAAGATTTCTTATTATGTTATCAGCGTAATCCATGATCCAATGGAGAGCAGTACGGTAAACTTAAAGGCTCCCATTGCGGTAAATACGGAAACCCGGGAAGGCAGACAGGTAATTTTGGACAATCCTCTTTACCGCTTCCGTCATCCACTTAAGGATTTTATAAAAAAGGGGGAGTCGTATGCTGATTCTTCAAAGAAAAAATAATCAGTCCCTTACAATTGGTGACAACATAACTGTTTCAATTGTTGAAATTGGAAATGATTGGGTTAAGTTAGCAATTGATGCACCAAAAGAAATTTCAATTCTTCGAACAGAGCTATTGGAGGCTGCCTCAGCTAATCAGGAGGCCGCTTCCTCCAGCCTAAACGAAGACTCTATTTCTAAAATCAAGGACTTGATGAGTCAGTCAAAAAACAGCGGAAATACCTGATATTATTTAGGTATTTCCGCTGTTTTTTCTTTTGTATCTTCTTCTCTTGTATCTTCTCTAGTATCTTCTTTTGTATCTTCTTCCGCTTCTATTTTTTCTTTCGCATTTACTTTCTGATATCTTTTCATCATATGCAGAAAAACTGTCTTTTTTGAGATCCTAAACTTCTCTCCTATTTTGCTTCCAATCATCCTAACGAAATATCTTCCAAGGCGGATAAGCCAAAAATATGGAAGAAGTATGCTGAAGTTCTCCAATGCAGGATATATAGTCTCCATATACTCCCGGTCTGGAAAAAGCCAAGCTACCAGTCTTAGGAGTTCTTCTCTTTTCCTGTCTCTGGAATAGCAGTCGGCAACCGTTTTGATCAAAGGCAGGAACTGAGAACTGATTTCACGCCCTTCTGTTCCTTTGCTGAAGATGTAGGATTCCATGGCATCATATATTTCCACATTTTCAATTCCTGCTCCAGTGCCAAACCAGCGGAGGATGAGATATTCCAGACGTTCCGCAAATTCCTCTATTTTAAGCTCCTTTAAACGTTCGTAAATATAAGGCCATAAAAAGAATTCCCCTTGATTTTTATAAAATACCCAAAAGTCCATAATCTGGCTTAAGCTGATATCCCCTCTGGCGTAAGAATCTGTCAGCCTGCACATAAGGAATAAATATATCTCACTGGCATTCATATCCCGAATATATTTCATACCCTTTTTATTTGGTAAGGAATGAAGTAAATTGGTATAAAACTTTTGCATTAACCTGCTGAAAAACATGGTTTGGTTGAAGCACAATACCTTGTTCCCTGGAACTCGATAGTACAGCTCCCCTCGAATTTCTGTATATCGATCTTCAAAATCCGCTTCCCAGAGAAGTGTTCTGATGGTCTGGGCATACTTCTTTTCCGTGCCAATCTCTATAAATTCCCTGCAGCACATTTCTTCAATGGGATAGCATTTAACAAAATCAGAATAGTTTAAAAAAAAGCAGTTAATCCCGTTCCTTTCCAGAAGAGCTTGTACCTGCTTTTCTGTTGAACGCAAACGTTCAACCCGATGAACGGATTCTAAATATTTCCCAAAAAATCGCTGACGGATAGACTGAGGTATCTCTTCATCTAATCCCATAATTCCGTAATATACAACATGAGCCACACGATGATAATCAGCAAGCCGAAACATCTTATCCCAATTTAAGTTCCTCAGCGGTGCCGGCGATTCCTTCTGGTTCATCACAGATGACAGCAGTGTTATTAAATACCGTTCTTCGTATCCTTTACTCATTCACGATTCCACCTTTAATCAATATACGGTTTCCTGCAGACGGCCTATCATTTACCGCTGTAAAATAATACCTCTTATATTATATATCGGTTTTTTTGAAGCAATCTTAACTTTATCAGACAGTAGTTCGATAAATAAAATAGAAATGAATAATATTAATAAAGAAAAGGTGAATGTGTTGAATACCATCCAATATATCCTGTTTCGAACTCTGTTTATGACTGTAATACCTTTTATGGCCTCTCCTTCCTTCGATCAGACGATCCCGGCAGGAAGTGGAACAGAAGTTGTTTCAGACTATTCTCAAAATGAAAGCCTTGAAGCGGCTGCAGCTGATTTTCCCCAAGAGGGAAGGTATGACCTTATGCTGGACAGCGTATGCGGCCCTCTTACCTACTATAACCAGAATGATGCGAGGTGGGGCGGCTTTCTATATGGGGGAAAGGATCCTCTTTCCACCTATGGCTGCGGCCCTACCGTTATGGCTATGGTTGTCACAAGCCTTACCGGTAATCAGGTGCTTCCTCCTGATATAGCTGCGTGGGCGGCAGCAAATAAGTCCTGGGCGCCCGGCCAAGGTTCTTATCACCGTCTGATTTTAGACAGCGCCCTGGCTTATGGCCTAAATGCCGCGCCAGTTAAGGATTATACGGTCCAAGGGCTGGAGAATGCATTAAATTCCGGCCATGTGATTGTAGCCCTTATGAAGAAAGGGCATTTTACTCAGAATGGGCATTTTATTATTCTTACCCGCTTTACAGAAGAGGGCCAGATAAAAATTGCTGATGCCAATCAATACAATAATTGTCAATTAGACTGGGACCCCGCACTTATATTGAAAGAATTAAACTATCATGCTTCAAATGGAGGGCCTCTTTGGATGATCGGCCCTCCGAATTAACGAATCGTACTTCTACGATCTTTATTGATAGAAAGAGTCCTTTCCTGATAACCGCATGCTTATGTAGCGATCCGCCTCAATGGTCCGTTTCAGCGCCAGCTGAATGCTCTTTCTCTTCTCCACCAACATCCCTGCCATAGGACTGTCAGGATTCCTGCCTCCATCGCCGTTAAGCCATTCTCTAACCTGACTGCCGTCTTCCGGTGATAGGGCGGATACGAGGCAATCTACGTTCCTGGTACATACATCTGCTTTGTTCATTTCATCCTGGCGCATACCCAACAGTAGTTGAACCGATTCCCTGTCATTTCGAGATAGGGCATCTCCCATCTCCCGGGTAATGCGCTCAATTTCGACAATAAACGTATATTTTTTCTGCATCTCTTTAAGAATTTCAAACAGAATGGATTCTTCCATGTGCATCCTCCCTCATTCTCATAAATGAATATCAAATAGCCGGAGAGAAAATCTTCCCTCCGGCACCACTCTTTAACTGCTTAACTTCTGCGCTTCTTTGAAGGCATCTCTCAATTCTACTATCAAGGGTCTGACTTCTTCAATCACCTTTGGATTTCTTCCCGCGCTAATCCGGCTGAACTCATAAAGAAAGAAATCATACAACCGATTCAGCTCGGAGCTTATTTCATATTTATGATTCAAAGTATTTTTTAAATAATTTACAATTTCAACGGAACGCTGCATGGATTGGTCAAAAAGCACATAATCCTTTTTCTCCAGGGCAAGCTCCGCTCTAGTCAGACGCTTTAATAACTCATCATACAGGAGACCAAGCATCTCTCCAGGAGTCATGGTATTTACCGCCTGCGTTTTGTAATTCTGATAACCATAGGCATTCATGTTCTACACCGCCATTCTTTATTGACCGCCGAATGAACTCTGCAGCCAGCTGCTTTGGGAGTTCATTTGAGAAATCAATGTTTCCAGAGAGGTAAACTGCTTAATATAGCGGTCTGTCTCCGACTTAAGCTGAGACTGGAGACGCTCGATATAATCATCAATTCTGTCCACGGACTTCTTGATATTATTGTTGAGAATGCTGACAGGAGCATAGGAGGAACCTGCTTTTTCAATCAGGATACCCTTTGTGGCACCTGTTTCAGAAGCGTATTTATCTGTAATTGCAGTTAAACGGGTCATAACGCCACCCTTATCTCCAGTAAGAGTATCCGCACCATCGGTGAACAGCTTCTGTAAGTCTTCTCCAGACTTCTCAAGGGCTGCCCGGAACTTTACCTCGTCAAATACCAACGCTCCGTTCTCTTGGTATTTATTGCTTGTGGAAATTCCATAAGACTCCAGAAGGGCTTTCTTTTCAGAGCCACCTTCAAAGATAAAGCGCATACTGTCAGACAGACCTCTTAAGTCAGGATCATTGAACAACAGGCCTTCTTTGGCCTTTGCCTCCCATTGCTCAATCTGTTTTTCCGACATCTCCGCCTTCTGCTCATCAGTCAATGGTTCATATTTGCGGTTTGGTTTAGTGGAAATCTGATCGTTAACCAGCTTGATGATATCATTGTAATCCTTAATCATCTCGGAAACTGCTTTTGTAATCTTATCGGAATCTGTTTTAGCGTTAAAGGTGACAGCCTGATCTGCCCCTCCCGTTCCTGACTCATTGAAGGTTCCGCTTACGGTGACATTTAACCCATTCAGATCAAAGGTGTTACTTCCTCTGGTCAATTCGACCTGATCCGGTGAGCCGGCATATTTGACTAATACTATGGCATCCTTACCAGAATACTTCGCAGCAGATTGGCTGTCATCAGGATTTGTGATAGGCTTGGCTATGGCTCCAAACAGCTTTTCATTATCCGCCCCCTCAAGATCAAATTTAATTTCTCCTGACGCTCCTTCTTCTTTCGCTACGAAAGAGAATTTATCAGCATCTCTCATATAGCTCACAGTCACGCCAGCATCGGAGCGATTGATTTTTTCCATGATTTGATTCAAGGTACTTTTATCAGTAAGGGTTCCGTCCTCATTAATGTTTACACCATTGATTACAATTTTTAGCGGATTACTTAGCGAATCGGTGATTTTTAAGCCAGATTCCCCGACCGCTGCATCCAAGTTCAGACGGTTTGATTCCCCGTTTACTACTTGTAAGGCTGCTCTCACCTCTGCATCGCCATAGTTGATCATTAAGTTGGAAGAGTCATCAGTTGTTCCATCAGGCTTTATTGTTTCAAACTTAAGCATTCCCCTTGCAGGATCCTTCGGATCACCATTAGCATCCAGCTCCGGAACCACCGTCACATTAATTCTTCCCTTTCCAAATTCTTTTTCCAGCTTAGTATTGATGTCTTTCGCCAACTCCGCCATACTGCCTTGGCTGGATAGGACTATGGATTTCGTAACCCCATTATAAGTAAAGCTCATGCTTTTCTCATTTACTAGCTCTTCAAAGGACTTATTTTTATAAAGAGTTTGATCCTTCTCCATTATTTCTGCCGACATTCCGGCCTCACCAATCACTGTCTTACCATCCTTTACCAGCTGCGACCACACATTGCTGTCACTGATACCAAGGGCTTCCATCGCTCCTTTACTTCCACCTGCGAGGCGGATTTCATTTTTATTAGGATCAACGGACTTAAAATCCAGCTTAGAAGAATATGTTGCCTCCAGAACATCTGCCAAAGTCTTGCCGTCCCCAATGGCAACCTCTTTCAGAGACCTATTGATAGCGTCTACCGTACTGGCTTCAGTGGAATAATCGTATGGATCGCCATTCTTATCCACACCACTTTGTAAAGAAACAGAAAAAGTTTTGTTCCCATACTGAAAGGTTAAAGACTGCCCCTCCAGAGTACTCATCATTTTGTTTTCATTTAAATCAATCATTCCAGTTTCCAGTGCTCCATCAGAAACCCTATCATTGGAAATCACAGAGGCTTTCTGGGCAAGCTGTTTCACTCCTACAATGGAAATGGAATCTGCTACAGAAGAACTTCCTGAAACCTGTACATACTTGCTGTTTGCCCCTATTGCCGTAACGTTGTTCGATGCCCAAAAAGCAGGACTTGAAAGATTGGTACTTGAATAGGAATAGGAAGTATATTTTCTTGAAAACTCAACCAGCTTGGAACTGATCGAGCGGTAAGCATCCTGTTTCCACAGCAAGGACTGTTTGCTCTTTTCCTGCTTTGCAATCTTCGCTCTTGTGGCGGCGGTCATTCCTTTAATCAGATTGTCACGGTCTAAGCCGCTTGCAAGGCCGCCATAGCCACGAACAGAAGAAGATAAACTATTACTAGCCACATTATTGTATACTGATGCCATATTGAAGCTCCTTTCTAAACGACACATATCTACATGATTCTCTAAAATACAGCTTTTTTATTGTTTTTCACTATACTTATTTATCGACATATTGTATACTAAAGATAATAGCATTATTTCAATTTACGATTGGAGGAATAGAAGTTGTCAACTGTCATTGCAATTACAAATCAAAAAGGCGGCGTAGGCAAAACAACCACTTCCTGTGCTCTTGCCTGCGGTCTCGCCATGAATAATAAAAGAGTTTTGGCGGTGGATTTAGACCCTCAAGGTAACTTAGGCTTCAGCCTTGGACTGCAGATCGAATCCGGCGCAACCATTTACGAAGTTTTAAAGGGAACCGCTTCCCTGCAGGAGGCTATCCAGACTACAAAGCGCTGTGATGTAATTGCCTCCAATATTCTGTTAAGCGGAGCTGAACTGGAGTTTACGGGAAAGCAGCGGGAATGTATTTTAAAGAATATTCTCTCTACTGTAGCCGGATATTACGATTACATAATTATTGATACTCCCCCTGCATTAAATATTCTCACTGTAAATGCTTATGCGGCTGCTGACTATCTGATCATCCCCATGATTCCGGAAATCCTAAGCCTTTTGGGTGTCTCCCAGATTAAAGATACCATCAACACCGTCCGTTCCTCCGTCAATCCGGATTTGGTGGTCCTTGGAATATTGCTTAACAAATATAATCCCAGAACCCTTCTTTCCAAAGAGGTTAAGGAAATGGCTCAGAAAATCGCACTGCAGATCAACTCTACGGTATTTAACACCCATATCCGATCCAGCGTCAGCGTGGCGGAAGCCCCTGCCCAGGGAGTAAATCTTCTGGATTATGCTCCCAGATCCAATCCTGCCCAGGACTATAAGGAATTGATTTCCGAGGTTCTGGAACTGATTAAACAACGTAGAAATTAATTACCCGAAGGGAGTTTCAATTATGGCCAGAAAAAGCAGTAAAACAGCTCATGTTATGAATCTGTTAGCAGGAGAAGATTCTGAATCTTCTAAAGAAGAGGCTGCCAAAGAAAATCTTGCAGCCCGGCAAACCTCCGATTCCACAGAAAAAATCAGGGAACTTACGGATTCAAATCAGCCACCTTCTCCACCAACTCCTATTTCCATTATAGATATGTCTTCTTCTGCCCCCGACCCGGTGGCAGAATTGATCAGGGAGCAGTTGGAAGAGGCAGAAGGAGTGGATAATACTCCTGAACCGGAAGCTCTTCCCCTTGACCGGGATACGGAGCCTGAGGCTCCGAAAAAATTGATTCCATCATTTCAATATCTAAATGTTATGGAACACATCGTAAAGAATGCAGTATCAGAATACATGGATAAATTCGATGTTTGCGACTGTGATCGGTGCACTGCCGATGTCACGGCCCTGGCTTTGTCCCATCTGCCCCCCAAATACATAGTTGCGGAGAATTCCACCGCGTCTCCTCTTTTAAATTTTTATAACACCCGTTTTACCCAACAAGTAGTTGTAGAATTGACCAAAGCCTGTTCTACTGTAAAAGAAAACCCACACCATTAGGTGTGGGCTTCTTTTATTATATTCTCTGTTTCCCGATCTACAACACTACTTACAACGCCTTCCCATATCTCATTTACGGTTTCCACACAATCCATATAGGTTTGTGCTAGAAGAGAAGAAGGGATTCCTAATTCATTTGATAGAGACTTTACAGCTTTCCAGTCCGCGTTTTCATAGCTAAGAATGAGTTTATAGAGCGCTCCACATATTCCTTCCTGCTTAAGCAGCGCATCCTTGATCTCCTGGGCCACAGGTACTTCTTCCAGAATTTCTTCCAAAGGTGCATCAATCATGTACTGCAAG
Organism: Lacrimispora sanguinis; assembly: GCF_044987295.1. NCBI lineage: Bacteria > Bacillati > Bacillota > Clostridia > Lachnospirales > Lachnospiraceae > Lacrimispora > Lacrimispora sanguinis. The sequence goes on along the minus strand of NZ_CP173277.1, from coordinate 4,044,772 downwards.
GTCGAGAACATTCCCATCATATAAACCTCTGATCGGATAATGGGCAGATCCTTGATATTATCAGAAAGAACCATAGCATAATTAGCCCGAAGGAAAGACAGCTTCATCATGGCTTCACGGGACTCATCATTTTCGAATTCACTGTTAAAGCTTAAAAGGTATACCCATTGCTTTAACTGACTGATACCCATAGTAACCAGAGCCTGGCGGATGGAGGACACTCGTCTGCGAAGAGCAAAATAAGCAGAATTTACTATTTTAAGAAGAGCGTAACTTAATGCTGCATCATGGCTTATAACCTTTTCTATCTGTTCAATATCCGGTTCGTCTTTAGACACTTCCACAACAAGTTGGAAGAAGTTCCCTTCCAGGAATTCCATCCGTTTCACTTTCTTGGCCATAGCTTCCGCCACATAGCTGCCTTCCGCATAGTCAGCGCCGACTTCCATGGCAAGCTCATAGTCTTCCTTGGTATTGACACCGGTTGCGATACATTTCTTATCAAAGCCCTTCATGGTGTTGATAAGATTATTTAAGGAAGTCCGTTCTCTTCCTTCGTGCTTACTGCTGATATCCACTTTTATGTAGGTAACATAATCCAGCATGGTAAAATACTTGGGAGAAAACTGGAAATCATTGATTGCAAATATGTAGCCTTCCGTGCGGTATCTTTTGATTATAGCAGGCGATAAAGGATGAATCATCACATGATCTTCAATTTGTATGATTAATTTATCCTTGTCAAAAATTTTCGGCATATTCCGGAACAATAAAGAAGGAGTAAATGTTACAAACGTAAGTTTATCCTGGAAAATCCTTTCCGTGTTCTGCATAAGAAAACCTGCGATGGTATCTGCCGCCGCCACATCGGTACTATTATAGAGTGCGTCATAATCCTTTTGAAACAGCACCTCGTAGCCAATGATCTTGTCCTCCTTAAGTGCCTTAATAGGCTGCCGGGTGACATATCTATCCATTGTTTTACCTCCTTTGAAGCAAATGGTCAATTACTTCCACCAGATGTCCGATTTCCGGTTTGGACAACTGCTCATCTGCGCCCAGCTGCTTTCCTTTGATCATTAATTCCTGATTGATCATGGAAGAAAAAATAACAACCGGGATGTGCTGTAATATTTTATCATCCTTCACAAGCTTTGTCAGATGGTGACCATCCATTTCCGGCATTTCGATATCTGTAATAATCAGACTTACTTTACTAGTAAAGTCCGAATCATTTCGAATCTGATTTAAGTAATCCCATGCTTCCTGTCCGTTATTCTTAAAAGTCAGGTTATGGTAGCCTGCCTTCCTAAGTGAGGCTTCTATCATCCTGGTCAATAATATGGAATCTTCTGCAATCAGAATTGGACTTCCATTTTTTTCCCTGTCTTCAAATTTGTTAATCTCATTTATCTGAATCCCTGTTTCCGGAGCAATCTCTGCTACGATTTTTTCGAAATCCAGGATTGTCACCAAATCCTTCCCGCACTGGGCAATGCCTGTTGCTACTCCTTCTTCCCCCCGGCTGATGGTATTGTCCGGCTTCTGTATATCCTTCCATGAAATGCGGCTGATTCCAACCACGCTGTGAACACGGAACGCAATGTGCAGCTTGTTAAAGTTAGTAATAATAAATAAATCTTTCGGTTGCTGCTCTGTTTTGCTTCCTGTCAGATAATGAGGAAGGTCAATTACAGTGAGAAGGATTTCTCTGGGCTTGAATATTCCCTCCACAGAAGGGTGAGCATGAGGAATGGGCTTTACTTTATCTGACATCATGATTTCACGTACTTTTGCCACATTGATGCCATATAATTCACCGTAAATGGTAAATTCCATTATTTCAATCTCATTGGTTCCTGACTCTAACAAAATTTCTGTTTCTGCCATACTTCTTCTCCTTTATCTCAATATAATCCGGCAAAAACATTGCCTAATAAAATATCGGCATAATTCCTCCGGTTCATAATGTTTACAAATCAATTTCCGCTCTACCGTAAGTCCTGATTCGGACTCCCCCCGTACTGACATCAAACGTCATGGTCCGTGCGTAGTTTTCTCCCACATCCTCAGCCACGAGGCGGATCCCCTCTGAGCGAAGAATCTGTTTCACGCTGACTATATTACGGGCGCCGATATTACCAAGAGTACTGTTTCCCTGTAATTCAAACATCTTGGCTCCTCCGGCAATCTTAGCAATCAATCTGGGCTTTCTCGCTCCCATGATCTCTATCTTGCGCAGCGTTTCAGCCAGTGCAGTATCTGCGTACTTAAAAATATTCCCATCACCTGAACCGAAAACCTCCGGAAGCATAATATGTACCAAAGCTCCCAGCTTAATCATTGGGTCATACAAACTTATCCCAATACAGGAACCAAGGGCATAAGTGATCAAAATCCCCTCCTGCCTGGCAAACTTCATGTCTGCGATTCCAACCGTCAGATTTTTATCCATTGATTATCCCCAACTTTTCCATTAAAAAGTTCAATGACTGAATCTCCGGCATCATTAGAAGATCGCTATGTAGCTCCTTGCCCCCTATGATAAACTGGCCGCTGATCATCATCATTTTATCCGTCTGATAGCCAAACTCCACCATGGGTACGCTTAATATTCCACCCAGCATATTAACCGCTGTATCAGGAACAGACAGATTAATGGAGACGTCACTGAGAGAGGAAATTGCATTGACGTAAGAAGAAATAATAATATTTCCCACCTCCTCAAGTGCAGAGGTTTCCAAAACATTTAACTGGTAATAGTCTTCTATTTCCTCCTTCATAAGAATGGATAAGACCTGGTTGATAAAATCCAGCTTCAGGACAAACAGCATCAGACCATTAATTTCTCCTGACATTTTTACCAATATAGCCGCCACAATTTCTTCCGGATCTCCCAAGAATTTAATGGCTTCATTATAACCGAGAATCTGCACATCCGGAAGAGTCATGCGCACGGTCTTTCCCAACATGGAGGACAGTGCCGTAGCCGAATTGCCTGTGCCTATGCTGCCTATCTCCCGAATCAAGTCCAGCCCCAATCCGCTCATTTCATCGTAACGTGTTATCTTCATGATATCACCCTCCTTCCTTACCTGCTATTCTCAGCTTTGCCGAAGTGTATTTATAGTTGTTTCAATCTCATCGGAGGTTTGCACCATTTTTAAAGAGTAAGAATAAGCCCTCTGGGCCTCCATCATTCTTGTCATCTCTTTCGCAAAATCCGTACCGGACACCTCTGAGGCGCCTTTGATAACTTTAGCATTTTCAAGGAGAATGGGAGCTCCGTTTTTATCCGTTACAGCGTATTCGTTATTTCCCATTTCGGAAATTCCATCTCTTCTTGCAAAGGTATACACGCCAATGGCTTTCGGATCATGCCCGTCTTCTTCCTGTACGTCTTCTTCCTCTTCCGTATCTACCTCTTCTCCGGGATAAACGGCCGGCTTAACAGGATAGGAAATTTCCTGCTGGTCCATGTTAAGGACTCTCTTTCCAGAAGAATTCACCAAATAGAACCGATCCTCCAGCATGGAAAGCTGAAAGCGTCCATCCCTGGAATAAGTAATGTCCCCTGTAGCCGGATCCTTTAACATGAAAAAGCCCTCTCCCTCAATCGCGTGGTCGTTCTCATAACCGGTCTCTTTATAAGGCATATCGGTCATATCTGACTTGACAAGGTCTACCCTGGTCCCACTGCCCATCTTCGCTGCATCGCCGCCCTGAGTACTTCTCGTCTGGGCATAAATAAGATCAGAAAACACACTATACTGAGGTTTGAAGCCTGTTGTATTTACATTAGCAATATTATTGGATACCACATTAAGCTTTGTCTGCTGGTTTAAGGCCCCCAAAGCTCCAATATAAAAAGACTGGTTCATCTATTCTTCCCCCTTATACTCTTCCTATCTCGTTGGATACCTTACCCATGAGCTGGTCATATATTCGAAGTACCTGGGCAGCACTTTGAGTTGCCCTCTGACTGGTCATCATTTGAGTCATCTCTTCAATGGGATCGATATTGGAGCTTTCCAGTGACTTCCAATGGACCCCTCCATCCACCTCATTGCCCTCGGCCGTCGTGGTGAATACACCATTATCTCCTTTTACAAGCTGGGTATAATCATTAAAATCTACAACACGAAGTTTTCCTAAAAGAACCGGTTCCTGATCTTCCGCATTACCGTCCTCTTCGGTCCTCAGTCCTTTTAAAGGCATTTCATAAATATTGCCTAACTGATCCACCGTAATATGGTCTGATGGAAGCTCAATGGGGTTTCCATCTTCCCCGATTACTCTACCCCGGGAAGGGGAAGAAAGGTATCCTTCTTCATCAATAGTAAACGACCCATTTCTGGTATAAACCTGATTTCCTGCGGAATCCTGAATTGCAAAGAATCCTGGCTTTGTCAAAGCAAAATCCAGGTTTCCTCCGGTTTCCTCAAGCACTCCCTGATTATAGTTGGTCACTGTACTTCTGGATGCACGTATCATTGATACGGACCCAATCTGAACAGGATTGCTTTTGTCACGATTTCCATTCCGGTAAAGCATTTCTTCCCGAAACGTGGTGCTGACCATGCGGTCAGGCTTAAACCCCGGTGTTGCACTATTGACCATATTATTTCCGATTACATTTAAATTCCTGGTCTGATACAGCATTCCTGATGCCAGATTGTAGAATCCCTGAAACATTTTTTATCTCCCTTCCTACTTCTCATTTATGAAATTAGTCAGATTCAATCTGAGCTTTTGAAGCGCATTGGAATGAATCTGGGAGATCCTTGGTTCACTGACTTTCATGATCTGCGCAATCTCCCTCATATTTAATTCGTCCATATAGTACAATGAGATAACCTTTTGTTCATTTTCTTTTAAACCATTTATGGCAGAAACCAAAATTTCTTTAAATTCCTTCTGGAGATAATGATTTTCAGGCTGATCATGTTCATTCATTGACGGAAGCTGCATTGACTTTTTCTCTTCACTTCCTGCCTCCAGAACCATGTCCAGGGAAATGATGCTGTAAACATTTGTCTTGCCTAGAGTCTCCTGGTATTTTTCCATGGTAACGTCCATGTAATCCGCTGTTTCCTTTGAAGTAGGAAAACGTCCCAGACGATTACACAATTCTACAACCGCATTGTCCATGACCTTAGCATTTTTTCTTACGCTTCTTGGAATCCAGTCCTGCTTCCTTGCCATATCAATAACCATTCCACGAATCCGCTTAGAAATATAAGTTTCAAACTTAACATTTAATTCCGGATCAAACTTTTCGATTCCGTTCATAATCGTCAATACGCCTTCATTGACAATATCCTCCACCTGTGCAAAACTTAAATATACATCTCGCATTTGGAGTGATATGCTCCTGACCATATTTATATACCGCATCACCAGTTCATGCTTGATCCTGATGTCTTTTGTTCGTTTGTATTTAATTAATAAATCCTCATTGGTATATTGGCTTAAATCCTGTTCCATTCCGACTAACACTGCCTTTCTGTAACAAAATCCGGTCAAAGGGTAATATTCCCGATTGCCTGAATCTGAATATTGTTTGCAATCTCATTAAAGGAAAGGACATATGCATTGGGATAAAACTGCTCGATCAATCGGTAGAAATAGAGCCTTACAACCTGGCTTGTAAGAATCACCGGCTTCTGCTCCAGGTCCGTGAACTTCTTCATCTGTTCTCCCATTTGTCCAATCACAGACTGCATCACATCCGGGCTGAGGGCCAGATAGATGCCCTGTTCTCCTTTTGCCATACTGCCTATAATATTTTTCTCCAGCTCTGCATCCAGGGTGACTACCTTCATCTGTCCTCCTTCGCAGAACATTCTGGTTATGGTCCTCTTTAGAGCAATTCTGATGTTCTCTGTAATCACATCCATATCCCTGGTGGTCGGAAGAGAATCTGCTATCGTTGCCAGAATCGTTTCCATGTCTTTGACTGGAACCCCTTCCTTCAAAAGGTTAATGAGGATTTTCTGAATACCGCCATATGTAAACTGGCTCGGGAATAGCTCGTCCACAAGCTCTGGAGTGTGCTTCTTCACATTATCCAGTAACTGCATTACTTCCTGCCGTCCTAACAGCTCATAAGCGTGCTGCCTGATGGTTTCAGACAAGTGAGTCAGCATAACAGAAAGTGGATCAATTACGGTATAGCCATAAATTTCAGCCATTTCTTTATTTTCAGGCCTGATCCATTTACTGGGAATTCCATAAGCCGGCTCCACCGTTTCAATTCCATCAACTTCACCGGAAACAGCAGGTGGTTCCAATGCCAGATAATAATCTACCAGAATCTCTCCCCTGGATACTTCTTCGCCTCTGATCTTTATAACATACTGATTGGTATTTAAACTGGAACTGTCTCTGAGCCTGACAGAGGGGATAACAAGTCCCATATCCTGAGCATATTGTCTTCTGAAAATAACAATTCGGTTGATCATCTTCCCGCCGCTGCTCTCATCGATCAGCGGAATCAGACTATAGCCAAATTCCATTTCAATAGGTTCTACGTTAATAAGAGCATAAACATTGTTCACATCCCGGTAGTAAGACTCTTCATCGGCTGCCGCCTGCGTCGCCTGTTCAGGCATAGATGCGGCTGCCGTCATTTCCTGAAGACTAGAGGCCGACTGACGAACCCTATGTCCTAACTGATAACCGGCTATAATAAGCACCGCTGCCATGATTGCCAGCTGGATCTTAGGCATTCCAGGCACCAGCATTAATACGATCATGACAAAACCAGTGAGCATAATAGCCCTTGGCTGGGCCATAAACTGGCTGGATACGTCGTCATTTAAACTGCCTTCTGATACTGCTCTGGTTACTACCATACCGGTGGCCGTGGCAATCAAAAGAGCAGGAACCTGGGAAACAAGCCCATCACCGACTGTAGCAATGGAATAAATGGACATTACCTGGCCAAAATCCAGATTCGACTGCACCATTCCGATAATGGCACCGCCAATAAAGTTAATGGCAGTGGTGATCATGGACATGATGGCATCTCCCTTAACGAACTTAGTCGCACCATCCATGGCTCCGTAGAAATCTGCTTCTTTCTGAACCTTATAACGTCTCAGCTTTGCTTCCTGCTCATTTATCAAACCAGAACTTAAATCTGCGTCAATGGCCATCTGCTTACCAGGCATAGCGTCTAAGGTAAATCTGGCCGCAACCTCTGATACACGTTCCGTTCCTTTTGTAATAACCAGGAAGTTTACCAGAACGATAATAAGGAATATGATAAAACCGACAACAACATTTCCCTGTAATACGAAATCACCGAAGGCTTTGATCACCTGACCCGAAGACCCCTGATTTGACAAAATATTTCTCGTGGAAGACACATTCAGCCCAAGACGCAGCAACGTGGTCACCAAAAGCAGGGCCGGGAAAATAGAAAATTCCAAAGGTTCTTTTATGTTCATGGTTATCAGTAAGATAATCATGGAAAGAGAAATATTTATGATAATCATTACATCCACCAAAAACGGGGGTAATGGAATAATCAATAGAAGTACGATCATAATTACAAATACTACTACAGAATTTTTCAGTAAAGTCTTCATTCTTTTACACCATTTCTTTCAGTTTCTCTGCTGTTTTTCTTTATTCTATGATCTTATTATTCATGCGGTATACATACACCAGAATTTCAGCGACCATACCGTAGTATTCTGAAGGAATCTCAGCTCCTACCTGGGTAGCGGCATAAATACCTCTTGCCAAAGGCTTATTTTCAATCACATATACCCCATGTTCCTCGCCCTTGGCTACAATCCTCAAGGCAAGTTCATCCTGACCCTTTGCCAACAGAACGGGAGCATTATCCTTCTCTATGTCATAACGAAGTGCCACCGCATAATGGGTGGGGTTACGTATGATTACGTCCGCTTCCGGTATTGACTGCATCATTCTCGAACGGGACCTTTCTCTTTGAAGGCTGCGGATACGCCCCTTAATTTCAGGATTTCCTTCCGTCTGCTTGAATTCCTCTTTTAATTCCTGCTTTGACATTCTAATCTGGCGTTCATAATCCCACCGCTGATAAAAGAAGTCAAAACCGGCTACAGCCAGGAACACAAGACTAACCCTGAGAACCATATCCATAATGGCATTCAGCACATACACAGAAGAATCTTTTAAGTCCATATCAATGGTTCTTGCTATAGGTATTAAATCCCCTTTTATGATTTGATATAGGATGATTCCCAGTATGGTAATCTTAAGCATATTTTTCAAAAGCTCTATCAAGCTTTTTAAAGATAGTATATTTTTAATTCCCTGAATGGGATTGAGTCTGCTGAACTTAGGGGCTAAATTGCTTTTTGCAAACAAAAATCTTGTTTGTACCCCGGTACCCAGTACAGACAGTGCGATCCCTGCCAAAAGAATGGGGAGAGCAGCTTTTAAAACCGCCCACACTATATCTCCAAAAATTCTGGTAATATAATCAGACAGATTCTCTACTCCGGGAGCCAGGCTCACATATTTTATCATAAAATCCCGTATGGTCCGGTACATGAAAGGAAATAAAATTTTCAGCAGCACGAAGGTCCCAAGAAGGGAAGCTATCATAACCACATCCTTACTGACGGCAACGTGACCCTTTTTTCGTTCATCCCGCCGTTTTTTCGGTGTGGCTTTTTCGGTTTTTGAAGGATCCTGCATTGCCGTTCATCACATCCTTTGCATTTATAAAAGTCTGATTATATCTTGAACCGCTAATAGCATTTGGCTTATCACGCCGCTTACGTAATCCGACATAGGAGAAAATAGAAAAATAAGCATAATGAAACCAATTGTGATCTTAGCCTGTATGTTCACGATAAACACATTAATCTGAGGAATTATTTTCATTAAAACCCCGACTGCAATTTCCGTTATAAATTCAATGGCAATTAAAGGAAATGCAAATTTAACAGCCATAATGATACACTGAATAAAAACTTCCAATATTGCCCACGCGGCACGGCTTCCCAATGTGACTTGACCGTAAGGAACTATTTCTGCTGACTTTATAAGAAGCCGAAACAGTGCCAGATGGCCATCCACCGCAAAGAACAATAGAATGAAATACGCCTGATAAAGCGTTCCCGTAAGAGCGATCTGAGCGTTGGTCTGGGGGTCATAGATCATTGCCATGGACAATCCCATCTGGAAATCCATAATTGACCCCGCAAAAGTAATGACCATAAGAAATAATTCCATAACAAAGCCAATGACAAACCCAACGGCAAATTCTTTTAACAAAAGCACAGCAAATTCAATGGAATTCACAGGCTCGGGCACCTGGGCCGAGGAAAAAGAATAAATAAGCAGCGTAAATACCATGATCATGCCGCCCTTGACCTGTGCCGGAATATTTTTTCTGCCCCAAATAGGGTTCAAAAGAATAAAGCCTGACATTCTCATAAGAATAAGGGAAAACAGCATCATCTGTCCTATTTCCGGCATCTAAATCTTCCTTTCCTCTTCTTTATCTGCCCTCTCATCTGAGCATGGTATTAAAAATATTGATAGTAAAATCACTGATAGTGGTCATCATATGATCCCCCATCATCAAAAGCATCAGGCCAATAACAATCAGCTTTGGAACAAAGGTAATGGTTTGTTCATGGATCTGGGTTGCCGCCTGTATAATGGAAATAATGATACCGATGACCATGCTGACGATCAGCACGGGACCAGCCATCTTAACCACCAATCCGAACAACTCATACATTAAGCTGTTCACTGCTACATCCGTCATATTTTGCCTCCTAAATCCTGTCAGTAATGGAAGCTGTTAACCAAATTAGAAAACAGCAGCTCCCAGCCATTAACTGTTACAAACAGCAGTAATTTAAATGGAAGGGAAATCATAGCCGGCGGCAGCATGACCATACCCATGGACATCAAGGTACTGGACACAATGATATCTACCAGTAAAAACGGCAGATAAATCATAAATCCCGCCGTAAAGGCCCGCTCTAACTCTGAGGTCATAAAAGACGGAATCACTACTGTCATCGGAAGTTCCTCAATGTTCTCCGGCTTTTCGGTTTTGGACATATCTATAAACAGATTCAATGTGTCCGTCTTCGTCTGCTTGAGCATAAACCGTTTCATGGGAACCGTCGCCCTGTTAAGTGCCTCCTGCTGGTTTATCTCCTCCCTGACGTAAGGTTGGTATGCATTGGTATTCACATCCTTTATCACCGGATCCATAATGAACAGTGTTAGAAATAATGCAATTCCAACCAACACCATATTGGGAGGGCTCTGCTGAACTCCCAATGCATTTCTGGTAAAAGATAAGACAATGATGATCCTTGTAAAAGAAGTCATCATCACCAAAATGGATGGCAGCAGGGAAATGATGGTCAGTATGAGGAAAAGCTCCAGAGTCGGCACCCGGCCGCCATTAATATTAATCAAGGCATCTGTATTCATGGTTCCTCCTTACACATCATCCCTGTGTCTGTCAGTATATTTTTTCAATAATTTCTTAAAGCTTTCATACCCTTCTGCACCTGTCAATTGGGTCTGGGTAGAAACACCCTCTGGAATGTCCTCCTCCGAAAGTTCAGAAAGAAGGGTTATCTGAGAAGAAGCAATGCCGATAAGAAAATAGTGATTTCCTACACGTACGATCGCCACTGCTTTATCCTGCCCCAGGGGAAGCCTGTCCAACATCTGCATACAGGTCCCTCCCCGTCTCAGCCCGACTCCTTTTCCAAGGCTTCTGGTAAATACATAACTCAAATACAGAATTACAACGGTTAGGAGCAGCGCAGTAAACAGACTAATCACGCTATTCAAATACAGCCACTTCCTCTCTATTCTCCGCTTTTTTTAGTAATCTCTGTAATACGGATGCCAAAATTGTCATCTACAACTACCACATCGCCTTTTGCAATGCAGCGGCCATTTACATATAAATCAACCTGCTCTCCCGCCAGCTTGTCAAGGATAACAAGGGATCCTTTGGTAAATTCAAGAATCTCCTTTACCAACTTTCTGGTTCTGCCAATTTCAACAGAAACCTCAAGGGGTACTCCCATAATCAGTTCCCGGTTTTCCTCCTGCTCCTCATAGCGAATGTCTCCGTCTTTTAAGCTATTTTGAGGAATAGGCTTCACATTTATGGTCTTAGGCTCCGGAGACCCTGTTTTTTTCATGTTTTGCTGTTCGCTTTGGAGCTGTGATATCATCTGCTGCATTTGACTCATCATCTGCTGCTGCGTCTGTATTTGATCCATCATCTGCTGTACTGCCATCTGATTATCTCCTGTCATCTGCGGTATTTCCTGACTTCCCCCAGCCATCTCTCTGTCGGCAGGCTGTTCAGCATTCATAGGCTCCTCACCTAAAAAGCTGCCTGACAACATTTTTTCAATCTCTTCTTGAGATAAGATTCCGCCTGAAGCCGGTTCACTTAGTTCCGTTCTTGTCTCTATGACTGGTTCCGGAATTTGCACTGGTTCCGGAATTTGCACTGGTTCCGGAATTGGTTCAGGCTCCGAAATCGGTTCCAGCATTTCCTGTGGTAAAAATCCTCTAACCAGTTCTTTTGCAAGATCGGGGGTCATTACGTTAATAAATTCACTTTCCAACTGGTCCGCAATTTTTAAAGTAAATCCGACCACAACCATGTAATCATCATTGTCATAATATTTTTCTTTGAAATCATTTACATCGCCGATCTCAAAAGAACTGGGGGTCGAAATATTAACAACCTTGCCTAAAAACTCTGACAGTGCCGTCGCAGAAGCCCCCATCATCTGATTCATAACTTCACAAATGGCGCTGATGTTCAGTTCATTTAATTCAAATTCTTCCTCCGGCGTTTCCATGCCCATGAGCATGTCAACAATCACTTTTACATCATGCCTCTTTAAAAGCATAATGTTGCTTCCGCTAAGTCCTGCAATATATGTAATCTCCACTCCTACTGCCGGCTCTAAGTTAGAAATTTCAAATTCTTCCTTTGACAATACCTTTACCACGGGTGTGGTAATATCAACTCTGGCATTGAGCATGGTAGATACTGCAGTGGCCGAGGCACCAAGGCTTATATTCAGTATTTCACCTATGGCATCAATTTCAAATGCGCTAAAATTCTTTGAATCCATACAACTTTTCTCCCTTTATACTCATTAGCCCTCTATGCCAAGTCACGCTTTACTTTCCAATTTCCAATGCCTTGGAGGCCATCATCTTTATGGCATTAAATGCTGTTATGTTGGCCTCATAGGACCGGTATGCAGACATACTGTCTACTGTTTCTTTTAGCAAATCCACATTAGGCATCTGCACATAGCCATTTTCATCCGCATCTGGATGTTCCGGATTGTAAACGGACTTAAAGGGACTGGTGTCTTGCACTATCTGTGAAACTTTGACGCCACCTGTGCTCTGCTGCCTGCTTATGCCGGCTGCATTCATCATAATTCTTCGGAAGTTATTTTCATTCCTGGATTCAAGTACCACCATTTTTCTTTGGTATGGCCCGCCTGCTTCCGTCCTTGTCGTATCAATATTAGCAATGTTCTCCGATGCAATATCCAGTCGAAGTCGCTGGGCGGTCATTGCCGACGCACTAATGTTCATGGAACTTAAAAATGACATTTGACCCCTCCTCTACGGTAAAACTAACCGATAATGCCTGTGACAGTTTTAAGAATTCTGTCCGGTTTAAAGGGCTTTACAATAAAATCTTTAGCACCTGATTTGATCGCTTCGATTACCATGCTCTCCTGTCCCATGGCAGAGCACATAACAACCGCTGCATCTGGAGATTTTGACTTTATCAATTTTAACGCTTCCAGTCCATCCATGTTAGGCATTGTAATGTCCATGATTACAAGATCCGGAGTAATTTCAGAAAACATCTGCACAGCCTGAGCTCCGTCAGACGCCTCGTATAAATCGGTATATCCGTTTTTAGATAACGTATCCTTAATCATCATTCTCATAAATGCCGCATCATCTACCAATAATATTTTAGCCATTCTTTTGCATCTCCTTTATTATCCTTAATTCTTTATATAATCCCTGACTCAGTTTTCACCAGCCTGGTAATTTCCTTCTTCTACAAGACTTTCAATCCGAACCGCTGTATTCCTTTTGTGAACACCTAGCTGTCCCTTAAACCATGGCTGGTCTTCCACATACAGCTTGATGTCGGATTCCTTAGGCGTACCTAAGTTGATAACATCTCCTATATGAAGATTATAAACATCATCCAGAGTAATGACAGACTCTCCTACCTTAGCACGAACCATTAAGTCAGTGGCCCTGATGTTGTTTAGGATTTCAAGTTTTGTATCCTGACTATTTTCTTCATCTCCCATAGCACTGGCTCTTCGCTTGTCTATAATACTGAATATATTTATCAGGAGATTTCCTGGGATACAGAGACTTAGTCTCCCAGAGCATCCTTCCATTTCCACATCAATGACGACGATTACTATGGTTTCATCCACACCGATTTCCTGGAACATGCTGGGGTTTTCTTCCAACCTCTCCAGTTCAAAATTAAGATTAATATAACTTGACCAGGAATCCTTTAATGGCGCTATCACATATTGGATCACTCTGCGGTATAAAGCCATCTCTATTTCCGTATAGGAATAAGACAGGCCAACACTGGTTTCCTTCCCCAAGCCCCCCAACATGCGGTCGATTAAGCTAAGCATTAATGGCATGCTTGCATTGATTAAAAGCGGTGGATTCTTGGAATGATCCGGCAAAGACACATTGACAAGGGTAAGGACATCATTATCGCTGAGGGCGTTACTGAATTCATAATAACGCTGCTCCTCTACCGTAACGACTGATAGTTCACTGGAAGTCCTAAACAGACTGTTTATCTGGGATCCCGCAATTCTGGAAAAATTGTCGAATATACTTCCTAAAACTTTTAGCCTGTCCTTTGTAAATTTTTTAGGACTGTAAAAATCATATTTCCTATATTTTATTTCATCTTCTTTTTTATCAATATCCTGGCTTAGCTCATCTGTTCCCTGCAGGGAATTGAGCAGCGCATCAATTTGACTTTGGGATAATACTTCAGCCATTTGTTTCACTCCCGCTTCATTTTTTAATTAACCGGCACGTTCTGATAATCCTGATATATCTGGTTGTAATACTCTTCCAAGGATTTTTCTACCGTATCACTCTTGGTTATCAATATTTCCACGCGGCGGTTCTGCGCTCTCCCATCCTCCGTATCAAAAGGCGCAATAGGACGGAACTGGCCATAGCTGGCGCTCACCAGTTTTTCCGGTGAAACAGCATGTCTGCTTTGGAGAAAGATAACAACCTCTGCGGAACGCTGAGCGGAAAGCATCCTGTCATTACGGATATTGTTGGGCCTGTTTGGGTCTCCCTGGGAGGTATGTCCCAAAACCTGCACTTCTTTTATGGAAGAATCCACCTGCGTCATTGCGGCAGCAAACTGCTCAAGGATGTCCTTGCCCTCCTGCCGGAGCACAGAACTGTCCCCGTCAAAAAATACTTTATCGCGGAATGAAATAAAGGTGAAACCATCTCCGCGGGTAATCTCTACGGAATCCTGCATTCCTCTCTCTTCAACCATCTGTTTCAGAGCCGTATATAGTGCGTCAAAATCCGAGACCTCTTCTTTTGTCTGGTCTCCACGGAATTCCCCCTCGCTTTCGTTAACATTGGACTCAATGCTTTCCAAAGCACTTGGATTAAAGCTCTGCACCAGCTTCTTCCATTTGGTCTGATCCATGGAGGACATGGAATACAGAAGAACGAAAAAGCACAGCAGCAATGTAACCATGTCTCCATATGTATCCATCCAGCTTCCAGATTCCTCCGGCTGCTTATTTCTCTTAATCATACAACCACCTGTTTTTCACTTTCCTACCCATGTTCTTTTAGCATCAAGGTATGCCCATAGGGCGTTCCTCTTTCGCAATCTAATTAGTCAGCATTAACGCTTCCTTCATTACCGGGCTTTTTCTTTGTGATTTTTCCCTGCTGCTTCTGAGACAGGTAAGATAACAGCTTTTCCTCCAGGTACTTGGGATTATCTCCTGCCTGAATGGACAAAACGCCTTCTATAATAATCTGCTTGTATAAGACTTCTTCCTCATTCCGGATACGGAGTTTCTTGCCCATGGGATTGAACATTAAATGAGCCAGAATACAGCCGTAAAAAGTGGTGATCAAGGCTACTGACATGTCAGCTCCAAGGCTGTTTGATCCGTTTCCTGACATATCCATACTTTTTAACATGTTAACCAATCCTACCAATGTGCCAATCATACCGAAAGCCGGAGCCACTCCTGATCCCCTGTCATAGATGCTGACATCCTGCTCGTGGCGGTCCATCATGGCTGCCACTTCACTCTCCAGCATCTCCCTGATCTTCTCCGCATCCATGGCGTCTACAATCAGCATAACGCTTTGTTTCAGAAAAGGATCTTTGATGGTAGAGGCTTGCTCTTCCAGAACCAAAAGTCCCTTTTTTCTTGCCGTTTTCGCCATATCTACCAGGGTATGAATGACGTCTTCCGAATTGTACCGATTGGAACTGATCATTATTCCGATATGTTTTGGAATCTGTGCCAGGGTTTTAAACGGAAAGCTGGCTATCAATGCTGCCACTGTACCTCCCACAACAATGATAACGCTGGATATGTCCAAGAAGTTCACCAGCTTATCCATACCGATTCCGTAGATAATCAATGCGAATCCCAGCACCCAGCCAACGATCAATGATACATCCATAAGTAACCTCCTATATTCCAGGCAGTACCTGGGTTAAACATTCTTTTTCTGCGCACGCGCATATATTTGAGCATGGAATTCAATCACCCGGTCAAGGATCTCATCAACACTTTCTTTTACCACATAATGCTTCCCATTAACCATTATTACATTGGATTCCGGTATGGTTTCAACCCGCTCAATCTGACTGCAATTGATTATAAATTCCTCATCATTCAGTCTTGTAAGACGAATCATGGCTCAACTCCTCTCATTAAGGGAAGTGGCAGTTACCGCCTCCCTTAATCTACATAAGCTTATTACCGCTTAATGTTAACCAGTTCTTCCAGCATCTGATCTGTAACTGTAATGATCTTTGAGTTAGCTTGGAATCCTCTCTGCGTAGTGATCATATCTGTCATCTCTGTCGCAAGATCCACCTTTGCCATTTCCAGATAATTTGACATGATTCGGCCCTGAGTTCCTCCGGCTTCATAAATGCTTATGTTACCAGCATTACCGCCTGGGACATAATAATAGCCCGTGGTCTTTTCCAGACCGTTGACATTCTGAACACCAGCTAATGCAATTTTACCGATGATAACTGTAGCGCCGAACTCGGTACTAGCGGTTAAGGTACCATCTTGTTGAACTGTATAGTTTGTCAGTTTGGCAAGTCCTTCGCCTGCACCGGCATTGCCCACTTCTGTGCCCGTAGAATCTTTCTGAGCTGCTGCCAGATTATTTTCTGCTTTTGTCACCGCATTTTCGGCTGCTGTCACCATGGCTTCAGCCTTTTTTGCGGCCTGGTTAGCGGAGTCCCGTTTGCCTTCCAGAGAATCAGGTTCGATTTTGCTTAAAGCCGCCTGAAGATCATCCAAATCTTTCCGGGCTGCATCCAAAACAGTCTTATCTGTTACAGTACCATTGTTATAATCATCAAGAGCATCTGCATAGGCTTTCCAGATGTCGTCTGGTTTCTTAATAGCACCCTTTGCAGTATCCAGCGCTTTTGGCGCCCGAAGGTTCGCCTGGGCTATAGTCAGATCAAATACCGCCTTCTCATAAGTCTTTCTTGCCGTATCATAACCCAATTTTAGGCCTGGTTCCTTGGTCGTATCATTTTTACCATCAATCCAATCGGCGTATGCCTTTTCCATTGCTTTCTTTGCATCGTCACGAGCAGTCGTTAAACCTTTTATATTCTGCTTATTATCTGCAGCCTCAGTCGTATACGCCTTATCTGCTGCAATATACTCTTCTCTTGCTTTTCCCAGATCCAAATTCAGATTGCTTAAATTTGCCCTTGCTTCCTCCAGTGCCTTTCTGGCATCATTTACCCTTTCCGCTGCAGTCTTATTACCTATCGCTGCCATATCTGATTCCATGGGAACCCTCAGCGGTTTTAATGATGTGGTATCAAAACTATCACTGCCTGAATAATCGCTGCTGGTATTTGAAAATCCATATACATAATTTCCAGAATCATCAACCAGATATCCCTCATTATCCACTGTAAATTGTCCTACTCTAGAAAGAAACAGGCCTTTGGAGGCAATGACATCTGATTCCTCCAGGGTAAATCCCCCTCCGTCCCCAACCATAGGACCTACAATATAAAACCCTGTACCGTCAATATAGCAGTCAAGGCCTCTGGGAGATGGTGAAGGGCTTCCCATAGAAAAATCATAGGAAATGACTCCAGTAGTCACGCCATATCCTACCTGATTGGCATTGGTGCCGCCATAGCCGCCGGCAGCTGTGCTGCCTTTTGAACCAGATGAAGTATTCTGGTACATGGTGTCTTTAAATGACATGCTGCCCGCCTTAAATCCCCATGTATTTACGTTAGCTATATTATTACCGATAACATCCATTTTGGCCTGGTGAGTTCTGAGACCTGCCACACCGGCAAACATTGATTTGACCATAGCTTTATTCTCCTTTGTTTTTTTACGCCTTCCTCCTGCCGTCAATCGGACACACAGGAAAAGCCTCCATAAATGGTCCAGCTATAATAGGACGGCGCTGTCAATATTTGTAAAAATATTTTCTTTCATTTCACTGCCGGACATCGTTGTTACCACAGTATTATTGGGTACATTGACAATAAATGCTCCCCTGTCACTTATGATCACCACGTCCTTTGCACCTTTGGAACGGGCCTTTTCCACTGCGGACTGCAGATCTTGTATAAATGAATCCGACATTTCAATTCCGCGCTGATTGACCCTCTCTGCAGCATGGCGAGAAAACTGGAGTTCTTCCGTTTTATCAATCCTGCTTTGAAGGATTTCATTAAAGCTGCCTGCCGGTTTTGATATTGCGGCAGCATTCCGCAGCTTTAGCTGCCTTAATTCCTCATGCTGATTTATTTTGCCTAGCATTAATCATCACCTTCCGCATTCTAATCGGTACTGGTTTTGTTATCTGCATCCGGATCCTCGGCTCCATCGACATTATTACCTTTATCAGGCTCCTTGGCTCCATCAGTATTATTATCTGTATCTGGATCCTTAACTCCGTCATCCTTTTCTGTCCCATCTGAAGGTTTATGCCCTTTTTCATACACAGACATGATACTGGAAACCGGATAGCCTGTCTTATCATCGTCGTCGATGAAAAGAGTTGGCACACCTCCAAAAATATCGACTCTCGTCACAGTTCCTGTGATTTTTTTAATTGACCCATTCTTCTCCTGGACTCCAAGCATAACTTCTTTTCCCATCATGGAGGTTCCATAATTGATTGTATTGACCTGGGCAAAATCTCCCATTGCAGTGGAGAAGTTGTTCATAGCCTGCATCATAGCGATCTGAGTCATCTGAGTCATCATCTCTGAGTTATCCATTGGGTTTGACATGTCCTGATTTTGAAGCTGTGCTGCCAAAAGCTTAAAAAATCCCTCTGTTGTTAATTCACTGTTACTGGTGGATTTCGCCCTTTCCTTAAAAGCCTCCAGATATTTAGTCGAATCAACTCCATTTACATTTGCCATCGTTTCTCTCCTTATCTGTAACCAACGCCGCTTTCTTCAGTGCTTTCCGATTCAAAAATCCCAAGTCTCAGCTTTTGTAAAAAGTCCCCGCTGTTTTCTTCCCTCTGACTTTCCTGATGCTGTCCACGCTGTTCCTGTCTGCTGCCCTGTTCCTGCTGCTGGTTTAAGTAATCTGGTTCCTGCTTGTCTACCAAAACTTGGAAGGGCCGTTCTAAATTAGATTCCAGAATGGTACCTAAATCGCCTGCTGACTGGGATAAAAGCTTTAAAGTTCTGCTTTCCGTACACAGAAGGGAAACGCTGATCTGATTATCCTCATAGGAAATTCTGATCCTGATTTTTCCCAGGTTATGGGGTTCCAATTGGATATCCAATTCCCCATTTCCTTCGTGAATCTGTTTTAAAATCTGTTCCGACAGCTTCGCTTCCAATTCTTCCGAATTATCTGCTCTTACAGACATATGGACTTCCTCTGGCTTTGCAGAAGAACTATTCCAGAAACGTACAGGCTCAAAAGGTTTTTCCGGAAGGCTTTTCTGGATTTTGTCCTGATCTTCTTCCCAAGGGCTTGGTTTTTCCTGTGAACCACTCCTTTGAAGATTTACCATCGGTTCCTCTTCCACTGAATCTGAAACGGTCTCTGCTGCCTTCATTAGCTGCTGTAACGATAAAGTATCATTCTTCTCTTTTGAGTTTACAGCTGTTTCCGGATTCTGTCCGCCAATATCCTCAATAACAGGGTTTTTCTCTCCTGCTTTTTGCATCATTGTCTTCGAGAATAGGGGGTCTGGAATTTCTTTTGAATTATCCGTCAAGGTTCCCAATTTTCCATCTGCAAGGCTATCTGTTCCCATACTGTTTTCTGTCAGCTGGTTAAAACGGAACCGATCTAAAGTACTAAACGAATCCATTGTCTGGATTTTTCCACTCTCTTCCGGTGCCAAAACCGTTGCTTCAGCCTCTCCGATGGTTTCCATAATCTGATCCGTCGGTTCCTGTCCAGCCATTTGGAACTTTTCCTCCGGTTCCTGAATTCCCGCCATACCGGCCGCAGCAACTAGAGCCGCAGCTTCTGACGCAGACATCTTATCTTCAGAGGACTCCCCTGATTCCGGGCTTTTTCCATCCTTCTTCTGATTGCCGCTTTTCAGCATAGCCTTAAACTCGGATTGACCGTTAACAGCCTTTTCTTCCTTTTTCTTACTGCCAGTCATCTGTCTGGATAACAAATCAACACTACTGTTCTTTACCTCTGTCATCTTCTCACTCCTTTCTTTTCATGCTGTTAAGCATTTGATTGTATGGTAACTGCCGAACGTTTTACGGCAGGATTACCTGCTTCCATGTACTGAGGTTGTGTTGGAAACGAACTCCTCAATGAACAGTTCCTCACTACGCAAAACCTCTTTGTTATACTGCAAAAGCTTCTTTTCCTTCAGCTTTTCAATGGAAACCACTTCTTTTCTGGCCTCCACCACTTCCTCCCGTTTTTGTTCCTCTCTTCTTTGCAATTTCTGAAGAACTCCTTGTTCGGTAAGAATTTTCTGCTGCATAAAGGTTATGTAGGTTCCATATTCCTTCATCATATTAACAGCGATACCCTGGCCGATCTCTTCCTGAAGCCGGTCACAGGCATCTCTTCTTAGGTCTGACAAATCCTCAACCTTTTTTTCCTGCCTGACCACCTTATCCACGATCTGGGCGTGTTCGCTTTTTAAATTATCAAGTACCTGGTCCTTATAATTTAATACTGTATTAAGTGGAAAATTAAACTTCTTCATGCTCCCCTTCCCCTTTCAGCATTTATGATATGATCATCTTGATTTTCTTTAAGACCTCTTCATAACTGGCTTGTTCCTGTATTCCCTGACACAGGAACTGATTGATCTTATCAATTTTAGATATAGCCATATCAAGCTTTGGGTTGCTGCCGCTTTTATAAGCTCCAATGGAGATAAGATCCTCATTTTTCTCATAAAGGCTTAACATATCCCGGATTTGGGAAGCTAATTTCCGGTGTTCCTCTGAAACGATGTTTGTCATCAGACGAGAAATACTGGCGCTGACGTCAATAGCCGGGAAATGGTTGGCATTGGCCAGCTTTCGGCTCAGTACAATATGGCCATCCACAATACCCCTTACTGTATCGGCAATAGGCTCATTGGTGTCATCACCCTCCACCAAAACCGTGTAGATTCCTGTAATGGAACCTTGTCCAAAGTTACCGCTCCGTTCCAACAGCTTTGGAAACTCCGCATAAATAGAGGGAGTATAGCCTCTTGCCACCGGAGGCTCTCCGATTGCAAGCCCTATCTCTCTCTGTGCCATAGCAAAACGGGTTAAGGAGTCCATCATAAGCAATACATCCTTGCCCTGATTCTTAAAGTATTCAGCTATGGTAGTGGCAACCAATGGACACTTCATGCGAAGCATGGCCGGCTGGTCTGATGTAGCTACCACCAGCACAGAACGTTTCATACCTTCCGGCCCTAAGTCTTTTTCTATAAATTCTCGGACCTCTCTTCCACGCTCCCCTACCAGGGCCACTACGTTAATATCAGCCTTTACATTCCTGGCAATCATGCCTAGCAAAGTACTTTTTCCAACTCCACTACCTGCAAAAATTCCGATACGCTGGCCTTTTCCAATCGTATTTAAGCCATCAATGGCTTTGACACCAAATTCCAGCTTTTCCGTAATGGGCGGACGGGTCATGGGATTAATATAAGGATTTTCTACGTAATAGTACCGGGGAGATTCAAAAGGTCCTTTTCCATCCATTGGTTCTCCCTTTGCATCGATGATTCGACCCCTTAAAAAATCTCCTACCGGTACCTTCAACCTGCGTTTTGTATTCCGAACAAAGCTGCCCGCTGCAATTCCATTCATATTTTCATAGGCCATAAGCTGTATTTTGTCATCTTTAAAGCCTACCACTTCAACCGGTATCTGCTCCTGCCGGTCTTCATTATAAATATAGGCTATGTCTCCAATACTGGCCCTTCCTCCGGAGGCTTCCATGGACATCCCCACAATGTTTTCAATCTTCCCGATATGGTCGATTGTCTCAGTCTTAGTAATGAGATCCGTCAATTCCTTAAACATGCAGGCTCCTCCTGTTACAGTCTGGCGTTATTAAGTATTCCCTTTATATTTTCCAGCTGTGTATTCACGCTGACATCAATAATCTCCTCCGGAAGCTCAATGATGCAGGCTCCGTCTTCCTCATGATCCATAGCAATAATCTTAATATTACCGGAAATGTGGGACAATTCACTTAGCAGTCCCACATCTCCCTGTATCATCATTCCCGCATCCCTTTGGGATACATAAATTTTCATCCACTGGGTTTTCTTAAGCTTTCCCGCAGCAGCTACGATCATGCGCTTGATAATCTCTCCGCTGGAGCGCAGACTGGTCTGAATCACCTTCTCCGCAATGGTCAGAGTGACTCTTTTTAAATCATCAATATATTTATCCAGTATCTTCTCTTTCTCTTCCGTAACGCTTTCAATCGCATTTTTCATGGCTTCCAGAAATTCTTCCTGGCGTGCATCAAGAACCTCTTTATGAGCTTCGTAGGCTTTACGGAAGCCCTCCTCATATCCAGCGTCATATCCGGCCTGATGTCCTTCTTCCATTGCCTGAGCACGGAGTTCTTCGCCGTCCGACATGGCCTGGTTGAGGATATCTTCCGCCTCTGCCTTGGCCTGGTCCAGAATCGCCTGGGACTTCTTTAAAGAATCTTCGTACATTTCAGTAGTTTGAAGATACCCGTCATATCCTTGGTCCGCAGATTCCTCCTGCCCCCATTCATTCTCCGGGTTCTCGTTTCTTCTTACCATGATATCTTCAAATTCCCTGGTAAATCCGTATTCCAGAACACGTTCCGCCATCTGCACAGACTTTATAATATTAGACAATGACATCATCCTTTCCGCCCTTGCTGATGATCAGCTCGCCCTCTTCTTCCAGACGCCTGATGATACCGACAATCCTCTGCTGAGCCTCTTCCACATCTTTCAAGCGTACATTAACCGTAACTTCCATATCGGACTGGATGCTTTCTTTCATACGAGTTGACATATTGGAGAAAATAACAGATGTAATCTGCTCGTTTGCATTCTTAAGGGCATAAACCATGTCACGCATATCGCACTCTCTGATAAAGCGCTGAATGGAGCGATTGTCCATGGTAATGATATCCTCGAATACGAACATCTTCTTGCGGATGGTATCTGCCAGCTCTGCATCTTTTCTTCCCAGTTCGTCGAAGATAAGCTTTTCGTTGCCACGGTCTATATGATTCATGACGTTTGCTATGTAATCAACGCCTCCCACGCTGGTATAATCGGTAGTAAGAATGCCGGAGAACCGCTTCTTGATCTCCTCTTCCACAATTTTAATTCCTTCAGGCGAAGCGCTTTCCATTCTGGCAATGGCCTCCACTACCTGCATACGCTTTTCAGGAGCAAGCTCTGAAATAATATTAGCCGCCATCTCTTCATTTGTATAAGAGAGAACCAGAGCAATAATCTGGGCTCTTTCATGCTGCAGAACGGAAAGCAAGTTCTTTACGTCGCTCTTCCGGATAAATCCAAAAGATCTGGATTTCAAAGACTGCGTAACCTTTTGAAGCAGGCTGTTGGCCGTACTTTCACCGAATGCTTTTTCCAGAACAGTTCTTGCATACTCCAAGCCACCGTCAGTCACTACCTTTTGAGTCAGGCATGTCTTGTAAAATTCATCTAAAATGGCTTCTGTCTGCTCTGCTTCCACATGTCCAAGCTTAGCTACTTCAAGAGTTAATTTCTCAATCTCGTCTTCACTTAGGTACTTGTATACTTTAGAAGCCTTATCCACTCCCAGTGAAACAACCACTGTCGCTGCTTTTTGTTCGGGGGTTAGATTAACCATTGTTACCGCCTCCATTCAACCATGTTTTTAGCAGCTGAGCTGATATCTCTGGGTTTTGCTCAGCAAACTCGCGGACGGACTGGCGCAGCTCTGCTCCCCTGTCTTCTTCAGGTTCCAGAATCACCTGTTCTCTTTCATCTTCATCCTGCAATTCCGCCGTAACCGCCAGTTCCGGTACATCTTCCTGGCTGATCTCCATGGCTTCCATAAGATCATTTTTCTTCCGTCTGTGTCTTACTGCCAAAATGATAATCAGAACGAGAAGAACGACTCCCGCCAGAGCTGCAATCAGAATCCACTGATTAATCAAAATACCGTTGGTATTTGCTTCCACAGGAGTTTCAGGTGCCTTGGGTACATCTACAGTATAGAAGGGTGCCGCTACGGCGGTTATCTTTTCTGCACGATCTGTCTGAGGGATTCCAGCCGCATTTCCAGCCAGATCTCGTATGTCATCAATCGTCATACTTCCGAAGCCGGTCCCATTTACCACTACAGAAACAGTCAGGTTTTCCAAAGTTCCCGGATTGACTTGACCCTGTTCTTTTATCTGGTTTAAAAGATATTTTCTAGTAAGACTGCTGGAGCCGTATGCATTCTCTGCAGCAGTTCCTCCCGCATTATACTGTGGGATGTCCGCATTGGCCTCTGAACCGGCCACACCGGAAGCGTTCTGCCCACTTCCTGAATATTCTTTAAAGATGGATTCCTCGGAAGTAAGACCCGTCTTATCTTTTTCATCTATCTTTTCGGGCGTATTGTAAACAATGCTCTCCCGAATCAGCTTTTCCATATTGACCGTGCCTTTTACGGATACTCGAACATTACCGTTTCCGTATACAGGGCTAAGGACATTTAAGACCTTTGCTGAAATCTGATCTTCGATTACCCTGGTGATCTCTTCTGCGGCCTTGCCGTTGTTGATATCCTCGTCGTCTGAACTAGTGGAAACTTCTCGTCCGTTTCCATCAAATACAGAAACATTGTCAATGACCATTCCTGGGATACTTCTGGATATAAGAAGCTGGATGGACTTTGCCTGCTCTTGCGTAGGCGATCCTCCATCTTTCATAACCACAACAGCCTGGGCACTGGACTCCTGCGTCTTATCATCAGACAGTGCATATCTGGAAGGTTCTCCCAGAGCTATGGTTACATATGCCTCCTGCACGCCATCAAAGACCTTAATCGTAGAACCAATTCTGGTTTCCAAATCATATAGTTCAAACCTACGCCGGTCTGAATCAGTCGTCATCAAGTTTACATTACTTCTGAATACATCATATGTAAAACCACTTTTTGGATACCCTTCTGAAACTAACTTTGCCCTGGTTGTGTCTAACTGGGGTGTAGGCACCAGAATGTCACCGTTTTGATACTGATAATCGATTCCGTCTTCCTGTAATTTACCAATGATCTGTTTGGCTTCATCACTGCTGACACTTGGAAACATCACCTCGTAAGGCTTTTCCCGCATGGACAACGCGATCACAATCGCTCCCACCACAACCGTAACGCCCACAGCGCCGATGATTATGGCTTTTTTTACTTTATCATTTAGCTTTTCTAAAAGTTCCTTTATCTTCTCCATTGTACCTGTCCGCCCTGTTATCTACTTAAACGCCGATTCTTATAATCTCATTGTAGGCTTCCAGTGCCTTATTCCGAAGAGATGTTAAGAGTTCTACAGATAACTGGGCTTTTGCTGCCGCTGCCGGCACGGTATGCGCATCGTCAATCTGACCTGTTGACAGTAAATATTCTTGTACCGTTAAATCCGCATCCGTGGTTTTTACGTTCTGAATGGCTTCTTTAAATATATCCCGAAATACCGAACTTCCATCCTGTCCGGTTGTCACTTTCTTTTCGCTTCCTATATTCCCAATGGACTCCATGGGGATCATAGGCCTTATAAACATCTGCTCCATCTCATTTACCTCCCGTTTTAGCCTTTAATAACCGTGCGAAGCCTGCTTACTTCACTATTCAACGCGTTCAGCTGATACTGATACTGAAGAGTTGTCCTAGCCAGTTCCACATTCTCTACATCCATGTTGACATTGTTTCCGTCCATTCTCGCTGATTCATCTTTAGTTTCATGGATAAAATGTCTGGAGTTGCCTATGATTCTTCCTATATCCTTTGATGTGCCCTCTCTGCTGGCCATTAAGCGTTTACGGAATTCATCCTCAAAAGTAACATAACGGGCCTTATAACCTGGGGTTTCACCATTGGCAATATTATCCAATGTTACCGATTGCTTGGACCACAGGTAATCCAAAGTTTTTTCCGCCATGGAAATGTTATTTCCAAATATCCCAACCATCCTATTGCTCCTCACTTTCATTCCCCTTGAAGATACATGGGAATTGTATTTCACCACAAGAAAATTACCTTCTCCAGTTAAATTCAACAGGATTTTCCTTTTTTTTTAATTTTTCTGTAATTTTTCTTACTATATTCTACATTTATTTACAGATTTTGTCAAGAAAGTTGTCAGGAAATTTTCTTTAAATCTTAAGATAATGTCAAAAAAAATAAATCCTGATTTCGGAAATGATAATCTTGTCTCAAAAATGTCAGACAGGTCGCTCATCCGAAATCAGGAAATTAAATTTATAACAATGATTTTTCTATCAATTTTTTTATTTTTGTAGAGCTTGTTTCTTCCGTATATGGAAAAAACACCAGGTCAGCTCCCTGCTTTTCCAAAAAGGTTTTCTCTCCTAACCAGTCCGGGTTATCTATATAATCGCTTCCTGAAAACTGGCAGTCGAAGTGATACATTCGATAAGCATTTCTAGTTCCGCTATAATGAAACGGTATCTCAACAGCTTTATCCACATATTTACAAGAACGGACTAACTCTATTCTTTCATGAAATGGAATATACGGATCCGCTTTTTTATAATTCCTAACACCTTCATCCGTTACTACTCCTACAATCAGATAATCACACTGCTCTTTTGCCCTTTTGAACATATTCAGATGCCCTATATGAAATAAATCGAATACTCCAGCAATATATCCGGTATGATACTTTTTTGGCAATGAATCCATATCTTTTACAGTAACCGGCATCACTTCCTGTTTTCCAGGAATTTCTGAATTCGTATCATAGATACAATAATCCGTCACCCCCATTTGCTGCAGCTGATGAACAATGGCAACATAATTTTTAATGCATATAATAATCCTGCTTTCCTCTTTTGGTATTTCCTCAATGATATGAGGCGACTGAATCTCAATACCTTCCAATCTGCTTCCCCACTTTGATAGGTCATTATCAACGATAGCATAAATTTCATACTGGTTTTTAAATTGAGCAAGAAAACTCTTTGTAAAATTTCCCGAACCAAATAGAATCAGCTTCTTCTTTTCTGCATTTCGGAATATATCTACAAAAATCTTTTGATACTCTGGGGCAGAATAATTGATTCTCTGTCTGTTGGTATGTACAACATCCTTATTTCTCTGGAATTTTTCATTAAAGCTTCTTAATTCTCTTTGATTTCTCAGTTTTGTCATGAACTCCCAGGACATACGATACCATAATGCCATTTTCTCTTCCAGGCCATACTTTTCAAAAAAATATTTCCTTGGAAGTATTGCTTCTATATCCAAATCACCAGTATAAATTGTTTCAATCATCCTGAGAATAATAACATTGGCCGGATAATTTTCTTCATAGAATTCCTGATCATAAAAAACATATTTCCCTTTATCATAAAAGCAATTAAGAGGGAGCAGATCCAAATACCCTCTTCGTAAGAGAATCCCCATCTCTTCCTTAGATTCTTCTGCTTCTACATGCTCCGAAGACTGCAAGATGAATCCCCGAAACCTCTCTACTTCTTCTTTAAACAACTCCAGATCTTCTCTCGCCAACCTACGAAGGTGGGACACTGCTGTTTCACTTTCCACATAAGGCATATGATAGGAATTACAATAGCATTCTCCTTCCAATACATTCAGCCCATGATTCCTTAAATCTACCTCATTCTCTTTGATTTCTCGCAGCTTATGTATTCCTTCCTCAAACAATGCCCGTTTTTCTACCATATGATTGTTCCTGATAATCGTTGCCATGGCATTCTCCCTGCCCCGATCCATAGAAACAGTTACATGATTCACATTTTCAAATGTATTGTCTATAGAACATTCTATTAAAAAAGAATTAGCCATCGTATGGAACATTCCATTCTTAATAATACTCTTATATAGATATTCCTCTTCAAGAAATATAGAATCTGGGTAACGATACATGGGAAAAAGCCTGATATCTAATTCTTCAACAGGAAGATAGTCTTCTGAATAAATCAACTGAGGCAGATCCAAGTTTGGCAAGACCGAATAGAATTTCCTATTCGACCACCCCGATGAATCCAATATACTGCATATTTCCTCCTTGGAATAATTCCGTCCCTTAAAATTCTTTATATCCCCATTTAAAAGGGTGCGGTAATTCTCTATTCCATCAAAGCTTCTATTAGTGAAGGAGTCTCTATCACCACAAAAATAACGCAATCCCAAACGGTTATCCATGCCAAGAAGTAGCCTTCCTTTACTATTCAGCAAACCTCTCCATGCAGAAAGAGCCTGAACCGGATCGGTAAGACGCTCTGCGACACCAATTACGACAATATAATCAAAGGCTTCCTTATGTTGGTTTAAAAAACCTTCGCACAAAGCGGCAGTTCTATCTACGCAGATGACCTTCTTGCATTTTTTTTGCAAAAGCTCTTTGATACTGCTCTCCCTGTCCTCAATACAAAGAACCTCTCCTTCCACACAAAAATCATACCAGTTAAGCAATCCTTTAGGCATATCCCAAATCATTTTATCCACATCCATAGCTGCCTCCGTATAAAATTCTGATTATTCTTTATTTTCCAAGACATTCATCATATATTCATGTACTTTGACTCCACAAGTTCCATCCAGATTAGCGGCCAAAGTGGATAATTCCTCCAACTGCCTTCCTCTAACTTCCCCCAATCTATTATTAATCAAATCCTCCACAAATCCTTCAAATGAGAATATCTTACTTTCTCTTCGGAAAAAGCCACACTTTTTTTCTATCTTTTCAAAACCATCCTCGCCTTCTGTCAGTTTTACGAAGTTCTCTTCGTCAAGGGCAGGATAGTACATCTCATATGTTTCATCCTCCACACGGATCAATGCTGTGGCATCATCATAATGTCTCTGGACTATAATAACATCCCGATCTATCTTTGCACCAAATTCACAAGATAAGAAAAATTCAGGATTATAGCCATTGGCCTTTTCCTCTGCCTTCTTCCAGAAATCTTCTAATAATAGAGATGACTTTCCTGTTTTCTTGTCCAATTTCACCATGCAGTTGGAAAATCCCGGTACAGTCACCACCCAATTTTCCATATCTATCAAGGATAAGTGGGCCAAACTCCTACCCATTACATTATGCCAACATCGAAAGCCCTCAGGCATGGGGAACGTTTTAACCTTCCCTGAACGCCTATCCCATCTGACTACATTGCCACTATTTACCTCAGCTAGCCATAAGTAACGTTCCTCCACTATGATTCCTGAGTAGCCGCTTTCCATGCTTCCTACAGAATAAATCGTATACGTTCCATCCTCCATATTAAACCGTAGTATGCGATTGGTATAAGTCGCAGTGAGCCACATATCTTTGCCACTTACTGCATATCCATAAATCGTTCCTTGCTTAGTAGCTTCATTTTTACCCACTTCTTTCCATAGTTCTTGCATGCATTCCGTATGGTAGCTCCATTCTCCCGTTTCTGAATTAAGTTCTGCGATGTAGTCATCTATCAAAGGTAAATAAAATATCCGGTTGCCATAAGGTATAATGCACCTTCGCATTGCGCCTTCCTCTATATCCTCTTCCCCAATCAACTTCATCTCTTGGGAATTCATATCATATACTGCAGGACGTCCGGCAAAATATGGGGAAAGAAAAATGCTCTTACCTATTGTCGTAAGGAAAGGATATGCACTATGCCATTTGAGCTGCTCTTTCACACGGCCCACATAATGCACCAGATTTATACTGGCATCCGCATAGAAAAGGGCATTATAACGGTTAGTTGTTAACCATATTTTATCCTCCAGCTTTACCATATCGGAAATATGGACCTTTCTTTTCTCCTCATCCATAAAAGCATTTGTAATGTGATTATTTAGTATGAAAATCGGTTTCCCTGCCGCTCCAAATAAATAGATTACCGATGTACCTTCCTCTCCTATGTAAGCATCAGATATGGCGACTGCCCTTGAGATATCCGGTGTTTCATCCAGTACACCAATCTTATTTTCGATAAAATATTCTTTTAGGCTATCATACTCAGCCAGCAAGTGAGGCCTCATTGATCTGATCGTTGCGGCTAGAAGAGGATGGGGTCTCCATATAAGTGCCACTTGGTTATGGGAGCTTATAACCTCACAAAGCCTCTTGATTTTTTGCAAATATACGCTTCCCTCTTGCAAAAAACACCCAATACTGGTATTCAGCATCAATATTTTTTTTCCATTCAACAATGGCTTCCATGTTTCAGGAATAATGATTCCTTCCCTACAAAGCCTAATCACCTGGTCCAGCTTAGGTGATCCAAAAGGTAATATTTTATCATAGTAGTACATGCCCGTACAAGAATGCTTGCTATATTCTGACTGCGCTACCATGTAATCCATATGTTGGTATACAGGAAATGCTAGATGCTCTTTGGGAACAAGACCACTAGTAATATAGTAAGGTACATATACTAATTTTCTAACATGCCGTTTCAATTCTCCAGAATAAAATCTCGAATCTACCCTTGTTACCAAATTGCAATCATCATATGGATTATGTACATAGGCTAAATCAGGATGACTCTGTTCTAAGGAATAGTCATTGTAATGGACAACTGGAACTTCCTCAGAATATTGATCTCCATCATAGTGATATATCCACCTGTTAGCCTGTGAATTAAATTCATAATATGGTATGGGAACCACATAGCATTCGCACCGCTCGTCCTCTCTGCAGGCTCTCCAGATACTCTCCAGGCTATCCCACATAGAAGCCTTATAAGGCATAAAAACCACTTGATAAGTGGAAGGAATGTCAGTTAGAAGAACCTTGATCCTATCCGTGAAATTATTTAATATCGATGTTTTCTCCTTGCTAATAGTTTCTTCCTGCAATTCCGACAGATAAAAGGATTCCTCACAGTATTCTTCAAGAAGAGAGACGATTAGCTCATGATCTGATGAATCCCTCTCCAGTGCTTCACCTATCGCTATTGCGGCATCTTGACAATCCGCAAGCATCTGAATTATTTGTTCTTTGTTCGATATTGAAGATAGTGAACCTTGTAATTGCTTCATAGAATCCAGCAGATTCAAGAGCTGTTCTTTAATAATTGTACGCATAATTCTCTGCTCCCCTTGCATTTCTATACCTATTCACTAGATAAAAATATCTACCCATACGCATTCTCATAATGATACTGCGTACTTTTTTGTCTTCAATCCATCTAGGGTTGTCTTTGTGATCAAATCTATTTCTTCCAGTCTTCCAGCATAACCGGCAAAATATATTCTTGAAATGTATTTTCCCATAAGCCCTGTTTCTTTAAAATAGACTGGATCTCTTTCATATTTTGTTGGTTTAAACCAATAATGATTCCGGTACCTTCCCATGAATCTTTAAAATCTAGCAGTGGTATAACTGGATGATTCTGGAGTTCTTCCGGGTTCATCCCTTTTTGAGTTACCAAAAAGCCCTGAAAAGCGATTCCATTTCTCAGCATATATCTACCATACTGTTCGGCCATTCTACCTGCGCCATAAATGTATATAGTGTGATATTTTTTACAGAAACTGCGAAGCCGGTGGATTTTTTTTGTATCCTTCATACATGCTTTTAAATCATTAACTGCGATATAATATGCCAACTTCGGATTCAGACAAGCCAGGCTCCATAACTGGAAGGTGTTTAAACGGGACATATCCTTTAAAACTTTCCTATATCTAAGAAACGTATGTACATTATAAACATTCCCACTCCGATAGTGTAAAAAAGACCTTGGAGTCAGGCACGAGTAATACCCTAATTTATTAATTACATCCTTTTTATTTGTGTAACACTGAGGCAATGCATCTATTGTTGACGGCCAATATTCACATAAAATTTTAAAGGTATCATGATACCATCCTCCTGCAAGCTTAAACCGAGATGTCCATACCCCTCGGTCCACGGTAAGATGATACGCACAGAATTTGTCAAGATTACATATCATTTCAAAGTAATATCCAACATGAGAGTAATTAATACGATCAGGAATCTCATACTTTTCTTTTATGCTCACCCACGGAATTCCTTTGAGCATAGTACTTACATTCAAAATCACAGCCCCAAAAAGAGTCATATACCAGGCACAATTCTGAAACAATTCATTTTTATCTATATACTCTCGTGTTCCAAGCTGCCCATCATCAGTACCACTAACGATTAACATATCGTACTTACGATCAAGCAATGGAAGAATCTTTCTTATTGCTAATTCTGAAAAACGTACAGAATCTC
Source organism: Lacrimispora sanguinis (assembly GCF_044987295.1). Taxonomy (NCBI): domain Bacteria; kingdom Bacillati; phylum Bacillota; class Clostridia; order Lachnospirales; family Lachnospiraceae; genus Lacrimispora; species Lacrimispora sanguinis. Next base: position 4,012,529 of record NZ_CP173277.1, on the reverse strand, counting down.
CACAGACCCAGAGATAATCATATTTCTGCTCCATTCCATATTGCTCAATAATGTGCAGTACCTTTTTATTGGCATGCCAAGTAGTTGGTATGCGGATGTAGTGAAGATTCTTATATAGCATCATCCATTTTTCTACCACTAGTCTGGACTTTTCATTTTCGCTGGAATCATAATAGTAAATATCAATACCTAAGTCAAAGAATAATCCTAAAAACTGTTCCAAAAATTCCTCTATCATTATGCTTCTGTCATATGTTACTATGCAGAAAGCAAGTTTGTACCTATCCATTATATCTTCTACTTCCTCCAGATTATTCTATTCACAATTCCGGTATAGCTTTGGATAAGCTTTACTACTTTAGTTGACACATTTAGGTCCATATAATCTGGTACATTGACACCCAACTCATTATTCTCCTGCATTCCCCTAACAAGCTCAACAGCCTGTACTACCTGCTCCGTAGTAATATTTCCAATCACAAAATTTCCCTTATCTAAAGCTTCTGGTCTTTCGGTACTAGTTCTTATTGAAATAGCAGGAAATTTAAAAAAAGAGGCCTCCTCTGGTACAGTGCCACTATCTGAAACCACGCAAAAGGCATTTTTCTGCAGATTGTTATAATCAAAGAATCCAAATGGCTTTAAGGTTCTCACATTAGGATGGAACTTAAAGTTTCTCTTTTCAATATATTTTGCACTACGAGGATGAGCACTATAAATTACTGGAATATTATACTTCTCTGCTATTGCATTAACAGAACTCATTAATTGTAAAAAGTTTTCTTCATTATCAATATTTTCTTCACGGTGTGCAGAAAGTAGGACATAGTTTCCTTTCGTTAATCCTATTTGCTCCAACACATTACTATTTTCAATTTGATCGATATATTTTGCTAAAACTTCAGCCATAGGAGAACCTACAACATAAGTAAATTCCTTTTTGACACCAGCGTTTTCCAAATTTCTGCGTGCGTGTTCAGTATAACATAAATTAACATCGCTTGTAACATCAACAATTCTTCTATTAATCTCCTCTGGAAGATTTTCATCAAAACATCGGTTACCTGCTTCCATATGAAATATCGGTATTTTAAGTCTCTTTGCAGAAATCACTGATAAACACGAATTAGTATCACCTAAAACAATCAACGCATCTGGTTTCACTTCTTGCATCAATCTATAAGACTGAGATATTATATTCCCCATGGTCTCTCCCAAATTGTCACCAACTACTCCTAAATAATAATTAGGAGCACGTAATCCCAAATCATTAAAAAACACTTCATTAAGTGTGTAGTCATAGTTCTGACCTGTATGAACCAATATATGATTAAAATACTTATCACAAGATTTAATAATCTCCGACATCTTGATGATCTCTGGACGTGTCCCAACAATAGTCATCAATTTTAATCTCACCACATTATTCATAAATACACCTATCTTCTATAGTGGGGATATAACTCCTTATGAGCTATTACCCAGTCATACATTTCTGCTACCATCTGTTCATAACTTGGTACAACAAAGGAAAAATCTTCCCTTGTTTTAACTAATTGTTTATTTACCTTGATTTTGTCACTCGTTAAAATCTCTATTTCACCATTTCCAAAATATTTATTAAATAAACTCAATAAATCGTATTTAGAAATAGATATATTGTTAACCAGATTGTAAAGCCCTGTTAGATTCTCCTGAAATGCCCGCTCCATAGCTTTTGCCAATGTCAAAGTAGTAACACCTGTCCACATTGCACCTGTAAATCCATTAATCGTGCCACGTTGCTTCATGAACCAGTTAAATAGTCCAATTCCATTTTCATTAATGTCAGGCCCTACAATAGAATTTCTAAAAGTAAGGTTTGTATTATCTATAACCTCCCCCAAAGCCTTTGATCGGTCATAGAAAGTCTCTCCATCTTTAAAGCTCTCTTCCGTATAATTACCTGTCTTCCCTGAAAAAACACAATCAGTACTCATGTGTATCAATTTAGCTCTTGTTCCTTTTGACAGTTCAACCAACTGATGGGGTAAGTAGCTATTTAAGTATACTGCTAACGCCTTATTATCTTCCGCACTTTGATTAAGTATACCTATACAGTTGATAATGCCATCAAACTCCCCCTCAGTAATAACCTTTCTTAATAAGACTGTATCAAAAGCATTCCCCACAATGTTTTCACAATGCACAAATGGTGTTGTAGAAAATGCTGTAACACTATGACCACACTCCTTAAAGTACAAAGAAACCGTGTGTCCTGCCATACCAGATGCGCCCAATACCAGTATCTTCATCTATTTTTTCCATGCCTCCAATTCACTTCTTACATAACTCAAAGTTAGCAATATTTCTTTTACCTGCTCAACATTAAGCCTTGTTGTATTGTGAGATGTATATGGCTCAATCGTTTCAACCTCGGCATTTCCCTCTTCAAAAAACTTTTCATAATTTAGATCACGTTTATCAGCTGGTACACGGTAATATTGGCCTTCATCAACACACTTCACTTTTTCTTCTGTTGTCATTAGCGTTTCATAAAGCTTTTCTCCATGCCTAGTGCCGATATTTTTAATTTCAGCGCTTGAATCAAATAATTCAATGATTGCCTGAGCTAAAACACCTATTGTGCAAGCGGGTGCTTTCTGAATAAACAAATCTCCAGAAGTAGCATTTTGGAATGCATAAACCACTAACTCTACTGCCTCTTCTAAACTCATCAGGAAACGAGTCATTTTAGGATCAGTAATCGTCAATGGCTTTTGAGCTTTTATCTGATCAATGAATAATGGAATAACACTACCTCTGGAGCACATTACATTACCATAACGGGTACATGCTATTGTAGTCTTATCAGCCGATACGGTTCTCGCCTTTGCCGTTATAACCTTTTCCATCATCGCTTTGGAGATACCCATAGCGTTTATAGGGTAAGCAGCCTTGTCAGTAGAAAGACAGATTATACGTTTAATTCCCAAATCAATGGCTGAAGTCAATACATTGTCAGTTCCAAGCACATTGGTTTTCACTGCCTCTAAAGGGAAAAATTCACAAGAAGGAACTTGTTTGAGTGCTGCTGCATGAAAAATATAATCCACACCATACATAGCATTTTTCACACTGGCAATATCCCTGACATCGCCAATATGGAATTTAATCCTTTCATTTCTATACAGTTTTCTCATGTCATCCTGTTTCTTTTCGTCACGAGAAAAAATTCTGATTTCGCCGATATCTGTAGATAAAAACCTTTCTAAAACTGCGTTACCAAAAGAACCAGTGCCACCAGTTATCAATAATATGTTATCCTCAAACATCTTTCATATCTCCTATTAACTTTTTATAAAAACATTGTCCAATATGATATTTATTAAAAGGATGATAAATTGCATTTTTCATCTTAACATAATCTTCTTTTTAATAATGAATCAATTAGCTCGTATGAAAAGTATAAATTACTTTGAGGACTTAACGTTTCCTTTATAAATAACTCTCTCATTCCAGATAAAACTCTTGCTTCTAATTCTTCTAATTTCCCCGATTCTTCAGCAAGTTCATAGATATCTTTATCCAAAAATGAATTAAAAATTTTTTCTATTTTTTCTTCTAAACTCAAGACACAACCTTTATTATTTAAAGAACGGAGTTCAATACTTAACTCACGTAGCCTGGCAGACGCTAAATAAGACAGTGCTTCATTATCCAAACGATTCCAATCACTTAAAAGCAATCTATTTTCATTATAAAATAGATTAAACATTTCATGCTCATATCCATAATACTTTCCAATAGAAACATTCATTTCATCGGACTCATAATTAAAATGGTCATATACAGCTTCTTTCATTACAAAAGCCGAGCTTATTTCTGAAGCAATATTTATATTATATAGCCTATCTGCTCCGTAAATATCATTTCTAAATTTATATTTTTGGGCTATGCTCCTTTTATATAAATTAACTTGGTTATTCATTAAGCTACTCTTATTTAAAAAAATCCAATTATCCCGAAAGGCATCTGCATTCTCAAAAAGCATATCCCTTTCAATTTTATTATCAAAATTACTATAATCATATTCGATGATTCTCTGATTATCATCGCACTTATGTGTTAATACCTTTGTCCATATTACATCCGGATAAAAGCATTCTACTATTTCCGCCATATTTTTTAAACTTCCCGGCCTTAATCTGTCATCCGAATTAACTATATAAATATAATTGCCTTTTGCAATTTGAATTCCGTTATTAAGGCTTGCATAAATCCATTGGTTTTTCTGGTGGACTACACGTACACGCCTATCCTCTTTTGCAATTAAATCTGCTATTTCAGGTGTTTTATCTGTGGAGCCATCGTCTATAATAATTAATTCTAAATCTTTATATTCCTGTGATAAAACGCTTTGTACAGCCATCGGAAAGTATCTCTCATTATTATAAACTGGCATTATAATACTAAACATCGGCATGCTGAAATCACTCCCCTTAAATTTAAAAATAAATATTATGGTAGAATAACAAAAGGGAATTTATTACTTCTTTTGTAACCAAATACTTCCCCCATGAATAGGGGCATCTAGCGGCCAACCTTCCAAAAACCTATCCTTATGTCTTTTTTCCATCATATTTTGAAAAAACAAAATTTTATAATTATTATTATTTTGCAAGAATGCTCTTAATAGATATAGTTCATTCCATATCTTTCCACTAAAAATCCATTCCTTGGGATATTCAAATGGGTAAAAAATATCATGCAAGTGTATATAAACACCATGGGCAAGTCTTGGAAATATATCAAAAAATAAATAATTAACGTCTGACCCAACTTTAGACACATGCGTTGAATCAATAAATAAGATATCTCCTTCTTCCAATTCTTCAAATACACTGAGCGAAACATCCTGTAATCCCACTGGCAGTAATTCAATCTCATCATTTGGCTTTAACAATGTTTTTAATAAACTCGGATAGGGTTCAATGAATTTAAATTTAACTTGATTGTTTAAATAAAATTCGTTCGTATCAAGCATAACTGCAGAAGTATATCCTGATCCAACCTCAATGACTCTCTTGGGAGCTAAAATACGTAACATACAGTGCAAACCAATTGTGTCTCCTGGACTTAGATTCGGGTTATTATACCTATAGCGCAGCATACTTGTACCCGCAGATGCTGTGATATCTTCCCATTGAGGTATAGAATTATAGAGAAGACTCATTTTATATAGTATTTCAATCTGGGTCTCTTCATTAAAATCTATATCCCTTATGTCTTTCTCCTTGAAAAATATTAATTCTTCTTTATTTTTTATCTCCTCTAAGTCTGGATATAGGGAATAAAAATGTCCATATGGAAAAAAATTTAATTTATCTGCAGAACACCTCATATTTTCCCAATATACAATCAATTCCACGACATCAGGTGTTAAAACATATATGAAACCTTTTTCCTCTAAACTTGTTGCAATTTCCCAACCCTTATACGGAGAAACTAATATATGGTAGTTGTCTTTATTTTCTATAAGTTGTTCAATACCTACAACTGGAATGTCACAAATAAAACTTCCTTGTTTTTTAATATCATTATCACAGAAACACTTAACTTCTATATTATTATTTTTAAGCATATATAATAAACGCTGTCCTCTTTTTCCCGCTCCAAATATAACCCATATTATTTCTGAGTCTTCATGCTGCGTTTCGCTGAAATATGCATTAAGTATTTTCTTTAGTTCCATATTATCTCCTTTTGCAATCTCATAACTCTCTACACTTTTTATTATTTCATAAACTCACCTCATCTTTACAAATTCTCCGCCATGTATTTCCAAGGGATTTTTATCATAGGATATCCAAACAGACTGAAAGCTTGGGTTCACCACCATCGTCTCATCGGCAGAGACACGAAGCCTGTGTACCGCCTGTATATAAGAGTAGATATCTCCACAAGTTGCATACCATATATCCTCTCGACCTGCAACTCCACGGAAAAATGTTTCAACCTCGTCCCAACGGTTATCTCTTTCTAATTCATATGAATGCCCCCAAATTAGAAATAGCGGGGCTTGTCCTAATCTGGGCAGTTTTTCCAAAAACCGCGGCACATCTTGAGGCATCTCATACATATGGCATGTAGGATGCCACAACAGAAAATCATCGGGTAGTCCGAAACAATGAGTACTGTTTGTCGTTCTTGAATATTTAATTCCACAAGATGAAACCGAGCTATGGATGTCCCCATTTACATCACCATATGGATAAGAAAAACCTTGAAGAACCTCTCCCGTTTTCTCTTCTAGAAAGAGTCTGTCCCTAAGAACTTCCTGTACGATAGCCGAGGAAGGACAGTTAACCAGTCTGGCGTGATTTTCACTATGTAAAGCTAATTCATGAGTTCTGGACAACTGGATAGCTTGACTCTTTGAAAGATATCCTTCCCTATCCAGTCTCCCTGAATTAAGATGAAATGTTGCCTTTAGTGAATGGCGCTCAAACATTTTAGCTAGTCGAACATCCTCGATTCGCCCATCGTCAAAGCTAAATGCCAACGCATGGGTTTTTCCTTCTGGAAACCGATCAAAACGTATCATTCGTAGTTTATCCTCCATATTCACTAAAAAAATGGTTAAACACTTCACGCATGGTGGGATTCAGCCAATGCTTTCCAGTATTGACATCAATTCGATCACGCATTTCTTTATAAGTTGCATCATGGATTTCACCGATGCAACCGAATCCCAAAAAAATATGAGCGTTGAAGCAATGGGTCATCTTACACTCGAAACCGACTGGTTCAAACAAGATCGGTTTCGATAAATCTTCAAATAGATTTTGTGTCACACCTTGTTTATAACATTTTGAGTAATTACCATTTCCCCCGTTCACAAGGAACTCATATTCTCCAGCCCGACAGAACTCTGTCCGCTTTTCGCCCCAATATTTTGCTTTAAAGTCAAATAAGGTGGAATCGAATACTTTCCAGATATCTTTGAACTGGGCAAGAGTGTGTTTTGACAATAACTCTTTTGTGTCATCGGTTCGGGGTATTACCACATGGGGATATGCACCGACCTCTCTCATACAGATTTCCTTGATTTCATCAATATACGGTTCCAACTCGTCGGAAGCACAAAGTTCCACAGTGAAGGAAGCTCCCATCTCACGGATACTCTTTAAATTCCGAAAGAACGTATCCATTAAATTTTTTCTCTTTAGCTCTAAGAAATGAAAGGAGCATTTGAAAAATAGTCTTTCCAGCAGCATCTCATCCATAAGTGCAATTTCCCTAAAACGTTCTGTAAGCGTAGCATTCGTCACAACTGTTATATAATGCCCTTCCATTAGAAGCCCTTGAATCAGCTCCAATATATATGGAGGCAACAGTGTCTCTCCTGAAGCACATAGATTAATAATACTTTTCCCTCCAAGACGATCTACAGATAATGCCTTCACCATATGAGGAATGGGATACCTCAACTCTGTTTCGGAGGTATGTCCTCGCCCTACTTTATCTCCTCGCTGACCTACATAACAGTAATGACAATTCAAATTGCATTCATGGAAGGGGATTCCCAAATCAACATGACATTTAGCTAACATTTATATTACTTCCTTTCAATAGAGATTCCAGTTCCACAAACTCACGAGCATATGAGTTACAATTAAATTGAGGAAAAGACATTGTAAGCAACTCGTCCACCATCGTACCAAATTGCGAAAGTTCTCGGCAGAACCGCAAATATGGTAGTCGCTTGAGCCATTCAAATATACCCTGGACTTTATGATAATGATTGGGCAGGAGAACACACGACGTACCAGTAATCGCCGCAAAAATTGCTCCATGCAGCCTATCAGTTATTACAAGTTCTGCCTCCCTTATTTGTTCCAACTTTTTATCCAGTTCCTCTTCGCTGTCCCAGCACGAATGCCGGACTATCGTATCTCCAAAGGTAATCGTTTCAAATCGTTTAGAAATCTGTGCTCTTAGTTCGTATAAATCTTCTTGGGAAAGGATACTTTCCCTGTCCAAACGAATAAGAAACATTGCTCCTTTACGCTTCTTCGCACTTGCTTTCAAATTAATAGACAGCACAATATCCGGCATCAGCAGGATATGATTATAAGGAAAATAATCTTTCATCTGATCAAAGGAAAATCGCTCCCTTGCACAGAGCGTTAGGTTCGAATGCGAAGCCAACAATCTCTCAGTCTCTTTTATAGATTCCAGATTCTGAAAATAAACAGACTGGGGAAACAGAATCATGCGATTGTCAGGAAAGTTTTCAATTGCGATTCTCCTTGCTCGTTCAGGCCCTAAATATAAATCTCCTAAGTTGCCACCACCTACTAGTAAGATAAGTTCCTTCGGTAATACCGCCGAACGTAATTCATCAATTTGTTCCTCTAACTGTCTTTCACTAATTTCAACAATGTCCATACCCGGTAATGAACGGGCTACAAACTGATGCATTGCATATACGATTGCATGATCCCCAAGGTTGCCGTGTTCCGGAGTTCCAAGAATCCATACCCGTGGGCGGCTGCCTGATGGCGGCAACTGTACAAATGGCTTCCTGAATACGGCTTTCGTTAAATTTTCGGAAAGCCATAACGGTTCTTCACAGTGGATACTTGTGATATCATATCTACTGTCTAAATAAGTTGCGTAACCACCGTAAACAAACACTTTTTCCACACTCCGAACGAGTTGTAACACTCGATCCTCCTCCGTTTTCTCTCCAGCATCTATGTCCCCGTAATAATCATTCCGAACCAACATTCCAAAAAATCGTGGAGGAATCCACCGCTCCCGTTGCATGAGCTCATATGCTTCTTCCCCTGAAAGATACAGATTTTCATCTGTAAAATATGGCCTATTTAAAGAGCCATCCGGCAACATCCGTATCGCTCCACAGAATGCAATGCCTGCTCCACTCTCCGCTGTAGCTTGTACAAATTGGGGAAATTCAAATTTATCAAATGAACCCTGGGGCGAGAGGAAAGCCGTATATTCTCCATAATGCCCTACTTCCATTCTAATCATATTTCACCACAGCCAATTCCGGAAAATGCTTGATGGCCAATGCATCCAGCACTTCCTCATAATAGATGACCTCTGTATCATATTTTTTTAATTCTTCCTCTACATCTCGATTCCCATTTAGAAGAAGGATGATTGTATCATCCTTTGAAAGGGAAACGTAATCGGGTACTTCAAGGGGGATTCCTAGCAACTGATCTCCCTCCTCGGCTTTTTGGTCCCATATAAAAGAAGGTATGATATAGCATTGCAGAAAGGTAGGAAGTATCTGCTTCGCCACATTTCCTGCTCCATAGGCAATCAACCGCCCTTGGGTATTAGAGATTGCATCCAACGTCCCTTTCTCTTCCGGCACATACCCCAACAAATAATTACTTACAGCTCGATATGTAATACGAAACCCTGTACGTTCAGCAGAAGATACAGCCAATGGATCGGACAGTAATCCTGTATGATTTACTGTGGTGACAAATGCTTTCTCATTTTCCTCTTGCAAATGTATCCCTCTTCTAGTCTGGATTAACCGCCGTGCTACCAAGTCAAAAAAAGCGAGATCAGCCAGTTTGCAATAATATTCCAGTTTTATATCAGAAATCACATTGTTTTTCAAGGTAGCCTGAATCAACCTTCTTTTTGCTTCCGCATAATAATAAATCTTCTCCACCGTCGTCTGAGAAGTTGTAATGGATCCAGTACGTGCAATACTCTTATACAACGGTCGATCTATATGATAAATAACTTTACCCGCTGCCAAGAGTGGCAACCAGATTTGCGGCTCCTGTGTTGTACAGATGTTTGTGATAAAATGTTCCACCATGTTCACTTCTTTTATCACAGAAGAACGAATCATCATTACACAAACACTAGGCATGATTTTACCCAAAATCCATTCAGGGATTAAAGCTTCTGTATTCTGTAATAAACCTTTTTCCTCCCTTACTTTTTCCAAAAGGGGAAAACCAAGATTCCAGCGATTCCTCATATCATCGCACACAGCACAGTCAACTTCTGGAAATCGTTCCAACGCCTCCACCAAAGCCGATACATATTCAAGATGTAACAGATCATCACAATCGGGAAAACACACATATTCTCCTGTTACTCGAATTAGTCCGTTTTTGATAGCTGACGCCACCCCTTGATTTTCCTGATCTATCAAAACAATCTCAAAACCTCTGGCTAAGAATTTCGGCATACACTGTTCAATAACCTTTCGAGTGCCATCCGAACTGCCATCATTGATAAGAATCACTTCGAGATGATTCCACTTCTGTGCTAGTACAGATTTCAGCATATCGCCGATATAATGTTCTTTATTATAACATGGAATGACCATGCTGACCTTTCCTAGCATAACATCGAAACCTCCTATGGACAAATAACACTTCATTCAATATTTCTGTCAGAAAAAAATTTCATCAATATCTAAAATTTCACTCAAATCCAAATCGGCAATTTTACTTTTGGAAACACCCTTATTAATTAAATCCTTATATATATCTTCATGCGCAGAATATGTATATGCAGCTATAATTATGTAATCATATTCTAATTGATTAAAATCACATTCTAAATTATTTTTATCTAGCCACCCTACGATCTTATAGTCTTTGCTATCCTTTAACATTTGCATTACTGCTTTCCCTGCTCGTCCAGCACCATATATTATAATACGTGACCCCTTTTTAACTTGAGGATAATAGTAAAAATACTCTTTCTCACCATTCATTAGCTGATGCGGAGATGCCAATATAACGAAAAATACTATTAACAAACGTAATTGATTTTCCAACTTTAGCTTATTGGAGTAATTATTAAATCTCTGATATAAATATTGATATAATTTTTTAATACTTATAAGGTCCGCATCATTGGTTTGTCCCATAATCGAATTATTTCTTATCCTATAGTGATAAAAGCAGCGGTCTATAACAGCTATCTTATTGGCATCTAATATACACGGATATACACAGGCTGCATCTTCTCCAACACTAATATCATCGATAATTAATAGTTCATTTTTTAGCAATAATTCTCTTTCAAATAATTTATTATAAATGTGCATAGAAACATTGCTTCTAAAAAATTTTCCCTCATCTATTAAATTACTTTTAATAACCTTTTCTAATTTATCTCCTGAATAAACTCCGGGTTTTATCGTTTCTACATCATTAATGAAATGTCTCCCATATTCCCGTATCAGTCCAGAAGTTACAATATCGGCCTCTGATTCAATCATTTTCTCAACCATAACTTCATACATATTCAAATCTATCCAATCATCTGAATCCACAAAAGTTGCTATATCACCTGTTGCAACAGAAATTCCTGATTTTCTAGCACCAACCAATCCCTTATTGTTCTGATGAATTACTCTTATTCGATTATCCATACTTACATATTCATCACATATAGAAGGAGAATCGTCAGTTGAACCATCATTAACAAGAATTATTTCCAAATTCCTATATGTTTGATTAATAATAGAATTTAAACACTCCCTTAAATACTCTTCTACATTATAAATGGGGATAATGACACTGATTAATGGATTTTCCTTATATCTCATATTTTATACATGATTAATAATTATAATCATACTTTCCTTCCATAGTTATCTTGCAACAGTTGTTTTCCCTGTCTACCGCATGAAAGCTCGGCACTTTCTCCAATAAAACCTGCTATCTTATGTTGCCTGAATATTATTTGATTCACCTCAGAATGGGACTATCCGGAATCAGTGCAATAGAACAGTCATCCCCAATAGGCATTATCGTAAACTGCCACTCTTGTGCAAACTCGTCCACAGCTTGCTTTACACCATGGAGAGAAGGATAATAATAATCATGCAAAAGAATCACACCACCCGTCTCTAATCGCGGAGCAAAGAATCTCAATGCTGCTAACATCGGGGCATATAAATCCATGTCCAAATTAACGAAAGCAAAACGTTCGTTTTCCAACCCAGAAAAAGTTTCAGGAACATACCCTTTTTTAACGATGACTTTTTCCCTATGTGGACAACGCAGCAATGCAATCTCGGCATTACTATGTGCTTTCCATGGATTAGATTCATCTTTATACCATGCCAGGCTTTCAGGATGCACTTCCAGTTTCACATCACGTTCATCAAACCCATCAAAAGTATCAAATAGATACAGTATCTTCTCTGGAAAACACTCGTTCATGTGACCACCAAAATGTCCACGATACACACCGCACTCGGCTATCGCCCCATTTACTCCACTTTCCAAAAGTATATTTGCCAATTTTTGTAAAAAATTTATTCTGCGATCCCCCGGGTAATGTATACAGTCAGACAATACTATTTTTGACATTGAGATATTCATGTGATATAGTTGTGTCAATATGTCGGTTATCATATTACATCCGCCTGTTATCATATCATTGATTGCGATTACAACTCTATCATAATCCTCTTGCAGAAGGGCTTCTGGTTTCATTATAGGATACTCCAATATTCGTTCTCCCCACTTTCGAGGATTGTTATCGACAAAAGCAACAATCTGCGTATCATCTTTACATTCCATTAGATATTTTTCGCCCATTTCCCCTGCTCCAAATATAATTTCCTTCATAAGTGTAACCTACTTTCACTTCATAGTTATTTTAGGAACTACTAAGATATTATAATTACCCAAAAAGCTCCTGTTTCATATTTGTCCTATTTCCCCATAAACCTCTCAATCACTCCCACAACTCTCTCACTGGCACGTCCGTCTTCCAGTACCTCGTTCTCCTTCGAAAAATCATCAACTCTTTTTTTATACTCATCAGCATCAAAACTTGCTATATTCTTAACCAATTCATTATTATCTCTGGCCACCGAAAACGGTAAGGAGTACATATCCCACATCAGCTGTCCCCGTTCTCTTACATACTCCTCCAGATCATCAGCATAAATGAAAACCGGCATATACATATTGATAACATCAAACACCGAACTGGAATAGTCCGTTATTAGTACATCTGATGCCGCAGCCAATTCATTCATATCATCGGCTTGGCTTACATCTATCATATTTGCAATTGCATTTTTTAAAGGAAACTGCTCAAGCTGTGCAGCCAACTGCGGATGCAGCCGCAGGAATACAAACCATGTACCACCAAATTTCTGTTCCATCACATTTATCATTCGGGCAAAATCGAGAGTAGGTTCTTCTACAAATACCTGCCGATTTCCTTTTTGGCTCCCCCCCCTAAAGGTAGGAGCAAATAGGGCAATCCTAGCATCCTGTGGAATCTCATACCGTTTACGTAGCTCTCTATATACCTCTTCCCGCCTTGTAAGGAATATATCACAGCGAGGAGAACCTGTCTTTATGATTCTTCCGGTATAGATAAGTTGATCCGGAATCAGTTTTGTACACCACTCTGAATTGGATATTACATAATCCGCAAGTTTTGAATCATGCTCACTAACCAAATATGCCATCTTAGGAAACAGATTTCCTCTAAATAAGCCTAAAGGTTTAAATCCGATTGCCGCATGCCAGACTTGTATGTATAACTGACTTTTTCTTTTTCTTGTACCATACGCTTTTCTACTATTGTCTACCCATACCTTTGCTGTTGCTAAATGATATGCTCTATTCCAAAATGTATTTTTTATTTTTCTGATTCCTTGAGGAAATTGCTTTTCTATATCATTTACCAGCCATACTAGTTCAAAGTTCTCATCTTTTCTTAGCAATGCTTCCGCAACATAGCGTGGATTACAGCAATATCCTCCATCCCCCTCAAAAGTAGTAAAGACAATCTTTTTCTTACATACTGGGAATATCCATAATAAATGATAAGCAAAACTTGTTAAAAAAGCCTTTCTTTTCCTCTTATTTATATACTTCTCTTCCGTCATCTCTTATCTCGCTTCCCAAATCAGGTCGATTGTTAATAATTCCAGCCAAACCCATATCGCATAATCGCCCGATTTCTTTCCTACTGTAACTATCCAATATTTATCTCTATCCCTTTATCATGCAAAGAAGCAAGCGTACCTTCTCTATCTAAAAGGTACCATGCCGGATGAACACTATAACCTCATCTTCTCGTCTCCATGAATTTTTCCACAACTCCTGCCATAGCAACGGATTCCTCTTCTGTGAACTTATAGGATTTTCTCTCTCCATTGTGAATCAACGACACGAATTCACTTAATTCATAGCGAAGACCGTCTCCTAAAAATCTGGCAGTATACTGTTCCTTCTTGTAAGGATCTTCGAAACGAACTTCAAAGGATTTTGTCAGCCACCAAGGTGACTCTGCGAGAATATATCCTTTGGTTCCTGCAATTATCAACTGCCCCTCTGATTTTACAGCAACACCGGTTTTAGACAATGCCAGCCCTCTCTCAAAAGAAAAGGAGGCTTTTGTATATAAATCAATACCAAACTCATTCTTTATACTGTCAAAACTCACACTTTTATATTGCGTTCCTAACAGTTTGAAAATAGGAAGCATCGTATGGTTTCCATATTCTAAAAAACCGCCGCCGTAATTTGGGTCCTTACTTTCCCTGGAATCCGTATCCGCAATTCTGGTAAAACATGCTTCCACATCCACAATGTTCCCGATAATCCCACTTCTCGCTACTCCAAGCAGCTGACTAAACCCGGGACAATACGCTGTTTTAATAGCCTCCAGAAGCAAACAGTCGTTTGTTTTTGCCGTTGCAAACAGTTCCTGCGCCTGTACCTTAGATAAGGCCATGGGCTTTTCACACAATACATGCTTTCCCTGTCTTAAAGCTGCTTTTGCATATTCATAATGTGTCTGATGCAAAGAGGCAATATATACTGCATCTAACGGATTTAAAAATTCCTCAAAGCTCTCCCAATTTGCCTGAACCTCGAAACGCTTAGCAAACCGTTCCGCACTTTCCCTGCGAGGATTGAAAACGCTGACCGCTTCAATACCGCTGACAAACTTCGCTTCAGGTATAAATCGCGCTGCAATACGTCCGGTTCCCACGATTCCCATTTTTATAATGGGATACTTTTGTTTTCTTATTAAGGTACTGGATATTTCCTTTGTTCTTTCCAGATACACTACTTCACAAAAATCTTTCAGATAATCAAATTCACCTGTCCAATCTGAGCCAATGGCGAATGTATCCACACCGTATTTATGAATATCCTCCACTTTTTGCCCCACGTGGTCTTCCACTATGATTTTATCTGCAAATCCAGTTTTTTTCACATTCTCAATCCGATCTATAATGGAATCAACTACGTTTAATTTTCCCCGGGATTCATCATATTGTTCAGTGGTTACTCCCACAATCAAATAATCTCCCAAAGCCTTCGCTCTCTTAAGCAGCTTGTAGTGTCCTTCATGAAATAAGTCAAAAGAACCATATGTAATTACCTTTTTCATTTTATCGCCCTGTTCCCTCCTCTAACCGCTTTGTCCAGTACCTTCCAATATCTGCAACTAGCCTGAGCACACTGTCCTGTAACTCTTCAGGAAAACACTTCAATGCCCCAAAGGTCTCAAAGCTCAGTACACCACGGAATCCTATTTCTTTCAGTCCGTATAGGAAACCGTTCCAATCAGTACTCACTTCACCAGCCAATTCTTTCGTGAAAGTAAACGGCAATTGATGCAAGTCACGGATTCCATCATTATCGTGAATGTGAAGCGCCTGTATTCGGTTCCCCAAGGTAAGGATCGTCTCCTTCATATTTTTACCCAGAATATTGGCATGGCCTGTATCAAAACAAAAAGCAAAACACTCTTCCCCTGCTATTTGATTCAGTTTGTCCAAATATTCAGCCGCTTGATAAGGATCTGCGCACACACCTTCGCAGATTCTTCCGCCGAAACCATCATACAAATTTTCCAGGCAAATTTTTACACCATATTTCTTACATGAAGGAATCAGGCTTTGAAAAAAGGCCATATTTTTCTTATATTCTTCCATTCTTCCCAAAGGATAAGATAATTTAAAAGGATGTACGACCAGATATGGCGCATGAAGTGCAGCACAGACAAGAATACTTTTCTCCACTACCATATGTAAATATTCCTTGTCTTCTTCTCTGCCATACACATACAGAGGATATGGAGCATGCGCCTGAGAAAACTCCAATCCCTCTCTTTTTGCCATTCGGTAGTATTCATCAAAATGTGCAGATAGCATTTCTTCTGGCTGATCGAAGAAATGATTTATTTTCCCCTGATAAATAAGGTTATTAGGCAAAAAACGGTCAAGATTAAAATCGATACAGTCAAAACCGGCGACCCTTATCCTGTGAAAATCTTTTTCTTCCGCTTTATCCCCGAATAGAAGCCGGGACTGTATTCCTATCTTCAACATAGATTCTCCCTTTGAATGCTTTTTTCCACATTTAAATCGGTTTGCCGTTCATTCTCATTATTTCTTCTGTCAATTCGTAATGATTGATCCCCATATCATTTAATTGTTTAGCTATTTCTTCATAATATGCATTGCATAAAATTACAATCCTCTCATCTTCTGGAACCTCCAATATAGTTTCCGGATTACAAATAGGAATCCCCAGCTTTTCAGTTCCCCAAAGGCTAGCATTATTATCTACAGCAAAAACAGGAGGATGTTTTTTTCCATTTTCCCCCATGTATACATCAAACATTCTGCCTGCTCCAAACAATATCTTTTTTTTAGAACCCATCTGATCTAATAGTTGATTAAAACATATGACATAGGAAAAATTAGCTCCTATTCTGTAAAGGAATTGAAGCAGCGAATCTTGCAGTACTCCCGGAAAACTTGTAAAACTTCGGTGAGTTTCAAAGCTAAGCACACCCTCAAAACTTATCTCTCTAAGTCCTAATAAAAAGCCACTCCAATCTGTAGAACAAAGCCCGGTTCTGGCATCAGAAAAGCTATACGGTAATTGGTGAGAATCCGTGACTCCATCATTATCGTGAATATGCAGTACTTTTAAATGAGAGCCAAGTTCCCTCACTTCTTCTCTAAGATTTTTCCCAAGCACATTGGCATGTCCTACGTCAAAACAAGCCCCAAACCGTTCTTCTCCAGCTTTCTTATTCAATATATCAATATATTCCACTGTCTTCCGAGCCTCCGAGCAAGCACCTTCCCATACCCTTCCAGCTCTTCGATAAGGCATATTTTCAATGCATATCATTACATCATGCCGTCTGGCTTCTTCTGCCAGTGATTCAAAATATTCCAGATTTATTTTTTTCTCATCCGCACTCCCCAGTACAAATGCCAGTTCTAACGGATGCATTACCAAATAGGGGCTTCCGAGAAGGTTGCATATGGCAATACTTTTCTTCATTTCCTCCAGAATATATTCCATCTTATCTTGTCTGTTTAGATCATACTTGAATATAGGCGCATGAACTTGTGAAAATCTTAGCCCATACCTTTCCGCGCATTCCCGATGTTTTTTAAAATAGTTAATATCCAATTTCTCAGTGCTGTCTTCAGGACTTACAATATTGTAATCCACGCAAGTGATTCCGGCCTGCTTAATTTTCTTATATCCTTCTTCTATTACACTTTCTCTGATAATCCCTCTGGACTGTACGCCAATTTCCAACATGTTTTTTCCTTTATTTGAATTTTATCCAAAAATTTCACCAACTCCAGCAAAAACTTCCTGTTCTTCCTTGGACATCAAAGGATAAATCTGTTTTTCCAACGCTGGAAAGGGAACTTTTTCTGCTACTTTTAATAAAAAAGTCTTATTCTTAAAAGAAGAAAGGTCATATAACTTTGACAAAAAGCCAAAGGTAGCACCAGCAGTCTCTTCTTCACCCGGTTCCTGTTTCAAAAGCAACAGCATGTCCAGTAATACAGGGAAGAGATACGGATTCATTCTAAGAGCCAGGACTCCATATCGGATCACATCAGACGGAGTACCGTATGCTTTACAGATTCCAAAAAGTATCTGATATATTTCAGCGAGATTCCCCACCATTGCTACCTTGCCATCACCTTTTTTCTGATCAAGCAGATTCAAAGCCTGTTCCAGATAATACCTAGCCTTTTGCATCTCTCCCCGCTGATAAAACCACAATCCTGTCCAATATTCTAGATCAGGGGTGGAACCTGCGTAATCCTTTGCCTCCTGATAAATGGATACGATATCTTCTTCCTGTCCAGAATTCTTTCTATATTTTATCTTAATCAGCTTTGTAATGTCTTCCCTCTTTCTATTTTTGTCAATAGAAGACGCTTCCCGCTCTATGGCCCTTAAACAAGCCTCTTCCGCTTCATCAAGCCGATTGGCTGCATAAAAAGAATCTGCCAGATAGGACCATGTATCACCGTTTGAAAGATTTTCTTCTAATTCTCGTTTCAAAAGAGTAATATTCCGATCTATCTTCCCTGTCTCTTCATAGACAGATTCAGCATAGCCGGTATGGTAAATTGTTAGTTCTTCTGATGCATCAAGAGTTGTTAATTTTATATCAGCAGACAGGGATAACCTTTCATGTACCCTGTTTTTAAAGCGAAGTTCCGGAATGTTCCTGAAAATCCGGCATTGAGAAAACAGGTTAATTACTCCTCCCGAATCATCGAGGTTAGCCATTGTACAATTTATTGCAACGGCCCGTAAGGTGGGGGAAAGAGTTTTATCCAGTCTTTTTAATAGGGGCAGGAGATTTTTCGTCTCTTCGTCAGAAAAATATTCATCCGCATCCAGAAATGCAATCCAGTTTCCTTTCGCCTGCTCCAAGGCAAAATTCTTGGCTGCAGAAAAGTCATCATTCCAAGCATAATGAAAAACCTTTGCTCCCATCTCTTTTGCAATCTCAACAGTATTGTCGGAAGAGCCGGTGTCCACAACGATTTGCTCAAATACAATACCTTTTCCCCAGCTCAAAGCGCGGCGAATATTCTTCTCCTCATTTTTAACAATCATACATTGGGAAAGCCGAGTCACAATCTTCATACTAAAACTCCTCCTGATTTATGATAAAATTCCCCCGGAAGAATGTTCTTCCGAGGGAAGTATTGTTAATACTTAATAATTGGTGATTATTTTAATAACTGTAATACTCCCTGAGGAAGCTGATTTGCCTGAGCAAGCATAGCCTGAGATGCCTGAACAAGAATGTTGTTCTTTGTATATGCCATCATTTCCTTAGCCATGTCAACGTCACGGATACGGCTTTCAGCAGCTGTCATGTTCTCCTGAGCTACACCAAGGTTGTTGATAGTGTGCTCCAGACGGTTCTGGATTGCGCCAAGGTTACCACGTGTAGTAGATACGGTTTCAATTGCAGATTTAACAGCTGTAACAGCAGCTTTTGCTTTGGTCTGATCTGAGATATCAACGTTATTAATTCCAAGACCTGTAGTATTCATTGCAGTACCAATTTTCACGTTGATCTGGCCAGTAGCTCCTACATCATCACTGATCTGAAGATCATAGTCAGCAGAGCCATCCAACAGCTTCTGTCCGTTAAAATTAGTCTCTGTAGCGATTCTGTCAATTTCTGAACTTAAAGCCTTAACTTCTGCCTGAAGATTGGCACGGTCTTTCGTATCATAAATTCCGTTAGCAGACTGGCTAGCCAGCTCAACCATACGGTTTAACATGGAATGAACTTCTGTTAAAGCACCTTCAGCGGTCTGAACCAGAGAGATACCGTCATTAGCATTCTTCTGAGCAACTTCAAGACCTGTGATCTGTGCTCTCATCTTCTCAGAAATAGCCAGACCTGCAGCGTCATCACCTGCGCGGTTAACTCTGTAACCAGAAGATAATTTCTCAAGGTTCTTGCCTACTGATGTATTGTTGGTTCCTAACTGTCTGTGAGAGTTTAATGCTGCGATATTGTGCTGAATTCTCATATTAAATTTCCTCCTTGAATGTGTTTTCAGGGAATTCCTTTTCCCTGTTTAGTGTGTTTTCCTGTATTAGGAAGTAAAAATACTGCTGTGGAATCTTGCGGGGTACCGACCGCAGGAGTGATTCCTGATATTTGATACATGTATCTTCTGGAAGCGTACGAAACATAAAATTCAGATGAATTTAAGTATATGTTCTTTATAACTTCCTTTCACATACTTTATCGTACTAATGAGAATAAAAGATAAGTCTTTTTTTAATTTTTTTATTATATTTCTATTTTTCATTGAATACTATAGCTTTCCAGTGTTACTTCAGTGTTGTGATGGGCTATTGCCAGTAGTCTTCATTGCCATAATAAAGAAAGTCCAAAAAAACACCTCTTACCTCAAAGCAAAATAAAAAGCGCCATCTTTTCGACAATTATATGCTGTAATAGGTTTACTACCGTCCACAATTAACTGCCCCTGTGTCTTACTATTAGAGTATAGTTAACTTCTTTCTTTTTAGGCCCTTGTATTCACAAACTGCCCAATCCCATTCCTGGGCATATGTTTAGGAATCGCCGTCTCCGCCATCTTAAGTAATCCCTCCGCTGCAACTTCCTGAGAGTCCATAGCTTTCTTTGCAACGCTGATTCCTGCACTCTGTTGTACTCTTGCAAGACTCATCTCCATGCTCATTGCACCAATATCCATTCCTTTCACTCTCCTTTCAAAGAATGACCTTTTGGTAATTCCTGGTCTACTTTCTTCTTATTATATCGGCAATGTTCCTCTCTTAGATAACAAACTACGAATTTTCTTTACAACAATCCAAAGTAAACCAAAATTCCACGCCACCCTTCACATTCCGAACTCCACATGACTTATTGTGGGAATCCATAATAGCCTTTACAATGGAAAGGCCAATACCGCTCCCCCCATAACCCCTGGTATGTGCCTTATCCACTTTAAAAAACTTGGTCCAAATATTTGGCAAGTCCTCATCCGGTATATTCTGACCAGTGTTAAATACGGTTACAAGGGCTTCCCCTCCATTCTTCTCTGCCGTAAATACGATCTTACGCTCTCCTTCCAAATGGTTCAACGCATTATTTAAGTAGTTTGTAATGACTTCTTCTATTTTAAATTCATCAGCAGATACATAAATCGGACCGCAATCCTCTAGTTTTACCTCTGCCCCTTTCTGTTGGATCAGAATCCCTGCCGAATTAATAACGCCACGTATCAGTTCTGTCAGATCAAAGCGTTCCAACTGAATGCTGTCATTGCCAAATTCAATGGCAGTAAGATTAAGGAGCTGGCGAACCATGGTATTCATTTTACCTGCCTCATCCATGATGACCCCACAGTAATAATCTCTGCTGTCCGGATCCTCCGCCATTCCCTCCGTAAGGCCCTCTGCATATCCTTGGATGAGTGCAATGGGTGTCTTTAATTCGTGGGATACATTGGCGATAAAATCCTTTCGCATTTCATCAATTTTTATCTTTTCATCAATATCATTCTGCAGCTTTTCATTGGCAGCCCGCAACTGCCCGATGGTATCCTTTAAGGTGTTGGACAGTTGGTTCATACTGTTTCCAAGTACTCCGATTTCATCTTCCTCTTTTCCGGTGTATTTGGCATCAAAGTCCAGCGCCGACATCTTTTCAGACAAGTTGGCAAGCTGTAGGATAGGAGAAGTAATTCTTTTTGTTGTAAAATATATAACTATGCTTCCTATGAGCAGAGCTACCACCCCTACATAAGCTAGAAATCGGTTCGCCAGATCCACACTTTCCGTAATACTGGCAAGAGGGACGGATATGAGGAAAATAGTTTTATTATCAGAAAAATACCCCCAGCTTTCCAAATAATTAGAATCCGAACGCCTGTCATATGTCTTCTGCACAATGTAATTGTCGTGTTTTTTTAAAATATTGGCTTCCGGTACGTTCTTTCCGAATATATACGCCTCGACCCTGTTCTTCAAAAACAGCTGATCCCCGTTTGTGAACATGAGGGCTTCATCTGTGCTGCTGTCGATTAACACCACCATCAGATTATATTTTTCTCCCATGGTACGGAACAGCTTCTGAGCCGGACCTTCATTTTTAAAATCCGGGTCATAGGAATCCTTGTAATAATCAATGATCCCTTTCCCGCTCTCATTCGCCTGTGCTACTAACTTATCGATCTGCGTATAGGCTCTCTCCAGAGTATGAACTTTATCGCTGGTGTAAAAGCTCTCCAGAAAACAGTTATTTACAAACCATGTAGAAATTAGGACCAAGGCCATCAAACATACAAAAATTATAGCAAAACGCGCCCTGATGGATTGCTTCATGTATTCACCTCTAATGGTATCCTTTCCTTATACTTCGAATTTATATCCCATTCCCCATATGGTCTTTATATAATCTCCCTTATCTCCCATCTTGTTTCTCAACTTTTTCACATGGGTATCTATGGTCCGGGCATCTCCGAAGTAATCATAGTTCCAGACATTGTTTAGTATCTTTTCCCTGGATAGAGCAATTCCCTGATTTTCCAGAAAATAAGCCAAAAGCTCAAACTCCTTGTAGCTTAGATCAATGTCTTTACCGTCAATGGTGACCTGATGGGCCGCTTTGTCAATGCAGATTCCCCCTATTTCTACTGCATCTGCAGGAACGGCATTGCTGCGTCTTAATATGGCCTCCACACGGGCTACCAGAATCTTAGGGCTGAAGGGTTTTGAAATGTATTCATCTACTCCCAGATCAAAGCCCTGGAGCTCGTCACGTTCTTCACTTCTGGCAGTCAGCATGATGATGGGAACCTGAGAATATTTACGAATTGTTTTGCAGGTCTCCCACCCATCCATTTTAGGCATCATCACGTCTAGAATAATAAGCACAATATCCTTTTGCTCAAAAAAGACATCCACTGCTTCTTCACCGTTGGAAGCCTCGACCACTGAAAAACCTTTTACACTCAAAAAATCCTTTACCAGTTTTCTCATTCTTGTTTCATCATCCACTACTAATATCTTTAACTGTTCCATATATAACCTCCTGAAATCAGATCCTTTAATTCACAAGTATTTATTAGTGTTATTGTATCAAATGAAAAAGCGAATTTCTACATTTTCACAGAGATTTCACACGATTCGAAAAGAAATAGCTGATCACCAGATTATTCCCCTGACCTTGAAATGATATTCCGATTCAGGAAAGCAAAAGGCAGATGCACTGAAATGAGTGCATCTGCCTTATCATAAATAAAAAACTATCTTAATTCTGTTGTAGGAATGGTATCCATATCATCAAATGCCTGGTTTTCTCCACCCATTGCCCAGATGAAGGTATAGTTGCTGGTACCTGCACCGGAATGGATGCTCCAGGATGGGCTGATTACAGCCTGCTCATTCTGCATAACAATGTGTCTTGTCTCATTGCCTTCGCCCATCATATGGAATACTACATTGTTCTCCGGAATTTCGAAATACATGTAAATCTCCATACGTCTTTCATGGGTATGAGAAGGCATGGTGTTCCAAACGCTGCCCGGATCCAGAACAGTCATACCCATAGACAGCTGGCAGGTCTCCAGTACGTCCGGATGAATAAACTGATTGATCACACGCTTGTTGGATGTTTCCATAGCGCCCAAAGGCTTCTTAGCTGCCTTTTCAATAGGAATAAAGGTGGTCTTGCAAGCCTTATGAGCCGGAGCACTCACCATGTAGAATTTAGCAGGATTGGATCCATCCTCGCTGGAGAAAGTCACTTCCTTTGTTCCCTTGGTAATATATAAGCAGTCCTTATATCCCATCTTAAATTCTTCCCCATCAGCAACGATCTTTCCAGCACCACCAATGTTGAAGATACCAACCTCACGTCTCTCAAGGAAATAGCTTGTACCGAAATTTTTCCAAATATCAATACCCTTGTCAATGGAAACTGTCTCTGTTGTTGGCATACAGCCTAAAGTTACCATACGGTCTACGTGAGAATATACTGCAACTACCTCATTGGCAACGTATAAATTTTCAATTAAAAACTCATTTCTGGTTTCTTCTGTTGTGTAACGTTTGAAATCTTTCTGGTTTGCTGAATAGCGGATATCCATTTATAAAAAACCTCCTTATATAATTAATTTAGAAATAACTGACCAGCTTCATCGTATCATAAGGAGATTTTTAATTCAATATCTTCTTGGATAAATCGTCAAAAAGAACATAAAATCCTGTTTATAGCCTAAAAAATGAACGATAGTTAGTAAAATTATTTTCGGAAATATTTGTAACTATATCAAGTGTGCCACACTCAACTAGACGCATTTCGGCAGCAGCAAATACAGGTTGACGGATTTACGAACCTTATCCACCTGACTGATGATGGTTGGAAGCCTGTAAATAAATCAATTATAATTTCCGTACCGGCCTAATATACTTCCAGAACTGCTCCGGATTATGATAAAAGTAAATCATTCTACCAGGTGAAGTATCAAAGCAATAACCTGTGCCTTCAAAATCAAATGTTGCCATTACCTTTTCAATCTTTTCCTCTACACTACGATTTTCCTGTTCATAATCGAATGGCCCATGTTCAAAAACTATATACTCGGCTTCGGGAACATCAATCATAAGCATTTGTGGTGGTACTTCGCCTTCATAATCAAAAGGTAGGCGTACACCATAACACTCTGTACGTGGAATTCTCCAATCACAGAGTCTGCCGTCCGGGTCATTAATGTATGCCATGATCTGACCGCTGCCGCTGTTCGATTCGCTCCCACCATCGTCATCCAATTTGCCCTTGATACTATCGAGTAAACCGCAGATTGTTTCGCAATCCTGTCCCGGAATAAGACTTTGCTTCTGCCAAAAATCCCAATACCCATTACTCTCATAGTTTTTAATGTGCAAAAATTTGTGTGCGGGTATGGTTACAAAATAAATTTTAACATCATCTGTAGATTTCATCATGCCAATCTCTCCAAATCCCAAAAAGTAGCGGTCGAAAGGGTTAATTTTTGTACGAAGAACGACAGGTTTAGGCCTTTTTCGGTATTCACTTGGAGTTACGCCATATGTTCCCTTGAAAGCTCTGGTAAAAGCTTCATGTGATGAAAAACCATAATCAAAAGCAATATCCAAAATACTTTTTTCACTATCCCGAACCTCTTTTAGTGCAAAGGCTAATTTTCTATGCCTCAGATAATCCCTAAATTGCATACCCGATATTTCTTTGAATTTTCTCGTTGTATAAAATTCAGAATAACCCAATCTGCGAGAAAGAAAGCGTAGTGTCAAGGCTTCATCATTGTAATTTTTAATACATTTGTCAATTTCATCAACAACTATTTGAATTTGCTTCTGCCACTCGTACATTCGTCTGCTCACCTCGTTTCAACCACCCTATAGTCATTATAGAGTAATGGAACCTGCATTGCTTGATTTTACTTGCTGAAAACTCCGAAAAAAATTATATTCGTACTGTAACCCAAAGTCGAATCTAAAACCACCTATTTTATTATACTATATTTTTATACTTTTTGTTTCTAAAGCTTTAACTGTACTATTCAAGATTACATTTTCTAATATGAAAATTGAAGAATTTACACAAAACAAGTTATCCCGAAGTTTTTGCGTATTCTTTCATTACATAAAGCATTTGGCTAAACTTCGAGATAACTTTATTAAATAATTAAATGGGAGATTGCCATTCTATTATGCTAAGCAATCTGGTAAACAGACCATATGATTCCTCCAGTATTAGCACCTCCCAGATTGAGATTTAAGGTTAAACCGCTTGATACATAAAACAAACCAATAACATCACCACTGTTCAATGCTGCATCGCAAGCCAGAGTAACCGTTCCATTACCCAATATGGCCCTTAACGTCAGGAGAGTCACGTTAATGTTTAAAACCGGGAATAGCCCGCTCACGATCGTAGTAGTTGTAGGTGATGTCCTTGAAACTGCAAAGGACGGATTAACCGTGTTACCTATAGAACCCGTTATCGATGCCGTTGTGGAGTAGTTAATAGTTGCCTTTATAGAATATCTTCCTGTCGTAGATACCGTAAAGTTTCCTGTTGTAGCATTAAAATTTGCATTTCCATAATAAGGAGCGGTTGTTGTCCAGTTTGCTATTTGTGTATCCGTTGATACTGACAGGGAAGACACGAACGCGGAAAAGCCATTTGTAGCAAAGTTCGGGCCGGTTGGTCCGGTAGCTCCTTGTGGGCCTGTTGGGCCGGTGACTCCTTGTGGGCCTGTTGGGCCGGTTATCCCTTGCGGGCCGGTTGGGCCGGTGGCTCCTTGCGGGCCTGTTGGACCGGTGGCTCCTTGTGGACCTGTCGGACCGGTGACTCCTTGCGGGCCTGTTGGACCGGTGGCTCCTTGTGGACCTGTTGGGCCTGTGATTCCCTGTGGGCCTGTTGGACCCGTTATTCCTTGTGGACCCGTTGGTCCTGTATCCCCCTGTGGACCCGTCGGACCCGTTATTCCTTGCAGGCCGGTTGGCCCTGTGACTCCTTGCGGGCCTGTTGGACCGGTGGCTCCTTGTGGACCTATTGGGCCTGTGAATCCTTGCGGACCGGTTGGACCCGTTATACCTTGTGGACCCGTTGGGCCTGTATCTCCTTGCGGGCCTGTTGGACCGGCGATTCCTTGCGGACCGGTTGGTCCTGTGATTCCCTGTGGGCCTGTTGGACCCGTTATCCCTTGTAGACCCGTTGGGCCTGTATCTCCTTGCGGGCCGGTAGGACCGGTTTCCCCCTGTGGACCGGTTGGTCCTGTGACTCCTTGTGGGCCAGTTGGACCGGTTATCCCTTGCGGGCCTGTTGGACCGGTATCTCCTTGCGGGCCAGTTGGACCAATATCTCCTTGTGGGCCTGTAATTCCCTGTGGACCCGTTGGGCCTATATCCCCTTGCGGGCCGGTTGGTCCTGTGACTCCTTGTGGGCCGGTTGGACCGGTTATCCCTTGCGGGCCGGTTGGACCGGTATCTCCTTGCGGGCCGGTTGGGCCAATATCTCCTTGTGGGCCCGTAATTCCCTGTGGACCCGTTGGACCTGTATCCCCTTGCGGGCCGGTTGGACCGGTTTCCCCCTGTGGACCTGTTGGTCCTGTGACTCCTTGCAGACCTGTCGGACCGGTATCTCCCTGTGGGCCCGTTGGACCTGTGACTCCTTGTGGGCCTGTTGGGCCGGTGGCTCCTTGTGGGCCTGTTGGACCTACCTCTCCCTGTGGACCTGTTGGACCGGTATCCCCCTGTGAACCTGTTGGGCCGGTTTCCCCCTGTGGACCCGTTGGACCTGTGACTCCTTGTGGGCCGGTTGGACCGGTAACTCCTTGCGGACCTGTTGGTCCTATGATACCCTGTGGACCGGTTGGTCCCGTTATTCCTTGTGGACCCGTTGGACCGGTGTCTCCTTGCGGGCCGGTTGGACCGGTATCCCCCTGTGAACCCGTTGGGCCGGTTTCCCCCTGTGGACCCGTTGGACCGGTGACCCCTTGTGGGCCGGTTGGTCCCGTTATTCCTTGTGGACCCGTTGGACCGGTGTCTCCTTGCGGGCCGGTTGGACCGGTATCCCCCTGTGGACCTGTTGGACCGGTGACCCCTTGTGGGCCTGTTGGACCCGTTATTCCTTGTGGACCCGTTGGCCCTGTGTCTCCTTGTGGGCCGGTTGGACCGGTATCCCCCTGTGGACCTGTTGGTCCTGTGAATCCTTGCAGGCCTGTTGGACCGGTATCCCCCTGTGGACCCGTTGGACCGGTGACTCCCTGTGGGCCTGTTGGCCCGATGGCTCCTTGCGGGCCTGTTGGTCCTGTGATTCCTTGCGAACCGGTTGGGCCTGTGTCCCCCTGCAGGCCTGTTGGACCGGTATCTCCCTGTGGACCCGTTGGACCGGTGACCCCTTGTGGGCCTGTTGGACCGGTATCTCCCTGTTGACCGGTTGGTCCTGTGACTCCTTGCAGACCTGTTGGACCGGTATCTCCCTGTTGACCCGTTGCTCCTGTGACTCCTTGTGGGCCTGTTGGGCCGGTGGCTCCTTGTGGGCCAGTTGGACCCACCTCTCCCTGTGGGCCGGTTGGACCCGTTATTCCTTGTGGACCCGTTGGCCCTGTGTCTCCATGCGGACCTGTTGGACCGGTATCTCCCTGTGGACCCGTTGGACCGGTGACCCCTTGTGGGCCTGTTGGACCGGTTGGTCCTGTGATTCCTTGCGAACCGGTTGGGCCTGTGTCCCCCTGCGGACCTGTTGGACCGGTATCTCCCTGTGGACCCGTTGGACCGGTGACTCCCTGTGGGCCTGTTGGGCCGATGGCTCCTTGCGGGCCTGTTGGTCCTGTTAATCCTGTGTCTCCTTGTGAACCTGTTGGTCCTGTGACTCCTTGCGGACCAATTGGGCCTGTATCCCCTTGCGGGCCGATTGGACCGATATCCCCCAGTGGACCTGTTGGGCCTGTGAATCCTTGCAGACCTGTTGGACCGGTATCTCCCTGTAAACCCGTTGGTCCTGTGACTCCTTGTGGGCCGGTTGGGCCTGTTGATCCTGTGTCTCCTTGTGAACCGGTTGGGCCTGTGATTCCTTGCGAACCGGTTGGGCCTGTGTCCCCCTGCGGGCCTGTTGGACCGGTATCTCCCTGTGGACCCGTTGGCCCTGTAACTCCTTGTGGGCCCGTTGGACCGGTTATCCCTTGCGGGCCGATTGGACCAATATCTCCTTGTGGACCTGTTGAGCCTGTGATTCCCTGTGGGCCTGTTGGGCCCATTATTCCTTGTGGACCTGTTGGGCCTGTGTCCCCTTGTGGACCTGTTGGACCTGTGTCTCCTTGCGAACCTGTTGGACCGATATCTCCCTGTGGACCCGTTGGACCAGTGACCCCTTGTGAGCCAGTAGGGCCGGTTGGCCCTGTAACTCCTTGCGGGCCTGTTGGACCCGTTATTCCTTGTGGACCAGCTGGGCCGGTATCCCCCTGTGGACCTGTCGGACCCGTTATTCCTTGCAGGCCAGTTGGGCCGGTTGGACCTGTGACTCCTTGCGGGCCTGTTGGTCCAATATCTCCTTGTGGACCTGTTGGGCCTATGATTCCCTGTGGGCCTGTTGGGCCTGCATCTCCTTGTGGGCCTGTGGGACCGGTGTCCCCTTGCGGGCCAGTCGGACCTATCGGTCCTATGAATCCTTGCGAGCCTGTTGGACCAGTATCTCCTTGTGGGCCTGCTGGACCTATACCCCCCTGTGGACCCGTGACTCCTTGTGGGCCTGCTGGACCCGTTATTCCTTGCTGGCCGGTTGGACCTGTATCTCCTTGTGGACCTGTGAATCCCTGTGGGCCTGTTGGGCCTGTGATTCCCTGTGGGCCTATGGCTCCCCGTGGGCCTGTTGCACCAGTTACTCCTTGTGGACCCGTTGGGCCTGTGTCTCCTTGCGAGCCGGTTGGACCTGCATCTCCTTGTGGACCCGTCGGACCGGTAACTCCTTGTATGCCGGCTGGGCCCATTAATCCCTGTGGACCCGTTGGGCCTGTTACTCCTTGCAGGCCAGTCGGACCTGTTATCCCTTGTGGGCCGGTCGGGCCTGTATCTCCCTGCAAACCCGTTGGACCTGTTGGACCCATTGGGCCCACTACTCCTCTTGGGCCCATTGGACCGGTTACTCCCCGTGGACCTGTCGGACCTGTCGGACCAGTTGGACCAGGACAGCCTCTTAACCCCCTGGGACCCTGGCTGCCAGGCGGTCCTTCCGGCCCTGTGTTACCTCTTACTCCCTGAAGACCTTTGGGACCCGTTGGACCTGTAGGCCCCATAGAACAGCATCCCCTGTTACATCTGCAAACTTTTCCTGAACATTCCTGTATTGTCGCCGCCGGGTTAATTTCATGGCCATCACTGGCATATTGCATATTATGACACCCTTTCTAAAATCCCTAAAGGAACATTTTAGAATGACTGCAATAAACGTTCCATTTTTAAGGATTATTTGATTTTTGTACGGCAGCAATGATGTTAAAATTGCTTTTTAGCCGTTCATTATCGGGTGCATATTTAAGAGCACTCTTTACGTGTTCCAGGGATTCCTTCGGCATACCCAGCCAATAGGCAGCTATGGCGCAAAAATCATCCAGTGTATAATCCCAGGAATATCCCATATTAACAAAGGTTCTCGATTTTTCCTTTATCTTTAAAGCTTCTTTAGTTAAAAAGTACGTCATCGCCCAATCTTTTATTTCATAGCACATTTTAGAGAACTCTACATAGGAATCACGCATATCCGGCACTTCAGCAATGGCTTTATAATACCAGGCAAATGCTCCTTTTAAGTCTCCTAATTTATAGTGGGATTTTGCAATCCAGCGCATTGCAGCGCACCGCTCATCGCTCCATACTGCAGCCGGCAAAGCAAGATATTCCTTAAGTGTCTCTAAACATTTTTGCCACTGGCTTTTATACATATATTCTCTTCCAAGGTAGTAGCGCATCCTCTCATCCTCCGGAGCTTCCTTCACAGCAAGTTCCAAAAGGGGAAGATATGAACCGCGGGATTTATCAGGGTCCGGGTAATGGCTGAGAATCATTTCTTCGATATATATGGTTTCAATGGGTAAATTTCCCATATATTGGAGATATTCATGGATAGGACATTTCCAACGGAACCCCTGCCGGCTATGCACTTTAAAATAATAAAATTGAATGTAAGGAGTCCCATCTTCCTTAAGACTCCAGTTATAAGGGTATCTTCCCATTATTGCACTAGGCATGGAACCTTCCGGTCTATGATTAAGCCATGCTTCCTCCAGCTTGTTACGCCAGCCTGGATTAAACAATTCATCCAGGTCCGTACAGACGCAGATATCTATATCCTCCGGGACATGATCCAAAGATATATTCCGTGCCACATCGAACCTCCACGGCTTAACTATGTCCACATATACAACCGCACCACGTTCTTTCAGCTTTTCAACGGTCCCATCATCAGAACCGGTGTCCGTGACCACAATTAAGTCAGCTTCACTCATGGAGTCCATCCACTTATCTACAAATTGGACCTCGTTTTTGCAAATGGCATAGACACAGATTTTTAGATTCATGAGGGTACCTCCGCCTTTTCCTGTTTTTTGATCCTATCCTCAATCAATAGCAGATTATTTTGCAGCCTTTTATTGGTGGAGTCCATGCTCACGGCTTTACGGGCATAGTCCCTGGCCTTCTCATACATCCCCATATTGTAAGCACCAATGGCACCATAATCAAACAAGGCATATCCCCAGCCTTCTGGGTCTACCAGATAACTTCCTGAATTTCTTGTAATAGATAATCCTTTTTCAGCCATAGCAAAGGACAACGGCCAGTTTTTTTCCTTATAGGCTAATTTTACTAGAGCAAGATAAGGTTCCCTAACATCCGGACATTCTGCCAAAGCCCGAAAGAGCCATGATCTGGCCTCTTTCATATTCCCCTTCTCTTCATAACATTGAGCAATAAAGCGCATGGAGGCACTTCGTTCCTCACTCCATTTTGCCGTCGAAAGGGAAAGATGTCTCTTCAGTATTTCAATTCCTTTATCAAAATTTCCATAATACACATATTCTCTTCCAAGCCAGAACATGGACCTGTCATCAAGCGGGTTTTCCTGAACGGATAGTTCCAGAAGTGGAAGGTATTGGCTTCTTGGCTTTGATAAATCCGGATAGTGATTGAGGACCAGCCCATTGATCCATGAGATTTTCTCAGAACCTGTACCGCTGTATTCCAGAACCTCATGTACCGGATGTACCCAGTGATAGCCATGCCTGATGTGGATTTTTTCCATGGGATACTGCTTTTGGGGGGTACCGTCAGCATTAAAGGTAAATGTAAATAAGTATCGTGCGCGGGTGTATTCCGGCCTCCATAGGTCTTCCAGCTTTTGCCGCCAGCCTGGTTCAAAGACCTCATCTAAATCGTTCGACACACAGATATCCATGTCCTCTGGGACATGGCTTAATGCCACATTACGGGCAGTGTCAAACCGCCATGGCAATATGGTATCTTCATAAACGATGGCTCCTCTTTCCCGGAGCTTTTCAACCGTATGATCGGTTGAGCCTGTATCCGTCACAATAACAGCATCGGCTTCGGATACTGCGTCCATCCAGCGGTCTACAAATTCTTCTTCATTTTTACTGATTGCATATACACATATTTTATATTGGTTCACTTCCACTGACTCCTCCAGTCATTTTAATAGCTTTTTTATTCTACTAAAATCAATATATGCAACTTGCAGCCCATCCTGTGAAGAAACGGTTTTAGTGAATACTTGACGAAACACTGCCTTAAACTTTTTTGATGGATTATTTATCATTCATAGTCTTATTCTTTAAATAAAAGATTTCTCTTAGCTGCATACTTTATATGGTCCCGGATCACTAAGCAATATTTGTTTGTAAGATATAATAAGGGGCAGAACATAACTCTATATCCGTGTCAGGCAAATAAAAAAAGCCAGCTTTATGCCGGCCACAACCATTCTTTGGATTTAAATATATCTTTTGTATTCTCCAATAGGAAATGGATTCTCTAATCCCAGTACTCTTGGCCATAAGCCTGTATCGTCAATGATAAAGCCCATTATCATTCCCATGTGGCTATGTAAATGCCTAAACTGTGCTAAAATCAAAGTGAATTTATTATATTCACAATCCGGGGGAGTATCTAATAGCTGTTTATCTGTTAATTGAGCAAGGTAATTCTTTATCTTAATATCAA
Source organism: Lacrimispora sanguinis (assembly GCF_044987295.1). Lineage (NCBI taxonomy): Bacteria > Bacillati > Bacillota > Clostridia > Lachnospirales > Lachnospiraceae > Lacrimispora > Lacrimispora sanguinis. The sequence continues at coordinate 3,979,926 of NZ_CP173277.1, read as the reverse complement.
TATTAACAAAATAATCATTTATTTCTTCTCTTATAAGACTTTTACTAGGGATTACATCTAAGCTATTCAAGTCCATTTCATGAATATCAGGCTCTGTATATTCCTTATCTCTTGGATTGATAAACCATAAATCCAATGAGTGAAGCATATGATAAATATGTTTCCAACAAGGCATCTCACAATATTCTTTATTCCATAGCTCATCTGGTACACAATCAATGATATTTTTCACTTCCCATAAAGCACGGGTTGTCTGCTCTGTTATTATATTAACTAATAAAATTTCTTCCATACAAGTACCACCTCTCAAAAATTATATGTGCGATAATCATGATAGGAAATCCGCTCCATACATATGACTTACATATGGTAAACTTGTTATTTTCTATCTTTCAATGAAAATATGGATTTAATATCTCTCCATAATTCTATAGAAACAGCATTGATGATTAATTCTTCTATCGCCGAAATGCTTGCAATCAAACAGGCAAAAATAACTGACGCATAAAATCCTAATCCAATATATAGAAATGGAAAGGAGAACAAAACAATCCCAGTTAACTTATTCGCATAAGTGTGTAAAAAGGCAAGTTGCTTATAACGAATAAAACCAACACCTAACGATATCAGGCGAACAATGGCAATCGCAACGATCCAATAGATGCCCCATAAAGGCAATTTAAAACTGGAAACAAATATGGATAACAAAACTATAAACATGAAAGCATCTGCGACACTATCTAGCATCTGACCTTTTTTGCTAACGGTATTCATCTTTCGCGCAATCATTCCGTCCAAAACATCACTGATACCGCATAAAAAGTATACAATGAGAAATTGTCTGGAAAATGGTTCCATGGTAAACAAAACCACGGTTCCTAACACTCTTGCCATTGTGATTAAGTTAGGAATATTCTTCATCTGAGCCTCCGGTACTCTAAAAATAAAATTCCCTGCAGATAGTTTGCCAAAGTATCCGTTCATTGCAATTACTCAACAGCCGAAGCCGGCATTATGCCGGCTCCTCTGACAGTCCGTGGCTGCACTTTAAATTATTATGCAAAATCTTCCACGCCATATACGATTTCATAGATTTCCTTCTTATAAGGCAGAAAATCCTCTTCCGTCACAGGTTTTCCATAACTCATAATCCACAGCTGAATAGGTTTGTCCACTGGTTTCAAGGGCAACTGCTCATAGTAAAAGGAATTGGAATGAAACCCCATCCTTTCATAAAATACTGCCCTGCTTCTGGTCATGGGGTCCTTCTCTGTGATTGGTTCTATTTCCAGAAACACTGGCTTCTTCGTTTCTTCCATAGCCTCTACTACCAACTGCTTTCCATATCCTTTTCCCCTGCATATCTCCGTTGTAGCCAAATGTTCCATAAAAACACAAGAAGTCAGTTCCCAGTATCCCAGAAAGGCCACAATCTTTCCTTCCTCTTCTATGATCCGGACTTTATAACAGGGATTACCGAAAACCCTTTTCTGATCGTCTTTTGTCCGGCGCTCAATGTTAGGAAATGATTCCTCATAAATCTGGTATATTTCCTCAAAACGGGTCTGCGGGTTTATTAACAACATAATATCAATCTCCTAATCTTTATCTGTAATTGTTTCTGTCTTTAAGTGTATCATTTCCAGTGGAAAGAAGCAATGGAAAAGCCTGCCCCCAATTACCGGGGCAGGCTGCTTTTCATTTTATTTAATGGTAATTCTGCCCTGACCTGCAGGATTTGCATAATCAGCACCTACATTGCCGCCTAAATTGCTGCGGATATAAGTGGAAAGTAAATCTACATCAGTCATGACATCATCCCTGATTATCTTGCTTCCTTTAAACATGGTCATGCCATCACCGGAAGACTTTAACATGTAGTTATGAGCGGCTACGGTATAAGTCTTGTTCACATCAAGAGCAGCGCCGCCTACCATAATATCGGATACCCGGTATGCTCCGTTCACTTTTATAAAATTATCTTTTTCATCTACCTGAACATTGGAGGCCTTGGAAGTATCGATTGTATAGGTAAGACCTGATACATGAAGGAAACCACCATTCTCCTTTGGGCAATTCCGGGAAGCCATTTCCAGGGCATCCTTGATCTGCTGGCCAGTTACCTCTACAACACATCCCATATTGCCGAATGGGAACACGGTAAGGGTATCATTGTAGGTTATATTTCCGGCCTTAATGTTGGCTCTGACACCGCCGCCATTTGAAAGGCCGATTTCTGCTCCAAGCACATAGCGGTATGCGTCCGCAGACAGATCACCAAGGTTTGTCTCTGCGCTTCTGACCGCACGTTTTCCGGTTGCCGGGTCATTCACCGTAAGTTCAACATCCGTATGTCCGATCACAGTCTTCAGTGTCTCATTATACTGAGCCTGAATCACCTTAATGAACTTGTCTGTATCATAGTCAATGGCCTTTCCGTCAGCTGTGACAGCGCTTTTTCCGGGAATCACCAACTGTACTCCTACAGTCAGGACATTAGGATCCTTGATTTTATCTCTGTTTGCTTCATAGATTTCATTCCAACGGTTATAGGAGCCTAATTCTCTCTTAGCGATCCGGCTTAAGGAATCCCCATTCTTTACGGTATAGGCGCTGGTGCCCGCTCCTGCCGGAACCTGGGAAACCAGTTCGTTTGAAAAGGTTCCATCCGTATGAAGTGTCAGCTTTCCGAAATTCTTTAACTTTGTACCTGTCTGGGTAAGAAGCACATCCTGGCCTTCCTTATTCTTTACGTACTTTCCATATTCCTCATGGGAATGGCCGTCGATTAATACATTAATGCCCGTAGTATTCTTGATCACGTTATCAGAGGTCCAACGGTCTGTTGTCCCGTTTTCGCCCAGATGGCCTACCAAAATTACATAATTAGCTCCCTCTGCTTTTGCACTGTTTACAGATGACTGGATCTGGTCATAAAGTTTTTGTCCATTTTCATCTTCACAAAAACCGTAAATATAATTTCCATTTCCATCCTGGAAATAAGCTGGGGTGGATTTCGTAAAGCTTTCCGGGGTAGTTGCACCTACAAACGCGACCTTAGTATCCCCATATGTAAAGATCTTATAGGGAGCAAATACCGCGGAGCCAGTCCTTAAATCCATAAAATTGCTTGAATAGTAACCGCAGCTTAACTTTCCTGCCAATTCCAGAAAACGGGGCATCCCATAATCGAACTCATGGTTGCCCGGCACTGCAAAGTCATAACCGACCTTATTCATAATGTCGATCAAATAACCTCCGTCTGACAATGTCCCAATGGGCGCGCCCTGAATGGCATCTCCGGCGTCAATCAGCGTCACATATGGAGTCTGGGCCTGCATCTCTTTCTTATAGAGAGCAAGTCCCGCATATCCTATGTTTTCATCAACCCCGCAGTGGACATCATTGGTATAGAGAACCACGATATCCCGGTCTGCCGCCAGAGAAGAAAAGGATATGCCTGTCGTCAGAGACAGGACCATGAGTAAAGCCAGCCATAGTGACAGAAACCTTCTTGTCTTACTTCCTTTCATTGTTGAAACCCTCCTTTTGAAAAGTACGTTTTCCTCTATTATATCAGATAAATGTAAAAATAGTATATTATTTTTCCATATTTTAAAATTATTTCTTCTATTTCTCAGGTTTCTTTTAGACATGAGAATTATAAACATAGAAAATGGATGCCCCATCCGCCAAAAGCTGACACTTTTAGCAGAAGGGCATCCCTCATCAATCAATTATTCAATTTCCTCACTGATTTCTATTCCTAACTCCACTAGCTGCTTAGGATCTACAGTTGATGGCGCCTCAGTCATCATGCAGGATGCATCTTTTACCTTAGGGAATGCGATCACATCGCGGATGCTGTCTGCTCCTACCATCAGCATGACCACACGGTCCAGACCGTAAGCAAGTCCTGCGTGAGGCGGAACGCCATATTTAAACGCATCCAAAAGGAAACCGAACTGATCCTGAGCCTGTTCCTTTGTAAAACCAAGAACTTCAAACATCTTGGACTGGATATCGCTCTGATGGATACGAACAGAACCTCCGCCAAGCTCCGTACCGTTTAAAACAATGTCATATGCTTTTGCACGGACAGCGCCAGGATTGCTGTCGATAAGAGCCCAGTCTTCATCCATAGGCATGGTAAATGGGTGATGCATTGCAGTAAAACGGCCCTGCTCTTCGGAATACTCAAGAAGCGGGAATTCCGTTACCCATAAGAACTTAAAGTCATCCTTTTTCAAAAGATCAAGCTGTCTTGCTAACTCCAGTCTTAAGTTGCCTAATACGTCAAATACCACTTTATCCCGGTCTGCTGCAAATAAAAGCAGGTCTCCAGGTTTTGCTCCCATTGCATCTGCCAGAGTATGAAGTTCTTCCTCTGTCATGAATTTTGCAAAGGAGCACTTATAGGTTCCGTCTTCATTCACAGCAAGATAAGCCAGGCCCTTTGCACCAAAGCCCTTTGCATATTCCACCAGGGCGTCTATCTTCTTACGAGGCATAGCTCCCTGTCCTTCGGCATTAATGCCGCGGACAGAACCGCCGTTTTCAAGCGCGCCTTTGAACACTGCAAATTCCGTATCTTTTACTACATCGGAAACATTTTTAAGTTCCATTCCAAAACGCATATCCGGCTTGTCAGAACCAAAGCGGTCCATGGCTTCTCTCCAGGTCATTCTTGTAATTGGAAGCTGAACTTCAAACCCACAGATTTCTTTAAACAATTTCTTTAACAGCCTTTCATTGACTTCCAGCACGTCCTCTACATCCACAAAGGACAATTCCATGTCGATCTGGGTAAATTCCGGCTGTCTGTCTGCACGCAGGTCTTCATCACGATAGCATCTGGCCAACTGGAAATAACGATCATAACCAGAACACATCAGCAGCTGTTTGAAAAGCTGTGGAGACTGGGGAAGAGCATAGAAAGAGCCTGGATGGACACGGCTTGGAACCAAATAGTCCCGGGCACCTTCCGGAGTGCTCTTAATAAGGGTTGGTGTTTCAATCTCTAAAAATCCCTCTTCCGCCAAGAATGCCCTTGTTAAGGTAGCAACCTGGCTTCTCACCCTGATGTTCTTCTGGATGTCAGGTCTTCTAAGATCAAGGAAACGATATTTTAATCTCAGTTCTTCTTTTGTCTTGCTGTTCTCTTCGATTGGGAAGGGAGGTGTTTCGGATTCGGAAAGGATTCTTAAACTCTTTGCCCGAAGTTCAATGGCACCTGTTGCCAGGTTCTCATTTACTCCTCCTGACCTTGCTTCCACTTCGCCGGTCACTGCGATAACAAATTCGCTTCTTAACTTTTCAGCCTTTGCAAAGCTTTCAACTCCGCAATCACTTTCCTCAAATATGATCTGCAGAATTCCGGAACGGTCTCTTAAATCAACAAAAATGATTCCTCCCTTATTTCTGCTTTTCTGTACCCAACCCATTACTGTTACTTCACTGCCCACATTGGCTTTTGTAACCTCTGTGCATCTATGTGTTCTTTTTAAGCCTAACATTGATTCTGCCATAATTTCCTCTTTCCTGCCCATGTTTTTTGGCATATAGGTATGCCACCAGGGCGTTCCTCCCGTTAAATTTACTTAAGTGCATCCCTATAGAATTCCTTAAACAGTGTATAGCCTTCCTTCTCAAGGCCCTCTTTCTGGAACTTCTTATTTTTATTCATCTGGGAAACCAAAACGGTCACACCCTTAGCACGCTCTTCCATCGCCTCTTTGATGGCTCCATTCATCACATCATCACTTACACCCTTTTCGATCAGAAAGGCCACCTTGTCTTCCTTTCCAGGAACCGTGAAGCCCTCATCCATCAGGATCGTGATGATCCGTTCAAATCCAATAGAAAAACCACAGGCAGGTGTATCCATACCGGTGAATTTCCCAATCATCTTATCATAGCGGCCGCCGCCACCTACGGAACCAGGAAAACCATCCACCTGGATCTCAAATATGGTTCCGGTGTAATAAGACATTCCTCTCACGAGGGTAGGGTCAAACACGATGTGAAACTGGCTGGTGGTAATCTGGCTCACGCTGTCAATGATAGCCGCCAGGTTCTCCGCCTGCTCCTTATCCATCGCTTCCTTTAAGACGCTGCCCAAACTGCGCACTCCGGCAGCATCGTTTGACACCGACTCAAAAAGGGATAAATATTTTTTAATTTTTTCCTCTTCATAACCTGCTTCTGCCAGTTCCCTTGCCACACCGTCCATACCGATCTTGTCCATCTTATCCAGTATGATGAACACCTGGTCGTAAGCTTCTTCCGGAAAGCCGCAGAAGGCAGCCATTCCCTTTAAGATATTCCGGTCATTGATCCTTACGGTATATCCCTTAAAGCCAATCTTTCCAAGTAAGGTTGTGGTAGCAAGGATCAGCTCGATCTCTGCAAGCCTAGTGGAATCTCCCAGTATGTCAATGTCGCACTGGACAAACTGTCTGAAGCGCCCTTTCTGGGGACGATCTGCCCTCCATACGCTTCCCATCTGAAGAGATTTAAAGGGAGCGGTCAGGGACGCCGCATTATTCGAATAATATCTGGATAAGGGAACGGTTAAGTCATACCGGAGACCGCTGTCAACCAGATCGTTTTCAGCCTGTGCTGTCTCCAGATTTAGCTTTTCTCCCCGCTTCATGATCTTGAAAATCAGCTTTTCATTGTCTCCACCCTGTTTGCTGGTAAGGTTCTCGATGTGCTCCACACAGGGAGTTTCGATGGAATGAAAGCCGAAGCCGCCATAGGTTTCACGTATCTGGTTCATCACATATTCCCGTACCTGCATCTCGGCGGGAAGAATATCCTTCATTCCGGTAACCGGTTTCTTTTTCAATGCCATTTCGTTCACTCCGTTATTTTCTTAATTTTAAACATGCCTCTATTGTAAATTACATTTCCAATTTTGCAAGCATTTTTTCTTTTCTTTCCAGCATTTCGTCGATTCTTGCAATATACTGTTCTACATCTTTGACATTTTCCACCCGTTCCAGACGGTTCTCTGAAGGGAATACCACCTTTGTGGTAGTTCCTGCCCCGCAGGCTATAATGGTCTGCTTTTCTTCCATAATTAAAATATTATAGATACAGGCTTTGCCTGGAAGGGAATAGCCGACGTTCTCAAAGTTTCCGGCCATATTTTTCTGGCGGTAGAGGTAGTAAGGCTCCTGCCCCATGCTTCTTGCATAGTCGGCAGTCAAATCTATCATTTCCTGGGTATTGGTGATCTTTAAATCCCCGTACTTTTCCTTAAACATGTTAAGGCGAGCCGCTCGCTTTATGGCAAGGGAATGAACAGTAATGCCATCCGGCCCAAGAGCCTTTATCTCCTCCATGGTATGGGTCACATCTTCCATATCCTCTTCTGGCAGGCCGATGATTAAGTCCATGTTGATATTATCAAAGCCCAAAGACCTTGCCATGGAATACCGGTCCTTTACCATATCTACGGTGTGGCGGCGGCCGATGATATCCAGGGTTTCCTGCTTCATGGTCTGGGGATTAATGGATATTCGTGTCACGCCATGATTTTTTAGAACCTGAAGCTTTTCTATGGTGATACTGTCCGGGCGCCCGGCCTCCACGGTAAATTCCTTTACCCCGGTAAAATCAAAGGTTGCTTTCAGCCTGCTTATCAGTTTATCCAGATGAAGGGCGGAAAGGGAGGTAGGGGTACCTCCGCCGATATAAACCGTATCCAGAGTCCTTCCTGCCATTTTCTCCGCCGTATAATCCATTTCCTTAAATATAGCTTCCAGATACTGTTCCATGCGTTTTTCCCATTGTCCGATGGGGAAAGAAGTAAAGGAACAGTAAAGGCAGGTTGTTGGGCAGAAAGGAATGCCTATATACAAGCTATAGCCATGGCTGTAATCAATGGCGGAAATGAGTTCCATCTCCCGCCTGGCAATCTCCAGGCTTAGATCCACTTTTCCATCACTGGTTAAATAGGTATCTTTCATGTATCTTCGGACTTCCTCATCCTTATAACCTTCCATAAGCTTTGTCATGGCTATTTTGGTTGGCCGGATTCCCGTTAAAGTTCCCCATGGAAGTTCTATCCCTGTAAGCTCTTTAACCATACCGTAAAGCATCCGTTTGATCCGGTTCTTGGTTTCAAAACGGTCCGCAAAATCCACTTCCGTAGAGGAGGAATTTACAATACCCTTCTCAAAATCCTGGATCTTCAGCTCAAATTCGGCCTCCCCTGTCCTGCCCCGGACAAGAAGACGGTACTCCTCTGACTGGCTTTCCTTGTGAACAAATCCCTCTCCCGGATAAAATGCCATTAAAAGTTCTCTTATATCCTGCTCAAAGGACTGGTCGTCTAATATTAATCCTATCATGTGTTTTCCTCTTAATGCTTCCTATCCTCTGTATAATGCCACCGGGTTGTATGCTTTCTCATGACCAATCGTAGTCGCCTCCCCATGGCCTGGATAAACAAGAGTATCATCAGGCAGAGTAAAAAGCCGTTCCTTTATGGAGCTTAAAATCTGAGACTGACTTCCCGTAGGAAAATCCGTTCTCCCTAAAGACTCCATAAATAGGGTATCTCCGCTTATGAGTATGTCTTCCGATTCCACCAGATAGCAGACCGAACCTGCGGTATGGCCTGGGGTAAATATAACCTTAAAAGTCATTCCTGCAAGGGAGAGGATGGCTCCATCCTCCTCATAGCCATCTGCATGAACCGTATAAGCCCTTCCAAAAGAGGAAGACAAATTGACAGACGGTTCTGCTAACATCTCTTTTTCCTTTTCTCCGGCATAAATCTTAACCTCAGGAAATGCCTCTTTCAAATCCTTCACCGCCAGAATGTGATCAAAATGCCCATGAGTTAATAAAATCGCCTCCGGAACCAGGGAAAGTTCCCGGCACATATCCAGGATGTATGCCCCGTCTGCGCCCGGATCCACGATTACAGCCTTTTTAAGGGATTCCCGGTATATGATATAGCAATTGGTTCCAAGCTGGCCCACAGGACAAGTCTTTATTCTGAAATCACTCATATTACTATCTCCTTACAAAATTATCTTTATGTGATCCTGATACAAGCTCAGCTGAATTCGCCTTTCCCATTGCTTGCGCAAAAAGAGAAAACTGCGTTATCCCGCAGTCCTCTCAATGTCTATGACTCCTTCGATTTGTCTCAGCTTATCAACAAGCTTACCCAGTTCTTCCACACCATGAATATCAAAAGTCATGGTAATAGTCGCCTTGCCCTGCTTGTTGGTTCTGGAGTTCATGGAGGTGATATCGATCTGCCTCTCTGTAAACACCTTGGATATGTCGACAAACATCCCGATCCGGTTATTGGCAAATATCTTGATCTCCGAGGAATACCGTTCCTTGGTGTCATCGCCCTCCGATTCCTGCCATTCCGCATCAATCAGACGATTCCGCTCGTCCTCAGGCAGGTTTAAGACGTTAACGCAGTCTGTCCTGTGGATCGAAATTCCCCGTCCACGGGTTACAAAACCTACGATCTCATCTCCCGGCACCGGGCTGCAGCACTTGGAAAAACGGACTGCAAGGTCGTGGATTCCCTTTACCACGATTCCGCTGCCCGATCGTCTCTTAACCGGCAGCCTATTGCTCATATCCTCAATGTCATTTAAGATGCTATTGTCCGTAACATCTTTCTTAAGCTTCTTATTCCGCTCATCTACCATCTTATTGATGACCTGGCCCTCTTTTAGGCCACCGTGTCCGATGGATGCAAGAACGGACTCCCAGTCACGGAACGCATAGCGCTTCATGACCTTTTCCTGGTATTCCGGCTTACTGATCTCAGAATAATTGATTCCCTTTGTCTTACAGTAACGGTCCACCATTTCCTTGCCGCGAAGGATGTTATCTTCTTTCAGCTCTGTTTTAAACCATTGGTTGATCTTATTCTTGGCCTGAGTGCTTTTCACTATATTCAGCCAGTCCCGGCTGGGCCCCCTGCTGTTCTGGGAAGTAATGATCTCCACCTGGTCGCCGTTCTCAATCACATAATCAATGTTCACCAGTTTTCCATTGACCCTGGATCCCACCATCTTATTGCCTACCGCACTGTGTATGGAGTATGCAAAATCAATGGGCGTAGAGCCTGCGGGAAGATTCTTCACATCCCCGGAAGGGGTAAAGCAGTAAACACTGTCGGAGAATAAATCTAAATCTCCCTTTACCATGTTTAAGAATTCCTTGTTATCGGACATGTCCTTCTGCCATTCCAGAATCTGACGCAGCCAGCTTAACTTCTCTTCCTCTTTGCCTGCTGCCACCTGTCCGCTTCCGCTCTCTTTATACTTCCAGTGAGCGGCAATACCGTATTCTGCGGTACGGTGCATATCATAAGTACGGATCTGGATCTCAAAGGGCTGCCCATTGTTTCCGATCAAAGTAGTATGAAGAGACTGGTACATGTTAGGTTTCGGCATTGCAATATAATCCTTGAAGCGGCCAGGAATGGGCTTATACATCTCGTGGATCACACCAAGGGCGGCATAACAGTCCTTTACGCTGTCAACGATAATGCGCACTGCAAACAGGTCATAAATCTGGTCCAGAGTCTTGTTCTGGTTCACCATCTTTTTATAGATGCTGAAAAAATGTTTTACGCGGCCATCTACTCTGGCCTCGATCCCGCCGGTCCGTAAATGTTCCTGTACCTCATCTACAATACTCTTTACAAAGGTTTCCCTGGCATCTTTTTTTAAAGATATCTTCTCAGCCAGCTCGTAATATATTTCCGGCTGCAGATATCTTAAGGACAGATCGTCAAGCTCAATCTTAATTTTGGAAATACCAAGGCGGTGGGCAATGGGAGCATAGATTTCCATGGTCTCTTTTGCTTTTTCCTTTTGTTTTTCCGGTTTCATGTACTGCAGCGTCCGCATATTGTGGAGGCGGTCAGCCAGCTTGATGATAATAACGCGGATATCCTTTGCCATGGCTAAAAACATCTTCCTTAAGTTCTCAGCCTGGATCTCCATCTTATCCATGGACCAGGATATCTGGGTCAGTTTGGTGACGCCGTCCACTAAAAGGGCCACTTCTTCCCCGAATTCCGCCTTCAGCTCGTCTAAGGACATAATCGTGTCCTCGACCACATCATGAAGGATCCCGGCGGCAATGGTTTCTTTATCCATCTCTAGATCAGCCAGAATAATGGCAACACAAAGAGGGTGAATGATATACGGTTCACCCGATTTACGCCTTTGGTCCTTATGCGCATCATCCGCAATATGATATGCCTTTTCTATCATGGTGATATCATCGGAAGGGTGATATCTCCTTATACTGCGGACCAGTTCTTCATAAAGTACATCCGGGCTGGTAAAATCAGCCGGAGCTTCCAGATCCACATCCACCTTCCGCTGTTCCGGACGTTCCTTTTCCAAAGCCGCCAAATTATTCTTTTCCATTATTGGATTATCTGCCATATGCCGTCACCCTTTTGTTGCATTTCTGGTTTTCACCTATTTTTAAACGTAGTTATCATTCATTATAATTATTATTGTCGAAAAATGCAATTATTTTTTCTTTCTCCCTTTTTTCAAGGAAAGCACCCTCCAGTGCATATCGGTTCATCTGCCTTAGATCCGCCTCCGTAAATCCCATATGTTTCTTAATGAGCTCTGCTTCCTTTTCCAGTGTGGTATCTGAAACAGTCATGTTATCCGTATTGTAGGTAACACGGATTCCTCTGTCATAAAATGCCTTTAACGGATGCTCTTCTATGGAGGAAACAGCCTTTGTCTGAAGGTTGCTGATCACACACATCTCTAAGGTAATCTTTTCCTTTTTTAGGAGGTCCATACATGCCTCTGACTTGATTGCGGCACATCCGTGTCCGATCCTTTTTGCTCCGTAATGAACCGCTTTTATAATATTTTCATAATCTCCGCACTCTCCCGCGTGTATGGTAAAGGGTACGCAGTTCCGGTCCGCCTCCTTAAATAGGGGATCAAAATGTCCCATGGGAATCATTCCTTCCGGCCCTGCTAAATCTACCCCAACAACGCCCTTTCCTAAGTAAGCCTTTGCAATTTCAAAGGTTTGCTCATTTTCCCGGTCGGGCCCGTTAACCATGGCGCAAAGCAGGACCCCCGCCTTCATAGGGGATTTGGCCGTCCCCTTATTTATTCCCCTGATTACCGCTTCAACTGCCTTTTCCATGGTCAGTCCTTTTCTCATATGAAGCTGGGGTGCAAAGCGGATCTCACTGAGGATAAGGCCCTGGGCTGCCAGCCGTTCTGTTAAATGAAAGGCCGCCAGTTCCAGTGCTTCTTCCGTCTGAAGCAGCTGTCCCGGTAAGTCAAAGCACTTTAAATAATCCACAAGGCTCTCACAGGTTTCCCCTGCTACGAGGCTCTCTCTTCCGCCCTGTCCTTCAAAATCATATCCGATCTGCTCTGCAAGCATCCTTACCGTTTCAATGGTTAAGGAGCCGTCCAAATGCAGATGGAGGTCTGTTTCCAGTAGTTTCATAACGTTTCCTCCTTTATTCTATAAAAATATCTTATCATATTATAAGAAAAGTAACAAATATTTCGTGATTTACTCCTGCTGTATATGCTGCATTGATATAAGTCGGATGGTTTAATCTGAAGAGGAAGCCTTTTGGGGCAGTTCATTTTATTATCCTGCTCAAAATTAAGAGCTCTCATAAAAATAAAAAACGTGCCCTATAAAAGAAGGGCACGTAAACCATACATTAAAAGAAGTAGCACGGTGTCAGCCATTATAATATCATGTGCGGTTCTATAGAATTTCCTAGTCTTCATCCGCACTGCTTAAACAATGACACCACCGCCTCAAAGGATTGTATGCTGTATTCATAAGCCACAATTTTATCTACCTCATCACCGACCTCAGCCAGATCATAGGGATTTCGAAATGCCACCATAGCCATCGGTATCTTTAACTTTTCCAGTTCTTTTGCAAGAGAACTCTGACCACGGTTTAAATGTCCATTGTAAGTGCCAAGTACAAGGTTGGTATACCCCTTATCCTTTATCTTTTCCAGTATTTCGTTTATTTCCTTTGAATCCGGATCTATGGAAAAAGAATACGAAGCTCCTCCAAACCTTTCCTGCATATATGCAGCAAACAGCAGATCCTCCATCACACGGCTGGATGCCAAAGTGGAACGATAGGCAAAACAGCTTAAAAATACAGGATTTTCTCCCAGCAGATGGCAATATCCCATTTCCCGGTTCGTAAACCTTATGCTGTCGCGAAACAGTGATTTTATGAACTCTCCCGGTTCCTTAAGGGATTTCTTTCCCGTGGCTGTATTGGGTGCTGCATATCTTCTTTTGTATGCGAGGATCCGTTCCACTGCATCGTCTATCCTGGAAATGGGAATCTCGCCGGATTCCACTGCTCTCTCTATTTCCCTGGCCGCTTCCGCTGCAAGTCCTGCAGTATGAGAAATGAATACCAGATCCACGCCTGCCTTAATGGCCTTTTTAGCTCCGGAAGCAGTGCCGAAATATTCTTTAATGGCATTCATTTCCAGGCAATCGGAAATCACCAGCCCTTTAAATCCCAGCCTGTTTCTTAAGATTTCCTGGATCATGGTTTCAGACATGGTCACCGGTAAATGCTCTTTTTCGATTCTTGGAAACAAAATGTGGGCAAGAGTTACGGCTGTGGCTCCCTGCCGAAAGGCTTCTATAAACGGAATCAGTTCCTCCTGTTCCAGCTCTTCATAGGATTTCCGGATGCTGGGCAGAGAAAGATGAGAATCCACTGCCGTATCGCCATGGCCTGGAAAATGCTTCACCGAACACATGATTCCGGCATCTAAATATCCTTTTACCATTGCACAGCCAAATTCGGTCACCACAGCCTTATCCGGTCCAAAGCTTCGCACACCGATCACTGGATTATCCGGATTGTTATTAATATCGAGTACCGGAGCCAGATTGAAATTGATTCCCAGTTCTCTTAATTCCTGCCCCGTAAGAAGTGCCGCCTCATATGCATGTTTCTTATCTCCGGTCTGTGCAAGAGCCATTGCTCCCGGTATGCTGACCGATCCTTCCGGAAGTCTTCTTACAACTCCCCCCTCCTGGTCAATGGTGATAAAAGCATATTCTCCGGTTTCTTCTTTTACCAGCCTTTGAATGGAATCACAAAGTCCCTTCAACTGTTTCCTGCTTTCTATGTTATGGGAAAACAAGATAACGTTCCCAACTTTATACTCTCTTATCAGCCGTATCATGTCTTCACTTAATTCCCCGGTTGGAAAACCGGCCACGATCATTTGTCCGATCTTTTGTTTTAAAGTCATTTCCCCCATACTCCAGTCACCTCTTTCATTCATAAAGATGATAAGCTTTTTTACGCTCTGAAAACGCTTTTGCATCCCTCTCAAATCCGGCCAGCAATTCTTCTTTTGATGATGTTTTCTTTGTCATCTGATCTGATCCGAACAAAAGATCTTCCATTCGCCTGGTGCTTCCCTCATAAGGATTCAGAAAAGCAAAGCGGTCTTCGTAAATGGTTTTTATTGCATCAAGAAGCTCCAGACCGCAGATCGTGGACCGGAAGGCCCGGCTGTCCGTAACATGAATATGGATTCCTTCGCAGGCTTCTCCCTGAAACTTGGAAAAATAGGGTGTAAAATAAGCCGGGGAAAACAACACACCTGGAAGTCGTTTTTCTGTCATATGCTTTACAAGCTTACCTGCATCTACAAATGGCGCACCGATTATTTCAAAAGGTGCCGTAGTTCCCCTTCCTTCTGATATATTTGTTCCTTCAAAAAGACAGGTTCCCGCATATACCAGGGCAGTCTCATATCTTGGAATTCCCGAGCTTGGCATCACCCACACATGACCGGTTTCCGGATGCATGGTATGCCTGTTCCAGCCCTCACAGGGAATTACCGTCAGCCTGCAGCCAAGGTTTTTCTCCTTATTTACCATAAAGGCCAGTTCTCCCACTGTAAGCCCATAGCGCATACACAGAGGATAAGCCCCTACAAAGCTTTCAAATCCTGGCTTTAAGCAGTTGCCCTCCGCTAAATCCCCCAAAGGATTATAGCGGTCCAATATAATAAGTTCTTTTTCAAACCTTGCGCACTCTTCCAGCGCATAGATCATCGTTGATATAAAGGTGTAATATCTGACTCCAAGATCCTGAATATCATATACGACAGCATCCACTTTATCTAACATTTCCCCAGTAAGCCTCTTTGACTTTTTCCGGTACAGGCTATATACCGGCAATCCGGTATCCGTGTCTATGTAGTCTTCAACATCACCTCCTGCGCCCACATTTCCCCTGACTCCGTGCTCCGGTCCAAACAGAGCTGTCAGCCGGTATTTTTTATGAAGTATGTCAATGGTAGAATTTAAATGCCTGTCAACGCCTGAAATTGAAGTGATCAGACCAAGACGTTTCCCGTCAAAGACCTTATGCCAGCGCTCCACACAATCGATTCCGTTTTTCACCATATTGACCCTCTTTATAATTCTGATAAGATAACCTTTTTTTGTTCCTGATCCACATCAAAAGCCTCTGCGTACCCGGTTCTTGCCAGACAGCCGTTTACCCTCATAAGATGCTCATAATATTCTTTATAAGGAAACGATGGACTGTGCACGGCAAACCAATGGGTGTCAATGGCCTTTTTCCATAGTTCAAATCCTTCTTTTGATACTTCCAGATAAATATATTTTTCAAAACCTGCGGAATCTTCCCAGTTTTCCGCATAGTAGGGTCCTTTTGCAAAATGAGCGCTGTTTTCTCTTTGAAGTCCGGAAAGTCCTGCGAAAAACTGAGCATCCTTAACGATCCTGTGGGTTGTTTCATGATCTTTGTGCATGCTGTTCTTCCAATGGGTCAGCAGTGCAGCAGGCCGGTATTGCCGGATCGTATCACAGAGCCGAAGCCTTACCTCCTCATTGTCCGGCAATTCTCCATCTGTGTAAGGGAATACCACTGCCTCTCCCCCAAGCATTCCTGCAAAGGTAACGGCTTCCTTTTCTTTTTGTATCCTGTATTCTTCCACAGACCGATCAGGCGGATTCCCTCTTTCTCCACCGGTCAATGCTACGGTAACGATCCGGTAACCCTTAAGTGCCATAGTAGCCAGATATCCGCCGCTTGTCAGCTCTGCATCTCCCACATGACCTCCTATGGCCATGATGCACTTTCTTTCCTCATTCATCCGTCTTTCCATTCCTTCCTCATGTCCGCCCAGGTCCTCACGATCCGGAAACCTGCTGCTTCATAAATATTTCTTGCCGGATTATTTTCTCCTGTAAAAAGGCTCATAAAATCTGCACCCTTTTCCTTCAGACTTATGCATAACCTGCAAAACAGGATGGTTGATATCCTTTTCCCCCGGTAATCGGGATCCACACCAATACCACAAAAATATCCCCTTCCGCTCTTTTCTACATCAAGCGGACCTGTAAAACCGATCACTTTGCCATTGTATGCTGCGATCAGAATGGGGCGGCTGTTTTCTCCCTTTGCCGTCTCCCCGAGAATTTCTCTTTCCCACAAAGGATTTTGAAACTTATGTATCATTTCTTCCATGCCGTAATGCCTGTCAGAATGATAAATTTCTATCGTAATATTCTCTTTTTCCAACCCCTCTTTGATATCTGCCGCAAAATCAGGCTCAGAATAATCATGAAGGTCTAAATAATAGCTGTTCTGCATGGAATAATCCCGGTACCTGCAGTTTTTGAAGAAAAGGTAGGCATTGCTTCCCACGTCAACTCCCGGAGCATTGGGATGATCCGCCGTCTTTTTCCCTGGAATCAACCAGGGAATGGTCATGGGATTAAAGAAGACGATTTCTATCCTTGAAACTCCGCTTTCCTTCCGTAGTCTGTCTTCCAGACAGGCAAGCATTGCTTTTCCGATTCCCTGTCCCTGCATTTCCTTTTTCACAACAATCATGGAAAGGTAGGCTCTGCTCTCTCCGCTTAAAAAGCAGCCTGACGCAAATCCCCAGCCATGTTCCTCCAGAATGGTGATTTTGTGTACCTCATCTGCCTGGTTTTCCATAAAAAACCTGCAAAAGTCATTCTGGTTTCCAAAGGGCCGGAATAATACCTCTTTTGCCCGAATCGCATCTTCAAACAATTCATAGGCGATTCCTGCATTCTCTCTGTTCAGATCAAAAAACATCATCCAAATCACTCCTTATGACTGAAAAACTGAGGCAGATACTCTTTATGTGCTTCCAGCAGCTCGTTAAGAACGGCCTTTGCTTCTTTCTGGGATCCCACCAGGGGATTGATCATAAGGGCCAGAAGGGCCTTCTGCGGGCTTCCGGTTATGGCCGCCCTGCACCCGGCTATTTCAAATGATTTGATCTGCTGCAAAAGACCGTTTACCGTCCATGGCAGTTCCACACCGTTTACCGGAACCGGTCCATCCTTTGTGATCCTGCAGCTGACTTCCACGATCTCATGATTCCTGAAATTTTTTATGGCACCTCTGTTAACGGTGTTTACCACCTGAATATCACCCTTGTCATTATAAATGGAATTAATCAGATTACATGCAGAATCACTGTAATAAGCACCGCCCCGTTGGGAAAGCAACTCCGGTTTTTCATCCAATCCGGGGTCCTGGTATAGCTCAAACAGCTTTTTTTCCACCTGTTCCACAAGCTCAGCTCTTGTCTCATGTTTTTCATACTTTTCCAGGGCTTCTTCCAGATATTCTTTCGCCATATAATAATATCTGTGATAGGAGCATGGCAGCACTCCAAGCTCTTTTACAAAATCTTTGTCCCAGCTGACTGCCTTAATATTCTTTACAACGCCGCCTTCTCCCCAATGGCTGACCACGTCTTCCGTTATGTCCTTTCCATCTGCTTCCACTCTGGTTACGTAAACCATATGATTCAGTCCGCCCATGGTGACATTCACCTCTTCCATGGGCCTGCCAAGCTGATCTGCCACCGCTTTGTGCATGCCGTAAGGGACGTTGCACAGTCCGATGAACTTCCTAAAGCCGCTGTAGCGGTTCACTCCCTCCATGACCATGCCCACCGGATTTGTAAAGTTGATCAGCCATGCTTTGGGGCACAGTTCCTCCATGTCTTTACAGATATCCAAAATAACCGGTATGGTTCTCATTCCCTTGAACAGACCGCCCGCACCATTGGTTTCCTGGCCCAGAAGTCCATGCTTTAAGGGGATCCTTTCGTCTTTCACTCTTGCCTGCAGCTGTCCCACCCGCAGCTGGGTTATGACAAAATCAGCTCCGGAAAGAGCCTCTCTCCGGTCCAGGGTTGTATGGATTTTCATTGGAACTCCTGCTTTTTTTACCATACGTTTTGCAAATTCAGATACAATCTGTAATTTTTCTTTACCTTCAGGGATATCCACCAGCCATAGTTCCTTCACAGGCAGGGTTTTATACCTTTTTAAAAATCCATCCACCAGCTCCGGTGTGTAACTGGACCCTCCTCCGATTGCCACGATTTTCACACCTTTTTTCATGACTGAACGCCTCCTTCTCCGCTTTGCAGCAATAAATACAGGGCCCCTATTCTCCCTGCCATATTTCCCTGCTCACTGGCCTCAATGGCCGTATATGGTTCCAGATGGGGATACAGGGCATATACCGCTTCTTTCATATCCCTTATAAATATTTTATTTTCACTGATTCCCCCGCCGATCAGCAGTATTTCAGGATCCACCGTGACAGCAAAGTTGCCGATCACCATTGCACCCTTGTAAAGCCATTCCCGGTATACCGGTTCAATGTCCGGCTGGTCCAGATGGTTGAATATAAACGTTCCATCCACCTTCCTGCCAAGGATCTCCGATACCTTTCTCACCAGAAGAGAGGTCGCCCCTGCTCCTTCTGCAGCCGGGTTGCCGTCCACATCCCGCAGTCCTACTCTGGTAAATCCTACCTCCCCGGATTTAAAGTGGCTGCCCCGGTGTAATTCCCGGTTTATAATGATGGCACCGCCAATCCCGGTTCCAAAGGTGACCATGCAGATATCCCGGAAATCCCTTCCCGCTCCCCGTACCATTTCTCCCAGTGCGGCACAATTGCTGTCATTTTCAAGCACAACGGGAATCGGATAGTTCCTGATTATCTCTTCTTTTAAACAATACGCCCTGAAATTAGCCCCAACGCTGAAATCCGTATTCTCTCCTGTTACCGGATGGATAAATCCGCCCATGCAGATTGCAACCCCGCTTATCTGATCTGCATAGGTTTTAACGATCCCCATGAACTGCCGGAGAAACTCGGCCGGCTGTTTTTCCGTAGGAGTGCTTCCTTCATAAAGAACCCGGTATTCGGGATCCATAAGGCTGTATTTTATATAAGTACCCCCTATATCAATTGCCAGGTATTGTTTCATATCCGTTCCTTTCTGCTGTCTCCCGTAATATGATCCTGACGGCTCCCTGGGCTGCTTCCCCCCTCATCTTCATGATCTCCAGCTGGGGAAACTTATTTTTCGCCTTTTTACAAAACAGGCGGTATATCTCGTCGTTTTTCATTAATACGCTTCCGCTTACAACTAAGGGGACTGGAGACTGAAAATGAGTCAGTACAGCTCCCGCAAGCTCCGTAAGTTCCTCCCCGCAATGATCCAAGATCCCGGCGGAAGCCGGATCCTTCTCCCTGATTCCTTCTTCCAGAAGGGGAGCCAGGGCGGCGATCTCTTTTTTGCTTCTCCCGGGCTGATACAGCCAGGTGATAAGATCCTCCAAAGAATCCATCTTCAGATAGCGGAATGTTATTTCCTTCAATACAGTCTGCCCCTGTCTCCCATCCGATGACCTCACCACTGCTTTTAAAATATCCCTTCCGATGGCATAGGCACTTCCGGCATCATCAATGATATGGCCGTAGCCGCCTGCCCGGAACTTAGCTCCGGACTCATTGATTCCGTAACAAATCGAACCGGTCCCGGCAATGAGTATGACACCGGCTGGCTCCTTAAGCGCCCCTGCCAGGGCAGTTTCATGGTCTCCCACCAGCCTGATCACTCCCTGCATCCCCTGTTCTTTTAAATACCGGGTGAGCAAATCCGCGGTATCCCGGTTGCTGATTCCTGCGGCGCCAATGCAGATTCCTCTGCATTCACTCATATTCATACCTGACGCTTCCAGTTCCCTCTTTAAATCCGTTAATGTGTGTTCTGCCGCTTCCCGGGACTGTCCATTGATGTTTAAAGGTCCTAAACGAAAACTTTTCACCAGATCACCATGAAGTCCGGCTGCCATTACCGTGGTGGCGGTCCCGCCCCCATCCATTCCTATTACAAACGGTCCGTTCAATTGATTTCCCCCTTTTTCCTTTTGTTATCCCTTTACCGCCCCCACCGTTACTCCTTCCAGAAAATATTTCTGCAAGGTAAAGAACAGTATAAACATAGGCAATGCCGAAATCGTTGCCCCTGCCATCATGGGCGAAAAATAAGTGGTATTAGCAAAACTGAAGTTTTTAAGCCCGACCTGAATGGTCTGCATCTGCTCATTGTTGCATATCAGAAACGGCCAGAAAAAGGTATTCCAGCTGCCCATAAAGGTCATGATCGCCATAACGGATAAAATTGTTTTAGAAATAGGAATAACTATTTTTATCAGAATCTGAAACTGGTTGCAGCCTTCTGTTCTTGCCGCTTCCAGAATCGAAGTGGGAAGGGAAGAAAAGAACTGTTTCGCCATAAAAACATTGTAGAAGGTGACCAAAGACGGTACGATCAATGCAGTATAAGTATCTGTCAGCTTCAGCACATTGGCTACCAATATGTACAATGGTACCTGCGTGACCTGATAGGGCACCATCATCGCAAACAACAGCAGGAAAAATAAGAACTTACTTCCCGGAAACCTTACTTTTGCAAATGCATATCCGGCCATCCCGGCAAAAACCACATTGCTTAATGTGACGACGCCCGCAACGATCATGGAATTTACAATCCATCGGAATGAACTTTTGCTGAATCCAAAAAAGAATTTATAGGAATCCAATGTTACATATTTGGGGAACAGAGTATAACTGGCTGCCCCAATCTCATTTGGCGGTCCAAAAGATGAGATGACCATGTAATAAATCGGAAACAGAGTCAGGACGGCCAAAAATAGCAGGATGGCTGTCATTGCCCCGTTTCTTAACACTGATTTATATTTTTGATTGTCCCCATATTGCCTGAATAAACCCATACCAGCCCTCCTTCCTAGTACTCAACATCAGCAGCCATTACCTTAAACTGGAAGACTGCAAAGACCGCAATGATTCCTGCCAGTAATAATGCCTGTGCACATGCTTCCCCATAGTTAAAATATTTGAAAGCATTGTTAAATATCAGCAGTCCTACCATAGTTGTGGCATGATCCGGTCCTCCCCCTGTCATTAAATACGCCGTCTGAAATGCCTGGAACGCATTGATCACTCCGGTAATCGTCAGAAAAACAGTGGTCGGTTTGACCATAGGCCATACGACGTATTTGATTCTCTGCAAAAAGGTGGCTCCGTCAATATTGGCAACCTCATAATAGGTGGGATCAATCCCAAGCAATGCTGCCACATAAATAATGACCGTAGAACCAAGGCCTGAAAATATTGTCATGATAATCAGTGACAGCATGGCCGTCTGAGAGCTGCCCAGCCAGTTCTGATTCTGGATCCCAAATGCCCGGATCACCGAATTTAACAGGCCGCTTGGCAGAGGATCAAATATCCATTTCCATACAAAGGAGAGAGCTACTCCCGATGCAATCCCGGGCAGATAAAATACTGCTTTAAAAAATGACTGGCTTCTTTTCTTAAAGGGAACCAGCAGAATGGAGATGATAAATGCCACCAGGATGGAGATGGGCACCGTTACGGCCGTATACACGGCTGTGTTCCAGATGGATTTAAAGAAAAGTCCGTTTTTTAATGTGTTACTGTAATTGGAAAATCCCACAAACTCTGTTTTTAAAGGCTTATAGGATTGAAAGCTTACAATTGCCGCCTGTACTACCGGATACAATGTAAAGATAATAAATGACACAATGGGCACGAATACGAAAACATACCCCCATTTGGCATCATTGTTTAACCGCTTTCTTTTTTTAGCTGTCTGCATACTCCTTCCCCTCTCCCTTCGTTCTAAAAAGCATAATGATTCCCTAAATAAGAAATGGGCATTGGCACCTGTTACGATTACCAATGCCCGTAAATCATGAAAACCTATGGATCTCATATTCCATTAATCCATGACACAGCCTTCCTCACCAAACGCCTCCACTGCAGCCTTTTTAATGGCTTCGTGCATCTCCTCCGGGGTAATTTCGCCTGCTAATAACCCCTGGAATTTTGGCAGAATAACCTCATCCTCAATTTTTATCGCCTTTGCTCCTAAATCAGCCGGGATGTCAGGTCTGGCTTCCGCCACCTGGGTGGCAAGATTTTTAACTGCATTTGTATTATTCTCATTTTTCCCTTCCATCGGAGGAAGGGAAGCAAATGCTTCTTCTCCGGATTTGCATATGGGGCTGATATAAAGCTCCTGACAGGTTTCTGCCGCTCTTTTACCGCTTGCCAGGAAATAGGCAGCCTTTGCTACGTTCTTTAAATGATCCGGGCTTGGTTCATCCTTGCCGCGGAAGCACACATATCCATCTACCGCTCCCTGGGCCTGCTGCTTATTTCCCTGGAACGTAGGAACCGGCAATACGATGTATTCCACTTCCTGGCTTCCTTCTACCGCACTTCCGTCATTTGCGGCCAGCTTTTTATTATTATCGGTAGCTAACTTTTCAAAAACCGACAGTCCCTTGCCGGTGATCATGGTCTGCTCGGTCAGGAACATGTTCCATCGTTTTCCCGCATCCACGGAGCTTAATTCTTTCGGCATGGAACCATCATCAATTAAGGCTCTGATGTCTTTTAAAAATGGAACCATATGACTGCTCGTATATGTATATTTTAAATCCTTGTCAAATGCAGCTGACATACCTGCATTTTTTACAAAGATTGAAAAGTAATCCTTTGCCGCTACGCCTGAACAGGCAAAAACAAAGCCGTACCGGGAATAGTTATCTCCGTCCTTTACAACTCCTTTTTTGATAGCTTCCCGAAATTCTTCATAGGTCCAGCCATTCTTCTGTATTCCCTGCCAGTCGATCCCTGCTTCCTCCAGCATGGCCTTATTACCGCCGATTGCCTGTATCTCCACATAGGCGGGGAATCCATAAAGCCCGTCACCATTTTTAAAATAGTTGATAATATCTGCGTTGTAATCTTCTATCATTTCCTTGTCCGCATATTTGGAAATGTCTACCAGCATTTCCGTATCCAGATATTTCGTAACCCCGGTAGAGCCGATGAAAGCAATATCAGGCGGAGAGCCGGCATTTACCTGAACATCCAGTTTTTCCGTAATGTCTTCCCAGCTTGCCGTTGTGATCTGCAGCTCCAAATCGGGATTGGCTTCGTTAAATTCCTTTGCATATTCCATCAGTTTTTCCTGATAGGATGCAGAAACAGGCGGAAGCAATGCCTTAACAATGTCTTTTCCATTGTTTTGCTGCACCGCAGTGCCCTTTGCGGTAGTTCCGCAGCCCGCCAGTGTACTGGCAATCATGGCTGCTGCCAACAGTACGGATAGATTTCTTTTTTTCATGTTTTCTCCTCCATTATTTTTTATATCTGCTCTATGGCGTAATGCACATGTCTATGTGCTTTTGCCAACTTCTCCCTCGCCTTTATGGGAATGCGATCCCTGCCCCAAGTGCTGCCATTTCCTCATGGCTGTTTCCATTATATATTTCTGAATTCTTTTTGTCAAAGAATTCAGATAATTACGAAATATTATTTCACACCTTGAAATAATGTTTCAAATTTCACCATCATTTTCGACATTTATTCTTATATTTTTCCACAATACCCCATTCTATTTACGCATTTTTATCATTGCATTCTTTAAGAATATCTTTTTCCATCACTCTCCATAGTTTCGTAAAAAGAAGCAGGTCAGATAGTCTGTATATACAAGACATTTCTGACCTGCAAAAGCAATGAATTCTGTGGTCAAGCTATGTATTATCTGATTTGTACTACTCCATCCACTACCCACTCTCCATTTGCGTTAACAGCATAACCATCTGGGGTGATGGTGCTCTTAAGCATTGCGCCATATTTGTATTGCGTTGCCTGATTAACCGGATTGAAGAAGAAACATTTTCCGTTAATCCATCTCCAGCCTGTGACCATAGCGCCGTATGAGCCATCATGATTTTCGCTTAAGTAGTACCAGCTGCCATCTCCGTCCAAATACCAGCCTGAAACCATATACCCTTCTGCATCAAAGCGATACCATGACATCTGACCATTATAAGAACACTGATACCATTCATTTTTCGCATATGTTCCATCATTCTTAAGAACCTGCCAGCCTCTGGCATTCTGTTTCCATATGGCCATGCCATAATCCTTATCTCTGTCTGAGTCACTGGAACGATCAGGCTTTTCGGGATTCTCCGGGCCTTCTGGATTTTCTGGCCCTCCCGGATTTTCTGGTCCTTCCGGATTTTCTGGCCCTTCTGGGTTTTCCGGTTCTTTTGCTAGTTTTACATCGTCTCTGTCACGAATACGTATACGAGACACGGAATCCTCGGAGTCACCTATGACAGTTCTGGACGAGAGTCCTACTGCCGACATATATGCACCGATTTTTAAATCCTTTATCAGCTTATCCTTCGTAATATATCCGTCAATGAATATTCTTGCGGGCTTACCTGACTGATCCTGCAGCATAATCGTTTCTACCAGATTATTCGGCGCATCAATGGAAATAACCTTACCGCTTACCATGACTAAACTGCCCAGATTTTTGCCCTCATAAGCTTCTTTCGTAGTTTCCTTAACAGGCTCTGGAAGTTCCTTGATATTCGAATCAATAACCATAACCTTCTCTACTGCCAGTTGTCTCTCTCCTTGATAAGAAGAAGTTTTTCCAAATACCCTGATGGTCTGACCCGCTCTTATATCTCCGGATACAGGGAAAAGATTAATTCCGCCAGTATGATCCTGCACGTAGATACTATCGAAGAAAGCAGTATCTTTATCATAACCAGAGGCGTTTGATGTAGCTATGCCTTCAATAATAAACCGCTCGCCCTCGCCTGCTGCCTGTACTTCCTTAATAGGCGTAATCTGCAATTGATTCGTCTTCTCTAATAGATTCGCCATGATCTGGTAGTTGCTGTAATCATTGGTGGCTGCACTGTCAAATGTCAGCTGGAAATCACTCATAGTCGAACATCCTGATAAATATAGGGTAGATGATTCGCCATCACTGAAATAAAGCTCCTGAGTAGCTGCCAATACAAAACGTCCGTCTAATTTTGCCAATGCATCTCCTGATAATCCTACACCATCATGATCCACACTCTTCGTATCTGCCGGTGCGTATACTAGAGGTTCTGCTCCTGATGGAAGCATGGCTCTGTCACGGACTGGATTTCCACTTTCATCTATAGCATAAATATCCGCATTGCCATATGTGTTGAATTTAAGGCCTGCATCCACTCCAGCCATATATGGGTTCAGCAAATTATAATCCGTGCTCAGGATTCCAATCACTCTGCCGTCATTAAAGCCAGCGCTCTGTAACTCATCATCTGCAAACCGGAATGAACTTCCAAGAGCTTCCAGGATCTTATTCTGCTGAGCTGACATATGATCCCCTGCCTTGGACACATCACCTTTGAAACCATCATATGCCTCATAGGTATCGCTCCAGGCACAGACCATAATCGTCTTGCCGCCCTTTTTAGCAAAGGATCTGATAGCATCTAATTCTTCCTCTGTGTAGTTCTTATAATCCTCCCGTAGCTTCGTACCATCGCGTCTGGAAGGCGCATTTAATAAAATTCCAGTATATTTGTCATCCTTTAAAGCGGCTACCAGTTCCTCGCCCGTGTTAAGCGTGACCATCCTGATATTGTAATCCCCTGCTAAGGCAGTGAAATTACCCATACTGACCTTATAATTTCCATTCACATATTCATTATAATGACTGGCATCTATCCCAAAAAATTTCATCTTCGAACTGTCACGTACATCAATTTGCAGCGTAAAGCTGAATGTCTTGCGATCGCCTTCCAGTTCCATTTGGGCAGTGACTTCTATTTCACTTACTCCTACCTTATCAAATATAAACGCTTTGTTAACCGTGTAAGTTTCTAATGATTTTAAATTCACGTTCAGATCTTTACTTTCAAGCACCTTATCACCAGTTTTAAATGTCAGACTGGTAAGTGTTGCATCTGATTCTTCATTGTTGAAAGCTGTGACTGTAAACTTCACCGGTTCGCCTGTCACTGGTACGTCTGTATCACAAGTAAAGGAAGATATGCCTGCTTTTGCAGCTGAACCATACCACACAGGAGCCGTTACGGCGATATTTTTATCAGCCTGGGTAACACGTATGTAATAATATCCTTTCTTTGCAGGAAGCTCAAAGGTGAACTCTCCACTATTTCCGGTGCCTTCTTTTTTCCCTGCTATTGCGCCACCATTTGTCACTACCTCTACACTCTTTATGACATCTGTCGGATCCGGGTCATCTACGCTTACAGAAATATTCAGCGTTTTAACGTCCTCTGACACATCCAGGATACTTCCCATAAGCTCATCATTTAAAGTATACATGATATTTAAATTCTTATCTTCTGTCGCGTATACATGCATATCTTTCATCGCATTTAAAATCCCGGTCTCTGACAAATCATCTGTGAGGATAACTGTTCTTGCCGTATTCGCATTTCCCCAACGCCCTTTGTGGTTATCCTGATTATTGGCGGGTGCTAAATGCCAGCCCTTATCCAATGCTTTCGTATATTCATTGTAGCTTGGGAAATATCCGCCTGAACCGATAGAACCTTCGCCATTGCCTACTTCTACTAAGACCATTTTAGCGTCTCTTGCCGGTGTATAGTATGCAAAATCTGAAAAAGTACCAAACGTCTTTCCAGGGTGGTTGAACTGTGAAAGATTTGCCAGCGGATCTGGATCAGCGGTCAGAATGTCATAATACGCCTTCATACCTGCATCATTTTTCTTGTCATTGAGCGCGGTATTGTTTCGGCTGACCAATCCTGCTGAGCCAAATGTATTGATGTGGCCGGGACCGCCGGACCATGTCATCTCGAAACCGGATAACGCCTTTCTGGAACTGGTTTCGTTAAACGCTCTCGTCTGCTCCCTGTATTCCTCCCATATTGCCCTGCTCCCAGGTGTCATTAGAGACGGGTCATTAAGTGCCTCTTTCGGATTAGGTGCATCTTTTGTATCAAAATAGTTGGAATGATCTGTAAATGATACAAATTGTACATTGTCTTCTTCCGGGATATTGGCAAGATAATTAAGACCATCTTTCACAGATCCGGAACCATCCGAATAGTTCGTATGACCATGAAGCTGTCCGAAATATGCTGTAAAAGAGGATTTACCTACGGTAAATTTCCAGCTTTCGGTATGAGACACTTTATCTCCCCGAACAACCGTCACCTGCGCATTATAATTGCCGTCTTCCAACACTTTGGGCGAAAAAGCATAAGTTGTGCCGTCAGAGGCTGACTCTTTAAGACTCATAGGCTGGTCTGTATAAATAGCAGTGCCATTTGCCTTATTAAGAGTGAGGCTTACCGATGGGTTATTTCCAATATTCGCCATCTTGATGGAAATCTCAGGCGCTTTCACGTCCCCAGTCGCTTTATTTCTATCAGGAGTGACCGCCAGTACCTGTGGCTTGTCATTGATAGCGATCGTCACAATCCCACTCACTGTTTCCAGACCGGTTTTATCTTTTGCTTTGAATTTAATGTATAAGGCCTTCTGTCCTTTCGCAAAATTTTCTGCCGGAATAACAGCCTCATAGTTATTGGTATCCTGATTAAATGTCATGGACAGTGACTTTTCTTGTACATCCTCAGATGGCCCGAAAAGAACCTCTACACTTGCCACGCCCACATTGTCCCTGACCTGGACGGATATGGGATACGCCTGTTCCGGTCTTGCATCAATATAGGTCCCTAAAGTAATAACCGGCGGTTTGTTGTCATTTTTCACATAATAAACAGGAAAACCATTTTTTTCTTCTGTGCCGGTGTATAGCTGAATCGTCTGATTATATCTGCCTATCATGGCAGTCAGATCCACGGTTTCTCCTTCTTCGACACCTTCCGGATATGGAGTTGCCTGATAAATGTCAATTTTACCGGTTGCATCAGTGACCGGAGTACTGCCTGATGTATTCAGCTTACCAAGCTTGACATCCTCTATCAGAACAACTCTGTTAATAAGTCCGCTTTTCTCTATATCAGCAGTACCAGCCATAGCTTTTATCTGACTGATGGTATACTTCACAGGCGGTATCGTCGCCTCATCCTGTTTAACAGCGATTTTTGCTTTATCTTTCGTGGATGTTATCTGAGGCATACCATAACGAATCTGGTAATCTCCCGAGATTTCCAGTATATCACCTACCCTGGCTCCATCAGGGGCTGCTCCATAAATATAGATACTGTACTGGCTGCCATCTATCTCGGACTGAAGCACCGGATTTCCATATGTTGTGGCCAGATATGACAGTTCCCCTGTAACAGTTACATCTTTTGTGTTTTGTCCTAATTCCAACACATCTTTAATCGTCATCACTTTGCCGGCTTCACGGATTGTATAGGAAAACTCAGCTATTTCACTGGCCTCAAGCCCTTCCTTAACTGCACGTACATAATATGTAACCGGTTCATCAATCATCAGCCCGCTATCGCTTGAATAGGTTATCCATTCATCAGCATCCTTAGACTCTGTATTATACTCGATCACAGCATCTGATGTTTCCGTAGAAAACGTGAGCGGCGTATCTTTCAGTACCGGTCCGGCAGCTGGTGTTGCTGTAGGCGTCTTGCATTTCGTCTCTCCCGGCAAAGTCCCGCCGCCTTCCTCATAGGAACTGTTGTGCGGCTCAGGCTTTCCAATCTTAAAGTCAGCTTTATTGTTGTCGGTATCCACTGCCGGGTCCTTGCGGATTGCGGCGGTAGAATTTGACATTGCACTGGTAGCTTCGGTCTCATATTCCTTCGCCGTGGTACTAATTCCTACTAAATCAACGAAATTCTCATCGTCTTTGCCTGTTAACCTCACACTGCTTTTGGACAATGCTGCTGCCCCGCCTGTTCCAGACATGTTGATACTTCCCTCAGCATCAGGCTCTGGAAGTTCTGGCGCATCTTTATTACTCCCATCTGCTTCCTTTATCAGGTAGTAGCCGCCAGCTTCGATGGTCCCTGAAAGGTTTGTTAACTGAATTTTTGAAGAACCAAACTCGTTGCCAGCCAACCACTGGATTGACCACCCATCTATGTCCACAGCTTCATCCGTAGGATTGTACAATTCAATAAAATCACTCTTCCATATGCAGCCATTATTGCCACCCCCACCGTATACCTGACTGATCACGATGTGGTCTGCCAGACTGCTGTCACTGAGTGTGGATTTATCTTCTACTGGATCCAACGCACTGGCTTCCTCTTTCACTTCGCCCGTATCGCCCTTATCGCCCTTATCGTCTGTATCGCCCTTATCTCCCTTATCTTCTTCCACCTTTTCGGGAATGTCTGCATCCGTGTCCTTGTCTGCCTCACTGGGGCTTGCTTTATTCTCTCCCCCACTGGAACTTTCTGCCTCATACTTGTTTGTCAGGTTCGAATCTGTCTTCATAGCAAAACCAGGTACGACTAGCAGATTCATACACAAGGCAACTGACAGAAACAAACTTAACAGCTTCCTTAAGTTCATAACTTTTCCTCTCCTTCCTTTTTTTGATACCACCTATTTAAACTTTATTATATAGAATTATAAATAAGTACCAATTCTAAAGATGATTTTAATACAAAATATGTGAATATCGTCAATTCTTCTTCAATTTTCTATGCTTTTCATTCACCTGCATGACCGTCCTGTCCACCGTATTCTTTCTGCTGCACAGAAATGCACTTAGGAATGCTACCAACGGCACGGTCATAACAATACCGATAGAACCTGAGATCCCCTGTATAATCTCCAACGCCATCATGTCACTGTTAAAAATCTGCAGATACGGATAATCAAAGATCCTGAACAGTATCAACATATTGAGTGCTGAACCAGCAAATGCTAATATCAGCGTGTTAGCCATAGTTCCCATAGCATCCCTGCCTATATTGATACCCGACTGAATCAATTTTTGTCTGTTTAGCTCTGGATTCAGCTGATGTACCTCAAAAACTGCAGACGTAATAGTCATAGCCACATCCATAACTGCGCCAAGTGCAGCTATGAGTATGGCACTGATGAGCAATCCGCTGACATTCAGGCTTGTCCCTCCTGTACGAAGAACCAATTCTTCCGCCTCCGACATATTAAAACCGTTTATAGGCGTAGCAACTGCCGTGAGAGCTGCGGCGGCACCTGCCATCGCTACGCCGCCCACGCACCCAATGGTTGCACAGAACGTTTTCATTGAAAAGCCATTTAACAGTACCAATGAAATGGCTGTGGTAACAGCTGATATGACAATGGAAGACAAGATCGGATTGATGCCATGCCTTATCATGGGTATGAGCAAGAACCAGATATCCACAATAGCAAAAGCAAGCCCCAGTATAGCGGCTATTCCCTTTTTCCCTCCGAATACAGCTAAAAACAGCACGAATATCACTGTCAGTCCAAGCAATGCCGGACCCCTGTTATAGTTTGGTATGGATGCGATATATGTACGTCCATTGGCATCTATATCCAGCCTGGCAATTACCTTCGTACCTACTTTTAAGTCCACATTGTTGTATACACTCATATAATTAACTGCCGGCAATATCTTACCTCTGTCCTCACCGCTGTCTATCTGCAGATAGACTTCCTGCACGCCTATACGCAGCCCCTCTGTCCAGTCTTCTGCTTTCGCCTCGTCGCTGATGAGTTTAGTCACATGAGCCTTGGCAAATTTTATCTGGCTTGCCGCCGTCGGCACATCCCCTGGCAATGGCTGATTGATCCATATAAGAATTGCAATAAATACTACGAAAAAAAGGAATGAAGCGATAAGTTTTATGCAGAATGTTTTTTGATTTTTCATTTTTACAGTACACCTTTCTGCGAAAGGCACCAATGTGGTTACAACCCCTGCACCCTTCGTCCTGTTTTTATACTTAAGTTGCATTACCGACACACCGCAAAGCCCGTAAAGCCGATAACATGTCCAAAATTATTCGCAAATACAGCTTTGGAAGTGAAAAAACGTTAAGTTCCTGGAAATATAGCATTCAATATTATTCTATTCCGGCTTCTACTACTTAAGTACTCCTTATGAATAAAATGATTGGCACACATCAATTATCAAAAAAAAGCAGGTCAGAAAGTCTGTAAATATAGACATTTCTGACCTGCAAAGGCAACAGAGTATATTAAAGGACCATGCACCAAAGGGGAATGGTCACAAGTGATAACAGGGTGGTAACTACCACACATTTTGTGGCAAAAATATAATCTCCATCATATTTGGACGCCAATATGGCGGTCGTGCTTCCTGCGGGCATTCCGGTCAAAAGGACGGATACTCCCGCCAAAAGGGGTTTTACATGGAAGGCCCGGCAGCTTACGTAAACCAGAAGAGGAAGCAAAAACAGTCGTATAGCGGCATATTTTACAATCCCCCAATCTAATATGCTTCCTGGTTCCACCTCCGCCAGAATGGCACCGATCAAGACCATGGACACGGTGGTGGTACAGCTACCAACGCTTCTGATGGTATTTTGAAGGAATGCAGGCAGAGGCAGCCGGGTGATCATAAGAGCAAGACCAATATAGACCGCTATGATGCAGGGATGAGTCAAAACCTTTTTTACAACGGTTTTCCGGTCCGGACTTTCTGTAAAATAAGAAACCCCGGCAGACCACATAACAATCCTTTGTGGGATCAAAAATATGGAAGCATACATGAGTCCTTCAGCCCCATAAACCCCTTCTGCAATGGGATTTCCCATAAAGCCCGCATTGGAACAGACCGTACCATACTGAAGCACTTTTTTACGGCTTTCCGGTTCCCTGTTATAGAAAACCTTTGCGAACATGAGGCAGCCAATCTGGATCAGGGAAGCGATGGTAAGGATCACAGCAAAACCCTTTAAAATTTCCAGATTAAACTCTATAAAAAATGAATTGATGATGTTGCAGGGAAGGATTAAATAAATCACAAGGTCCGTGAGAATGGCCTTTGCCCCTTCCGGCAGAATCCCTTTCTTTCTCAGTACAACGCCAGCTGCTACCAGGAGAAACAGCATCCCCTGGAGATTTAAAAGACGACTATAGTCCATTTTTAGCTCTCTTCTTTTGATTTCATATATTCATCCATGGCCAAAGCAACTGTCTTTGAGTAGGCAACTGCTTCTACCACGGTTCTTGCTCCCAGAACCACGTCTCCGGAAGCGAATATGCCCGGAATGGTTGTCTGGCCTTTTTCATCCGTCATCAACAGACCATTCTGACTGGCCAGTAAGCCCTTAGTGGTATTCACCAGCTTGCTTTTTGGTCCCTGACTGATGGAAATGATGGTGGAATCTGCAAAAACCTGTTCCCGCTCTTCATCAACGCCGATCTGTTTTCCTTCCCCATCATATCGGATAGTTTCAAACACCGGACCATCATCCGTAATCTCCACGATCTGCTTCCCAAACTGGAAGTCAGCCCCATCAAGCTTAGCATAGGCTGTTTCATGTTCGCTTGCATTGCTGGATAAGCCTCTGGCATAAAGAGTTACCTTCCTGGCTCCGTGGCGGATCACGGTCCTTGCCACATCCATGGCAGAATTCCCAACGCCAATGATGGCAACCGTATCTCCCAGATCATAGGCATCGGGATTTGCCAGATAATCGATGGCATAATGGACATTTCCCAGGGATTCTCCTTTTACGCCCAGGGTTTTCGGCCTCCAGACTCCGGTTCCGATAAAGATGCTCTGATAGCCGTCACGGATGAGATCTTTAATTTCCAGAGCAGTTCCGATTGCCGTATTCGGGCGGATCTTCACACCGATTTCCAGAAGCTTCTTTTTGTAGCGTTCTAAAATAGTCTTTGGAAGTCGGAATTCCGGTATCCCGTACTGGAGAACGCCTCCCACCTTATCCTTTGCATCGAAAATTGTCACGCTGTAGCCTTCCTTGGTCAAAAGAAAAGCAATGGTGATTCCAGCCGGACCTGCACCGATAACCGCCACTTTCTTCCCGTTTTTCGGTTTGCACTCCACATTCATCTTGTTAAAGATGGTATCAGAAATATAATTTTCTATGCTGCTGATATGCACCGGCTGTCCTTTTCTACCCAGAATGCAATGACCCTCGCACTGCTTTTCATGGTCGCACACAAGGGAACAAACCAGGGACATGGGATTGTTTTCAAACAGCATTTCCCCGGCTTTGTTTAAACCGCCTTCTTTAAAAGCCGCGATCATCTGGGGGATAGGGGTATGGACGGGACAACCCTGCCGGCACAATGGTTTTTTACAATTTAAGCATCTATTTGCTTCATCAATTACATGAACAGCCATAATTTATTTTCCTCTCTCTTTCTGTGGCATAACGCCGCCTGAATTCTATGAGCCGAAGGCACATCGAACGTTCTTCTCTTCTGGATTTTATCTTTGAATAAATCTGCATTTGCATATTGTATACAGTTTTGTTTTTCACATCATATCATACTCAAATTAATAAAATCAATAGGCAGCATTTATGTACAGAAAAAAATAAATTTTGTCAAAAATATATCGAATTATGGGTGTTTTGTCATTTACATAAAAAAAGAATCCGGCGGATACGGGTGGAAAAACATCTCCAAACTCCGCTATCCCGGATTCTCTATTTTTAGGATTATTTTCCCTCGTAGGTAATCATGGCTTCCACATCGTAGCCTGCAAGCTTGTCCCTGCCATTTAATCCTGCAAGCTCCATGATAAAGCAGATTTTCACCACTTCACCGCCAAGCTCCTCGACCAGTTTTATGATGGCTTCAATGGTGCCGCCTGTAGCGATCAAATCATCAATGATGACTACCTTTTGTCCCGGTTTAATAGAATCTTTATGGATCTCAATGGTCGCTGTGCCATATTCCAGCTCGTAATCAGCAGATAGGACTTCCCTTGGAAGCTTTCCCTTCTTTCTCACCGGGATAAAGCTCTTATGCTCTGCATAGGCCACCGGAACTCCAAAGATGAAGCCTCTTGACTCCGGTCCCACTACGGAATCATATTCTACCCCTTTTAACATATCCCTTATGCCATCTACCGCAATGGAAAGCCCGTCCGGATCCTCCAAAATGGTAGTAACATCCCGGAAAATGATTCCTTCCTCTGGAAAATCCGGAATGCTTGTGACATAATCTTCTAATTTTTTCATTGTCGTACCTCGTATTATTTTAGTTTCTAACCCAGGTCCGGGGGTGTTCCCCTATCCTCTTGGATGTGCGCCCGTATAGGCACGGCGTAGATCTTCCCCCTGAGTGTAGTTCATATACATCTGTGTTGTAGCCATATCGGAATGGCCAAGCATGGCTTGTACCGCATGAATATCCGCTCCGTTGCGGAGCAAATGCGCCGCAAACGAGTGGCGAAGGGTATGAGGCGTAATGTCAGCCTTGATCCCCGCCTTATCTCCATAGAATTTTATAATCTTCCAAAATCCCTGACGGCTCATGGATTTCCCGTTGCAATTGGTAAACAGCCACTCAGATTCCTGATCTCTCAATAAATATCCCCGGCCCCGTTCCATATAAGCGGAAAGAGCCAGCTTGGCCACTTTTCCAAAAGGAACCATACGTTCCTTATGTTCATCCCGGCAAGTGATATATCCAATGGACAGGTTCATGTCGGTCCTTTTTAGATGAATCAGCTCCGATACACGGATTCCGGTGGCATAAAGCAGTTCCAGCATGGCACGGTCCCGAAGTTCTTTGGGAGATTCACCGTTTGGCTGGCTTAACAGGCTGTTCACTTCATCTACCGTTAATATGGTAGGCGCCTTTTTTTCCACCTTAGGCGCTTTTAACAGCTCTGCCGGATCCTTCCGTATTCGCCCTTCTTGGCATTCAAAATGAAAAAAAGCCTTCATGGAAGCCAGACAACGTGAAATGGTAGTGGTAGCCTTCCCCTCTTTTTCCAGGTACAGGACATAGGAAGTCAGACTGGTCTTTGTCACCTTGTCCACTTCAGTGATTCCCTGCCGCTCTAAAAAAGAGGCCAGCTGCATCAAATCCCTCTGATAAGATACCTCTGTATTTTTTGAAGTTTTTTTTATCTCTCTTAAATAAATGATAAAATGATTAATATCTGCTACCATTTCAATATCCCCTGACCTTTCGGCTTTAAAAATGCCTTAAAATAAGGCTTCTTCCTAACATTATATAGACTATTTTCGATAAAATCAAACACATTTTTCCCACTATCAATACATTTTAGGGTTACTTTACATAACATGTACAAGATATTGGTAATGCGTGACATTTTTTCGCAAGATATGGGGAATTGAATCAAATTATTTTTTTTTAATTCTTTCTCGTTAAAGAACCATTTTTAAGAAAAATGGGTTGATCCAGGCCTCGCAGGCGCTCCCAAGGGCAACCAGAAACAAAAGTACCAAAAAAGCCGGAATCCGAAACCGCCGTCCATTTTGCATTCCCCACAAAAGAAGGATGCTCCAAAGGAAAAGGTAACACACTCCCTGAGGCATGACTGTCATAAGGAACACAGGAAGTCCCATAAGTCCTTTTTGGACTGTTATGACGGAAAGGACAAATCCCATGGAAAAACCAATTCCAGCTGTCAGCAGGCAATACATTGGAACTGCATAGGCAGTCAGGCCGATAAGCCATGCGATCCAAACCTCAATCCCCCGCTGTCTTAAGACCTGATAAAAAAGCTGAATCCGTTCCCCTTTGTTCAGATTTATATTTCTGTCCAAAAGACTTAAATAATATCCTGCTTCCTCCATAAATAACAGGTACCAGAAATTTGCCATAACCGTACCGGCGATAAGCCCGACAAAAAAGCAAAGGAGATAGCGGTCCTCTGCCCTTATGTTTCGTTCCAGTGAAACATACATTCCCCCTGGTCTCGGACTTCTTCTCAAACGGTATCTAAGCGTACGAAATAAACTGGCCATCAAAAATCCCCCTACAGGTCTTGTCATAAACTCAAGGTTGAAAGACATCTTTTTTCAACCTTATGCCTGAAAGGGGACATTTATTCTATATGCCGTTCTACAGTCTTTTTCCTACTTCACGTCGTACTTTCTTGCATATGCAAGGATTGCCGCAATGGTCTTCCCGTCGGTAATCTCCCCCCGGTAGATCTTCTGCTCTAAGTCACTTACCTCCCATTCCTCCACCTCAATGTATTCATCTTCATCAAGGTTCTGCTTGGAAGGCTCTAATTCCCTTGCAACAAAAATATCGATGGCTTCATCACAGAAAGCTACCGTTGTATTGACGCTGAGCAAATATTCCAATTTTTCCTTATCTGTCTTATAACCGGTCTCTTCCTCCAGTTCCCTGTGGGCACAGTCAAGCTTTGGTTCATCAGGGCTGTCAAGGGCTCCGGCTGGGATCTCTAAGGTATAGCGGTCTAAGGCATTGCGGTACTGGCGCACCATAAGCAGCTTCCCGCTTTTTGTTACAGGGACCACTGCCGCAGCTCCGTTATGATGAATGAAATCCCAGTGAGCCAGATGACCATTGGCATCCACGGTGTCCTCATATATTTTTAAAATATTTCCCTCATACTTTAATTCTCTGTTAAGTCGTTTTACAGGCTTTTGTTCCATTATCTTTCCTCCATGTCCGTAACTATAGTTTCTCGCACTTTTTAAAGCAGGCATCCGCCGCCTTTATAACCGCATTGCGGAATCCGAATTCCTCCAGGGCTGATACTCCCTCAATGGTAGTGCCTCCCGGCGAACATACCTTATCTTTTAAGACTCCCGGATGCTCCCCTGTTTCCAGGACCATCCTGGCACTGCCAAGGACTGTCTGAGCTGCCATCTCGTAGGCAGCATCCCTGGGAAGGCCATACTTCACCGCGCCGTCTGCCAAAGCCTCTATAAACATATATACATAAGCAGGAGAGCTCCCGCTGGCACAGACCACCGCATTCATAAGACGCTCTTCTACAATCCGCATCCTTCCCAGAGAACGGAAGATATCACCGATTGTCTCCTTCTCCTCTTGAGAAAAATCCTTCTCATCGTAGCAGACTCCTGTCATTCCCTCCCCAAGGAGAGCAGGGGTGTTGGGCATGGCACGGACCACCCGGGTCTTCTCTCCCAGCTTTTCTTTTAGCTGGGCCGTTGTGATACCGGGTGCTATAGAAATGATCACATGGTTCTCTGTCACTTCCTTACGGATATCAGACAGCACCGGATCAAAGTACTGAGGCTTTACAGCCAGTACCACGTATTTTGCCTGACCCGCACACTGGGCATTGCTTTCCCTATGAGCCACTCCCATCTCTGAAGTGATCTGCGTGCACCGCTCTTTATTCACATCGGTAAAAATGATGTCTTCCTTTTCGTATGTCTTTAATAATCCCTTTAAGATTGCAAAACCCATATTTCCGATTCCGATGATTCCTATTTTCGCCATAATCTCTTCCTCCTGCTTTTGCTTTAACATCTGCAATGAATCATTGAATGTCAATCTTGGAAATCTTCCTGATTAACGGAAATGATCCGAACCCCCTTCTTTTGAAGGGCTGCATTTTCCTGCTCCTTAAATTCATGATCTGTTATGATTCCCGTATAATCAGCCAGACAGTTGATCCGGTTCATCCCCTGCCGGTTGAATTTGGAATCATCCACTGCCAGAAAAGACTGCCGGCATTGCTTTACAAGCTGTCGTTTTAAAAATGCTTTATCTGTGGTAGGCGTCAGAACATAATATTCTCCGCTTATGGCGGCTGCCCCGAAAAATCCCGTATCAAACCGGAAATCCTCTATCATCTGAGTGGTGTAATAGCCCAAGGTGCTTCCTGTTGACTTCTGGACATAACCACCGCACAGGATCAGCTCTGCCTTGCTGTTTTTCATGAGAAGGGCGATCTCTAAGTCGTTGGTA
The DNA here is from genome assembly GCF_044987295.1 of Lacrimispora sanguinis. Lineage (NCBI taxonomy): Bacteria > Bacillati > Bacillota > Clostridia > Lachnospirales > Lachnospiraceae > Lacrimispora > Lacrimispora sanguinis. The sequence continues at coordinate 3,941,784 of NZ_CP173277.1, read as the reverse complement.
ATGACCGTCATATTTTCCATGTCCATGATACGTTTCGCAATCTCGTAGGTGGTGGTTCCGGCATCCAGATATACGGTAGTTCCTTCTCTGATGAATTCCACACATTTTTCTGCGATCAGCACCTTCTGCCCATGATTTTTCACGCTTTTATCTGCATAAGCCACCTCAGTCTTGCTTACAGCTCCTCCGTGGCAGCGTTCGATCAGTCCCTCCTTCTGGAGTTTTTCCAAATCCCTGCGGATGGTCATAGGACTGACGTCTAGCTCTTTTGCCAATTCCTCAACCTGGACGCTTCCATCTTCCTGTATCATGTTCAGAATTTTAATCTGCCTTTCCGCCATCATCATGAACAATTCCTCCTGTCATGGAGCCTGTACCAGTTTCAGCATAAAAATCCCTGCCGCCGGAAGCTCCGGCGGCAGGGTATCTGCTTTTCGCACAAATTCCCCTATGTATATCATAAATGATTACAGGAAAATACTCAATATTAAAACTTCAACAAATCCAACAGCCCATGCAATGGTGGAAGTAATGGAATAGGTAAGGATCTGGTCTTTTACTTCTCCAACACCAAGTGTCCGGTTTACCACCCAGAAATAACTGTCATTAAAGTAGCTAAAGAACAGAGAGCCTACACAGCACGCCAAGGCTCCAAGGATAGGATTCACTCCCGCAGCCAGGATGATAGGGGCTGATATGCTGGCCGCCGTTGTCATGGCAACCGTGCCGGAACCCTGGATAAACCGCATGGCTGTGGCAATGAGGAACGGAAGGATGACGATGGGAACCGCGGTGCCTGCAAGAGCTTCCGCCATATAGGTTCCAAGTCCGCTGTCCTTAATGATCTGTCCTAAGGCACCGCCTCCTCCGGTTACCAGCATGATGATTCCTGCAGATGCCATACCCTTTTCCATTTCCTTAATCGCTTCTTCTCTGGTAAGGCTTCTACCCAGGGTAAAAATTGCCAGAACCAGCCCGATCCCTACAGCTACGATTGGACTTCCCAAAAACTGAAAGACCATCATAAAGCCGGTGGTTTTTCCCAAAGCACTGGAAACCGTGCTGATCAGGATGAGGATGATGGGAAGAAACAAAGGAGCAAAGGATTCCAGGGTGGATGGAAGATTTTCAGAGCCAATGGAAAAATCCTGAGAATAATCCGGCTCCTGATAGGGGAGGCGCACAAAACCTTCCTTATCATCAGGAATCTGGTAAATCCTTTTTCCGACCCATCTTGCATAAACCGTACAGGCCACAGTCATGGGAATAGCGATGACAATGCCATAAAGAATGAATCTTCCTACGTCCACTCCAAAGATTCCGCATACGCCCAAAGGCCCGGGAGTGGGCGGCACAAGGCTATGGGTAATCACAAGCCCTGCTGCCAGAGCTGCCCCAAGGGAAATCACCGATTTTTTCGTCACCCTTGAAATAGCCTTTGCAATGGGTGCCAGGATCACAAATCCGGAGTCGCAGAAAATGGGGATGGAAACCAGAAATCCCGTCAGTGCCAGTGCTTCCTCTTCCCTCTTTTTCCCAAAAAGCTTTAAAAATGTCTGGGCCATCCGCTTGGCTGCCCCGGTCCGTTCAAATATCTGTCCCATCATCACCCCAAAACCGATGATGATTCCTATACTCCCAAGCGTTCCCCCAAAGCCGGTTGTTATAGAATTAACAATGCCAAAGGTCTTCCCATTTTCCAATGTGATATTTACAAGAGGCATACCCCCTATCACACCAATGATAACCGATGCCATGATCAGTGCCAGAAATGCGTGGATCTTTGTTTTCAGTACCAAAACTATCAGAATCACAATACCGATTCCAAGAGCAATCATCATTCTTTCGCCGCTAAGTCCTCCTACCATAAAGAAACCCTCCTCAAATTTTTAACTGCCCCGTTACGCTTTTTTAAAACGGGGGGAATACTTTGCTGCAAGCAAAATAGCCTCGATCATGCTGACAGCGCCTGCTTTTCCAGTTCCTGCAATGTCAAAGGCCGTGCCATGGTCCACCGAGGTGCGCAGGATGGGCATCCCGTTGGTAATTGCGATGGTCCGGTCAAAATCCAGGGTTTTTGTAGCAATATGGCCCTGGTCATGATACAGGGAAAGCACGCTGTTAAACCGCCCCTGGGCTGCCTGATGGAACACGGAATCCGCCCCGATCGGCCCTGCAACCGGATACCCTTCTTCCTGTAATTCCAATACGGCTGGGATGATTTCCCTCACCTCTTCGTCACCGAACAGGCCATGTTCCCCACAGTGAGGGTTCAGTCCTGCAACCGCCATGGTCCCCTCCTCTACTCCAAGCCGCTTTAAAGCCTCAAGGCAGCGCTTCACATAATCTTTGATCCTCTCCCTGGTCACCATATCAAGCATATCTCTTAAGGATACATGCCTTGTAAGGAAGAAAACCCTCAGCCCGTTGGTCTCAAACATGGTAAGCGGATCCTCTGTCTCCGTCAGAGCGCTGAATATCTCGGTATGACCGATAAAAGGTATACCTGCCTCCCTTAAGGCCTCTTTGTTAATGGGAGTGGTTGCCACCGCATCCGCCCTTCCCTCGTTTGCCAGCCTGATGCTTTCCTCAATGTATTCATAGGCTGCTCTGCCGCACATTCCGCTGACTTCTCCGAATGCAAACTGGTCCATATCCACGTTATCCAGATTGATGAGGTTTAATATTCCTTTTTCAAATTCCCCCTCTTCCGGCCCCTTTACCGTCTTGATCCTTAAATCCACCCCTGTGATCCTGATGGCCTGCTCCATGATTTTTTTATCTCCCACTGCAATGCAGTCGGCCGCCTCTATGACCCTTGGCTCTGCCAGCGCCTTTGCCACGATCTCCGGGCCAATGCCTGCCGGGTCTCCTATGGGTATTACGATTAGTGGTTTGCTCATATTTGTTCCTCCATTTCTTAGTTTGCATAAGGTTTACATAAATAGCTTCTCTTTTAAGTAGGTGATGCACCGGTTGGCAGCATCAGGTTCTCCTACCATCCCTCCCTTTGTTATGATTGACACCCCTTCGAAATCCCCTTTTAAAAACTTCCCGTAGGCCGCAAGGGGAAGAACCTCATCAAGGAGGCATAAGCCGGCGGTATGGAACTTCTGGCAGATAGCCACCGTAATATCTCCCCCGCTGCTGTAGATCCCTTGAAAGCCGCCGTTATATGTAAATACCCGGCGGGTAATTTCCGCAAAGGAATCGCAGATCAGCCTGGTCATCTCATCCACTCCCCCTGGATAGCCGGATTCGTATCGGTTAAAATCCACCCTGTTTTCCGGATAGATCCCATCCCCTGTAACAGTAAGGATCTCATAAGACTCGCTGGCTTCCAAAACCTCTTTTACGGTCCGTTTGATTTCCTCCTCCCGGCATTCTTCACTCTCCAGGAACCTGGCAGCGGAAACAAAAATGTTATGGGCGGTCCGCTGGGTCAGCCAAAGCTCTTCCATCTGTTTTCTTGTCACAGGATTTACACTTCCCACCACGGCCAATATCTTGTTCCCCTTCCCCCTGTCCGGCGGAACAATCCGCTTTCTCGCAATTGTGGAAGTAAACACGCCCGGATCCACTGCAGCAAATTTGATCCCGCTTGTAATGGCTGCGTCAGCGATTAAGTCTAAATCCTCCTGGGTCACACAATCCATTACAATGATCCTGCACCCATCTTTTATAAGCCCTTTGATCCGTTCCGCCAGGGCATGCTTTCCTTCCATCATGCCGTTCATCTGGATGCTACCCACTTTGTATCTGCTTTGACCTTCAAAAATTTTCTTCACATCCGATGTGAACACAGGCGTCTTGGGGTCTAAGGCTGCCTCCGTCTTGTGAAGGGGAAGCCCCTTTACCATCATGTACCCGCCGATCACGATTCTTCCTGAAGCCGGAAAGCACGGCGCACAGATAGCAGTATAGTCCGGGCCCAAAGCATCTAAAAAAGCATCCGTCTCCCTCCCAACATTTCCTCTGAGAGTGCTGTCAATGCGCTTTGCATATACCTTAACCTCTTCATTTTTCAAAAGATTGGTCACGTTAAATACCCGGTTATAAGCGGTCTCGCTGCTTACCGCTCTGCTGTCTGTTGGATACATGATACAATCGCACTGATCGAACAGGGACAGCTTCAACCGTTCTGAATTCATTACGGTGTAGGTCCTGTAGTTCATCTTCTTAAGCAGAACCCCTGTGGCATTTGCTCCTGTCAGATCATCTGCCACCACAATACATTGAGGCATAATTCCTCTCCCTTCTCTGTACCAGTACCGGCTTGAGATACATTGGTGCCGATATCGTTCGTGTTTGATTATGTTCATTAATGATGTTCATTTATGTTCTAAATCTTACATTGTCTGTTTAATATTGTCAATATAATTTTTATTTTCTTTTAATAATTATTAATAAAATATAAAAAGTGCATGTTGGTAATCCCCTGAATCCCTGTATTTTGTAACATGGGTCCAATGATACAAAATATAAAGTGATATGGAAATAAGCCTGGACGTATGGTATAATTTTCTCATTGGAAGTAAAGCCGGAAACGCAGCAAAACCATATATCCTTACAGGGTGATAAATCAAAATTTATAAGGTGAATACAGGTGGAAGTAAGAATTGAACTGGCATATGACCGGCCGCAGGAAATTATCCGCTTGTTCACTGAATACACGGATAGTATTATTGCTAAAGATACCGAAGTAGCAAAGTGCCTTAATTCTCAGCACTATGATGATGAAGTGAAAGAATTGAATGAAAAATATGGTTTGCCCAATGGACGGCTCTATCTTGCTTATCTGAACCGTGATATTGTTGGATGTGTTGCTTTGAGACAGCTGGATGTTCGTTTTTGTGAAATGAAGCGTTTATATGTCAGACCTGGATATCGGGGAAAACATATAGGAAATGCACTGATTGAGCAAATGATTGCAGATGCCAGACAGATCGGATATAAGCATATGCGCTTAGACACTTTATACAGCAGTTTTCATGCAGCTGGATTTGTAAACAACGTCCGCAAAAAAAGTGTTGACATTTTAATTTTAATCTCATATACTGTAACAAATCAAAGTGAAAAACTGTTGAGCAGGAGTAAGTAAGATTTTAACATCATGCACAGAGAGCTTCCGGTTGGTGGGAGGAAGCGTTGATGTCTGGTCTGAATGGACCTGCGAGGGCGGCTTGAAACCGGTTTTATAATCGGGAGTAGGTGTCGACGGGTTTCCTATCCGTTATCAAGGGGAGGCACATGTTAGTGTGTTATAAAGCGGGAGAAGTCTATCTTCTCCAATCAGGGTGGTACCACGGAACCGTAATTTACAGGCTTTCGTCCCTCTTATCCATAGCAGTATGGAGGAGGGACGGAGGCCTTTTTTATGTTACTCTCCACCTGCTATAGGGTGTTTACCGACTACAAAAGACATGAGTATTAACCAGGAAAGGAGCGTAATAAATCATGAACATCACGCCGGACTGTAAGGAAATCGAAGCGCTTGCCGCTTCCTATCCCGTCATCCCGGTCTGCAGAGAGATCTTTGCAGACATTGTCACACCAATTACCCTGCTGCGAAAAATCGCAGCCAAAAGCAGCCGTTATTATCTGCTTGAAAGCATTGAGGGAGGCGAAAAATGGGGACGCTACTCCTTTCTTGGCTATGACCCGGTCCTTAAGGTGACTTTAAAGGATCATGTGGTTAGGGTACATCATTACAGCCTGCCGGAGGAGGATCAGGTGATCCTTACCAGGGAGCCCTATGATGTGCTGCGGAATATCTTAAAGGATTACCGCTCCCCAAAGCTTCCCGGACTTCCACCCTTTACCGGGGGATTTGTTGGGTATTTTGCCTACAGCATGGTTGGCTATGCGGAACCGGTCCTATCCATCAAAAAGGGAACCTGCAATGACTTTGACTTAATGCTTTTTGATACGGTCATAGCCTACGACCATTTAAAGCAGAAAATCAGTCTTGTGGTCAACATGAAAACCGACCGGGTCATGGAAAATTACGGGAAGGCCTGCACAAAGCTGGAAAGCATTGCAGCCATGATCGGAGAAAATATCCCCCTAAAGAAGTCAGCGGTCACCAGCCAGCCAAACTTCAGCTGCAACGTGACCAAAGAGGAATACTGTTCCATGGTGGAGCGGGCAAAGGATTATATCGTGGACGGAGACATTTTCCAGGCGGTGCTTTCCAGACAGTTTACAAGTGATTACCAGGACAGTCTTCTCAATGCCTACCGGGTCTTAAGGACCACCAATCCCTCCCCCTACATGGTATATCTCCACATGGATGATACCGAAATCATAAGCACCTCCCCGGAAACCCTGGTCCGTCTAAAGAACGGGCGGCTCACCACCTTTCCGGTAGCAGGGTCCAGGCCCAGGGGAAAGGATGAAGAGGAAGACAAACGGCTTTCAAAAGAGCTTCTGGCAGATGAAAAGGAGCTTGCAGAGCACAACATGCTGGTGGACTTGGGAAGAAATGATTTGGGGAAAATCGCAGCGTTTTCCACGGTAGAGGTGACAGGCTATCAAATGATCCACCGTTATTCCAGAATCATGCACATCTGTTCTCAGGTGGAAGCTAATATCACCCCTGACCGGGATGCCTTCCATGCCATAGAGGCGGTTCTCCCGGCAGGCACCCTTTCCGGGGCTCCAAAAATCCGGGCCTGCGAGATCATCGAAGAGCTGGAAACTGAGCCAAGGGGCATTTACGGAGGGGCCCTGGGTTACATTGATTTCGCCGGAAACATGGATACCTGCATCGCCATTCGCATGGCGGTAAAGAGTCATGGAAAGGTATACGTTCAGGCAGGCGGCGGTATTGTGGCTGACAGCGTTCCGGAACGGGAGTACGATGAATCGGAAAACAAGGCGAAGGCCGTGATCCGGGCCATTGAAACCGCAAGGGAGGTAAATGACTGATGATTCTATTGATTGATAATTACGACAGCTTTTCCTACAACTTAGTCCAGATGTTTGGCAGCTTAAATCCGGATATCAGGGTCATACGAAATGACGCAATGACAGCGGAAGAAATAGGGGAGCTATCTCCCAGCCACATCATCCTCTCCCCTGGTCCCGGCTATCCGAAAGACGCAGGAGTGTGCGAGGACGTGGTGAAAAAGCTTTCAGGAACGATCCCCATTCTTGGGGTATGCCTGGGTCATCAGGGAATCTGCGAAGTATTCGGGGCAGAGATCACCCATGCAAGGAAGCTGATGCACGGAAAACAGAGCCTTCTTACCATCGACGTTTCTGATCCCATCTTCCATGGGCTTCCAAAACAGATCCTGGCAGCCAGGTACCACTCTCTCATTGCCGCAAAAGATTCTCTTCCTCATTGCATGACTGTCATCGGAACTGATGATATGGGGGAAATCATGGCGGTAAAGCATAAGGAATATCCCCTTTACGGACTTCAGTTCCATCCGGAATCTATCCTGACCCCAGATGGAATGACCATACTTAAGAATTTTTTATCCATTCATATAAAGGAGGCAGATTAAATGATCAGGCAGGCAATCCATGAAGTTATCTCAGGGCAGGATTTAAGCTTTGAAGCAGCAAAAGAGGTTATGAATGAAATTATGAGCGGAGAAACCACCCCGGCTCAGATGGCCGCATTTTTAACAGGTCTTCGTATGAAGGGCGAGACCATTGACGAGATCACCGCCTGTGCCACGGTCATGCGGGAAAAAGCATTAAAGCTGGAGCCGGATTTTCCTGTCATTGATATCGTAGGAACCGGCGGTGATGAGGCAGGAACCTTTAACATTTCAACAACCAGCGCATTTGTAGTGGCTGCAGGAGGAGTTCCGGTGGCAAAGCACGGCAACCGCAGCGTTTCCAGCAAAAGCGGGGCTGCCGATGTGTTGGAGCACCTTGGTGCGAATTTAAATCTTACGGCGGAACAGTCTGGGACCATACTAAAAGAAACGGGCATGTGCTTCCTATTTGCCCAGGCATACCATTCCTCTATGAAATACGCCGGACCTGTGCGGAAAGAGCTTGGAGTTCGAACCATCTTTAATATCTTAGGCCCCCTTTCCAATCCTGCCGGAGCCACCATGCAGCTTTTGGGGGTCTATGACCGGAAGCTGGTAGAACCCCTGGCCCAGGTACTAAGCAATCTGGGAGTTAAGCGGGGACTGGTGGTCTGCGGAGACGACGGGCTTGATGAAGCCACGGTCACCGGTCCCAGCCACGTATGCGAGATCCGTTTCGGGGAACTGACTCCCTATGAGATCACACCGGAGCAGTTTTCCTTAAACCGCTGCACCCTTCCTGAGCTGGTGGGCGGCACACCGGCAGAAAATGCCCAGATCACCCGGGATATTTTAAACGGAAAGCTTCACGGGCCAAAGCGGGATATCGTCATACTAAACTCTGCCTTAAGCCTGTACCTGGGAATCGATGACTGTACCATTTCCCAGTGCATTGAACAAGCGGCCCATCTCATTGATTCGGGAAAAGCCGCCTCAAAACTTGAAGAGTTTGTAACGATGACTAATGAGGTGGGCTTATGATACTTGACGTACTTGCTGCTGCCTCCAGAAAACGGGTAAAGGCAGCAAAAGATAAAATCCCAATGAAGGACATGGAAAGGCTGGCATTTGAAACCTTGGAAAGAACAAAAGAAAGAGAGCTTTCCTTTGAACGCAGTCTCTCCTCTCCAGGCATTTCATTTATTTGTGAAATAAAACGCGCCTCTCCTTCCAAGGGCATCATTGCCCGCGAATTTCCCTATGTGGAGATCGCGAAGAATTACGAAACTGCAGGGGCGGATGCCATATCCGTCCTCACAGAACCGGAATACTTTCTAGGAAGCAACAGCTACCTGACAGAAATCAGCCATGAGGTAAAAATTCCCCTTCTCAGAAAGGATTTTACGGTGGACCCTTATCAGATCTACGAGGCAAAGGCCATAGGTGCATCAGCAGTTCTCCTCATTTGCGCCCTTCTGAATACAAAAGCCCTGGAAGAAGGCTTGATGCTTTGCCAGAGCCTTGGCTTAAGCGCCCTTGTAGAAGCCCATGACGAAAAGGAAATCCACTCCGCTCTTTCCGCGGGAGCCAGGATCATCGGTGTAAATAACCGGAATTTAAAAACCTTTGAAGTGGATTTTAACAATTCCCTCCGCTTAAGGAGCCTGGTTCCCTCTGATGTGCTTTTCGTGGCCGAAAGCGGAATCAAAACAGAAACAGACATTAAGTTCCTGTCAGAAGCCGGGGTCAATGCCGTCCTGATCGGGGAAAGCCTGATGCGTTCCCCTGACAAGAAGGAAATCTTAAACGGATTTAAGAGGGCTGCACAATGAATCCAAAAGAAAAACAGATCAAAATATGCGGGCTGACCCGCAGGGAAGATATCCTGGCAGTAAACATCTTAAAACCGGATTATGCAGGCTTTGTATTTGCCCCTGGAAAGCGCTGTCTTACAGGACCGAAGGCACAGGAACTTAGAGAGCTGCTGCTGCCGGAGATACCGGCGGTGGGTGTTTTCGTAAACAGCCCCATCGAGGAGCTCCTGTCCCTTACAGAAACTGGTACCATAGACGTTGTCCAGCTTCACGGTGATGAGGACCGGGATTATATGATGGAATTAAAAAGCCGTCTGGTCCCCGGCATTCCTGTCATAAAGGCCATACGGGTCCGGAAGGCAGAGGATATGAAGGAGGCTGAGCACCTTCCCGCAGATTTCCTGCTTTTTGATACTTATACCAAAGGGCTTTACGGAGGCAGCGGGAAAACCTTTGACTGGTCCATGATACCGGACATAAAAAAACCCTGGTTTCTAGCCGGAGGCGTAAGCATTTCAAACATAAAGCAGGCGATGAAAACAAACGCCATTTGCCTGGATCTAAGCAGTTCCGTGGAAACAGAGGGTAAAAAAGACCCGCAAAAAATAAAAGAAATCATACAAATAGTAAGGAGTGAACAGCCATGTCAAAAGGAAAATTTGGACAGCACGGCGGACAATTTGTCCCCGAAACACTGATGAATGCAGTGAATGAACTGGAAGAAGCTTATGAGAAGTACAGCCATGACCAGGAGTTTTTAGCAGAACTTTCAGACCTCCACAAAAAATATACCGGAAGGCCCTCTCTGCTCTATTATGCAGAGCGGATGACAGAGGATTTAGGAGGCGCAAAGATCTATTTAAAGAGGGAAGATCTAAACCATACCGGCTCCCACAAGATTAACAATGCCCTGGGCCAGGTTCTTCTTGCAAAGAAGATGGGGAAGACCCGTGTCATCGCTGAAACAGGAGCTGGACAGCATGGTGTTGCTACCGCTACCGCCGCTGCTCTCATGGGAATGGAATGCGAAGTTTTCATGGGCAAGGAGGATACGGACCGTCAGGCCTTAAATGTCTTCCGCATGGAGCTTTTAGGCACAAAGGTTCACGCGGTCACCAGCGGTACCCAGACCTTAAAAGATGCAGTCAATGAGACCATGAGGGAATGGACCAACCGGGTGGCTGACACCCATTATGTTCTGGGCTCTGTCATGGGCCCTCACCCATTTCCTACCATTGTCAGGGATTTTCAGAGCATCATTGGAAAAGAGGTCCGTTCTCAGCTTCTGGAAGCAGAGGGTAAGCTTCCTGATATGGTGATTGCCTGCGTGGGAGGCGGAAGCAATGCCATGGGAATCTTCCATGAATTTGTAAACGAGGCTTCCGTAAAGCTGGTGGGCTGCGAGGCCGCAGGACACGGCATTGAAACAGGAAAGCACGCAGCCACCATTTCCACCGGCTCCCTTGGAATCTTCCACGGAATGAAGTCCTATTTCTGCCAGGATGAGTACGGCCAGATCGCCCCTGTTTTTTCCATTTCCGCAGGACTTGATTATCCCGGCATCGGACCGGAGCATGCGGCCCTTCACGACTCAGGAAGAGCCAGCTACGTTTCCATTACGGATCAGGAATCCGTGGAAGCCTTTGAATACTTATCCCGTCTGGAAGGAATCATTCCGGCAATAGAAAGCGCCCATGCCGTAGCCTATGCCAGAAAGATTGCTCCTTCCATGGGAAAGGATGAGGTCATTGTTATTAATCTATCAGGGCGTGGTGACAAGGATGTGGCAGCCATTGCCCGTTACAAGGGGGTTGAAATCTATGAGTAGAATTAGCGAAGTATTTTCTAAGGGGAAGGCATTCATTCCATTTATTACAGCAGGGGATCCTGACCTTGCCACCACCGAAGAGCTGGTTCCTGCTATGGCCGAGGCCGGAGCGGATTTAATCGAGCTCGGAATCCCTTTTTCTGACCCGATTGCAGAAGGCATCGTAATCCAGGAAGCCGATATGCGGGCTCTGGCGTCAGGAACTACCACGGATAAGCTTTTCGAGACCGTAAAACGGATACGCAAAAAAACCGATGTTCCGTTGGCTTTTATGACTTATATCAATCCGGTTTTCGTATATGGCAGCGAACGTTTCTTAAAAAATGCGGCGGACTGCGGCATTGACGCCCTGATCGTACCGGATATGCCCTTTGAGGAAAGGGAGGAACTGCTGCCCTACTGCAGGAAGTACGGGATCGAACTGATTTCCCTCATCGCACCCACTTCCAGGGAGCGGATACGGACCATTGCATCTGGATCGGAAGGATTTATTTACTGCGTTTCCTCCATGGGCGTGACAGGAGTGAGATCAGAAATCAATACCGACATTGGCGAAATGATTTCCTTCGTAAAGGAGGCAAAAGATATTCCCTGCGCCATCGGCTTTGGGATCTCCACCAAAGAGCAGGCCAGGGAGATGAGTAGGCATGCGGACGGCGTCATTGTGGGCAGCGCCATTGTAAAAATTGCCGCAAAGTATGGAAAAGACTGTGTTGAGCCTGTCTGCGACTACGTAAGGGAAATGAAGTCCGCCATATCCGGCTGATTGCCGGTAAGGGATGTTTTCCTTGACAAGGAGGAGGGGGAATGCTACACTAGTGCCACAAGAGGGAGCTCGTAGGCGGGCTGAGAGGAAGTAATCAACTTCGACCTTTATAACCTGATTTGGGTAATGCCAACGTAGGGATTCATATGGGATGATTGCATATTTCCGAGCCTATACCTGTTGGTATGGGCTCTTTTTCTTGTTCTTTACCAAAAGCCCTTACAATCCCTCCGTTTGCGAGAAAAAAGGAGGAATAAACATGAATTACACCACACAAATGGATGCCGCAAGAAAAGGCATTCTGACAAAGGAACTGATGGCAGTTGCTGAACACGAACAATGGGAGCCGGAAAAGCTGCGGGAACTGGTAGCGGAAGGAAAAGTCGCCATTCCGGCTAATAAAAACCACAGCTGCTTAAAGCCCAGCGGGATCGGCTCCATGCTGAGAACAAAGATCAATGTGAATCTGGGTACGTCCAGGGATTTGAATGATCTGGATATGGAGCTTTTGAAAGTAAAGGACGCAGTTCTCATGGGGGCAGAGTCCATTATGGATTTAAGCTCCTTTGGAGATACCCGGAAATTCCGCAAGAAGCTGACAGGAGAATGTCCGGCTATGATTGGTACGGTTCCGATCTACGATGCTGTGGTTTATTATCACAAACCCCTTCGGGAAATCACCGCCGAGGAATGGATAAAGATCGTGGAGATGCATGCGGAAGACGGGGTGGACTTCATGACCATTCACGTTGGGATCAACAAGCAGACTGCCAAAAGATTCAAGGAAGCAAAAAGGCTGACTAACATTGTTTCAAGAGGCGGGTCCATCATCTTTGCCTGGATGGAAATGACCGGGGAGGAGAACCCCTTTTATGAGCACTATGACCGCATACTGGAAATCTGCCAGAAGCATGACGTGACCTTAAGCCTTGGAGATGCCTGCCGTCCAGGGTGTATTGAAGATGCGTCGGATATTTCCCAGGTGGAGGAGCTGGTGACTCTTGGGGAACTGACAAGAAGGGCCTGGGAGAAGGATGTACAGATCATTATTGAAGGCCCCGGCCACATGCCCCTGGATCAGATTGCAGCCAATATGAAAATACAGCAGACAATCTGCAAGGGAGCCCCTTTTTATGTCCTCGGGCCTCTTGTCACTGATATTGCGCCCGGATATGACCATATTACCGCAGCAATCGGCGGAGCAGTGGCCGCTGCTGCCGGAGCAGCGTTTCTCTGCTATGTAACTCCTGCGGAGCATTTAAGACTGCCGGATGAAGCAGATGTGAAGGAAGGTATCATTGCGGCCCGGATTGCAGCCCATGCAGCGGATATTGCAAAAGGCATCCAAGGTGCTAAGGAATGGGATCATAAGATGAGCGATGCCAGAAAACGGCTGGATTGGGAAACCATGTTTCAGCTTGCCATTGATCCGGAAAAGGCCAGACGCTACCGTGCCGCATCAAAACCGGAAAAAGAAGATACCTGCTCCATGTGCGGCAATTTCTGCGCCATGAAAAATATGAACCGGATCCTAGACGGAGAGATCGTTGATATATTTGATGAATGATATTTTGTGGAAAGTCAATCAGATATTTGCAATCTGCAACCCTGCTTGTCAGGTTGGAATTACATAGATAGGAGGAACTTTCATGAAAGATCAAATATCACAAACAACTTATAGCAAATCTTCTGCTGGTTCAAGAGTACGGGTGAAAAAGCTGGTGATCAGCGGAATGCTGACAGCCCTTACCGTGGCACTCTCAGGTTTTTCCATCCCGGTGGGATCTTCCAAATGCTTTCCGATACAGCATCTGGCTAATGTTATAGCCGGGGTGTTCTTAGGACCTGTCTATGGTGTTTCCATGGCGTTTTGTACTTCTCTCATACGAAATCTCATGGGAACCGGGAGCCTGCTTGCCTTTCCGGGAAGCATGGCTGGCGCATTTCTTGGAGCTTATCTGTATCAAAGAACCAGGAAGCTTTTGCCCGCCTATCTTGGAGAAGTGGTCGGAACCGGGCTGATCGGAGGACTGCTCTGCTATCCAGTGGCCGCCGTTCTCATGGGAAAAGAGGTAGCTGTGTTCTTCTTTGTTGCTCCATTTTTCATGAGCACTCTGGCTGGAACCATTATGGCTGCAATTTTACTGGCAATTCTGCGCCGCCTTGGGCTTTTTTCCTATTTTGAGCAGCTCATCAATGAATAGGGGGGGACGCCGGATATGAGCATAAAGATCAATGATTCCCTGACAGGATTGGTCAGGGAAAAACGGCCCGTTATCCACTGTATCACCAATTATGTTACGGCCGGAGACGTGGCAAATATCATTTTAGCCTGCGGTGGTTCTCCCATTATGGCAGACCAGCCGGAAGAGGTTTCGGAGATAACCGCCTTATCCCACTGCCTTCTTTTGAACATTGGAACTCCGAAAGAAACGACCAAATCCGCTATGATAAAAGCCGGGCTGGAAGCAAACCGGCGCAACCTCCCTGTCATCTTTGACCCGGTGGGGATCGGTGCTTCCCGTTATCGGACCGAAACGGCTCTCTCCCTATTAAGGGAAGTGAAGGTAACCGTTATCAGGGGAAATGCCTCCGAGCTGCGGGTTCTGTTAAAGGAGCTGACCGGACAAAACGCTGGGGACGGAAACGGCTCTGTATCTCCCGCCCGGGGAGTTGATGCTTCCTTTTCTGATGAGATAAGGGAAGATACCCTTAAATCTCTTAAGGAAACCGCCAGGGCATTAAGCGCTGTTACCGGTGCCGTGACTGTTATGACAGGAGCCATTGATATTGTTTCAAACGGGAAGGAAGACTGGCTTATCAGGAACGGTTGCCCTCAAATGTCCCGCATTACAGGAAGCGGCTGCATGCTGGATGGCATAATTGCCGCCTATATAGCCGCCATCGGCCCCACTCTCTCACAGAATGACATACTCCAGGCAGCTGTTCTTGCCACAGCTGCTGCCGGTCTTTGCGGGGAGCGGGCGGCAAAACGAGTGGAAACGATTTCCGGCGGGACAGGAAGCTTCCGCTGCTGCTTACTAGACGAAGTAAGCCTTTTAGAAGAAAGCACCTTAAAAGGAGGGATCAATATTGAAATTTCATAAAGACATGCTTTTTCTCTATGGGGTAACAGACCAGGCATTTACTGGAGAAAAAACCTTAACAGAGCAGATCGAAGAAGCGCTCTCTGCCGGAGTGACCCTTCTCCAGCTCCGTGAAAAGGGCCTGGATAAACGTGCTTTCCTGGAAGAAGCCTTACTTGTCCGTGAGCTTACGAAGCATTATGGAGTCCCGTTAATCATCAACGATGATGTGGAGATTGCCCTTAAGTGCGGGGCGGACGGTGTGCACGTTGGACAGGATGATTTATCACCTTCCGAGGTCCGCCGGTTAATCGGGCCGGACCGTATCCTGGGCGTTACTGCCAAAAACGTAAGCCAAGCTAAAGACGCATTTATGGACGGCGCAGATTATATCGGATCCGGGGCTATCTTCCCAAGCACTACAAAAAAGGATGCCATTCCCTTAACCCTGGAACAGCTGTCTGCGATCTGCCGTAGTGTTCCTATTCCGGTAGTTGCCATCGGGGGAATTACGGTTGAAAATGTTTCCAGCTTAAAAGGAACAGGCGTAGCCGGAGCTGCGGTGGTTTCCGGCATCTTTGGGCAAAAGGATATAACCGCAGCCGTCCATCACTTAAAAGAACAGCTTTTAAAGGTGGTGAGCCCATGAGTCTGATTCTTCCTTCTTTCCTTACCATTGCAGGCACCGATCCCAGCGGCGGAGCCGGAATACAGGCAGATTTAAAGACTGCCGCGGCTTTGGGTGTCTACGGCTCAAGCGTTATTACCGCCCTGGTCGCCCAAAATACTACAGGGGTTTTTATGACGGAAACGGTTAGTCAGGAAATGCTTGCCGCCCAACTGGAGGCCGTATTTACGGACATTCCGCCAAAAGCAGTAAAGATCGGCATGGCCGGGACTTCTACTTCTATAGAAATCATTGCGGAAAAACTGGGAAAATATAACCGTTCTCCTGTGATCGTGGACCCTGTCATGATATCCACCAGCGGGCATTCGCTTTTAAAGCCACAGGATGTTAAGACTTTAACAAGCCGGCTGTTTCCCCTGGCAGCTTTAGTTACCCCCAATATCCCGGAGGCAGAAGCACTTTTATCCACAAAAGGGAGCCGGATATACAGCAGAAAAGATATGGAAGAAGCCGCAATGAAGCTTTTCCATATCTTTCAAGTATCTTTTCTGTTAAAAGGAGGCCATAGTTCCATGGGAGCTGACGATGTTCTATGCTGTAACGGAACTGTCACCTGGTTTCCAGGAGAACGGATCGACAATCCAAATACCCATGGAACCGGATGCACCCTATCTTCTGCCATTGCCTGCGGACTGGCTTTAGGCATGGAATTAGAAGAAAGCATTCGGATGGCAAAGTCCTATCTAAACGGTGCATTAAAAGCCGGATTAAATCTGGGAAAAGGACGGGGGCCTTTATGGCATGGATGGAGAACTTAAAAATCACCAATAGGCTTATTAACCGGTTATGGCGGGAAGCATTACATGCTCCCGCCATAACCGGTATTTTCATTCAAAACCTCAGGTACCGGCACCGCCGTCCGTGTTTCTATTAATATTTACTGCCAGCGCCATAATCATCAGCTGGTTCTATGGCTGAGATTGAGGCCTCATGACTTACAATCCTTTCCCCTGCATCTCTTAGCTTAAATCGGTTTACCAGACTCTTTAACATCTGCGCCTGTCCCGAAAGTTCTTCACTTGCCGCCGCACTTTCTTCTGATGTTGCGGAATTGGTTTGTACAACTGATGAAATCTGTTCAAGTCCTGCTGCAATCTGTGTAACCGCATAAGATTCTTCATCGGAAGCTTTCGCTATCTGCCGGATTCTTTCATCCACGCTCCTGGACGTTTCTACAACCATAAGAAGTGATCCGGCTGCTTTATCTGCCAGCAGCCTGCCCTTCTCAATTGCATCTACAGTACTTTCAATCAATGCCGTAGTGTTTTTGGCAGCTTCGGCCGACTTTCCTGCAAGGTTTCGCACCTCATCTGCCACCACAGAAAATCCCTTGCCTGCCTCACCGGCACGGGCTGCTTCCACAGCAGCATTTAAAGCCAGGATGTTCGTCTGGAAAGCAATGTCATCAATGGATCTGATAATTTTACCGATTTCCTGGGAAGTATCGGTGATTTCCTCCATTGCCTTCATGAGCAGCTGCATTTGCTGGTTGCTTTCCCCAACCTCTTCTCCTGATTCCTCTGATAAGCGGCTGGCCTGCTGCGCATTGTCTGCGTTGTTTTTGATTCTTTCCGAAATTTCCGTGATGGTAGACGTAAGCTCTTCCACGGAGCTTGCCTGCTCCGCCGCTCCCTGGCTTAAGGTCTGTGCACTGTCTGACATCTGCCCCGCTCCTGCCGATACCTGATCAGAGGCCGTATTAATTTCCGCAAGAGTATCGCTTAAATTACGGTTAATGGTTCGCATGGCAATTAATATCTCCTGATAATCGCCAATGTATTTTTCTTCATATTCCGTATTGATCCTGAAATTGCCCCTGCTCATTTCCTCCAATAAGTATTTAATATCCTGAATGATGAACCGTAAATTCCCCGCCATTTCCGTAAAGGTTCTGGAAAGAACCCCGATCTCATCATTGCTTTTTGTATCCACCTGGATCGCCAGGTTACCGGAAGCAATTAAAGCAGCAGCAGAAACCACGCCGTTAATCGGCTTCAGTGCTTTTCTTAAAACAATGATAACGATGGCGACCACAGCAATCAGTGACAATGCAGACACAATCCCAATAGCAGCCGTTAATATTTTGGTATTTTTATTTAAATCAGAAGTTTCCAACACCGTCTGTGCCCACCAATGGGTCCCCTCCACATCGATGGGGTAGAAATACCGGGCTACTTTATGTCCATCCTCCCGGACAGTGGTACAGGAAAAAGCCTTTCCCAAAGCTGCTCCATCAGTAATCTTCTGCATATCCTTTGGATCTTTTAAAAATTCAGCCAAATTATGGCCAATGTCATCAGCATATTCGCTGTCATATACCGTGGTAAAATCATCGGTTAGAATACCGACATAAAGTGTTTTATATTCTTCGGAAGAAGTGGTTATTTTACTAAACTTACCAACATCAATATCAGCTACTATTACCCCCTGAAACTCATTATTACATATGACGGGATATGCAGCAGTGATCATGGTGACTCCCTGATATTTGATAGGCTTTGTGAAATAAGGCTTCCCGGTTTCTTTCACAGGCTTATAATATTCCTTATTGCTGTAATCACTGTAGGCGCCAAAGGACTGTGCTTTATTCTTGGCAGCATCCTCACCGCTTACATACAACGTATAATCCTCGATATTTTTATCAAACTTGCCCGGCTCAAAAAATATTCCCAACCCAACAATATCCTCATCGCCCATAACAGCAGAACACATACTGTTAATTAAATAATTTTCCACTTCAATATCTAAATCAGACATTTCCTTGTGATATACTGCGCTTTTTACCTTAACGTTTTCGGGAGAAGAAATGACCGCAGTTCCCTGGTCAAATGACTTTTCAAGATAATCCTGCATTGCTGATGCCTCTTTGGACGCGGCATCCAGAATCGCTTGTACCTGGTTTCCATTTGCATGAGCCAGATTTGTAAGCTCGGCGCTGACAGCCGTACTGGTTGTCTGACCTGACAAATAGATGGTTACTATACTTAAAACGGCAAAAACCATAAGCAACGCGGCTGTGATCACGATTGCAATTTTCTCTGAAATTTTCCTGTATTTGTTTCGCCGCGTGTTTCCTTTTCCTATTTTCATGTGTATTTTCCTCGTATCATTATTTTCGTAAAATTCAGATGCTTTCAATGAAACGGATTTCTAAGTATCATTGAAATGCCAGTCATTAATGAACGGGACCGTTTTATGGTTTTCGATCCATAAGCGTTTTAACACCTTTGATTATTGAAACACATATCTTCTTTTTGCTGCTAATATTATAAAATACTTCCACCTTTACATCTCCACCCCCATAATCTACCATGCTTATCTTATAACTTTCCCATCTCTGTAATCACCATATCAATGAAGTCCGCTCTGAAATCCCGGTCTGCCAGAAGTAGGCAATACTGGTTTTTCTTGCGGTTACACCTTAATAATAAAAAGGTACACCTTGGTATCACTGGCGAAATGTAAAGAAAATAAGAATAAAATGTGCGAAATATGTTGTATTTTGTCGTAATAGTGCTTATAATATATGTAGCATTTTTGTGAGATTTACATTTGATAAAAAGGTGTACCTTTTTATCAAATAATCTGATGATATAATTATTATTTTGTATGCAAAGATTCCAGCCAAATAAGCATCGCTTACTTATCTAGGTATCATTTTTATATTTTGACTTGAAGACTATTGTTATCACTATTTTTTTTACAAATGCTAATATAGTAGAATAATCCCTTGACCTCATGCCATAATTAAGAATGACAGGAGGTTATTTTAATGAAAAGCTTTTACGGATACATGAGGGTCTCCTCATTGGAGCAAAATACGGAACGGCAGAAAGTAGAACTTCTGCGCTGGGGGATTATTGACAAGAACATATTCTGCGATAAATTGTCGGGAAAAGATTTTAACAGACCCCAATATCAAAAGTTAAAGAGAAAATTGAAAGAAGGAGATGTTCTTGTTGTTAAAAGCATTGACCGTCTGGGAAGAAATTACGATGACATACAGGAAGAATGGCGGGAAATCGTAAAAACAAAAAAAGCTGATATTGTGATCCTGGATATGCCCATTCTGGACACAAGAACAAATAAAGATCTGATCGGCACCCTGATCTCTGACATTGTCCTGCAGCTTCTTTCTTATGTGGCACAGGCGGAGCGTGAAAACATTAAACAACGTCAGGCGGAGGGAATTGCCCTTGCAAAAGCACAGGGAAAGCATCTGGGGCGCTTTCCCAGCCCAATTCCCCAGGAATTTTACCCGGTCTACGAAAAATGGCAGAAACGCATCTATACCCTGGAAACCGCCAGCAATGAGTTAGGTATCACAGTCAGCCAGTTCCGGACAATGATTAAAAAACACAAATCAAAAACAACGCCCCTGTAAACCATAATCCTATATAACATAAAGCAGGCAGAACCGTTTATTTTCATCAACGATCCTGCCTGGTAAGACAAACACAGATTTTATTTTATATATGCTTAGTGGCAATAGGAACCAATCTCACTTCAAAAACAAACTCCTCTTCATTGAAACGGTATTGGTTCAAAAGATCCGGTCCGCAGCTTGCGGAACCGATGCCATCCTGGCGGTAATCCAGGCAAAGAACCGTGAATCCCGATGGTGTCAGTTCATAATTATGGGCCCTTTCCGTCAATTCTTCCTGGGTATAAACCGATGCCTGAAAGGAAAATGCCTGTTTTGAAACTGCCGAGAGGGAGGCTCCTCCGCCATTTATCGTTACAAAATCACAATCGCTTCTGCTTCCGTTCTCCTGAGGCCTTAAATAGTCCTCATGCATTTCCTTTACCGTGGCGGTAAATAATCCATGATAGCTAGCCCTTCTCTTATCCATATAATTTTCTACTGGACCCAGGCCATAATAAGTCACCTGATCCATGGTCTTTGGAAGGAAAAGGCGAAGGCCGAACCTTGGAAGCTCCGGGAATTCCATATCCTTTTTTACATGAAGCTTTCCATCTAAAACCCCATCTTTTCCTATGGTCCACAAGGCTTCAATCATCAAAATCCTCTGGATCACAGCCGCAGTGACAGACAGTACAGTCCTTATTTCCACCCGCCCATCCTTTACCTCGCAAGAGGTTTCATAAGCTCTGGAAATGGCCCGGTCATAATGAGCCGCCATCCACTTATTCTTTATATATCTGTCATTATCCGTAGGTGCTCTCCAGATGTTATACTCCATGGGACGCTCCAGAAGGGTTCTGTTCTCAAACGCCATATCCTCAAAGCAGCCGGTCAGCTTGTTGTAGGTATAAGCAAAATTTGTTCCGTCTATAAAAAGGTAACGGTCATCCTCGCAGACTGCAAGGTGCCCATGCTCCCCCTCTTTTGATTCCTCTTCCCCTAACAGACAAACCCCGGTCTGATTTCTCATATCTTCATTTTCAAGGAGTATTTCATCAAAGCCTAAAAGGCTTCCTGCCTTTAAAAGGGCGGTATTCTGCTTTAATAAATACTGAATCTTCAGATAACATTTTCCCTTTGGTGGAACCTCAAGGTCCAGAATCAGGCTGCCTTTTCCATGAGGCTTTATTTCGGGTAAATCCCCATCACCAAGGATGCCTCTACCGGTGATTGCTCCGTCACAAGTCACCTCATACTCAATCACCACATAATCCCTCAGTTCGATAAAATCCATGCGGTTTTGAAGCACCAGTTCCTTCTTTTTCTGGTCAAAGGAAAGCAGCCTTGCCGGGCGGTAAACATTTTTAAATTCCATTAACCCGGTGTGGGGCCTTCTGTCCGGGTATACAAGACCATCCATGCAGAAGTTTCCGTCATGAGGATATTCGCCATGATCTCCTCCATAAAGGTACATGGGTTTTCCAGCCAAGGTCCTTCCCTGATAGATGGCATGATCACACCACTCCCATACAAAACCGCCGCAGACCTGGTCATACTGGTCAAAGACTTGAAAATAATCTTCCAGATCGCCAGGTCCATTGCCCATGGCATGGCTGTACTCACATAGGATAAAAGGCTTTCCTGCATTTCTTCCAATGTATTCATGAATATCTTCCAGCTTCGGATACATGCGGCTGTATAAATCCAGATTGGAAAAATCATAGGTCTTGCTGTGGTCACGGTAACGAGCTGATTCATAATGGGTGAGCCTGGAGGGATCAAAGGCTTTGGTCCAGGCCAAAGCTGCTTCAAAGGTGCAGCCATAGGCGCATTCATTTCCCATGGACCAGATCACAACGCTTGGGCGGTTCTTATCCCGTTGCACCAGAAGCTGCGTGCGGTCAACCGTGGCCTTGGTAAACTCCGGATTATCTGCAATGGCCCGGTTCCAGCGGCCATGTATCGCCTCTATGGAATGGTCTTCCATGTAGATACTATTTGTTCCGTGACTTTCATTATCAGCCTCATCAATGACATAGAAGCCGTACTCATCACACAGCTGGTAGAACTGTGGTCCATCAGGATAATGACTGGTGCGGATAGCATTGACATTATGCTCCTTCATGAGCCTTAAATCTTTTTTCATTTGTTCCAGGCTGATAACAAAGCCTGTCACTGGATCACTGTCATGGCGGTTGACTCCATGGAATTTAATCTTTTCCCCGTTAAAATAAACCACTCCATCCTTTATGGTGATTTCCCGAATTCCCAGACGGTCCACGATCACCTCATTCTGGCATTCCAGAACAATGGTATAAAGATAGGGCTGCTCTGCATTCCAGAGCACCGGATTTTCTATGGTCAAATGAAGCTTGCCATCTTGCGGGAATCCTTCCTGGCTGGCTACCAGTTTTCCATTGGTATCATATACCAGCGCCTTTATCGGAACCTCTTTCCCAAAAAAGGTGATCGCTGCCTGGATATGAGCCAGGTTCTCTTGCTGTATGGTTGTGAAAAAATAATCAAAGATTCCCTCTTCCGGTCTCTTTAAAAGATATACATCCCGGAAAATGCCTGTCATGCGGAATTTGTCCTGATCTTCTAAATAGCTTCCGTCGCACCATTTTAAGACAAGAACAGCAAGGGTATTTTCCCCCTCACGAATCAGTCCTGTCACATCAAATTCACTGGTGGAATGGGAAACCTGGCTGTATCCCACATAGCTTCCGTTCAGCCACACATAGAAGCAGGAATCCACGCCTTCAAAGTTTAAGTAAGTCCTGGGAGCATTTTCGTCCCTTTCATAGATAAAATGCCGGACATAAGCCCCGCATGGATTTTCAGACGGAACATAAGGCGGGTCCATGGGGAAGGGGTAGCGGACATTGGTATACTGGTGCTTGTCATATCCATAGTTCTGGAAACAGCCCGGAACAGGGATATCGTCATAATTTCCCGTATCATAGCCTTCTTTAAAAAATTCCTCTTTCACATCATAAATACTATCATAATAACGGAACTTCCACATCCCGTTTAAAAGCTTAAAACGGTCGGAATTTTCCCTGTGCTCCACCAGATCAAACCGCGCCTGGGAAGCCGGAACGTAGTAGGCTCTGTTTGGCATGGTATTTTCATGAAGCAAGTGGAGATTTTCATAATGTTTGGGTACGATCATGGTTGATTCCTCCTTCTTTTCTTACCATTTATTATAAAATTAACGGTAAGAAAATCCATATCACCAATTAAACAAACTATGCACAAAATGATACTGTTAGTTTTTCGACTTCCCTTTAGTACTACCATTTATTATCTTTCGCTTGACTTCCTTGTAATACCATGTTACACTGAGTCAGTATTTTAAATAAAGTTTTGATTTCGCATATATTTGTAAGTCATTATTCTATTGATGATTTACAAGTATATGCGATTTTTGATTTTAGGAAAATACAAAATTTAATTAAGGAGGTATCTTTCATGAAAAAAGGTACAGTAAAATGGTTTAATGCACAAAAAGGATTCGGTTTTATTTGCGATGAAGAGGGTAACGATATATTCGTTCATTTCTCCGGTCTTGCTATGGAAGGTTATAAATCTTTAGAAGATGGCCAGTCAGTCACCTTTGAAACAACCAACGGCAATCGTGGCCTTCAGGCTGTTAATGTTCACATCGCATAATCAATCTCACACCGCATTAATTACCCACATCTAGCCTATCCATTTTCTTCAAATACCAAATTGATAAAGTGAATATGTACCAAAAATCTGTATATTAAAAAGTCAGAGCAATGTTTAATTATTACAGCTAAGTCAGCGGGGTTTATTTTAATATTCCCTGCTGGCTCAACCTAAAATATCTATTTATTATCTTATGATATTTACCTATCAAAAAAATCTTTCACCCCCATCTCCCTCTGCATACAAAACTCTCAATATTTATCAAAGGGTTCCTCCTCTTATTCGGAATAACATCCCATATACAAATATAATAACAAAATTATCATTGAACTTTTAGTCAATAACATATAAACTGTACACGAAAGCATTAACAAGTGAAACTTGAGATTCACTCGCGCACCTCGGGCTCACGTTATAGTCATACTCAAACGACATTGTCCCATTGTCTTCCCATAAATAAAAAAGGAGACTACCTATGTACACCAATACAGGTTATATGAACCTGACAGACGATGAGCTGGAGGACAGCTCTGTTCCTCTAAAGGTAAACTGCTGCGGCGTCTACCGCCTGATTACTCACCCCGTCATGTCCACCATACGGCCATTCGGACGTCCTGATTACCAGATTTTATACATTGCATCAGGAAAGGCATGTTTTTCCTTCCAAAATGAGACCGTAGAAGTCCCTGCCGGAAATATGGTGCTCTATAAACCTGGCGAACCCCAGAAATACGCCTATTACCTTGAAGATAAGCCAGAGGTATACTGGCTGCATTTTACAGGCAAAGAAGCCGGAGAACTCACCATACAGGCAGGCTTTGATGAAAGCCGAATCTTATACACCGGTGTATCTTCCAAATACCAGGAATTATTTCTTACCATAATCCGCGAACTCCAGCTTCCCCGACCATGTTTTGTGGAACTGGCGACCCTCCACCTCATGCAGCTTTTCCTGCTTGTTAAGCGGCAAAGGGAAGAAGGAGGTTTTCAAAAAACGGAAATTCAGAAAGAAATGGAAAAAGCGGTCCATTATTTTCATGAAAACTTATCTACGGATATTGAAATAGACCATTATGCGAAAAAGCTCCATATGAGCACCTGCTGGTTTATCCGTAGCTTTAAGCAGTATGCAGGAATGCCTCCACGCAGGTACTTAACCTCCATCCGGGTGAAAAAGGCTAAAGAGCTGCTTGAAAGTACGGACTACGGCATCGGTGAAATCGGCAGCATCGTCGGCTATGACAATCCCTTATATTTTAGCCGCATATTCAAAAAAACAACCGGTACTTCTCCCGCAGAATACAGAAAAGCAGCAAGGTGAGCTTCCCTCCCCTGCTGCTTTTTTTATCTTCCCACCAGACGATAAGTCTGTCGGTATTCCTTTGGTGTTATTCCCATATATCTCTTAAAAATCCTTCTGAAATAATCCACATCCTGATATCCGCACTGGTAGGCAATTTCATTTCCAGTCTGGTTTGTCTCAATGAGCATTCTGCACGCTTTATTAAGCCGTGCCTCGTGGATCCCCTCCGTAAGAGTTTTCCCATAAACCGCATTGTATACGCGTCCTAAGTAATCCGGGCTGCAATCCAGCTTATCGGCCAGTATGGAAGAGGATAAAGGCTCTTCAAAATGATTTCTGATATACTGTCCCGCCTGATTTGCCAAAAGCACCTTCTGCCCGTTCACTTCCATTGGAGAAAGGGAGTCACTGAGCTCGCACAGCAACTCTAAAAGCACCAGATTTAAGATGGTCCGGTCCCCCCTGCAAACATTCTGCCGCTTAATGAAACGGCGGAAAAGTTCCTCAAACTGCTCCGGTTTCCTGATCCGGATGAGCTGAGGCAGGGACATAATATCACGTCCGATCCTCACAGCCTCTTCTTCTAGATGAAAATGAAGCCAGTAAAAATTTAAATCTTCCTCAAACTCTCTTGTTCCCCAATGATGCCTTCCAGGAAAAAGGATCAGTGCTTCCCCTTCCTCCACGTTATATGTTATATCCTCTTCCGCAATCCCCAGAATCCCGGAATTTACATAGATGATCTCAAAGGAATCCATGACCCGATCCGCATGGCGTCCCTTTCCTTGGGTCACCAGATATCCTGCATTTAACGCTCTCACCGGAAGTACGGCCTTTAAATTTAAATAATGTTCCATAATTCCCTCCTGTCACCCCGGTCGGAATCCTCCAGTTTTTCGCTTCTTTTTCCTCTTGTATCCCTTCCATTATGCTGGCAATATAGAGAGAGGAAAAACAAACCTTTAAAAACAGAATATCAGATATCTAACAAAAAGAAAAGGGGATTGTGGCAGTTATGCCACGGAAGTTCAATGATTGAAGCTGTATTACTCTTAAAAGAAAAAGTGTCCCGCACCTATTTTAGCGGAACCACGATGACAGAAGCAGATTTTTCCAAAGGCAGAAGACTCTTTATAGCTGAAGGGTGCTGTGCCAACGGAATCGTTACACTGACCACCGGAGCATTCCTCTCCGGCTATGCCAATTCACTGGGAGCCACGGATTCCATAAACGGGATCATCGGTTCCATCCCGGTCCTTCTCTGTACTCTTCAGATGTTTTCCTCCATCCTTTTGGAAAGCCTCTGCCGGAAAAAATGCCTGATTTCCAGTTTTTCGTTTATTCACAGGCTTCTTCTGGCTTCGGTCTTTTTTGTGCCCCTGTTTATAAAAAATCCCGGGCTCCGCCTGGCAGCGGCAATCGGTATTTATGGAACTGCCCATTTTTTTGGAGCCTTTATCGGAACCGGGACCGGGAACTGGATTCTGCAGCTTGTTCCCCAGCATATGAGAGGAAACTATCTGGGGACAAAAGATTCCTTTGCTTTTGCCTTTTCCACCATCTTAAGCCTTATCATGGGCTGGGTCATGGACCGGTTCCGCAGCTTTTCCATGGAACAGACCGGATTTTTAGTGGTAGGGACCGTAGTCTTTTTCGTCGCCTGTATGGACTTCTGGTGCCTCTCCTCGATCAGTGAACCGGAAAGCCTTCCCCACCGCCAAAAGCTCCAGGATGCATTATGGAAGCCATTGGCCGACAGAGAATACAGGAAGGTCATGCTCACCTATATGTTCTGGAACCTGGCTCTTCAGATAGCAGGCCCATTTTTCAGCGTATACATGGTTACAGGACTTAAGTTAGATTATACATACATTACCTTTTTGGGCCTCATTTCCTCAACCGTCCGGGTTTTGGCTGCCTGGCTTTGGGGGCGTCTGGCCGATGCTACTTCCTGGCTTTTGGCAGCCCGCTGTTCCATGGGAATGCTGGGACTTGTCCATGCCAGCTGGCTTTTCATGACTCCGGAAACCTGTTATACCCTTCAGCCAATTTTGCAGGCATTGTCCGGCGCTGCCTGGGGAGGCATTGCCATATCCGTCTTTAACCTTCAGTATCACTATGCCCCAACGGAGAAACGAGTGCTATATGTAAGCGCCAATTCCTCCTATGCAGGGCTTTGCGGCTTTCTTTCCACCCTGCTTGGGGCCTCTCTTCTTAGGGTTTTCCCTTCCCTGGAAATAGGGGGACTTCCCATAACCGGAATGCAGCTGCTCTTCCTTCTTTCCGGGATCCTGATCCTTGGATGCGTTCTTTACATGGGAAGACTCCGATCTGTCTCCATTTAAATCCGACGGTCTTTGCAGGACTCCCGGATTATCAGCTCCGGTTTTAAGATCCGCTCCACTCTGCTTTCTTCATCGGGAATATTGTTCATCTTTTCTATAAGAAGCTCCGCCGCCATAGCCCCCAGACGTTCCTGGGGGTGGGCGATGGTGGTTAGCTTCACAATCCCATTTTCTGCAATAAAGGAATTGTCATAGCCAGTTACAGAGATATCCTCAGGTACGGAAAGTCCGTACTTTTCAATTGTTTTCATAATCTCGAAGGCAATCTGGTCATTGTAGCATACGATTCCGTCAATGGACACTCCTTCTTCCAGCTTAAGCCTTAACACACCAGATGGCTTAGACGACCGGTCCTCCGTATGGAACCAGACAACCATATCCGGATCATACGAAAATCCTGCCTCCTGCAGGGCTTTTACATAGCCTTTGTGCCGGTCCCTTCCCTGGCTGTCATCGGCCTTGAATATTCCCAAAATGCACTGATGTCCTAATTCAATCAGATGCTTTGTCACCAGATACCCACCCATACAATCGTCCATCAGGATATAAGGTTTGCTCATCATATGGGCATAACAACCCTGAATGAATACATAGGGGATCTGATAAAAATCCAGCTTCTCATAAAGCCCCTTATGACCGCACATGATCTCACTTTTGCTTGGCTCTATGATGAGCCCGTCAACGTCCTTTTCAAGGATTTCTTCCAGACATCTGCTTTCCTTAAGCCTGCTGTTCCCCGTATTTTTCAGTATAATGCTATACCCCTTTGCCGTTAGCACACTGTCGATTCCCTGGATCAGCCGCGGAAAAATGTAATCCGACAAATAGGTGGTGATGACTGCAATATTTCCAGATCCCTTTTTTCCTCCCGCCTTTTTGGAAACAAAGGTTCCCCGGCCATGCTCTGCCGTAATAAACCCTTCCTGCTCCAGAATGGAAAGTGCTTTTCTCACCGTATGGCGGCTTACATGACAGGATGCCGACAGTTCATTTTCCGAAGGCAGCCGGTCACCAGGCTTTCGCTTACCTGAAATAATATCCTTTTTCAGTTCTTCCATCAACAGATAATACTTTGCTTTTCCGCTGTCCTCCGCCATATTGGGCTCCTTATGATTCTTTAGTCTGGCCGTAATATGCATTCGGCCCATGCTTGCGCATAAAATGTTTATCCTGCATAAACTGGGGTGCCGGTAAGACCGAAGGATTCAACTGTTCGGTCATAAGGTTCATCCTGGCGATTTCCTCTAGTACAACGGCATTGTGGACCGCATTTGCCGCATCGGTCCCCCAGGTAAAGGGCCCATGATTTTTGCACAAAACTGCAGGAACATGCATGGGATTCCTATCCTTAAAGGTTTCGATGATCACGGCTCCCGTATTCTTCTCATACCCGTCCCGAGTCTCTTTCTCCGTGAGATTTCTGGCACAGGGAATCTCCCCGTAGAAGTAATCTGCGTGGGTGGTTCCATAGCAGGGAAGGGGCCTCCCTGCCTGGGCCCAGGCTGTAGCAATGGGTGAATGAGTATGAACGATCCCACCTATTTCCTTAAATGCCTTATAGAGCTCCAGATGGGTGGCAGTATCGGAGGAGGGCCGTAATTTCCCCTCTACCTGATTTCCGTCAAGATCCATAACCACCATATCCTCAGGCTTCAGCTCTTCATAATCCACCCCGCTGGGCTTAATTACGAAAAGCCCCTGATCCCGGTCTATGCCGCTGACATTTCCCCAGGTATAAGTGATAAGCCCCCTTTTGGGCAATTCCATGTTTGCCTCGTATACAATCCTTTTCAGTTCTTCCAGCATCCCAACTTCCTCCTTTTTGCTTTCCGTACTATTTCAAGTTGTCTACCGCAGACCTCTCTATGGAAAGTCCACTTCTGTACCGTTCCATAAAGGCCCGGAAGCCTGCTTCATCCTCCGGGTCAGGCTCCAGCCTGGTTCCCCTGTCATCCTTAAATACTTTTTCAGCCAGGTAATGATCCAGAGATTCCCCCTCCTCCTTTTGAAGCATGTAGGAGGCCAAAAGTGCAGCTCCCCAGGCCCCTCCTTCACCAGCTGTTTCCATGACAGAAACCGGAACACCTATTGCGGCGGCCATGATCCTCTGCCCCACTTCTTTCGTCTTAAAAAGCCCTCCATGGCCTAAAAGCACATTAAGCCGGACCCCTTCCTCAAAGAGGATATCCATTCCCATTTTTAATGCTCCCAAAGCGGTATAAAGATGGACTCTCATAAAGTTTGCAAGATTAAACCGGCTTTCCGGCGTCCGGACAAACAAAGGCCTTCCTTCTTCGAAATGGGTAATATGCTCTCCGGACAAGTAGCCGTAGGAAAGCATGCCTCCCCCATCTTTGTCTCCTTCCAGAGCCTTCTGGTAAAGAGTGGAAAACAGGGTATTCTTATCGACTTTCATTCCCATTGTAACCGCAAATTCCTCAAAAAGGGAAACCCAGGCATTTAAATCCGAGGTGCAGTTATTACAGTGAACCATTGCTACCGCATCACCGGCAGGAGTGGTGACTATATCGATTTCCGGATAGACTCTGGAAAGCTCCTTTTCCAGCACCACCATGGCGAACACACTGGTACCTGCGGATACATTGCCGGTTCTTCTTGCCACACTGTTGGTAGCTGTCATCCCCGTCCCAGCATCACCTTCCGGCGGACAAAGAGGAATTCCAGACTTTAAATTCCCACTGTCATCAAGAAGCCGTGCCCCTTCCTCGGTCAGAGTCCCAGCCCTCTCTCCTGCCGTCAGCACTCTTGGCATAATATCCCGAAGCTTCCAGGGGAACTGCCGGGGTGCAACCAGCTCATCAAACTGCTCCATCATACGCTTATGAAAATCCTTTGCGGCGCAGTCTACAGGAAACATCCCTGCACAGTCTCCGATGCCAAGGACCCGTTCACCCGTCAGCTTCCAGTGGACATAGCCTTCTAAGGTAACCAGGTAATCAATTTGCGGCACATGTTCTTCCTGGTTAAGGATTGCCTGATATAGATGGGCAACGCTCCACCTCTGGGGAATTTGGAAGGAAAACAGCTTTGTCAGCTTTTCCGAAGCCTCTTCTGTCATGGTATTTCTCCAGGTCCTAAAAGGCACCAGCAGCTCCCCTTCTTTGTCAAATGCCATATACCCATGCATCATGGCAGAAAAACAGATGGCCCCGATGGTGGTAAGAGTCTCCCCATACCGCTCTTTCACCTCCTCTGCCATGTTTCTATAACTTTCCCTTACTCCATCCCAGATATCCGGAATGGAATAGGTCCAGACGCCGTCTACATACTGGTTTTCCCAGTCATGACTGCCCGAAGCAATGGGATTATGTTCTTCATCTACCAGTACGGCCTTAATTCGTGTGGAGCCAAGCTCTATTCCCAGAGCGGTTCTCCCTTCCCGGATCGCAGCTGCTATTTGTTTTTCCATCATTTGAACCCCCTCCTGTATGATGTCCGCCCCTTACCTTCCTAAAGGACAGTCCTTGTTATTTAATTAACGAAACGATATGGAATTCCATCTCAACTCATTTTTCAAATCCCTGATGGTAGTTTTTTCATCAATGAAAACGGCTTCAATTCCCATGGCTTCCGCCCAGTCCCCCATCTGTTCTGCTGTCAGATCATAAGTAAAGGCCGTATGGTGAGCACCTCCGGCTAAAATCCAACTCTCCGCTCCTGTGGTAAGGTTTGGCTCAGGTGTCCAGAACGCAGTGGCGACCGGAAGCTTTGGCATAGGCTTTTCCGTCTTTTTACAGTTTACGGTGTTGATAATCAAGCGAAAACGGCTGCCCAGATCGATTAGAGATGTTGCGATTCCTTTCCCCTCCTTCGCCGTAAATACAAGGCGTGCAGGGGCTTCCCTCTCTCCCATGGAAAGCGGATTTACCCTGATTCCTACCGTTCCATCCGCAATGGTAGGGCAAACCTCCAGCATATGGGCCTGTAAGATCCCTTCTTTGCCGGGAACCAGGTTGTAGGTGTAATCCTCCATAAAGGAAGTTCCCTTTGCATCCTTTGCCCCTTCTGTCATGATCTTCATCAGTCGCACCATAGCAGCTGTCTTCCAGTCTCCTTCCGCCCCGAAGCCATAGCCCTTTTCCATCAGGCGCTGGATGGCAAGACCGGGAAGCTGTTTTAAAGAGCCCAAATCCCCAAAATGAGTGACTATCGCCTGGTAATCCTTATCCTTTAAAAACCGCTCAAAGCCCAGCTCGATCTGAGCCTGGACCGCCACATGGGCCTTAAACTCCGCATGGTCCATGCCTTCCGTTAAAATTTCGTATCTGCTATAGTACTCCTCTACGAGGGAAGAAATATCACCTGCTGCCACGTCCTTTACATAATCCGCAATTTCATTGACAGGATAGGCATCGATCTCCCAACCGAATTTCATCTGGGCTTCCACCTTATCCCCTTCGGTAACCGCCACGTTTCTCATATTGTCCGCAACCCGGACCACGCGAATATGGCTGCTTTCCATGATTCCCACTGCGGTCCGCATCCAGGAACCGATCCGTCTCTGGACTTCTTCCTCATCCCAATGACCTGCGATCACCTTTCTCGGAATCCCCATTCTGGTAACCATATGCCCGAATTCTCGGTCGCCGTGGGCGGACTGGTTCTCATTCATGAAATCCATATCAATGGTATCATAGGGAATCTCCCTGTTAAACTGGGTGTGCAAATGAAGCAAAGGCTTCCGATACTCCTGAAGCCCTAAAATCCAGGACTTAGCAGGAGAAAAGGTATGCATCCAGGTAATCACACCGGCGCAGGACTCATCGCTGTTAGCCTCATGAAACAGCCTGCGTATGGAGGTATTATCAATCAGGACTGGTTTTAAAATCACCTCATAAGGAAGAGCTCCGGATGCATTCAGCCTTTCCGTAATGATCCCGGAATGCTCCGCCACATTCCTTAAGCATTCCTCACCGTAAAGATCCTGAGAACCTGTTGCAAACCAAAATTTATATTCTTTTTTCACCATGTTTTAATACCCCTCTCCTCTATTATTTTCCAAGTCGAATCACATTCCATGACGCCTTGTGCAAAGTGCTTGTCATGATATATCCATCTAATGCAGACTGGCTGGTCTGCTTTGGAGCAACCCGTTCGCAAAATGGCCCGTTCTCAGCCTTTAAATCATCGTTTTCTAAAACCACGTGCTCCAGGACCCGGTATCCTTCAAAACTCCTCACATCCACAGTCATTTCTGCATCCTTTTTTAAATCCCTGTTCACCGCAAAAATAGTCACCTCATGAAGTTCCTCATTATATACGGATACCGCTTCTACCGCAGTCACGTCTTCATGGCCAGACGTGTCGAATTTCGGCGAACTGAAGACCGGAACAAGGGCCGTTCCCCGTCCATATTGGGAAGCATGCATGAATGGATAAAAAATTGTTTGTCTCCATGCCTTTCCGCCTTTGGCTTCCGTCATAATCGGCGCGATCACGTTTACAAGCTGGGCCAGACATGCCATCTTCACCCGGTCTGCGTGCTTTAAAAGAGTGATAAGCATAAGACCTACCAAAAGAGCATCTTCAAAGTTGTAAATGTCCTCCAGCATAGGAGGCGCAACCTGCCAGGGGTGGTTTTTCGTGATGTCATCATCTGCCGCATTGGAGTGATACCATACATTCCATTCATCAAAGCTGATTTTAATGTCCTTTTTACTCCTCTTTTGGGCCTTTACAAAATCGCAGGTAGCAATGACGGTGCGGATAAACTGATCCATATCATCGGAGGAAGCAAGAAAATCCTGGCTGTCCCCCTTTTGGTTCCCATAGTACTGGTGCATGGATATGTAATCCACATAGTCATAAGCATGTTTAAGGGTCACTGCCTCCCAGTCTGGGAACGTGGGTATGGTTAAGTATGAACTTCCGCAGGCAACCAGCTCAATGTCAGGGTCAATGATCTTCATAGCCCTTGCCGTCTCTTCTGCCAGACGCCCGTACTCCTCCATGGTCTTATGCCCGATCTGCCATGTGCCATCCATCTCATTTCCCAGGCACCAGGTCTTTATGTTGTGAGGCTCCTTATAACCGTGGCTAATCCTTAGATCACTGTATTTGCTGTTGCCGGGATGATTGCAGTATTCCAGCAGATTGCATGCATCCGCAATTCCTCTGGTTCCTAAGTTTACCGCCATCATTACATCAGAGCCTGCACTTCTGGCCCATTTGGTAAATTCATTTAGACCGACCTTATTCTCTTCCAAACTACGCCAGGCCAGATCCAGACGCCTGGGACGTTCATTGAACGGCCCAACGCTGTCCTCCCAGTTAAAGCTAGATACAAAGTTGCCTCCAGGATACCGGATGATAGGAACATTTAATTCCCGGATCAGTTCCTTCACATCATTCCGGAAGCCATCTTCATCAGCAGATCCATGTTCCGGACAGTAAATCCCATCGTACACAGCCCGCCCCAGATGTTCTATAAAGGACCCATAGATCCTTTCATCGACCTGTGCAATTGGATACTCCCTGTCAATTACCATTTTTACTTTGTGATACTCCATTGATATAATCCCGCCCTCCTGTCTTATACCAGACATGTTATTTTCCAAGTACCTTTTTATAAGAGTGACAAAATATCCTCTAACTATAATCTATTACTTGTACGCACCATTGCACAAGTTGTTTTTATAGATTTTACCACAAGAAGGCAGGTTTTACAAAAATATTCCTCAAGCGCCCGGGGAGAGAACGCACAAGGAAGGCATGTGTTCTTTCTGGATTTCTATATTTTTTCCACAACCCCTTCAATAAACGAAGAGAAAATGCACAATTTTATTTTTAAAATTTATGAATGTTTGTTGACACTTTTTCAGAAAAATGAGTTATATTAATAAATGTAACCCCCCCCAATACATTATATAGTTTTTGCTACACCCCATAAGAAACGAAATACCTTCTCCGAAAAAGGACCAGCTTCCCCAGCTGGTCCTTTTCATTTTCTTTTATTCTACTGTTTACTTTTTATTTCGTCGTTGTTTTAGAATCTTATCAAACGCTTCTTCTGCTCCTTCTGCTTTTAAACGCCGCCTTCTCTCTTCTCTTCGGAGAGCAATCTCTCTGGCCTCTTTCTTTTTCTTATAAATGAAAAATCCGGTTCCGCCGCCTGCCAGTCCAAGAAAAGCAGCAATTCCTGCTATCGTAAGCACTCTGCTTCCCTTATTATCAGGTGATTTTTTATTGCCGCCTGAATTTGTTTCTGATTCCACAGGTTTTGCATCTGTGGAACCCTGTTCTGATTCCTGGCTCGTTGGTTCCGGGGCCTTCTTTTCCATTAAGTAGGCCTGGCCCACCTTTCTGTCATTGTAAGTATATTGGATCATGGCAACCGCACCTTTTGGGCTTCCTTTCGGAAGCTCTGTTACAAGAGTCTTATCCGCCTGGGAGAACTCGCCTCCCTTAGGAAGGGTTATGACGCTGTCCGGTTCCAATTCCAGATCAGAGGGTTTATAAGATGTCCCATTAATTTCTACAGGTTCTTCCCCTGATATATAGTTGGTTTCATTCCCTGTGACAGGGAAGTTTTCAAAACGGCTGAAGCCGAATTCCAAAAGTGTTTTACTATCGATAAAATATTGCTTTGGGCTTCCTTTTAAAATAACAGAAATAAGCCTTTTTCCATCCTGCTCCCCGTAGGTCACAACAGTATTTCCGGCCTTAATTAGATATCCAGTCTTTCCAGCCACTGCTGAGGGGCAATAAAATTCACTCTTTGTATCCTTGGTCTTTACCAGACGGTGCTCGTTATATATGGTAAGCCCCTCCGGATTATTGTTAGTGGGAGGGATATTATGGCTGATTGCAGAGCTGATTTCCACAAGCTTTTTATTGCTGTAAGCAGCCTTTGCTATGAGCGCCATATCATAGGCAGTCACATACTGGCTGTCTCCATTAAGTCCCGACGGGTTGTCAAAATGGCTTTCTGTACAGCCAAGGCTCTGTATCTTTTCATTCATCATGGTTACAAATCCATCTCTGCTGCCGGCCACATGCTCCGCAAGAGCATTGGCTGCCTGGTTGCAGGAATGGAGGATCAAAGAATAGAGGCAGTCTTCTACCGAAAGCTTGTCACCTGTATCCACATTTAATTTATTTCCGCTGCCATCTTCCACATTATAAACGGCATCCTTTGAAAAAGTCACCATGTCGTCAAGGTTTGCGTTCTCCAAAACAAGAAGAGCAGTCAAAATTTTCGTTATGCTGGCCGGCGGGTAAGGAGCATGGATATTCTGGCCAAATATGACGGCACCTGAATCCCCGTCTATTACGATCCCGGCTTCCGCCTGGATGCCCGTATCAGACGGCCAGTCCGGTTTCGCATATACAGTCATTAGAAACAGCTGGCTGACCAATATGCAGCTAATCAGTACTTTTATATTTCGATTCACGTATCATCCTCCTGACATGAAATAAGCCTTAAAGCCGCATTCAGATTATTATACGGTTTTAAGGCATTATATTACTTCGCATAGTTTAAATCTGCCCCGAGATTTTTTAACTTTAAGCATCTTTCTGACCTTAGACTGATCTGAAAAAGGGCATTTATATTATAATACATCAATTCTTTACTATATTCAAGAAAAACATTTAAAACTATATTGTCTTTGTTTGCTCTTTCCTATACTGTGAGGGCGTAATGATCGCGAAACAGAATTTGTAATCGAGTCAGATCAAGGGTTGAAATATGATACCTTGGAAAACAGCTGCTATCGATTTGAATTAAATGCAGGCGAAGATATGCTTCTGTTAAAGGATTCCAGATAACTTTGAGTCTCACATAATTAACAAAAAATGCCCTAATCCCGTAAGAATAAAAACTTCTACGGTTTTAGGGCATTATCTTATTTTGCGTAATCTGTAACTCTGGACTCCCGGATCACGTTGACCTTGATCTGTCCCGGGTATTCCAGAGATTCTTCAATCTTCTTGGAAATATCACGGGCTAAAA
Organism: Lacrimispora sanguinis; assembly: GCF_044987295.1. Taxonomy (NCBI): domain Bacteria; kingdom Bacillati; phylum Bacillota; class Clostridia; order Lachnospirales; family Lachnospiraceae; genus Lacrimispora; species Lacrimispora sanguinis. The sequence continues at coordinate 3,905,446 of NZ_CP173277.1, read as the reverse complement.
GAATCATATCATCATCGTTGATTTGCTCCGGAACTACCATAATCCGAACTTCGCGTCCTGCCTGAATGGCAAAGGACTTGTCCACTCCCTTAAAGGAATTGGTGATATCTTCTAACTGTTTTAATCTGTTTGTATATGTCTCCAGAGTCTCTCTTCTTGCTCCAGGTCTTGCGGCAGATATGGTATCTGCTGCCTGGACAATGCAAGCGATAAGGCTCTGTGGTTCAACATCGCCATGATGTGATTCCACAGTGTTCAGCACGATTGCAGATTCCTTATATTTCTTACACAACTCCACACCCAGCTGAATATGAGAACCTTCCATCTCATGGTCAACGGCTTTTCCGATGTCATGTAGTAAACCGGCACGTTTGGCCATGCGGATATCAAGGCCGATCTCTCCTGCTAATAGCCCCGATAATTGGGCTACCTCAATGGAATGCTTTAAGGCATTCTGACCGTAGCTTGTTCTGTATCTCAGTTTGCCAAGCAATCTGATGAGTTCCGGATGAAGTCCGTGAATGCCCACTTCAAGAGCAGCGGCTTCTCCTTCCTCACGCATATTGGTTTCTACCTCTTTTTGTGCCTTTTCTACCATTTCTTCAATTCTGGCCGGATGAATACGTCCATCCACAATAAGGCGTTCCAACGCGATTCTGGCTACTTCTCTACGAACCGGATCGAATCCGGATAATACAACTGCCTCAGGGGTGTCATCAATAATGAGTTCCACGCCCGTAAGGGTCTCTAACGTACGGATGTTGCGGCCTTCTCTTCCGATGATTCTTCCTTTCATCTCATCGTTAGGTAGCTGCACAACAGAAACAGTAGTTTCTGCTACATGGTCCGCAGCACATCTTTGAATGGCTGTAACCACGTATTCCCTCGCCTTTTTCTCGGCTTCTTCTTTTGCTTTGTTGTCAAGTTCCTTAATTAATTTCGCAGTGTCATGTTTAACATCATCTTCAACAGATTTTAAAAGATACTCTTTTGCCTGTTCGGAGGTAAGTCCGGAAATTTTTTCCAGTTCCTGAATGCCTTTTTCATAGAGAGATTCCACTTCGGCATTTCTCTTATTCAGGGCGTCCTCTCGAGCAGCCAGACCTGCTTCTCGTTTTTCCATAACCTCGGACTTCTTGTCCAGGTTTTCTTCCTTGCTTAGTACTCTTCTTTCATAACGTTGAAGCTCAGCTCTTCTTTCCCTGGTTTCCTTCTCCAGTTCATTCTTAGTCTTTAAAGACTCTTCTTTTGCCTCAAGGAGAGCTTCGCGCTTCTTTGTCTCAGCGGTCTTTAATGCTTCATCTATTATTTCCCGGGATTTTTCTTCTGCAGTGCCAATCTTGCTCTCGTAAGCGTTCTTACGATACGTGATGGCAGCAGACCAGGCAATAAAAGCAACTACTACTGATACTACAATTGCAATCAATATAGCCATGAATACTGATACTGACACAGGAGCACCTCCTTATTAGATTTTCATTGTACAACAATACAACACTACAATTTTAAACTGTTTTATACATTATGTCAAGTATTTCGCCTGTGTTTCAGGTATACTTATACACATTTTCCTTGTTGTCAATCCTCACTATAAAAGCCGCCTAAAACATGACTTATTGCATCATAGGAAAAACCGCGTCTACCCAGGGCGGCCATCACTTTTCCTCGTTCCTTAAAGTCCATTTCCTCCGCCTTTATGCACTTTTTTTTCAGATAGGCTAGTATCTGGGCTTCTTCATCCACAGGCTGTTCACTTAGGATCTCCTGGATCACCTCTTTGTCCAGCCCTTTTTTCTGCAGCTCGTACTGAATCTGCCTTTGACTTTTCCGTTCCGAATTGAATTCTACGTATCTGCGGCCATAGTTCTCATCATCAATAAAATGATGCTCTTTTAAAAATTCTATGGCGTAATCGGCAGCCTCTTTCGGATACCCTCCGTCCTTTAATTTCCGTCTCAGTTCCTGTTCTGTCTTATCTGAGGATTTCAGAAGAAAAAGGACCCTTTCCCTGGCCCTTTTAAACAAAACCTCCCGTAGGATCTCCTCATAAGTCTCTTCGGAAATCGGCTTTCCTTCCTCAATTCCAAATTTTCTAAGTTCCCCTCGATAAAGGACAAGAGTAAAGTCTTCATCCAGAATGACTTTACTCCTGCGTTTATCAACGGGCACGATTTCCATAACTATCATATATGCCCCTTATTTTAATTATTCACCCGGTGCCCATGAGTCCGCCGGCCAAGACCTTGTGGGATTACTCCTTGGAAGTTTCGTCCTTGCTTTCTTCTGCCTTGATTCTCTTGCTTTCCTTAGCAGCAGCTGCACCAGCACGCTCCGGCTCTATACTGCTTTCTTCATGAAGCCCATATTTTATACGGACCTTGTTCTCTACCTCCAGACAAACGGCCGGATTGTCCTGAAGATAAATTTTGGCATTTTCACGTCCCTGGCCGATCTTGACGTTATTATATGCAAACCATGCACCGCTTTTTTCCACGATATTCTCTTTTACCGCCAGATCCAGGATATCTCCTTCCTTGGAAATACCTTTGCCGAACATGATGTCGAATTCCGCCTCCTTAAATGGCGGTGCGATCTTATTCTTAACTACCTTGACACGGACCCGGTTTCCTACCATGTCGCCGCCCTGCTTTAAGGTCTCGATCTTACGGATATCCAGGCGGACAGACGCGTAGAACTTAAGGGCACGTCCTCCTGTGGTGGTCTCGGGACTTCCAAACATCACTCCCACTTTCTCACGGAGCTGATTAATAAACAGAACAATACAGTTAGACTTGCTGATAATGGCCGTCAGCTTTCTAAGAGCCTGGGACATCAGACGCGCCTGAAGACCCACATGGGAATCACCCATATCTCCTTCGATCTCGGCCTTTGGCACAAGTGCTGCCACCGAGTCTACGATTACAATGTCAACGGCACCGGATCTTACCATGGTCTCTGTGATCTCCAATGCCTGCTCCCCGTTATCCGGCTGGGAAATGTAAAGGTTATCAATATCCACTCCTATGTTCTTGGCGTAAACAGGATCAAGGGCATGCTCCGCGTCAATAAATCCTGCGATGCCGCCTCTCTTTTGAACTTCTGCGATCATATGAAGGGCAACGGTCGTCTTACCACTGGATTCCGGTCCGTAGATCTCCACAACCCTTCCCTTTGGAATTCCGCCCAGTCCAAGGGCAATATCAAGGCTTAATGCTCCCGTTGGTATGGTCTCCACATTCATATTTGTGCCTGAGTCGCCCAGTTTCATAACAGAGCCTTTTCCATATGCCTTTTCTATCTGAGTAAGGGCGGCATCAAGCGCCTTTAGCTTATCATCTTTATTCATATTATCCTCCGATGCGAACAAATGTTCTTTTTCTGTTTATAATCATAGTATACTTCGGGGCAAATGTCAACCAGAATTTTATACTTCTGAGCTCAATACGCACCACACTCCTAACCCACACAGCAAAAAATTTCGTATTAATGAATTCAATAGGGATGTTCCGGCGAAATGCCTGGAAGTTGAAGAGAAAGACAGACTGCTTTCATACTGTTAATTTACTATAGCATAGGAGGGATGGAGGTGCAAGTATTATTTTGCAAGAATATCAATCCGAATTTGCTTTATCAACTGACCTGCAATAAGCATCATTCAGAAAAAAACCGTGCTATTCTCAAAATACCCGGATAAACACGGTTTTTTATTACCATGCAATTGTTCCCACTAAAAACCTATGCATTTCTCTATCAGTTATTCGCGGCAGCCGAAAGTCGGTGGAATGCTTTGCGGAAAACGGAAAAAATTCTCCGGATCGTACTTCGCCTTGATTCTGGTCAAGCGCTCAAAGTTACCGCCGTAGTAAGCCTTTGGCCAGTTTTCAATGGACAGATCCTGGGTGTTGATATAAACACCATTGGTATATGGCAGCATTTCCCTTCGGAATTGATCCACCCAATGAATACCAGGGCCAGCGCCTTCAGGCTCATTCCATGTGGCGTAAATAGACATATTTGACAGTGCCTTACGCTGGAAATACGCTGTGGCTCTGCTGGGAATATCGGCTACCGCCCCACCCAGGCCATGAAACAAGAGAGACACAGCAGAGGTTGGAGGATTTGTAATAAAACGCTGTATGATGTCAATTGCCTCGTCCGGCAGCAATGCATCTACATAAGGCCCAACGCTTTTAAATGGCTCCGGGCTGACGGGCTGGGTCCTGCCGATTCGGGCTGCGGCTTCTACCCATGGTATATCCTCAATAAAAACGCTGCTCGGCGAACCGGTCCGGAGTAAGGGACGAAGCAATTCGCGCAATTCCTTGGCTGAGCCGAGAAACACCCCTTGTGCAAGCAAAAGAGGCTGCTCTCCTGATATAATCGATAACAGCGGTGTAAACCTGATGTCTGCGTCGGGAAGCGTATATTCCTGCCAGACCTTTAGCACCGGCTTCAAGTCTTCAAGTTCCCAGTTGATTGCGGCATAAGCCACCGTATCGATTTCGTGCGTACGAAAACAGAAGGAAGTGCAAACGCCAAAGTTACCGCCGCCTCCACCCCGCAGAGCCCAAAACAGGTCTGCGTTGCGGTCTGCACTTGCATGCAGCACACAGCCATCTGCATCTACCAACTCTGCCTCCAGAAGATTGTCAATAACAAGCCCCCAAGGCCTGGAAAGGCTGCTATGCCCGCCGCCCAAGGTAACGCCAGCAATGCCAGGGGTAGGGCATAGCCCCGGTGGAACGACTAAACCCTGTGAACCAAGTTCTTCTATGATTTCAATATTCCGAAGCCCTGTCTGGAGTGTGACTGTACCTTTTTTTCGATTTATCTCCAGTTGTTTCATTTCGCTGACATCGATGATAAGCCCGCCATTTAACGCAGACACACCCTCGTAGTTGTGGCGTCCAGAGCGCATTCGAAGTGGTACTCCGTTATAACGCGCCCAGCGTATTGCATTGATGACATCCTGTGTTTCCTTTGCGAAAACAATAACCAGTGGAAATTTATTAAAAAACGTATTGAATTCCTGACGGGCGGAGTTGTACAGCGGATCATTTGGCAAAACAATCCGTCCGGTCAGTTCAGGTTCCTTTTTATATTTCATTGTATCTCTCCTTAATAATTGGACGCATAAATTTATGCATATTCCTCTTATAATATATGGCTCGTACAATGTTTTATTTCCTGTGCGCATACACCGCTGCCAAACAGTCCCCCCCTCTTCATGAAGATTAGAACCGGCATGTGCTAAACAATATAAGGGCCTCCACGGGTCAAACTTTCCCGCAGAAGCCCTGTTAATATTTATACGTTTTTCTATTACATCAAAAGCTTCTCCACATCAAGCATCCCCCAGCCCTGCTGATTAATGGGAAGCCCCAGATCCACTGCCCGCTCTCTTAACATTAGTTTCACATCCCGATTGGTTAAATAGGGATATTTTTGAAGGAGAAGCGCAATCGCCCCTGAAACCAGGGGCGTCGACATTGAGGTTCCGCTTTTGGCAAGGTATTGCCCTGATTCATTGGCACAGCTGATAATCCCTGCTCCCGGAGCGATGATTTCCGGTTTGCAGATGCAGGCCCCGGTGGGACCTCTTCCGGAATAATCGATCATTCGGTTTCCCATAACATTGACCTCTTTATAATCATCTGAGCACCCCACAGTGATCACCTTCCGGCTGATTCCCGGAGTTGTGATGGTATTCATGCCCGGTCCCATGTTTCCTGCGGCCACACAGACCACCAGCCCGTCATCCCATGCCGCATTTACTCCACGCACAAGAACAGAATTCTCTGTCATCCCCTTTTTCGAAAAGGAACCAACAGAAATATTTACAATCCTGATCCCATACCTTTCTCTGTTATCACGTATCCATTTAAGTCCAGCTAACACATCAGAAGCATAGCCGTTTCCTTTTTTATCCAATACCTTAAGCATAATGATATGACACTCTGGTGCAATGCCCATATACATTCCTCCGGAAGCGATGCCGCTGCCTCCGATGATTCCTGATATATGGGTCCCATGACCGTTATCGTCATAGGTGTCCCTTCTGCGGTGTACAATATCTACAAAAGCCGCCATTCTATGTTCAAAGTCCTCATGAAGATAAATCCCCGTATCGAGAACTGCAACTCCAATCCCACGTCCTGTATAACCCATACGATGGGCAGCATCACAGTGTATTGCTTCTCTCACATGATTCACAGTCCATTACCTGATTCCTTTTTTATTAGGATATTCCGGTTTGGCTCATGTGGTTTCTTTTCCTCCGAAATACAAAAGAAGATTTTAGTCAAATACCATTTACTTTCTGCAAATCCATTCCTATAATGGATATAAAATAACATGTAAGGAGATTATTATGGAAAATCATCGATCCGATGCCACTTTGCTGACACAGAACCTGATCCGCATCGACAGTACGGATCCCGGTGCATACGAAAAAAATATTGCCGAATATATTTTTAACAGGTTATCTTCCCTGCCTGTCCCTGTCATTAAAAAAGAGGTCCTCCCGGGCCGTTATAATATTATGGCAAAAATCAAAGGGGAAATCGACGACCCGGCCCTTGTTTATATCTGCCACATGGATACGGTGACCATTGGAGACGGCTGGACAACCGACCCTCTCGGAGCGGAGGTTATCAATGGTAGGATCTATGGCCGGGGAGCCTGTGATATGAAATCCGGACTGGCCTGCGCCCTCTCCGCCTTTTCCGCTATGGCAAAGGAGGCGGCTTCCGGAAAAATTCCCAGGCATTCCTTTGTTTTCATCGGTACTGTTGATGAAGAAGATTTCATGCGGGGAGTTGAGGATGTGATAAGAGAAGGCTGGGTGACGGAAAAAAGCTTTATTCTGGACACAGAGCCAACGAACGGGCAGATCCAGGTTGCTCATAAAGGGCGTACCTGGTTTGAAGTTACCGTTACCGGAGTAACCGCCCATGCGAGCACTCCCTGGAAAGGGGCCGATGCAATTGCCGCTATGGCCGAGATCATCTCTTCCATACGCCGCCGGATCGGAGAATGCCCTTCCCATGAGGATCTGGGCATATCTACCGTCACATTCGGCCAGATCGAAGGAGGATACCGCCCGTATGTGGTTCCTGACCAATGCAAAGTCTGGATCGACATGCGTCTGGTACCTCCCACAGATACAGCTGCTGCCATCTCCATTGTGGAACAGGCCATCCGGGAAGCTGCAGTCGCAGTTCCAGGGATCACAGCTTCTTATGAGATCACAGGAGACAGGCCTTTTATTGAAAAGGATGAAAGCTCCTATTTATTAAAAGCCCTGAAAGCCGCAGCAGAAGAAACCACAGGAAAAACGGTCCCTGTTTCCTATTTCCCCGGGTATACCGACACCGCCGTCATCGCCGGAAAGCTTCACAACCCCAACTGCATGTCCTATGGTCCCGGTGATCTGGAACTGGCCCATAAGCCGGATGAATTTGTCCCCTGTGAAGATATCTTAAGATGCGAGGAAGTGCTCACCAGACTGGCACGCTCCATTCTTTTCTAGATATCTTCTGCTGGGCCCAGAATTGAAATGAACCCAATATGTTGAATAAAACCAACATGGTGGGTTCATTTTTATGTAATAGGATCGAAACGGGAAATAAGCACCCACCGACCAATGGCTACTCTAATTCAACACCTTTTAGATATAATTGCTGCAGAATAAAATCATTTATTCGATTATTAATCTCGGTTTTATCATATAAGCCATTACAAATATCATAAAACGCACCTACACTAATCTCGCAAACTATTTTTTTACTTCCTCTTTTCCGTTCAAACTGAAAAATTCCATCATCATAAAATATTGTATAATCTTCATTGCTTTCTAATCCCCTTAAACAATTCCTTATACTCTTATTTCTATAAATACCAGGAAATAAATGCCATGTTCTACCCATTATATCTTTCACCTCCATATTAATATTATATACCAAGGTTTGCCGAAAGAAAGTAAATATTACCTACAAATTTCGATAATTTTCTTACACTAAAGTGCTACGCTATCAGCACTCACCCTTTCTTTCACTTGTTATTTTGTGTCATATATGAAATAATAAATAAAAAACCAGGCATATCGGAGGTCAAAAATGAAAAATATTACAATATCAAAATTACAAAAATATATTAAAGAAAAAGATTATCATCCAGACCTCAAAAAAGATTATTTTCTAAAATTATCAGAAGAAGTCGGAGAACTCGCCCAAGCAATACGCAAGAACACAACTCCTTATTGATCTGGAAACATGGATTCCTGTAAAAGAGCGTATAAATGATGAAAAATATGGAACCCACGATGCAGATAAACTCTTTTCCAATTAATTGATATGGACATCCGAATAATGCCACTAATTGATTAGATTTATGTCACTAGTTGTGTAATAGCTATAATTTTTCAAATAGCTCATGAGGGCGAGTCCAGATTTTTTTGCTATTTTAATTACATCTGATTTTCTACGTAACGATTGAATTAAGAAAATCTTCATAATCTATTCAAACAATATACAAACTTTTCTAGAGCCGGTGTGTTATACTAAGACCATAAGAAATGCACAATGTATCAATTATCCTTTCACCCTTTTTGAAATCCGAAAATCCTAAGAAAAATCACCCCTGTGTCATGTGGCACAGGGATTTTTCTGCCCAAATTAAGAAAAAACAGGAGTTCTGAGTAAAAAACAGGAGAGAAGCTTCCCAAAACTCCGGAAACCATCTCTCCTATATTTATAATTCCTTACAAAATTATTAATATTTCATATCCTTCAGCACATCGCAAAAATCAAAGGTGGCAAAATAATCCCTGGGAGTCTCGGCCCTGCGGATCATCTGAACGGATCCATCTTCTTTTAAGAGCAGCTCCGCAGATTTTAATTTCCCGTTATAATTATATCCCATGGCATAGCCATGAGCTCCTGTATCGTGAATGAAAAGCAAATCGCCTACGGATATCTCAGGCAGGTTCCGGTCAATGGCAAATTTGTCATTATTTTCACAGAGTGAGCCCACCACATCATATTTATGGCCGCACACATCTCCCTCTTTTCCCATAACGGTGATATGATGATAAGCCCCATACATGGCCGGTCTCATCAAATTCACTGCACAGGCATCCACGCCGATGTATTCCTTGTGGGTATGCTTCTCATGAATGGCTCTTGTTACCAGTCCGCCGTAAGGCCCAAGCATGAAACGTCCAAGCTCTGTGTAAATTGCCACATCTCCCATTCCTTCCGGTACCAGAATTTCTTCGTAAACCTTTCGGACACCTTCACCGATGGCCTTGATGTCATTAGACTCTTCACCCGGACGGTAAGGAATTCCGATCCCTCCTGATAAGTTAATGAAAGAGATATGGGCTCCTGTCTCATCTTTAAGCTTTACTGCAAGTTCAAAAAGCACTTTTGCAAGAAGGGGATAATATTCATTGGTCACCGTATTGCTGGCTAAAAAAGCATGGATACCGAAGTGTTTGGCTCCATTGCTTTTTAATATCCGGAACGCCTCAAACATCTGCTCGGTCGTCATCCCATATTTGGAATCCCCCGGATTATCCATAATGTCGTTACTGATCTTAAATATTCCGCCCGGATTATAACGGCAGCTAATGGTTTCCGGAATATGCCCGATGGCCTTTTTAAGATAATCGATATGAGTAATGTCGTCCAGATTGATGATTCCGCCGATTTTGTCCGCATACTGAAATTCCTCAGCAGGCGTATCATTGGAAGAAAACATGATATCAGATCCGGTAAAGCCAAGGCAATCAGACATCATAAGCTCTGTCATGGATGAACAATCCGCTCCGCACCCATAATCCTTTAGAATATTCAGGATAAATGGATTCGGCGTGGCCTTTACCGCAAAATACTCCCGGTATCCTTTATTCCAGGAAAACGCCTCCTTTAACTTCTGGGCATTCTCCCTGATCCCTTTTTCATCGTATATATGAAAAGGTGTAGGATATTCTTTTACGATTTCTTCTAACTTCTCCTTGGTAACAAATGGTCTCTTATCCATAGCTTTCCTCTCCTCTCGTAGCTTACCATATGCAAAAAGAGCCTGTCTCCGGCACATCTGCTGTAAGCTACATTGTACCGGGGATAGACTCCTTTGTCTACACTTATTTTGTATAAATATTCATAGCACGTTAGTCTACGGTTACGACCCTCATGATGTTGGTATGAGCTGCCGGCTCATTTTTTCTCACCGGATTCACCACACCAGCAGTAACCACTACCGTTTCATTTTCCTTTACAATGCCTTTTGATTTTAACAGTTCCATGGAGGAATAAATCAAAACGTCCGTGGACTCCGCACGCTTTCCATGGAATGGCTTTACACCCCAGTATAACTGCATCTGACGAAGAGCGGAAGCACTTGGGGACAGACCGATGATCAGACTTTCCGGTCTCCATTTGGATAACAGTCTTGTTGTGAAGCCGGTGATGCTTGGCGCTACGATCACTCTGGCTCCCAGATCATGAGCAGTGGCTACAGAAGAATAACATACGGCATTGGATACATTATGCACATTAACAGCAGAAACCTTGCGCTCTCTGTATGCGCTGTAATCCAGATGCTTTTCTGTCTCCTCTACGATGGAAGCCATCATGGAAAGGGCTTCAACCGGATATTTACCCATAGCGGTTTCGCCGGAAAGCATTACCGCATCTGTTCCGTCATAAACTGCATTTGCTACGTCCGTTACCTCTGCTCTTGTTGGGCGGGGATTGCGGATCATAGAATCTAACATCTGGGTAGCTGTAATAACAGGCTTGCAGGCCTCGTTACATTTTTCTATGATGCTCTTCTGAATAAACGGAACCTCCTGGGCCGGGATCTCAACTCCCATATCGCCGCGGGCAACCATGATGCCGTCGCTGGCTTCAATGATATCATCCAGATTTTCAATGCCTTCTGCATTTTCGATCTTGGCGATAACGGCCATATTGGAACCTTGCTCATCCAAAATCTTCTTGATTTCGTAAATGGCATCTGCTGTACGTACAAAGGAGGCTGCAATGAAATCAAAACCCTGATCAATACCGAATTTAATATCCATTTTATCCTTATCGGTAAGCGCAGGAAGCTTTACCTTAACATTAGGAACGTTAACGCCTTTTCTCTCTCCCAACTCGCCGCCGTTAATGATCTTACATGTAATTTCTTTACCCTTTACCTCAAGAACTTCCAGTTCAATCAGACCATCGTCAATGAGGATACGGTTTCCTGGGATCACATCTTCATTCAGGCCATCATAGTTAATATGTCCTTTTGTATCATCTCCAACGATTTCCTCTGTTGTCAGGATATAGATTTCTCCCTCTTTCAGATTCACCTTTTTGCCGTCCTTTAAAAGTCCGGTACGGATCTCCGGTCCTTTTGTATCAAGAAGCGCTGCAATCGGAAGGTCAAGTTCCTCACGGATGCTCTTCAGTAAATTAAGGCGCATCTTCTGCTCCTCGTAATCACCATGTGAAAAGTTAAATCTGGCAACATCCATGCCGTGCTCGGCAAGTGCCTTCATCATTGCGTAATCGTTGGTATTAGGTCCCATAGTGCAAATAATCTTGGTTCTCTTCATCGTTATCCTCCGTAGCTAGTTGGTCGTATCACCGGTTGTGGGGTTGGACGGTGTTACATGTTTATGTGTATACAAATGCTCAGAACAGTATTCATAACTGCCTTCGCATTTTGAACAATAACGGAATTCCAGGTTTGGGGCATCCTTTTCGGTCCGTCCGCAAACGGCACACCGGTGGTGTGTCCATCCTTGGGGCTTTATCTTCGTCTGCTTATGAAACTCTTGCTTTCTTTTGATCTCTTTCGGATTGAACCGGCTTAAATTCCGTGTCAAAAGGAAAAAAATGATAAAGTTCAATAAGGACATGAATATCGTGACTCTGGTCGCTATATTGCCGGTGATAAAGCCATACAGGAAATAGATTCCGTTAAAGGTGGCCAGCCATTTGGCTTTTATAGGTATCACGAAAAACAAAAGGAATTCCAAATCCGGAAATGTGGCGGCAAAGGCAAAAAACAGGGAATAATTGAGATATTCCGTTGTCAGGTATACGGTCTTTCCCATGAAAATGTACACGATCAGCGCCGCCGCCACATGACCGATGACTCCCATGAAGAAATAGACGTTAAAACGGAATGCTCCCCAGATTCTCTCAAGGTTCACTCCCAGCATGTAGTATAAATACATGCCGATCAAGCTAAAGAACGTGCCGCCTCCCGGCGGGTAAATCATAAACGTGACAATCCTCCACACCTGACCGCCAAGTATTTTTCCTGCGTCAAGAGATAAGTACTGCCAGTAGAATCCCGGTGCGAGCATCTCCATTAAGAGTCCCACACCATACATGCCGATGATATAGTACATCAGATTCGGAATTGCATACTTTCTGAATCTGCGTTCGAAATTATTAAAAAAATTCATGCTTTCCTCTTTTCTGCCATGCTAAAGCTAAAACAGATCCTTTTTAGAAAAAATCCACGCTACAATCAGCGTTAAGGCCAGTGTCAAACCTAAAACAATGATAAAGCCATGAGGATTATCTGCAAAAGGCATACCTATGGAATTAACATTCATTCCGTAAAAGCTTGCCACCATGGTTGGTATGGACATAACAATGGTGATGGTTGCCAGAAACTTCATTACAATATTTAAGTTATTGGATATGACGGAAGCAAAGGCATCCATGGTTCCGCTTAAAATCCCGCTGTAGATGTTTGCCATCTCGATCGCCTGCTTATTCTCTACGATGACATCCTCCAAAAGTTCCGTATCCTCAGGGTACTTCTTGATTTTTTCATTTCTCATCAGTTTTTCAAGTACCATCTCATTAGAGCGCAGGGATGTGGTAAAGTATACAAGGCTCTTTTCCAGCTGCAAAAGCTCAATAAGCTCCCGGTTCTTTGTGGATCTATGAAGCTTCTCTTCGACCTCCCCGCTCTTTTTGTCAATAATTCTTAAATATTGCAGGTACAAAGATGCATTCTTATAAAGAATCTGCAGGATAAACCGGGTTTTCATATACGTGTGGAAATCCCTCACCCTGCCATCCATAAATGCATTGAGAACTGTGGTTTCCTCCAGACAGACCGTAATAATGGCATCATCTGTCGTAATGATTCCCATTGGTATGGTAACATACCAGTCCTTGCCGCCGCGTTCCTCAATGGTGGGAACGTCTACCAGGATAAGCGTGTAATGATCCTCCGTCTGGATACGGGAACGTTCTTCCTCATCAAGAGGAGCCCTTAAATCATCGGGATCGATTTTACAGGTGTTAGCGATTTCCAGGATCTCTGTGGCAGTCGGATTGGTAAGGGCGATCCAGGAACCAGGAGAAAGCTCATCCTTTTGCTGAATCAGGCCGTCTTCTGTTTTATAAATCTGAATCATAGCATTTCTCTCTTTCGCTGAAAAATCTAAATAAAAACGTTGGCAGACTTTGACTTATACATTATAATTTCCCAGGCCATTTTTGTCAAATGAAAAGGAACCCCTTTTCGTTAACTTAAACAAATTTTACTAGATTTAACATTTTTTTAGCATGTTATGGCAATTGTATTATTTCTTATTTTATGTTAAACTGATGTTCGGTGAGTCAGCAACTTACTTTTACACAAAAGGAGGCAGGGGATACCCCGCACATATGATTACATATCACACATTAGGAATCGATATCGGTTCCACAACAGTTAAAATAGCTGTATTAAATGAAGACCATGAGATCTTATTCGCTGATTATGAGCGACATTATGCAAACATACAGGAAACATTGGCAGGCCTTTTAAAGAAGGCCTTTGATAAGTTGGGCCCTATGGACTTACGTCCTGCCATCACAGGCTCCGGCGGATTAACTCTGTCCAGCCATTTAAAGGTTCCCTTTGTCCAGGAGGTAGTATCAGTTGCCACCTCTCTTAAGGATTATGCCCCGCAGACCGACGTGGCAATCGAACTTGGCGGAGAAGATGCAAAAATTATTTACTTCACCGGTGGCATTGACCAGCGTATGAACGGGATTTGTGCCGGTGGCACCGGGTCCTTTATTGATCAGATGGCAGCTCTTTTACAGACCGATGCCTCCGGTTTAAATGAATATGCGGCCAATTATAAGGCCATTTACCCAATTGCCGCACGCTGCGGCGTATTTGCAAAAACGGACATTCAACCACTCATCAATGAAGGAGCGACCAGGGAAGATCTTGCGGCTTCTATTTTTCAGGCAGTGGTCAATCAGACCATCAGCGGCCTGGCATGCGGAAAGCCGATCAGGGGCCATGTGGCATTCCTTGGCGGCCCTCTCCACTTCCTTCCGGAGCTTCAGAAGGCATTTGTCCGTACCCTCCATTTATCCGGGGATGAGATCATCGCTCCGGAGCATTCCCACTTATTTGCTGCCATCGGCGCGGCTATGAATGCAGAGGAAATGCAGGGAGGGGATATCTCTCTGGAGGAAATGATAAACCGCTTATCATCCGGCATCCGGATGGAATTCGAAGTAAAGCGCATGGAGCCCCTGTTTTCGGATCAGGCTGATTTTGATGCATTTATAGACCGTCACAACAGCCACTGCGTAAAAAAGGGTGATTTATCCTCCTACCACGGAAAATGCTTTTTAGGGATCGACGCAGGCTCCACCACCACAAAGGTAGCCCTTGTAGGTGAAGACGGCACCCTGCTATATAAATTTTACAGCAACAACAACGGAAGTCCTCTTGCAACGGCGATCCGGGCCATGGGTGAGATCAAGGAACAGATGCCAAAGGACAGCCAGATCGTATGGTCCTGCTCCACAGGATACGGAGAGGCCCTTTTAAAATCAGCTTTCCTGCTTGATGAGGGCGAGGTGGAGACCATCTCCCACTACTATGCGGCAGCTTTTTTTGAACCTGAGGTAGACTGCATCCTGGACATCGGCGGTCAGGACATGAAATGCATCCGCATCAAAAATGGTACCGTGGACAGCGTTCAGTTAAACGAAGCCTGTTCCTCGGGCTGCGGCTCCTTTATCGAAACCTTTGCAAACTCCTTAAATTACCAGGTGGAGAATTTCGCACAGGAAGCCATATTTGCCAAGAATCCCACCGATTTAGGGACCAGATGCACGGTATTCATGAATTCCAACGTAAAGCAGGCCCAAAAGGAAGGGGCAGAGGTATCCGATATTTCTGCAGGGCTAGCTTATTCAGTCATTAAAAATGCCCTGTTTAAAGTAATTAAAATTACAAATGCTTCTGATCTGGGTCAGCATGTGGTAGTCCAGGGTGGTACCTTCTATAACAATGCCGTTTTAAGAAGCTTTGAAAAGATTTCAGGCTGCGAAGCCATCAGGCCTGATATTGCAGGCATCATGGGAGCTTTCGGCGCCGCTCTTATCGCAAGGGAACGCTATGAGGAATCCAAAACCACCTCTATGCTGAGCCTTGATAAGATTCTGGGGCTGCATTATGAAACCTCCATGGCCCGCTGCAAGGGCTGCACCAACAACTGTGTACTTACCGTTAACCGTTTTGACGGTGGCCGCCAGTTTATTACGGGAAACCGCTGTGAACGAGGCCTTGGTAAGGAAAAAGCAAAGAGAGAAATACCAAACCTCTTTGATTATAAAAACCGCCGTATGTTTGATTACGAGCCTCTTAGCCCGGATCTTGCGGAGCGTGGCACCATCGGCATTCCAAGAGTCTTAAACATGTATGAAAACTACCCCTTCTGGGCTGTTTTCTTTAAGGAACTGAAATTCCGGACCGTGCTCTCCCCTCAGTCCACCAGAAAGATTTATGAGCTGGGCATTGAATCCATACCCAGCGAATCGGAATGCTATCCGGCAAAAATCGCTCACGGACACATTGAATGGCTGATTAAGCAGGGAATTAAAACCATTTTTTATCCCTGCATTCCCTATGAGCGGAATGAAACCCCTGAGGCAGGAAACCATTTTAACTGCCCCATTGTCACCTCCTACGCAGAAAACATCAAGAACAACGTGGAAGGTATCAAAACAGAAAATATCCGCTTTTTGAACCCATTCATGGCCTTTACCAACGAAGAAATCCTTACCGGACGCTTAACAGAGGTATTTGCAAAGGAATTCCAGATTCCGGCGTCTGAGGTTGCTGCAGCTGCCGGGAAGGGCTGGGCGGAGCTTATGGCTTCCAGGGCCGATATGGAGAAAAAGGGCGAGGAAACTTTAAAGTGGCTGGAGGAAAACGACCGCCATGGCATCGTGCTGGCGGGCCGCCCTTATCACGTGGATCCGGAAATCAACCACGGTATTCCGGAGCTTATTACCTCCTATGGATTTGCCGTGCTCACGGAGGATTCCATTTCCCATCTGGCTGAAATCGAACGCCCTCTGGTGGTTACTGACCAGTGGATGTACCACACCAGGCTTTACCGGGCCGCAGCTCTCGTTAAAAAGGAGAGCCGTCTGGACTTGATCCAGCTGAATTCCTTTGGCTGCGGGCTGGATGCTGTTACTACGGACCAGGTTAATGACATCTTAACCGGCTCCGGTAAGATCTATACCGTTTTAAAGATCGATGAGGTCAATAACCTGGGAGCTGCCAGAATCCGTATACGCTCTCTGATTGCGGCACTGCGGGTGCGTGACAAACGCCATTACGAACAGAAGGTGGTTTCCAGCGCTTATCACAGGATTATGTTTACCAAAGAGATGAAAAAGGATTACACCATCCTGTGCCCTCAGATGTCACCCCTTCATTTTGATTTAATTGAACCAGCTATCCGTTCCTTTGGCTACCGGGTGGAGGTCCTTCAAAACGACAACCGCTCTTCCATTGATACCGGATTAAAATACGTTAACAACGATGCCTGCTACCCGTCTCTTATCGTGGTGGGCCAGATCATGGATGCACTTCTTTCCGGCAAATATGACTTAGATCGCACTGCGGTGTTCATGAGTCAGACCGGAGGCGGATGCCGGGCGTCCAACTACATCGGCTTCATCAGGCGCGCCTTGGAGAAAGCAGATATGGGCCATATACCGGTTATTTCCGTCAATGCAAACAACATGGAGACAAACCCGGGATTTACCATCACCCTGCCTATGCTGACAAAGGCTATGCAGGCAGTCGTATACGGCGACGTCTTTATGAGAGTTTTATATGCGACCCGCCCTTATGAGAAGGTGCCCGGCTCAGCCAATTCCCTTCATGAGAAATGGAAAGAAAAGTGCATTGAATCCCTGTCCAGGAAATCCCCGGACATGATGACCTTCTCCCGTAACATTAAGGGAATTATCAGGGATTTTGATAATCTTCCAAGAAATGCCGTTCAGAAGCCCAAGGTAGGAATCGTAGGAGAAATCCTTGTTAAGTTTTCTCCTCTGGCCAACAATCACATTGTAGAGCTTTTGGAATCAGAGGGCGCGGAAGCTGTTATGCCGGACCTGATGGACTTCCTGTTATACTGCTTCTACAACAATAACTTTAAGGCCCAGAATTTAGGCGGTAAGAAAACTACCGCAGCTTTATCCAATATGGTAATCTCCCTGTTGGAATATTTCCGCAGGACTGCAAAGAAGGAGCTGTTAAAGAGCAAACACTTCACAGCCCCGGCCTACATCGGAAATCTGGCGGATATGGCAAAGGAATTTGTATCCATCGGAAACCAGACCGGCGAAGGTTGGTTTTTAACCGGAGAGATGCTGGAGCTGATCCACAGCGGTACCAACAATATTGTGTGCACCCAGCCCTTTGGCTGCCTCCCCAATCACATCGTTGGAAAGGGCGTCATCAAGGAGCTGCGGAAAGCTTATCCTGATTCCAATATCATTGCCGTGGATTATGATCCCGGCGCAAGCGAAGTAAACCAGTTAAACCGAATCAAGCTGATGCTCTCCACTGCCCAGAAAAATATGCGCAGAGGGGAAAATCCCTCGGAAACGGTGTAAAAAAGAAACCGGGAAGAATCCTACGATCTTCCCGGTTTTTTTATTTCACGTTATCAATATTTACAAAAAATCACCCTGTTGTTCATTCTATATAGCGAGAATGGAATCCAGGCACTGATTCTCCACAGCATTCTTCAGTTCAAAGCAGTAATCATGCAGGTCTGCCTTCAGGTAATCACCCAATTCTTCCAGGCCATCATATCCGGACCTTACCAATTCATCAACCAGCCCCTCCATATCCTGTTCCAATTCGGCACTATCGTTATGATTTACATAATCTATTAACCTTCCCAGTTCTCCGGGGGTATATCCCTGTGTATTAATCCTTTTACCTGCCATACGGCAGCCAAGAACATTCCGCAGCACAATGCCTGTTAGGTTGATGATCAGTTCCTCATGATCCGGGGAATAAGCCCTCAGCACATGAAGGATATATTCATCCGGCAATTTTCTTAAAAAAACTTGTTCCAGACTAATACATTTCACAAAGGCGCTTATGGCATCAATTCCCCTTAATGAGTATATTGGATGCAGAACCGGATAATCCAGCGTTAGAATGTGATTCTGGGGCTGGAAACGAGGATCATAATACAGGAAAAAAGATGGAATGCCTTTAACAAAGGTATCGTAATAACACCGGTTCTCATAATACTTAAAATCCGGTATTGTTTTGTTATACAGGACCTGAGTTTCCTTCACATTCCTAAGCACTTTCTCATATCCCAGCCCATAAATCATTTTTGCAACCATCTTTCTATCCGTAAGAAGAAGCTCCTGCCTTTCCGACGGATAATCTTCGTACTCATGGATGCAATAAAGGACGGCTTCCATGAGCTGTCTTGCTTTTTCATAGGTAATGGAGGAACTTTCCTTTCCCGTATATTTATCTGCTAATTCCGCCACGATTGGCAATAACTCTTCCGTCTCAAAACTCATCGTCTTCTTCCTCATATAAATCTAGTCCAAGGCGGACACGCCTTGCAAACGCCTCCAATCCAGTATCCTCCAGATGATCCAGAGAGCCCTGGCACGGTCCGTCAAACTGGTCCTTCATGAATTCAATCAGTTCGTCATCAGTAATTTCATCTAATGATTCATTTTTATATAGGTAGAACATATCCTGAAGTCTTCCCAGGGAATCCACGTAATTATCCTGATAAATATACGGGGAATCACAAAACGCAAAAATCAGTTTCGGAAGAATACCTTCACCAAATTCCACCCGTTCCTGTTCCTTTAACGCATCTTTTCTCTCCCTGATAAGCAAAGCTGTCTCCTCATCCGTTAAAGCTAGACCAAACTTTTTTGTATAATCATTGGCCGCCTTTACTTTAGCAATCTGAAGGCTGTCGTTTGCAGTCTGTAACCACTTCCCGTTATCCATAAAAACCCTCCATTCCTTTGATAAATACAAAGTCTACTCCAGGCAGAGCCAAATTACAAGACTTGAAAAAAAGTAAATTTTGTGGTATTATTATTGCATAAGAGATAGGGATTCCTGTCTCTTTTTTATTTTTTTTTGCCCTATTACTAATATGAATTGCAATTCCAATTCTAACCTGGTGGCAGCCGCTGGAACCGCTTCCAGAATATGGTGAGATTACAGTTTTCTTAAATTCTCCTGCTTTTCTTACGCATTCTTACGCCTTTTTTACATCGCTTGACCTTAGACTTACTCCATGGTTTAAAGTCATTCCATCAGCAAGACCTGCTGACAAAGTTAACAAAAAGGGTTCTTATTGAAAGGAGAACAAACATGAGAAAACAGAAACTTAGATGGCTTATTCCCTGCGCTGCAGCGATTTTTACCATAGGTGCATCCATGACCTCCTTCGCCGCACAGGGTTGGTCACAGGAAAATGACACCTGGGTATACTACGACTCCAATGGAGATGTAACTACCGAATCCTGGCGCAAATCCGGAGACAACTGGTTCTATCTTAACGAAGATGGCGAGTTGGCTACCAGCAGCTTAATCGAATCCGATGACAATTACTATTATGTAAATTCATCAGGCGCTATGGTTACAAATGAATGGCGTGAAATTACTGCCGACCAGGATGAAGAAGATGCTCCTGATACTTACTGGTACTACTTTGGAAGCAACGGAAAAGCCTATAAAGCTCCTACTTCCGGTAAGACTTCCTTTAAATCCATAAAGGTTGCCGATGGACAATTCCATGACTATGCCTTTGATTCCGAAGGAAAGATGCTGTTTGGCTGGGTTAATGAAGAATCCACACGCCAGACCGGAGACGACGCTTGGAAAGATGGAATGTATTACTTAGGAGATTCCTCTGACGGTGCTCAGTCTATCGGCTGGAAATCCATCGAAGTTGAGGATTCTGAAAATGAAAAAGATAACTTTAACGGAGCTTACTGGTTCTATTTCGGTACCAACGGCAAGAAATTAAAGGATACTACCAAGACCATTAACGGTTTAAAATACCTCTTCAATGAAAACGGAGCCGCTGAATCCGAATGGTATGAATCAGGCACCCCTTCAACAGCAAGCTCTGCAAACCAATATTACAATCTCCCAGAACAGTGCTGGCTTGCAAAGGGCTGGTTCAAGACCGTTCCAAGTGAAGAGGTTGATGCAGAAGCTTATGATGACGGTACAGAATACTGGTTCTACGCTTCCACCAACGGACAGCTGACAACAAGCCAGATTAAGTCCATTAATGGTTTAAGCTACGCATTCAACGAAAAGGGCGAAATGCTTCAGGGTCTCTATAAGCTGACCTTTGAATCAGGCAGAACCATCGCATCCTACAGCGAGATCGAAACAGAAAGCGATTTCCCTGCAGCCGATGATGCCGCAGAGGTTTACTACTTCGGTACATCTCCTAAGGAAGGCGCTATGACAACCGGCAAGACAACCATTGACATTGACGGTGAGAAATACACCTACAACTTCCGCAAGGCTGGAAGCAACAAGGGAGCCGGCTACAATTCCATTACCGATGACAGCATCTACGTACAGGGAAGACTGATCAAAGCTGACAAAGATGAAAAATATAAAGTAGTAGAATACAATGATAAAGAGTACTTAGTCGGTACAAGCGGAAAGCTTGCAAAGAGCAAGAATAACGTTCAGGATGGCGACGGTAAATACTACAAGACCAACAGCGACGGAACCATCAAGGAATCCAGCTATGATAAGATTAAATAATATCAAATAATAAGGCGGCAGCATTGGAATTTCCATGCTGCCGCCCTTTTATTTCTTTACGAACCTGCATACACCTTTGCCCCTTCATAGATCACTTCTGAATCTACATGGTCAATGATTTTCTGCCCCTCTGTCAGCCCTTCTTTTATGACCGCCTGGGATGCTGTCCTGTATTCGACCTCCACGGGCTGCTTTTCCGCCTTTCCGTTATTAATTACAAAAACGTACTTTTGGTCATTCAGGTCAAAAACGGCGCTTGAAGGGATCACCAGCTTATGTTCTCCCTGATACAGGGTAAAACGAATGTTGGCTCCGTATCCTTCCTTTCCTTCCAGAGTTTGGTCCTCATCCATATCGATCTTCACATGCACCCTATATTCATCCATTCCCAGGGCTGAGGTCCCTTTGGCCGCATAGTCATAGACCTGGTTTATGGTTCCAGTGTACATTTGGTCCTGATTCCTAAGCTGCAGGATCACCGTCACCTTATCTCCCGGAGAAAGATAGGGCGCAATGCTTGTAAGCACGTCAGACTCTGCCTGGATCTTTCCCCGTCCGCTGATGGTCACGGCAGTTTCTCCTGCCTGTATGTAAGACATATCCTTGACCGGAAGGGATGTGATGACTCCATCTCTGTCTGCAGCTACCACACATTTTTTTAACCTGTCTTCCAATTGTTCCATCGTCGTTTCCTGGGATTTGATCTGGGCTCTTAGCTGTTCCTCCACGCTATCATAAAACCTACCGTTAATGGTTGTTTCATCAATGCCCCCCGCCTTTAGGCTCTCTAAAAACCGGCGGCTCTCCTCATATCGGCTCTTTGCCTGCTCCCATGCTAATGAGGCGTTTTCATAAGATGCCCTGTCCTTCTCCCATTCGATTCTGGAAATGCTGCCGGCTGAATACAGAGACTGGGAAGCGTCAATAAGAGTCTTTGCAGCCTGATAATCCGCCTCCTTTGCCAACACTTCCGATCTTATGGAATCCAGATATTCCTGAGGCGATGACGTCATCACCTGCCCGATCAGGCTCTCTTCCAACTTAGCATTAAACCCCGCCAGAGCGCTTTCACAAAGGGATTTTTCGTGCAATAAATCCCTGTCATCAATAGTAAACAGGATATCTCCTGCCTTGACTCCATCATTCTCCTTAACCATAACCTCTTTTACCGGACCTGATACTTCTGAAACCAGGCGGTACTCCCCTCCGGCCGTAAGGATCCCTTCCTCCGTATAGCGGTCTTCTACCGTTTCATAAGAAGCTGCTACCGTTTGCACCGGGGTCCCCTTGGAACTTTTAACTACATTAATTCCTATGACCAGTACAAGGATAATTCCTGCAGCCAAAAAACATATTTTCTTTTTTCTGCCATCCATTCGGATCTTCATAAGCTTACTCCCTTTCCTTTAAAATATCCGTGAGTCTTATCCTTCTTACAAACCGCGTCTGGGCCAGCAAAGAAGCCCCTGCCATTGCAAGACAGATAAGAAATGCTATCCCATAGCAGGATGGCCGTATAGCCAGTTCAATGGTATAGGAATCCGATATGACCAGATGCTCCATGAGATATTTTACCCCAAGGCTCCCAAACACTCCTAAGACAATTCCCAGAATGAAGTAGACCACCTGTTCAAACAGGAGAATTCTTCCGATCTCCTTATCCGTTCCTCCCATGATGATAAACGTTCCAAGCTCCGAGATCCGCTCTCTGATATTGATCATGGAAATATTATAAATAAGAATCCCTCCCGCCGCCACAGCCATAAAGGAAAACATCTGGATCATTGCCATCATGCTGCCCATCATATCCCGGTAACTCTGGGTGATGCGCCCGGTATCCACCATCCAAGTCACCCGGCTGGTTTTTAAAAGCGCCTCCCGGACGGCGTCAAGCTTGCCATGTTCCACCTTTAAAAGTATGGTTCCAGCCATTGGAACGGAATCAAAAAAACGGGAAAAACCCTTTGCCGAAATATAGCAGCCTCCTCCAAGACTCTCTTTTATGACAGCTTTTACCGGAACCTTTACCGCTTCCGCAGTCAGGCCGGGAACGGATACTTCCATAACATCCCCTTCCTCCAGATGGAGCTTTTCAGCAATCCGGCTGTTTATGATAATCCCATCCTCCGGCGGATCATAAAATCGGCCGTAGAGATCCATGATCCTCCACATGCTGGACTCACGGTTCAGCCCGTAAATCATGGCAAATTCCGATAAGTTTTCGTGTTTTAATTCCACTGCCTTCTGGATGACTGCTTCGCTTTTCTCCACTCCTATGATTTCTTCCCCTGCCGATTTCCCGCGGATGCTTGACACATAGCGGTCCAGGGAAATCTGTATATCATAAGTCTGCACCTTGCTGAACTGGTCAAAATACATCTGATCCGCTACTCCTTTAAAGGAAAAAAGCACGGAAGACATGGAAAAAGGAAATGCTATGGCTAAAATAATTAGAAAGCCGCGAAAAGGGTTCCTCACCACGGAGCGCAGTCCCATTTTTTCCATGGCCCCAAGCCTGGAGGCCAAGAAACGGGGAAGCCTTAAATTCCCTGCAGAAGCTGGAGTTTTTGCCCTCATGGCCTGAGCCGGAGTGATCTTTAAGATTCCCCTGACCCCTAAATAAACCGCCAGGAGCCCGGTTCCCACTGCGATCCCCATTCCGCTTACCCTTGTATTCATATAGCTGTGATAAACCGTGTCAGGCAGATTAAAAAAGTCCACATACATGAGAAACATATACCGGCCAAAAGGAACCGCCAGAACACTTCCGGCCAGAGCACCTAAAACCCCCACCTCAGCCCCCTGATAAAGGTATGCCAAGATTAATTCCCCATCTCGCATTCCAAAGGATTTCATAGTGCCAATCAGACTTTGATCCCTGTCTATCATCTTTTTTAATACTACATAAAGCATGAACACAGAAATCGACATAAACAGGATGGGAAGCACCGTTCCCATGGAATACAGCTCATTGATCTCTCCCTTTACCATATTATAACTGGCCTGTTTTTCCTTGGAAGTGAGAGAAATGAGACCATACCCGGAAAGACGGTCCATCAGCTGATAACGCACGTCTTCATAGGTATAACCTTTTGCTAACCGAAATCCAAGCTCATTCATGGAATCCTTTTTCCCAGTTAATTCTTCCATCCTGTTTTTTTCTATACAGGCAATGTCATAAATCTCCCCATCGGGGATCATCGCTCCACCGGGAGGAATGGCGTATATATATTCCGGCCCGTAACAGGTTCCGGCCAGCTCGCATCGCACGCTTTTTCCATTAATCATGAGGGTGAGAGGTATTCCGTTTCCGTATCCATATAATCCAGCCATACGGTTCCCCAGATAAATGCTGTCTTTTCTCGTCCCCGTCCCGTTTAACATCAGTTTGTTTAAAGAATCTGAGGAATCATAAGACAACAGATGCACTGTTACGATTTCTGTCTGGGAAGGGGCAAACAGCCTTACATCAACGGCCATTTTCCCAGAGACCTCTTCAATTCCCGGAATCTCCTTTAACCGTTCCAGTTCTACTTCAGAGATTCCTGAGACCTGGGCGAATACGTCTGCTATGGCACTGCTGTCATAGTAACGCTGCACCTGGTCTCCTAAGTTTCTCAATGTGTCCATCATAGCCACATAAACAAAGATACCGATGGCAATGATGAAAACCGCCCCCATAAAAGACCCTGGATTTTGCCTGGCGCACCGGACTACATTCTTGCGGAAGCTTTTCACTACCAGACCACCTCCTCCGGCTTTAAGGGTCTTTCATTGACACGAATCCTTTCCAGACAGCCATCCTTAAAATAAAAAACCCGGTCAGCAATCCCCGCAATATTTTCATTATGGGTGATCAGAAGAACCGTCTTTTCATACTGTCTGTTAAACTCTGACAGCAGCTTTAATATCTGGCTTCCTGTGCTGCTGTCCAATGCCCCCGTGGGCTCATCACAGAGAAGGATATCTGGATTCTTGCACAAGGCCCTGGCAATGGCAACCCTCTGCTGCTGCCCTCCTGACAGCCTGCTTGGAAAATGATTTGCCCTGTCTAAAAGTCCCACCTGCCCAAGCAGCGTTTCCGGATCCAGAGGTTCTTTAGAAAGTTCTGCCGCCAACTGCACATTCTCCAGGGCAGTCAGTCCCGGCATCAAATTATAAAACTGAAAAATAAACCCGGCATGGGCACGGCGATAGGCCGTAAGGCTCTTTAAATCTCCCCAGGAGAGTGGCGTACCATCATAATAAACAGCTCCGCTGGTAACCGTTTCTATCCCTCCTAATATATTTAAAAGGGTGCTTTTCCCAGACCCACTCGGCCCCAGAATCACGATAAATTCCCCACGGAGAATCTCAAACGACACATGCTTTAACGCCTGGACCTTGACCTCACCTGCATCATAATCCTTGCAGATCTTTTCCGCCCTTATCAAAGCTTCCATAGATCCCTCCCTCCTTTCTCTTTCCCAATCATACACCCTTGCCATTATCAATGCAATCATCTGTTTATATCACAACATGATTGTTTTTATCAACAGACTTGATCGATATGTCCAGAAAAAATGGAATCAAAAAAGAGCGCCGGAATCCAAGCATCCAGCGCTCTTTTTTATTCTTCTTCCTTCAAGCCAACTATTACCGATTCATTCCCCAATACACTTTTTCAGCTGTAACAGGCAATTCTCTTACTCTCACTCCTACTGCATTGGCTACTGCATCTGCTATAGCAGGAGACGGTGTATTGATCACGATCTCACCAATGGATTTAGCCCCAAAAGGCCCGGTAGGCTCATAACTGCTTTCAAATTCCACCCGGATATTACCCACATCCTGCCTGGTTGGAAGCTTGTACTGCATGAAGGAATTCTGCAGCATCTGCCCCTTGGAGGAATAGGTAATCTCTTCATACATGGCCATACCAATACCCTGAGCGATTCCGCCCTCAGTCTGGATCCTGGCCATATTGGGATTAATGGTTGTTCCGCAGTCCACAACCGCCACATAATCCAAAAGCTCTACCTCACCGGTCTCCTTATCCACTTCAACTTCAGCCATTCCCACCATAAAAGGTGGCGGAGATACCGGAGAGGTATGACAGGCACCGGCAGTGAGCATGTCTTCATTAAAGCACATAACTTTGTTTCCTATATCTTTTAAGGATATTTCCAGCTCTCCCGATGGCTGGTAGACCCGCTTTCCGTCAAATTCCAGGGAATCCTCCGGACAGTTAAGATACTGGGCACCTTTTTTTAAGATCTTTTCCCGCATTTCTTCACTGGCCTTTACCACAGCCATTCCAGTTAAGTACATGGTACTGGAAGCATAGGAACCTGAATCATAAGGGGATACATCCGTATCCGTTCCATGAACCACGATCTCATCTAAATCACATTCCAGGCAATCAGCCGCAACCTGAGCCAGGGTCGTATCACAACCTGTTCCCATGTCGGAAGCGCCGATCATAAGTGTATAAAAACCGTCATCATTCAGGCGCAGCTCCACGGACGCCACATCCAGGCCGGAAATGCCGGAGCCCTGCATAGACATAGCTACACCTACGCCTCGCACCTTTCCATTTCCCATGTCAACTCTGGGATACTTCTCATCCCAGCGGATCATCTCCTTAGCACGGGCCATACACCGGTCCAGGGCACAGCTATTTAGAGTTTCCCCATAATAGGCAGGCATGATGTCGCCTTCTTTTACCATGTTTAATTCCCTTAATTTTACAGAATCCATTCCGATCTTTTCCGCCAGCTCATTTACCGCAGATTCCACCGCAAAGATTCCCTGGGTAGCCCCGTAACCCCTGTAAGCCCCTGAAGACATGCAGTTTGTATAAACTACATCATATGCAAACCGGAAGGCTTTGGCTGTCCGGTAAAGTGGTATCGTCTTATGACCGGATAAGCCTACCGTAGTAGGGCCGTGTTCCCCGTAAGCTCCTGTATTTGACAGAGTATACACATCGATTGCCTGAAGGATTCCGTTCTTATCCGCTCCCACTCTCACATGAACTTCCATCTCATGACGGGGAGAAGAAGCGATCTGAGACTCATAGCGGCTGTAGATCATCTTGGCCGGCCTGCCGGTCTTCATCGTCACGATTGCCGGATATACCTCTGCCACCACCGTCTGCTTTGCCCCGAAGCCGCCACCGATCCGCGGCTTGATCACACGGATCCGTGATTTGGGAATATCCAGTGCATGAGCCAGGATTCTTCTCACATGAAAGGTGACCTGTGTGGAGGCCACCATATTAAGACGCCCATAAGCATCCAGATAAGAATAGGCCCGGAAGGTCTCCATCATTGCCTGCTGATTCGCCTTTGTATGGTAAACCTGTTCCACCACATAATCACACTGCTTTAATACTTCATCTACGTTACCTTGCTCTTCCCTGCCGGCAGCACATAAATTTCTTTTATTATCCGCACCTACCGGACAGAGACTCAGCCAGTCCTCCTCCGGATGGATTAACACCGGATGATCCTTTGCCTGCTTAAAGTCCAATACCGGTTCCAAAACCTCATATTCCACCTTTAAAAGCCGCAGGGCATGGTCCACCGCATCTTCCGTCTCACCGGCTACAATGGCCGCCGCATCTCCCACAAAACGCATTCTCTGGTCCAAAATCAGCCTGTCATAGGGACTTGGTTCCGGGTAGGACTGTCCCGCCATGGTGAATCTCTTCTGAGGAACATCCTGATAGGTCAGGATACAGGCAATTCCAGCCACCTTTTCCGCCTTTTCCTTATGGATTTCCTTGATCAGCGCATGGGCATGAGGACTTCTTAGGACCTTAACAATGAGACAGTCTCCGGGAGCCAGATCATCGGTATACACAGGCTTTCCGGTTACCAGGGCCATGGCATCCTTCTTTACCACAGAAGTATTTACCGTACGCATTTTATAATTCATCCCTTTTTTCTCCTCTGCTTAAATAGTTCTTTATGGCCCGAAGCTGTCCCATATAGCCGCTGCACCGGCATAAATTCCCGGCCAGATATTCTTTTATCCCCTCATCATCAAGGATTTCTTCTCTTTCCATTGCCAGCACATTCATAATAAGTCCCGGACTGCAGAAACCGCACTGCTCCGCACCTTCTGCCGCCAGATAGGATCCAAACAGTTTCGCTTCCTTTTCCACGCCTTCTAAGGTCACCACATCACAGCCATTAGCCCTTGCAGCTAAAAATGAGCAGGATAGCCTTGATTTTCCATTGACCAACACCGTGCAAAGTCCACAGTTTTCCGTTTCGCATCCGCATTTTACGCTGTAGCAGCCCTTTCTTCTAAGGAGATGGAATAAAGTGGTATCATCTGCGATTTCCTCATACGTCATTTTTCCATTCAGTGTAAATTCGATCTCCATTTACCGTTCCTCCTGTTCCAGCGCTTCTAAAAGCCTTTTTATATATATTTCAGCCAAATTCTTCCGATAAGCACCGCTTCCCCTCATATTGGTACCATAGGTGAAGCGTTCCGATGCTCTTTTGGCAAGTTCTTCTTTAAGACAATCCTGGTTTTCTTCAAGCACAACCAGCTCCGCCTTTGCTGGCCTTGCTCCCACCGAGATATAGAGTTTTCCGGCTTTTTGGGCCGCACAGCAGGCAATTACAGGAAAATCTGTTTTCGACATACGCTGGGAAGCATAAACTGCTCTTCTTCCATCCTTTTTTATATGGATACGGACCAGAATATCTCTGTTACTCTTCATCCGGCAAAATTCTTCCAAAGGAACCAGGCCTCCCTTGTACAGCTCCACATAGGTATCAAGGGCCAAAAGACAGGTGATGATATCAGAAAATCCAAACCTGCCGAATACGCTTCCACCTACGGTTGCTCCGTTTCGGAACTGAACTCCAACAATGGAACGGGTGCACTCTTTAAAAACACCGTTAAAGCATGCGTTCAGCCCTTCATGGGTTTCCAGCTGGCGCAGGGTACACATGGCACCTATGGAAAACTCATCTTCCTTTTCTTCAATCCCATCAAGCCCAAGCCCGGATAAATCCACCAGTGTCATTTTCACCCGGCTCTGTACCTTCAGCCACATCATGCCTCCGCCTATTACACTGCTCTTCTTCTGATTCAGTGCAAAGGCCTCCTCCAGGTTTTCTGCTTTTACATAATTTTTAAATCGAATCATTGGAACTGTCCTCCTGGCTCCCAAGCTCTCATCGTTGTCTGCTATCCGTTTTTCCCTTATCTATCAGTAAAACACCGCTTCATTAATTAGTATGACTTATAATTATCATATTATATATTAGAAAAACCGAAAAGAGTATATCATACTCCTTCCGGTTTTGACAATGGCTTTAAGGTTTTTTTATTAAATTCGTCAAATTTCGACAATAGATTCTCCAATTAAGGCACAAACATATTCAGGATTTGCCTCAAGGCATTTTGAAAATCCCGTTACTGTTTCAGAAAAACTGATCCCATAGGCCTTAAGCTTTCCCATATCCATGGTTAAGTTTCTGGGATTGTTCCCGTCCACTGTTTCATTCGGGCTCACAAAGTTCCCCCTGTTACCGTTTTTATCAAGCATTTGAAAGACTCTGCTTCCTATTTCATAAGCGGAAAGGGTACTTTCACTGCCAAAATTATAAACTCCGCCAGGCAGGTCCATGGCAGGCTCCATATTTTTCACCACTTCCTGTACCCAGGTAATGCCGCGGTAATCGGAAACCGAAAGCTTAATAGGGCGGTTCTGTACCATGGATCTTAATAAGTTGACCAGGAGGTTTGAGTTGCTTTTAAGGCCTCTGACCGGGAAATCATACAGCCATGTGAGGCGAAGGCAGATCCCCTCTGGTAAAATCTCCAGAATCTCATCCTCTGCCTGCTTTTTGTGAGCCCCATAAACATTGATAAGAGGGATTATATCAGATTCCTTATTCGGTGCCATTTGCCTGCTGCCCCCATAAATCTGATCCGAGCTCATAAATAGCAGCCTGCTGCCAATCTCCCTGCATGCTTTGGCAATGTTGACGGATCCTCTCCGGTTAACTGCCTCAGAAAGTGCAGGATTTTCCTCGCATACCCTGGTGTTTGATATTGCAGCGCAATGGATTACTGCGTCAGGGCTTTTATCCTTTATATATTCAACCACCGCTTTTTCATCCGTGATGTCCAGGCTCTTATGTCCCACCCGGATCACATCATAATCCTTTTCATAATATGCGGCAATTCTTCCTCCAAGGAAACCCTCAGAACCTGTGACCATTATTTTTTTCTTCATTCTTTTCCCTCCCCTTTTTTTACAGTATACCATATCTCCTTCCCGGCTCCAAGAAAAACCCCGACCGGATCTCATCCGAACGGGGTTTTTCTATCTATGATAATTGCTTAAATGCAGTTTACTTCTTTGTTGCTTTGGAAGCTTCCGGTCTTAAAAAGATACACGCCAGAACACTGACGATACAGACTGCAGCAACTGGCTCCGCAAAGATAAAGCGGAGTACTGCGGGGAAGTTTTCCTTCACTGAATCGCTTAAACTCCCCACACCAAAACCAAGGCCAAGAGTAATGGCAAGGATCAGGCTGTTTTTGTCATCTAAACCTTCTTTTAATACCATCTTTACACCATTTAAGAAAATCATGGCGAAAACAGTAATTACCGCACCACCCATAACGCAGTTAGGCATAGCATTGAAAATCGCACCGATTTTAGGGAACAAGCCTGCAAGTATCAGAACTATGGCGCCGATAGCGATACAGAACCGGTTAATAACCTTAGTCATTGCAATGATACCCACATTCTGGCCGAAAGCCGTGTTTGGAAGAACATTGAAGATGCCTGCAAATGCACAGCTGACAGCATCAGATATAATTCCGCCGGAAATCTCTTCCGCAGTGGCTTCACGTCCAAAAGCGGAAATCGTGATACCATTTGCATTCCCCATGGTCTCAAGACCTGCAACCACGTATACCGCAAAGAAGGGGAAAACGATATCGGAACGGAACAGAGGCTTAATCATAAATGGCATTGGAACGCTGAACCATGCTGCACTGGAAACAGTTCCAAAGTTAACCATTCCCATAAGGGCAGCTACAATGTAGCCGACGATGATACCGATTAAAATAGCAGTCGCTTTCAACATGCCGGTCGCAAAACGGTTAAGCAGAACAATGACTAAAAGCACGATGCCGCCAACAAGCCAGTACTTTCCTGCGCCGATATCCTTTGCGCCTGCACCTCCTACAAAGTATGTAGCGCCAGTCGTAAGCAGTTTGATACCAATGGTAATGAGAACCGAGCCGATTACTAGCGGCGGGAAAAATCTTTTCAGCGGTTTTAAGAAAATACCCATGATCAGTTCGATCAAGCTTCCTGCGATTACACCGCCCAATACGTAGCCCATGGCCTCAACCGGAGCGATCTGTTCCGCCAACAGCTTTGCCCCTAGCCCCTGCATAGTCGGAACGAAAGCAAAAGCAGTTCCCATAACGATGGGAAGGCGTGCTCCCACCTGGATGATTCCCAGCTTCAGTGGATAAAGCTGAAGAAGGGTGGCAAGCCCAGATACGAACATGGCGCACTGAATCATCATGATCCGTAATTCCGGAGGAAAAGGTGCATCCTGTGTGCTCATAGCACCGGTAAGGATAAAGATTGGGGCCAGGTTTCCAACGAACATTGCCATAACATGCTGAAGACCTAAAGGAACCGCAACTTTTAATGGTGGCCTGCCATCTAGCTGGTAAATCAGATTGTATTGCTTTGAATTATCCATATACTACACCTCCATAATTAGTAAACAGTCGAATTTTGTACTGTTTTGACGAAAAAAAGATTAACACAAATTATTTTTTTGGTCAACTAAAAAACTTTTTGTTTAACAAAAATATAACACACTCCGTTTAAGAAAAAATTGCCAAAATAATTCCGTTAATTTTGACAACAATATAGATGTAATAATCAATAAGGAGGTTTACCCATGTTAGTAAACGGAAAAAACGAATGTATCCAATGCTCCATCGATAATTGCGCTTATCATGCAAAAAGCGAAGATTATTGCACACTGGAGAAAATTAAAGTGGGAACACATGAACAAAATCCCACTAAAAAAGAATGCACTGACTGCGAATCTTTCAAGAACCAGGCATAACAGCATAATTTAATTTCCTCCTAAAAAAACTGCGCGGCATATAGCCGCGCAGTTTTTTTATATAATCTTACATTGGGTAAATTTCATTCTCACTTCACAAGCTGTTCTTCCAGATTGTCGTATTTTGAACTTAGGACAATCACATCAATACGCCTGTTTTTTGCTCTCCCCTCAGCTGTCGCATTGTCTGCCACAGGTTTAAATTCTCCATAGCCGACAGCGATTAGCTTATCCGGCGAAAAATTACATTTATCAATAAAAAGCTTTACAACATTGACCGCTCTCGCTGTAGATAATTCCCAGTTCGAAGGATAGTTACTTCGTCTAATCGGAACGTTGTCGGTATGCCCCTCAACACGTATATAATTATCAATCGTATTCAGTAGACCTGCTACTTCAACTAAAGTATCCTCGCTTTGTTTTTTAATCTCCGCACTTCCTGAATCAAAGAATATGGCATTATTAAGCCTGATTACAAGGCCGCGCATATCAATCATAGTTGATACGGACTGATCCATGCCTTGATTATGTAGTTTTGTATCTAGTTCGGCTTTTAAATTTTCCAGCTTTCTGAGTTCATACTCTCCCATAAAACTCTCCAGCTCGCTTTGTGTCTCAATATTTAACGGACCGCCTGTCTGTGCACCGTTTCCGTTTGAACCAGCTCCCGATGATACCCCGGTTTCATAGCCTTTATTCATCATTGTTCCTGAAAACTGTTCGGAAATCTGCTGCGCTTTTTCGGCATCGATCTTACTGACAGCAAATAGTACAATAAAAACTGCCAGCAGTAGGGTCATTAGATCTGAATATGGCAACAGCCATGCTTCGCCGGCTTCTTCTTCCTGGTGTACATGCTCTCTTTTTTTTGACATACGTGATCACCTTATCCCTTTTTGCCCTGATCCGATGCATGGTCCTGCTCAGTTATTTTTTTCTGCATGGATTTCGGAAGGGCAGCAAGTAACTTTTCTCTAAGTATAAAGGGGGAATCCCCATTATGCATGGATAATACACCTTTTATAATAATTTCTTTTGCCATGACTTCCTGCTGGCTTTTTACTTTAAGCTTTTTGGCGAATGGGTTCCATAGAACATAGCCGGTGAAAATACCGAGAATCGTTGCAATAAATGCCGCAGCAATTGCTTCTGCCATTCGTTCCGTATCGTTGATTGATGACATCGCTGCAATCAAACCGAATACTGCGCCCAAAACACCCAGGGTAGGAGCATAGGTACCTGCTGATGAAAAAATACTGGCATTGATTTCATGTCTTTTTTCCATTGCAGCGATTTCCGTTTCCAAAATCTCCTCGATCAGTTCTTCTCCAGCACCGTCAACAAGCAAACGAATTCCTTTTTTTAAAAAAGGGTCTTGTAGTTCTTCTGCTTTAACCTCCAGAGATAAAAGGCCCTCTGAGCGGGCTTGTTTGGATAGTTCATACATTAATTCAATCATTTCTGCTTCAGAGGATCTTTTTTGTTTAGTAAAAAGGACTCGAAACAGCGAACCGATGGATTTAATATTCTGGCTGGGAAAAGAATTCAAAATTGTAGCAACAGTGCCGACAATAATAACAAAAAAGGCAGCTGGGTTAATGAGGACTGAAAAATTAATGTGCTTAAAAATCATAGCGCCGACAACGGCGATAACGCCGACTATAACTCCTAAGATGGTGGTTATTTCCATAGTTTCTCCTTTGTATGATCCATATTGGTTGAGCAATGCGCTCAACCCGTTATAGTATAATATATTTGTTACTGATGGAGTATTAAATAATTGTTAAAAATAAAAAAGGCTGCCATGAAAAAGTTCTTATCAGATACTGAGCATAATAATCCATTTCTTGCACAAAATCCGATGTGACCTCTCTCATCGCAGCCTCTTTTTTATATTCTTTTATTCATACAGCGGATATTTCTCGCAGATCTTTGTTACTTCATCACGAATGTAATCAGCTTTATTTTCAAAATCAGTAGCAGCCAACCAGATGCACTCTGCGATTTTTTCCATATCTTCTTCCTTTAAACCTCTTGAGGTAATAGCCGGAGTTCCCACGCGGACACCGGAAGTTACGAATGGACTTCTTGGATCGTTTGGCACTGCATTTTTGTTCAGGGTAATATAAACCTCATCACAGCGGTTCTGCAGTTCCTTACCGGTTACCTCAAGCCCTCTTAAGTCAATTAACATCAGATGATTATCCGTACCGCCTGTCAGAATGTTAAAGCCCTGCTTGATCAAGGCAGCAGCCAGGGCCTTGGCGTTTTTCACCACCTGCTCCTGATAGGTCTTAAACTCGGGCTTTAAAGCTTCACCAAAGCAGACGGCTTTACCGGCGATCACATGCTCCAGAGGCCCTCCCTGAGTTCCGGGGAAAATAGCCTTATTGAAGTTAAATTTATCCGCAGCTTCCTGATTTGCTAAAATCATTCCGCCTCTCGGCCCCCGAAGAGTCTTATGAGTGGTCGTAGTCACAACATCCGCATAAGGGATAGGACTTTCATGAACTCCTGCAGCAACAAGACCTGCAATGTGTGCCATATCTACCATAAGATAAGCCCCCGCCTTGTCAGCTGCCTCCCGGAATCTCTTAAAATCAATGGCTCTTCCATAGGCACTGGCACCTGCAACAATTAATTTGGGTTTGTGCAAGATGGCAAGCCTTTCCATCTCATCATAATCAAGATATCCCTCATCATTTACTCCGTATGGGATAATATTAAAATACAAGCCGGAAAAGTTAACGGGGCTTCCATGGGTTAAATGACCGCCATGGTTTAAGTCCATACCCATAACCGTATCCCCTGGCTGAAGCATGGCAAGAAAAACCGCCATGTTGGCCTGAGCCCCGGAATGAGGCTGGACGTTGGCATAATCACAGCCAAATATTTCTTTCGCACGCTCTATGGCAATGGTCTCAACAATATCCACATCCTCGCAGCCGCCATAATAACGCTTTCCTGGATAACCTTCTGCATACTTGTTGGTAAGCACAGTACCCATTGCCATCATAACCGGTTCTGAAACAATATTTTCCGATGCGATCAATTCCAGATTTCTTCTCTGTCTTGCGCACTCCTTTTCAATGGCTTCTCCCACTTCCTTGTCATAGCCGGTGATAAACTTCATTACTTCATTTACCATGTCCACTTCCTCGCCTTTCCTTATGTTTATTTAATCACCGCAGTTTTGTATTAGAACTGCGACTGAATGCTGCACTTCCTGTCACAAGTTTAATTCATAGTGAATCATTTTGCAAGACTCTTTGGAATCTTATAATTCCTTATTACAATTTGCAGGTTCTTATTCCCGTTATATTCATTTACCGCAGGATAATAGATTACATCCAGTACCCGGCTGTCTCCCAGCTCTTCCAAAAAGGAATCTCCGTCAGCGAACATCATGGCATCCATTGGCGTCCCCTGATCCGTGGCAAGTGAAAACTTCACGGCATTTCTGTTTTTCCCTAAAACACGAACACTTCGGATATTAAGCCCCTTCTGGGCAAACAAAGGCTTTTCATTGCCCTGGCCAAATGGCTCTAAGAGCTCCAACTCTTCGATTAATGGCTCATTTATGTACTCCAGAGGCATGGGAACATCGATCCATACCTTTCGTATGAAATCCTCATACGTCAGCCTTGCCTGTTCATTTAAACATTTCCTGAATTTATCCACATTCTCTTTGGGAAGGGATAAGCCGGCTGCCATCGGATGACCGCCGAATTTAAGCAGCAGTTCTTTTACCTCTACCAAAGCGTCAAACATATGGTAAGTTTCAATGGAACGACCGGAGCCTTTGACGCTCTCTTCCCCATCCGTCAGGACAAACGCGGGTTTCTGGAAATATTCCCTCAGCCGTCCGGCAATGATCCCTGCCAGGGATTCATGGCACTCCGGCAGATATACCACCAGAACTTTATCCTCTCTATAAAGGGCTTCCACCTGTTCCACTGCCTCGCTGGTTCCCTGTTTCGTCATGTCCTTGCGCTGGTCATTTAACGCTTTTAATTCCAGAGCCATTTGATCCGCTTCTTCCTCCTCCCGGCTAAGAAGAAGGGATAAGGCCAGCTTGGCTGTCTGAAGGCGGCCTCCTGCATTTAAGCATGGGCCGATTACAAAACCGATCTGATAGGCGCTTATCTGATCCTTGTCAAGATCGTTCCTCTCAATAAGCTTTAAGAGCCCCAGGCTCTTTGTCTTTCCGATCCGGTTCAGTCCTTCCTTAACAATGATCCGGTTCTCATCCTGAAGCTTCATCACATCGCCCACGGTTGCAATGGCGGCGAACTCCACCATCTCCAGCCATTTCTCCATAGGCACATGAAATGCCTCATAAAGAGCCTGAACAAGCTTATAGGCCACCATTCCTCCGCAAATATCAGGAAATGGATATTGGCATTCCTCCTGTTTCGGGTTTACCACCGCATCTGCCGGAGGCAGAATTTCCCTGCCATTCTCCTTCATAATATCATGGTGGTCAGTGATAAGAACCGTAAGTCCCAGCTCCTTAGCAAGCTTTATCTGCTCCACCGCAGCGATTCCGTTGTCACAGGTGAGTATGGTATCAATGCCATCCGCAGCAGCAGCCCGGATAATGGATTCATTGATTCCATAACCATCCTTCAACCGGTCCGGGATCTCATAGTCCACTACAGCACCCACCTGGGACAGAGCCTGGTACAAAAGATAAGTGGAGCAGACTCCGTCAATATCATAATCCCCTACGATCCTTATAGGCTTTAACTGCTCTTTCTTTTCCCTAAGGATCGCCACAGTCCGGTCCATATCCTTAAGAAGGTGAGGGCTATATAGATCCTTTAACCCGCCGTTTAAGTATTTCTCCACCGCTTCCTGCCCCATCACATCCCGGTTTCTAATGATTCTTGCAGTCACCGGGGTAATGTGGTGGCATCTTGCCATTTCTTCAAAATCAGCCCTTTTTGTCTGTAGCATCCATTTTTCTTCTGCCATGTTTCGTTATCTCCCTGCAAACGGCTCTTTTGGCCAATTCTTCCTTTTCATTTTCAGCTATCAAGTCTTCTGTTCCGCTTTCCTTTCGCTTTTTCGCCGCATCAAGCCGGCTCATTAAGCTGGTAATGGAATAGAGGATGGGTGCAAAATCACCGCGGTATGCATGCTCACAAGTCGATTTCACTTCAAAATTCTCACTTCCGATCTCCCGGAACAGATATTTCTCATCATCAATGATGTTTTTAAGCCGCTTAATCAGTTGGTTGACGGAATTGGTCAAAATTCCGATCTCGTCTTTGGAACGGTAGGGAAGATATACCTCTAAGTCTCCGTTTGCAACCCTTCTGGTCCCTTCTACAAGAGCCTTCACCGGCTTATCAATGGCAATTATTATATAAATCACCAGGAGGGAAATGATCCCGCCGATTAAGCAGATCGTAATGATTTTTACTTTCGCAAGCTGATCATAAAGATTATCCCCTTGAATGCTGGCCGCTTCGGCCCCTTTGCGATTAAAATCCGCGACCTTTAAAAGCCCGTCGCTGGCATCATCAAATAATTGTCTGGAATCCCCTATGATCATATCAAAAGCTTCCTGAGTATGGTTTTGGCGGCTTATGACAAGCAGACGGTCGCTGTACTCCAAATACTTATTCCATTCCCCTTCCGCCTCTTCCATAAGCTTCCTGTCAGATTCATTGGTGATATAAAGCTCATAATCCGTAAATCCGCGGGTGATATCTTCCCGGATCTGAGTCATTTCACTCTCCAGCCGGTCCATATCCCTGCTGTCACCAGTGATGACGTGGTTATATTCCTTAATGCGATAGTCTGATGTCCTGGTGTTCAGTTCCTCGGCAATGATGATGGCCGGTACCCATGACTGGGAAATTTCAGTACTTGCTTCGTTGATCTGCCTGGCTGTTATTACGGATTCTGTTCCCATAAAAATCAGTCCCAATATACTAATTCCACCTAATAGCAGGAGCTTTGTCTTGATTTTAATATCTCTGATAAATTTCACCTTCATAGCGCTTTAGTTCTCTCCTCCTTAACCGGTAATCCGGTAATTCTTTTTCTACAATCTCCCAAAATGCCCGGGAATGGTTCATTTGAATGCGGTGTGCCAGTTCGTGCACTACTACATAATCGGCCAGTTCTTCCGGAAGAAGCACAAGCCTCCAGTTAAAATTCAGATTCCCCCTGGCGCTGCAGCTTCCCCACCGGGTCGCCTGATCCCTTATAGCAATTTTCCCATAACCCACATTCATCACTGCAGACCAACTGGATGCTTTAGCCTCCAGATATCCTCTGGCTTCCCGTCTGTACCAAAGCTTCACCGCCTCTTTAACAGCTGATTCCAGTGCTTCCTCCTCATAGGACGCCACCGGTCCGGAGACCACCAGCCCCTCTTTTGTATCCTGTACACAAAAAGCCTTTTTCTTATTGTCGGGCTTTATATGCAGGAGCCGGTTGTTTCCGTATAGAAGCACAGATGATCCTTCCGTCCAATGAAAAGCATTCTTCCTCTCTGACGCTCTTCGTATCTTTTCCACCTGTGCAAAGATCCAGTCTTTGTTCTTCTGTGCCAGTTCATGCCCTGCCCGAAAGGGAAGGCGCCTTGGAAGCCTGACAAAAACCTCTCCCGCTTTCGTAATCTGCAAGGCCATGGTACGCCTGTCTGACTTTATGATCCTGTAAGAGCATATGCTTCCATCATCAAAGGGAATCATACCTGTATCCCCTCTGCTATCAGGACCTTCTGCTTCCTTATATCTGATTCCCAACCTTTTTTCTTCCTCTTTTCTCTTTCCTATGCTTAAACCCGTATCCCCAATTATAGCGAATAAATGAAAAAGAAACAATACATATCTTAAGGCCTGAAATACAAAATAGAGAACCCGGCAGGCAGGTTCCCTTATTACTGTCTTCCTACATATCCCCCTTCTTCCTCATGCTACAAAACCGTTAGAGATTTCTTCCAGTCTTTCATAATCCATGATCCGGTACCCCTTATCCTTTTTAAGAATTCCGTCATCACAAAATTTCTTCATGACAAAAAGTACATGGCGGTAGCTGATATTCATATACTCCGAAACATCCGTATGAGGTATGGTGTATTTCCCATTCTGCTGATATTTAAGAATAAAGGAAGCGAGCCTCTTTTCCAGTGAATAATTTAAGTATTCACTCAACCGGTAGCTCCTAACCATCAGCTTATTGGAAATAGAAGACGCAAAATAAAAGGATACTTCTGCCTTCTCTTTGCAGATCTGTTTTAACCGGTCCAGT
Organism: Lacrimispora sanguinis; assembly: GCF_044987295.1. Classification (NCBI taxonomy): domain Bacteria; kingdom Bacillati; phylum Bacillota; class Clostridia; order Lachnospirales; family Lachnospiraceae; genus Lacrimispora; species Lacrimispora sanguinis. Next base: position 3,865,928 of record NZ_CP173277.1, on the reverse strand, counting down.
TCAAACTCCAGACAGACCACATCTTCTATCACTTTATTTTCTTTGATATAATCTTCCTGGCGGAATAAGGAAAGTTCTCCCAGCCAGTCACCCTTTCCCACAAAATCAAGAATGGACCGGCGTCCGTTTTCATGATCAATATAGATTTTCACCATTCCTGAAAGAATAAGATAGCAATGGGTGATTCTCTCATCTACATGAAAGATATTCATCCCCGCAGGAAAATGCCTTTCCTCCCCGACAGACACTAGGATGTCCGGTATTTCATTTATATTGTATTTTTCCATATTTTTCCTTCAATCTTTATTACCCATATGATAATTCTCATAGTCAGAGTTCTACATTTATGGTATCATAATCCCGAGGTGAAAACAATGAGCAGAAAAAAAAGAAACGACCTGATCGTAACCATTATGTCCTTTGTATTCTTTGGCTTTGGAATATCGCTGCAGCTAAAGGCAGCTATCGGGCAAAGCGTCTTAAACGCATTGGCAGTAACATTATCTTACACCATTCAAATGAAGGTTGGCACCATACTCAATGGGATTAATACGCTGTTCTTCATTTCTTATTTACTATTAAGACGTACCCGTTTAAATTATAAGGATGGGATACAGATTATTGCAACCATTGCAAACGGATATATCATCAACCTGTTTCTGTATCAATTACTTTCTCTTTTTACCGTGGAAAGTTATTTTTACAGAATCATACTTTATTTAATCGGTATTATAATCGCTTCCATCAGCCTGGGAGCCGTCCTTGCAATCGGAATTGTAAAATTTCCTCTGGAAAGCATGTGCCTTATCATTAGTGAAGCGTATAAAAAGAAGTTCACCGCTGTCCGTATGAGCTTTGATGTGATATTCTTAATCATCACTTTAAGCCTGACCTTGTTATCTCATACCCCTCTGCAAATAAGAGAAGGAACCGTTATCAGCATTCTTCTCCTGGCTCCGCTGCTGGGGATCTGTTATGAATTTTTCAAAAAACATTTAACGATGGAGGAATAAATACATGTATCAGATATTTTTACTGGATATTGACAATACCCTGTTGGATTTTGACGCTGCTGAGGAGCAGAGCTTTATAAAGATGATCCAATCCTACGATTTGGAATTTCATGACGAAATGCTGTCTCAATACAAAAAGATGAACCGGCATTTATGGGACTTACTAGAGCAGGAAAAGATAGGAAGAGAAGAATTGCTTAATACCCGCTTTCATGAATTTTTCCGTCTTTATGACATGGAAATTAACGGAGAAGAGGCAGAAGGGCGTTACCGCGGGCATCTTGGAAACAACTCCGATTTAATCCCTGGCGCAAAGGAAGCCTTAATCCAGCTGAAACAGATGGGGAAACAATTATACACCGCATCAAACGGCGTTTATTCCACCCAGATCCAGCGTCTTAAAAACGCCGGTATCTTCCATCTTTTCGAAGGGATGTTCATATCAGAAAAAGTGGGATATGAAAAACCATCCCTTTATTTTTTCCAGCACTGTTTTAATCATATCCCAAACTTTGAAAAGGAAAAGACCATCATGGTAGGTGACAGCATATCCTCTGACATACAGGGTGCAGTCAATGCCGGCATTGATTCCTGTCTTTTTATCCGCTCCCTGGAGCCCATGCAAACAGCCGCAACTCATACCATTCATGATATTACCGAATTGTTAAATTTTTAACCTTATCGATTCAATCATAGCCCGGCCGCTTTTGCTGCCGGGCTTTCTGTTATATCCCTTTCATGAACTTAGACGGTGATTTCAAGGTGTACTTCTTAAATACCGCACAAAAATGCTTATAATCCGTAAACCCAGTTGCATCAGAAACCTCACCGATCCGGTATTGTCCGGTATTTAACAGAACAATGGCCTGGGAAATCCGGTATTTATTTAAGAAGTCCAAAAAGGTCTGCCCGGTCACCTCTTTGAATTTCCGGCTTAAATAGCTGGCGCTGACCCCCAGCATATCCGATATGGATTCCACGCTCAGCTTATCCCCATACCCTGACTTAATCTCCTGGATCGCTTTTGAAACATATTTATTTTCAGAAAGGTCCAGCTGCATATAGTATTCCAGATTCATGATCCCTGCGTCTGATTCCGCCTGTTCCATTACATACTCCACCTGGCGGCTGTTCGCAATTTCCTCACCCAGCCTTTTCATAAGGACTGCGAGCTTCTCTTCATCCACCGGCTTTAGTAAGTACTCACTGACCCCGGCGGATATGGCCCTTCTTGCATATTCAAATTCCGCATAGCTTGTCAGAAGTATGCTTTTAAACTTCACGCTCTTAGAGGCTTCCTTTATCATCTCAATCCCGTCCATAAACGGCATGCAGATGTCTGCAAGAACTACGTCAGGCTTATTCTCAAGAATCTTTGAAAGCCCCTCCTGTCCATTTGCCGCCTCCGCCACCACTACGCAGTCCATACCCATCCAATCCATGGTATAAATAAGCCCCTTGCGGATAATATCCTCATCTTCCGCTATCATCACCCGTAACATTATAATTCCTCCCTTTGTGCCGGAAGGGTCACTACCAGCGTTGTGCCAAGCCCTTCTGCACTGCGTATCTCCACTCCATAAGGCCTTCCGTAAAGGATCCTGCACCGTCTGTGAATGTTATAAAGCCCGGAATGCCGTTTGTTGTTTTCTTCCTGCTCCAATAGAGCCTGAATGTCACTTAAAACCCCTGGAGTCATTCCTATCCCGTCATCCCTGCAGATCATGATCAGCCGGTCTTCGTGAATATAGGCCTTAAGCTCCACCCTTAAATTTTCCTGGTTTCCAAACCCGTATTTGACTGAATTTTCGATCATGGGCTGCAGTACCAGCCTGGGGATCCGGCAGGACAGTACCTCTTCTTCCACGTCAATCACATAGGAAAACCGTCGGTTAAACCGGTATTTTAAGATCGTTAAATAATTCTCCAGGTGCTCTAAATCCTCCTCCAGGGTAACCTCCGTCCTGCTGCCATCCAGACTGTAACGCAGCAGGTTAGACAGACTGAACACCATCTTCCCGGCTGTCTCCGGCTGTATAATGCACATATACCGGATATTTTCCAGAGTATTAAACAAGAAATGCGGATTAAACTGGGATTCCAGCTGCTTATTCTGAGAAGCAGCCACCAGCTCCGTCATCTTTCTGTTATTCTCCATCTGCAGCTTTAAGCTGGCAATGGTTTCCCGGTAGGCATCGGCTATGATCCGGAATTCATTTTCACTTTCTATCTCGATGGAAGCGTCTAAATTCCCATCTCTAGCCTTTTCCATGACATGAAGGAGGAGGTAAAAGTCCCTGGTCTTCCGTTCCGTCACCTTCTTTGTACTGATCAGTACCCATATGGTCATCAATACAAGAGCCGTTATGATGAGAGCGCTGCTAAGCCCCAGGGAAAACACGATATTCTGGATATCCGTAACAGAATAGATAAAAAACATGTTATGGTATGCCCGATGAACAGATATGAGAAACATCTTTTTTTCATAAGGCAGATACCTGCCTGCCGTCTCAAGCACCTTTAACACCTGGCTGCTGCTGCTCACCAGATAATTATTGCTGCTTAAATAAACCCAGCCAAACCGGTCTGCAATGATGGTTTGGCTTTCTGACCGGTCAAGCGCCGGCTTAAACTGGCTGCTGTTAATGGTAAAGATTAAGTATCCCGCCTTTTTATCTCCCCGTATCACTGCCATGCCCATGGCAATATCCCGGTCAGGACTTTTCCAGGCTTCCATTAAGCGAACTCTGGTCTCCCCCGGATTCTCATCCATGGCTCCAAACAATCCCCAGCGGAGGTCCTCCCTGTCTGATAAGTAATCCGGGATATCCTTTCTAGTGGATAACAGCACCCGCTTCTCACCGTCAAAAACATACAGATCAGCCTTATATCCCAACTGGTCGGACATCGCGTAAAATTGCTCAAACACGGTCATCCGTCCGGCTGCGCCGGAATCCCTGTCAAAAAGCAGGTCAGAATCCGAAAGCTCATCAAGCTTCTCCTCATACCCTGTAAGAACTTTTTCCAGTTCCTCCGCCACGAAAGCATTGTGGGACTCATTCCCGCTTTTTTTCCCATAGAGCAGGACCGCAAGAAAGACCAAGGTACAGATCAGGGTAAAACCTACTGCCGGAATGATGGCATATCCCATGATCAGGCGGCGCAGCTCATCTTTGAAATATCGTCCCTTTTTCATGCTCCCTCCCTATTCTAATTCAGGGTGCTTTGAAAAACCTCTGAAAAGTGTCTCAGCCATTCCATCTTGTTCTCCTTTACCACGCCTTCCTCATCATAAATGATATGGATCGCCTGTTTATCCAGCAGATACTCCGGTTCATTTACATCCGTCCTTACGGAACGCCTTCCAAGACTTTCAGAAATAACTGTCTGGGCATCCTTACCCGTCACAAAATCAACAAATTGCTCAGCTGATCCCATATGGCCGGAACCCTTGATGATACATACTACATCCGGTTTGGAAATGACTCCCTCTTTCATATACACCACACTGACCGGATATCCGGAAGCTATGTAGTGAGCTGCCCCCTCTTCAAAGGTAAGCCCTACCGTATAACGTCCCTCGGCCACTCCCTGATATACCTCGGAGGAGCTTTGAAGAAGCTTTCCATCCAAGTTTTTACAAAAAGCTTCCACATAATCCCAGCCAGCCTCCGGTTCTCCTCCTCCCATGGCGTAAAGCATATTGATCAGATGCTCAAACGCAGAGGATGAGGTGGCAGGATCACACATGGCAATCTTTCCGAAAAGCTCAGGTTTTAGAAGGTCCTCATATCCTTCTATGGAAATATCTCCGACCAGATTGATGTTCACCATGAGAAGGCTTGGAACATCGGTAAACCGGGTCATGTTTCCTTCCTTATTCATGTAATCTTCCTGGATCATGGATTCATTTTTACTGATATAAGGCTCAAATAGCTCGCTTTTGGCCATAGTGGTAGACAGGGAGCCACCCCAGAAAATATCGCATCTGGGTTCCTTCCTGTCCTCCACCATGTTTAGCAGTTCTCCCGTCCCTCCCGTGCATACCTCCACCTTAATCCCTGTCTGTTCCTCGAATTCCGAAACAATGGGATTAATAAATTCCAGCGGATGAGGACAGTACACAACCAGTTCCTCATCCTTGTGAAACTCTGCGGGCACCATCCGGGAACTGCGGTCGCAGCCTGCCAGACAGACTATGCACAATAGAGCCGCAGCACGTAAGGTCCAGCTTTTCATCGTCCCTGTTTCCTGCCCTTCAAACTTATTATTATTATTCTAACACAGTGCTACAGGATGTAAACACCCTTTGGATCAAAATCCAGATAAGCTTTTTCACCCACTTCATAAATTCTCCGGTTGACCGGATTATAATCCGTAATCTGGATTTCCATATCGCCCACCATGATCTGATAGTACTGATAAGACCCCATGAAGGTGGATAAAGTGACCAGTCCCTCTAAAATCCCCTGCTCAGCCAGGATCGCTCCCTCCGGCCTGATCACCAAAGTCGCCTCTTCTCCGGTATGGGCACCCGCAAAATTGTTTACCTGGAACTCCTTACCTGCCACCGAGATCATTGCCTTTTCTCCTTCTTCCGACAAAACCTTTGCCTTTAAGAAGTTGGCTTCTCCAATAAAATCAGCTACAAATTTAGAAGCGGGATGATAATAGATCTCTCTGGGGCTTCCAATCTGCTCCACCTTACCTTTGCTCATAATGATGATCTTATCGGAAATACTCATGGCTTCTGACTGGTCGTGGGTTACATAGATCGCCGTAATTCCGACTTTCTGCTGAATCTTTCGGATCTCAGTTCTCATAGTCACCCTCAGCTTTGCATCTAAGTTGCTTAAAGGCTCGTCAAAAAGCAGGACTCCCGGTTCAATGACCAGGGCTCTGGCTAATGCCACACGCTGCTGCTGTCCGCCGGAAAGCTGGTTTGTCATACGGGTCTCCATCCCTTCCATTTCCACCAGCTTTAATATATTCATGACCCGTTCCCTGATCTCATCCTTTGGAACCTTCCGGATCTTAAGACCATAGGCCACGTTGTCAAACACGTTATAATGAGGCAGAAGGGCATAGCTCTGGAACACCATGGCCGTATCCCTTTTATTGGGAGTCAAATGGTTGATTGCCTCTCCTCCCAGATAAATTTCCCCTTCATCCGGGCTTTCAAAGCCCGCAATCATACGAAGGGTAGTCGTCTTGCCGCAGCCTGACGGACCCAACAGGGTAACAAAGGTTCCCGGCTCAATATCCAGAGAGGTGTCCTTTACTGCATAAAACTCTTTACCTGTCTTTGGATCCATGTATATCTTTGAAATGCGTTCCAACCGAACGCCTTTTTTCTGTTTTTCCATGTTATATTCCTCCTTAAACTTAATCCTGGACTTCCTTCACGACTCTGCTGACACCGAAGAACTTCATCATAGCATTCATGATGAGAACCGCACCATAAGTAATGAGAATCAATACGGTTGCATAAGCACAGGCCACACCGTAATTTCCCTTTTCCGCCTGTTCATTGATCTGGCAGGTGATTAACAGAAAATCTGGCGTCACCAGCAGGATAATGGCGGAAATAGCGGTAATGCTGCGAACAAAGGCGGTTACCAGACCGCTGAAAAAAGAATCCTTAATAAGAGGAAGGGTCACGGACATAAACACCCTGGCAGAATTGGCTCCCATGTCATAAGCAGATTCCTCTATGGACTTATCAATCTGGCGCAGGGCAGATATCCCGCTTCTGGTACCGGTGGGAAGGCTCCGGACGATAAATACAATGATCAGAATAAGCCCTGTCCCATAAAGGCCGCTCATAAATCCGGAACGGAACAATCCGTTTGCGTACCCCCGGATATATCCAATACCAAGAACCGTTCCCGGAACAGCCATGGCCAGCATGGAAACAAATTCAATAAAGCCCTTTGCCTTAAACCGCTTCTTAACCACAAGATAAGAAATGACCATGGAAAGAAATGCCGTGAGAGGCGCAGCGATTAAGGACAGCACGAAGGAGTCCTTAAATGCCTTGATTCCACTGGTTTTAAACATATATTGAAACCACTTGAGGCTTAAGCTGTAGTCCCTTCCCCAGAGAGTAAACAGTGCGCCAAAGGGAACCATGATGTACATCAGCAGGACAAAAGCCGCTACAATGCCGCAGAAGCAAGTCAAAGGGACAGTCACACTCTTATCCTCAATAAGCATTCTCATGCGGGAAGCCTTTCCCGTCAAAGTAGCTGCAGTTTTCTTTTCCAGATAATACTTCTGTATCAGGAACAACACAACCGTCAGGGACAGCAGAACAACTGACATGGCTGCCGCACCCGTGGAGTCATAAGCACCTGTCACCTGTAAGTAAATGGTGGTAGCCAAAGTATCATAAGACCCGCCGATCAGCATGGGATTGGCAAAATCCGCCACAGATTCAATAAAGGTCACCAGAAACGCATTGCCAAGTCCCGGTAGCAAAAGTGGAAACGTAACACTGGAAAACACCTTCCACCTGGTGGCCCCCATATCCCTGGTGGCCTCCTCAAGAGAAGGATCTATATTTTTTAAAAGCCCTTTTAGCATTAAGTAGCATACCGGAAAAAAGGTCAGAGTCTGGACAATGGCAATTCCCTTAAGCCCATAGACATTAGAATCATATATGTGAAGCAGGGACCTGCTGATCAGGCCGCTCCTTCCAAAAAGCATGATCATGGACAAAGACAGAACAAATGGTGGGGATACCACAGGAAGCATGGAAACAAGCCCGAAGAGCTTCTCCAAAACCTTAGTTTTCAGCTTCACATATACCTCGACATAAGCAAACAGCAAACCGATGGCCGTAGAAGCGGTCCCCGTGATAAATCCAAGAACCAGTGTATTTTTAAAAGCATTCTGGAACCGTTCCAGATTTAAAACCCTCCGAAACACATCAAATGTAACAGAACCCTCCGCATAAAAACTGTCTATCAACAGCATAAACAGGGGATAAAGAATAAACAGCGCAAGAAAAATAAGTAAAACTGCAATCATGCTGACCAAAATCGGGTCAGAAAAGAATTTTTTGCGCTCCAGCCGGTTACTCTGCAAGCTGGCCATAATACTCCTCCTTTCGTCATTCCAGGCAGGAGTCCTAACTCCAATGATGAAAAAATGCTGCGTAATGGCCTTTTACGCATTACGCAGCATGTTCCTTCATACAGCCGGACGTTTATTTCCTGCCTCCTGTCTCCTTACTGTGTCAGGAAACGGTCAGCATCTGCCTTGTCTGCAGAGCTTCCCAAGGCTTCAAAGAAATCTTCCACATATTTCGCACTGTTTTCTTTTGCATCTTCAAAATCATAATCAATGGTATTATTCATATCCAGGCCAAAGCGTACAGCCTCTTCCGGCTGTGTTGCGTTCTTTAAAACCAGGAACTGATAAGCGCCGTTTTCCTTAGCAAGATCAACACACTCTGGTGACAGGGCATACTCGATCCACAGCTTCGCTGCATTTGGATGGGTAGCACCCTTAAAGATCGCAGTTGCTCCTACCTCAAAGGAGGTTCCGTCCTCAGGAACAATCAGCTGAATGTTGTCATATCCCTGAAGGATCTGGTAAATTCCGTCATGAAGGAAACCGACTCCAATGACACATTCTCCAGGTCCAACCATCTTAGATGGGCCGGAACCTGATTTTGTATACTGTGCAATGTTCTTGTCCAGCTTTTTAAAATATTCCATGGCGGCATCATGGCCCTTCATCTGTACCATGGTATTGATAACCAGTTTCGCGGTGCCTGCTGTATTGGGGTTGGAAAGCATGATAAGTCCCTTATACTCTTCTTTCGTTAAATCATCCCAAGTTTTAGGAGCCTCTAAACCAAGTCTCTTTAATTCTTCTGTGTTCACCATGAAGCCCAGAATTCCCTTATAAATACCATACCAGCTATTTGTAGGATCCTTATACTGGTCTCCTATAAGATTCTTGGCATTCATCGCATCATAAGGCATTAAAATTCCTGCTGCAACCGCTTCGTTATAGGGGTCAGTCGTTCCGCCAAACCAAACATCAGCAGAAGGCTTTCCTCCCTCCTCAGAAACCTTGGTATAAACCTCTGAGGTTGAAAGTCTTTGGAACTTTGTCTTGATGCCGTAAGTCTTTTCAAAATACTGGCATACCGCAGCCAAATGCTCCTCTTCGCAGGAACCATATACAGTTAATTCCCCTTCTGCCTGGGCTGCCTTAATCAGTTCAGATAAATCCCCATCTTCCCCTGATTCCTTTTTCTCTTCCCCCGCAGCAGCCGTTGTCTCGGCAGCTGTCGTCTGCGCCTCCGCTGCAGACTCTGCCTTTGTAGCCGCCGCCTCCTGTTTGGAACCACATGCGGTCAGACTGAGAGCCGCTGTAAGCGCCAGCAAAAATGCCGTTCTTTTTTTCATAATAGATATCCCTCCTTTTTTTCTGTTACTTTATAATAACAGAAATATCCCGAAGCAGATACCGAGAAATCAGTAATAATGTCGTGATTTTTGAACTTATCCAAACCTTTTTTAGTAAAAATACACACTAATTCTCTATTTTAACAATCTTCCTTCCAATGCTAAAAACTGATCCAGGATCATCCGGCTGACCCTGGCCCCGAACACGGTAGCCGGGTGAGCCGGATAATACATGGCATCAGAAAATTCCTTATGAAACATGACGATGGCATAAGGCCCATAGGGCGTAAACACCAGGCCTCCGTCATTTCTGCAGGCATCCATGCTTCCGCTTTTAGAGGCAACGGAAATTAAGATGTCATCCGTATTATCGCTGTCCATGTAAAATGGAGGAAAATCCTTAGTAATCATACTGTTATAATGCTGCTTTTTTAAGATTTCCAGCATCATTTCATCCGCCCTCGGACTGATTAGTTCCCCCTTTGCCAGCCTGATAAAAATACTGGCATAATCTCTCGGTGTACTGGTCCCAAGTCTGTCATACTGCTCAAAGTGTATGGGATTGTGCAGCACCGTATCCCTGCATCCAAGGGCTTTGATGCATTGGTTAATCTTTTCCAGTCCAAGATAGTCTATCATCATATTCGTTGCAATATTATCACTGACAATGATCATAAAGGTTGCCGCATCCTTTACCCTGAGCTTTGCTCCCGGCTCCAGGGCTGCGAGCACACCGCTTCCATCTACCGCATGTTCTACCCTGTACTCAATGATATCTTCAAGGCTTTTGTTTCCCTTTTCCACCTCATCAAACAGACATGCCAGTATATAGGTCTTTATGGAACTTGCAGTCTCAAATGCTTCATCTGCGTGAATAGCAATGACATTACCATGGAAATCATCCAGATAGATTCCCATTTTCCCGTCATAGCTCTTGATCTCCGCTTCAATTCTTTTCTCTAATGTAAGTCTGGAATCCATTTTTATCCGACCCTTTCTCTTAACTTATTGAATAATTTATCCGACCGTGCCAAAAATACTCCCCGACGCATACCAGCTTTCCGCAAGATCCGCCCGATAGTCCTCTGCCTGAGGATTTAAGCTATTAATCACAACACCACCGCTGTCAATTTTTCCTGTAGAATGGATGTAAGAACCATTTCCCATATACATGGCGATATGTCCCGGGAAATACATCAGATCCCCTGGAAGCATTTCATCCTTTGGAATTTCATGTACCGGAAATCCCGGTTCTATCCTGGCATCCCGGTAAATGAGGATTCCGTTTAAAAGATAACTTTCCGAAGTGAGCCCGGAACAGTCGATGCCTGCTGTAGATCTTCCTCCCCAACGATACTGGGTCCCCAAATACTGCTTTGCAGTCTCTACCACCGACTTACGGAAATGTGCTTCATCCACAATTTCCTTTTGCGGAAGCTCTCCCGTCCACAGCCCGGACTGTGAAAATTCCTTTTTCCTTAAAAACTGGTTTCTCATATAGCCCACTCGCCCATCCAAAAGCTCCACCCTGGCCCAGCCTTCGTTTTCTGAATCAAAGGAAAGTACCTTAATAAGAGAACCACGGAAAAGGCTTAATAGGCGCACTCCCTGAACCTTTGGAAGAGAAAGAATGTCCACATAGATTCCATCTGTAACCATAAGCTCGCTCTCTTCCCAGCATTTCAGCTCATCCAGACTCACCAGTTCTATTTCTTCCTTCCTGATAAAACCGGAATAGCCGTAAAATGTACGCACCGGATAAAATCCCGGCTCGTTTGGCCCGGTTATCGCAAGCCCCATTCCATACAGCCCTTCATCTGAAATGGCCGACACTATTTCACCAAGGCTGTTCTCTTTTATCTCCGACCAGCCTTCCCAAATAGTAGCGACCGGTATCTTTACAATTCCATAAGATTCCATCGTCATCTCCTCCTGTTCTTCCTTCTATATTCCTTCCGGCACTTTTTATACCGCTTCATGACAGTACAAACGGTTTCCCCATTTTGTGCAAACCGCCAGGCACTGTATTTTTCATTATTATATGGTCAGATATGTGGAATGTCAATAAAACCAAAAAATTAAAAAACCCCTTCCCGTAACAGGCAGCTTTTATCACTCGGGCAGTCTGTCACAGGAGGAGTATATTATATTTTCTAAAGATTCCATCAATGATCCGTTATACTAAAAACTCATTCTTATACTCACTCAATCCTTATACAGTTTTTTATATTCTTCCGCTTCCTTCCGGTTTGCCAGCACGTAATGCTCTGGCCTTATCTCCCTCCAGGAAGCCTTTTCCCACGAATAATCGTGAACAGAAGGATCATAAACCAAAAGCTTTTTCTCCTTTTCATGCTTCGGATCCGGCATGGGTATTGCAGAAAGCAGCGCCCTTGTATAGGGATGAAGAGCATGGGTGATCAGTTCCTCCGTTTCCGCCATTTCCACTATTTCACCTTTGCGGATCACTGCGATCCGGTCCGTGATAAATCTCATGACAGATAAGTCGTGGGCAATAAAAAGATAGGTGATCTGCCGTTTCTTCTTCATATCTCCAAGGAGATTTAGCACCTGAGCCCGGACCGACACATCAAGAGCAGAAATCGGTTCATCGGCAATGATAAAATCCGGGTTCATAATTAGGGATCTGGCAATCCCGATTCTCTGTCTCTGACCTCCGGAAAACTCATGGGGGAAACGGCTTGCAAATTCCGGAAGAAGCCCCACATCAAGAAGGGCCTGGTCTACCCGCTTTTTCCGTTCCTTTTCCCCTAATCCTTTTTCCATATTCATCAGCCCTTCGCTGATGATATAATCCACCTTGGCCCTTTCATTTAAGGAAGCCTGGGGATCCTGAAAGATCATCTGTATTTCCTTAATAACCTTCCGGTCCAGCTCCGCTGAGATTCTCCCATTGATCTTATCGCCTTTATAAAGAATATCTCCTCCGCAGCTTGGAACGATCCTCATGATCGCCCGGCCAATGGTGGTTTTCCCTGATCCGGACTCTCCCACCAGCCCAAAGGTTTCTCCTTTGTATATTTTAAAGTTTACCTTTTTTACCGCTTCATATTTCTTTCTGCGCTCTCCAAAGGTCACATCCAAATCCCTTACATCTAACAGCACTTCACGTTCCATCAAAGCAGCCCTCCATTCCTGATTTTGCTGACCACAGGCGGCGGATCCACCTTAGGTGCCCTGGGATCTAACAGCCAGGTCTTCGCCTTATGAGTAGGCGATACCTCAAAATAAGGAGGTCTTTTTAAAAAATCGATTTTAAGAGCCTGAGGATTACGGGGAGCAAATGCATCTCCCTTTATCTCCGCATAAAGATTAGGAGGTGTGCCTGGAATAGAAAACAAATCCGTCCCCTTTACCCCAACCTGAGGCAGGGAAGAAAGCAAAGCCCAGGTATAAGGATGCCTTGCATCATAAAAAATATCTTCACAGGTGCCAATTTCCACAATATCTCCGGCGTACATAACCGCCACCCTGTCTGCGATGTTGGCCACCACCCCTAAGTCATGGGTGATCAGAATTACTGAAAGCCTGTATTTATGCCGCAGTTCCTTAATCAGATCCAGAATCTGGGCCTGTATGGTAACATCAAGAGCTGTGGTCGGTTCATCACAAATAAGGATCTGCGGATTGCAGGCAATGGCAATGGCGATCACCACCCGTTGGCGCATTCCCCCGGAAAATTCGTGAGGATACTGATCAAACCTTTTTTCCGGATCCTGAATTCCCACATCCATTAAATATTTAAGCGTTCGTTTCTTTGCTTCTGAATGCCCCACCTTCTGATGAAGCAGCACTGCTTCCATGATCTGAACCCCAATGGTTTTTAAGGGGCTTAAGCTGGTCATGGGATCCTGCATGATCATCGCAATCTCATGCCCCCGTATCTTAAGCCAGTCTTTCTCCCTCTTTACGGCGGTTAATTCAACGTTCTCCCGGTCATCTGCCCCGGAATAAACTGCACTTCCGCCATCCACATACCCATTTCTCTCCAAAAGACCCATAAAGGATTTGGTAAAAACAGACTTTCCGCTGCCCGATTCCCCTACAATAGCCAGAATCTCCCCCTTATATAAATCCAGAGAAATCCCCCGAATGGCATGGAGGGTTTTTCCCCTTAATTCAAATTTGATGTCCAGATCGTTTACCTCTAAAATCTTTTCCTGGTTCATACTGTCTCTCCTTACATGTGATTCTTAGGATCAGCGGCATCCGAAAAGGCATTGCCGATGATATAAAACGATATGGTGACAAAGGAAAGGATGATTGTCGGGTAAACCAGCTGATAGCGCAATGCAGGGGTAGTGATCAAAGCCCGTCCTTCGTTGATCAGATTGCCAAGACTTGGAATATTCACCGGTAATCCCAAGCCAATGTATGTAATAAACACTTCGTTTCCGATAGCAGCCGGAATGGTTAAAGCCATGCGCAGCATGATCACCGACACCAGATAAGGAAGCAGGTTTTTTATAATGATCCTACTGACAGGTGTTCCCAGACAACGGCTTGCAACATTATAATCCCTGTCCCGGATAATAAGGATCTGATTCCTGATAAATCTGGCCATCTGAATCCAGCCGGTCAGGCACATAGCGAACACCAGAGTCTTTACACTGGGTTTTAAAATATAAGAGATCAGGATCAGAACAATGGTATTCGGTATATTGTCAATGATATTGTAAATTTCCGTGAGAATGAAATCCGCCTTTCTCACATATCCCCAGATCACACCCACGGTTATGCCAATGACCGCCTCAGCCAGGGCCACAGACAAGCCGATGATCAAAGAAGTTCTGGTACCCGCCCAGATCCTTGCCCATAAATCCTGTCCAATGGAATTTGTTCCCAGAATAAAGTCTTTTCCCGGCGGAACGTTACGAAACTGCATCCCCTTTGCATCATTGATGATCATATTGGGATCATACTGCCCCGGCAGATAGGGCTGGATAAATGTAAACGCCAGGAGAAGAATCAAAAATACCAAAAGAACAAAAGCTCCCCGGTTCTTTAAAAAGGCTCGGAAGGTACTGTACCAGTAAGAATAATTGCTGTATCCTGTTTTCTCCGCTTCCCTTTCATTAAAGCCCGCAAAGGAAAACAACTCCCCTTCCTCCATCGATTCCATAAATTCCGCTTCTTTTGTATGACGATAAGAAAACTGCTTCATCATCTGTCACCTTCTTTCTTTCCCAGACTAATTCTGGGATCCAGCAATACCATAAGAAGGTCGCCCAGTAAAAGTCCCAGAACACCTACGCAGGCATAGAGCAGGACAATGCCCTGAACCATGGTATTATCATGCTTTTTAATCACCGTTACAAGAAGCCCTCCCATTCCCGGGATGCTATACAGGGATTCAATATAAATGGATCCGATCACTGTATTTAAAAATGCAGTAGGAATGTATTGAGCCAAAGGAACAAAAGCATTGCGGAAAATATGTTTAAACATGACTCCGCCCTCTGACATCCCCTTTGCCTTAGCTAACTTCACATAATCCTTATTGCTTTCATCCACCATATACCGTCTCAGCCACATGCCATAAAAGGCTATATTTCCAAGGGACATGGATAGAACCGGAAGAACCCAGTATTTCGGATCATTGATTTGGAATAACAATCCCACCCCCATCAGCTTAGTGCCGTAGAGCTGGATATACAGAAAATAAACAGCAGCAGGAACTGCCTGGATACAGACAATGAAAAGAGTTCCGATCTTATCGAACCACCTGTATTTATACCGCGCCATCAAAGCCCCCATGGGAAGCCCCACAAGAAGAGAGAGTGCCATAGACCAGACCCCCAGTTTCACAGAAATAGGGACCTTATCCTTTAAAATATCAGACACAGGGACGTTGGAACGATAGATCCTGGATACGCCCAAATCTCCGTGAAGAAGGTCTTTAAAGAAACGGATCACCTGGACCGGCAGAGGATCTGTAAGCCCCATCTCCTTTAACCCTACCTGGATCTGCTGAGGCGTCATTTTATCAAAGTTCTGGAAATATCCCTCGATGGGCATCAGACGCAGCAGACAGAACACCGCGGTTAGAATGATGATCAGTGTAAGAAATGAACGTGCGATTCGTTTACCTAAATACTTTAACATCTGTTTCTCGGCTCCTTTGTGTTTTCTTTTAAAAATACCCTCGGAAGAAGACGTAGCTCCGGCACATCCTTTTCAGACGGTATTTTTCCGCCGGACCATAAGCTTTACAGCCAATGGTCCGGCGTATATACCTGCCGTTTTATTTTGCGTTCGCTTCCCTGTTAGCCTTAAACTCATCCATGGATACGTAATGGTCCTGAAGATGCTGGCCTTTATATCTGAGATTTGATACGCCAAAGGGTGCGTACTGGCCTTCAAATACATCCAGCTTGCTGGCTACATATTTGCTGACAGAAATGCTGAAAGGCAGTACAAATGCATGATTTACCAGGCTCGCTTCCGCCTTGGCAAATGCCTCATAACGGGCATTGATATCCACCTTAATGTCCTTGGCCGCCTCTACCAGAGTAAAGTACTCCACCGCCGCATCGGCGGAAGGGGTTCCCTCTTCAATGGCTTTTGCAATATTTCCATACTTATATCCAAGGTCGTATCCATCTTCACCCTTTACCTGGTAGAATGGATCAGTCCAGGTTTCCGGATCTGCGTAATCAGCTCCCCAGTTACATTTCATCAATGCAAACTTGCCGCTTCGACGCACTTCCGTTAAGAATCCATCCGCAGGGCCTGCTTCTACAATGATGTCAATGAAGTCCGTACCAAGAAGGCTTTCCATCTGCTGCTCCACCACCTGGCATTCCTTATCCCAGTTGACTTCGGAAGGGTTATAGGGCATCAGCACTTTTACTGGGAAGGTAACACCCTCAGCCGTAAGCTCCGCCTTTGCCAGGTCACGGTATTCCTTTGCCTTTGTCTCGTTAAAGGTCTGCCCAAGGGATGCCATATCACCCACTGTGGTGTAATCCGTTCCGTCCGCATTGAATGTAAAGTTGGCCGGTGTAATGGAATTGATTACAAAATCATCAGGAGCTGCAGGCTCCAGAACCGCCACTTCTTTTGTCTTGTTTAAGCCTGCAAATAATGCCTTACGGAAATTTTCATTATTCACCGCTTTTCTCCAGTTATCCGGCTCATACTGGGCATCGAACTGAGGATTAAAGTTAAAGCTGTAGAAATAGGAATAGCTGGTTCTCGGCCTTTCACGGCTAATCAAATTCTTGGTATCCTCGCTGTTCATCATGTTATCCAGAATGTCAGAGGAAATCTCCGCATAATCAATTTCCCCGCGCTTTATCATTTCTGGCCCGATGGTATTGTATTCCGCATTATAGATCTCTTGGATCTCATTTATGTAAACTATATCCGCATCATAATTTGCAGGATTCTTTTTGAATACATGCTTCTCCTGAGGAGAAAACTCCTCCAAATAAAACGCACCGTTATAGTACATCTTATCTGCACCCGTACCGAAATCTTTACCAAGTTCAGCAAGCTGCGGGCCATAAGCCGGCATATATACTACGTAGGCCAGAGAAGAAAGGAAATACGGAACTTCCTTCTCCAGAGTGTAAGTAAGGGTATGTTCATCAACTGCCTTTACACCTACTTCTGAATAATCAATCGACTCCCATACCTTTCCGTCCTTATCTGCTCCGCCGTTATATACCAGTCCATTATAATATTTCTCTGCATTGGCAATAACTCCAAAAAGATTCTGAACATTAGCACTTTCATACTCAGGAGTCAGCTCATACTTCATGGCATCAACAAAATCCTGGGCAGTCACATCCGCCACTTCCGCTCCGGTGTTATCCACCCATTTCGCCTCCCGCAGCTTAAAGGTCCATGTCAGTGTGGCATCGTCATAGCTCCATTCCGTTGCAAGCCCCGGTTTAATCTGCCCTTTGTTATCGTATTCAATCAGGGTATCCACACAGTTGGCCCCTATCTTGTTATCATTTTCTGATGATGCCGTGAGATAATTCAGTGTAGTAGCCTCAGAACCATAGAGCTTTGTATACACAGCCGGTGTTCCGCTCTCCGCCGTGCCGGTTTCATTACCTGCAGCCTGGGAACCATTACCTGCCGCCTTATTCCCGCCGCAGCCGCTTAATGCTGTAGAAGCAGCCAGAACCGCGCATAGTGCCGCAGCCATCAGTCTTCCTTTTTTCATAATTTCTCCTCCATTTTCCTAATATTTCTAACCCAAACGGGATTAGTATCTTTTTCTTATATCAGTCACCGAATGCTGCCACCCTGCTGATTCCCATTCCAGAATCCTCATTCATAACAATCTTAGGTCCGTCAAAAACAGGTCCTCCTATGTATGGATCTTCCCTGCAAAGAGACGGCCCATCTAAATCCGCCCGGGTAATAATCCCCCTTCCGGCCGCTAAGTGAGCTGCCGCGCTCACTGCAATCTTACTCTCCAGCATACACCCAATCATGCACTCCATCCCAAAGCTTTCCGCAATGGCACAGATTTTTAAAGCTTCATGGATCCCCCCGGTCTTCATAAGCTTAATATTAATGAGATCCGCTGCCCGTTCACTGATAATCCTTATGGCATCCTCAGGAGAAAAAACGCTTTCGTCCGCCAGGATGGGTGTATACACCTGGCTGGTTACAAACTTCATCCCCTCAAAGTCATGAGCATTCACCGGCTGCTCCACCAGATCCATGCCGATTCCCATATCTTCCAGCGTGCGGATGATCTTTACTGCTTCCTTGGCAGACCACCCCTGATTTGCGTCAATACGAAGCTTAATATCCGGCCCTACCGCCTGGCGGATGGCCTGAATCCGCTCCACATCCTTTTTGCTCTCTTTCCCCACTTTGATTTTCAGGATCCGAAAGCCCTGTGAAACAGCCTTCAGGCTGTCAACCACCATCTCTTCCACCCCATTGACGCTAATGGTCAGATCCGTTTCAATCTCCCCTCGTCCGCCTCCCAAAATTTTATATAAGGGTTTCCCGCAGGATTTTGCAAAAAGGTCATAAACAGCCATATCCACCGCAGCCTTTGCAGAGCTGTTCTTCAATATGCAGCCATGAAGCTTTTTCATGATTCCATCCAGATTTTCAATCTCCATTCCAACAATGGCCGGAGCAATGAATTCCTCAATAGCAGAAAGAATGGAACCATGGGTATCCCCCGTGATCACTGCCGTAGGAGGTGCCTCACCGAACCCGGTCTGACCGTCATCCGTTGTGATCCTCACCACAATATCATTGACGCTGTCAACCGTTCTTAAAGCCGTCTTAAATGGAGTTACAAGTGGGATATTAACCTTTGCCGTTTCTATTTTTACAATCTTCATTGCTTTCCCCCAATTTTCTAAATCTCTTTATTGATCTGCTTGAATAAATCCAGAGAGATCTCAGCCATGACCCTTTCAAAAGCAGGAGTATCCGTTTCATTTCCGCAAAAGCAGACCAAAAACGGTTCTTTTCCATAAACAATTCCTACATCATGAGTAATCCCCGTATCTTCCCCTGTCTTGTGGGCGATCTCCGGACTATCCGAAAGAGCTTGCAGATAAAATGGGATCTTACTGCATAGCTGCTGATTTATAAGTATTGAAATCATTGTATCACTGGACTGTCTGTCTATAAGTGTTCCGTCATACATCATTTTTAGAAGCCTGCCTGTTTCATAAGCAGTTATGTAGTTTTGGATTCCCTGGGCTGATCTTACCATATCATACATTTTTCTCTGAAGAATTGTACGCTCAAACCCAAGCCCCTGAATCGTTTCGTTGATTTCCTCCATTCCAAGAATATCAATCAAAACATTGGTGGCCGTATTATCACTGAAAATGATCATTAGTGTGACCAGATCCAGCCCTGTTACCAGAATCCCATCATGAAGATAAGTAAGGGCGCCGCAGGAAGGAACACAGTCCTCCTTTTTTACGGCAAATAACTCATCCATCTGGAAGGTACCCTTTTTACTTTTTTCAAAGGCAGCCGCCATGATAAACAGCTTGATGACACTTGCCGCCATCATAGGTTCTTGTTCGTGATAAGCGAACCCATCTCCAGTTTTTAAATTTTCATATAAAAAGCTAATTCTTCCAGGAAGCTGTTCCAGCTTCTCTATTATTTCATCATTCATACCAATAAATAAGCTCCCTGCCGGCCTAAATTGACAGCCTGATATAAAAAAAGAGGCACTGCACCTATTGTCTACAGCTACCTCATCGCACCTGATTCTATCTGCCCTAAAGCCTTAAGTTTAGTATAATAAATTCTGAAAAAAAATCAAGCCATAATTAGTATAAAAACTGACTTCCGCACTATCCGCCAAAACTAATATGAAAAAAGAACAGTTTTCGCAATATAATAAAACTGTTCTTCTCATGCGCCGGACAAGATTCGAACTCGCGGCCTTCTGGTCCGTAGCCAGACGCTCTATCCAGCTGAGCTACCAGCGCATTGTATGGTACATGGTTAATATACACCAGTTTGCTAAATTTGTAAAGTGATGAATTGCCTTTTATATACAAAAAAGACACCCTTTTCAGGATGCCTTTTTTGTAACCCTTGTAAAACAAAGGTTTTCTGTACGTGCGTGAGAAGATTCGAACTCCCGACACCTTGGTCCGTAGCCAAGTGCTCTATCCAGCTGAGCTACACACACATATTCACTTAATTGCCTTATCAGGCAAATGCCGGCGACCGGAATCGAACCGGTACGGGAGATTAGTCCCGCAGGATTTTAAGTCCTGTGCGTCTGCCTGTTCCGCCACGCCGGCATTCTCATGATCTCTCATGGAAATGGGACCTATAGGGCTCGAACCTATGACCCTCTGCTTGTAAGGCAGATGCTCTCCCAGCTGAGCTAAGATCCCATATACGATGCAGTAAGTATTATACTACTTACCCGCTGGTTTGTAAAGCCTGTACTTTATAGTACAGAACGACCCGGATGGGATTCGAACCCACGACCTCCGCCGTGACAGGGCGGCGCTCTAACCAGCTGAGCCACCAGGCCAGATTATCAAATATTTAGTTCAGTGTCAGTGGACCTTCGGGGACTCGAACCCGGGACCGACCGGTTATGAGCCGGTTGCTCTAACCAACTGAGCTAAAGGTCCTAAACATTATAATCTGCAAATGTATTAAATTTCTAAAAGCCGATGATCGGACTCGAACCGATAACCTGCTGATTACAAATCAGCTGCTCTGCCAATTGAGCCACATCGGCATTAAATGACCCCAACGAGATTCGAACTCGTGTTACCGCCGTGAAAGGGCGATGTCTTAACCGCTTGACCATGGGGCCAAAGCTCCCCGAGTAGGACTTGAACCTACGACCCAACGGTTAACAGCCGTTTGCTCTACCGACTGAGCTATCGAGGATTACTGAGGCATATACCCTCAAAACCACACATTGTTACATATCTATTTTCATCCGTTCTTTCCTCTTACCTAAACCAACCTGGTTAAGCCCTCGACCTATTAGTGACAGTCAGCTGCACATGTTGCCATGCTTCCACCTCTGCCCTATCTACCTCGTCGTCTTCAAGGGGTCTTACTCTTGCGATGGGATATCTCATCTTGAGGGGGGCTTCACGCTTAGATGCCTTCAGCGTTTATCCCTTCCCGACTTGGCTACTCTGCCATGGCTTTGATAGCCAACAGATACACCAGAGGTCAGTCCATCCCGGTCCTCTCGTACTAAGGACAGCTCCTCTCAAATATCCTACGCCCACGCCGGATAGGGACCGAACTGTCTCACGACGTTCTGAACCCAGCTCGCGTACCGCTTTAATGGGCGAACAGCCCAACCCTTGGGACCTACTACAGCCCCAGGATGCGATGAGCCGACATCGAGGTGCCAAACCACTCCGTCGATGTGAACTCTTGGGAGTGATAAGCCTGTTATCCCCAGGGTAGCTTTTATCCGTTGAGCGATGGCAATCCCACTTTATACCACCGGATCACTAAGTCCTAGTTTCCTACCTGCTCCACCCGTCGGTGTCGCAGTCAAGCTCCCTTATGCCTTTGCACTCTTCGAATGGTTTCCGTCCATTCTGAGGGAACCTTTGAGCGCCTCCGATACCCTTTCGGAGGCGACCGCCCCAGTCAAACTCCCCGCCTGACATTGTCCCCCAGCCAGGTCATGGCTGCAGGTTAGAAATCCAATACCGCAAGGGTGGTATCCCAACATCGGCTCTGATAAGACTGGCGTCCTATCTTCACTGCCTCCCACCTATCCTGTACATGCAGTACCGAATCCCAGTATCAAGCTGGAGTAAAGCTCCATGGGGTCTTTCCGTCCTGGCGCAGGTAACCAGCATCTTCACTGGTATTTCAATTTCACCGGGTGCATTGTTGAGACAGCGCTCAAATCATTACGCCTTTCGTGCGGGTCGGAACTTACCCGACAAGGAATTTCGCTACCTTAGGACCGTTATAGTTACGGCCGCCGTTTACTGGGGCTTAAATTCAGAGCTTCGCGTTGCCGCTAACCCCTCCTCGTAACCTTCCAGCACCGGGCAGGCGTCAGCCCATATACCTCACCTTTCGGTTTTGCATAGACCTGTGTTTTTGCTAAACAGTTGCTTGAGCCTATTCTCTGCGGCCTGGTTTCCCAGGCACCCCTTATCCCGAAGTTACGGGGTCATTTTGCCGAGTTCCTTAACAATGCTTCTCCCGCCGGCCTTAGGATTCTCTCCTCATCCACCTGTGTCGGTTTACGGTACGGGCACATATTACACAATAGCGGCTTTTCTTGACAGCCCCTACGAAGACTTCCCTACTTATGTTCGGTACGCGTCACACCTTCCTGTTGCTGGGTGGATTTGCCATTCCAGCCAGTCCAGTGCTTGCCCCGGTCTTTTCATTCCCGGGTTCTTCTTCGGTTCTGTGTCCCCACAGTTCTGATAATATGCGGTACAGGAATTTCAACCTGTTGTCCATCGACTACGTCTTTCGACCTCGCCTTAGGCCCCGACTTACCCAGAGCAGATCAGCTTTACTCTGGAAACCTTAGATATTCGGCCTGGAGGATTCTCACCTCCATCTCGCTACTCATTCCGGCATTCTCTCTTCTTAACACTCCACATCTCCTTACGGTAATGCTTCTGTGCGTTAAGAATGCTCCTCTACCAATGTATCATACGATACATTCCACAGCTTCGGTGTCGTGTTTTAGCCCCGGACATTTTCGGCGCAGGACCTCTCGACTAGTGAGCTATTACGCACTCTTTGAATGTGTGGCTGCTTCTAAGCCAACATCCTAGTTGTCTGTGAAATCCCACATCCTTTTCCACTTAACACGCACTTTGGGACCTTAGCTGGTGGTCTGGGCTCTTTCCCTTTTGACTACCCAACTTATCTCGTGCAGTCTGACTCCCGTACATCATCTGGCCGGCATTCGGAGTTTGATATTCTTTGGTAAGCTTTGACGCCCCCTAGGAAATTCAGTGCTCTACCTCCGGCAGACTAATACGAGGCTAGCCCTAAAGCTATTTCGAGGAGAACCAGCTATCTCCGGGTTCGATTGGAATTTCTCCCCTACCCACACCTCATCGCCACCCTTTTCAACGGATGTGCGTTCGGTCCTCCATTTCCTTTTACGGAAACTTCAACCTGGACATGGGTAGATCACCCGGTTTCGGGTCTACCTTTACTGACTCATTCGCCCTATTAAGACTTGGTTTCCCTTCGGCTCCACACCTTAAGTGCTTAACCTTGCCAGTAACGGTAACTCGCCGGACCGTTCTACAAAAAGTACGCGGTTCCACCTTTAACGTGGTTCCACAGCTTGTAAACACAGGGTTTCAGGTTCTTTTTCACTCCCCTCCCGGGGTCCTTTTCACCTTTCCTTCACAGTACTATGCGCTATCGGTCACTAAGTAGTATTTAGCCTTGGGGGGTGGTCCCCCCGAATTCCCACAAGGTTTCTCGTGTCTCGTGGTACTTTGGATCCTGCTCGCTGACTATTGCTTTCCCATACAAGGCTTTCACTTTCTATGGCCGGTCTTTCCAGGACCGTTCTGGTAACAAATCGTCTCACTTATTGCAGTCCATAACCCCAGTATGCACGCATACTGGTTTAGGCTCCTTCCATTTCGCTCGCCGCTACTTTGGAAATCGAGTTTTCTTTCTTTTCCTCCGGGTACTTAGATGTTTCAGTTCCCCGGGTTCCCGACGTATGGCTATGTATTCACCATACGACAACTGAGGTTTGCTCAGTTGGGTTTCCCCATTCAGATATCTCCGGATCAAAGGATATTTGCTCCTCCCCGAAGCTTTTCGCAGCTTATCACGTCTTTCATCGGCTCTTAGTGCCAAGGCATCCACCCTGCGCTCTTATTAGCTTAACCAATTCGATGTTCACCTGCGGGTGCGGGCTACTTATCTAAGATACATAGCGTTGTATCTCTGGTCTTAGGTTTGTTATTTCACCGTACGTTACGGTTACTTTAACGAGTTTTGTTTGGTTACATCGTTAGATGTAACACCTCGGATGTCTTGATATCGTCTTTATAATAAAGACTTTATCTAGATATATTTCAATATGTGGTTTTCAAGGTACATGCGTGATGCAATCAGAAACGTTATCTATGAAAGCTAACTTCACAATTACACCAAATGGAGATGGAGAGATTCGAACTCTTGACCCCCTGCTTGCAAGGCAGGTGCTCTCCCAACTGAGCTACACCCCCATAAAGTAATCTGGCACCCACCTGCTCTCCCATGCCGTCTCCAGCATAGTACCATCGGCCGCTTAAGTCTTAACCATCGTGTTCGGGATGGGAACGGGTGTCTCCCCTAAGCGCATCGGCACCAGAAATCTTTTGTCTTCTTGGTGTTTCCATATTCTTTTTTTATTTCTTTGAAAACTTAAGACTCAACAGTATATAAAACCCTTACTTCTTCTTCCTTAGAAAGGAGGTGATCCAGCCGCACCTTCCGATACGGCTACCTTGTTACGACTTCACCCCAGTTATCAGTCCCGCCTTCGGCAGCTCCCTCCTTACGGTTGGGTCACTGACTTCGGGCGTTACCAACTCCCATGGTGTGACGGGCGGTGTGTACAAGACCCGGGAACGTATTCACCGCGGCATTCTGATCCGCGATTACTAGCGATTCCAGCTTCATGTAGTCGAGTTGCAGACTACAATCCGAACTGAGACGTTATTTTTGGGGTTTGCTCCAGATCGCTCCTTTGCTTCCCTTTGTTTACGCCATTGTAGCACGTGTGTAGCCCAAATCATAAGGGGCATGATGATTTGACGTCATCCCCACCTTCCTCCAGGTTATCCCTGGCAGTCTCCCCAGAGTGCCCAACTTCACTTGCTGGCTACTAAGGATAAGGGTTGCGCTCGTTGCGGGACTTAACCCAACATCTCACGACACGAGCTGACGACAACCATGCACCACCTGTCTAGAATGCCCCGAAGGGAAGGGATCGTTACATCCCGGTCATTCCGATGTCAAGACTTGGTAAGGTTCTTCGCGTTGCTTCGAATTAAACCACATGCTCCACCGCTTGTGCGGGTCCCCGTCAATTCCTTTGAGTTTCATTCTTGCGAACGTACTCCCCAGGTGGAATACTTATTGCGTTAGCGGCGGCACCGAAGAGCTTTGCTCCCCAACACCTAGTATTCATCGTTTACGGCGTGGACTACCAGGGTATCTAATCCTGTTTGCTCCCCACGCTTTCGAGCCTCAACGTCAGTTACAGTCCAGTAAGCCGCCTTCGCCACTGGTGTTCCTCCTAATATCTACGCATTTCACCGCTACACTAGGAATTCCACTTACCTCTCCTGCACTCTAGCACCACAGTTTCCAAAGCAGTCCCGGGGTTGAGCCCCGGGCTTTCACTCCAGACTTGCAGTGCCGTCTACGCTCCCTTTACACCCAGTAAATCCGGATAACGCTTGCCCCCTACGTATTACCGCGGCTGCTGGCACGTAGTTAGCCGGGGCTTCTTAGTCAGGTACCGTCATTTTCTTCCCTGCTGATAGAGCTTTACATACCGAAATACTTCTTCACTCACGCGGCGTCGCTGGATCAGGGTTTCCCCCATTGTCCAATATTCCCCACTGCTGCCTCCCGTAGGAGTTTGGGCCGTGTCTCAGTCCCAATGTGGCCGGTCACCCTCTCAGGTCGGCTACTGATCGTCGGCTTGGTGGGCCGTTACCTCACCAACTACCTAATCAGACGCGGGTCCATCTCATACCACCGGAGTTTTTCACACCGTACCATGCGGCACTGTGTGCTTATGCGGTATTAGCAGCCGTTTCCAACTGTTATCCCCCTGTATGAGGCAGGTTACCCACGCGTTACTCACCCGTCCGCCGCTAAGTCAATTTCAATTCCATCCGAAAACTTCCTTGAAATCGCTTCGCTCGACTTGCATGTGTTAAGCACGCCGCCAGCGTTCATCCTGAGCCAGGATCGAACTCTCAAATTAAATGGTGTTCAATCCGGGGTCAAAATCAACTAACTAGCTAATTTATTTCCCGTTTTACTTGTTGTTTGGTTCGTATACAATTACTTGTATTCGTTCTGAAATTTTCTCATTCAAAGCCATCAAACATGGCTTGTTTTATTAGAATTTTCAGGGTTTTACATACTGTTCAATCTTCAGTTTTCAAAGTGCTGTGCATCGACCAGAAGGTTCGCTTCCTTGATGCTGACGCAGAAGGAGGGATTTGAACCCTCGCGCCGCTACTAACGGCCTACTCCCTTTCCAGGGGAGCCCCTTCAGCCGCTTGGGTACTTCTGCAATTAGCTGATTCTCTTATGTTATTAGCGGCTAAAAACCTGCCAACGGAGAGGGTGGGATTCGAACCCACGCGCCCTTGCGGACAAACGGTTTTCAAGACCGCCTCGTTATGACCACTTCGATACCTCTCCAAATGTGCTTTTACATTTTAATAGAAGTTCATGCTTTTGTCAAGCACTTTTTTCTATTTTTCCAAATCTCTTGGAGACTAATACTGCTTGTTTTGCTGCACTTATCAGCTGCAACTTGGATAGTTTATCATTGTTTGTTTATTCTGTCAACACATTTTTACATTTTTTTCAAATTATATTTTTAAGTCTCAGAAATACGCTAAAAGTCGTTGTTTTGCTTCTTCCGCTGACTTAAAATCTTCTTTTGTGCCGGTCATATAATTGATCGCATCTTCCCATACTTGTACTGTGTAATCATCTGCCGGTATTTCGGCAATAACGAAGCGGCAGCATCTTTTAGAAATACAGTTTCTTAAATCTGACAGGTACATACAGCCCGAATCCGCCGCTATCCGCTCCAAAAGTCCGGACCTGGCGTTTTTGTCCTTCTCTATCCTGTTTTCTTCAGTTTTCATCTACCGTACCTTCTTTCATCTTTCCTGCCATGGTTTCCGGGCAGAGCACCCTGCTTTATCGGGTGTAAAGGTACACACGAAGAGTATTACTTCCGGTGCAAACCCAGGTAAAATCTGACAGCCGCCTACCTGTATGGCAGACTTTTCTGTATAATCATACATTAAATACTTTATATAACTAATAATATTGTAATGAATGCAACATGTCAAGTGATGGATTGCATTATTTACTACATATATTTCATTTAATGCAATACTATGGAATCAGGAGGAGCTACCTATGTATATAGATTTCAATTTTTCAAAACGCCTTTCTGAGCTCAGAGCTCAAAAGGGCGTGTCTGCACGTGATATGAGTCTGTCTCTCGGGCAGAATCCCACATATATCCATAAAATAGAAAATGGACTGGCTCTTCCGTCCATGATGGGTTTTTTCTATATATGCGAGTATCTGGATATTGAGCCATCCGAATTTTTCTCTCACAACATCAGCAGCCCGGCAAAACTAAAAGAACTAATGGAAGATGCACAGCATTTAAACCGTGAACAGCTTGACCACCTTCATCTGATCGTAAAGGACCTTTTAAAATCAGGAGGAAAAAAATAAAAAGGAAGCTGCACTCACAGCATCCTTTTATTTTTCGCGGTATTTTCTTTTCATCAGCACACCGGCTATTTCCATATCCTCCGGTGTTGTGATCTTTATGTTGGCGTAATCGCCCCGAATTAACTTCACTTTTTCGTGAGTCATGGTTTCCACTACCATGGCATCATCCGTTACTCCCACCTGATACTGTTCCGATGACATAAGCTTCTCATATGCCCGAAGTACCAGTTCATGTTCAAATGCCTGAGGAGTCTGAATCAGCCAAAGACTGTTCCGGTCCGGAGTCATGGCTGCAAATTCACTTTCGTCGGAAATTTTAATGGTATCTTTTACAGGCATCCCAACTGCGCAAGCCTTATACATTCTGGCGGCATCGGAAGCTGCCTCTATGATCTCGACTGTCACGCAGGGTCTGGCCCCGTCATGGATCAGGACGTATTCACAGTTGTTTACTGCCTTAAGTCCTTCATATACGGAATGATACCGTTCCTTTCCTCCTTCAGTAACTGCGGTCACCTTGCTGAAACCGTATTTCTCTATGATCTCCTCCTGGCAATAACCGGACTCTCCAAGGCCGGTCACCAGGACAATCTCATCTACCGAACTATTCTCAAAGGCTTCCAGCGCATAATACAGCAGAGGTTTCCCGAAGAGCTCCAGGTACTGCTTATGCACCTGGCTACCCATGCGTGTCCCTTTTCCTGCTGCTAATATGACTGCTGCCGTTCTACCCCTGCTTTCCATCCGCCCATCACCTTTCACCCAGCTTTAAATTGGGAACTGCATTCAAATCCCAACCGGCTCTCGCTCCATTGATATATTCGTAATAAGCTGCTGTGCCGATCATGGCTGCGTTATCTGTGCAGTAAATGGGTGACGGATAGTAAAAGGCAATGCCGGCTTTTTCACATGCAAGGCCCATCCCTTTTCGCAAGGCAGAATTGGAAGCTACACCGCCGGCTATGGCGATCTTTTTAAATCCATATTCCTTTGCCGCATCCACCGTATGACTCACCAGCACATCCACGACCGCACTTTGGAAAGAGGCCGCTAAATCAGCAACACCGATTTCCTCTCCCATCATGTTCGCATGGTTGATGTGGTTTAATACTGCTGACTTTAAGCCGCTGAAGCTGAAATCGTAGATGTTCCCTTCCACCTTTGCCCGGGGGAACTTGATGGCATGGGGATTTCCTTCCTTTGCTGCCAGATCAATCTTCGGACCTCCCGGGTACCCAAGGCCCACTGCTCTTGCCACCTTGTCGAATGCCTCTCCTGCCGCATCATCCCTGGTACGGCCCAGGATTTCAAATTCACCGTAATCTTTTACAATAACAAGATGGGTATGGCCGCCGGATACGATCAAACATAAAAAAGGCGGCTCCAGATCCGGATGCTCAATAAAGTTGGCCGATACATGTCCTTCAATATGATGGACACCCACCAGCGGCTTACCTGTAGCATAAGCAATGGCTTTCGCCTCTGCAACGCCTACGAGGAGCGCTCCTACCAGGCCGGGACCATACGTAACGCCTATGGCGTCCATATCCTCCAGATACATCCCAGCCTCCAGAAGGGCTGCCTCAACGACCTGATTTATCTTTTCAATATGCTTTCTGGATGCGATTTCCGGTACAACGCCCCCGTATAATGTATGCAGGGCGATCTGAGAGGAGATCACATTGGAAAGGATCTCTCTTCCGTTCTTTACAACGGCAGCTGCCGTCTCATCACAGGAACTTTCAATCGCAAGTATATATACATCTTCCTCTGTATGATTCTTTTTCATCGCTGCTCCCTCACTCCTCATCAAATTCCAGTTCCAGGGTCCAGGCATCCTTTGCCACTTTGGTTCGAGGGAAAATTTCCCGGACTTTCTCCAAGTATTCCTCGGGTCTGGTAAGGGAGGGGCTGTAATGAGTCAGCCACATCTGTTTGGGCTGGGCTTCCTTGGCCAGTCTGGCAGCCTCATAAAAGGTCATATGCTTATACTCTCTGGCCTTTGCTTCCTTTCCTTCCTCTCCGTACATACCTTCGCAGATAAAAAGATCCGCCTCCTTTGCGTATTCCGCAATTACAGGAACCGGCCTTGTATCCGTACAATAGGTTACCTTAAGCCCCCGTCTATCCGGACCTAAGACCATATCAGGAGTCAGAGTTCTTTCGCCTTCTTCAATGGTTTCCCCTTTTTGCAGGCGGCTCCAGAATTTCTGAGGTATTCCGGCGGCATTAGCCCGGTCCACATCAAACCGGCCTGTCCTTGGAATGGAAATGGAATATCCATAGCAAACAACATTGTGGTTCACCCGATAAGCATCGATTACATAAGGCCCGATCTTTACCTGCTCTCTAAGCTGGTCAAGCTCGATGAATTTCAGTTCAAAGGGCAGCTCCGGCGCAATAGTCCTCAGCGCACTCACTACACGCTCTAAGCCCTTTGGCCCAATAAGAGTAAGGGGTTCTGTCCTTTCCGCATTGCCCATGGTCAGAAGAAGCCCCGGAAGACCACTAATATGGTCGGCGTGATAATGGGTAAAACAAATGATGTCAATGGGTTTCGGGCTCCAGCCCTTTTCTTTTAACGCAATCTGGGTTCCTTCTCCGCAGTCAATAAGAAGATCACTGCCGCCACATCTGGCCATCATGGCTGTCAGCCACCGATACGGCAGAGGCATCATTCCTCCGGTTCCCAGTAAACATATATCCAACATAAAATTTCCTCGCTTTGATTTCAATCAATAAAAAGCGGCAAAAACCGCCTCATAAAATCATATCACAAAGCAGAGGCAATTAGCAACTATAAATATTCCAGCTGTTCTTCTACCTCCACAGGAATCTTGAATTCCTGAATCATGGCATCGTAACAGTCCTCACATAAATCAAAATGATGGATTTCCCCATCTTTCTCGGAGAAAAAGTCCCAGGTATGATTGACGCTTATTACCCCCTCCCTGGCAACACCTTCTGACACGATAATTTTTTTGCCACAGCAGTTGCACACAACTGTTTCAAGCTGACCACCGTTTTTGTACTTTCTCA
This sequence comes from Lacrimispora sanguinis, assembly GCF_044987295.1. NCBI lineage: Bacteria > Bacillati > Bacillota > Clostridia > Lachnospirales > Lachnospiraceae > Lacrimispora > Lacrimispora sanguinis. The sequence goes on along the minus strand of NZ_CP173277.1, from coordinate 3,835,486 downwards.
TCTTCCTCTCACCTTTCCATTTTACTGCCCATGCTTTTTGGGCATAGAGGTATACCCGTAGGGTATTTCCTTTTTCGCACTTACCAGTCAGGCCCTGTTTCCGTTTTGCGTCATCCGAAAATAGGAAAAAGGGCATCCTCACTGGATACCCCTACATTATAAACGGTGTTTCCCCTTATTTTTAGTGGTAAATGTTTCATATCCGGCGGTTCCACATGATGATAGCATTTTCGCAGGGATTACGATAATAATTTTTCCGGATGGTTTCTTCTTCAAAACCATAGTATCTATAAAGGTTTCTAGCTTTTTTATTACTTTCCCGGACCTCTAAAGACAGGGATTTTACCCCTTTTTTTATGGAAGATTCCACCAGTCGGTCCATAAGTTTCTTCGAGAGACCCCTCCCCCTGTAAGCTGGTAAAACGGCTATCCGAAGCAGTTCTCCTTCCCCGGCAATCACACGGAAAACGCAGTACCCTAAAACGGCTCCCTCTTCTTCCACCACCAGCCAGGTATCGAGTCTGCTTTCTAAGCCATCTTTGACAGTTTCTAAGGACCATGGATCCGAAAAGCAGAGCCGTTCTACTTCAGCGACTCCGGATACATCCGACCGTCTCATTTCATGAACCATGGGCTTCTCCCCCTTTCATGGAAGTTCGATTCACTTAGCGGTTCATCAAACAGTTATTTTTCTAAATTTAAGCCACGGTTACGCTTGCTTGCTTTCATTAAGAAAAATTTGCCTCCCGTTCCCGCTCCGCCTGAGGTTTTCTTAAATAATCTGGGGAATGCTCGGCCGCTGAAATGGTTTTTCCCTCTTCATAATATAAGCCTCCCAAAGCTGCGACCGCCGCCGCCCGCTGCCGGTTCAAATGGGCCGGTGCAAACAGAAATGGAACCGTTATCTTTTCTTCTATCTGCTTTTTGTATACAGGGACACCGTCTCCTAAAAAGATTACCTTTTGTCCGGCTTCATTTAATTCTTCCACCAATTCCAAGATGTCCATGGCACATTGTTCCCTAATTACGGAAAATCCGTTCCGGTTATCATAAATACCGGTATATACCTGGTTCCTTCTGGCATCCATGATAGGGCAGACCCAGTAGGCACTGCCGTATAAGTTATATGCCATGGCGTCTACGGTAGGAACGGAAACCAGGGGCTTTTTCAAAGCCAGGCCAAGGCCCTTGCCAGTCGCAGAGCCGATCCGCAATCCGGTAAAAGAGCCCGGACCGCCGGAAATTGCAATGGCATCAATGGTTTCTAAATCCAGTTCCACCATCTTTACAATCTCATCCAGCATTGGAAGAAGGGTCTGGGAATGGGTCCTCTTAAAATTTACCGTATATTCCGCAGTCAGTACCTCGTCATCCACCACGGCAACGGAAGCTACCAAAGATGAGCTTTCAATTCCAAGTATCCTCATTTACATTCCCTCCACGGTTATTTTCCTGTAATCAAACCCTTTTTCCAAATCTTTTTCTATGGTTATGGTTATTACATGATCAGGAAGAAGCTCTTTAATCAAATTCGACCATTCAATAAGGCTTACTCCCTCCCCGTAAAAACAGTCTTCATAACCGATCTCATCCATCTCACTTACATCGCCGATGCGGTACACATCGAAATGGTAAAAAGGCAGTCGCCCATCCTCATATTGATTAACAATGGTAAAAGTAGGACTGTTTACCGGCTCCTTGATCCCAAGGCCTGATGCAAACCCCTGGGTAAATACGGTTTTTCCCACTCCTAAATCACCATTTAAACAATATACGTCAGAAGGCTTTGCGTCCTCTCCCAGTTTTTTCCCAAATTCATAGGTTTCTTCTGGCTTCCAGCTTTCTATTACCATAATTTATATCCTCTTTCGCCTTTCAGGAGGCAGTTTTTCTTTGATGAGCCCGCGGATAGCCGTCTTTTTCTCTCCAGTAACAGAATCTGGCAGCAAATAGGCGTGAACCCGGTCCATATACACGATCATCATATCCTTCATACGGTCCACTTTTCCAATGTTTTCCCATTTAATTTCCAGGCTTTCCTCTCCCTGAGAAACCATAATTCCATTCTCATCGAAGGTAAGAGTCATGGCATTCTGAATTGCGGGATTCTTTGCCTGCTTAAGAGCCTTTAAATATAGAATGCCTGGCTGCCAGACGGTAAACATCAGAGCGCAAACGATTAACAGCACCCGGTATGAGGCGGAATTGGAATTCCATGTGGTGATCAGGAGAAAAACAGCAGCAACACTGAAAATGATATTAAAAAGTCCCTGCAGCCCCCGATAAGAATGGTACATGGAAAACTTCCACAAGTCCTTTGCAGTTAATTTTACTTCTATTTCAATCGGATCTTTCTCTTCCACGTTTACTCCTTTCTATACGCCTCGGCATTCATATCCCGGTATTTCCTACAATGAGCTGCCAGGCGGATCAAGCTTCCTTTTATAATTTCATGGTCAGGGCGATCCTCTTCTTTTGCACATCCACGCTTATGACCTTGACTTCAACGATGTCTCCCACACTCACTGCTTCCAGGGGATGCTTGATGAATTTGTCCGACATCTGGGAGATGTGGACAAGGCCATCCTGGTGGACACCAATATCTACAAAGGCACCGAAATCAATCACATTTCTAACGGTACCCTTTAATACCATGCCTGGCTTCAAATCCTTCATATCCATCACATCGGTGCGGAGAATAGGAGCAGGCATCTGATCTCTCGGATCCCTTGCCGGTTTTTCCAGCTCTTTCACAATATCCCGCAGAGTGATCTCACCGATTTCCAGTTGGGCTGCCAGCGCCTTATAATCCAGAATCTTTTTACCGATTCCATTTAAGCCTCCATGAGCCAGTTCTGTTAAATCATAGCTAAGCTTTGCCAAAAGCTTTTTTGCTGCCTCATAGGTTTCAGGGTGAACGCTGGTTCCGTCCAGGGGATTCTTCCCTCCCTGGATCCTCATAAATCCTGCACACTGCTCGTATGCCTTTGGCCCTAGCTTAGGAACCTTTAAAAGCTGGTTTCTTCCGGTAAAGGCCCCATTTTCTTCGCGATAAACTACAATATTTTTTGCAATAGGTTTTGAAATGCCGGATATATATTCCAGTAGGGAAGCAGAAGCCGTATTTAGATCCACTCCCACTTTGTTCACACAGTCCTCTACCACGCCCTGAAGGGCCTCGCTTAAATGCTTCTGGTTCATATCATGCTGGTACTGGCCTACCCCAATGGATTTGGGGTCAATCTTCACCAGCTCTGCCAGTGGATCCTGCAGTCTTCTTGCAATGGAGGCGGCACTCCTTTGACCTACATCAAATTCAGGAAACTCTTCCGTGGCAAGCTTGCTTGCAGAATAAACAGAGGCCCCTGCTTCATTTACAATAATATACTGAATCTGCTCTGGGATCTCCTTTAACAATTCTACGATCACTGCTTCTGATTCCCTGGATGCAGTTCCGTTTCCAACGGAAATCAGGGATATATGGTATTTTTTGATCAGTTTCTTTAAAACAGCTTTTGCTTCTTCCACTTTATTCTGGGGTGCTGTGGGATAAATGACTATGGTATCAAGGACTTTTCCTGTCTCATCTACAACAGCCAGCTTGCAGCCAGTCCGAAATGCCGGGTCCCAGCCCAGGACCACCCGTCCTGCAATGGGAGGCTGCATTAAAAGCTGCTCTAAGTTTTTGCCGAACACCCGAATTGCTCCGTCTTCTGCCTGTTCTGTCAAAGAACCTCTTACCTCACGCTCAATGGCCGGGGCTATGAGGCGGTCATAACTGTCCGAGATCACCTCTTTCAGTACAGTCGTGGTATATGGGTTGTCCTTTGTAATCACTTGTTTTTCCAGAAACCTTATAATCTGCTCCACAGGAGCAAGTACTTTTACCGTAAGGATCTTCTCTTTTTCTCCCCGGTTTAAAGCCAGGATCCTGTGACCAGCGGACTTTTTAATGGTTTCTTCATAATTGTAATACATTTCATATACGGATTCCGCCTCTTCATCCTTTGCAGCTGACTGAAGGCTTCCCTGGTTTATGGTGGTATTTCGGATATAGGTACGGTATTCCGCATTGTCGGAAATACGCTCCGCCAGGATATCTTTTGCCCCGTTTATGGCATCCTCAGGGGAAGAAACGCCTTTTTCTTCGGAAACGTACTCAAGGCCAATCTCTGTTAAGGGAGTCTTTATCATCTGAAGCATGATCAGATCCGCAAAAGGTTCCAGCCCCTTCTCCTTTGCAATGGTCGCTCTTGTCCTTCTTTTGGGTTTATAGGGACGGTATAAATCCTCCACAGCTACCAGAGTCTGGGCTTCTAATATCTTCTTTTCCAGCTCCGGCGTAAGCTTCTCCTGCTCCCTGATAGAGGAGAGAACCTGTTCTTTCCGCTCTTCCAAGTTCCGCAGATAGCGGAGCCTTTCATCCAGGTTGCGCAGGACCTCATCATTTAAAGAACCGGTAACCTCCTTCCGGTATCTTGCAATAAACGGAATGGTGTTTCCTTCGTCAATGAGCTTTACAGTCGCTTCTACCTGCCCGCGGCTAATGGAAAGTTCTTCTTGTAATGCCTTTATTATATCCATGGTGATCCCCTTATTTCTTCATAATTTGAATCCTGATGAATTTTCTTCCAGCTTTATTCAATTTACTATTATAATTCATCGGCCTGCCTTATGCAAGACCCGTCTGGACATGCAGCCTTTTTCGTGCTACAATCATACAATAGTGTGGTTAATAAACCATTTTTTTGTTTTCACAATATGCAAACGAGGTAAATTACGAATGGAAGAAAACCATAATAGTAACAACGGAATGCTGCCACAGATCCGTCCGACAGGTTCCCTTCTGGCCTTCTGGTCCGTTCTTTTGGGCGGCATTGGACTTGCCAGTGACTGTCTTCCCTTGTTCAGTATCTGGAGTCTGCCTGCAGGCCTGTTTCTCGGTCTGATCGGCATCGCATGTGCTGTGCTCTCCAAACAGGGAAAGCCATTTACCCAGCAGGCCCAGCTTGGACTGATCCTGTCTATTATTTCCACGGTCTGCGGCCTTATGATGGCATTGTTTATTATTTTTGTATATGATACCATGGACACCAACACACCTTTGGGCCATTATTTCAGACAAGTTTTTGAGACTGCCGCTCAGGCCCTTACATCCTCCCCTTCCGGAGAATAGGCCCTACTTCATAAGAGGAAGTAGATCCACACCCTTAATGACCAGCATATAATTCTTGAAAATCCAATTGGCTGCAACAATAGCCGCTCCTGCCAGGATCATGATCCTGGCTCTTTTTTTATGATCCAGAGGGGTTTCCCGCCTTTTGAAAGCCCGTAGGATCATTTCCAAAAACAGTACAAGAACAGCATAAAGGACCAGTGGATGATACTGAAAACTCATCCGCAGGTCCCCTCGCAGCAATGACCGGACGGCCCGGGTTCCCCCGCAGCCCGGACAATAAAGTCCGGTTAGGGAATGGAACAGACAGGGAAGCCCGAGGCCAAATATTTTTTTAAACCAGTTCATTTTTTCACCTTTGTTTAATCCGCCAGATCAAAAGCATCATGGACTGTCCTCATAGCACGGTTTACATCCGCTTCATCGATCAGAACTGTTATCCGGATCTCAGAGGTGGCGATCATCTTAATATTCACATTGGCACTGGAAAGAGCTTCAAACATCTTTGCAGCTACTCCGGGATTGCCTGTCATCCCCGCACCGATAATAGAAACCTTGGCTACGCATTCCTCGCTCGTCACATCCTGGGCGGTGATGGAGTCCTTATTTTCTAATAATAGATCCATGGTATCCTTTAAATCAGTCTGTGCCACCGTAAAGGAAATGTCCTTTCTTTCTTCCCGTCCAATAGACTGAATGATAATATCCACATTAATATTATGCCTTGCCAGGAGATTAAAGATTTTAAAAGCAATTCCAGGCGTATTTTTGACCCCGATCACTGAAATACGGGCTACATTCTTATCCGCGGCCACACCGCTAACCAGCATTCTTTCCAATTTTGTTTCCTCCTTGACAACTGTACCTTCTGCCCTGGTCAGACTTGACAGAACCACCAACTGAACTCCATAACGCTTTGCCATCTCCACAGACCGGTTGTGGAGCACTTTTGCTCCAAGGGAAGCGAATTCCAGCATTTCATCATAAGAAACCTCAGGGAGTTTTCTAGCGTTTGGAACAATGTGGGGGTCTGCCGTGTATACTCCATCCACATCTGTATAGATCTCACACGCATCCGCATGAAGGGCGGCTGCAAGGGCTACGGCTGTTGTATCAGAGCCTCCTCGGCCAAGTGTTGTTAAGTCTTCGTACTTATTAACCCCCTGAAAGCCTGTGACGATCACAATTTTTCTGGCCTCCAGTTCATGCCGTATGCGTTCCGTATCGATCCGCTTTAATTTGGCCGTTCCGTAGGCAGAGGTGGTGTGCATGGCCACCTGAGCCGCATTTAAAGAAACGGCCGGAACTCCCAAAGAATTCATAGCCATAGCCATGAGGGCCACACTGACCTGTTCCCCGGTGGTTAACAGCATATCCATCTCTCTCTTAGGAGGGTTTGGATTTATCTCAAGGGCTTTTGCAATGAGACCATCCGTTGTCTTTCCCATAGCGGACAGAACCACTACCACCTGATTGCCTTTTTCATATTCCTCAATGCAGCGCTTTGCCACATTAAAAATTCTTTCTTTGTCTGCGACGGAGCTACCGCCAAATTTTTTCACTACTAACATTGATGCCTCCTGGCGAAAAGTCAAGCGGACATACTGATCCGCTTTGCTGTATGCTCATAAACTTTGTTTGCGTTAAAATTCTGCGCGGATGCGCTGCCTGATTCCCGACAGCTTTTTCGCTTTTATTTCGTAATCTTCTTCGGTCATAGTTTCCGTAAGGACGGCAAATTCGTCCATATGGTCCAGTTCCACCACTTCCACTTTGCCGAATACTGCCTCCACTTCTTTCACACGCTTATCAGCAATTCCCTTGAGCCTCACAAAATAACGGAAGGAGATGCTGTTCATGGCAGAAATGGTAAGGTTTTCGCTATCCCAGCCCATTTCCACATGGTGGTCTTGGTTTTTAAGGGCTTCAATTATATCTGCTACCACAGCGCTTGCTGTCGGAAGCTTACCAGCCCCGCATCCATAAAACATGGACGTGCCCAACATGTTTCCTTTTACCAGAATGCCGTTATAAACATCATTTACGGAATATAACGGATGATCTTTTCCAATCATGACCGGAGCTACAAATGCATGGACGGTTCCGTCCTGGATCCTGCTCGAGCCAAACAACTTTACAGAGGTTCCCATAGCATCGGCATAGCGGAAATCCACATCCGTTATTTTTGTTATCCCTTCTGTATAAATATGCTCGTAATTAACCTCGTGTCCCGTTGCCATAGCTGTCAGAATGGCAATCTTTCGACAAGTATCGTGTCCGTCCACATCGGCTTCCGGATTCCGCTCCGCATAACCAAGCTCCTGAGCCTCTCTTAAGGCCGTTTCAAAGGTTTCGCCTGCTTTGTCCATTTTTGTCAATATATAGTTGGTGGTTCCGTTTAAAATTCCGGTGATCTCTTCAACCACTTCACCTGCGAGGGCAGTATATAGAGGGCGTATGACGGGAATACCGCCGCCTACACTTGCTTCGAAAAAGAAGTTCACATTGTGCTCTTTTGCAATTTCTAAAAGTTCCGTGCCGTACGCCGCCACCAAAGCCTTATTGGAGGTAGCCACATGCTTGCCTGCCATTAAGCTCGCCTTCACAAAGGGATAAGCAGGGTTTAGTCCTCCCATGGTCTCAATCACCATGGACACGGACTGATCCTTTTCAATAACGGAAAAATCATGCACAATCTTATCTTCCGCAGGATCTCCCGGAAATTCCCTTAAATCCAGGACATACTTTACATCAACTTCATCGCCTACCCTTTTGGCAATTATTTCTTTGTTTCTTTCCAAAACCTCTACCACACCTGATCCAATGGTGCCATAGCCCATAACTGCAATATGTCTCATATTATCCTCCGGCAATTTGCTTTCGTATTATTTTTTAAGGAAGTTCGATTCGTTATTTGGCTTATCCCCCGGCAGCCATTACTCCCTGGCTAAAATTTTAACGTAGTGGACCCCATTTTTTTCTTCTATATCCTCTACCATTTTTGAAACATTGCCGGTGGTCTCAAGGACTTCCACGCTTAATGTCAAGGTGGCCACCCCATTGACCGGAATGCTCTGGTGTATGGTCAGGATATTGGCGCGGTACACAGCAACCACATGCAGCAGGTCAGATAGTAAGCCTGGCTCATCATCCATCTGCATCACAAGTGTTATGGTTTTTCCTTTTGTATTATCATAAAAAGGAAAGATATCATCCTTGTACTTATAAAAAGAGCTGCGGCTGATTCCGACCCTGTCAGTTGCTTCCTGAACGGTAATGACGCGCTCCGATTCCAACAGCTTTTTTGCTTCAACTACTTTCAGCAATACTTCAGGTACAGCCTTTTGCTTTACCACAAAATATTTACTTTTTTCTTCCATAATAAAAATATCTTCCCTTCTGTGTCCGCATCGGAAATACATCTGTGCTCATAGGGAAGATATTATCATATTTAGGCAGGGTATGCAACTATTTTTCTATTTATTTTCTTCGGTTTTTAAAAAAATACAGGAAAAATCCTCTATTCAGCGCTGCTTTCCCCGGATTTTGCCCCAGTGCTCAGCCAACGTAAATAGGCGTACATGAACTGATCCAAAGAGCCGTCCAGAACGCTTCCTACATTGCCGGTTTCTGCATTGGTCCTGTGATCCTTGACCATAGTATAAGGCTGAAGGACATAGGAACGGATCTGGTTGCCCCAGCCAATTTCTGTTACATCACCTCGGATGCCGGACAATTTCTCCGCATTTTCCTGCTGCTTCAGCATGTAAAGCTTTGCTTTTAACATCTGCATGGCCTTGTCCTTATTCTGGAACTGGGAGCGCTCATTCTGGCACTGGACCACAATTCCGGTAGGAAGGTGGGTGATGCGGATGGCTGAGGAAGTTTTGTTAATATGCTGTCCGCCTGCGCCGCTTGAACGGTAGGTATCTATTCGAAGGTCCTCATCGTTGACCTCCACATCCAAATCCTCTTCAATATCCGGCATAACATCGCAAGATACAAAGGAGGTCTGTCGTTTGCCTGCGGCATTAAACGGAGAGATGCGCACCAGTCGGTGAACTCCCTTTTCTGACTTTAAATACCCAAAGGCATTTGGTCCATTAATCTGTACCGTAACGGACTTAATACCAGCTTCTTCTCCGTCAAGGTAATCAAGAACTTCCAGGGAAAAACCTTTTTTCTCCGCCCACCGGCAGAACATGCGGTAGAGCATACCGCACCAGTCACAGGATTCGGTTCCGCCTGCGCCTGCGTTAAGCTTTAAAATGGCATTGTCGTTGTCATACTCTCCGGACAGCAAGGTGTTGATGCGCATGTCTTCCAGTTTTGCTTTAAACTGGTTTAACATCTCTTCTACTTCCGGAACCAGGGATGGATCATTTTCCTCATTTCCCATTTCGATCATCACGCCGATGTCTTCATACTGCTGCTCTAAGTCTTTATAGGTCTGAACCGTATCTTTTAAATTTTTTGCAAGCTGTACAATCTTTGTCGACTTTTCAGGATCCTCCCAAAAGCCCGGTTCTTCCATAGACTTGTCCAGCTCATCGATTCTCTTTAACTTATTATCTAAGTCAAAGTGAATCCCTCACTTCCACTAATGGTTTTTCAAACGTTGATAATTCGTATTTGTACTGGTCTAACTCTACCACTGTGTCACCCACTTTCTGATTTTAAATTATTTATCTATACAAAATTGGAGTCCGGCCCTTAAAAAGGGTGCGAACTCCAATTCTATAAAAATACTATACTAATTTACGTCCGCAGCACTGCTTGTATTTCTTACCGGAACCGCATGGACATGGATCGTTCGGATATACCTTTGCTTCCACCTTCTTTACCGGTGCTTTCGGGGAGCTTTCATCCTTATTGGTTCCTGTCACCTTGGCAGCCGGTTCTCTCTCCACTTTCTGCTCTACGCGGATGTGGAATAAGATTCTTACGGTATCCTCCCGGATGGCCGCAGCCATCTCATCAAACATCTGATATCCGCTCATCTTGTATTCCACCAGCGGATCTCTCTGTCCGTAAGCCTGCAGGCCGATGCCCTGACGCAGCTGATCCATGTCGTCAATATGGGACATCCATTTATTGTCAATTACCTTTAAGAGAATCACACGCTCAATTTCACGAATCTGTTCTCCCTCAGGGAATTCTGCTTCCTTGGATTCATAAAGCTTAATGGCTTCTTCCTTCAGCATATGCTTCAGTTCATTCTTCTTAATCTTCTTATCTTCCGGAAGAGTAACCGGCTGAAGCGGGATGATAGGGAGAAGAAGGGTGTTAAGTTCGTTCAAATCCCAATCTTCCGGTGCCTGGTCCTCGCTGACGGAAAGATCCACCGCATTTTCCACAATATCCGTAACCATCTTTAAGACGAAATCACGCATATTGTCTCCATCCAGAACCTTTCTTCTCTCATCATAGATCACTTCACGCTGTTCGTTCATGACCTCGTCATATTTTAAAAGGTTCTCACGGATGCCGTAGTTGTTTGTCTCGATCTTCATCTGAGCCTTCTCAATGGCATTTGAGAGCATCTTGTGTTCGATCTGCTCTCCCTCCGGCACACCAAGGGCATTGAACATGCCTACCAGACGTTCGGAACCAAACAGACGCATCAGATCATCTTCAAGGGAAATATAAAATCTGGATTCTCCCGGGTCGCCCTGACGTCCGGAACGGCCACGCAGCTGGTTATCAATACGACGGGACTCATGACGTTCCGTACCGATGATCTTTAAACCGCCTGCTGCCTTTGATTCGTCATCAAGCTTAATATCCGTACCACGGCCTGCCATGTTGGTAGCTATGGTTACAGCTTTATGCACACCTGCATCTGCTACGATCTCAGCTTCCAGTTCATGATATTTTGCATTCAGCACCTTATGAGGGATTCCGCGGCGCCGTAACATGTTGCTTAACATTTCAGAGGTTTCAATGGTAATGGTACCTACCAGGACAGGCTGTCCCTTCTCGTAAGCGATCTCCACTTCATTGCATACCGCTTCAAATTTCTCTTTCTTTGTTTTATAAACGGCATCTTCCTGGTCAATACGTGCGATCGGACGGTTGGTCGGAATAGAAATGGCATCCATGCCGTAGGTATTACGGAATTCCTTCTCTTCTGTAAGAGCGGTACCGGTCATACCGGCCTTTTTATTGTACTTATTAAAGAAGTTCTGGAAGGTGATGGTGGCAAGAGTCTTGCTCTCTCTGCGCACATTTACATGCTCCTTGGCTTCAATCGCCTGATGAAGTCCGTCGGAATAACGTCTTCCAGGCATGATACGTCCGGTAAACTCATCAACAATCAGGACCTCATCATCCTTTACCACATAGTCCTTATCCCGGAACATAAGGTAATTGGCGCGAAGTGCCAGGATGATGTTATGCTGGATCTCTAAGTTCTGGGGATCAGATAAGTTCTCGATATGGAAGAACTGCTCTACCTTTTCCACACCCTGTTCGGTTAAGTTGACAACCTTGTCCTTTTCATCCACAACAAAGTCACCGGTTTCCGTGATTTCCTCTCCCATGATGGCTGCCATCTTGGAGAATTCTGCAGAAGCCTCGCCTCGTTCCAGCTGACGGGCCAAAATATCACACACCTCATACAGCTTTGTGGACTTACCGCTCTGTCCGGAAATAATAAGAGGTGTTCTAGCCTCATCAATCAATACAGAGTCTACCTCATCAATGATACAAAAGTCTAAATTTCTTAAAACCATCTGTTCTTTATAGATGGCCATGTTATCTCTCAGATAATCGAAACCAAGCTCGTTGTTCGTAACATAGGTAATGTCGCAGTTGTATGCTTCACGCCTTTCGTCAGAATTCATGGAGTTAAGCACAACCCCAACCGTCAGGCCCAGGAATTCATGAACTCTTCCCATCCACTCTGCATCTCGTTTTGCCAGGTAATCATTGACCGTTACAATCTGGACTCCCTTGCCTGCCAGTGCGTTTAAATAAGCAGGACAGGTAGATACCAGGGTCTTACCTTCACCGGTCTTCATTTCAGAAATACGTCCCTGATGAAGAACGAGTCCGCCGATGAGCTGCACACGGAAATGTTCCATATTAAGAACTCTTCGTGCTGCCTCTCTTACCGTTGCAAAAGCTTCCGGCAAAATATCATCTAGAGTCTCGCCCGATGAAAGTCTTTCTTTAAAGAGCCTTGTGTTGTTTCTCAGCTCCTCATCCGTAAGTGCAACCATGGTCGGACGCAGAGCTTCTATCTTATCCACAATAGGTTCTATTAATTTTAATTCTCTTTCACTATGAGTTCCAAATATTTTTTGAACGAAGTTCATAATTCATTCTCCTACTCTTCTTAACGATATACACGATACAATCTCGTATATTGTAGCACTAACTCCTTCTTAATTCAACGAATTCATAAAAAATTAACATTCTGGTAATAAACAGGGCCTATTATTACCATGTCCTTCCTTTTTCCACAGCAAACAACGGCAAATCTGGAAAAATTTATGGTTAACCTGACACATTGCACAAAAAACTTGTTCGATTCTCCGCTTTTCCACATTATCCACATTCCATTGTGTATTTTTCCCCCACTTTTATCCCCACTATAAAATCCCATAATTAGTGGGAAAAATAGTTATACACCAAGTTATCCACATTATCCACATTTTTTCTCCACAGATTTCCATATTTCCCATCCCATTGTCAGACTTTCGAATTTTTGTATATATGTCATAAAGTTTCCTTTTTCGACGAAAATTTCTCTTTTTCCCTTGACTTTTTTTTAAGCCTATCTATAGTTTTTCAATAATTAGCCAAACTAATAAGTAGAGACATTTTACAAAAAATTACCAATAATTATCTAATAATTTTACAATGTAATTGAACTATTCTCAAAAATATGCTATACTATAACCATCTCAAGAAAAAGGAGCTGATGACTTATGCGTTTTACAATTACAGGAAGAAATATTGAGGTAACATCGGGATTACGCGAGGCAGTCGAGGACAAGCTTGGAAAGCTGGACCGTTTCTTCGCTCCTGCTACGGAAGCAACAGTAAGACTCAGCGTGCAGAAAGAAATACAGAAAATTGAAGTAACCATTCCAGTGAAAGGACATATAATCAGAGCAGAAGAATCCAGTACAGACATGTACGTTTCCATTGATCTTGTGGAAGAGATCCTGGAACGTCAGCTGAAAAAATATAAAAACAAATTAATCGACAAAAAACTGAACGCCCCTTCCTTTTCCACAGCTTTTCTGGAAGATGAAACTCAGCCAGATGATCATATAGAGATCGTTAAGTCAAAGAAATTTGCCATAAAGCCTATGGATCCGGAAGAAGCCTGTGTTCAGATGGAGCTTCTTGGTCACAGCTTTTACGTATTCTTGAATGCGGATACAGAGGAAGTCAATGTGGTTTACAAAAGAAAAGGCGGCTCCTACGGCCTTATTGAACCAGAATTCTAACGCCTGCAAAAAGCAGCCAGGACAATTGTCCGGCTGCTTTTTTTATGCTTAAATCCGTGTCAGATACCGTTCTACACTGGTAATGGCATTTGCGCCGTCTGAAACAGCTGTGGAAACCTGGCGAAGCTGTTTGGTACGCACATCACCGGCCGCAAAGATTCCGGGTACATTCGTTTCACAATCCTCACTGGCCTTTATATAGCCATGATCCATCTCTACCAGGTTGTTAAACGCTTCGCTTTGCGGGTTGATTCCTACTGCTATAAACACTCCGTCTACCGCAAGCTTTTTCGCTTCCTCAGTTTTGGCATTCTTTATGGTCAGGGATTCCACCTGGTCTCCGCCTTCGATCTCCTCTACCACGGTATCCCAGATGATTTCCACATTTTTCTGGTTAAAAAGCTGGGTCTGCAAGGTCTTTGCTCCCCTCAGCTTATTCCTCCTATGAATTAAGTATACCTTTTTACACATTCTTGCCAGGAAAATGGCATCTTCGATGGCAACGTCTCCGCCGCCCACCACTGCTGCCACCTTATTACGGAAAAATGCACCGTCACAGGTCGCGCAGTAAGAAACTCCCATTCCGGTAAGCTCCTCTTCTCCGATCACACTCAGCTTCCGGTGCTGGGCTCCGGTAGCAATGATGACTGCCTTTGTCGCATAGGTTCTCTCTTCTCCGACCACGGTAAATTTCCCGTCAGACGCTTCGATCCGAAGGACCTCGTCTGTGGAAAACTCTGCTCCCAGCTTTTCCGCATGTTCCCGGAACTTCATACCAAGGTCAAAACCGTTAATTCCAGGCAGCCCTGGGTAATTATCCACTTCATAAGTATTAAGGACCTGACCGCCGCTTGCCATCTCTTTTTCGATCACAACCATCTTAAGCTCTGCCCTTTTACCATAAACCGCAGCCGAAAGCCCTGCGGGCCCGGACCCGATGATCACCACATCATAATTCTCATTCATATTTATCTACCTGCTTTCTCTATTCTATCTGATATTAGGTTTTCTATCTTCATTATATCTCACCAGCCCTTAAGTATGCAATGCTTGGTCCGTAACAAAATCACAAAAAGCCCTTTTTTCAGCCACGTTGCATTCTTTCTGACAATTTGATAAAATAAACGTATCATATATTGACAGAAAGGATGATGTTATGGCTAGAAAAACAGTACTCATTACCGGAGCTTCCCGGGGAATCGGAAAAGCTGTTGCTTTTAAATTTGCAAAAAAAGGATACAATGTGGTCATCAACTGCCTCCACAGCGAGGACCGTCTTGTTCAGGTCAAAAAGGAGCTGGAAGCTTATCAGGTATCTTGTCTTTCCTGCATGGGGGATATGGGGGACATGGACCAGTGCCAGGCACTTTTTGAGCAGGTGCGCAAGCAGTTTGGCACACTGGATGTCCTCGTCAACAACGCCGGCATTTCATACATCGGCCTTTTACAGGATATGAGTACGGATGCCTGGGACCGGATTGTCCGCACCAACTTAACATCAGTATTCAACTGCTGCAAGCTGGCCATTCCCGGAATGGTAGAAAAAAAGCAAGGAAAGATTATTAATATCTCTTCTGTATGGGGAATATCAGGTGCCTCCTGCGAAGTCGCTTATTCCGCCACTAAAGGCGGTATCAATGCATTTACAAAAGCTCTTGCAAAGGAGCTGGCTCCGAGCAACATCCAGGTTAACGCCGTTGCCTGCGGCGCCATTGATACGGAAATGAATCAGTTCCTGGAGGAGGATGAACTAATTGCTCTCATCGATGAAATCCCGTCCGGACGTCTGGGTAAAGCAGAGGAGGTAGCCGATCTGGTATACCACCTGGGCTATAAAAATTCTTATCTGACCGGACAGGTCATCGGCCTTGACGGAGGCTGGCTTTAATAAAGTATCCCTTAGTAAATCATATGTTGAAAATCCCTAGGTGTATACTGATACCATGTAAAGCTGCTTCTGCATAAAAGCCCAGCTATATTCTATGAAAAAAACACCCGGAAAAGAAAATCTCTTTCCGGGTGCTTTGATTTCTTATGCCTGTGCTTTTTCTATCTGAACGATAGCAGTCTTCTGCATAGGAATTCTGCAGTTCTTATTATTGCCGAACTCTACGATAACCGTATCATCCGTCATATCAATGATGACACCATAAAATCCACTTGAAGTCAAAACACTGTCTCCGATTGCAATGTTTGCAAACATTTCCTGCTGTTTCTTTTTCTCTTTCTTCTGTGGTCTGATTGCAATAAAATACATGAAGCCAAAGATCACTGCGATATAAATGACCCAAAAGCCCACGCCCATGGTACCGCCTGTTGCTGATAACATAACCATTTCCTCCTTATATAACGATCCGCCGCTGCTTGTCTCTCATTTTAGGTAGTCTGACCTGCCATCATACCCGAAAGCTTCTGTTCCTTGTATTCCCCATAACGGTGGTTCTCGATTGCGTCGCGGATCTCTTCCATCATTGTATTATAAAAATACAAATTATGCAATACACATAATCTCATGCCAAGCATTTCTTTTGCCTTTAAAAGATGCCTGATATAGGCTCTGCTGTAGGAACGGCATGCCGGACACCCACAGCCCTCTTCAATCGGCCTGTGATCCAGCTCATATTTGGTATTAAATAAGTTCATTTTGCCGTGATTGGTGTATACATGACCATGGCGGCCGTTTCTTGACGGATATACACAGTCAAAGAAATCTACGCCTCTGTCTACGGCCTCTAAAATGTTAGCGGGAGTTCCCACTCCCATCAAATAGGTTGGCTTGTTCTCCGGCAGATAAGGAACCGTTTCATCTAAGATCCGGTACATCTCCTCATGGCTTTCTCCTACCGCCAATCCTCCCAGGGCATAGCCGTCCAAATCCATGGCGGATATGGTCTTTGCATGGGCAATGCGGATATCTTCATAGGTTCCGCCCTGGTTGATGCCGAATAACAGCTGGTCCTTGTTTAAGGTATCCGGATGGGAATTAAGCTTTGCCATCTCAACCCGGCACCTTTCCAGCCATCTGGTGGTGCGGTCAACGCTGTTTTGCATGTATTCCCTAGTAGCCGGATGAGGCGGACATTCGTCAAAAGCCATGGCTATGGTAGACGCCAGATTGGACTGGATCTGCATACTTTCTTCAGGACCCATGAAGATCTTATGTCCGTCTATATGGGATTGAAAGTATACGCCCTCCTCTTTTATTTTTCTTAAACCGGTCAGAGAAAATACCTGAAAGCCGCCTGAATCCGTGAGAATCGGACGGTCCCAGTTCATAAACTTATGAAGGCCGCCAAACTCTTTGATTAATTTATCGCCGGTACGTACATGAAGATGGTAGGTATTTGACAGTTCCACCTGGGTTCTGATCTCGCGGAGGTCATCCGTTGAAACAGCCCCTTTTATGGCTCCTACCGTGCCCACGTTCATGAATACCGGAGTTTGGATGGTGCCATGAACGGTAGTTACCTCTGCCCGCTTTGCACGTCCATCCTTTGCAACGATCTTATAATTCATCTGATTTCCCTATTCCTGCCCAAGTTTACTGGGCATAAGAGTATTGTGTTCTCAATCTTCCGCCAATGCCGCCTTAATCATAATGGCAGATTCGATCCGCTTCTTCTGCATCTCGCAGCCGATATCATACGCATCCGTGATACTTCCATGGAAGTTGTGGGAGTTAGCCGCACAGCCTCCGCTGCAGTAAAACCTTGCAAAGCAGTCCCGGCATTTATCTTTTGCATAAACATTGCAAAGCTTGAATTCATCGCGGATCTCTAAATTAGTCACACCAGTGTCCACATTGCCAAGAAGGAATTTTTCCTCACCGACAAATTGGTGGCAAGGATAAAAGTCTCCCCATGGAGTCACTGCCAGATACTCAGTTCCTGAACCGCAGCCGGACAGGCGCTTAGCCACACAGGGACCCTGGTTTAAGTCAATATTAAAATGGAAGAAGTTGAACCCTTTTCCTTCCTTCTGCCTTTTAATGTATTCCACCGCAAGATCGTCATACTCTTTCAGGATTTGAGGAAGATCTTCCTCCCTGATGGCATATTCCTCTTCCGGCTGTGCCACTACAGGCTCAATCGACATGCTTTTAAAGCCGAGATCAGCAAATTCCAGAACATCCTTTGCAAAATCCATATTATGGCGGGTAAAGGTACCTCTGATGTAATAATCCTTGTTTTCTCTAAGCTGAGCAAATTTCTGGAATTTAGGAACGATCAGCTCGTAGCTGCCCTTTCCATTACGGAAGGGGCGCATAGCATCATTGACCTCTTTACGTCCGTCAAGGCTTAATACTACATTGCTCATTTCCCGATTGCAGAATTCCATGATCTCGTCGTTTAACAGTACCCCGTTGGTAGTCATGGTAAACCGGAAGTTCTTATTATATTCTTTCTCTTTTTTCCGTCCGTATTCAACAAGCTGCTTTACTACGTCCCAATTCATGAGCGGTTCCCCGCCAAAAAAGTCTACTTCTAAGTTTCTTCGGTTCCCGGAATTGGCAATAAGAAAGTCGAGAGCCTTCTTTCCCACTTCAAATGACATCAGCGCTCTTCTGCCATGGTACTCCCCTTCTTCCGCAAAACAATATTTGCAGGCAAGGTTGCAATCATGAGCAATATGTAAGCAAAGAGCCTTTACCACGGTCTGCCGCTTTTTAAAGTCCACCACGTAATCGTGGTATAAATCCTTTGTAAACAGTTCTCCCTTATTGATCAGATACTGGATCTCCTCCAGTGCTTCTTCTACTTCTGTCTCTCCATATTTTTCAGAAAGACGGATTCGTACTTCTTCTCCTACCTCTTCCCCCAGGGACTGGGCCTCTTCCATCTCCGGCACCATGCCTGCGGCGATCTCTACGGCATCATACATGACCGGATCTACAGAATGAACGGAGCCGCTGTTGACATCCATAATAATATGGAAGCCATTGTTGATATATTGATGAATCACTTGTATTCTCCTTATTTGAAAAGCTTTAACTGATTATTGGTTTTTGGCAGACAAGCGAAGGAACCCCTACCGTCATCACGACCGTAGGGGCATCTGCTCATCTGCCTTATGGCTGTTCTATACAGTTATTTCCATCCACATTCTGCACTCATATATGAACACAGGATGACACAGCTGTTGTACTAACGGTTGCTGTTCTCGCAGCTCTGGTTTCCTACTGTACAGGATGTCTTGCAGGCTGACTGGCAAGAAGTCTGGCATTCGCCGCAGCCGCCTTTCTTCATGGACTCTTTTAATGTACTGGAATTTAAGGTCTTTACATGCTTCATAAACTTACACCTCCTGTATTTGTCTAATTCTTTGAGATTATACCACATGTTTTAGACGAGTGCAAGATGAATTGCCCCAGGGAACAGGGGAAACACATACGAAATTAGTTTTCTAAAAACAGCATAAAAAAGCATGTAAAATCATTTTTATGGAAATTCTTGACAAATAGGTGTAATCATGATAATGTGATTAAAAATAAATTATAGAAAGGAAGGTGACGTCATGCTTAGAATTGAACACATTGTAAATAATAATAAATCGCTCCCGTACTATTGTAATCTGCATGGCGTTATTCGATGCCTTTATTAATATTATGCTGATTTAGCCCGGGTAGCTGATACCCGGGCTTTTTTGCGCCCATTTTTAGAAACGAGGAAGACATAATGATTGAATTACAAGGTAAATACAACACTGCTAAGGTGTTCACTGACAATATTGAACAAGAAGCTATCTCGCAGATTATCAATCTGCTCAATCAAGAATTTGTACGCGGAAGTCAAATCCGTATCATGCCGGATACTCACGCCGGGGCGGGCTGTACCATCGGTACTACCATGACCATCACAGATAAAGTGGTTCCAAATCTGGTGGGTGTGGATATCGGCTGCGGCATGGAAACCGTGTTGCTAAAGGATGATCACGTGGAATTGCAGCAGCTGGACAAAGTAATATACAAACACATCCCGGCGGGGTTTGCAACGAGAAGCAATCCTCATCCTTTTATGGCTGATATCAATTTGGCCGAACTACGATGTGCCAGCCATGTGAACTTAAACCGTGCTGAATTAAGCTTGGGTACACTTGGCGGCGGTAATCATTTTATTGAGCTTGACCGAAGTGATGACAACCGGTTTTATCTGGTAGTACATTCTGGCAGCCGCAATCTGGGCAAGCAAGTCGCGGAATTCTACCAAAAAGCCGCCGCCAAGAGCTTGGAAAAGCGCCGGCAGGAATTTTTAAAAGTGGATAAAAACCTGGCTTTTGTCGACGGGCAATTGCTCGATGATTATATCCATGACATGATGATTACCCAGCATTATGCCGCGTTGAACCGCATGGCTATTGTAAAGGAAATCGTCAAGCATATGAAATTTAAGATAGAGGACAGCTTTACAACGATCCATAATTATATTGAACCGAAATCCATGATTCTGCGCAAAGGGGCTATCTCTGCCAAGAAAGGTGAGAGGGTTCTGATTCCCATCAACATGCGGGACGGCAGCCTGATCTGTGTCGGTAAGGGCAACCCGGACTGGAATCAATCCGCGCCCCACGGAGCCGGACGATTGATGAGCCGAAGCACCGCTAAGGAACGCATTACACTTTCTCAGTTCAAGGCATCCATGGAAGGGATTTATTCCTCAACTGTCAATAAATCAACTATTGACGAATCCCCCTTTGCCTATAAGTCTATGGATGAAATCATTAACAATATTGCGGACACGGCAGAGATTGAAAAGATCATCAAGCCGGTCTATAATTTTAAGGCGGCAGAATAATATGAAAAAGAAAAAATCACCCTTATTGAAACTTACAAAGGAAACACCGGAAGAACGTAAAAAGCGGGTTTCATCCGGTGTAAAACACCGCGCAACTGTTTTTGAAGATAAGAGAAAACGGCTGCAGGAAAAAATCATTGATTATGAGGATAAGTAATTTCAGTATCAATTTTATTGTTAGGACATCCATGAATATCATCCATACCCCTAGAATATACTGAACCAGAAGACAAGATATAAGGAGTATTCAAATGGAAAAATCAAAGCTTCAGGTCACACTAAGAAACCTTCTTATCACCTACATACTGACCGGAATCTTGCTGGTGGTCCTGGCCTTAGCACTCTATAGATTCCGGCTGAAGGAAGGTCAGATACGCCTGGGAGTCAATGCGGTTTATATCATCGCCTGTCTCTTTGGCGGAGTCTTAATGGGAAAGAGCGTACGGCATCGAAGATTCTTCTGGGGCCTTTTGTTGGGACTTCTATATTTCCTGGTGCTCTTAGCCGTATCCTTTTTCTTAAACAAAGGATTAAACGGCTCTATGAACCAGCTTCTCACAACCATGGCCATCTGCGCAGTCAGCGGCACCGCGGGGGGAATGCTTAGTTGACGGAAGAGTCCTCGGGAACGCGAAAGGGAGAGCAGAAGTATTCAGCTTCTCTCTCCCTTTTTCCCAGCCTTTCGGTAAATGCCTGCAAAACCACCGGCCAATAAAACCCTTAATGAGGCAAATACATCCGAACCCTGTCGATTCTATTTTTGTCCAGTTCGTCTACAACAAGGCGGATTCCGCCGCAGACAACCTCTTCCCCCTGTTCTGGGAGCCGGTCAAGCTGTCCGATGATCAGGCCTCCGATGGAATCATAATCTTCAGACTCCAGCCCAAGGTCCAGCCTGTCATTTAAATCATCAAGCTTCATAGAGCCTTCCACCAGATATTCAAAAGGTTCCACCTCAACCAGTTCATTTTCTTCATCCTCGTCATACTCGTCCCTGATCTCTCCGACGATTTCTTCCAGTAAATCTTCAAGGGTTATCATCCCTGCCGTCGCTCCGTATTCATCCAAAACGATGACAACGTTATTGCAGGTTTGGCGCATCTCTAACATAAGTTCCGCAGTTTTTTTATACTCGTATGTATAGAGCGGCTCTCTTAAAAAATCCCTGATATTAAAATCATCTGTCCTGTCGACAAGAAGCAGATCCTTCATATTGATGATTCCGATTACATTGTCACTGGTTTCCTCGTATACCGGAATCCTGGTGTACATTTCCTGCCGGAAAATATCGATCAACTCATCATAGGCAGCATTCACCTCTACTAAAGTCATATCAATACGGGGAATCATAATATCCCGCGCTACGGAATCTCCAAAATCAAACACGTTGTTTATAATCTTTCTTTCTTCTGATTCTATCACGCCTTCCTCATGGCTCACATCAACAATGGTCCGCAGCTCATCCTCTGTGATAGGCTCCTGTTTCCGGTTAGGGTTTACATGGATCACGTGCAAAACTCCTGTTGAAAGAATACGAATCACATAAACGACCGGAGTCATGACAATCATAAAAGCATAGATTACTTTTGCATATTTTAAAGATATTATCTCGGAATACAAGGTAGAAATGGTTTTCGGGGTTATCTCGCCGAACACCAGAATGACAAGCGTAAGGATACCGGTCCCAATGCCTATTGCCTTATTGCCCCAAATACTCATAACCAGTGTGGTGGACATGGAAGAGGCAGTTAAGTTTACCACATTGTTACCGACAAGAATCGCACTGAGCATCTGACCCTGGTTTTCTAAAATCTTAGTCAGCGTAATGGCATTCTTATTGCCAGTCTCCGCCAAATTCCGTACCCTGATTTTATTCACCGTAGTAAGCGCAGTCTCAGCCGATGAGAAAAATGCTGATATTCCAACTAACAAAAATAACGTAAGCAACTGTATATAGTCACTCGAATCCAAAAAGATCAACTCCTATTTTGTAATATTTTATCATTGATTCTACAATAGAAAAGCGGCTATGTCAAGAAGACAGCCGCTTTTTTACATTTCATCGTTCTTTAAAAGCTTTAATAATTTCCACGATAAGGATAATTCCAGCGCCCAGAAAAATGAATAAGTCACCCAGATTGAACACTACTTTTTTAAGCTTTCCATACTGAATACTGAAATAGTCCACTACATAATGGCGGACCAGCCTGTCGTACAGATTGCTGACCGCACCTCCCAGGGCAACGGACAGCGCCAATTTTTCTAAGATGTTTCCTTTTCTTTGAAGAAGGCTTGCGAGCATTCCTCCGATAAAGGATGCCACTGCCAGGGGAATCATCTTTACCATGGAGGGATGATCCTTAAAATAGCCAAAGGAAAAACCGGCATTATGATTCTTATGCAGCAAAATTTTTCCGCCGCTTCCCTCCAGTTCCTTAGGAAAACCGGCTTCTTCCTGATCCTCAATGGCACTCTTTATTAAAAGATCCAGGGCAGCCAGCAAAGCAATGATACCAATAAATACCATAACCCACACTCCTTCCGTCCTTATTATCTCCACTCTTTTGTATTTTTTATCCCTTGTCCATCGATTTCCGTTTTACTAACATCTCATCTGAATAAGAGGTCCGCCATTCTTATCTAAGTAAGCTCTCGTTATGACCACGGATCCAATGTTAGGATCCTTAGGAACCTCATACATGATATCAAGCATGAAATTTTCTATAATGGCCCTTAAGGCTCTTGCACCTGTTTTTTTCTTAAGAGCTTCTTCCGCGATCCATTCCAATGCCTCATCTTCAAATACCAGATTCACTTCATCAAGCTCCAAAAGCTTCTTATACTGTTTTAAAATGGCATTCTTCGGTTCTTTTAAAACCCGGACCAGCAGCTCTTTATTTAAAGATTCCAGAGTTACTGTAATGGGCAGACGGCCTAAAAATTCAGGAATCATACCGAACTTGCGTAAATCCTCATTGGTCACGTGGGTAAGGATATTGGGATCCTTCTCATACCGGTCTTTTAATTCTGCTGAAAAACCGATTGAGGACTTTTCCTTTAGCCGCTCCCTGATGATATCTTCTAAATCCGGGAACGCTCCTCCGCAAATGAACAGGATGTTCTCAGTGCTCACCGAAGTCATTGGGGTGAGAGCATTTTTCTGGTTTGAGCCCACTGGGACCTCCACACTGCTTCCCTCTAAAAGTTTTAAAAGCTCCTGCTGAACAGACTCCCCGCTTACATCCCTGCTGCTGGTGTTTTTCTTTTTTGCAATCTTATCAATCTCGTCAATAAAAATAATGCCCCGTTCCGCCTTATCCACATCATTGCCAGCCGCCGCAAGCAGCTTGGATACCACACTCTCTATGTCATCGCCTATGTATCCGGCCTCTGTAAGAGAAGTGGCATCGGCAATAGCCAAAGGAACATCAAGAAGCCTTGCCAGGGTCTTAACCAGGTAGGTTTTCCCGCTTCCAGTAGGACCAATCATTAAAATATTGGATTTTTCTATCTGTACATTTCCTTCCTCATCCACCTTTTTGGAATCCGCCAGATATACCCTTTTGTAATGATTATAAACGGCTACGGAAATCACCTTTTTGGCCTGCTCCTGGCCGATGACATAATCATCAAGCTTCCGCCTGATCACATGAGGTGCCGGAATATCGTTTAAATTCAGCTCCTGCCCCGGCTCCTTTTCCGCTCTCTTTTTAACCCTCTGCTTATTGGGTATCTCAAGATCTTTTTTGTCTAAGCTTCCAAGATCACTGAAATTCAAATTCATATAAGGCATATTTTGAATCTTCGTTATATCAAATCCGCCCTGTGTTACGGAATCAAATGCCTTCTGCATACAATCATGGCACAGATTCATGCCTCCGGGCATGGAAACCATCGGCCCAGTCACATTCTCCGGCCTGCGGCAGACATAGCAGACTTTTTCATACTCATCTTCGTCTTTTTTCTTTTTGCCGCTGTCAGAGCTGCGAGCAACTGTATCTTCCATTTTCTCTTCCGGAAAATCTTTCTCGTCCAAATTGTAATCTCCTTCTATCTGTAATTATGCACCGCATACCAGATTATTATAAAGCATTTAAAAGTCTCTTACAAGTGCAGGCCAGGAATTTAGATTTTTTTAATGAGTTGAATTGATATCGAATCAATAGATAAAAATATAGCGCTGAATACTCTAAATATAAGTATTCAGCGCAATTGGTTAAATGTTTCAACCCTTTGAAATACATCTCCCTATTCTGCCAGAGCCGCACCAAGCGCGTTACAAGCTGCAACAGCCTCTCCGTCAGGCTCTTCATTACAGATAACGCTTTCGAAAGCAAGCTCTACGCCCGCGTCTTCACAAGTCTTTTCCCAGGAACGCATCCATTCGCCGTCTCCCCATCCATAGGAACCGAACAGAGCAACCTTTTTTCCCGAAAGCCTGAATAGGCAGGACGAAAACATGGGTTCGAATTCACTCTCCTCTAGAACCTCCGCCCCCATGGCAGGGCAGCCAAAAGCGATGGCATCCAGAGAATCAATCATGGAAGCTTCAAATTCGGAAGGGGTGAGCATGATCACATCCGCATCCTTTTCCTTTGCTCCCTTTAAGACAGCGTTTGCCATTACTTCGGTGTTTCCTGTTCCGCTCCAATAAACTACTGCAATTTTACTCATGATGTATAACCAACCTTTCTCAATTATTCCTTCTATATCAAACGGCTACGGCGAGCCGTTCAACAGCTGTGCCTTGGGACCACTGTGCAAAATAGGTTTCCGTGCATTTTTTATAGCGGTTAAAAGTTTGCCTCGCTTTTTCCTCATCGCCGTAAACCTTCCAGCATCCGATACATTTACTGTGACAGGCCTTATTGTCGATGAAACCTTGAACATCCTCCGGAGGATAGCCAAGAAACAAACCAATTTCGTGAGGAAATCCAGAGCAGGTACGCAGCCTGTTCACAAGCTGGACTACACAACGTTGGGAATTTTCAAAGGAGTAGCCATATTGTTTCAACAAGGCGGAAGCACACCCATCAGATAAATCCCTTTCTAAGTGGCTTGGACGATAGAGATAAATCAAAGCCCTCTGTTTGAAATAGCGCAGCGGCAAAACCCGGATCCCTTTTGGTGCAAGCACACGGTTCAGCCGCCTCACCTCATTTTGGATCTCTTTCTGGGACCGGCATGGACAGGAAAACAAACTCCCGGTTTTTATCCCGGCCAGTGTTGGCGCACAGTGCCTGATCAGCATTTCTTCCGACATAATTTTCCCTCCTATCCGGCGTGTTCTACCAGAATGTTTTTCAGTGCCGACATGGAACTGGAATGGGAACGGGCGATTATGGTATCCAGTCCCTTTGTCTCACTTAATGCGCAGCGGACCATTTTATGGGACATGGTGCTGGTAAAAAGCACCAGCAAATCAGGCTTGCCGATTTTATTCTTCATCCCACCCTTTAACTCCGTAAAGACCTTTGCGCAGCAGCTATACTCCTTGCATAGTTCTTTATATTGGCGTACCATGCACTCATTTCCTCCAACAATCACTACGCTCATGCAATTACCTCCATTTCCTTGGTTAGTCCAAGCTAACTATGTATGAAAAGATATACGCCCTAAGGCGCTGTGAATTAATAAAAGAAATCAAACAGCAGTCCTCACTTTAGATATCCGGTGAAACGAAGATCAGCTGATTGATTTATATGGTTAGTGATAACTAACTATATATTACAATACTGGAAACCCCTGCATTTGTCAAGCACTTTTTAATAGATTAAAACATATAATTACGGCTGGTCCATTTTTAAATGCAAAAAATCTCCCAAGGCCCAATTACTGAACCTGGAGAGATTTTATTTTTCTTAACCCTGCTGCGGAGCCTCTGCAGGCCTCTTGCCAAGGGTAATATCTACATTCCTTTCCACATACTGTCCATTTTCAAGAGACTGGACAGTAAGAGTCACGGTGGTTCCTCCTTCGTAATATTTAAGCATGTTTGTCAGGTCATCATAAGTCTTAATACCCTGGCCGTCAAACTTGGTAATAATATCTTTTTCCCGCAGATCAGACTGGGAAGCA
This sequence comes from Lacrimispora sanguinis, assembly GCF_044987295.1. Classification (NCBI taxonomy): domain Bacteria; kingdom Bacillati; phylum Bacillota; class Clostridia; order Lachnospirales; family Lachnospiraceae; genus Lacrimispora; species Lacrimispora sanguinis. The sequence continues at coordinate 3,808,979 of NZ_CP173277.1, read as the reverse complement.
GCTCCGCCTTCTACGATCTTATAGATAAACACGCCCTGCGGCATTCCAAGCTGCTGGCTTGTGACTGCATCAATATTCTTGCACTGAATTCCTAAATATCCCTGATTTGCATCGGTAACCTGTGTTCTGGTTTTTCTGGTCATCAAAGTATCAATGATATCCTGAGCCTTGGAAATGGGGATCGCATACCCCATACCCTCTACTTCTGTAGAAGAATATTTGGCTGAATTGATACCGACTACCTCGCCGTGCATATTTAACAGAGCGCCGCCGCTGTTGCCGGGATTAATGGCCGCATCGGTCTGAAGCAGATCACGGCTTGTGCCATCCTCGGTCTGTACAGAACGGTCAAGAGCACTGACATAACCAACGGTAACAGACTGTCCATAGCCAAGAGCATTGCCAATGGCGACAACTCCCTGGCCGACCTTTAAGTCATCGGAATTTCCAAGTGAGGCAATGGCAATCTTTGATAATGTATCGGAAGAAATATTTTTTATTGGAACCGCAATTACTGCCAGATCACTGTCTGCATCCGTTCCCTTTATGGAAGCATCTACGGCTACCTGGTCAATAAAGGTAACCTTCAGTTCCTCTGCCCCCTGTACGACATGGTTATTGGTTACGATTAAAAGTTCATCATCATTCTTGCCAACAACGATCCCGGAGCCGCTGCCCACCCCTTCTCTCTGCATAGGGCCGAACCATGTCTGACTTTCATAAACCATCTTGCTGGTAATCGCAACTACGGATGGCATTGCTTTGTCTACGATGGCTGAAACATCATTGGAAGCGGTAACGTTGGAAGTGTTTGATGCCTGGACCCCTGATTCGTTGGTGGTGGAGGGAATGGTTTCTGCCTTGCTGATCTCCACAGGGTTTTTACTTCCGTAAGCTCCGGCTGCCCAGTTGATTCCAACCATGGTGCTTCCGGCAACTACTCCAAAGACAAGAGCTCCTCCTACAAGGCCGGCTGCCTTCTTTGCAAAGCCGCCTTTTCTCTTAGGCATTGCTTCCTCCCGGAATGTATTTTGATCTGCTGCCCTGTGGTATTGGTATTCCTGGTAATGAGGAATATTCTGCTCTGCTTCATAAGAGCTGTGTGTCTGGGCCTGGGACTGATTCTGGCTGCTGCTTTCGGAGTCCTGAGCACTGGATTTATCCAAATCCGGATCCCTCATAATAAAATTTGTGGTAACAGCTTCTTCTTTATTCTCTTCAGGATTCACGCGGCCTGTGTCTTTGCTTTCATTTTCGTCATACATAAGATCTATCTCCTTTCATGTATACCTCTAATTTCTTTTGATAATCAGAGTCTATCAATGAATTGTGACCATTTTGTGATAAAATTATATTGAATATGTGAAAAGAAAAAAATCCCCGCATCAGCGGCCTTTTTAATCGTCAAGCCCTGTCTGCGGGGTATTCATCTATTAATTATCTAATTAATTGTTGGTTGGCGGCTGAACCACAATCGGGACATCCGAACCCCCGCCATTCGACGGATTGGAAGGATGGGAAGACGTTGTTTCGCCCGGTCCGCCAGGTCCTGCTGAGGATGTCTGAGGAGCCGTTGTCTCGTTAGGTGCCGTTGTTTGACCTGGCCCTGGTCCATGAGGGGATGTGGTCGTCTCCGGTTCACCGGTAGAAGGGGAAGGTTTTGTTTCCCCTGGCTTCGTTGCTCCAGTTGTCGTTTCTGAAGGCCTTGACTCCCCAGGCTTGGTTTCCTTAGTCTCACCCGTACTGCTCTCTGAGGGATCCGTAGGCTTTCCTGGTTTTCCACTTCCATCTGTAGTTTCTGTGGAACCTTCTTGTGCGGAAGATTCTTCTGCTGCAGTGGTTTTCTCTGGTTTCGTCGCTTCTGTTGCCTTCTTTGAATCATCGTCTTTCGTGCTGTTGTTCGAGGTGCTACCTTGTTTATACATGCCGGTATCAGCTGCTATTTTAGCGCTTATTTTTTTAACCATGTCCGATGGCTCATAGTCTTCCTTATCAAAAAGAAGTTTATGGAGTTCGGAAACATTGGATTCCAATGTTTGAGGAATTACGCAGTCTCCTCTTTTTCCTACCGTCATATCACCCCGGGTAAACGGAAAACCACCCGTTTTGCCGATATGATACTTGTTTATATCCAAAAGCAGCTCTGTAAAGTCACTAAAGGTAAGGTTTGACCCGATCTGATCCACTTCCATCAATAAAATCCTGTTAAGCAGTCCAAGATCGGCCTTCTTTGCTTTTTCAAAGGTCTTTTCTATTACGAGACGCTGACGTTCTGTTCTTTGAAAGTCAGTATCCATTTTTCTCAGTCTGGCATAGGCAACTGCCTGCACACCATCTAAATGGTTCATTCCTGCTGATTTAAGATGAACCGAAGGCACGCCTGTTTCCTTCACGGTTTCTGTGATAAAGGAATTGATGTAACGGAACTCTGGCTTGGTGATATCAATGTCTACACCGCCAAGCATATTGATTCCGTCAGCAACCGATTTCCAGTTGAAGGTAACAAATTCGGTAATATCCAGATCCAGATCCCGGTTGAGGGCAGCCAGGGCCTGAGCGGCTCCCCCATTGGCATAGGCGGCATTTATCTTGTTATAAGAATATCCTTCACCAATACTCATGTATGTATCACGGTATACGGATACAAGCCTGATCTCACCCGTATCTCTGTTAATATTGCAAATCATAATTAAATCAGAGTTACTTCCTTTATTGATACTACCATCACGACCATCAAGACCAAATATTGCAATGGTGCGATAGCCGGTCATATGCTGTTTCTGTATAGGAGATAGGATATCATTGCTTACCTGGCTTTTATTAAAATCATCCGGTCTATTGATGGATCCCATCAGTCTGGCTACATAAGCATAGGCGAAAATGCCTGCCAGTGTAAAGATTTCAAGAACCACCATAAGAATGACACGTCTGACTTTTCTCTTTTTTTCAGCCTGAGCCGCTGACCGGCTTGCGGCCACACTTTTATCCTGTGCCGGCACCCTCTGCTGCTGCTTTGTGCCGCCGTCTCCTATGACAATCTGGCCTCTTGATGAGCCCTGGACATTTCCCGAAGCAGTCCGGCCTCCTGCTGCTCTCTGGCTATTTCCTGAAGCACGGTTTACCGATGCTCCCTGGCTAATACCTGCGGCAGTACGGTTTGCCGCTGCTCTCTGGCCATCTACTGAATCAGCACGGCTTCCCGCTGCTCTCTGGCCATCTACTGAAACAACACGACTTCCCGCTGTTCCCTGGCTATTTCCTGAAGCAACACGGTTTCCCGCTGCCCCATGGCTTTTACCTGAACCGGCGGCCGATGAGGGCTGTCCTCGAAAGGCTGCCTGGCCGTCTCCCGATGATTGATTAGACCGGTCAGCGCTCCTGGTTCTTTCCCCAGCTCCGCCTCTCCTTACGGACACATCATCAGCCTTTTTTAATAAATCGTGACCGGCTGCCGACTGATTTGATCTGCTATATTTCTGTTCCTGATAATTATCATAATCATCATCCAGGTAGTAATCATCATCAGACGGATCTGGTTTTGAGTCGTAACCGCGCTTTCTTTTCCTTATATCTTCACGGCCTACTTCATCGTCAAATTCATTTCTCATTTATTTAACCTCATCCTAATCGTGTCGTATCCAGTATCAATACGCATTTTTATTAATAAACCCTTTGAATATGGTAAGAAATAAAATCTTAAAATCAAATCCCAGGGTCCAGTTTTCGATGTAATACAAATCGTGTTCAATTCTCTTTGTGATGGAAGTGTCGCCGCGGTAACCGTTCACTTGGGCCCAACCGGTAATTCCAGGACGGACCTGATGCTTGATCATATAACGGGGAATCTCCTCTTTAAACTTCTCAACAAAGAGAGGCCGTTCCGGCCTTGGCCCCACCAGGCTCATGTCTCCACGAAGGACATTGATAAACTGGGGCATTTCATCAATGCTGGTCTTCCTGATAAAACGTCCTACAGGCGTTACACGGGAATCATGGGGGGTCGTCCATTTCGTTTTTTCCTCAGTAGCGGTCTGCACCACCATGGAACGGAATTTATACATAGGAAACGACCTGTTATGAAGGCCGACTCTCTCTTGTTTGTAAATAAGCGGTCCCGGCGCAGTCAGCTTAATAAGAACTGCTGTGATGAGCATGACAGGAGAAAATAAGATCAGAGCTACAGAGGCTCCAAAAATGTCTACGATTCGTTTCATCAGGGCATTTACCGTATCCGTAAGAGGCACACGGCGGATGTTGACTACCGGCAGTCCCTGCAGATCCTCTATAAAGGGTCTTGTAGGTATCATGTTATTATAGTCCGGTATAAACTTGGTATGGACACCTGATTTTTCACAGGAAGCCACAATTCTTTCCAAATTCGCATATTCTTTGATACTTAAGGTAATGGCGATTTCATCAAGAGAATTTAACGCAAGGATCTCATCTAAGTCACGAACCTTGCCGATGACATTGATCCCCTTGTATCCGGTTCCCCATTCCTTTGTGTTGTCAAGGATTCCCTTGATCTGATAGCCCCATTCAGGATTCACCCGAACCCTGTCTATGAAGCCTTCCGCCGCACGGCTGTAACCAATTAAAAGGATGTGCTTCTGATTGTAGCCCTTGGCGCGCATGGAGCGGAGCATCGAACGGAGCACATTCCGAACGGCTGTCTCCAGGGTTATGTTGATCGCACAAAAATAAAATACCATCCTGGTAGAGAACTCTTTTAAATAAGGATTCTTTTTAGCCAGTGTCAGAATCAGGGCAAAAAGCAGAACTCCCAGGAGATTGGCCTTGCAGATATTGGCGAACTCATACCGCCTCTCCTGAACTCTCTTTGGGGCATACAAATGGAAGATGCCGTAAAGCAGCAGATAGGTCGGCAATATGATAAGAAGCGCCGCAAAATAGTACTGTGGCCTTAAAACCTGTTTATCAGGACTGAACAACCGATTTCCCAGTAAAAGAAGCAGCCAGGCAAATACATAGGATATTACAATGACCAGTCCATCCAGCACTACATGAAACCCATTTAATTTTTTCTGATTATCCTTAATCATAGCAGCAAAACCTTCCATTCGTGCATAGCACCATATTTCTCCACCATAATTCCCGTATATTATACATGATATGTCAATATGATGCCATTAAAATATTCTTAAAATCACCTGAAAATTTTTAACTTTCTTCGTAAAAATTCCCATATATAGAGGAACGTGCCAAAGATCAGCTCTCCTTCAATCCGAAAATAATTACCAAGATGGGACATTCGGAACGGTACCTTCCTGGTATTCTTTGCAGTCCTTAGCCCTTCTTTTAACCCTTCCATATAATCGGAAGCAAAACCAATCTTTTTGAAAAACAAGTACTTCACAAAGGTTCCCGCTAAAATGGGAAGCAGATTCACTAAAAGCTGCAAAACAGGCATATTCTTATAATTCAAATAAACATTATTTCTGGCAGCCAGCCGGACCTTAAAGGAATTGTACTTAGAACCGCTGGTTCCGCTGCCCACATGATAAACCACGGCTGTGGGGCAATATACATTTTCATATCCATAAATCTTCGCCCGATATCCCACATCAATATCTTCCAGATAGGCGAAGTGGGACTCGTCAAAGCCTCCGATCTCATCAAACACTTCCCGCCTGTAGATGGCAGCTCCCGCGCAGGCGGCGAAAACGCTTCGTGCCTTTTGATAGCCCTTAATGCTTTGTCCTACGCCTCTCTGATAAGCCCAGCCTAATATGCTGTACATATCCCCTGCATCATCCATAAGCTCCTTATGATATAGCTGGATCATCTTACTGCTGACAGAAAATATCTTAGGCGACCGGTCCATGGCATGCACCAGTTCTTTTACATAATCAGGTTCCGGTTCCGTGTCATTGTTTAACAAAATGACATAAGGGGTTTTCGCATGGCGGATTCCCACATTCACGGCCCCGGAAAAGCCTGTATTCTTCTCCAGAAAAACAGACGGAATGTTTCTATCCTTCAGCCACTCCACGCTTCCGTCTGTGGAACCGTTATCCACCACAAGAAGCTCAAAGTTCTTATCACTCTGAGCTTCCAGGGCCTTAAAACAAGGTTCCATAAATTTTAGTCCGTTATAATTTGGAATAATAACCGTTACTTTCTTCTCCATCTCATACCTCAAGCTGATAGGGTTCCCCGATTTTTTCTTTGCGAAGGTCCCGAAGGGCAAAATTGGATTTACGCAGGGTCAGATTGGGATTATAATAAGGATCCCCGTCTTTTAAGATCTCCGGCCATTTCCGGGAAAACTTTTTGATTTCCTCGTTAAAGCGGGCCACTTTCTCCGGCGTATCCTCAAGCCCTCTTGATTTTGACTCGTAATGATAGAACAGGGCGTATGGAGCGTAGACCACCAGTTTATTTAAGCACCTTATCTTCATGCAGTAATCGATATCGTTAAAGGCAACGGCAAGATCCTCAGAAAAGCCTCCCACTTCTTCAAACAGAGATTTTTTGCTCATCATGCAGGCTGCTGTTACAGCGCTGTAATCCCTGGCGCACATAGCCTGATTGAAATAGCTGCTCTCCGCCTTATGAAGGCCGATAAAGGTATGCCCTGCAATGCCGCCGAAGCCAACCACTACACCGGCATGCTGAATGGTATCATCGGAATAGAGAAGCCTGACCCCGACAGCACCCACATCCTCTCTCTGGCAAAAGCCTAACATCTCATGGATACTTTCCGGACTTACCATTTCCGTATCATTATTTAAGAATAAGAGATACTCGCCCTTAGCATGGGCAACACCGAAGTTATTGATAGCGGAATAATTAAATTCCCGTTCCCACGTAACCACATGGACAAAAGAAAACTCTTTCTGGATCCTTTCATAATACGCAAAGGTTTCAGGTTCCGTGCTGTTATTTTCCACAACAATGAATTCCAGATTTTGATATGTGGTCTTCTCTATGATGGAACGAATACACAGATCCAGATCTGTGCTGTGATCCTTGCTGGGAATGATAACGGAAATCAGAGGATCTCCTGCTATCTTAAAGGTAGTACGATAGATTCCGTAATCAATACCTTTTTCAACGGACAGTGCCTCTATGCCGACCCGGTCATAGTGAGCCTTAATGGCTCTTGCCCCTGCCTCAAAAGCATATAATTTGCTTTCCGGATTGCTTGCGGTGGAATTCTGATGGCAGCGCCAGTGATACAGAGCCTTAGGGATATGGGATATCTTTCTGGCTTTTTCCGTGCAGCGGAAAATAAAATCATAATCCTGTGCCCCGTCAAATTCTTCCCGGAAGCCTCCTACCTCCATGAGCAGCTCATGGTTTACTACAAATAAGTGACAGATATAATTGACACTTGTTAACAGATCCGGGTTAAAATCCGGTTTAAAATGCGGTTCAAATAATTCTCCTCCGTCAATGTCAAGCTTATCTTCATCGGTATAAACCACATCAATTTCCGGATCGGAATTAATTGTTTTTACACACTCAAACAATGCATCGGGAGCAAGGGTATCGTCATGGTCCGCAAGGACAATAAAATCTCCTGTTGCCATCTCAATTGCAGCATTGGTATTTCCTGCAATTCCTTTATTCTCGCCAAGAATTACATAACGGATCCGCTCATCCTTTAAGGCATAGCGTTTTAATACCCGTTCCACACCCTCGCCTTTTGGGCTTCCGTCTGCAATGCACACTTCCCAGTTTCCATAGGTCTGAGCCAGCAGGGAATCCAGCATAGCCGCCAGATAGCGCTCCGGTGTTTTAAAGGCTGGTATTACCACAGACATCTTGGGTCTATAATCAAAAGTCGTCTTTCTCTGGGCTTCCAGCTCTTCGTCCGTGGTTTTCGTAAGCGCATACCATTCCGGATAATCATAATCACTGTCAATTCCCTGAAGCTTGTGCCTGGATTTTAATACAAAAGCCTTAAAGCCGTTTTCTTTCCAGAAATCCGCGGCTGACCGGAAGGTCTGTGCATTCATCATGCTTTTCAGCTTTGTGCCCTTTTTATGGGCAGAACTGTTCTGTCTTTCAATGATCTGTGCATTTAACTTCACTCTGACAGTTTTTCCGTCGCACCGGATCACCAGGATTCTGTCCTCGTTTTTCTCCCGGATATAGGGAATTCGGATATCAAACCCTAAATCCCTGTCGGCTGTTTTCTTAAAGTAGATCTGGCACACATCATCTCTGCGCACCGGGACATACTTAAATTCTACGCTTTTTTCCTGCCCGTCCAAAACCTCAAATGCCGCCTCTGAGTCAAGGCTCTTTCCAATGACCCATCCGTTTAAAACGATTGAATTTTCACGGATTCTTGCTACATCTATCTTATATTTCATCTTTGTTCCCCATTCTCCATGGATGCCGACATTAAAAGTATCCCATCTTCTGGACAAATTTCCTCTTTTTCCGTAAAATTGATTCTTTCCTCCTCAATGACTAGAGGCCGCTTCATAACACGGGCATTGATGGACAGAACGTATTCTCCTACAAGTCCGATAAAAAAGATCTGCACAGAGCCAAGAAAACACATGCCGATCAAAAGAGGAGCCATACCTGCCGGAAAACGGTCCCAGTACACCAGTTTCATAATCAGATAGATCAGTGCCACCATCATGCTGGCAAAGGAGCAGATGCTTCCGAAAATGGTTGCCAGACGAAGCCCTACCTTAGTATAAGAGGTAACGCTTAACATGGCCGCATCATACAGGCGGTAAAAATTATTGCTGGTCTTTCCTGCCCGTCTTTTCGGCTGCTCATATGGGATCTCTCTACGCCGAAATCCAAGCTCTGCCACAATTCCACGAAGGAAGGGAGTCGGGTCATCAAGCTCCTGAAGAACCTTTATAAACTTTTGATCGTATAAGCCAAATCCAGTGAAATGTTCGATCTGTTCCACATCGGAAAGCTTTTTAATGGTCTTATAATAGCAGCTTCTCAGCCAATACATGATCTTATTCTCTTTGCTGGATTTTTTGATTCCGATGACGATCTTATAACCTTTCTCCCATTCCTTCACATACTTTGGGATCATCTCCACCGGGTCCTGGAAATCTGCTGCCATAAGAATGGTACAGTCCCCCGTTGACTGGAGCATTGCATAATAAGGAGAATTGAACTGCCCGAAATTCTTGGCGTTAAAAATCCCCTTTACCCTTTTATCCTCGTCACACAAACCACGGATGATCTCCCTGGTGCGGTCCTTCGAATCATTATCAATAAAAATCAGTTCATAGGTGTATTTTGGCAATTCTGTATTAAAAATATGGTCTATCGCCTGATACAAAGCATTTATATTTTCTTCCTCATTGTAACAGGGCACCACGATGCTAATTGTTTTCATATGTTCACTTCCAATCTATCCGAACCATCACTTTAATTAAATCTTCCGGCTTTTCTTTCATTAGCTGCAGAGCTGTCTCCACCTGCTCTAAGCCATTAAGATGGTGAGTTACCAGCTTTTCAGGATTGATCCTTCCATACTGGACCATTTGTAAAAGGCGTTCTATTCTCACTCTGCCGCCTTTTGCAAGCTCAGTGTGAATGGTCTTTCCCGCCATGCCCCGTCCGCCTGAAAACTTAGGAAAGGGAAGGTTTCCGGTTCCGCCATAGTAATTCACATTGGATATGGTTCCGATCCCGTATTTTGCCATATCCACCGCCTGAGCAAAGACCTCATCCCCGCCTCCGCAGATGATGACACCGTCAGCGCCCAGACCTCCTGTTCGTTCCATGACCTGTTCCGTTACATTTCCATCTTTGTAGCTTAAGACCTCTGTAGCTCCGAACTCCCTGGCAAGCTTTACACAAATGGGCCTGCTGCCGACAGCCAGGATCCTTGCGGCGCCCAGATGGCGCGCTCCTTCAATCGCCATGAGCCCAATGGGGCCGATTCCCAGGACAACTACGGTATCGCCGATTTTAATATCAGCAAACTCGGCTCCTGTAAAGCCTGTAGTAACGACATCCACGCACATGAGCGCCTGCTCCAATGTGATTCCCTCAGGGATTTTCGCCAAAGTGGTATCCGCATCAGGAATTAGAAATTTCTCCGCAAATACTCCCGGAGCCGTCCTTCCAAGCTGGTGGCCGGAAAATGGAGCGGTCGCATGCTTAAAATTCCCTTCCTGGATTCCGCAGGCTCTCCAGTCCGGCGTGATGGCAGGTACTGCCACAAGATCTCCGGCTTTAAAGTCGCAGACCAGCTCTCCGGTTTCCAAGACTTCCGCCACACATTCATGTCCCAGAATCAGGTTGGGAGCCTTGCGCGAGCCTCCGCCATATACCGTGTGGACATCAGAGGAACAGGGGGTCACCGCGATCGGGCGAAGGATTGCCCCATAGGGAGTTATGACAGGTTCCGGCGCATCATACCAGCCGACCTTGCCAGGTTCGATCAAAACAAAAGCTTTCATAGGTTTTTCTTATATCCTTTCCAAATGATTGGATTTTAACGCTAAAATCTCTACATGACCGCCAAATTTTTCCTCTATGATTTCCGCTATCTCTTTGGTATAGCCAGGAGCCACGATCAATATGGCGTCTACCGGGTCCATATGATAATGATCCGGGGGTACAATGGGAAGATGGGAGGCAGGGGCGTACTTGCCCTGCTTAAAGGGTGCGGAATCAATAATATATCTTGCAAATTGGCCGATGACCGTTGTAGAAGCCAGAGTAAAGCCTTGGTGGCTGGCACCCCATATACCTAAAGTTTTTCCCTGACTCTTAAGACTGTCGGCCAGTCCCTCCAGTTCCCTGCCAATGGTACCAAGGCTTTCTTTCAGTCCGGAGATGTCTAGCGGTGTATGCTTTCTGTTATCTTCTGCCTGTTCGGCTGTTCGCTTCTTTTTCCTAACAATGACAGAAAGGGTATCCCGGTTTATCATTTCCTCTTCTAATACCTGAAACCCGGCCTTTTCTACTGCATAGCGCAGGGTGTCAAAGGTATAATAGGCAAGATGGTCCCGGATCAGTTCATAATATCCGTCATACTGCAGGATATATTCCAGGCTTGGAACTGTAATTAAGCCCACGCCCTCTTCTGATAAGTTGTCTGCAATGCAGCGGAGCATTCCCACCGGATCCGGCTGATGCTCCAGAAAATTAAAGGAGAGAAACCCGTCATAGGGGCCGCCTGCGCTGCCGTCATCGGCTGCAAGGATTTCCCCTTCCGCTGCAAACTGCTTCCAGACTGTAAGACCTTTTTCTCTTGCAAGACGGACAAGACTTTCCCTGTTTTCGATACCATAAGCCTTTACAGGAAAGTCTGACAGTACGCCAAGAAATTCTCCCTGGCCGCATCCTGCTTCAATCAGCTTTTTTCCTTCCAGATGATATTTGTCTATAAAATGCCGGTACTGGCTTTTTCTTAAGTTTACCATGGTAGTGGTAAAGCCGCCGGAGCGGATCACGTCCTTGTAGTATGCCACAGGTTCACAATCAAACTGTACCAGACCGCATGCCTCACACTGATGAAGAGAAAGGGTGATTCCCTGCTCCTCTCCCAGTTCTTCCTTAACCGGAATATCCTGAGCCGAAGCAGGCATATCCGCAAGGGTCATCAAAGGCGTTTCCCCAAGAGGTCTGCCGCACACAATACAAATCCTATTTCTCATACCACAAAAAATCCTCCATGTCAATATTTTGTAACCGAATGATTCAAGCGGATTGTCCGCCGGATTCCTTCTGGAAAATCTACCAGAGGCTGCCATCCGGTTGCTCTTTCCAGCTTTTTTATATCAGGAATCAGATTTGCCGGTCCCTCTGCGTTAGGCGCTCTTCTTCCATAGCTATAGCTTCCGTGAAAGCCTAAAACTTCATACATGATCCGGATGTATTCTCTTAAAGGCCTGTTTTCTCTTTCCGGTCCTGCTACATTATAAATTCCGGAAACGGATTCTTTCTCTTGTTCCATCAAAAGTATCAGCGCCTGAATGCAGTCATCGAGATATAAAAAGTTCCATATTTGTGTACATTCCCCCAGTGAAATATACTCTCCTCTGTGAAATGCCTTAAGGCAGCTTTCCACCAGAGACCAGGGATGATCTCCGGGGCCGTATACGCTGAATATTCTGGTATGGATATATTCCATCTCTGAAACGCCTGTCTTTTTCCAGTTCTCTGTTAATTCCAATGCCCTGTTTAAAAATTCCAGCTTGGCTCTGCCATATTCGGAGACCGGATTACACGGCATCTCCTCTTTCATTGTATCATTATGAATTCCATACTCCGCCTGGGAACCGCTGAAAAGAAAGCGTTTGCAGCCAAGTCGTCTGGCTCCTTCCAAAGCTTTTAAGGAATCCTCCACATTCTTCTGCTGAACCTCCCGTTTCATCCGGTTTTCACTCCCGGAGCCATCCCAGCCAAAATGGTAAAATGCCTGGCAGGGCTCGTGAATCACCTGGTCGAGATTATGAAGCTCTTCTAAGCTACGTTCGATTCGTACAAGACCCTCCCGCTCGGCTGCAAGGCTTCCGATATTCTTTGAACCGGGACGGATCACGGCAAAAACCTGATTCTTCTCTATTAATAGCCGGTCAACCAATGCTCTCCCAAGAAAACTGGTGGCCCCTGTTACAACAACGTTCAACGCTTTTCCTCCCCTTGTTATTCCCTGATCCTCGGGATGATCATATTCCGGTCCATCTCTTCATCGGAAAGGAATGGAGACATATCCTCTAACGGCGGCGAAATAAGGGTTCCATCCGGCAATCGTTTCGCAGAGGACTTCGGTTCAAAATTCTGGTCCTGGCTTACAAATACCTCGCAGATGACTGGTCCCTTCGTAGACAGCGCCGTTTCAATCGCATGTTTCAGCTGGCTGTTATGGCATGCACGAACATAAGGATAGCCATAGGCTGCTGAAAGCTTTTCCATGTCTGGGAAGCTTAAGTCCCGGCTGTCCACCCCGATTCCCACAAGCGGCTCTCCAAAGAAATTCTTCTGGGTCTGGCGGATGGAATGATATCCTCCGTTATTAATAAGGAATATCTTAACAGGCATATGGTGATGGATGATGGTCTGCAGCTCCTGTAAGTTCATCTGAATGCTCCCGTCACCTGTGACCAGGATGACATCCTCTCCCTGCTCCGCCACGCTTGCTCCAATGGCAGCCGGAAGATCATAGCCCATGGAAGCAACCGCTGAGTTGGATATGAATCGCTGTCCTTTCTTAATGATATAGGCATGTCCTCCTACAACACAAGCGGAGCCATTTCCAACCACGGTGACCCTGTCCTCAGGAACTCGGGTGCTTAGTTCCTTTATAAATGCATAAACATTGGCTTCCTCATCTTCTCCGCTTCTATAGTGCTTCGGAAGCACTACCGGGTATTTTTTCTTCCACATACGGCAGGTCTCATTCCAGGTCATGCTGTCAAGGCCTTTTCCGCCGGAGAAGAGTGGTTGTTTAAGGGAAGCTTTGTATTCTGAATCCAGAAGTTCGTCTAAGGCTGTCAGCAAAACCTTTACATCGGCTTGGATTTTCATGTCGGCGTGAACGGAGGGCTTCTTTAACTCCTCGGGGTCGATATCATTGACAATTACATAGGCTTCTCTGGCCCATGTAGTATAATTGTACCCCACCTGCCGGATGCTTAAGCGGCTTCCAAGGGAAAGGACTAAGTCACTGTTTTGAATGGCAAAGTTCCCTGCACGGTCTCCCATTCCGCCGCCCCGCCCTGTGTAAAGCGGATGCTCTTCTTCTATGCAGTCCTGACTGTTCCAGCCGGTCACTACAGGGATTCCCAGCTTGTCCACTACCCGAAGGAATATCTCATGGGCCTGTCCGATCCGGATTCCGTTGCCTGCATTGATTACTGGACGGGAAGATGATTTTATTTTTTCTAAAATGGCCCGGGCAGCATCTGCTGTCACCTTTTCCGGAAGAATCTGACGATTTTCTCCAAAGCCGGGGTCATCCTGTTTTATTTTTGCGTTGGTTTCGGAGGACCAGCCATCTCCGCCCTGCTCATAGTTTTCTGAGGAAAAACCGATTAAGTCTTCTGTTTCTATATAGGCACCCTGGACATTTAAGGGGATGTCCAGCCAGGTGGGGCCTGGACGGCCGGATAAGGCAAGGTAAATGGCTTTTTCTAATGTGTAGCGGATCCTCATGGGATCAATTACCATCTCACTGTATTTTGTCATACAGTCAATTGCCTTTGTTATATCAAACTCCTGGTCTCCCATGGCTCTGATCCCAACTCCTGACCATCTGGCTGTTGTGTCATAGCGCACCTGACCGGATAGAATTAACATGGGAATGGAATCCAGAAAACCTCCAAGTACTCCGGTGATGGCATTGGTGCCGCCTGGGCCTGTGGTTACGCAGACTGCAGCTATACGGTCCTTAATTCTGGCATAGGACTCGGCCGCTATGGCACATGCCTGCTCATGATGGTTATATAAGCATTGCATTCCCTCCTGATGCCCCAGGGCGTCGTTTAAATGCATGGCGCCTCCGCCTGTAACCGTAAACACCTGTGTAATCCCGGAATCAACCAACTTCTGGGAGATATAATTGGATACTTTCATTCTCATGGATCTTCTCTCCTCTTTTTTAGATGTTTATTTTGAACTTTTACGGACTGTAGCTTGAGGTGTAGGCTGTAGCCCACATCGTATACTCTAGTCCGCAGTGCAGCCTGTGAAGCCTGCGGCTTCACAGGCTCACGGGCTTCGCCCTATGAATTAGAACACGGAAATTTTTTCTTACGTGCAAGCACGACGAAAAAATTTTCGTGTTCTAATTCGCACTGCTCATTGCTTTCGTGTAGATTATACCACACACCCCCCCTTTTTCCTATTTAAAGTTTTCTTACTTTCTTTTCTTTTTGGTTGCTCCTAACCCCTGGGATTTCTCTTCTTTTTTCTTTTTATGTTATCTCCTTCCATATCTGCCATCAAACCACACTATCTATAGGCCTTCATAATACGGTATAATCGCAGGGTAATGCAACTATGGATTTTCGGCCACGATAAAACTTATTGCAAAAAAGGAGAGAACATATTTATGAAAAAGCACTTAAAATTGATGGCTGTATTATCCGCTGCCGGTGTTTTAACCGTAGCAGCTCCAGAGCTGGGCTTAATCAGCACAGCAGCCACCGCCTACGCTAAGGTAGTTGGCTGGGTTGAAGAAAACGGAAGCTGGAAATTTTATGAAGATAATGACAGCTACGTAACCGATTCCTGGAAAAAGCGAGGCGAAGACTGGTTCTACTTAAATGAGGACGGCAATGTCGCCACTAATACACAAATCGATGAATATTACGTAGACGAAAATGGGAAAAGAGTTTCTGACAAATGGGTTTCCATGGCCAATGAAAACTTCTGGGATTCTGCTGATGCCCCTGAGTTTTTATGGCACTACTATGGGAAAAACGGTAAGGAAGTTGTTTCCAAGTGGCAGAAAATCAATGATAATGTGTACTACTTCAACGACCAGGGTGAAATGCAGACCGGAAAGATCGAGATTGAAGGAAGTATTTATTATTTAGGACAAGAGAATGACGGCGTTATGAAGACAGGCTGGATTGAGCTTGAAAATGACTCCGACGAACTTGATGAAACTCATTCCTGGTACTATTTTGATAAGAGCGGCCGTATGGTAGAAAACCAGGTCGACAAAAAGATCGATGGAAACTATTATACCTTTGTAAACGGAATCATGCAGAAAGGCTGGTACAAGCTTCCTGTTACTGCAACCGAATCCGAAGCAACCGCTGATGCAACTACAGCAGCTGGATACCAGTATTATGATCCAGAGAGTGGTGCACGGGTTAACGGTTGGAAGGAAATCGAAGGTATTGAAGGACTTAGCGAAGAGGGAGAAATCTACAACTTCTATTTCAAGAACGGTGCTCCTTCCTGTGCAGCAAATGGTCTTGAATTAGTTACCATTGATTCCAAAAAATATGCATTCAATACAAAGGGAGAAATGCAGACCGGACTGAACGTTATCAACTTAGAAGACGGCGGAATCGCTAATTTCTACTTTGGAACAGACGGTGCCATGGCTACCGGAAAGCAGACAATTTACAACGAAGATCTGGATGAGAATCAGGTATGGTTCTTCCAGACAGAAGGTACTAACAAAGGACAGGGAGTTCACGGTATCCGTGACAACGTCCTGTATGAATATGGCTTAAGAAAAGAAGCTGATGCCGACTTAAAGGTTGCTCCTATTTCCTTTGAAGGCACACAGTATCTGGTAAATGCCAGCGGTTCCCTCCAGAAAGCATCTTCCTCTTCCAAGTCAGCTACAAAGCCAGATCTTGGAGCAGGATATAAGGATTATAAGGATTCCAATGACAAAGTATGGATTGTCGATGTAAACGGCATTATCCAGTAAATTTTAAAATATTACAAATGATTCATCCGTTCAAACATAAAGAGATCCGCACGTTCGCCGCGTGCGGATCTCTTTTATGCATTCTGCACCAATTATCCGGGGGTTTTTGTATACCTTCTATAAACTTACAACTTTTTATATTTTTAGTACTTTTTTGCGTTATAATTAAAATTATTTTACGTTATATATTATAGAGGTAGATTGTTTTTATGGTAAAAAAAAGGAGGAGACCGATGAGAGAACTGTCCGTGTACTATTGTCCCAAATGCGGTTACTATGGATATTATCAGCTTCAGCGGAACGCAGTTTGTCCCAAGTGCAGGGAGGATATGGTAACCTTATCCATCAGTTATCAGGATTTTATGGATCTCTCCTGTGAAGCAAGAGATGAATTACTTTCCACCCATATCGTTGCCGCATCATCTCCCTACGTCCAGCGCCTGTTGGCGCCACACAGAGTCAATAACAACCGGGAGATTATTGCCCTTATGGGGGAGCGCATTACCGAATTAGAAACAGAAAATGAAAAGCTGAATAAAACTATTGAATGGATGCATCAAACAATATGGGAACTGATGCGCAAGACAAAGGGATATGATCCCGGCAACGAGGAAAATTCCAAAACCGGGATCGATCCCTGACAGGGATACTCCCGGGAGTGCCCCCGCACTCCCTGGCTATCCCTAGTCAGGCAACCTCGTCAGCTCTTATGTAACGACCTATTAATCTGTTAAGCGTCTGATTTAACCTTTTAATCACTTTATGGAGTTTCTCATTCTCTTCCATAAGCCTCTCATTCTCAATCTCTATAATCCTTAGCCTCTCAGCATCTGTCATATAGAAAACCCTCCTTTTTTGCTTTTCTTGTAATCACTATAAGCCGTTTTCTATTGTTTGAAAAGCGAAACAAATCGCAATATTCGACATTTTTTTGTCATTCTTTAATAAATTAGCCATATTTTTATCCAAAAAGAAGCAAAAATACAACATCTATTTATACCAATAAAACAAGGTACAATATGTGCCGTGTAGGATTGTCGATAAAATTCGTGAAAAATTGATCACTTCTGATAACCTTTTAACGACTATATGCAACAATTCACATCATTTTTCTGATATCCAGGGTACCTGTGGTTTATTAGGGACCTATTGGGTGGTCTGAGGTAGTTATATTACGTATACTCCAAAGTAATAGATAGGGCGACTGCATTAAAAATACGGATATTTATTATGACCGATTGGGCGGCAAGCAGACGATGGAAAGAAGTTCGGTATCGGAAAAGATGTTGAGTAACGAGAGAGTTGACGTAAAAAAGCAAGCGTATATTACGCCTGCTTTTTCAAATTTGGAAAAAATTTAATTAATTTATCGTTCAATCCGAACTCGTTTTGAAATATCTTCCTTTTCTTTTGCTTCAGGCTCTTTTACAATACCTCCAAAAGGCATTTGGCCAATCAGCAGATAGCTTTCCGGCAAATGAAACAGTTCCCGGACTTTCTGATCTATAACAGGATTGTAATGCTGTAAGGAAGCACCGATCCCTAATTCCCGCAGCCCGCTCCAGATGCTGATTTGAAGCATTGCACTGGACTGCATCGCCCAGGCGGGGAAATTATCTGCATATAGCGGAAACTGTCCCTGAAGCCCTTTTACGACCTCCTGATCGTAGAAATAAAGAATGGTTCCTGCCCCTGCTTTAAAGCTGTCTATTTTTTCTCTTGGAACCTGGCCCCCGAAAGCGTCATAGATAGAATCCCATAATAGCTCCTGCTTTTCTTCTAAGGCCACCACAATGCGGGAGCTTTTCATATTAAAAGCATCGGGCACCAGTTCTGTCAATTTTTCAATCTGTTCAATGACTTCGCTAGTATCAACGGGAAGTTCTTTATTAATGTTGTAATAGCTTCTTCTCTTTTCTAATGATTTAATAATGCTCATTTTAATTCCTCCTGATTTAATTAAATAATTTTAGTTTTATTAGTCGTCATATGACATTCTCTTTTGTAAGAATGTTCCCTGATTCAGATCTGTAAAAGCTTTTTGCAATTCGGCTTTCGTATTCATGACAATGGGGCCGCCCCAGGCTATAGGCTCTCCCAAAGACGTTGAACTTATAAATAATACCTGAGCATTTTTTTCAGCACTTTTTATCTCGACCGTGTCTCCAGAGGTAAGCTTTGCCGCTGTTTTCTCTCTCACCAGTTCTCCTCCTACAGAAACCTCTCCTGACAGGGTAAAGATCATAACCGAGCGG
The DNA here is from genome assembly GCF_044987295.1 of Lacrimispora sanguinis. Taxonomy (NCBI): domain Bacteria; kingdom Bacillati; phylum Bacillota; class Clostridia; order Lachnospirales; family Lachnospiraceae; genus Lacrimispora; species Lacrimispora sanguinis. Next base: position 3,790,361 of record NZ_CP173277.1, on the reverse strand, counting down.
TTTGGCTCCGTATCTATGGAAATGGAAGCGTTGGGATCAAGATGGATATCGTAGTAATCCAGAGGAAGATATTTGCCCTCATATCCTTTATTGTCTTTATATTGCCCGGCAAGCAGTCTCAGTTTTCCATTTTCAAGTTTGATCTCTTCAATCTCATCATTTTTTATGCTGTGGTAAGAAGGAGCGGTCATTTTATCCTTTGACGGTAAATTCAGCCACAGCTGTACTCCAAGCATTCGTTCTGACGCAGGCAGTTTCTCTTCATGCAGAATTCCGGAGCCTGCTGTCATCCACTGGACTTCTCCGTCTGAAATGGAATCTTCATTTCCCAAACTATCCTTATGAACCATCTGCCCACGGTATACATAACTAATGGTTTCAATACCCCTATGCGGGTGCATGGGGAATCCGGCCGTGTAATCATCGGGATTTGTACTGTCAAAGGAATCCAGCATCAAAATTGGATCGTATTCTTCCATTGTTTCATGTCCTAACACCCTTACCAGGTTCACGCCTGCACCATCCTGGGTTCTAAAACCTCTTACCTGTCTTTTAATCTTTCTCTCCATTTATCTCATCTCCAAACTTTTTTAATAAAATTGCCAATTGTTCTTTTTCTTCGTCAGTCCAATGAGTCATTAACTCAATAATTCTGGCTTCATTTCTTGGATATACCTGACCAATCAATTCTTGTCCCTGAGCTGTTATATGGAGAATGCATCGCCTCTTATCTTTGCTGTCTGCTTTCCTTATAAGATACCCTCTTTTTTCAAGGTTATTTATAATAAGAGGAATGGTCCCGCTGGAACTTAATATTTTTTCCTGAACCTGACCGATGGTCATGTCTCCTTTGTGATATAATGCCTCTAATACGGCAAATTGGCCCATGGTAAGATTGTACTCTGAAAATATCTTGGTTGATTGGCGGTCAATATAGTTTACGGCCCGGTGGAGGCCTATTAGGATTTTTAATTCTGTTTTTGCCATTTCATCTCCTATATTATCTCTATGTAGTTATATATTACTCTATGTAGAGATAAATTGCAAGTGGTTTTTTAATTATTTTTTTTGACTTTTTTTTGCTAGGGTCGTACAAATGCATAGAAAAAACTGCCAATCATTTAAACTCAAAGATTGGCAGTTAAATATAAATTCTATATTTTTTGTTACTATGGTTACCGATTCACTAAAATAAATCTCATCAACCAATATATACGCTATTTAAAACGCTCTTCTAATTCTTTTACTATAAAAGCTTCCATCTTTTCCGCGGCGTCGTGATTATCAGCACTTACAGAAAGATATACCTTTAATTTAGGCTCTGTTCCCGATGGTCTGATTACTATCGAAGTATTACTCTCCAACATATACTTCAACACATCTGATTTCGGAAGTTGATTAATGCCTTCAAGATAATCTCTTACTTCTATTACCTTCCTACCTGCGATTTCTTTTAAAGATGTTTTACGCAGTTCCTGCATTATCATTTGCATCTTTTGGAAACCTTCAGCTCCTTCAAAAGTATAACTATGCAAAGTATTTAAACAATAGCCATACCTTTGGTATAAATCATTCAGAACGTCTATCATACTAAGCCCTTGGTTTTTATAATATGCAAACATCTCACATATCATTAATGATCCGTCTACCGCATCCTTATCACGTACATACCCACCAGTTAAGTAACCATAACTTTCTTCAAAACCAAAGATAAAACGCTCTTCTTCACCTTTTGCTTCTAATAAACCAATTTGCTCGCCGATAAACTTAAAACCGGTTAACACGTCGATGACTTGCACTCCGTAGTCTTCTGCGATTCTATTTGCCATATCAATGGTAACAATAGTTTTTACTAAAATAGGATTTTTCGGCATTTTATTGAGGGCTATTCTGCGCTTACAAATATAATCCAAAAGCAGCATTCCCACTTCATTTCCGCTAAGAAGAACATAATCCTCATTACTACGCACAGCAATTCCCACACGGTCACAATCCGGGTCCGTAGCTAAAAGCAGGTCGCTTCCTAGTTCTTTCGCATCTCGTAGACCTAATTCCAAAGCTTCTTTTATCTCTGGATTCGGATATGGACAGGTTAGAAATCTCCCATCCGGTTTTTCCTGCTCTTTTACTACTGATATATTCGTAAACCCATTTTCTTTCAGAACCTGTGTTACACATTTTAATCCAGCACCATTTAGTGGGGTATAAACAATTGAAAAACTTTTATCTGTTTCGTCTTCGCATAAAGTCTGGGAAGAAACTGCGTTTAGATACTCTCTAACCACCTGATCTCCAATATATGTTACTTTTTCCTGGGCTAAAGCTTCCTCAAATAAACATTTCTTTACGTCTTTAAAAACATCTGCTGCTTCTATTTCAGCCAAAATAGAAGCTGCTGCATCCGTAGTAATCTGGCAGCCATCACTTCCATATACTTTATAACCATTGTATTTAGACGGGTTGTGACTGGCAGTGATTACAATTCCACCTGAGCATTTTAAATGTCGAACAGCAAATGACAATGAAGGGGTCGGCATAAGCTCTGGATAAATATATACGCGAACTCCATTAGCCGCAAATACTTCTGCTGCTACTTTAGCAAATACATCTGATTTTATCCGGCTGTCGTAAGCGATTGCCACAGATGGGGAAGCAGTTTGTTTTTTTAAATAATTACTATATCCCTGAGTAGCTTTCGCTACTGTATAGATATTCATTCGATTGGTTCCCGCTCCAATTATACCACGAAGGCCGCCAGTACCAAATTCTAGATTTTTGTAAAAACGATCAAAAATTTCCTTCTCCGATTCTTTTATGCTTTCTAATTCTAATATTAAATCTTCATCCGCTAATTTATGTGTTCTCCATTCATTCCATGCATTTTGTATAATCTTATCCATTTCCCTTTTTAATTTCCCTTCTTTAATAAACATAATTACTATTATCCGAATTGTTTTTCGACATTACTTTCTCAACTAATACATATCTATATTAATCAAATTTAAATAAGTTATTTATCATAATTTATCGTTTTTTATCACTGGCATCCTAAATTTATCAAAATCTAAAGTAAATAAATGGATTAAACTTAGAGCCCACAACAAATATAATTGAAATCATAAATAAAAGTAAATACAGTAGATCTACTAAAACAATACCTACATTATTTACTCTTAATGTCCCTTCTTTACAATATTTACTAATTTTAGCTTTCACAAATCCAACTACCGGAGTACTAAAAATAATGCCCAAAATAACCATAAATATTGCAAAATTATCTAGACTTAGAAAAAAATATTCCATATGTGTCACATCCAAAACAAACATTTTTTTAATATAAGTTACCGCATCCATTAAAGTATTTGCTCTAAAGAACACCCAGCCAATCATAAAAATCAATATTGTATAAATATGGCTAAAAAACTTCGGTATTTTTTTTAAGAGTTTATTAACCCCTATGCGCTCTATAATCAAAAAAGTCCCATGATATAGGCCCCATACAATAAAGTTTAATGCAGCACCATGCCATAACCCCGTGCAAAAAAATACTATGATATTGTTTATGTATGTTCTAACTAATCCTTTCCGATTTCCTCCTAACGGTATATAGAGGTAATCTTTAAACCATGAAGATAATGATATGTGCCATCTACGCCAGAATTCTTGAATCGAACTTGAAATATATGGATAATTAAAGTTTTCCAAAAAATGAAACCCAAAAATTCTACCCATTCCAATAGCCATATCAGAATATGCGGAAAAGTCAAAATATATTTGTAACGAATAGGATAGTATGCCCAACCATGCTAAAGGTGTATTAAGATAAACTGAGGTAAATGCATAATCCGCAAGTTTAGCAGTAAAATTTGCTATAAATACCTTCTTTGCCAACCCTAAAATAAAACGTTTTAATCCTTCCCTTATATCATCAATATTTATACTTCGATTGTCAATTTCTTTTTCCACATCAATATATCGAACAATCGGCCCTGCAATCAACTGGGGAAATAACATAATATATAAACCTAGATTAACAAACTTCTTCTGCGACTGAACTTGTTTTCTATAAACATCAATTACATAGGACATAATTTGAAAAGTAAAAAATGAAATTCCAATAGGTAATGGTATAATCGGGACATTAATGTTAAAATTAGGATCTATAAACCCTATAAAATAATTTAATCCATTTACTATAAAATTAAAATATTTAAAAAATCCTAGTATTCCTAAGTTAAATACTATAGATACAATTAATATAGTTTTAGGATGCTTACAATTCTCTTCCCCAATATACTTTCCAAAACAAAAATTTGCAATAGTTGAAAAAAGTATTAATAATGCATATTGTAGACCACCCCATGCATAAAATACAAAAGAGGCAATGAATAACCAAAGATTTCTATATTTAGGATTTATCAAATAATAAATACTCAGTACTGTCGGAAAAAATAAAAGTAAAAAAATTGATGAAGCAAATACCATACAGCTTGTTCCTCCTTAAAAAATTTACTGTTGCTGTGATAAATAAGCGGATAGATAATGCACAAAATCAATATGAGATTGAGGAAGCTCACAAGCATTATTTTCTATGTATATAATATCTGATTGATTTACAATATCATCAAAATTCATATCATCAATTGCTACACCAGGAATTGATCCTTCCCATTTTGTATGATTCCCCTCTAAATATAATTTATCTTGGAATTGTGTATATTGGCTTCTCCAAAGATAACTGAATGGCATATTACTTTTTTGAAATAAATTTACTAAGCTATGACTAAAACTGGTAGACATTGCAAACGCACGTTTAAGCTCTATATTATTTTCGTTCAATTCTATATTTGCAGTATAGTAATCCTCTTCATAATTAGAATAATATAAATTTAAAAGTTTTAAGTAATCCTGTTCGTCCCACTCGGCATTTTCAATTTTTTGATATGATAAATTTATATGTGGGATATCAATGGAACTTTTATCTTCTATAAAGTTCAACATTTCCATAAGTGCCTGTGAGGTCGCATACTGACTCCAATGAATTCCTGTTCTATAAAATACGGGATAATCACCATTGTTTTTTAATTGCAGCGTTAGCTTTGTAAAATCAAGATAATTAATATTACACTCATCAAAATCCTTAATTAAAGTTCTTCTAATATTAGCAGTTTCATTTAAACAATTGTAGGCTGCTTTATAATTCCAAGGCAAATCTTCAGGAAAAATCTCTGCTTTACTTGGTGTAATTAAGTAAACAAACACTTTCCCTCTCGCTTCTAATTCTTCTTGTATCAGCTTTAGATTTTCTGCGTAATTTTTAACCTGTTCTTCGTCTAAAGTTCCAACAAGAGATTGATTGGTAAAGTTCTCACCAAAAAGGTTGCCATCCTTACCAGCTTTAATACCATTAACAACACTACCAGTATTAAATAAAATTTGGTCATATGCTTTTACTAAATAAGTTCTAAAAGGAAAATTATCAGAAAACCAATTTGAGTACTGAGTCTGAAATTCCCCATTCATTATAGTTGTTATTTCTCTTTTTGGTCTTTCATTTTGCACTACTACCCCGCTTAACATCGTTTGTGGCGAAATCCCCGTATAAAACAATACAGCAAAAACTAACATAATTGATATATTCAGTATTATAAAAACGTATTTCCATTTTACCATAATTATTCTCATAAGATTATGACCAATAATCTTACTCCTCCTCTCACATGTAATTATACTCCCGGAATCTAGAAGCCTTATGTAACACAACTTCCAGATTCCATTTTTACTAAAATACCCATCCTTTTTATAAAGTACACCTGAAAAACGTCATAAAGTATGGCACTTTGCACTTTTAATTAAAAAAGCATCTCTTCATTTTTCGGAGGATCTTCTTGTTACCTTGTAACCGATGAAATTCTAGAGAAGCAGGCAGTAAAGTCATCCGTCATATTATAATGTCCTTTCACTGTATAACTGTGACATAATCGTTTTCTCCCTGTTAAAATACTTTTGCATTTTAGTCTACAGTTACTCACGTATCTCATTTAATATTTTAGTAATTTGTTCCGCACACTCAATCCAAGAAACTGCATGCCATTCCCTAGCTATTTTTTCTTCACGCTTTTTTAATTCTTCTTTACTATTTGAATAATATAATATTTTCTCCGCCCATTTCATTGTGTCAAAAGGATGGACATAATCAATGAAGTCTTGACCAATTTCTCGTAGCGGATCAACATCAGATGCAATACAGAACTTACCATAATTAAGACTTTCAGGTAAAGTAAGGCTCCAGCCTTCATACATACTTGCTAAAATTGTAAAAAGACAATTTCTATAAAGTACTTCCATCTCTTTGTCTGTTGGAGAAATGACTAAAATTTTATCTTTTACCCTATTATCTTTTCTTAATATTTCCAGAAAATTTTCTGTTTTCCAACCTGGATACCCTGCAAATACCATTTGAGGAATTTTATACTCGCTTTGATTTATCATATTAAGATAAGCTTTATATAATGATTCATGGTTTTTTCTCATTTCAATAGACCCAACTGTTAAAGTGTACGGTCCTTTTATCCCTAAATTTTCTAATATCTTTTTATCGTTTGCTTCCTTATTTGGATTATTTACAATATTGCTCCCAAACTTTATTGGATATCCAGGTTTTACATTAAAATTATTTCTACGAAAATATTCTTCAGCGTCGCGCATGCAAGTAGCGCCTCCATAAAATATATAATCGCTTAATTCACTAGTATTTTTCAGAAAAGGGACATAATACTTCCTTGTCATTTCCATATGCACCTGTGGATATAAAATGGGTGTTAAGTCATAAATAAGCTGAATAAATTTAAATCCGATATCCATTTTGGCCTTAATTAATGAAGGATAAAGTTCTTGGTGAAAACCTGTACCAGTTGAAAGAATAATATCATTCTTGTTAAACGGAAAAGCCATCGTACTCAGCCCTATAGAACTTCTCATCTCAGTTTTTAACCCTTTAGAAAGTCTTTTGCTCTTAACTTTTAACCCTAAATTTATATATGGCTGATGTAATTTTTTTGGCAATACACTGCAGAACAACCAAAATGGTCCTACTGTCTGCTGAATTTCTTGCTTAATATCCTCATTATTTTCTCTATAAGTGTCAGGCCTTAATGAAGCTAAATAAGGGCGCATATTATTAAACGATGTTTCAATATCATCTTCTTCAAAAAGCGGCGCTAGTGTACTCTTATCAATATTAATACACCCCTCTTTCGTTAATGCAATAAACTTCATACGTGGCATTATATAAGCTAAAAGCCGCGCAATTATTAACTGTGTTCTCAGAATACCACTGACATAAGCCCCACTTCTACTTAACTCCCATGCCAAAGTGAGATCCATATATATATCAGCTAAACTTGTCTTTTCTTTCTCTCCTTTTAACAGTAGTATTTTTTCTTCTATCATTTCTGCACAATCATTCCAAGTTATAACCTTCCAATTGTCTTTTATCTTTTTTTCATACTCTTTAACCTTTAATGGATTTTGATAAAAATAAATAATCCGTTCTGCCCAAGCCCTTGCATCTAATGGTTCTACAAATTCAGTTATTCCGATACCAATTTCAATTAGTGGATCTACTTTTGAAGAAATGCATAACTTACCATATCCTAATGCCTCAGGTAATGTTAAACTCCAACCTTCATACAAACTTGGTAAAAGTGCAAATAAACAATTTTTATATATTAAATCTAATTCTTCATCTGAAGGCCTTAACATTATTATTTTTCCTTTTAGCCTAGGATCCAATTTTATACATTCGACTAAATTATCCTGCATATATGCCCCACCTACAATAACAAATTGAGGAATCTCATCTACATTAAACTTTTCCAACATAAAAATATATGCTTGATAAATAGTTTCATAGTTTTTCCTTGGTTCAATTGACCCAACTGCCATTATGTATTTGTCTTCTATACCAAGCTTTTTAAGTGTTAGTTCTTTATTGACTACATCTGAGTTCCTAACAATTTCTGCCCCAAACTTAATTGGATAGCCTTTGGGAATTGGAAGATTATGTTCTCTTAGGTATTGCTCCGTATCTCGTTGCGCTGTAGCTCCACCATATAATATCATGTCAGAATTATTTGCTATCCACTTAATATATCTGTCGAATTGATTTTCTCCATATAAGTGAGCAGTCCCTTCCTTGATAAGGATAATGTCATATACTAAATAAACCAGCCCAATATTATTGTTTTCACTTTTCAATTTAGAAAAGAAATACTCTTTACTAGACTCAAACCATCCACAGGAAAAAATAATGTCATTCTCCCCATATGGATGACTAAATTTTTTCTGTTCTTTTGCTGGTCTTTTATTTCTATTAATCTTTTTTATTAACGCACGTAACCTAGAAGCAAATGAAATTGGTAGAAATATAAAACCGAAGGCTACTCTTGCAATTGGCTTTATAATAGGTGACTTTCTTGCAATATATAATTTTCCGGCTTCTCTTAGCCGTTCTCTTCTACTATCAGAAAAGGCATATGCATTATCTAATCCAATAGGATTTTGTATAACTTTCTGCTTTTGGTTAGGAACTATATTATTTCTACCCATTGCAGTCATATATGCGTCTGTTACACTATCCGCATTCCATAACCACTCTAAACTATCAGAGGTAATTTCTACAAAACCGCTGTTATTACATATGCTAAATCTTATATTCTCATAGTTTTTCTTAAGATTATATGCAATTTCTAATTCAGCACGAATAATTCCAATAACGCCGCCTCGCCATGTGCACATACTGTTCGTCAAATCCATCCAAATATCCATACAATTTTTCCTCATCCAATATATATTTCATAACCCATAAAATGGTTCTACACTCAGACGCAGAAGAAATAACTTACTCAATCTCCACGTCTAAAATAGAACCATTTTATTTATAATTATTTACTTATTTCAGACCAGCTTTGACTATCTCCAAGTCATTCTCTGTCATTCTCTTCACTAAATTATCAAAACTCACTTCACGTCTCCACCCAAGTGCTTTTTCCGCTTTTGCAGGATTCCCTAATAACACTTCTACTTCAGCTGGCCTAAAGAACTTAGGATTAATCTTAACTACTATTCTTCCACTTGCCTTGTCAATGCCCACCTCATCAATGCCAGTACCATTCCATTCAATTTCAATATCTGCGTAATTAAACGCTTTCTCTACAAACTCACGAACAGTTCGGGTTTCATTCGTAGCAATAACATAATCATCTGGTGTTTCTTGTTGAAGCATTAACCACATAGCTTGAACATAATCTTGTGAATGCCCCCAATCTCTCTTACTATCCATATTTCCTAATTCTAAGCATTCCTGGAATCCACATTTGATCCTAGCTACTGCATTAGTAATCTTTCGTGTAACAAATTCTTTTCCTCTTCTTTCGCTTTCATGGTTAAATAAAATTCCACTACATGCATATAAATTATAACTTTCTCTATAATTTTTAGTAATCCAATGACCATAAACCTTTGCAACACCATATGGACTTCTTGGATAAAATGGTGTATTCTCTGTCTGGGGCATTTCCTGTACTAAGCCAAACATTTCACTTGTTGAGGCTTGATAAAATCGTGCTTCTGGTTTAATTGTTCTAATAGCTTCCAGCATATTAGTTACACCTATTGCATCAATATCTGCTGTAGCAAGAGGTTGCTCCCAACTCGTTGCAACAAAAGACTGGGCAGCCAGATTATATACCTCATCTGCCTGAGAAATTCTCATTGCGTTTATTAATGAAATAGGGTCCGTCATATCTGCATATATAAAATTAATCTTGTCTTTAATATGCTCTACATTTCCGTAATCCACAACACTTTTTCTTCTCATAATTCCGTAAACGGTATAACCTTTTTCAAGTAACAATTCCGCAAGATATGAACCATCCTGGCCAGTTATTCCTGTTATTAATGCCTTTTTCATAGTTAATCTCCTTTAATCTTTATAAATATTCATTTCTATTACAAATTTTTAAATTCTCTAATACTTTCTTAATATCACCTGAATTATCTTTATCACATATTAAAGTAGCATCCTCAGTATCCACAATTACTAAATCCTTCAAACCTACCGCAGCTATTAATTTTTTATCTCCCTCAATAATACAATTTTTAGTATCAATTGTTATAATATTCCCACTAACTACATTACCAAATTCATTTGTTTTTCTAATTCTCTCTATAGCTAGCCAAGATCCAACGTCATCCCAGCCAAAGGTTCCTGGGATTGTATATATATTATTAGCCTTTTCCATTATACCATAATCAACTGATTCTGAGTGAAAATCTGAAAATATCTTTTCTAACACTGCAGTCTCATGCTCTGAACCAATTGCTTCCTTTATTACATTCAAGCCCTCATATATATCAGGCAGATATTTCTTGAATTTAGATAATATAGTAGATACTTTCCAAACAAACATTCCACTATTCCAAAGGTATTCCTCGGATGCAACATATTCTTTAGCTATTTCTAAATTCGGTTTTTCCACAAAACAATCAACTTCAAATGCATGTCCATCATTTTTATCGCTATTAAACTTAATATACCCATATCCCGTTTCCGGATAGTCCGGAGTAATACCAATTGTCACTAAGTTCTCATCTTTCTCCGCCTTTTCCGCCGCATCCTTTAAAGTATTAATAAACAGACCGGTATATTTAATAAGGTGATCTGATGGCAATACAAACATTATTGCATCTTCGTATTTGTTTGCTATATGTACTGCACCTAACCCTATACAAGGCGCCGTATTACGTCCTACTGGTTCGCAAAGAATATTTTCTTCTGGTATCTCAGGCAATTGCTTTTTTACAAGGTTCTTATACTCTTTATTAGTTGCAATATAGATATCTTTCATATCTACAATTGGTAGAATTCTCTCAATTGTTAATTGAATCATTGTCTTTCCATCATTTGTTAAAGATAAGAATTGTTTTGGCATTTCTCGTCTACTCTTCGGCCAAAAGCGTTCGCCTCTCCCTCCAGCCATAATTAGTGCTGCTTTTCTCATAGTAATTACCTCACCATCTTTTTACTTTTCCTTGATTAATCCTTCTATAAATTATATTGTTTAATCCTAACTTTTGCAACATATAATCACATAATTTGTATAGCCTATTCATTACAATAGCTATTATACATCTTGCTTAAAACTTTATAAACACTATCACCTTTAAATTCCTTATCTCCAAGAAATTTAAGTAACTCTTCATTCGAACCAACCAGTCTCCATACTTCGTTTCTCCTAACAAAGCCCTCTGATATCTGTATATCTGGAGAATAACCGGAAATCTCTTTTAGCATATTAATAATATTAACTCCGCTAGTTGCAATTCCTGAACATATGTTAAGTTTTTCTATTTCAACTTTAGATCTCGTCAATAATTCCATAAGAACATTAACACAGTACTCTACATTAACATAATCTCTCTCTGAACCAATATTTCCTAACTTAATTGTTTCTTGCTTACTAGCAAATGCATTTACTAACTTTGGTAAAAAAAAGTTCATATTTTGACCATAGCCAACTATATTAAATGGACGGACAATTTTAATATCTAATTTATCTGTATATTGTTGACTTATATATTCCATTACCATTTTACTATAGGAATAGTGATTCACCGGCGCAAATGGCATATTTTCAAAATAATACGGTTCCTTTTGATTTCCATATACACCTGCTGTGCTAACCAAAACTACTCTTGTTCCTGAAATGCAAGTGTCATATAAAGTCTCCAATAAAGTCTCTGTTGCACTTATATTTGTACTATAAATTTCTGATATATCTCCATATGTAACTGCTGCTATTGCCGCTAAATGTAAGACAGCATCTGGTTTGTATCTTTCAACTACTTTTATTAATTCATTTTTATCATGAAGATCTACAGCTACGGTTCTAATATCATCTTCACACTTTGATGTATTTCTAACAATAGCCAAGAAATCATTTCCTCTTGCCAATATTTCTTTACAACAATATCTTCCTATGAACCCAGTAGAACCGGTAATTAGTACTTTTTTCACTATATCACTTCCTATTTATTTTATTTATTCTTCATGTATTCCAAATACTGCTTATGAACCAATTTAGGTTCACCTTTCATTTGTATCAATCCCTCTTTAATCCATATTGACTCTTCACAGATCTCTTCTATCTGATTTAATGAATGAGATACGATAACAATAGTAGTCCCATTTCGTTTAATTTCTTTTAATTTTTCAAAACATTTCTCCTGAAACGCAATATCACCAACTGCTAATATCTCATCAATTAGTAAAATATCTGCATCTACATAAATAGCGACTGAGAATGCTAAACGCATATACATACCAGATGAGTATGTACGGATTGGGTTGTCAATATAATCCCCTAATTCAGAAAATTCTATTATCGAATCCAATTTTTCATTAATCTCAGCTTTTGATAATCCAAAAATTGAAGCATTAATATAAATATTCTCTCTTCCACTCATATCTGGATGAAATCCCGCACCTAACTCAATTAAACTAGATACTCGTCCCATCATCTCAATTTTTCCACTATCAGGATACATAATCTTTGTCAACAACTTCAATGTCGTACTTTTTCCACAGCCATTTTGCCCTATTAGACCTATTCCTGTCCCCTTTTTCACTTCAAAGCTGATACCTTTAAGCACTTCTCTTCTTTCGTATTTTCTACGATTACGAAATAATACCTTTTCTTTTAATGTCGAACCTTTATCAAAAAAGACCTTAAATGATTTAGTTACATTCGTAACTTCTATTGAATTTCCCTGTTTCATTACAATTCCTCCGCAAAATGCCTTGATAACTTATCGAATACAAACAGACTAATTAACATTAATCCGCCTCCCAATGCAACAGCATTAAGCAATGTTACTACCTGAGGAACCTGTTTATAATACAATATATCTCTATACGCTGTTAATATAGATGTCATAGGATTTAATAAAAATAACGGTCTGATTTTTTCTGGCACTTGATCAATAGAATAAATAACCGGGGATAAAAACTGCCATGCCATTGTAACAATTCCAAGTATATATTCTGTATCTCTTAAATAAACTGTAATGGCTGATACCAACATAGCCATTCCAAGTGCTAAAACATATTCAATGATCATTATTAATGGCAAATATGTTAATGCTAATAAATCAATACCTTTACCGCTAATCAATAGTATTGGAATCACAACTAAGAATGACAATAACATGTTAACAAATTGACTTGTAACGAATGCTAATGGCAAAACTTGTCTTGGGAAGTATATTTTTTTAACCATTTCCTTCTGAGTCATTATGCAAGTTGCGCCACCAGATACACACGTACTAAAAAATATCCATGGGATAAGAGCAACAAATAAAAACAGGTAGTAGTCCTTAATTCCGTTTCTCATAATTACAGAAAAGACAAGTGTATAGACACCTAATTGCAACAAAGGATTTAAAAACGTCCATAAAAAGCCTAATGCTGAACCTTTATATCGTCCTTTCAGATCCCTTCTAACTAAACTGAAGATCATTTCTCTATATGTATATAATTCTGTTATTAATTTCATATTATTTAACCTCTACTGTTACTGGTATTGTAAGAACACCCTTTTCCGAAAACCAATACTTATCTGCTTCAAGAACATCAATATAATATATATATGTGCCAGCTTTATCTGGTATAGTTAAAGCTACATTACAAATGCCTTTTTCATTATTAAAGATGTCATCAATACTTGTTAATGCATTATCCCAAGATATCATCGTTTGATTATAATCGTTATCAACACTATACAAATGATACCCCATACTAATATTCTTGTTAGAAGATATCAATCGATTTGATTTGTTTTCAATAACAATTGGTACATACATTTGTTTATCTTTATCTTGTAATAAAGCTTCATACATCAATTGATCAGCACTTATTACTATTCTATAAGGATGATTATTTAATTGTACGCTGATATAGCAGAGGGATATAATGTATATGATGGATATAATTATAATTAATGTCCCATATAGTTTTATTTTTTTCATTTTTCAACATACCTCAGTTTACAACATTTTTTTGTAGACCTCTTGTAATAACTTTGCAGACCTACTCCAAGTAAATTCCTTCGCTCGATTAAGACCCTTTTGTCTTAATTGCTCTCTCTCCTCAGGATCATTTAGTACTCTAGCCATAGCATCACTTATATCCTCTGGTGAAAAAGGATCCACCATATACCCTGCATCCTGCACTACCTCTGGCAGAGAAGTAACATTTGATGTAATTACCGGAACTCCGCAGGCCATAGCTTCTAATGGCGGCATTCCAAACCCCTCGTAAATGGAAGGAAACACAAATGCAAAAGCTCCTTTTAATAATATAACCGATTCATTGGATTCAATATACCCTGTAAAAATAATCTTCTTATCCAGATTATAATCCTTAACTTTCTTATAAATATTATCAAAATTCCAGCCATTTTTACCAGCTAAGACTAAAAAAGGGACTTCACTATATCGCTCATTTAAAATTGCATATGCATCTATTAATCTCTCTATGTTTTTCCTTGGTTCTAATGTTCCCAAATAAAAATAATAATTTCCACTAATCCCATACTTTGTTTTAATACTAGAAAGTTTTTCAGGATCTAATATTTCATTATAAATATTATGATCAACTGCACAAGGTATCACTGCAATTTTATCACTTGAAATATTTAGATATTTTATAATCTCACTTTTGCTAAACTCTGATATTGTAATAATATAGTCAGCACGACTTGATGACTTTTCCAAATTTGTATTTAACATTTTTAAGGTTTTGGTACCTATCGTTTCAGGGTATACCTTATATGCCATGTCGTAGACATACAAAGCCACCTTGCCCTTAACCCCTGGTGGAATTACATAATTAAAGAATTGAGTAACTTCCACTTTTTCACGAAAAAATAATGAGTATGGTATAGGAAAATAATGGTTAATTTTATAGTATAACACATTATGAAACCATCTGCATTTATTAATTATTACGTTATTTTTATTCCTATAATGTGCTATTACTTTTTCTCTATTACTTTCATCAATCATTTTAAAATAATTCAAGACTATATCATCAGAATTAGTTTGTATATAATGATCGATCATGGCTTCAGAATTTCTTCCAATTCCTGTCTTCTGCCTTTCAAACAGTATTTGAGAATCAAACCCAATTTTCAAACTTTTCCTCCCGGCTCTAACCACTTTTCTTAATAGATTATTTCATTAAAACAATTCCTTTACTGCCGCCCCACCAATTCTTCATATATGCTTTCGATATTATCAAGCATATCTTTTGTTGTAAAATACCTTTTCACCCTTTGACGCCCCCTTTTACCCATAGTTTTCCGAGCGTCTTCATGGTCAGCCAGCCATTGCATCGCTTTTGTTAATTGTTCAACAGACCCAGGCTCAACCGTAAGCCCTGTCTCTTTATCAATACTTACATAAGGTACACCACTTGGTAAATTAGTATTAATAACAGGCTTTTCAAAAACCATGGCTTCTAATTGTACAAGTCCAAACGCCTCACTTTTAATTACAGAAGGCAATACAAGCGCATCACACGAGCAAATACATTCTACCATCTCATCATCTGATATTACACCTCGAAACCTTACTTTCTCACTTATGTCCAAATCCCTAACCTTTTGCTTCAGGCTTTCTTCCAATGGACCTGTTCCTACCACCCAAAGCTCTGCATTTTTCACTCTAGAAAATGCCTCAATTAAAACATCACATCCTTTATAATAAACTAATCTACCAATAAACAAAAATTTTACAGGCTTATCCACCTTAGTATTTTCTACTTTTCCTTTTATTAAATATTTATCCGCAAGTTCTTCAATACGTGGTTCCACACCATATGGGATAATCCGGCATTTATTACGGTATTTAGGCAAATAATCAGATCCATCTATATGCCCTTGAGTAGCAACTAAAATAATATCTGCTCGATTTAAAAATTTTTCCATTAACGGCTTATAAAATTTCATCATTTTTTTCTGTCTAACAATATCACTATGCCATGATACCACAACTTTTCCTTTATAATTTGACATAAGACATGCCAAATCTCCTAAAGGAAATGGAACGTGAAAATGGATTATGTCCATTTCTTTTGATATTTTTCGCAGTTTCAAAACGAATGATAGTGATATGGGTAATGAAAATAATATCCCGGCACTACCTGCTCGTACCACTTCAACTCCATTTACCTTCTCAATTAATCCAAACCCTTTTTTCTTGCATACCAACACTTTAAGGTTAACTCTTTCATTAAGTCCTTCCGCTATCTGCTGAACCAATCTTTCAATTCCACCAGTTACCGGATAATATAATTTATTAACTTCCAAAACACTAATTTTTTTTGCCGTCATATTTTCTCCATTAATACATTATAAACATTAACCAGAATAGAAGCTGCCTCTTTCCATGTATATTTACTTGCATGTTTCAAACCTTTGACCCGATATTGATCAATCGTATCTTCTTCCATAAATGCTTCCATAGCTTTTGTAATTTCATGTGCGTTAAAAGGATTTACTTTAATAGCTGCTTCACCACTCACTTCATCTAATGAAGTTGTATTAGACGTAATAACCGGTGTCCCACACGACATAGCTTCAATCACCGGCATGCCAAAACCCTCATATAAACTTGGAAATATAAAGCATCTTGCTCCACACATCAATATTGGGGCCTCTTCTTCCAATACATAGCCAGTAAATATAATTTTATCTTCAATGCCCAGTTGTTTTACTTTTTCAAATATCGAATCATACATCCAACCTTTTTTACCTGCTAATACTAAGTACGGTATATCCTTCTTATCATTGCGTTTGATAAAATGACTATATGCTTCAATAATTCTCTCAATATTTTTTCTCGGTTCTAGTGTTCCTAAATACAAAAAATATTGCCCATCTATTTTGTATTTTTCTTTAACTATCTGTATCTGATCAGACTTATATTCACTATGAAACAAATTATTATTTACTCCCATCGGCATGACAACAATTTTATTCTCTTCTATATGTAAATATTTAATTATTTCCGACTTACTAAACTCAGAAATCGTTATTATCCGATCAGCACGTTTGCACGATTTGGAAACTGTAAGTTCTAGCCATCTTCTCGTTTTCTCACGGACAGTTTGAGGAATCGCCTTATATGCCATATCATAAATTATCGTTACCTTTTTTCCTTTTACCCCCGGCGGAATAGAATAGTTAAAAAATTGAGTGATTTGCGCTTGCTTTCCAAAGAATACAGAATAACTAATGGGTACTATATTCCACAATAGCTTATACAAGGCATCATTAAAATATTTGCATGCATTATCAATACAGCCATTTTTTCGATATACCTCTAGCTCATTAAGTTTTCCTCTTGCCTGATACGTTTTGAAATAATTTAATTGATATTCATTATTGTTATCTTCTGAAAGTTCTTTAATGAGATTATCAGCACACCAAGCTATGCCTGTTTTATCACCTTTTAAAAATAATTGTACATCAAATGCTATTCTCATATTAATTTTGCCTTTCGTTTATTAAGACTATATCAAAAGTCACCTTTTACAATTTTATACTATATTAATTTTCAAATATTAATGTAAATATTCTTTACATAATTAGCTTGTACGAATTGATAAGACTTTCCAGCTTTCACTTCTTTGTTTTTGGTTGTCTAATAGTAACCCCCTCTGTAGCCTCTTTCATAAACATAATCTTAGGAGTCATAAATATCAATTTCAAATCTAATAGTAACGAATAACTGCGAATATAGGTCAAATCGAGTTTTAATTTATCATACGACGTTGTATTATACTTCCCATAAATTTGTGCATATCCCGTAAGGCCTGCCTTTACCTTAGTCCTATAAGCAAATTCTGGTATATCCTTTAGTATTTCTTCAGTCAGTTCCGGCCGCTCTGGCCTTGGGCCCACTAAGGACATCTCTCCCCTTATTATATTAAAAAGCTGGGGCAACTCATCTAGCCTCGTTCTCCTCAGGAAATGCCCGATAGGCAAAATCCTTGAATCTCCTTCCTCAGCCATTCGGGCCACTCCATCCTTTTCTGCCTCCTGAATCATGGTACGGAACTTATAAATATAAAATACTTTATCGTCTCTTGTCAGTCTAGCCTGCTTAAAAAAGACCGGACCTTTATCTGTAAATCTGATTAATAAACTTATGATTAAAAACAGAGGTGAGGTCAAAACTATACCTACCAAAGCTCCTAGAACATCTACCAGCCTCTTGATAAATAGCTGTTCAATGGTTAGACCTTCATTTCTTGATAACAATAGCGGTGAATCGAATAGATTCAGTTCCACCGAACTCTTTAGCAGGATATCTGATATTTTAGGAACATTATAGGTCCGAATTGAATTCGAAAAACAATATTTTAATAACAAATTACGATCGTGAGATGGAATGTCACCTATTATGATTCCATCATATTTCAATATCTCCTGTTGCAGTAAATGAATTCCATTCTGAATATTAATTATTTTACATATCTCGTATTTATCCTCTCTTGAATTAATCTTTTCTACAAGATGATAATCTGACCTTCTTCCAGAAATCAAAAGCATTTTCCTAGGAGGATATATTTTTCCATAGAACCATTGGTATACCTGAGTCCAACCTATAATAATTAAAAAGTCCATCCCTGTCATCTTTATTAATTGTAAAGGGTTTAAAAAGTGTTTATCTAAAGCTGCAATCTGTAAGTATGTAAAGACGTTAGTAAAGATAACCGCCAGAATCTGGGAATATATCAAATTTCCCTTTTTTAAATACCCGACTTTAAAACCACCATATATATTCATAAAAAGAACAAGAAGAACTCCATAGAGGAAAATCATCATCCAATTTCCTCGGCGAAAAAAGGGAAACTCTAAAATTTTATTATAATAGCCAATCCATATATAGCCATACAATAAAATCAACATTGATGTAATTCCAAAAGTGAAAAACACTTTTATGAGCCTTTTATATTTCTGATTAACCTTCATTTAAAATACACCTTCATTTGTCGTCATCTTACTCCAATTGCCAATCACACATAAGTATAACATATTCTCTATACTAAGTACAATCTTCTATAAGTTAAAAAGAGCTGCTAATTTTTAAGAATTTATGAATATTTTACCTTTCTATTAAAAAATATCAATAATTGTTTAATTATGTAAAATAAAGGCTTAATAGTGTTGACAATACGTTCTATTAAACTTAATATATGTACTAGATGTAACTTAAGAAAATGACTGACAAATAATTCCAAAGGCACCTAGAATCAGGAATCAGAGTATTATCAATCCGGAAATACCTGCTCTTGATTTCACATTCTAATCGTTCGACGGTGTCGTTTAATAAATTCATATCTGCCAAAAACTTATATTTTTAATTCTTCCCTCACAATAAAAAACTTCAAATACTAAGTATAAAAACAACATTCATCAGTATTTGAAGTTTATATTTATTTTTTTTTACAATTCCTCTTCTATCGACCTTACAACCCCCATGCCCAATAAGAGCCAAAATATAGGTGCGACAATTGGGAGGTTGATATTTACAAAGGCCTGAACACTATAGCAAATAACACCAAACATTATTGCAATAATATATGGTGATTTATCTCTATAATAAAAGCATCTCCTTACATTTTCAAATATAAAAACTAAATAAGATATCAGACCCGCAAGTCCAACCGTGGTTAACATATGAAGATATTCATTATGTGCACTATCAAACAATTGATTATAAGGATTATTTGCGGTTTTTTTCATTACTAAAATACCAAAAGTATCAGGTCCAAATCCCACAATTTTTTTCCAAAATGGCAACCCATAATAACATTCCATAGCATTTCTCCAGATATATCCCCTGGCAGATCCCCAATCATCATTAAAGAGAAGATATGAGCCTAAACTCCCATATCTATTTACATTGCCAGCCACATTACAGTCATAAAGAGCGTACAATATAGCTAAAATTGTAAGAAAAAGTAATACCATCCAAAGATATCTAAACAATTTTCCAAAATTATCGATTTCGATTTTTTTCTTATAAGAGATAAAATACAAAAGAACAATTATTCCCCACAAACCAATTACCAAAAATGGCAAACCTTGAAATCTTATTAACACATCAAATACGCTTTCTATTCCAAGAACGCGTTCTCCAAAGTAACCATTAATCCAGTCAATACATTGAATGACTGAAAAAAATGTCGCCAATACAATGAGATATTTTTGAATCCCTTTATTTTTTTTAAACAAATATAATGGCAAAATACCAAATAATGCACCCAATGAAAGATATGCATTGTCACTGACACCCATAATAATCGCAAAAAAACCAATCACCATACAGAAATAATGCCATATCATATTCTTAAATTGTGTGTCCGTAGTATACAAAACAGTCGCAATAGCAACCAAAATTCCAACATACGCAGTGTAAGTATTTATATTCCCTATCGTTGATGTGAAAATTGGCATTTCTTTTGGAATCATACCAGCCTTGAAATGAAAAATATCCAATTTGAAATAGTCCGTAATCCCAAACACACACACAAATAATCCGGCAGCCAATATGAGATCAACATACCAGCTTTTGAATTTCGTAAACCTACTTACACAAAAATAACTTGCTACATATAACATAATCAGAAAGAGTCCTGTATACCTGCCTTCATTCCCCCAGAATGATTCATAACGATAATCTGATGAAATGGTCGATAATATAGCAATTATTAAATATACTAAGATTGAATAATCCACAATTGAGCAACTTCTAAAAACCTTTTTCAACGAAAATTCTTTAAAAAGTAACACAGTATGTTTTGATCTCACTGTAACAAAATATCCCATTACTAACACCAACATTAAAATTGTGCATATACAGTAATAGCGATATTTTATGATAAGGATGTCAAAGTATCGATCTTTGACAACAAGGGGAAGACCTATGCCAATTAAAGCTACATATATGCCAAGAATTATAGACAAAAAGTCCTTTTTATCAGCTTTTGGTGATAGTTCACTCATTATTAATAATATCCTTTCATTTTCATTATTTGCTATAGTATAGCATCTTACGCCAACTCATGCAACTCTCCAAATAAAAATGGAAACTAATATGCATCATTAGTATTACCACACAAGTCCTGGATATCAGTAGTAGAAAACCTCAAAAAAATCGGTGACAGGTTTCCCCATCACCGATTTTTACGTTACTAACGATTGACTATAAACAAATTATTTATCTAAATAAATTGCTACGATCTTCTCGCCTTCCAGCTTAAAGCAATAATCAACACTAGCTTTTGCCTTGTCTTTATTCTTCTGAACAGTACCTGATGTGTTAATTAACTTAGCATCTTTAAGAGCTGCTAAATCCTTAACAGTGTAATATTCTGAATATTTCTTTGTATCAAAAGTTGCATCCACTTCTAAGTTCTTAACAATCTCATCAGCTTTCAGAACTGTAGCATCCTTTGTTCCAGCATTAGTAACAACTACATATTTATCATCCTTATCAGCAGTTAAAAGGATACCTGCAAGATAAATCTTATCGCTGTCTCTTCCAGTTTTACCAGCACCCTGAGTACCACCAGACTTATTGAGAAGGAAATTGAAGTTATCTCCATCTAAGTTAATAGTCTGCTTTCCGGTCTTCATGGAACCATCATCGCCAGATCCAAAGTAATAAGCCTGATATCCTTCTCCAAGCCAATGGGTTGCATTATCTTTATATTCGCTTTCAGTCTCATATGGATAATCATCATCATCAGATGCAGCAATTGCTGTAACATCCTTGCCATCAACTAAAACGAATTTAAGACCAGATTTCATTTTTCCTTTTTCATCAAACAGATACTTCTTTCCATTGATGGATTTAATCTTAGAAGCAACTAAATTTCCGTTACCATCTGCATAATACCAAGCATCAGAATCATCGTTGTAATCACCAT
Source organism: Lacrimispora sanguinis (assembly GCF_044987295.1). Lineage (NCBI taxonomy): Bacteria > Bacillati > Bacillota > Clostridia > Lachnospirales > Lachnospiraceae > Lacrimispora > Lacrimispora sanguinis. The sequence goes on along the minus strand of NZ_CP173277.1, from coordinate 3,768,298 downwards.
CGTTTAAGAAATAATCCGGAACAACTTTAAACCAACCCTTGGTAATTCTTGCGCCATCTTCAGGTGAGCCATAGAATCTCCAGCTTTCGGTATACTCAACGCTACCCTTGCTTGCTAAGTCTGGAGTTGCGCCAAAGACTACCCATTCAGCATTCATACGGCCATCTTCATCGAAGCTGTACTTCTTGCCATTAATGGTCTTACCGTCTTCTTTAGCCATTTTCTTTCCACTGTCTTTGAAGTAGAACCAGCGGGTCTGATTTTCATCATCAAATAAATTGATGCTTGATTTACCTGCATCAGCTTTATCATATGAATCATCTACGATGTCAAGGAATCTCCAGCCTGTAGCCATTGCGCCGTCATTCTCGTCACCAGCATAATATAATCCGTCTCTCCAAGCATTGTCATCGGTTTTTCTCTCGCCATCTGAACCGATCCAACCAAATAACATCTTACCTTCGCTATCAAAAGTATATTTCTTACCATTGATTGTCTTGAAGGATGGTGAAGTACTATTAGTGGAAGCCTTGAAAGCTTTACCATTGCTGCCAAAATAATACCAATGATTTACTGGCTCATTCTCAGAATCGCCATCATAGTTATCATTTTCAACAGATGCCCACTGATTGGTTACCATTGCACCGTTCGCATCTACATAGTAGTAGTTATCGTTGTATTCAACGATAGCATCGGTAGTCATTTCGCCATCATCATTGAGGTAGAACCAGTTATCTCCTGATTTTTCCCATTTCTCTGTCTCTAAATCGCCGTTCTTGTCATAGTACACCCATGTACCATTTTCTTCCTGCCAGCCAGTTGCTGCGAAAGAGGACATGGAAGCGCCTAATGCAAGCAGTGCTGCTGTAGATAATACAGCAACTAATTTGGTCTGCTTTCTCATAATTAATGCACTCTCCTTTTTCTTTTTGAAATACTCTTCGAAATTCCTAATTGCATTACGAGGTAATTATACTTCCTATAATGGAAATTATCAATACCTTTTTTACTTTTTTTGCATTTTTTGCAAAATATAAAAAAAAATAACATTTCCGGTAGAAGCTATCAATTCCTCCATCACATGGTATATTATAATATATTATTTTGGAAAATGCTATAACATTTCTCTGTGCATTTTCTTACATAATCATTACGAAATTGTATTATTAATGATAAATTGTTTTTTTATTAGTACAATCATGTTTACAATGATTTATTTTCCACACTTTCCTTTATAATCCATATTATTGGCAAAGATTCAACACCAGAAAATAGTATCACTTACGACCAAAAACCTAGTTTTTTTCTTCTACACACAGCAATCTCAGTTTGTCTCAGAGCAAAACAGTACAAGATAAAATAAACACATGATAATCAATTCTCAAGCACATGTGTTCAAGATATATCGACAATTTTTTATAACAATCTTCAAAAACAATCTTCTGCCGCAATCCAATCACAATCCCCTATTGCAATTTACCATTACAATGGGTATAATGTTCATATATTAATAATAATCACAATTTCTGAACACCTTTCGCCATCTTACTAATTTATCAACTATACGGAGGTCATACGACTATGGATCGTAACGTCATCATCTGCCGTTCCATTCTGGAAAACCCGGCAGTCACACAAAGAGATTTATCAAAAGAGCTTAGCGTTTCCCTGGGAACCGTTAATAACTTAATAAAGGAATGCATAGAAAAAAAATACATTGAGATTGGAAACGCCAACGATCTATACGAATTACTTCCGGCTGGCCAAGCCCTTCTAAATGATAATAAGGTAGACGGTGCCGTCATCATCGCTGCCGGCTTCGGTTCTCGTTTCGTCCCCTTAACGTTCGAAACACCCAAAGGCCTGCTGGAAGTATTCGGAGAACGAATGATCGAACGTCAGATCCGCCAGCTCCATGAAGCCGGAATCAGGGACATCACCATTGTGGTGGGTTATTTAAAGGAAAAATTTGAATACCTTATAGACAAATATCAGGTTAAGCTTTTATATAATCATGAGTATTCCCAGAAAAACACCCTGACCACCATTTATCATGCCCGTAAACTTCTCCGTGGTAGGAATATGTACGTTCTTTCCTCCGATAACTGGATGCGCCACAATATGTACCATGCCTATGAAGGCGGTGCATGGTATTCCGCGTCATACATGGAAGGGGAAACCTCCGAATGGTGCCTTGATTATAATAAGAAGGGACGCATTTTAAATGTATCCGTAGGCGGCCAGGACAAATGGGTGATGTATGGGCCAGTTTTTTTCTCAAAATTATTCTCAGAGCAATTTCTCACCGTACTGGAAAATTATTACAATCTCCCTGGAACCGAACAGTTCTACTGGGAAAATGTCTATATGGAAATGCTGTCCGGAGAAGCAGCTAAGAGGCTTCCTCATATCCCTGAGGCAAAACAGGACATTGACCTGTTTATCAACCGCAGATCGGCTGACGAAGTATATGAATTTGAGAACCTGGAAGAACTTCGCCGTTTTGATTTGAAATATCAGCACCATTCCGATAATGAAGCAATGGAATTAGTATCGACTGTATTCAAAGTACCTGAGTCAGAAATCACAGAAATACGATGCCTAAAATCAGGCATGACCAATAAATCCTTCCTATTTAAAATTAAGGATCGCCATTATATCTGCCGCATCCCGGGGGCCGGAACAGAGCTTCTTATTAACCGCCAGCAGGAAAAAGCAGTTTATGATGCTTTAAGCGGTCTGGATATTACGGAAAAAGTCATTTACTTTAATGGAGAAACAGGATATAAGATTGCGGAATTTTATGAAGGTACTCATAATGCCAACCCTTCCAGCCGGGAAGAAATGGAACGCTGCATGGCGGTTGTCCGAAGGCTCCACAAATCCGGGCTTACAGTAGACCATTCCTTTGACATTCGCGAACGGATCGACTTCTACGAAAAGCTATGTAAGGCCCACGGGGGTATCCCGTTTGACGATTACTCCGCTGTCCGTAAGCAGATGACTGAGCTCTTAGACCAATTGGACAAGTTGAATCATAAGAAAGTCCTTTCCCATATTGATACCGTGGTCGATAACTTTTTAATGATGCCCGATGGCAACGTGCGCTTAATCGATTGGGAATATTCCGGAATGTGTGATCCACTTATCGATATCAGTATGAGCGCGATTTACTCCTACTACAACGAAGAAGAAGCAGATGATCTAATAAGGATCTACCTGGAACGAGAGCCTTCTGAAGAAGAACGTTTCACCGTTTATGCTTATATCGCTCTTGGCGGCTTTCTGTGGAGTCTATGGGCAGTATACAAGGCAGCCTTAGGAGATGAATTTGGCGAATATACCATAATCATGTATCGTTATGCAAAAAACTATTACAAAAAATGCACCAAAATCGCCAAATAATGATATTTTTGGAAAATGTCCGCAAATCGTAATAAAATGTTTAGGTATTCCTGTCGGTACTGTGGTATAATGTACAAGAAAGCGATGAGCAGTGCGAAATAAGACGGGTAAAGATTTTCGTTGTGCCCCGCACATAAGAAAATCTTTACCCGTCTTATTTCATAGGGCGAAAGCCCGTGAGCGAGTAAAGCCGAAGGCTTTACTCGCTGCACTGCGGACAATAGCACATAAACAAAACGGCTAGACAGGAGGAAGGACGGTATGCAATACAGAAAGAAAATGACAGCATTGCTCATAGCAGGGCTTGTGGGAACCTCTACTCTGATACCGGCAGGCACGGCCTGGGGGGCCACCGGCTGGGTAGCAGAAGGCACTCAGTGGAAGTACATAGACCAGGATGGTTCCACCCACAAGGGCTGGGTAAAGACATCCGATGGAACCTTTTATTTTCTAGATCTCTCCACAGGCTTTATGGCAACTGGTTGGAAACAGATCAACGGTAACTGGTACTATTTTCATTCCAACGGCGCAATGGCTACCAAGTGGATACAGGACGGCGGTAAATACTATTACCTCATGGATGATACAGGCGTCCTTGTTAAGGGCTGGTTAAAAATAGGCAATGACTACTACTACATGAAGGGTGACGGCTCCATGTCCGCCGGCTGGCGGGAAATGGACGGCGGCTGGTATTATTTCAAAGAAAATGGTAAATGCACCATTGGATGGGGGCAGATTGGAAGCGATTGGTTTTATTTTGGTTCTGACGGCAAGATGGTAACCGGATGGAAACAGATTGATAATGCCTACTACTATCTGAATGTTGATACCAAGTCTGTGCTGGGACGTATGATGACCGGCTGGCTCAGTGATGGAACCAACAAGTATTACATGGATACCAGCAGCGGAAAGATGGCCCACGGCTGGCTGCAGATTGACGGTTCCTATTATTATTTTAATGATTCAGGTCATATGATGACCGGCTGGGTACAGCTTTCCGGTGTTTATTATTATCTTGATCCATCTTCCGGTAAGATGGCAGCAAACACTACCCTTACCATTGACGGAACAAGCTACACCTTTGGTTCAAACGGAGCTTACCAGGGAAATGCTTCCGGTTCTCCTTCCGGTTCAACTGGTGGGAACACCCCCGGAGGTTCATCAACCGGTTCCTCCAATGCGCCAGGCGGATCTACCTCGACTCCATCGGGTTCTGGCGGGCCGGGAGGATCCTCTTCTGACAACAATAACTTAAGCGGAGCACCGGGAAGTTCTTCTAACGACACTCCTGGCGGCAGCAGCTCCAATTCTTCAAGCAATGGCGTATATCAGCTATCACCAGGGCTTACATCAGGCCCCGGCTGATCTAATAAGAATTAGTATCTGTGTGGGTATCTGCACCTCGGCGCGGATACCCCTTTTATTTACGCAGGCAGCGGACCGGATAAACAAAACATTCCGGAAGCAAGAAAGCGTACGTATTACATAATACCCGAATGATAAGGAGGTAACACATTGAGACACAAGAAATTAGGCATACGGTTTGCAGCAGCCGCATTATGTGCCCTTATGGGAATGTCTGCGGGGTTTGGCCCGGCCATGAATTCCTGGGCAGCTGGCTATGAAAAGGTCAATGGCTATTATCAGCTTGCAAACGGCACGGTGATTGAACAGGTAATTGCCAGAGGAATCGACGTTTCCAGATGGCAGGGAAATGTAAACTGGGCGGCTGTTGCAGCAGATGATGTCAGCTTTGTCATGCTGGGCACCAGATCCAAGGGTATTGTGGATCCGTACTTCCATACCAATGTACAGGGTGCATCAGCAGCAGGTCTGAAAGTTGGCGCTTACATATATTCTTTGGCTACCACTCCGGATATGGCCAGAGAGGAAGCGGATTTTGTCCTTAGTCTGGTAAAGGATTATCCAATCTCCTTTCCCATCGCTTTTGACGCAGAAGACAGTGCAACCCTTGGTACCCTTCCCCCGGCACAGGTGAGTGAAATCATCAATGCATTCTGCCAGCGAATTGCTGATGCCGGATATTATCCCATTGTGTATGCCAATGATTACTGGTTATCAAATAAAATTGATTTATCCAATATGCATTATGACGTGTGGGTTGCCCGATATGAGGCAAAACACGTTTATTCCAACCCGATCATGTGGCAGGTTACCAGCACCGGCTCGATTAACGGGATCAACGGAAATGTTGACATTGACTTCCTCTATAAGGATTTAACTCCAAAGCTTCCGGGAAATATGTGGAGGACCATTGGAGGAAAGACCTATTACTACCAGAATTATGCAATCCAGAAAAACACCTGGGTCAATGACGGCTCCGGATGGTTCTATATGAACGAAGAAGGACTGACTGCCACCGGGTGGTTTGATAAAGATGGACTGCGTTATTATCTTGACGAAACTTCCGGACGGATGAACACTGGTTGGAGGCAGCTATCCGACAAATGGTATTTCTTCAATCCAAGCGGTTCCATGAATACCGGATGGCTTACTGACAACGGAGCACGTTATTACCTTGGTTCCGATGGCACCATGGCCACCGGATGGCAGGAATTAAACAGCCAGTATTACTATCTGGATCCTTCTTCTGGAAAAATGGCTACCGGATGGAAGAACATCAACGACAAGTGGTACTTCTTACAGGAAAGCGGCGTAATGTCCACCGGATGGCTAGATAACAACGGCGCCCGGTATTACTTAAATAACGACGGTTCCATGGCAACGGGTTGGCATACCGACGGCACCTCCAAGTATTATCTGGCAGGAAACGGCGCAGTCTCAACCGGATGGCAGCTCATTGATAACAGCTGGTATTTCTTTAACCAGAGCGGAGCCATGACCACAGGCTGGATCAATCCTGACGGAAGCTGGTACTACATTGGAAATGACGGAAAGATGCAGTCCGGATGGCTTGAGGAACGGGGAGCCAAGTACTATTTAAGCAATTCTTCCGGTAAGATGACCGTAGGCTGGAGACAGATCGATGGAAATTGGTATTACTTTGGCGGAAGCGGTGCCATGGCAACTGGTATGACACAGGTAGGCGGCCAGCAGTATTACTTAAATCCAGCTGACGGAAAGATGGCTGCCTCTGCTACCTTTGTACTTGATGGAGTCTCCTATACCGCAGATGCAAACGGCGTATGTACTGTGACACCACAGACAGCCGCCGAGCAGCCAGAAGGAGAAAGCACGGCAGAAAGCCAGGCTGGCCAAACGGGGACGGAAACAGCTCCGACTGATTCTACAGCCAACCAGACAAAAGAAATCGGTCCTGGAATCCATTAATAAACTGTAGATGAGCCTGCTGCAATATACAGCTGCAATGACGGCTCATATAATGAATAAGATCTAAAGAATGAAATAGCTCCAAAGATAAGAAATAGCTCCCAAAAAAAGAATGCGCTTTGAATACGGCTTTATAAGCCCGATTCAAAGCGCATTTCTTATCTCAAAATCTTTATTTACTCCGAAAAGTTCTTCGTCTCTCCAACAATATAAATAGGCCTGTCCTTAAGCTCCGCAAACAGGATGGCAATGTAATTGCCAATGACCCCCACAATCAGGAACAGGACGGAAAACATAAAGCAGATCAGCACGATAGTAGTAGCATACCCGTTTGGTGTCCCTACCCTGGCCCAGCTCCATATGGTGTAAATCATCATGGCGATTCCCAGAATGCCGGCACCGCACCCGGCATAGATCCCAAGCTTTAATGGCAGGTTAGAAAAGCACATGATGGTATTCAGCGAAAAAGCCATCAGCTTTTTAATGCTGTATTTGCTTTCTCCTGCCACCCTGACTCCTGCCTCATATTCAATGGTAGCCCGGTTAAACCCGATGTTTTGCACATACCCCCGCAGGAAACGGACCTTTTCCCTGTAATTGTCCCGAAGTACGTCACCAGCCCGCCTGGATATTGCAAAAAAGTCAGAGGCGTTTGGTTCAAATTTCACATCGGAAAGCACGTTGATCAGATGGTAGAAGGCAGAGGAGGCAAAATTCTTAAACCACCCTGCGGACTCATTTTTCGTGCGCACCATATTAATGACATCATAGCCTTCCTCAAGCTTCCTGACAATCTCCGGCAGATACTGGGGAGGATGCTGTAAGTCCGCATCCATGCAGACGATCCCATCCCCGCTGCTATAATCCAGACCGGCAATCATAGCTGCCTCATGCCCGAAGTTTCTGGAAAAGCTGATGACCTTTACCTTTTTATCCTTCCCGGACAAGTCGTCTAGAATCTTCATGGTGCCATCCTGACTTCCGTCATTGACGAAAATCAGTTCATAATCCCAGTTCAGTTTATTTAAAATTCTGGCCGTTTCATGATAGAACTGGTTGAGAGCCAGTTCCTCATTGTAACATGAAACCACGACCGATATTGTTTTTCCCATATGTGCCTCCTAATGAATCAGTGGATTTGCTCGCATATCCGGTTAAATCGCAAATCCAAGGTTGAAAGAGGGGTTCTTACAACCTTATGCTCCTCATGCAATGTTACAGTTCTATGTGGCCGAGCTGCTACCATGCTATTGATTATCATTTGCTTCCTTTTTTATATAACATTGTTCAAATTCTGTCAATGCCCGTGCTGATTTTTCATTGTAATCCCCGTTTACATCTACTGCAGCCAAAAGGTTTCCGTTGTCATAGCATACAGGTATCAGTTTCCCCCATTCGATCATATCCCTGACCAGGGTGTAGGAACGGTTCTCTTCTCCCGTATAGCCTGCCTGGACATAAACATATTCTGCTTTTGCATAATCCATAAACTCCACGAAATAATCCATTTTCTTAACCAGGGCCACATTTCCCCATACCCCGGTTATATCATCATAGGACTGTACGTTGCATGGGAATGCCAGTACATCCGGATGGTCTCCAATGGCAATGAGACGGGTTTCCGGGTCGGCAGCAAGGATATCCCACACTCTTCCGTTTCCCTTTGATACCATGTCCTGTCTGGCGGCTTCCTGGTGGTTATAATAGCCTTTATGATGAAATGACACCGGTGTAAAGCCAAGGCTCCAATTCCAGCTGGTCATGGCTGTGAAGAATACAGAAAACATAAGCACCCAGACTCCGGCTCCTATGCCTCCACGCCAGACAACCTTTTCCTTTGCTTCCGCCGCTGCCTTTAAGACATAGACCGCCGTGAGGACATAGAACAGCATGAAATAATTCCCGTCGACCTGGGTCAGCATACCTAAGCTGATAAGATTAACCACCAAAAACGGTACGTAGATAACTTTTAGGAAAACGGAGAGCTGACAATTTTTCCCTCTATCCACATTCTTGCCGTAAAAACAGCTTACAATCCACAATAAAAGAAGAAAGTACAGCAGATATCCACCCCAGGCGAGGACCACATGATCCATATCCTCTCCTACAGGACAAAAGAAAAATCCATGAAGCCGGTTTGCCAGATGTACGGTTCTTTCCTTCATGGACATTCCGGCACCGGAATTAGGTATGGTATTAACCATGAATGGATATTTCAAATGAAATCCTATCCTTGTAAGCAGGGATGAGAAAACCGAGGTAAGGGGAAGGCCTGTTAACAACTGAGTTCTTGCCCAGATACCTCCTAAGGCCAAAAGCGAACCTGCCACAACTGCCAATCCACCGGCATTTCCCCCTTCCGCTCCAAATTTGGGAAGCAAAAGCTTTCCTAGCAGAAATAAAAATGCCATTCCAAAGACAGCAGTGGAAAAGATCAGAGCTGTTGGCTTTAAAGTCAGGCTGATAAAAAAGGCCGCCGTTCCGTAACCCAGATAACGCCAGGACTTTCGCCCCGCTTTTATATAGCACAGCAGGTAATACAACATGATCTCCTGGACAAGCAGTGTAATGATATCGCTTTTGGCTGTGACTGCCATATTCATGATTCCTGGAACTCCTGACAGCAGGGCAGCCAAAAAGACCGCCTGCTCCCGTTTCATATAAAAGCGGCCTATTTTGTAACCCATAAAAAGGACTCCCAGGGACAGCCATAGATTGACTGAGGTTATAAAGCTGTAGGAAGGAAGCTGTGACAGGGGCAGGGTCAAAACCTCAAAGCCTTTGGAGTAGGTGTAGACAATTCCAATGGTACCCAGATTTTCATAAATTCCATGTCCATTGTCTAAGATATACCGGGACCTGACCCCATACCATAGACTGTCGTAATCTATGGCTATGTTAAGCCGCCCCGCCTGGAGGCACACCATAGTCAGGAGAAATGAAAGCAAAAGAAGCTCTTTACCGGTGAAATTCAAGCCATTCCCATTCCCTCCGTCACCCAGACAGGACCTTCCAAATAGAAGCAGGATCCCGCCGCTTATAAAGACAAATGCGGTTAAGTAACCGATGGAGCCAATGCCAATGGCTGACATAAGGCAAAATATAACTATTAGAAAGGAAGCACCGGCGAGAAAGTCGGAAGCCAGCCCGTCATCCTTTGGAAGTTTCCATAAGGATACCCGGAGAAAACGTCCGAAGAACAGGATATATGCCAGATAAAGACCGGATACCAGCACCGGAACAAAAACCACATGGGCCCACAAAAAGACGGCCGTAATAAGGACCGCCGCCATAAGTTTCTGCTTGCTCTTAGGGAATAAAAAACCCGAAAAACAGAAGGCAGCAAACAGCCCTGCCGTCTCTGCCATCATGGTCTTATATTCCCTCTGATTCATGATCCACTGAAAAACTTCCTGGTTTAAAATCTGATTCAGAGAATACAGGATCCCTGCCGCTGAGAAAAACATAAACAGCAGGACTCCATATCCATGCTTCTGTGATCGACCCATAAAAACCCCCGTTGTCATTTTGTATACTGTTAAATCCGATAGATAAGCTACCGTTTATAATCACTTCGGAAAACACTGTATCCGTTTTCCTTTAATATCGTCAGCGCACTCCTCACCTTAGCCCCACTGTCAGGCAGACTGGGCCTGTATTCAAAATTTCCCCGCAGCTCATCATCTGTAACTGTTTCAAAGTTTAAAGCTAACACTGCCTTTTCTTCAAAACTTTCTCTGCGATAAGGGGCCTTTTTTATCTCTGAATAAGTGGAATAGCAATTTCCTGCCAGAAACAGCACGCAAGCCCCGCAGGCAGCGATCCGAAGGAAAGGCTTTCCCTTCCTCTTCCACTGTTTTGACAATAAGGCAAAGGTCAGCAAGATTCCAAGGATCCCAGACTGGAATTGAAGGGCATATCTGGAGCTTAAACCGTAATTTTCCTTAAGGAATATCCACCTGGATAAAAGGATGAGCACGTGATTCAACCCTCCCGAGACAATGAGCATGACAGGTAGGATCGTCTTTTCATACAGGCGGTACCGTAAATTTGCCCATAGAGCAAACAGATACAGCAGGATAACCAGAAATCCAAGAATCAGAAACGGCGCATTGGTCCGAAAGATATATTCAGCCTGCTCCCCTTCAATGACCATGGAGGAAAAGGACTTTACGAAAAAACGAACAAAAAAACCGGGCGTATCCTTTAACTGAACAAGGAGAGGAACGGTTGCCGGGGCCGCGTGGTCTTCCACCGCGTAGGCATTGCTCCACAAATAAAGGAGAAGAGGGATCAGGGCACAAAGGCCGCTTAAACCCCAGCCCTTTCTCGAATCACCCTTTTTTAACAGGAACATAAAGCCACAGGCTATTATTACCGTGACCGAGTAAATGGCACAATAGGGGCCTGCCACCAGCAGCGTTGTAAAAAACGGAAGAAGCAGGAGCTTTATCCTGTCATATTTCTTTTCCTGTCCGCTCCATACACGGTCCATCACCTCATAATGGTAATAGAAGCAGGCAAAGGACAGAAAGTGGGCCCAGCCGCTTCCATTGGTCAGCATTTCCCACTTGTTAAGGCTGAAAAGTACAATCATTAAAGCCCCAAACCAGCCAAGAGAAACCTTCCTGCGGCTGCAGTAGCTTCCCAGAGCCAGGCCGGAAAGTCCAAGGGCCAGGACGCCTAACACCCGATCAAACATGATATTGTATCCGAAAAGCGAGACATTAAGGATCCTTCCCAGATAGTTGACCGGAATCCTGGTGAGGACATCCGGCACAAAGAACTTTGCCGGATTACATACGTCAGGCAAATAACTGTTTACAAGGCGGACGTAATCGGTATAAATTCCGTCACAGGTTGCCGTAAAGATATACCAGAGGCCAAAAACAGTCCCCAAAAGGGGAAACAGGCCATACAGATACTTTCGATTCATGGGATTCACCTATGCCCTTAATTTGCCGTTATGGAAGCAACGACGGAGAGGTGCTTATCTCCTCTTTGCTCCGATGCATTTTCGTAGTAAAAGTTGCTTTCAAACGTCAGCTCCGTAACCTGAAAGGCCGTCGCATCAATTTCAGCTGTTACTGTATTGGAAGTAATGGGAATGACCTGGTTTTCCTTTCCATTTATGGTCACGGCGATCTGTTCAAGACCGGTAATGACGCCGGGATAATAGAATTTCAAACCAATCTTCCCTTCTTTCCCTGCCATGATCCGGACTTTAGCGCTTTCATCCATCCAGCCGTCCTCATAACAGCCATAGACCCGTTCAAATTTTAAGTTCCGCACAAAATCCGTTACATCCTGAAATGCGTTATGAGCCGGATCTTCCCTCAGGATCAGCATGTTTGGAGTTATCAGACCGATGTCGTGGATGGATTCAATAAACGTAACTTCGGTTCCCTCTGCCAGTCGTTCTTTATCAAAGGTTTTGAAAAAGGTCCTGGCAGTAAAATCACTCATCTCGTAGGAATTGCCGATGATGTAAATTTTCTTTCCGAATATCTCATTCTTGTATTTCCCGAAAGTCTCTTCTGCAAGGGAATTGTATCGCAGCTGGGATGACCAGTAATAAAGATTCTCGTATTTTCCCCGGTAAAAACTTTCAACCGGAAGCATGAGAATGCCGTAAAGCAGAAACAGGCCGCAGTATAATAGAGGCCTGACACGCTTTACTATACCGCACATATAAGCAGCAAACAGCCACGCTGCCGTCATGGAGACATAGATCCACCGGGTCTCTACCCGGATAGTGACACTGGAAGAGCCAATACACAGGGCGATGAATAAAAGAAAGAGGCAGATCACAGGAAGGCGCTTTTTCAGCTGCTTCCGCTCCCGTATCACGGTTACTAGAAAAATCACGGTCATAATAAGGAGAAGTAAGTCTGCAAACACGACAAGAACATGAACCCAGTAAGGCGATCTTCCCCAGCTAAGTCCATTTAAATGATCAGGGCCTGCATTGATTCCAAATATATAAAGCACCTGGCTTAAGGCATAACGGATGGTTTCCGAAAGATGGAAGGTATCCGCCACATCCGTTCCTCCAGTACCAGCTGGAGAAATACTTCCGATGGTAAGAAAGCGGATCACCTGAACCACCAAAAACGCCCCGGTAATACTCAGCCATGGCATTGGCTTCCTCTCTTTTTTCATGAGAAATGCAGCATAAAACAAGGGCAAAAGCACCATGTAGCGTTCATGAATAAAGCAGACAGAGAAATACATTGCCGTTGCAGCCGGTACAAGCCACTTTCTCTCCTTTTCATCGGAGAGATAACGGTAGAGACAGTAAAAAATGCCGATAGCCGCCCACAGCGCCATGCTTTCCATCAAGCCGTATACTTGGCTGATCTGGTAGTAGGACATCCGGGAGAGCAGATATAAAATGCCGCAAGAAAAACCAATTAACCGTCTGCCGGACAAACGCTTTCCGAACCGGTAAACCGTATAGGCTATACAGCTGTTTAAAAGGATATTAAAAGGAACAAACCAGCCGATGTGGTTTCCGAAGACCATCAGCTCCAGCCAGGATGCCAGATAATAGACAAAACGGAACCGTGTGCTTCCTAGAGGGAATACAAATTCACGGAAAGACTGCTCTCCGTAACAGGACCAAAGATATAAATCATCCATATAAAGCCCTTTTATCTCGATCCCCCTGTTTATGAAAAAAGCAAATCCCAGCAAAAGAGCCGCTGCGATGATTTCTTCCTTCCACTCAGATATCCACTGTTTATCTTTCATCTCTAGCCCCTTTCTTATTTCGAATATTTGTTAAAAGAACCGCTCCTCCAGCATCAGGCAGAGTGCATGGTAAACCGGAAGATGGAGTTCCTGAATTTTAAACGTCTCCGTTTCCGGAACCACTACCGTCACATCTGCAGCCTTCTTTAAAAGACCTCCGTCTTTCCCGGAAAGGCCGATGGTTTTCATGCCAATTGCCTTCGCTGCCGTTACGGCATACATAACATTTTTCGCATTACCGGAGGTGGATATTCCCAATAGCACATCCCCCTTCTTTCCGTATCCATAAGTCTGCTGGGCGTAGATCAGTCCCCCGTCAACATCGTTTAAAAATGCAGTTGAAAGGCTGGGATGGCCTGTTAAGGCAATGGCTGGAAGACCTCCCTGAAGCTTTTCTCCAAGTTCCTTACCAAGTACTGGGTCCGCCTCTAGGAGCTTTGCGGCAAAATCTTCTGATACAGGACGGCGTTTTACAAAACCCTTCATCAATTCCCCTACAATGTGCTCTGCATCCGCACAGCTTCCGCCGTTTCCTGCGATCAGCAGCTTTCCACCGTTATCATAACATGATTCCAGAATCTCGTAAGCTTCCCTGATTTGAGGCTTTAAGCCGGCCAGCACAGGGTAACGTTCGATCAGCTCTTCTAAATAGTTCATAGGTTCCATGTTTCTCACACTCCTTCTCTGTTCAGTATCCAGTCTGCAGCTTCTTTCATGGCAGGGGCATAGAAGTCAAAAGAATTATTTTTCTCTGATTGAGTCAGGTTGTCGTATAATTCTTTTCCATATCCGGTCCCTACTAAAACCGTGTTTACTCCGTATCTTTTTCCAGCCTCTGTATCCAGAAGCTTATCTCCGATCATATAAGAATGGAGCTTGTCTATCTGAAAGCTTGTCTCTGCCATTTCAAACATTCCTGTTTCCGGCTTCCGGCAGTGACATTCCATCCGGTATTTTCCGATCCCATGAACCGGATGGTGGGGGCAATAATAAAAGCGGTCTATTTGTGCACCTTCTTTTGAAAGAAGATGGTTTAAGTATTCATGAAGAGCTTTCACATCCTCTTCTCCGTAATATCCCCTTGCCACTCCGGCCTGGTTGGTGACTACCACAAGCTTAAATCCTTGTTCCCTAAGCCTTCTTAAGGCTTCCGGCACCCCTGGAAGGATCACCAGATCCTTAAGCCGGTGCAGGTATTCCACCTCTTCATTGATGGTCCCGTCCCGGTCTAAAAACACGACCCTGTCCATGGTTTTTCCTCCTTTTTCGGATTATACTTGAAAATGATATTCGCCTCCTGGTATAGCTACCCTGACCTCCTGGTAATCCCAGCGCTTTTCGTCCGTGATCCACGCCTGGGCGCCCCGAAGCTCAAAGTTCCAGTCCGTGAGTTGTCCTCCGGCTGCTTCCATGCGTGCGGCTACCTTATGGCGTACGTTATAAGGACAGTACACCAGAAGGAATCCGCCTCCACCGGCTCCTAAAAGCTTTCCTCCAAGAGCTCCTGCCTTTAATGCTTCCTCATAAAGCTCGTCAATATGGGGAGTGGAGATCTTACTGCTCATGCGCTTTTTGCTCCTCCAGCCGTAATCCAGAAGCTTTCCAAAGCTGTAAAGATTTCCTTTTAACAGCTCATCCTTCATGGCATAAGCAAGTGCCTTTACCTCGCACATAGCATCAAAGGGGTCCTTCTTTTCGTAGTTTTTCACCTGGTCCTTTATAATGTTGGCGGATACATGAATGTTTCCTGTATAGCAAAGAAGCAGATTGTACTGCAGCTCATGGATAATCTCTTTTTTTATGCGGAGAGGGTTGACCACCACATTGTTGCGTCCGTGGAACTCAATGAAATTAAAGCCTCCAAAGGTAGCGGCATACTGGTCCTGGTATCCGCCGTCGATCTTTAAATCCTCTCTCTCCACCTGATAAGCTAAGTTTGCCATGGCATAGCTGTCCATTTCCACGCCTTTCCATTTAGCCATAGCCGTTAATAAGGCTACCATAACGGTGGAGGAAGTGCCAAGACCTGATCCGGGGGGAGCATCACACTGTAAGTACACCTCACAGCCCTGTTTGATATCCATTGCTTTTAACGCCGCCGTTACAAGATCCAGACGACCGTCATATACATAATTTTCATTTGTGTTGTACTTGACCGTCATATCAAAGTCCAGAGAATGAACGATGATCTGATCGTCATCCCTTGGTACGATGGAGCAGTATGCATACTTATTGATGGTGCTGCCGATGATTGCCCCTCCCTGTTCCACACAGAAGGGAGCCACATCGGTTCCTCCGCCGCCAAAGCTCACCCGCAGGGGAGCGCGTCCTCTGATTACCATAAGTTCACTTCTCCTTTCCCCTCTCCGCCCATGCACTCCGGGCATAAAGGTATACCTGTAAGGTGTTTCCTTACGTCTTCCGCAAATCGGTAATAATCTTCCGGAATTCCTATATCAATGAAATACCCGCTGCCTACAATGCCGCCCAGCTTTTTACCTTCTGAAAGCCATTTTGGAATCATTACCTGTTCCAGGGAAACCTTTCCTTCAGGAATTTCGTCAAGCAGTTCACGCTTAAGTATATAGATACCGCCGTTAATGGTTCCCGAGCGTTTTTCCTCTGTCTTCTCATTAAAGGACGTAAGCCAGCCGTCTTTTAGAACAGCCTGTCCGTAACGGGACACATCAGGCACCTCCCGTAGCACCAGGGCCATGTCAAGATCCCGTTCTTTGCCAAGCTCCATAAGCTTGCTGTAATCAATGCGGTAAAAGGTATCCGCATTCAGTACAAGGAATCGGTCTGACTGTATCTTGGATCCTGCATTTTTAATGGCTCCCGCGGTTCCTAACAGTTCTTCCTCATAAGAATAAGAAACCCGGATTCCCCATTTTGACCCGTCTTTAAAATATTCTTCTACCATAGAGCCTTTATAGCCTACGGCAAAAATAATTGACCTTACTCCGTGGTGTATCAGCTCCAAGACTACATATTCCATAAAAGGCTTGTCTCCGATCAGAGCCATTGGCTTTGGCCTGTCGCTTACAACGGAACGAAGCCGTGTGCCAAGGCCCCCTGCCAGTAAAACTGCCTGCATAACTGTACCCTCCTGATATTTTTTCTAATCGTTATTATATCATATATCCCTTAGAAGAATCCAGAAAGATCATTTCCGTGGATTTTCTGTCTGGGACCGAAGCATGCCTCCCAGGCCATGAATAACCTTCCTTGCCCCAATTGCAAATAGGACCGGAAGGACAATTCCCAAGATCAGATACAGAACATGAAGTTCCGGATAGGAGTGAGGGAATCCTCCCTGATTTTCTGCGGGTTCCAGTATCATCCGGGCATAAATCCAGTCACAAATCTTAAATACCAGAAAATGAAGAGCCATGATATCAAAGGAATATTTTCCAAGCAAGGCCGCAGCCTTCCCTGCAATCGGAGCCTTCTGTAAACACTTGGCTGCAAAGCAGCATAGATAAATGCCAGCTGCGGAAATGATATAAAAATTGATTCCACCTGGTATCTGATTGGCAGAAAGCTCCACACTTTCCTCTGTAAACATCAGGAAATAATAGAAAAGCCCTGCGCACAAAGCAGCACCATACCATGTCACATATTTTTCAATGGAAATCTTCCAGGTCCGCACAGCATAACCGCCATAATAAACCGGGATCACCAATAGGGCTGTCTGAAGGTGATAGCTTAAGAAAACCTCCCTCCGGATGAGGGCCGCACCAAAAAGCCCTGCTCCAACGCTAAGAGCCGCTGCTGCCCATGGCCGGAAAGAAGCCGGAAGATAGTTCCTGCAGAACCAGAGAATGACCGAAAAGCCTGTTCCTGCCCCCAGCATAAGGGGCACGAACCACATCGCGCCTGATGGGACTTCTGGGCATCGCAGGAACAAGGTATTTGCCATGGCAAGGATCATCTCCTTTTTTCCGTAATATGCATCGGACAGAAAAAGCAGATACTTTGAAAGTAAGTTATGTAGTAAAACGAACAGGCCCCCATAACAGAAATAGGGTACCCACATATTCTTTAACCTCCGTGCAAAAAAGTCAAAGGGGGCATCCCCGTAACGTGCTTCATTATACAGGTATCCTGAGATGAAAAAGAAAATAGCCAGATGGTAATAATACACCGTCCGAATGGCAATCCCCAGATTTTGTGAATGACCAAACACAATGGATACGATTCCGATCCCCTTTAAAATATCCCAAAACAGAAACCGGTCCCTTTTTATCTCTTCCATGCGATCTTCTTCCTTTCCCCTTACTTTCCTCATGTTCCTTTCACTTCATTTAAATATGCCCTTGCAGATAACGGCATGGCACCGCGCCCGGTAATACCGGGACGGGTTAACCTTCTTTGCCGTTTAAAAATCTTCTCCTATTACGTTCCAGGCAGCATCAATACTGTGATAACTGCGGATATAATTCTGAGTTTCCATACACATCTGTTTGCATCGTTCAGGATCCTGGTACAGGGAAATAACTTCCCCTGCAAAGGCTGCCGGCTCATCTCTCACCACCATGACCTTTTCTGCCTCAGGAATTCCCTCTGCACCAATGGAAGTAGTGATCACCGGAGCACCGTTATATAAGGCTTCAATGACTTTTCCCTTCACACCTGCACCGTAACGCAAAGGCACCACGACTACCCGGCAGCTTGAATAAAGCCTTGCAAGTTCCTCCTCTGATACAAATCCCTTTACAATGATTCCGCTGCCCGGCTGCTCCAAAGCCTTGATTTCATCTGTCACCTTGGAACCCACGATATAGAAATCTATGGGAAGCTGTTCCCGGATCAGTGGGAATATTTCCTGTGCAAACCACAAAACAGCATCTGCGTTAGGGGGATGTGCAAATCCTCCTACAAACAAGAGCCCTTCCCTCTTTTCAAAGTTATAAGGAATGTTGTTTAAGAATTTTTCATAAACATAGGCTACTATAGCTTTCACATGGATAGAAGGCTCTATTTCGTGAATGGCCTCCCGTTCCACATAGGAAGGATAATAGGATACCGCCGCCTTTCTCATCAGGCGAAGCTCCACAGACCTCCAGTATTCAGAAGACTCTCTTTTCTTAGGATCTCCGGTCAGTTCATACTCTCTGCCTTCCCTTAAGAAGTGCAGGTCATGACCATAATAGATCATCTTAATGTTTGTTTTATCCTTGATAAAATCCACATATTTGGTAGCAATATGGGGACGGTTTAAATAAGCAACCTTGATATCATCTCCATGCTCCTTTAACCAATCCCAGATTTTCACCTGGAATTCCCTGCCGTATAGGATCTCAATTCCCATCTGCTGCAAAACGGTGGAATAAGGTTCTTCATGGAGGAAATTATCTCCCAGGAACTTCACCACATAGCCCTTTTCCAAAAACATCTTTAAATACTGGAAGGTGGTCTTGGAACCGGCATCCCGGTCATAGGTGGGAACATAATGGTCCACCACCAGAATAATGTCTTTGCCCTGGCTTCTCTCTCTTGCCCGGAATACATTGGGATTTCCGTTGTTTTCACTTTGCAGCTTAAATTCAGCCGCCCATTTTTCCCTTAACTTATGACCGTTTTCAACCTGGTACCGCTTAAGACCTGAACCGTTTACATCAGTTCCGTTGGAAATGCCCTCAAAATGTATAACCTTGGATAACGGCTGGTAAACCACCCGAAGGCCAGCCTTGCGCACCTCAAAGGCAAGGTCAGAATCCTCACAATAAGCAGGAGCAAACCGGTCGTCAAATCCGCCGATCCGCTTCCATAAATCGTTGGAGAGAAGGATGGCGGCTCCTGATATATAATCCACATCTTTTACATAGTTGTATTCTGGCTTGTCCGGATCGTCAAGGCGTCCGTAATTCCAGCCGGAACCATCACGGAAGATGATCCCCCCTGCTTCCTGCAGGCGTCCGTCAGGATAAACCAGCTTGGATCCTACCATGCCGATGGTTGAATCTGATTCGATTAAGTTTACCAGACTGCTTAGCCAACCTTCTGTTACCTGGGTGTCATTATTTAGGAACATAACATATTTTCCCCTGGCTGCTTTGGCTGCCTGGTTGCAGTTCCGCAAAAATCCCTGGTTGGTCTCATTGCGGCATATGACTACGTTTTCCGTAAATTTTGAAAGTTCTGCCGTTGCATCAGTAGAAACATCGTCTGCTATGATGACTTCATACACCACGTCCTTCGTATGCTCCAGAATGGATGCAAGGCAGGCATAGGTATAATGGATCTGATTGTAGACCGGGATGACGATGGAAACCATGGGATGGCCCTCTTTTATGAAACGGAGCTTTCCATGGGTCCGGTAGGCATCTCCAATCTTCATATCGCCTTCAATCAGGTTCCGACCTTCCTCTGTTGTATAGAGGCGGAAGGATTTCAGCGGATGAAATACCGTATCCTTGGCATAAAACAGCAGTTTCCGTTTTCTGGTCCCTTTGGGGAATTTTTCGTTAAAGATTCTTCCAAGCTTCCTTCTGGCGCGGAAGGTCAATGCTTCGTGCCCCTGAAGCCAGGTGATCATTTCCCTCATATCATCGCAATCCTTCCGGAGGGTCTGAATAATGATTTCCTGGTTGGTCACATGATTGTCAGTCAGGCGCTTTTCCTCCTGCTGCCTGGTGATGAGTACATCCTTTTCCCGGATCTCCATTTCCATCTGGGAAAGGCGTTCCTTTGTCTCATCAATCACCTGGGATAAGCCATACATATCCTCAGGCAAGGCATGGGTTTCCTGCATGTAATTGACCAGATAGATCTGCTGGTTCTCCCCATGGACATATTCCTGGAAGCAGCGTTCCATCTCCTCATACATGGCTATACGCTCTGTCTCCACACCGAACTCTTCCATAAATGCTTCCATAGAACCATAGGACAAAAGGCTTTTATACTGTTCGTAAAAATAATAAAGAACCCGAAACTTAATAAAGGTGACCGGAACCGGGAAGGTAAATACCCATTCATAGTCCAGGAGATAAGGACCGTCCTCGGTCATCATGATATTCTCAAAAAGGCAGTCAATGTTGGAGGTTTTAAACGCCCAGTCTTTTTCATCTGCTTTCGTGAGTGTTCCAAACACCTCTTCAAATTCGGCCGTAATGGTAAAGGGAATGATGCAGTTTTCTTTCACACCCAGAATCAGGGAAAGCCCGTCTTCCATATGGGATACGGAAACCTTTCCGTTACAGATCTCCTTTCCGAGCAACTCGGAAAGAGTATGACCCTTAAGGAAATCGAAACGGGCGGTCCTTTCATCCGGACTTATGGAAACCCCGGCGACCTTAAGCTTTTGGCTTTGCGCAGTAAGGCTTTTATATTTTTCACCAAGGGATTTTATATGTGCAACACCCTCAGGCTTTAAGGCTGTCTTCTCAACAAATGGACAGCCATCTTCTTCCACCAGACTGGTGCGGATCTGGAACGCTTCCCTACGGGTCTT
Source organism: Lacrimispora sanguinis (assembly GCF_044987295.1). Taxonomy (NCBI): domain Bacteria; kingdom Bacillati; phylum Bacillota; class Clostridia; order Lachnospirales; family Lachnospiraceae; genus Lacrimispora; species Lacrimispora sanguinis. The sequence goes on along the minus strand of NZ_CP173277.1, from coordinate 3,747,372 downwards.
ATTGTATTTTACAAAGTTAATTTTTTTCATGACGGCTCCAAATGGTTAAAAATGAATTGGCAAATGTCTCAAACTGTTTTCCCTCACATACCTCATCGAACATCTTTCCTAAATCAAACTTCAGATATTTGGGATAATCATAGGCCAGAATGGCGTGAGTTAAATCTCCCTTGCCTGGCAGATATTCATCGGAATACAGGGTGATGGGCAGACGGTAGTCAGGCATGGGATAATGGAATTCGGCATTACCCGATCTTTTGTCCTCTCCGCATAAAAGCTCCAGGACCTCTGTCCTTGAAAGCCGGTCCTTATCAGGTACCGCACCGGCCTGATATTTAAGGCCTAAGCGGTTGCATATGGAGAGGATCAGCTTTCCTTCCGGTTTTAAAAGGGATTTTGCCTTTCTTATGTGTTTGTCATAGGGCGGCTTTAAAGATCCCACCAACACCACATAGTCGAAGCCTTCTTCTTCAAAGGTGTCTAAGTCTCCGGTTATATATTGGATGTTTCCCTGTTTTTCATTGCGCAAACGATTGAAGGACAGATTATTACTGTCAGGGTCAAGGACGGTTACCTCTCTGACCCGCCTGCTGTACAAGTTTGTCAGGGCTCCGTAGTCGGACCCTACCTGAAGCAGAGAGCCCTCTTCATCAAATTCATACCACTCCAGAAGGTTCTCACGTATATCTGATAATGCGTACAGGTAATCCAGGTTCGGATTCTCCTGCAGCAGCTTTTTCGTATCTCCATTATATTTTACAAACAACTTCTTAAGTTCAGGGCTTATATCATTCATGGACGTTTCCTCCTCACTCTCCTGCCCGGTGAAGCTTTACACTTACTTCCGGTTCCATATCATAAATACCTACCGTATTTTTATTGGAAATGACCGTAATATTTGCAATGTCATACAGGCGGTGGTAAACCACATGCTCTCCGTTTTCAAATCCGGTGCAGCTCATGGAAAGAAGATACTCCCCTCCCTGAAGGGTCATTTTCTGGTTGAATTCCACCTCATATTCATCGCCTTTTCCCACGGCCTGCACATCAGAGGCCTCGTACATGGTGTTGGTGCCGGTTAAATCGGCTCCTCGTTTATCTTTTATGGTGTAGGTAAAGATAGGGGTCTCGATTTGGGTATGGAAATGGATCCGTTCTTTAATGGTAAAGCGTTCTCCTTTAAGGAGGAGGTTGGTTACATTTCCTCTTTCGTCCAGAAGCCCGAAATCCACGATCTCTGCTCTTTTGTCGCCGTATTCGGTACGGGTTGGGTTGATGGTCAGTTTTTCTTTCATTAGACCTTCCTGGCGGGAGGTTTTGGACTGTGCCAGAACTGTTGCCTGGTCTCCGGAAAAATCGTTTAGAATGCCGCTTCTTATCTCTTCCAGCTCTTCTCCAAGGTCGTCCATTTGATTTGCCAGGATCTTTTTATAGAGATCCACCATTTTTCCGGGCTCTCCTTCGGCGATAAAGTTGCCTTTGTTTAATACAACTACTCGGTCACAATATTTGATGATTGCGCCCATATCATGAGTGACCATTAGAATCGTGGTTCCATTCTGGCGGATATCTTCCATTCGACGGTAGCATTTGGCCTGGAAAAATACGTCTCCAACAGATAAGGCCTCGTCAACGATCAGGATTTCAGGCTCTACGTTGATTGCAAGGGCAAATGCAAGGCGGACGAACATACCGCTTGAGTAGGTTTTTACTGGCTGATATACGAAGTCTCCGATGTCTGCAAAGTCTAGGATGTCCTGAAGTTTACTGTCCATCTCTTTTTTGGAGAAGCCCATCATGGTGCCATTCATGTAAATGTTTTCGATTCCGGTATAATCCATATTAAATCCGGCTCCCAGCTCTAATAGAGCGGAAATTACACCGTTTACCTCTAAACTGCCTGAGGTGGGGGTGAGGACTCCGGTTATGATCTTTAGTATGGTGGACTTGCCTGATCCATTGGTTCCGATGATTCCTACGGTTTTTCCTTTTTCTACATCAAAAGAAATGCCGTTTAGGGCATAGAAATCTTTGTGATAGTTTTTGTGGGTTATGCTTAAAGCCTCTTTTAATCGGTCCACGGGCTTTTCGTATAGTTTGTAGATTTTTGTTACATTATTAACAGATATTGCTTTGTTGTTCCATTCTACGGACATTGAATCCTCCATGTTACATAAAATTAATCCCACAGGTCCGTAGTGCAGCTTGGGAAACTTTCAGTTTCCCAAGCTCACGGGCATTCGCCCTATGAAATATGTCAGGAAAAGATTTTCTTATGTGCGAGCACAACGAAAATCTTTTTCTGCCATATTTCGCACTACTCATTGCTTTCTTGAAGGTTATAGCACATCAGAAAAGTGTGGGCGCAGTTTTTTAAATACCTTTAGCCCTATTAGCATCAGTACAATGGTCACTGACCAGAAATAAAGTCCCAGGGTCGGCCGTTCTGTCAGCCAGTTTCCGGTCAGCATGCTGTCACGGTATCCGGCTACGATATAATAGAAGGGATTTAGCTTAAGCAGTACCGGCAGCCAGGATGGGATTGTCGGAAACATCTCCGGCGCCCACATAATCGGCACCATCCACATGCCAAACTGCAGGCAGATCCCTATGATCTGAGCCATATCTTTGAAAAACACATGAATGGCACTGGTAAAATACGCAATAGCCAGTGACAGCATGGAGCTTGCAAAGGAATAATACAGGATCTGGATCCAGCTTGCCTTTGGAAGGAAGCCGTAGCAGAAAAATACCAGGATCATAATGATTGCAAATATACCATGTACCATCAGGCAGGAAAACATCTTGATGACCGGAAGGATCTCTACCCGGAACACCACCTTTTTCACCAGATAATTATATTCCTGAAGACAGCCCGTCCCCATATTCAGCACCTCGCTGAAATAAAACCAGGGTACAATGCCTGGGATCAGCCACAGCACGTAAGGGTAATCCGGGACAGGGGGTACGCTTTTAAAGCCCATCTGGAATACGAAAAAGTATACCAGCACGGTTGCCATAGGCTGCAGAAACATCCAGGCGATCCCGAAATAGGAGCCTACAAACCGCTTTTTAAAATCCGCCTTTGACAGATCCAGAATGAGCTTTCTCTTTGTAATTATTTCTTTTATTAAGGAAACCAGATAATTCATGGTTTTCTCCTCTCACTAAAATTTGAAGGTATCCCGGATTCCGCTCCATTTCTGATCCTTCTCAGAAATAGTCAGCTCCATGCCTTCTTCAATCGGCCAGTCAATGCCAATTGACGGGTCACTCCATAAAATACCGCCTTCATCACCCGGGTGATAGAAATCGGTACATTTATATGCAAATTCTGCCTCATCGGATAAAACTAAAAATCCATGGGCAAAGCCTTCCGGAATGTAGAACTGCTTTTTGTTTTCTGCAGACAATTCCACCCCGAACCATTTACCATAAGTTTCAGACGCGGAACGCAGATCCACTGCAACGTCAAACACTTTCCCTCTTACGACCCGCACAAGCTTTCCCTGTGGGAACTGCTTCTGGAAATGAAGCCCCCGCAGTACGCCTTTTGTAGACATGGACTGGTTGTCCTGTACAAAAACCATGTCAAGTCCGGCTTCCTTAAAATCATTCTGATTATAAGTTTCCATGAAATATCCTCTGGAATCATGAAATACCGCTGGCTCTATGACAAAAAGTCCTTCTATTCCGCATGTTGATACTTTAATCTTTCCCATAATTTATGCTCCTTTCCATTTTCTGTCTATTTTTTTGACAAAATGGTATACTTGTAAAGTATTTATCTTTCAAAACATTCTTTTACTTGTAGCATTCTACCACAAGTTTGACCAGATTTCTATATATAGGGGGATTTTTATTTAAATAAGCCGCTCATTCCCAGGAGAATCCAGATAGAGTAAAATGCGAAAAAAATATTTTATTGCGATAAAAAATGCTGTCTCTCATACATCTGTACAAGAAAACAGCATTTTATTTAGAAATACATTTCATTTACTGCTTAACAATAAATGATTTTCTCTTACTTACCACATCGAAAATAACTGCTGCCATAAGAACCGCACCCTTTACCACCTTCTGAAGGTTCTGGTCCACACCCATGATGCTCATGCCCAGGTTAAGCACACCCATTAAGGTTGCGCCCACGATTACACCAGGTACCGTTCCGGTACCGCCGTATGCGGAAGCGCCTCCGATAAAGCAGGCTCCGATGGCATCCATTTCATAGCTGTTTCCTGCTGTAGGATTGGCGGAATTTAAGCGGGCTACCGTTACCATGCCTGCCACTGCTGCCAGCAGTCCCATATTCAAATATGCGAGGAAATACACTTTATTGGTATCAATACCAGACAGTCTGGTGGCCTTCTCATTTCCGCCCACAGCGTAAAAGTACCGGCCTGTGGTTGTCTTGGAAGAAATATAACTGTAAATCCCGATGATCGCAGTCACCCAGATAAGGGCATTGGGAATTCCTTTATATCTTGCCAGCTTATACATAAAGAACAGGACTACAAAACTGATGAAAGCCATTTTGATTGCCATGCCCCCAATAGGATCTACCCGGTATCCCTTTTGAATCTTTTTTCTGCGGTTTAAAAGTTCCAGTGCCACAAAAACCAGGCAAGCAATGATTCCCACTAAAAAGCAGGTAAGGTTAAAGCCCTGCATCCCGAATATATCAGGAACATAGGTATTAAACAAATTCAAAAACTGATCCGGAATTGGGGACAAGGTCATACCCTGCAAAACCACATTGGATAACCCGCGGAACATGAGCATGCCGGCCAGAGTCACGATAAAGGGAGGAATTCGTACATAGGCGATCCAGAAGCCCTGCCATGCACCTACCAGCATACCGATGATCAGCATTGCAAGCAGGGTTAAATAGGGATTGATCCCCATGGTAATCATCATGCTTCCGCCTACCGCTCCTACAAAACAAACCACAGAGCCTACGGATAAGTCAATGTTGCCTCCCGTAAGGATGCAAAAAAGCATACCGGTTGCAAGAATAAATACATAGGCGTTTTGGGCAATCAAGTTGTTTACATTCTGGGGCAGGAGCATCTTTCCTCCGGTGTTGACTGTAAAAAGAATGACTACAACGGCCAGAACGATTACCATCGTATATTTTTTTAATCCCTCAGATAATTTCATCTTATTCTCCATCTTCTACTCTCCTTTATCTGATTTTAAAATACAGGCCATGATATTCTCCTGAGTTGCCTCGGCCGCACTGACCTCTCCCACCATACGGCCCTCATTCATGATATAAATGCGGTCGGACATTCCAAGTACCTCTGGAAGCTCCGACGATATCATGATGACGGATTTACCCTCCGCAGCCAGGCGGTTGATGATACAGTATATTTCGTATTTTGCTCCCACATCGATTCCTCTGGTGGGTTCATCTAAAATCAGAATATCCGGCTCTGCAAACATCCATTTTGAAAGGAGGACTTTCTGCTGGTTTCCGCCGCTTAAGTTCCCTACATTTTGTTCCACAGTGGGGCACTTGGTCTTCAATTTATCCCGGTAATCTTCCGCCACAGCAAATTCCTTATCCTTATCAATAATGGAACGGCGGCTGATTGCCTGCATATTTGCAAGGGTCGTGTTGATCTTAATAGGATTTCCAAGGATCAGACCATTGCCCTTCCGGTCTTCTGTAACATAAGCAAGCTTATGGCGTATGGCTTCCCGGACAGAGTTTAACGCTACTTCCTGCCCTTTGATCCGGACCTTTCCCGAGATATTGACACCGTAGCTTTTTCCGAAAATGCTCATGGCTAACTCTGTTCTTCCGGCGCCCATTAAGCCGCAGATTCCAACGACTTCTCCTCTTCTCACATAAAAGGAGACATCGTTTACAACCTTCCGGTCCGAATACAGAGGATGGCAGGCATTCCAGTGCTCCACCTCCATGGCCTTTTCACCGATCTCCACGTCATCTCGTTTGGGAAAGCGATCCACCAGTTCCCGCCCTACCATGCCTTTGATAATACGGTCCTCGGTAATGGCATCCTTTTTCCTGTCCAATGTTTCTATGGTTGAGCCGTCGCGGATGACTGTAATCTTATCCGCCACATAGGCAATTTCATTCAGTTTATGAGAAATAATGATAGAGGTTAATCCCTCTGATTTAAATTTTAGCAAAAGCTCCAGAAGCGCTTTGGAATCATCTTCATTTAAGGATGCGGTAGGCTCATCCAGGATCAAAAGCCTGGCATTCTTTGCAAGTGCCTTAGCAATTTCCACCAGCTGCTGCTTTCCCACGCTGATATCCTTAATTAACGTATGGGAAGATTCCATAAGTCCCACTGTATTTAAGTAACGGTCCGCCTCTCCATAGGTTTCATTCCAGTTGATTGCGTACCTTTTTCCCTTTTCATTTCCCAGATACATGTTTTCAGCAATCGTCATATAGGGAACAAGAGCAAGCTCCTGATGAATGATGACGATTCCCTTTTGTTCACTGTCACTGATTCGGTTAAATTTACAGATCTCTCCGCTATAAATAATATCTCCCTCATAGGTGCCATAGGGATAAATGCCGCTGAGCACGTTCATCAAAGTAGATTTGCCAGCTCCATTTTCACCCACCAGGGCATGGATCTCACCTTCCTCTACCTGAAGGTTTACATTATCCAGAGCCTTAACGCCTGGAAATGTCTTGGTTATGCTCTTCATTTCCAAAAGTATTTTTGCCAAGAATATCCCTCCCTTGCCGTCATTTCTTAAGGACGGCCTCTATATCTGTAAGAAGCCGTCCCCATAAGAAAATAATTTCAATTACTTTAACTGGTCTTCCGTGTAGTAACCGGAAGTAATTAACATATCTTTATAGTTGTCAACTGTTACTACCACTGGATCACACAGGAACGTTGGGATGATTCCGGTTCCGTTATCATAGGATTTGGTATCATTGATCTCAGCTTCTCCGCCCTGCATAACGGAATCTACCATTTTTACTACCTGTGAAGCAAGGGTACGGGTATCCTTAAAGATACTCATGGCCTGTTTGCCCTGAAGCATGTTCTTTACATTGGCGATATCACAGTCCTGTCCGGTAATAACTGGATACTTTCCGGTATAGGAAGAAGCAAGGGCATTCTCCACGCCAAGAGCAGTGGAGTCATTGGAGCAGAGGACTGCATCTAGTACGGTTCCGTCAGAATAGTTACCAGCGATAATGGTATCCATACGATTCTGAGATTTCTCAGAATCCCAGTTAGCGGTTGCTACCTGCTCAAAAGCAGTCTGGCCGGATTTTACTACAAGCTTGCCGCTGTCAATATACTTCTTAAGAACATCCATAGCTCCGCCAAAGAAGAAGTTACAGTTGTTATCAGCCGGATCGCCGGTAAACAGCTCAATGTTCTTAGGCTCCGTTGCCTTCTCAAGATCAAGAGCCTCTACCAGATACTCACCCTGCTTTTGGCCGACTTTATAGTTATCAAAGGTTGCATAATATGTAACAGCGTCAGAGTTCATGATCAGACGGTCATAGGAAATAACTGGAATTCCCATGGCTTTGGCCTGGCTTAATGGTTCTCCTAAAGAGCTTCCATCAATAGAGGCAATGACTAATATCTGGCAGCCGTTGGAAATCATGTTCTCTACCTGGGATACCTGGGTCTGGACATCATTGCTGGCATACTGTAAATCTACCTTATATCCGGCATCTTCCAGTTCCTTCTTCATATTCGATCCATCCTGGTTCCATCTCTGCAAATCCTTGGTGGGCATGGCAACTCCGACTAAAGTTCCAGTTCCCGTTGTTGCTTTGGTTTCCTCTGCCTTGGTCTCAGCCGCTTTGGTGGCTTCTGTGGTGGCTGCTGAAGTTGTCTGGGTTTCTTTGTTCTCCGGCGCAGAACCTGTAGAACTTGAGCATCCGGAAAGCATTCCTGCCGTTAAGGCAAGGGCCATTGCAGCCGCTAAAAATTTTCGTTTCATGTTTCTCTTCCTCCTCCAATATTTGTTTTTGCTGACGGTTTCATCTTATCACGAATAGAACAGGACTTGTTTGCGAATCATTAGCACTGATTAATCCAAATAAAAAATGCCCTGAATGTTCAGGACTTTTTTACGGCAAGAAAATGCTACTGAAGCCGCCATAGCAATTGTGCCATCAGGGAGATAATTTAGACTTAAGGTTGCAATTTTTCAGTCATCTTGTTAAAATAGGAATGATATAAGTTTTTCTTATAGTGTATCTCAATCAGGTATTTTACATCTCATTGAAAAGATATGGTGGTTATATGGAAATCAGAAAATTATCTTATTTTGTTTCAGTTGTAAAACATAAGAATTTCACAAAAGCTGCCCAGGAACACCACATGGTGCAAACAGCAATGAGCCGCCAGATTGCAGCGATTGAAGAAGAACTGGGAGTCGTTTTGTTAAAGCGTAACAACAGGTCCGTTTTGCTAACATCTGCCGGGGAAGTTTTTTATAACAAAGCATTAAAGGTGATAGAACTGTACAATGAGATGATCTCTCAAACTCAAAAGACGGCTAAACTGCATCCCAAAGTATTAGAAATTGGTTTTGGTCATTACGAACATATTTTAATCGCGCAAGTAGTTTCTGAGTTTCGAACCCTATATCCGGATATTGATGTCTTGGTTGCTAAGTATAGCTATAATGACCTTATAACATATTTGCAGGCAGGAAAATTAGATGTCGTATTCACACTTCCCTTTAGTCCCGCTTTTGTATCACTGGATGAGACCGTGGTAAAGCAGGTTTTTCCTTCCACGATGTATATCATTGTAAATAAAAAGCATCCCCTTGCTCAATTTGATACCATATCAGCGGATTCACTTAATGATTGTACATTAATTACTTTAAGTGAAGACTCAGGGCCCTGCTCTCTTGATATTTTAAAGCAATTTACGATGACGGCAGGTCTTAATATCAAAGATATTATTAATGCCAACAGCTTGGAATCACAGATATTAATGGTAGAGTCCGGTCTGGGTGTGGCATTCCTGCCGAGTATTTGTACCAAGCATTTAACACCGAATGTGAAAGCGATTAATTTAAAGGATTTTGATCCCGGGAATTTTGTTGCCATGTTCCAGAAATCCAATGAAAATCCTTTTATAAAAATTTTTATTGAATTGGCTTCTTTAAAAGACAGTTAACAAATGGATAAAGGGATATTGCCTAATTAACCTGATTAGTTAGGCAATATCCCTTTAGATTTTTATATCTTATTTATTCTCAGGTTTTTTAGTCAGGGCTATGCCAACGCATAGAAACAGTCCACCCCATACAACGGAACAGCCAACAATCATCATAGCCAATGCAAATGAATTCATAGTAATTCCCCCTTAGTTATTCAATTTCAACTTGCCATGGGCGTTTACAGAACACAATGGCAACACCGATCATAACTATAACAGTTCCCCAACCGAACACAACATTTGATAGTAAGGTTACAGAATCCATATCAAACATCTGCATGATGCCGGACACAAAATTTGTAATGACGGTAATTCCAAGCAATATGGGCGTAAAATACTTAAGTAAGTAATCCCACCATTTGCCGACCTTGAAATCAGAATATTGATTTGCATCTTCTCTGAGCTTTTCAGTACCATATATATGACTGATTGCAATAACTTCCACCAGGCCAAGAGTAGCGATTACATAGTTTGCCACGTAAGAATCCACAAGATCCAAAATATAGTTGAATCCGCAGTATGTAGCAAAGGTGGCACTTCCAATAAAACCGACGATGGATATGATGCTTGTTAGCTTTTTGCGTGAAATCTTAAATTTATCCAAGGCTGCGGTATTAAATGCCTCAAGCATAGAAATACTGGAAGAAATACCGGCAATAAACAGGCAAAAGAAAAATAAAAATCCTAAAATACCTTGAACCATAATATTGGATGACATGGTTGAAATTGCAATTGGAAATGCGATAAAAGCAACTCCGGCTCCGTTTCCAAACGAGTCAAAGGAAACGCCTTGTTTATTGACCAGAAATCCCAGGGTTGAAAATACGGTAATCCCTGCAATAATATCAAACGAGCTGTTTGACAATACGGTGATAAACGAGTTGTTTACAATATCCTGTTTTTCTCCCAAATAAGAGCCGTAAGCAATCATAACACCCACTGCAAGTGTGGTGGAGAAAAATACCTGTGCATAAGCCGCAACCCAGATACTGGGGTTTAAAATTTTAGAAAAGTCCGGTGTAAATAATGCATTTAACCCAATGTTGGCCCCCTCTAACGTCATGGAATTAATCATAAAAATTATCATTAAGATCATGAGCATAGGAGTGAATATCTTTGAGGCTTTCTCAATTCCTCCGGAAATCCCCTGCCGGACGATGGCCCAGTTGGCAAACCATACGACAACCACTGCACCCAGCATATAAAAACTAAAGCCGCTTGCAAAGTCGAACGCATTCTGGGCCTGCCCGGTAATAGCACCTAACAGCGGTCCTGGATTGCTCATCCAGTTTACCACACCAAAAGCATGGCCGATACAGTAGATCATAAAGACGACGGATATGGAAATAATGGTGCTGTAGAACATCATGACTACGATCGGTACCATAACCTGTACCCAACCAATAATCTCAAACTTTTTTTTAAGCTTGGCAAAAGCCTTAGTAGAACCGCCACGTATTCTCCGACCATAGGTATATTCCATGATCATTAAAGGAACGGCACATGTAATAATAGCTACAAAATATGGTAAAAAAAAGGCACCTCCACCATTTTTATAAGCTTGAAACGGAAATCTCCATAAATTACCTAATCCTACCGCAGCCCCAATTGCTGCGAATAAAAATCCTGTTCTGCTATTCCATTGATCACGCATAGTAAATACCCCCTGATGTCGGATATATTCTTAATATTCGATGGGTTCCAAAGATGCCTGGAAGTGGCGTAAAATCGGCGGCTCCCAGGTAATGCGGTATCCATGCTCGATTTCGGACGCTCTTTGCTTGATTGCAATTAATGCATCAGCCATAATATCAATATGTGCCTGTGTATAAACACGGCGTGGGATTGCAAAACGAGTAAATTCAAACTCGGAATGAAGCTGCACGCCAGTATCAGGGTCGTTGCCCAGCATAAAGGAGCCTATGTCACAGGTACGGATTCCAGCCTCTTTGTATAACTCTATGGCAAGCACCTGTGCAGGGAACTCATTATATGGGATATGCGGGAAAAATGCTGCCGCATCTACAAAAACTCCATGGCCTCCAACCGGGGATTGATAAGCAATTCCTGCATCGTCCAATTTAGCTGCCAGGTATTCCATCTGGCCAATGCGGTATCTTAAGAAGTTTTCGTCGATTCCTTCATAAAGTCCAATTGCCAGGGCTTCAAGATCACGTCCGGAAAGTCCTCCATATGTAAAAAATCCTTCGAAAGAAATACAGTTGGCTTTTACTTTTAATATCATTGGTGAATTGCCATCTTTTATTCCAATCAGGCCGCCGATATTTACAATGGTATCCTTTTTGGCAGACATCGTAAACATATCGCCATAGCTGAAGATTTTGTTGACAATCTCTTTAATGGACATTTCTTTGCATTCTTCTTCCCGCTGTTTTAAGAAAAAGGCGTTTTCCGCATATCTGGCAGCATCAATATTAAGAGGAATGTTATACCTTTTACAGATTTCGGATACCTCTCTCATGTTAGCCATGGATACAGGCTGACCACCTGCTGAGTTGTTCGTAATTGTCATTACAACAAGGCCAACATTTTCAGCACCCAGTTCGTTGATTAGTTTTTCTAATTTAACAACGTCCATGTTGCCTTTAAATGGAGCTCTTACAGAAGGATTTTTCGCTTCTTCTACCACACAGTCGATGGCTCTGGCTCCTGCCAATTCCACATGAGCTCTTGTCGTGTCAAAGAACATATTGGAAATAGCAAATTTGCCTTTGGAAAGGAAAATGGGGAAAAGCACCTTCTCAGCAGCACGGCCCTGATGAACCGGCTGTATAAAATCATAACCGAATATATCTTTGCCCGCATCAAATAATTTATAGTAACTGGATGAACCGGCGTAAGCTTCATCACCCTTCATAACGCCTGACCATTGGTCATCACTCATAGCATTGGTTCCGCTATCAGTTAAAAGGTCAATATAGACATCTTCGCCCCTTAACCCAAACATATTATACTTAGCCTCTTTAATTTTTTCAATACGTTCCTCTCGGGTTAACATCTTAATACGCTCTACCATCTTAATTCTGAATGGTTCTGGAATATACTTTACAGCCATATTTGTTTTCTCTCCTTTTGCTTTTTTGTATATTTTTTATATGTATTTATTTTAATACAGTTTCACTCTTTTGTAAAATGACTAAAAAAAGTGGCATAACAACATTTTTATTATGATATATATACAAACGGCAGCACAATCAGTTACTCAAACAACAGCCCAGGAGATACCATGAACAATAACAATAAAAAAAGTCCTGAATGATCAGGACTTTTCACGGCAAAAGACACTACTACTGTTTCACATTCAGGTATACATCCTCCCTACCATGGAATCCTCCCTGAATGATGACGGAATCCATATTTTCCCTGGTAACTGCCACCGGCCTAAGCTCCAGGCTAGGGACATCATAGGTTCCATCGTCTACGGTGGTCACAATTCCCTCCAAAGGCTCTCCCTTCCCAAGCTTCACCGCATATTCCGCTGCGATTCTGGCCTCTTCCTCTACGGATTTAAAGGCCGTCATATTCTGAGTTCCTTCCACGATCCTCTGACAGGCCATCAGATCCCCATCCTGGCCCACCAGACAGACCCTTCCAGCCATTCTGTCTTCGGACAGGGCACGGAAAACCTGGGTCGCCAGATCATCGTTCCCGCACATGATTCCCTTTACATCCGGGTGCTTTTCCAGCGCTTCTTTGGCATAGTCAAAGGCATGCTCCGAAAGCCAGCCCTCACAGTTGCTTTTATAAACCACTTCCAGATTTTTCCCCTTTATAACCGAATCAAAGCCCTCCCGGACCATTGCCACATTATGATCCGTCTCAGGGCCCTGGATCATGAAAATCTTACCTCCCTCAGGAATGTCCTTTACCAGGCTTTCCGCCATGAGTATTCCGACCTCCCTGTTGTCAAAGGATATGTACATATCGCTGTCTGCATTCTGAATCAGCCGGTCATAGCTCATGGTCTTGATCCCTGCTTCCTTTGCCTTTTTCATGACATCAGATAACGCTTCACAGTCTCCAGCCACCACCACAATTACATCCATCTGCTTTTTTATGAAGTATTTTATCTGTTCGATCTGCTCGTTTACATCCCCGTTTGCGTTTTGTACATTAACCTCTGCCCCCAATTCCTTTGCGGTTGATACAAAAACATCCCGATCCCTGATCCACCTCTCGATCACAAAGGAATCAATGCTTAACCCGATCTGCAAGGGCCTCTCCCCGGCTTTTGCCGAAACCTCGGTCTCTGCCTCTGCCTTGGCATTTACACAGCCTGCCGTCAAGGCACAGCAGAGTATCACTACCAGTAACAATCTCCCTCGACCCATTTTCATAACTCTTACCTCTCCCTATACTCGCTTGGCGTCATCCCTTCATACTTTTTAAATATCCGGCTGAAATAATTAGGATCACTGTAGCCGGACATGATACATACCTCCTTAATGCTGTATCTGGAATCTTCCAGAAGACGCCTGGCGTTCTTAATCCTGGTTCTGGTTACATACTCTATAAAATTTTCTCCCACCTCCTGCTTAAATAATTTACTAAAATAATAAGGACTTATGTCAACCATTCGGGAAGCATCGTCAAGAGAAATGTCCTTGGCATAATTCTCATCAATATAACTCTTGACTCTTGAAACTACATTTTCATATTCCTTCTCCCTGGAAGTACTGATGTTTTCGCATACTTCTCTTGTTTTATTTAGAAACCAGCGCCGAAGCGCGTCCGTATCGGCAGCTTCCTTCAGTTCTTCTAAGTAGTTCTCCCGATAGCGGAAACCATATCGTACATTCCCTGCCTCAAAAGCCCGTCTCTCAAGTCTCATGACCAGTTCCAGTATCTTTACCTCAATATTGGACCTTACATTGCCGTCGTGAGCCAGCATCCAGTCAAAAAATTCACCGGCACAGGCCAACGTTCCTTCCCTGTCCGCCTTTGTCCCCCTTTGAAGGTACTGGTTTTCTAAGTCCAGAGGATATTCTCCGTCATAATCAGCCACTGCCGGGATGTCTGTAATATGCACTACATGGCTGTCACTGTCCCGTAAGGATTTTAAGGCCTCTTTATAGGAGTCTCTAATCCCTTCTAAAGGTTTTACAGAACCGATCCCTCCCCTGCATTTGATATCCGTGGTGCTTTCCAGCTTATGGATCATATTCCGGGTCCTTGTGATAATTTCCACCCGCTCCTCATACCGTACTTTTTCCTGTTCAAAAGGCAGGAAAAGCACTAGCCGGTTTCCCATGGCCGGACCCATGACACAATCAAAATAATCCTTCACAATCTCTCTGACCATTGGATAATACTTGTTCACCCGGACACTGACCCCTATGGCATTGGTCATGGTGCCCCCCTCAATGCTGTCCCCAAATTCCAGAATAATCATAAAGCCATAAGGGCTTTTTATGTCCAGCATTTCAATGTATCCGTTTTTAGAAAGCTCTAAGTCCTCTTGAAGCACACTGTAGATGAACCCGCTTTCGATCATGGGAATTACGATCTCAAGCTTTTCCCTGATCTTTAAATCATCGCTTAACTTCTGCCTGGCCTCCTCTACCTGATGCATGGCTTTTACACATACATCTAAGATCTTCTTTTTATTGACCGGCTTCATGATAAATTCCATAACCCCTAAGTTCACCGCTTCCTGGGCATAAGAAAATTTATCATAGGCTGTTATGATAATAAATACAACGGAGGGATTGAATTTACGTACCTCCCTGATTGCCTGGATCCCGTTTAATCCAGGCATCTGAATATCCACGAATGCAATATCCGGCCGGAAGGAGCCGGCCTGTTCAATGACCGCCCTGCCCGTTTTGACACAGACGATCTCACAATCGCTGCCGAAATTGGACTTTATAATATGACTGATGGATTCCAGCATAATCCCCTCATCATCAGCTACCAGTATGCGAAACATGTACATCACCCCCTCTTTTTGGAATCCTTAATACCACTGTGGTTCCTTTATCCTCCCCATCGCTGAACATATGGAAAATACCGTCATCATTATAATAAAGCTCCAGGCGGGAAATAACATTGTGAATACCGATCCCGGTAGAATTTACCCCTTCTGCGGCTTGTCCTCCGGTCAGGATCCTGTCAAGGGTTTCCTTTTCCATTCCGGCCCCATTGTCCTTGATGCGTATCTCTATTTTCTCCACATGGTTCTCCACGGTCAGATAAATTTCCCCCGGCCGTTCAATATTCCGGATCCCATGGTTCACCGCGTTCTCCACCAGGGGCTGCAAAATCATGCTTGGAATGGAAAAATCCATTGCCTCCTCATCGATCTTTGAATGGTACCGGATATCTCCTGCAAAACGGACATTCAATATATAAACATAGTTTTCCACTGCCTCCACCTCTTCGCGGATGGTGGCATCCCTTGAACCCTTTTTCACATTATAGCGGAAGAAATCTGCCATCTTTTCCATAAATACCGAGGTTTTCTCCGCATCCTCCATCATGGCCAGCTGAACTCCGGCGTTTAAGGAATTAAAAAGAAAGTGGGGATTGATCTGGGACTGAAGATATTTTAACTGGGCTTCCTTTAAGTGGTTTTCCATTAAAAGTTCCCGTTCCTTCATCTCCTGCTCTTTTTCCGCGCTCTCCTTAATTTTATTCACATACTCGTCCAAACTATCCACCATTTGGTTAAAGGTTCCGGTTACAATCCCCAGCTCATCTCCGGTACTTAATGTTGGTACCTTTACATGGAAATTTCCCTGCCCTACCAGCTTTGCCGTATGGGCTAAGTTAGTGAGCGGAGTCACAATATCCTTTGTCATCATCATCATAACCGTCAGGCTTATGACCATTACAATCATTAAGATTACTGTGCTTATCACTTCCAGATACTGAAGGGCTGCCTGTAAGGTCTGATAGCTGGCGGAATTATTTTTAAACTGCCGGCTGTTTAAGACGGAAATATCATGGTTGATGAACTGATAAAGCTTTAGAGCAGATTCGTAGGAGCTTTTATACTTTTCTACATTCTGTCCCCGTTTGGCCTGTACTGTCTCATCTGTGATGGCCAGATAGCTGTCCGACATGTTGCGGATATTTTTTTCCAGAATCTGAATCTGATTATCTGTCACAGCTACATTAAGCCCCTCTAACAACTTCCTGTAATCCTGCTCCGCCCGATAATAATCGGTTAAGGACTCGGAATCCTTTACCTGTAAATATTTGTACATAAAACTCTGTACATCGGAGAAAACATCCGACAGTTCATTGAGGTTCACATTGCTTATGTATACAGAATTCATACGCTCTACCATCTGGTTGATCTGAGCGTAGATGAATAAATTGCTGGCAAAAAGCGTGGCTGCCGTTACCGCAACTTCCAAAAACAGCTTGCGGGCAATCGGCAAGTTTTCCCATAGGTGTTTCCATTTATTTTTCATAGCCGCTCCACTAATTACTCATGAAATCAGACGCATTTTCCTTTGTTACAAACTGAAGATCCACACTGTAAAAGGAATTAGTCCTCCCGTCATGTATGGATTCGGTAAGAGCCTGTACGCTGAATTTCCCCATCTGGTCGGTGTCAATGTAAAGGGTCATGGCCATCGTCCCCTTTCTCACCGCTTCTAAGGCTGCCTTTGATTTATAATAGCCGATGACCTGAGTCCTGCCTACGCTGTTGTAGTCGATGACTGCCTGATACACGGCCTCCGTATCCACCTCATCCATACAGACGATGATATCCGGCGGACCTTGGGGATTCTGAAACAGGTTGCGCACAATTTCCTCTGCTTCAAATGCCCGCCCGGACGGGATTTTGATTTCTTCTACCTTAATCCGGTCCGCTGTTTCCTTTGAAGTGACCATCCGGTTGTTGATCTGATTAAAAATCTGGGACTGGTTGCTGTCTATGGAATTGTCATGAAGGAGCATCATCACTCTGGCCTTCCTGGAACCCTGGGGCAAAATCTTTAAGATCTGGTTTCCATATTCCTGCCCCAGCTCATAGGAATTAATTCCAACGTAGCTTTTCCGGTCCGTAGCAGGTGCATCGTTTAATATTGTTACCACAGGAATTCCCCTTGTAGCCGCTTCATTGATCCGTTCTTCCAGCTTATCTTCTCCCGTAAATTCAAGCAGAATCCCATCCACCTTTGCTGCTATGCTCATATCCATAAAATCCACAGCATTATATTCCGATGACTGACTTCTTCCCTTAAGCTCCACATAAGCATCGTGCAGGGCTGCTTCTTTCCGTACGCTCTGGTACACGTCGTTCCAGAACTGGGAATCCAGGTCATTGATGATCATAACATAGTGGTACCGGTATGTTCTGGTATTTTCCGCATGCTCAACCCCGATCCTTTTTAACACGAATCCATAAAAGGATGCGGTCAAAAGCGTAAGAAATGCAATACTGAACAATCCCCCCAAAACCAGCAGCACCAGGCTTTTCTTTCTGTTATCCATGGTTATCCCCTTTTTCATATAGCACTAAGACCATTATACTAAATCATGGGGGAAAAATAAATGGGAAACAGCCCGGTTTTTTACCGGACTGACAGAAAGGTTATCATACTTGTTAATTTTTTAATTATTTAGAAATAGGTCTTGCAATTAATTTTTAATTACCTTATCTTTATCTTAAGGATATCCTTTATAACCTAAAGGAGGAAATGATATGATTCAGGAAAAAATTAAAGAGCTTGAAAAGACGATTAACAGCGACTATAGCAATATCTCAGGCTTACTTGTACAAAAAAACGGCATAAAACTATATGAAAACTATTTTAATGGATATACCGCCATTAACGCCGTTCATGTGTTTTCGGTGACAAAGAGCGTATTCTCTGCATTGATTGGTATCGCTATTGATAAGGGCTTTATCAAAAGTGCAGACCAGAAGGTATTAGACTTTTTCCCGGATTACACTGTTAAAGCAGGCGAAATGATTATACAGGGTATTACGCTTAAGAATTTACTTACCATGACAGCCCCATATAAATATAAGTCTGAGCCATACGAAGAGTTTTTCACAAGCGATAACTGGGTGAACGCAGCCCTTGATTTATTGGGAGGCGAGAAACATACAGGAGAATTTATGTATTCTCCCATCATAGGAACACATATCTTGTCAGGCATTCTCGTAAGAGCGACGGGGCAGCCGGTGCTTGATTTCGCTTCGGAGAATTTATTCTCGCCGCTGGGAATCAAGGTTACGCGCAACGTGGTACTGCATAATAAAGAAGAGCATATCGCCGTTATGAATGATAAAAACACCAGCGGTTGGGTCGTTGATCCTCAAGGGATAAACACGTCAAGCTGGGGGCTATTTCTGACGCCTTCGGATATGGCAAAAATAGGCCAATTGTATTTAAACGGCGGAATATGGGAAAACAAACAAATCATATCAGAGAAATGGATAGAAGAAAGCACAAAGGAGCACATCCGATTGGACCGGCTGTCTTATGGCTACTTGTGGTGGATATTTGATGATAAAGAACCTGTCTATGCAGCTTTGGGAGACGGGGGAAACGTAATTTACGTCAATACAAAGAAAAAGATGGTTATTTCTATCGCTTCTCTTTTTATGCCGGACGCTAAGGACAGGATAGGGCTGATTATGGAGCGTATTGAACCAATATTTGAGGATTGAGAATGACAATATAATAGAAAATAGGCTCAAAGTATATCTTGAGCCTATTTTTTTAACTTTGCAGCCGGGTTTTTACCAGACAGCTTTTCTCAATATCTATTTTTCTTTTTTCCAATATTCCTTGTTCATAGTAAAGCTTAAAACCAACCCTTTTGGCAGGGTGCGATACCGTTTTCCCATAAGGTATCCCATGTATTTAAAACCACTCTTTACAATGACTCCGGGAATGAGCCATGGCTTATTCATCTTTAAAAGCCAGGCGCAGGTTTTTTTCACAAGACGGATCCCCTCGCCTTCCGAGCGGATTCCCTCAAACACCTCCGGATGATCGGTCTGGGATACCGCAAGGTCAAAATTCCGTTTAAACTGGGCGATACAGCCGTAATTATGGGAATGGTACACGTTTGCATCGGCTGCATAGGCTACCGCCTGCCCCCGGTGTCTTACCGCATTTCCCGCATAAATCATGTCCTCATTAAAAATAGTCCGCTTAATAAATCCCCCGGCCTCTAAAAATGCAGCCCGGTCATAGGCGCAGCAGACATTGGAGGCAAAAAAGGTCTTGATTCCCAGCTCCTTTAGATCCCCGCCTGTTTTCACCCTGCTTTGTTCCGGGTAATTAAAGGAACGGGTATACTGCTCTGCCAGGGCACAGTCGGGATTCGGCAGCTGCCTTCCATAGGCCATGACCACCTTTTCTCCGCCTTTTCCTGTCTGGTCAAGACCTTTTACCAGCGCTCCTATTAAATTCCCATCAGCCGGAACTGCATCATCGGTCATAAATACCATAATATCTGCCTCAGAATAACCGGCTCCCCGGTTTCTGGTACCGCCATGGTCAAAGTCCTCTTTTGTCACATGGTGTACTTCCAGATTGGGGACCCAGCCATATTCCTCATCCTTCCAATAGGACCGTTCCGTGTTCATGATGATGATCCGCCGGATCGGGTATGACTGTTCCCCCAGGCGCTTCATCAAAAGCTGTAACTTCTCATCCGGTTTATATACGGGAATAATCACATCAACGGATTTTTCCTGCCTTTTTTCTTCCATTGCAATTTCCTACCTTCCAGTTAAATACTCCGCGAACAGCCTCAAGGATCAAGCGAGCTTTCATTTGACCCGCTGCCTTCGAATGAATCAGTAGCGCAGACACGCCGTGGAACAGATGCGTATCAGGGCATAGATGCTCACAAAGCATTCCAGATACCATGCACTTTTCCTTAAATCCATGTTTATGACCAGGCGTTTATCAAATACAACCAACAGCACAAGGGGCAGAAGGGGGATAAAATACCGTCCCTGAACACCCGTTATATAGGTAAGCTCCCGCGGCGTCCAGCCTAATAGCATGGAGGCAAGAACCAGACAGGCACTTAAAAACACCAGAATGACCATCCAAAGCTTCTGTCCTCCGGACATAGGAGCTTCTTCTCCTTCTCTCCTTATCACACTGATAAAAAGTACATACCACAAAATCATAAGACAGAAGGGAGGCACAGTCAGGTTAGGGTCCAAATTGCCCAAAAATCCTCCAAGCATGGTGGTCAGATAATAATCAAACTGGGTCACCAGGGTTTCATAATATACTTTAAAGATCCGATATGGGTGTTCCCACACATCCTGCAGCGTATACCCTGCCGCTTCACTCCAGCCCACATAGCTTTCCGTTGTGGTCGCCCAAGCAGAAAGGACCAGACGGTTTACCAAAAACACTGCCAGAACAACAGCTGTTATAACGCTAATAACAGAGATCCAGTAATTTCTTTTTGACTTAAATTTAGAAGAAGGAATAAACAGGCAGATTCCGGCCACCGGCAGATAAACGATCTTTCCAGGCTCCAGAAGGATCAGCAAAAGCGCCAGAACAACCGTATCCTTTACGGTCACTTTCTCTTTCTCATAGGCTAAGTAAAAGCACCAGGCCAGGAAAAGCATGGACAGGCCGATAAAGGCCGTATCATAGGAAAAGGAAGCTGCCAGATGAAGGGTCATGGGAAGACACGATACCGCCATGAGAAGCTCTTTTTTAAATGGCATGATTCTCACAGCCAGGGCTGCCATACCTGCAAAAGCAAGAAGATTGAACAGCCTGCCAAGATATACCAAAGGGATGTATCCCAGATGGAGCAGCCTGGCAAGGCAGATCCCAAGGGCCTGAGGTAAGTAAACCACAGGCGTAGTGTTTACCGGTATCTCATAGCGGACCGTCATCCCTTGGCTGTTATCAAGGGAAAACATCTCCTTAAGGACCAGGTTGTATGTGGCCCGTCCCACATTGGTGTAAAGTCCGGGAGCGTCATCGCCGCTCCGCACCAGAACATTGGCGCCCCGGCTGATCCTCTCCTTTTCCTCCTCTGTTGCATGGGAAAGAAAAGCTTCATCTGCTATCGCAGGTTTTCCCATAAGCTGGCTGGAGAACCGGTATGCGCTGGTAAAATGGGCCGCCTCATCGGGTGTTGAAAAAGGGGTCAGAACCAGCATATAAAACAGCCCAAGAATTACCACGGTCCCTGGAAATAATAAGAAGGTTGGAGTCTTGACTATCCACAAGGCTGCTCCCAAACACACCAGGAATCCACATCCGAACACGATTATCCACCAATAAAAACGGCGGACTGCCTCAAATTCCGGTGACGGGATCCCTACAATGGTCTCCTCATAAGTTTTTATAAAGAGAAAGGCGAGAAAAAGACAAGTTCCCGCCGTAAGCCACAATCCCTTTTTATTCAGAATGAGCTTCATGATGACCTTCCTCCTTCTCCCTGGCATCTTCCCGGTCCAGAGCAAGCATCTGGATCAGTTCCGTCATTTTCCGCTCCAGCTGGGATATTTTGACAGATTGAAAGAAAACCTTTACCAGCAGGATGAAAATCATGAAGGTAAAGATAAAATTGGCGGTGGAATAGGTTCCCACCATCCGGGATATGAAATCAGCCAATGGAGGGAATAAGCTGAATACCACCAAAAGCAGGGCAAACATCACCCAAAAGATAGAATCCTCTATCTTCATCTTAGAATGGCGTATTCTTCTAAGTACATAAAATGTAAGCAATATGGAAACGCATATCAGTACGCAGCGAAGCAAAACTGTCATGTTCGTTCTCCCTTCCTTTATCTCCTGTCCCTAATGCGGAAGCTCTGTACCAGCAATATGGAAAACAGCATCTTTCCCATATACCGGGCCGCATTGACCGGATTTAAATAGCTCTCTCCCAGAATCCGTTCATCCATGATCACAGGGATTTCCGCGACTTTAGCCCCCTGGCTGATCAAATAGGAGATCGTATCCGGTTCCGGACCATAGTTTAAGCCATCAGCAAATTCCTTGATCATCTTCCTGCTGAACATGCGCATACCGGAGGTAGGATCACTGACCTTTACCCCAGTGGTGAACCAGATGGAGCCGCTTAAGAGCCTGCTCCCAAACATCCGCATGGAATGGGGTTTCTTTCCTGTTATAAATCTGGAGCCGATAACAATATCATAGCCTTCGTCCATCTTCTCTTTCATGGGAAGAATATACTCCGGCCGGTGCTGCCCGTCCCCGTCAAACTGTATGGCATACCGGTAACCGCGTCTGTGAGCATATTTAAGTCCGGTCTGGAACGCTCCGGCAAGTCCCAGATTCATCGGCAGGTCGATGATCTTCCAGCCATGCTTTCTGCAGATATCTGCTGTTTGATCGGTAGATCCGTCATTAATGATCACATAATCAAACATGGGATAGTTCGTGATGACGTCTCCTACCACGCGCTCGATATTTAAAGCCTCATTGTATGCAGGTATTACTACCAGTACCTTATCCATCATTTCTTCCGCTCCATTCTCTCTTTTCCCTCTGTACCGCTCATGTTTCCAGGGTGTAACGGTATGCCTTCATGACGTTCCTCAGCAATAAACATGCGGATCGCCTGCCCCATAAAGCAAAGCATGAGAATCAGCATTTCCAGCATATAAGAGAAGGCCGCTCCGTTGATTCCTCCCACTCCAACCAGCCAGAAGGAGAGAAAGAAGGAAAGGATGCAGACCGGCACATAGCCAAAAAAGATTCCCTTCTGCTTCTTCATGATAACAAGCACATAATAAAACAGATTCATAACCGCAAAGAAACCGCCGCCCAGCACAATGAAAAGAAGTCCGGATTTATACGGTTTAAGCTCCACATTGGAAATGGCTCCCAATACAGGAACCCCAATTGCCCAGGCTCCTGCCATGGCAATGACCGTAAGAATGAATATGATTCCGGAAAGCTTCTTTAAGCCTGCCCTAAAATCTATAAAGTTCCGTTCCTCCCACTGGTAAGACATCTTGGTCAAAAAGGGGCGGATCACAAAGTTAGCAGCCAGGTTAATGACCGAGGTCGGCATAAAAATAGCCACAAAAACAGCGTTGTCCGTAGATGTCATCCGGGCATCCACCGCATATTTTGCCATGGCAAAAATAAGCCCGTCCAGAAAAACAGATAAAAACAGTAAAAAACTGTCCTGCAAAAGCTTCCACTGCCTGCCGGGTGTTCTGGTAAACACCATTCCGGGGACACTCTCCCCCATTCGCTTATCAAACAGCAGGATCCCTGCTCCCTGGGACAGGACCGCAACCACGCAGGAAAATACAAGTTCCCTTGTAACAGCAAGGGTTCCTAAAAAGCAAAACACAGACAACAGGGTTCTAAATGCCATAGCCTGTCCAGTAAGATACAGCCGCCCGTTCCTCTGAAATTCCGATTCATACACATCGGCGAACCCGTCAAGCACCTTATAAAGCACCATCAAAAATACCACCAGCGCTTTTTCAGCCGTATAGCCTGCCGACGGAGACAGGATATTAAAAATGATATAACAAGTTCCAAAAATGACTGCCATGGAACAGGTGGCCAACCGGGCCAGGCGATATTCGGAAAAAGTATAGCTTTGGCTTGTATCCGTGCTCTGCAAAGGCCTCATGCCAAAATAGGCCACCAGAAACATCTGCTGCCCAAATGTGCTGAAGGCAAAGCCAAAGATCCCTCCCTGTTCCGTTCCTATGAGATGGTTGACAAGGGCCGTGAGGATCATACTGGAACCGGCATAAACCAGACTTCCAATCATATTCCAGGCCACATTTTTTCGTTCCATTTATTTTCCTCTTAATTGTCCACGGTTTAGGGTATAATCGTATACCCTACCGGTTATTTCCGCATAACGTTCCTTTATTCTACAATATTCGGCTTAAAAAGTAAACTTAAAACCACCCCGGCTACTCTTTTATAATCCCGGAAATACGGCATAAGTATAAAAAAGCCTCCAACCGGAACAGCCAGGAAAGCCCTGCATAAACAACGACTCCTACCAGGATCTGAACAACCAGGGTTAAGAGTGTTCCTTCTATTACATATTGTACTCCGTATGAGAAGAGGCACATCACTGCCGATAGGAGAAGTGAAGGAAGCACATCCTTCCACTGCTCGAAAAAGCTGTAGTTTAAAAGCTTTTTATTGGGATAGGCATTGATAAAGGTACAGATAAAATCGGTTACTGCCCTTAAAGCTACCATGGTATAGATACCAAATGGAATACTGATCAAAAGTGCAGTCATGCTGACCGCCTTCTTTATGATTTCCAGTTTAAGGAATATCTCACTTTTTCCCATGGCATTGATGGCCTGCAAATTCGCCACATGAAGGGGCCAGGTTGCATAGGCGATGCACAACAGCCGGAGCATGGGAACACAGGGTAAATACCGGTCCGTCAAAAGCAGCTTAACCATAGGCTCAGCAACGGCAATCAATCCGGCCATCATGGGAAATACCAGGTAAGAGCTGGTGACTATGGACCTTCTCACCATGCGTTTTAGCCTCTCCTTGTCCTCCTGGCAGGCCGAAAAAGCCGGAAGCATGACCGACTGGATAGCCGCCCCAAGATTATTCGCAATCAGAGCAGGAAACTGGTTTCCTCTTGAGTATTGCCCCATCATGGCGGAATTATATAATTTCCCGATGACTAGCCCGTAAACATTATTAAATACAGTATCAATAAGGCCGGAACAAAGTATTTTCCAGCCATAAGAGAACAATTCCTTCGCCTTCTTAACGGAAAACAGAAGCCTTGGCCTCCACTTCACCAGAAATACCAGCATGACCATTAAGAAAAAGCTGTAGAAAAACTGCTGCATGGCAAGGGCCCACAGACCTAATCCCCTGTATGCCAGAATTACACCGATAATACCGGAGCAAAGGGCAGCAAAAAGGCTTGCCAGACAAAGCTTCCGAAACTCCATATTCCTGGCGACCACAGCAGACTGCACGGAGGTAACGGCACCAAAAAACAGGGTCACAGACAGGACCCGGAGCACGGGAGTAAAAACAGGTTGTCCGTAAAATGAAGCTATGGCCGGAGCCGTGAAAAAGAGAATGATATATAAAACAAAAGCAATGGCTCCGCTGATATAAAATGCAGAGGAATAATCCGCCTCATCCACCGTCTTTTTCTGGATCAGGGAGGTATTAAAACCGCTTTGGACAAACACATTTCCAATGGTAATAAATATCATGATGAGCATGACTTCCCCGGACTCTGCCGGTGTCAGCATCCTGGCAAGCAGAACCGAAACAAGGAACTGGATTCCCTGTGTACCCCCGTTTTCCATCACTTTCCAGAAGAGGCCGGAAAGGACCTTTTTTTTCATATTTTCCTGGTACATACTGGCTTTTCTCCTTGCTTTACCAATTTACATTTACGCCTTATTGTACTATATTCCCCAATAAATGTAAATCGTATATAGCATTTTGAACTTACTTGTGTTAGAGTATAAAGGAATATATTTTTCATTTATAGAATCCAGGAGGTTATAAATTATGCGTAAACTGACACGAAGCCTGACGCTTCTTTGCCTGACGGCGGCTCTTGTTTCCGGACAAGCCTCCCTTGCATGGGCAGATGAAGCATATGGACCGGGATTTAAGAATGGTGTCCCCATCAGTCAGAGCGACGGGCAGTCTGAAGATCAGAACCAGACGAACACCCAGACGCAGGAAGGTGTAACTACAGATGAAGCGGAAAACGCTTTGGCAAATGCCGGCATAGACATTGGAAAAGAAGGGGAAGGCGGCGGAGAAGACGGCGAAGTAGATGCAGCCACCAAAGCTGCTCAGGACGCGTTAAAGGCCAATTTCCCACGTCTCCAGACTACCGTTATGGTCGGTGACAGCAACTGGTCACAGCCTTTTGTAAATGATGCATGGATCACAAATAACGGACAGGGCTTTCACGGATTGTCCACCTTTCTTACCAACATTGTTGGAAACGTGCTTTACCGGACCTATACTTCCAGCACCGGCTGGTCTCCATGGGTTTTAAACGGACAGCAGACTACCAACTATGCCAATGACATAAACATTGAAGCAGTACAGATGAGGTTTTCCGGTTATGTAAATAACCAGTTCGACATCTACTATACCGCACAGTTGGAAGATGGAACCACCATGGACTGGGCAAAGAACGGGGCCACCACCGGAACCATGGGAACCGGCCATTACATAACAGGTCTGAGAATGGCCTTTTACACCAAGAATACCCAGTTCCCTTATGCCACGGAGAAGCCTCTGGTTTCCGCTGTTGCAGACGGAATGCGGCTGATCGACGGCGGCCTCCGTTACTTTAACGGAGATGGAACCTCTTTCACCGGCTGGGCATGGGCAGGCAATGAGCGTTACTATTTCCAGGATTCCTATCCGGTGACCGGATGGCAGTATCTTGACGGCTTCAAATATTATTTTGACGAATCAGGTAGAATGCTCTCTGACTTAGAGCCTATTATCGGCGGTAAGGGACCGTTCCTCATCAGCATCAACAAAACCATGAACTGCATGACCATCTTCGCCAAAGATGGAAACAACGGCTATATTATTCCGGTAAAGTCCTTTTTGACCTCCACCGGACCGGATACCCCTCTTGGGACGTACCAGACTCCGGAAAAGTACCGCTGGAGGGATATGAATCACGGAATCTTTACCCAGTACGCAACCCGTATCTGGAAGGGCTTCTTAATTCATTCCATTTTGTACAGCAGTCCTAACAATATGACGCTGGATCCGACGACTTATAATTATATGAGCATTGCTCAGTCAGCAGGATGCGTTCGTCTCCTCTCCGGAGATGCCAAGTGGGTATATGATCACTGTGCGATTGGAACTACCGTTACGATTTACGAATCAGTGGTTCCGGGCCCTTATGAGAGACCTGCTATTGAACAGATCATACCCGAAACCCAGACCTGGGATCCAACTGATCCTAATATTGCAAGATAATCTGGGCAGATAATTTTATAATCATAAAAAGCATGGGCAGGAAACGGATTATACCGGATCCTGCCCATATTTTTACCGCTTTACCGTTTCTTTCCCAGAAATATCTTCCTTAACAGCCCATAAGCTCCCGGAGCCCGGTACTCGGCCTGAATAAAGAACCTGGTTCTTGGCGTCAATTCTTTATAATATCTGGCGTACTCCGGGTTCACGATCTCCTTAAACTGCCTGGTATTAACCATGGTATGATAATAAGTCCGTTTTGCCGCGCTGTCAGTCGCTTCCTTTAAACGGCCCTCTGTGGCAACGTTATATTCTTCATATACCTTTTTCATCCGCTCCCAGTAAATCTTCTGCTTTTTGGCGTAATTCCCGCTTTTTCCTTCCACGGTCCAGGAGCCTGCCACTCCCACCCGGTAGGCACTCATGGGTTCGTCCATGTAATAGCCGTACCCTTTTTCAGCCGCCATCATCTGCAGCGGAGTATCTCCCACCGGACAATCCACGTAATAATCCGGAAGTTCTTTCACAAGGCGGGAGGGAAATGCCATGGATGACATCGCATAACCGGATGGCTTATCCACGATCTCCTCCGGTGTGATCACCCGGTCTCCCTTGTAAGGACGCATCTGTTTTTCTGTGAGAGCCCTTCCCACCAATTCGATTTTAGCACTGTGTATACAAAGGGTGCAATCCGGATGGGTTTCCATATAATCTACCTGCTTTTGCATCTTATCCGGTGTGGTCCAGTAATCATCTCCGTCGCACATGAAAATGTATTTTCCTCTGGCACGGGGGAAATTAAACGCTCCGCTGATATTGTCAATTCCCTGAGAATACTGGTTCTCCGTTTGTATGAGTGGTTTTACTTTATCCGGGTATTTTTCTGCATATTCTCTCAGAATATCCCCTGTCCCATCGGTGGATGCATCATCATGGATCAGAATCTCAAATTCAAAATTTGTCTTCTGCATCAGAAAGCTGTCCAAGGCCTGCCTGATATAATCCTTATGGTTAAAGGTCACACAATTAATGCTGGCCATAATGTTTGATTCGGAACTGCCGCTCATTCCTCTCCGCCCTTTCCTGCATCTACTTTTGTAATATATTCCTCATATTTTCTTGCAATATACATGCCTGTAATTCCCTTTATTGGTTCTATGGCCTCTCCGGTAAAGCATCTTAAATGGTTGGTGACACAATCGTATCCTGCCAGACAGGTAAACTCCACTCCGCCGGAAAAACGGGGATTACATTCCAGCATATGATATGATCCATCCTCTCCCTGAATGAACTCAAAATTCACGCATCCGTTGATGCCAAGGGCATTGGCTATATCCCTGCACGTGGCTTCCAGAACAGGATCCAAAAACACAAGCACCGAGGTTCCTGCTCCATTCGGGGTCCGCAAAAGCTCCTTCCGGCACACGGCCACGCTCTCTCCTGTTTCCGCCTGCCTTACCACGTCCACGGTAACAATGCTTCCTTGATAATAGGGCTGTACGATCAGCCCCTCCAAACTCCCGCATTCCAGAAAACCTTTCATCTCGTCAAGGGAATGAATATAGCGAAGCCCCTGACTGCTTCTCCCGTTAAAGGGTTTGATAACCGCAGGATAGGAAAGCCGTTCCGGGTCCGCTTCCGAAAGCTCCAATGTGGGAATGGGGTTTCCCATGCCTTGATCCGAAAGATAGCGGTACAGCTCCCTTTTATCCCTGCATAGAAGAAGGGTTTCCTCTGATGGCAGACATAATGTCACCGAAGCCAGGGACAGTTCGTCCCTATGACGGTTCCAAACGTCTACCTCCACATCCGTGAGTACGATCAGCACTTTGATCTCTTCCTCCCTGCACACGTTTAAGATGGAGCTTACATACTTTTCCTCGTCCGTAGCAAGGGGAACCTGGTAAAAGGATGCCACATTCCCGGAATCTGCAATCCATTCCTCCGGATAAATATCACAGCCAACTACACGGAAACCGTCCTTTTTTAAGTTTTTTATAACTATATCTGCCGAAAATGACCCAATCGCAGTCACCAGTGCTGTATTCATAATTTCCTCTTTTCTGCTCTGTATCTTAGGCATATCGCTTTCTTCCTATCTGGCATTTAATATAAGGTTGCAAATACGATCAACCTGATCCAGGGAAAGGTCTGCATATAAGGGCAGGGTCAAAACGCTGTCCGCCGCTTTTTTCGCCACCGGAAGGTGTATCTTTAAAAACCGATCCCGATAGCACTCAAAGTCCGTGATCAATGGATAAAAATATTTTCTGGCAAAGATATGATGAGAGGCCAACAGCTCATATACCTCATTCCTTGTTAAGGAAAAGCCATCAAAAGCAACAGGAAAATACGCATAATTCTGGCGGATCCCTTCATTTGGTTCAATCAGGCGGATTCCGGGGATCCCCGTCAAATGCTCCCGGTACCGTTCAGTCACAAGCCTGCGCTTTTCAATGTTATCATTTACATGGCGAAGGTTGCAGATGCCCATAGCCGCCTGAAACTCATTCATTTTCGCATTTCCGCCAATGTACTCTACGGTTTCCTTTCCGGTGATACCAAAGTTCTTCAAATAATTAAACAAAATCTCCAGGGACGGATCCTGAAAAGTCACAGCCCCGCCTTCAATGGTATTATATACCTTTGTGGCATGAAAACTGAACATGGAAGCGTCCCCGTAGGTCCCGATCCCTCTCCCATTTACTTCTACGCCAAAGGCATGGGCGGCATCATAAATTACCTTTAAATTATGTTTTTTTGCAATTTTCTCGATTTTTTCTACATCACAGATATTTCCATAAACATGAACCGGTAAAATGGCGGTCGTCTTTTCCGTAATCAGTGCTTCAATTTTATCCGGATCAATGGTGTAATCCTCCTCCCGGATATCGCAGAACACGGGAGTTAGGTTATTTCTAACGATGGCATGGGTGGTGGAAGCGAAAGAAAACGGGGTGGTGATCACCTCGCCGGATAGATTCATGGCCTGCAGCGCCATTTCAAGAGCCATATGTCCATTGACAAACAAAAGAAGCTTCTGTACCTTTAAATACTCCTTTAGCTGCTCCATCAGTTTTTCATGAAATTCTCCCATATTCGTCATCCAGGCCGTTTCCCAGATCGGCTTGATCTCTTCTATAAATTCTTCATAGGAAGGCATGGAAGCCCTCGTTACTAATATGTCCTCTTTCTTGTCCATGCGTTATTCTCCATTTTCCGGTCAGATAGAAAGCATCTGGCCCAGCGTCCGTATAAGGGTGCTTTTCATTAATTTGTATTTCCAGATCGTATAAATCTTTTCTGCCCTGTTTTTTTCGGGCAGTTTTATAAAATGCTCCAAGACCTCTCTCTGCTCCAAGGACATCTCATTTCCATAGAGTTTTAAAAACATCTGTGCCTGCGCAAACATTTTCCTGTAATTTTCCCTGACCGCATCCTGATTCCTGATCCGTTCCGCATACTGCTCCTTGCCGCTTTTGGATCCCATCTGGTTTTCACCGTGCTGCCGGTATAGGACCAGGGGACGGTCAATATAGGATATCCTTCCAAAACAGCTTGCCAGAAGCCCCAGCCACCAGTCATGCATAACGCATTCCTTTGGAACATCAGCAAGGAATCCCAATAAAGCCCTGTTGATCATGACTGTGTTCCCGGTGATATTATTCTCAACCAGATAATGGCTGAACCGGTTATCATGAACTGCAATTTTCTGGTATTCCGCCATGGATTTTTGAAGAATGCCGCCCTCCTTATCGGTGACCGATAAGTCGCCATGGACCAGAAGGGGAACCGCTTCTCCCCATTCCGCTTCCAGCTTCTTCATTTCCCTTAAGGTGACTTCAACCTTATCCGGCAGCCATACATCATCCTGGTCACACAGCATAATATAATCATCAGCTGCCGACTTAAGCAGGCGGAAGAAATTATTCTGGGCACTGCCGGATCTTTCGCTGTTCCTAAGACTCCTCACCCGGCCCGGATATTGTTCTTCATATTCCCGGATAATTGCAGGGGTACCGTCTACGGAAAGATCGTCGGAAATCACGATGGACAGATCGGAAAACGTCTGGTTTAAAATGGAATCCAGCTGCTCCCGTATATATTTTTCTCCGTTATAGGATGCAAGCAGTACCGAAACCATATGCTTTCCCCTTTCCAATCTACCAGGACAATCCCACGATCTCTGTCAAAAACCAGATTTCAGCCATGAGAAACGCCAGGAAAGCCCTTACCAGACATTCCTGGAACCGGTTGATTCCCAGATAGTTTTTATAATAGTGAAGCTTGCTCTTATGAAGAATCGCCTGCTTCTTTAAAATAGATTTCACATTCTTATTTATGGATACAGAATGAAGGTGTATATAAGACTGGTTTAGAAGAAGTATCGTCCCGTATCCTTTTTTCTTCAGCTGAAATCCGAGTATCTTTTCTTCATAATAAAGAAAGACCTCTTCATCATAAAGACCGCATTCCATCAGAGCATTCATATCTGCCATAAAAAGGGAGCCAAGCACAGCATCTACATAAACGTACCGCTCTTTTTCAGAATCCGCCTTAAGTTCCGGCCGGTCATTAAGCCAGGGGGCAATAATACGCCTGGTAATAAGACCGGTATCCAGAAGATCTCCCAAAAGACCATTCAGGCGCCAGCTTGACAGTGTCACCTCTCCCGTTCCATCCCTGGTGACTGCCGCCGCGACTCCCAG
Source organism: Lacrimispora sanguinis (assembly GCF_044987295.1). Classification (NCBI taxonomy): domain Bacteria; kingdom Bacillati; phylum Bacillota; class Clostridia; order Lachnospirales; family Lachnospiraceae; genus Lacrimispora; species Lacrimispora sanguinis. The sequence continues at coordinate 3,715,527 of NZ_CP173277.1, read as the reverse complement.
CCGGCTTATCTTTAAAAAGGAATCTTTCATGGCCTGTATACATTCCTCTGTGACCTTAACATCAGGATTTGCTATAAGCACATGGGAAGCGTGAAGTGTCCCATGTGCATAACGGATCCCATGATTATTGCCATAACCGTATCCGCCGTTCTTTTCCGTGGAGATAACATGGACCTTTCCGCCAGCAAGTGCCTGAAGTCTTGAGACGGAATCATCGGTGGAGCAGTTATCCACGATCACAATGGAATCTAAGATTTCATAATTTACTATGGAGTTTACCAGGCTAATAGTGGTTTCCGGGTCATTATAATTGAGAATGATACAGCTAATGTTCATATCTGTTTCCATTTAAGAACCTTTCCTGGAATTGATTACCTGCATCCCAAATCTGGAGCTTATAAAATCTCTCGCGGCAGGGCATAAAAAGGTAGCGTAATCCATCAGATGATAAGCTGCCATATAAAGCCGGGTCCCCTTTTCCTTGGGCGCTCCTGCCCATGGTGTAAGAGATAGATAATGGTCATAAGCCCTGCGGTAATGGTTTAAATTCCCCTCTTTCCAGGGTCTCTCATCTCCCATAAAATGGAGGATCGCAGGGTGTTTTTTTGCATCTTGAAACCCTTTTTTCCCAAGCTTTCCGTAAACAGGTGACAGCCTTACCAGATGGCTGTACCGGAAATATCGGTAATTGGTGAAAAAGTTATATCGGGGAGATAAGGGTTTTATCCTACCCTTTAACGCCCCGTTAATGGTATCCTGATCTCCTGCAAACAGCTTCCCGCCCATGGAACAGTAAAAATCCAGAAGCTGTTTCTGGGCATTTTCCTCTCTCCAACGGGTCATATCAATGAGGAGTACACCGGAATTAAAATAAGGAGCCTCGGGCAAAAGACCGATTTCTTCTTTAATAGAAGGGTATATGGTAGGTTCCATGACAGCTCCTAAAAGGAAGGTCCCAAGATCCTTTTCCCACAGTCTCTTTAAGGAAGACAGCACTACCGTATCACAGTCTAAATACAGCACGCGGTCCGCTTCCTCCGGGAGAACCTCTCCCATAAACAGGCGGGCCATAATGCTTAAGTCAAAGCCACCCGTATCAACTTCATAGGAAAAGCGCTCCTTTAAGTCCCCCAGCTCCACGACCGTCAGTTCACGACCAAACCCATCTGCCACGGTCTTAAGCCGATCTTTCGTCTCTTCGGACAGGCTCATGGACAAAACATAGATATGGATGTCACCCATGTCCCTGTTATGATCCAAAAGGGAATAAAGGGATACGGCCAGATGTCTGGCATAATTATCGTTGGAAGCGTATACAACGTTCATAGATTCCTCCCGTTTACGTACGTTTCAGGGCATGGAAAATCCAGCCCTGGTTCCGTAGTATTGTACTATATCTGTCATAAAAAGTAAACAGCTATGCCTGTATGCAGGATTAGCTCAATTCCTTTTCCGCCCGGTTCATGGCCGATTCAATGACCTTGTCCATATCATAGTATTTATATTCCCCTAACCGTCCGCCGAAAATCACCTGATCTTCTTTTTCAGCCAGAGCAGCATATTTTTGGAATAATTCCTGATTCTTTCCGTCATTTACCGGATAATAAGGCTCCATGCCCTCGCTCCAGTCCACGGAATACTCTTTGGTGATAACGGACTTAGGCTGTGTGCCGAACTCAAAATGTTTATGCTCAATGATCCTGGTATAAGGAGTTTCCCGGTCTGTGTAGTTGACTACAGCCACTCCCTGATAGTTGTCCGTATCCATCACCTGGGTATCAAACCGTAAGCTCCTGTATTCCAGCTTTCCGAACTGATATCCGTAATAAGCATCAATGGTTCCGGTATAAATCACCCGTTCTCCCAGACCGTCATAATATTCCTTGTTTTCCAGATAGTCCACACCCATTTCTATGTCGCAGCCCTCAAATAGCTTTTCAATGATCACATTGTATCCACCTATGGGAATTCCCTGGTATAAATCATTGAAATAATTGTTGTCATAGGTAAAGCGAACGGGAAGGCGCTTGATGATAAAGGCCGGAAGCTCCTTGCAGTCTCTGCCCCACTGTTTCTCTGTATAGCCTTTCACCAGTTTTTCATAAATATCCCTGCCCACAAGGCTGATGGCCTGCTCCTCTAAGTTCTGGGGTTCTCCGGTTATGGATGCCTTCTGCTCCTCGATCTTTGCCTTTGCCTCTGCAGGGGTAGATATTCCCCACATCCTGCTGAAGGTGTTCATATTAAAAGGCATGTTGTACATCTCGCCTTTGAAATTTGCCACCGGGCTGTTGGTATAGCGGTTAAACTCTGCCAATTCATTGACAAACTGCCAGACCCTCTTGTTGCTGGTATGAAAAATATGGGCTCCATAACGGTGTACGTGAATTCCTTCCGTTTCCTCGCAGTAAATGTTGCCGCCCATGTGTTCCCGTTTCTCTACCACAAGGCACTTTTTCCCTTTTTGCTTTGCCAGGTATGCGAAAACACCGGAATAAAGGCCGCCGCCTACCAGCACATAATCATACTTTTTCATAGTTACTTCTCCTGTCTCGTTTATAAACTGTCTACATTATACTAAAACCGTCTGAAAAAGTAAATGTATGTGCTTATTTCCTTCATTAGGATACCATTTCCCGTATGAATTACCGGGAGAAAAAGGGAATTTGTTGATGATACCAGCATCCCCACTGGTACGATCAACAAATTCCCTTCCTTTGCATGTATCATTTAACTATGTCTTGTCAGCCTTTCCTTAATCCTCGGTCCTATGATCTGAACCACGATCACCAGAATCAAGATGATTCCCTTGATTGCATCATTGATGAGAGAATCCATCTTCAGTGCAACAATAATCTTGTCAATGATGGTATAGGACATAGCTCCAAATAAGATTCCCAGGCATTTGCCCTTTCCTCCTGACATACTGATGCCGCCTAATACGACTGCCGCAATGGCATACATTTCATAGCTGCTTCCAGTAGTGGCCGGATCAGAGGAGGCATTCATGGCCACCCATAAAAAGGAGGCGAGCCCTGTCAGGATTCCCGCAAGAACAAATACGGAAACCTTCATAAGACTCACATTGATTCCCGCCATCTGTGCACCCTTCGCATTGCTCCCCACTGCATAAACCTTTTTTCCGTACTTAGTGCTGGTCGTTATGTAAACAAATAATGCCGTCATTAAAATCAGGATCAGTCCCACAATGGGAACGGTAAGAACTTTTCCGTTTCCAAGACCGTAAAACGGCTGATAAGAGGACAACTCCTTGATCATCCGGTACACGCTGCTTCCGCCTCCTGCCAGAGCCTTATCGATATGCTGGCAGATATATTGGGCAAAGGAACGGAAGATCAGCATGGTCGCTAATGTAACAATAAAGGCCGGCATTTTTATGTAACCCACCAGCAGGCCGTTGATCAGACCACAGGCAGCACCGAACAAAAGGGCAAACAATAATGTCATCAGAATATGATCTGTGATATTAAACATAATGACCGACAGCCCGCTGTTTAAGGCTAGCATGGAACCTACCGATAAATCAATTTCCCCGGTCATACATACCAGCCCCATTCCCAGACCGATGATTCCCACCACTGCCGAATGGCGGAAAATATTCATGGTGCCGCTCCAGGTCAGCCCGTTGCTGGTGAGGGCATATACCAAAAAGATCAGTACAAATACGATAATAAAACTGAATTCCCCGCACCATTTGGACAGAACCCCAAAGGATATTCCGTTTTTCTTTTCTCCTGCCTTCATTTCTTTATCCTCCTATTTCCTGGTTCACGGCATTTGTTGAATACAGCATGACCGTAGTATCATTGATTTCATCATGCTCCAGAATCTTTATCATTCTTCCGTTGTAAAAAACAGCACAAAAATCAGCTACCTTCTGGATTTCCGGAATTTCCAGGGTATTAATGAGAATGGTCTTTCCCTTTTTTGCCATTTCCAGTATCAGCTTATAAATCTCAGCCTTGGCTCCTACGTCAATGCCTTGAGTAGGGTTATCAAACAGCAGAATATCCGCATCCGTATTCAGCCATCGGGCAATAAATACCTTTTGCTGGTTTCCACCGCTTAAGGATAGAATGGAATCGGAACTGCTTCTGGCTTTGATATTTAACAGGGTCTTAAACGCTTCAAACCGCTCTTCTTCCTTCCGCTTTTGAATGTGAGGCCTTCGTGCTGATAAGGTATGCTCTGCCAGATACATGTTTTCCAGCAGACTCATGTCCGGGATAACAGAATTTTCTTTCCGGTTGGAAGCAAGCATGGCGATTTTTGCTTCCATGGCTTTATGGATCGAATAGGAGGGCACCCTTTTTCCCCTGATCTTCATTTCTCCTGATATCGCCTCAGTAACCCCGAACATACACTGCATCAGCTCGCTGCTTCCGGAGCCTTGAAGTCCGGTCAGTCCGATAATCTGGCCTTTTTTGACCTGCAGGGACACTTCTTCAAATCCAGGACCGGAAAAATTATGAAGCTCCAGAATCACTTCACCAGGTTTTCTCTTTTCATAAACCTCTCCGGCAGAATAATTCTCTCCTACCATGAGCCCTGTTACTTCTTCCGGAGTCGTATCCCCAATGGCACCGTCTCCTATGAATTCCCCATTACGGAATACAGTATACCGGTCAGCCAGTTCAAAAATCTCCGGCATTTTATGGGATATAAAGATAAATGAGGTTCCCGTCTTTTTTAAATGATTGACAATGCTGAACAAATGCTTTACTTCTTCGTTATTTAGGGAAGTGGTAGGCTCATCTAAGATCAACAGCTTTGCCTTAAAGAATAGCGCCTTTGCGATCTCCAGCATCTGTTTCTGGCTGGTCTTTAAATTCGCCACCAGCTCACTTGGATTTATGTCAACCCCAAGCTCATGGAATAACCGTTCCGTTTCTTCCATCATCTTTCGTTTGTTCAGCTTTCCAAGCTTGTTTTGGTACTCTTTCCCCAAAAAAATATTTTCATAGACCTTTAAATCATTAAACAGATTTAGTTCCTGATGGACAAAGGCAATTCCCAGTTCCTCCGATTGTCTGATGGTGATGGTATCGATCTCTTTTCCGTCAAATGCAATGGTCCCGCTGTCTTTGGGAAACACTCCTGTCAGCACGTTCATCAGGGTTGACTTCCCTGCTCCGTTTTCTCCAAGCAGGGCATGGACCTCCCCCTGTTCGACATTTAAACGGACTCCCTTTAATACCTGGACTCCGTTAAATGCCTTGCTGATCCCATTCATTTCCAATAAACTCATCTCTCAACCTCCGGTTTTGTAAAAGGGGCCGTTCCGAAAGCGACGAACGGCCCCTTTTGTCCCTCAGACCATTATTTCTAGAAGGATGGGTACTCATTTACATTTTCTGATGTTACATTTTCGCAGGCAATCACATGATCCTGGGTCACCTGTTTTCCATCCAGATAATCCACCATGTCTTCAATGGCTGTCTGAATCATGGACGGGCTGTAGGTTACTGACATGATGCCTCCGCATTTTGATGCGATATCCTCATAGGTTTTTCCCCGAAGTACTTCATACAGTTCATCAAGGCCGCCGCAGCCGGTGATGACCGGTTTGCCTGAAAGGAAGGTATCCTTGGTTGCCTCATCAATTCCGCCTCCGGAAAGGGCCTCTAAAATTCCCATGGCCAGCTCATCATCTTCTGCATAAAACCATTTGATCTGGGCATTTTTGCTGTCTCCCAGTAAGGATTCAAAGGATGTCTTCGTATCGGAACGGCTCCAGTTCATTGCTCCGGAATATGTAATGGACTTTAAGTCATCCTGGCTCCATTTCTTATCCGCCGCAATGACTTCTCCGCCAAAATCCAGTTCCCCTGTTAAATATTTGGTAAAGCCCTCATCCCGCAGCGTGGTTACGGAAGATGTGTCGCCTTCATAAACATAGATCGACTCTCCCGGTGTAAGTCCCAGGGATACGAAATAAGCAGCAGCACCTGCGCCGATGCCGGAATTATCGCCTTTTACATTGGACACAGCCTTACCGGACACGCCGTCAATGATCCGGTCAAATGCCACATAAGGAATTCCTGCGTCGATCACACCCTGAATGGCAGACTGCACCGTATCATCAATGGGCTGGATGACCATTGCAATATTCTTTTCTCCTTTGGAAACGATATCCTCAATGTTCCGGATCTGTTCCGCCGCATTGGCAGAGGTAATCAGCTCCGCAGTGTAAGTACCGTTTTCATTTACCTCCTGGATCTTCTCTTTCGCAAAGGTAGCCACAGAACCGGTCCAGCCATGATCCTCCGGTACGGTCAGGACATAAATATGAGTCCCTTCTTTCACGGCCTCTGTCTCTTTTACCGTTTCAGCCGATGTTGACTCCGCCTTTGCTGCCGCTGTTGTGGTGTCTGCCGGTTTTACCTGGGAACATGCAGTTCCCGTTACCGCCACCAACGCTGCCAAAATAATTGCTGCTGCTTTTTTCATATTACTGATCCTCCTTCTACATTTTCCTTCTCTATCAAAGCATTTTTGCTGCCTTAACCTAAATGATAAACTGGTCCATATATTTCTTAGACAGTTTCAGACTGTCCAGGATCTTATCTCTGGTGCCCTCAAACGCCCTGTCTTCCACTTCGATACAGGTGAACCCGTCGTAACCGATATCCGTTAATGCGCTGACATATTTTCCCCAGTTCACATCTCCAAGACCGGGAAGTTTTGGCGACATATAATCCAGAGGATATGCCATAGTCCCCACCTTTTTCAACTCATCCTCATACAATTTAATGTCCTTATAATGGACGTGAAAAATCTTATTCCGGAACTGGTAAAGAGGCTTAATATAATCCATCATCTGCCAGACAAAATGGGAAGGATCATAATTGATCCCAAGATTATCATTGGGCAGGATTTCAAATATCTTTTCCCAGTTCGCCGGTGATGTCATTAAGTTCTGCCCGCCAGGCCACTGCTCCCTGCCAAACAGCATGGGACAGTTCTCAATGGCGATCCGCACATTTTTTTCCTCTGCATGGGCTAGAATGGGCGGCCAGATTTCTTTTACCAGCTCTAAGTTCTCTTCCACTGTCTTTGTCTGGTCCCTGCCGATAAACGTGGTCACCAGATGAACACCCAGGACAGCGCTGGCATCGATCACCTTCTTAAGATGGGAAATATTGGCCTGCCTTTTTTCCTCATCCTCTTCCATTACATTGGGGTAAAATGCAAGGGCGGAAATATCCACATTCCGTTCTTTGCAGTAATTTCTTATGTACTCCGCCTTCTCTTTTGTTAAATCAGCCACATCAATGTGGCTGACACCTGCATATCTGCGCTCCGCCCTTCCCTTTGGCCAGCAAGCCACTTCCACACACTGGAAGCCCATGGCCGCCGCCGTATCGATCATTTCCTCAAAAGTCCATTCTCCCAGAATCGCACTGACAAATCCCAGTTTCATGCTACCTTTCCCCCTTTTCCCCGATGGCGATTCTTCGTTTCTCCCTGCCGGACTCCAGGCAGGCAAACACAGCTTCCATGGCGCTTAATACATCAGCGCCGCTGACCGGCACCTCTGTCCCCGCCTCCAGGGCATCCACGAATGCATCAATAATCCCGGATTTTGTCTGATTGTCATTGGTCTGTATTTTATCAATGTCGTATAAGATCTGTTCCCCGTTTTTCAAAACCACGGAAATGGAATGTTCCGGATCGTCATAAATCTTCATAATTCCCTTGGTCCCATAAAGAACCGTGGAATTATCTTCCTTACCGTAATAAGTCCAGCTGGCCGTCATGGTTCCTATGGCACCATCTTCCATCTCATAGATGCAGATGGCATTGTCATCCACGCCGATCAGTTCTCCTGACTCATATCTTTTATCCAGGGTCAGCAGCTGAGCAGTTACAGCAACAACTTTCTGGCCCAGAAGATACTGGATCAAATCCGTCTTATGAACTCCCAGATCAGCCATGGCTCCCATGGAAGCCCTCTCTTTATCAAAAAACCAGCTGTTTGCCCCATCGATGCTCCAGGTTTCCGGCCCGCCATGTCCGAATGTGGTCTTAAATGTGAGGACCTTTCCGATCGTATCTGCTAATAGAAGCTCCTTTGCCCGTATATGAGCTTTGGCAAATCTCTGATTTTGTCCGATCATCAGCTGCCGGTTGTTCTCTGCTGCCGCATGCACCATTGCTTTGCATTCCTCAAGGCTTACTGCCATAGGCTTTTCACAAAGTACATGCTTTCCCGACCGCAGGGCCTTGATGGTAATTTCTGCGTGTGTATGATTAGCCGTACAGATACTTACCGCATCGATTCCCCGGTCAGCCAGCAGAGCATCTGCAGAATCATATACCTTTCCGCCGTAAACTGCAGCCAGCTCCCTTGCCCGTTCCTCGTTGAAATCATAATAGCCTGCAATCTGGGCTCCGGGATGCGCCCCGTATTCAGGGATGTGTCTTGTCTGTGCGACTCTTCCGCACCCAATGATTCCTACCTTCATAGCGTGTTCCTTCCTCTTCCGATTGGCTTTCATATTGCTTTTCATTTCTTTCATTTTTTCAAGGTGATTTTAACATTTTCTTGCTTTGTTTTCAAGTTTTTGGTCGTTATTAATAGTTTTTCCATGTTATATCCAGATTCTATTGTGATAATATAATCATTCTGCACAATTGCAGTCTCGATTTTCTGAAAAGTTTTCATAACTATGAAAACTTTATATTTACAATAAGCCTTTCTCATGATATAAACAAAAGAAAGAATGAAGCAAAGGAAGAACAGGGGAATGAAACAGGAAAAAATTACAATAGAAGAAATTGCAAGACATGCAGGAGTTTCACCGGCTACTGTCTCCCGTGTGTTAAATCACAGGGAGCAGGTCAAGGCAGATACCGCCAAACGGGTAGAAAGCGCTATGGCCGCACTTGGATATGCCTTTGAATCCAGCGCTCCGCCCTCCATTGAAGAACAGCCGCTGATCGTACTGAATATTCCAGGAATTGAAAATGTTTTCTATCAGGAGGTCATAAAAGGGGCCAGAGTCTCTGCAAAGGCCCATGGTTGTCATTTACTCATCAATGAATCCCCATTGGACCGGAGTTCCATCCGCAATTTCTGCAATCTGCTCCACCGGGTCAACGCTGCCGGTTCCATCCTTTTAAACCGGGCATCGGAAGAACAGTTAAAACAGATACGCGCCATCACCCCTTTGGTGCAGTGCTGCGAATACAACGAAGACGCCGCAGGATACCCCTATGTCAGCATTGACGATTTTTCCGCCGCAGAGGCAGCCACCACATATCTCTATAACTGCGGCTGCAATAAAATCGCCCTCATCAATGGGCCTTTAAGCTTTAAGTATGCGGTAAAACGGCAGGAGGGATATTTGAGCGCCTTAAAAAAGGCGGAAATCTCTGTCCCTCAAAACTGGATCATACAGCTGCCGGAGATCAACTATCAGATGGCTTACGCTGCAATCTGCCGTTTATTAAACAGTGAGCCAAGGCCTAACGCCTTCTTTGTGGTCTCCGATATATTTGCAGCTGCCGTCATACGGGCCGCAAAGCGTTTTAAACTCAATGTACCCAAGGACATCATGGTGGTGGGCTTTGATAACATCGAATTTTCCACTATGACCTGTCCTTCCATCACAACGGTCAACCAGCCCTGCCTGCAGCTTGGGTACACTGCTTGTGAGATGCTCCTGGAGATGATGGAAAACCCCTCCAGCTCCCCAAAATCTCTGATTCTGGACGCGGAACTGGTGATCAGGGAATCCACTGCAAAAATCTGATTTAAGTTTTCCGTTAAAACATAAAAATAAGGCCAGCCTTTTCTCAAAGGCTGGCCCTTTATTTATGAATAGAATAACCGGTTGACTGCGCTGAAGATTCCGCGGATAGACGCTCTTGTAATGTTGGAGCTGATGCCTACACCGTAGGTAGCTTTCCCTGTCTTCACATCAAGGAGGTGAATATAGGAGGCTGCCTGTGCTCCGGAACCGGAAGCAAGTGCATGCTCATAGTAGTCAAGAACCCGGATCTCAATGCCAAGTTCTTTTTCAAGCCCCTTCTGTACCGCATCAATAGGTCCGTTTCCAACACCCTCAAAGATTTTCTCAACACCATGATCGGTATAGCGGACTCTTGCAGCTGTTGAGAACGGTGTATCATCTTCTGCTTCCGTAATCTGGGCTTTGCGGAAATGGATCGGTTCTTTCTTCTCCGTGTAATTGCTCTTAAACTCATCCAAAATCTGCTCAGGAGCAACTTCACCCTGCTTTTCAGAAATCGCCTGAATCACATCAGCAAACTCCTTATGCATACCCTTTGGAAGCTTGAAGCCGTAGAAGGTATCCATGACAAAGGCTACGCCGCCCTTGCCGGACTGGCTGTTGATCCGCACGATGGGCTCATACTGCCTTCCGATATCTGATGGGTCAATGGGCAGGTAAGGAACCTCCCAGTAAGTATTCTTTCTATCCCGCATAGCCTGCATGCCTTTGTTGATGGCATCCTGGTGGGAGCCGGAAAAGGCGGTAAAGACAAGCTTTCCTGCATAAGGGTGTCTGGGCTCTACTTCCATCTTGGTGCATCGCTCATATATATCAACGATCTCACGAATATTCTCAATATGAAGCTCCGGATTGATCCCGTGAGAGAACATGTTGTATGCGACTGTTAAAATATCTACATTCCCGGTCCGTTCGCCGTTTCCTAAAAGCGTGCCTTCCACCCGGTCGGCTCCTGCCAACAGAGCAAGCTCCGTGGCTGCGATTCCGGTTCCCCGGTCATTGTGGGGGTGAACGCTTAAAATAATACTGTCACGGTCTTTGAAATGAGTATTCATCCATTCGATCTGATCCGCATAAACATTAGGAGTATTCATCTCCACGGTAGAAGGAAGGTTGAAGATAATTTTCTTATCCGGTGATGCGCCCCAGGTTTCCTGGACCGCCGTACAAATATCCAGAGCAAAATCCAGCTCTGTTCCTGTAAAGCTTTCCGGCGAATATTCAAGAACGACTTCTCCGTCAAAGCCCTGCATATACTGCTTCACCCATTCCGTACCCTTTACGGCGATTTCCCTGATTTCTTCCCGGCCCTTGCCAAAAACCACATCCCGCTGGAGTGTTGAAGTGGAATTGTAGATATGTACAATCGCCTTCTTAACTCCCTGAAGGGCTTCAAAGGTCCTCTTAATCAAGTGCTCTCTGCACTGAACCAGAACCTGAATGACCACATCATCAGGAATCAGCTTACGTTCCACAAGCTGCCTTAAGAAATCATATTCAATCTGGGAAGCTGCCGGAAAACCGACTTCAATCTCCTTAAAACCCAACCGGATCAGGAGCTCAAACATCTCGATCTTCTCTTCCACAACCATGGGCTCCGTAAGAGCCTGATTTCCATCCCTTAAATCAACGCTGCACCAGATCGGTGCCTTCTTAATCTCATTGCACGGCCATTGTCTTTCCGGATAGGTGACTACCGGTACTCTTTTATATCTTTGATAATTCAACATGTTTTATCTCCTCCATAATCATTTAATCGTCTGCTCTAAAAAACTCAACACAGGCTTTGGAGTCGATAAATCACGCTGTATCTTTTGACAATGAACAACGTAGTTTTTACAGGTCTAACCCCATCTATCATCATTCCTTTGCATTAAAATCACTTACCGTGCTCTGACAGTGTGTCACGGTGAAGTGTTATGTTATTATAGCACGACTAAAAAAGACTTACAACAGAAAAATTAATTTTCTATTGTAAGTCTTTTTACCTGTTATTTGCTAAGCTGTAAAAGCTTGGACTTCAGTTCCCCTTCCATCCTGCTTAACTCCACTTCTGCCTCCCGGCGTTTCGTCCTGCCATCCGCCTGGATTCGGACCACTTCATCCAAAGTCGATATCAGGGATTCATTGGTCTTCTTAAGTGTCTCCATGTCCACGATTCCACGTTCTGATTCCTTTGCCGTCTGAATAGTTGCAGTCTTTAAAACTTCCGCATTCTTCTTTAAAAGATCATTGGTCATATCCGTTACTTCCCGCTGGGCCTTTGCCGCCTGCTCGGAATGGCTGATTCCAATGGCAAGCACCATCTGGCTCTTCCACAGAGGAATGGTATTCACCAGGGTGGACTGTATCTTTTCCGTCATTAAGGTGTCATTGTTCTGGACCAGACGGATCTGAGGTGCCATCTGAATGGATATCATGCGGGTAAGTTCCAGGTCATGCAGCTTCTTCTCAAACCGGTTCAGCATGGAAGACAAGTCATTGGCTGCCTGGGCATCTTCCGGAAGTCCGCTTTTCGCCGCCTTATCAAGAAGTACCGGCAGCTCTTCCTGCTGCACCCTGGCAAGCTTCCGTTTTCCGGCCATAATATACATGGTAAGTTCTTTAAAATACGTGGTATTTAAATCATACATTTTATCCAGAAGAGCGATGTCCTTTAACAGTTGGATCTGATGGTTCTGAAGGGCCTTGCAGATTTGGTTTACATTGGTTTCCGCCTTGGCATACTTAGCCTTAATGCCTTCCACCCTGTTTACGCTTTTTTTGAAAAGGCCGAAAAGACCCTTTTCTTCTTCCTCTACCTCAATGCTCTTAAGCTCAACAACCACCTCTGACAGGATCTGACCCACTTCTCCCAGATCCTTGGACTTTACATTATCAAGGGCTGCTTCCGAGAAATCAGCAATCTTTTTCTGTGCTCCGGCTCCATACTGAAGGATCAGATTCGAATCCCTTAAATCGATCTTTTCCGCAAAGTCAGCCACTTGCCGTTCTTCCTCCGGCGTTAATTCGGATACCGGTGCTTCCTCCACCATTTTAAGAACGCTTTCCGTCTGCACCAGCTGGGTTTCTTCCATCCCGCCGGCACCAAGAGGAGACAGTGTCAGTTCTGGAGCTTCCTTTAACATCTCTTCAATATCCTTACTCATTCTTCATACCTCCTGTAAAATCACTTTCCGCCCAGCCATCCTTTTTTAACATCGTCTGGATCACCGATGCATCTGTAGAAACATCCAAGGCAGCATCCTGATAAAGATCATCAAGCAGCCGCTCAAAGGCCTGGTTTATCGTGTCAAGAGTTCTCTCTATCTCCGCTTTTGCGGAAGAAATATTGGTCCCCTGGGAACCTACGCTGTCGAAATCCCGGTATGCATTTACCAGCTTTACCGTTGTTGGAAGGTAGTATTCCATAAAGCGTTCCATCTCCCCGATCCGCCCCGGGTGTTTGGAAACCGATTCAAAAATCCTGCGGATCACATGTTCAAGATTTGAAATCTTCTGGGAAATCACTTCCCCCGGAATGGCATCATTGGCCTCCCTTAATATCCTTAAATAGTTCTGGCCATCGGCCATCATCTGTCTTATTTCCTCTGAAGGAGTTTCTTCTTGTGCTTTTTCTCTGGCTTCTTCCAGCTCCCTTTCCTTAAGGGCCTTCTGGCATTCCAGATACTGCCTGTAAGTGTTTTCGCTTAAGATCAGACAGGTCTTTTGTTCATCTAAATAAGCCTGCTTAAAAATTCCAAGCTTGATCATCTTTTGGACGTCTTTCAATACAAAGTCACGGGATCTTCCAATGTTTCCTGCCAGCTCCTCAATGCTGCAGTACATTCGCTTTCCTGACTGTTTTGCATAAATTCTGGCCCTTTTTAACCGGTCCCGGATGCCGATTCCTGCGCGGAGCATAAAACCGGATACGCCGCCTAAGAGCAGTAAGATAAAGGTTGCACCTGCCACAGCCCAGATAACCGGCTTCACCACAAGAGCCACAATCCAGACAACCAGAAGAAGAATCAGGATTATACCAATGCCAATGCTCCCAAATACCGTATACAAAATACTTGCTACACGGCCCGTCTGATTTAACTGCGCCAGTTCCCCCTGACCTCCGGTTCTTTTTAAAACATCCCGGCTGGTTTGAAATGCCCGGTACCCCGGTCCGTCTTCACGGCTCTCTTTCTGTACCGATGCTCCGCTCCACTCAGTCTTCTGGTACGTCTCTGTTCTTTCACGTCTTTGGCTGCTAAAGCTGCCCGGCGGTATATTCTTCCCAAAATCCGCCCCTTTAATCAGCTGGCTCCTGGCTTCCTCCAGGGCAGAATTAACCGTATCGGATATGGTTCTGTTCAGCTGGTTAAAATCCATGGAGTCAATCGCATTCTGCACCGAATCCCTGATCTGGTCTCCTAAATTTGAAAAATCTTTATTATCCATATTCCCTGGTCTCCCAAAAACAATTTGCTGCATCAGACCTTAATCATATCATGAATTGTCCTGATTTACAATTACGCATACCTGCAAAAAAATAGAAAGCTTCCGAAACCGGAAGCTTCCCCGGACTTTGGATCACTTTCTATTTTTTTTACAATCTTCTAGGAAAGCAGATGGCCTTTTTCTTTCATTACTTCTATGACCTGATCTACAAATTTCTCACAGGTATTTAAATCAGCGGCCTCTACCATAACCCGTACCACAGGCTCTGTGCCGGACTGGCGGAGAAGAATCCTTCCGCTGTTTCCAAGGCTTTCCGCCACCTTTTCCACTTCAGCCTTTACCGCCTCATCATCCTGGGCTGCCGTCTTATCGTGGACGCGGACATTTTTTAACACCTGGGGATAAATCTCAAGCTCGGAAACCAGTTTCCCAAGGCTCTCCTTCTTTTCCAAAATGACTTCCATCACCTTTAAGGAAGTCAAAATACCGTCTCCCGTAGTGGCGTGCTTGCTGAAAATAATGTGGCCGGACTGCTCCCCGCCCAGGCAATTTCCGTTTGCCGACATATTTTCATATACATATTTATCGCCTACCGCTGTTTTCTCAAACTCAATGCCTTCCCGTTCAAAAGCCTTGTATAGACCGAAGTTAGACATGATGGTGGTTACCACCTTGTTATTCTTAAGGGTTCCCTGCTCCTTCATATACTTGCCGCAAATATACAAAATGGCATCTCCATCCACCATTTCTCCGTTCTCATCCACAGCAATACACCGGTCCGCATCTCCGTCATAGGCAAAGCCCACGTCAGCTCCCACTTCTTTAACAAACTTCATAAGCTGCTCAATGTGAGTGGAACCGCAGCCTGTATTGATGTTTAAGCCATTGGGTTCATTGCTGATCACATGGGTTTCAGCGCCCAAGGCATCAAAAACATTCTTAGCAATGGCAGAAGCACTGCCGTTTGCACAGTCCAGGGCAACTTTTTTATTCTTAAAGGATCTGGTCGCTGTGGAAATCAAATATCCGATATAGCGGTTTCGTCCGGCGGCAAAGTCTACGGTTCGGCCGATTTTATCACGTTTTGCCATAGGCAGTTCTCCGATTTCCCCATCCAGATACTTTTCGATTTCTTCAATTACGCTCTCTTCCAGCTTCTCGCCCTTTTCGTTAATTACCTTAATCCCGTTGTCATAATATGGATTATGGCTGGCAGAGATCATGATCCCGCAGGAAAATCCTTCGGTTCGCACTACATAAGATACACTTGGGGTCGTGGTAACATGAAGCAGATATGCATCGGCTCCGGATGCAGTAAGTCCTGCCACCAGAGAATATTCAAACATGTAGCTGCTGCGTCTTGTATCTTTTCCTATAACAATCCTGCATACTTCATTCGGATTCTTCTGTCCATAGTACCAGCCTAAGAACCGGCCCACCTTATAGGCGTCCTCTACTGTCAGTGTCACATTGGCTTCCCCGCGGAAGCCATCTGTTCCGAAATATTTTCCCATATAATAATATCTTCCTTTCATCAGTCTGCAAATAATACAGAACAATATGTATGCTTATAACCCTCTAATCTTCACCCTTAAGCACTTCACAGGCGTATAGAATGGTTCTTGCATCATTAAACTCATAGCTGCAGGTTACAAAAGACCAAAGCTGTCTCACCGGTTCTTCCGGTCTCTGCAAAAACAGGCCGCCCTTTGTCATCTCTTCCACATATGCCTGAAAGCTTTCCTCTGTTTCAAACACGGTCTTCCGGCGGATAGATGAGGCATCCGTATAGAGGGCGGTGATGGGCCTTAAATGGTATTCCCTCTCTGGCGTATAAATAAAAATATCCTGATGTTCCTTAAAAAAAGCTTCATCCTTGTACTTTATGATGTCCTTAAACATCGTTCCGTTCTTCATGTGATGCCCGTATATTATGTTATGCCTGCCGGAAAAATCAGGTTCACTTTCATAATCAAGGTAAATGGCTCCGGCCACGCTCTTCTTTCCCTCAAAATCTGTATCCAGATAAGTTTCATTGTTATCCGCCTGTACAATGGGGTAGTCGATTACCGTACCTTCAATTCGGATCCAGCCCACAATATCCGGATTGATATTTCTCAATTTTTCAAAATCAATGGGGGAAACATAGGCAGCGCTTGTTTCTGCTTCCGGGATACTGGACTTAGTTTCCCCGTCCGTAGTCTCCCTTGCAAGCTCCGCTAGACTTTCATACTGTTTCTCGGCATGATCTCTTGTTTTAAAATCAGAATAAAGCTTTCCTATACCCACAGCCAGAAAAATAAAGGCTATGATAAGAACGCCAGAGGCCATTTTTTTACTTTTCATGCTCACTCCTGCTTTCTTTAATGATTTTAATCCTCACTAAGTATACCGTATTTTAACAAAAATCACAATCTTTTATAAGCAATGCTAGACTTTTCCACTTTTTTTCTATATACTAAATAGAGAAAATGTTAATATGGAGACATTATATGAAAAATCAAGAATCTATCGTTCATGTAAATATGCTGGGAGGATTCTCCATATCCATGGGGGACAGGACGATCGTAGACCAGAATAATCAAGCAAAAAAGCCCTGGAGCCTATTAGAATATCTTATTACGTTTCGGGGGCGGGATATTCCGGTAGAAGAACTTATTGATCTGTTTTGGAAAGATGAAGCCAGCAATAACCCGGCAGGAGCCTTAAAGACCTTAATGTTCCGTGTACGCAAACTTTTGGAACCCCTGGGATATCCGACGCAGGAGCTGGTTTTCCAGAACCGTAAGGCTTACGGCTGGACAAAGGACCTTACAACGGTCTGCGATACCGATCAGTTTGAAGACTTGTGTGTTCAATTGGAGGCCACCGGTCTTTCCGAGGATGACCGTTTAGCCCTTTGTCTGGAGGCCTTTGCCTTATACAAGGGAAACTTTCTTCCAAAATCAGAGTGGGAATCCTGGGTGGTCCCGATCCACACTTATTATCACACCCTCTATCAAAAACTGATCCAAAAAACTTTGTTCCTTCTTGAGAAAAGAAAAGATTATCCCACCATCATCGACGTATGCCAGCAGGCAATTGCCATTGATTCCTATAGTGAAGAGGCTCATTATTACCTGGTCTACGCACTGTACCAGAGTGGCAACCAGCTTATGGCTATGGAGCATTACCATCATGTGACTGACATGTTCTATAATGAATTTGCCATCACTCCGTCCATTCGCTTTAAAGACCTATACAAGCTTATCAGCGATAAGAAGCATGGCATTACCATGGACCTTAGCACCATACAAGAGATTCTTTCAGAAGGCGGCACGAACAGCGGGGCCTTTTGTTGCGAACCCTCTGTATTCCGGGACATCTATCAGCTGGAGACAAGGGCGATCCAGCGCACCGGCGACTCTATCTTCTTATGTCTTTTAACCATCAGCAATCTAAAGGGCGAGCTTTTAAAACCTGCAGTCCAGACAAGGGCAATGGATGAACTTGGGGACTCCATCCGCAAATCCCTGCGCAGAGGGGATATCTTCTGCCGCTACAGCGTTAGCCAGTACCTATTGCTTCTGCCAACAGCAACCTATGAAAACGGTGAGCTGGTGTTAAAGCGCATTATTCAGAATTTCAAAAAGGAATATTCAAGAAAAGATCTTTCCATTACTTATTCATTGCAGAGTATCATACCAAACTAAGCCTTATGGCTAGGATACATAAAGGAAGAACTGCATACAGGAGGAACCGGATGTTATCAAATGACTTTATTACATTCACACTGGAAAAGAAAAAAAGCATCGCACTCATCGCTCATGACAACGAAAAGCATGCACTGATCGAATGGTGCATCGAACATAAGGCGGCTCTGGAAAAGCATATTCTCTGCGGCACCGGAACAACGGCTCGGATGATCACGGATCAGACAGGTCTTCCCGTAAAGGGCTATAACAGCGGCCCCCTGGGTGGTGACCAGCAGATCGGTGCGAAGATTGTGGAAGGAAGGATCGACCTGGTCATCTTCTTTTCCGACCCTCTTACCGCGCAGCCTCACGACCCGGATGTAAAAGCGCTTTTACGCATCGCCCAGGTTTACGATATCCCGATTGCCAACAACAGGGCAACCGCCGATTTCATTATTACTTCGCCGCTTATGGAAGAGACCTACGAGCATCAGGTCATCAACTTTCACAAAAACATTGCGGACCGGGCAAAAACCCTGTAAGGGACCTGGCATACGGATTAACAGAAGGCAGAGCTTTTTCAAATTTAAGCCCTGCCTTTTTTGTATCATTCCATATTTTATTCAAAAACTCTTTCGCACAATTTTATATATTCCTGATAAGCAGGAAACTCTTCAAGACCTGTAAGACGTTTTGCGACCCCTTTGTAATACCAGGCGTGCTCTGATTTGTTTTTTTCGTTAAAACGCTGCCAAAGGTCATCTCCAACTAAAAAATAGTCTCTTGCTGTCGACCTTAAATTGCTCAGCTTGTCCGCCAGAACAAGGATCTTGCTTTCTCTGGAAGCTTGTTCCAGATGATCAAGAGTTGCACATTTCCGTTCTTTCCAACACTTCGTTTTATCCTCTGTTTCTTCCATAACCAATTCAGCCACCCGAAGTCCGAATTTTTCCTTAAGCTCCTCCTCCGTAACACCCGTATCCTCCACCACATCATGTAAAAGCGCGGCGCAGATCAGCTCTTCATCCGTTACCATCAGTGCAACGATGACTGCCGTTTCTAAGGGATGGACGATATAGGGAATCTTCGTCCCTTTCCGAAAGGTCCCTTCATGTGACTTGGTTGCAAATGCAACAGCCTTCTCGACCATAGTGAGTCTCCTTTTGATCTTTCTTAACTCTTTTAATATATTATCACAAATAATTACGATTTAACAGAGCATAAAAAGCTTTTCTCCTTAATCTTAACCTCATTCTCCGATATCTGTACATTCATCATCAGCTTCCGGATTAAATTCACTAAGAATTAGCTTGGGAATATAATAGACTATAAAGACTTAGACAAATTATTCAGAAATGTAAGATCAGGATAAGGAGGACTATTTATGAATGCCAATGAATACAGTGATGGATTTGAAAATAGAGAAACATGGTATGATTGTGATCAAAAATGCAGCGAGCGTAAATGCGTTTGTAAATTTGAGAGAATCCAAAAAACTTTAAAACCTAATAGAGCATGCTTAAAATGTGGTACATCAACAGGAATTGTAACAATTCCTGTTGAGACTCTTGCCGGAGTTACATTTACATTAGCAACCGTAAATGTGGACACAAAACGCATGAACCACCCATGTATTCAATTAGAATTCGCAAGTAACATCATTGCTACCGCTTCCACTCAAATTCTTAATTTCCAGATTTTTAAACAATGCGGTAATCTAATGGCACCTATTCCAGTAGGGCCAATTTGGACATTTACGCCCCCTGTTGAATTTTTAGAAGGTGGTGTCTTTACTAATATATTCTCATTCTCTGTATGTGATTGTGATACAGCCTGTGATGAATGCTGTAACTATCGTGTAGTAGTTACTCAAGTTGGTGTAGATACATTAGGTATGACAACTATTAACAATTCATCTCTTGCTGCTTTCATTGTTGATAGGGCATGTAAATGCTAAGAAAATTCCCATTAAAAAAGCAATAAAATTGGCGAGTGTGTCCATACTATTTGGACACTCGCCTTTTTCTTTTATCATCTGGTTTATGTACCAGATTACCTTCTGCTGCTTCACTTTCCAAGCTGTGTATAACAAGAGACTTTAGCCTGTAATAATTTGCAGTTTTATGTCGTATTATCAGACATTAACACTCAATCCACAATTGTTTCCACAATATTGTGGATAAGTGTCGTTTTACAAGTTATTGCAGTCCTTCGTTAAGTCCAGGTAAACCAACATATTCTTTTTTCCGAAATTCCCGAATTTTGATAGCAGCGGTATTTGTGTTACATATATTAGTATAGAATATAAAAAAGGTGACTAAGTGCATGTCTAATTCAGAAAACTCAAATCGTGATGCTGATAATACGCCAACTTTCCCCTATGACTATGGACCGAATTCTTTAGTTATTGATCTCAATAAGGCTGCTCAGCAAAACGACAATTTCCGTTCGACTTTATGGACGGGGACTTATCTACAGGTCACTCTCATGAACATTCCTGTCCATGGGAGTATTGGTATGGAAGTCCACACTGATCACGACCAGATTTTACGAATAGAAGATGGTCTAGGTTTAGTTCAGCTAGGGGAAACTGAGCTCTCGATGTACGGGCAGTATCTAGCATTTTCTAATTATGCTATATTAGTACCTGCCGGAATATGGCATAACATCATTAATATCGGCAACGTTCCACTTAAAATATCATCTTTCTATGCCCCACCCAGATATGCTTGGAATACGATTCAAAGGACAAGAATCCCTGCTTCCCCCTCATAGAACAACTCTTAAACAACTTTTTCACACAGCCGGTAGGATTTCCCCGATCTTGCCGGCTCTTCTTCAATGTAAACTGGAATCACCCTCGCAGCCCTTACATTATCACTGCAATACAAAGGGTTTAAGCCTCCGGGCACTCTCTGAACCCTTTTCTCATTTGTTTGCTTTGGGTATTAAAAAAGAGACGGGGTTAACCGCCTCTGTATTGGGTTTTATAAAAAAGATTCATCTTGAGTTTTCAGCTTTTGCGGCCCTATGTATTTCGAGCTGCCAAATCCGAGGAAGGGGGAGCATCACCAGCGGTTATCAGACAAAAGCTTTGACTCCAGAAATCATCCCACCACCTTAGAGGTGGGAGAATTCTCGCTAATAAATATTAAATTATTACGATTTAATAGATAATCTTGTAAGATCCATCATTTTCTGATATGCTTATAGGCGTAAAAACCATCAGGAGGAAAGGGAATCAGTATGAACCAATATAACAATCAAATCAGATCAAACCGCAGAAAAACGCGATCCGGCAACAGGAATGATGCAGGAAAAAATGGTTTTCTATCGGTCCTTCTGTTTTATGTGCTTCCTTTCATCGTTGTGAATGGCCTGATCTTTTTTCTGGTAACTTCCAGACCAAAGGGCGATATTACGATCGGTGAAAGCAGCGATTATATATCCACAACCATGGAGCTTAAGATCAAATCCCTGCTTCCTGTAAAAAGCATGGAAGTGGCTTTAAACGGCACACCCGTCGAGATGACGAAGACAGGCCATAAGACCTATTCCGCAGTCCTTAAAAGCAACGGAACACTTGCAGTAAAACTTACAAGCTTTAACAAGATGAAGACCGTTTTAGACGAGCAGGTGGATGTTTTAGACGACACTCCTCCAGTCATTAAGGATAGTGAATTGGATAACGGAGTTCTTTCCTTCCGCTTGGAAGACAGTCAGTCCGGCGTGGATTATTCCTCTATTTTCGGCTGTGATGAGGACAATCAGGATATTGCTCCCTTATCCATAGACCGGAGTACAGGACGTGTGACCTTTGAGCTTAGAAAGGACAATCTAAACATCACTGCAAAAGACAAAATCGGCAATGAGCTTCATGCGACCATTACCCCTCAGGGTGAAAGCATTGAAGATGAGGAAGCAGTAGACGAACAGGCAGTGGATCAGACAGAATCTTAATCTATGCCATATGATAGGTAAATAGCAAGAATGCTAATAAGTGCGGTTCCATATACAGGAACCGCACTTTATTTGTATCGTTATTGAATTGTATCGCTATTGAATTGTTTCCTTTATCAGATCCCGGTACCAATAAAAACTGTCCTTGGGAATCCTGGTCTGGTTTTTATAATCTACAAAAACGATCCCAAATCTGTCGTCGTACCCCTTTTCCCATTCAAAGTTATCCATAAAACTCCAAAGGAAATATCCAGTGACATCTACACCATCTATAATTGCTCGTTCAAGTTCTTTTAAATAGCGGTGTAAGTAATCAATCCGGCCAGGATCATGAACACCCCCGTCCAGAGAAACCACATCAAGAGCAGACATTCCATTTTCAGTAATAATCACAGGAAGCCGATAAGTCTCATAGAAATTGCGGACCGCCCAGTACATGGCTTTTGGTGTAATCGGCCACCCCATCCCGGTCTTTCCATGTCCGACCGGAAGCTTTCCAAGCAACAGCTTTCCCTGGCTGTCAAAGCTGACTGAGGTTCCCTGATATAGATTCATCCCGCAAAAATCCAGAGGCTGGCTGATAAGTTTTTGTTCTTCTTCCGTTATAACCGGAAGCAGAGGTCCAAACAGTTCTTTACTTTGTTCATGGAATGTTCCTTTTAAAAACAGTTCGTTCCAGAATGCAGAAGAGTGAATCCAATCTTCTTTCCCAAAAGAGTTCTGGAGCCTTCTGGCAGCATTGATCAGTTCATCCGTTTCATCAACAGGCCAATAGGCATTTCCGCAGGTAGGTGCATAACCAACCCTGCTGTCCGTTACCCATTCCCTTATCTCCTGCACTGCCCTTCCATGGGCCAGCGCAATATGACGGCACATGAGAAGCAAACGTTCTGCCGGGTATTTGATACCTGGTGCATGAGTGCATTTATCATATCCAAGCCAGGTAAATATTTGCGGTTCATTAAATGTAAAGAAATGCTTTACACGGTCTCCAAGCGCTTTTGCCACGGTTTCTGCATAAGAGGCAAACCATTCCGGACTTGCCGGATTCAGCCATCCGCCCTGCATCTCCAGATCATTTGGATAATCCCAATGATAAAGGGTCACAAAAGGGGTGATTCCGTATTTCAGCAATTCATCCACTAAATCGGAATAAAATTTTAATCCTTTTTCATTTAACGAACCAAAGCCCTTTGGAAAAATCCTGGGCCAGGAAATAGAGAACCGGTACGCTTTTACTCCCAATTCTCCGAGCAGAGCCACATCCTCTTTCATGCGGTGGTAATGATCACAGGCCACTTCTCCTGTATGTCCCTCAAAGGTCCTCCCCTCCTCCCGGGCAAATACATCCCAGATGGAAAGGCCTTTGCCATCTTCCTGTGCGCCTCCCTCGATCTGATACGAGGAAGTCGCGGTCCCCCATACAAAATCCTTTTTGAAATTCATATCTTTATCCTTTCACACTCCCGGCAGTCACACCGCCGATAATAAATTTAGATAAGCATAAATAAATAATCGCTACCGGTACAATTGCAATGGTAATTAACATATAAACCTGCCCCATGTCAAACTTTAGAAAATCCGCGCTTCGAAGCTGAGCGATCAGAATCGGCAATGTCTTTTTCGCATTGGATTTCAGTACCAAAGAGGGTACAAAGTAATTGTTCCAGGAAGCCACGAATGCAAAGATGCCCTGTACTGCAAGTGCCGGCTTAACAATAGGAATTACAATCGTATTAAAGGTATAGAATTCATGGGATCCATCGATTCTTGCCGATTCGATTATCTCAAGGGGAAGATTGCTCTCGAAATAGGAGACCATGAAATAAAACACCACCGGAGCAGCCATAGAAGGTAAGATAAGCGGAACAAAACTGTCCATAAGCCCCATTCTATTGATCAGCCGTAAAAAACCCAGGGTCGTTACCTGATTGGGAATCATCATAATCAAAACGATAAACAGATAAACCATATTTCGCAGCCTGAATTCATATGCATGGATGGCATAAGCAGTCAGAGCCGAAACATATACCGCAAGCGCCGCAGAGCTTCCGGCTATCAGAAGACTGTTGACGATCCCATAAATGACCGGAAGATTCTTATTATGTAGTACGTTATATAAATTTGAGCCAAAGGACTTACCCGGAATAAAGGAAAATCCTTTTGAAATCTCCGGATGGGACCTGGTTGCATTTATGATCAGACAATAAAAGAAGAAGAGGCATAAAAACGCCAAAAGTGACAAAAACACATATGCAACGGCCTTCTTTATATTCATCGTCTTGCCCATTATTTTCCTCCTCTCCTTTTCCCTGCACCGGTCAGTACAAAGAATACCACCAGACTGAGTGCCGCCGTAATGACAAAGAGTATTACCGATAAGGCACCTGCCATGCCATAATTCTTACTATAGAGATGGTTGTTTAAAAACATAATCAGGGTAGTACTGGTTCTGTCCGGACTCCCCTTTGCATTTGTCAGTACCTGAGGCACATCAAACATCTGCAGTCCACCGATCAGGGAAGTGATCAGGACATAAATAAATATAGGTTTAATGGTAGGCATCGTTATCTTTGTGAATATCTGCAGTGATTTTGCTCCGTCAATGGAAGCAGCCTCAAATAAAGAGGAATCCACACCAAGAATCGCAGCCATCAAAAGAATTGTTGTATTTCCAAACCACATCATAAAGTTCATAAGCCCGATCAGACCTCTGGTCCCCCAGACGGTCGCAAGAAAACGGAACGGGCTGTTTAAGATCCCCAGATTAATAAGTAAGTTATTCATAGGGCCGTCATCGGAGAACAGAGCAAAAAACAGCATGGCAAAAGAAGCCGCCATAATGACATTTGGCATATAGATAATGGTCTTAAAGAAAGAACTTCCTTTTAACCTTAACCTGAAATCTGCAAACCAGACTGCCAGAATCAGAGAAATAATAATCTGGGGAATAAAACCGATAATCCAAAGAATCATGGTATTGCCCAGATACTTAAGTAAGTCACTCTGAAAAATAGATATGTAATTTTGCAGTCCCACAAAGTTTGGACCAATCTGTGTCAATCCGGATCGATAATTTTCAAACAGGCTGTTATAAAAAGTATTTACCAGGGGGATAAAGGAGAATATAAAATAAGTGGCAAAAAATGGTATCAAAAAAATATATCCCCATTTCGCATAGCTGATTTTTTTTCTGGTCTTTGCCTTCTTTTCTTTTACCATTGGAAAACCTCCTGTATTATGCAGGGCGGGATACCCTCCGCCCTGCAGCTTGCAACTATTCTATCTTTAAATCCGGATACTTTTCAGAAATTGCGGTGTAAAAATTCTTCATTGCCGTATCTTTGTCAACGGTTCCATTAAAGTAATCATGCATTGCAGTCTGGAATTCTTCATTAAGCCCCTGGTCATAAGGAGAGATTTTACTCATATCAATTTTTGCAGCCGCATCGCAATACATCTGAAGTGGATTCTGCCCTCCAAGGAATTGGGACTTATAATCACTCTTTGCCAATTCTTCCATAACAGTCTTGTTATTGACAAAGTCATTCTTTTCTTCTACGATCTTTTTCATTGTGGCATCATCACAGCAAATAGTTCTCATAATGTCCGCTACGATATCCCCATTATCCGTACCGTTAGCTGCACAAATCCAGGTTCCGCCCCAGTTATAAGACTCCGGGCCAATGGTAGCAGCCCAGTCACCATAGCAGCCATTCCCTACTTCCTGTTTTCCTCCATCTGCTTCTGCCTTTTCAAGGGAGTTTCCTGCCATAACGAAGTCCACACCCCATGCAGGCATGAAGTAGCCGAATACTTTTCCTTCCGGTCCCTGACCAGCCGCCCATTCTGCTGCCCAAAGAATGGTCTTCTGGTTATATCCCTTATCCGTATAATCTTTTGTCTGCTCCACCCATTTTTCTATGTTTGGATCAATGACAACCTTATTTCCATCCACCCAAGGAGCGGAAACGTTATTGGAAAAGGTACGATAGGTATCATCAAAACCAGATACCATATAATATCCTTTTTCTTTCATCTTTTCTGCGGTCTTGTCAAAGGAATCCCAATCATTGATTGCCTTCTGAACTTCTGCCGGATCGTCAGTTCCAAGCACAGCCTTTGCGATGGAACGGCGGTAAATATAGAGTCCAGGGCAGCCCTGCCAGGAAATTCCCTTCTGTGCACCGCTTCCATCCTGAGCGATCTCTTTGGTATAGTTATATTGTTTGGACATATCCTGATCCGTGATGCCGATGTCCTTTAAATCAATGGTACTGTCGGAATTCACATATTTCAAAATATAATCCGCCTCTACCAGAAACATATCGACCTTATCATCTGCTTTTGCATTTGCCTGATTTAATAAAGCCTCATCGAGAGCATTCTGATAGGCATTATTTTCGCTGGGAGTTGTTATAAAGTTAACCGTATACCCCGCAGGCAGTTTGGAAGAGTAATAATCCTCATATCTTGTCTTAAATTCATCATTCCAAACATAGATATTTACGACTTTCCCCTCTGTACTGCCAGCTCCCTTTTCTTCAGCTGCTTCCTTACTGGTGGCCTCAGGAGTTCCGCTTTGGCTCTGAGTATTTTGAGCGCTCTTGGAACTGCAGCCTCCAATCAGGGATGCTGCCATTGCAGCACACAATAATCCGCTTACTACTTTTTTCCTCATATTACCCTCTCCTTTTCTGATATAAACTATCATTAAATAGTTGCTTTTCCAACCGATTCCCCCTTTAACAGCTCTCCTTCCACAATGATCTGTTCCGTAAAAGTTGTTTTGGGCTTCTCGATGGAGCTTATTAATTTTTTAGCGGCCTGCATACCAATGGCGGCCGTATTCTGATGTATGGTAGTCAGCTTGGGATTCAATAGCTGTGAGATCCGGCTGCCATCATATCCGGCAATGGAGATATCCTCCGGAACCCTTAAGTTTCTCGCACGTATTTCATTTAACCCGCCTATTAATGCCGTATCATCCGGGTATAAAATACAGGTGGGTGAATCTTTTCTGTCCAGCAGTTCCCTGGTGTATGCCATAGCCTGGCTGACATCCAGATAATCTGCTTCCAATACATAATTGTCCGGAATACGCAGATTGTGACTCTCTATAAACCGGTAAAAACTTGTAAGTCTTGCCTTTGTAACGGCCGTATTTATCTGTCCGTGAATGTATGCAATTTTTCTGTGCCCATTTTCATAGATATATTCCATCAGAGTCTGGATCCCCTTAATGTTATCAGACAAAACCGAGGAACAGTTTTCGTGGATATGGTCAATGGTAACCACGGGAATGTCACCTCCCAAAAGGTCGATTACCTCCGGGTTATCAAAATTTACACAAGCGATTACCACACCATCCACATTTCTGTATTTACAATGATCATAATAAGAAACTTTCTTCGTTCCTATCTGACTATTGATAAATGTGATATCATACCCCTGTTTCTCTGCCTCGACCTTAAAGGCTTCCAGTACCGCTGCGAAATATTCATGAGTCAAGCCGCTGTTGGCCTCGTCAACAAATAAAACGCCGATGTTGTAGCTTCTGTTTGTTTTTAAAGACCTTGCAGCTGCGTTAGGATAATATCCCAGCTTTACTGCTGCTTCTTTGATCTTGGTTTTTGTGCTCTCCCCGATGTCGCTCTGGTCATTAAGTGCTTTGCTTACTGTAGCAACAGATACTCCACAGTGCTGTGCCAGTTCCTTCATTGAAATCATATGTCTCTTCCTTTTACTTAATCGTTTTCGTAACCTCAATATACTCCTTTCCAGAAGAAAATGCAATATATTTTTGTTTTTTTATCTAGTTTATATAGTTTTTAGCAGTTTGTTTTATGCACTTTTACCATTATATGAATATGATCCTATTTATTTTTATAAATAACTATTGTATTTTAAAAATGTATGAGTTATTATGGCCCTATAGTTCCATAATCCTTATCTTAATCGTTTTCGTAAAATGTCGAATTATGTAATTTTATCATCCAATCAGAAAGGAGCTATTCGAATATGAAATACGGATATTTCGACGACCAGGAAAAAGAATATGTTATTACAACTCCAGATACTCCCGTTCCATGGATCAATTATCTGGGCAGTCAAGATTTCTTTTCCCTGGTTTCCAACACTGGAGGCGGCTACAGCTTCTATAAAGACGCAAAGCTGTTAAGGCTGACCCGGTACCGCTATAACAACGTTCCCCTGGACAGTAACGGACACTACTATTATATCAATGAAAACGGCACCATCTGGAATCCTGGTTGGCAGCCCACCCAGACACCCCTGGATTTTTATGAATGCCGGCACGGACTGGGAGTTACCCGCTACCAAGGAAGAAAAAATGGCTTATCTGCCTCTGTCACAGCCTTTGTGCCCTTGCATGACACTTGTGAAGTCCATAAGGTTATCTTAAAAAACGAAAGCGAAGAATCAAAAGATTTTACCTTGTTCTCCTATGTGGAATTTTGTTTATGGAACGCTGTGGATGACATGACCAATTTTCAGCGGAATTTAAGCACCGGAGAAGTTGAGGTGGAAGGCTCAGTCATTTACCATAAGACAGAGTACAGAGAGAGGCGCAACCATTACGCTTATTACGCAGTCAATTCAGATATTCAGGGCTTTGACACGGACAGAAACACATTTGTGGGTGTATATGGCTCCAATCAGATGCCGCTTATGGTGAAAAATAACACCTCAGGAAATTCCATGGCAAGCGGCTGGTCTCCCATCGGTTCCCACCGGTTAACGCTCCATTTAGAGCCCGGGGAAGAGACCAGTTTCATCTTCGTACTGGGCTATGCCGAGAATCCTAAGGAACAAAAGTGGACTGCTCCCAATGTCATCAACAAAGAACCGGCTAAGTCTGTTCTGTCAAAATATCAAACAGACCAACAGGTTGATGAGGCTATCGCCGCATTAAAGCATTACTGGGAAGAGCTGCTTTCCAACTATTCCGTTACCATGGCCGATGAGAAAACAGCCCGCATGGTAAACATCTGGAACCAGTATCAGTGCATGGTAACCTTTAATATGTCCCGCTCCGCCTCCTATTACGAATCAGGTACCGGCCGTGGTATGGGCTTTCGGGATTCCTGCCAGGATTTGCTTGGATTCGTACATATGATCCCGGAAAGAGCCAGGGAACGAATCATCGACATCGCTTCCACCCAGTTTGAAGATGGAAGTGCCTATCACCAGTACCAGCCTCTTACAAAAAAGGGGAATATGGACATCGGAAGCGGATTCAACGACGATCCCTTATGGCTCATTGCCGGTGTATCGGCTTATATCAGGGAAACTGGAGACTTAAGTATTTTAAAGGAATCCGTACCCTTTGATAACGACTTAGAAAAAAGCCAGCCGCTTATGGAACATTTGAGGCGGTCTTTCCAATTTACCAGGACAAATCTGGGCCCTCATGGTCTGCCCCTGATTGGGCGGGCTGACTGGAATGACTGTCTGAATTTAAACTGCTTTTCTACAGAGCCCGGAGAGTCCTTTCAAACTACCGGACCCTCGGAAGGACCTGTAGCAGAATCCTTAATGATCGCAGGAATGTTTGTAAAATACGGAAAAGAATATGCGGAAATCTGCCGCTTGATCGGGCTAAAAACTGAAGCAGAGGAGGCAGAAGCCTCTGTACAGGAAGTATACGATGCCGTGATTCAGTTTGGCTGGGATGGAAGCTGGTTTTTACGCGCCTATGATGCATTTGGCCAGAAGGTCGGATCCAAAGAATGCAGGGAAGGACAGATTTTCATTGAACCTCAAGGTTTTTGTATCATGGGTGGAATCGGTATTGAGGAAGGCCATGCAAAAAAAGCTTTGGACAGCGTAATTGAAAAACTGGATACAGCCTGTGGGATCGTCCTGCTGCAGCCGGCATACACCAGTTATCAGGAAAGCCTTGGAGAGATTTCCTCTTATCCTCCTGGCTACAAGGAAAACGCAGGTATTTTCTGTCACAATAATCCCTGGATTTCCATTGCAGAAACCATGATCGGAAGAGGCAACCGGGCATTTGAAGTCTACCGGCGCACTTCTCCGGCTCATATAGAAGGCAACAATGAAATCTATAAAGCAGAACCTTATGTTTATGCACAGATGATTGCCGGAAAAGATGCGGCTCATTTCGGAGAAGCCAAAAACAGCTGGCTGACAGGAACGGCTGCATGGTCATTTGTATGTATCTCCCAGTATATTTTAGGGATCCGCCCCGGCTTCAACGGGTTAATCGTAGACCCCTGCCTGCCGGATTCCATCGGGGAATTTTCCGCTGTCCGGAAATTCCGGGGAGCGGATTATTATATCCATGTGGATCATGCCAAACAAAACAATCATGGAACTCTTACCATGCTGGTGGATGGGAAACCTGTGGAAGGAAAAGAAATCCCATACGTGGAAGGAAAGAAGAAATACCATATTTCTCTCACTTGGGACTAAGCAAAAAACAATTATTTCGAAACACATCATTCATACTGTCATATAATAACATGAGTTAATTTCAAGGAAGAATTATGAACGTTAGCATTGGCATGAAAGCCCCTGATTTTACTGCTATGACAACATTTGGACCGTTAAAGCTGTCTGATTACAAAGGACAATGGGTAATTTTGTTTTCTCACCCAGGCGACTTTACGCCTGTATGCACGACCGAATTTATCGCATTTGCACAGGCGAACGACCAGTTTGAAGCATTAAATGCAAAACTGATCGGTTTAAGCATAGACAGTAACCCTTCCCATCTGGCATGGGTAAATCAAATCCGTTTATTAACGGGCGTTCAAATTCCGTTTCCAGTCATTGCAGACCGCATGGCTGAAGTTGCAAACCTTTATGGCATGATTGCTCCGGACGTCAATAAGCAGGAAACCGTTCGAAATGTATTTTTCATAGATCCGAATCAGATCATTCGTGCGATCCTGGTCTATCCTCTAACGAACGGCAGAAACATTTCTGAAATACTGCGCCTGTTAACTGCTCTTCAGACAACAGACAAATGCGGCGTAGTAACTCCTGCAAATTGGGTGCCAGGCAGTCCTGCAATGGTTCCTCCGCCTGGTACTTATAATCAATCGCTAGAACGGATCAATGCACCTGAAACAACGGATTTAAATTGCGTCGACTGGTTTTGGTGCTATAAAAATGAGCCCTGCTGATCATGCAGTAAACTTAAGCCGCGCCAATTAAAAAAGGCTGCTGCAAAACTAACATAAGTTAGCTTTGCAGCAGCCTTTCTTTTGGTCTAACCCATTTCGGAATTATGCCGTGGCCTTTTCTTCTTCTGAGACATTGGGAGTATCTTTACCTTTACCAAGAATGCAAGTATAAACGAAAACTCCAAAGCATGCAGCAGCAAACAGGATACCAGCCGGATAAGCAATGCCGGTGGAAAGCTGGAAGCCTTCTTTTGCAATCAGAATGTAAGTAAAGGATACTGCGGACATAAAAGTTGCCGGAACTACTGTAATCCAGTAAAAACGTTTTCTCTGGAATAAATATACGCTTGCTGACCAGAGTGCGATCATGGCCAGGGTCTGGTTGCTCCATGAGAAGTATCTCCATACAATCTGTACATCGAACTGAGTCAGTATGGAGCCGACTGCCAGAAGGGGTATGGTAAGAATCAGACGGTTTTTCACGGGCTTCTGGTCCAGTTGGAACCAGTCGGCCAACGTAAGCCTGGCGCTTCTATAAGCGGTATCTGCAGAAGAAATGGGACAGGCAATAACTCCGATCATAGCGATGACCGCACCCACCGGTCCTAAAAGTTTGAAGCAGATTTCATAGACTACGCTGGATTGTCCGTTGCCCAGTGCAGTTAAAAGTCCACCGGTACCGTCGTAAAACGCAACACCTGCAGCCGCCCAGATCAGAGCGATCACACCCTCTGCCACCATTGCTCCGTAAAATACCTTGCGGCCGTCCTTTTCATTGGTAAGACAGCGCGCCATAAGCGGAGACTGGGTTGCATGAAAGCCGGAAATAGCACCGCATGCAACAGATATGAACATAGTCGGCCAGATGGGATTTCCTGACGGATGAAGGTTTGACAAGGTGATTTCAGGGATATGGTAACCTTTAAAAAGAATGGCACCTCCTACCCCCAGCGCCATAACAATCAGACAGATGCCAAAAAACGGGTAGATCTTGCCGATGACCTTGTCGATAGGGACAAATGTCGCAATAAAATAGTAAATCAATACTACAGCAAGCCAAAAACGGGAATTAAGTATATCCGGAGTCAGCATGGCTAAGAGATTTGCGGGACCGGTTGAAAAGGCAACCCCGACCAGGACCAGAAGGATCACGGAAAACACCCGCATGACCTGCTTCATGGTATTTCCTAAGTATGTACCCGTAAGCTCAGAAACACTGGCTCCTTTATGGCGCATGGACATCATGCCAACCATATAATCATGGATGCCTCCACCTAAAAGGGTACCAAAGGTGATCCATAAGAAAACGCTTGGTCCCCAGCAGGCTCCGGCCAGAGCACCGAAAATGGGCCCAAGACCTGCAATGTTTAAAAGCTGGATCAGAAAAATCCTGGGTGTTCCCATTGGTACATAATCACTCCCGTCTGTCATGGTTAGAGCAGGGGGTTTTCTGTCATCCGGTCCGAAAACCTTTTCAGCCACCTTGCTGTAGGTTAAGAAGCCGATGATTAACAGTGCCAAACACGCAAAGAAACTTATCATATTCATACCTCCTGTAAAATATTATGAAAACCATTCTTATCACCGATTATACAATAATATGTACAAAAATAAATGATATTTGCATGAACGTAAGTGCTAAATGCACAAAATGCAGAATGGCTGTCATAAACCGGATGGAAGTATTTAAATTCCGATGAGATGTCTTAGATGTTTGACTTTTTCCCTTCCTACTGGAAGGATATTTTGTTCAAATCCCTGCATCTTAACCGCCATACTGTTGCCGGCCCAGGGAAACATTTCCGCGATATAATTTAAATTGACCAGATAGCTCTTATGGATGCGGCAGAAGCCATAAGGCACCAGACGTTTTTCGTATTCTCCAAGCAGCTGGTTTTCCGTGTAATCCTTTGAGACCGTATGTATGATGCAGCTTCTTAGGCAGGTTTCAAGATAAACGATCTGATTGATGTCCAGCAGTGTGATGGTACGGTTCACGCAGATTGGCATCCGATTGACTGGAAAGGGCGGAAGCCTGTCTTCCGACTGGATCTTTTCTTTTTGCGACCTTTCCAGATCCCGGCTGCATTTTTCAAGGACCAGCCGTACTCTTTCCGGATCAAAAGGTTTCAGGATATAATTACTTACCCCCAGTTCAAATGCCTTCACCGCATATTGGGAGTAGGCCGTAGCAAAAACAATCTGGGCCTCCGGCAGCATGCACTTTGCCGCCGATGCCAGCGTAGTTCCTTCCATGTCATTTAAGTTAATATCCAAAAACAAAAGATCAAAGGATTGGTCCTCAAGAAGTTCCAGAGCGGCGGCTCCGCTGCCGGCTTCTTTTATCAGGCTGTCCGGCAAAACAGATAAAATCTGATGGATCAGCTCTTTACGGGCAGGACGCTCGTCATCGATCACTGCAATTTTCATGATGATTCCTCCATTCCTTTGTTTTTAGAATAAGTGGTTGCAGCAAGCTCTTCCACATACCTGGATTCTGAAACTGCCGCGGGGATCAGAAAATAGACCTTGGAGCCATTTTCTGAACTTTGAATATGAAGCCCGTGATCCTGTCCATAGATGCTCATTAACCGCTTATGAACGTTCTCCAAGCCCACACCGCCATAGCTCTGTCCTGCATACAGCCGTGTAAGAATCTCCTGGGGAAATCCCGTTCCATTGTCGGAAACCGCTATTTCAATCCAGTCGCTGTCTGCATGGGCCTTAATGGATACCAGGCGGTTTCCCATTTGATCAGCACCGTAACGCACGGCATTTTCCACCAGCGGCTGGAGAATAAAGGCGGGAACCATACAGTTTAAGTCCTCGTCAATGTTGATTTCCACACATAGCTTTTCTTCAAATCTCGCTTTTTCAAGATCCAGATAGCTTGAGATGTGATAAAGTTCCGTATGCAGATTCAGCATATACTGGTCATTTTCCAGAGTCTGCCGGTAGTAGGTAGAGAGAGAGCGGAGAAGTTCCCTTGCCCGGTCCGAGTTCTCCCGGCTGACGTAAGATATTGTATTGAGTGCATTGTATAAAAAATGGGGGTTTACCTGGGACTGCAAAGCCTTAAACTCCGCTTTGCGTCGCAGCTTTTTCTGGTATTCCAGATAAGAAAGCTCCAGCTGAGTGGAGAAAAGCCTGGCAAGTTCAGAAGCAAAGCTTAAGTCAGACCGTGAACTGTGCCAATGCTTTTTCACCACCATGGTCAGGCTGCCGATTAAGTGGTCCATTTCGATCAAAGGAGCAGCCACAATCATATGGTTTTTTAAAATGGGATAAAAAGGGTCATCTTTTTCTGCATAATCATAAATAGTGGAATTCCGTCCATTAAGAGAGGCCAGAATAGGGGCCAGGATGGAATCTCCTTTTAAAGCGCATAACCCTGCATCAGATTTCATAGCCAGGATCTTCCGGGTATCGGTGATTAATATGGCTGCACAGGATGTGGAGCGGTAAATGATTTCCGCAGCAGCTTCCATATCCTCTGTGCTATATAAGCCTTTTCGCAGATGGGGCAGGCTTTGCTCCACAATTCCCAGTGCCAGGCGCATCTTTTCGGCAAACTGGCTGTCTTCCTCCATAAATACCATGTTAAAGGTTCCTAAAAAGATGATCATACCCAGTGCGTTCATGATGATCATTGGGAATGCAATCACCTTCACCAACTGTACGGCCGCCGGAAATGGCCTTGAGATCAGGAGGATAATTGCCATCTGTCCCGTTTCCACAATCGCAGTAAGCAGGAAGATTCCGGTACTGTCTATTTTTCCCCCTTTGAAACGGCGGGAGAAAATACACCCTGCAAGGCCTTCCATCAGGGTAGATACGGCACAGGAAACGGCAGTAAAGCCGCCAATATCAAAAAAGTAACGGTGCAGACCTCCGATCAGGGCCGCCCCCATACCTACCCAAGGCCCCCCTAATAGGCCGGCCGCTAATACGCCGATCACACGGGTATTAACAATGGCGCCCTGTTCGTGCACACCCGTATAGGTGGAAATAATACTGACGAGACCGAATATGACTGCTAGGGTTACCGTGCATCCGACAGAATTTTTATCGTACAAAAGCATGCTGCGTACGATAGGTATTTTAGTCAGCAAAGTGGCGATGAGTACCAGGAGGCCAATATTTAACAGGAGACTGAAAAACATGGTATCAGGCATGGAAAATCCCTCCTTGATCAAATATAAGATATAATAAAATTATATCAAATAATAAGTAAAAATGCAGCACAATTGACAAATTTACTCATGATTTTCCATTTGATCTGGAGGGATTGCTTCATGGCATGTGAAATTATTTTACTCTTCTTGTAGACTCGCCTTCTATCAGTTCGGCTCTAAAAACCTTTTTCTGATGCTCCGCCTTATTTTTGATCACATCGAATAAGATCTTAATAGTGGCCTTTGCCATCTCTTCCACCGGCTGGCGTATGGTGGTGATAGAAGGGTTATAATAGCGGGCAATATCAAGGCCGTCATAGCCGGCCATACAATAATCTTCCGGTATCCGCATGCCACGCTCAAAGATGGCTTTGCAGGCACCGATGGCAATGCTGTCTGAAATCGCATAAACGGCTGTAAATTCCGACTTTTCATTTAGAACACGGTTCATCATCCGATACCCGTTTTCCATGGAATAGCATTCCTCGCATTCCTCTGAAAATGTAATCAGAGATGGGGAAGGGGTGATTCCGTTATCGAAAAGTGCCTTTTTATATCCTTCCAAACGGAGGCGGCCGATGCTCTCATCATCAGAAGGAGCGGTCAGGATAAGGATTTTTTTATGTCCAAGTTTACATAAGTAATCCGTCATTTTGTAGCTTTCCGCGTAGTCATCTACGGACACACAGGAAAAATCAGGAGATTCGCCCAAGTACTCTGTCATTCCGATGGTACTTAACACAAAAGGTACGGTCAGCTGTTCCAGCTCTTCCCTGCTGTGGGAAAAATATCCTCCAAGAAACACGATTCCCCTTGGCTTCTTTTCCTTGATCAGTTCCAAAGCCACATCTACCTCATCCTCCTGCTCATCGACCCGCTGCAGGATGAATGAGTATTTCTTTTTCTGGATCTCCTCCTCGAAAATACGGATCATCTTGCTGAAAAAGGGATTGCCGATCCCTTTGATCAGCACCGCAATGGCCCTGGAATCGGTACGTTTTAAATTCCGCGCGCTGTTATTGGGAATATAGTTGTTTTCCTTAATCACCTGCATGATCATGTTCTTTGTCTCTGGATTGATATCTGGATGGTTATTGATGGCCCGGGATACGGTACTCACACCAACCCCGCACAATCTGGCTATATCCTTAATATTAATGGAGTCCATCAGAAATACTCATCTCCTTTCATCATGCCCTGCCGTAAAGCCTGGCAATTTTTCTGCATTTTTCCACAATCTCTTCTGTAATTTCACCGGGACCCAAGCGCCATCTCCAGTTTTTCCCAAGGGTGGAAGGCACATTGATCCTGGCCTCTACACTAAGACCCAGATAATCCTGTACCGGTATCACGGCCAGCTTGGCAACACTTGCCAGAGCCAGACGGATAAAATCCCAGTGGATCTCTTCTCTCGGTGTTCTCCCGTTATTCATATAATCAACGGAAAGCTGGCGGTCCTCCTTGGACAATTCTTCATACCAGCCCCTGATGGTATTATTATCATGGGTTCCTGTGTATACCACGCAGTTCTGTGTATAGTTGTGAGGCAGATAATCGCTTTCCTCTCTGGAATCAAACGCAAATTCCAGCACCTTCATACCTGGAAATCCCGTATCCTTAACCAGTTTTAAAACCGATGGAGTCAAAAAGCCAAGGTCTTCCGCTATGATATCCAGCGTCCCGAATCGTTCTCTCATCTTGTTGAAAATATCAATTCCAGGTCCTTTTTCCCAGGTACCGCGAACGGCATTCTCGCTTCCTGCCGGAATGGAATAATATTCATCAAAGCCGCGGAAATGATCCACCCTCACCACATCGTAAAGGCGGAAGCTGTATTCCATGCGCTTCATCCACCATTCGTAGCCTGTTTTTCCATGATAATCCCAGCGGTAAAGGGGATTTCCCCATAACTGCCCGGTGGCAGAAAATCCGTCCGGCGGGCAGCCTGCCACTGCAACAGGCTCGCAGGTTTCATCAAACTGGAACAGTTCCGGATGAAACCAGGAATCCGCACTGTCAAATGCCACATAGATGGGGATGTCGCCGATGATCCTGATGCCCTGTTCCCCTGCATAGGACTTTAATCGGCTCCACTGCTCTTCAAATTTCATCTGAAGGAAGCCATAAAATCCAATCTCATCTGACAGTTCCTTTTCATACCGGGAAACAGCCTCTTCCCTTCGGAGGCGGATATCTTCATCCCAGCAGATCCAGCTCTTTCCTTTAAAATGATCCTTAACCGCCATGTAAAAGCAGTATCCGGCTGTTTCCTCTCCAAGAAGTCTCCCTGGCTCATCTGACGGATGGCCCTGCTCCTTCCACCGTCCATAAGCCTTCCTCAACAAAGGAAAACGGTTATAATACATTTTTTCATAGTCAATATCTCTCGGATCATCTCCAAAATCTGCGGCTTCGCATTCCTCTATGGTAAGCAGCCCTTCTGCAGTCAGCTCATCAAGATCAATGAAATACGGATTTCCCGCAAATGCGGAGAATGACTGATAAGGAGAGTCCCCATAGCCTGTGGGCCCCAGAGGGAGTATCTGCCAGTACTGCTGACCTGCTTTTTTTAATAAATCAATAAATTCATATGCCTCTTTTGAAAATGCCCCGATCCCGTATTTTGACGGAAGGCTTGCAACTGGGAGCAACATACCACATTCCCGCATAATCAGTCTCCTTTTTCTGTTAATTCTGCAAGCAATGAGCCAATCGCAGGAGTCTTTTTATTCCTGCATCTGACGGATGCTGCAAGGGTCAAATACTCCATAGTTTGCTGCGTATATTTGACTTCCTAGCCTTTTACCGCACCTGCAGCTACGCCCTTTATGATATATTTCTGACAACTTAAATAAAATACAATGATAGGAAAAATCGCCAGAACCAGCATTGCCATCATGGCTCCCATATCAATGGAACCATATCCGCCTTTTAAATTCTGAATAACCATTGGTATTGTACCTTTTTCCTGAGGAAGAATCAAGCTTGGAAGTAAATAATCGTTCCAAATCCACATGGCATTTAAGATGGCGACGGTCACTGCCGTAGGCCTTAACATGGGGAATACCACATGAAAATAAGTCTGAACGGGAGAGCAGCCGTCGATCATAGCCGCTTCTTCGATTTCAAGAGGTATGGCCTTAACAAAACCACAGAACAAGAATACCGCCTGCCCGGCGCCAAAACCCAAATAAAGAAGCACAAGACCGTACATGGAGTTTAAATACAAGTCATTTGCTGTCTTTGACATGGTGAACATGACCATCTGAAACGGCACGATCATGGCAAATACGAAAACGTAATATAAGATGTTCGTAAATACGGATTTCACTCTGGTTAAAAACCAGGCTGTCATGGAGGTAAACAGAATAATCACAGCCACAGAAGCTACCGTAATAAACAGGGACCTTCCAAAAGCCGGAAAAAGCCCTGTTTTCCGGATGCCTTCCACATAATTGGTAAGCCCTACATAGGTGCCTGCCTTAGGAAGCTGAAACGGTGCATCGCTGATAAACAGCTTGCTTTTAAAGGAGTTCATAAGAACCAGTATAATAGGAAATAAAAATGTCAGGGAAAGGACAGCTAATACAGCCGTTAAGATCGCTCCCGTAGTTTTTCCTACCTCCATTTGCTGAGTCTCGAAATTTCTTCCTTTTCTGCTCATCAGTTCTCCACCTCCTTACGACGGGTTAATGTAAGCTGGGTCAGTGATATGACCGCAACCATAAGAAAGAACACCGTGGCCTTTGCCTGGCCTACCCCTTCCCAGCCCACTCTGCCGTAAAAGGTACTGTAAATATCAAGGGCCAGCATGCTGGTCTGCCTTCCCGGTCCTCCTGCAGTAAGCGCAAGGTTCTGGTCAAACAGCTTAAAGGAATTTGTTAAGGTCAGAAACAGACAGATGGTAAATGATGGCATGACCATGGGGATCATAATTTGCTTTAATATCTGGAATCTGGTAGCCCCATCGATCCTTGCGGCCTCAATCATCTCTCCCGGAACATTTTGAAGCCCGGCAATGTAAATAATCATCATATACCCGATTAGCTGCCAGTTCATTAAGATTACCAGGCCCCAAAAGCCGTACTTGGCGCTAAAAGAAAGGGTAACTCCAAACCTTGCAAGAATACCGTTTAACAGCAGCTGCCAGACATAGCCCAGCACAATACCGCCGATTAGATTAGGCATGAAGAACACAGTTCGGAATAGATTGGTTCCTTTAATCCCTCTTGTGAGAACATAGGCCAGCAGAAACCCCAGGGTATTGATGCTCACTACTGACACGATGGTAAACTTCACGGTAAATATCAATGCATTGATAAAATTCCGGTCCATAAATATCTTTTTATAATTGGAAATCCCTACCCAAGACGCATCCTTTACTGTGGTGAATTCCGTAAAGGATAAATAAATACCTATGATAAACGGGTACAGGAATGCAACGGTAAATGCAGCCAGTGTGGGTAAAACAAATATTGGAAAGTAACGTTTCATTGACTTTTGCATAGCAGTTCTCCTTTCTTTATTACTGTCCATGGTTTTGGGACAGGGCCCGTCACGCTTTACAGCGTGCCCCGCATCATCTGCATCGGGTGCATAGGTATATCATGAGCTGAGGCTGACCAAATTTCTTGTATGAAAATGGGTGAGGCATCTCCCCCGCGCTCACCCATTTCCCTTAAAACTATTTATATTTTTATTTTGTCATAGCTTTTTCATTTGCCCAATCGGCCTTCATATCATCAACTACTGCCTTCCAGTCCTTACCACCCTGAGCGTACTCAAGAAGGGAGGCTCCGAAGTTATCTTTAAAGGTCTGGCTTGGGAAAGAGGTAAAGTTCCAGGACACAGAATATAAGTCCTTGTTGTTCATATACCGGTCGATCTCTTTTGCAAGCGGATCGGTTGGTTTTTCATTTGCTGCAAAGGTATCAAACGGAGCGATAAAGCCCAGTTTGTTGGTTACATAATCTTTTCCTGTATTGGAAGTGAAGAGCCACTCAAGGAAATCCAGAGATGCCTGCTGATCCTCTTCCTTAGCCTGGCTGTTGATGGAGAAGAAGTTTTCTGTTCCAATGCAAAGTCCCTGTTTTTCTTCACCGTTCACTCCGGTGTAAATAGGAAGGAATTTCACATCTTCTTCTTTAACTGTGTTTCCGTCAACGCCGGACACCTGTCCCCAGCCCCAGTTTCCGTTCTGTACCATAGCAACCTTGCCAAGAGCAAATTCAGCCATGGAATCCTCAACAGTCTTTGCGCCTACCATCTTCGGATCTGTACAGGAGTTGTTAATATATAAGTCAAAAATGTTTTTGTAGTTGTCAGCATACTTAAAGTCAAGAACATCCTTGTCGGATACGTTGTCATCCTTATACTCATAATAAACCGGAAGGTTAGCCAGATGGGTCTGCCATCTCCAATCCTCGCCAGGAGCAAAGGAAGTGGAAGCAAACACGCCTTCGATACCAAGGTCTGCCTTTCTTGCCTGCATATCTTCTGCTACAGCTTTAAGAGAAGCAAAGTTATTGATCTCTTCCATGGACTTTGCCTTTGCGCCGTCAAGAGCAAAATACTTTTTCATGATGGCATCATTATAAATAATACCATAGCCTTCCACTACGTAAGGAATGCCGTAAACTCCATCTCCATCCTTTACAGCCATATCTTTATCAACCAGATGACTGTAGATTGTGGAATCCTTTAAATCCTTGCAGTATTTTGCCCAGGACTTATATCCGATTGGTCCGTTGATCTGAAACAGTGTAGGCGGTTCTTTCTTAGCTACTTCTGATTTTAAAGTCTGCTCGTAGGTACCTGCTGCCGCTGTCTGTACCTTCATTGGCACGCCGGTTTCCTCTGTATACTTGCCGGCAAGCTCCACCCAGATGTCCGCAACTTCAGGCTTAAAATTCAGATAATAGATTTGTCCTTTGGCCTCTGCCGTATCACCAGCCTTAGCTGTAGTGGTTTCTGCTGCCTCAGTTTTCTGCTCTGCCCCAGTTGTCTCCGTTTTCTTGTTGGAAGCACAACCAACCAGTGTTCCGGCCGCCATTGCCGCAGCCAGAGTAAGTACTGCCAGTTTTTTTAGTTTCATAATATCCTCCTTCCGTGCATTTGCACCTTCCGGTTGATGGATCCGTCCACTCAACCCCCAATTTTTCCTGCATGCCCTCCACACAGAAACTTATTGCACCTGCTTATTCTCAGGATTTATCTTTCCTGGCCATTGGATATTAACCTTCTGGTAACGATATCGGTAACGTTTCCAATAACCCTATGGCTATAAGATAACACATTGCACAAAAAAATGCAATAGATTTAGCCAAATTTTCTTTTTTCGTTAAACCATTACATTTTCGTTTCTTTTTCTAGGCACTTTTCACAATTTGCGTCCCTTATTTTGCCTTCTTCCATTGTTTTTTATTCCTTATGTCCACTTTTTTCCATAGTCAGATTTTCGTAATTAAAACCTATGAAATTTGACTTAAATGTTAAGGGAAAAGAAATACTAATTTCTAAATTTTTCCTGTAGAATATAAAATATGAAAAGGAGGAAATATTTATGAGAAAAATGAATAAGCCGCTGGCTGCCGCTCTGATAGCCGCAACCGTGCTAAGCATGACTGCATGCGCCCAAACAGGGACAGCTTCCGTTCCCGGAGCTAATCTAACTACCATCAGCAACGTAGATACCAATACCATACAGGTAAGCAGCACAGAGGGAGTAAAGGTGGTTCCCGATATGGCACAGGTCAATTTTGCAGTGCTCTCTCAGGCCGGAGATCCCAAAGCCTGCCAGGAGAATAACAGCAAAGATACAAGCAGTGTCATCGAATTTTTGAAGAATTCCGGCATTGACGAAAAATCCATCCAGACCTCAAGCTACGGTCTTGAACCAATGTATGACTGGAACAATACCGGCCAGCAGATCACCGGATATCAGATGCGCACAAGCATTACCGTTTCCGACCTTCCGATTGACCAGGTGGGCACCATGCTTTCTTCCAGCGTGGAAGCAGGTATTAACTGCATTGACAGCGTAAACTATCTTTCCAGCAAATACGATGAAAACTATAGGGAAGCCCTTAAGAAGGCTGTTGAAGCCGCCAAGGTTAAAGCAGAGGCAATTGCTGCTGCCAGCGGAGTCACCCTGGATGGGATCGCTCACATTGAAGAAATGAATTCCTATCCGAATATCCGGTACTCCACTGCAGCTAAGGAAGATGCCGCAGCCGGAGCCAAATCCGTAGTTGTGGAACCAGGTCAGATCGGGGTAGAAGCTCAGGTAACTGTGACCTTCCGGGTAAAATAAAATAAAGAGATGCTCCAGTCTTTTGGAATCTCCTTTAGAAAGAGCACTGGATGTCAGACAATGTTATATCTGACATCCAGTGCTCTTCGTTATTTTCATGATAGCTTTAAAATACCTCTTTTATATCAGGAATGACGGTCCTCTACCTGCACCTCCATCCGGCTATAGGGAATCTCAATTCCTGCAGCTTCAAATTCCAGCTTTATCTTTTCTAAGATCTCCCACCTGGCCGGCCAGTAATCGTCTAAGGCGGTCCAGCCCCTACCTCCGATGGTAACGGCATTTTCCGTTAAGTCGCTGACAAAAATATCTATGGGCTCCTCTAATAAAATCCCCTTCTGGCTGCGAAAAATGTTATCCAAAACTTCCTTTGCCTTCTTTAGATCCGAATGATATCCGATCCCCACCAGAACATCCAGCCGCCTCTTATCCATGGCGGTCACATTGGTAAGGGGGGAATTGGATAGGGTTCCATTGGGAATGACCACCTGCTTATTATCTCCTGTGTTTAATACAGTATACACCAGTCCAATGGTACGGACCGTACCTTCCCCATCCCTGGATACGATATAATCCCCTACACGGAATGGCTTCATGAGAAGGATGAGAACCCCGCCTGCAAAATTAGCCAGGCTTCCCTGGACTGCCAGACCCACGGCAATACTTGCGGATCCCAGCAAAGCTACGATAGAAGCCGAATTCACGCCAATCTGTCCTGCTACGATAAAAGCCAGCAGGCAATACATGACGGCGTTTAAAACGGACAGCAGAAACTTTCTTAAGCTGACCTCCATATCCACCCTCTTAAAAGAGCGGTTCAGCATACGATTGAAGAACTTAATAATCCTGGAGCCAACAAAAAAAATCACCAGGGCAATGAGAAGCTTTATCCCGAACGCTATGAGCCCGGGAGCCCAGCCCTTTAAGGTTTCCAGCACGACATTGGGCCTTAACTGGTTTAAGTTTTCCTGTACCTCCTGCTGCAAATCTGCCAGGGACTCTCCCGGAAGTACACTGTCTCCCAGGGGTTCTCCCAGAAGTACACTGGAAACCATATAAAATATCATTTCATAACCTCCTGATCCTTTTTTATGTATTAATAAATCAAATTATTTTCTTTCAACCTTTGCCTTTTCAGTATATGCGGGCTTCCTGGTCTTCTTCCCTGCCAAAGCCGGCAACTTTTTTACAGGGGTACAGGTAAAGACCATGATGCTTAAGGGAGCCACGGTTATTTCCATGGAATCCGGCCTTTCATCCGCCTCTTTTTTCTTAGAGACTTTTACCCGTGAATTTACCCGGCCCTGCCCTCCGAAAGCCTTGTCATCACTGTTTAATATTTCTTTATATTTTCCTTCAAAGGGAACCCCTACCGGGTATTTTTCGTGACACATCGTATCAAAATTGCATAGGAAGAGAAGCGTCTCCTCCTTTTTCTTTGTTTTTCTTAAAAAGACTACGATGCTGTCTTTGGAGTCCGTGCATTCCACCCACTCAAAGCCGTCCGGATCATAATCCAGCTGGTACAAAGCCGGCTGACACTTATAAAGATGGTTCAAGGCCTTTACGTAATCCTGTGTCTGCTTATGAAGGGGGTACTTTAGGATCTCCCAGTCAA
Source organism: Lacrimispora sanguinis (assembly GCF_044987295.1). Classification (NCBI taxonomy): domain Bacteria; kingdom Bacillati; phylum Bacillota; class Clostridia; order Lachnospirales; family Lachnospiraceae; genus Lacrimispora; species Lacrimispora sanguinis. The sequence goes on along the minus strand of NZ_CP173277.1, from coordinate 3,671,405 downwards.
GACTTTTATTTTCATTCCATTCGCTGATCTGCGCAAAATCCTGACCCATAAACAAAAGCTTTTTACCAGGATGTCCCATCATAAAGCCGTAGGCTGCTTTTAAATTCGCCGCCTTTTCCTCCAGAGTTTCTCCAGACATCTTGCCAAACATGGAACCTTTTCCATGGACCACCTCATCGTGGGAGAATACAAGGATAAAATCTTCACTGTAAGCATAAAGCATGCTGGAGGTCATCTCGCCATAATGGTGTTTTCTGAAATAAGGATCATATTGCATATATCCAGTAAAATCATTCATCCAGCCCATATTCCATTTATAGTCGAAGCCCAATCCTTCACTCTTTACATCAGCCGTGATCCGGGGCCATGCCGTGGATTCCTCCGCAATCATAACCGCCCCATCCTTTCGGCCCTTGAATATGGAATTCAAATGTTTCAGGAACTCAACCGCTTCCAGGTTTTCATGGCCGCCGTAAATATTGGGAATCCATTCCCCCGGGTTTTTGCCATAATCTAAGTAGAGCATGGAAGCCACCGCATCCATACGGATTCCATCCGCATGGTACTTGTCCGCCCAGAAAAGAGCATTGGCGATCAGGAAGTTACTGACGCCTGGCCTGCCGTAATTATAAATCAACGTTCCCCAATGGGGATGCGCCCCTTGTCTTGGGTCCTTATGCTCATATACGCAGGTTCCGTCAAAACTGGCGAGTCCAAAGCTGTCCCTGGGAAAATGAGCCGGAACCCAGTCTAAAATCACGCCGATGCCCTGCTTATGCATATAATCCATGAAATACATAAAATCATCCGGCGTACCGTAACGGCTGGTGGGCGCATAATACCCGGTCACCTGATATCCCCAGGAGGCATCTAAGGGATGCTCCATGATGGGAAGAAGCTCCACATGGGTGTAACCCATATCCTTTACGTATTCTGCCAGCTTCTCTGCAATTTCACGGTAATTATAGAATTCAGAGCCAACGACGGCCGCTCCGCTTTCGTCAAGCTCCACTTCCTTCCGGAGCCAGGAGCCTAAATGCACCTCATAAATGGACATGGGATTTTGTTTGTAATCAGCCCCTGTCCTCTTTTTCATCCATTCCTGGTCATTCCAGGAATACTGGTTAATATCCCAAACAACGGAAGCATTATTGGGACGCAGCTCACAGTAATTCGCGTAGGGATCGCTTTTAAGCTGGGGAGTCCCGTTTTGATGCTTTATCTCATACTTATATATCGCTCCAGTCTTTAAGCCGGGAATAAACAATTCAAAAATACCGGAATCCCCCAGCCTCCTCATCTGGTGGCGCCTGCCATCCCACAGGTTAAAGTCCCCAACCACACTGACACGCATGGCACAGGGAGCCCACACGGAAAAGTATACCCCTTCCGCTCCACCTGCAGACATGGGGTGCGCCCCCATTTTTTCATAGATGCTGTAGTGAATTCCGGATTCAAACTTTTTTATGTCTTCCGACTTATAAAAGGCTGAAAAGGAATAGGGATCCAGACATTCTTCTGATGTCCCATTATCGTAAGTAACTAACAGGGTATAAGCTGCTGCAGTTTTGCATGGTATGAGAGCCGCAAAAAAACCGGCTTCATCCGCAAGCTCCATGGAGTATTCCTTACCGCTTTCCCTAAAACGGACAATCACCGATTCTGCCGTAGGAATAAATGCCTGGATAAGCAGCCCCTGCTCTGTTACGTGCGGGCCCAGAATCTCGTGGGGATTCGCTGCTTCTGAATATACAATCTCTTCAATGCCGGCCCAATCCATCAAATCATACAATTTTCCATCCATACATGACTCCTCCTGGTCCCTCTTTATGGAAATATTTTATCACCAGGTCTAGTAATTTTCAAGAGTCAGCCAGGAATTGCACTTATTTAAGCCTTGCATACGCCAGCATTAAATCAACCATTCTGCCATAACTGTTGACCCCATCCGACTGGCTGTTGAGCTTTAAATAAGTATCATTCATCCGGTTGGAAACCTCGGCAGTCTTCCCCTCATATTTCCCCCAGAATTCATTGTTGTATCTTAAATCATCCCATGCCTTTTCACTAAGCTGTCCGCAGATTTCAGCATATGCCACCCGGTCTACCTTTGCCAGGGCATTGGTGGCATAAACCCAGCCGGTTAAGTATCCGCTGTAGCGGAACCCATCATCCTCAGAGCCAATGCAGGCCAGATAACCAATGAAGTTAGCCTCATCCTCTCTCATGAACCCTCTTAGGTGAGACAGTTCATGGCAGACAGTATGGGGAATGTTGTAATCCGGCATGGACCGGTTATAAGTGGCCTCAATCGTAAAAGGGGAATACTGGCCGCAAAGCTGCTGGACGGAAAAGAAGTAAGACCATAAGAGGGGCTTTGGATGCGGGTAATAACCTGCCAGCTCCGGATAAGCCTCCCCCAACCTTTTCATAGCCTTTACGCTTTCCTTTTCCAGGCTTTTTAAGTTCATTTCTTTTGCTATGCCTTCTGCGCACATCCGGTTTATGTCATCTGTAAGCTTTAGGCAAAGGCTCTCCAGTTCCTCTATGGAAGACTTTCTCATATCCAACCCTGAATAGCTGGAAAACGGCTTCCTGTAATAGTTAATACCACAATTAATCGTAAATAGTAAAAAAAGGCCGGTAACGAGAAACACGGCTCTTATGAGGATCTTCTTCCCCTCCTTACGGTGGATGAAGACGTAGAAAACAACGTACACAATAAGCAGGTAGGTGACGGCCTCCACAAAAGCAAAGGGAAATCCCCCTGACAGCCTTCCAATGCTTCCTACCATAAACCGGTAAACCCGCCTGGCATACCAGTCCCCAAAACCAGGAACCTTTCTTGCCAGTATCTGAAGCAGCGATGAAACTGCAAACATGAATGCAGAAGCTGCAATAAGCCCCCAATCCTGATTCCGGCTTTTCCCTCCCATAATCCGGCTCCCCCTGGTGTGATTTTTTTATCTGAAATTATGATATCATGATTTTATGGACAATCCGTAGAGTATTTGTGAATATTTTCTTACCATTTTGTAAAACCCCTTGCGTTATAAATCAATCTCATTTAAACTCTGTATTGGAACCATCATGAAGGAAAAGAAGAGAGATCATATGAAAAAAAACGATAACATGCCAAAAGAACGGGAACCGTTCAGCTGGAGGGAAGAAATCATCAGTTGGATCAAGATCATCATAACTGCCGCTGTCATTGCATTTTTACTTAATAATTTCATCATTGCAAACAGCAGGGTCCCAAGCGGATCCATGGAAAAGACCATTATGACAGGAGACCGGGTCATTGGCTCCAGGCTGTCCTATTATTTTGGTGATCCGAAGCGGGGAGATATAGCCATCTTCCATTTCCCTGATGACCCTACCGGAAAAACCTATTACGTAAAACGTGTCATCGGCCTTCCCGGCGACATCATCGATATCCGGAACGGAAAAGTTTATATCAACAATTCCGATACGCCTCTTGAAGAGCCTTATCTTCCGGAGCCAATGGAACCGGAGCCTGACGCCCATTATGAAGTGCCGGAGGACTGTTACTTCATGCTTGGAGACAACCGGAATTTCTCCGCAGATGCCAGAAGGTGGAAACATAAATTCGTGGAAAAGGACAAGATCATCGCGAAAGTCCTGTTCCGTTATTTCCCTTCCATAAAAAAGATTGAATAAGAAAAATGCAGGCTGGAGCTGCTGCTCCGCCTGCGTTTTATATTTCTTTTACCATTGGTAATATTTGACCAAAGCTTGTGTTCCCTCATCTTCATGACCATTAGCAGCCATGGATTCATACATGGAAAGGACGTGATCAAGCACCCCTAGCCGGATACCGGCGCCTTCTGCCTCCTCGGCCGCAAGCTTCATATCTTTGATAAAATGCTTGATGAAAAATCCCGGGGTAAAGTCCCCGGATAGGATCCTGGGAGCCATTGCATTTAACTGGGTACTTCCGGCCGCACCGGTAGCGATGGAATCCACCATGGTACCTACGTCAAGACCATTGGCCTTTGCATAGACCATTGCCTCGCAGACACCGGAAAGGGCTCCTGCAATGGCGATCTGATTACACATTTTGGTATGCTGTCCGTTTCCGGCCTTTCCTTCATACCTAATGGCCTTTCCCATTGCCTCAAAAACAGGGAGGCAACGGTCAAAGATGACTCTGTCTCCTCCTGCCAGTATGGTAAGGGTACCTTCCCTTGCACCGGTATCTCCCCCTGTCACAGGGGCATCTAAGGCCTTTAACCCTGCCTGACTTGCTTCTTCATAAATCCGTACTGCAAGCTTAGGGCTGGTGGTAGTCATGTCAATCAGGCAGGTACCTCTGTCTGCGTTTGCGATAATCCCATTTTCCCCAAAATAGACTTCTTCCACATCCTGCGGATACCCAACGATGGTGATGACTGCATCCCTGCCTTTGGAGCAGGTCTTCACATCTTCACACCATATAGCACCTTCTGAAAGGACATCTTCTGCCTTGCTTTTGGTTCTTGAGTATACCGCCACCTCATATCCGGCCTTCATTAAATTGCGCACCATGGACTTTCCCATAATTCCAATTCCGATAAATCCGATCTTTTTCATAAGTTACCCCTTCCCAATACAATTTTATTCGTTTCTTTTTTCGATATCCATCACCATATCTACACGGCGCTGATGTCTTCCGCCCTCATACTCTGCATCCAGCCATTCTTCTGTAATCATCTTTGCCATCTCCTGGCCGACGACACGGGCCCCAAAGCAGAGCACATTGGAATCATTATGCATCCTGGAAAGCTTTGCAGTATAGGGTTCGCTGCAGACACAGGCCCGGATTCCCCTAACCTTGTTGCAGGCAAGGGAAATTCCCACACCGGTTCCGCAGATGGCAATTCCAAGATCAGCTTTTCCGTCTGCAACGGCGCGTCCTACCTTTTCACCATACTCCGGATAATCACAGCTTTCTGTGGAATTGGTTCCAAAGTCGATTACCTCATATCCCTTGCTCTCTACAAATTCCTTGATGGAATTCTTCATTTCTATGGCCGTATGGTCATTTCCCATTGCAATCTTCATCGTCATTCTCCTGTCACTTAGTCATCGCCTGCCAAGCTGCAGGCTTATTTGTTCAGTTCATTGCTTGTGCAAAATATATCCGGCATTTAACATATCATAAATGCCGGATTTTATCAAGTTTATAAGCTTCCTTCCACGTCCCCAGCCGCCGGCCGGCCATAAAAGGCAAGGATCCTGTCCATTCTGGAAGCCATGTTGGCAAGCAGTAAGTCCGCCGTGGTAAGCGCTGCCATGGCTTCCACTACCACCACTGCCCGCGGAACAATAATGGGGTCATGGCGCCCTTTGATCTGAATCTCTGTTTCCTCACCCAGTCGCGTCACAGTTTTCTGGGACTGTGCCACAGACGGCGTGGGCTTAAAGGCTGCGCGGAGGACCACCTGGGAACCATCACTGATACCTCCAAGAATACCACCTGCGTGGTTGGTGATCTTCTCCACCTCCTTATTAAGTCCCTGACAAAAGCCATCATTATTCTGGGATCCCAGTGCACGTGCAGCTTCAAAGCCATCTCCGATTTCAAAGCCTTTGACTGCTCCGATGGACATGACCGCTTTGGCAAGAGCTGCATCATATTTTTCAAATACCGGATCGCCGATTCCGGCTGGAACACCGTCAATGACGCATTCCACCACGCCTCCTACAGAATCCAGCTTTCCCATCATCTCTTCTAAGTATTCGCAGGCAAGAGCCGCGGTTTCCTTATCAGGCATGAAAAGGCTGTTATTATCCCGTTCTTTTATGCTGAACTGTTCTGCCTTTACTTCATAAGGCCCAACAGATCTGGTGTAAGCGGTCACGGTAATTCCCAGACTCTTTAAGAAACAGGCGGCAACAGCGCCGGCCGCCACCCTTCCAATGGTCTCCCTTCCGGAGGAACGGCCACCGCCCCGGTAATCCCTGATCCCGTATTTTTCATCAAAAGTAAAATCTGCATGGCCCGGACGATAGACCTCCATTAAGTTTCCGTAATCCCTGGAGCGCTGGTCCGTATTCCAGATCACCATGGAAATGGGAGTCCCGGTTGTCTTTCCTTCAAAGACCCCGGACAGGATCTCCACCTGATCGGCCTCCTGGCGCTTTGTGGTAAATTTGCTCTGCCCCGGTTTTCTCCGGTCTAAGTATTCCTGGATATCTGCCTCCTCCAGTTTAAGACCCGCCGGGCAGCCGTCCAGCACGACGCCGATGGCCTTTCCATGAGATTCCCCCCAGGTTGTTACCTTCCATATTGTCCCCAGTGTTGATCCTGCCATGTATGTCTCTCCTTTCCTCTTCTATACCCATGCATTCTGAGTATAGGGGGATGCCTGTACCTTCAAGGTATTTAATTGCTTACTTTTACGATCACACAGCTGTTCGGTTCATTGACCTTTAGTTCCTTGCCATTCATGACAAGAAGCCCTTTCTTATAATCAACCGTAAAAAATGTGATACTATCTGACTCATGGTTAATGGAAGCAATATGCTTATCATCCGGAAAAACGCAGATATCCTTGGGATAGCTGCCGCTTATGGGAAGACAGCATAAGGCTTCTAAAAGCCCTGTGTTCTTGTCCCGCTCGTAAACCGTAACAGAATTGTCGCCCGCATTGCCACAAAATAAATGGGTTTCATCATTGGACATGCGCATAGAGCATGCCGCAGTAAGCTGGCTCTGCTTTGGCCCGGCGGTGAAAACCGTCTGGATCTTCTCAATCTTTGGCTGCCGCTCGCCCGTCTCATAAGTAAACACATCAATCACATTCTTTAACTCAGAGATAAGATAGAAAAATCTTCCGTCATTGCTGAAACGGAAGCATTTGGGAGCGGATTCCAGCTCGCAGTGCAGAGCATCCACCAGGACCATCTCCTCGTCATGCTCATTAAAACGGTAAATCTTAACCTGGTCAATCCCCAGATCAGCCACCATGATAAATTTACCGTCAGGAGTTCTTCTTGAACAGCTCACATGAGGGCGGAAATTTCTCTCTGCCACGCTGCCAAGTCCTTTATGGTACACTCCGGTCACGATCTCACCTACAGAGCCATCCTCATTCAGCCGAAGCACCGTGGACTTTCCATCATGGTATCCTGATACAAAGATGTACTTGTCATCCGCATCGGTAGACAGATGGCAGCCCCTCATTCCCTTAATATTCGCTGAATTAAGCCTTGTTATGGCCCCATTCTCATGAATTCGGAAGGATACGACTCCTTCATCCGCGATGGAGTACAGCGTCTTTCCATCATTAGAAGCGATCACATAGGAAGCATTATCAACTTCCACCTCGCATCTAGGAATAAAACGGCCCTCTTCCACATCAACATCGTATACAGTAATCCCCTTTGCCTGTCCGTTGTAGGAATAAGAACCTACATAAGCCATATACTTGCCTTTCATCACACTTTTCCTCCTGAAATCTTCCTTGGCATGATCCTCTTAATAAAGGCAAACTTAAGTGTTGCCCGAATCCAGAAAATCAGCCGTTCGACCAGCCGATAAGCGAATCGAACTTCGTTGTGTAAACTAAAACTATCATATCATAAATTTCCTTGTTTGTTAAGGAAAAACTTCCTTAAAAACTATTGACATACAATGAAAAAACAGTATAATGTATTTTGCTGCCTGTTTATCATTACTAAACTTTTTAGTTATATTTATCGTCAGTTAGTATAGGTAAACTTTCAGATTATCACTAACATAAAGGAGGAGCATATGGATATCGGTACAAAACTAAAAGAGCTTCGAGTCTTAAAGGGGCTTACACAGGAAGAACTGGCTGACCGCGCAGAGCTGTCAAAGGGGTTCATATCCCAGCTGGAAAGGGACTTGACCTCCCCCTCCATTGCTACCCTTTTAGATATTTTACAATGTCTTGGGACCTCTGTCGGCGAGTTCTTCAATGAAAGCCCGGAAGAACAGATCGTATTCGGAAAATCCGATTACTTTGAGAAACACGATGCAGAGCTTAAGAATGAAATCAAATGGATCATACCCAATGCGCAGAAAAACATGATGGAGCCGATCCATCTCACCCTGGAAGCCGGCGGTGAAACCTATCCTGATAATCCCCATGAGGGAGAAGAATTCGGCTACGTACTGCAGGGTAATATTTCCATCCATATAGGTAACAAAACATATAAAGCCAAAAAAGGGGAATCCTTTTACTTTGTATCAGACAAAAAACATTACTTAAGCAGCAAGGCCGGCGCTACTCTCATCTGGGTAAGCTCCCCGCCAAGCTTTTAACAGGAGGATAAAGGGACATGGGTCAGCCATTAATTGATTTAAGGAATATTACGAAAAGCTTTGACGGTACCATGGTACTGGATGATTTAAACCTCTCGGTAAAGGAGAACGCATTCGTTACCTTGCTAGGACCCAGCGGATGCGGCAAGACTACAACCCTTCGGATCATCGGCGGCTTTGAAAGCCCTGACAAAGGGCAGGTGATTTTTGACGGGCAGGACATCACCAGCCTGCCTCCCAACAAGCGTCAACTGAATACTGTGTTCCAGAAATACGCTTTGTTTAATCACATGTCCATTTCAGAAAACATTGCCTTTGGATTAAAAATTAAAAATAAACCAAAAGCTTATATAAAGGATAAGATCAAGTATGCCTTAAGGCTGGTCAACTTAGACGGCTTTGAAAACCGCACGGTAAGCTCCTTAAGCGGCGGCCAGCAGCAGCGGATCGCCATTGCCAGAGCAATCGTAAACGAGCCAAGGGTCCTTCTCCTTGATGAGCCTTTGGGAGCTTTGGACTTAAAGCTCCGGCAGGATATGCAGTATGAGCTGATACGTCTGAAAAATGAGCTGGGCATCACCTTTATCTACGTTACCCATGACCAGGAAGAAGCCTTGACCATGTCCGATACCATCGTTGTTATGAACCAGGGTTATATCCAGCAAATGGGCTCCCCGGAGAACATCTACAACGAACCGGAAAATGCCTTTGTGGCTGACTTCATCGGAGAAAGCAACATCGTGCCCGGAATTATGGTACGGGATGAACTGGTGGAGATCTTTCATGCCAAATTCGTGTGCGTGGATAAGGGCTTTGGAATTCATAAGCCGGTTGACGTGGTCATCCGTCCGGAGGATATCGACCTGGTAGCTCCTGAGGAAGGCACCTTAACAGGCATTGTAACCCATTTAATTTTCAAGGGCGTCCACTATGAGATGGAAGTGACCACTCCTGACGGCTTTGAATGGCTGGTACACAGCACGGATATGTTCCCGGTCGGACAAGAGGTGGGCATCCACGTAAACCCATTCGACATTCAGATCATGAACAAGCCGGCTTCCGAGGATGAGGAGGCCGTGGGAATCAATGAGTAAAAAATTATTATCCGGCCCATACATCATGTGGATGATCGGCTTTATCCTGATCCCGCTGGCGCTGATTGTGTATTACGGACTCACGGACCGGTCCGGTGCCTTTACCCTGGCAAATGTCCTCTCCGTAACATCACCAGAACATGCAAAGGCCCTTTGGCTCTCTCTGGGGCTTTCCTTTATCAGCACAGTCCTTTGCCTGATTCTTGCGTATCCTTTAGCCATGGTTTTGCGTTCCAGAGGGATGGGTCAGGGAAGCTTTATCGTTTTTATCTTCATCCTTCCTATGTGGATGAATTTCCTTCTCCGGACCCTGGCATGGCAGACACTGCTTGAAAAGAACGGCGTTATAAACGGCATTCTGACCGCTCTCCACCTGCCTAACCAGAATCTGATCAATACACCGGGAGCCATTATCCTCGGCATGGTTTACAACTTTCTGCCGTTTATGGTTCTTCCTATTTACAACGTACTGATGAAAATTGACGACAATGTGATAAGCGCTGCCAGAGACTTAGGGGCCAACTCGGTTCAGGTTTTGTTCCGGATTCTTTTTCCCTTAAGCATCCCCGGCATAGTAAGTGGTATCACCATGGTATTTGTACCGGCTCTTACCACATTCGTTATCTCAAACCTTTTGGGAGGAAGTAAGATCCTTCTGATCGGCAATGTAATCGAGCAGGAGTTTACCAAGGGAAGCAACTGGAATTTAGGCTCCGGCCTTTCCCTGGTTCTTATGATTTTTATTCTGATCAGCATGGCGCTTATTGCCAAATACGATAAGAACGGGGAGGGAACGGCATTCTGATGAACAGAAAGACTGATTTTATCAAACGATTTGTCCAGGATTTTTACCTGGTGATCATTCTGGTGTTTTTATATGCACCTATTGCCACCATGACGGTGCTGTCCTTTAACAGTTCCAAATCCCGTACCCAGTGGGGCGGATTTACCACCCGATGGTATACAGAGCTGTTCTCAAGCAGTACCATTATGACAGCCCTTTACAATACACTGCTGATCGCATTCTTATCTTCCCTGATCGCAGTCATTATAGGCACCGCTGCGGCCATTGCCATTAACGGCATGAAGCGGGTCCCCCGCTCCCTTTTCATGGGCGTTACCAACATCCCCATGCTGAACGCGGATATTGTAACAGGAATCTCTCTTATGCTGGCATTTATCGCCTTTGGGATTTCTCTGGGCTTTAAGACCATTTTAATTTCACATATTACCTTTAACATTCCGTATGTCATTTTAAGCGTCATGCCTAAGTTAAAGCAAACAGATAAAAGCACTTATGAAGCCGCCATGGATTTAGGAGCCACATCGGTCTCCGCATTTTTCAAGGTGGTGTTCCCGGATATCCTTCCAGGTGTGCTTTCCGGTTTTCTCCTTGCATTCACCATGTCCTTAGATGATTTTATCATCACGCACTTTACCAGGGGAGCCGGCATCAATACTCTTTCAACCCTAATTTACAGCGAAGTACGCCGTGGAATCAAGCCCTCCATGTACGCGCTGTCAAATATCATCTTTATCACGGTGCTGGTGCTGTTACTCATCACCAACTTTGCACCAAAGCGTAAAAAATAATAGGAGAATATTCACATGAAAAAAACTTTATCTAAGATCATGACAGTCGGCTCCCTGTGTGCTCTTACTCTCTCCCTTTTAAGCGGCTGCGGAAAATCCGCCCCCAAGTCGGGAAGCGCCGGAGAGGTTTACGTATACAACTGGGGTGAGTACATTGACGAATCCGTTATCCAGGAATTTGAAAAAGAAACCGGAATCAAGGTCGTTTACGACATGTTTGAAACCAATGAAGAGATGTATCCTGTCATCGAGGCAGGAGGCGTAAAATATGATGCGGTGTGCCCATCCGATTATATGATCCAGAAAATGATCGAGAACAACCTTCTGGCAGAAATCAATTTTGACAATGTTCCAAATATAAAAGAGATTGATCCCAGATACCAGGAGATGTCAAAGAGCTTTGACCCGGAAAATAAATACTCCGTTCCATACTGCTGGGGAACCGTAGGAATTCTTTATAACACAAGCATGGTAGACCCGAAAGACGTTCCAACCAAATGGTCCGATCTTTGGGATGTAAAATTTAAAGACAACATCCTTATGCAGGACAGCGTCCGGGATGCCTTTATGGTAGCATTAAAATCCCTCGGCTATTCTTCTAACACCACCAATGAAGAAGAAATCAAGGAAGCAAAGGAACTGCTAATCAAGCAGAAGCCTCTGGTTCAGGCTTATGTCATCGATCAGGTCAGGGATAAGATGATCGGCGGCGAGGCTGCAGTAGGTGTCATCTATTCCGGAGAAATGCTTTACATCCAGAATGAAGTAAAGGACCTTGGCCTTGACTACTCCTTAGAATACGTGATTCCTGAGGAAGGAACCAACCTTTGGCTGGATTCCTGGGTCATTCCCGCCAATGCGCCTAATAAGGAAAACGCAGAGAAATGGATCGACTTCCTCTGCCGTCCTGATATTGCCAAAAAGAATTTTGACTACATCACCTATCCTACTCCAAATAAAGGTGCCTTTGATTTACTTGATCCGGAATTGCAGAACAACAAAGCTGTTTTCCCGGACGTGGACTCTTTAAAGAACAGCGAAGTGTATAAGTATCTGGGGGATGAAGTGGATTCCCGTTACAATGAAGCCTGGAAAGAAGTAAAATCCAATTAAATGGCCTGAAGCATGATTATAAATGAATAAAAAAGGCAGATGCTTAAAGGGTGTCTCACAGAGACATGTACCATACCCTTTATTCATCTGCCTTTTGTGCCATTATTTTAAACTGTCTGTTCGTCTGGCTCAGTTAGAAAGATTGACTTTTATTTGTTCTATTTCATCGTCTGTTAAACCGATTGATTTAATATAATTCTCTGCTGCTTTGGACAAATCTACCCCTTTCAGGCTGCCTCCCTTGGGAATACCAGCCATCTGCCTCATACTCTCCAGGATGTTATTGTTCCCAATCCGGTCATATTGACCCGGTGAAACAGGCACATGAAAGAAATTAACGAAACTGTCCATATAGTCATCTTTAATCTCCCAATATTTCGCACCCATCAGGGATTCAAGCAATGCGGCAACGAAACCTGTCCTGTCTTTTCCCTCTACGCAATGGATAAGGTAAGGACCTTTCTTTTCACTCATTTCCCGTAAAACAACTGCAAGTTTCTGTTTGAAATCTTCCGATTGTGAATCAAGCCCCATACCCATTGCGTACACATTACCGATATCATTCAGTCCCTTGTAATATGCAAGATTGCCGTTGGTATCGGTTCCCAAATGAGCCGCCACCTCTTCGGCTGTTTCTGAAAGATTAAATATAACCTTAACTCCCGCAGCCTCCGTAAGCCGCATCGCGTATAGATTTCTTCCAATTTCCGGATTAATCGGATTGGATGACCTGTATAGCCTGCCCGGAGCTATACTTCCATAAGTTACTTCACGGAAATTGGCAAACACCTCATCACTGCTATAGTCATCTCGGTTGTTCGTACGTTTCAATTGACGTATTTCGTATTCATCCAGATAACCTCCCTTTTTTGAAAGGGTGATCGTTACATCATCATTAGCTGCCGTCCCGTATGTATCTGCAAAGCTTCCGAGATTTATTGCCAATATGATGTCCTCATTCGCTTTATCCTCAGCTGACGATGCAACGATTACGACCTTCTTGCTGTCTACATCACTATAGGAAGAACATACCGGAACCGCTAAGGACTGTCCTCCAATTGTCACATCCACGATGTCACCATATTGGAATATTTTAAGAAAATCGGGGTTTTTAATGCCAATATATACATTGCCATACTTTTCATGCACCTTTGAAACCTTAACGGACAACTGGTTCTGGGACTCTTGTATTACACCTGCATTTTCATAAGCCATGGTGTAAACAGGCTTAGCACCACTTAAGAATACAGCAATAAATAAGCCAATCGAAATACATCTTCTCCTTTTCATAAAACGCCTCCATATAATATTTTTTATAAACCTCACACATCAAGAATACCACAGAATAAGCATGATGTTAAGCATAATTGAACAACAGACTTTTGTTTAACTGGCAGAAAAAGCGGGCAACCTATTTGGAAGACCTACGAACCAGTTAACGACGGAATTATATAGGAATTGTAATGGTGATCATCTTATGAAAGATAAAAAGGGCAAAGGGTTATTAATAAATAAATCGATAAAGCGATGCAATCCTGATATCAGTACAGGACTAACTGCAGAACAAGTCCGCGACCGTATCGATGCAGGGGCTGTGAATACACAAAGAACGGGTCTGACCCCGACAATCTCCAGTATTATCTCAAAGAACATTTTTACACTGTTCAACTTCATCAATATTTTCCTGGCAGTAATTCTGGTAATTGTCGGACATCCGGAAAATATACTTTTTCTTGGAATTGCCATAAGCAATACGTGTATGGGGATTTTTCAGGAACTAAGGGCAAAACGTGGATTAGATAAACTTTCTGTATTAACCAAGGCCCATGTAACCGTAATCCGGGATGGAGCTGAATATACAGTGGCACAGGATGAGATTGTACTCGACGATATTGTAATACTGTCTATCGGTAACCAGGTTTGTGCAGATGCCCTGGTTGTTTCTTCGGAGCGGCTTGAAGTAGATGAATCCCTTTTAACCGGAGAAGCCGACCGGATTCAAAAATCAAAGGGCGATACTCTTCTATCAGGCAGCTATGTGACTAGTGGTCATGGCTATGCCCAAATAACTGCAATCGGGGAAGATAGTTATGCGCACTCTCTGACCGTGGAGGCAAAAAAAAGCAAAAAGCAGGTTCCTCCGCTTCTTCGTACATTAAACCGTATTATCCTGATTTTGACCATTGTGATACTGCCGCTGGGCACCACATTATTCTACATGAAATATTTTCTGCTTGGAGATACGCTGGAAACTGCCGTACTGGGCTCATCGGCATCTGTATTGGGCATGATACCGGCTGGGCTGATCTTATTAACTGGTGTCACTATGACTGTTGGAGCACTGAAACTGGCAAAAAGAAAGGCGCTGGTCCAGGAATTATACAGTATAGAAACTTTAGCCCGCACAGATGTGCTTTGTCTGGATAAAACAGGAACCATAACAGACGGATCTCTGCAGTTTGAACGGCTGGAACTATATTCCTATGTTTCTGAAAAAGAGGTAGAATTAGCCGTATCTGAACTAATGGGGACTTTGGATGATAAGAATGCAACAGCCACAGCATTGACCAAAGCATTTGGAAAAACGGAAAATTGGGTTGCTGATATCATTTCACCCTTCTCCTCAGAGCGTAAATGGAGCGGTGCTACCTTTAAAGAAAAGGGCACCTATATCATTGGTGCGCCAAACATTGTATTTAGGGGCAGTAATAAAAATTTCTTAGAGCAGGCCAATGCAGAGGCCGCCTTGGGGTTTAGAGTACTGTGTCTTGCGCACTCTCCTTTATCTATTGCGGAAGAGAAACTTCCAGGGGAACTAAGCTGTTTTGCTCTTTTGATTCTTTCAGACCATATACGGGAGAATGCAAATGAGACCTTCCGGTATTTCTCACAGGAAGGTGTGATTTTAAAAGTGATTTCCGGGGATAATCCCCGTACTGTCCAAGCGGTTGCAGAGAAGGCTGGAATTCCAGGATCAGAAAAAAGCATTGATATGAGCCTTGTAGAAAATGGAGCTGACTACGCGGCTATCGCCAAAGAGTATACCATATTCGGTCATGTAACACCGCAGCAAAAGCGGGAACTAATTCGTGGCCTTAAGAAAAATGGCCATACCGCATGTATGACAGGAGACGGTGTAAACGATATTCTGGCAATGAGGGAAGCCGATTGCAGCGTTGCAATGGTCGGCGGAAGCGATGCTGCCCGTTCCGCCTCTGATTTCGTATTAATAACCGACGATTTCGGTGTCATGATTGACGTTTTAAAGGAAGGACGAAGGGTTATCAACAACATTGAAAAAGTTGCAGCGATTTTTCTTTTAAAGACAGCCTACTCTGTTTTGCTTACACTGATTTATATTTTTATTCCATATCCCTATCCGATTGCGCCGCTGCAAATGATGCCGATTAATGAACTTACGATTGGGATACCGTCATTCTTTTTGGCGCTGCAGGCTAATTACTCCCGACCGGAGGGAAAGCTTCTTACAAATAATTTAGAGCACACAATTCCTGCTGCAATAACAGTTGTTTTTAATTCACTTTATATACAATTGGCGAGTATTTTCTTTCATATTCCCACAGAGGAATCTTCTACTATGATCGTATTCCTAATAGGGGTAATGGGCTTTTACCAGCTGTCGAAGCTGGCAAAACCATATACACCGCGCATTAGATTGCTGTTAATTGGACTAATAAGCAGCTTTATTCTATGCTTCGCGCTTTTGGGCAATTTATTTATGTTATCCAGTTTATTCAGCCGTAACGTATTTTTTTATATGCCGCTAGTTTATTTCAGCTATCATGTTCATAGCTTTCTGGGTAATATCTGCCGTAAGGCGGTTGAGGCATATCATATATTGAAAACTGCCGGCTGGCTGAAGCGGAGTGTCCGTGAATAAGCAAAGTTTTTACCAATGAAACAATTATTTCATAAAATGTTAAAAAAGCCGGCGAATCCATATTGGATCAGCCGGCTTCTTAACAGCCTGTGGAAATTTCCCCGTGACTTTTAAACCTTTATTAATAATTGGTAATCAACACCTCGACCGTGACAGCATTTCGTTCCTTAAACTGATAGCTGCAGTTAGAATAGGTGTTATCAATATAATGTACCTGATACCGTTTACTCCACTCGATCAAGAGATCATTGGACAATCCTTTATGATACAGGACGTTGGATAGGGCAAACTTGGTTCCCTGTTCATGAAGCCGGTCCAAAAGCTCCAAAAGAGCCTGCTCCTCTTTTTCCTTCCAGTCCTTGAATCCTCGGTTCCCATCGTTATAATTCCCCGTTGAGATCAGATAAGGCGGGTCGCAGTAAACCAGGTCTTCCGGCCCCAGGCCGGTAAAGTCCAGTTCCATAAAGTCCAGGTTAGAAAACTCAATGTTCTTCTCGTGGAGAGCTTGGCAGAACTCCGTTAAATTCTTTTCAATGCTGCCGTTAAAGGAGCTTCTGTTCCTCCCAAAGGGCGAATTGAATTCATGGCTGTTATTAAAGCGTATCTGATGATTAAACGCATAACAGGCCAGGACAAACAACTCCGTTAAATCCTTTGTTTTGTTATAATCTGAACGAAGAGCATAATATCCCTCCCCGTTCTGCTGGGTCAGCTCATATTTTGAGATCAGGCCCTGAATCCTCTCCAGAATTTCCTTGATGTCAGTGGAACGGAACATCTGATACAGCTCGATCAGATACATGATCTGGTCATTGCAGACGATCTGCTTGGCGTCCACATTGATCCCTACGTTGAAGCCCCCTGCAAAGACATCCACAAATGTTCTGATATCCTTTGGAAACGCCTCAAAAATAGGCTCCAGAATCTTGAATTTCCCTCCAGTATAATTTAGAGGACTTTTTATGTACATGGCGGCACCTGCTTTTCCATATAGAACAAAAGCTCACGTAACCGTTCTGTCTCCTTCACCTTCCGGCTCTTATATCTCCGGTAAGGGATCTCATAGATCTGGAAGGTCTCCGGCTTCCCGTACTTTTTCATGGCTTTCTCAATCTCATCTACCGTCATAAGTCCGTCCGTACTGTAGCTTAAGATGATATACTTAAACTGTGCATTCTCAAGCAATTCCTCAAACGCCAAAACCGCCCTGTTCTTCATACAGAACTCTGATTTCTGCCCTTCATCAGGCCGTTGGCCGGTAACTCCCCGCACCACTGGATAATCATATCTGGCTGCTGTCTCAAGGACGTGGTAATTGGAAAGATACTGGCGTGCATTATAGGGAGGATCAATGTAGAGGATGTCCCCCTTAAGATGCTTTAAAAGATCCGCTCCGTTTTCATTGAAAGAACGGTTCTGCTTTCCATTGTGTGTCACGGCCAGCCGGTACAGTTCATACCGTTTGTAGCTTCGCCTCTCCCAGTCTTTGTGAAATGCGCCATAAGTTCCTGAGGTATTGGAGACAAAGGGGATTCCCTCCACAATACAGGCGACCAGATAATAATACTCGTCCTCACTAAGCAGTCCGGCAGTCTTCCAGTCTTCCACCGTGCACCTGGCAAAGTCAATGCGCAGAGCATTCTCGTCATTTAAATACATGCGGCCGCCTGTGGGAGCATAGGTATTCTGAAAAAACCGGCGCTCCTTCGGCAGCTCCTCTAAATCCTTTTTTTCCCTGCCGTTAAAAAAATCTATGGGATCCTCGATCCCGGTTTCTTCCTGCAAACGGACAAATTCCGGCACACTGTCATTCTCAACGGTAGCCCTCTGCAGCACATAGGAAAAGTACAGCAGGTCATTGGAACAGACCTGGTACCACTGTTTAAAATATCTGGCAACCGTTGCGGTTCCAGAAAATATATCACAAAAGCTCTCCGCTCCCGGTGCCTTTTCATCAATCACTTGCTTAATCTGGTCCAGCAGCAATGTCTTGCTTCCAATAAATCTCATTCTTTTCTTGCTCCTATTTCATTTTAACCTGCCTATCATTATAATGTAAAATCATAAAAAACACAAGAAAAGTTGAGCTTTCTAAATTCCTTTGCCGCTCGACCCGTAATTTTTCTTCTTTCGCTGCCTTTTAAAGCGGTACATCCTTTCATCTGCTATATTTAAAGCGGCTTCCGGAGACAGTTCCGTCCCTGTTTCAACATAAACCACTCCATAGCTGATGGACATTGGATAGACCTTCGCAACATCGGCCAGCTTCTTATCAATCAGGCCCATCTTTTTCTTCGCCGCCTTTTCATCACAGCCCCGGAACAGAACAATAAACTCATCGCCTCCGAACCGGCATGTAATGTCTATATCCCGGGCGGAGTCCATAAGCACTTGAGAAACTGACTTTATATATTCATCTCCGTACAAATGTCCGTACAGGTCATTGATATTTTTCAGCCCATCCATGTCGATCATGCAAAGGGAAAAGGGAATGCCTTTTTGAATATAAGAGTCAATGGTACGAAGGCCGCTGCGCCGGTTATCCAACCCGGTCAGTTCATCCTTATAGGCCATGACCTCTAAGAAGGCTTCATTTTCCCTCTGATAGGTAATATCCGTCATGAGATGGACCACCGCCTTTTTCTCCTCCCACACCAAAGAATAGGACCTTACCTGAAAGGTCTTATTCCTGGAACACTTGAATTCATACCGCAATTCCTGTTCCAGACCGGTATGGGACTTTAAGCGGGCCATTAAAGGGCAATCTTCTCCCCCGCAGGCAAATTGCCGTGTTCCAGGGTCATAAAACCGTTTTCTGGCTGAATCATTGGTATATAATACCGATCCATTCTCTTCTTCTATAACAACAACCCATTCCTTCAGACTGTCCATAATGAATATCAGCAGTCTATTAAACCTCTTGATCTTTTCCGCCTGCTCTTTCAGCTCACTTTCCCTTATTTCCAGCTGTACCACCATCTCATTAAATGCCTGGGAAAAATCTCCCATAAAATTCACCCGCTGCTTATAATCTCCCTTGATCACCTGTTCGGTCTGCCACGCCAGATGCTTTAAAGCAGCATGAAGCTGTTTTAATTCACCTGCCTGAAAATTGTGACGATCGGGCAGAGGAACATTTAAGTTCCCTTCCGCCAGGTTCTTAAGAAGCTCATTGGATTCTATAAGACAGTGAGAAAGGTAGAAAACCGCCTGCTCCAGATCTGAGTATACCTGTGTTTTCTCCTCCAGCTCCCCGAAAACCGGCTTATTTAAAATAATATTGCGAATCTGCTCCAAAAGAACAGACGCATCTTTTTCTGTCATTCACTACACCTTCGCCTGTTGATCGACATTAGCCTCAAATCTGCATACACGTGCTCCGCTGGCCCAGCAATCAACCTCTTTTACAAGATAATCCTTTCCCGTGTATTCCCTTAAAACGCCGGAAAGAAATCCTTCGTCATAATTACACACTTGATCTCCTGTCACAGGGATTCCGGAACAATCCAGGTCTTCCCCAACAGTCAGGACTATATCCCCGGTACGGGGATCAAACTTTTCGATTCTTAGAATGCCTACTTTGTGTACCTCAAGGCTATTTTGCAGGGACGCAAGGAAGTCATTGAACGGAAGAGTCAGATCTAACATATGTAAGGCAAATTCTCTTCCGGAAAGCTCTCCTGCCCTTCGAAAAAGCTCTCTTGCCATATCTTCACTGAATCTCCGTGACAACTCGCTTCTTAAGGAATACTGGAACAGCCTGTACATCATAACTGGCATCCCTTCTCCCAGATTCCTCCTCCCTTCCGCTATATTCCCTATCATGCTCCAGGAAAAATCTTTTTCTTCTCCTATATGAAAATTATTGAACATATGCCTCCCCCCTGTATCTTCGCCTGCACAGCCCGATTGCTTCGCCCTGGTCCAGTTACTTATACATACATATTTTAAGCATATCTTGTCTGTGCATCTGCAAAATGATAAAGTCAACCATAATATATTATAATAAAAAATCTGACATATTTCAACAAAAAAATGGTAACAGAAATTTTCTGTAACCAGAATAAATAAGTAACAGAATAATATAAGGAGAAGTCATCTTGAAAACTTATGCCGATCCATGTTAAAATAAAGGAATATCCAATGAAAGCAGGAAAGAGGGTGATGATATGAAGATACAGGAATCTGCCGAAAACTATCTGGAAACGATCCTGATGCTTAAGAAGCGCAACGGCTATGTGCGCTCCATAGACATTGCCGAAGAACTGGACTTTTCCAAACCAAGCGTCAGCGTGGCAATGAAAAATCTCCGGGAAAACGGGTACATCGGGATAGACGAAAACGGACACATCACTTTGCAGGAAAAGGGGCTGGAAATCGCAGAAAAGATATACGAACGCCACACCTTGCTTTCAGAGTGGCTGATTGCCCTGGGGGTGACTCCTAAAACCGCACTGGAGGATGCCTGCCGGATCGAGCACGTAATAAGCGCGGAAAGCTTTACAGCCATTAAAGCTCACGTACATGGCGAAGAGGAAGCATAAAAAGGAAAACAAAAAGAGCAGTCAGGCCAAATCAAGCCGACTGCTCTTTCTATGTTGGAGGGTCGTTACATCCATTCCTTATAACGGTGTATATATACTTTTTTCATCATCTGCACGGCTGCAAGATAACCGGTCAGGTTCAAAGCAAGCCATGGAATAAACCGCGCCGGCAGGGGGGGGGGAAGCCGCATATCTTCCACTGCAGTTGCATAGGTGGATTTTATAACTATAGATCTGGTAATATTTGGATTATTTGCCGTTATTAGAAACGTCATATAATAAATATATGATAAGCAAAGGAGTATTGTACAATGCCGAGAAGAGGAGAAAATATTTATAAACGCAAAGACGGCCGTTGGGAAGGCAGGAGCTTAAAGTCGGATGGAAGGTATCGCTATTTCTACTCAAAAACCTACAAAGGCGTTAAAGAAAAGATGAAAAATTACCAGGAAATACAGGAATCCGCTCGAGAGAAGTCATCCTGGAATGGCAATGATGTCTGCTGCTTATTTGAGGTATGGCTGGAGGATACCGCCCTTCGGGTTAAACCCTCCACTTATGAAAGCTATTACCGATGCATGAATAACTATGTGATTCCTTTTTTTAAGGAGGAAGAGAATCAGCAAATTACGGAAGACTCTGTTTTTTGTTTTGTAAAAATGATAAGAGAAAATACCGGACTGGCGGATTCATCTAAGAAAAAATATCTTACTATTTTTAAAATAGCTTTAAAAGAAATCCTGAAAGGGGCGCCGGAGGGTCTTTCCATTATTGAGCAAGTGAAAGTTCCAAAGCCCGAGGACAAGGAGGTTAAGGTATTTTCCTTAAAAGAGCAAAGGCTCATAGAAAATGCGGCACTGAATTCCAAAGACAAACGTGCAACAGGAATCATCCTGTCCTTTTATACAGGCATCCGCCTTGGAGAATTATGTTCCCTTAAATGGGGAGATATTGATATGGAAGCCGGTACCCTGTCCATAGCACGGACCGTATCCAGAATAAAACGTTTTGAAGAGGGTGAAAACAAAACATCTTTGCAGGTGGGCGCTCCAAAAAGCCGCAAATCCTTAAGGAAGATGCCCCTGCCGGATTTCCTGTTAAAAATGTCAGAAGAGCGGGGAATTTCTCATGCAAGCCCAGACCATTATATCTTTTCTGACGGGGATACTCCCTTAGATCCCCGCTGCTTTCAAAAGCTTTATAAGAAATTATTAAAAGAAGCTCATGTGCAGGACAGAAAATTTCATGCCATCCGCCATACCTTCGCCACCCGGGCCCTTGAGATGGGAGTGGATGTGAAAACCATCAGTGAACTATTGGGCCATTCCAGTGTATCAATTACTCTTAATGTATATTCCCATTCCCTTATGGAACAAAAAAAGGCAGCCATTGAAAAGTTTAACCATATGTATCTTTTAAATATGGAAACCGCAGCCATCGCACCTGATCCTGTCCCAGCTTTCAAAAAAATTACATAAAAAAACGACCCGGTTGTATTGCGGGTCGTCATGTTATTATTTAACTATAAGGCTACTCCATGGGGAACCTGTCCAGCACAAGAGAATAAAGCTTTTCCATGGTTCTCCAATTCCGTACCGTTGCCGGACCGCCAATCAGAGACAGCTTGGCCGCAAGCTTGGAATTGCGGATGCTGTGGCGAAGCAGAAGATAAATATCCCTGCCCTGTATCCGGTAATCATCAAACTCTCCTGCAAAGGGCTTTAAGCGTTCCGCTTCCGTCTCAAGGGGCGCCTGATGAAAAAGGCAGACATAAAAGCTCTCTCCTTCTGAATTTAGAGCCTCCGCTTCCATCCTCTCACGCTCTGTATAAGGACAGTTTCTTATTATTTGCTCCAACTGGCCGGAGGTTCTTAAAATCACACTTACGGAAAAACCGAATTTTTCCCTGATTTTGTTCTCAATTTTCTCCTTTAACTTCTCTTCCCCATCCTCTGCCTCAAATATGACATTCCCGCTTTGAATATAAGTCTCAACCCGGGTAAGGCCCGCCTCTTCTAACAGCTGTCTCAACTCTGCCATTTTTATCTTGTTTTTCCCGCCCACATTAATTCCCCGGAGCAGTGCAGTATAAATGGTCATCATACATCCATCCTCTTTCCCGGTCTTATTTTCTATAAAATAATATTTGCCTGATTTCGTCCTTCAGACTTTGACTTATAAAGGGCCTCATCCGCCCGCCTTAATGCTCCGTGAAAATCTTCATCTCCTTCCTTAAAAAAGGAAAAGCCGATGGATACGGTAATCCTGATCTCCTCTTGGTGATCCAGTATCTTCAAAGAGGACACAGAAGTCAAAAACTTGCTTCCAAAATCCAGTATATGCCTCTCTTCCATGCCATTAAGGATGATGATGAATTCATCGCCTCCCCAACGGATAATCTTATCCGTGCTTCTTAAGGTACCTTTCATTACATTAACAAATTCCGCAAGAGCCATATCCCCTGCGGAATGGCCGTATTTATCATTAATCCCTTTAAAATGATCCACATCGCACATCATAATTCCGGGACTTAAACCTGTTCGTTTAAACTCTTTAAAAGCATTGGTCAAATCATTGGTCCCGCTTCTCCTGTTTCCTGCCTTTGTAAGGACATCCTGATTAAGCTCAGATTCCATTGCCTTTTTCGATTGGCGGTAATATATTTTCTCCAATAAGGAAACAGAAATCATGCTGACGATTACTATAACAATAAGCAATAATACCAAAAAAATGGTAATCCTGGATACCAGCTCTTTGCTTTCCTTATTCGTCTGGTCAACATAGGGCTGCAGATCATCAAGATACACTCCCATGGCAATCACCCAATTATAATCCTTATATAGCTTGGCATAAGAAAGCTTCTTAGATACCTTATCACTGCCTGGTTCTTTGAAATAGTAAGAGGAAAACAGCTCTCCATCCTTATTAATTCCCTGAAGCTCAGTCAAATATGGATGATTTCCTGCAATATCAGTCATATCCGTTGAAAGATACATTCCTTCTGTTTCCGGCATGTTGGGATGGATCCTACGGATGGCATAGTTTTTACCGCCTTGATAATTCTGTATTTCATTAATCCAGATGTAGGAATTTCCGTCAAATTTCGAATTTCTGATCACATTGGTAATGTCCGCCTTAACAAGCTCTTCTACATAACTTTTGGTGAGTCCAAAAAGGAATGAATCATCTCCGTGAATGAAAACCCGGTAAGAGGATAAATCGGAGGTATTGGCTTTAAGAGTATCCTTCCAGGTGGCTCCTGCAAGATTTTCCGGATCATAAATCACTTTATTTTCCTTATTGTCCCATACAATCACGGTCATAAATTTATAATCCGGTTTATCCCGGAAAAATCCGATGAAGAAATCATTGAATTCAGAGTCCGGAAGATCCTTTTTCATATTAATAATATCAGCCGTTCTGGATACAAAGGTTTCCATGTAGGACGATTTGGCAGCCCGCCTTAATTCAATTTCAGAAATCAGGTTATTGACCGTATCCTTTAGAAAATCTTTCTTTAAGTTATAGATCGCTTCTTCTGACTTTTCAATATAAATATCGCCGACCTTGTCAATAGAAAATAAATAAAAGTATACCATGACAGCGCAGATAATGCTGATGATTGTGGATAGAAATATTGTGTATTTACGCCTGATAACGCATTCCTCCTTCATTGGAATGTATTTTTTTCATATCATGTAAGCACTTTTCATTTACTCATCCACATATTCCAGAAAAATTCTGTTATTAAATCCGCCCCTGTCTTTTGCCTTTTTTTCCCGCTCTGCCTCCAATTCCGCCTTTGTATATCCTCTGGCACTGC
This sequence comes from Lacrimispora sanguinis, assembly GCF_044987295.1. NCBI lineage: Bacteria > Bacillati > Bacillota > Clostridia > Lachnospirales > Lachnospiraceae > Lacrimispora > Lacrimispora sanguinis. The sequence goes on along the minus strand of NZ_CP173277.1, from coordinate 3,647,044 downwards.
ATAGAGAATATAATACTTCCAGCACATCTGCCATCTCTTCCAGGCTCTTATCCTCCTGATATTCCTTTACCTCTTCATTAAGCTTTTCTTCCAGCTTCCCAATATATTCTTCATCAGTCAGAATGCGGCATACCGCTCTTTTTCCTTCTGCTTCAATTACCTCCGGTATCCTGTCTCTGACTAACTTATCGTACCTTTTAATGGAAAACCCCTTCTTTCCAGTTGATCAATTTAATGGTCCAATGCATTTTGAAAGATACACTTTAAAAACAGTATATCACAATCATGAAAAAATGTCGCTTATTCCTGACAATTATCACAGCTTAAAATTCCTGAAGTTTTCCTTACGCTTATGTTCACTCCCGGAAAATTATGCACCTATTTCTATGCTATGAGCAAAGATTATTTTCCCTTAGTACATATTGGGTAATATTTCACAGCATCAGCATATAATATTAATTAATTCACATGCTATTTAGGGGATTTATATGAATAATACCACTGCAGGCAGGAGAGGAAGCATCAGCCAAGACGGGAGCATCCTGCGCATTGAGAATGCACTAGTAGAGGATGTTTATACGAATAATAGCAGAACCGGTTATATCCTGGTTTCCTATGTGGCACCCGGCCGGAATGAAATGATCAATATTGAACTCTTACAATTGAATGTTGATTGGGACACGATCTTAATTAATCAATTTGGTGACTCTATCAGTCTGTGCAATGTCAGGAAGGGGATGTGGATAAATGCCGAGTTCTCCGCTGCCATGACAAGAAGCACTCCCCCTCAATCAAAGGCTTTCCGGATCGTTGCATTCATACAGACGCCTATGTACCGCATAACGACCGACCGGATTGTTTCCGTGGATGTTGCAAATGGCTTCCTTGATACCGGTAATCCCGACGATGTGACGGACCAGATGAGATTCGTCGTTTCCCGCGCTACAGAAATACTGGATGAGGACAATAATCCCATTCGCTTTAGCTCCCTTCAACCCGGGCAGTTGGTACGGATCGAACATGCCAATTTCCAGACCGCCAGCATTCCTCCACAGTCCACAGCTTATCGCATTCAACTGGTTTAACATAGCTGAAATAGGAAAGACCGCTTATTATCATCACAGGGATAATAAGCGGTTTTTTAAGATTGCTACAGTTCAAACCGTTGATTCGGACCCTCCATACAGGCAGGCGCGGTTACGTCCGCCATTCTTGGCCTCATAGAGTGCCAGATCTGCCTGAAGGATCATATCCTCCAGAGAATGAATACTTCCTGCAGGAGAATGGGCCATTCCAATGCTTGCGGTAAGACCGATGGTGTTCTCATGGCAGTAAATCGTTTTGTTTTCAATGACTGCGCGGAGCTTTTCTGCCGTGTCAAGCATCTGCCTGGCAGAGATGTTCTCCAGCAGGACCACAATTTCCTCACCGCCGTAACGGCCCACAATGTCTTCTTTTGAGAAATGGTTTCTCACTTTGGATGCAATGGTCTCTAACACGATATCCCCACAGGGGTGGCCGTAGGTATCGTTCACCATCTTAAAATGGTCAAGATCGATCATCAGCAGACCATAAGGTTGTTCTATTGCATCATCAGTATTCAGCTTAAGACCTGCAATGTCAAAAAAGGCTGCCCGGTTGTAGATATGCATCAAAGGATCAAAGGTGGCTTTGCCATACAAACTTTTAAGCTGCGTTTCTTTATCCGTGATATCATGGAATACAATGCAGATACCACTATCTTTGCTGCTTTGCCTGATATGGGTCTGAGTTACCTTGTAAAATCTCATCTCACCGTTTATTTGAAGACATAATTCGTTATGATCTTCAAACTGCTTTACCTGTTCCATGATTTCACCGGGAATCAGGGCACTCAGCTCCGGAAACAGCTCCTTGGCCGCCTGGTTTGCATCTAGAAAGCTGAAGTCCCTGCCGCAGACAATAAAGGCATCCGCCATGGATTCAATCACCTGGGCCCGTGCCAGGGGAACCACATTGAGCAGATTCTGATTCCTTACGGAATAAAGGAGCAGAGCCAGCGAAACAGAGACCGCAAAGGGGTTTACGTCAGGCCGAAGGTAATTGTAGGATATGGTATGATAAATATTTACAATGAGGGGAATCAGAATTGACGCCAGCAGGCAAAAGCCCTGGCGTCTCTGCAGTCTGCTCCCCCCTTTTAAGTGCTTAAGAATCCGCCGAACACTGAAAAAAACCAGAAGAAAATTATAAGCTGTCGCCACATAGCTCATTGGACCCGGATACCCCTGGCAGTTGGCAAAATACCCATTATAGAAATATTCAATGCTTATGTAGTGCAGCCGTACAAAAGGAAATGCCTGGGCGGTGAACAGGTTAAAAACAGGCAGTGCAAATAGCAGGCAGTATCTGGAAGCACCGAAGCGCTTTTCCCCATAAACATCCCGCATGAAAAGATAATTAAAAACCACAAGCAGCGGTGTCCCCATTTTCTGTACCCGGACTCCCATAAAGGAGGCTTCCAGAGTGGGGGAAATGATCTCGAGCAAATAACCTGCAGTGTAAAGAAAGGTACAGATGGAAGCAAAGATCAGGAAAAATGACCGCTCGGAACTGTGGCTTGCAACGGCATATACCAACAGCATGACACAAGCCATTGTAGCTATGAGCATGAACCAAACAAATATATTTAACATTGATTTCAACCCCCCACTTTTTCGGATGTTAACAAGAAGGCAGATACAAGCCGATGGTAAACGACTTGCTCTGCCTTAAAATATTATCCGGATTCCTATTTACTCAATATCAAATCCTCTTCCTATAATGCTGCTGCTTATGCTTGCGCATACAAAACTGTCATCTTTCAGGGAATTTACATATTCCCTTATTGCAATCAATTCCTGCAGGTTCCCCGGCTCATTCTTTATAATCGCCTCTTTTTTCAACCACGTTATAGCCAATGGAGGCGACACGGTTTCTCAGACAGACATTACATTCTGCAGCTTCCTCTCCGGTACAGATCTTGTTGTCATACAATTCATATTTCTTCCGGACGCCAATGGGAGATAAATTGGGCATCAGAACATTGGCTCCTGATAAGATCCCTTTTTCTCTTCCCTTGGGATCAAGGGTTCCTAATGCTGTGGTGGAAGGCAGCAGTGCATTCGGCAGCATCAGCCTTAAAATTCCTATGAGAAACAGGGTGAGATCAACACTTCCCGCAGGGAAATCGGCAAAAGGCGTATCCTTATGTGGAATAAAAGGCCCAATCCCCACCATCTGGGGAGACAGTTCTTTAATAAACTCAAGATCCTCTGCCAGACACTCTGCGGTCTGGTAGGGGGAACCTACCATGAATCCTGTGCCCACCTGATAGCCGATCTTTTTCAAATTCCTTAAGCATTCTTTCCGGTTTGCTAAGGACAGGGAATCAGGATGAAGGCGGGAATAATGTTCCTCATCAGCCGTTTCATGGCGGAGAAGATAGCGGTTTGCTCCTGCTTCATAATATTTCAGATACTGGTCATAGCTTTTTTCGCCTATGGAAAGGGTGATGGCACAGTCCGGATACTCCTCCCGGATGGTTTTCACAATGTCCACCATAACCTCATCTGTGAATGCAGGGTCTTCCCCTCCCTGAAGCACAAAGGTCCGAAAGCCGAGCCCATACCCGGACTCACAGCATGAGAGAATCTCTTCCTTGCTTAACCGGTACCGGCTGGCATTTTTATTGCTTCTTCTTATGCCGCAGTAGTAGCAGTCATTTTTACAGTAATTCGTAAATTCGATCAGTCCTCTGATATAAACTTCCTTCTCATAATGATCCTGGCTATAGGTCCTTGCCAGGGAAAATAAATATTCACTGGCATCTTTATCATAATTTTCCAACAGGTAAATAAACTCGTCCTTATCCAGGTTATGAGTTTCATACAGCTTATCAATCAAACGCTTCATTTTCTTTGCTCCTTGCTCTGTAGTTTCCGCCGCTGCCTGGTTTTTTCCGTACTTTACCCCAGAGTTTCCACAAGCTGTACTCTCATGCCATTGGGATCTTTTATAAAGGCAAACTTAACGTGTGGATTTGGCTGAACCGGCTCTCCCAAAATAACCACACCTTTTTCCTTTGCCAGGGAAAGGGTCTGATCAAGGGACTCCACTTCAAATCCCCAGCTGATATCATCTCCCACGTGAATTTCCCTGTCACCGCCGCATATAAATTCGATTTGTGTTTCCCCATCGCCTAAAAATGCAATTTCTGTACCAGGGCCCGCTGGGAATCTTCTGGTTACCTTCAGACCGATGATTTCCTCATAAAATTTGATTGATTCTTCTAAATTCCTAACGTTTAAAGTGCTCCAGCAAAACTTCATAAAAATTCCTCCTGTTTTAATCATCTTTTTATATTTTATATTAGCCTGTGTTAAAAGGATATCTATGCTTAATCATACCAGAATGACATGTTTATTCTATCATTTTCTATATAATAGTTAAAGACAATTTTACAACATTTTTTTCCATTCGGTTCCAATCTTTATTTCAGTAGCCAAAAGTATGATTTTATCAAAAAAGGCCCCAATTACATAAGATTTGTAATACTTTAATCCATTATAATATAAAACATAGAGTCCAGAAAATCTTTTATGGAACGAAATTTTCAACAGGAGGAACCCCTTTATGAAATACGAAAGTAATAAAGTCTGCGATAGCAGTTACTTCCATCAGGAAGAAAGTGCCTACCACGTTTATGGAGAGCGGGATCGTGAAGTAATCGCACTGTTGGCCAACCGATTTATCGGACATAACCCTCAGGCGCCTTATCAGTACCGGTTGGATTTCACATCCGGCATCATATGCGATACAAAGGGTTGGTATCAATTCGATTTTGGCAGACGCTTTTCCCAGGCTTCCGTTGGAGAGGTTTGCTATGGAGCAGGAGATTTATATAGCCACGGCCAAACCATTTCCCAGTTTCAAATTCAATGCTTTGGCCCGACTGTTTTATGGGTAAACGGAGAAAAGGTATTTCATTCCCTCCCCCCTCAGGAAGGCTTAAAATCCTGCTGCACATTATCCATTTCCCTTGAGAAAGGTCTCAATCATTTTCTTTTGGAAACCGAAAAAACGGAAATCGGCTTCGGCCTCTCTCTCCGCCATGCACAACCACAATGGCAGCCCTCTCATTTTACTGCGCCTTTGGCTGAGAGGAAGGGACAGGCAGGCTTCGTCTATTGCCCTCCTATCAAACGGGAGACCGCAGATATCTCTGCCTTGATTGACGGATCTTTTGAAGGACTTCCATGGTTTCCAGGACAGGAGTATGAGAAACCGGTCTCCTCCTGCCCCTTATCCCGGATCTTCGGCCTTGGCAGCCAGGGAACTGCTGCTGCAAAGAGCAGTTTTTTCCATGGGGATTCCGGCAAGGTTCTGATCAAAGGAAGCTCCAGCCAGCCACTAAAGGTCTATATCAACGGGGATTTATCCCTGGATTGGATGGAAGGGGCCTTTGAAAGGGAAGTCTCCCTGCCCAGAGGTATGTATGAGGTAATACTGCTTTGCAAAAAGAAAGCAGGACTGGAAACGGGTCTGACAGTGGAATTGGGGGATGCAGGCGGTATTCTGCCACTTTGCACTGGGATAAAAGGATATGAGGGAAAATGGATCTATACTGGTCTTTTTGATGAAGAAATTCCTCCCATCAGTGATTTAATGAGCATGGATAAGGTGTACGCAGGATCAAATGGCACCTGTTACTGGCAGGCAGACCTGCCGAGCTCCTTCGTGCGAATATTTGCGGAGCAGGAATTATACGGAAAATGGACCTATCCCTGTGGAGTGACCCTTTACGGCTTGTTAAAAGCAGGTGAATATCTTGATCGCCCGGACTGGCTGGAATATGTACAGGAGTATGCCCGGATGACAGCGGCAGTGTATGATTATTCCATTTATGATAAATCGGTATTCGGATATCCGGGAGTGAACACCCAGCTTTGCTGGCTGACCGAGTTAGATGATTGCGGTTCCTTTGGTTCCTTTCTTCTGGAAGCCAACCGGCGGTGTCCCTCGGGAGAAGCCCATGCCCTGGCAGATGTGATTGCTGATTTTATGAAAAACCGCCAGCGTAGGGAACAGGATACCGTGTTCTCCAGAAACGACAACACCATGTGGATTGATGATATGTATATGAGTATCCCGTTTTTATGCCGTTACTACCAGTTAAGCGGAAAAGCGGAATACTTAACAGAAGCTTGCCGCCAGGCGAAGTTATTCAAGCAGTACTTCTTTATGCCGGATCAGAATCTGATGTCTCATATTGTGGATCTGGAATATAAGAAAATGAATAAAATCCCCTGGAGCCGCGGAAACGGCTGGGTGGTGTTGGCTTTATCAGAGCTGCTGCTGATTCTCCCGGAAGATCACCCGGACCACGAAGCAATAGCCGGATTCTTCCATGAGATGGCGGAAGGTATTTTGCGGGTGCAGGATGAAAACGGCCTGTGGCATCAGATATTGGACGATCCTTTCACCTATGAAGAGGCTTCCTCCACTTCCATGTTCATCTGCGCTCTTTCCAGAGGAATCCGTCTCGGAATTTTAAGCCAGGAGCTGTGCCGGAAAAGCATTTCTTCCATTCAGCGGGCATGGAAAGGAATGAAGCAAAGGGTAATCAACCGGAAAGGGGATCTTTACGGTGTCTGCCAAGGCTCTGGCTGCTCCTTCAGCCGCTCTTATTATCAGCAGCTCGGATGGCGTTTCAACGACCCCCATGGAATTGGAATTGCTATTTTGGCGGGAGTTGAAAAGCTCATGCTTGATGATTTCCTTCAACTTAACCATATCTCTGAATAAATAATAGGCTCCTCTTATGGCAGACAGCTTTTCCTATTTGAGCGGTCTTCCATAAGGGAGCATGTTATGTCACAGGCTGAGGTTAAAAGGTACGGATAGCATTGCGGACCTTTTTAGCCTCATACAGAGCCCGGTCAGCATGAATAAAGAGCCTTACCGTATCAACCTGGTCCGATATTGACGCAATCCCGAAGCTGGCCGTCAGTATTAGCGTTGGATAATCCTCAAAACACAGAAGATTCACTCTGGCTTTAATCTCTCCGCAGATGGCTTCTGCCTCTTCCATGCTTTTGTCACAGAACAATAAGCAAAATTCATCGCCTCCGTAACGAAATGGTGTCATATCCAAACAGAATTCTTTTAAGATTTTAGCAAATTCGATCAAACAGCGGTCTCCCACATGATGACCCCAGGTATCATTAACATCTTTAAATTTATCAATGTCTACTATTGCAAGAGTATAGTTCCGGTCTGATGCAGTATCTTCCACATATTTCATTTCAGCGCGGAACGCCTTTCGGTTGTATACTCCGGTCATTTCATCCATATGGACGCTCTGCTGTAATAACTGACGTTCTATCTCTTTTTGTATGCCTGCACTGTTTTTTCTGCGCTCAAACCGGATCACGGCCATAATGGCAATGGAAAAAGCGAGTAATACGAAAAGAGAAATCAGAAAATCTCCCATCCGGTGAGTGTTTTCAAATACACTGATTTTATCTTTGTCCCATTCCAAAAACAGCTCGGAGGTTATAATGGAACTAATACTCGCAAGAGCTGTAACGCATGTTACACGATAGTCCGCATAGATGGCCGTCAGCATGATGGCGATTGCAAAAATATAGTAAGCTGACGTAAACGTGCAGTGCACAGAAAAAAGTACAAAGCCGATCCCTACATAAATAAGTGAAACGGAATAAATTTTATGATTCTGGGAAAAACGCTTTGATTTCATGATCAGCGTTTCGATTGTAATTAAAATAAAGTTTAATCCGCTGGGAATAATCAAAAACTTCAAGTAATATATGTATACCGTTGTTGTCAGCATATCTGAATTGACCAGTATCATTCCCATTGCAATCTCAACCAGCAAAGAAAAGATAACCAGTATCACTGAGGTTTTATAATGAAGCTGAAGCCAGCTTTCATCGATCTTTGTATATTCATCCTGTACTGCCCTGATATACATATCATCTAATTTTTCTTCATTAACAGAAAACTCAAAGCGTTTGAACCCCACTTGCTTACCTCCAGGTATCATGTATGATTAATCAAAACAATCCAAAAATAAAACCCTGAATCCCTTGCCGTACAACGGTCTGATCTACTACGAGATATCTACTACTATAATATCATAACCAATCAACCTTTTTTGATATATTATTTGTCACCGTAATTTTCTATTACATAACTTTCTATGAGCCGAAATCGGCTGCATCCAGGTTAAACCGCACCAGAAATGCAACCAATTATGAAACAATCATAAAAAGCCGTGCAAATACCCTGACTTAATACTTCCCTGAATAGGAAAATACTTTGGAAAAGAAAAGGGGCCTTCCGGCCCCTTAAAAGCCTGTTTAAATCAGGCCTTTATATTCAGTTTGTATTTACCTACCTTTTCTTTCAAAAATTCCGCCTGGCTCCACAGCTCCTCGCTGGCAGCTGCGCTTTCTTCAGAGGTAGCGGAGTTGGTCTGACTTCTTAAGTTGCTGCTGGTCCTTCTCGAAACCACTTTTCTATACTTTTTGCATCACCTGGCTTTGCAAAATAATAACCCTGGATATAATCACAGCCCATCTCCTTGAGAATCTTCCTTTGTTCAGCCGATTCCACCCCTTCGCACACCACCTTTAAGTTCAGTTCATGGGCTAATTCTGTGATGCTTTTAATTACCTGATGCTCTGTTTCGCTTTCAAGTGCTCTTCTTAAAAATGACTTATCAATTTTTAAAATATCAATAGGAAGAACCGTCAAATAATTAAGGGAGGAATACCCTGTGCCAAAGTCATCCAGTGCAATGCTGACCCCAAGGGACCGCAATTTTTTAAGAACTTCGATATTGTACTGGGAAAGCTCCAAGAGAACACTTTCTGTAATTTCCAGTTCAAGCTGGTTTACCGGAAACTGTGTCTCATTCAGAACCTCCTTTACCTGATCATAGAAATTCTCGCTGCGCAGCTGATGTACAGAGATATTTACGGACAGCCTTCCGATTTTATAGCCGCTGTCAATCCAGGCCTTTCCCTGTTTACACGCATTTTTCAATATCCAGCCGCCTAGAGGAATAATTAATCCCGTATATTCGGCTACCTCTATGAACTCAAAAGGCAGAATCATACCCAATTCTTCCGAATACAGCCTTGCAAGGGCCTCCACTCCTCTTATTTCATCCTTTAATAAATCCTGCTGCAGCTGATAGTAAATTAAAAGATTATCTTTTTCCAGGGCTTCCCTGATACATGCTTCCACATTGGATTTTCTGATAATTTCATCATGCATCTGTGTGTCGTAGATGCAGTACTGGTTTTTTCCGCTTTCTTTGGCCTTATTAAGAGCCGTATCTGCGTTCCGTAACACATCATTTGCTGTCTGGCCGGCTTCAAGGCCATGGACAACACCTATGCTGACAGATAAATATACGGATTTTTCCATTAACACAAAGGGAGAGTCAAAGATGCTTAGAATGTTCTGGCAAATCTTTTCTACTTCTTTAGCGTCCTGATGATTCTTGATAAGAATTAAAAACTCATCCCCTCCGAACCTTGCTACCATATTCTCCTGACCCAGGATCTGTAACAGCCGCTTGCCTACCTGCATAAGCAGCTGATCGCAGAAATCAAGCCCAAGTAAATCATTGTGGATTTTAAAATTATCCAGATCTATCATAAGGATGGAATATCTGCACAGTCTCTCACCAATGCATCTTAACGTTTTCTCAAGGGCAGCCATAAACTGCACCTTGTTAGGCAAGCCTGTCAGCATATCATAAAATGCCATGTATTCCATCTTTGATTCTCTATGCTTCCGTTCATCAATATTAGACACTGCACCTGCAAGCTTGCCGGGAAGGCCTTCATTGTCAAAATAGACTTTTCCCTTGTTTAAGACCCAAGTATAGCTGCCGTCCTTATTTCTGATGCGGTACTCCCGGTGAAACTCCCGGGCCTCTCCTTTTAAGCAGGAATCAAACTCAGCCAGCACTGCCTGATAATCATCCTGATGAATGGTTTCTTCCTGTAATATTCCGCGGAGTCCATGTCCTTTCGGGGCATTTCCGGTAATATCGATCCATTTATCGGAAGTAATGAACTCATCGGTTATGAGGTTCCATTCCCAGAGTGCATCATTCGCACTGTCAAGTGCCAGGGTGTAGCTTTCCTTCAGCCGTTCCAGTTCCTTGTGTAGAGCAGCAAGATACTGAATGTTCTCATCCTTTTTAAAGAGCCCCATCTGCACATAGATGAGAACTCCCATAAGGACCAGCACCAGCACTGATATAAACCCTATGACTGCTCCGTTGTTATTGATACTGTTTCCTTCTTTAGACAGCTTCATTGTCCAGCTGGTATCCATGACCGGTATCTTGACTATGTAGGAATTTCTGTCCATCCAGGGTGAATCCCCCCAGATGAGCCCTCCTTTATTATTATAGATACTGATGTGGTAGGACTTCGGTACCGCCTCTCGAATCACCTTGTCCATATAGGTATTAAAGTTAAAAACCACAACAAAAAATCCATTAAACTGCCCGTTCTTATAAAGAGGATACCGTATGACTAACCCCAACAAATTTTCGGTCCCCTTCAGGATAAAGGGATCATTGACCGTTATTATCCTGTTTTTAATCGCCTTATCAAGGGCCTCCTCTACCTCCGGCCGTCCACGTAAGGAGGCACCAAGGGTATAATCATAGGCATCGGGATATACCATATCTGTGATCGTATCCTTATCTTTATGCTGAATATATAAGATGTCTGGGTTTTCCTCTATATATTTGGCTGATAAAATATTAAATTTATGCTTATCGATTTCATCATCAATATCATAATTATAAGCAAGGGAGGTTAATACGCCCTCTGTTATGGCAATATGCTGCTGCACAGAATAGGACACGGATTGTCCGATGCTTGAAAGAAGATAATTGTCTTCTGACTTCTGGGAACGCAAAAGAACGAAAACAATCGTCATAAAAATGATAAGCATAATGACCGTCTGTACGGCTATATATCTGGTATACTTATTTCTCATTACAGCCACCTCGGTACTGGTTTATTGTTTTAACGAGTTGTATACATATGAATTATTGAAATACAATATGCTTATGGAGTATACAAAAATAATCTGCCATGATACAGAATACAGCAGATTAATTTTTTCCACATACTCAATTATGTAGTATATTTGAGTTTTCAGTCAGAACTCCTTTGTATCCAGCTCTGTTTTTGAATGAATGCCAAGCTTGCTATATACACTTCTAAGAAGAGTTTTAAGTAAAGGATCTGGGCATGGGGCATCTCCCTATGCCCCATTTTTCCAGCTTATTTTCTTTCAAAATATTCTGTCATAATATCTCAATTTCTTATAATTTACCATAAAAACCGACATATTTCAACATATAGTAACATGTCATACATTAAAAAGCATATTTATGTTATTTCTGTAACGCCTATTTACTTTCCATTTTACATTAAAAAGAGGCCTCGTTTACTGGTCATAATTACCTCCAATAAACTCAGCCCCTTACCTTTTATGGTCCGGTCGTTACACACCCAGATCACTCTCCAAGGATAGCCTTTCCTCCCTTTACAATGATCCGGCTTTCCGGAATTAATGAGACTGCGCTGGTAATGCAGTCCGATTTAACCAATAGGAAGTCAGCGTTACAGCCAACAGATAAGCCATAATGTTCAAGGCCCATCATTCTCGCTCCGTTTTCAGTACATAAATCAATAGCAGTGTTCATGTCATCTTCGGTTTTAAAATCGTTGCGCATGCTCACAAAACGGGCTCTTTCCAGCATATCTCCCGTACCATAGGGGCTCCAAAAGTCCTGGACATTATCATTGCCTGCACAAACATTAATCCCTGCCGACAGCAAAGGTCCTACCGCAGGTGTTATGTCTGAAAAAGCAGAAGTTACGATATGGATGCCAGCTTTACCCAGCTTTTCGATGAACGCCCTCTTTTGATGCTTCAGGCAAAATGCATGGCTGACCGATACTCTCCCCTGCATTCCAAGAGCAATGGTCTTATCTGCGATTAAATCCAGGGAAAATCCACCCAGATCTCCAGGCTCATGTAAATGAATATCGACCGGTTTGCCGTGCTTTTCCGCAAGTTTAAAAATCGCATCAATACTTGCCTTGGGGTCCCGGTCAATGGATGAAGGATCAAGTCCTCCCACAACATCCGCACCCATTTTCAATGCTTCATCCAAAAGCTCATAGGTTCCTTTCCGCACTACCAGACCGCTTTGGGGAAATGCAACAATCTGCATTGTTAAAATATCATCATACTTTTCTCTTGCTTCCAAAACCCCTTCCAACCCCTTAAGGCCGTTTTCCGTATCTACATCCACGTGGCTTCTCGTAAAGAGGGTTCCTAATGCTGTTATTCGTTCAATATACCTTGATGCCTGAGTAAAGGTGTCAAGACCTGTCTTCCCGCGGAGAGCGCGCTCTGCCTCTATGATCGAAAGCAGGTCTGTTTCCTTATAATCATGCCGGTAATCCATGCCCATAATCGTCTTATCAGGATGGGTATGGGAATCAACAAATGCAGGCAAAAGCAAATATCCGCCGCAGTCATACCGTGTTGCCTCCTGGTTTTCCGCTAAAGCTGCCTGGGGAGCCATTTCCTTAATAAGCCCGTCCTCAACCAGGATCTCCATCGGATGATTATTATAAATCAAGTTATAAAACAGGGTTCTGTTCATTTCCTTCTCCTCTATAAAAATTTATCAATATTTTGGCTTTTAAATGCTATGTCCGTAAAGTTTTCAAATATCCCTCCATGATAGCAATAATAACGGTCTGCATTCAGGGATATCAGTTTATTAAGTGAAGCTTTGGCCGCTTCCATATCCAAGGTAAACTGTGGATTTGCGATGACCAGTTGATTGCCCTCAATAACTGCGGCATCCCCTGTGATAACGGAATTGCTCTCCTTTAGATATAAGGAAATATGTCCCGGCATATGCCCGGGAGTGTCTATGATCTCACAGCCGCCAGCCCAGTCAAAATGTTCCCCGTCCTTAACCTCTATGTCAACGGTAACAGGTTTGACCCTTTTTAAAGATTCGCAGAATTGAATTCCAAAAGGCTTTTGTTCTTCCGGCAGCACATTCAACATTTCTTCCGCCTGTAACAAACGCAGCGATTTTTTCTCACCTGAGATATATCCACTTTCCGTGCGGCCTGCCACCACCTTAATCTCAGGATATTTTTCCTTTATTTCAAATAAGGCTCCCATATGGTCGTCGTCATGGTGAGTGATCAATACCTTTGTTAGGGATCCTGGGTTAATACCCTTGGATTTCATCTCAGCCTCTAATAAAGGCAGGAAACCGGGATATCCGCAGTCTACAAGAACAACATCATTGGCGCTTATTAATAAGACCGGATGAAATGTCCGGGTTTCATTCTGATATTGAAAATTTATATCTAACATAATTATCTGATTCATTTTACTTTACCTCATTCATTTTACTAGCGGATTGCAGACTGGTACTGATTATATAACTTACCGGCCGTCTCAGCAACGAGAAGATATTTTTCCCTGATCTGTTCCTGATCGGACAAAACGAGATATTGCTCCTGCCGCAGCATGCTAATCAAATCTTCAACCTGTGTATAGTAGAGAGCATTCCCAGAATCTCCCGATAACTCTCCTAAACAGTAGTCCAAAACCGCCTCATATGCACCGTTGGCCTCTCTGAACCGACATCTTTTCTTTAAAACATCAAGGTATTGCGAAACATCCCTTGCAAAAGATCTCCCATTCAGCTCAGCTTGATTCTTTCCATAATAGTGGCCAAAGGGCGTTTTCCATGCCATATCCTGTTCCAATGGCCTCACAAGCTCTGTCCGATACCATGTTTTTAATTCATCATATGGAACGCCGGCCGCATTAAAAACCAGCCATTCATTGGATACCATATCAAACCTTAGGGATTCGTCTGCAATGTAGTTAAAGATCGCTTCATTCTTCTCTCTCTCATTCTGATCGGTCAAAGATGCCCAATATATATAGTTATTATCGGCCTGCCCGATAATAAGCAGTTTTCCGCTTCTATTTAAAAAAAGTCGGATCCAAGACTGAGCCCCGCTTAAATCATAATTAGGAGTTACCTTTGAACTGTCATTTACCAAGTTTAGTTTTTTTACATCCATATCATACTGCCTCCAGGCCAAAATTACCTTTGGGATTATTCCAAACTTTTTGTTATCATTCACTTTTCCAATTTCTGCATCCACAGATCAAGTTAATTATACAATTTTTGTTTCACATTTGGAAGGGATTCCTGGAATTATGGGATTAGCCTTGTTCTTAATCCCCATAAGAAACGGACGGCCGCCATAGAAAAGCAGACCGTCCGTTATAGTATTAATTCAAACTTTATTCATTTGTTCAATAACGGACTGGCCTCTCCCATGCAGAACAGGTTAAGCCTATGCAGCGCCCTTGTACAGGCGATGTATAATAGCTTTTTATCATCCTGGCTGTAATAAGTTTCAGCATCTGCATCACATATTATAACAGCATCAAACTCAAGCCCTTTGGACAGATAGACCGGTATAATGAATACACCTTGTAAATCAGTTATGCTTTCACTTTTTATTAATTGGACATCAGCTTTGTCCTTTAAGCTCTCATAGAGGAAAAGGGCTTTTTTTTCAGTTTTACAAATCAATCCGATTGACTGGTATCCCATTTTTAAACAGGATTTCACTTCTGAAACAATCATGTTATGATACGATATTTGGTCATTGGCCGTATATATCTCCGGCTCATCTCCTTTTCGGTTGAAGCTCTTTATCTCCGTACTTTGCTCAAGAAACCTTAACCCATAATTCAAAATTTCATTTGTACAACGGAAGCTTTTGTCCATAGTAACAAGGGAAGATTTTTTCTTATTGAAGATTTTTCTGATCTGTTTGTAAAGAGATAAGTCTTCCCTTTTTTCAAGGGTTTGGTTGATATCTCCCAGAATCGTAAATTTCGCTTTTAAAAATAGCAAATGGAAAATTTCAAAATGAAGGGGATAGTAATCCTGTGCCTCATCAATTACTACTTGCTTAATTGCTTTATATTTATTGATTCCGTATATTTTTAAATTCAAATAAGTGAGAACCGTTGCATCATCATAGTACAGCATATTGGTATCTAAATTTTCCTGAGTAAAAGTTAATATTTGGTCCATACAGCCAGGAAGCTCTATGTCTTTTGCCAGGCTGTAAAAATATTCTTTGTCATGGAACAACTTTCTATAAACATCCTTTATATCAAGTTCCATGAATTTTAACATTTCCTCATTCATTAGAATTTTCTCAGATTTTCTTAAGCGGGTTTTCTTTGACTCGCTGATCAGTTCTAAAATATATTCCCCTATCAGCTTTAATCTAATACCCAGAGGAGTTTCGTTAATTCCGGATAATACTTTCTCTTTTATCATTTCTCCGCTTATAATACACTCACCGTCATAGCAGATATCCTCAAAGTTCATCCATTTGTGAGGCAGATCATCAAGGAACCGATCCAATATTTCCAAAAACTGGCGGGAGGTTTTGAATTCCATGCTGCTTTTTATAATATCCCTGTATTGAGTATTTGAGATCAGGTTTTCCAAAAATTGATTTCTCGATTGAACCTGCTCATTCTTCACTACAGAAGCAATAATATCCTCAAATACCACCGATACAACATGTTCTTCTCCAAGCTCGGGCAATACATTGGAAATATACTGTTCAAATAAGGAGTTTGGTGAAATAATGAGTATATTATCAGCGGCCAGCTTTGAAGAGAGGCCCTGGTACATCAGGTAGGCTGCCCTGTGAAGAGCAATGGATGTCTTTCCGCTTCCTGCCACGCCCTGCACCATCATTAAATCATTTTCCATATCCCGAATGACAATGTCCTGTTCCCTTTGAATGGTCTCTACAATCGTTTTCATCTTAGGAGATGTATTCTGGGACAGCAGTTTCCTTAAAAATTCATCCACAATCTGTACATCAGCGTCGAAATAATACTCCAGCTCCCCTTTGCTTATCTCATACTGGCGCTTTAAATTAACCTCTCCTGTAATCCTTCCGCCAGGGGCATCATAAAATACCTGCCCTAATACAAATCGGTAAAAGACACTTGCTATGGGCGATCTCCAGTCATAAATAAAGAACTCGTTTGTCTCATCCTTTTTTAAAGAGGTGCGTCCAATGTAGATATTTTCAAATATATCTTCATCTTCGAATTTAAAATCAATCCGGGCGAAATATGGGGATTGAATCATTTTCTCCAACAACAATATTTTGTTTTCTACCGCTTCAAAATCGGCTATTTTATCTGTGATCGGGTTTGCATACTGGTTTAAGGCAGCAAGGGCTTCAAAGCCTTCGCTGCTCCATAGATTTGCTATGGAGTGAGATGTATTCTCACGCAGCTCTTTCTTGGCAGAAATTATGGCCGACTTATTCTCTACATTGCGCTCTCTTGCTTGATCCAGCTGCTCTTTCGCTAGAGCAATGGTTTGTTCTAACCTGCTCTTTTCAAATTCTAATTCTGTCCGGTTATTCTCCATAACAAATACCACCTCTCTTATAGAATCGGCAAAAAACTTATTTCCTAAACCGTTATTCAAAATAGTCTAGCACAATCCGAATCAGAAAAACAGTCTTGTTGTGGCCGATTGTATGTGTTATAATTAAGGCAGAGAGAGAAAGGTGATTGCGCAGACGCACAATCACCTTTCTTTTCTATTCCCCTAACCGCGCCTTTTCAAGTGCAGCTATATCCAATTTTTTCATCTTCAGAAATGCCTCTGTGATTCGTTTTATTTCTTCCTGGGTTCCGTTAGCCATAATATCCTCCATGTTATCAGGCACGATCTGCCATGATATGCCAAACTGGTCCTTCACCCATCCGCATTGCTCGAATGGCGATAATCTGATTTCCCCAGATATTCAGTTCACTATAGTTTATCTTTGCCCTATGATCCATAAGCAAATAGCACTCATTGAGAAGTCTTTAGGAATATACAGTTTGAATCAATATACTCCTGATTGTAATCTTTAGTACACTTTTCATTTTATCTTTTGTTTTGCCATTTTACGGCAGAGTAACTTTCATTGATTATATGAATAGGGTGCAGTCCTTTCTTAAGGAATGCACCCTATTCATGTTTACATATCTTAGAAATCCACTTTATCCGGATGAAGCCCTGAGCTTCCACAATCAGTTAACCTGTCTATCCTCTCAACGTCTTGTGCACTGATCTCAAAATCAAATACTTCAAGATTATTATGAATCCTCTCTGGTGTAACAGATTTTGGCAATGGAACGATTCCCTTTTGAATAATCCAGCGCAGACTAATCTGAGCCACGGATTTTTTATATTGATCCGCAATCTCCATTAACACCGGATGCTTTAAAATCTGCCCGTTAGAAAATGGGGCCCATGCCTCCACTAAAATATTATGATCTTTACAAAATGCCACAGTTTCCTCCTGCAGCATGCCAGGATGGAATTCAATCTGGTTTACCATAGGATTAATCTTAGCAGTTGCCATAAGCGGTTCAAAATGATGGGGAAGAAAATTACTAACTCCAATTGCTTTGACTTTACCCTGTTTATAAAGTTCCTCGAATGCCCTCCAGCTCTCACTGTTTGCTTCCTGCCAGTTATTCTTTGATGCTTTCGCAATGGGCCAGTGGATCAGATATAAATCCAGATAATCAAGCTGTAAATCCTCTAAGGTCCGGTTAAAAGCAGCTAACGTCTTTTCATATCCTTTGTCATCATTCCACAGTTTACTTGTTACAAATAATTCTTCCCTTTCAACTCCGGATTTACGGATAGCGTCACCAACGCTCTTTTCATTTCCATAAGCGGCAGCACAGTCAATGTGCCTGTATCCGGCCTTGATTGCATTTTGTACTGACAGCTCTGTTTCCTCTCCGCTGGGAGTACGGAATGTACCAAATCCTATATTGGGAATCTTATAGTTGTTGCTTAGTGTATAAAAATTTTCTTTCATAATTATCATCCTTTTCTATTTATTATCTTATAAAATTAGTCATTACATGGTCTTCTTCTGCAGGAACAGGTATGTTCTCTTTCCCTGCATCAATGATCTTAAGCAGCCAGGCCATTGATCTGGCATTTTTGCGGATAGTCTGGATTCCTTCCTCGTCCTGAATGATTTCCCCTTTATCCATACCATACGCTACAGTCCAATACTGGGATGGCGGTATAACGGTCTGAGCTAAATTAAGGTAGTTATTAAGCTGATGTACTACATCTACACCGCCTGCACGTCTTACCACTGAAATAGAAGTTGCAACTTTATATTTGAAATAATCTGAGCTTGTGAAAAATACCCGATCCAAAAAGGCCTTCATCGTCCCTGCTATTCCTGCATAATATGTCGGGGATCCAAGGATGAAACCGTCTGCCTCCCGCATCTTTTTTGCAGTCTCATTGACAATGTCATCTTTGAAAACACAATGATTTCCTTCGGAGGTCCAACAGTATCCACAGTGAATACACCCGTGGATATTCAGATGACCTATTTGAATAATTTCAACTTCTATCCCCTGCTGCTCCAACTCATCTGCCATGATCTTGAGTGCCTGATTTGTATTACCATTTTTACGTGGACTGCCATTAATTGCTATTACTTTCATAAATCCACACTCCTTTCTTTGCTATACGGAAAGTATAGACCCAACACTTAGATGTAGGTCAATAGTTAAAATAAAAATTATTATTGCATATTACGACAATTTTTATAATTGCCCAGGCTTATATTTAACGAAGCCTATTATAATCATCGAAGAATTGAAACAATATTTTCTTCAAAGCCCTTTTTCAGCTGAGCATCCAGGTATTCAGCTTTTATGGAGTTTAATTCTGCTTCAAGGGGACTGACGCCATTTCATTTAGAAATCTTTCTGAAAAGGAACACCCTTATACATGGTACAAAAGGTACACATATTATGGCTGCAGCCTGCTGTAACCTGTAATAATAATGAATCGGCTTCAAACGGGGGACGATAGAAAGGGATAGATAGGGTTCGTATATTTCATTTCATCTCTCCTTATAATTAATAATACGCTGCTATACACAGAGTTTAGACCCTACACCTAACTGAAGGTCAATAGCAATTATTGAAAAAGTAATTGTAATATGACCGATTCTATATTTTTCATAATTATCCTTGACCTAGAGCTAAGTGTAAGCTGTATAATATGAATAAAAAATTAATTGAGGTGATAAACGTGAACTATACCATAGCACAAGCCGCTAAAAAAATGAATTTAACAATATATACATTACGATACTATGACCGTGAAGGGTTGCTGACTAACGTGAAAAGGGATAAATCAGGCAACCGTATTTTTACAAAGGATGATATGGAGATGCTTTCCCTTATATGCTGTCTCAAGAATACCGGAATGCCGATTAAGAAAATAAAGCAATTTACGGACTGGCAAAATGAAGGTAACCAAACCCTTCATCCCCGTAACGATATGTTAGAAAATCATAAAGAAGATATTTTGACGCAAATTGAAGATCTAAAAAAACATCTTCGTTTGATTGACAGAAAGCTGGATTATTACCATGATGCCTGCCAGGCCTATGATACGAACTCTCCAATTCCAACCTGCTGCGAATATACGGATGATGAATTTTAATTTTAGGCGCTCAAGGTTAATCTTAAGAATATGCCATACCGGACACTTCGCTTGCGTTCTTGTACTAATATAATAACCCTATTCATATTTTATTAAAAAATAATTAGAATGGGGTTAGGATATTGGTAAAAGTTAAGGTTCATTTACAGCCATTAGTAGGTAATATAAATTTACCCACTGTTTTAAAAACAGCTATACTTCCGGGTGACAAGACGGAACGATTATTTATTGCAACCCAGGTCGGAGAAATCTTTTACATAGGAGACGGAGTTATAAAAACTTTTTTAGATATTCGCCCGAGGATCCTGGAACTGGGAAGTTCTTCCGGCGGATATGATGAACGTGGACTACTAGGATTAGCATTTCATCCTGACTTTAATAAGAATGGCCTGTTTTACCTTCATTACTCAGTTGCCGGAACGCAAGGTCCAGGTGCTCTTCCATCATCTTTTAAGCCTGACCCATGTGATCCTGCAACCTTAAACTTAAAGTGGACAAATAGGGAAACGCAATATAATCACATTGATACAGTTGAAGAATGGTTCTTTCAATCCAATGCCCAAACTCAAAAACGCCGCACATTACTTAGTATAAGACGACCATATCTAAATCATAATGGTGTCAACAGCTTAAATTTTTCACCAGAAACAGGAAAGCTTGTATTAACAACCGGAGATGGCGGCGCTGGCTACGATCCATTTAATTTAAGCCAGGATGATATGGAAATTGCCGGTAAAATTATTGAAATTGATGTGACGGTAAATACATCTAATGATAATCCTCCCGTAATTACACGCTTTCAGGAGCTTCCCGTACCCTTTCAGGAAACGCTTATGGTTATTGCCAAAGGAGTCCGTAATATAACAGGCATTTCATTTCAAAAATTTAACAATCAATTTGTCAAATACGTTGGGAATGTGGGACAGGATCTGGTAGAGTCGATTTTTTCATTCGTTGATTATAAACCCATACCTGTCACTAAGCTAATTCAATCTTCTATGATGAATGCCGAGCCGGATCAAGAAGGATTTATTAACTTTGGCTGGCGTGGATGGGAGGGTGCTCTGCCTACTTCAATAATAAGTAACTGCTCTGCAAATCCGGCTTTAAATGAAAAAGTAATGGCTTATTACGATGAAACAATTGCAACATCGGTAAAGCGTTTACCGCCTCTCATCAGTTATTTTCATCAAGATCCCCGGCCCGATAAATTTGGGGCAACTGCGCTTACAGGAGTTCAGCCATACAGGGGAAATGAAATCCCAGATTTAACGGGAAGCGTTGTATTTACTGATCTTGCCAGGAATGAAGGAGCTCCGCCGCCTGTCCGAGGAGCCTTCGCTTATACCAGGGTAAATACCGATTGTAAACTCCAGGATTTTAGTGTAATTGAAATTGATTATGATTTTGGTTCCAAATCAGCTTATTTTGTTAGCTTGGGAACAAATTTAAATCAAACCAGACTATATTTAGGGGTCTATGGGTCTGTGAAAGTAGCTGATCATTACCAAGGTATTGTTTTTGAAATTATTCCATGAATATCAAATACTAATAAGAAGGAGATATACTTATGATTATCAAACCATATTCCAGAAAAACTCATTATTATGAAACCGATCAAATGGGAATTATACACCATGCCAATTATATTCACTGGATGGAAGAAGCACGGGTCGATTTTATGGATCAAATTGGTTTCAGCTATGATCGTGCAGTCAGCACTGGAATCGATTTTGCACTATTAAGTATTTCCTGTGAATACAAATCTATGGTGCGTTTTGGGGAAACGGTTAACATTCTGGCCTCCATTTCAGCCATATCTATTTCTAAAATGACTGTCCAGTATCAAATTACGGATGCAGCCACAGGCAAATTAAGAACAATCGGCGAAAGTACGCATTGTTATTATGACTCTAATAAAAAGCGTCCGGTTTCTTTAAAGAAATCTTTGCCGGAATTGTATGATTTGTTAACCTCCCTCTGTGAATCAGAGCAAGTTTAATATGGCTTAAATATTGAGCATAAAAATACCGCCAACCATTGTACAGTTGGCGGTATAATCTTATCTTATCCTTTGCATCTTAACAGGAAGAGCAACGAGATCAGTCGTCACAACATTTAATTTGGATACAAGCTGTCGCAACATTATTGTCAAGATTTGGATCTGGTGTTGTTGAACTGACTTGTGCTGTATTAATAATTTTACAAGAACATGTTTGCCGGATACATCCTTTTATAATAACAACTCTTGATGTGCCTGCTGGTATTGTGCCTAAGTTAATACTTCCCGGCCATGGCTGGAAAGCAAAACCATCGTCCAGTGAATACATCGGTTTTTTAAGAATGTTTGCCAGGCTATCTGTTAAAACAACATTATGAGCATCTGCCGGGCCTGCATTTGAAACCACGATTGTAAACACCACCAGTTCTCCGCAGCATGCCACTTTCTTGTTTGCAAATTTCTTCACAGAAACGTCTGCCTCTTCTTCCGCAGCAGCTCTTACCTCTACACATATCGATGATACGTTGTTAAAAAGGTTAGGATCCGGAGTTGCTGAGATTGCAATTGCCGTATTATTAATACAGCCGGAAGCTGCTGTTTCTGATACTGTTCCTCTTATGATAATCGTTCTTGATGCTCCAGCCTGTAATGCCCCGATATTAAGAGATCCCAGCCATGGATTGAATGTTACTCCTTCGTCGATTGAATATTCCGGACCTGTGATGTTGGACGAAATATTATCATTTACAATTACATTTTCCGCAATATTTGGTCCTGCATTGGATACTACAAGAGTGAACGTTATTACTTCACCTGGAGCCACTGGATTGGGGCTTGCAGTTTTTGTAATTGATACATCTGCTTGTGCAGGGGCTAAAATTGGTGTCTCTGTCGTTGAAGTGTTGTTCTCCGGATTTGGGTCTGGTGTAGGAGAGCTGACTGTAGCTGTATTTATAATAATGCCTGCTGCTGTTGGGCTTACTGTTCCTCTTATTATGATAATTCTTTCCGCTCCTGCCGGTAAGGTTCCTAAATTAAGAAATCCCAGCCATGGATTAAATGTTACTCCTCCATCGATTGAATACTCTGGATTAAGAATAGAACCTGGTATACTATCCATCAAAAGAACATTCTCTGCTGCATTTGGACCAAAGTTATTAACTACAATTGTATAGCTAAGCGGCTCTCCCGGTATAGCAATTGCCTGATTACTTTGTTTTACTACAGCAATATCTGCTTCGAGAGCTGATACTGGAGTTTCTATCGTTGAAGTGTTATTCTCCGGATTTGGATCCGGTGTCGTGGAGCTAACGATTGCTGTATTGGAAATCACGCCTGTTGCGTCAGGGCTTACAGTTCCTCTTATTATGATAATTCTCTCTGCTCCTTCCGGTAAAGTTCCTAAATTTAGGAATCCCGGCCATGGATTAAATGTTACTCCTCCATCGATTGAGTACATTGGATTAAGAATAGAACTTGGTATACTATCCATTAAAAGAACATTCTCTGCTGCATTGGGACCAAAGTTATTAACTACAATTGTATAACTAAACGGCTCTCCCGGTACGGCAATTACCTGATTACTTTGCTTTACTACAGCAACATCTGCTTCGACAGCTGATACTGGAGTTTCTAACGTTGAAGTGTTATTCTCTGGATTTGGATCCGGTGTCGTAGAGCTAACGATTGCTGTATTGGAAATCACGCCTGTTGCGTCAGGACTTACAGTTCCTCTTATTATGATAATTCTTTCTGCTCCTGCCGGTAAAGTTCCTAAGCCAAGAAATCCCGGCCATGGATTAAATGTTACCCCTCCATCAATTGAGTACATTGGATTAAGAATAGAACTTGGGATGCTATCCATTAAAAGAACATTTTCTGCTGCACTTGGGCCAAAATTATTAACTGTTATCGTATAGCTAAATGGCTCTCCTGGTACTGCAACTGCCTGATTACCTTGCTTTACTACCGCAACGTCTGCTTCGACAACTGCTACCGGAGTTTCTAGGGTTGAAGTGTTATTCTCTGGATTTGGATCTGGTGTAGGTGAGCTAACCGTTGCTGTGTTCGTAATAACGCCTGTTGCTGTTGGGCTCACAGTTCCCCTAATAAGAACAATTCTTACCCCTCCTGCCTCTATTGTACCTAAGTTAAGGCTTCCGATCCATGGGTGGAAAGTCACTCCGTCATCTATTGAAAACTGTGGATTGAGTATATTAGTTGGAATACTATCCGTTAGAAGGACACTTTCTGCATCGGCTGGGCCAAAGTTTGAAATTATAATCGTATAGGTGAACAACTGCCCTGGGACTGCAGTCTGATTATCACTTTGCTTTACTACAGCAATATCTGCTTCGCCTGGTAATTCTTCAACCATAAGAGGAACTGGGTTGGATTCTTCTGAGAAGTTACCTGGTATGCCACCCTCTACAGGTGTATATGAGTAATCGATTGTTGCTGTATTTATAGCAGGATTCGGATTCGGAATGCCTTCAACTCTTACCTGAAACATCACTTCCGTGACGGATCCACCTGGAATATCCGGCAGCGGAAAACCTATATTAGGATCAACTCCCAGCTCAGGAACTCCATTAACCGTTACACTTCCAGGTATGAATAATAAACCATCTGGTACATTATCCTTAAAAAATACATTAGTCAGAGGACTGGTACACGTATTTGTTAATTTAACTGTATACGTTACGATATCGCCCACATTTGCAGTAAATGTGCTGCTTGATTTAACTGGAACAAATGTTGGTACTAAGATTTCCTGTAAAGCAACATCATCAATCGCATAATCGTTTCCTACAACAGCTTCTCCTTCACTGAAGAATTCTACTGTAATTTGAGTGTTATTCATAGAATTAATGACAGTTCCTATTTGTTTCCACTCTGGTGCGTTTATATTAACTGGAATTTCAACTCCTAATGCTTGCTGAAACAGTACATTACCGTTTTGATCCAGGATTCTGACACCTAACTGTGCCGGCGGAAAACCTGTTACTTTAAAAAGATTAAGAATCCATGTGCTGAATAAATAATTAGTATTAGGTATAACCGGTACTGTAGACCTAAAGAATACGGCTCCTGGGTTAAACCCATTTACTACCATCATTCTTCCGGTTTCATTTCCTGTCGTATGGTCAGCGATACGCCACCAAGCCCCTATAACATTGCTCATTGCATCTGTCATAAGATTTTGCACCGTATATTCCCCATCGATTGGTGTAAACTTTGTTGGATCAGGTACTACATAGGTAAAATCTGGTGTAACATTGGGATACGGTGCGACCGCAGGTCCTGTATTAGCCGGTGTACCTGGTGGAAAGAATCCAAACGTTCCGTTATCTGCATCTGTAATAATATTAACATTAGATACAGTTGTGCACGGGTCTAATATCGTTGCAATCGGTGTATAAATCACTGGTCCATTTAGTATATTTTGATTGGTTACATCTGCTCCTGTTACTGTAATTAATATTGTGTTAGGCGTTAAACAATCCAAGTTCGTTGACCCTGCAGGGGGATTCGCTACGAAACTAATGGGGGGCGTTGCAGCTGTAGGAACTGGTCCTGCTACTGCCAGGGTAAAATTACCTGGTGTTGGTACTCCCCCCGCAGTACCAAACGCCTCTACGATTCTATAGCTGCCATTTGGAACATTAATAAATGCATAATTTCCTGCAGCATCTGTAAGAACTACAAGCCTGACACCTGTTGTTATATTCTGTAATACAACAGGTACATTCGCTATTCCAGAATCTCCAGCATCTATAGTAGCACTTCTATTTCTATCAAATATAATTCGACCTGATACTGTTGCCATATTATCACTCCTTTATATGAATTCTGTAATACTATAATATTCTGCCAAGCTTTTAATGGTGACAGCCCCGTCCTTTTGCACCTGCTCTCGTAACTCAAACGTTACCTTTTATCCTCTTTAAATTTTGGCATAAAAAAGAGAACCTTTTTACAGTTCTCTTAGTTTTTATTTTGATTATATTATTTGATATCACTGAACCCCTTAGACGCTGCTATCTTTAGAATTTACTTAAAAGGTAACTGGCTATTGTACTTATATCTTTATTGTTTCCGGAATCATTTATTTCCTGGTTCAGCTCATTGTCATTTGTAAACGATCCATCTGACTCTTGCAAGTAAACGGCGGCCAATGGTTCTCCAGACGCCCCGTCATAGTTGTCTTCAACAATTATGATTATATCCTTTAATCCATCCTTATTTACATCCTGAAATGAAACTGCTTTTACATCTACGCTATAAGGAAGAACTGCATTGAAATTATAAAGAATATCTCCTTCTCCATTGGTTAAATAAAACTCTACAGGTATATGGTTTCCACCGGTTAATTTTCCTGATACGAATTTAACATTGCCCCATGAATTTAAATCCACCATAAAAGTTTGATCTTTGGTAAGTTCAAAACCATTCATATTTTTAAGATTATATGGAGTAAATTCAAACGTACCTTCGGGAAGGCGCATAACTGTATCTTCGGATTTCTCTGTTATTGTAATCGTTGCCTCGATGGTATTATCAGGTTTCAATAAAAGTTCAACAGTTCCCTTGTTTTCCCTCGAATCATTTACAAGCTGGCACTCTGCTGTATCATTTATAACAGTTCCTTCAAATTCTGCGTTGTCCATATTATATGCCGGGGCACTGCCTACTGCACTGATCTCCCCTTGGATTTTTCCATCTCCAATTTCCGAAATTAAAATAGATACGCCACCATTATCAGGGAAACCGGAATCAGTAGTTCTAACCCATGTCTTTTTAAGATATTGTTTATAGTCAATATTATTTATTGCTGCAGCCGTTGTATCCGCTGTAGTTGTCGTTATAGGCATACTCTCTTCTTGGGATTCTGACGAAACACTATTTTCTGCAGAAGTTTCCAAGGACGTATTATCATTTTGTTGCAGATTATTGGTAGAAGCATTTTTCCCACAACCTGCAAGAAGGAGACAGGTTGTTATAATTGTAAACAGCATCTTTTTATTCATAATTACCTCCGATGGCAGTTCTGTTTGGCTTTGTTGATAAACATTGGTTCCAATTACATTTGATTACCTGACATGCGATTCCTGTATAATATTTTCTAAAATCACCTGACCAGATATGTTTCACATAATTATTAGATATCATTGTTTCATATGGATCAAGATACGTAAAAAAATCTTTATCTCTTTTCACTAATAAGACCCAGTGACTATTCCTAAGACCAAACTCTTCTTCATTACCAGTCATCATTACCATAACGGGAGACTTTTTCAGAGAATCCTTCCATTCATCATCATAGAAAGACATTCTGAAGTTGATATTATTTTTAGTAAAATACTTAAATATGTCTTCAGGGTAAGTCCCACATTTCATATCATCATTATCATATCCTTTTTCTTCTGGTGAAACATTAAAGTTTAATTCTTTAGCAAGCTTCTCAAAATTATCGTGACCAGCGATCTGGTGATATTTTAATAACATAGAAAGGCAGGCAATTCCACATGCAGATTCCGGATAAAAATTTTGATCATTTTGGCTGATAAAATAATTTTTATACAAGTTATTTTTTCTCCTCTCTATTACAACCTGTTCTTAACCTCATTTTTTATATACGCCTGGCAGTCTGAGTGGTACTGCCATCATGAATAGTCAAATGATGATAAATACCATCATTTGAAAATTTAACTGTCACAGATAAGCTGCGAAGGAAAAATTCAGTATCGGAAACCGCATACATTTCAAGTTTCATTGATCCTGGAAGTTCAAGGAATAACCGCTGATTTTTCATCAGAACCTTTGCAGACATTTCCGGATTATCTTCCAGCCGGTACTCGCCAACATATTTGTTTAAAAACTCAGAGTCTAATGTTTTTGCCATTTGAAATTCTGGCACTTTTGCGATCTCATATGGTTCATCAAATAGTATATTCTCAATTGCATGTAAAATAGATTGTTCAAAGTCAAAGTCCTGTTCTTTGTTTCTTAAAAATATAACCGTAGAATCATGATCAATGTATCTTTTAAAGTATGTGGTATAACCTGGCCAACCACCACTATGCCATACAGATCTTCCCCTTTTCTTATCATTCTCTAAAATCCATCCCAGTCCATATTTAAATTGACTATCAAGTCTCGGGGAAGATGGAGAATAGGCTTCCTTCAATAAAGTGTCATCAATCAGTGTCTCATCCCTCAATGCCCGGTCTAGGAGATATAAATCGTCAACGGTGGAATGAAGCGCACCATCACCCACGATTCCATCAAGATAAACAACAAATTCTGTTTCAGTAAATTCATCTGGCAAAACATATTTACCTTTGTAAACATCAAACACATAACCATAGGCATAATTATCCAAAACCTTTCCAGTTAATCTTTGACAGAATACTTCTGTGTCCTGCATTCCGACAGGTAAAAATATATTTGTTTTCATATAATCTGCAAACGAATGCCCCGAAACTTTTTCAATGATGAGAGCAAGCATTACATAACCTGTATTGCTGTATTCCATATGATCATTCGGCTCAAATAGCCGTTCCGGCTGATACTTAATGAGTAGCTCTAACAAATCCCGGTTCACC
Source organism: Lacrimispora sanguinis (assembly GCF_044987295.1). Lineage (NCBI taxonomy): Bacteria > Bacillati > Bacillota > Clostridia > Lachnospirales > Lachnospiraceae > Lacrimispora > Lacrimispora sanguinis. The sequence goes on along the minus strand of NZ_CP173277.1, from coordinate 3,618,699 downwards.
GCTATTTGTGATTTATCCCAGTGATGTTCAAATAACTCTAAATAATCGGGCAGTCCTGAAGTGTGATTCAATAATTGTCTTACTGTAGCCCCTTTATAAGGTATATTAGGTAACCACTTTTCTATAGGGTCATCAAGAGAAAGTTTATGATCCTGTACCAATAACAATATACCCAAAGCAGTCACGGGCTTTGATACTGATGCTAAGTTAAATATTGAATTTATTTTTAACTTTCGTTTTGAATCGAGTTCAGCCTCGCCAAAAGCTCCCTTATATAATAGTTCACCGTCTTGAGCCACTAAGACAGTACCATTCATCAATCGTTTTGTTTGAATTTCTGTAAATAATTTATTTAGTATTTCTCTTTTTTCATTCATGATATAATTTTCCTTTTAACACTTATCTTGATAATTCTTCTTCAACTATTAAATTGAGTTTTGCTAAAATGTCTCGTAATTGTATCATATCTTCCATTTTCATGCGAGAATAAAAGCGATTCACGATTTCCCTGTTAATATCTTCTTCTTTTGAATAGTATTGGTGCCCTCTCTCATCTAACTGCACAATTATCTCTCTTCTATTATCAGGATTAATTGTCCTTAATAGATATTTCTCTTTTTCTAATTTGGAGACAATCTGGCTAACAGCACTTGAAGTTACATTCATCGCTTCAGCCAGTTGGCTTATAGATAATTGAGATTCTTTCTTCACCAAATCCATTATTATCATTTGTTTGGATGACAGATCCTCATTAAATAAGGATTGACGCTCTTTCATCAAACGAGCATTCATGGAATAAGTTATCTCATTAATTTCTGTAACCAAATGGAACAATTCATTTTCATTCTGATGATCTGTTTTCGGAACCAAAGCTTTACCCTTCCTTTATTTAAGTTGCCTTAACTATAAAGTTTCCTAACGTATTTGTCAAGCAATATTGTAAGATTATCAATAAAATGGAGATATCATGCTTAATAGTATTTTCCAAGCAAAAAGCCTCCGCTTATAAAGTCGATTTTGTCTGCGACTTCCTGCGGGGGCCTATGTTTAACTAACAGATAAATATTCGTTTTTTAAGATGCTCATTATAACAATGTCATGCCAATCTCCGGCACGATAGAACGCCTGACGTAATACTCCTTCATGCATAAATCCCATTTTCTCGTAGAGTTTAATTGCTCTTTTATTAAACGAGAACACGTTTAAGAATACCCGATGTAAGTTAAGTTCGCTAAAAGCATACACAAGTATTAGAGAAAGAGCCGCTTTACCAATGCCTTTTCCCCACATATCTTTTGCTCCAATATCAATAATACATTCAGCAGAGCGGTTTTTGTAATCAATATTACTTAGAGAGACAATGCCTACCGCTTGATTCGTCTCCTTATGCTCAATGATATAGCTTTTTGCATTAGACTGAGAAATTATTGATGTGATGAATTCTTCTGTATCCTTTAATGTGTAAATGTCTAGCAGGGGGCTGGTGGTATACATGACTTCTACGTCATTTCGCCAACTATGATAAATATTGTAATCATCAAGTGATAATTTTCTTAGTTTTATGATTTCGTTTTCAAACATTGAATGATCCTCCTTAAGATAGAATGCGCTCAATCATCATATTCAGTAAATCAATCCTTTTAGAAAGATTAATACCGGAGCAAAATTGATTATATTGCTGCAACATGATTCCATCAATCATTGCTATAAGTAATTCAGAAAAAGTGTTTACATCAATTGTATCTCTAAATTCTCCCGCTTCGATTCCCATATGAATGAATAATTGAATCACATTTGCTAGCTTTTCATGCCTTTCTTTTAAATATGGAAATTCAGAAGTATTATGGGAAAGGAAAAATTCTGACTTTGCACGTACTAAATTCCTATCTGAATCTTGTACTGACAATACTGTTTTTTGAATCCAATCTTTTAATTGCGGAAATAAGGGTTCCTTGGGATCAGGACTTAAAGCTGATTCGATGTTTAAAAAATCATCATATTTTAACGCGGCCAGAAAAACAGTGTCAATGTTTTCAAAATGAGCATATAAACCCCCCCGCGATATTTGGACTTCATCCATAATATCTTTCATCGTGGCATTGGAATAACCTTTCTTAGCAAAAACATTAACCGCTGCTATCGCTATTTTATTTTTTCGTGCTTCCAGATATTTTTCGCTTACCTGCGGCATTAAAATCATCCTTTTTCTTAAAATAGACATATATGTCTATTTTATTATAGGATTGGAAAATGAATTTGTCAATACTGTTACTAAATTATCTTTTTGTTGGTATATACGAGATTGTCAATTACCTCTAAATTATCCAGGTAAAAAATGAGATACCGTTTTTACGGTATCTCATAGCTTTTAATTTTATTCCATTGTATCTCTTTGCTCCATATCAGTAATCAAAGAAACATTATTATATTTTTAAGTCACTGTTAGTCCGGACATATACTCTGCTTAAAGTGGAATATATTTTCCGGGTCGTATTTGCATTTAATTTGCATAAGTTCCTGATAATTGGTACCATAATATGCCTTGGGCCAGTCTTTGATAAAAACATCAGGCCAATTGACGTAGGTTCCATTTACATATTTTAACATGGCTCTTCTTAGACTTTCTACCCAATGTATGTTTGGCTCTTTTTCTTTATCAGCTTTCCAGCGTGTTATATACTGCATGATATAGTTTGCATCACGATGGAAATAGGCCGTTCCATCTGGAGGAACCTCCCTGACTGCCCCTGCCAGGCTCTGAAATTGAACTGAGTTATCTTTATTGGGGGAAGTTTCCATAAAGCAAAGCAGGGTATCTATTGCCTCATCAGGTAAACTATGATACACGAAAGCTCCAGTGTTTTTAAATTTATGAGGGCCCAGACCACCATCAAATTTTATTACTGCTTCAATATATGATATTGTCTGAATATCTATCTGAATTGGATTGCCTGCGGAAATTAATGGTTTAAGTAAGCATTTCAGTTGGTCTTCATTACCTAAAAATTCACCGGCTGAAGAAATACGGCCATCTTTTTTGGTAAACAGGTCTATAATTGATGTCAAACGTTCATCAACAAACGGAGCCCATGCCTGCCATGCCTTGATGACTTCTCTGGAATCCGACCAATTCCAGGTAATATTATAAACGGCAACATCTGAAATCGGGTGAACTTTAAAGGTAAATGATGTTACTATCCCAAAGTTTCCGCCCCCACCTCCACGTAAGGCCCAAAAGAGATCGGGATTCGTACATCGGTCGGCGCATACTACTTCTCCCTTTGCATTGACCATCTGGACGGCTATTAAGTTATCACAAAGCAGGCCCATCTCCCTAGTCAGCATTCCAAATCCCCCTCCTAGTGTAAGTCCGGCAATGCCAACCGTTGGACATGTTCCTCCCGGAATCGTAACACCACTATTCCATAAGCATTCGTAAATTGGCAGAAGGGCAGCCCCGGCACCGATCGTTGCTTCCATATTGGTTTCATCAAAAATGATTTTATCTATCTCGCTTACATCTATGACAATTCCATCATTTAATATTGAAAAAGCTTCATAACTGTGCCCTCCACTGCGGGCACGTATTGAAATACAATTCTCTCTAGTCCATTTTACCGCATTCATTACATCCTGGGTATCCTGGCAGTATATAATAGCCAGGGGATACTTTGAGAACCTCGTATTATAATCCTTACGGGCAATCTCATAACATGGATCATCTGGGAAAACAATTCGGCCGGTAAGCTTTGTCATTTTGATCCTTTGCCTCCAATAGCTTTTTAAACATTATATATAACATATGCCTTCTGTCTTGACTTTAATATTTTTAAATGGATTACATGCTTATTTCTTTTATAAAGCTCTTTAAATGATCATGAGAGATTTTCAAGCTTTCATAGTTGTCCTTCATGGCAGCTTTCATAATTAGCTTATCCAATCCTTTCAGTTTATCTATTCTGGCTTCACCGCCAAAATCCTTTACGACAACTGCACTTTTAAGAAGTGCTTCCGGAAAGTTTTTGGACAAATATTCATTTGTTTGTTCTGGAACGCCACAGCAGATAAATATTCCCACTCTTTTCCTGCTCAACACATTTACGTTTTCAATGCAAAACGCACGCAATTTCTTTGAAATCGCACCGATATAAATGGAGCTCCCTAAAATGACCGTATCAAAGCGTTCTATGAGAAGCGTTTTGGGGTTGATTTCGTTTATGTTAGCAAGTTCTACAGTACCAGGCAATCCAGATTTTAAGAGCATTGCACAATCCGCTGTGCATCCATATTTACTTGAATAAATGATAATAGTATTCACTGCCTAATTCCTCCCATTAAAATATCTACAAAATCATCTACATGCTTGTGAAAATTATCAAGCAGGTACAATTGGCTTCCAAAGGAACTCAATACAAAGCCAAGTGATGCACTTACAATCATCCATGAATTATTCTCAATTCCAGGCTTAAAGACTTTTTGTGTAATTCCGTTAGAAACTAAATGATCAAGCATATCTATTCCAGGATTGGTTGGCTTTCCTATGCTATCATTAGCAAATATGACATTAATACCGCTATGCATAACCGCTTTTACCATTTCCGGTTCACTGCATAGCCCCTTGATGAATACACACAAACTATCATGGACTTGTTTATCTACTGGAGATGCTGCCTCCTTATTTAAAACAGCAACTACGTCTCCCATAACTTTATTATAAAGTTGGTCTGACATATCTGTAATAATTTCAGCTTTATCTTTATAGTAAAGATAGATGGTAGTCGGAGAATACTCTATTTTGGCAGCTATTTTTCTTATTGATAATTTCTCGTACCCCTCCTGTTCAATAACCTCAATGGCGGCATCCATTATTTTCTTTTTCATCTCTTCTTTTTCAACATCACGCCGTTCCTTTATTCCCATACCAGCCCTCCACTTAACAGTGTTAACTTAATTTACACTGTAATTATATATGGGAAACTATGCGATGTCAATATAGTAGTAAAAGTAGTATGTTTTTGTGAATCTGTAAAAGAATTTGATATGCACTCCGGGCAACAGTATATACCGGTTTTAGATCTTGTATTATAACAAGTACAGAAGCGCAATTTCAATTTTAAAAACCTTCAACTTACAGCAAAAATTTGCGTAAGTTGAAGGTTTTTAAAATTGAACCAAGTTATTAGCAAATTACTTCTTTAACCTCGAAACTCAATGAGTTCGCCGTCAGGGCCTTGAAAAACAACTCTTTTCCAGCCTTTTTCCTGTAATGTCCTGGGCTCGGGAATATGTGGCTCAGTCACAACCGGGACTCCTGCGTTCTTAAGCCTTTGATAATCTGAATCAAAATCATCGCTAATGAGGCAGAAATGATACCCCTGATTCTCCTTCTCATTTGTCCAGTGTTCAAACTCTAACACGGTATCGCCTAGCTGAAGATAAACAACTTTTTCAAGATTTGGTACTCCAGGAACATCGTGTTCAAAATACTTTTTAAATCCAAAGTTTTTTTCATAAAAGTCGATCGACTTTTGTCTGTCCTTTACTGAAAATGCAACATGGTCTATTCGTGTAAACATGAAACTATACCTCCTTCGTTCAATCTAGATTTTATATAATTATGGTTTAATCCTTTTTGCTTGTTTCGATTTTAATCTGCAGCACAACCCAGTTGTCAGAACTGGTATTATTAAATCCATGTGTTTCACCATTTGGCGAGAAAATTATATCCTTTTCTTTCACAAGTACTTCTTCATTGTTTATAGTAATGGTACCTTCACCAGAAATTACATAAAAGACTTCATCGATATCTGAATGCTTATGATCAGGTGTTATTTGTCCTGGGGCATATAGTAAAAGTCCTGTATCTAACTGACCTTCTTTGAAAATCGCCTTACGCGCACTTTTTTCAGCTGCAAAATCCAGGATATCGTTAATATTAATTTTTTCCATTTTTAACTCCTATCTATTTAAAATAGTATTCAGCAATGTGCATCCGCTTAAATCAAAATCAACTGATTTAAATGGTACTGCTGTATCATCACTATAATATCGTTACAAACTTTTTGCAAGAAGGCACTATTTTGTGGTATACTAACCAAATAGTAAGTAAACACAATAGTTGATAGGAGTGATAATAATGCCGTGTGATAAATTATGCCCTATTGAGCATACCGTCAATTTGATCGGGCACAAATGGAAGGTACTTATTCTGAGAAATCTGTTCAATAACGTTACACAAAGATTTATTGAACTCAGTAAAGGAATCAACGGAATAAGTCAGAAGATGCTGACACAACAACTTCGTCAGCTGGAAGCCGATGGAATAATTTATAGAAAGGTTTATCCAGAGGTGCCACCAAAGGTGGAATATTCTCTTACGGAGCTTGGAACATCTTTAAGCCCGATTATGGAAGAAATGAATCGATGGGGAATCGAGCATCTAAAACAGAGTGATCTGAATAAACAAAATAAAGAGTGATTTAAATTACATCATTAAAATTGTCTTTATAGAAAAAAGGAATGCCGGCGTATGCGCTACACTGGCATTCCTTTCTATATTTTCTGCTTTAAAAAATCTATAATACAACGGAAAAGTAAATCTACCGCTTTTTGTCCCTCTTTGAAAAATTATTAAAACCTCTTTTTTCTTTCAATGTTCCATCGGCTGTCATTCGATACTTTTTCTTTGTTGATGAAACACGATCTATGGAAGCTGTATGCAATGATTCTCTCTTTGACGATACACCCGATTTTTGTGAGGTAGTCTGGGATATTGGTTTGTCTTGAGATTTTGCTGTTTTTGCTTTATCCCTTCTTGGCTGAACAACCTTTACCGCCGGAAAGTTGTTCATTAATGGGTAGGGATGATCCTTTATTTCTATTAATCTCTTCCCTATCAATTTTTCAATATCATTAAGTTGCCCTTTTTCATCAAAATCACAAAAGGATATTGCTGTTCCGCCGAGTCCCGCCCTGCCTGTCCGTCCAATACGATGCACATACGTCTCTGGTATATCTGGCAGGTCGTAATTAATAACATGAGTTAGTTCATCTATATCTATTCCTCTTGCCGCGATATCTGTTGCAAGCAATATTCGCAATGTTTTGTTTTTAAAGTTGTTTAATGCAGTCTGACGCGCACCTTGTGATTTATCCCCATGAATTGCCTTCGCAATTACACCACTCCTTGATAATTGCTTCATGAGACGATCTGCCCCGTGTTTGGTACGTGTAAATACCAGGGCTGAAGCGATGTTCTCATCTTTTAAAATGTGCAAAAGCAAATCCTTCTTATTACATTTATCAACAAAATACAAATACTGTTCAATGGTATCCACCGTAGATGATACCGGAGTGATTTCTATTTTCTCAGGCGTCTTCAAAATCGTACTCGCCAGCTTTGCGATGTCCGGGGGCATGGTAGCGGAAAAAAGTAATGTTTGCCTTTTTAAAGGTGTCTTGGCAATGATCCTTTTAACATCATGGATAAATCCCATATCCAGCATGCGGTCGGCTTCGTCCAAAATTAATATTTTAATATGTTCAATATTTATAATATTTTGATCGATTAAGGCCAATAGTCTTCCTGGTGTTGCCACCAGTATATCTACCCCCTGCTTTAAGCTTTCCTCCTGAGGCTTTTGAGATACTCCCCCAAAGACTACACAAGATTTTAATTTGGTGTATTTCCCATAAGTATTAAAACTTTCATAAATTTGCAGAGCCAACTCTCTGGTCGGTGTTACGATCAGAGCCCTTATATTTTGTTTTGCCCGATGAGGCACTTTTTCTTCGCTGAGCAGCTGAAGCGTTGGTATAGCAAATGCAGCTGTTTTTCCGGTGCCTGTCTGTGCACAACCAAGTAAATCCCTGCCGCTTAATATAACTGGTATTGCCTCTTCCTGTATCGGTGTAGGAACATCGTAATTTTCCTTTTCCAAAGCCTTAATAATATCAGGCATAATATTCAATTCTTTAAATTGCATAAATTCTCCTTTTAATCTGTATTATTTAAATCTATCTCTTTTCTTACGCTTGACCAAGCCATTCAATTAGAACGGCATGATCGGCTAACTTCTAATTATTTCGATTTTTACCTCCCCACTCACACAATTCTTCCAAAACGGGTAATAGAGTTTCTGCTTTACCTGTCAGACTGTACTCTACTTTAGGAGGGATTTGAGGATACTCTTTCCGCTTCACCAGTCCATCCGCTTCTAATTCTTTTAATTGAGAGCTCAATACTTTAAAAGTAATAGTACCTAATTGTCTTTTCAGTTCATTAAAGCGAACTGTTTGGTTTTCGGCTAAAAGGTATATAATAACCATTTTCCATTTACCACCGATCACTGACATCGTATAACCAAAAGGTGTATCCTGTATATTTTTAACTTCACCATTAAAATCAGCCATACCCATATTTACATACACTATCCTTTCGAATAGTACCTATCAATATAGTGCGTACTATTCTTTTATTTTAGCTTAGTATATACTAAGCTTACTTTAAAGTAAAGGAGAGATAATAATGACTAATATTAATACCTACAATCACGGTCTACCATGGGAAGACGAACACGGCATCGCCCAGGGCTACTGCGTTAACGGCACTCTATATATATCGGGTCAATTCTCCCATGATATGCAGGGCACGTTTGTTGGAGAGGGCGATATCGAGGCACAGACAATACAAACGCTGGAAAATCTTGACCGGGTACTGGCAGGATTTGGCGCTGAGAGGTCGAACATCGCTGAGATGGAGATTTTTCTGACTGACCCACAAGAACATTTCGAAAAATGCATTCGTATTTTCAAGGAGTATGTGGGTGATCATCGACCGGCCGGCACCCTGGTCGGAGTGTCAGGTATGGCGTTTCCTGGCCAGCTGATTGAAATTCGTGCTGTAGCACATATTAGCTAAACCGTTCACAGGGTTACAATGCCAGGAGACCAGGCATCGAGTGAATCAGAAAAAATGAACCGCTCCCTTACTTTTTGACAGGGAGCAGTTCATGTTACGCCTCTGTTATTTATAACTCGGATTAAAAATCCTAAAGCTACCGGTGAAACGGTTAACCATTAGCCACAGGATTATCAGCTCCCCCATGCTCTTTACCGAATTCAGGATCACGGATACGGCCAACGATTATGATTGCAACGATGAAAATAGTAAATGTAAACACAAATGGCAAGCGACGGTCAATACTTGATAACCAGCCAGCAAAATAGCCAAAAGGTGATGCAAAAGCTATGGTAAAGGACATTATCAAAGCATTAATACGAGCCCGCTCCTTCGGATTAATAGTAAGCTGGAGCAAGGCATCTTTACGAGGCATTACAAGGGCGCTGGCTACTGCCGCAACAAAGACATAAATAATAATAAACGGCATACCACCGATCGGAGTCAGGATCAGAAGAATCGAGCATGCAGCATACAATACCAGGCCGATCCACATCGGAATACGGAACTTTACAGATTCCAAGCGGTGCTGTACTCCAATCATGAAAATCAACATCACGGCCGCATTCAAAATAGGGAAAAAAGCCAGATAACGATCTGCGATACCTAACCTTTGGGTTACATACAAGCTAAAGAAGTTAGTACTGACAAGATTCGTGATATGTAATATTACAGAGATCATAAGCACTTTCATAATCTCTTTATCCATTAGTATTTTGGGTATCAGATCCTTGTACTCATATAACATCTGGAAAACAGAGGTATCTTTCGTCTCTGTCATACGGATCGTTCCCTGCCGGGTTTCATCACAATACTTAAAGGTAACAATCACCTTAATCAGCATATTCACAGCAAAAACAAAATATAAAATACGGACAACCGGAACCACGGTAAAGGAATTTATCAACAATCCTGAAATTGGTGCAAAAAAGATTGCAACCAATCCGCCTATGTTCACCCAGGTATATATTCCTAATAGATCCTTGGAATCTGCATCTTCAATCAATAAACAATACCATGCTGTCTGGTTAATCTGCTCAAAACTGTTAAATAAAACTGCAATTAAAAAGAACCAAAAGTTACCCGAAACAGACCATATCAGGCAGGCAACGCACCAACCAAAGAAATCACCCATCATGGTTGTAAATTTGCGCCCAAACTTATCGGTTATAATACCACCGAAGAAGGAAAAAAATACCTGGACAAACATTGCAATCGATAGAATCAGTCCGATTTGAACGTCCGTTATTCCCTGCGTGTACATATATAGAGTAGCAAAAGGTGCGATCAAGTTATACGGGATACCCCAGAGCGGTTCCATTAAAATTAGAGTTCTTGGATTTCCTTTGTTATTTTTTAATAATTCAATTAATGGGTGTTTCCGCAGAGTTTTTATTTTTTGTACTGTATTCACTGGTTTCTCCATTCTACGACTGTTACTATCTTCATGACGGTTCAGTCAATTTCTAAGGAAGAGGCCATTTTCCCTCGCCTTGGTTCCAAAAGGAATCTTGTTAATTAGAGGCTTACATATCGACATCCATTGTTATCCCTATATGAGTCACTTTATATATTATTGTTTAATAGAGAGAACATATTTAAATCCTGTTGTTTATTTCTAAAAAAAGCATATCCCTTTAATAAACCTTCATAATCAAAACCGATCTTCCTTAACAGTTTTTCTGAATTCTTATTTTCAGGGTATACAATGGCTTCAATTCTTGACAATTGCATGTGACTGAAACCATACTCTATAATTGGTTTTAATGCTTCTTTTGCATACCCTTTGTACCAATAATCTTCATGTAATTCATATCCAATTTCAGCTCTATTGTGTCTATGATTCCAATTATGAAATCCACAAGTGCCAATTATTAAATTTGTTTCTTTTAGTTCAATCCCCCATCGTATTGCAAAGTCATCGTTAAACGAATTTTTATAACGAGCGATTATACCTTTCGCTGTTTCTACATCTATCAAGGGAAACATTCCAAAATATTCCGTGACCTTCTCAGATGACAGAATAGAATACAGCCTTAACGCATCTTCTTCAACTAATTCTCTAAGTATTAATCGATCTGTAGTTAAAGTTGGGAATTCATTTGGCAGAATTCTATTATCCATAAAATTAACCTCCTTAGCCTAGATTAATCAATGCAAGTTACGTGTCAAAAATCAGATCGTTATTTTTCACCAGCATGGGCAATTAATTTTCGAAATGATTCTTCAAATTGCTTGTCATCTTCCAGAGTTCTTTTTCTTGGTCCACTCAGATGATGTTTAGATTTTGCTCTCCTTGCCGCTTTTGCCATATGCCGCTCCATAAGAAGCTGATCTATGTTGTCATTGGTATACCATCTTCCAGATTGATGAATCGCATATGCATTTTTTCCCAGCACCATTGCCGCCACACCATAATCCTGGGTTACTACAATATCTCCAGATTTACACAGGCTTACCAATGCAAAATCAACTGCATCAGCTCCTGCACCAATAACCTTTATCACACTATAATCAGACTGTAACACATGATTTGTATCGCATAGGAGACATACTTCTACCCTATTTTCTTTTGCTACCTTTTCCACAACTTTAACTACCGGACAGGCGTCTGCATCCACAAAAATCTCCACTTACATCTTCCCCCTATTGAATCATCAATGTAATCATTTCAGTTCAAAATAGTCCATTACTGACGTTTCCTGGAATCCACAGGACTTGTATAGGCGGAGGGCTGTCTCATTCTCAGCGGCAACCTGGAGCATAATCTCTGTTGCTTTTGCATCCTTTAGTTTTTCTATGGCCTTCATTAGAATTGCCCGCCCAAATCCCTTTCCTCGGTTCTCCGGCAATATTCCCAGCCCGTAGATCCCTCCAAGCCCGTTAATCATCTGCAGATGAACCTTCCCGATAATCTGATTATCCTTTTCCGCGAAATAAATGGTCATACCTTTTCTTTCTTCGTCCTCCGGTAAAAGAATTTCCTCGTTTGGATCATTCTCATTCTCTTTCTCCGGAAGGTCGCCAAAATAAATCGTGTTTTGTCGGGCTACCTCAAAGGCATCTGCATTGGTAGCTTTTCTGAAGTTAATGTTACATAGCCGTTTCTCGATCATCTCAAAGGATTCATCATGCAGATACATTTCAAATTCCGAAAATTTATATGCCGCTCCGGCTCTTTCTAAAAATTCGTGGCCGGAAACAGATTTTTTATCGCATAATGCAAGAATGCCCCTCCCATTCCTCCGTCTGCCTTCTGCAATGGCTAATTCAAACAATTTTGAAAAAATCCCTTGTCGTCTATATTTTGGATGTACCATACCAGTAATTTCGAGAGGTGCCGATGTACCTCCAAAATCACATATCCCGATATATCCTACTAGTTGTTCACCTGCGTAATACATAAATTCGTTGATGTCGTGGATACCAGTTCTGTCAGTACTATTTACAGCATCACCAAGCTTATAATCAAGCTCCAGCTTTAAAGTGATTTGATCTTCATGGAAGCATTGCATCTGAAGCGAATTAATCGAATCATAATCTTCGTAACTAAGACAGTCTTTTAGCTTAATCCATGGTTCATTTATTGTTTTATTAATAGGAACTCCTCCTTTTAATTAATCGATGTTTTTTCTTCGACATATCATTATGAGACATCGCTTTTGGCACGTTCAAGAAGGCAAACCGTCTCCACGTGCAGCCCCTGAGGGAACATATCACACCCTCTGACCTTCTCTACCTTATACCCTCTCTCAGCCAGGTACTTCATATCTCTTGCCAATGTAGCCGAATCACAGCTCACATACACCACTCTCTTCGGCGCCATCTTCACAATGGTATTTAAGCACGCTTCATCACAGCCCTTTCTGGGAGGATCCACCACGATCACGTCTGCATACACATGATTCTTTTCATACTGCTCCGGCAGCACTTCTTCCGCCTTCCCTACAAAGAACTCCACATTATCCAATCCATTTAATCTGGCATTCTCCCTGGCATCCTCAATGGCCTGTGGTACGATCTCCACTCCATATACCTTTTTCGCATTATGTGCCAGGAATAGAGAGATGGTTCCAATCCCGCAGTAAAGATCCCAAACCGTTTCCCCACCGGTAAGTCCTGCATACTCAAGGGCAGCGCCATAAAGCTTTTCCGTCTGCACCGGATTCACCTGATAAAAGGACAGGGGTGAAATGCGGTATTTCACCTCTCCAATAGAATCCGTAATATAGCCTGGCCCATAAAGGTTTTCCACCCGGTCCCCTAAAATCACATTGGTCCTATCCTTATTGATGTTAAAAGAAATACTGGTCATACCCGGGATTTCCAGAAGGCTTTTTACTAACTCCTCGCTGTGAGGCAGGCTTTTTCCATTAATAACCTGACAGACCATAAGTTCCCCGGTCCGAAACCCTTTACGAATCAGGGTATGACGAATCAGCCCCTTGTGAGTGGCTTCATCATAAGGCATGAGGTGATACCGTTCCATATGCGCTTTGATCCGCCTTAAGACCTCCCGGTTCTCCTCTGCCCCCAGAAGGCAATCCTCACAGCCTATGATAGAATGGGTACGTCCCGCATAAAATCCCACGATAATATTCCCATCTTTGTCCAGTCCCCATGGAAACTGTGCCTTATTCCTATATCTCCATGGCTCGTCCATCCCCATGATAGGCAGCATAGGAACTTCAGAAAAGCCGCCGATCCTGGTAATATTGTTATAAATCTTCCGTTCCTTATAACGCAGCTGTTCTTCATAATCCATTGCCTGAAGCTGACAGCCGCCGCAAGGCCCTGCGACCGGACATTTGGGTGTCACTCTGTTTACAGACGGTTCCGTGATCCGCTCCAGCTTTGCAAACCCATAAGACTTCTTGGTTTTCATCACCTTAGCCTGGACCTTATCTCCGATCACTGTATCCTTAATAAACCAGGTAAATCCATCGGTCTTTCCGATCCCTTCCCCGGTTTCGCTCATATCCTCAATCACTACCTCGATTCGATCATTCTTCTTCCACTCTTCCATCATAACCTCCAGTTACTATATACCTGCCTACAGGCTGGCTTTCGCACCCTGCCCGAAGCATTTCCTGACCCAAAACCTCTTGAAAACGGTACTATATACACATCTTGAACTTATTGTAACTTCTTTTTCCACAAGAAGCAAGAAAACCTTTTATTACCTGTGGACAAAAAAACGGGAGCTGGGCGAATCCGGTAAGACACTCCGTCTTCCTTCCTCTCCCAGCTCCCGGAAATTTATCTGCCTTTTCCGTTGGCTTTTTCCATATGGATATTTTTTCCTTTGATCTTAACATCCTTCATGGCCTGTAATACAGCGTCGGCGCTTTCTCTCGGAACCTCTACAAATGTATACTTGTCATACATATCGATGCTTCCGACCATCTTACCTGGCATGCCGGATTCTCCAGCAATGGCGCCCAGAATATCTCCTGGCTTCACATTCTGGTTCTTTCCAATGTTAATGAACAGACGGGCCATATCTTCTCTGGAAGAATCATATCTTCCTCCACGGCCATTTCCGCTTCCATTTCCATTTCTGCTGCTGCGGCCACGGCTTCCGCCGCCGTACAAGTTTTCAAGATTATCCAGAGAACGAGGCTCTCTTGTATCAATGATGTCCTCATTTTCCTCGCCCATCATCATTCTCAGTAAAGCTGCGGCCAAATCAAGAGACGTATAATCCTCTTCCAAAAGCTTCTTTTCAATGATGTTTACCATCTTGCTTAAATCTGTATCTCCGATGGTGTCGGCCACATTTTCCAGAATCTTATCCACCTTAATGGCAGTTACGTCATTTAAGGAAGGGATAGCCTGAGGAATGATCTTGGTCTTGCAGTAACGCTGAATGTCGCGAAGCTTATAAACTTCCTTGCCTACTACGAAACTGAAGGCAATACCCTCACGGCCTGCACGACCGGTACGGCCGATTCTGTGAACATAATATTCATCATCCTGGGGAAGGTCATAGTTAAATACGGCTTCTACGTCGTCTACGTCGATTCCACGGGCTGCAACATCAGTTGCCACAAGGATCTCTGTCTTACCGTTACGGAAGCTGTTCATGACCCTGTCACGCTGGATCTGCTTTAAATCTCCATGAAGTCCTTCCGCGAAGTAACCACGTCCCTGAAGGGCCTGTACCAGCTCGTCTACCTGCTTCTTGGTGTTACAGAAAGCAACAGACAGCTTCGGTGCGTACATATCAAGCAGACGGCACATAACTTCTACCTTGCTCTTAGGTTTTACTTCATAATAATACTGGGTCACCTTAGGAACGGTCAGTTCTTTCTTTACTACCTTAACGGTTACCGGCTCCTGCTGGAACTTTCTTGCGATTTCCATAATAGCAGGCGGCATGGTAGCGGAGAACATAACAGTCTGGCGCTCTTCCGGAAGCTGGCTTAAAATAGTTTCCATATCCTCAAGGAATCCCATATTTAACATCTCATCGGCTTCATCCATGACCACCGTATGAACGTGCTCGAATTTCACGGTCTTCCTGCGCATATGATCCATAACACGGCCAGGAGTTCCGATAATGATCTGAGTACCGTCTTTTAAAGAACGGATCTGTTTTACAATGTCCTGTCCTCCGTAGATCGGAAGGACTTTAACACCGTGCATGTATTTAGCAAGCCTGCGGATTTCATCTGCCACCTGAATAGCAAGCTCTCTGGTAGGACAGAGGGCAACCGCCTGAAGCTTTTTCACCTTAGGATCGATCTTCTGCAACATTGGGATGCCAAAGGCTGCTGTTTTTCCGGTTCCTGTCTGAGCCTGCCCAACGATATCTCTTCCCTCAGCCTGGACCGGAATGGCCTGAGCCTGGATCGGAGATGCCTCTTCAAATCCCATGTCTGCTACTGCCCGCAGAATTCTTTCATCTAACTGCAATTCATCAAATCTAATTGTTTCCATAAATGCTTGGTTCCTTTCTTACGGCCAACCGGCTTCCCATGTTGCCGACGGCCTCGCACACACTTTTCGCAAACAAAACGAGAGGTATCAGGCACGTTTCAGACCTTCATCCTCTCGCTTCACACAAAGATATACTATAGCAGATTTTTTTTTGAGTGTCAAGGGCAATGACTTGAATTTCCTGCATCTTTTTAATAGGAAATAATTACCATTTTCTATGATCTCCTATCTTTTTAACCAGCCGTTCTTATTAAAATACCATATCTCTATCAGTATAATAATAACGCTGGCCGCCACACAAACCTGATAGCCATAATTCCAGTTAAGTTCCGGCATATTTTTAAAATTCATGCCATACCAGCCGGCAATCAGCGTAAGAGGCATGAAAATAACGGTGACCATGGTGAGAAAGGACAGCACATGGTTCTGTTTCATATCTATATGCACCTGATACATTTCCCGGATCTGCAGGGCATATTCCCTTAATTCCTTACCATGCTCTGTAAGCCTTGCCATACGGCCCGAAAACAGATGGAACAGAACACACTCTTCATCCTTTAATAGCCCATTATAATTTTCCATCAAGGTCTGGCTGACATTTAAGAGTTGTCCATAATAGGAAGAAATCTTTGCCAGTTCCTTCCTCGCCCTTAATATGGCTCCCGGAACATCGCTCCGCTCTCTTTTTCCACTCATGATCCGGTCTTCCATTGCTGCCAGCTTTTCCTCATACTTCTGTAAAAATTCAATTTCATCCTTTACCTGATATTCCAGGAATTCAAAAAGTATATGAGAAACACAAGTCTTATCAAAGATCTGGTTCCGTTCCATCTCTTTCAGTATTTTTCCCACTTCCCCGCTGTCATCAAGAAAGATCAGCCGGCTTTGGTCCATATAATAGCCAAATACCATAGGTCTGCCTAAAAGTTCCTTTTTAACAGGAATAACAAGAGTTCCAATGACACAGTCCTTTAATAAGTCTGCCCTGCAATACTGCGCCCTTTCCAGGTTTTTCATCAATAAATGGTCCTGATACTTCGTATGATATGCTTTCCAGTATTCTTCCTTGCTCATGATCTCAACAAGGGCCTCCCCTTCCGGAACCACCTCATCCGCTCCCACGGGAACCAGCCGTTTCTTTATTCGATAACGCACGTTTCTTTCCTCCTGCCGATGTATATTTATCAGGCGGTCAGGCTACCTCACCCAATCCCTGCCAGCCTGTTCTCCTATCCAATTCTATCCCTGGTTTTCTTTCATGTCAACAAAACAGGCCATTTCAGTGAAAAACCGGAGCATCGCCCAAGCTTCACCAAAAAGGCCTGTTTTAATAAAAAGCTTCCTATTATTATGATTCTCCATACAGCTGGTTCACGATCTCTGCAATCAGCTTTGCAGTCCCCGTGACCCCAAGAAGGGAAGAGTCGATCATCAGGTTCTTGTGCTCCGGATCACCTGGCAGGTAGCCGGCGTATTTTTTATGATAAGCATTTCTGGCTTTGTCTACGGACACGATCATCCGTTTCGCTTCACTCTCAGTCATGCCAAGAGTGTTCACACAGTTTTCCAGCCTTTTTTCATAAGGTGCATAAACGAATATATTGATGTTGTTCTTTTCCTTTTCAAGCAGATAATCTGAGCATCTTCCCACCAGGATGCAGCTGGACTTTCTGGCCAGATCCAGAATAATACCTTTTTGAACATCAAAAATGATATCCTGGATATAAGTCTCGTCCGTCCCCAAAGGAAACATGCGTGGCAGAAAGCTATGCTTTGATTTTTCTTCCTCATCGCTGACCGTGGAGACAGGAAGGTTCAATTGC
The DNA here is from genome assembly GCF_044987295.1 of Lacrimispora sanguinis. Lineage (NCBI taxonomy): Bacteria > Bacillati > Bacillota > Clostridia > Lachnospirales > Lachnospiraceae > Lacrimispora > Lacrimispora sanguinis. The sequence continues at coordinate 3,600,975 of NZ_CP173277.1, read as the reverse complement.
TTTGCAACCTCCTCCACAATATCACGGTCATAGAATTCCACTCCCAGCTCTCTGGATAGCTCCTTGGCAATGGAACGCCCCAGGCTACCGAATTCACGGGTAATGGTAATAGTAAACTTTTCCATATCAATATGTTCCTCCCTAACCGGTCACAATGGTTTTCTGATATCCCCTCACCGCACAGCTAAGGGCAAAGCAGATGGTAAAATAGCAGAGAGCTTCAAATCCGAACAGAAGCAGCATGCCTCTGACATCGTATATGCTTCCAAGAACAACGGAGCAGTTTCTCATAAATTCCGCCACGTCCACCATCTTTAAGAAGGAAGTGTCCTTGATGATGGTGATTACCTGGCTGAGCAACGCCGGAAGCACCTTCTTATACATCTGGGGAAGCACGATAAATATAAGAGTCTCTACAAAGCTGAATCCCTGGGATCGGGCTCCCTCAAACTGCCCTATAGGAATGGAGTTTAAGCCTCCTCGGAATATTTCAGCCATGACCGCTGAGGTGAAAAGGGAAATCGCAAATACTGATACTCCTACCTTATTCCCCTTCACTGTGAAATAGATCCAGAGTATCCACAAAAGATTGGGTGTGCAGCGGAAAAATTCGGTATAGGCGGCCACGAGTCCTCCTGCCCACTTCCATTTTCCTGACGAATAGGTCCTGATAAGTGCCAGGATCGTTCCGAAAAATGTACTGATTACGGTGGCAAGAACAGCGATCATGACCGTCATTCTCAACCCCTTCAGCATGAAAGTCACATTGGCCGGTGTAAATATCTGATGAAATAATTCTAACATGCTGCCTCCTCATCTGCCTTAATATCAAGCGTTTTTGCTACAGGCAGCCGCATGGATCTGATTTCCAGATAGCGGGCCAGCCTTGCCAGTGGGAAACAGATGATAAAGTACATCACGGCGCTTGTAAAATACGCCTGAGCAAAGTATCCCCGGTCAGCTCCCCAGGAATCCGTAAAGTACATAAGATCCATACCGGCCACCATAGCCAGAATGGAGGTATTCTTCACCAGATTAAGTGCCTGATTCGCAAGAGGCGGCATGATAATCTTTATGGTTTGAGGCAGAATGATATGATACATGGTTTCCAGATAGGAAAAGCCCTGAGACGAAGCTGCCTCAGACTGGCCTTTTGGTATGGCTTCGATTCCGGTCCTTATGACCTCTGATATATAGGCACCATGATAGACACCCACTCCGATCACGCCCAGGACGAACTTGGGAATCCTGAAACCTGAGCTGGAAAATATCATAGGCAGCACGGAATAATAGCATAATACCTGCAAGGCCAGAGGCGTATTCTGTATGAATTCCACATAAATTCGTGAAATTATCCTTAATGGCTTAAATTTAGCCGTGGAGAACATACCAAATATCACTCCCAGGACCAGCGCAACGGCCAGCCCCACAAGTGATATTTTAAGGGTCATAAGAAAGCCCGGTATATAATATTCGGGAAATGCCTGAAACAGGGCATTCCATCGTTTTGCATCAAAAAGACCTTTTATCATGTCATCTATCCTTTACATAAGGGTTTACTGCAAGCCCCATTTGTCCTGAAGGGTCATAAGAGAACCGTCAGAAAGCATGGTAGTCACTTTTTCATCAACAAGAGCTGCAAGCCCTGCATTCTCTTTTGCTGCTGCCACACCATAATCCTGTTCCGCGAAGCGGTCCTGTAAGATCTGGTTTCCGTCATTCAAATAGCCGGCCAGAATCGCACGGTCAACGGAGAAGCAGTCGATCTGATTGGTTGCCAGCGCCTGAGCCAGTGCCGGATAACCGTCAAACTCCTGGAACTGAGGATTTACTTTGTATCCCTTTTCATCAACATATTTCTTAAAACCGTCCTTTGTCGTAGAGGACTGGGCAACGCCGATGATCTTGCCATCCAGATCTTCGATGGACTCGATCCCGGAACTCTTATTAACCAGAAGTCCTACCGCATCGGTAAAATATGGGGTAGAGAAGTTATATGTTTCTTTTCTTTCCGGTGTAATGGTAAAAGTAGCGATAACAAGATCGATCTCACCGTTCTCTAAGAGAGGTCCTCTAGTCTTTGCGGTAACTCCCTGGAATTCTACCAGCTTCTTTTCTTTTGCTTCATCTGCGGTGCAGCCAAAGATGGAGCCGGCTATCTCATAAGCCAGGTCATCCTCAAAGCCTTCATACTCTCCGGTAGCCGTATTCTGTAAGCTGAACTTTGGTATATCGGCCTTACAGCCAACCTTTAAAACTCCACGGTCAATAATCTTCTGTACGTCTGCTGCCGCTTTTCCACCTGCTGCATCTGAGCCAGCCGCAGTTCCTTCCTTTGCAGTAGTCTCTGCTGGAGCAGCTGTGGTAGCCTCCGGAGCCTTTGCACCGCATGCGGTTAAGGATGCCATAGCTGCAAAAGCCAGGGCTAGTGATAACATTTTCTTCATCATAATTGGTTCCCTCCTCATTAATATTATTTAAACAGCATCCTAGTGAAGGATCTTGCTTAAAAACGCTTTGGTCCGCTCATGTTCCGGACATTCAAAAAAGTGTTCCGGTGTTCCCTCTTCCAGGATATAGCCTCCATCCATGAAGATCACCCGGTCTGCCACCTGACGCGCAAAGCCCATTTCGTGTGTTACACAGATCATGGTGATGTTCTCATGAGCCAGCTCCACCATAACATTTAAAACCTCCTGGACCATCTCAGGATCCAGTGCAGAGGTTGGTTCATCAAAGAGTATTAAGGGCTGTTTGGTGCATAAAGCCCTGGCAATGGCCACTCTCTGCTGCTGCCCTCCGGAAAGCTGAACAGGATAATTCCCCGCTTTCTCTTTTAAGCCGACTCGTTCCAGGCATTTGATGGCATTCTTCTTTGCCTCTTCCTTGGGAACATGCTGCAGCTTAATGGGTGCTAAAGTCAGATTTTCTAAGACAGTGAGATGGGGATATAAATTGAATTGCTGAAAGACCATGGAGGAATACTTTTTAGCCATTTCCAAATGGTTCTTTTTTGTCACTTCCGTGCCTGCCACGGTTATCTTTCCGCTGGTGGGCTCCTCCAAGTAGTTGATGCAGCGGATAAAGGTGGACTTTCCTGATCCGGAGGGTCCGATGATGACCAGCTTTTCACCCTCCTTTACTGTCAGGCTTATATCCTTTAAAACCTCTAAATCTCCGAAGTTCTTCTTTAAGTTTTCAACTTTCACCATATCTGGCATAATTCCATCCCCTTTCCTCTTATTTTTTTCTTATGTCTTTGGGACACAAGGCGTTCTGTAATTCTTCCTAAAAATATGCAAAAAGACGCCTTAGAGTTTTTATGTCTTAAGCGCCTTTGCTTAGTCTTTTTTAATTGTTGTTATTATAAAAAGTTTTATTTGAAAAGTCAAGGATTATTTTCGTTTTATCCTTTAATTGGCAGACAAGAGCATGCCACAAAATGTCCGGGGGAAACCTCTTTCATCTCTGGAACCTCCCTGCTGCACCCTTCCTCGGCATACATACATCTTGTATGGAAATGGCAGCCGGAAGGCACATGCATGGGGCTTGGGAGTTCTCCCTGAAGCATCAGACGCTTTGATTTTGCGGAAAGCTGTGGATCAGCCACCGGGATAGCGGAAAGCAGCGCCTTTGTGTACGGATGGAGGGGATTTTCATATAGTTCATCGCTGTCTGCGATTTCTACCAGCCTGCCCAGATACATAACGCCGATCCGCGTGGAAATATGGCGTACCATAGACAGATCATGAGCTACAAACAGGTAAGTAAGTCCCATTTCCTCCTGTAAGTCCTCTAACATGTTCACTACCTGGGCCTGAATGGAAACATCCAGGGCCGAGATCGGTTCATCACAGAGCAAAAATTCCGGTTCTACCGCCAATGCCCTGGCAATTCCGATCCTCTGACGCTGGCCTCCCGAGAACTCATAAGCATACTTGTACATGTCATCCGGTTTCATTCCAACCTTTTTTAGCATTTCTTCGATTCTGCCATCCATCTCGCTTGCCGCTATGCCGGATACCGCAGCCATGGACTCTCCAATGATTTCCCGCACATTGTGATGAGGGTCCAGGGCCGAATAGGGATCCTGGAAAATGATCTGCATCTGCCGGTGGATCGGAAGTAATTTACTGCCCTTTACCCTGGTAATATCCTGTCCCTTAAACAGGACAGACCCGCTGGTGGGATCGTACATGCGGATTAAGGTCCGGCCTAAGGTAGATTTTCCGCAGCCGGATTCTCCTACCAGTCCAAAGGTTTCCCCTTTCCGGATGGTAAGATTCACGCCGTCCACTGCCTTTACCTCTGCCTTCTTGCGGCCAAAAAAGTCCTTGGCAGGAAAATATTTACATACCTCCCTGGCTTCCAGGAGGATTTCCTGGTTCCTGTTATCCATGTTAATCCACCTTCCTTTCCCTTGCATCCAGTTCCTCAGCAGAAAAGATACACATGGCTCTCTGGGTGTCCGAATATACCCGGTACTTGGGAATCCCCTTCTCACATTGTTCACAGGCGAATTTACACCGCTCTGCAAACGGACAGCCATCCGGAGGATCTATTAAGGACGGTGCCATTCCCGGGATTGGCTCCAGTCGTTTCCGGTCCCCCGCCTGAGGTTTGGGGATTGCCTGAAGAAGAGCTCTGGTATAGGGATGCTTTGGCGAATAAAAAATTTCTTCGGTAAGCCCCTCTTCCATCAAAAGTCCGCCATACATAACCATGATCCGGCGGCTTAAGCTTGCTACTACTCCCAGATCATGAGTGATGAGTATAATACTCATTCCCGTTTCATCCTGCAGCTTTTTCAAAAGTTCCAGGATCTGAGCCTGAATGGTAACATCGAGAGCCGTAGTCGGCTCATCTGCGATCAGAAGCTTCGGCCGGCAGCAAAGGGCCATGGCAATCAGAACCCTCTGTCTCATACCTCCGGAAAATTCATGCGGATACTGGTCCAGCCTCTTTTCCGGAGAGGAGATGCCCACCTGTTCCAAAACTGCAATCGCTTCCTTCCGGGCGGTACGCTTATCCATACCCCTATGGCGTTTCAGCACCTCTGTCAGATGAAAGCCGATGGTTCTTAAAGGATTTAAAGCCGTCATGGGGTCCTGAAAAACCATGGCGATCTCTTTTCCCCTCATCTTCCTTTGCTGTTCCGGTGTCATTTCAAGTATGTTCTTATCCATAAATAAAATCTGGTCCGCAGTGACCTCTGCATTCTCCGGCATCAGGCCCAGTATAGATTTCATCAGAACACTTTTGCCGCTGCCTGATTCCCCAACAACGGCCAGAATTTCCTGATATCCTGCATAAAAGCTTACGCCGCGAACCGCCTTTACCGATTTCCCGTGGGTACGAAAGGTGGTATGCACATTTTGGGCAGAAAGGATTTTATCATCATTTTTCTTTATCTCTTCCAATTTCTGTTTCCTCGCTTTACTCTTTCTCGTCGTTCATAATTTTCGGTTCCACGAAAACCCGGAGCAGATTTCCCAGCTTATTAAAAGCAAAGATCGTTATAATGATCAGAAGTCCCGGGATCAGCGCCATGTAAAAGGTATTTTGCATGGTTCCCTGGGCGTTTTGTAAAAGACTTCCCCAGGAAGACATGGGCTGCTGGATACCAACTCCCAGGAAACTTAAGGAAGACTCTGTCATAATTGCATTGGCCATGCTTGTGGTCGCCGATACAATGATAGTCGGAAATACGGAAGGTATGATATGGCTAATAATGATCTTCCAGATACCCACACCGGAAAACTCAGCATATAGGATGAATTCTCTTTCCTTAAGGGAAAGAGTCTCGGCCCGCACCAGTCTGGCAATCTCCATCCAGGTAAAAAAGCCAATAACCAGAATGATGGACTTTAACCCTGGTCTTAAAAAGATGCTGACAACGGTAACCAGGATCATCCACGGAATCGAGTACAGGACATCTACGATACGCATAAGAACCATATCCACCATCCCGCCGCAAAATCCGGCAATGGTTCCCACCGCCACACCGATGGTAAGACTTGTAAGCATGGCCAGGAATCCAACCATCAGGGAAACCCGTCCACCGTAGATCACTCTGGCAAAATAATCTCTTCCAACTTCATCAGTTCCGAACCAGTGTCCGGCAGACGGAGGCTGAAGGCGGTTTGCAATATTGGTAGCATTCGGTTCCACAGGAAGAAAGGGCGCAATGAGTGCAAATAAAATGATCAGTCCCAAAAGAATCAGGGAAATAACCGCTGCCTTATCATGCTTTAATGATAGCAGTACGCTGTCTACTCTTACTGATCTGCTCTTCTTTTTGTTACCTTCGTTTCTTTTCATCATCTGTCACCCCATTTCCCTGATTCGCGGATCCGTGATACAGTATAGGATATCCGACAGAAGGTTGCCAAGAATCACAAGGGTAGAGGATAGAACCAAAATGATCATGACGATGGGATAATCCATGCCCTGGATCGCCTTGATAAAATAAGGTCCGACGCCCGGCCACCCAAATACGGTTTCCGTAATGATGGCTCCCGTTACCAGCAGCTGAAGAGCCATGCCAAGCCTTGTAATAATGGGAAGCAGGACGTTCTTACAGACATGCTTAAACATGATTTCCCCTCTGGAAGCACCAAAGGCCCGCTGAACCAGCACATAATCCTCAGAAAACTGGGTGACAGTGGAAGAACGGACAAATTTAACATTAGCCGGTAAAAATGTAAAGGTAAGTGTGATAAAAGGCATAATAAAATGCCTTAGAAAATCCGCCATAGAAGCTTCCTTTCCTACGGAATGCATTCCTACAATGGGAAGAAGCTTTAGCTTATAACCCAGGATAAAAATCAAAAGCATGGAAAACCAGAAGGAAGGAACGGCAATCGCTATGGAAGAGATTCCGTCAATCACTTTGTCTGCTGCCTTATTCTTGTGGGAGCCTGCCAAAAGTCCCAGGATAATTGCCAGGATATAAGCGGTTGCATAGGCAGGAAGAACCAGTTTTATGGTGTTTGGAATCCTAACTGCAAGATCCCCGGCAATGCTTTGCTTGGTTACGATGGAATATCCGAAATTCCCGTTCAATATTCCGTTCAGCCAGCGTAAATACTGGATAAACAGAGGCTTGTCGTACCCATATTTGGCCTTAATCAATTCAATTGTTTCCGGAGACATCTTTGGTGTTGTCATTGCATCAATGGCATTATACGGTGCAAAATGCATCAAAGCAAAACAAAGAATTGTGATTAAAAGGACCATGGGTATGGCTGTTAATATTCGTCTTACTATATATTTCGCCATATGGTTTCTCCTTATATATAGAAAGAGGTGTCTGCCGCAGGATTCCAGCAGCAGAACACCCTTTCCTCTTCACAGCTGATCCAAGCCGCACCATTTCTGCTGCTTACGCATCTGCTGTCATCATTACTTCATCTGTAGTTTGGAAGTGTCTTCAAAGGTATATACAGGAACCAGCTTTGACTCTTCAATTCCTGATACATTCTTGGATACTACAAGAAGGCGTTTATTGGAATACAAAGGATAGAAGCAAGCGGTATCCTGCAGTTTCTGCTGGATCGTTGTATAGATTTCTTTACGCTTTGCATCATCTGTTTCCTTCCGGCCCTGGGCAAAAAGGTCATTCATCTCAGGATAGTCGTAATGCATATAATTGTAAGGAGCACCTGATTCAAATAAGCTTGAGAACGTATCCGGGTCAATACCCATGATATAGCCGCCAAAATACATATCATAAGGATTATCAGCCTGCTTCATCTGCTGGCTGAGGGCAGTCGCATCCACGCCGGTTAAATTAACCTTAATTCCTGCCTTCTGAAGCTGTTCCTGTATCATAATGGCAGAGGTGGACTGAAGGCTGTCGGAAGCATTATAGGCAAGTGTTAATTCCGGATTTGTTACTCCGGAAGCTGCAAGAAACTCTTTGGATTTATCCAGATTCTGTTCGTATTTCTCCACATCTTCTGTAAAATACTGGCTGTTAGGAGGCATGAAGCTCCATGGCAGATCATAATACTGGGGATCCAGGAGAGCTGCATCTGCAATGGCTTTTTTATCCAGAGCATAGAAGATCGCTTTCCTGAAGTTTTCATCCTTTATGCGGTTTGCATTTATCATCATATATCCCACACGGCCTTCCTGGTATGGGTAAACAGTCAGATTGGCTGCCTCCAGGTTCATCTGTGCCACCTGCGCAGGAGTACCGATCCAAGCGTTAACTTCCCCGCTCTGAATGGCTGTCATAGCTGTATTTTCATTTTCAATGATCCGATATACAAAATTATCAATGGACGGAGCACCTAAGAAGTAATTCTCATTCTTCGTGAATTTCACATAGGAACCTGGGGAGTATTCTGCCATTACATAAGGTCCTGTGCCAACTGGCTTGGTGTTTACGTCATTGTTTTCAAAGTTCTCCACATTTTCATAGATATGCTTTGGCATGATGAATATCTGGGAAAACATCTCTATTGCAGCAGAGTTAACAAAAGGCATGGTGAGGGAAACCGTATAGTCATCGATCTTCTCGATCTTAACTGCTCCTTCAGGGAATACCAGCTGAGAATATGCCCAGCCTGCGTTTTTCTCATCTGCCATGGCTTCAAAGGTAAAGACAACGTCATCGGCAGTGAATTTCTCTCCATCCGACCACTTTACATCATCACGAAGGTGCATGGTATAGGTCAGTTTATCATCGGAGGTGTCTATACTTTTTGCCAGAAAATAATTGATTCCATCTGCATTGTACATATACAACGGGGAATAGATCATTTTAATAGTCATAAGGCCGAAACGGTCGCTTGTTGTAATTACATTTACATTAGCGCCCGGATCACCTGCAATTGCATACGTAAATGTGCTCTCCCCTCCTGCAGCCGTTTGTCCGGCTCCGTCATTTGATCCGCTTGCAGAACTGTCATTGGCAGCTGTGGTATCTGCAACCGGGTCCTTTCCTCCGCAGGCGGTAAGACCTCCCAGCACCACGACGGATGCCAACAGGAATGCCGCACTTTTCATAAAAAATTTCTTCATACATTTCTCCTTTCATTTTTCCATTAATCATACCTGATCCCGTATCCGGTTATCAGTCGGAAAAGTCAGATTCATTATAAACATATTTCCGCAACTTTTGCAACTGTTTTTAAATTATTTCCTACTTTTTCTATATGCTTTAAGGTGATTGAACAAAGCTACCCACTGATGGAATTGATTCTCTTATCATTTGACCATTTAATGATCAGGTCATTTTTTCCGTATCCCGCAGGATAAAGGAGATCAAGCTCCACCTTAGTATTATCCTTTGTTTTACCTACTTTAATGTTTAAAACCTTGATTTTTTCTTCATTTAAATTATGAAGCAGCTCCGTAATAAGGCTGTCGTATTGGTTCGTGGTTATTTTAATGACACCTTGGAATGGTTCCCTGGACAGAAACGGTACATCATGAAGGAGGATCTGGGTAAAAATAAGAAAAAAACCTGCTCCGCATCCCATAAAGTAGTCGCCTGCACCAATTGCCATCCCCACCCCCGCAGTTGCCCAGATACCTGCCGCAGTGGTTAAACCACTGACAGAATGATTCTTAACAAAGATGACCCCTGCCCCAAGAAAGCCGATTCCTGATACGATCTGGGAGGCGATCCTGGAAGCATCAAAATTGGGGACATCCCGAAACCCGTACTTGGACACCACCATCATTAAAGCTGCTCCCATGGCCACAATGGCATGGGTTCTCATCCCCGCACCTTTGTAACGATTCGTTCTCTCATAACCGATCAAATATCCTAAAAACCCTGCAACAACAATTCTAAAAAACAAACCCGTCTGGTAGATAAGGTCATACCTTTCCACAAGGTCTCCCAGTACTTTCCAAACCTGGCTCATGATTACTCCTCTTTTCTGATATTAATATCCATCAATATCTTATAAAATATGCTGACAGAGTACATCATGTTTGCATAAAGCCCTGTAAGGAATCTGTATGTCCAAATCTGCAGAAAACAACAAAAGCGCGGTGTTTTATCCGGAATAAAACACCGCGCTTTCCAGCCGATCAATTTATTTTAATTCTTTGATCCAGTTATATCTGGGATCATCCACCCTTGTTGTCCATGGATTATCCGGAAGGTGCCGGATCATCCAGCAGTAATACATGGGGAATCCAGGGGCAGTTACCTGGGGATGGGTCCTTCCGCCAGGAATGGCAGCACAGCTTCCATCCTTGATTTTAAAGACATCCTCTCCGATAAAGCAGGCGCCAAAGCCCTCTGGCCGTTCAAACCGGTAATAATAAACCTCAGGCTGAGGATGCTCATGAGGGGTGTAGCTGGACCAGCCTCCCTGATGATTGATCACTTCCCCGTTTACCATATTGGAATAGGGAGCATTGTTGTAGTCGAAAACGGTGCGGACCGTCCGCTTCATCTTGCCATCCAAAAGCCCTTCACCAAAAATATCATTGGTACAGTCCTCCGGCTTATAGAAAACGCTGCCAAACTCCCTGTCATTTCTGGTGCACTGGATTAAGACCTGGCTATCCTCTTTTGCCGTCACACTTACCAAAACGCCCTTTGAAACGTGAAGACAATATGGCCCTTCTTCCATCAGGCTGCTCCGTTTTCCCCGTTCCTCCCTTTCTTCCCAGGAAAACAGGATTTCCCCAGTAAGGAGAAGGACCACCATCTCATCCGACTGACTGGAGAAGGATCGCTCCTCCCCTGCCTTCATCTCATAAACGGCAATGTCCATTAACATATCATTTTCCCCATCCCCTGCTTTGGTGAGGAGTTTTACTCCTTTGGGATCAAATTCCGGGTAACTGAATAATTCGCTCATGGCAGCTCCTTTCTCCGTCTGTCTCTTACATCATGATTTCAGAAATCCTTACAGGTCTGTGCTCCTGAACGGATTTTTTGGCAGCAATGCCCATTAACACAGGTTTTAATCCATCTACTACGCCAAGAGGAGTATCGGTATCATTCTCAATGGCTTCAATAAAGCAGTTCACTTCCTTTGCAAAGGACTGCATATAGCGCTCTAAGAAGAAGTAAAGGGGCTTTTCTCCGGTAACGCCATCGGCAGTGCTTAATACTGCGCTGGATTCCGTATCATTGGAGGTTGCAACCATTCCCTTGGAGCCGAACACCTCTGCTCTCTGGTCATAGCCGTAAGCGGCCTTTCTGGAATTATCAATAACTGCAATGCTTCCGTTCTCCATCTTTAAAGTAATAACTGCGGTATCCACATCCCCTGCTTCCCCAATGGCCGGGTCTACAAGCACTGCGGACTGAACGTAGATCTCCTCTGCATCACAGCCTGCTAAGTAGCGAACCATATCAAAATCATGAATGGTCATGTCTAAGAACATACCGCCGGATACAGCTGCATACTCTGCGCTTGGCGGTTCAGGATCTCTGGAGGTCACTTTGATGATGTGAGGCTCTCCGATCTTTCCGGCTGCAACTGCATTTCTAACTGCCTCAAAGTTGTGGTCAAAGCGGCGGTTAAAACCTACCTGATATTTTATCTTACTACCCTTTAAGGCTTCAATCACTTCCTTGATCTTCTCAATATCGTGATCAATGGGTTTCTCACAGAATACATGCTTTCCTGCTTTAATGGCTTCAACAGAAATAGGGGAATGCGTGTTTGTGGAGGAGCAGATCAATACGGCATCAATCTCCGGATCTGCTAAAATCTCCTTATAATCCTTCGTTGTATTAGGAACTCCCATGCCTTTAGCCCAATTCTCTGTTTCCTCATTCATAAATGGATCTGCAATGGTCTTGATTTTTCCGTTCTTAACAAGGTTGCAGATGCTTGTTGTATGTACCTTACCGATTCTTCCTGCTCCTATAATTCCTACAGTTACCATAATTTTCTTCTCCTTCTCTTTCTTTCAACTTAAAGACCGGTCTTTTCAGCAATGAATTTTCTTGCGCGGATGGCGTATTCCAGAGGATTTGCCTTTTCAGGATCCTGCTCTGCTTCTACTACCATATATCCCTCATAGGAAGCCTCCTCCAGAACCTTGAAAATAGGATCAAAGTCCACACAGCCATCTCCCGGAATGGTGAATGCACCTGCCCGTACTCCTGCCAGGAAGCTCATGTTTTCCTCTCTTACCTTTTTTACAATCTCAGGACGGATATCCTTTAAATGTACGTGTTTGATACGTCCCACATATTTCTCCACCATGGCAACCGGGTTCTCACCACAATATGCAAAATGGCCGCTGTCAAACAAAAGGCTTACATATTCAGGATCCGTGTTCCCCATCATGCGTTCTACCTCTGCGGCACTCTGAACAACGGTTCCCATATGATGATGGAAGGTTAAAGCCACCCCGTATTTTTCTTTGGAAAGCTTTCCAAGACGGTTTAAGCCTTCGCAAAGCAGCCCCCATTCCCTGTCATCCATCTCATGCTTTCCTTCAAATACCGGCTGATCCTGAAATCCCTGTGTGCTGTAGCTCTGCTCGGAAACGCCTACAACCTTGGCTCCCATTGCTGCCAGGAACGCCACATGCTTTTCAAATCCTTCTTCCGTCTCCTCATAAGGCTTGCTGATTAAAAAGGTGGAAAACCATGCGTTGCAGATTTCTACGCCCCGAAGGTCCAAAGCCTTTTTTAATACCTCAATATCTCTAGGATATTTGTTGCCTACTTCGGAACCGGTAAAACCTGCCAGGGCCATTTCACTGACACATTGTTCAAAGGTATTTTCTTTCCCAAGATCCGGCAAATCATCGTTGGTCCATGCAATCGGTGCGATTCCTAATTTTACTTTCTCCTTATTTAACATAGTTGCATCCCTTCCCTGTCATATAATTTTTTTATTCCGCCGACTTACCGGCAGATCAATACTTTCTAGCCTCATTTCTTCCTTCCAAGACTCTATCCCACGCCTCTCTCACACTGCTCTTTTCCGAGGTTGTGGCAATTCCTACGTTCCACCAGGATTCATAACCATCCGACATGGTTTTGGGGATCACCTTTAAATCAAACAGGCAGGCCCTTTCCTGTTTTTTTGCATCTTCCAAAGCCTCTTCCAGTTCCTTGGTGGTTCTGCAGGTATAAGCTTTCAGACCATACCCCTCCCCGATTTTGGCATAATCAACCGGGATTAAATCCCCTGAGGGCTTCTTCCCATCCGTATAGCGGAATTCCGTGGCAAGACTTCCGATCCCATGGTTCATTTCCAGATTATTGATGCAGCCAAAGCCGCAGTTATCAAATATCAGAATATTGACCTTCTGTCTTTCCTGCATAATGGTCATAATTTCACTATGTAACATCTGGAAGCTGGCATCGCCGACAACACAGTAAACTTCCGTTTCCGGCTCTGCAAATTTAACACCCAGTGTGGCTGCCACTTCATATCCCATACAGGAGTACCCGTACTCCGCATGGTAACCGCCCCGCTTGTCAGTCTTCCACATGCGCTGCATACAGCTAGGAAGGGAGCCCCCTGCCGTAATGATGGTAGCATCTTCATCGATGATTCTTCTAATTGCTGCAAGTGCAGCTGTTTGGGTGAGCCTTCCATCGGTTAACTTAACAAACTCCGGAATGGTTCTGGGATCCCTCGCTTTTATGTTGGGTTCAAAATCCTCTCCAGTGTATTCAATGCTGCCCAAACGCACCATCTCTTCATCCCATTTTCTTTTTGCATCGGCGATCTCGTCTTTATACTGAGATACATACTGTTTTTTCCTCAGCTTTTCTGCCAATGCCTGAACGGTTACCTTCGCATCTCCCACTGCTTTAACCGCATCCATTTTGTACGCATGGAATCTGCTGTTATTGATGGTAATAAACTGGACGTCTTCCCTTTTAAACAGCCACTTTGAGCTTGTTGTAAAATCACTTAGCCTGCTTCCGATGGCGATCACCACATCCGCATCCTTTGCAATCACATTGGAAGCATAGGTACCGGTAACTCCGATTCCGCCAAGACAGTAAGGATGGCTTGATTTGCAGGCACTCTTCCCTCCCTGGGTTTCTCCAAAAGGTATGTTAAATTCTTCACAGAATTTTTCTACGGTTTCTCCCGCCCCGGAGTAGCGGACTCCTCCGCCTACGATTACAAACGGTTTCTTTGCTTCTGCAAGGATGTCTGCGATCTCATTAAGCTCTTCTTCTACCGCAAGAGGTCTGGTAATCCTGTGGACCCGTTTCTTAAAAAAGTAATCCGGATAATCATAGGATTCTCCTTCCACATCCTGACAAATGGAAATGCAGCATGCCCCGGTTTCTGCCGGATCTGTCAGCACACGCATGGCATTGATCAAAGCGCTCATGATCATCTCCGGTCTGGTGATTCTGTCCCAGTATTTGCATACTGGCTTGAATGCATCATTGGTTGTGGTCGCAAGGCTGCTGCTTTGTTCCAGCTGCTGCAATACCGGATCAGGCTGTCTGGAGGCAAAGGTATCGGCTGGAAATACCAGCAGAGGAATATTATTTACCGTTGCGGTTGCACAGGCGGTTACCATATTGGCAGCACCCGGTCCCACGGATGAAGCACACGGAATGATTTTCTTCCGGTTGCTCTGCTTTGAAAAGGCAATAGCCGTATGGCACATCCCCTGCTCATTTCTTCCCTGAAGAACCTTAAGCTGTCCAGGGTCCGTATCCAGAGCCTCTCCTAAGCCAACTGCGATTCCATGACCGAAAATAGTAAAAACACCTTCAACGAACTTTGTTTCCACTCCATCGACAGAAACATACTGGTTATCCAGGAACTTCACAAGTGCCTGTGCTGTTGTCATTCTGATTGTTTTTGACATGTTCCGCTCTCCTTTACTTTTTTATACACGGGCAATCATTTCACCAAACTTTTCCTTTTCTTCTTTTATAAATGCATGTACCTCCTCCGGAGTCGGCAGGGAATCCGAACAGTTATTGCTTTTTACCATCATGGAGGCCTCTGCAGAGCCAAATTCCAGGCAGTCTATGATGTCCCAGCCCTGATACAGGCCATAAAGGAACCCTGAACCATATCCGTCGCCGCCGCCAAATCCCTTTCTGGCTTCCACCGGGAACGGTTTGATGGAAAATGACTGTCCGTCATAAGTATAAGCCGTAGACCCTTTCATTCCATGCTTGATGACCACGATCCTTGCACGATAACCCTGCCATAGAGCTGCACTTTCTTCGTCTGTCATGCCTGGTTTGATCAGTTTCTCCGTTAAGTCAAATTCTTCTCTTGAGCCCATAATAATGTCAGCTTCTTTGGCAACTGCAGAGTAGTATATGGATATTTCATCCGCATTTTTCCAGTTATAGGCTCTGTAATCGATATCAAAGATAATTCTGACATCGTTCCTCTTCGCCAGCATGACTGCCTTAAGAGCTGCTTCTCTTGACGGGCTTTGTGCAAGCGCCGTACCTGATATCAAAATTGCTTTTGCCTTTTTGATATACGCTTCATCGATATCTTCAACGTCCAGCTGTAAGTCAGCAATGCAGTTCCGATACATCAGGATATTACTTTCACTGGAAGAGAGCATTTCTGTAAAAGTCAGTCCCAGCTTTTCACCATTTTTGCATTTTGTAATATGAGAAGTATCGATCCCCTGTTCGTTAAAATAATCCACTACAAATTCACCGAACTGGTCATCTGAAACTTTCCCGATAAATCCTGCTTTCATGCCATGTCTGGTCACACCTACGGCGATGTTAGCCGGAGAACCGCCCACGAACTTTTCAAACATGTGCACTTTCTTTAAAGGCTTGAATTCTTCTTTCACATACTCATTGTAAGCCGGATTAAAATCAATTGCTACCCTTCCAAGAAGAATTAAGTCCATTTCTCTGGTTTCATCAAATCTTACATATTCCATCGTTACATCTCTCCCATCCCGTTTTGCATGATCAGCAGCCATTTCATGGAACGAAAAAACACACTGCAAGGTCTTAATCCGCCTTGCAGGGCGTTTTTATCTATCATTGGCCGGCATTTTTTAGATTGTACCATCCCAGGTATTTACGTTTGTAGATTCTCCGGTTTCTTCGTCGAACCACCTGCTGGTAACAACTTTATTTTCTGTGAAGAAGCGGAATCCATCCTTGCCTAAGCAGTGCAGATCTCCGATGAATGACAGCTTTTTGCCGTTGAAAGGAAACATTCCTACCGGAACAGGAATTCCAACGTTGATGCCGATCATACCACCGTCGGTGTGTCTTGCAAACTCTCTGGCATAGTGACCATTCTGCGTAAAGATAACAGAACCATTTGCATATGGATTGGCATTCATGATCTCTAATCCCTCTTCAAAAGTCTTCACTCTCTTGATGCACAGCACCGGTCCGAAGATTTCTTTTTCCCCTATACTCATGCCTGGAGCCACATGGTCGAATATGGTCGGCCCTATGTAAAATCCGTTTTCATAGCCTTCGACTACAATGTCCCGTCCATCCAGTATAAGCTCTGCGCCTTCTTCTATTCCTGTCTCAATCCACTTTAAGATGGAATCTTTATGAGCCTGATTTACCACCGGGCCGAGTTTTGTACTTTTATCATACGCCGGACCTACTTTAAGAGTCTTGGCCTGAGCGATTATTTCCGCCACAAGGGCATCAGCAATTCCCTCCTGGGCTACCACAACAGGGAGAGCCATACATCTTTCTCCTGCACAACCGAATGAGGAATTAATGATTCCAGCCGCTACCCTCTTGACCGGAGCATCATTTAACACCAAAGCATGGTTCTTTGCTTCGCAGAGAGCCTGAACTCTCTTGCCCGTAGCTGCAGCTGTTGAATAGATATGCATACCTACGGATGTAGAACCTACAAAGCTGATTCCTTTGATGTCGGGATGAGTGAGAAGAATCTCTGCTTCGTTTCTGGAGCAAGTGACAATATTAATAACGCCGTCCGGCAGTCCTGCTTCTTTATACAGTTCTGCTATACGCATACAGGACTGAGGGGTAAAGGAAGCGGCTTTCAGTACGATGGTGTTGCCGCAGGCGATACACATAGGGGTCATCCAGCCCATCGGTATCATTGCAGGGAAATTAAATGGGATGATACCGGCAAATACACCAAGAGGCATACGGTACAGTACCGTATCAAATCCGCTGGAAGCGTCCATCAGGCTGTCTCCCATCATCAGTGACGGAGCACTTATAGCCTGTTCAGTACCTTCTTTGGCTTTCAGTACATCACCCTGAGCCTCTTCCCAACTTTTACCATTCTCTTTTGCCACCAGCATAGTCAGTTCATCCATATGCTCTATGAGCAGATCCCTGAGCTTATAAAGTACCTGAACTCTCTTTATTACAGGGGTAGATGACCATGACGGGAACGCCGCTTTGGCTGCCTCTACGGCTTCCTCTACTTCTGCTTTGGTACAGCATGGTACCTTAGCAATTACTTCGCCGGTACTGGGATCGTAAGCATCAGAATACTTCTCTGTCTTTGATTCCTTCCACTGTCCATTTACAAGAAACTTTAATTTTTTAACTTCTCCCATTTTTATATCCATTCCTTTCTCTTCGCTTAATGGCTGCTTTAAGCGGTTTGATTTCATGTTTCATACTGATTTATGTAAGCGGCTCCACACATTGAAAGATCCGGATATGCTGCTTTACATTCTCATACACTCCCCGGACCATCGCTTCATTCAGTCCGAAATAATCATGCTTGCCTTCCGATTCCAGATACTTTTCCGCTTCTTTTGTAAGACTGTCAAAGCTTGCTGTTGCAATATTGATCTTCCGGATTCCAAGACCTATGGCCTTCCGGAAATCCTCTGGAGTAATTCCGGTCCCGCCGTGAAGAACCAGAGGAACATCAATTTTCTGATCAATGGCTTCCAGTACATCAAAAGCCAGTCTGGGAGCCACCGGATAATTGCCGTGGGCATTGCCGATCGCTACTGCCAGTGCATCCACACCGGTCCTCTCGCAAAAAATTCTGGCATCCTCAGGATTGGTACAGCGGATTCCCCCATCCGTGCTCCCATCTTCACTGCCGCCCACCAGACCCAGCTCCGCTTCCACGGTTGCTCCATATACTCTGGCGAGGTTGACCGCTTCCAGGGTTTCTGCCATATTCTCCTCAAAGGGAAGATGGGAACCATCTATCATTACGGAGGTGAACCCATAATCCAGAGCCTGTTTTAACACCTGTATGGTCTTGCCGTGATCCAGATGAACTGCGATATCAACCTTAGAATGTCTCGCCGCCTCTACCATCATAGGTCCCATCAGAGAGAGCGGGGAATGGGGAAGACGAACTTCCGCGATCTGTAAGATAATGGAGGCATTCATATCTTCCGCTGCCTTTACAGCTCCCTTCACCATCTCAAGGTTTCCCACACTGAAGGCTCCGACCGCCCTGTTATTTTCAGAGGCCTGATTCAGCAATTCCTTCATTTTTACTAATCCCATATTTCTTCTCCTTTTACTTTATGGGTATATTTTGATTTAGTTTATGTAACATCTTGGTTATATTTTAGCACTTATCACGGGAACGGTCAAGATAATCTTTTAATTTTTTTCTATTTTGGGTAACTTTGTGGTAATGTCTTGGTTACTTCTTGATATTTTCTTGTACATCTGTTATAATCTAACCATAACAGTATGTCAGAGAGACAGCTGAGCAAGGAGTACAACTATGAGAATTTCCCGAATCGACCAACTGGAACAATATATTCTGGAGCACAAGACAGCCTCTATTGATGCCCTGTGTGAAGAATTTGAAATTTCAAAAAACACCCTTCGCAGGGATTTAGAAATCCTTGTTGCCCGAGGCAGCGTGGAAAAAGTCTATGGAGGTGTCATCGCATGTGAGAATGCGTCCTCTGTCCCGAATCTGGTTGCATTCCATGAACGCGCAGGCAGAAATGCCCAAAGCAAGCAGAGAATTGCCGCACTTGCCGCCTCTTATGTACGGGAGCGGGATATCATATTCATTGACAGCGGAACCACTACCATGAATATTGTGGATCATCTGTCCCATTTGACCACGGTTACGGTCATTACCAACAGCATCCAGGTCATCAACAAAGCCATGAATTATCCTTACATTAACGTAATCGTCCTGCCCGGGTCTTTAAAAAGAGATACTGCTTCCTTAGTCGGCAGCTCATGTGTGGAATACTTAGAGGATTATAATATTATCCGGGCATTTATGGCCTGTACAGGAGTTTCCCTTCAGGCCGGAGTCTGTAACGCTTCCACAGAAGAGTACACCATCAAGAAAACAGCATTAAAAAAGAGCCAGAAGCATTATCTTCTGGCAGATTCCTCAAAATTCGGACGGGCATCTCTCATGACGTACGGAGACATCGGACAGTTTGATTCTATCTTAACCGAACGGACGCCTGATGATGATTTCAGTTCCAGCTGTAAGGAATTGGGCTGCGTCATTGAGATTGCTCCTGAACTATAAACCGTAGTTTTCTTCTTCCTATTAGAAAAGCGTATCCAAGAGTCCTTTTTTACCAAACTCATGGTTACGCTTTTTTAGTGCTCTATTTAATTTTGATATGTCCGCAGTTTACAATACACCAACCATTTGAAGCCACTTAACTGCAAGATACGCATGTCCTGTATTTGTAGGGTGTACTCCATCTTCTGAAAGCTGGAAAGGAGAGTATCCATCCTTCATCGCCTCATCAAACAGTTGTCCGGAAGGAAGATAAAAGTCAGCCATTTCTTTTGCAAGACTCTTTACGATTTCAATCTTAGGGGTGAGATCTTCCCAATAAACTGTTTTTTCCGGGTCTGTGGGTAAAAGAAACGGTTCAATCACCATGATAGGGGATTGAAGGAAATCCAAACGGATACGCCCCAGTAAATCCCGGTATTGTTTCTCAAAATCAGCTTCTGTAACGATAAGCCCACGATCATATCTTCGCCAGGTGTCATTGATCCCTACAAGGACTGAAACAAAGTCCGGTTTTACCGGACATACATCTTCATGATAACGATCAAGCAGATCCGACAGCCTGTTTCCTCCAATGCCCCTGTTATAAAACTGTACGCCGCTGTTTGGGTATAAAGAGGTGTAAATGTCCGCAATCTTATTTGCATAACCATATCCCATATGAAGGGGATTTTCCCTATCCCGTGATGCATCGGTAATGCTGTCCCCATAAAAAAGTACTTTGGTACCGTGTTTAAAGTATTCTTTCATTTCTCTTCTCCTTTAGATAAATTATTCATTTATCTGAACAAAAAATTCGATACGTGTTTCATGTCCAGGGATACTGGAAATTATATCGCTTACAATCATATCAACAGGATTTGATTTTATAAACTCAAGCGCTGCCTTTGCCCCTGATAATTGGCCCACAACAAAAAAGCCCAAATATCTGATAAGCCATGCCACACCTTCCTTATATTCCACGATATCAATACCGGCAGTTCGATGCTCTGCAAATAGAAGTAACCTGGAAAAGATTATCGCGACTCATCAACATCTCTATTACTGGTCCGGGGCGTGTCTAACATTTCGTTTAAGACACGCCCTGGTTGAATATTATGCTTAGATTTTTTCCAATATCTTTTTAAGGGATTCGTATGCTAAAGTAAATGCTTCTTCTCCGCTCATCTTTTTCTTCTGGGAAGCATTCTGCTCCAGGGCATCAAATCCGGCAAAATCACTTAAATGAGGCTCTAAAGATAAAAATCCCTGATATCCTCCAGCTTTCAGAGTCTTTAAGATTTCTTCCACATGTCCGTCTCCCATGCCTGCCGGAACCACACTGGCATCAGACCACAGGGCATCCTTTACATGAATATAGGCGATGTAGGACTTTAACATCTCATAAGCTTCCAGAGTATTCTGTTTGCACTGAACAAAATTTGCAAAGTCAAAGACTGCCTTAAAATGATCCCCATAGAATTCCTTCATAATTTCCAGACAGCGGTCTGCAACATCTCCGTAGATATCCTTTTCATTCTCATGAAGAAGTATGGCCTGGCTGGCCTTAGCATAATCTACAAACTGTCCCAGCTGATCCATGACCTTTCCCCGGTAAGGAGCATAGCTTTCATTCTCAGGCATGAAGAAGCTGAACATACGGATGTATGGGACATCCATCAAATGAGCGATTTCCACGGTATGCTTGTAAAGCTCCATGTGAGGGGCAAAATCATCGGTGATTTTTATTTTTCCAATGGGAGAACCAACGGAAGATAAACGGATGCCTGCCTCATCAAGCTGCTTTTTGATTTCCTTTGCTTCATTGATAGAATATTCAACCAGGCCCTTGCCGTTTACACCCCGCATTTCCACATGATGAATATCCAGCTTCTTTAA
Source organism: Lacrimispora sanguinis (assembly GCF_044987295.1). Lineage (NCBI taxonomy): Bacteria > Bacillati > Bacillota > Clostridia > Lachnospirales > Lachnospiraceae > Lacrimispora > Lacrimispora sanguinis. The sequence goes on along the minus strand of NZ_CP173277.1, from coordinate 3,579,703 downwards.
TACTTCTATCTGCTTTCCTAAGTCCATATCGATTTCATCTGCAAAACCAGATAATAGAATTCCATCCCACATAATCGTTTCTCCTTTTTTAATTTCCTCTTTATTGCCCATGTCCTTTGGGCATAATGGGATACCTGTATTTCTTAATAGCTTCCTTCTGTGTCAAATACCACGCCGGACCCTTCTTTTTTCCTGGATTCTCTGCGGCGCTTATTAAGCTCTTCTAAGAATAAATCTTCATCAAAGGGGATCTCCACTTCCCGCTTTAACCAGCTGGATAAATGCATGGCATTCGATAAGGTCAGACCATTAATTCCTTCCAAACCTTCTGCAACAAGGGGTGTACCATGAAGGATCCTGCCTGTAAATGCCTTTAAAACTCCAACATGCTGTTCATTCTCTCCGTCCGTTTCAACCTCTGTCACCGTACATTCCGGAGTATCAAATCCGCCCTTTGCCGTTTTGCAGAAGGTGCGCTCGTTTTCAGACAGCTTATGAAGCATGAGCTTGCCATTTTCACAGACCAGCTTCCCCATCTCCAAAGTGATCTCAAACCGGTTTGTCCCAGGAGCATCTGCGGTTGTGGTAACAAAAACTCCCGTAGCCCCGTTTGGGTACTCCAAATAAGCCGTGACATCATCTTCCACTTCAATATCATGCCATTTCCCGTTATGGCAGAATGCCTGCACCTTACTTGGCATTCCACAGATCCACTGGATTAAATCCATGTTGTGAGGACACTGATTTAACAGTACGCCGCCGCCTTCTCCATCCCAGGTAGCTCTCCAGCTCCCTGAGTCATAATAGGACTGGGTGCGGTACCAGTCCGTTACGATCCAGTTGACCCGCTTGATGGCTCCTAGTTCACCACTTGTTACAAGTTCATGCATTTTCCGGTAAATACAGTTGGTCCTCTGGTTGAACATCATGCCAAAGACCCGGTCGCATTTTTGGGCCGCGTCGTTCATTTCCCGAACCTGCTTGGTGTAAACTCCGGCGGGCTTTTCACACATGACATGAAGCCCGTGGTTCATGGCATCAATGGTCAGTTCGGGGTGCTGGTAATGAGGAACTGCAATTAAGACTCCGTCACATACGCCTGCTGCAATTAAATCCTTTCCTTCCTCAAAAATAACTACCGCCTCCGGCAGATTCTCCTTTGCCCAGGTCCTTCTGCTTTCCTGACGGTCCGCCACTGCAGTCACTTCCATCTCCGGGACCTTTCCCTCCAGAATGTTCTTTAAGTGGCCGCTGCCCATGTTTCCAATTCCAATAATACCAAGTCTTACCTTATCCATGTCCTATCTCCCCTCATTTCTTGCAGAATCGTAAATATCCATCATGGTGTAAAATGTATTCTGAACCGAGGTAAGGTCATTGAAATAGGCCTTCCCGGTTTCTAAACAATCATAAAAATCTCTGATACAGGCTTCGTGTCCGCTGCCCCAATAGGACTTTCCAAACAGAGAAGACTTTTTCGCCTTCCATACCACTGGCTCCTCCTGACCTTCCGTCTGATACCAAACAGAGTTTCCTTCCAGACGGACAAATCCTTTTTCACAGGCAAGCTCTAAGAAAACCGGTGCATCCATAGCATAAGCCGTAGTGGCATAAAAGCTGGCGCTTACCGGATCCATTCCTTCTGAAAATGTCATATAGGCTTCCAGGGTGTCCTCTACCTCTACGATCCCTTTCAGATGATGATTGCTCATGGACGCCTCTGTTCTCACTGGTTTTCCAAGCCAGGAAAGAAGCAGATCCAGGGCATGAATGGATTGGTTGATCAACGCCCCTCCGCCCTCTGTCTCAAGCTTTCCCCTCCAGCCGCTCTCTGTATAATAGGGAGCATCCCTGTGCCAGGTAACAAAGGCCCTTCCGCCTTTTATCTTCCCGAGGGTCCCCTGGGCCAAAAGCTCATTTACCTTTCTTGTTGTTTCATTATACCGGTTCTGAAAACAGATGCCTAACCTGCCAGTGCTCCGGCCGGAAACTTTCAAAAGCTCATCGAATTGCTCTCTGCTTATGGCAGGCGGCTTCTCCATGAATACATGAAGCCCTTTCTTTAAGGCCTTTGCTGTCATGGGCACATGGCAGTAGTGGGGAGTGCAGATATGTACCACGTCAAGCGCTTCCTTCTCAAGCATATCCTCCATAGAATCATAAGCCTTAGCCGTTCCGTCCGTAAATCGGACCGAATATTCCTCTGCCCGTTCCAAGCGGATATCCGCAAAAGCACAGAGTCTGGCCTGTTTTACTTCATTCAGTACCATGGCGTGAACTCCCCCGATGTTTCCGCAGCCGATTATCCCAACCCGAACCATGATTACCTCCTCTTTTCTTTTTCCTCTTTCTATGATAGATTTATTATATACTGTTTTTAACGCAATTTGTTTGCGTATATTGACTAGAAGTATGCATATATTGTCTATTTCAGGAGGAAGCCATGAAAAAGGAGAGCCTTTATCATTACAGTGAATTTTCAGAGCCTTTCAGCTGTGATTTTACCACCAGCCAGATCGCCGGAAATGTGGATTTTCACATGCACAACAGCCATGAAATCTATCTGCTCATGGACGGCCATATCCAATATTTTGTGGAAAATGCGTGCTATGATATGAACCCTGGAAACTTAATCCTGTTTTCCAACCGGGAGATCCATAAGGCCATTAACACCACAAGCGAAGCATTTACCCGCCTTGTCATTCACGTAAATCCTGCCTTTATCCGGCCTTATTGTACTCCTGACACCAACCTGTTAGAATGTTTCCACCGGGAGCCTGCCACAGGCAACCTGGTCCTGCTTTCAAACGAAGAATACGGGCGCCTGGTTTCCATGGCTCAGTGTCTTCATGAGACAATAAAAAATCGCTGCACCTACGGCAGCGACTTAACGGCAATGACCACATTGATCCAGATCCTTATTCTTATTAACAGTGCCTGGCAAAAGACAAGTCCTTTAAGGACCGCCCCGAAACCACACAGGGCCCAGGCAATTATGAGTTATATTGACAAAAATTTAACAACGCCCATGACCCTGGATTCCATCTCCCAGGCTCTTTCCCTTGATAAATATTATATCAGTCATTTGTTTAAATCCGAGACAGAAAGCAGCATCTTTCAGTATATCGTGGTGAAACGGGTGGCTCTGGCAAAGGAGCTGCTTTCCCAGGGACATACGGTTTTAGAAGCCTGCCATTTATCAGGTTTTCACGATTACTCCAACTTTATCCGCACCTTCCGCCAGACCACAGGTTATACGCCCGGACAGTTTAAGCGCCTTAGCCGGTAAAGCTTACCGCTGTTTATAGGCAGGATCTGCCGGGTATCCGCCCCGCAGCTTTTGCATTCCACGCTGGACGGCATCCTTTGACTGCTTCCAATCCGCATCTTTGTTTAAATAATCAAATTTCTCAATGAACCAGTCGATATCACCGGATACCCGCTCCATATTTTGCTCCATGATCTGAAAAATGACAGGATAAAATTCCTTCCGCTCCTTGTCACTTAAATATTTATCTGCTCCACTGCATAAGTCAGCAAAGTGGTGGAGGCAGAATCCTCTGCTTTTCTCAAGTTTTTCCCGAAAAACAGAATCCTTTTTATAAAGATGGAAAAAGGTTGCCACATAGCGCTCATAGCTTTCAGAAAACCGGTCGCATATATAGCAGGTCTTCTCTTTCCCTTCAATCCAGGCGCTGACGGAATTGCCATTTCCTGTCTTACCCGTAAAACGGTCTTTTAAGGAGGTTTTTCCGGGAGTAAACTCCTTAAATTCCTCCTTCATTTCCCTTATCAGTTTCTTATAATAGGTTTTTAAGATCCAGCCGTTTCCTAAAGCATTTCCGTAATCAAACATTTTCTTTTGATGGACCCGGCAAAACCCCGAACGGTCTGTGGCTTCTCTTGTATCGCTTTCCATATAGGACGCACAGGAACCTAATGCAAAATCCATAAGCTCCTGCTCCGCTTTTCTCTCTAGAAAGCAGAACAGGCACTCGTCATCAGCATCCATGGCGTCATTTAGCGGTATCTCATATAATTTTTCTTTCATTTTTATACCTTAAATCGGTAACCGACTCCCCAGATGGTCTCAATATACTGGGGTTTAGCCGTATTAAATTCGATTTTTTCTCTGATCTTTTTGATATGGACGGTAACGGTAGCGATATCACCGATGGATTCCATATCCCATATTTTATTAAACAGCTCTTCCTTCGTAAATACATGGTTTGGATTCTGGGCAAGGAAGGTTAATAAGTCAAATTCCTTTGTGGTAAAATTCTTTTCCTCTCCATTGATCCATACCCGTCTGGCTGTTTTATCAACTTTAAGGCCTCGGATCTCAACGATCTCATTGTCCGGTACTCCGCTTCCAATCAGCCTCTCATAACGGGCCAGATGGGCTTTTACACGGGCAACCATTTCACTTGGGCTGAAGGGTTTTGTGATGTAATCATCCGCTCCCAGACCTAAGCCCCGGATTTTATCAATATCCTCTTTTTTTGCAGAGACCATAATGATCGGGGTGTTTTTTACTTCCCTGACCTTCCTGCATATTTCAAAGCCATCCATTCCCGGCAGCATCAGATCAAGGATCACCAGATCAAAGTCCTCATGGAGAGCCTTATGAAGTCCTGCTTCTCCGTTATTCTCAATCTCAACCTCAAATCCACTCAGCTCCAGATAATCTTTCTCCAGCTCTGCAATGCTTTCTTCATCTTCTACTATCAGAATTCTGCTCATTCCTGTATGACCTCCTGGTATTTTCTCAAAACAAAATGTATCTCCGTTCCAATGCCTTCCTTACTGGTAGCCCAGATCCGGCCTCCGTGATCCTCAATGATCTTTTTAACAATGGACAGGCCGATTCCGCTTCCGCCCTGAGAGGAATTTCTGGATGAATCCGTGCGGTAAAACCGGTCAAAAATACTGGGCAGATCCTTTGCCGGAATCCCTTTTCCGTTGTCCTCAATCTCCACCTGGATAAAGTCTCCCACATCCTTAATCCGGATGTTGATGATCCCACTCCTCTTATCCATATATTTTACAGAATTGCTGACAATATTATTAATGACACGGCGCAGCTGCTCCGCATCCGCGATGACCATCACATCCTCATCCACATAATTAAAATATCCAAGCTCAATGCTGCGGTCTTCCATCTCAAGTCCCACTTCATCCACGCAGTCTCTGAAATAGCCTGCTACGTTGATCTTGGAAAAGGTATAGGGAATTTTATTGGTGTCAATTTTTGAATAAAAGGTCAATTCATCAATCAGCTTATCCATGTCATTGGCCTTGTTGTAGATGGTGCGAATATAACGGTCCAGCTTTTCCGGGGAGGAAGCAACTCCATCCATGATTCCCTCCACATATCCCTTAATGGCTGTAATGGGGGTCTTTAGATCATGGGAAATATTGCTGATCAGCTCCTTGTTCTCCTTATCATACTCCACCTTTTCTTCCGCAGATTCCTTTAAGCGGATCCTCATCTCTTCAAAATCCTGGCAAAGCTGTCCGATCTCATCGTCATTCTCCACCTCAAGAGAGAAATCCAGATTTCCATCCCGTATATTCTTGGTGGCGGTTTGAAGCCGCCCAAGGGGACTTACCACAGACCGGTATACCCACATCATGAGAATCGCATCGGTAAACACGATGATCATAATGATGGCCGTCAGCATCTCCGCCATCATGACCTTGATCTCGGGAAGAAGACCATTTACATTGGAAACAATGAATACGCTCCCCCTGTCCCCATCGGGATACATAAAGTCCATCTGTTTTACCAGATGCTGTGTTTCCCCATCCAGATAAATGGCACCGTCAACGGTGCTGTCTATTTCCTCATATTTAGGAAGCTGGTCATAAAGACCCTGGGTGATATGGCTGTTCCCGTCAAAAATCAGGGAATCTCCCTTTCGAACGATCATATAGGCATACTTTGATACCAGATTCTCATTAAGTGATTCCAAATAAACCGGATCCTGAAACTGCCCTGGATCACTTTGTAGGATCTGGCTGATTTCCCTTTGTTCCGACCGGGTCAGGCGGTTAAATAACTGCAGGGAATTGCTTGACAGAAGATCAATCTGCTCCGTTATATCATAGGCTTTGCGGAACGCCTTCATCTGGTAATTGCCAAGCCCTGCCACCACTGCAAAGATCAGGATTAGGGGGATTACCGTTATAATCAAAAATGCTACAACAAGACGGGTTCTTAATCTTAATTTCACTTTTCTCGTCTCTCCCATGCTCTGAACTTTATTTATAACGAAAATTTAATATTTCTTAGGGGTATTATAACACACATGGACAAGAGAATTTATAAAACAATTCTAAAATTTAAGGCATTTTTGCATAATTCCCGAAATTTACCAGGAAACGAAGACTTTCGGCTGATTCCAGAAGGAAAACTCTAATCTTTCCATTTCCTCACAGCATATTAAAAATGCTGCATCCCTCCAATAAGTGGAAGAATACAGCATACGTGATTTTTATTCTTTATTTTATTTTTACAATTCCTTTGGATCAATTCCAAAATGATCAAACAGAATCTTTTCTGCCTCCCCATTCCATAATCCCTTGTGCGCTTTACAAGAGTCGTTTAATTTTTTAAACAGCGGATCGTTGCTGCCCAGCTTCTCAAAGTCTTCAATAGCCGTCAAAGGCATATCAAATTGTGTGTAGGCAAGCTTCTTTCCTCCAGGAATGGACGGCAGATTCTTGGTTGCTTCTACAATGCTGTCAATTCCTCCTACATGGGTTACCATAACAGCCGCTTCTATGGCACCTTCTGCCGAGAGCTTATTGGCCTCAATCAAATCATCTGTATTGCCGCCGGTGGTTCCCATAATGTGAGTACCTGTATAGTGGCAGTTATAAAGATTGATTTCTGCTTTAAACTGGCTGTCTGATGGACCGGCAAAGAAGTTCATACAACCGTCAAAGGCCAGAAGCTTATCTCCCATCTCTGCAACCTCTTTCACAGGAACATATACAAACACGTCATCATAGCCCTGGCCGCCTGTAATAGCCATTAAATCAGATACAGGATCTGCCATCTTATCGGTATTTACATAAAGAAGTTCAATTCCTCTCTCCCTTGCGGATTCTTCTGAAATCACTTCCCTGGCCCGGGCAATCCGCTCATCGCTGATATCCGTAACGACTATCCTCTTCGGCTTATTCTCAAACTGAAGGCCATAGCTTACCGCTCCTAGGCCCATAGGTCCGCAGCCTCCCATGATCAGGATACTTCCATCCACTTTTGTCCCCATGGCATGATCATAATTCCGTTTGTTGGTATGATAGTTGGCATGAAATCCGCCTATGATACAGCTCATTGGTTCTCCAAGGGATGCCTCAAAAAAACTATCTCCCGTGTAATCCAGCAAGCACCCCAATTCCATGACCTCGTTTGGCATGATGCAGTATGTACAGGCGCCTCCGCAGAATTCATAAGAATATCCCGGCGAATCCAGTTTTCCCATGTAATTTAAAGCAGGCTGCAGAGAAAACTTTTGTCCCGGGCGAAACTGTTCCTGCCACTTTTTTCCCACTTCTACAATCAGTCCTGAGCATTCATGACCAACAATCACCGGATTGGTATCTATATTCTGGGGAGCCCTTTTATGTTTTTTCCCCTGTTTTACCAGTTTGTAAGTAGACATGCAGATGCTGTCACTCATGATTTTTACAAGAATCTCATTTTCAGCAATTTGAGGCAATTCAAACTCTTCTAACCTTAAATCATCTGTGCCATACATTCTTACCGCTTTTGTTTTCATATTTCTATCCTCCAAGCTTATTTATCAATATATTTCTGGATTTCCAACAATTCCACCTGCTGCATGAGTTCATCTACCAGACTGCGATGAGGCGGTTTGGTTCCAATGCTGGTAACAGCACCTGCCGAGGCTCCCATGCATAATCTGATGCATGTTTCAAGGGGAAGCTTCTCATTCCAGGCGTAAGCCATGGCTCCCACCAGGGCATCTCCGGCACCTACCGTTGAATGTGCCTTCACACGAAGCCCGGGGCACCGGTACCGTTTATCCCCTGTTAAAAATAATGCTCCCATCTGGCCAAGGGATATCGCAACCATATCGGTTCCATGATCCAGCAGCTTTTCTCCCATGGAAACCAGCTCCTGTTCCGATGCACGGTAATCCATCTGGTAATAACGTTCCAGCTCTGAACGGTTAGGCTTTAACATATCCGGTGCTGCTTTTAAGGATTCGGCAAACAGCGGACCGTCTGCATCTAACAAGACCTTTGCCCCTTTCCGGTGGACTTCTTCCGTGATCCTCCGGTATATATCCGTTGGTATGCCAGCCGGTATGCTTCCCGCCAGTACAAACAAGGTATACGGATTTGCATAGCCATTCAGCCTATCAAGAAGATCTTCCAGCTGCTCTTTAGACACCTCAGGTCCAGGTTCATTAAGCTCTGTCACCTCTCCATTTTTCTCTACTACCTTCAGATTCGTTCTCGTCTCCCCTTTTACTTCTACGAAATCTGTCTGAATGCTCTGGTCAGCCAGCACATGTTTTATGATGGTTCCGCTGGTTCCTCCCACAAATCCCATGGCAATGCTTTCTCCACCTAATTCCCTGATGGTCTTAGAGACATTGATGCCTTTTCCTCCGGCATCTAACTCCACACGTTTTATTCTGTTTAAATCTCCCCGTTCAAACCGGTCAATATCTACGGTTTTATCAATGGCCGGATTCATTGTTACTGTAACGATCATTGCGGACACCTCTTTCCTGTAAACATGGTAAGGATTTCTTCTGCACTGCATCCGGTAATCCGTTCTACATCAGCCGGGTCAGCCAGACACTCTGCGATGATTGAGAGTATTTCCAAATGTTCCTCTCCTGCCCCTGCAATCCCTATGACCAGTTTTACCTTTTCTCCTCCCCAGTCTGTTCCCTCAGGGAAAACCATAACTGCAATGCCGGAGCGCTTAACCGATTTTTTAGCTGCCTCTACGCCATGGGGAAGTGCAATTCCATTGCCGATATTCGTGGAAAACGTCAGCTCACGCTGAAGCATAGCCTCTATGTAGGATTCTTCAACACAGCCGCACTGATAAAGCAGCTGCCCTACCTCCCTTATTACCGCCTCCTTTTCCCCGGGTTTACAATTCAAACGAATATTCCCAAGCTCCAGAAGCTCTGCACTTTTTTCTACATTCTTTTTCCCGTAGCCAAACACGTTTCTTGCCCTCCTGTGTTAACTTTCTAACTAAATTATAGGGGTGTTATCTCCTCCTTTTCAATGAAAACAAAATGGCATTTGGCGCCATCAGATAACGCCAAATCTGAAACCAACAGAAAAAGCCGGGCCCTTTCGGGCCCGGCTTTCACCTTGCTTTTATATTATATCTTATCCAGATAATGTTTGAAATATTGGTTTAAATACTGGGAAACCAAAGCTCTTATCTCCTCTTTTCCCCCATGTCTTACCGTATCCAGAAACTCTTCCTCCTCGATCAGCCGCTCACTTAACACACCCAGGATATCACTGTTTTCTACTTCATGATCATCCTTTGGTACCAGCATGATTAATACAACGCATACTCCCCTAAAATAAGGGTCACTAAACGGCTCACCATCCTTTGTCTGGCACACCGAAAACACCGGCTTTACCACTCCTTCTGTTCTGGCATGAAGCAGGGCAAAGCTTAAATCAGGAAATATCTGGCTGCAAAGCCGTTCTCTCCTCATTAAATCCTCCTGAATGATGCTCTGCCGTTCCGGATAGGCAGCCAGCTTCTCACTGACAGCAATCAGCAGTTCTTCAAAGGTGATCCCATTATTTACACGTTGATATTCCATAAGCCGAATGACATTTTTAATCTGAACGGCAATAAAATTCACCTGATCTAATTGAATGGTAAACTCCTGGTTATCCTGCTTTTTAGGCATAAACTCACACCGGCGTACCTTTCCGGCGATCTGTTCCATATCCTCAGCAGGAAGCAGGGGGCTTACATACAGGATATCAGCCTCCTCCTTAATTGGTATGGTGGATACAAAGAAATCCGTCTTGCTTAGCACGTAAGGAGACAGATCCGTCATTCCATAGACCGACAGCTCCACCCTGTCTGCAAAATCCCTGGCTACCTTGGAAGACATGAGCCGTGAGATACCGATCCCGCTGGCGCAGACGATCCCAATATTTACCTTTCTCCGGCTTTCCTTCCTGCTTTCCATCCGAACCTCTGCCGCGCCGAAATGAATGGCAAGAAAGCCAATCTCTGATTCCGGCACTTCATACCCATACCGGCCTTCGATCACCTTTGCAACCGATCTGCACCGTTCAAATATCACCGGATAATCCTGCTTAATTTGTTCCAGCAAAGGATTCTGGATCTTCATGCCATTGGTTAAGCGAACCAGAGTCGGCTTTAAATGGGCAATCAATCCCTGAATCACAAATTCCTCATCCTGCTTTAGAAGATAGGCAATGCTGTCGTCATAACAGTCGATCATCTCATTGACCACATCCCACAGTTCCCTGGATTCCTCTATTTCACTTCTTGATTTCTCGTCAATATTCAGCTGCTGGATTTTGGAGCCTTTAATATGCAGACAAATATAGGCACACTCAATTTCCGGAATCTGAATCTGAAATTCATCTTCCAGGGATTTGGTGATTCTCTTTGCCAGGTCGTAATCCTGATCATTCCGCAAACCATCTGTCATGAGAGAATTTTCCTCAATGATCTCCTGCCTTCGGATCCGGTTCACAGCAATAGCCACATGGATCACCAGCCCAAGGTAAGAATCCTGGGTTAAATTGAGAATGCGTTTATCCCGGATTCTTAAGATGCAGGCCGTCACCCTTTTTACAATATCGTCATCTAAGATCCGGTAAATATTCCGCTCACTTTTATTCTGTATCACGTTTAACACAGACTGGTTCCTGTCCTCATACATCTCCTGTATGATTTCCGTATGGATGTTTTCATCAATAAACACGCGCAGGGCACGGCGGAAATTCCGTTCGCTGCCCTCAATAAACACACCATATCCGGGTTTTCTCTTTATCTCCAGATGACATTTGTGAAACCACTCTTTTACTACCTCTAAATCTGAACTGACGGTGGCTTCACTGACTCCAAATAAGTCACTGTAGTAATATAGTTTTTTTAAGGTCTTGTCCTTGAGAATCTCAAGAGTAAGGCGCTTCTGACGTTCAATCCGATCAGAAACATCAAGAGCATCATCCTCTTCAAGTTCAGCTTTAATGGCTTCGATCTGATCCTGATCTCCCTCCAGCCAGATACCGGTTCCCGTTTTTGAGCAAAAGGTGAGTCCGTATTTCTTTAGCACTCTGGGAATATACTCCAGCTCTCTTTGTACCGTTCTTTTGCTGATATGGATCTGATCCGCAAGCTGCTTAACAGGAATAGGTCCGTCCTCGTTAAGAAGAGCCAGAACGATCTGCTGCATTCTGGGTGTAAGATCATTACTTGCCATTTTCTCCACCTCCCATTAACCAGTTCAGGAGTTCCTTATAGCCAGACATATCCGTAAGATTATTGACTGTAAAGCATGGTTTATCAATTCCTGACAGGGAACGGGCAAAATCCTTTTGACAAACAATCGCATCCGCGTCAGGCGGAATGCGGTCAGCCGATACGTGAAACACCTGGACATCTGTTAAGCCTTCCAGTTTCAGTCTTTTCTTAAACAGCGCGCTGGCCATGGCACTGGAACCCAAACCAACATCGCAAACAAAATAGATTTTGGCATGTTCCATTTTCTTCATTGACATCCCTTCATCTTTCTGTAGTATTTCTTCATCAACAACAGTTTTTTGTTTCTTTCCGGACATAATCAGGCAGGAGAGAAGACAAGTCACTCCGGCAGAGACAAAGATTCCCGTAAGAATTCCCAGCCAATGTTTTTTGTCTGCCATAATCATGATTGTAATGATACTTCCGGGAGAAGCCGGGCCCAGAAGACCGCTTCCGGTGACCATGAAGCAGTAATTTCCCGCAATACTGCCTGTTATGGCAGCTCCCAATAATCGAATATCTGACAGCACATAGGGAAAATAAACCTCATGGATGCCACCCAGGGACTGAATAATAAGGCTGGAGAGCATTTGCTTTCTCATATTCCGGTAAACCAGGGCATAGGCAAGGAGAATTCCAAATCCTGGACCTGGATTGGTCTCTAAGAGAAATAAGATGGAGCTTCCTTGTGTTTTCATCTGCTCCAATCCCAAGGGAAGGAAAAAGCCATGATTGATCCAGTTATTAAAGAAAATTATTTTTAAAGGCTCTACCACGAAGCTGATGAAAGGAATGATTCCCCTTGCAATCATAAATGATAGGCCATTTCCTAAAAAAGTAAGAAGCCATGCCGCTATCGGTACCAGCATGTAATGGGTAAGCGCTCCGGCTAATAAACCTAGCCCCGATATATAAAGGTTACTAAAGAGCATCTCAAACCCGGCAGGAATCCGGTGTTTGATCCGGTCCAGCCCCTTCCTGGATAATAAACCGGCAATGCTGCCTGCTATGGCAGATAAAATCATGGCAGAAGCAGGTTCTGCCATGACAACAGCAGAAGCGGCAAGAGTGCCGGCTAAACCGCCGACATCCCCGCCGCACATCGTGCCTGCTTTGTATCCCATAAATACCGGAATCACCAGAAAAGACAAAATATTGGACATTTCAGGCAGGTATCTATTCTGGAATATCACTGCCGATAAGACTGACAGAAGCCCCGCTGTCACGAATAAAGGTATGCACTCGGCAATTACCCTGCTGTATTGCTTTAGTATTCTCCCCGCATATTTCATTTATATAATCCCCTTTTGAATCCGTTATACGTAAATTATATTGTACCGTGGGTCCGCAGTGGAGCTGGTAAAACCTGCGGTTTTACCAGCTCACGGGCATTCGCCCTATGAAATAATACAGGGATAAAATTTCTTATGTGCAGGCACAACGAAATTTTATCTCTGTATTATTTCGCACTGCTCATTGCTTTCGTGTACATTATACCATGATTCACAATCGGATACTAGAAAGGCTATCTATTTCATTTTATTGTTTATTTTTTAACGTTTCCACCAGTTCATCATATTCCGGTGCCGCCATAAAATTAGTGATTAAAACCAGTTCCGCCTCAGGATTGCTGCGGGCTGCGCGCTCCTTCAGTTCTTTATGAGTCACCACAATCTGGGCATCCTGTGGAATGGAGGATACGGGTGAATGAACCACTTCAATATCTCCAAATCCTGCTGCCGCCAGCTTTTTCTTCAATATGGTAGCGCCCATAGCGCTGGAGCCCATACCTGCATCGCAGGCAAACACGATCTTTTTGACGAGTCCTGCTGGCATAATTTTCTTTTCTGTGGTCTGATTTCCCTTAGACTCCTGCTTCATTTGTTTCACTTTTTCCGCTGACTCTTCTAAATCCCCGCTTTTTCCTGTAAACCGCAGTAAGGGAAGGGCAACTAAGAAGGAAACGACTGCTGCAACCGTAACTCCGGCTAAAACTCCAAAGTATCCGCCTCTTGGTGTCATTGCAAGAACAGCAAGGATACTTCCAGGAGATGCGGGTGAGGTAAGTCCAACACCAAGGAGCTGGAATACGAAGATTCCGCTGGCCCCACCTGATACAACCGCCAGAAGTAAAAGAGGATTCATCAGTATGTATGGGAAATAAATCTCGTGGATTCCGCCTAAAAAGTGAATGATAATTGCGCCAGGTGCAGAGCTCTTGGCTGATCCTTTTCCTGCAAGGCAGTAAGCCAGTAAAACACCAAGTCCCGGCCCCGGATTCGCTTCAAGAAGAAAGAATATTGACTTTCCGATTTCCTCAACTTGCTGGATTCCCATAGGAGAAAGGATTCCATGGTTGATGGCATTATTAAGGAACAGGATCTTAGCAGGTTCGATAAAAACACTTGCAAGCGGAAGAAGTCTGTGATCCACAAAGAATCCAACTCCGGCTTCCATCACCCGGTTCATCACCTCAACAAAAGGAGCAATTCCTTTTAAGGCGATTACCGCCAGGATCGCACCGATGATGCCCAGAGAAAAGTTGTTTATCAGCATCTCAAACCCGGCAGGGATCTTGCTCTCGATCTTGCGGTCAAACTTCTTAATCACCCAGGCGCTGAGAGGTCCTACGATCATTGCTCCCATAAACATAGGAATACTGGAGCCAACAATCACGCCCATGGCTGTGATTGCACCGATAACACCACCCCGCTGTCCGTAGACTGCCGTGCCGCCCGTATAAGCGATGAGAAGCGGCAACAGCATGGAAACCATTGGGGATACCAGGGCACCAAGTGTTTCATTGGGATACCAGCCGGTGGGAATAAACAATGCCGTAATCAGTCCCCATGCAATAAATGCACCGATATTCGGCATTACCATACCGCTTAAAAAGCGGCCAAATACTTGTACCTTCTCTTTCATATAACATACCCTCACTTAATTATATAGTATTTACTTCATGATCCGTGTAAGGTATGATTGGCCAATCAATTCCTTTCGTTAGCCTTATTATAATCAATGTCAACTTAAGATTTCAACAGGAAGAAACAAGGATTTGGCGCTAGTTTTAGTGCCAAAGCTTAAAAAGCCTGAGCCCCCTGTCCCAATGCTTCCTCTGATCCACTTGGAACCAACGGAAATATTGCCTTGGGAATCAATCTGACGATATGATCCAAATAGAAAAAGATGCCGCTCAGCAGCTTGGAACAAACTGCTGAGCGGCATCTTTCTTATGCTAAATTATAAATATTCTTTTAAAAGAGAAACCTTGTCAAGCTTTTCCCATGGCAGATCTAAGTCATTTCTACCAAAATGTCCGTAAGCTGCGGTCTGTTTGTAAATCGGACGGCGTAAGTCCAGCATCTTGATAATACCTGCAGGACGCAGGTCAAAGTTATCCCTGATGATCTCCACAAGCTTTTCATTGCTTAATTTTCCGGTTCCAAAGGTATCCACCATAATGGAAGTTGGATGTGCCACACCGATGGCATAGGAAAGCTGGATCTCACACTTGTCAGCCAGCCCTGCTGCTACGATGTTCTTTGCAACATAACGTGCCGCATAAGCAGCGGAACGGTCTACCTTGGTGCAGTCCTTACCGGAGAATGCACCGCCGCCGTGGCGTGCATAGCCGCCGTAGGTATCTACGATGATTTTACGGCCGGTTAAACCGCTGTCTCCGTGAGGTCCGCCGATTACAAAGCGTCCGGTAGGATTAATAAAGAAATTGGTCTTCTCATCTACCAGCTCAGCAGGCAGAACTTCATCAAATACATATTTTTTAATATCTGCGTGAATCTGCTCCTGGCTCACGTTCTCATCATGCTGAGTGGACAAAACCACTGCATCCAGACGTAGGGGAGTGCCATTCTCATCATATTCCACGGTTACCTGGGTCTTCCCATCAGGACGGAGATAAGTAAGGGTACCATCCTTACGTACCTTTGTAAGCCGAAGGGCCAGCTTGTGAGCAAGTGCGATAGGGTATGGCATATACTCCTCGGTTTCATTGCTTGCAAAGCCGAACATCATTCCCTGATCTCCTGCTCCGATGGCATCGATCTCTTCGTCAGACATCTTGTGTTCCTTTGCTTCCAAAGCCCGGTCAACACCTAAGGCAATGTCAGCGGACTGCTCATCCAAAGCCACGATCACGCCGCAGGTATCGCAGTCAAATCCGTATTTTGCACGGTCATAGCCGATTTCTCTTACGGTCTCTCTTACGACTTTCTGAATGTCTACATAGGCATGGGTCGTTATTTCACCCATAACCATAACAAGACCTGTGGTACAGCAGGTTTCACAAGCCACACGGCTCATTGGATCCTGCTTTAACATCTCATCTAAGATCGCATCAGAAATCTGGTCACACATTTTATCCGGATGTCCTTCTGTAACGGACTCGGATGTAAATAATAATTTTTCCATGTTGTCATTTCCTCCTTGATATCACATGGGGGAATAACAAAAAGAAAAGTCCGCAGCAACGCGGACTTGATTCAACAATATATCAAATCCTCTTATTGCTCGATTTCTCGCTCAGGTTGGCACCTTCCAGCCGCTCATTTCTGGCCAAGGCCATCATTTTCGGTCGGGGTTGCCGTGACTTCACAGATCCTTTGTATCTCCATCACTCTGAATAAGGGATATTACGTACTTTTCATTTGTTATTCAATTGTAAGCTGTTTTATTGCATGTACATTTTAACGTATTTAAAAACGGCTGTCAAGGGAATTCTCGCCCTTTGCCTGGGCAAACCTGTTTTCATTCATGGGATCCGCATATTTTTTTAGACTATCTGGCAACCTTATTTCTGAATTCGCTTGGGGTACAGCCCTTATTCCTCTTGAAGGTCCGGTTGAAGGTGGAGAAGTTCGTGTAGCCTGTACGCAGAGCGATCTCGGTTATTGATATGTGCGGATCGGCAAGAAGAGTCTCTGCCTTTTTTATCCTTTCGGTCGTGAGAAATTCCAAAAACGTCATATTCACATACTTCTTGAATGTGTGTGCAAAATGATACTTGGAGAAGCCTACATGCTTTGCCACTGTCTCCAGCTCAATAGGTTCGGTACAATTCCTGGCGATAAATAGACATGCTTCCGCAATTAGGTCAATAGATTTTGTGCTGCCGGAATCTAAAGTCGCATCCTTCATCTCCCTAAGACACCAGTTTCCCAACTGTGTAAATAATGACAGTAAATCAGTATATAAAATCACTTCTTTAAAAGGCAGGTCAGAATAATATACATCTTTCATATGAATAAGAATATCCTTCATCTTAATTGCTAACTCTTTCGATTCGTGAGCACGTATGATCTTCATTCCTGTGAACAGATAGGTCATACGGTTGAATTCATTCATATTCGTGATAAGTTCAAATGGAAACTGAAGGATCAGGAAGTCTTTTTTGCAGCCCTTAGATTTGATGGAGTGAAGGACGCCGGGGTAGCAAATAGCCACATCAAGCTTTTCCATCTGGTAAATATCATGTCCCAGCCCCAGTTCAAAGCTCCCTTCAAAACAAATCATAATTTCAGCAAACGTATGCCAATGCAGTGGAAAATCCGTCGGAATATTCACATAAGAAATATTCATCATGAGTCCGTGACTGAAACTTAAGTTCTCATAATATTCACTAATCAGCATAGTATCCTCCTCTGCAACCATGTCAAATATTTACCACTTCATTTTAACTATAGCAATAAATGACAGCATATTACGCAATATTTCAGTGGTTCATTTGCGAAAATTATTACATAATTACTAAAAGAACAGGGTAAAAGTACGATATTTACGCATTGTAAATGCTACTAACGCTATAGTAACACACTGTAGGGTGTATTGTACATAAAATGTTTACAGACAAAAGGAGGAGATTGTTCATGGGGATTGTGGACGGGAAGACTATCTGCCAGGTGGCGTTGGTGGTAAGGAACATTGAAAAGATTGCAAAGGCATATGCCGAACTCTTCGGAGTAGACGTTCCCAACATATTTGAGGTTCCGCCCGAGAGTGAGGCGCACACAAAATTTAGGGGAATGCCTACGAATACGAGAGCGAAACTCGCAGTATTTGATTTGGGACAGGTTGTTCTGGAACTTACGGAACCTGACGGCGAGCCGAGTTCATGGCAGGATTTCTTAGACAGGAATGGAGACGGCATACATCACATCGCATTTATGGCCAGAGACAGAGAACCGGTTGTCCGGTATTTTGAAGAAAACGGAATGCCGGTTCGCCACTACGGCGAGTATACGGGCGGCAACTACACCGTATTTGACAGTAAGGAAACGTTTGGTACATATATCCAGGTCAAGGAAGACAAAAACTTATAAATAAGGGAGGAAGAATTATGAAGTTACGTAGGATTGCAGCATTAGTACTTGCGGGAATGACAGTCACAAACCTGGCGGCATGCAGTTCGGGTTCGGCAAAGTCCGGCACAACGGTAACGGAAGCGGCAGCCGAAACCACAAAGACAGAAACAGCGGCGGAAACCACGGCCAGTGAGAACTCTGCGGCAGGAGTTTTTGCAGGAGTCGAAAAAGAAGAAACGGATCTGAGCGGTGAACTCATCTACTGGTCGGCATTTACAGGCGGATCGGGTGAATGGGATCAGAGCAGGGTCGACCTCTTCAACAAAATGTATGCGGATAAGGGGATCCATGTAACCCGTCAGCAAATCGAAGGCGCAGGTATCAAAAACGGTGCTCTTATGTCAGCGGTTGCTTCGGGAACTAACGCTCCCGACTTAATCATTTCGGACGCACCTATTGATGTATACTCCTTTGCGGTTGAAGGCGCTTTTATGGCTGTTGATGACCTGCTTCCGAAGGTAGGCATCGACCCCGGCAGCTTCTTTGACGGCCTTGATGACCTCATTAAGGTAGACGGCAAGACATATCTGATCCCACAGGATGCAAACGTGCATCTCCTATATTACAACAAGAAACTGGTAAGGGAAGCGGGTCTTGACCCGGAAGCACCGCCTACGACGATTGAAGAACTTAACAGCTGGGCGGAGGCTCTCTCAATACCAGATGGAAACGGCGGCTTTAAACAGCTTGGCCTTATCCCGTGGATTGGAGACGGCGGTGACACCAGCGGCGACGCGTTCCACATTCCCTTTGTATTCGGCACCAACGTATATGATCCGGCAGCCAATAAGCTTAATCTTACGGAAGATAAGATGATTAAGTATTTTGAATGGATAAAAGGATATTCTGAAAAATATTCACCCACGATTCAGGAATGGGGTACCTCGGCAGGAGGCGTATTCGATCCTTCCTGTCCTTTCTATACCGAAAAAGTAGCCATGTACTTCTGCGGTAACTGGATGGCCAATGCGATCAAATTAACTGTCGGTGACGCAATCGAATGGGGCGTAACAGCAGTTCCTTCGCCTGATTACGGCCGTGCAAAAGCCACAACTTTGGGCGCTAACCCATTTGCTATCGTCGAAGGTTCCAGTAACGCAGAGCTTGCAGCATTCTTTATTAAATTCTGCATAAGCCCAGCGATTCAGGAAGATAACTTCGCACAGTGGAGATCCATTCCCTGCTCAGATTCTGCTTTTGATGGCGTAAGCCTTACAAAGAACGGCGATGCCATGTATGCCCTGGAACGTGAGATAGCTAATAATCCGGAAAATGGTGTTCCTGCTATGTGTTCGGTTTCAACAGAACTTGCGGACCAGTTCCAGAAAGCACGTCAGGAGATTATATTTAACGGTGCTGATATCACGTCTACCTTGCAGGCGCTGCAGGACAGGATGCAATCCGCACTTGACAGTGCAAATTAGCAGATGCTTAGACGAAAACGGCGGGCGGTGAACAACTGCCCCTGCCGTAGATGGATGAACTGGTTAGGAGTGCGAAGATGAAAAAAAGAAAAATAAAATACGACAGCATTGAATACTCTCCCAGTGTAATAGCAAGAAAGGTTGTCATGTACGCGATACTGACCCTTATCTCAGTTGCGTTTGTCGCTCCGATCGCTTTTATGTTCTTAGGTTCCTTTAAGATGACTAAGGAATTGGCAAGGGTACCGTTTAAGTGGATGCCGGACAGTTTTAATTTCACCAATTTTAAGGCAGTTTTTGAGAAAATTCCGTTTTTCTTGTATTTGAAGAATACTCTGATCATTGTGTTTTTTAACATGATCGGTTCTCTTGTTTCAAACAGCCTGGTGGCTTATGGATTTTCCCGTATCAAATGGCCGGGACGGGACAAGGTGTTTATACTGGTTATCGTTACCATGATCCTGCCTTTTCAAATCACCATGGTTCCCCTGTATCTGATGTTTAATAAATGGGGCTGGATCGGTACCTTCTTACCGCTTACGTTTACCTGTTTTTTCGGATACCCGTTCTACATATTCCTGATCCGGCAATTTTTAATCGGGCTGCCGGCCGAACTTTCTGAATCCGCCAAGATAGATGGTGCAGGTGAATTCAGGATATTCTGGCAGCTTACTCTCCCACTTGCAAAACCCGTGCTCGCCACAGTTGCCATCTTTGCCTTTATGAAAAGCTGGAATGATTATATTGGTCCCCTTATATTTCTTTCGGATCAGAAGCTTTACACGCTATCTCTTGCGGCGTCCATGTTAAAATCAAATCTTGATCCGCAGTGGACGGTGCTTTTGGCACTTGGTTCAATGATGGTTATGCCTGTTCTTATACTGTTTTTTGTACTGCAGAAGTATTTCATTCAAGGCGTAACCATGTCAGGAATAAAAGGGTAAGGAGGAGCGCATGGATTATAGAAAAAAAGACATTCGCAATGCATTGCTTTTCATATCACCATGGATTATCGGCTTTTTAGTATTTACACTTTATCCGATTTTAAGTTCGCTTTATTATTCATTTTGTGAATATAAGGTAATAAAAGCGCCGGTATTTATTGGTCTGAGAAATTATATTAATTTATTCGGAGATAAGAGTTACCTTGCGGCACTTGGCAATACGGTATATATGCTGATATTCGGTGTACCGGTTACCACAGTTACTGCAGTGGCGGTGTCAATTCTTTTAAATAACAAACATCTGCATCACGCAGGGATTTTCAAAGTGGTATTCTTTATACCGACCCTTGTCCCGACCATTGTGGCTTGTTTTTTGTGGATATGGATGTTTCAGTCGGGTGGTATTGTCAATACGGTACTTGGGTATTTCGGCATATCCGGGCCGGCATGGCTGTCGAGCATCACATACGCAAAACCTGCATTTATATTCTATATGATATGGACCATAGGCAACGCCGTCATCATATATCTAGCGGGGTTGCAGGATATCGATCCGAATCTTTATGAAGCTGCCGAGATTGACGGAGCGGGTTTTATCAGACAGACGATGTCTATCACCATACCGCTTCTGCGCTCGACGATCCTGTACAATATGGTAACACTGATCATCGGTGTATTTCAATGGTTCGCCGAACCGCTCATCATCACGGAGGGCGGGCCAGGCAATGCGACATTGTTTTACTCGCTGTATTTGTATCAGAACGCTTTCCGCTTCTTTAAGATGGGATACGCCTGCGCAATGGGTTGGGTGCTGCTAGTAATATCCCTTGCGATTATTCTTGTACTATTCAAAGTGTTCAAATTCGGCGAGGCAGAAAACTGAAAGGGTGGTGTGATATGGCAACAGGACTTATAACAGGAGCAGATACAGGACTTGGTTTTGAACTTACAAAGATGGGGCTATTAAAAGGCAATCGAATGATTGCCATCGTGCTGAATGCATCGGGCGAACAGATAACCGGTCTTCAGTCCGAATACCCCGATAAACTGACTGTCATAGCTGCGGATATAACGGAAGAAGAAGCTATTAAGAATGCGGCAGCCGGGATCTCGGACATGTTTGAAGGTATCGATTTTATCGTCAACAACGCAGGTGTACTGTTCGGCTCAAAATACGACAAGATTGACGAGATTGTTGATCTTGATGTTGCAAAATTCAGAAAAACCTTAGATGTCAATGTAACGGGTATGGCTATTGTTCTTAAGTATTTTATGTCTTACTTATACCATTCTTCCTATCCGGTCATTATAAATATCACCTCCGAAGCCGGTTATCTTGGATCAGGCGGTTATAACTATCTTTCTTATTCGGTTTCAAAATACGCGGCAAACATGTACACACAGAAAATCCGAAATTATCTGCATGATGTGCGGCCTGAACTCGGTGTAAGAATATTTATGATGCATCCGGGCAGAATGCAGACGGTCATGGGCGCCGAAAATGCTCAGATATCCCCGTCGGAGTCCGCAGAAGGTATCTATAAGGTGATTGAGGGAGAGATAGACCCGAAGCTGGACATACCGTTTATCAACTATAAGGGCGAGACTATGCCGCACTGACACATGCCGATCAGATGGAAAGCAGTCTGCGGCGTCCTGATTTTTGGAACCGGCGAACTTTACAAAAAGGAAGCATTTTATGAGAACTTACAAAATAGGCATAATCGGGTGCGGTACGATCAGCAATACCTACATTCCCGATATTCAGAATTATTATCATTATCTGGACATCTATGCGGTCGCAGACACAGACCTTTTGCGGGCCAGAGAGACCGGGGAGAAATTCGGCATAAGAAAAGCATACAGACCGGAAGAATTATTAGCCGACGGCGAAGTAGAGATCGTAGTCAATTTAACACCGCCTAAGTTTCATCAGCCGGTAAATCTGTCTATACTCTCGGCAGGGAAACATCTATTTACAGAAAAACCGTTTGCCCTGAGCCTTTCTGAAGCCGATGAACTGATAAATCTTGCAAAGGATAAGGGACTTATGATAGGCAGCGCTCCGGATACGTTCTTGTCCTCGGGACTGCAAAGTATGAATAAGTACATTCGTGACGGTATCATCGGAAAACCGCTTTATGTAACAGCCAATATGATGTCGCATGGAGTGGAGATGTGGCATCCTTATCCATCACCATTCTACGAAGAAGGCGGCGGTCCGCTTCATGATATGGCAGGTTATTACCTCTCCGCCATAGTTTCAATGCTAGGTCCGGTTGATTCCATATCGGGCGCCTGCGGCAAAGGATTTGACAGACGCCCGATATTCAGTAAATCTCAACTTGGAAAATATGTGGATGTCAAAGTTCCGACACACTACAGTGCAGTATTGAAGCTTAAATCAGGCGTAATTGTAAGCATGAATATGAGTTTTGATATCTGGCACTCCGGTCTTCCGAAATTTGAAATCTATGGGACTGATGGTACCATAAGCTACCCGGACCCTAACTACGGCGGGGGAGTGCCTTCAGTTTATCGCAAAGAGCAGGTACTTGATACGGCTTTTCAAGAGAATGAAGAATACAGGCAGCGGGAATTAAAGACCTACGAACTGCCTGAGCTTTACCATAGGGTTAATCACTACTCTCGCGGACTTGGCGTACTTGATCTGGCATATGCACTTGAGTATGGCCGGCCTAACAGAGCAAGTGCGGAATTGGCGAGACATGTCACCGAAGTGATAGAAGGAATTATGACAGCCTCAAAAGAACAGCGAATCTATAAAATGATTACCAGCTGTACGATTCCAAGACCGCTAGAACCGGGACTTTCTGTCGGAGATCTGCAGTAAAATACAGGCGTCATAATCATTAATACGCCAAACAACAATAATTTAAATTAAAGGAGAAAATCATGAGTGGAGTAGTAGGAACAAACTTAGTCGCACAAGTAGGTTTTATCGTTAAAGATGTTGAAGTAACAAAGGTAAAATGGGCACAGTTTTTAGGAGTAGAAGTACCTCCGACCGTGCCTGTCGGTGAGTATTCCATAACCAGAACAACCTATAAAGGTGAGCCAGCGCCCGATGCAAGCTGCCTCATGGCATTCTTTGATGTCGGCCCCGGTCTTCAGCTGGAACTGATTCAGCCTGGCGAGGCACCCTCCACATGGAGAAATTACTTGAATGAAAAAGGCGAAGGCATCCATCACGTAGCTTTCCAGGTGAACGATTCCAAAGAAGCAATTGCCCAGTGCAAGGCTTTCGGGTTAAGCTTAGAACAGCACGGCATATATGGAGACGGATCGGGCGAATATAACTATATGAACGGTGAGAATGACTTAAAGTGCATCATAGAATTGCTGGAAAGCTACAAAAAGTAATCTGCAAATTGTCCGGTTTAAAAATATTCAGGAGGTTAGATTATGCGAATAGGCTTATCAGCAGCATTAGAACACTCTTCGCCGGCAGAATGGGCGGAGAGAAACGTTTTAGCCGGTTGTAAGTGTGTAAACTTTCCAATCAATTACAGGCAGGGGGAAGACCTGATACAAAGCTATGTAAAAGCTGCCAAAGAACACGATTTACTGATTGCGGAAGTTGGGGTTTGGAGAAACCCGATATCGCCATTTGACGATGTAAGAAAGGACGCCATGGATTATGCCATAGGGCAGCTTAAACTGGCGGATTCAATTGGTGCTAACTGTGCTGTCAATGTAGTCGGTTCAGCAGGTGAACGCTGGGACGGTGCTTATAGAGAAAACTTTACAAAAGAAACCTGGAAAAAAGCAGTAAAAAGCATCCAGACAATCATCGATGCGGCAAATCCACAAAACACTTACTATACCATAGAGCCTATGCCATGGATGTATCCGACAGGACCTGATGAATATCTGCATCTGATTGAAGACGTCGGAAGAGATCGCTTTGCCGTACATATGGACATCTTTAACTGGATCACCACACCTTACAGGTATTTCTTCAATGAGGAGTTTATGGAAGAAGCCTTTGATAAACTTGGCAAATACATGAAGAGCTGCCATATAAAAGATGTCCTGCTTGAGCAGGATTTCACGATGATGTACAGGGAAACCGAATGCGGCGGCGGCATAATGAATCTGGAAAAATATGCAAAACTTGCGGATAAATACAACTCGGATATGCCGATGATTATCGAGCATCTGCATTCGGAAAAAGAGTATCTGGAAAGTATTGAGTATGTTAAAAGAAGGTTAAAGCTATAAGTGAATGGTCGTAGATCTTGGATAAAGTTCTTGCAAAATTTTAATCCATAATGTATAATTACACCATTCTTTAAATATTCGCCATATGAAATCTCCGGAATGCGCCCAGCGCAGACCGTGGACGGATGGCACTCTGGAGACATCTGCTACCACGCAGGGGCCGAAGGGGCAAGCGCTTAGGCGCGAAACTCTCAGGCAAAAGGACAGAGGCGATTTTTTCACTTTCTTTTTGGAATATCGCATGATCTCTGTTTTTTTGTGAGTGGGAGTATATCCCACTCTTTTTTTATTAAAAAATATGAAGGAAGGGAAGTAGAAAACAATGCAAACAGTTATTGAACTTTTCAACAAGCTGGACTCAGCAATTTGGGGGTTACCCATGATTGTACTTCTGTTTGGCACTCACCTATTTTTGACCGTACGCACAGGCTTTATCCAGCGCAAAACCTTTACAGCCATTAAACTTTCCGTAACAAAAGACCCTGATTCACCAGGTGAGGTCAGCCAGTTTCAAGCGCTGACTACTGCCCTTGCCTCTACCATCGGCACCGGCAATATTGTGGGGGTTGGTACAGCAGTGTTCTTAGGCGGTCCGGGCGCAGTTCTCTGGTGCTGGCTGACCGGTGTATTCGGCATTGCTACCAAATATTCTGAGTCCCTGATTGCAGTTAAATATCGTGTGCAGACGAAGGATGGACGAATGCAAGGAGGGGCCATGTATGCGCTGGAGCGCGCACTGGGCTTAAAGTGGCTGGGCGTACTCTTTGCACTGTTCGCCCTGTTTGCTTCCTTTGGCATTGGAAGCGGAACTCAGATCAACGCCATTGCTGAGATTATTGAAAACAATGTACCTCTTCCGATTCCACGCATTGCGATCGGCCTTGTATTCGGCACGATTACTGCTGTAGTTATTATCGGCGGTATCAAGTCTATCGCAACGGTGTGCGAAAAGCTTGTACCATTTATGGCTGCATTCTATGTGGCAGGCTGTCTGATCATCCTTAGTATCAATGCTGATTTTATCATTCCTGCGCTGAAGGCGATTATAACTCTTGCCTTTCAACCCGGTGCGGTCGCAGGCGGCCTGGTTGGCCGAGGCATTATGCTTGCCATGCAGTACGGTATTGCCCGCGGCTTGTTTTCCAATGAGTCCGGTATGGGTTCTGCACCGTTAGTCGCTTCGGCTGCACAGACACGCAATCCGGTGCGCCAAGCGCTGGTTTCCTCAACCGGAACCTTCTGGGACACGGTTGTCGTCTGTCTTATGACCGGTTTGGTTCTGGTTTCGACCATAATGAAAAACCCGGACATTAACATGGATATGATTCAAAACGGCGGCCAGATGACCACCGCTGCTTTCAGTCAGATTCCAGTCCTTGGGCCGGTGATCCTGGTAGTTGGCATTATCACCTTTGCTTACTCCACCATTCTTGGCTGGTCTTATTACGGAGAGCGCTGCTGCGAGTACTTATTCGGCGCCAAGGGGATGCTGCCCTATAAAATCATCTTCGTGTCAATCGTAGTTGTCGGCCCCGTGCTGTCCCTGGATCTGGTGTGGACTATTTCAGACATCCTAAACGCGCTGATGGCGATTCCCAATCTTGTGGCTGTGCTGCTTCTATCGGGTGTAGTAGCAAAGGATACCAAATATTACTTAAACCACTTAGACGAAAGAGACGAAACTCCGATTCCTGTCGTAGATAAATAATAACTTAAAAACCTCCTGCCTTTCTTGGGCTGCGAAAGAAACATTCCTCCGGTAAATGGATTGTCTCGCAGTCCCGCATAAAGCAGGAGGTTTTTTATTTTTCCATCAAAGCGATCAGCCTTTGACTCCGCCCCCGGTAATACCGGCAATGATCTTCTCCGATAAAAAGATATAAAGGATAAAGGTAGGAAGAAATACGATGATAACAGATGCAAACATCCCTGACCAGTCTCCTGTATATTTCATGGAATTAATCATGGAATAAAGTCCTACTGCAACCGGCCGCACCCTGTCGGAGTTGGCGAAAATCAGGGAAATAAAATACTCATTCCATATATTAATAAAATTGAATATAGTTACCGTTATAATCCCGGACTGAGCCATGGGGAACATGATCAGCCAGAAAGCTCTCATGGGAGGACAGCCGTCAATGGCAGCCGCTTCTTCGTATGCCCTGGAGATATTGGCAAAAAATGTGAGCAGAAAAATCGTTGTATAAGGAACATTGATCCCCACATAAAGAAATATGAGCACTGCCTTATTTGCAATGTAGTTGTTTAACACATTCATACCGGCGATCAGGCTGAATAAGGGAAGAACGATCATGACCACAGGCACTCCCATGGCAGAAACGAGACTGGTCTGGATCATTTTATTCCCTGCAAAGCAAAATCGGGACAATACGTACGCAGCAGGCGCACAAATCAAAACGAGAAGCGTACATGATATAACGGAATACATCAGGGAATTAAAGAAAATAGCGGACACATTGGAATTGGTCCAGGCCTTTGCATAGTTTTCAAAATGAATTCCCTGGGATAAGACATGGCCTGAAAAGATGGCCTTTGTCGTAGAAAAGCTGGCAGCTACCACCCAGCCTAACAATACAATGGTAAATAATATCCAAACACTAAGGAGCAGATATCCCGGAAAAAGCCTAAGCTCTCTTTTCCAGTTGAATGGCTCCATAAATCCTCTCTTTTTAGCCATAGATTCCCCTCCTTAGAATTCCAGATCATCCTCTTTTATCAGTTTGTTGCATAGCAGGAATACAGCAACCACACAGATGCTTAAGAGGACACCAATTGCCGCACCAAGGCCTGCATTCCGCTCGGTCATGCTGTTGCCGGCACCAAAAATCATCATGTACATATAAACCATGGGAGTAATGGTCTGGGTATCCGCCGTAACCGTTGAGAACAGCTGGGACCAGACGAAAAATCCCACCGATGTAACGCTCCACATGGTAATATTTGTTTTGAATACCCCTTTTAACAAGGGAAGGGTAATATAACGGAACTGGTTTACCTTATTTGCTCCATCCAGAGTGGCTGCCTCATAGTAGTCCTCTCCGATCCGCTCGATTCCGCTTGCAAAGATCAGCATGTGATATCCTACCATTCCAAAACAGTAGGCAACCAGAAGGGCCATGAATTTGTGATCATTATCAAGCCACTGGACTTTGGATAAGTATTTAAGCCCCATGGCGGAAAATACATTTTTAAGGAGACCGAATTTAGGGCTGTATACATACTGAAGCCACATGGTCGCAAGGGCGACCGCACTGACTACGTTGGGAAGATAGATCATTGCCTTAAAAAAACTTTTAAAACGTATCCCGCTGGTGAGGATCACCGCAAACAATAGAGCGAGAGACATAACAACCAGTCCGCCGATCAACCAGATGCGGAACAGATTCCACATGGAAATGCGGAATAAGCTGGTGGACGCAAGCTTGCTGTAATTGGCAAATCCGGTAAACTGCCACTTAGTCATAGAATCCGTGATTCCTTCAATTTTAAAGAAGCTCATTAAAATTGTCCTGAGTATGGGATAAAGGAATACAAGGACAAACATTAAAACTGCCGGTGTTAGAAATACGGCAATCATTGTCTTATTCTTCTTCACGTTAAATACCTCCCCCGGCTTTCCTTAATCACAGGGTGACACCGCCAGGGCGGTGCCACCATAAAAATCTATTGATCCGGATTATTTACCTGCTGCTTTAAGAGCATCTACGAACCCTGTCGCTGTAATAGAACCACCGCAAAGCTTCATAAAGTTCTCCTTAATAATTGGTGTTAAATCTGCATTTGCTTCCGCTCCGGCTGCCCAAGGATAACGCACGCTTAAGCTCTCCATAACCGGCTTCACGCTGGCAAGCTGTGCCGGCCATTCTGCATTCCTGGAATCTGCCGGAATACCCATTGACATCTCGGACATCTTCTTGTCAAATTCTCCCTGAGTGATGTATTCAATCAGTTTAAATGCATTTTCTCCGTTTTTAGTATTCTTGTTGATTGCCAGAACCTGAGCGCCGTAGTTAGAGGCATTGGTGCCATCCTTTCCGCCTTCCAATGCCGGATAGCTGAAGCAACCCCATTTAAAGTCTTCTCCTGCCATATCCTTTACTTCATTAGGAAGCCAGGAGCCGTTTAAATACATAGCTGCCGTTCCCATAGCAAGTTCCTGGTTCTGTCCAGCAGGCCATACATTAGAGGCAATGGTTTCTGAAAAATACCCTTTTTGTGCAAAGTCCTCATAGGCCTGTGCGGTTTTAAGAACTGCCGGGTCATCCCACTTGCCTTCCTTTACAACAGCCTCTGTTCCCTGTTCGCCTAATAGTCTGGACATATGATAGCCAAACATGGATGTTATGTAAGCGTCATCACAGGTAATAGGAGTATAGCCCGCATCCTTGATCTTCTGGCATGCTGCATCAAGCTCTTCCCAGGTCTTTGGTACTTCCTTTATTCCTGCCTCATCGAAAATAGTCTGATTATAGAAAAATGCGAATACGTTGGGCTGGTAAGGAATGGATTTTAATGTTCCCTCTCCCACTTCCCTGCAAGCCTTTATTAAGCCTGCATTGGCATTGGCTTCATAACCAGAAGTCTTTACCAGATCTTCCAGATCCATCAGATACTGTCCCCATGTGGTATTTACACGGTCAATATCCTCGTCAAATAAGTCAATGTTGGTTCCTGCATCCAAAGCCGGCTGCAGTCCTTCACGGATTCCCGTACGTCCCTTAAACTGAACATCAACCTTCACTCCTGTATCTGCAGTAAACTTGTCAATTGCCATCTGAATTGCCTGACCCTGAGGCTCTGTTGCCTCCCACATGGACCAGTAAATAAGTCCTTCCCCGCCGCCTGCAGCCGTTTCCTTCGGTGCATCAGTGGCCGCTCCGCCAGCCGTCGTTTCTGCTGTAGTAGCTGTGGAAGCCCCTCCTGCACAGCCT
This sequence comes from Lacrimispora sanguinis, assembly GCF_044987295.1. Taxonomy (NCBI): domain Bacteria; kingdom Bacillati; phylum Bacillota; class Clostridia; order Lachnospirales; family Lachnospiraceae; genus Lacrimispora; species Lacrimispora sanguinis. Next base: position 3,550,225 of record NZ_CP173277.1, on the reverse strand, counting down.
GCCAGAAGACCGGCAGCCATGACCGCACTTAGCATAATACCCATAAAACGTCTTTTCATAATTTTACCTCCCTCTGTTATCCGACTTTACCGTCAGATGTTCTTGGTGAGTCTATATTATTATACTTTTAGGCAAAATGCTTTGTACAAAAGGTCATCATTTTTAACAATTTAGGTTTTTATCATTTGCTTTTTTCATAATTAGAAGTTAAAATACAGGTAAATTATATACCATTTGCACAATGCCGTATTTGAAAAGGCAAGCAACTAGTCTATAAAACAGGGGGGATTGTATGAAATATAAGTACACAGAATTAACAGAAGAGGTAACAATACACCGGATAATCAGCATCCATTATTTTGAATATATGAGCGACTTCACATTTGCGGGAGAATCTCATAACTTTTGGGAACTGCTATGCGTTGATAAGGGAGAAGTGGATGTGGTGGCTGACCATGAACGGCTGACGCTTCAAAAAGGAGAAGTCATCTTCCATCAGCCCAATGAATTCCACCGGGTTCTGGCCAATGGAGTCATTGCTCCCAACCTTGTGGTCATCGGATTTGACTGTCAATCACCTCGTATGGACTTTTTTAAGGAGCAGATCTTAAAGGTGGGGCAAGAAGAGCAGGAGCTTTTGGCACGGATCATAGCAGAAGCACGCCTGTGCTTTGTGGGAAGGCTTGACAACCCTTACCAGGAAGTGCTGGTACGAAAGGACCATGGGCCCTTTGCAGCAGAGCAGATGATAAAGATTTATCTGGAACAGTTCCTGATACAAATGTACCGCCATTCCTTTTCCGCCCGGCAAGCTCCCACTCCACTTAAGGACACCCCATCCGCAGAGGACATCTATGAAACTATCCTTTGTTATTTCGAAAAGAACATCTGTGTCCAGCTGACCATTGACCAGATCAGCCGTGATAATTTAATCAGCACTTCCCAGTTAAAAAAGCTTTTTTCTGAAAAGGGGAACACCGGTGTCATTGAATATTTTAACTGTATGAAAATTGATGCAGCCAAGCAGCTCATCAGGAACCGGCAGCTTAATTTTACCCAGATCGCCAATCAGCTGGGATATACCTCGGTTCACTATTTCTCCAGGCAATTCAAGCATCTCACCGGAATGACCCCTTCGGAGTACGCCACCTCCATAAAAAAACTGTCCGAAAAAAATATAGTGCGCGATACAAGCCTATAAACTCTTGCCCTTCGTGTCATAGTTTTTTCCTATAGGTACCTATAATTATTTTCTATTACGTTATAACCTCATTCCTGTGTTATTATTTGAAGTAAAATAAATGGAAGGGCTTTTGCTACATGAACCGGGACAGCGAAGACTTAAATGAACCCAGTCTTGAAAACATGGTTCAAGAAGCAAGGCAGTTGAGAAATGAAACTATCTAATATACTAAAAAATCAGGCAACATTATCTTTTGAGGTTTTTCCACCCAAAAGAGACGGCTCTATTCAAACAATTTATAATACCCTTAACGCTTTGCAGGAATTAAATCCCGACTTTATCAGCGTAACCTATGGAGCAGGCGGCAATGGTAACGGCCATGCAACCTGTGAAATTGCATCCACGATTAAGAATCAATATAAGATTGAAAGTCTGGCTCATTTAACTTGTGCTGGCCTATCCAAAGAAGATTTGCTTTCTCAGTTGGATATTTTTAAGCAAAACGGAATCGAAAATATCCTTGCGCTCCGTGGAGATATTTTAGATCCCAAACAGTCCAAAGGCGACTTTACCTATGCCAGTGATATGATTGCATTTATTAAGGAGCACGGAGATTTTGACATAACAGCGGCTTGCTATCCTGAAGGACATAATGAATCAAAAAATCTCATTGAAGACATCCGTAATTTAAAGAAAAAAGTGGATTCAGGAGCGGATCAGTTAATTACACAGCTTTTCTTTCATAATGACTATCTTTACCGATTTCAGGAGCGCTGTTCCCTTGCGGGAATCCATGTTCCCATTGAGGCAGGCATTATGCCGGTAATTAATAAAAAGCAGATCGAACGCATGGTATCACTCTGCCACGTAGAACTGCCCTCAAAATTTATTACGATGATGAACCGGTACGAAAATAATCCGGATGCAATGCGTGATGCAGGCATTGCTTATGCAATTGATCAAATTGTTGATCTTGTTGTGCATGGAGTCAATGGCATTCACCTGTATACAATGAACAATCCATACATAGCTAAAAAGATACATGAAGCGGTTTATCGGCTGATTAAAGAGTAATAAAGCAAAGACTTCAACGAAACCTGATGAAGTCTTTGCTTTTTCTTTACACCACAAATTTTATGTATGTCCTGTCATCGAGGGAGGTCTTTCCGTTTGTAAAGCCAGATCCGGCTTTATAATTTTCGATGCACAACGGATTATTTTTCTTAAGTTCCGTTAAATACAGCTCACTTTCATATAATGATGGTTCCAGTTTGGGGTATCCTTCATCTTTACCTCAAAAGAGCATCTGCTCCCGGCTGGCCATCAGTCAAACCAGCCGGTGCATCATGCAGGGCGCAAGCCCTAAAGACTTTACTTGTATCCGTTCGGATTCCCTGACTGCCATCTCCAGGAGTCTTCGCACATCTCGTCAATTCCGCGTTCTGCTTCCCAGCCAAGCTCTTTTTTAGCCAGAGCTGCATCTGCATAGCATTCTGCAATATCACCTGGGCGGCGAGGCTTGATGGAATATGGGATGGTTTTTCCGCATGCCTTTGAAAATGCTTCGATCATCTGAAGCACGCTGAAGCCCTGCCCGGTTCCCAGATTATAAATACGTACCAACGGTTCTGAAGAAGCCATCTTTTCAAGGGCTTTTACATGTCCAAGGGCCAGATCTACCACGTGGATATAATCTCTGACTCCGGTTCCGTCAGGAGTGTCATAATCATTTCCAAATACACCTACTTCCTTTAGTTTGCCTACTGCAACCTGGGTAATGTAAGGTGTTAAGTTATTGGGGATTCCCGCAGGATCTTCTCCGATTAAACCGCTCTTATGGGCTCCAACAGGATTGAAATAACGAAGAATAATCACATTCCATTCCGGATCAGCGGTATGAAGGTCTGTTAGGATCTGCTCCAGCATGCCCTTCGTCTGCCCGTAAGGATTGGTGATTTCTCCTTTGGGACATTCTTCTGTGATCGGCACAAAAGCCGGATCTCCGTATACGGTTGCTGAGGAGCTGAATATGATGTTCTTTACCTTATGCTCCCTCATAACATCACACAGAATCAGAGTTCCGGTGATGTTGTTGTGGTAATATTCCAATGGTTTGGCAACGGACTCTCCCACAGCCTTTAACCCGGCAAAGTGGATGACAGCATCGATGGATTCATGTTCAAATATTTCATCTAATGCCTTCCGGTCCAGAAGGTCTGCTTCGTAGAAGGTTACCTTTTTCCCGGTAATGGTTTCTACCCGATCCAGGGATACCCTGGAGGAATTGCAAAGATTATCCACTACAATAACTTCATGGCCTTGTTCCAATAGTTCAATGCAAGTATGGCTGCCGATATATCCGGCGCCTCCGGTTACCAATATTCTCATATTCTCTCCTCTTTCTTATTCATATTTTGTTTACTAATGACTTAAGCGGATTATTTTTCACTCTCGCGGACAATCTCAGCCATTTCTTCCCATTTCTTCTCCATGTCAGCTACAAGAGCGAACTGGGTTCTGGCACGGTCTAAATTGTGATTTTCTCTGCTTGTATGGAAATAAGTATCTCCCTGAAGGAAATCTGTTAAGAAGCGGACGCCACACTCAAAGGTCATCAGCTTTGCTCCCATAGGAAGCATCATCTTTTCTTCTGTCGTCAGACTTCCCTTGCACCCCTCTAAATATCCCCTGGTATAGGTCTCAAACAGAGGCAGGGACAAGGACACCTTGCTCACATCAGGCTCATCCTCTTCTGCCGTATTGGCTCCAAAACGGATGGAATCCCCAAAATCAAAGATGGACAGGCCTGGCATAATTGTATCCAGATCAATTACGCACAGGGCTTCTCCGGTTACATCATCGATCATGATGTTATTAAGCTTGGTATCATTGTGGGTAACACAGAGAGGGAGCCTTCCTTCCTTTAACATATCCATGGCAATGGCTGCCTCTTTCTCCCGGTCAAGGGCAAATTTTATTTCAGCCTCTACCAGATGGGCACGGCCGCAGGAATCGGCTTTCACAGCCGCCTTAAAGGTTTCCATACGAACCGGAGTGTTGTGGAAATTGGGGATGGTCTCCGCCAGTTCATCTGCCGGATATTCTGCCAGCAGGCGTTTAAACCGGCCGAACGCTTTGCCGCTCCGGTAGAAATCCTCCGGTTGCCTTACCTTATCATAGGTGGTGGCCCCATCAATAAATAGATAGCCTCTCCAATAATTCCCGTCACTGTCCTGGCAGTAATCCTTGCCATCCTTTGCTTTTACAATATTAAGCGTCTCCCTGGCCGGATCTCCGCCCTGGGCCTGGATCCGTTCCCGTAAAAAGGAAGTAACGCCTGCAATGTTTCTCATAAGAGAAACCGGATCCTTAAAAACCTCATGGTTGATTCTCTGGATGATGTAGTGTTTTTCTCCTTCTCCTGTCTTGCAGATCAGGCGAAAGGTATCATTAATATGACCGCTTCCATAGCGGTTCCATGAAATCGGCTCTCCCTCAAAGGCCAGAAGTCCGATGGCCTCTTTGATTTTTCCGCATTGTGCTTCTCCCATTACTTTACCTCCCATAGCTTATCCGGATACAGGCCGGCTTCTTTCAGTTCTTTGATGGCATTTACCACCGTCTCTTTGTCTTCTTTGTAAGTGACTCCGTACCAGCGGTCCACGCTCTTTAATACTGAAACCTCTGCCTTATCTTCCTTTAACAGCTCATCAACCACAAAAGGAAGGAAATATTCACATTTCACAGGATTTACAGGAAGCTCTCTGTCTAAAAATGCAGCAAACCGTTCCTCAAGCTCCTTTAATATGCTGCTTGTGAATCCCCACATATTCATGGATACGATGGTATCATCTCCAAGTTCTGTCCAGGTTTTCCCGTCATCCTCTGTAAATTCTGCCTGGTCGCCATGCTTTTCAATTCTGGTCCGCTCATGAATGTCAACGAGCTTTCCTGCTTCATCGGTACTGCATACGCCTCTTGCCACATGGCCGTTTTCCGTTAAGGTGTTGTAAAGCTGGTAGCCGACCATGGTGTACTGGTACTTCTCCCCGTCAGTAACCTTAGTAAGCTGGTTATAAATGGAAACAAAGGCGCTTCTGCCATAATAATCATCTGCATTAATAACCGCAAAAGGTCCGTCTACCGCGTCTTTGCAGCATAAAATTGCATGTCCTGTTCCCCAGGGTTTTACTCTTCCCTCCGGAATCTCATATCCTTCCGGAAGCTTATCAAGCTCCTGATATACGTACTCCACCTGCACATGAGCCGCCATGCGGTTCCCGATATTTTCTTTAAATTCTTTTTCAATGCCCTTTTTAATGATAAAGACAACTTTTTCAAATCCTGCATATACCGCATCATAGATAGAAAAATCAATGATCTTGTTTCCATAGGCATCTACAGGATCAATCTGCTTTAAGCCCCCGTAGCGGCTTCCCATACCTGCTGCCATAATTACCAGAACCGGTTTCTTGTTCATCGATGTTACCTCCTAAATTCTATTAACCTCAGTATAATGAATGCGAGCCAAAAGATATTTGCACTATTTATTATTTAATTTGCATTATTGTTCTCTTCTCACCATTTTATCACGGAATGTGGTATACTGTCCATAACTACATTTATACCTGTCCGGAAGGAGGTTTCCATGGCATACAAAAGTACCCAGCTGCGTTCTACAGCGATTGTTAAAAAAATTGTAACCATTCATTATTTCGAATACATGAGCGATTTTTCCTTTCCAGGAGAAAGCCATGACTTCTGGGAATTTGTTTGCGTTGATAAGGGTGTCATCGATGTTATGGCCGGTGAAAAGCGGATCCCTTTAAAACGCGGAAACATCATCTTCCACAAGCCAGGAGAGTTCCACAATATCCTTACCAACGGAACCATTGCCCCCAATCTGGTGGTGGTAAGCTTTGAGTGCAGCTCTCCCTTCATGAAAGCCTTTGAGGGAGAAGTCCTTTCCGTACAGGAGACAGAGATGGCGCTGCTGGCGCAAATCATCATTGAGGCGCGGAATGCATTTTCAGGAAGGCTTGACGACCCATACCAGGAGGAGCTGATACGAAGACAGCCTGCCCTGTCCTTTGGGGCGGAGCAGTTGATCGGGAATTATTTGGAAGAGCTGATCATCCACCTTTACCGCAGATACTTTTCGAATCCAAAGCAGATTTCCACCGGACGCGTAACAGCAAGTCCCATGCACGGGGATGCCCACAACCGCATTATCCGCTATATGGAGGAACACATCGGGGAGCACTTAACCATTGAAACCATCTGCCGGGATAATTTAACCGGGCGGTCACAGTTACAGAAAATATTTCATAAGGCATATGGCTGCGGGGTCATCGATTTCTTTACAAGCATGAAAATCGACGCAGCCAAGCAGCTGATCCGCAGCAACCAATTGAACTTTACCGAAATTGCGGACCGTTTAGGATACACCTCTGTCCACTATTTTTCCAGACAGTTCAAACAGCTGACCGGGATGACTCCGTCGGAATATGCCACCTCCATACGGTCTCTCTCGGAAAAAGGCATGGAGAATCAATAGATCTGCTTTCAGACGATAGGAAAAGGCGGGAATTATCCCCGCCTAGCCTACTTTTAATTTAAATTTCTTTACTTCATGCTCAGAATCTACCTTTTCGATCATGGCGCCAAGTCCCTGAAGCTTTTCTTCAAAGCATTCATAGCCTCTCTGGATATATCCAATCTCATCCACAACCGTATATCCATCCGCAGCTAGTCCGGCAATCACCAGCGCCGCACCTGCACGGAGATCAGGAGCGTTGACAAACGCCCCGGTAAAGCCATCTACACCGTCTATAACGGCTACATTTCCTTCTACTTTTACATTTGCTCCCATGCGGGAAAGTTCATCCACATAGCGGAAACGGTTTTCAAAAATACTCTCTGTGACCACACTGGTGCCTTTTGCAAGGGCCAGGGTCACTGTCATCTGAGGTTGCATATCAGTTGGAAATCCCGGATAGGGAAGTGTCTTGATGTCGGTATGTTTCTGATAGGATTTCCCTACTACACGGACAGCATCATCGAACTCCACGACCTCGCATCCCATCTCCAAAAGCTTTGCAGAAATGGCCTCTAAGTGCTTTGGTATGACATTTTTTACCATAACATCTCCACGGGTAATAGCAGCAGCACACATAAAAGTACCTGCTTCAATCTGATCCGGAATGATGGAATATTCAGTCCCATGGAGTTTTCTCACCCCGCGGATACGGATGGTGTCCGTACCGGCTCCCTTAATATTGGCGCCCATACTGTTTAAAAAGTTTGCCACGTCAACCACATGAGGCTCTTTTGCCACGTTTTCCAGTATCGTTTGTCCCTCTGCAAGGGTTGCCGCCATCATAACGTTGATGGTAGCTCCAACGCTAACCACATCCAGATAGATATGGCTCGCCACTAAATCTATGGCATGGGCGATTACTGCCCCACGTTCAATCCTCACATCGGCTCCAAGAGCGCGAAAACCCTTTAGGTGCTGGTCAATGGGCCTGCTTCCGATGTTGCAGCCTCCCGGAAGTGGGACCTGTGCGCTTTTATATTTACCAAGCATAGCTCCTATAAAATAATAAGAAGCCCTGATCTTACGGATATAATCATCATCTACCGAAACTTCCCGGATGGTCTTTCCATTGATGCGTACCGTATGCCTGTCAATCCGCTCTACCTTAGCACCGATCTCTTCTATAGCCTCCAGCAACACATTTATATCTCTGACATCAGGTAGGTTATCGATCAGAACATCCTCGTCTGTCATGATCGCTGCTGCCAGAATTCCTAAAGCGGCATTTTTTGCTCCGCCAATGGTCACTTCACCGACCAGGGGATTTCCGCCCTTCATTATATACTGCTCCATTTCACACCTCTGATTATCTTGTTATCTATTACAAATTTCTTAAATTTCATCCATTAGCCTTTAATGATTATAACATATCTTATGAATTTGTAAAGAGAACGCATTTTCTATTCCGTAAATACTCCGCAGACAAAGTCATTTCCCTGGCCGGCAAAGTATGCAGAGGCATCATTTAAGCCCATTTTCTGACTCTCTCCAGATACCGGATTATAGACCGTCACATTATAGGAATCATAGCCGGAAAGGAGTACATAGCCTCCCTGAAGAGTATAGGCTGCCACCGGACAACCATGGCCGATGAAATATAATACCTGACTTAAGGTGCAGCCCCTGGCATCCAGCATAAAAACTCCATCCCCATAGAAGCTGTTGTCAGTAAACCCTTCTAAATTCCGCACAAAGGCTGCCCCTGTTTTCATGGGATCCTTCATATTGCGGACCGGCGGACGATTCACTCTGCTCCATATAATTTCCTGATTCTTATCGGTCACAACTCCCATTTTATCATAAGCAAGGGCAAGGGCATCCGTAAAGCTGTGGCTGCCTCCGAGATAATGGCCTCCCCCATAGGCATAAAACCGGTTTTCCTGGTTTCTGACATTCCCCTTTAACTCCACTACTTCTGTGGTTTCATAGGCCACCTTTTTGGGGACTGCAATCTTTACATCCCGGCTTGCCGCATCTTTATCCAGCTGGACAAAGTACAGCTTTCTCCTGTCCTCTGAGGCATACCAGCCAATGCCTTCCATCTCTCCGTCTGCAAGCTCCTGGTTGCAGACAATGGTATCCTGCTTAAAAGCCGCATAAGACTGATCTCCGGATTTTGACACCTGGGTCAGATGGATCCGGCTGTCATCCACGGACACGTCTGCGATATAAACATTCTCATGCTCATATTCCTTTACGATTTTTCCGCTTTGATCCATAATCTCGATCCGATACATGGGAGCATCCTTTGTTCTTCCGTTTTGCACCCAAACGTCGCCCTTCCGGGCAATTCCGTAAATGAAATCATCCCCCACAAATCCAAGGGGCCTGTAAATATTATCTTCACCGCCTGTTATTTCTCTCTTCACCCCGGTATCTAAATCCATGAGATGAACCACTCCGGCTCCATAAAGGTCACTGCCCTCCTGCCATGCAAAACGGCTGGACCCGCTGCTGACCGCATATCCACCCTCAACGAGTGAATCAGCCAGAACCATATATTCATTGCTGTTTAAATCAATACCGTAAACCGCCCGGTCCGCCATCAGATAAAGCATCCCATTGGCTCCAACATGAGCCAGCTGGTCAATGTCTTCCTTAAGCATCCCAAAGGACAGGGTCACCGGAGTGAAAAAGCGCTCCGTGGTGGCATTGTCCTGACTGCTGTACTGATACATTGCGATCCCTAAGCTTCCCTCATGAATCCCCCGGTTCATATACCCATATACCAGGAAGTCCACATCACCATTATCTTTGGTCGACAATATCTTAATATCATGCTGATTATAACCGCTGCGAAGTCCATCGTCTTCGCCGCTTCGGAAGGAGAACACCTTAACCGCATGCTCACGGCTCTGGTCAAAAGTCCATAGATCCCGGTTTACCACAAATGCCAGGCAATCCCCTGACGGGCTTTTTGCCGTCCTTATCTCATCCGGGTTGGAAATACCCAGCATAATCCGTTTTCCGGAGAACAATCCCTTCTGGCCGGAAAACACCTGATTGGTATTCCGTTCAAAATCCATAAGGTAGATACGCCTGCTGTCCCATTTCATAGTAAAACTGTCTTCCACCTCATACAATTCCTGAATATCATCTTCTCCGGTCCTGGTCACTTCATAGTCCAGCTGTACGCTGCACATGATTCCATCTAAGTCCTTAAGCGTTACCCTTATGTCTCCTACCGGTTTCACCGATAGCCCTCCCCATGTCAGCTGGGAAAAGCTGGAGCGGATGGTCACATGGCCAAGGGAGCTGTTATCCTCGCCTTCGCTGGTTTCCAGATAAGTGGTAAGCTGCCTGGCCTGATCATAATCAAAGGTCCTGGTCGTAAAATCAACTGCAAAATCGATCATATCCTTTGCATTGGTACTGTCCGTCCACATGATGCGAGTATAATAAAGGAGCTTCCCATTCCCGGAGGTATCCAGTGTCAGGATGAGAAGGTATTCCTTATCCTTTGTCAAAAGGTTCTGGATCGGAAGCGTGGCCGTGACACCTCCCTCTCCCTCATTCCATGTATCTACCTTTGTCCGTTCCACCAGACGTCCCAGATCCATACTGCGGACTTCATACTCAATCCCCTGGATGCTGCCTTTATAATCTGATACCTGTATGTTCATCGATCTGTCTGCAGGAAGAACGGTAAGGGCCTCCCTGGAGACCACCTGCTTCATATCCTGGGTGTACCCATGGAGAATGTTCATCTTTCTTCCGTACATATCGGAATATACCACAGGCAAAGCCGCCTCTTCCATGGAGGTATATACCATAACATCGCTTTTTTCCGTATCTTTCTGATTCCACATAAAATAAACTGCGATTGCCGCTATAAAAACCGCAGATAAGATTCCTATTTTTTTAACCATTCGATTCATCCTGAATTTCCTTTACTTGTCTGTCAACCTTGTCTTCTTTATTGTATACAATAATATCCAAAACTACAATGAAAACTTTCTTAAACATTCGTTAAACGTTGCCCAATTCTGCCAGTGCTGCAAACCACATAAAAAGCAGCTGTCCTCCCAAGGACAACTGCCTTTCTTCTCCCTATGTGCAAAGCCCGCTGCGGCATCTCCTGCGGTGCATCTCATTTAGCAGCAGCACGTTAACGACGCCATCCAGCCAGCCGTCATCGAGACTCTGAGCCCACGGTCCTCTCGGTCCCCATGGCCCCCACGGTCCCCACGGTCCTCTCGGCCCACATGGTCCCCATGGTCCGCATGGTCCCCACGGCCCTCTTGGTCCCCACGGTCCTCTTGGCCCCCATGGTCCTCTTGGTCCTCTTGGCCCTCTTGGTCCCCATGGCGGTTGATCCCATGATGAACCACGGTCCTGGGACAGTAGATTCGAATTATCCGCCTCGTCTGCTCCCCACTCCATCTGTTCCGCTCTTTCTTGCTCTGCAGCCGACTGTTGTGTATCTTCTTGTTCTGCTGCCATTTCATCATTTAGGATACCATCCCTGCGTATTTGGTCACAGATAGAATCGCAGACCTGGTTGATCATCATACGGTCCGGATATTCGTCATACATGGGACTGTTCTTGTAATCCAGATGATCACACGCTGAAATTACATATTCCTGTAAACGTTTCATATGTCCTGGGTACATTCCTTGTAGATATTCCAAATCCTGCACAATGGAATCTTTTCTTTCAAAGGAACGCTCTGCAGCACTCCTATCGCCATAAAGCATATATGGCTCCAGTTCCTGAAATCTGCTTCCATAAGTATAATCCGGGTTAATCGGCACGGCTGTTATCACTCCCTGCTTTCTGCTTATACAACACTATAATATGCAGTGCAAAAAGGGAAAGTGCGAATTCCCGTTAAATGAAAATACGGTTTTCTGATGGACAGCCAATCAGAAAACCGTATATATCTTTTACTTCACATCGAATAAGCGCTCAGGATATACACCTTCTGAAACCAGATTCCTGATTGCCGCCGCAACAGCAGGCTTGTCCTCTTTATAGGTCACGCCAAACCACCGATCTCTTGTTTCAAGCACCGTTACCTGGGCTTTCTGTAACCCGACAAGCTTATCGATGATCTTAGGAAGGAGATATTCCGTTTTCACATCCCCTTCTTTTAAACCGGTCAAAAATCCTGGAAATCCTCTCTCCAGTTCCTCAAGAAACGCAGGGGAAAGCCCCCACATATTCATGGAAACATTTTGGCTCAAAGGGATATTCACCGGGGTTCCTTCCTCACTGCGTCCTTCCGCCCGGTCTTCGCATCGTCTGATCTCGTACGTCTCTGTAACCCCTTTTAAGATTCCTCTATCATCCACCTGACATACCCCACGGGTCACTCCCCCATTTTCGCTTAAGGTATTGCCAAGAACAAATCCACCCATGCAGATATCAAAAGGCATTGAATTTGGATCCATCTCATTAACCAGATATTCATGAATCTTTATAAAACCTTCTTTACCATAATAATCATCTGCATTGATCACGACAAAAGGTTCATGAATTACCGGTTTTGCACATAAAAGGGCTTGTCCGGTTCCCCATGGCTTTGTCCTGTCAGCCGGCTTTGTAAAGCCTTTTGGAAGGTCGTCCAGTTCCTGATAAGCATACTCCACATGAGCAATCTTTTCGATTCTCTTCCCTATAATCTCCTTAAAATCCTCTTCCAGATCCTTTCTTATGATGAACACAACTTTGTCAAATCCAGCATTCAGAGCATCGTATATGGAATAGTCCATGATAATCTCACCGCTTGGTCCTACCGGTTCCAGCTGTTTGATTCCTCCGCCAAACCGACTGCCGATGCCTGCCGCCATAATCACTAATGATGTTTTCTTCATAATACTATCCCCCTGTTTGTATAATCTGCCTAATAGTATACCACAAAAGTAAGGTTTAATCCATGGATTCTGGATTATCCCATCGTTTCATCTGCAATAATGATATCACAACAAATCCTTGCAGGTCAATAAAAAAGGATCTGAACCTTTTTATAAGGCCCAAATCCCTTTTCTTTACTTTGTAAGTGAAAGCCTTATAAGAGCTCTTCTCAGAGCAGCTTCCGCTCTCGCATTATCAATTTTTCCGCTCTGTTCTTTTAAGCGGCGTTCTGCACGTACCTTAGCCTCTTCTGCACGGTTTGTATCGATTTCATCCGGCCATTCCACAACTTCCGCCATTACGACGATCTTCTCCGGTAAAATCTCAATAAAACCAGACATCAGGGCCGCATTCTTCACTCCGCCCTCCTCGTGAATCTTTAAGATTCCCGGGGCGACAATGGCAGTCATGGGGATATGATTGCGGTATACGCCGATATCCCCTTCCGTGGTAGTAAGCTCCACCATGGAAGCCTCTCCCTCGTAAAACTTCCGTTCCGGAGTAATGATCTGCAGTTTAAATAAATCAGCCATATTCCCACCCCCTATTTTTTCACACGGGCAAGAACGTCCTCAATGCTGCCTGCATTTAAGAAATAGCTCTCCGGAATATCATCATGCTTTCCTTCCAAAATCTCCTTAAAGCCCTGAATGGTATCAGAAAGCGGCACATAGCGGCCTTCCAGACCGGTGAACTGTCCTGCAACGAAGAAAGGCTGAGATAAGAATCTCTGAATCTTTCTTGCACGGGCCACCGTGATCTTATCTTCCTCAGAAAGCTCATCCATACCCAGCATGGCAATGATATCCTGAAGCTCTTTATACTTCTGAAGTACTTCCTGAACCCCGCGGGCAACACGGTAGTGTTCCTCACCTACGATACGAGGATCAAGGATTCTGGATGTAGATCCAAGGGGATCAACCGCCGGATAAATACCAAGTTCCACAATGGAACGGTCAAGAACCGTGGTCGCATCCAGATGGGCGAATGTGTTGGCTGGAGCCGGGTCGGTTAAGTCATCGGCCGGAACGTAAACTGCCTGAACCGATGTGATGGAACCATTCTTCGTGGAAGTGATTCTCTCCTGAAGAGCACCCATCTCAGTCTGCAGCGTCGGCTGATAGCCTACTGCGGAAGGCATACGTCCAAGCAAAGCGGAAACCTCAGAACCTGCCTGGGTAAAACGGAAAATGTTATCAATAAATAACAGTACATCTTTTCCGCCCTGGTCACGGAAATACTCAGCCATGGTAAGGCCGGTAAGGCCAACCCTCATACGGGCGCCCGGCGGCTCATTCATCTGTCCGAATACCATGGTTGTTTTATTTATAACGCCTGATTCCTGCATCTCGTGATAAAGGTCATTTCCTTCACGGGTACGCTCACCAACACCGGTGAATACGGAATATCCGCCGTGCTCTGTGGCAATGTTACGGATCAGCTCCTGAATTAATACGGTTTTACCTACTCCAGCACCACCGAAAAGGCCGATCTTACCACCCCTTTGGTAAGGGCAGAGAAGGTCAACGACCTTGATACCGGTTTCCAGAACCTCCGTTTCCGTGGACTGCTCCTCAAAGGTGGGAGCCGGTCTGTGAATCGGAAAATGTTCTTTTACTTCCGGTGCCGGTTTATTATCGATCGGGTCACCCAGAACGTTAAATATACGTCCCAATGTCTCCTCTCCAACCGGTACGGTAATCGGAGCGCCGGTAGCCACCGCGTCCATACCACGTACCAGTCCATCGGTGGATCCCATGGCGATACATCTTACCGTATCATCGCCAAGATGCTGAGATACTTCTACAACCAGTCTGCCGCCATCTTTTGCAGTGATATCAATCGCTTCATTGATATCAGGCAGCTTGCCCTGGCTGAACTTGATATCCAGTACGGCACCGATGATCTGGGTGATCTTACCAATATTTTGTCCTGCCATCTTGTTTCTCCTTCTTTTATATTTCTCTCGTTCCTGCTAAAATGAAGTTCGATTCGCCTTATGAAATCGCATTGGCTCCGGCTATGATCTCGGTAAGCTCCTGGGTTATAGAACCCTGTCTTGCCCGGTTATATGCCAGTCCAAGTTCTTCTATCATCTCTTCCGCATTATTGGTTGCAGAGTCCATGGCCGCCATTCTGGCCCCGTTTTCACTGGCAACGGCCTCCAGCAAAGCGCCATAGATCATGCTGCTCATATACTTAGGAATAATGGAATCCAATACCTGATCCTCATCCGGCTCATAATTCATTAAAGTCAGATCTGTTTTTTCGCTTCCCTTTTCCATTTCAACCGGGAGAAGCTTTTTAAGAGTCGGTATTTGGGTCACAGTATTCTTAAAAGATGTATAAGCCAGATAAATTTCGCCTATCCGGTTCTGTCCAAATGCATCCAGAAGCTCCATGGTAATATCGGCCGCATCGCGATAGATCGGTTCATTGATCACCTCGGAATAATCCTCGGCAATCTTATATCCCTTTCTTGCTAGTGCTTCCTTCCCTTTCCGTCCTACGGCATAAACATCTGTAAGTTCCGGCGTAAAATTGTCATTTCCATGAACCAATTTGACAATGTTGCTGTTATAGCCCCCTGCCAGTCCACGGTTTGAAGTGATGACAATGACCGCCTTCCTCTTAGAATCGCCTGCCTTTAAATACTTATGGTCAATGTTGCCTGATTTGCGCAGCATGGAACCTATGGTATCATACATCATTCCGTAATAGGGTTTGGATTCCTCTGCCTTCGCTTTAGACTTCTGCAGCTTAACGGTAGATATGAGCTTCATGGCTTTCGTAATCTGTTCTGTACTGGAAATACTGTCTCTTCTTCGTTTGATATCCCTAATGGATGCCATGATTGTTCACCTGCCTTTAAAAAACACCTGCTTTGCATTCGTTAATCGCCTTTATAAGCAATTCCTCTGTCTCAGGTGTGATCTGCTTTGTCTCGCGGATGCTTGCGGGAATTTCAGAATATTTGCTGTCAATGAAGCTGGTCAAAGCCTTTTCAAAATCCAGGATCTTCCTGGTAGGAATATCCAAAAGCAGCTTTTTGGTTGCTGCAAAGATAATGATGATCTGGTATTCCACCGGCATCGGCTGATACTGGCCTTGCTTTAACACCTCTCTGATCCTCTCGCCCTGGGCAAGCTGTTCTGCCGTCTCCTTATCAAGCTCGGAACCAAACTGAGCAAAGCTTGCAAGCTCGCGGTACTGCGCCAGTTCCACACGAATAGGAGCTGCGATCTTTTTCATAGCCTTGATCTGAGCAGAGCCGCCTACACGGGATACGGATAGACCTGCGTTGATAGCAGGACGGAAACCGGAGTTAAACATCTCTGTCTCCAGGTAAATCTGTCCGTCTGTAATGGAGATAACATTCGTCGGAATATATGCGGATACGTCACCTGCCTGTGTTTCAATGATCGGCAGGGCTGTTAAAGAGCCTCCGCCCAGTTCTTCAGAAAGTCTGGAAGCTCTCTCCAGTAATCTGGAATGCAGATAGAAAACATCACCCGGGTATGCTTCACGGCCCGGCGGTCTCTTAAGCAGTAAGGACAGGGTACGGTAAGCGGCTGCATGTTTACTTAAATCATCGTAAACAACTAATACATCCTCTCCGTTTTCCATCCATTCCTCTCCAATGGCGCATCCGGAATATGGAGCAATATACTGAAGAGGAGCCAAATCGGAAGCAGTAGATACGACGATGGTGGTATAATCCATGGCGCCGTACTCTTCCAGTGTCTTAACAATATTGGCAACCGTAGATGCCTTCTGGCCAATGGCTACATAAATACAATGAACTCCCTGGCCCTTCTGGTTAATAATCGTATCAAGGGCAATCGCCGTCTTTCCTGTCTGGCGGTCACCAATGATCAGCTCACGCTGTCCTCTTCCGATAGGAATCATGGCATCAATCGCCTTAATACCGGTCTGAAGGGGGGTGTCTACTGATTTTCTGTCAATAACTCCGTGAGCCACACGCTCAATCTTGCGGAATTTGTCTGTCTGGATCGGTCCTTTTCCATCGATGGGCTGTCCTAACGCATTTACAACACGTCCAGTCAATGCATCGCCAACAGGTACTTCCACCACTCGTCCGGTAGTCTTAACGGTATCGCCCTCGCTGATAGCACCGGTACCAAGTAAAACTGCACCAACGTTATCCTCTTCCAGGTTGAGCACCATGCCGTAGATTTCTCCCGGGAACTCAAGAAGCTCTCCCTGCATGGCATTTTCAAGGCCATGGATACGGGCAATTCCGTCCGCCACCTGAATGACTGTACCGACATCAGAGACATCCAGTTTTGTAGAATATCTTTGAATCTGTTCCTTGATGACAGAACTGATCTCTTCTGGTCTTAAATTCATTAAGGTTTGCACCTTCTTTCTAAGTTTATAATGTATCCGTTTCGCCTGACGGCTTAAGTCAATTGCAGCTTTAACAGGCTGCGGCGCAGTTCATAAATCTGAGTCTTAATGCTGGAATCCACCACCCGGTCCCCGATCCTGATCACCATACCGCCGATGATTGACGGGTCCACTTGATAATCCATCTCAAAATCTACGTACTGAGTCGTATTTAACAGCTTTTCTACTAATCGGGCTTTCTGCCCCTCATTTAATTCAACAGCGCTTGCCACATGGGCCACGCCGATCTTCTTATATTCCTTGACAGCGTTTATGAAGTATTCACAGATTGCCGGAATCTCCTTCTGCCTGCCTTTGTCGACAATGACTGCCAGAAAACCCATCAGGTCATCCGATACGCGTCCGCCGAAAATATTCTTAATAATGCCGATTTTATCTTCCTTTACAATCTTCGGATTATTAAGAAGCTCAGCCAATGACTGATTCTCGTGCCAAATCACCTGCAGGCTTTTCACTTCCTCAAACAAAGCGTCCACTTCCTGCTTTTTCAGAGCTTCCTCAAACAATGCATCGCCGTATACCTTTGATACTAGCTTTGCCATGTGCTTTCACCCATCTCTTTCAAAGTCTCGTCAATCAGGGCCTCCTGCACCGTAGTGTCAATGGAAGCAGCTACGACCTTGCCGGCCATAACAGAAGCGATGGATATGATCTGTTCCTTCATATCATCAAGCGCTTTCTTTCTCTCCAGTTCCACCTCACGGCTGCCCCGTGTAACAATACGGTCCGCTTCTTCCCTGGCTTCTGTAATAATCTCTGCCTCACGCTGTTTTGCTCTTTTTCTGGCATCCTCTAAGATTTCTTCTGCCTCTTTCTTCACTTCATGAAGTCTGGCTTCATATTCTTCCTTCATTGCCCGCGCAGCTTCCTTATCGTCGGCAGCGTTCTTTAATTCTCCCGCAATCCTCTGCCTTCTCCTTTCCAGCACTTCACGTACCGGATTGAAAAGCATATAGGATAACGCAAAAAACAGGATGAATACGTTGATGCCTGTTACAAATGCATCGAAAAGCAGCTGTGGGTCAAATCCCAATAATCGATCCAAGGTTTCGCCTCCTTTCGCTCTTTATTCTTTCCCCGTTCTGAGGGCAGGCTTTCGCCTCCCGCCATTTCACTCTTTAGCTGAATGGCTTTAAGAACATGAGGATAGCAGCAACAGCGAAACCATAAAGACCTGTTGTCTCGGCAACGGCCTGTCCTAAAAGCATGGTAGATGTTATATCAGCCTTTGCGCCTGGATTACGTCCAACTGCAGCAGCCGCATGACCTGCTGCGATACCCTGTCCAATACCAGGTCCAATACCTGCGATCATCGCAAGACCTGCACCGATTGCTGAGCAACCTAAGATAAAATCCTGTCCTGAAAATCCGTTCATAGAAAAATTCCTCCTGAATTTAATATTATTGAAGTTTAATCCATCTTATCATTGACATATACCATGGTCAGCATACAGAACACATACGTCTGGATACAGCCTGAGAATACATCACAATATACGTGTAAAAACGATGGGATACCGATCTTTACAAAGATAGGCATCATCCCATACCACAATCCCATAATAACAACGCCTGACATCATATTGCCGAACAAACGAAGCGCCTGGGATAATGGGTTGGTAATCTCACCGATTACGTTAATCGGGAACAAAATCGGAAACGGCTGAAACAAGCTTGTGAAATGACCGATCCCGTGATTCTTAATTCCCTGGTATTGCACGATGCCGAAGGTAAACAAACCAAGCATAAATGTCACACCGAAATCTCCGGTTGGCGTCCTAAGACCAAATAAGCCGCCAATATTGCAGAACAATATGAAGATAAATATCGTTCCAATATAATTAACAAATTTTTTTGCGTTATGACCCATAGTACCATTTACCAGGTTATCAAGCGCCTCTACGACAAACTCCACAATATTCTGGAAGGTGCCAGGTACTTCTGTCGCCCGCTTCATTTTTCGGTTGGCAATCACTGCGATAATCAGGATTACGATTGTCACAATGCTAAGGCCTATTTCCGTGGTTGTAACCCAAAGCTCCTGACCAAACGCCTGAAACTTTGTAACGCCTTTGATCATAAAGTCTACATTATTGGCACTCGCAACGACCATACGCTTAAGCCTCCTTTCTTAAGAGATTCCACTTGACCGCAAAGAAGATTACTCTCCTTTTGACCTGTTGGCCAAGATCTTGTGGATAATAGGCTGAGAAAATGCTCCAACCTTGAGTCCGAGGACTCCGATTACTACTGCGACCGGATTGAACCAGCTCGAAAACCGGACAATAACTGCCACCAGTATAACAATAAGCAGCAGATAGCGAAGAACTGAACTAATAATACTCTGTTTCTGTACAGCCTTTGGATCTTCCGTCTTCATAGAACGTTCAAGTACTAAGCCCATTGATAAAAACATAGCCAAGGCTAACATCATTCCCAAAATCAGTCCTGCAAATACAGCACGTCTTGGATAGATAAATAATGCCCCCAGCATAGCCACTGCCGTGAAAATAACAATTCCGGCAGAAACCTCAAGCATCAGATTCTTTGTTTCCTTCCCCATTACAAGTCCTCCTGTCTACGAAAGTTTCTCATCATCATGTCCTTTCACGCGGCTTGGCTGCTTCGGTTTATGCACCTTGGGGCCAGCCTCTACTTGCCGCTCTACGCGCTCCTTCTGATCCTCAACCCTCTCCTCCCTTTCATTCATGGCCAGTGTAGCCTTTGCCAGCTTATAGGCATTGGCTCCCCCAGCCAGAAACCCCAGAACCATAAATAATAATGTTAGTTTTGTCCCAGCATACCGGTCAATATAGTAACCTGCAAGAATACAGACAAATACAGGTACCATGACACTGATCCCAAGTTGGGTCACCATCATGAAACTTCTCATTACGCTCTTTTTATGCCGCATAATTACACCTGCTTTCTGCATCCTGCACATATAACTGGTATTATACCTAAAAAAACATATTTTGTCTATTATATGCGAAAATTTAACTTGACGTCCTAAAAATTTTTCTGTTTTTACAATTTTTTTAAAATAACCTTGAAAAAAGGCCTGTTTTTTGCAGGAAGAACCTGAAAAAACAGACCTTATCAAATTTTAATTATGCTTCTTTTGTACCTGGAAGAATTGTTTCAACTTCTGCATGTGGACGTGGGATTACATGTACGGATACAAGCTCACCAACACGCTGAGCTGCTGCTGCTCCTGCATCAGTAGCTGCCTTAACGGCACCTACATCGCCTCTTACCATAACAGTAACAAGACCGCCGCCTACGAATTCTTTACCGATCAGGGTAACGTTTGCTGCTTTAACCATAGCATCTGCTGCTTCAACGGATCCAATTAAACCTTTTGTTTCAATCATTCCTAATGCATCATATTTCATTTTTAAATCCTCCTGATTTATAATTAATTTTTAATGGTTCACTTATTTAACAATGGTTACGGTGGAAGAACTGCCAAGTCCCATAGCATTTGCTTCTTCCGTATCAAGATGACATTCCAGGCTCGATGTATCGGTTACGCGGATTGCCGTATGCTGAAAGATACCGCCGCGGATTCCCTCAGTCTGAATGCTTACTGTCTGACCGTCATGAACGCCGAATTTCACGGCATCCTGAGGAGTCATATGAATGTGTCTCTGGGCGATGATTAAACCCTCTTTCGTTTGAACGGAACCCTTTGGTCCCACCAGGGTGATCCCTGCCGTTCCTGCTAATTCACCGGACATCTTAGGCTCAGATTTTTTTCCTAGCTTAAAACAGTCTGCTGCCAGAACCTCGACCTGAGTCTGTTTTCTGACCGGCCCTAAGATACGAACCTTCTCAATGGCTCCTTTGGGACCACATACGGTAACTGTTTCCTTGCATGCATACTGACCTGGCTGGGATAACTCCTTCATCTTGGTCAGTTCGTATCCCTGGCCGAAAAGGGCATCCAAGTCTTCCTGTGACAAATGTACATGGCGGTTGGAAACGCCAACTGGTATTCGAAACTCATCGGTTCCGGATTCCGCCTTCACGGCTTCCATTAAGAGTTTGATTACCGCTTCATACTTATCCATTCCTGTTCTCCTTTCCTCGCTGATTATTGGCCTTTCATGGCCAGTACGATCTCCTTTACAAGAGCAGCCAGCTTCTCATTGTCATCATTTCCTCCCTGGCAGGAAGAAGAGGCCACACATTCCTTTTTATCAAAAGAAGCTACGAAGTCAGCAGGGCTAAAGGAAGCTCCCTGAGATTTGTCCTTCCATGTAAAGGTTGAATCATCGGCTGCGATAGTAGAACAATCCTTTATACCAAAAGCTACCTTTTTCACATTAAGGAGATGCTTCGGGCTTACGTTTTCAGAAACAGAGCTTCCGCCGCAGGTTCCGCATCCTAATGTAAAGGAAATCGGAAGGCCTGTACTGATTCCGGTTCCTCCCTGGCTGCCGCCTGTGTTAACAAGGATTCTGGAAGCAGGCTTTGCAGCGAACTTAAGTACCATATCCCTATCCTGGGTATGAATGCTCATGGTATGTCCGATTCCATTCTGTAAAAGACGAATGCTTAAGCCGCAGGCCTCTTCCCAGTTCTTTACTGTGTAGAAACCAAGTACAGTTGTCAGTTTTTCGTAGGATAACGGATATCCCTCTCCAACACCTTCCTGCTTTCCGATGAGGACCTTGGCTCCCTCCGGAATCTGGATTCCTGCTGCCTGTGCAATCACCTGAGGGGAACGGCCAACAAATTTGGCATTCATGTTATGACCGTTTTTAAACAACAGAGCACAGACTTTATCAGTTTCTTCCTTTGTCATAAAGTAACCGCCCTGGCTCTTTAACTCTGCTACAACTTCTGCGTGATTGCTCTCCTCACAGATAATGGACTGCTCGGAAGCACAGATGGTACCATAGTCAAAGGTCTTGCTGGCAAGAATTGTCTTTACCGCCTGCTTAACATCTGCCGTTTTTTCAATGTAAGCCGGTGAGTTTCCTGCACCTACGCCGATGGCTGGCTTTCCTGCGCTGTATGCAGCTTTTACCATACCCGGGCCGCCGGTTGCAATGATAACGGAAACTTCCTTGCACTTCATCAGTTCATTGGTAGATCCCATGGAAGGCATGGATACACAGCCGATGATTCCCTCCGGTGCTCCTGCTGCAATTGCTGCGTCACGCATAACCTCTGCAGCCTTTAAGGTACATTTTGCAGCTGAAGGATGGGGAGAAAATACAATTGCGTTTCCTGACTTAATGGCTACCATGGATTTAAAGAATACGGTTGAAGTTGGGTTGGTAGATGGAACGATACCCATTACAAGGCCTACCGGCTCTGCCACATCGATGGTCTTATTCACGGTATCCTCTGCAAGGATTCCTCTTGTCTTCATATCTTTTATTTCTTCATACAAAAGAGTGGAGGCAGCATGGTTCTTATATGCCTTGTCCATGACCTTTCCAAAACCTGTCTCTTCAACTGCCATCTCTGCCAGGCAAAGAGCGTGTTCCTCTCCTGCCTTTGCCATACTCTTAAGAATGGTATCAATTTGTTCTGCCGTAAATTCTGCAATTTTCTTTGCGGCTGCTTCACCGCATCTAGCTAAATCCCTTGCTTCCTGGATGGAACGTAAATCAAAATCAAAATTATCCATGTTCCCGTTCTCCCTTTCTAAAAATATTAATCATTCTGTCCATAATACTTCCCGAATTCTTCCAGCAGCAGGGTTTTATTTGCCTTTGAAATCTCCCGTCCAGCTATGCTGAATTCCGGATATTCTCTGGCAAGAGTCCTAAGCTCTGTTACCTTCATATCTTCAAGTATCTTCATGGTTTCTTCCTGACCGTCCTGCTTGATCCATAAGTCTACGGTTTCCCTATTTATGGTATCCACAGGTTCCGGTTCATTGGAAGATTCTTCGTGTTCTTCTGCGATTTCCGGAACTGGTTCTTCTTCCGGTTCATCAGGAGTACCGCCGCCGATTACAGCCGTCAGCTCATCATGAGGCCTGGCGATAACATGGCGTGTTACTAAAGCTGCATCGTTAATGCGTTCCACCGCTGCTGCTCCGGCGTCCACCGCTGCCTTTACTGCCGCCACATCACCGGTCACCGTAACAGCGACGAGACCTCCGCCGACTTTGGTCTTCTCCAGAAGAGACACGTCCGCCGCCTTTAACATGGCATCTGCCGCCTCAATGGCCGTCAGCACGCCTTTCGTTTCTATAAAGCCAAGTGCCTGCATTGTTTACCTCCTTAAACCAAATCAGCCCAGTTTGCCGGATACGTTGCGTAAAATACTCTTGCTTTATCCGGGGAACCCCAGACTACCTTGGAGCCTGACGGTACGAAGAGTACGTCTCCGGCTTTTGCCGTATAGGTCTTTCCGTCAATGGTAACAGTTAAGGTTCCTTCGATTACATAGTCAATCTCTTCATAGGTGAGCTCCCATTCAAAGCTTGAATGGTCGATCACAAGGAAACCTGCACTGATATGGGATTCCTCTTTGC
Source organism: Lacrimispora sanguinis (assembly GCF_044987295.1). Lineage (NCBI taxonomy): Bacteria > Bacillati > Bacillota > Clostridia > Lachnospirales > Lachnospiraceae > Lacrimispora > Lacrimispora sanguinis. Next base: position 3,526,656 of record NZ_CP173277.1, on the reverse strand, counting down.
TTACCAATTCCTGATAATAAGCTTTGACAGAAGGATCACCCGTATCAAATACGTCCATTTTCACAGAACTTCCACGAACTACCTTAAGACCATTTCCATGACTTTCTGACTCATAGGGTTTTAAAATATCATTTAACAACCCTTTTTCCATCAAAGTCTTCAGTACCATATAAATTTTATCGCTGTCAATATCCATGCCTGCAAGAGCAGCCGGAGCCTGTGTCTGCTGCTCCTCCACCTTATCGCAGAATTTGATGCCAAACGAATCCGCTGCATCTTTTGCAGACGGTGTGATGATACTTCCGCTTTCCACGTAAAATACCTTTTTTCCCTCAGCATTTAACTTTTCTACATCTTTTGCACAAATCAACTGCTTCATATGATCACTTCCCTTCTATATAAATTGGCAATCTTCATCAATGATCCCAATTACTACGGCATCGACTGGAATCTCATCGCTTCCCAGCATCCGCCTGGCAGAAGATCCGGTGGAAATGATCACACGGTCACCGATTCCCGCGCTGATGATATCTGCTACAATCAGCCGTTCACCTTCCCGTGTGCCACCAATGATCTCGGCAAGCATAAATTTATACCCATTTAAGGACTCCGCTTTTCTGGTTGCCCATATGTTATCAATCAATCTGGCCGCTACCATTCTTCCACCCCTCTCTTCTCTCTTTGCTTAATCTCATCCATCGCTGCTTCCACCGATGCCGTATCTCCAAAAATCGCCAGCATGATCATGTTCTGCGGGCAGCTTCCTCTAATGTCTTCTACCGTAACACCTACTGCTTTTTCTGCCACATCAGCGGCACAAACCATTTCGATGATCCTGCCCTGTACCAGTCCCACTGCATCCACCGGTCCTATGGGGGAGGAGGTGCCGGAGCCTTTCCTGCGGTTCAAAATATCGATTGTCCCCTGTGACGGAGATTTAATTATACGGTATTCCATATTGTCCACATCCTTTATGCCAGTTCTTCCTGAGTACAGGAAAATGCGATTCCAAGAGGAGTTACAAACATTGGGTTCTCAGGCTTCCTGGTTCTGATTCCCGTCTGTTTTTCAATAATTACTTCAATCCCGGTCAGGCAGCAGGTACCGCCTACCAGATAGATCTCCTGAACGTCGTGTCCTTCAATATGGCGTTTTATGATGGAAGCAACCTTCTCCACAACCGGTTTTAAAACCGGCAGCAGTTCTTTATGGTGTTCTTCTTTCCTCTTATAAACCTCTGCCTCTTGAAAGGACATTTGGTAAGCACCGGAGACCACCAGTGAGAAATGAGTTCCTCCTGTTGGTTCATCCGCTACATACACCACCTTTCCATCTTTTAAAATGGAGATTCCGGTGGTGCCGCCTCCGATATCCACGACAGCACCGTTTTTTATTTTTAAAACTGCATTTGCCGCCGTTGGCTCATCGAGTAGGGCTGTGATTTCAAATCCGGCTCCCTGCACCACGTTTTTTATGGCTCCGCCATCCAGGGAATCAGTGCCCGGAGGAATGGCTGCAGCCGAATAAATCAATTCAGTGCCCAGCTTTTCCTCCAGTTCTTCTTTAAGTTCCCGAACAATCCGGATCGCACCAATGTAATCCACCACCATTCCATCCCGGACCACATCTGCATATCGGTAAGCGCCTGCCACAGGCTTGTAATTCTCATCCAACACGGCCAGTACCACACACGCTGTTCCCAGATCGACACCGGTATAGTAAACAGAGGAGCTTCCCTTAACGGGCTGCTTAACAACTGCTTCAAACTGACTTACCAGCTCATTGCAGCCATCAAATGTAATTACTTCCTTTGACATGTTTTACCTCCATATTCCAGACATATCATCTGTGATAAGCGGTTGATGACCGGGTTTAAGTTTTCGCTTCCTGCTTCCGCTGCCAGCTCTCTTGTGCTGCAGCGAAGGCGGTGCAGAAGAAGGATTTCTTTCCCCTTTTCTGACTGTGCATGAAAACCTGTTATTTCAAAGCAATCCTCAAAAGGTTCCTGCATATTATCCTCATGAAACCCGGTGCAGGGTTTAAAACCCATTTCCTCTTCCCTGCCCTCTTTTTTAAGGTTGGAAAGTTTCCGTTCAAGATCAAATACTTGTTCTGCCAGAAGAACGTCACGGCTTAACAGTTCAAGGCCCACTTCCAAAAACTGTGCCTGCAGCGTTTTCTTTTTTAATAAGAGCAGATCCTGACAGAGTTCTTTTTCCGGTGCTTCTTCTTTTTTCTCTGCAGGCTTTACAAGATTTCGTTTTACCATCATGGGATCGTCACTTATGGGAATCTTCTTATCCACCAGGAATTGGCGCGCTCCGGGTGTTAATCTGGTTCCCGCAGGGAGATCATAAAAAGTAAAGGGTTCTCTTCTGAACAAAATCCTCAAATCGTCTTCCGTGATGAATTTCATTAATAGCCCCCCTTACACAGTTTCCGATAGATGGTTTCAATCTCTTCTACCGTAGGCACTCTTGGATTGGTTAATGTACAGTTATCAGCCAGGGCTTTTTCCGCCATTTCCCGAACGGCCTGTTCAAATTCGTCTTTATCGATTTTTAAGTCTGTAATCTGCTGAGGTATTTTGATCTTATTCATCAGATTTTTGATGTGACGCACCAGGCCGTGTACCGTGGCCTTATCTGTTCCTGCTGCAATTCCAAGCATATTGGCAATTGCCACATACCTGCCGCAGGCTATCTGTTCACCGGCGTCTTCCAGACCAGCGTTGTAGCTGATGACATGAGGAAGCAGAATCGCATTGCTTCTTCCATGAGGAATGTGAAAGCGTGCGCCCAGAGCATGGGCCATGCTGTGGCAAAGCCCTAAGGAAGCTCCGTTAAACGCAACTCCAGCCAAACATGATGCATTGTGCATGTGAGTTCTGGCTTCCATGTCGCTTCCCTCTTCTACGGTACGTGCCAGATAGTTCCACACCAGTCTTACCGCTTTTTCCGCACAGGCATCGGTAAAATCACCTGCATTGGTTGAAACATAAGCTTCCAGGGCATGGGTTAAAACATCCATTCCGGTATCCGCTGTAATGTGAGGCGGAACCGACACGGTAAAGCGGGGATCAAGAAACGCTGCATCCGGCACCATACTATCAGAGCGCAGCGGATACTTCGCTTGGGCCTGCGGGTCGGAAATTACGGAAAAATTAGTCACTTCACTGCCGGTACCACTGGTTGTTGGAACCGCAATTAAAAACAGTCTCTCATTTCCCATTTGACTGTAGATATGGCTAGCCGCCTTTGCCGTATCAATGGCAGAGCCGCCGCCAAGGGCGATCACAGCATCAGGACCAAAGCATTTCATTCCGCCTATGGCTTTTGAAACGACTTCAATGGTCGGATCAGGCACTACCTCAGAAAATACTTCATAGCTGCTCCCCTTCTCCTGTAAAAGCTCTGTAATCCAATTTACCTTTCCGGACTGTGCCATAAAGGGGTCACAGATAATATAAGCCTTTGTCACAGGAAGATCCTTTATCTTATCCAGACAGGAAGATCCCATATATACCTTAGTATTCATTACAAATTGCTCCACGTTACATTTCCCTCCTTTCCTAATATTTTAATGCCTCCATTAATTCCTGAAGGCCTGTCCGTTCAGACAGATTAATATGATAATAGGGCTCCCGGACCCCGGCTTTTTTTAACTGACGGATACACCAGCCATCATGTTCCGGTTTTTCTCCACATCCCGTAATTACGCCGATGACGGGAACCCGAAAGGCTTTTGCAAATCCTGGCGGGTAACTTTCCCGGCATGAGGACTGGTCTACCAGCATCAGTACATGGGAGGCATCCTGTGCCGCCGCAATGATATGCTTATGCATCCAGGGACTTTCTAAGTAAACCCCCGGCACATCCAAGGTTTTTTCCCCATATACCATGTTCTGGGTTCTTCTGGCCGGACCGGTAAAACCGTTTATGACATGAGCCAGGGAGGTTTTACCGCTGCCGCCGGGACCGATGATCATGATTCTTTTCTTTCTCATGTTTTGGTTACCGCGGGCACCATATAACCCAGCCCGCGTTTTAAGGTATTGCATACCGCATTCAGAGCGGTTTCTACACTGTCCACGTCACCGGCAATGATCACAGAGCCTGTGAAGCGGTCTAAAAATCCCACCTGCACATCTGCCGCCTTTGCCGCTATATCCGCCGCAATGATAGAGGTTTCAAAAGGGGACAGGGTGAGAATTCCGATGGCTCCCATCTCATCGATGCCAAGGCATTCATACACCTCCGGAATGGGGGATGCGATCACATGGGCGATGGTCACCTGTTTACCGGGAACGGATTCCTCTATGACACGCTGCATCTCAATCATGGCCTCTTCCCCTTTCTTAGTGCTTTACCACAGTAACCGGAAATTGATATTCCTTCATCCAGCCTTCAATCCGGTCTAAATCCTCCGCACTTAAGCTTGGATCCCCTTCAATGGGGTATTTCATATCAAGCTGATTGTATTTGTTAACGCCCAGCTTATGGTACGGAAGTAAATCAATTCCCTTAAAATTTTTGTAATCACGGAAGGGCATTAAGAATTTAATGACCTCATCGATCTCTTCCCGGCTGTCATTGATCCCTTTTAACATAGGCATGCGGACTTTCACATTGAAACGGTGGTGAAGCAGTTCCTTTAGATTGGTAAGAATCTGTTCGTTGTTCACACCCACCAGTTCATTGTGGCGGACAGGATCCATATGTTTGATATCAAACAGAAACAGGTCCACATACTCTGCAATTTTTAAAATCGTTTCCGTATTGGTATAACCGCAGGTCTCAATTGCTGTATTGATTCCTTCCTGCTTGCAGGCCATTAACAGATTTAAAGCTGCTTCCGGCTGGGCAGTCACTTCGCCGCCGCCAAGAGTTACGCCGCCGCCTGAAATATCATAAAAGGCAGAATCCTCTTCCACGATTTTAAGCAGTTCTGAAATGGTTTTCACCTCTCCGGCAATGGTAAGCGCTGCATTGGGGCAGACATTCTTGCATTTCATGCATCCAATGCAATCCTTTTCCCGCTGGATTTCATGTTTTCCCGTTTCCTTGGATATCACATGGATTCCTACGGGGCACACATCCGCGCACGCCCCGCAGCTTACACAGGAATTTTGCTTATACATCACCTGGAATTTCCGCACCATTCCTTCTGGATTGGAGCACCATTTACACCGGAGCGGACAGCCTTTAAAGAATACCAGGGTTCTGATTCCCGGCCCGTCATACATGTTGTACTTCTGCACGTTAAAGATAAACGCCTTACGTTCAATCTCTCCTGTTGTTCCATGGTCCATTGTGATTGATCTCAACTTTCTTTTAGAAATGTGTCAGCATGGTTCTGCTTATGATCTCATCCTGTACATCTTTGCATAACTCTACGAAGAATGCGCTATAGCCGGCTACTCGGACGATTAAGTCGCGGTACAGCTCCGGATGCTTCTGAGCCTCAACTAAGGTATTGTTATCCAGATAGTTGAACTGCATCTCACCGTTTCCTAACATGCAGGCCGTACGAAGAAGGGTGATAAGGCTTTCTTCCCCTTCCTGAGTATCCAAAAGACCAGCCATAATCTTAAAGTTATGAACCATACCGATATTCATGCTGTCATTGGACATCTTGGATACGGACTTGATGATTGCAGTCGGGCCCTTGAAGTCTGCACCCTGGGTCGGGCTGATTCCGTCGGAAAGAGGCAGCCATGCATTACGGCCGTTGGCAGAAGCGCCTGTCATCTGTCCGAATGGGGTGTTATTGGAAATGGATAAGGTACCATGGCTTAATACAGAGTATAAGGTCTTATATTTTCTGTGTTCATGCTCTGTAAAGTCGACCAGGTCAGCAGCAATTAAATCTGCATAATCATCATCATTTCCGTATTTTGGAGCATTAAGGCAATCGGTGCGGATCTGGTCATATCCAACAAAGTCAGCTTTTAACGCCTCGTTAATCTGCTCTAATGTATATTTTTTATCTTCGAATACAAGCTTTTTGATTGCTGCCATAGAATCTGCATAGGTAGCAAGTCCGGACCATACCACACCAGGTCCGAAGTTGTACATCGCACCGCCTGCGGATACATCCTTGGCTTTTTCCATACAGCCTTCGTACATGATGGACATAAGTGGCTTTGGAGCTAAGTCTCTGTGAACGCGCTGGGAAATAACCGTAGCAACATCACTCCACTTTGTAATATATTTGATCTCTTCTTTTACAGCTGCTTCAAACTCTTCATAAGTTTTAAAGCTGCTTAAGTCACCCATATCCGGGCAAACCTGCTTGCCATACCATAAAGGAGTTCCGTGGTTTAAAACAAGCTCGATACAGATCGGCCACTGGGTATAAGCAGTGGATGTCCACTGATACAGACGTCCTGACTTCTGAGGCTCAACACAGCCCATCAGACAGTAATCACGTGCATCTTCAATGGATACGCCTTTTGCAAGCATCATCTTGATGTGAGCATCATCAAAGTGGCAGGCTGGGAATCCCATACCGGAACGAACCACATCTACGATCTTCTTCATGTACTTTTTCGGGGACTTGTTGTGGATACGGCATGCAAGTGATGGCTGGTAAATCTTTACATGACGAACTGCATCCATAAGTAAGTAAGTTAAATCATTGGTTGCATCGTGTCCGCTGCGGGTCACACCGCCTACGCACATGTTTACGAATGGCTGGTAGCCTGCGAAGAATTTGGAGCCGCCTTCGCTGGTGATCCACATCATCTCAGACATCTTGATCAGCATACAGCCTGCAAGCTCAAATGCCTGGTAATCATTCATACGTCCGGATTCGATATCATCTTTGTAGAATGGATACATATACTGATCCACACGTCCGATGGACATACCGGTCTGGTTCTCTTCCACTACGAGCAGAGACTCGATGGTCCATACTGCCTGGATTGCCTCCCAGAAGGTTCTTGGCTTGTGAGCAGGAACGTAAGCATTTACTTCAGAAATCTTTAACAGTTCTTCCTTACGCTTTGGATTGGTTTCTTTTGCTGCAAGCTCTGCTGCATACTCAGAAAGTCTCTTTGCGTAGATCATAACGCCTTCTGTGGTATCGATAATGGATTTGTAGAAATAAATCTTCTCAATATCATCAGGATTCTCATAATCCAGTTCTTTTAAATGATCCTTGGCTTCCTGCTGAATATCAAGCATGCCCTTCTTCATAAGGATCACATCATAGCCGGGGTTAGAATCTCCGCCGCCGTTGATGGCATGGTAGGAGCAGTCGGATACAAAGGATTCTCCGGATAATTCCCAAACGCCTGCTTCACGGTACTGATCTTCACAATACTCATCAACCGATTTGCCGGACCAGTATGGGAACAGCTCTTCTTTCATGATTTTCTTGTCTTCGTCGGAAATATAGAATGGATCCTGAGGACGGGTTCCGATGGTATCGATCTCATCTACCATCCATCTCCAAGCGATATCCGGGGAGAATGCACCTGCACGGGGAGCGCCGCAAGGAGCGCCTACGATGAGCTCGTTGTCCTGAATTACCAGAGGTGCTGTCTCACAGCAGTAACGGAAACATTTTGCACGAAGCATGATCTTTGGCATACCAGGATTTTCTTTTGCGATCTTGGTAATGGCACGTGCACGATATGTTGTAATTGATGGTTTATGTTTTAAATAATTTTCCTTTAAATTCTGAAGTCTTGGAGTAATGCCATCCGGTATCTCCGTTCCTCCCTCAAAGCTTACTGCTGCCTGGGAAGCAGGCTCTTTTTTGTTGATTTCATCGGAAACAGTTTCAAACATTTTCATCAGAGAAGCTCTTTCTTCCGGTGTCATGTTCTTCGTTGCTTCTACAAATTTATTTGAAAATTCACGAATATCCAATCTGGTTTCCCTCTCTTTCAATTATTTATCATCCAGCTCCTTAGACAAGGTCTCTAAAATCTGCTTAAGGAGCGCTTTTGCATCTTCGCTGCTCTCTTTTGTCTCAGGAGCTTTTCCATATCCGCCCGAAGCGTTCCCTGCAGCTCCAAGGAATTCTTTCGCACCCCGAACTCCATATCCCACATTCCGGACGTAGATGAAATTCATGGGCGAAACGTTGTCAGCCGTGATTCCGGCACCTGCTGTAATACTTCCAAGGGTCATGGCCGGAAACAGGTTCGTGGTTGCTCCCATGCTGCCCAGAGTGGCAGGTGTATTGACAAGAACTCTGCCCACCGGCTTCTTTAAGGCGAACTGGCGTATTATTTCTTCATCCCTGGAGTGGATCACCAGGGTGTGTCCATGGCTTTCGTTAACCAGAAGACTCATGCATTTCTCGCAGGCATGCATCCAGTCATTTTCGATGTAATAAGCAAGTACTGGACATAGAAGCTCTTTTGCAAACGGATTCCTGTCAGAAATATACTTCTGTTCGGAAACCAGCACCGTTGTGGAGTCAGGCACCGTAAATCCTGCTCTGACCGCAAGTTCTGCTGCCGGTCTTCCCATGATTTCCGTATCCGCCTTCCCACTTTCCAGGCAAAGGAGGTCGATTAACTGCTTCTCCTCTTCCCCATTCATAAAGTAGGCACCGTTCTTAAGCATCTCGGCTTTAACTTCTGCTGCAATGAGGCTGTCTACCACCATATACTGTTCGGCTGCAGACACGATCCCGTAATCAAAGGTACGGCTTGCAATGATATCCTCTACCGCCTGTCTTACATCGGCAGTCCGCTCCACAAAGACCGGTCCGTTTCCTGTACCGCCGTAAATATAAGGTTTTCCGCTTTCTGCCGCCTCACGGCACAGCTCCGGAACTCCGGTGTTTACTACCATGGCTGCTGCCGGGTGGCGGATCAGCTCCAGGGCTCCTGCCCTTGTCACTGTCTTTAAATACCCGATGGCTCCTTCCGGAAGCCCGCAGTTTTTTCCTGCTTCCATCAGCCGGTCAATCAGCCTGCCCGTTACCTTCCTTGCCCTATCATGAGGCGCGATAACGATGGGATTGCCGGACTTAACAGCAATCAGAATGTTGTAAATCGCGGTAGAAACCGGGCTCACTGCCGGCGTCAGTGCGACAATCACACCCACTGGAACGCCTACTGCCATGGTTTTTAACCGTGAGTCTTCTTCTAAGATGCCGACGCACCTCATATCTTTTAAGCGTTCCGGCAGAAAATTGCAGACAAAGGTGTTTTTTACGTACTTGTCCTGGAAACGTCCATATCCGGTTTCTTCCGCAGACATGGCCGCCAATTCCTCCGCCAGTTCCTTTGCTGCCGCAGCCAGGGTGCCGATAATGAGATCAAGCTTTTCCTGGGGAAAGGTTAGCATGGTCTCTCTGGCCTCCCGTGCACTTTCCATTAAAATCCTTGCCTCCTGTATGGAGAGCAGGTCTTTATCTACAAAACTCATTTTCGATTCTCCCTTCATCCGGGATGCCTGCTATTCCTGTTCTGGAGCAATACTTAAGGCATATCGTCTGATGATTTTTTCAAGATGGGGATGGGGTCTTGGAATGACTACGGAACTGTAAACATCCGCTCCCATATCCTTTACTGCCTTAATTCCAGCTTCTACAGCCGTTTTGCAGGCTCCCACATCTCCCCGTACTAAAACAGAAATATAACCGGAAGCTACGTTTTCATAGCCGATGAGTTCCACATCTGCTGCCTTGCACATTGCATCCGCCGCTTCGAGAACAAATACCAGACCAAACGTTTCTATTGAGCCTATGGCTTCATATCTTTCCATATACTGTTTTCCTTTCTCTATGCGTCAATGTCATGTACGGATACAATGTCTCCGACTTCTTTGATCGGCCTTGGCATTACGTTCTTTGCCGTTAACTTGCCGATTGCTGCTGCCGCTTCCGCACCTGCCTCTACGGAGGAACGTACCGCTGCCACATCACCCTTTACCATAATGGTCACCAGGGTGGAACCTACGTTTTCATAGGAAATCAATTCTACATCTGCTGCCTTAAGCATTTTGTCTGCTGCTTCCAATGCAGGAACCAGTCCAACGGTCTCTACCAGGCCTAAAGCTTCTTCGCCGTAATATCTCACCTTTGTAAACCTCCTCTATGCTATTTGCGGTATTTCTTATCCACATATTTGTCAACTGCGTATCTTCCGTCATCATTGATTTCGTAACGCATGCGCAGCTCTCCGTTCTGATCCAAGTCATAGCTGCATAAGTTGACCATACCGTTTGCTTCCAAAGACATGACATGATCCATGTAACGATCTTTGGTAAACTGGCGCTCTCCGCCGTAAAGCGGTTTTAAAGCCTCCATGATCTGGGCAATATCCGCATTTTCTACTCCATATAAATAATTTAAAACCGCTGTTCTTGCAGGTAATAACATTTCCTTATTCCCCTTTCCTGAATAAATCCAGTGGATTCATGGTAACCAGAATCGCACCAAATACGATTACAAAAGAACCGATTACAATCGTAGGTGTCACTGCCTGTCCCAAAAACAGGATACAGAAGAAAACTCCCCAGAACGCATAGGTTACATTTAAGGACATTCCCACAGCACATCCAACGGTGGAATTACTCTTATACCAGCAAAGGAAAGACACTGCGGCACTTAAGCCGGATACTGCAAGCCAAATGGCTGGTATTCCTGCCATAAGTGTTCCGCCAAGAAGTCCTAATCCACCGACGATAGGCACAATTACGAACAAATCCACAATACCGGAAATCAGCTGGCGTAAGTTTACTGCAACATCGGTATCGATCATGGCTCCGCCGTAAGTGGCAAATACACCTTCTAAGGCCCAGCAGATTGCTGCAACAAAGGAGAAGATAATTCCCAGCGTAAAGTTATCGCTGCCTTCCGGCTTCGTCCAGTTGATGATGATGGCACCGGCCACACATACCAGCATACCCATCATGACTCTCTTGGTGATTTTCTGTTTTAAGAAGATCCATGCAAAAATTGCTCCGAATAAACTGCATAATGCGGAAATCGGAATCGCATAGGCACCGGCCATGGCAAGACCTACCAGATAAGCGCCATTGGCAATTGGTCCTCCGAGAATGGATCCAACGACTATCATTTTACCAGGGAATGTATTAAGACTTCTTCCCATCTCACGGATACGGCCGCTTTTTGCATTATAAGCAGTCAGCCAGATTCCTGCGAAAAGATCGTTTAAGCCGGAGCACACATATGGTCCTGCTAAAAGTCCTGCCGCACTGACAAGAGGTTCATAATAACCGGCAACCAGTACAAGTACGGTATAAATCCCGTATGTCAGTCCGGAGAATGCACCGGTTGTCATACCGGTTGTCCTGAATTTTTTATTGACCGCCGCCATTTTTGCATCCGCGGATGCAGTTGTCATTCCTTGGTTACTCATTATTTACACTCCTTTTTCTCTTTCGGAAGAATGGTTTCAACCTCAGCATGAGGACGAGGAATTACATGAACAGAAACCAGTTCTCCAACTCTCTGGGCTGCAGCCGCACCTGCATCGGTCGCTGCCTTTACCGCACCAACGTCACCTCTTACCATAATGGTAACAAGACCGCCGCCGACAAATTCTTTTCCTACCAGAGTAACATTTGCTGCCTTTACCATTGCATCTGCAGCTTCGATTGAACCGATCAGGCCCTTTGTCTCGATCATTCCTAATGCATCAAATTTCATTGCTTACTTCCTCCTTTTTTTTGAGCAATTCAAATGGGTCTACGGATACTAAAACCGCGCCCAAAATGATAATAATGGAACCAATGATGATAGTTGGGGTCAATGGCTGTTTTAAAAACAGGATACAAAACAGCACGCCCCAGAACGCGTAGGTAATATTCAGTGACATTCCCATAGCGCAGCCTATGGTACTGTTGGATTTATACCAGCACAAATAGGATATTGCGGCGCAAAGTCCGGAAACCAGCAGCCACATAACCGGCGGCAGTGAGAACAGGGTGCCTTTTAAAAGTCCCATGCCTCCCACCATCGGCAAAATAACAATCAGATCCACAATACCGGATAAGAGCTGGCGAATGTTGATTACCACATCGGTATCCAGCATGGCACTTCCGTAAGCTGCGAATACACCTTCCAAAGCCCAGCCGATGGCCGCAACAAACGCGCAGATGATTCCAAGGGTAAAATTCGTGCTGCCTTCCGGCTTTACCCAGTTGATGACAATGGCACCAACTACACAGATCACCATTCCAATGCCTACTCTGGGCACGATTTTCTGCTTTAGGAAAATCCTTGCAAACAATGCTCCAAAGAGTATGTACATGGCGGAAATCGGTATTGCGTAAGCTCCTGCCATGGCAAGTCCCATGAGGTATGCTCCACTTGCTATGGGTCCGCCAACCAGAGAGCCTATTAGAATAATTTTTCCCGGGAACAGGCGTAAGCTTCTTCCGATTTCCCGGATTCTTCCGGTCTTTACGTTATAAGCGGTCAGCCAGATGCCTGCAAACAAATCATTCAGGCCCGAGGTTACATAGGGAGCAGCAAACAACCCAACCGCCCCGGCTAGAGGCTTGTAATAACCGGCAATCAAAACGAATGTGGTATATAACCCATACATAAGACCGGATATCAAGCCTGTTGTAACGCCAATTGCTTTAAATTTTTTTCGTGCTTCCGTCATTTAAGTTTTCCTTCCCCAATTGGTGCTGCACAAAATTCAAGTTAGCATGTTTCTCTGCTTTTTTCTTCACGTTCAGCTGAAAACGTTTAGAAAACACATCACGCCAGTTAATGTTACTAATTTTACGTAGTCGCTTTGTGTTTTTCTATGCATTTAGTATAAATGTTCCCCCTAGGGTAAATGTCAACAGGTTTTTAAACTTTTTTATGCTCCAAATATTGGGAGAAACAGTACCTGCCCGGAAAACAAAAAAGGGCCCCCCTGGTACAGCATCTTTCTGAATACTGTATCCAGGGAAGCCAACGGTTCATACATGCTCCCTTATTCTCTGTATATCGGAACAATGATCTCTGAAACAAACTCCTCCCGGCTTCTGGTGGTCCAGTAATCCACCACATACCGTTCGAAGCTTTCTTTTCCGCACTTATAGCCCCTTTTAGCCGCCCATTTAAGTATTTTCTCATATTCTTCATCAATCGTTTCATGCTTTCCGATATGATAAACCGACGCAGCCATAAATCCTCCAAAGACCTGCCGGTTCAAACAGTTCCTGCATGGATGAATGGCCTGCTGCATGATTCTGGTGCGGCTGCATTTGCCTGCCATCTTTTCCTCAAATGAATCAAATTTTAAAATTACCGGTCCTGTGATCTCATTCTCAGCTTGCTCCAGATGATTGGTCCATTCTATATTTATAATAGATTCCATGTAATTGTAGTCAAAGTCCTGCTCCATGCCGCAATAGGTCGCCGGCTGTATATATTTTACGGCAACATCATGAACATCATTCTGGAGCACCAGTTTGGCTTCCTGTATCAGCTCATACCAGTCCTTAACCGCAATATAGCTGTTATGGATCTGCTGCTCCTGAAGGCATAACTGGTCAATCTTGTTCCGGAAATTCTGTTCCAGGTAATAATAAGTATTTCCTTCGACCAACCCCTGCATCTCTTCCAGTTTAAATCCCATTTGCTTGTAGTATTTCACCACCGGAACAGTCAGAAGGGACTCTTTGTTATAATACCGGTAGCTGTTTTCCTTGCAGATCATATCCGGAGATATGATCCCGATCTTATCATAAAACCTTAAAGCTTTTGTAGATATGTTGCAGATCTTACTCACTTCCCCAATTGAGTACAATTTTTTTTCTTTCATTGAAACCCCCATAAGCATAAGCCTTGTCTATGTGTCCATTAATAGTTTCCCTCTTCAATTACGAGTTTATTTGTACTGATTATCTTAGTATAATCCTTCCTGTATAGGGGAATGTCAATATCTAGTTATGTTATCTATTTTATACGAAAAAGATGCCATTCGGAAGCAGTAAAAAACTGTAAAAAAGACCACGGGTCATTCCGGCTAGCCGGAAGACCCGTGGTCTCTGCTATATTTATCTTAATTTTTCAATCATTTCCAGAACTTCTTTCTTGGATTTCACTCCTACGGAAGTGACTGCCGCTTTTCCATCTTTAAAGAGTACAAGGGTAGGAATGCTCATAACCCTAAACTGTCCTGCCAGGTCTGGCTGCTGGTCTACATCCACCTTGCCTACCTTAATGCCTGGAAGATTTCCTTCTGCAATTTCATCTATCACCGGTGCAAACATCTTACAAGGTCCGCACCAGGTCGCCCAAAAATCCACCAGCACGATGTCGCTGCTATTTGCTACTTCCGTCTGAAAATTTTCCTGTGTTAATGTTAAAACTGCCATAATATGTTCCTCCTTCTTTACTTACGCCTTCTATTCATAATTCTCTACATTACTCCGAGTCCGGGAATGCGCCGTATATATGATGAACAGTACATCCTCTGCATTGTCTTCCAGCCGATGGTACTCTTTTTTATAGTTTTATCATAATTGACTTAAATATCCCCGCTTTTTGGATTATTGCTTGGGATAACTGTAACTTTACGGGTTTCAGTATCTTTACTGTTATTATAAAAGTTACAGTTGTTTTTGTCAATAGATTTTTTAATTTACTTATAAAAGTCAAGGCTTAATTCCCCGGCTCTTTTTAGAAACTCATCCTTGACCCTTTGTAATCCGTCACTGGAGTAGTCTCCCCCTGTATCAGACAGTTTCCCGTATTCCAGAGCATCAGAAGAGATCTTACCGCCTTCATATCCTCCGCTTAACTCCAGTCCAAGCTCAAATCTTTCATTATGATATGTAACAGTCAGCTCAGGGATTTGGAATGTTCTTTTCCCTTCCTGCCCATTGCCAAAATAGACTTTTGCGCTCATATCAAACTTCCGTTCGCGAAGCATTACACTCCCCGCCGCTGACAGCCCTCCATTAGATTCCAGTAAAAGGCTCATATCAGTCAGGCCCTCCACATTGATCTCCGTGATATTCAACTTTTTGTCAATGGTAAATAGTATTTCCTGAGTCTCACCCGGGGTCTTCCGTTCTTCTAACATCTGTCCCCATTCTTTCATATCCTTTCCAGGCCCTTCGTTAAGCAGCTCTCCTATCTCACTTAGATAGGTGTCAAAGAGAGCGGAAGGGACTGATACCTTAATGGTTACGCCATTCTTATCTCTTCCCGCAAATTCCATATGGCTCTGGTTCATCATGTGGATGGTGTCCTTTTTTAAGGTTGTAAGCCGATCCCTTAAATGGTCTCTCCCCCCCGGGACAATGGAAAAGCCTATAACCTTCTTCAATGTATCCTGACTGGTTCTTATGGTCGTTCCTTTAATCCCAGGTACGGAAATCACGGCATTCTCGCTGTCAGCCCAATAATGGAACCCATCCCGTATGGCTCCAAGGAAATATACGTCAAGGCTTCCCTGGGTAAAGGTATGTTTATCATCCCTTTGCTCCTTCCAGTTTATGCCGAATCCTCCCGGAAGTATCAGCACAGAATGACCATTCCATTCCACTTCATCTGCAATCAGCTTCAGGGAATCTTCCTCCGCCCCTTCTCCTTCCTTGTCTTTGCCCCATAAATTCACTAACCGCCCCCTGGTTTGCAGCGCCGAACGGGTTAGGTAAAATCTCGCATAATGGATAGGAAGATCGTGATATGCCCAAACACCAAGAATCACTAAAAGCAATATCCCTCCGCCGGTCCTGGCCAGCCGCCGCTTAATTCCCGGCGGCTTTTTTTCCTTTTTCATCTTACATGATTCCTGTTTGGCTGAGTTTTTCTTCAAAAAATTCATTCAGTTTTAACACCTTCTTCCGCAAAACGATTCCAACCAACAGTGATATGGGAATATAGACCATCACATTTCGTATATCTTTCCAATAATCATTCCCGTAAATACCACCCACACACTCTCGCATTGCATTGATGAGATGGGTAAAAGGAAGCAAGGGGTTTACCATCTGGAAAAACCGGGGAGTTACCTGTATCGGAAACGTGCCGCCGGAGCCTGCCACCTGAATGACCATGAAGACTACTACAATTGCTTTACCCACGTCCCCAAAGGAAACCGTCATGGAATAGATGATATTGGTGAATATGATACTGGCTGCCACAGCTGCCAGCACAAATTTACCCGGATAAAGACATTGAATCTTCAACATATACAAATCTCCCAGCGACACCACCAGCGCCTGAGCGATTCCAAACATCATGAAGGTAAGATACCTTCCAAAATAGGTTTCATACAGCTTAAGCCCTTCAGACCTGTTGGCTTCCACCTTAGTTTTTACCAAAGCCACCAAAATGAGTCCTCCCACCCAGATGGCCAGAATGGTATAGAACGGAGCCATGGCAGAACCATAATTATCTACCGGATAGACTTTGTTGGTTACCATGTCCGTAGGCATCTTCATAAAATCACTGAGCTGATCCGGGTCATTCTTCATGATGTCCATGATCTTATTCAGCTTTTTATTATCAGCCAGCTTATTTACATTATCAATCATATCATCCACCCGCTTCTGACTCCTGTTCATCAGGCTGACGGCGCTGTCTAACGCTTCGATCAGGCTCTGAGATGAGGCTGTTACGCTGTCAAGGGTGGTATCGATCTGCCCTACCATGCTTCCAATGCTGTCTAAGGCGCCCGCGGTAGTACCCAGGGCATCATAGGTTTTATCCAGGCTGTCCTTTAAGGGAAGCTCCACTTTACCGGTATAAAAATTAAGAACGTCAGATATGGAGTTAGTAACCCCGTCAAGAGTGTCTCCTATATCCTTCTCCATGGTATCCGGCAGCCTTTTTGTCTGTTTTACAGTCTGCTGTGCAGACTGTAGTTTCCTGACCAGATCCTGCTGCTGCTTAACGGTATCGGAAAGCTTTTGCTGAAGAGTTGTTATATCTTTTAACGGAATGGGCAGCTTCTGGTTGATTGCCCCTAAAACCTTATTTACGCTATTGCACTGGTTGATGCTGCCTGTAACCAGATTTTCTGTGGCTTTTAATGCATCCAATGCTCCGTCAGCGGAGGTGTCCGTCAGCTTTCCGATTACCTGAAAGGACTCATACACCGACTCCTCTACTTGATTGATATGATCCAGGGTATCTTTAATGCCACCGGTCATTGTATCAGAGAATCCTCTGGAGGAGTCGATCAGGGTTTTCGCGCTTTCAGCTGTCTGTCCGCCTGATTCAATCATCTTATTTACATCCGGAAGCGTTCCCTTCATTCCACCATTTAGGCTGTTGACGGTGCGGAGAGTGGACTGAAGCATGGTAATGGTATCCACCAGCTGATTCAAATCTGTTTTTACTTCCGTAAGAGTGCTGACGGCATCGTCTCTGTCCGTTTCCTTGTCAGTACTCCAGTTGTCTGAATATTTATTTAAGGCCTTCCCGGCCACCTTTGAGGTAGAATTAATAAAGGTTTCATTAATTTGCTGCTGTACGCTCTCTACCCCTTTGCCTGTAATCTTTGTGGCAATGGCATTTTTCTTCTCGTTTACATAATACTCAAGTACCGGGCGCTCAATGCTAGAGGTAAGGACACTTGATATTTTTTGGCTGAAATCCTCGGGAACGATAACCGCCGCATAATATTTCCCAGATTCCACTCCATCAATCGCTACTTCCTTATTGACGAACTGCCAGCCTATCTGTTCATTCTTTCTAAGTTCATCCAGAATCATTTCACCAATATTAATAGAAGAATCATCAATATCCGTGTCAAAAATATCATCAATAGATGCCCCCTTATCCAGGTTGACAACCGCAACCTTAAGTCCTTTTGTATTGGCATAAGGGTCCCAGCTTGCAGCGATGTTGAACCAGGCGTATAAAGCTGGTATTAATGTAAGTCCCAGCGCGATAATAACGGCTACCGGATTAAACGCAATGCGCTTTATATCACCGGTAAAAATCTTAAATATGTTTTTAACATGTACCATGTGTGCCTCCTTGGTATTCCAGCTATGAAATTTTGCATTTCCGTATTATAATATTTTCCCGAAACAAATGCAATGCCTGTTTCCCATTATCTTATGAAAAGGTGTTAAAAAAACTGCTAAATAACCCATTGAGCGGAATACAATCGGTCATTTAACAGTTTTCCATTTCAGGGAATAAAAATACTTCTCAAGGGGCATCTCAGCCTAAATACGTTTTTTAAGCTCTTCCACGATTAATACGCTTGCCGTAGAACCGATTCTGCTGACTCCAAGTTCTATCATCTGAAGAGCAGTTTCCAGGGTCCTCACACCTCCTGCCGCCTTGATCTTAATTTCATCTCCTACCATGCGCTTCATCAGCGCCACATCTTCAAAGGTCGCCCCGCCAGTACCAAATCCTGTGGATGTCTTAATATAATCCGGATGCACATTTAAAGCAATCCTGCATAATTCCTCTTTCTCCTGGTCTGTGAGATAGCAGTTTTCAAAAATCACCTTTGATATCACTTTGCTTTTTCTGCAGACTTCTGTAATCTCTGCCATCTCTTTTTCTATATAGCTGTAATTTTTCTCTTTTAATTCAGTTATATTGATCACGTAATCGATCTCATCAGAGCCGTTTGAAATGGCGGTCTTTGTTTCATTCAGCTTATCTTCTATGGTTGTCTGCCCCAGCGGAAATCCTATTGCAGCCCCCACATGAACGGGACTGCCTTCCAGGAGTTTCCGGCAGCGTACCACCTGGGCCGGGTTGATGGCTACCATCTTAAAACCATATTTCATGCTTTCCTCACAAAGCTTTACAAAATCCTGATGGGAAGCCCAGGCTCTTAACTGCGTGTGGTCAAAATAAGCAGCCAGTTCCTGCTGGTTGATCTGAATATTCCCCATAATTAGTCTCCTTTAAGAATCATTCATCATCATCCTGATTCTCATAATTTTCCGTCTTGCATGCGGCAGTATCTTTCATCTTCTTTAACAGAGGATGCTGTTTCCAGCGGTTTAGCGCTGTCGTAGCCTGATATGCAAGGATCTGAAAAAATGGCAGGAAGCATAAGGGGGTTAAAAGCTCCGGAAGCTCCACCGGAAGGTTTAAAATTCCTTCCCCAGTGTATCCAGGCTGATTGGTAATTAAAAACGCCCTGTCAGTTACCTCTCTGCAGGCTTTAAAAATGGTCTGGATCCGGCTGCTGCTGTTTCCTCCATCAATGAGAAATACTGTATACCCAGGAGTCATCTGAAGGTTGGGCCCATGAAGGAATTCCTCAGATTCATAAGCTACGGAAGGGATCTTTACCGTTTCACCTAACTTTAATGCTCCTTCCAGTGCCGTGCCATAATTAGCACCGCACGCACACACATAAGCATTTACCATTGAGGTGAATTCTTTATAATGAGCCTCATAGAATTTCATAGTTTCCTTTTGTACCGTCTCATGGATCCGGGCTGCCTTTTCCATATCCCGGCATACCAATTCTGCCTCTTCCTCTCTCATCAGACCTTTTCTTACGGCTGCTTCAAGGGTAAACAGCATCAGAAATAAGGCAAACGAAGTCACGCCCTTTGTCACATAACCTACGGTTTCCACTCCAACCCCATAATCAATCAGCACATCCGCATAATCTTTCATGTCGCTGGAAATACTTCCTGTAATTCCGATTGAGGTGCGCCCCTGCTGGCGGATCATCTTCAGCGCATCAATGGAATTTGTGCTGTATCCGCTCTGGGAAACAACAAAAACAAAATCCCAGTCCGTGAAGTCATGTTCACTGCTGAGAAAGGTGAATGGAGATACGATCTTCACTTCAGACTTCAAATATTTCCTCATAAACTGTCGTGCGCAGTATGAACCATTATAGGAAGAACCGGATGCCACGATCCAGATCGTTTTGTAATCTCCCTTTTCATATTCTGCGATCAGCGGAGCTGTCAGCTCCTTCCGGTTTTTAATATTATTAAGCATTACCTCAGGAGACTCTTCTACATACGTCATCATTGTTTCTTTTATTTTCTCTTTCATTTTGTTACCGCTCCTTTTTTGTTTTGGTAAAAATGAGTCAGAAGGTATTTTGTGCAATAATTATATCATATCCCTAAGTATAGTCAATAATGTATTGAAAACATACAAATATTTGTAATTACATATTGACAAACTTTCGTCATGAGACTATGATTTGTTTATACATTATTTATACTTTTTTTATAAAAGAGAGTGAAAATATGAAAAAGTGTACAAAATATCAGAGGGATACAAAATTTAAAAAGGAGTGACAAAATATGCCCAACATTCTATTAACAAGGATTGACAACCGGCTGGTGCATGGTCAGGTGGGATGCTCCTGGGTGGGAGCCATCGGATGTAATCTGATCGTAGTCGCAGACGACGAAGCTGCAAATGATCCGGTCCAGCAATCTCTGATGAAGATGACCGCAGACTCTACCGGAGTAGGGATTCGGTTCTTCACAATTCAAAAAACAATTGAAGTCATCCATAAGGCAGCGCCAAGCCAGAAAATATTTATAGTAGTGAGAAATCCACAGTCTGCAAGAGCCATTGTTGAGGGAGGGGTTCCCATCGATAAACTCTGCATCGGCAACATGCATGTAGCTCCGGGGAAAAAAGTATCCAATGAGCCTCATGTATATCTGGATGAACAGGATCTTGAGGACTTAAGAATGATTCGGGGAAAAGGCATCGATGTGTATATCCAAATCGCCCCAGGAGATAAAAAGCATGACTTTGAGGTGAAGTAAAAACATTTGTCAGGTTTAGGAAGAATGAGATGAAATACCCTGCGGGCATACTTTTATGCCCAAAATGGCATAAGCAATCATGATAAAAACCGCAGGAAGAAACCTGCGGTTCAATAAAAGGAGGGTTTTTTATGCAAATTACTTTAATCCAGGGGATTTTGCTGGCTTTACTGGCCTTTATCTGTGCCTGTGACGCCTGCTGGGAAGCCTTTTTCTGGTTCCGCCCCATCGTTGTCGCCTTCTTCGCCGGAATAATCCTGGGTGATGTTCAGGTAGGACTGGCTGCGGGCGCCGTTGCAGAGCTTTCTTATCTGGGACTGCTGACCGTAGGGGGCACCGTTCCGCCTGATCCTCTGATGGCAGGCATGATGACAACCGTCATCGCTTTCACCACTGGACAGAGTGCTGAAACGGCTCTGGGACTCTCATTGCCCTTTGCTTTGCTGGCACAGTGGGTCGGAATTGTCTGCAATACTACTTTTGCAGGTTTCTTACGTCCCCTGGATCACGCATGCGAGAACGCAGACACAAAGAAATTTACACAGATCGTTCTACTTGGACTAGTAATTAAAGCGGGAATCTACGCTCTGATCACATTCCTGTCAGCCTTTGCATTACAGAACCAGATCGCAGGATTTGTAAACATGTTCCCGGAATGGCTGATCCACGGATTCGAAATATCCGGCGGCCTGCTTCCTGCAGTCGGTCTTACCCTGCTCCTGGTTGTTATGCTTAAGAAGCAGAACGTGGCATATCTTTTTATTGGCTTCTTACTCATGACATTCTTAAAGCTGGGCAATATCCTTCCGGTAGCTATCGCAGGAATCGCCGTTGCTTTCATCGGTTATCTCAATGATGAAACGATCAAAAAGAATGCCGTAACGGTAGGAGGAGGTGCTGACGATGACGGTATCTAGAAATAAATTGGACAAAAAAGATATCAATAAGATGAGCATGCTTTCCATATTGGAACAGTCCTGCTTCAGCTTTGAGCGTATGCAGGCTCCCGGATTCTGTCTCGGATTGCTTCCCGGATTAAAAAAGATTTACGGAGATCAGAAGGAAGAAATCTCTGATGCCATGAAAAACAACATGGACTTTATCAATACCGAACCCCACATGGCAACCTTTCTACAGGGTCTTATCCTTTCCCTGGAAGAAAACGGACAGGACAGGGCTTTAATCAAGAGCATTAAAACTGGTCTGTTCGGTCCTCTGGCCGGACTGGGAGACGCAATTTTTTGGTTTACCCTGCTTCCAATATCAGCAGCCATCTGCTGTTCCCTTGCAAGCGGCGGCTCTGTGCTGGGTCCCATCCTTTATATCGCGATCTGGTTTTTAGGCGCCATATCAAGACTGTGGTTTGGCCGAATGGGGTATAACATGGGTGTGGGAGCCGTTGATTTAATCAGTTCCAATGCCAGTGCCATTACAAAGGCGGCAGGCATCCTGGGCATGATGGTAGTAGGCGGGCTGATCCCAAGCTACGTATCCCTTCATTTTGCAGAAACGCTGGTAGCTCCCGGCGGTGTATCCATACAGGCGATCTTCGATTCCATTATGCCGAACATACTGCCTCTCGGGTTTGTATTCACCCTTTATTGGCTGTTTAAGAAAAAACATGTTAATACGCTGATGCTGATTATTCTTATCATCCTTGTATCAATCGTATTGTCTTTCTTTAGAATCATGTAACTCACGGAAGGAATCAAATAGAATTCTGCCGGGGGCTGTACAGAAACAGATGGAAAAATTCACCATCTCCTGTATGGCCCCTGCTCCATTTTAAAGGGAGGCCTGCAACGATCAATAAGGCGGTAAAATAACGTTGCAGGTAAAATTCCCCAATGATATACTGTACAAATGGGATTTCCCCACCATGGAGGTGTATACATGAAGTTTGAATTTATACAAATTGATAAATATAGTCCGGTTCCATTGTATGAGCAGTTAAAGGGCTGCCTGATTAATGCAATCCGAAGCGGAACCCTGATTCCGGGACAAAAGCTGCCTACTGAGGATGAACTATGCCGCAAATTCGGCATATCCCGTCCTGTCGTCCGGCAGGCCTACGGAGATTTAAACAAGCTGGGAATGCTGGTGAGAAAGCGTGGCTCCGGTAGCTTTGTAAGATCTATTACAGACCGGGGAATCTATCTGATGCAGCTTGTCAGTTATCGTGAAGAACTGGCCATGATCGGCATGAAGCCTGGAACCGATTTAAAAAAGAACGAAATCATCTCTTACCATGCCCCGGTTTACGAAAAACTGCGTTTGGATCCCAAACAGCACTGTCTTCATCTGGAACGCATGCGATATGCGGACAAACGTCCTTTCACTTTCATTGAGAACTTTGTTCCCATGGATCTTTTTCCGGGAATCGAAGCCTATGATTACGGAACAGACTCTCTTTACCGCATCATGAGAGATGTGTATGGCATCTATCCGGCTAAGGCAGTCCGGTCCATACGGGCCGAAATCATTGATCCGGCACAGGCTCGCCTGTTTCACATAGAGAAAGACTCTCCGGTGCACATGCTGGAAAGCATCGCCTATGACCAATATGAACGTCCCATAGACTACAGCATTGAAACCTATCCCGGCAATACACACCGATTTGATTTTGTCGTTTACAGAGATTAGAAATAGATCGTGAAACGCCCGAAAAGCATACCAATATGCCAAACAACATGGGCAGAAAAGAGGATACTATGATTGGAATCATTATTACAGGCCATGGAACATTTGCAACCGGCATTTCAAGTGCAGTGGAGCTTCTCACAGGCCACCAGGATTTTATAGTACCGGTGGATTTTAGGGGGGAACATAGCGAGGAACAGCTTAAGGAGCATTTAAAGGCCGCCTTTGACCGCTTACTGGATTGCGAACAAATCTTTGTTCTATGCGATATTCTGGGAGGCTCTCCTTTTAAAAATGCTGTGATGTTAAGCATTGGAGATGAACGGATAAAGGTCCTTTACGGAACAAACTTAGGCATGACCGTAGAGCTGGCAATGCGCGGTATGATGGGACAGGTACCAGAGGCAGACACACTGGTAAATGAAATCATTGAAATAGGAAAAACTCAGATCGGAAAATACAAATATGAACCGGTAGAAATATCTGAGGACTTTGAGGAAGGAATTTAACCAATGATAAAAGCAGTTATATTTGACATGGATGGAGTCCTGATCGACAGCGAAATCATATATTTGGACCATATGTATGAGCAGCTGAAGATTAAGTACCCCCAGATTAACAGAGAGGCGCTGTTTGCCGTGGTAGGGTCTACCACAAAAAGAACGATGGAGATTATAAGCGATGTGATTGGAGAGGATGTAAATTCACGCATGTTCCAGGAGCTATATGCAGGGCTCTGGGTCGATTGCCGTCCGGATTACCCCTCCATCTTAAGAAAAGAAGTCCCGGATATTTTAAAGGAGCTTCACCGCAGAGGCTATCAGGTGGCACTTGCATCTTCTACCAGCAGAGCAGGAATTGACGATGTACTCACCAGCTGTGGACTGAAAGGTGACTTTGATTACATTGTAAGCGGCGAAGAATTTAAGGAAAGCAAACCTAATCCGGAAATTTATCTCCATACCGCTGACACCTTAAAGCGAAAGCCAAAGGAATGCCTGGTGGTGGAAGATTCCACCTATGGGATCATGGCAGGGCATGGAGCTGGAATGACCGTCGCCGCTGTCATTGATGACAGGTTTTCTTTTGACCGCAGTCTTGCGGATTATTCCATAAACGGGCTTTGGGAGATATTAGACGTTTTGGAAGAGTTGAATGATCGATAAAACAAAAGCAGGCTCTCGGTAACGGAAGCCTGCTTTTAAATAATATAAAATATTGTTAAGCTTGATTTTGGAACTGACTCATATACAGTTTCTCATAAAATCCTTTCTTAGCTATTAATTCATCATGGGTTCCCTGTTCAATAATTGTTCCATTATTCATCACAAGGATTAGATCCGCATTTCTAATAGTAGAAAGGCGGTGTGCAATAACAAAGCTTGTTCTGCCCTTCATGATATTTTTCATAGCGGTCTGAAGCATTAACTCAAGTCTTGTATCAACAGAACTTGTCGCCTCATCAAGGATTAGAATAGCCGGGTCTGCAAGAAATGCTCTGGCTATTGTTAAAAGCTGTTTTTCACCGACAGATACGTTGGAGGATTCTTCATTTAATATCATATGGTAGCCATCCGGCTGTGTTTTGATAAAATGATTTACATTTGCTGTTCTTGCTGCATGTTCAATCTCTTGCTGCGTTGCATCCTCTTTCCCGTATTTAATATTATCGGCAATCGTTCCGTTAAATAACCAGGTGTCCTGTAATACCATACCAAAGATAGAACGAAGATCATCCCGTTTCATATCCTTAATTTTCACACCATCTACCTTAATGGCGCCTTTATTTACATCATAAAAACGCATTAACAGGTTGATAAGCGTGGTTTTTCCGGCGCCAGTCGGCCCTACAATTGCTACCATTTGACCACTTTCCACATTGATATTCAGATGCTCAATGAGCATATTATCTTCGTTATATCCAAAAGAGACATCTTCAAAGGTAACATTCCCCTTTAAGTTCTCTATTCTTACCGGAGCAGAAGCTTCCGGGACCTCTTCTGTTTCAGAAAGAAACTCAAATACTCTTCCTGATGCTGCAATCGCGGATTGAATGGAAGCAGACAATTGTGATACCTGCTCCAGCGGCTCATTGAGCTGCCACATATATCGGATAAATGCCTGAAGCTGTCCAACCGTTATGGCACCTGTAATTGCAAATGTCGCGCCTAAAATACAGACAGCTACAATTGCAAGATACGTAATGAACGAAATTAACGGCGACATCAACCCGGATATAAATTGTGCCTTAAATCCGTTTTCACAAAGATTGTTGTTAATCTCCTTAAACTGTTCGATGGAATCTTCCTGCTTTCCATATAGTTTAATCTCGGTTAGCCCGGTGTATCTTTCCTGAATGTAACCATTTAAGTCACCAAGTGCCGCCTGCTGATTACTAAACATAACGGAAGAACGCTTCATGATAAATTTCATAATCAGAGCACTTCCCGGTATCAGTAAAACGGCAACAACACCCATAATCGGATTAATATAAAACATGAGTACGATTGCTAAAATAATGGATAAGAAAGCACTCAATATCCTTGATAAACTCTGCTGCAGCGCATTTGACATGGTATCGATATCATTGGAGATGATACTGAGAATGTCTCCCACGGAACGTTTATCAAAATAGCTGATTGGCAGCTTCGCAATCTTTCTTTGCACATCATTTCTTAAATCTCGCATTGTATTTTGTATACCATTTGTCAAAAAATACTGGGAACCAAAGCTGCTAAGTACGTTTCCGATATAAATAGCAAGTAACAGTTTTAAGATTTTAATAATATAGGAAAAACTGATAGCGGCCCCAGGAACTTTGTTCGCAATATCTACAACATCATCTTTTAGTCTTGTTGTAATGAAACCTTCCACCATTGGTGCCGCTGATAGGAAGCCGGAGTATGCTACCGTAAGGAGAATTGCCACGATAAACATTTTCAAGTATGGTTTTATATATGGATATAATTTTCTCATCGCTCCAGTTCCTCCTTTGTTAATTGTGAATCTGCAATTTCATAATATATATTGCAGGATCTTAGTAATTCTTTATGGGTTCCCATACCAACCACTTCGCCCTCATTTAGAACGATTATTTTGTCCGAATTCATGATTGTACTAATTCTTTGCGCTACAATGAATACAATGGATTCTTTTGTTTCTTCCTTAAGGGCAGCACGCAACGTAGCATCTGTTTTATAGTCAAGTGCAGAAAAACTGTCATCAAAAATATAGACTTCCGGTTTTCTAACCAATGCTCTTGCAATCGAGATCCGCTGTTTCTGGCCTCCTGATACATTCTTTGCGCCTTCACTTATAAATTCCTGCAATTTATTTGGCTTATTCTGAATAAACTCTTTTGCCTGCGCAACTTCAATTGCATGATCTATTTCTTCCGGAGTTGCATCAGGTTTACCGAACTTAAGATTTTCTTCTATGGTTCCTTTAAATAAAAAAGCTTTTTGAGGGATAAAGCCAATCTTTTGACGGAGCGCCTTTAAGTCGTAGTCACGTGTATCCACACCATCAATTTTAATAGAACCGCTTGTCACATCATAAAATCTTGGAATTAAATTGATCAATGTGCTCTTTCCGCTGCCCGTACTGCCGATAAATGCTACGGTCTCCCCTTTATTCGCTGTAAAGGATACATCCTTTATAACCGGAAGCTCGCCATCCGGATACTGGAACGTAACATGGTCAAATTCTACAACTCCTTTATTATCAGCTGTAATGCCCTCAGAAGGATTATTTACTAGTGGCTCCTCATCTAATAGTTCCTGTATACGGTTTGCAGATACCTGAGCCCTTGGATACATTACAAATACCATGGAAAATAGCATGATAGAGAACATTGCATGAAACTGATACTCTAAGAAAGCAACTAACTGTCCAACCTGTAAAGTTCCCTTATCAATCATTACGCTAGATATCCAAAACACGGCCATCATTGCAAGGTGCAGCAAGAAGAAAAAGGCCGGCTGTGTAAATGACATGATTTTAAATAATTTCTTTGAATTAGTGGCATAGTCGTCATTGGTTTCTGCGAAACGTTCTGATTCATATTCACTTTTTCGAAAGGCTCTGATTACACGTACCCCTGTTAAGTTTTCTCTTGAAATCCGATTCAGCCGATCCATACCCCTTTGCTGCTTCTCGGAAAGGGGATTGGTTAATTTGGCAATGATAATAACACCAGCTACTATAAATGGAAAGCTTCCTCCGATAACCATAGAGAGATTAATACTGGTCTTGATTGTCATAAAAACACTGATAATAATCATGACCGGAGCCAAAAGGGCTGTTCGAAACAACAAATTGGAAAACAGCATTAACTGAAATGCATCATTCGTTGTTCGTGTAATCATGGAAGACACACCAAATTTATTATATTCTGTGTGGGAAAATTTCTGCGATTGTGCAAAAACATCATTTCTGATATCCCGAATCATATAGGTTGAAATTCTTGATGAAGCGAAGGTTAATAAAATGGTTCCTGCACCTCCAACAATGCAGACAATCAGCATGATTCCTCCCATTTTCTTAATATAAGCTATATCACCATTGCCTATTCCGTTATCAATCATCCACGCCATAACCGTGGGAATTCCCAGCTGTACTGCAACGAAACTAAAGATTCCTATGATGTTTAACAGAATTAGCTTCGGATATCTTTTTAGATATTTTAACATTAATTTCATAACATAACTCCTTTCGCTTTACTAAGCAAATACATGTATAATTTCAGCCTAAATCCTTGACAGAAAAAGACCGCTTGATTATTATAAACTATAAGGTTATCTCATAGTCAAGAAGAAATTAACCCTTTATTATTGTTTGATATTTCCTTAGAATGTAAACATAGCATCTGAAAAAAACAGCATAGAACCGAGGTGATTTTATGTCTAAAAATAAAAATGAATACTTAACAACAGGAGAATTTGCAAAGTTTTGTGGAATTCCAAAACATATTTTATTTCATTACGATCAGATCAAGCTATTTCAACCTGAGATCGTGAAAGAGAATGGATACCGCTATTACTCCTTCCGGCAATTTGATACCTTTTCTATTATCTCTGCACTAAAAATGCTGGGAATGCCATTAAAAGAAATTAAAAAGTACATGGATGAAAGAGATCCGGAAAAATTGGTGAATTTACTGGAGGAAAAATCAAATGAAGTGGATAAGGAGATAAAGAAATTAAAAAATACAAAACGTGAAATAGAATCTCTTAAGGATTTAACATTAAATGCTTTATCCGTAAAATATAATATCATTGAACCGGCTTATCATAAAAGTATGAAGGCTCTATGCAGTACCTTCATGGATAATGTCAATGATAATTCTTACCCTGATTTTTTAACAGAACTGATTGCTTTCCGAAATAATAGCAATGCAAGTATGATTGATTTTCTGGGAGCGTCACTTACCATTGATAATATCCGCGAAAAAAGATTCAACAGCTTTTCCTTTCTGTATACGAAAACGAATAATGCCGATAAAAAAAACAACACTCTGGTGCGAAAAGAGGGCTGGTATCTTCAGGTTTATTATAAGGGAAGTTATCAGAATATCGATGAAATGTATACAGATATTATACAGTATGCAATGGAGCATCAGATAAAGCTTGGGAAAAATGCTTATGAGGAATATCTGATATTTGAGATAGGGACGATAAACAGAGACGATTATGTTACATTAATACTTGTTGAAATCGAGGATAAACCGTAGTGAGACTGACCATTTAATTTTATTTATTCAGCTTTTAGCTGACATAATATTGGTCTGCATACTAAGGATACAAAAAAATCGAAAATCTTATTAAGATAAAGGGATCCACTATCAATTAATAGCGAAAAATTGGGGTTCGATTATTGCCACCGTATCGTGTTGTTTATTATAGAGTCATAATGAAACCAGTACTTTTGCTCGTTCAAAAGCTTCAAATAAAAATTCCTCTTTCTTGCTTAGGTAATTAAAAAGACCATTTAAAAAAATTAAATCATCAACTATTACACATCAATAATCAATTAGCATACTAGGTTGCTTTATTCATGCTTAAGATTTATAATATAATTATGAGAACTTTTATGGTATTGAAAGCATGTAATTATATTTAATAATTTAATAATGTAATAATAAGCTTACTCTAAATTTCCAGGATAAGAAAAGATTCTAAGAAATATTTAAGGAGGATAAAATGTCTGGAATTAAAGTGCAATTTGATAACATAGCAAAAATCATTACACGTAATATTAATGATAGTATCTCGGATAATGAGCATAGTATATCTCAATTATTAATTAAACTCGAAATTTTAGATATATGTCAAAAAGAAATTAGTAATAATTGTATTGCTGTTTTTAATGAGGTACAAAATGATTTGCTTAACGGTGTTGTATTTCTTACACAAGCATTTTATAGGAATTCATATATTTGTCTTAGAAGTGCAATGGAGTTAGCTCTAAGCTTTATTTATTATACTGATAGAAATTATGAGTTTTTATTGTGGAAAAATAATTTTATTGACATGACATGGGCTAAGTTAAGTAACTCCGAAAATGGAGTATTATCTGGAAGATATTTACAATTATTTTGCGACGATTCCCTAATTGTAACTGAATTAAACAAAGATATAAGTAAGTGTTATCACGAATGTTCAGAATACGTCCATGGCAAATATCAATTTATGCAAAGTATAAATAAAGTGGAGATTAAATATGATAATTGCAGCTTTTTAAAATGTTATAAACAAATTAATTTAGTTTGTGATTGTATTATAACAATGATGTTTATAAGGTTTGGCAAGGAGCTTAACTATTATGTAAAACTAGAAGATTATGCAGATTACTGGAAGGGATTATTAAGAAAATACGGGGTAAATATTGATGAGTGAGGCGCTAATAAGAACTGAAGACTTAACATCTGATGAAGTCAACAAATTATTTGTCGACATAAAAATTGATAGAGAAAACATCAACGCATTAAAGTCAAATCAGCCACTATTACTAATTGGTAGTAGAGGTACAGGAAAAACCATGTTAATGCGTAAAGCCGAACAAGAATTAGATGATGCATTTCGCTCACAAAGAATCCTTCCAGTTTATGCAAGCTTTGCAACAAGTACAATATATGATGATATTGATCTTATAAAATTAATGTTAAACAAAATATTGATAGCATTAAGAATGAAACTTAAAGAGCATGGTATTATTGTTCAGGGTAGTATTTTCAAACCAATTACATATGAAAACCTCAATCCGATAGTTAAGAAGCTTGAGACATATATTAAGGCATTAGAAGGAGAGGATGATGATCTTAATTATACAAACATAAAGCCAGAAATTAATGATTTTAATATAATTAATAACGTTGACTTTTTTAGAGAATTTATTTCAGATTTATGTAGAGAATATAATATCAACAAAATCATACTTATGTTTGATGAAGCTTGTCAAATATTCTCACCAAATCAACAAAGAGATTTTTTTAATTTATTTAGAGCCCTGAGGTCACCACTTATAATATGTAAAGCAGCAGTATATCCTGGGTTAGTTTCGTACGGTACATTCCAACAATTTCATGATGCGACAACAAAAAAAATAGAAAGAAATATATTAGCTGATGATTATATAGAAAAAATGAGGGAAATTGTAAAAAATAATTACCCTAATGAATATGAAAATATGCTAAGAAAAGGAGAACTTTTAGATACAATCATATATTGTGCAAATGGAAATCCACGATTTTTATTAAAAAGCTTAAATAGCATATTAGATGGAGAAAATACATTAAAAGCCGGAAGAGTAAATGAAATAATAAAGGATTTCTATCGCGCTACTATTTGGGCAGAACATACTAAGCTTGAAGAAAGATATAAAGGACACAAAAATCTTATCAATTGGTCAAGGAGTTTTATTGAAAGCGTGGTTTCTAGAGATATTGAAAAAATAAATGAAGAAGCTGAAAAACAAGATGAAAAAAAAGCTACGATTTGCTTTGCTATCTCCAGAAACGCCCCTGAACCTATAAAACAATCTATAAAGATACTTGAATATTCTGGAATTGCTACTCTTGATGTAGAAGCGACAAAGTTTAGGAGTAAAATTTACGATAGATATCAACTAAATTATGGGGTTGTTTTATTAGCAGGTGCTTCTTCAAATTTAGCTAATAAAAGTAAAATCTTAATAAAAAAAGTATCACTAGCAAAATTCCCCAATTATAGTGAAAATTCAACCGTCTTTTCTGGTTGGGAAAACTTAATATCAAACAAATATTTTGATAAAAATAGTGGTGAAACACTAAGATCTATATTAAGTAAGAATATAGATATTTTAGACATCTCTCCTAAATTATTATTGAGATTAAAAAATAATAATATTAATATAATCCAAGATATTTTTGATAAAGAGGAAAAGGAATTAGAATCTATCGAATATATTGGGCCAGTTAGATCCAGAAAGATTTACAATCTCGTACTGAGTGCTGTTTTAGAGTATATATCTGGGTAGACATAAGAAGAAGAAAGACCTTTGGATACACCAATCCTAATTATGAGCAATTGCACTTTGTATTTTAGGTCACGTAAAACCGCTTTGCACCCACGGCTCATGCCGTGGATGCTTAAAAAATTGTACTGTATAGCTATAGTTTTAATGGCCGTTTAAACCAAAATAAACCTTGCTTTTCCTCTAAAGCTATGCTAAAATCCATCAAACAGATACATATGAAAGGGGATAAGTATGGATAATATCAGAATAAATGCAGATGGAAAATACATTTGCACTAAACACAAATTAGATCTTCAATGGAGCCAAAATAGATCAACAGGAGAATACTTTCTCAAATGCCCAGACAATAAAAAATTTGAGTGTGGAACTCGCGAAGTTAGCGAATATGACGCGTTAAAATATGATATGTTTGCTCCCAATAGGGACGATGCCATGGTTGATTTTGTTAAAGGGCTTATGGATGAAGATGATGATTAATAAGCACTTATGTCACCCTTAAAGGGTGGCATATTTTTATGCTATCTTCTCTCAATCTTTGTTTCAAACTTATCAATATCTTCTTTGTTATACATAGCATTTTGCTTGTCCATAACCTTTAAGCCAGAAACTATTGATAGTGTCAATATTTTTTTCGCAAATTCTATTTCAACCGTCTGGTGGCCGGTAGTCAGCCAGCTATGATATCAGACGATGACGTATAAAATGACATATTCCTCGCACTGAAAATCACGTATAAAAACAAATGGGAAAATGAATAGATTACCTCGGATATATTTATAATTCATTAACAGAACAGGAAACATATGACTGAGAAAGTTTTTAGGTAGTCTACCACTGACTACAGGCTGATAGACAAACTAAAATAGCGGAACCCGGTTAAAACCTAGGCTTCCGCTACAAATAAGAAGAGCGCGAGACGGGACTCGAACCCGCGACCCCGACCTTGGCAAGGTCGTACTCCACCAACTGAGCCACTCGCGCATAAAAATTATAAAATTTATTCAATTGCTACAACACTAGAATTATATCATACGTTTTTAATAAATGCAAGAGGTTCATATCATTTTTTTGTTGTTTTGTACTATATATTTCCATAAATACCTACTAATTTCAACTCTTTTGGACATGCACTTCTCAATCCGAGCATGGCCGATGTATTTGTTCTTTCCTCCTGTTTCTGAGGGATCATAGATTTTAAGGCGGCCCGCAGATTACAGGCATCTTCAACGGCATGCTCCCGGCGCCTGCAGTATCAAATTCAGTAGCTTTTTTCAGCAAAGAATGATAAAATATAGATAGATATTGCCTACAAGTTTCAATTCTGTCCTGTCCATACCTGGTACTCTTATAAAGACATGTATCAGACAAGCCTTATGTTAAATTTAGATGGCAACACAGGACAGCCACCAACGCCTATGGCGTTATTTATTTGATTTGTGCCGCCGATTAAGGCCGCAGAACGGAGTTTTACATGTCACTCATACCGTTTCAAAAATTGCCGCCCCGGAGACATACGGAAGATGCACGCCAATATGCATACCGGATTATCCGGCATTTCATTTTGAACCTTCATTTGCCCCCAGGCCGTAAGATGAACGAGGTAGAACTTGCAGACGCGCTGAACATAAGCCGTACGCCGGTCCATGATACGCTCTACAAGCTTTCCCGTAAAAATCTGGTGGACGTAATCCCCCAAAAGGGCGCCTTTGTATCCAGGATTGACATAAACCGGATTGAGCAAACTTTATGGATCAATAAGCAGCTTGGGACAGCTATGCTTCAAAACATCTTCATTAAAAAAGTGAAACGGCCTCAGTTTGATATACTTTATCATAACCTGATGCAGCAGGAGGACTATCTGGCCCAAAAGGACCTAACCCAGTCCGTCCGGCTGATCACCGAATATTATCATTTGCTTTATGATCTGGCAGGCAAGATGGACTTCATCTGGGAACCCGTCCAGAAAGCCGGGATGGACTTACAAAGGCTTCTATACTTATCTGCCTCCGATGCTTCCGTAATGGAAGATTTTCTCAGAGATTTAACTGCGCTTACTGATGCACTGGCAGAACGGGATACAGACCGGGCGTGCACCATTTACCATCATCATCTGGCCCGGATTCTTTTGCTCATATCGCCTTTAAAGGAACGCTATCCGGATTATTTTATCGAAAATAATAAAGAACAGACAAATACCAGTCTTCAGGAACAGAAAGGGCTTCTTTATGAAAAATGATATTTATCATAATATGTTTACACTGGCTGGAAAAAAAGCCCTGATCCCGGGAGGAACCGGGGGTTTGGGAAGCGCCATCGCCAGAGCCTTCCTGCAAAACGGAGCTGATGTAGCCGTATGCGGCGGCCATCCGGAAAAGGCTGCCCAACTTGAGGAAGAAGCAACGCAGACCGGCCGCAGCTTTCTTTCCCTGCGCTGCGACATCCGTGACCGGGCTGACGTGGCAGAAATGCTTGATCAGGTGGACAAGGCATTTGGCCGTATTGATATCCTGGTTAACAGCGCCGGGATGAACCGTCTGCTGCCGGCGGAGGATTACGATGAAGATACCTTTGACCAGGTAATGGACTTAAATGTAAAAGGTATTCACACGGTAACCCGGGCGGTAGGAAAGCGTTTCATGATTCCCAACCGATATGGGCGTATTGTCAATCTCTCTTCCGTAAAGGGCTTTATCGGAACGAAACAGGATTATATCGCTTATTGCACCAGCAAAGGCGCAACCAATATGTACACAAAGCAATTAGCCTGTGAATGGGGAAAATATGGCATAACATGCAATGCCATCGCTCCCACCTTTGTTCGGACGCCTATTAACTCATTCCAGCTGGATGACCCAGTATTTTATGAAAAGCTGACGGACCGCATCCCTCTTGGGCGCATCGGCCGCGAAGAGGATATTGCTGCCGCCGCACTGTATTTATGCAGCGATGCCGCCTCCTTTGTAACCGGCCAGATCCTTGGCGTGGACGGAGGCTTAACGGCCATGCAGTAACAGGCGGCCTACCGATGAAAGAATTCAATAATCCATAAAACAGGAGGAATTACCCATGATTTTTGGAAACATTTACAAACCCATGCTGGAGGAACAGCTTTCTGTTCTGCCCGCTCCCCTGCGAAGTGCCATTCGCTTTTTAAAGGACAACGATTTGGCAGCTCATGAACCTGGGGTTTTTAATATAGAACTGGACGGACTGCCGGTCATCCTGCAGGTCCTTGATTTAGACACAAAAGACCGGGAGAACCTTCGTCCGGAAATTCACAGAAAAAATATAGACGTACAGTTTCTTGCCAAGGGCGGTCCGGAAGAAGCCGGCTTTTACAGTAAAGACGAAACCGGACAGGTAGACGAAGATCTTCTAGATACTCCCAGGGATATTTTGTTCTTCCGCAATGATCCAAAAGCTCCGGAGGGACGCATCCACATGGTTCCAGGCACCTATGCCATTTATTTCCCTTGGGATGTCCATATCCCCGCTATCCAGGTCGGAGATAGCCCTGCGGCGATCCGCAAGATCGTTATAAAAGTGCCTTTTGAAAGCTGCCTGTCAGGCGAAGCCTCGCAGGGGGAATGATTATGAGCCTGAACAAATATCTGACTGAACTTTCCATGAAGGATCCTGACCTGCGCCGTATGGCTTTGGAAAAGGTCCTGGAGCAGGAAAACCTGCCCTTTGAACGTCAGGAAGAAGCGCCTTCGCCCAATGCTCCCAGAGGAATCATTAATTATCTGATTTCTCCGGAAGACAACAGGCCCAGCCTTTTGTTCTGTGCCCATTACGATGCCGTTTACGGAAGCTTTGGGGCAAATGACAATGCTGCTTCTCTTTGCATCCTGGTTGCTCTCGCAAAGGCCCTCCGCACCGAAAATTATCCTGCTCGTTTCGCATTTTTTGACGGAGAGGAAACAGGCAATTCGGGAAGCCGTCATTACGTCAGCCAAATGGACCGCCAGGCCATTACCGGTGTGATTAATGTGGATGTATGCGGTTACGGAGATACCATTGCAGTTTATGACAGGGGGAATGCAAAAAAAGAGTCTGTACGCGCTTTCTGCAACAAGGAAATCTTGAAAGCCCACAATGGTCTCCTAGTCAAATTTTTGCCGAAAAGCGACGAAGCCTCTTTCTCCGGACTCCGAATTCCTGCGATCAGCATAGCCTCCATTCCACGTTGGGATATCCAGTATCTAAATGCCCTTTCCAATCTGGGCAGTGGATTTTTAGGACATCCCCCGGAGTTTGACATGATCCTCAGTCAGATGGATGTATCAAGCACCATGCACGGTGGCTATCGAGACTCACCTGAATGGGTGGAGCCGGAAGCCATGACACGTATATATGAATATCTTATGGATGCACTGCACGCTCCGGAAGATAAGAAAAAGCGGTTCCTTCTGTTTTAGATACAGAAGGAACCGCTTGATTTATTTGGAGATAAACGATGATTAAAAATCAAAGGTTAGAACAATCTTACGAATAGACGGATCATGGCTGTCCACAAAATCAAACGCCTCCTGGGCGCGGATCAACGGGAAGGTATGAGAAACAGAGCCGCTTAGATCCAGCTTTCCCTCATCAATCAGTTCAATGGCTTTTCCAAACATCTTATTCTGCAGACGGGAACCTCTTACATCCAGCTCTTTGGAAGTGATGGCAAACTGGGTAATCTCCGTAGGAGACGTAGAAAATCCCATGGTCATGACCCGACCGGCATTTCCGGTGGCCTGAAGAAGCTGGGTCAGGGAATCCTTACTGCAAACAGCATCTATGGAAACCGTTGCTCCTCTCATGTGAGTATATTCCTTTACCTTTTCCTGAAGATCCTCTTTCAAGGTATTGATCGTATAAGCAGCCCCGTTCTTTTTAGCAGTTTCCAGCTTATCATCCTGGATGTCCGCAACAATGATATGATCACAGATTAAACGTGCAGTCTTTAATATGGAGCTTCCAAGAGCGCCGGAACCATAAATCAAAAGCATGTCATCCTTATCCAGCTCCGCACGGGTGCAGGACTGGATGCCGATGGTGGCAGGTTCGATCATAACAGCATCTTCATCAGAAAGGGAATCCGGAAGAACATAGCAGTCTGATTCCGGTACGGCCATATATTCGCGGTAGCCTCCATCAATGTGGACGCCGCGTACAGCCAGATGGTCGCATACATTGCCCCGTCCGATCCGGCAGGGATAACAATGGCCGCAGCTTGTCACCTGGTTGATGATCACACGGTCACCCACCTTTAAATTCTTGACAGAAGAGCCTATTTCCGCCACCTTTCCTACCATTTCATGTCCAATGATCCTGGGATATGTAGCTGCGGCATTGGTTCCATGGTAAATACCTACATCGGAGCCGCAGATTCCTGCAGCGGTCATTTTAATCAGTACATTATTCTTTTCGTCTATAACCGGCATTTCTACATCAATGACTTTTAACTCATAAGGTTTTACAATCTGTACCGCTTTCATAAGTCTTAAATCTCCTTTATAATTTTAAATCAGATTCCCTAATGGATTTCCAGATACTGCTCAAGCACAGAATCCATCTCGTTTTTCTTCTCCTGCGTCAGAGGCAGCATGGGTTTTCTTACTTCTCCGGCTGGGATTCCCTGGCTGGAAACGATATACTTTAGGTTCGCGCACAATCCATTCTTTAAAAGCACATCCAGAATGTTGTTGCATTTGGTCTGAAGGATTCTGGCCTCCTCCTCCCTGCCTTCTAAATAATGCTCCATGACGAGCTTAAACTGGGGCAGCATAAAATTGAAGCTGCTTCCGATAAAGCCGTCACAGCCAAAAGCTAGGAAAGCCACCATACAGCTTTCAAAACCGCCGAAGCATTTAATATCAGGATTAATGTTCCTCATCCGCTCCATCTGAAGCAAATTAAGATTGGTATGCTTTACAGATCCTATTGCACCGGATTTTAAAAGCGCCTGAATATCCGGATGGGAAACTTCAAGCTCTCTGTGGGTGCTGGAGGGGATGTTATAATAAAGAACCGGCTGGCCGATCGCTTCTGCAATATCGTAGTAATATCCTGCAATCTCCCTCTCAGAAAATCCAAAGTAAAGCGGAGGAGTCGCCGCTATATTCCGGATGCCCATATCCTTTGCCTTTTTCGCATAGAATACGGCTTCCTCTGTACTGATGGATCCTACATGAGCGAATATATCTGCACGGTTTACATATTCTGAAGCAAGTTCAAAGGAGCGAACCCTTTCCTCTCTGGTCAGCAGAAAACATTCTCCCGAACTTCCCCCGATAAAGAATCCATCCGCTCCCTCTGAAATATTTCTCTCCCAAAGCTGCCTTGCAGCGGACTCATTGATTTCACCATTTTCTTTAAACGGAGTGATGGAAGCAACATATAATTTCTTCATGATTTGTAATCCCCCTTATCATTTGACTTTTCCCCTGTACATGTTTTAAACCCCTTCTCTGGGTCAGACTGACTAATAATAGATAAAGAGGCCGGTATCCGGCAGCGCATAAACCCTGCGGCGGAAAACCAGCCTCTTTCTATATCCTGTTACCGGCTTTTGTCTTCCATAGCGTGTACCATTTCCACCAGGAACTCATGGGTCGGTACCGGAATGCCGCATTTCTTCGCAGCCCTTACTACGGAGCCGCTGATTGTATCTACTTCTGTTTTCCGTCCATTTTGCAGATCTGCACGGATGGAGGTGCAGCCGTTTGGAGACATCTCCGAGGTCTTCTTTACCTTTTCTATGATCTCATCGTCATCCGCAAGGAGGCCCAGACCACGGGCTACGGAAGCCGCCTCTTTAATCAGGCGGACAGTCATGTTCCAGGCATGTTCATTGGATGCAATATACCCCATGTCCACTTGAAGGATGCCTGTGACAGCACTTAATGATACGTTAGTAAAAAGCTTGTTCCAGATAAGCTGCTGGATATTGGAATGGACATTTACCCGAAAGCCACAGCATTCAAAAGCTTCTTTCAGCCTTGGAAGGAACTGCGCGTTATCTTCTACCAGCATGCCTACGTTGGTATTGCCTGTACCGCCTCGTTTCACATAGCCAAGGCCCAAAACTGCGCCATTGTCTTCTGTGGTACCGATGATCATATGATCCTTGGAAACAAACTCCTCCAGGATATCCTCGTGGCCGGAACCGTTCTGCAAGGTCATCACATAAGTTCCAGGACCGATTAAACTTCTGTTTGTGTCCAGTGCTGCTTTGGAATATAAGGATTTAACGAACAGAATGACAAGATCTACTGGTTCCATACCCTCTGTTGAAGTAACAGCATTGGGATGGTAAACATGCTCTTCGTTATCTTCCAGAAGCTTGATCCCTTCCTTTTGAATGTGCTCCACAACGGCTGGCGCCGTATCTACCATATATACTTCATTGTTCAGAGATAAGTGGGAACCATAGATGGAACCCATGGCCCCTGCCCCTATAACAGCAATCTTCATCAATTTCACCCTCTATTATTTAGAAAATTCCGCAATTCCCTCGATGGCATATGCGCGGATCGGGCAGGAATCCAGTCCTTTGATTGGCATTGGAGCGTAGGACATGAAGAATGTGTCAGTGGTCAGCTCTTCTAAGTTCTTTAATACCTCTAAGAATACCACATTAACTTCCATCAGAACGTCATGGAATGCGCATACATCCTCGTTGTTGCTCTCAATGGATACACCGTCGCCAAAGCCAACGCATTTTACCTTCTTCTCCTTTAACCATTCTGCGGTCTCACGGCAGATGAAAAGACGCTCATCCTCTTTCGTGTTAGAAGCAGGAGTAAATGGAGCAAGCTTGCGTGGGGAATCCAGGATAACGATATCTCCCTCTTTGATGCGGTCGCCGCAGGCTTTTTCTAAGTCTTCACCCTTAATCTTGCCGTTAGGTTCCATATGATCGATGTTTACAAGGATCGCACGACCCATGAAAGTGGTGATAGGCAGACCCTGTACGTCTGTCCAGTTATCATTGTGGTGGTATGGGCATTCCACATGAGTACCTAAATGGCTGGTCAAATCCATAATCGTGTGCCAATCCGGGATTGGGCCACCTGTGTTAAAACGGAATAAATGACACCGTCTTGTCTCAGTTGCCGGATCCAGCTGCTTTGTTAAATCAATAACTCGTAACCCATTTCCCAGTTCATATGCGCTCATTGTTTGTACCTCCTATGTTATAAAATGGTTTTTCTTTCTCTATCTATTATACCAGTATACCGGTATACCGGTCAATCTTTTTTTATTGACTTCATGGTTCTTTTCAGGTATGATATTTTCCGTAGCACTTATGGCCAGACAAGGTTGTCTGGTATTTCCAAAAACGACAGGAGTCATTCATGAACGATACCGGTTCCCTGCAATATCAGGCTTATCATACAATCAAAGAACAGATCCTTTCCAAATCCCTGGACTCAGAGGTTTTGTACTCGGAAACCAGAATGGCAAAGGAGCTGGGTATTTCCCGGACCCCTCTGCGTGAGGCACTTCAATATCTCTCGCAGGAAGGTTATATCACCATCATTCCCAGCCGCGGATTCATGATCCGGCGTCTGGACAAGGAGACCATGCGGGAATCCATTCAGGTACGCTGTGCCATTGAGGGTTTTTGTGTCCATCTGGCCGCAGGCTGCGATGATAAAAAAAGGGTGAACATACTTTTAAAGGATATGGAAGAATCCCTTACCAGGCAAAAAGCTGCTCTCTCTGCAAAGAATTTCCCGGAATCCTTTACAGAAGAGGACCACAAGTTCCATATGCTTTTGGTCCATTTCGCTGAGAACAGCGAATTTAACCATCTGTTCCAGCGCCTTCTCTATACCATACATTTAACCACTGCCAATGCCCTGACCGTCGCCGGCCGTGCACAGGCGACCTATGAAGAGCATTTATCCTTTTACCAGCATCTGAAAAAAGGGGATAGCCTCCAGGCCTATAATGTCCTGATCACACACCTTATGATGCCTTTGAATATGAATATCATTTAACGATTTCTGTCCGGCCTGGTTTTACGAGAGGCCGGACAGATTTGTTTTTAAAGTGCGATCTTTACAACAACTTTCTTTACATCACAAGGCTTACCAGCCGCGCAGCGGGGCTTATGGGCATCTTCAGGAGCCACAATGATCAAATCCCCTTCTTCTAACAGAACACTTCCGCTAAATTCCGGTTCTTCATAGAAAATCACATCGTTTGCCTCAATCCGTTCCTTTACCTTTAAGCCGTCCCTTTTGCATACACCGAACTGTTCCCTTCCGGAAACAAGATACTGAATATCAAAATATTTCTCATGGGTCTCAAAGGATCCCTGTTCTGCCGGAAATGTAGTGTATTCCTGTACATTTGCCACCACCATGTCTCCCTTGACCGGGTAGCTTCCTGCCGGCAAAGAACGGATATCCGTTACTTTCAGCCAATCATAGGCTGCACGGAATTTATCTTCCAGATAATCGTATTTTTCTGCAACTGAAATGTTAGAAAAAAGCATAAGTTTTCTCTCCTTTTTATTTGCTTGCAATGTCCTTTGTATTTAAATCGCCTTCTGAGATCGCAACCACCTGGGACCAGACAGTCTCATCTACGGACACACCATCCTTCATGCTGCGTTCTCTTGTGGTAATGGTGCGTTCTCCAGGACAGGTAACCTGGCCGCCTTCCCGCTCCGGATGACTTGCATCCGCTGCAGCAACACGTCGGTTAAGCATTTCCTGGATTTCTTCCTTTGTTCCGAAAAGATATGGATCATAGGCAATGAAGATCTGGCAGCAACCGGTGCAGCTTCCTCTTCCTTCCTCATCCATATCAAAACCACTCTTTCCGTTTGCCATGAGTGCAGCTGCCAAATCAAGCGCAATGGCCATGCCGCTTCCCTTCCAGTAACCGGTGGGAAGGATCCTCCTGCTCTCCTCGATGGCACCCGGATCATCCGTTAAGTTTCCGTCTTTATCAAAACCTCCGGGGAATGGAAGCTTTTTGTCTGCCAGACGGTAAACTCCAAGCTTTCCATAAGCATACTGGCTCATCGCCATATCAAGAACAATCGGGCCATCCTCTCTTGGAATGGCAATGCAGAACGGGTTATTTCCAACACCCGGCTCATCACTGCCCCATAAAGGCATACAACTCTCCGTATTGATCCAGCTCATGCCCATGAAACCAGCCTCTGCCATTCTCCAGGCATAGGTGCCGCCCCGCATCCAGTGAGTCGTATTCCTTAAGGCAACGCATCCGATCCCATGTTCTTTGGCAAGCTCCATAGCCCGATCTGCGCAAAACATTGCATTGGTAATACCGATTCCTAAATGTCCGTCGTAATTTTCAACAGCTCCCCTGGCTCCTATAAGCTCTGGCTTTCCCTTTGGATCCACCCAGCCCTTCTGTACATATTCTACAAAACGCGGAACACGGTTTAATCCATGGCTTTCAACACCATCTGCACTGGACTGGGTGTGGATGGTTGAACAAACCTCAGCCTGTTCCATAGTAAGTCCGGCATTTAACAACGCTTTTTTAATTGTTTCTTTTACTGTCTCATATGGAATTTTTAAACTCATATCTTCTCCTGCTTTCTTTTAGGCGG
Organism: Lacrimispora sanguinis; assembly: GCF_044987295.1. NCBI lineage: Bacteria > Bacillati > Bacillota > Clostridia > Lachnospirales > Lachnospiraceae > Lacrimispora > Lacrimispora sanguinis. The sequence continues at coordinate 3,484,236 of NZ_CP173277.1, read as the reverse complement.
TCCGCGGTGTTCTCCCCGCACAGACCATCATCTCTTCGTAAAGTCCACTGGCTTCTTCCGGTGAATAGCCATAGACCAAAAATACATCCATTATATAGGGGGAATAGGTGATCCCCATGATTTCCTGGGCAAACCCCATTGCTGCAATCTCGCTGAAAGCGATCACATTGGAATCATTATGAAGAAAACCAAGGGACCACAGTCTGACCTTTTCTGTCTTCGTGAAAATCTCATGATGGTATTGCTCTTCCACGTGATGAAATAGCTCGTGAGACAGCAGAAGGCGGCTGATATCAAGTCCCTCTGTCAGCAAATTTGAAATCCCCGGTCTGTCAAAGAGCTTCTCCCCTTTTTTCACCGCATCCATATAGATGCAGATTTTATTGGGTACCCTGTATTCAGCGAAAAGCACACGGTCGGTTTTCTCTGGGAATTCCGGAAAAGAGATATCCATGCCCATGGCTTGTGCCAGCTTCTTAGGATCCCTGGTCTGGTACTTTTCACAAACCTTCTGTGCATATTCTCTGCCGCAGGCCAGGCTTTTCTCCATCCATTCCTTTCGCTGCTCTTCGTTAAACTTTCCATTTAACGGCTCTCTGGAAAATGCATAGGAATACCATTCCACCGGGTCTATTTCCGCTAAGTCATTCATCATGTCTTCGATTGGACGTACATCAAAGTGGGGGCGCTCATACACGCTTGTCCTCTGCTTTCCGAAAAGTCCATCTGTAATGGGCTTTAGGGCATTCCGAAACTCTTCCTTCTTCATAATCGATTAAATCTCCTGTACGGAAGCTACGATCAGGACATCTTCCTCTGGTTCACGGTCTCCCAAGTCCAGATTCATAAGAAGCATAACCTGCTCTAAGTCTACTGCACTATAGTCGCATACTCTGGGTCCGAAGCATACAAAGAAATCAGGACGCAGCACGGTATCCGTCTTAAACACAGCATTTTCCTTCCAAAGCTTTTCTACAACCTCTTCGTAATCCTTTACCTTACATTTCTCTACAACACCGTCGGAACACTGCACTTTAATGAATCCTTTACTGTCTACGATACGCAGAGGTGATTTACCGTCTTTTTCCCCTTTATAAACATAAAACTTGTCTGTCATCTCAGCCAATTTTACATTGCAAATCTTGGGACCGAAATCCTGTAATGCAAGCTCGCAAGCCTCCGGCTCCTCACATGCCTTTAAAAGATCTGTGGTCTTTACCTCTGTGGATCCTGTGGCTATGGCCGTTACCTTTCCTGTCTGGCTGTCGATTTCTATATGGATCTCAACGGAATCAGGAGAAGCGCCTGAGCTGACTGCTAAATCTGCCGCCTCTTTTTTTAGCTCACGGATGTCTTCCTGTGTTGGGTTTGGTATCACACGCTCTACCACGTCACGAACCATGGAAAGAGCTACACCAATAGAAGAAATTACTTCTGCATTTTCCGGGATGCTGTACTGCAGTCCCATCTTGCCTGCACAGTAAGGTACCAGGGAAGCAGCACCGCCGCCGCAGCCTACCAGTTTCATGCTGTCATGATCCAGTTTGTACTTTTCAGCCAGGGAGTTGATGCAGGCGTCGATCTTTTCAAAGTCCTTATCCAGAATCTGGGTAGCCAATTCTTCTACTGTAATGCCAAGCTTATCAGCGACCGGCTGCATTGCTTTTCTGGCGGAACCCGCATTGCCGTGGGCAAAGTATTTCTCATCAATAAGGCCCAGAACGTTTGCAGCATCTGTATTGGTAAAGCAGATACGCTTTCCGTTCTTTAACCGCAGGGTTACATAGTCGCCCGGATCACCTGGTTTTGGGCTGACCATTTCGATCTGTGGATCAACGATCTCTTCTTCCGGCATAAAGCAGGCATATTCACAGCCGGCGATATGAGCGGAACGGGGACCTACGTCTACCACGCATTTATCATTCACACGGACCATGGAGCCGCCTGCACAGCCTAAGATCCGGACATCCAGAGAGTTGATATAGGTGTCATGACCGCCGATTTTGGCATAATCCACACCAGGACGGCCGTTCTTAATGACTCCAATGTTGGTGGTAGTTCCACCAACCTCAAAATAGATGGCATTGGAAGCACGAAGATACATGAGAGAGCCCATAACCGATGCTGCAGGACCGGAAAGTGCCGTTAAAATCGGACGCTTTCTCATCTCGCCGATTTCCATAACACCGCCGTCGCCTCTCATAATCATTAAGGGCACGTTAACGCCCGCAGATTTTACTGAGGTTTCTGTAGCATTTGCAGTCATCATCATCTTCGGCAGAATGGAAGCATTGATTGCCGCCGTACGGGTACGACGGGTAAGTCCGTAAAGTTTTGTAATATCGGAAGCCATTGTAACTGGCACATTTTTCTTTTTTGCGCAGTCATGGATCATTTGCTCTTCACCCATGCTGTCCACGCCAAAAGCCATGGAAGCCACCATTACCTGGGAGCCCTGGGCAAGCAGATCATCGATGTTCTTGTTGATGATATCTTCTGTCAGCATTTTCTTCTTAATAAAGGTATTATACACCTTGATCATACGGCCGACTTTTTCATCTAACACAATGTCTTTTAAAGCCAGCTGGCGCTTTGCCAGAAAGCCCTCAAGACCACCCCCTGCTACTCCTACGACACCAACGCTAGCCACATCGCCCTCAATAAAGGCATTGGTAGCCTGGGTGGTAGAGTGAGCCACAAATACCACATCCTCCGGAGAGATATCATTTTCGTCCATGCAGTTTTTAAAGCTCTGCACAACACCGGCAGCAACGCCGTCTTTGTGGTCATGTGTCGTCTTTACTTCGTTTTTTCCGATAATTTCATGGGTATCGTTATCCATTGCAACGCATTTGGTATAGGTACCGCCTACGTCAATCCCCATACGAACCGGTCTGTGAATTCGTTCTGCCATTTATTTTCCATTCCTTTCCATTTCTTTGCCACACATTCTGGCATAAAGGTAAACCTGCTAGGTGTTTGCACCTTAGTTTTAACAATATTTAATCCCTCATTCAGATGAATGTTGAAAAGCGTCCGGGTGCGCAAAGGCGCGCCCGGACCTATGGGTAATCTATCTTAGTTTAGAAGAGTGCGAGTTTTTATCCTGTTCATCGAACAGCTGTAAATATTCCTATTATAGGAACCAAGCGGCGCCAAGTCCACCCAGCATAATAAAGGTTGCAACGTACTGCAGCACACCGGTAAGATATGCATTGGGGATGGACAGCTTCAAGAAATCTCTTGATTCTACCTTTGTATAAGCAAGTCCCCATGCAACCCATGACTGGGTGATACAGCTTCCGATATTTACTGTAATTGTCGGAATAGCGAATACCGCATATAAGAACGGTACAGAGAAGGAAGCAACATTGGACAATACGCCAAGGGTAGCAGCTCCACAGCCAACCAAAGTCATCGGTCCACGGAACAATCCCATGCAAAGCAGAACAGCGAATACAATACAGACAACGATCTCGCTCTTTGGCATTACGTTGCCCAAAATCACCTTGAAGTAAGGAGAAGCATAAGCTGCTACCTGGTTAAACATAGGCAGAGTAAGAAGGAATCCTACTAGTGGAGCGGTATCTACTACACCATCATAGAACAGCTTGTTAACAAGCTGGCAATTCTCTTTGAACGTTCCACTCATTCTTCCGCAAAGGAACAGAGCCAGGAATCCTGCGATTACAAAGCCGCCGATTACGGAGAAATCCAGCCAGATCTTAAGAATAACAGGTACGATAGGAAGAAGCAGTGTGTAGAAAGGAGCATTCTTCTGTTCGGATGCTGTGCTGCGGGTCTGTGCGGCCCAAGCATGAACGGTTTTTGCACGCTTTAAGTAAAAAGCAGCCAGTACTGTTGTTGCAACCAGCATGATAACCAGGGCAGCATAACCCCAGTGTGATGCATACCAGCCAAGGGTAAACTCTGGCATCTCTTCTGGTTTAATAAAGAATGCACGATACTGTGCAAAGTTTACTGGGTTTAAGTAAATACCTGAAGCAACGGAACCCATAAATGTGAACAGTGCAACAGACTTGGGAATACCCAGAGACATAAGGATTGGAAGCACGATAACGCCGATTGCGATAACCGGGCCGGCTCCTGTCATGGCCGTGAAGATCAGAGCCGTAACAATGTTTAACAGCGCTACTGTAACAAATGGCTTGTCTCCGCCTAATTCAACGGTCTTACGGATCAAAGTGGAAGCAATTCCAGTATCCATAAGCACGCGGCCAAACCAAGCACCCCAGCAAACGTTTACCAGAGTGGTTCCCCAACCTTCAGGAGCAGACTGGTAAATCTTGTTTAAAGCTGCAATCAGTGTGTTGTCTTTTCCAAACTGAAGGATTGGATTAGACGCCAGAAATGCTTCACTTGCAAATAATGTTCCTCCAATTGGAAGAATGGTCCAAAGAAGCGTAATCAGCAGGAAGCCGATCATCAGGTTATGACCCTTGATACAGTAATACGCCAGGCCAAAGAAAGAAATTAATAAAATGATTCCAATAATGTACTCCAAAGTAATACCTCCTATGACTTTTTATTCTCCATGCAATGCAAACTCTCTTGCCCTTCCCTTAAGGCGGCAGTCTCTCTCAAACTTCTACCCATACTCCTTTCATCATAATAATAAATATTTATTTCCATCCGGGCCGGTTTTTACGCCTGACCGGAAAAGAACTGTGGATAGATTCCCCGAAGCGTTCCCGCATTCCAAAGAACCGAATTAAAATGATTCGCGCAGATCAGGCATGCAGCTTCTGCATCCCGGCGCTTTAGATTATCAAGCAAAAGGCGTCCCTCCACCTGGACGTGCTCAAGGCTCGTCAGGGAAGACATGTCTGTCTTATAGTTAAATGTCGTATACTGAAGATAATTCAAACGCAGTAAATCGCAATCCATAGTCCGGAAAACCTCCCAGACATACTCATGACCGCAAAAGGTAGAAAGCAGATAATGAAGCTGCTGCTCCACGATCAGAAAATCAATGGGATTTTCTTTATTTAACTCGTATTTCTGATAGTTAAGGACCTCTTCCAGCTGTTCAATCTGAGTTTTCGTAAGACCCTGGCGGCATATTTCCTCAATGATTGCCTGTTCCAGCACATTATGAGAAAAAACGGACTGCCTAATCCGTTCGCTGTCAAGCAGCGTGACTTCGGTTCCCCTCTGAGGGTAAACCACAATATATCCTTCCTCTACCAGGCGGGAAAGGGCATCTCTCACCATAGTCCGGCTGGCATTCATCTGGCTGGACAAAATATTTTCGCTCAGCCGCTCTCCTGGCCGAATATCCAAATTCAATATCTGCATGCGCAGCTGATTATAGATGTCGCTCCTCTGGTCGCTTTTTCCTACTTCCACTTCCATCACTTTTTTCCCTCCCTACGAAAACTGTTGGCATCCTATTGCACACAAGCATCAATCAGGATTGCACATCAGTATCCCGGTAAATGCATATCAGTACTGAAAATACGCCTTTTTTTATTCTTTTGTTTATTGTTTGCATTGTAAAATATATCATATCCATACTTTAAAATCAACTATTTCATTAGCATTTTATACATTTTTTTTTAATCAATTAGTAATCTTCTGATTTTATTCACAAATATGATCCAAATTTTACCAAAAATGGCTCATTCTAAAGATTGCATACAAGTTGTCGTGCAACCTCTAAAAATCTGCCATTATCAAGGATTGTCAAGCGATAAACAGGCGTTTTCATAAAAAAAGAAGCCCCGCTCCATGACCGTGATCCAGTCATATTGCGAGACTCCATATTAAAAATCTTATAAATTCATGTTTGATGAAATGTTTATATTTCTCGTTGAACGCAATTAATGCTTTCCAGTGCATTTTGAATGTCTTTGCATATCAGTGTTTGCATGCTGCTTTTATATCTTTGTGGATTGGCTGTTTCCAGCGCATCGATAATACACTCAGCCAAAAGGCGCTTACTTGCGGCAATCTGAGGAAGAACCTTAATGCACTGTCTTGCCGTGACAGGCTTCTCATCCATCACATGCATCAAAAGCTCATCAATGATTTCATCAATCCGGTTTTCCTTATCCCATTTGGCATTAGCGGCAATCAAGATGATGCCCCTTGTTCTGACATATGAGTTTGGGTCATGAAGCATTTCTGTGAAAAAATCAAAATAGGGGTATACGGTATCGGAATGGCCACATTCCTCTTCAAGCTGTTTCAGGCATTGATAAGCATAATTATGATCTTGATTTCTTAACCCATTCACTAATTCTTCGATTTCTCCCATTGCCGTTACCCTCCATTTCCCTGCAGTGCTGCAGATGAAAACCTATATGCCCGATTCCCAAAATCATTGTGGATATCAAAAGCCAGATCACATTTCCAGTTATTTTCCCTTCTCCAGTTTGCCGTGGTAATCGGCAATACCGCCTATATCAGTAACGGAATAACCATTCGTACTTAAGTAACGATAGGCTTGTCTGCTGCGGGCTCCGCTGCGGCAATAAACAAAAACCGGATTGTTTTTGTTAAGCTTATTGGATTCCAGCCGGTCCAACGGCATATTAACGCTGCCGGGAATATGGCCTTCCATATATTCCTGTGCCGTACGCACATCCAGCAATACAGCATTGGGCGTGTTGTTAGCCTGATCAACTCCTGAAGCAAAATCCGAACGGTTAGAAAAAAAATTAAATATGCTCATCTCAGCATCTCCTTCTTAATTTAAAATAATTCTTATAACGATGCTCCAATTATACCGCCTTAATAAAAAGGACTCAGTGACATTGTTACATTAATAAGAATTATTCCTATTGTCAAAAGAGAAAAGTTAGGGCATGGTTCCAGCTTTTCCGGTTCCTGCACTTTATGGGACCGTCGTATATCACAATTCGGTTCCTGCCTTGATTCTTAGCCGCATAGAGCGCCACAACAGCCGTCTTTAGCAGCTCCTCCGGACCGGTGCACTGTAAATACACATGCCAGCCCGCAGCTGAAGGTGATTATACTTGAATAATTTTTAAACAGCAATCTGCATTTGCAAACGAACAGCTCACAGGGCAAACACCCATGGGTAAAATATATATCACCATGGTCTCTCTTTATTTAGCCAGCCAAGGGATTCCCAGTAATGTACATCCGCAGGGTTAAAATGAAACTTTTTATGCATAAATCTCATAACAAGAAATAAAGTCTTGACCTTTAAAGAAGGAGTTACCGGCCTGTCTTTCCCCTTGATCTTAACCGAAAGCCTGTCAATTTCCATTTGCAGCTTTGCCTTCTTTTTGTCGGCTACCGTGTCCCAATCGCTTCCATGGATGTTCCTTCCAAATGCGTAAATACGAGAAATACCCCAGAAAGTCATGCTATCCTTTAAATCCCGCAGCGCAGACCTTGTACCTGCACCTGCAGCCGTGGAAATAAGAAGAACCTGCTTGTGAAACATTTCCTTTCTCGGCTGATGAGCCATCCATTGGTATCCAAAATGATCAAGAAACGCCTTTACCTGCCCCGGGACATGATAGACGTAAACCGGTGCTGTAAAAATCAGCAGATCGGCTTCAAGCATGGACTCTAAAATTGGTTTTAAATAACCATAATCCGGACAATTCCTATAATCGGTAAAGCAGTTCCAACAGCCTATGCAAAAATTAGGCATATCTTTTGGGAGAAAAAATTCCTTTACAGAATCTGTTTCCGAAAGATTCTGTATAAATCGCTGTGCAATGTTGTAAGTACTGGACTTTGACTTGCGCTGCGTTGCATAGATCACAGTAATTTTCATAGATCAACCCTCCTGTAAAAGAATCCATAAAGGCAAAGGAATATCCAAGTAGTATTATAACAGAAAAGTATAAAATTCACCACCAAAGCTATAATTTGGGTTACACGCCGATGTAAAGGATGAATTACTTGACGTATCCAATCCTAAATATTATCATATAACCGTAAGGTCCATACGAAAGATAAGCCCCTTTAGTAAATATGGCGGTAAATACAGACTGGCCTCTTCCCAACATGAAAGGAAAATTTATAAACTAGTTTTATATGAAGAAGGGAGTTAAACAAAATATGCTGAAAATAGCATTATGCGATGACAACCAGTGTGCGATCAATCAATACGCGGAGTTAATTTTCCAAATTGCGAAGAAGCATCAGATAAACATCCAGCTTTCCAGTTATCTTAGCGGAGAATCCTTGCTCTTTCATTATTCCGAAGCTCCTGAACAAACAGATATTATATTTTTAGATGTCATGATGGGCAAAACAGACGGGATGGAGACGGCCCGTAAGCTGAGGGATTACGACTGTAAAGCACAGATCGTCTTTTTGACCAGTTATGAAGATTATGTTTATGAGGCATTTGATGTAAATGCTCTCCAATATCTGTTAAAAGATAATACAAGTACAGAGAAATTTGAGGAGGTATTTCTGAAAGCAGCAGAACTTGCCTCGAAAAAAGAGGAGGAATTATTTACCTTCGAATTTGACGGCAAGACAAGTGCAATTCCAATCCATCAAATCTCTTATTTTGAAATTTGGCAAAGAATTGTAACGGTACATTACAGCGATGGAAAAACAGCGAAATTCTATGGCAGCATGGAGCGCATAGAAAATAAGCTTTCCGGAAAAAACTTTGTGCGGTCACACCGTTCTTACCTGATTCATCTGTCCTACATTGCGATCTTTAGGCAGCAGACCGTTCAGTTAAAAACAGGAGAGACAGTTCCTGTAGGAGTTACTTACGTTCAATCCCTAAAAAGGGCATTTTCTAATTATATTTCGCGTTTTCACATTTACAATTCCAAAATTTTATCTTAGAAGAAGGAGTAGCTATGATCTATCTTGTTATCCCAGTAGTTCTCCTGTATTATTATGCCTTTTTGCTTTACTACCGCAAGCTTTTTCCTGCTCAAAGGAGAAGGCCTATTCAAGTTTTGCTTATCCTGGCAATCATTTCCACGTCGTATATCTTCCTAAACCCGACAGATGTACGGTGGTTAAGACTTCCGGTAATTATGATCGCCATGACCATCGGGCTTCGATATACCACTGGAATGGACTGGCTGCAGGCAGCCTACGGAGGAAGCTGCTCGGTATTATTCGCTTACTGCTTCCGCGGCATATTTGCTGTAATCAGTGCATTTATCTTCTGCAACCATGATCTTTCTAACATTGAGGCTTACTATGCAAGCACAGTTTTGGTCCTTCCATTCGTTCTTTTATTCTTAACAATCTTATATAAGACCATCCTCCCCGATGACAAGCTCAGGCTCTTTTTGCATAACCGCAGTCAGCTTAAATATGTCGTTACATATGAAATTACGGCCGCAGCTAATTTGGTTGTCATTAATTCCGGTCGTGATTTATTTCCTTTCGATATATTGTTATCCGATAACATCTTATCTCCTTATGGCATGTGGTATGTAAAAGTAGGCTTAGGAGCTTATGTTCTTACCATTGGCATGCTCATCTACGCGATTTACCAATCTATTAAGAGCACGGAGCTGCAGGAATACCAATGGAGAATGGAAATGCTGGAAGAGCAGTATGAACGGCAGGTGCGGCATTACAATTCATATCAGAAATATACGGAAAGCTTCCGGGAATTCAAACACGACTACCGGTCTATGATGGGATTATTAAAACCATTGATCCGGGCGAATGAAAATGAAAAAGCCCTTCAGCTGATCGATGGCATGTTTGAGGAGATGCAGAAGAAGGTAGTTGTCCATAAAAAATATTCCGACAGCGTTGTTCTTGACGCTATGCTTCAGGATCTTACTAATATCTGCGAAGAAAATGAAATCCGCCTTTCATCATACGTGTTTATCCCCCGCAACACGGGGTTGTCGACAATTGATGCGATTCGTATTTTCTCAAATTACTCCAACAATGCAGTGGAAGCATGCCAAAAGGTTCCTGTTTCAGATCGGTTTATAGACATTGTCAGTGCTAATGAGCTGCATTGGGTCACACTTCAAGTGGTCAATTCCTATGACGGTAAATCACTCAATCACAACGGAAAGTTCCTTACGACAAAGCCAGATAAGCAAAGTCACGGACTAGGATTAAGAATCGTAGAACAAATTGCAGAGAGTTTGGGCGGATTTGTAATATATGAAGAGAATTTTGAAAGCAAGACATTTCTGGTCAGGGTCCATATTCCCAGGTCAAGCGAAAAACTGACTGACTGAAAATAAATCGGGGCAAGCCGTTTATGCTGCCTTGCCCCGATTTACAATACCAGTTTTTAAATCTTCTCTTACCTTTTTCTTTTTTTGCATGCATACATTCTCCGGTCCGCTTCCTGGAGTAAAATTGACGTAGTATATCCAGATTCGGAGTTAAAAGACAATATGCCGTGGCTGAATGATATCTCATAAGGCTTTGAAGCTGTGCTCTCCAGCTTTTTCAGTTCGCAGTACATTCTTGTAATAATTTTTTCAGCCGTATTTTCCATACAGTTTTTAAAGATAATAAAAAATTCATCGCCGCCATATCGGCAGACTACATCCGAACTGCGAATGGAGTGCAAGATCACCTGCGCAATGTTCTTAATGGTGTAATCACCCTCATCATGACCATATGTATCATTGATAACCTTTAAGCGGTCAATATCAATAAAGGCCAGGCAGCTTGTAACATCACTGAATAACAAGGTCTTTTCCAGTTCCTTCAGCCCTGCTTCCCGGTTATAAGCGCCCGTCATGGTATCCGTCGCTGCAGTCAGCTGCAAACGATGTTCTCTGGTTTTCCAATCGCTGACATCCTCGATCACATACAGGTACAGCACCTGGCCATTGGGCAACAGGCACCTGTTTGACATAACCCGATACCAGGTGTTATTACTATCATCATAAACTTCACGAAAAACTGGAAAACAATCCTGGTCCCCAAGCTCTACAATCAGCGTCAGCAAAGCATTTCCATGCACATGCTGAAAAGTCAGGTATTCAATATCCCCTAACATCTGTTTGGCAAGGCGATTGGCATATACCAAATGTCCGCTAAAGTCCACCTCTAACACGAAAACATGGAGAAGATCCAGTGCCTGGAGAATTTGATGATAACGCCAGCTGCTGACAGGCGCCGGGGCCTTCCAGTCCGCCTCTCCATTATCCCTTATAGATGCGTCCGAAACCCAGTCAATCAATCCGTTGAACATATCGTACAGTTCTCCAGGATATTCAAGCTTGCTGACTACATATCCTTCTTGAAGCAATTTCCCGCTCTGGGTCAAAACGGAAAGCCGTGAGTGCAGCTGCTTAAGAGGGCCGGACAGATAATTGTATTGGGTAGGAAGCGGTCCATTCAGCCTGCCTTCCGATAAGTCAAGCGCCAAATGGTTCATTTCATATATATTCTGAATCAATTGATTGATCTGACCAATTAGTTTCCGCCATTCCTGCGCAGAGTCATCGGCTTCCACAGTATCGCATTGTCTGCCGGACAGCAGATTATCGAATAAATTCTGTATTGTCATAAGCATCTTATGATCTTCCTGGTTCATCCCCTGCCTCCTTATTACTACTCATACCTTAACTCCCGCCCCCCATTATTCCAGGCTCTCAGCCGCAAACCGGCAGGTTCGATCCCCGGTAGACCAGCAATCTATCTCTTTAACGCGGAACTGGCATCCGCTATAGACTTCCAGAATCCCCGCAATAAAACCTTCATCATAATCACATACCGTCTTTCCGGAAATGGGAAGGCCGGAACAATCCAGATCCTCTGAAACGGTCAGAGTAAATGACAGGGAATCCATATCCACTCTTTCCATACGCAGGATACCAATTTTAAGCTCCATCAGCTTATTTGTTAAGTTAGCTATGAAGAAATCAAAATCACCTGAAAGATCCAGTACATTTTTAGCCAGTTCTTTGCCTGCCAGGTGCCCGGCAGCCCTATACAGGAGGCTGGCAGTCTCCTCATCGTATTCACGGGCCAGGATATCCTTTAAGGTATATTGCAGCAGACGGTAAATAAGCACCGGTACATCAGAGCCCAAATTCTTTCTTCCCTCATCAATGTTTCCAAGGCATTCCCAGGTAAACTGAGACGGTTTGCTTTCATGACGCATAAAAACTCCTCCTTAAAATGTACTGCAAAAAAATATTTACCAACAGGTTCCTAAATATGCAATAGACATAGGAACTGGTATTATAACAAAGCCTCTGCCGATTCTGCACTTTCGTACGCGGGAGAGAGTTCATAACTCTTTACCAGCCCGCAACAGATTCGGAAGGCTTACGATACATTGGGAGAAATGTATATTTATCATATTGTACAAGATTTGTTTTATAATCATGATTCACCCGTTTTAAATTGGCCTTTTAATGTCCTAAATAAAGAAGGGGGAAAAACGGGGTTTGAAAGCCGTCCAGCATATCTAGTATTTATTTTTCTGCCCATACGAAGCTGTCCACAATCATCTTTGCGGCACGGTCGGTCTCAGTAGTATCCCCAAAGGCTGTTTCGTATACGAATACATACTGACGGTCACCTACGATATAGTATTGAGTTTCAACTTCTTCATCTTCCAGAAAATCAATAACAAATGTGTAGAGGGTATAGCCTTGTGCCGTATAGGAACCATCGCCGCTAATGGTTGCCCCGGTTCCTTTGAGCTGTGCGACAAGCTGGTTTTCAATGGCGTTGCGGAACTGCTCGTGCTTATCTTTCGCATACCGGTTGCTACCCGTTTCCACCGATATGTTATTAGGGCGCTTTTCCTCCTGTGTCCCGTCAGCCACGTAGAAAAATTTATTGTCTGTTGAGTATTTTTCACTCTCAACCCAGCCTACCGGTACTGCATAAGAACCAAATTTTTTTGGAAAAGTCATCGTATCAGCCTTGTCTGTAGTGGGTATTTCAGAAGAAACCGCCCCACTCGACGGCAAAGAGGTGTTTGCCTCGGAAGGCAGCGAAGAGGGCGGACCTTTATCTCCCAATTGTCCTGAACCGCCAAAGTCAGTAGTTTCACAAATCATTCCGTCATTTTGAAAGCCGCTGATAGTGGTTTTCAGACTAAGGTGACTCCTATCAAAGTTGCTGATTTTACCGCTGATAATTCCCATATTCGCCAAAACAGTGCTACTGGCAATGCCGAAATTTACACCGAACCGGGTGATAAGATCATTGTCGATAATCTGCGCCCCACCAACAACACCATTAATTGATGAAAATGAATCAATATAATCTTGGATGACTGCTTCGTCTTCGGCACCTTCAGATGCATGATAGGGCTCAGTTTCTGTCTGTACCATTCCCACTATATTGTCACCAATAGCTGCAAGCTGGATGACAAAACCGTCGGTTGAGGTACATGTGGTCATGGTGATATTGAGATACTTATAAAAGCCACCACTAATGGCGTCAAAAAAATCCCGATTGGCGCCGGTGGTAATGACCATCTTCCCATCACGGGAACTGACGTATACCGTAAATTCCTCATCTTCCTCGCTTCCAGAATGATCAATACCCTGGCTCAGCCATGAAGGAACATCTGCAAAAGCATCACCGCCATTTTTCACTTGCTCCAAGAGGGCGGCGTTCATCGACTCACTTATAGGGGCTGCTATATATGTCGTTTTTAGCCGTACCGTCACAGATCCATATAACTCTTGCCCCTCCACCGCAGCAGCGGTAAATATCAGATCCCTGGTCCTTTTATGTACCTCTTGATACACTTTATTTATTGCTGAAGTGTTCTCTTTTCCCAACGCCGCAAAAAGACGATGAAGCTGGTTCTCTTTGTCGATAAATGGTTTGATCCCTTCATAATCACCCTGTTGGTATGCAGTTAAAAATGCATTTACAGCCTCTTCAGCTGAAAGCTTTTCTGTAGCCGCAAAGTTTCCGCAGCCAGTACTTCCCAGGCATAGGACCACAGCCAGCAGCAGACATATAATCTTCTTTTTCATGTCTTCCTCCAATACGCTTTTTTTAGTTAAAGCTATGGTCATTTATTCCCTGAGAATTTGTTTGCGGCATTCAATAGACTGATTAGAGCCGTTTCATCATAATACTCCGTATCATGAACTACTTCCTCGTTCCTGACAAGTAAGAAGTCATCAATGCGGATCTTTTTCTCCCCACATTGAGGACAGAAATATAGAAGCACCCTGCAAGCCCGTTGTCCTGTAGGAATTTCATGGACAGAAGAAATAGGCCGCATGTTTTTACAATAGTAATCCAGGGACGCGCTATTCTCCTGATCTGTCCATACGGGAATAAGGAAAAGGAGCTTTTCCTCCTTTTCTATCTTCACACGGCATTCCTTACACTTGGGTTCCCGAAAAACAAATGCAAACAACAGCTTATTTATAATGCGGTTTAATATGCTTATACTTTGACTCATAGCTGCTTATCCTCTTGTAAAAAAGCTCTGTTTTTTATCGCATTTAATCTTTCACATATCATATCCGCCTTTGAAATTGCTTCCAGCACCACAGGGTCTTTCATATGAATAGTACCATTTCCGCTGACTCGGAGGGTGACTATTTTCTGCTTATGGCCGTGAAGTGTGAAACGGCAGCTGACCTGTTGGGTACCGTTATTAAGCTGCCTCCCGTCATGGGTACGGATATTATCGATTGCAGCTCCATCAATGAATTGTAGTTCCTTTGGATTATACTTAAAAACAACAGCAAACTTACCATTGGTAGAATCCATGTAGAAAACTCCATTACCGGAATTAAAGCGATAATCGAGAATAAAACCTTGTTTCTCAAGCGCCTGCTCATGAAGACGTGCATTTTTATCCAGATTGGAGTCCAGTATTACATTTGGAAGCCAAAAGAAAATGAGAATAATTGCAAATGACAGAAAAGCCCCGATTATTAGATATATCTGCGGTAACCTCCATAACGTAATGCATATTGGTATTGCTATAATAACAGCCAATAGCGCCAGCCTGAGACCCATAATTTGTGCAAAATAACCCGTGTTAACCTTTTTCATAACTTTTTAACTTCTCCTTAACTAATTATTTTTTTTACCATAAAGCACTGAGAGTTGTGCTGTGTGTACTTCGCTAATTTCCATCAAAATTGCCTGGCAAAATCATAACAGTCAATGGAAGGGCGTGGGACATTGTTGTTATGAATACGTTTTTTCGTGTTCCTAATTATAAATATCGATTACTGACTTAGAGGCATTGGCATCTTTTAGACTTTTTTCTCCTGCACCCTTTTCGATACTTACATACATTATGGGGATAGATTGAATATCCTGAATATTGCTCTACTGCATAGCCGGGGACTTCTTTTGTAATCGTAGTTCTGTCCCTCCCCAGCTTCTTGCCTATCTCTGTAAAAGTCAAATCCTCCTACAGTCCACTTTTAGTCTCCAAACGGTCTTCATAAGTTAAAAACTTAGCCATAGTATCTCCTTTCTCCACCGGCTAAGTTCAATATATCACAAAAGGCAGGGACTGCACCCTGCCTTTTTGTAACGCGAATTTCTCTATGCTGTTTTCAAATAATTATACCCATCTTTCTCTTTCAAACGGGAAAGATATTTTACAATTGAAGTTTTGTTTAATTTTTGTGACTTTTTGTAAGTTTGCTAAAAAGTTTAAATATTTATGTTATTTTATTACATAGGAAAAATAGCAATTAAAAAACAATAAATAAATAAAAAGAAGCTCATTTTTGACTTCAATCAAAAATGGACTTCTTTTTATAAAGCGGGTGATGGGAATCGAACCCACGTATCCAGCTTGGAAGGCTGGTGTTCTACCATTGAACTACACCCGCACGGAATTTCTGAAGTTTTTCAAAAGTGCTTTGAAAAGCACAATGCCCAAAGCCGGAATCGAACCAGCGACACGAGGATTTTCAGTCCTCTGCTCTACCAACTGAGCTATCTGGGCATAACCACCTGCAACACGAATAATTTTACAAGATTTCTCCCATCTTGTCAAGACAAGTTTTCTAAATTATGTCAAAATAACAAAATTCTCAGTAAAATCTTTAAAACATATCACATGCCTGGTCAAAACTTACACACCTTGAATATCTGGAATTCCACATTTTCTCATTATAATATTTGTAGGACTGTTCCGCGGTCATATACTCATTATCAACAGTTGTATTGCAATAAGCCGGAACAACAATTTCAAATCCATGTTCAAAACCGCACTTTATTGTTGCATCTATGCAGTAATCGGTCTGCAGACCTGTAATCATAATGGTATCTTCGTTTTTAGAGCGCAGGTATTCTAATAAACCAGTATCCCTAAATGCACTATTAACATGTTTATCAAATATCTTTTCCTCATTCATTGGAGCAAATTGTTCAAATATTTCAAATCCTTTTACGCCCTTAGTCAGCTCAAAACCATCATCGTGACGAACATAA
Organism: Lacrimispora sanguinis; assembly: GCF_044987295.1. Lineage (NCBI taxonomy): Bacteria > Bacillati > Bacillota > Clostridia > Lachnospirales > Lachnospiraceae > Lacrimispora > Lacrimispora sanguinis. Next base: position 3,467,877 of record NZ_CP173277.1, on the reverse strand, counting down.
ATAATCTCTATGCCCTTGGTTCTTGCTAAATGGATTAATTGCTTTATGTTATTTACAAATGTTTCATATTGAAACAGTTCATTTGTAACAATCATATCCTGTGTATCTACTACCAACAGTACCATTTAAATACCCCCTTATTCTATTGTTTTCCAGAGCAGCTGTCCATTTTCGAAAATCACCTCCATTCGCCCGGTATCCTTTAGCCAGGAAAGATAAGAGCGGATCGTGCTACCAACGAGTACATATTGCTCAAAATTCATTACCAGACCATAGTCATTGAAAAGCTGCTGTAAAACCTTTTCAAAGATAATCGGCTCTTTACAAATTTCAAGTATCTTATCTGCTATTTCATGTACCTTGTTAATGTTAATCTGAGCGAGCGGGGCGATATCATCGGTTGCTTCTGCGTGAGCAGGGATGAAAACCTTTGCTTTCATGGTCTTTACCATTTCCAAGGTGTCAAGGTATGCGGATACATCATAAATAAACCCGATCTGATATTTTTCCAGTGTTTCTTTGCTCGACAGGCAGTCTGCCAAATAAACGACGTCATCCATATCTCTAAAACCCACCATATCAAAAAAATGACCGGGAAGAGGAATCACACTCATACCATTCGGAAGACCCCCCTCTGTAAGGTGTTCTGCACTGCTTTCCTGGGCCATCAGGAATTTGTGCTTTAAGTCCTTTGGCGGGAACCCGCCATACAGGAAAGAAGGCTCAAGGATGGTATGGTTCGTAAAGTCGCATTCAATACCAGGAGCATAAACTTTGCATCCGGTTTGATTCTGTAAATACTTATTGCCTCCAATATGATCGGCATTTGAATGGGTATTATAAATTGCCGTCAGCCGCCAGCCATTGGCATCCAGTATCTGCCTGACTTTCCGCCCGGCATCCTTGTCACTTCCGCTGTCAATAAGGCATACTTCCGTATCGTTAAGCTTAACAATGCCAATCTTTGCCGGGCTTTGAACATAATAACTATTTGTGCCAACCTGATTTAACTCATACATTTGGGAAACCTCCATATAGTAGAAATTCTTTGAAAACTGTAGTTTTAATGATGAAAATGATCTTACAGGAAAGGAAGAGTCGGGTCCTTCCGGACAGACCTTCCTTTCCGCTCCGAAATCCTATCTCCTTCTTCCACCCTTCCGCAAAGCAACGGGCTATGTTCATCGTATAATGTGCGTCTCCTCTTCACTGCCTCCACACTGTCATTGGCATAGCAATACTTACAACCGGCCAAGCAGGTGTCATAAGTTCCCACCTCAACGCTTTCCATGCACCCACATTCTGTTCTTTGATTTTTATCCTTCCTCCGGCATACCGGACCGCCGATTAAGTATTCCGCCATCGCAGGGTCAATGCAGCTTCCTCGTGAAATCCCGACAGAACTTAAATCAGCTATTTCCGCACATGCTTCAATCCTAAGTCCGTAAGTACCGGCAATCGAGGCCAGTCCTTTGCCCAGCCTTTTCATCCCTTCTTCATCCAATTCTTCTACCGGGATTCCCTTCATGTTACGTTCCGTCTTTCCATACTTGTCCAGAAAACTGATCACAACTTTTTCCGCAGAACCACATACACCTCTGGCGATTTCTTCAAAGGCCCGCAAATGGTATTCCTCTCTGTAACGGCCGTTAAGGAATATGGGATCATACCGCCAGACCATACGGTCTTTCCCCACTTTTTCTGCTGTTTCCCGGAAAATATCGATCAAATGCCTTTTATCCGGCAGCCCAGGCTCAACATCATTTCCATATCCCGTCAATGTAAACTGGATATAGAAAGGGATGCTTCCAAGCTCCCGGATTCGTTCCATCATAGGCTCCGGATTTTTCGTCCAGAATACTATAAGCTCAACCTGCTCCGGAGATAGGTCGATCCGGCTGATCTGATGGCTGTTCATGGGATTTTTTACATATAGATACCCTTCTTTCAGCCTATTAAAAAACCAATCCGAATAAAATTGTGGAATATCCGTCCGCCTGCTGACACTTAGTATCATAGTTCTCACTCCTGTTTCTTCTTTGTAAAATCATTATAAGCATTCCATGCGCCCGCTTCAACCTCTTTAACTTTTTTAAGAACTTCGAATATGGCATCTGTCTGGAATAAGTTGGCATAATGTTTTGCCTAATAACTGGGAATTCTGATATATGAAATGAAGCCGTTTTCTATCATCATCTACAACTGGAGGAACACCATGAAAAATGAACCTGTATTTTTAACTGACAAAAATCATAACGTCATTCTGGAAGCCATCTCTGGTACTCCCAATGCTGCGCTTCCGGACAGCTTGAAGCCTTTTGAAATATTGGAACCTAATACTTCGGACGGTGCCACGGAAAAACATGTTCCGGTCATTGAGACAGAAGGAAATCATGTGACCGTAAAGGTGGGCAGCACGTTCCATCCCATGACCGAGGAACACAACATTTCCTGGGTCTGCTTACAGACAACGGCAGGAAGTGTCATGAGAGTAAGCTTAAGCCCTGACTGTGAACCGGTGGCCTGCTTTACTTTGGAGAACGGTGATTCTCCAAAAACCGCTTTCGCCTACTGCAATCTTCACGGATTCTGGAAAACAGAGGCGTAACGAAAAAAGCATCCCCTGAATCACACTCAAGGAAAGATGCATTCTCTGTTTCCAATATCGCCGCAGGATTCATAATCCTGCGGCGATTCCTATGCCCTCAATCTTCCCATAAGCATATTATCCTACTCGTTTTTATCACGATAATGGCTGATTTCTCCGCCTTAGAGAGAATCTGGAAACAGAAATCAAGCTGAAACCATCCTTATCAAAGATTCTAATGTATCGTCAATTTATTGCCTTTTAGTATACAACGATTTGAATCATTTATCAACGTTCCTACCGTTTCTTAAAAAACTTAATAGTTTCCTGAAACGAATTATACTGTCCTTTTGCATTTCCATAAACCGTTCCACCAGAAGTAAATATGCCGCCGTTCATGGGCATTTCAAGGGTAAAGCTAATCGGAATCACATAGGGAACCGGCATAGGATGCCCCATGCTTTCATAGGACAAGAGTGCTCTTTCAATGCTTTTTTTATAAGTATTGGCAAATCCAAACGGCTTTCCTTCGCTGAGGGCCTTTTTATAATCTTCATAGAAGATATTATTATCTACTTTGATAAATGGAATGGACTTTCCCTGATAGGACCAGGAAGAAACATTTTTGCCGCTCTGCAGTCCGTCTAATGCCTGAAAGCAAACACCCCTACTGGAGGATCGTAAACCAGGATAAATTTTTTTATTCTTCATTTTCTTCGTGAGAAACAGTTTCCTCAAACAACTTAAACTTTGCAACTTCCTGCCTTAAAGCCTGGGCCTGGGCCTCCAGTTCTTCACTGGAAGCTGAACTTTCCTCCGCTGCTGCAGCATTGGACTGTACCACCGCAGATACCTGGGACAGTCCTCCAAGGATCTGCACCATAGCCTTGGCCTGCTCCATAGAGTCTGATTCAATCTCCTCCATCACCCGTTCCACAAGAATCGATTTATTGGCGATCTCCTTAAGGATTCCTGCCGTCTCAGCTGTCTGCCTTTTTCCCTCCGAAACCGCATTTACCGTATTCCCGATCAACTGGGCAGTCTGTTTAGCAGCATCAGCAGATTTTGCAGAGAGATTCCGGACTTCTCCTGCCACCACCGCAAACCCTTGACCCGCGCTTCCGGCCCGGGCTGCCTCAACAGCGGCGTTTAAAGCCAGAATGTTGGTCTGAAATGCGATATCCTCAATCATTTTTGTGATGCCGGATATTTTTTCAGAAGATAAACTTATCTCTTCCATAGCTGAATGAAGGCTCTGCATATGCCGGTTCCCTGCGCTGACCCTGGATCCGGATTGTTTTACATAATCGGAAGCTTTCCGTACAGAATCCGAACTTTTTCCTGCCATTTCTGAGACATCTGCTATGGCAGCATTTAATTCCTCTACCGTTGCTGCCTGCACAGCCGCTCCGGAGGCGAGCGCCTGGGAAGCACCGGAAACCTGCCCTGCTCCCGAATTGACCTCCTCGGCAGAGGAACGGATGTTTAATATGGCATCATTTAAGCGGGAAGCAATCATTTCCATGGAGCTGCGTATACCATGAAATTCACCTGGATATTCACAATTACTTTGAACTGCAAGGTTCCCACTGGAAATCTCCTGCAAAAACTGGGAAATATCGTAGATGATATCTCTGTATTTCCCTGCCATTTCACTGACCTTTTCCCCGATAACCCCTATTTCATCATGTCGTTTCATATTCAGTTCAATACTTAAATCTCCGGCGGATAACTGATCAATGGAGTCGACCACCTGTCCAATGGGTTTTGTGATCCGGTCCGTAATCCGGAGCATAACGAAAACTGCAAGGATCAGAGAGACAGCTCCCAAAATAACAGCATTAAACATGGAGGTTACAACACCGGACATAAATTCAGATTCTGAAGCTGTCACATTTACTGACCAGCCATTGGTATTTTTCACAGGAGTATAGGAACCAAATCTTTTTTCGCCGTTCCAATGATAGAATCCAAAGCCGGTTTCGCCGTTCACCATGACAGCTTCCAGCTTTGCGATCTCTCCATAAGCAGCCTGATTGGTTTTTGCTGACTCTGTGTCATTTTGCTGTGATAATACCAGGGAAAAATCCTCGTAAGCCACTTTCGTTCCTTCCCGATTTATAATATAAGTACTTCCGGTATCCCCAAGTTTTGTATCCTCAATCATCCCCTGGAAAACAGAATAAGGGAACTCAATCATGATGACCAGATCATCGTATGGGTACGCATATTCAAAGGAGGCAGAATCCTTTTGAATGATAGGATCGGATAAAAAAGGAGTTCCGCTTTTTGCCTGAAGGTATGCTTCGTCCTGCTCATAGGATTTTCCATTGACGACAGAGGTTCCATCAGACGAAATGATATCAATGTTATTAAGGCCGTACTGGGAACTTGCGATCCGTAAAAATATATTGATGTTACCTCCTTTTTGTACATTTCCCTTCATATAGAGGGCGATTGACTCGGATATGATCGAATATTCTTCCAGCTTCTGAGTTATTTTTTCAGAAACCAGTTCCGAAGTTTCCTTTAAACTTTTGGCCAGTGACTTCTGGGTCGTGTCATAGGTCATATAAATGGAGCCTATGGACAGTACAAATACAATACAGATGATACAACCAATGGTGAAAGCTACCATTTCCCTTTTTATTCCTTTGTATTTCCTTTTCATATTACGTTATCCTCCGATGTCCAGTTTACCCCTTTGCCAATACAATTTATAGCGGCCCAATTGGTATATCGGACAGTTTTCAGATAACTATATGAGTTTTACTAAAGTTTTACGTTAATTTGGACAACTTTTTACATATCAAATATAAGTGCCCTATAAAATAACTTCTGCGTTATTTTCACCATATTGTATCATTGCCTCCGGATATCCGTTTGCTTCTACTATCCAATTTCTTCCTCCGACTACTTTCATCAGAATCCTCTCACTCTTTTTTAAAACTTCAACTTTCATGGCTTCCTTTCCGTTCTCATCTGGTATCAACACATGGAAATCAGCCCCATCTTTAATCTGAAACAATTTTAACATGGTCCCATCCGTATAATTATAATCCGGCTTTTCTTCACAATTTCCTACTGCCAAAACGGTGTTTTCTCTTACCATGAGAGGAAGATGGAAATAGTCAAAGATTTCTTTATACCATTTTCCACCTGGTTTTACGTCTCCAGTAAGGTAATTGGTCCATGTTCCTTCCGGTAAGTAATAGGAAACCTCTCCGTTTTTCTTAAATACGGGTGCCACCAGCAGGGAATCCCCCAGCATATACTGCTTATCCAGAGTCTCACAGGTCAAATCTTCCGGAAACTCAAGAAACATAGGGCGCATCATTGGTATACCTTCTTTATGTGCTTTTACTGCCTGGCTATAGAGATAAGGCATCAGAGAACACTTCAGCTTCACAAATTTTCTTAATACATCACCGGCTTCTTCATCAAACAGCCACGGAACCCGGTAGGATGTAGAGCCGTGCAATCTGCTGTGAGAACTTAATAGTCCAAATGCACACCACCGCTTGTATACATCAGCGGAAGCCGTCTGTTCAAACCCGCCAATATCATGACTCCAATAACCATATCCACCAAGAGATAAGGATAATCCTCCTCTTAAATCCTCTGCCATGGAGGGATAGGTGGCAGTACAGTCACCGCCCCAGTGAACAGGAAACTTCTGTCCTCCTGCTGCAGTGGATCTTGCAAATACCAGAGCCTTATCTTTCCCAAGCTTACTTTCCAGAAGTTCAAAAACAGTCTTATTATATAGGTAGGTATAGTAATTATGCATTTTGACTGTATCGGAACCATCGTAATATTTAACACCCGTAACCGGAATTCTTTCCCCAAAATCAGTTTTAAAGCAATCCACCCCCATGTCGATCAGTTTCTCCAATTTACCCTGATACCATTTACAGGCCTCCGGGTTCGTAAAATCGACCAAAGCCATACCTGCCTGCCACCGGTCACACTGCCATATATCATCATCGAGAGTTTTTACGAAATATCCATTTTCCACCCCTTCGTCAAATAACACTGATTTCTGGGCGATATAGCTGTTGATCCAGACACAGATATGCAGGCCCCGCTCTTTGTAGCGCCTTAACATGCCTTCCGGATCCGGAAATGTATCCTTATCCCACTCAAAGCTGCACCATTCATAACCCTTCATCCAGAAACAATCAAAATGGAAGGTATGAAGAGGGATATCACGGTCTTCCATGCCCTGTATAAAGCTGGTGACGGTTGCTTCATCATAGCTTGTAGTAAACGATGTTGTCAGCCACAGGCCAAAAGACCACGCCGGCGGCAATGCCGGTTTCCCTGTAAGCTCCGTATACAGCTGAACGGTTTTCTTGGGCGTCTGTCCATTCAAAATATAGTAATCCAGTCTTTCCGTCTGTACGCTGAACTGTACCCTTTCTACCTTTTCACTTCCCACCTCAAAATGCACATCTCCGGGATGCCCTACGAACACACCATAGCCTTTGTTGGTAATGTAAAAGGGAACATTCTTATAGGTTTGTTCGGATGCAGTTCCCCCATCCTCATTCCAGATCTCAACAGTCTGGCCATTCTTTATAAACGGAGTATACCGTTCCCCCAGACCATAAACATATTCTCCAACATCCAAAAGGAGCTGTTCTACCATGTAGCCCTTCTTTGTCTCCCGATTCTGCATATAGGCAAGGTTACGGTAGCTGCTCTCTGTCAGCAGCCGATCTCCGTCTTTAAACTCCACCTTCCAGCTATTGGCAGACTTATATATGACAGCACTGGTCTCTCCGGATGTATATGTGATTTTTTCTTCATCCTCCGTTATGGAAATGAAATCACCCTTTTGCTTCGCCACCTCGTAATGGGGGCCTTTATAAGCTGTTCCCTTAAAATGTACGGCTGACACTTTAATTACATTTTCAATGGGACTTGAAAACGTCACAGTGAGCAGCGGCTGATTCAGCGTATCCCCCCGATCTCCCATATGCCTTGTTGCAGCGTATACGATCAGTTGATCATGATATCGCTCCCAGCCATAATACTCCACTGCATAAACCGGATATATCTCTTCTCTGATCCGCCAGTAGCCATTTGTAAACTTCACTTTTAATTCCTCCTATCATTCTTTTTCTGCCGGTTTAAAACAACGGTTATTTCTCGTGAATACAGGAAGCCTATGGAGGGGAGCATCGGATTCAATGGTTCTGCCACCTTCTATCGTTTCTCCTGTCCAATACTCCTTCCAGGTAAAACCTTTTGGCAGATACACCGTTCTTTTTCTCATACCTGCGTAAAGGATAGGAGCCACAAGGACATCCGGCCCGAACATATACTCATCTTCCACCTCCCAGCACTGTCTATCTTCCGGGAAATCATAAAAGAGAGGGCGCATAACCGGGGTACCTTTCCGGTGGGCTGCCTCCATCAGTTCCGTAATATATGGCTTCATATGATCTCTTATCTGCAAATATGTTCTGCAGATCTCATACGCTTCCTCCCCAAAAGACCAGACCTCATTATCTGCACCAGAAACACAGGCCGCACCGCCTTCCGTTCCCATGGGTTCTTTTAACGGTTCCCGGTAACCATGAAGACGCATGACCGGGCAAAACGTTCCATATTCAAACCATCGGATCAGAAGTTCCTGAAATTCCGGATCTTTTGGATCGCCTCCATGAAATCCCCCGATATCGGTAGTCCACCAGGGAATTCCCGCGATCCCCATGTTAAGCCCTGCTGCCAACTGGTTCCGAAGGCTTCCGAAGCTGGAATGGATATCCCCCGACCAGACAAGAGCTCCATATTTTTGAGAACCGGCCCATGCACAACGAAGCAGATTAATGATATTCTCCTGCCCTTCTGCTTTCATACCGTCAAAAAAGGCCTTAGCATACATGGCCGGATAGATATTCCCGATCTGCACATTGGATCCCAAATAATAACGGTAATTGTCAAAATCGTAAATGCTATATTCCGGTTCTGCTTCATCAAGCCAGAATACCCGGATTCCTTTGTCATAATAATTTTCTTTTGCCTTTTGCCATACATATTGCCTGGCCTTCGGATTCGTAGCATCAAAATGAACCGTATTTCCCTGGAAATCCATTGCTATCCGGAATCCCCTGTCTGTTCGGATCAAGTACCCTTTTTCTTTCATCTCCTGGAAGTTTTCACTGCGGTAATCTACGGTGGGCCATATGGATACCATGAGCTCGATCCCCATCTCCTTAAGTTCCCTGATCATGGCATCCGGATCGGGCCAATATGTTAAATCAAACTTCCAGTCTCCCTGTAATGGCCAATGGAAATAATCAATTACGATCACAGAGATAGAAAGCCCTCTCCTTCTATACTCTCTTGCTACCTCTAAGAGCTCATCCTGTGTCTGATACCGCAGCTTGCATTGCCAGAATCCCATGGCATATTCCGGCATCATTGGGACCGTTCCGGAAACCTTTGCATAAGCCTCTTCGATTTTCGCAGGCGTATCCTCTGCCGTAATCCAATAATCCAGCCCCTTGGTGGAATATGCTTCCCAGGTTGTAATGTTCTTGCCGAAAAAAACTCTTCCCACCGCTGGATTGTTCCAGAGAAAGCCATAGCCCAGAGAGGATATGGCAAAAGGAACGCTTGCCTGGGAGTTCCTCTGAGCCAGCTCCAGATCGGTTCCCTTTAAGTTCAGATAAGGCTGTTGATACTGGCCCATTCCATATATCTTTTCGTCCGGATTTGATACAAAGCGCATGGATAAATGATAATCTCCCCCCAGGATGGGCTTGAATTCTCTTGCTTCCACATCCAGAGCACTGCAGTAATCAGCAAACACATCCATACGGTTCCTTAAATACTCATCAAGTAGTACTTCTCCTCTCTGATTATAAAAAGTCAGCTTCCCATATCGGGAGATCCTGGCCTCAATTTTGCCGTTTCGAATGCTTGCAAAGTCCTTTTCTATTTTGAACTCAGGCCGCATGTCCTCCAATTTCATGGAAAGCGCCCAGTCCTCTTCCTGCATCTTATCCATTTTCGAAGCCCTCACGCGAAAGCTGTTGGCACCCCAGGGCTGAATCCACAGCTCTTCCGCATCATAATGGAATTTCAGGCAGTTATTTTCTTTTCTGAAAACACTCATTTTTTCTTTCCCCTTTAAATGATTTATCCTTTTACAGAACCGCTTGTCATCCCTTCTACAATATATTTCTGCATGGTGACAAAAATTAAACAGCTCGGTAGGATCAACAATACTCCATAGGCCATAATGCTGTTCCACTTGGTTCCGTATTGGTTCATGAACGTGTATATGGCGGAGGTCATGGGCCGCATGGCTTCCTTTGTGTTAAAGGTCATGGAATACGCCAGGTCGTTCCATGCAAATACAAAGCTGAAGCAGGCCGCCGTGATCACAGTGGGCTTAGAAATGGGGATTGCAATGCGGAAAAATGCACTGATCCCATTGCACCCATCGATTTTCGCCGCATCCTCCAGTTCCACCGGAATGCTCAAAAAGCCTGGCCGGAGCATCAGCACGATGAACGGAATGGATATGGTGGCGGTCGATAAAATAGGAGCCAGATACGAATTTAATATCCCCAGCTTTGAAAAAATTAAAAACAGGGGGGTGAGCACCAGAGAGGCCGGCAGCATCTGGGTGATCAGAAATACCAACACAAATATTTTCATCCCCTTCACTCGGTACCTTGCCAGACCATAGGCGGCAGGCACGGAAAGACATAAGGATAATATCATAGAGCCTGCAGCGATTAACATAGAATTTTTCATGGTTATTCTTAAATTTCCAAGCTGATCCTGATATGCCTTTAATGTAAATTCTTTCGGCCATAATGTTGGAGTTCCTGCAAAAATTTCGCTGTCCAGCTTAAAGGAGTTAACAACAATCCAGTAGAGCGGAAACAAAAATATGCAGGCGATCAATATGGCAAGAAGGCACATCAAAGCATTTTTCTGTTTATATGTAACATTCTTCAATTCACAGATCTCCTTTCCGGTTTATCTAAAATTCCCTTAGCGCATTACATGGTCTCATCCCTGGAAATCGTTCTTAAATAAACCAACGCAACGAAAAACAGGCAGACAAACAATACATTGGCAACTGCCGCTCCTTCTCCAAAATGAAACAGCTGAAAGGACAGCTTATAGGAATAGGTGGACAAAACCTCCGTTGCAGAGACAGGTCCGCCTCCGGTCATGACATATACCAGATCAAAGACCTTAAAGGTCAGCACAAATCCCAGCACTAGGACTGACATAATGGTGGGCTTTAACAACGGAATGGTGATTCTCATAAACTTCTGGATACTGTTTGCTCCGTCAATGGAGGCCGCCTCATAAATATCTCCAGGAATATTATTGAGTCCCGTGGTTAGCAGAAGCATGTTAAAAGGGATGCCTACCCAGGAATTGGCAATAATCAGTCCAAACATTGCCGTGTTTCCATTTAACAGCCAGCCAATGGGCTTTCTTATGATGTGCAGGCTCATTAAAATTGTATTGATAATGCCGTTGCCTTCCGCAAACATGAATTTAAAAACCAAAGCCGTAACTGTAACCGGAAGCATCCAGCTGATCACAATAAATCCTCTGATATATTTTGATAGGGTAAATTTTTTTGCAAAAAAAACAGCAAATATAAAACCCAGAGAAAACTGGATCACCAGACAACCTGCCGTATAGATAAACGTGTGCAGTAGAGATTCCCAAAAGGTCACCTCCGCAAAAACAGCCTTATAATTTCCAAAGCCGGCAAGCTCCCTCACTTTACTGCCCAGAGTTTTAGCCGTGACCACCTGAAAGCTGATGATCCAGTTATAAACGATGGGATATCCGATAAAAATCAGCATGTAAATGACTGCAGGCAATATCAGGCAATATCCCAGCAGCTGTTCCTGTCTTTCCCGTCTGTTCTGCCCCATTCCCGATCTCTCCTTTTCTCTGTTTATAAATGAAAAGTCCCATCACATCACAATGAAACATTGTACATGCGATGAGACTTCCCACATGAGTTCTTATTGGGCGTTTAATTTATCAATTTTCGCCTGTGCATCCGCCATTGCGGTTTCCACATCCTTTTGTCCTGTAAACACTTCCTGCTGCGCGGTATAAATAGCAGTAGAAATTTCCGGCCAGTCTGGTGAGGGCCCTCTGGACTGAGCGCTGGGCATGACCTCCGCAAATACGGAATTTAACGGATCATCGGCGAACATCACCTGAATATCCACATCAGACCTAGGAGAGAAGCGTCCGATTGATTTGCAGATCTCCTGTGACTTTTCCTTGCTGGTAATCCAGGTCAAGAATTTCCAGGATGCATCCACGTTGGCACCTGCACAGATGGCTACGTTTTCTCCACCCAAAACTGAAGCGTACTTGCCATTATCCGCTTTCGGGACCTTTGCCACCCGGTAATCAAGACCAGGAGCATCCTCTTCAAGGCCGGAAAACTGCCATGGACCATTGATCATCATAGCCGCCTGGCCGGAGGCAAACTGCTTCTCCGCATCCGCCTGGGTCCAGTTGACACATTCTCTGCTGATATATCCTTTATCGATCAGTTTGTATAAAAAGGACATAGATTCCTTAGAGCCTTCCGAGGTCAGATCAGTTACACTTCCTCCAGAAGATAAAAGCCAGGGCATGTACTGGAAGGTTCCTTCCTCGCTCCCGATAGCAGAAATCGCCAATCCTTTGACTGTATCTGTTGTAAGCTTTTCACAAGCATCTTCCAGCTCCGACCATGTGGTGGGCACCTTTACGCCTGCTGCGTCAAGCATCTCTCTGTTATAAAAGAGTCCCAGACAGTTGTTTCCCCATGGAAGCCCGTACAGCTTTCCTTCGTAATAGCAGGAGTTGATGGACCCCTCCATAAAGTTCGCCTCCGGCCATGAATTATAAAGATCCGTAATATCTTCAAAAACACCCATGGACGCATAGGAATTATGGTCCGGATTATCCACCATTCCACAGTCTGGCAATTCTCCCGATACTACGCCGATGGTATACTGTTTCATAAGCTCTTTCCTCGGCAGATACTCCGCCGTTACGTAAATTTCATTCTGGGAATTGTTGAACTCCTCCACCGCCTGCTTTACGAATTTGCCCTCTTTGTCCTCTGACATATAATGCCAGAAGGTGATCTCCTGTCTGCCCTCCGCAGATACCGGACCAGTAGTGGTCCCTTCCGTACTTTCAGATGATGCACTGCTTGTCGCTGCTGCTGCGGTGGATTCCGCAGGAACCGTCGTATCTGTTTTGCTTCCACAAGCAGTGAGCGCTCCCACAGCCAGTGACAGTGCCATAAGTGTTGCAAACTTTCTTTTCATTGATTACCCCTCCTGTCTTCTTTCTGACTTTAGTATAACTTCCATAAAATGTAAAAAAAATACCAATATTTTAAGAAAAGTGTACAAAATCAAAATAACACCGGCCAACAGGACTTATTCTCCTGCAGACCGGCGTTCCTCTTTGCGGCTGTCTATGGCAAACTGTTTTGCGGAAACTCCAGTGTATTCCTTAAAAACCTTTGAGAAATATTTTTGATCTGGATATCCAACACTGCATGCTATCTCATAAATTTTCATATCCGTATTCAGAATCAGTTCCTTCGCTTTTTCGATCCGGATTTTCTTTAAATAATTGGAAAAGGTCATGCCGGTTTCTTTACCAAACAAATTGCTGATGTACTCCGGCGTTAATCGGAATTTGTCTGAAAAAACATCCAGCCCAAGACGCATCCCATAGCTTTCCTCCATCATAGCGACCATTTCACTCACCATCATGGAATACTGACCCATTTCGGAATGGCCGGGCGGAGTCTCATCTTTTTTAAACGTTAATTTATGAAGCAGCTCCTTCACATCCGATATCATAACCGGTTTTAATAGATATTCCTTTACGCCCAGGTGCATACCTCGTCTTGCATACTCAAAATCAGCATAACCGCTAAGAATCACGAATGAACAAACCGCACCCATTTTTTTTGCATTATCAATCATTTCCAGACCGTCCATTTTAGGCATACGGATATCTGTTATCACGATATCGCAATCCAGATCCTGAATCATTTTTAGGCCTTCGAAACCATTTTCCGCTTCCCCAATTACTTTGCACCCCATGTCTACTTTATTGATCAGATTGCTGAGTCCCCGCCTGATCCGAAATTCGTCTTCCACGATAATGATTGTCTTCATCTTCCCCCTCCGTTTCCTTTCTACCCATAAATCCTACCTTCCTGCTTATCCGGTATGATCAATATAAACTCCGTTCCTTTTCCAGGCTTGCTATTTACAACGATATCCGCCTCATCCTGATAATAAATCCGGAGTCTATGTAAACAATTGCTAATCCCGATGCTTTTGCTGTTTAAAGCTCCCTTTTCTGATATTTCCTTTTGTATTTCTGCGAGAGTTTCCTCTGTCATGCCGCAGCCATTGTCTCTTATGCTGATCTCCAGCTTTCCATCCAAACGGACGAATGCTTTTACATGAATCATGCCTCCTTCCTTCACATCTTCAAAAGCATGCAGGATAATATTTTCTATAATCGGCTGTAAAAGCATTTTATAAATAGGAAACTGCATTGCCTCATCCGTAATATCATATTGACAGTCAAAGGAATTCTGAAAACGGTCCCTTTGAAGAAAGATGTATTTCTCCAGCCAGCTGATTTCCGCCCCCAGCACAACCTTCATATCGATATTGGACACACTGTACCTCAAAAGGCTCCCCAAGGTTCCAAGCATATTGCTGATTTCCTCCTCGTCGTGTTCAATGGCTCTCCAATTGATGGAATCCAGTATATTGTATAAAAAATGAGGATTTATCTGTGCCTCTAAAGCTTTGATTTCCGCATGTTTCTGACTGATGGCAGCGATTTTGATTTCTTCATTTCTCTGCCTTAAAGTTTCTACCAAGGAATTCACACGGGCTGTCATGGTGTTAAATTGGCGAACTATTACATATAATTCGTCTTCTTCATTCAGATCCGTTATAATCTGATCCGCATCTGTGCCTTTAAAATCATGGATGTTCTGCGCAATTTTCTGAATCGCTCCGATATATTTTTTTGATATGAAATACAGTATTACAAAAAAAAGACAGGTAATGGTTATCATTAATATGAAAACAATTTTGATAAAATGGTAGATTTCACTTTGATAGACTGCAGCATCTATGATGTTGACAATCGTCCATTCTGTACCTCCGATTTTTCTTCGGTTCTCTGAAATCCCCTTTCTTCCGCCAAACTCCTCTTTAAGATAATTCTGATACCCTTCATTAACATTGGCCGGACCACCCCCAGCCAGTACCTTATCGTTATTATCTACAATTACTGTGGTAACGCCACTGTTATCCATCTTTCCTGCTTGTTTTACTCTGTTGTCATCAAACAAGAGAACATCATCTTCCAGGGCCATAACCAGAACTCCGCTTTGCTCTTTTGTTCTTAAGTTCTTAACCGGATATCCCATGAGAATGACGTAATCATCCTTTCGAGTAGAATTGCTTAAGTTCACCGTGGCTATGAATGTCAGCTTCTGGCTCTTCTCAATTTCATCATGAATGTCCCTTCTCTGCTCCGGCTCCGACCAGATATATTCGTTCATGCTGCCGTACCATTTGGAGTATGTTACATATCTGCCGCTGTCCGCTAAAAAGGTAATGCTTCTGATTCCATCGTATGTATAAACACAGCTTCGAAGCAATGCCTCCATATGTGCAGCATCTACCAGCAGAGAATTCTCATCCCCTGTATTAATATTTCTCGACAATTCTATATAATCTTTTTTTGTAATCAGTTCATACAATACATTTTCATATGCACTCATCCTCTCCTGAACAACGGTTTCATGCTGACGGGCATTTTGTTCAACCAAACCATATGCCTCCTTTAAAAAACTACGGTAATAAATGGCACTGGCAGATAAGGTGATAATAATAAGAGGAAGCACTGCTATCAGCAGGTATACAACCACAACCTTTCTTTGTATACTTGATTTTTTCCCAAGGAAACGTTCCATATGACTTTTCATGTTTATCCGTACCTTCCATTTTTATTGTAATGACCATATTCATTTATAAGAATCCCGGTCCGAGTAAAGCCGTCCATTGTCATAATTTTTATAAATATATTATCATGCAAAATTTACAATATCCACTCTTATTTAATATCGATCCGATCCGTTGGGTTTACTTATTATTTTCGTTTGATGGAATCCGGGTATCCATCTTCTATATTTTATAAAAAATGAGGGTATCTCTTAAGTCATTTCATGACTCTTGGATACCCTCTAGATATTGTTCTCTTTAACTTGGATTTCTTTTTATCAGGTAATAATTGACAAGAAGCTTGGAATCATCTCACCCTCATAGTAGAATAATCCTTTTCCTAATTCTCCGGCATCCCAGCGGCGCTGCGGATGATCCGGATAGGCTGTGTAGCCGCCTGAATATACTAGGCCAGCAGCTCAATTAACAGCAATGCTCTGCCTACTGATTGCACATGGGAGGGTTTACCGTTTTGCTGTAATCTTTCTAAAAATTCCAATGAATCACCTCGCTTCTGAAAACAGAATATTTTTTGTTCACTTTGCTTGTTTTAATCCACATTCTCATTCTTGCATTGTTTGATATGTACATATTAACACATAATAAAAATAGAAATCAATATTATTATTCCCATATGGAGAAAATTCGTTCCCGAATGGAGAACAAAGTCAAACATTTAGTTCCTGGAGAAGAAGACAGAAATGCCCCTTTCTGTGTTTGGCACAAAAAGGGGCATCTAAATTAATATTGAATGCTTATCATACAATGTCCTTCTATTTTATCTAACCGGAAGGAAATATATTGTCCGTCTCTTACGAAAGGAACGGCTGCTTCTTCCGGAACCAATGTTACGGCTGCCGGATTCTTATTCCCTGTATATATTTTAAATTCCACGCCATACAGGGGAATTACATCTTCTACCGTAAAGATATCCTCTGATCGCTTTTCTGTAATGTAATGAAGGATATGTAGAATATCCCGTTTCTCCTGTTCCTGATGATTTAAGGCTGTTGTCATCGTAGAGGGTCCGTTATGGCTCACTAATTTATGTTCCAGGCATAGCGCAACCGCATCCTTTAGCATTAGCTTGCACCATTTGGCGGCATTTTTCCGGTACAGTTTAAATATGGGGTGTGCAAAATAAATAACATTTCCATTTCGGATCACTTCCGGATAACCAACTTTCCCGGAAGAAGGTGCATGCTGGTGAGAGCAGAAGGTTTTTCCGGAACGGTCAAAATAAGGTTCTATTTTATCCATTAAAACCTCCCCGTCGTTTGCCTCCACGTTATGCCCTCTTAAGTACATGACGTACTCTTCTTTATATAAATCTTTTCCAATGATCTGATTCGGCATCACAAACTCCCTGTAATACGGAGATTCTTCTTTCCATGTAATACCGTATATATTATTTTTGCTGTGCTTGTTAAGGCAGGAATCATAAGAACCGATTACTTTCCCCCCATTGGCAATATAGTTCTTCATCACTTTTTCCAGCTCTTCATTGTAATAAATACAATCCGGTAAAATAATTAACTGATAGGAATCCATTGGCGTTTTACTGTCAATCACATCAAACTGAAAAGAAAGCTCCTGAAGCATTCGAACTGCTCCAATTAAAGAAGGGGAGATTCCCAGGTTATATTCTCCCTCAGGATAGAATTCTTCCGGTGTAAGGACTGCTATCTCCGCTACCGGCTTCGCCCTCCTGCAGTAAGGTTCTTTTTCCCTGACGCTCTTATATATCTTTCCAATCAGGTCATAAGCTCCTTCCGATAACCGGCCTCTTGGATGAAGCTGGTCTCCGATGGAACAGCCAGCCCCCATAGCCAGCATATTAAAACATTCAAACTCAAGAGCCGCCTGATTCTTAAGGGAATGGAAATCCCCCCAGTAAGTATGGAACTTTCCGGTCATCCCTATCATATCCATACCAAGAGTTCGCGCATATCTGCTGGTTGCCGGAAAATGGTCATAGCCCCATCCTCCGCTTGGCAAGGATTCCAATTCCAGATGGCTGTACTCCTTAAAATTATCCTTAGAGGCCGGCCCCACATGGGAACTGTTATAGAAAACAGAGGCCTCAGGAACTCTCTCTTTAATTTCTGCTGTGATTTCTGTTTTAAATTCCTCTAACATTTGCAGAGAATACTTTAATCTTACCTCTTTCTTCCTGCTGTCCAGATGCAGATCCTCCATTTTCTTTTTACAATGGTCACAGCAGCAATCTACCTGAAATAAAATATCCATAAAGAATCCGTCAATGTTCTCTACTCCCACCACATCCATAATGTCATGGAGATGCTCTTTAAAGAATTTACGATAACCGCTGTTTAAACAAATTGTATGATAAAAATGAGGCTCTTCCACATTCTGGGTATTGATATAATTTCCCTGCTCATCAACGGAAAGCCATTCCGGATGTTCCCTCATGATTCGGCCATCCCATTGTACCGTGGTATAAATCGGCACTTTGATTCCCCTGTCATGGCAGGCCTTTATCTGATCGATTAACAGGTTATGATTGGCAAGGCCGGGATGGATGAGGTCTGTATGTTTTCTTGATGGATAATACAGCCATCCATGATGGCATCTTGCAAAGCAGGTAATGGAATCCACGTTGGCCTTTTCAAGTCTTTCGGCAAATTCCTCCCCATTAAAATCGGCTCCAACCTCTGGTATATATTCACTGGTGTGAAAATCCAGATGAACCTGTCTGAATCTTAAATCGCTCATTGCTTATCCTCCTGATCCAAATATTTATTTATTCTTTTACAGCCCCTGCTGCCAGTCCGCCCTCAACTTTTTCCTGGAATAACAGGTAGAGAATCAGGGGCAGCGCTACCGTAATGACGATAGCCGCCATTAATGGGCCGTAATCACTACCTCTTTCCCCGTTAAAATTCAGAAGCCCCAGGGAAATAGGCTTCAATTTTTTATCGTTGATAAACAACAGCGGGAATAAAATATTGTTCCAGGCCGATAAGAAATTAAAAATTGAAATAGTCGATAATGCAGGAATACAAAGCGGGAGTATCACCAGCCTGTATACCTGGAAATACGTTGCACCGTCGATTACTGCCGCTTCCTCCAGAGAACGGTTGACGCCTTTCATAAAATTAGTCATCACAAGAATACTAAAAGGAAGACTAAACGATACATAGATTAAAATCAGTGCCAGTATATTGTTTTTTAAGTTCAGGGCACCAATAATATAGGCAACAGGGACCAATACCGTATGCATGGGAACCATCATTCCTACGGTAAAGAATAAAAGCAGAAACTTATTCCCCTTAAAATCAAACCTGGATAAAACATATGCCGCCATGGATGCCATGATTGCCAATATTATGACAGTAGCACCGGCCTGTATGATACTGTTGATGAAATACCGGCTCATATTGGCTTCTTTCCAGGCTACGATATAATTGACAAACTGCGGTACCTTGGGCAGCGCAAATGGGTCTGAAAAGATTTCAAGCTTTGTTTTCACAGAGGATAATAAGGTAAAAACCATGGGCATGGCAAATACCACTGTCATTACCAGCAGATAGAAGTACATGATGACTTTGCCAAGCCTGCTCTTTGATTCTGTTTTTTTCATAGCTTTCCTCCCTTAATCGTGTTTGCGGGACATGATAAAATTACTTCCTAATGTTCCTGCCAGGCAGGCAATCAGAATAATAATGCCTATAGCGCTTCCAAGTCCATAATGGCTGTATTTAAATGCCTCATTGTACATTAATGTTGTAGGAAGATTCGTCAGACCGTTTGGCCCTCCGCCGGTCATGGCAAAGACCAGGTCAAAAACTTTTACAGAGCCGATAATATCCATTAAAATGCACATGGAAATTGTAGATCTTAACATAGGAACCGTAATCTCAAAGAACTTATGAACAGCAGTCGCTCCGTCAATAGAGGCTGCCTCATATAGCTCATCAGAAATAGTCGTAAGTCCTGCAAGGAGAATAACCATATAGTAGCCGATGCCGGCCCATATATTAACAAATACTATGGTATTCATTGCGGTTGCAGGATCCACCAGCCAGGGAACTACCCGGTCGGCCAGACCGATGTTCTTTAACAACGCATTGAGAGAACCGGTTGGCATGAACACAAAGTACCACATCAAACCAACGGAAGTTAACGGAAAAACCGTAGGTACAAAAAAGAGAGCTTTAAATGCCCGGTATCCTTTGCACTTGGTATTAATTGCAACCGCCGTTAATAAAGCAATGGGCGTATGGAATAATACGCTGAAGAATACCATTTTCACCATATTTTTAATGGAAAGTAAAAAGTCCGCATTATGAAACGCATCGATATAATTTTTAAGTCCAACAAATTTAAGAGCCGCACCCGAGATACCATTCCACTCAACCAGTGAAAAGTAAAACGCCAGAATTAAAGGTACAATTTGAAATAAAAGATATACGATCAATGCCGGTAGTAAAAACAGTGCTATGTACATTTTCACTTTCCTGTTTTTTAATGTTATCAATGAAATTCCTCCTTATAATGAAAAGGAATTTCATAATTCAATATCAAATATAGTTAGAAGTATCTACATATATTTAGAAATGAATTATGAAATTCCAGATCATCTATTTTGCATGATCAATCTCAGCCTGGATTACTGCTGCCGCATCCTGGGCAGAAGCCCCTGTAAATAAGCTTACAATTGAATTTCTTGTTCTATCCTGCATGGAAGTCAAAGGATCAAAGTCGAATACGTCAACGCCGATTCCTTCAGACGTTCCTCCAATCTCTACGTTCTGCATAAATAAGTCGGTGCATTTTGACTTATCCAAATCCAGATCGGTTCTTGGAATTAAGAAAGCCGCTTCTTCTGCAAATCTTTTAGCTGCCTCTTTACCGGTTAACATTTTTAATAATTCAATCGTCAAGTCTAATTCTTTTCCTTCTAATTTACCGCTTACCATGTAAGGACTCAGGATCTGCATATCCTGATTTTTAAATTCAGGCTTTTCTTCAAAATAGGGAAACTTTGCAACCTTAACATTATCTGACACAGGAGTGGCGGATTTATCTGTAAATGTACTGATGTTCCAAGGTCCGGTAATCACCATTGCAGCTTCCCCCTGCTGAAATTGGGTTAAAGCAATATTATCTGTGATACCTGCTGCACTTGGATCAAAGGCTCCTGCATCGATTAAGTCTTTTTCAAACTGTAATGTCTGGACAACACCCTCATCCGTCCACTTCATCTCTCTGTTTCCCAATAATTTAGCTGCTTCTGTTCCCATCCATTTATAGAAGATCTGGTCATGTAAATGACCCGCCATATAAGTGGACTGGGCTCCCATTGCGATTGGGATAATACCGTTTTCTTTTAACTTCGCAATCGCATCTAACAGTTGTTCCCAAGTCTCCGGGAATTTTTCAATTCCTGCTTTCTTAAAAAGCATTTCATTATAATAAACGCCAATCAG
Source organism: Lacrimispora sanguinis (assembly GCF_044987295.1). Classification (NCBI taxonomy): domain Bacteria; kingdom Bacillati; phylum Bacillota; class Clostridia; order Lachnospirales; family Lachnospiraceae; genus Lacrimispora; species Lacrimispora sanguinis. Next base: position 3,446,779 of record NZ_CP173277.1, on the reverse strand, counting down.
ACCAGATTCCATCGGAATTGCATAGGTACCTTCATGCCCCGGCACCTGATAATAGGAAAGGGAACCTTCCGTAAATCCACCGCTCCATTCTTTATCTGCATCAAGATATGGCTGAAGATTTAATAATAAGCCGTTATCGATATAGTCGGAAAGATTTGCAACACCCTGGATTCGGAAGATGTTAGCCATGGTTCCGGAAGCAATATCAGTCGTCAGGATATTATTAAATGCCGATTCATCACCCTGGGAGTCATCAATGATGGTTACTTCTGGGTGTTTACTTTTAAATTCATTAATGATATCGTTATAAATACCTACCTGAGTTGAAGTTCCTGCCATTCTTGTTAAAAGTCTGATCGTAACCTTTTCATCACTTAACTCCTTGCCCGCGCTGTCTGTTTTCGACCCGCAGGCTGTTAACATTGATAAACTCAGTACGCCTGCTAATGTCAGAGCCATTACTTTTTTTATTTTCATAAATTGTTTCCTCCCTTTTTTATTTCAGATTTTCGTCCCTCTTTACAATCCCATTATAGAAAAATATCACCATACAATGAATGGTCATTTTATAGTTTTTATGTATATTTTACATACCGCTTTATAAAATCAATGGTTTAATGGGCCAAGTTCACAATTTCAATATGGACACAGCCAATAAAATGTACTAATATTACTGTTATATTTAAGTCTTCCATGAAATCAAAACACGCTTTGCATACAGAAGGGAAACCATATGAAGGCTAAAAAAATAACTTCTATTAATTCGAGATTTTTCCGCTCTATGTTTCAGACGCTGCTGTTATTCCTTATAATATTATTGATCAGTACTTCTGTCGTATTTTATAAACATACTCTGGCATTAGAGACTAATTCTGCCATTCGGCAGTTGGATTACATTTCCAACCAGCTGGATTATTATCTCGCATCTGTTAATAATTATTCCAAAACCATTATAACGGATAAGAGCGTACAGGCCATTGTATCTAAATTTAACAACAATAACAAGGAGTTTAATGCCATCGACCAGATGAATATAAAAACTGAGATCAATCATATCATCCAGTCAACTCCCTTTATTCATTCTGTCAGCATCTACTCACCGGAACATGCGCTGATTGCAACCACCGAAATTTATCCCTATCCTTTAAATCTTCGGAATACTTCTGCTTCAGACCGGAAAATCTGGATACCGGAGATAAAATACTCCAATAAGGAGCGTGACACGGAGATACATGTCCTGTCCCTCATGCTGCCGTTTTACAGCAGCTCCACAGGTACCATGCTTGGATACGTGGAAATCGCCATTCCTGAAAGCACTATTTCAGATATCTATAAGGATAATGCAAGTAACTTCAGCAGGCTTTTTATTGTAGACTCAGATGGCAATGTACAAAGCTCAGATGGCTCCATACCATTAATGAGACGCTATGAGGATGTAAAGAAGCTAAACTACATCAACAGGAGCAATTACAAACTGACTAAGAACACGATTGTTTTTTCGGAACATTTTCCTGAACTGAACTGGTATCTCGTCAACGAAATCAATCTGCTCTATTTTTTACAGCCAACCTTTACCACCTTGGGAATATCCATTATTATGGCCCTGCTCTGCATTATTGCCTGTCTTAATGTCTCCCGTAAAGTATCCCGTACAATCACCTCTCCGATCTACCAGTTGATCTCCCATACCCAGAGGGTAAAGGAAGGAGAATGGATTCCAGTCAATGAATCCTATAACGATAGTGATATCGGTCTTCTGTTCGAGGAATTCAACAGCATGATTATTGCTCAGAAAAAGTTAAAGAATGATTTACTGAATTCAGAGAAAATGAAGAATAAAGTAGCCCTGGACCTGCTTCAGCAGCAGGTAAACCCGCACTTTTTATATAATACACTGGACAACATCTGTTCTCTTGCAGAAATAGATGAAAAGGAGACTCTCATTGACCTTGTCATGAATCTTTCTGCATTTTACCGTCAGGGTCTAAGCAACGGTCACACCCACATTACGGTTAAGGAGGAACTGGCGGTTACCGAAGCCTATTTAAGAATTATGAAAGTAAGATACTATAACCGGTTTGACTTTCATATCACCTGTGATTCCAGTATATCAGGTTACCCCTGCCTCAAGCTCCTATTGCAGCCCATCGTGGAAAACAGTATCTATCACGGAATCAAAGAGCTGAATGGAAAAGGGCAATTAGATATTCTCGTAACGGAAACCCCTGATTCCATTTTATTCACCATCCGGGATAACGGAATCGGAATCCGGGAAGAGGATTATGAAAGCATATGGGCTACAGGTAATACTCATTTTGGTATCAAAAATATTCACCAGAGAATCCAACTTTATTACGGAAGTGAATATGGGCTTACCATTGCCAATCACCCTCAGGGCGGCTGTATCTCTACCATAACCATTGGAAAAAAGGAGGTGTCCACTGATGCCACTAAATATTATAATTGCTGATGACGAGTACTTTATCAGGCAACGAATTATTAAAATCATTCCGCAGGAAGAATTGGACATTCATTTTATTGGGGAAGCCGAAAACGGTATAGAAGTTCTTGAGTTATTAAGACAGCATCCGGTTGACCTTATCCTGCTGGATATTAAAATGCCCCGTATGAATGGAATTGAAGTGGCGGAATCTGTATACAGGAATTACCCTTCCACCAAAATCATTCTATTATCTGGTTATAATGATTTTGAATATGCACGTTCCGCGATGCGGTTCGGAGTTATGGATTATCTGTTAAAGCCTGTAGACGCTTCTACCTTAACCGCTGTTTTAAAGGATACCAAAGAAAAAATAGAATTGTTAAAAAAACAGCAGAAACAAATTCAAAAGTATTATCACTTTGAAAAATGCACGTTTCTTTCCAATGTATTAAATGGTTGTCAAAGCATTGAACAGTTAACTGCCAGATATCCTGAGGTATCAGCTTATGATTACACCCTTTATTTAGGTGCTTTTATCTATGAAGAAAATGAAGATTTTATATCAGAGCTGGCAGCTAAGATCCGCCGTCATGGACTAGACTGTGAATATTTTAAGGAGCTGGATTATGCCTATACCATACAGTTTTTCCTTCACAAGAAAGAGGAACGGCAGAAGTTAAAAGAAGTTTTGGATAATGATATACCAAAATGCAGCTCCTACACATTTTTAGCTCTGGGAGACTGTATCCCTTTAACAGAATCCTGGCTGCCTGATTATAAAAAAAATCTTTACGCCCTTAACCACCGGTATTTTAATCCAGAATCAAAGCTTATCCTGACTGAGGAACTTACCTGGGAAAATAGATCCGCTGATTTATCAAAGGTAAGGCAAACGATTCTATATTATTTAAACAGCAAGGATCCAAAGGGGCTGGAAGCTTATATCAAAGACCTGTTTCAGCCGGTAGAAGAAGCGCACGATGTGAAATACCTATACTTAATCGTAACGGAATTTTTTACCACTTATCATATCCATTATGGCGGCCAGGTAGAATTCAGCCACAATCCCGCTGAATCTGCCTCCCAGATCATTGATGAAGAATATCGGCTGAGCCAGGTTAAAAGTACCATTCTTGCATATGGGCGGTTATGCATGACTGAAAGTGAAACCATCCCTTCCGACCTCTCCTTAAGCAAAAAAATCATTGCATATATTGATAAACATTATTCCGATCCAGAATTAACCGTAAACCGGCTCGCAAACGTATTTCAATTAAATCCCTCCTATATGGGCAGTGTCTTTAAAAAAGTAAATAATGAATCCTTGCTTCAGTATATTACCATGATACGTATGGAGGCTTCAAAGAGATTATTGGAATCCAATCAATATAAGATATCGGACATTGCGGAGCTGGTGGGATATACAGATGCTTTTTATTACAGTAAACGTTTTAAAAAAATGTTTGGTTATTCTCCGAAGGATCATTTGCATCGTAAAAAATAAAATAATATAAAAACAAAATCCTGGACTAAGCGAAACCATAAACTTTTGGTTTTTGCTTAGTCCAATTATCTTTCTGCCTCCGGGACAGATCCCTCGCAGCCGTGCATGCACCGTAAAATAGACAGCGCAAGTTCAGCAAATGTTCAGCGCAAGTTCAGCAAATAATCAGCTTCCAAACATTGGTAATTCAAATAAGCGATTTATGATGTAGACAGAAAAAAGAAAGGAGGGAAAAATCCATACCTGTTGCCACGTCAAACGTATAAGAAAGAAAGGGTGTTAATAATGAAAAAAATCTCTGTTGTCGCTTCTACCGTAATGGCCGTAGGCTTATTAGCAGCATCGGGAGTTACCGCATTTGCTGCAAACACAAATACAACGGGCACATTGAAAACAAACGTTTCTGCTGTAACAACCAGCTTAGAAAAAACCAAATTATCATCTGAAGAAATGGAATCACATATGAAGGAAAAATTAGCGCAATTCCTTGCTGACGGCAAAATCACACAGGAGCAGTATGATCAGGCTATCAGTGATATTGCCGAGGGCAAAATGCCTGAAGTGCTCGGCAAAGGCCGGGGCCGAGGCGGTGAAACGGACTGCACTGAATGGACCGAAGAGCAAAAAGCGGAAATGCAAACAAAGATGAAGGAACGATTCGAACAACTCCTTGCTGACGGCAAAATCACACAGGAGCAGTATGACCAGGCCATGAGTGATATTGCCGAGGGCAAAGCACCTGAAATGCCCGGAAGAGACAAAGATGAGTCCGGCGAAAAGAACAGGCCTGAAATGACTGAGGAACAAAAGTCTGAGATGCTATCAAAGATGAAGGAAAAAATAGCACAGCTACTTGCTGATGGTAAAATCACACAAGAGCAGTATGACCAGGCTTTGAATGATATTACCGAGGGCAAGATTCCCGAGATTTCCGGTATGGGCCGAGGCGGATTCCATGGCAATAAAACAGAAAGCACTACGGATATTTAGCCGGATTCAAATTCAAACAGGGCACAATAAAATTGTGCTCTGTTTTTTCATGTACACCAAATGATTTCTTATAGTATGTGATCGCTATGGCTGGAAACAAAAAGTTCAGATAAAGTTCAGACAGGCGACAAGTGAATTTCAGACTAACACTATAACATATTACTCATCAGTAGTAAGGAGGTGAGAACATGAATGAAAAAGGAAGACATGAACATAAATTGAACATCAATTATTCTGACTATATGCAGTTATCCTCTAAGCTAAGGCATATTGCTGATTTTGACGAAAATGCCTTGGATGATGGTTCCTACATAATCAGGAGCCTGTATTTCGACAATTACGCTGATAAAGCAGTCATCGAAAAATTGTCCGGAGCCAGCAGGCGGGAAAAATTCAGAATCCGGTTTTATAACAATGATCCTTCATTTATCAGGCTTGAAAAAAAGAGCAAAGCAAACAGATTATGTTATAAAAAAAACGCACCAATAACCTTAGCGCAATGTGAAGGTATTCTGGATGGAAATTTGGGATTATTGAAAGAAAGTGGTCAGGCATTGATGATGGAACTATACACAAAAATGCACTATCAGAACTTGCGGCCTCGAACAATTGTGGACTATAAAAGAGAAACATATGTCTATCCTGCTGGTAATGTCCGTATTACATTTGACAGTAACATCCGGACTTCAAACAATGTAGGCGGCTTATTTAACCCGGAACTTGTTACAATTCCGGCAGCAAACGCCATAGTGCTTGAAATAAAATATGATGGTTTTATTCCTGAAATCATTCGCCAGCTGGTTCGGGTAGACAGCAGGAACGAGACTGAATTTTCCAAATACGTAGTATCAAGACTTATATAAATAAAAAGGAGTGTTAATTATGTTAGATCAACTATTGAATTTCACCTTCCTCAATAAGGCTGCTTCATTTTCCATACCGGATATTTTAGCTGCCTTAGGTATTTCATTTGTGATTGGCTTGTTTATTTTTATGGTATATAAAAAAACCTACATAGGTGTCATGTACTCCTCATCTTTCGGTATTACCCTAATCGCCATGGACTTGATCACAACCCTTGTTATTTTGGCAGTGTCTTCAAACCTGATTACATCGCTGGGTATGGTGGGCGCACTATCCATTGTCCGTTTCCGTACCGTTGTAAAAGAACCGCTTGACCTCGTATATCTGTTCTGGTCCATTACTACAGGTATTATTGTCGGCGCAGGCTTAATTCCTCTTGCAGTGATAGGTTCCATTGCTATAGGCTGCGTCCTGTTTGTATTTGTCAACAGGAAAACTGCAGATACGCCTTATGTAGTTGTAATAAACTGCGATGATGAGAATGCAGAAACCCAATCAACATCAATGCTTAATAATCATACGAAAAAGCATCTTGTCAAATCTAAGAACGTGTCGAAAAACGGAATCGAGCTTACTGTTGAGGTTCGCCTCAAAGATTCCTCAGTGAAATTCATTAATGATCTGCTTACGATAAACGGTGTTTCAAATGCAGTCCTAGTTAGCTATAATGGCGATTATTATATGTAATGAAAAAAATACAGATGGGAAGTGAAGGCAATGATAACCAGCAAACATATAGCAAAAATCACGGCACTGCTTGTTTGCCTGTCGCTGTTCGCCTGTGTCATGATCGTTTATGCCGCTGGAGTGAATCAAAATAAAAAGGTGATGGATTATGAATCAAAGCTGTTCGGAGATGAGATCCTTACAATAGATATACGTGTCGATGAAAATGAGTGGCAGGAAATGCTTGACAACGCCATAGATAAAGAATATATTTCAGCGGATTTAGTCATAAACGGTGAATCATTTCATACAGTCGGTATTCGCACCAAGGGCAATTCAAGCTTATCACAGGTAGTCGGCATGGACGACAGTGACCGCTATAGTATTAATTTCAAATTTAGTTATTATGTAAAAGGGCAGACATGTTATGGGCTGGACACTTTCTGCATTAATAACCTGATGGGTGATAACACCTATATGAAAGACTATCTATCATACGACATTATGAAATATATAGGTGTAGAAACACCGCTTATGAATTATGCCAGCGTAACAGTTAATGGAGAAGATTTCGGTTTCTACCTGGCGCTGGAACGGTATGAAAAATCTTTTCTTGACAGGGTTTACGATACGTCCGGCGGACAACTCTACAGTGTCAAAACCACAATGGGGCAAGGAGAAGACTTCACGGATCATAAAACCGGTCAAGATGACGCAGATCGGGGAGCTAATGGGCAGCCAAGTGCTGGCGGGCAACGCCGGCAAGGCAATCAGGAGACGCTGGAAAGCGATGATACCGGAGGCCAATTGGAACAGCTGAATAACCAAAACGGCGGTATGGGCGCTTTTCCAATGGGCGGTATGGGCGGACGAGGTGGCGGAGACCTTGTTTACGTTGATGATAATATAAGCAGCTATCGTTCAATATTTAACAATGCTCAATCTCAAAAAAACTCCGACAAAGACAAACAGCGTGTTATTACCGCAATAAAAAACTTAAATGAAGGAACAAATCTGGAGCAGTATTTTGATGTGGACGAAATTCTCCGCTATCTGGCCGCGCATACGGTGGTTGTAAATCTTGACAGCTATACATCTGGTATGGCGCAAAATTATTACATTTATGAGCGCGATGGAAAAATCACTGTTTTGCCTTGGGATTACGGTCTTGCATTTGGCGGATTCCAGAGTGACAGCGCCAGTGACGTTGTAAACTTCCCGATCGACACACCTGTCAGCGGTGTAAGCATGGAAGACCGCCCCCTCATTAATAAATTGCTTGAAGTCCCGGAATATAAGGACAAATACCATGAATACCTGCGACAGATCGTGGATGGTTATTTTGTAAGCGGTGTTTTTGCGGAAACTGTAATGGATTTAGACGCAAAAATCAATAGCTATGTAAAAAACGATGTTTCTGCCTTTGCCACTTACGAAGAATATGAAGCATCTCTTCCGGTTTTTATTGAACTGGGAACCCTTCGTGCTCAGAGTATTGACGGGCAGCTTAACGGAACCATTCCTTCTACGACAGATGGACAAAATTCAGATAAGGATGCATTAATTGATACTTCCGGTATTAATCTGTCCGTACTGGGCAGTATGATGGGCGGAGGCGGCCGAGGGGAAGGCAGCCGGGGCGAAGGCGGCCAGGGGGAAGGTGGCTTCGGTGGTATGGGAGGTATGCCGGACCGGGAGCTTATGGAGAAGGCCATGCCAATCTTGCAGGAAAACAGCGGTGTGCTTAATGATGAAATCAAAGAGCAGCTTTTGGAAATGGGTTTGACAGAAGAACAAATTTCGCAAGTGACGGAAATGACAAGCAGGATGCCCGGCAGGAACGCAGCGAACCAACAGAGTAAGGCTGTCTCCGCAAACGCAATGGATCCAACCTATGCGGTTAGTGTATTTATATCACTTATCCTTCTATCCGGAGCGATCCTATTCTTAATGAGAGCCAAAAAAACTTATTAAATAATACAAACGGCTGAAGGTGATCCTTCAGCCCCTTGTACTGGCTACTCATTTGCTTTCATGCTATAATTACAGTTAATAAGGTGGTGAAACTATGGCAAAAATATTGGTTTGTGACGATGAAAGCGGACTTAGAACCGTACTTAAAAGATATGCGGTCTTTGAAGGACATGAGGTTGTTGAAGCAGCTGACGGCATGGAAGCTGTTGAGGCCTGCCGCAAGGAATCCTTTGATATCATTATCATGGATATTATGATGCCGGAGCTGGATGGGTTTTCAGCGGTAAAAGAAATCAGAAAAACATTAGATACTCCCGTTATTATGCTATCAGCAAGGGGGGAGGAATATGACAAGGTTTTAGGGTTTGAGGTTGGCATTGACGACTATGTAGTTAAGCCTTTTTCTTCTAAGGAGATCATGATGCGTGTAAATGCGATCCTGCGCAGAACACAGAAAAATACGGCTGCTAGTGATAATGACAATGGACATGTCATATTCCGGAAAGAGGGATTTGAAGCAGACTTGACCGCCTATAAGGTTTCAATTGACGGCATTCTTGCAAATCTTGCCCCAAAAGAATATGATCTGCTATTCTTCTTGATTCGAAATAAAAACATCGCTGTTCCACGCGAAAAAATTCTCACAGAAGTATGGGGATTTGATTATTACGGCGATGACCGGACGCTGGATACACACATGAAATTACTGAGAAAATCCTTAGGCCCTTATGCAAAGTTTATTACTACTTTACGGGGATTAGGTTATCGGTTTGAGGGCTAGCATATGAAAAAATCACAGCGGTTAATGTGGAAAATCTTTATCTTTTTGCTTGGATTCTGCGCGTTGCTTCTTGTTATTCTGTGGCTGTTTGAAACAGTATTTCTAAGTAAAATGTATGAAGATATTCGTAGAAAGGAAATAAACAACGCCATTGCTATGATTGAGAAAAACATTGACAATCCCAATCTCAATCAAATTATCATGCAGCTTTCCGACGATTCCGAAATACTTGTTACTCCGGCTCATGATTTCGTACCGCCAAACAGGCCAAATCCCGAAAACAGGCCCGCCCCTGAAAACAGACCTCAAATGCGGCAGGCAATAACCGAAACAAGAGATTTTATCACGTCTGATGGCAGAACAGTCTCCCTTGTTTTTTATGCCATGATATCTCCTGTCAACGCAACGATCTCCACGATAAAAGTTCAGTTGTATTATGTCACTGGCATCATGTTCGTCTTATCCATTATTCTGGCATTTGCTATTGCCAAAACCGTTTCGAAGCCAATCGAAAAACTGAATAAGAGCGCTAAAATACTGGCAACCGGAAACTATGATATTCATTTTTCTGGCAAGGGCTACAGAGAAATCCACGAATTATCGGACACATTGAATCATTCTGCTTCCGAGCTCTCAAAGGTGGAACGGTTAAGGCGCGAACTTATGGCTAATATCTCCCATGACTTGAGAACTCCTCTCGCTCTAATATATAGCCATGCTGAAATGATGCATGATTTCCCTGATGAAATTACTTCGGAGCAAACACAGACGATCATGGATGAAACCCAGCGGCTTTCCTCTTTAGTAAATGATATTCTTGATGTCTCCCGATTGGAAACCGGTACAATGGAGCTAAACACGGCAGAATATAACATTACGGAGAGCATTGATAAAACCGTTGGCAGAATAGCCGACTTGGTTAAAAAAGAAAATTACAGCCTTGTTTTCGAACATGACGAGGAGGTCTTCGTAAATGCGGATGAAGTGAAAATAACACAGGCAATCTATAATTTACTGACGAACGCAATTCATTACAGCACAAACGATTTAACTATTATCATTCGGCAAAAAGTCACAGACAAAGTGGTCAGAATCGAAGTGGAAGATCATGGTGAGGGCATTGGCAAGGATAATCTGCCTTACATCTGGGACAGATATTATAAAATTGATAAAAGGCATAAACGTGCGATCACAGGAACCGGCCTTGGACTGTCCATTGTTAAAGAAATTGTTGAGCTGCATCATGGTGACTACGGAGTAGATTCGCAAGTAGGTAAAGGCAGTGTGTTCTGGTTTCAGATACCAGGAATTAATAAGGTCCAGCCGAAAGGAGAACAATCAAATTAGCACAGTCAAATTAGCACAGTCAAATTAGCACAGTCAAAACGCCTGACGAACTCAAGGTTTCGTCAGGCGTTATATCGTTGTGAATCTACACCCCTTAAAGGTATGGCAGTTACGCTTCCAGCTTTTTCTTTAACAATAAATTTTTCCCGGATATCCCCGGCTCTGTCATTTGTACCGGATCTAATATATGGTCCAGTTCTTCTTCCCCTAAAAGCTTCTCCTGCAGAATCAGAGTTCTTACGGGTTTGCCGCTTAACATGGCTTTCTTAGCAATATCTGCCGCCTTTTGGTACCCAACGTGGGGGCAAATCGCTGTGATGATCCCAACACTGTTATCTACCAGGAAACGGCATCTTGCTTCGTTCGCTGTAATGCCGGATACACAGTTATCTACAAATGTCTGTACAGCATAGGAAAGAGTGTCAATAGACTGGAACATACAATAAAAAATGATAGGTTCAAATGCATTTAATTCCAATTGTCCGGCCTCTACGGCCATGGTGATGGTTACATCATTCCCAATGATATTAAAGGCAACCTGGTTTACAACTTCAGGAATCACCGGATTTACTTTTCCCGGCATAATGGAGGAGCCATTCTGCTTCGCAGGGAGGTCGATTTCATGAAAGCCTGTTCTTGGTCCGGAAGACATCAGGCGAAGATCATTGGCTATTTTAGACAATGTCACAGCGCAGGCCTTGACAGCACCTGATACGGCAACAAAAGAATCAAGATTTTGTGTCGCATCTATCAGATCCGTCGCCTGCACTAATTCCATATTAGACACCTTCGCTAAATTAGGCACAATACGTTTCAAATAATTTACATCAGCGTTGATTCCAGTTCCTATGGCTGTTCCACCCATATTCAAAGTACACATTTCTTCCATGGCTTTGTCCATACGGCGGAGGTCACGCATAATTGCTGTTGAATAAGCCTTAAATTCCTGACCTAACCGAATGGGGACTGCATCCTGCATCTGGGTTCTCCCCATCTTCAGGACATGGTCAAATTCGTCGGCTTTTTCACAAAATGCCTGATGCAGCCGGAGAAGTTCTATTTTCAGTTTTTTAAGGAGTCTTAAAGAAGTCATTTTCCCGGCACTAGGAATGACATCATTAGTGGACTGTCCACAGTTTACATGATCATTGGGATTGACAATGGAATAATCGCCTTTTTGTCCTCCAAGAATCTCAATCGCACGGTTTGCAATCACTTCGTTGGCATTCATATTCAGAGAAGTTCCTGCGCCGCCCTGAATCGGATCAACGATGAAGTCTTTGCGGAATTGTCCTGCCAGAATTTCATCACATGCCTGAATAATCGCTTCTGCAGTTTTCCTGTCCAGAAGACCTATCTCAAGGTTCGTTATGGCAGCTGCTTTCTTTATGTAAGCCAGACTGTTAATGATTTCTGGGTGAATGTTGAGACCAGTAATATGAAAGTTTTCTGCCGCACGCATTGATTGTACGCCGTAATACACATTGCCCGGCACATCTTTCATTCCTATTGAATCCTTTTCGACTCTGTAATCTATGTTATTTATGCTATCCAATGTCTAATCCTCCGTAATCGGTAAAATACCGTTTTGTATTGTATTTATTATAAAATCTATTTATAATATAATCAAATACGTATATTTCTATAATTGGTATAACTCTAAAGTTATACCTCGAAGCAGAGGAGGTTTACAGTGTTTAAGGGGATGGATTATGTATATATGGTATACAAAGAACAAAGTTTTTCCAAAGCTGCAAAAAAACTTTTTATTTCGCAGCCTTCGCTGAGTGCTACAATAAAAAGAATCGAGCTTAAAATTGGATATCCGATTTTTGATAGAAGTACAAAACCTTTGGCTCTGACAGAATGCGGAAAAAAATATATTAAATCCGTGGAAGAAATGCTCTATATTGAAAGCGAGTTTTATAATTTTGTAAATGACTGGGGCGATTTAAAAGTAGGAGAGCTGATTTTAGGAGGAAGCAGCCTTTTTTCTTCATGGGTACTGCCTCCTTTAATGGGCGAATTTACAAAACGGTTTCCAATGGTTAAGATCGAGTTAATTGAAGAGAGCACAGCGGAGCTGGCATTGTATCTTCAGAACGGCAGAATTGATTTGATGATTGATAATTGTTCTTTGGACAAAGGTATATTTGATAACAGTATTTACAAGGAAGAACATCTGCTTCTGGCTGTACCAAAGACTTTTGAAATTAACCAAAAAGCAGAGCAGTACCAGATTCCGGTACAGCTGATTCTTGACGGCTCCTTTTTGGAAGAAAAAATTAAGCCTGTACCACTGAATCTATTTGAAAAGGAACCATTTATTATGCTGAAGCCTGAAAACGATACAAGGAAGCGCGCGATGGAAATTCTTCAGGATCATGACATTACTCCAAATATTGTATTTGAGCTTGACCAGCAGCTTACCTCTTACAATATCACTTGTTCGGGTATGGGAATATCCTTTATTAGTGACACACTGATTGCGCAGGTTCTCTCTCATCCAAATGTTGTTTATTATAAGATTGAAAGTGAATTTTGCCATCGGAATCTATATTTCTATTGGAAAACAGGGAGACGGTTCACCCGGGCAATGGAGGAGTTTTTAAAGATTGCGGGGAGCAGTCAAAAAATGAATGAAAGGGCTTCCTATTAATTGAGTATTTTTCTTATGTCAGAATCGAGTAGGAGGCTGACCATTAGTTAGTCAGCCGACCTCTCACAACACCCAGCATACCGTTCGGTACTGGGCGTTTCCCTAGTTTACGCTATCACAGATTTGTTGTAAGAATTGAAAAACTGAAAGCCGTCCTTTTCTATCCTTTGATTCGTCAGGGCTGCTTTTAGAATTGGGCTGCTGGCTGTACGCCAGTAGCCTTTCCTTGTATTTGCAAGGATTCCTGCATTGGTTTTGCTGATTCCAAGGCTCTCAAGGTTTCGATACCTCGTTTTCACTCTTTTCCAACACTTCCAGAATACCATTCGGATTCGTCTCCTCATCCATTCGTCCGTCTCTTTTAACAGATTTTCCATATCTGCCAGCTTGTAGTAGTTTATCCATCCCACTATGAATTGTTTCATTTTTCTTTTCCACTCTTCATAGCTCTGGATATTTCTCCTACTTGTGAGTTCCTTGACCTTTGCCTTCATCTTTTCTTTGCTCTTCCCATGTACTCTCATTCGAAAGCCCAAACGACTCTTATAGAAACCATACCCCAGAAATTTTATTTTCCCTGCATATGATACATTCGTCTTTTCCCGGTTCACTTTTAAGAACAACTTCTTCTCTATATACGGTATGATATGGGTAAGTGTCTGCTTTGCACTTGCTTTACTTTTGCAGAATATCACCATATCGTCCGCATAGCGGACGAAACGGTGCCCTCTATTCCTTAGTTCCTGGTCCAGTTCATTTAGCATGATATTTCCACAAAGAGGACTAAGCGGTCCTCCCTGTGGTACACCGATTCCTGTTTCCTCGAACTTTTCACACCATACTGCTCCTGCCTTTAGATATTTATGGATCAGGGATATCACCCTTCCATCTTTGATATCCTTTGACAGGACTTGTATAAGTTTACTCTGGTTCACAGTATCGAAAAACTTTTCCAGGTCCATATCTACCGTCCAAACATACCCTTCTTCCAGATATGTCTGGCACTTTAACAGGGCATCATGGGCACTCTTTCCCGGTCTGAATCCGTAACTCGTTTCCACGAATTTCTCTTCATATATGGGCGTTAATATCTGGGCAATTGCCTGTTGAATGACACGGTCTACTGCTGTTGGTATTCCCAGTTTTCTTTTCTTCCCGTTTTCTTTGGGTATCTCTACCCTCCTTACCGGGGCTGGCTGATAGGTTCCTGCCAGTATGGATTTCCTTATTTTCTCGCCATTGTCTTTTAGATACTGTAAAAGTTCATTTACTTCCATTCCATCGACTCCGCCTGCTCCCTTATTCCGTTTCACTCGTTGGTATGCACGGTTTAAGTTTTCATTACTGACGATTATTTCCAGCAATCCATCTACTTTTCTGTCGGCGTTGGTGGCGTTGCTTTCAGTTATCCTCTTGTCAATAAGCGCTCCGCCATTCTCTTCGTGTTCCGCACTATCCCTCCGGCGGCAGCCATTGCTACAGCAATGTTTTGTGCTCTCTCTTTTCTCGACTTCGGTAACATTCATTTACTCCCACCTCCTAAGGTTCCACCCTTCCCATACCCGTCGACTGGCATGGTACTATGGTTTCAGCTGACTTCTCACGATAAATCTTATTTCAACCGTCGTTCGTAAAAAAAAACTCTCCACGTCCGTGAGATCTCCCCGGGTACTCGCATGCTCTTTCTCTCCATCTATCTGCCTTATTTACTGCAAATGGTTCCGTGTAGTTATTGGGCTTTGGCTTGTTTGGCAACCTTACCCCCATTTACAGCCTGATAAGATTTCTATTCGTCAGACCAGAGATTTGCCTCCACCTTCCTTCAGATTCGTCCTCACGGACGACACCCTTGGTCTTGGCTATATCCTTCCCACTACCGGGCGGATTCGAGACTTGCACTCATTAGAACATGCGCCCGCCGGGCACACCAACAAAAAACCTTGTACTCCATATCAGAGTACAAGGTTTTTCTTATCATGCCGGCGACCGGAATCGAACCGGTACGGGAGATTAGTCCCGCAGGATTTTAAGTCCTGTGCGTCTGCCTGTTCCGCCACGCCGGCATTCTCATATACCGTTTCAGTTCTTATAAACGGTACGGACTGGGTGGAGAAGGATTCGAACCTTCGAAGTCGTCGACAACAGATTTACAGTCTGCCCCCTTTGGCCGCTCGGGAACCCACCCATGCTCTTTATTAAGCAAGCGAGTGTTATTTTATCATAGGGACATGAAAAAATCAAGGTTTTTTTTAGAAAAATAAAAATTCTAATCCCGTTCAGCTACCAGCAAAACAGAGCTTGTTCCCGGCATAGAGACAAGCACCTGACCGTCCTTCACTTCATAAGGAATTTTACCCACATTATACCCATTTTCATAGGTCAACATGTAACGGGACATAATTTCCCCGTCCTTCATTCCCAGCTGCCATACCGGGATCCCAATCTGCCGTTCTTCCGGAAGATTGTTGACCGCCACAGCACAAATGCTGTCCTTTAAGAAACGTCCATAGGAGATGAGATGTCTCCCAGCCAGAAGCTGTTTTAAGGACCCCAGGCGCAATGCCGGTATGCTGTGATGAAGCCCGGTCATATACCGGTGAAACTCGATCAGTTCTAAATCCTCTCTGCCCCAGGGATAGGTTCTCCGGTTATCAGGATCCGTCCAGCCGCAGACACCGGCTTCGTCTCCGTAATAAATCGTGGGAGCGCCGGGCCAGGTCATCTGGATCATAACCGCCTCCTTAAAGATCCCATTGTTGATGCCCTGAGAGGCTGCTTCCGGGCCCAGAGTGGAGGTCCGTCCCACCCGGCCGTTCGTTCTGGTCATAAATCGGGAATGGTCATGATTCGACAGCTCATTCATGGCCACCTGAATGGAACCTGTCATCATGCGGCTCATGTGGTAATTCATGGACTTAAAAAAGCTATCGCCATCCCCAAACAGGCCGGGGTTTCTTTCGTCGCTGTGCTTTTCCATGCCTGTTAAAAACCAGGTTACCGGCTCCATAAAGGCATCATAATTCATGACCGTATCCCACTGGTCACCCTGGAGCCA
Organism: Lacrimispora sanguinis; assembly: GCF_044987295.1. NCBI lineage: Bacteria > Bacillati > Bacillota > Clostridia > Lachnospirales > Lachnospiraceae > Lacrimispora > Lacrimispora sanguinis. The sequence goes on along the minus strand of NZ_CP173277.1, from coordinate 3,430,496 downwards.
GCTGGACGGGTCTCCGTAATGCTCAGCCAGCACAATGGCCTCCGGATTGGCCTCCTTAACCGCCTTACGGAAATCTCTCCAGAACTTATGGTTATATTCGCTGCTGTGTCCCAAATCTGCCGCAACATCAAGCCGCCATCCATCTATATTATAGGGCGGGGAAACCCACTTTCTGGCGATCTGAAGGCTATACTCATACAAAGTCCGGGAGTCCTCATAATTAAGCTTGGGAAGGGTTGCATGCCCCCACCAGCCGTCGTAGGATCCATTATAGGGCCATGCTTCTTCATCATAAAATTTAAAAAACGACCGGTACGGACTGTCCTTTGACACATAGGCTCCCGGCTCGTACTCTCCGGACATCTCATAGATCCGCTCTCCATCAAGCCATTTATTAAAAGAGCCGCAGTGATTAAATACCCCATCCAGGATAACCCTCATCCCTCGTTTGTGCACCTCTTCCACAAACCGGGCAAAAAATTCATTGCTTGCTTCTAAATTTTCTTTATCTGTCGTACGAATCATGTATTTTGCTGCAAGCCGGTTATCCACCGCATCCACTGCCACAGGCTGCCCCCCATCCTTAACGATCAGGCCATAATGAGGATCAATGTAATCATAATCCTGGCAGTCATATTTATGATTCGATGGTGATACAAAAATGGGATTAAAATATATGACATCAACGCCAAGATTCTTTAAATAATCCAGCTTGTTCCATACTCCCTGTAAATCACCGCCGTAAAAATATCCCACATCCATCTGGTTGGGATATTTCTCCCATTCCTTTACATTGGATACCGGGCGGCCAATATATACATACTCTCCGTCTACCACATCATTGGACACGTCTCCGTTGCAGAACCGGTCTACATAAATTTGATACATAACGGCCCCTTTGGCCCAGTCAGGCGTAGAAAAACCGGGAACAATGCGAAAATAAAACCCTTCCGGGTTATCCCCGGAAACACCCAGCCGGTTATAATAGCATACATCGCCGTCCCTAACCACCTTAAAGCTGTAGCAGATATTCTCATGTCCTGCCGTCAATTTATGTTTATAATAATCGAACTGTCCGTCAGACTCTGCCTTTTCCATGGCCGTCTCTCTGCTTAACCCCTCTTGGATATAACAGACCTGGTCCACATTGTCCTTTGCCGTCCGAAAATACAGAATCACATCATCCCCCACACAGGGCTCTGCCGGGAATCGGAAATTTTCTGTCTCATCAGTAAATAATGCATCTCTATTTAACGCCTCAGCCTGGAAGCACATATGATTTTCATTTCCTTTCTCGTCATCTATATATGTTCTATTTTATCCGATTGAAACAAAATATACAACCCTGCCTTTCTAAGTAAAACGCATAAAAAACGGCCAGCGGGGCAGCTGACCGTTTTTCGGAGAAGGTATTTCGTTTCTTATGGGGTGTAGCAAAAACTATATAATGTATTGGGGGGGTTTACGATTATTACTATATCACGACTAAGAAAATAAGTGTGCACAAACATCATTTTTTTACATTTGATTTTTTATGCACTTTTTCTTTCCCTCTGCACTAAACACAAAAAAGCGCAGATTCCGGGGTGGAAACTTAGATATTTTCCCGGAGTCCGCGCTTTTATCTCTTTTAAGCTTGCAGAAGATACTTAACCTTCAGCTGCTGCAGAAAACAAATTTTCAAATTCCTGCTGGCCGATCTTTTCTTTTTCCATGAGCAGCTTGCAGCAGGCGTGAAGAATCTCCTCATGCTTTAAGATGATGTCTTTCGCCTTTTCATAGCACTCATCAATAATCCGTTTTACTTCATTATCAATGGTATTGGCTACCTGGCCGCCGTAGCTCTTAGCATGGGCCAGATCACGGCCGATAAAGACTTCATCACCTTCATTCCCATAATTTATCATACCCACTTTATCAGACATACCGTACTGGGTCACCATGGCCCGGGCCGTTGCTGTCGCCTGCTTAATATCCTGGGAGGCTCCGGTGGTGATATCACCGAAGATAAGCTCCTCAGCGATCCTTCCGCCTAAATCCACCATGATATCCTGGAGCATCTTGCCCCTGGTATTGAACATATGATCATTTTCCGGTAATGGCATGGTATAACCGGCGGCACCGACACCCGTAGGAATTATGGAAATGGTATGAACCGGTCCCTCATCCGGAAGCAGATGGAATAAAATTGCATGACCTGCTTCGTGGTAAGCCGTAATCCTCTTTTCTTTCTCGGTTATTACCTTGCTCTTTTTCTCAGCTCCAATTCCAACCTTTACAAAAGCCCTGTCAACGTCAGCCTGGTTGATAAATTTCTTGCTGTGTTTCGCCGCATAAATGGCTGCTTCATTCATAAGGTTCTCCAGATCAGCACCGGTAAATCCGGCAGTTGTCTGGGCGATCCTCTTTAAATCCACATCTTCGCCTAAAGGTTTTTCCTTGGAATGAACCTTTAAGATTTCTTCTCTTCCTTTTACGTCTGGTCTTCCGACCCCTACCTTCCGGTCAAAGCGTCCGGGACGAAGAATCGCCGGGTCCAGAATATCCACACGGTTTGTGGCCGCCATAACGATGATTCCTTCATTGATCCCGAAACCATCCATCTCAACCAGAAGCTGGTTTAAGGTCTGCTCTCTTTCGTCGTGTCCTCCGCCCATACCGGTACCTCTTCGACGGGCTACCGCATCGATCTCATCGATAAATATGATACAGGGAGCATGCTTTTTCCCCTCTTCAAATAAGTCTCTTACACGGGATGCACCGACACCTACAAACATTTCCACAAAATCGGAACCGGAAATAGAGAAAAATGGTACTCCTGCCTCTCCTGCCACTGCCTTGGCAAGAAGGGTCTTTCCTGTTCCAGGTGGTCCCACAAGGAGAATTCCCTTTGGAATCCGGGCACCTACACTGGTATACTTCTGAGGATTCTTTAAGAAGTCAACGACTTCTTCCAGCTCCTCCTTTTCCTCTTCAAGTCCTGCCACCTTACTGAAGTTCACCTTATTCGCGTCTTTAGCAAGATGAGCCCGGCTTCTTCCAAAATTCATCATTTTGGCATTGGCGCTTCCTGCCCCTGCCCTGGCATTCATCAACATGAACAGAAAAACCAAAACTACCGCCGTTAAGATCAATGGAAGCGTAATCGTCAGGAATAAATTTTCCTTTTGTACTGCATCCACTGTATAGGTAATCCCATTGCGATCCAAACGATCCTGAATCTCAATGACATTGGACACATTGGCCTGTTTTGTTGAGTTGTCAGTCATGGTCATCTCAATCCTTCCCGTTGGGGGCGGATCGTTCTGCCTTATGGTTGCCGAGACTATGGTTCCATTATCAATTGCCTGCATTAGCTCCTGATTGGTAATAATACCGCTCTTTTGGGGCAGCCTACTGGCAAAGAAAAGCATGATGACCAGAAGGAGCAGAAAGCCCAAGCCTCTGAATGGTTGCTGTTGTTTCAACATGCTGCCTCCTTATTGCTGTTCTATAACTCCAATATATGGTAAATTCCTGTATATCTGATCGTAGTCAAGGCCATATCCAACGATAAATTGATCCGGCACGGTAAAACAGGTATATTTCACCTTGACCTGATCCTTCACCCGGCGCTCCGGTTTATCAAGAAGGGTACACAGCTCAATGCTGTTTGGATTTCTCTGCTTTAATACCTCAATCAGATAGGCCAGGGTATTGCCGGAATCAATGATATCCTCCACAATCAATACGTCCTTCCCTTCAATTGGCTCATCAAGGTCCTTGGTGATCTTAACGATTCCGCTGGACACCGTACCGGCACCGTAACTGGATACGGACATGAAATCCAAGGTAAGAGGCAGATTAATCCGCTTTGCAAGTTCACAGGTAAAGAAAACGCCTCCCTTTAAAATACAAATCAAATGAAGAGGTTTTCCCTCATAATCCCTGCTGATCTCTTCTGCTATTTCTTTTACCCTTGCCGCTACTTCTTCCTCTGATAACAATATACGTATCTTATCATCCATTGTTTTTTCCTCCGTTTAACTGCATTTGTATTACTGTATGGGTATCATCTGTTATCTTATAATATTCACTGATCCGGTATCCGATGACCCAGAGGACATGGGAACCATCCGCAACCAGCGGTATTTTTTCCCGTTCCTCTTTCGGTATCTTTTCATTAATCATGAATTCCTTGACGGTTTTTCTGCCGCCTCCGGCCAGTGTCATGTAATCCCCGGTTTCTCGATACCTCACAGACAGTGCACACTTGATTTTATCATAATCAAACCATTTCGTATACCCGTTTTTGGGAATTTCCTGACCTTTTTTGTAGGGAAAGATCTTAAAATCCAGTTCAGGAAGAGAAACAGCTCTTTCCTTATCCACCGATCCTTCCTGTTTTTTCCTTTTTATCCACAATTCATCAAAAATACGCACAGCAATAAGCCCGCAGGGCAGATCCACCTGCCTGCCGGAAGAACCAAAAAGAAGCGCTGCTGCGCTTTCCACGTGAGTCATTGTAATATCCTTCATGGATTCATTGACAGACCGGATCATCATCCGGATCACATAGTTCTTTATAATGTCATCTTCCGCCAAAAGGGCCTTTGCATCAACTCCCTGCGCCGTTATTGTTCCGGCCTCATCCGTCTCCCTGACTCCCCAGGCTCTTAATATGCCATCTGCCTGTTTTTCCAGATATGCATCTGCCTGTGCAGCCATTTCTCCCGCATGAAGGATGTTTTCCCCCGCCCGTCTGTTGACTTCTTCCCTGATCTCCGGTAATATCAGGCTTCTTATGCGGTTCCTCACATAATCCGTCTGGGCATTGGTAGAGTCCTCACAATAAGATATCCCTTTTTCCGCCAGATATGCAAGAATTTCCTCTCTCCCAACAGACAGCAGCGGGCGGACAATATTGTCCCGCACCGGGCGCATTCCTCCAAGCCCTTTTAATCCGGTCCCCCGGAACAGATTATAAAGAATGGTCTCCGCCTGGTCATCCCTGTGATGGGCCACCGCTATTTTTGTACCCGAAAAGTCAAGACGCTCCTTCTCAAAGATTTGGTAACGCAGATGCCTTCCTGCCTCTTCCACTGACATACCATGTTCCCTGGCATAAAGGGCCGCATCCACCCGGACACATACAAAAGGCACTCCCAGTGTTTCTGAGAGCCTGCCTGCGTACTCACTGTCCCGGTCAGCCTCTTTCCCTCGTAAGCCGTGATGGACATGAACCGCCTTTAATTCTAACCCCAGCACTTCCCTAAGCTCGTTTAAGACTACAAGAAGACAGACCGAATCGGCTCCTCCGGAAAGCGCCACAATGACGCGGTCCCCCGGAGAAAACAGCCGGTTCCGTCTGATATAATCTAATATCGTTCTGTACATTCAGCCACCTTCCTTAGTTGATTTTCTCCCCTCTATATTATAAATATACCCACAAAACATGTCTGTTGCAATTATTATTTTCTTTTCCATATCCCGGCAGTGAGAACCGTCATGTCATCCGCGGCCTTGTCACTGAAGGATCTTGCAAACAGGAGAATCCTGTCAGCCATATCCTGAGGATTCTTTACCGGCATTCCGGCAATGAATTCCTGCAGCATCAGTTCCTTCTCATCTACGGGAAGGGCGTCTAGCACGCCGTCGCTCACCATGATGATCCGGTTATCATCCCATAGCTTTTTAGAAAGGAGAACCGGCTCCACCGGATTTAAGATTCCCATAGGAACCTCACCTGCTTCCAAAAGCTCCACTCCCTTTTCACTGAGAATATAGGTGGCCGCCGCTCCCAACTTCATCGCCTCCATGATCCCGGTCTTTAAATCAATGCAGCATAAATCCAGGGTAGCCGGATGCTGGGATATTCCTGTGAGAAGAAGAACCGTATTGACCATTTTAAGGGCCGCCCTGGTGGAAAATCCGGCCTCCAGAAGCCTTTGTGTCAACTCAATGACCTGCCTGCTTTCTTCTTCGGCCACCTTGCCGCTTCCCATGCCGTCTGACAGACTCATGATGACCTGTCCAGGCTGGACTTGTCCAAAGGTGTAATTATCTCCGGATACCTCTTCTCCGCTTTTTACAGCTTTGGCCACACCATAAAGGACCCGGTACTCACCCTTTTCAACAAACCGTATGGTATCGGCCTGCTTTGTCACCAGGTTTCTGCCGTCAGGGGCCACCGTCCATTCCCCTTCCTCTATGGCGTTTTCCAGGATCTCCGCAGCCTCCTTTACAGTCATACACCGGCCATTCAAAGTCCTCATAGTCAGAAATGCTTCTCTCTGATGATTCTCATATTCTAAAATGAGCATCTTTTCAACGATAATATGGTTGCGGCGGAAGGCCCGTTTTATTTCATCCTCCCAATCCGGAGTTATGTCAATAGAATGCTCTACCTGATGGGAAAACTCCTCAAGAATCACAGCCAGTTCCTTAAATTGGACTATAACTGCGTCGCGGCTTTCCAAAAAGCGGTTCTTCCAGGCCAGATTCATGGTGGCTCTACCGAGCCCCCGGTTCAGCTGGACCATGTAGTCATCCTTTCGTTTACAGGTTTCCAGAAAAAAACGGGGCATGTCCCCGTAGTCCACACTCCCTTTTTGTTCAAATGCACGAACCAGATATTGCAGATAATATTGATTGTCCTGTTCTTTTCCGGGATACACGATGCATTTGTTGCATCCTGCGCATACCATAGCCGCAGCCGTTTCAAGGGCCGCTTTCCCATCTTCCTTTGTAAGTCCCTGTTCTGCTGACAAATCATCTGTACAAGCTTTGGCAAGTTCTCCCAAAGAGCTTGCCATGTCGTTTAATCTCTTTGCCGTATATACATTCACATCAGCCATATCATGATGTGCCGCCTTACGTCTGAACACAAAAATCCCTCCTGCCTGTATCATGCTTTAAACCATATTATGAAAACAAGTTTTCATAATCGGATGGACGGTGCAAAAGCAGCACCTTTTATGAGAAACTAAAATACAGTTTCTCATAATCCACATTATATACAGGCAGAAGGAAAATATTTGTCAAAACGGCTGACTCATGATCTAAAATCGTACGACAGCATTCCCCTTTATTGTCCAAGCACTTTGGACATAGAGGGATACCCGAAGGGTGTCTTACTGCCGTTGTGACGGCTTCAGCAAAATCTCATCAGGATTTACAAGGCCCAGCTTTTGCTTTGCGACTTCTTCAATATATTGTTTGGTTTGGACATAAACCCGGTATTCCTCTAATTTTTGAGACCGTTCCTCTTCCTTGTCCACCTGGGCCTGAAGATTCTCCAGACGGAGCTCATATTCCCGTTCCTTTTCTTTTAACGTGACTCCCTTAATGGTAACAATCACAGCAAGGCTGAATACGACAAAGGTAATGCCGATGATCGTCATTCGATTGCCCCACCTATCTTTTCTCTTTCGTCTTGATTTTCCCATTTTGTCCATACGATCACCAATCACCTCTAATGCCGCTTCTTTCTTCGGTTACAACCAGCCATCTTTATTTTAAGATATTTTCGGAAATGTTTCAAGAGTTTTATGAAATGTCTGCTTATTATTTTATCATATAAAAGCATTCCGATAAATACTCCAGCAACGGCATATCCTCTTAATCCTCCGTCATTCTGTTCATACAACAAGGAAAACGTGACTAAGGCAGCATAAATCCAGTATATCATGTCCTCTATTCCTATAAACACATAGGAATGGGGAATAAATATACGGAAAATGCGTAACAGGTCATATGTGATCATAAGCCCTGCACCTGTTAAAAAGCTGTAGAGCAGAAGTTTTACTTCATATACGATATGAACGCTCATATGACTTTTCCTTTTTTATTTAAACAGTCTGGAAATCATGGATTCCCCTGACCTGCGCAGTGCTTCATTGGAGGAATAGGTAAGACTCTCAATATTACCGTTTAAATCCACTTCTCCCTTTTCAAGAGTCAGCCGGCTGACATGGAGCCCCTTCCCCTTTAAAGTCAAAAGTCCCATGTCCGTATCAAGAACTACCTGGTTTTCATCAAAGGACACCACTTCCCGTATTCCTGTCATCGTACCGGACCCCCGGTTTTCTATTGTGAGCCTGTGAGGACGGATATTCACCTTTTCTTCCATACAAAAACCTCCTAATATACCTGTCTAAAGTATATTAGGAGGCGCGCTCCAATATTACTGAAATTTATCGTACGTATCGAAACTGTGAGCTAGAGATAACGGTAAAGCTCTTTTGCTTCATCTTTTTTTACCGTTTCTGCTACATCAAGAACTTCAACCTTTACAGAGCTGGTCCCAAAATGGATCTCTATTATATCGCCTTGCTTAACGTTTAAGGAAGCTTTTGCAGGTTTTCCACCTACAAGCACACGGCCTGCATCACAGGCTTCGTTCGCTACGGTTCTTCTCTTGATCAGACGAGAAACCTTAAGAAACTTATCCAGTCTCATGGATTAAGCGTTCACCATATCCTTTAAAGCCTTTCCAGCCTTAAATTTTGGTGTTTTGGAAGCAGGGATGTTCATAACTTCGCCACTCTTTGGATTTCTTCCCTCTCTTGCCGCTCTTTCAGATACCTCAAATGTACCAAAACCAACTAACTGGATCTTCTCGCCTTTAACCAGTTCTTCAGATATAACATCTGTTAAAGCTTTAACTGCCTTCTCTGCATCCTTTTTGGACAGTTCTGCTTTCTCTGCGACTGCTGCGATTAACTCTGCTTTGTTCATTGATATCTTCCTCCTAGAATGTAGCACCAGGCTACGATTTTTCGCATAACACGATTACTATATCATTTATAGCTGTTTCTCCCGTTTTTGTCAAGGTTTTTCGCTCTTTTGAAGGGCTTTCTCCTGCTTTTTTATCGCATCCCAAAGTGCTTGTCCCTCCTGCTGCAAACCTGCATTTTCGCCGCCAAAAACATGGGGGTGTCTGCGTATCATTTTTTTACAGATTCCGTTTACCACATCATCAATGGAAAAGTCTCCCCGCTCGTTTGCAATCTGGCTGTAAAGCATTACCAGAAACAGGATATCTCCCAGTTCCTCGCAAAGGTTTTCCATATCCTCATGATCAATGGCATCAAGAACCTCTCCGCTTTCCTCTTCCAGGCATTTTTTCAGACTCTCATAGGTCTGATCCCTGTCCCAGGGACAGCCTTTTTCGGATCGGAGTTTATTTGTAATATTTACTAAATCTTCAAAAGTATACATGACTCGGCCTCCTTTTGCCGTTATTATACCATGACACGGCAGCCTACGGAATTATGCTTTTTTTAATTCTGAAGATTTTCTGACAATTGTTTCTGCCCCCTGTTAAAAAAGAGCTTGTTCTTATATAATAATAAGGATTATTCTTTACTTCACTGAGGCAATGTTTTGTTTTCCTTCATGAAGTAAATGATACAAATGAAAACGGAGGTAGCCATGAAAAATTTCAGCATATGGAAAAAAATAGCAGCTTGTGTACTATTTTTAAACATTGTATTTACCGCTTTTACCACGGAGCTCTTAACACCCAGCGTTTCAGCCGGAGAGCTGACTATGCGGGGCATGGGCTTTGGGCCGGCTCTTAATATCGGACCGGGAAGCAAAATATTTAACGGCGGCAGCTTATCCTTACTTTCGGATTACGACAACCGGCAAATGCTTTCCATGATTTTACAAGACAAGGACGGAACCCTTGTAGTCATTGACGGCGGTTGGGATATCGATGCGGCTCACTTGACGGAAGTGCTCCGTTCCAAGGGCGGACATGTATCCGGATGGTTTATTACCCACCCTCATTCAGACCATGTGGGGGCACTTGTTCAGATCCTGGAGAATCCGGACAGCCAGATCACCATTGATAACGTCTATTATTCTCTGGCGGACCCGGCCTGGTATGAGAAAGTTGAGCCTTCCCGTAACAGTATGGTGAGCAGGCTGATATCAGCCCTTGCAACGCTCCCTGCCGAAAAGCTCCACACCGTACAGAAGGATCAGGAAATCCAGCTGGGCCAGATTAAAGCAAGGGTTTTAAACAATCCCTATCTTCTGGATGTCACCTCCGTTAATAACAGCTCCGTTGCTTATAAATTTTTCTTAAATAACGTAAGCATCCTGGTACTGGGCGATATGGGGCCCGAGGCCGGTGAACTCCTGGCTGCAGAACGCAGCGCAGAAGATTTAAAAAGCGATATCGTTCAGATGGCTCATCACGGCCAGTATGGGGTTAACCAGGACGTATATGCTATCATTAAACCTCAAATCGCCCTTTGGCCCTGTCCGCTCTGGCTGTGGAATAACGACAACGGCGGCGGAATCGGCAGCGGTGACTGGAAGACACTTGAAACCAGGAAATGGATGGAAGAGCTGGGAGTAAAAGTAAATTACTGCATTAAGGACGGAGACCAGATCATCTATTAACAGATTTCATTTGAAAAAAGAAACGGCATCTGCCGTTTCTTTTTTTGTCATTCCTTCACTTACTTACTGTCTATGGGTTCCTAACGGAGAGGCAGGTTAATTTCCCCCCGGGCCATCTCTCCTTGGCCGTTCCGATTCCGGCAATGGTTCTACATAGGATCCATCTTTGTATGGTTCCGTATCAATTTCCGGAATATCGCCATCGTTGTAATCATCTTCCTCCGGTACAAAAACCTTCATTTCTGTTCACCTCCTGATTCATGTATGATAGTTGGCAGCAAGACTAGCCTTCCATCTGGCGACCTAAAAATCCGGCTGCTGTTGTAGCCAGCTTAGTCTCCATATCTCCAAAACGTGCTCTGGGTTCTCTGCTCAATAAGGCTACCGCTCCAATTGCATCGCCCTCACAGATAATGGGAGCCACCACCTGAGCTGTTATCCCTTCCAGGGTTTCTCCTGACAGAGGAATAAAGCCCTTGTCATCTTTTCCGGCCACTACGACCGTGCGTTCATTGATAAGGTTCTCCAATTGCTTGCTAATGGTTTTCTGCATAAGCTCCTTCTTAGAGCCTCCTGCCACTGCAATAATCTGATCTCGGTCGCTTATACATACGGTAAGTCCGGTAGTCTGAGCCATGGCTTCTGCATATTGGGATGCAAAAGCAGTAAGTTCTACCATCGGAGAATATTTCTTTAAAATGATTTCTCCTTCCCTATCTGTAAATATTTCAAGCGGAGTCCCTTCTCTTAACCGGAGCGTCCTTCTAATTTCTTTTGGTATCACTACACGTCCCAGGTCGTCAATTCTTCTTACAATACCAGTTGCTTTCATAATAAAAATTCCTCCATCTTGTGCGTTTTTATATCACTGATATTATTTTGCTACGAAAGCAACAGATTATACTTAAGTCTGCCATTTTTCCCAAAATTTAAAATCAGGGCCGACCTGTTAAAAAAAGTCGAGCCCTGATTTTCTAATCAGACTTAGTATTTTCCTTGAAGAAGCCGGGGTTTTCTTATCCCAGTTTAAAAGTCACCCTGTCTGACACGGCGTAATATTTGCTTTGAGGATGACAGATATCCCTCATGGGCCGCTTTTGCAGCCGCGCTATCTGGAACGGGGGTTACAAAATGGTTTTCAAAAGAACCATATTTTTGAATCGTCAATTCATTTGAAACTCTCTGTAGAAGATACATACCTAAAACGTCCATAGCTACCACCTTTCTCCGAAACATTAATGGGAACAAAGAAAGCATCTGGGACAAAAGCCCTTCTTCTACTATTATTATATCACAAATAAGACAAAAATCAACTAGATTAACGGTATTTTAGAAGTCAATTTTCACATTTTTTCATTCTTTTCTGACAATTCCAACATTTGCTTTAATATCACTTCAGCCTGGTTGATCATGACATCGGTGGTCTGATTCCTCTTTCTGTCAAGATACGTAAGCCTCGGTACTTCTCCCATCTGGAACTTTAAATCCCCGCGGTACTGATCAATGATCTTCGGAATCCCCTCTACCTTAAGCCTAGCATTCTTATACATGGTCAGGCGGACCTCCTGACGGTTGATATTAACTTCAGTCACATAGGCGCTATGGGCCAGAGCCTTTAATCCAGCCACCTTAAGCAGGTTATCAACCGGCTTAGGAATGTCTCCGAAGCGATCCATCAGCTCATCCTGCATATCCATATATTCTTCTTCATTCTCAATGCTGGAAATCCGCTTGTAAATATCAAGTTTCTGATATTCATTCTTAATATAGGAAGTGGGGATGTATGCATCAATATCACAGTCCACCACGGTTTCATAGCTTTCCTCTTCTTTTCTCTGTCCCTTAAGCTCTAAAACCGCTTGATTTAAGAGCTTGCAATAAAGGTCATAACCTACCGCTTCCATATGTCCGTGCTGTTCCGCTCCCAAAACATTTCCTGCTCCCCGGATCTCTAAATCCCGCATGGCAATCTTGATCCCGGAGCCCAGTTCTGTGAATTCACGGATAGCCTGAAGACGTTTTTCCGCCTCTTCTTTAAGCAGCTTATCCCGCTTATACATCAAAAATGCATAGGAAGTCCGGCTGGAACGGCCTACACGTCCACGAAGCTGATAAAGCTGGGAAAGACCCATACGGTCCGCATCCTGAATGATCATGGTGTTGGCATTGGCAATATCAAGTCCGGTCTCAATGATGGTGGTGCAGACCAGGACATCAATTTCACCGTTGACAAAATCAAACATGATCCGTTCCAGTTCATGCTCGTGCATCTGCCCATGAGCAAAGGTTACCGCCGCCTCAGGCACCAGACTGGCAATGTGGTTTGCTACCTCGTCGATGTTGCCTACCCGGTTATATACATAATAAACCTGTCCTCCGCGGGAAAGCTCCCGGTGAATGGCCTCACGCACCATTTCATCGTTATGCTCCATGACATAGGTCTGTATTGGCATACGGTCCACGGGCGGCTCCTCCAGCACGCTCATGTCACGGATTCCAACCAGACTCATGTGCAGGGTCCGTGGTATGGGAGTAGCTGTTAAAGTCAGCACATCAACATTTTCTTTCAGCTGCTTGATTTTTTCTTTATGGGCCACGCCGAAACGCTGTTCCTCATCAATAATTAAAAGGCCCAGATCCTTAAACTGTACATCCTTTGACAAAACCCTATGGGTTCCGATCACGATATCAACCAGACCCCGTTTTAAATCCTCCAGGGTCTTTTTCATCTGCCCCGGAGTCCGGAAACGGGACATTAAATCCACCCGGACAGGGAAATCCTTCATACGCTGGGCAAAGGTATTATAGTGCTGCTGAGCCAGAATGGTTGTGGGAACTAAGTAGACTACTTGTTTTCCGTCCTGTGCCGCCTTAAATGCGGCCCTTAAGGCGATTTCCGTCTTTCCGTAGCCGACGTCCCCGCAGATCAGACGGTCCATAATCTTTCTGCTCTCCATATCCGTCTTGGTCGCCTCTATGGCATCCCACTGATCATCAGTCTCCTCGTAAGGAAACATTTCTTCAAATTCCTTCTGCCAGACCGTATCCTCTCCGTACTGAAATCCATGGGTCTGCTGCCTGGACGCATAGAGCTGCACCAGCTCCTTTGCAATCTCTTTTACCGCGCCTTTTACCCTGGTCTTAGTTTTGTTCCACTGGTCCCCTCCCAGCCGGTTCAGTTTGGGTTTTTTCGCCTCAGCGCCGGCATACTTCTGGATTCCGTCAAGCCTTGTCGCAGGAAGATATAAGTTCCCGTTGTCAGCATATTCTACCTTTAAGTAATCCTTGATGACTCCATCCTGCTCGATTTTTTCGATCCCTCGGTAAATACCAAGACCATGTTCCTCATGGACTACGTAATCACCAATGGAAAGATCGGAAAAGTTTTGGATCTTTGTTCCTTCATAGGAGGTCTTTTTCCGTTTCCGCTTCTTTTTCTCCACCCCAAACATATCGCCTTCCGTTATGACGATAAATTTTATCATAGAATATTCAAAGCCCCGATGAAGGTTTCCAAAGGTGACCAGAATCTCCCCTGGCTTCACCTCCTGATCTTCTCCGCCATCATCAGGACAGTAGGCCCGCAGATCATATTCTCTTAGATCTCCTGCAAGGCGGCTGGCCCTGGTTCTGGAAGCAGACAAAAGGATTACCCGGTATCCGTCCTTTTTCCACCTGGTTAAATCCTTTATCAAAAGCTCAAACCCATTCTGATAGGAATTCACATTCTTCACCTGAAAGCTGTAGCGGTTTTTTACTGAAAAACCGGAGAGCTTTTGCTCAAGGCCGGTCAAATAAACAGTGGTCTTAGTCTGAACCCTGGCCAGCATCTCTTTTGCAGAAAAAAGAAGGCCGGTCTGTCCCGGAAGGAGGTAGCCGTTTTCCAGGCGGTGTATCATGCTTTCCCGGAACTCCATTTCAACGGTCTCCCCTTTTTCCCTAAGCCGTTCCGGCTCATCCAAGAACATAACCGAGTTTTCTCCATGAAAATACTCCAGAAAAGACACGCTCTCCTGGCAAAAATAATGAATATAGCCATCCAACCCATGCTGCCGGAAACCTTCTTTAAGCCCTTCCAAAAATTCGGATATAATGGAACGGATCCTGGCGGACTCCTGGATTTTTGACTGAGCCCTTAAATCCTTCTCATATTTTTTTGTTTCTTTTTCAAGGGCTTCGATTCCCTCTTGGATCTGTTTCCCTGTCAGTGCCATTTCCGTGGCAGGATAGATCCGTATGCTTTCTAATTGCTCAATAGATCTCTGGCTCTCAATATCGAAGGTTCTGATTGAGTCAACCTCATCATCCCATAGTTCAATGCGCACCGGCAGTTCCTCAGTTAAGGGGAACACGTCAATGATTCCGCCCCTGATGGAGAACTGGCCCATGCCATCTACCTGTCCCATACGCTCATATCCCAGCTCTGTAAGACGCTTTTTCCACTTTTCCACGTCAATGGTCTGACCGCCTTCCACAGACAGCACCTGCTTCTTAAGATACTCCAACGGGAGAAGGTGGTCCATAAGTCCGTCAAAGGTCGTGACAACCCAGCCGGAGGATTTCTCCATTAAATGGCGAAACACGGTCATACGCTGCTTGGTCAGTAAGTTTCCGTGGATGTCCGCGCTGAAAAACAGAAGATCCCTGGCTGGATACAGCCAAACATCAGGATCAAAGAAGCGCAGGTCCTCATAGATCTCCCTTGCTCTGGTGTCATCATAAGTAACCACCAGCCTTAAGCCTTCCTGCTTTGCTGATTCATACATCAGATGGACCTTTTGGGAATCCATACAACCGCTGGCCATGACAGGTCCGGCCCTTTTTAACAGATCACCGGAAAGGTCCTCAAAATCCTTTAATTCCCTCAATGGTTTTTCAAATAGATCACTCATGAAATCTCCTTACTTCTTCCTGTTAAAATGGTTCATCGCTGCTTCCGCACCCTCTGTAACCACCATAATAGCTGCTTCTGCTGCATCCTTATACGCCTGGTCCATGATCGCTGCCTGTTCCCTTGGGAAGCGGCCCAAAACATAGTCTGCCAGGTCCATTTCCTTTGGCTTTTCACCTACTCCCACCCGGATTCTTAAAAATTCCTGAGTTCCCAGATGACTTATGATGTTCTTCAAGCCGTTATGGCCTCCGGCACTTCCCTTTGCCCGGATTCTCAACTGGCCTTCCGCTAAGTTGATATCATCGCAGATAATGATGATGTGGTCCGGTTCCACCTTGTAAAAATCTGCCATAGCCCGGATGCTTTCTCCGCTTAGATTCATAAAGGTCTGTGGTTTCGATAAAATAACCTTTTCCAATCCGATCCTTCCGGTTCCATAGAATGCCTTATGCTTTTTTTCCGTTACCCTGGACCCCAGTTTGTCCGCCAGAACGTCCACAGCTTCAAACCCTACATTGTGCCTGGTTTTTTCATATTCCCTGGTGGGGTTTCCTAATCCTGCGATGATATACATGATGATTCTCCTTATTATTGTCTATATTAATTACGGTTCCGATTCATGACTTTTTAGGGGTTTCAAACGCCCGAAAAGCGTTAGATTTCCCAAAATGGGGGGGTCTAACGCTGCTTTTTTTATTTTAACAGTTGGATCTTAAGATGTAAAGGCTAACGCAGCTTTTTTATTTTATAAAAGCATCCAGCTTTAACTCCTTCCAGAGCAACGGTCGTTAAGTAGTTAAATTGTCAGTTTTACTTTCAAAGGATTTTATCGCATTTAAAACGTTTATAGCCATTTCATTATCTGGGAAGAGCTTAAGTGTCTTCTGATAGTATTGTTTCGCAAGCTCAACGTTTTCACAATGTAAATAACAAAAAGCCAAGTTGACTAATGCCATCTCCGTATAAGAGTAACTACTTGAAGATAATAACGTAATATAACGATACTTATCAATCCATGAATGCTTGCAAAACAAATCATAGCTTTTTTTGTATTCTTCAATTGCTTGAGTATAATTTCCCATTTTTGTTAGCGAAATTCCTTTTCTATGATTATGTGCGATACCTCGCTCCAATACCATAGATAATACCAGGTAAGTAGCTGACCCAAGAATGACATCTATGTATATTGGTCTAATAAATAAACTAAAGGCAAACATTAATGTTCCCATTACAGCTAACTGTGGAAATATTGATATCCAGGCGGTTTTACGAATAAATGTTTTAGCTTGTGGCATTTAATTTCCCCCTACATAAGTTATTAAACTTTTCACCCCCGTGCCATTAACATAATAAGCACGGAAAAGAATTTACCTAAGAATAAGTATACTCAACATTCAGGCCAGGTGCAAGGACGAACTATTGCCTTCAGGTATATAAATATGGAATCAAGGGAATCCTTCACTGTGGATAATTAAGATCAACAAAATACATATAAAAAAGTTCCTCCGATAAATGGATATCTCTTGTCTTTTTCGTATCCACTATGATAGAATAAAGCTGTTGCGCTTATATAAGTTCATAATCGGTTGAGCGTTTCTACCAACTACCATAATAGTTGACTATAAGGGTTAGAAGGAAAAAGGAGTGATGTTCATGAAGGATGTTTCAAACAATTACGACGTCATCATCGTTGGTGCAGGCCCCTCAGGTATTTTCTGTGCCTATGAGCTGATCGAAAAAAAGCCGGATCTTAAGATTCTTATGATCGAAAAGGGCCGCCGGATTGAAAACCGGACCTGTCCGAAACGGACAACAAAAACATGCGTAGGCTGCAAACCATGCTCCATCACCACAGGCTTTGCAGGAGCCGGAGCATTTTCCGATGGAAAATTATCCTTATCTCCTGATGTTGGCGGAAACCTCCCTGAAATACTTGGATATGATAAGACAGTGGAGCTGCTTAAGGAATCAGACAACATTTACTTGAAATTCGGCGCAGACACTAATGTTTACGGCGTTGACAAGCAAAAAGAGATCCAGGAAATCCGCCGTAAAGCCATAGGAGCCAACTTAAAGCTGATTGAATGTCCCATCCGCCATTTGGGAACGGAAGAAGGCTATAAAATCTACACCCGCCTCCAGGAGCATTTATTGGAGCAAGGGGTTGAAATGGCATTTAACACGATGGTAAAGGATATTATCATCGAAAATAATAAAGCAATCGGTGTCATTACCGATAAGGAAGAAATCTGCTATGCACCGGAAATCGTGTCCGCCATAGGCCGCGAAGGTTCTGACTGGTTTAGCCACATCTGCGAAAACCACGGAATTGAAACGAAGGTGGGAACCGTAGATATCGGAGTCCGGGTAGAGGTCCGGGACGAGGTCATGGAATTCTTAAACAAGAACCTTTATGAAGCAAAGCTTGTTTACCATACCCCAACCTTTGATGACAAGGTTCGTACCTTCTGTACCAACCCTTCCGGCGAGGTAGCCACAGAATACTATGAAAACGGGCTGGCGGTTGTCAACGGACATGCCTACAAATCCCAGGAATACAAGACAAACAACACCAACTTTGCAATCCTGGTATCCAAAAACTTTACAAAACCATTTAAAACCCCCATTGAATACGGCAAGCAGATCGCCCAGCTGAGCAACATGCTCTGTGATGGTAAGATCCTGGTGCAGACCTTTGGTGATTTTCAAAGAGGAAGACGTACCACAGAGGAGCGCTTATGCCGCAACAACCTGATCCCGACCTTAAAGGATGCGGTTCCCGGTGATTTATCCCTGGTATTTCCGCACCGCATTATGGTTGACATAAAAGAAATGCTTCTTGCACTGGACAAGGTGACTCCGGGCATTGCCAGTGAAGAAACCCTTTTATATGGTGTAGAGGTAAAATTCTATTCCAATAAGGTTGTGGTTAACACTGACTTTGAAACCAGCGTAGAAGGCCTGCGTGCCATCGGCGATGGTGCCTCCGTAACAAGAGGGCTTCAGCAGGCATCTGCCAACGGCTTAAGCGTAGCCAGAAGCATTCTGGCAGCCATGAACTAAGAATAAAAAAGTAAGGTTTTCACGTAAGTATATATAAAAAGATGGAAGCATCTATTGATGCTTCCATCTTTTTTTCTGTATCGAATCAAGCAAGTCCCAGCTTCTTCATCGCATAAGCCACTCCATCATCTTCTACATTTTTGGTGTAAAAGGTTGCATAAGGCTCAAGCTCCACGCTATGATGCCCCATAAGAATACAGTTCTTTGCATATTCAAACATAGACAAATCATTGGTACTGTCACCAAACACATAGGCATCTTCCAGGGCAATTCCATAGTGCTTAATAACCAGTTCAATGGCTGTTGCCTTGGAATATTGGGAAGGAACGCATTCATAAAATCCATTCCCCCGGTCAATAATCTCAAAGTCCAATCCCAAGGCCCGGGAAAAGCCCTTTAAGTCACTTTTTTCGTCTGCAAATACGCAGAACTTATCAAAATCGTAACAGTCCTCGTCCCAACTATAAGGAGATAAATTTCCCTCCCGTTCAACGATTTCCTTCATTCTCTCCACCTGGGGAAGACGGGAGATTCCTTTTCTGAAGTAACAGCTTTCTGTTCCCTCTAACACTCCATCCAGGTCATATTCCTGTATGATGCGCTTAATCTCAAGCCCCTGCTCATGAGGAATCGATGCTGAGAAAAGAACCTGGTCTTCCGCTATAATGCGGGTTCCGCAGCCACAGCAGTAGCCATCCACTCTAATCAGCTCTTTGATGGAACCGATCAGGCAATCCGTACGCCCGGAATTGATGAAGACCAGATGACCATTCTTTCGGGCCTGTAAAATTGCCTCTTTCGCACTCTCCGGCACATTCCGGTTCACCTCGGAAAAAAGCGTGCCGTCAATATCGAAAAACAAGGCCTTTCTATTCTCGCTCATCGGTCACCCCTAAAGCATATGGTCCCTGTTGTTTCATCCATGCTCTCCACAATGGCCAGGGACTCTACCCGGATTCCTTCCGCTCTTAATCGATCTCCTCCAGGCTGGAAGCCCTTTTCAATCACAATTCCTGCACCAACTAACTTTGCACCGGAATCATTTACGATAGCAGCCAGACCTTCCAGGGCTTTCCCGTTGGCTAAAAAATCATCAATCAGCAATACCTTGTCACCGGCTCCCAGAAATTCTTTGGAAACCATGATGTCATAGGTTCTTCCGTGAGTAAAGGATTCCACCTGGGTGGTATATACATCACCTGCTATATTCTTGGTCTTGGATTTTTTTGCAAATACCACCGGTACATCAAAGTACTGGGCCACGATACAGGCTATGCCAATGCCGGAAGCCTCAATGGTTAAAATTTTATTGACTTCATAATCGGCAAAGCGTCTCTTAAATTCCTTTCCAATTTCTACGAACAGCTTGATATCCATCTGGTGATTTAAAAAACTGTCTACTTTCAGTACATCACCGGACTTAATCTTCCCATCTTTCCGTATTCTGTCCTTTAAAAGCTGCATAAAGGTTCCCCCAATCGTAAATTATTCATTATTTGATAACTGCGTTCTCTGTCAGGAAATCCATTACTTTATTGTTCATAATATAATCATCTACGTCAAACTGGCCTGCGGTCTCGATCATCTTTTCAGCGCTTTCATAGCCCATCTGCTCTGCAACTTCCTTACGGTCTTCATCTGTAATTGTGATACCCTCTTTTTCCGCAATGGCGTTTACGATCAGTCTCTGCTCTACAGTCGCCTCTGCCTGGGTCTTGATGATGTTCTTAAAGTCCTCTTCGCCCATTCCGGTAAATGCTCCTACAAAGGTTTTAAAGTCCATACCGTAAGCTGCTGCCTGGTTTGTATATCTGGCAATTATGTTATTGAAATTGGCATCAATTGCTTCCTGCTTTGTCTCAACTTTAGAACCATTTAAGATGGCAGTGTAGATATCGCTTTTCATCTTCTGGTCTGCTTCATCATTCTTATTTGTTAAAAGAGTCTGTTTCTTGTCTTCCTTGTATTCATCTACTGTCTTAAAGGATGTAGTTTCCTGAACAAAGGCATCGTTTAATTCCGGAATCTGCTTTTCCTTAACGGTATTGACAGTTACCTCAAATACCACAGCTTTTCCTGCCAGATCCGCATTCTGATAACCTTCCGGGAATGTAAGGTTTAAGGACACCTTGTCCCCCTTTTTCGCACCTACGAGGCCGTCTTCAAAGCCTTCGATAAACTGGCCGGAGCCAATTGTTAAATCATAGCCCTGAGCGGTTCCGCCATCAAAAGCTACGCCATCTTTGGTTCCTACATAATCAATGTTAACCACATCGTCCTTCTGAACAGCCCGGTCAACCTCCACATCCTTTGCATTAGAAGATAAATCATTTTGAACCGCCTGGTTCACTTCATCATCGGTCACTTCTACCGGATCCTTGGTCACTTCAATTCCCTTGTAGTCTCCCAGGGTGATGGTACCATTATCTACGCCTGTTAAATCCTCAACAGCCAGAGTTTCCTGTGCTGAGCTTTCTGTAGCTTCCGTCTCAGTTTCTGCAGGCTTTTCCGCCGGCTTTTTAGAGCATCCGGAAATAAGAGTGGCTGCAACCAAACCGCACATACAAACTTTAAAAATTTTCTTCATAATATGATCCTTTTTCTTTCTATTTTTAATAATTGATAAAAAAAGTGCTTCCAGTCAGTTATACCATATCGGGCAAGGTAAAAAAAGCTTTTTCCCGAAATTAACAAAAATTTCAAAATTCCGTTATTATTTAACCGAATCAAGAAGTCCCCTGTTTCAAATGTAAAAGCATGAAGTGGGGGCATCGTTCAGCCATGCAGATAATTTCAGAAGCATGGCTGAACTACCCCATTATTTATAAAACGCCCGGAAGGCCTTGTATGTATTGTATACATCAAGTTTGGAAGAAAGCTCAAATGGGGAATGCATGGAAAGAATGGGCACTCCCAAATCCACCACATCCACATTCATATGAGCCACATATTTGGCAATGGTGCCGCCGCCGCCCTGATCGACTGCGCCAAGCTCTCCGATCTGCCAGTAAATGCCTTCCTGCTCCATCATGGCGATGATCTTTGCCATAAGCTCTGCACTGGCATCATTGGATCCTGATTTACCCCTGACACCGGTGTATTTGGTAAGAACGCAGCCTTTGTTTAAAAAGCAGGAATTGCGGTCCTCGTATACCATACCAAAGGTCGGATCATATGCCGCATTGACATCAGAGGATAAGCAAATGGAATTTCTAAGTACCTTTCTTGCATCCACCCCAGCCATAGCAGCCAGATCCTGAATGTAATGAAGTACAAAATCGGAATCTAAGCCGGTATTTCCCTCAGAACCGACTTCCTCTTTATCTGCAAGTACGGTAACAGTCGTATACTCCGGCATGTTTGCATCGATTTCTGCCATTAAAGCCGTATAAGCACATACCCTGTCATCCTGTCCGTAAGCACCGATCATGCTATGATCCAGTCCTACGTCACAAGCCTTCTGAGCCGGTACAAGCTCAATCTCAGCACGGAAGAAGTCCGCTTCTGTGATTCCATAGCGGTCGTTAAGCAGCTTTAAGGCCAGAAGCTTCACAGGTTCCTTAAGCTCCGCCTCGTCAATAAAGGGAATGGAACTAATGAGTACATTCAGCTCCTCGCCCTTTAATCCATCCCTTAATTTTCTGTCATTTTGTTCCCCCGCCAGATGAGGAAGCAGATCTGTCACGCAGAATACGGGATCGCCTTCCTTTTCTCCGATGTTTAATTCCACAATCTCACCGTTTTTCTTAATGATCACCCCGTGGATTGCTAAGGGAACCGTTCCCCACTGGTATTTGCGGATTCCGCCGTAATAATGGGTCTTAAAATAAGCCAGGTCATTTTTTTCAAAAACTGGATTTGGCTTTAAATCAAGCCTTGGGGAATCGATGTGAGCACCGTTGATGCGAAGACCCTGTTCCATTCCCGCTTTACCAAAGGTGGTTGCAATGATGGCCTTGCCTCGGTTCACATAGTACACTTTATCGCCAGTTTTATAGTTTCTTCCGGCTTCAAAGGGGCGATATCCCTGCATCTCAAGCATTGCCACGGCCTCTCTGACACATTCCCGTTCAGTTTTTCCGTTGTCTAAAAATCTCTTATAGCCCTCGCAGAACATCTCCGCCTCTTCACGCTGATAAGGCGCTTCTTTTGCGATATGCGGAAATTTAAATGTCAGTTCCTCCTGTAATTGTTGTCCTTTCGTTTTTTCCATTTCGTAATTCCTCCATATTTTTATGATAATTAATTAACATATTTCATCGCTGTCAAGGACCAGAGTAAACGGTCCGTCGTTTAAAAGCTCTACCTTCATGTCGGCTCCAAAGCTTCCATGTTCTACCTGGTTTCCATAGGTCTTTAACCGCTCCACCATGTATTCATAGAGACTGTTTGCGAGCTGCGGTCCTCCTGCCTTCGTAAAGCTTGGGCGGTTGCCCTTTTTGCAGTCTGCATAAAGGGTAAACTGGCTGACCACCAGGATTTCCCCTCCCACATCTGCCAGGGAAAGGTTGGTCTTCCCATTCTCATCGGCGAAAATCCGTAACTTGCATATTTTATCTGCCATTTTATCGGCAATGGCTTCCGTATCTGTATCGGACACTCCCAAAAGAAGCAGAAAGCCTTTCCCAATGGCGCCGATCTGCTGCCCATCCACAGTAACCTTTGCATGGGCAACCCGCTGCAAAACAATCTTCATATCCATTCTCCTGTCTATTTTAATACCAGTCTTAAGTATTCCAAAAGGGTTTCAGTAGCCGCTTCCCTGTACAAAATCTCTCTGGCAAGCACTGGGTAATCTGTTATAATATTATCCACTCCCAGCATCTTCATCCGCTCCATTTCACTTTTGTTATTTACCGTCCAGGCATGAACCGCCTTTCCCTTTTTATGAGCGGCTTCCACCAGCTTTTCGCTGACAAAGCTGGAACGAAGGCTGATAAAGTCAATGGCATCGCTGGAGTAATAATCTCCATAGGCAGCGGAAATGATATAACCGGTGCGGATCTCAGGATCCTGTTCCTTGATTCTGCTTAAATAGGACATGCGGACAGAGGTCACCACGCACTGTTCCTTCATTTGGTATTTCTCAATCAGGTCCCGGACCTTATCCGGCAGCTCACTGCTATTTCCCAGATCCTTAATCTCAATATTTATATTGATCCGACCCTTGCAGAATTCCATGACCTCCTCTAAAGACGGGATCCGTTCGCCCTCATAATCAGCGGAAAACCACTTACCCACATCCAGCTGCTGCAATTCCTCAAAGGTGTACGAGCTTATGGTACGGTTTATTCCTGATACTCTTTTTAAGCTGATGTCATGTCCCAACACCACCACGCCATCCTTTGTCTCCTGGACGTCGAGTTCCACAAAGTCCGCCAGGTCATCAACGGCCTTTGTCATGGCGGCCATGGTATTTTCAGGGGCCTCCTTAGAGCTGCCCCGGTGAGCGGTGATTTGAATTACGCTGAGCAAGTCGGTGGTAATTGCGGAACCATTACGTACCACTCCAAAAATGGAAAACAGGCTGAATGCCGCAGCCACAGCCATGAACAGGGCCGCCAGCTTCCTGTCCCCATACTTACTGCCGGAATAATCGCTGCTTTTACTCCTTTTTGTAAAATTGCTGGTAAAGCCGAAATACTGGACGCTTAATGCTCCCCAGTTTCCCACAGTTAAGAACATGCTGGTTAAAAAAATCAACACCAGCTCGATCCGGCCGCATGCTGCCGGCAGGATGGCCAGGGCCAGGCTGTTGTCAGTAAATAAGGTAACTCCCACAGCTGCAATCAGCACGCAGAATGCATAGACAATCCAAAGGCCTACCACAGCTGTTGCGTAATAAATGGTCAAAAGGATTACAACTTTTAAAACCCGGTGTCTTAACAGCCATAAGCTTCTAAAATACCCATCCCTGAAATTCTTCTGCTCCACCATACATGCATGAAAGGTATAGATTCCAGGAATGACAACCGCTAAGAGCAAAACCAGGAAAAGGGCCACAGACGCCTTTCCCACAGGATTATTTAAGATTTCGGATATAACAAAATTAAGAGGTTTTACATGGGTCAGCATCTGGTATATGAGATATAAGTTTACAAGCCCATAATCAGCCAGAATGAGAAGCCCCAACCGCCAGTTTTTTCTGCGGATTTCATGGGCCAGCTTAAAAAATCCGCCTGTAAGAATCTCCCCCATCTTCAGCTTCCGGGAGTAGAAGGCTCCCTCATACAGCGTAAGAAGGCAGCCGGTCTCCAGCATGAGTATCAGGATACCAATGACTGCCATAGCCGCAATCAGAAGGAGCGTCCAGGGCTTTACCAGGAAATAGCCAATGTTGGCAGCGGTTAAATAGCTGTATCCCGCCATGCGCAGCGCAAATAAAAGGCCTTTGTTTAAGAGAAGCAGGTACAGGGTCGTGGTGACCAGCCGAAACAGCAATTCAAAAACAAACGCATTCTTTTGATTGAACTTTATAATCTTCCAGGTGTCTTTTGTTAATGTACTCATGCTATAACCTTCTTTTTGCGGAGATAACTAAGAAAAACATATTTTTGGTGTTTTTTAGCTGACGCGGTATTCGCGTAAAAAGCAGCCTCAGCGAGTGGAATCGTCAAGGCTGCATCCATCTTTTAAGTCAAATCGTCTCCATCCATCATGTCCTCTTCTGCTGTCTCCCGCTGCTGAGCCTCACTCAGTTCCAGAATCGCCTGATTTAAGGAAAACATCTTCCCATCCAGCATGTTTACCACATCCGCACAGGCCTTCAGCTCCTGCTGCAAGTAGGCCGGTGCATTGCCTTCAAACTTATAATATATCTTATGCTCCAGGCTTGCCCAGAAGTCCATGGCAACCGTCCTGATCTGAATCTCCACCTTGGTGTCCACCGGCCCATCCGTCAAATAAATGGGAATGGTTATTACCATATGATAGCTTTTATAACCGTTAGGCTTTGGATACTTAATATAGTCCTTCACATAGAGAACCGTGACATCGCTTTGCTTTGTTATCATCTCCGCAATCTGGTAAATATCCGATGTAAAAGAACAAATGATTCGTATCCCTGCAATATCATTTAATTTCTCCACCATATTATCGATCGTCACATCATAGTCGTACCGCTTCAGCTTTTTCACTATGCTGTCCGGAGTCTTAAGCCTTGACTTAATGTGTTCAATGGGATTGTAATTGTAGATATGCACAAACTCATTATTAAGTATTTCAATTTTTGTACTGATTTCCTTTAATGCCGAGTCATACAAAAACATCACAGATTTCCACTGATCGACCTGATTAAATGATTTGGGAATATTCATTCCACATTCCCCCCTCTCTCGCGCAAGTCAGCGAGACAGGGGCAGCCCCATCGCCCGGCAGCCCCTGCTCCTCAAGAATAGTATACCATAGAAACCTGATATTTTATATTCTTTTTCCTTAATTTCTAAAATTTCAATCCCTTTAAGAGTCCCGAAAGCCCTGTAAATGCAGAACCTTCCTCTTTGTAATCAAAGACTTCTTCTTCCGTTTCCACTTCCTCCTGGAGGGCCTTCATGCTTAAGCTTATCTTATTATCCGCAATGGATATGATCTTGACCTTAACCGTCTGTCCCTCCTTTAACACGACTCCTGGATGCTTGATCCTCTGGGTACTGATCTGTGAGATGTGAAGAAGTCCGGAAAGCCCATTTTCCAGGTTAATAAAAGCGCCGTAATCTTTTAAGTTATCCACCGTTCCTTCCATGATGGAACCTACCTCGCACTTTGCAATTTTCTTATTTGTTTCTTCCTTCTGTTTCATAAGGGCCGGCTCTTTGCCTGAAAGCACCAGCTTCTTATTTTCTTCATCTGCGGTGATGACTGTGACTTCAATGGTTCTTCCATTATATTCCTCTAAGTCCTCCACATATTCCCCCGCAAGCTTAGAAGCCGGTATAAATCCCCGGATACCTTCCAGATAGGCAACGGCTCCGCCCTTTACGATCTCAGCGATTTTGACGCTAACTACGGTACGCTCCCTTAACATGGAACTAAGGGTCTCCCAGGCCAGCTGATCATTAGCCAGCTTTTTGGAAAGAACCACGTTACCTTCCCCGTCATTCGCATTTATGACTGTTGCCGTGATTTCGTCCCCAGGCTGGATTTCCCTAAGCAGGTTAAATTCCGGATCATTGCTTAAATTCTCTTTATCAATGATTCCCTCCGCATAATATTTTAAATCCAAAGTGACCTTGTCCTCATCTACACCAATAACGGTCCCTGTTAGAACATCTCCTTCTCTTACCCTTTTAAAGGATGCTTCCAACTCTGCGGCATAGTCAGCCATAGTTTCCACTGTTTCTTCCCTTACGTCTGTTTGCTTCATCTCTTCGCTCATCGTTATCTCCTCCGCTCATAATACATTCAGTTCCGCATAAAATCTATCTATATATTTATCACATCCCGCCTGATATTACTATAGTTTTCTCAGTAAAAATATGTTATATTTATTATATAAGAAATATTTTCCACTGGGGAAGTCCCAGGCGCTGATACAGAAAGGACAAGAATCATGAACGACATAATGGACCTGCATACCCACACCGTGGCCAGCGGACATGCGTACAACACTTTATATGAGATGGCCAAGTCTGCCTCTGAAAAGGGACTCACCCTCATGGGCTCTACGGACCACGCACCTAAGATGCCAGGAACATGCCACGAGTTTTATTTTATAAATTTTAAAGTGATCCCCCGTAAAATCTACGGTGTAAACATACTCATGGGTGTTGAACTTAATATCATGGATCACACCGGACGGGTGGATTTGAGAAAAGGTCTTCTGGAAAAAGTAGATTACTCCATTGCCAGCCTCCATGAACCCTGCTACAAGAGCGGAACTTCCGCTGAAAATACAAGAGCGTATCTCGGAGCCATTGAAAATCCTCTGATCCACATCATCGGCCACCCTGATGACAGCCGTTTTCCGGTGGATTATGACACCTTTGTTTCCGCCGCCGCTGAGAACCACACTCTTTTGGAGCTTAATTCCAGTTCCCTTCATCCCTTAAGTGCAAGAATGAATGCCGGGGAAAATTACAGGACCATGCTGGAACTTTGCAAGCGCTACCAGGCCTCCATCATCATTGACAGCGATGCCCATACGGAAGCGGATGTGGGAAACCACGAAAGAGCCCTGGAGCTTATTAAAGAAGTGAATTTCCCGGAAGAGCTTATTGTAAACAGTTCTCTTAATAAGCTCCTTCCCTATATTCCAAAGCTGGAGGCTTATCTATGATTAACTTCCTGAATCTGGAGTATTTCCTGGCCGTTGCGGAAGAGTTAAATATCACCCGTGCCGCCAAACAGCTGTACATCTCCCAACAGTCCCTAAGCAGCCACATTTCCAATCTGGAAAAAGAGTTTGACGTCCAGCTGTTCAACCGCACTATGCCTCTTACCCTGACCTACGCAGGACGGGCCTTAAAGGTCCGGGCAAAGCAGATGCTGGACTTAAAGGATGAAACTTACCGGGAACTTGCCGACATCAAGGATTTTACCACAGGACAGCTTTCCATCGGCATCTCCCATACCAGGGGACGTTTCCTTCTCCCTGCTATTCTTCCCGTTTATAAGGAAAAATTCCCAAACATCGAAATCCATCTGGTAGAGGGAAATTCCTCCGAACTTAGTGCTGCTCTGATCCACGGGAACATTGACCTGATGATCGACCTTCTTCCTTTTAAAGCCGATCATGTGGAAACCGTTCCAATTTGTGAAGA
Source organism: Lacrimispora sanguinis (assembly GCF_044987295.1). NCBI lineage: Bacteria > Bacillati > Bacillota > Clostridia > Lachnospirales > Lachnospiraceae > Lacrimispora > Lacrimispora sanguinis. Next base: position 3,402,386 of record NZ_CP173277.1, on the reverse strand, counting down.
GGAAATCCTTCTTGTGGTTCCGGACCAGATTCTGGACCGGTATTTTCCGGGACAGCAGGAGGAGATGATAAAGGTGCTGGAAGAAAATGCGGACGTGCAGCTTTTAAAGGACTGCCCTTACCTTCTCATCAACAAGGGGAACCGGGTACGTACCATTGCCGATGAAATCTTTGAGGATGCCCAGCTTACTCCTTCTATTCTTTTGGAGACAGAAAATATAGAAACAGTGCTTGCCCTTGCAGGCAAAGGAATGGGAATTACCTTTTATCCCAAAATGTTCATGTCCGGAAGCCCAAATGCCGGATTGAAAAAAACAGGACTTCATTTTTTCTCTTTAAATTACAGGCGCAGTCACGGTGTTCTGGCATTCGGCCGCTACAAAGGCAGATATTTATCCCAGGCCACGGAAGAGTTCATACGGATTGCACGGGAGCACATATAGCTAAAATATAACTGTAGATTGACAAAAGGGCTGAAATCCTTTATTATTAAATAGTAACAATTACTAATATAATTATTATTTTAGAAAAGGAGCGGCCATGAAAACATTAAAGTATAGCCGTCAACGGGAATCCATTAAAGCCTGTCTAATGGCAAGGCACGACCATCCCACTGCCGATGCTCTATACACATTGATCCGTGAGGAATATCCCAACATCAGCCTTGGAACCGTATACCGCAACTTAAACCTTCTGGTTGAGCTGGGTGAAATCCAAAAGCTGACATGCGGAGATGGCGCAGACCGCTTTGATGCGGATACTTCACCTCACTACCATTTCGTATGTAAACATTGCGGAAAGGTCAGTGACCTGCCACTAGATCCTATGGAGAACATCAACCATATGGCTCAGGAGCATGCGGACGGCACGGTAGACAGTCACACGATTTACTTCTACGGGACTTGCAAGGATTGTTTTGAAAATAATTATCGATAACACTTGACACCTGGATAAAGTTATGGTAAATTAATATCAGTAATCATTATTGTTATCGATTACCATCAATAACAATTATAAAAATTATAAATAAAAAGGAGACATAAGATCATGAAAAAATGGGTTTGTACTGTATGCGGTTACGTTCACGAAGGGGAGACAGCTCCGGAGTTCTGTCCAGTATGTAAGGCTGGTTCTGAAAAGTTCAAGTTACAGGATGGCGATATGTCATGGGCTTGCGAGCATGAAATCGGTGTTGCACAGGGTTCTCCGGAAGACATTATGATGGATTTAAGAGCTAACTTCGAAGGCGAATGTTCTGAGGTTGGTATGTATCTTGCAATGTCAAGAGCTGCTCACAGAGAGGGCTATCCTGAGATCGGTTTATACTATGAGAAGGCTGCATTCGAAGAGGCTGAACATGCTTCTAAGTTTGCTGAATTATTAGGCGAATGCGTAACCTCCAGCACAAAGAAGAACTTAGAGTTAAGAGTTGCTGCTGAGAATGGCGCAACTGCTGGTAAATTTGATCTTGCAAAACGTGCAAAGGCATTAAACTTAGATGCAATCCATGACACAGTACATGAGATGGCAAAGGATGAGGCTCGTCACGGCAAAGCATTCAAGGGCTTATTAGAGAGATACTTCGGTTAATACACCTTTAGGGAGCGGCAGAATAAACTACCGCTCCCCAATTTGCAATTTACTAATCATTCAAAATTCAAATCAGGAGGGTTTATACGATGTCCAAATATGCGGGAACAAAAACAGAACAGAACTTAAAGGACGCTTTTGCAGGCGAGTCCATGGCAAGAAACAAGTATACATATTATGCATCTGCTGCCAAAAAGGCCGGTTATGAGCAAATGGCTTCCCTGTACTTAGAAACTGCGGACCAGGAAAAAGAGCATGCTAAGATGTGGTTTAAGGAATTGCATGGTATTGGTACCTTGGAAGAAAACTTAGCAGATGCCGCTGAAGGTGAAAATTATGAGTGGACCGATATGTATAAGAGAATGGCAGAGGATGCCAGAGCAGAAGGCTTTAAAGAACTGGCTCTGAAATTTGAATTCGTAGGAAAAGTAGAAGCTGCTCATGAAAAACGTTACTTAAAGCTGCTTGACAGCTTAAAGAACGACAAGACCTTTAAGGGTGATGCTCCTCTTGGCTGGAAGTGCCGCAACTGCGGTTATATCCATGAAGGACCGGATGCTCCGGAAATTTGTCCAACCTGTGCTCATCCGAAGGCTTATTTTGAAAGAAAAGTAGAAAATTATTAATGAAATCCCGGATGCTGCAAAATGATTTTAAAGCAATATTTTAGCCAGAGAAATAGCTTGTAAACAGGAAAATGCACCTTGAAACAGCTTATTAAAGCTCATCAAGGTGCATTTTTACTGCCCGGAACCGGTTAAGCGATGTTTATACCTTTTCTCCCATCACCGCCACCCCTCCGTTCTTTAAGAACTCGGAGGGCGTCACATTGGTATACTTCTTAAATACACTGCAGAAATGTTTGTACTCCCCAAACCCTAACTCATCCGATATTTCATAGATGCGCATAGTTCCCTTGTTTAACATATTCATGGCTTTCCTGATCCTGTACTGGTTCAGCAGATCTACAAATGTGGCGTTAAGTTCTGATTTCAGCTTCCTGCTAAGATAGCTGGAGCTGACACCTAAGCTCTCTGCCACATCGTTGATGCTCAGCTTCTCATTATAATGCTGTTTTATAAGCTCATATGTCTTTTTCACATATGGGTCTATGCTGTTCCGGGCGCTGTCAAATATTTTCCATTCATCGTAAACCGTCAGTATTCTGTCCTGCGATATCTTCTCTATCTTCTCATACTTGCTTGCATAGGCGATCTTTTGCCTGATCTTATCAATCGCTTCCTTCAATTCATCCTCGTCCACAGGCTTTAATAGATAATCTGTGACTCCCATATGGATGGCCTGACGAGCCAGTTCAAATTCCGAATAGCTGGTTAGGACCAGGCTGTAGAAATGCCTCTCCTCCAACGCCTTCTCCACCATCTTAAGGCCGTTCATCTTAGGCATCTTTATATCCGTAAGTACGATATCCGGCTGCTCCCTGCGGATGGTTTCCAGTCCCTCTGCCCCGTCCTTAGCCGTACCTACAATGGCGCACCCCATATCCAGCCAGTTAAGGGCAAAGGTAAGCCCCTTCCTGATGATCTCCTCATCTTCCACAATTACTACTCTTAATAACATTACAGATTCCCCCAATCTGTATTCTGAAATTTGTACATGCAAGTCCTCATGTACGCGAATCATCTTTGTTTCCATTACAGGGAACCCTGAGAGTCACCACAGTTCCCTTATTAACCCCGCTTTCAATCCTGGCTCCGTATTCATTTCCATAGACCAAACGGATTCGTTTATGGACATTATAGATACCGATGTGGTCCATCTGGTTCTGATGATATTCCAGATTCGACTGAAGCTCCTTTAAAAGTCCTTCGGGAATGCCCACCCCGTCATCCGATATGATGATGGAAAGCACGCCATCCTGTATCCTGGTACGGATGGAAATCTCCAGACAGTCCAGGTCCTCCCCAAATCCATACTTGATGGCATTCTCCACTATGGGCTGCATCACCATACGGGGTATGGAAGCCTGGCTGCTCTCCTCCTCCAGTTCCACACTGTACTTAAGCCGTTCTCCATACCGGTAAAGCATTACCTGCAGATACCGGTTAATGAAATCCATCTCCTCCTTCACAGTTACCACATCCTTGCCGTTTTGGATGCTGTAGCGCAGCATCCTGGAAAGGCAGACTATCATCTTCTCTGCATCCCCCGGTTTAAACTTTATCATATACCGTATGGACTCCAGAGTATTAAAGAGGAAATGGGGGTTGAACTGGGACTCCAGGATCTGGACCGTAGCAAGCATGTTCTCCCTGGCCAGCTCCTGGTGACGCACCAGAAGATGGCGGATACTGCCTATCATGGTGTTAAAGGAATGACCGATCCGCTCGAATTCATCGCCGGAAGCAATATTTAAGAACACATCTAAATCCCCCTTCTCCACCCGATCCAGGGCTCCTATGAGGTCATATATAATCTCTGTCTTTTTGTCCGCCACCTTACCGGCACTGCGGTAAATTGCCAACGCCACCACCAGAGCCAAGAACGCCACCAGCATTAAGGACATGATGCACAGCTGTACAAAAGAAGTGCAGTCGTTGACCACCAGTACCGCGGCCTCCCCTCCCAGCACAGATTGTCCGGCCGTATAATACCATCGTTTCCCAAAGCGCGCCAGGTTCCTGCCAGCCCGGAATTCCTTCACCAGTTTTCCCCTGTCATTCTGAAACCGTGAAGTCCCATCTGTAAATACACGGTTAAACTTATTGACCATCAGCACCGGCTGTTCCATATTTCCCAGGCGCTCCTTAAAAGCATCGGCCTTCAGCACAAAACCGCTGTATCCCTTTAGTGTTCCATCTTTCACCACGGTTTCAAATATGAGCCATGCAGGAAGGGCCCTTCCGTCTATCACTGTGCTGTCATAGATAAATATACAGTCATTCTTGCTGTACTTCTGGTCCGTGGTATTCCACGGCAGATAATTCCCTATATACTGTACCACATTAGCCCGGCTGTCCGTAGAGAATACCACATTCCGGTTCTCATCAAAAAGGTAGTAATTCCCCCTGTAATTCTGGCCGTTTAAGAAGCGATAAATGCCGGACACTGTCTCCGTCTTATAGGAAGGCTTCCCCTGAAAGGACTCCATATCAAGTTCCTGAGCCATCTTCTTATTCATTTCCACATAGCTGGTAATGACCCCTTCAAATTCTCCGGAAAAATGCGCCAGCATGGTTCTGCTTTTTCTTATGATCTGCTGGGATCCCAGGGCAGTGAACACCAGAAGAAGCACTACCAGTGATATAAAACAAGGCACAAGCGCATGGAAAATCAAACTTTTCCGGATCTCATCCCTGAAACATGTTTGCTTTCTTTTCTCCATATGCCTGCACCTTTTAAACTGTATTTTCTAAAATCCATTTCGGTTATCTATATGCTTAGTTTATCATAAGGCCCCTACATTGTCACGTCTTTATTGCCGGATACCTTGAAGAAGATAAGCAGGGATACAACAGTGGTTATGGTCAGTATGGTGGCCAGAGCCGCCGCTGTACCATAGCTGGCACGGATGACTTCGTTGTATATGGCGACCGACATGGTCCTGGTGCCTGCGGTGTAGAGCATAACTGAGGAACTAAGCTCGTTGATCAGGGTAATCCAGCTTAGAATCGCACCGGATGCAACTCCGGGCAGCATCATTTTGGCCGTCACCTTGACGAATGACATGGAAGGCGAATCTCCCAGGCTGATGGCTGCCTCCTCCATACTTGGACTGATTTGGTATAGAATGGCTGAGCTGGAACGCAGGGTATATGCCTGCCTGCGAATGACAAGGGATATGATCATAATGATGGCAGATCCTGCCAGCATCATTGGCGGATGGTTAAATGCAATCAGCAGAGTGATACCAAGTACGGAACCCGGAACAATATACGGGAACATGGCAATGGTGTCAATGATGTTGGTCAGCCAATTCTTGCGCCTCACTGCCAGGTAGGCAATGAGCATACCCAGGACAATAATGATCACGATTGCAGCCAGACAGTAAAGATATGTATTCTTAATGGACTGGACTGCAGTGGAGAATACTTTGCGGTAGCTTTCTAAGGAGAATCCGTCCACGAAAACCTGCATCTTGGTCGCCCGAAAGGAAGTATAGATCACCATGCACTGCGGGATGATGGAAGTTGCTGCCAGAAGGTAGATATATAAATGAATCAGGAATCCCTTGATGCCGTGGACAGCCTTTGGCTGAATTGGTCTCATGGAGCTCATGGCAAAGGACTTGGTATTCACATACCACTTCTGTATCAGGAATATAGTGGCTGTCACCACCACCATGATGGTAGCCATGCAGGCCGCAAAGTTTGCGGATCCGCCTGTCTCCCCTACAAATTCTGAGTAAACCAGGGTGGGCATGACACGGTAGCCCTCACCGATTAAGGCCGGAGTACCAAAATCAGCCATACAGTTCATAAATACCAGCAGGGCAGCTGCTATCAGGGTAGGAGTCACCAGGGGCATGATAACGGTAAATACTTTCCGAAGTCCGCCGCACCCAAGGCTTTCAGCCGCTTCAGACAGGGCCACGTCAATTTTTTTAAGAGCTCCCGACACATACATGTAGATAAATGGATATAGCTTTAGGGCAAATACCAGAAGCATACCCCCAAAACCATAAATGGATGGCATATGGATCCCCATACCCTTTAAAAACTGGGTCACGGTACCGCTCCTTCCCAGAAGGAGTATCCAGGAATAAGCACCGATAAAGTTAGGGCTCATCATGGAAATGATAAAGAGGATCTCCAGAATCCCTTTTCCCTTTATCTTGTAAAATGACATAAAGTAAGCCAGAGGCACTCCCAGTAGAATTGCCACAAGAGTCACGCTGATCGTCAGCTTAAATGAGTTTAACAGTGCGCTCTTATAATATTTCTTTGAAAAAAATCTGGCATAGTTATCCATAGTCCAGATACCAGTCTCCGTATCCTTAAAACCGCTTAGGAAAAGGCTTATCAGCGGATACAAAAGGAATATGGCAAACAGTGCGAGAATGACTACAGTCACAATGGTCCAAAAATCCCATCTGATTTTTTTATTCGTCATATTTCTTCACATCCTTTATCAGACTCCGTTCCAGGTCTTCGGTAAACACATTGATTTTGTTGGGGTTAGGCCTTAAACGAATCTTCTCTCCCACGCCGAATATACGGTCCACGTGGCCCAGATCCTGGGAGTATTCAATGCTGGGCTGGTTATCCAGCACCATGCCGTCGGGGAAACGAAGGAAATAGTTGGTGTACTTCCCAAGGAAGGTCCTGCTGATGATCTCACACTCCAATCCCTCCTCGTTCAGGGAAAATTCCTCAGGACGCACAGATATTACTGCCTTCTGCCCTTCTGTAACCGTGTCTACAAGGTTAGGCATAAGCACCTGGTATCCATTGCTGAGCACCACTGCCGGAACGTCTCCCTGCTTCCTTATGGTACCAAAGAACAGGTTGGAATGCCCGATGAAGGTGGATACAAATGCATTGAAAGGCCGTGCGTAGATGTCCTGGGGAGAGCCTATCTGCTGGATGATTCCCTGCTTCATCACTGCAATCCGGTCTGATATGGCTAAAGCTTCCTCCTGGTCATGGGTTACATACACGGTGGTAATCCCCACCTGCTTCTGCACGTCACGGATGGCGCTTCGCATCTCAATACGAAGTTTTGCGTCCAGGTTGGACAGGGGTTCATCCATGAGAAGCACCTGGGGATGGATAACGATTGCTCTGGCCAGAGCCACCCTCTGCTGCTGTCCTCCTGACAGACGCTCCGGCAGACGATCCTGATACTCGTCAATCTTAACCACTTTAAGGATTTCATCAATCCTGTCCTTCATCTGGTCCTTTGGCACCTTGCGGATCTTTAAGCCGTACTCCACGTTCTGCCTGACCGTTAAATGCGGGAAAATGGCATAACTCTGGAACACCATACCGATATTCCTCTTCTGGGCGGGAATGTCATTTATGACCTCTTCATCAAACTTTATGGTTCCCCCTTCAATGCTGTTAAAGCCCGCTATCATACGCAGCAGCGTTGTCTTACCACAACCAGAAGGCCCAAGGAGCGTAAAGAACTCTCCATTTTTAATATAGGCGGATAAGTCCGGTATGATGGTCAGATCTCCATATTTTTTTACTACATTGCCGATTCCGATTGAAACACTCATACGTTTCCCTCAATTCCTCTAAAATGAAGGGGAGTGACATATGAAGCCACGCCCCCGGTGTATATAGTCCAGTACTGCCGGTATCAGTTATCCGGTACAGCCTTACTCTGTAAACATCTCTTTAAACTCATTTAACCACTCAGACTTGTGGGCTGCTGTATCGGTCTCATCATCCTGGATTACCTTGATCTGATCCATCGGAACCATGGCATCTCCCGCCTCCACGTCCTTGCGGATAGTCCTTCTATACTGAGTATTATTCATGAATTCCTGTACTTCCTTGTTGGTAAGCCAGTCTATGAATATCTGAGCATTTTTCTCATTCTGGCATCCCTTGATGATATACACGCCATCACCCCGGAAGATAACACCCTCGTTCATGTAAACAGTTTTTACAGGGGAACCCGCACCTACATACTGCGCAGAACCCTGTTCAAAGGTAAGGCCTACGGTGTACTCTCCATCCGCAACGCCCTTATATACTGCGGAGGAACCGCCTAAAAGCTTGCCGTCCAGCTGTGTACAGAATTGTTTTACATAATCCCAGCCATTGTCCGGGTTGCCGCCGCCCATGGCATAGAGCATATTTACCAGATGCTCAAAAGAGGAGGAGGAAGCTGCCGGATCTGCAAATGCAATCTTGCCCTTTAACTCCGGATTCAGCAGGTCTTCGTATCCCTCAATCTTGATATCTCCAATCAGGTCTGTGTTTACCATGATAACAGATGGGATGGTATCAAAACGTGTCATATTGCCCTCTGTGTTCTTGTACTCATCATAGAAAGCATCCTCATTAACAGTTATGTAATCAGCAAAATATTCGCTCTTATTTTTCACAGTGCCTATGGTTCCTGACCAGAGGATATCTGCCTGTGGTTTGTCTGCCTCCGTCTGGATTCGCTTTAATGCGTCTCCTGTACCCATAGCCAGACACTCTGCATCAATACCGGTATCTTCCTCAAACATAGCCAGCATGGAGTCGATCATGGACTCGGTAAGAGGACTATAGATAATCAGCTTCTCTTTTGAGGCTGCTGCCCCCTCCTCTTTCTTAGCCTCTGTGCCTGCCTCTGTCTTGGGCGCCTGTGTGTCCGCATTTTTCCCCGACGTTGGACTGGTACCACCAGAGCAGCCTGCCAGGCTTGTTGCTACTGCCGCTGCACATAACAATGAAATCATTCTTTTTTTCATTTCCATTATCCTCCTTTAGTTGTACTGCTTTGCCTATGTTTCCGAAAGTGCAGAAAGAGCAGGCGGCTGCCTTTTTCAAATCTTCGATTCTTCAGGTCACCCTGACGAAGTCCCCTTCCTTCTCATCACCAAGGTCTACCACCATATCCAGTGCGCCCGCCTGCCCTCTGCGTTTGAAATATCTGTAAGATTATTATATTATCTCATTTCTTTCGGAGCAATCCATTATTCTGGCAAACTGTCCAATATTCTGAACACATATTTCATTTCATTGTAATATTTATATAACTTTAATGCCTTTATGGTCCATTTTAGGGCATAAAAAGACCCCTTTTCTCCTTTTCCATAGATTGATTAACTCTTCTGTTTCACGCTTTTTTCAATATAATCCTTTATCTTAATCTTTTCATATGTACCGCCTTTTTACCTGCTTTATTTCCCAAGGTCAAAGACTTGCCCCTTTAAAATACCTTGGATTTTTTTTGATGCCCATGCTATACTTTTATAGTAGGAAATGAATGACCGGTTTGAGGACAAAGATATGATTAAAATCGCTATTGTAGAAGATGAAATGGAATATGTGGAAACACTAAAAGGCTACCTTGCCCGGTACGAAGAAGATCATTCCGTCAGCTTTCAGCTTCAGGCTTTTACCGACGGTCTTGATATTGTATCGGACTATACTGCCAGCTATGATATCATTTTGCTGGACATTCAGATGAAATATTTAAACGGCATGAAAACGGCACAAAAGATCAGGGAGCTTGATGAGGATGTGATCTTCATTTTTATTACCTCCTCCTCCCAGTTTGCAGTAGAGGGATACACGGTAGACGCCCTGGGCTATATATTAAAACCAGTGCCCTATCTTTCCTTTTCACAAATACTAAATAAAGCTGTGGGCAGAATCCAGAAACGGCAGGCAATACACTATATCAATATAGACAGGCCCGAAGGTACCATGCGGATGAGCACGGACTCCGTCTATTATATCGAAAGCCAGCTGCACCATGTCCTCATCCATACGGACAAAGGGAATTTTGTGGCTTCCGGGCCCATGAAACGGTTGGAAGAGAATTTAAAGACCTTTGGTTTTGCCAAGTGCCACAATGCCTATCTGGTTAATTTAAAACACGTGACCGGCTGCCTGCCTAGCGATGTACTGCTGTTTTCAGGCGAACAGATTCCCGTTAGCCGGAGCCGGAAAAAATCATTTATGGAATGCCTAGCTGAATATATGGGAGGTTAAACCGATGAACTTTGGCGAACTTATGAATACGCCCCGCCCCTTTACCGCTCTAGCCGAATGGTGTGCCTGCATAATCTACATTCTTATGCTTCGAAGAAGGCTTAAGGGACTCAACCTGGCCGTTTCTTTTGTGGGCATGCTTGGCTTGTTTTTTCTTCTCCACATGATTGCCGCCATTCTTCCGCTGTATCTATGGTTTCCAGGGATGATCGCCGCCATTTTACTGATGTATTTTTCCATCTATGCCTCTTGCCGGATCTCTCCTTATGACGCCGGATTCCTTTGTGTCCGCGCTTTTGTTCTGGCGGAGTTTACTGCCTCTTTCCAGTGGCAGCTGTATGTATGGTGGGCGCTCAGCTTCGGACGGGTGAGCAGGGCCCTTTCCGTCCTGATCATGTCAATTTCCTATGGGTGCATTTATACGGTATATTATTTTCTGGAAAAAGAGCACATTCCACAGGCAGAGGGAATGGAAGTGGAACGGAAGGAGCTTGTCGGCGCTGTTTTTATTGCACTGGGTGCCTTTTTAATCAGCAATATAAGCTTTGTCATGCCTAATACCCCCTTTTCCAGTGCCACCAGTTCTCTACTCTATGTAAGGACCCTGGTGGATTTCGGAGGACTCCTGATGCTTTTCGCCCAGCAAAACAGAAGAAAAGAACTGCAGGTCCGCAGCGAAAACCATGCAATGAACGGGGTCTTACAGCGTCAATACGATCAGTACCGCATGGCCATTGACAATATGGAACTGTTAAGACGGGAATTCCATGATCTGAAACATTACATGATTGCGATCCGGGCGGAAAAGGATCCGGAAAAGAGGGAGCAATGCCTATCTGAAATGGAAAAAGCCATTCTCACCCAGGAGGCTATGGCAAATACGGGGAATCAGGTATTAGATGTGGTACTGACCACCAAAAGTACCTACTGCACCCAAAACAAAATCACCTTAGCCTGCATGGCCGATGGAAAACTGATTTCCTTTCTCCATGTAAAAGACATCTGTTCCATCTTTGGAAATGCTCTGGATAATGCCATTGAATGCGTTTCACAGTTTGAAGATCCGGAAAAAAGGCTGATCAATCTCTCCATATTTAAACGGAACCACTTTTTAATGATTCAATGTGAAAATTATTTGGAAAACCAGCTGGCCATGGTGAACGGATGCTTTCCTCCCACTACGAAAAGTAATAAGCTGTATCATGGGTACGGTTTAAAAAGCATTCAGGCCGCAGTGGAAAAATATGGCGGTTCAATGACCATTTCTTCCAGAGATAACTGGTTCCGCCTTCAGCTCCTCATACCGATCCAGGATGAGACATTGGCCGTCCGTGAATAAGCGTAAATAGCTTTCGCACTGCCATGCCTCTACAAAACAGCATAAACAGAGAAACATAATAAAATCAGGCAGTCCGTATGAACATTCTTCATACGGGCTGCCTGATTTTATTATGCGTTTACATCTTTTTTACGGCTTCCGATTATTTTTCATTGTTCTTAAAAATGACCTTAAAGATGGGGAAGAACACCCAGAAGGAAATCGCAGAATTGATCAGCATGGTGATTACATCTGCAATGGTCTCTCCCCCTCCGCCCAGGTTTAAACCGTTCATGAACAGATGATAGACAGGAGCCTTATAAAGGCCCTGCAGAGCGGCTGCGCCAATTGTAATGATGATATAAGCGATCACATACCACAAGGCTGCCTTTGCAGCACTGTTATTGGCTTTAAAGGTAACATTCCTCTGAAGAAAAAAGTTGATGACCTGGGCGATTCCCATGGTAATTTCCACCGCTAGAAAATACGCAAGTCCTCCGCCCCCGCCGGCGGATAGTGCACCCGCTCCGTAATTAAATATATAATAGGGCGTGCCGTCTAAATTGGAGCCCACATGCCATATCTGGAAGTTTGTATCCACCAGGGAAGTCATTCCGAAAATGTTTCGGAAAACCGGCATTAAAATCATCTGCAATACCGTAACTCCGTTGGACACGAGAAAAAATATTAAAAATTGTGCTAAGGTCGGATGGTTGCCCGCAAAGGTCTTCCATCCGGATTTTATTCGTGACAGCATGTGCTCCCTCCCTTCTATTTACCGGAGAGCTTTTTCTCATAAGCTCTGTTTGCTTTTGCATTGGCAAAGTACCCGCCGATGATTCGTCTCATCCCGCGGAAAAAATGGCCGTTCACTGCCAAAACCATCCCCTCCGCCATATCCATGCTGACTGCTCCCCCGGTCATCTTGGCGATCCCGCGGAACGGCATGTTATAAATGAATAAGAGGTTTAAATCCGGCTTTCCTTTTTCCTCGCTCTTGTTTTTCAAGCCTGTCAGAATCCGCCAGACCAGTCTGGCCAAGGGACTTTTGGCATAATACATCTGGCTGAGTGCATCATTTAAGCTTAAGTCTCCAGACCATTTTCCTTCGGGAACCGGATGACCTAAAAGAGTTTCAAATTCTTTCTCAGACACCTGGCTAATCCTGCCGGTATAGTAAGATTTAAGGGTTTCAGCCTTATACGGCCAATCTTTTGTGGTCCCTTCCCGGGTCACTGTCTGAAGCAGCCTAATATCCGCTACATTTGCACCGATGAATATGGAATAAACGCCGCCCTCCACCTCAAAACGGTTTGTCATACTGTTCCAGTACCGGAAGGTCTTATCATCAAAGGGAATCGTGATTGCTTTACATTCCCCCGCCTTTAAGAATACTTTTTTAAAGCCCTTCAGCTCTTTTTCAGGCCGGAATATCCTGCCCTTAGGTCCTCCCACATAAAGCTGGACAACTTCCTTACCATCAACTCTTCCCGTATTTGTAAGGGTGAAACGGACTTCATTCTCCAATACCTCAAGGTCCTTATAGGAAAAGGTGGTATAGGACAGACCATAGCCAAACGGATACTGCACCTTTACCTTTACGGTATCATAATATCGGTAACCCACATAAATGCCCTCCCGGTACTGGGAGCAACGTTCTGCTCCGGGAAAATACCGGTAAGCCGGAGTGTCCTCATACCGCAGGGGATAAGTCTCGCTCAGCCGGCCGGAAGGGTTCACTTCTCCGGTTATTACGCGAAGCATGGCGGACGGTCCGGCTTCTCCGCCTAAATAACCGTGGAGAAGGGATTTACAGCATTCATGCCACGGCATTTCTATGGCAGAACCTGCGCTTAAGATTCCTACTACATTGGGATTTGCCTCTGATAACGCAGTGAGCAGACTGATCTGGTTCTGGGGGATTCCCATATGGATTCGGTCCATCCCCTCCGATTCACTGATTTCATCAAGACCAAAACAGTATAGCACCACATCGGCCTGGGCAGCCAGCGTTAAGGCTTCCTCTTTTAAGGTGACATCAGTTTTTCCGCCACGGGAATAGCCTCTGGCACAGCCGGTCACATTCAAAGGATAATTCCTTATCATTGCCTCCATATTCTCCACCCGGATAGGATTTACCAGGGAAGATCCTGCCCCCTGATAACGGGGGGTGAAGGCAAAGTCACCGATTAACGCCACCTTGCAGCCGGGTTTTAACGGAAGAAGTTCATCTTCGTTTTTTAATAGCACGATGCTCTCCTCTTCCGCCTTTTCCGCTAGCTTGTGATGCCCTTCCTGATCAAAAGATTTCCCCTTATTTTCCCGGTTTCCGGTAAGGTCAAGCACCGCCTCCAGCAAATCGTCGACGTTAGCCTCCAGCGCTTCCATGGAAAGGCTGCCATTCTCTACTGCTTCGATCAGCTCCCTGGCAGAATGAAGGCCAGGGGAAGGCATTTCTAGATTAGACCCTGCTGCCACCCCCTTCACATGGTCATTGGAACCTCCCCAGTCAGTGATGACGATGCCGTCAAAGCCCCACTCTCCCCGCAGGATATCCTTTAGAAGATGTTCATTTTCATTGGCATAGACACCGTTGACTTCATTGTAGCTGGTCATAATGGATCTTGCCCCACCCTCTTTCACCGCAATTTCAAAGCCCTCCAGATAAATCTCTCTTAAGGTCCTTTCATCCACCACGGAATTCATGGCCATGCGGCGCAGCTCCTGGCTGTTGACTGCAAAATGCTTGGGGCATGCATACACGCCCTGACTCTGAATACCCTTAATGTAGGCTGCCGCCAGTTTTCCGGATAAGTAGGGGTCTTCGGAGAAATATTCAAAATTCCTTCCGCAAAGGGGGCTTCTCTTAATATTAAGGCCAGGCCCCAACAGGACATTCACGTCCAGGGCCGAGGCTTCCTCTCCCAGAGCTTCCCCGATTTCACGGCAAAGGTCCATATCCCAGCTATTTGAGATGGACGCTGCCGTAGGAAAGCAGGTAGCCGGAAGGGAAGCATTTAATCCCAAATGATCCCCTTCCCTTGCCTGTTTCCGGATTCCATGGGGGCCATCAGCGCAGAATATGGAAGGGATACCCAGCCGGTCGATGTTCCGGGACTGCCATACATTCTTCCCGCTTAAAATGGCCGCCTTTTCTTCTATTGTCATCTTTTCAATGATATCAGTATGTTTCATGTCATTTTCCTCCGGACATTAGATGAGTTTTCCCCCTCCTAAGCTGCTGCCTATGATTCCCGTTTCTTTTTATAGGCATTGATAATTCTTACCTCCAAGGCTATAAATCCTGCCGCCAGAATCACATCAGCCACAATGGCTGCGATCTGCCATGGAAGCATTCCGCCCTTTGCGTTGTTTCCTTCGTAGGCACGGCTGTTTACTACCGTGTACATCATGTTTTTACAAGCCTTACGCATAGCCTGAAGGCTTGTAGCGCTGGACGTATCCTTTAAATGGTTGGTTTCCGTATCATAGGCTACCAGCATGGCATCGTTGCCGTTCCGGATCTCCTGATCGGCATTCTGATATCCGTATCCTCCGAAATAATCTGTGAGCACAAAGCCGCGGAAACCCCATTCATCCCGAAGCACCTTGTTAAGCAGTGCATCAGAAGCACCTGCATATTCGGTTCCAATGTAGTTAAATGCGGACATTACTGCCTTTGCTCCGCCCTCTTTTACTGCAATTTCAAATGGTCTTAAATAAATCTCACGGATGGCCTGTTCGCCGGACCAGGTACAAAGCATGTTGGTCCGGTTGGTTTCCTGGTCATTAAGGGCAAAATGTTTCATATAAGCATATACTCCATGACGTTCTGCACCCTTAATTGCACTGGCCGCCATTTTTCCTGACAGGATTCCGTCTTCGGAATAATACTCAAAATTTCTGCCTGCAAAGGCGGAACGATGAGTGTTCATAGCCGGCGCATACCAGCCGGATACCTTCATTTCGTCTGCCATCTTACCGATGCTTTCTCCGAATTCCTCTGCAATATCACGGTTCCAGGTACTAGCAATCAACACTGCGGAAGGAAAGCCGATGGAGCCGGTTCCTGTAAAGTTGTTGTTAATGGAAGCCGGTCCGTCACAATCCACGGTACCTACCTTATCCACGCTCTTAGCTGCTGACGTCTGATAACCTCCGATGGCGACCATGGTATCCATTTCTCCTACGGTCAGCTGGTCAAGAAGCTTCTCCCACTGCGGATCGTCATAATCCAGCCCCCGCATGGCGGCAAGGCTCAATCCATTCTTTGCGCCGGTTACCGGTTTTATATCCTCAGCATTGTTATGAGCTTCTGGATCGTAATTGCTGTTATTTACAAAGGTAGCCTTATATTTTTCCGGCATGGTCAGGGTAGAAGGCTTTGCCGTAGCCTCTTTATAATTTGCAAATCCGTCTGCACGGGATAAATAAGCCGGTTCTCCCTTAGCATCAGCAAACCTGTTTTCCGCAGCCGCCTTATCGGTAGAGCGGGGATTGGCTTCATCATATATGGTTTCCGAAGCTGCGGTATAAATCTGTTCTTTGATGACATTATGGGAATCGGTCCGGATCGAGATTTTATAATCTCCTGCTTCCAGGACATAAGCGCCCTTCCCAGCTGCATCGTAGGATGCCATATCTTCCGCCTGGAAAGAAACTGCAATGGTCTGGGACTGGCCCGGCTCCAGGAGATCTGACTTATCAAAGGCAATCAGATTTGCAGAAGCCTTTTCAATTCCTCCATTTGTATAGGGCGGATTGTAATAAACCTCCACTACATCCTTTCCTGCTTTGTCTCCAGTATTGGTAACGGTCACGTCAAAGGAAATCGTGCCGTCTGCTTCTGTGAGGTTCCCCATTTCCTGAGAGAAAGAGGTATAGGACATGCCGTATCCAAAGGGATAAAGCACCGTTTTACCGTAATCAATGAGCCCTTCCTCTGCGGCAGTTTCATAGAAACGGTAACCAACATAAATGCCTTCCACGTAATTGATAAAGCTGGGATAGGTAGCCTCTCCCTTAAATGCCTTACCCGCGAATTCATTCATGTTATCGTAAATAAAGCTTCCGAAGTTATTATAGTGAGGAGTCGCTGTTAAGTCTGCAGCAAAGGTGTCACTTGTTTTTCCTGAGGGGTTGACAGCACCGCTTACAATTTCGCCCAGTGCCTCAAAGCCGGACTGACCGGTTCCCGGACACCAGATAGCACTCTTTATCTGACTGTAATCATTGAGAAAGCCAAGCTCCATGGCGTTTGCACCATTGTAAACTAAAACGACATTGTCGAAATTGGAGCAAACCAAATCAACCATGTCCTTTTCCGTCCTACTTAATTGCAGATAATGCTCCCCGGCCTCAAAATCCTTATATTCGGCAGAATTATCTGTATAGGTAACTGCGCTGACATCTGTAGGGAGATCGGCTCCTTCCCCTCCTACACGGGTAATCACGATCAGTGCCGTATCAGAAAATGCTTTTGCATCTGTCATCAGCTCACTGGTGTAGGATTCCTTTAAAGGCTCCGGAAGTGTCCAGTCCTGTTCCCACATCCCCACATTGGGACGGTCGCTCCGGTATGCGGTATAGAAATCAGTAAGCCCGGTATTCAGTTTAAATCCCGCGTCTTCAAGCCCTTGAAGAAGAGACACGGTTTCATATGCGTCAGAGAGGGAGCCTGAACCGGTACCTCCATAGCATGGATTGGTGGAAGCCCAGCCAAAAACGTTTAAATTAGAATCTGTCTTTAAAGGAAGTAAGTTTTCCTCATTTTTTAAAAGAACGATTCCTTCTTCTGCAATTCTAGTACAAAGCTCTGTTGCTTTGTCTGAGGTTTCTTTTGAAATTGTTCCACTTCCGGTTGCAAGGGAGATCAGACTGGACATTGGACCCCAGCATATCATATTTACTACGATAACCACGGCAAGCCCAATGGCCATGAGCCCCTGGCGCCGGATCAAATAACAGGTTGCAGATTTCTTATTCCTGCATACTACCATAACCACCACTGCGGCTGCAACTGCAATGGCCAATCCAATGAGGTACGGCACACAAAGGTTGACGATTTTTAATACATCATCGATGTTGATTTGTAACATTTCTTTCATCCTCCTCCATAAAAATTACCACAAGCTGCGTGGTATGAACTTCACTTTAGCATACTATGGATTCTCAGGGTGGCTTTTTGCATAACCGGTAGTATTTTCTGCATAATCAGCAAAGGGCATGTCCTGTCCGGCCGGAGTTATTCCTCTGGTTTATAAGGCGGAGTGGGGCGAATGAGGGAAATCTGCACTAAGAAAACATTCCGGATATAAACAGAATCCGGGAAAAAATCTTTTGTTCAGATTTTCTTCCGGATTTTTATAAAAGTAGTATGGTGATATGACAATTGAATTTACTCCTTGAGCCAATATTCAGAGCCGAAGTCCGTGCGGCAAAAGAAGCCGTATTCGATTAACAGACGCCTGATATATGGAAAATCATGATATATCTCTTTCAAAGCATTGTTGATTTCATTTTCGCTGTAATGGACACCTGGCAGAAACTTGGCTGCTATTTCACGGAGAACCACGATTTTAGCCTTTTCCTTTGAAGGAAACTGCTTTACCGCCCCGCTTTTATCAAAATATCTGGACAAGATCTTCGTCTTTTCTTCTATGGTAACATCATACCGGTCATCCACCATTGTTGCAGTTTTATGAGCATCATAAAACTCTGTTGCATCATGTTCTGATTTCATAGCTTCCTCCTTTTTATGTAACAGTTCCATTGTCGCTAAAAACAGTTTTGATTGCTTTTCATGTTCGTGAAGCTTAAAGCGGTAATTCCGTACAGTCGAATAAGAAATGCCTTTTTGCGCAGCTATTTCTTTATCGGATAAGCCCTCTACCATCAATTTTAATATGGAGTGCTGCAGCTTTGATAAGCCTAAAAAAGAAGGATTCATATTCATCAAATAATTCAGCATTGATCCATGTTTTTCTGCGACATGGATGTCAGCCATTTTATATGCATCATAAAAGTGACCGTCATAGGAATAAATCTCACCCTTGGTATAATGCTCATTGCAAATGAAACAGTAAACGGAATCATCATCTTCATAATATCCACTCTTTAATTCATCGGGTCCAGCCTGCCACAAAGATTTTCTGTCAAACAAATTTTTCATGATTATATCCATTCCACGCATCGTAACAATGCATATAATTCCTTTTCTTTATTTCCTGCATTCAAATATCAGGATACCCTTAATAAGGGTTATTATATATGATTTTTTACTAAATGTCTACGCATAAACAAACATTTATTGATTTTGTTTATTTATAAAGCCAATATCATCAGTGAAATCCCCTTTAATTACCGTTCCAGCATCGCCGGACTATAAGCACCCATTACCTATATTTCATAATCCCTCATCCGCAAAATAACCTGATTCACTCTGTTTTCCATGTCGCGTCCATTAAACTTTTTCAAAAAAAGCTCGGACCTAACAGCGCCGTCATTCATAAATAACACCCGGTCAGCTCTGGACGCGACTTTTGCGTCATGGGTTACAAGAAAAACAGCCATGCCATTTTTGCTGATATCGGAAAACAGCTCCATAATTTCTTCCGATGATTTTGAGTTGAGTGCGCCGGTAGGTTCGTCAGCAAATAAAATCTCCGGCTCGCTCATAAGGGCGCGGCAGATACAGGCGCGTTGGAGCTGACCGCCGGAAACCTCGGTAATATCTCTTTCTTCCAGCCCGGTTATGCCGGTCTTTTCTATCAATGTCTTGGCTTTTCTGATAATGCCGGCGGTATTTTTTCTTTTTTCCTGTACGCTGGAAAGAATGATATTATCCAGAATATTCAGATTTTTCAGCATGGCAGGCTGCTGGAATACAAATCCCATCTTTGTTCTGCGAATATCTGCCAGTGCGTTTTCATTAAGCCGGGTCAGTTCCTTACCGCCAAATTGGATAGAACCGCTGTTGATGGTATCTGTACCGCTTAACGCAAAGAGCAGCGTAGACTTTCCGCAGCCGGACGGCCCCATCACTGCGACGAACTCTCCGGCTAATATTTCTATATTCACTCCATTGAGTGCATTGGACGCTTCCCGTCCTTTGCCATAGGTTTTTACAATATTTTTTCCGCTTAGAATTTTATTCATAGGCTACTCCTTTCTATATTCGGATATCTTCAGACCGGAAATTTCCGAAATGCCAAAACGTGCTGCCAGATAGACACAGACCGCCATTAAAACAGGGGAAAACAGATAGGCAAACAACGGGTTTATATTAAAGCGGAACGTGGATGCGCCAAAAGATGAAATCAAACCCACGCCCACCAGCTCTCCCAAAGTGTTTGCCAAGGCAGTGCCTATTAAAACGCCGGCAGCCAGTACTATGGCAGACCTCACCATATATTGCCGGCAGATATCTTCATTTTTAAAGCCGAGGGATTTTAAAACGGCAATCGGATATCTATCCTTTGTCACCAGCATTTTCATAAAGAGAAGTGTGACCAGCACAGTGAGTATGGCGGCAGCGGCAATGGCAGCGTAAGAAGCTTTTTTAACCGCATCAGTAATCCCGCCAAAGGTCTGGCCGATGTATTCATCTATATCGGATACCTTGGCATAGGAAAACTGTTCCTTATATCCGGTTATCTTTTGATCTGTGGCAGCATCCGCCTGTAATTTTACCGGAATAATACTCCATAGAATGCTGTCCTTACTGGTTTTAAAAACTGCCTTTGCCGTCTTGCCCCCATTAGTGATATCAGAATATATCCCGCTTATGGTAAGCCGCTTCTCCTGACCGTCAATATTGAGCACGATAATATCATTAAGCCCTTTTTCGAGATCGCCCGCAATTAATGATGAAATAGCGATTTCCGATTCGCGCTGCGGGGCTCTGCCAGCCGAATACTCAATAGGGAACGCTGATTGGTCGCCAAGTTCCACCTTTAGCTTTTCAGTGGTACTGTCCTCCATTTTCATATCGAACATATAACTGGTCAGCACCGTGTATTTTTTAATATCTGTGTCCCGTGCCATCGCAGCTGCTATCTCCGCTGTCTTTCCTGCAATATCTTCCGTCTGCTGGATATCGATTCTCATATCACATTCGCCAATGCCCATATAAGTCATAAAGTTTCTTTGGGAAATGGTATTATAAGTATTCTGCGGCACAATCATCAGGAATGAGGAAATAACAAGCACCAAAAGCATTGTGCTGTAAAGTTTTTTTCGGGCTAGCACATCCTGAATGCCAAGAAAAATATTCGGCGGGAGCCCCCCGCTGCAGGATAGCCGGTAGCTTTTCGCAAGTTTGGCTCCACTCTGGGACGCTCCAAAGCGTATGGCCTCTGCCGCTGATACTTTTTTGAAGCGGCATAGAACGCCGTTCACATAAAGCACCACCACCAAAAAGATAATCCCTGCGCCTATCATTCCAAATACCGTGCCGAGACCGGAACTGCCGCTCTCTCCCATATACAGACGAATATTCTCCATCAAAGGCTCTTTTGCAAACAGAGACAGGATGAATCCAGCTATGCAGGCAGTTCCGGCAATAGCACCATACTTAGCCAGATAGAGCTTTTTGATGCTTCCAACCTGCAGACCGATAGCTTTTAATACGCCAATTTCCCGGTAATCTTCTTCCACCTTGGCAAGCAGGGTAAAACGTATACACAGGAAATTGATCACGATTACAAGGACGCTGATAAGGATAAGCATCGCTATCATCATGCCGTCATCAAGGGCATTTACCAGCTTAAACAGGGAATGGGTGATGGCGGGAGGCCCGTTTGCCGGAAGTCCTGCGGCAATATAGCCAGATTCAAAAGCGGAAACAGCGGAACTGTCCCTAAGTCGGAACTCTATTAAATATTCCAGCTTTCCAAATTTCTTTACTTTTTCAAAATCACTTTCATTGATAAGAAACCGCTTGGAGGAAATCATGGAAGCGTTCATTTGAGAATCCCGCAGGAAACCAGCTACCGTAAAGGAAACCCCATGAATGGTTATGGTGTCGCCAATACCTGCCAGCCCCTGCTTCATGTAGTAAATGGGAACATAGATCTCTCCTTTGGCCGGGTAAATAATATTGCCGTTAAGGCCCAGCAGAAAATCAAAGCGTCTGCTCTGCACCGAAAGGCCGTTATCCTGCACGTAACCGGCGAGGGAGTTTTCACCAATGACAATTTCTGCGCCCTCGATGTTGAGAAAGGGAAGCACCTGAAAATCTTCTACATTATTTTCCGTATCTGCAAAAGCAGAAAGCCGTTCCATATCAATATCACCGGAGTGCATCTGCATAAAGTGGGGCGTTTCGGCTCTTAACATCATGTTGTTAATAGCAGAGAACAAATTCACCGACAATATCGCGGCAAGGGAGGTAAGCATTGCCGCAAGCAGAATAAATGCGGTAATGGTGATTGTAATCAGTTTGCTTTTCTTTACATCGTTTATTATTATTTTTCTGTACACAGTTCACCTCCCCGCTCCAGCCCCCTGACGGACTTTATATTATATAAAAGAATGGCCGTTGCAGATAACAACAGACCAGCTATCATAATTAATAATCCAATTCCTCTGCCGCTTCCCACGCCGATTACCTTTCCCATGCTATTTGCCAGCGCGCCATCCTCTACCAGCAAAGGGATAAATACATAGTCTGCAAGCGGACCTAAAATGCTGTATGCAATCACATATCCAAGCTGGGAGATAATACCGATCAGTCCCCAAACCCTGCCTTGCACATCGTTGCTGATATTGGTACGGATCAGATAATCAATGCTTGTGTTGGCAAATGGAAGCATTGAAAAAAAGAGAAAACCAAAAATGCAGATTAAAATAATGTTTTCTCTAAATCCGTAGCCTGCCATAAAGATACCGGCAAAAAAGAGCGAGGCAAAAAGCATTTGTGTAAAGCCCTTTTTTATGGGAACCGTGCCAAGAATAAGGCTGCTTACCAGCATGCCCATGGCTGAAATCGTAGTGGCAACCCCCAGCACCGAACTGTCGGTAAATCCAAGTATCATTGGCGTATAAAGAGACTGGATGCAGCCTAAAAAGAAAGAGATGCCGATTCCTGATAAAACCAGTGTGAACACGCCCCGGTTTTGGGTGAGCGCAGTCAGTCCGGTTCTAAACTCATGGAAGAAAGATTCTTTATATTCGGAAGCTTTGGCAGCAAGCCCCCTTCGTACCACAAACGTCACCATTACAGTCAGAAAGATTGTGCAAATGTCTATCATAAGCAGAAGCCTTATATCTGAAACCTGTAACAGAAACCCCGCGATGAGCGGTGAGATCAAAAACTTTGCGGAACCGGATAATTGTACCAATCCGCTTGCTTTTGTGTATTCTTCTTCCGTTAGCAGGTCAGTAATTGTCGCTTTGAACGCCGGTTCTATGAGTGAAGAAAACACCGAACTGATGGTAACGCCTATTCCGATCTGCCAAAGCAGTGCTGGGCCATTCATCATGCAAATCAGGATATAGATAAGTCCCAAAGCGGAAAGCCCGTCGCCGAGTATCATTAAAAGCCTGCGGTCGTATTTATCAGCAAGCACCCCTGCAAACGGAGTGAGCAGGAGTCCCGGTAAAAAAGCCAACAAGATAATCAATGTACTGGAGGACGCAAGACCGGTCTGCTCAAATACATATACGCCAAGCCCGAAAGATGTTATGCCGCTGCCTATGGCGGCGACAAAGCTGCCGGAGCACAGCATAACAAATTTTATAAATGGTTTTCCCGTGTTCTTATTCATAGGCACTTCCTCCATCCATTTGAAATAGTTCTATCACCCTGTCAAAACTTCCCCGTTCTGCACCAAACAATCTTTCTAGATTAAATATAAACGCCTTTACCCTTCCCAAAAGTTCTTCGCCTGTAAGTTTTTCCGCATAATCATCAAAAACTGCATTGATATGAGCCACAACCATCTCCAAGCTCTCATAGGGATAAGGGGTGTTGAATAAGCCCTCATTGATACCGTCCTCAATAATTTCCATAAGAATCGGGGGGATGCCTTCCATCATTGCCTGATGTGTTTTCTGGTGCATCAAAGCATTCTGGGGCTTGTGCATCTGCCGGGTGAGTTCTGATTTGCCATCTTTATCACCATTCATAGCAATAAAAGTTCTGATCAGCCGTTCCAATACAGGAATACTTTTATCCGAAGCAATCTGCCTGGCCGCAGTCAAAAACTCTGTGTTGCGCCGATCAATAAGTGCATCCAAAATATCTTCCTTTGATTTGAAATGATAGTATATTGTTCCCCGCGCGATTCCGGCCTTCTCTATAATGGCGCTGATGGTCGTTCCATCAAAGCCATCACTGTTAAAAAGGTCTGCGGCAGCATCCAGTATTTCATTCTTACGCACATCAGCGTCTTTTATAATTCGCATAACATTGCTCCTTAAACTTTAATTAGACTGACGTTCAGTCTAACTAATTATAGAATGCACCATCGTAAAGTGTCAATATAATTTTTTAATATTTACGATACATAACCGTATAGTATCAGAACAGTTTACAGACCTGCTTTTTTTTGCACAGGCAGTATTCTATCTATAGAGATTCCATCCGCAGAAGTTTCTTTCTTACTGTGACATAAAAAAAAATGCTGCCCAATAAATGAGCAGCATTCCTAATTTTTCTTATACAACCTTATTCTTAATGGCCCCAATCCCTTCGATCAGGCATTCCACTTCATCTCCTGCCACCAAAAACTTTGGCGGTTCAAATCCCATTCCAACACCCTTAGGCGTTCCGGTGGAAATAATTGTACCTGCCTTAAGAGTCATCCCCTTAGACAGTTCGCTGACAATATGATCTATATTAAATATCATAAGCCCGGTATTGCTGTCCTGCCTCAGCTCTCCATTTACCTTAGACTGAATGCCAAGCTCCGGTGGATAGGTTATGGAACCTGCAGTCACAATACAAGGACCCATAGGAGTAAACCCGTCAAGGCTCTTTCCAAAATACCACTGCTTATGGGCATTCTGCACATTGCGGGCGCTGACATCATTGATGATGGTGTAACCGAAAATATGGTCCTTTACCTGTTCCGGTGCCACATCCTTTGCATCTTTTCCAATGATAACCCCTAATTCCGCCTCATAATCCAGGCTGTCCACGATATCGCTGTGGCTTAAGATCTCCCCGTATGGATCCACCGCTTCATTCACTCTCTTGGAGAAATAAACAGCATTGGGGCGTTTCCCGTCAAAATCCTCTTTTTTAAAGCGGGCAGATTCCTCGGCATGTTCCATGTAATTAAGCCCCAGACAGATGATGTCCTGCTCCGGTGTCCGGATGGGCGCCAGCAGCCTGACCTCCTTCATCATAGCAGCTCCGATGACGTTGCTGTTGTAAGGATCAAGGCCGGAGGCATGTTCCAGCAGGTCAAGTTCAGACTGAGTAAGCCCCTTGATGACTTCCAGCATCTCCTTATACTCCATACCAAATGCCCTGAGAGGAAAGATCCACATCTCGTCCTTACTCACTACCCCGATATCTTTTCTCCGGTCAACCTCGTATGTAACTAATTTCATAACATCCTCCTTTTACATGAACCATAGCTCTTCCTTTGTGGTGGAGATTGCATCTTCACCCACAATATATGGATCTCGTTCTACTTTATCAATCCTTTCCCCCACCGTCAAGGCAATTTTTGCCCTTTCTGGATTTTATAAGGAAGAAAAGCATATTTTAACGTTCTTTTTTCCATACAAGATAGCAGGAGCTGCGTTCTCTGGAAACTACACGCCTCACTCCTGCTATCTTTTATCTACAGATCTTTGCTTTGGACCCACCGCTTGCAGACCTCCGGAAAGTTGCTGATTACTCCGTCACAGCCCCATTCATAGACCTGCTCCAATGCGGACATATCATTAACCGTCCAAACATTCACTAAAATTCCGTATTTCCTGCAGTTGTCCACAGCCTCTTTGGTTAATCCCTTTACTCCTGGGTGGTAGCATTCGAAATGATACCGGTCACAATAGTATCCTGCATTTCCCAGGCCCGGATGATCAAGCAGCGCGCCGCACGGGATCTCGGGAGCCAGTTCCTTTAAGCGGATTATGGAAGTATGGTTAAAGGAAGAAAAGATAACCTTTTTTTCGAGCCCGTATTTACGTACAAGCTCCAGAGTCTTCTCCTCCAGACCTTCATAATAATATACACCAGTCTTGATTTCGATATTTGTAACAAGCTCCTGATCCTTTGCCCACTTACAGTATTCTTCAAAGGATGGAACAGGCACAAAACCGTGAATTCCTCCGCAGACAGCATCTGCATTGAATTCCTTTAGTTCCTCATAGGTAAGATCCTTCACAAAGCCAGCTCCATCCGTGGTCCGGTCAATGCTTTCGTCGTGGATTACCACCACGGTACCATCCTTTGTAAGCTGCACATCCAATTCGATCCCGTCACAGCCTGTCTCTGCTGCCTTCTGAAACGCCAACATAGTATTTTCCGGATACCTACCGCTGTAGCCTCTGTGTGCAAATACCTTCATATCAACCCCTCTTCCTTTTTAATTATTCTCAAAAGATCTCTTTTAACTATATCATTTCCTGGGTAAATTTTCTATAGGTTCCCCCTGTTTTATGCAAAACAACCTCGTAATTCCGCAGGCTTCCAATATGACTTCAGCCGCTTAACGTAATTACGAGGTTTTTTATATAATTATTTTACACTTTTTCAACGTTCCTTGTAGCAACGATGGAAACACCGGTTCCGGCGCAGTCAGGAATGATCACATCACCAATGGAAACAGGTGCGGAAACTTCCATCTTTCGGATTTCCTCCATACAAGCAAAAATCTTGTCCTTAGGAATGTCCTGCTTTGTTTTTACAGGCACCATTTCTAAGTCACCGCCTATGACGCGGACCGAGGAGGTCACCACTCTGGTAGGGCTTAAAACCTCTTTTTTTCCATATTCCTCCCCGCGGCTGCAGGAATTCCCTGTTACTTCCACCTGGTCTCCTTCTATGCGCACCGTTAACGGGCAGCCTAAAGGGCATCGGATACAGATCAGTTCTCTTACCTCCATATCATTCCACCTCCGTACAGACAACAATTCTCTTAAGCTCCGGATATTCCTTAAAGCTGTCTTTCTTTAATACAATCTGCTCCATCTCACCGGGAGCCAGGACTTTTTTCTTTTTGTGGGAAACCCTTACATCATCGTAATAAACACTGATGAAGCGGTCCTTGTAAACATCGGCCACACGGAAACGGACTGTAACCTTATCCTTCATGTTCTCCACGTCAATCTTCTGAGGCACCGTATAGCGGACTCCGTTCTCAGCTGCCAGTTCTACTGCATGAGCCGTTTCTTTTTCTCCATCTGCCTTTATGTAGGCTGCAGCGCTTGCTCCTGCCAAGGCGGCTTCCTCAGATACATAATCAACCAGGTCATGGACATGAAGCACATTACCACAGGCAAAGATACCTGGGTTGCTGGTTTCCAGCTGGTCGCCTACTTCGGGACCAAACGTCACCTGATTCATCTTTACACCTGCCCCTTTGGAAAGCTCATTTTCCGGAATCAGGCCTACGGAAAGAAGAAGGGTATCACAGCTGTAATATTCCTCTGTACCTGGAATCGGCTTTCTTTTTTCATCGACCTGGGCAAGGGTAATTCCTGTCAACCGATCCTTTCCCTCAATGTTAATAACCGTATGACTAAGCTTTAAGGGAATTCCATAGTCATCCAGGCACTGGACAATATTTCTCTTTAAGCCTCCGGAATAAGGCATAAGCTCTGCCACAACCTTCACTTTAGCACCTTCCAGGGTCATACGCCTTGCCATGATGAGACCGATGTCTCCGGAGCCTAAGATCACCACTTCTTTCCCCACGCTGAAGCCTTCGATATTCATTAATCTCTGGGCTGTGCCTGCGGAATAGATTCCTGCCGGACGGTAGCCCGGTATGTTAAGGGCACCTCTGGGGCGTTCCCTGCATCCCATGGCCAGGATAATGGCTTTTGCCTTTATCATTGCCAGGCCATCTTCCCTGTTAATGACCGTTATCTCTTTATCTTTGTTAATATCAAGAACCATGGTATTTAATTTGTAAGGAATATTTTCTGACTCCGCCAGCTCTATGTAACGGGCCGCATATTCCGGGCCTGTTAATTCTTCTTTAAAGGTATGCAGGCCAAAACCATTATGGATGCACTGGTTTAAGATACCGCCAAGGCAGGCTTCTCTTTCCAGGATCAATATATCTGTAATGCCCGCCTTTTTTGCCGCTACTGCTGCAGCAAGACCAGCCGGACCGCCTCCGATTATCACTATATCATGTTCTGCCATGTCGCTGTCCTCCTTATTTATGACCGGTCACTATATTGGAGCCGGGCCTGTTCTTGCAGATATCTTCCAACTTCCTGTCTGTTTCCCTTGCCAGGATCTCCATGGTCTTAGGGGCACAGAAACCGGCCTGGCACCGTCCCATGCCGGCACGGACACGGCGTTTGATCCCGTCTAAGGAAACTGCTCCCAGAGTCCGGGTAATGGCATCTACAATCTCACCCTCACTGACCCCTTCGCAGCGGCAGATGATGGTACCGTACTGAGGATTCTTCTTAATGAGTTCCGCCCGATCCTCAAAAGACAGCTTCTGAGGGTCCAGGATTCCCTTTCGGGTGGATTTAAAATTCTCCCTTGGGGAAGCCTTTGCCTTTTCTGCAACCAGACCTGCTATATAAACACCAATGGCAGGGGCACTTGTAAGACCCGGTGATTCAATACCTGCCGCATCAAAGAAACCGGCGGCATCGGAAACCTCTCCCAGGATAAAATCATCCCCATCCTCATGAGCACGGAGACCTGAAAAGGAAGTGATGATCTGGCGGAGCGGAATATTCTTTACTCCCCATGCAGACTTCTCCATAATATCGGACAGTTCGTTTGCGGTTGTTCCGACGCCCTCCTTATCCTCCACATTAATTGCCGTAGGCCCGATCAGCAGGTTGCCGTGAACCGTAGGGGTCACCAGAACTCCTTTACCCATTTTGCCCGGGAGCTGGAAGATAGTATGGGACACATGGGTTCCGGCCTCCTTATCCAACAGGCAGTAATCTCCTTTTCTTACCGTGATATGCTTCTTCTCTTCGCTTACCATGTTATGGAATACGTCGGCATAAACTCCGGCTGCGTTGATCACATAAGTGGCATGGATGATCTCCTCTTCGGATTTAAGATCATAGCCTTTTTCCGTCTTTTCGATATCTTTTATCTCAGTATTAAATAAAAATTCCACGCCGTTGTCACAGGCATTTTCCGCCAGTGCTATGGTTAAACCAAAGGGGCATACGATTCCCCCTGTAGGTGCATATAAGGCTGCTACTACCGTATCTGTCACATTAGGCTCCATGGCTCTAACCTCATCGCCGGAAAGGATGGATAATCCGGGGACTCCGTTTTTTATACCCTTTTCATAAAGTTCCTTAAGAGCGGGCACATCCTCCTCTGAAAAGCAGAGTACCAGTGAGCCATTTCGGACCATTGAAAAATCAAGTTCCTCGGAAAGCTCTCCCATTAAATGATTGCCTTCTACATTGAATCTCGCCTTTAAGGACCCGGGTATTGCATCGTATCCTGCGTGGACAATGGCACTGTTTGACTTAGACGTACCGGAACAGACATCTTCCTCCCGCTCAATGACACAAATGCTAAGGTCATAGCGAGCCAGTTCTCTTGCAATTGCGCAGCCGATTACGCCGCCGCCAATGATCGCTGCATCGTAATTCATTTCCTTCATGTTTTTCTCCTCCATCTCTGTAATGGTCACCCTATTTAATGGAAATCATACAAAAAAGAGTAAGGAAAACAAACGGATACTTCCGTTTTATTCCCTTACTCTTTCGTCTCAAAGGTTTTTCTATTTTATATAGTTAATGCTAGCACAATCCGGACCGGATTGTCAAGATTTTTCTGCCAGGGTATCTCCTTCCCTTATTCGCTGACTGCCATGACTGCACTCTCTTCTGCCAGCTTGGACAGCAGGGCTCCTTTGTCAAAGCCCGGCGGATAAATCACTTCAAATTCCAGCTTAATCTCATCTTTTTTATTTTTGTTGATCTTAACAGAAGCGATCTCCACCTTTTCTCTTTCCAGAAACTCTTCCATGTTTTTTACTGCCCCGTTCTTTTGTGCTATGGTCATCCGCAGGAAGCCGCAAGAAGCCACCTGGGCAAAATAGCTGATCCGGTGGGTCATGGTCTGCATGACGATAATGAGAACCGCAGACAATATGCCCACTATGTACTGGCCCGCCCCAAGAGCCAGCCCGACTCCGGCAGTAGCCCATATCCCGGCTGCCGTCGTCAGTCCATTTACCAGATTGTTCCGCACAAATATAACCCCTGCACCTAAAAATCCTATTCCGCTGACCACCTGAGCCGCGATTCTTGCCCCATCGCTGCTGGGAATATCCGAAAACCCATATTTGGAAACCACCATCATAAGGGCTGAACCGATCGCTACAATGGCGTGGGTGCGGATTCCAGCCGATTTGTTTCTGTTTTTTCTCTCACTGCCAATCAAAAAACCTAATAACCCAGCCGTTATAATACGCAGCATATATTCCAGCTGGATCATGACGTATGATAATGTAATTCCCCCAAACAATAAATATGTACCCTCCAAAATCCTACCCCTCCACGTTTTACTCCTCTTCTTCTGACCAATAAAGTGCGCATTTTACCGCCCTCTTCCAGCCTTTAACCAGCCTCTTCCGGTGTTCCTCCTCCATCTGGCTGTCAAAGGCCCTGGATACTTTCCAGTTTGCCTTGATTTCTTCCCGGCTCTTCCAATAGCCAACCGCAAGTCCAGCCAGGTATGCCGCTCCAAGAGCGGTCGTCTCAATACAATCCGGCCTTACGATCTCCGTGTTTAACAGATCAGACTGGAACTGCATGAGGAAATTGTTGGCGCAGGCGCCCCCATCCACCTTTAACTGCTTTAAATGAATATCCGAATCCTGTTCCATGGCCTCAATGAGATCGCAGACCTGATAAGCCATGGATTCCACCGTAGCACGGATAAACTGCTCCTTGCTGGTTCCTCTGGTCACTCCCACAATGGTTCCTCTTGCGTACTGGTCCCAATAGGGTGCCCCAAGTCCTGCAAAGGCCGGTACTATATAAACGCCCCCCGTATCCTTTGCAGCACTGCAGTATTCCTCTGTTTGGGAGGCAGAACGGACCATCCGCATCTCATCCCTTAGCCACTGAACGGCAGCTCCTGCCACAAA
This sequence comes from Lacrimispora sanguinis, assembly GCF_044987295.1. Lineage (NCBI taxonomy): Bacteria > Bacillati > Bacillota > Clostridia > Lachnospirales > Lachnospiraceae > Lacrimispora > Lacrimispora sanguinis. Next base: position 3,371,578 of record NZ_CP173277.1, on the reverse strand, counting down.
CACACTTCCTTCCAGAGCATACTGGATGTTCCCCTGGTCACTGGCAGCTATGGTGGTCAAAAGTCCATGCTCAGACTTTACCGCCCTTTCTCCTGTATTCATAAGAAGAAAACAGCCGGTTCCATAAGTGTTTTTCACTTCCCCCGCTTCAAAGCAGCACTGGCCGAACAAAGCTGCCTGCTGGTCGCCTGCCGCTCCTGCAATAGGAATCTTTCCTCCCATGACATCCGAAGAAGTGTAGCCATAGATACAACTTGATGGTTTAACCTCCGGCAGCATGCATTTGGGAATGCGGAAATAATTAAGAATTTCCTCATCCCAGCACTTCCGGTGTATATCAAAAAGCATGGTTCTGGATGCATTGGTATAATCCGTCACATGGATGCAGCCCTTGGTCAGGTTCCAGATCAGCCAGGTATCTACGGTTCCAAACAGCAGCTCCCCACGCTCTGCCCGTTCTCTTGCCCCTTCTACATGATCAAGAATCCATTCAATCTTGCTTCCTGAAAAATAAGCGTCAGGGATCAGTCCCGTGCGTTCAACAATGAGCCCTTCCAGGCCGTCATGCTTAAGCTTCTCGATCCTGTCAGCGGTCCTGCGGCACTGCCACACGATTGCATGATAGACCGGCTCCCCAGTTTCCTTATCCCAGACCACCGTGGTCTCCCTCTGGTTCGTGATCCCGATCGCAGCAATATCGCTGTAATGGGCCCCGATCTTTCCCATGGCCTCCATGGTCACAGAAAGCTGTGAAGACCAGATCTCCATTGGGTCATGCTCCACGAAACCCGGCTCCGGAAAAATCTGAGTAAACTCCTTTTGTGCTGAACTGCAGATGTTCCCCTGCTCATCAAACAGAATACATCTGGAACTTGTCGTGCCCTGATCTAAGGCAATGACATATCTTCCCATAATTTCTTCCCCTTCCAGTAATTGCCCCCGGATTTCTTTCCTTGTTAAACTTTTCTCAAGGAGTAAAGAAAGAGCCTCGGAAATGAACGGTTACCCGAACTCATTACCTGGCTCTGTCATCTCTTAGGCTATCTATTTATGTATACTTAATACTACCATGGACCAAAAAGTATGTCAATATTTCAGGGTGCTTATTTTCTTAATGGAGACTCTCTCTTATGGTCTTAAATGCCTGGATTACAAGCGTAGGAATAAATGCAAATATGAAAATGGTTATAAACTGCCTTGCGTTTAAATCTGCCACGTAAAAAAAGGTATGAAGCCCTGGTATGAACAACACAGCTGCCAAAAGAATGGCTCCTGCCTCAAAGGCCATAATACTCCACAAATTACTTTTAAATCCAATCTTCAGAATGGAATGGCCGCTTCTGCAGTTAAAGCCGTGAAATAGTCTTGCCAGAGTCAGGGTGGAAAATGCCATGGTGCTTGCGGCTGCCTCGCTTCCGGTTACCATACCTGTGTGGTATGAAGTCATGGTACAGCCTGCTATAAGGGCCCCCTGAAGCAGGACCTGAAGGACAAAACGCTTGGTTAAGATTCCTTCTTTGGGATTCCTGGGCTTTTGGGCCAAAAGGTCCGCCTCCGCCTTTTCCATGCCAATGGCAATGGCTGGAAGGGAGTCGGTCAGTAGGTTAATAAACAGCAAGTGAACCGGCGCAAAGGGAGGGGGAAGAGCCCGAAAGGATGTATACAATACACAAATTATACCAGCCATATTTCCTGATAAAAGAAATTTAATGGCATTCCGGATGTTCCGGTAAACATTACGGCCATTGGCAACTGCCTTAATAATGGTTGCAAAGTTGTCATCCGTCAGGATCATGGCAGAGGCATCCTTTGATACCTCTGTCCCCATTTTTCCCATGGCAACGCCGATGTCGGCCTGTTTTAAGGCCGGAGCGTCATTAACCCCGTCTCCTGTCATGGCTACGATGTGGCCTTTTTTCTGCCAGGAGCGGACGATTCGTATTTTATGTTCCGGCGAAACCCTGGCATAGACGCTGATGTGCTCCAGCTTTCGGCTCAATTCTTCCTCCGGCATATCATCAAGCTCAGGCCCGCTGACTGCCATATCATCCTCTCCCAGGATGCCTATTTTCTCCGCTATGGCGGATGCAGTGATCTTATGGTCCCCTGTAATCATAACCGGGCGGATGCCTGCTCTTTTGGCGTTTAATACCGCATTCTTAGTTTCCGGGCGGGGCGGATCCATCATCGCGACCATTCCAAGAAAGGTATAGCCGGCCTCTGATTTTTCCGTCAGCCTTTCATCCTCATTCATTTCCCGGCAGGCAAAAGTCAGAACCCTGAGCCCCTGTTTGGAAAATTCCATGTTCTGCTCCATTAGGTTCTGCCGGTCTCCCTCCCTTATGTTGCGGATCCCTTCCCCTGTCCAAATATGATTGATCCTGGGAAGCAGCACATCCACCGCTCCCTTTGTGAACAGGACCCTTTTCCCTTCGATCCTGTGCATAGTGCTCATAAGCTTTCTCTGGGAATCAAAGGGAATTTCCCCTGCTCTGGGGTAATAGGATTTCATGGCTTCCTCGTTTATCCCCGCCCGTTCGGCCATCTGCACCAGTGCGGCTTCCGTCGGGTCCCCCAACAGCTTTCCTTCTATGTAGGCAGAATCATTATTTAAAATAGCATCATACAACAGATATCTATGTACCGGAACCTCTTTGTTTAAGAGCTCTGGAGGATAAAGACGGCTGTTTACGTAGATTTGCTGTACGGTCATGCGATTTTGGGTCAGGGTTCCCGTCTTATCGGAGCAGATGACGGAAACGCAGCCTAAACTTTCCACTGCCTTTAAATCCTTTATGATGGCATTTTCTCCTGCCATTTTCTGTGTGCCCATTGCCTGAACGATGGTGACAATGGAACTTAACGCTTCCGGAATTGCTGCAACTGCCAGGGCTACGGCAAACATCAGGGAATCTAAAACCGGCATTCTCCGGTAGATGCTAAGGCCGAAAACCACCGCACAAATAAACAGGATAGCTGCCGCCAGCTTGCTTCCGAACTGGTCTAAGCTTACCTGAAGTGGTGTCTTTTTTTCCCCGGTGTCATTCATGAGGGAAGCGATCCTGCCGATTTCCGTATCCATTCCGGTGCCTGTGATTAGTACCTTTGCCCTGCCTGCTGCCACCAGGGAGCCGGAAAACACCATATTCGTCTGCTCTGCCAAAGGTACCTTTTTTTCCCGGATCCTCCCTGTCCGTTTCTCCACATTAATGGATTCTCCGGTCAGGGAGCTTTCATTGACCAAAAGGGAATAATTTTCCAGTATCCGGCCGTCTGCCGCTACCATGTCCCCTGCTTCCAAGAGCAGAATATCCCCAGGTACGATATCCCCGGACAGGATTTCCTGCTTTTTCCCTTCTCTTATCAGCTTTGCCACCGGTGACGACAGGGCCATGAGGCTGTCTAAGGACTTCTCTGCCTTCTGGTGCTCTACGGTCCCCAACACCGCATTCAGCAGAAGCACTGCAAAAATTACTCCTGTGCTTTCCACATCACCGGATATCATAGAAATCACTGCTGCTATAATCAGGATGATGACCAACAGGTCTTTAAACTGGTCCAAAAACACCTGGAAAGCGCTTTTACGTTCCGCCTTCTTTAGTGTGTTTGGACCATATATCTGCCTGCGCTTCAGGACCTCCCTGGAATCCAGGCCGTTCCTGCCTGCGCCGAGCTTTGCAAGGGCCTCATCCTCTGATAAACGAAACCATTCTTCCATTCTGACGCTCCTTCCTGTTTCTCATATTATCGGAATCCCAAACTGCTTCCGATAATCCGATGGACGGCAGCAAAGAATGCTGCCTTTTATCAGAAATCTGTAAAGCGATTTCTGATAACCTATATTTATGAAAACATAAAGATGTTTTCATAATCGGATGGACGGCAGCAAAGAGCGCTGCCTTTTATCAGAAATCTGTAAAGCGATTTCTGATAACCTATACTATGGTATGAGACAGGAAGTGAATTTCATGAATGATTTTAGCTTGCTATTGTGGGCACGCCTTGAGATTCTGAACGTCACGCTGTTTTTTGTCGATTACTCAATAAATTGCTATCGGCCCATACGGCCCATCGATAATTTTTATATTCGTTTCAAAAATATCGGTCAAAACGTTTGAATCCATAATCTGATCTACCGTGCCAAAAGCCGCAATTCGTCCGTCTTTCATTGCACAGATTCGATCAGAATATTTGGCAGCAAAATTAATATCATGCATGACAGCCAAAATTGTTCGTCCAAATTCCTTGGAAGCATGCTTCAAATGCTCCATCATCTGAACAGAACGAGCTACGTCCAGATTGTTCAAGGGTTCGTCCAAAAGTACATATTCCGTCTCCTGGCACAAAACCATTGCCACATATGCCCTTTGCCTTTGGCCACCAGATAGCTCATCCAAATATCTATTTTCCAGATCAGTCAACTCTAAAAAATCAATATACTTAGAAATAATGGCTTCATCCTCATTGGTTAATCTTCCTTTTGAATAAGGAAAACGGCCAAATCCAACCAGCTGCCTGACAGTAAGCCTGGTTACAAAATGATTTTCCTGCCGCAAAATAGTCAAAACTTTTGCTAAGTCCTCTGATTTTGACTCTGTGACATCCAAACCTGCCACCTTAATATGGCCTTCTTCCATATCCAAAAGCCTTCCAATCATCAAAAGTGTGGTGGATTTTCCGGCACCATTGGGTCCGATTAAAGAAGTGAGACCTGCTTTTGGTATTTTAATATCCAAAGGTCCTATTTCTACCTCATCATACGACTTTCTGGCATTATCTATTATTATCATAAGGTACCCTTCCTTAAAATTACGATTAAAAATGTGATTCCGCCAAACATCTCGATAATCACTGAAACAACACCTTGAGCCTTGAAGATATGGTACATAAAAAAGTACGCACCTGTTATTATCAAAAATCCAATCGCGAGAGCCATAGGAAAAATATATCTGTGATCATATGTTGGCGCCGCCTGATAACTCAAAGTCGCAACTAAAAATCCATAAAAAGTCAGTGGTCCGACCAAAGCCGTCGAAATTGACATTAAAATAGAAACTAGAATTAAAGCATAAATTACGTGAGTTTGATGCTTGACCCCCAAAGAAGTAGAGCAATCCTTTCCAAGCGACACAACATTTAGCTTCTTAGAATAAGCAAGAAGCAGCAGTGCTGCAATGATTACAACCGGAATTGCAAGAGGAAAATATTCCGGATCCGCATTATTGACAGAGCCAAACAATCTTGCCTGTAAAATATCAAACTCTGACGGTGCAAGAAGTCTTCTCATAAAAGACGATAAAGATTTCAGCCCAGTACCCATAATAACACCAACTAAAAGCATGAGCTGTAAATTTCCATACTTACCGGAAAGCAGCCAGCCATAAAGGATCAGGCACATCAGGACCATAACAACCACTTGAAATACAAAGGATCCAATTCCGCTAAAATTTATAAAGGCACTGGCTCCAAAGAAAAATATAGTACTGGTATGAATGGTTGAGTAAAGTGCTTCAAAACCTAAAAGGGAAGGAGTTATAATCCTGTTACTCGTAATTGATTGGAACGTGACTGTTGATAAGCTCTGACATACTGCAGCAATAATCATTGCTGTAAGAGCGAACATCCTTCTTTTGACAACCGGGAGAAAAGAAGGAGAATCAATTGGAACCGGATTATTAAAAGTCAAAAGTCCATAGGAAGCAAAAACGCCCAAAGCTATTAATGTGATCAACAAAATCCAATATTTTTTTTCTTCCTTCTTAGAACGAAAAGCTCTCGCTGATCTGTGTTGATGGCTAAGGCTTGTATTATATTCTATTCCGTTCATCTTGACCTCCTTTGCCTCAATAAGATCACAATAAATACAATTGACCCCACTGTTCCAAGAATCAAAGAAACAGGTACTTCAAAAGGCATGATAATTGTACGGGAAATTATGTCACAAAGAGTTATTACACCCATTCCCAACACACATACCCAAGGCAAATTGCTCCTGAGGTTATCTCCTCTGTACATGGAAACTATATTGGGTACAATCAAACCTAAGAAAGGTAAATTTCCAATAACAGCGGTCACAATTCCAACCGCAAAAGAAATAAGACCTGTCCCCAAAATAATGATCTTATTATAATTTACTCCAAGGCTTGTAGCAACATCTTCTCCCAGACCGGCTAACGTCAGCTTATCAGCACAAATAAAAATAAGGACAGTAACAATAATAATCAGCCATAAATATTCGTATCTTCCAATTTGAACTGCTGCAAACGAACCTACAAACCAGCTTTCAATATTTTGCGTCATTTGGAATGTAAGTCCTATAAAAGTAGAAAATGCAGAAATAACTGCTCCAAGCATCATCCCAATGATCGGAACAATCAAAGACGAACGAAGTTTCACTCTTCTTAAAAACAAGAAGAAAATCATAGTTCCTATAAAAGAAAACACGATTGCCCCGGTCATTCTTAAAACTAATGTCGGTGCCGGAAAAAATAAATAGACAAAAAGAAGTCCCAAACCCGACCATTCAATCGTCCCTGTTGTGGTAGGTTCCACTAAACGATTTTGCGTAATAAGCTGCATGACTAGTCCTGACATTGACATTGCAGCTCCAGTAAGCATGAGTGCAGCTGTTCTTGGTACCCGTGTTATGAAAAACATATCCATTCCATCCACTTGTCCCCGTATATCATAAACTCCGGTAAACAGTGATAGAATGCCTAATAGAATAACAACGATAACCGCTAATATAAATGGTTTTGTGCATTTCTTATTATAATGACGTTGGGGCTGAGAATTCCCAGCCCCAATCATTTTTTTCGCTGTATATTTCAACACTATACTCCTATGTACTATTCAGCCAAAGCCTTTGCAATGTCTCCAAATAACTCCAGATAGGTTTGTATGGATTCATTTGTGTAAGTATCAGCCGGTGCATAAACGATATGTCCTTCAGAAACTGCAGTTACGTTTTGAAGCGCAGGTGATTGATCGATAACGTCCTGAGCAGGAACCGCATCCGTTACAGAAGATACTGCAGCATCACGGTCTAAGACGAAAATCCAATCCGGATTACTTTGTGCAATCGCTTCAACAGAAATATCATCCCCTTGATGATCGGAAGTCGTATTGTCAATTTCTAATGCCGGAATCCATCCGAACACTTCATACATCGGTCCCCAAACACGTCCGGAATGAGGAGCTGAAAAGCCAATATTTCCACCGGAAACCACAACACTCATAATGGTATCCGTTCCGTTATATGCAGATTTGACAGCTTCGATCGCCTGATCAAAGTCAGCGGTCAATTGTTCCGCTTCTTTATTTTTATCAAAAATTTTTCCTAACGCAACGGTGGAATCCTTAAGTCCGTTTACTAAGTTTTCTCCAGGTTTATTCGCTTCCTCAGAGACATCGAAATTCAGATCAATAACAGCTGCATTTGGAACTAATTTTTTTATTTCTTCATAATAGGACGCAAATCTTTGACCGATTATTACCAGGTCGGGATCTGCAGCTGCTATAATCTCAAGATTGGGTTCACGGTGATTTCCGATATCCAGAACAGACTCATCAGTTACATATGGGGAATCCGCCGGCATTACACCCTTTGGAGCAGCGACTAATTCAATTCCCCAGTCTGATAATGTTTCATAAGTTCTATTATCCAAAGAAATTACCTTTTGAGGATTTACAGGAACTGTAACCGGGCCATGAATATCATTGATTTCAACTGTTAAATCTTCCTTACTCGTAACAGCTGCAGTGGTTTCAGCGGTTTCAGTGGTCTCAGTGGTTCCAGTAGTTGTACTGCTTGGACTTGAGCAAGCTGTCATCATTAAAACGGCTGCTGCCATAATGGCAGTTGATTTTAATACATTATTTTTTTTCATTTCATCTCCTCATTAAATAGTTATTGTTAGTTAGTTAGCTTTAACTAACTGTTCCCCATTATATTATTAGAAATGGTTATTGTCAACCGCTTTCCTGATTTTTCCGCTGAATATGTTCCATCTGCACTGGTATTTCTCTTAAGGCCCCTACGAAAAAACACAAGAGGCCTTAAGGAAATTATAAGTCAAATTTACTTCACCTACTCCATCTCCAGTTCAATTAGTTTATGTTCAAGTACATCCACAAGCCCCATATCAGTCAGCCCCAGATCCGGAACCGTCGGAAGGGAAATAAAACTTAAAGACATAAACGGGGCTTCCATCTCACAGCCCATATTTTTTGCATCCGCATTCAAAATATCCAGCTGTGACATCACTTCTTCGGCTGTTTTTTCGCTCATTAAGCCTCCAATCGGAAGCTCCATGCTGTTTAAAATCACACCGTCACAGGCTACGGAAAGCCCTCCATTCAGTCTGGCAACTTCATTTACTGCCACAGCCATATCTTCATCATTCGTCCCCACTACGACAATATTATGGTGATCATGGGACATGGAATATGCCAGCGCCCCTTTCTTCAGTTTAAATCCGCGGACAAATCCAACACCAACATTTCCATTTTTTCCATACCGCTCCACGACAGCAAGTTTAAGAATATCCTGATCTACATCCGTTAAAACTACACCATTTTTTACCTTCATCTCTTTTATGATATGACGGTTAATGATCTGCCTTGGAATCATATCAATTACATGAATATCCGTTGATCCATCTGTTTTCTTTGATGCTGCCCGGAAAGAATCTGAAGTAATCTTATGTTTCAGAATTACCGTATTTTTAATCCATTGGGGATAATCACTCACCCTGCATTCTTCCAGAAGTTCACCGTCTGCAGCAACCACCTTTCCCTCAAATATAACCGTGGTTGGTTTTACAATACGCCAGTCTTCCACAAGAATGATGTCCGCCAACCGCCCGGGAGTAATGCTTCCAATTTCGTCTTCCATGCGAAAATGCTTTGCCGTGTTAACCGTTGCCATTTGAATCGCTTCCATCGGATCCAGTCCCAGTTCCACAGCTCTTGATACATTATAGTTAATATGGCCCTCCACCTGTATCTCACGGGCATGCTTATCATCAGTGCAGAACATGATATTTGCAGTATCCAGCTGGTTGTCTACAATTCCCTTAACCAGTTCATCCACATTCCGCTCACTGCTTCCTTCCCGGATAAACACCTTCATTCCCACTTTCAGCCGTTCCAGCATTTCATTGGTATTTACACATTCATGGTCGTCGGATATTCCCGAAGAAGCATATACATTCAGTTCCTGCCCCAGACGTCCTATGGCATGTCCGTTCACCAGTTTCCTCCGTGAAAGAGTATCCGCTATCTTATGGAGATACTCATCTTTTACAAAGAGAATCTTTGATGGGTCCAGTTCTCCCAGACTGACGCTTTCTTCCCAATCCATGATTTCTGCCACTTCCTTTGCTCCAAGAACTGCTCCCGTCGTCTCAAGTCCTGGTGCGGTCGGAACACGGGAAGAGACCTCAATGAGCATTCTGTAGGGAAGACGGTTCATAGACTGGAGCATTGCCCTTAGTCCCTGCTCTCCTGCCACATTTGCAATTTCCATCAGATCTGCACATAGTGTGGTTGTTCCCTGGGGAACCACTACGGAAGCCAGCGCTTCCGGGGAAAGCATGGTGGATTCAAAGTGCATATGAGCGTCAATCAGCCCCGGCAGCGCATATTGTCCCTTACAATCCAGGACACGTTCCGATTCCAGGACTGCGTCAGGGTCGATGGACACAATTCTCTTGTTTTTAATATAGATATTGGTGGGATACACTTCACCTGAAAATACATTTACCAGTTTTACGTGTTCCAGCTTTAAATCGCAGGGATGCATTCCCAGACCTGCCTCAATTGTATTCTTAATTTCCTCAAATGTTCTCATGTTCATATCCTCCTATAAAATAATTTCCAGTATTAAATATACAATAAAGATAACCGTCAGCACCCATACCGTCTTTGTCATTTCCTTTGCCTTTCCCACGGCAACCTGCCCGATGGTATATCCAATTAAACCAAACAGGATTCCATATGCAATATTATAGGTAAATGGCATGAGGGCCACTGTGAGAAATACCGGCAGCGCGATGGAAACATCATCAAGGGGCAGTTTTCTTAATGGCTCTATCATAAATATTCCTACCATAACCAGGGCCGGTGCAGTTGCAATCGATGGAATCATAAGAAACAACGGTGATAAAAACAATGTGAACAAAAACAATACTCCCGTCACACAAGCAGTAAGGCCGGTTCTTCCGCCTTCGTTAATCCCGGTTGCACTTTCTGCTCCATAGATCGTCACCGTATTCGTTCCCAGCAGTGCCCCAACAGCCGCTCCTCCGGCACTTACAAACAGCGCCTTACCTGCGCATGGGATATTCCCCTTCTCATCCATCAGGCCAGCCTTTGATGAAACACCCAAAAGAACACCGATACTGTCAAACAGATCCACGAACAGGAAGCTGACAATAGCAAAAATTACTCCCAGCACCATTTCCGGTGTTCCTGAAAACAGCCCCTTTAACGTCAGCTTGCCAAAGGTAGGCGCCATAGCCGTCACCGGATTATCAAAGGATATGATGTTGTCCGGAATCACCGTATATGCAATTCCTGTCACCGGATCTTTAACCAGAATGCCGAGCGCAGTCACAGCCAGGATCCCGATCAATATCGCGCCTCTGACCTTCTTGATCACCAGGATTGCCGTAAGGAAAATCCCAAAGAGTGCTAGCAAGGCTCCAGGATTGGCTAAATCCCCCAGCGTCAGCAGTGTATCCGGGGAAGATGTAACGATTCCTGCCTGCATAAGCCCCGTAAAAGCGATAAAGAATCCAATTCCCGAACCCACGGAATGTTTGATGCAGTCCGGCATAGCATCCACAATCTTCTGCTGTACCTTAAATATGCTTAACAGCATAAACGTAATTCCTGATATCGCCACACAAGCTAAGGCATTCTGCCATGGAAGTCCAAGTGTATTGCACACATAATATGTAAAATAGGCATTTAGTCCCATAGCAGGTGCAAGGGCAAACGGCAGGTTCGCCCAGATTCCGATCCAGATACAGGCAATGGCCGATGCCACAGCGGTTGCCCAGAAAACTGCTTTTGTGTCCATTCCTGCTGCCGATAAGATTCCCGGATTAACTGCCACAATGTAGACACAGGTTAGAAATGTTGTGGTCCCCGCCAATATCTCTGTTCTAATATTGGTCCCTCTCTCGGAAAGATGAAAAAACTGATTCAGTTTGTCTCTCATAATATTATTTTCCCCTTATTTGTTATTATGATAATATGGTATTACCTTTATTATTCTTTAAAAAATAAAGTACTTACCAGCACTTTATTCTTTCACTAATTCTAATCTTCATATACATTCTTTACTCTTAGAAGGCTGAATTTTATGTACTTCGTATCATAAAACTCAGTATCGTAAATAACCGCTCTATTATCTTGATTGTAATTTATCCCATGAAATACCAAAACACTGTCGCACTCCATCTTCCGCCCGTAAACGGTTTCTTGCTCCATCTCCCTGCGGTTCATGGTTTCTATCCGGATTTTATCCCTAACAATAAAGCATCCGCCAAACTTTCTTAAGATATCAAAGGTGGACTTCCCTTCCACAGCCTCTCGTTTCAAATCATCTCCTGCCAAACTACATGCAAAACGGTCGATGCTGATAATGGCCGGATGTCCATCCGCTAGATAAATCTTTTCAATTTCATAGATTTCTTCCTCATCTTCCAGTTGAAGAATCCGTGCAATCTCAGCGTCAGCTTTCAATTTCCTAACATCCGCAACTTCAAAGGATGCTTTATAACCACAGGATTCAATCAGCCTTGAAAACTCTTCTCCCGGCATAAGATTCACTTGAATATTTAAAGCTTCCGGATTAACAAATGTTCCTCTTCCATGAATTCTTAGGACTATCCCCTCCTTCTCCAGTTCATCCAATGCCCGGCGCACTGTTACCCTGCTGACTCCAAGATTTAAAGACAGTTCATTCTCAGGCGGCAGCTTCGTATTTCCCCCTAAATCCAGACTTCGGATATACTTATAAAGATAATTCTTAACTGAGCTGCTTAAATTGGGTTTAATCATTGGGTGAAGTTCCATATTCTCTCTCGCTTTCATAAGGTATTACCATATTATCATTTTATCAGTATGGAGAAATTCTGTCAATATAGAATATAATTCAGATATTGTTGATGCTTTATTGTATATTATATACAACATTCAAGATGAATACATACATCATTTGCTCATTAGCTAAGTCAGGATTGGAGACAAGCTGTTTATATTTGTTTCCTATTGCAGGAGAACACTTTTTTTATTATAATTTTATCATGGGATGAGCAACCCGCTAACCGTAAGCAACCATGATAAGAAAGGACATGATATCCATGGAAAAAATAACGAGCTTTACCATCAACCATTTAAAACTTCTTCCAGGCATCTATGTTTCCCGCAAGGATCAGGCTGGAGACTCTGTCATTACCACATTTGATATCCGCATGACCCGCCCTAACTTTGAGCCTGTTATGAATACAGCGGAAATTCACACCATTGAGCATCTGGGAGCCACCTTCCTGCGTAACCACGAATTCTTTTCTTCCCGTATTTTGTACTTTGGACCCATGGGCTGCCGCACCGGCTTTTACCTTCTGCTGTCGGGTGATTACAAGTCCGGGGACATTGTCCCATTGATCACGGAAATGTATGAATTCATCCGGAATTTTGAAGGCGAGGTGCCAGGTGCAGCTGCAAGAGACTGCGGCAACTTCCTGGACATGAACCTTGGAATGGCAAAATACCTGGCTGGAAAATTCCTTGATACTGTACTGTATGGAATCGATGACGACCAGCTTATTTATCCTGAGGGCTAAGGGACGTCTATACCTGAATACTATGTTTCTTTATGACAAAAGCACCCTGTCTGACAACTTTCATTGTTAAGCAGGGTGCCTTATTTTATGATTATATCTGATCTTCTCTTTGCTTCATCTTCTCTTTCAATAATCCCAAAACTGCTGGAATAACGGAAATAAAAATGATACCAAATATAACAAATGTAAAGTTATGCTTTACTACAGGCAGATTTCCAAAGTAGTAACCACCCAAAGTAAACAGGGTGACCCAGGCCAGGCCACCGACTATATTATATGAAATGAATCTCATATACCTCATTTCACCTATTCCGGCAACAAATGGAGCAAAGGTACGAATAATAGGTATGAACCTTGCAATGATAATCGTTGCGGCACCGTATTTTTCATAGAACTTGCGAGTTTTTATCAGATGCTCTCTTTTTATGAATCTCAAATTTTCTTTTTCATATATCCTTCGTCCAATGGTTCTTCCAAGGGTATAATTTACAGTATCTCCAAGAACCGCAGCGAAACCATTGATCAGAAGCAATAGCTTAAGATCAAGGAAACCCAGGGCAGCAAAAGCACCTGACGCAAATAACAGGGAATCGCCTGGAAGAAACGGAGTCACAACCAGACCTGTTTCACAAAAAATAACAAAAAATAAAATTAAATAGGTTCCAACTCCGAAATGTTGGATTATCAAGTTCATATAGCTATCTAAATGAAGAATTACATCAATAAAATTTTTAATAATGTTCATCTTTATTTTCCACCTAAAGTATGTATTCGCTTTTGCTTAACTTGAATCCTTTATTCGTCAAAAATCTTCTCTTTTAAAACAAAAGAATTTTATCACAAAATCATATGCAAATCAAATGATTTAAACTTAAACTTCCAACTGCCGAAAAAAGAGGGCATATTTTGCCCTCTTTTTACCCTTCCTCCAATTCCTCCACCATCCGGTATCCAACACCCATTTCCGTAAGAATATACTGAGGCGCTCCTGGATTTTCTTCTATCTTTCGCCTTATATTCGCCATATTAACCCGAAGGGTATGGCTTTCATCGGTATAAACCCCCCATATTTCCCGAATGATGAAATCATGGGTAAGCACTTTGCCCGCATTTTTGGAGAGTAAAACCAATAATTTATATTCAATTGGCGTTAAATGGATTTTTTCTCCATCTTTGTATACGACCCGTTTGTTATAATCGATTTCCAGCGTCCCGACGATAAACACTTCATCTCTCAAGGCTTCTGCGGTTGCTGATTGAGGACTGTGCCGCATTGCTGTCCGTATTCGGGCAAGAAGTTCCGAGGTTCCGAATGGTTTTACGATGTAATCATCAGCTCCAAAATCAAGAGCCGCCACCTTTTCGCGTTCATGACCACGGGCGGAAACCACAATCACAGGAGTCTTAGACCATTGACGTATATTTTTTAATATCTCTACCCCATCAATATCCGGAAGACCCAGATCCAGAAGGATAATATCGGGAACATGGGAAGTAAATAGAGAAAGACCTTCCTTCCCTGTTTTGGCTTTTATCACCTGATAATCATTTGAAATCAGAATGGCAGATATAAAATTACAAATCGCTTCCTCATCTTCAATAATCAGCACCACTGGTTTTATATCCATATCTATTCACTTCCTTTCAAGGGCAGAGTGAAGCAGAATATCGTTCCTCCATCCTTTCTGTTTTCAGCCTCTAAGTTACCCTGATGCGCATTGACAATGGTTTTGCAGATAGACAAACCAATCCCCATTCCTCTGGAAGAATCAGCACTCCTGCTTTCATTGGGCTTATAACCTGTAAACAGATAGGGAAGATCTTCATTTGGAATTCCCCGCCCTCTGTCCATCACTTCAAATCTGGCCCATGTTCCTTCTCTCTCTAAACGGACCTCAATGGGAGAATCGGCTGGAGAATACTTTATGGCGTTCTCAAGAAGATTGATCAGCACCTGCACAATCAAGGTTCCATCCATTGGGACCTCTAAAAATTCCTCCGGGACATGAACAAGGATTTTACACTGGGGGAATCTTCGCTTGATACGGCTGACGGCTTCCCCTACAACCTCCTCCGCCGCCTCCGGGCTTTTCTTAAGATTGGAGGCATCTTCATTGAGCCGGGTCACGGAAAGCAGATTTTCCACCATCCGTATGAGCCATTGTGATTCCTCCTGTATGTTGGCGATCAGACTGCCCTGGGTATTTTCATCAAGCATTTTCCCATTTTCACGAATTACAGAGCTGGCACCTAAGATCCCTGCAAGAGGCGTGCGCAGATCATGGGATATTGCCCGCAAAAGGGTACTGCGCATCTTTTCTTTTTCCGACTCCACCATAATATTCCTCTGCTCATCAGAAAGGTGCTGCCGTTCCAGGGCCATTGCCACCTGAGAAGCGATCATACGTAAAAAGAGACGGGTATTATGGTCAAGATTACCTTTCCCACAGGAAATTCCCCATACAGCAAGAACCTTTCCCTGAGAGATCAAAGGCATATAAAATGCTGCCGCCCCCATCAGGGTATCGGTCCCCGCTCCTGCCCGCTTCTGGTTTAAGAATACCCAGTGGGCAACCGCCTTTTCATCGGCGAAGTTTAAGACATCGGAACCGATATCATCTGCTGCCTGCCTGACTTCACCATTCTCCCCATGTTCAGGATCCGTAGTGAAAAAGATGACAGAACGTTCAAACAGCTTGACCACATAGTCATTTGTAAGGTCCACGATCCGGTCAAGACCCCTTGTGGCAAGAAGCTTCTTATTGATTTCATACAGGATTTCAGTACGGTGTTCCCTCCTCACGGCCAGCCGGGCTTCCGCTTTCATGCGCACGGTCAAAGCGCTGGTTATTAAAGCAACTAAAAGCATGATGACAAAGGTCAGTGGATAACCGGATTGGATTGCGTTTAAAGTGAAATACGGCTCTGTAAAAAAGAAATTAAAGGTCAGCACGCTGACTGCAGAAGCAATAATTCCATACCAATACCCTTCCGTCATCCGGGAAACCAGTAAAACGGAGAAAATATAAACCATAATAATATTCTGGTTCATAATATTAAGTTTATGAAGCCAAAAGGACAACAGGGTGGCACCTCCTAAAATAGAGAGTGTTTTCACGGTGTCCGTCCATGTAAAATGAAACCTATCATATTTTATTTTTTTTCTTGGCTTTTTATAGTTGCGTTTGGCAACGCTCCCAGGTATGATGTGGATTTCTATGTTAGGCAAAAGGGAGATAAGCTTATCTTCAAAATCCATATCAAACAGATTCTTAAGCGTCTTTTTATTTCTGCTTTTTCCCACCACGATGTTTGTGATACCAGATAGCTTGGCGTATTCCGATACGGTGGCAGCAATATCATGTCCTGTTAAGTTAACAAGTTCAGCCCCAAGCTTCTCTGCTAAGTCCAGGTTCTCCCGGATGGTCTTTTGCTGCTGCGCAGTAAGCTCCTCACTTTCCGTACTCTCCACGTATAATGCGGCCCAGCTTGCGTGAAATGCTTCCGCCGCCCGTGCTGTCCACCGGATGCATTTTGCCGATGAAGGGGAGGCTCCGATACAGACAAGCAGCTTGGTATTAGCCATTTTATCGGATAAGCTCCGCTCACTCTGATTCTCTGAGCTGATCTTATCCGCAGCGCAGCGAAGGGCAATCTCCCGCAAAAGCCGCAGGTTCTCCAGTGTGAAAAAGTTCTGCATGGCCGTTTCTGCCCGGTCAGAGCGATAGATCTTTCCTCCTTCCAGGCGGCGCAGCAGTTCGTCCGGCTCAATATCCACCAGTTCAATTTTTTCTGCCCGGTCAAAGATATAATCCGGTACAGTTTCCCGGACCTGGACCTTTGTGATGTTCTCGATCACGTCATTTAAACTTTCCATGTGCTGAACATTCACAGTTGTATAAACATCGATCCCTGCCCCCAGAAGCTCTTCAATGTCCTGATAACGCTTTTTATTCCTTCCGCCCTCTGCATTGGTATGGGCCAGTTCATCCACAAGAATTAATTCCGGTTTAAGTTCCAGAGCCTTATCTAAGTCGAATTCCTTTAGCTCCATCTTGCGGTATGATACGGTTTTAGGCGGAAGCACCGGCAGACCATGCAGTTTCTGCATGGTCTCCGGACGGGTATGAGGTTCGATGTAGCCGACTAAAACGCCGATCCCGCTTTTTAAGCGTTCCTGAGCATCGTCAAGCATTGCATAGGTTTTTCCCACACCGGCAGCATATCCAAAAAATATTTTTAACCGTCCTGGCCTTTGGTCCCGATGCGTCTGAATTTCCTCTAAAATCGCGTCAGGGTCAGGTCTGTGATCAAATAATTCCATTCATATTCCACCACCTTACTATTTTGATATCATACCACTTTTTTTATCTTCAGCAAACCATCAAGAGCCAAATTCACCTTTAAAACATTGACACCCGGCTCGCCGATAAATCCAAGTAAGCGCCCCTTTGTACAGGTCTTAATAATACCTCTCACTTCATCCTCTGTCATATTCCTGGCGGCCGCAATCCTTGCCACCTGATACTCCGCCGCTTCAGGAGAAATATGAGGGTCAACGCCGCTTCCTGAGGCCGTAACTAAATCCATGGGAATCTCTTCCTGATTGCCGGGATCAAAGGAATGCCACCAGTTTATGCGCTCTAAAACCAGGGTTTGCTGTTCTTTGCTGACAGGTGAGAGGTTTGACACGCCAAGGGGTCTTCCAATCAGGTATTGGGGCTTTGTAAATTCCTGGGCCAGTAACTGGGATCCATATTCCTTCTGTGTTCCATCCTCTTGGGTGACAACGCTCATGCTCCCGTTCGCCTGATCCGGAAACAGAAGCTGGGCGGCCCCCGTGACTGCAGCCGTATAAATAATGCCGCACAATATGGTCATTAAACCAAAGCATACAACAGCGGCTCTGAATAATTTCTTGATTTTCATAGTTTCTATTTACCTCACACAAGACCGCACGCGGTCAGAATCAAATCTATCAGCTTGATTGCAAGAAAAGGTGCACAAATCCCGCCCAGGCCATAGACCAGCAGGTTCCTTGTCAGCAGCTTTTCAGCAGGCAGCTCCCGGTATTTTACCCCTCTAAGAGCCAGGGGAATCAGTGCAATAATGATCAGCGCATTATAAATGATCGCTGAAAGCATGGCACTTGCGGCGCTGGTCAGCCTCATAAAATTCAGGGCTTCCAGCTGGGGGTAAATGCCGAAAAACAATACTGGAATGATGGCAAAATACTTTGCTACATCGTTAGCCACACTAAAGGTCGTCAAAGAGCCTCTTGTCATTAAAAGCTGCTTACCGATCCGGACAATATCGATGAGCTTGGTTGGACTGGAATCTAAATCAACCATGTTCCCTGCCTCCTTGGCAGCCTGGGTTCCTGAATTCATAGCCACCGCAACATCTGCCTGTGCAAGGGCAGGAGCATCATTGGTACCATCTCCAGTCATGGCGACCAGATGGCCTTTGGCCTGGTAATCACGGATGAGGGCCAGTTTTGCTTCTGGTGTAGCTTCTGCAAGAAAGTCATCAACACCTGCCTCTGCAGCGATAGCTGCCGCAGTCATGGGATTGTCACCGGTGATCATAATGGTCTTGATGCCCATTTTTCGCAGATCTTCAAAGCGTTCTTTTACGCCATTTTTTACGATGTCCTTTAAATAGACTACTCCCATCACCTGATTGTTTTTTGCCACCACAAGAGGAGTGCCTCCTGCCTCCGCTATGCGCCTTACAAGCGTTTCACATTCTTCCGGGTAATTGCTTCCCTTTTCCATCACATACGCTTTGATGGTATCCGCAGCACCCTTCCGGATCTCGTTGCCCTGATAGTCGATGCCGCTCATCCTTGTTTTTGCTGTAAATTCCACAAAATTAGCGCCCAGGGCCGAAAGCTCCCGGCCCCGTATTCCAAACCGTTCCTTTGCCAGAACCACAATACTTCTTCCTTCCGCCGTCTGGTCCGCAAGAGAAGAAAGCTGGGCCGCATCGGCAAGCTCTTGCTCCGTGACGCCGGCCACCGGCAGAAATTCGCTGGCCTGGCGATTTCCCAGGGTAATGGTTCCGGTCTTATCAAGGAGCAGTACATCCACATCCCCGGCAGCTTCAATGGCCCGCCCGCTCATTGCCAGAACATTGGCCTGATTTAAGCGGCTCATGCCCGCAATGCCGATGGAAGATAGAAGCGCACCAATGGTAGTAGGCGCAAGGCATACCAAAAGGGCTATGACATTGGTGATGGAGATGGCAGAACCAGAGCCAGCCTGTAGGCTTGCAAAGCCGGTAAAGGGCCGTAGGGCTGCCGTAACCACAAGAAAGATGATGGTCAGGGTTATGAGTAAAATCTGCAAAGCCACTTCATTCGGCGTTTTCTTCCTGGCCGCACCTTCCACCATGGATATCATTTTATCCAGGAAGCTTTCTCCTGCTTCTGCCGTCACTTCTATGATCAGCCAGTCAGACACCAGGGTAGTTCCCCCTGTTACAGCACTTCGGTCGCCGCCGGATTCCCGGATGACCGGAGCTGATTCACCGGTAATAGCGCTTTCGTCCACAGAGGCCGCCCCATCGATTACTTCCCCATCCATTGGGACCTGCTCCCCTGCCCTGACGTATACGATATCTCCTTTTTTTAAGGTATTTGAAAGTACCTCTGTATAATCATCAATATTGGATGGAGTTCTCAGTTTCCTTGCCTTTACGTCCTTTTTGGCACTGCGCAGACTGTCTGCCTGTGCCCGTCCCCGCCCCTCTGCAATCGCTTCTGCAAAGTTTGCAAACAGGACGGTAAACCATAAAATCAGGGATATGGTTAAGGTATAACCCGAATTCTCATCCTTAAGCCCTGCAAAGGAAAGAAAATACAACACACCGGTCAAAACTGCTCCTATATAAACAACCAGCATAACAGGATTTTTCACCTGCACTCTGGGAGACAGCTTTACAAAGGACTGCCTCAGCGCATCATAAAAGATGCTTTTATCAACACTCTTTTTTTCCATTCTAATCACCTTCTGTCACTGCATTGTAAAGAAATCGGCAATCGGACCAAGGGCCAGCGCCGGCAAGAAACTCAGCGCGCCGATGATAAGGATAACTCCGATTAAAAGTCCTATAAATATGCCATTGCTGGTGGATAATGTGCCCTCGCTGACGGCTACAGCCTTTTTCTGGGCCATATTGCCGGCGAGGAAAATGACGGCTGTCATGGGAACGAACCGAACCATCAGCATAATGATTCCGCCTAAAATATTGGTAAACGGAGTATTTCCGTAAAACCCTCCAAAGGAACTGCCGTTGTTATTTGCCATGGAAGAAAAAGCATATAAAATCTCTGAAAATCCATGGGCTCCCGAATTGGTCAGCCATGACCGGGCGCCGGGCATAGAAACGGCGGCGGAGGTTCCTAAAAGCGTCATAAGCGGGGGAACAAGGACTATTAAGCAAACCATTTTCATATCAAAAGGTTCTACCTTCTTCCCCAGATACTCCGGAGTCCGGCCAACCATAAGGCCTGCAATAAATACGGTAAGAAGTACAAATGCAAGCATTCCATAAAGCCCGCTTCCCACGCCGCCAAATACAATTTCCCCAAGCTGCATAAGGAACATGGAAACCATTCCTCCAAGAGGAGTTAGGCTGTCGTGCATGGCGTTCACAGAGCCGTTTGATGCCGCCGTGGTCACCACGGCCCATAATGAGGAAGCACCAATCCCGTGAATTACCTCCTTGCCCTCCATACTGCCTGAAGCTGCTGCATAATCAAACACAGGCGCCGCAAACTGTTCGCTGACGGTTATGGCAGCAAGAGCTGCGACAAAAAAAATCATCATAGTAATATAAATTGACCTCCCCTGCCTGCCGTCTTTTACCGCCCTTCCAAAGCTTACGCAAAGTGCCGCAGGAATCAGCAGTATAGACAAAACCTGTATCAGGTTCGAGAGGACCGTTGGATTTTCAAGAGGAAACGCAGAGTTCATCCCAAAGAAGCCTCCTCCATTCGTTCCAAGCTGTTTGATTGCGATCTGGCTTGCCGCAGGGCCTAAGGGTATTGTCTGTAAGGCCCCATTTTCCAGCATGGCAACTTCTTTATAGGAGTCAAACGACTGAACTACCCCTTGGGAAACAAGCAGCAAAGCTACGAGAAAAGAAATTGGAATCAGGATATAAAGCGTGGACCTAACTAGGTCTGCCCAAAAATTCCCGATGGTATTTTTCTGTTTCAGGACAAATCCTCTGATCAAGGCAAAAAGGACGGCGATTCCCGTTGCTGCCGATACGAAGTTTTGGACGGCAAGGCCTGAAAACTGGGTGAAATAAGACAGGGTGGATTCGCCTGAATAAGACTGCCAGTTGGTGTTGGAAACAAAGCTTGCGGCAGTGTTAAAAGCCAGGTGCCAGCTGGTTCCTTTCATTCCCTCCGGATTAAATGGCAAAACCCCCTGCAGCATCAATAAACCGAAAAGAAAAACAAAGCCTGCTCCGTTAAATAAAAATACGGAAAGCGCATACTTTCCTGCGTTCATCTCCTCCTCGGCTTCAATGCCCATAAGCTTATAAATCCCCTTTTCCACAGGGGTAAGTGCAGGTGTCAAAAATACCCTTTGCCCTGTCATAACCTTGTATATATAAATACCCAAGGGAATGGACAATCCCACTAAAACAGCAATATAAAATATATCTTGCAAAACAATATGGCTCATAACTGATCACCTCGAAATAAAATATAAAATAAATAAATTAGCAATAAAACACCGATAATGCTTACAAACATCAAAACAGCTCCCATGATTTCCTCTCCTGATCCTTTTATTTTCCTTCTCCCTACGCTCACAATCATATCAGAGAAAAAATCAAGACGGTGTTAAAATGAAAAGGCGTCATGTCAAGAAGTTGTCAAGAATGAAAACCAAGTCTTTAATAAACAGGAATACCTAAATTAGTCTATTGAAAACAAACAAGAATGTTCTCTCATAAAACAGAAAATAATAAGTACAAAAAGAGGACAATCAAGATTGATTGCCCTCAAAACATCATACTATTGATTATTTTTTCCCTATAAACACCACGATCGACCTGGGCGGAACAAGAAACCGTTTCCCTTCTGCCGCAGGCTCCTTCCCTTCCGGGTATATACCGTTTAATTCTCCTTTATCCGTATGAAAGACCACATGCCATTGCTCCTTCTTAGGCAGATTAGGAAGATCGAATTCGTGAGGCTCCCAGTGCATGTTATAAGCCACATAAAAGTTGTTGTCAGCAGTCCCATCTGGTTTTCTTCCATATTCGCCACAGTAAAAGATCCCAAGCTGACGACGGAAGTTATCAAATTCCGGGCACCAGGCCTTCACTCCATGATAGGAAACATCCGGAAACCCGCATGCTAAATAGTCCATGATCCTCGGCTCCTTTAGCATATGGAACACGGGATGAGCCTTTCGAAAGGCGATCACTGCCTTTACAAATTCCAGAATATCCTGATTGGTCTTAACCAGATTCCAGTTCAGCCATGACACCTCATTATCCTGACAATATGCATTATTATTGCCTGACTGGGAATTTCCGAATTCATCTCCAGCCATAATAAGGGGTGTTCCCTGACTCAAAAGTAAGAGAAGGAATGCGTTTCGCAGCTGCTTTTTCCGAAGTTCCAGTACCTTTTTCCGTTTTGTGGGTCCTTCGACTCCGCAGTTCCAGGAATAATTATAGGGACTGCCATCCTGGTTTTTCTCCCCGTTTTCCTCATTGTGCTTGGTATCATAGGACACCATATCCATCATGGAAAATCCATTGGTATTGGCCATATAATTAATAACACCGGACCCGGCCGGATTACTCCTGGTGCGGAAGGCAAGGTTTTTCATCTGTTCCTCGTCTCCTTTTAATACCCGGCGCATATCTACCAGAAAACCGTCGTTATACTCTCCTAAGTGCTTAACCTTTCCTTCATAGGCCGGATCCCATGAGACTGCAAACATTTTGATCCGGCTTAAATAGGGATCCCGCTCAAGGATGTCCAGGGGTGGAGTTCCCACCAGATGAATCCCGTCCACATGAAATTCATACACCCAAAACCGGACCACATCAAGTACAAAAGAGGGTGCCTCCTTTCCGGTAAAGAAAAGCTCTACAATCAATTCCAGTCCTTCCTTATGAAGAGCCTTCACAAGGCCTTTAAATTCCAAAGACGGATTCTTTTCTGAGGCATAGGAAGTCTTAGGAGCAAAATAATTCCCTGATGT
The DNA here is from genome assembly GCF_044987295.1 of Lacrimispora sanguinis. NCBI lineage: Bacteria > Bacillati > Bacillota > Clostridia > Lachnospirales > Lachnospiraceae > Lacrimispora > Lacrimispora sanguinis. The sequence continues at coordinate 3,348,480 of NZ_CP173277.1, read as the reverse complement.
ATATCCCCAATAATTTAATTTTCCAACAGGCTTATCCACACCAAAAGGGTTCCCTTGCACATGTTCCTGCATGATGACCTCGGAAAATTCATTTACCGGCATCAGTTCCAGCGCAGTAATGCCAAGCTCCTTCAAGTAAGGGATCTTTTCCCGTATGGCATCAAAGGTCCCTCGGTTCTTCACTTTGGAGGAGGCGTGTTTTGTGAACCCCCGGTTATGGAGTCTGTATATGATGCTGTCCTCATATGGAATCTGAGGAAGCTTGTCCGTTTCCCAATCAAAATCATCAAACTCAATGGGAGTTCTTAAAAGGGTTGAAGCGTGTTCAAAATCCCCCCATACCTCCCGTCCGGTAAAACGCTTTCCATAAGGATCAGAAAACAGCTTTCCATCGATTTCAAAGCAGTATTCCAGATTTTCAAAATCCTCTCCCAGAATGGACATGCTCCATACATCACCCTTTCTGGACCCTGCAGGAAAGGAAATGGTCTGGACCGGATTTTCTTCTCCCGCCTTAAAGAGAAGGACCCTGCATTCCTCTCCTTGTGCAGCCACACACAGGCGGATTCCGCCGGATACCTTTGAAAGCCCCATAGAATAGATTCCCATCTCATGCTTTGCAATCTTGTACTGTTCCATATCGCTTATCTCCTCCGTCACTTGATCCGATCCCAGAATCGTTCCTGCAGACTTTTATAGTGCTTCCTATTGATTCTCAATCTGTTCTGCCAGGTCGTTTAGATACATCCAACGCTCCATTTTCTCTTCCAGCAGCCTTTCCTGCTCTGTCTTTTCCTCCATCAATGCATTCAGTCTGCTGTAATCTCTGGCAGCTTCTCCTATCTGACTGTCCAGAGCTTCGATCTTTTCTTCCAGGGCCGCCAAATCCTCCTCTATGGTATCCCATTCCCTCTGTTCCTTAAAGGAAAATTTAAGCTTCCGTTCTCCCCTTGGTTTTTCCTTGGTCTTTTTTTCCGTTGCTTCCGAATTTTTTGCTGCTTCCTCAGCCTGGCCTGGAAGGCCTTCCGGGTATTTCTCCTGAAATGCCGCCTGATAATCGGTAAAGCCTCCCTCATACTGAGTCACCTTACCCTGGCCCTCAAATGCAAAGATCCGGCGCACTACCCGGTCAAGAAAATAGCGGTCATGGGAAACCGTGACCACAATCCCCTGAAAGCTGTCAAGATAATCCTCTAAGATCGTTAGCGTCTGGATATCCAGATCATTGGTCGGCTCGTCAAGCAAAAGCACATTCGGCGCTTCCATCAAAATCCTAAGCAGATAAAGCCTTCTTTTCTCCCCGCCGGATAGTTTGCTGACAGTAGTATATTGAACGCTTGAAGGAAACAGAAAGCGTTCCAGCATCTGAGAGGCACTAACACTACCATCCTTTGTCTTTACATACTCTGCCACGTTTCGGATGTAGTCGATGACCTTTACACTCCCATCCATGTCTTCGCTTTCCTGAGAAAAATATCCCATTTTTACGGTCTGCCCTACGGTAACCGTTCCGGCGTCAGGCTCCAGCCACCCTGCAATGATCTTCATTAAGGTGGATTTACCGCTTCCGTTAGGACCGATGATGCCAATTCGGTCATTTTTTAGAAAAACATAGGTAAAGTCCTTCATCAATACCTTTTCCCCAAAGGCTTTGGTGATGTCATTGACCTCCACTGTAGTCCGCCCCAGGCGGCTTGAAACAGAATCCAGCTCTACCGCCTGGTCGATCTTAATCCCCTCCTGGTCACGAAGGGTCTCATAACGCTGGATATGGGCCTTTTGCTTGGTAGAACGCGCTCTGGCTCCCCGCTGCATCCACTCCAGCTCCACTCTAAGGATGGACTGGCGTTTCCGCTCTGTAGCCGCCTCCATGTCCATACGATCTGCTTTCAGCTTTAAATAGCCCTCATAATTCTCCTGATAATTGTAAAGCTTTCCCTTATCCAGCTCCACAATCCGGTTGGTAACGCTATCTAAAAAATACCGGTCATGGGTTACCATCAAAAGCGCCCCTCTAAAACGCTTTAAATAATCCTCCAGCCAGTCCGCCATGCTGCTGTCTAAATGGTTGGTTGGCTCGTCAAGGACCAGCAAGTCGGTATTCCCAAGAAGGACACTGACTAATGCCACCCGTTTTCTCTGTCCCCCTGATAAGGTCTCCACCTTAGAATCAAAGTCCATAAATCCCAGTCTGGTCAGCATGGCCTTTGCCTGGCTTTCTAAATCCCAGACATGCTCATGCCCTTCATTGTCCCGGACAATGCTTTCTAAAATGGTATCGCCTTCATGGAAAACCGGATTCTGGGAAAGAAAACGGATATCTAAATTCCGCCCCTTTACCACGGTCCCCTGATCCGGCTCTTCAAGACCTGCCACGATCCGAAGCAATGTGGATTTCCCGGTTCCGTTAATGCCGATCAGCCCGATCTTATCTCCTTCATTGATACTGAAACTGGTATCATCAAAAAGCAGACGTTCTGTATATGATTTTATTAAATGTTCAATGGTCAGTAAATTCATTCCTTATCGTTCTCTCCTGTCTGGTACTCTCTAACGGATCACTAGCTCCACAGGGCAGTGGTCGGAGCCTAGGACCTGGGTATGGATATCCGCACTTATAAGCCTGTCCTCTAAGCTTTCTGAAACGCAGAAATAGTCAATACGCCAGCCTGCATTTTTCTGCCTGGCGCTAAACCGGTAAGACCACCAGGAGTAAACGCCTTCCAACTCCGGATAGAAATAACGGTATGTGTCAATAAAACCATTTTTCAAAAGGAGAGTAAACTTCTCTCTTTCTTCATCGGTAAAGCCTGCATTTTTTCGGTTGGTTTTAGGATTCTTCAAATCGATTTCCTTATGAGCCACATTTAAATCTCCGCAGAAAATCACCGGCTTATTCTCTTCCAGTTTTTTTAGATAAGCAAAGAAAGCCTCCTCCCATGTCATCCGGTAAGGAAGTCGGGCAAGCTCATTCTGGGAATTAGGGGTATAACAGGTAACCACATAGTATTCCGGATATTCAGCTGCAATCACCCGGCCTTCCTTGTCATGCTCCTCTACGCCGATTCCATAAGCCACTGACAAAGGCATCTCCTTCGTAAATATGGCAGTCCCTGAATAACCTTTCTTTTCCGCATAATTCCAGAACTGATGATACCCGGGAAGTTCAAGTTCGATCTGTCCCTCCTGGAGCTTACTTTCCTGGATACAAAATACATCTGCATCCACTTCGTTAAAATAATCCAAAAAGCCTTTCTCCACGCAGGCGCGAAGGCCGTTTACATTCCAAGAAATCATTTTTTTCATTGTTTTTCACCTCTTATAAAAGATAGAACTAGTATATCATTTTCCCGTTGGCGAATCCACTTTTTTTGAGATATTCTAATAACATTACAACTCGAGGGTGTCTCAAAGGTGTTTTTCCTTTAAGACACCCTCGATCAGGTTCTTATCCTATCTTATTATCTCACTCTCTCACCTTTTGCTTTATCCTGCCACTTCTTCCGTTCCACGAACCGTCCCATAAAAAAGGCCAGGACACCTACTCCGATACCGGTCTGGATACAAAAAAGAAGGCTTTCTACTTCTCCGGGAAGTTCCCCATCAATAAAGGTTTCCATGATCGGTGTAAACCATGGCTCATATTCCGTTCCCTGAATCTCCGATATCATCTGGCTTCCAGCATCATCAGAACCGCCGAATTCGGCTCCCTTTATAGCAAAAAGGGGAACCGCTGCAATCAGAAAGGCTAAAATCAGAAGAGTTGCTACGATCTTTTTGTTTTGGCTGGTCATATTACTGAACCTCCTTTGAAAATCCAACTGCCTTAAGCTCCGGAAGGGCATAAGTTTCGAGGGTGATGATGATCACTGTGGTTAGGATTCCCTCAATAATTGCAAGAGGAAGCTGAGTCGGAGCGAATACTCCTAAAAACTTAACAGCAGAAGCAAAGATGCCGCCTGTTTCCGAAGGATAAGCAAGCGCAAGCTGAATGGCAGTCACACAATATGTAAACAGATCGCCGATCATCGCGGCAAGGAAAATGCTGACCAGTTTATTTACCTTCAGCATTTTTAATAATTTATAAATTCCAAAAGACACGAACGGTCCTGCAATTGCCATGGAAAAAGTATTGGCGCCCAGCGTCGTAAGACCGCCGTGGGCCAGTAATATGGCCTGGAATATCAGCACGATCATTCCCAGAATGCTGACCGCAGACGGCCCGAATAAAAGGGCTCCAAGGCCGGTTCCTGTCATATGGGAACAGCTTCCGGTTACAGACGGGATCTTTAAGGATGATATGACAAAAATAAAAGCTCCCGACATAGCCAGTATGGTGATGGTTTTCCTGTTCTCCTGAAGCCTCTTCCTGATGGAGAAAAATCCTGCTGCCAAAAATGGCACACAAACAGCTCCCCAGGCAATGCAGTACCCCACAGGAAGATATCCCTCCATAATGTGCATTCCATAAGCACTTGGAACAATTCCAAAGGCCAGAGCAAATGCGATAACTAGTTTCATGACTCTTTTTTCTTTCTTACTCATTTTCATTCTCCTTTCCGTTTTCCCACCCAGCTTTTTGGGTATAAAGGTATACCCGAAGGGTGTTCCAATAAAATAAGCACCAAATTCCGATGATTCCCACTCATCAGACCGGCGCTCACAGGGTAAATCTTTGTACAACAAAAAGACTTCCCGGCATCCGGTCATCGCTCGTAACCAGATGCGTCGCAAAGCGAAAGGCAGGTCTTCTGACTCGTGTATCTTCACAACAGCTCTTCTTCCCGGTTTCCCAGTGATTTATTGAGCTCTGCTCCACACTTACAGCGGCGGGACCGTAAGGGATTTGCACCCTTTTCCCTATTATCCTGCGGAGAATTTTCACAGGCACCTTTCACATGATACGTTAGTATTGTAGCTGTTTAGTACATTCCTGTCAATTTCTTTGTATTTTCAAGAGCATTTCCAGCTCTCCGGCATCTCTGGGCGGGTCCCCGCCTACTTCTAAAATGTGGTGACTCACCAGGCTGTTATAAACTTCCAAGAGAACCGGCCTTTTTAAATTAGCCTGATTTAATACTTCATCATCCTCGAACACTTCTCTTATCGGGCCGTCCGCAATAATGCGTCCCCCAGCAAAAATTACCGCCCGGTCTGCAAAACGATAGGCAAAATCCACATCATGGGTTGAAATCAAAAGAGTTTTCCCCATTTCATTCATCTTATCCAGAACACCTTCCAGCATTTCCACATTGACCGGATCCAAAGAGGCCGTTGGCTCGTCAAATATAACAACCTCGGATTCCATGGCAATGATATCCGCTATACTGACACGCTTTTTCTCTCCTCCGCTTAAATAGTGAGGCGGCCGGTCCCTCATCGAACCTAAATTCATGTATTCCAGTGCATCCTCTACCCGTTTCTTCACTTCCTCTCTTGGAAGCTTTAAATTCATAGGGCCAAAGGACACCTCTGCAAACACTGTGGAAGCAATGATTTGATTGTCTGCGTCCTGGAAGACGATTCCTACATTTTTTCTCAACTCATTTAAATCCTTTTTCCCAATCTCTTTCCCACGGTAAAGAATCCTTCCGGAATCCGGTCGGTATACCCCGTTTAAATTAAGAAAGCAGGTGGATTTCCCAGCACCGTTAGAACCGAGAACCACGATTTTCTCTCCCTTTCTCACGGTGATATTGATATCCCTTAATACTTCTTTGCCCTGTCCATAAGAATAGCACAGGTCTTCTGCCTGCAAAAGAATTTCCTCCATCTTCCCTCACCTCCTTCTTCTGTTGTTACTGTTCCATAAACAGGTTAAACCACCAGACGCACCCAAATTAGGACCATAAAATAACAGGCCGCCGTCCAAAGCTGCCATCCCTTTACCTTTTTTTCCTCCTCAAGAAACAAAAGCTCTCCGTCATAACAACGGGCGATCAGTGCATCATAATAGGTATTAGCCTTTTTTAAGGAAACCACGAACAAATTTCCCGCCGTGCTACCGAAGGAGCGGCAGGAAGTCTTAAAATCGCAGTAACCCAGCCTTGACTCGGCTGCCTGCTTCATGTAACACTGGGTATCCATCATCACAAAGATAAACCGGTATATCATGTTCATCAGCTCCAGAATTATTTTGGGAACATGAAGCTTCCGGAACACGCAGATGATCTCACTTGCAGGAGTGGAAAGCACCAGCATGTACATGGCACTTAAGGCAGCAAGCGCCTTTAAGATCAGTCCTAAAGCCAGCGCTGGTCCACCTTCCGTCAGGTACAGGTAAACTCCATGAACAGAAATAAGCACCCGTCCATGAGGCACTGACGATAAGTCGATGACAATAGCTGCTGTCCCTAAAAGGAGAAATGCAAGAGGAATCTTTAAGAGGGCCATATAATTTTTCCAGGGAACGCCCCCTGTAAATATGGTGATTGCGGCCATGGTTAAAAGCACCAGAACAGACACCTTCCTATCATTCGCTCCAATACAAAAGAGCAGGGAGGCCACCGCCGTCACCGCCTTAAACTGAGGGTTCCAGCCCCTCATACGGGAAGCATACGCATAATAATCGATGGTATCAATCGTTCTCACCTCCTTTCCATGTTTCTGCCCATGTTTTTCGGGCACAGCGTACCGCTTTATCGGGTGTAAAGGGATATCCGAAGGGTGTTTCTTGTCTGATTATACGTCATAAGAAAAAAATGCGCAATAATTCCCTTAAAACGGTAAGCCCTGGCTGTTTCATGCCAATAAAAAACAGACGCCTAAGTTCCGGACTGATACTCCTTTTGCCGGAACTGCGGCGTCTGCCTATATATTGATTATTCGTTTTCCTCGACCTGTTCTTCTGATAAGGTGAATACCTGTCTCTTACGAGCCATTTCATCACTTGCCAGATACTCGTCGTAGGTAGTGATCTTATCGATCAGCTGTCCGTTTACGATCTCCATAATACGGTTAGCCGTTGTCTCAACGATCTGGTGGTCACGGGAGGAGAAAAGCAGAACTCCCTGGAATTTTACCAGACCATTATTGAGTGCTGTAATAGACTCCATATCCAAATGGTCCGTAGGCTCGTCGAGCGTCAGAACATTGGCGCCGGAAATCATCAACTTGGAAAGCATGCAGCGCACCTTTTCTCCACCTGACAATACCCGTACCTTCTTTACTCCATCCTCTCCGGCAAACAACATACGGCCAAGGAATCCACGCACATAGGTGGCTTCTTTTTCCGGAGAATACTGGGTCAGCCAGTCAACGATGGTATCATCGTTATTAAACTCTTCTGTGTTGTCCTTCGGGAAATAACACTGGCTGGTGGTAAGACCCCATTTGTAATCGCCCTCATCCGGCTCCATTTCACCTGCAAGAATCTTGAACAGAACGGTCTTTGCCATCTCATTCGGTCCCACAAAGGCCACTTTATCTTCACGGGTTAAGGTAAAGGAGATATTGTCCAAAATCTTTACTCCGTCAATGGTCTTTGATAAATTATTAACACTTAAAACCTCATTGCCGATTTCACGGGCAGGGCGGAAATCAATGTATGGATATTTACGGCTGGATGGTTTGATGTCATCCAGTTCGATTTTCTCCAACGCACGCTTTCTGGAAGTCGCCTGCTTGGATTTGGAAGCATTGGCGGAGAAACGCTGGATAAATTCCTGCAGCTCCTTGATCTTTTCTTCCTTTTTCCGGTTGGCTTCCTTCATCTGCTTTACCATCAGCTGGCTGGACTCATACCAGAAATCATAGTTACCTGCATAAAGCTGGATCTTACTGTAGTCAATGTCTGCGATATGGGTGCAGACCTTATTTAAGAAGTAACGGTCATGGGAAACCACGATAACCGTATTTTCAAAGTTAATGAGGAATTCCTCAAGCCATGCAATGGCATCTAAATCCAAGTGGTTGGTAGGCTCGTCAAGAAGCAGGATGTCCGGGTTTCCGAACAGTGCCTGAGCAAGAAGCACCTTAACCTTTTCCGCACCGTTTAATTCACTCATATATTTGTAGTGAAGATCTGTCTCGATTCCAAGGCCGTTTAAGAGGTTTGCCGCATCGGATTCTGCCTCCCAGCCGTTCATGGTAGCGAATTCACCTTCTAAGTCCGCTGCCTTGATGCCGTCTTCATCGGTGAAATCTTCTTTCATGTAAATGGCATCTTTTTCTTTCATGATCTCATAAAGCCTGGTATTTCCCATAATAACGGTGTCAAGCACCTGGAAGCCATCATATTTAAAGTGGTCCTGTTTTAAAAAGGAAAGTCTTTGTCCCGGCGTTATGACAATATCGCCGTTTGTAGGCTCTAGCTCACCGGAAAGTATTTTAAGGAAAGTGGACTTTCCCGCGCCGTTAGCGCCAATCATCCCGTAGCAGTTGCCTTCGGTAAACTTAATGTTCACCTCTTCAAACAATGCTTTTTTCCCGAGTCTTAATGTTACGTTATGTGCACTGATCATCTTAAATTCCCTTTCTGCAATCTGGTTATCATTCTCTAGCCAAAATCATCAAAATAGGGGTCCATTGGCCCCTTCTTCTGTCATCTCTATTATTGTACATGAAAATCCCGAATTTGCAAGCTTTTTATCTTGGAAAAAGAAGTACATTACTCCATTGGCTTATGAAATGCTTGCCTTCATGGGGTAAATTATGCCTGCATATTCGGGATTTTGATTATTTTACTTTGCGGCTTCCACCCTTAAGGGGAAGTTGGTTTTGCTTCCTGCATCATAATCAACGGTCACGTAGGTCACCTTTATCATGGCCCCGCTTCCATTGCTGTCATCGGTGGCGGTCCCAAGCACATCAGTGTCCAGTCCCTCGCAGTTGTCCTTTATAAACCCAATCTCTTCGCCGGACTCCGTCTTAATGGTAAAGGTACTCATAGCCTGGTCCATAACGCTTCCGGTTACTTCCTGCACCTTCATGTTCTCCTGCCCGTCCAATACCAGGACAGGCTTGGCATTCGTGGCATCTGAACCGGAAATTTCTCCCTTATAGATAACAGAAACCTGTACCTCTGGCTCCAGCGCATAGGAGGTCTCCACCACCGTACCGCTTAAGTCAAAGGTCATTTCCTTGCCGCCGCTTTCCACGGTCATGTCTTCTAAGTTGTCCCCAACCTTTTTGACCGTACCGGCCAGTATCTTAAATTCTGCTCCATTGCCAGGTGCTTCCTGGCTTGCCTCTCCCGTACTCTCAGAGCTGGGGGCCGTACTTTCCGTTACCGTATTTGCAACACTTTCCGTATTCTTTGCAGATTTTCCACAGGCTGTAAATAAAACTGCAGCACAGACAGCTACTGCTATAATCCATGTTTTTTTCATAAGCATCCTCTTCTTTCTTTCCTAAATCACCTATGATTCCACACTTAGTATAGCATCCGATTGTGAAAAATCTTTATCTTTTTCCTTAATTAATTTTACGAATTGCCTAAAATTGGTAGTTTTCCGCTTAAAATCGAGATTCTACAGGCTTTTGCACTTACCAACTGCTACCATCTAAAAACAGTCAAAACCAGGGGGCCTGCAGTCAAAATGCAGTCAGAAAATGATATAATTCTATGAATGGGCGGGCCCGGAATACCGGATACCCGCCTATACATTACTCCATTATCTTAAATTTTTATGAGTCCCGACCCATGCCATGAGGTACGTCATTTTCCTTACATTCCTATTAATCTCTAATTATAAAGCATTTTTGTACTTAAATCATTTCCTACTATTTACAGGAATTGCAGTTATTGTCTACAATAATTGCGGAAAGCGATGCATGATTAATAGAAGTAACGCCAACCGTAGCAACGCCGGCAACCCTAGCAACTACGCTGTAAGTGCAGCAGTCATCATTGCACAGATCACAGTCGCAAACGAAGAAGGTGAAGGTGTTAGCTTCAGTAATAGCTACAAGCCGTGAGAAAGTCCAAATTGGTCCTACGGGAATAGGAGTCAGCATATCTTTACACTGTTTGAATACCTGGAAATTCAGAGTAATTACAGCAGCGGTAGTAACGATATTACTTGCAAATTCAAGTTTAATGCATGGGTTTTTTATAGCTTTTGTATCAACACTTACAGTGGTCAGAGTAAATGCAGCACCGGCAACTGTTGCCAATGGTATGGTTACGCCTCCCTGGCTGCCGCATTTTAATATTGTTCTGTTTGGCTTTAAGTGCTTTCTGGGACGTTCGCATACGATATTGCAGTTGAACTCCTCACATTCATCACAATCGCATTCACGATCTTCAATATAACAATCACTCATAATGCTACCTCCATATATTTACATAGACAGATAAAATAATATTTGTTCCAACAGTCATATTCCATTATATTATAAAAAAAAGAGTATGCTACACTTTTGAAGGTACAATCTTTTAATGGACCCCAAATACTCGAACCTGCCTATACTTTACTCTGCCAATCCCGGATTCCGTGATCAGAGTACCTTTGAGCATGACGCCATACGCCAGTGATCTATACAAGGCGGGGGTTGACATCAAGCAGGCTCAATACCTCCTGGGACATGATGATATCAAGACTACTCTTGACACATACACCCATTTTGGCTATGTAGATGTAAAAGTGGATAAGTTGGAGGCGTACTATGATGCAGTCAAGATGCAGTCAAATAATAAAATAATACCTCTCAAACATGCATAAACACGAGGTCTGAGAGGTTTGTGAAAAATCTTTATCTTTTTCCTTAATTAATTTTACGAATTGCCTAAAATTGGTAAATTCAACCTTCGCCATACCTACCAAGAAAACTCTGGGTCCGCTCGTTACTGGAAGAAAATACCTCTTCCGGAGTCCCCTCCTCTACGATCACGCCGTCAGCCATAAAGATGATCCTGTCTGAGATATCCTTTGCAAAGGCCATCTCATGGGTCACAATAACCATAGTGATGTGCATGTCTGCAAGGGACTTAATGACCTTTAATACCTCTCCCGTAAGCTCCGGATCCAGGGCGGAAGTCGGTTCATCAAAAAACAGGATCCTTGGATTTAGGGCCAGTGCCCTTGCAATGGCTACCCGCTGGCATTGCCCACCGGAAAGCTGGCAGGGATATGCTTCTGCCTTATCCTCCAGTCCCATCTTCTTAAGAAGCTCCATGGCTTCGGAATAAACTTCTTCCTTATCCCGTTTCTGCACATGAATCGGCGCATCGGTAATGTTTTTTAAAACCGTCATATGAGGAAATAAGTGAAAGTTCTGGAATACCAGGCCGTAATTCTTCTGTATTTCCTTTCGTTTTTCCCCTTTGGCATAGATGGCCTTTCCATCGGGCCCGTTCCATACGGCCTTTTCTCCCAGGTAATTAAGTTCTCCACCATCCATCTCTTCCAACATAGTTGCGCAACGAAGCAGGGTGGATTTTCCCGAACCGGATGGACCGATGATGGAAACGATCTCGCCTTCCTTTACCGACAGGGAAATATCCCGAAGCACGCCCTGGCCATCAAACGCTTTTTTTACATGGTTCATTTCCAGTAAGTACATCTTATCTTCCTCCTATTGATAATAGTTCATCCGCTTTTCTATATATTCCATTCCTACTGCCACGATAAGGTTAAAGACATAATAAAACAGGCCTGCTGCCACAAAAGGTATCAGGCTTGTCTGAGATGAGGCCAGAGCCTTGGCAACTGCAAACATCTCTAAAACACTGATGGAAAAAGCTAAAGAGGTGTCCTTTACCAGGGTAATGACCTCATTGGTCACTGACGGCAAGATCCGTTTCACCACCTGGGGAAATATGATACGAAAAAAGGTCTGAGGTTTTGTATAACCTAAAAGCTTTGCCGCCTCATACTGCCCCACCGGCATGGACTGGATGCCGCTCCGGTATATTTCGGCAAAATACGCTGCATAGTTGATGACAAAGCCGATGAATGCGGCCCAGAGACGATACCCGTTCCCGACCTTTATGCCCAATAAATAGTAAGGTCCGAAATACACTACCATCAACTGCAGCATTAGTGGAGTTCCCCTCATGACTGAAATATAAAATTTAACAATGGCCCGTATAACAGGGTTTTTTGACATCCTTCCAAAGGATACCAAAAGTCCCAGGGGCAGAGAAAAGACCAGCGTCACGATAAATATCTGGATGCTGACCCACATTCCCCCTGCCAATTGTAATAATATCTTTGTTAAAGCCATGATTTCTCCTCCATGTTCTAAAAAATAGGGTCCGGCCCATGGCTGGGGGACCGAAACCCATAATAAAGTCTTTATTTCTGCAAGCAATGAGCCAGGTGCAGGAATGTGCTTGCATTCTACATCTGGCAAATGCTATAAGGTTCAATTATTATTTAACTGTGGTTACATCCTTGCCAAACCATTTTTCTGAGATATTTTTAAGGGTCCCGTCAGCCGCCATGGCATCTAACTGTTCCTGAACCTGATCTCTTAAGGTATCATTCCCTTTCTTAAAGCCAACGCCGTATTCTTCTGCGGCAAGAGCCTCATCAAGGATTAGAAAATCCGCTTTTCTTTGTTCGATCTGGTATCCTGCAACAATCACATCCATTGCAATGGCATCCACTGCTCCCATCTCTAAGTCCATAAATGCGGTGTTGTAATCCGGCGTTGTCTGAAGGGTTCCAAAGGTTCCTGCCAGCTTTCCATCCGCCTGCAATGCCTTTTCCGCAGAGGAATCCGCCTGAACCTCAACGATCTTTCCTGATAAATCGGCTAGGGTTTTGATGTTTGAGTCCTTACCCACTACAAACACCTGACTGTTTTCCATATAGGGCTTTGTCCAGGTATAACCGTCCTCACGGCCTGTAATGGTAAAGCCATTCCAGATGCAGTCAATATTTCCTGCCTCCAGCTCCATGTCCTTGGCATCCCAGGCAATTGGCTGGGGAACAAACTTCCTGCCAAGACGGTTAGCCACCTCCTGTGCCAGTTCTAAATCAAAACCGGTATATTCTCCGTTGTCACCGACAAAACCCATGGGCGGGAAATCCTGGTCAAATCCAACGGTAAATGTATTAGCTCCTGATCCTGTTTCTTTTGCAGTCGTTGCAGCGGTATCGGAAGACGCAGAAGCCGTAACTCCGCTCTTTTGCCCGGAACAGCCCCCAAGCAGGACTGCCGCTCCCAACACTGCTGCTATAAAAATTCCTTTTTTCATAATTGCATCCTCCTCTATCTTTTCATGTGCTACCATGGTAGCATACTAAAGCGTTTCTGTAAAGAAGAAATTTGCAATTATAAAATCAGTTTCAAAAAAAGAACATAATTAAAACCAGAATGAGAATTGCGATCGCAGCTCCCGCCAGGAAGACATGACTTATGCTGCCTCCCTTCCCTCTGGGAGACAGCTCCGGCTCCGCAAGCATTCCCCAGGGACTTAACTCAAGGATTCCCAAGGGAATCCCGCCTAAATCCTCTCTGCCCATAAAGGACAGAAATTCCTTCCAGTCCCTTTCTACGATCCTCTTCCCCTCTTTCCAGTCCTCCCTTGGATCCTTTTTGTCCTTCGTAAAAAAGGATCCGGAATCATCCTTAGTTTCCAGGCATTCCTTATCCTTTAAAAACTGCTGATAGGCATGTCTTATCCCTTTGTTTGCAGTCTCCCGCAGATCCTTGGTGGTCTGATAGAGGTTCATCATATAATAATAGACTTTGTAAGCAGCCCTGGGCTGAAAGAGAGTATTCCTGCCCCCCAGCTTTTTCATAGCGCCCTCAGACTGCTTAAATGCTTCCTGTATATAGTAATCGATCATTCGGTCAACCGCTTCCCTTATATCAGCGGCCAGTCCCTTATTAATTCCGGAATAGGCACCAAAGGTTTGGGATTTAATCGCCATCAAAGCAGCTGCAAACCCATAAAGTTCCTCGCTTCCTCCGGAAAGCCCGGAGCCCCTTAATAAATTACCCCTGTGGTTTATATATCCGGCAAAACCCTCCGCCGATTCAAGATCAGAAGGAGAATAAACCGTATTTTTTCCCATAGAAGAAATGGAGGCCTTAGCACCAGATGTCTTACTCCCTGGAAAACTGCTCCCATCCAGGGCGGACAGGGGAACCTCCCTTCGCATCCGCCAGGCATACCGGGGATCATTCTTTATCCGTCCCTCCCCGGCAGGCTGATAGATCATCCCTTGTTCTGCTTCATTTCCGGATTCATTTACCGGGATTCTAATGCTGCCCGGATTTAAATTAGCCGTATCACCGGCATGTTCTTGTTCTTCAAAAACCCTATCCAGCTCCACACTGCTTAGTGTATTTCCTGTAACACTGCGGTAAAGCGCACCTTTTAAAGCCGCCATGGAGCTATGGGACCCGAAACTCCCAAAGAGTATTTTCAGTTCCCCCATGCGCGCCTCCAGCACCTTCATAAGGATATCCGATAAAACGTTTTCCAGTGCAGCAAGCTGATCCTCCTGTACTTTTGCCGTGGTATTTTCAAGGATTGCCTGCAGCAGTTCCTTATAAATCACTGCAAGATACTCCAGTTCCTCAGGGAAGGGCTTTAAGTCAGAGGGACTCCACGACAAGATACCCTCCCATGCCAAATCAGCCTCTTCCTTTCCCCACATTTTATCGAGATCAGAAAGCTCATCAGTGCTTAGCTTATAATAGGCGCTTTCATCTGACAGGGCGGCTGTATCTCTGGCAGATCTTGTTTCCCTTCTGTCTTCCCCGCCTTCCTCGCTCTTTTTCTCACGGTTTTTCTCTACGTTCCGGCTCAGTTCTTCCATAAACCGCTCACTGGCCTCAATCCGCCCTTTTAAATCCTCTTCCTCCACGGCCCGCTGAATGTCCACGGCCGCAGGTTCACCTTTTGGAGCCGTAGCAGACGGTTGATCCTGTGCCTTTATCTCCATGTATTCACTCCCTTTTGGTTCCTTTCACATCAATCAGTCTTTTTCATCCTGATAGACGATCCGGCCTCCGCAGATGGTATATTTCACCTTTCCAAACAATCGTTCTCCTGTAAACGGAGAATTAGAAGACTTGGAGGCATATTCTCCTACTGTCCATTCCTCATTAGGATCGAAAATTACCAAATCTGCAGCACATTCTTCCTCTATGCACCCAAAATCCAGCCGGTACAGTTTCGAAGGATTGAAACTCATCTTTTTCATCAGCTCCATCATAGTCAGATGTCCGGGGCGGACTAAGTTTGTCACACCAAGTCCCAGCGCAGTTTCAAGCCCGATGATTCCGCTTGGGGCCTGGGTCAGTTCCTTTGCCTTTTCCTCGGCACTGTGGGGTGCGTGATCCGTGGCTATGATATCAATACTTCCGTCCTTAAGTCCCTGGATTATGGCCTTGCGATCCTTTTCCGTCCGAAGGGGAGGATTCATTTTTGCCAGGGTCCCATGTTTTAATACCGCATCCTCTGTGAGAGTGAAATGATGGGGTGTCACCTCCGCATACACATGAGCTCCCAGCTCCTTTGCAAGCCTCACCATCTTAACGGAGGCGGCGGAACTGATATGCTGGATATCTACCGTTGCACCGGTATGAAGGGCGATCATACAGTCCCGGGCAACCAGGCTGTCCTCCGCCAAAGCCGGGGAACCAAAGATTCCAAGCTGTTCGGATATTTTACCGTGGTTAATACCATTATTTATGATAAAGGCGGGATCTTCCTCATGAAAGCTCAATGGAACGTTAAGCTTCACAGCCCGTTCCATGGCTTCCTTTACCAGTTTCTCATCAAGGAGGGGGATTCCGTCATCAGTAAATCCCACTGCCCCATAAGTCTTTAATTCTTCCATATCCGTCAGTTCTACGCCAAGAAGTCCCTTTGATACAGCTGCTGCCTGCAGCACATGGATGCCTGTTTTCTTCCCTTCCTTCATCACATACTGAAGGGTTTCTACATTATCCACGGGAGGCCTTGTATTCGCCATACAGACAACCGCCGTAAACCCACCTTTTGCAGCTGCTCTGGCTCCGGTCTGGATATCCTCCTTATAAGTAAGACCAGGATCCCGGAAATGAACATGGACATCAACAAACCCAGGGGCAACAATAAAACCGGAAGCATCGATTACTACATCTTCCTTTGAAGCGGGAAGGGCATCTACTTTAAGCTGTTCTCCCATACCGACAATCTTCCCATCTGCAATACAGATATCCATAGTTCCTTCCACCTGATTCCCAGGGTCTACAACATGAGCATTTTTAATCCATATCATCTTCTATTCCTACCTTTCTCTCTTATCTATCGTCCACTTCCTCCTGTTTCTTTGCAGCAAATGTAAAAAATTTCTGAGGCAGCTCAAAAACAAATACAATACCAAGTACTATAGCGACCGCCACCTTACATGCAAGAAAGCCGGTCCGAACCGCCAGCGCCAGATCATCCGTCACAATATAATAAGCCGTCCAGTATATTCCCGCTCCAGGCACCAGGGGAAAAATACCGGATATTAAAAATATAGTGACAGGACATCGTTCCCTTACGGCAAAAGTCCTGGAAAGAAAAATCACCACAATGGTGGCCGCCAATGCGGCCGATGGAGCCGTCATCCCATTCATGAGTCCCCCGTATACCAGCCAGCCTGCTCCGCCTATTAACCCACAGTATGGATAAAACCTGGCAGGAACCCCAAACAAAAGGGAAAAGGCAACCGTTCCAACAACCGCAGCAGCGGCTTCCATAAACACACTCATAAAAGTACACCTCCTGTCAGCCGGTGGAACATACTGAAAACCATTCCAACACCCATGGCTATGCAGAAGAATACCAGCAGCGCATCAAGCATCCGGACAGAGCCAGAGATATAATCACCGTCTGCAATATCCCGGATGGCATTGGTAAATGCAACCCCCGGAATCAACGGCATGATAGAACCGATGATCATAAAATTTAAATTCTCTCCAAAATGGAGCAGATAAAGTACCGTGCACAAAAATGTGACCAGAGCTCCTCCACCGATGTTTCCTACGATCTTTGAGAGATGGGGGCTGCTTAGAAATATCACATATACATATAGGAGAATCCCGGAGCCAAAGGCCGATAAACTGTCTCTTAGGGTTCCTCCAAACAGATAACAAAAGCAGGCGCTTCCGACGCCGGAGGCGAGGATCTGCATGGTTCTTGGTTTACCCGGCATGACCCGAATCTGATCCAGCCGGTGCTTCACATCACCAGGGCTTAAAAAGTCTTTCTCAATTTCCCTGGATAGCTGGTTTACCGCCGCTACCCGGTCCAAATGGGTTCCGCTCACCGGAATATGCTGGACTTTCGCAAATATTTCTTCTCTCTCATTGCCTGAAGTCGTAAAAATCCCATTGCTGAGAACAAAGGAATTTCCGGACCGTATGCCATAGTGGCAGCAGATCCGGTCCATGGTCTCCTCCACCCGGAAGATCTCCGCCCCGTTTTCCAGTAAAATATGCCCTGCCTGCATGGCGGCCTCTAAGACCTCTCTCTGTTCCTCAGGGGTCAGCTCCCCTGGCTGTTCCTTCTCGTTTTCCATAAAAGCCTGTCTCCTACCCGATTTCTAAGCATTCCCCGTCTTCATGGATCTCGACAATCCGGTCCCGGTAAGATGCAGAAATATCCATATCCTTTAACCTTCCGATCACAGAAAAATCTCCCCAGAAGTGCATGGGAAATGCATGGCTTACCCGGGTCTTTCTCATAAATTCATCAAAACCAAGAGAAAAAGCCTTCTCCTGTCTGGGATCCAGCGGGAGAAAGGCTGAATCTATGTGCATGCCTGATAGCTTATCCACTTCCGCAGAATACTGCTTTGCCATCTGGTCATTCCAGCTGTCCGGTTCCCCTTCCCATCTCCAGTTGTTTAAATCTCCGGCATGGTAGATGACCTTTCCTTCTGCTTTTACAAGGAACGCAACGCCTTCGTCGGTGGAGCGGAAGGTCAGGACCTGAACATCTGCCATTTCTACCGAAGGGACAGGGCCTGTTATGTTCCCTTCTGAAATAGAAAAGCAGATCTTTTCCCCGGGCTTCATAAATACCACCTCATTGAGAAGCTCTTTGGGCAGCCGCCCCTTAGGGATATCATCCGAAAGGATGTACCTGGTTTTCTCATGCTCCTTTATAAGCTCCAGAATTTTGTCAGAATAATGATCCCCGTGGCGGTGGCTTGCAAAAACAAGCAGGGGTTTTTTGTTATTGATTTTAGGCAGAGAACCCTCTGTATAATCAAACAGCAGGGTTACTGTCTCAAGCTCCGCCAGAAATGCGCTGTGATGGATATAGGTGATTTTCATTGGAAAAGGCCTCCTTCTTATGGCTGTTTGGAAAAATTATATCACAACTGCCATCATTCTGCATAGCAGGGGAACGTAAAAAGAGCGGGGACAATAGTCCCCGCTCCGGAAATTTAGCATTCCTGACCGAATCAGTAATTCTGCCGATTAGTTTGCTGCTTTTGTAGATTCAACTTCTTCTTCTGCAGACTCTGTTTCTACTTCATCTGCTGCTGCATCTTCGCTGCTCTCTTCATCAGAAGCCTCGTCTAAGGTAACATCTTCTGTTTCAGATTCTTCTACAACTTCTGTAGACTCATTCTCAGTAGTAACTTCTTCTGTTGTAGCCTCTACAGTTGCCTCAGTAGCTGCTGTTGTTTCAGCAGTCTTTGTGCTTCCACATGCAGAGATAGATGCCATTGTTAATACGGCTACGCCTGTAAGTACCAGTTTTTTTGCTGTTAATTTCATAATTATTCTCCTCCTTGCGATACATAGGTGTTATTGTTTTATGTATCTGTTGCGGTTCCATGTTGTCCTATGTCCCTGAAACCGATTCCCAGTTTAGCACCTTGAGAAAACAAAGTCAATGATTCCAACACGCTTTTTTCCCCGGTCAAAAACAGGCAAAATCTAAAAAATAATTACAACTTGGACCGGATGGTCTCATGATAAATTATGAAATTGTACTCTTGAACTTTTTTTATTTAACAGGTTTCAATTTTGTCCACTCTAAAAATATGACAATAATACTCCATATATCAATAAATTTTTTGTTATATTTGACTACCATTTTCCTGGTAAAACTGGAAATCAGGTAGTCAGATCAAAACTTTCTCCTATCATCCGTCTGATATCTTCCTCCGGTACAGACCCGTCAAGTAGAATTGTATTCCAATATTTTTTATTTAAATGATATCCCGGAAGTACACCTGAGAATGCATTTCGCCAAAACTCCACCCACTCCGGATCACATTTTAAATTGATACAGACTATCCCATCCCGTTCATAGATCCAGGCAAACACCTTTTTGTTTTTCCTGTGCCGGATAACGGCCCATTGGTGGTCACGAAAGGGATAATCTTCGTAAGCCTCAGGATAGGTTAAGCAATAAGTAATTAATTCCGCTCTGGTTTTCATCGCAGTCTCTCCCCTCTCTCCCCATGACCATTGCAGGCCGGTTCAATACCTGCTATACTTATCATATAAGTAACGGATAAAATATGGACAAAACGGAGGAATTTTCTATGTTAAAAGAACTGGTTTTAAAATGCCGTACCTGCCGCCGGTTTTATGAGAATGAAACGGTTTCCACGAGTGACTTAAGGGATCTGGTGGATTTAGCCAGGCATACCGCTTCAACAGCTAATTCCCAGGCGCTGAAATTCCGGCTGTGCAACACTCCGGAAGAAAATGCCAAGGTATTCGATACCCTGGGCTGGGCCGGTGCTTTGCCTGATTGGGATGGCCCGGAAAAGGGGGAACGCCCATCTGCCTACATCATCATTCTATGCGATCTCTCCCTTGGAAAAAACAAACTGTATGATGATGGAATTACTGCCCAGACCATCATGCTTGGGGCTGTGGAAAAGGGATACGGCGGCTGTATATTGGGGAACGTACAAAGAAGTAATCTGGCTGAAGCTCTTTCCATCGATCCTTCCCTGTACTCCATCGATTTAGTCCTGGCCCTTGGAAAGCCCAAAGAAGAAGTGGTCATTGTCCCAATGAAAGAAGACGGGGATACCCGTTATTACCGGGATGAGAATCAGGTACATTATGTTCCTAAAAGAGCCCTTGATGATATGATCATTTAGGAACCCTTAGCCGGCTTACGCTTCCGTCGCCTGCCGGACAGGCGGTGATACGGCATCTAATCCATAGTTTAAAATCTCTGTCCGCATTTGGGGCAATATTCAAAGTCCTCTATGGTTTCATATCCGCAGTGGGAACATTGCTTCCGGTTCCAGTCTGAAGTCCTGCGGCCGGACTGCACCAGGGTTAAATCCTGCTCGCTAATGTCTACAGACTCCCTATGATTCAGTCTTTTTCCTTTTTCGGAGTTCAGTTCGTAAAGGGTATTACAGCAGGACATTTGAACGTAATAATGTCTGTCCCATTTTATGATGGGGATGAAAAAGATACTGAAATAACTGTAAGTCATAAATACCTGGTATCTGCCATAGCCTCCACACAGGCCGCAGATCACTGTTTTTGTATAATCGAGTATTTTCTTTCCCTGGCTCATGCCACATATAAAAAACATAAGTTCCTCCTGATAATGAATATTGGTTTTGACCTTGAATGTATCATGAATATTTATTTGAATTTTATCATAATTCCAAGTCGCTTACAACACATATAAGGCCATATGAAAGGCAAGCGAATACGAAATTCACGTTAGTTGTTTCGCTCAAAAAGAACGCAAAAGAGAAAGGTGCCGCAAAATGATTGATTAATTGCCATTTTGCAGCACCTTTCCTATGTTTTTTATATAGCATTCCCAAAGAATGTTCCACGAAATGAGTGAGGGCACTCCAGCATAGTAAGTGATCCGCTCATGCTGCAATGCCCTTAAAATCATCTGTTATCTTCTGTTCCAGCCTCTGAACGGCCAAAAAAAGTAATCAGGTACAACCCGCAAATTCCTACTAGAGCATACACGATTCTTGTAATCCATGTCATGCTGCCGAAAATAAATGACACCAGGTTGAAATTAAAGAAACCTACCAGCCCCCAATTGACTGCGCCTATAATTGCTATAGTCAGAGCTGTGTAACTCAATGCTTTATTTCCCATTGCACTACCTCCTTTTCTTTCTTTATTATGGAGTAGTTTTTTGGTTTTTATACATTATTTTCCTAAACTATCGATCCTGGCTTTTATATCACTCTCTCTGTCCTTGAATAAAAGACGCTCATTATATTGATAATACCGCTCACAATCATATTCTTTTAAAAATTTGATACTGTGATACCCGGTATTTAATTCCGTTATAAATACCACCATTTCCTGCCCGTCTCCAAAAGCGGCTTCCATAAAATCAAAGGCGTGCTCCAGGGATTTTCCTCCCTCTTCTAAAAGCGCCTCATATCTGGCATTTTGTTCCTCAAACATCTCCCGTATCCGGTTCCAAGAAGCCTCATTCCCGGTTCCTTCCATTCGGAGTGTATCTTCAAATTGAAGGAGAAGGGCCTCCACATCCCGGCGCAGGTAATCTTCTCTCCTGCTTAAGAGGCCGGCTTTTCTTCTCCTGTCCCAATCACCATTCCACTGGTCCCTTAATCCGGCAAGGCGGGCAACCATAGAAGTATCCTGAACTTCTTCGGATTCCGGACTTATTTTTTTAAGTTCTTCCATCAAAAGGCCGGTTCTGTCCCCCTGATCAGACACAGAGCGGAAGTTCTGACCCAATCTGGATAGCAGCAGGCCGATGACGCTCAGCTTTTCATCAAAAGATGCCCGCTTCAGCCTGTTGCACAGGCTTTCCCTGATGATACCTGATAAGATCTCATCAATTTGGTAATCATCCCGGTACTTATAGTAAAGATCCAGGTAGTTGGTAAAATCCTTGGAAATTTTAGGAAACTGTATATACTCTCCCACTACATCCCGGTCTACCTTTTTACCAAGGCGTTCATAAATTTCAATAAATTTTGATAAGTCATCCCAGCCCCTTGGAGTGGCAAAGAATTTTCCGTCAACAGTCGTTTCAATCCGGCAGAAGTTTTCGGTCCTGGCATTCAGATAGGAAATAACCGCCGGATGCAGGGCCTGCTCATAGGCATAAGCCTTCCATACCTCGAAATCCGCTTCCACATGAATAAGCTTGATACGGTCTAAGGTCACCACATCAAAGTCCCGGACCGACTTGTTATATTCCGGCGGGTTTCCAGCCGTTACGATAACCCAGCCTTCCGGAATCCTGTGGTTTCCGAACGTTTTATACTGGAGAAACTGGAGCATGGTCGGTGCAAGGGTTTCGGACACACAATTGATCTCATCGATAAAAAGAATCCCTTCCTTAAGGCCGCTGCTCTCGATCTTATTGTAAATAGATGCCACGATCTCACTCATGGTATATTCTGTTACCCGGTATGTGCTCCCTCCATATTCCTTTTCATTTATGAAGGGAAGTCCTACCGCACTTTGGCGGGTATGATGGGTGATGGTATAGGCCACCAGACCGATCCCGCACTCTCTTGCTACCTGCTCCATGATCTGGGTCTTTCCCACACCCGGAGGTCCCATGAGAAACACCGGTCTTTGATGAACCGCCGGTATCTCATAAGCGCCGTATTCATCCTTTAGCAGATAGGCTTCTATAGTATTCTTTATTTCTTCTTTCGCTCGTTTAATATTCATAATAAAATCTCCTGTCAAGTAACTTCCAGATCCTCTTCCGTCAGGATCACCTTCATGGCCCAGCCTGGTACGGAAATGTCCTCATACTGGTCCTCCATAAAAACAAAGGCCGTGTCATAGGGCGGCATTTTTACCGGATATATCCCTTTCCCATCGGTGAAATACAAAAGACCCCGGAGCTTTTTAAAAGCCCCTTTGTTTAGCAGACCGTTCACATACTCGAAAGCCGGTCGGAAATCCGTCCCGCCAAATCCGGATAATGTGAAATGCTCCATATATTCTTCCATCTCCTCTTTGCTTGTAATGGTCACATCAGAGCGGATCTCCTCATCACACTGGATGATATGGATATTGATCTTCCGGAAATAGCTTTCCGATTCCCCGAGGACTCCATAGGTTTCCTGAAGAAAATGCCGAACCAGATCTCCGGATACGGACATGGATGTATCAATCACAATCACAAATTCCTCAATTTTAAAAACTTCCTTTGTTTCCTGAGGCTCAATAAGAGGCATATTCCGGTAAAGAGACATGCCGTAAGTATAAAACACGGGATCAAAGGAATCCGGATCGATTTCTGCCTCCTCCCTTAACACCGCAAACTTTCTTAAAAACTGCTTGTAATTATATTTTTCCCGGTTTTCGATCCTCACCTGTTCCAAAAGGTTTCGTGATGAATCCTCATTTTTTTCTCCGAAGGACTCCATCTCCGTCTGCATCGTTTCCCGGATGTTCTGCCATTTATTCTGTCGCTCCATCTGAACTCCCGGGGGGGCCTCCTCCTCCCACCGGTCATGGTTGTCCACATAGAATTCTGCTGCCATCCGTCCATATTGTTCTGCGGTCAGATTCATATCCTGAAGCTCTTTATAAATTCCCTCAGCGGTAAATACCTTTCGCTTTTCTGCCAGCCTGCCGTATACCTCTCTGCGGTAAGAAGTCTGGTGCCGGTAAACAGGTTTTACATAAAGTCCATCTAAAATAGATTCTATGGTAATATCGCAAGCCAGATCCCAGTATTCCTTTTCCCGTTCCCCTTTGCCATTCAAATGGCAGAACAGGCAGTGGAACAGCATATGCAAATAAGCCCTGTTCACAAGGGTCCGGCTTCTCTTGTATATAGAAAACAAATGCTCCGGCTGATAATAGATCGCAAACCCATCTGTCCCTACGCCTTGGCCTGTCCAGTCAGCCGCAAAACCAAGACTGTTTAAGGCTACATCCAGATACCGGAAGCTTAAATAAAGTTCATTGCGGGCATTGGTCAGAATCTCATGGCCCAGTTCCACCTCTGCCAGTTCATCAAGCTGCCTCTGTTTCACCGGATCGATCATGGTTTCACCCTCTTTCTGTTTTATTCTATATAGAAGGAAGTTCATTTGCCTTCATTAAACTATATCAGAGAAAACTTTCGTTTCCCTGCTTTAAAACGCTGGCGGCGGAGATTCATAAGAACGCTTAGAATCTCAGGCTTGTCTGCACTTCCCGCCATGTCAACCATTCCGTCAAAATCCTCCTGAATATGGCCATACTGCCCGGCAAGCCAAAGGAAAAGGGCCGGATCCTTTTCCTCAAGCGCCAGTCTCGCTGCTCCCTTAAAATGCTCCATTAAGTAAGCCTCGTATACCTCCCTATCCTTTTCAAGAAGTTCCACAGGAGTGTAAAGCCTTCCTAAAACCAGAGCTGCGGTCACCCGCTCCGGCTCCTGCACCAGAATGTGAGGAAACAAAGCGTCGTATTTATGAAACTGAAATTCCGTCTGATCAAAGCTATAACGGTACATATGGCCGCAGCCATGCATTTCCCGAAGGATGATTTTGGCTGGCGTATGCTCCACAGACTCCTCAAACATTTCGGGAAACACCAGTCTCGCATTCCCTTTGCCGCTAAAATAGTTTACATAAAGCTCCTGCCGCAATTCCGCAAGCAGTTCCTTCATGCAAGAACGTTCTCCATCGATTATATGAATATCTAAAAACCGGATCCCAGTGCAGCCGGTAAAAAGTCCGGAGCCTACATCAAAGATGGAGCTCGAACACTCCACACGGCTTAGCTCATAACAGTTATAGAATGCATAATTTCCTATCTTCCTAATCGTTTCCGGCAGATATATATCTTTTAACCCTTCACAGCTTATCTCCGGCGGAATATCTTTTTCTTCTATTTCAATTGGGCTGCCCTCTTCATCGCACAGGCGTATCTCTTTTCCTGCCAATGAAAGCATTTCGTTTTTCCCCCAACCATCGGAGAATGCATAGGCAGCCAGCTCTGTCACCGGCTGGCCTCCGATTTTCTCCGGGATCCGTATGGAACCGTCATATCCCCGGCAGCCCAGAACCCGAACATGGTCATTTGCAATCTGATATAAAAACATCTTAAAATCCTCTCCACTAACCGTTTAACACATCAATATAACAGAAAAACGGAAGAAATGCAATGGACTTTTTATGGTAACAGGTAAAATCATTGTCCATACTTTTTAATAATAAACATCTGCTCTAGCAATAACCAGTTAGCACGGAAAAACTGCATAAGCTGCCAATACCCGGCCCCAGTCAGTCCGAATTCCTTGATCAAGTCAAACTTAGCTTTATAACTTCTCACATCCTCAAACCATACCTCATGTTGGACTCCATATTGCCAATAGTGGAAATATGGAGACATGGCGACTTCGTCGAACTGGATCTCCACACCATGATCAATGGCAATCTGAATCGCCTCCAAGTTATTTATGGTCCTTGCCCTCGTCACCCCTCTCTCATAGGGCAGCGGCCAGTCATATCCGTAATTAGGGATTCCAAGGCTGATTTTCTCCGTTGGGATGGCTGTCACAGCGTATTCTACTACTTTTCTGACCATGTTGATGGGGGCAACTGCCATGGGAGGACCGAAAGTATATCCCCACTCATAAGTCATAAGAAACACCCGGTTAGCCGCCTCACCCAAAAGTGCGTAATCTACTCCCTCATACAAAAGCCCGGCCTGTGTGGCCGACGTTTTGGGGGCAAGGGCAACCGTAACCTGATAACCGAACCGGTTCATAATCTGGGTAGTCAGTCTTACAAAGTCCGCATAGGCCACGCGGTCCTCCGCCATAATGTACTCAAAGTCGAAATCCAGGCCTCCAAATCCTTTTTCCAGCATCTTAAGACCCAGATTCCAGATCAGCCGCTGCTGAACCTCCATATTATGTACAGCCTCAGATACCAGATTGTTGTTAAAATGCCCGTCAGGGCCAAGAGGAGTAAGGGTCAAAATCGGGCGCACTCCAAGCTGCCATGCCCGCTCAATCATCCAGTCATCCGGGCTCATGGGCGGAACCAGCTCTCCCTCCATGGTAAATCCATAAGAGAAAACATAAAGATCCGTCAAAAATGGAAGGGTATTTTCCAGATTATCCGGAGTGATGATCGGGTATGCATAACCAAACACATAAAGAGGCATCCTTTCTTCCGAAGGGTTTTCTCTAATATAAAGTGCCTGGCCTACAGCCAGGCGGTATGGATAACCGATCTGGTTATCAAATATAAGGCTTTGTACCGGAATGCCCTGGGATTCGGCAATGGTGTCCACACTGTCTCCCCGCTTTACCACATATATACTCATAACAGCATCCTTTTACCAGAATTGGTAAAGCATATGATGATAAAATCCGTAACATGACAGAAACAGACATCTTTACAGGCTTCTTTAGAAAAATGTAATGTGCTTTTTTGCGGCCTTCGTTGTATAATATTGAAAAAGGAGGTTTTCGTATGCAGAATATTTTAGTATGTGATGATGACAAACAAATCGTGGAAGCTATTGATATATATTTAACAGGAGAAGGGTTTCATGTAATTAAAGCCTATGATGGTTATGATGCATTAAAGCTTCTGGAAGAAAACGAAGTGGATTTAATGATTCTGGATGTAATGATGCCGGGGCTTGACGGAATCCGGACCACTTTAAAGGTTCGTGAGACAAGCAGCATCCCAATCATCATTCTCTCTGCCAAATCTGAGGATACAGATAAGATCCTGGGACTAAACATTGGAGCAGATGATTACATTACCAAGCCCTTTAATCCGCTGGAGCTGGTGGCCAGAGTAAAATCCCAGATGCGCCGTTATACCCAGCTTGGCAATATGAACCAGCAGCCAGCCGGGCAGGTGTATAAATGCGGAGGCCTGGCCATCAATGATGATAACAAGGAAGTTGCAGTAGAGGGAGAACTAATCAAGCTGACTCCCATTGAGTATAACATCCTGCTGCTTCTGGTAAAGAATGCAGGAAAAGTATTCTCCATTGACGAAATCTATGAGCAGATCTGGAACGAAGAAGCGATCGGCGCAGATAATACGGTAGCCGTACACATCCGGCACATCCGGGAAAAGATCGAAATCAACCCAAGAGAACCTCGCTATTTAAAAGTGGTATGGGGTGTAGGCTATAAGATTGAGAAACAATAGGAGCGTTTATGAAAAAAAGAAAAGATTTTGCAGCCCTTATGCATATGATCTTCTCCCTTCTTGTCGTCGTCGGGGTTACCATCATGTACAGCAATTCCCATTATGGGGAGGGAATCCACTGGATCAACCATGAAACGTATGAGGACACGCCTGAGTTTACCCGTCAGCTTAAATCTGATATTGACGATATTTTTAATTATGTGAAATATAAAGAAGTGTTTGAGACTAACGGAAAGCTTGACTATTCAAAGCCCATTGTCCGGGTCATGGAAGGACCTGGAACCACAGTGGAATATACGGTGGATGAGATGATACGGAGGGCCAAATCTCTGGGCTATTATCTGAATGAACAGTTTAAGGTGAGCGGAGGACAACCGGCTGCAGATGACTCAGACTCGTATGTACGGGTAGATTACCGGGCTTATGAACCGGACTTTAAGATCACGGAGCCTGGAGAAGCATTTATTACCATGGACCAGCTGGCCTATGAAGTGCTGACCCACCTGGGCAACTACTATTCTTTTTATTACCGTTATATCCAAAACCCCAGCAACTTAAAATTCGAGGTCCTCTATCAGAACACGGCCGAAGATTATAAGCTATACAGCAACGTTTCCGGCAAAACCGTCAATGATTTTAAGGCAATGGGAAGATATCTTTATGTAACAGGAGAAGCGCTTTATGTGGACTCCAACTTAACCACGGTTCCAAAGAATGTTTCTTCCCAGCTGGAAAAGATGAATCCCTATAACAACGGCAATTATCATATGACCATAGCCGTGAATACTTCCTATCCCTATGGCGATGCTTACGCAAGGGCCGCTGCTTCATATGACCGAATGCGCTTGTTATTCATCACCGGAATGATCAGCCTGTGCCTTGGAATCCTGGGTTGTATAGCGACCCTTTACTCTCTGGTAAGCCTGACCGGGCAGCCGGACAGAGAGCAGAACCACGTTACCTTGAGCCGGATTGACCGGCTCCCTGCGGAAACCTGTATCCTTCTGTATTTCATGGCTGCCGTTCTCACCCTGTTTCTTGCTAACCGGCTGGCATTTAAGATCATACATCTCTTCTTTGCCGTTGACCAATGGGAGTATGGGGAACTGGCCCTTCGGGTTCTCATTTATTATGCAGCGGGACTTTCCGCCGCCTTAAGCCTGTTAAAACGTTATAAAGCAGGAAATCTCTGGACCGGAAGCCTTATGCACCGGGGACTTAAAAATTTATCCCTGTATTTTAAAAACCGTCGTTTTACCACGCGGATTATGTTTTCTTATTCCTTGTTCTTAATCTTTAACGTTGCCATGACAATGGCTTTTGCCTTCCTTTTATTTACCTATAACAGCTTAGAGTCCCGGATTCTTATGGGGGTGGTTGCTCTGTTGTTTTTCTGTCTGGATTTCTGGATCTTCCACCAGATGTACAAAAATGCGTGGGAAACTGATCAGATCAATGAGGCGCTTTTAACTATTTCCAGAGGTGATACCACATATAAGATCGATACTCTGAAATTTAACGGAAAAGAGCGGGAACTAGCGGAACACATCAATCACATCAGCACCGGACTTGAAACAGCACTCCAGGAAAAGGTACGGAGCGAGCGCTTAAAGGCTGACTTAATCACCAATGTATCTCATGATATTAAGACTCCCCTGACATCCATTATAAATTATGTGGACCTTATAAAAAGGGAAAAGATTCAGGACCCGAAAATTCAGGGATACTTAGAAGTCCTGGAACAGAAGTCCCAGCGATTAAAGACTTTGACCGAAGATTTAGTGGAGGCTTCAAAGGCAAGTTCCGGAAATTTGAAGCTGGATATCACCAGCATTGATTTCGTGGAGCTCATCCACCAGACTAACGGAGAATTTGAAGAAAAGTTTGCCCTCAGGCACCTGGAACTGGTTTCCACCCTGCCGGCCGAATCCATCCTGATTGAGGCGGACGGCAGGTATTTGTGGAGAGTGCTTGAGAATCTTTATAACAATGCATGCAAGTATGCCATGGAACAAAGCCGGGTATACGTAGACATTACAGAAGAAGAGGATATGGCAGTTTTCACTATGAAGAATATATCCCAAAACCCACTAAACATCCACGCGGACGAACTGACGGAACGCTTTGTCCGGGGAGATGTTGCCCGAACCACGGAAGGAAGCGGACTGGGAATCTCCATCGCTAAAAGCCTGGCCGAGCTTCAGGGCGGAGAATTAAGGCTTTACATTGACGGAGATCTATTTAAAGCAGGCGTCGCCTTCCCTATCAAGAAATAAGCTGTATCCTCTCCCACTTTCCCGTCAGATAACGTATGAATGATATAATATAATTGGCCGTCCAGCCCATTGGAACCGCAAACCATACGGCCTGGACGCCAATAATAGGAGCGAACACTGCTGCTACCGATACCCGGATCGCCAGATTAACCAGATTGGCGACAGTAAATACCACCACATCTCCTGCACCGCGCAAAAGCCCGTCTGTGGTCGCCTTACAGCCTATGCAGATATAGAAAAAGGAAATGAACCGGACATAACTCATGCCTGTCTGAAACGCTGTATCCGCACTGCCTTCATTTAGAAAGCTTCGTATAAACAAATCTCCCCAGGTCTCCATAATCACACAGATAATAACCGCAAAAACCCCTGCCATGAGATAGCAGTAACGGTATCCCACTTTTACCCGGTCTTTCTTTCCAGCGCCAATGTTCTGAGCCGTGTAGGTGGACATGGCATTTCCCAGTGCAAGCATGGGAACAATACAGATGGATTCGATTCTGGTTCCTGCCGCAAAGCCCGCCATGACTGCAGATCCAAACCCATTGACAACGGACTGTACAAGCAGCATTCCGATATGGACGATGGATTGCTGAAGAGTGGAAGGAATGGCGACGCGCATCATATGGAGCATCATATTCCAGTCATAAAGCCGAAACGGCTCTGTTGTCTCATACTCCTTTAACCGTTTTATCAAAATAAGAAAGGACAGGACTGCGGAAAGCCCCTGGGCTATCAAAGTGGCAATGGCCACTCCGGCCACCCCCATGAAAAACTGAGTCACGAACAACAGATCCAGCACTACATTTAAAAGAGAAGAAAAGACAAGCAGATATAAGGGAGTCTTGGAATCTCCCAGGGCTTGAAAAACAGAAGCCTGTACATTATACATAAATAAGAAGGGCAGCCCTATAAAATAAATTCCCAGATACACCGAGGCTTCATGAAATACATTCTCCGGGGTGTTCATGAAGCTTAAAATCCGATGATTGAAAAGAAGTCCGAGACCGCCTAGTATCACTCCTATGGATAAAAAATTGATAAGAGTGGTGGATATGGCGGTTTTCATGTTTCCAGTCTGTTTTGCCCCTAAAAACTGGGACACCACCACCGAGCTTCCGATCCCGCCTCCTACCGCAATGGCGATAAAAACGTTTGTAATGGAATAAGAAGCACCAACTGATGCCAGGGCCTCTTCTCCCACAAACCGTCCAACTACAACAGAGTCTATGATGTTATAAAACTGTTGAAATAAATTCCCAAGAATCATGGGAAGGGCAAAGAGCAAAAGGGCCCTTCCCGGTGAATCTGTTACCATATTAATTGCTTTTTTCTGCGTTTTCATACTCATTATTCTGAACCATTCCTATCCAAATATACGCCAGCCGCAGATAAAGTTGCTCTTCCACCAGGAGCTTAGGGAACGTTCCACTACCTTTCCGTTACTGGAAGAAGCATCGATAACTTTTCCGCCTCCGGCTACGATTCCCACGTGTCCGCTTACGACGATGATATCACCTGCCTGCAGGCTTCCAAAGCTGGTGATCTTTGTATATTTACCTACGTTTCTCCAACCGGAAGAGGTTAGATAACTCTGTCTGACGCCAGCCTGGTTGAGAGACCAGTAAACAAATCCCGAACAGTCAAAGGACTCTGATCCCTTTGCCCCCCATACATAGGGACGCCCTAGCTTTGATCTGGCAATGGAAAGCAATCCGCTTACACCGGAGCCTCCCTTAACGGTACCCCCCTTGGATGAACCGCCTGAGGAACCGGAAGAGCCTGCAGATTTTATACCGCTTCCTGTAAGCTTACTCATGGTAAGCTGTCCCACAGAACCATCCACTTTCAAACCATTGTTGCTCTGGAAATCCTTAACCGCCTTTTCCGTCACTTCACCATAATATCCTGTCACATTAGCGGAAGCTAAGTACCCGTATTTATTTAACAGCTGCTGAATCCTGGTAACCGATTCTCCCTGTTCACCCAAGGTCAAGCCGTTAGGCTGCGCCCCAGCGCTCATTAAGGTTATCCGAGTGGATGGCCCTAAATACCCATCCACAACCAGGTCATTCCTGGACTGGAACTGTTTCACCGCTGTCACCGTATCATCTCCGTAAGCTCCGTCCGGAGTGGTTGTTAAATACCCCAACTCTTTAAGACGCTGCTGACTGGATAAAACCAAATCGCTTTTTTCTCCATAAGCCAGGAAGTTCGGCTTGATCTCTTCACTGTAAAGTAAGTTTATGGTCTGACGCCCAACTTTTCCATCTATGTTTAAGCCGTTGACTTCCTGAAGCTTCATAACCGCTGCCTCTGTTTCATCCCCAAAGCTGCCGGATACCTGACCCGCACTGGCTAGATACCCCAGTTCATAAAGACGGTTCTGAATCCGTGATATGTCGTCACCCTCCACACCCTTTGATACAGCATAATATTTGGCAGATGGTGACATAATGGAATTTAACGTCTCAGGCCCTACAATTCCATCCTGAACCAGGCAATTCTGGCGCTGGAAGGTCTTGACCGCAGCCTCCGTAACGTTACCAAAGTACTGTGTGGGCTCATCGTTATCCATAAAGCCTAAATTCATCAAACGCTCCTGAAGACTGGCCACCACCGGATGCTCCACCCCGTTCCGTAAAAACTCCGGGATAGGATTTTCCTTTTGTTCCGGCACCATAAGAAGCCTTGGCATTAAATCTCCTCCTGGAGTAAGTGCATCAATAGGCTGCAGTTCGTTTTTTCGCTCCGTTGCTATGGCAATGGATGGCGTTGCATCCTTTCCAGGTCCTTTGACTGCTTCTGTTTTATTGCAGCCTGCTAATAAAGAAGCCGTTGCTGCTGCCAGAAATACAGTATAGGCAGAACGCCTTTTCCATCTTATTTTTATATTCATAAATCAAATTCCTTTCCTATGTATAGGGTGTTTCCTATTTGTTGCCCACGCTCTTGGGGCATAAAGGTGTATTTACTATGTAAAATTAGGTCTATTTTAGCATAAAACTGTCGGAAATGGAAAGGGAATTTATCTCATTGCGCCTAAACAGAGGTTATGGTATAGTTAAAGCAATGAAAACACAGTCAAAACCTTTGACTTTAAATAGAAAAGGAGGGATTATTATGACGCCTGTTTTGTGGGCTGCCGGTGGTACCGGCTTTACATTTCTAATGACAACCCTGGGGGCCTCGGTTGTATTCTTCTTCCGTAAAGAGGTAAACCAGTCTATCCAGAGGATCTTCCTAGGATTTGCTGCCGGTGTTATGATCGCAGCCTCGGTATGGTCGCTTCTCATTCCGGCTATCGAAGAGGCCGAGGCAAGTGGGACTCCGGGTTGGATACCCGCTGCCGGAGGATTTATTTTAGGAATACTTTTTCTCATAGTATTGGATACACTTCTTCCTCACCTTCATCCCGACTTAAATAGTAGTAGAGAAAATGAAGCGGAAGGAATCTCATCCACCTGGAAACGTACTACCTTGCTTGTCATGGCTGTGACACTTCATAACATTCCGGAGGGTATGGCCGTAGGACTGGCCTTTGCCCTGGCCGCACAGCATGGAGGTGATCCAACTCTTTATACTGCTGCTATGGCACTTGCAATTGGAATCGGCATCCAGAACTTCCCGGAAGGCGCTGCTATTTCCCTGCCCTTAAGGCAGGAAGGTCTTTCCACGGGAAAAGCATTTTTCCGGGGCAGCATGTCCGGCATCGTAGAGCCTATATTCGGAATCCTCACTGTGCTTGTGGCAGGCAGTATCCAGCCGCTAATGCCCTGGCTTTTGTCCTTTGCAGCCGGCGCCATGATGTACGTAGTGGTGGAAGAGCTGATTCCCGAGGCTCATTTAGGAGAACATTCCAATGTTGGAACCCTTGGCGTTATGGTGGGATTTCTAATCATGATGATTTTAGACGTAGCTTTAGGATAAGAAAAAAGGATATCCGGGAGGCAGATTTCTCCCTCCCGGATATCCTTATTTTTTTATCATCATTTCCTGTCAAAGCTCAAATTTGTGTTTTGTACGCAGTCTGGCCAGCGACCTGGCCATAGAAGCCTCAAAATGAGAATGCTCCTGAAGGCTTTTACTCTGCCTTAGCTGCTCAGCCGCTCTTTCCATAGCTTCCTCTGCACGGCGTTCGTCAATTTCTTCCGGATGCTCGGCAGTATCAACAAGAAGTGTCACACGGTTGTTGATGATCTGGATAAAACCATTTCCTACAACAGCATGAATCCATTGATCATTTTCATCCAACAAACGCATTTCCCCTATGGATACTGCAATGACCATATCCTCATGATGGGGAAGAATCGCCTTTTCTCCATCTGCAAGAGGAATCACCAGTTCCTGGCAAGAGCCTTTGTAAAACACCTTATCACTGGCAAGAACCTGAAGGAAAAATGTATTTTTACTCACAGGCAGCACCTCCAAGCTAAGCCTCTAATGCCTTGGCCTTTTCAATCACCTCATCAATGGTTCCCACATTAAAGAATGCAGCCTCCGGATACTGATCCATATCTCCATCCACAATTGCCTTAAAGCCCCGGACTGTTTCCTTAAGAGGAACATATTTACCTGAAACTCCGGTAAAGTTCTCAGCCACAGAGAAAGGCTGGGATAAGAATTTCTGGATTTTTCTTGCCCGGTAAACCGTGATCTTATCGTCATCTCCCAATTCTTCCATACCTAAGATAGCGATAATATCCTGAAGTTCCTTATATTTCTGAAGCAATTCCTGTACCTTACGGGCTACCTCGTAATGCTCTTCCCCAACCACATCCGGTTCAAGGATACGGGAATTTGAGGCAAGGGGATCTACCGCCGGATAAATACCTTGTTCTACGATCTTTCTGGATAGTACGGTGGTAGCATCCAAATGAGCAAACGTAGTTGCAGGTGCCGGATCCGTCAAGTCATCAGCAGGCACATATACTGCCTGTACAGAGGTAACAGAACCATTTTTCGTGGAAGTAATTCTCTCCTGAAGCTCGCCCATTTCCGTAGCCAGGGTAGGCTGGTAACCAACCGCCGAAGGCATACGTCCTAGAAGGGCAGAAACCTCAGAACCTGCCTGGGTGAAACGGAAAATATTATCAATAAACAAAAGCACATTTTTATGCTCTTCGTCACGGAAGTATTCCGCCATGGTAAGGCCTGTTTCAGCCACACGCATACGTGCACCCGGCGGCTCATTCATCTGGCCGAATACCAGGGCAGTTTTTGAAATAACACCGGACTCTCCCATTTCGGTCCAAAGGTCATTACCCTCACGGGAACGCTCTCCAACACCGGTAAAAATAGAATATCCGCCATGCTCCGTGGCAATGTTATGGATCAGCTCCTGGATTAAAACCGTCTTACCAACACCGGCGCCGCCGAACAAACCGATCTTTCCGCCTTTTGCATAAGGGGCCAGAAGATCGATGACTTTGATTCCCGTTTCCAGGATCTCTGCCACAGGGCTTTGCTCCTCAAAGGCCGGAGGATCTCTGTGAATGACCCACTCCGGACCGCCATTTAAGGAACCGCCGTTATCAATGGTCTCTCCAAGTACATTAAAAAGGCGTCCCAGAGTCTGCTCTCCTACCGGAACCTTAATGCCTTCCCCGGTAGCGGTCACCTCCATGCCTTTATACAGCCCTTCACTGGAAGCCAGCATGATGCAGCGGACTGTGCTGTTTCCCATATGCTGTGCAACTTCCATTACGCAGCGTTTCCCTTCATTATTCACCTCAAGGGCGTCCTTAATGCGGGGAAGTTCGCTGCCCTCAAAAAACTCAACATCTACTACAGGTCCAAGGACCTGAACGATCTTTCCTATATTCATATTCTGTTACTCACAGTCGTGAGGACTCCTCCTCTCTAAAGTTAACCGGAACATCCGATGATACTATGCTTTCTTCCTTTTTTTCTTTTGGGCCTTTGCACCGCTGATTACCTCGGTGATCTCCTGGGTAATGGCCGCCTGGCGTACTCTGTTATAGGTTATCGCCAGCTCATCAAGCATCTCCTGAGCACTCTTTGTTGCAGCCTGCATGGCCATCATTCTGGAATTCTGCTCGCTGGAATAAGACTCCACCAGACCTCCATAGATAAAGCCTGCAATGTAATTCGGCACGATGGCATCGATCACTGCCTGTGGAGATGGCTTCATGGTGATCTCTTCCAAATGTACATTAATTGGTACGCCCTGGCTTAACCGGTGCTTAGGAATGGGAAGAAGCTGTTCGATCTCAGCCTCCATTTTCATGGCATTCACCATTCTGGTGTAGATCATATATACCTCATCAAGCTTTCCTGTCAGGAAGTAATCCACGATCTTTTCCTCAATGATTCTGGCCCGGCTCATATTTGGCTTTTGAACGGTATACCGGAAATCCTGTTCCACCGGTATTCCCTTTTTCGTAAAATACTGCTGTCCCAGATCACCAACTACAAACAGCATGGGATTTCCGCCCTTGTCAATCTGCTCCTGAGCCAGTTTAAAAATGTTATGATTATAAGAACCGGCCAGCCCCTTGTCAGCCGTTACCACAATGTATCCGATCTTACGGTCTTCTTTCTTAATATGCGGCCTGGTATCCAGATACGGGTCGTCAATTTCGGGCGTGTGCCTTATGATTCTGGCAATGGTCCTTTGCAGTGCGTAAAAGTAAGGCTCTGTATCAGTCAGGGCTTTCCTTGCTCTTTTCAGCTTTGACGAGGAAATGGTATACATCGCATTGGTTATCTTCATGGTACTTTTGATGCTGTTCATCCTGCTTTGTATCTCTCTCGCATTTGCCATATCCTACACCCGTTTCTGTTTAAATTCGGCTGTCACATCTACAATCTTCTGCTTCAGCTCGTCAGACAGCGCTCTGCTTTCTTCAATTTCTTTTCCGACTTCCGGATAGCGCTCATCAAAGAATGCCAGCAATTCTCTCTGAAACTCTTTTATCTTTGTAACTTCCACATCTAAGAGCAGACGGTTATTGGCTACAATCAGGCTGATCACCTGGGCATGAAGGCTCAATGGATGGCATAAAGGCTGTTTTAACAGCTCTGTAAGTCCCTTACCATATTGGATCTGCTCCTTAGTAGCCGGATCAAGATCTGAGCTGAACTG
Source organism: Lacrimispora sanguinis (assembly GCF_044987295.1). Taxonomy (NCBI): domain Bacteria; kingdom Bacillati; phylum Bacillota; class Clostridia; order Lachnospirales; family Lachnospiraceae; genus Lacrimispora; species Lacrimispora sanguinis. Next base: position 3,312,085 of record NZ_CP173277.1, on the reverse strand, counting down.
GGTGAACACTTCCATCTCCCGGCACTGTGCCAGGTCGATACGGATGCTTCCCGCAGCCTTTTTCATCGCCTTGGTTTGAGCCGCTCCACCAACTCTGGATACGGAAAGACCTACGTTTACTGCCGGTCTCATACCGGAGAAGAAGAGGTCGCTTTCTAAGAATATCTGACCGTCTGTAATGGAAATAACATTAGTCGGAATATAAGCCGATACATCACCGGCCTGTGTTTCAATGATAGGCAGTGCAGTAATGGAACCGCCTCCTGCTTCCTCGCTCAACCGGCTGGAACGCTCCAAAAGCCTGGAGTGAAGATAAAATACGTCGCCTGGATATGCCTCACGTCCAGGAGAACGCTCTAATAACAGGGATAAGGAACGGTATGCTACCGCATGCTTAGACAGATCATCATAAACAATCAGCACATCTTTCCCCTGGTACATGAAATACTCTGCAAGAGCAGTACCGGAATAAGGTGCGATATACTGTAAGGGTGCCGGTTCGCTGGCTGAAGAAGATACCACAATAGTATAATCCATAGCGCCGTAATTTGACAGGGTATTCACCAGCTTTGCAACGGTAGATGCCTTCTGCCCCACCGCTACATAAACGCAGATCACGCCTTTTCCCTTCTGGTTTAAGATAGCATCAATGGCGATGGAAGTCTTACCGGTCTGACGGTCGCCAATGATCAGCTCTCTTTGTCCCCGTCCAATAGGGAACATGGAGTCAATGGCAAGAATACCTGTTTCCATTGGAACAGACACGCTCTTACGGTCAACAATGCCAGGTGCTTCATGTTCAATGGGACGGTAATCGTCAGAGATGATCTCTCCCTTCCCGTCAATGGGAGCACCAAGTGCATTGACCACTCTTCCCACAAATTTCTCGCCTACCGGGATTCCGGCACGCTTTTTGGTTCTTGTTACCTTGGAACCTTCCCTAACGTCCCGGTCAGAACCGAACAGGATACATCCGATATCTTCTTTTCTGATGTCCTGTACCATTCCCTTGATTCCACTATCAAAAATAACGATCTCGCCGTACATCGCACGGTCAATTCCATAAACCGTTGCAATGCCGTCGCCAACGCTAATAACAGTCCCAACTTCCTGGTCCCTGGCATGAGCGTCATAATCTTCAATTTCACTTCTCAATATAGAAATTATTTCATCTGAATTGATGGAAGCCACGTTTTTCACCTCCGCATTATTTTTTGTTCCAATTCTCTAAGGCGTCCCCTTAAGCTCCAGTCAGTTTCCACATCTCCTACGCGGATGATGAAGCCACCGATCAAACCGGGGTCCTGAATCAGGCGAAGCCTTACATCACGTTTATCATATTTTTTACACAGCATTGCTTTGATCTCGCGAAGCTGTTCTTCCTCCGGTTCTGTTACGTAGAAAAGGGAAGCCTCCAGGATTCCTTCTTGTCTGCAAACACAGGCACGCCATGCATGAAAAATATCATCTGCAAGATCTACATCCCGGCGATCCACCAAAACCTTTAAAAAGGTTCTGATCTCAGCAGGAAATACGCGGTCAATAATCCGGTGCTTGCTGCTCCTAGCAACCACAGGGCTGTTAAGGGCACGCTTAAGCTCCGGCACAGTCTTTAATGCCAGAGCCGTTTCCTCAATGGCTGTTTCAGGAACAGAGAGCTCATAAAGCACCTGCCCGTAATTAATTGCTGCCTGCATCATGAAAATCACCTGCTTCTGCTATAAATGAATCGTAAAGCGCCTGATTTGCCCTGGCGCTCACCTCCTGATTAACCACCTTGGCCGCTGCTGCGATCACTATGCCCGCAATCTGCGCCTTGGCCTCACGCAATGCCTTTTCCTGATCAGCCTCAGCCTGTTTCCTGGCCTCGGCCATCAAACGGCCTGCATCTTCCTCCGCATCCTTTAAGATCCGGTCGTACTGGGCCTTTGCCTGGTTTTTCGCTTCTTCAATAAGCTTTGAACCCTCATCTGAGGAGGCAGCCAGCTTTACTTCATATTGCTTTTTAAGATCCGCTGCTAAAACTTCCTTATTCCTGGCATCTGAAATGCTCTGCTCAATCATTCCCCGCCGTTTATTCATCACATCCAAAACCGGCCCTATAAGGAAATGCCTAAGCAAAAGATACAGGACGATGAGATTCACGATAGTCCACACAAAGTTCATATCCAGTCTAAGCATCTGTACCGCCTGCCTTTCTTTTCAATTTTTCCATCTTAATCCTGACCTGGTTAATTATTTAAGGAATAAAATGATGAGAAGGGCTATAACGAAACCATAGATGGCAGTTGCCTCTGCAAGCGCACAACCTAACAGAAGGGCCTTGCTGATCTTGCTTTCTGCCTCAGGCTGTCTTGCAATGGAATCCACTGCTTTTGAGGTTGCTATACCAATTCCGATTCCTGCTCCAATACCTGTGAATACTGCGATTCCTGCTCCAATTGCTATTAACATAATAATCTCTCCTTTTAATTTACTATTGTTTATTCTACCGATTCTTTAATGAAAAGGGCAGTCAAAAATACAAATACATACGCCTGAATCAATCCGTCAAAAATATCAAAATAAAAACTGAACGGAATTGGTACTAGGAGTGCTGCAAACTGCTTAAGCAATTCCATTACTACAAATGATGCCAGGATATTACCAAAAAGCCGCATACACAAAGAAAGCGGTTTAATAAATAATTCCAGGATGTTAATAGGGGCTATAATCGGTGACGGCTCTGCAAAGCCTTTTATAAAACCTTTTACCCCTTTTTTGTGAAGGCCTGAATACTCTATCAGAAGTATGCTCATGACAGCAAGCGCTGCAGTGGTATTTAAATCCTTGGTAGGCGGCTTGAAACCTGCCAGACCAATCAAATTAGCCACTCCGAGATAAATTCCCACTGAAATGAGATAAGGAATATATCTCTTACCTTCCTCCCCCACTAAATCTTCAAAGAAATTGTAAATTCCACCGATTGCCATTTCAAGCACCAGCTGCTTCTTTCCAGGATTCTCAACCTTAAGATTTCTCACCAGAATGATGGAAAGGAGTGTTAGTGCTGCCATGATAATCCATGTCACCACTACTGATTCAGCAATGGGAATGCCTCCGAATATCGGAATGGTAAAAACCGTTTCGCAGTTCAGTTCCTCTAATAACTTCTCTGCCAAATCCTCCGTAATGCTCACTTCCTTTCTTAAACTATCTTCCCCTTTATATATTACCAGATTTACGGATTGTACTCCTAAATGTACAATATATCAGAGGTCTACCGTGTATCATACTTTCATCTGCGGAAATTGTCAACTTTTTGCAAGTTTCATAACATCTTATTAATGCAGTTAATTGTTTGAACATTTGAGACAATTTTTCGCATGAATTTCTAAAATTATTATTAATTTTTTAACCGGAATTATGTCCAAAACATAAAGTTTTTTATTTTTAGCGAATTTTTCTGGGTTTTATGTAGAATTTTTTTCTAATAATTTGTGTAATTTGACCATGTTTTTTTTGCTTTTTTTCTTTTCACCGTCATTAGTACCTAACGCAGTTATAATTAGATTAGAATAGATATGGAAAAAATATATGCTCCCGGTCATTCCTTCTTTTGTCGCTATCAAATCCTACAAAAGACTAATGAAAAATTTTTCCTGCCTTTCATGGCTTTCTTCCTATTAAAATAGATATAGATCTGGTATAATAAGGAAATACAAAAACCAATGCAACAAAGGGAGGTATTTCTATGGGAGAAATGATTTCTTCATTCGACGGGACCAAGCTGTTTTTAAACAAGGAAGTTCCAGAGGCAGCCCGGGGAGCAGCCGTCATTGTACATGGATTATGTGAGCATCAGGGAAGGTATGATTATGTTGCAGAGCTGTTTCACAAAGCCGGGATCGCAACCTACCGTTTCGATCACAGGGGTCACGGTCGTTCCGAGGGGGAACGGACTCACTATGAAGACTTCAATGAACTGCTTGATGACACCAATGTAGTGGTGGACATGGCAATCATGGAGCATCCGGATATCCCGGTATTTTTAATCGGTCACAGTATGGGGGGCTTCACCGTTTCTTTATACGGCGCAAAATACCCGGACAAGAAGCTTCGTGGCATCATCACCAGCGGAGCATTGACAAAAGATAACAGGGGACTTATCAGCGGTGTTCCGGGAGGCCTGGATCCTCACACGAAGCTTCCCAATGAACTGGGAGCCGGCGTATGTTCCGTAGCCGAAGTTGTAGAATGGTACGGCAAAGATCCCCTTAACTCCAAAACCTTTACCACCGGCTTATGCTACGCCCTCTGCCAGGGAATTGCCTGGTTTGAAGAGGCAGTGGAAAGGTTTGAATACCCAATCCTCATGCTTCATGGGGAAAAGGATGGATTGGTAAGCGTTCAGGATACTTATCAATTCTTTGCAGGCGCCCCATCAAAAGATAAGCAGATGAAAATCTACGGTGGATTATTCCACGAGATCTTTAATGAATACTGCAGGGATGAAGTCATCGGCGACGTCCTTCACTGGATTGAGGCGCGGATTTCTCATTAAGATAAGTATACCATCTTTTTAAACTTCAGGCCATTGCAAAAAGCAGCGTTTTTCCTTTTTGGATAAACGCTGCTTTCTTTATATACTCATTTCGATTTTCTACCAGTGAAGGACTGTACCTCCCACCTTCTGCTTTTCCGTATCAAACACAATTACCGTTCCAAGTCCCTTCACGCCTCCAGCTGTAAGCAGGTCACAGGAATCCCCGATATCACGGTGGGCTAAAATAACCACATAGTTCTTTCCCTTCCAGTTAATAGATACCGCTTCCGCATCAGAAGGATCTAATGGAACCGTTGGATCCGCTCCGAATACTGGAAGAAGAGAAAGTTCCGGGGATTTGTATTTACTCTTTTCCCCGCCTGATACAACAGTAATAATGGAAGAAAAGCCATCTGCTTCTTTACCGGTTAAAAGCTGCCTTCCTGTTTCCATTTGGTTATAGTTTCTGGAGATCCAGCCATCGGACAGCTTCATCTCACAACCTTCCGTAAGAACTGTCAATTCCCCGTCTGTCCTGCTGCCGGAATAACGCACGGTGTGTCCGGAACGGGAAACCTTTCCCTGATTATTAAAATGGAAAAGCTGCTGGTATGTGTGCTTTTCCCCGGAGAAAAACTCATCAGCAATCAAATAAAGATCCGTATTAATTGCTACCACTTTTCTGGTGATCCAAACGTTTCCCTCATTTCCATTTAAATACCCGCCGTGACTTCCCTGGATATAGCGATACCCAGCCTTTTTCTTATATCCGCCAAAATACGCAGCAGACATTTGATCCACTCCCCAGGCATCCCGGCATTTTAAATAGTCTTGATTGTCTATTAGTGGAACATTATGTCCCAGGGCACTTTTAAGCCAGGTTCTTGTTTCACCAGGCACATAATGGTAACGCCCTGTGTCCATGAGTATATCTTCTCCATTGATCACAAGATCTACATGCAGCTTGTCGGAATGGCCGTGGCCTCCTCCCAGGAATCCGCAGCGGAAGTGGAAATAATCTGCGTTTTCTTCCCAGCTGGACCGGACAAAAAGATTACCGGTGCTTTCCATAACCCTGTCTAAAAAATCTGGTTCTTGTGCATTAAGTTTTCCGTAGCCCTCTATGCCTTCTTTCAAGAAGTCCCAGGCTCCGTCAAAATCCATTTTGTCATAAGCGCAGAATTTCAATACCGGGTCTGCAAACAGCCAGGCACTTTGAGTCAGTAAGTCCCTGATATCGGTCTCATCACTGTCTCCCTGCATGGGCTGGCAATGGTTTGGCTTTTTCCATGCAATATTTGCATAGGCCATCTGCCGTACTTTCTCCATTCTTTTCTTCGAAAGTTTAATTCCGTAACGCCTGGCAAGCCGCATCACTTCCAGATAACAGTGAAATACCTCATTATGATACATAGGGGATTGCTCCCAATGTACTCCATCGTCTGCAATCTGCACCTCGATCTCCTCACCAAGGCGCAAAAGCGCTGCATCCAGATATTCCCTTGTCCGATCGCTGATAGGAAGGGCCAGTGCAATCTCCATAAGGCCCCTGTTCTCAATGACTCCCCAGTTGCTCTTAATCTGGAAATGCTTATAGGTTGTCATAAGGTATTCCGCATGAACGGTGAGACAATCCATATATGCCTTCACAAGTCCGTCATCTACGGAGGGGCTGTCCTTAAAATAACCCATGGCCTTTACCCAGGTTTCAGCCCGGATACCAGCCTCAATGCTCCTCCATGTGGTTTGCTTGGTTTCCTCTGTCAGAGGGCTGTTTTTTATCCAGGAATCCAGAAGCTCTGCAAAAGTCTTTGCATACTTTTCATCACCAGTCATGGCATATGCCTGTCCCAGGCATATAAAGAACTGGTGGCGGTTGAACTGAAAGATAAACTCCGGGTCATCTCCCGGCATGTAGTACCAATCCACTTCCTGATCAAAGTGAACCGGCTCATAGGTTCTCTCCATATCCCACCGCAAATCAAACAAAAACGTATGCTCCACTGCATCATCTGCAATGCGAAGGATATGATTCACTTCCTCCGGCCAGTTCCTTTGGCAATAATCTGTGACCCACGCCTTGTCCTCAAAGGCTATATAGTTGTTCTTGTTTTCAAAATACTGTTCCTTTGACATCTGGTTCCACCTCTTCCGTAATAGATTTTTTTAGTTACTATTATTATAATGGAATAAATGAATAAATGAAATAAACGATTTCCAGATTTATATTCTTTTTTTAGATTTACAAAACTATAGAATTGGGTGAAATCTTATACGTTCAGCCACCACTCCTTAGGGATTGTTTCTAATTCTATGATACAATTAATCTGGTGGGACAACACATCTTTCGTCACCTCATATACTGCATTCGCATCGCACAGGATGCAGGCGGCATCGCCAAAACAGGTCTTAACTGCTGCATTTCTGTCGTAGAAGGCCTGTTCCAGTTTTGTGTAATTATCAGAAATATGATCCGTAACAGGATTTTCATGACAGTGCATAAAGGAGGGCTTAATCTGATTGCCTGGCATGACTATCTTAAAATAAGTGGGTTCCTTGGTCAGGCGATCCGGTACATCTAAATGTTCTTCCACGCAATGTATAAAAGTATTCCGCTCGTGACCAACCCCAAGAAGCAGGATTTTACCATTTCTATCTTTTAAACGATCATAACAGCCACCTGGCGGGCAGGGCGTTGTTCGGTTTTCTTCTCCCTCAATAAATGCCTTACTATCCTTTCCGTACACGGCTACACTATGGGTTGGATGTAAGGATCGAAGTACACCTTTCCGTCTCATAAAAAGATTGGGTAAAATTCCTACGCAAGCCGGCTCTATTCGTGGATCATATACATTGTGGTATTCTGACATGGCAGCCCATGTATGAGTGGGCAGTATAAGCAGACCGTCAGACATATATTCCATAAAAGCATCAAGTACGGTATCCGCCCCACCTTCAACCTCTCCGATTGCTTTCATGGATGAGTGCAGGAGCAAAGTGTCATGGGGCATAATTCCCATTTCTTTCAAATTCTGCTTTAGATCTTGTTTTGTATACATAATAACGCCTTTCTGTTTCCAAATAGATTAATATCATCCTGTCTATTACCATAAGTATTATGACATAATTTTTCAATATAGTCTAATTTAAATGAAAATAATGGTTGGAATACAATAATGACAGCCTGCCGATTTATCACTTTGGCAGCCTGTCACATTATGTGTAAAATTTTATAACTGTATTTTCACCTTATTCCCTTCTTATACATCCCCTATAAAGTCCTCCCGCTGGGGTGTAAAAATATCCAGGATTATAGAATCTTCCAATGCAGTTGCGCCATGCAGTGATTCTGGTTCTACATAATAGCTGTCGCCTGCCTTTAGAATATATTTAACACCATCTGCTTCATACTGGAAGGACCCGGATACTATATAGCTGACCTGCTCATGAGGATGCTTATGTACACTACCCACTGCTCCCTTTATAAAAGAGGCCTCAACCCCCATCAGGCTCCCGCCTCTTGCAAGAATACGCCTGGTGATTCCCGGCTCTGGATTCCCGGGAATTATATCTTCATATTTTAAAACCATATCGCCGCTCCCTTTCTATATCATCAGATAAACACCTGACCGCCATTGATCTGTATAATCTCTCCTGTAATAAAGGATGCTTTTTCAGAAACCAGGAATCCGATCACTGCTGCTACCTCCGATGGTTCTCCAAGCCGTTTCATAAGAATCCCATCCTTCCAGGACTCCAGGATCTCACGTTTTGTTGCAGAATGAAATGCCGTATCTATGGTGCCAGGGGAAACGGCATTTACACGGATTCCATAATCCACAAGGTCTTTTGCCAGTGCCCGTGTCAGTCCTTCAATTGCTGCCTTGCTTGCTGCATAGATTCCCGCGCCCGGGCCTCCGCCGGAGGTAACTGCAATGGTACTATAGTTAATGATGGATGGGTGATTGCCCTTTTTCAGTAAAGGAATGGCTGCTCGGCTTGCAAAAAATGCGCTGTCAAAGTTAAGTGCCATAACCTTTCTCATAAAAGAAGTCTCCATCTCTTCAAAACGCTGCCTTCCGCCAAGACCTCCCACATTGTTCACTAACACATCCAAGGAATCATAAGTCTGGGTTATTTTTTCAAAGCAGCGATTGACGTCTTCCTCATTCATCGAATCTGCATAAATAAATTCGCTGTTTATCCCATGGCTTTTCAGAGTTTCCTGTGCCGATTTCCCATCCTCCTGACTAATTCCGGTGATAATAATATCATAACCAGCCTTCCCCAGCTCTATGGCGGCACTTAAGCCAATTCCGCTTGTTCCTCCTGTGATTACTGCTCTCATTTTTGATCTCCTTTTCTTAGCTTTCTTTATTATTTTGCCTCCGCCATTATTTTTAAATGATAATGGGGAGATGTTCCTGTATTCCTAAGTAAAATTGTATTTCTCCTTTGATTTACCGGATTATCCAATGTTTTTAAGAGGTATAACTGGTGTCCCCCAGTCAGATCGATCCAGATACTCCACATTACGTCTTCTGCCCAGGCTCGCAACACAACATGGTTTTCATTTGTTTTTACCCGTTTGGTTTCAAGGATATGCTGATAGCCATTTTTTTCAAATCCCAGGTTCCCATCTTCCAGATCCAGATCATATTCCAGGCTAAGAGCCGATTCCAAATGGAACACATAATCAAAAATTCCATTCATTCCGCTTTCCACCCAAAAATCATCAGTAAAGGTATTCTCTGAGATCTGTATCGTCCTGGTATAGTTAATACCTTCATAGACATTTCTTGAAGCTGCAGTCACCTTATTTTTATCATAATACAGGCATTCTCCAGGACTTACTGAGGTAATATCCATTCCATTCCAGCAGACAGTATTATGAGACAGGGTTTTCCGGTGCCATTCATTGCACAGGCGGGACCGGTACCCTGCATTTGACAAGTCCCTGGATATTCTGTGATTCCCATACATCAGTTCCACATTCATGATGTCCGGATGGGCGTGTGATTTTCCATTTAATCCATATTTCATAAACCCATTCCATATGGCATTTCTCAAAATTACATAATTGGATTCAGGAAAGTTATTTGACTGCTGCTTAATCGGGGTAAATTTTTCATAATCAAAGTCAATGTTAAACAGCAGCTGTTCCAGACAAACGCTGTTTTTGCAATAATATGGCTCTGACAAGGGCAGAGGCGTACGAACGGAATCGGACGCTTCAATGTTCTTCACAAGATTGCCGATCGGGCTGTCCTCTCCCATAGCCCTGGCAGCCGTATGGTAAATATAACTGAATGTGCGTAGATTCAGATTGGGCCAGCCATCGTTGGGATTGGGCAGAAATTGATTGTCAAATGCATAATTGTATGCCTGTACAAACATATTCTGCAAAATTTCAGTCCCGGTTTCTCCAAAATCATAACCGTAAACCTTACTGAACAAAAGCAGATACGTAATGCCTTCCAGCAAAAAGAAATTATAATGAATGGATCCTTCATACCAGAAAAAGTCTTTCGTCACTCCTGTTTCAAGCTGTTTTCTTACATTGAACTCACTGTTGAATGCAAAATCAATCATCTCCTGATCCTGGAATGCCAGCCCCATAACACCGATAGCAGACAGATTCCAACAGCTGATATTATGAATTCTGGTGGCCTGAGGTGCCAGCAGGAAATACATTTCCCGGAACATATTGTGATACACCAGATCAAGAAATTCCGGACTTAATTCATCTCTTAATATCTCAATAGTCTGGACAAAACGTATGGAAACTATGGATTCATTCAGCCCCTGGGGCATCATTCTTCCGCATCCCCAGGGCATTGCGTCATAGGAATCTGCGGTCAGATTTTCTTTGTTATGCAGCAGAAACTCCTTATAATGACGGGCGTAATATTCCATTACTGACACGGAATAATCAAAATACTTCTTTTCCTTTGTGGCTTTATAAACAAATGCAGATACCAGCGCCATGATCACCGCTTTATTCCGGTAAAAATAAACCCAAACGCCATCTAAAATCTCACTTTCATACACCTTTTCGCACACTTCACACCGATGCCTGTCAGGGGAGTTTATATCAAAAATCAGCCGTCCTCCGTCATCGTCACAAAAATAGTAGTGCCCCCAACGGCTTAACCGGTCAGGAGAGTCAGAAAAATAAGGAAGAAACTCATCTACCTCTTTTTTCATTTCCTGTATCAGCTCCCGGTTCCTGTCCTCTCCATTCATCCGTTCATAAAATCTGTCATTTACATACTTCATTCCCATACCTCACTTTTTCCCTGCTTTACGGAATCCGGTAACTTTTTCTTTCTCCGCTGTTGCTGCAGACCTCTATGATATTTACAGTCATTCCATCTCCAAAAATCAACTGATAGTCTTTGTCTCCGTGTCTGACATGAAGGTTCTCACCTTTAAAGGTAATCTCCGTATTCATTCCATCAAAGGTAAAGCATTCAATCAAGGTTTGTTTTTTTGTGGGAGCTGCTGATTGAAATGACAAAGTATTGATGAAAGATCTGCAAAGCTTATCCGGCTCCTGGGATGTCATCACACTGACAATTTCCTGGGTGTACTGATCCGAACAGATTTCCTGATCTGAAAAAACAGTATATGTAATACCTCCGGTCTCCATTGGATAATAGTAGGTATGATCGTTCTGCTTTTGTGCCGGCATATCCGTATTTGAAATAATACGGTAAATATGATCCCTGTCAGACACACACACGTCAACGAACAGGAAAAAGAATAACTGATCGGTAAATAACAGCCGGCTTACTTCTTTCATGCCAAGGGCTTCCGGATATATACCGGAGGTTTCGCCTTTGTAAATAACCATGGAATCATCAAGCTCTAAGTAAACCACATCTCCCCGGTATCTTTCTTCAATGGGATAAAAGGGATCCTTTTCCAGCCTTTTCCCTGCACTGCTCATATAAATATCATTTACATTTTCCGCATCCGTGTATTGATTGTCTACCAGAATTACATTGTGGTTATCCGGCATAAGGTCCCGGTTATATCCATCTTCACAGGTCAGATATTCACTTCCCCTTGCAAAAATATAAGAAAGATTATCTGAATGATGGTGGGATAGGGAAAGACAATCCAAGCCTTCCCTGCGGTATAAGTCCCAGCCATTCATCCACTGTTTTCTGCCCCCAGGACAGCCGCATTTTATTGTCAGAACCTTGCTTCTTCTGCTCCAGTCTTCTCTCATTGACAGCAAACCCAAATCTTCAAAGTACCTGACTTTTGGAAGAAGAGAAAGGGGCTTCTCTGACACTTGAGGATCATACCATAGAAATTCAAATGCGGCCTCCGGTAAGATGCCCGGCTTGATTTTACTCTTTTCCGCTTCCGCCATGAGGAATTCATCAAGAACAAGATTGGCAAAGGTCTGAGCAAAGCCATCCCCATACTCGGCAGCCGCCTTATAATAGACACAGGGGGCATGTCCGCTGTGGCGGTCATGACTGTCTCCAAAATTCATCTGCTGCTCAAAATCGCCGCAGGATTGATATAAGCGGTAATAAAAAGTATTCTTCAGATAATTGCTTGTCTGAAAATAATCTATACCTTCCTGTATTTTAAGCAGATGGGCATAAACAAACAGCCACATTCCTCCGTATCTCCAGTAGGGGACACCTTCATAATTTGAACCGTCATCTGCAAGGAGAGAAAACACTCTGCCAAAATTCTTTTTTGCTTCCTCTGTATATTGGCCGGCTTTGTCATAAGTCTCTGAAAGCGCATATCCTGCCGCTGCCAGACCTGTCATGTTGATCCAGTTGTGGTTCTGATAATAGCTGGTTGACCAGCCATGGCCGTATGTGTCCAATTTATACTGGTACATAATATCTGCGTGATGTCTGATCTTAGCCAGAATTTTCTCTTTTTCTTCTTCCCTTAAAAACGGCTTCAACCAGTCGTATCCCAAGGATAACCCAAATAAGATCCACGAAGCTGATAAATCCACATTCACTAAATGGGCATTCCCCCATTGCTCATAGGACAAAACCGCCCCAATGAACCGCTTTGCCTGGGAAAGATACTTATCCTCCCCGCTCAGGCAATAGGCAAGAGAGAGATTCATAATTGCAACCCCCATATATGTGGTACTCTCTTTTGGATGGTGTGCAGGCAATTGATACGCCTCATACCGATCGGCCTGCTGAAGCAGCCTTTGATACTGCTTTTTTCTCACGCCTCTGATCTGTTCTTTGTAAGGCCCTATATCACCAATAAATACAAGATTGCTCATGCCTCTATTTCTCCTCCTTCTTCCTCATTTCGGCCACTGTATCCATCAATCCGGTCAGCAGGTAATAATAGATGGTGTAAATCACAGCAAAGCCAATGGGTTCTCCCGGGATGGTGACCGTTCCTTCCGGAAGGTGAAGCAGTCTCTCCAGCAGCAGATTTACGCTTTGGTACGTCATATAAATCAAAAACACAAGAACCATATTTTTTAGGATTTCAGCCAGCTTTAAAACTGCATTTTGCCACCCGCTCCGTTCAAAATAGTTTTGATTGTAAATTTTCCCTTTTCTTACTATATCAAACATCCGGTAAGCAACCGGATTATAAAGAAACAAGGTTGCAAGCCCCAATCCCAGCCCAAGGAAAAAAATCATATCCAGGGGATCGGCAAAAATTCCGGACTGGGTGCCAAATCCAATAAAAAAGTAACACATTCCTGCGATCCACCACCTGAAAACTCCCGCTTTCACATTATCTGAAATCTTCTTTTTTCCATACTTTCTTTCTCTGCCTGTCATGATACCATCACCTGTTCTTAATTAAATCAGCAATCAGCAGGAGGCCGGAAATAACATAAGCCAAAATGATTGCCATACTGAAAACTACCGCACGATATACCACACCCACATCAAGAGATCGCTGCACTGAAATCGCATCCCGGTAAATCATGACCAGATATGATCCTAATCCTGCTGTTACAAAACAAATCAATGCGGTGAAAATCCGTTCTGCTGTTTCTCTTTTCTTTATGCGGGTCGCCTCAAATAAAGCTACCAGTCCAATCAGAACAAACAGGAACATCACAAAACCGCACATCTCATGTTCCAGGAGCAGAAGAGCTTTTACATGTATATTAGTAAAAATCAGATGCACCACAGAAGAAATTATAATCATCGCTTTCGCTATACCGGTTAACTGTTTACTCATCATTCTCTCCCACCTTTGCATGCATCAGCAATTCTGATGTCTCCTTATCAAAAAAATAGATATGTTCCATACCAAAGTGGATATTGACCTGCTCGTCAAAGCTGTCCTCCATACTTTCGATCTGACATGCCAGGACCGATTCTCCGATCCTTACATATAAAATATAACAATTACCTAAAAACTCTTTGTTTTCCAGTTCTCCTTCAATCACATTGATGTCTTCCCCATTGGAAATGGAAAATTGCTCCGGCCTGATTCCCAATATGAGTTCCCTGTCAGAATATTGTTTTAAGGGGTCCGCGATTTTCTTCGGAAGGTAAAGTGCATGAGAGCCAAACACAAACCGACTGCCCACCACCCTTCCTTCTATAAAATTCATCTGAGGCGCTCCAATAAAACCGGCTACAAATAAATTGCAGGGTTCATAATAAATTTCATTTGGGGTTCCTGCCTGCTGGATTATTCCATCCTTTAATACTACCATACGGTCTGCCATTGTCATGGCCTCTGTCTGATCATGAGTAACATAAACAGTCGTAACCTTTAATTCCCTCTGGAGCTTTACTATTTCAGCCCTTGTACTGGTCCTCAGCTTTGCATCCAGGTTTGAAAGCGGCTCATCCATAAGAAATACCTTTGGCTTTCTTACTACGGATCTGGCCAGAGCCACTCTCTGTTTCTGTCCTCCGGATAATTGTCCCGGCAAACGCTTTAACAGGCTTCCGATTCCTAAAATACCGGAAGCTTCCTTCACCTTATCATAAATAACCGTGTCTTTTTCATGTCTGACACGCATGCTCATCCCAACGTTATCATAAACCGACATATTGCCATACAGCGCATAATCCTGGAATACTACAGCAACATCCCGTTCTACCGGCGGACATTTATTGATTACCTTTTCATCCAGAATCAGATCTCCGTCAGATATCTTTTCCAGCCCGGCAATCATGCGCAGGATGGTTGACTTTCCACAGCCTGACGGCCCCACTAGAACAATAAATTCTCCATCCTGAATCTCTAAATTGAAGTTATTAACCGCACAAAATCCATTTGCATATGATTTACTTATATTTTTAAACAGGAGTTTTCCCATATTTTTCACCTCATCCTAGCTGGCATCTGTCTGCTTTAACTGTTCCTGAAGCCTTTGTCTTCTGTCGGTATGCTTCAAACTGATGAAGCCGGCCGTAAGAAGCAAGAGCCCTCCCAAAAAATTTGCAGCCATGATCTCCGTATGCCTGGCATAGGGCTTTAATACAAGGGGAACCAGCACAGACATCCTTACCAGCATGTAAATACCAAGAAAAACAGCAATGGCCGCCCAAGTTTTATGATAGATATTGACTTTTACGGCACAGGTGAAAAGTACAAATAATATCACAATATTAATCATTACCGTAACTCCCATCAGGTAACTTACAGGCATCACATCCAAAATCAAGATATCATAGATGAGTTCAGCCAATATGGCACATAGTATTAGTGAATATGGCAGCACATCCTTTTTATATAATGACACGTATGCCTTTTTTTCTTTTTTAAGCAACCGATTATCCATTCCTTGTGCTCCTCTTTTTCTGATTCTTCTGGAATTTAAAATGGCTTCTGCCAATTGCAACGATATAAAAAGCACAGCAGAGAATATGGGAAATGTAGATTCCCAATCCAATTCGGAACGTGGCAAAATGAGGCTTATAATCACTTGCACTTTCTAACCGCAAATACTGGAAATCCAGTCCGGCATAATAGCTTTCTATGGCCTGAAGATTAAACAAGGCATAGGCGGAACATGCGCAGCAAAGAAGAAGTGACAGCTCCATTATGATTAAAGCAAATTTATCCGGTATTTTACCGAAGATCTCCAGCAGAAAGGAAAGCAAAATCACCAGAATTCCAAATACCGCAAAGGTAAAAATCTGTTTATTAAATATCTGAAGAATGTAATCATGGAAAAAAGAAATCTGATCATTCTGTGTTAATTTCAACCCGAACAAATCTTTATACTCCGTCATGAAGCAAAGAGTATAGAAGAATACAATGATAACGATCCCGGTATATATTCCTGCTGCTAACTTTTGAGTTTTAAAATACTTCTGCATCATCAGCTCCCACCTTTTTATAAGGGAGGAGAAAGCCTCCTCCCCCGGTTTAACTACTGTTTATCCATTTTCATAACATCATAAGCGGCCTGATAAGTTTCTTCATAAATATCAAGTCCCCGTTTCTTAAATTCTGCCGCATACTCTTCATAGCTTTTTGCTACTACCGCCCCCTGAGGCGCATTGCCTTTTGCCTGATAGCGGATGATATTAAACATGAATTCTACAATATCTTCTGTATCAAGGGATGTCGTATCTGAAATCGTTTCTTTCTGCCTGGAAGTCAGGGAAAAGACCGGCGGAACCATTTTATAATAATTTGGATTATCCCCGCTTACTCCTTTTCCTGCATAAGTTGCAAAGTTAGTCGTGGAGTTTTGAAGCAACGCCCAGCCTTCAAATCCCCGTTCAGAAGTATACTGATACTCAAAACCAATTTCTTTCTGGTATCCAATGGGGATCAGACAGCCCAACCAGTCTCTTAAGAACGTAGACAGATCTCCTTTTGCCACTTTGCCTGAGGTCTCATATACCCAGCTGGTGAATAACGGATATTTTAATCCATCCGGTCCTGCATAATCTTTTCCTTCCTCCAGATTCATAGGTAAGCCATAATTCTGCAATCTGCTTCCTTCCTCTGTAAAAAGGTAATCCATAACTGCACATGCTCTGTGAATCTGATCATCCGTAGAACCTGCTACAGAAATAGCCCAGCCATCCGGCTTAATGGCCCTTCCGTTATCCAAATAATACTGCCATGCACCATTCACCTTGGCAACCGGAGGTAGGATCACAACCGTGTCAGGATTTAAGGATTCAGAAGTAGACGAAGCAATCCAATCATAAGTCATAAAACCAAAGGAAGGGGCGTCTCCGTCATCAGTTCCCCATAAGGTGGATCGGTAATTGGTCTTTTCAGTCAGATCATAAGCGTCGGAATAGATCAGTCCTTCCGCCTCCATCATGGATAAATACTGTAAGACATTGTACACGCCTTCTTCTGAATAGGAATACTGGATTTGCCCGTTCTCATCAATATACCACCTTGCGGTATAGGAGTCTGCTCCATGTACCTTCACGCCGTCAAAATATGTAGATAACCGAAGCAAATCCTCGCGGTAGTTGGACTGTCTCACAAAAAGAGGCCATACAACATCAGCTTTCCCCTTGGTTAGCAAGGCCGGATTGGCTTTAATGCAGCGCATCAGTGCAATCATTTCATCAATGTCATAGGCTGCCTTTTCCCCAAGGAATAATTCCGATGGGCTGCTGTAATCGTAGTTGTCTTTAATATACTGAATTAACGCCCTGGTTAAGGTTTCCCCATTTTTTACTTCCAGTGCATTCTGAATTTCAATAATATCCTGGTCGGTTTTCTTTACAATATCGATTCCTTCTTTGGGAGTAACCGTGCCCCCGTTTTCCCCTGTTCTGCGGTTATTTTCCACATAAAATCCTTTATAATGCACATCAAAGGGATTCTTATCATAGGCTGCGCCTTCTGAATCCAGCAGTCCGGTGACCCAGGATTCCCGGATAACAAAGGTCCTTGCGATCTGATTCAGTTCCGCAATATAAGGCACATGATAAATATTTCCGTCGTAAGCGGTAATCGCAGTCTTAACGTCAGGATTCTTTGATAAATATTCCTTGAAATTAGGCATATAGCCGGTTTTCATCATGTCGGTCAGATTCACAAATTTTCCTTCCGTTCCATAAAACATAAGCCGTTCTGCAATTGATTCGCCTCCAAAAATATTGGCTCCGGAAAAGTTTGATGTAGATTCTGTCTGAATCATATCGCTGGCCTTCACATCCTGTACCGTCACGTCGGAAAACTTGCTGTTTAATTCCTTTTCCATATAAGACCACATTGGTTTAAGCATACCGGCTGTTACAACAGTACCATCCGGAAGGGTCAATGGAGATTCCTGATTATAGGTCATGGTTCTTGACTTATTTCCATTGGCAATATTAAACTTTAGCTCTACCATCTCTGTTAGATCAGTCTTATCACCTGCTGCCTCACTGGTTTCCTGTTGCGTTTCTTCTGCTGCCCTGGTTGATGCCTGATCCACAACGGAAGTACCGCATCCGGTCAATGCCGATGCAAGTATCGCAGCACACAGGATACCCCCTGCTACTTTGTTCCTCATAAAATCCTCCTTCTGCCTTTATGGCGAATAAAACATTTATCCTTTGACTCCCCCCATATTCACACCTTTTGCAAAGTACTTCTGAATATACGGGTAAATAACTAACACCGGGATAATCGAACATATAATAATTGCATAAGCCAGGCTATCTGCGGAATATGCAAGATTAACCGGTGACTCATCATATAGTTTCTGATAATTTTCAATCAACTGCCGCAGATATACCTGCAGCGGCTGCTCATAGGGGTTTGACAGCAGCATCCTTGACCAATAATAACCATTCCATCTTGAAATGGCATAGAATAAGGTTACTGTTGCAATGCTGGCAGTGGACATTGGTATGTAAACTTTTCCAAGCATCTGAAACTCATTGGCTCCATCCATGATTGCAGCTTCTTCTATTTCTTTTGGTATGCTGCTGAAATAGTTTCTGAGAAGAATGATGTTATATGCCTGCACGCCGAAGGCTATAATCATTCCCCATCGGTTATCCACGTGCATGGTCTTATAATTCAGGTACAAAGGAATCATTCCGGCACTGAACCACATGGTAAATACCAGCAGAAAGTTCCATTGCCGTCTGAACATCAGCTTTGTTTTTTGCAATGCATAAGCACCTGTAATGGAAATTGCCATACTCCAGGCGGTACCAAGTACGGTATAGAACAGGGTATTGGTATACGCAATCCAAAAGCCTTTGTTGTGCAGCACCATATCATAGGCCTGAAATGTCACTTCCTTTGGCAGGAGTACAATCTGACCGCTTTCATATGCTACCTTTCCGCTGATTGAAACGCTGAATGCGTACAAAACCGGATACAGGGCAAGCAATGCAAAGATGATAATCATCGTATAGGAAAACACCTTAAATATCTTTTCACTTCTGTTTAAGCGCTCCATCGTTTCCGCCTTTCTAATCTACCACAGGGATGTTTCTGATATATTTCTGCTGATTGTATTGGCACCGATCACCAGTGCAAACGCAATCAAGGAATTGAACAGGCTGACAGCAGCTCCGATTCCATAGTTGCCTGACAGAATACCTATTCTTTGTTCAAAGGTGGAGAGCACATCTGCTGTCACATAAATATTGGCATTGTATAAAAGCAAAACTCTTTCATAGCCAATGGTCAGCATACTTCCTATCCTCATGATGATCATGATGATCAGAGTCGGTGCCATACCCGGAAATGTGATAAAGCGGATTTCCTGAAATTTATTGCCCCCATCCACTTTTAAAGCCTCATACAGTGTAGGGGAAATCCCCATAATAGCTGCAAAATAAACAATGGAATTATACCCGCTTTCTTTCCAGATCCCTACCATAATATAGAGGGGCCTGAAATAATTGGATTTCTGCATGATCGAAACACCCGGTTCAATCAATCCAATTTGCTGGAGCAGAGAAGCGATAATTCCAGTTGAGCGGACACCACTGTATACCAGCATGAGGGCAATTCCTGTAATTGTAACCTCTGAAAGGAAATGAGGCAGATAGGTTGCGGTCTGCGTAAGCTTCCTCACCGTATCATTTCCTATTTCAGCAAATAATAAGGCCAGTATAATCGGTACAGGGAATCCAAATATCAGGCTGTAAGCACTGATAATAAATGTATTTCTGAACGCCTGCCAAAACTCAACCTTATTGACTCCGGAAACAAGGTTGATAAAATTGTCAATTCCTTTAAATTCACTTCCCCAGACCCCAAATTGAGGATCAAACCGTTTAAACGCAATGAGCAGCCCTCCCATTGGTTTATAAGCCCACATAGCAAACCAGATTACCAGGGGAAGCAGGAGTACATATAAACGCCAATCCTTCCTCACAGCTTTCCATATCTTTTTTGTCTGGGGCTCACGCATTTTAATTTCTTCCGTTTCCATACCCTTCTCCTTCCATGTCAGTAAAATAATATCTCATATCACAAATCAACCCTTTCCGCATTTGCAGCACACTGCACACAATGATATTGATTATCAAGGTGAAAAATGTTGCCCCAAAATAATCCTTAGCTCCTGTTGTTTCTCCGGTTAGTAAAAATATGGCAATTCCCTTTCCTGCTGACAGACTGCAATGAGAAAGAAAAATATAAAGGAGCAGAAAAACATGTCCCTCAGCAATGGCATCTCTGTTCCTGCTTCTGTAAACCATCATAGGAATCCCAATAAATGCATTGGAAAGGCTGTAAAATAAAAATCCGGACCAAAGGGACATAGGGGAAAACAGTATACCCGGAATTCCTCCGATCATGGCCACTACAACTCCGGCTGCTCCCCAGCGAATCATGGATATGAGGCAGAGTACCACGGAAAAGCTGTAATAGAAGCTGCTATTCCAAAATTCCAGCATCTTATAACTCATAATTTCTGAAACAGCAGCAAGTATGGAGAAAAATAACAAATCCAAATATGGAAATATAAAAACCTCATTTGTCTTGTTCATAATTAAGAACCTCGTTCATATTATTTTTCATAAAATGAGATCTCTTAATAGAGATCTTTAATTGTAAAAGTTCATATATAAGAACTAAGTTTTCAATATGAGCATATTATACATTTCATTTTAGTTCTTGTCAACATAAATGTACACTTTATATTGCTGATTTGATTATCATAAATATGAATTTCAAAAAGCATACAATAAAAATGCGAGAATGCCCTTTGTACCGTATTATATCTTCGGAAACAAAGGGGTTGATTCTCGCATAATATTTATTCATCAATAATAAGGTTAAGTCATCATGGATTGGGATGATATCCTAAATTTTTAGATATATGAAGTGCTACTTCTCTAAGTTCTTTAGCAACCTGCTCATCATCAAGCGTTTCATCATAGATATCCGATAAAGAAACAGCGGCTACCACTCTCCCTGTATAATCAAAAACTGGTGCTCCACAGCAGCTGGTTATGTCCTCTAATTCCCGTTGATCCAAAGAATACCCCCGTTCTTTTGTTCTTCTTAGTTCTTCCAGCAGCTGTTCTTTGGAAGTAATAGTATAGTCTGTTAATGGCTTAAAATCTATCTTATCCAAAATTGCGCTCTGTTCTTCTTTCGGTAAAAATGCAAGAATTGCCTTTCCCAGAGAAGTTGCATAGGCATCCTTTCTGGTTCCAATGGCGCATGAAGCTAATCTTGCATTCTGAGCCACATATTTATGCACATATACGATCTTGGTTCCATTTAATACTGCAACAAATGCTGTTTTATTATACTTTTCAGCTATGGGCTGCAGATTTACGGTACATTCTTTTATCAGGCTCATATCATCTACATATTTCATACCCAAGGAAAAAGTCTCTATCCCTAAACAGTATTTCTTATCATTATCACGGAGTGTTGTAATATAGTTCAGCTCCAATAATGACTGTACAATGACAAAAACACTACTCTTAGCCATCCCCATTTCATTGGTAATCTCCTGTAAGGTTATCCCCCTTTTCCTGTCAGCGATCAACTGCAAAATCATAAATGTACGTTCTACGGTTCGATTCATTTCATACCTCCGAAAGTTTATATATACGAATTAAATTCATAATTGGATTGATTGTATTCTATTTTTGTCTTAGTGTCAATATGTAACACAATGTTCTGTTACCATCAGTGGCAAACATACTCAAGTATGTGGGCGCTGCCTACATCGCATATCTGGCAATCTATGTGGCACGTAGTAAACCGGATGGCGGTGAAAGCAATCAAATGTCGTTTATGAAAGTCTTTCTGCTTGAGTTTGTCAATGTGAAGATTATCCTGTATGCCATCACGGTCTACACAGGATATGTGTTGCCGTATGAAAGCAGCCTTGGTTCTTTGCTCATCCACGCTTTTTGCCTGACAGGCATAGGCGTTGCAGGAACTGTCACATGGGCTGCAGCTGGGGGAGTATTCCAGAAGCTCTTAAAGAAGTACTATCGTCCGTTTAATATCGCCAAGGCTCTGGTATTGCTCTGGTGTGCAGTATCGCTGGCATTCGATATATAAGATGATCGATTTTCTATTGACTTTCGCATACTCTTGACAATCATTATAGGAAAGATACGAAAGTGACAGATATCGTTGATTAGGCGTAAGTCTGCACCTAAAAAGCGAACCCCTAGAGATGATCTTCTCCTGGGGTTCACTTTGAAGTTTTCCTTGTAAAATAAAGAGTTTCACGGCAACTGAATGCAACGCTTGGTTACGGAAAGGACCAGAAAGCAAATTCAGACAAGGACAACAAGATATTTCATTAAAGGAAAAGCTGCACTTTTTCTAAAATAAAAAAGCGTACACCACCTGGCATCCGCTCTCTCACCAATTTAAATTTAACACAGCAAACACCAGGAACCCCGCATAAATCCAGACAAAGTAAAAGCCCCAACCCCGCAGCTCTCTGTCTGCAAAACCGGAACTTTTTAGTGCGCCTTCGGGGGCTCGAACCCCGGACAAATAGATTAAGAGTCTACTGCTCTACCAACTGAGCTAAAGGCGCATGTCTTTTGTTTTTCTTTCACTGTGCTCTCGTCTCAAGCACGAGTGTAATTATATAACCGTATCCAACAAAAGTCAACACCTTTTTTACAAATTTTTTACAACTTTTTCGAATTTATTTATTATTCTTATTTTTTTGTGCATTTCCGCCTAGTGTTTTGTTCACTTCTACAAAAGATTTGTTCCAAGTCAGCATTTTCTTATTTAATTCCGTTTTATCACTGGTTGCCTGAAGAAGCTTGCTTGTAACCTTGTCTTTCATTCCCATAACTGCTGCACCCATATCTGCTTTTGCTCTATTATATGCAAAACCGGCATCACGGTTATTAAAACCGAATGCCGATTTTAAAAATTATTGTTTTCTTCCTGCGATCAATTTATAAATAGGGTTCCCCTTAGAGGAGAATTTCTCTTCATACTCTGTCATCACATTTCCTTCGCCCATCTGACTGTGGTGAAGGTCATAGGTGAATTCCTTAACCTGCCACCCAGCTCTAGGTATTGCTTCCAGAGAATAATCAAACAGGCCCTTGTTGTCGGTTTTAAATTCCACAACGCCGTCAGGCTTTAAAATCTGGTCATAAACCGCCATAAAATCCTCTGATGTGAGCCTGCGCTTAGCGTGGCGGTCCTTTGGCCAGGGATCGGAAAAGTTTAAATAGACCTTCTGAACCTCCCCCGGAGCAAATATATCGGCCAGGTTTATTGCATCCACGCACATAAAGTATATATTATCAAATTCCATCTGAGCCCTTTTCTGCAAGCCTCTCAAAAGGACACTGGGGTACCTCTCAATACCAACATAATTGATTTCCGGATGAATCGCAGCCAGTTCCATGATAAAACGGCCCTTTCCCATTCCTACTTCAATCTCTATGGGATTTTCATTGCCAAACACATCCTTCCAGCAGCCCTTTTTCTCAACAGGATTCTGGACAACGTAGGGACTGCCCGCGATTTCCTCCTCCGAGCCTGGTATATGACGTAACCTCATATTAAAATTCCTCCAAATAAATTCATCTTAATGATAACATGCATCAACTGATCGATTGTATCATATATGGTGCGGGGAACGCAAGTTTGCTGTTTGTAAGTTTTCAATTTTTTTCTTATACTGCCAGCCCCGGGTATTGCAGTGCCCCGTTTTCATTTAGGGTCAGTTTCACTGGTTCCGCCTCCATCCTGCCATTCTGATCCAGATAATACCAGTTGCCGTCAATATTCTGCAGACCTTTGTTCATGGCTCCATCCGATCCCAGATAGTACCAGTCATCTTTGTGCTGGTACCAGGTATTTGTAATTATAACACCGACTGCGTTGAACCAGTACCATTTCCCGTCAGAATCCTGATACCAGGAATTTTTTACTGCTTCCCCAGAATTTCCAAGATAAAAATGCCAGCCGTCGGCTTCCCGCTTCCAGCCTGATAGTTTGATGGATTCTAACACTGTATCCGCATCATCCTGAATGTATCTGCGGACGCATACCAGACCTTCCCGCCAGCCTCCTGGAGCCAATGAATTGTACCGGCTGGTACAATAGCCTTTGAGATCCTTATAGGACGGAGTACCGCTGCCATGGCCGCAAAGAATATTATTCCCATAGTACATTTCTACGTGACCTATTTTAAGCGGTCTTTCGGTATCCGTGCCGGCAAATTCCAGCATATCACCCTTTCGTAGTTTGGAACTATCCGGAATTCCATTTATAATATTCACGGCTACCACAGTAAGGTCACTGGACTGGAATATCCCAGCTGTAGTCAAAATGCCAAAGCCATAGCCGGCTTCTTTATAAGAATAGCAAATGGAACTACTGCTGTCGCTGTAATAGTTATTATCAATATATTTTTTAAAACAGTAATCCCGCAAATTCAGACTATAGATATTACGGCCTATGATGGTTGCATATTTATCACATACAGCCTGTCTTTTTTCCTGTGATGTCATATTCTCACCTTTCTTTTTTGTAAGGCATGAAAAAATATCAGCCTTCAACACTGAGAGTGTGAATCAATTGGATGTTCATGTCTATCCACATGATTCTTTAGTATAAAAATATGAGAGGTAACCCGGGATTGTCCCTGGCGAAAAGCGAAGCCTCTTTCACAAATTGTTCACATCTCCCACAACTTTTCTACACAACCGACCGATATATTAATACTTGTTACAGGTAATATCCTTATAGATAAACTTTTTTCATACAGCCGGCAGGATTCCTCCAATCCTGCCGGCTCCTCTCCTTTATTGGGATCTTGTTCACGGAGCTCCTTTGATGATTTTCTCAATTTATCCAAACTTTAGGGCAATAAAAACACTGACGGTCAACCTTAGGATGATCGTCAGTGTTTTTTGTTTTCTTGCTTTTAATTAAGTTCTTATCTATCCTGTTTTTATGAACACCTATAAAGCTACCGCGATTCTAACGAATAAGCATAGAAACTGTATAACTACACACAAAACTGATACGCCCAGGCAGGAAGGCATCGGACTCTTCTGTATCGGAGAAATCGATCTTTTAATAATAAACACGCCTCCCATGGTACCAACTAATAATCCGAATAGGCCGCTTAGGATCCAGCCAATTATAATTATGGCAGCTGTGAATCCATAAGCCCAGCGGGGTATTTCATTAAGCGGTACATATGGTTTCTTTGAATTTAAGTAAACGTCATCCACTGCTAAATCTACTTTGGAACCGATTGCCGTAAGATGAAGTGTTTTTCCCTCCAGCTCGATTGGCTCATCAAATACCCGGATAAACATGCTTGTACTCTTAACAGGTGTAGAAACACCATCCACGATCTTCTTTCCTCGAAAGGCGCCGGGTTTAAAAATAATCTCATGCTCTCTCTCATCAATCATTACATTCCATTTCTTTTTCATACTTACATCCTCCAAAACTAATTTAATATTCATATAGAACAGAACCCCAGATTCTGTTATTGGATACCCGCAGCAACCAGCTGTAGCTTTAAAGCCGTCTGCCTATCCAGATCGGCGGTGTATCCAAGTTCGCCGGGAGACTGATCGTATAACACCTGATACAAAACACATGCAGCCAAATAAGTTCCGGCCGGTGATGGGTGATTCCCGTCCTCATCCCAGAGTTCAATTTCTGGATAATTGGCAGAACACCGCATAAATGCGATACCGGCAGGTGCCAGCAGTGCATCCAGTTCAGTGGCAATGTCCCTATAATTTTGAGCCATTTGAGTCTGCATTTCTTCTCTTGTATTTTTAAATTCCAACCCTAATAATGGTAATGAAAAACCTTCTCTATAAGCCCACGTCATTAGAAACACGGATTCACCATTTGCTTCCCGTATCATACTGTCAAGCGTCCTTGCGGCAGGATACATGTGCTCTTCTGCTCCTATTGTGGAAATACCGCTTTGTTCCTGCAAAATCACATAATCCCAATCGTAACTTTTCAGTGCATCATATACCTGTGCCCCAACTTCATCTGTTTCATCGGCAAAATATTCAAGGCGGTACGAACCTTCCGTCAATTCATATACCTCAGCTGCGAATCCTCCGCTCCGGCTTAAATTCATAAAAACCGTCGGAAGATCATTAAAATAGGTCATGCTGTTTCCTAAAAACAGAATGGTGGGTTCCGATTTTACCTGTGCCGGTTTTCTTAAATTTAACTCCTGGTCAAAATCCATCACCTGGACTTTAAAACCCTTTAATGCACTGGAGATAAAAAAATATCCGGTTAAGAAAATAATAACCAAAAATGCCAAAATTCCTATCCCTAATTTTATTAATACTGAACGTTTCATACTCCTACCTCCCCCTATGTTATCCATGAACTATATCGGCCAAAATCGGTAATAAAATAGGCTTATTTCACGTTTTTATCAAATTTTAGTAACTATATACAACATATAATCTTATTTCTATCATTTATGGTATAATCTTGTCACTTACAATTCCATTTTGCCAAGTATGAAGAAATTCTTCCGGGTACGGCAACGAGAATTTTCGAAATGGTAGAGGAACAGGCCGCTCACCGGAGGGACATGGAAAAGAAAAGTCTAAGTCTATCGGGGCGAGATGCTCCGCTTGGAATCGTACTTACTATCAATATTAAGTTTTCAACGTACCACTTACTTTCACAGACTCTTCACAAATTCATCAAATTTCCGTCACAATTCCCCGGTATATTAATAATCACAAAGAGGCCAATAACCCTTTTAAATAAACTTTTTTTCATACTTCAGCCGGCAGGATTCCCCCGATCTTACCGGCTCCTTCCTTTTATAGGGGCTTTATTCACCGTCTTCGACTTCACTATCATGTTCACTTGATGTTAAATCATCCGCTTCAATACGCTCCCCGATATCATTAAAAGCACAAGGTCTCATATCCATTGCATCATCGGTATTTATTGCAACATGTGGTGCAACCGGATTGTAGAGGAGGGGGAGAAGCCAGCACTTCTTCCGGTATCAAACCAATACGTATTCACTCTCTCCCTATCTTATAGCAGAGCGTATAGGGGACTCTGTCGATATGGTAAACAATATTTATGGGCACTTATCCCCTAATAAGCATAGTAAGGTCGCAAGCAAATTACATGATTTAGTAACAAATTAGTATCACGGAAAATTTAAAGTTCAAATTTTCCTTTATTTATAATGATTATCAATATGTTTTTTACTTTTCTCTTACAAATCAAAAAACGACAAAATAACAGGTGCACAATTTGCATTAATCTAGTATAATATCTGTATATTGGAATACAACCGTTTTTGCAAAGGAGGATATATATGGGAACTACAAACAACAGTTTCTTACTAAGAATCCAGCAGGGTCAAAGGGAAACGGAAAAGCTCATGAGCCAGAAGCAGTATAACATGGCCATGATCAAAGCCCGGCAAACCCTGGAATATATGGTGAATTATCTTGGAGAAAGGGCTCTGATTGTGGAAGGCGATCTGGCAGACAGCATAGACCAGCTTTTTGAAGGACGCTTTATTTCTCAGGCTGCCAAAGACCACTATCACAGGATCCGCGTGCTGGGAAACAAGGCAGTTCACGAAGGGGATGACAGTCCCTATGATGCCAACGAAGCATTCCAGCTTCTGTCTCAGGAAGTCAATACCTTTGCAAACTCTCATAATAGAGGAAGCGAGGGGGTAACCCCAATCAATAAACGTCCTACAGACGTTAGGACCATGTCCTCTACTCCCCGAAATAATCCTACGCGAAGCGGCGCTCCTAAAAATGAATTCCAAACAACAGGAAATCAAAGAAGCACCGGCGCAAGGAATGCGCCTTTAAGGACTCAGGAGCATACTGGCGGTACCGGGCGCAATGGAGCAAGACCAGACGGTGCAAGGCCCGGGCAAAGGCCAGCCCAGAGGAATGTTCCCAGAAGCGGTCAAAGGTCCACTTCAAGCAGAAGCAGACGGCGCACTAAAAAGAAAGGCTTCGATGTATACGAACTGCTGAAACCTGCCCTCATCTTTTTGGTTCTTCTTGTACTTGCCCTGATCATCGTAAAGCTGATCCCCGGAAAGAACTCAAAAAAAGAGCCAACAACAGCCGATACGGTTGCTGAGGTCACTACCGAAGCCATGACAAGTGCCGAAACTTCTGCAGAGCCTACGCAGCCAGAAACAGAAGCACCTAAAACATATACCACCAAGAGCAAGCTTAACGTCCGCTCCGAACCTTCCACCGACGGCGCCAAGCTTGGAAGCCTGGCTTCCGGTACGGTGGTGGAATACGTCAAGACCTATGATGATAAATGGACAGCCATTATGTTTGAAGGAACAGAGGCTTATGTTGCCACCGAGTTTCTGACCGTAACGGAAGACGGGGCAGGAACGGAAGCAGGGGAATCCACTTCTGCCGAAGAAAGTACAACAACTGCCACCCAATAAAGAAAACGTTAAAAAAGCGAAGATTTCAGGGAAAATCCCTTCTGAACTTCGCTTTTTTTGTTGCACATGCATAACCATAGCTAAGGCGGCGTAACTTATATTTATGATAAAATTTCATTAAGATTAAGGTTTTTTTCTAACATCCTATGGCAATTTTTTAAAATTGTAGTATCATTATAAATTAGCATTATATTTTTAATGAACTATTACGAAAAGGAGGGCACGGTATGGATACTGTGATCGAGAAAATATCCGAGATTGAATCGGCTGCGGCTTCCATTATGAATGATGCCAATGAGCGCAAAAAGGCGTTTGCCAAAGAAATGGAAGAACGGACCGTTGCATTTGATGCGCAGCTGGAAGCAGAAACCAATAAGAAGATTGAAGAGCTGCAGGCCAGCATGGAAATTAACATGAACAACCGCCTGGAAAAACAGCGGAATGATTCCCAAAAGGTCCTTGAAGCCATGGAACAGCGTTTTGAAGATCATCATACACAATATGTGGGGGAATTATTCAATACTATGATAAAGGAGTGATCCTATGGGAGACTTACTATCCTACAGCGGCATTACAACCAAGGTAAGAGCCATGGAGAGCCATCTGATCACCGACAGCCAGTTCCGCGAAATGGCGGCCCTTGAAACTGTTTCTGATGCAGTGGAATATTTAAGGCGCCTCCCTGCCTATGAAGGGTTGTTTGCAAATCTGGAGGGTGTGGCCCTTCACCGGGGTGCCATTGAACAGAGGCTGATCCTTTCCCTGTACCAGGATTTTGCCAAGCTCTACCGATTCGCCAATTTAACCCAGCGTAAATTCCTGGACCTGTATTTTATGCACTTTGAAATCGATATCCTGAAAAAGTGTTTCCGCAATGCCATGGGGCGGAACCGGTTGGATATCGATCTCTCTGTTTTCCAGGACTTTTTTGAGAAACATTCCAAGCTGGATTTGATGAAACTGTCATCCTCAGCGGACTTACGAGAGTTCATAGCTAATTTGGAAGGTTCGGCCTATTATGACCTGTTGTCCCACCTAGACGACAGGGACCAGCCTACCTTGTTCGATTATGAGGTTCATTTAGACCTTCTATACTTCAAGACCATTTGGAGGGTTATGGGTAAATATCTTACCAGGAAGGAACAGGAGCTTCTTGCACGCTGCTTCGGCAGCAAGCTGGATTTACTTAATGTCCAGTGGATTTACCGTTCCAAAAAATATTATCATCAGCAGCCTGCTGATATTTATTCCCTGCTCATCCCTATTAATTACCATTTGAATAAGGAGCAGATTACGAAAATGGTAGAGACAGCCACACTGGAAGAGTTCTTTTCCGTACTAAGAACTACCTTTTATGGAAGGAAATCAGATTGGGAAACCGCAGAAATACCGAACTTGGAACAACTGACTCAAGAAATACTGGACAAAATATACCTTTCCTCCAGCCGGCAGAATCCTTATTCCATTGCCACGCTGAATACCTATCTTTATTTTAAGGAGGAAGAAATTCAAAAGATTATCACCCTCATAGAGAGCATCCGTTACCGCGTAAGCCCGGATGAAATCATCTCCTATGTAGTAAAAATGTAAAGGGGGTTGTTTTTTCGTGATAGAAAAGATGAAATTCTTAAGTATCACCGGACCTAAGGACGATATTGACCGGGTCATCGATACGTATTTATCCAAATATGAAATTCATTTGGAAAATGCCCTGTCAGAGTTAAAAACGGTGAAAGACTTAAGGCCTTATATTGAAACAAATCCATACAAAGACGCCTACCAGCGTGCCATAGGACTGGCGGAATTACTCCCGCAGAGTAGTCAGGCTGGCAGCAGGAAAAAGATCCCTATCCAGCAAGCAGCCAGAATTGTCACTGAGATCGGGGAACAGGTAAAGGAGCTTTCAGCAAAGGAAGAGGCCATTGTATCGGAACAAAATTCCTTCCAACAGTCTCTGGAACGAATCCTTCCATTTACCGGACTAAACTATGATTTAAGCTCCATCCTTCAGTTTAAGTACATTAAATTCCGTTTTGGGCGTATTTCCCATGAGTATTACAACAAATTTGTTAACTATGTATATGATACCATTGATACCGTTCTCTATAAATGCCGGGAGGATGACGAATATGTCTGGCTGGTTTATTTTGTACCGGAAACCATCTCAAATCAGATTGATGCCATTTATGCCTCCATGCGCTTTGAACGCTTCTTTTTACCAGATGAATACAAAGGCACGCCTTTGGATGCCATTCATTCTCTGGAAGATAAGATAAGCGCTCTTCAGTTCGATATCAACAGCATCCGAAAGCAGATGTCCGAATTGCTGGCATCAAGACAGGATGAGTTATTGGCGGCATTGAACGAGCTGGAGGTATTTTCTACCAACTTTAATGTGAGAAAACTAGCCGCATGCACTAAGCAGAAAGTAAACACCTTTTACATCCTCTGCGGTTGGATGAGCAATCGGGATGCTGCCGCATTTCAGAAAGAAATCTCTGATGACGAAAAAACTTTCTGTATCATGGAGGATGATCATAACAAAATTATGAGTAAGCCCCCCACGAAGCTTCAAAATCCCGGGCTTTTTAAACCCTTTGAGATGTTCATACAGATGTATGGCCTGCCGGCTTACAACGAGATCGACCCAACTATATTGATCGGCATCACCTATTCCTTCCTGTTTGGCTTTATGTTCGGGGATGTGGGACAGGGAATGTGCCTTCTGTTTGGAGGGCTTCTCCTCTACCAACTGAAAAAAGTAAATCTGGCAGCAATTATCTCCTGCTGTGGTTTCTTTTCAACCATATTCGGATTCCTGTTTGGAAGCGTTTTTGGATTCGAAAATATTATTCAGGCCGTCTGGCTTCGACCCATGGAGCATATGACCAACCTGCCCTTTATAGGGAAACTAAATACCGTATTTATTGTTGCGGTTTCCATTGGAATGGGAATTATCCTGTTGACCATGGTCCTTAATATCATAAACAGCATCCGCTTTCATGATCCGGAAAAGACCCTGTTTGACACAAACGGTGCGGCAGGACTTGTCTTCTACGCAAGCCTTGTGCTGACTATCGTTCTTTACATGACAAATAACCCCATTCCGGCTGCCATACTCCTTGTTATCATGTTTGGTATCCCGCTGCTTGTTATGTTCTTTAAGGAGCCACTCACCAATCTGGTAGAAAAGAAAGCGCAGATCATGCCAAAGGAAAAGGGCATGTTTGTGGTCCAGGGCTTCTTTGAACTGTTTGAAGTGTTATTAAGCTATTTTTCCAATACCCTTTCCTTTGTCCGTGTAGGCGCCTTTGCTGTCAGCCATGCGGCCATGATGGAGGTAGTTCTCATGCTGTCCGGTGCGGAAGCAGGAACACCAAACTGGCTGATTGTAGTTCTTGGCAACTTATTTGTCTGCGGCATGGAAGGCCTGATCGTTGGAATCCAGGTGCTGCGTCTGGAATATTATGAATTATTCAGCCGTTTCTATCGGGGAACCGGCCGTGCATTTAAACCATACGGGAAGAAAATATAAAAACCAAAACGGAGGTAATATTATGTCAATCTTAGTGAAAATCACATTAGCAATTGCATTAACTTTAAGTATTGCCCTGCCCTTCGGAGCATTTGCCATGGGCGCAAAAACAAAGGGCCGCTATAAAACTGCCCTTGGGATCAACACCCTTTTATTCTTTGGAACACTGATTGTTTCCAGCGTTTTGATGTTTAATGGCCAGGCTTCCGCTGCGGAAAGTGCCGCAGCCAGCACTGGAAGCATTGCCGGAATGGGTTACTTAGCTGCAGCTCTTTCCACAGGTCTTGCCTGCATCGGCGGCGGTATTGCCGTTTCAGCTGCTGCCAGCGCCGCTCTCGGTGCCATCAGTGAGGATGGTTCCATACTTGGTAAATCATTGATCTTCGTGGGGCTTGCCGAAGGCGTGTGTCTGTATGGCTTGATCATTTCTTTCATGATCTTAGGTAAGCTCTAATCCATGAAAATGTATTTGATCAGCGACAACGTAGACACCTGGACCGGCATGAGATTAGCCGGTGTTGAGGGCGCTGTCGTTCATGAAAAGGCTGAACTGAAACATGAACTGGATAAAGTCCTGGCCGATAAGGAGATCGGGATTATTCTCCTGACGGAAAAATTCGGAAAAGAATTTCCAGACATCATCAATGATGTAAAGCTGAACCGCAAGCTTCCATTGATCATAGAAATCCCTGACCGCCATGGTACCGGCCGCAAGCCGAATTTTATCACGGATTATGTTAATGAAGCCATCGGATTAAAACTATAAGAAAGAGGTGGTCATCTTGACGACTGAGGAAAAATTACAGCATTTCCTGGAATTTTGTATGGAAGATGCCAGAACCCGCAGTGCAAAGATGCTTGATGAATATACAGCTGCTTTGGAGCAGTCCTTTTCGGAGCATCAGGAGGATGCAAAACGAAGGGCCGCACAGCAGGTAGCTTTAGAGAGTGATCGGATCGAACGGGAAATCAACAAAAAACTTTCCCTGGAACAGATTGGCATGAAGCGGGTTTTTGGAAAAAAACAGGATGAGCTGAAAGATAAGCTGTTTTCGGAGCTTCGGGATAAACTGGCCACATTTATGGAATCCCCGGAATATACAAAGCTTTTGGAAAAGCAGATACAGGATGCAAAAGCCCTGGCAGGAAAAGAATTCATCACCATTTACATCGATCCTGCAGATGAGGATAGAATCAATGAACTGGCGATCTCAGGCCGCCCTGATGTCCGGGTAAGCGAATATTCCTTTCTGGGAGGAACCCGGTCTGTAATCCCTTCCAGGCACATTTTAATCGACAATTCATTTCAGACCAAGCTGGCGGAGGCAAAACGTGACTTCCGCTTTGATGTAAAGGATCTCATGGGAGGTACGACTAATGACTAATACAGGCACCATTTCCGGCATTAACGGCCCTGTCATCTATTTAAAGGGCGATTCCGGATTTCGAATGAATGAAATGGTCTACGTGGGAAAGGACCACTTAGTCGGTGAGGTCATCGGTCTTACGGACCGCCGCACCATTGTTCAGGTGTATGAGGAAACCAGCGGCTTAAAGCCGGGAGAAACGGTCTCCTCCTCCGGCTTTCCCGTATCCGTCACACTTGCCCCCGGTATTTTAAATAACATCTTTGATGGAATCGAACGCCCTTTAAGTGAGATTGCAAAGACTGGTGGGGCATATATTGACCGAGGTATTCACGTGGACTCCCTTGACGGTGAAAAGCTTTGGAAGACTCACATAACAGTAAAAAAGGGTGACCATCTGTTTCCTGGAGCCATCATTGCCGAGGTTCCCGAAACTCCTGCCATTGTCCATAAGGTTATGCTTCCTCCTGATATGGAGGGCTATGTCATCGATGTAGTAGATGATGGTTCTTATACCATATCCGATCCTCTTTTGACTCTCCAGATACCGGACGGCTCTGAAAAGAAGATTACCATGACCCAGAAATGGCCGATCCGCGTACCAAGACCCATTTTAAAGAGATATCCGGCAGGAAAACCTCTTATTACCGGGCAGAGAATCATTGATACCCTGTTCCCTCTTGCAAAGGGAGGCACCGCCTGTATCCCCGGCGGCTTTGGTACAGGAAAAACTATGACCCAGCACCAGATTGCCAAATGGTCTGATGCGGATATCATCATTTATATCGGGTGCGGGGAACGAGGCAACGAGATGACTCAGGTACTGGAGGAGTTCTCTGAACTCGTTGATCCCCGTTCCGGAAATCCTCTGATGGACCGGACCACACTGATCGCCAATACCTCCAACATGCCTGTAGCCGCCCGTGAAGCCAGTCTCTACTCCGGCCTTACTCTGGCGGAATACTATCGGGATATGGGATATCATGTGGCAATCATGGCAGACTCCACCTCCCGCTGGGCCGAGGCCTTAAGGGAATTATCAGGACGTCTGGAGGAAATGCCCGCAGAGGAAGGCTTTCCGGCTTATTTGGCTTCCCGCTTATCGGCCTTCTATGAAAGAGCCGGGATGATGCAAAACATGAACGGAACCGAAGGCTCGGTTACCATCATCGGGGCCGTATCCCCTCAGGGAGGCGACTTCTCCGAACCGGTCACCCAGAACACCAAGCGTTTTGTTCGCTGCTTCTGGGGTCTGGACAGAAATCTGGCAAACGAACGCCATTTCCCGGCCATCCACTGGCTCAGCAGCTATTCTGAATATCTGACTGATTTAGCTCCCTGGTACGTGGAACATGTTGATAAGAAATTCGTGGACTACAGAAACCGACTGGTCTTTCTTCTGACCCAGGAGAGCAGCCTGATGGAGATTGTAAAGCTGATCGGCGGTGACATGCTTCCCGATGACCAGAAGCTCATTCTGGAGATCTCCAAGGTAATCAGAATCGGATTTTTACAGCAGAACGCCTTCCATAAGGAAGATACCTGCGTGCCAATGGAGAAACAGTTTAAAATGATGGACTTAATCCTTTATTTATACAAGAAATCCCGTTCCCTGGTTTCCATGGGAATGCCGATGTCTGTTTTAAAGGAGGATCCGATCTTTGATAAGATTATTTCCATTAAATATGATGTACCTAATGACAGACTCGATATGTTTGATGATTATAAAAAGCAGGTAGATACCTTCTATGATTCCGTCATCGAACGCAACGCATAGGGAGGAGGCAGGCTATGGCAATCGAATATTTAGGACTAAGTGCGATCAATGGTCCATTAGTTGTTTTAGAAGGCGTCCAGAATGCTGCTTTCGACGAAATCGTGGAAATGACCGTAGAAAAAAAGACAAAGAAGCTGGGACGTATCATTGAGGTTTACGAGGATAAGGCAATCATCCAGGTGTTTGAAGGTACCGATGGTCTGGCCTTAAGAAATGTTCACACCCGCCTCACCGGGCATCCGATGGAGCTGGCTGTGTCCGAAGATATGCTGGGACGCACCTTTAATGGAATTGGAGAGCCTATTGACGGTCTTGGAGACATCAGCTCCGACATTCGTCTGGACATCAACGGAAAACCCTTAAATCCTGTTACCAGGGAATACCCAAGAGATTATATCCGAACGGGAATCTCAGCCATCGACGGACTGATGACTCTGATCCGGGGCCAGAAGCTCCCCATCTTCTCCGGAAACGGTCTTCCCCATGACGAACTGGCAGCCCAGATCGTGCAGCAGGCCTCCTTGGGAGACGACGCCCTTTCCAGCGAGAAATTTGCCGTGGTATTTGCCGCCATGGGCGTAAAGTACGATGTGGCCGACTTCTTCCGGCGTACCTTTGAAGAAAGCGGCGTTTCCGACCACGTGGCTATGTTCATCAACCTGGCAAACGACCCTGTTGTTGAGCGTCTGATCACGCCAAAGGTTGCGTTAACACTGGCGGAATATCTGGCTTTTGAAAAGGGAATGCACATACTGGTTATTTTAACCGATATGACAGCCTATGCGGAGGCTCTCCGTGAAGTTTCCTCCTCAAAGGGGGAGATCCCTTCCAGAAAGGGCTACCCCGGCTATTTATACAGCGAGCTGGCATCCCTTTATGAACGGGCCGGCATCGTAAAGGACCGGCATGGATCCGTAACCCAGATCCCCATCTTAACCATGCCAAACGACGACATCACTCACCCCATTCCGGACCTTACGGGATATATCACGGAAGGGCAGATCGTTCTGGACCGCAACTTATTCGGCCAGTCCGTATATCCTCCTATTAACGTTCTTCCTTCCTTAAGCCGTCTGATGAAGGACGGCATTGGAGAAGGTTTTACAAGAGCCGACCATCAGGGCCTGGCAAACCAGCTATTCTCTTGTTATGCCAAGGTAGGAGACGCCAGAGCGCTTGCATCGGTCATTGGTGAAGATGAACTATCCCCTATTGATAAAAAATATCTGGTGTTCGGAAAGGAATTTGAAAACCGGTTTGTCGGACAGGGAAATCATGCCAACCGGAACATCATCGAAACTCTGACTATTGGCTGGGAGCTTTTAGGCCTGCTCCCAAGAGCCGAGTTAGACCGCATCGACACTAAGGTCTTAGACCAGTATTACAAGCCAACCACCCTTGAAGGCTCGGAAGAATAGGAGGGATATTCATGAATCCCAATACATTTCCCACCAAGGGGAATTTAATCCTTGCGAAAAGCTCTCTGACTTTAGCCAGACAGGGCTATGAGCTGATGGATAAGAAACGGAACATCCTCATCAAGGAGCTGATGAGCCTGATCGATGAAGCAAAAGGCATTCAGTCAGAAATTGACGTCACCTTCACTTCCGCCTATAAGGCCCTGCAAAAGGCTAACATTGAACTGGGGATCAACTATGTGCAGGATATTGCCATGGCAGTCCCTGCGGATACTTCCGTGCGCATAAAAACCAGAAGCATCATGGGAACGGAGATTCCTCTGGTAGAGCATGATGAAATGCCATTAAATCTGACCTATGCCTATTACAGCACCAGGGAATCCCTGGATGAAGCCCGTTACCAGTTTGAAAAGGTAAAGAAGCTGACGGTAAAGCTTTCCATGGTGGAGAATTCCGCCTACCGTCTGGCAAACAGCATCAAGAGGACCCAGAAACGGGCCAATGCCTTAAAGAATATTACAATTCCCAGGTATGAGACGCTGACTAAGAACATTACTAATTCACTGGAAGAAAAGGACAGGGAGGAGTTTACCAGGCTTAAGGTGATTAAGAGGAATAAAAATGGAATTTAGCGGTCAGTTCTAGGGACTGCAGAACTCACCTGAAATCAAAAGTCTTATTAGCCATAAGGATCGGAGACGGGAACAACAGCTGTTAGTTACCCGTCTCCGATCCTTTTTTATACTTTTTAAAATATAAGCTGTAAAAAATGAACCAAATGATAATTCCATGACTCTTATTATCAGATGCATCTAAAAAGGAAAGGAAAAAGGTTAAGATGGAAGAAAAAAAGGCTTTGGTGGAAAGCATGATAAACGGCAGCGAAGCAGCATTTGACGAACTATACCATTCCTATTCCGGAAAGCTATACCGTATGGCGTATTTTATTACAGGTAATCGAAGTGACAGTGAGGACATTTTACAGGAGACATTTGTTAAATGCTATCTTTACAAGTCAAAACTGAAACAAACGGAACGCTTTGAACCGTGGCTGTATCAGATTTTGGTCCGGACAGCCTGGCGGCTTGAACGAAAGAAAAAAGGGAGGGCTGAAATCTCCTATGAAGGTATTTTAGAAAATGAAGAGGACAAAAAGAGTGCGGAGCACATCCGGGAAGACAAGAAAACAGATGGACCATTGGAATCTGTTTTAGTGGCAGAGACAGCAAATGAAATCCAGGCAGCACTCAGCAATCTGGATATAAAATACCGTACCGTGATTCTTCTGTATTATTATAATGAATTGAGCACCAGAGAGATCGCCCATATTACAGGAGCCATGGAAGGGACGGTAAAATCCCGTCTGCATAAAGCAAGAAAACTGCTGAAGGATTTATTGAAGGCTGACAGTAGTGAAAAAACAGAAATGGAAAGGGGTTTTTGCCATGGATAACCTTGGGGATGACAGATTAAAACAAATCATTAAGTCCGAACTGGATCAGATAAAGCCGGATGCGCATGCAGAGAATCGTTGTCTTAGAGAAATTCATAAAAAAATAGAAATGAGGAGTAGAATTATGAAATTTAATAAAAAGAGAATGGTGGCCGCATTGGCCGCAGTGTGTACAATAACGGTAATGGGAACTGTCACGGCGATTGCAGGCGGTAAAATTACAGGCTTGTTCAGCTCTACTTCCCGGGACGAAATGGTCCATTCAAAAGCTGAGCTGATTCAATTAGCTGAACGCCAGATGGGGACCACTCCAAAGATAGTAGATACATTTTCAAATGGTATTTCCTTTAATGAAGGCTCTATTACTAAGGTGGAAGGAAGGGATGAGAATCAGAATCCATTGATTACTTACCCGGAACTCTATGCCGGCTATGGGGAAAACAATCGCGTGGGACTTGACATTCATGAAAATCAGGATATGATTCCTCAGGGATCCTCTACGGTGATAAAGCATGAAGTTTATCAGGATATCACATTAGAAGCTCATGAAGATGACTATCTGTTTTTACCGCCAGATGCAAAACCATCAGAGGAAGATTCAAAGCTGGAGGAAGAGGGAAAGCTGATGATCAGCTATGGAAGCAGCGAAGAAGAGCGCAAGGTATACCGTTATGTAAACTGGAGTGAAAACGGTATGAAGTATACTCTCAGCTCCTCTGATGATTTGAGCTGTGATGATTTAATTGGTATGGCGAAGGAAGTTATAGACGTAAAGTAAAATAGACAGCAGCTAATCTGCAAAAAATGAAGTACTAAGAGGCTATGCTTCTTCGTACTTCATTTTATTCTTTAGCCATACTGATCTGTCTCTGAAAACTTATATGTTTGCTTATATTTCTCCCTTTCGGATACGTATATATTCATAATCGCAGTAACCTTCCGACTCCGCATTCTCCCGGGCGCAAGCCCATAGACAGAGCTTGGCGCCCGTCCAGGTAGCTCGGCAAAGCTTAAATGAAGGGTCTGTCTCCAGAAATTCTTCTCCATCCCAGGAATAGGAAAAGCGATACGTCTTATCCTCCAATACACGAAGCTTCAACCATATTCTATTTCCATTTCCTATGCTTATAAAAACGCATTCCTCGTTAGCTTTTCCTTTGAACATCTTGTCCGTGACGATTCCTTCGTAGCATCTTAGTTCTGTTCCATCCTCCGTCTGATATAACCCCATGTAGGAATAGGAGTGCCCTATCATGCCGATTCCCCCGAAATCCCCTGTCTTTTCTCCGTTTAATACAAGCTTGGCCGTCATAGTAAAAGACTTGCTCTGTGGAATCTGAGTTAGCACATTCGGCGCATACCACAAAAGATTATCTCTTTTAGGATGTTTCCGGCAATACAGCCGCAGACAGCCCGGATTGGCAGTAAGAGAATAATTATTGGGATTGGGGTTTGCCTGCCACTGCCATTGGAGTCCAAGTACCTCAGACATAAACTCATCCGATTGAAGGATTTCATATTCAGGCATGTTCTCCACAGGCATTCGCCACTCTTCTACCGGTTCTCCAATTCCATCACCATCTTTGTCCTGGCCAATAAATGGCCAGCCTTTAAGAAAACACATAGGCTCCAGATGAATAATTCTACCCAGCTCATTTACATCCTGGAAATGAATGAACCAATCCTGCCCGTCAGGAGTTGTGATCCAGCCACCTTGATGAGGGCCATTAACTTTAGAATACCCCTGCCGCATGACAACCTTGTATTCATAGGGGCCCCAAATATCCCTGGATTTAAGGCATGACTGCCAGCCGTTTTCCACACCTCCTGAGGGCATTAGTATGTAATAATATGCATTCTTTTTATACAGCTTCGGTCCCTCGGTTATAGGCGCTATCTGTTCCCCGTTAAAAATCATTTGAGGTTCTCCCACCAAATACCTACAGTCCGTATTAATCTCTACCAGCATCAGACGATGTTTGATTCCTGCCCTGCTGCCTGCATACGCAAACACCATATAGGCTTTCCCAGTCTCATCCCAAAACGGACAGGGGTCTATCCATCCTTTTCTTTCGCACAGCATATTTAATTGAAATTCACCATAAGGATTATCGCTTCTGGCAACCAGGATACCCTCATCCACCAATGGGATAAATACGAAAAATGTTCCTTGATGAAAGCGGATGGAGGGAGCCCACGTTCCTGAACCATGGGACGGTTCCTTATATTTTTCAAAAGGAAGCGCTTTTACACAATAATTAATGATTTCCCAGTGTACCAAATCTTTAGAGTGAAGAAGCGGAACTCCCGGAACATAGGTAAATGATGATGCTACCATATAATAATCGCCGCCGACTCGGATCACATCCGGGTCGGAATAATCCGCATATAATACTGGATTTTTATAAGTCTTCATGATTCCTCCATTGTTATGCTCTGCTAATTCTCCAACACTACCCTTTCATACCAGTTGTAGCTATCCCTTCCACGAAATATTTCTGCGCTGCAAAAAATAAAATGATCAGTGGTACTACAGAAACCAAAGCCATAGACATCACCTGATTCCATTTGATATTGGAAGTTACATCTATACTGACTCTCAGCGCCAGCGATAACGGGAATTTAGCCACAGTATTAATGTAGATATTTGTATTAAAGAAATCATTCCAGGTCCACAAAAACTGGAACAGTCCGGCAGAAAAGAGTGCAGGTTTTAAAAGAGGCAGCAAAATTCTGATAAAACACTGAAACGGTCCGCAGCCATCAATATAAGCGGATTCATCTAAGTCTCTGGGAAGCCCCCTCAAGAACTGTACCATCATAAAGACAAAGAAGGGATAGCAGCCTACGGCCGCTGGTGCAAAAAATGTCATGTAGGAATCCAGCCAGCCAAGCTTATTAAACAGTGCATATCTCGGTATAATGATTACTGCATTGGGAAGCATCAACGTTGTTATCAGTATCATAAAAAGGAACTGGTTTCCCGGGAAATCAAATCTTGCAAAGCCATAGGCCACCAGTGAACATGACACCAGAGTCAGCAGGGTGGTAGGGATAACCAAGGCGAAGGTGTTGATAAAATACTTTGCATAGGTATAGGTACCCGTTGTTGCCCAGCCCTTAATAAAAGCTTCCGGGCTCCAGCTCTCTGGAAGCAGAGCCAGGCTGCCGAATATTTCATTATTGGACTTAAAGCACGCGAAAAACATCCAGATTACCGGAAACAGCATGACAATACCAAATATCCCCAAAAGTACATATGTAATTACAATGTTAATTTTTTTGTTTTTCATTCAGCCTCTCCTTTCTAGTTATCGTAATAGACCCATTTTTTTGATGTTACAAACAGGATCAGGGTCATAATCATAATGATGATAAACAAAATCCAAGATGTGGCACAGGCATAGCCCATTTTAAAATATTTAAATGCATCCGTATATAGTTTCATGCCCAGCACGTAGGTAGCCTTGTTAGGCCCGCCATTTGTCACTACAAAGGCCGATGTGAAATTCTGTAGAGCTGTGATCAGCTGCATGATAATATTAAAAAATGCGATGGATGTAATCATCGGTAACGTTATCTTAAAAAAGATCCTTATCTTTGTGGCTCCATCAATCCTGGCCGCTTCATACAGTTCCCTAGGCACCTGCTTTAAAGCTGATAAAAACAGCACCATGGAAGAACCAAACTGCCAGATCTCCAGCATACAGATGGTGATCACCGCCATACTGGGATTGCCCATCCATTTTACAGGCGGTATATGTACAACACCCAACAGACTGTTGATAAAACCGTCGTTCATGAAAAGCACCTTCCACAAGATCGCCACCGCTACGGAACCGCTTAAAAGGGAAGGAATATAATACACAGTTCTCATAAAGTTGATTCCTTTCAATTCCCTGTTTAAGATCATGGCGATAATCAAAGCCAGAACTACCTTTCCAGGAACTGTAATAAAGGTATATTTTAAGGTGACTGTCAGAGAATTCCAAAACTCCTTATCCTTTGTAAATAGCTTGATATAGTTATCTAAGCCTATGAAGGACGGCTTATCGAAGATATCATAATCTGTAAAGGAATAGATCAGAGAACTAATAAAGGGGTACATCTGAAATAACAGGAATCCAAAAATCCAGATGCATACATACATAAAACCAATCTTGTTTCTCTTGGTCCATCCGCCGCAATTGGGCTTTATTTTGACCTTACTATTAGCCATATATTTATTCCTCCCGCCTTTTAAAAGAGCTGCCGTAAAATGAAAGTTCATTTCCCGGCAGCCCATTACGTACTTTTATTTTAAACCGCTTAAATAATCATTGATCAAATCAATCGCGTTATCGGCAGCATCTTCCGGTGTACTCTGTCCATAAGCAACGCTTTCAATCATATCTTCCTGAATGGCATAAACTTCCGCGCTGGTAGTATACCCCTTGTCACTCTTACCATTTAACCCAGCTGCCAGATCTACTGCGCTTACAACAACCGGATTTAACAGTTTTTTCTCTGCACAGAGGTTTCTGGCTGTAGAGGTCGGCGGCACGCTTCTGACGTCTTTTAATGTCTCCTGAGCTTCTGAATTGTTATAGAAATAATCCAGGAATTTCACTGCTTCTTCCACATGCTTGGAGTTCTTGTTTACTGTCATGTACTGGGGCGTATCTGCAAAGAACCCGTCATTAACCCTTTCAGTCGACAAGGGCATCTGCACTACCGTACATGTGTTATCTGGAACGGCATCAATCAACAGATTAATACTGGAAGAAGGACCATAGGCAAATACAAATTTCCCGTCCATCCACATGGGATTGGTTTGAATCTGTCCCTTAAAGGTTGCACTGTCTTCCGCAGGCTCAAAAACACCGCCGCTATAACAGTCTTTGATATATTGAAGCACTTCCACCAGCTGCTCTCTTGTAAAGCTCATCTTCTTTTCGCTGTCAATGATAAAAGACTGACCTGTCAACTGACGAAGATATGGTCTTAACACATATTCACACAAAATTCTGGTATCCGTATTCATATAGAAGTACTCAGGATTCTGTTCATGAAGCTTTTTCCCGTCTTCCAGCATTGATTCCCAGGTAATCTGTCTGCTTAAATCGATACCGCAAGTTTTAGCTGCATCTTCATTGGCTACGGTGGCTAAGCAGGACATCCCTGTGGGAATGGCTAGAAGCTTGTCGTCAAAGGTTCCGAACTGACTGATGAAAGTCTTTTCAAAACCTGAGGTATCAAATAAATCAGGGTAATCATTAAAGTTTACGAAGAAATCGCCTCTTGATATAAAATCAGGGAGGGAGTCCACGTTCTGCTGCATGATATCCGGTGCTGTTCCGTTGGCCAGCATGGTGGATACCTTATCAATATAACCCTGGTCGGAATTCATCTCTGCCTCAATCTTTACTTCCGGATGAAGCTTCTGATATTGCTCAATCACTGCCAAGGTCGCCTCATTTCTGGCATCACCTCCCCACCACATGAAGCGGAGCGTTATCTGTTCTGCAGTTGATTTTCCTGCCGTTGTCTGATCCGCTGCCTTTTCTGTCTCTGCTCCGGAAGACGTGGCTGCGGGTTTATTCGTGCAGCCTGTCAGGGCGGTTGCTGCCATCATTCCTGTTAGAAGCAGACATGTCAGTTTCGTCACTTTTCTCATAATTTTTACCTCCGTTTGCTTTTAAGTGAATAATTAACTATGATTATTGTAACTGAAGTTTTATGAAATAGTAAGAAACTTACATGATAGAATCGTATCATTTTTTACAGACTTTCCAGACAAAGTATCATTATGAACTAAATTTCTTCATTTTCAACGATCTCGCCGATTCCTTAAAAATAAAAGATGCTTTTTTAATTTTTTTCTTTATAATAAAATCAGATCTTTATGAAGGGAGTGTTCATTATGTATCAAGTGATCATCGTTGATGATGAAGCCAAGATCCGCAGCGGCCTCGTAAACCTGTTTCCCTGGAGCCAACTGGGTTTTGAAGTAGCTGGCTGCTTTGCCAATGGCAAG
The DNA here is from genome assembly GCF_044987295.1 of Lacrimispora sanguinis. NCBI lineage: Bacteria > Bacillati > Bacillota > Clostridia > Lachnospirales > Lachnospiraceae > Lacrimispora > Lacrimispora sanguinis. Next base: position 3,268,164 of record NZ_CP173277.1, on the reverse strand, counting down.
GAAGCCTATGAATTCATACTGGGAAATCATGTCGATCTGATTCTTTCCGACATCCGGATGCCTATTATGGATGGATTGGAACTGTCAGAAAAGCTTTCTTCAAAGAGGAAGGTCCGGATTATTTTTTTCAGCGGATACCAGGATTTCGACTATGTCAGACGGGCTCTGCGCAGCGGTGCCATTGACTATCTCTTAAAGCCGGTCAAGTATGAAGATCTGGTAGATTGCCTTACAAAAATCAGAGAAAACCTCAATATAGAAAATCATCGGTCTCCTGCACCGGAAGAAGAGAATTTGAGCTACTATGAAAAGCTTATCGGCATGGTTAAGAATTATCTGGATACGAATTACCAGAATGCCACGCTGGAACAAGCAGCCAGACTTGTGGAATTAAGCCCTAATTACTTATCGAAGGTCATGAAGGAACACTCCGATTTAAGCTTTTCCAATTATTTGCTTAAGACACGCATGGATAATGCAGCTAGGATGCTGAAGGATATCGGTTATAAACAATATGAAATTGCCTACCGGGTGGGATATGATAATCCAAAAAATTTCTCAAGGGCTTTTCATCAGTATTTCCATATGACGCCATCGCAGTACCGGCAGAACCACTGCCCCACTCACGGAGAATGACATGAGAAAACGGAATTTTATCAAACGATTTTTATATTATACAGGAATCATAACGCTTCCCATCATCACAGTTTTTATGATTTTTCTCGCTGCCATTGTGTATGGAAAGCAAAAAGATATAGAAGCCGAAGCCATCAAATCAGCCCAAGCCGTCAGAGACAGCTATTCCCTTGTTCTTGACAGTGCTGCTACCCAATATGATATGTTGGTCCGAAATCCCAGGATGTCCATTTCGCTGCGCAATTTTATATCTCATAAACAGCTTGGTTACATGGATGTGATCCTCACTAACAGTATTTTCTCCAATTTTGCCTCTCTGACCAGTAATGCTTCTTATATCTCCTCGGTATATTATTATCTGGATGGATATGATTCCATCCTTACCTCTTATACCGGAGGTATTGCCCAGTTGTCGCAATTTTCTGACTTAAACTGGATGGAATCCTATAAAACCTCTGACAAAAGTGAGTGGATTGAAAAACGGAATATGACCTTATATTCCTACAGCCGGCCTACTCCGGTTCTGACTTATTATAGAAAGCTCAGTATGTTCCAGGGCGTCATTCTGGTTAATATCTATGAGGAGCAATTAAAACAGCTTCTCAATTCTGGCTCTAATCTGGATCAGTTTTTTATCATTGACTCACAGGGCAATTTTCTTTTACAGGGAAACGGAAACATGCAGGAACTAGGCGACCATGACAGGGAAGCCATTGTATCTATGGTAATGGCTTCTTCTGACCAGCCCTACCAGGATTGGATATCTTTTAACCACCAAAACTATTATGTCAGAATCATACCGGCCGCTTGCGGTACCTATATAGCCGCTTGCATCAGTAAGTCTAATTACTATCTGGCGCTGTACACACTTCTTTTCCAGTTTCTTATGGTTCTGGCAGTGGTAATGTGCACAATGGTCTGGATTGCATATACCATTACCAAGAAGAACTTTCAGCAGATTGATTACTTTGTTACTGTATTCTCCGATGCAGAACGGGGTACCTACAATCAGGAGAAGCCAAGCTTCATCAAGGATGAATACGATATTATTCTGAATAATATCGTCCGGCTATTTGTTAATCAGACCTTCCTGAAAAATCAGCTGACATTAAAGAAGCAGGAACAAAAGCTGGCGGAAATGGCTGCTCTACAGCTGCAAATCAATCCACATTTTCTCTTTAACACTCTGCAGACACTGGATTTTAAGGCCATTGAATTTACCGGAGAACCTACGTCTCTAAACAATATCATTGAAGCACTCTCCGATATTCTCAAATATTCGCTTCAAAATACCACCTCCATGGTAACCATCAGGGATGAGGTTGAATATCTGAAAAAATATGACAGTATCCAGAGATACCGATATGAGGATAAATATATCCTGTACTACGATTATGACAAGGCAGTGGAATCTTACCCCATCATGAGGCTCATCCTGCAGCCACTTATTGAAAACAGCCTGTATCATGGCATCAAGCCCCTTCCAGGCTCAGGCTTTATCAAACTCAAAATAGCGGAGAAAAATCAATGGCTTACCATTACCGTAATAGATACAGGTGTTGGCATGAGCAAAGAAGAAGTGGCCGCCCTCAATGAGAAAATCAATCATCCCAGTCAGGAAAACATCGGCCTGGCCAATGTTAACAGCCGCCTGGTAATGCAATATGGAAACACTTCTCAATTAAAAATACTTAGTAAAAAATATATGGGAACGTGCATATCATTCAAAATCCCGCAAAATCGAATTGTTAATTGCAAAAAATAATATAAACAGGATCGGAGACGGGGAACAACATCTGATGTGTTCCCCGTCTCCGATCCTCTCTTTCCATAACTCCCTATAAGTATTTAAAACCAGTTAGAATTTCCTCACTGCGCCATCAAAGTGAACACCCTGGCTTCATTGTCCGCCTTGATCACCGGCATAGGCAGTCCCGCATACATCAGTGCTGCCCCGGAAAGCTTTATGCCAAGTTCTAGAATTTCATACATCGTCTGCTCTTCTAAACCCCGCAGCTTTAAATAAATAATTCCCTTATTTGCTCCGGAAACTCTCTGAATATATCCTACGACCGCCTCTTTCCTATCCTGGGAGACCGACATAAACGCCCCATACTCCCGCTCTCTTTCCGGATTGGTCAGCCGGTAATAGTCTCCATGGGCGGACACAAGTCCGTGATCCTGATAGTATTTCACCTGCCTGCGGACCGCGTCCTGCTCTTCCTCTGATATTTCATTTAAATCCAGCTCATATCCAAAGGTCCCGAAATAGGCAAGAGCCGCTCTTGTATCAATGGAAACCGTTCTTCCCGTCTGCTGGTTGGGACACTCCGAGACATGAGAACCCATGGCAAAAGGCGGATAGATCATGGAAGTTCCATACTGAATGTGAATCCGCTCTACCGCATCCGTATCATCGGAGCACCAGATCTGGGGCATGTAGTAAAGAACTCCCATATCAAACCTTCCTCCGCCTCCGCTGCAGCCTTCAAACCGCACATTTGGAAACGCCTTTGTCATCTTATCCATCAGCTTATAAAGGCCCAGCACATACTTATGGCAAACCTCTCCCTGCCTGTGGGCCGGAAGAGCACCAGAGAAACGGTCCGTCATGCTCCGGTTCATATCCCACTTGATGTAATCAATCTGCGCATCCTTAAATTCCTCATAAAGCTGATGAAAGATAGCCTCCACCACTTCATCCCTGCTGAAATCCAGGATCAGCTGATATCTCTGGCGGGTTGGTTTTCTTCCCGGAATCTGGATACACCAGTCCGGATGTTCCTCATAAAGCCTGGAATCCTCATTGACCATTTCCGGTTCGATCCATATGCCGAACTTTAACCCCATATTGTGAATTCTTGCAGAAAATCCAGGTATTCCGCTTGGCAGCTTACTTAAGTTACACTGCCAGTCTCCAAGGCCCCTGTATTCATTGGTTCTTCTTCCAAACCAGCCGTCATCCATGACAAACATCTCAACGCCCAGTTCCTTTGCCTTTCCAGCAATGTTAACCAGCATTTCTTCGTCAAAATCAATCATGGTTGCCTCCCAGTTGTTGATGAGAACCGGACACCTCTCATTGATAAACTGGCTGGGAATCAGATGATGCTTCACTGCCCGGTGGAAATTGTGGCTCATTTTCGATAGGCCCTGGGAACTATAGGTCATGACCGCTTCCGGTGTTTCAAATACACTGCCTTTTGAAAGCTCCCAGTAAAAAGTTTCCGGGTTAATGCCTGCCACCAGTCTGGTCTGTTTAAAATCATTGACCTCTGTGGTGATTGCAAAGTTACCGCTGTAAACCAAAGCAACTCCGTAAAAATCTCCCCCATCTTCTGTTGCCTCAGGGCTGCAGAGAATGGCCGATGGGTTCTGATAATGGCTAGAGATGCCTCTGGCGCTGTCCACTGTGATCTTCCCGTGTCTCACGGAAGTTCTCTCTGCACACCGCTCATGGCCCCAGCTTCCATAGAAACTGATCATATCCATCTGGTCCGTGGGGAAAGAAATACAGGTAGAATGAGCTGCATTGACAAACGCGGTCTTATCTCCCGCATTCCGTATCCTGGCGCATCTTGTAATGATGTCATACTCTTCCAGAACGCCATATACAAGAGTCACCTCTATCTGACTATAAGGATCCCTCATCAGGACCTCCAGAGTCTGCCAGGTGCCGCCATTCTCCCGCAAGGACGGCATTTCATGTAAGCGATATTTTCCATCTGCAACGGTATGTGATACATACCTTAAATCGACGCAGTTGGAGCCATCCCCGTTAATCACACTGACCGCAGAAACCCGGAAATCTGAAACTCCAAACCCCGGATACTCCTGTTCCAGCACATCCAGGCAGATGGTCCTGTCCTTTTCCGACTCATAGGGATTGGCTTCAAATCCATGGCGGATTCTCACAGGTAGATAATCCGCTGCATCAGATATCTTTTTACCATAGTACAAGTGCTCTAAAAATCCATATTCCGCCACCCGGAACTGGTAGCTTGAATTCTTCGTATTTAATAAGAATACCTTTTTTTCCTCAATATATTTTACACTCATTATAAACCTCAATCTTTCAAAAAATTTTAGAAAGAAAGCGGAAGTCTCATCCGATTCCCGCTTTTCTTATCTGAACCCTATTTAGTTAATATCCAATTACTTGATTGCACTGTCCACCATGCCCTGGATAAAATATTTCTGTAAAAACAGGAATACCGCAATCATGGGAAGGATTCCTATAAAGGCCGCTGCCGCTGCTCCATTGACATTGGCCGAGTCTGCGGAAAAGAAACCTGCAATAGCCAGTGTGATAGTCTTAATCCTGGGGGACTGGAGTAAGTACAAGGCAAACTGGTAATTATTCCAGCAGTTCACACCGGTGATGATGATAACAGAAGCTGTTACCGGCTTTAGCTGAGGCATAATGATCCTAAAAAATGTCTGGAACGGCCCACATCCGTCAATTGCTGCTGCTTCCTCAAGAGCCACCGGTATGCTGGTTATAAAGCTTGAAAACAAAAAGATGCTGGTGGGAAGCTGGAAGGTGATCAAAGTCACGATCATGCCCCAGTAGGAATTGATTCCCTGAATTTTAGCCATAAAGGAATATAAGGGAACCAGAATGCTTAAGGGGGGAATCATCATGACACCCATAATGAACCCTTTTACCAGGTTGTTAAGCCTGCTCTTATTTCTCGCAAGAGGATAAGCCGCCATAGCTCCGATGACCACAATAAAAAGAATTGACATACCGCTTATGATCACGGTATTTTTAAGGGCCAGAAGCATTCCACCCCGCTCCAGCGCGGTGTAAATATTTTTTAAGTAAAGGTATCCCGGAAAGGCCCATCTGGATGAATGATCATATGGGGATTTGAACGCAATGGCAACCACCATATATATGGGTACAAAGTGGACTGCAATGATAATGAGAGCCAGGACATACTTCCAGGCATTGGAAACCCTTGATCCTTTCATCACACATCCACCTCCTTTTTGTCAAAGTAACCCATGACCACATTGCTGATGATCATGATCAGCAGGAATGTGAAAATTCCGATTGCAGAAGCATATCCTGCGGACTGGGCCGAAAAATACTGGTTTGTAACCAGAGTGGACAGGGAATGGGTACTGAATCCCGGTCCGCCGCTTGTAAGCGCCATAACCAGGTCAAAAAGCTTTAATCCTCCGATCAGGTTTAAGATGGTGGAGGAAGAAATGGCCGGCATCAGCAGCGGAATGGTAATATGCTTAAACCGCTCCCAGAAGGTGGCTCCGTCAATCATGGCTGCTTCATAATACATGGTGGGCACATTCTGGAGCCCCGCCAGATAGATGACCATGGCAACACCCACAAACTGCAGGGAGTTTACCAATACAATGATCCGGATGGCGGTCCCTGAATGGACCAGTAAATCCACCGGCTCCATATGGAGGGCGATCAAAATATCATTGACCGCACCTCCGTCATACTGAAAGAAGAAATACATGATGTAACCCATAATCAGCGGAGCAATCATAACCGGCATGTAGATAATCGTTCTGACAATGGAACGTCCCTTAAACTTTGTATTTAAAAATAACGCGTAGCCAAGACCTAAGATGTTCTGGATCACGGTACTCATAACACCGTAAATAAGGGTATTGACCAGTGCTGTCTTTACATTTGCATCCTGAAACAATCTGGTGTAATTCTTAATTCCAACGAATTTCATTGTCTGGGAATACCCATTCCAGTTGGTAAAGGACAGCCGGATTCCCTGGATAAACGGATAAATCACAAAAACAAGAAACAATATCACTGCCGGAATATAAAACAGATTGATTACTGATTTTTTTTGAATCTTCATGTTTACTCCTGTGCTTTCTTTTCCTCATAGCTTGTCTTCATCTGATCCACTGCAACGGTAAGAGAATCTGCCTGTCCTGAGACAATGGCTGCTCCTGTTACGCAGAGGTCGTTCCACATACCGCTTGGCAGATATTTTCTGTCAAAATACGGAATATTTAAAATGGAACTGTCATTTGCATATTTATCGTAGTATGGTGCCAGTCTTCCCGTATCACTTATTACATTGTCAAGACCGGAAGGCATTCCGCATTTGGTTGCAAGATAAGAGCTGATGTCTTCACGTGCAAGGAATTCCATAAACTGTTTTACTTCCTCCGGATGCTTTGTTGTCTTTGACATGCCAACTGCAAAGTGCTCTCCTGTCATCAGAGATTGTTTTAAACCTTCTTCTCTAGCAGGAAGAGGCATAAAGCCCATTTTTGTATCCTGATTCTGAACGTAGGTTTCAGTGATTCCGCTGGCTGCGGTAAACATGAACGCTGCCTTATCGGCCGCAAGAGCCTTAATACCGGTCATGAAATCTGCTGTAACTGCATCAGTATTGAAATATCCCTTCTGTCTCCAGGAATCAATCTGATTTACAACCGTATTCCATTTGCTCCAGTCAAAGCTGCCGTCTAAAAGAGCTGCCTGATTGGCCTCATCCTCGTTTGTAATCAGGGTAGGAGCCACGAAATCCATCATATTTCCCATGGTGTAGCTGTCTTTCCCGCCAAGCTGAATGGGGGTCAGCCCTGCTGCCTTAATCTTCTCGCAGGCTGCTTCAAAATCAGCCCAGGTTTTAATATCATCTACATTCACACCGGCTTCTTCCAGCACATTTTCGTTGTAGATCATTCCTGTTAAATCCATATCAATTGGAAGGGTGTATAAGTTTCCTTCCCCGTCAGTGATCTGTTCCTTAATGCTTGGGGATATATGAGAAGCAAACTCAAAATCATTTAATGGAGATAAATATTCCGCATATCTTGCTACTGCCCAGCCATGGGTTGTCCACGCATCCGGAAGCTGATTGGAAGCCATTCTGGTTTTCATAATATCGGAAAAATTGCTGCCTGGCATGACTGCTTCCACACCGATTCCGGTTTCTTCTGTAAACTGTTTGCAGACATCCTGAATGGCATCGCTGACTGACTCGCCGTTTAAGTTATATAAAAATTCAATGGTAACACCTGTAGAGGCTACTGCATCTTTCTTAGTTTCTGTCTCTTTTACCGTTTCTGTCGCTGTGGTAGTCTCCACAGGTTCCTGGGGTGCCTTGGAGCAGCCTATTACGCTGATCGCAATGAGACCTGCCAGTGAGGCAAGTGCTAACTTCTTCATAATAATTCTCCCTTACATTTATATTAGTTTTTAGCCGGCTATTTTGTATCTTTAGTCTATCACAGTCCTCTGGGTTCCGTAAGATACCCAAATCTACACTTTCAGGCTCTTTTCTATCATTTTCCTTCCTGGGGATTGAAAAATGTATATAATATGTATACAATATAGGCCCAGGAGGTGACCCCATATGAAAAAACGCCAAAGCTTTCAGAACCGGTTTTTGGCCTTGTTTCTCGTAAGTATTGTTATGCCCATTATCATCATGGCCACTATACTTGCCTTTTACTTTCAAAAAAGAATTTACAGGGACAATGAAAAATACTTTTCAACATCCCTTTACTCCATTTCAACCAATTTAAGCACCTATGTATCTGACTTAAAAAGGCTGGCTCTGACTCCTTATATTTACGATGATATTCTAAACTTTTTTGCAGCCGTTGAGAATGGGAAATACACAGAAAACGGTTCATTTGACTACCGGATCGAGCTGCACCGGCAAAACTATACTACTTCCATACAGCGTATATTAAACACCGCCAGAGAGGATATCCTGGCCGTTTCTTTCATGCCTGTAAACCCGGACAACCACATCATCGTTACTGCAACAAAAACCAGCGATCTCATAAACACCACGGACTACCCTTACCAACGGGAAACCTGGTATCAGGAGGTTTTAAATACAACCGAGCCATATCACTTTATGGTTTCAGAGGCTCCCCCTTATATCCGTTCTGAGACAACGGTCATCTCAGCCCTTCATACGGTCCGTAACGTATACACCAAACGGAAGCTGGGCGTCATCCGGATCGATGCCTCCGACAAAATCATCAAGGATATCTTCAGCAGCGTAAACTTAAGTGAAAATTCAGGTTTTGTCATCGCGGGACAAGACGGAACCCCTGTTTACCAGGTAGGAAAGGTGGAGGAAGGCGTTCTTAAAAAACTTTCTTATGCGGGAAGCATCATCCGTACGGACTCAGATACTTACCGCCTGTATAAAAGTGATATTTCAGGAATGCCATGGCAGCTTATTTTTGTATCCTCCCAAAAGGATATATTTAAGGAGGTATCCATTGTCTGGAGCCTGGCTGCTATCTTAAGCTTCTCCTCCATTCTGGCTGCATTTTCAATCTTTCGTTCCAATTCAAAGAAGACCGCCCTTGCTTTAAATTCCATCTTAAATACCATGAAAAAGGTGGCAAAGGGAGACTTGGAGGCGTCTGTTCCTGACACAGACCTTTTGCAGAACGATTCCTTTAACACGGAAGAATTGTCCCTGATTGCGGAGAATCTAAACGAGATGATCCAAAAGCTGCAGCTATACATTAACCAGTCCTATAAATATGAGATAGACCGGCAAGAAGCAGAATACCGTGCCCTTCAAAGCCAGGTTAACCCTCACTTTCTCTATAATACCTTAAACTGCTTCCTGTCCATGAACCGGATTGGAATGAAAAAAGAGCTGGAGAACAGCATTATCCAGCTGACCAGAATATTCCGCTATACCTGCAGCAATGCAAAGCTGACTACCGTACAGGATGAGTTTGAATTCTGCATCCAATACTGCAATCTTCTTAAAATACGCTATGATGAGCGCCTGACCTTTCTAAGCTCTATGGAGGAAGAGGCTAAGATTATTTCCATTCCAAGACTTCTCATACAGCCCCTTGTGGAGAATGCCCTTAAGCATGGTATGGACGGTGACGGCATTTCCATTACCATCTCCATTTCCGCATCGATTGAGGACGAAGTCCTGATTCTGAAGGTAAAAAACAATGGAATACCCATTGATATTCAAGAAGTTTACTCTGATGGAAAAGTTGGCATAAGAAATGTGGAAAACCGTATAAAAATTTTTCACCCCCGTGCTTCCTTTGAAATAAAACTGACCGGAGATATTACCTCCATGACAATTAAGATACCCCTGGAAGGAGGAACTTCTGCATGAAAATTCTTTTAGCTGATGATGAACGCCTGATCCGGCTTGGATTAAAAAGCATGATTGAGGAGCTTTGCCCCAATATGCACCAGTTCATTGAAGTGGAAAACGGAGAAAAACTGTTAAAACAACTGGAAAAGGAGATTCCGGACCTCATTTTTCTGGATATCCACATGCCGATGCTCACCGGTCTGCAGGCATTTTCCCAGTTTCATATGCAAAAGATTCCTGTGGTCATGCTGACCGGATATGCGGAATTTTCCTATGCTCAGGAAGCCTTAAAACTAGGCGCCCTGGACTATCTTTTAAAACCGGCCAGCCTGGAGGAAGTTAAAGCTACCATGGAAAAAGCAGCTTCCCTGTTTCAAGAGCGGGAGCTTTTGCTGAAAAAGGATTATGAGCTGGAGTTTGAAAAAATTCTTGACCTCCATACCTCCATCCGTTTTTTACAGAGTCCCAAATACGTTCTTCCCCCTTACACAGCTGTTCTTTTTTATGTTGATCATTATCATAAAGAAACCTTTAAAAACGATTTAGATGTATTAAATGCCATGCTCTCTTCCATCTCCTTCCGCTACGGTGCCCGGTATACTTTCACCTTCTTGCCTACAGGTGAAATCTGTTATCTTACCAGTACCGTGATTCCTCCCGGAGAGTTCCAGGGGGTACTGGTCCAGTTTCATCAGACCAGCGGATGTGTGGCAACCGGATTCCATGTTTCTGCCGGTAACCTTTCAGAACTGTTTACACAGTTTGAGTCTGTTCAAAGGGAGGAGAGCCTGCGCCTTTGTGTTCACCTTGGGTCAGTTATATCGGAAAAGGAGCGGCTGACGTTCTCCCAGCTTCTTCCTTTTTCGGATTTACTAGAAAAGCTTTTGATGGCCAATCAGGCAGATGATGTTATGGGCTTTCAAAATCTACTTCATGCAATATCCCAATTTCCCCATGAAAAAGAGATCTTTGAACTTTGTGATGATTCCTTAAACCGCATTCTCTCAATGGAATCAGGAACACCCGCCAGCATTCTTTCTATCCGCCAGCTTGTAGAATTTTTAAAGCAGATGACTTCACAAAATCAAAGCATTGATTTAATTGATAAAATCAACGCTTATATTGAGGAACATTATATGGACCAGATCGGAATCAATACCATTGCAGATATGATTGATATCTCACCAAATTACTTAAGCAAAATTTATAAGATGAAAACCGGAGAAAAATTTGTTGACCACTTAACCGGTGTCCGCATGAAAAAGGCAATGGAACTCATGTCAGGTGGACATACTGCCTCGGTCCGGGACACTGCTGAGCGGGTGGGATATTTCAGCACCAGGTATTTTACCAAGGTTTTCTTAAAAAGTACGGGAATATCACCTTCCGAATATATGAAAAGTCATTTATTAAGCGAAGGAAAACCTGCCTCTTTCTAAAAGTCAAAGACCGTTATAATAATATAACTCAGTTATAAATGCCGGAACAAATGACTCAATTAAATATAAGAAAAACTACTTTGACCGAATCGGTTTATGGTGTTATAATCATGCCATAAACCGATTCGGTCAATTACATTATCAGAAGGTGAAGACATGGAAAAATTTAAAGAACTATCAGAAGAAAAGCAGCTGCCTATCATTGAAGCGGCATTAAAATGTTTTGGAAAACATGGATATAAAAAGGCCTCTATGGGTGACATCGCCCAAAACAGCGGAGTATCCAAACCAATGCTGTTCCATTATTTCGGCACAAAAAGGGATCTGTACTTATACCTTTCGGAATATGTGAGAAGTGTCATGATTGAGGCTTATAAGCGCAATGAAATCAATGCATATGACGATTTATTTGAACGCATTCTTGTGGCCTCCAGAATGAAAATGGGCATACTGGAAAAGTACCCTTATATATTGAAATTTATTATCAGTATGTTCGAGGAAACTGACGATGCGGTCACGGATATTACAAAAAAGATCATGCCCGAGGCCCAGCGCTTTTCTTATGACCTGGTGTTAAGAAAAGAAGATGTGGTTAAATTTAAAGAAAGTGTGGATATTGATGTGGTTATGCGCATGATATTCCTCATGGCAGAAGGCTATGCTCATGAAATGACCGATGAACGGTGCGATCTTGGTAAAATAACCGAAGAACTGGAAAAAACCATCCACATGTTGAAAAGTAATCTATATAAGGAGGAATACCTGTGATGTATCTATTGAAAATCAACAATAAAGGCGCCGCTTCCATACAAATATCAGGAGGCAAGGGCGCAAGCCTTGCCAGACTGTCCCAGCGGTTCCCTGACAGTGTACCGTGCGGTTTTATCATCACAACAGAATTCTTTAAAAAGTATATCCGTCCTACCGTAAAGGAATCAGGAAACGATAGGAAGTCCGCTGTCGCCGGACTGACTTTACCCGCCGAAGCGGCGGAACTGATTCAAACCGCTTATGAGGACATGGGAAGCCATGTTTCCGTTGCCGTCCGTTCCTCCGCTACGGCAGAAGATCTGCCTGACGCTTCCTTTGCAGGCCAGCAGGATACCTATTTAAACATTTCCGGATCTGAAGCGGTAATAAAAGCAGTGCTCAACTGCTTCGCGTCCTTATATAACCAGCGGGCGATTTCTTACCGGATCAAAAACAAATTCGATGAAAATGAAGTTCAAATGGCCGTTGTCGTACAGAAGATGGTGGATGCAAAAGCGGCCGGAGTCATGTTTACCGCCGATCCCATTACCTCCGACCGCTTTACAATAGCGATTGAAGCGGTGGAAGGCTTAGGAGAGGAACTGGTATCCGGGCGTAAAACCCCTGTTACCTGGACGGTCAAGGATGACATAAAACAAAGAAGCGGCGAAAAGCCCTGTCTCACCAAGAAACAGGTAACCGCTCTTGCCGCCATCGGAAAAAAGATCGAGAAGGAATTTGGAAGCCCCCAGGATATTGAATGGTGTTTTGACGGTATGAAATTTTATATTGTCCAGTCCCGGGGGATCACAACCCTTTACCCCTGTCCGTCGACCATGGACGGATTTAAGCGCTGTTTTATTTCCGTCGGCCATCTCCAGATGATGACAGATACCATGCTGCCCCTGGGAATGTCCCTTTGGGAATTGATGTCCAAAACCGTGAAGGTTACGGAAATCGGCGGGCGGCCCTATATGGAGATTACCCATAACTTAAACAGTCCCGTGGGCAGGGCTCTGGTGCGTCAAAAGCTGTCCAATTCCGACGAACTGATGGATAGCGCATTTAATAAAGTCCTGGCAAGAAAGGAATATATTAAATCCATTCCAAAAGGACAAAAAAGCGACTTCGCCATACCAAAGGATGTGGGAAAATGCATCACCGCCGGATTAAGGATCTACCGGAAAAATGATCCGTCAATCATTGATGGCTACAACCGCCGTATGGAAGCGGCAATCCAAAAGACAAGAAAGGGACTCTCAAAACTGTCCGGTAAGGCGATAATCGATTTTATTGTGAGAGATACGGATGATCTGATGAAAGGTCTGTTTGATCCGGAGGGCTTAGGACCGCTCCTTGTTACCTTCTTTCTCACAAAACCTATTGATAAAGCAGGAAAGCTCCTTCTTGGACAGGACAATGTAAGTGTTGATGTGTCAAAGTCCATTAAAGGCAACATTTCCTCGGAAATGGGATTTTACGTGAGCCGTATCGCAGATTCTGCCCGGGATTTCCCAGAGGTTGTAAAATACCTTGAGTCAGCAGGGGATTCCTTCTGCATTGACGAATTAAGGAAGCAGAAGGGCAGCGAAGAAGCCGCAAAAGCCTTTGAAGAATTTTTCCTGCGGTACGGAATGCGCTGCCCTGGCGAGATCGATATTGCAAAACCCCGGTTTGCCGAGGATCCGGGAAAGATTCTCCCCACCGTACTGGCAGATATAAGGCTTCCAAAGGGTCATGCTGAACAAAGGCTCCTACAGGGAAAGCAGGAAAGCGATGACGCAGTAAAATCCATGGTTTCCGCCGCAAAAAAGAAATGGGGAGCCGCAAAAGCCAAGAAGCTGGCAAAACAGTTATCCTTTTATCGAAACTTCTTAGGGCTGCGGGAGTCTCCCAAATATTACTGGATGAAACGTTATTGGGAATACAAACAGGCCATCCTTAAGGAATCTGAAACACTTGTTAGTCAAGGCAAGCTAAGAAGCGTGGAAGATACTTTCTATCTTCGTCTTCCGGAACTTGCAAGCTTGTTTGCCGGAGAATATGAACCTGATTATGAGAAAATCGATGCAATGCGGGCAGATTATGAAAAGTATGCTGCGCTGACCCCTCCGCGCCTCATCTTCTCTGATGGAGAAGTGGTGGAAGGTGAATACAAGCGCGAGGTTCCCAATGGGGCGCTGCCAGGGCTTGCCGTATCAGGCGGCGTGGCAGAAGGCCGTGCACGGGTCATTCTGGATATCAGGGAAGCAGGAAAAATAGAAAAGGGAGAAATTCTGGTGACTAAATTTACCGACCCAAGCTGGACACCGGCCTTCATCTCTGTGGGCGGACTTGTTACAGAAGTAGGCGGAATGGCAACTCACGGAGCTGTGATCACCCGGGAATACGGCCTGCCTGCTGTTGTCGGCGTAACCGATGCCACAAAACACATCAAGGACGGAGACTTAATCCGCGTAGACGGAAACTTGGGATATGTTGAGTTTTTGAAATAAGAAAGGAGGACTACCGGTGAACGCAATTCAGATTAATAACCTGTCCAAAAGCTATGGGGAGCACAGGGGGATTGAAAATATCAGCTTCTCCGTGGAGGAGAGAGAGATTTTTGGCTTTATCGGACCTAACGGAGCGGGGAAATCCACTACCATCCGTACTCTTTTGGCGTTGATCCGCCCCACCTCCGGCAGCGCGGAGATCTTTGGCAAGGACTGCATGAAACAGGCTGCGGAAATTGCAAAGGATGTGGGCTATCTGCCCGGAGAATCTGCTTATTATGATAACATGACGGTACGGGAGCTGGTACAGTATGCGGCAGATTTATACGGCGTTAAGGGAGACGGCAAAATAAAAGAGCTTTCCAGGCGCTTAGACCTTGACTTATCCCGTAAAATCACCGACCTATCCCTTGGAAACAAAAAGAAAGCCGGAATCCTGTGCGCCCTGCTGCACTCTCCAAAACTCATTATATTAGACGAACCTACCAGCGGTCTGGACCCGCTGATCCAGCAGGAGTTCTTCTCGATACTGAAAGAAGAGAACAAACGGGGGGCAACTATCTTCTTTTCGTCCCATGTCCTGTCTGAGGTGCAGAAAATCTGTGATCGTGTGGGCATTTTAAAAGATGGAAAAATGATTGGTGTACAAAAAATCAGTGAGCTTCGGGCTAACAGCCATAAAAAAATCAGTGTTACGGCAGAGGAAATACCGGCAGGGCATTTTGACCTTGGAGGCATTACCAGCTACCATCAGGACGCCAATACCGCCACATTTATGTTTATGGGGAATATGGGAGAGATTCTTGAAAAGCTGTCTGCTTTAAACGTCCGTGATCTGTTCATCGAGGAACCGACGCTTGAAGAGATCTTTATGCACTATTACAGGTGAGGTGAAAGGGATGACTGTATTTAAGTATGAGCTAAAGCAGTTAAAAAGAAATATCATCATATGGGCGCTGTCCATGGGCGGGCTGATCTTCCTGATGCTTCCGACCTATCTTGGCTTTATTAAAGGAGCTGATGCTTTCATGGCGGAGGCGATAAATAATAACCCCCTGTTTGATGCATTAGGCGTCAGTGCCGCTTTCGTCATGACACCTCTTGGCATGTTCGGCTTTTTAAACAGCTTTGCCATGGCAGCGGCTGCGATCCACGGAATGAGCATTGCCTTTTCATCCCACACAAAGGAATACGCGAACAGATCAGCAGAGTTTTTGTTAACAAAACCCCATTCAAGGAGCAAGATTTTTTGGAGCAAGGTACTTGCCTGCACGGCAGACAGCCTGATTGTGGGAACTGCCTATATAGCTGGAGCTGCACTTGCATTTCTGACCGTCAAAAGCATTCGTATTGATTGGCCGGCGTTCTTGCTTATAGGGATATCCCTTGTACTGGTTGAACTTATGTTTGTGGTTTTCGGAACAGCTGCCGGAACATTCTTCCCAAATGTACGGACACCTGTGCTCATATCCTCCTGTGTTATGTTTGGCCTTTTTTGTTTAAACTCCATGTCAAAGAAGATCAATCAGCCGGTATTTGGCTATTTCACTCCGTTTGCATTTTTTAATACCGTGACTATCGCCGAAACCGGATCTTACCAGTGGAATTATTTGGTGTGGTATGTGTTCCTTGGAGCGGGACTGCTGTTTATCAGCTGCAGAACATTTCTTAAAAAAGACGTTATATTCGGAGGCTGAACATGAAGACGATCTATTTAAAAGAACTGAAACTGACCCAAAAGACCCTGGTAATTTGGCTGGTGTTAATCGTGATGCTTACAGGATTTGCAGCAATCGAGTTTATTGTATTAAAAGACGCCATGGGGGAAATTGCGGCTATGGCGGAGAGCTTCCCGAAGATTATATTGATTTTGTTCGGATTAAACGGAGTGAGGGTCGATACCCCGTTAGGTGCTTATCAGTGTATGGTGTTCTGGACCAACCTGCTTGCCTTCTTTTATGCGGGTTTCTCCGGTATATTTGCCGTATCCAGAGAAGAACGGTTCGGTACCAGCGAATTCTTATTCTCGAAACCTTATAAGCGTTCTGCAATCATTTGGGCAAAAATCGGTGCCGCCGTAACAAATCTTTTCGTGTTTTCTCTTACCGTAGGCATCATGTCCTATTTATGCATCATTCTTCCCCTGGGTGATTTAAGTATTACAGGCGTCCATATCATCACAACCCTGGGAATATTTCTTACTCAAGTCGTGCTGTTTTCCGTCGGGATTTTCATCTCGGGTCTTGCAAAAAGCTATAAGACTGCAAGTCTTTTTACAATGCTTACGGTAACGGCATTTTATGTAATCAGCTTTGCTCTTGATTATATCGGTACCATGGATTTTCTGAAGGTTTTGACACCGGTAAGCTACTTTAACGTAGTATCGGTTTCTGAAAATGGATTAAGCCCCTTTTATATCCTGCTTTCCTTGATCATTATTTTAGCCGGCTGTTTCATGGCAATCAGATTTTTTGAAAGAAAGGATTTACGCAACTCGTAATAACTACAAAGAAGACAAAGGAACTGGGCTCTTTAATAACCCAGTTCCTCATTAACAAGAATCACTTTAATCCTGTCTTTTATAAATTGACCTGCAATCAGAACAAAATCATTGCAGATCCTTTCCCTGTGACCGCAGTCAATGCAGCGGCCAAGAGTTACACAGGGAGTCGATTTGTTCAGCCGTTTCGCATCCAGGGGAGCCGCGATCTGCCTGGCTCTTTTCACGGCTGACTCTACATCTTCCGCTATTTTATTCGTTCCGGCAACAACGATGACCTGTTCCGGGCCGTACAGCATAGGGGCCACCCGGCTTCCGTTGCCGTCAATATTAAAAATCTTTCCGTCCATTGTGATTGCGTTGGCACCGGTGATAAACGTGTCTGCCGAAAAATTCTTTAAGTATATCTTCCGTTTTTCTTCTTTGGTTAGAGAAGGATCAAACTTATCAAAAAATTCTACATCCCTTTTCCTTAAATCCTCAAACACTCCCATCTGTTCCAGAGTCACCGAATCCCCACAGCCTACAGTCGTCCCATCGGCAATGAGCCTTCTTAGTAGTTCCAGAAGTTCCGTTTTATCCTGAACCTGAAAACCTGCCATGTTATTTCGCTGAAGGCGTTTTATCAATAAGGGAATATCCAAATCCATAGAATTTTCCTCCAAAGTTAATAATAAGATCATCGTCAAATCGTGCGATTATTTTCACGCAGCTTCCTATCTGTCGCTCAAAGGTTTATACTCCTCTTCCTGCATCACACTGATGTAGGCCGGACGAATGATCTTATCCATATTAATAAGCTCTTCGATCCGGTGGGCGCTCCATCCTACAATCCTTGCAATGGCAAAAATCGGGGTGAACAATTCATTAGGAATATCCAGCATGCTGTATACAAAGCCGCTGTAAAAGTCCACATTCGCACTTACGCCCTTATAGATCTTTCTTTCATCTGCAATGACTTCTGGAGCAAGACGCTCGATCATGGAATAGAGGTTAAAATCATCCAGGCGTCCTTTTTCCTCTGACAATTGTTTAACAAAGCTTTTGAATATTTCTGCACGGGGATCAGATTTGGAATAAACCGCATGCCCCATACCATAAATTAGTCCCTTCCGGTCAAATGCTTCCTTATGAAGAAGCTTTCTCAAATACTTCTCCACTTCCTCTTCATCCTTTAAGTCATGGACTTCCTTACGCAAATCCTCCATCATTTCCACAACCTTAATGTTGGCGCCGCCGTGCTTCGGTCCCTTTAAAGAAGCAAGCGCTGCCGCTACCACGCTGTATGTGTCCGTACCGGAGGAAGTGACCACATGGGTTGTAAAAGTGGAGTTATTTCCTCCTCCATGCTCCATATGAAGGATCAGGGCCAGGTCAAGAACATGGGCTTCCACCTTGGAATACTTCATATCTGGCCTTAACAGCCTTAAGATATTTTCTGCCGTGGAAAGCTTTTCATCCGGCCTGTGAATATACATACTTCCCCCTCGCTCATAATGGTTGAATGTATGATATCCGTAAACTGCCAGCATCGGCATGACGCTGATTAACATCAGGCTCTGGCGGAGCACATTGGGAACAGATATGTCACTGGCCTTTTCATCGTAAGAGGCCAGGGTTAAAATGCTTCTGGCAAGGCAGGACATCATATCCTGGCTTGGGGCCTTCATGACTACATCTCTGACAAAATTGGTAGGTAGGGTCCGGCTGTAGCCTAAGGTCTTGGTAAATCGTTCCAGCTGGCTTTTATCAGGCAGATCTCCAAAAAGAAGGAGGTAGGCAATTTCCTCAAAACCAAAACGTCCTTCCCTGACAACACCGTCTACCAGATCATGAATATTATATCCCCGGTAAAACAGCTGGCCTTCACATGGGACCTTTTCCCCGTCTACGGTCTTGTTTGATAAAATCTTTGATACCTTGGTTAATCCTGCCACAACACCGTCGCCGCTTTTATCCCTAAGCCCTCGCTTTACTTCAAATCTGTCATAGGCTTCCAAGTCAATTCTTTCGTCATTCAAACAGATATCAGACCACTCTTCCACATTTTTCATAAATTCTTTCTGGTTCATCATGCACACCTCTTTCTGAAATCAGGTCGTCTAGTTCCACTGCATTTTTCCCATTGGGCTTTCTAAGCCGGCGTCATCCCCTTTCCTCTCCTGCAGAATCATTCAAATGCTCATTTTTGAACTTTTCAATATAATATATAATTTTATACAAAAAAGCAAGATATATTTAAGCATTGCAAATCAGCCCGGTGTTTATAGAACCATGATATATTGACAAATGACCTTTCAAATCTTATACTTGCCTTAATTTCTTAAAGAGGGATGTACCGGAGGTTGTTCATGAAAATAGAATTTTCCCTGTTTTTCTTCATAGAAGTCATTGGAACCATAGCTTTTGCTTCATCTGGGGCCATGGTTGCCATTAAAAAACAGCTGGATCTGCTTGGAGTTATTGTTTTAGGTGTTACCACCGCCGTGGGAGGCGGAATGTTAAGGGATATTATCATAGGAAATGTACCTCCTGCCCTTTTTAAAGATCCAATCTACGTATTGCTGGCCTTTATAACGGTTATGCTTTTATTTGTAATCGTAAGACTGAATCAGAAAATCCTGGACGGACGTTCCATGGAAACCTATGAAAAGGTTATGAACATATTTGATGCCATCGGACTTGGAGCCTTTACCGTGGTAGGAATCGATACGGCAGTGCTTTCCGGCTATGGGGACTATCATTTTCTCATCATCTTTTTAGGTGTTATCACCGGAGTCGGCGGCGGCATTCTTCGGGATATCATGGCCGGACAAACTCCTTATGTCCTTAGAAAGCATATTTATGCCTGTGCTTCCATTGTTGGCGCCATCCTTTATGCCTGGCTTTTGAATTACATTGATGGCAATATTGCCATGCTGATCGGTGCCTGCTCCGTCGTTTTAATTCGTCTTATGGCAACCCACTTTTGTTGGAACTTACCTACTGCAACAAAAAAATAATTCCCTCAAGGAGGAATCCTATGAAACGTTTGCTTCAATATACTGCTGGAATCATATTTTCTCTCTGCCTTATGATCGTGCTTTTATTCACTTCCGTGGAGGCAGCCGTTTACTGGATTCCAGGATACTTCGAAAAAGAATATAACAAATATCATGTGACTCAAGCCGTCTCCATGTCTATGGATGATCTCCTTGATGTTACCGATGAAATGATGTCCTATCTGCGTGGAAAGAGGGATAACCTTCATGTAGATACCACCATGGGAGGGGTAGAACGGGAATTTTTTAATGCCCGTGAAATCGCCCATATGGAGGATGTCCGCGGTCTTTTTTTAGGCGCTCTTTCCATACGGAGAGGCTGCCTTACGGTGATGGTGTTATGCCTCATTGTACTTCTTTTATTAAGGACCAGTTTTATGCAAACCTTTCCCAGGGCCGTGTGTGCGGGAACCGGAATCTTTTTTTCCTTGTCCGCTGTCATCGCTATGATTATTTCCACAGATTTTACCAGATATTTTATCATGTTCCACCATATGTTCTTTAAAAATGACCTATGGATGCTGGATCCTTCCACCGATATGCTCATTAACATCGTTCCGGAAGGCTTCTTTCGAGACACCGTCTTTCTCATTGGCTTCATCTATCTTTTCTCTATCCTGCTTATCTTTGCTGTCTGTCTTTTTCTTATGGGCAAGTTTAAAAGAAAACATCTTGCAGCTTAGGTTAGTAAATCAGCTGGATATGCAAGCATATTCAGCTGATTTTTCGTATACAAATGGGGAAAAAATAGCAAATAACCTTTACTTGTTACAACAAATAACCTATACTGTAGAATGAAGTATTGTCTGAAACCGAACGATCGCTTATGGAGAGATTACTCAATATGACTCAATTTATAAAAAAGTTTTTTATTTTTTTTCTGTGCCTGCCTTTTTTTGTCTCATCTTTTACCGGGACTTCTCTGGGGGCCGCAGACTGGCCTTCCGGTCCGTCTGTTCAGGCACAGGGAGCCATTCTGATGGATGCAGACACCGGAACAGTTCTATGGGGCCAGAACATACACAACCAATATTTTCCGGCCAGTATTACCAAGGTCATGACTGCCCTTTTAGTCATTGAAAAATGCAGTCTTGATGAAACCGTAACGTTTTCCCATAATGCCGTATTTAATGTGGAATCCGGAAGCAGTAATGCCGGGATCAATGAGGGGGACAAGCTGTCTGTCAGGGACTGCCTCTATGCTCTGCTGCTTAAATCTGCCAATGAGTCAGCTAACGCCCTTGCAGAGCATGTGGCAGGAAGCACTGAAGCTTTTGCAGATATGATGAATGTACGTGCGAAAGAGCTTGGATGTACCAATACCCATTTTGCCAATCCCAGCGGTTTAAATAACCCGGAGCATTATACTTCCCCCTACGACATGGCACTCATCGCAAGAGCAGCCTTTAACAATCCTGTTTTTGAAGATATCGACTCTACAACCTTTTATAAGCTTCCGCCTAACTCCATCAATAAAGAAGGGCTTACCATTTATCCTGGTCATAAGATGATGCGAAAAAGCACTCCTTTCTACTATCCGGGCATTATCGGCGGCAAAACAGGCTACACTACACTGGCCGGGAATACCCTGATAACCTGTGCGGAAAAAAATGGTATGAGGCTTATTACCATAATTTTAAAGGGATCTACTCCCCAGTATTGGGCAGACACTAAGAATCTTCTGGACTTTGGTTTTTCAAATTTTGTCTCCTTAAAAGCTGCAGAATACGAAAAAACCTACAGTTCCATTACCAGCGATTTAAATTTCAGCGGTTTGTCCATCACCAGGCCGGAAGCCCTGATTTTAGATCCCGACAGTAGGATCATTCTGCCTAAAACGGCTAATTTTTCCGATGCAAAGGCGGAACTCAGTTATGATATTTCATCGGGTGATCCTCCAAATTCCATCGCGAAAATTAATTACCGTTATAATGACCGAGTCGTAGGCTGTACCTTCCTGGAGGTGAATGACGCCCTATTCCAGAATAAGGAAGCGGAAACCAGAATCGCCACCGCTGCCCAGGCTGAGGCAAATTCCGGATCTGACGATGAACTTGACCCGTCTGCGGCCCAGACTTCCATAAACCCTTCCGGAAAACGTCCGGATAAAGAAACGGAAGATTACCGGGAAAAAGCTCTAAGGCCCTTTGAGATTCCTTTAACCGCCTGGCTTATATTAGGAAGCGTGGGGGCTATCATTGTAATCGGAGGCTCAACTGCCTTTTTCATATATTGGAAACATCAGGAAGCACAGAATTTCCTTATCAGGCGGGAGCAGCGCATGAAACGCCTTCGGGACTCCGGCATTTCAGCCGATGAGTTCAACAGCATTCTGGAACAAAGGCGCAGTTCCTATTCAACAAAGCGGAGAGGAAGACGGGGAGGCCGTTTCAAATGACCTTAGATCACAAGGGGTTTTCCATGAATAAGCATAAAAAATTATCCAAAAAGGATCATCTTCGAAATTTTGTAATCACCTTTATTTCCCTCTTGTTTGCAACCATCCTCTCCTACATGATGCACATACTGGGAGGATATACTAACAATGTAGGAATCATCTACATGATGGCAGTGGTTATCATCTCCCGCTTTTCCAGCGGCTATATACCGGGAGTCATTGCCTCCTTTATTAGTGTGATCTGTGTAAACTATGTGTTTACTTACCCATTTATGGCGTTTAATTTTATAATGGAAGGATATCCCGTCACCTTCCTTGCTCTGCTGATTATTTCAACCATTACAAGCGCCACTACGACTAATTTAAAGGAACAAAGCCGTATCTTAAACGAACGGGAAAAGTTATTAATGGAAGCAGAAAAGGAAGCCTTGAGAGCAAACCTTTTACGTGCCATTTCCCATGACATTCGGACTCCTCTCACAGGAATCATCGGTGCCAGCAGCACATACCTGGAAAGTTCCACTACGATAACGGAATCAGAAAAAACCAGTCTGGTCTCCAATATCAAGGAAGATGCCAACTGGCTCTTGAATATGGTGGAAAATCTGCTAAGCGTCACCAGGATCCGGGATTCCGGGGCTCATGTTTTAAAACGTCCGGAGCCACTGGAAGAGGTAGCCTCCGAATCCATTGAACGTTTTCACAAAAGAGTGCCCAAAGCCATTGTCCATGTGACTGTGCCGGATGAATTTATCATGGTTCCTATGGATGCCACTTTGATTGAACAGGTTATCATAAATCTATTGGAAAATGCCGTCTATCATTCCAATACAACGGATCCCATCAGCCTTTCAATCTTCGTACAGGATGGATATGCCTGGTTTCAGATTCGTGATCAGGGTGATGGAATATCCCCGGAACGGCTGAACACTTTATTTGACGGTTACACTTCATCACCCAACAGCAGTTATGATTCCCATAAAGGAATGGGAATCGGGCTTTCTATCTGCAAAGCTATTGTTACTGCCCATGAGGGGAAAATTACAGCTGCCAATGAAGAACATGGCGCAGTTTTTACATTTACATTACCATTAGGGGAGAATGCTTATGAGTAAGTTTACAATCGTCATGATTGAAGACGAAAAGAATATCTGCAACTTTATTGAAAGTGCATTGGAAAGACATGATTATAAAGTAAATACAGCCTATAACGGGCGGGATGGGCTGGCTTTGATCAATTCCCTTTGCCCTGATGTGATCCTTTTGGACTTAGGGCTTCCGGATCTGGACGGAATAGACATCATTAAAAGCGTAAGAAGCTGGACTTCGATTCCCATTATTGTCATTTCCGCCAGGACCCAGGAGCATGAAAAAGTGGCCGCTCTTGATTTTGGTGCCGATGATTATATAACAAAGCCCTTTGGAACCAGCGAGCTTTTAGCCAGAATCCGCACTGCCCTACGCCATGGAAGACCTACCGTCAGCACCGTGGATGGATCTGTCATTCCCACCCCATACAGCTGCGACGGCCTGGTCATTGATTTTGCCAAAAGACTGGTCACACTGGACGAACATAAGATCCATTTGACCCAGATCGAGTATAAGCTGGTTTCCCTGCTTGCGGAAAATTCTGGTAAGGTCCTGACCTATGACTACATTATAAGCCACATCTGGGGGCCTTACGCAGACAGCAACAATCAGATCCTTCGCGTCAATATGGCGCATATCCGCAGAAAAATAGAAAATAATCCGGCAGAACCAAAATATATTTTTACGGAAATCGGGGTTGGATACCGAATGAAGGAATGCGATAATTAGGAAAGGGGGGAATCCCCCTTCTTTTTATTCTGCTTTCGGTTCTTCGTCTTTTCCACCCGTTTCTTTTTGGTTTCTTCCTTTTTTATATAAATCTCCCGGACGTCTTCTTCTCCCACCAGTCTCATGGTCTTAACTACGTAGACACGTCCGTCATCGTTCCGTCTCATGCGGATCTTGCCTTTTACATTTCCATGCTCAGGACATAAACCAAGAGCCGTGTAAAACTTCTGGTTCACGGAGAACCATCTGATCTTTTTCCGAAGCATCCGGTTGCACTTGCAGCAGATCAAATCGGTAACGGTCTTATCCTCAATGGCATCCTGCTTTGTCTCAAAGGGCCTCGAAATGTATTTGGAATACCCGGGAAACACAAGATATACCTCTTCCGCTTTGTTTTCCGGCAAACGGTAATAATCGGTAGACCAGTATTCCCGAACCTTTTCAAAACCCATATATCTCATAACCCGCCCGGTATAATGGGCATCATCAAGGGCCCGGTGAAAAGGCCGCTCTTCCATGATCCCCAGCTCTAAAACTGCAATGTCAAGAGACTGCCTTTCCTTACCGTCCCCATAAAGCAGGCTGTAAAGTTTCTGCACATCATAGTAGAGAAAGGGTTTGGGAAAGGTATTGGGAATTCCAAAAAAGGCAAAGTTCCGCTGCAGTTCTGTTAAGTCCATGGATCCCCATGTGCAGAACACGGCTTCATCCCCGCACCACGTAAGAAACTCCTTTGCAGCTTCTTCAAAGTCCCGGCCCTCTTCCATCAGAGTCTTTTGATCCATGTGGGTCACTTCTAATATTTTTTCATGAAGCTCGGGATAAATCCGAGGCCTTATAAGCCTCTTAAATTCCCCCACTTCTTCCAGGGCTTCATTAAGCTTTACCGCCCCGATCTCTATGATTTCAAAGGGAAGGTGTTCTACCGTCTCCTCCTTCCCTCCGACGCTCTGGTTCCATTCCAGATCCAGTACAATATAATTCTTCATAGTTTGCTCTCTTTAATCCTTTATTCTGTCAGACCTCGCAGCTTTTCACGAATCCTCTGCCTGCGCCTTTCCGTCTCTTCTAGCTCAAGTGTCCACGTCCCATCAGCTTCTGTAAGGATATCTCCCTCCCTTACACCTTCCGGCAATGCAGAGGCCTGAACCTTTACCATATCTCCGTTCTCATCCTCACAGATCACTATTATTTCGCTGATTCTGTCAATGGTATACTTCATAACCTTTTCCCATCCCTTTCTGTGCCTGGCTAAGGGTTGCAGCTTTGGCACGGCTCATATCCCATCTGTATCAGTTCCTCTCTGGAGCCTTTATAGGTTTTCCGGTTCTCTTCCTTCATGGAAGCTGCAGACTTGCAGTCCGGCTGGTGAAATTTTTTGGTATTGGTATTTATCACATAATCCTTGTCTGCTGCCGTGCCTTGTGACCTGTCTCCATCAGTTCCTTCCGTGATTTCAGGGAAAGTAACCTTTGATCCATCGCTTACTGCCACTATGGTTCCAAGCTGGTCTGTCCGCAGAGCCTTGATGTTTCGTTTTTTTAACATTTCCAGAATTTCCTTATGGGGATGGCCATAGTCATTATTTTTCCCGCAGGAAATCACTCCGTATTCAGGATCAACCAGATCCATAAAACCTTCCGATGATGAGGTGGAGCTTCCATGATGGGAAAGCTTCAGCACATCTGCCTTTAATGGAAGGCCGTTTGCCATCATATCTTTTTCCGCATCTTTTTCTGCGTCTCCGCATAAGACAAAACTGTTCTTTCCGTAAATCAGGCGAAGACCTATGGACCAGTTATTCAGATTGTCTCCATAATCCTTATTGGGAGCGATAATCTGGAAAGATGCATCTCCTAAGGAGTAGCTGTCCCCTGGCTTTGGAAGGGTGATTTTTAAATTTTTATCTGCTATGGCATCAAGCAGGCGTTCATAAACTTTTGTAGTATGTTCCTTCTCCGGCAAAAGGACCTTTTGAACTTCAAATTTCCGGATAACCGTTTCCAACCCTCCGATATGGTCTGAATGGGGATGAGTTCCGATCACGTAATCCAGCTTCTTTACTCCCTGCTTCTCCAGATAAGAAGCGACTACCTCGCCCTGATCCCGTTCTCCTGCGTCTATTAGCATATAATGTCCGTCTTTTTCTACTAAGGTGCTGTCTCCCTGGCCCACATCAATAAAATGCACCCTTAAATCCGTGCCCGCCTCATTTCCCATTTCTCTCTGGGTTAATGGGGAAGAGCTGGCAATTGGGCCACATCCTGCCATACAAAGGGCCAGAAGGATTGCCGCTGCCGCCAATACCCGTCTATAAAATTTTCCTGTCTTTTTCACTGTCATCCCAGTCTGCTCCTTCGTGCTATTATATGATAGAATCTTTAATCCTACAAGTATTTTTAAAAGGGTCCTGCTCCAAGCGGTCAAAAAAGCGGACCGCCAAAAGCAGCCCGCCAATTATTAACTTAAGGAAGTTTCGATCCATCGGCTCCAACCGCAGCCCCATCAGGCGTTGTGGTGTTTGCCAGCATCTGACCTCCTGTTAGGTCGCAGAAATACTGTTTCCCGTTCCATTCAACCCAGCCTGTAGCCATATAGCCGGTTTCATTGAAGAAATACCACTGTCCATCGATATTCTGCCAGGTTCCGGTCGGATAGCTTCCATCCGGATTTGCATACCACCATCCGGTTCCATCCTGTTTCCAGCCGCCTTCGTTTTGGGAGTATGTACGGATTTGCTCCGCCGCAGCCGCGTCAACGTAGTTGACAGGAGACTCCACCCAGTCACCTTTATTCTCGGTATTCTGCTTATTGACCGGACGTACCTTAAATGTGTAGGTTCCAACCTTTCCCATGGACACTCCCAGATCCAGACTCGTCCCAGCGGTGGTCTTTACCCCTCCCGTGGCCTTTCCGTCACGGTATATCTTTACTTCATAACTTCCCGCCCCGGCGGCAGGACTCCACACAGCCATAGTTTTAGAGCCCCATGCTGCGCTTTCTATGGACTGGGTAAACTCACCGACCTTTGGTAAATCTATGGTCACCGTAAGCGTCTGGCTGAAATCTTCCCTTGCCTGCTTTACGTAGGTTCCCCCATCAATCGTGAAACCGGATTCGGCTACGGAAAAATAATATCCTTCCTGCGCATACAATTTCACTTCCAGCCTCGGTACATCCTGCTCATACCACTGAAAGCCGTCGTTGGTGAACTCGCATTCTCCAACATCGATCTTGCTGTTTTTTGTCGTTATCTCAGCCTGCTGTCCGGAAACAGAACCTCCCGGCACGATATCCGCTGCCACGGTTAAGTTTACTGTTGTGATTTTCTTTCTGGATGCTGCCATGGAAGTCATGCAGTTAAGCCCTGTTGCCATTGTTACAGCAAGCACCAAAGACAAAATTTTCTTACCTTTCATATACAATCCCCATCTTTCTATTTCATTTCAGATTGCGATCCAATAGGTTTATTATACCCCAATCTCAGGCATTTGTGAATAGCCATTCTGGTTTCGTAAGGTTTTGGGGCTATTCTTAAGATCAGGAGACCGGATCGGAGGTTGGATATTTCATCCATTTTATGAAAAGGCAAGCCAGCCCAAAGGCTTTATTGTGTACTAAGTATACTTTTTTTCTTATTTATACTACTTAATTTATTAATATTGTTTTATATTTTTAAGTGATTGTTAAATACATATCAAATTTTTACTAATTTTATGACAATTAAAGGTAGATATATATTGCATAATAACAGTTAATATGATAAGCTAACGTCAATGAAACATTTACAAGAGAACAAGAGAAAGCAGATGTTACATTTCTACCATTACTCTGAGGCGAAGTGTAATGCTGATTCTCTTTTTCTTTTTGGGAAAAGGAGGATATTTTTTAATGAAAAAGAAGCAGTTTTTCCGGGTGATCGAACCATATCTGTATTTGTTGCCCGCCATGTTTTTCTTCTCGGCCTTCCTGTTCTGGCCGTTCCTCAAAACCATTTGGCTCAGTTTTGCCATGACGACTCCCCTTGGAGCAGTTTCCTCCTTTGTCGGCCTTGGAAACTATCTTTCAATCTTTACCTCACAGGCCTTTCAAAACAGCCTTTTTGTATCCTTTAAATATGCGGTCATGACCGTGACCTGCTCAATTGTCATGGGGTTTATACTGGCCATTATAAGCAATGAGGATATTAAGGGGAAAAACTTATTCCGCACCTTTTATGCCCTTCCCATGGCTATTTCCGCAGCAGCGGCTTCCGTTGTTTTCATGTTCATCTTTCACAGCAGCCTTGGCATCATCAACAAGGTCCTGGGAACCCACATCGGATGGCTGACGGATCCTAAATACGCATTAAATGCAGTAACCATTGTGACTGTGTGGATGAACATCGGATTAAACTTTATATTCCTGACTGCTGCCTTGCAAAGCGTTCCTCTGGATTTATATGAATGCGCAGCCATTGAAGGTGCTGGATTTTTTGCCAAGCATAAGCACATCACCATCCCATGCATATCCCCTACCCTGTTTTTCCTTTTGATCATTAACGTCATCAATGCCCTTCAGGCTTATGCTCAGGTCAAGCTGATGACTCAGGGCGGACCTTCCGGCAGTACCAATGTCATCGTGTACCAGATTTATCAGGAGGCATTTATGAATAGCCGGTTCGGCATGGCCTGCGCGGAATCCATTGTCCTGTTTATCATCCTGATGGTCTTGACATTGATTCAATTCAGATTGGAAAAGAAGGTGACCTACTGATGAAGAACAAAATGGCTAAATATTTACTTTATATCTTAAATATCTTTTTTGCAGTCATCATCATCTCACCTGTCCTTTACTGTTTTAACGTCAGTATGATGACCATGAAGGAAGTGTTTTCCGGAGGCTTCTGGCCGAAGCAGCTGATCCCGGACAATTACATAAAAGCCCTGCAGCTGGCCCCGTTCTTTACCTTTATAAAAAACTCCCTGATCGTATCCTGCACGGTTACCTTTGGTCAGATCGTCACCGGGGCATTGGCAGCCTACGCATTCTCCATGATGAAATTCCGGGGACGGAACGCCCTGTTTTTGCTGATGCTTGCAACCATGATGATTCCCAGCCAGGCAATCATCATTGCAAACTATTTAATCATCTGCGATCTGGGGCTTAAGAACACTTACACGGCACTGATCCTTCCAAACGTAGCATCAGCTTTTGCAGTATTTAACATGAGGCAGGCATTCCTGCAGCTTCCCATGGAGATAAAAGAGGCGGCTGATATTGATGGATGCGGCAACTTCCGCTTCTTCTGTTTCATTGCCCTTCCCCTTGTAAAACCTTCTATGGGTGCTCTGGGGATCTACACGTTCCTTCAAAGCTGGAACCACTATTTATGGCCTCTTCTTGTTACAGACTCGGTGAATATGCGAACGGTTCAGATCGGCCTCGGAATGCTTCAAGGCGCGGAATCCACAGACTTCCGTCCGGTCATGGCCGGTTCCATGATCATCTTAGTCCCCTCGATCCTGGCGTTCATACTGGGACAAAAGCAGCTGATTTCCGGCCTCACCTCAGGTTCTGTAAAAGGGTAAGTATTTCATGCATGCCCAAAGGGCCTGTATAGAGATAAAAACTATATAATTTAAAGGAGGATATCTATGAAAAGAAGAAAAAAATGGCTTGCGGCGATTATGGCTGCTGTCATGTCCATGACTCTTGCTGCATGCGGTGGAAGTGCTACTTCCGGGGGAACCACAGCGGCAGGATCCACAGACGCCGCAACAACGAAAGCGGCGGCTGACACTCAGGCTCCGGCTGAGGGGGGAAAAACAGTGATCACCCTCTGGCATGCTATGGGTGGTGTAAACGGAGAGGCAACCGAAGCTCTTGTTAAAGCCTTTAATGAGTCCCAGAATGAGATTGAGGTAAAAAGTGAATATCAGGGAAAATATGATGACCTGATCACCAAGCTGAAAGCCGCCATGCAGAGCGGCAGCATGCCGGATGTATGCCAGATGTACGACATCGGTACAAAGTTTATGACCGACAGCGGTCATGCCATTCCGGTACAGGATATGTTTGCCACCACAAACTTTGATCCTTCTACTGTTATGAATATCATCACCAGCTACTATACGGTAAACGGAAAGCAGATGTCCATGCCTTTTAATGTTTCCACTCCAATGCTGTATTACAACAAGGATGTATTTAAGGCTGCCGGTTTAGACCCCAATACCCCGCCCAAAACATTTGACGAGGTTTTGGAATTCTCCAAAAAAATTGTGGAAAGCAAAGCAGCTCCTGTAGGTTATGCCCAGGCCATTTACGGCTGGTTCTTTGAACAGCAGATTGCCGGCCAGGGAAAATTTTATGCAAACAATGAAAACGGGCGGAAAGCACCGGCAACCGAAGTGGATTTCTTAAATAACGGCGCTGGACTTAAGATTTTTGAGACCTGGAAAAAGCTCATGGATTCCGGTTATGCGGATAACTACGGCAGTACCACCGCAGATACCCAGACCGCATTCTTCTCAGGTCAGGCTGCCATGATCATTGAATCCACAGCAATTCTTAAAACTGCTACGGAAAGCAGTGACTTTGAAATCGGTACCGGATATCTTCCAAAGATCGATGCATCTGCTACCGATGGCGGTGTCATCATTGGAGGCGCTTCCCTGTGGATGATGGACAATAAGGATGAGGCGAAAAAGAACGCTGCCTGGAAGTTCATCGAATTTACCACCACACCGGATTCCCAGGCCACCTGGAGTATGTCCACCGGATACTTCGCAGTTAACCCGAAAGCTTATGAAACTCCTGCCATGAAGGATTTCATTGCTCAGAACCCCAACTTTACCACAGCCATCAACCAGTTAAAGGACACCCCTGTCAATGGATACACAGCAGGTGTATTATCAGGAGTAGCAACCGAATCCAGAACAATCTTTAACGAAGCCATGGAAAAGACCTATGACGGAACCTACACTCCGGAGCAGGCGGTAAGTTTCCTGGCTGAAAAGGTAAATGCGGCCATTGCTAACTATAATTCATCTACAAAATAATGTCTAAAAAGCCTTCGGCACAAAAGCCGGAGGCTTTTCATAAAAGCATACGGTGCAGTTAAAAAAATAACAAGTGAATTCTTATGATTAGGCTTGTCGTTCCGATATATAATATGACACATGACGCAATTTCCAATCTATATACATACCGGTTAAAAAATTGAGAAAGGAACGATAAGATGAAAAAACAGAATACAACTGCCGATGATACCGGCAAAGAAGCTGGCTCTCTGATTAAAAACTTATCTGTGGGCAAAAAACTGATTCTAGGTTTTAGCATAATACTGCTGATCATTATAGTATCCACTATAATATCCGCATGGAATACGAAAAATCTCGGATTCCAGGTAGAACGCTATTACCACTATACCGTACCAAACACCAACAACACATGGACCATGAGATCCGGCCTGGCCTCGGCACAAAAATACCTTCTTCAGGCAATTCTTGACGATGATATCCAGTCCGTACAGGATAACCTTGCCAAGGCCCAGAAACAGGAAGAAAGCGTTTCCGTCGCATTGGAGGAATTTGCAGGCAACCAGTCTTCCGGTGATAGAGATAACGATATTGCACAGTTAAGAGATTTATTATCAAAGAGCAAGTCCGCCAGAGAAGAGATTTCAGGGCTGCTTCAAGCTTCCTCCAAAGGAAACAGCAGCAAGGCCTATGAGTCTTATAAAAACAATTATTCACCTTCCATTGATCAGGCCGGAGAAATTCTGTCAAGTTTTTCAACGATTCAGCTGCGGTTTGCTGTTTCCCAGAAGGAGGAAGCGCAGAACTTCATGAAATCAGCCTGGATCTCCCTTTCCTTGTCTCTTTTGATTTCCCTATTGTGTACCTTTTTCATCACCGTGATCATCCGAAAGTCAATTTTGGATCCTGTGAAAGAAATTGAACTGGTTTACAAGGAAATATCAAAGGGAAATTTACAGGCCCAGATTACATATGTAAGCAAAGATGAGCTGGGAAGCATGGCTGAAAACATTAGAAATACTAATGCTGCCATAACCTCCTATATCCGTGACATTACGGAAAAACTGAACCTTCTGTCACAGGGCGATATGCGTTTTACCATGGACCTTGACTATGTGGGAGACTTTGAAGCCATTAAAAAGGCAATTATAAAAACCGTTTCCTCTTTAAATCGTACCCTCATTATGATTGATGTTGCCGCACAACAGGTAAATACAGGAACAGAACAGGTATCGGCAGGAGCACAGCAGCTTGCAGCCGGTTCCACAGAACAGGCTGCCTCCGTAGAGGAACTCTCCTCCTCCATTGCAAGCATCACGGAACAGGCTGCAGAAAATTCAAAAAATGTTATAAAAGCAACTGAATATGTTGTTCAGACCAGCCACAACGTGAAAAACGGCGGTGCTCATATGAAGCAGCTCACAAAAGCAATGGACAATATCGCCATCTTTTCCGATCAGATAACCAACATAACTAAGGTTATTGAGGACATTGCGTTCCAAACCAATATCCTCTCCCTCAATGCGGCCATTGAAGCCGCAAGGGCAGGAACTGCAGGAAAGGGCTTCTCCGTAGTAGCCGACGAAGTACGTAATCTTGCCGCCAAATCTGCGGAGGCCGCAAAGCAGACAGCAGAGCTGATACAGAACTCCGTAAACGCTGTACAGGAAGGCACAGAAATCACTGAGAAAACAGCTCAGATTCTGGATGATATCGATAAAACCACTGGCTTTATCAATGATATCGTTAATAAGATCAACCAATCGGCTTCTGAACAGGCTTCTTCCATTGATGAGATCCGCATAGGCCTGGAGCAGGTATCGGCAGTCATACAGGCAAATGCAGCAACCGCTGAGGAAAATTCGGCCTCCAGTGAGGAAATGAGTGCCCAGGCCAATACACTGCGGGAAGAAGTAGTCAAATTCCAATTGGTTACAGAACAAAAGTCAGAGATAAAAGATACAAAAGAGTACGAATACGAAGCCAGGACGGAATCGTCCTTTGAAAAGTATTAATTAAAGCAGAAATAAAGAATGCCATAGAAAAAAGGGCGTTGATCCATAAAAATCAACGCCCTTTTTTTCTATCTTTAACAACTAGAATCGTTTACCTTCTTTCTAACAATCTCCTTTGGCGAATTCGGCCAGAACCTTATTGAATTCATCCTTTTGGTCATAGAAGGCCGCATGACCGCTGAATTCAAAGGATTCCAGCCTGGAGTTTTTAATGCTTTGATGCTGGATTACACCCAGCTCATAAGGGACAACCTGATCATGAATCCCATGAATGATTAAGGTTGGAACATCAATTGCCTCCAGATCTGAAAATAATACCTCTTCAAGCCAGGTATTTGCAATCGCTGCTGTTGCCCAGCCTGCTGCCTGCAGACCCAGTTGGAAAAACCATTGAGAGAACGGATAAGTAATATGCTGGAAGAAAAATATATCTCCAAAATTATTTAACATGTTGGGACGGTCGGCGTAGGTTCCGTTAATAATTTGAGTCACTACGTCTTTATCAAGTCCATAAGGGAAGTTCGGACGTTTAATAAGGCTAGGTGCTGCGGCAGCGAATAAAGCAAGTCTTGCTACCCCAAACCCCCTGTGTCTTGCCATGTATCTGATAGCAATCGCTCCTCCGGTGGAATGCCCTGCCAGGGTAATATTCCTAAGGTTCAGTACATCAATGACCGCTCTGACATCATCGGCCAGCCGGTCATAATCATACCCGCAAAACGGCTTGTCGGAATTCCCAAATCCTCTTGTATCAATGCCGATGCAACGAAATCCCATGGCAGGAAGCACATCAAACTGGTATTCAAAAAGCTTATGGCTTCCCGGCCAGCCATGAAGAAATAAAATGGTATTTTCGCAATCCGGATTAAGATCCTCCACGTAAATGTTTACATTCTTTTCAACGGTTATAAAGTATCCCATGATCTCGCTCTGCACAATATGTTTATTCTATGTTATTCCTTTTCCTTAACCATCATTCCATTTTTTTAATTAAATGCCTGATGTAAGATTAAACATTCATTCTTGAAGAAGCAAATGGAGATTACAGTGCCTGTGTAATGAATTGAGGCCCTCCATGATAAAATCCCATGTCTCACGAAAATCCCCCGGTACTGCAAAATCATCGGATGAAATAAATGCCTGAAAACCTTTCTGATCGGAACCATACTTATCTGCAAAATCATCTGCATAATTTATCTTTTCATCGTCAGTTAAATCTCCATTATCGTTATGAAGCACATGCTCAAGATTCCGGGAAAAATAAAAGATGGAATACGGAATTTTACCAACTGTGCCAGCCGAACAAAGCCGGTACAGTACCTGAGACTTTCTTGAATTCCGGTCAATGACCCCTTCTGGATCCGCCGACTCAATCCGGTCATCAAAGTATTGGATTGTCCCCTTCTTGCTTTTTATGACATTGTCCGCCGGAATAAATGCCCCGTCAAGGTCAACAAGATGAATCACCTTAAGGATGTCTTTTTTATCAAAACCATACCGCTTTCTTTCCACTTCTATATGCTCATTAACCGTTTTAACGGCATTGTTGCCTGATACCGACCAGTTGCTTGTCATATCACCATGAACCACGTGGAAATGGACATCTTCCCTCTGAAATACTTTTTTAAGAACAGGACTTAATGTCTCCTCGTCAGTGGGGCCTTCTACGATAAACAGGATTACTTTTTTAGTCTTGGCCGCCATCCCTTACCGCCTTTCCGGCACGCCTGAATGCACGGCCAATTTCCACACTGTCTGTTTCTTCATAAATAGCTTCTTTTTGCCCGCCCAGTACAATACTCCGCAAATACATATCCCGCAAATTGTGATTGCTTTTTATGTTCTGCAAACGAATATACCGGTTGGAAGGATTTGTGGTAGAAAATACAATGCAGCTTTTATGAATCATTTCCAATACCCGTAAATTATGTGATGTGAAGATCAGCTGCCCCTTTGCGCCCTTTTCAAAGACAGAAAGCAGTTCCCCTAACAGATATTCATATACGCCTGCATCCAGCTCATCAATAACCAGGCACATGGAGGCATTGTTATAAACGCACATGAGGGCATTTAAAACGGAAATGATCTTAATGATTCCTTCCGATTCATATTTCAAGGGAATTGTAATTTCTCCCCGTTTTGAAATTAATTCGACCCGGTGTCCTGTTTCCCCCCGTTCGAGAAGCTGCTCGCCAAAGTCATAAATTCCAATGGAAAGGCCGGGGATCATGGCGTCTAGAATGACATTCATCTCTTGAAGGATCTTCCTGGCCATTTCAAAATGATCGTTACTGATCACGGATGGTTCATCAAGCCTTATAAGCAAATCGCCCTTTGCGATCCTCTCACCAAGATCCAGGCGGAAAGCAACCGGGATCATGAAATTCATACTGATTGCTCCTGACCGGGCATTGGAAATTACAAACAGGTTCATACCTGCATATTGATAAAGTGCTTCGATAACATAGGCGTAATCCTCGGACGCTCCTTCGCAGGCAGATAAAAAGACCCCCCTGCCTTCCGGGCCAAAGATAAAGGAGACCAGATCTTTCCGGGCAATTCTTTTTGCAACGCTTAAATTTACTTTATTTTCATCATTCTCCCGTATTAAATCTTCCAACCGATATTTCGGCGTAAACGTCGGACCTTCTGAATGCAGTCCATAATCAATCACTTTTTTTTTATTTTCAAACTTTTCTCCGGTCCAGGCAGCTAAACAGAGGGTTTCGTGCGTTATCTCAAACTCGCTTTTGGAAATTCTGCCTAACTGGACAGAATATTCCGCCATGGTTTTTTTACCGTCTGCCTGGATGATAAACTTAACGGTGATTGTACCGGTTTCCATGTCTTTGGAAATATAATGAACCGCTTCCCTGGACAGGGGCCGCCCCGTAAGCAATATCTGAACGAACTCCATCGCTTCAATTACCGCGGTCTTCCCCGAACCATTCTGGCCATAAATGCCGAGAATGTCCGCTGTGTTAGAAAAATAATCCTTATTGCCTGCAGACGGCATTATAATTCGACCGTACTGGGTATTTTTAAAACCTTTTAATTCAATTTCACTTATGCGAACCGTCGACTGAACCACGCCCATATCAATTCCTTCCTGATCCAAAGGATCAATTAGTCCCTAAAACCTGTAAATATTTTTACATAACGGTACATTTTATTCCGATATTTGATATGATTCTCCATAAACAGGAGATATATTCGGCGATTCTTTATTCTTCCCCTTCGATTGTAACGACCACCCGGTTAGGCAGGCATACAATCAGTTCCCCGCTTCTGTGAATCTTGCCCGTGCGGACACATACTTTATCAGGGCAGGAGGCTTCCGTGATGCTGGCATAGCCATCTTTGATGATTAAGTGATCCGTACCGCCATACCCATCAATAACCATATCTACATCTTTATGAAGATCCAGGGTTGCTACAACATTGCCGTCAACCGTGACCACCACCTGTTCCGCCGGCTTTCTGTTTCTGACATAAAATATCCCGGAGAGCAGTCCCGATATCACCAGAATGGCGGCAACCAGGATTAGTTCTCTTTTTTGTATTACTGTTAATTTTTTTAAATCTTTCATCTGTTACCTCATATTTCTCTTAAATGTAATTGTCCTAAGATCTCATTATAGCATAACTGTCCTGTTTATAGAATAAAAAATGGTCTAAAATCATTATAGAACACTCTGTAAACCCGGTCCAAAATGAAGATCTGGATAAGAATTATTGGCTCATTTTGACAAGTGATTCCCTATATATGTAATAAGTTACAAAAAGTGAAAATAGTGATCGTTTTATGATAAAAATATGGTAAAAATCATTTCGGTATGTTATAATAATGTCAAAGTGGCGTTTTGTGAGCCGCTATCATACAAGGAGGGGAAGACTTGAAAAAAATAGTAGTATTAGGTGCCGGTTATGCCGGTATTTTAACTGCCAAAAAGTTGGAAAAAAAATTCCGCAAGATGAAAATGGAGGACGAAGTAAGTATCTCCATTATTGACAGGCATCCATACCATACCATGCTCACAGAGCTTCATGAGGTAGCCGCTGGAAGAGTGGAGGAAGACAGTATCCGCATCAGCCTGAAAAAGGTATTTGCCGGAAGGAATGTGGAAATCATTACAGACACGATTAGTCAGATTTCCATTGAAGAGAAGAAACTGACCGGAAACCAGGGCGAATACGATTATGATTATCTGATCCTGGCCGCAGGCTCTAAGCCCACCTACTTTGGTGTGGAAGGTGCAGAGAAGAATTCTTATAAGCTTTGGTCTTATGAAGATGCCGTGTTATTAAAAGAACGGATTCACCATGTGTTCCGCAATGCTGCCAGTGAGCCAAACGAGGAAGAAAAGCGCCGTCTTTTAACTTTCTATGTCGTAGGAGCCGGTTTTACCGGTGTGGAAATGGCCGGGGAACTGGCAGAATATGTACCTTTCTTATGTGAAGAGTATGAAATAGAACCGTCTATGGTTTCCATGTATAACGTAGATGTTTTAAAGAGGGCAGTGCCCATTCTTCCTGAGAAGCTGTCCGGCAAGGTAGAAAGACGCCTGACAAAGATGGGCGTAAAAGTAATGATGGAAACCGGTGTAACCGCCATTGGCGAGGATTTCATCGAACTGAATCAGGATGGCAAGAAAAACCGTTATCCGTCCGGTACAACAATCTGGACAGCCGGTATTGAAAGCGCTGATATTACCGGAGAAGCAGCTAAGACGCTGGAATCCGTAGGGCGTGGAAGAATCCAGGTAGATTCTTTCTTAAGAGCCAAAGACCATGAAGAAGTTTACGTTGTCGGCGACAACATGATGTATGTACCTCAGGGAGAAAATGTACCTGTTCCCCAGATGGTAGAAAACTGTGAGCAGAGCGCTCATACCGCCGCCCATAATCTGGTATGTGCCGTTGCTGGTACAGGAGCAATGGAGGAGTATAAACCGTCCTTCCATGGCGTTATGGTTTCTGTAGGCGGCCGCTACGGAGTTGCACGGGTAGGACTTCCTAATCTCATGTTTAACCTGTGTTCCTTCTTTGCTATGCTTTCCAAGCATTTTATCAATGTCATTTATTTTATACAGGTATTAGGCTGGAATAAGGTCTGGAGCTATGTATGCCACGAATTCTTTACCGTGCGCAACCGCAGAAGCTTCCTGGGAGGCCATTTCTCCAACAGGACCCCGAGTTTCCTGCTGATGCCTCTGCGCGTATGGCTGGGTGCCGTATGGGTATTTGAAGGCGTTATGAAGATTGTTGAAGGCTGGATGGATCAGCCCATGTTAAGCGGATTCTTTGGAGGCGCCAATCAATTCTTCAATAACATACTGGCTCCTTACGGAATTTCAGGTATCGGTGGGGCAGCTCCTTCGGCGGATGCAGTATCCAGCGCAACGACTGCAGCTGCAGATGCAGTAGCCAGTGCTACAGGCGCTGCAGGTGGTGCCGCAGATGCAGTGGCTAGTGGTGTAGCAGTTTTCTCCTATCATATTTTAGGATTAATCGATGCTACCCTTGTTAGTTCCAAAGCTATATCTCATTCAACTCTGTCTGATTATGCCTTTAAACTGGATTTTGCTCCTATGAATTGGTTTGTGAACACAGTAATTTTACCTAACGGCGGACTTCAGCTGTTTATGCAGCGCGGTATCGTGATCGCGGAGATCCTGATCGGTCTGGCCTTGATGGCAGGATTATTCAACTTCCTTTCCTCTGCAGCATCCCTGGTGCTTCAGTTCATGTTCGTATGCACAACCGGTCTTTACTTGAACACGTTCTGGATGATTTTCGCCGGTATCGCAGTGTTAGTCGGCGGTGGCAGAACCCTTGGCCTTGATTATTATTTCATGCCTTGGCTTAAGAAAAAATGGAGAAAACTTCCCTTTATAAGGAAGTGGTATTTATACAATGACTAATAGAGAATTGTTGGAGGATGCAGACAACCTGCGTTATGGTTTTGAAGAGGCTTTCCAGTTAATGGCATCGGCTGTGGAAAAGCATTTATCTTCAGCGCCTCCTGTCATCAGGACTTATACGGCCCATCTGGCAAAGTCCACAGGTAAATTCATCCGTGCATATGGGCTGATGGCCTGTTCCATGGATGAAGAGGATAAAGTCCCGGCGGAAGCCATAACTCTGGCATCTGCAGTAGAACTGCTGCATTTGGCCACTCTGGTCCATGATGATGTAATCGATGACGCTGATACAAGGCGGGGGATCGACACACTTCAAAAGAGATTTGGCAAAAAAGCAGCGGTCATTTGCGGAGATTACCTCTTATCCCTGGCACTTAAACTGGCGGTTTCCATTCCTAAAAGAGACGAATACGAAGCCCTGGATATGACGAATTATCTGTGCAGGATTTGTATGGGAGAATTACGTCAGGAAATTAACAATGGGAACCTGGACCTATCCGTTTACCGCTATCTAAGCATCATCAAAGGAAAAACGGCGGCGCTTTTTGAAGCATCTTTTCACGGCGGTGCCATGCTGTCCACAACGGATGAGAGAAAACTCCGCATGTACCGGAAGGTCGGCAACGATGTAGGCATGATTTTTCAGCTTATGGATGACTGCATTGATTATGAGATGGACGAAATGGATGCGAAGAAAAACGTCCGATCCGATTATGAAGAAGGGGTTGTCACTCTGCCTCTTATCCATGCCATGAAGCAGGATGAGAAGTTTGTAAAGCAAGTGAAAAACGGCCTGGTTTCGGCTAAGGAACTCTATGACAGGGTTTTAGAAGCCGGCGGAACCGCTTATACAAAAGCAATGGCTGGCAGATATTATACAAAAGCAGTAACCACCATCGAAAATCTTAATTTGTCCGAGGCCAAAATGGCCAGGATCATGACCGTGGTGGATAAATCTTATTATGGTATTAAAAAATAATAATAAAGCAACATAAGGAGGAGTTTTACTATGAAAAAACGTGTTTTAGCTTTAGGCTGCGGTCTTATGGCGGCAGCAACTATCCTGGCAGGATGTTCATCCAATTTAAAGCAGGCTCCAACCACTGCAGCACCGACAGAGGCAGCAACAACAGAAGCACCTACCACCCAGGCTGAGGCCACCACAGAAGCTGCAAAGACAGAAGCAGCAGGCGGCGCGCTCTCTACCGGTTATGCAGCAATTTCTTCTATCGGCAAATCCACAGATGCCGGCGAAAAAGATGGTCTTGCAGAAGTTGATACCATGTTCGCAGCCGTATTAGTAGATGGCAGCGGTAAGATTGTAGACTGTAAAATCGATTCCGTTCAGACCAAAGTGAACTTCTCCAAAGAAGGAAAACTGCTTACAGATCTTGGAACCGTTGTGGAATCCAAGAATGAGCTGGGAGAAAAGTATGGTATGAAAAAAGCTTCCGGTATCAGCAAAGAGTGGAACGAGCAGGCTGATGGCTTTGCAAAGTATGTAATCGGAAAAACAGCTGATGAAGTAAAAGGAATTGCCGTTTCTGCAGATGGTGTTGCTGATGATGCAGACTTAAAGGCTACCATTACCGTTCATATCGGAGATTTTATCAATGTTGTTGAGCAGGCTGTTGCAAATGCTAAGAGCGCAGGCGCTCAGACAGGCGACAAACTGGGCTATGGTATCGTTACAGGTATCAGCAAGTCCAAAGATGCTGCTGCAGATGCTGCTGGCGTAGCTCAGGCATATTCTACCTACACAATTGCTAGCTTTGGCGCAGACGGTAAGATTACAAGCTGTGTGATTGACGCTTCTCAGGTTAATGTAAACTTCGACGCTGCCGGTAAGATCACCAGCGATTTAAAAGCTGCTGATTTCAAGACCAAAAATCAGTTAGGTGAAGCCTATGGCATGAAAAAAGCTTCCGCAATCGGAAAAGAATGGAATGAGCAGGCTGCTAGCTTCGCAGCTTATGCAACTGGCAAAACAGCAAGTGAGATCACCGGTCTTGCAATTGATGAAAACGAAGGTGCTCCTACTGATGCAGACTTAAAAGCCAGCGTAACCGTTGGTATTGGTGACTTCCAGACAGGAATCTCCAAGGCAGAAGCAAATGCAAAATAAAAAAGCAGTAAAATTTTTAATAATTGCCGGATCTCTGGCAGCGCTTACTATGGCGGCGGTTTATACCGCCGCCATAGGAGCTAAAAAGGATCAAAGGTTTCATGCCGAGTTCTTAAATCTCTTCGATACCGTCACCCAGATCGTAGGATATGCAAAAAATAAAGAGGAATTTACCCAAATTGCCACGGACATTCACGATGAGCTGGAAGTATACCATGAGCTATATGATATTTACAATGATTATGACGGCGTGAATAACATTAAGACCATCAATGATAATGCCGGTAAAAATCCCGTAAAAGTTGACCAGAAGATTATTGATATGCTGAAAATGGCGGAGGAAGCCTATGAAAAAACAGACGGCAAAGTAAACGTAGCCATGGGAAGTGTTCTGTCCATCTGGCACGACTATCGCACAAAAGGCATAGAAACCCCTGAAACCGCCCAAGTTCCTCCTATGGATAAACTGAAGGAGGCAGCCCTACATACGGATTTTTCAAAGGTCATCGTAGATGAAGATTCCTCCACTGTATACCTGGAGGATCCTGAGATGAGTCTCGATGTAGGAGCCATTGCAAAAGGCTACGCCACGGAGCAGGTAGCAAGGTCTATGGAAGCCAAGGGAATTGATCATGTTCTCCTCAGTGTAGGAGGCAATATCCGCGCCATCGGTATCCGGGCAGATGGAAAGCCCTGGAAACTGGATATCCAAAATCCGGATCTTGACAGTGAGAAAAAGTCCATAGATACGTTGAATTTAGACGGCTATTCGCTCGTCAGCAGCGGCGATTATGAAAGGTATTACATCGTGGATGGGGTGAGATATCACCATATTATTGACCCTGTCACCCTAATGCCTGCAGCATACTTCCGGGCGGTCTCCATTGTATGCAGAGATTCCGGTTGGGCTGATGCGCTGTCTACCGCTATATTTAATATGTCCTATGAAAAGGGACTGGCTATGATTGAGGATATGAAGGGTGTAGAAGCAATGTGGGTTCTGCCGGATAGCACCATCAAAACCAGCAGCGGCTACGAAGCGTACCGCAATCATGACCGTTAGGAGGCCATATGTCATACCGAGGACTACAGGGTTTTATTCATAAATTGGAAGAGAGAGGGGAACTGATCCGTGTGACGGAGAAAGTATCCCCTCTCCTGGAAATAACAGAGATTACAGACAGGGTCTGCAAGGCAGAAAGTACCAACGGCAAAGCGCTTCTGTTTGAACATGTAGAGGGCTCTCCCTATCCGGTGCTGATGAACGCCTTTGGCACCGACAAGCGGATGGCCCTTTCTCTAGGCGCGGAAAGCTTAGATGATATCGCAACGGACATAGGTGCCTACCTGGATTTCGGGAATTACTCATCGTTTTCAAAGCTGATCTCCTTTGCACCAAAGCTGCTGCGCCTGTTGTGCTGCTTTCCTCTAAAGAGCCGGTTTCATGTTAAAAGGCCCGACTGCCAGCAGGTAATAGAGAGAGAGCCAGACTTGGGGCAGCTGCCGGTTCTGCATTGCTGGCCTCTTGACGGAGGCCGTTTCTTTACACTTCCCCTTGTCTTTACTAAATATCCCGATACAAAGCTTCAAAACATAGGCATGTACCGGATGCAGGTGCTGGATTCTAAAACGACGGCCATGCACTGGCAGAAACACAAGGACGGGGCCGGTATTTACGAAGCATACCGGAAGAAAGGCTGTCCCATGCCCGTATCCGTTGCACTTGGATGCGACCCGGCTGTGACTTATGCTTCCACAGCTCCTCTTCCGCCGAAGCTGGACGAGATGATGCTGGCCGGATTCTTAAGAAAAAGGCCGGTAAAAATGGTGAAATGCATTACCAACGATCTCTACGTGCCGGAGGATGCGGAATTTGTCCTGGAAGGCTATGTGGATCCACAGGAAGAGCTGGTTTGGGAAGGACCTTTCGGAGACCATACCGGATATTATTCCCTGGCAGACTGGTATCCCAAATTTCATATCACCACGATTACCCACAAAAAACATCCGGTCTATCCTGCCACAGTAGTGGGGAAACCTCCCATGGAAGACTGCTATATGGCAAAAGCTACGGAACGCATTTTCCTTCCCGTATTAAAAACAGCGATTCCCGAACTGCGGGATATCCATTTGCCCTTTGAGGGAGTCTTCCATAACTGCGCCGTAGTATCAGTGAAGTCATCCTATCCAGGCGCCGCCAGAACCGTTATGAACGCTATATGGGGCATGGGACAGATGAGAACTGCAAAGATGATTGTGGCAGTCGATGAAACCATAGATCCAAGTGATGCGTCAGCTGTCTGGCAGGAAGTCCTGCGCTATGCTCATCCAGAAGAAGATTTTGTGGTCAGCAAAGGGCCATTAGATGCCCTTGATCACTCTTCTGATTATCCTTTGTATGGCGGGAGGCTTGGCATAGATGCCACCAGCAGAGGAAAAGATGCCTTTACGGAAGGTGCGCTTGAAATCGTACCAATCCGCAAGAAACAGCCCTGGGGCGGCAGACAAAAAGCCCTTGCCATGCTGGAAGAAAAAAAGGCTTCCCTCATTTTAGTTGTAGACGAGGATGTAGATCCGACGGATCATTCCACAGTCATGTGGCGGGTCTTCAATAATATAGACGTCACCAGAGATATGTTTACGGATGGCAGGCGGGCGGCTTTCGATGCTACAAGAAAGCGTCTGGAAGAAGGACTTTCCCGTCCCTGGCCGGAAGATATCGTAATGGCGGATGAAATCAAAAAAAAGGTATCAGCGAAATGGAGTGCTTATGGGATCGATCATTGGAAAAATAATAAATAAATTAAATGAATACGGGAAGCTGGTCATGTTCAGCCATACCATCTTTTCCCTGGCCTTTGCCGTAGTATCCTTGCTTGCTGTTTCCGGCGGACGGCCGGACCCTAAGGTGGTATTCTGGGCTGCACTCGCCTTTTTAAGCGCCAGAACAGGTGCCAATGCCTTAAACCGGGTGGTGGATGCCAGGATCGACGCAAAAAACCCCAGAACAGCAAGCCGCCAGATTCCCAAGGGACAGATAGGAAAAAATGAAACTTTGATCCTGGTGGCAGTCTGCTTTCTGGTCATGGTGTTCAGCGCCTCCCGTT
Organism: Lacrimispora sanguinis; assembly: GCF_044987295.1. Taxonomy (NCBI): domain Bacteria; kingdom Bacillati; phylum Bacillota; class Clostridia; order Lachnospirales; family Lachnospiraceae; genus Lacrimispora; species Lacrimispora sanguinis. The sequence goes on along the minus strand of NZ_CP173277.1, from coordinate 3,223,793 downwards.
TAAACCTGCTATGCCTTATCCTGTCTCCCCTGGCTCTGTTTTTGATGACTATCTACTCTTACACGAAAAGATTCACTTGGACCTGCCATCTGGTTCTGGGCATTACATGCGCCTGTGCACCCGTTGGAGCCTGGCTGGCGGTAACGGGGAAGTTTTCCCTGATACCGCTTTTCTTTGGCGCTGCCAACTGCCTTTGGACTGCAGGATTTGATATTATTTACGGCTCTCAGGATTATGAATTTGATAAGGCAAACGGCCTTCACTCCATTCCGGTGCAATTTGGCGTGAAAGGCGGATTATGGATCAGTACTCTGTTCCATTGTGCCGCACTGATTTGCCTGTGTATTTCCGGGGTACTGCTCTATCCCCAGTTTGGTTTGCTTTACGGAATTGGCCTGGGAATCATCGCAGTCCTCATGGTAATTCAACATCGGCTGGTATCACCGGATCGTCTGGAGAATGTCAATATTGCGTCATACAGCATCAGCCAGATCACCAGCATCGTGCTTTTGGTCTTCGGAACTCTGGATGTATACTTATAAAGCAATGGAAAGGGAATGAAGCAGACTATGAAACAATATGTAGTTGGAATAACAGGCGCCAGCGGCAGCATTTACGCTCTACGGATCGTAGAAGCCCTGCTTGAAGGCGGAGCCAGGGTACGGCTCATCCTGACCGGAACAGGAGAAAAGGTCGTGGCCTACGAAACCGGTCGAGAGGCAAGAGAATGGATCGATGATTTTAAGAATCGTTTTACCGGTCAGCTTATCCTGGAAGATAACAACGATCTGTTTTCCGCTGCTGCCAGCGGATCCCATCTGACGGACGGTATGATCATCGCACCATGCTCCATGTCAAAGCTGGCCCACATTGCGGCAGGAATTACACCGGATTTAATGACTCGGGCCGCCGATGTGGCGCTAAAGCAAAGGCGTCCTCTGGTGTTAATGCCAAGGGAGACGCCCCTGTCCCAGATTCATTTGAAAAATATGCTGACTCTGGCAGAGTGCGGGGCATTTATCGTTCCCGCTATGCCGGCCTTCTACCAAAAGCCAAAAAGCCTTGATGATATAGCGGACTTTATGGCCGGCCGGGTACTTGATTGCCTGGGAGTGGAAAACCACCGGTACGCCAGGTGGAAAGAAGAAGAATAAGAAATAAAGGGAATATATAAACCAAAGGAGAGTATATGAAAAAATCAGAAAAAAATCCTAAGAAACATTATTTATTAAGCCGCACAGGAATTCTTACGGCATTGTTTGGCTGTGCAGCGGCGGTTATCCTGGGAGGATGTGCCGGTAAGGCAAAGACTCCGGTTGATACCACCGTTCATTTGGGAGTCATGTATTCTTCCGATATCGTACCTCTTACAATCATAACAGAACAGGGGCTTGACAAAAAGTATGGTTTCCAGCTGGACATGCAGGTATTCTCTTCTGCAAAGGACCGTGATGCGGCTCTTCAGGCAGGGAAATTAGACGGAGTATTTACTGACTTCATCGGCCTTTGCATGTATCAGAATGCAGGGCTGGACGTAAAAGCCACCGGATGCACGGACGGAGATTATGTCCTTCTCGCAGGAAAGGATACAGGAATCACATCCCTGGAGAACGCAGCGGGAAAAAGCATTGCAATCTCAGAAAACACCTTAATCGAGTATTCTCTGGATTATATTTTGAGTAATGCCGGTTTAGATGATACCTATTTAGATAAGCAGGTGGTACCGCGGATCCCTGACAGGCTTGAAATGCTTCGAAACGGTAAGATCGATCTGGTCCTTCTGCCGGAGCCATTCTCCACCCTGGCAATTAAGGATGGCGCAGTAATCCTTGGAAGCGCCAATACCGATGGACTGTATCCTGCTGTATCTGCATTTACAAAGAAAGCCATTGACGAAAAGTCCGATCCGATTAAAAAGATGTATCAGGCATACGATGAAGCCGTTGATTATCTTAATAACACGCCGCTGACAGAGTACGAAGCAACGGTTATTAAGGCGGCTGGCTATCCTGAGGAACTCACCGGAAATATTGAGCTGCCTGTATACCGGAAAAATGAACTGCCAAAGGCTGCCGACTTACAGGCTGCTGTGGAATGGGCAGCAAAGAAGGGATTATGCAGCCCGGATTTAAAGCCTGAGCAGCTAAACGGTGAATTGAAATAAAACAAAAGAAGAACGGAGGGAGCCAGATGCTGGAACTGAAAGATATCTCTGTGACATATGGAAAAGGCGGGACACATAGGGTAATTGACCAGATGTCCTGGCAGCTGGAAACCGGAACGGTTCTGGCTGTCGCAGGTCCCTCCGGCTGCGGAAAATCCACCTTGGTTCACGCCCTGGCTGGCATTCTGCCTTATGCGGGATCCATCACCTTAGACGGAACCGGACTCAACCCCAAAACGTGCTCGATCGGGTTGATCCCCCAGAACTACGGTCTGCTGCCATGGAAGACAGTAAAAGAAAACTGCCTGTTTACGGCCAAAATCCGGGATAATACCAGTAACATGGAAGCACGGCTAACAAGCCTGTGTAAAGAATTGGGGATTGACGGGCTTTTAGAGCGTTATCCGGGCACGTTAAGCGGGGGCCAGGCGCAGCGTGTGGCTCTCGCAAGGGCGTTTCTGATGAATCCGGAACTGCTTTTGATGGATGAACCTTTCGCTGCTCTGGATATTGCGGCAGCCCTAGCGGCAAGGGAGCTGTTTCTGCGGGTCTGGAAGGAAAAAAAGCCCACCACAATCATTGTCACCCATCGGGTGGAAGACGCCCTTTACCTTGCCCATAAAATTGCAGTTATGAAACGAGGCGGCCACTTCAGCTTTTTAAATGAAAACCCATGGCAAGGCGTGAAGAGTCCCAAAGAAGCAGCCTATCGGTCGCTAGAACAGCAGATTACGGAGAATATCATAAAGGCGGATGAGATATGAGAAAAAAATTGTGGGTCTTTATAAAAGGTTTTTTGCTTGTCAATCTATTCTGGTTCCTTCTGGCCGCCTTTTTGTCCACTCCGGTGCTTCCGGGACCTCTGACAGTATATGGTAAATACAGTCACATGGTAAATGGTAGGCTTTGGCTTCATATAGGAGCCAGCTTAGGCCGTGTGGCGGCAGGCCTCTCCATTGCCCTCCTCATCGGTATTCCTGTTGGGATTTTCATGGCCTCCTCTGCCATTGCAAACCGCATACTTCACCCACTGGTGTACTTTTCCTACCCAGTTCCCAAAACAGCGCTGCTTCCGGTCTGTATGCTTCTTTTAGGGCTTGGCAATGGCTCTAAAATCCTCATCATTGTCCTTACCACGGTATTCCAGATCATTGTAGCTGTCCGCGATGCAGCGGAGCATATTGATCAGGGAATTTATTATGTGGCAAAAAGCGCAGGCGCTCATAAAAAAAGTATTTTAAAGGATATCACCCTGCCTGCGGTATTGCCGGAGCTGTTCACCAGCATACGGATCGGTACAGGAACATCCTTAGCCATCCTTTTAATTGTAGAAGCCTATGGAACCCGCTGGGGAATGGGCTACTATATTCTGGACGCATGGTCCAGGATTAACTATATTCAGATGTATGGCGGCATTGTCATCATGTCGGTGGTAGGCGCAGCATTATTCTGGATCTTAGATGGAATTCAGTGGGCGATGTGTAAGGGTACGAGGTAACCGCCTAAACCATAAAGCTTCTGAAATTTGCCGCAGGGTATTGCCATATCCTGTGGCTTTTTTATTACTCTGCTCTACGCCAGGATATCTCCTTGACAAATACAAGGAAATGAAGTATATTAGCAATATCTTAATTACTTATTTACGGAGGTATCTATGAACAAAGCAACCAAGATCGCCCGCGTAGGCAGGGAATGCGTAGCCTGCGGATGCTGTGTAACAAACTGCCCCAAAGGAGCCATCAGAATTGATTCAGGGGTTATCGCCCTCATTGACGGTGAAATGTGTATCGGATGCGGCAAATGCTCCAGAATATGCCCTGCTGCCGTCATTACCATTGCGGACCGGAGGACAGCGGTATGAAAAAGAAATGGTATGATTTTCTCTGGGTCGCCGAGCTGCTTTATTTAGTGCTAGGCCTGTTTAATATCCTTTTTGCATGGCTGGGAATGCTGTTTTTTGTGATCCCCCTGTTAATTGCTGTCTTCGGCGGAAACAAAACATATTGCAATCGTTTTTGCGGGCGCGGCCAGCTGCTTGGTATACTTGGAAGTAGGCTGAAGCTTTCCCGCAATGCGCAGCCGCCTAAATTTCTGCGCAGCCGCTGGTTCCGGTACGGATTTCTGGCCTTTTTTATGACCATGTTCAGCCTTATGCTTATTAACACCTATAAGGTCTTTCGCGGTGCTCCGCTGCGGGAAACGGTAACTCTCCTGTGGATGTTTAAGCTTCCCTGGCAATGGGCCAATGTCAGTATGGCGGCCCCCTGGATCGCACAGTATGCCTTTGGTTTTTTCGGGGTGATGCTGACCTCCACCGTGCTGGGCCTTGTTACCATGGTTCTGTTTCGTCCCCGCTCCTGGTGTGTATACTGTCCTATGGGGACAATGACTCAGGGAATTTGCCAACTCAAACAAAGAAAGGAGTGTTCCAACTGTGGAAGAACAAGCGAAAAAGATAGCGGAGCTGCTTAAAATACTGGCTAATGAACATCGTCTGCTGGTCCTTTGTGCACTGATACAAGGGCCGCTTACGGTAGGAGAAATCCACAAATTTACTCCAAACATTACAGCATCTGCGCTCTCACAGCATTTGAACCAATTGAAAACATCTGGAATTCTGGCTTCCGAAAAGCTGGGTATGAATGTTGTTTACAGAATTCAGGATCAGCGTGTAATCCCCCTGATCGGTTCAATTAAAGAGCATTATTGCAGCGAATAATAGAAGTAATTCCAATAAAAAACCGTTCTGCTGATTTTCCAGTCAGCAGGACGGTTTTATTTGTATTTACATTCTCTTTAAAGTAAACTGATTTGCCAGACCGCTGAGTACCTTTGCCTGCGCAGACAGCTCTTCGCTTGCAGCGGCGCTCTCCTGAGCGGTTGCTGAGTTGGATTGAACCACAGCGGAAATCTTATCCATGCTGTCGGTAATGTGTGAAACAGAAAGGCTCTGCTCTTTCGAGGCCGACTGGATCTCCCCGATACCTGCTGCTATCTCCCTGGCATCCATTAAAACAGTGTTTAGTATTCCGGCCATGGAATCCGTCAGATCTTTGCCGGCTTCAACCGATCTGACAGATACGTCAATGAGCTCTGATGTATTTTTTGCTGCCAGCGCACTCTTTGCCGCCAGATTCCTGACTTCGTCTGCCACCACGGCAAAGCCCTTTCCGGCGTCACCTGCTCTCGCTGCTTCTACGGCTGCATTTAATGCCAGAATATTGGTTTGGAATGCAATGTCCTCAATGGTTTTATTAATTTTTATAATTTCCTCTGAATTTCTCTGAATATCCTCCATTGCCTGAAGCAGGAGCCGCATTTGCTGCTCACTCTCATCAAGGCTCACACCCATTGTTTGTGCCTTTGTGTTAAAAATACTGGCATTTTCCTTTGTATAGTCTATTTTTGTTACAATCGTTTCCACAGCATGAGATAAATTATCAATTGCGCCGTTCTGCTCTGCCGCTCCCACAGCCAGAAGCTGAGAACTTGCCGCAACATGGTCTGCACCTGATGACACCTGTTCAGAGGTCTCATGCAGCTGACCCAGGGTCTCTGATATCTGTTCGGAAAATTTTTCAATGGATTGCCCGATATTGATGAAATCTCCAATATACTGCTGGGATGGCAGGTCAAAATTCCCCTGTTCCATCTGCTTCATGGAATTTCCAATGCGGGAAATATAATCGGACAGCGTGTTAATGGACGTCCTCATGCTATTTGCCAGCATCCCCAGTTCATTCTTTGAGTTATAATCAATCTCACTCTGTAAATCTCCCTGTGACAGGCGCTCCATTCCATTTTCCAGGGTTTTTACCGGAATCAGGATCTTTCTGCGTATAATCATCAGAATAAAATAAATGGAGATCAGATTGATTACCAGGGTAATAGCACTTATCGCCTTAAGCTTTGTAATTCCCTGGGCAGAGTACTTTTCAGCCTGGGAAACAGCGGCATTGCTTTTGTTAAAAAGCTCCTCACTGTTCTCCAACAGCTTTTCATTCTGTCCATCGTTTAAAAGAGGCAGGATTTGCTCTTTCCAATATGTACGAATCTCCTGCATCTGTGTAACCAGTTCTTTGTCTCTTGGCACCGGCAGCCCAAGTTCTATGTCGCCTGCGATAATTCCATCCATGGCCTTCTCTACCTTGGCGATCTGATCATCCACCGGCTGATCAAGCAAATGCAGCTTCATAATGCGCTGTGTTGCACCTCTGACAACACCGCAATAATTTACAATCTTTCCGTTGCTTTGGTTTTGATCCAAAAACAGAAACATCAGGCCAGTGCTTAAAATGCTTAGTAGAGCGAGGCAGGCCATTGTGTTGTATATCAGTTTCTTAATGCTCACGTTTTTATCTCCTTTAAGAATTTGTGAATGCGTATTTTATCAGACAATAAAATGACACTCTTTTGGGTTTAAAGAATTTGTCATATTCTGTCAATTATGGAGATATCTTACTTTAAAAAATAGAGCAAGTCAATCAATTCTTCCAGATATTTTTGCTTTTATAGAGGCGATACAGGAATCAGCGGTGCCTGACATTGCAGGGCATATTGCGAACCGTTATAAAGCGGGCATATTATTACCAACAAGCCTACATATGTTGTGTATTTTACACCTTTGTGTGATATTGTCGGATTTACATTTTACCCCCCCACAGCTAAAATATAACTATCAGATAAACCAGTGAAACATCAATAGGGAGGAGAGCATCACATGAAGAAAACAGTTAAAATTTCAGCAGTCTTATTAGCCATGGCACTGGCAGCCACCGGCTGCAGCTCCGGGAAACAGACAGACAATAACACAACGGCAGATCCCGGAAAAACCGAAGCTGCCGCTCAGACACCAGGGGGAGAAGATCCGGTTTTAGTCGTCTATACCGCCCGCGGCGAATCCTTAAATAATGCCGTGATTCCAGAATTTGAAAAAGACACAGGCATTAAAGTCGAGGTGGTTGTCGCCGGCACCGGAGAGCTATTAAAGAGAGCTCAGTCAGAAAAGGCCAATCCCCTTGGCGATATCTTCTGGGTCGCTGACCAGACCATGTTATCCGCATCCAAAGATCTGTTTATGGAATATGTATCACCCGAAGATGGCAGCATGATCGATGCGTTCAAAAATACCACCGGTTATTTTACACCTGCATTTGCAGATCCTACCGTTATGATCGTAAACAAAGACTTAAAAGGTGATATGAAGATCGATGGATTCGAAGATTTATTAAATCCGGAATTAAAAGGGAAAATCGCATTTGGTGATCCTGTGAACTCCAGCTCCGCATTCCAGTCATTGCTGGCTATGCTTTACGGCATGGGCAAAGACGGCGATCCTCTTTCAGACGAAGCATGGGCCTATGTAGATAAGTTCATCGCCAATTTAGACGGCAAGATGTGCAACAGCTCCAGCCAGGTATATAAAGGCGTGGCTGAAGGGGAATATGTGGTTGGCTTAACCTGGGAAGATCCTGCTGCCAACTATGTTAAGGAAGGTGCCGCAGTAGAAGTTGTATTCCCGGTAGAAGGAGCCATCTTCCCCGGTGAATCCGTACAGATACTAAAAGACTGCAAGCATCCGGAAAATGCAAAGAAATTTGTAGATTACATGCTGTCTGAAAAGATTCAGAATGCCGTCGGTTCCACACTGACCGTAAGACCGCTGAGAAAAGACGCCACTCTGGCAGATTATATGAAACCTCAAAGCGAGATTAAATTATTTGATAACTACGATGAAGGATGGGTGGCAGAACACAAATTAGAAATCACCAATCTGTTCAGTGAGCACATGGAAACATCCATGGATTAACAAGCTGCATCGATCCAAACAAAAGACTGCCTGAGACTCAGTCAGGGGCAGTCTTTTTGTACCGAAAAATACGGATTACGTTAGGAGAGAGGAACTATGGGAGTAGCAATCAGTATAGAAAACGCAGTAAAACGATTTGGAAAGGATACCATTATCAATGGATTATCCCTGGATATCAAGCCTGGAGAGTTCTTCACCCTTCTGGGACCATCCGGCTGCGGCAAGACAACCCTGCTTCGAATGATCATCGGCTTTAACAGCATCGAGGGCGGTGAAATCAAGGTAGACCAGAAAGTAATCAACAATATCCCCACCAACAAACGAAACATGGGTATGGTTTTCCAGAACTATGCCATTTTCCCCCACATGTCAGTCAAAGATAATGTGGCGTTCGGACTGAAAAACAGAAAAGTACCAGCATCGCAAATCGAGGCTCAGGTGGATGAAATCTTAAAAATAGTAAAAATCGACCATTTAAAAAATCGTATGCCAGCCAAACTCTCAGGCGGCCAGCAGCAGCGTGTCGCCTTAGCTCGGGCTATCGTCATCCATCCTGAAGTTCTCTTAATGGATGAGCCACTGTCAAACCTGGATGCAAAGCTTCGTGTGGAGATGAGAAATGCTATTAAACGGATTCAGCAGCAAATAGGCATTACCACCGTTTATGTTACTCATGACCAGGAGGAGGCTTTGGCAGTATCAGACCGGATCGCTGTCATGAACGGGGGGGTAATCCAACAGATCGATACGCCTAAAAATATCTATCAGCGCCCCGCTAACCTGTTTGTATCCACCTTTATCGGCTTATCCAATATCTTATCCGGTATAGCATTGGTTAAAAACGGTGAGACTTCCATTCAGATTCAGGATTATTCCGTACCCATGGAGCATGTAAGCCAGGATGTGAAAGACGGGCAAAATATTAAGGTATCCATTCGTCCCGAAGAATTTATTATCAACCAGGCAGACGGCGACGGCATCCCTGCGACAGTAAAAAGCAGTGTGTTTCTTGGTATTACCACCCATTATTTTGTTACCCTGGCAAACGGTCAGGAGATTGAAGTCATCCAAAATTCCGATATTTGGGATATCATCCCGGATGGCTCTAATATCCGTCTTGCCGTGCAGCCTCAAAAGATCAACGTATATACCGAAGACGGCAATAGAAATCTTGTAGTCAGGAGGGATCAGGTATGAGATATGCCGGCGAAAAGAAGTTCAATATCTGGGTAGCTATGGCACTGGGGATTCTCGGTCTCTTTCTTATCTTTGTAGTCTACCCCTTAGTTCTGATCTTATATAAGAGCGTGCTATCCGAGGATGGTTCCTTCAGTCTTGCATATTTTGGTAAATTCTTTGCCAGAAAATATTATTGGAACACCCTGATAAACAGTTTCAAAGTCACCATCGTTTCCACCCTGCTGGCGGCTGTTCTGGGACTGGTTATGGCTTATGTTTTAAGAAGCGTACGAATCAGAGGAAGTAAGTATTTAAATATTCTCATCGTTATGTCCTATCTTTCTCCGCCATTTATCGGAGCTTATGCCTGGATCCAGTTGCTGGGGCGCAATGGCTTTATCACCAAGATCTTAAACAATCTGTTTCATGTGAAGTTAAACGGCATATATGGATTTGCAGGAATTGTCCTGGTCTTCTCTCTGCAATCCTTTCCACTGGTTTATATGTATATCTCAGGAGCTTTAAAAAATCTGGATAATTCCTTAAATGAAGCCGCAGAAAGCCTTGGGTGCAGTGCCATGCAGAGAGTTCTTCAAGTGATCGTGCCTCTGGTCATGCCCACCATGCTTGCCAGCTCCCTGCTGGTATTTATGAGAGTGTTCTCCGATTTTGGTACCCCAATGTTAATCGGTGAAGGTTATAAAACATTTCCAGTTTTAATGTACAGTCAATTTATGGGCGAGGTCAGCACCGATGACCATTTTGCTGCTGCACTCTGCGTCATTATCATCGGTATCACCCTGCTGTTATTCTTCTTCCAGCGCTATCTTGGAAACCGCTATACCTATTCCATGACCGCACTGAAACCTATGGAAGCAGAGAAATGCACTGGTCTTAAGAATGTATTATCCCATTTGTTTGTATACCTGGTTGTCCTCGTGGCAATCCTTCCGCAGCTAACCGTTATCTTCACTTCCTTCCTGGCTACCGGCGGAGGAAGCGTATACACCGGCGGTTTCTCACTTGATAACTACCGAAACACGCTGTTTTCAAAGAATAACAACGGCGCCATTTTTAACACTTATTTATTTGGGTTGTGTGCCATCGCTGTCGTAGTGGTGCTGGGAATTTTAATCTCGTACTTAACTGTCCGAAAAAAATCAATTTTGACTAATATCCTAGATACGGTCACCATGTTCCCATACATCATACCAGGCTCTGTACTGGGTATCTCATTTTTATATGCCTTTAACACAAAACCCTTTCTCCTTAGCGGAACCGCCCTCATTATCATCATCTCACTGTCCATCCGGCGTATGCCCTACACCATCCGTTCCAGTACAGCCATAATCGGTCAGATCAGCCCCAGTGTGGAGGAGGCTGCCATCAGTCTGGGCTGTTCAGAGACAAAGTCATTTGCCAAAATCACAGTTCCCATGATGATGTCTGGTGTACTATCCGGTGCCATTATGAGCTGGATCACTTTAATCAGTGAACTGAGCTCATCTATCATCCTCTACACCAGTAAGACTCAGACACTGACCGTAGCTATTTATGCGGAAGTTATTAGAAGCAACTTCGGCAATGCCGCTGCCTACTCTACTATCTTAACCCTGACCAGTATTTTATCACTGCTTCTGTTTTTCAAACTAACGGGGAGTAATGATATAAGCATATAGCGCAAGCAATGAGCAGTGCGAAATAAGTCATGAAAAGATTTTCGTTGTGCTTGCACATAAGAAAATCTTTTCATGACTTATTTCATAGGGCGAATGCCCGTTAGCTCATAAAACCGCAGGTTTTATGAGCTACACTGCGGACTTATGGTATAATATAATAATAACCACCACCCCCCCTCACCTATCACCCAAATCCCCCCCGGAGGCCTCCCCCACTATGAAAAATAACCAGTACAAACACTACATCAAAAAATCCTTCATCAAATACGCACTATCCATCATCTCCCTACTATTTGTGCTGGTACTTTTATTTCTCCTAATCAATGTACAATGGATCATCTCCGGCCCAAATAAAAAGAATCATATTCAGTTATCCGGTATCCTGGATCAACAGCTCCTGCTCTATCATCAGGGACTGACCGAGCTTACTCAAAATCCGGTTCTCCTAACCGCACTAAACAGCACCGACTCCACTGCCATCACAGCAAACAACCGGCTTCTCTATCACTTTACCAACGCCCAGACAATCCGTTCAACATTTGTACTCCTGGATCAGAATGGACGCATCGTCAGCAGTAATCTATTTGCCGGTAACCAAGAGATTTTCCATGAAAGTGATATTTTTCGCCGCATGACCAGTCAAATGCAGGAACAGCCCGAGAAGATCTTCACTCTGCCAAGCCGGTTAAACTACGCCCATGATCAAGCCGGAGATCTAATCTTAGGCAAAGCGGTACTAAAAGATGGCACCCTTACCGGCTATCTGTTTTTCGACCTGCTGGATTCCTACCTTTATGAGATCATCCGTGAATATCCTCTGGATGATGTGATCATCACGGACCGGTATGATAATCTTATCTTTTCTATCAGCCGCCAGAAGACTGACCCCATAGACAAATACCCTTCCGGAAAATATCGGATGGACTGGCAGGAAGGAAGTGTGGTAAAGGTCAATGGAAAACATTATCATATTCAAAAAAGCTCCCTTCCCGGGAGTTCTCTGATCTTATATACGCTGGTTTCTACAGAGTATCAGAAAGATCTCCTGTTATACGGCTTTGTATTCATGCTTATCGTAGGAATCCTTCTGGTCATCATTTCACTGCCTGTAACCGAACACATTACCCAGAAAAACCTGCTGGCCATCAATGAGCTCCAGAACTCCATTGAACAGATGGGGAAGGGAAATATGGACTATCAGCTCCGTTCGAAAGTATTTGATGAATTCCAAAAGCTGGATGATGCATACCGCCACATGGTAATACAACGGGAAGAACTGCTGAAATACAACAGCGAACTGTCCGAACGAAAGCGGACCATGGAAATCAAGCAATTAGAAGAACAATTTAACCCTCATTTTATTTTCAATGTCATGGAGACCCTCCGGTATGAAATTATGATCGATGCAGCAAAAGCCTCTGATATGGTTCAGTCTTTCGCCAGACTCATGCGCTACAGCATCTATTACGGCAGCACCATTGTCTCCCTCAGAACAGACATTGAATATATCAATGATTATCTCCTATTACAAAAGATGCGCTATAACCGACGCCTGAAATATCATATTGATATTCCGGAAGAACTGCTGGAATACCGGATTCCCAAGCTGCTGCTTCAGCCGGTTGTGGAGAATTCCCTGGTCCACGGCATGAAAAACACCCACTCCATCTCCATTACGATCACTGGTCGTTTGCATGATGATCTGCTGGAGCTGTGCGTGGAGGATGACGGAAGCGGAATTGATGGAGAACGCCTTGCCAGTCTGCGGGCCGGACTGGAGTCGGAGGATGGATATAAGGAGCATATAGGTCTCTATAATTCCCATCGTGTAGTCCGGCTGTTATATGGCCCTGGATATGGCGTAACAATCGAAAGTCAGCCAGGTTCCGGCACACGGGTCACAGTAACCATGCCGGCAGATATGGAGGATTATTATGTATAAGGTTTTACTTGTAGAAGACGAAGATATCATCAGAAAAGGTCTGATGTTCATGGTGAATTGGCAGGAGATCAACTGTATGGTCGTAGGCGAAGCCATAGACGGAGTCGATGGAATTCAAAAGATCAAAGATAATGAACCAGACATCGTAATAGTAGATATCAACATGCCCATTATGAACGGTCTGCAGATGTTGGAAGAAAGCATTAAAGAATACGGTTATGAAGCCATTATCGTATCTGGATACAGTGAATTTGAATTTGCCAAAAAGGCAATTCGCCTTGGGGTCACAGAATATCTGTTAAAACCTGTGGATTTTACAGAGCTTTATGATGCGATTCTAAAGATAACCGAGAAGCTGGAAGCTAACACACGAATGAAGGGATACATCCGGCAAATCGATATGGAGAAGAAAAAGCTGGGCATATTAGAAACCGATATTTCTGAAACCATCACCTTCAAAAATAAATATGTAAGCTCCATGGTAAAGTATATCGAAGAGCACTATTCTTCCCGCCTATCCTTAACCGATTTAAGCGAAGAATATAATCTTTCCTGTACTTACTTAAATACGAAATTCAAAAGCGAGACTGGCTACACCTTCAATGATTTTTTAAACCGTTACCGGATGCAGAAGGCTGTGGAACTTTTGAAATCCGACCAGTATAAAGTATATGAAATTGCAGAGATGGTGGGATTTTCTGATTATAAGTACTTTATTAAGGTGTTTAAGAAGTATATAGGCTGTTCTCCGGCTAAATTTATGGAGATAGGGGATGGGAACGCAAGAAAAACGCTGTAAAACCTAGGTTTTACAGCGTTTTATCATTACTAACTAATATTTGACAACCGCTCTGTCACTCGATCAGCCCAGCCTTCAAGAAAGCCCGTATTAAATGATCTGATGTCAGAGGCAGGCTGTTAATTCCAACCCCTGTTGCATGTAAAACTGCATTCCGGACTGCCGGAGCCTGGGGAATCAGCGGTGGCTCACCCAGCGCTTTGTTTCCAAATGGCCCGGTTGGCTCATAAGTTTCAATAAAAGCTACTTCAATCGGTGGAATATCCATGGATGTAGGGATTTTATAATCCAATAGGTTATCATTGAGCATCTTCCCGGTCTTTCCATCAAAAAGCATCTGTTCACTTAATGCATAGCCTAATCCCATGGCAACCCCTCCATGCACTTGGGCACTGGCCAGCTGAGGATTTAGAATTGTCCCGCTGTCATGGACGGCAACTACACGGTTTATTTTGATTTTTCCAATGGACACATCCACTTCCAAATCCACAAAACTTGCTCCGAAGGAGAATGCGTTGTTCCGCATGGTATATGTAGATTCGGCAGTAATGTGTTCACTGTCTATCTTAATATCATTAATATACTGTATCTTTAAGGCTACATCAGCGATAGATCCCAGAACTGTACCATCAGCTGCCACTACATGCTCATAAGTCAGATTCAGCTTTTCCTCATCCTCATTATACAACAACGCCGCCCGATTTAAAATCTTCTGCCTTAATATCTCAGCTGTCTGTTTTACAGCACTGCCTGATACATATGTCTGTCTAGAGGCATAAGCACCTGCATCATGTGGAGATGTATCCGTATCCTGTTTGCCTATTACAAAAACTTTATCTTCTGGAATGGTTGTCACTTCTGAGACCATCTGCGCAAATACCGTGTCAGACCCCTGTCCCAACTCCGTTGCACTCACCTGGACCTGGACGCTGCCATCCTCATTTAAAAGAATTCTGCAGGAGGCTGTTTCCAACTGAATCGGATATACGCCAGTTTTATAAGCGAACAGGGCCATTCCTACCCCTTTCTTTATGCCGGCAGATTTCTTGTTGAATTCGTCGTAGGCCTTTCTCCGTTCCTTCCAGTCTATCATCTCACAGCCTTTATCTAAACATTCTTCCAACCCATTGCTGGCACAATGGAATCGGTCAAATGGATCCAGGAACCCTTTTTCCATCATGTTCTTTCTCCTGAACTCAACAGGATCCCAGCCATGTTCCATGGCTATATCATCCATCTGACATTCCATGGCAAAGTCCACCTGAGGAATTCCATATCCCCGCATGGCTGCCGCCGATGGCATGGTTGTGTATACAGTAGCAGATTCTCCCACCTGCTTTTCAAGGGCCGGATACAGCTGGAAATAATTAGTTACCGCATAGGCAGTAATCGCATGCCCATTACTTCCATAGGCCCCGCTGTAGGAGTTAATTCTCAATCCTTTTTTTGTAATTCGCCCTTTATCATTTACCGAAACTGCGGACCAGAGATCCATGGCGTGACGTGTCCGGCTATTTACAAAGGTTTCTTCCCTGCTCATCGTAAATGATATACAACGGCCTCCCAACCTCATAGTCAGGAATGCTGCCAACGGTTCATAATATGTATCCTGCTTGTTTCCGAATCCTCCGCCCATATATGGCTTCACGATACGTATATTCCCAATGGGGAGGCCCACAGCCTCCGCTACATTCCTCCGCAGGGTATGAGTTGCCTGGTTTGGTGTTACGATAACGATTTTTCTATCGCTGATATAAGCAAAACAGCAAATATTTTCTATGTGGCAATGCTGTTGAGGCGGCACATAGAATTTGGTTCCTTTTAAATCTTTATGACCTCCGATGTGGGGATCTGTAGAAAATTCTCCTTTATAAAAATCCACCTTGCCATCTGGTGTAATCTGGAAGTCCATCCGCGCCAACTCATTTCTTGGGGAAAGGCTATGGAGATCATTACCACTTTCCACTGCCGCTTCCGGAGTCAGCACTGGCTCAAAGACTTTGTATTCCACTTTAATTTTTTCCAGTGCTTTTTGGGCAGCCAGATGGTCCTCCGCCACGACTGCTGCAATCTCATCTCCATAATACCTTACTCTGCTGGTTAAAATAGTCTTGTTCTTCACATCAGCATGGGATGGGTCCAGTGAAAACGGATGTCCGCATGTGGCATACTTATGATTTGGAACATCGAAGCAGGTGACAATATCCACTACTCCAGGTACTTTTAATGCCTCCTCAATATCAATGGCCACTACTTCCCCATTTGCAATTGTACTATGCAGAGTCTTACCCACCAATGCGTTGGCTGGTATCAGATCCTCTGTATATTTTGCAGCTCCTGTCACCTTTTCCACTGCATCTAACCTTATAACATTACTTTTGATTCCCATAGTCTACACCTCCATATTTCCGCTATCTGAATATAATCTCCAATACGAGATATAGCATAAAGATCCCCGATAGTATCCAGGTTGGTAATGATAATTTCTTGGCGTTTCCGGCAAACACCTGTCCGCCTGTATACGCCAGCAGACCAAAGAGGATTCCGTAAGCGATATTAAAGGTAAACGCCATAAAAGCAACACAGATGAACACGGGAAATGCAATCTTTGTATCACTAAGATCTACGTGCATCAATGGCTCAATCATGAAAATACCAACCATGACAAGGGCCGGAGCCGTAGCAATTCCCGGAATCATTAAGAACAGAGGTGTGAAAAGCAGGGACAGAAGGAAAAATATTCCTATGACAATTGCTGTCAGGCCGGTCCTTCCACCTTCTGCAATACCGGTCGTACTCTCCGCTCCGAATACAGTTACAGTCTGCGTTCCGAATATTGCACCGACTGCAGCTCCTGCAGCTGAAACGAACAGCGCCTTGCCTGCTCCCGGCAGTTCCCCTTTCTCATTAACAAAACCAGCTTTAATACCTACCCCTACTAAAACACCGATACTATCAAACATATCTACAAATAAAAAGCTGAATATTGCAAATAGTACACCAATGGTTGTAGCCACACCCCCTCCAAACAGGCCTTTAAAGGTCAACTGACCAAAGGTAGGAGCTAATGCCTTAACAGGGTTTTCAATTGCAATTAATCCCTGCCATTGTGTATAGGCCAGCCCCGTTTCCGGATTTTTAAAGAGAAGTCCCAAAAATGTAATACCAAGGATTCCAATAAGAATAGCCCCTTTCACCCGCTTAATAACCAGCCCTGCAGTCAACAGAATCCCTATCAGTGCCAGAATAACCCCAGGGTCTCTTAAATTTCCAAGCTGTAACAGATTATCCGGATCATATGCAATAATCCCTGCGTTATGCAAACCAGAAAAGGCAATAAAAAATCCAATTGCCGCGGAAATAGCCTGTTTTAAGCATTCCGGAATTCCGTTTACAATCTTATCCTGCACCCCAATTACGCTTAAAATACTGAATGTCACACCCTCAACAAAGACACAAGCCAATGCATTCTGCCAGGACAGTCCAAGAGCCCCACAGACTGTGTAAGCAAAATAAGCATTCAACCCCATAGCCGGTGCCAATGCAAATGGGAAGTTCGTAAGCAGTCCCATTGCAAAACATGCGATTGCCGCTGCGATAGCGGTTGCCCAAAGTACCGCTTTTGAATCCATTCCTGTAGAAGAAAGAATTGCCGGATTAACTGCCAATATGTATGTGCATGTTAAAAATGTTGTCAGACCCGCAATCACCTCTGTTTTCACATTCGTATGGTTCTCCTTCAAATGAAATTGTCTCTCCAGGAATGTGCTCACACTCCCCGCTTGTTTACCCCTCTCCATAATTAACCCCTTTCTCTTCTTAGATGATACCTATTTGTATTACCTATTTGTATTATTTTAATAATAGCAAATTTATGAATGATAATCAATGTATTTTCTCATAAAAAAAGAGAGTCGATTTTGTCGAACTCTCACAAGAATTGTTATTAAACAGCCTATATTTTCTTTCTTAATATGGTATGCTTCAAAATTCCATCCGCATAGTGTTCTTTGGAATACAGGATTGGCTGTCCAACAAAATTGTAGCCCACTTCATCAATGTATAATAATGGGCTTCCTGCCTCCACACCAAAATTTTCTGCCATCTCAGCATCCGCAGCTACAGCACTTACTTCAGACAAATCCATGTAAATCTCTGTATCGCAATATTCCTTGATAAATTCAAACACTGGCTTCTTAAGCAGGTTCAAATCATAGTCCCTTACAGCTATGCTGCGCTCTGCAATGTAATCAGAACAATGAATCGCTGGCTTGCCATCTGCTGTTATCAGTCTCTTACTTACTACCACACCCTCGCCACAATTTATGCGAAGTTTTTTAGCAACCTGTTCGTCAGCTTTTTCATGTCTCACATGCACAAACGCAATATCTGCTTCATATCCTGCTCCACTGATCATATCCAGGAATTCCTGCTCCAAATCTATCCGTAACTTCACTTTAAGCACATGTTGATTAATAATAGTCCCAACACCATGTTTACGGCTTATAAATCCCTCTCTCTCAAGAATTGACAGACAATCCCTGACCATGGTGCGGCTGATGCCGAATCGCTTCGCAATATCCGGCTCTGATGGCAGTCTGTCCGCATGAGCGTAAATCCCCGCCTGAATTTCATGGAGGATCTCCTGTGTGTATCGATCTGATAACTGCTTTGGTTTTTCCATCTTCCCCCTCCTTATCACCTTCATCGTACTATTTCATTGATAGTATAGCATTTTGAACCGTAATCTGCAACTTAGGAGAACGAATACGTTAAGGCCAACTACCTAAAGCAGCTGACCTTAAATGCATGAATATATAAATAGAATTTTTCTGGCATCCGATATACGGTCCTTAACTTACTATCTTCTTTTACAGCCCGGCTACTTTTTCTACTGCATTTAGAATATTCTCATAACCTGTACAGCGGCACAAATGACCTGAAATCAGCTTTCGAAGTTCA
The DNA here is from genome assembly GCF_044987295.1 of Lacrimispora sanguinis. Taxonomy (NCBI): domain Bacteria; kingdom Bacillati; phylum Bacillota; class Clostridia; order Lachnospirales; family Lachnospiraceae; genus Lacrimispora; species Lacrimispora sanguinis. The sequence goes on along the minus strand of NZ_CP173277.1, from coordinate 3,205,259 downwards.
TCCCGTGTGTATTTTTTCCCGGATCCCACAATCTCAACGGCCGTCAGGATCAGTCCTGGTGTGCAGAATCCGCATTGGATTGCTGCCTCATCAACAAAAGCCTGCTGAATCGGGTGTAGGTTCCCATTTTCTCCTTTGATACCTTCCACGGTAACAATTTCCCGTCCTTCTGCCCACATAGACAGATATATACAACTGTTGGTAGCTTTTCCGTTTATGAGCACGGTGCACGCACCACACTCACCGGCCTCGCAGCCTTTCTTAACGCTCGTAAGTCCTAGACGGTTGCGAAGGGTATCCGTCAGACATTCCCTGTCATCAACTCCCAACTCCACCTGTTTCCCATTTACTTTCATATGTATGACCTTAATCAATGATAGCACCTCCCGCATTCCTAACAGCACCTTCCGCAGCGCGCTGGCTCAATTCCCTGATTAATTGTGTTCTCAATTGTTTGGATGCTCTCCAACTGTCTCTGGGATTCACTTCTTTTAGAACTTCGTTCCCAATGAATTTTAAAGTTTCCCTTGTTAATGGAAGTCCCTTTACCCGCTCCTCTATCTGCGTGCAACGGATTGGGGTTGGAGCTGCAACTCCAAATGCAATCCTAAAGTCTTCAAAAACATCTTTAGATTCATTAAGAGTTACAAATACAGCACAGCCCAAAGTCGAAATTTCAAGCGCATTACGAGCTCCAAATTTAATATAATAACTCCCACTTCCCTCTGGAACGGCTGGGATTTTAATTGCAGTTAATAATTCTTTCCCTTTCTCTAACACGGTTTTGCCAGGCCCTGTGAAAAACTCCCTGATTGGTACACTCCGCTTGGAATGAGCCATCGTTAATTCCAGTTCTGCATTTAACACCAGAAGTGAAGGTGCGCTATCCGCACTGACAGCCCCATTACAGACATTCCCTCCGATTGTCGCTACGGTCCGTATCTGAGGACTTCCCACTTCATTGGCTGCCTGCCATAGACAGTGGCAATTTTTCTCAACCATTGTATTGCTGTGGATCTCCTCAAAGCAAGTCCCAGGGTAAATAATCATATCATTAAGAGAATCTTTATATGAAATCCCCTGTAATTCTTTAAGCTTATGTATGCTGATTAGCTTACATTCCTTAAGCTTACGTTCACGCAGCCTGATTAATACATCAGTTCCGCCAGAAATAACAATTCCATCCTGATTACTGGCCATTAAGTTAAGCGTCTCGGATAAATTGGATGGCTGGTAAATTTCCTTAATATCATACATCGTATAAACCTCCCCATATTTATTAATTCCCGAAATAACTTCAGAATCTATGATGTTTGTAATTAACCGATCCGGCATTCATCTTTATAAAACATCGATACAAACATCGTTTCTTTCTAGTTGTATTACCTATTTGTATTACTATAATATCAAACTAAAAACTAGCTGTCTATATGAATTTTATACAGCAATTAACTTAATATTTATGACAAATTGCCAATCATCTGATTTATTATGTATCTAAAAAAATTCCTTATAATATAGGAAAAGGCAGCCATATAATCTCTCCTCGGATTACTGGCTACCTTACCATTTATCAGTGCAAAATAAAAAGCCGAAAACCAAGTGATACAAGGCTTTCGGCGAAACTTCTGGCGTTCCTGAGCGGATTCGAACCGCTGGCCTTCCGCTTAGGAGTAGACCCGATACGACATCGGGAAGTGACATCTGATGCTTAAAAATGCTTGGAAATACAAGGTTTTTCAGCATTTCAAATCCCATCCGATACTACGCTGTGATAGCTAATTCAGAGGGATTTTACACCGTCCGATTGGCTCGAAATTAGCAAGGCTTTCGATTTTTGGCGGACGTTGCAAGTGCAAGTAAATGTCACTATGTAACTTCTCGTTATACGAAATGATAGGAAATCCTATTCATTCCCGTGCAGGGGTGCTGGTGTTTCGGACACCTATTTAAGTCTGTTTAATATATCATTTCAAAATGAATTTTTCAACCAGAATTATCAAGAATTTCAAAGGTTTTTTCAGACTCAATGATTCTATGTAATTTAGACCCGCCGAAGCAGGTCTTTTTTTATTTCAGCATGATCTCTCTATCCTCAGCGCCGAGCATATAAGCACCCTTGGCAAAAGCATCCCTCGCAAGAAGCTCTGCTACATGAACCCTATCGAATAACATCCATATAGCTTTCTCTTTCGGAGTCAGTTCATGGCTATGGTCAAACAAATGCTCAAGTCCCAATCCTTCAAGCAATGCTGACTTCGCTGCTTCGTATTCCTCAGCTCTGCCAACATATTCGTCGTTCCGTTCCTTGGAAAATTCCTCGATATTGTCAGCTCTCAGATGCTCGTAATACTCGTCCATAAAGATTCTATCCATACTCGTTGACCTCCAAAACAAAAAAATAAGGGCAGACCCTTCTACAGCTATTGCAGCTATGTAAAAGGATCTGCCCTTGCAGTTATTATAATGTTTTTGCCAGCGACTTCAGGAGTGCTGCCATTTCCGGATTTTGCAGAAGCTTCAGAAGAAGTTCTTTATCATCAGCGGAGCTTTCCGTTGCGACAGGTTGAACCGGCTCCGGTGTTGTCTGTCTGCCTGAGTAGAACGCAGCTTCCAATCTTTCAGCGTTCAGTCTGCGGTCATCGTCAATTATATGGGAGTAAACATCCGCTACCATCTTGACCTGTGCATGACCGGAATCACCTTGAACGGATTTCATATCGCCGCCGTTTAGCTTCAGCTTGTAAGTGATACTGGAATGTCGGAGACTATGGAAAACCACTTTCGGCAGTCCGTTCTCCTCAATCAGCTTATTGAAAGCACGGTTGATAACCTGTCCCTCAATCGGTTTGCCGTTGGAAGAACAAAAAACCAGATTGAAGTCTACAAACTCGTCACCGAAAAGGTCTTTCAGTTCTTCGATGTCAGCCTTTCGCTGTACCAACATTTCCGCTACGGTTTTCGGTAAGAATACCTTGCGGACACTTGTTTTGGTCTTAGGAGTTTTGAGAACCAATGCGGTATGCGTACTGGCGAAGGTCGGCGGGAACTTAAACATGATGTCCTTACCGTCCAGATCTGCCATCGCTTCACGATTTACTCTCTGCAACTCCTTTTCAACGAAGATGCTTGCCTGACCAAGTTCAATACTGGTGGGGGAAACGTCAATACAGTCCCAGGTAAGCCCCAGAAGCTCGCCCATTCGCAGGGAACAGGAGAAGGCAAGGTTGATAGCCAGACGAAGAATATCATCGTCACAGGCTTCCAAAGCCTTCTGGAGCACTTCTGCTGTCCAGATGTCCCTGGTCTTGTGTTCTTCCTTCGGCAGCGTAGCGTGCTCCACAGGATTTCTGGTCATCAATTCCCACTTGACCGCCTGATTGAAAGCATTTCGCAATGTCTTGTGAACTTCTCGGATAGTATGCGGAGTCAGATATTCTGTACGGGCTTTTACATACTTAGAAGAAACCGCTTTGACAGAAAGCAAATCTCTGTAATACTTGTCCATGATTCTCGGTGTGACATCCTCCAGCTTCATATCACCGATGAGGGGACGAATATAGTTTGCAATCAGGCTCTTTCTGCTTTCATAGGTAGACATCGCCCAGGTGTTCACACCATAGATTGACATATACTCATCCAAAAGATCGTTGACGGTTTTAGCAGAGGGGGGAATAAAGGTTCCGGACTCCTGCTCATATTCAACCTGCAACTTCCTTTTCTTTGCTTCGGCATTCGTTTCAAAGGTTTCCCACTTCTGACGCTTGTTGCCGTTCTCATCGGTGTATGTATAAACCACAGAATACTTCTTTTTTCTCTTAACGATAGATGCCATGTGATCAGCTCCTTTCCTGTCTATCTTCCGCTAACTGGTAGCGGGTCTGATTCTGATACCATTTTTCAAAGCTCTCTTTGGTAGCTCGCTTATATCTGCCAACCTTGATAAGTTCAAAATCTTCATTGGCAACGATATAGTAAATGGTCTGACGATGTACCCCAAGCATTCTTGCCATTTCCGGCAGACCGTAGGTGGATGCCATAATATCTGCATCCAGTTCCTGATCCTCTACCGTGCGGTAATCGGTTTGAGAAGCATACCATCTTTCAAAGCTCTCCTTGGTCACTCTGCGCTTGCCCAGGACATCGACCACTTCAAAATGCCCTTTAGCAACCAGCTCGTAAGCAGTCGCTTCTTTCAGCCCAAGGCGCTGTCCAAGCTCCTCCATTGAATATGTAGTTTTCTTCAGTTCCTCGCCGGGAGGGGTTCCATCGACCTTCTGGTATTTGAACTGATTGGCATACCATTCTTCAAAGCTGTCGATCATCACTCTCATGGTGTTGCCGACAACAATGGTTTTGAAGTAATTCTTCTTAATGAGCCAGTATGACTCCGTTTTACCAAGACCGAGCATCCTGCCCATTTCCGGAACAGACATACTCGTGCGTTTTCTCATTTCCGCCATCGTACAACCTCCTATGTAAAAAATGTAGCCATGTGTTTCTTGTCATGGCTACATTTTATCGAACTCTCAATATGTTTTGAAGTTTGTCGCTGGGTTGTACGACACCCTTGACAAATCTTACATTTGATGATCCAACCACTCATCAAAACTCTTTTTGGAGATTCTGATACTGCCGCCGATGCGGACGCTGTGAAAAACTTTCTTTTTCACAAGGTTGTATGCGCTGGTTCTGCTGATGCCCAGAATATCCTGAATCTCATCAACCGTATAGGTTCTCTTATCAAACTGAACTGCGTTAGCAGCCATCGCTTCTTCGGTGCGCTGATTCATGGCAGCGATTCTTTCTTCAAACATTTATGTTCACTCCTTCGTTCTCTTTGCTTTATGTTTTGGGGAACGCTTTTTCAGCTGTTCCATTGCCAGGCTGACGGATAAGGCTTTCTCAATCGCTACCATTTCACGGGGCGTTACCTTACCTAAGTAATTATCAATCCTGCTTTTATCAATGGTGCGAATCTGTTCCAGCTGAACAACTGACGCTTCTTTGAATGCAGGATTGTCGTAAATAACAAAGTGCGTCGGCATATTCGCTTTTTTATGGATTCTGGTGGTGACCGTTGCCACAATCAATGTGGGAGCGTGTTTATTACCGGTATCGTTCTGAATGACGATAACCGGACGGATGCCGCCTTGTTCTGACCCAACTACCGGGTCCAGATTGGCGCAATAAATATCACCACGGCAATATACCCAATTTTCTTTCATCATGTGCCATGACCTCCTTTCGTTGGGTATGTAATAACTGACTGCCCGAAAGGAATCAGGCAGTCAGTCCAAAAGTCTATGTGTCCCATATTTGCCACGCACCCCTGGGAAAGAGGGCTTACGCCCTCAGGGAATCACCGAACGACTGATTGCGAATCAGTTCCATAGGAATCTAACCTCTGCCGGGTTCTCCGCCAGCTCCGTAGAGAAGTATCTTTAATCCTGTTGCTTTCATGGCCGTATTGGGAGCAACCCAATATTTACAAGCCAGTATTGATCGCTGGCATCGGGAGAGAGACAACTACTTAATTTATAGAAAAAAGTCGTTCTGTTTCTCTGTCCGATACGTCACGGCGTACCGCTGATGTGGCTGATGCTCTCGCACCGGCAACAGGAACGTATTCGATGACTGTGTATTCAGTTTTCAAGGAACAATCAGCCGTTTTCTTTGGCTGTATCTAAATTGTACCTGTTCCTCATGCAAGTTTTTATTGCCTCGTAGGTATAGTTTTAATGTTATTCACGACCTAAAAATATGTAATCAAGGGTTGTATCAAAGCGCACAACCAATTCGATTGCCAAATCAATAGAGATACCTCTGTTGCCGGTTTCAATTCGTGCAATGGAGTTTGCAGCAACGCCCAACTGCTCCGCAAGCTGTTCCTGTGTAAGCCCATATTTCTTTCTCAATGCTTTAATTCTTTTTCCACTTTCAACCAAGTCGTAATACATTTTCGTTCCTCCGTGTTTTTGAATTTTTGAAGTTACAAAATCAAAAACAGAGGGAGGAGATCGTGCCCGATTCTCAATGCCCTTTGCCATCTGCCTGTCCTCCTTGCGGGCATAAAAAAAGAGCCGGAGTAAATTACTCCAAGCTCTCGTTCATGCCTTTGTGTTAATATGAAGGAAGATAGACAGGTATAAAAAAAGCCCCGTACCCATTACAGGCACGAGGCGTAACTCTCTCTATTCAATTTTATGCCGCTATCTCCCAGCATAGCCATTTTAACACTGGACAAGTCGGACTTTCAGTAGGGAAACCGTCGTATTTTCATCGGATTTTAGTCGGACTAAAATCCTGTCTTAGCATTCACAATAACACAATGCTTCTTCCTCCCTGGCACTTTCCAGGAAATCTTTCAATTTAGGAATGGCTGTTCCCCAAAGTGACAGACCAAATAACAGTATCGCCTCTTTCTTTCGGTCATAGTAGGTGCTGCGTTCCATATTCAGAACCTCCAGCATTTCTGATTCCCTGTACTTGAAGCGGTTGAGATATGCCTTTGAGATAATCTCACAATACAGAGCGCCTTTATCCGGATATTCTCTGATTTTCAACATCGCCATATCTACCAGTTCAATGATCCACTTTGTCTCGAATAAGCTGCGAATGCGTTCTTCAAATCGTTCTCTCGCTTCATCCGGAGCAAAGTTCTCCAGATAAATCAATGCACCATCTAAGCTGTCACCGTAAGTACAAATAAGGGTATCACATACATCATTCGCACGATCAATGGTAGACCAGCACACCTCTCGATATATGGATAAAATCAGCTTTGCTCTTTCATACAGAACCTTCTCGTCAATGTTCTGCATCCGGCAAAGCATTCGAATATTGCTTAATACCTGTGTATTATATCTGCTCATTCAGAATCTCCTTTCAGACTAATCCATAAAATAAGAATTCCTTTCTAACTCCTGTCACTTGGCTAAAGGGAAACAAATACCATGGGACAAGAATGACTATAACTTCCGATATTTGATTAAAATAACAGAAGTGAAATCGGAAGTTCTTGACTTTACAAAAGTTCCGATATATAATTAAGTGGAACTAAAACTTCTGTGCTGATTCTCATTATAGCATTTTCCAGAAGTTTGTCAACAAATAATCGGAAGTTACGAATAAATATTTTTTGAAAGGAAGGACACTACCATGACATTTGGAGAAAAAATTAAAGAAGCTCGTTTGGCTATGAACCTATCTCAAACGGAGCTTGCCCAGATGACCGGCATCTCCGAAAGATCCCTTTACACCTATGAGCAACTCGGAACGCTCCCCAGAAAAAGCAACATCAGAAAGCTTGCTGAAGCGCTGCATATCTCTGTGTCCTATCTTTTGGATGAATCTGAAACAGACAGCCAGAGCCATATAGATCAGGATATGTTTATTTTAGAGGCAAAGGAAAACTTCGGTTCAAAGGGAGCAAAAGAAGCTCAGGAAGTGCTGGGTCGTGTAAATTCTCTGTTTGCCGGTGGAGAATTGGACGAGGACGCAAAAGATGTATTCTTCCAGGCGATTATGTCAGTCTATATGGACTCTAAGAAAACAGCACGGGAAAAGTACACTCCGAAGAAATACAGAAAGCATAAAGATAAGGAGTAAAATCCTCAAGCACAGAATATGTTTTCTGTGTGCGATTCGGAGGTGAAGCAAATGAAAACGGCAGAGCATATCATTGAAACTGTCGATAAGCTTGTGCGAAAATATCACACCAGAGACCCTTACGAGTTGTGTCAGCTGTTAGGTATCAAAATCCATTATTACGATTTACAGAAGAAATTGAAGGGCTTCTTCTATTACCAGTCCAGACAGAAGAATATCGTGATAGATCACAATGTGAACGGTATCCTGGAACGTATCTTAGTCGCACATGAATTAGGACACGCTGTCCTGCATACGAAAATCGCCATGATGCACGGCTTTCAAGAAATGGAAGTTTTTGATGATAGATCAATCGAAGAAAATGAAGCAAACTTCTTTGCGGCGGAGCTTCTGTTAGAAGATGGAGAAGTTCTGGAATGCCTTTCGGAACACACATTTTTTGAAACGGCTAAAATGCTCTATGTACCGGCAGCATTATTAGACTACAAATTCAGCCTGCTCCACGAAAAGGGGGAGCTGGTAAATTCGATGTATATTCGTAAAGCAGATTTCCTGAAAGAAGATCTTCATGCCTACGATAACGACATTAGTTATGGCGATATATGAATATCTGTTTTTATATCTTTACAGAAAAAATCCACCAGTACGATGCGCAATGCATCATGACTGGTGGACTTTTTAGTTGTCATCAGGAAGTCAAACAGGCTCATCGTCCGGAAGGTCAAAATCAGCATCCGTACATTTTCTGATAATATGTTTTGTTTTGTCCATCGGCAAAGGCACATCTTCCTCCGCAAAGTATTCTTTCTTTACGACTTCAACTACTGCTTCGTGATTATCCTTGCCAGCAGGAACAAGCACAAAATCGCCTACCTCAATGGTATCGTCATCCGAAATATAATAGTAGCTCTTGTATCCATCTTCAAACTCTACACTGCAATAGATAATATCATCGTCACAGCGCCGTACCTTCCCATACACAGACGGGTTCATAATTTCGCCCCACCCGTAAAAAGACATAAATTCAAAGACTGACTCCATAAACTCCGCCCAATCATCCGGAAGTCCCTTTTTATCGTAGGTTCCCTGAATGAGCTTTTCATTGCCCTTTTGAGAAATGACCTTAATGGTGTAGTCTATGGTTTCAAGCGGATCAACCACTACATTCTCCGGGTTTCCTTCTATATGGTCAAAGATGCTTTCTGCATCCATATCTTCAAGAAGGCTTTCAACCCCGCCCTCAACTTTGTATTTTCTGCTTACAGAACACCCAGAGCCGATATTCTGAATGTGTTCAATGCTTTCACTCTCTCTGTCCACAATTAAAGACTCTGTATAATCCCAGACAGCGTATTCTGCGTGTTCTGAAATAGGAACTTTTGGCTTGATCTTTGTGATTCGATGATAGTTTACTTCGATTCGATTCACCATATCAGGCTTATTATTCCCATCAAAAGCATACAAATCAGGCATTTTCAAGCTGTCCCGAAGCAGATCTGACAGGTCAATTCCGTCCACTTCAAAAGACGAGCATAACGAGCCGCTGAACTTATAGACCTTTCCTTCTGCATTGGTAAGTTCCATATTCCAATTCCCAATATCAGTTGCTAAAACCTCATCGTACCCATTGCTGAAATACTCTGTAAACGCAGAAAAGATTTTGTCGGCAGCTGCTTTATCAATTTTCAGATTCTGACTGCGAGCTTTTTCGTATCGACCATCTCTGCGCTGTCCAAAAACATACGAAGAAAGCCACACCTGTCCTTTTGAATTAAGGGTTATGTGTTGCTCAACTTCTTCATCCGGTTCTGGGCAAGGGCCATAACCAAGGCGGTTTGAAACAATGCGAATCCTTCTAAGCTCTCCTTGGAGCAGAAAGGGATTCTCGCCGGAAAGAAGGGCAAGGCGGCTCAATGCCAGAATAAACCACGAACGATTTTCGGGCTTCAAGATGTCTGCTGCATTGTATGCCCAATGATCAAAATATCGCCATTGGGAATAGATTGCCGACCCAAGCAGTTTAATGTCTGTAACCTCGTCAATGATACGATTTAGTGCATCACAGCTGCTTGCTGCATCGCCATATTTTTCTGAAAAGGCATGACCGCAATCCATCTGGAATCCCAACGCCTGACAATCATCAGCCAGGTAATGGTCAACCAACTCTATGTAGCTGATTTTCTGATCTCTGAATTTCTCAATCCACTTTGTGGCGAATAAGTGTACTTGCTCTAAATACTCCATTGCGACCTCCTTCCGAATCGGATTAAAACTCCTCCCAAGTCCGGCCGTTCAGATCTTTTGCAATAACATCGGTGTTAGGCATTGTTTTATATCCGAACATATCAGCAAGATTGAAGAACTTGCTTTTTTGAATCGGATTCTTACTGCTTTTTCTAAAGTCCATCGGGTAGAACTTTTCAACGATAAAATATCTATGACTAATCGTCCGAAGGTTATAGCCATAATTATCTGCACGATGGATTGCCTCATTGATTCGTTCAATCTCATCTGCGGTAGGTTCGGCTCCGCTTTCAGCACGATAGGTCATGCTGCCGTTATTTTCAACTGCGATGATGGTCTTTTTCAATTTGCCAATGGCACGGATACTCTTGTCCTTATACAAGCCGATATATCCATGTTCCGAGAACTTGCGGGATTCCTGGTCATAGAACAGATTCAAATCCATATTGTCCTGAAAAGTTGTACCGGCTACGATTGCTCTCATCCATTTATAGCCATCCGGTATCAGCTTTTCATCAAAGCAATACTTCTTGAAATCATCTAAAACGGCAATGATTTCCGTATCTCTGTCGTCAACAATATCCTCCATAGCATCCACAAGCTGCTCGAAGGTCAAGTTGACGTGCTTGATCGGATGGATAAGCCGGGTTGCATTTTCGCTATTATACTTTTTCAGTTCAACCGCCAGTTCATCAAACAGTTGCGGTTTCATCGGCTTGGGGTCAAGGGTGAGCAAAACCTTTATATCCTCAGCGCCGAACTGTTCCAGATGATTCACAAGCTGCTGTTTATAAAACTGATTGTAGAGCTTTGTTTCCACCACTATTTTGAAGCTCTTTTGGCTGATAACCGCATCCGGAACACTATCGTCACCAACGACCTGCAAATCAAATGTGATTTCCGGACTTTCGTCCTCTCCAAGAATAAGGCTGTTCAGCATAGAAAAGAACTTATCAGCGTTATAGTTATACAAACGAGAAAGCATCAGCATGGTGTTTGAGGTATCCACATTCTCTTTGGAGTGGTATCTCTGAAAATAATGTATCTGCATATCGCACCTCCTAAAACCCATCTGCCGTTTCGTTTGCGTTACCGGGTCAGTTGATAACTCAATTCCAGCAAGGGCTTGATTTCATCTGCCGAGACTGTACCATCGAGAAGAATGCTGATCCAATTCTCTTTGTTCATGTGATAGGCGGGGAAGAATCCCTCTTTCATGCGTAGTGAGCCTATCATCATCGGATCGCACTTGATGTTCAAAACATCAACCGTTTTATCTTCTGCCAATCCCAGCTTTCTTGCATTGATTTCAACTACCAATGCAAACCACTTTTTATTATTCTTATGGCGCAAAACGCAATTCCAGTCATTCCACGGGTAATCCGGTTCTGCTCCATAGATTTCTTTTGCCCATTCAAATAGTTCTTTTCGTTCCATCGTTTCCATCCCTATATGATAAGGCGATACACCATAGATTAGGCTTCCATCACATTATCTGTCCAAAGCTCGCACTGTGTCATTACGGTCTGAACAGCATCATCCATACCCTCCGGCGGATATTTATGTTTCTTCAATAGCCGCTTAATGAGAGTACGCATTTTGGCACGGGCAGACTCTTTGCGCTGCCAGTCAATCGTTTTATTCTTACGAAGTGTATCTGCCAGTTCTTTTGTAATCGCAATCAGTTCTTCATTTTCATAAAAGTCCTTGATTGCTTGCGGTTTCGTAAGTGCATCGTAGAATGCCAACTCATCAGCTGTAAGGCCAAGCTGTTCACCCTCTTTGTGGGCTTCTGCCAGCTGTTTTGCAAGTTTCAGCATTTCTGCAATGACTTCTTCATTGGTGAGCATACCATTCAGATATGCGTTGATCGCTCGCTGCATGATCTCACTGAACTTTTCGGACTTAACCACATTCGTTCTACGGTAAATAGATACCTGTTCCGCTATCAGTTTTTTCAGTAGCTCGATTGCCAGGTTCTTCTCTTTCATTTTGCTGATTTCCTCAAGGAACTTCGGATCAAACAAAGAGAATTCCTCTTGCATATCAGAGAACAGGTTAATAACGCCCTCGCTCTTGATGCTCTGCTTCAAAAGCTCATTGATACGAGCGTTCATTTCAGGCAGAGAGATCTTCTTGCCGGTTCCCGCATTGGTCAGCCGCAGCACCAGGACACGCACTGATTCAAAGAACGCAGCTTCAAAGCGATCAGCTTCACACACCAGAGAAGAACAAAGAGAAAGAGCCTGATGAAGCATGAGGGCTTCCTTGATAAAGGTGTCTTTTTCTTCTTCCTTTTCACGGGCGATGATATAGTTTACCGCACCGCTGATGGTCTTTGCTCTTTCCAGATCGGTTCCGGTAGTGAACTTGGTGTAATCAAATCCATGGAACATATCACGGCAGACACCGAGCTTTTCGATAAACTTCGGATAAGCGACTTTGGCAACATCCGTATCACCGTAGTTTTTCTTATCACGGGTGGTGTAGTCATTCATTGCCTGTTTTAGTGCGGTAGCAATGCCTACATAGTCAACGACCAGACCGCCTTCCTTGTCACGGAACACTCGATTAACACGGGCGATTGCCTGCATCAGATTGTATCCGCTCATCGGCTTGTAAACATACATGGTAGCCAACGACGGAACATCAAATCCGGTCAGCCACATATCAACGACGATGGCAATCTTCATCGGACTGTTATTGTCCTTGAATTTTTTCGCCAGCTCGTCCTTGTGCCGCTTATTGCCGATAATATCATGCCATTCTTCAGGGTCGTTATTTCCACCGGTCATAACAATACCGACTTTTTCCGTCCAGTCAGGGCGCAGTTCCAGAATCCGCTTATAAATCTTCATTGCAATCGGGCGGGAATATGCCACGATCATCGCTTTGCCTGTAAGCAGACCTTCCCGGTAATTCTCGTAATGGTCAAGAATATCGCAGACCAGAGAGTTGATGGTATTATCGTTGCCCAATACTGCTTCCATCTGTCCGAGAGTTTTCTTGCTCTTTTCAATAACCTCCGGATCAGCATTATGTGCCATGATTTCATACTCTGTATCAATCATGTGCAGCGTAGCTTCATCCAGGTTGAGCTTAATGACACGGCTTTCGTAATAGACCGGGCGGGTTGCGCCATCTTCGACAGCCTGCGTCATATCATAAATGTCAATGTAATCACCGAACACCTCACGGGTGCTGCGGTCTTTCGAGGAAATCGGGGTTCCGGTGAAGCCAATGTATGTAGCATTCGGCAAGCTATTTCGGATAATGCGGGCAGTACCAACAACTCGCTTGGCGATTTCTTCGCCGTCCTCATTCTTGGTCATCTTAATCTTTTCGGTTAAGCCATACTGTCCACGGTGGGCTTCGTCTGCCATAACGATGATATTTCTGCGTTCAGAAAGGGCTTCGTGAGATTCCTCAAACTTCTGCATAGTCGTAAAGATAATACCGTTTGCCTGACGACCGGCAAGGAGATCACGCAGATTCTCACGGCTCTGAGCGTGCATCGGGTCTTGGCGCAAGAAATCCTTGCACTTTGCAAACTGCCCGAAAAGCTGATCGTCCAGATCATTTCTATCGGTCAGCACAACAATCGTTGGGCTATCCAAGGCTTCCTGGAGCAAATGGGCATAGAACACCATCGACAGTGACTTGCCGCTGCCCTGCGTATGCCAGAACACACCACCCTTACCATCGGTAACGGTAGCTCGTTTGGTTGATTCGATTGCTTTTCTTACGGCAAAATACTGATGATAACCCGCCAGTATTTTGAAGGAGTTCACGCCTTCGTTGGAAAAACAGATGAAGTTCTTTATCAGGTCAAGCAGGCGTTCCTTTTGGAACATTCCCTCAAAGAAGGTATCAAACTGTGCGTACTGCGTGTTCTCGTAGCTTCCGTCTACCGTTTTCCATTCCATGAAACGATCTTCGCCGGAAGTAATTGTACCGGCTTTTGAGGTCATCTGGTCGCTCATAACGCAGATGGCGTTATAGATAAACATGGAAGGGATTTCCTTCATGTAGTTGCGAAGCTGCCGGTATGCCGCAGAAGCATCAGTTTCTTCTCTGGACGGAGATTTCAGTTCCACAATAACAACCGGAATACCATTCAGAAAAAGCAGAATATCCGGGCGTTTATTGCTATTTTCAATGAAAGTCCATTGATTTGCTACGATAAAGGAGTTGTTGTCCGGATTCTTGTAGTCAACAAGATAGACGATGGAGGAGCGTTCCTCGCCTTTCTCAAAATAGCGCACAGGAATACCGTTTTGCAGGTAGTCCATAAAGACAGCGTTTTTCTGCACCAACTCGCCGTTTTCAAAGTTCTTCAGCTTAAAAAGTGCATCACTAATAGCGTCCTCCGGCAGAGAACGGTTCAAACGATAGAGGGAAGCAACAAGTTCTTCCTCATACAGAGGATTATGAAAATCCCTCTCTATGTCGGGTCCATACAGGTAACTGTACCCCATGTTCCGGAATAATTCGATCACGGAGTTTTCATAGTCCGCTTCGGTATAAAATTCTGACATATACTTTCGCCTCCCCCTATATCAATGTAAGCTGTTTTCTCAGTTGCTTATCATTCTTTTCTTGTGACACTGCATCATACGATGCCTTGAGCTTACCTAATGCATCATACAGTCTATCCCGATATTCTTCTTCTGAAAACATTTTCGATAACACTTCTGAAGTATTAGGATGTTTTCCGTTTTCTTCTTCCATCTTTTTAATAATAATCTGATACTGATACATTACAGCCAATACACTTTCGTAATCTCTCAGAAAATTGCTATAAAGCGCCGTAACATTGCCTTTGAAAATAAGTTCAAATTCCATTGCCATATTTCTAAGTTCTTCTCGTTTTTGCAAAAAATCCTTATGAAATGGCTGTTCCAAGGGATGCTCTATGGCTTCTGCTTGCCCCTCCATATATGTATTGTTTGTAAGCCATATAAAAACAACGTCATTTGCAAACTGAGGTTCTGTTTTCCTTTTCTCCGAAAGGAAAACGTAGTTTTCTTTGCAAAGGGAAATAATGCTATTTGCCATCATATATGCTTTCAAGCGGCGATCAAACAGTTGCTGTTTATTACTTAGTCGTATTTGGTGGACTGATACACATAACGCAATGACAGATGCAACAGATGTCATCACGGTACACCAAAAATTCCAATCTCTAAGCATAGATATTTCTCCCTTCTACAGATTTTAAACGAAAATTTAGCTGCTTAGCCTTTGAGCTTGTTGTATTGCTTTTTCCATGCCCGTGATGGCTTTTTGCAAATGCAATCTACTGAGGAAAAAGCGCAGATATTCAGCAATCCGTTATTTCCGCATATATCAGGATTATTGGCTCTGCAACCATAGGTTTGTAATTCGGTATCTTGTGGATGCAACGGTGCATTAAAAGGTATAGAGAGGACTTTTTTATTCATAATCCACCTCCGATATATCTATTTCTCCGCTCATAAGTTTCGGGAGTAAAGTATCTCTGGTTTCGGCAAGCTTTTTACTTTCGATTCGATTTGTGATAATTAAGTCATAAATAGGATGAAGTAAAGATCCGATTCGGTTGTAGTCTGCCTCGTTAGGGATAAGAACCTCTGCTTTTGAAAGTTCATCACGCTTGATGTGTCCCATCGTTGTTGCTTTATCAGCAGCCACAGCTATAAACCGTTCAAGATGGTGTTTTGTCCAAGCATAATAGAACCACTTGTCATACTCGCTTGATGTGACCTTGAACAAATGTTGGTTTAATCCGCAAGTACCACCACACCAAAAATCAACTAACAGACTGCCAGACCAAGAGAAAATGACATCGCCATCATGAATGATGTAATTTGTCTTTATGTTTGGGGAACACAGTTCGCAGGTAGCATCGCAACAACCTTGGCGCAGTTCTTTAATCTTCAGAACTGGGATGCCTACTTCATCGGCGGCAGGACGATATTTTTGCATAGCCAAACCATTTAGGTAATCTGCAATATCTATCAAACTGCCTCGTTTCCAGCCGTCGGGTAGTGATTCAAGAGATAAAAACTCATTTGCAAAGATAGCTTGCGCTTGCTGCTCTAAATTTTCGTTTATCTTCTGATTCTCTTCGATTTTGTCGTCGATTTTTGAAAGAATATCAGCGATTTTACGTTGTTCTTCAATTTCAGGGCAAACCACTTCTACTTCGCCAAGCAATTTTGTGTTAATAGAAGGCATCGTTGCACCTACGGCAATGCTACGAACAAATTCCTTTGTTGTATTCAGGCAAAAGAAATAGTATAGGAACAATGGATCTGCTTCTTCGCTTGGACGAACTCTAAGACAACGACCAGAAAACATCCAACCATCATGTTTTTGGTCAACAAACGAACATCTATCTACTGACCCAACACGGCTAAATACAATATCACCTTTCTTGAGAACATATTTACTCAATCTACTCTTATCGGCATCAGAAACCATGGGTAAATTCTGCTCAGAAAACACTCTGCTTCCCAAGTGTTCAACTGTCACAATAGGAGTTCCTACATCAACATAATCTTCTTTATGTAGTTGGCTTCCAAATGGGCCTGTTTGTATTTCAGCAATATCTCTAAGAAATCTCTTTTTCATGATTTACGCTCCTAACCTATGTATTTGCGGTGAGCAATCTTAACATTGCTCTGTTTGACCATTGCATACTGCAAGGTCGTATCTATTCGTTGATGCCCCAAGAGTCGTTGCAGCTGCTCCACGGGCATCCCTTTGTCAATCGCCATTGTAGCGAGGGTTCGTCTGAATTTGTGCGGATGTACTCTCGGAAGCGAAAGCCGCTTGCCAAGTTCACGCAGCCTTGATTCTACACCGCCAATCTGCAATCTTTCGTATGGTGCTTTCAGCAACACAAACAGGGCATTGTTGCTATCCGTTCTCTGTGCAAGGTAGTTCTGAAGGTGGATTTTGGTTCTGGCATCAAAGTAGACCATTCTTTCCTTGCTGCCTTTACCAAATACCACACACTCTCGCTCCTCAAAGTTGATGTCATCACGATTGAGAAGAACCAATTCGCCTACACGCATTCCGGTTGATGCCAGCATATCAATCAAAGCCAGATCACGCAGAGAATCACAATGGTCACGCATGGTTTCCAGTGCTTCATCCGTGTAGGTTTCTTTGATAGTCACAGCCGTTTTCACCTTATGAATCCTGCGTACCGGGCTTTTCAAGATGTAATCTTCATCTTCAAGCCAGGAAAAGAAACTGGATAGGATTCTGCGGATGTTGTCAATCGTAACCTTACTGGATTTTCGCTCTGTCTGATAGCCGGTCAAATAGGAACGCAGATCATTGGTCGTAATATGCGTGATCCCTTTTCCAATTTTCTCAGACATGGTTTCGATTGTCTTTCGGTAGTAGGAAAGCGACTTTTCGGAACATCCCTCAATTCGCTTTGCCGAAAGAAACGCATCGGTCAACCGTGTATTTTCTGCACTTGCATCCTCAGCTGTGCTATCAGCTCTTTGCCGAATCTCATATCCGGAAAGATTATGTTTCAGCACTCGCCGTAGCTGCTCTGCCTGTCCATTATCGAGATATGCCAGCATATCTCGTAGCACATCATTTACAAATTCATCATTCATAGTCTATTCTCCTTTTATGATTAGGGAATGACTACGGAGTGGCAATCCTCAGTATAAACTCCTGCCACTCGCAGAAGTTATGGGTTAGGTCGTAAACGAAAATTTAGCTGTTCTTTTGCAAACGGTATATCAAGAACGGTTTGGCGATGTTGATATAGCAGCCAAGCAGGGAGTCCTTTCAGATATTTGCTCATATTCCAAAGATAGAGTGGCTGTTTCTGAGCTGGATGTCACCACTTACTTCTCAACGGAGAATATGCTACCGAGGAAAGCTGGCTCTACTGACGCTACAAGCCTCCCAACAACGCCGCAGACTACTGCTTGCCACAAGGGTGATACTTTGATTTCTAACATTCGCCCTTACTTTAAGAAGATTGTCTACTGCGAGGACGAGTGTGGCTGCTCGACCGATGTTCTTTGCTTCATGCCTAATCAACCTCAATACTCAGCGTACCTATTCAGCACGCTATATGCCGACAAGTTCTTCGCATTTATGGTTGCTGGAGCCAAAGGAACAAAAATGCCTCGTGGAGATAAACAGCAGATTATGACATATCCCATTGCTTTGCCGTCAGAAGTAGCGTTAGTCGAGTTTAATACCATTGCATTACCACTGATTAAGCAGATCTATTCCAATAGAGCTGAGAATAAACGGCTTTCGTTACTGAGAGATACGCTTCTTCCCAAGTTGATGTCCGGCGAACTGGATGTATCTGACATCGAACTTTAAGCCGCTAAATTTTCGTTTATGCGGACATTTACTTCTATCTTTTCATCAATGTTAGATAGAATTTCTGCAATCTTTGATTGGGAGTCCATATCCGGTATATCAACTTCTATTCCAGCAAAGGTATCACGAGTAATTGTGTCGAATACAGACCCATGTGTATTCTTTTTTAATACATGAATATTATGCTTGATTAAGTAATATAAGAAATCTGCTGTCACAATTTCCTTTTTTGCTCTCAATCCATAACATGATTGATTAAACGCCATAGGGAACGGTATTGTTGCAATTTCTCCTACTGTTCCTCTGGCTGAAATAATAATATCGCCTGCTTGCAGAAGCTTGGTTGACGAATTATTCAAGCCAAGCTCTGTAATGTGTTTCTCTGTTTCATACACGAAACGAAAGTCATTATTAAAATCTTTTACCGACAGCCAAGGAATATCTCCATCCCAATATTCTGGCTTGGTCGTTTTAGGTGTACCACCACCGATTAAATCCATGATTTCTGACAACTTATATTTCATAACCAATCGCCCCCAGCTTCTTACGGATTTCGGCTTCGAGTTCATGGGACTTAGCAAACATATCAGAAAGTTCCGAAGTCAGGCGAGCCATTTTCTCGTCGAACGGTTCGCTATCTTCTTCCTGTTCTTCAATGCCAACATAGCGCCCAGGAGTCAGAATATAGTCCTGTTTTTCGATAGTCTGCAAATCGGCTACCGCACAGAATCCCTTCACATCTTCCAGGGTTCCGTTCTGGAATGCTTCAAAGGTGTCCGCCAGTTTCTGAATATCTTCATCCGTGAAGTCTCTGTGTTTGCGGTCAACCATGTAGCCCATCTTTCGAGCATCAATAAACAGCGTTTTGCCTTTCTGCTTTTTGTTTTTGCTAATGAACCAGAGCGTAACAGGAATCGTCACACTATAAAACAGCTGCGTAGGCAGGGCAACGATACCTTCCACCAGATCGGCATTGATGATATTCTTTCTAATCTCACCCTCGCCGGAGGACTGCGTAGACAGTGCGCCATTTGCAAGCACCAGACCAATCTTGCCGTTCGGTGCAAGGTGGTGGATCATGTGCTGAATCCATGCGTAGTTGGCATTACCGGCAGGCGGCGTTCCGTACTTCCAACGGACATCGTCCAGCAGTTTATCCTGTCCCCAGTTGGACAGATTGAAAGGCGGGTTTGCCATAATGAAATCTGCACGAAGATTGGCATGGAGGTCATTAAAGAACGTGTCAGCCTGATACGGGCCGAAGTCTGCATCAATGCCACGAATCGCCATATTCATCTTTGCCATCTTCCAGGTATCTGCATTGGATTCCTGACCATAAACGGAAATGCTCTGACGATTGCCGCTGTGTGCCTGGATGAACTTCACGCTCTGCACAAACATACCGCCAGAGCCACAGCACGGGTCGTACACCCGGCAGTTATTGAACGGCTTCAGGATTGCAACGATTGTCTTAACGATGCTGGACGGTGTATAGAACTCGCCGCCCTTCACACCTTCGTAGGCAGCAAACTGTGCGATGCAATACTCATAAGTTCTGCCCAGAAGGTCTTTGCCTTCCTCTGTATCAGACATATCCATATTGGTGAACAGATCGACGACATCGCCCAGAACTCGCTTGTCCAAATCCGGACTTGCGTAATTCTTCGGAAGCACATTTTTCAGAGATTTGTTTTCTGCTTCAATCTCTCGCATTGCTTCATCGAGAACGGTGCCGATTTCCGGAGTGTGAGCCGCAGCTGCAACGGTAGACCATCTTGCTTTCTCCGGAACGAAGAAAATATTCTCGCCCAAATACTCGTCACGATCTTCTTCAAAGCCTTCGCCCTCTGCAACAAGCTCGTTATATTTTCTTTCAAATGCGCTGGAAATGTAGCGAAGGAAAATCAGTCCGATGATTACCTTTCTATATTCAGCGGCAGGGATGTGTCCCCATAACACACAGGCAGCATCCCAAATTTGTTTTTCAAAGCCAATGTTGGCATTGTTCTTTTCAGCCATTGCCGATTCCTCCACTCTAACAGTTTATTGTAGTTATGCTTCTTCAGCTTATATTCTACCAAAGGGGCTATCCCATAAAACGGACATATTACTTTTCATCCGGAACTATTTCCATAATATCGTCAAAGGTGCAGCCCAGGACAGAACAGATTTTTACGAGCGTATCCGTAGTTACATTCTCACCTCGATGCATTTTGTTGATGGTATAGTTACTCAGATTTGCCTGTTCAGCCAAATCTTTTTTCTTCATATCTCGGTCAATCAATAGCTTCCATAGTCTCTTATAGCTGACAGCCATCATTTCACCATTCCTTTCTTCCAGATATTTCGTTCAAAAAGTACCTGCACTTATAATTATAGCACGCAAATAGGTAAACTCAACAAGAAAGTGAGCTATCACTACATTTTATTTTCTCATTTCAAAGAATTATCCGAATTTTTGAAGTGAAAGGACTTTTAGAGCTTAGAGGAACGGAATTTTGGGGTTTTACAAATTGGCAAGCAGTGTAAACCTGTACAGGTTCACTCATTTTCTCGATTTTCCCTTCGGTGCAATCTTCGCAAATTTGCTTGTTGGGGAAGCATCCCCAATCCCCTTTGATCGGTATCTACGATACCGGCTGCTCGTTCATTCTGAACGCTTTCCTGAGAAAGAAAAAACCTGGACTGCCATTTGGCATCCAGGTTAAAATCTTAATTCCATTTGGCTATTCTTTCTTCTCAATCCAGCCAATAAAGGTGCTGACCTTTTCGAGTTCTTCCTCATTCATGGTTCTCAGCTTCTCGCACAATTCACGATACGGGGTATTCGCATCGTCCAGCGGGGCGAAAAATTCTGCCGGTGTCATATCAAAATACGAGATGATATTGAACAGTTCCCTGAGAGACGGCAAGGCTGCTCCGCTGGTTATTCCACGAATGTATGAGCCACTCTTATCCAAATCCAAGCTCATTTTGTGTTCGGAAATATTCTTTGCTATTCTTAATTCTGTAATCCTGATACGAATAAATTCATCATACTGCGTGTTGGCCATTCCTGTCCCTCCTTCCTCAACTATTGTAGTATGAATCGGAAGGCGACGTTGGTAGCAGGAAAACGAATTTTTCTCTTTATCCTTTCTTGTATTGGTGATATAATTATCAATATCTTGACTTGATTGGTGATACCAGTACTAAGCATCTCCAAAGGAGAGATTTCTATGAATTTATTCGCTGTCAGTTTCTTTGGACACAGACAAGTTGATGATCCGTTTTTGATTGAGCGACAGTTGGAATCAATCATCCGTGAGCTGCTTCTTACCAAAGAATATATCGAATTCCTTGTTGGGCGAGACGGAGAATTTGATCAGCTTGTTTCGTCAACGGTTCGCAAATGCAAGCGAACCATCCGTGATGACAACAGTTCTCTCGTTCTTGTACTGCCATATATGACGGCGGAATACCGGAACAACGAGGAGTCTTTTCATGAGTATTATGATGAAATTGAAATATGTCTCGAATCCGCAGAAAAGCACTTCAAGTCCGCCCATCAAGTCAGAAATCGATCCATGGTTGACCGGTCGGATTTAGTTATTTTCTGCATAGAACACAATTCTGGCGGAGCTTATCAGACCATGCAATATGCAAAAAAGGCAGATGCAAAGATCATGAATCTGACAGATGTACCTCTTTGACTTCGCTTTATTTTTCTCGGAAAGGAAGAACATGAATAAAAAGAAACGAATAGCTATTCTTTTTGCCGTCATTCTTGTTGTGGCGGTTGGAATCATAATTGCGGTGACTTCACATCAGAAAAAGGAAATGGACTTCGATGAATTTGCTGACCGTTTTGAAAAAAGCGCTGAAGAAGTTCTTGGAGAAGATGTAAAGAAGGTCACCAAAACAGAACTCGCAGCCACACTGACTTACAGAGACCAAAACGACAAGGATAACAACATCTACTACCGTATCCTTAAAACCACATTTTACGAAGGAGACCCGGAAGAAACCACCGGATTACATACGGAGGCCGTGGGTGTGCTTTTCCCGGTTGACAGTATGGACAGCTGTGAGAAAATGATGATTCAGGACTGGCCGGGCGCTCTTTACAAGAAAGATGACACAGCATTTCTCTGTTGGACTTATTCTCCGGAAGTCACTTATGTTCTGGAATACACTCCAAGCAAAATTGATGATTCTGAGATTATCAAAATGGCAGAAAGTGCCGAACTTGTAGAATAAGCCAGAGCCAAAGGTTATACTCCATAACTGGTGCATAATCTTTGGCTTTTTCTCAAAGGAGTTCATATTTTTCTTGTTTTTGCAACAAGACAATCTTTTTTTCACCAAAATAGCCTGTTTTGCGGCTAACTTATTGAATATACAACGCCTGCGGAGTATAATAAACACAATATGATGAAAAGGAGGGCACATTTTGAAAGTTAGCTATAAGAAACTGTGGTATTTGTGTGTGGAACGAGAAATCGGAAAAGCCGAACTTCGCAAGCGGACTGGATTATCCTCTGCCACATTTACAAAACTAAGGCGAAATCAGGAGGTGAATCTTTCTGCACTTCTGAAGATTGCCGAGGTTATGAATTGTAATGCCGGGGATATGATGGATTTTGTACCCGACGATGCTGTTATAGAACAAGAAGAACCAGAAAAATGATCCTCTGTTATGGTTTGCTGAGACATACATCTGTCCACCACTTTTTATATAATGATTTCAAAAACAGGGGAATCCAGCAAACCGGGAATGGAGGTTTTTATGGAAAGCACAAAGCATGATAGGCTTTTGGAAATTTTTTTCAGGAGTCTTAGGGGAGAAGATTTATCTGTTCAAAGACTTGCTGAGGAATATAATGTCTCAACAAAAAGCATCAGTCGAGACATTAACGACTTGAAATCTTTTCTCGCAGATCACAGACAGTTGGTAGGAAACACAGAATTGGTTTACTCCAACCAAGAGAAATGCTACTGCTTATATATGGACGAGTTCCTTACCAATCAAGAACTCTTTGCTCTGCTCGAAGTGATGATTGGTGCAAGAGTATTCTCCAAGGAAGAACTATTGACCTTGACAAATAAACTCAAAGGGTTCACTACTGCGCAAGACCGTCCGATGCTAAATGATTTAATTCGCAAGGAATTATATCACTACACTGAGATCAAACACGATTGCGTTAGTGTCCAAAAAACACTCTGGAAACTTGCAAAATGCATTACAGAAAAAAGAGAGATTACCATCGAATATTATCGTGCAGATCGTGCATGGAAAACCCATCGCATTCGTCCTGCTTCAGTAATGTTTACAGATAACTTCTTCTATCTTATAGCATTTAACACAGAGGGCGCCCCGGATAAACCGCTGTACTTCCGTGTTGATAGAATAAAGTACATAACGGAGCATCGGAAAAATTTCACCATAGAGGACGCTCCAGAATTTGATGAAGGACTTCTCAGGCAACGTAGTTTATTTATGTGGCCAGGAAAGCTCAGAACCATTCAATTTGAATTTACCGGTTCTGCTATCCAAGCAATTCTTGACAAACTCCCTACTGCCAGAGTTATTGAAAGAAATGGCAGGACTTACACCATTGAAGCAGAGGTTTACGGAGATGGGATTAAAATGTGGCTTCTTAGCCAAGGTCGCCGTGTAAAGGTAACTGCTCCAAAAGATTTTGTCGAAGAAATGAGAACAGAAATACAGAAAATGCAAATGAACTATCAATAAAGTGACAGGGCAGAAAGGAATCATCCCCTATGGGGACGATCACAATATATTATGATGACCAAACACACGCCGTTTTTTATTTCATATCCAGCGATTACTCATCCGCTGGCAAATGAAAAGCCAGAGCTAAAACTAAAATACATCTGCTTGATCGAGCATTACAGAAAAAAGCTATGTCCGGATGACACCGAAGTTCTAATTCGTTTTGACCGTTTCAAAGCAGATTTTCTGGCAAATATATCCGAAAATAACTACGATATTAAATCTGCAATTAAGGAGATAACCAAAACACGCTTCACTCCATTTCGTTTTTTCTCCTATCGCTATGTTTTTTTGTTTGATTGTATCTACTTGTTGTCAATTGATGGATTTAATTATGCAACACAAATTTGTGATATGCTCAAAGGAAGCGTTCATCAACGGTATCACAAAAAGATGGACTACATTTTAGACAAAATGCTTTCAAATCCGTCTGAGCTGCAAGGCATCCAAATGATAACTGACGAGATGATAAAGAGCTTAATTGATGCACAGTCTTTTATCAGGACAACTGAAAAAAAAGTTGTTTTTACAGCTACTATGAGTGCAGGTAAATCCACATTGATTAACGCCTTAATCGGTCAGGAGCTTTCATTCACCAAAAAAGCCGCCTGCACAGCAACAGTTATGGACTTTTACTCATCGCCTGTTTATCATCCAAAGTACAATGTATTTGATGAACAAGGGGAAAAGCTGAATTTATCTGCTCCGCAGGTTCGTAAGACCTCCGAAGAAAGAAAGACACCTTTATCCGTTGCGGGTTATTTTAACTCTGAGGTAGGCAAATATAAAATACGATTGATTGACACCCCTGGAGTAAATTCATTTCTTAATCCTGCACATAAGCAGATAACAAGAGATGAATTGAGAAACAACGAACACGATGTGATTGTATATGTAATTCCCGTTGAAAACTACGGATCTGAAGGAGACTTTGCGCATCTGAGCTTCATACATAAAAATGTAAAATATGGGAAAATAATTTTTGCCGTGAACATGATGGACTCTTGTGATTTTGAAGATGACGACATCGAAGAAATAATATCCAATGTTTCGAGCCATTTGACCGATATAGGATATACCGATCCTATCGTATGCCCTATGTCTGCAAAAGCTGGATTATTATTTAAGCAGGCACTCTCTCATTCAAAACTTTCTCCTAATGAGATTACAGAGTTAAAAACATTCGTTCGGAAGTATGAAGATGAAGCCTATGATTTGAGTCCATACTTTTCTATTGAAACAACAGCCGATTTTTGTGATGAAGGTTTTCCGCTTGACGATCTTGACTATCATGAGCTACAAAAGCTATATGTGAGAACCGGACTTCCACAATTTGAAGCTACGATTATAAACGCAATTAAGGAGGAGTAACTATGCAGAATGTTACTATAATGCATAACCCTTATAAACTAACTTCTGCCATAAAAGTAAATGGCGAAGAACCAAAAAAAGATAGCAAGCTGATTCAATTCTTAAATCAGCGTTTCCAACTATGGGTTGACAAGATTCCTTCTCTCCTCGCAGATGAATATAATGACGATGAATTTGTTATTACTTTCTATGGCACAGAACTGGACTATCAAGACCTTTTGGCATCATCAAAAGCTGCCGAAAAAGATGGATTGACAATCACAATCAAAAAAATGCCTGCAAAAGAGTTTGGCGAAAAAGAAGCAGATATTCGTAAACTGTTTGAAAAAGTTCGCAAATTACCTTTTGACGAGCTTCAATCTCCAGCTGTAAGTGATGCTTTTAATAAGGCATTCAATGAAGAATTTGAAGTAAATGTTGTTGCTACCATGAGTGCAGGTAAATCCACACTTATCAATGCTTTGCTTGGAAAAAAACTGATGCCTTCCAAGCAAGGAGCGTGTACAGCAACCATCACAAAGATTAAAGACGATGATGACGATACATTCAAGGCTGTTGCGTATGACAGTGATAAAAATGAATTAGCGCATCATTCCGTTTTAGACTATAAAACTATGATTTCTCTGAATAAGAACCCGGATGTTAGTGAGGTTCATGTTTCGGGCAATATTCCATTCGTAACATCCGATGAGATTTCACTTATCCTGATAGATACACCGGGTCCTGATAATGCACGAGACAAAAATCACGGCTTAGTTACTGCAAAAGCTCTGGATCAGTCCTCGAAAATGTTAGTACTGTTTGTTATGAACGGCGGTAAGCTACACGATGAAGCTCAGGATGAATTTCTTAAAAGAATTGCACGCAGCATGAGTGTTGGTGGTAAGCAATCTCGTGAGAGATTTATGTTTGTAATCAATAAACTGGATGCCTACGACGAGGAAGATGATGACATCGCTGGGGAGACTATTCCAGATACAATTCGTTATCTTGAAGAAATGGGAATTGATAATCCTAACATTTTCCCTGCCGCAGCACATCCTGCTCTCTTAATTAGGCGTTATCAATCTACACAGGATGAAGCCGAAAAGCAAAAAATCATGCGTGAACTTGAACCGATTGCTCAGAAGCTGATTGACCAGGAGCAACTTCACCTGGAAAGGTATCCTACCTTGGTATATAGCTGCCAAACTCAAATTGATGCTGAATTGCAGGAAGCAATAGAAAACAACGATATTTTGGGACAAGCACTAATTCATACAGGCATACGAGGAATTGAAGAAACGATTCGTATGTATGTAACAAAATATTGTCGTCCAGCGAAAATCACTAATGTTGTAAACACATTCAAGCATGGGCTGGACAGTGCTGAAGCCTTTGAACAGACAAAGCGTGAAATTGCTTCTCGTGAAAAAGAGCAGGAAAAGTTACAAGGACAGATTGATCGTTTAGAGGAGAAACTGACCAGTAAGACCGAAAATGATGCGTTCAAGAAAAGAATTGCTTCTCTTGAGATCACAACGAAACTAAGTACAGATGTTGATCACCTGATCAAAGATGTTCAGACTACCCTTACTGATTTCTTTTCAAACTGCGCTAACGAAATGGAGGAAGACGATGCCCTTCAATTCATTAAGCGTTTTTCCAAACTCGCAGGTCAAAAACAGGATGAGTTCCAAGTTGCAGTTACAAGGCTTCTAAACGAAGATATTGAGGCAAAAAGCCGTCGCCTTTTAGACGAGTATATCAAGAAACTGGTTGCTTTGAGCGAAGAATTTAGTTCGGATGGATTATCCATTGATCTGACCTCTTTTGTAAAGGGAAATCTTGCCAAGCTTAACGCAGACAATGTTATGGATTCTTCTTTGGATAGCCGTACTGAAACACACACCGAATCTCGCTCTCGCACCGTCACAAAGAGAGCCCGTGGCTTGAAGCGTGTTTTGAATCCGTTGAGATGGTTCAACCCTGAATACGAAGAAACAGAATTCTACCCCGTTGAAGTTAAAGAAGAAATCACATTCATCAGTAAGAATAAGTTGTTTAACTCTATGGTGGGTCCGATTATCAACTCTCTCCATTTGGAAAGAGAGCGAATCCTGGACTACGCAAAAGAAGAAACTAATAGCATCAAAGAATACTTCTATGAACAGTTTGATGAAGTAGATAGCATTCTTGCAGCCAAAGCAAAAGAATTACGAGAAGCAACAAGTTCTAAGGAAGCATCTAAAAAGGCTCTTGAAGATGCTAATAAGCTGCTTGCTCGCCTTGAGGAAGTAAAAAACGAGCTTGAAGCAATTCTTGAAATATAAAGGAGGAGTTGATAATGAGCATAGCACCTGAATTTAAGGAATTTGTTGACAAAGGCGAGCTAATTCAAATTCGTAGCTACTTGTCTAACTATCTGATAGTAGACCAGACATTTGCAACCTTTGAAGAAGCATTCTCTTACGCTAATAGTCGTTTGCCAGTTCTCCAGGAACATGACAATGCACCGTTGGAACTGGAACCATTAAACTGGAACAAGGAATACCTCAACGAACAACTTGTTGCTGTTGTTTCCAATTTCTCTATGATACGCCTAAATCACATCAAAGATATTATTCGAGTGGTATTAAGCAAGAAAGACCCTGTTGAAGCACCTGTCAGTGAACCTACGAACCAAGATAGGAAACCTTCACGCACAGGAAAGACGATAATTGGTGAGCGTGAAGTGCCGAACAAGGCTTCTCAAACTCATCCAAAGGAAAGTGCTACTCATCATAGAGTACAATCCACTGGAAGTTCCAGCGGTCAAAATCGTACCGGACGACGCACCGTTAGTGAAACCGAGAAAAAATCCAGCTCTGATGAAGGTAAAACAGAAGTAGGTATTGACCTTGGAAGTGCAATAATTGTTGGCGGTGCCGTGGTAGCTACCGTTGGAATCGCAACTGTGAAACCAGTCATTATAGGAGCTGGAATTGCAATCGCAGGAGTTGGAATTGCAACTAAAGCAAATAACAAAAGAAAATAGGATAAAGGAGGCACAGAACCATGTCAGAGCAAATTGTAAAATCTGAAACATCATTAACAGTTCCGCAAATGCAGGAATTGCAGAATGGTTTTTCTGCTGCCTTTCAGCTCGTTGATGATGTTGTCTTAAAAAACTACATTACGATGCTTCCCGATATGCCGGTTATTCCATTAGAAGAAAAACAACTTACCAATAGCACGGGAAAGATCCGCCTTTTCAAAATCACTGAGATGGTTTACGAAAAGGATGAGTCTGCTACATATAAATTCGCAAGTGTATTTAACGCTGTTGCTGCTACTAATAGTGCTATCATTACTATTATTGATAGCGATGGAACAAAAACCGATTTTTACCTTGGCATCCGTTCTTTATCGGAAGAAAACAGCACACAGACATCGTACTCTGCACTTGTCAACGCAATGAAGGGACAGTTTCCTGGTACAAAAACCGAAAACCTAAGAACCGGCCAAATTGAAGCGTTGTTAAACTCATTTGAATCTGATTCAATATCTGCCGTTTCATGTGTAGCCAACAACAAGAATAAAGATTTCATTGATAACGATGAATACTTACAGGGGCTTGAAAAACTCGCTCTTGCAATGCAAGGAAGTAGATATACTGCGGTAATTGTGGCAAATTCAACTTCTCAAGACCAGTTGAATCTCGTGAGACAGGGATACGAAAATATATATACACAGTTGTCTCCTTATGCAAACATAATGGTCAACTATGGAAAAAACTCATCAACATCAACTACCGATACCGAAACAGATAGTGAAAATCTTTCCGAGTCTCAGGGGAATACTCACACGACAAATGAAAACAGAACTGCGTCTCAGAACACAGGAGTTGTTAAATCCACATCCGAACAAACTTTAGGAAGCAAAATTGGCAGTACGATTGGCTCAACCCTTTCCATCGCCGGTGCTGTTGTGGGTAGTATTATTCCTGGTCCGGGAACCGTGGCTGGTGCTGCTATTGGTAGTGCCGTTGGCGGTTTAGTCGGTGCGGCTGTATCTACCGCAACCAACAAAACAGTTAGCATAACTCATGGTGGCGGAAGCGTTAGCACTTCTTCTGGAACCTCCGACTCTGAAAGTAGAACAACAACTATTGGAACATCCCACAGTTTAGCTCACTCTCTGGGAATAACTTCTGGAGAGAGCCAAAATTTGCAGCTGACAATCCAGAACAAGCCTCTGATCGGAATGCTTGAACGAATTGATAAACAGCTGGAGCGTCTTTCTGAATTTGAAAGCATTGGTATGTGGGAATGTGCCGCTTACTTTATGAGTGCGGATTCTTCCGTATCAAAAGTTGCTGCTGCTACTTACAAAGCTCTAATGAGTGGAGAAAATTCTGGGCTTGAAGTATCTGCAATCAACACTTGGAACAAACCACAAGAATTGATTGCAGAATCAACATCCCAAAATGATCAAATCGCAAAATATGTTCGTAACTTCATACACCCTGTATTTGCATACTCAATCAACGACTATACAATTCCGGTAACTCCTACCAGTTTAGTAAGCGGCAACGAATTGGCAATCCACATGGGACTTCCAAGAAACTCCGTTTGCGGATTCCCGGTTATTGAACATATTGATTTTGGAAAGGATGTTGTAAAATACAGTTCTCATCCTGAACGAGATAAAATCCAGCTTGGCAATATTTTTAGCATGGGACGTGAAATTAGCACATCAAAAGTTGAACTTGATGTTGATAGTCTCGCTATGCACACATTTATTGTCGGTGCTACTGGTAGTGGTAAATCTAATACTGTATATACCCTTTTAGACAAACTCACTACAACCAGAAGGGATTCCATTTCTTTCATGGTAATCGAACCTGCAAAGGGCGAATATAAAGGCGTTTTTGGTCACAAGCGAAATGTTTCTGTTTTTGGCACTAATCCAGCCTATACAAAACTATTGAAAATCAATCCTTTCAAATTTCCTAAGAAGATTCATGTCTTGGAACACATTGACCGTTTGATTGAGATTTTCAATGTGTGTTGGCCAATGTATGCCGCCATGCCAGCGGTGCTTAAAGATGCAGTTCTCGCTTCTTACAGTGCTTGCGGTTGGGATTTGACTACATCGAAAAATACGGTTTCTGAAACGCTATTCCCGACTTTTCAGGATTTGTTGGAACAGCTAATTAAGGTAATCGGAGAATCCGATTACTCTGAGGAAGTCAAATCGAATTATGTAGGCTCCCTTACGACCAGAGTTCGCTCTCTCACAAATGGTCTTAATGGTCAGATTTTTTCTTCGAACGAAATCGACAACAATCTTTTATTTGACACAAATATTGTTGTGGATCTGAGCAGAATAGGCTCACAGGAAACAAAAGCCTTAATCATGGGTATCCTTGTGATGAGACTTTCAGAACACAGAATGAGTAGCCAAACAAAAGCGAATAACAAGCTGAAGCATATCACCGTGCTGGAGGAAGCTCATAATATCCTTGGTAATCATTCTCAAAATACAAATCCAGAGGGAAGTAACATCGCAGGGAAATCCGTCGAAATGATTTCAAATGCTATTGCAGAAATGAGAACTTATGGAGAAGGCTTTATTATTGCAGACCAATCTCCAGGAACTGTTGATATTTCCGCAATTAGAAATACAAACACTAAGATAATTATGAGATTGCCGGAAGAATCTGATCGTAGAGTGTCTGGAAAAGCGGCTGCACTGAAAGATAACCAAATTGACGAGATTACACGACTTCCTCAAGGCGTTGCAGTCATCTATCAAAACGATTGGCTTGAACCAGTTCTATGTAAGATTGATAAATTCGCTGGAGAAGAAAAAGAGTTTATCGAAAGTGGTTCTATTACCGAGGATGAACAGGCAGTAAAAAAGGCAACAACTATTCTCGTGAATTTCGTTGCTCAAAAAAGATTAGATCACCCTGACAAAATTGACATTTCCACCTTGCCTAATGCTGTAGAGAAATGTAATTGCACTGTAAGAACAAAAGCTATTCTGTATTCACTTCTTAGAGAATACCGCACAACAGGACGGTTAAGCATTTGGAAAGATGGTTGTTTCTCAAAGCAAGCTCAACTTGTTACTGACATTATGGGGTTATCAACAGCTGTAGAAAATACGAGGAAAGTGACCTTTAATGACTTAGGATTTAATTGCCACCTTAATACTTTGATCGCACAAAAGATAGATAATGTTTCGGATGAAGTTTTGCTTACACTTAGCCACTACCTCCTGAAAGATTACAGCGAGAAATGTGTTGACGGCATACCATTCTATAAGGAATGGGTCGAATCCAAAACCAAAGGAGGGATAGGCTAATGAGTTCATTTGAAAATTTCCAAAAAGTTATGATTGATGTTCCTCAGCCAAAGGAACAACCAAACATAGAATCAATTTCCGTTGAGAAACTGGATATAAAAATCAAATTTGAAAAGTCTGGATTTCTTCCTCGCAGCGGTGGCGAATGGACTGGCGAAGCAGGTGATTCGACATGGAAACCAGACCCTGAGAATACCCCTCTTGAGAAAAGCAGAAATCCAGAACATCCATATAGCAATCCTGACAATCTTAGTTGGGGTGAGTTATTGCAAAAATACGGCATTGACGGTATTCCATTCCACGATGGCGAGCCTGACTTTTCAGAGGTTGCACGGGGCACGGTAGAAATAGATGATTTTACCGACAACCGTGATTCAAACTTCGAGCAAGCTGATGAAAAAATGGCTGAGCAAAGAGGATGTACTCCAGAAGAAGTTGAAAAATGGAGAAAAGAAAACAACTACACATGGCATGAATGTAAGGACTGCAAGACCATGCAAAAAGTACCAAATGAAATTCATGCTAATATTCCACATTCAGGCGGTGTGTCTGAATACAAGCAGAATAAGGACGCATGAGAAAGGAAGTGAAAAGAATGGATGTAATGACTAACGATGTAGTATTCGGTGAAATGATTTATAAACACAGATGGTTCAAAAAAGAGACTCTTTCTTTCTTCGGAAAAGAATGGGATATTACCATCGTAGCAAAAGCATTTTCTGGTAAACCTATTACTGACGAGCAGCGTAATGCCTATCAGTGGTTAAAAGATAATCTCACTGAAGTAGACAATATTCTCTATGATGTGACCTCTGGATATATCAATGATAATTGTCAAGAGTTTGCTGAGTATTGGAGTGGTGCCCGAATGGTTAACACTCCGTCTGATTTAGCACAGATTATCTCACTCAAAACCATTCTATTCAAGAAAGATGGCGGCATTCTCGTTCTATCTGATTGCCCGTGGGACGAGCATGGGATTGCCATTCAACTGAAACCAGATGTAGAGATAGGATCTCAGGATATATTCCTTTAAGAACAGAAAGCCACAGCTACACTCCAATCGGAGCATAGCCGTGGCTTTTTGCTTTAACGGAAGTTCTTCTTTTTTTCTTTCTCTTTCTCTTTTTCTTTTTCTTGCTCTTTCTGCCTGTCGATATTCAAAATCGTTTCAACCGTCCGTTTGGCAATCAGCAGTTCCTCTTTCTCTTTTCTGATCTGACGGTACTCCGCATAATCTTGCTTCTTCTGGACTGCCAGCTGATGAAACTCCTCATACAACGATTGCGTGGATGGAAGCTTTGTAATCTGCAATTCGTCAAAGGCTTGCTTCACCGCTTTATGAATTGTGATTTCCTGACGGTGTTCCTCAAAGAACTTTTTGCTATATCCAGACTTGCGGTACTCGATATAGATTTGCCTTGTGTTTCGATAGTTTTTGATGTGTTGCTGCAACGCCTGAACCTCAACCATCCGCTTCTCTGCGGCCTTGATAGAATCAGAAAGCGCATCGAACCGGGCAGACAGATTTTCAATATGAGCGGTCAGATCGTCGTAGTTTCCCAAGCCTTTTTCTTTCAGAAGAATGACGGTACGGGCAGCTTCTTTTCGGTTAAACTTCTTCGCCCATTTTTCATAACCGACCGTCTTACCCTCGGCCATCTTTGCCTGAACATCAATAAGCATCTGGAACTGCTTCGGGGCAGGAGCCTTGGCAGAGCCGCCTTTTGATTTGTGCAGGTTCTTACCGGAGATAACTGCTTGAATTTCCTCTTTGCTATATCCTTCGCCCAGAGAACGCAGCCGAATGAAACGCTTCTGATTCTTGCCCTTGAACGCAGGCTGCTTTCCATCCTTGAACTCAAATCCCATGTCAGCCAGAGCCTGAACAAAGCCATCAAAGCTCTTTGGTTTCTGCTTCAGCACCACATCAATCGCATCACATAATTCGTCACGCTGGGTACGCTTCTTGGGATAAACGGTTCTTTTCTGACGCTCCCGATACGGCTTGGGAGTAATAATGGATAGACCGTGTTCCAGGCAAACCATATCGCTGAGTCTTTGAACTGCCAGGCCGGAAAGGAAGAAGTTTTTGAATTTCCGTGTAGCATCCAGCGAGGTCGAATTATAAATGATATGGTTGTGAATATGGGATTTGTCGATGTGGGTCGCAACGATGAAAGCGTGTTTTCCCTTTGTCCATCGCATCGCTGTTTCATAGCCGACCTGGTTCGCTTCTTCCGGAGTGATTTCTCCCGGCTTAAAAGACTGGCGTATCTGGTATGCGATGATATTGTTCTTCTGCTGCCTGCCGGTAATGTGTTGGTACTGCCGTTTGGAAAGCAGAAATTCTTCATCCGCTGTCTTTGGATCACACTCATAGGAGCTGATAAATTCGCCATCATTGGTTTTTGCGGCGTTTTGTGAGTAGTCGGTTCTGTCTGCCAAACATTGAGCGACCGTCTTTCCCTTATTCACATGGAGCGCAATCAATCTTGTTGCTGCCATTCCCATCACTTCCTTCCAAAAAAGAAAAAGCCACCGGTCGGTGACTTTTCTCTGATATTATCTTATGACCTGATAAATGCGCCCAGACTTTCTCCTATATTCTCAGCTTTCATAACAGCCCAGACGAGTAGGAAAACCACTGCTATTGTCGCAATTCCAAGAACCACAAGGATAAGCAAGGACTGCCACAAAGCCTTTACAATGCAGTAAATCGCAGAGCCGCCAATAACCAAAAGTAGTATGCCAATCACATAGGACACAACATTTGTAAGCAGATTTCCAAGAACGCAAATCAATTTTACAGCGAACAGAATCGGCAGTGCCAATACTTTCAAAATCATTTTCATAGGAACAACCCCTTTCTTCTAACTACATTGTACAAGGGTATCTGCAATAACGCAATGATGTCAACCCTTGTATAAAAAAGGAAGGACGCAAAGGATTCTATCTCCTCTGCGCCCTAATGCTTTTCGGATTCAGTTCAACAAACTGGAATTTCTATTTGTGTTGCCATGTCATTACATAATCTTTTTCTCCGGTAGCCTCATCTAAGCCACTATGCTGAATCTCAAATCCTTCTCTCTTATAAAAAGATATTGCCCGTGCGTTCTTTTGGTATACGTTCAAGTACAACTTATTCCTTTTATCCTTTGCATAATTCAGCAGAATTTTACCTATACCCTGCGATTGCATTTCACCAGAAACAAAAATGCCCTCAACATATTCATCATTTAACCCTAGGGTTAAACTTAACTACTATTTTTTCTTTGCGATATAAAATACATAACTGTAATAATCTACTACTAATCTAAAATAAAGCGATTATAAGCTATCCTTTTTCCTGTGTTTGTTTTAAAGTTTTCATCTATACACTTTTTTATCTTTTCCTGTTCTTTTTCTTTATCCATAACCGTTAAATTTTCAAGCAAATCAGCTTCCCATTGTATTTGAAAATCAAGTCCATCAATTTTAGATGGAGTATGATGGTTGCCTATTATAAAGCATATTCTATCAATATTTTTGTTATAGCCTACCTTTTTTAATATTTCTTTCGCTACTTCTGGTCCTTCCTTTTCTTGATAGACACCATCAATAGAACCGTATTTTTTTTGTGCTTCAACCGCACCAATATCATGTAGTATAGCAATAATACTGATGAATTCTTTTTCTTCCTCTCCGATATTTTCTCCTTTCATTATATCTTCTGCATTTTTCAAAACTTTGAGAGTATGCTCTATGCCAAAAGGAATTTCTTTGAATACTTCTTTCATCTCTATAATAATTTTTTCTTTAAACATAAATTACCTCCATTTATACCTTATAGGTGTTTTAGTTCTATCTATCTACTTTTTTGTTCGCCGATACAATCAGCATCATGGGACGGCGCATTTCATCCTGCATCCCCGGAATATCCATCATGTATTCCGGCGGCTGCGGCTCCACAATATGATTTATTATAAAACCATTTGAAAGCAGTGTATTTAGATATGTGGTCAGTGTTCTATGAAATTTTGTAACCTTTTCTCCCAAAAACACAGCTGTTCGTTTGCCCTCATAATAATAATTATCCACCGGAAAATGCAGTATTTCTCCTTTTTCGTTATAATACCAGTCTTGTGTTCCATAGGCAGTAAAAACAGGATGTTCAACCGTAAAAACTAGCTTACCACCAGACTTCAGTATTCTATATATCTTTTTTACTAAAATCTCATAATCTGCTACATAGTGAAACGCAAGTGAACTTAATATTACATCAAAACTCTCCTCTGGGAATTCCACATCTTCTATAGCACAGCATTTATATTCAACCTGTGGAAAATGTGTTTTTTCTTTGGCTACCTCGAGCATTTTATGAGAAATATCAACACCTACAACAGAAGACGCTCCGTGTTCCATCGCATAAATACAGTGCCATCCATAGCCGCATCCTAAATCAAGCACACGCTTATCTTTAAAATCCGGCAGCAGCTTTCTCAATGTTTCCCATTCTCCTGCACCGGCTAGTCCCTGCTGTGAGCGACTCATTTGACTGTATTTTTGAAAAAATATATCATCATCATATTTGTTTTCTTTTCCATATTCTACATAATTCAACATCTTTCACCTCGCTGTAAACTTCCGATTTTTCGTTCTCTGCGACTTCCCAATAAACGGGAATTTGTCTTGCCTATTTTCTTAAAATCTCATGTGGAGCTTCTATTTCATTTGCCAAGGTATGCTCTGTTAATTCTGACATCAATTTCAATTTTTTATTAATCAATGGTCGCATACAATTAGGAACATGTTCCTGATGCGCTCTGTGGATTGCTACACATTCCTTACAGTTTCCGTGATAACGACAGGCTTTCAGGCAAGGACAGTGATCTTTGTCTTTATACTCCTTACGAAATTCCGCTGCAAATTCTTCTTGCAGTCTCAGTCCCTCGACACGGTTTCCCTTATGAAATTCTACCATTGCATCCAGTTCTTTCTGGTTCCCTTCAATCTTCATGTTATTATAGCGCCTCCATTTCAACTATTCCTCATTTTCTGATAAATTCTAATTTTTACATCATATCCCAAAAGCCTTGTCGTACTCAATAACTCCATTTAATTTGTTTTGACTTCCGTTAAGATTAAGTGCCATAAAACTTTCATCGTCAACTTCAAATGGCGCTTTTATTCCACACTCACTTGCCGGAATATATCCTGCCTTTGGATAGTATTTGGAATGTCCCAAAACAACTGAATATTCATATCCCAATTTATGTGCTATACTGTGTCCTTCTTTCATCAAAGATAATCCGATTCCCCTGTTCTGATAATCGGGTAATACAGAAAGAGGGGCAAGCGCAAGAACCTCAACCCCTTGAACAACTGCTTTTGTAAAAAGAATATGTCCTACAATTTTTTCGTCCTCGACAGCAACAAGAGAAAGTTCCGGAATAAACGATTTGCTTTTTCTTAACGCAGCAACTAAGTTCTGTTCATTTCCATCTGTATATTCAGCATTTTCAAATGCTTCTTTTACAACATGATATACCGTATCATAATCTTCTGGTCTTTCTTGTCTTATAATCAAAATAGATACCTACATAGTTTTAAGCTTTTTACAATTACAGGAAATGGCAAATCTACTATCTACCTCTCAATTTTTATGGCTCTGACAATGATAATATCCGGGATTTCTTTATTAAAATAGCATTCTTCGTAAAATCCGTCTATGACAAATCCGGTATCAAAACACAGATTAAAAATATCCTGTAAAGAACGATGATAATAACATTGTTTTTGCGGCTGTCCTTCAATCGCAATATCGTAATAGCTGTGCGGCGTCATATATTTTTCTGTAAGCGTTACAAAACAGGGGTGCTGTGTCGCAAATACAAATACTCCGTTATCCTCAAGCAATTTATAAACAGAGGTAAAAAGCGGCTTAATATCGGTAATATCCATGACCGCCATATTGGAGACTGCTTTTGTAAACGGCTTATTTCTTTTTAATGCCATCAGACTTGTTTCATTCGTGGCGTCTGCTACACAAAACTCAATGTGATCAGCATACCGGTTTTGGCGCTTTTTTGCCAGTTCCACCATTTTCTCACTATAATCAAAAGCCAAAACAGAGACAGCTTTTTCTGCAAGATATGCAGAATAATTTCCATTTCCACAGGCAATATCTAAAATATAGTCTGTTGGATCAGGATTTAGAAGCTCTGTTACTTTGGGGCGGACAACTTCTCTGTGAAAATCATTTGATTCATCCCCCATTGCACAATCCCAAAATTCAGCGTTTTGATTCCAGATTGCTTTACTTTCTTCCTTTGAATACTGCATAATATCCTCTTTCTGTAAAATTACTTTTTCTCCTTCGCCCTATGGCTCCTGAAATGCGTGATAATGATGTTCCAATATTTCATCTGTTATCACAAACGGCGAATTGGCATTTAAGACCTGATTTCTTTTATATAGTCTTTTTTGCAAAAGCTCTTTACTGGCTTTCATATAGACAAGTTCCGTTTCAGCGCCTGCTTTTTGGATCAGCTCTTTATAAAAATTCCGATTTATCAATCTGTTTCCTGACAAATTTCTTTAACAATATTGTAGTGTATCAATGTGAATAATTCAACCAATGAAAGAATATTTCCTTATGTAAAAGCCGCAGCCGAAACTGCGACTTTCCGACAAGTTATCGGATTACTGGATTGAGGACAGGCGAACAAGAACTTCTCTCATATCCGTCCAGATCTCCTCCAGTCGTTTTTGCAAATCCTCGATGTCAGCATGATAGATGCTGCCTGTTTCGTTCGCTCGCTTTGCGTACTGGTTCAGGTTGTTGGAGCAGATTCGCAGGAGCGAAACCAGGGCTTTCACATCCTGCAAATCCAGTCTGATGCAGTAACCATCCAGAGCCATTTTACGCAGATAGGCTCCCATGCTGCGGATGCCAAGCTCGTCCATCTTCTCATGGATTCTCTCGACCTCCTCTTTGGACGCAAGGAAATGAACATCCTGGTCTCGCTTTGCCATTACAACACCTCCTCTCGGGTTTCAGAGTATTTTGCAGGCGGAATATGCTCCGCTTTGGATTTCAGATCAGCCAACACAGAGGGACGCTCCGGCTCGCTCCTTTCGTCACGATTTTCCGCAGAGTCCTCCATATTCAGGGCTGCATCCAGTTCTGCCAGTCGCTGACTTTTTGCTGCCAGTTCTGCTTCCTGCGGGAACGGTTTTCCAACCTCCGCCTTGGCTGCTTCCTGCTGATTGTAGAGATTATTCAGCTGTTCATTGGCTCGTTCTAAGCGCTCAGGAATGCCTGCAAGGGCATTGTCCAGTCGGGTGATATTTCCTCGTGCATCCGTGCCAAGGGCTACTCTATGGCTCACAGCGCCCTTCAGGGTCACATCAAACTCGTTCCGGAAGCTGTCAAACGAAAGCTCCATCTGAAAGCCACGGTAAATGCCAAGCGGAACCGGATCGGCGCTTTTCGTGTCCTTGCAAGCCGCAAGGAGGATTTCACCGGCATCTGCCTTTTCGGTGTAGGCTTTGCCCATGATTTCCATGCCGCAAAAGCCCTCAGCAATCTGCGGGTGTGCTTCCACGGTTTTGATGTCAGCTTCAAAGCCATGAATATAGCCTGTCTGCTTTTCAATCTCAGCCGGGAAGTATTTCAGGAGTTTATCTTCCATACGGTACTGCTGACTCTGATGGTCAGCTTTCAGCACCTTCAGCCTTGCCACATCAATGTCTAAGTCCATCTTTTCCTTGATAAGCGGATTGCCGGCACACAGCGCCTTGATCTCCGCATAGGACAGCACCTGCTCGTCCACATCGTCACAGGAGCGAACCGGCGATTTGGAGGTCATGATCTGAGAAATAAACTTCTGTTTGTTTTCCAAGGTCTGATACAGGTAGGCATCGAAGGTTCCCTCGGTCACATACTGGTACACCTGAACCTCTTTGTTCCGGTTGCCCTGACGGATGATACGACCATTTCTCTGGGTCATATCAGACGGACGCCAGCCTACATCCAAGTGGTGAACTGCCACCAGTTTGTCCTGGACGTTGGTTCCTGCGCCCATCTTTTGCGTACTTCCAAGCAGCACCCGCACCTGTCCGGTACGAACCTTTGCAAAGAGGTCTTTTTTCTTTGCCTCGGTATCTGCATCATGGATAAAGGCAACTTCTTCCGCAGGCACACCGTTTGCAATCAGCTTAGTTTTGACATCATCATAGACATTGAAGGTTCCATCATTTTTTGGTGTGCTAAGGTCGCAGAACACCAACTGGGTCAATTTGTCAGCCTGACCGTCCTGCCAGATGCGAAGGATATTTCCTACGCAGGCATTGAGCTTGCTGTCAGGGTCATCGGGTAACAGAGGGTTCATCAGCCGCTGATCCAATCCCAATTTTCGCCCGTCGCTGGTAATCTTGAGCATATTATCGACGGATGGGTCAACAATACCAGCATGAACATCCGCAGCTCTCTCTGAAAGGGAAGCCACCATATCCTTCTGATACTCAGATGGCTGAACCACAACCGTTTCAAACTTTGCTTCGGGAACAGGGAGATGCAACTGGTCAGAGGTCTTGATGTCAGCAACCTCCTTGAACATATTCATCAGTTCAGGCAGGTTGAAGAACTTCGCAAATCGGGTTCTGGCACGATAGCCGGTTCCTTCCGGTGCAAGCTCAATCGCAGTCGTTGTTTCTCCGAAGGTCGATGCCCAGGAATCAAAATGGGTCAGGTTCTTTTGCTGGAGTGTACTGTACTGGAGATAGCGCATGACCGTATAAAGCTCGGTCATCGAGTTGCTTACGGGAGTACCGGTTGCAAAGATCACGCCACGCCCGCCGGTCAGCTCATCCATATAGCGGCACTTCATAAACATATCCGAAGATTTCTGAGCTTCGGAGGTGGACAGACCTGCCACATTTCGCATTTTTGTGTAGAGGAACAAATTTTTGAACGCATGGCTTTCGTCCACAAACAGCCGGTCTACACCCAACTGCTCAAAGGTAATAACATCATCCTTCTTGTCTGCGGCAAGGAGCTTGTCCAGTCTGGCTTCCAGTGATTTTCGTGTTTTCTCCATCTGCTTGATCGTGAAGTTTTCACCACGCTGCCATTTCAGCTCCGCAATCGCACCCTCAATCTCATCAATCTGCTCCCGCAGCTGCCGTTCCTGCCGTTCAGCAGAAAGCGGGATTTTTTCAAACTGGCTGTGACCGATGATGACTGCATCATAGTCACCCGTTGCGATACGAGCGCAGAACTTCTTGCGGTTTGCTGTTTCAAAATCCTTCTTGGTAGCAACAAGGAGCTTGGCGCTCGGATAGAGGTGTAGAAACT
This sequence comes from Lacrimispora sanguinis, assembly GCF_044987295.1. Taxonomy (NCBI): domain Bacteria; kingdom Bacillati; phylum Bacillota; class Clostridia; order Lachnospirales; family Lachnospiraceae; genus Lacrimispora; species Lacrimispora sanguinis. Next base: position 3,164,232 of record NZ_CP173277.1, on the reverse strand, counting down.
CATTTGCCCACTGTAAAGTCAGATGATTCGGCACAACGAACAGGGATTTCTGGCTCAATCCAAGCCGTTTACTCTCCATAGCCGATGCTGCCATCTCGAAGGTCTTGCCTGCACCAACTTCGTGTGCAAGCAGCGTATTTCCACCATATAGCACATGAGCGATAGCATTTCTCTGGTGTTCACGGAGGGTAATATCCGGGTTCATGCCGCCGAAGCGGATATGAGAGCCATCATACTCACGAGGTCTGGTGGAGTTAAAAAGTTCGTTGTACTTGGTGGAAAGGGTTTCTCGTCTGTGGGGATCTCTCCAAATCCAATCTCGGAACGCATCCTTGATTGCCTGCTGTTTCTGCTGTGCCAGGGTAGTTTCTTTTTTGTTGAGAACACGCTTCTGCTTACCATCTGCATCTTCAATCGTATCATAGATACGAATATCTTTCAGATTCAGCGTTTCCTCGAGAATCCGATATGCGTTGGCTCGCTCTGTACCGTAGGTGACATACGCCGCCACATCGTTGTAGTTGGGAGAACTCTTACCGTTGATGCGCCACTCTGCGGTCAGCTCGGAGAACTTGACCTCAATGGAACGGCGCAAGTAATACGGCGTTTCAAAGGTTTCCTCCATAAACTGCTGAATATAATCGGCATCAATCCATGTTGCACCCAAACGCACATCAATCTCGGACGCATCCAAGTCCTTCGGCTGTGCTTTCTGCAAGGCTTCCACATTGATGCGGAAGGAAGAATCCCTGTCTGCCGCCATCTGTGCGACACGCAGCTTGCTTCTTACATCACCGGAAAGGTACTCATCGGCAGTCTGCCATCCAACTTCCACAGCATCGGGAGCCATCGGGTCTTTGAAGATCACCCCTCGAAGCTCTGCCTGAATCGCATCATATTCTCCGGGCGTTCCAAGCAGCTGCGCCATAAACGGCAGATCCACCTTGCCACGCTCACCAATGGAGATTGCCAGCGCTTCGGACGGAGTATCTACGCTCGTCACTCTGCGTTCCGGCTTGATGGTTCGCTTGGTAAACATATCCGCCTTGCTTTTCAGATTGCCGTCCTCATCCACATTTTCCAGAGAACACAGCAGATAGTAGGAGGAATCGTCGGCAAATGCCTGACCGTTGGCTCGGTTATTGATAAGCCCGTTCTTTGTGGCAAACGCATCATAGGCATCATTCAGTTCTGCCTGCTTCTGCGTAATCATTTCATCCGGGTAATCCTCAAGCTGATATTCAATCAGTTGGTTGACGATACCACGGAGTTCCACCATGCCCATCACACGGTCTTTTGCTTTCTCGTTCAGCTCTACACGGCGCATCAAGGAGTTTTCACGGAAGTACACATCACCATCCACCACAGTATAAGAGAAATTCTTTACATCCGGGGTTGCAGGAATGGTTTCGATTTCCTTGCCCTTGTCAGATTCGGGAAGTTCCACCGCCTGATAGGTTCCTTGAATATGGGAAACTGCTTCTTTCAGAAGTTCGGACAGTTCCATGCCCTCAATGGGACGCACCGTAATATCCATACCGTAGGCGGTACTTTCTTCCACCGTATCGCCCAGAACCATTTCAGGATGAGTGACAAAGTAGCTGTTCATGGTGTGTCCTTCTTCGGTGCGGTCAAGATTTACCCATTCCGGAACAATGTCAATCGGGTGGTCACGCTTTTGCAGGAACAGGATGTCGGACACAACTTCCGTACCTGCGTTTTTCTTAAAGGCATCGTTTGGCAGACGGATTGCACCAAGCAGTTCCGCCCTCTGCGCCATATATCGCCTTGCGTCAGAGTTCTTGGAATCCATGGTGTAACGGCTTGTCACAAAAGCGACCACACCACCGGGACGAACCTGATCCAGAGCCTTGGCAAAGAAATAGTTGTGGATGGAAAATCCCAGCTTGTCATAAGGCTTATCGGACACTTTGTAGTTGCCGAAAGGAACATTGCCCACAGCCAGATCGTAGAAGTCTCTGCGGTCTGTCGTTTCAAAGCCAGCCACTTTGATTTCTGCATTGGGATAGAGCTTCTGAGCAATTCTGCCGGTGATGGAATCCAGTTCCACACCATACAAGCGGCTGCTCTGCATTTCAGGGGGCAGCATACCAAAGAAGTTGCCGATACCCATGGCAGGCTCCAGAATATTTCCCGTTTCAAAGCCCATCTGTCCGACCGCATCGTAGATGGAGCGAATGACCGTGGGACTGGTGTAATGTGCGTTCAGGGTGGAAGCTCTTGCCGCAGCATATTCATCCTCGGAAAGCAGGTTTTTCAGTGTCTGATACTCCTGCGCCCAATTTCCCTTGTCCGGGTCAAAGGCATCTGCCAGACCGCCCCAACCGACATAGTTCGACAAAATCTCCTGTTCTTCGGAAGTGGCGTTCCTGTTCTCACTTTCCAGTTTGAACAGGGTTTCAATGGCTGCGATGTTTCTTGCAAATTTCTGCTTCGGTCCACCTTCACCGATGTTGTCATCCGTGATGTGGAAGTTCACCGCAGGAACAGGTGGGATTTCTCTGGTGGTGATGGACTGCTCAAGCTGAGCGATAATGTCCATGACTTCGGCATTCTGCCATCCGTCCACCTTGGCATAATCCTGAATGATGGTGTCATTGCCATCTACACACTGTACGAAGTCCAGACTACCCGGCAGATCTCTGGTATCCATTGCACCCAGGGCTTTTCTCTGCGTGTCAGGAAGTGCATAGTAGGCTCGCAGGGCATCATCAAAGGAACTGTATTCCTTGATGTCCAGCGCCCCCCGCTTCTGAATATCCTCGGCAACATAAAAATGGTCGATGAAGTGTTCCGGTTCCTGCTGTTCGGGTTCCGCACTGGCTCTGACCTGTGCGTGTGCCTTTTCGTCAGGGTAGTCCCCGTAGATACGGATGCACTTATGCTCCTGCTGATCGTAAACGGCAGCACCATCGTACTTGAATCCGTCATCCTCCATGGTTCCGTCCACATAGCCCTGGGCGGCTTTTTCCGCTTCTTCCAGAGTGTAGTAGTCCAGTTTATCATCGAAGCCGTTTTCAAAGTGATGATAGGCGGCAACCAGATAGCGGCGCTCCTGTTCTGTTTCAGGGACAATTTCGTTCGGATGTTTCTCTGCAACTGTCCTTAACGCAGCGTTTTTCTCATCCTGAGAGAGCATACGCTCAAAGTTTTCACGATTCTCGGCACGGAAGATCGGATAGGCAAGGGAAGGGTCACGCAGCTGAACCTCTCTGTCCGTGATCTGCTCCACACGGAAAGCAGTATCGTCCAAATATACCGTATCACCGACCTGATAGTTCCATGCCGGTTCTTCAAGGGCGGGTTCTTCCACAACTTCGGCAGACTCTGCCACAGGCGCTTCTGGCTGAACCGACTCCATCGCAGCTACGGACTGACGAACTTCCTCCAGATAGTCATTAGCAAGCCATTCATCCGTGAAATATTCCGTAACGCCTTCCGGATCTACATAGTAGTCATCAGTCTGGCTATCCCAGATTGCATATTCGCCATCCTCGGTATCAATTACTGCGAAACGGTCATAAACATCTTCCAAGGGATCAACCTTGGCTTCTTCGATAGCCTGTCGTTCCGCTTCTTCCTCCGGACTGAGGTAGCGTCCCTTTCGCATCAGACCGTCGATTCTCTGCACCACCTGCGCCCAGGACATCTGCAATTTATCGCAGCCACTCTTTGTGTAAGCAACACCCTTGGCATCGTGATCCTGACCGCTGTGCGTTGCGCCGGAGCAAGCGTGGGAATGACCACCGGTTCCGTATTCATGCTTCAGGAAGTCCATCTTTTCCTTGGCAGAATGATTCTCCTGCCAGTAGTTATAAATACGGGCTTTGCCACCGGAAAAGCCGCTTCCACGGGTCAAGTCTGCATTGACTTCGTCATCCGTAATGAACTGGCGGACAAGGGGCATCTGCATCATATCGGTCTGATACTCACGCAAAGGCAGATTCAGTTCATACAGCTGCTTCTGGATGAGATTCAGTTTGTGATAGTGAAAACGAAGCAGATCGGGATTTTCCGCAAGGGCTTTTCTGAATTCCGAATACTGCTGCACCAAGGTTGCGTGGAAACGAGGGTCATCCAACTTTTCAGCCAAATCTGCGGTTTCATCAGGGAAACCACGAAACGGTTCCTGATGGAGAATTGCCAGATAGTTACTGGTACGGGCTTCTTCACTCAAATCGTGATAAAGATGCCACAGGGATTCTGCCAGCTTCTGACGCTCATATCCGGGCGCTTCTACCAGTTCCACATTAGTTGCGAACTGACCATTTTCAAGAAGTTCTCCAATGCGCTCGGCAACCGTTTCCCAAGAAACGATCTGCGCCCTGGGGCTGTCAATGGCAGAGGAACCTTTGGCAAGATGGATACCGTCCTCGGCATACCACGCACAGATATTCCCACTATCTTCTTTCAGACCATAACCGCCGTGATAGACCTGCTTTAAGGTCTGGACAATTTCTTCCAGCGGCTTCTGCTTCATATATTCCAGCGCTACGACTTTTCGGGCTTCATCGGTATTGCTGCCAAGCAGAAGAAAGTGGTCGATTTCTTCCTGGGCAAAAGAAAAAGCAGAGGGCGTAAAGCTCTCTGCTCGGTCGATAAAACTGATTTGTTCATTTTCGGAGAGGAAAAGGTTCAGACTCAGCTGTTGATAAGCTCCGTCATCACGACTTCCTCTGCCTGTGCTTTCAGGCTGTTCATGTGCTGTACCCACGCCATCTGCTGCGTTTCTTTGTCCGGTGCGGGGCTGTCCTTCAGGTACTGCTCCATCAGAAACTCCACTCTGGCTTTCGCCGTTTCCTCGATCTCCCACAGGTGTGGGAACAGGCTCTCCGTCAGAATCATGTCGTTCAGGAGCATCGGATTGTTCTGCTCCAAAAATGCTCGACGCATCCTGCCGTACTTGCCCAGAGGTTTCTCTCCCTCGTTCTCCAACTGAAGGTTCGGAATCTGATAATCTCCTGCCTGTCTGTAAGTCATCTCGCTCATAATCTGCACTCCTTTCAGCAGCTCTGATCTGCTCATGTTCTCCAATCGCTTTTTCGATTTCCTGAAACATCCTTGTACTGATGGCATTCACCGCAGTACCAAGGGCATTTACCGTCTGTCTGGTGTTAAAATCAAACACCTTCTGGAAATCCTCATGCTCGAAGTAGTTATCGGGACTTTCCACGAACCGGCAATACATCGTGTAGGATACGCTGTTTGTCACCGCATTTTTGAAAGCTACTTCGATGTTGAGTTCATCATACTCCTCAAGGAAGCTGTTGGCAACGATGTCGAGGAGCTGCTTTTTGTAATCGTCCCAATACTCAGCCGCCAGTACAGATGCAATATCTTCAAGCTGTGCTTCCAGCACCCCGTCAGCGGCAACACCGAAGGTACGCTCCATCGCTTCCATGACATAGGAGCGGTTTTCAGGCGTCACCTCCCACGGTTTCAGTTCCGGGGAAGAACGGCGAACGCCGGTATCCGCCACATCAAACACATAGCGCAGATACGGTTTATCCTTGTTCATCACAAACAGGGCAATACCGGTAGAGCCACGCTTTACATATCTACGGTAATTTTCAGCGTTCCAGTCCTCATAAGGCTTGCAAAAGGTCGCATTGGGGCGCTGGGCATAAATCATCACCTGTTCCGGATAGGTGAACTCATAGTTGCGGGACATCGTTCTCAAAAACGAAGTCCAGTTATCTGTGTTCGAGGTGATTTTCCCAATCGTTTCTTTTGCTAACCCGGAATAAAATCGCTCTTTTGCGTTCATTGTATCCCTCCAATCCTATCAATCCGGATAAAGGTTCAGCTTTTCAAAGGCGGCATCGTCCATGGCTGAAACTTTACGGAGAACAGAGTCTGCCAAAGCAAAAAGCTCTGACTCGTCCTCCGAAAGCTGTTCCTTCATCAGTGTCAGTGCTTCACACAGCCCTGACCTTGTGCCAGGGCTGTAAAGCATCATCATGTTCCGCTCATCTTGTGTGAAATCCATCATTCAATCTCCCTTTCCGGGTGGCTCTTGGGCGGCTTATGGGCAACATCCGGCACGGGCTTTTCCTTTAACTGCTCCAATACCGAAGGGCGTTCCTCTAATCCAGGCGCTTTTCCGTTATTGATGATGCCGTCAATCATCCCATAATCATCTTCCATTGCCATCTCTGCGTTTTTCAGGTAGTTTTCGGACTTCATAAAGTTTTCCAGCTTCTGAAACCCGACAGAATCTACATAGTGAAAGGATACCTCACCGGCTACCTTTAAGGCTACGATGTCGCTGACCGACATGCTGTGACCACGGAAATCATTCGGGTGGTCAATATTGAACTTCACATACAAATCTTCCAGCTGCCGATCCACATCCTCGGACACAGAAATGGAGCCATGATAGACCACCTCGTAACGGTCAATCTCAGGCTCCATTTCTTTCTTTTGAAGGTAGCTGTAATTTGCAAACATGAGCGGGATATTATCGTCTACATCTTCCCGCAGCTGAAGAATCGCATAAGAATCCGTGGGGCTTTCCAGAAAAGCAACCATTCTGTCATCCGGGGTGGTATTTCCGTGAATATCATCCCATTTTTCGTTTTTCATATCAGTGTCCTCCTTATCGTTCAGGTTCTTTGCGTTTGGGGGAGGGACTGGCAGGCGCAGTTTTTTCTGCGGCCTGTGCCAGTTTTTCCATGACCGACCCATGCTTCGGAGAGTCGATCTTATCCAGCTGACTTTTCAGCACTTTGGCAACCTCAACCGCAGTTTCCTCACGGGATTCTGCAATGGCTGTATTCAGAAACTCACGATACGGAGCCGTATTACCAGCGGCAAGATCCGCCTTGATTTCTTGGATATGCGCCTGCACATCATCGACCTGATCCATATATTCATAGGGGTCGAAGTTCTCTGCAAAACGGTCGAGCTTAAAAGCAAGCTCTGCGATAGGGTCATTGACCACCACCGCCTGTCTGCCGACTTCAAAAGCCTGCTCCATGACATCCTCATAGAACATCGCCCGCAGCTCCCGGCGCTCCAATCCAAAGGATTCCAGAATATCCTGGCGGACTTCGATCATGGACAGTTCAGGGTTATCGACCTGACCGCCATCAATCTCGTTGTAGTTTTCATCTAATAGGGTGTAGTCGTAACCATCTTCGCAGGTCTGTACCGCAAGGATTCTGTCCCTTCCAACCTTCCATGCGGCTTCATCGCCCATAATTTCAGGCTCCGCCATATAGCTTGCACCGTTGCGCTCCATAATCTCTGCAAACTGGCAGATATGAAACACATTGTATCCAATCTGTGTGTGGTACTCGTCGATGAATGTACAAGGCTTTACGACGGTCTCATCGGGATAGTGAATCTGGATGCAGCCACCGTCAGGAATACGGAACAAGTCCTTATAGTGGCTGTCGATAAATCGGATTTCCTTACCATCCGGGTTGTACTCATTTGTCATTTGCGCTTTCCTCCATTTTCAAATTCCATACTGAACTTCGTTTTGCCATCTTCCGATACCTCCATAAAGACGGTGGCATCAAAGGTGTTGCCTGTCCTTTCAGACTTGCAATTCTTGAGCTTTACCTTGCCGGAACCGAGCAGTTTCTGCGCCGTGGCAGAAGTCATGCTCTTGCCGATACTCGCAAAGTAACGATTGTTTTTCCAAAGGGCAAACCTGCACCCTCGATTAGAACAGAAGTATCCCTTGGACTTGTCCTCTACAGCACTGCCGCAGAGTGGGCATTTACCGATAGAATTGGCTTCTTTCGACATCAGAACCTCGGAATCACGGATCACTTCATAGTTCTGAATCAAACCGGCAATCACATCTTTGATCTCGTCCATAAAATCCTCGCTGGCATATTCGCCTTTTTCAATGAGCAACAATTTTTCTTCCCAATCCGCCGTCATAGATGGGGACTGAATCTGTTCCGGCATGACCGTTACCAGAGCCGTACCCTTGTGAGTCGGAATCAGGTGTTTTGTTTTCTTATCGCCTTTACGCTCCAGAAAACCGATACGAACCAGCTTCTCAATGATACCGGCACGGGTCGCAGGAGTTCCCAAACCTTTGCGCTCCACCTCATCAGGCATTTCGTCCGCACCGGCAGTTTCCATTGCAGAAAGTAGCGTATCCTCGGTAAAGTGTTTTGGGGGAGAAGTTTTCCCTTCCTTGATTTCCGTGCCGCTGACAATCATTTCGTCACCGACGGAAACAGAAGGGAGTGCCTGCACGTTTTCGTCGTTTTTTGTCGAAGAACCCTTCTGAATCAAAGCCTTCCATCCGTTCTGCACGATGGTTTTGCCCTTTGCGGAGAACGCTGTGCCGCCGCAGTCCAGTTCAATGACTGTCTCTGCGTATCGGTGTGGATCTCCCACTGCAACACACAGCCGATTGGAAATCAGTTGCAAAATTGCAAGTTCACCCTTGGGAAGTTCGCTCAGATTGCATTTTCGCAATTCTCTGGTCGGAATGATGGCATGGTGATCTGTGACCTTTTTGTTATTCACAACCTGCTCTGCATGAACGGGTATGTTATCCACATCCTCCACGGGGAATGTGTGGAAAGCCAACTTTACGAGGTCGGGCAGGCTGTGTGCCATATCTTCCGTCAGGAATCTGCTGTCGGTACGGGGATAAGTGACCAGTTTCTTTTCGTAGAGGTTCTGGGTGTAGTCCAAGGTTTGCTGTGCCGTGTAACCAAGCACACGGTTGGCTTCTCTCTGTAAACTGGTCAGGTCATAGAGCGCAGGCGGCTTTTCTGTTTTCTCCCTACATTCAGCTTTCTGAACGATTGCCACCGAACAGCCTTGTCTGACAGCTTCCGCTGCTTCCTCGGTTTTGAATCGTTCGCTTGCAGCCGTAAAACCATTCAATCCAATCTGAACTGTGTAGAACGGTTCGGGCTTGAATGCAGAAATGGCAGCTTCCCGCATGACAGCCATAGCAAGGGTAGGGGTCATAACACGACCGACATTCAGAGTCTGCCCGTAAAGGGTCGAAAAAAGTCGAGTAGCGTTAATGCCAACAATCCAGTCGGCTCGCTCTCGACACAGTGCTGCTTCATACAAAGCATCATATTCAGTTCCAGACCTGAGATTTTCAAAGCCCGCCTTGATTGCTACATCTTCCATCGAGGAAATCCAAAGCCGCTCAAACGGCTTTCTGCACCCGGCTTTATGGTACACCAATCGAAAGATCAGCTCGCCCTCACGACCGGCATCTGTTGCACACACAAGACTCGCAACATCTTCTCTGGCCATGAGCTTTTTCAGAATCCCAAACTGTTTTTTCGTACCGGCAGAAACCTCATACAGCCAGTCCATCGGGAAGATAGGCAGGTCTGCATAAGCCCATTTGCTGTACTTCGCATCATAGGCTTCCGGTTGTGCCAGCTCCACCAAATGCCCCACACACCAACTGACCACATATCCGTTTCCCTCTAAGTAGCCATCCTCACGCTTGGCAGCACCTAACACTTTGGCAATGCTCTGTGCAACCGAGGGCTTTTCAGCCAAAACTAATTTCATTTGCATCTGCTCCTTTCGCAAAAAATAAGCAGCCACACACCGTAGTGCATGACTGCTATGTAAAATTGATTCAGTTCGACAAGCTGGAATTGTCTAAAATAGTAAAGCCGTACCGCTTACTATTTTTTCTTTTACTGCTGAAACAGTATCTTTGATTGAATGCGTAGTTGTATCTATAACATTTAATTCATAGATTCCTAAATTGGAAAATTGCTTCCACATTGTTTCAACTAATTCAATATTTGTTTCTCTGTCTAACTTTGAGCGTTCGATAGCTCGCTTCATAGTTTCTTCTTTACTTGCCCTTAGAACGATATAGTGTACTTCATAATGCTCTTGAACAATGTTGAGCCACGGCTCTAAAAACCACGGTCCTACAATACCATCTACAATTACATCATATCCACCACGAGCATATCGCTTCGCAGCTTCTAAAAACGCTTCAATGACAATCAAATTTTGCTCATTTGATTCTGGCAAATGCGGTGGTATTGCCCCTTTACTCAAATAATGATAAAAGTCATCTGTGTGCATATGCACAGACTTTTCCAAATCTGATTCTTTTGCAACAGCAGATGCCGTTGTAGTTTTTCCTGTCCCCGGCGCACCTGTGATTACAATAATTCTACCTTGATTCATCTATATTTTACCTCCACAACTTCCGATTTGTCTTTTCGTTTATGCTACAAATTATATCACATCGGTTTTTGAAAAACTACTTCTATATGTAAAGGCAACCCGAAGGTTGCCACAGGCATCAAGCCTATCCTGCTTACACAGGCTCATTATCATCTTCATCGGCGGAGCTATCTGCATCATCGTTCTCAAACTCCGGATCGTATCCATAGTCCTCGTCATCGTCCACATAATCAGCATCCGGGTCAGGCTTTGCCGCTTCCTGTTCCTTCTTCTTTTCCTGAACTTTCTTAAATACGAAGAATCCACCACCACAGGCAAGCACAATCAGAGTAAGAATCGCTGGGAGCATATTCTTAGATTTCGGCTTTTCCTCCGGTGCCGGTTCTGTAATTTCAGGAACTGTTTCAACTACTTCCGGCTTTGTTTCCTCAACCGGCTTGGTGAACTCTGCAACTTCCTCCTCGTCCATCAGCTTGAGCAGGTCGGCTTCATCTACCTGATTCAGAAAATGCACGGTTTCCTCGCCCTTATCATCACGGTCAATGATGATATAGAAATAGTTTCCGTTTTTGGTAACGGCAGTAATGAATTGCTTTCCACTTTTCGTAGGTGAACCAACATCGTCAACCAGAGTCAGATTGCCGTCAGGAGTAAGGGCAGGTTCGCTTGTGTCCGTGTTCTGCATGAACGCACTCATAAACATCATAAGCAGCGCCATATCCATTTCGCTGTTCTGCTCGGCTTTTTCAATCAGTTCCAGATAGTCGCTGTGAACATAACCGTTCTTTTCAGGTACAGTGATCTGATACCAGTCACCCTCAACACCGACTACCACAACTTCCTCGCCGGGGCGGAGCTGGTCGATGATTTCATAATTCATGCCTGCACCGGTACGCACATTCAAACGGGAACCGCTCGTTACCACCTTGCCAGTTCCCATGTTATTATCCTCGGATTCCTCTGCACCGTAAGTCCATTCTTTACCATTGAAAGAGAAAACCACCGTGCCATCCTCATTGACGGTCACGGTGTAGGGAACTTCCTCGGAAGTCTTATCTTCGGTTTTCTCAGGGACTGTTTCCACGGTTTCCGCCTTTCCCGTAGTAGTGGTTGTTGCACTCTCATCGGAGTAGGCAAACACCGTTGTCGAAAACACACCCATGCACATCGCAAGTGCCAGCAACATGGCACTGAATCTCTTAAATCTCATTCTGCGGTTCCTCCTCATTCATAGTATTGATCGTATCAGGCTTCGGAGCCATATCCGCTGCAAACATACGGAGCAGCTCGGAAAGCTGTTCGGGATTCAGGTTCGCAGCATGAACCATTTCGTGAATTTCGGAATTTTCCTCCTCACGGTATCTGCGTTCCAGGTCTTTCACCTTAGCATCCCATTCTGCCCGCTTCTTACGGGCTTTTTCAAGGTCTGCACCTATTCTGTCTAACTTGGCACTCAATCGCCATCCCTCCTTTAATTTCTGATTCTGCCGAAGCAGTAAAAATGCTGTTGCCAGTAATTCGATTCGATAGAAGCGTAAGAAATCGGGTTTCCGCAGTGGATCATCATACCATTGCCGACATAAATACCAACGTGCGATGCACCAGAGGTATCATAGGTGCCTTGGAAGAAAATCAAATCTCCCGGCTTGGCTGAGCTTTTCGGGATAATGTCGCATACGCCCATCAAACCGTTTGCGGTCAAACGACCAACACTCCAACCGTTTCCGCAGTGATTGATTACATAGGAAACAAACCCGGAGCAGTCAAAGGAGGTAGACGGGCTGCTGCCGCCCCACACATACGGGTATCCCAGATATTTCTCTGCTTCCCGAATCATATTGGCAAATCTTGTGTCTGTCAGCGCTTCACCCGGAATATCATAATCGGTGTACTCACCGCCAGGGGTGGCGTAAATGTCATTTCCGAAAATATCCGGTCTGTTGCCCCTTGTCTGAAGCAAAATTCTATATCGCTCCATATCATCTTCCGACAAGCCGGAATTTGAAATCACACTGTTCAAGCCCTTATTTCTGAGCTTCACATTCAGAATATAATATTCGTAATCTTCTTCCTCTGTTGTTGTCTCTCCCGTTTCGGGATCAGTAGAAGATGTTGTTCGTGTACGAATCTCTACTACTTCTGTGAGGGTCAGCTCATATTGTTGCTCAAACAGCCATTGCAGGGTAGCCTGCACCTCATCTCTGGTGTAGTCCTCGAATTTTACCGTCAGATATGCCGCAAGTTCATAAGGATTGTGGTTGATTTCATCAAGGTCATACCGGTACTCGTCATATCCGCTATGAGTACGCTCGATATTATTGATTTCATTGCGGAGCGCAGCTTCCAAAGCCTTGTAATCATTGTCCGCACCGATAATATCTTCCTCTTTTGCGGTAAAAGAAGTTCCCAGAACGATCTGTGTGCCGCCTTGGAACATAGCCGAACAAGACGAGAACATCCCAGAGAGAATCATAAAAAGCAGTCCAGCAATCAAAACAAACAGAATCGTTTTAGAGTGTGTGGTGCAAAACTCCGTTACTTTCTCTGTGATGTTCTTGGCTCCCTGAGCTGCTTTGCTCGTTGCCTTGCCTGCACCCTTGGATGCAGAAGCCGTTGTCGAAGCGGTATTCTTACCGGCTTTGGCGGCAGCATATTCCTTTTTGATTGCCCTTTTCTGTTGCCAACGGGAAATGGGATTGGAAGCGGCATCGGGGTTGTCCTTTTTGAACTTCTCATACAGGGCATTTACATTGGCTTTATCCGACTTCTCAACCAGCTTTTCTGCCTTGTCGTAGGCTTTCAGCTTATGGCTGTAAACGGCATGATCGACAGTATAGGCAGTGGATTCAACAGCCTTGGTCGTTTCCTGCGCAGCCTGAACACCGATATTATCATCCTCATATTCTGACACCGCCCGATGTGCTTTGGATGTGAGAGTGACTGCGGCACCACGGCTTGCCATGTGCTTTGCCACAGATGGGCGCTCAATTTCCGTAAACTCCGCTTTTTCAAAACGGAGCTTTGCTTTACGGGAACCGGCTGCATCTGTTTCCAGCTTCAGCTTCGGCTTTGCCTTTTTGGAAGCCAATTTGTCTGCCGCTTTTTCAGCCTTATCAACCGCCTTATCTGCACGGTCGGCAGCTTTCTTCACATGAGAATCTGCAAGGTCATCTTCGGTAAAACGGAGTCGTGTAGGTCTTTTCGCCATACATTACGCCTCCTTTTCCTGTGCCACCTCGTTTAACTTTGTGGTCATAATGCGATACAGTTCCAGATCGGTCGGGAATCGGTCAATGAACGGAAGAATCACATTGCCATAGAACAGAAGCCCTTCGCCCTCACCGGAGTTGGTTACATAGGACAGCTGATGCGGCGAAATGTTCAGCCGCTGCGCCAGAATACTTCGGTCATCGCTTGCCTGATTCAGCATATAGATGAAGTCAGAGTTTTCGAGGATGTTGGCAATCTCCGGGGAACGAAGCAGGTCTTTGACATTCTGGGTAATACCGGTCGGCAATCCGCCCCATTTACGGAATCGCTTCCAGATTTCTACGGAATAGGTTGCCGTCTGTTCTTCCTTCAGAAGCAGATGGAACTCGTCAATATAATATCTGGTCGATTTACCGGCAGAACGGTTGGCAGTTACACGCCCCCAGACCTGATCCTGCACGATCAGCATACCGATTTTCTTCAGCTGATTGCCAAGCTCCTTAATGTCGAAGCACACCAGACGATTCTGAATATCCACATTGGTTCTGTTGTTAAACAGTTTCAGAGAACCCTTAACATAGATTTCCAAGGCGGTCGCTACATGGTGGGCTTCCTTTTCGTCCTGCTTCAGAAGGGCATCATACAAATCCTCAAGGATCGGCATATTCTCAGGAGCAGGATTGTCGAAATATCTCTGATAGATCTGATGCACACAACGGTCGATAACCGTTTTTTCGATAGGCTGCAAGCCATCCTTACTGCCCATAATCAACTCACAGAGGGACAGGATAAAATCGGCTTTCAGTGCTACCGGGTTGTCATCCTCAGAGTAGTTCAGGTTGATGTCCATGGGGTTGATATAGTTGGTACTGGAGGAACTGATTTTTACCACCTGACCATTGAACTTGTGAACCAGAGCCGCATATTCCGCTTCGGGGTCGCAGATGATAATATCGTCATCCGTAACCAGGAACGCATTGGTGATTTCACGCTTTGCGGAAAAGGACTTACCGGAACCAGGAGTACCCAGAATCAGTCCGTTGGGGTTCTTGAGCTTCTTTCTGTCCACCATGATCAGGTTGTTCGACAGGGCATTCAGCCCGTAATAGAGCGTTTCCCCACCATTTTGAAACAGTTCCTGCGTGGTGAAAGGCACAAAAATAGCCGTGGAACTGGTAGTCAGGCCACGACGAATCTCAATCAGGTTTTGTGCCAAAGGCAGACTGCTCATCAGCCCGGATTCCTGCTGAAAATCCAAACGACGCAGATTGCAGTTATGCTTCTGGGCGATGCTCTGTGCCTGGAACACATTGTTCTCCAGTTCCTGCTCGGTGCGCCCGGTGTTCAGCACCAGAAATGTCACCATGAACATTCGCTCGTTCTGGCTCTGCAATTCTTTCAGAAGCGACTTCGCATCTTTGCCATAGGTAGCAAGGTCAGACGGGATAATGTCCATGTCATAGCCGGAACGCACCGCCTTTTTCTGTTCCTCGATTTTGGAACGGTCAAGCTCGGTGATGGTTCTCTTGATGGTCTTAATCGCCGCAGTCTGGTCAACCGACTGGATGTGCATGGTTACGATCTGCGTAGATTCCATATCCAGAAAATCCGCCAGCATACGGTCAGACAGGTCTGATGCCGTAATTGCCAGATAGGACATCGAGCCGAAGATGCTGCCCATCTGAAAGGTGCGGTTGGTCTTAAAGGCAAATGCCGTCGGAGCAATGAAGTCCTTTACGGACAGCCCGGACTCCACAAGATACTTCCAATCGAAGAAGAACTTATCGTTATCGCCCATGTGGAACATGGAGTGCATCAGATGCAGCCGCTCTTTGCCGTTCATGGTAGTGGCAATGACACCCAAACGACGAAAGTTATTGAGCAGATCGTTTTCGATATGGTTGAGTCTCGGCTTTGCCTGTCTCATGGATTCGGCTTCAATGCCAAATGTCAGGTACTTGGTTTTGGTCAAACCGTTGTTGCCCTGCGCCAACTGCTTTTTCAGCATCTGGCTATACTCGGCACGGACAGGATTGAAGCTGTCCTTCTTGAACGGGATGCGGATACTCTTTTCAAAGCTCTCGGCATCGGTGCTCAGATTCATAAAGGAAAGCTCGAAGTGGATGGAGCTGTCAAAGAAATTCAGGAAACTGCACCACTCATCGAAGATGGCAGTCTTATCTTCCTGCTGTGCCAGCTGATAGTTGATGTCCTGAAACTGAATGGTCTTGGTGTAATAGCTGTCAGTGACACGGCAGATGCCATCCGGGAACATTCTCTGAAAGGGAATGGACTGCTGTGCAGTCTGCGGAATACCGTTGTCCTTCTTTGCCCGTTCCACAACAGCTTTAATTTCTCGTTGCTGCTTCCGATTCAGATTTGCAGGCATTTTGATGTTTCTTGCCTGCGGCTTCTTTTTGAAAAACAATTCGTTCAACCTCCTTTTCCAGTTTGTACTGACGCATCAAAGCATCATAATAGTTGTCCGTCTGATAAAGGCGAACCTTGGGACGAACGAATTTAGTCTGAATGAAGTGTTCTACAACCACCTCCAACGGCTGACCATCCTTTTCATACATTGCCAGAAAGAACAATGGCAACATGACGATCATCATGGACAGTGCTGCAAGGCTCACATTTCCGGTTGCTTTGACCAGAAAGAAAATCGGCACTCCAATGAGCGCCGCCGCACCAAAGCAAAGTAACTGCCGTTTCGTCAGATTAAAGAACACTTTTGTTTTTACCCTCGTCAGGTCACGAGGTACGGGAATATACGCTGCCAAACAATTTCCTCCTTCCCTTAGTGGGCGCTGAATACACCCTTCGCAAGCGAACCGGTCTTAAACAGGGTGAAGCATAAAAGGACGGTGTAGCCCATAACGCCCCAGATAGAACCGATGATGTCATCGCTAAATGCGATAGACTGAATCAGCACCGCATAAATGCCTACGCAGATCATAATCAAGAATCCCTGGAATCCGATTGCAAACAGCGAACGCAGATAATTCTGTCCGATATTGCTCTGCTCTCTGTTTCCAAAAGTGGAGAGCGGAATCGGGGCAAGGCTGACCATCAGGTAAATTTCAATCATTCGACCGTAGACGATCACAAAGATGATGATTGCCAAGGCGGACATCGTGACCTGCACGATAAAGGATTGTAGGAACAAGCCGAGCAAAGGCCCCAAATCCATTGCCATCAGTGTTTCTTCCATTGTTTCCAATGCCGAAGCATCTATGGCAGTATTTCCGGATATGATACCGGCGCTTGCGTTTATAACGTGCTGTGCCACATCGAACACAGCCATCGTGATATTGAATGTGTTTGTGATTAACATGACCGCAACAAAAGTCTTGAACACCCATTTGAAGAAGATCCAGGTTTCAAAATTCGCCAGATTGTTGTGGTCAATAATCATCTGAATTAGCTCATAACAGGCAATGAAGGTCAGAATCAAGCCTGCTATTGGGATAATCACTGACTCGGAGATGTTTCGTACCATGGCAAAGACACCCGGCGAAAAATTCGCCGGGGTCATGCCAACGGAGGTTGCTATCTCGCCAACCTGGTTGTTGACGGACTCAAACATCCCCGACAGATTTCCCATAATGGCTGAAACGAGCATTTCTTTCAGCCAGTCTGTGATCTGTTGGAGTATGCTGTCCAAAGGCGATTACCTCCTTGTTTTGTGATTAACCGAACAGTCCGGAGAGCAGAGGTACAAGGGTGGTGCCGATGAGGGCAACACCGCCGCCAGCCATGAGCTGCTTCATGCCCTGGGACTTTGCGCCGGGGTTGTCGTTGCCGTAGCCCTCAAGCAGGTTGATTGCACCCCAGATGCCAAGACCTGCGCCCAGAGCGATAACGAGAGTCTGAAGAACGGTTACTGCGCTATTGAAAAATGCCATAATATTTTCCTCCTAAAATTTGAAATTGTTTTGAGAATAGAAAAAGCCCTCCGTACTACCGGTATCAAAACCGGACGGAAGGCTTAGTTTGCGAGAATCTTTTCAAGGAACTCCTCGACGGTTATCACGCCAAGTTTCTGTTCCATTCTGCTTCTTGCATATTCAGTTTCACAATCATATATATCACCACCACCTTTCATAAGAAACAGCCAATACATTGACTGCAACAAATCTTCACGAGAAGCACAAATCGTCGGTGAAAAAACGGCAGGTGAAACCTTCAGAACCTCTGCGAGTTTCGCTGTGGTTTCTGCATTAGGGGTTCGAGCGTTTTTCTCATACTGAGCAATACGGACATCCGCTGTTTTCTCGGAATACCCCATCAGGAGTCCAAGCTCTTTCTGGGTAAGGCGGCGAAATCGTCTAATAAACTTCAAACGCTGCCCAATAGAGGTATCCGTGATCCACCAAGTCATTTTTTACACCTCGCTTTCTGCAAATTCTCGATATACAACCTCATTTTTTGCTCTGCGTTTGCCTACGGCTTCACTGGGAGCAAGGTCAGGGTAGGTTGCCTGCACTTTCTGTCTGCTTCTGCGGACAGTTTCAAACCCCGGAAAGCTGCGTCTATCCAGTTCCTTCAAAAACACAGGAACCGTCATGGCATGAATGTCGATGCCACGCAGACCGGAATAGTGTTCCAGTACCTTCAGGTACAAATGATTGTCGGTATTTCTTGCCTTGTGGTCGTGTTCCAAGATGTTCTTAACCAGGGCGGATACCGTTTTCAGATTTTTCAAACAGAAACCTCCTTAATCCGCATCGACTACCACAAACTCATCACCTGCCTTGAGCTTCAACCTTCGACTCAGAAACTGTTCAATGTTGAACTCATTTCTCTTATCAAAGTCTGATGTGTACTTATAATTGGGGTGCTGCGTCAGATCGTACTTATCAGAAAGAAACGGTCTGACACCACGCAACTGCAAAATACACTTGCTGCCATCCAGAACCGCAAGCTCATCTACGCTCGCAAGGTCTTTGCCAAGCTTTTGAAAATTTTGTCCGTAAGACGGGCTGTTGCCTCTGGTGTTGGAGGTGTTGTAGGTGTCGATAGTTTCTTTTCCCAATGCCTGATTCAGTTCTTTGAGCGTGGTTGGCTCAGAACCACCCAGGAAAATTCGGGAATCCATGTTGCCGATGATGGTATCGGCATTGTCTTTATAAATGGCTTTCAGCTGTGATTGTGCCTGGAGAACAAGGCAAGCCGATATTTCACGGCTTCGGATTGTCGCTACCAGTTTTTCCAGATTGGGAATCTGGCCGATGTTTGCCATCTCATCAATCAGGCAGCGTACATGAACCGGCAGTCTGCCGCCATACACATCATCTGCTTTCTCACACAGCAAGTTGAACAGCTGTGTGTAAATCATGGAGATCAAAAAATTAAAGGTCGCATCCGTATCTGACATAATCAGAAAGAGCGCCGTTTTCTTATCTCCGAGGGTATCCAACTGCAACTCGTCATAGGCAGTCACATCTCTGACCTCCTGAATATCAAAAGGAGCCAGACGAGCGCCGCAGGAAATCAAAATCGACTTAGCGGTCTTGCCGGCAGCCAGCTTGTATTTTTTATACTGACGGACTGCAAAGTGATTCGGCTTTTTCTTTTCCAGGGCTTCAAACATCAGATCCACCGGGTTCTGGAACTCCTCATCATCTTCCCGCACCTCCATTGCGTTCAGGAACTCAATCAGGGTGGAGAAATTCTGTTCCTCAACCGGAGCTTCATAGTGGATATATCCGATCAAGGCACAGTAAAGCAGCGTTTCCGCCTTCGTCCAGAACTCATCACCGGCTTTCCCATCACCCTTTGTGTTGGCAATCAGAGTTGTAACCAGTTTCAGAATGTCTTTTTCTGAATGGATATAGGCGAAAGGGTTATAGTGCATCGACTTCCGAAAGTTGATCGTGTTGAAAATCTTGATGTTGTAGCCATGCTTCAAAAGGGCGTTGCCGCACTCAATCACGATGCTGCCTTTGGGGTCAGTGACCACATAGGAGCTGTGCATCTGGAGAAGGTTTGGCTTCAACCAAAAGCGAGTTTTACCGGAACCTGAACCACCGATAATCAGAACATTCTTATTTCTGGCATTGGCAGGATTCTTCGGACGATTGCTCATCATCAGCCGCTCCGTTTTCGTCAGGATCACATTGTCCTCGAACTTTGGTGCAATAAACGGCTCAATATCTTTTGCCGTTCCCCAACGAGCAGAACCGTACTCAACATTGTGTCGGTACTTCTTTGCGTTTTTGCCTTTTAGATAGACAGCCAGCCGAAGTCCTGCGCCGCAGAGAATACCAATCAGCAAATCCAACGGGTGAAAGCTGGGCAGCGGATTGTTCAGGACTATCGGAAGGGCATTAAAAAAGCTGAGGATTTTCGCAGATGAATCTGCACCCTCAGCCAATCTCCATGCTTCTCCTAAATTCGTAGCAAACAATCCTACCAGAAAATACGGTAAATTCAGAATCAGGAGCTTTTTCATTTTTCTCTTATCCATCACAGATCACGCTCCTGTTTCTTCTCTCGAACCTTCTTCGGAATCGCTGCGACAATTTCCTTGAACTTCTTCAGCTGTGCCAGAACGCTCGGCTTTTCATTCTTGGTTAATGCCCTTGCCTGATGTTCCTTGCAGATTGCATCCAAAGCATCTGCATCTTTAGAACGGACAAAAACAAGAAACCGGGGAGGATCAACGGACTTATCTTTTCTTACGGCAAAGTCCACGCCGTACTTCTTGGCGAGCTTTTCAAAATCACGGATACTCTCTTTGTCGATCTCAACATTCGTAGCACCCTGATTCTGTCCCAAAAGCTGTTTCACGGATTGCTTTCCATGAACGGCAGGATCTCGTGCCTTTTTCATCTTCACTTTTTCCCGGTGCTGCAAATACTTGCGGATACCGGCAATGATAGTGCGCCCCGTCAGCTTGGTTGTGCTGATCGCCAGGTTTACTGTTCTGTTTTCAACTTCTTCCTGCATGATTCATCACCTCCTGCAAGCAGTAGAGTGAACAGTTTATCTTGCCATATCTCTGTGGTCGTAATACAGATTGCCCTTGGCAACTGCGGCATGGCTGATAATCTTGATATTGCCAGCTCTCTGGTTATCCAGAGCCTTCTGATAACCCACATCGCTCAAATACAGGCGATTTCTTTCGCCTTTCCAACCGACAGGCGATTCATTGGTCAGCACATCGAAAATAATCATGTGCTTGGTGGCGTCATCAAATCGTGCCAAGTCCATATAGGTATGTCCCTGGTACTCCTTGGCACCATCCTGAATCCGCTTTCGCTCCATCAGCTCTCCAATCGTCGAATTTCTTTGCATAAGAACCTCCTTACAGAACATCTCGGTCAGGGTTACTTTTGTGGGGAACCGAATCAGCTTTGACAGGTGCATCTTCTTTCTTCACCATGTCATCCGGCAGGGGAAGCGCCATAATGCTGCGCCCCATGCGTACAAAAGTCTCAGGCTGATGAAAGTGTTCCTCAAACTGCTTCATCAGTTCCGGGGACAGAGAACAAAAATCATCCTCGCCCAATCCCACAACCAGAAAATCTCCGGCTACAATGTCATAAATATCACCGTCATCATCACGCAGCGCACGGTTCAGTTCTTTGCCTACGAGTTTACCTTCGTCGTGCATGACCAGTGCAACCGGCTCATTGAACGGATAAGTCGCCTCAATATCGCCACCTACGGCTTTCTGCAAATCTTCCAGCTCACAGCCGATCTGCACAGCCTGCGGATACATAAACGGCTTTACCAGCAACACATTCATGGTATCTGCCTGTTCTTTCTGAACTTCCCGTTCCTCGGTCGTGCCGAACGCAACACCGGTAAAGTTTTCAGAGTCCAGAATGTACTCCGAATTGTAATAAGCGGCTCTAACCTGTTCCTCTGCCGCATCGTGAGATTCTGCTTGCACCGTAACCGTTTTCTCCAAGGTTTCGGTAATCTTCACATCGTATTCTTTCAAGTTTCGATACCCCCGTTTCTTTGGAAATAAGAAAAGCAACCATCCATGAACCTGTTACAGTTCATAAATAGTCGCATCCACATCGGCTAAAAGCTCGAACAAGCAAATATCGTCCAGTTCGCAAATCAGGGAACCCATGTCGAAGAAAATATCGTCCTCGCATTCCACCGTAGTAATTACGCTGCGATGTTCGTTAAGACAAATGGCTTCTTCCTTGTCCATCGTAATCGTGGACATACAGGACACCACATAGAATGTCATATCTTCTGCTAACCACAGCTCCTTGCTCTGAATCGTGCGAACTTTTTCATTGCCGCTCATATCTTCTACATAGGACAGAAGACGCACGGCTCTGCTGTTCAGAAGTACCGTTCCCTGATAGTCGATCCCATCACCAGCAGAGGACAATACTCGGTACTCGCAAACCATCTCGGCATTTTTCTGGAACGACCTTGCCAGAAGCGTAGGAGAAATATCATCGAACTCCTCACTGTAATTTACGAGCATATCTACCATATAATCAGGATCGCAAAGGTCGTAGAGTTCTTCCAAAGCGCCCTGAATGTTTTTGGGTGTAAACATTTTTTCACCTTACCTTTCCATAGATTTTTCTCTTTTTTTCTGCCACTGTTCCAAAAGCTGAATGATTTTATCCTCCATCTGCTTGTTGGTATAGGACTTCGGGAAGTATTTTCGCAACGAATCCGTTTTGAAGGTTACTCTGTCCAGCTCTCCCTTCTTGATTTCATTCATAATCTCGCACATCGCATCCAGCGTACACTCGCCCTCCTGTGCGAGCTTTTTAATTCGCTGTGCTTGCGAAAGGGAAGGAGCTGCTTGAGCATAATCCATTGCAGAAAGAAAATTCTGCTGTTCTTCGCTTGCCAGATAAGAAAGCTCCACCGCAGGATTGAATTTGATCTGACCTGTATCCACCATATCCAACAGTTCCGGAATCAGCTCGGTCAGACGGATATAGCGTTGAATTGTTCTTGCACTTTCGCCTGCATCTTCAGCCATTTTTTCGTCTGCTCTTAACTTCGTGCCAACTTGGCACGAAGTTAAATCCGTTCGTTCACCCTGATGTTTCATAGCATCCAACTTCATCTTGTAGGCAAATGCTCGTTCGCTCGGAAGAATGGTTTCTCTCTGCAAATTCGCATCGACCATCAAAATAATGGCTGCATCATCGTCCAGGTCACGAACAATCGCAGGCATGGTTTCCTTACCCGCAAGCTCCGATGCCCGGTGCCGCCTGTGACCAGAAACGATTTCATAACCACCATCGGGGTCAGGTCGGACAATCGCAGGGGTGAGAACTCCGAAATCTCGGACGCTCTCCGCAGTTTTCATCATTTCTTCATCATCAACCACACGGAAGGGGTGTCCCTCGAAAGGGTGTAATTCAGAAAGCGGAATTTCCTGCACTCGCTCCTGCTGAGATTCGGCTCTGGATTGCTCGGTGGAGAAAATATCATCGTACCCCTTCAAGCTGATGTTTGCGCCTTTTCTCTGCATTGTTTAACACCTCCTTCGTCAAAACTCGGTAAGCATCCGCTACTTTCCCTTTCGGATCGTGCTGAAAGATACTGTGTCCTTCGGCACTGATTTCCTCTGCACGAACAGAGCGGGGAATGTCTGTCTTGTAAACCTTCAACTTTCCTCCATAGCTCTCCCGAATTAGATTGCTGATGTCTTTGGAATAGTTGGTGCGGTTGTCTACCATAGTCAGAAGAATCCCTTCAATCCTCAGTTTCGGATTGATTTGCCTCTTGACCTTGTTGATGGTTCCAAGCAGCTGTTCCAGGCCCTTTGCAGGAAGGTATGCTGCCTGAACCGGTATCAGCACATTGTCGGCAGCTGCCAACGCATTGACGGTCAGCATACCCAAAGACGGCATACAGTCCAGAAGGATGTAATCATAATTCTGTTTGACCGTATCCAGGTATTGCCTGAGAATGGTTTCCCGGCTCATGGCATTGACCAGTGCTACTTCCATACCTGACAGTTCGATGTTGGATGGCACCAGATCAACGCCCTCCGGATGATGAAGAATCCCTTCATCGGGAGTAATAGGGTTTTCCATCATAATCTTTCCCATCAGATCGGAAAGTGTCGGAGACAGATCATCCGGGCAGGGATTGCCCAAACTGACCGTCAGGGAAGCCTGGGGATCGGTGTCTACCAGAAGCACCTTTTTTCCTTCAAGAGCCAAGCCAACGCCCAGATTCTCGGTGGTGGTGGTCTTTCCAGTGCCTCCTTTCTGATTGACCACCGCAATGATGGTTGCTTTTTTCGACATTTATCGTCACTCTCCTTCCTCTCGCTTCATTTTCAATTTCTTAAATCCTCCTTCCAAATATCCGTGTGACATATCGTGCCGAACAAGAGCATCGTAGTAGGTGTCTATTGTCGTCGGCGCATTGTATATCGTAGTCAGCATATACTGACGGATATTTCTAATCTTTGTGGTGTTCTCTTTGAAGCAGTCCATAACATATCGAATATGCTCGATATTCAGTTTCATAAACCGACTGCGGACAATTTCTGCCGGACGCTCCTCTGCACCAATGCGAATCAACGGTCGCTTTGTGCAAACCGTTTCAACGATCAACTCCAGAATGTTATCCAGCATTTCAGAATCGTAAGGGTAATCCTTCTTCAACAAATCAATACTGAGCTGATCCGAGAAATAATCAAAGTATTCTTGATACCGGTCATTCTCGTCCATCATTCCACCATTTCCGGAAGGAAAGATAGAATCAGTATCACTAAATTCAGTATTTTTAATATCAGTATTATTACATTGTGATTTCGGAAGTTCTTGAGTTGTGATTTCCATTGTTCCAGAATTGTGATTTTCACAATTCAAGAGTTGTGAATCCACAGCAGAGATAAAGTTCTTCACATAGATCAGGTTGGGCTTTCCCAAACCCTGGCGCTTACGTTCAATCAATCCTGCTTTCTTCTCAAGTTCACTGAGCAGCTTGATAGCCTTTTGTTCAGCACAGTTCAGAGCCATCTTCGCTTCGTCGATTGTAAAAATGATATACACTCGACCGTTTTTATCTATCCAACCATTCTTGGCAGACAGGCTCATGCGGTCAAGCAAAATGCCATACAGCATCTTGGCATCGGCAGAAATATTCCAGAACCTCTCGTTCGTGAACAACACCTTCGGAACTCGATAGAATGTGAATAGATCGGATTGCTGACCGTAAAAATAATCAAAACTCACACGGCTTCACCACCTTCTTTCTGCGGAAAACTTTCTGTTGTCAGCGGAATGCTGCGGAAAGTCGTATCCGTCTTTTCATAAGGACATCGGGCAAAAAAGCAGAAGCGGTATTCCTGTTCATACACATCCATATCAACGAAGCCCCACTTCACGCATAACCTTCTTCGTACACCAGCCAATGCACGGGTGATCTCGCCCATAGGGACAGCCATCACATTCCGACTTGGGTTTCGGTGGCAAAGAGATTAAGTAGTAGCAATTATTTCTACCCAGACGGCAACCCTTTCTGCCATTCGTCCAGAAGTAGCAGTAATGACAGTCGCTCGGCTTGTCTGCGGTATAAACAGGCTTGCTCAAATAAAACACCTCCAATCTCTTGTATTTGCCCATGGTTTTGGGCATAAAAAAAGAGCGCCTATCCATCCCCGATGCGGGGCAAATAGACGCTCTATGTATATAACGATATTCAATTTTATCTGCTATAACTGCATGGTACTCAAAACATCCGCCTTTTTTGATTAGCTGGATTTTTGGCACGATTTTGGGGCTGATTAGCAGGAAGGGCATTTTCATTAGCAAGAACAGCCCATTTTCTGCTAAAAATTAGCTGGCGATTTTGTCTTATAACAACCGTTCGATTCTGGAGGGGTTGTCAAAAATCAAATTTTGGAGTAGAATTTTATCTCATACAGTGAAAGAGCTTTTTCGTAGCTTTTTATATAAGAAAAGCCGAAAACCCTTGAAAACAAAGGCTTTCGGCGTTGTTCACTGGCGTCCATAAGAGGATTTGAACCTCCGACCCCACGCTTAGGAGGCGTGTGCTCTATCCAGCTGAGCTATATGGACGTGTCTGATATATGATTATAGCCCGATCAAAGTCGAACTGCAATCCCTTATTTAGTTTTTTTGAGGTGGCCGTTGTAACGCAACCTTAGGAGGCGGACGCTCTATCCTGCTGAGCTACAGAAACAGTATGAAATTTTATGTGGGGCGAATCCCCAAAAACGGACGCTCTAATGCGGTCCGACTACTATTATATTCACAATCGCACTTTTCGTCAAGTCATATTTGTACTTATTCTACAGGCTCTGCAAAATTTACGATACCCTGCATCCATATTTGTCCCTTAAATCTACGCCCGATTTCCGGAGTTCCCACCAAATCTTTTTTTGCAATTCCCACGTGGAAAATAAGATCACTGCACTCCAAAGTAAAATCATATACCTCTTCCTTAGTGATCTGATTTTTCATCTCATCTATCTTTATGATCTCTCCTATAATGGAGTATTGGTCACATTCTACACCGCAGGGCATAAAACAGGAATCAATGATGGAATATAAATCCTCTTTCATCACCCTTCTGGATGCCTGGGAATATAAATCAATATCTTCAATGGTAAGAGTCTCCATCGCATCTTCATCGCCGTTCTTTGCCGCTTCTAAAAGCGTATTACGGTCCATTGCCGCAACTCTGGCCTTTTCTCTCTGAATTTCTGTTTTCTGAATGGGAAGAAGGACTTTCCCACTTACCGCAAGGCCGGAAAGACAGACATTCCTGGTTTCCATCGGATGATGATCAATGATCCGTTCCCTGCACTCAAAAGAATTGTCTATATAGAATATGAGGGAAATTCCCACCTTAAATTCATCCAAAAGGCCGGCGTAAGTTTCCCGCTCCGTGTGACGCTGGATGGAACAGGCTACTTCTGATGTCATATCATTGGTTTTCAAATATGGATAATAATAGCTTCTTTGAAATTTACCTTCCCGGTCCATTTCTCCAAAGATAGCAATCCCCATACCCGGAGCCACTTCCCTGCGAAGTTCACAGAGATTGGATTCCTCATCAATCTGAATCCGTTTCAGGCCGGACAAATCTTCACAGAGCATATCCAATAATTTTTCTATTTCCTTGTCTTTTTGATATTGGCTGAAACCAATGGTTCTCAAGAATTTATGCATAGGATCATCACCTGCTTTCTAATAATCTTAAGGTTGTTCGATTTAAAAAGCTCATCGAACAGCTAATTTACAAAACTCAGGCTGCACTATGCTAACCTTCATTATGTAAATAATTCTGGAAAACAATAAGGCGAAGTATACTCCGCCTCAAGCCTTATCGATTATTATATACTAAAAATGATGAGAAAGCCAGCATAATTTTCTTATTTTAAAAATTGGGACCAGTTCCCTTTTAGGAAAACTGGTCCCTTAATTCTTATACGATTCCCTGTGCCGTCATGGCTTCAACGACTTTTTCAAAACCGGCGATGTTTGCACCTGCCACATAATTTCCCTTCACGCCGTAACGCTCTGCTGCAGAAGCCGCCTTAGCGTAAATATCAATCATAATGTTATGGAGCTTTTCATCCACCTCGTCAAAGGTCCAGGAAAGCCTCTGGCTGTTCTGGCTCATCTCAAGGGCGGAAGTTGCTACGCCGCCTGCGTTTGCTGCCTTGCCCGGCATAAAGAGCATTCCGCTTTCTAAGAAGTACTCCGTTGCTTCTATGGTGGATGGCATGTTGGCGCCCTCAGCAACTGCAAAGCATCCGTTTGCTTTCAGCATTTTTGCATCATCTAAGTTTAATTCATTCTGTGTTGCACATGGAAGGGCGATGTCACATGGGATGCTCCAGATGCCTTTTCCTTCGGTGTACACAGCTGATTGATGTGCATCCACATATTCTTTGATCCGTCCGCGGCGAACTTCCTTGATTTCCTTAATCAGGTTAAGATCAATTCCATCCTTATCATAAACATAACCGTTGGAATCGCTTAATGCGATGACCTTGCCGCCTAACTGCTGTACCTTTTCCGTAGCATAGATCGCTACATTACCGGAACCGGAAATAACCACATTCTTGCCGGCCAGTTCCTTGCTGTTATGCTTTAACATCTCATCCAGGATATATACCAGACCATATCCCGTTGCCTGTGTACGTGCAAGAGAACCGCCATAGGTCAAGCCCTTACCGGTCAGAACTCCTTCATATAAGCCGGTCAGTCGCTTGTACTGGCCATATAAAAATCCGATTTCTCTTGCTCCCACTCCGATATCACCAGCAGGAACATCCTGATCTGCACCGATATATTTGGACAGCTCAGTCATAAAGCTCTGACAAAATGCCATAACTTCTCTATCTGATTTTCCCTTTGGATCAAAATTGGAACCTCCCTTACCGCCGCCGATCGGAAGCCCTGTCAGAGAATTTTTGAATACCTGCTCAAAGCCCAGGAATTTTAAGATTCCCTGATTGACAGAAGGGTGAAGACGCAAGCCTCCTTTATACGGCCCGATGGCGCTGTTAAACTGGACGCGGTATCCTTTATTCACCTGTACCTGACCATTATCATCTACCCATGGCACACGGAAAGATATGATTCTCTCCGGTTCCACAAGGCGCTCCAAAAGACCCATCTTACGGTATTTTTCTTCATTCGCTTCAATAACAAGCTTTAGGGAATCAAGCACCTCTTTGACCGCCTGATGGAACTCAGCTTCTCCTGGGTTCTGGCTCACTACCCTGTCATAGACTTCATCCACATATGACATATTTTTTTCCTCCTTTGATTGGTTTGTAATATTTAAAATGGCAAAAAGAGGCCAGAACTTTTCTAAGTTCCGGCCCCTTTGCCTTGTTATAACTTCTAAAAAATTATAACAAGTTCATTTAATAAAGTCAATAAACAGATTTCCTTTATTTTTTTAATTTTCTTTTTTCTTTTTGCTAAGTGCTGCATAAAGAGCCATCATGAATCCAGACAAAGCGACCATCACCTTACCGGCGGAATTCTGCCGGTCACCTGTCTTAGGCAGATTGGCAAGGGGTACATTTCCGTCGTCAACAATTAATAGATCCACGGATCCTCCACTGGGTAAGTCTGCAAGTGGCACTGGGTCTGGCACAATCGTTACCGTTTCACCCGGACCACCTGGGTTATCCTTTCCGGAAGGCCCTTCTGATGAGCCTCCGCTGCCTTTGATTTTCACATCCTGAATGGTAATGGTAAAGCTATTGATTCCATCGAATGTCACAGGCGCTATATTATTGTTAACATAATATCCGGCCGGAGCTTTTGTCTCGATGAAGGTGTAGGTGTCCTTTGGCAGCCTCTTTATCACAAACTGCCCGTCGCTGTCAGTTACAAACCTTCCTGCTGCCGCCTTATCGTCCGTATATCCGGCAAAGGACCCTTGATCCAGCTTCACATATCTTCCGTCAGAAGCTTTTAAGATAAACTCGGCGCCCTTTAACTTCACATCCGCATAGACTGCATTGGTTTTTACCACCGTGATCTTTGACGGCATATTCTCAATCGCACCATTTGTTTTTTCAAACAGCCCTGGTTTGGTATACCTAATTTCCTTATTAGAGTCATTGATGGTAAACTCTACGGTCCATGGAGTCGTTCCCAGAAGGTATCCATCCGGTGCTTTTTTCTCAGTCAGTCGGTAAGTGCCGTATGGCAGGTTCGTAATAACCCCTTTTCCGTTCAGCACAAAGGTTATGGTATTTCCCACCACCTGATCAGCCGTCCAGGAAGCACCCTCTGATGCCACCTGATTGCGGTAACTGTCCCATGCTCCCGGAACCAGGGTAGAAAGGTTCGTCAGCACAAATTCTGCTCCCTCAAGCCTCTTTCCGGTATTTTCACTGTCAACCTTTTCCATTTCCAGATTTCCAGTGCTGATCTGATTCGTCACAGCAATGGTCACAAGGGATTCATTTGAAACCGTCACCGCATTGCTGTTATCCTTTAAGATACTTACTTTACCTTCCTTATCAATTCTGATATAGAACGGTTCAATGAAATCATACCGGTCGGAAGAGATTTCCCTGATCCGGTAATCTCCGTGCTTCAGTCCCAGGTAAATGGTCCCGTCCTTGCCGGTCGTAAACAATCCGGTGTCAGCGTCCGCATCAGTCTTAAACCGGTTGGCTCCAAAAATTGATAAGACTCCATTTTCTTCATACCGTCCTGGCCCTAAGATCTCAAACTGGATTCCGCTTATGCTGTTTCCAAGATTATTCGCTTTCTTAAGCTGAAGTTCAAACTGAGCCCGCTCATTGACTACTGCATTGCCGTTTCCAAGATCAGCTGCCCTCTGATTCTCTGTAATAGTAAAATCAAATTCTGCCTTTCCATTAAGGCTCAAGTAGCCCTTTGGTGCCATTTCTTCCTTAAGAGTATACGTTCCATATGGGATTCCCTTCATATCAACATGACCGTTTGCCGCCGTAAAGCGGATTTTTCCGTCATCAGTCTCAATGTTGCTCATTCCCATTGCTTCCAGCTCATCCTGGCTCTTATTTTTTAAGCTTTCTGCAAAATGTTCAAAGGCTCCGTCTACCTCCGCTTCCTTCCTTGTCAGGGAGAATCTGGCGGATGCAAGCGTTTCACCTGTTAAACTGTCGACCTTATCAAATACCAGAGATCCGGTTCCATAATCATCGGTAACGAAATCATTTCCGTCTGCCTGGACCGTGTAAGCCTCTCTTTCACTGGTAAGTGTCACTTCATATACTCTGTTGCTTAATTCATAACCGGCAGGGGCTTTTTGCTCCTTCACATAATAGGTTCCCAAAGGAAGCATTTCTGATTCCCCAATGCCGCCATTTCCAGTTGTCATGGTGCCTGCAAGTGCTGTTAAGTCTTTGTTGGAGTAAATCTCAAATACCGCTCCGTCAAGTCTCATCTCATGGTTGTGGGATGCAGCCTTGTTGATACGTATTTTGGCCTTATTCCTCACATCATATACCATCACGGTTTCTGTATTGCCGGACTGGAGCACGGTAATCTCCTTGTCAGCAGATACGCCATAGTTTGCAGGCGCTTCGATTTCCTTTAAAACATAATTTCCTGCCGGGAGACGTTTTACAGTAACCGTTCCATCGCTTCCGGTAGTAAATGCAGTACCTTCCGCCTGACTATCCTTTAATCCGGTATAAGAGTTGTTTTCATCCAGAGCCACATACTTTCCGTCTGTGGTCATCAGCACAAACACTGCACCAGGCAGTATTTCTTCTGTCATCTGATCCCGTTTTTCAATGTTCAGCTCATGAGGCATATTGATGATTCCATTGCTTCCTGTCAGGTTGATGCCTTCGGCACTTTCAATGTTAAAATCTTTAGCCCATTCACTTCCGTTGCTGAATAAATATCCTTCCGGCGCCTTGATCTCCTTTAAGGTGTAGCTGCCGTATGGGATCTGTGTCAGAAGACCTTTCATCGAATCTTTGGTTCCATCTACCTGGAATCTGATCCAAGGTCTTCCATCCTCGTTTCCTGTTGATACCATGGATACTCCCAGACCGGTCACATGATTCTGATAAGCGGTAAATGCTCCGTCTATCACAGAGGTTCCGCTTAACTCAAACTGTGCTCCCCTGATGGCCTTACTTGTTTCTCCGTCGATCTTCTCTAAGTCAAGAGATCCGGTTTTGATCACATTCTTTACAATCAGGTTGATCTGGTTCTGTTCTGAGCTGCTTAAAGTGAGCTCGCTTCGTCCTTCCCCATTTAACAGAGAAACGGTTCCATTTACATCAATTCTTACGTAGAATGGTTCTACTGTTTCATAGCCCTCTGCATCAACCTCCTCTATTTTGTAATCTCCATATGGCAGATTCCAGGTGATGAGGCCTTCTTCATTGGTCTGTTTTACTTCATATCCGCTTTCAGACGGATCATTTAACTTAAATGTGTCTTTACTAAACGGGATCCATGAACTGCTTTCATATTTTCCAGGACCGGTTATGGCGAACTTTATTCCGGCTACCATGTCGTTGCCTGCATTATCCGCCTTCTTAAGGCTTAAGCTGTATTCGGTTCTGGTATTCTTAATAATGTTTCCATCAAGACCAGATAGCACTGCTTTCTGCCCGTTGGTTTCAATCCGGAATTCAATATCAGCCTGCTTCTTTGTGATATCGTATCCATCAGGCACCTGGGTTTCTGACAGAGTATAGGTTCCGTATGGGATTCCGGTAAGTGTTACTTTACCGGTTACCACCTCAAATTCTACTGCACTTTCTGTCTCCTTTACACTTGTCACTCCCATGGATTGCGGATCTGCCTTCATGGCCTCTTTAAATGCCTTCCAGGCATCCTCTACTGCAACATCCTTTTTATCAATCTTAAAGGTTACTCCGCCAAGCTCCTTTTCCGTCAATCCATCCAGCTTTGTAAATTCCAGACTTCCGGACACATATCCGTTTTTAACCGTAATAACGCTTGGTATTGGGTTTCCAGCTGTCTTAAATTCCTTACTGAGGAGCTCCCAGGCCTTTTGACCCTTTACCTGATAGGAATCCATAGGAACCATATCGCCGGACTGTGCATTGTCAACCTCATAGCCCACAGGTGCCCCATCTTCTACAACGATATAATTCCGGTAATAGAGAAGCTCACCTGCACTCCAAATAGCATCCGTACCGGCCAGAGCCGTACTGCCCTGAGCAACCGGTTTTCCAAGCACTTCCGAATTCTTAATCCCATTTTTCTTAAACGCCGCCATCTCTTCGTTCGTATATGGGCCATATACGCTGAAATGAGCACCCTCTACCGGATTTCCGGCTTCATTTGTCTTCTTAACTGTTACATTTCTAAATGGCACAAAGCCAATATCTTTTGTCTTATCATAATCATCTCCCGTTGACCATAAGAAGAAGTCTTCCGAAGCATAAGAACCCTTAACCTCTTTAAAGTTACTGTCAAGGCTCTCCTCGTAATTACTTCCATACTTTTCTAAAGTCTCAGGAAGTCTTGATCTTCCGGCCTCCTGATTACTTTGCCCGGAGGAAAGCATGGTTGGTTTCGCCAACTTAAGCACCAGATCTTCATATCCCATTGGCATATCTTTGGTTTCCACAAAAATCTGGTAATGAGCAGGATCGTCACCCTTTAACTTTGATACGAGTAAGGACTGATTGCTGTACCAGCTGTTTTCCTGTTCCTTGGTAAATTCCGATCCTGTGATGCCAAAAGGCTTTGCAGGATACAAATCGTCAAAAAGGAATCTGGCATCGTTTAATCCTACCGTACCATCCTTATTACTGGAATCGTTCTTGCCGTACTTCA
Source organism: Lacrimispora sanguinis (assembly GCF_044987295.1). Taxonomy (NCBI): domain Bacteria; kingdom Bacillati; phylum Bacillota; class Clostridia; order Lachnospirales; family Lachnospiraceae; genus Lacrimispora; species Lacrimispora sanguinis. Next base: position 3,131,572 of record NZ_CP173277.1, on the reverse strand, counting down.
GCAGACTGACCTTAAAATATTGGGATTGAAGCAGCGGAAGCAGATCCGTAAGAAGATGATCATTTTCAATGCTCTCATCCTGGATACCATTATTGTTATCGTCAATCCATATCCGACCTGACACCTTTACTTTTCCAGGAATCAGAACTACCTGAACCGCATTGCTGGTCTGCGCTTGGATGAACTTAATCTCTGATACATCTGATAAGTTTTGCTTATAGCTATAGGCGGTTGCAAAGTCATTGACCGCATATCCGTAGGCCACGTCATCCAGATCCTTTTTTTCAGTATAAGGAACTACCGTTTCATAGGTCACTACCAGATTTTCTCCTGGAGCCAGATAGAATTTGGAATCTTTGATCTTAATGCGGATCGCTGTGGGATCGCTGGAGCCTACGTTCCAGAATCCGTCATGGTTATCGTTAAGCATGGAATCCTTACCTGCTTTTGCTGTAGCCGCATTATTAAATATCCTATCAGAGTAAGTCACTTCATAACTAAAGCCCGAGACCTTCCGTTCTGGATCATTATCCTTTCTGTTTTCAATGTCAATGGACTCGATTCCAACATACTTCAGCCGGTAGTCACTTTTCCGGTCAAAACCGCCGGTACTGTAATCCCCCTGCACCGGAAGAATATCCATGAACTGCAGCTGGGTGATAAAATTGCTGGGTGAATCATTGTTTGCCATGAGCCGATATAATACACTGCCGTTTGAACTTGTTAGATCTGTATCATCCGCACTCTTTTCCACGGTTCCTACTGTCGTACCTGATACGTATCTAGTGTCTAAGTTTCCTTTTACCTCCTTATGGAGGACCAGCCCCGTACCGGTGCTCATGGTGTTTTCCGCAGAATCCGAAGCATAGCCATAGCCGCGGTACTTTTCATCCGGAAGCAGTACACCCTTTGGCAAATCCGGACTGGGCCATTTGCTGCCTGAATCCGTTTTTATCATAAAGGAAGCACCTGTCTGGTTTAATGAAAAAGCAGGCTGCAAAACATCGCTGGTAACATAAAGTTCATTGAGAATGTTCTTTCCGTAATTTATAATGCTCCCCGCAATCTGTGCTTTTACTTCGACGGTAACTGATTCACCTTTTTCCAGGGCTCCGTTTAGTTTAATGAACAGAGTTTCCCGTCCGGTATCATCATCAACCTTTTTAATCGTGCTTTCAATGGCAACCCCCTTGGGAGCATCCTTTAAAGTTACAGCTTTCAGCAAGCGGTTTTCACCTGCAGATTCCCCTGACACCGTAACTCCAAGAGGTACATAGTCAATGAGAATAGGCTTTTGCATCGGTACAATATCAGGATCATTGCTTGTGGTATCATTCTTAACATAAAGTGTGTAAGTCAGGGTATCACTTGGTTGTATACCTTTAATGGGATCAACGCTCTTTTTTACCGAAATAGTCGGCGCCTGGCTCTGAACAACCTGAATATCGCATTCCTTTTCTGCCTGGTTCTTTTCCTGACTCTGAACCAACGTTCCGTTAATATCCCACTTTCTAAAGTCCATAGCCACATCGGCTACGTTGCGGATATATTTGATTTCTTTCTTATAGGTTCCGTCGGGCAGCTTTGCATCCTGTCGGTTCAATTTTACTGTAACCTCTATGCCTCCCGGTACAAAATCATTTCCAAGGACATAATGGTTATCCGTAGAGCCTTTTAAGGTGTCATCCCGGTAGCTGATCTGGAAGGATTTCACCTTTTTACCGCTTACCGGTTTTAACAGACCGATCTCTCCGTCACCGGATACCGCAACACTCTGTACTTCTCCCACCTGGTTTCCGTTAAAATCATAGAAGGTAACATCAGCCATAATGGTGCCTGTTTGTGCGCCCTTGATGCGGTTCTGTTCCGTGGCTTTCCCCGGCTTCACTCCGGTGATCGTATATTTTTCGTAGGTGTAATCAGCCTCCGAAAGCACTGATTTTTCTGCATCTAACATCTTTAAGCCCGTATCCGTTATTACAAACCGGTCTAAAGGTATGCTGTTGACCACATGAGGGGTCAGGGTATAGGTCACTGTCTGCCCCTCATTCCACCATAAATCCTTTAATGTGGTTGTGAGAGATGTTTTATCCAGTGTTACTCCTGTCTTCTGTCTTACATTCGTAAATTCACAAGCCTTTGGAATCATGCCCTTTGTAATTTCTACTTCTTCCCTGTAAATGGTTCTGGTGTCATCCTTATTAATTACATAACCCTGGCTGTTCTGGGTCACTGCCGTTTCTTCAATGACATAGACTCCCGGTAACAGCGGCACCGTAATTCCAGTTTCTCCGTACGGTACGGCAACCAGATCTCCAACCTGTTTTCCTGTTTCCTTTTCCGTTATCTTCATGAATACGGCAACGGAGCCTCCAGGATTATCCGATTTATTTACATCGTTCTTAATGAGTCTTAAAGGCAGTGCTTCCTGGTTATGAGCCTTAAAGCCATATACTCCCGGAGTAACGGTATTATTTCCAGTCAGAACATAAAGATCAAGACCGACTTTCGTTTCACCGTTCTTTACCACATCTGCGGTCGTGGGAAGGATGGTTCCCGTCTCCCCTTCAAAAGAAGCCATGTGGAATGTTTCGAAGCCATTTTCCTTCTTCGTAACCTCATAAACCCCATAGGAATCCCCTGCTGGAAGATCAAGCCCCCGGAAGGAAAGCTTCCCTTGGGAATCAGTAGTTCCTTCTGTAACATAAGTCCAGGTACCCGCTTCAGATTTTCTGTAAAGTTCAAAGCTGATTCCTGATTTAAGAGATTCTGAACCGCCGTTTCCACTGTATTTGGTAATCTGTAAATCAATACCGCCCTGATTTTGCACGGTAATCTCTGTTGTTTTTCCTGTTTCTGCTGCCAGGCCTTCCGCCGGTATAGCCGTTGTGATCGCAATATAGCCTGCAGGAGCATTCACTTCTTTTATATAATAGGTTCCGGGGCTATAAACCTTGGTGGAAAAAATGATTTCGTATACTCCACTTTGCCCTATCTCTGTGAAATCTCCTACCTCTTTTGTCAGTTCCGGATTTGAATAAAGCTTAAAGGCAGCTCCCGTTAGTTTCTTTAACTGATCCACTCCATCCACTTTGTTCAAGCGTATCTTTGCCTTGGCATATTGATTGTTCACCGTAATGGATACCGGGTTTTGAGAGGTAAAATCAGACACTCCGCCTACCTTGATATAACCGTCTGCCTGAAGAGTACCGTTATCTTCCACGTTTAATGCCGAAAGCATCCAGTCAGTGTTTTCATGCTCCTTTAAATAATAGGCGCCGCCCACCGGCTTCTGAGGAAGAAGTACCGTTCCCTTTGCCGTGTAATAACCATCCTGAGCCGCAAAACTTTGTATCTTTACCTGAACCGGTTTGCTGTTTTCATCTAACACCTGTTTATAAGCATTATTGGAATAGGTGTAAATATCAAATACGACTTCGGCCGGAAGCTTATCAGCAATATTCTCATCATTTTTGAACCCTTCACCAAAGAACAGCTTCTTGGTTACAGTCAGCTGTGCTTTCTTTCTGTTTTCAATGGTCACAGAGACCGTGCCTTCGTATCCGCCTGCCATATCTCCCACTACAGCTACGATTATTGGCTGAGTGTCAATGGTATAGCCAAACGGGGCCTTCTGTTCGGTGATCCGATACCAACCAGGTTCACATCCCTTCATGGTATAGGAACCGTCTTTATTATCAGTCAGGATCCCCTTAGCCTTAAAGCCCTGATCTGGTTTCTTATAGCCTTCAGCCGTTACATTCTGCAGAACTCCTTTGATTAAATCCGTACCGGAACGGAACTTCAAGTACTCCACGCTAAAGGAAGCACCTGCCATGCCAGAACCACTTGCATCAGTTTCTGCATCTGTCTTATGAATGATAAGATCAGCCAGACGTGGGTTCTTAACTGCCGCGGTTGCCAGCTTTCCTTTCACGTCGTTTCCTACTGGAACAAGGGTTACCTTTTCTCCATCCGCTTTTGCCTTATATCCCACATTCACTGACGCTTTTTCAAAATATCCGCTGGTCACAATTTTTGCCGCTTCGCTTCCTAAGACTTCCGCATTAATGGTGTAAATGCCGCTGTCCAGATTATGAAAGCCGGCAGTATATTTTCCGTTCTCTAATTTCGTGGTAGCTGCTAACATCTTACCGCTGCCTTGATTTTGTATAGTAAAGGTGATTCCATCAAGGCCTATGAGTGGATTTCCTGCCCAGGTGGTTTTCTCAATTACCAGATTCGGCTTCTCTGGGTTATAAACGTTTACAGTGGAAGGAGTGCTTCCTACTGTAAAGTATCTCCAAAGGTCGTTCTCGCCGGTATACATGGTAAGATAGTTCTTCTGCTGGTCATCTGTCAGGATTTCCTTTAGCCTATACCGCCCTGCTTTTAAGCCGTTGGGTATCTTTACCTGGCCATTGCTTTCCGTGGTATAAGTTCCGATCTCTACATAGCTGTAACTGCCGTTTGACCACTGATACTGCCAAATTTCAAATTGAACGCCGCTTAAAGGTTTTCTGTCAATTTTCAGGGCATCCAATTCCTCATCCGTTTTGCCAAAGGTTCCAGTACTCGGTACGTATCCGTATTTTGCAAGAGTTACCGGATACTGTTCCAGCACTGTGTTTATCAGACGGAAATCCTCAGATTTTCCTTGCTCCCAAAAATACTGGGAATCTATGATATCCTTATTTTTTGGAATCGTCACTTCCAGGTAATGAAGGGTAGGATCCATCTGGATCTTAGAAGGCGCATATACCTCTTCCAGTCCAAAGAGAGCTTTTACATTTTCATTCTCAAGTTTAAGGATCCTTTCTATACTGTTTTTATCATATCCCTTGCTTTCAAGCGCAGCCTCAAGCTCTCCCATGCGGATCATCTTGGAAAGGGCATAGCCTGTTTTGTTCTCACGGTCGGATTCCAGACCAGTTTCAACTACCTCTACAGGAAGCAGCTTTTCTTTACTATCCGGATCCAGAAGCCATATCTGGAATTTGGCTCCGCCTAACAGCGTTGGTTTTTCATTCGGCTTTCCATCATCCTTTAACCATTTGTTTAATGCGATCTGGAAATAGTATGCATCAAGACCTCCCAGACCGTCACCATGCTGATTTTTTACCACAGCGATTTGTTCATTACGGCCGTTCTCATATAGATGGAGCATTTCATTATATCCTGAATAACCGGAGTCTTTTGGAGCAAATACTGCTACGATCTGACGTCCTCCTGATAGCTGATATCCTGGTGCTGCCTCTTCTTCGACCAACCAGTATACCTTACCGTTTTCCAAAATTGCGGTGTCAAATTCTCCATCCGCCCTGCTTCCTGTCTTCGGATTGATGCGGGTGCCGCTCTCATAACCATCTACCTTCTCAAACAGGTTTTCATTAGCCAAATCATCTAAACGGATTCCCGACAGATCTTTTTCATCCCCCTTCATCTTATAAAGGGTGAATTTAGCTCCATTGACTTTTTCAGCCGTATGGGAAGTTCCATCAAATGCCTTTCCATCACAGGTTTTTAATATATTAAACTGAACCCATGGTTTATGGTTATAAAGTGGATCAGTATTCTGGATTAAAGAATCCGCTGTTTCTGTAAGATCCTTACCCGTATATTTCACTGCATTGTACTTACCTGCTGCTAATTCTGAAACAGAAAGGGTTATTGGCGGTTCTACGTTACCTTCTGCCAAAGGTGTTTTATCTTTCATATTCAAATCAAAATCAAAGCCGGTCTCTTCCTTGGTGGGAACCCTCACCTCAACCACATAGTAGGTATCATTCCGGTTAATATCATAGAAGGTTGCAATTCCATCATAGGTATTGGTATTCTCTGACTTCACATAATCTGCTGTGATCCCGTCAGCATTTACCTTATAGAGAGCCAGTTTTACGTTTCCAAGAACATGATCTACTGGATAGAATTGATAATTCCATTCATCCCTCCAATATTTCTGGGTGCGGATGGTCAGCTTGGGTTCGTTCTTGATAACGAGCGGGCTTCCGTTTGTATCCCCATTGACTGTAGTGATGATTTTGCCTTCCATTAAAGTAGTAGTTAAGACTTCATGAGAAGGAAGATATCCATCCGGCGGTGTAATTTCAGCAATAACATAGGCAATCCTTTTTCCATTGGCATCGAAGATCTTAAGGTTTGTGCTGTCAAAGGTCGCCTGACCGCTTCCACTTGTGGTAACTGTCTGAATCGGATTATTAATGCTCTTTTCCCACTCATCTACATGAAACTCATCCGCTTTGAAAATACCAAATACTGCCCCGTTCACTGTGATATCCCTCAAAGCATCTTTTTTCGTAACCCTGACTTCTCCATGATCCTTATAATTCTCTAATGGCTTTTTGGTACCTGCCAGATAGAGATCCAGATTCTTCTCGTTGCTTGTAGTTGCTGCGGTTATGGTGACCGGTCCATAATATACATCGGTTCCTGAAATCACATAACCAGGATTACCTGAGTGGGTACCTTCTGCTCTCTCAGCTTCAGAAAGCAGGTAATAAGGATTGATATTATCGCTTGGAACAGCTTCCTTAAAGTAATATTCTCCAGGAGCAAGCTGAGTCGGAACACTGGATACCAAACTTCTTACATGTTCAAAGTTACTGTCATTCTTTACATAGACGTCAAACGTTATTTCTGCATTGAGATTTGCCGTTCCGCCTGCGTCGTATTGTGTCTTCTTGATGGAAACGGATTTATATGGTTTATTTTCAATGGTCTGGGTCTTCTTGTTTCCCTCGGAAAACCACTGTTCCAGATCTGCTTTTAAAACAGGCCCATTTGGAGTTTTAAAATTAATGTCTTTTCCTTTTTCAAAATTATCAGGAGCCTTTGTCTCCTCAATGGTATAGTCTGTTCCAGGATCAAGAATTACGTATGTTCCCTTATTGGATACCGTACCATTGAAAACCACTGTCTTATCAGCATCTCTTGTAATTTTAAATTGTGCTGATATCGGGTTATCTTTATTTGTGATATCAAACTTATAAAGCCAGTAAGGAATCTTTTGAGGAATGTTAAAAGCTTTTACAGTAGCATCAGTTTCTCTATTTACCTTATAAGGTCCAATGAAAATCTGATTTCCTGAAATAACCGTTTTAGCAGGATCCTCTGCTTCCAGCCTTTCACTTCCTTTGATCTCAGACCAATAGTATTCCTTGGTTACATCAAGGCCTTTTACCAGAATTTCTCCATTGCGATCAGTCGTATAGTCCCTTGTTGGCAATACTTCAGTAAAGCTATCCCCTTCTTTATAATAAAGCTTAAACTGAAATCCACTTTTGGAAGCATTCTTATCCAACTTCTTGTTGTTAATGGACCATGTTTCCTTTTGAAGCTTTAAGGTACCGCCCTTATTATTTTTCAAATCTACCTGAGTCATCTTTAAAGCTTCAAGGGAAAAGGTCTTATAAATATAAGTCTTATTATCCTTTGTTTCCTGTGAAAAACCGTCTTTGTTTCCATTTCCGTCGGAATATCCATCAGGAACTTCCTCAACGACGCGGTACTCAATTACTTTGTTGCTTCCATCACGAACAGGAAGAGTCGCAGTAAACTGACTCTGATCAAGAGAGTAGGTGGTTTGTGAGCCAATGTTTACCTTTATCCATGCGTCTCCCACCTTCTTCTCAAACCAGAACTTATCATTAAAGTCCCCACTGTAGGCGCTCGGTACTTTTATATAATTACCGTTATCAGCCTGCATCCACTTTGTCACATTTACACTTGCTTTATTTAACGTGTTGACAAGGAAGTTATTCCCGGTCTTTAAGGGTGATGTCTTACCGGCCTCTACGGTCACCTCATACTCATAATCGTCAAGGATATAACCATTGGCACTTTTTTCCTTCACAATGTAATTGCCAGGCGTAACAGGTTTAAATAATACATATCCCGTGTTATCTGATTTTACAGTTTTAACCTCTGTAAGATTTCCAGCTTCGTTTCTCTGACAAAGAGCAAATTCTGCTCCAGCCAAAGCAGCTAAATCAGCTTCACTAAGATCTGCACTGTTCCAGTCACGGGCCTTTTTGTAAAACTCAATGGCTCCTTTTCCAATGACTTCGTTTATTACCGTGACCTCTGCCTTTTCATCGGCCTTTAAAGTAACCTTAATATCATCTCCTTTGGCAACATCACTTGTTCCCACCTTTGCAGAACTGAATTGGGTTCCAACAGGATTTGACTTCTCTTTGATCACATAGGTTCCCGGATCCACCTGGATCTGGATGTAGCCATCGTCCCCCGTCTTGTAATATCCGATTTCCGTTTCTTCGTTTGAAGGGTTAACTACAATATTTTTATTGTTAATTTTTTGACTATTACTGTCTATGACCGTATAATTGTTATATGGCGTCTGGCTGTTATCTGAATCCAGGGAGTAGATTTCAAAACCAGCCATCCCGGGATATTCCTTTTCCATGGTCGTTCCATATTTCTGAGTATAGCCCAGACCCTCGTCAATTTCCTTCTTTATCTTAATAACTGCCGGCTTGTTGACTTCATGGACTGCAACATTCACATCAGAATCTTCTGTCACCAGCTGATCAGTTCCCAGCTTTACATATTCCAAATGAGCCTTATTGTTCACTGTAAATACGGTCTTGTTCCCTATACGTTCATCATTGTATTTAAGCAAAAACGGTTCATAAGGGTATCGGGCTGTCACCAGATAGGAGCTGTAGGTAGGTGCCTGGTCTGATACATAAATGTGGTCCGCCCCATTTTGCCCCTGGGTTTTAAATTGATCAATAGTAATAGACCCATCCTCATTGTTTATCACCCGGACATCGGTTCCGTCTCCCCATTTGGCTGTAACAGAAATTGGTTTCATAGCCTCAGGCGCATGTTCCGTGAGGATCTTAAGAGAGTCTGTTATCTTATAAGAATTCTCCTTAAACCCGGTACGGCCATAGGTCTGGTAAATGGTTCCATTTGGCTGTCTGGATATATCACCGGAGCCGCCGTACATACCCACTTCAATCAAATAGGTAATGTCCACATATTTAGGATTTCCTGCGTTGTCTTTTACCACCGTATAAGAGTTAGCTGAAGGACTTACACTCTTTTTAATATGCCATGCATCATCGGACACAAGAGTCAATGTGGTGTCCGCCGGCTGCTCCGCATAAGTAATTGTTTCAATATTTCCCGGATAAGTCACATGTTCTTTATCTGTCTTATCTGCTACTTTAACGTCAGCATAGAAGGCCACACTGTCCTGAGGGAGTGTAAAATCTTCACCAACCGCTCTTTTTCCGTTTCCGTCAATAAAAGCATTCATAGTTATACTGTCTGATTTGCCTGGACGGATTACATTCTGCTCATCTCCTACGCTGATTTCATAAACCTTTCCCTCACCATCAGAAGATATCAGCTTTATTTTTCCAGGCTGTTCTTCTATGGTAATACCGTCAGGTACAGTAAAGAGAATTTTTGCATTCTCATAGGAGTCAAACAGGGAGAGCTTTCCTCCTGCAGCATATTCATACAGAGGGGCTGCCTGCATAGTATAGGTGACGGTATAGGTATATAAAATTCCTGCCTTTATGGTACCGGTTTTGCTTTGTGACAGATTTACTTCAACTGCTTCCTTCTTATCCACAGCATCTGGACCATAATAAGTCAAAGCCGTTTCATAAGGACTAAGCTTTCCTTCACTGTCTACCTCTGTACTCAAAAGGGTCATTCCATAGCTGTGAACTACCATGCCAAAGGATGGCTGGCTGAGAAATGAGAATAGATTTATCTTCTTTTCCTCACCATTTAAAGTTGCCACATCCGTTCCCATCAGGGCGGCCCGCTCCTCTTCAGACAGAATCTTTGTATCCCCTACAGAAACAAGATCAGCCTCTTCCTGGCCGGAATCATCAACGTCTGCTTCAGAAGCTGTTGCCCGTGTATTTACAGTACTGAATAGCACAGGAACTTCATGCCTTGATACTGAAATTCCATTAATATCCAGGCTGCTTACAGAAAAATCTTCTTCGGATCTTTCAGAATTGGAATCTCCGTCTTTGACTGTATCCTCGGACTTCTCTACGGCTTCCCTGGAATGTTCTTCCGTCTCAGACTCTTTCACACCCTCTGTCTGGATTTGTGTTTCTTCCGTCTCACTGTTTTTCTGAGCCTCGGTCTCCTGGGTCTTAGTTTCTTCCGCAGCCGTCTCCTGAGCTTTGGTCTCTTCCTCTGTTACAGCAGTTGTTTCCTTGGTCCCGGCACTTTCGGAGCTCCCGGAATTTCCGGACTGTTTCCCCTTTGAGGATGGTTGTGCGGAAGTTTTTGAACTTTCCCCTATCACCGCAAATTCTTCCATTTGTGCATCTGTGATCATTAAGTCATCGCCCATGATTCGCAGTCTGAATTCACAGTCCCGGTCCTTATAACCATTTACACCAATAATTTGAATATTCTTAAGGATTGATTCCTGCTTGATCCGTTCGGATTTATCGGCCTCGAAAAACGGTTCTCCCTCCAAGGTATCGGATACCACCACCAAGTACATGGCTTTTCCAACTTTTTTCTGGAGCACCAGAGTCTTTCCCTCCAGCTCTTCATATAATTTTCCTATGATCAAATCCTTTTGATCCCCTTCAAAAGGGATCAGATCTTCCCTTAATTCCGGTCTTCTGTCAAAATCCTTTTTTAGAACTTTTTCAATTGCTGACTGAGTGACTTGGACGTCAATGATCCTTGCCGCTTCGGACGGAGTTGCTTCCGACGGAGATGCTTTCCCTGCATTGGACGAAGTTATACTTCTTCGTTCTGCAGTCTCTGAGGCATATGCGGTAGTAACTGTAAGCTGCGATATATTTCCTGAAACAATCGCAGCTGTCAGCAACCAGGCAATTACCCTTTTTAGGCGATGCACTTTCTTCACTGCACCTTTCATACTTTATCCTCCTATTCATTTCTATCTTAAGTTAAAATCTATTGATAAGCTAGAAGCTGTATTTTCTATTTATTCAGTATATCTTCTGTTGGTTACAGTTTGGTTATATTTTCCTGGATTTAAAAAAATTTCTTTGTAACCATTTCGCATTGTTAACCAGTTATTATTTTAGGTTGACAATAGACCTAACATATGTTACCATTCCAATAGAATTTTATACTATATAAGGGAGTCTGATCTCATGAATACAGTAAAATCATTTCAAACAAAGAACTCATCCGCAAGCCGGATAACGACAAAAGAACTGGTCTTGACTGGGATGTTTGCGGCTGTCCTTGCCGTAATTTCCCAATTATCTATCCCCATGCCAACAGGGGTTCCCATTACCATCCAAATTTTTGGAGTGGCACTTATAGGAACTGTGTTAGGATGGAGGCTTGGCTTTTTATCAACTCTTATTTACATCCTCTTAGGTGCTGTGGGCCTGCCGGTCTTTTCAAACTTTCGTGGAGGCATCCAATTCTTGCTGGATCTTACCGGCGGTTACAAATGGGGCTGGCTTATTATGGTGCTCCTCTGCGGCATCAGGCCGAAAACCGGCAGTAAACTTTTAAACACGATCCTTATATTTCTGCTCCCAATTATTGGTACCCTCTTAGATGAAGCCATAGGAGGCCTTCAATGGGCCGCATTATCTGGAGATATGTCGGTATCAGCCGTATTTTCCTATTCCATAGTGGCATTTGTTCCCAAGGACATTATCCTTACGGTGATTGCTGTTATCACCGGAATTCCTATTCGAAAGGCCGTTTCACAGCAATAATAAAGATTCTTGATCGGTCGGCGCCCATAAAAGCGCCGGCTTTTTGTCGTTAACATTTCCTTATGTCTTGACAGGAAACATTTTGAAACTTAAAATAGTTACAATGCTCCAATACAAATAATCAGAAAGGAAGTTCAGTTACCCTTCGGCTCACTGAACGGTGTTACTTACAGATGATTCAGGATATTTTTCCCCATGTTTTCCATAACGAATTTCATATAAAAACACCTGGCATAGACAGCTATTTTCTTTACTTCAAGGATGGCCGTCTACTCCTTGACCATAAGGATACTAAAAAAATCCCTCAATTTGCAAACTTAAAAAGCCAGAGCAAGGAAGCTATGTCCTGCTCTGACTATCTTTTTTCTATTGACCAGATGGATTTTTTTCTTATAGATGAAACCGTAGTCACCCTGACAGAAACAGATTCTCTTATCTTTTACGAAACAAGCATCATAAGGGATCTTAAGCCCATGTGGGTGTCTTTTGCAGCTATTTCTGCAGAACAGCTCCACCGCTTTTACGGCTCCAACCGGTTCTGCGGCTGCTGTGGTTCTCCAATGATGAAAAGCAAGAAGGAAAGGTCCATGGTCTGTTCCTCATGCGGTAATACCGTTTATCCAAAGATTGCTCCAGCAGTCATTGTGGCTGTCACTTATAACGGAAAGCTTCTGCTGACTAAGTATGCCGGAAGGGAATATACCCGGTATGCCCTGATCGCAGGCTATACAGAATTCGGGGAGACCCTGGAAGAAACAGTGAACCGGGAAGTAATGGAGGAAGTAGGACTTCGGGTCAAAAACATCCGCTATTACAAAAACCAGCCATGGGGATTCAGCGATTCCATTTTAGTCGGATACTGGGCCGAGCTGGATGGTTCTCCACAGGTTCACCTGGATGAAACAGAATTATCCACAGCAGTCTGGATGGCCCCTGAGGATATCCCTGATGATTTTACCAATTTAAGTCTGACTCATGAAATGATCCTTCTCTTCAAAAACGGAAAGGTGATATAAAATAAAACAAAAGGCCGACCCGGGATTCGGGTACGGCCTTTTTCCACTTATTTATACTTATTTACCATAGTAAGCCTTTAAATACATTTCCTTGATCTCACTCATAAGAGGATATCTTGGGTTTGCACCTGTACACTGGTCATCAAATGCATTTTCAACCATTTCATCCAAAGTCTCCAGGAAGTGTTTCTCATCTACTCCATATTCCTTAATGGTTGCCTTGATACCAACAGTCTTCTTTAATTCCTCAATCTTAGCAATGAATTTCTTAAGCAGATCTGCATCATCCTTGCCTTCGATGCCGCAGAAACGTGCACACTCTGCATATCTTGCGAGGGTATGAGGATACTCATACTGTGGGAAGGTTCCCATCTTTGTCGGAACTTCACAAGCATTGAAATCCATAACCAAGGTGATCAGCAAGGCATTTGCAACACCGTGTGGAAGGTGATGATAAGCTCCTAATTTATGAGCCATGGAATGGCATACACCTAAAAATGCGTTATTAAATGCCATACCAGCCATGCAGGAAGCATCTGCCATTTTACATCTAGCTTCTACATTCGTTCCGTCATTGTATGCGATAGGCAGATAGTTAAATACATTTTTCATTGCCTTAAGTGCAAGACCATCTGTATAATCAGAAGCCATTATGGAAGCATAAGCCTCTAATGCATGAGTCATAACGTCAATACCGGAAGCGCTTGTAAGTCCCTTAGGCTGACTCATCATGTTGTCTGCATCAATGATAGCCATATCCGGCATTAATTCATAGTCTGCAAGAGGATATTTTACCCCTGTTTCCTGGTCAGTAATAACCGCAAATGAGGTTACCTCAGAACCGGTACCGGAAGAAGTTGGGATTGCCACAAAGTAAGCTTTTTCACCCATTTTAGGGAATGTATAGACTCTCTTACGGATATCCATAAAGCGCATAGCCATATCCTGGAAATCTACCTCTGGATGCTCATACATCACCCACATGATTTTGGCTGCGTCCATAGCGGAACCGCCGCCTAAGGCGATAATGGTATCCGGCTGGAATGCCTTCATAGCCGCTGCTCCTGCCTGGGCATTTGCAAGGGTCGGGTCTGGCTGGACATCAGAGAATACGGTATATACAATACCCATTTCATCTAATTTATCTGTAATTGGTTTGGTATAGCCGTTCATGTAAAGGAAGGAGTCCGTTACTACAAATGCTCTCTTTTTGTTATATACATCCTTTAATTCGCTAAGTGCGACTGGCATACAACCCTTTTTAAAGTAAACCTTTTCCGGATTTCTGAACCACAGCATGTTCTCTCTCCTCTCAGCAACGGTCTTAATATTCAGCAAATGCTTTACCCCAACGTTTTCGGAAACTGAGTTTCCACCCCAGGAACCACAGCCTAAAGTCAGGGATGGCTGAAGCTTGAAGTTATAAATATCGCCGATTCCGCCGTGAGAAGATGGAGTATTCACCAGGATACGGCAGGTCTTCATTGCCGCTGCATGCTTATCCATTTTCTCCTTTTCATTTACATTTACATAGAGTGAAGAGGTATGTCCGTAACCGCCGTCAGCAACCAGCTGTTCTGCCTTCTCAATAGCCTCATCAAAGGTTTTAGCTTTATACATAGCCAGAACCGGTGACAGCTTCTCATGTGCGAATTCTTCTTCAATATTAACGCTCTCAACTTCACCGATCAGGATCTTTGCGGATTCAGGAACATCCACGCCAGCAAGCTTAGCAATGGTGTGGGCTTTCTGGCCTACGATCTTGGCATTTAATGCTCCGTTGATAATAATGGTCTTACGAACCTTATTCAGTTCATCTTCTTTCAGGAAATAGCATCCTCTTGCTGCGAACTCTTTTTTAACCGCATCATATATAGGTTCAAGTACTGTTACAGATTGCTCGGAAGCACAGATCATACCATTATCAAAGGTCTTGGAATGAATGATGGAGCTGACTGCCATCTTAATATCTGCCGTATCATCAATGATTACAGGGGTATTGCCTGCACCAACGCCAAGGGCTGGTTTACCGGAAGAATACGCAGCCTTCACCATTCCAGGGCCGCCGGTTGCCAAGATGATATCCGCGCTTCTCATGACCTCATTGGTCAGTTCCAAAGAAGGAACGTCGATCCAGCCGATGATTCCTTCCGGTGCGCCGGCTTTGACAGCGGCATCAAGAACCACCTTTGCAGCCGCAATGGTAGAATTCTTTGCACGGGGATGAGGGGAAATCATGATAGCATTTCTGGTCTTTAAGCTGATCAGTGTCTTGAAAATAGCAGTTGAAGTCGGGTTTGTGGTTGGAATAACTGCCGCAATCAGACCAATTGGCTCTGCAATTTTCTTAATGCCATATGCTTTATCTTCTTCGATCACACCGCAGGTCTTGGTATCTTTATATGTGTTATAAATATATTCTGCAGCATAGTTGTTCTTAATGACCTTATCTTCTACAACACCCATACCGGTTTCTTCTACGGCCATCTTTGCCAGAGGAATTCTTAACTTGTTGGCAGCACTAGCTGCTTCATAAAAGATCTTATCCACCTGTTCTTGGGTGAAGGAAGCAAATACTTTCTGAGCCTCTCTCATGGCTTCCATCTTTGCGATCAGGGCATCTACACTATCAATGATCTCAGGTACTCTTACCTGTTCTTCTTTCTTTGCCATCATGACTTTCCTCCATTTTTTAAATATGTTAAATAGTTAAATAGATATTTTTATATCGATATTTTTTTAACGATGTATCGTAATCTCATTATATGTTATTGTTATTTTTTTGTCAATGTTATATTTTACAAAAAAAAACATAGTTCAAGCTATTTTTTATTCAAATCTTATATTATAAATTTAACCTGATATTTCTTCTGAGTGCTCAGCTCTTTTCAAAAAACCTTTTCAATAACCGGATAGACGGGCTAGAAAACAGCCTTTTTAGCTTTACTTTCGCTACAAGTTCAGATAAGTAATATTCTGAGCACCTATTTCCTTGTTTATTCTAAGAAAAAAGTATGATATAGGAACTTTGGACGGATTTAAAAACTTGGCAATGCGCATCATGTATGATATAGTAAGCCTTGTAACCGCAAGATTATTTGTGGGGGAATATAATTATGTTACCTTAAATATGATTCTCTAACAGGTACGATTATATTGTTTTATATATAAGAATAAGAGGATTTTAAAATTATGAAAATTACAATTGGAATTGATCTTGGAGGAAGTACCACTAAAATTGTAGGATTTCAAGATAATAAATTAAAAATTCCTACCTTTGTTAAAGCTGATAATCCAATTGCATCTCTGTTTGGAGCGCTTGGAAAATTCATCTATGAAAACAACATCCAGTTGAATGAAATTGAAAAGATTATGATCACAGGGGTTGGCAGTGCATACGTAGACCAGCCTTTATATGGAATTCCTACTTATAAGGTAGATGAATTCACCTGCAACGGCCTGGGAGGACAATACTTTACAGGGCTTAACGACTTAATCGTCGTGAGCATGGGAACAGGAACCTCTCTTGTCCAGGTAAACGGAGATAAGATTATCCATACCGGAGGAATCGGCATCGGAGGCGGAACCATCCTCGGCCTTTCAAGTCTTCTTCTAAAAACCCAGGATATCTCCCAGATCATGGAACTGGCAAGCAGGGGAGATATAAGCAACATTGATTTGCAGATACAGGATATTTCAAAAACGGCCCTTCCAGGCCTTCCTCTTTCTGCCACAGCCTCTAACTTCGGCAAGGTACGCAACCTTGTATCCGACGAAGACATTGCTGCCGGAATCATTAATATGGTGCTTCAGGTTATTGGAAAATCCGCTATTTTATCTTCCCTTAACAGCAATATATCCAATTTTGTCATGACCGGGAATCTTGCAAAATTCCCTCAGTGCAAAGGCATTTTTCAATCTCTTGAGACTATGTTTCATGTCCATTTCATTTTACCGGATCAGGCCGAATACGGCACTGCCATCGGAGCTGCCCTTACAGAGGAACGTCATATGGAAATGAGACAGATCGTATATCCTTCCGATAAAATACCTTTATAATATTATTGTAAACTAAAATTAATTTTACTATTGTAAAAAAACCAGGTACAGCTTTTGCCGTACCTGGTTTTTTATGAATGATATCCTAATGCCTGCTCCAAAGCATCCTTCTCTTCGCTTCCAAGCAAAACATCCGTTTCTCCTCTTTCCACTTCCTTGATGTAAACATAGCATCCTTCCCGGCTATGAACGGAATTCAAAACAAAACCGGAATTTGTATAATCGAGGATAGCCATTGCAAAGCTTAAGTTTCCGCCCATCCCTTTAAACGCATTGTATTTTATAAGTCCGAATTTCTGGAGAGCACTTCTGTAATTCTTATTGGTATTTCGAAGAGAATCTTTATTTGAGCGGTCTTCTGCTTTTAATTCCGCAATATCTTCCATCTGCTCCATAATAATCTCTTCCAGGGTTTCTGCATCCTTCCCCCTCATAAAATAGTCGTATCTGCGATAAAGCTTTCTCATCTGAACCAGACATATGATTACAACGATCAGTAATATCATGGTAATTACAGCTAATCCGATGATTAAAAAAGCAGGGTCAACCGGCAACTGATTCAAAATACTGTTGTCCATTCTTTCGTCCTCGCTTCCATGATGTTATCTTATGGATTCTATTAACTCTACTATTCTTTCCAATTCTGCCTCAGAATAGTACTCTATTTCCACTCTTCCTTTATTACTATCTTTCCGATTGATGCTTACTTTCGTTCCCATAGCAGTTTTCATCCGGTCTTCCAATTCTCTGAAAATCAGGAAAATACTTTCATCCTCTTCCTTTTTTTCCTTTGGTTCCTTTTTCTTTGACAAGGACTTAACCAGCTTTTCCACTTCACGGACGCTGAGATTTTCAGCGACGATCCTTCCTGCAATTTGAAATTGCAATTCCGGATCATCAACAGCCAGAAGTGCCCTGGCATGTCCTCCTGTAATTTGGTTCTGAATAAGCATATCCTGGACTCTATTCTCCAGCTTTAATAAACGCATGCTGTTGGTTATGGTTACCCTATTTTTAGCCACCCGCGTTGCGATTTCTTCCTGCTTTAATCCAAATTCCTGCATCAGCTTTTGGTAAGCCTTAGCTTCTTCAATGGGATTCAAATCTTCTCTCTGAACATTTTCAATCAATGCAATCTCCATTGATTGTTGCTTTGTATATTCCCGGATCACCACAGGTACTTCTTTTAAACCTGCCAGTTTCGCTGCTCTCCATCTGCGCTCACCGGCGATAATTTCGTAGAAATCCCCTTTTTTCTGTACTAAAAGTGGCTGTAAAACACCATATTCCTTCATAGATTCCGCCAATTCCATGAGGGATTCCTCCCGGAACTCCATTCTCGGCTGATTATGGTTCGGTTCAATGGAGGATAATTTAAGGAACATCTCTCTTCCGACTTCCGGTTCCTCTTCTTTTTTTTCTGCTTTTACCTTTACCTGCTCCGGTTTTGGATGGTTTTTCTTTTCCTGTTCCTCTGCCGCAGATTCCATTACTTCATCTCCAAAAATTGCTCCAAGACCTTTTCCTAAACCCGTTCTCTTTGCCATAGTTATATCTCTTCTCCTCTGCTTATTACTTCTGCCGCCAGCAACCGGTAGCTCTCCGCTCCCGCTGATCTGGAATCATATAAATTAATCGGCATTCCATGGCTGGGAGCCTCTGCCAGTCTGACATTTCTGGGTATAATGGTTTTATAGATATTCTGGTTTAAATTGTTTTTAACGCTCTCAACAACCTCCAGAGATAAATTTGTTCTGGCATCATACATGGTAAAAACCACACCTTCCATCTCAAGTGCAGGATTCAATTTCTTTTTTACCAAATTTACCGTTTTCAATACCTGGCTCAATCCTTCTAATGCATAATATTCACATTGAATTGGCACCAATACGGTATTTGCAGCTGTTAAGGCATTAATTGTCAATAGATTCAATGACGGAGGACAATCTATGATAATAAAATCATAGTGATTCTTGATTTTTTCAAGATATGTTTTGAGGAGTGTTTCCTTGTTTTCAATTTCCAATAATTCGATCTCTGCACCTGCTAAATCCACATTAGAAGGTAGCAAATCCAGGTTTTCCTGAACATTAGTGATCAAACATTCTTCAATTTCACACTCTCCTACCAGCAGATCGTATACGGTTCGCTCAATGGAACTCTTTTCGATTCCCAGTCCGCTGGTCTCATTTCCCTGTGGATCAAAATCCACAGCCAATACCCGCTGTCTTGATTCAGCCAGACAAGCAGATAAATTGATTGCGGTAGTCGTTTTACCAACTCCGCCCTTCTGGTTTGCTATCGCAATGATTCTTCCCATTTTTAATTTTGCCTCCTAATGAATCCATCGGATATGCTTGCTTATCCAGTTGATTCATAAATTCAAGGTTGAAAAATGTTCTTTTTCAACCTTTCCCTGTAACAACATCCGGAAATTGCAGTTCAAAGTAGAGTATAGCATACTTTATTTTTTTTTCCTATGGTTTCCTGTAAAAAAAATCTATAAAATATAAAAAATGTTTCACGTGAAACATTTTACCAGGTTTCTATTGTAATTCTGTCAGGTTTTTCCAAGTTTTAAGAATAAATTAATATGTTAGACGTTGTAAGTCCATATTGATTATATTATAATAAGAAAAGACTAACCTATTTCAGGAGGTATTGTATGAAGACAAAGAACAAATTATTGACCTTGCTAATTCTATCAGCCAGTACAGCTGTCACCACTGCTATCATTAATAAATGTATTAAATATTCCGCCACCTCCAAGAACGTATTATCTGATTCTAAAGCCCTTTGCTATAAGTGGCGATTCGGTAACATTCACTATACAAAAGCAGGAACTGGTAAGCCACTGTTACTCATACACGACTTAACTACCTGCTCCAGCGGACATGAATGGAATCAGATGGTAAACTATTTAAAAGAACAGTATACCGTATACACCATAGATCTTCTGGGATGCGGACGCTCTGAAAAACCGGATCTGACTTATACAAATTATCTTTATGTTCAGATGATCTCTGACTTTGTAAAATCAGAAATTGGACATCGTACCAATGTCATCGCATCCGGCTCTTCATCTCCCCTTGCTGTCATGGCCTGCAATCAGTCACCAGAATTATTTGATCAGATTATGCTGATTAATCCCGATTCCTTACTGACATGCAGTCAGATTCCGAACAAACATGGGAGAGCTTATAAATTTATTTTGGACTTGCCTATTTTGGGAACACTGCTCTATCACATTGCTACCAGTAAACAAACAATTATGGAAGAACTTTCCAATAATTATTTTAACCCCTATTCAGTTAATACTTCACTGGTTGATGCTTATTATGAATCAGCTCATTTGGGAGATTCCCCAAAATCCTTATATGCAAGCGTGAGATGTAATTATACTAAGTGTAACATTGTAAATGCCTTAAAGAAAATCAATAACAGTATTTATATCATTGGGGGATGTGAAATGGAAAATATTGATGAATTGATTCGGGAATACCAGATATATAATCCGGCTATTGAAAGTTCTTTGGTTAGTAACTCCAAATACCTTCCTCAATTAGAAAATCCATTTGAACTATATCGCGCTATTCAAATGTTCTTCGTTTAATTAATAATACAAAAAATGTTTCACGTGAAACATTCACTTCGTCAATGCAGAATAACTGCTCAAGGATGTTTCACGTGAAACATTTTACTTTAAGGGTTCTTTAGATGGTAAACCTGCTTTTCTTGGATACTTTTTAGAGATACCATTATTCTTAGCTATCTTAACCAATGAACGTTCTGCATCTGTTCCTGGCAATAAAAAGGTCTTTACTTCTTTTACCCCTCCGCCTAATAAGAATATGGCATGTTTTGCCGCTCCCAGCTCTTCCTCAATCTTTCCAGATTTATATGGAATAAAATAACCTCCAACCTTTACAAAAGGCATACAGTATTCCGATAACGTGCTAAGATTAGCAACTGCTCTGGAAACACAAAGATCATACTGCTCCCGATGAAGAGGATCTCTTCCCAGGTCTTCTGCTCTCCCGTGGATGGCCTCTATTTTTTCAAGCCCCAAACGAATGATGACTTCATTTAAAAAGTTTATCCTTTTATTCAAAGAATCCATCAATGTTATCTTTAAATCAGGAAATGCAATCTTTAATGGTATTCCAGGGAATCCGGCCCCTGTTCCCACATCAATGATTCTATAATTCATTGTTCCGATCTCATCTACTGCTTTTATCAGAGATAAACTGTCAACAAAATGCTTTGTGATCACTTCATCCATTTCTGTAATTGCAGTCAAATTCATGAATTTATTCCATTCTACTAATAATTGAAAATATTCATAAAATTGATTTATTTGATTTTCTTTTAATTCAATGGATAATAAGTTCAATTCTTCTCGGAGACTCTCTTCAAATGATCCTGTCATATAAAATTCCTCATTCTTTCTTTTCCAGGCTCTTCTGATAACGAAGCTGCTCCAGAAAAACGAGCAAAACAGATATATCTGCCGGTGACACACCGGATATTCTGGATGCCTGTCCAATGGACATGGGTTTATACAGATTCAGCTTCTGGATGGCCTCTCTTCTAAGTCCCTTAACGGTCGAATAATCAAATTCCACATCCAGCTTCTTATTCTCCAACTTTTTATACTGAATTACCTGTTGTCTCTGTCTGCGGATATACCCATCGTATTTAATATTAATATTGACCTGTTCTATTACATCCTCTAAAAGAGCCGGTCTGTTCTTATCAATTTTAGTTAACATAACATAATCAAGTTCAGGCCTTCTCACCAGCTCTGCCAATGTTGTGCCAGTTTTTAAAGGAGTGCTTCCGTTTTCTTCTAAGAATTCCTGCACTTCTCTGGATGCTCCTATATTAGTAGTTTCCAAACGCTTGATTTCTTCTTCAATCATCCGCTCTTTTAAAAGCAGTTTCTCATACTGCTCATCGTTAATTAATCCAATGTCATGACCGATTCCCATTAACCGAATATCCGCATTGTCCTGACGCAGCAACAGCCTGTATTCTGCCCTTGAAGTCATCATGCGGTATGGCTCATGATTTTCTTTTGTAACAAGATCATCAATTAAAACGCCAATATAGGCCTGGGAACGGTCCAGGACAATCTGCTCTCTCCCAAGAATTTTCATGGCTGCATTGACACCGGCCATAAATCCCTGGACAGCCGCTTCCTCGTATCCGGAGCTTCCATTAAACTGACCGCCGCAATATAATCCGCTGATTGGAAGGGTTTCCAAGGTTGATTTAAGCTGTATGGAATTGATGCAGTCATATTCAATTGCATAGGCATTTCTGACGATTTTCACCTTCTCTAACCCAGGGACTGTCCGGTACATGGCATACTGAACATCCTCAGGCAGAGAACTTGACATACCGCCTAAGTACATTTCATTGGTGTAAAGGCCTTCCGGCTCTACAAAGACCTGATGACGGTCCTTATCTGGGAATTTTACTACCTTGTCCTCAATGGATGGGCAGTATCTTGGCCCAGTTCCTTCGATAGCTCCTGAATATAAAGGAGAACGGTCTAAATTTTCCCGAATGATCTCATGGGTCTTTTCATTGGTGTAAGTAAGCCAGCAAGATATCTGTTCCTTTTGCAATGCTTCCCTATCTGTAGAAAAAGAAAAGGGTACCACCTTCTCATCCCCAAACTGCTCTTCCATCCTGGAAAAATCAATACTTTTCTTATCCACTCTGGCAGGAGTTCCCGTCTTAAAACGCAGCATTTCGATTCCATGCTCCTTTAGGGAATCCGTTAAATGATTGGCTGCCTTAAGGCCGTTAGGGCCTGTATACTCGCTTACATCGCCGTAGATGCACCTTGCTTTTAAATAGGTTCCTGTAGCCAATATGGCAGCCTTACAGCGGTAGACTGCCCCGGAAAAGGTCTTGACACCCGTAAGGGTTCCATCCTCTACAATGATTTCAGAGACCTCTGCCTGCCTTATGGTTAAATGATCCGTACTTTCCAGGGTCATTCTCATGGATCTGGAATATTCCTGCTTATCCGCCTGAGCCCTTAAGGAATGGACTGCCGGTCCTTTTGACTGATTCAGCATTTTGGATTGTATAAACGTTTTATCAATATTTTTACCCATTTCACCGCCTAAAGCATCAAGCTCCCTTACCAGATGACCCTTGGAGCTTCCGCCGATATTAGGGTTACAGGGCATCAGCGCAATGCTGTCCACGCTGACTGTAAACATAATTGTCTCAAGGCCCAGCCTTGCACAGGCAAGGGCCGCCTCACAGCCGGCATGGCCGGCACCGACTATGACGACATCATAAGACTCTTCTAAATGCTGCATTTCATTCTCCTTCATAATTCTCTACTTACCCATACAGAATTTCCTGAATATCTCTTGAACCAGATCATCCCCTACTGACTCTCCCAGGATGGTCCCCAACTGTTCATATGCATCCATTAAATCGATGGAATAAAAGTCCTCCGGCATCTCCTCTTTCACGCTCTTCTCTACCATAGATAGACTCTTAAGCGCCTCCAAAAGGGCATTCTTATGCCTTACATTTGTAATATAAACCTGATCATTAAAATCAATCTCACCCTGATAAAACATTGCCTTTATCTCATCTTCCAGATTTCCGATCCCCAACCGTTCCTTTGCAGAAATAGGAATCACCCGATGCCCGGTTCTATTTTTAAGCATATCCTCTGTCACAACAGGAATGAGATCTGTCTTATTTAAAAGGACGACTGCCTTCCGGTCTTCTATAAACTTTAATATTTCCTCATCATTATCATCAAGAGGACAGGACCCATCCACCACATAAATGATCAAATCCGCTTCCTGGGCCGCACTTCTTGCCTTCTCAACACCAATCCTTTCAACCACATCCTCCGTATTCCGGATTCCTGCCGTATCAATGATATTAAGGCTTAAGTCCTCCAGCCGGATCTGCTCCTTTAAGGTATCTCTGGTAGTTCCTGCAATATCCGTGACAATAGCTCGCTCTTCTCCCACCAAAACATTTAAAAGGGAAGATTTTCCTGCATTGGGCTTTCCTAAAATAACAGTCTCAATACCTTCTGACAGAACCCTTCCATTATCCGCGGATTTAATAAGAAGATTCAGTTCCTCTTTTAATGGCTTAAGCGCTTGTAAAAGAAGCTCCTGGTACCCATCCAGAGAAATGTGCTCCGGATCATCTAGTGCTGATTCAATAAAAGCGATATGATAAATAATTTTATCCCTCATATCTTTTATTTTCTTAGAAACAGCTCCCTCTAACTGGCTGACTGAAGACTTTAAGGCATAATTATTTTTCGCATTAATCACATCAATAACTGCTTCTGCCTGGGATAAATCCACTCTTCCATTTAAAAATGCTCTCTTGGTAAATTCTCCCGGCTCCGCAGGTACGGCACCATACTTTAACACAGTTTCTAAAATTCTCTTCGTTACAAGAACCCCACCATGGCAGTCAATCTCAACCGTATCTTCTGCCGTAAAACTTCTAGGCCCCCTCATGATCAAAACCAGTACTTCATCGATGACCTCATCCCCATCAATGATATGACCGTAATGAATGGTATGAGACGGCTCCTTTGAAAGTTTTTTTTCGTTTTTTCCTTTTCCCTTAAAAATCTTATCTATAATCTGAAATGACTCTTCGCCACTGATCCTGATAATCCCGATACCGGAACTGGACATAGCTGTGGCGATAGCCGCTATTGTATTCATTTTCATATTCAATCACCTGAATAACTTCCTATTTAAGAAAAGGGGTGAGGTGCCTTCCGACAGCCCCAACCCCTCATAATTATTTGCCTATTTCTCTTTTTCCTGATATCGCTCTTTTTTTGAATAATCCTTCTTCAAGGAAATAACAACATGCCTGAATGGATCCTCTCCCTCACTTCTTGTAACAACAAACTTGTCATTCTGAAGTGCGGAATGGATAATTCTTCTTTCATAAGGATTCATCGGTTCCAAAGAAACCGAACGCCTTGTCCGCTTCACTTTGTAAGCGATATTTTTTGCAAGAGTCTCAAGAGTTTCTTTTCTCCGCTCTCTATAGTTTTCCGTATCAAGCTTTACCCTGATATAATCCTCGTTTTCCTTATTAATAACAAGGCTAACCAGATATTGCAGGGAATCCAGGGTCTGTCCTCTTTTGCCTATTAAAATTCCCATGTCATCTCCCGACATATTAATGGAAAGTTCTTTATCCTTTTCATGATAAGAAGCTTCCATCTGGACACCTAAATCCATAGCGCCGAACATATCGGAAAGAAAGGTCATAGCCTTATCCTCCATGGTTTCTTTCTTTTTAGCACGGATGACAGCCGGCTTTGAACCGATAATTCCCAGAATACCATTACTGCCCTTATCAACAATCTCGTACTCCAGCTTATCACTGGTTGTTCCTAATTCGATTAATGCCTTTGTAATCGCTTCATCAACGGTTTTTGCTGAAACTGTAATCATATCCATAGGTCACCCTCCTATTTATTGTGCTTTTCGTTGTACTTCTCAACCATCCTCGCCTTTGATGCAATGCTGCCCTGACTTGCGGCTCCGCTGTTATAATAATCGCTGGAAGCCTTAACCTGCTCCTTTGTCCTCTCTGCCTTAGCATGATTCTCAGCTTCCTCTTTTTCATTGGCAGCCTGGAGACTTTTTAAATTGGCAGTAGCATTTTGGGCAACGCGCTGAGGAGGAAGTCCCTTCTTGGCACGCTTTTTATTAGCCTTTTCAACATTCCTCTTGATCATCTCATCCATATCAATGGAGTTTAAATGGCGGTTAACCGCAACCTGCTGGATGATCTGGAACACACTGGAGGCAATCCAGTAAATACCAATACCGGATGCAAAGGTGAAGCAGAAAAACACAGACATAAGCGGCATGACCGTATTCATGCTCTTCATGGACTGAGCCATGGCATTGCCTTCATCATTACCATTTTGAGGCTGGTTTACTGTCATCAACTTGGCACTGAACCACTGGCTGAGACCAGCCAAAATTGGAATGAGAATAGCAAGACTGAAATGGAAGCCGCCTCCTGGTGGAAACAGCACGCTGGATGGCGTAGCTGACAGATTGATTCCCAGGAATGAATTCATATGGGAAATCTGGGCTGCATTGACAGCAATGGTATCCTTAATGGTAGGAAATAATTCCTGCAAAGAATTCCACTGGGTCGGATTTAACTGATATAAGAAATCCACCATTCCATTGCTGGTTGTAAGGCTTCCGATTCTTGATACATTGATTTTATTGTCTGTGGCAAACTGTGTCAGCATCCCCACATGATCCACTCCAAGGGAATTTACAGCTGTCACTACATTTTCAAATACCATTTTAACGCTCTGTACATAGGCAGGAATATGATAGATAACCTGATACAGGGCAAAAAGTATGGGCATCTGGATAACAAGCTGCACACAGCCTCCTGTCATAGAAGTTCCATATTTTTCATAAACCGCCTGAACCTCCACATTCTGTTTTCTCATGGATTCCTGATCGGTTTTTCCTTTATATTTTGCCTGAATTGCCGAAATTTCCGGCTGCATAACGCTCATAAGCTTTGAAGATTTCTGCTGCTTTAATGTCAGCGGAAACATAAGAAGCTTTGTTACAAGAGTAAATAAAATAATGCACAAACCAATATTCTGGATACCAAACGTACTGGTCAGCTTAAACAGCCAATCCATAATAATTCCCAGAACGGTCGCAAACGGCCCCAAGATGCCTCCTACCTTAGTCAATACTAAGAATTCCAATGAACTACCTCCTCATCTGTTACGGAACTGGATCATAACCGCCTTTTGCAAATGGATTACACCGAAGTATCCTCTTGCAAGCCAAAAATGTACCTTTTAACACGCCATACTTTGTAAGTGCCTCAATGGCGTATTGAGAACACGTAGGCGTGTAAATGCAGTGAGTTCTTATTTTCAGTGGAGAAAGAAATTTCTGGTACCCTCTGATCAACAAAATCATAACTTTCTTTACCATAAGATCACTTCGATTCTTTTTTTAAAATGTTATGAAGTCCGCACAAGTGCAGATATGCACTTTCGATTGTTTTGTAATTTTCTTCCTTTGCCGCTGCTCTTACAACGACTACGATGTCTAATCCTGCCTCTACCATTTCCTCATGAAGCCTGAAACTCTCTCTGATTAATCTGGTTATATGATGCCTTACAACGCTGTTTCCTACCTTCTTGCTGACGGAGATACCGATTCTGGTCTCCGGCCTGTCCGTTTTCTTTACATACATGACAAGAAGTCTGTTGGCAAGGGATCTTCCGGTTTGATAAACCTCTTGGAAATCCCGGCTTTTCTTAATTGAATTAAAATGTTTCATGAAACTTTTTCCTATCTCTGTTTCCCAGGAATTTGAGAAAAGAAAAGGCCACAATTACTTGCGGCCTGGTCCATTAAGCTGATAATTTTGCTCTTCCTTTTGCTCTTCTGGCAGCTAAAACTTTTCTTCCGCCTGGAGTGCTCATTCTGGCTCTGAAACCATGAACTTTGGATCTCTGTCTCTTCTTTGGCTGAAACGTCATCTTCATAATCTACGGACACCTCCTCTTGTTACAATAGTTTATCATAGGCAATATGATGAAACATATTGAGACTATCTTAATTAAACATCGTTTCAATTATATAGAACAAAAGATGGTTAGTCAAGGGAAAAATGTATTTTTTCTATTAAAACCGACACTGCCCCGGCGTTTTTTCACGACATTTTAAATACCTGATCAGATGCATAACAAACACACATGCCCATATACCGGGAAAATACGATAAAGCCTGTTTTCAATCTACTAATCAATTCATTTATTCAGTATAATAAAATTGGAATATATTTCTATCTGATAATTGGATAGATATGGGTAAAAATGCCGTTTTGAAAGGATGGTTAGCCAATGAATCTTGAAAAAATCAAGATCAGAGACCCCTTTATACTAATAAATGAGGGGAAATTTCTGTTTCAATAAGTTCTCACACCTGACCCTTGGAGGCAAAATGTGAATATACAAACAAGTGTATCATTTCAAACTCCTTATGAACTTTTGCAAAAGCTCATGGACTCAGCCGAAAAATAACTGTTTGGTGCAATCGGAGAAACATGTGTTTTTGTTCAGCAGTACGATCCTTTTACAGGGAAACCATCCTTGGAATCCTTAGAGGGAATGCAAGATTCCTATGGCCCTGCCTATTTGAGGCCGGAAAAGACTTAAAGATTATTACATATATAAAAGGGAATCTATTAGATATAAGACGACTCAATACACATGCAGATATGAGACATATAAAAACATTTTTATAAGTAACAGAATAATATAAAGAGCCATTGCATAGCAATGGCTCTGTTTCGATCAGTGATTATCCCTTCATTACCTTAAATAACGCCTGGGTAACTGCCACAGTAAGGATTCCTGCTACAATGGCCTCCGGAATTCCATTGATGCATATAATTCCAATGATAACGGAGTAAATTCCTTCCGTCAGTCCCTTAGCTGCCTGTCCATATTCTTTTCCGAAAAATAAGTAAATCAGATTCATTACCAAAATCGTATTGGTTAATGATCCTGCTACTCCTGCGACCGCCAAAGCAATGGTCCTCTTTCCGCTTTTTTCGCCCAAAGCCTTTAATACCGCCCGGAATACATAATAGGCCACGATCCCCACAAGAATCCTGGGAACCATACAAATGATCAGGCTTCCTATATTCCCTCCGTACTCTCCTATTTTAATAAAAGGAGAAAATACAAAGGACGTGGCATTGGGCATGTAGGTATTTTTCCATAGACTCGTCAGTCCGAATACCATTCCCAAACATCCGCCATATTTTGGTCCAAGAATAATGGCTCCAATTATGACCGGAACGTGAATGATTGTGGCGTTCATAAATCCCAGGGGAATGTACCCAAAGGGCGTAAACGCCATGATGATGATAATGGCAACAAATACGGCTGCCAGTACCAAGCTACGGGTTTTGTTCTCAATATTCATTTTTTTACCTCCTGTGCTACTGTTCTTTTATAAAGATACAATGCATCTGGTTACACGAGCATTATATTATAGAAAGCTTTTATCCGTCAATCCACGTCAGGAAATTTTCGTCCATTTTGTTAATTTACATAAACTTATCAACATTATGGGGATAACTTGTGGAAAACTCTCTGGATATTATCTTGATAATTGTTGTTTTATTCACAGGCCTGTCCTTTCAGCCCATATAAATTCCCCGCTTCCGGGATGTGAATAACAGAACTTACCAAATTCACCTTTTTTGTGGACAACTCTCTCTCTGGATGATTATCAACACATCATTCACATGCAATACACATCCTCTGCACACACTTATCCACAATTTTTTACTATTATCATTGAAAATTATTTCAAAATAGTATAGAATGAACTGTAGATTGGGTAAATGCGCATATTTGCATTTTTATAAATGTAGGAGACATACAATGTTAGAAAAGTTAAAGGAAAAATGGGATGATATCTTATTTAATTTGAAAGAAGAACACGAAATTACGGACGTGTCTTTTAAAACTTGGCTTCTTCCGCTAAAAGTTTATTCTGTAAACGGCGAAAAAGTCATCGTCACGGTACCGGATGTGGAATTCTTAGGATACATCCGCAAAAAATACGGATTTCTTCTAAAGATCACCATAGAAGAAGTGACTGGATTCGAGTGTAGCGTTGATTTTGTTGTTGAAAATCAACTTCCAAAAGAGGCCGCGTCGGCCCCTGCAGGCAACACTCTTATTACCAATACCATAAATCCGGTCAGCCAGTCGGCCATCATAACCGCAAATTTAAATCCGAAATACATTTTCGATACCTTTGTGGTAGGTGCCAACAATAACCTGGCTCATGCCGCCTCTTTGGCTGTTGCAGAATCACCAGGTGAAATTTATAATCCTCTGTTCATATATGGAGGCGTAGGTCTTGGAAAAACTCACTTAATGCATTCCATCGGCCATTTTATCTTAAAGAATAATCCGGCTGCAAAGGTCCTCTACGTGACCAGTGAGAAATTTACCAATGAGCTGATTGATGCAATCCGTAATAAAAACAACTTCTCTCCTACGGAATTCCGTGAGAAATACAGAAACAATGACGTTTTGCTGATCGATGATATCCAGTTTATCATTGGTAAGGAAAGTACTCAGGAAGAATTCTTCCATACCTTCAATGCCTTATATGAGGCAAAAAAGCAGATTATTATCTCCTCTGATAAACCGCCTAAGGAAATCGAAACCTTAGAGGAACGGCTCCGTTCCCGGTTTGAATGGGGCTTAACTGTGGACATACAGTCCCCTGATTATGAGACCAGGATGGCCATCCTCAGGAAAAAAGAGGAAATGGAAGGCTATAACATTGACAATGAAGTCATTAAATACATAGCAACCAACATCAAATCCAACATCCGGGAACTGGAAGGGGCCCTGACAAAAATCGTAGCCCTCTCCCGCCTTGATAATAAGGAGATCACAGTAGAGCTGGCTGAAGAAGCATTAAAGGACATCATATCCCCCAATGACAAGCGGGAAGTCACGCCGGAACTTGTCATACAGGTAGTTGCAGATCATTATGGTATAACTCCTCTTGATATCTCTTCCCAGAAAAGGAACAAGGAAATCGTTTATCCACGTCAGATCGTTATGTACCTCTGCCGAGAAATGGTTGGAACCCCCTTGCAGATGATTGGAAAATACCTGGGAGGAAGGGATCATACCACCATCATCCATGGGATAGAAAAAATCACCGCAGAGATGAATAAGAACGATACTTTAAGTAACACCATCGAAATTCTTAAAAAGAAGATTAGTCCACAATAAGGTGTGTATTAGGTGTTAATTCCCTGTGGACAATTAAGGGCCTTAAAACGTTTCTCATCTGTTTGTGGATAACCTTAAAGTTTTCCTTAGATTTTGTGGACGTTATTCACACTGTTATGAACATGGAAACATCAACCTTTATATAGGTTATCAAGGCTTTTACACAAACCCACAGCCCCTACTACTAATACGACGGAATTTAACTATATCATCCATCTATTTATTGCAATTTCTAGAGCAAAGGAGTTATCAACAATTATGAAACTGACATTTAAACAAGATGCGATCCTAAACGGCATTAATATCGTACTGAAAGCAGTTCCCAGTAAAACAACCATGTCCATCCTGGAATGCATATTCATCGATGCCAGCGGATCAGAGATCAAACTGACTGCCAATGACATGGAGCTGGGAATTGAAACAAAGGTAGAAGGAACCATCCTGGAAAGAGGAAAAATCGCCCTTGAGGCAAAGCTGCTTTCAGAGATCGTAAGAAAACTCTCTTCTGCAGGAGATTCCCTTGTTACTATTGAAAGTGATGAAAAGCTTACCACCACGATTTCCTGTGAAAACTCTGTATTCCATATCCAGGGTCGGGATGGGGAGGAATTTGCTTATCTTCCGTATATTGAACGGGATCATTATATCTGTCTCTCCCAGTTCTCATTAAAGGAAGTGATCCGCCAGACTATTTTCTCTATTGCTCCCAATGACAGCAATAAGATGATGACTGGAGAGCTTTTCCAGGTGACCGGGAACCAGTTAAAAGTGGTTTCTCTGGATGGTCACAGGATTTCCATCCGAAATATTGAATTAAAAGATACTTATCATGATATAAAAGTCATAGTTCCTGGCAAGACTTTAAATGAAGTCAGTAAGATCCTGGGCGGAGACAATGAAAAGGAAGTGCTTATATTCTTCAGCACCAACCACATTTTATTCGAATTTGATGATACCATCGTTGTATCCCGCTTAATTGAAGGAGAATATTTCCGGATTGATCAGATGCTTTCCAGTGATTATGAGACAAAGACTGCAGTAAATAAAAGAGAGCTTTTGGACTGTCTTGACCGGGCAACCATCCTGGTGAGAGAAAATGATAAAAAGCCCCTGATCATGAATATTGAGGATCAGGAAATGCAGCTTAAGATGAATTCCAGCTTTGGATCCATGAATGCCGAAGTTCCGATTCATAAAACAGGTAGTGACATCATGATCGGCTTTAATCCAAAGTTCCTGATCGATGCCTTAAGAATTATTGATGACGAAGAAGTAACCATTTACATGCTGAATCCCAAATCCCCCTGCTTTATTAGGGATGAAGAAGGAAAATATATTTACCTGATCCTTCCTGTCAACTTTAACGCGGCAGCTGTTTAAACTGGGATCAGCCATTTATGCCCAATAAACATGGGCATTAGAGAGGAAATTATGGAGACTATCAAGTTAAGGGAAGAATATATCAAACTGGGACAAGCCTTAAAGGCTGCTGGTATGGTTGGATCAGGGGTTGACGCCAAATTTGTCATAGAGGATGGTCTTGTGCAAGTCAATGGCCAGGTAGAATACCAGAGAGGAAAGAAATTAAGAGCTGGAGACGTAGTCACATTTGATGGCAATACCATTAAAATCGAGGAATAACACCATCCATGATCATTGAATCGATAGAGCTTAAGAATTACCGCAACTATGATGAATTACATATGGATTTTAGTCATGGAACCAATATACTCTATGGGGACAATGCCCAGGGGAAAACAAATGTCTTAGAAGCAATCTATGTCTGTGCTACGACAAAATCCCACAGAGGGAGCAAGGATAAGGAAATCATACAGTTTGACAGGGATGAGTCGCATATCAAGCTAAACATCAGAAAGAAAGATATTCCATACCGTATTGACATGCATTTGAAAAAGAATAAAGCCAAAGGCGTGGCAGTAAATGGCGTTCCCATAAGGAAGGCCAGTGAATTGTTTGGAATCGTCAATGTTGTATTTTTTTCTCCCGAGGACTTAAATCTCATAAAAAATGGGCCGGCAGAAAGGCGTCGGTTCGTTGATTTGGAATTATGTCAACTAAACAAGCTTTACGTCCATTCCCTTGTGCAGTATAACCGGATCGTGACGCAGCGCAATAAACTGTTGAAAGATATGGCTTTCCGGCCTGATTATGAAGAAACCCTGGATATCTGGGACATGCAGCTGGTCCAGTATGGAAAGGAAATGATTGGTTACCGGAAAGAATTTATAGAACAGCTGGATGGAATCATCGGTCCCATCCACCGGAAGCTTTCCGGAGAGAAGGAAACTCTGCGTATCCTTTATGAACCAAATGTAGAGGAGGATGCGTTTGAAGATGTCATTAGGCGAAGCAGGCAGCAGGATATCAAGCAGAAAACAACGCTTATCGGTCCCCACCGGGATGATTTAAGTTTCATCATTAACGGAATCGACATTCGCCGGTTCGGTTCCCAGGGGCAGCAGAGGACAGCGGCTTTGTCCTTAAAGCTTGCAGAAATAGAACTGGTAGAAAAAACAGTATATGATTACCCCATCCTTTTACTGGATGATGTATTATCAGAGCTGGACAGCAGCAGACAAAATCAATTACTTGCAGGAATCAATCATATACAGACCGTGATCACCTGTACGGGGCTGGAGGAATTTGTAAGAAACCGGTTTCCCGTAGATAAGATATACCGGGTGGTAAGCGGTACCGTAGGCAGTGAAAATTAATTCAGGAGGAAGCGTGCAAATATGAGTCAAGAATATGGTGCAGATCAAATCCAGATATTAGAGGGTCTTGAAGCAGTAAGAAAAAGACCTGGTATGTATATCGGCAGTACATCCACAAGGGGACTTCATCATCTGGTTTACGAGATCGTGGACAATGCGGTGGATGAAGCTCTGGCAGGATATTGCGACAGCATAGAGGTAATTGTCCATCCTGACAATTCCATAACAGTCGTGGATGACGGACGAGGAATTCCCGTAGGAATCCAGAAAAAGGCAGGAATTCCGGCAGTAGAGGTGGCTTTTACCATCCTTCATGCCGGCGGCAAATTTGGCGGCGGGGGATATAAGGTTTCCGGCGGTCTTCACGGCGTGGGCGCTTCTGTGGTAAATGCTCTTTCCCAGTGGCTTGAGGTGGAAATCCGCCAGGAAGGAAAGATCTATAAACAGCGTTATGAAAAGGGAAAGACCATGTATCCATTAAAGGTCATTGGAGATTGCAGCCAGGATGAGCATGGAACAAAGGTTACCTTCCTTCCCGATGATGATATTTTTGAGGAAACGGTCTATGATTATGATACTTTAAAGATCCGTCTCCGTGAAACCGCATTTTTAACCAAAAACTTAAAGATTATCCTGAGAGATGAGAGAGAGGATAAGCATGAGCACGTGTTCCACTATGAAGGTGGTATCAAAGAGTTTGTCACCTATTTAAACAAGGGGAAAACCTCTCTTTATGATCAGGTGTTTTACTGTGAAGGGACAAAGGATGGCGTCTATGTTGAGGTCGCCATGCAGCATAATGATTCTTATACAGAAAATATCTACAGCTTTGTTAATAACATTAATACTCCGGAAGGAGGAACCCATCTGGCAGGCTTTAAGAGTGCTCTGACAACCACCTTAAATGATTATGCCAGAAAGAACAAGCTGTTAAAGGAAAATGAAACCAACCTATCCGGTGAGGACATCAGAGAAGGTTTGACAGCCATTATAAGCGTCAAGATTGAGGAACCTCAGTTTGAAGGCCAGACAAAGCAGAAATTAGGAAACAGCGAGGCAAGAGGAGCGGTGGACAATCTCTTAAGGGAACAGTTCACTTATTATTTAGAGCAGAATCCAAGCCTTTCAAAAACCATCTGTGATAAATCCATCCTGGCCCAGCGGGCAAGAGCTGCAGCAAGAAAGGCCAGGGATTTGACCAGGAGAAAGACCGCCCTTGAGGGGATGGCCCTTCCTGGAAAGCTTGCGGACTGTTCCGATAAAAATCCGGAAAACTGTGAGATCTACATCGTAGAGGGAGATAGTGCCGGAGGGTCTGCAAAGACGGCCCGTTCCAGGAATACCCAGGCCATCCTTCCCCTGCGTGGAAAGATATTAAACGTTGAGAAGGCAAGGCTTGATAAAATCTATGCCAATGCGGAAATTAAAGCTATGATTACCGCATTTGGATCAGGAATCCATGAAGATTTTGACATAAGCAAATTAAGATATCATAAAATCATCATCATGACCGATGCCGATGTGGATGGTGCTCATATCAGCACCTTGCTGCTCACCTTTTTATACCGCTTTATGCCGGAGCTTATCCGGGAGGGCTATGTATATCTGGCACAGCCCCCATTATACAAGGTGGAAAAAAATAAAAAGGTTTGGTATGCCTACAGCGATGAAGAGCTTAATTCCATCTTAAAGGAAATCGGCCGTGACAACAACAATAAGATCCAGCGTTATAAAGGTCTTGGAGAGATGGACGCAGAACAGCTTTGGGAAACCACCATGGACCCGGAACGAAGAGTCCTTCTGCGAGTCGTCATGAATGAGGACACCACATCCGAAATGGATTTAACCTTTACCACCTTAATGGGCGATCAGGTAGAGCCAAGACGTGAATTTATCGAAGCCAACGCCAAATACGTACAGAATCTTGATGTTTAATTGGAGGAAATAAAATGGAACCAAATATCTTTGATAAAGTTCATGATGTGGACCTAAAAAAGACCATGGAAAAATCGTATATCGATTATGCCATGAGCGTCATTGTTTCCAGAGCCCTGCCTGATGTAAGAGACGGTTTGAAGCCGGTTCAGCGTAGAGTCCTGTATTCCATGATCGAGCTCAACAACGGTCCGGATAAGCCACACCGTAAATGTGCCCGTATCGTCGGTGACACCATGGGTAAATACCATCCTCATGGAGACAGCTCCATTTATGGAGCCTTGGTGAATTTGGCACAGGAGTGGTCTACCAGATATCCGTTGGTGGATGGCCATGGAAACTTCGGTTCTGTGGATGGAGACGGCGCGGCTGCCATGCGATATACAGAAGCCCGCTTAAGTAAGATTTCCATGGAGATGCTTGCGGATATCAACAAAGATACCGTTGATTTCAGCCCTAACTTTGATGAGACAGAGAGGGAGCCGGATGTTCTTCCGGCCCGTTATCCCAATCTTCTGGTAAATGGTACCTCAGGCATTGCCGTTGGTATGGCTACCAACATCCCTCCTCACAACTTGAGAGAGGTCATTAATGCGGTCGTTCATATTATTGATAACCAGGTGGAAGAAAACAGAGAAACCACCATGGAAGAAATCCTGGAGATCATCAAAGGACCTGACTTCCCAACCGGAGCAACCATCCTCGGAAAACGGGGAATTGAAGAAGCATACCGGACAGGAAGAGGAAAAATCCGTGTCAGGGGTGTCAGCGATATTGAGGCTATGGCAAACGGAAAAAGCCGGATTATTGTTACCGAGCTTCCATACATGGTCAATAAGGCCCGTCTCATTGAAAAAATCGCAGAACTTGTAAAGGATAAGAAAATAGACGGCATTACCGACTTACGAGATGAGTCTGACCGTACCGGTATGAGGATCTGTATTGAGCTCCGCCGGGATGCCAATGCCAATGTAATACTTAATCAATTGATCAAGCATACCCAGCTTCAGGATACCTTTGGCGTGATCATGATTGCTCTTGTTAAAAACAGTTCCGGCGTTCTGGAACCAAAGGTCTTAAACATCCTTCAGATGTTAAATTATTATCTGGATCATCAGAAGGAAGTGGTAACCAGAAGAATCCGCTACGATTTAAATAAGGCGGAAGAAAGAGCCCACATTTTGCAAGGCTTGCTCATTGCCCTGGATAATATTGATGAAGTCATCCGAATCATCCGTGGGTCCGCAAATGTCCAGTTAGCTAAGGCAGAACTCATGAGCCGTTTCGGCTTAAGTGATGTCCAGTCTCAGGCAATCGTGGATATGCGTTTGAGAGCTCTTACCGGTCTGGAAAGAGAAAAGCTTGAGAATGAATACAGGGAACTGCAAGAAAGAATTGCAGAATTAAAAGCCATCCTTGCCGATGAGAAAAAGCTTTTAGCAGTGATCAAGGAGGAAATAACCATCATTTCCGCAAAGTACGGTGATGACAGAAGAACCTCCATCGGATTTGACGAATTCGATATGTCCATGGAAGACTTAATTCCTGATGAAAGCACCATCGTTGCTATGACAAAACTGGGATACATTAAGAGGATGTCTGTAGACAACTTCAAGAACCAGAACCGAGGCGGCAGGGGAATCAAGGGAATGCAGACCATTGATCAGGATTACATCGAGGATCTGATGATGACAACAACTCATCATTACCTGA
This sequence comes from Lacrimispora sanguinis, assembly GCF_044987295.1. Taxonomy (NCBI): domain Bacteria; kingdom Bacillati; phylum Bacillota; class Clostridia; order Lachnospirales; family Lachnospiraceae; genus Lacrimispora; species Lacrimispora sanguinis. The sequence goes on along the minus strand of NZ_CP173277.1, from coordinate 3,094,515 downwards.
TGTTCTTTACCAATACAGGCCGTGTTTACCGGTTAAAAACCTATATGATTCCGGAAGGAAGCAGAACCTCCAGAGGAACTGCCATTGTAAACCTTTTGCAGATGCTTCCGGGTGAGAGCATTACGGCTATCATTCCTATGAAGGAATATGACGATGACAAGTTCTTATTCATGGCAACCAAGAACGGAATGGTAAAGAAGACACCAATGATGGAATATGCCAATGTTCGTAAGAACGGTCTCCAGGCCATTGTCCTTCGGGAAAATGATGAACTGATTGAGGTTAAGGCAACCGACAATACGAAGGATATCTTCCTGGTTACTAAAAAGGGCCAGTGCATCCGGTTCCATGAAAAGGATGTCCGTATCACAGGCCGTGTATCTATGGGTGTTATAGGTATGAAGCTCAATGATGACGATGATGTTGTTGGCATGCAGATGGAGTCCCAGGGACCAAAGCTTTTGATTGTATCTGCCAACGGTATGGGCAAGCGTACCCCTATTGAAGAATTTACTCCTCAAAGGAGAGGCGGAAAGGGCGTTCTGTGTTATAAAATAACAGAAAAGACCGGTGATATCGTAGGAGCCAAGCTCGTTGAGGATGACCACGATCTCCTTTTAATCACAACGGAAGGTATCGTGATCCGTATTTCTGTCAATGATATTTCTGTGATAGGCAGAAATACTTCCGGAGTGAAGTTAATGAATATTGATCAGGATTCTGATATAACCGTTGCCAGCATTGCTAAGGTACGGGATGACGGAAGCAAGTCCGACGGAGAAGGCCTGGAAGAATTGGATATCCAGGATGAAGAAATCACAGAAGAGATTACAGAAGAAATCGCTGAAAAGGATGATGCTTCGGAAGAGTAATAAAATTTTAACACCAATGATATTGTAATATTTAAATTTTTATATTATAATATCTACCATCAATAATTCAGTAAAAGACTTTGACTGCAGAAATATAATTTTACTGCATTCAAAGTCTTTTACTTATTGAAATTTAGCAGGAAAACCCTGCATGGACAAAACATGTCCTAAAAAAAAGGAGGAATACCAGCTTGGACAGTGACCCAGGCGCGGCGCAGATAGCCGCACAGATATTATTATTAATTGCTTTGACCTTAATGAATGCATTCTTCGCAGGAGCGGAAATGGCTGTTGTATCAGTCAACAAAAACAGAATCCGGATGCTGGCTGACAGCGGAAATAAGAAGGCAGCTCTGATTCAAAGGCTTTCTGAGGATTCAACCGGTTTTCTTTCAACCATCCAGGTAGCCATAACCTTTGCCGGGTTCTTTTCCAGTGCATCCGCTGCAACTGGAATATCACAGGTATTGGGAGAAAAGATGCTGACTTTGGGAATTCCCTACAGCAGGAGTATTGCCATGGTGACAGTAACCATTATCCTGTCTTACTTTAACCTGGTATTTGGAGAACTGGTACCGAAACGGATTGCATTGCAAAAGGCGGAATGGTTCAGCTTATTCGCTGTACGCCCTATTTACTTCGTATCAAAAGTCATGGCTCCGTTCATAAGGTTGCTTTCTAAGTCAACCAATGGAATCTTAAAGCTTTTTGGTATGAAAACGGAAAATCTGGAGGAAGAAATTTCTGAGGAAGAGATTCGTTCTATGCTCCAACTGGGGCGTGAAAGCGGAGTGTTCAATAAAATCGAAGAGGATATGATTACTTCTATTTTTCTCTTTGATGATAAAAGAGCCAGAGAAATCATGATTCCCAGACAGGATATGGTGGCAGTGGATATTAAAAAGCCCATGGAGCTCGTCCTTAATGAGATACTGGACAGCAGGCATTCCAGAATTCCGGTTTATGAAGAAGAAATTGATAATATTATCGGTATTTTATCCATGAAGGATTTTATCATAGAAATGAATAAGTATGATCAGGCGGGTATTGATATCCGAACCATCATGCAGAAGCCTTTTTTTATACCGGAAAATAAAAAGACAGATGATTTATTTCTGGAAATGAAAAAAAGTAAAACCAAAATGGCCATCCTGGTGGATGAATACGGAGGAGTTTCCGGTCTTATCACCATGGAGGATTTAATAGAAGAAATTGTAGGAGATATCCCGGATGAATATGATGATTGGGAGCCGGAACTGATTGAAGTGGAACCGCATGTTTATAAAGTGGCAGGAAGCATATCCCTGTATGATTTAGATGAGGTGCTTCATGAGGAAATAGAAAGTTCCTGTGATACATTGTCAGGATATCTGATAGAAATACTTGGTTTTATTCCAAATAAATCTCAGCTTCCGTTGGAATTGGAGGATGAAAAGAATTACTATTCCATTTTAGAAATGGATGATAAAGTAATTAAGAGTGTTATTATCCGTATAAAGGAAAAATAATTTAAGATAATCCATAAAAAAGTTGTCCAGCATAAAAAGCCTGGACAACTTTTTTGTGGTCTGTTATGAAATTCGGTACTAGAACGTTACTTCCAGGTTATCGGTCAGCATTTGAATGAAGGTTTCATGGTCTTTGACCTGAATCAATTTTTTAATGAATTCCCTGTCAGTGAGCATCATGGTGAGAGGCTCAAAGATTTCATTGAAAATGTAGCGGTCATTCTTATTAAAGCACATCATGATAATTAGGAAAACGGGTTTTCCATTCCATGAGACAGGAGAGTCCGAAATCAATATATTCAGTCCTGTCTTATCTGCATGCATTTTCATTGCATGAGGGATTGCAAAATCATGAAAGGCAGTGGAAGAAAGTTTTTCACGCATGTAGATATCTTCCCGGAATGTTTCGTTTACATAACCTAGACGATGCATTTTACCGGCTAGATATTCGATTGCATCCCCCTCTGTTTTCAAGTCATTTCTTCTTTCAAAGAATTCAGGGATAATCAGCTGCTCCAAATAATTTTTAAAGGTTGATTTCCTTTTATTGATTCTCACGGATGTAATTTTATTTCTAATCACAGAAATGTCCTTATCTGTAAAGAACATTCCGATATGGACGATGTCCACCCCATAAAAGCCATGAAGAGGTACCGTTGACATGATAAAATCGCATTTAGGAACCTGTTCTAAAGCCGTATCATCCGTTATGATGTTGGTTATCAGCATTTCACAGGAAAAGTGCTGATTGATGGTATCTGTCAGACGAATATTTAAATCATAATAGTTCGGGCAGTATAAAATAGCAGTTACTTTTTTATTAAGACTTTTTTGTGCTTCCAGCGTACTTCCCAAATGAAAAGTGATATAAGCAATTTCATCATCGTTTATGATAATTCCTGTACGGTCTTTGATGATACCAGATAAATATACGGAGACGTCATAAATTAAAGGACAGGAAGTTTTAATTTCGTCTGTTAAAGGATTTTTTGAAAACTGCTGGTTCTTTGATCTTTGAAGTAAATTTCTAATGTGAATGGCAAAGCGAATCAGAAATTCAGGTTCCGATAAATCAATATAGTAATAAGCATTTACTGACTGGATCATCTCTTCCACCAGGTCAAAGCATTCCTTGCCAATAAAGTCCTCCAGATTTGCAGTGGTTATGCTTTTATAATCAATGGTGGTGGCCCTGGAAATCAGCAGCAGGGCAAGTTCATAAATCTCAGCCTCACTATATGTGATATGAAAATGATTCTCCAATTCTTTCGTGACCTGGCTTGCCAGTTCATATTCATGAAGCCGTATCTGAGCCAGTTCCTTAACATCCTGAGTATTAATGTTATGATTTTTAATTCTATCAATGGCTATGGCAATGTGCAGGACTATATTGATCAGAGAATAATCGTTAACAAAATATTGGTATTTATCAAAAATATTCAGCAATGTATTTTTTATATATTCAATTTCAATATCTGGAAAAACATGTTGAATTGTTTTTAAACTTACAAAGTTAATGTTGGACTCATCGTATAGAATAGAACTGAGCAAACGCCGTTTGTTCTTTTCCAGACCATCAATAGACAAATTGTCCTTTTGATTTAAAAGCTTTAAATCAAACTGGCTCAGCTTCTTTTTTACAGCTCCCAGTTCATTTTTTAAAGTGGAGTAGCTGATGTATATGGTATCGCACAAGTCATATGCATCAATGCCGTCTTCCTGTTTTATCAAAAGGTTGATAATATAAACCATTCTTTCCTGGGAAGACTGTGGGATGTGAGTGCCGGAGTCATTTAGTATTTTTCTTCCGGCCTCTGCTTTTATCGTATACCCCTTCCTGGAAGAAAGAATGGTCTGAGGATGGTTGTCATTGATTTCTGAAATGTAATTTTTTATACTTCGCTCCGATACCCCCATTTCAGCAGCTAAAGCAGAAGCAGTCATATCGTTTGTGTGCATCAGCAAGATACGAATCAATTTTAATAGTTTTTGCCCCATAGTAAAAATCCTCCTTCTGTCTATTATAAGAGTCTGGAAAGGATTTTTCCACCAAAGTTTTGCACGCTCCATGTGCAAATGTCTGGTGGAATTATAAGTGGAATAAAGTCATAATGAATACATCAAGTACATTGTGAAAGCAAAATGATGTTTTCATGATCTCATAAATCTTATTATACAGATAAAGGAGGATTTTATTTATGTTAAATGTTTTATTGGTTTGCGGATCTGGTGCAAGTTCCGGATTTATGGCAGCTAATATAAGAAAGGCAGCGGCAGCCAAAAAAATGGAGGTTAATATTAAGGCCAGAGGAGAAAGTGAAATAGAAAACTATATTGATGAAATTGATGCCCTGATGGTAGGACCTCACCTGGCTTATATCATGGATGAAATTGAAGAATATACAGGTGGAAAGGCTGTTAAAGTCATCTTAATGAAGCCGGAGTATTATTCCACATTAAATGGGGATATGGCATTGGAGCATTTATTGAGTGAAATGGGCTGAGTGAATAAGGAGGAGGAGAAGGATGAAACAGTTAATTCATTGGTTAGAGCATAGTTTCGCACCAAAGATGAACAAAATTAATAACAATGTATGGGTTACCACTTTAAAAGATTCTATTATGCAGGTGCTTCCGTTTATTTTGTTAGGATCAATATTCTGCTTTTTAACTGTCCCTGGAGAAGTATTTGGCTGGGAATGGTGGCCGAATTTCTGGACTCCGTTTGGCTGGACAATGGGGCTGCTATCATTATTTGTAGCATTTTTAATACCATTTAACTTAATGGAAAAGAAACGTCTGCGCAGACAGAGAATTATTGCAGCGCTTTCCGGTGTAGTAGCATTTTTAATTATTATTTCTCCTCAGGTGATCAAGGATGGGCAAGCTGGGTTCCAGCATGCATCTTTAGGAGCCGGAGGTATGTTTGTAGCGATTACAGCAGGTGCTTTTACAGGGTTTATAATGGGGATTTTCGGAAAGTTCTCATTTTTTAAAGAGGATTCCGTTATACCTGATTTTGTAAGGGCCTGGTTTGATTTAATGCTGCCGGCTGGTATCATCGTTTGTTCTCTTTGGATTTTGGTAGATTTACTAGGGATTGATCTTTATAATATCTTACTGTCATTATTTATGCCGATCTCCAATGTTATGCAGACTCCCTGGGGATTTGTACTTTCTCTTTTGCTTGTTTGTTTTTTATATTCTCTGGGAATTTCAAGCTGGGTTCTTACCCCAGTTTACAAACCGGCGATGCTCATGGCAATTACCGCCAACGTTACTATGGCAGCGGCCGGAACGGCCAATCATGAGACATTGAACCTGGTCACTGATCCTACGGTATACTCTGCATATTTATGGATCGGTGGAATCGGCTGCACATTGCCGTTAGTTATTATGCTCATATTTGCAAAGAGCAATAAATTGAGAGCACTGGGACGTGCCTGTTTTGTACCTGCAATATTTAATATTAATGAGCCGGTCGTATTCGGATGCATTGCATGGAATCCAATTATGATGATTCCCATGTGGTTGATGGGTATCGTACTTCCTACGGTAGTCTGGATCTTTACAAAGGTAATTCCATTTGCACCGATTCCTACCAGAGTATTTGATATGTGGTATTGTCCATTTCCTATTTCCACATGGCTGACAACAGGAAGTATCAAAGGCGTTATTTTAATGGCTGTCTGCGCATTGATTTCAACTGTCATATGGTATCCTTTTTTCCGTATCTATGACAGCCAGGAGACAGAAGCAGAGAAAAGAGCCGATGAAAAGAAATAAGTAATAAGAAGGGTGATAAAACATGGATGAAAAGACACTAGAATCTGCAATGAGCATTATTATGAATGCAGGAGACGCACGTTTACTGTGCAAAGAGGCATTAACAGCCATTGCCGATCAGGATTTTATTTTAGCCAATGAAAAAATGAAGGATGCGCAGAAGAAGATTACTGAGGCACACAGGATCCAGACAGATGCCATTCAGGGAGAAACCAGAGGAGAAAAAACAGAGTATTCATTGATTTTCGCCCATGCACAGGATACGTTAATGACCATATACAGTGAAATCAATATTGCAAAGCAAATGATCAAAATCTTCGAAAGTTGGGAAAAGCGTTTGAAACGCCTGGAAAATCAGGAATAGATTTATAAAATCGGGAAGGAAGGGAGAACATCATGAAGAGAGTACCAAAAGGTTTTCCATCAAATTTTATGTGGGGAGGCGCCGTAGCGGCAAATCAGCTGGAGGGCGCTTATGACCTGGACGGCAAAGGCCTATGCCTGGCAGATATTAACGAGTTTCAAAAAGATCTTCCCATTGAAAAGCGTTCCAATGGGGAAATAACCAGATCATATATAGAAGAAGCCTTACAAAGCAATGATAAAAATTTCCCCAAGAGGAGAGGCATTGATTTTTATCATACCTATCCTGAGGATATAAAAATGCTGGCTGAGCTGGGATTAAAAACATTCAGAACTTCCATTAACTGGGCCAGAATCTATCCAAATGGTGATGACAGACAGCCAAATGAGAAGGGACTTGAATTTTATGATAAATTATTTGATGAGATCATTAAAAACGGCATGGAACCAATGATCACCATTTCTCACTATGAGATGCCTCTTCACTTAACCACTGCATATAAAGGCTGGTACTCCAGAGAGACCATTGAGTTTTTCGTAAAGTATTGCAAAACAGTATTCGATAGGTATGCAGGTAAGGTAAAGTACTGGATTATTGTCAATCAAATTAATTTGATCGGTCATGAGTCCTTTAATCACCTTGGAGTCGCGGAAGACACGGTTGATGATCTCCGTTCTGCAAAATATCAGGCAGTCCACCATGAGATGGTGGCATGTGCCAGGGCTACAAAATATGCACATGAAAAATATCCTGAAATGCAGATCGGCATGATGCTGTGCGGCGGGCCGGAGTATGCTGCCTCATGCAAGTCTGAGGATGTGTTGGCAACATTGAAACACAATCAGATGGAGTATTTTTTTGCCGATGTATTGCTTCGGGGATATTATCCCGGCTATGCATACCGATTCTTTGAGGATTGGAATATTAAGCTTACATTTGAAGACAGTGATGAAGAGGATTTAAAAAATACGGCTGACTTTTTCTCATTTTCATATTATTATACTCAGATATGTTCAAAGGAGAGCTATGAGAAGGGAAATGAGGCATACAGGAACAAAGAGCTGCCGGCAAACCCGTGGGGATGGACCATCGATCCCATTGGACTACGAATCTTATTAAATGAATTTTATGACAGATATCAAAAGCCTATTTATATAACTGAAAATGGAGTGGGATATTACGATGAAGTAGAAAATGGAGAAATTCATGATTCCTACAGAGTGGACTATCTTCGGGCCCATATTGAACAGATGAAGGAAGCCATTCGCGACGGGGTAGACCTAAGAGGCTATTATGCATGGGGTCCGATCGATATTATTTCCTGCTCTTCCTGTGAAATGAGCAAACGTTATGGTTTTATTTATGTAGATTATGACGATTATGGAAATGGAACAGGAAAAAGAATCAAAAAGGACAGTTATGCATGGATGAAAAAAGTGATTGCATCGGGCGGCGAGGATCTGGCTTAACAGGAGGTGTTTTGTGAAGCAGTTTGAATTTGTAGTTCAGGATGCTATGGGGATTCATGCAAGGCCGGCAGCAGATATGGCTGCAGCAGCCAAGAAATTTTCCTCTCTTATCTTATTAAAGAAAGAAGAGATGGAGGTTGATCTAAAAAATCCACTAGCTATTATGAGATTAGCAGTCAAACATGAAGAACGGGTAACAATAACAGCCGCAGGAGAAGATGAAATCCGTGCAATTGAGCAGCTGAAAGATTTGATAGCAAACATTGGATTATCCTAAAACCGCTGAATTCCATGAAGGTAAGGAAGTACGCTTGACAATGATCCTGCAAATTGATAAAATATAAACTGAAACTATATCAATTACAGATCAAGGAAGTTCGATTTACCAAGTGGTGCATCGAACGGTTGATTTTCTAAGTTTAGTCGGTATGATGTTTGACTTCACTAAGAAAATTATATCTATGAAATAGGGGAATCATATGACAAGTGAGTTTGCAGTAGCGGTTCATGGAGTAGTTTATTTAAACCAGAGGAAGGTCACCATTTCCAGTGAGGAGCTGGCTTCCAATGTATGCACCAATCCTGCCCGGGTAAGAAAGGTGATGGCGAAATTAAAAAAAGCCGGAATCATCACAACGAAGGAAGGGCTGGAGGGCGGCTATCATTTTGCCAAAGATTCCTCTGAAGTAAACTTAAGAAGTATTTGTGAAGCTCTGGATGTTACCTTTGTATCTTCTTCCTGGAAATCCGGAAATGTAGATACTCCCTGTATGATTGCTTCCGGTATGTCCGGAGTTATGGATGAAATTTATGGGGATTTAAATGAACTTTGCAGAAGAAGAATGGAAGAGATCACGATAAAAGATATTCAGGAAAAATTAATCAGGAATCGTCTTGATTCTAAGGCATGATTTTCTTATTAAAAGAAAATCGGCCGCTTACTGAACCTTTCAGTGAATCAAGCTACCTTTAAGTAAGGCAGGGAATGATAAATCAAGCATCCCCTGCCTTATTTTGTGTTTGAACTTGATTTCACAATAAGAATCATTTATGATGAAATAAAATAAAGGTGCCTGCATGTCTGGAGGAATATATGATCAGAACAGTTAAAATTGAAGAAATAACGAAGAACGTAAAAGAAATGTGTATAGAAGCCAACCACGTACTCTCAAGTGATATGGAGAAGGTATTTCTTAAGGCGGTGGATGAAGAAACTTCCCCCCTGGGCAGACAGGTACTCTGCCAGCTGAAGGAAAACTTAAAAATAGCGGGAGAAGATATGATCCCCATTTGTCAGGATACTGGGATGGCAGTGATATTTGTAAAGATAGGACAGGACGTGCATATAGAAGGCGGCAACCTTACCGATGCAATCAATCAGGGAGTAAGAGAAGGATATGTAGAAGGGTATTTAAGAAAATCTGTCGTGGAGCCGGTGGAACGGATCAATACAAAAGATAATACCCCTGCAGTCATCCATTATGAAGTTGTGAGCGGAGATCAGTTAGATATTACAGTTGCCCCCAAAGGGTTTGGAAGTGAAAACATGAGCCGCATATTCATGTTAAAGCCCGCGGATGGATTGGAAGGCATCAAGGATTCCATATTAACTGCCGTTAAGGAAGCCGGTCCAAATGCATGTCCCCCCATGGTGGTTGGAGTGGGAATCGGCGGAACGTTTGAAAAATGTGCCCAATTAGCTAAGCAGGCTTTGACCAGGGATATTGAGAAACGATCTTCTGTTTCTTATGTAAAAGACTTAGAGTCAGAGATGCTTGAGAAAATAAACAAACTTGGAATCGGGCCCGGAGGTCTGGGAGGAAGGATCACCGCCCTGGCCGTAAATATTGAGACCTATCCGACTCATATAGCCGGACTGCCTGTAGCAGTTAATATCTGTTGTCATGTAAACCGACATGCACACAGAGTCATATAATGATGGGAGCAAAGAATGGAGGAAACCATGGATCATCACATAAAGGTACCGTTCAACAGGGAAGATGCAAAGAGCTTAAGTGCAGGAGATTATGTTTATCTGACTGGAACTATTTATACTGCCCGGGATGCCGCTCATAAAAGAATGAAAGAAGCATTGGACCAAAAGGGAAGTCTTCCCTTTGATATAAAAGGAAACATGATCTATTATATGGGACCATCCCCAGCCAGGGAAGGACGCCCCATCGGTTCCGCCGGACCGACAACGGCCAGCCGTATGGATAAATACACTCCCCTTCTTCTGGATATGGGTATGGGGGGAATGATAGGTAAAGGGAAAAGAAGCAAAGAAGTCATTGATGCTATTATAAGAAACGAGTCCGTTTATTTTGCAGCCGTGGGAGGAGCCGGGGCTCTTCTTTCTAAATGTATCCTTGCCTCTGAAGTAATTGCTTATGAAGATTTGGGAACAGAGGCCATAAGGCGTCTGGAAATCAAAGACTTTCCGGTGGTGGTTGTTATAGACAGCAAAGGAAACAATCTATATGAAACAGCCATAGAAAGATACAGGGAGGATTAAAAATATGAATCGTATCTTCTATATGGTAGTAAGAAATCTTTTTCGTGTTCCAGTATGGTTTTATCGTATATGGAGGATGGGACTTCCGAAGGATACCCACACTGATGAGCAGCGTTATGATTATCTCCGTCACGTAGTGAAAACAGTAAATAGAACAGGGCGCATTAAGGTCGAGGTCCAGGGGGTTGAGAACCTGCCTTCTGAAAATGGCTTCATCCTGTTTCCCAACCATCAGGGATTGTTTGACGTACTGGCTCTTATGGAAGCTTGTCCCAAACCTTTTAGTATAGTTGTTAAAAAAGAAGCCGCCAAACTTATTTTAGTAAAACAGGTAATCAAGGCACTGGATGGCTTTTCCATAGACCGCCAGGATATAAGGGCTTCCATGGAAATAATAACTAAGATGGCGGAACATGTGAAAATGGGAAAGAATTATGTGATCTTCCCGGAGGGAACCCGTAGCCGTGAAGGAAATAAACTGCTGACATTTAAGGGAGGAACCTTTAAAAGTGCCGTAAATGCCAAATGTCCCATTGTGCCGGTTGCACTGATTAATTGTTTTAAACCCTTTGATGAGAACTCTTCCAGAAAACAAACCGTGCAGATTTGTTTCTTAAAGCCGCTTTATGCAGAGGATTATCAGAAGATGAAAACCATTCAGATCGCGGAAATGGTACACGACAAAATACAGGATGAAATAAATCAAAAAATAGGTTGACAAGTCGAAATATATCTTGTATAATTGTCAATGCGTCTGGAAAAGTTTTTACTTGAAAGACCAATCATAAGGAAATTATGAACTACGGAGAAATACTCAAGAGGCCGAAGAGGCGCCCCTGCTAAGGGTGTAGGTCGGGCAACCGGCGCGAGGGTTCAAATCCCTCTTTCTCCGCTCATTTCCAAGTGATTATTTTTTACTTCTAGGCAGTGAAAAAAGTAGTTGACATAGAAATAAAGATGTGTTACTATATACCAGCTGTCGAAAAACAGTGAAAAAATAAAATAAAAAAAGTGTTGACAGAACAGAAACGCTGTGATAGAATAAATGAGTTGCTGTTAAGAAAGAAAAACAACACAAAGCACTTTGAAAACAGAAGATTGAACAGTATGTAAAACCCTGAAAATTCTAATAAAATAAGTCATGTTTGATGGCTTTGAATGAGAAAATTTCAGAACGAATACAAGTAATTGTATACGAACCAAACAACAAGTAAAACGGGAAATAAATTAGCTAGTTAGTTGATTTTGACCCCGGATTGAACACCATTTAATTTGAGAGTTCGATCCTGGCTCAGGATGAACGCTGGCGGCGTGCTTAACACATGCAAGTCGAGCGAAGCGATTCAAATGAAGTTTTCGGATGGATTTTGAACTGACTTAGCGGCGGACGGGTGAGTAACGCGTGGGTAACCTGCCTCATACAGGGGGATAACAGTTGGAAACGGCTGCTAATACCGCATAAGCACACAGTGCCGCATGGTACGGTGTGAAAAACTCCGGTGGTATGAGATGGACCCGCGTCTGATTAGGTAGTTGGTGAGGTAACGGCCCACCAAGCCGACGATCAGTAGCCGACCTGAGAGGGTGACCGGCCACATTGGGACTGAGACACGGCCCAAACTCCTACGGGAGGCAGCAGTGGGGAATATTGGACAATGGGGGAAACCCTGATCCAGCGACGCCGCGTGAGTGAAGAAGTATTTCGGTATGTAAAGCTCTATCAGCAGGGAAGAAAATGACGGTACCTGACTAAGAAGCCCCGGCTAACTACGTGCCAGCAGCCGCGGTAATACGTAGGGGGCAAGCGTTATCCGGATTTACTGGGTGTAAAGGGAGCGTAGACGGCACTGCAAGTCTGGAGTGAAAGCCCGGGGCTCAACCCCGGGACTGCTTTGGAAACTGTGGTGCTAGAGTGCAGGAGAGGTAAGTGGAATTCCTAGTGTAGCGGTGAAATGCGTAGATATTAGGAGGAACACCAGTGGCGAAGGCGGCTTACTGGACTGTAACTGACGTTGAGGCTCGAAAGCGTGGGGAGCAAACAGGATTAGATACCCTGGTAGTCCACGCCGTAAACGATGAATACTAGGTGTTGGGGAGCAAAGCTCTTCGGTGCCGCCGCTAACGCAATAAGTATTCCACCTGGGGAGTACGTTCGCAAGAATGAAACTCAAAGGAATTGACGGGGACCCGCACAAGCGGTGGAGCATGTGGTTTAATTCGAAGCAACGCGAAGAACCTTACCAAGTCTTGACATCGGAATGACCGGGATGTAACGATCCCTTCCCTTCGGGGCATTCCAGACAGGTGGTGCATGGTTGTCGTCAGCTCGTGTCGTGAGATGTTGGGTTAAGTCCCGCAACGAGCGCAACCCTTATCCTTAGTAGCCAGCAAGTCAAGTTGGGCACTCTGGGGAGACTGCCAGGGATAACCTGGAGGAAGGTGGGGATGACGTCAAATCATCATGCCCCTTATGATTTGGGCTACACACGTGCTACAATGGCGTAAACAAAGGGAAGCAAAGGAGCGATCTGGAGCAAACCCCAAAAATAACGTCTCAGTTCGGATTGTAGTCTGCAACTCGACTACATGAAGCTGGAATCGCTAGTAATCGCGGATCAGAATGCCGCGGTGAATACGTTCCCGGGTCTTGTACACACCGCCCGTCACACCATGGGAGTTGGTAACGCCCGAAGTCAGTGACCCAACCGTAAGGAGGGAGCTGCCGAAGGCGGGACTGATAACTGGGGTGAAGTCGTAACAAGGTAGCCGTATCGGAAGGTGCGGCTGGATCACCTCCTTTCTAAGGAAGAAGAAGTAAGGGTTTTATATACTGTTGAGTCTTAAGTTTTCAAAGAAGTAAAAAAAGAATATGGAAACACCAAGAAGACAAAAGATTTCTGGTGCCGATGCGCTTAGGGGAGACACCCGTTCCCATCCCGAACACGATGGTTAAGACTTAAGCGGCCGATGGTACTATGCTGGAGACGGCATGGGAGAGCAGGTGGGTGCCAGATTACTTTAAAAAAATTCACTCTAGCGAGTGTTTTATATAGAACGGACATGTTCCAATGGGCGGAGGGAAAAGCGAAGCCTGTGCTAAAGAATGTGTTAACCTGATTCAGCAGGGCAGTGCTGTTTTATATAGCTGGTTTTTACCAGTGATTCGTGGGTTCGAGCCTATCGAGCAAGCGAATGACTGATAAACTTCAGTCAGGTGATGCCAAAAGAAAGCATGTAATGTTTCTGATGACATCGTGTATGTACCTTGAAAACCACATATTGAAATATATCTAGATTAGTTTTTATATGTTAAGTATAAAAACAAAATCAAGACATCCGAGGTGTTACATCTAACGATGTAACCAAACAAAACTCGTTAAAGTAACCGTAACGTACGGTGAAATAACAAACCTAAGACCAGAGATACAACGCTATGTATCTTAGATAAGTAGCCCGCACCCGCAGGCGAACATCGAATTGGTTAAGCTAATAAGAGCGCAGGGTGGATGCCTTGGCACTAAGAGCCGATGAAAGACGTGATAAGCTGCGAAAAGCTTCGGGGAGGAGCAAATATCCTTTGATCCGGAGATATCTGAATGGGGAAACCCAACTGAGCAAACCTCAGTTGTCGTATGGTGAATACATAGCCATACGTCGGGAACCCGGGGAACTGAAACATCTAAGTACCCGGAGGAAAAGAAAGAAAACTCGATTTCCAAAGTAGCGGCGAGCGAAATGGAAGGAGCCTAAACCAGTATGCGTGCATACTGGGGTTATGGACTGCAATAAGTGAGACGATTTGTTACCAGAACGGTCCTGGAAAGACCGGCCATAGAAAGTGAAAGCCTTGTATGGGAAAGCAATAGTCAGCGAGCAGGATCCAAAGTACCACGAGACACGAGAAACCTTGTGGGAATTCGGGGGGACCACCCCCCAAGGCTAAATACTACTTAGTGACCGATAGCGCATAGTACTGTGAAGGAAAGGTGAAAAGGACCCCGGGAGGGGAGTGAAAAAGAACCTGAAACCCTGTGTTTACAAGCTGTGGAACCACGTTTAAGGTGGAACCGCGTACTTTTTGTAGAACGGTCCGGCGAGTTACCGTTACTGGCAAGGTTAAGCACTTAAGGTGTGGAGCCGAAGGGAAACCAAGTCTTAATAGGGCGAATGAGTCAGTAAAGGTAGACCCGAAACCGGGTGATCTACCCATGTCCAGGTTGAAGTTTCCGTAAAAGGAAATGGAGGACCGAACGCACATCCGTTGAAAAGGGTGGCGATGAGGTGTGGGTAGGGGAGAAATTCCAATCGAACCCGGAGATAGCTGGTTCTCCTCGAAATAGCTTTAGGGCTAGCCTCGTATTAGTCTGCCGGAGGTAGAGCACTGAATTTCCTAGGGGGCGTCAAAGCTTACCAAAGAATATCAAACTCCGAATGCCGGCCAGATGATGTACGGGAGTCAGACTGCACGAGATAAGTTGGGTAGTCAAAAGGGAAAGAGCCCAGACCACCAGCTAAGGTCCCAAAGTGCGTGTTAAGTGGAAAAGGATGTGGGATTTCACAGACAACTAGGATGTTGGCTTAGAAGCAGCCACACATTCAAAGAGTGCGTAATAGCTCACTAGTCGAGAGGTCCTGCGCCGAAAATGTCCGGGGCTAAAACACGACACCGAAGCTGTGGAATGTATCGTATGATACATTGGTAGAGGAGCATTCTTAACGCACAGAAGCATTACCGTAAGGAGATGTGGAGTGTTAAGAAGAGAGAATGCCGGAATGAGTAGCGAGATGGAGGTGAGAATCCTCCAGGCCGAATATCTAAGGTTTCCAGAGTAAAGCTGATCTGCTCTGGGTAAGTCGGGGCCTAAGGCGAGGTCGAAAGACGTAGTCGATGGACAACAGGTTGAAATTCCTGTACCGCATATTATCAGAACTGTGGGGACACAGAACCGAAGAAGAACCCGGGAATGAAAAGACCGGGGCAAGCACTGGACTGGCTGGAATGGCAAATCCACCCAGCAACAGGAAGGTGTGACGCGTACCGAACATAAGTAGGGAAGTCTTCGTAGGGGCTGTCAAGAAAAGCCGCTATTGTGTAATATGTGCCCGTACCGTAAACCGACACAGGTGGATGAGGAGAGAATCCTAAGGCCGGCGGGAGAAGCATTGTTAAGGAACTCGGCAAAATGACCCCGTAACTTCGGGATAAGGGGTGCCTGGGAAACCAGGCCGCAGAGAATAGGCTCAAGCAACTGTTTAGCAAAAACACAGGTCTATGCAAAACCGAAAGGTGAGGTATATGGGCTGACGCCTGCCCGGTGCTGGAAGGTTACGAGGAGGGGTTAGCGGCAACGCGAAGCTCTGAATTTAAGCCCCAGTAAACGGCGGCCGTAACTATAACGGTCCTAAGGTAGCGAAATTCCTTGTCGGGTAAGTTCCGACCCGCACGAAAGGCGTAATGATTTGAGCGCTGTCTCAACAATGCACCCGGTGAAATTGAAGTACCAGTGAAGATGCTGGTTACCTGCGCCAGGACGGAAAGACCCCATGGAGCTTTACTCCAGCTTGATACTGGGATTCGGTACTGCATGTACAGGATAGGTGGGAGGCAGAGAAGATAGGACGCCAGTCTTATCAGAGCCGATGTTGGGATACCACCCTTGCGGTATTGGATTTCTAACCTGCAGCCATGACCTGGCTGGGGGACAATGTCAGGCGGGGAGTTTGACTGGGGCGGTCGCCTCCGAAAGGGTATCGGAGGCGCTCAAAGGTTCCCTCAGAATGGACGGAAACCATTCGAAGAGTGCAAAGGCATAAGGGAGCTTGACTGCGACACCGACGGGTGGAGCAGGTAGGAAACTAGGACTTAGTGATCCGGTGGTATAAAGTGGGATTGCCATCGCTCAACGGATAAAAGCTACCCTGGGGATAACAGGCTTATCACTCCCAAGAGTTCACATCGACGGAGTGGTTTGGCACCTCGATGTCGGCTCATCGCATCCTGGGGCTGTAGTAGGTCCCAAGGGTTGGGCTGTTCGCCCATTAAAGCGGTACGCGAGCTGGGTTCAGAACGTCGTGAGACAGTTCGGTCCCTATCCGGCGTGGGCGTAGGATATTTGAGAGGAGCTGTCCTTAGTACGAGAGGACCGGGATGGACTGACCTCTGGTGTATCTGTTGGCTATCAAAGCCATGGCAGAGTAGCCAAGTCGGGAAGGGATAAACGCTGAAGGCATCTAAGCGTGAAGCCCCCCTCAAGATGAGATATCCCATCGCAAGAGTAAGACCCCTTGAAGACGACGAGGTAGATAGGGCAGAGGTGGAAGCATGGCAACATGTGCAGCTGACTGTCACTAATAGGTCGAGGGCTTAACCAGGTTGGTTTAGGTAAGAGGAAGAACGGATGAAGATAGATATGTAACAATGTGTGGTTTTGAGGGTATATGCAATAGCCTTCAAAAAGGTTTGGCCTGGTGGCTCAGCTGGTTAGAGCGCCGCCCTGTCACGGCGGAGGTCGTGGGTTCGAATCCCATCCGGGTCGTTTGTAAACTAAATTTGTATATGGGATCTTAGCTCAGCTGGGAGAGCATCTGCCTTACAAGCAGAGGGTCATAGGTTCGAGCCCTATAGGTCCCATTCAGTATGCAAAGCAACACGCATGAGAAGATTTGTGCCGATGTGGCTCAATTGGCAGAGCAGCTGATTTGTAATCAGCAGGTTATCGGTTCGAGTCCGATCATCGGCTTGCATCACTTTAATAAAATATGGATGGGTTCCCGAGTGGCCAAAGGGGGCAGACTGTAAATCTGTTGCGACACGCTTCGATGGTTCGAATCCATCTCCATCCATTTAGTGATTAAAATCTTAATCACTGCATATACTATAATTGAATAACGCGGGGTGGAGCAGTCTGGAAGCTCGTCGGGCTCATAACCCGAAGGTCGCAGGTTCAAATCCTGCCCCCGCAATTTTTTTTGACTAATTTTTCAAAAACGTGTACTAATGAAAGTACATAGGCCCAGATAGCTCAGTTGGTAGAGCAGAGGACTGAAAATCCTCGTGTCGCTGGTTCGATTCCGGCTTTGGGCATATGGGATACTAGCTCAGGTGGTAGAGCACTTGACTTTTAATCAAGTTGTCCGGGGTTCGAGTCCCCGGTGTCTCATGACAAGCCTTGAAACAGAAATGTTTCAGGGCTTTTTATTTGCTATCATTATTCATCAAATTCCACAATCACATAATATCCCCGGTCATTGTGTTTAATCTCTTTTACAATGCCGTGATCAGATTTGATCCGGTCACGTCCCACGTAACAGCCGGACATGGCCACTGCAGGCTCAATGATATAACTATAGCTGCTGGTTCCTTCCCGTTCTATGATCTGAACTTCATCTCCGGCTTTTACCAGGCCGGGACGCTCCATCTTAAATTCGATTAATCTCATGATATAACATCTCCTTTTTTATTTCCAAAATTATATTATAGCGCTGTGAGAAAAAATTGTAAAGAGAGGATAAGGATGCTATACTAAAAGAGTTGATTTATAAAGAAAAATGTAAAAAAACAGGAAATGGGCCCAGTGGTTTATGCGAACGAAAGGCGGTTCATACTATGAATGATACACCAAATTTATTAAAAAGGTTAAAGGAATATGGAGAGTCAGATTTTTATCCCTTTCATATGCCGGGACATAAAAGGCAGTATCATGGATCCTTTGCCAATGATTTTCCAAATCCTTTTTCCATAGATATAACAGAGATTGATGGATTTGATAATCTGCACCATCCGGAAGGGATTTTAAAGGAATCTATGGAATGGGCTTCAAGGATTTATGGGAGCAGCAAGACTTATTATCTTATTAATGGCAGCAGCAGTGGGATCCTCAGTGCAATAAGCGGGACCGTATCAAGGGGTGGAACCATCCTTATGAGCAGGAACTGCCATAAGTCAGCGTTTCATGGAGTTTTCCTCAATCAGTTAAAGGCGGAATATATTTATCCACAAATAATACCTGAATTAGGTATTCAAGGTGGATTACTTCCGGAAAAGATTGAAGAAATGTTGACGAGTCATCGGTCGATCCAATCGGTGTTTCTCGTATCCCCAACCTATGATGGTATTGTATCTGATATTAAGGCCATTGCGGATGTAGTTCATAAGTTCCGCCTGCCTCTCATTGTGGATGAGGCTCATGGGGCACACTTTTCCTTTGGAAGAGAGGGAGGATTTCCGGTTTCTGCTTTAGAGCTTGGAGCAGATGTTGTGATACAAAGTCTTCATAAGACTCTTCCTTCTTTTACTCAGACGGCTGTTATGCACGTTAAGGAGGGATATGTGGATATGGGGAGATTGGATCGCTATGTGCATATATATCAGACCAGCAGCCCATCCTACGTGCTGATGGCAGGGATTGAGGGCTGTATACGGTATATGGCTGGGGAAGGGCTGGAGCAGATGAGACTTTTTTCCAGTAAAATAGGAGAGGTCCGAAAGGTCTTGTCTGGCATGAAACGCTTAAGGCTTCTTACGGATCAGGAGAAGGGGCTGAATGGAATCTATGACATGGACATTTCAAAGATCATTGTATCCACAAGAGGAACAGGAAAATCGGGAGCCTGGCTGGATGACAGACTGAGGAAGGATTATCATCTGGAAATGGAAATGTGTGGTTCAGACTATGTAACTGCCATAACGACTCTGGCTGATACGCAGGAAGGTCTTGAACGGCTGTGTAAGGCTCTGCTTCATATTGATTCTGAGCTTTCTGCAGAGGAAGGCTGCGCAGACGGGAAACGCTTATATCAGGAGATGGAGAGAATGCCGGAATGTCGGCTGAGCATTTCCCAGGCTATGGATGAACCCAGGCGCAGGATTGCAATTCCTGACGGAGAGGGTATGATATCAGCGGAATTTGTTTACGTGTATCCCCCGGGTATACCTATCGTTGTACCAGGAGAAGTTTTAAATAAGGAATCCATTGATTTGATTATGAAGTATAAAGAGCTTGGCCTTGCGGTGCAGGGGATGGAGGATGAGGAGTCCAGAGAGCTTTTTGTGGTTGATGAAGCGTTAATGAATGTAAGATAAACTAAGATAAAAGAGATAAATTAAATAAATGAAATAAAATAAAATTTAGAGATAAAAATAAAAGATAAAAATAAAAGATAGGATAAAAAATGGAGCAGATAATATGGGCAAAATATTCTATGTAATGGGAAAAAGTGCTTCAGGAAAAGATACAATTTATAAAAAACTTTTAAAGAGGCTTCCACAATTAAAGAAGGTTGTTTTATATACCACCAGACCGATTCGGGATGGCGAAAGGGATGGGGTGGAATATCATTTCACTACCAGAGATCATCTGGAGGAGTTCAGGAAAGATCACAGGCTTATTGAAGAGAGAACTTATGAAACTGTCTATGGTCCATGGAGTTACTTTACTGTTGATGATGGCCAGATTAATTTAACCGGGAAGAATGGATATTTGATGATAGGAACCCTGGAATCATATGAAAAGACAAGGGCCTATTTTGGAGAGGATAAGCTGTTTCCTATTTATATTGAGGTTGAGGATGGAGATCGGCTTTTGAGAGCGATTAAACGGGAAAGGGGACAGAAGACACCTAAATATAAGGAACTTTGCAGAAGGTTTCTGGCGGATGAAGAGGATTTTAAAGAAGAAAATCTCCTTAGATGCGGAATACATAAGCGATTCTGCAATCAGGAGCTGGAATCGTGCCTGGATGAGATCGTAAAAGCTGTGACCGCAGAGATATAAATAATTAAAATAAGCATGAAAGAGATATGGAACCCCATAGCGTCTTTCATGCTTATTTTAAAATTAAACGTTTATTTTGCTGCAAGCCGTTTGGCCTTTGCTTCCATACGTGTTCTTGTTACATCGATAAATACAGCGGCGATGATAACCAGGCCGATCACAATATATTGTACGGAACTGGAGGTATTTAAAAGTGTTAAACCATTTCGAATGGTAGAAATCATCAGGGCACCGATTAAAGTTCCCCAGATAGTTCCTTTTCCTCCCATAAAGGAGGCACCGCCAATAATGCAGGCCGCAATGGCATCCGTATCATATGGTGAGATGGCGGCAGAAGGATTGGCAACAGCGGAACGTCCGACGATAACGAGGGCGGCGATAGAGCACATAAATCCGGATAAACTATAAACAAAAATCAGTATATTATCGGAGTTGATTCCGGAAAGTCTTGCAGCTTCCGGATTACCGCCTACGCAGTAGATCATTCTTCCAAGTGCTGTTTTATTTAAAAAGAAATGATATACAATATAGATTAATATTAAAACAATAAAGCATAAAGGGATCCCGGAGAATCCGCCGGATACTTTAAATAAGTTGCTGGAACCTAAAAATGTGACGGCAGCCGGAAAGTCGGAGATTGTCTTTGTCGAGACCACGAACAGCGCCAGTCCGCATAGCACATTTTTCATACCCAGGGTTGAAACGAAAGGATGGGGAAGATGCATTTTTGTGAGCAGGATGCCATTTAAGAATCCGATAAAAACACCGGTTATGATACAGACCAGGATCAATACCAGAGAGTTTGTAATGCCGAAAGATGTTTTCAGCATACCCATCATACATGCGCACAGGATTGCATTTGCACCAACGGATAAGTCAATGCCTGCCGTAATCAGTACCACCAGCATAGCTGCGGAGATCAGCCCGTTAACAGCCGTTTGTCTTAGAATATTCATCATATTATTGAGTGTAAAGAATTTTTCTGTTGCCAGTGATAAGACAATGAACAAAAGAACCAAGGCCAGTAAAGGAGCCACCTTTCCTAATATATCTTTCATTTTTTTCGTTTTCATCGAATTTCGCCTCCCCAAGCCGCTTTCATGATTATTTCCTGATTCAGGACATCTGTTTTTCTCGAAAGTTCTCCCATGATTCTTCCTTCCCTCATGACGATTACCCGGTCACTCATTCCTATGATCTCCGGTAATTCGGAAGAAATCATAATAACACATTTACCCGCACGGACCAGACGGTTCATGATGTTATAAACCTCGACCTTAGCCCCAACGTCAATTCCTCTGGTCGGTTCGTCAAATATATAGATATCCGCGTTTGTATTGATCCATTTACCAATGACTACTTTTTGTTGATTGCCGCCTGATAGCTGTCCCACCACTTCATCGGCAGTGGGAGTTTTTATTTTTAAATCGCTGATATTTTCTTCTGCCAGCTGATCTATCTGTTTTTCATCAAAAAACAGGCCCTTCGTACAACGTCTCATGTTACTTAAGATCAGGTTTGTTCGGACTGATTGGGAAAGAACTAGTCCCTGCCCTTTGCGGTCTTCTGTCAAAAATGCCATCCCGCAGCGGATACCGGCTTTTGGAGATTTAATGACCACTTTTTCCCCGTTTATATAAATTTCTCCACTGTCATATGGATCAGCACCAAACACGGCCCGGAATGTTTCGGTTCTGCCGGCGCCCACTAAGCCGGCAAAACCAAGGATTTCTCCGTGGTTTGCATGAAAGCTTACATCCCTTAAAACACCTGCGGAGTTTAAATGCTCTACCCGGAGGGCTTCCGTACCTGGCTCCGCTTCAATTTTCGGGTATTGATTATCCAATGTCCTGCCTACCATTGCTGAGATCAGAGAATCGTTATCCAACTCATCCGTATTTTTTGTCAGGATGTGTTCTCCATCTCTCATGACTGTTACGCGGTCGCATAGCTCAAAGAGTTCCTCCAGCTTATGGGAGACGAATAGAATTGCTATACCTTTTTCCTTTAAGGAGCGGACTGTTTTCATTAACTGTTCCACTTCTTTTTCTCCAAGGCTGGATGTAGGTTCATCCATGATGATGAGTTTTGCATCGATCAGGACTGCCTTTGCGATTTCTACCATTTGCTGGATTCCCATACCATAGGAACCGCATTCTTTTTTTACTGCGATGTCCTGCCCCAGGGAAAGCATAACTTCATGGGCTATTTCATGCATTTTGGTATAATCCAGAAACGGGCTGCCTTTCTTATTTATTGCTTTGTTAATAAATATATTGTCTGTGACAGAAAGAAGTTTAACTATATTTAATTCCTGATATACACAGGCAATACCGGCAGTTGCAGCTTCATTTGGATTCTTAAATGAAACTTTGTTTCCTTCTATGTAAATAGATCCTTCTTCTGGAATGTGTACACCGGTCAGTACCTTGATCAGGGTGGATTTACCGGCGCCGTTCTCACCGATCAGACCATGGATTTCTCCAGGTCTGATTTGTAAGGACATGTTTCGCATTGCTACTACACCAGGGAAGCGTTTTGTAACACCTTTCAGCTCAACCAAATAATTACTCATAATGCCAACAAACCTTTCTGTACGTATTCAAATGGATTATTTCAGGTAGCCTTTCAGTGTATTTAAGTATTCTTCTGCATTGTCTGCTGTAATGACTTCACAGCCAGTATCTACGAATGTCTCAACGGTCTCTCCCTTTATAGCCTTAAGGGCTGTTTCAACCGCCTGATAGCCCATAGTATAAGCAGCTTGTGCGCAGGTGGCGGTGATGTTACCATCAATAATATTCTGAACACCGCTTTGGTTGCCGTCAAAGCCAACGATGATGACGTCCTTTAAACCAAGTTGTTTTACAGCATTGGATGCACCTGCAGCCGTATCGTCGTTATGGCAGCATACGATCTGAATATCTCCGTTCTGAGCGGTTATGATATTTTCCATTACATTTGCTGCTGTATCCGGATTGGACTGGGCATACTGTACGGAAACAACTTCCACGCCATTTTCTTCCAGAGCTTTGGTATATCCTGCCTGGCGGGCATCGCTGGTGGCATTGCCCTCAACGCCTCCGATGATAGCTGCTTTTGCACCTTTTCCGGCTTTTTTAGCTGCAAATGTACCGCCTAGGTAAGCTGCATTGTCGTTACCGGTTCCTACAAAGGAGACTTTTCCTGGTATTTGTGCATCAGTGTCTACGGTTATAACGGGAATTTTAACATCTCCGATTACACTTGCTACGGAGTCTGATTGAAGGGGAGCGATGACAAATGCATCTACGCCGCCGGAGAGCATGGTTTCGATCATATTGTTCTGTTCATCGTACGCGGTTTCAGAAGCCGGACCCTGAAGGTCAACCTTAACCCCTAAATCTTTTGAGGCCGCTTGAACACCTGCCGCAACATATCCCCAGTATTCGCTGGAAAGTGTTTTCAGAATGACGCCAACGGTGATATCCCCAGAAGAAGTGTTTTCTGTTGCGGTTGGCTTTGAAACAGTCTTTTGTTCTCCGCAGCCAGTCACGGAAGCCAGTATGGCGGTTACTAACAGCATGGATAAAATTTTTCTTTTCATTAATTTTAATCTCCCTTCCTACTCTCAATTGTTTTGATGGTTTCAATGAATGATATGTGTTTGTTATTTTAACAGTAAAAGGGGGATGAAACAATGGTATATTTTGTGCTAAATGGGGGTGCATTTTTCGATAAAGGCCTTTTTGTAATAAAAAAAGCCTTATTAATATTAAAAATAAGGCTTTTTTATGGTTAAAGCATACAATAAACTTTTAGAATTAATCCATAGCAATGGCTCCATTGTGAAAAGTGATATTCTTTCCTTCCATGGTGTAAGCTTCTGTAATCTGGTTTGTAATGATGATCACAGAGATTCCTGTCTTCAAAACCTCTTTTAACAGGTTGATGGTGATCTGGCGCATTTGAAAATCAACGGATGAAAATGGTTTTATACACACCAGGACCTGTGGCCGAACAAAAATCCAGCGGTAGTATAAAAGTTTTAGTTTGCATTCGTCACTGACCGTGTATGCTTTTTTCATCAGTTCCTCTTCGCTGAATATTCCTTCTAACAGGTTCTGGGTCATCTTTCTGTATTTTTTTCTAAGAAAGAACTTTTTTTTACTTTGCTGGATCATGAAGGTCATGTGGTCCAGAATGGTCATATCGGCAAACAGCATTTCTTCCATGGGCCTTGCTTCAATGAAGGCAATTCCATCCTTGATGGACTGGTGAACGGATTGAAAGGAATATTCTCTTCCATTTAATAAAATTTTACCTGCTTCAAATCCACATTCTCCTTGCAGAATTGGAAGGATGTTTCTGCATTCTGCAGAATCTAAGTCCAGTATGTTTAAAACTTCTCCTGCATTTAAAGATAGATTTAATACAGGAAGGTCGTGCAGCTTTACATTACGGAATTCCAGAACCGTTCTTTTATCAATCTGTTTTTGCGATAAGTCATTTTTTTTCAAGGTATTTTTTCTGGTCTTTTCAAAAAGTTCCATATAGGTCTGAAATTTGGAGAAATCTTCCCGGTTCATATGGCCAATGGTTCGGCCGCTTTTGATGATCGTTATTTCATCTGCATATTCGTATAATTTGGTGGAGCTGTTTACAATGTAGAGGAACGTCATTCCCCGGTCTTTTAACTTAGTCACCAGAAGAAAGAAATTTTTGAGCTGCTCTTCTGTCATGATCATTTCGATATCTGTGATAACGGCCAGATTGCACCCGGAGACATAAGCGCGCAGTAATTCGGCTTGTTTTTGCATGCCGGGGTCAAGCATGTGTGCTTTCGTAAGCAGGGGAATGGAAATATTCCAATCCTTAAGAAGTTTTGTGGCGTGTCTGCAGAGAGGATTTACCCGTTTCCAGAAAGGGACCCTGCCGCTTGCCACGAAAATGTTCTCTGCTACGCTCAGTTCAGAAAAGATTCCTTTGTTGCGGCCGATAAATGCAGTCTGCCTTAACATCTGCTCCTGAATTCGGGAAGAGACTATTTTTTCCCCTTTATAATAGGACCAGCCGTACCCAGGTTTTAAGTTTCCGTACAGAAGCTGCAGGAAATATTTCTTTTCAATGGTGTTGTTGACGATGACACAGCAGATTTCTCCTTCAAAGGCCCGAAAGAAGAGACCATTTAAGTAGGTCTGGCCATCCATGGAACAGTGTATGTTTTCATAACGGATCAATTCTTTTTTCATCATCCGATCCCTTCTGTCTGCTCAAACATATAAGGAAGTGTGAGACATACTTCGGTTCCGATTCTAGGGGTGCTTAAGATGTGAATTCCATATTCATCACCCATGAGAAGGCGGATTCTGGAATTCACGTTTATAAGTGCGATTCCTCCCTTTCCTCCTTCATTGGCGGAACTGTCGTTGGCATCCATTCGGGAAAGCTTATCATTGAGGCATACAAGCCTTGCTTCTTCAATACCAATCCCGTCATCAACCACGGAAAGATAAAGTACGGTGTCACTGTGTTCGATATCTATGACAATGGTTCCTCCTGAAACCTTAGGCTCCAATCCGTGTTTAATGGCATTTTCCACGATTGGCTGAAGAGTAAGCTTGGGGATCCGGGTTTTTAAAATTTCTTCATCATCCCGGGGTAATTTGATTTTTAATTCCAACTTATCATCAAAGCGGTATTTCTGAATTAAAAAATAATTTTCTACATTATTAAGCTCTTCCTGAAGGGTGCTGAGGCTCTCCATTTTTGAAGTTGTATAGCGGAAGAATACGGCAAGAGCCTCTGTGATCTTTCCAATTTCCGGGACTCCCGCCATAATCGCATCGGAACGTATGGATTCCAGTACATTATAGAGAAAATGAGGATTGATCTGATTTTGAAGGGCTAAGTATCTTGCTTGCTGTTTGGCATTTTCCATTATTTTATCCTTGTCCAGGATGGTGTGTACCTTTAAAAGCAAGGCATCTGTGTCCGGTGAGATTCCTTCCAGGTTTTTGAATATTTCAGTAAAAATAATCCCGTCGTTGAAAAGCTCTATTTTTTTTCTGATAGTACTTAAGGGTTCTAAGATCATGATCTTACCTATAACCAGCAGCAAGAGAAAAGAAAACAGCATACTCCATGCGAAAACCGTATAAAGTATGGATTCCGTTAATTCGGGCCGAAGCAGGATCAGAAAGAACAGGATCAGGGCAAGGCAGCTCCATGAAATCATGGCCCTTATCCAGATCAGAATCCGTTTTTTTAACCATTGTTTTTTCAAAGGATATCCTCCCCTTTTTAACGTTCCAGAAACATTTTGCGGTATTCATTGGGAGAGACGCCCAGCGCCTTTTTAAACTGTTTGGTAAAGAATTTGATATCACTATAACCAACCAGTTCCGCGACTTCGCTCACATTCCGTTCTTTTTCCACCAGAAGCTTTTTGGCAGTCTCTATTCTTACCATCTGTATATATTCGGTCAGTGTTTTTCCTGTTTCTTTTTTAAATAAGTATGAAAAATAGGTATAACTGAATCCAACGCTTTTTGCCAGCTCTTCCAGCTTAATTTGAACGCCTTTGTTTTTTTCTATATAATGCTTGGCATAAGCAACCGGTTTAATTTCCTTGCTTTTTAAATGGTTCAGAACTTCAAGCAAGGCTTTTGTAAGGGTTTCTTCCAGAAGTTCAAATGCTTGGTCAAGGCTGATGCAATGCTCATACATTTCGGAAAAGTATGCGGCTTTCCCGCTTTTGTCCAGAGATGTATCAAGAAGTTCAAACCAATCCAGATAATTGTGGGCCAGACGGAGCAGCTCCATTTTAATATCAAGCCCGGAGATATTTTTTGCTGTTTGCATGATCCGCTTCGCATCATTTAAACAGTTTCTAATTTCTTCCGGTTCAAAAGATTCCGGTCTGTCTTCTAAGAGCCTTGAAATCTCTGTGGTCAAGGAGCTCTTTTCTTCTGATCCGGCGGCAGGTATATTCAATTTCGAAACCGTATTGTTATCAGTAAGGAGCCGGTTGTACATGGCAATCCGGCTGTACTGTATTTGCCTGATCAGTTCTTCGTCTGTATCCACCTGCTCCGTGATGCTAGCTGTAAAATATATCTTCGGAAATAAATCCTGGAGTCCCATGACCCGGTCTCTGACATGGTTTAAGGATTTGATCAGTTCTTCCTTGTCAGAAGGTTCATGGAAAAGTAATAAAAATATTCCCTCTTCGGATGCCTCGATCGTTAAATCTCCTTCTTCAGAAGCAAATTCGACCTGCAGGATTTCTATGGCTTTGTCAATTAAAAGCTGATAGGCATCTTTTGTGAAATCCTTATACTCTATATCCGGCTTCACGACCAGACATCGTCCGCCCTGGCTGACAACCCGGGAAGGATTGATTTTCCGGACTTCTTTTAATACGGACTCAGGCGTTTCCTCCGGTTTTTGCTCCAATACCATTTTTAAAAATACCCGTTTAAATTCACCGGAATAGTTTCTTATGGTTTCTTCTAAGTGCATCTGGACTTCCTGGCTGCTTTTCTGCTCCATGGTTTCTTTGACCAGTTTTTTTAGCGTACGGGTCAGATCATCCTGATTAATTGGCTTCAGCAAATAATCCCGTACTCCGTACCGGATTCCCTGTTGTGCGTATTGAAAGTCCTTATAGCCGCTTATGATAATGCATTTAAGAGATGCATTCTGCTTCTTGGCCTCTTCAATCAGCTGGAGGCCATCCATACCCGGCATTCTGATATCCGTAAGAAGAACGTCAGGCTTTTTTTCCTGAATCAGCTGAAAAGCAGAAATCCCATCATAAGCAACACCCAAAAGCTTAACCCCTATTTCATCCCAGTCGATCAAATATTCTAAAAGCTTGCATATTTTTTTTTCGTCGTCTGCTATAATTATTCCTAAAATTGAAATCATCCCCTATTGTTTTAATTCCGATACAAATACCTTCTCTTCTCAGTATACTTCACCAAGTTTATAATCTCAACTTAAAAAGTTTCTGCGCCGCAAAATATTGACTGAAAATGTGCAGAATAATGAGAAATCATAAGGGATTTGCCAATACTTCTTTCTTGTGGTGATAAACGTTCTATGTTATAATGAGTTAAATTCGTTTTTCCGTTTTCACTGACAGGGAAGACGGGTTAGACAACAGTGACAGGGGGGTGCCTCTATGCCAGGATTTAAAGATATTATCGGCCATGAGAGAATCAAAGAACATTTGCAAAAAGCCATTGAATCAAATCATGTTTCCCATGCGTATATTTTGACAGGGGAAGCAGGGATGGGGCGGAAGTCCCTGGCCAATGCATTTGCAATGACCCTTCTCTGTGAAAAGGGAAAGAGTGAGCCATGTATGCAGTGCCATGCATGCAAACAGGTCATGAGCGGAAACCATCCAGATCTGATTTATCTAACCCATGAGAAGTCTGGAAGCATTGGCGTTGACGATATCAGGGATCAGATCCATGATACCATTATGATACGTCCTTATAGCAGTTACTATAAGATCTACCTTGTGGATGAAGCGGAAAAGATGACGGTTCAGGCCCAGAATGCGCTGCTAAAGACGATAGAAGAACCTCCCTCTTATGCGGTTATCATGCTGCTTACGACCAATCAGGAGGCATTTCTTCCCACCATTCTTTCCAGATGTGTGCAGTTAAAGCTTAAGCCTTTGCAGGATTCTGTGATAAAATCCTATTTAACAGGATCTTTGGGAATCCCAGAGAGCAAAGCGGAGATTTATGCAGCGTTTGCCAGGGGGAATCTTGGAAGGGCGATTCATCTGGCTTCCACTGAAGAGTTCCAGCTGATGTATAAGGAATTGATCCATATGCTGAAGCACATCAAGGATATGGATATTGTGGAGCTGCTTTTTTACATTAAGAAGATGAAGGATGAAAATCTGGATATCTATGAATGTCTGGATTTTATGCAGCTATGGTACCGGGATGTCTTAATGTATAAAGTAACTCAGGATATTAATCTTCTGGTTTTTAGGGAAGAATACAATACAATGAAAGAGATGAGCGCTGCCAGCGCTTATGATGGCATTGAGATGATTTTAAAGGCCATTGACAAAGCCAGAATTCGTTTGGATGCCAATGTGAATATGGAGCTGGCTATGGAGCTCATGCTGCTTGTTATGAAGGAGAACTAATTTATGATAAAGGTAATAGGCGTTCGGTTCCGCAACGCAGGAAAAATTTATTACTTTGACCCCATGAGCTTAGAGGTACGGACCGGGGATCATGTAATTGTGGAAACTGCCAGGGGAGTTGAATATGGTTACGTCGTCCTGGGATGCCGGGAAGTAGAAGACGAAAAAGTGGTTCAGCCCTTAAAGCCGGTGATCCGCATGGCAACTAAGGCTGACGATGAAGTGGAAAAAAGAAATCATGAAAAGGAAAAGGAAGCATTTAAGATCTGCAAAGAGAAGATCAGAAAGCACGGTCTTCAGATGAAGCTGATTGATGCGGAATATACCTTTGACAATAATAAGGTGCTGTTTTATTTTACTGCGGATGGAAGAATCGATTTCAGGGAGCTTGTTAAGGATCTGGCTTCTGTTTTCAAGACCAGGATCGAGCTTCGCCAGGTTGGAGTCCGGGATGAGACAAAGATCGTGGGAGGGATCGGCATCTGCGGAAGAACCTTATGCTGCCACTCCTACTTATCAGAATTCATACCTGTATCCATTAAGATGGCAAAAGAGCAGAATCTGTCTTTAAATCCCACCAAGATATCTGGTGTCTGCGGAAGGCTGATGTGCTGCTTAAAGAATGAAGAGGAAACTTATGAGGAGCTTAACAGCAAACTTCCTAATGTAGGTGATTTTGTGACAACAGATGACGGACTAAAGGGTGAGGTTCATTCCGTAAGCGTTTTAAGGCAGCTGGTAAAGGTGGTTGTTACCATTAAGGATGAGAAAGAAATCCGGGAATACCGGGTGGATCAGCTGAAGTTCAAGCCCAGACGCCGTCGGGAAAAGACTCAGGTAACGGATGAGGAGTTAAGGGCATTAGAGGCTCTTGAAAAGAAAGAAGGAAAGTCTAAGTTAGATGACAATTGATTTAAAAGATAATGAGCGTATAGATGATCTGCAGAGAAACGGATATCAGATCATACAGAACCGGGATGGGTTCTGCTTTGGTATGGATGCGGTCCTCCTTTCCGGATTTGCTCTGGTAAAGCCGGGGGAAAAGGCGGTGGATTTAGGGACAGGCACCGGGATCATACCCCTCCTTTTGGAGGCTAAAAATCAGGGCCTTCATTATACCGGGCTGGAGATTCAGGAAGCCATGGCGGAAATGGCCAGAAGAAGCGTGGCCTTAAATCATCTGGAAGAAAAAATATCCATCGTAACTGGAGATATAAAGGAAGCCAGCCGTTTATTTGGCGCGGCTTCCTTTGACGTAGTGACCTCGAATCCACCATATATGAATGATTCTCACGGCCTTAAGAATCCGGAGCTTCCAAAGGCCATAGCCCGTCACGAGGTGTTATGCACCCTTCATGATGTAACAAGAGAAGCGGCAAAGCTTCTGCGTCCGGGCGGAAGATTTTACATGGTACACCGGCCTCACCGGCTGGTCGAGATTATAACGGCTTTAAAAAGCTATGGTTTGGAGCCAAAACGGATGAAGATGGTTCATCCCTATGTGGACAGGGAAGCCAACATGGTTCTCATTGAAGCTGTAAGGGGAGGAAAATCCATGATTAAGGTGGAGGCCCCTGTTATTGTATATAAAGAGCCAGGTGTGTATACGGATGAGATCTATACCATTTACGGGTATTGATGACGAAAAAGAGGAAACGGCTGGGAGCAGGAAAATTGGAAGAGAATAAAGGAAAGTTATTTTTGTGTGCAACGCCCATAGGGAATCTTGATGATATTACCCTAAGGGTTTTAAATACGTTAAAGGAAGTGGATTTGATCGCAGCGGAAGATACCCGCCACAGCATCAAGCTATTAAACCATTTTGAGATAAAGACACCCATGACAAGCTACCATGAGTTTAATAAGGTGGAAAAAGCCAGGTACTTAGTGGAGCAGATGAATCAAGGCGTTAAAATTGCATTAATTACGGATGCAGGGACGCCGGGTATCTCGGATCCTGGAGAGGAACTGGTAAAGCAGTGCTATGAGGCAGGGGTTGAGGTGACTTCCCTTCCCGGACCGGCGGCCTGTATTACGGCTCTCACTCTTTCCGGGCTTGGTACCAGACGTTTTTCCTTTGAAGCGTTTTTGCCGACTGATAAAAAGGAAAAGCAGTGGATTTTGGAAGAGCTTAAGGAAGAGACCAGAACCATGATCATTTACGAAGCACCTCACCGGCTTGTCAGAACCTTAAAGGAGCTTTATGAGGCTTTAGGTGATCGGAGAATCACCATTTGCAGAGAGCTTACGAAACGATTTGAAACAGCATTTCGGACAACCTTTCTGGAAGCCCTAAAGGCCTATGAAGAGGAAGATCCAAAGGGTGAGTGTGTCATCGTCATAGAAGGAAAGAGCATCAAAGAGAAGATAGAGGAAAGATCTATGGCTTCCCGGGAGATGTCCATGGAGGAACACATGGAACTTTATGTTAACCAGGGGATAGACCGAAAAGAGGCTATGCGCATGGTGGCAAAGGACAGGGGAATCAGCAAGAGAGAGGTTTATCAGTACCTGTTGAAAAATGAATTGTAAAATTTCTCTTGACAATCCGCGTATCATTTTATAAAATTACTTTGATATTCAAAATATTTGATATATAAAACTATCCAACGCGGCATGGATCCCGCCTGTCCAGGAATCATGGACAGTTAAAAGGAGATGGGAGACATGGATGGGGGAATTTATGACAACAAGAATAATAGGAACAGGTTCAGCTGTCCCGGAGCAAGTGGTAACCAATGATGATCTGGCAAGGTTTGTGGAAACCAGTGATGAGTGGATAAGAACCAGGACCGGAATAAAGGAAAGGCGGATCGCATCAGCGGAGTCGGGAACCTCTGATCTGGCCATACAGGCTGCAAAAGAGGCTCTTATCAATGCCGGTGTATCGGCAGATGAACTGGATATCATTATTTTAGCCACTTCTTCTGCGGACTGCTGTTTCCCCAGCGGCGCCTGTGAGGTGCAGGCGGCAATCGGAGCTTACAGGGCCGCGGCCTTTGATTTAAGTGCGGCATGCTCCGGATTTGTTTATGCCTTAAATACGATACACGGTTTTTTTAAGGCCGGGATCTACCGGACCGGGCTTGTGATCGGGGCGGACACCTTAAGTAAGCTGATTGACTGGAATGACAGAGGCACCTGCGTTTTATTCGGTGATGGAGCCGGAGCGGCTGTGGTGCGGGCAGAAGAGAAGGGAATCCTTCACATGACCATGGGAGCGGATGGAACCAGGGGAGATGCCCTGGAATGCGGGGGAAGAACCACAGGAAACTTCCTAACTGGAAAGAAGCCGGAGCTTGGATATATGACCATGGACGGCCAGGAAGTATTCAAATTTGCAGTCAAAACCGTGCCGGAGGCCATTAAACAGGTATTGGAAGAAAGCGGAACCGACATAGAAGAAATTAAATATTTTATTCTGCATCAGGCAAATTACCGGATTTTTGAATCCATCGCAAAACGGTTGAAGATACCTATGGAAAAGTTTCCTACCAATCTGGAACGGTTTGGGAACACATCAGGAGCAACTATACCAATCCTTTTGGATGAGATGAACCGGGAAGGAAAGTTACAGCGGGGAGATAAACTCATACTTGCTGGCTTTGGAGCAGGATTAACCTGGGGAGCCACTCTTTTGGAGTGGTAATAATTTCAACTAATACTTTGAAACTCAAAGTAATAGAATAAAAATAATAAGAATGAAAATGAAAGAGGAGATTGAATGATGTTAGAGAAAATGCAGGAAATTATCGCAGAGCAGTTAAATGTGGAGGCAAGTAAAATTACCGCCGAATCCTCCTTCAAAGAGGACTTAGGAGCAGATTCTTTGGATTTATTTGAGCTTGTTATGGCTCTTGAAGATGAGTATTCTGTTGAAATCCCGTCTGAGGATTTAGAGAAACTGACTACAGTTCAACAGGTTATGGACTATTTAAAAGCGAAGGGCGTGGAAGCGTAATGAAAACCAGAATTACCGAACTTTTGGGAGTGGAACATCCGATCATCCAGGGCGGTATGGCCTGGGTGGCTGAGCATCATCTGGCGGCGGCTGTATCGGAAGCCGGAGGTTTAGGCCTCATCGGCGGGGCTAATGCTCCCGGCGAGGTGGTACGGGCGGAGATCCGCAAGGCAAAGGAACTGACAGGGAAAACCATCGGCGTCAATGTCATGCTGTTAAGCCCTCATGCAGAGGATGTGGCAAAGGTAGTGGTGGAGGAAGGCATTAAGGTGGTGACCACCGGAGCCGGAAACCCGGAAAAATATATGGATATGTGGAAGGCAGCAGGAATCAAGGTGATTCCGGTGGTGGCTTCCGTGGCGCTGGCAAAGAGAATGGAGAAGTACGGCGCAGATGCAGTGGTGGCAGAAGGATGTGAATCCGGCGGCCATATTGGCGAACAGACGACCATGACATTAGTTCCCCAGATCGTGGATGCAGTATCCATACCGGTGATTGCTGCCGGCGGCATCGGAGACGGGCGGGGAATCGCTGCAGCATTCATGCTGGGTGCAGAGGCTGTCCAGATCGGAACCAGATTTGTAGTTGCAAAGGAATCCATTGTCCATGACAACTACAAGCAGCGGATCATTAAGGCAAAGGATATTGATTCTGCAGTAACCGGACGCAGCCATGGCCATCCCGTAAGGTCTTTGAGAAATCAGATGACCAGGGAATATGCTAGACTGGAAGAGGAAGGCAAGTCCTTTGAAGAATTGGAATATATGACCCTTGGAACTCTAAGAAAAGCGGTTCAAGAGGGGGATATCACAAACGGCACAGTTATGGCCGGACAGATTGCTGGTATGATTTCCAAGGAACAGACCTGCAAAGAAATGATTGATGAGATGATGGAACAGGCAGATCGATTGCTTGGCCGTTAAAAAGGAGTTTATTATCATGAGCAAGATTGCATTTATTTTCCCAGGCCAGGGTGCGCAGTACTGTGGTATGGGCCAGGATTTTTATGAGCAGACAAGGATTGGAAAAGAAACATATGATATGGCTTCCAGCCTGCTTGGTTTTGACCTGCCAAAGCTTTGCTTTGAAAAGAATGACCGTTTGGATATTACGGAATATACTCAGGCAGCCATGGTAACCACCAGCATTGCCATGATGCGGGTTCTGGAAGCAGAAAAGGGCATCAGACCGCAGGTATCTGCCGGTTTAAGCCTGGGAGAATACTGTGCGCTTGCGGCAGCAGGCGTCATGAGCGATGCAGATGCCATCCGAACTGTCAGGCAGAGGGGAATCCTTATGCAGGAAGCGGTTCCTAATGGGATCGGAGCCATGGCGGCTATTCTGGCACTGGATGCCTTAACGATTGAAGAAGTATTAAGCGGTATGGAGGGAGTCCAGATCGCTAATTACAACTGCCCAGGGCAGATTGTAATATCAGGTAAAAAAGAGGCTGTGGAAGCAGCAAATGAAAAGCTTTTGGCAGCAGGTGCTAAACGGGCGCTGATGTTAAATGTAAGCGGACCTTTCCATTCCTCCATGCTCACCGGTGCGGGGGAAAAACTAGGGGAGGTGCTTAAGGGCGTGGAAATTAAAACCCCTCAGATCCCCTACGTGGCGAATGTGACAGCCCAGTATGTAACCGACCGTGAAATGGTAAAGCCTTTGCTTAAAGAGCAGGTGTATTCTTCTGTGCGGTGGCAGCAGAGTGTGGAAACCATGGTGGCAGACGGTGTGGATACCTTTATCGAAATCGGGCCGGGTAAGACATTGGCCGGATTTATTAAGAAGATTACGAAGGACGCAAGAGTCTTTAATATAGAGAAACTGGAAGATATGGATAAATTGATCAATTTTTCCTAAAGGTGAATCAAATTCCCTTTTAAGGATGCAGGAGGAAAGAACATGTTAGATGGTAAGATAGCAGTGGTGACCGGAGCCGCCAAAGGAATCGGAAGAGCAATTGCCGTAAAGCTGGCAGACCAGGGAGCAACCGTGATTATTAATTATAATGGTTCTGATTCCCAGGCCATGGAAGTAGTGAAGGAGATTGAAGAAAAGGGCGGTAAGGCAGAAGCCATTCAATGCAACGTAGCGGAATATGAAAGCGTGGGTGTATTTTTAGAAGGCGTGATAAAGAAATACGGAAAGCTGGATATTCTTGTAAACAATGCAGGGATCACACGGGATAATCTGCTGATGAAGATGTCTGAGGAAGACTTTGATGCGGTAATCAATACCAATTTAAAGGGAGTATTCAACTGCATGAAGCATGTAGCCCGCCAGATGATCAAACAAAAGACCGGAAGGATCATAAATATTTCCTCTGTTTCCGGCGTGTTAGGCAATGCCGGGCAGGCAAATTACTGTGCAGCCAAGGCTGGTGTTATCGGTATCACCAAGTCTTTTGCCAGGGAGGTTGCAAGCAGAGGAATTACAGTAAATGCAATAGCCCCTGGTTTTATCCATACGGCTATGACGGAGGTTCTGCCGGAAGCCATAAAGGCAGCATCCTTAGAACAGATCCCGATGAAACGTTTTGGAGCAGTAGAAGATATTGCCGGTGTGGCAGCATTTTTGGCATCAGAGGAAGCTGGGTACATCACTGGTCAGGTGATCAGTGTGGATGGCGGCATGGCTATGTAAGCGAGGAGAGATGGTATGAAGAGAAGAGTGGTAGTAACCGGTATGGGGGCCATTACCCCTATCGGAAAAGATGTGGAGAGCTTTTGGAGTGGATTAAAGGAAAATAAGGTGGGGATCGGACCGATCACCCAGTTTGATACAACAGATTATAAGGCAAAGCTGGCTGCCGAGGTAAAGGATTTTGAACCAAAGGATTATATGGATGTAAAGGCTGCGAAACGTATGGAGCGTTTTGCCCAGTTTGCCGTGGCGGCCTCAAAAGAAGCCTTGGAGACATCAGGCATTGACATGGAAAAAGAAGATCCTTACCGGGTGGGTGTAAGCGTTGGTTCTGGAATCGGAAGCTTACAGGCCCTTGAGAGAGAGAATAAAAAGCTTTTGGAAAAAGGACCTGGCAGAGTGAATCCTCTTCTGGTTCCTCTGATGATATCGAATATGGCAGCCGGAAATGTTGGAATCCAGTTCGGATTAAAAGGCAAGTGCATTAATGTGGTGACAGCCTGTGCCACTGGAACCCATTCCATTGGAGAAGCTTTCCGTTCTATCCAGTACGGAGAAGCTGATGTCATGGTGGCGGGAGGAGCAGAAGCAAGCATTACTCCAATCGGCGTGGCAGGATTCACGGCTCTTACTGCACTTACAACTGCCGATGATCCCCTTCGTGCCTCCATCCCATTTGATAAAGACAGAAGTGGTTTTGTCATGGGAGAAGGAGCAGGCGTGGTTATTTTAGAAGAGCTTGAGCATGCTCTCTCTAGGAATGCGGCTATTTACGGTGAAGTGGTTGGTTACGGTTCAACCTGTGATGCATACCACATCACTTCTCCTGCTGAGGATGGAAGCGGTGCGGCAAGAGCCATGACCGAGGCTATAAAGGATGCGGGAATTGCTCCTGAAAGTATTGATTATGTGAATGCCCATGGTACCAGCACTCATCACAATGATCTGTTTGAGACCTTGGCCATTAAGACTGCCTTAGGCGACCATGCAAAGGATGTAAAGATCAGCTCCACTAAGTCCATGGTGGGCCATCTATTAGGCGCTGCAGGAGGAATTGAGTTCATCGCCTGTGTAAAATCCATTGGGGATAGCTTTGTTCATGCAACGGTCGGCCTTATAGAAGAGGGAGAAGGCTGTGATCTGAATTATACCAAAGGGGAAGGTGTTGCCTGTGATGTGACATATGCCATCAGCAACTCCCTGGGATTCGGCGGACATAATGCCAGCATTCTTGTGAAGAAGTTTGAACAATAGGAGGCAGTCTATGGAGATTAATGATATTATCAGGCTGATGCAGGCTGTGAAGGAAAATGACTTAACCAGCTTTAGAATGGAAGAGGGAGACTTAAAGCTTTCCATTAAGAAAGAAAAAGAAAGAGAAATCGTGACGATATCCGGAAGTCCTGTTGTTCAGACAGAAATGGCAGCAGGTGTATTCTCCCAGCAGGCGATTCCGGCGTCCACTCCTTCCGGAATACCCGTGGAAGCGGCAGGGAATGATATCTGTTTGGAAAAGCTTGTGTCTTCTCCTTTGGTGGGAACCTTCTATAATGCTTCGTCTCCGGAAAGTGAACCATTTGTAAAGGTTGGAGATCAGGTAAAGAAGGGTCAGGTCTTAGGAATCATCGAAGCCATGAAGCTGATGAATGAGATTGAGTGTGAATTTGATGGCGTGGTGGAAGCCATTTTAATAGGCAACGAAGATGTGGTGGAGTACGGTCAGCCTCTGTTCCGTATCCGGTAAGTAGTTGTGAAATCTAAGAGAGGCCCAGAGGCTGGGCCTCTCTTTTAAAAGCAGGAGGGCGCATGATGTTAGGTATTAAGGAGATTCAAGAGATTATTCCCCACAGACACCCGTTTTTACTGGTGGACTGCATTGAGGAGTTCGAGCCTGGAGTGAGAGCGGTTGGATATAAATGTGTGTCATATAATGAACCTTTTTTTCAGGGGCATTTTCCGGCAGAGCCGGTAATGCCGGGAGTTCTGATTATAGAAGCCCTGGCACAGGTAGGTACAGTTGCAATGTTAAGCATGGAAGAAAATAAAGGGAAAATCGGTTATTTTGGTGGTATTGACAAAGCAAAATTCAAGCACAAGGTCATCCCGGGAGAAAGGCTTAAGCTGGAATGTGAGATCATTAAGCGCAAAGGCCCTGTGGGTGTGGGAAAGGCCACTGCAACCGTAGACGGAAAGTTGGCTGCCAGTGCGGAACTGACATTTATGATTGGGTAGGTGAGCCTCATGTTTGATAAGATTTTAATTGCCAACCGCGGTGAGATTGCGGTACGTATCATAAGGGCCTGCAGGGAAATGGGGATTAAAACGGTTGCCGTTTATTCTGAAGCGGATCGGGAGAGCCTTCACACCTTATTGGCCGATGAAGCAATCTGTATTGGTCCGGCCCCCTCGACCCAGAGCTATTTAAACATGGAGAGGATCCTCACAGCCACCGTAGCAATGAAAGCGGATGCCATTCATCCGGGCTTTGGTTTTCTATCGGAAAATGCAAGGTTTACGGAACTTTGTGAAAAGTGTAACATTACCTTTATCGGCCCTTCCGCAGCAGTGATAGGGAAGATGGGAAATAAATCTGAGGCCAGAAAGACCATGATGGAAGCAGGGGTCCCCGTAATCCCGGGTGGAAAAGAAGCGGTCCGCCGGGTGGAAGAGGCGAAAGCCATGGCGGAAAGGATCGGGTTTCCTGTTATGATCAAGGCTTCTTCAGGAGGCGGCGGAAAAGGTATGAGGATTTCCAGAAGCCTGGAGGATTTTGATGCTAATTTTAAGAATGCCCAGATGGAGTCCGTAAAGGGATTTTCCGATGATACCATGTATATTGAAAAATATATTGAAAAACCAAGGCATATTGAATTTCAGATTATGGCGGATAAGTTTGGAAATGTAGTGCATCTGGGAGAACGTGACTGCTCCATTCAAAGGCGCCATCAAAAGGTGCTTGAAGAATCTCCGTCAGCAGCTATCTCTGAGGAGTTAAGAAACCGCATGGGAGAGATTGCGGTCCGCGCGGCCAAGGCTGTAAGGTATGAAAATGCAGGAACCATTGAGTTCCTTTTGGATAAACATAAGAATTTTTATTTTATGGAAATGAACACCCGTATCCAGGTGGAGCATCCGGTAACGGAAATGGTAACCGGCCTGGATTTAATCAAGGAACAGATCCGTATCGCGGCAGGAGAGCCATTAAGTGTAAAGCAGGAGGCTGTAGCCATTACAGGCCATGCCATTGAATGCAGAGTCAATGCAGAAAATCCGGCGAAAAACTTTATGCCCTGTCCGGGCCTGATAAAAAATGTTCATGTACCCGGAGGCAACGGAGTTCGCATAGACACACACATTTACAATGAATATAAGGTCCCGGCCAATTATGATTCCATGTTAATGAAGATGATCGTCCACGGCAAAGACCGGGAGGAAGCCATCTTAAAGATGAGAAGTGCTCTTGGAGAACTGATCATCGAGGGGATTGAGACAAATGTGGATTTTCAGTTTGATATCCTGAGTCATGAAGCTTACCGGGATGGAGATGTGGATACGGATTTTATCCCAAAATATTTCCCGGATTATGTCCGGTAGGCAGGTAAAGGAGCAATCTTATGTTAAAAAGCATGTTTAAGAAAACCTATACATTAATAGACAGCAAATACAAGGCTCCTGAAAAAGCAGAGGAACCGGGAATACCGGAAGGGCTGTGGCGGAAGTGCAATAAATGCTGTCAGCCCATATATGTGGAGGATGTGAGAAGTAATCATTTCATCTGCCCAAAATGCAAAGGATATTTCCGCCTTCATGCTTACCAGAGGATTGAAATGGTAGCGGATGAGGGGACCTTTGAGGAATGGGATAAGGAGATGGAATTTAAAAATCCCCTTGATTTTCCGGGGTATGATAAAAAGGTTGCGGCAGCCAGGGAAAAAACCGGGCTTTCTGAGGCCATTGTCACCGGCTTCTGTGAAATGAACGGCCAGAAAGCTGTGATCGGGGTCTGCGATGCCCGTTTCATCATGAGCAGCATGGGCCAAGTGATGGGGGAGAAGATTGCAAGAGCCGTAGAGCGGGCAACGAAGGAGAAGCTTCCGGTGATCATATTTGCATGTTCCGGCGGAGCCAGGATGCAGGAGGGGATCGTATCACTCATGCAGATGGCAAAGACTTCGGCAGCCTTAAAGCGCCATCACAAGGCAGGTCAGCTTTTTATCAGTGTCCTTACAGATCCTACTACAGGCGGGGTGACGGCCAGCTTTGCCATGCTGGGAGACATCATTTTGGCAGAACCGTTCGCCCTGATCGGATTTGCAGGTCCACGGGTAATTGAACAGACCATTGGACAAAAGCTGCCGGAAGGATTCCAGAGAGCGGAATTTTTGCTTGAACATGGCTTCATTGACAAGATCGTACCAAGGGAAGAGATGAAGGAAACCTTGGCAAATATCTTAAGACTCCACAATCCCCAAAGCGGTCAGGGCCTTCCTGTGGATAACCGTACAAAAGCGGAATCTAATGGTGGAAAAAAGAAGGTTCTCCGGTTAAGAAAGAATAAAAGGAGCGCCTGGGATACCGTATTGTTATCCAGAAGCTCCGACCGGCCGGTGGCATCGGATTACATTCATGCGCTGTTTGATGATTTTATGGAGTTTGCCGGAGATCGTTATTATAAAGATGACGGGGCAATTATAGGTGGAATCGCTTCCTTCCATGGAATACCTGTTACGGTCATTGGGCAGGAAAAGGGGAAGAATACAAAGGATAACATTAAGCGCAATTTCGGAATGCCATCACCCGATGGATATCGGAAGGCTCTGCGTTTGATGAAACAAGCGGAAGCCTTTGGCCGTCCGGTCATCTGTTTTGTGGATACACCGGGAGCATTCTGCGGCCTGGAGGCCGAGGAACGGGGCCAGGGAGAGGCCATTGCCAGAAATTTATTTGAAATGGCAGATTTAACCGTGCCGGTTCTATCCATTGTAATAGGAGAGGGCGGCAGCGGCGGTGCTCTTGCCATGGCGGTAGGAAATGAAGTCTGGATGATGGAGAATTCCATTTATTCGATCCTCTCTCCCGAGGGCTTTGCTTCAATTTTATATAAAGACAGCAAAAAGGCAAATGACGCGGCCAGGGTTATGAAGATCACGGCCAGGGATCTAATGGAGTTAGGTCTCATAGAGCGGGTGATCTCAGAAGAAGAACCGGCATGTGCAGATAATCTTAGCCGAATTGCGGAAGAAATGGATAAGGCCATGGAAGAATTTCTTGCCATATCCCTTACCATGACAAAGGAAGAACTTGCAGATCAAAGATATGAAAGATTTAGGAGAATGTAATGGGAACATTAAAACCTTTGATAATAGGAGAACTGGTGGCAAAGCATCCGGTGATCCAGGGCGGTATGGGAGTAGGAATCAGCCTTTCTTCTTTAGCCGGAGCAGTGGCAAAGGCCGGAGGAATCGGAATCATTTCTACGGCTCAGATTGGGTTTCGGGAGCCGGATTTTAAGGAGAATCCATTGGAAGCAAATTTGCGGGCCATTGGACAGGAAATGAAAAAGGCAAGAGAAATCGCGCCGGAAGGCATCATAGGATTTAACATTATGGTTGCCACGAAAAGTTATGCCAGCTATGTGAAAAAGGCGGTAAAGGCAGGAGCGGATCTTATCATTTCCGGAGCCGGGCTTCCTGTAAGCCTGCCGGAATATGTGGCAGAGGCAGCGGAAGAGGCCGGAGTCGCATTAAAAACCAAGATCGCGCCCATTGTATCAACGGTAAAGTCAGCAATGGTTATTTGCAAGATGTGGGACCGTAAATACCATCAGGCGCCTGACCTGGTAGTAGTGGAAGGGCCTCTTGCAGGAGGACACTTAGGATTTTCCAGAGAGGATCTGGTAAACCTTGGGGTAGATACAGATGATGTGGACAGCACCTATAAGCAGGCGGAATATGAAGAAGAAGTAAAAGGAATTATCCGGCTTGTTAAGGAATATGGAGATAA
Organism: Lacrimispora sanguinis; assembly: GCF_044987295.1. Lineage (NCBI taxonomy): Bacteria > Bacillati > Bacillota > Clostridia > Lachnospirales > Lachnospiraceae > Lacrimispora > Lacrimispora sanguinis. The sequence continues at coordinate 3,052,464 of NZ_CP173277.1, read as the reverse complement.
GTACAATAAGGTGATCCCGGTGGTGACCGCGGGAGGCATTTACTCCCATGAGGATGTCATGCACCAGCTCTCCCTTGGAGCAGACGGCGTCCAGGTGGCGACCCGGTTTGTGACCACTGATGAATGTGATGCACCGGAAGCGTTTAAGCAGGCTTATCTTCATGCCAAGAAAGAAGATATTGTCATTACCAAGAGTCCGGTGGGAATGCCGGGAAGGGCTATTAAGAATCCTTTCTTAAAGACAGTGGGAGATACTCCCTTCCGTTTGGAGCATTGCTATCAATGTTTGGATAAATGCGACAGGAAGACCATTCCTTATTGTATTACGAAGGCTTTGGTGAATTCCGCAGAAGGACGGACCGAGGATGGGCTTGTCTTTTGCGGCAGTAAGGCTCATCTTGCAGCACGGATGGAAACTGTGGAAGAGGTTATGAAGGATCTGGTTGGTGAAAATTGATTTAAAAGGGGCTGCAAAGCTTACGGTTTGAAGAAACCGGGGGCCGCAGCCCTTTTTTCCGGAGCTTAAGCAGATAAGACTAATTTACAGGAAAAAATCTCCAATTTTAAGTGGTTGCGTGAAAATAGAGGTAGTGCTATAATGGGAAAGATAAAAAATTTTAAGAAGACTAAGAGAGAAATGGAGAGCTGTATGGAAAGCAAGAAAATCATTCAGGTGGAAGAGAAAGTGCCATTTAAGTTGCTGGTGCCTTTGAGTATCCAGCATATGTTCGCAATGTTCGGGGCATCAGTCCTGGTTCCTTTTATATTTGGAATCAACCCGGCAGTTGTACTATTTATGAATGGAATGGGAACACTATTTTTTATTTTCATAACAAAGGGAAAAGCACCGGCATACCTTGGCTCCAGTTTTGCATTCCTGGCACCGGCAGGAATTGTTATCAGCAAATGGGGCTATAATTATGCCCTGGGCGGGTTTGTTGCCGTTGGGCTTTGCGGTTGTGTACTGGCACTGATTATTTATAAATTCGGTTCAGACTGGATTGATATTGTTCTTCCTCCGGCGGCTATGGGACCGGTTGTGGCACTCATTGGACTTGAACTTGCTGGAACAGCGGCATCCAATGCAGGCTTAAAGGATGAATTGATTGATATGAGAAATGTCATTGTTTTTCTAGTAACTCTACTGACAGCAGTACTTGGTTCTGTGGTATTCAGAAAGTTCTTATCTGTTATCCCGATTCTGATTGCGATTATTGTAGGATATGTGACAGCACTTTTATGTGGTGTTGTAGATTTTAGTGAGGTCAGCTCCGCAGCATGGTTGTCCTTGCCTAATTTTGCAGCGCCAAAGTTTAAATGGGAAGCAATTGTCATTATTCTTCCAGTGCTTCTGGTCGTTACCTCAGAACATATCGGCCATCAGATTGTAACAGGTAAAATAGTAGGCAGAGATTTGATAAAAGATCCGGGACTTCACCGCTCTTTGCTGGGAGATTATATATCAACCGCAGTTTCCGGTCTTGTTGGTTCTGTACCCACTACCACATATGGGGAAAATATCGGTGTTATGGCAATGACAAAGGTATACAGCGTCTATGTAATCGGCGGAGCGGCGATTCTCTCAGTTGCCTGCTCTTTTATCGGAAAGATGACGACTTTAATCAATACAATTCCTGGGCCGGTAATCGGCGGAATTTCCTTCTTACTGTATGGAATGATCGGAGCCTCAGGTATTCGTATTCTGGTTGATGCACAGGTGGATTATGGAAAATCCAGAAATATGGCTATGACTTCCGTTATCTTTGTAACAGGACTTTCCGGAGTTGCAGTAAAGTTTGGCAGCATTCAGTTATCAGGTATGGTTCTTGCATGTGTAGTAGGTATGCTAATGGGTCTGATGTTCTTTGTGCTGGACAAGCTGAATCTGACGAATGACAGGGATCAAGCGTAATTGAAATAAGAAAAGATCTGAAATGTGATTTAGAATCTACAAATACCGCAAAACAATGAAATATCAGTTGTTTTGCGGTATTTTTGCGTATTGTTGGTAAGATGTACCTTTATTTTACTATGAATTAATAGCAGGGAAAACACATAAGGCTATTTTTGCGGGAATAAGATGGATTAAGAAAGAATCGAAAGAAGCTAAAAAGAGGAAAAAGCAATGCTGAATTATTTATGGGCCTTCATGATGCTGGTAGGGGTTCTTTGGGGGGCTTTTCATGGGAATTTGAATGGTGTGACAGATGGGGCTTTAACCTCTGCAAAAGATGCAGTTATGCTATGCATCACCATGCTGGGAATTATGTCCTTCTGGAGCGGAATCATGGAGGTTGGGCGGAAATCCGGGTTAATCGAGCGGATGTCACAGAAAATGAGCCCCGTACTTCGTTTCCTTTTTCCACGGATACCGGATGAGCATCCGGCGCTTGAATACATCTCTACTAATATCATCGCTAACATTCTTGGACTTGGGTGGGCGGCTACTCCGGCAGGTCTTAGGGCCATGGAAGCCTTAAAGGAACTGGAAGAGAAGCGGAGAAAAGGAGAAGTTAGCGGAAAGTATGTGACAAAACCAGTTCCGGAAGGAACTGCAAATAATGAGATGTGTACATTTCTTATCATTAATATTTCTTCTCTGCAGTTAATACCGGTTAATATGATTGCTTACAGAAGCCAATACGGCAGTCCCAATCCAATGGCAGTGGTGGGTCCCGCACTCTTTGCCACGTTCCTGTCAACCATTGTGGGCGTGGCGGCCTGCAAACTATTGGATCGCTAGGTGGCTCCTTATAGGGCTGTTTTACTATAAATCCCAGATTATTAAAATCTGGGATTTGTTTTTGTGCTATAAAGACAGGATAAAGAAAATTGGATAATGTGCACAATGATTTCGGAATTTATTTAGCATATTTGTTATTTACAGCATTTCCAATATATGTTAAATTAATATCACAAACACAAGATATAAGGTATTACCTTATACGATAGGAGGTCTAATATGGACTACGAGATTGACGTGAAAAATCTAAAACGTTGCACGGAGATATCCCGCCAGTCAAGGGAAGCGGGGAATACCCCTTTTGGAGCGATTCTTGCAGGAAAGGATGGAAGCATTCTCCTGGAACAGCCTAATGTTGAGATTACCGAAGGGAAATGTACAGGTCATGCTGAGACGCAGGTAGCTGAGAGAGCATCTCAATTGTATTCGAAAGATTTTCTGGGGGAATGTACTCTTTATACAACGGCAGAGCCATGCGCCATGTGCGCAGGAGCTATTTACTGGGCAGGCATCGGCCGGGTAGTGTACGGGATGACAGAGAAAGATCTGTTGGAACATACAGGAGCAGATCCTCAGAATCCTACGTTTGACCTGCCTTGTCGTGAAGTATTTGCAAGGGGTCAGAAGAAAATTGAAGTTGTTGGACCATTTCCGGAACTGGTAGAAGAGATAGCGGAAGTCCATAAGGGGTATTGGAATAATTAATCATTGATTATCAGGAGGGTTTCGAGATGGAACAGAAAAATCAAAGTCAACAGGCTGACACAGAATATTCCCGCTGCGCCGTACCTTTAAGCGAGCGGAAAAGCTATTTTAGCCTTACAATTATTTGGACTGGATTTGTTTTTGTTATCACCAGTATGATGGCAGGAGGGGGTCTTGCTGCAGGACTGGATTTTAAGGGGATTTTGATTGCTACGTTGGGGGGCAATATTTTCCTGAGCATCATTGCTGTACTGATTAGTATTATTGCCTGCAAAACAGGACTTACTTTTGCTCTGCTCACCCGTTATAGCTTTGGTACCAGTGGTTCTAAAGCTGCATCAATTTTTGTTCCGGTAGTGAATTTTGGCTGGTATACCATTCAGGCAGCTACTTACGGACACTTTGTAGCCCAGGTATTCCATTTTGGCTGGGTAGGTGAAGGAATCTGTATGGCAGCCAGTGCTATTGTTATGGGAATTTTCGCCATGTTCGGCATACAGGCAATCGCTATCTTAGGATACATTGCTATCCCGGCAATCGTATTCCTGTCCATCGCCACTGCCATCCGCTCACTGGGTGTCATGGGAGGCGTAGAAGCTCTGTTTTCCTACGTACCAAGTGCAAATATACCTTTATTCTCAGGAATTACCGCTGTCATCGGCACGTGGGTGCTTTCTACCGCTACCTGCATTGCAGATATCATGCGTTATGCCAAGGATACAAAAACAGCTATATCCGCAACTCTTACAGGTCTTTTAGGCGGAAACATCCTCATGATCGTCTGCGGCGCAATTGCTGCTATTGCCATGCACAACAGTGATTTGACCGTTATCCTCTTAGGCTTTGGGCTGGTTATTCCAAGCTTAATACTTATGACCACCAACATTTTTACAACCAATGCAGCAAACCTTTACTCAACCTCCCTGAATCTTTCCAATGCATTTAAAATGGAGAGAAAGAAAATGCTGGGAATCCTTTTAGCTCTTTCTGCGATTGCAACCCTTACAAGGCCATATGAGGTCGGTTTCTTGTTCAGCTTCTTAAATATACTGGGAACAATTGTTCCGCCCTTATCCGGAATTATCCTTGCTGACTATTTCCTGGTTCATAAGGGCCGGTATGAGGAATTTGACAAAGCTTCCTTCCGCAAATGGAATCCGGTTCCCTGGATTACCTGGGCCGTTTGTATTGCAGCAGTATACATCATTCCCTTCGGACTTCCGTCACTGAACGGAATCATCCTGGGAGCTATTATTTATACGGTAATGATGGCTGTAACCAATAAGCAGGTGGTTGGCAATCTGGCTGAAGAAGCATAGAAGGAGAGAATTATATGGACAGATATAAATTAAGTGCCCTGTTGGGAACAATCATTATGGGAATTGGATCATTCATGGCTTGTCTGGCTGAAAATTCGTTATACATATTCACTGGGAATGTACTTCTTGTGGCTAGTATTTTCATTATGATATATGGCTACGCCAAGTGGCAGCCATAAATAATCGGTTGCAAAATGGCTTGCGGATATTAAATAAATTGACCCGGAGTGAAAGCTTTCATAGCTTTCATTCCGGGTCAATTGTTATTTATGTGCAGCAGATCCTAAATTTCCTCATAATGCAGAAGCCTCTTGCGTATTTGACTGTATTTTAATATGCTGGTGTCCACATACTCCCAGGCATATACAGCGGCCATACCATCTTCATCATAATTAATTCCCTTCAGAAGGAGAAATGCTTTTGGTGGGATACCAAAGCGTTCCAGAAGTCCGTTTAATAGTTCCACGTCCCTGCTGTATACTGCATTCAGTTCTACTTTATCCCATTCCAGCTTCTTTCCGGTGGACTTAAACATAAAGTAAAACACAGAATTAACAAAGTTGTCAAGCTCTTTCATATCCACTCCATTAAGATAGGAGTATGGGATGTAATCTCTTGTGACAGCACAGATTTGTTTATCAGCATAGAATATCTTATCACAGATAAGGACCAGGCTGCCTTCTGTAATTTCAAGGCGATTGGCCACATCTCTGTCCGCCTTAATGATCCCGTGGTCAATCATTTCCACCCTGGGTTTATAGCCGCTGTTGGTAATCATGTCCACAAAATGCATAACAGGATTGAAACTGGCCTTCATTTCAAAAAAGCTGCTATTTATAAAAGTCCCTCTTCCATGCCTGCGGAATATCATTCCCTTAGCAGACAGATCGTCGAGGACGCTGCGCAGTGTGATGCGGCTGACTCCCAGCATTCTGGACAGCTCTTCCTCTCTCGGCAGTTTGTTATTCACCGAAAGGTCCATCTGTTTGATAAAATGCAGAAGTTCCATTTCTACCTGTGTTTTTAAATCTGTTTTTTGTATTCGACGCGGTTTTGGCCCCTTGCTTTCTTCCGTCATGTAATCCCCCCATCATATCCTATTTATAAGCGCAGGAATTCCGATAATTACATTCTAGCATGACCGAATTATCTTGTAAACACGTGTGCAAAATTTAAGCCTTAGGACAGAGTTTCTTTATAAATTTTTAATGCCTGTGCCAGCTGATCCGGACAGGAGGTGGGCCTGAAGCCGCACTGGATCCCTTCCAGTCTTTTGATTGCTTCATCTACATCCATGCCTTCCACCAACCGGGACACGCCCTGGGTGTTGCCGGAGCAGCCGCCTACAAACTGAACTTGAACCAGTTTGTTATCCTCCACTTCAAAATTGATTTCCTGTGAACAAACGCCGTGTGTTTTATATTTCAACTTAAATTCCTCCAAATTGTAAAATTTCATCATAGCAGATTATAAAATTATAGGGAATCCGGGCAAGGATGTCAATAGCTCTTTAAAAACCGGTGATATTCAAAGCATTCCGATGAAATTCCAATGTATTTTTCCTGACAAATTTGATACAAACTGATATAATAGGTAGCAGTGTACCTTTATGCCCGGAAAACATAGGCATGAAGAGGAAAGGAGAACAATTATGTTAGGAATTATAGGGGCCATGGATGTAGAGGTGGCAGAAGTAAAAAAAACCATGGAGAATGTTACGGTAGAGACTATCGCTGCCATGGATTTTTATAGAGGAATTTTAAAAGGAAAAGAAGCGGTGGTGGTTCGTTCCGGCATCGGCAAGGTAAATGCGGCAATCTGTACTCAGATTCTGGCCGATCATTACCATGTGACTGCGGTCATCAATACCGGGATCGCCGGTTCCTTAAAGAATGAAATCAACATCGGGGATGTGGTGCTGTCCACAGATACGGTCCATCATGATATGGATGCAACCGGCTTTGGATACCCTGCCGGGCAGATTCCCCAGATGAAAGAATTTGCCTTTGAGGCGGATGAAAGGCTTCGGAATCTGGCTGAAGAATGCTGCAGGAAGGTCAATCCTGAGATTGAAGTTTTCATCGGAAGGGTAGTTTCAGGGGACCAGTTTATTTCTGATAAGGTTAAAAAACAGTGGATAGGGGATACCTTTGGGGGATATTGTACGGAAATGGAAGGGGCTGCGATCGCACAGGCAGCGTACTTAAACCACATCCCTTTTCTCATCATCAGAGCCATTTCAGATAAGGCGGATGACAGCGCAAACATGGACTATAGCGAGTTTGAGGAGAAGGCGGTAAAGCATTCTGTGAACCTTATTTTAGCCATAGCTGAACGGTATTCATATTAAGTTAAGAATCGAATCCTGACAGGATTTGACGAACGATTCTAGGCTCTCTCATCTTCCCAAAGCCAAATTGGGTGATTATAATAAACCTATCACCGGTCGAAACCGGAAAGAAAGGGGAGTTATAATTATGCTGGAATTTTTACAGACAGGCAAGGCGCTATTCGTGCTGGCAGCCTTATGCGGCATCGGCATTGTCACCAGATGGCTGACACGTAACCTCTACAAAAGATTGATTAAAGAATCTGATAACCTTACATTGACCAAAAACAAAAGTCTTCGGGCATTTAAACAGAAGACGGAAAACACGTACCAGATAAACCAGGGAATCCCAAAGGTAAAGCCGTATCTGGAACGGCAGATGTATGATTTTAAATATATGGGAGTAACACTCCACGGCTGGAACATATTTTCCAACCAGATGACACTCTGGTGCTTTCTGGCAGGAGGTGCGGCAGCATTTGCATCTTACTGGTTCCGCGCCGATTCTTATTACATAGTCTTGTATGGCTCTGCAGGTATCATGGCCGGTCTGTTTACCATTCTGGTGGACCACGGCGCAGGAATTGTGGAGAAACGGCAGCAGCTGTTTGCGACTCTGGATAATTATCTGGAGAATACGCTTATTTACCGGTTGGATATGGAACGAGATGATTTACAGGCAATGTCGGGGCCTCATATGGAAACCCGTGAAAATATAAGATCCATTTATTCCCAGTCCCCAAAGGGAGGGGTGGAAGTCGAGCCGGAGCAGGACAAGAAGGCAGACAGGAGAAGTGCAAGGCAAAGAAATGGGACATTAGAAAAACCGTTAAGGAGCCGTTCCCAAAAGCAGTCTATGGATGTGTTTTCTGAAGCTCCTGAGCAGGTACCCGAAAGAGCGGAAAGCCAGGTACAGCCAGACCTTAAGAACTCCAGGCGGGATGTGGATTACTTAAAACGGAGCTTGGAGCAGATTGCCGCCAGCAGGGAACGAGAACGGGGCGGCAGACAGGGAGAGGACTGGTTAAAGGACCTAAGTCCTGATGAGTTAAAGCTGATCGGTGAAATTCTCCAGGAATATTTAACTTGAACGTTTGGAAGGCGGAAAGAAAATCATGTCGCATTCAGAACTATTCTGTGGTATAATTTTCCTAAGCAGGGAGTCAGAAACCTGAAGTCAAATAACCCATAGCAAGCTACGGGCTATTTGGACCCGCAGGCAGATACCAAGGTCAGGTGAGTATGGCTTCGGCTCGCTGCCTTTGCGAGAATAGAAGGAAAAGGAGAATATTAGCAATGGGAAATGTAATTTTTGATTATTCCAGGGCAGCAGGATTTGTATCAGCAGAGGAAATGGAGAATATGAAAGCCACAACAATGTGTGCTAAGAATGTGCTGATGGACAAGTCTGGTGCAGGCAGTGATTTCTTGGGTTGGATCGATCTTCCGGTAGATTATGATAAGGAAGAATTCCAGAGAATAAAGATGGCAGCAGAGAAGATTCAAAATGATTCGGATGTTCTGCTGGTCATCGGTATCGGTGGTTCCTATCTTGGAGCCAGGGCAGCCATAGAATTTTTATCCCACAGCTTTTACAATGTATTGCCAAAAGGAAAACGTAAAACTCCGGAGATTTATTTCGTTGGAAACAGCATCAGCAGCAAATACATCCATGACTTAAAGGATGTACTGGAAGGAAAGGATTTCTCCGTTAATATTATATCAAAATCAGGAACCACCACAGAGCCTGCAATCGCTTTCCGGGTATTTAAGGATATGCTGATTGAAAAATATGGCCGTGAGGAGGCAAATAAAAGGATTTATGCCACTACGGATAAGGCAAGGGGCGCGCTGAAGAATCTGGCTGACGAGGAAGGCTATGAATCTTTCGTGGTTCCGGATGATGTAGGGGGACGTTTCTCAGTGCTTACAGCAGTCGGTCTTCTCCCGATTGCAGTATCCGGCGCTGATATTGATAAATTAATGGAAGGCGCGGAGGCGGCCAGGATGGAAGCCCTGGAAGCGCCTTATGAATCAAACGGCGCCCTTCAGTATGCGGCTGTGCGCAATATTCTGCTTCGGAAAGGGAAAACGGTGGAGATCGTGGCAAACTATGAGCCAAGCCTTCATTATGTTTCCGAGTGGTGGAAGCAGTTATTTGGAGAAAGTGAAGGAAAAGATCAAAGAGGGATCTTTCCAGCCGCAGTGGATTTGACCACAGACTTGCACTCTATGGGACAGTTTATTCAGGATGGGGCCAGAATTATGTTTGAAACCGTGCTGGAGTTGGAAGAATCGTCCGCAGAAATCCTCCTCAAGGAAGAAGCAGTTGATACCGATGGTATGAACTATCTTGCAGGAAAGAGCGTTGATTTTGTTAATAAGAGTGCTATGAACGGAACCATTCTGGCTCATACCGACGGAAACGTGCCAAATCTTATGGTCAGGATTCCCGGACAGGATGAGTACAGCCTGGGACAGCTGTTCTACTTCTTTGAATATGCATGCGGTGTAAGCGGATATATTTTGGGCGTAAATCCGTTTAATCAGCCGGGAGTGGAAAGCTATAAGAAGAATATGTTCGCACTCCTTGGAAAACCGGGATATGAAAAGGAGAGGGAGGAACTCTTAAAGAGATTATAAGGTGTTTAAATCGCGCCGGTGTTCCGGTTCAGACTTTTATAAAAGTCGGACCGGAACACCGGCGTTTTTATATATTTCGCATTATTTGGAAACAATAAAGAGATATTTAAGGAAAACTTAGATATGAAATGATGGTTTAGTGTAGTATACTTAACATGCGTGAATAAAAACACATGATTGAAGGAGGAAGATATGAAAAAATATTTAATGATGTTTCTTGCTTTGGCCACGGCCCTGTCGCTTACTGCCTGCAAGGGGGAAAAGGATCCAAAGGTGCTTTATGATGAGGCCTCGAAGAAAACATCGGAGCTGACATCCATGGATGTGATTTCCGTGATCAACATGCAGATGACTCAAGGAGAGGAAACCACAGATATCAAAATGGATCTTGATATGAAGATGGCGGACATCAACACCGAGAACATGAGGTATCTGGCCAAGGGAACCACTTCACTTATGGGTCAGAATATGGATCTACTCATGTATTATGAAAACGGATATTATTATATGGATTCCATGGGCCAGAAGATTAAATACGCCATGGATTTAGATGGCATAATGAAACAGGTCAAGCAGAGCACAGAAGGTGCAAGCGTAAATTCTTCTTACCTTAAGGAAATCACGGCAAAGAAGGATGGGGCTAACCAGGTCCTTACCTTTACGGTTGATGCTGAAAAGATGGATGCCTACGTACAGGATATGATGGGTCAGTTAGGAACCAATATGGAAGGCGTAACTTATACCATCAAAGAAGCAAGTGGTGAGGCAACGATCAATCAGGAAGGGTTTTTTACCAATTCAAAGATCAAGATGTCTCTTGAAATGACCACTCAGGGCCAGACCATAGCTATGGTTATGGATACGGATTCCACCTATAACAATCCCGGTCAGACCGTTGAAGTCACAGCACCGGATCTGGAGGGATATACGGAAATTGATGCCAGCACATTGGGAAACCAGTAATCAGCAGTCATATAACCGTGCAATTGAGCATGAAAAAAGCGCAGCCATAACGGCTGCGCTTTATATGTCTGCGGATTGTCACAACCCACCAATAGCCCACCTGCCTCTATTCTTCAATGACCTGAATTTCCAGAAAATCAAAATCAATGTATTCTATAAAATTATCCTGGGTAAACCGGGCTTTGGAATGCTTTTGAAACTCATGGACAGTAGCATCCAACCACATGGGTTTTCCAAGATCGAACTGGAGGCAGATGTCATCAAGCGCCTGAAAGACCATAGTGGTTCTGGAAAGGCTGTAGTCAGAGATGCAGATAACGGTGTCTTTCATGATCCTGGTATCTTTCATTAATTTTGCCCACATGCGAAACATAAGCGAATTTTCCTTTCTAAAATAAGGGGATGCCATCAGTTATTTACGATGCAACGATTATAGCATTATTGCACAGAAAAAGGCAAGAAGGAAAATGGCGGACATTGTAAAACAATGAAAAATATGATAGAATCTTTGTAGGAAAAACCGAAGGAGGAAGACTTAAGATGGCGCAACCCATAACAGATCAGGTTGGTTTTCTTGGAGAGGCCTGCAGGGCTGTCCAAGAGCTATCTGCAAGCAGGAGTTTATTGGAAAAGTTCCGTCTGGAAGAGTCACGTCTGGATAAGGAACTGGATGCAGAAAGGAAGGCTGTAACAGATACCATCAGCCTTACGGTGAAGAAACGGATCGAGGAAATTAACGACACCTATGACAAGGAAATAGCCAGGGAACAGGATCGCTTAAAACGGGTGAGAAGTAAACGGGAGAAGGCAAAGACACAGGGAGTCAGGGAACGGATTGAAGAGGAGACGGCAGAGCTTAAGGGAAACAACCGGGAGTTAATGCTGCAGATGAAGTCTGTATTCCAACAGGACCGGGTTCCTGGCCTTTGTAAAAGCGGCTGGTATTATGCTCTGTATCTTCCCAGGGGATTTTCAGAGTTCCTTGTGCTGCTTTTAAATATTTTCTTGTTCTTTCTTGCAATCCCCTGCGGGATCTATCTGCTGCTTCCGGAGAAATCCCCCTTCTACCTCATAGGGATTTACTTTGTGGTCATCTTGTTTTTTGGGGGCATTTACATCCTCATCAATAATCTTACCAAGGTGAGGCATCAGAGTGCATTAAATAAAGGAAGGTCTATCAGAGACCTTATTAAGTCCAACAAACGAAAGATCAAAGTCATCGTTCATTCCATAAAAAGAGACCGTGATGAAGCTGTATATAATCTGGAGAAATACGATGATGAGATCGCTCGGATCGATCAGGACTTATCTAATATTGCTGATAAGAAGCGGGAAGCCTTAAACACCTTTGATAAGGTGACAAAGACCATCCTGTCCGATGAGATTGCCGGCAACAGCAGGGAAAAGATTGCTAAGCTTGAGGAAGATTATGAGGCCGCATCCGCTAATGCCAATGAGGCGGAAATCAGAGTAAAGGAGCAGACCCTGTTTATCAATGATAATTATGCTTCCTATATTGGAAAAGAATTTATGGTTCCAGATAGACTTGACGAACTGGCGGATATGATCCGGATGGGTAAGGCCTCCTCCATCAGCGAAGCAAAAGCCCTTTATAAGAATCTTAAAGAATAAAGTCAAATGCCCTGAAGCAAGCTTCAGGGCATTTTTACTAGAATCAAGGTGTGGGATGAAAGCATTTGTTTAGCCTTTCTCCTGCATCTGTTTTAATATCATCTACTTTATGAAGGCAATTTTCCTATGATATTTCCTGTCCTTTCAAATGAATAAATCCATAAATGGCGGCTTATAATAGAACAGAGAAAATAAGGACAGCAAGGCAGGATATTATGAAATTATGGGAAAGAATTGCGATCCGCGGAAACCGGGACGTTTTTTATTATGATACAAAGCAGGTATTCCAAGCAGAGGAGTTTGCTTCCAGGCTTTATGACATGATACGTATGGAACAGGAGAACGGTAAAGAAGCGGGAGTGCTGTTTTTGTGCATTGGGACCGACCGTTCTACCGGGGACAGTCTTGGACCGCTCATTGGCTACAAGTTGAAGGAAAAAGAGCTGGAACATTTAGAAATTCTGGGGACGCTGGAACGTCCGGTCCATGCCATGAATCTGGAGACTTACCAGACCATTTTGAAACTTCGCTATCCGAATCATGTGGTGGTGGCAGTAGATGCTTCTGTGGGGAGTTTGGAACATATCGGCTATGTAACATTGGGAAGAGGAGCGTTAAAGCCAGGCCTTGGTGTCAGCAAGGAGCTTCGGGCCGTAGGAGATATTTTTATTACTGGGATCGTAGGGAGCTGCGGAAATTATGACCCTCTGATGCTGCAGAGCATCCGGCTTTCTGTTGTTATGCGCATGGCTGACTGCATCAGCTATAGTATTAATCTTGTCGAAAAGTTATGGGAAAACACTGCCCTGCTTTGACACGATTTTCACCCATATTATGCTATGATTCATTGGATTAAAAAGAATAGCGAGGTGAGCCAATGGGTGAATTATATAATCCGTTCCCGAAGCTGCCGAAGAATATCAGGCAGATCGGGGATAGGGATCAGATTGTAAAATTGTATATGGAAGATTATGTAAATACTTACTTGAAACGTCTGTATCCTGCGGGTGGACAGGATCTCCGGGTTGGTCTTCTGTTAGGCGGCATGGAATTCAATGACGGAACGCCATATATCTTCATTGACGGAGCTTTGGAAATGGAGGATGTGACGGAGGCCGGAGGTCGTGTGGTGTTTTCTGAACTTTCCTGGAAAAGGGCCTATCGGAATATGGAGCAGCTTTTTCCAAAGCGGACCATCCAGGGCTGGTTTTTGTGCGGCAGGCCAGGAGATGATCTAAGTCCCATCAATTACTGGAAACAGCATATTCAGTATTTTGGGGGACCCAACAGGCTGATGTATTTAAGCAATGGAGCAGAAGGCGACGAAACAATTTACATAACTTCGGAGGATGGATTTTACAAGCTTAAAGGATACAGCATTTATTATGAGCGCAATCAGATGATGCAGGACTATATGGTACTGCGAAAGGATGTAAAACGTATCGAAACAGATACAAATGATAAGGTTATCGAAGAATTCCGCAAGCGGATGGACGAGCATAAGGTGGAAGTTACTGACCGGCATCAAACGGTAGGGCTTCTCCGGGGCATGTGTATGGCCATGTCAGTCGTCATATTAGCTGGCGGAATTGTTATGTTTAACAACTATGAACGAATGCGGGATATGGAAAGTGTGATCGCATCAGCTATTCCGGCCAAGGCAGAACAGATTTTGATCGGGAAAAAGAATACGGAAAAAGGAGTCAAGGGCGAATCCAAGGTAGTTGTTGAGGAGGCAGAGGGAGGTGTTTACCCTACCACGGCAGTGAGTAAGGAGACCATGTCCGAAACAATGCCGGTTCAATCCCAGGCTGAGTCCATGGCGGAGAGCAAGGCTGCAGAGACTCTGCCCCAGGGAACTCAGGCTGAGACTCAGGCAGCGACTCAGGCAGCGACTCAGGCAGCGACTCAGGCAGCCGTCCAGGAAACAGAGGCAGCTGCAAATGGAAGCCCGCGGGTTCATTTGGTACAGGAGGGAGAAACTCTTTATAGTATCTGTATAGCGGAATACCATTCGGTGAATAAATTAAAAGAGGTATGCGAACTTAATGGGCTGGATGATGAAAATAAGATTGTTGCGGGGCAGAAAATACTTCTTCCATAGAAAAATATAATGCGTTTCTTCCTGAAATGATGTATACTACCAGTATATATGGGCATTTTTGGGAGAAAAGAGCATGATAGACAGGAACTCTATGAATAGAGAGATTAAAAAAAACCAGCTTCGGCGGCAGATTGTTTCATCTTCTCCTCAGGATGGCACAGACAGCCAGGAGATCATAAAAAAAGCTCTTACCAGGGTGAAAAAGAGAAGGATCAAAATTGCTCTGGTGCTGTTTTTGGTGCTTCTGGCAGGAGCCATAGGAGTTTATGAATATTTTACCCTTTATCAGTATACCCAATATGGCGTGGCCTGGAATAAGGATATGAATGAGGGTAGCTATGTGGGATATCTTAGCTTTGGTTCCAATGTATTAAAATACAGTAAGGACGGCGCCTCCTATCTGGATTCCCAGGGGAAAGAAGTCTGGATACAAAGCTATGAAATGAAATCTCCCAGGGCATACGTAAACGGAAATTATGCGGCTATTGCAGACCAGCAGGGAAATTCTATCTATATTTTTGATAAATCAGGAAAGACTGGTATAGCAACGACAGTACTTCCTGTTGTAAAGGCAACGGTGTCCTCTTACGGAGTGGTGGCCGCGATTCTGGAGGACTCCACATCAAATTATATTTATTTCTTTAAGCGGGATGGAAGCGTCCTGGATGTGAAGATCAAGGCACTTTTAGGAGGTATTTCTGGTTATCCGGTGGATATCAGTTTGTCCCCCGACGGCACACAGCTGATCGGTGCATATGCATATTTGAAAAACGGAACGTTAAACGGCAGGGTGGCTTTCCATAATTTTGCAGAAATTGGTAAAAATGTTAACGACCGGCTGGTGGGCGGTTTTGATGAGCCTTATGACTCTTCCCTTGTTGCCCAGGTCCAGTTCCTTGACGATACATACTCCTGTGCCTTTGCTGACAACAGCGTTTCTTTTTATTCCACAAAGAATGAGCTTTCTCCGGAGCTGATCCGGCAAGTGGCTGTGGAAGAGGAGATAAGGAGTGTGTTCTATTCTGAAAAATATGTGGGGCTTATTGTGAGCAATCCGGATGGAGAAAATCCCTACCGGCTGGATGTGTACAAGCCTAACGGGAATCTTGTATTTTCCAAAGGTTTCCAATATCAGTACACCCATGCTGATATTGACGGCGACCATGTAATTTTGTATAATGAAGATTCTTGCAGAGTCTATAACATGTCCGGAAGGCTTAAATTTGCCGGGACATTTGATTTTCCGATATCTAAGATCCGAAACGGCAGGTTCCCCAATACTCTGATCGTAACCGGCCCCCAAAACATGAAAGAAATAAGATTACAAATAGGAGGACAATACCAATGAGCAACATCGATACCATGTCAGTCAACGCAATCCGTGTTTTATCAGCGGATGCCATTCAAAAAGCCAACTCCGGACATCCGGGACTTCCCTTAGGCTGCGCTTCAGCAGCTTATGAATTATGGGCAAACCATATGAACCACAATCCAGCAGATCCAGACTGGGCCAATAGAGACCGATTTATCTTATCCGGAGGCCATGGTTCCATGCTTTTGTATTCCCTGCTTCATTTATTTGGATATGGGAATTTATCAAAAGAGGATGTGATGAATTTCCGCCAGCATGGCTCCAAGACTCCAGGACATCCGGAGTATGGTCATACCGTAGGCGTGGAGGCTACCACAGGACCTTTGGGCGCAGGTATGGGTATGGCAGTTGGTATGGCGATTGCTGAGAAGCATCTGTCATCCGTATTCAACAAGGAGAATTACCCAGTTGTTGACCATTATACCTTTGCACTGGGCGGAGATGGCTGTATGATGGAAGGTATTTCCTCTGAAGTATTTTCTCTGGCTGGTACCCTCGGCCTTGGAAAATTAATTGTTTTATATGACTCCAACCAGATCTCCATTGAAGGAAGCACGGACATCGCATTTACTGAGGATGTCAGGAAGCGTATGGAAGCATTCCATTTCCAGACTATTACCGTTGAAGACGGAAACGATCTGGAAGCCATTGGGCGAGCCATTGAAGAAGCAAAAGCAGATACAGAGCATCCCTCTTTTATTACTATTAAAACCCAGATCGGCTATGGCTGTCCTGCGAAGCAGGGAAAAGCCAGTGCTCATGGAGAACCTCTGGGAGCTGACAATGTGACAGCTTTAAAGGAAAACTTAGGCTGGCCATCCATGGAGCCCTTCTATGTTCCTGAAGAAGTGTACAGCCATTATCAGAAGATCGCAGAGGATAAGGCAGAAACAGAAGCAGCATGGAATGTGATGTTTGCTGCATACTGCCAGGAGTATCCTGATATGGAAGAACTTTGGAATGCATACCATGATCCGGATGCAGGAGAAAAGGCCATTGAAAAATGCGAAGACTACTGGAAGCGGTCCGAAAAGGCGGATGCAACCAGAAATTTATCCGGACAGGTTTTAAACCGTTTAAAGACTTATATGCCAAACTTAATCGGCGGTTCTGCAGACCTTGCTCCTTCCAATAAGACCAATATGTCCGATATGGGTGATTTTTCAAAGGAGAACGGCGGCGGCCGCAACCTTCATTTTGGTGTAAGAGAGCTTGGTATGACAGCAATCGGAAACGGAATGATGCTTCACGGAGGCCTTCGCACCTATATAGCAACCTTTTTCGTGTTCAGCGATTATACAAAGCCAATGGCACGCTTGTCCTCATTAATGGGCGTTCCGCTGACCTTTGTATTTACCCATGACAGCATCGGCGTTGGAGAGGATGGACCTACCCATGAACCGATTGAACAGCTTGCCATGTTAAGAGCAATGCCTAATTTCCATGTGTTCCGTCCCTGTGATGAAACAGAGACAGCAGCAGCCTGGTATTCTGCACTGACCTCTAAGAAAACCCCTACCGCTCTTGTTCTTACAAGACAGAACTTAACACCAATGCCGGGAAGCAGCAAGGAGGCCTTAAAAGGAGGCTATGTAATCGATGACTGTGAAGGCACACCGGAGATCATTCTGATCGCAAGCGGTTCTGAGGTGGAGCTGGCAGTCAATGCGAAGAAGCTTCTTGCCCACAAAAAGGTACGTGTGGTTTCCATGCCTTGTATGGATCTGTTTGAGGAACAGACCGATGAGTATAAGGAATCTGTCCTTCCAAAGGCAGTTCGTAAGCGCGTGGCAGTAGAAGCATTAAGTGATTTCGGCTGGGGCAAATATGTGGGCCTTGACGGAACTTATGTGACCATGAAGGGATTTGGTGCCAGCGGTCCTGCAAATCTTTTATTTGAACATTTTGGATTTACTGCAGAGAATGTAGCAAAGGCTGCACAATCCATTTAAGAAGTTCTGCTAGGCGAATGCCCGTGAGCTGGTAAAACCTGCGGTTTTACCAGCTCCATTGCGGACTTACATACGTTACGAAAGGTAAAAAGGAGTGTATAGAAAATGGGAATGAAATGTGTCGGTGTAGATGTAGGCGGTACATCTGTAAAAATCGGAATCTTTGAAATAACAGGAGAGCTCATCCATAAGTGGGAGGTACCTACCAGACAGGAAGAAGGCGGAAAATACATCCTTAGCGACACCGCTGCTTCCATACTAAAAACCCTTAAAGAGCTTAATATTCCCCTGGAAGAAGTAAAAGGAGCAGGCTTGGGAGTCCCAGGTCCAGTCATGCCTAGCGGGTATGTAGAAGTCTGCGTAAACTTAGGCTGGCGTGATATGTATCCAGAAAAAGAATTAAGTGAAATGCTTCATGGCATCCCGGTAAAAAGCGGCAACGACGCCAATGTTGCAGCCCTTGGAGAGATGTGGCAGGGAGGCGGAAAAGGCTATGATGATATCGTCATGGTCACCCTGGGCACCGGAGTAGGCGGCGGCGTGATCATTGACCAGAAGATCGTTGCCGGTAAGCACGGTCTGGCCGGAGAGATCGGACATGTGCATATCCGTGATGATGAAACAGAAAGCTGTAATTGTGGAGGCGTAGGCTGCGTAGAACAGATAGCCAGCGCAACAGGCATAGCAAGAGAAGCCAGAAGGAAAATGGCTTCAAATGATACTCCATCCGTTCTCAGGACATTTGGTGATAACGTAACGGCAAAGAATGTGCTGGATGCTGCCAAGGAAGGGGACGCACTGGCTTTAGAGGTCATGGAGGTTGTAGGCCATTACCTTGGACTTGCTCTGGCTCAGATTTCTATGGTGACAGACCCAGAGGTCTTTGTTATTGGAGGAGGCGTTTCAAAAGCCGGATCATTCTTAATTGACATACTTTTCAAACATTTTGACAAGTACACTCCTATTTCCAAAAATAAGAGCGGAATCGTCCTGGCGAAGCTGGGAAATGATGCGGGAATTTATGGAGCAGCAAGGCTCATCCTGGATTAAAAATGATAAGGCGGATTCTTAGGAATCCGCCTCTTTTTTCCTTTATTAATTAAACGTTACTGGCAAAGAGCCCTAGCAACCTCCGCTGCGTTATTAAAGTCCGCTTCTTCCGGATTCCAAAGACACTTGGCTTCTGTCTCCACAACCGAGAAGCCGGCATCGGTCAGCCGTTCCCGAAGGACCTTTGTCCCTTCTCCGCTCCAGCCGTAGCATCCGAATACAGCCGCTTTTTTACCTTTATACTTCAACTCCTTCAGGAAATCAAGCCACCCTCCCACAGAAGAAAGGATGCTGCCTCCTACGGTTGGGGAACCAAGGGCAATGGCTTTTGATTTAAATACCTCTGTCATAATATCATTCTTATTTACCTTAGAAATGTTATAAATCTTCACCCTGGTATCCGGTGAAATCTGTGCGATTTCGGCGCTGATCTTGTGGGCCAGCTGTTTTGTCCCATCCCACATGGTATCATAAACAATGGTGATTTGATCCTCCTGATAATTCTGGGACCATTCGTAATATTTTTCCACGATCTGCAAAGGATTCTCCCTCCAGATAGAACCGTGGCTGGTAGCAATGATGTCGATTGGCAGGTTAAGTCCCTGTATTTCCTCAATTTTCTTTTTCACAAGAGGAGAAAACGGAGTCAGAATATTAGCATAGTACTTTATGGCCTCCTCCCACAACCTGCACTGGTCAGCCTTGTCATTGAATAATTCCTCCACTGCAAAATGCTGTCCAAACGCGTCATTGGAAAAGAGGATATTATCCCCCGTTAGGTAGGTAGCCATACTGTCAGGCCAGTGGAGCATTTTCATTTCCACGAAGACCAGTTTCTTCCCATTCCCGATATCAATGGAATCCCCTGTCTTCACCACCTGATAATTCCATTCCGGATGGTGATATTGACCGGTAAGAGATTTCACCCCGTTAGCCGTACAGTAAATAGGGGTTCCAGGTATCTTCTCCATCAATGCAGGAAGGGAACCGCTGTGATCCACTTCTCCGTGGTTGGCTACAATAAAATCAATTTCCTTTAAATCAATTTCTTTTTCCAGATTATCTATAAATTCCGTGGAGTGTGGTTTCCAAACAGTATCGATGAGTACTGTTTTCTCTTCCCTGATTAAATAAGCGTTCTGACTTGAGCCATGATTAATGGAGTAGTCGGCTCCATGAAAGGATTCCAGCTCCCAGTCCATAATTCCTACCCAATAAACATTATTTTTCACAAGTTTTTTCATATTCAAATCCCTCCTTCATATTTTGGAAACAGCAGTGAGTTTTCTGTGAATATATGAATGTACACATCGTTTACCAGTTCCTGCAGCTTTTTAAATGCCAGGCGGTAAGAAGCACAACCGTCTTCTGGCACAGTAAAATCATTGGTGCAGGCTGTGATTTCTTTTATCAGGATTCCGGCCGCTTCATGCTCATCCTCTAAATCCTTCACATAACCGGTGTTATTGTCTCCAGTAAAGCTGTTTTTCATATAGGGGAAAATAAGCTTTTCTTCCTTTGCGAAATGTTCCTGGAGTTCCTTTCTCAAGTCTGAAAAAAGCCCATGTAAAGGAACCAGCTGTGTTTGATGATGTTCGTAATGAGCCAGTAAAACTTTATTAATCAGCTCATCAATTTCCGATAATAGGATTCTTTCTTTCGAATGATGAGTTTCAATAATATAATCAATCAGGTCTGGGACTTCCATTTCTGACAGCCGTTCTACGGCCAGCACTTGTCCTTTATTTGATTTTTGAGGCTGATTCACAATCTTTTTGTTAAGCAGTTCGATAAAGCTTTTTGACTCGATTCCCAGCTTCTGTATAGCCTCTTCCAATTCATCCTTTCCGCCGCAGCAATAATCAATATGAAAATCATTAAAGATCTCAACAGCTCCCGGATAGGCCTTAACTACATCGGTTACTTTCATTTTACCTGTAATCATGTTTCTCCTCCTCTTTTCTTGATTCTCTGTTTTTTCAGAAATGTTTGTTTTGTTTGTAAGGCCAGTATATCCGGAAAAAAGAATAAAGAATGTGATTTAAATCATTATTTTAAAACTTTTTATTTTTTATACTTCATTTTCAAAAGTGTCTCTTAAAATATCTTTGTTTCGTACGTGGATCTTACGATTCCCTTCTAACTCAATGGCACCTTCCTTGCGAAGTTCTCCAAGCTTTCTGCTTATGGTTTCCCTTCTGACATTAATATAAGCGGAAATATCATCTCTGGTCAATTCAATGGTTTCTCCCTTGATCCGGCTGCTTCGGAATAAAAGAAAACCGGCGACCCGGGCCTTGGCATCGTTGACGGATAATAGCTGTACCAGTTCGTTTGCTGCTGACAGCTTCTGCCCAACCACGTTCAATATTTTAACTCCGATTTCAGGTTTTTTTAATATCAGTTCATGAATATCCGTCAAGGAGATAAGGCATACCCCACATTCTCCCAGGGCAATGGCATTTGCTTCAAAGGCTTTTCCGCCGAATATGTTCTGCTCTCCGTAGATATCCCCTTCCGTCAGTATATCAAGAACGTATTCTTTACCTTCCAGGGAATAGCGGCTGATCTTAACCTTACCGTAACGGATGACCAGTATTTTATCTGCCGGGTCATATTCATGAAAAACCGTTTCCCCTTTTTTGTAATCTAAATGCCGGGCCCTTGATACCAGTTCCTTCTGCTCTTCTAAAGAAAGGGGTTCAAAAAGAGGGATTTTTGAAGTGCACAATTTATTACAGCAGCTACACTTAAGTTCCATGCCGTTCTCCTTTCGGACATTTGTCTGTATTATGGATAATTATATTATGGGATTTCCATTTCCGCAAGCCGAGCTATTAGCAAAAAAACTCTTTCACTATGAAATATGGTATCGGATAGTCCTGCAAAACGGCTCTTTTGGGGTGGTGAGTCGATAATTGTCCGGCAGCAAATGCATTACATCGGGAATATCCTGTGCTTCCAGTGCAATGGCGCAAGAGGCGAGGGATGGCGCACCGCCGCACAAAGTCATTCCACGGGGTAAAAATCCCCCTGAATACAGGACCAGGGCAGGTGCATCTGTCATCATTTTCAGGGTTCGTCCGGTTCCCCTATCCCGCAGGATGCAGGCTTTTTTAATCTCTACAGGACGTTTTACAGACCGCAGCGGGCGGAACGTCTGATTTCTATTAAGAATGTAGGCGTTATTGTATCCACGTCCAATGGAAAGCTGTTCCTTGCAGACGGGACTTTTGGCGGACCGGATAAGGGACAGCAGCTGCCTGGAAGACCGGAAATCAAAGACGGTATCTGCCGCAGGTATGATATCTGCCGGCAGATGGTCTTTATTATTAACGCACACGTTATTGGCAAATATCTGGATCTCTTGTTCCAGTCCGGAGACAGAAAAATCACCGGAAAGATTCCAATAAGTGTGGTTGGACATGTTAATATAGGTAGGAGCGTCTGTCATCGCGGTGTACTCTATAGTAAGCCAGTTGGTGTCTTCCAGGGTATATTTGACTTGATAGATTCTGTTGCCCGGATACCCATCCAGGCCGTCAGGCTGGACTGCAGACAGCAGGATGGAGGCCGACTCTAGACCGGAAGCCAAAGATGTTACTTGCCAGAGCTGGGAGGATAAATGATTGATCCCTCCGTGGAGCTGGTTTATCCCGTCATTATTTGATAGTCGGTATATCTCTGGTCCTACAGGGAGTAGCGCTTTCCCAATTCTTCCGGCATTAGGTCCAAGGGTGGCTCCTGCATAGCAGAGACAGCTTTCATATGGTCCCATATCCTCAAAGCCCAAGGTGACCGGCCGCTCTCTGCCGCTTTCCTCTCTTATTGCGATCTGTTGAATGGCAGCTCCCAGCGCCATTACGGAAACCGTCATGCCCAGGCTGGTGGTCATATCATAAACCGTATAAGCAGTTCCAGCCTGATTCCATAATTCTCTGGTTTTTATTTTCATAGACATATCCTCCATTTAAAACCAGTATAAGGATTCGCCCCTGAAAGGGAAAGGTCATAAAAATAGAAGAGCAATTTTTCAAAATGACAGAGCAAGAGAAAGCAATAGGAACAAGAAAATCAGCACCCGGATGGAACAGGCGCTTAAGGAAAAGCCGGGAGTGATCTGCGGCAAAAAAGATGACTAATGGCAAAATTTTGAACGGAAGTAAGCCGCTTCATTATATAGGAAGGAGGGATAGCATTAAATGAGAGCAATTTTTAGCAATGATAGAGCAAGCCTACATAATGATGAATTCTGGTTCGATGATATAATGAATTTATTAAAACGTAAAGCTGGAATAAAAAAGAGGAGGTAAGACATGGGGAGCGTATTGGAATTCCAGAATATATCCAAATATTTTCCCGGAGTAAAGGCGTTGGACCAGGTATCCTTTCAAGCGTATTCCGGGGAAATTCTGGCATTTTTAGGGGAAAACGGGGCTGGCAAGTCCACTCTGTTAAAGGTGCTTAATGGAGATTACCAGCCTACCGGGGGAAAATATCTCCTGGATGGTGTTGAAAAGCATTTTCAGTCTCCTCATGAGGCTATTGAGGAAGGGATTTCCGTCATATATCAGGAGCGGCAGATTCTTTTGGAATTATCCGTTGCAGAGAATATTTATCTGGGGAGAATGCCTGTAAGCAGGATGGGATTCATCGATATCCGCAAGGCAAATGAGATGACGGAAAAAATCATAGAGGATTTTGGTCTTCCCATCAGTCCATCTACAAAGGTAAAGGATTTAAGTATCGCCTATCAGCAGATGGTGGAGATCATGAAGGCCTATTCCAGAGAAAATTTAAAGGTGATCTGCTTTGACGAGCCTACTGCCTCCCTGTCGGATTCAGAAATCGAATCCCTGTTTAAGATTATTGGGAAGCTGAAGGAAGAGGGGAAGATTATCATCTATGTATCCCACCGCATGGACGAGCTTCGGAGGATTACGGATAAGGTGGCGATTTTTAAAGACGGACGCTACGTGGCCACGGTGGAGACAGGAACGGTGCCGGAAGCGGAACTGATCCGCATGATGGTGGGCCGTGACCTGGGAGATATTTACAGAAGCTTAGACAGAAAAAAGGTGATCGGAGATGTACTTCTGGAGGTGAAAAACTTATCTTCGGATTATGTAAAAGAGAATTCCTTTATACTGCGAAAAGGAGAGGTTCTGGGCTTTTCCGGCCTTGTAGGGGCTGGAAGGACGGAACTTATGAGGGCCGTCATTGGAGCAGATGAGGTGAAAAGTGGTGAGATTTATCTGGAAGGAAAGAAAATACGCAACCGCTCTCCTCATGAAGCCATGGAGCACGGGATTGTTCTGGTGCCGGAGGACCGAAAGCTCCAGGGAATTCTTTCGAATTTAAGTGTCAGCGACAATATGAATATTGCCATGCTGGATACCAATTCCAACAGGCTGGGATTTGTAAATGGGGAAAAGGAAGAGGAGCTGGCACAAAAGGGAATCCGGGATTTTAAGATCAAGACTCCGTCTCCTGACAAAAAGATCGTGGAACTTTCCGGCGGAAACCAACAGAAATGTATTGTGGCCCGCTGGATCAGCACAAATCCAAAGGTGCTCATCTTGGATGAGCCGACCAAGGGAATTGACGTAGGCGCCAAATCGGAGTTTTATCATATGATCTGTAAATTTGCCAAGGAGGGACTGGGGATCATTCTGATATCATCAGAGCTTCCTGAGGTGATTGGTTTGTCGGACCGGATCATTGTCATGAAATCTTTGAGAATCACAGGAGAAATAGCGGCGGAGGAAGCAACCGAAAGCAAGCTTCTGAGTCTGGGTATGATTGGGGAGGTACAGGAATAATGGAAACAAATAAGAAAAGCAGAATCAAAATAAATGGTGACAAGATCGTACTGCTTGCGGCAATCGTTGTAGTATTTGGGCTTTTTACCTCTCTGAATAAAAACTTTCTTTCGGTTACGAACTTAATTAATATTCTGGTGGCGGCTTCCCTTGTAGGGCTTGTGGCTGTGGGCCATACATATTTAATCATTGCAGGGCAAAATGACTTGTCACCCGGCTCTGTGGCTGCATTTTCCGGCGTTATGGCGGCTCTGCTGGTAGGCAAGGGAGTTCCTTTCGGGGTTGCGTTGATTCTGACTATTGGCTGTGGGATACTCATCGGATTTTTCAATGCCTTTATGGTAAATCGGATTCATCTGGAGGCCTTTATTGCAACCCTGGTAACCCAGTCCATAATCAGAGGCTTTGCCTATATCATATGCGGCGGAAAGCCGGTTTCCATCAGCAACAGGACCTTTCTCATCCTGGGAAAGGCCAGAATCTTAAACATTCCCCTTTCCGTTTGGATCATGGTGATCTGTATCATCATTTTTGGCATCATTCTTTCCAAAACGAAATTCGGAAGAAGCGTTTATGCCATCGGCGGCAGCATGGAAGCCGCCAGACTTGCCGGGTTAAATCCGAAAAGAATCATTACCACCTGCTATGTGATGATGGGAATCCTCTGCTCCATCGGAGGGGTTATCTTCGCGGCTCGTATGAATTCCGGCCAGCCGGCGGCTAATGTGAACCTGGAATTTGACGCGATTACGGCTGTTATTCTGGGCGGTGTATCGTTTATTGGCGGAGTGGGAAATATGGGAGGAACTATTCTTGGAATCATACTGATCCAGTCCTTTAATACAGGTCTTACTATGGTAAATGTTCCAAGTTTCTGGCAGTTTGTAGCAAAGGGAGGACTTCTTTTATTCGCCCTGGCAACAGACTATTTGAGAAAGCAGAAGAGAGAGCGGGATTTACTGGCAGCATCTATGAAAAATTTATAAGGTTCCAAGGGAAACCGGAAGGTTTTCTGAAGATAGAGCAAAAATTAAAACAGGAGGGTTACAAATCATGAAAAAAACAGCAGCAATTATTTTGGCAGCAGCAATGGCAATGGGGTTGACAGCCTGCAGTGGTTTTACTGATGAAAAACCGGCTGCAACCACGACGGCAGGTACGGCAGAGACAACGACAGGCGGGACCCAGACGGAAGCAGGGGCAAAGGGAGTTGTCTACGGAATCTACAAGGCCGGGGATCAGACATGGTTCATTGACGAAGGAGCGGCGGCTCAAAAAGCAGTGGAAGAAAAGGGCGATGAATTTATTTATGTGGATGCAAAAATGAATCCGGAAGAATATTTAAAGGCCATTGATAATGCCATTGCAAATAAGGCAAAGGGAATTGTTACCTGTATCCCGGACCAGACCATGTCCCAGGCCGTGGTTGATAAATGTAAGGAAGCTGGCATTCCAATTGTTTCGGCCGATGATGCGCTCCAGACGGATGCGGGAGAAAAAATCGCTCCATGGGTTGGCATTAATGCTTACGTAATCGGACAGGCCAACGGCCAATGGCTGGCGGACTATGCCAATAAAAACAATCTGGCAGGGGATCCGGAATGTGGGTTAATGATCCTGACCATGGATACGGTTTCCTCCTGTGTTCCAAGGGCAGAAGGAGAGCTGGATAAGTTTACGGAAATTTGCCCTGATTTTCCGAAAGAGCGGATATTCAAGGCAGATCATGACGGAACCACGGATAAGGGTAATGTGGCAGCTACATCAGTCATTACCGCTCATCCGGAAATCAAGAAGTGGTTGGTAACGGGAGCCAATGAGGAAGGTACTGTCGGTGCAGTCCGTGCTTTGGAGAGTGCAGGATTAGACGCCAATGCAATTGCAGTAGGCCTGGGAGCTTATATGGCAAAGGATGAATGGAACAACAAGGGAGCTGACGGAACCTGTATGAAAGCAGCGGCCTATTTTTCCTCTGATTCCGTTGGAGCAGGCTCAGTCAATGTTTTATACGATGTGATCAGTGGAAAAGAGGTTCCAATGGAGACAGCCGTAGATGCAGTGATCGTTACCCCTGAAAATTACAAGGAAGTGATGGGAAAAGCAGCGGAATAAACCGATTGCCTAGTGATGAAAAAAAGCAGCCTCTGCAATGCAGGGGCGCTTTTTTCAGTTCCTGATAGAAAAACGGTATTCGGAAGGTGTAATTCCTGTCACCTTTTTAAACGTTGTGCAAAAGCTGCTTTCACTGGTAAAACCTGTACTGAAGCAGATGTCCTTGATGGAGATATCCAGGGATTTTAAGAGAAACTTGGCATTGTTGACTCTGGCAGCGATCACATATTCGTGCGGTGAGAATCCGGATTCCTTTTTAAACAGCCGGCTGAAATAAAAGGGGCTTAAGGAGGCCTGGTCCGCTAAATCCTTCAGGGTAAGGGGATCAGTCAGATGTTCGTTGATGTAGGCAATGGTGTCCTCAATGATGCTGGAAGCGACGTTTTCTGAATGTTCAAAGTCTCTGTTGACCAAAAGCTCTGTTAGAATATTAACAATATAATTGTTCAGCAAGGCCTCTTTGATTGAAATGCACTCCCGAAACTGTAGATAAATTTTATGCAAATATTTTTCCAGACGGTAGGTATCCCTCAGGGAAATGACCGGAGGGCCGCCATCTAAGATTGCATCATAATATCCTGCCGCACCCATGCCGTCAAAATGGAGCCATTCTGCTTCCCAGCCCGTTGTCGTCCAGTAGGCGTGGGGCTCGAAGCAGTTTAATATCACTACCTGCCCTCCGCCTGCATGAAAGACTCGACCGCCTGTTTCTACCTGGCATTCACCTCTTCGGATGAACATGATGAGGAAACTGTCATAAGAATTCCGATGAAGGGAATAGCCGGGTTCATACCGGAAAAGTCCCATGTTAATGGGATATAAGAAGATTCTTTTCGCCTGGGCACTGGGCGTGTAAACATAATAATCCGACCCTGAGATGACCCCGCGTTCTGTAGAAAGCATATATGGGCCCTCCTTTCTTTTTATGAAATCATTATAGAGAAAAAACGGTGATCCGTCAATTGCATTAGAGCAATTTTTGTAAACTAGTAAGCAACTAAAGGTAATGAAAACCATAATAAAAGATTATATAGTATAGGCAAGAACTTAAAAGGAGGTCTAAGAATGGAAGCAGTAAAAATATGGGAGGAGTCCATCGTCATACCCACTTATGAGGTGGGAGAAGCAGATAAAAATCCGATGTTTCTGGAGAGTCGTGTTTATCAGGGAAGCTCGGGAAAAATCTACCCTTATCCTACCATTGAGAAGATCCATGATACCAGGACGGAGAAAGCCTATCAGGCAGTCTGGCTGGAAAATGAATACTTGAAGGTAATGATACTCCCGGAGCTTGGCGGAAGAATCCAGCGGGCCTTTGACAAAACGAATCAATATGATTTCGTCTATTACAACCACGTCATAAAGCCCGCCCTGGTAGGGCTCTGCGGCCCCTGGATCAGCGGAGGGATTGAATTTAACTGGCCCCAGCACCATCGGCCAACCACCTATTCCCCTGTGGACTATATGTTGATAGAACATGAGGATGGTTCTAAAACCTGTCGGATCTGCGATGTGGACCAGATGTACGGAACCAAGGGGGAGGCCAGCTTCACCCTGTATCCCGGAAAGGCTTATATTGAGATAAAGGGCCAGCTTTATAACCCCACACCAATGCCCCAGACCTTTTTATGGTGGGCAAACCCGGCGGTTCCGGTCAATGATTACACTCAGTCCATCTTCCCCCCGGATGTCCATGCCGTTATGGATCACGGAAAAAGGGATGTATCCCGTTTCCCCATTGCCACGGGAGTCTATTATAAGCATGACTACAGCGAAGGCATTGATATTTCCCGTTATAAGAATATTCCGGTACCTACCTCTTACATGGCTGAAAAGAGTGAGTTTAACTTTGTAGGAGGCTATGATTATCAGGTGGGGGCGGGAATCCTTCATGTAGCAGACCATCACATTTCACCGGGTAAGAAGCAATGGACCTGGGGCTGCGGTGATTTCGGAAAGGCCTGGGACCGGAATCTGACTGATGAGGATGGCCCCTACATTGAACTGATGACCGGTGTTTACACGGATAATCAGCCGGATTTCACCTGGTTAAAGCCTATGGAGGAAAAAACCTTCACCCAGTATTTCATGCCTTATAAAGCCGTAGGCCCTGTGAAAAATGCATCCATTCACGCTGTCATAAACTTGGAGACAAAGGAAAATGAGATTCGTATTGTCGCATATGGAACCCAGGAGTATTCTGATGCGCGGATTCTGCTGACTTATGGCAAGGAGACGCTTCTAGATGAAACAACCCTACTTTCTCCAGTCAATACTTATGAAAAGACGCTGCATACCGGCGTGGAGGATGAGACAAGGCTGACTCTTAAGGTACTTTCCGGCGAAAGGGAGCTGGTTTCCTATACTCCCCTAAAGAAGGAGGTTCCAAAGCTTCCAAGCCCTGCAAAAGCAGCCGATAAACCGGAAAAGATTATGACAAATGAAGAGTTATATCTTACCGGGCTTCATATCGAGCAGTACCGCCATGCCACCTACAGACCGGATCCATATTACATAGAGGGCTTAAAAAGGGATCCTGAAGATATCCGCATCAATAATGCCTATGGCTCTCTGCTCATGCGCAGAGGCTGCTTTGAGGAGGCGGAAGAGCATTTCAGGAAGGCATTAAAACGGGCTGTTTGGAAAAATCCCAACCCTTATGACTCCGAGCCTTATTACAATCTGGGCCTGGTGCTTTTGTATCAGAACAGGATTGAGGAAGCCTTTGACGCCTTTTATAAGGCCACATGGTCCGGTGAGCAGCAGGAAATGAGCTTTTATTACCTTTCCTGCATCGAATCCATGAGAGAAAATTATGAAAGTGCTCTGGAACTTGTGGAAAAGGGACTGGTGAGAAATTCTCATAATGTAAAGGCCAGAGCCTTAAAAGTCTATCTCTTACGCAAGATGGACAGGACGGAAGAGGCCGGGGCTCTCATCGTGGAGAATTTGAAGGTGGACTCCTTTGATTATATATCCCGTTTGGAATCAGCATACCTGGAGCCGGGGCGTCAGGAGGAAATCCGGCTTGAGATAAGCCGGCTGGCCAGAGGCTTTCACGAAAACTACTTAATGGCAGCCAGACATTATGCGGAATTCGGTGCATACGAAGCAGCCGTCCAGACCTTGCACCAGTGTTCCGGGAAATGGCCCATGCTCTATTACTATAAAGCCTACTATCTGAAGCTTATGGGAAAAGACGGATCAGAAGCCTTAAAAGAAGCTTTAAAGCAGGCGGAGGGGTGCAGCACGGATTACTGTTTCCCTAATAAGCTGGAGGACATCTCAGTGCTTAAGTTTGCGGCGGAAAGGAATACGGAAGGAGCCAACGCCAATTATTATCTGGGAAATTTATATTATGATAAGCTTCAGTACCGTACTGCCCTTTCTTATTGGGAGCAGTCCGCCCGGTTAAATCCCCGGTTCCCAACCGTGTGGAGAAATTTATCACTGGCTTATTATAACAAGGAAAAGGACAGGGTAAGGGCAAGAGAGGCCATGGAAAAGGCCTATGGCTTAAACCCGGATGATGCAAGGATCTTTTTGGAATTGGATCAGCTTTATAAAAAGCTGGATATGCCTGCGTCAGAACGTCTGGAAAAATATGAAGCTGCAAGAGATGTATTTATGAAGCGTGATGATCTGATGATTGAATATGCAACACTTTTAAACCTTTTGGGTCGATATGGAGAGGCTTATGAATTCATTATGAGCTACAAGTTTCATCCATGGGAAGGCGGGGAAGGAAAGGTAACTGCCCAGTATGTGGTCTCCCTTGTGGAACTGGCCAGGCAGGCTATGGCTGAAAAGGAGTGGGGCGCGGCAGAAGAATATCTGACAAAAGCCTTGAAGTATCCGGAAAATCTGGGAGAAGGAAAGCTGGAAGGAACGAAGGATAATCATATTAACTATTATCTGGGGGTGGTCATGGAGAACCAGGGAAAGACAGAGGATGCACGGGCGTATTTTGAAACGGCTGGTGTGGGAACGGATGAACCGGCTGGCATGATGTATTACAACGACCAGCCAGCTGATATGATTTATTACCAGGGGCTGGCTAAGGAAAAGCTGGGAAAACCGGTGGAAGCCAGAGCCAGATTTTATAAGCTGCTCGATTACGGGGAACAGCATATGTTTGACCCTATGAAGATCGAATATTTCGCCGTATCCCTGCCTGATTTCCTGATTTATGAAGAAGACCTGGATAAGAAAAACAAAGCACATTGCAACTATCTTATAGGGCTTGGAAAAATGGGGCTTGGAGATATGAAGGGGGCGAAAAAAGCCTTAGAGGAGACCATAAGGCTGGATCATGTTCATTTAAATGCAATCAGGTATTTAAATATGATATAGAATAGAGTCTGAAAAGCAATGGGAGGAAGGATGTTTTAATAACATCCCAACCTCCCTTTTTCTTTTATTTCCTGGTTTTTAAATTCCTTAATGGCCATAACGGCTCTACCTCTTATTTACAATTTACTAAATTATGATATAATGGGAATACTTCACAAAGAAAAAACCTCATAAATGAGGAGACCCCGATTGACAGGCAATCGGGGCAATTATGAAAAATCTATGTGCAATTTGACGATTAAATCAATTTGACTCATATATTTTCTATGTATTTAGTATAAAAAATATATATGAACGGAATATGAACGACCTGTAAACACATTATGAAAAAAGGAGGAAAGTATGGGAGAGAATTATAAGAGCAGAAAGACAATCGTAATAGGTCATAAAAATCCGGATACAGATTCCATCTGTTCTGCTATCTGTTATGCAAATTTAAAAAGAAAGCTGACCGGAGAAGAATATCAGCCAGGCAGGGCTGGTCACGTCAACGAGGAGACACAATTTGTGCTCCATTATTTTGAAGTGGAAGCGCCGGAGCTTGTGGAAAATGTGAAGACACAGGTCCGTGATATCGATATACGTAAAACAAAAGGGGTAAAGAAAAACCTGTCCTTAAAAAAGGCCTGGAACCTGATGCAGGAAGCAAATGTAGTCACCATTCCGACGGTAACCGAGGATGGGATGCTGGAGGGACTGATCACGGTAGGCGACATTGCCAAGTCCTATATGAATGTTTACGACAGCAGCATTTTATCAAAGGCAAATACACAGTATGAAAATATTGTGGAAACCTTAGAAGGGGCCATGGTAGTTGGAGCAAAGAGTGAATATTTCAATCATGGAAAGGTCCTTATTGCGGCGGCTAATCCGGATATGATGGAATATTACATTTCCAAGGGCGACTTAGTGATCCTGGGGAACCGTTATGAATCCCAGCTATGCGCTATTGAAATGGAAGCGGCCTGCATCATTGTCTGCGAAGGCGCGGCGGTATCCATGACGATTAAAAAGCTGGCTCAGGAGCGCGGCTGTACGGTCATGACCACCCCTTACGACACATATACGGCGGCTCGTCTGGTAAATCAGAGCATTCCAATCAGCTATTTCATGACTACCGAAGGGTTGATTTCCTTTGAAGAAGACGATTATATTGATGAAATAAAAGATGTCATGGCAAGCAAACGCCACCGGGATTTCCCGATTCTTGATAAGGACGGAAAATACATGGGAATGATTTCCCGACGGAATCTGCTTGGTGCAAAAGGAAAACGCCTGATCCTGGTGGATCATAATGAGAAAACTCAGGCAGTAGAAGGAATGGAAAGTGCGGAGATCCTGGAGATTATCGATCATCACAGGCTTGGCACCGTAGAAACCATTGCTCCTGTATTTTTCCGCAACCAGCCGGTAGGCTGTACGGCTACCATCGTATATCAGATGTATATGGAAAATAACGTTGAAATTGAGCCGAAGATTGCGGGCCTTTTATGCAGCGCCATTATCTCTGATACTCTTTTATTCCGTTCCCCTACCTGTACGGAGTCTGATAAAAAGGCAGCTCTTACCCTTGCGGATATTGCAGGGATCCAGGTAGAAAAATACGCGTCCTCCATGTTCGCGGCAGGAAGTAACCTAAAGGGTAAGACGGACGGAGAGATCTTTTATCAGGATTTCAAGAAATTTACCCTTGGGAAGGTGTCCTTTGGAGTCGGACAGATCAGCTCTTTAAACGCCAATGAGCTGGAGGAGCTGAAGGATCGGATGCCGTCTTACATGAAAAAAGCAAGAAAAGAGCATGGTGTGGACATGATGTTCTTCATGCTTACCAATATTCTCACAGAATCTACGGTGTTGTTATGCGAAGGCCAGGGAGCAAAGCAGTTGGTTGTGGGAGCGTTCCGCGCAGAGGAAGAAGAAGGGACGGCGGAAGACCATATCGTGAGTCTGCCCGGCGTGGTATCCAGAAAGAAACAGCTGATTCCTGGAATTATGCTGGCGGTTCAGGAATAGGAGGCTGTCGTCAATGAAGAAGAAAGAAACCAATGAAAATAAAAAACCTGTAAATAACAGCAGGGTTACCTGGAAGCCGGGAAACATGCTTTACCCGGTTCCGGCGGTTATGGTGAGCTGCCAGAGGGAAGGCGAAAAACCTAATATTATTACCGTGGCATGGGCAGGAACTGTATGTTCCACCCCGGCCATGCTGTCCATATCCATCCGCCCGGAACGGCATTCCTATGATATCATAAAAGAAACCAGAGAGTTTGTGGTAAATTTAGTGACAAAGGATCTGGCGCGGGCTACCGATTACTGCGGGGTGAAATCCGGCAGGGATGTGGATAAATTTGCGGAAATGAGGCTCACGCCCTGTTCCGTGGAACATGTAAAAGCACCGGGAATAGAGGAATGCCCGGTGAATATAGCCTGCAAAGTTGTAGAAATCAAGCACTTAGGAAGCCACGACCTGTTTTTAGCAGAGGTGGTTGGAGTGACCGTAAACAGTCGATACATGGATGAAAAAGGGAAGTTCCACTTAAACGATGCAGGACTTATATCCTATTCTCATGGGGAATATTTTGAACTTGGGAAAAAGCTTGGAAGTTTCGGCTATTCTGTGAAAAGGGCAGGAAAAAAGCCGTCGGGCAGGAGGAAAAACAAATGACGAGTAAGCTTAATAACATTACGCTGATCGGTATGCCGGCTTCTGGTAAAAGCACAGTGGGTGTTTTGCTTGCAAAACGCCTTGGATATTCTTTTGTGGACGTGGACATTGTAATCCAGGAGCAGGAAGGCCGCCTTTTAAAGGATATTATCGCAAAGGAGGGCCAGGAGGGCTTTTTGACTGTGGAAAACAGGATTAATGCCGGCCTTAATGTCCGCCATAGCGTCATTGCCCCGGGAGGAAGCGTGATCTATGGAAAGGAAGCTATGGAGCATCTAAAAGAGATCAGTACAGTGGTTTATTTAAAGCTTAGCTATGATAGTGTGGAAGAACGGCTTGGGAATCTGGTTGACCGGGGAGTCGTGTTAAAGGATGGAATGACCTTAAGAGACTTATATGAGGAGCGGGTCCCTTATTATGAGAAATATGCGGACATAACCATTGATGAAAACGGTCTTGATGCCGGAAAGACAGTAGACAGGCTTAGATCCATTATGGAGGAACGGTTTGGCTTGACTACATAACCGCCGTTTTACAAAACCCTGAATATATATGAAAAATATAAAAGGTGTCTCAAAAGCTGAATTTCGGCTTTTGGACACCTTTTGTTTTAGATTTTTAATTGAAATTTTCCAATTAATAGCTTTAGCATTTGAGCCTGTCCGGCCATTTCCTGACTTGCGGCAGCACTTTCTTCTGATGTGGCGGAATTGGTTTGAATCACGCTTGATATCTGGTCAATTCCCTGAGTTACCTGGGCTACTGCATATGCCTGATCCTTTGATGCAGAGGAGATCTGGTATGCCAAGTCTGCCGCTGTTTTGGAAGACTGGACAATGCGGTCCATGGATTTTGCAGTCTCCTTTGCAATATGATTTCCAGTCTCAATGGATGCCAGGGTGTGTTCAATTAATGCGGTAGTATTTTTGGAAGCTTCCTGGCTTTTATTAGCCAGGTTGCGGACTTCGTCTGCCACAACTGCAAAGCCTTTTCCTGCCTCTCCTGCCCTTGCTGCTTCTACCGCTGCGTTAAGTGCCAGGATATTGGTCTGGAAGGCGATGTCCTCTATCGTTTTGATTACCTTTCCTATTTCTGAGGATGCATTGCTGATATCCTCCATGGCATTAGTCAGATCCTGCATTTGAGTTCTGCCAAATTCCATCTCTGATGCGGTATTGCTCACCTGCTGGTTTGTTTCCTTTGCATTCTCCGCATTGTGGTTTATGTTATTGGAAATATCATTGATGGTGGCGGCCAGTTCTTCAATAGAGGATGCCTGTTCGGTAGCACCCTGACTTAAGGCCTGGGCACTGCTTGCCACCTGTTCTGCCCCTGATGCCACCTGGTCCGAAGATTGGGTTATTTTAGCCATGACATCATTTAAGGAGTCAGTAAGATTCTGTATGGAGAGCTGTACGGAACGGAACTCCCCTTTAAATTCCTCCGGGTCATAGGGAATATCAAAGTTTCCCTGGGCCATCTGGCCTGTGGTGGTGGAGATATAATCCATATAGTAGGATAGACGCCCCATCATCGTCCTCATGCTATCTGCAAGATGTCCCAGTTCATCTTCCGAACGATAATTCAGAAGGCATTTTAAATCACCCTGGGCCATCCGGTCCGCAACCATTTTCAGTTCGTCAATAGGATGAGTGATCCCCCTAGTAATGGCGATTGCAATGATGATGGATGTAACAATGGAAATGAGGATGATGGTGCCCATAATTGCGATGAATATGGAGGTCTGGCGGGAGAGTTCGGCAGACTTTAAATCACCGGTTGAGGACTTATCTGATAGCATAGTATTGATCGTATCTGCAATCTCCGATGCCAGAGGAGCTGCTTGACTTCGGAACATAGTCATGGCTTCCCGTGGAGATGTTGATGCGAGCTCAATGGTATGGCTGCGGATCGCCTCATAGGATTTCATCTTTTCTGTAAGTTCGCTGTAAAGCTTCTTTTCCGGGTCTGTCTTCATCTTCCCCTGTACCAGCTGCATTTTCTCATTTATCACTTCAATTTGTTTGTTTAGGATTTCCTTTTGATGGGCAGTTTCAGCAGGATCTTCCGAAAATATTATGTATAAAATTGTGGCGCGGTGAGCCTGAAACGCCTGTCCCAGGCTTCCGATATCGCCCTGGGCAAATCCATAATCCTGCAATTCAGCATGATATTTCTCATTAACGGTCCGAATGAGCAGAATCCCGATGGTTCCGGCTAAGCCTGAAAACAATACAACGATGAGAAATGCAGTAAGCAGCCGGTTTCCTACCTTTCGTTTTTTTAACATACAATATTCCTCCATGTTTGAATTTATGTTGCCATAAGATGTTTGTTTCCATGAATTTTTGGATAAATGTCGGATTTGACATAATATTTGATAATTATGTAATATTATATCTTTTCTTAAATTTCCTGAATATGGAATTACTAATAATTATAGTTATCTTTCCGATTTTAGTCAATATGGTAGATGCTTACGTGTAAAATTTAATCGGTTGAAAGCGATGGGGAAGCAAAACATTTGCTGAAAAAATACTTCGGGGTTTCCGGACAGGAGAGAATTTATAGGATTATTCATTCGGACAAAGAACTGGCCCTTGAGCTGGTAGAGTGATTAGCCTCATAAAAAAATACCGCTTCATAATGAATGATGAATATTAATTGACATGAATCATTCATTATGAAGCGGTTTTATATTAATTAGAATCGGAACTGATCCATCAGGCCATTTAAAATCTGAGCCTGACTGGAGAGCTCTTCGCTGGTGGCGGCACTCTCTTCTGCCGTAGCGGAATTGGTCTGCACAACGCCGGATATCTGGTCGATTCCCAGTGCCACATGGGCAATGGAGCTAGCTTGTTCCTGAGATGCTGCGGCAATATCATATATCAGTGAAGCCATTTTTTCAGAAGAAGCCGCGATCCGTTCCAGAGAATCCGCTGTTTCCCCGGCGATTCCCGTGCCCTTTTGTACCGATTGTGCTGAGCTTTCTATGAGGATAGCCGTGCTTTTTGAGGCCTCTGCACTTTTGGATGCAAGATTGCGCACTTCGTCGGCAACAACGGCAAAGCCTTTCCCCGCTTCTCCGGCACGGGCGGCTTCAACCGCTGCATTTAATGCCAGGATATTGGTCTGGTAGGCAATATCTTCGATGGTTTTTATGATTTTACCGATTTCATTGGAGGTTTGGTTGATCTCATTCATTGCATCGGTCATTCTCTTCATCTGTTCTTTTCCATTTTCCAACTGGGAGGAAGTCTCCTTTGCCTGGAGAGTCGCTTCCTCTGCATTTTTGGCATTTAAATCAACATGAGAAGAAATAAGGGTTATCGTAGCTACCAGCTCTTCCACGGAACTAGCCTGCTCCGTTGCTCCCTGGGAGAGGGCCTGCGCTCCTGCGGAAACTTGTTCCGCGCCGGAGGCTACTTCCTCAGAAGACTGATTGATTCTTAAGAGTGTATCCCTAAGCCTGGTCTGAAGCTGGGTCATAGACTGTAAGATTCCCCCAAATCCTCCTACATAGGCGGATTCACAGCTGGAAGAAACCGTTAAGCTGCCTTCTGCCATTTCATTGAGAATATGATCCACATCTCCAATGATCATCTTTAACCCGTCTACCAGTTCCCGGGTAGCTCCTGCCAGCACACCGGTTTCGTCCTGGTTGTTTATTACAGGAACTGGGGATTCCAGATCACCCTGTACCAGTCTTTTTAAGCGTTCAGCGCAGGCATTTACGGGATTTCCGATTTTTCCAGCCAGGACAACGGATATGATTCCGGCCACAGTCAGTGCTGCGATGAGCAGTATAACCGAAATGATGATTCCGGTTACGGTTGCTCCCATAAAGTCAGTCATAGGAGCTTTTAGGCCGAAGCTCCAGCCATCGGTCCCCTCAATGGGGGCATAAGCCAGAAATTCGTTTACACCGCCCTTGTTGTAACGGCCAAAGCCGCTATTTCCTTCGGTCATTCCTTTCTCAAGAGCAGCAAGTGCGGCAAGCCCTGGGTCTGTCTTTGCGATATCCTGGGTATTTGTCACATTGGTTACCTTCTCCATATCCACATCGGCAATGACACCGCCATCTTTGTTCAGTATGTAAGAACTGCTTCCCTTACTTATCTTTATGCTGGCAACGATATCATTTAAAAAAGTCTCAGTAGGGACAAAGTATACAACGCCTACTACTTTGGAATCCGGAATTCCTTTATCCCATAATGGGGCGGATATTATAATAGTAAGCTGTCCTGTGATCTTACTGATCAGAGGATCGGATACCACTGTCTCGCCGTTTAGGGATTTTTGAAAATAGTCCCGGTCAGAATAGTCTTTTCCATCAAAGATGCTGATCCCGTCTGCTCCCAGTATGTTACCCCTCTGGAAGTCGTGTGCTTTTGCCTTCTGGTCTATGATGGTTTTTTTATCTGCCACGCTGGTTCCTGGGCTTGAGAGTCTGTCCATGCTGCCGACTTCATAGGCAATATTTTTGTAAATATCCAGCTCCTTGGAAACCCGCTGTGAAGCGGTGCGTGCCAGTTCCGTCATGGTCTGGTTCATGGTCCCGATCATGCTGGAATAGTTTAAATAAATGCTGGTTCCTCCAACTGCGCATAGAGAAAGAAATACTGTCAAAGCCATGCTAAGCAGTATTTTTGTTTTGATGCTCTTCATAATATTTCTCCTTTGTACTGTACTTCGTTTAAGCATGAAATGATAGGAATAAAAAGCAGGGCTTTTAGAATCAAGTATACTTTATGTTAGTAAAAATGTCTAATTCCTTTTATTTAAAATTATGTAAAATGTGAGTATAACAATGAACAAGAATTCATATCTCTATTTCGGCCAATATACGCAAATAAATTTACATTCCGTTACAAATTTTAGGGCATTACTTGCCTTTTAACGTATTTTGTGCTACACTTTTTTATGCAATAAGGTCGCAGACCCTTGATTTTCCTATGTATCAAGGCCATTTGCATTCAACGACCGGTGTGTTCGAGACACAGTTGTAAAAACATGAAAAACACACGGAAAAAGGAGGGTTTCCAGTATGCGTACAACAAAAAAGCGTACAACAGTCGTACAACAAACCCTGTTTATAATGAATAATTACGATGGATAAAGCCAGTGACTTTGTATTATGTCACTGGCTTTTGCTATCATTATAGAATAAGTTTTTAAAACGATTTAAAAGCTATTCGTTCAATTAAAGATAAAGAGTTGTAAGCAGATATTAAATAGAGTATAATCATTTTAAAATGGGAAAAAATTAATATGATTGGAGGTTGGGATATGAACCAGTTTTATATTACGGAAATTAAACTGCATAATTATAGACGTTTTACAGATAAGACAGTTAATTTGGATAAAAATATGAATTTATTAATAGGTACAAATGCTTCAGGAAAAACAAGTGTACTGGAAGCCTTAAATGTGGCTTTGGGAGCATATTTAGCAGCCTATAAGAATTATGTCCCCAGTCGTTTTGTCTTTAATATTTCGGAGAGCGATGTACGTAGAAAGAATAAAATCAACTTAAAGAAGGATATATTAATCAGTCAAGGCATAGCTCAATATCCATGTATTATTGGCACTAAGTTAATGATGGATAATAAATTGCTCACATATAGAAGGGTCTTGGAGAAAAAAGAAGGACGCACGAAATTTGATGGTAATAATCCAATGCAGAAACAAGTCGTTTTTTGGGAAAACTCAATGAAACAGGGCGACGGAAGTGATGAAGCACTTATTTTACCATTGGTATTATATTTAAGCTCTGCAAGATTGTGGAATGAAAATAAAAATTCGGAATTTAATTACGATATCCCAAATCGAACAGATGCTTATCATAGGTGTCTTGATAAAAAGCGTGGTATGCAAATGGCATTCAACTATATAAGGCATCTTGTTGAGATATCCAACCAGGAAAAAAATGGTGTTAATTTTCCTGCATATTCATT
The DNA here is from genome assembly GCF_044987295.1 of Lacrimispora sanguinis. Taxonomy (NCBI): domain Bacteria; kingdom Bacillati; phylum Bacillota; class Clostridia; order Lachnospirales; family Lachnospiraceae; genus Lacrimispora; species Lacrimispora sanguinis. The sequence goes on along the minus strand of NZ_CP173277.1, from coordinate 3,012,740 downwards.
AATAATGAATGCAATAAGAAAAAGTATGGAAGATGAACTAAAAAAAGATGAATCTATAGAATATTCTTTGAGATATAATGGTTTAGCTTTGGTGGAGCCTGATGGAACTTGGATTCCTTTTGAGAGTCTTAGCGATGGTTATCGTGATGTTATAAAAATAGTAGCAGATATTGCAACCAGAATGTGTATATTAAATCCGTATTTAAAAGAGGATACATTTAATAAGACGCCGGGAGTCGTCATCATAGATGAGTTGGATTTAAGTTTACACCCTAGTTGGCAGAGAAGAATAGTAAATACATTAACCACGATTTTTCCTAAAATCCAATTTATCTGTGCCAGTCATTCACCTTTTATTATCCAGTCATTGAAAGATGGTCAGCTAATATCAATGGAAGGTGAAATAGAGGATGAGTACTCAGGAAAAAGTATTGAAGATATTGCAGAAGATATTATGGGGGTTGAAAATCCCCAATATAGCGATGAAAAGCAACAAATGTATGAGACGGCCCAACGATATTTTTCACAATTAGAACAGGTGAACAATAAAGAAGATTTACAAAGCTTAAAGTCACAATTAGAACTTTTGACTGCACGTTTTGGAGATAATCCGGCATATTATGCTTTTTTAAATCAGAAATATCTTCAAAAAAAGGTTGAATTGGAGTAGAATATGAGACCTGTGGATAAGGGAATATCTCCGTATACGGAGATTGATGTATACCAAGATGCGAAACCATATTTAGAAGAGAAAGTGGGAAAATATTGCTCTTTTTGTGAAATGCATGTAACTAATGCTTTGGCAGTGGAACATAAGGAGAGTAAAAATAGTGGTGGAGCCTTAAAAGATTGGGATAATCTGCTTCTAGGATGCACCTATTGTAATTCACGTAAATCAGAAAAAATAAAGAAAGGTGACCTTGATAAGTGGTTGTGGCCAGATAAGCATAATACCTTTCTGGCTTTTACATATGAAGGGGCAGTTCCGAAGGTTAATGAGGAGTATTTAAAAACAGTTAGTGATGAGGCATTAAAAAGGGCTGAACAGCTATTTTCAGATATTGAATTAGATTACCAACCTGGAAAAGGTGAAGATGAAAAGAAGATTAGAGATAAGAGATGGGAAAATCGATTCGAGACCTTGTCAATAGCGGAGACAACAAAATCAACATGGTTGATGTTAAAAAATGAAGAAGACCGGAATAGCCAAATAGTAAATATTGTAAATATGGCTAAAGGATATGGCTTTTTTTCGATTTGGATGATGGTATTTAAGGAATACGATATTATAAAGAGGGCATTAATAACTGCTTTTCCAGGAACATCAAGAAGTTGTTTTGATAAGAATGGAAATCCAGTACAACGGTTAGGCGAAATATTATAATAACATAAAGCAACCTGTAAATAAATAGCAGGTTGCTTTATTAATATACTTAACAAAAAATTATCTAAAAAACTAACTCAAATAAATGGGGATATTCTGAGCAAAGAGTCTCCACATCAAAATTGCACCAAATATATTCACGTGATTCTGTATCTCTCTTGCTATGTCCAGCCCTCTTGAATTGAATGCAGTGCCATGGAATCGGGGCACGTTGCAAGTAACGACTGTATAAATCATTCTTTTTTTCTTTATATACGCAAGAAACCACTTTTGCAGGTAATCTTCCTTGGCTAATAGCTGTAGCATGCTACAGTGTTGGCGGTCAGTAAATTCCATCTCAAACTTTGTTTTTGTACCCGGAACACTCGTAAATAAGGAGGGGCCATGATAATAAAGCAACCCTCTTCATATAAGTGGCTTATCAGGAATTTTCGGTAGTAGTAATTGGACAATCGATAGGCTGATATAGTAAGTGGGTCTTTTTAGTGAGGCAACATGGGAAGCAAGGGGAATCTTTGTCGTTGTAAAGCCACCCTGACAGTTATAGGCATAGTGTTTAATGGCATAGAGTTGAACCGCGTTTGGAACATCAATGGTTTGTAGCTATTTTCATTGTTCCCGACCTTTAGCGGATTATTGATAAGATAAGGGAAGACGGATATGGAATAAAAGATTTTGCATTTCATTCATTCCGTCATATGGTTACCACCAGAACCCTGGAGAGTGGTACTTTCATGAAAACTATACAGACTCTCCTTGGTCATGCAGTGACAATTTTGCCAAGTCATATTATTGATTTATCCAATAATGTGGCTTGGCCTTGAATTTATTGAGTAACAATAAAAAAAACTTGCAAAATTTTCGATTTATGGTAAAATAATTGATATAATATATTTGGAGGAGAAATGCATGATGGTTTACGATAAAAAGATTCCTATACCTGAGATTGCTATCAAACAGATAATTTCCTCAATACAGGATGGAGAATTTTCTTACTGGGAACAGGAGCAAGTAGAAGGTAAAATAACACATAATGGACGTGCCGCAGACATTTGGAATCATATTAACACACAAGTAAAACGGAATCTTAGCCCCAAGCGATATGTAATCGATGTAGTGGAAAGGGGGAATTTATGGTCTTTTATCTATATTTTTGATTTAAATACTAATTATTTATATATTTTGATGAGAGTTAAGAATTATAAAAGTTTATCTCAAGATGCTGATAATAAGATTTATCACTATTGTAATGAATTATCATATGCAAATAATAAATTAAGGGGAAATTATCAGGTCGAATATGAGCAAACCAGTTGCTTTATGAATACTAAGCGTTATGATTCAGAAATATTAGAGATAATTGAATCAAGATTAAATGAAATGTTACCAGGTCTTATTGATAAAGTAGATACGTTTTGTATGATTTTATTTGAACAAAAAAACAGAAAGATGAAGCATATAGAAGCAAAAATTCCAATTTTGGGATTCGAGTCCATTTATACAGTGGATTGGAGTAATTATATTGAAGCTGAATATACAACTGAGTTTGTTCCAGTGGAAATAACTATTCCCACAGATAATGAAATTCTATTGGAATATAGGGCATTAGATGAACCTCCGGTTTTAGAAGAGAATATTGGAAGTCAAGAAAAACACAATGTAGTAGAGTAGGAGGGAATCATAGATGGCTTCTTTAAATGGTAATTTCAATGGGGCCAGATTGAAGTCTGCAAGACTTTATAGTGGAATGACAATTACAGAAATATCAAATGCAATAGATATATCGAGCCAGGCTATTTCGCAGTATGAGAATGGAAAAATTGCACCTAAAACGGAAGTTCTATTGAAATTAATCGGGCAATTGGGCTTTCCTAGAGAGTTTTTTTATGAACAAGACGAAGAAGAGTTAATTGTGGGAGACACTTACTTTCGTTCGCCATCGTCAACTTTAAAAAAAGAGAAACAGGCGCAAATAGAAAGAGTAAAATTGTTAATAAAAATTTACTTGGTTATCAATAAGTATATTAAATTTCCAGAGTATACGCAAATCGATGTGGAAAATCTTGATTTAGCTAATTTGGAAATAGAATTATTAGCCGATACAGTTAGAAAGGCATGGGGGCTGGGAGATGGGCCAATATGGAATATAATTGATATAATGGAGAAAAACGGGGTTTTAATATCTTCTTTTAACACACATAATAATATAGATGCTTATAGCCAGGTTGAAGTCGAAAAGAAAAGAAATCATTCTATCCCAGTTGTTGTGCTTGGGGCCGACAAAGAAAATGCATATAGAAGACAGTTTAGTGCTGCTCATGAATTGGGGCACATATTATTAGACGATTTATTTGATATAGATTCAATGACAAAAGTAGAATATAGTAATATGGAGAATATAATGAATCGTTTTGCAGGTTCATTACTGATACCTAAAGATATGTTGAATGAGGATTTAAGCCGTGGAAGAAAGACAGAGCTTAAATTGTTTTTTGATTTAAAGAAAAAATATAGAGTTTCTGCTGCGGCGATTATAGTACGGGCAAATCAAATAGAGGCTATTAATGTTAATCAGTATCAATATTTAATGAAGCAATTATCTTTTAAAGGCTATAGACAAGTTGAACCATTTGATACAGAAACACCTGTACCTCAACCAAGATATTTAAAACATGCTTTGAATATGATATTTGAAAAGAAATTATTATCGCATGAGGGATTTTTTAAGGAGTTAACTAACTGTGGATTAACATTAAATTCTTATATGGTTGAAGAATTGTTAGGTTTGGAACCTGGTTATTTTAAGTTCAACAAAGAATTAACAAGTATTAGGTTGGCAATAAGATAGGATATTTATTTATATAGTATTAATTAATAACAGAATGAGTCATTACACCGTCAGTTAGCGGAATATTCAAAGAGAGAAGGAATCAGTATTGCTTGTATATTCTTGCCCAGAATGATGGGGTACGGAAATAAACAGGATATTGATATGTTATAATTAACGGTTGAAAGTATTATCTCACAGTTTAATGAACTGCAGGAGTCAGTGTTGGCTATATCGTCAATAACTCCGCTTTGAATTATATTCACGCATAGTTATCTTGTTCGTAATAACCTCTAGGTTGAACTATTGGCTGTATATTAATGAACAGTGATACCATAAAAGGGTTTTATTGGAAACTGCGAAAGATTATTAAAAACATGACGGTATTACTGATGGATGACAGACTACAAAAGAGTCAGCGTTATGGAAGGTCACTGGCTCTTTTGGGGTTTATTACATATCATTTTCATTATTAGCTATCAAAAATATCATGACTGTTTCACTTATTAAACAATAAGACAAGATTTATATTGTTTAAAACTGCAATGGAGGATTTCCGCTGCAATCTACGATAAAAGAAAAATTAAAGCCGGGATAAAGATTTTTTAATTCATTACGCAAACTTCCAAATATTGATTCAATGTTATTGTCTATATGTTTACGGTCACTTTTAAAGAATATTAGAATGCTATAACTATCTATACTGCCGTACACTCGAGTAGTTAGTTTTATATCAAGATTAAAAAGATCTACTATTTCCTTGTGCTCAGCTAATTTGGTGAAATTTTGGTCAAATTTATAAAGATAGGAATAATAGTTCCAGAGTTTATTATTCCAACTAGAGGAATAATTGGGATAGCCAGGATGGTTTTCAGATTTTATTAATTTTTCTATTTCATCAGCTTCTTTACTTATAATAATAGTGTCAGCAATAACTTTTTTCCACTCCTCAAATTCATTCTTCATCAATGTAAAATCTGAATCGTTACCACCATTATCTGGATGAAATTCTTTGACAAATTTTTTATACTGGCTTTCTAACTTTGCAAAATCCTTTTCTTTTCCATCATCATCTACATAATGATTTTTCTTAGTAAATTCAAAATACATTTTGTGTTACCCCCTTAATTATGTCTTAGCGTATCTGTTTAGTAATAAAAGCGAGGCAGGGTAAATACCCAGCTTAACTAAAAATTGAGCATACCTGATTCAATAACCTTTTCCGGTTTATTTGAATCGGATTTCCTAATTGCTTTTTCTCCTACGCACAGGCGATTATTTCCTTGTAACATTAGTTTATCAAAGGTTAAGGAAATATGCAACGATACTTTACTATGAATCATAGGTGACTAAGTGATTTGTAAATAAACTTGTAGACTGCATTTTGATATTTGGATTTAAGGTGCAGCCTACTAGAAAACAGATTCAAAAAGGTGGGAATAATCAGAGCAGAGAATGTCCACATCAAAATTGCACCAGATATATTCTCTTGATTCTGTATTCATCTTACTCTGCCCAGCCCTTTTGAATTGAATGCAGTGCCATGGAACCGGGGCACGTTGCAAGTAACGGCTGTATAAATCATTCTCTTTTTCTTTATATCCGCAAAGAATCATTTTTGCAGGATAGTCTTCTTTGCTTAGAAGTTGTAGCATACTTCGATGTTGGCGGTCAGTAAATTCCAATTCATAGCTTTGCTTTTGTACCCGGAACTCTTTTAGGTAGGGAGGGTCCAATATAATGAAGCACTCTTTCTCATATAAGTGGCTTACTAGGAATTTCCGATAGTAATAATTGGATAATTCAATGGACTGGTATAACCCGTGGGTCTTTCTAAGTGCTTCTACATGGGAAGAAAGTGGAATCTTAGTCTTTGTAAAACCACCTTGGCAATTATAAGCGTAATGTTTAATGGCATAGAGACTAACCGCTTTATTCACATCTATGGTCTGTAATTGTCTTCGTTCCTCTCTACCCTCAAAGGATTTGGTATTTGAAGTGGTTGTCCTGGTGGAATAGAAGTTGTCCCTTAAGATATAAAACGATTCTTGGTTTAGTTGAGGTGTAATACTTATCAGTTCTTCAAACTGCCTAAAGTGTATGTCCGATTGCATGACACAATGAAAGTTATAAATAGAAGTAGACCCCTCATTTAAAAAGACCTTTCCAAATAGATTGAGCCTGCTTGCAAGGAGACTTAGGAAACCGCTTCCCCCAAAGCAATCAGCAAAGGAGGTGCAGCCTAAGGAATGGGCGTACCGCATAAGTAACTGGTATTCCTCTGCCCATGTGCGCTTTGTCCCGTAAAAAGAGATGGTGCGGATTTTATTAACAGGGAAGCTTCTGGAAAACTTAACTTTACTCCGTGGTCCCGGAACAGCAAGGCTATGTAGAATCACCAGGCTGTAGGCATAATGGTTCTTAGAGGTACGTCCCAAGCAACGGGTCAGTCTGTTAAAGCTTATGAAGCTGATGGGGGAATCAGAGTTTAATAGGAAAGCCCGTATCTCTGATGATGGTAAACGTAGTTCAAAAGGGGAGATTCTATAATCGGGTTTATCAAAAGTATTTATAAACTGTGAGACCAGTTGTTTTTCATGGGTTGTTAAGTGGTTTTTCGGCTGAATATTGTATTTGGTTGAGTAATCCGGAGCTGATTACACCATCTGTCCGGACTATGGAAACCGTTATTCCGTTTTAAAGGAAACCGACATTTCGGTGTTGGAAACCATTTAAACATAAAAGTCTTATAATGAAATCATGCACCCTGTCGGTGTAAATTCATTATGGGAGGTCACTATCATGACCAAATATCGAGAGATTTTAAGACTACATAGTCTACATCTCAGCCAACAGAGTATTGCAGATAGCTGCAGTGTCTCTAAAAAAACCGTCAACAGTGTTCTTAAGAAAGCCAGCGAATTAAATATTTCATGGCCACTCGATAAGAACCAGACCGACGAAGTCCTTGCTGGAATTCTTTTTCCAGAAAAAGGCAAGCATATCGAAGCATCGAATAAACGTATGCCTGATTATGCTTACATCCGCAAGGAGCTACTCCGCAATGGCGTTAGTAAAAAGCTCCTGTGGACTGAATACATGGAGGATTGCCGATTAAATGGCGATGAGCCTTTGATGTATTCCCAGTTCTGCTATTATATCCAGCAGGATGAGCAGAAACACCGTGCAACCATGCACATCAATCGTAAACCTGGTGAACAGGTGGAAGTGGATTGGGCTGGTGATCCAGCTCACCTCATCGATCCAGATACGGGTGAAATCATAAATGCTTACGTTTTCGTTGGTGTTATGACCTATAGCCAATACGTGTATGCAGAAGCATTCATTGATGAAAAGCAACCTGCGTGGATTAGAGCACATGTTCACATGTATCAGTTCTTTGGTGGTGTTGCTAAGATTCTGGTTCCTGACAACTGCAAAACAGCAGTAATACATAATAATAACTGGAATGATCAACGAATCAATGCCACATATCAGGAAATGGCTGAACACTATGGTACTGCTATTATTCCAGCCAGAGTGCGTGCACCTAAGGACAAGCCAAATGCAGAAGGATCCGTCGGAAATATTTCCACCTGGATTATCGCTGCACTACGTGATGAACAGTTCTTTTCACTTGCAGAATTAAATCGTGTGATACGTCAGAAACTAGAAGAATTCAATAAAAGGCTCTTTCAAAAGAAAGAAGGTAGCCGATTGGAACTCTTCCGCGACGAAGAACTGCCATTGCTGGCTCCCCTACCTGCTACCTCTTTTGAACTGGCGGACTGGAAACAGGCCACTGTTCAGTTCAATTATCACATATCCATTGATGGAATGCTATACTCGGTTCCATATGAATACATTAAACGCAAGGTAGATGTCAGGGTAACAGATACTACAATTGAAATTTTCTACAACCACAACCGCATAGCTTCTCACAAAAGACTTCATGGCAGAAAAGGTCAGTATGATACGATCCTGGAACATATGCCAGAAGACCACCAGAAATATCTGGAGTGGAACGGTGACCGTTTCCGTAAGTGGGGTGAGCGGATCGGTAACAATACGTACAAGGTAGTGGATGCAATCCTTACCTCCAAACGTGTGGAACAACAGACTTATAAAGGCTGTATGGGACTTCTTAAGCTTGCTGATAAATACTCAGTAGAGAGATTAGAAGCTGCCTGTGAAAAGGCTCTCAGCTACACAGCAACGCCTAGCTACAAAAGTATTAAAAACATACTCACCGCGGGGCATGACAAATCTGTTGATACTGATTTTGGAACAAAATCAGCAAACACACAAAACAAGTATGGCATCACAAGAGGTGCCGACTATTATCGGAGGTAAACACTTATGACAAACCAAAGTACGATTGATAAATTAATAGAAATGCGTCTTAGCTCTATGGCAGATGCATTCCGTAATCAGCTAAATGATCCAAAGATGAAAGAAGTTTCCTTCGAAGACCGCTTTGGTATGCTGACCGACATCGAATTCAGCAGCCGTAAGAATAATCGACTGAAAAGACTGATTCATAACGCTGGATTCGACCAGACTGAAGCAAGTATCATGGATATCGATTATACTTCAGGACGCAAGCTGAACAGAGAACTCATAAGGAGACTTGCTGCTTGCGAATATATATCTGAACACCGTAACTTATTTATTACTGGTGCAACAGGTAGTGGTAAGACTTACATGGCATGCGCGTTCGGTATGGAAGCATGTAAGCAGTATTACAATACTAAATATGTACGTCTCCCAGATCTTTTGATTGAGCTGGAGATGTCAAGAAATGAAGGTACATACAAAAAGGTCATGGCGAAATATGCCAATCCACTTCTTCTTATCATTGATGAATGGCTCTTGCTCAAACCAACTGACAATGAACAAAAAGATATATTTGAACTTCTGCATAGGAGACGTAAGAAATCATCTACGATTTTCTGCTCCCAGTATCTGCAGGAAGGATGGTATGAACAGTTAGGTGGTGAATCCAGTCCTCTGGCTGATGCCATTCTGGATCGTATTGTTTATGATGCCTATAAAATTAATATCCAAAGCATTGATCCTTCAAAGGATATCTCAATGCGAGAGGTATACGGACTAGACAAAAACATGAGCGAGTAAACTCGCATAAGGTGGTTCCCATGTTCCGGTCAATCGGTTCCCGATTTCCCGGAACTGCGGTTTCACCGCACAAGAATATTCATTTGGTATCTTTTGTCCTGTATAGCATAATTAATGTCCTTTAAAGAATGATATAGAAAAGATTATAAATGACAAGGATAGAAAGCGCAATATGCATAGATAGCAAAGGTAAGAGCGTGAACCAAAAGCGTACAGAGAGCATACGACGTATAAAGTAAGCAAAAGTGGTTTATAGGGGGTTGATACTTAAGAAAAAGGCTTGAAGATGTGTAGAAACGTAATGACCTTTGTTTCGGTAAGTAATGCATGAGGAGAAGGATTGAAGGTGTGTAGAAACGTAATGACCTTTGTCTCAAGGGAGAGGAGTATGCTATAGGTAATGTTGTAGGGGGCAGGAATCATAAAGCCAAAGACTTTTAACGATTGGAATATGTAGTAAGCATACGGTACATTGTAAAGAACAGTTTCACTTGCATGAATCTTGCAGATATGTAATAAAATCATCAAACCTTGATAAAGAAGAGAATATTAAAAAAGTGAAGTTTAACTGGAAAAACACATATGAGCTACCTTGAAAGTAAAGTATAGATCCATAAGCGAAAGGTGGGGGGTTATTACATTTCCTACAGAACCAATAAGAGTGTTTATAAGGAATTGGTTAATCGCCACCTTTTAATTAAGAGAAGAAAAACATAAAAAAGGGAAATGACAGGGTATAAATGATGTTCAGTTAAGATGTTGTGGTTTATACCTTAACATGAGAAATATGAAACATAGAAGCCCTTGTTAAAATTAAGTCACGACTTTTTAAATACCAATATAAATTTGGCGTATCTTTGCTAAGCGAGTGACCTGGGGTCTAATAAGCTTTAGCGAATAAGGGAAATAAAAATACAAGGGAGAGGGTACGAGTAGACCTATATTGATAAGGGAGGATATGATGGCTTAATGATAGGCCAAATAGGGAAACAGAGGGAACCTATGCCGGGTTGCAAGCAATATGTGGCGGAGAGCGGGCAAAGGGTAGAAACGCAGGTAAATAGGCAGATTATAACAGGGTGCAGGCTGAAAGAGCCATGTACCTTTTCTTTTTGCCTTGGGATAGCAAGCAAACAAAGTGTCCTACACTCACTGTCAAAGCAGAGCGATTACAAGGTACCAATCACTATTTTGGTTTATCTACAGGTAAAGTAATAGAAACCAGTATTAGGGATTACAACCCTTTACAGTTATGCAATAGAAATAACAAACTTTTATTCTTCCATAATACTAAGATAAGGGTTATAGCTTTGTGACTACAGCGGATTCAACATGGGGAGACATAAAGCTTTCCACCGATAGGAAATACTACTTAAGACTGGCAGGAATTGGTATGGGAGCAGAGTTTAACAGCACCGTATCAAATATTGACCTGCTTTCAGGGGGAGTTAAGCAAGGTATAAATAGATAAAGGACGCACGGCAGGGAAAAGGGCTATGTGTCCTTTTCTGTCCGCAGGACAAGCAAATATCCAATGTCAGGTACTTTTGTAGGCAAACGCTCAGAATCGATTTTAAGGCGACTTTCGCTTGCAGATGGAAATATGTTCGTCTTATGGGTTTGGAGGGCAGGAAACGGAAAAATTGAGCGCCACAGGGGCGGTTTATCAGCACTACTTAATAGTGGGGCGAGGCTTGAATACGCTTGGAAGTTTACAGAAGTGGACCGAGAATAAAAAGGGGTATAGTAATATCAGACCAGATAGACTTACAGATATCTAATAAAATTATCATACTTTTGCTGCCGAAACCAGCGCTAATTTTGTCATAATTCAAAAGGTCGATTGAAGACCATACACGTGCATCTGTTATTTTCTTTTTTAACAGATGTTCACCTCGCCAACTATATTTATAGAATCTTATAGATATGTAATAAAATTATCAAACCTTGATAAAAATAGAAAGTATTAAAAAAGCGAAGTTTAACTGGAAAAACACATATGAGCTACCTTGAAAGTAAAGTATAGATCTATAAGCAAAAGGTGGGGGTTATTGTATTTACTACAGAACCAATAAGAGCGTTTATAAGGAATTGGTCAATTGCCCCCTTTTAATTAAGAGAAGAAAAACATAAAAAGGGGAATGAAATGGTATAAACGATGTTCAGCTAAGATGTTGTGTTTTATACCTTAACATGGGAAATATGAACCACAGAAGCCCTTGTTAAAATTAAGTCTCGACTTTTTAAATACCAATATAAATTTCAACATATTTTCACTAAGGAACGACCAGGTGTTTTCTTTAGTATAGAGGCGTTGGAAAAATAAGGATAAGGAGGGGGCAGATTAGACCTATATTGACAAAGGGGAGGATATGATGGCTTAATACTGGGTCAAATGGGGGAATGGAGGGAACCTATGCCGAGTTGCAGGCAACATGTAATGGGGAACGGGCAAAGTGTAGAGACACAGGTAAACAGGGGGATTATAACAGGGCATCAGCTGAAAATGCCTATGTGTGATTTTGTTATACATAGAATGGGTTACATACTCGGACCTTAGAGGTAAATTTTTATAAAAAAAGGAAACTTAAATACGTAGGATCGTTTTTAAGACGGTTTTCTGCATAGATAATAATCTTCGTCTTAATTATAAAAACGGCAGGAAACAGTGCTTACGTGCGCCACGGAGGCATGTTTGTTGGCGTGTATTAAGACGGAGTTTTTAGGGTGAGAATTTTGTATATGTCTAACAATCAAAAGAACGACTTAAGAGTATAATGGGAGGTATCGAAAAGTAACATCAGACTAAAAAGAGATTTGCAGAAACCCAGTAAAATTATCATATTTTTGTGATTAGGACTAACATTTATTTGAGTTGATTTAAGGGTCTATTGAGACCATATACGTGTGTGGGTCATTTTGATTTAATATAATTGACTTTTTTATGGTGCGATGTTATGATTGCGGGAAATAGGGTCTTAAAATAGAACCCATTAAGACTAAGGTGGTAAGCAAACACTTCTGGTGCGTCTTAGTCATAGGGAGGTAATGCCAGCAGCCATAAAGATTAAAAGGTGGTGCAAAAAAAGACGGGGGGACAACTGGGTGAGATTCAAGCGGTTTATCAGCACAGCGTTAGTCACCGCATTATTTGTCACATCAATTCCATTCACTTCACACGCAACAAGCATAGAAACCAAAAGCGGACTTGAAAACTCCGCAGATGGTAAAGATGGAAACAGTTCAGTTGGTGGGGGAGGGGACTGGGCGAATGACTTAGGAAACTCTGGCATTAGAATTAGTCTAGTATCCGCCAATGACCCAAGAGAAGTGGTTTACATAATTAAAGATAGAACTACAAGGTACATAGGCACAGTATAAAAGTGGCAAGAACCAGTAAGAAACAACCGTAGTCTAGGGATTTATGTTCTGTAGGTAACTTAGGATATTTTTAAGAAACAAAGCAGGAAGCATTGAAAGGAGAGAATGCAAATGGAGAGGAAGCAACGAAAGGCGAAGCGGTTAATAGTAATTGCCGGGGCAGTAGTATTGTTAGGTTTATCGGCAAGTGGGTGTTCCAAGAAAACAAGTGAACCCGCTGAAACTATCCAAGTAGAAACAACAGTAGACCCAGAGGAAAAGTTTAAAGTAGACATTCCACTAGAAATTGACGACCCCACCAAGGTAGTTGAAACGCTAGAGGACGGTGGAACAATCAGTACCTATGCCAGTGGAGAAACAGTATACTCTACCGGCAGATACGGCGACCTAGGCAAAGAGGTCTTTGAAAATCTTGCCGGTGCGTGGGTAAAAGGTTACATTGAAGACGAAGCCAGTTTACGGGAGACTATGGACCTAACCTACGGCAACCTCAACACCAAAGAGGAACTCACGCAAGAAATTCTCGCAATGACCAGGGAGACACAGCCAACCCAGGTAGCAAAAGAGACAAAGCCCAGTACAGAAAACAAAACCGAGATAGGAAAGTCACAAGGTAACACGAAGCACGCACAGCCTCCTCAACAGCAGACACCGCCTGTTAATTCTAGCACACAAAGCACAGAATCAGCGGTTTCACCAGACTGGACGCCAGAAATGGAAGCAGAAATGCAAAGGCGTTTACAGGAAGCCAAGGACCATCCAGCGCAAGTGGAAGAAAGAGGTGGTGGTGACAAGATGGACTGGGATCCAGATGAAGCCGCCGGACAATGGAACTGGGACTAACCCTATTTTTTAATCCCAATACCTAGTAAACACATAGGCAAAACATAACGCGAAAAGAAGAAGTTAAGTAACCATTAATCGGTTTGCTTAACTTCTTTTTGTCTAACGGCATATACCAAGGAGTGTTGTAATTCCTTAGTATGGCCAGGAAAATTATGTTATTATGTACATAACTACTTATTATATTATTAAATGGTTTATTAGGTAAATATTAATAGCATGTACCATAATAAACCTAGATAAAACCATTTTAAAATAAAGTGAGTAAAAGTATTGACAATGAATTGATGTGGTGGTAGAATAAAACGTTGATGAAAAAGTATTGACAAATTAAAGCTTAAGAGGTACACTTCTTACATGCTAGTTACATATGGGGGTCAATAAAAGATAATAATTTTTTATGAGGTTATTGTTGACTGTAGGCACCTAGTGTGTTATCATAAGGCATATAAGAAGAAAGGTAGCAACCTCAAAAAAGAAGTTGACTACCTCATCAAAAATGTGTTATACTTATGCATAGAGAGTGACTTACTTCAAACAATAGTTATATGTTTTTTGAAACAGTAATTATTACTGTCAATAATAATTGCTTTTCTTTAAACAGCAGGAAGTAAACGCTTGTCAGACTATTGAAATTGAATGTGGTGTGAAGCGTACTGATAGTTACAGAGTAGTGAGGCTTACACCTTGTATGGCAGTACTTAGATAGGACATGTCTGGCAATTTTTGATAGTAAATAAAGAGCGAGTTTTATCACATATGTATTTTCCATTGTGACTCCTTTCTTTTTGAATCAAAGCGTACTGAAGATACTCTTTGATTATATTTAGAGAAGTGAGTCACTTGTCTATCTGCATAAGAATATGCCTTTAAGTATACTACATAGGCGATTAGTTGTCCATGCTTTTTCGTAAAAGATTATAAAAATTAAAGTATTCAGAGAAGCCCAGTGCTTCTCTTTTTTATGCTCTAAGGAGGCTAGAATGGGTAGATAGACCGGTTCGATACAGTAACCCAATAGTATGTAACCCAATAAAAGAAAGCACCTCACTATTTCTTGGTTTATAAATGGACATTTTGCATCTTCGTAGAAATGTAAAGTGCGTCAATAAACACGGAAAGCGAGGAAAAAGAATATGGGAATAGAACTAAAGCAGTTTATCAGTACAACCCTTGCGCTGATAATAGCATTAACTTCCATACCATTCACCCCTAAAACAACTTATGGTGGCGGTTTAGAAAACTCTGCCGGTGGAGCCGAGGGCGGTTCATCTGTAACCTCTGGTGGAGACTGGGCAAATGATATTGGAAACTCTGGCATTAGAATTAGTCTAGTATCCGCCAATGACCCAAGCGAGGTAGTTTCCGTTGGAATGGACGGAAAGCCAAGGGTAATTGATATTATTTTTGGTACAGAACAACAGTTTTACGATAATTGTAAGGTCAAACAGGGCAGAACGCCAATAATGTTTAGTAGTACAAAAGCACAGGAGTTGGGTGTCGACACTAATATTATAGCGCCAGTGTATCTCACAGATTACTTACTCAAAGCGGCCTACAAAGCCAAAGAAATGAATGATGAAAACGAATGGTATAAAAAGCTCACCTCAGAGGAAATGGAAAAAGCATTAAAAGGAGCCAGCCAAGAAACAATAAAATCCGAAATAGAGAAGCTAGTTTCCAGTCTACGCTGGATGATAAACAGCCCAAATAGTAGCGGTGGAACCAACTACAAGTTAAATGGTAATTACCTGCGAGACTGGCTACTTTCAAATGCCAAAGGTGAACAAGTAGACATAGGTACTACGGACTTCCAAGCACTTTCCACCACAGTGCTTGCTGACGGAACCACTAAAACGATCTCTAAGACTACTACGGCAGATAAACGTTCTAATGGTGCAAAAAGCAAAGCTGATACAAATAAGAAAGCAGAAGTAATCCATGGAAACGATTGGAATGAGGTATTTACACAGCAGTTAAATGACGCAAGCTATTGGTTTAGGTCGGGTTTTGGAAGTACACTACAATCAGCCAAATCAAATAGAGATTCTTGTGTAAGGTGGAAAAGTAACTTCTTAAGTGCACTCTCTGGGGCGCTAACCTCTGGCAAAATTACAAGCACGAGCTATAACGGCTTTGTAAAGCTTGCCAAGCAAATAGAAGTGGAAAATAAGTCTGCATACAACACCTTTTGTGCAACAGTAAACAAGCAGGACAGACGCATAAATATGTCACAAGCCGTTTTCGATAAGCTAACAGGGTTACTAACGGTTTATGGGGCAGAGAGCGACAGCACAGAAGAAACCAATACACCCGTTACAGAGGAAGATGTAAAAAAGAAATATGAGGAACAGCTTTTAAACCACCTTTCATACATACTGCAATTAACAGATGATGAGAACATACCCTATTTTATAACTAAGGATATGCTTACTAAGGATACGCTTACTAACAGAGTGGTTATCAAAAAAGCCAAAGGCGGTTCCCGAAATATGACAGTGTTTGACCCGGCGTTAGAGATGGCAGACTACACCGAGTTTAGAATACTTGTAGAACCATTGGATTGGTTCACACCGCATAAAACTGGCTCCAAAAACTCACCTTTGTATGGAGAGAGGTTTTATGGCACATTAACGAATATTGCACAAGCGTTTGATTTTTACATGGTAAACCAGAAGTCACTAGCCAACGGTATGGCAGACCACCTAAATAGAAATACATTCAACCGAGTGTCTTGGTGCTCAATGACTGTAGGAAATGATGCAAATACGATAGAAACTATGTTCAACAAACAATTTATCTTTGACCCGATAGGCGACACATTACAGGGATACAAGGTGGCAAGCGATATAGTGCCAAACCGTGTACTCGCAGACAGCAGTTATGTAACCACACACCCAACAGAGGGCAGACCGCACCAAGCAGGTTGGGGAGTGCAGGTCTACTGGCCTAAACCACCAGAAAATCAACTTCCAGACAATGCAACACGCACATGGGACGAAGATACTTACCCCGATGCTACACCCGGACCCTCACCAAAAACCACAGATATACCCACGAAGCTTAAGGTTGTAAAATGGTACTACGTAGAGGACGAGGAAAAGAACACAGAAACCGTAGTCGCCGTCAAGACACAACCCATCAGTGGCAGTCCCATCAAGATAGAAAACGAGGGCACCGACCCCGACAACAGCTTTTGGGAAGTAAACGGGTGGAGCACAGGACGAACAGAAAGTTTACCGGCAGACAACGACACCACTACCACATACGAGCAATACAGCGACAGCAACAAAGGCACATACGCCGGTACCGAACCCACCATACTAACAATGGAAAGCACAGACCCGGACAAGGTACTCTAGGGGAGCTTTCTATCGAATACTTCATATTTCTGTGAAGATAACACTGCCTGTGAGCATTCGATTTTTAACTTTCTTGCCAATTCTCCCAATATTTTTTTGTTCTTATTACTACAATTAATCCCAATAATTATCCTTTTTAATCTAAGTCCAAAGTCGTTGAAATTTACAAGAATCCCATTTCCATCAATTTCGGCTCCATTCCCAGAGTAATATATGACCCTCATTTCTTCTTCGTAATCCCATTGTTTAGCCTTTCTGCAAAGTTGTTCGGCCCACTGATTCATTTCCTGCATATTTTGCTTATTAACGGTATATTGTGAATAGATATATTCTTTTTTTCTTTCCGTATGATAAGTGACTGGAAACACATGTTTTGGTAATTCAATTTCTAATTCCAGACAATATCCCTTATGATTACTGGCATAATGCGCCCAGAGGGGTAAATTGTTTTTACTTTTAGTAAAAGAAGCAATTGCAACACTTTGTTCGTTAAATAAATTATTGAGCCGCTGTGCCAATCCTAGACCTTCGCTTTTATCTTTAAGATATGCAAATCCTTTCATTTCAAAGGGATCACCTAATATACCATATTTAGAAAACCATATTTTTCCATGATATATACCATAAAGTCTCTTCTTGTCAATGGATAAAGACGAATAATCTTTGATGGATAATGCAGTGGCAAGATTGTCTATTTCTTCTTCTAAAGGCAGATATTTATAAATAGTGCTATATTTCAATTTAATATTCTTATGTTCAAGTATCATTTATTCTCTCTTGTTTTCTTCAATATTGGATTGGCTATGTTACGTATGATAAATTTTAAATAGGTTTAACTATTAAGGTAGAAAATAAAAGAACCGTTGTAATCCAAACTGATAAATTAGGGTCTAATTTAGGAACCTACCATTTTAGTAATCATAACATTCAACCTAGATAAAGTCAATTACAATAAGATCAAAAAGAGACTGACCGTTCTTAAAGATGGTCAGTCCCTGTAATGTGTTGCAATATCCTCAATATTGCAATCCAAGATGTTGCAGAGCGTATTAATTGTATTCATATTAACACCTTCGTTATTTCGCAAACGATGGAGCAATGATTTACTGATGTTATGCCTTTTCGTTAAATCATATTGGGTGATATTTTTATCTTTCATGGTTTTCCATAAGTTGTCATATCGAATCATCTGCTTGCCCTCACCTTTTGCCCTATATAATAATTCTATTATAGGATTAAGAACAGTATGGCTAAAGGTTCTGTTTTAGGACCCTAGGAATAAAGGCATACTACCGGAGCTTTTATCAATAGACCGAAAAGGTAAAAGATTAGTAGAAGTGGACTGCAATCGTGTAAAAAGGTATACTTAGGTCAGATAGGAATATAGAAAATTACCATTTAAAATAAAATACCCCTTACAAATTTATAATAATATTATCAAACTTTTGCTGTTTATAGGATACAAGTAAGCGCCCATTCTTAAGTAAGCTTGACGCACAAAAGGGACTTTAACGGTTTTTTGTTGGGAAGATGGAGAATGTATGCTTAAGGGTCTAACACAGCAGGAAAAGGATTCTGAACGCTTACAGGGGCGAGTTAGGTTTATCGGTAAGATTGAGCATAAGTGAATAATGGAGTTAAGTTAAGGACTTGAGGAAGCACTGAACTGAGGGGCAGACACCAAAAAGAAGCAGGTAAACATCGGAGGTATAGATGTTGCCTGTTTTTTGTTATATCACCCTAAATAATGGGAATGAGAAAATCTCCTATGGCATAATAAACCTCTCCATGAAACTTTAGAAAAATTTTAGGGGTACATGAAAACTTGTTTTTCTCAGGGTAAATGGATGAAGTAAAACTGTATTCTGATAATGATTTGCTTGAACATAGCACTTTTTTTAAAAAAAAGCTATTAGAAATACGGCGTTTATGAAACTAGGAAAAAAATCTCACGGTAGGAAAAGCAGGAGGGTTTTGATACTTTTCTGGGTAAAATAGAGTATTTGTTGGGGAGGGGCAGTGTGAAAGCCGAAATTCAGTTGATGGACCAATAAGGGACTAGAATACATGAAATAATATTAACAACCGGAAAATGCAAAATTATTTTTAGGGGTGCATGATAACCACGCAGGGGAGTTTTTAAATTAATTGCATATCACGTAATTTGCTTAATTTTCTATGCATTATGGGGTAAAACAGCGTCAAACGGCAGAAAAAAGGTGATTTTCAGAAATCAGATAGGAAACTCATGGCAGAAAAATAGGAGGTAGACTTTCTGGATTTGATGTTTATAGGGGACAGGCAGGGCTTTTCGGCAGAGGTGGGGTGTCACAACTTAAAATCAGCTTACGCCCTTAGCTTGTTGTCATATAAATAGAAAGTAAATATTCCGTTGGTATAGCAAATTATTGATAAAAATATGGGAGTGTGTCATGGGAAAGGTAATAGCGATGTCGATTCTAGCATAAAAAGTCAGACCAAAGCTGTAGCAAAGAGATACCATTTAATTAATAATATCTTCCTTAATATAAGCAAAGAAAAACTGCGTCTGTATATTACAATAAAAAGGCAGATTCAGATAAAAAAATTACAACCAAAAGATGGTTTATGTAAAACCAATGAAAAAGAGGTGTATTGAGGAAGAGGTTATCTTGATATTTGGTTTAGCGGTGTTTGAAAGAAAAAAGGCCAACCAAATTAATACTTTTACATAAAAGGGATATCCCGATCAATAGCCAGATGCTATAGGATTATCCTATAGTAAGAATATTTTAGAATAAAAGGGCATGATTGGTAGAAAAAGTTTCAGCCAATCATGAGGTGAAAGAAACAGTGTACTACCAAATGAATTTAATAGAGGGATACGAAGCACTTTGGATATGGCGAGAATGATTCAAAAAAGAGCCACCAAAGTGCTATTTCTTTGTAAATAGATGCGACCGTATCAAAGAAACACTGGAAAAGTCTCCATTAGGGTGAATATTTCATGATAGCGAAATGGTTTTAAACAAAAAAACCTCAACCAAATATGAAGTTATTATAAATGGATCGTGCCCTATATGAATTGGTAAGTAATCATAATCCCAGATACTTTTGTTGGCAAGTTCATTGTAACCATAAGGCAAGTACATAAAAATACTTGCGATATTTTAGGAAAGAAATAAAGCATTTGATTAGAAAAGTTTTAACCAAAGGCATAATCAATAAGAATGGGTGGGAACCTTACAAGAGAATAAAAACAATTTTGAAAAAGGCAAGTAATTGCAACCCTGCAAGCTTTTCTTGGCAAGGTAGATATCAACAAAGGCAAGTAAGACGTGTAGGTTTAAAACAAGATAGCACCAAAAAAAATATGCAACTAACCTATTTGTAGTACCCCCTAAAAGGGGGATATTACAAATGATAACTAGCAGAATATTTAAAGATTTAAAATGGATCTCAGAGAGGTATGGATTTTATCTTACAGCAGAAGAAGTGGCGGAGTTTACAAGGGAGAGTGTGGAACGGATTGAAAAAGAGACTACCCTTGGGTCATTAGTCTGTTTAGAAAATAAATACAATGCTTTTGATGTGGTTTATTGGAACTTTGGCATTGACAGTAAGTTAGGAGATGCTTTAACATTGGCTATGTATAAGCATACTGGAATAAATAACTTGAGGGTAAAGAAGAGTAAAGAACCGCACTATGGCAAAATTACAAGAAGAAATAACGGCCTCTTAATGTGTTCACTTAGCTGTCCAGGTAAGAAAAGGGAAAATCTATACGCCAGAGATGAAAACGAACTTATTGTCAAGGCGGAAGCATGGGTATTGGAAGAAAAGCAGAAGATTTTGTTTGAAAGATTAAAGAAGGAAGCAGGTGGTAAAATTGAAGAATTATCACGACTTATTGATAATGAAATCAAGGCTGAAAGACCTGTAGTAGAGGCTAGGGAAAATACGCCATATGTTATTGATTTTGAAAACATAGTGGTGCAGGAAGAAACTGTTATTTTAACCTTTGAAATGGCTTTTGTAGAATGGATTAAAAGGAAGAGGGAAGGAGGAGTGAAGCCACAGACAATAGACCGCTTTGAAGCTGCTTATAAACGACATATTGCAAAAAACAAAAACTTTATAAGTAAGTCCGTAAATGAGATAACAGATAACGATGTTTGTAAAGTACTTTCTAACATAAAGAAGACCTTTGTAACGAAAAAAGAATACAATACCCCTTATAAAATAATTAAAGATACGCTAAAATCTGCTATATTCCTAGATGGATATGAAGTTCATATTACAGTTGACTTTGAAAATGTGAAATATTTATTAGATGCATTTTGCAAATTTCAATTTAAAACCGAGAAAAAAGAGGAGATAGCTATCGATGTAGAGACCGAGGAAAAGATTATTAATGAGATTGATAAGCAAGCAAAAGAATCCTGTGTTAGAAAGGCTCAATATTATCTTATTAAGTTGAATTTTTATTTGGGACTCAGAATTGGTGAGTTAGTGGCATTGACCGTAGGAGATATAGACTTAGATGGGGGTAAGATATATATTAACAAGGCAGAAATCCATTATAGGGAAGTGGATAAAGTAGGAAAGTATACCGGGAAACGGATTTATGAAATATCATCTCCCAAGTCGCTCTCTGGAATAAGGGAAGTTTTGTTAATAGATGAATCACGTAAAGTTGTAGAAGAATTGCTATCTTATAGAGAACGGCGTGGATATCGTAGGAAAGAATTATTTTATGATGGAGATGTTAGAGACCTCGTAAATAGAGCAGGAAAGTTACATAATAAGTATAAAAAGGTAGCTAAAAGATTGGGTATGACAACAAAAGAATTTCATTGCCATTTGCAGAGGAAAACATTGGCTACTAGCTTGTTTGAAATTTCAGCAGATGAACGTCTAATGATAGAGACCATGGGTCATATTGATATAGATACAACCAAGAAGTTCTATAATATCAAAACAAAAAATGATGACATAAGGAAGAGGGAAATGCTTCGACATGCCCGAGATGCGAGAAATGAAACGTATGCTTGATGCGATTCATTTTCAAATATTTAAAAAATCTGCATTGAAAGATAATTTAAAGGTTAATTGCAGTACCATACAGTGTTTCTTGACATATTGGAAAAATGTATTATACTGCTAATAGGACTTGATTTATGGTTGGGTAGTCTAGACGTATAATTTTGCGTACAACAAAAACAGTATTTCATACAACAAAACTTAGAAATTTCAAACTGTTATAATTGCTCTATGGGCCTTGTGTTTCGGGCTTTTAGATAAAAAAACAGGGTGTGTTCGAGACCTTCCACACCTAAAACAAAACTTCATTATTGGATTGTTTATCACGTTCTATCCTGCGCTACAGAATACTGAAAATCAGTATTTTTGTGGCGCTTTGTGCTATCATTGTTTATCATGTTCTATCCTTGGCGGGGTACGAGTGGGGTATAATTCAAAATGTACAATGTGCTCCTTATGTGTATAAACGGATAATAAGTACAGGTTACAACTTTCAAGGCTCCATGGCGTGATTGAGAACGATAGGGTAGATTTTCCAGAAGTCTTATAGCCAGTTGGGAAGCCGGATCATGGGACATAGTGGTTCTGACGGGAGCATTATCTAGGTAAAGAAATCTGGCTGGCTCCAGGAGAAGACGGCTGGCGCTTTTATAATGACGATACAGGAGAGAGTGTCAGAAATAAATGGGTGAAGGATCAGGACAAGTGATACTGGTTTGACGCAGCCGGAATAATGGTCACAAGCACATGGTATCAGTATAAGGGCGACTGGTATTACCTGGTACCTGACGGAGCCATGGTGAAGGGCCTGCAAGCTTCAGGTGGAAAGTGGTATTACATGGATCAGAACGGAAAAATGGCAAAGGAGCCGGCGACGCTCACGCCGAATCAGGATGGGGTGCTGCAGTATCCGGGTTTGGCAGCATAAAATTATAGGCAGGCACCGTAAAATCAGGCCTGCCTTTTTTATTTTATTAATTAGCAATTTAGCTAAGCACAAGGAAATTTACCTCTGAGGTTAATAATTTGTTGACGTTTATCAGTAAACGTAGTATAATGAATTAGTTTCAGGAATATACTGGAGGTGATGGTTGCTGAATATTTCGTATAGAACTAATAAGTTGGAAAAGGTATGTAGCAATTTTGGTGCTGCAAAGAAGGAATATGGAGAAGAGATGGCTTGTAAGATAGATCAGCGCATTGGCGAGCTTAAATCAACAGATTCGATCGAAACGCTTATTAGATACTCCATAGGTCGGTGCCATTCATTGAAAGGAAATAGGGTGGGGCAATATGCTATGGATTTAGTACATCCACTAAGGTTGGTGTTTGAGCATAACGGGTATGAATTTGAACTGGTTAATATAGTTGCGATAGAAGATTATCATTAACTATTTAGTTGATTAAGGAGGACGCTAATATGCTGCATAGTAAGAATGCGGTTGCCGTACCGCCAGGAGAGACTATCCGTGAGCAGTTGGAAAATCGAGGTATGAGTCAAAAGGAATTTGCGCACAGGATGGGAATGTCGGAAAAACACATAAGTGAGCTTTTAAACGGAAAGGTTGAGCTAACTTATAACGTTTCTTTACGCCTTGAATCAGTACTTGGAATTCCTGCTAAATTTTGGAATAATCTCGAGGCATTATATCGTGAAAAACTTGCCAGGGTAAATGCAGAACTTGAATTTGAAAAAGATGAAGAGATTGCAAAAAAATTTCCTTATGCAAAAATTGCAGAATTTGGCTGGGTAAAACCAACAAGGAAAATCTCAGAAAAAGTAGAAAATCTCAGATCATATTTTGAAGTGGCACGTCTTGACTTGTTAGAAACAATACAAGTACCGGGTATTGCGTACAGAAAAATGGGAGAAAATGAGACCAGTGATTATGCATCAGCGGCTTGGGCGCAGAGGGCAAAATTATTGGCTCGAAATATTAAGGTATCCCCAATAAACATTAAGAGATTAAAAGATATAATTCTTCAAATTAGGTCACTTACTATTGAGGATCCAGAAGTATTTTGTGAAAAGCTAAAAAGTATGCTATCTGAATGTGGAGTGGCAATTGTTTTTCTCCCCCATGTAAGCGGTTCTTTTTTGCATGGCGCATCTTTTATTGATGGAAGCCATATTGTCTTAGGTTTAACTGTAAGAGGCAAAGATGCAGATAAGTTTTGGTTTAGTCTCTTTCACGAATTATATCACATAATAGAAGGTCACATTTATAACCTCCATGGAACGACAGAAGAGCAGGAATCGTTAGCGGATGAATTCGCAAGAGACACGTTAATTCCTATGAAAAATTACCAAGCATTTGTTGAAAAGGGTGATTTTAGCGAAGGGTCGATAGTTCAATTTGCAAAATCCGTAGATGTTAAGGAATGTATAGTACTAGGAAGATTGCAAAAAGAAAACTTTGTGCCATATAATTGGCATCAAAGGCTTAAAGTGCGTTACATTATTGAATAATGGATATTTTGATGAAAACTCTCCTTTACTGTTTAAACCGGTAAAAGGGAGTTTTGCTATTTGCATAATAAGTATCCTGCCCGGTAAACCGAGCAGGAAGAACGAAATATACTTAAAGCTTTTCTTAAAGTGAAAAGAGTTTTTTCTATATAATATGGTATAGTAAAAAAACTGTAAATCAAGTATTCATATAGATAAAATTGATATGATATTATGTAAAAACTGAATAGGTTACTTTGCCAAGGTCGTGGTCGAGTGTTCGAGTCCCGTCTCACACTATTTAGGATACATAGTATTACAGGGTATCCGGTATCGTGGCATCTAAAAAAGTATATGGCCTTGTTAAAAGAAATTACATTTAAATTCTCTTTCTTCATTAGGTTGAATATGTATAAGCAAACATAATATTGATACAGTACCCTAGGTCTCAGCCTAGAAACCGTAGTAAGGCGTGGGAATAAAGTTTCCAGTTTTGGATTTTCTTGTTCCTACGCCTT
Organism: Lacrimispora sanguinis; assembly: GCF_044987295.1. Classification (NCBI taxonomy): domain Bacteria; kingdom Bacillati; phylum Bacillota; class Clostridia; order Lachnospirales; family Lachnospiraceae; genus Lacrimispora; species Lacrimispora sanguinis. The sequence continues at coordinate 2,987,818 of NZ_CP173277.1, read as the reverse complement.
GTTTATACCATTTAGAGTAAGTTTATTTGCGTTTATATTTACTTTTGAATTGTCTTACATCTAGCTATATTTCAAGAATTAAAAGGTAATTCATCGTCATCATCCGTGTTATCAGGACCAAGAAATGTCTGATCAATTTCACTTATATAATATGTCTTGTTTTTTTCTAAAACATCTTTTTTCCAAAGTTCATACATTTTACTCCCGACCTCTTTACCATCACAAAAACTCTTTACTTGTTTCCATTCTCCTAGGAGAACACCAAGATAATCTCCAATTTTACCAGACCATGTAAAGTCGTTAATACTGTCCAAAGAATTAAAGAATATACCATTTATTGTTTTGGCATACTCTTGCGGGTATTCGCCCATCATCATCATACCTGTTATTTCGTGTTGTAGGATATTCATCTCAGTATTATCACCAATAAAGAATAAGCACTCTAGTATATCTGAAACCGTCTTTGCTTTTTTCTCGGTTTTTTCAATATCTATACCAAGAATCCAGTCAACTGATACATTGTATTTAGCATTTAAATTTAATAGCATATCAATAGATGGAGTTTTATCGCTTCTTATACTTTCATAGCTAGAATACGCAGCCTGACTACATTGCATAGCTTCGTACATATCTTTCTGCTTAAGGTTGTTTTTTTCTCTAAATTGTTTTAACCGTTCTACTAATTTCTGCTTATTTGGTTCTTCCATTACTAATCTCCTTTGAAATATTACTAAAGTATATATGAATATATTCGAGAGTTATATTTATTGATTAGAAATATATCTATTTAATTAGTGATATAACCACCCGATGGTGATATAATATCATTGTAGCATATAGTTGTTTAGTTGTCTATAGATAAAGACGGGTGAAAAGGAGAAAAATAATATGAAAGCAAGAGCTGTGAACACAGTAACAGGAGAAAATCGCCTAATGGATACTGACGAATTACGAGCCTACACCAATTTAGGCCGCGATAATGCCATGAAGTTAGGGGAGGAGATCGGAGCCAAAATAAAAGTAGGTAAACGCGTCCTTTGGGATCGTGTGAAATTGGACCAGTACCTTAATGAATTAACGGGGGCATGATTATGCAGGATGAAAAACGCATAGGGCCAATAAAAAAAGCCCAATATCACACACCACAGGGAGCAGCGGCAACTGCTGAACTTATCAATACATTACCATTCGTGGTAATGGAGGCTTTACATACTGGAAAAGAAAATGCTATCAGTGCGCAAGAGTTATGTGATTACCTTGGCTTTAACAGTGTCAGGGAACTGCAACACGAGATCGCCAGAGAAAGAAAGGCCGGAGCAGTTATTCTTTCCACCTGCCAGGACGGCGGAGGGTACTTTCTTCCAGAGAATGACAGGGAAGTCCGGCAGTTCATAAGGACTTTGGAGAGCCGGGCTAAAAATACCTTTGAGGCACTACGGTCAGCCAGAGGGCTATTGAGGCAGCAGGAGGTGACCGAAGATGAGCAATCCCCAACTGGAGGACGGTTACACCAGAATAGCGAATGAGCTATTAGAAGCTGTTTCTCATGCTGATTTTAACGGCGCTCAGCTAAGAATACTATTTTGCCTGATAAGAAATACCTATGGGTTCGGACGTAAGGAATGTGACTTTTCTAATAGTTTTGTTGCTAAAGGCACTGGGCTCAGTAAGAGTAGCATAATTGCAGTGATAAACAGTTTACAAGAGGGGAAAGTGATTGTGATAACGCAGCAATCAACCTTTAATAGTCCCAGGAAAGTGAAGCTGAATAAACACATTAATGAGTGGTCCGTTCTACCCCCACAGTGGCAGACGTCTACACCAGGTATAGATATCACTACTTCTACAGGTACAGACGTCTGTACTACACCAGGTATAGACGTCTGTACCCAAAAAAGAAAGATATTAAAGAAAGATATTAAAGAAATAGTCGAGAAGCCTCATTTTGAGGAAATTATTGATTATCTTAACAGCAAAACCGGCAAGGGGTACAGGTGGCAGACTAAGTCAACACAGGGCCATATCAATGCCAGATTTGCAGAAGGATATACCTTGGAGGATTTTAAGAATGTCATAGATAAAAAGACAGCGGAGTGGAAGGGCGGAAAGATGGAGCAGTACCTAAGGCCGGAAACATTATTCGGAACTAAGTTTGAAGGATATCTTAACCAGCAGCAAGGAGAGGAGGAGAACGCAGATGGAATTAACGGTGGGGAGTCAACAGCAGATTACTATCGCAGGAAATACGGTGCCTGCAGTGATTAAATTCGCTAAAGGTGTACCAGGTGGGGCATTCGTAACCTATGATGTAGAAAATTACGGTGAGACTCAGCCGTTTTGGGTTCCAGACGGCACAGTGCAGGGAACAGAGGAACGGAGAAATCAAAGCATGATGCCGGCAGAGTACGTATATAAGACAGCTAAAGATTTTCACTGGGAATGGTATGGTGAAAATGTTGATCTCCAGCGGAAAATTATTAATGCCTTTATTGTTAATTTTAGAGATTTTGAAAGGCAAGGACGTGGGTTATATATCTACTCCAAAACAAAAGGCTCAGGTAAGACTATGTTAGCTTGCTGCCTCTGTAATGAGATTATACAGCGTTATGCGGCTTCAACGAAATTTATATCTGTTCCTGATTTTGTAGAGCTTATAAAAGACAAACGGGAAGGGAGTAGAGAAAGGGTTGACGCGCTCTATCAGGTCCGGCTTTTGGTTTTAGATGATATAGGTGCTCAGACCGGGAAGCAGGAATGGATTGATAATGCTCTTTTCCGCCTGGTTGATTACCGTAAGCGAGAATTTCTTCCAACGATATTTACAAGCAATTGCGATTCTGAAAAACTTAGCATGGACAGCAGGACAGTTGACCGGATAGTCTCAATTTCCGTTGATGTGAAAATACCGGAACGTAGCATCCGCCGGGAAAAGGCTGCAGAGACAAATAGGAAATTTATTCAAGGCCTTCTTGATGCGGAAAAGCCTTAAACAGAAAAAAGTGATTGAGAGGAGAAAAAACAATGGAATCAGCAAGAGAACGGGCTTTAACAGCAATCAAAGCAAGGAAGGATTTAAGCCCGCAGATGATCAGTGTGTATAACCTTCTAAGAATAGGCAAGGTGGAAACGTGGGCTGGCCAGTGCTGTGATCACATAGCGGATGCAAATCTTATCGACATGGAGGACGTGCAAATCGATTTTATTAATATGCCAGGGCTCTGCCTTACTGCTAATGGAATTATGGCCTGCCGGCATATTCTGGAATCTTATATTGACTATGATACTCTTTGCGATGTATTCAAATGGATGTGTTCTGAGGAATCCATAAATGCAGATGTAAATACCGCAGTTCAAGTCTTACGGGGTCTCAATGGTCCAAGATTAAGAAAGTTGTACAGGGAAGCAGATGCATTACAATTATCGGAAAGCATCAATGCCCGGGAGCTGATACGGGAAGAAATGCGCCAGAGATCGCCTTTTATGGCACTGGCCCGCAAAGTTAAGAAAGAATACCGGTTGCTGCCTGTCAGGAGGATTCTTTTAAGAGCAAAAAGAAGTAAATAGCAGGTAGTAAAGAACGTAGTTATTATGGTTGATAAGGTAGTAACTACGGGAAAGGAATACGGATGTACTGTGTCATTCAGGAAATTGAAACCAGGAGAATGCAAAAGAATGGGTATCCTAAGCGGATAGAAACTTATTTTACTGAAAGTAATGTCATACCCAGTTATTACGGTTATTACTACAGTACGGAACGGTTTGAAAGGCCGATTAAAAAGGCTTATCGAATCAGCATTCATGAAAGTTATCGGGAAGCCGGGAAGATCAAGAAAAAGCAGTTTGTGGTATGTACTGTGAATTATTACAGTATAGCAGATGATTCCTTAGATTTATATGATTGGTGCGATACAAAAATAAATATTGCTGCAGATGCCTTATGTTGTTCTTCCGAATCCTTGTATGACCTGATTGAAAAGAAACTGAAGCCTCTTAAAGAATGTATCCAAGCTGAATTTGCTCAAACGGAAGAGTTTAAGGTTCGTAAAGAGCATGAGCGTGCAACAACTCTATACGCTGCCAGTAAGGCCGAGTTTAACGAAAGGTATGGAACTGTAGGCTCTAATGCTTATGACCAGTGCTATGACGTTTTTGGAGTGTTACAGAACCCAAAGAGGCTTAGGGAGATAGAGGAGGAATACTTAGATAGAATAAACTACGAACAACAAAGCCGGGAACAAAGCCGTAGGTATTATGAAGATTCTTACAGTAACTACAATAGGAATAGTTCCAGCAGTTTTGGTTCTGCAGGCGGTCAACGAAATGAGGAGAGTAAAGCCACTCTTAAGCAGTTTTACCGGACGCTTTCCAAAGCATATCACCCAGATAGTAATCCTGGGAAAGACACATCTGAGGAGATGAAGCTTCTGAATCAGATTAAAATTGATTGGGGGCTGTAGTGGTTAGGTGTAATGTGATATATAAATCAATGGTGCAGGCCTTGAATTTAAAAAGAAAGGATTTTAGAGAATTATGAATGATAACATTGGAGCAAGTAAATTACATGCTGTAATAAAAGAAATTGCGGATAGATGCCTTGAAAACCGAAAGATAACCGGGGTTAATACTGGAGTATATAACGGTTCTGCTATTGTAATAAGCGACCGGCTTCCAATACCAATGAGTATGGTTAAGGGTAATCTGAAAAACAAACTTGTAAGCGGTGATAAAGTGGTGCTGTTGCGTAATGATGGAGGGCAAGAATACTACATATTGGAAATAACAGGAAAACCTTTTCTAATTAATAGCGGAGAGTATTAGAAATGGAATTATTAGTAAAAACACATGGTCAGATTTATGATATAACTGGAAGCTGTACAGAACTTTCATGGAGCGAGGCTCTAAACAATGGAGCAGGCAGCTTAGATGTTTCTTATATCAGTGATGGGTTAATTGTAGAAAATGGTGATATTGTTCGATTATCAGATAACAATGGGGCCTATGGTATTTTTATGGGGAGAATATTTACAGTATCAGGAAGCCAGGGTGGAATTGTAAAATTCAAGGCTTATGATCAGCTCCGTTATACAAAAACAAAAGCAATTATTGTCCTTGAAAATGGTACACTTAAAAACCTAGTTCAGAATATGTGCACATATCTATCGTTGTCAGTCGGAACAGTGGAAGATCCGGGATATATTCTTGATCCTATAGCTGTCATGGATAAGTCGTGGTTAGATCAGGTCATAGAGTCAATATATAAGACGTACCGTGGAATGGAAGTGCATGATTTATTCTGCTTACGTGATGAATACGGTTCTATATGTCTCTGGAACATGCGTAATTTACAACTTCCTTTGGTTCTGGGTGATGATAGCTTGTGTACTGGGTACACTTGGAAGAAATCCATTGATGGTGATTTTTATAATCTCATAAAGATTGGCTGGGGTGATGAATCAGCAGGTCAGATTGATATCAGATCTGCAATAGACCCGGAGTCAGCAAAAAAGTATGGTATTCTTCAGCTTTTTGAAATATCCTCCAGTATTGATAATGCAGCAAAAGCACAAGATCAAGCCAATAAAATGTTAGAAGTTTATAACCATGAAGAAGAAACATTGGAATTAGAATGTTTTGGAGATTTAAGGATACGTGCAGGAAATAGCTTTTATGGAAGCATAGATGATATCAGTTTGAACCGGCGGTTGATTGTACAAAAGGTTACGCATAATTTCCTACCTATACATACTATGTCCTTGGAGGTAATGACAGGTAGCTAATAAAACATATTCCCCAATATATAGAGGGTAGAATGAGGACAAGCCATGCAAATCCCCAACCCCCTAGACGATTACGCCGACCACAGCCCATCACTGGCCCTTGAAATAGTGAAGTACATAATGCCAAGAATTATATTTGTTGCGAGCTGCGGTCTGATATTAGCGGTGTGTGCGTATTTAGAGGTACTTTGAAAGGAAGCGATGAAAGTGAGCAAAGAAACAAAAAGAAGCATCATTGCAATATGGATAGCAATAACGCTTCTATCGTTTAATCAGCTTTATGGAGCATATCAGAATCGTCGTGCTCATCAGCTTCTATGGGACGACTTGATTCAGCACATGAGGCAGGATAATCAGCGGATGGAGCAAGAGAATCGTTTTTTGGAAGCGCATCTTCGATTTCTTCAAGCTTATTATAAATAGGTGCAAGATTTTTCACGATGTCTTCAAACCCATTTTGGAGTATCATATTTCGTTCTGTCTCAATTGCAATCCGCTCATTATGGTTTTTCTGTTCTTCCAAAGAGCTTTGATTTGTTTGAATGAATGAAATTATCCAAGCCAGTAAGCCAAACAGCATTTGAATGATGGTAAGCGAGTCGGAAAAGGATAATCTTTTTACGGGAACAGTGGTTTCTGTAATTTCATCAGATTCATATAACGAATCGTCAGCAACTTCTTCATAAGAGAAATCGTCAGGAATCAAAGATTCAGGAACTAACACGTAGTTTTTGTGGACAGTCACCATTTCAAGAATTGGAGTAAGAGAAGATAGACTGCCTTTTATGGTTTTCAGTTGCCGCTGAATATCGTTGCTAAACATTGATTTGTGAAACGCAGGAGATAGGCTACTGTTCTTTAACTTAAACATGTCCTCTATCACCCATGCAGCCTTTTCGTAATAAGGAAATTTTGGTGATACAAGTTGTCGCTGTATATCTAAAATTGGTTGCTGATAAAGTCGGGTTATAGAAGCAAAAGTTTCTGCTAATTTACTATTTAATGTTCCGAACTCAGCAAGTCTTTGTTGAGTGGCAAGATATTTATCAAATTTATTCGACATGAGTTTTTCCCCTTTCTTTCATACTCGGCCCTGCACGGCCTGTAAGTACATTATAAGACTGGAAGAATATGGAAGCAACCAAAAGGAGGTATTTTATTGAACGAAACAATTCAGAGGATTTTGAAATTAAGAGTAGATATGCTGATTGGTTTAAAAACACGTCAGCTTATGGATTTACTGATGGAGTAGATTATTTCACGGTTTCTAAAAATTTAGAAAACGGGGGAAGAACCATTGATCATGAAGTATCAGTGGACATGGCAAAACAGATTATCTGGACCTAAAAAAAGTCATGGCTGAGAGCCATAACAATTTATTTTACGATTGCGCATAGATTGCCAAAGAGCTTGGAATTTATTCTACCAGTAGCAAGCCACATAATCTGGCTAGTAAAGGAGGTGAGATTAATAGCAAAATATGAATATTGGCTTACGCCTGAGGGATTGCTACTAATTGAAGCATGGGCACGTGATGGACTTACAGATGAACAGATTGCTCATAATTTAGGCGTAGCATATTCTACATTGCGTGTATGGCGTGATAAGTATTCAGCACTTTCGGCAGCCCTAAAAAGGGGTAAAGAAGTAATTGATATACAAGTAGAAAATGCATTATTAAAACGTGCGCTTGGATATCAATACAAAGAAGTTAAGACAGAAGAATATGAGACTGAGGACGGACCGGGTAAAAGAGTCACCACTACGGTGAAAGAGGTTGCACCGGATACTACGGCACAGATATTTTGGTTAAAGAACCGGAGGCCGGAGGTCTGGAGAGAAAAGCAGAATGTGGAATTATCTGGAGAGGTTAAGACTACAAATCCTTATGAGGGCCTAACCACGGAAGAATTAAAGAAGTTGATACATAATGGATAGAAAAAGCATAATCAGAAACACAAAAATAGAGCCGAAAATGCGGCTGTATTAACCACTTTCAAGGGTGGAGAACTCCACTCTAAAAGGGAGCCGGGTTTGTAAAATATAAGATGAATTACAAGAAAGCAAGGTGATATTATGAAAGATACAATAACCACTGTTGGTACGCTCGATCCCTGGAAAGCATTTGAAGCCCTTGGAAGGATCATCGGTGATAAGTATGGAGTGGAAGTCAAATTATTGAGCCTCAGAGATAAGAATGAAACTGCTAAAGATGAATCTGGAAAAACTAAGGGAAAATAGAAGTGTTATGTAGAGGGTGTCCGAATGAATGCAAGATGACATTAAAGCATATTGGAAGCGAGGAGGCAACAGGATATGACCAACGAGGAACTTGTGATCAGAATCAAGACTGGTATAGACCCGGAGGAAAATATGCTTGTCCTGTATGAGCAGGTAAAAGCCTTTATTAGCTCTATTGCCTGGAAGTATCGGGGACGGGAAGAAATAGAGGATTTGGAGCAGGAAGGGTATCTTGCTTTGTACGATGCCATTGACGGTTATGATCCGAACACAGGATATAAATTTCTTACCTATGCGGAGAAATGGATTAGACAGGCCATGGGGAGATACATAGAAAAAAACTCTAGTAGTCTGCGGATTTCCTATCAAAGCCAGGCAAGATTACGGAAGTATAACCGGTTCCGTGATTCCTTTGTGAAAGAATACGGTCGTGAACCTTCAGAAGCCGAAGCAGCCGCTTCTATGGGCTTTAGTATAGATCAGGTAAGAGATATCCATAAGAATGCCTGCATGGTGAATTTGGTAAGCCTGGACGCTCCTATAAAGGGATTTGAAGAGGAAGGGTTTTCAACGGGTGACGGTATTCCATCGGCTGAAGATATGGAAGAGGAAACGCTTGACCGTTTGCAGCAGGAACAGCTTTCTACGGTACTGTGGGAGTGTGTAGATGGTTTGCCAGGGCGGCAGCCAGAAGTTATCCGTAAAAGATTCCAAGATAATATGACTTTAGATGCAATCGGGGAATCTTTTGGGGTCTGGCGTGAAGCTATCCGGCGAGATCAAAATAAGGCATTACGAGAACTGCGCAAACCTAGTAATACAAGAAAGCTACGGCCATTTCTCTCTGAGACAGAAGAAATCTATAGCACGGGTATAAGAGGAACCGGCGTGGATAGATTTAATCATACATGGACCAGTGCAACGGAAAGGGTAGCTCTTAGATTTATGACTTAAGTAAAGATAAATATGTGGTACAATTCCTTTGTAATAAACTCTTTTCATCTTGTATGAAAGGTGAAAAGTATAATATATAAGGAGAAAATTACAATGGAAAAAAGCCACTCAGCACAAAGAGCAGAAGAATTAAGAATACTTATTGCCACGGTAAAAATCAAGCACAAACTCACCAATGCGCAGCTAGCTAAAAAGATAGGAGTTCCGCTTGGTACGTTCACTCATTGGAAATCACATATAGAAAGATTCCCAGTTGGGAAAATATGGTTGTTAGAAGTTATGGCGGAAAAATAAGAAAGGAGGACGCATGAACAAATTAACAGTAACAGGAAAACAGGATTTTATGGGAATTGAAATTCCAGTAGTAGCCGGAGGTTTTGGTAGGGGTAAGAAGTGTTTGTCTGATAAAACCGTTGCAGAGATTCACAGCCAGCCAAATTATAAAATTAGAGAACGCATATCAGATAACATTAAGCTTTTTAAAGAATCAGTTGATTAAATTGACTTAAAAAAAGGTATCCGTGAAGCGGATACGTTGGAAGTTCTCTTAAGTTTGGGTTATGCAAAGCAGTCCATTACTCAGGCCGATCACAATTACATATATGAACAAGAAGCAGGTCATTAAGGTTACTAATTCTAATGTCAAAGATATTGACTTTAGAAAACTTAACAACGCAGGAGAGAATTTCCTTAAAGTAATAAATAAAAACAGTAAAAGTGGAGGTAAGAAAGATGGTAGAGCCATATAAGCCGCTGTACACAGTTCGAGAGGCCGCAGAACTCTTGATGGTAAATAAGGATTTTGTAAACAGGGAAATTACCAATGGGCGGCTTCCGGTTTTAAATTTGGGTCGCAGAAAGATTAGGGGAACCGATTTGGAGAAATACATAGAAAACTACCCGGCAGACAATCTGGTAATAGATAAGGGCGAGATGAAATGAAAGTAGGGAGAAAATAAAAATTCCCATTAAGTTGGGAAAAGGAGGAAGATATGCATTACATTGATGTAAAAGATGTGATGGAAGTTTTAAAAGGATCGGAGTTCCCAGGAACAGATCAATCTAATGCATATCTTTCCATTGACGAACAGCCATTCCATGTAAAAATAACATATCAAAAGACTGGGTTTGGAGAAAAGCCTTTTTTATGTTGCCCTAAGTGCGGCAGTAGACGTGTAAAACTCTACTTGTACGCTGAAATGCTATTGTGCAGAGAATGTCTTCCGTATTCGATTTATAGCGGTCTTACACATACAACGAAAGGTGGACACAAATACATAAAATACAGAATGCAGCGATTAGCTGAAAAAAATAGAATTATTTTAAAAGGACCGTTTCATTATGACAACTATCCAAAGCCAAAGGGGAAAAATGCCGATGAATGGGAACTGACTCTAAAGAAACTCCAGGCGTTGGAAAATATGCGAAATCAGGCACTTTCTTTCAATAAGAGATATTCAGAGCGGGTAATACGGAGCGTGCTACAGGGGAATAATGCTTTGATTCATGAACTCTGGTTGTATGATCTTGACAGGTACTTTTATAACTGGGACGAAGGTTATTTAGCATATCCAGGAAATCCAAATGATATAGAAGCGTCAGGGCTTACCAGTAATGCAAACGCATACCAAAGGGCAGCCTTAAAATTATCTTAGTATTTAGTACTTTTGAAAAACAACAAAGGGATAATATCTTTTAAAGTATTTTATGAAAATAGCTTAAATACTTGATTTTTCAATGGTGTAAGCCTTTACTTTGTTAGATTCGGTATTAAAGACGTTCACTTTGTGTGCAACACTGGAATGCAACGTTCGGGAATTAATGTTGCAATGTTCGGTATTCTCGTGGCGGAAAATTCCGCTGCCAATACTATGACTTATTAGGAAGGGGAAAGTATATAAGATGTTGGTAAATGTCGGCATATACGAATAAATAGCTTATTGGTTTGCTCGGTATTCAACAAAACATTTATACATGAATGCTGACATTTGAAGCCATATCTGCCTATATAGCAGAATAACAGGAGTATCAGATATCACATACAGGTTGGTTGCATATCTGTACATATAGTGGCAGGGTAAAAGGGCAGGCATTCAGAAAAAGCATTAACACACAAATGCAGTTAAGCTACTACAAAACACTATATAGTCTAAATCCAGATTCAGTCCGTGTGGGAAGTCTCACGGCCGAAAAATCGGCTGACAGTTTATACATATTAATTCAATAATGTTGATATTTGTTGAGTTATTGGCCTATATAGTTACTTCATGACAAAAAACTCATGTGGAGTAGTTACAACGGCTACAGCAGGTCAGAGCCCAAAATAAGGCTATGATGCGGTATTTCCTTATAAGAGAATTTGTATAGAAGCAAAATTGAATAGAACGGAAAATTCCGTTGTACTGGCGCTGGTCCTTGAAGTTGACTAAGGCCTATTACTCCCGGTCAATTTTCCCAATTTAATGGGAAAGAATCCAAAGCAAGTAGAGCCGTAAAGCCAGTGTATGAAGGATAACGCAAATTTGCACAGTCAGAAAGAAGGGGTGGCAAATTGACCTTCGCTTCGAGGTAGTACCAGAATGTAAGCATAGGAGCTGATATTTGAAGTGAATGGACAGGCGTTATTTAGCCGATATCACGAAGGCGCTTGTTTAGCACTGGCTGATAGTTCAGTGAGAAATTATCTTGCCAAAATGAATGGTAAGCAGGCTATTATACTTAAAATTTCAGATGTGCATAATCTGCATATCCAAAAATTGAATAACGCCGGAGAGATCTTCGCAGACATAACAACGCGGTTTTGCACGGCCCAGATAAAAGGACAGCTAAATTTTGAACTGTCAGGGCGGAGTTCTCCACCATGGGATTGATAGCTTAGTTGCCCGTTTGCTTGATGGATCAACTATCCCTCGAATTGATGGAGGGTCAACAATATAGTTAAATGGGGTCACGGATTGATACCCCTTCTGGTAACCGAAGATCGGATTAAGGGATTGTTCGCACCTTTGTGTGGGAAGTCTAAAAAAGTTAGGGACAGATTGCTCCCATAGGTGGGGATGGCATTGTTGAATAGGTGCGATTTTGTGCCGATCACATTCAGTTCGTACCCGGGGACGAACGTAGGAGTTGGCAACCTATTTGGTGGTCACAGGAGAATACCGGAGGTTTTCGGCATGAAGTACGAAAAGCGCACCGCTGGCTTTGGAGTGATGGCCAGTATCCAAAATTGGATAGTCCTCATATATGGAAACATCTGGAATAGAATGGAAAATCAGCGCTGCTTGGTTTAGTTTCTTTCAGGGCTGGTAAACAGGCAAGCGATAAGGAATAGGCCATTGAAATGAATTCGTGGTAAATCCTCGCTTAAGGGTATTGAAAGGCAGGAAATAGCAAATGCAGAGCACATAGAGGCATTGCAGAAGGGAAGGGGAAGAAAAAGGCAGCAGAACCGATGTGTCCTACTGCTTAAGGGGAAATAGTTACAAATTCTAAAGTTGCTAAATACAACGTTAGCAGGTGGGGGCCTGCTGCCGGGAAAAGTAATTGCACATTGAAATTGGATATGTTACCATTGTGACATGGAACAATCGTGTTACAGGGTGTGTTGACCTCATTCTTTGATGGAATGGGGGTGATGCTAATGAAGTTCGACTTTAAAGATCTTATGACCTTTGGTCTTTTCCTTCTGGCATTACTTACGTTCGTTTTTACGTTTAGTAAGTAGCAATACATAAGAAAAACCACCCTGATACTTGACCGGTACGGGTGGCTTCTCTATCCTAATTCGGGTCAACCCCTTGTGGGCGGTTGTTCCTTTTGTAATTCTAATATAGCATATCTAAGGCATTGTTGCAATGGTTTTCTTTATTTACATGTGAATGAGAAAAATAAAAGACACGAATTCCATAAGCATATCTGGAGCAACATTTTAGGCCTATTCTTTCTCGTCTGATACATATTTCACTAAATGCTTATATTCCAAAAAATCTGCATGAGAGCTGGTCCACTACAATAGCAGTTTTGCTTTAGTCTATTTACAATTTACCAACCTGGTTGTAAATAACACTCATATTTCTTCTATTGTTTATCAAATTGCAAAATAAGTACATGACCCATTGCATTGAGAATTTTACTGGCATCCTCAAAACCAAAGTTTTTTTTATTAAGAAGCTTCGTGAGACCTTGAGGAGTAATATTTAACTTTTCAGCTATTTCTCTCTGAGATACATTATTTTCTAACATGAGTTTTTTAATCTCAATGATAATTTGATCATTGCTTTGGTATATAATTGACATTTTAATTCCTCCTGGTTCTTTATATTATGATTATAACCTAATATCGGTTATAAGTCAAACAAAAAAGCATAGAAACAATAAAAAATATATTATAAAAAGGTTGACAAATAACCCGAAAAGAGTTATGCTGTAATTACAGTAAAGGGAAACAACAAAGCACCGATAACCCCGAAATGGTTATGAAATTCCAGTCAATATACCTGTGAGTGAGTAACGGCAAAACTAATAGCCAGGAAGATTACCGGAACGGTGCAAGGATTCAATCCCGGTGAAGAGGTGTCAAATTTGGCAAACAATAGCCAGGTAAAGAATCTGCCAGAAAGAAAGGAGATTAGCCACGTGATAATAGAAAGCCACGAAGCCAAGAAGGAGAATGATCAAATTAGAATTGAAATCATTCGCATGGTCATGCAAATCAGCACAACAAAAGTGCTTAAACGTATAAAAGCGTTTTTGGAATATGCAGACGAACAGGAACAGCAAGAAAGGCCTATGAACATCATGGACATTTCCAGGAAGTTGAATATTTCGGATATAGGTAATATACTTGCTGCCATTTCAGATGCAAACATGAATCAAATTGCCGCATTACAGATTAAGGAAGCGTTTTCCATCGTTTTAGATAATTTCACTAGAGCTTCCGATTCGGAGTAATGATGACTACGCAAGTCACCCAATATGGACCACACACAAAAGTAAAAACCCCATGCGTCGGCAAACGCACAGGGCTAATAAAAAAATATAACCCGATCACACACCAATGCAATGGGGATATTCTGATTATAGCATAGAATATTTCCTTTGCAAACCGAAATGTAAAGGAGAGGATTTTTAAATGGTAAGAGAAGCAGTCATTGATGAAAAAGTTTCAAATATTGAGACTTTGGTAAAAAGAGCTCAAATTATGATTAATGATTTGTATGAAAGCTATTTTTGTGAAAAAGTTAAATCGGAAATGGATACCTGGAAAATCTTGTCTCATTATTATGACAATGCAGGTGTGAAGGTTTGCATCATAGGTGATATAGTTTTAAATCTCAGTAAGAGTCTGGAAGAGTTGAGAAGCACCATCGATATTAATGCTGATGTAGCAGATACTCTTGTCCATTTTCCAGAGGAAGAACAGGGGGATTTGAAATGAATAAAGAAGATAGATTAGCCCGGAAAATGGTTGAGCAGTTATTTGGATTATGTATAGAAGAACTAGAAACTCTTAGGCCTCTATGGTTAAAACAAGTCGAGCATTCTGATCGTAGCGTGGAATTACAGGAATGTTGTAACGGACTTATTGATCTGGTCATTCAATGTAAGCGGGAAGAATTGGGGGAAGATTATGCAGAAAATGATTCTTGTGCCGGTTGAGCAGTACTACCGCATGATAGAAAGCTATGACAAGGCCATGGAAGAGCTGCATGAGGTAAGGAGCTGCTTAAAGGCCATGAAGACCCAGGACGATGATGTAAGCCAGGAATTAAAGCTGTATGACATTATGGACAAGCATAACTGTGATAGGGACGTTGCGGAGCTTCTTCTACAGGGTCAGGAGAAATAAGTGCCGGCTTAGAAAAGCTTTCGATAAGATTTATGCTATAGGCCGGGTGGTATGTGGCGTTTTGCCACCCACCCGGTAGTATAAACCAGATACCTGTATAAATTTTGAAGGTTCACCCTGGTGTGCTACCAATACCACCAGGAAAGCGAGTTGCGATATGGCAACGGAAAGAAAGAGGAATTTAGATAATGTCAAAGGAAGATGTGATTATAAATATAATGTCAAACTACGGTAGGTACGGGGTAACAATGGAATGGTTGGAGGAACAGATCAGGGGTGGAGAGCAGCGAGGGTTTTCTTATCAGACCATATACACGGGCCTTAGAATGGCTTTAAGCAGTACCACAGATCATGAGGCACTGTTCAGTGTCGGGGATATGGCAGAAGCGTTTGGTGTTACTGAAGAAGAGATTATTCAGCAGATCGAGGAGTTAAGGGGAGGGATGGAATCTGCCGGAATAGATACAGACCAGTATTTTAAACGAATTGAACCAGGGAAAATACAGCGATTTATTATTCCTCCCGGAGGACTTTTATCATAAACGGTTGTGCCGGGGCAACAGATAAAGAGGAGTGCATGAATATTATATTTTACAGATTTTCTATATAAAGGAGCGAGACGAAATGGCAGTAGATAAGAACGGGAAGACGTTACCGCCTGGGATCAGGCAGCGGAGCAATGGGAAGTATGAGGGGCGTGTTCAATTTGAATTTGATCGTTATTCAGTATATGCAGATACATTGACAGAGCTTAAAAAGAAGATGAATGACTTGCGGTATAGGCTTGAACATGGCGAGTTTATAGCCAGTGCAAAGATTACATTAAATGAGTGGTTCAAGACATGGATAGAGCAGTATAAGGAAAATCAGGTTAAGGCTGGGACTATTATTTCTTATAATGACTATTTTACTTATTATATTAAGGATAGTTTAGGAAAAAAGAAACTGGTGGATATCCGGGGAGAGCATATTCAGAAGTTATACAATGATTTGGTAAAGAAGGGCCTTGCATTATCTAGTATAAAGATCATATCCGCAATTCTAAATGGCTGCCTGAAGCAGGCTATGAAAAATGGACTAATTGAGCGTAATCCTGTACCACTGGCAACATTGCCTAAGGGAACGGCCAAAAGCGAGCACAGGGTATTCACAAAAGAAGAGCAGGATATTTTTATGAAATACGCACAGGACAGCTACCTATTCAATTTGTTTGCGTTGGCAATCAGAACAGGATTGAGAGGTGGAGAAATCCGAGGTTTGAAGCTGTCAGATGTGGATAAGGCTGCAAATTTGCTTCATATACAAAGAACTTTAAAATATGTTTCTGGCAGAGGTTTCTTTGAGGACACCCCTAAGACAGCCACATCAATGAGAGACATTCCCCTTACCAAAGATATGCTTTCCATTATTGAAAGAGAAAAGCAGGCTTACGGGGAAAAGGTACTGAGAATGGACGGATATATCTTTCATCTTCCTGATGGAACCCCGATTAGTAGGGAGCGGTTACAAGGTGAGATAGATAGGATATTAAAAAGAATCAATGAAGCAGGTACTACATTTGAACGTTTTACACCTCATTGCTTTCGTCACACATTCGCCACCAGAGCAATAGAAAACGGAATGAAGCCTCAAACTCTTAAAACGATCCTGGGTCATTCCACACTGTCTATGACCATGGACCTATATTCTCATGTTTTACCAACAACCAGAGCGGAGGAAATGGAGCTGATCGCAAAAGCATTTTAAAGGGCTGGTATGTCAGCTCTTTCTATGCAGAAAAATCCTGATGGGGTAAAAATGGGGTACGCTCTTGATTTTCTCCCTCAATTATGATATATTTACAACCGTAATAAGGCCGAGAAACCTTTGATTTTACAAGGATTCTCACAACAAAGACCGGTGTGTTCGAGACCTTCCACACCTAAAACAAAACTAAAGGAGAATTGAATATGCATTACAAAACTTCAGAAAAGACCTATTTTATGGTTTTTTCAGCGGCGATTGCTGCAGTTTACACTGTGCTGACTATGGTTTTTGCCCCTGTCAGCTTCGGCCCCATCCAGTTTAGAATTTCAGAGATCCTCTGTATTCTGCCATTTTTCACTCCGGCAGCAATTCCTGGATTGTTCGTTGGTTGTTTCCTGTCAAATTTAATATGCGGAGCAGCAACTCTGGATGTGATTTTCGGAAGTCTTGCAACCCTGATCGGAGCGATTGGTTCGTATAAGCTTCGGAAAAACAAGTGGCTGGTATGTCTTCCGCCGATTTTGGCAAATACCATTATCATCCCATGGGTTCTGCGGTATGCTTACGGCTCAGAGGATATCATCTGGTATGCGATGCTAACAGTGGGTACAGGAGAGATTCTTGTAATTGGAGTTCTTGGAAATATACTGCTTGGCTTGCTGAACAATTACAGGCATGTAATATTCGGACGTTTCTTGTCAGATAAATAATGATCTGAAATATTACGGTACCGCAGCATATCTTCATTTAAAAGCTATTTTTGGGCTTGTTCAGGTGTTTTGTAATAAGCATCCTGAACGAGCTTTTTTGCTATATGATAACAAAAGTATTCCATGAGAGTATTTTCATAGAGAGAGTATTCTTCCCTCATATCATTAGATTATAAGGCAGGTTACAATCATTTTATAAATTTTAACCAAAAGTGGAAAATATAACCAAAATGTAACCGCCTTCATTTATAATTATAACATAACATAAGGATGATGGTGGAAATTATGACAAAAGGAAGAGTGAGTGTAGTTCGCGGTACTGACCGGTATATCACTGTCGCAGTGGATGAATGCGATAATTGGAGCATTAAGGGGGTTATGTTTCATTGTGATGAATCCCGGGGAATCCAATATGGCAGTATGCTGGAGATGATTTTAAATATGGACCGTATATTTGATTCCATGAGCTGTCCGAAACAGACATTTCAAATGCGCCATTTTCCTGGGACAAATCCGCCTGATTTTGTGACACGGATCAGCA
This sequence comes from Lacrimispora sanguinis, assembly GCF_044987295.1. Lineage (NCBI taxonomy): Bacteria > Bacillati > Bacillota > Clostridia > Lachnospirales > Lachnospiraceae > Lacrimispora > Lacrimispora sanguinis. Next base: position 2,970,001 of record NZ_CP173277.1, on the reverse strand, counting down.
ACGAGAAAGAACGAAAAGGAAAACGGAGTACCTTCCGTATTTATGTACAATATCGTTACCATGCCAGTTGGCAGGGATTGATTCATTGGGAGGATGGAGACAGGCAGGAGTCATTTGAAAGCACGCTTCAATTAATTCTCTTAATGAATAAGATGTTAAGAGGAGACTTCCATATGGGACAGGAAGGGGAATCCTTGAATTCCTTCCATGTGGCTATTGATGATTATGAGTCTGGGCGGATAATGGGAAATTATCAAAATATACCTGCTAACCTGACAGCGCGGTATGATGTTTTGGCTGATCTGGCCGGGACCCTGGGAAATTTTCTGGAAATTAAGGCTCCTAAGGAAAAGGCTCCAAAATGCGGAGTCAAATATGGGCGTCTTATATCCAATGATATCTGTTCCATGTGCAGGAAAGGTGGGCAAAAGGCAACTTTTTCAATTAAAATCATGTTTCGCGAGCATTCTACATGTCAAGGCATTATTTATTGGCGGGAAGGCAGGGTGGATCAGCCCTTCCGAAGCTATAAGGAGATGCTTTATCTGATGGTATCTGCAATAGGAATGCCACAGGTAAGCAGCGGTAACATGGAGGTAGATGCGCCGAAAATTGCCCTGGGATCATAAGGACTATGTCATAAAGTGCACTTTACAGAACATAAAATCTGTAGGGTGCATATTTTTTGATTGTAATTATATTGTAGATTTTCTCAGTGCTTTCTTATATAATAAGAAAGGAAGCAGTTGCTTTACAAAAGAAAAGCGTTAAAATAGAAGAAGACATTCGTTATTACAGAAAACAAAATTAAGGATGGAAAAAGCATGTATCAAATTGATTTTCATAAACCAGAGGCAATTCATTTTATTGGAATAGGCGGGATCAGCATGAGCGGTTTGGCGGAAATTCTCATTGATGAGGGTTTTACCGTTACGGGATCAGATTCACAGAGTTCAGTGCTGACACGCCATTTAGAGACAAAGGGTGCAGCGATCGCATATGGCCAGCGGGCGGAGAATATTAAAGAAGGAATTGACGTGGTTGTCTATACCGCTGCCGTCCATTCCGATAATCCGGAATTTGCAAGGGCGAAAGAAAAAGGACTTCCTATACTCAGTCGTGCAGAACTCCTTGGACAGATGATGAAAAATTATGAAAACTCCATAGCAGTATCAGGAACTCACGGAAAGACTACCACCACATCTATGATCACTGAGATTCTTTTGGCAGCCGAAACAGACCCAACCATATCGGTAGGCGGAATCTTAAACTCCATTGGCGGCAATATCCGGGTAGGAGGTCCCAGGCTGTTTGTAACAGAAGCCTGTGAATATACCAATAGCTTTCTGTCCTTTTTCCCCACCATGGAGGTGATCCTGAATATTGAGGCGGACCATCTGGATTTCTTTAAAGATATTAAAGATATTCGTCACTCCTTCCGCTTATTTGCCGAAAAACTTCCCCAAAACGGCTTACTGGTGATAAACAATGACATTGAGAGCAGGGAGGAGATTACCCAGGGACTGCCATGTAACGTGATCACATTTGGCAAGAAGCCAGGTAGCAGATATCAGGCAGAAGCCATCCGTTTTGATGATTTGGCAAGGGCTACTTATAATTTAAAGGTGGACGGAAATATTGTGGATACTGTAACACTTGGTGTCCCGGGAGAACATAATGTGTATAATTCCCTGGCAGCAGCGGCCGTATGTACAGAGTTAGGAATCGGCCTTGAGTTGATTAAAAAAGGGCTGAAGCGTTTTACAGGCACCAACCGCCGTTTTGAAAAAAAGGGAGAACTGTCAGGCATTACTATAATCGATGACTATGCTCACCATCCCCAGGAGATCAAAGCAACTCTGGAAACGGCAAAGCATTATCCCCATAAAAAGTTGTGGGTAGCGTTCCAGCCTCATACGTATACAAGGACAAAGGCGTTTCTGGATGAGTTTGCAGAGGCTCTGTCTCTGGCTGACGAGGTGATCCTTGCGGACATCTATGCGGCTCGTGAAGCGGACGATTTAGGAATCAGTTCTAAGGATATTGCGGAGAGAATCGAGAAAAGAGGCGTAAAAGCCCACTATTTTTCAACCTTTGATGAGATTGAAACATTTATTTTAGAAAATTGTATACACGGTGATTTGTTGATAACTATGGGGGCCGGAGATATCGTAAAAGTGGGAGAAAAGCTTTTAGGCTTATAGTTATCCACATTATCCACATAGTTTTCAACATTTTATGTTAAGAAGCTATGTGGATTTTTTAATTTACATAATTTATAGTCTTACAATTTAAAAAATCTCGATTCTATCAGCAAATCGACATGATTCGGAGAAGAAATCCTATTTATGTATACTTGGTTTCCACATTATCCACATTATCCACAATTCATACAGTGGATAACTCCACCTATTTTCTTTTAATAGGACCTGTGGTATGATATTCACGAAAGCAATGAGCAGTGCGAAATAGGGCACGGAAAAATTTTCGTTGTGCTTGCACATAAGAAAATTTTTCCATGGCCTATTTCATAGGGCGAAAGCCCGTGAGCGAGAGAAGCCGCGGGCTTCTCTCGCTGCACTGCGGACTAGCTATATAAAAAGGTGAGGGTTATGACATTGAATATTAAAAGCAGTTTCAAGATCAACGTTACGGTCATTACCAATGAGTTCATTGACGACTACATGGCTGCGGCCAATGGAGAATACATAAAAGAATATTTATACCTAATGCGCCATGAAGGAGAAGAAATCACGATTCCCCAAATTGCGGATGCCCTAAACCATACAGAATCCGATGTGGCGCGTGCCATATCCTACTGGAAAAATGCCGGAGTCCTTAAAGAGAGCATTTCATTAAAGCCAGAAATAACCCCAGCCGCATCAGAAACAGCCTGTTCCGGCATGACCGCAGAGGAACAGCCGAAATCGAAACAGAAACCAGCCCCATCCGGCCACCGCATGGTCTACTCCCCAGAAAAGATAAGCGGTCTTGCCGGTGATGAGGATTTTTCCCAGCTTCTTTATATTGCCCAGAAATACATGAATAAGGTATTCACCCAAAGGGAGTGTGAGGTGTTTGCCTACCTTTATGACGGCCTTCATATGCCTGCCGAGCTGCTGGAATTTGTAGTGGAGTATTGTGTGCAGGGCGGGCACAGCAGCATCCGTTATATTGAAACAGTGGCTATCAGCTGGCATGAAAAAGGGTTTCGGACCGTGGATGATGCCAAGAGCTTTGCCCTTACCTTTACCAAGGATTCCTTTGCTGTTATGAAAGCCTTTGGGTTAAATGACAGAAAGCCGGGAGACATGGAGAAAGATTTTATAGAGCGATGGTTCCGTGCCTATGGATTTGCCAGGGAGCTGGTAATTGAAGCTTGTAACCGGACACTGGCGGCCACTCATTCGCCCAGCTTTCAGTATGCGGATAAAATATTAGAGGGTTGGAAAAAAGCCGGGGTACGCTCCATGGAAGAGATCAGAAAGCTGGACGAACAGTATGCGGATCGTATAAGAAGCGGAGAACATAAAACAGGAAAAAGCGGTGATAATAAGCAGACCCAGAGCCCTAAGGGGAAAAGGGGACAGAATCAGTTTCAGAATTTTCCTCAAAGGGAGATTGATTATGATGCTCTTGTTCTAAAGCAATTAACGGAGCGGCAGTAAGTTTACATAAGGTCAGCAGGATGAACGGAGGTAATTATGGCGCTGAGCAATTCACAGTACGATGCTATCATGCGGGCATATGGACAGCAACAGTTTAAGAACCGCCATGAACAGGAAGAACGGATTGCGGAGGTATATCGCAGGATTCCGGTTATTAAAGAGCTTGATGATTTCATCAGCACCAGTGCAGTGGCCAGTGCGCGCAGACTGCTTGAAGGGGACCAGGGAGCCCTTAAAGACTTAAGAAATGAGATTGCAGACTTGAGAGAGCAGAAGAGTGTGCTTCTAAAGGCAGCCGGTTATTCTGCGGTTTATATGGAGATGCAGTACCGGTGCCCGGATTGCAAAGATACTGGATATGCAGATGGAACCAAGTGTCACTGTTTCCGCCAGTCTGAAATGAAATATCTTTACGCTCAGTCAAACATTGAGCAGATTATTGCAGTAGAAAATTTCGACACACTTTCTTATGATTTCTTTGATGATACCAGGGTGGTTCCGGTTTTAAACAGGACTGTTAAACAGTATATGGGACAGGTTGTGGAGACTTGCAAGAACTTTGTAAAGGGATTTTCACAGGAACACGGAAACCTGCTGTTTACAGGCCCTACGGGAGTCGGTAAAACGTTCTTAACAAACTGCATCGCCAAGGAGCTGATTGACCGGTATTATTCCGTGATATACTTATCGGCTAATGATTTATTCGAGGTATTTTCAAAGAACCGGTTTGATTACCAGGATGAAGAAGATATGAAAGGGATGTACCAGTATATCCTGGACTGTGACCTTTTGATTATTGATGATTTAGGCACAGAGCTTAATAACAGCTTTACATCTTCAGAATTATTTTACTGCATCAACGAACGGCTTAATTCTTCTAAGTCTACGATTATATCCACCAATCATCCCATAAATGAGCTGAGGGACCGGTATACGGAACGTGTGACCTCAAGGTTAATCAGCCGCTATACGGTAATCCCGCTTTATGGAGATGATATTCGTATCAGAAAGAAAGAAAAACGTTCCAATTAAAAAAACCAGGAAGCCCTTTGTGTTACCGGGCTCCTGGATTTTCTATGTTCACTGCGGTTTTTAAAGGCTGGCAAGCCGCTCAAATAGTCTGTTCACATCCACCTGTCCATATCCCCAAATATTATTTGGATAAACATTGCCGCTGCTGCGCACTGCACCGCTTATTAAGAGGCGGTTCACATTATTTCCGGTCATTCGGGGGTAATTGCCTCTGACAATGGCCCATTCAAGCACCATAGCGACGATTCCGGCTGTATGTGCAGCTGCAGCCCCGGTACCGGTTACCGTTCCATATTGGCCTCCTCGAACTGCACAAGTGAGCTGGTAGCCCGGTGCGGCCAGATCAGGCTTGATCTCACCGATTCTTGTATAGCCTCTGCTGGACTCCGGCAGAATGCTGTTATTCGTATCGTTATAAGCAGTCACCGTCAACTGATGCCTTCCATTTCCTGGAGAGGTTATGGTGGTATCAGGGTTTGAATTGAGAAAATATGTTTCGTTTGAGATCATATCTCCGGATGGCAGCCAGGAATGAAAGGCAAAGCCTTCCGTTTCAATATTCTGTACCCGTAAGTACCAGATTCCGGGAATGAGATTGTTAAACCGCAGCAGGATGAGCTGATCTCCGTTTTCTTCCTCAAATATGAAGTTGTTAACATAGATAACCGTCTCGTTAAATATGAAACTGAACCTTCTGCATTGATTGAAGGTAGGAAAAACAGGCTGTGTGGATTCACGGTTTGGAGAAGAGATGTCGACGGAGAGCCTTGCCGGAGCATATGACCAGATCTCCATGGATAACATTTTATCATTGCTCCCCACTCTTAATTCAAAATCATTATAGTAAGGCGCTTCGGTAGTGGAGTTAAAATAATGTCTCTGACGGTTTCCTTCGTTGCCGGCGGAAACACATACTCCAATTCCTGGCAGCAATGTGAGATAATCAATATAGCTGTCAATGGTGCCCCTGCCGTCATGGCCTCCTTGGTTGCTTCCTAATGCGATGCAGACTACAAGGGGACGTTTATACCGTTCAGAGACTGAAAACGCATAACGTATGCCAAGTACGATATCGGATTCTTGGTAGCAGAGAGTGTTTTCCGGGACAAAGAAGATATTTTTTAAATTTTGTTTTGCTTCTTTTAACTTGATGACTACAATATCAGCTTGAGGAACGACACCACTGAAGGATTCTGCCTCATTTGGGGTACCGGCCAAAACACTGGCTATGGCGGTTCCGTGTCCGATGGGGTCTGTTGTGGGGACAAGGGCCAAAGGATCCTCTGAGCTTAATGCGGAGTTGATTTGCTCTCTGCTGTATTCAGAACCGAATGTAAAGGTATCAGGGACCGTTCCGCTTTGCACTGTCTGGTCCCATATAGAGAGGATCCGGGTGGTTCCGTCATTATATTTAAATGCGGGATGGTTGTAGTCAATTCCGGTATCAACGACAGCCACCAGGACTCCTCTTCCAAACAGGGCAAGAAAGGGATTTCTCTGAACGGTGGTGATGCCGGATTTTTCCAGGCTGGTCGTAGAGGTTGGTGTGTAGAGGAAGGGAAAACTATTATAGGGATGACGGCCTAAATCACAGGGATCAACCGTACTGACAGGTACGTGCAGAAGCGAATCCCTTATATCTAAAAAAGTGATATTATTTCCAGTATCATAGGAAGGAACCAGGGTATTACTAATTATTAAGTCATAATAATTATTATCCAAAATTTTTAACAAGATTAATCCTCCCTGTATTTATTGGGTACATAATACATTTTATGCGGAAAAGCATCTATTATGAGGATATCAAAGAGCATTGTATTAGATTATAAACGTAAGAAATTTACAGTTGCATCAAGTTCTCTCAAAGGTTACAATGAGAGATAAAGAGTCTTAAATGCATCGATTAACTTGACTATTTCCGTACATAATGTTATAAAAGAACCGTTGCATTGTATTAGGATACATTGGAGGAGAAAAGAATGCTTTACGAAGAAAAGACGATAGAAACCATTCCGGTAGGTCCACTGGGTTTGATACCGTTAAAGAGCTGTAAGGAACTGGGAGATAAGGTCAATGACTACCTGGTGTCATGGAGACAGGAGCGGGAGAGCGAACATAAGTCGACCATCGCTTTTTCGGGTTATCAGAGAGATTCCTATATTATAGGAGCCAGCACGCCAAGGTTCGGATCCGGGGAAGCAAAGGGTTCCCTGCATGAATCGGTACGTGGTGATGACCTTTATTTCATGGTGGATGTGTGTAATTACAGCCTTACTTATTCCCTGTGCGGAATGACCAATCACATGTCACCTGATGACCACTTCCAGGATTTGAAGCGTCTCATTGCAGCATCGGCAGGAAAAGCCCGACGCATCAATGTGATCATGCCATTCTTATACGAGAGCAGGCAGCATAAAAGATCAAGCAGAGAATCCTTAGATTGTGCGCTGGCCCTTCGTGAGCTTGTGAATATGGGAGTTGAGAACATCATCACCTTTGATGCTCATGACCCAAGAGTGCAGAATGCAATTCCTTTAAAGGGCTTTGAGACTGTTCAGCCTATTTATCAGTTTATCAAATACTTACTGAAGGAAGAGAAAGAGTTAGACATTGACAGCGAGCATATGATGGTCATCAGCCCGGATGAGGGTGGTATGGGACGTGCTGTATTCTTTGCCAATGTTCTTGGACTTGACATGGGTATGTTCTATAAACGCAGAGATTATACACAAATCGTTAATGGACGCAATCCCATCGTTGCCCACGAATTTCTGGGAAGCAGCGTAGAAGGTAAGGATGTGATCATTGTTGACGACATGATTTCTTCCGGCGAAAGCATGCTTGATGTAGCGAAGGAGCTTAAGAGAAGAAAAGCCAGGAAAGTATTCGTTTGCTCCACCTTCGGCCTTTTTACCAACGGTCTTGCTAAGTTTGATGAATATTATGAGAATGGATTTATTGACAGGATCCTTACAACCAATCTGGTTTATCAGACTCCTGATCTCTTATCCAGACCATACTATATCAATGTTGATATGAGTAAGTATATTGCGCTTATCATAGATAATTTAAACCATGATGCCTCCTTAAGCGAGCTTTTAAATCCGACCAAAAGAATTAACCGGCTTCTTGAGCGTTACCGCGCAGGTGACAGGTAAAGCGGGCATATGGAACGATTATCGAAGCAGAAACTGGTCTTAGTAGGCCTTACACTTTTCTCCATGTTTTTTGGGGCGGGAAACCTTATTTTTCCGCCCTATTTGGGTGCATCCGCGGGAACGAATACTTGGATTGCCATGGCAGGCTTTGCGGTGACGGCCATCGGATTTCCGGTTCTTGGTGTGGTTGCAGTGGCTAAGTCTGGCGGTCTTGATAAGCTGGCCGGTCACGTTCATCCCAGATTTGCATTTATTTTTACACTGCTTATTTATTTATCCATTGGGCCGTGCCTTGCAATTCCCAGAACTGCCAGCACCTCCTTTGAGATGGCGGTGGTCCCCTTTTTAAAGGAAGGGAGCTCAGGAGCGCTTACCCAGTTCCTCTATTCCGCGGTATTCTTTACCATTGCCTTTGTCGTATCTTTGAAACCGGATAAATTGACAGACCGTCTGGGCAAGATAATGACTCCCTGCCTTTTGGCTTTGATCGTGGTAATATTTGCAGGCAGTGTAGTCCATCCGGCAGGCCCCTACGGGATTCCGTCAAAGTCTTATGGGTCCAATCCATTTGTGAAAGGATTTCTAGAAGGGTATTTAACCATGGACACCATCGCTGCCTTAAACTTTGGAATTATCATTTCTTTGAATGTCCAGGCAATGGGAATCAAACAGGAGACTTCAGTCGTAAAGGAAACCATTCATGCCGGTTTCATTGCAGGAGGGGTCCTTTTAATGGTATACAGTGCCTTAGCCCACGTGGGGGCCGTCACAGGCGGAGCATTGGGACTTGGCGAAAACGGTGCTCAGACCTTAAACCAGGCGGTACGTTTTTTATATGGTAATGGAGGGCTTGTGATGCTGGCTGCCATTTTCTTCATTGCCTGTTTAAATACCTGCATTGGTCTTATCAGCTGTTGCAGCAGGTATTTCTGCACCATTGTGCCCAAAGTGGGATACCGTTCATGGGCGCTCCTTTTCGCATTGGTCAGCCTGGTGATCTCCAATATCGGCCTTAACAGAATATTGGAAGTCTCTGTACCGGTGTTAAATGCGATTTACCCCGTAGCGATCGTCCTCATTCTGCTGTCCTTTGGTTTTCCGGACGGAAGGAAATGGAAGGCCGCTTATGTTTTCTGCATTAGCCTTACGGGAATCGTCAGTGTGCTTCTTTCCCTGGAACAGGCAGGTCTAAGCTTTTTGAATCCCGGACTTTCCATGCTTCCTCTTTATGATATGGGACTTGGCTGGATCGGGCCTGCGATTGTAGGGCTTCTGGCTGGCGTATTGGCCGGTTTTTCCGGATATGGGAACAGGTCATAGGATCTATAGTAAAAAGACTGTCATGAGGCCCCAGAGCCGTCACAACAGTCTTTTTTATTGGAACATAGTATGAGATTAAATTTCGATCAGGTGATAGGGGATCAGGTTTGCTGTCAGCATCTGAGCCTCTCTCTGATGGCAGGTGAAGATAATAACCTGGTCGGAGTAAGAATTCACAAGCCATCTTAATGCAGTCCGAAGCCTGTCATCATCATATAGTACAAAACTATCATCAAATATGAATGGCATCCGCTCGCTGCCCTCTTGAATTAGGGTGGCGGCCGCCAATCGAAGGGCCAGATAAACCTGGTCCATGGTACCGCTACTGACTTGCTCTAAGGGTACCAGCTTGGTTTTTGTATTCAAAAATACATTTAAGTTCTCATCGACACTCATGCTGGTATAGATACCGCCCGTGATCCCGGCAATAAGGTCAGAAGCTGTTTTATTTAAATATAGGCCAAAGGAATCCCGGATAGAGGAGGAGAGACTGGTCATGGTTTCCATTGCTAAGTCAATGGCAGATATTTCTTCCCGGATCCGGTCGTTCTCTGCCAGGATGTGTTTCAGTCCTTCAGCCTGGGTTTTACAGCTTGATAGATGCTCCAGCTTTTTCTCAAGCTCCCACTGGCTTTTCTGCTGTTTTTCAATAGAATCTCCACAGTTTTCCTGCTTTTTTGAAAGCTCCTCAATTTCCTTGGCTTTCTGAGCGATAACGGCTTCCGATTTGGCTACGGCCGAGCATAAGCGGGTGAATTCTGCCATCTTCGTCTGGAATGCACGGATTGCGTCTGAAGATATCTCGGTATTTCCCAAATGTCTGGATAGGATCTCCTGTAGGATCTTGGCGCTCATTTCCATGTCCTTTTGGCTGTGCCTCAGCCGTAAAAACAGAATCAGGCCAATCAGGTAGAAAATCGTGGCAGTTCCGACAAAGATGCCCAGCAAAAGGAGGAGGTCAAGTCCATAATAAGCGGTGAAATAATTTGCTTCCCCAAGATAATAAAGCACTCCTGTTCCACATAAAAGCAAGGTAGCAATGATCAGGGAAAGGACGGAAAGGATCTTCCGAGGTTTTTTATTGCAGGCCGCCTGAGCTTCCATATATTCGTCATAATTTTCCTGAGCCTTAGCCTGGCAGGCGTTAATGGACGCCTGATCAGAAAACTGGTTGCTGTTCAGTACCTGCCTGCCCCTTGCAGCCTTTTGAAGGAGTTCTTCCTTTTCCTTTTGCTGTTCCTCCATGGATACCCTGATATGAGAGCGAAGCTTATGGTATTCCTGAATCTGATTTTCATATTCCGGAGATGAGATTTCTTTCTCCGTGTTACGGATTTCGCTTAATAATGAGGTATAAGTCCGGGCTGCTTCCGGAACCATCTGGGATTCCAGCTCTTTTTTCTGTGACTTTAAAAAGGCAGCAGCTTTCGTGATGTTAAGGGCCAGATTTCCCGTAGTGTTTAAGTTGGCTATGTAATTTTTAAGTTCGGAAACCATGCCTTCGTCGGTAGCACTTTTTAGCTGGCCGATGCTGACGGTGTTAATGTATGCGGATTCGCTTAAGCCGCATAATAAGTCATCTAAAAATGCCTTCGTCGGCTCTATTTCCCGTCCGGCGGTTTCATCTACGATCTTAAACTCTTTTTTATTTTTCTGGAAGGTGCGCTCGATCCGGTAGATGTGATCCTTATGCTCCAGCCGTATCTGTCCCTCATAAGTGCCGCTGTTTTCCCAAGGCTCGAATTTTGTGTAAAGATCATTCCGGGATGCACGGCCTCTCTGGCGTTCAATGCCAAAAAGCATACCCCGGATGAACGTATGGATGGTGGATTTTCCGGCCTCATTTTTCCCATATACAATGTTTAACCCATCCTGGAAGGTAAGGTTTCTGCCATGGAATTTCCCAAAGCCATTGATATAGATATCAATTATTTTCATGGGGTCAGCTCCTTTCGTCCGTTGTACGAAGCAATGCGTTGATGCCGTAATGAAGGGCCTTTTTTTCTACCGGGCTCATCTCCGGCTTCTGAAGGGCCTGGATAAAGAAACCGATCATATCGCTGGGGTGTTCGGCAAACAATGCGGGAAAATCATACTGAGGTTCCGATTCGTCAATGATTTCCATGATCTTAAAACGGGTGGAAAGCATCTCTAGGTCAAAGGAAATGTCAGGGTCCCTCATGCCGCGGATTCGAAACCGGAATATGTTTTCCGATCCCCGGTTCTGGATTTCCTGGGTGATTTTCATGGCAAGTTCCGTATTGGTAGTGGCAGTAGTTACATTAACTGCCAGGGAGATATACTGGAGCCTTGCAAGGGGAATGAACTTTAAGGAAGTCACCATGCGGGTCACCTCGTTGATCTCCCCCACCATCATGCCGTGCTGACCGGCTTCCGTTTTATCTAACGGCTCTAAGGAGCCGGCAAATGCCATACGGTTTTCCAGCAGGATCTCCGGCCGGTGGATGTGCCCCATGGCGATGTAGGAAAAGTCCAGATTGGACATGGCGCCTTTGTCAAAGGGGATGTGGTTGGCATCACCCCCATGACCAAGAAGGACATGGATGCGCCCGTTGTTGGGCACTTTTAAATGATCAAGACGGTTTTCCGGGATTTCTGCTGAGTGGTAACTGAAACCGTAAACCTCGGTATTAATGTCCTTAAAGTAAACGCTTTCCAGCTCCCCTCCCATGAGATAAGATACATTGGGAGCCCAGGTAAAGCTTAGAAGGGCAGAGTTGCTCCGGATGCGGTCATGGTTACCGGCAATGATGACCACGTGGACATCCGGTATGGTGGAAAAAAGAAAGTTTACTTCTTTCAAATCTCTGGCCAGGGGCTGGCGGTGAAATAAGTCTCCGGAAATAAAGAGGCAGTTGGCTTCCAGGGCCTTTGCCTGGCTGACCGCCTTTGCGAAGGTGTCCTTGATGTCCTGATACCGTTCCTTACTCCATGGCTTGTCGCTGTCCGGGCTCATGCCCCAGTGAACATCTGCAATATGTATGAATTTCATTATCATTACCTCGCTGGTCCTCTGCATGGCTGAACTGAAACCACAAATTCCCTGCCGTTTTGGAAGGGAATTTGTGATACAGGCTTAAAGCTCGCAGTTGTTGACAGTTCTTGGGAATGGAACTACGTCACGGATGTTGCCCATTCCGGTAAGATACATCACGCAGCGCTCAAAGCCAAGGCCAAAGCCTGCATGGCGGGTAGATCCGTATTTTCTTAAGTCAAGGTAGAAATCGTAATCCTCTTTCTCAAGGCCAAGCTCGTCCATACGTGCCACAAGCTTGTCATAATTGTCCTCTCTTTGGCTTCCTCCGATAATTTCGCCGATTCCTGGAACCAGGCAGTCTACGGCAGCCACGGTCTTGTTATCCGGATTCAGCTTCATGTAGAAGGCCTTAATCTCCTTCGGATAGTCTGTTACAAATACAGGCTTCTTATAGAGCTGCTCGGTTAAATAGCGCTCATGCTCGGTCTGTAAGTCACAGCCCCAGAATACCTTATAGTCAAATTCCTCATTGTGCTTTTCTAATAGCTCTATGGCCTCGGTGTAAGTCACACGGGCAAATTCAGAATTCAGAACATGGTTTAAGCGATCAAGCAGCCCCTTGTCCACAAACTGATTGAAGAAATTCATTTCTTCCGGTGCGTGCTCCAGGACGAAACGGATCACATATTTAAGCATGGCTTCCGCCAGCTCCATATCGTCATCCAAATCGGCAAAGGCCATCTCCGGCTCGATCATCCAGAACTCTGCCGCATGGCGTGTGGTATTGGAGTTTTCTGCACGGAATGTAGGTCCAAAGGTATAAACATTGCGGAATGCCATAGCGTAAGTTTCCGCATTGAGCTGTCCGCTTACGGTTAAGTTGGTAGGCTTTCCAAAGAAATCCTGGCTGAAATCCACAGCTCCTTCTTTAGTCTTTGGAATATCTGTTAAATCCATGGTAGTTACCTGGAACATCTCACCGGCTCCCTCACAGTCGCTTCCGGTGATGATTGGAGTGTGTACATACACAAAGTCCCTTTCCTGGAAGAACTGGTGAATGGCATAAGCGATCAGAGAACGTACGCGGAAAACAGCCTGGAAGGTATTGGTTCTGGGACGCAGATGGGAAATGGTTCTTAAATATTCAAAGGAATGGCGCTTTTTCTGAAGAGGATAGTCCGGTGTAGAAGTTCCTTCAACAATAATGTTATCCGCCTGAATCTCAAAAGGCTGTTTTGCATCAGGAGTGGGCACCAGAGTACCGGTGACGATGACAGCTGTTCCTACATTTAGTTTGGATATTTCAGAGAAATTTTCCATCGTGTCATGATAGACGATCTGAAGTGTTTCAAAATAAGTTCCGTCATTTAAAACAATGAATCCAAATGATTTGGAATCTCGTAAACTTCTCACCCAGCCTCCGATCGTAACCTGAGTGTTAAGAAGTGATTCTTTGTCTTTATATATTTGTCTTACAGTGATTAAATCCATAGTGGCTTCTCCTTTTACATGTTCGCATACTTAGTAAGATTATACTGTATTTCGAGCATTGATTCAAGGGGGAAGGGTGTAAAAACGCAAGATATGACTTAAAATGTAAAAGAATCGAAAAAAGCATGAAAAATGTCGGAAAATGCACAAAAAATTATCCTAATAATTCAAAATTTTGTTCACTATTTTCTGAATATGTGTTATAATGCTAGTACAATAAAATTACAACAGCGAGAGGTGATAACGTGATCAAGAAAGAAATGATTGCCATGCTTTTGGCAGGCGGGCAGGGAAGCCGGTTAGGCGTGTTAACGCAAAAAGTGGCCAAACCAGCAGTATCATTTGGCGGCAAGTACCGTATAATTGATTTCCCACTCAGTAACTGCATCAACTCAGGTGTAGATACCGTGGGAGTTCTGACTCAGTATCAGCCATTGCGCTTAAATACCCATATCGGGATCGGCATCCCATGGGACTTGGACCGGAACGTTGGCGGCGTCACGATCCTACCTCCCTATGAAAAGAGCAAGGGCAGTGATTGGTATACTGGAACGGCAAATGCCATCTATCAGAACCTCGAATATATGGAAACTTACAATCCGGACTATGTCCTCATATTGTCAGGGGACCATATCTATAAGATGGATTATGAGGTCATGCTGGAATACCATAAAGCGAATAATGCTGATATCACCATTGCTGCTATGCCGGTGCCGATTGAGGAAGCCAGCCGTTTTGGAATCCTTATAACCGATGAGAGCAACCGTATCACGGAATTTGAAGAGAAACCGGTAAATCCAAGAAGCAATCTGGCATCCATGGGTATCTACATATTTAGCTGGAAAGTATTAAGAGAGGCACTTATCAAGATGTCTGATGTTCCGGGCTGTGATTTTGGAAAGCATATCATTCCATACTGCTTCGAGGCAGGGGACCGGGTATTTGCCTACGAATACAATGGTTACTGGAAGGATGTTGGAACCTTAAGCTCATACTGGGAAGCCAACATGGAGCTGATTGATATCATTCCGGAATTTAACCTCTACGAGGAGTACTGGAAGATCTATACAAAGAGCGACATCATACCGCCTCAATATGTGTCGGAAGAGGCTGTCATAGACAGAAGCATCATCGGAGAAGGTTCAGAAATCTGCGGAGAAGTCCACAATTCCGTTATTGGTGCTGGCGTTACCATTAAAAAGGGAGCCGTGATTAAGGACTCCATCATTATGAGGGAATGCGTACTGGAAGAGAATGTTAAGGTCCAGAAGGCCATTATCGCTGAGAATGTGAAGATAGGTGCGAACTCTGAGCTTGGTTTCGGGGAATTTGCTCCCAGCAAATATGATCCCAAGGTCTATCAGTCCGATCTGGTGACAGTCGGTGAGAATTCAACCATACCGGAAAATGTGAAGGTGGGTAAGAATACGGCAATAGTCGGTGAGACAACAGCAGAAGATTATGCTGATGGTGAGCTGGCTGGCGGAGACTACATCATAAAGGCAGGTGGTATACGATGAGAGCGATAGGAATTGTATTAGCAGGCGGAAACAGTAAGAGAATGCGGGAGCTATCTAATAAAAGGGCGATCTCGGCCATGCCCATTGCAGGCAATTACCGCAGCATTGATTTTGCCCTCAGCAATATGACAAATTCCCATATTCAGAACGTAGCGGTTTTAACTCAGTATAATTCCAGATCGCTTCATCTGCATTTAAGCTCTTCCAAATGGTGGGATTTTGGAAGAAAGCAGGGGGGATTGTTTGTATTCACACCAACCATAACCGCAGAAAGCAGTGACTGGTACCGGGGAACTGCAGATGCACTTTTCCAAAACCTTACATTCTTAAAAAACAGCCATGAACCCTATGTGGTCATTGCGGCAGGTGACGGCATCTATAAGCTGGATTATGGAAAAGTTCTGGAATATCATATTGAGAAAAAGGCTGATATTACCGTCGTATGTACGGAACTTCCAGTTGGAGAGGATATTACTCGATTCGGTCTGGTGAGAACCAATGAAGACGGAAGGATTACGGACTTTGAAGAAAAGCCTATGGTTGCATCTTCTAATTTCGTATCCTGCGGTATTTATGTCATACGCAGACGGCAGCTGATTGAGCTCATTGAGCGCTGCGCCATGGAAGACCGTTATGATTTCGTGAATGATATTCTGATACGTTACCGGAATCTAAAACGGATTTACGCCTATAAGATGAACACTTACTGGAGGAATATCGCTTCTGTTGAATCTTACTATAAGACCAACATGGATTTTCTGAAATCAGAAGTAAGGGATTATTTCTTCCGCCAGTACCCGGATGTTTATTCTAAAATAGATGATTTGCCTCCGGCAAAGTATAATCCGGGAGCCATGGTTAAGAACAGTTTGATATCCAGCGGCAGCATTGTCAATGGAGTGGTTGAAAATTCTGTTCTGTTTAAAAAGGCATATGTAGGCAATAACTGCGTCATTAAAAATTCCATTATTTTAAATGATGTTTACATAGGTGATAATACGGTTATTGAAAATTGTATTGTGGAGAGCCGGGATACAATCCGGGCAAATACCACCCATATCGGAACACCGGACAATATAAAAATTGTCCTAGAAAAAAACGAAAGATACACATTATAAGGAAATGCGGGGGAATGCTTGACATGCAGATTACAGACGTGAGGGTTAGACGTATCGAAAAAGAAGGAAAGATGAAAGCAATTGTATCCATTACACTTGATAATGAATTTGTTATTCATGATATCAAGGTAATCGAAGGGGAGAAGGGGCTATTTATTGCTATGCCAAGCCGCAAGGCTGCTGATGGGGAATACCGGGATATTGCACATCCCATTAATTCCGACACCCGTGATATGATCCAGAAGGTCATTCTGGATAAGTATGAGACTACGGCATTGGAGATGCCGGAGGTTACGGCATTTGCTTAATAAGTCTTTTAATCCGCAGGCAGGGGTGACTCTGCCTGCGGATTTTTGCATGGAGACTCAACTTAAATACAGGATTTACACGGGGCTCTTTTTGGGGTTATAATAAAAAGTAATAATTTTGGAAAGGTAGATAATAATATGACAATTAAAATAGGTATTGCAGGCTACGGAAATCTGGGTAAAGGGGTGGAATGTGCCATCCGCCATAACCCGGATCTTGAGCTTTCTGCCGTATTTACCAGAAGAGATCCGGAATCAATAACCCTTCTTACTCCGGGCGTAAACGTGTATCCCATGGAGGAAGCCATTTCAAAAAAGGATTCCATTGACGTGATGATCCTCTGCGGAGGAAGCGCCGTAGATCTTCCGGTACAGACTCCCCTTCTAGCCAGGCATTTCAACGTGGTGGACAGCTTTGACACCCATGCACGGATCCCTCAGCATTTTGAAGCAGTGGATGAGGCGGCAAAGGAAGGAAACAAGGTTGGGATCATATCCGTTGGCTGGGATCCGGGCATGTTTTCCTTAAACCGTCTGTATGGAGAGTCCATTTTGCCAGGCGGCCATGATTATACGTTCTGGGGCAGGGGCGTAAGCCAGGGCCATTCCGATGCGATCCGCAGGATAGAAGGTGTTAAGGATGCCAGACAGTATACCATTCCGGTTGAAGAAGCCCTTGAGGCGGTCCGCAGCGGGAAAAACCCAGAACTGACCACCAGAGAGAAACATACCCGCGAGTGTTTTGTGGTGGCAGAAGAGAATGCAGATTTAGACCGGATCAGGGAAGAGATTATATCAATGCCCAATTATTTTGCGGATTATGATACTACGGTTCATTTTATAAGCGAAGAGGAACTTCATCGGGATCACAGGGGAATTCCCCATGGTGGGTTTGTCATAAGGACCGGGAATACAGGCTGGGAGGATGAGAACAGCCATGTGATCGAATACAGCTTAAAGCTGGATTCCAATCCGGAATTTACAGCCTCCGTTCTGACAGCTTATGCAAGAGCCGCTTATCGCTTGAATCAAGAAGGCCAGAGCGGATGCAAAACCGTGCTTGATGTTGCTCCGGCATATTTAAGCGCCTTTAGCGGAAAAGAGCTGAGGGGACGTCTGTTATAAAACAAAGCAGGAGGAATAGAGAATGGCAGCGAGAAAAGAAATGATCCTGTATTATCAGCCCGAAAAGGACAGGCAGAGCGGAAATAATACAAAGGCCGCAAAGCTGAAAGCAGTTCTTGTTCGTATGGGGATTCGGATTAAAAATATTTCCCCGGAACAGGTGAACCAGACCGTTGGATATCTGGCAGGTTTTGACGGCTTTGAAGAAATGGAGCAGGAGGAGTGCCCTTATGTGGAAGAGGAAATCCTGGTAATGAAAAATTTTTCAAACCGCCGGATTGACGAACTGCTCTTAAACTTAAGGCGGGCCGGAGTTCCTAAAATCGATTTAAAAGCGGTCATTACAGATACTAACTGTAACTGGAAATTCTATGACCTGTATCTTGAACTTAAGAAAGAACACGATACCATGTCAGGAACGAATGAGACAGATACGAATGAAGCGGAAACGGATGAAACAGAAACGATTTAGGGTGCCGGACAGAATGCTGAAAGATTGATTTACGAAAGAATTGAAAAAAGTACGTAAAAATGCGTCTTGAGGGGGAATGCCCTCTCAAGACGCATTTTGTTCTTTATGTTGTAAATTTACTGATAATCACAAACAGTGGCCCACTGTTGCAGCAATTCCGCCTCTTCCGGTCTTTTCTTTGAAAGCTGGGCAGCAGCAACCATGGGAAGCCAGGTCTGCACATATTTCTTTGCAGTTCCGGTCTTCTTGCAAAACAGGTTCATATACATATCTGCCTTATTCTGGTCCTGCAGACAGAAAAGCAGGTAAGTTCTTGCCACATCCGCGCTGGCATTTCCCTGGGTCGCGTGTACCCAGTCCAGAACATACATGGTTCCGTCAGACGTTACCACAATATTGCTGGGATTAAAATCTCCATGGCATAATTTTGTATGTTTAGGCATACTGTCCAGCTGTGTCCGCATATCGTATCTGGTCACATCCTCTAATTCTTCCGTATCCAGAATCTGTCGTGACATCTTATCTTTTAGCTTATTAAGAAGCGGGCACTGCTTTGACAGAATACTCAAATGAAGATCTACCATATTCTCCATGTATTCCGGTAATTTATCAGGATTTTCATCCATGAGCTGTTGGAGAGTCTTGCCTTCAATGAAATCAAAGGTAATGGACCACTTTCCCTCGAAAACGCCAACCTCTAGAACTTTGGGAACATTGATACCGCCGACTTCTTCCACACGGGCTGTAATCAATGCTTCGTTCAATACATCTGCCTTTGGGAAATCAGCGTTGAAAACCTTGATCGCTTTCTCTCCATCACGAAAGACCTTTTTTGTTGCAGTTGTAGCAATTAATTGTGCTGCCATACGAATCTCTCCTTCCATCCAACCATTAGTCTGAACCGTTATGTAGTGATTCTGTACTTATATTTTACTACAAAATCCATAAAAAGTATAGCTTGTTTTTAGATTTATCAGGAAAAAATTACTGAATATGCTGCAAACTTAAAAGCGGAAAACAGCCGCGCCATAAGCCGGAATTTGGTAAGGAAAGGAGTACTCCTGTCCGTCCCATTCCATTTTTTCAGAGCGGATAGAAGGCGCTTTTTCTCCCCGTTTGTACAGTCCATGATCCTGGTCTAATAAAAGAGTATAAGTTCCCCGCTTCGGTACTCCTACCCGGTAATCTGGACGGGCTACAGGAGTGAAATTAAAGACAAACAGCAGGCTGCGCTTTTTATCCTTGCTGTACCTGATAAAACTGAAAATGCTGCGTTCCTTGTCATCCGCATTGATCCAGTAGAAGCCTTCCCAGTCATAGTCCTTTTCATAAAGTGCCGGATATTTTTTATACAGGTGCAGAAGATCTCTGACATAATCCTTAAGGCTCTTGCCTAAAGGTTCCTCAGACAGATACCAGTCCAGGGCGGTCTTTTCATCCCATTCATGGAACTGCCCAAAGTCCTGTCCCATGAACAGCAGTTTTTTACCGGGATGACCCAGCATAAACGTATATCCCAATTTTAAATTAGCAAATTTATCTTCCAGAAGTCCCGGCATTTTGTTGATCATGGAACATTTCAAATGCACCACCTCATCATGGGATAATACCAGTATATAATTTTCACTTGTAAAATATGTAAGGCCAAATGTCATTTTGTGGTGGTTGTATTTGCGGAAATAAGGATCCAGCTTCATATACTCCAGAAAATCATGCATCCAGCCCATATTCCATTTAAAGGTAAAGCCAAGGCCTCCCTCTTCCTGATTTCCGGTAACCTTTGGCCAGACGGTAGATTCCTCGGCAATGACCATGGCTCCGTTACCCCGTTTTTTAATGACGCTGTTTAAATGCTTAAAAAACTCTATTGCCTCCAGATTCTCATTTCCACCGTACTGGTTTGGTACCCATTCCCCGTTATCTCTTCCATAATCCAGATAAAGCATGGAAGCGACCGCATCCACCCGAAGCCCGTCAATATGGAATTTATCTACCCAGTAAAGGGCATTGGCAATAAGGAAATTATCTACCTCATATTTACTGTAATCAAAGACCTTAGTTCCCCAATCCGGGTGTTCCCCTTTCCGGGGGTCCGGATATTCGTAACAGGCTTCTCCGTCAAAGTCTGCCAGGCCATGAGCATCTTTTGGAAAATGGGCCGGAACCCAGTCAAGGATGACTCCAATCCCTTTTTTGTGCATGTAATTAACGAAATACATAAATTCCCCTGGAGTACCATACCGGGAGGTAGGAGCAAAATATCCTGTTACCTGATATCCCCAGGAACCGTCATAGGGATGCTCTGCAATTCCCATCAGCTCCACATGGGTATAACCCATTTCCAGAATGTAATCTGCCAGTTCGTGTGCCGCTTCGATATAAGTATAAAAACCATCCTTTTCATCCCTGTTTTTCTTCCGCCAGGAGCCTAAATGTACCTCATAAATGCTGATGGGGTCATTAAAAGGATCTTTGGTTTTCCGTTTTTCCATCCAGGTTAGGTCCTTCCACTGAAATCCCGAAAGGTCAGCGGTAACTGAGGCGGTCTGAGGACGATATTCTGATTGGAATGCGTAAGGATCTGCTTTAAAAAGGATCTTACCGCTCCTGGTGGTGATCGCATATTTATACAGTTCCCCAACGCTTAAACCAGAAACAAAGGCTTCCCAGATTCCGGAATCTGCAAGCAGTGTCATGGGATTTGCCTCTGGATCCCAGCCGTTAAAGTCTCCTACTACGCTGACCTGGCTTCCATGAGGTGCCCACACTGCAAAATACATCCCATCGATTCCTTCATAGTTTTCCGGATGTGCGCCCAGCTTTTCGTAGATTTCGTAATGCCTTCCATTGTTATAAAGGTATCGGTCAACCTCTGTGATAAAACCCATTCCGATTTCATTTCTTCCACTTTCCATTCGCTCATCCCTCCATGATCTTTAAGATAATACCCCGATTTGCGGGTATGGTCAATCCGATTTTATGGTCAATTACTGGAAACACTTCATCGTTCAGAAGATTGACAGCCGTGTTTCCCTCACAAGGACAGGGTACCTGGGCAAATGCGTCAGATTCGTCATTGTTGACAGCAGTGATGATGGCCTGATTCTCGTGAAACCGTGCAAAGGCATACTGACGGTTGGTGAGAAGAAGCTCCTGGTACCGGCCTCCATGAAACTCCGGGTTTTGTTCGTGGATATGACCTAGCTTACTGATAAAGTCCTCAAGCGGGCAGGATAGCTCCTTTATTTCGGAAATGGAGACCATAGGGCGCAGCATAGAGTCATCCGTATTGGTCCGTTTGCCCTCCATCCCAAATTCACTGCCATAATAGATGGAGGGAATTCCGGGAAGAGTGAATAACAGGGTGTAGACAGGATAGAGATGCTGTAGATTATTAAGTTTACTTGCAATCCTGTTTTCGTCATGATTGTCCACAAAGGTATAAAGCTGGGAACCAATGGATTCCAGCCTCTTTACATTGTGTGCAATCTCAAAATAGTTATGATCATTATGACCTGAATAAATGCTTTTATGTAGTTCGTAGTTGGTGACAGAATGCAGGATGTCCTGATTGACCCATCTGCCATATTCCCCATGGATTACTTCCCCCATGAGCCAGAAGTCTTCCTTCACTCCTGCTGAATTTTGCCGCAGTTCTTTCATAAACCCAAAGTCCAGTACATTAGCACAGTCAAGACGTATTCCGTCAATGTCAAAGGTGTGGATCCAGAACTTTATTGTATCAAAAAGATACTGCTTGACAGCGGGATTAAAAAGATTAAGGCAAGGAAGTTCAAAATGCCCCTGCCATGCTTCATATCCAAAGGAATCTCCCAAGGGACTGCAGCAGGAAAAATTGATTCCCCGGTACCAGTCCCTGTAGGGAGAACTCGCCCCATGGTTTAAGATATCTTGAAATGCAAAAAAATCCCGCCCTGTATGGTTGAAAACGCCGTCTACAACCACCTTGATTCCCGCTTTGTGGCAGCGGGATACAAACTCCTGAAAACCTTCCTTATCACCAAGGCGGCGATCCACCATCCGGTAATCACGGGTATCGTACCCATGGGTAGAGGATTCAAACAGTGGCCCGATGTAGATCGCGTTACACCCCAGAGACCGGATATGGGAAATCCACTCACAAAGCTGCCCAAATCGGTCTGTAACAGAAGATTCTCTGTTCTCTTTCGGAGCGCCCACAAGCCCCAGGGGATATATGTGATAAAAAGCTCCCCTTTCATACCACTTGCTCATATACTTATCCTCCAGATTATAATAGTTTATACCTCCCGGCTTTTAAAGCGGCGCAGAAGGAACTGGTAACGCAGCTGTGCCGCGTTAAGTTCATAAATATAACAATCAATAAGTGTAGGATCAACCACTTGTTCAAAGTGGTTTCTGGCGGAATCAATGGCGGTTTTGGAACGCTCAATCTCACGCCTTAAATTTCGCTCTTCCTCTGATAGTACCAGATGTTTTTTTAAAAGACCTTTCATTTTATCATCTCCAGATTTTATAATTTTTACCGAATGCTATAAATTCAGTATGTCTGGAAAATGGTACTTTATTCATTTATTACCTGTATATCTTTTATAATTATGAAACTTGGTTCATTAGCTCCTGCAAATACTTTCCCAGGGAGCAAAGTTTTTTTGTACTGTCGCTTATGGTCAGATAGTAATAATTAGCTGTCCCCTCCTGACGGACATTCACAAGACCTGCTTCTTTTAAAATCTTTAAATGATGGGAAATGGCAGGGCGGGACAACCGGGTCATTTCCGTGATTTCCTTTACATTCATTCCCTGTGAGGGCTTTATGCTCAAGCTAGCCCTGATGTCTGTTACGTCGTTTCCCAGATCATCATAAAGACTTATGCAGGCGAGACCCTCAATAATGGCCAGCCGGACTTCGTCCCCCAGAGCAATAAAGATAGGCATGCAATTCCGGAAAAGTTCATTAAAATCCTCGGCATGCATCAGTGGATTCCTCCTTTGGTTTAAAAAATTAAACTAATATTATTTTATCATCCAGGTAGGATAACGTCAATGTTTTGGTGCTGAAATTTTGTGATTTATGCTGCGATATAAGTAAAAAAATGAAAAAAATTGTTGAAAATGACAATAAAGTGATAGAAGGATTCTTATTTTCAAAAAGTCATAAAAATTAAGTATACAGTATTTCTAATAAAAAACAGTTGACATTTCTTTTTCTCCTGTGCATAATAAAGGCACATTCTTATATGCGTTCCGCATAAAGCATTTCAAAGTTTTCAAGACATTATGGACGTTTGATTCCATAATCCAAAGCTGTTTTTCCAGCGTGAATTCCAATGTAGAGATTTAAGAAAAGAGGAGGATCGTATCGTACGTTATGTTATTTTGCTGCTAATTTTGGGGGCAGGAGCTTTTTATGATGTCCGGGAACACCGTATACCTAACTGGCTGGTGCTTTCAGGTATCATTCTTGGCATTCTGCTTGAATTCTCAGAACAAGAGAAGCCTTTGGAAAGTCTTATGTTTCTTCTAAGGCTCATCATAGTGACTGGGGGATTCTTTTTATTATTCCTGTGCCGGATGATCGGTGCAGGAGATATCAAACTGACTGCACTTATCTGCGGCTTTCTGGGGTTTAGAACAGGCGCTTTGGCAGTCGGACTTGGTTTTCTTATAGGGGCTTTCTGGTCCTTTATCAAAATGGCAGGGAGTGGCAGTTTTTTCGCCCGCCTTACCTGTCTTCTTGCCTATATCAGGCGCGTATTTCAAACAAGGAAGCTTACAACTTACTACGATCCTGTCCGGGATGGATATGATGTGGTGATACCTTTGGGTCTGTGCCTGTTCTTGGGCACACTTGGCTCTATGGTTTTGGTGATAAGGTGATTTATTAGTATACAAATTAAGGAGGTTTGGTTTTGGCAAAGAGAGTGATGGCAGTTTATGATACAGATCCTTTGTATACGGAGAGGTTCACGGAATTTGTTAGCCAAAAGGAGCAGGTTGGGTTCTCGGTTATGGCATTTACTGCCCTTGAACGGCTGAAGGCCTATGGAGAAGACCATAAGATAGAACTTTTGCTCATTAGTTCTTCCGTTTCCAGGGAGGAAATAGAGAAGATAGGCGCCGCCGTTGTGGTCATACTGGCTGACGGTGAGGCAGTCTCCCCGGGGGGACAGTATCCAATTGTTTATAAATATCAGGCTGCAGACAGCCTGATGCGTGAGGTGATGAATTACTATTGTGACAATCCTGACGATCCGGGTTATGCCATGGCTTCAAAGGCGGGCAGGATCATAGGAGTCTATTCTCCCATCAACCGGTGCCTAAAGACCTCTTTTGCCCTTACCTTGGGTCAGCTGCTAGCCCGGGATTTAAAGGTCCTTTATTTAAATTTAGAGGATTGTTCCGGGTTCCGGCGGTTGATTGGTGAAGAGTACAGGGGAGGTTTGTCTGATCTTTTGTATTATTACAGTCAGGAAGGTTTTCGATGGGTACGCCTTGGATCCGTCGTCTATACCTGGGGAGAACTGGACTATGTGCCGCCTGTGCAATATCCCGAAGATCTTTGCCAGGTGACCGGCCAGATGATGGCGGAGCTGATAATCCATATAGCCAGGGAAAGTGTTTATGAATCCATCATTCTGGATTTAGGCCAATTCGGTAAGAAAGCCGCGGAGGTGCTGGAGATATGCGATGCAGTATATATGCCGGTAAAGGATGACTGCGTGTCCGCAGCAAAGATAGAAGAGTTTGAGGAATATTTGATGTCATCCGGTTATGAAGCCCTTAAACACCGGATTCAGAAAATAAAACCTCCCTACCACTGCAGCTTTGGCCGGAAAGACAACTATCTGGAGCAGCTCTTATGGGGAGAACTGGGAGATTATACAAGACAGCTTTTAAGGAAACAGCCTTAAGTTTAAAGGGATTGCACAAGGAGGAACAGATATGGACGACAAGGAGAGAAGGAAGCTTCGGGAAGAGATCATGATAGAACTGGATGAACGGCAGCAGGTAACTGATGAGGAGCTTTACGACATCATAGACCGCAGGATTCTGGAATATGGGCAGGGCAGTTTTCTTCCACTAAAAGATAAGATGGAGCTTCGGGGACGGCTCTTCGATTCTTTTCGGCGGCTGGGTGCCCTTCAGGAGCTGGTAGATGATGAGGAAGTGACGGAGATCATGGTGAATGGAGCAGACCATGTCTTTGTGGAGAAAAACGGGCGTATGGAGCCATGGGGCAGGGCTTTTGACAGCCAGGAGCAGTTAGAGGATATCATCCAGCAGATCGTCAGCAGAGTAAACCGTACGGTAAATGTATCAAGGCCCATTTCGGATGCCAGGTTAGCTGATGGTTCCAGAGTTCATGTAGTGCTGCCGCCTATTGCCTTAGACGGTCCCGCAGTGACCATTCGTAAATTTCCAAAGCCCATTACCATGACAAAGCTGTTAAAACTGGGCTCGGTCACAGAAGAGGCTGCGGATTTTTTAAAATGCATTGTGGAAGCCGGATACAATATTTTTATCAGCGGCGGGACTAATTCGGGAAAAAGTACGTTCCTTAATGCACTGTCTGCCTACATCCCCCGGGATGAGCGGATCGTGACCATTGAGGATTCTGCTGAACTGAAAATCGTTCATATTCCCAATCTGGTGCGGCTTGAAACAAGAGAGGCCAATGGGGAAGGAGACGGGGAGGTGTCCATTGGAAATCTGATCCGTGCTGCTCTTAGAATGAATCCCAGCAGAATAATCGTTGGAGAGGTGAGAGGAAAGGAGGCTTTGGACATGATATCGGCCATGAACACCGGCCATGACGGAAGCCTTAGCACCGGACATGGAAATAGTCCCAGGGATATGCTTTCCCGGCTGGAGACTATGGTGCTTATGGGAGCAGATATCCCATTGGCAGCGGTCAGAAGCCAGGTTGCGGCAGCAATTGATATTTTAATTCATCTGGGACGGTTAAGAGATAAAAGCAGGAGAGTCCTGTCCATTGTGGAGGTAATTGGTTATGAGAACGGAGAAATCAGGCTTAATCCGTTATACAGGTTTGAAGAAGATTCTGGGAGTCTGGAAGAAGGACAGGCCGTTTATGGAAGTCTTAAAAAAGTTGGAATCATTCAAAACACCGAAAAACTCAAAGCAGCAGGCATTGAGATATGAAATTTATGTTCTGACACCCATTCAGAGGTGCCTGTATGGATTTCAGGGTCTGGCAATTGCAGGGATTTTCGCTTACGTTTTTTATCGCAGCGTCCAGTCATTTCTGATATTTATCCCAATGGTCTTTTTATTCCCCATGATTAAAAAAAGAGAACTGAAGGAAGTTCGGCTTCAGCAGTTAAATCTGGAATTTAAGGAGGGTATCTTGCTTTTAGCCTCCTTCCTAAGTGCCGGATACTCTGTGGAAAATGCGTTTTCTGCTTCTGTAAAGGAATTGGTTTTACTTTTCGGGGAGGAGGGGATGGTTTCCAGGGAGTTTAAGCATATTGAGAGTCAGATCCGGATGAACCGTTCGGTGGAGCAGGCACTTTCTGATTTTGCAGGCCGCAGCGGTCTTGATGATGTTAAAAACTTTGCTGAGGTATTTGCCGCGGCAAAACGAAGCGGAGGAGAACTGGTTTCGATTATAAGCCATACGGCAGATGTAATAAGAGACAAGGTACAGGTAAGACAGGAGATTCTAACCATGACAGCCTCAAAACAGTTTGAACAAAGAATTATGAGCATGATCCCCTTTTTTATTGTTCTCTATATAGATCTGACTTCTCCTGGCTTTTTTAACATCATGTACAGTACGGGTATTGGAAGGATTCTTATGACTCTGTGTATGATCATTTACATCGTTGCGCTGGTGACTGCTAAATGGATTATGAGGATTGAGATATGAAATGGAGATTTCCTTTTACAAAGATACAGACGGCCTGTGCTGTTTTAGGGATTGCTTTATATGCTGTCATGAAGCTGGTTTCTGCGGCAGGCGGACAGATGGTATCGGAAGGGGGAGGGCTTAAACGGGCAGGGCCGGGGCAGGGAGATACTACCTATGATATCCTGGTATCCGGGCTTGACCAGGAGAATGGGAATAGGAAGATACCGGTGAGAATCCCTGTCAGGGAGCGGCAGTATGGGAATGAGGAAGTAAAGGAGCTTTTTCAAAGAATCCAGCCTGAGCTGATAAAACAGATGCTTGGAGAAAATGAGACCCTGGAGGAGGTGAGAGAAAACTTAAATTTAAAGAGCAGCCTGGGAGATTACGGGCTTAGAATTAGCTGGGAATCTGATAATCCCCAGGTAATTGATTCCTTTGGGATTATTCACAATGAGGAAATACCGGAAGAGGGAAAGCAGGTCTGGTTAATGGCCAGAGTGACGGATGGGCATTATGAAGATCGATATGAGTTTAAAGTGACGGTTTACCCGGCCTCACTTACTCAGGATGAAAAACTCGCTGCCAACTTTCTTCAGTGGATTAATCAGATGGATGCGAAACAGCTGACAGAGGATCGTCTGCTGCTGCCGTCAGTCTATGAGGGGAACCGTCTGACGTATTTCCAGACTGAAAAGGCAGATTACCGGGTCTTGCCGGTACTGGGGGTTTTATTGGCGGTACTTCTGTACTTAAAAGAAGAGTTTGACAAAAAAAGTCAGGCGAAAATACGGGAGCAGCAATTGCTGTTTGATTATTCTGAGGTGGTTTCCAAGCTGGTGGTTTATATCGGGGCAGGTCTTACGGTCCGTGGAGCATGGGAGAGGATTGCAGCTGGCTATAAGGAGGCGGTAAAGCAGGGGAAAAGAAGTGTACGGCCGGCTTATGAAGAAATGGTGAAAACAGCAGGGCAGATCGGCAGCGGCCAGTCGGAAGGACGGGCTTACAGTGAATTTGGAAGGCGATGCGGTTTACAGGCCTACCTAAAGCTTTCCACCCTTCTGGAACAGAGCCAGAAAAACGGAAGCAGACAGCTTCGCCAGGCTTTAGAGCTAGAGATGGTTTCCGCCTTTGAGCAAAGGAAGAACCTGGCGAAAAAACTGGGGGAAGAAGCAGGAACAAAACTTTTGCTGCCCCTGTTTATGATGCTGGGAGTGGTTATGGTCATGATCGTAGTTCCTGCGTTCCTGGCATTTTATTAGAAGGGAGGTGATACGATGCTGACATCGGTAAACAGACAGATCCTTGATTTTTTTAAAGAAGAAGACGGGGTAGGCGTTATTGAAGTGGTACTGATTCTGGTGGTATTAATCGGACTTGTCATTATTTTTAAAAAGCAAATAACAACTCTTCTTGAAAATATATTTAAGGAAATCAACAGCCAGTCTAAAGAGGTGTATTGATGCGAAAAAGCGGACAGGTAACAGTGTTTTTCAGTTTAGCCCTTTTATGCATATTCAGCCTGATGTGCGGACTTCTAGAGTCCGCACGGACTGCCGGATCCAGGTGTTATCTAAAGCTGGCCGCCGATTCTTCCATGGACTCTGTATTCAGCAGGTACCATAGAGAGGCCTGGAATAAATACCGTCTCTTTCTTCTGGAATGTGAGAATAATGAGGAACTGGAAAAGGCATGGAAGGAATTCATGGAGCCTTATATGGACAGTTCCGGCTGGTATTCTATGGATATGGAGAAGGCGGATACGGTGCAGCTTTTTCGTATTACGGATGGGGGAGGGCAGTATTTGAAGCAGGAAATTCTGGATTATATGAAGTATGGAATTTTAGAAAATATAACAGATGAAAAGGGTGCAGAAGATCTGCTTAAAAGCTTGAAGGAAGCAAAAGCAGTGAACCGGATATCCGGATCGTTTCGTGACCATGAACGAGAAGCCGTCCGGTTGGAACGGGCTTTGGAAGATATCAATGATTCATTAAAACAGCAGAAGGCTTACTGGCGGTCTGCCTGTGAGAGAATCGGGGACTATGATGGTTCGGGATTTCGAAGAGAAGCGGATTTGCTGGAGCGGGAAATGAACCGGATTCCTTCTCTTGTAAAAACTTATGGGAAAAAGGCAGATGATTTAAAAAGCAGCATAAGCGAAACGAACAATGGCTTATCTGGGACACAGGATGAATTAAGCCAAGAAGTACGTGAGGCTTTGTATGGGGAGACCTCTTGTTATGGATCCTATGTAAATCAGGATGGGGAGCGGAGGCGGGCAATTGAGGCCTTGCCGGGGCAGACGGAACAGATCAAACAGGTTATGGAACAGGCAAGAAAGCGTTCCTTTGAGGTAGAGCAGATCATTGATAACTGGGACAGCGATGATGAAGAGGATGACGGCCCGGACTTATCTGAACTATGGGGGTCTGTAGAGGAAATATGGGATGAGGCAGATATCCCTTCTCTTTCTTATTCTAATGGGGTGAAGGATCCGGAAAAACAGAGACTTCTGGAACAGGTGGAAGGATTCATACAGACAGGAATCCTATCTCTGGTTCTGCCTGATGGAACGGAAATATCCAAAGGCGTTTTGTCTGACGATACTTTTCCTTCCATTACCTGCACAGATGGCCAGACGTTTGAAACGGGCTTACTAGACCGGATCTTGTTCGGGGAGTATTGTGATCATTTTCTCACAAGCGCTCTCTCAGAGGGGGATAAGGAGGTAATGTATGAATTGGAGTATATGGTTTCAGGAAAGAAAACAGATGAGGAAAACTTAAAGCAGACAGTTCTAGAGGTTCTAATGATAAGGGAAGGAATGAACTTAATCCATATACTTTCAGACGGCCAGAAACGGGAGGAGGCAATGGAGCTTGCCGGTCTTATTACCGGAGCCGCGGGTCTTTCCCCTCTTACCGGAATCGTTGCATTTTTTGTAATGAGCATCTGGGCGCTTGGGGAGGCGATTGTGGATGTAAGAATGCTTTTAGAGGGGAAAAAGGTGGTCTTTTTTAAATCAAGGGACACCTGGAAGTTATCCCTTGATGCCCTTCTGGAATTAGGAAAAACAGGAACATGCTCAGGCGGAAAGGAAGATGAAAACGGTATTGGCTATACCGGCTATTTAAAGCTTCTTCTTTTCCCTGGAGAACCCGGGCGTCAGCATTACCATCTGATGGATGTGATTCAAATGAATTTATGCAGAAAACAGGCGGATTTTCGCATGGTGAACTGCGTTTATCAGGCAGAGATAAGTGGAACTGTGAGATCAAGGCATATGTTTTTTGGAGGAAATAATCCCTTCTATCCGGTGGAAGTGCGGACTGAAAAAGCATATTAAGGGATGCCTGGAGGCATTCCTTAATGCTTAGGGAATGTGGCAGGAAAGTGGTAAGGAGGTGGATGATCATGCCCTTTTTCAAGGAGTTCAAAAGAAAAAATAATAAAAAAATTGTTACTCTCCAGGTACAAATCCCCTTCATGAAACAGGGATTCCTTGTAAAAAGGGTATTATCATCTGCCTCCCGCCATAAAAAAAAGGGGAGCCTGACCATAGAAGCTGCCCTGGTCCTGCCTCTTTTCCTGTTCTTCATGGTAATTCTCATGCTTCCTATGGGGATAATGAAGGAAGGGAGGCGCATTCAAACCGCACTGGAAGGGGCAGGGGAAGAGGTCAGCCAGTATGCTTATGTATTGCATCAGCTTAAGGTAGGGGAAAAACTGGAAGCCACAGGTATTGATGGATTTTCAGAGGAGTTTTTAGACGGACTCACAGAGGAAGGAATCCTTCTATTTGTCAGAAAACAGGTGGAAGGGCGGGCAGGGTTTGAACGGCTTGAATCTGCAACCTTCGCACGCTCTTCCGTATTAAGGGACGGAGAGACCATTGATTTGATTTTGGACTACCGTGTCAGAATCCCATTTTCCGTATTTGGCTTGAAAAGTATACCCATGACAGCCAGGTGCTGCCGGAGAGCCTGGATCGGCCAGGAGGGAGGAAATAATGGGAAGAACGGACCGGAGGATGAGCTTGTATACATTGGAAAGGCGAGTACAAGATATCACCTCCAGCGGACCTGTCATTACTTATACAACGATATAGAACAGATTTCATTTAAGGAAATAGAACATGCTCGTAATTTAAACGGTGGAAAATATAAACCCTGCAGCAGATGCGGCAGATTTGCAGAGGAAAACGGCAGTGTTTACATCATGCCGTCAGGAGAGCGGTATCACAGTGACAGGAATTGTTCCTCTATCATGGCATACGTGGAGGCTGTTCCCTTATCACAGGTCCGCCATTTAGGCCCCTGCTCGTACTGTTCTCAATAGGGAGGAACCTCTATGCCGGTAAGTATAAATAAAATGATATTTGGAGTATTTTTATTGGGGGCTGCCTGGGAAGATGGTAGAGAAAAGGCTGTCAGCGTATGGCTTTTTACGGCAGCAGGTATTGCCGGACTTATTCTGGATCTTTTACAGGGAGATGTCGGAGGAGAACGGCTGTTAAGCTGCATGGTAGGAGTGGGACTCCTTCTTATAAGCCGATTAACAGGTGAGGCAATCGGCATGGGAGATGGCTGGTTTTTTGTAGTCAGCGGCCTTTATTTGAGAGCACTTTTGAATCTGAAGTTATTGATTTATGGGATCCTTTTAAATGGCATTGTATGCGGTGGAATTTATCTCTGGGGCTTGCTGCATGGGCAGGACTATAAGAAAAAAACGATACCGTTTCTGCCATTTCTGGTTCCTGTGTGGATTGGACTGGTGATACTATGAAAAGAAAACTGCAGGGAAGCTATACCGTTGAGGCAGCTTTTATTATGGCAATTGTTTTATGGGCGCTGATTGTTTCAATTCAGGCAGCTTACCGGATGAGAGATGAAGTTGTTGGATCCATGGCATTGGAAGAGTCTGTGCAAAGACTGCGCCATAACGAAACAGAGCCTTCCGATGAAGCTGCTTTATGGGCAGCCAGAAGGGCCGGTAACCCTTTTTCCTGGAGAAAATATGATTTCCATATCAAGATGGCAGGAAACCCTGTAACAGGCAGGAGGGTGGAAGCCTATGGAAAAGCGGGAACCTGGAAGCTGGAAATGGAACAGGGCGTGTTCGACCCGGAGAATTTTTTAAGAATGTTGACTCTTATCAATCAGGAGGAGTGAAATGAAGGCTGCATACAGACGGGAAATGAAGCAAAATTATTTGATCATTGAGCCGGAGGAGGCCGGATATGACAGTTATGAAATACATATGATGGAGGCAAACAGAATAGAAGGGTTGCTGAAGTTTCATGTAAAGCAGGTGGATAACCGGAGGTTTTATTATTATGAGATTACTTCAAAGCAGCCCCTAAACAGAGTTCTTGAATGTCATAGTCTGGGCACGGATGAGCTTAAGAAGTTAATAGAGGACATTGGGCGAACTCTGGGGAGGTTAGAGTCTTTCTTGCTTAAGGAAAAACAAATCCTTCTGGAGCCGGAATATATTTATGTTGAACCGGAGCAATTTAGAGTTTCCCTTTGCCTTGTCCCCGGAAGGCAGGTGGGATTTCCAGAGGAAATGACCGGGTTGCTGCGGTATCTTCTGGGTAAGGTCAATCATCAGGATAAGGAATGTGTAGTTATGGCGTATGGCCTGTATCAGGAAAGTCTTAAGGAAAATTATGGAATGGAGGATCTTCTTGATATAGCCGGTAAGAACCGCTCCAGCGAAGAAGGACGGGATGAAAGTATCCTTCAGCCGGAAAGAGATAACAAGCCGGAAGAGAACCAGAGCTCTCACCTTTCGTATTCATTAAACGAGGAGATAGAAGAAAGAAATCGACTTTTTGAGGGAAAGGAGATAGGGGCTGTTTTCATTATCCCGATTTTGTCTATGTTTGGTATTGCCACAGCTTTATGGTTGATTTTTGGCATGGAAGGAATTCGGAAATTTTGGTATGGGGTGCCTATTACCGGGATCTTCTCAGCTTTTGCAGTTTTTGCTGTATGGAGTAAAGAATCCGGACGTCCAAAGGAGATAAGCGTGAAAAAGGAAGAGGGCGGGCGCCAACCGGTGGAACGCTATGACTGGCAGTTGACATTTGAAGAAGAAATAGAGGAGAAGACGCCAAAACATGGAACAGGAGATGAGGAAGTATTTCAGACGGTCTTGTTAAACGAAACAACGGATGATAAAACTATCCGATACTTGCGTTCCGTTGGCACTGATGCGGAAGATATTGCAATTACTTACGTCCCTTATTTAATCGGAAAACAGGAAGGCATGGTTGATTGTGTACTCACCGGAGAATCCGTCAGCAGGATTCACGCCAGAATAGACAGAGAAGGAGAAGAATACCGGATCAGTGACTTAAATTCAACCAATGGGACGTCTGTGAACGGACGGGTATTAGAAACGAATGAGACGGTACCGTTAAAAAAAGGAGATGAAATTTTCATCGCAAATTTCCCCTTTATCTTTACATAATAAATACACCGGCCGTTTTACGGGCCGGTGTACTGGCGGTATGGGAATGGTAGCCTATACCGCCTTAACGTCGTTTACAAGCACATAATAATACGTGTTGCCTTCCTCCACATAGCTTTTATACACGCCTGTGATCTCTATTTCACTATCTTCTTTCGGATAATCATCCGGATAAGCGGGATCCCCGTCCCAGATTAATTCCAGTCCTTGCTGGCAGCAGGCAGTGGCATCTGCAATGACTAACGCATAAAAGTTCGAATTATCCGAGTCCTTAAAAACCTGGAATATCCCTTCGGCTTTTATTGTTTTTCCCACATATTCTTCCGGAGATAACATCATATTGTATACCTCGGAAAAAACCATGGTACTGCTCAATTTCGTCAGGTCAATATCAAATCCGGTGTTATTCGTGGTACCTGCCGGATCATCCTGAGGATAAATGGCGCCATCATCCTGAAATTGTTCCGTGGTTGGTTCGAACGAATCAGAAGGATAGGAATTGGCCCCATATTGTCCGGAATCAGCCTGGTCCCCTTGCGGCAGTGACGGACCGGGAGCTGTTTGCTTCCCGCAGCCTGCTAATGCAAGGTTTACCATTAAAAGTATTAGAGTGATTCCAAAGATACGTTTCATCCTTTGACACCTCCCCAGATCCCCCCAATGAGTGAGCATATGGCAAACGCGGCGATATCAACAGCAACAATGGTTGAACCAACCGGCGTTCCTGCCAGAATGGACGTTAGAATTCCCAGTACGGCACAGAAAACAGAAAGGATAGCCGAACAAAGAATCACTGACTTAAAGTTTTTAAATAAGCGCATTGCCGAAAGTGCCGGAAAGATGACCAATGCGGAGATCAGCAGTGAACCTACCAGATTCATGGCAAGAACAATGATGATGGCTATGATGACTGCGATCAGCAGGTTGTATTGGTCGGCTTTTGTGCCGGTTGCCTTTGCAAAGTCTTCATCAAAGGTGACAGCAAATATCTTATGGTAAAAAAGAAGAAATACGGCGATAACGACCACCGAAAGGGCAACACAAAGCCATACTTCCGTCTTTGTCAGTGTCAAAATGGAGGTTGAACCAAACAGCGTGCTGCATACGTCTCCTGCCAGATTGGCTGAGGCGGAAAATATATTCATGAGCAGATAGCCCAGGGCCAGAGCGCCTACGGAAATCATAGCGACAGCCGCATCGCCCTTGATTTTGGCATTTTGACCGGTGCGCAGCAGAAGAATTGCACAGATAACCGTAACCGGCAGAATAAGCAGCATATGATTGGACAGCTTCATTACCGTTGCGATTGCCATAGCGCCAAAAGCAACATGAGAAAGTCCGTCGCCAATAAAGGAAAAACGCTTTAACACCAGTGTAACACCTAACAGGGAGGAACAGAGAGCAATTAATATCCCAACAATCAGCGCATAACGCACAAAGGGATATTCAAAATATAAGATTAATTTTTCGATCAGTATACTCATGCTTTGCTGCCTCCATCCTGAGTGGAAAATGCTTTCCCGATGCTGCTGTCCAGATACTCATCTTTTGTTCCGAAAAAGTAGGGATTTCCCATGTGCAGGATATGGCTGGCATAGTTCACAGCAGTACCGATATCATGAGATATCATGATGATGGTGATACCTTCCTCATTCAGCTTTTGGATTAACTCATACATCTCGGCAGTGGCCTTTGGGTCAAGACCTGAAACAGGTTCGTCAAGCAGAAGCATTTTCCCGGCGGCGCACAGTGCCCGAGCCAGCAGTACACGCTGCTGCTGGCCTCCGGACAATTCTCTGTAACACCGTTTGGACAGATGGGAGATCCCCATTTTCTCCATATTTTCACGGGAAAGCTGCTTTTCTTCCCGACTGTAATAGGGACGCAGCCCACAGCGGTTCAAACAGCCGGATATAACAATTTCCAGAACAGAAGCCGGAAAGTCCTTTTGTACTACGGTCTGCTGAGGCAGATACCCGATTCCTCCGGAATGCTGCTTATTTTCTATAATAACGCTTCCTTCAAGCGGTGCCAGAAGGTGCAGGATGGTTTTCATGAGTGTACTTTTTCCAGAGCCGTTTTCTCCCACAATACAGAGATAATCCCCGCTGTTTACGGAAAAGTTAAGTCCCTTAAGGACCGTTTTTCCGTCATACCCGATGGTAAGGTTGTTGCATGTTAGCTGTGCCAATTTGATTCCTCCTCTTAATTTAGTGCATCTTTCAGCACTTCCAGATTCTTCTGCATGATGGAAAAATATGTTGTACCACTTTCTGCATCCTTGGAAGTGGTAGATTGCATGGAATCCATAGTTTGAATTGCTTGATCTTTGTCTTTCGTGTTTTGGACGATGGTTTCGGCGATCTTATGCTTGGTGCCTTCAATCGTCAGCACAGTGCCAAGTCCTAACTCATCAACTTTTTTTGAAAGAAAGGCGATGGTTCCAAAGCTGGCCTCCGTTTCAGCCGAGCAGCCCACAAATGCGGCATAATAGGTAAGGCCGTAATCATCTGCTAAGTAGCGGAAGGGGAATCGGTCCCCAAACAGCACTGCATCCTGCTTTGAAGAGTCTACTACCTGCTGGTAGCTTTCATCCAATTGATCCAGCTTTTTTCCATAGGCATCTGCATTTGCAGAATAGTCTGAGGCATTTGCACTGTCGATTTCTCCCAGCTTTGATGCAATGTAATTGCAATAGGTTTTGGCATTTTTCAGTGACAGCCAGACATGCTCGTCATATTCCGGACCATCATCGCTGCCCTCCGGGGTTTCTTCTGCCTCTGACTCCATTCCTTCCACGACCTCTTCCTCTTTGACTGTGTCGCCCAGAACATCAAGGAGATTGATCACGACCATATCTTTGTTCTTGGCTTCTTTCAGGGCATCTGTTACCCATTGGTCGGATTCCCCGCCCACATAGATGAACATATCGCAGGTTGAGATTTTGATGATATCATCTGCTGTCGGCTGATAGCTGTGCAGATCCACACCGTTATCCAGAAGCATGGTGACCTCTCCATCATACCCATGGCTCCCAAGGATTTCTCTGACCCAATCGTATTCCGGGAAAATAGTGCATACTACACTTAGCTTATTGTCATTGCTGGTCTTTGTCGTTGCATTTGTGCTGGAGCAAGCGGTAAGCACTCCAATTATCATAAGTCCTGCTAACAGGCAGGCAATTAATTTTTTCATTATTTAAACCTCCGAATAAATATTGATCATTAAAAATGGGCATAAGAATACAAAGAAGCACCGAAAAATACGGTTTCTGCCTAAAATGGGCAGAATACTCCCTTGTGAAAGTCAATATTCAATTCGTAAGCTTTACCTTAAGAGAAACCAAAGTGTGTGAAGGGTTGCGGCGAAATACCGGAATCACGCAGATTACAAAAAAATGGGCTGCCGCAAATACGGCAACGGCGGATGACAGGCCTGTTAAAAGAGTACTAAGCGCTTGGACGCATGCCTGAACTTCAAGACAGATGGGACAGTTTTCGCCTATGCAGTGATGGCGAGCCTCAGCTGTAACAAAAAATACGGAAAAGAGCAGCATAAAAAGAACCGCCAGGGCAATAAACCTGGCAATCAGTTTTTTGTTTTTTACCATGTCTTTTCCTCCTTTTTAAAATAATGGACACATTAGATACAGTTTTTGCAGATTCCGTAAAGTACGGATTTTTCTTTTTTTATTTGGAATCCGTCCGCTTTTAAAATGTCCGCCAGCATCCTGTCTGCAATGTAGACATTCATATGAAATGTCCTTCCGCATTTTATGCAGTTCATATGAATACAATTACGACAGTCCTCTGAATGAATATACTGATAAAAAAGTTCTCTGCTACCTTCTTTCGTAAAGCGGTTGATCAGCCCTTTTTCCTCCAGATAAGTGAGATTACGGTACACCGCACTTAAACTGACGGAAGAATCAGAAAGGCTGTCTGCAATTTGTCTTGCGGAAAATTGCCTGTCGGGGTTTTCCTGTAAAAAGGCAAAAAGTTGTTTTCTTTGTGCTGTCATATAGTTGGCCAAAAGGGTTCACCTTCCTAAATTTGCGATTTATTCGCAAATAAGTGTACTGCGTAATCAAAACGTTGTCAAGATGATTTGCGAATGTTTCGCAAATTACTTCTGAATTTTTATCGCAAATTTTGCGTTTATATTTACATAATATGTCAGCTTATGTTAAAATAGGCATAATATTTATCAAGGAGAGTGGCAATGAAAGACTTGTACAGGCGTAAGAAGGCATTTGTAAACGTTGGTTTGATTGCAATAAATGTCATCTACTTCCTATATCTGGAGGTGACAGGCTCCACGGAAAATACGCAGTTTATGGTGGCACATGGGGCAATGTATGCTCCGCTTGTATTGGAGGGAGGAGAGTATTACCGGCTTCTCACTTCTGTTTTTATGCATTTTGGCATTAACCATATTATGAATAACATGCTCATTCTGTTTATATTGGGAGATAATCTGGAAAGAGCCCTGGGCCATATAAAATATCTGCTCTTCTATCTGTTTTGCGGTATTGGCGCCAATGTTGTGTCCATGATCGTGAACCTGGGAGAATACCGGACCGTAGTCTCGGCAGGGGCGTCAGGCGCTATTTTTGGCGTGATTGGAGGGCTTTTATATGCGGTATTGGTCAACCGTGGCCGCTTGGAGGATTTAAGTGTCAGACAGCTGGTAGTTGTGATTGCATGTTCCCTGTATTTTGGTTTTACCAGCACAGGCGTAGATAATGCAGCCCATATTGGTGGGCTGCTTGTTGGAGTTGTTATGGGGATTCTCCTGTACCGCAAGCCAAGACGGCGCCAGGATATGGAACTATGGGGATAATATATTTGGAAGGAGGTGAGTAAGTGAGGGACGATAATTGCATTTTCTGCAAAATTGCAAATGGCATGATACCTTCTGAAACGATATACGAGGATGACATGTTTCGGGTGATCCTGGATTTAGGACCAGCTTCCAGGGGTCATGCCCTGATACTTCCAAAACAGCATTACAAAGATATCTGTGATCTGGAAGAGGAAACAGCAAAAAAGGTTCTCCCGTTAGCAGCTAAAATAGGAAGCGCCATGAAAAACTCATTAGGCTGTGCCGGATTTAATGTTGTGCAGAATAATGGGAAAGAAGCAGGCCAGACGGTTTTTCATTTTCATGTGCATTTGATTCCTCGTTATGAGGAAGGCCCTGTTATGGTTTCATGGATGCCGGGCGAGGCAGATCCGGGAGAATTAGCACAGACAGGAGCCGCTATAAGGAGCGCCCTACAATCAGAGGGACACAATCAATGAGTATACATGAAGATGAAAACTTGTTACTGCAGTCTATATATGGGGAATATCAGGGATTGCTCCGCAGGATAGCGAAGACTCTCAATGTGCCAGACATGGAACTGGATGATGTGGTTCAGGAAACTTTTATTGCATATTTTGAGAATTATTCATTATCATGGACAGATACCCGAAAGAAAGGCATGCTGATTAAGATTTTAAAGCGTAAATCCATTGACTGCCTCCGTAAAAATGGCCATTATGAAAAGGTGAGCCTGGATGAAGGAGATGCAGTCAATGAGGTGGCGATGCTTACAAGATATGTGGTCACTGATCCCCTGGAAGTGATCCTTGGAGAGGAAGCTCTTTTAAAAATAACCGGGGAGATTTCCAACATGAGAGAGGAATGGAAGGAAATGGCTATTCTTTATTTTCTGGAACAGCTTACCATTCCTGAAATCTGCGAAATATTAGAAATTCCGGGAACGGTTTGCCGTTCCCGGATATATCGCACAAGAGTTTGTTTGAAAAAGATCCTTGGTCCTAATTTTCATATATAAAGGTTAATTTTAGACCAGGGATTCAATCATATCAATAATAGTATCAACCGCATTGTGTAATTCACTTTTCTCCATTTTTGCGATAAAAGCCTGCCTGTTTGCAAATGTTTCGCTGATTGCCTGCAAGAGGGAATCACCGGTAAGGTTTTCTTCTTCCAGAAGGGAACTGAAGCCCTGCTTTGCAAAGGATCTGGCATTTAAGATCTGATCTCCCCTGCTGGCCGCAGCCGAAAGAGGGATCAGGATATTTGGCTTTCTAAGTGCTAGAATTTCGCAGATGGAGTTAGCTCCGGCTCTTGAGATCATTAGGTCAGCAGCAGCAAAAAGATGCTTTAAAGGAGCGTCAACATATTCGTATTGTACATATCCTTCCATTCCGATCAGGCTTTCGTCCAGATTGCCTTTTCCGCAGATATGTATCACCTGGTAATTTTTAAGCAGTTTTGGGAGAATGCCCCGTAAGGCGGTATTAACCGTTACGGAACCAAGACTTCCGCCGATGATTAAGATAACAGGCCGGTTTGCAGATAAACGTGCATAGTTTAATCCTGTCAGCCGATCTCCCTTTAAAAGCTCTTTCCTTATCGGAGAGCCTGTGAGTACGGCTTTATCCTTTGGAAGATAAGGAAGGGTTTCCGGAAAATTGCAGCATATTTTTGCTGCAGATGAAATACAGAGCCTGTTGGCAAGCCCTGGTGTCATGTCTGATTCGTGGATGATAACGGGCACCTTGCAATGTTTTGCAGCCATCACTACGGGAACGGCTACAAAGCCTCCTTTAGAGAAAACCACATCCGGCTTGTAATTTTTTATCAATTTCAATGCTTCCCAATATCCTTTTAATACCCGGAATGGATCAGAGAAGTTTTTGAAGTCAAAGTACCGACGGAATTTACCTGAAGAAATGCCGTCATAGGGGATTCCGGCTCCCTCAATGAGCTTGCGTTCTATTCCCTGGTATGATCCTATATAATGAATATCGTAATTCCGCTCTTTTAACGAGGGAACTAAAGCCAGGTTCGGGGTAACGTGGCCGGCTGTACCGCCGCCGGTTAAGATGATTTTTTTCATAAAGTGTTGCCTCCCAAATTCGATATACTATTATAGTAAACGCTAGCGATAAAAAGTCAACCCCAAGCTTGTGGGAACTTAAGGATAACTTGTATTTAAGAGGTGTATACGTGGAGAAGGAGAGAAACCATGGAAAAAAATATTCAATGTTAAAAGTTATAAAGTATCATTTGTCGTCTCAGGAAAAATTAGAAGCCCATCTGCTTGATTATATGCAGGAGCATCCGGAATTAACACCTGAGCCCCCCTCCCCTCCTCCCGGCGAATTTCAAAAGATCATGGAGGAACTTAACCGGCGGGGGACAGAAACAGTGATAGGAAAGCAGCTGAAGATGTTGTATAGCGGCCACAGATTAGTAAATTCCATACAAAAACCGTTCCTCATAGTAATGGTGGTCCTGATTATACTGGCCGTTTCCGCAATCGGAGCATCGGCAAAGAAGGCTCATGATTATCGTATGAGAGAGCAGAATCCCGGTAAAAGCAGAAGTGAGGTACTCAAAGCGGACAAGATATCAAATGCGTATGAGGTAATAAAAGAGCATCTTGGGATTAATCTGTTAGTGATTAACAGCATGCCCAATTATATAGACCAGTAAAATTTTATGGCAGAATACCCGGCGGAGGAGAGAAAATCCAGAATCTCAAGTCCCGCCGGGTATTCTGCATGTACAAGGATTTAACGGAGAAACGCAGACTCCCATTCCTTTTCCTTAAAGCCAACCAGAACGAAATCTTCACCAATGATTAAGGGACGCTTGACCAGCATTCCATCGGTTGCCAGAAGATCGATCTGTTCTTTTTCGCTCATGCCAGGCAAAAGCTCTTTTAAATTTTTTTCCTTGTAGATAATCCCGCTGGTATTAAAAAAACGTTTTATGGGAAGGCCGCTTTTTTGGATCCAGTCTGCAATCTCCATGGAGTTTGGGTTTTCTTCTTTGATATTTCTGCTGTCATATGCTACTTCATGGACATCCAACCACTTTTTTGCATTTTTGCAGGTACTGCAGGGAGGATACTGTAAAAATAAAATGCTCATATCGGTACATCTCCTTTCGAGAATAGTTTACCTCAAAACGTCTTGAATGAAAAGGAAAGAATTGGAATAAACTATAACAATTAAGGTTTTTTAGGTGAAGGTATGAAATTTCTATTATTTCTGTCTGAGGCGGCAGTGCCGCTTATCATTTTTTACATGGTAGGCTTTGGCATATTGTCCAAACGTCCAGTTTTTGAGGATTTTATAGACGGGGCTAAGGACGGGATGAAAACAGTGGCAGGGATCATGCCTACGCTCATCGGACTTATGACGGCAGTGGGGGTACTCCGGGCTTCCGGTTTTCTGGACTTTCTGGCAAAATGCCTTACAAAGCCGGCTGCTCTTCTTTTTCTTCCTGCTCCGGTCGTGCCGGTGATTTTAGTGCGTTTGGTATCAAATTCAGCTGCCACAGGTCTTGTTCTTGATATTTTTAAGAAATATGGGACTGATTCCTATATCGGCATGCTGACGTCAGTGATCATGAGCTGTACGGAAACCGTATTTTATTGCCTGAGCATTTATTTTGGAACCGTAAAAATAAAAAAGACCCGTTATACCCTGGGTGGTGCATTGGCCGCTACGGCTGCTGGTGTAGCCGCAAGTGTCCTCATATCCCGTTTTCTGGTATAAAAGGAATTTTTTTGATTCCATTTTAAGAATTTCATAAGAATTCAGGTGGTTGTCTTGAGATACATAATCATGTATAATTACGGAGAAGCTTTTATTGTCATAAGTGAAGGGGATAAACGTGGATACTTACGGGACTCTTAACGAAGTTTTGGTAAGACTGTTTCGAGATATTATGGATATAGAGCAACAGGCTATCATTACACAGGAATTTAACAATATTACAAATAATGATATGCACGTGATCGAGGCCATTGGAATTGGAGAACCAAAGAATATGTCAGCCATAGCCAGGGAACTGTCCGTTACGGTCGGCACGTTAACCATAGCCATGAACAGTCTTGTAAAGAAGGGGTATGTAACCCGTCAGAGAGGCAAAGAGGACCGACGTGTTGTATACATCTCTCTTTCAGAAAAAGGGAAAGAAGCCTATGAGCATCATGCCAGATTTCATCAGGAGATGATCGCCGGCATTGTTTCAGGTTTAAGTGAGAATGAAATAGAAGTTTTGATCAAAGCTCTAACCAAGTTAAACCTATGGTTTCGGAGCCTTTAACAGAATTTAAGGAGGCAATATGCAATTATGAAAAAATTCATCGTGTTTTTAATGAGCGCAATGATGATGGTGTCCCTGGTGGCATGTGCACCAACAGAACCAAAGGTGGAGACCACAGCACCTGGCCCTGGGGCAATAGCTTCAACGGGAGGCGCCAGTGATAAAGTTCCTGATCCTAATGCAGAACCTATGGAGATCATATCCGTATACAGCCAGAATGATGACGCCACAGGTTTAAATCAGGCAATGGATGCAGTATCTGAACTGACGGCAGACGCTATGGCGGACAAGCTGATTGAATACGGCGTATTAGAGGAAGGTACAAAGGTTCTGAAGTTTGATAAAAAAGATGATGGCACGGCCACTCTTGATTTATCCCAGATACCGGAAAAGGGTACAGCGGATGATATACTTACCCTGACCGCGGTTGGCAATACCTTTATTGAGAATTTTGAATTGGACAAATTAAAAGTTCTTGTTAATGGTAAGGATTATTCCAATAGTCAGATCAAGCAGGGAGATGGTGATTACCTGGAATACGTTAAGAATTATAAGAAAATAAAATAAATAGAAAGGGCAGAAGCAATCACAAGCTTCTGCCCTTTTTTTACTGGTTTCTTAACTGTTTGGACAGCCATGTACGGAACGCAGGCTGGATAACTGAAAACGGAGCAGGACCTGTATTAAGTAAAAAGGTGTGAAAGTCCTTTAAATTAAAATCATCTTTTAAGATCTTCTTGGCTGTGCCCAGCATTTCCATAATTTCCATGTATCCCACATAGTATTCCATATAGTTGGTGGGATTCTCGATCAGGCTGTTGTAAATGGAATCCACAATATCCGTTTTTTCAATATTATAAAATGTGCCAAGATATTTGGCTGTCTGCTCTTTATCCCAGCCCTCATAATTGATACAAATATCAAGATAAGCATAGATGCCTAAGGTGACGGCAGTGTTATGTGCTAAAAGCTCTCCAAGTCCCGGAGGCAGCCCGTTATCCATGGTGTAGGAGTAAAACTCCACATAAGTTGCCCAGCCTTCCGAATAGCTGGGGAAGGAGAGGATGCTTCTTAAGTCATTCGGTTTGCTGCTTAAGAAATAAACATTCTGATATAAATGCCCCGGGTAGCCTTCATGGGCCAGGGTGGTGAAAAGGTCATCATTTTGAAACCGCGGGTTGCCGTTGATATAAATGACATTATCCTCATAACGGTCCAAGGGAGGGACTAAGTAGAAGGCAGGGCTTAAAGATGCCTCCAGGGAATTTGGAACGTACTTTACTGTATAACTGCAGGGCGGAAGTTCAGGAAAATCTGAGGATATCTGGGTTTTAAGAAAATCCAGGATATCTTCCGGTTTGGTATAATGGAAGGAATAGTTGTCAAGGTGGTCCAGGACCTCCGGGTGTTCCTTTGTAATCTGTCCTATGGCCTGGATATCAGAGTTCAGCTGTTTTTCGATTGCCTTTGTCAGGTTTCGGATGGAACCATAGGAGGTTCCTGTATTGGAATTGACCAGGTATTCAAAATATTCTTTACCCTTAGGATACTGGGATAAGCCCTTGTCATTGGTCCCGGTCCCCATTAGGGCGGTGATTCCATTGACTAGATTTTTATAAGCTGGTATGAAATGTTCTTCCAGGACTTTTAAATTCTTTTCTTTATAGGAAGCTTTCTCTTCATCGGTTAAGTCCGTGAGGGCATCCACCCGTGTGTTAAATGTGTCGGCAAGGAAGCTGTGGTCAGGCTGGATTAGATATGCCTCGCAGGATTTTAATACATGATCTGCGGTAGCATCAGACATAAATAAGCCGGCTTCTGATTTTTTCTTTTCAAACTCCATGATCTGCCCATAATAATCATCAA
Organism: Lacrimispora sanguinis; assembly: GCF_044987295.1. Classification (NCBI taxonomy): domain Bacteria; kingdom Bacillati; phylum Bacillota; class Clostridia; order Lachnospirales; family Lachnospiraceae; genus Lacrimispora; species Lacrimispora sanguinis. Next base: position 2,925,438 of record NZ_CP173277.1, on the reverse strand, counting down.
TGGTAGAAAGCAGCGCAAGATAGTGGTCCACATCATCCCTGGTGTAAAAGGCGTATTCTGAAAACAAGATGGGAAGCTGTGCCTGGATTCCGATGGTAGTAGTTAGAGGTTGGGCGTAAAGCTCCAGACCGTCGGAGGCTAATTCCGTATTTATGTAGGAGCGGAGAATCTGCCAGGTTAACCGCTGTTCGTCGGTTAGCTGTCGGGGGTTAAAGTCTTCCAGCTTCATTTTTAACTCCCTAAGGTCTTTTGATCCCTGTTTCATTTTATCCAGAGAAAAATCACCAAGGGTCAAAGGAACTGTGTCAAGTCCCCGGGAAGCAGGATCTGCTATGCTGAAATGAAAGCTGATCCCGGAATCGCTGATCTCCTCACGAAACAGATCATTTGTAAATTGATCAAACTTGTTTTGAGCGGATAAATCCCTTGCATGGAATTGTTCATACCCCGCCCCTGTAGGTGTGGCGGGTGATTTATTGGGGGGTGCGCAAGCACAAAGCAGGGAAACAGCCAGGAAGAAGGACAGAAAACGGCGGCCCTGTTTCAAAACAATGTTTTTCATATTTTATTCCTCCGTGATTCACTATTATTATTTATATGATGATATTAAAAAAGTCATGACAAAAGCACTGATGTATCAACATACCCGCTTGACAAACCCTACTGAAACTATTAAACTAGGGTTACTAACAATCTAATTTCTAGAATGCTGAGAAAAGAAGAGTAAGAAATTAACCTCATGTGCAGAGACTTCCGGAAGCTGAAAAGGAAGCTTGAGCGTATTTCCCAACATGGCCTTGGAGCAGCGGAATTGAATTGGCGAAACAGCGCCTTTAAATTTCGACGGTTACACCCGTTATCGTGTCAGACTGTTATTAAGTAACCATAAGATCTTAGGGGGATTTTATGGAACAAACGCAGCCGGTAAGGTCTGTACTGTAAGGTACGGATAAATTAAAGTGGTAACACGGGACAGTTCCCCGTCTTTAAATTTCCGAAAGGATATTTTAAGACGGGTTTTTATTTGAATTCCCATTTCATAAACAGGAGGAAAACAGAATGTGTAAAGATTCTAACAAAAAACCATATTATATCACCACAGCCATTGCCTATGCATCAGGAAAGCCTCATATTGGCAATACTTATGAGGCAGTACTTGCAGATGCGATTGCCCGTTATAAAAGGGCGGAAGGCTATGACGTATTTTTCCAGACAGGAACCGATGAACACGGCCAGAAGATTGAAGAAAAAGCAGAGGCCGCAGGTATTTCGCCGAAGGAATTTGTAGACAGGGCAGCCGGTGAAATAAAGAGTATTTGGGATTTGATGAACACCTCTTACGATAAATTCATCCGCACTACTGACAAAGACCACGAGGAACAGGTTCAGAAGATCTTTAAGAAACTCTATGATCAGGGTGATATTTATAAAGGACATTACGAAGGCTTATACTGCACCCCCTGTGAATCCTTTTTCACAGAATCCCAGCTTGTAGACGGCAAATGTCCGGACTGCGGCCGTGAGGTAAAGCCGGCAAAAGAAGAGGCATATTTCTTCCGCATGAGCAAATACGCGGATCGTTTGATAAAACACATCAATGAGAACCCGGACTTTATCCAGCCTGTGTCCAGAAAAAATGAGATGATGAACAATTTCCTACTTCCGGGGCTTCAGGATCTTTGTGTATCCAGGACTACTTTTAAATGGGGAATTCCGGTGTCCTTTGATCCGAAGCATGTCACCTATGTCTGGCTTGATGCGCTGACCAATTATATTACAGGAATCGGCTATGATTGTGACGGCAAAAGCAGTGATCAGTTTGCCAAATTATGGCCGGCAGACCTTCACCTGATCGGTAAGGATATTATCCGCTTCCATACAATTTATTGGCCTATTTTCCTGATGGCCCTTGATATTCCTCTGCCAAAGCAGGTATTTGGCCATCCCTGGCTGCTTCAGGGGGACGGTAAGATGAGCAAATCCAAGGGTAATGTCCTGTATGCAGATACCCTGGTGGATTTCTTTGGTGTGGATGCAGTCCGCTATTTCGTCCTTCATGAAATGCCATTTGACAATGACGGTGTCATCTCCTGGGAGCTTATGGTGGAGCGTATGAACTCTGACCTTGCCAATATCCTTGGCAATCTGGTGAACCGTACCATTTCCATGTCCAATAAATACTTTGGCGGAATTGTGTCTGACGGGAAGGCAGTGGATGCTGTTGATGAAGACTTAAAGGCAGTCGTGCTGGAAGAAGTGAAAAAGGTTCAGGAGAAGATGGAGAAGCTCCGCGTTGCTGATGCTATGACAGCAATCTTTAACATTTTCAGAAGAAGCAACAAATACATTGATGAAACTGCTCCATGGACTCTTGCTAAGGATGAAGCATCAAAGAGCCGGCTGGAAACCGTTCTTTATAATCTGACGGAGGCCATTGCCATCGGAGCATCCCTCCTTGACTCCTTTATGCCGAATACATCGAAAAAGATTCTTAACCAACTGAATACAGAAAAAAGAGATTTATCCCAGATGAATGAATTTGGTTTATATCCCTCTGGGAACAAGGTTACGGATAAACCGGAGATCTTGTTTGCCCGAATGGATATCAAAGAAGTCATGGAGAAGGTGGAAGCCATGTATGGGCCGAAAGAGGCAGAATCGAAAGAGGCTCCCAAAGAAGATGCTTCGGCCGTGATTGATATAGAAGCCAAGGCAGAGATTGAATACGACGATTTTGCCAAGCTTCAGTTCCAGGTAGGTGAGATCATTGCCTGTGAAGCGGTTCCAAAGTCAAAGAAGCTTCTGTGTTCCCAGGTGAGAATCGGAAGTCAGGTAAAACAGATCGTCAGCGGAATCAAAGCTCACTATTCACCGGAAGAAATGGTTGGCAAAAAGGTGATGGTTGTGGTAAACTTAAAACCAGCAAAACTGGCTGGAGTCATGTCTGAAGGCATGCTTCTCTGCGCGGAAGATGCAGAAGGCAACCTATCCCTTATGGTACCGGAGAAAACAATGCCGGCAGGAGCGGAAATCTGCTAATACAAGGGAATATCTGAAGACACTTTAAAAGAAACAACGAAAGGCCGGGTAATCGAATCCGGCCTTATTGTTTTAAGAAGGAGAATTCCATGAAGGAATCAATGATCGCCCGCATAAAAGGAATAACAGGAAACACTTTAAAGATGATCGCCATTGTTACCATGCTCATAGATCATATCGGAGTGGCTATTCTTGAAAATGGTATATTAAAATATCAGGAGAACCCCTTGGCCTGGGTGAGTATAGCGAACCTGGCGCTTCGCACCATTGGAAGAATTGCATTTCCTATCTTTTGTTTTCTGCTGGTAGAAGGATTTTTCCATACCAGGGATATTAAGAAATATGGTGCCAGGCTTTTTTTATTCGCTCTTATTTCTGAGATTCCTTTTGACCTGGCTGTCTTTGACACATGGCTTTACCCAGGATATCAGAATGTATATTTTACCCTGTTCATTGGTCTATGGGTTATTTACTGGTATGATAAGGTTTTTGGTAACCCAATCAGGCAGACCCTGGTATTTTTGGCCGGATGCGGAGCGGCTGTTCTTCTTAAATGTGATTATAATATCATTGGGATTTCCATGATCCTGCTTTTTTATGTTTTTTATAAAGATAAGAAAAGACAGACCATATTTGCAGGAATTCTGGCAGCCGTAGAAAGCCTTAGCTGCTTTGGAGCCGCCATCCTGGCTTTCATCCCCATCCGTATGTACAGCGGGGCGAGAGGAAAAAATAATTTAAAATACTTTTTTTATTGGTTTTATCCCGCTCACTTAGTTTTGCTTTATATTCTGCGTTTGATTATTATAAGGAGATTCCTATGATTTTTGATACACACGCCCATTATGATGATGAGGCATTTGATGAAGACAGGGAGGAACTGCTGACCAGCCTTTATAACCATGGAATTGAGGCTGTCACCAATGTGGGGGCCAGCATGGAAACTTCTAGACATACACTGGAACTTGCAGAGAAATATCCATATATATACGGAGCCATCGGTGTTCATCCCAATGAAACCGGAGAACTGAACGAGGAAGACTTAGCCTGGCTGAAGGAACATTCTTCCCATAAAAAGATTGTGGCAATCGGCGAGATCGGTCTTGATTACTACTGGGATGAGCCCGATCATGAAACCCAGAAAAAGTGGTTTATCCGCCAGCTCAGCCTGGCCAGGGAAGTAAAGCTTCCAGTCATCATCCACAGCCGCGATGCGGCAAAGGATACTCTGGATATTATGAGGGCAGAGGGAGGAAAGGACATTGGGGGAGTGATTCACTGCTTTTCTTATGGAAAGGAGATCGCCAGGGAATACTTAAATATGGGATATTATCTTGGGATCGGAGGTGTCCTTACCTTTAAGAATGCAAAGAAACTTAAAGAAGTGGTGGAGTATATGCCGATGGAACAGCTGGTCCTGGAGACGGATTGTCCTTATCTGGCTCCCGCGCCCAACAGGGGAAAGCGTAATTCCTCTATCAATCTTCCTTATGTGGTACAGGAAATCAGTGCCATTAAAGGAATTCCGGAAGAAACAGTTATTGATATCACCAATCAGAATGCCAAAAGGCTTTACAGGCTTTAGGAACAGCTATAAAAGAAAACGGAGGACAGGCATGGCAACACTGGGAAATCCCCAAAAAACTATTGAGATCATAAAGAAATACGAATTCGCATTCCAGAAGAAATTCGGACAGAATTTTTTAATAGATACTCACGTATTAGATAAAATTATAGCCGCGGCAGGCGTAACAAAGGATGACTGCGTTCTGGAAATCGGGCCGGGGATCGGTACGATGACACAGTACCTGGCTGAAAATGCCAGACATGTAGTGGCAGTGGAGATCGATTCAAACCTGATCCCCATACTCAACGAGACCCTGGCAGACTATGAGAATGTAACCGTTATCCATGCGGATATTCTTAAAGTTGACATCAATCAGATAACGGAACAATATAACGGCGGACGTCCCATTAAGGTTGTTGCAAATCTTCCATATTACATCACGACCCCCATCATTATGGGTCTTTTTGAAAACCTGGTTCCAATCGATAATATCACGGTCATGGTTCAGAAGGAAGTGGCTGATCGCATGCAGGTAGGGCCTGGTTCCAAAGATTACGGCGCTCTTTCCCTGGCAGTCCAGTATTATGCAGATCCATATATTGTGGCAAATGTTCCTCCTAACTGCTTCATGCCCCGCCCTAACGTAGGATCTGCAGTCATCCGCCTGACCCGCCACAAGGAACCACCGGTAAAGACAGAGGATCCTGGTCTTATGTTCCGGCTGATTCGAGCATCCTTTAACCAGAGAAGAAAGACCCTTCAAAACGGATTAAACAATTCTCCGGAGATTCCCTTTACAAAGGAACAGATCATGGAAGCGGTTGAAAGCCTGGGACTTGGGCCCTCCATACGGGGAGAGGCATTGACTTTAGAGCAGTTTGCCTCCTTAAGCAACTATTTTACAGGAATGAAATAACAGATAGGAGGGATTATGTCGGATTCGCTTATTACAAAACGAGCAATAGCAGAAGCCTTAAAACAAGTCTGCAGGGAAAAGCCCTTTGATAAGATATCCATATCCAATATCACTTCGGTATGGGGGTTAAACCGGCAGACCTTCTATTATCATTTTCAGGATAAATATGAACTTTTAAGCTGGATCTATTACAATGAGAATTTTGCTAAATTAGCAGAAGACATTACCCTTGATAACTGGGACCAGAAGATTTTTGAACTGCTTCAGAATATGAAAGAAGAAAAGGCCTTTTACATCAATACCATCAAGGAACAGGAACATACTTTTGAGAGTTACTTATTTGAGATGGCAAAGGCCCTGTTTTCCGAAGCGATTATAAAGCTGGATGAAAAGAAGAAGCTTACCGTAGAGGAGAGGGATTTTGACGCAGAATTTTATGCATATGGCATATGCGGAATCATCGTTGACTGGGTGGAGAAGGGAATGAGAACGGAGCCGCGGCTCGTGGCGGAACGTTTAAAAAGCCTGGCCAAGGCTTCGGAGCGGGCCGGTTATCTCCGGAGCCAGGCAGGGCTTTAAGAAAGCTTATGCATGATGATATCCAGGCACTCTTCCATAGTACAGCTTTTAATGAGCACAACCAGATCAGAATAAGAAAAAAGCTCTGCGGATAAGGGGTTGAATTTTTCCAACAGTTCTTCTAAGTTCCGGGCGGTTCGCTCCGGAGATTTCTGCCCGTTTCTTAACTGGTGGAGAAGCGCCGTTTTCAGGACGGACTCCCGGATATGTTTGTGAATAGTTGCCGACATAAAAAGTCCTCCTTTTTCATTATCTTTATATTAAAATAAGGTAAAAAAATCTTCTATAGACAAAATTGCAAAATTGTCTGGTTTTACGACATCATTTCCCTGATGTCGTTTTTTTATACAACTGAAAAACCATGTATGGTGACGGATAAAATGAAGTATGATAATATAAGCATATCAGTTAACACAATTCATAGAATGGAGCGTTGCATATGAAAGGAAAAAATAATTTCGGAAAAGTGCTTGCATGGGGAGCTGCGGCAACTGCAGCAGGAGTAGCTGCAAAAAAAGCCTATGATTATTCAAAAAAACAGATGGATTTAAAAAATGAAGAAAACATAAGTCATATGGAAAACGGACAGGCCCCTGGAAAAGCATATTTTGTAGGCGGCGGTTTGGGAAGCATGGCAGGAGCGGCTTATCTCATACGTGACTGCAACATGCCGGGAGACCAGATCACGATTTTTGAAGGAATGCATATTCTCGGAGGAAGCAACGATGGTATCGGAACTCCGGAAAAAGGATTTGTTTGCCGGGGCGGACGTATGCTTAATGAAGAGACTTATGAAAACTTCTGGGAACTGTTCCGTACCATCCCGTCTTTAAATAACCCTGCAAGGAGCGTAAGCGAAGAGATCTTAAGCTTTGACCATGCCCATCCAACCCATGCGAAAGCCAGGCTGGTAGATAAGGATGGAACCATCCTTGATGTGAAGAGCATGGGCTTTACCCAGCAGGAACGTATGGCCATGTTAAAGCTTATGAATACACCGGAAGAAAAGCTGGATGATATGACCATTGAGGAATGGTTCGCTGACATGCCTCATTTCTTTACAACGAACTTCTGGTATATGTGGCAGACTACCTTTGCATTCCAGAAATGGAGCAGTCTTTTTGAGTTCCGCCGCTACATGCGCCGGATGATCCTGGAATTTTCAAGGATCGAGACTTTGGAAGGAGTAACAAGAACCCCATTAAACCAGTATGACAGTGTAATCCGTCCTTTGGAAAACTATTTAAGAAAGCAGGGAGTTGTCTTTGCGGAAAACTGTACGGTTACAGATATTGATTTCGCAGATGGAGATGGAATTACAGCTAAAGTGCTTCACTTAAAAGATAACGGGATAGAAAGACAGATCGAGCTTCAGGATGGCGATATCTGCATCATGACCAATGCGTGTATGACCGACAGCGCAACCCTTGGAGATCTTCACACTCCGGCTCCGGAGCCTGTGTTAAGACCAATATCCGGGGAATTATGGACCAAGGTATCGGCTAAGAAACCTGGACTTGGAAATCCTTACCCATTCTTTGGCGATGTTCATGAGACCAATTGGGAAAGCTTTACCGTAACAAGCCGTGGAAATAAACTTCTTAAACTGATTGAGGATTACTCCGGCAATGTACCTGGAAGCGGAGCACTTATGACCTTTAAGGATTCCAACTGGCTGATGAGCATAGTTGTAGCTGCCCAGCCTCATTTTATCAATCAGCCTATGGACCAGACGATCTTCTGGGGATACGGGCTTTATACGGACCGTGAAGGGGACTTCATAAAGAAACCGATGAAGGATTGTACCGGAGAGGAAATGCTCATCGAGCTTCTCCACCATCTTCACATGGAAAACCGTAAGGATGAAATCCTGGCAGATGTGGTTAATGTCATTCCCTGCATGATGCCTTATGTAGATGCCCAGTTCCAGCCACGCAAAATGACTGACCGTCCGAAGGTAGTTCCTGCCGGCTCTACCAACTTCGCTATGATAAGCCAGTTTGTGGAAATTCCGGATGACATGGTATTTACCGAGGAATATTCGGTCAGGGCCGCCAGAATCGCTGTTTACACATTGATGGGATCGAATAAAAAGATTTGTCCGGTCACCCCTTATGTGAAGGATCCGAAGTATTTAATGAAGGCAGTTCAGACCTCATACCGTTAATAAAATATAAAAGTGTCTTTTTGGGCCAGACATTTCCCGCCAGGAAATGTCTGGCCCTTTACTGAATTACCGCGGTAACACGAGGGTGTCATGAATTTCCACGTTGCAAGAACCGTCTATCTGTGGTATGCTAAAACCTGCGCTGTCTCTGAAGGGCGGACGCAAAAAAATAGCAGATATGGAGGAACAGATATGAAGAAAATGGCGCTTGTATTAGCGGCAGTCCTTGCTTCAGGGATGATCCTGACAGCATGCGGGGGTTCCGGTAAATCCGGTACGGCCGGCAACGAAACACAGAAAACAGAAGCAGGAAATTCAGCAGGAGGGCTTGATCTGGCAGTTCAGATTGGTCCTGATCCGGAAACCATTGATCCGGCTTTAAATGCATCAATTGATGCATCCAATATGATCCTGCACGCATTTGAGACACTTATGACCTTTGATAAGGATAATAATATTATTCCCGGACAGGCTGAGTCTTTTGATGTGAGTGATGATGGACTTACCTATACGTTTCATTTAAGGGATGGATTAAAATGGAGTGATGGCTCTGAACTTACCTCAGAAGATTTCGTATATTCCTGGAAGCGTCTGGCTGATCCTGCAACAGCAGCTCCTTATGCAGCAGACATGCTTTCCATGGTAAAAGGATATGATGAGGCAACAACAGGAAATGTTGATGCCCTGGCTGTATCCGCACCTGATGCAAAAACCTTTGTAGTGGAGCTGGCATCTCCTTGCGTTTATTTTGATAAAATTACAACCCATGCCAGCATGGCACCTGTAAAAAAGGATGTCGTAGAGGCTAATGGTGACCAGTGGTCCTTAATTCCTGATACTTATGTATCAAACGGACCGTTAAAGATGATCGAGTGGGTACCAGGTTCCCATATCTCCTTTGCTAAGAATGAAAATTACTGGGATGCAGATTCTGTAACCTTAAATACCTTAAAATTTGTTCTTATGGAAGATTCCAACGCAGCTTACAGTGCTTATCAGACAGGGGAAGTATCTATGATCAAGGATGTTCCTACTGACGAGATCCCAAGCCTTGAGGGTACGCCTGATTACCACTTAGATCCTCGTATGGCGACTTCCTATACAATCTTCAACGTTACGAAAGCCCCCTTTGATAATGCTTTGGTGCGCCGTGCATTGACCCTTGCCGTTGACCGGGAATACATTGCCAGTACCGTAATGGCAGGAACTGTATTACCAGCTACCAACTTTGTAGGCCCTGGTATCTCTGATGTGGAAGGCGGTTCTTCTTTTGAAGAGGTTACAAGAAAGAACAACGGCGGTGATTACTTTAATGTAAGCAATTACGAAGAAGACTTAAACAAAGCAAAAGAACTTCTGTCAGAAGCAGGCTATCCAGACGGAAAAGGCTTCCCAGTGATCGAATATATGACCAATGATGCCGGTTACAATAAGCCGATTGCAGAATATTTACAGAGTGCATGGAGCGAACTGGGAATCAGAATGGATATTAAGATTGTTGAATGGTCTACCTTCGCACCAACCCGTCGTGCCGGTGACTTCCAGATTGCCCGCGGAGGCTGGGTATACGACTATGATGATCCTTCCAATATGTTAAACTTATTCACGACTGAAAGCGGAAACAACGACGGAAAGTATTCAAATCCTGAGGTGGACAGCCTGTTAAATACGGCCCGTGACACGGCTGATAAGACAGAGCATTATGAGAAGCTTCATGCAGCAGAGAAGCTGATCATGGAAGATGCAGCGGTTGCTCCGCTTGTATACTCCAGCGATTTCTATCTGCAGAAGCCTGAATTAAAGGGTACATGGCATTCTCCATACGGTTACTGGTTCTTTACACATGCTACTATGGATTAATGACTGGAGCAAAATATCCATCATAAAATAGCTTAATAATAAATATAAAAAGAGCGCGTCTTGATTAGCTGTAAAAACAGCTGCAAGATGCGCTTTTTGCGTTGTGTAAAGGTTGTTTATCCCAAGTTCTCGTCATAGCAGGCGCGGGCCCCGCCAATGTATTTCGGTCTGGTACGGGCGGTGACGACATGGGCTGCGCCGATGTACCTGGTCTTTATACGGACGGGTACAGCTACGGCCTTTAAATGCATGCCAATCAAGGTGTCACCGATATCAATTCCGGCGTGGGCTTTTATGGATTCTACTGCCACAGGGCATTGCAGGGTCTGATAAGCCGCAGTTGCAAGGGAACTGCCGGCTTTTAACTGCGGTATCACATTGACCGGTTCGTAGCCGTAGAGTATGGCCGCCTCTTTTTCCAGAATCAAAGCCCGGTTTAAATGCTCGCAGCACTGGGCTGCAACATAAATCCCCTGTTCGTTAAAAACCTCATAAATGGCAGAAAACACAGTCTGTCCGATTTCCGCGCTGGAATGGGAACCGATCCTGTGGTCGGATATCTCGCTGGAGGAGCATCCGATTACGACTAAGTCCTTCTCGTTTAAGTGTGCCGCTTCCAGCAGCTCTTTTGCAGCCATTTCGGCCTGTGCTCTGATTTCATCTAACATGATCCGGCCTCCTCCTCATGAGTGTTTTTATTTTTATAATGCTGCACGGATGGCAGCCGCCATTTCCTCATACTCTTTATCTGTCAGATATAACTTGTCCGGATTCATGGCAAAGGTACTCCCCCATTCGTCCATGCCGTTATATTTCGGAACGATATGCATATGAAGGTGGCAGCCGGTATCGCCGTAAGCGCCGTAATTTACCTTATCCGGATTAAATACTTTATGGACAGCCTTAGAAACCCTGGCTACATCAGCAAAGAAGGCATTTCTTTCCTCATCCTCAATATCAACCAGCTCACTGACGTGGTCTTTATAAGCAAGAATAACTCTGCCCTTTTTACTCTGCTCTTTAAATAAATATAAGAATCCTGTCTCCATTTCGCAAACAGGATAGCCGAATTTTGCAACAAGATCTCCCTTCATACAGTATGCACAATTTGGATCTTTCATAATCATGTTCCTTCCTTCTGCCGGAGCGTTGTTTTAGCTTTCCGGCCTGTTCTGTCAAAATACCGGTACCATAAGATGCAATTTACTCTGTAGGATTAAGCCCTGCTTCTAATATGAGCGGCCACCTTGGCATCCTCTTTTTTGATGTGGTTGATTAACCAGCCTGCAATGGCACTGTTAACTTCGCCTACAAGAATGATGGTCGGGCCTTCCTTTTCCAGCTTGGCACAGATTCCTGCAACCACTTTTTTGAAATCCTCGTGATAACGCTTGTGGTTTACATAATCTGGATACTGATTCTGAATCTGGAGCTTCTCCTCATTGCCGAAATGTTTTGCGGTATAGTCCTGCAGAAATTTGGTGGTATTAGCCAGCTCCGCACGCCCTTTCCCTGTGGAACAGGCGGTAAGCAGGTTATTGACTGCATCAATTAACTGGCGATGCTCAGAATCAATTAACTGGTTGCCGGTTTCTAAATCTTTTGAAAATGTATATGCCATATTTAACATCTCCTTATCATAAGTTTTAAACTCATTCTACACTATTTCCATATAAATTCCAACCTGAAAATTTCTAATGAAACTCCTGCTTTTCCTATTCAGAATGTCCACCCTGCAAATGGGAATAAAAAAGCCCGGTGCAGGAGCAGCCGGGCAGATACTGTCATATAATTTGGAAACAGAAGAATAAACAGCTGGGCTTAAATATTTTCCAGCTTGGAAAGAGCCGCTTCGTCTGCAACAATGGTAACATCCGGATGAAGCTGTAAAATAGATGCCGGAACCTTGGAAGTAACCGGTCCGCAGATTACATCATGAAGGATGTCTGCTTTTTCAGCACCGCTGACAATCAGCAGGATCTTTTTGGCTCTCATAATGGTGCCGATTCCCATGGTATAAGCCTGGCGTGGAACTTCGTCAATTGATGCGAAGAAACGCTTGTTGGCTTCAATGGTGCTTTCCTGAAGGTCTACGATGTGTGTATCCTTTGGAAAAATATCGGATGGCTCGTTGAAACCAATGTGGCCATTGTGCCCAAGACCTAAGAGCTGTAAGTCAACACCGCCCAGGCTTTTGATAATTTCCTCGTAGCGGGCTGCTTCTTTGTTGGCATCAGGTTCCATTCCATTGGGGATGTTGGTATTTGCTTCGTCAATGTTTACATGGCGAAACAGATTCTCACGCATAAAATAGTAATAACTTTGATCATTATCCCTGGTGAGTCCCTTGTATTCATCAAGATTCGCAGTCTTAACCTGGGAAAAATCAAGATCTCCCTTGTTGTACCACTCAATCAATTGCTTGTAGGTGCCTATAGGTGAGGAACCGGTAGCCAGTCCAAGAACACAGCTCGGTTTCATAATAATCTGAGCAGATATAATATTGGCAGCCTTGCGGCTCATATCGTTGTAGTCTTTCGCGCGATAAAGCTTCATTTCTCTATCCCTCCATACGTTTGAAAAAAATTTTATATATTCTTTTCATAAGGATATCATTTTTGTGTCATAGATGCAATGGCATTTTGCATAAAATAATTATAAAGGAGTGATGGCATGCCTAATTATCGAAGACTAATCTCATATATTTATGCCTATGAAGGCGCAGTCAAAGGAAAAAACATCGGATTTGCCAAGATAGAGACGAGAGGGGTCCAGTGCAAGATTACGGTCAGTGTCAAAAGAATATATGTGGGCGGCAATGATATTGGAGTATACTTATTAGCCGCAGACCAGGAAATATTCCTGGGAAATATTTTTATACGTGGTGGTTCCGGTGAATTCAGGACTGTGGTATCGTCAAGCGATATAGAACACTCCGGAATTAACGTGGATCAGTGCTATGGACTGACCATCCATGATGTGAAAAATACATGGCGTTCCTATACGACCATTTGGGAAGATGCTGTTGCCCATGCGGCGGAAGTTGATCTGGAGAGTGCGGCCAAGGTGGTTTCAGAGAAGGAACAGGCCGTTATTTCAGAAGAAAAGATAAAACGGGCGGTACGCGAAATCGAGGAAGAGTTCCCGCTGGCGCCTGATGAACCCCGGGAGATTTCCAGGGCAGAGATTTCAAAGGATGATATAATTGAGTCTTCCTCCGATGACCGGACAGAAGAAGAGGATGTTCTGGTTGCCGAAGAACAGGAGCTGCCGAAGGAGGAAGATCTGCAAGCAGAGAACCTGTCTGAAGAGGATCAGAGATCAGCTGACGCGGATATGGACCTTGCCGTACCAGACGATGAGGAACTGGTAAATGCAGAGTCAGAGGTTGTGGAGCAGGAATGGACCATGTCTGATGAGTCGATAGCGGAAGAAGATACCTTACAGTACACAGAGGAATCGGAAGAAGACCATCCGTACATAGAGGAATCGGAAGAAGACCATCCGTACATAGAGGAATCGGAAGAAGACCTCCAGTATATGGAGGAACCGGGCGTAGTAGCAGAGACCGGGGAACCGGCTGGAGAACCGGTAGCAGCCGGAGAACCGGAATGGTTTTCATCAGCAGGAGTCCAGCAGAGTGCCATGCAGTCTGCGGAGCCAGTATCCGGAGATTGGGAAAATGACGGACAGGAAGACATACCCAATGAGATGCAGGAAAAGGCTTTTGAGCAAGAGAATGCCAAAGCAGTGGATGCCCAGGAAAGGGAAGCTGTATTCAGTGAGCCTTATCCTTGCAGTGCCCAGGATGGGATTGGTGAAACCACTTGTTACCGGGCAGATGCTGTGTTAAAAGAAAACATGGGCAATCAGGAGGTACAGCCAAAGCTGGGAAATCCTGATGAATTGGAGCGCCTGCGTCAAAGTGAAAACCAAGTCGATAATTCCCATACTATGATCTGGGAAAAGTTGAAACGTGAACATACTAGGATTCTTGCATTTGATTATGAGGATGGCTGTGAAATTCTGACCATCAAACCCCAGGATATCGGTATCCTTCCAAGGGAGTCCTGGGTTTATGGCAACAATAGCTTCCTCCTGCATGGATACTACAATTACCGTTACTTAATCCTGGCAAAACTGTTGAATCCAGATGGAATGCCTCGTTACCTTCTTGGAATTCCGGGGCATTATTACAGCAATGAGCGATATATGGCTTCCATGTTCGGCTTTCCCAATTTTGTGCTTTCCAAGGAGCAGCCAATGGAAGACGGCAGGTTTGGATTCTGGTATACCGATGTAAAATTAGGGGGCTAGTTTAAGCCCCCTTATCGGCATGCCCTGATTAATTCTCAACGCCTCTTAGCATGGCGTTGGGAATCCTGGGCTTTAAGATATTTAAGAATTTATTCAGCTCTTCTATGGAAAAGGGCTGGAAGCCTGGACATAGGACCTGGTCCGAGTCCGCATAGTTTTGCAGATAATAATTAGGACAACCTGTCAGCCATTCGCCAATATCTACAAAATCCTGGAGGCTATGGATTCCTTTTACCGCCGTTGTGCGGAATTCAAAAGGAAGGGTTCCATGAAGGAGAAAAGAAGCGCTTTCCTCAATATCTTTCATCTTTAGCCCCCTTATTCCGGCTGCCTTGGGATAATGTTCTCTGCCGGCTTTAATATCCATTGCCACATAGTCCAAAAGCCCGTTTAAAGCCAGCCTTTTTAAGACATCCGGCCGATATCCATTGGTATCCAGTTTAATAAGATAGCCCAGATCCCGGATTTTCCGGATAAAGGGTTCTAAATCTTCAGACAGGGTGGGTTCTCCCCCTGTAATGCAGACTCCCTCTAAAATTCCTTTTCGTTTCTTTAAAAAGCTTAAAATTTCCTCTTCACTGAACATGGACTCTGCCTCACTGCCGATCAGCCCGCTGTTATGGCAGAAGGGGCAGCGAAAATTACAGCCGCCGAGAAAGATCGTGGCTGCCACGTGGCCGGGAAAATCCAGAAGCGTTGTTTTTTGAAGACCGCATAGTTTCATACCTTCACCATTCCTTTGTTTCGTGATATACTTATCCAAGTATATCACAATGAAGTACTCTAAGGGTATAATAAATTGAAACACCTTGGAGATAAAAGCAAAGAGGAACTAATATGACGACAGATGAGAAATATATGCGCACAGCAATAAAACAGGCTGAAAAGGCAGGCGCCATTGGCGAGGTCCCCATCGGCTGTGTTATTGTTTACGAAGATAAGATTATAGCCCGCGGATATAACCGCCGTACCGTTGATATGAATGTCCTGTCCCACGCGGAGATCAACGCCATTCGTAAAGCATGCAGAAAAATCGGGGATTGGAGGCTTGAGGGATGCACGATGTACGTGACCCTGGAACCTTGCCCCATGTGTGCCGGAGCCATTGTCCAGGCCAGGATTCCCAGAGTCGTTATCGGATGCATGAATGCAAAGGCCGGCTGTGCGGGATCGGTGCTTGATATGCTTCACGAGGAGGGGTTTAACCATCAGGTTGTAACGGAAACAGGGGTCTTGGGAGAAGAATGCTCTCAAATGATGAAAGAATTTTTCAGAGAGCTTCGGGAAAGAAATAAAAAGAAACAGGAAGAAAAAACCTCCATAACAGGACAGTGATTTTATTTCCGGATTTCCTATGATATTTATTTAACAAAAAAGCCTTTGAATTGAGCAATCGGTCTCAATTCGAAGGCTTTTTAATTGAGGATTTATACGAGTAATTGCCTGTAGCAAATTGGTACGATAAAAAAGGCATTAAAAGTAGTCAGAAATCGCGCATTTCTTCTGTGGAAACAACTGAAGCAGCATATCATCGCCGCACCGCCGGCACTCAGCCGGCAGGTAAGAAAGCTCTTCCTTTGTCAAACCTCTGCAGATCAGCCTGGAAAACAGAGAGATATCCAGGACGGCGTCGGCCTGCTCTTCGCCCCCGTCCGCCTGATAATGGAGAGAAGAAAGGCGGTCTTCCTTCCACTCAATCTCCCATAAACCATGATTGGCCGGGAGCCATGGATCACGGAGGAAGAGACGGATGGAACCGTTAGCCAGGAACCGGGCGGTCTTTAAGACCTCCTCTGCATGAACCACCCGGACCATGCCGTGCATCGTCTGGCGGATAGTTGCCGTATGTCCTGCCGGCAGACTAAATTCCTGACAAAGAAAATCTAGGGGAATGAAGTCGGGAAGGGGAATGGAAACCCTGTCATAATAGGCCTGCCTGCTTTTGCAGAATCGAATCAGCCCCATGAGGCCTTCTATATCTGAGTATGCAAATTCATGGCAGTTCATGGTAACGGCCTGCTTTTCATCTGTTGTTTTTGAGTAGATGAGGTAGCCGCAGGGGGTTCCGGCTTCGCTGTAATACACGTAGGCAAAACGGAAGTCGCGGTCAGGCTCATATTGTCCCACGGCGTGATACCATTCGATGTCGTCTCGCATGACCGAAAGGTTGCATCCAGTGGTAAAAGCTTCATAAATCGTTTTTAAATCTTCCAGCCGTGATGGCTGATATATCTCCACAGTACCGGAAACCCTGAAATCAGGAAGCTGTGTCATTGGGAAATTCCAGTATTTTCTGCGCACACAGTAGGTGTATCCAAACTGACCGTAATACGTTCCAGAGAAAGCGTAAAGGTAGGAAAAATGAATGTTACGGCTGTGCCAGTCTTCCAGCATAGTACGAAACAGTGATTTCATTGTTCCTTTCCCCTGACAGCAGGGCATGGCGGCTACGTCGCCGACCGCTGCCATAGAAGCCGTTTTGCCGTCAAATTCTACCGGACAAACGCAGTGGGAGACACATGCCTGCATGACGTTATGTTCATCAAACCAGGCCAGTGTATTCTGGTAATCCCGCTTCATTCTGGTAACCGGATTCCTTTTTATGGTATCGGCAGATTCTGCGGCGCAGGAGGCGCCGTCAATGGCCCTTTCAAAGGCTATAAAGCATAATCGTCTGGATTCAATCAGCTCATCTTCACGTATTGTTCTTATCATGAGATATCCCCCCGAATTATATAGTCACAATTAGTTTAAGTAATAAATCAAGAATATCATGGCCGGTCCACGATTACAAGTTTCTGTCCACTTCTTTCAACTAAATTCAATAACTGAAAAAAGTTTAATGAAATATAGGGTAATATAAACAAAAAATAGGATAAAGTGAAAATATTATTTGACACTATATATAGTTTGGACTATATTAAAGCCAACTTATTTCAGTGATTAAAAATAGAATGAGAGAGGATACGGTGCTAAATGATGAAAAAGCATCTCATCTACATCAATCTTGATGGTTTTGGAAGATATTATTATGATCGAATGAGTGACGAACAGAAAGCGCTCCCTAATATAAGAAAGCTGGTGAAACGCGGCGTTTTCTTCGAACAGGCTTATACGGGAATTCCATCCATTACCTGCCCCATGCAGACGGGTATCGTCAGCGGCTGCTATTCAGACCGGACAGGAAACTGTGACAAGTACTGGGACAGGGAGGCCAATGAAATTGTACTTACGGGACGTCTCAACCGGGCACAGACCATAGGGGAGGTATTGGCAGAGGAAGGAAGGACCTTTGTATCGATCCAGCAGTTCGCATTGGAGGGAAAGGGTGCTGTCAGAGGAAGGAAAGACAGACTCTATATGGAACCTGGCGGTGATTGCAGGAAACGTTTTTCTGTATTATTGAAGCTTATACGGGAGAATGTCATAGAACATGAGGGCACCATATATGAGTATCCGGAATTTCCTGATGCCGTATTTCTGTACATAGACGATTTGGATTCTGTAGGTCATAATCCCCCCTGGTGCTATGCGGATTCGGAGGAAAAACGGGTGGATAACGTCTACCGGGTGCTGGAGGAAATTGATGAGCTGATAGGTGAGACATTAAACAGTCTGGAAGAGAAGGGACTGCTGGATTCCACGTATCTTCTTCTGACTACTGATCATGGCATGGTAAGTTACAGAGGGAAAAGCAGGACTGAGGACTTAATATGCGCCCTTAAGGAATGGGGATACCGGGTGGCTGTATGCCGGGAAGGAAACGTTGAAACAAAGGATTTTGATATCCTTTTAACCTCTCATGATATTCAATGCCAGATGTTTTTAGCCGAAGGAGCTGACAATTTGAATGTAATGGAATCTTTAAAAAAGCGCCTCAGTGGGCTTCCATACGTAGAAACAGTCCTTACGGCGCAGGAACTTACTGAGCGGGGCGTATACCGGGATTATGCCGATCTTTTAATCAGTCCGGCAGAGGGAGAAAGCTTTTCATTAATCCCTCTTGACCAGAAACATCTGTATGCGACCCATGACAGTCTTCATGAGAAATGCCAGCATATTTTTACCGCAGTGACGGGGCCGGGCATACGATCGGATTACCGGGAAACGTCCCTCGTGTACAATAAGGACTTAATCCCCACACTGGCGTATTGCCTGGAGTGGAAGCAGCCAAGGGATGCAACCGGGAGGAGGCTTACCTCGATTCTGAGGGAAGAAGGGAAGGGGTGATTGTTTGAAGGCAGGAAAAGAGACAATTAAATACATAAACAAGCAAAATATATTAAGCGTGTTCCGTGAAAAGAATGAGGTGACGAAAGCCGAGATCATGGAAGTTACGAAATTAAGCGCAGGCACGGTCTCTGCACTGATCCGTGAGCTGGTGGGAGAGACGCTTCTGATGGAGGAATATTACGGAGAGTCCAGCGGCGGCAGAAAGCCAATGATTTACAGCTTAAACGGAGAACGGGTAAGAATTCTCACCCTTAAAGTGACAGCAAAAGGGATTCTGGCAGGAATCGTGAATCTGAAAGGTGAGATTATCTGGCATAAATCCTTACCGGTCCGAATTCACGATGAGGCCACATTTTCCAGTGCGCTGAAAGATACGGCTGCTCTGATTGAGGAACAGCAGCGTAATGTGATGGAGCAGATATCCATCGTGGCATACAGCATACCGGGTATTATCTGCTACAGCTCCAGAAGCATTGTCTATTCCACTGCATTATATCTGGAAAATGTGAATCTCCAGGCATTGAGCAACCAGTTGTTTAGAAAGGATATGGAGGTTTACGTATTTAAGGATACAGATGCACTGATTCTTGGAGAGTATTACGGAACAAGAAAGGACAGCCGGAACATGCTTTACCTGCTGTGCGATCAGGGCGTCGGCATGTCGGTAATCAGCAGGGGCAGCCTTTTAAGAATGGATGGCTGCGGTCTTGAGATCGGACATACCACCATAGACCTTCACGGGCTGCCCTGCAAATGCTCATCCACAGGCTGCGTTGGAACGCTTCTTGGGGAAAAACCTGCGGCGGCACAGTACACACAGATGTATGAAACGATTTATCCCGAAAGCATATTAGACGGCACCATGCTGTCCTACGATGTACTTACCGACTGGTATTTGGAAGGAAAGGATAAAATTGCCGACAGGGTCATGAGGGAACAGATCGAGCTGCTTTCCCTGGTCGCAGTAAATGCGGTTAATTTATTTAATCCCGATGTGGTGGTAATTGGCGGCCCGGTATCCAGAATCCCGGAGATGGCCGGGATGGTGGAAGCATGGGTGAAAGAAAAAGCACTGAAGCCCTTTACCGCCAGCATTTCCATCAAAGCATCCAGACAAGGATATCACACGTCGCTGTACGGTATGGCAGAATATGTGCTGGATAAGGAAGTTTTTACAGCGGTTTCTATCAGAAAATAGACAGGATTTAATCCTGATTTATTAATAAAATATGAGGAGGATTTCAAAATGAAAAAAATGGCATCACTACTGGTTGCGGCAGCCTTAGTGGCCGGAGGACTCTCGGGCTGTACAAAGGCACCGGCAAAAGAGACGGCTGGAGGGGCAGTAAGTCAGGAAAAGACAACAGATCAGGAAAAGACAGCTGCAGAGAAGGAAAACGGTGGTGGGGAGAAAACACCTGTTTCGTTGACATATTGGCAGCACTCCAGTGCAGCCAGGGATGAGATGATGACTGCGCTTGTCAAAACATTTGAGGAGCAGAATCCGGATATTAAGGTGAAATTAGAATTTATTCCAGAGGGAGACTATAGCCAGAAGCTGATTCCGGCGCTAGCTACCGATACGGCACCTGATGTATTCCAGATACAGTCCGGAATGGTGGCGAAGCTTGCGCAGACCGGCGCGATAAAGCCGCTGGCAGAAGAAGTTATGTCTGCTGATTCAATCACGGCTGACTTTGTGCCTGCGGCTGTAGACGGCTTGAAATACGACGGTAAATATTATGGCATGCCCACGGACTTACAGACAATTGTTATGTTATGGAACAAGAAGCTGGTGGCTGAGGCCGGCCTGGATGCAGAAAAAGGGCCGCAAACCTGGGATGAATTCTTTGACTGGTCCAGAAAGCTTACAAAGACAGAAGGCGGTAAGCTGGTTCAGTCTGGCTGGGGCGGAAAGGGCTACGCACCTGAGGTGCTTTCCATCATAAAGCAGTACGGCGGCGCCTTCTATGATGATGCGGCGGGACAGTACGTATTTGCTGACGATCCGAAGGTTCTGGAGGCAATAGAAGCTTATACCGCACCATACAAAACTGATAAGGTTTACAATACGGAATTCGTGAAAAACTGGGCCGGCTTCCGGCAGGGGCTGATTGGCTTGATGTTAGGCCATCCGGCCATGATCGGCAACCTGCCCCAGACAGCTCCGGATTTGGATTTTGGAGTAGGTCTGATTCCTGCAAAGGGTGACAGCCATGCGACCTGCGTGACCTCCTGGGGCTATGTAATGAGCGCAAAAGCTCCAGACGAAGCGGCTACCCGGTTTATACAGTTTTTAAGCAGCGATGATGTGGAAAGACAGTGGACAGAGAAGACGGGAGAGCTGCCGGCCAGAAAAGCTCTTTTAGAGGACGCAGGATTAAAATCAGACCCGAAGGTAGCGGTTGCTATTGAATCACTGAATGATTCCTTTGTAGGAGCGCTTCAGACTTCTGCGTTAAATACCATCTGGACAGAAGCTATGGACCGGATTTTACAGACCGATGAACCGATTGAGACTATTTTAAAGGATGCCCAGAGTAAAATGAACGATGAATTAAAGAATCCGGTATAACAATCAAAAAAGGGCGTCAATCGGCATGTTCCGCTTGGCGCCTCTAGGCACTCACGTTTAGGAGGTTTTTCCATGAAAGTATCCCAGGGCGCAGTAAGCCGGAACCGGATTACTATGCACAGGGCGGTGCCGTATTTTTTTATTGCACCTGCCGTAATTTATATATTTTTTGTTACACTGATTCCAGCTATCATGGCCCTTCCGATCAGCTTTACGGACTGGTCGGCCTTAAGTCCCAAAAAGAACTTTGTTGGGTTTGATAACTATGTCCGGCTGATGGGAGATAAGGATTTTTGGAAGTCGTGCCTCGTTATGGCTCAATTTTTTATCTATGTCCCTATAGTCCTGGCTGCCGGTCTGGTTACTGCGCTGCTGCTGAATTTAAAAATCAAAGGCGTTAAATTATTCCGTCTGATTTTCTATTCTCCGGTCATTACCTCAACCATTGCAGCGGCAATCCTGTTTGAGTATTTTTTTCAGCCCAGCTTCGGTCTGTTTAACAGTATCTTAGGCTTTTTCGGCTTAAAGAGACTTGGCTGGGTGGAAAATGCCTCTACCGCCGTACTTTCTGTTATTATTTTCAAGGTGTGGAAGGACTTTGGAGAAGCCATGCTGATCTATCTGGCAGGACTTCAGGATGTTCCCTCAGAGATAAAGGAAGCCTCCGCAATCGACGGAGCAAGCAGCTGGCAGACCTTCCGCTACATCACGTTTCCCATGCTGCGCCCTGCTCATATCTATCTTCTCATGAAAAATGTGATCGGAGTGTTCATGATTTTCCAGGAAACATATATGTTAAAGGGACCGTTAAACAGCACCAGAACCGTGGTGAATTACATTTATGAAAAGGGATTTCAAAGCTACCAGATGGGATATGCATCTGCAATGTCCTTTAGCTTGTTTCTTATTGTGCTGATTATCACCATGGTTCAATATAAAGCGACGAAGCTGGATGTGTTGTAGGAAGGAGGAAAAGTCAATCGATGAATCGTGAAAAAAGTAAAAAAATGGCAGTGAGAATCTTTTTCTTTCTCCTGACCCTAGGCCTGGCTATGATTATCGCCTTTCCATTTGTGTGGATGATATTTGCCTCCTTTAAGGAATCGAAAGAATTTTATGTACTGAAGCCCACTTTGCTGCCGGAAAAATTTAATACCGATAATTTCAGGGAGCTGTTCGAAAAACTGAATATCGGGCTTTATTACTGGAACAGTGTCATTGTTACCGCTATGCAGGTATTATCTACAGTGACCATCGTCTTACTGGCAGGCTACGGCTTTGCAAAATATGAATTTAAGGGAAAGAATGTCCTATTTCTTATGATTTTATCCTCTACCATGATCCCGTGGGTGGCTACAATCATCCCTCTTTATATTATGGCAAACCAGTTAAAGTTAGTGGATACCATGGCCGGCTTAATCATACCGGGAATGGCGGATGCCTTCAGCATCTTTCTGGCCAGGAACTTCATGTCATCCATTCCCACGCCGCTTTTGGAGGCGGCCAGGATTGACGGGGCGGGAGAACTGCTGATCTTTAGGAAAATCGTAATTCCGGCAGTGAAGCCGCTGATTGCGGTCATTGCCATTCAGAAAATGGTGTCAAGCTGGAATGCATTCCAATGGCCTCTCCTTGTGGTGAACTCGGATAAGCTGAGGACGCTTCCGTTAGCAATTGCCAAGCTGTCAAGCCAATATTACGATTCCTATAACTTAAAAATGGCAGCAGCTGCAGTGGCTATCATCCCGGTCTTAATTATCTACGTCATATTCCAGAAATATTTGGTAGAAGGCGTGTCGCTTTCCGGAATTAAATAGGAAGGTAAGATTATGGTAGATTATCATGTACATACAACATTTTCCGATGGGGAAAAGACTCCGGAAGAAGTCATAAATCTGGCTGTCTCCCTGGGAATTGAAAAATTGGCGATTACGGACCATTTTGATGCCTTTGATCCAGGTCTTTCAAGAGACCAAAAGACGACTGGAGAGCTGCTCCGTCATTTTGACAAGATCAGGAACCTGGCCGCAGGAAGCTCGATTACGGTCTACTGCGGCATCGAGACCTGTACCGATGAATCCGGACATCTGCGCGTAGAACGGGAATGTAAGTCTGCCTGCGATATCATTATAACCAGTCCCCATTACATAGAGGGGAGTTATCCGTTTCGGCGGGGAGAGTATTTTTGTGACGCCTACTGGCAGGCATATAAGAAAAAACTGCTTTTGATGGCAGAGGGAGAAGGAGATGTGCTGGGGCACCCGGAGGGCTACCTTCCCATTGGACCGATGCTGGGAGAAGGTACGACCTATGAGGGAAGGCAGGAAATCTGCAGAAAGATCAGCGAGTCGTACTTTGATCCCTCATTTATACAGGAACTGGGAAAACGGCTTAAGAAAAGCGGGAAAGCATATGAACTGCATGGCGCTACGAAAACGCCCA
This sequence comes from Lacrimispora sanguinis, assembly GCF_044987295.1. Classification (NCBI taxonomy): domain Bacteria; kingdom Bacillati; phylum Bacillota; class Clostridia; order Lachnospirales; family Lachnospiraceae; genus Lacrimispora; species Lacrimispora sanguinis. The sequence continues at coordinate 2,901,743 of NZ_CP173277.1, read as the reverse complement.
GGGAGTGGGTGGTGGAAGCGCTGGCAAAGCAGGGTGTTTTGTTTTCGCCGGGAAGTGACGCTCATAACGTCAATATCCTGGGAAAAAATGAGCGGGCCATGGAACTGGTGAAAAAATACAACCTCCATTTGTATGAACCGGGACGCGGCTGTACATCGAGAAATAAAAATAGATAAAATAGGAAAGTAGAGGGACGCGGTAATGGTAAAGATTGCATTGATCGGCTGTGGAACCATGGGAAGAACCCATGCCAGCGGATACTTAAAGATTAAGGAGGCGGCTGTAACGGCCTTCTGTGATATACAGGAGGATCGGGCGGTGAGGCTGGCAGAGCTACATGGCGCTGCAACCTTTACAAGCTTCGAAGAAATGATGGAGCAGGGAGACTTTGATGTGCTGGATGTGTGCCTTCCCACGTATCTTCATAATGAATATGCCATTGCGGCCATGAATAAGGGAAAGCATGTCTTCTGTGAAAAACCCATAGCCCTGACAATGGAAGATGGCGAGGCTATGCTTGAGGCGGCAGCAGCTAATGGTGTTAAATTTTCCGTTGGCCATGTACTTCGCTTTTTTCCGTCCTATCGGCAGGCACAGGAGCAGATTGAAACTGGCAGGCTGGGAGTTCCCAGGCTGATCAGAACAACAAGAAACCAGGCATTTCCCCAGTGGAGCTGGGAGAACTGGTATCAGGATTATAGAAAAAGCGGCGGCCCGATTATGGACCTGGTGATTCACGATGTGGACTGGATCATCCGCAACGTCGGAGCAGTAGAGCGAGTCTTTGCGAAGAGCTTTAACGGCACGGTGGCCGGCCAGGAGCACTGTATCCTTCTTCTCCGTTTAAAAAATGGAGCCATCGCCCATGTAGAGGGAAGCTGGGCCTACCCCAGCGGTTCCGCCTTCCATGTGACCTATGAAATCGTAGGGACTAAGGCACAGATTGAATTTGACAATTTAAGCACCTCCCCTGTAATAAAGCAGACTTGTGAGGAGGGCCTGCATAAATTAGAGGCATTTTCACCGGTAGAGGGGATCGCAGAGCCTTACTGTGCTGAATTAAATGAATTTGTGCGTTCCATCGAATATAACTTACCTTTAGCGGTAACAGGACAGGAAGCCATTGAAGCATTGAAGGTAGTACTGGCAGGCATACAGTCGTCACAGACGGGACAGCCGGTGAGCTTATAGCGGAGGGATAAAAGAATGAAAAATGTAAAAATAGGTGTAATCAGCTTTGAACACATGCATGCTGTAAGCTATACGAAAGCCCTGCTGGAGCTTCCGGGCGTAGAGCTTTTAGGAATTGCCGACGAAGACGAATTCCGGGGAACCAGGATGGCTTATGAGTTTAAGACCAGATATTTTAAGGATTATCATGATCTTCTTAATGAAGCAGTAGATGGAGTCATTATCTGTACCAACAACAAAATGCACTGTCAGGTATCAGTGGATGCAGCTTTAAAAGGAAAACACATTATGGTGGAGAAACCCTTTGCCCTGACTGCGGCTGAAGCAAGGCAGATGATAAGGGCCGCGGATGAAGCAGGGGTCCGTATCATGAATGCGTTTCCCATGCGCTTTAACCCGAATATTGTGGCCGCAAGGGAAATGGTGGAACGCGGCGAAATCGGGGATATATTAAGTATCACAGGCATAAACCACGGGAAAATACCATCCGGCTGGTTTTTAAATAAGGAGCTGTCAGGAGGCGGCGGAGTGATGGATCACACCGTTCATTTGGCCGACTTAATCCGCTGGTTCACCAACAGCGAATACCGGTCGGTATACTGTGAAAGTGGTGATTTAATTCACAACAAGCAGATTGATGATTGCGGAATCGTTGTGGCTGAAATGGAAAGCGGTGCATTTGTGACCATAGACTGCAGTTGGGCTCATCATAAAAATTACCCAATCTGGCCTCAAGTTGATATGGAAATCATCGGAACAAAGGGTGTCCTGGAGGTAAAGGCTTTTGGACAGGTGAACCACATCGTGGATGAGGTTAGCGGTATCATCGAGGACGTGATATGGAATGAAGGCGGTGACGAGGGGCTGGTACGTGAGTTTGTGGAGGTATGCAGAACCGGGAAAGAACCACTGGCCTCTGGAAGAGACGGTGCCAGGGCTTTAGAGGTGGCTGTGGCAGCCTACCAATCCACGGACAGCCACACTGCCACCATGGTGGAACATATTGAATTTGACAGATGACGAAAGGCGCTGTGATAATGAAGGCAGGAATTATAGGATGCGGGAAGATATTTCCCATGCACGCAGTTTCAATTAAAAAGCAGCCGTTGGTACAGCTTGCGGCGGTATGTGACAGTAATGGAGAGCTGGCAGAGAAGACGGGAAAGCAGTACGGCTGCAGCTATTATACAGATTACCAGGAAATGATAGCAAAGGAGAAGCTCGATACGGTCCATATCTGTACTCCTCACTATCTCCATGCTGAAATGGCCATCTATGCCCTGGAGCATGGAATCCACGTACTGACAGAAAAGCCCATGGCAATTGAACTTAAGGATGCAAAGCAGATGGAAGAGGCGGCGGAAAAGAACGGGCGTGTTTTAATGGTAAGCTTTCAAAACCGTTTTAACCCTGGTTCGCTTCTGATTAAAAAGACCTTGGAGGCGGGGGAACTGGGGAGTATCCTTTCTGCCAGAGCATCCGTCACCTGGAACCGTTCTGATGAGTATTATTCTAAGAGCGACTGGAAGGGAACATGGGAGAAAGAGGGCGGCGGCGTGATTATCGACCAGGCCATTCACACCTTGGATCTGATGAACTGGTTTATTGATTCAGAGGTTCAGTGGGTTGACGCCACCATCAGCAGTAGGGCCCATAAGACCATAAAAGTGGAAGATTGCGCAGAAGGTCTGATTCACTATAAAAGCGGTCTTAATGCCAGCTTTTACGCCATGAACTATTATACATATGACGCACCTGTGGAGATTGAGCTGCACTGCGAAAAGGGTATGGTGAATTTGACAGGTGAGAAAGCTGTGATTGCTTTCCACGATGGACGGCAGCTTGCAGCGGACAGAAACCCCATGGAAACCTTTGATTTTGGAAATGTGAAGCAGTACTGGGGGGTTGGGCATATGAAGGAGATACAGAATTTTTATTCCTGCCTGGCGGAAGGAAAGCGTCCGCGAAATACGGCGGGAGAGGTGATGTCCACACAAGAGCTGGTGTGTGCGATTTATAAAAGCGGGAAAGAGCGGAGAGTAATTCCAATAAAATGCAAATCCATTTCAACTCCTTGACAATCCTCCCGTTTCCATGTATACTAAAGTGCGATTAAACCAATACATGTCATAAAGTTTCCGTGCAGCCGGGGAGATAGCGGTGCCCTGTACCTGCAATCCGCTCTAGCAGGGGTGATGTCTCACCCCGGGCTGCCTATTGTAGGGCTGCCCCTGGTAAGTGGCGATGACGTTTGGGTCTTACGCAACAGATCTTCATGAACCGTGTCAGGGCAGGAATGCAGCAGCACTAAGTGAAACCTTCTGTGTGCCGTGAGGGTGCCTGGACCGAGTTAACTGCCAGGGTAACGCCTGTGATAGCGGTTCAAAGTGAGACGCACGGATTAAAAATAGAAAGAATTATCAGACGCCGGAGAGCAGGAAACTGTTTTGCGGTGTCTTTTGCAATTTATGATTACCATTTTTAATATTTTCTTACATTTCTTATGAAATAAAGTTTTCCCTTGCCCCATATTCCCCTTTGTATTATAATTATAAAATGGGTATAATACTACCTATTTCCTAATGACAAATCGAATCAAAAAAAGAGGTGTGCTTTTATGATAAGAATTGGAATGCTTACAAGCGGAGGCGACTGTCAGAGCTTAAATGCCACCATGCGCGGCGTAGCAAAGGCACTGTACCGGATGCCCGGCGATATTGAGATTGTTGGATTTGTGGATGGCTACAAAGGGCTGATTTATGAGGAGTACCGTGTAATGAAGCCGGAAAACTTTTCCGGGATTCTTACTACGGGTGGGACAATCCTTGGTACCTCCAGACAGCCGTTTAAACTTATGCGGACACCTGATGAGAATGGTCTTAATAAAGTAGAAGCTATGAAGCACACCTATAAAAAGCTGAAACTGGAATGCCTGGTGGTATTGGGCGGCAATGGAAGCCAGAAAACAGCCAATCTCCTTCGGGAAGAGGGGCTGAATGTAGTATCCCTTCCTAAGACCATTGATAATGATTTGTGGGGGACCGATATTACCTTTGGTTTCCAGAGTGCAATCAATGTGGCTACCAATGCCATAGATTGCATCCATACAACGGCAGCTTCCCATGGAAGAGTCTTCATTGTGGAAGTCATGGGGCACAAGGTCGGATGGCTTACCCTGCATGCAGGGATTGCAGGCGGGGCTGACATCATCCTGCTGCCGGAGATCCCTTATGATCTGGATATTGTGATAAAGGCATTAAAGAGCAGGGCCCAAGATGGTAAGAAATTTTCCATACTTGCTGTGGCGGAAGGGGCAATTTCCAAGGAAGATGCCTGCCTGACGAAAAAGGAATTAAAAGAAAAAAAGAAGAATGGGGTGGTTTATCCCTCTGTGGCATATGAGATCGGAGCTCAGATTACGGAGCGTACCGGACAAGAAGTGCGGGTTACCGTACCTGGTCATATGCAGAGAGGCGGCGACCCATGCCCCTACGACAGAGTGCTTTCCACTCGCCTTGGAGCAGAGGCAGCAAAGCTCATAAATAACAAAGAGTACGGTTATATGGTAGCGGTGAATAACAATGAGATTGTTAAGATTCCGTTAGCCGATGTAGCCGGAAAATTAAAAACCGTCGATCCGGAGAGCTCTATCGTTAAGGAAGCCAAGATGATAGGCATTAGTTTCGGCGACGAATAAGGAGTTAACAGGCATGTCATATACGGCATTGTATCGGAAATGGCGCCCTCCTTCCTTCTCGGATGTAAAGGGTCAGGACCATATCGTACAGACTTTGAAAAACCAGATAGTATCCGGGCGTATCGGGCATGCGTATCTGTTTTGCGGAACAAGAGGAACCGGCAAGACCAGTATTGCCAAGATCTTTGCAAAAGCGGTTAACTGCGAACGCCCGGTAGACGGAAGTCCCTGCGGGGAATGCCAGACCTGTAAGAATATCGCAGCCGGCGCATCCCTTAATGTGGTTGAAATTGATGCTGCGTCAAACAATGGCGTGGAGAACATCAGGGAGATAAGGGATGAAGTTCAGTATCCTCCCACAGAAGGCAAATATCGGGTTTATATCATCGATGAGGTTCATATGCTTTCTACAGGGGCATTTAATGCATTGTTAAAAACCTTGGAAGAACCCCCATCTTATGTTATATTTATTCTGGCGACTACGGAAGTCCAGAAGATTCCGGTGACGGTCCTGTCACGGTGCCAGCGGTATGATTTTAAGCGCATTACGGTGGAAACCATTGTAGAGCATTTAAAAGAGCTGACAGCTGCAGAACATATTCAGGTGGAGGACCGGGCCCTAAGTTATATCGCCAAGGCGGCTGACGGGGCGCTGCGTGATGCCTTAAGTCTCCTGGACCAGTGTATTGCATTTCATTACGGAGAGCTTCTCACCTACGACAACGTCCTGGATGTCCTGGGAGCCGTGGATATCACCGTTTTTGGAACGATGTTCCGTGCAATCGTGGAAAACCGGACGAAAGACTGTATAATCTGTCTTGAAGAGCTGGTGATCCAGGGAAGGGAACTTGGCCAGTTTGTCATTGACTTTATCTGGTATTTAAGAAACCTTTTAATATTAAAATCCGTTGATCATGCAGAAAATCTGCTTGATATGTCAACAGAGAACCAAAACCTGTTAAAAGAGGACAGCAAGCTTACGGACAACGAAGCACTCCTGCGGTATATCCGGGTGTTTTCAGATCTTTCCAATCAGCTTCGCTATGCCTTCCAGAAAAGAGTTCTGATTGAGGTAGCCTTAATCAAGCTGACCCGTCCTCAGATGGAGCAGAACCTGGATTCCGTACTTCAGAGGATCAGCAGTATAGAAAAACAGCTGGAAAGCGGCATTGTAGTAAATGCTTCCCCGGATACTTTAAGAGCAGGGGAAGGAAAAGGCGGCAGCAATCCACCTGTCCCTGAATTAACTCCCGCAGAGCGGGTGGCTCTTCCCAAAGGCCAGCTGGAGGATTTAAATCTGATCCGCAGTGAATGGGGAAAGATCATTCGGGAACTGGGAGGACCTATCCGGGCCAGCTTCCGGGATACGGTTGTGGAACCAGCGGGAGAGAGCTGTCTTTGCGTCGTCTTTTCCGATCAAAGCAATTATATGATCGGGAGCAGGGATACAACAGTTGCAGCGATTGAGCGGTATGTGGAAGACCATTACCAAAAGTCCATTACCTTTAAGACCAGGCTTCTGGGCGGAGGGGAACGGCTTGATACCGTTTATGTCAGCGATGAAGAATTAAAAGCAAATATTTTAATGGATATAACAATAGAAGATTAAAAAATCATAAAAATAGCAGGAGGACATACACCATGGCAAAACGTGGCGGTTTTCCAGGCGCAATGCCTGGCAATATGAATAATTTAATGAAGCAGGCTCAGAAGATGCAGCGTCAGATGGAAGAGACAACAAAGGCGCTGGAGGAAAAGGAATATACTGCAACAGCAGGCGGCGGAGCTGTATCAGTCACTGTTTCAGGAAAAAAAGAAGTGACTGGGGTTAAATTATCCCAGGAAGTTGTAGATCCGGATGATATCGAGATGCTGGAAGACTTAATCATGGCTGCTACCAACGAAGCGTTCCGCCAGATGGAAGAGGACAACAGCTCTGCCATGGCGAAGCTGACCGGCGGTCTTGGTGGTTTAGGCGGAGGCTTTCCGTTCTAAAGGTTGAAAAAGAAACATCTTTCAATCATGAATTTGTGAGTCAACTGGATATGCTGGCATATCCGTTTGATTCATTAGGAGACAAATTATGAATTACTATAGCAGTCAGATAACCAGATTAATTGAAGAGCTGTCAAGACTTCCGGGTATTGGCAGTAAATCTGCACAGCGCCTGGCATTTCATATCATCAATATGCCGGAGGAACAAGTTGCAGGTCTTGCTTCATCCATTACAGAAGCAAAACGGAATGTACGTTATTGCAAAGAATGCTTTACCCTGACGGATCAGGAAAAATGCCCCATCTGCCAGAGCGAAAAACGAAATCATAAGGTAATTATGGTAGTGGAAGACACCAGGGACTTGGCTGCTTATGAAAAAACAGGAAAATTTGATGGCGTTTATCATGTCCTGCATGGGGCTATCTCTCCCATGCTGGGAATTGGACCTGGTGACATAAAGTTGAAAGAGCTGATGCAGAGACTGCAGGGAGATGTGGAAGAGGTGATTATTGCTACCAATTCCAGTCTTGAAGGAGAGACGACAGCCATGTATATCAGCAAGCTGATCAAGCCGACAGGAATCAGGGTTACCCGTATCGCCAGCGGAGTCCCCGTTGGAGGAGACTTAGAGTACATAGATGAGGTGACATTGTTACGGGCCCTGGAAGGCCGGGTTGAGCTGTAGCTCATTTGCCTTGTTAAAGATATAAGGTTGAAAGGAAAACCTTTTCTAGCCTTAAGTTTACGAACAGCGTGCCCCGCTTAACCGGGCATCAACGGGACAGGCAAGCATATCCGCCTGATTCATTAGGAGACAAATAATGGATAAGTACGAGTTTAATATAAAGGTTGAACAGATTAAAAAATTGGTTGGCAAAAATGACTATGAAACGGCTATGAAAATAGCCGACACAATAGACTGGAAGAGAGTACGCAACACGAATCTGCTTTCCATGGTAGCCACGATTTATGAGAAAAATGAAGATTACCAGGAAGCCAAGGAGATTCTTCTCCAGGCTTTTGAACGTGCCCCAATTGGGAAACGTCTGCTTTATAAGCTTGCAGAGCTGGCGATCAAGGAAGGGGATATCGAAGAGGCGGAAGCATACTATAAGGAATTTGGTGACCTGGCTTCTGATGATCCCAGGCAGCAGTTGCTGCGCTTTATGATTTTAAAAGCAAAAGGAGCACCGGCCCAGCAGCTCATTCATTCCCTGGAATCCTATACCAGTGTGGAGCTTGATGAGAAATGGCTCTATGAGCTTGCTGAACTTTATAGCCTTGCGGGAATGCCTGATCGCTGTGTGGAAACCTGCGATAGAATCATGCTGATGTTTGGTCTTGGAAAATATGTGGACAAGGCCATGGATTTAAAAATACAGTATGCACCGCTTACCAACTACCAGATGGATCTTGTGGAGAACCGGGACAAGTACGAAGCAAAGCTTCGGGCAGTTGAGCAGGAATACAGCGTTGGAAGAAAGCTGAACCCGGTTCCGGAACCAGAACCAGAGCCAGAAGAAGAATACTATGAAGAAGAACAGGAGTTTTCCCAGGAACCAGACATGGTATTTGGAGAGAATCTTAAAGAAGATAATCTGGAGGCAAGGCTTCAAGAGGCAGCGGTTCAGGAGACACTGGCCAGAGAAATGTCAAAGATCTCCTATGAAGAACCCATTATACGGGAAGAACCCAAGATGGAACGCACGAGAGTGCTGGAGGACATCCGAAGAGTAGGCCGCCCTGTAACTGCTATACCAGGACCCGGAAGTATCTATGCGCTTAAAGAAGAGGAGTCTCTTCTGCATCGTTCGGAGCCTGTTTTTGAGGAAGAGGAGCCGGATGGCCCTGGAATGGAAGAGAGTGACCTTGGCGGATATTATGACGGAGAAGCAGAATATGAGGCGCCGGCTGAGGCCAGAGGACAGTTTGCCGTCGTAGACGATAATTTTCAGGAATCCGAAGATCAACCGGAGAATGATTTTGAATATGAAGAAAAAGATTATAACCAGTCGGATGAGTCCTATTATGAGATGGAAGAGACGGAGCCTTCTTATGGATCTTTAAATCCAGTCTTAAAAGAGGAAAACACCCCATACGGCGATGAAGATAATCTGGAGTTTGAGGACCTGTATGAGGAAGAGGAAGAGGAGCTGGAAGAAACCCCGGTTCAAAACCACCTTATGATAGAGGCAAGAACTCCTGAAAAAGGACTTCAAATGGCTGTTGAAGCCTTAAAACAGATTCACAATGAAAATAACGTAAAGAATCCGGTTGCAAAAATCACCGGTTCCAAGTTGTCCAATCGAGGAGTGCTTACATCCGCTGACAGGCTGGCCGGAAAAGATCTGGTCATTGAGGAAGCCGGTGATCTTACCAGAGAAGCGCTGGAAGAATTAAATAAATTGATGGACCAGGATACAAGTGGTATGATTGTGGTTCTCATTGATAACCCAAAGCAAATGGAGACCCTTCACCAGGAGCATCCTGCACTGGCAAGTAAGTTTGAGTGCATCGGAAGCGGGGAAGAAGACCCGGTTTTCTGTGTGAGAGAAACGGTGCGGGAGGAAAAACCGGTTAGAACTGTTCAGAAGCCTGATTATAAACCCTTGACCCCAGAAGAGCCTTATGAAGATTATGGGGATCAGGAATATAATTATGAAGCTGATTCCTGGAAAGAGAATGATTACGGGGAAACCGGGGCCTATGATACTGGAACCTATGAAACCGGAGCTTATGAAACCGAAGCCTATGAAGACGAAGCCTATGAAGACGGTGTCTATGATGACAGTGATTTTTATGAAGAGGGTGAAGAATTCCGCCCGTCTGTCAGGGACGAGGAAGGTCCTGGTTTTCAGGGAGAAGAGATGGATATTGACGAATTCGCTCAATATGCCTGTCGTTATGCCAATGAGATCGACTGCAGCATTACTGGAAAGAGCATGCTGGCGCTCTATGAGAGAATAGAGATCATGGAAGAGGATGGACTTCCTCTAAACAGGGCCAATGCAGAAAGTCTGATTGAAGAAGCGGCTGATCGTGCGGAAAAGCCTTCCCTTGGAAAACGGATTAAAGGTCTGTTCTCCTCAAAGTATGATAAAGACGGCCTTCTTGTTTTAAAAGAAGAACATTTCATTTATTAAATTGGAGTATTAGACGTGGATATTAAACTCATTGCAATTGATTTGGATGGAACTCTGTTAGATAATAAAAAACGACTTTCTGACGTCAATCGCCAGGCACTCATCCAGTGTGTTCAAAAAGGAATATGGATCGTTCCGTGCACCGGACGGACCGTGCATGGAATACCTGAAGAAATAAAAGGCATTTCCGGAATCCGCTATGCAATTACCACCAATGGGGCGGTCATTGAGGACATGGAAGAAAAAACGGTTATTGACACCCGAATGTTATCCCGGGAACAAGCGCTGGAGCTTTTGCATCTGGTGAAGGCCTACCATGTTATGTACGATCCTTACATAGACAGACGCGGGATAACAGAACCTCGCTTTTATGAACACCTATCAGAATACGGCCTGCCGCCCGAATTACAGGAAATGGTCCATAAGACCAGGGATGTCCATCCCAATATTATAGAGTTTGTTGAAAAGAACCATAAGCCTGTGGAGAAAGTCAATCTGTTTTTCCCTGAAATGGAGGAACGAGCAAGATTAAGGGATGAATTGGAGAAGAGACAAGACATTCTGGTCACCTCTTCCATACCAAACAATTTAGAGATCAATGCCATCGGAGCAACAAAAGGCGAGGCGATCTTAAGACTCGCTTCCTATTTAGGGATTGATGGAAAACAAACAATGGCGATAGGAGATGGAGAAAACGATCTTTCTATGATCCAAAAGGCAGGAATCGGAGTGGCCATGAAAAATGGAAGCAAAGAGCTTCTTGCAGCTGCTGATTATATAACGAGTACCAATGAGGAAAACGGAGTAGCATCCGCAATTAACCGATTGATATTCGAAGAAGATTGATAGAAACATATCTTTAAACCTTGAGTTTATGAATCAACTGGGTATGCTTGCATATCCAGTTGATTCATTAGGAGACAAATTATGACGAGGCTATACACGGAAAACTGGTTATCTATTGCAGCCGGAGTCTATCTTTTGGGAATGGTCCTTTATGGCCATCATAGAGGATTCATCCGGTTGGTTGTATCAATGCTGGCGGTGGTTTTATCCTTAACCATTGTCCGGGCTTCATTACCTTCGGTGACAGGGTTTTTAAAGGAAAATACAGGCCTTCAGCAGACGATTTCAGAAAACATGAAAAAATCAATGGGTTTGGAACAGGAAGAAATTCCTTCCGGGGAAGCCTTGGAAGCTCCATCTGCCCAGCGTATGATTATTGAAAATCTTAAGCTGCCCCAAAGTGTCAAGAATGCACTCATTGAAAATAACAACAGTGAAGTGTATCAAATGCTGGGAGTTCAGGCTTTTACGGACTATGTAGGAAACTACCTTGCAGATGTAATCCTCAATTCAGTTGGATTCGTTCTTCTGTTTGCCGCCATCTATCTGTTCTCAAGGCTGGTCATGAGGTGGCTTGATATTATTTCAAGACTTCCTATTATATCGGGAATCAACAAAATAGCAGGCGCTCTGCTGGGAGGATTGGAAGGACTTGTATTCCTTTGGATTGCCTGTTTGCTGGTTACTGCTTTCTCCGGAACCGAGTGGGGCTTAATGCTGACCCGGCAGATTGAAGCGAGTAAATGGCTGTCCTTTATATACACCCATAACTTTCTAAATCTGATGGTTCTAGGGGTACTGCGTGGCTTCGTATGAGGCAGGAATTGTACCTATCATATATTCAATTAAAACAAATCTGCAAGCAAAGATG
>NZ_CP173277.1:2720000-2885000 GCF_044987295.1 Lacrimispora sanguinis | reverse complement strand
CGCTCAAAGGTTCCCTCAGAATGGACGGAAACCATTCGAAGAGTGCAAAGGCATAAGGGAGCTTGACTGCGACACCGACGGGTGGAGCAGGTAGGAAACTAGGACTTAGTGATCCGGTGGTATAAAGTGGGATTGCCATCGCTCAACGGATAAAAGCTACCCTGGGGATAACAGGCTTATCACTCCCAAGAGTTCACATCGACGGAGTGGTTTGGCACCTCGATGTCGGCTCATCGCATCCTGGGGCTGTAGTAGGTCCCAAGGGTTGGGCTGTTCGCCCATTAAAGCGGTACGCGAGCTGGGTTCAGAACGTCGTGAGACAGTTCGGTCCCTATCCGGCGTGGGCGTAGGATATTTGAGAGGAGCTGTCCTTAGTACGAGAGGACCGGGATGGACTGACCTCTGGTGTATCTGTTGGCTATCAAAGCCATGGCAGAGTAGCCAAGTCGGGAAGGGATAAACGCTGAAGGCATCTAAGCGTGAAGCCCCCCTCAAGATGAGATATCCCATCGCAAGAGTAAGACCCCTTGAAGACGACGAGGTAGATAGGGCAGAGGTGGAAGCATGGCAACATGTGCAGCTGACTGTCACTAATAGGTCGAGGGCTTAACCAGGTTGGTTTAGGTAAGAGGAAAGAACGGATGAAGATAGATATGTAGCAATGTGTGGTTTTGAGGGTATATGCCTCAGTAATCCTCGATAGCTCAGTCGGTAGAGCAAACGGCTGTTAACCGTTGGGTCGTAGGTTCAAGTCCTACTCGGGGAGTTCGTGATACTCAGGCGAGACTATGAGGAAAACGAAATGCAAGTTAGGCCCCATGGTCAAGCGGTTAAGACATCGCCCTTTCACGGCGGTAACACGAGTTCGAATCTCGTTGGGGTCACTTAACAATTTATGGCGACATAGCCAAGTGGTAAGGCGTGGGTCTGCAACACCCTGATCACCAGTTCAAATCTGGTTGTCGCCTCTTCTAAGAAGTGCTTCAAATCCTTATTTTACAAGGGTTTGAAGCATTTTTACTTTTATAAATAGTTGGTGCAAATTGGTGCAGGGGCTTTTTAACCTAAAACGTCATTCATTTTTTGTAGGGTATCCTCTTCCGGTGTTACAGAGCGCAGATAGTGTGTAGTCATTGCAAGCGTGGTATGATCTAACATTTTTTGTAATTCTGGTGCACCAACCCCATTTTTATACATAATAGAAGCAGTTGAAAAACGTACCTTATGGGAAGAACGGTATTCAATTCCTAAATCTTTACAGCAACGCCTAATGTGGCGGTTAAATGTGCAAGTGGATAATGGCTTACCATTACGCGTGAATAGATAATCATTTTTAGGATTAATTTCTTTGATTCTTTCCAAGATGGTTCTTGCATTTGCTGTTAATGGTATGAAACGCTTCCCTTCTTTTTGATGACCTTTGATATCTTCGATTACTTCGTTTTCATCGTTAATGAAGCGATGTACATAGATAAAGTTACCTTTGACATCTTCCCATTTTAGCCCTTTTAATTCTCCTATTCTTAAAATTAGATAGAAGTCCAGCTTAATGGCCAATGAGTAGATATCATCATTATCCAAATGGTTAATGATAGCTAGGCGTTCAGTTTCTGTAAAAGGCATAACATTATTATCTTCAGATTTAAAATTGAATTGTCCGTAATTAATATCACGCAAATAATTGTGCTCAATGATTTCTTCTTCGATAGCGTAATAAATAATTCCATTTATTACACTTTTCATATCATTAAACCTCTTACGTGTCATCTGACCATCTCTTGTTATTTTGCGGAAGAATTTAACAAAATCTTTAGGTTTTAAATATTTCAATGGAGGTTTTGTGATGTCAGTACCTTTTAAAAACGTATTCCAAAGATACATATTTTCTTTGATTGTTTTCTTTGAAACGCTAGACTCTTCTTCACGCCATTTGACCCACTGAGGATATAAGACCTCTAAACTTGAATAGGATTCACCGAAGTAAAAATTATATAGCTTACAATATAATTCACCTTCGTCTTTTCCATTAATCTGCTTTTCCTTATCGTTTTCAATGACTTTAGTGAATAGCCTCCCGTCTTTTCTGGTATAAATTTTTTTTGTATGAATATAGTCCACTTTTTTGTTTTTTAACATATTTAGTTTTTCTGGAATCTCTGACAAGTTAAGTATACCATATTTTTCTAATTCAGAAAGTAGAATGTTGTCAGATAAAAGTGATAATTCTTGAAGATGATTCATTTACCCCACCTTTTCTCTAGGTGGTGTAAGGTTTCTGGTTTATGTTTGTATTTGTAATAGATTTTTTATTAATATTAGAATTATAACTTTAAAATAGGTATCTTTTTATAAAAGTTGTTTTTAAATTTTTAATTATTTTAATGTAAAGAATCCTTACACCTCAATTATCTTATTTTTTATTGAATGGTGTTTGAGCTTCATAAACAGCCTGAAAGCTATACAGATAATCATGAGTTTCATGTTCGTTCCACTTACCAGGGGCCGTATATAATCTAACTTTATGAAGCCGTCTTATTAATGCCTCATAGGTCTCCGGCTGTTCCATGCGAATATTATTATACTGGTCTTCTAACTTCCAGTTAGAGACTATGTAAACGAAGTTATAGCACGCCTGTCGGTTGTTGTATCGAGCCGGAAGCTGTAAAGGATAAATATCCAGGTAATTCAGCATATGTCCGATTGGTAAATCACTTCTGAACTCTTCAAAAACTAATACATCTTCTCCGGAATAGGTATCAAATGGATGCTTGTAATCCGTTACACGATATACATTTCCATCTCCGTGACTATCCAAGATATCCCTTGATTTGCCATAGCCTGTTTTACCGCTTACATATGTAATAAGCAGATTTGTGCGCCGTTCTGATTTGTAACGATTGGAAAGAATTTCTAAGCGAGCTTTATCAATATGCTGTAAATTTAAAAGATTGTCAGGATTGATTTCTAAAATTTCTACGTTTGAATAACCGTCTTTAATCATCTGGTAAAGATTCGCTAAGTCGCTTCTTCTTCCTTGTCCGGTCTGGGGAATGTTTCCCCACTCTTCAAATGTTTCTTTCAAATTTGTGGTTTCTTTCTCTGATTCTACCCATTTTCCATCTTTCCTGATATATGAGCGGTTTTCTTCTGCTGTTCCTTGCGCTTCCTCAATATGAGCGGATGGGAATACTTTTTTTAAACTGGAAAAGTAAATGGGATTTTTTAGTTGGATATACAGATGAGTATGTGGTGTTTTTGCCACCTCATCACACATACACCAGTAAATAAGGCTTTCCCATTGAAGTAAAGTTTCTTTGATTGCTTGATGGGAACATTTGTTATGCTTTTCCGGATTATTAAAGGTCAAGTTATATTTTCGGCTACGCCGATTATTATTTGTATATTTCTTTTTTGATGTCATGGTATATCCTTTCTAAGTCTTAACACAGGACTGACACATATGAGAGATACTATAGAATCTTGATTTTACCTGTATTCTGTCAATTTTGACACATGACACAGAAGTCCTGGTAATACTAGCGGACTTCTAGAACGCCAAGGCGTTCCCTTTGAGCCGGCTCCTTACACTTCGTACGGGCCGGCTCAGGGTATTTCCTAGTTGTTCACACTGCGTTTAATGCAACTGTGAAGCTTTTCCAGATTTGTAATTCTCGGTACTATAATAGAATAGAAGTTACTCCCATTGGAAAGCATATAGCCAGTTCCCCGTTTTCTGTCGGGTTTCATTTTAGGCTTATATTCTTGAAAGATCATAGACTTTCCTTCTTCGGAAAGGTTTCCAAGGGCTATTGCTATGCTGAAATTGTCACGGGCAGAGTTAAAGTAAGCAGCGTCTACTCTCTGCTGGCTTATCACCACATGGATATGGAATGATCTTCCAAGCATTAACAATAGGGACAACTTTTTCTTTGCTTCGTCAGCTTCCCTCTTGTCCAGACTGTTGCAATAACTGGCCCACTCATCAAAGAAAAAAATTACCATATTCCTACTGTTATCTACGCCGTTTTGCCTGTTTTGGAGAATTTCACATACTTCATCGAGACCGAGTTTGCAATTTTTGAAACGATAAAAATGCTTGCTTCCTATCAGATAAGAAAAGTCTGAATCACCTTTAAAATCGCATAGATATGTTATAACGTCAGGAGTATACAAGGCGGCACGTCCAAGAAGCAAGGAGCCACAAAAGCTTTTTCCTGAGCCAGTGACACCAAATATTACTACATGGGGCATTTGTTCCGGAATCCAAGGAATATAACGTTTAACATGGTGAATATACCAGCTTTCGTCAAGTACTAAATCTAATTTTATCCTCATACGTTAAAAGTCCTTATCATTACTACCATATCCATCAAATAGTTCCTTAGAAGCATTTCTAATGTTGTATCGCTTTAATACATACTGATATGCGCTGGGTGTATCTACGATAGCTATTGTAAATATAATATAGTATCCGCTGTTCTCCACGGAATCCAGGTACAAGAATGGAGCGTCACGGTATGAGGTGGAATTGATATTGTCAAAATCCCCTTTGTGTAAATGATTTACAATAGAGTTGTACAAAACTTGATACATCATATCTAATTCTTCATCATCTAAATCCTCAGACTTTTTAAGACAGCGGTATTGGGCAAGCTGTATTCCTCCACGGGTAATAACACCAGGATAGGCCCAAATTTCCGTTGAAGTATAAACTTTCTTGAGTTTAAATAACTCATGATTTTCCTGCAATACTTTAAGCAGTGCTTTGGCTATTATCTCATAATGTTGAATTGAAATTACGTTTATAGGCTCAGAAATCCAGTGTTGATAATATGGAGCTAATTTTCGTAATAGAATTTCTGTGCATTGCTTTATAAAAAATTCCATAGATATTTCCTTTCTTCCGATGTGGAATGTGACCACACCGGATTATAATAGATTTTAAGGTTACTTTACGAGTGCTAATGCTTTGGCCTTGCATGAGATGGAATAGGTGTTGTTCTTAAAATCTCTATAGAGCTTGCATTCCAGGTCCTGCAATGATACTGTGATTGGGGATTCTGCTTTATCAATCATTTCTTGCGTTACAGGTGGCTTATCGGTAACTTTAATAATAACCTTTTCATATTGGTTGTCGGGGAATACACATTCGATCCTGTAGTTTTCTATAGAATCAGTGGCTTTACCGTCAACATAAGAAGTAACCTCTTTGCAGGAGGTAATATAAATGCGTTTACTCCCCTTTCCAGCAAGTGATTCTGTCGATAAATATAATTTTGATACGTCCATAGACTAATTTCTCCTTTTACTATTGTTAGATTTTATCAAGCTTGACAAGTGCAGTATAGCATGAGACATTTACCCCAATAGGTTTTCCACACAGGTTACAAACAGAATAATTCTTAAAGGACTACAAAATCGTTTCCGTAAGAAATGTTTTTAATATTGTCCAGAAATGTTAAACTTTGTGATAAGATATAAAAAAATAAAATTTTATAGGAGGTATAACAATGAATAAAAAAGATGAAAATTATGTAAGAGGAATAAGATTGAAAGAAGCTATGAAGCAAAATGACGTAACTATGGAGACTTTGAAGCCTATCGATGAGTTAAAATTGTCTGAAAAGCGGAAATATGATATAATACAGGGGAATTTTAAATCTCTAAATGATTCTACAATAGTGTTAGTATGTGAACAGATTGGCATTGATCCATATGAAATATTTTTTGGTGGTGACCATTTTAACCCCTGTTGTATTTTAGAGGCCTTAGAGAAAAAAGGTTATACACCCAAAGCGATCCTAATGGAAACTGAAATCGAAGAATCTGAAATTGAAGAGATTTTACAAGGAAAGTTTCCTAGAGATAAAGAAGTCGAAAAAATGGTTAAAAATATAGAAAAATATAGAAAAGAATTTAGCGATCTATTAGATATTCCTGAAGATGATGTATTTCCAACACAAAATAGGTATATTTTTTCGTTCCTAAAAAGAGAGGCAAATTTTAACGAAAATCAAGCGATAATACGATTGATAGAAATATGTGAATCATTCAATAGTAATGAAAAATTAAGGCAGTTAATCAAATACGCAGAAGATTTACAATTTCAAGATAAAGAGAAATATAATAATCCAAGGGATAGATTTGAATTTCAGGATTTATATTTATAGTAGAACCATAATTATGAAAAATAGAAAAACTCCTTGATTTGTAGAGGCTTTCCTATTTTTTTCCATTTTGTTATTTATAAGTAAGTTTAAATATTATCTTTTTTAAAAATGTGTAATTGCTATTTAATATCGGTACTTTCATTAGAATCATTAGGGATTATTTTAACGACATTTTCTATATTACAATTAAACTTTAAACAAATATCATGTAGAGTAATTATGTTCAAGTTTTCACCGTGTTTTAATTTATAAATTAACTTTTTATTCAATCCATATTTTTTTTCTAATGCATAAGTGCTAATATTAAATTCCTTTAGCATATCCCAAAATGGTTTATAACTAACCATGGCGTTTATTAATCCCCTTTTTGACTTTCCTTAAGTATATTGGTTATTTGTGCCCTTGCGTATCCTGCTTATCGGTAGTATAATTATGAGAAAAGGGGGAATAAGCTTGAATATGTTTTGTAAAATTTGTGGAAGTAAAATTGACGAAAAGGCATTGCTTTTTTTAGTAAATGCGGAGCTTAAGTTATTAATTCAGTAGATAATAATAGAGCACAAGCAAATACAAAATAGAATAAAGGTCAGTGATATAATGGGACATTATACTGATTAAACAAACTATTTATGGAATTTAGTATGAAAGGGGAATAAGTGATTATGAAAAAGAGATTTTTAGTTCTGGGTATGAGCATTTTAATGTCATTATGCATGACATCTAATGGATTTGCAGCTATATTTAATATGGGATATTCTGTAAAAGATGAACATGGAAATGAGTATATTTCTCAAAACCATGAAGAATATGTAAGATTAGTTAAAGAATCATATGATAAGTACGGTGTTGCATATTATATTGATGAGATTAGTGAACCACAGGCATATACTTACAATGAATTAAAGGAAAAAGCTGAATTAGAGGCATGGGAGAATTTCAGAGAGTTTTCAAAAAAGGAAATGGAGGTCATTCCTAAGATGAAACAATCTGTAACCTGTCCAGATGAAAATACTACAGTATATGATGACGGGTTTAAGGGGTGGTCTGGTGTTAGGGGAATTGAAGGACATACACTACAATCTATAAGAATTGTAACGACGACTAGAAATAATAGGGATGGCTCATATACATTGAATTTTAAGGTATATAATACTGACAATGAACTAATAGATACTAATAAATATTTTATTAGTACAAGTATACCTGGTTACATTGTAGACAAGGATAAGAGTCAACCTGAGTTTTGGTATTATATAGCTGGAAATGATGTATCCATTACATTGCCAGGTAAAACGATATCTGCACCAAACGTGAACGTAATGGAGAAGGAAAAAGGTAAATCCATTGCATTCTATTATGCCGCTACCGCAAATGAATTAAATCAGTACAATGATTCGGTATATAGATTGCCATATGCCACAAGGGCGGCGTATCAAAAAACTCTTGATGAGTCTATTGATAATTATAATAAGGCTATTGAAGAAACTAAAGCACATTAACCTTATTTTAACAATTACTAAATATTGCTATTATAACAGTCAAAATTAATGGGTGGTTACTAGTTGCATGTCCCTGATGGATATAATGAAGATGTTAATGGATTGTGTAAAGCTAAAGCAGTTCCAAATTCAAATGTAAGTGCAGTGCCAAGTACAGGGAAGGGGGCAGTATATGATTGTATTGGATTTATATGAGCTTTACTATTGTATAAATTAGTTGAGGCGTAACCAAGGATATTTTATATAGTACTTTTAAAATTATGAAATACAGATATTTCTATAACAAACTGTCAAGAGGTGAAATATATTTTTCTATGCAAGACCTCTTGACAGTTTTTCTTTATACAAAGACATCTTAGTAATAAAAGTATAGTCTTTACTTTAATCAAATTTTGAAATGTGAATCTTTTTTTTGTATTATATATAGTTTTCTATTTATAGTAGAATAATAAAATAATTAGTGCTATAATTATTAATAAAAACTAAAAGAGGAGAAGAGGTTTTATGTGGATTGATAGAGAATCGGAAGTCGATTTATTAGCGTATAGGCCTTTTGCAGATTTAGTTAAAGATATTCTACTCGATGATACAATGAATCCATTAACCATAGGATTATTAGGTAGTTGGGGGGCTGGAAAGTCAACATTACTTGAGCTTATTAATCATAAACTGAAAGATATTCCAGAAAATAAAAAAATAGCACGAATAACTTTAAATGCATGGTCTTTTGAGGGTTATGATGATGCAAAAAGCGCATTGATGGAAGCTCTGTTACTAGAACTAAAGGAGAATACCCCTGAATTTTCTACATATAAAAAAGGAATTAATAGTTTAATAAAAAAGATAAATGTTTTTCGTCTAGGTAAATTTGCATTTAAATATGGTGCACCAACAGTTGCAAGTATGTTTTCACCTTTAGGATTGGGGGGAGCAGCCGCATATTTAGGGAGTAAAAAGGATGAACTTATTGAAGACGCAAAAACCTTAATTAAGGAAGAAGCAGATGATATTACTCAAATAGATGAAAATACTGATGTAATAAGTAATATAAGAGAGTTTAAAAAAGAATTTCAAGAATTAATCGTAGACTCAAAGATTGATAATTTAGTTGTGATGATAGATGATCTGGATAGGTGTAGTCCAGATAGAATTATTGAAACGTTAGAGGCTATTAAACTTTTTTTATCAGTGCCTAAAACTACATATATTATTGCCATTGATGATTCTGTAATAAAATATTCTGTAAAAAAGACATATCCCAAAATAGATAATGATGATTTTGGTATTGTAGATAATTATATAGAAAAAATTATCCAACTACCAATTTATATTCCAGAGCTTTCAGATAAAGACGTAACAAATTATTTATTACTACTAGTAGTTGATTTATATTTTAACAAGGAAGTTGTGGAAAAATTATCCTATGAATTAACTGAAAAAAATGCATTTTTTAATGGAATAGTTTTAAATGAGGATATAATTAAACAATGTATACCAGAAATAGAAAATAAATGTTTACTTAGACAAAATAAAAGTTATTCGGATTTTTGCGATATGTTCAAAATTGTTGGTCGAGTGGCTAAAGTAATTTGTGTCGAATTAAAAGGGAATCCAAGGCAAGCAAAGAGATTTTTAAATACATTTATTGTTAGAAAGAAATTAGGAGATATTTATGATAGAGATAAATCAAAGAAATTAAATTATGAAATATTAGCACAATTAACGGCATTAGAATATTTGGATAAAGAACTTTTTAGGGAGCTTTACAAAGCATGTATTAATCCTAGCAATAGTGAAAAAGTTTTTGAACTATCTTTGTTATTTAATATAATTAACAATGCCGAGGAATTTCCAAATAACTTAAAAGACTGGGATAAGCCTAAAATGATTAATTGGTTAAAAAATGCAAATATAAAAGATATTGGTGGCGAGGAATTACTAAAATATTTTTATTTATCTAGAGAGTCTCTACATATTAACTTTAGTGCTTTGGATGAGTTGACCTTAGATGAAAGAAAAGAGTTTAATTTACTTATTAATTTAGATAGACCACAATCTATAAATAAAGAAATTGAAAATATGATAAATAAAGCAGGAATAAATTCTGATAAAATAATACGTGCGCTAATTGAAAGTTTTAGGGAAGACTATAAGCTTATAAATAAATGTTTACCAATATATATTAAGCTAGGAGAATATAGACAAAAAATTATAGATGTTATCATAAGTATGAAACTTACTGATGTTACAGCCAGAATGTTAATGACTTTTAATAATATGTACAGGGTAGATAATAATTGTTTTAAACCAGTGCTTTTACATTTAAAAAAAATAGGTCTAGATGAGGAAAAAATAAGTATTATAACAAAGGAGGATTAGTATGGGAACATCAAAGGGGTATATACCACCCACTGACCAAAAATGGAAGAATGCAAAGCGGGCTGTAGGTAACATAGGTAAAAAGGGATATTCCCATTCTAGTATCCAGGGGGCATTAAAGAAATATGCTGATGCGTATAGTAGTACTCATTTAAGAAACAGCAATGTGACCAATGTAATTGGTGGTCTCTTAGGCTTTATAACAGACATACAAAAGAGTGGGTTTGAAGTTACATTACAACAATACGGATTAAGTCACTTTAAAGATTTAAAAGGATTAGATTTATATAAGGGACTTCTTGATTATTTTGCTAAGGATGTAAATACCCCAGATGGACAAATAATAAGAGATGGATTAGGAGATACCTTTGATAAATTAGGTATTAACGAGTTTGATGATTTGGCTAAATTAGATGTAACGGAATTTTTACTAACATTTTTGACGGAATTTATTGTAAAAGGATTTGAGGAATGTTTTGCTGAAAAAATCATAGAGAAAATGGATGATTTAAATAAATACGATGACATAATTCGTGAAGCGGAAAAAATAGTTGAAGACAGAGTATTTGTTGATCAATCGATTAAAGACATTTTATCAATAGATTTAAAATCTGCAGAAGGAAAAGATTATACTACTAAAATAATAAATAATACATATGAATCTTTAAAAGCAATGGAGGTAATTGCAAATGAAGATATGGATAAATAAAGCACAGGTAGAAGATCTGATAGATACTTATAGCGATGCAATTGTTTTTAATATGTTAAATGAAAAAGGCAATCTTGGAACAAATTTCCAAGATATATGGAGAAGATTTGATAAAGAAAATATTGAAGATATATATGAAGATTTATTAGTAATTGCAATATCAGTATTTGCAGTAGATAGAAAAGTGCCTAGAAAAAGATTGCCTGATAAGTATTCCAACTATTACAGTTATAATGATAATTGGACTAGAAATTTAGATGTTTGTATACCTGTTTTAAAAATAAATAAATGGAATGAAAATAAAGATAAACTAGAAGAATTTTTAAACTTTTTAACGGGAGATGAATGGAATATCTTATTTAGAAAAACTAAATATAGATATAGGTGTGGAGAGTTTAGTAAAAGAAGATATGAGAACAGAAACCAAATGGTCAAAAATAAAGAATTTGATTGTGTTAGTTTATTTTCAGGAGGCTTAGATTCCTTTTGCGGGGCACTGCATTTACTTGAACGGAATAAAAAAGTTTTTTTTGTAACCTGTATGGAACATAAACTGCTTAAAAAGAGAGTAGATTTAATATATAAAAGAGTTAATGATAATTATCCACAAATAAATAAGGGAATATATGTTTTTTCAGCAAACCCAGGAAAGCCAGAAAATGTTTCAGAGGATATAATTGATAAATTTTATGAAGATACCAGTAGAAGTAGATCGTTTCTCTTTATGGCTGTAGCTGTTGCAATCGCATCAATAATTAGACCAAAAGAAGGAGTTTATATACCAGAGAATGGATTTATAGGTATTAATCTACCTCTAACAAAGAGTAGATTAGGTTCTTGTAGTACAAGAACAACACATGTTTGGGCACTTAAGCAATTAAATTTATTATTAAATTCATTAGACATTGATATACCTATAACAAACTTTTATAAATATAAGACAAAAGGAGAAATTGTTGAAGAATTTAAAGATAACGACATATTTAAAAAATGTGTTGCAATGACGTTGTCATGTTCACATCCTACACACGGAAGAATGGCTCATGCAAGGCCTCCTATAAATTGTGGCTATTGTTATCCCTGTATGATAAGAAGAGCTTCTTTACATAAAATCGGAATTGATGATACTGAGTATATTGAAGTATATGATAGTAATTATAAGTTAACTACGGAAATGATTGAAAGATACGGGGACCCATATACCGGTAGAGCGAAAGATTTAGTTGCTCTTCTAGAAGCGCTACATGTTTATGAAAAGAATGAAAATGGGGATTATTATAAAAAAGAACTAGTGAAGTCAGGCAACTTAACTATGGAAGAAGTAAATGAATTTGATAGAGTATGTAAAGTATCATTGAAAGAGTTAGAAAATATGATGCTGGAAGTTTCTCAAAAAAACGATCCCAAATTAGTGAAATATATAGGAATAAAAAAAGATGTATAACTTAATTGATACTCATTTTCATTTAGACTTTTATAAAAACCATAATGAAATATATAAATTCTATAATGATAAAAAAATTTATGTATTATGTGTTACAAATCAGCCTGAAATTTTTGAAAGTTGTATTAGTATATATGGAGAGAGTAAATATGTTAAATTTGCAATCGGGTATAACCCTAAACTATGTGGTGATACTCCGTTCTCGGAGTGCTCCTTTAAAAAAAATTTAATGAAGACAAATTATGTTGGAGAAGTAGGATTAGATTTTAAAAATACTGATTTGTATAATAAAAAAATACAGCAAAAAATTTTTGATTTTATAGCACAAAATGCTTCTGAAAAAAATAAATTAATGTCAGTTCATTGTAACAAAGCAGAAGAAGAGTTGTATAATATTCTTAAAATTAATAAAAATAAAAAAGTAATTATACATTGGTTCTCTGGTCAAGAAGAGTGGGCAGAAAGGTTATGTAATCTGGGTTGCTATTTTTCAATAAATATGAATATGTTAAAGAACATGAAAACAGTTGATATTATTAAGAATCTACCAATAGAAAGAATTTTAATAGAAAGTGATGGACCTTTTAGTAAGGTTAACGGTAGGAACTATAAACCAGAGTATCTCCCCGATATTTACTATAATTTAGGAGAATTATTAGGTATACAGTCAATTAATAAGTTAATATTTGATAATTTTAAAGCTCTATTATTAATTTAAAATATTAAAATGCTGTTATAAGGAATGAAACTTAGGATTAAATTGATCTTTGGGAAAGCGGACAACCTTATTTTGAAACATAAATGTTTTTATTTTGATAGCTAGCGCAAAATAGACGCTTATTTGTTAGAGCGTCTAGTCTCCCTCTCTATTGGATTTAAGTGTTTTTTAGTTAAATTTTAGCTAAAATACTTCGGGAGAGAATGAAGGCATTATGCAGGTGATTAGCTTCTGTGTAGAAAAAAGGTTGCAAGGTTATATTTTTTATATAAAATAGTAGTATCATTTGAGGTTTATACCCATTTAAAAGACGTATCTTACTTATATAATTTATTCTAAAGTAAGATGCACTAAAAAATAGGTGATACAATGTACGCCACTTTATTAGTTGCCAGATAAATGAAATTTATGTTTAGTGCATTAAAAAGAAAGGAAAGTATTAGTATCACTTTTCTGAATACATAATACAAATAATTTATGGATAAAATTATACAAATAAAAGATATATTTGGTTCCAAATTAGCAAAGTATGTGGTATACATATTGATTACTACACTATGTATATATTATCATCAACGGGTGTTAGATATCGGTAATATCTTAATTGCAGGATTTATAGAAAATCCCTTTGCAATAATATTAATTTTACTTCTAATTATTAAAAAAATTCTTTTTGTAAAAAGCGATAAAGAATCAAATGAAAAAATGGAAGAATATTATAAAGAATACACAGAGTATGAATATTCACATAATTCGAAAATTTTTAAGGGAATCAAGATTATATTAATTGAACGTATGAAGAATCAAGAAATTGTGATTAAAATAGTAAATAGTGGTGGTAAAACTTTACAATATATTAAAGGTATAATTAATTTATATAAGAGCGGGAATGAATTTATCTCTTGTAAAATAGGTGAGTTACCTATTGAATATAATCAGTTACGAAAAAATACGGAGGGAATCATTAAAGCTATACCTTTAAATGAAGAAAATCAATTTTGGACGGGATTTGATATACATATTGATGAAATTGAATTTCAAGAGGGAGAACGAGAATGTGATTTTGATATAGAAGGAAAGTATTTTGCAAGAAATTCATTGTGGATATTAAGTTATTTTGATATGTACGATAATAAGGTTCTTTGGTTTAAGACAAAATATAATTTATGGTGGTTGAAAGATAAAGTAAAAAAAATAGCATCTATAATACGATTTTATTGTAGCCAAAAAGTATATCTTTTTGGTCATGAATTTAGTCCAGAAGGTATGGCTAAATATAAGAAAGATAAAAGGAAAAAATGGTTTTGTAGAATAGTATTTAGTTTATTGGCTATATTTTTAATTTTAGTAATAGGCCTTAGTATGTTACAATTTATTAAATTCATAGTTTTATTTTTAAGCCAAACAAGTGATTATGTAATTAAGTGGTTTGATTTAGATTTACCACCTAAATAACCAAATATAGATAAATCAATAAATAGTTATTAGAAATGTCCTTTTATAAGGTGGATTATTAATTGGTGCAAAACAGGTGCAAAATTGTCAGAGATTCTAGAAGCCTCCTTTCTATGGGGTTTTTAAGTGTGCTTTTTAGTTCAAATCTGGTTGTCGCCTCTCTTATGAAAGCCTCAGAAACCTGAAGAAATAAGGGTTTCTGGGGTTTTTGCTTTGTGGTTTTGGTGATTGCGCTTTTTTGCATCAGGTTTTAAAACAGTATTTAGTATGATTAATGTACCCTACTGGATATTATTCAGTGGGGAATTTTATTTTGGCTATAAAGGTGATAAATGTAGATAACAGTCAATTTGTGCTAGCAATTGATAGCTTAATATAATTGTTCATGGTATTATAAATTTAATAATATTATTGAGGTGATATGTTATGGAATTACCATATTCAGAAAAATTAAATGTAAACTACATGTCTAAGCTATTCGATAAAAAAAGTGAGTCATATAAGCTGTTTTGGTTGAATATTCTTGTGCGGTGAAACCGCAGTTCCGGGAAATCGGGAACCGATTGACCGGAACATGGGAACCACCTTATGCGAGTTTACTCGCTCATGTTTTTGTCTAGTCCGTATACCTCTCGCATTGAGATATCCTTTGAAGGATCAATGCTTTGGATATTAATTTTATAGGCATCATAAACAATACGATCCAGAATGGCATCAGCCAGAGGACTGGATTCACCACCTAACTGTTCATACCATCCTTCCTGCAGATACTGGGAGCAGAAAATCGTAGATGATTTCTTACGTCTCCTATGCAGAAGTTCAAATATATCTTTTTGTTCATTGTCAGTTGGTTTGAGCAAGAGCCATTCATCAATGATAAGAAGAAGTGGATTGGCATATTTCGCCATGACCTTTTTGTATGTACCTTCATTTCTTGACATCTCCAGCTCAATCAAAAGATCTGGGAGACGTACATATTTAGTATTGTAATACTGCTTACATGCTTCCATACCGAACGCGCATGCCATGTAAGTCTTACCACTACCTGTTGCACCAGTAATAAATAAGTTACGGTGTTCAGATATATATTCGCAAGCAGCAAGTCTCCTTATGAGTTCTCTGTTCAGCTTGCGTCCTGAAGTATAATCGATATCCATGATACTTGCTTCAGTCTGGTCGAATCCAGCGTTATGAATCAGTCTTTTCAGTCGATTATTCTTACGGCTGCTGAATTCGATGTCGGTCAGCATACCAAAGCGGTCTTCGAAGGAAACTTCTTTCATCTTTGGATCATTTAGCTGATTACGGAATGCATCTGCCATAGAGCTAAGACGCATTTCTATTAATTTATCAATCGTACTTTGGTTTGTCATAAGTGTTTACCTCCGATAATAGTCGGCACCTCTTGTGATGCCATACTTGTTTTGTGTGTTTGCTGATTTTGTTCCAAAATCAGTATCAACAGATTTGTCATGCCCCGCGGTGAGTATGTTTTTAATACTTTTGTAGCTAGGCGTTGCTGTGTAGCTGAGAGCCTTTTCACAGGCAGCTTCTAATCTCTCTACTGAGTATTTATCAGCAAGCTTAAGAAGTCCCATACAGCCTTTATAAGTCTGTTGTTCCACACGTTTGGAGGTAAGGATTGCATCCACTACCTTGTACGTATTGTTACCGATCCGCTCACCCCACTTACGGAAACGGTCACCGTTCCACTCCAGATATTTCTGGTGGTCTTCTGGCATATGTTCCAGGATCGTATCATACTGACCTTTTCTGCCATGAAGTCTTTTGTGAGAAGCTATGCGGTTGTGGTTGTAGAAAATTTCAATTGTAGTATCTGTTACCCTGACATCTACCTTGCGTTTAATGTATTCATATGGAACCGAGTATAGCATTCCATCAATGGATATGTGATAATTGAACTGAACAGTGGCCTGTTTCCAGTCCGCCAGTTCAAAAGAGGTAGCAGGTAGGGGAGCCAGCAATGGCAGTTCTTCGTCGCGGAAGAGTTCCAATCGGCTACCTTCTTTCTTTTGAAAGAGCCTTTTATTGAATTCTTCTAGTTTCTGACGTATCACACGATTTAATTCTGCAAGTGAAAAGAACTGTTCATCACGTAGTGCAGCGATAATCCAGGTGGAAATATTTCCGACGGATCCTTCTGCATTTGGCTTGTCCTTAGGTGCACGCACTCTGGCTGGAATAATAGCAGTACCATAGTGTTCAGCCATTTCCTGATATGTGGCATTGATTCGTTGATCATTCCAGTTATTATTATGTATTACTGCTGTTTTGCAGTTGTCAGGAACCAGAATCTTAGCAACACCACCAAAGAACTGATACATGTGAACATGTGCTCTAATCCACGCAGGTTGCTTTTCATCAATGAATGCTTCTGCATACACGTATTGGCTATAGGTCATAACACCAACGAAAACGTAAGCATTTATGATTTCACCCGTATCTGGATCGATGAGGTGAGCTGGATCACCAGCCCAATCCACTTCCACCTGTTCACCAGGTTTACGATTGATGTGCATGGTTGCACGGTGTTTCTGCTCATCCTGCTGGATATAATAGCAGAACTGGGAATACATCAAAGGCTCATCGCCATTTAATCGGCAATCCTCCATGTATTCAGTCCACAGGAGCTTTTTACTAACGCCATTGCGGAGTAGCTCCTTGCGGATGTAAGCATAATCAGGCATACGTTTATTCGATGCTTCGATATGCTTGCCTTTTTCTGGAAAAAGAATTCCAGCAAGGACTTCGTCGGTCTGGTTCTTATCGAGTGGCCATGAAATATTTAATTCGCTGGCTTTCTTAAGAACACTGTTGACGGTTTTTTTAGAGACACTGCAGCTATCTGCAATACTCTGTTGGCTGAGATGTAGACTATGTAGTCTTAAAATCTCTCGATATTTGGTCATGATAGTGACCTCCCATAATGAATTTACACCGACAGGGTGCATGATTTCATTATAAGACTTTTATGTTTAAATGGTTTCCAACACCGAAATGTCGGTTTCCTTTAAAACGGAATAACGGTTTCCATAGTCCGGACAGATGGTGTAATCAGCTCCGGATTACTCATTGGTTTCAGGCTATCTTAAATAAGGTTGTTTCAGGAAAACAGGAATTGACTTTTAATGAGCTTGTCGATGAAATGGTTGCTGATGCATGGTATATGGTTTCTGAATATAAGCTGAACCTGGGACCTTCTGATAATCTTGAAGCGTTGGTTCATTATGTAAAACAGATTAGTGGGATGAAAACCAGTGAAAAAAAAGAAAATATCATTAAGTTTTTAGAAAGCTGCGAAGATAAAAAAGTTCGTGAAATGAAGCGGACTTTAACTCGTAATGTTCCTTACCGGTTACAAGCGCCATTTATGCAGTTGCTGCGAGGGAAGGAATGGGATATATCGGAAAAAAAATTAATAGAAAAAATTAATTTGGAAAAGCGGTTAATCTATTATTTTGCAGAACTATCTGGAATATCGACCCGTATTTATATTCAACCAGAATGGTGTTCTTATTTTAATGAAAATCAAAAAATTATAAAAGAGTGGATTCAGTATAATTTGATCACTTATTTACAAAGGCGCAATCCCAGTGTACCTGGAATATCCAATAAATTAGATCCGCCTCAGACAAGAAAGTTGAATTTAGTAACTCACTATTGGAAAACGATTATTGAACTTTCACCTATTCGAGATATTTATGGAAATGAACTGTTGACTAAAGATAATTTGTCGATTGACCATTTTGTACCATGGTCTTATGTGGCACATGATGAGTTCTGGAACCTTCATCCTACTACAAAGAGTATTAATAGCAGTAAGAGTAATCATCTTCCTGAGTGGAACCGGTATTTTCCTGCTTTGATGGAGTATCTTTCGTATCAAATGATGTGGAGATATGAAGGTGTGCATAAGAAATTTGAAAATTGTAGAAATGAGCATATAAATAGTGACGATGTGTTTATGCGATTATATCGGCCGGAGATTGGACAGGAGGAATTTGGTTCCAGTTTAGAGCATGTTTTATTTCCTTTGTTTGAGGCGGCGAAGAATGTTGGGTTTGTGGAGTGGGAGTATGGAGAGTAATCTTCCAGAAGTTTGCAAGTAGTGTATCTTCTCCTTAAGCATAGCACAGTGCTACATCTTTGACTATACCAGAGCTCACTTGTGAGCTGGTACAAGAAAGCTTAATCCCATAATACGTAATATTAGTATCGAAAAATTATCACAAGGAGGTATACATATGCCCGGACAACTTATCAGAATGTTTCTAGCGGATGGAATTGCAGAGGGTATCAAAACCCTTGAAATATCTAATAAAACAATTTTTTGCACATTTTTTCCGCGACCGATGTTTGAGCAGTTCAAAGTGCGGAAAGAAAATAACCGTCCAGGTGTTTATATTTTACTTGGAGACGATGTTGACAGCGAGAACACTAAAATATATATTGGTGAGGGTGACCCAGTAGGGCCTCGACTATACTCACATTATGGCAATAAGGATTTTTGGACAGATGCGCTTGTGCTCACTTCCAAGGACGATTACCTCACCAAGACGCAGATACAATACATTGAATCCAGGTTGATTTCTCTTGCACACGAATGTGGTCAAGTTGTTTTAGACAACAGCAACCACCCAGAGCTTCCCAACATCTCCGAAGTTGATGAAGCAGAGGTTGGGGCATTTTTAGATAGTATATTGCTTTTGATTAAAGCCCTGGGCTACAATTTTTTTCATCCAATTTCAGTTACTATAGAAAGTTCTAATATATCGCCTGTTGTTTTTGAGCTCACGGGTAGTAGAACCTTGGCACATGGTAAAATGTGCATACAAAATGGAAAATATGTACTAATGAAGAATTCTAAACTGGTAAAGAATGAAGTACCGTCCGCTAGTGATTGGGTTAAAAATAATCGAAAACGGTTAAAAGATAATGGATTACTTGACGAATCCTCAGATAACACTTATACATTAAATGCAGATACAGAGTTTAGGAGTTCCTCTGGTGCAGCAACAGTTGTAATGGGAGGAAATACCAATGGTTTGAAAGCTTGGAAATATAATGGAAGAACACTTGCAGAGTATGAAAGAGATATAAGCAGCCCTTCCTAGTCCTCACTATTATCTTAGGAGAGAAAAAGTAGTAGGAGCATTCCCAGATGGTCAGTCCGCTCTAATGTTGGTATGTACCCGTCTACGCCATGTGGCAGGGACCTGGTGGGGGGCTAAACTATATATGAATATGAAACATCTTGATCACAGGCAATCTGCTGAAGAAGTAGTTCACATAGCTGGTTAACTTTCCGGAAACCAAATGACTAAAATGAATTTACAAAAAACCTTGAAGGTAATGCGTTAGAGCGAACAAAATGAATACTAAAGTCTATTTTCCCAACCGATGATTCGATCCGGTAAGGAAATCACAAAGAAGTGAGCACAACCGTCAAGAGATGGGGCAATGACATACAGCCAGACCATGATAATCTTTGCAGATCGTTTTGCTGCGTAAGGCTCTGAGAGTTGTCCCTCAAACTCCTGAGTTTTATCCTCAGGAGTTTGAGGAGAAATGGAAAACGGCAGACTCAAGGCCCGCCGCTACTCCATATAAACCACAGCAAGCGTTTGGGATGCCCTCAGCCTTAACCCATATGCTCTGCAAATTTTTTGGATTGTTATTCTATTTACACTAAAGTATGTCCATACCCACTTTGAAAGGGTCTTTAATTAAATCCGCTTTGCTTTAAAATAATGACCCAGTCTATCTGTGGCAATAATTGCATCACAAACTATTTCAGGTGTTAATGTTAATGGCATGTTCCCCATTGTATCATTAGGGCTACATGCTAATTCTGCAACTTTCATTATTTCATCTATTTTAATCTCATGAATTCCAAGATCCTCCAGAGTAGTTGGCAATCCGACATCTAAACAAAAATTTATCACTTCTTCAAATTCTTCCGGAGAAGCATTTTCAAGTACTAATTGAGTTAAGGTACCAAAAGCCACTTTCTCACCATGGTAACACTGATGTGTTTCATGGATAGCTGTAAATCCATTATGAATCGCATGGGCTGCTGCGATACCACAGCTTTCAAAACCAATACCTGAAAGATATGTATTTGCTTCAACAATGTTTTCCAGTGCTTTAGTGCATACTTTCGCTTGTGCAGAAACAAGAGCCTGAATACCGTTAGCAAGTAATGTATCATAACATAATCTGGCAATTGCCATAGAGGTGATGGTATAGTAGCCGCCAATAAAGTTAGGACTGTTTGACTGCTTACATGCACGGGCTTCAAAATAGGTTGCCAATGCATCTCCCATGCCAGATACAAGTAAACGTGCCGGAGCAGAACTAATTACTTCAGTATCGACCAAAACCATGTTTGGATTTTTAGGAAGAAAAAGATAATCTTCAAAAGCGCCGTCGTCTGTATAGATAACTGATAAAGCACTGCATGGAGCATCTGTTCCGGCAATAGTAGGAACGATTACTATAGGAGCTTCTGCGTAATAAGCAAGAGCTTTTGCTGTATCGTGGATCTTTCCTCCTCCAATACCAACAACTACATCACAACCAGATTCTTTATATACGTTCACTAAGCGGTCAATTTCATTACGAGAGCACTCACCTTGAAAAATTTCGAAAGATAATTTTGTATTATATTCTTTTGCACTCTTTTCGATAGGATCTTTAACACGTCCCTTACCAGATTCGCTAACTAAAATAAAGGGCGCCTTTCCTATATTTTGCAAATGTTTACATAGCTCACCTAATATCCCTCTGCCTTGAACGTAACGTTCAGGGCTGCCAATTATATTAGCCATGTTAATTCCTCCTTAGATTGTTAGTTTGATAATTACATATCGATAAATATTTATCGATATAATATATTATATTTTTATTATACATAAATGTCAATCCAGATAAGTAATTATAGTTAATTTTTTGTCAAAGGATATTAGGGATCCAGGACTATCACCAGTTTTACAGATCGGTTATTATGCGTGATCCTCTGCCAGGATTGGTACAATAGCATTCTCTATATTTTGCTTCTTGCTATCCGGGGGATTTTTCTACTCCAAGCATCGAAAACGCTAATTTATTCTATTGGCAGCGTTTGCTTTACTTTAATTTTCATTATTTTATAAACCAAGCGGAGGATAGCCGGGTGATACCGTCCACAATTTCTTCTTCTGATAAACTGCTGTATCCCATGAGAACCATATTATCCGAGTAGCTTTGCAGGTTCATCCAATAGTCGGATACCGGATAAACACCAACCCCCGCCCTTTGTGCTGACGCAATGAGTTCTTTTTCGGACATCCCATTGTGAACCTCCAGCAGAATGTGCAGACCGGCATTTTTACCATGGATGTTTACCCTCCCTGCCATCTGACTTTGGATTGTGGAGATTAACATATCATGCTTTCTTTTATTGGATACAGTGGATTTGTTCAGCATCCGATTCCAATGTCCCTGCTGGATAAAGTGATACATGACTTTCTGATCCAGCCAAGGAATAGAACAATGATAACTTGAAAAGTTAGCATGGTATTGCTTCAACAATTCCTCAGGCAAAACGAGAAAACCCATTCTTAGTCCGGGTGCAAGCACTTTGGAAAAGGTATTGACATAAATCACACGTTCATTCTTGTCGAGGGAATGTATAGAGGGGATTGGTCTGCTGTTATAACGAAGCTCACTGTCATAATCGTCCTCGATAATATAAGCGTGATTCTGCTCCGCCCATTCTAACAGCTTAAGCCGTTTGTTGATTGACATGACAATACCTGTTGGAAACTGATGGGAGGGCGTGTTATAGACTAGCTTTGTACCGGAAGCCGAGAGTTTCATCAAATTAATGCCATCATCCTGTAATCCAATAGGCATCACACCATAACCATGATTGATGAAGGTTTCTCTGGCACTGTCATAGCAGGGGTCCTCCACAGCGACAATGTTGGTTTCCTGCATGAGCAACTGGCAGACTAAACTCAGGGCTGACATAGCTCCGGAGCAAAGAATAATTTGTTCCGGACGGCAAACAACCCCTCTGGAGTTGGTGAGATATTTCATAATCTGTACCCGAAGTGCTGAATCTCCCTTTTTCTCATGATAATCAGTGATATTCCCAATTTCATCGGATAGCAATACCTGGTTCAGCAGTTTACGCCAGATACGAAGGGGGAAATTCTCAATATCAAGTCTGCAGTATTTGAAATCATACTGTATGGTATATGTTTCTTCTGATTCTTGTGTAATGGGCTTTTTAAAGTCAGTTTGTTTTATATGGGACGGAGCAAGGTTGTTTATCGCTATCTTCTGTACCTTATAACCGCTGCCAACCTTGCTTTGAATATAACCTTCGGAACAAAGCTGCTGATATGCACTGTCAACTGTATTTTTTGCAACTATGACTGTACTGGCCAATGTTCTGATAGGTGGGAGAAGGCTTCCCTCGCATAACTCTCCGGATATAATCTTGTCCCTTAGTTGATGATAAATTTGCATATATAGCGGTTCATCTGAATGCCTGTCTATGATTAACATATGCTCTCTCCTTAATTGTACCTATTAAAAATTTGATAATTGTCGCTTTTGATAGATACAATTATACGTTATACTTGATAAGAAATAAAGTATCTTATTATGGAGGAATAAATCATGCAACACAGAATGAAAACACATATGATGACCAAGGACAAGATGGAGGATTTGCTGAATCGGACTGCAACGTGTAGTCTTGCTATGCTGAATGAGGAAGGTACACCGTATGTCATACCAATGCACCATGTCTATCACAATGGCTTTATTTATATGCACGGCTTACCCAAGGGTAAAAAAATCAACAACATCAAAGCAGACCCTCATGTGAGTATCACCGCTTATGAAATGCAAGACTTACTCCTTGACCCGGACGGCAAGGCTTGCGATACCAACACAAAATACGAAAGTGTGATACTTTCTGGTATGGCTACCTTGGTGGATGATATTGACCTGAAAAGGGAAGCCCTGATGGAGGTTGTAAAAAAATATACCCCTCACCTATCAGGGACTACGCTGCCTGAAAATATGGTAAGAGGAACAGCAGTCATTCAGGTAGAGATTCTTGAAATGACAGGAAAATACTACGATTAAGGATATGCCGCATATGAAGAAAATCCTTAATCTCGTCTTTTTGTTCATTGGGTTTCTGGCGGTTGGACTCGGAACGGTTGGCATTATCCTTCCGATTTTGCCAACCACCCCGTTTTATCTGTTGGCTTGTTTCTGTTTCGCAAAAGGTTCGCCGCAGTTCCATAAGTGGTTTACAGGCACGAAGCTATATCAGAAATACTTGGCGGAGTTTGTAAGAACACGAGCCATGACGCTGAAGGCAAAGCTCGGCCTGTGCATTCCGGTGAGTTGTATCCTAATCATTACCATGGTGCTTATTCCGTCATGGACTCTCCGAACAGGAATTGCTTGTATTATGGTATTCAAATGGTGGTATTTTACTTTCAGAATCAAGACAATACCAAGCAAAATACCACCTCATAAAACAGTGCAGGAGCACATATGAAAAAACCTGAAATCAAATCTCAGTAGTTGAACGCAAGGGTAAAATGGGAGGCCACAGAGGTCACAAGGTTGGTGATATCTTCTAATGGAGTGATGTTAGGGATATCGTAATGGTTCATATAAAGGTTGATATGGCCAGGAGTTTTTGAAGTTCAGTGTTTTCTATACCATTTTGCCAGTTTCGCTAATTCCTGGAGTGATGGTTTAGGTATGAAATGAGTTATTAAAAATAAAACTATGACAATGCTGTGAAATCAGCGAGACATAGTTTTATTTGCATTTATTGTTTTGGGAATTAAAGAAGTAAATTATCATTATTAATTTGTGTTTGCAGCTGATCTATCAATAGCTGTTGAATGAAAGGCTCGTTTCCAAGACCTGACAGAACACAGTCTACTTTGAAACCTGCTGCAGTTAAAACAGAATATAAAGATTCCTGATTCTTGCCGGCCATGTCGTGAAAGACGTGATAACCGGCAAGCATTAGTAATGGAATTAACCGTATATATTTTATACCTCTTTTATGTAACATGGCGATATAGTTATCTATATCCGAAAGAGAATCTAGAGTTAACACATAATAATTTATGTGATGATTATTATGAAAATATGTTTCAAGCTCATTGTAATAAATACTGGATGAGTGGGAGCTGCCATGCCCTAAGAATACAATTGCTTCATCATCGTTGCGAACTGGATATAGGGTTGCAAGGGAAGTGGAAAATGGGCCATAGCATTCTTTTGCAGCCAGTAATGGTGTACAAATGTTGATCTCATTAAATAAATGTTGATGATCAGCTAGAATTTGTTGCATTTTAAGAAAACTATGACCAGGCAGTAGGAATGTTGGTAGGATAAAAAGTGTAGTTATTTTATTATAATATAGCTGTTCCAGCACCTTAAAGAGAAAAGGCAAGCCCGTGGAATCCTTATCCTGTCCATGGCTAATGATTGCTGGATATACAGCATAGTCATGTAAGGCTGATTTTAATTGTTTTTCTAGTGCTAAGATAAAGCAATTACCGGAACTTAAAGAATTTTTACCATAACTTACAATTAGAATTGCTTTTTTTGATTGATGCAGATCCATAGTGATAGGGCTCCTTTCCTCTTAAAATATCTTTTTATATTAACCAATAAAATCTGCAAACAAATGAATGAATATCATAGAGGAAGCTGCAACAGCCAACCAAGTGCAGCCACCAAGAATAATAGGCTTAATACCTTTCGTTAATAAATCTTTGAATTTGATCTTGAATCCTACGCCTGCTAATGCAATGGTAATAAATAATTTATAACCGGTTTTTAGGTATTTATCTAATCCGTTAACTAAATCGAACAACCCCACTGTATTTAAAACTGCCATTATTAAAAAGCCAAGGATAAACCATGGGAATACTTTTAATACGGTTTTTGAAATACTTGTTTGCTCCGCATTTGCAGCATTGTTCTTAGATTGTTTACGAACTGTGATTACTGTAAAGATTACTGCTAATGCAATGAGCATAGTAGTACGTGTAAGCTTCACTGTAATTGCCAGATTTAAGTCTAAACCATTTATTGCATTATATGTAGCTTCCGATGCTGCAACACTTGATGTATCATTGATTGCAGTACCTGCAAGGAATCCAAATTGATTGGAAGTTAGATTAAGTGCACCTGCTAAATATGGGTATACCAGAGCTGCTAATATATCAAAAAGAAAGATCGCTGTCATAGCGTAAGCAATCTCAGTTTCTTTTGCTTTAATAATAGAAGCGAGAGTAGCAATGGCTGTACCACCACAGATACAAGTTCCTCCACCAACTAAAGTGCAAGTATTCCAGGATTGTTTTAATTGTTTGCCAACGAAATATGCTACTGTAAAGGATAAGCAGATATTTATAATGATTAAAGGAAGCGCCTTCGCACCAAATCCTAAGATTTGAGCAAAATCAAGTGTTCCGCCTGCAAGGATGATACCTAAGTTTAAGCACTTTTTACCTGCAAAAGTTGTACCTTTTTTAAAGTCTTTGTCTACGCTAGGTAAGATGTTTACAAGAAGCATACCGATAAATAGACCAATCATTGGTGCACCAATAATATTTTGAAGTTTTCCAAGATAAGTTGCTATGATTGCAATAACAAAGCAAGTCCCAATAGCCAAGTAAGATTTTTTGTTCATCATTTGTAATGTCCCCTCAAATGTAGTTAAATTTTTAACAATACAGCCCGAAATAATAACCGATAGAGCTTTTACTCTATTCGGTTATTAAAAAGCCTATATTAACAGGTTGCGCCGCCTACTAAGTGAAGCTTAGCATCTAAGATTTCCTGTTTGCGGTCTAGTAAATCATTTGCGTATAACTGAGCTTGAACATTTTCAAAACCAATACGAGAAATCGTATCGGATAAACGTTCTCCGGTTTGTCCTTGTTCTCTATAGAGAAGAATTGTTTTTTCAATGATTGCTAAAGCTTCCTCTTTGCTGGTGAATACACGATCAAGAGAAATTCCGTGTGCTACTTTTTTACCCCATCTGCCACCTATGTAAATCTTGTATCCGCTTATGCCGTCTTCGATGCAATCGAAATGACATTTACCAACACAACGGCCGCAGTTGTTACAGACATCTTTATCAATCGTAGGAACACCATCTACTAACGTTGCAGCAGCCATAGGACATGATTCTACAACAGAACATTTTTTACAAGCATTACAATTATCTTCATCATAGTTAGGAATTAATTGACCGATAATGCCTAAGTCGTTTAAGTCTGGCTTTACACAGTTATTAGGGCAGCCGCCTACAGCAATTTTAAATTTATGAGGTAATTTTACGCTTGCATAGCCATTATAAAAACGTTCGTGAATTTCTTCTGAAAGTTCAAATGTGTCAATAAGGCCATATTGGCAAGTGGTTCCTTTGCAAGATACAACCGGACGTACTTTTGAACCGGTACCACCGGTAACAAGTCCTTCCTTTGCAATATATTCACGGAACTTTTCAATGTTATCGTAATGAACGCCTTGGCATTCAAGTGTTAATCTTGTTGTCATAGTAACGATACCGTTACCATAAATTTCAGATGCTTCAGATAAGCATTTGTTCTGAGCTGCAGTAATTTTACCATTGACTGTAATAATTCTTGCTGAAAAGTTATCAGTTCCCTTGTTTCTAAGAAACCCAAGGGCCTTTACTCTTTTTTCATCTTCTGCAGTTACTTTTAATTGTGTCATGTTTTTCCCTCCATAAAATTAGTTAACTTCTATCTATAACTCAATTGAATTAAATATAGATCCGCCTTCAAGAACCAAAGTATTTGTATATCCGAAGTGTTTCAGACGATTTTGTAATAAATAGGCTCTTTTGCCTTTGGAACAGGCCAGTAATAGTTTATCATCCAATGAGTAGTCCGGGACTTTGCCGGTAACCTTTGTTAAATCCATATAAGGAGCACCCGCAATGGATGGGGCAATAGAGGCATCAATTAATTTGTAACCTTCAGCCTTACCAGCCTTGTAATCTGTTGGAGTGATACTATTAAATGCACCACTAATTTTATTTAAAAGAACATTCACTGTATGGGATAATGGATGAATTGCTGTAGAGAATGGAGGTGCATACGCCAAATCCATGTTCTCAATATCTTCTAAAGTTGCCTTCATCGTAAGGGCTGTAACTGCGATATCAATCATTTTATCAACGCTGCCTTTACCTAATACTTGAAGACCTAATAATTTCTTTGTATTTTTATCAGCAATCATTTTTACTATAAAGTTAGATGCCTGTGGATAGTAGTGTGCTTTATCATCCACTACAGTAACAACACTAACCGCATCATAGCCAGCCGCAATAGCCCCTGCTTCTGTTAAACCAGTTCTTCCTACATTAAGTTCAGGTAATTTGCAAACACCGGTGCCAAGTACTCCGCGATAGGATATGCGGCTTCCGGCTATATTTCTTGCAGCAATACGTCCTTCAATATTAGCGGATGAGCCCATAGGGGACCAGGCGCTTTCTTTGGTTAATGCATTGGATACGCATGCACAGTCACCGACTGCATAGATATCAGGATCGTTTGTCATAAGAAATTCATTAATCTTGATTGTCTGATTTTTCATTAATTCCAGACCAGTGTTTACCGCAAAGGATGTGTTAGCACGAATACCCATTGCAAGAATTACCGCATCACATTTGATCGCACGTTTTCCTGTTTGAACTTTCTCTACTTTCTCTTCACCAAGAATTGCTTCTAATCTGGTATTAGTCATTGCCATAATACTATGGTCAGCCAAATGATCTTCAACATACTCTGCAAATTCAGGGTCAAATCCAGGTAAGATGTGTTCAGCCATATCCAGTACAGTTACGCGTACCCCTTGAAGGCTTAAGTTCTCAGCAACTTCAAGGCCAATAAAACCACCACCTACAACGACTGCACGTTTGATCTTTCCTGCTTCAACTGCTTCGCGAAGACCAATGGCATCTTCAGGAGTTCTCATGTAATATACGCCATCTAAATTAACACCCTCAATGTCTGGCTTTATTGGGCTTGCTCCGGAAGCAATCACTAACTTGTCATAGGAATATGTAGAAATTTCGCTCGTTGCCAGGTTCTTTGCCTCTACAGTTTTTTGGTCTCGGTTCATTTTGATAACTTCAGTCTCAGTCAATACTGTGACACCAGTTAATGTTGAAAAACTAGCTGGTGTATTGACTATTAATTGCTCGCGTTGTTCGATTACGTTACCCACATAGTAAGGCAATCCGCAACCAGCGTAGGAAATATCCTTGCTTTTGGTTAGAATCGTTACGTCATAGTCGCGGTTTTCACGTTTTAACTTTGCTGCAACTTTAGTACCTGCGGCAACGCCGCCAATAATTAAAATCTTCACAGCTACACCCCTTTGTTTATTTTTTAACATATGTTTAATATAGCACTTGTTATAATATAATAAAAGTGATAATATCTTATCGAAGTCATAGGTAAAACCTATGATAGAAAATAAAACAGAGGTGATTCCATGACGATACGCCATTTAAGAATATTTAACGAAGTAGCACAAAGTGGGAAGATGAGCATTGCTGCAGCTAAGTTTTATGTATCTCAGCCAACGGTAAGTCAAGCAATTAAGGAGTTAGAAGATCATTATGGGGCGCTATTGTTTGAACGGTTATCGAAAAAACTATATATAACTGAAAAGGGAAGACAGCTGCTTTTATATTCAAAGCAAGTGGTAGAACAATTTGATTATTTAGAAAGTAAAATGTTTGAAATAACAGGGTATCAAAAGCTTAAAATTGGTTCCACGATTACAATAGGAAGCTGCCTTATCAGTGATATATTGAACTCATATCAAGAGTTGAATAACGAAGTTGAAATCTATTCCTACATAAACAACACACACGATATCGAAGAGAAGATATTGAATTCTGAATTAGATATTGGTCTTGTAGAGGGCAGAGTGAAAAGTCCGGATTTAGTGACGATACCTGCTGTAGATGATTACTTGGTTTTAGTCTGCAGCGCTAAACACCCATTTGCAAAGAAAAAGAGCTTTACTTCAAAAGACCTAGCCGGAGAAAAATTTGTAATGCGAGAAGAAGGTAGTGGAACACGAGAGCTATTTGAAAACTATTTAAAAGAACAAGATGTATCTATAAATATTAGCATGGTTGCAAATTGTCCAACAGCAATGATCCGATCTGTGATTGATAATCAATGTTTGGCTGTATTATCAATTCGGCTTGCACGAGAGCAGATTGAAAATGGTAGTATCGTTGTAATTAAGAATAGAGATACCACATGGAATCGCTCCTTTAGTATTGTATATCATAAAAACAAATTTGTATC
The DNA here is from genome assembly GCF_044987295.1 of Lacrimispora sanguinis. NCBI lineage: Bacteria > Bacillati > Bacillota > Clostridia > Lachnospirales > Lachnospiraceae > Lacrimispora > Lacrimispora sanguinis. Next base: position 2,855,201 of record NZ_CP173277.1, on the reverse strand, counting down.
AAAGCAAATGGAAGAATTTATTGACCTGGTTAAAAAATATAAGTATGCAGAAATCTTCGATCGTTTGTTGTAGTGATATAGGTAAATCTTATGATTGTCTTAGAGGATTCTTATTTGTATCCATATAGGTGCTGTGTTATGTTAAAAGTAACGATACTTGGAGTTTGGATTCTTAAGTAGAATGAAAAAGTGAGGTTGTAAAAATGAACATCAGCATGGTAGGGATTGACTATAATACCGCTAATATCGAAGATAGAGAGCATTTTTCTCTAACATTTGAAAAACAGTTAGAAATTGCAAAAGTAATAAAAGAGAGATATCACTCGAGCGGTTGTATCATAGTATCTACCTGCAATCGAACCGAAATCTGGTTTAGTGAATTAGGTACATCTGAATTAGAATGCTTTAGTCAGCTAGTGATAGGTGAAAATGCCAAAGAGACTATGGATAGCTTTTGTGTTTGCAGGCAAGGGGATGAGGCAGTAAATTACTTAATGGAATTAGGCTGTGGTATTCACTCCCAGATATTTGGTGAAGATCAGATTTTAACTCAATTAAAACAAGCTATGCAGCAGGCAAGAGAGTATCAATATATAGACTCTGTCTTAGAGTGTTTATTTCGAATTGCTATTACAGCTGCCAAAAAAGTCAAAACAAATATTCAAATAGCAAAGAGCAACACTTCCCTGCCTCACGCAATTGTAGAACAACTGGAAAAAGAACAGGGTGATTTAACGGGTAAATCTTGTTTAGTAATTGGTAATGGAGAAATGGGTCGTTTAATGGCTCAAAATTTATTAGAGAAAAAGTGCGAGGTGTGGATGACCCTTCGCCAATATAAGAAAAGTAAAGCAATCATTCCGGAAGGCAGTGGAGTGGTATTATATGATGAGAGATATGAACATATTGCGGCTATGGACTATATTTTTAGTGCGACTAAAAGCCATCATTTTACCATAAATAAGAATACGTTTGAGAATAAAAGACGGAAAGGAAAGAACTATTATCTGATTGATATGGCTATCCCAAGAGATATCGAGCCAAGTGTAGAAGAACTTGATGATGTAAGTGTATTCAATATGGATTACTTTAGTCAGGAAGCAAAAGGTAGAGAAAATGTTTTAGAAGAAACAAGGGAACTGTTATCTGAATATGTAGATGAATTTAAACAGTGGTATCAATTCCGTAATCTTGCATCAACGGTTGATGGGATCAGTGATATTGTTAGTGAAATTACAGATGCTAAGTTGACAAAAGTCTATAAATCAATTGATATATCTAAGGAACAACAAGAACAATTGCAATCCAATGTTCAAATGGCTACTAAAAAAGCAGTATCTAAGATTATATTTGGACTTCGTGATGTCTTACAGATTGACCAATGTGAAGAAGTACTAAAAGCGTTGGAACAATCAGCAATGTATTGCGTTAAGTAAACAAGTCTTGTACTTACATAAGTATGCGAATTAGGTAGGAGGAAAGATTTGAAATTTCCGGTATTTATAGATTTGCAGGATAGAAAGATTATAGTGATTGGTGGGGGAAATATAGCTTTAAGAAGAATACAAACGTTGCTTCCGTTTGGCGGGAAGATAACGGTTATCTCACCAGGCTTGCATGAAGATTTACTCGATTTATTTCATAACCATCAGATTGGCTGGTTAAAAAAAGAATATGCAAAGGGCGATTGTAAGCAAGGATATATGGTTTTAGCATGCACCAATGATAGAAACGTTAATTATTCCGTCTATAAGGAAACAAAAGAAATGGATTGTTACCGTAATATTTGTGACTGTAAAGAAGAGAGCAATTTCTATTTTCCTGGTATTGCAAGTAAGGGAGAGATTGTAGTTGGAATAACAGCCAGCGGTACGAATCATCATTTAGTAAAAAGTGTGACAAGGAAAATACAACAGGAATTAGAGACAAATGCCTGGGAGACAAAGTTTTCAGATTATGGAAAGGCTTAATTATAAATATGAAAAAGAATAAAATTGTAGTGGGTAGTCGAGATAGTAAATTAGCTGTAATGCAGACTGAAATAGTAATGAAAGAGATTATGCGCTACAATCCGGAAATAGAGCTGGAGTTAATTACGTTAAAGACTACCGGTGATTTAATATTAGATCAGAGCTTAGATAAGATTGGTGGAAAAGGCCTCTTTGTTAAGGAATTAGACCAAGCATTGCTAGATGGTAGAATTGATATTGCGATTCATAGCTTAAAGGATATGCCGATGGAAGAGAATGAAGAGCTTCCAATTGTGGCGTTACCAAAGCGCGGGGATGCAAGAGATGTATTAGTGCTGCCACAAGGATGTGAATTCGTAGAAAATGAAGATAAGGCTTTATACTATCAAAATATCGGTTCTTCTAGTGCAAGAAGAAAGTTACAAATAAAAAAATTAATTCCAGATGCGTGTACAAGTATTGTTCGAGGAAATGTTATTACAAGACTGGCTAAATTAGATAGGGGAGATTATTCTTCTTTGATTTTAGCAGCAGCAGGGTTACAAAGAGTCGGATTACCTCAACGTATTAGCTACTTTTTTTCTGTGGAAGAGATGATTCCGGCAGCAGGTCAAGGCATTCTTTCCATTCAAGCCAGAAGAGATTTAGATGTCGAATTCTTAAAATACATAAAGGATGATAATACCACATATGCAGCCTTGGCAGAAAGAAGCTTTGTCCGCACTTTAGATGGAGGCTGTTCTTCTCCGATTGCAGCGCATGCAACGGTAGAAGGGGAATATATAAAATTAATCGGCTTGTATTATAATGAGTCAACTACAGAACACAGAGTTGCCGAAGCTGTAGACCGCAAGGAAAGAGCAGAAATAGTCGGAGAACAATTAGCATTACGCTTAAGAGGTGAGATTGGATGATGGCAGGAAAAGTGTGGTTAGTTGGTGCAGGACCATCGGATCCTGGATTGCTTACGATAAAAGGAAAAGATGTTTTAGAGCAAGCGGAAGTAGTGGTATATGATCAGTTGGTAGGACAAGGAATTCTTCAGATGATACCAAAGTCTGCTAAGAAAATAAATGTTGGAAAATATTCGGGAAATCATACGGTAGTACAAGAGCGGATTAATGAAATTCTGTTAGAAGAAGCGTTAGAGGGAAAAAGAGTAGTAAGGTTAAAAGGCGGTGATCCTTTCTTATTTGGCCGAGGGGGAGAGGAACTTGAGCTGCTTTGTGAACATGGTGTTCCTTATGAGATAGTACCAGGTATTACATCTGCAATCTCTGTACCTGCCTATGCGGGGATACCGGTGACTCATCGTGATTTTACCTCCTCCTTGCATATAATTACCGGACATAGAAAGAAAGGATGCCAGGAATCCATAGATTATAAAAGCTTAGCAGCGCTTGGAGAAGCAACACTCGTGTTTTTAATGGGGGTTGCTGCATTATCTGATATTTGCAGAGGGTTAATAGAAGCAGGAATGGATCAAACGACTCCTGCAGCAATATTAGAGCGTGGTACATCGGCAAGGCAGAGAAATGTGATTGCAACGATTGCTACTTTGCCGGAGGAAGCCACAAAGCAGAACATAGGAACACCTGGAATTATTGTAGTAGGCAAAGTGTGTTCACTTTCTCAAACCTTTGCTTGGGCAGAGAAGAGACTGCTTGGCGGAGCAAGAGTGGTTGTAACAAGACCAAAAGATAAAGCCTCCACTCTGGCAGCAAAGCTATATGATCTTGGAGCAGAGGTAGTCATGCTATCAGGAACTTCAACAAAACCAATTGCGGATAACAACCAATTGATAGAGGTACTTCATACAATAAAGGATTATAAATGGATTCTGTTTGGAAGTGAAGTGGCTGTAGATATATTTTTTGATAGCTTATGGCAGCAGCAGATAGACATTCGAAGCCTATGGAATTGTCATTTTGGAGCAGTAGGACCTGCTACCCGTAAGGCAATAGAGAAAAGAGGTATTCGTGTAACCTATATGCCAGAGAAATACTATGGAACGGAACTGGGAAAAGGAATTGCAGCAATGGCCCTGCCGGAAGATCATGTGCTTGTATTAATACCCAATGAAACAGACAGCGAACTTGCTAATTATTTATCTACTGCAAATGTTCAGATGAAGGCTGTTCCAGTGTATGATATTATTTATGAAGAAAATGAACAAGTATGTATCGAGGAAGCAGATATTGTAACATTCACAAGTGCTTCAACAGTACGCAGCTTTGTCAAAACAATGAAAGATATGGATTTTCATAAGGTTCAGGCAGTTTGCATTGGTGAGCTAACGGCAAAAGAAGCAGCTTTGTATGGAATGAAAATTACAGTTGCAAAAGAGGCTACCATTGATAGTTTAATTGAACGTGTTATAGAAATAAGTATGAGGGGATCGTATCACCGATTCGAACAATGACAATAAACTATGCAAAAGAACTTGCCAAATTGATAAAGGATGGGAGAATTGATTAATGACTAAATCAGAACAACTATTTGAACGAGCAGTAAAACATCTTCCAGGTGGAGTAAATAGCCCGGTTAGAGCATTTTTATCAGTAGGCGGAAGTCCGCGTTTTATTGAGTCGGCAGATGGGGCATATATCTATGATGTAGATGGAAATAAATATACTGATTATATAAATTCATGGGGGCCGATGATTCTAGGTCATAATCATGAAGTTATCCGCAAGGCAGTGATAGAAGCAGCACAAAAAGGTTTAAGTTATGGTGCTGCTACAGAAGTTGAAGTTGAAATGGCAGAACTATTATGTGAAATTGTTCCATGCTTTGAAATGGTTCGAATGGTAAACTCAGGAACAGAAGCAGTAATGAGTGCCATTCGAGCTGCAAGAGGATATACAAGAAGAAGTAAAATTATCAAATTTGAAGGCTGCTATCATGGTCATAGCGATGGTTTGTTAGTAAAAGCAGGGTCTGGAGTAATGGTTGCTGGAATTCCTGACAGCTTGGGAGTTCCAAGCAATGTTGTAAAAGACACATTACAAGCAAAGTATAATGATCTGGATAGTGTTATCGAATTATTTGAGCAGAATAAGGATGAAATTGCTGCGATTATTGTAGAACCAGTGGCTGCTAATATGGGAGTTGTATTACCACAAGAGGGATTTTTGCAAGGTCTAAGAGAGTTATGTACGAAACATAAAGCACTTCTGATTTTTGATGAAGTAATTACAGGTTTTCGCCTTTCTTTAAGCGGAGCACAAGGTTATTATAACATCCTGCCAGACTTAGCTACATTTGGAAAAATTATTGGTGGTGGTATGCCGGTAGGTTGCTATGGTGGACGGCGTGAAATCATGGAAATGGTGGCACCGGTTGGTCCGGTATATCAAGCAGGAACTTTAAGTGGAAACCCGGTAGCTATGGCAGCAGGTATGGCTCAGCTTAAGTATTTGAAGGAACATCCGGAGGTTTATACTAAGGTTAATGAACTTGGAGAGTATTTTAGGAATAAGGTTGATAAGTTATTTGGCAGTTATAATAGAAAGTATCAAGTGACTGGGATAGGTTCCCTAGCATGTATTTTCTTTGCTAATTCTAAGGTTACGGATTATGAGACGGCAAAGACGGCAGATACGAAGGAATATGCAAGGTATTTTAGATTTATGTTAGAACATGGAGTATATATAGCACCTGCTCAATTTGAGGCAATGTTCTTTTCTTATGCTCATACTCATCAGGATGTTGAAGACACCATTTTTGCCATTGAGGAGTATTTAAAGACAATAAAAAAATAAAATATTTAACGAGTAAACGTATGAAAGAAAAATACTCCAACTTTCAAATCTTGATTGAAAGTTGGAGTTTTATTTGTAAAGCGATTCCGTTACCTGATAATGCTGTTCATCCGCCTGATAAACGGAATGACAGGACATATGCAAGATTCACGGCTATGATTTTCATTACACATTCTGAAATTACCGAAAAAGCAGCTATTGTGTATTGTCGGAATCAGTTGTATAGGAATATGTTTCTTCCGGATAGTAGGTCATATCACTATTGTCATTCATTTTCTCCGGAGTGAAATCCTGGATATCCATGGAACGGAACCAGAAAGGTAGATTGGACAAGTTGTATCCGGCCGGGATTAAGATTACCTGACCTGTTCTCAGATTGCCGGGGTTTAAACCGCGATTCAGAGCCATAATGGTATCTACGGTGGTGCAATATTCACGAGCAAGAAGCCATAAGGTATCATTTCGCCGAACGACATGGGTCCGAAGACCTACAGGACATCTACCGGAAGGAGGAGTCGTGACTGGTGGGCGTGGAGCTCTTCTTGCCGGAACGCAAATGGTCTGACCCACTGTTAAGTTCTGTGGATTTAAGCCTGGATTTGCCGCTCTAATAGCAGCAACGGAAGTATAATAACGTTGTGCAATCATCCATAGTGTATCACCGCGTCGAATGGTATAAGGAAACAGTCCTTGAGGACAAGTAGCCATAATATTACTGCCTTTCAATAAAACAATTTGTCTTATGTTATGCTTAGAAAATAAGAAAGTACCTGTCATTCTTGGCCAAATTTTAATTTATTTGACGGACAGGATTTGACAGCCAAAGGACTGGTTTGCCTATTTCCTTAATTGCCTAAATGATATTTGACAAAAGATATTTGGTACATTATAAAATAATGGTAATATTTATTTGACCAAGCTCTTATGATAATACCAATATTAAATTAAAATAGCCAACAATAACCATACCATCACCTGTCACATTAATCATGTGTTTGACATTAGGTAGATGGCTGCTGGCAGTCAGGGGGACAAATGGTATTATCAGAGGACTTAAATGGTAAAGGTTTTTCCTTACAGAATGTAGATATAAAGGACTTGGAAAAATACATCGATATAAAAAGAATCTGCCATAAGAAATACGTAGACGAATACAATGACGGTTGGATCGAGGATATTCAAATCATTATTAGCACTAACAGTTTTCATAGAATGCTAAAATATAGTTGTTTTCAAAAGATACTATTATACGGTACTACGGTTGGTTTTTTCGCATTTCATGAACAGCCGGATAAGATTGGCGAAATATCCCTCCTGCTTACTGAATCCGTTCAGCAAAAAGGGATAGAAGCGTTTTACCTAAGGCACATTACATCCCTCTCCAGACAGGTAAGCAAACCAATATTTTTATATGTTTATAAATCTGATCCAGTTCAGGACCTATATATGCAATTCGGATTTATAATATATGATCAATCTAGAACACATTATTTAATGAGCTTTAATCAAGGCCATACAAATGATATAAACAATACAAACGGCATTAGAAATTACATGAACCGCATTTTAATAAAGGAATAGGGGGGAGCATGTATAAAAAAGCCTGCCAGTTCCTGTAGGTTGTCCTGTTAAGTGGAAGTGATATCTTGCAGATTGCTTGTCAACATAGTCACTGTGGATATAATACACAACAGGGCTTAATATTGCTGTGAATCCACATGATAATATCTCTGAGGCCGCTGCAAGACAAATCTGCACAATTTTAGGTGTCTGTCTGTTCAATTTGCCATCGCAAATTCATCCTGCAGCAGTCCTATTACAGAGATTAATAAATAACTGGCTGAATCTGTTTCCCGTCTAAAGCATATTCCAGCGTATCCGCAATGAGTTCCGTGTGCGCGATCATGGAATTAGGTTTTTTCACTGGGTCATCCTGACCAAAGGGAACAAAATAGATATTCTTCACATTAAACAATTCACCCACATTCTTAAAATTAATTCCAAGTGCATCATTGGTGGAAAGAGAGATCACCAGGGGCTTGGAATTTCTTAAATGGGCTTTGGCTGCCATGAGCACTGGGGTATCCGTGATGCCGTTGGCCAGCTTAGCCAGGGTATTTCCGGTACAGGGAGCGATGATCAGGATATCCAGATAGCCTCTGGGTCCGATCGGCTCTGCTTCCTCCAGGTTCAGGATGGGTTTATTGCCTGTCATGGCTGAGATCCGCTTCATGTATTCACCGGTATCACCGAAACGGGAATCCGTTGTCTGTACATTGGTGGAAAAGATTGGGTATATATCGGCTCCTTTATCCACCAGAACCTTTATTTCTTTTTCTATTTTATCAAAAGTACAAAAGGACCCGGTAATCGCCAGGCCTACTTTCATTCCTTCCAGCTTCATATGACACTCCTTTATGACAGAGATTTAACAATTGCTTCGTACAAAATTTCCGCAGATGACTGGGGAGCGTAGATTCCAGGCAGTCCCGGGCAAAGCTTGGCGCGGATATTCTGCTGCCTGCAGAAACCAAAATCAACGCCGCCGGGGGCGGATGCGATATCAATGATCGTTACGTCCGGATTCATGGAACGGATCAGATCTTTTTCTATGATAAGGGCTGGGATGGTGTTAAAGATGAACTCATAATCCCCTATAACCGGGGGCAGGTCGCAAAGTGCTCTGGCATGAAATCCCATGGAAGCCGCCTGAACAAGCTGTATTTCTTTTCGTCCGGCAATGGTCACTTCCGCATCCAGGCCCTTTAATTTCAGTGCCAGGGTTTTTGAACACCGGCCAAAGCCGGTCACAAGGCATTTACTTTTGTGAAGGCAGCCGGGACTTAATCGAATGGCCTCGGCAATGGCGCCCTCTGCGGTTGCAATGGTATTTTTTACGGTAATATCCTCCATGTCCATATAGTCAAAGCATGCAATGCCATTTTCCTTGGAATATTCCTTTACATAGGCAGGGATGCTTCCGCCGAAAAGGATATGATCTGAGGTCAAAAGGTTTAATAGATTACCGATACCCAGATCCGTCATGTCGTTGTCGGAAAACAAGTTGATTTTGTCCCTGGTAAATGGGATGGGACAAATGATAACATTGCTGTTTTTTATGGCTTCTTCCATGGAAAATGAGGAATCCTCGCTGCTATGGTGAAGGGTTGTTTGAAAGCCGTTTTTGGTTAATATTTGGTTTAAATAAAGCTGCCTAGAATCGCCGCCTAAAAGAAGAAAATTATACATACGGTCATCACTCCTTATAATGGTTTATATGATGAAAAAATTGATTTGTGTATGGTACCAACAGGGGATGTTTGTCATACTTTTGTTAGTATGAACCTCTAATTTTGGGAATGAGTGCCTATGAAAGATGCGATTTTTAAAGGCTCAGCGGTAGCCATCGTTACGCCCATGGATAGCCATGGAAACCTGGATTTTAAGGCAATGGAAAAATTACTGAAATTTCAGCTGGAAAACGGCACGGATGCCATTGTGGTCAATGGGACCACAGGGGAATCCGCTACGTTGGAAGAAAAGGAAAAGTTGGAACTGATTGAGTTTGTGGTACATTATGTAAACCATCGGGTTCCCGTGATCATGGGAACCGGAAGCAACTGTACGTCCCACGCCGTGCGCCTGTCTCGAAAGGCCCAGTCCCTAGGGGCATCCGCACTTCTGCAGGTAACTCCGTACTATAACAAAACCTCCCAGCATGGGCTGGTGGAGCATTTTACGGCAGTGGCAGACAGCGTGGAGATCCCCATCATCCTTTATAATGTCCCGACCCGCACTGGGGTTAATATCAGTCCGGAAACCTATTTAAAGCTGTCAGAACACCCCAATATCAGGGCCGTTAAGGAGGCAGGAGGAAATATATCCAGTATTGCAAAAACTGCCGCCCTTTGCGGCGACAGGCTTGACCTCTATTCAGGGAATGATGACCAGATTGTGCCCATCCTATCTCTGGGGGGCAAGGGAGTGATCTCTGTTTTAGCTAATATCATGCCTTTTGAGACCCATATGATATGCCAGTATTTTTTTGAAGGTGAAATAGAAAAGAGCAGGAATATGCAGCTGGAGTTGCTTGCTATGATGAATGCCTTGTTTATGGATGTAAATCCTGTGCCGGTTAAGGCGGCTCTATCCATTCTGGAGCTGTGTGAGGAAAGCTACAGACTTCCTCTTACCCGAATGAAGGATAGGGATATAGAGACATTAAAACAGGTCATGAAATCTTATTTCCCTCATTTACAGGATAGAAGTCTGTAGGGGAAGTATAAAGATCTTGTTAAAGTTTAAGAGGAACCATAAAAAAGATGCCCGGTAAATCATTGGATTACCGGGCATCTTTTTGTACCTATGTATTGGTTATGCTGTTTTTTGGTCAAGCAGAAAATCGGACAGAGTATCCAGAATTTCCTTGTGGTCATTGTTATGGATGATAAGCTCCAGATCGGCATCCGGACAAATGGTCATAAGGCCGAGAAAGGACTTGGCATCAATGATAACGCTTCCTTTGCATAAATCCATGTCACAGTCATACTGGTTGACTGCTTTGACGAATGCGGTTACTTCGTCAATGCTTCCTAAGCGGATTGGGTACCTTTTCATATGGCTCACCTCGTTAATAAAGATGGTTGTATAAAGATAAAATTCCAAGCTGATTATATGTAATATATAATAAATAAGCCATGTCTAAATTTGTATAAAAACCGTCCTTTCTTGCAAATAATGGAGGGATGGTGGTATAATAGTCCGGGGTAAAGCATAAGAATCTGCTATTTGGAGGGAAGCATGAAAAAAGAACTTCTGGAATATTTAAAGAGCGCATCAGAAGGGAATAATGATGTATGGAAAAGCCTGGTTGATGAGGAGGCTGCGATGGGCCAGAGGAAGCTGATGGACATGTGCTGCCAGCCTCACAAGATTCCGATTCCAGATCATTGTCACAATTATATAGAGCTGGTTTATATGTATAGTGGGTCCACGGTTCATGTGATCAACGAGACCAATATTCTTCTAGAGACCAATGATCTTCTGCTCATAAGGCAGGGGACGAGACATGCCGTCGAACCTGCAGGCAGGGATGATATTGCAGTTCATTTCTTTCTGCTGCCGGAATTTTTCTTTCATCTGGAGCTGATGGTAGAGGAAGGCGGCGTTCTGCGCCACTTTTTTACCGGGTCTCCATCAGGAAAGCATTCTGTGTCGGATTATCTTCACTTTCATTTGCAGGATATGATGCCAGCGAAGAATCTGTTGGAGAATATGATCTGGTCCCTAATTGGAGATAAAAAGGGCAGAGAGGAAATTAATCAAGCTACCATGGGAATACTGATCATGGAGCTGTTTCATAATGCAGATAAGGCAGAATTGCATGATATGGCCCAGTATGAGGAAAAAATAGCAATGACTGCATATCAATATTTAGAAAACAACTATCCAACCGCAACGTTAGAAGAGTTTTCGACTCAGGCCATGCAGCCGTCTTATTATATCAGCCGTTTATTTAAACGGCATTATCAGGTGACGTTTACGGAATGCCTGCAGCTAATTCGGATGATGAGGGCGGCGAATTTTCTTACCTCTACGTCAAAGCCAGTGGAAGAGATCATTGCGGAAGTGGGTTATGAAAACAACAGTTATTTTCACCGGCTGTTTAAGGAACGGTATGGCCTGACTCCCAAGCAGTACAGGGATACGACTAAAAACCAATTCTGAAAAGATTATGAAATATTTACCAGGAACATTGACTTTCAACCGATACGTTATTATAGTTAAGTCAAAGTGAAAAGAGGCGGCAGATACAGGATGAATGGATTTAGAGAACGTTTTGCGCGTTTTATGATCGGAAGATATGGCATGGACAGGCTGGGACAGTTTTTGAACGCCATAGCTTGTGTTTTTCTAGCAGCCGGATTGTTCAACCGGAGCTGGTGGCTGAATATTGGTACATTGGTCTTTCTGGTTTTATGTTATTTTCGAGTGTTTTCAAAAAATATTGGAAAGCGTTTTGAAGAAAATCAGAAATTTGAACACATCTGGTTTCATGTCTCAGAAGTATTCCGAAGATGGCGTTTTAAGCTTCAGCAAAGCAGGAAATATCATATTTACAAATGCCCAAATTGCAAGCAGAAGATCAGGATTCCCAGGGGAAAAGGAAAGATCAGCATCCATTGTCCAAAATGCGGCACCGATTTTATAAAAAAAAGTTAGCAGTAATTATAGAAGGGAACGACTATGAATTTACAATTTAAGCCGATTGAGGCAGAAGATATAAAGTTAATATCGCCTTTTTATGCCTTGCGGCCCAACAGAACTTGTGACAGTGTATATTTAGACAGTTTTATCTGGAGAAACTATTACCATGTGAAGTATGCCATAAGCGACGATAAAGCATTGCTGTTTTTGATGGAAAAGGACGGAGAGCCTTTTTCCGCAATGCCCATGTGCAAAGAGGAGGATCTTCCTCATTATTTTCAAGAAATGGTAGATTATTTTAATGAGGTTTTAAAAAAGCCTCTTCGCATTTATCTTGCAGATGAAGAGGCAGTTAATTTCTTAAAGCTGGATCCGGAAAAGTTTGAGGTCATAGAACAAGAAGACTTAAAGGATTATCTTTATGATGGGGAAGCCATGAGAACCCTGGCAGGGAAAAAGCTTCATAAGAAGAAAAATCACTTAAACTCTTTTTTAAGGGAATATGAGGGCAGGTATGAATACCGGACTCTTTGCTGTTCGGACCGGGATGATGTACTGGAATTTCTGGATGACTGGTGGGAGAATAAGGTGGAGGCCGCAGAATTCGTCCGGCAGCTGGATTATGAAGTAATGGGCATCCATGATATTTTGAAGAACTGTTCTATGCTTAACGTGAGGATGGCAGGCGTTTATATTGACGGAACTTTAAAAGCCTTTACCATCGGCACCTACAATTCCTTTGAAAATATGGCAGTCATACACATTGAGAAGGCTGACCCGAATGTGAAAGGACTGTACCAGTTTATTAACCAGCAGTTTTTGATACATGCATTCCCGGAAAATCCGGTGCTTATCAACCGGGAGGATGATGTTGGAATGGAAGGGCTGCGAAAGGCGAAAATGTCTTATTACCCCATTGACTTTGCAAGAAAATACGGAGTCGTACAGAAGGGCTTTTAACTATGATACGGTATTTGAAGCAGGAAGAAAAAGGCGAGAGCCGGGCGTTGTGGGAAACGGTTTTTTCTGAAGATTCCCAGAGCTTTTTGGATTATTATTATTCGGATAGGGTACGGAAGAATAAGATTCTCACTGCCTGGAATGAGGACCGTGTGGTAGCTATGCTGCACCGTAATCCTTATGAGGTGGTGGTTAAGGACCGTTTATGGAAGATTGATTATATAGCCGGTGTCGCTACGGATCCGGGCAGCCGCCATCAGGGATATATGAGGCGGCTTTTGAGCCGCTGTTTTTCCGATATGTATATGGAGCGGATGGGGTTTTGTTTTTTGGTGCCAGCTGATCCGGCGATATACTTTCCTTTTGATTTTACCTATATCTGCGATCTGCCGGAAGTGGCGCTGAGCGAAAAAGGACGGCTGCACTTAAGCCGCCGTGCTCTCGTTGAGCGGTCAGATGAGTGCAGGGAAGCTGCAAGGTTCGTGGGAAGGCAGCTGGAAAAGAAGTATGAGGTCTATGCACTCAGAGATGAGGAATATTATCTGAATTTAAGCAGGGAAGTCAGAAGCGACAGAGGCGATCTGATTCTTCTTTTTACCCGGGATGAGAGAGAACGATTGGTCGGTGTGTGGGCTTATTACGGAGAGACAGCAGAAAATCAGCGTGAGCTTATTTGTCTGCCTGATTTTATACAGAAAACAGGTCCCTTAAAGCCGGCTGTCATGGGCAGGATCATTCATCTGGAACAGTTTGTCTCCGTGATACGTTTAAAAGAGGATTGTCCGATCAGCGAAATGGAACTGTTTATTGAGGTAAAGGATGAATTTATCCGTCAGAATGATGGAGTGTTCCGGTGGAGGCTGGGACCGGAAGGTTCCTCCATTATTCCGATTAAAGATGCGTCTGGGATCAAGCCTCATCTATCCATGGGAATCAGTGAAATGACTTCCTGGCTGTTTGGATATAGGATGCCAACGGTACCTGAGGACAGAAGGTCTTTGGTAGAACGGATTCGGCCTTTAAAGGGTGTCTTTTTTGACGAAATCACTTAGAAGTTTTCACTTAAAGGAAAATGGATCAGGTCGGCTTTGGCGGGTTCGCTTGAATCCGCCTTATATTTTATCTAGGCCCGGCAGCAGGAATGGCTGCAGGAACGAAGCATGAAAAATGATTAAGAGGAGAAATAAGTATGTATCAGGCAGCGGAAAACAGATATGAGAAAATGGAATACAAGCGTTGCGGAAAAAGCGGAGTTTTACTTCCTAGGGTATCTCTGGGTTTATGGCAGAATTTTGGCCTGGAAAAGCCTTTGCAGGAGCAGCGGGAGATTCTCTTAAGGGCATTTGATATGGGAATTACCCATTTTGATTTAGCAAACAACTACGGTTCTCCGGCATTAGGGAAAGCGGAGGAGAATTTCGGAGAGATTTTAAAAAGCGATCTGGGTAAATACCGGGATGAGCTGCTCATTTCCACCAAGGCCGGATTTGATATGTGGCCCGGTCCTTACGGAAATTGGGGCTCCAGAAAATATTTAATGGCAAGCCTGGATCAAAGCTTAAAACGGATGGGGTTAGAATACGTGGACATTTTCTACCACCACAGGCCGGATCCGGAGACACCATTGGAAGAAACCATGAGAGCACTGGCTGACATTGTAAGACAGGGAAAGGCTCTTTATGTAGGAATCTCCAATTACGGAGATCAGGAGGCAAGGGATGCGGTACTTCTGTTAAAAGAAATGGGAGTTCCATGTCTGATCGATCAGCCAAGATATAACATGTTTGAAAGAGGGGCGGAAGATGGATTGTTTTCCACACTTCTTGAAAACGGTGTAGGCTGCATCTGCTACAGTCCCCTGGCTCAGGGAGCCCTGACTGACAAGTACTTAAAGGGCATTCCCCAAGAATCCAGAGCGGCAAGGCGGGGAACGACCGTAGGCGGACGTTATCTGTCAGAGGAAAAGCTGGGTCAGATAAGACAGTTAAATGAGCTGGCCTTAGAGCGGGGACAGACATTGGCCCGTATGGCTCTTTCCTGGGTACTTCGGGAAGAGGCAGTGACTTCCGTTCTGATCGGAGCCAGCAGCGTAAGACAGCTGGAGGACAGTACGGCTTGTCTTGATAATCTAAAATTTACACAGGAAGAATTGGAAAAAATCGATTCTATCTTAAAATAGGTAGGCAGCAGGGAAATTTGTCATGGATGGAAGGGGCAGGCGAAGGATATGAATTACGAGGTTGGAGATATAGTGAAACTTAAAAAACCCCATCCCTGCGGAAGCCAGGAGTGGGAAATTTTGAGAGTCGGTGCGGATTTCCGATTAAAATGCATGGGCTGTGGCCATCAGGTTATGGTGCCTAGGAAGCTGGTGGAGAAGAACACCAGGGGCCTAAAAGGGCAGGATGGCCTGCCAAAGGCTTAAAAAGTTGGAAATCAGAGGAAAAAGTTCAGGAAAATGAGAAAAGGACTTGCTTTTGTCAGATGTTTCCGGTATAATATTAATCCGTGACATATAGATTCCTTGCTCCTGTTACTGAAAGCAGGGGCCAGAGACCACAAGGAGGTAAGAAGCATGAACAAGTATGAGTTAGCCGTTGTTCTTAACGTAAAGCTCGAGGATGAAGAGAGAGCAGCAGCCATCGAAAAAGTGACAGGTTATATCACTCGTTTCGGAGGCACTGTAACAAACGTTGATGAATGGGGTAAGAAGAGATTAGCTTACGAGATTCAGAAAATGAAAGAAGGATTCTACTACTTCATCAAATTTGATGGCGATTCCACAACTCCCAACGAGTTGGAAGCACACATTCGTATTATGGAGCCTGTCATCAGATACTTATGCGTAAGACAAGAGGCATAATAGATAAAGAAAGCGTGATCGTATGAACAAAGTAATCCTTATGGGCAGATTGACCCGTGATCCAGAAGTAAGATATTCCCAGGGAGAGCGTGCTATGGCAGTCGCAAGGTATACCCTTGCAGTTGACCGCAGAGGCCGCAGGAATCAGGACGGCAATGAGCAGACAGCCGACTTTATCAATTGCGTTGCATTTGACAGAGCAGGTGAGTTTGCGGAGAAATATTTCCGTCAGGGCATGAGAGTACTGATTTCCGGAAGGATCCAGACTGGAAGTTATACGAATAAAGACGGCATTAAGGTTTATACAACAGATATCGTTGTAGAAGATCAGGAATTCGCAGACAGCAAGGGCGGAGCTCCCGGAGAAGGCGGCGGCAGTTATCAGCCAGTCTCCAGACCGGCACCCTCCAGTGCAATCGGCGATGGATTTATGAATATTCCGGATGGGGTCGAAGACGAAGGACTTCCATTCAACTAAATCTAATAGGAGGTAGTACCAATGGCATATAATAGAAATGATAAAGCTGATGGCGCTAAGTTCAAAAGAGGCGGTATGCGCAGAAGAAAAAAAGTATGCGTATTCTGTGGAGAGAAGAACGGCGTTATTGATTACAAGGATGTAAATAAATTAAAAAGATATGTGTCTGAGAGAGGAAAAATCCTTCCTAGACGTATCACTGGCAACTGCGCAAAGCATCAGAGAGCGCTTACTGTTGCAATCAAGAGAGCAAGACATATCGCTCTTATGCCTTACACAATGGAGTAAATCCTTATTTTATAAGGGTTTGTCGTGATATGGAAAGACTTCACACGAGAGTGTGGGGTCTTTTTTATTGTCAAGGCAATTAATTTGAGTTTCTATTGAAGGTGTTAAGTTTATTGAGTATAATTAAATGGCTAAAGTGATTATGAACAGTAAAATTTTGATGGCGTTATAATGTATTTCCAGAAAATAGATTCATAGGAGGAAGACAAATTATGGCAGAAATGAAAAAAGTCATCTACAAGGAAGTGGATGAACGCTTAATGGTTGGTATGTTCCGTGAAACCTCTTTTACAAATGCTGGTCGCGTATGGCAGGACTTCTATCAAGGAGATACAATTGAGAAACTTAACAAGCTGTCAGATGTCAAATACTGTGATGATATTGATGAAAATGATGGTATTGGCTTCATGTATCATTTTAGCGATAAAGAGAATTTCAATATTATCATTGGTGACTTTGTAGAAACCAATACAAAAATACCAGAAGGACTGTTTGCTAAATATATTCCTAAAGGTTTAATTGCGCATGTTCAAATCGAAGGAGATAATATTACAGATATACTCGATTCAGCCTATTTGCTGATTACGGAAGCTATTGAAAAAACTGGTGGAGTAATTGACTACGATAATTTCTATTGGTGCGAAGTTTATACACGTCAGCGTTATTCTGAACCTCTCCGCCGAAGTGAAAGGGTAATCATAGACTACCTTATGCCTGTTAAAGAAAAGTAATTGGGTCTTATTTAATGGCTCGTTGTAGAAAGGGACCTCGTATGAGAGTATGGGGTCCTTTTTTGTTGTCTTTGTTTATAGTCGCAATGATTAGCTATTTCGTTTGCTAGTGGCGGTAGGTTAACTGTGAAGGTGAATATGGAAATTATAATTAATTTAGTATATAATGACTAATTAATACGTTATATATTCTTTATTGAAGTAATAGTGGGCTGTCTTAAAGAAGGAGGTTCTTGTATGGAGAACAGTATCATAGCTGATCTAGAAGAAAGTTATGGGCTAATTTGTAATCAAATTACTCCTGTAGAAGGTGGTTGGTTGAATCAAAAATGGAAGGTTACCACTAATAAATGCGAATTATTGGTAAAACAATTCAGCAATAAGCGATATAGTAGGGAGAAATTGAAATTAGTTGAGTCTGCTTTGCAGAGGCAGATTATCCTTGAAAAGAATGGCGTTCCATGTCCATCTATCAGTTTGAGTGGAGGTCATGCTATTCGCTTATTGAATAATGAGACAGCGTATATGGTCATGGAATTCCGCCAGGGGAAGATGGAAGATCCTAATACAGTCACTATAATGCAGATGCGCAGTCTTGGTAATGCATGCGGATTAATGCACAAAGCATTTTTACAACTTCCGACGCTTTCAGTTAAAGGGTTTCCTATTAATAGCGGACGAGTAATAGATTCTTTATGGGCTAATTTTTATGCTCGTAAGCAAGAGAGTTCATCAAGCCTTCCCATTGAATACCGAAAAGCTTTGCTTATGCAAGAGCCTATTTTAAAACAACTTACTAATGAGTTCTTTGATAAAATGCCCAAAGGGATTGCCCATGAAGATTTTTCCTCTGACAATATCTTATTCGATGTAGATTGTGTATCGGCTATCATTGATTTCGACCGCAACCATTATAGTTACATTTGGCATGATATAGGAAGGGCAATATTATCTTTTGCTTTGAGAAACAATAGAATAGATACTAACAAAACATATGCTTTTCTTGAAGGTTATTCACAGCATTTAGCGCTGACTATGCCTGATATAGCAGACGCTTTACGTCTTTCGTGGTGTATCGAAGTACCGTGGTGGATAAAACCTGAATTATTTAGAGAAAATCGAGAAAAGATAGTTCGTTTCAAAAACGAAATGCTTTGGTTAACAGAATATTGGTTTGAGCTGGATTCATTATTATGCCCCTAATGTATTTTACAAATTTTTGCTCAATTTTAAAATTCGAGTGGTGTATCGAATTAAAGTAATTAAGTTTGAGTTTCTATTGAAGATGTATTATCTGTTAGGTATAATTTAATATATATAAATGGTATCTTGAAGCTGGATTTCTGTAATTGGGTAACAACCCAATGCCTATGGAAGAGGATTCCATCTCATTA
This sequence comes from Lacrimispora sanguinis, assembly GCF_044987295.1. Taxonomy (NCBI): domain Bacteria; kingdom Bacillati; phylum Bacillota; class Clostridia; order Lachnospirales; family Lachnospiraceae; genus Lacrimispora; species Lacrimispora sanguinis. The sequence goes on along the minus strand of NZ_CP173277.1, from coordinate 2,836,546 downwards.
TGCTTGGTAATGAAGTTTAAGCATATAATCTCATGTGTAAGTAGGAAATAAATTTAACGGCTATGGAAAAATAAATGTAACAGATAAATCAGTAATTTTTACTATGGTGGTAAAAGATATGGTAAGAGGAATTATTATTTTTGGCTCAGCAGGTTCCGGAAAAACAACATTAGGAAAAATGGTCGCCGATAAGCTCGGTTATCCATATTTTGATATAGATGATTACATATGGAGAAAGGATACTGATAAACCTTTCACGATTATGTATACTCGCGACGAGAAGATTAATCGATTAATGTCAGATATATCGAAAGAGAATTATTTCGTGATGGCAGGTTCGATGGATAGCTTTCATGAACCGTTTGATCCATTGTTTGATTTGGCAGTACATATTACAGCATCTGTTGAAACAAGAATCGACCGGATTCATAAGAGAGAATATGAGAGATTAGGAGAAAGAATCATGAAAGGCGGAGATATGTATGAGGTACATTGCCGTTTTCTTGATAACTCAGCCAGATATGATTTAGATGGATCTCCATGTATGAAGACGCATATGCAATGGGCGGATTCTTTACCTTGTAAAGTACTGCAGCTTAGCGGAGAAGATGCCATAGACAAGAATGCTGGTAGAATCGTTCAGGAATATTCTTATAAAAGGTTATAAAAGGATAGTCACTAACGGTATTTACATAACAATGGTACAAGAATCATGAACCTTATGGATTCTGCTTCAATCTAGGAGACAAAATATGGAGAACAATGCAAAAGTAATTCAGGCTATAGAAGAATACTGTTTAAAGCACCCAAGTGCATATGAGGCAAGACCATTTGGTGAATACCCGATCTGCTATAAGGTTATGGGAAAAATTTTTGCTCAATTTAACCCTGAGGAAAGGTTTTATAAGATAACGTTAAAATGTACGCCGGATAAAGCAGACCTATACCGGCAACTTTATCCGGGGATTGTAGTACGTGGATATCACTGCCCGCCGGTTCAGCAGCCCCATTGGAATACCATTAATCTGGATGCCTTCTTCGATTTGGAAATGTTATTTCAGATGATTGATGAAGCATATGAAGCTGTAATAAATAAGTTTAGCAAAAAAGCGAGAGTGGAGCTGCTTAATTTATCTGAATTGGAGTTTAGAGATACGGATGGAGAAGACCAGGATTTTGCAATGCTCTGTAATCGACTGGACAGTGCTCTTGATGAAATTGTTGGAGGTAAATTTCAACGAAGTCAGTATGAACAATATAATCAAAGAGACAGTATCCATGACGTGATTGTGGTATATCGGGAAGGGGAACCGATTGGGTGTGGTTCCTTTAAAATGTATGATGAAGATCACGCAGAATTAAAACGAATTTATGTAGACCCATTGTATCGAAATATAGGACTAGGTTCAGAAGTGGTTCGGAGATTAGAGGCAAAGGCGAAAATCAAAGGATACCGATGGTGCATTTTAGAGACTGGAAAACCATTAGAAGCGGCCTGCAGCATGTATAAAAAGGCAGGGTATAAGATTATGCCGAACTATGGGCAGTATATGGATATGCCGGATTCTATTTGTATGGAACGAAAAATCTAATGGGGGATTATTCAATGGAGAAGTATGAATATGGTTTGAATAAAAAGTCTTTTTCGTTGTTTTATAATGGTGGAGAAGTTTGGTGTGAGCATCTGGATTCCCTTTATGGTGAAAAGGAATTGTTAAAGCAGAAGTTTAAATGGGATCTGATAGAAATCAGCAGACCGTCCACGAGTTCCTTTATCGCAGTTGTTCTTGATGACTCGGATGTTGACAAAGAAGTTTTAGATTGGATCGTTGATCGTTTCATTATGTTAAATAAGCCACTGAGAAAAATAGTATTTGTCGGCTTGGATTTAAAAATGAAGAGTTATATGAAAAAGAAAAAAGTAGATAGTTTGTTTATGATGGCCTGCATTGATGATTTGGAAAAGGCAAAAGAGTGGCTTATTTCGTGATGACATGAGTAAACTGATAAATAGGACAAGCAAAAGTATTTCATAGAAGGGAGAACAGGGATGTTTCGTGTGGAGCAGGTTAAGTCACTGAATGATCTGGAAATGGAAGTGTATCAATATGTGACGAAAAACTATGATAAAGTGAAGTACATGAGAATTCGGGAATTGGCTCAGGAAGCCCATGTTTCCACTTCTACGGTACTGCGCTTTTGTAAGAAAATGGATTGTAACGGCTATGCCGAGTTTAAGGTAAAGTTAAAGCAACATTTTGAAAAGGGAAAAGAAATATCTGCAACGGATGATGTGACTGAAGTCATTGATTTTTTGAAGAAAACTACTTCGGAAGAATTTGAGAAAAAGTTGGATATGCTGACGGAAGTGATTGTCCGTGCTAATCGAATTATTTTTGTAGGAAGCGGCATGTCTGGAATTGTGGCAAAATATGGGGCAAGGTATTTTTCCAGTATGGGAAAGTTTTGTCTTTATATTGACGAACCTCATTATCCCACGGAGAGCAGATTTTTTGAAAATGCCCTGGTCATTGTGTTTTCAGTTTCCGGGGAGTCGAATGATACCATTGGTCATGTGATCCGTTTTAAGGAACAAAATTGCCAGATACTCAGTGTGACGAATACGGAGAATTGTACTGTGGCGAAATTATCGGACTATAACATTGCTTACTATGTGACTTATACGCGGTTAAAGGTTTATGATATTACCACTCAAATGCCTGCGATCAGTATTGTGGAACGGCTGGGTAAGAAGCTATACCGGTATACTTCTGAAGGAACGGATCATACTTCAAATTAGGAAAGAAACAAAAAACATACTGTTACGCATAAAAAACAAGTGAGAATAGACGTCACTTGTTTTTTTAAACCCTAGAACTAATGACAGGAGACTTGATAAACAGTATAATCACAATCAGCAAAAACTATGCGAATTTATTAATTTATAAGAGAGGAAAGAAAAATGGCAAGAGATTATGCGGTTGTATCAAAAGCTATTGTGGAGAATATTGGGGGAATCGACAATATTTCCAGCCTTACCCACTGTATGACCCGCTTAAGATTTGTCTTAAAGGATGAAAGTAAGGCAAATGAAGCAACAGTCAAAGCAATTGACGGCGTTATGGGTGTTGTAAAGCAGGGAGGACAATTTCAGGTTATTATCGGAAACCATGTTGGTACTGCTTATCAGGAAATATTAAAGTTAGGCGACTTTGGAGAAGAAAGCAAGGTTGCAAGGGGAGAGAAGAAAGAACCTCTGACCTTAAAGAAGATCGGAAACAACATTTTAGATGCTATCGTGGGAACCATGTCTCCATTAATTCCGGCAATTATCGGCGGTTCCATGGTGAAATTGTTAGTGATGTTATTGGCTATGGCAAATATATTGCCTGCTGACAGCGACACTTACAAGATTATTAACTCCATTGGCGATGGTGCTTTTTATTTCCTGCCTGTAATGGTTGCAGCTTCTGCTTCTAAGAAATTTAAAACGAATATGTTTCTCGCCATTGCTATTGCAGGAACTTTAATTCACCCGGATTTTCGCGGTTTGATGGAGGCGGTTACGGTTGGAGAAACAGCGGCCCATTTCATAGGTGTTCCAATTGCATCTGTTAAATATACTTATACAGTAATCCCAGCAATCTGCATGACCTGGATTTTATCTTATATTGAGCGGGGCGTTGATAGAATTACACCTGCCGTTACGAAAAATTTCTTAAAGCCGATGTTAATTTTATTAATTGCGGCTCCTATTGCTATTTTAATCATTGGACCTGCAGGAATTTTAATTGGTACATCAATTTCTAAATTTGTATTCTTTGTACAGGCAAAACTTGGATTCCTGGCAGTTGGTATTATGGGCGCGATTTGGCCCTTACTGGTTATTACAGGTATGCACAGGGTGTTTACCCCAACGATTCTGCAGACCATCTCTGACACCGGAATGGAAGGAACCGTTATGCCGTCTGAAATAGGCGCAAACCTTTCTTTGGGCGGAGTTTCATTAGCAGTAGCTTTAAAAACAAAAAACAGAGAACTGCGTCAAACGGCCCTTGCAGCAGCTTCTTCCGCTCTGATTGCAGGAACTACGGAACCGGCTCTTTATGGTGTTGCTGTTCGATTAAAACGTCCGTTGATTGCTTCTTTGATTACAGGATTTGTTTGCGGCTGTTTAGCTGGAATCGGAGGGCTTGCCAGCCGTTCCATGGTCTCACCCAGCGTTTTAACTGGAGTACAGTTTATTGACCCGGAACACCCAGGAACCAGTATTGCATGGATTGCAGGTATTACAATTTTATCCATTGTATTATCGTTTGTACTGACTTTGGTGATTGGTTTTGAGGATATTCCGGAAGAGGAGGAATAATTTGAGCGATTTTCAATTTCCTAAAGATTTCCTTTGGGGAGGAGCCATTTCCGCCAATCAGGCGGAAGGCGCCTTCCGTGAAGGAGGCCGGGGATTAAGTAATATTGACGTGCTTCCTCATGGAGTACGAAGATTGGAAGTGAAAACAGGGAATGTTCCCCATCCCGAATTGCAGAAAGTAGAATATTACCCCAGCCATGAGGGAATTGATTTTTATCATCGTTATAAAGAAGATATTGCTTTAATAGCAGAAATGGGTTTTAAAGTATTCCGTACTTCTATTTCATGGTCACGGCTTTTTCCTAACGGAGACGAAGAACAGCCCAATCAGGCGGGAATCGATTTTTACCGTAATGTGTTCTTGGAGTGTAAAAAGTATGGGATTGAACCATTGGTGACGTTGTGCCATTTTGATGCTCCCATGGGATTGGTGGAGAAATACGGTTCATGGAGAAACAGAAAGGTTATAGATCTTTTTCTGAATTATGCGGATTCCTGTTTTAAAGAATTTTCAGGATTAGTAAAATATTGGCTGACTTTTAATGAGATTAATATTATTTTACACAGCCCTTTTTCCGGTGCGGGGATTGCGTTCCAGGAAGGGGAAAATAAAGCTCAGACTACCTATCAGGCAGCACATCATATTTTGATAGCCAGCGCTTTGGCTACTAAGCTGGCTCATGAATACGATCCGGGTAATCAGGTTGGCTGTATGCTTGCAGGAGGAAGTTTTTACCCTTATTCCTGCAACCCTGAGGATGTTTGGGAGTCTGTGAAGAAAGAGCAGGAAAATTTGTTCTTCATCGACGTACAGGTGCGGGGGGCTTATCCCTCTTATGCCCGTAAGCTCTTTCGTGATAAGGAAGTCAATCTCATTATGGAAGATGGAGACTTGGAGATTCTTAAAAATACTGTGGATTTCGTTTCTTTCAGCTATTACGCCAGCCGCTGCGTAGCTGCGGATATGAATGATAAAACAGCAAATGAGGGAAATATTATTCGTTCTGTGAAAAATCCTTATTTACAAACTAGTGAATGGGGTTGGAGCATTGATCCGCTGGGACTTAGAATCACTATGAATCAGTTGTATGACCGTTATCAGAAACCTTTGTTTATCGTTGAGAATGGATTAGGTGCAAAAGACGAGATTGAGCAGGATGGAAGGATACTGGACGATTACCGCATTGATTATTTAAGAAGCCATATTCAGGCAATGAAAGAAGCCATGGAGGATGGTGTAGAGTTAATGGGGTATACAGTCTGGAGCTGTATTGACATTGTTTCTGCTTCAACCGGAGAGATGAGCAAACGATATGGTTTTGTATATGTGGACAGGGCAGACGATGGAAGCGGAACCTTGCATCGGAGAAAAAAGAAATCGTTTGATTGGTATAAAAAGGTAATTGAAAGCAATGGAAATGATATAGACTGACAGATATAACTTTTTGGGCAGCATTTGCGGCCGAGAAGAGAGCTTCGTGATAAGAAGGGCTTCACATGAGAATGTGGAGTCCTTTTTATGTTGTAATTTATAAGCTCGTGTATTAATATTTGACTATGATGTTTTCCGGCTTTTTACAAGTTTGATACATATATATGTTTTTTTATATAGTAAGACGAATAATATGAAATAATAGTAAGAAGGTTATAACAGATACCATGAATAGGGGAAGTTGGATAGAAAGGAAATAAAAATGCATAATATTTTAATTGTCGAAGATGAAAAACCTATATCAGATTTTATAAAGCTTAGCTTGAGAGCGATGGGGTATGAATGTGAACAGGTCTATGACGGGGAAGCGGCTGCAAATAAAATTTTGGAGAAAAGGTATTCGTTGATTCTTCTGGATATCATGCTGCCAAAGGCCAATGGGTTTGAATTAATGGAATTTATCCGCCCTATGGAGATCCCGGTCATATTTTTGACTGCAAAAGGAAGTGTGCAGGACAAAGTAAAGGGCTTCAAGCTAGGTGCTGATGATTACTTGACAAAGCCCTTTCAGATAGAGGAATTGCAGGCCAGGATTGAAAACGTGCTCAGGCGGTATTATAAAACAGACGAAATCTTGTCTTACAGAAATATTTCTGTGAACGTATCATCACACAAGGTGACAAAGGATGAGCAGGAAATCACATTAACTGAGAAAGAGTTTAAATTGTTGGTGCTATTTATTAAAAATAAAAATCTGGCATTATTTAGAGAGCAGATTTATGAGAGAGTATGGGAAGGGGAGTATACCGGAGATAGCAGAACAGTTGATATGCATATACAAAGGCTGCGTAAAAAATTAGATCTATATGATCAACTGGTATCTGTATTTAAAATTGGATACCGCTTGGAGGATTAAATGAAACTTTCCTGGAAGATATTCTCGAATACATTTCTGGTCGTTCTGTTCGCATTGACATTAGAGGGAGTAGTACTGCTTTCAATGACTTTCCATAAAGCATATTTGCTGGAGGTTGAGAGGGAAAAAGAAAATATCGAAAACATTCATCGTGATCTGGTAACACTGCTTGCAAATGATAGCAGTACTTTGTATAAGGAACCAATAAAAAGTATTGAGGAAGCAATTGATATTTTGAAAAACAATTGGAATGGAGAATCTTATAGAATAAGCGATGAAAATGGAAAGGTATTATTTCAGAACGATAATGCAGGATTTTTAGATAAAGAGAGTAGTGAATTATCTCTTTATAGGATTGTATATCGAGTAGATAAAAATGCTAAGGGTTATTTTTTACAAATGTCAGTTCTCACAGAGCTGCTTGGACGACCTGTTATAATTGAAGTTCATAAAGATCTTACACAGATCTTTTTAGAAAAAGAAGAGCAGCAAAGAATTTTTATAATAACCATAATTGTTGTGGGGGCTATAAGCGCTTTGCTAAACGCTGTCAATGCTATAAAGTTAACAAAACCAATTAATAAACTGATTTATGCGGTGAAAAAAATCAGGTTCGGAGACTACACGGAAAGAGTGGAATATAAGGAGAAAGATGAAGTTGGCATTTTGGCATCCGATTTTAATGGAATGGCGGAACAATTAGAAGAAAAAATCAAGTTGCTGAAGGAAACGGCAAAAAAGCAGGAAGAACTGGCTGGCAGCTTAGCTCATGAAATCAGAACGCCTCTTACTGCCATGATAGGATATGCAGATTTAATAAAGAGAAGCAAAATGGAGGAGCAGGATTTCTTATATGCCGTGGACTATATTATTTCGGAAGGAAAGAGACTGGAAGCACTTTCTAACAGGATGATGCAGTTATTAATAGAAAAGAATGCAATGCCCAATTATTCCGTCAGTACCGTTCAGAATTTGCTGGAAGATGCCCTGGAAGCAATGAACCCTGTTTTTGACAAAAAGAAAATTGCTGTGAAAAAATCTTCCATCAATTTTCCGATCAGAGCTGATATGGAGCTAATGAAAAATGTTTTATTAAATATATTAGATAATGGCGGAAAAGCGGCTGGCATGAATGGTGAGATTACGATAGAAACCGGCTGTGAGAGCGGTAATGTATGGATTTCAATAACGGATAATGGGATGGGTATGCCAAAAGAGGAGATTTCTAAAATTCAGGAAGCCTTTTACCGGGTGGATAAATCCCGTTCCAGAGCAGATGGGGGAGCAGGCCTGGGATTAGCAATTTGCTCTAATATTATGAAGATTCATAAAGGTGAAATACTGTTTGAGAGTGAAGTGGGTAAAGGGACTACAGTGACATTGGTATGGAAAGGAAGTATCGATGAACAGGACATCTAATTATGTATTATATCTGACCAGGGTAACTGTTTTAGCTTTGGCAATCTTGATCTTTCCATATCTTTATTTTCAGTATCAGGACCGGAAGCTGTTAAGTGAGACAAAAGAAATGGATATGAATGTTTTTCAGATGGATAAAGTAGAAAATAATACGTTAACACTAGAAGAAAAAATGAAGCTGTTAACGGACGGCAATGCAAATCTAAAGCTTATTGAACTTAAAACAGGAGACAGGTATAGTTTATATGAGGCGCGGAGACAATGTTTTCGGGAACTGAGCAAGATTCCTGTTTTGGAGATTACTACTTATGGTCCCATATTAAGAGAGATTGATATAACTCCTTACCTGTTAATTGACTCAGAGACACCGTCGAGTTCCATGCTTATATGGAAAGGTTCTTTGACAATAAAGGATATCAAATATCAAATTACCCTGGAAGAGGAAAGCGGCAAGATATTGTTCGTTCAGCCAGTGGGAGAAAAAGATGAAACTTTGGAAATGCAGTGGGAAAAATATTTAAAAAATCCGTAGGTATAATACAAGTTTGTTACATTTATTTGTGAGAATACAGTATAACCTAAAAACAAATGGAGGATATTCAGATGAAAAACAAAAAAAACGGGATGCTGCTATTAGGAAGCCTTGCAATTACAGTAACACTGTCCATAAGTGCTTGCGGAAATAACGCATTAAACACGCAGAAGGATACTGGGTCTGCAGAAATAACAAAGGAAGTAACCCAGAAAGAGCCTATCCAGTCAGAAAGTACATATTCTGAAAGTACTGGCTCAAAAGAGACATCGGCTGCCAATAGCAGTGAAACCGATGAAGTACCAATGCTGAAGTTACCGGAGGGCATATCAGGCATGAAGGCGGAGTCAAAGCCGTTGAAAGAACTAAGAGATCTGATAATAGAAGACATGGAGGTACCGGAGGAATATTATGAAACGACAAATTATTTTTATAACTATATTGATTTAAATGATGATGGTAAGGATGAAATATTTGTTATGGTAACAGGTCCTTATACCAGCGGATCCGGTGGAAGCAGTGCATTGCTGTTATCCGAAAATGGTGGAAAGCTGCACGTTGTTCAGGAATTTACACTAATTAATGAACCAATCATTGTCAGTGATAAGTTAGACAATGGATATCATGAGTTAATAGTTCCGTATTATAACGAAAACAAGTCTCAGTATTCTGTACTAAAGTATAAGAACGGTGCTTACCCCAATGTACCGGATGGAGAGATAATAAATAGTCTGGAGGGAGTAAAGGGGAAAGCGATGATTGCCAATGACAGGATTAATGAAGTGCAGGCAGGAATCATGGGAATAAATCTTAGCGAAGAGTAAATAATGAGATCATGCGGTCTCTTATTATCAAAAAGGTGCTGGAAACAGTACCTTTTTTTGCGCTATGTATAAAAAATACATTTATGGTACAAACTAACTATAAATACCTGGTGAGGACAAAAACTTTGTTTTATTTTGAATTTATTGACTGACAGGTTTTTACACAAATAATGATGAATTTCATTATAAATAATTCTTTTAAAGAGAGGTAATAAATGATGGGAATTATAAGTTGGATTATTATTGGTGCTCTTGCCGGTTGGATTGCCAGTATGTTCACTGGTAATAATAAAAGTATGGGCGCTGGCGCCAATATCGTGGTAGGGATCATCGGCGGTTTAATCGGCGGGTTTTTGATGGGCCTCCTGGGAGGAACCGGCATTACCGGATTTAATGTCTGGAGCCTGATCGTCTCTATCGTTGGTTCCGTTATTTTATTATGGATTGTAAATGCAGTGAGAAGACAAAAGACTGAGTAACATCGTTTACTTGGCTGTCATGCCATAAGAAAAAATTTCCTAAAGCGGTTTGGATACGCTTGCTTAAGCAAAAGGGGTATGTCAAATAAGCTGTATAATATAGTACAGGTTACTTGACAGCCTCTTTTTTGTATGCTCTTTTAATAATACGACAATCTTTTAAATAGTTAACAAACTTTAGAAATAAACGAAAAACTATAAAAGACATAAAATTAGATGGAAATCCGCAGGTAAATGGAAAGAAAAAAGTCTACATATGCCATAATGGCTGGAATTATAAGAAATATTGTAAACAAACACTATAAATATCGGCTTGAATTTCCATTTTGCCTATGTTATACTGTTGCCAATACATAATTAATAAATAAAGTTTAATAATTAGAATGGAGTTGCGTAATGGAAGAGGAAAAGAAAAGCATGAGCTTTCCCAAGGGACTGTTCTGTGTGTATCTTATATTTTTTTCGGGGCAGGCAATCTATAATACATATTTAAACTTATATCTGGCTCAGATCGGTTTTTCTACAACTCAGATTGGCAGCATGATATCCATATCCACGATCGTGCTGCTGATTGCACAGACCTTTTGGGGAAGTATCAGTGACAGGGCAGAGAGAAAGAATGGAGTGGTTGCTTTTCTCTACATTGCTTCCATTATTTCAGCGTTGGGTTTTTACCTTACGAAAAGCTATTGGCCTGTGTTATTCCTTGTGGCTGCCTTTAGCGCCTCTTTTGTTCCCATTATTCCTTTAAATGACAATATTACCTTAGAGTCCCTGACCGGCAGCAAATGGGATTATGGAAGAATTCGGCTGGGAGGGACCATCGGTTATGCTGTAACTGTTGTTTTGGCCGGGTATTTTCTAAAGGATGAGTATTCCTCTATATTTTGGATTGTGGCAGCAGCCATGGCCTTATGCCTGATCTTCTCCTTATCCATCCCGCCTGTAAAGGGCTTTAAAGAAAGGAAAAATAAGTCTTCTATATGGGAGGTATTATCCGATAAGACTCTGGTCGTACTGATCGGCTTTAATTTAATGTATGGGCTGGGAACCAGTTTTTTCTACAATTTTTACCCCATTCATTTTGTGCAGATCGGGGGAAACAGCAAACTGGTTGGCTGGATGATGTTCGCTTGTTCTGTTGTCGAGGTCCCCTGTCTCATGGTGATGCACAGGCTTGTGAAAAAGATAGGGATGTCCGGGGTGCTTATTTTGTCCGGAGTTCTTACCTGTATCCGATGGACCCTTCTCTATTTTTTAACTGTGCCTGTGCTGATTATTTTTACAAACCTGCTTCATGGATTCAGCTTTACAGGAATCAGTTATTGCTTGTTGAATTACATTAACCGAAGGGTACCGCCGGATCTAAGAGCCAGCAGTCAGGTGTTAAATGCAACGATGAGTACTGTATTCAGCAAGCTGGTATTCGGTTATATTGGAGGGGCTGCTTTTGAATTATGGGGAGGCGGTTCCATGATGGCCTGTTCAGCCATAACCATAGGAATTGCCACACTGTTCTTTGGGGTATGGAGCAGAGGAAAAGGCAGGGAGTTGTCTTTTTAGCGGTTGTTGCTGCTTTTAAGAGTAATAAAGGAATGAAAAGGAGAGAGAACATGAAAAAAATGAAAAAAGTGTTAGCGGTACTTGCAGGATCAACCATGTTGTCATTATCTCTTGCAGGCTGCAGCCAGTCTGCACCACAGACCGGGGGGGCGAAAACAGAAACGGAGGCTGCTGATGCGGGTAAAGCCGCATCAGGGGGAAAAGAAAAGATCAGGGTATTTACCTTTTTTACAGGCTCTGATCAATGGGCGCCGGTCTGGTCTGAAGTAATTGCAGAGTATATGGCGGCGAACCCCAATATTGAGATTGTAGACGAATCAGCTCCAACAGCAGGAGTAAATGATGTATTCCGTACGAAGATGCAGGCAGATATAGCGGCAGGAACACCGGCTGATTTATCCATATTTTATACGGGAGCAGATGGAAAGCCGCTGGTGGATTCCGGACTGTTTGTTGATTTTGGAACTTATATGAAAGACGACGAGAAGTGGTCTGGGAACTTTAAACAGTCAGCTCTTGACAGTCAGAAATATGATGGCGTGCAGTATAGTCTTCCTTATCTGGGATATTATGAAGGCTTGTTTTATAATAAAGAATTATTTGAGAAATACGGCCTGGAGGAGCCTGTGTCTTATGATAATATCATGAAAGCAATTAAAATATTTGCTGAAAATGATATTCCTGCATTTGCTTCTTCCATGGCAAAGCCCTCTTATCTACTGGAGCTTTCGATTCTGGCTCAGTCGGGCGGAGAAGGACATAAGAATTACTTTGATGACAGCTGGGCACCGGCGCTTGACAGTATTGCAGAATGGTACCAGATGGGAGCCTTTCCTAAGGATACCATGACAATTTCAGAGGATGATATCCGTCTGATGTTTAAAGAAGGAAAAGCAGCCATGATGATCAATGGTTCCTGGTGTGTCAGCGCTTTGGAGGACAATGAAAATATGCGTCTTATTGCAATGCCTGCATTCCCCGGAGGCAAAGGAGGAGAGGATTGCGTAATTGCGGGTTTCGGTTCTGGTTGGTTCTTTAGCAAAAAGGCAGCAGAGCGCAGTGATGAAACACTGAAACTCTTAAAATATCTTACATCACCGGAGATTGTCCAGAGATTTATTGCGGTAGGCGGAAGTTCAGCAATTGAATGCCCTGTACCGGAAGGCGCCTCTCTTTTGAAGAAGAGCGCGGTTGAGATGTTAAATAAGGCATCTTATACGGATACGGCTATTGATTCCCAGGTAAGCCGGGAGGCCTGGATGGCCATTGCAGATGACGGAGCGCCGTATCTGGTAGAAGGAAAGAGGACCAGCCTGGAACTTCTGGCTGAGGCACGTAAGATCCTGGAGGCTACCAGCAAATAGAAGAGAGGGAGGAAAAGTGGCAGAAGATCTATAGATTCTGCCACTCCTTTTAAAAGGATAGAAAGGGGGAGGGACCATGAAGGCGAAAAGACAACGGACTGCCTTACTGTTTTTGCTTCCGGCGGTAGTTCTTCTGTTGTGCTTCATGATTTACCCGTTGGGAAAGACGATTTATTACAGTTTTACAGCCTGGTATAATTTCTCTGCGGTACAGACGTTTATCGGCCTGGAAAATTATAAAGATTTAATTAGAGATCCGGTTGTCAGAACAGCGCTTCGCAATACAGCGATTCTGATGGCAGGGGTTCTCTTATTTCAGATTGGTTTTGCCCTGATTCTGGCCATATTGGTAGATGGAGTCAGGCATTGTTTTAAGTTTTTCCGAACAATCTATTTTTTTCCGATTGTCATATCAGCGACTGCAATCGGTCTTATGTTTACCCTGATTTATAAGTATGAATATGGGCTTCTCAACTATTTCATTACCCTGTTTGGTGGGGAAAAGCAGGTATGGATCAATGAAAAAACCTCCATTTACCTTGCACTGATTCCTGTTGTGTGGCAGTATGTCGGTTTCTACTTTGTGATTTTTCTAACAGGTATATCAAACATATCCTCTGATATTTATGAATCAGCCATGTTGGATGGGATCAGGCCGGTGCAGAAAGCGGTTTATATTACCGTACCAATGCTGCGCAGTGTTCTTACATCTTCGATTGTTCTTGTAGTCTCCGGGTGCTTTAAAGTATTTGATATTATTTTTATGGTTACCAATGGAGGTCCTTTGGATTCCAGTCAGCTTTTAAGCACTTATATGTATCAGAAGGCATTTGCAAGGGGCAATGGGGGATATGCCAGTTCCATAGCCATAGTCATGATCGTTCTTGGAGTTGCGGTAACCAGTGTGCTTAGAAAGATGCTGCAGGGAGGTGAAGAGGATGCATGAGGCAGGGAAAGGAAAAGAACTGGCTGCCAGGATACTAAAATACATAATTTTAATTTTCTGGGCTTTGACCACCATCATTCCGCTTTTATGGGTACTTGTGAATTCCTTTAAGACTTCAGAGGAGATTGTAAAAAACGGAGTAGCACTTCCTGCGGCCATACAGTTTAACAATTATAAAACCATTATGAGTTACCCGGATCTAAGCATGTCCAGGGCCTTTATTAACAGTTTCATTATATCAGGCTCTGTTGTGCTCGGTGTTGTGTTAATCGCAGGACTCGCAGCATTTTCACTGGGAAGATTCCGGTTTAAATGGACGAAGTATGCAGATGCGGTATTGATTGCCTGTCTTCTGGTTCCGTCCTTTGCCACTATGATTCCAAACTTTGTGACGATCAGTAAGCTTCCTGTCCGGGGAACCCATGCAGCCGCTGTTATACCTCAGATTGCAGGGAATCTGTGTTTTTCTATTACGTTACTGACAGGATTTATGCGCTCTCTGCCGGATGAACTGGATGAGGCGGCGATTATAGATGGTGCCTCACCGTTTTATGTATTAACTCATATTACCATGCCATTATCCAGGCCTATGTTTGCAACTGTGGGAATCATGGTATTTATCTGGTCTTATAATGATCTGCTGACTTCCATGGTATATCTTTCACAAAGGTCGAAACAGCCAGTCTGTGTGATCTTATCTATGGTCAGCAATATGTTTGGAACCGATTATGGAAGCATGATGGCAGCGATTATTGTTACGATTGTGCCGCTGCTTGTTTTATATGTTATATCCCAGGAACAGGTTATCAAAGGTCTTACAGCAGGGGCTGTAAAAGGTTAGAAATATAAGGAGGGTATTTTATGGAATTACTTGTCAATCATTTGGGTTATGATGCATCCGGTAAGAAAGTGGCGGTTTATCAGGGAATGAAAGAGGATTGCCCTGGAGGATTCAAGCTTCTTAAAGCTGATGGACCGGTTGTTCTTGAAGGTGAGGTAAAAGAATGGGGAACTGTGGCACAGTGGGAAACCGGTTATTACTGGACCCTGGACTTTTCAGAATGGAAGGGTTCTGGGAAGTTTCAGTTACATCTTGAAACAAAAGGAGGTACTGTGAAAAGTGATGTATTTGAAATCAGGGAATCCTTAATTACCATGAGACTGTTAAATGCAGCAGGCTACTATTTTAAAGCCCAAAGATCCAGTGGAGAATGGCTCTTCGAGGACCGGAAGCTGGGCTTTGCAGGAGAGCGGCAGGGGCAGGTTGATGCTCATGGTGGCTGGTATGATGCCACTGGAGATTATGGAATCCATTTATCTCATTTATCACATGGAACCGTGCATAATCCACAGCAGGCTTCTTTCAGTGCTTATGCATTTTTTAAAGCGGCGGAAGAGCTGGAGGCCTCCTGTAATGTGGAATATACCATGATAAAACGAAGGATGCTGGATGAAGGAACTTATGGGGTTGATTTTCTTATGCGGATGCGCGCTCCCTCGGGAAGCTTTTACCGTTCGATTAACAGGGGAAATGCCCTGGATCATGTGAGAGGAAACAGAAAAATCGGATTTGAGTATCATGGTTCCAGCTCCCAGTTCAGTGAAAAGGCAGCAACTGCTGATGCTGAGACCGTTGAGGATGCAAATTATGAAACCAGTCTGCGGTCAGGAGGAGGAACTGCAATCGCAGCGTTGGCAGCAGCCTCCAGACATTTTTATCCGGGAGCGGATTACACAAGGGATGAATATCTTCTGGCAGCAAAGGATGCATGGCATTACCTGTCAGCAAATAATGAGAGGCATACCAATGATGGGGAGTGGAATCTGATTGATGAATACTGTGCGCTTCTGGCATTAGCAGAGCTTTATAAGTCCAGTAAAGAGTATGAGTACCTGGCACAGGCAGGAGATATGGCGGAGCGTATTTATGCGCGTCTTATTATGGAGGGGGATACGGCAGCTTATTTGACCTCTTCCGGCAACCTTCCTTATTATCATGCAGCCGATGAAGGACTTCCTGTCATAGCACTTCTTGAATATGCTTCAATTGAAAAGAGCAGGGAGAAGTCTGAAAAAGCAGTGAGAGCATCGGAAATGATAATGAGGCACATTCTTACTATTACATATTCTGTTTCTAATCCCTTCGGCTATCCGAGATTTCTTTTTGAGGACAGTGATGGGGTGAAAAAGACCCAGTTCTTTTTCCCGCACCATACAACAGTAGAACCATGGTGGCAGGGAGAGAATGCCAGGATTGCTTCCTTATCAGCAGCGGCCAGGGACCTTTTAAGAGTTACGGATGATGAAGAATTAAAAGATCAGCTGGAGTATTTCGCTGATAATCAGATTAACTGGATCATGGGCTTAAATCCCTTTGATTCCTGTATGATGGATGGCTACGGCAAGAATAATATCCAGTATTTCTTCAAAGACCGGTATGATTTTATGAATTGCCCGGGGGGTATCTGCAATGGAATCACAAGCGATGAGAGCAATGAAGAAGGAATCGCATTCATCCGGGAACCAGGCGGCACAGTGAGTGATAACTGGCGCTGGGCGGAGCAATGGATTCCTCATGTATCATGGTTTATTCTTGCACAAGCATTTAAACGGAGATAGGAATTAATCCTTAAACAGTGCCTCCAGACGTTTGTTAAACACTGTGACTGCGGCGCCGATAATGCCAGCATCACGGCTGATGGAAGGCTCAATTAAGAGGGTGTTTTGTGTCAGGGTGGTGCGGAGCGTATCCTGTATTTTCTGCAGCAAGCCTTCTCCTAAAGCAAGAGGTACAATTCCTGTCAGTACACAATGCTGGATATCCAAAAGATAGGATATGTTGGACAGAGTAAAGCTTAAATAGGGACAGAGATAATTAATAATATCTTCCCGTATGGACTCCGGCAGGCCTGGATTTTGCTGCAGGCTGATTTGAAAATGCTTATATATGGCATTTAAATTAATAAGCTGCTCAAATGGGGTCGGTTCAGGCACCTCTGTACCCGGTATCTGGCAGGAGCTGATCATCATGTTTCCGATCTCTCCTGATTTATGAGTGGCACCGTACCACAGCTCCCCGTTCATCATATAGCTGACACCACAGCCTGTACCCAGGGTGAAATATATGAGATCCTGGTATTCCGGGTTCTTGCGGCGTAAGAAGGCCTCTCCCTGACAGGCAAACTTAACATCATTGTCAAGGAAAAATGGAACTGTCAAAGTTGAGGCAAATTCCGAAAATGCATCTACAAATGGAACTTCATGTTCAATATTCATTCCTGACATATGAATAATGCTGTTTGTCTCCGGGTTAATCATAGCGGGAAAACCGATTCCAATACCCAGAACCGGTATATGGTCATTGTCAGCCAGGGTCATTAAGGTATTAATTTCTTTTGTCAGTTTAGATAATTTCAGAGTATGATTCTGAGCGGGTAGATAAATAGATCTGCAGTACTGACAGGTGCCCAGCATATCTACCAGTCCCAGATGAACAACCTGGCCTTCAAATTCAATGCCAATGGCATAACAGGCTCCGGGGTTAAACTTAAGAAGATGACCTTTCCGCCCAGCTCCGGTGCTTTGCTCTGTCTCTTCTAACTCAATGACAATGCCCAGCTCCAGCAGTTTATCGACAATTTTTGAAACAGTGGGGAAGCTGATGCCAGTAATACGGACCAATTCTGCCCGGCTCATAAGATGCTGGTTTCGGAATAAGTCAAAAATCATCATACGGTTTTTGGTTTTAAGATATCTTGGCATGTATTGGTTCAAGACAAAGCTCCCTTCTGCGGTAACATTATACTAGAATCATAGCATTAGAACTACAGTCAGTCAAACGCTTTTCAGCTTTCTATAAGGAGGAACACATGGCACAGAAAATGATGGAATACATTAAGGAACAACCCGCAATATGGGCAAGAATGGTAGAGGAAAGGGAAGATATTTTCCGGGAACTGAAGGAATGTAAATTAAACCCTGTAAAACGGATTCTGATCATTGGTTCAGGCAGCTCTTATATTGCATCAATGGCAGCGGCAGACTTTATGGAGAAGATCCTTGGGATTGAAGCAACGGCAGCAGTACCTACCCGTTTAAGTGGTTTTATAAAGGTTTTGAAGCCTGAAGATACCCTGGTCATAGCGGTATCCCAGTCAGGAAAAAGTACTTCTACCATATCAGCAGTAAAAGAATGGAGAGAACATGGTTTTACAGTTATAACTGTGACAGCAGATCCTGAGTCACCTGTCGCTTTAGAAGGAAACCTTCATCAGCTTATAGCATGCGGGGAAGAAACTGTCGGGCCTAAGACAAAAGGAATGACTGGAACGGTTTTAACTTTATCCTTCATGGGGCTGGTACTGGGGCAGAGCTGGAATCGGGTGGAGGAAGAGCAGCTTACTCATTTCCTTTATGAATTAAATAAATCCATAAAGGCAGCGCCTTCCAATATAGATGCCTCCATAGAATTCTGTAAAAGAAATGAAGAACTGCTTGCGTCCATGCAGCATTTTACCCTGATATCAGAGGAGGCCGGATACTATACGGTTAAAGAAGGGGCTTTGAAAATCCTGGAAACCTTGTACGTACCTGCTTCGGCTTATGAATTTGAGGAGTATTTGCATGGGATTAACAACACCATTGAGCCTGGACTTTGCAATCTGTTTTTGCCTGCAGGAGCTCATAATTCAGAACGTATGGCAGTCTTAGAGAGATATTCCAGGGAAAAGGGCTGTATTAATTTTGTCATAACCTCTCTGGACTTTGAGAGCGGCAGTCACATTTTGAATCTGTCCGGAAGCAAAGAACCGTACTTTTCCATGTTCCAGGCTCTGCTTGCTTTTCAGATCATGAGTGTTTATGGATCAGAACGTAAATGCATTGAATGTGATACCCCCAAATTTCATGATTTTTACCGGGTAATGAACACAAAGGCATAATTTAGGAGGGTATAATGAAATACTATGCTGGTTTAGACATAGGCGGATCTGTGGCGCGAATGAAGATTGAATCTGCTGAGGGCAATGTCATAGGAGAGTTTTATGGTACGGGAGGTACCATGAATACAGATGGGTTTGAGCTTTGCAATGAAAAGTACCGTAAGTTTATTCTGCCGGTTCTGAAAGAAAATCACTTAAAAGCAGAAGATTGTGTACGGATTTGCATTGCTGCCAGCGGAATTGATTCCAAAAGGCAGGAAGAGGAATGCATGAGATCTTTTACAGAAATGGGGTTTAAACAGGAAAGCATAGCAGTCCATAATGATTGTGAGATTTTTCTACATATGTCCTCAGGACCGGCAATTGTACTGATAAGCGGCACCGGTTCCATTGCATTTGCCAGAGGGGAATCCGGAGAAATTACGCGCTGCGGCGGCTGGGGCCATGTGCTCAGTGATGAGGGAAGCGGCTTTCATATGGGAATGAAAGTAATAAAAGAAGCGGCCAGCCATATTGACGGAAGGCAGAACTGTCCTGTACTGTATCAGTTATTTGCAGAGAAAAGCGGCTTAACAACATTAGATGAGATAAATGTTTTTGTTAATGACTGTTTGATGGAGAAGGCGGAAATCGCCTCTTATTCAATTCTTGCGGAAAAGGCCTGTATTATGGGAGAGGAAGCGGGATTAAAGATCATCAGGGAGTGCAGGGATGAACTGTTTGCTCTTGTCAGGGATGTTTATAATAAAGCAGGGCTCCATAAGTATAGGGGAGAAGAGCCTATAGAACTATGGTATTGGGGAAGCGTGCTGTTAAAAAATAAGATATTAGGAGCTGAATTATCTCAGATCATTGATCGTGAATTTCCAGAAATTATCATAAAAGTTCCTGAACTGTCCGCACTGGATACGGCTTTGGAGTTAGCGAAAAGATAAGATTCAGGTCTCTTAATTATGTTAACTACGGTATAAATCAGGAGATCAAATAAGCATGAAACATATCGGTTTTTCCGAAAACGTTTCATGCTTATATTTTTTACACCTTACTTTCTATTAAATTTCTGAACGGCCCATGATATTTACCATGGCTGTAAAGGTGGTTTCATTGAAGTAAATGTCAAAATCATCACCGGGCCGGTTTAATATCCTGCGGATGCTTAAAAGTCCCAGGCCGCCATCCTGCTTGCTGGATAAAAGTTTCCCCCCGCTTTCTTTGATCTGGCCATTATAGGAATTTTCTGCCAGCATCATCAAATGATCCTGCCTCCACCTTGCCTGTAAATGGATAAAGCGGTTTTTCTTAAGCTTCATACAAGCTTCCATGGAGTTTTCCAACAGGTTTCCTATGACAATGCAAAGGGTCAGATCATCAATGGGGATATAGGCGGATATATCCAGGCCTGCAACAAATTCAATCTGGTTTTCCTGGCAGCGGATGCCATATTCCTGAAGGATCTGGTTGACGGCAGGATTTTCGCAGTAAATTTGTTCCCTTGAGGTGTCCAGCTCTTTATTTAAGTCTAGGAGGTATTTCCTCTGCTCATTCCTGTCCATATTAAGAAGCGCGTGGATGTGGTGTCTGAAATCATGACGGATAATCCGAAGCTCCTCGGCATGTTCCAGCATCTGGTTATAATGTTCCCTCTGTTTACCGATCAGCTGTCTTGCAAATAAAAGTTCTTCCTCCGTCTTTTTTCTCGAAACAGCCTCCAGGGTACCGGCGAGAGTCATGACATAGAGAACAAGGATCATCGTACAGAATGCAAGATAAAATACAACGTCTTCAAACCCTCTTTTGGTCAGGGATTCCCTGGAAAAAATGGTGGAGGTGCCAAACAGGGAAATGGCGAGAGAAATAGCCGGATAGGCGGTCAGGAGCAGGTTGGAACGTTTGGAAAGCTGAATGAACAGCTGGCTGGTCATGTCTTTTAGCCAGTAGCGGACAAAGATATAGAAACCGCAGGCAGACAGGAGAGAGACAATGACGCAGATCTGGCTATAGGAAAGAAATATGGATCTTCCAAGAACCGAGGCGGCAAACTCGTTTAATGACATGGACAGAACTGCAAAAAGCCAGGCGGATAAGTAGAGAAATACTTTTTTCTTCAATTCCCCGTTGAAAAATATAAGGAGCAGAAGAAAAAAGAGACAGGAAAATATCCCCTGGACAATGAGAAATATTGGTTCTCTGATATGAAACAGGGATTGAAGGGAAACCATGATGACCCAGAGGTATGCCGATACAGCCGCGATGTTTTCGCGATTCTTTCTCTTTGGCTCCAGGCAAACAAAAATAGGCATCATGCGGACTGCGAGATTGATCAGATTTAATACAACGTTACAAGCTGCTTCATTCATGACGGCCTCACTTTAATTGAAAATGGTAGTAAACATGCTTGCATTCTTTATAAAAATTGCGGGAAACGGGAACGGTCTGTCCGTTTATCATCAAGAACCCAATAGGTTCCAGGGCTTCTACATAGTTTAGATTTACGATATAGCTTTGGTGGCACCGCAGAAAGCAGGTCAGAGGCTTTAATTCTTCCTGAAGCTCATTTAGCTTTTGGTGGATGGAAAGGATATCTCCGTTTCTAAGAACTATGTAGACCCGGTGCAGCCTGTTTTCAAAATACAGGATTCGGCTTAGCTTCAGTTCCATGGGGACCCGGTTATGTACAATGGAAATAGAGGATTCTCTTAATTTAAAATTCTGTTCCATAACCCGTCTTAAGGTTTCCTCAATATCCTGTTGGATTAAGGGTTTTAAGACGAAGCCTGCGGCGTTAACCCTGTAACCCTCTACAGCGGATTCCAAAGATGAAGTGATAAATATGATAACAGGAGCTTCCCTCTTTTTTAGCAGACACTTGGCGGTTTCTATGCCGGTCATATCAGGCATGATGACATCTAACAGATAGATGTCATAAGTGTCCTCTGCGGAAAGTAACTTTCCGGCAGTTTCAAAATCATCAATTTGAGCATCCATATCATGCTTTTTATAGTAGCCGCACACAAAGTCAAGAATAGTCTTCCTGTCTTCTCGGCTGTCGTCACAGATGGCAATTCGCAGCATAGAACAGTCCCTCCGATCTCATTCCATTGTATTTAGATTTCCGGCAGAAGTCAAGAAGAGAGAAGGAATCTGCATATTTGGTGGGTAATTGACAGAATCGGATGTGTAACCGGGCCGGTGAGTATGTTAAACTGGATTTACAAAAGAATTTTCTTACAGAAAACAGGAGGGGTTTTTATGGGAGCAAATGTTGTTGTAACTGCCATTGTTATTGTTTATCTGCTGCTTATGCTGTGGATCGGCTGGTATTCTTCCACCAAGATTTCTACTAACACAGATTTTCTGGTAGCAGGCCGCCGTCTTGGGCCGCTGCTTATGGCCGGAACACTGGCAGCCACGGAAATTGGGGGAGGAAGCTCGCTTGGAGTGGTGCAGAACGGGATGTCAGGCTTTGGACTCAGCGCAGCCTGGTACATAATCACGATGGGAATTGCATTTTCCATTTTAAGCTTTGTCGCTCCCCGGTTCAGGGCGGCAACTGTTAAGACCGTACCGGAATATTTCCGGAGACGTTACAATAAGACCTGTGGCATAATCACGGCTATTATCATGCTTCTTCCTTTGGTTGGGCTTACGGCTGGGCAGTTCATTGCTTCTGCGGTCATATTATCCACCATGCTTGGTATTGATTATCAGGTGGCAGTCATCATCGTAGCGGTGGTGGTAACGGTTTATTCCATAATGGGAGGTTTATGGAGCGTTACTTTGACGGACTTTGTCCAGGTGTTCCTGATTGTTATCGGTATGATTATAGCGGTTCCTTTTGCACTTCGGTATGCGGGGGGCTGGAGCAATGTGACAGCTAATATTCCGGAAGGGACGTTAAGCATGTTCCAGGGCTATGATTTATTTGGGATTATTTCTCTTATTATCATGTACACCGCTACGTTTTCCGTGGGACAGGAGGCAGTATCACGATTTTACGCCGCAAGAGATGAGAAGGCTGCAAGAGGAGGGGCCTGGCTGGCAGCACTTATTAATTTCATCTATGCGTTTATTCCCACAATTCTCGGTATTATTACCCTGGCATTAATGAATATGGGGAAATTCAGCTCTGAGCAGTTTGCAGAGGTAGGAGCCCGCTATGCACTGCCCATCCTTGCGATCAATACGATGCCGGCTGTTGTCTGCGGACTTTTATTTTCCGGCATTATTTCGGCCACGATGTCCAGCTCAGATTCCGATTTACTGGGAGCAGGGTCAATCTTTTCCAACGATATTTATAAAGCAGTACTAAAGCCGGATGCTTCCAGCCAGTCTGTTATGAAAGTAACAAAGATCGTTATGTGTCTGGTAGGTGTGGCTTCCATGCTGATTGCTTTATTTAATACCCAGAGTATCGTTTCCATCCTTATGTTCTGCTTTACCCTTCGGGCGGCGGGCTCATTCTTTCCCTATGTTATGGGACACTACTGGAAAAAGGCGTCATCGGCAGGAACCATCGCCTCTCTGATAGCAGGAACTATCGTTGTCGTATATCTGGAGCATATTTCCAAAGGCATGCTGTTTGGGATCAAATTCAGCCAGCCGATCATACCCGGACTGATTGCTGCATTTATTTGTTTTATTATTTTCTCCTTTGCCATGCCGCCTAAGGAAGAGACTACGGAACTGATCCCGGAGGAAGATGATTGAGATCTTTTCTGGCAAACGGTTATTTTCTAAAAGGGAACAGGACAGTTAAATTAAAAAACTGAATTTCATCAGGTAGGCAGTGAAACGAACGAATAGTTTCACTGCCTATCTGCTTATGCAATAGGTATATCATGTGGTATTTCGTTTAAGTTTAAGACTTTAACTCGAAGTCCAGGCAGACGATCTTTGACTTTCCTATTTTTTTGCCGTTAGCATCTAATGCCTTTACCTGAAAATAAGGTCCAAATGACGGTACTATTATTTTCGTCTCAAATCCTGTACGGAGGGTGCTGCATATATCAACGTCCAGTAAATCCGGGGCAGGTCCGGAAAGCACCCGCCAGGCAGCTGTTTCCGTTGAACCATTCCAGGATGCATATACAATTACATTGGGTGGAGATAAAGATACGGCGATATCAGGCGGACAAGCAGGAGTCCCCTTCCAACAATATTTGAATGCCCGGTAAGTGATGTTATCACCGGGATACTCCATGTCATATATAAAATTCACCGATGGATCCTCAGCCGTGTTGCCGGCATATTTGAATTCGGAAAGATAGGAATCCTGTCCCCACCCTACCAGCTGATTGCAGCCGGGCAGTTGCTGTACATTTCCCTGGCTGGCGACGTACAAAAGCGGATCATGATAATAGGTTCTTGATACTGTTGCCGTCATATTATTAATGTCAAGCTGCAGAATCAGGCCCCTCGCCACATTATCTGGAGGGGAACTCGCCGAAGCACAGCATGCATCGTCGAACAAGCTGATTCTGTCGTGGGATCGGTAGCGGGCATCATGCTGCCATGAAAATGTTGCGTTTGGGCCGAAGGTGAAATCACTCTTTTTTCCACCAAGCTGCCATAGGATTTCTCCGGTTTGCTTGTCGATCTGGTAAATAGCCCACATATTGCGCATGCTGATCAATAGTGTACCGTCTGGTCCCTCCTCAGCAGAATTTACATGATAGCAATCCCAAATATTATTGGATTCCAGTGCAGAGGAAGCCGGCAGCATGGAGTCAGCCGGATCTACGTGTGCCAGAACATCCCAGAAGAACAGAAGCCTTCCGGATTCCGGATCAACCTCCTGGATGGAGTAATTGTCAATATAACCGTCTGCCGGACCGCCATATCTGGATAAATCCGCAGGCACCTGTTTTATTGCGGTAAACAAAGCAGTATTCCGCTTGGTGATCGTAAATTCGTGAACATCGGAGGTAAACCCTTTCCTTGCTTTTAGTTTTTGGATTACCTGATAATTCTGATCTAATATCTGAAAATAAGCCCCTGGTTCCGGGTCCCCATCGGGAAGGTTGGGATTTTCTGTCTGAGTTCCGGAAATAGTGCCCTGCCACATCGTGAGGACCGGTTTTCCCTTGTACTTTTGTACCTTAAAATCAGTGTTCTGCTGATACCGGGTTTTAAGGGGGCGAAACCATACAGGATCGCCGGTTTGGTCCATAATCAGGGCCCCCGTTTGTCCGACCAGGGTTTCTCCGAACCCCGTATATGGCGCTGCAAACAGATAACCTGGAGCTGTTCCGGGTTTATCAACATTAATTTTTACTTTCATTGGGTGAAGGCAGGGAGCGGAATAAAAGTTCCACACCTGATCATTTGTATTTTCGTTTTTTTTACAATCTTCCATTGTCTATGTCCTCCTTTCGGATACATTTCCATAGTTACGGTATTTTATTGCAGGACCGTATGCCAGGATATCAGCGGCAAAAAGTCCTGTCCT
Organism: Lacrimispora sanguinis; assembly: GCF_044987295.1. Lineage (NCBI taxonomy): Bacteria > Bacillati > Bacillota > Clostridia > Lachnospirales > Lachnospiraceae > Lacrimispora > Lacrimispora sanguinis. The sequence continues at coordinate 2,811,314 of NZ_CP173277.1, read as the reverse complement.
GGTTGTACCATCCTATGATTGTGAGTTGGGAATGACACAGCTTACCAGTGGGTGGATAAAAGCAAGTATAAGAAGGTAATTGAAACCAACGGAGAGGAACTGGATTAAAATAACAGGGTTTCTGTATGAATCAGGAACTTTAAGATGTCCTCTTTTTGTGGTACTATGATTTTAGTATATTTTTTTACGATTGAAAATGCAGGGACTGAAATTATTCTCTTATATTTCTTTTTTAGATTTTATATAATCTACTTATGAATGTGGGGCAAACAGGGGGATTGGACATGGTTAAGATTTTTCTTGCTGAGGATGAAAAAATAGTCCGTGAGGGAATTAAAAATGGTATTCCGTGGGAAAAATACGGATTTGAGTTTGCAGGGGAAGCACCGGATGGGGAGCTGGCATATCCTCTGATTCTAAAGGCAAAGCCTGATATTCTGCTTACTGATATCCGAATGCCCTTTATGGATGGGCTTGAACTGGCTGAGATGGTAAAGAGAGAACTTCCGGACCTTCGCATCATGTTTTTCAGCGGATATGATGACTTTGAATACGCAAAGCGGGCCATAAGGATTGGCGCAGCGGATTACCTTCTTAAGCCTGTAAGCAGCAGCCAGCTGTTAGAGGCTCTGGAGCGTATGAGCGAAGCAATTATCCAGGAAAAAAGTGAGAGGGGCTATAAATTGGAGTTTCTAAAGCAGCAGGAGGAAAGAAAGCGGATGGAGCGGGACCGGCTGTTTGATACCATTGTATCAGGAAACTTAAGCCTTCAGGAGATCCTTTTAAAGGGCCGGGAACACAGTCTGTCCCTTAGCGCACCGGTGTATAATCTGATTTTATTTCAGGCAAGGGTTTCCGGCAGTCAGGAGCAGTTTACGGATCAGGTTGTTATGTTTGATGAGATGATAAAGGACCGGTTTGAGAACAGGGCAGAAGTCATCGTATTTAACCGACTGACAGAAGGGTATGCATTTCTGGTCATGGGAAACGATTGGGAAGACTTAGATAGAAAGACCACTGCCTGCCAGGAGCTTTTGGTACGACTTGTGGAGTCCTGCCCAGGCATGGAATATTTCGGGGGAATTGGCGTTCCGGTATACAGGCTCAGTGAACTGAGAACCTGTTTTAAGGCGGCTAGTAGAGCCTACGCCTGCCGCTACATGCTGGAATACAACCAGCTTCTTACGGCAGAGGCAGCCGTCCGGCTTCATGATGATTCAGGAACCATCAGCCTGGAAGGGATGGACATAACCAAACTTAGCCGGGATATTGTTCCTAATTTCCTTAAAAATGGTTCGATATCTGAGGTAAAGTATTTTCTGGAAGAATATTTAGAGGCTTGCGGCAGTAATTTTAAGTCCCTGATCTTCCGGCAGTATTTGCTGATGGATGTTTATCTTGCTGTCATTGGTTTTGTCACCCAGCTTGGTTTTGAGCCGGAGCAGGTTTTAAAGGAATTTGGAGATGGAAAAACCTTAAAGCCTTGTGTGGGATCTGAGGAAGGGGCAGTAAAGTACGCCAGGGAGATCCTTAAAAAGGCCATCACCCTCCGTACCACCTGTTCTCAGAAAAAGTACCGCCTGGTTCTTGATCGATCCAAGGATTACATTGAAGGCCACTATAAGGATGAGGACATTTCTTTAAATGTGGTAGCCTCCAGCGTGAATATAAGCCCTAATTACTTCAGCACCATATTCAGTCAGGAAATGGGTATTACATTTGTGGAATATTTAACAAAGGTCCGTATGGAAGCGGCTAAGGAATTGCTTTTAAAGACAGACCTTCGGGCCTCGGAAATCGGGTATCAGGTGGGGTATAAAGATCCTCACTATTTCAGCTACATATTTAAAAAGACTCATGGAATTACGCCGAAAGCATTCCGGTCAGGAGGCAGAAATGATACGAAAACGTGATTCAATCAAAGCTAAATTACAATCCATGCAGGCAATCGTATTTATCCCGGTCATTATTATGATTGGGATATTGCTGTATATGATGGCGTGGCAGAATGAACAGTATCGGCAAAGCATCCGGAACTTAACTATGGCTACGGAGTTTAATTTTGACTTTAAATCCAACATCGATTATAAGATGTACCGCATTGTCATAGGCGCGGACACCTTTGATTCTTTAAATCCCTATGAAGAGCTGGAAAATTCCCGGAGATTGTTTGAACAGTTAAAGGATTCCACTCCTCAGGAAAACAGCAAAAAGGGGTTAGATGGGATCATCATTCTGATCGGAATTCTGGAAAAGAGGATTGAAGACATCCGTACCAGCAATATTATCGGTGATTATGACCGGAATATGGAGCGCCTGGATAAGGATATTTACATAATCACTGAACTGATTCAAGAAACCATGTCCGATTATATTTACAACGAAACAAAGACCTTAGAATCCACCCGTTTAAAGCTGGACTCTCAGACAAAGAGGGTCATTGCCTCATGTATCGTGGTTTCCGCTTACATCATCGTGTTTTTAATCGTTTCTTTTTCTTCCTTTGGAAAGAAGATTACAAAACCCATTGAGGAACTGTGTCAATATACCATGGTGCTTGCAAACGGCAGCTTAAAGGTCAATGCGCCCAAAAGTAATATACGTGAGATCCAGATGCTAAGCGACCAGTATGATCACATGGTGATCCGGATCGGGGAGCTGATTGAACATATTAGGGAAGAACAGGAGCTCAAGAGAAAAACCGAATTAAAGCTTTTACAGGCTCAGATCAATCCTCATTTTCTTTATAATACCCTGGATACGATCGTCTGGCTGGCAGAGGGGAAACGTCATCAGGATGTGGTGGACATGATTACGGCCCTTTCTTCCTTTCTGCGGATGGGGCTTAACAATGGAAAGGATTTTATCACCATCAGGGGGGAGGCGGAACATGTAAAGAGCTATCTTCAGATCCAGCATTTCCGCTATGAGGACATTATGGATTATGAGATCGATTTTAAGGAGCAGATCATGGACTTCTCTACGTTGAAACTGACTCTGCAGCCGATTGTGGAGAATGCCCTTTACCATGGGATTAAGAATTGCAGGAAAAAGGGCTTTCTAAAGATCAGCGGCTGGCAGGAGGAAGAGGACATTCTGCTAAAGGTGGAGGATAACGGCATCGGAATGAAGCCGGAAGAACTTGAAAAAATGCAGAGACTAGTGCGAAACGGCGGGGAAGACTTAGGGTTGCGGGAAGGATTTGGAATTGCCAATGTGGCAGAGAGGATCCGGCTTAATTTTGGTGAAACCTATGGGGTTTCCATCGAAAGCGAGTATGGGGTGGGAACCTCTGTTACCGTCAGGATCCCGGCTGCTTTAAAGGGGAACAGATAAAAATCAACCTTTTTCCGAAAAAATCCAACCTTGTTTTGGAATGACCGGCAAAGGCGTAAGAATCTCAACCGTTTACAAAAGATATTGCATTGAGAAGAAAGCCGGTAACCGCTATGATACTGGTAGTTACTAAGAAAAGTAAACACATCTATCATTTTGGAGGGAACGGATATGAAGAAAGGATTACTGGGCATGATGACGGCGGCTGCCATGACTGCAGCTATGGTTTTATCCGGATGCAGCGGTTCTCAGACTGCAGCGACCACCGCGGCGCCGGCAGGAGGGGAAACAAAAACAGAGGCGGCTAAGACAGAGGCACCCAAGACAGAAGAAAAAAAGGATTTGCTTGTGGTAGGTTTTTCCCAGGTAGGAGCGGAATCTGACTGGAGAACAGCTAACACGGAATCCATGAAATCCACGTTTACGGAAGCGAACGGGTACAAGTTGATATTCGATGATGCACAGCAGAAGCAGGAAAACCAGCTAAAGGCTGTCCGTAACTTTATCCAGCAGGATGTGGACTATATTGTGATTGCACCGGTGACCGAAACGGGCTGGGATACGGTTTTACAGGAAGCAAAGGATGCGGGGATTCCGGTCATCATCGTTGACCGTATGATCGATGTTTCCGACGATTCTCTCTATACTGCATGGGTCGGTTCCAATTTCCTTCAGGAAGGTTACGATGCAGTAGCATGGCTTGGTGATTACTTAAAGAAAAACAACCGTTCAGATGATGACATCAACATCGTAACTCTACAGGGAACCATTGGTTCTTCTGCTCAGATCGGACGTACCGACGGCGTGGAAGAGAAGATGAAAGATTATCCAAAGTGGAAGATGCTGGAGCGGCAGACAGGAGAGTTCACTCAGGCCAAGGGACAGGAAGTAATGGAATCCTTCTTAAAGACCTATCAAGATATTGACGTTGTGATTGCAGAAAATGACAACATGGCCTTTGGAGCCATTGACGCTATTAAGGCGGCAGGAAAGACCTGCGGGCCCAAGGGCGATATCATCATCATTTCCTTTGACGCGGTTGCGGCTGCATTTGATTCCATGATTGCCGGTGATATGAACGTTTCCGTAGAATGTAACCCGCTTCATGGCCCCCGCGTGGCTGAAATCATTCAGAAGCTGGAAAAGGGTGAAAGCGTAGATAAGATCGCCTATGTACAGGAAGGAGTATATCCGGCTGATACGGCGGCTCAGGAAAAACCAAAGAGAGCCTATTGATCCACAGGGCTTTAGAGCCGTAAGCAGAAGTGAATCTGGATAAACAGGTGCAGGGGAATGGAGGACGGAGGTTTAAAGTCCTTCGCTCTGCACCTTTTTTGATCCCTGAATTTGCCGGTTTCAGCAGGACGGGGGAGGAAAGGAAGGGATTCTATGCCCAATGAAATCGTATTAGCCATGCGAAGTATATCAAAAACATTTCCAGGTGTGCAGGCCCTTGATCATGTAGACTTCACGTTGAGAAGGGGAGAGATCCATGCGCTGATGGGGGAAAACGGAGCCGGAAAATCCACCCTTATTAAAGTTCTGACAGGTGTGGAGGAGTTTGAATCAGGAGAAATCACCATTGACGGGTTTAAAGGGAATATGATCAATCATTCTCCCCAGGAGGCCCAGGCTCATGGGATCAGCACGGTCTACCAAGAGGTCAATCTCTGCCCTAATTTATCCGTGGCGGAGAATTTATTCATTGGCAGGGAACCGAAGCGGGCAGGCATCATCGACTGGAAAACCATGAATAAAAAGGCGAAAGATTTAATGGAGAGTCTGGATATCCATATAGATGTGACAAGGGCTCTGGAGAACTATTCCATCGCTTTGCAGCAGATGTTTGCCATTGCCAGGGCAGTGGATATGTCCGCAAAGGTTTTGATTCTAGACGAACCCACCTCTTCTTTAGATGACAATGAGGTGGAGAAGCTGTTCCGTCTGATGAACCGTCTCAAATCAGAAGGGGTAGGAATCATTTTTGTCACTCATTTCCTGGAACAGGTATATGAGGTCTGCGATAAGATCACCGTTTTGAGAAATGGGGCTCTGGTTGGAGAGTATGAAACGGAAAAACTGCCCAGAGTACAGCTGGTAGCCAAGATGATGGGAAAAGATTTTGACGATCTGGCTGCCATAAAGAAAAGTGGAGAGGCAAAGGAACGGTCCGGGGAATTGGTGATCGATGCACAGGGGATCGGGAAGCAGGGAACTATAAAGCCCTACGACTTAAAGGTCCGTAAAGGAGAGGTAATTGGCCTTACCGGGCTTTTAGGATCCGGACGTTCGGAGCTTGCCAGGAGCCTTTATGGAGCGGATAAGCCGGACAGCGGGGCGTTAAAAGTAAACGGCCGGCCGGTTTCAGTGGCGGCTCCCCTTGACGCCATGATGGCTGGTATGGCGTATCTTCCGGAAAACCGGAAGGAGGAAGGGATCGTGGCGGATCTATCGGTACGTGACAATTTGATTTTGGCGCTTCAGGCAAAGAAGGGAATGTTCCGGCCTTTTGGAAGAAAAGAGCAGGAGGAGCTTGCAGATAAGTATATAGAACTTTTACAGATAAAGACAGCTAACAGGGAGACTCCTGTAAAAAGCTTAAGCGGAGGAAACCAGCAGAAGGTAATTTTAGGAAGATGGCTCCTTACGGACCCGGATTTTCTCATACTAGATGAACCCACCAGAGGGATCGATGTCGGTACCAAGACAGAGATTCAGAAATTGGTGGTAAAGCTTTCAGAGGAGGGCAAGGCCGTAATGTTTATCTCTTCGGAGGTAGAGGAAATGCTGCGTACCTGCAGCCGTATGGCTGTACTCCGGGATGGGCAGAAGGTGGGGGAGCTTAAAGAAGGCGAACTGGACCAGAATAATATTATGAAGGCTATTGCAGGAGGTGCGGGAGATGAATAAGCTGATCGTGTTTGTGAAGAAACTAACAGGAACCCGCTTGTTCCTGCCACTGTTCTGCCTTGTTCTGGTGCTGTTGTCAAACCTTATCAAAACACCTACTTTTTTTCAGGTAACAATAAAAAACGGTGTTTTATACGGTTATATTATCGATGTGATCAACCGGGCCAGTGATCTGGTGATCCTGTCTGTGGGAATGACCATGGTTGTAGCGGCTTCCGGGGGTACGGATATTTCTGTGGGAGCGGTCATGTCTGTGGCCGGAGCCGTTTGTTGCTATATTCTGGCAGGCGGACTCCAGACCGTGAATGAGTTTCAAAATCCCTATATATTAGGTGTGCTGGCAGCGGTTTTTGTAGGTATGTTATGCGGATGCTTTAACGGATTCCTGGTGGCGAAGATGAAGATCCAGCCCATGGTAGCGACCCTAATTCTGTTTACGGCAGGGCGGGGTATGGCACAGCTGATCACCAGAGGGCAGATCACCTATATCCGGGTGGAATCTTATAAAATGCTGGGAGCAAGCATTCCAGGGATTCCTGTTCCAACACCCGTATTCGTGGCACTTCTGGTAGTGATCCTTACTTACGTATTACTTAAAAAGACTACGCTGGGGCTTTATATCCAGACGGTAGGAATCAACTCCAGGGCTTCCAGGCTCATGGGAATCAAATCTTCCAGGATCATTTTTCTGTCCTATGTATTCTGCGGCCTTTGCGCCGGCGTATCCGGCCTTGTTGCATCTTCCAGAATCTATTCGGCAGACGCCAACAACATCGGGCTTAATTTGGAGCTAGATGCGATCCTTGCAGTAGCATTAGGAGGCAATAGCCTGGGAGGGGGTAAGTTCTCTCTCCTTGGAAGTGTCATTGGTGCCTACACCATTCAGGCTTTGAGTACCACCTTATACGCCATGGGAGTCTCTCCGGACCAGATACCGGTTTATAAGGCAATCGTTGTGGTGATCATCGTTGCCCTCCAGTCAACGGAGCTTAAAAAGATGGCAAAAAGATACCAAACAGGCCGTGAAGTGGGAAAGAAGGTGGCATAAATGAAGAACAGAGGGAAGACAGACGGAAAAATATTTCTGCTTATGATCACCATTGCCCTTTTCGTGACAATGTACATAGCCGGAATCATAATTTTTAACAGCAAAGGATTTGCAAAGCCCCAGGTATTTTTAAACCTTTTCATCTCTAATGCCGGTCTGATCGTGATCGCGGCAGGCATGACCATGGTCATGATTACGGGAGGGATTGATATTTCCGTTGGTTCTGTGGTGGCCCTTACCTGCATGATGCTGGCCTGGATGATGGAAGTAAAGGGAATTGGAGCTGTTCCGGCTCTTTTGACTGTTCTGGTCATAGGCATCTTCTTTGGCCTGGTCCAGGGATTTTTTATTGCCTACCTAAAAATACAGCCATTTATCGTGACCCTGGCAGGAATGTTCTTTGCCAGAGGCATGACGGCCATCATCAGCCAGGAAATGATCAGCGTGAAGAATGAGCTGTTTTTAAAATGGGCGAAGAGTAAAATTAATTTGACCTTTCTCGGAGGAACCGTAAATAAAAAGGGTGTGGTGAACTATCCCTTCCTTTATCCAAGCGTTATCATCGCGTTGGTGGTACTGGTGCTGGTCTTCGTGGCTCTTAAATATACGAAGTTCGGGCGGACGATTTATGCGGTAGGCGGAAACGAGCAATCTGCGCTGATGATGGGGCTAAATGTAAAGCGCACGAAGCTTTTGGTGTATGTCATAAACGGCTTTTTATGTGCATTAGGCGGATTTCTGTTCTGTTTAAATACCTGTGCGGGCTTTGTGGAGCAGGCAAAGGGTTTTGAGATGGAAGCCATTGCATCGGCAGTTATTGGGGGGACACTGCTTTCCGGAGGTGTGGGAAATGTGTTCGGGAGCCTGTTTGGGGTCTTAATAAAGGGAACCATAGAGACATTCATCACCTTCCAGGGGACGCTATCATCCTGGTGGACAAAGATCACCATTGCGGCGCTGCTGGCATTTTTTATTCTTCTTCAAAGTTTTTTTGCCAAGGCAAAGGAGAAGTAAAATTCGCAAGAGAAAGATATGGATAGGCGGGAACCGCTGTCTGACGGGATTGTGACCGTTGGACAGAGGCTCCCGTCTATTAATTATCCGCAGTCACTCTCAGTGAAAAACCGAGTAAAATAATCAGATTTTGTTGACATAGGCCCTTGTTCCATATTAAAGTTATGATACTCTGTTTAACCGAATCAAGTAAGTCCCCCATTTCAAATGCGAAAAGATTAAGTGGTGGGTTGGGACTTGCTTGTGTCAGGTGGAGTACAAGCTTAACCTGACAAGCAGCGATAGCTGCTATTCGGTTATAAACAAGTAGCGAAGCGGATTGCGAATATCCGCTTGACGGCAGAAAATCTACGTTACGGAGGTATAACAGAAAAGCGCGCTTTTACTGGAAGAACTTATGAAAAAATTTATCGGAAATAAGGCGTTTTACAGAATGGTGTTGACAATCGCCATTCCCATTATGGTTCAAAACGGGATCACCAACTTTGTCAGCCTGCTGGATAATATTATGGTGGGTATGGTAGGGACAGAGCAGATGTCCGGCGTGGCTATTGTAAACCAGCTGATCTTTGTCTTTAACATCAGTATTTTTGGAATCATATCGGGAGCAGGTATCTTCGGCGCCCAGTTCTTTGGCTGCGGAAGGCATGACGGAGTGCGGCATACATTCCGGTTTAAAATCATCTGCTGCGCGCTTCTGTCTGCGGTTGCAGTAGCTTTGTTCTACTTCTTAGGAGAAGATATGATCGCCATGTACCTCCATGGAGAGGGGAATGATGGGGAGCTTGCGACTGCACTGATGCATGGAAGGCGGTATATGCTTGTCATGCTGATTGGTTTGGTACCCTTTGCGATTGAGCAGGCTTATGTCAGTACCTTGAGGGAGTGCGGAGAAACGGTAGTTCCCATGAAAGCCGGAATTGTGGCAGTCATGGTAAATCTTGTGTTTAATTATATCCTGATCTTTGGTAAGCTTGGAGCCCCGGTTCTGGGTGTAGTGGGGGCGGCAATAGCAACCGTTATGGCCAGATTCGTAGAAGCAGCGATCATAATAGTCTGGACTCATAGGAATCCGAAAAAGAATCCGTTTATTTCAGGAGCTTATAAAAGCTTTTATATACCGGCTGGCCTTGTTAAGAATATCTTTATTAAGGGGACACCTCTTATCGTAAACGAAGCACTTTGGGCTGCGGGAGTGGCTACTTTGATGCAGTGCTACTCTGTAAGAGGATTGACTGCGGTGGCAGGCCTTAATATATCCTCTACCATAGGAAATGTATTTAATGTGGTTTACTTAGCCCTTGGAAGTGCGGTCTCTATCATTGTGGGACAGCTTCTTGGAGCCGGAAAAATGGAAGAAGCCAGGGATACGGACACGAAACTGATTGCCTTTTCCATTGGTTCTTGCGTGCTCATGGGAGGACTTTTAGCAATCACAGCCCCTCTGTTCCCTATGATCTACAATACCACGGACGAGGTCAGGAGCCTGGCCGTCCAGTTTATCCGCATACTGGCTTTGTGTATGCCGATGAACGCATTCATGAACGTGGCTTATTTTACCCTGCGATCCGGTGGGAAGACGTTTATCACATTTTTGTTTGACAGTGTATTCATGTGGGTGGTCAGCATTCCGGTTGCCTATACTCTCAGCCGGTATACTGTCATTCCTATCGTACCGCTATATTTCATGTGCCAGATGGTGGAGATCATAAAATGCATTGTTGGCTTTGTGCTGGTGAAAAAAGGTGTGTGGATCCATAACATTGTGTTGGGGCAGGACGATTAAATAAGATAATGAGAAATAATTTCAAGAAATCTCTTGTATTTCATTTTCGTTTATGATAATATAAAGGTAGTTAGTTCAAACTAACTACATGTGAATATTCTATACATCAGACGAACCCTCTGATGATACCTTCAATTGACCTGTGAGGGATCATGACTCCTCCAATAAGCCGCTCCTGTTACCGCATGACAGGAACGGCTTTTTTGGCACGGCTCGATATGACGTAGAAGTTGTAATAACCTGGACAATACGATATAATTGGAAGAGACTTGAGTTTGGAGGAATTACATGAAATCATTAATTATAGCGGAAAAACCGTCGGTGGCCAGGGATATTGCCCGGGTCCTTCACTGCAATAAGAACAACAATGGAGTAATCGAAGGGGAAAATTATGTGATCACTTGGGGACTTGGCCATCTGGTGACGCTTGCTGACCCTGAAGACTATGATCCCAAATATAAGGAATGGAAGATAGAGAATCTTCCCATGATGCCGGACCAGTTCCGGCTTGAAGTGATCAAACAGACCGGCAAGCAGTACCGTGTGGTAAAAAACCAGATTCACCGTGCAGATGTGGGTGAAATCATCATTGCCACGGATGCCGGACGGGAAGGGGAGCTTGTAGCCAGACTGATCCTTGAAAAGGCGGGGAATAAGAAGCCAATAAAAAGGCTCTGGATCTCTTCCGTTACGGATAAGGCCATTAAGGAAGGATTTGCAAAATTAAAAAATGGTCATGAGTACGATAACCTGTACGATGCCGCCATGTGCCGTGCCGAAGCGGACTGGCTGGTGGGTATCAATGCAACCAGGGCGCTGACCTGCAAATACAACGCCAGCTTAAGCTGCGGCCGGGTGCAGACCCCTACGCTTGCCATCATCGCAAGGAGAGAAGAGGAAATCAAAAATTTTGTTCCCAAGCCTTACTACGGCATTACGGCCAAATGTATAACCCCGGCCCTTTCCTTTACCTGGCGGGATGAGAAATCAAAGAGTTTCCGTTCCTTTGATAAGGACCGGGTGGAAACCCTTCTAAATAAAATGAAAGCCCAGGGCGAGGGCGTGGTTACAGAGGTAAAAAGCGTTCCGAAGAAGATGGATTCTCCTCAGCTTTATGATTTAACGGAGCTGCAGAGGGAAGCCAACCGAAGGTTCAACTATTCTGCAAAAGAGACGTTAAATATCATGCAGAGGCTTTATGAAAACCACAAGGTCCTTACTTACCCCAGAACAGATTCCAGGTATTTAAGCTCGGACATCGTTCCATCCATCAAGGAAAGACTGGAGGCCTGCGGCGTTGGCCCATACCGGAAGCTGGCCGGAAGGCTGATGAACCAGAGGATCCAGGCAGCTCCTTCTTTTGTAAACGACAAGAAGGTGACAGATCATCATGCCATCATTCCTACGGAACAGTTTGTCCAGATGGAGCATATGACCATCGACGAGCGGAAGATCTATGATCTGGTGGTCCGCAGGTTCCTGGCGGTACTATATCCTCCTTTTGAATATGAACAGACAGAAATTACCTTGGATTTAGGAGGAGAAACTCTTGCGGCCAGAGGGAAGACCGTAAAGGCACTGGGCTGGAAGGAAGTTTATGAAACTCAGGATGAGGAAGACGAGGAGCAGGAATTAAAAGAGCAAAATCTTCCTATTATGAAAAAGGGGGACCGGCTTGCAGGGCTTAAGGTTACCATGACCGAAGGAAAGACAAAGCCCCCGTCACCCTTTCAGGAAGCGACCCTTCTTTCCGCCATGGAAAATCCGGTTTCTTATATGGAAACAAAAGACCGTGATATGGCAAGGACCCTGGGAGAAACAGGGGGACTTGGGACCGTGGCCACAAGAGCGGATATCATTGAAAAGCTATTTTCCAGCTTTCTTTTAGAACGGCGTGGGAAGGACATCTATTTGACCTCCAAGGCCAAACAGCTGCTCACTCTTGTACCAGAGGATCTAAAGAAACCGGAGCTGACGGCTGAATGGGAGATGAGACTTTCCGAAATTGCTGGGGGCAAATTAAAACGTGCCGCGTTTATGAAGGACATCAGACAGTATTCCGGTGATCTGATTCATCAGATCAAGTCAGGCGAAGGCAGTTTTAACCATGACAACTTAACCAACCACAAATGCCCGGTCTGCGGCAAACGGATGCTGGCAGTCAAAGGAAAAAACAGCGAGATGCTGGTCTGCCAGGACAGGGAGTGCGGGCACCGGGAGACAGTTTCCAGAACCAGCAATGCAAGATGCCCGGTCTGCCATAAGAAGCTGGAGCTTAAGGGAAAAGGAGACGGACAGATCTTTGTCTGCAAATGCGGCTACAAGGAAAAGCTTTCTAACTTTAAGGAACGGCGTGCCAAGGAAGGCGCCGGGGTATCCAAAAAGGATGTGGCAAAGTATTTGAACCAGCAGAAAAAGGAAGCGGATAAGCCCATCAATTCAGCTTTTGCAGATGCGTTTGCAAAGCTGAATCTGGGAGGAAATGAGGATTAACTTGTTCGCTGATCGTCTAAGTCACGGCCTGGACAAATGGAGGCCGTGACTTAGGACCATGTAGTATAGGAAAAGGATGTCTTTAGTCAGACATCCTTTTTGTGAATTAGGGATCAAAACTAGGTAAAAATTTAGTAAAATTTTACTTTACTTATTGACGCTAACAGAAACTGCAATTATAATGAAAATTGGAAGGTGAGGATATAGATTATGGCTACAATAAAAGAAATTTCACAGCTTGCGGATGTATCCATTGCAACGGTATCTAGGGTATTAAACCAGGATGATACCATTGTGGTAAGTTCGGAAGTGAAAAAAAGGATATTCAGAATTGCCCACGAGTTAAAATATGTCCCACCCAGGAGGCGTCATGCGCAAAAAGAAAGAGGAATTGTCATAGGAGTAGCTGACTGGCATATTATCCGGAAAGACCGGACCAACATCAGGCTTTCTTCCTTGGACTTAATCGCAAAGTCCATGTCAGGAAAAAATGATGTACGGTTTGAACGTCTGGATAAAAATCAGCCTGGACAGTACGACGGTATCATGGCCTTCGGCGTTTTTTCGGAGGAAGAGATGGAGTTTCTGCGTATGCAGAGTTTTGCCATTGTATTCATCAACTCGGATCCAAAGGATTATGAGTATGACAGCATTGTCATGGACTTTAATAAGGGAATCCATGAAATGCTGGACTATCTTATGGACCAGAAAAAATACTGCAGCGTCGGCTATATCGGAGGAACTTATGAAGAAGGCCAGGTAAGAATCGGTTACCGGAGACTGGAAGGAATCCGGGGAGCTTTTATGCAGAGAGGCTTTTATGAGGAAGAGAATTTTTACATAGGCGATATCAGCAGGAAAAGCGGTTATAATCTGGCAAAACAGGCAATCCAGTCAGGCCGTCTGCCGGAAGCGGTACTCTTAGGAAGCGAAGAGGTCGCGGAAGGTGCTTTAGAAGCTTTTCAGGATGCAGGACTTCGCGTGCCAAAGGATGTGGCTGTGGTCATCTATAAGGACATTGAGACCCTGGAATCCAAATGGCCCTCGTACACCAAGGTCCGGATGTTTCCTGATATCGTGTGGCAGACAGCGATCAAGCTTTTGTTAGAACAGATCCAGGAAGGCCGTAAGGACAATATGACAATTTATCTCCCGACAAAGTTAGAGGTAGGGGACAGTGCGTGATGACTCATGATCCCAAGAACCGATGAATCACACAAAAAGGAGAGCAGTATGAAAAAAACAGTTTCTGTATTAATGGCAGCAGCACTTTGTGCAGCGATGATAGGCGGATGTTCTGGCGGCAGCCAAACAGCAGCCACAACCGCAGCAGGGACCGAGGCAGCGTCTTCTGCAGCAGGAGAAACCACAAAGGCGGAGGCAAAAGCTGAGAACAAGAAGGTTGATAAACTGAATGTATACTTTGTTCCTTCCAGAGAGCCACAAGAGATCGTAACCGCCACAGAGCCTTTAAAAGACATGCTGAAGTCAGAGCTGGGAAAAGAAGGTTATGATATCGGTGAAGTAGTAATTACGGTTGGAACCAGCTATGAAGCGGTTGGAGAGGCTCTTTCCGCAGGTACTGCAGATATCGGTCTGATTCCTGGAGGAACTTATGTCCTTTATGATGATGGCGCAGAAGTGATTCTTACGGCCACCAGGGATGCATTGAGCAAGAATTTTGATTCCGCAAAGGACTGGAATGACGGTAAGGCAACCGAGGGAACCAAAGATCAGGCAACTTCCTACCGCGCGCTTATTATTGCAGGACCTTCTGAAAAGGGAAAAGCGTTGTCAGATAAGGTAAACAAGGGCGAAGCGCTGACCTTTGAGGATTTAGACGGAGCAAACTGGAGCGTTATGTCATCCTCTTCACCAGCAGGATACATTTATCCCTCCTTATGGCTTCAGGATAATTTCCAGAAGAATATTTTAAATCTTTCCCACGCAGTTCAGTCTGATTCTTATGGAAGTGCATTTGCAAGACTTGCTTCCGGGCAGGTGGATGCTCTCTGTACCTATGCGGACGCCCGCAGGGATTATGAGGAGAAATGGAAATCTGAATACGGAAGAGCCGGCTCCATCTGGGAAGAAACAGGTGTAATCGGTGTGACTCCTCCTATTTTCAATGATACGGTCAGCGTGAGCAAGACCTCCAAAATCATGGATGAAGCGTTTATAAAGGCAGTTCAGAACGCATTTATCAACATTGGCAACACGGAAGAGGGCAAGAAAGTCATCGCCATCTACAGCCACAATGGATATCAGCCTGCACAGAGCTCTGATTATGACAATGAACGTGCGGCACAGAAGATGATTAAGGAATTAAATGCGAAATAAATAATACACACAGGCTGCGGAGGCGTCGTAAACGGATAACATTTGCGGCGCCTCCGCACTCTATCCTGGGAAATGAGGAAAATATGATTGAATTTAATCAGGTGGGCAAGAAGTATCCCAATGGTTTTCATGCCTTAAAAGATGTGAACTTAAAGATTGAGCAGGGGGAATTTGTAGCGATCATCGGCCTTTCCGGTGCCGGAAAATCAACCCTTCTCCGTACTATTAACCGCATGCATGATATCACGGAAGGAACCCTGACCGTGGATGGGACTGATGTGATGCAGTTAAAGGGAAAGGAGTTAAGGCGTTTCCGCCGCAGGATCGGCATGATCTTCCAGTCCTTTAACCTGGTGACGAGAACCTTGGTTATTAATAATGTTCTTATGTCAAAGGTGCCGGAATTGCCGTTTTTAAAGGCTCTGTTTGGCATTTATCCAAAGGAGGATAAGCTGGGAGCCTTAGAGGCACTTGACAAGGTGGGAATCCTTGATAAGGCGTTTGTCCGTGCGGATCAGCTGTCAGGCGGTCAGCAGCAGAGGGTCGCGCTTGCAAGGACCCTGGCTCAGAATCCCCAGATCATTCTGGCAGATGAGCCGGTGGCTTCTCTTGACCCGGTTACGGCCAAACAGGTTATGGGAGATTTTTTAAGGATCAATAAGGAAATGAACATTACCATCCTGTTAAATATTCACCATGTGGATCTGGCACTCCAGTATGCAAGCCGCGTTGTAGGCATACGGGCTGGTCAGATCGTATACGATGGCCCCTCCTCTGAAGTTACCCAGGATATTTTAGATGAAATATATGAAGGAAAAGAAGAGGAGGCAGCAGGATGAGTTTATATGACAAGATATTTCCGCCCAGGAAAATCGTATTGTCCAGCGGAAAGACCGTCTTTCGACCGGCCTCCAGGCTTCCTTTGATCGCTTTGATCCTGGTGTTTTTAACTGTGCTTTCCGTGAAAATCACCGGGTTTGACATGAGGGTCTTGTTGGAAAGGGGAAATCAGTTCTTTGTAATATTAGGAATGATGGTCCCTCCGGCATTTTCCTATAGCTCTCAGGTGTGGAAGCCCTTGTTTGACACCATCAAGATGTCGCTTCTTGGGACCGTGGTTGGCGCGGTGCTGGTCATTCCTTTTGCTATGGCAGCTTCCACCAACATCATAAAAAGTCCTGCAGTCGTCAGCATCATGAGATTGTTCTTAAGCATTGTAAGGACACTTCCCACTTTGGTGACCGCTCTGATCGCTACTTATGTGTTCGGTCTGGGTACCCTGGCAGGAACTACGGCCATTGCCGTTTTCACCTTTGCCTACATGGGTAAGATTTTATATGAAGAGATTGAAACTGCCGATATGGGAGCCTTTGAAGCCATGGAGGCCATCGGAGCCACCAAGGTCCGGGCCTTTGTGAGTGCCATCATTCCTCAGGTGCTTCCTTCCTATATTTCCAATGGATTGTTCTGCTTTGAGGGTAATGTCCGCTATGCAGCGATTTTAGGCTACGTTGGCGCAGGCGGCCTAGGGCTGATTCTGAATGAGAAGTTAGGCTGGAGAGAATATCCCAGTGTGGGTATGATCCTTATCATGCTGTTTGTTGCCGTATTTTTAATTGAGTCGGTGAGCCGTTACTGCCGCCGGAAACTGGTGTAGGAGGGCTGACAGATGAATAAACAGATTGAAAAAGCATATGAAGAACGCCCAAGAAACACCGTATACCAGATAACCGTGTCCGTGATTGTCCTGGCTCTTATTCTATGGTCAGGCTCTGCCGTGGATTTTTCAGGAAGCGGACTTGGAGGGCTTAAAATTGCCGGTAATATTTTAAACGGAATCCTTCACCCGGACAGGAAACTGCTGTTTAATTTGACCGTACAGGGAGTTCCATACCTTCTTTTGGAAACGGTCTGCATTGCATTTTTAGGAACCATTGTGGGGGCATTTCTCGCCATTCCCTTATCCTTCTTATCCGCTTCCAATTTGATGCCGGCTCCCATTGCCTATTTGAGCCGTCTGGTGATCATGGCGGTGAGGACCATTCCGGCCTTTGTATACGGCCTTATGTTCATCCGCGTCAGCGGACCCGGTGCATTTACCGGACTATTAACCATGTCTGTCTGCTCCATTGGTATGGTATCCAAAATGTATATTGAAGCCATTGAGGATCTGGACACCAGGATTCTGGAATCCTTAGATGCCTGCGGCTGCAATACATTCCAGAAAATCCGGTATGGAATCCTGCCCCAGCTGATTCCCAATTTTGCATCTACGGTTATCTACCGGTTTGATATTAACTTAAGGGATGCAACGGTTCTGGGACTGGTGGGAGCCGGAGGTATTGGTGCACCCCTGATCTTTGCCATGAATGCCTACCGGTGGAATGAGGCGGGAGCGATTCTGGTTGGTCTTGTTGTTTTAGTTCTTATTGTGGAATACATATCCACCAAAATACGTGTGAAGCTGGCCAGGGGGTGATCAATTGGAGAAACAGGCAAGAATTTATTACACCTCGGATGTGCACGGATACCTGTTCCCCACCTCTTACGGTGACAGAGAAGAACGGCCCATGGGACTATTAAACTGCATCTCCAATTTTAAAAAGGACGGAAATACTCTTGTATTTGACGGAGGAGATACGCTGCAGGGCGCACCCTTTGCCACCTATACCACTTCCCGGAAGGAAGCTGTCCCTGGAATACACCCCATAGCAATGGTATACAACGAGGCAGGTTACGATGCCGTTGTTCCGGGAAATCATGATTTTAATTTTGGCTATGAATGTCTTGCAGAATACGTTCAGGCACTTAAAGGAATCTGCCTCTGTGCCAATGCTACAGATTTGGAAGGAAAGGCACGGATAGCAAGGAGCCATGTCTTTACGCTGAAAAATGGGCTTCGCCTGGGAGTGACCGGCATTGTGACAGATTATGTAAATGTATGGGAACAGCCGGAGCATTTAGAGAAGATTCATATTACCGATGCTTTTGAAGCAGCGAAAAAAGAGCTGCAAGTATTGAAGAGCCAGACAGATATCACCGTATGCATTTATCACGGCGGCTATGAGTGTGATCTTGACAGCGGAATGGTTTTAAGTACATCAGGAGAAAATGTGGGCTGCCGCATATTAAAGGAGCTGGATTACGACCTCCTTTTGACTGCCCACCAGCACATGTCTCTTCCCGGAAGAGATCTTTTCGGAACCCATACCCTGCAGCTGGCGCCTAATGCCACACAGTATGCCTGTCTGGATATCAGATTTGAAAACGGGAAGGTCTCAGTGAAATCGTCCATATGTCCCGCCGGTGAGGTTCATGAGAAAGAGCCTTACGAGTCTCTGCTTCCTCTGGAGGAGGCGGTGCAGGAATGGCTTGATGTGGACATCGGACGTTTAAAAGAGCCGGTTCCGGAGAAGAGCAAGCTTGAAATGGCCCTTTATGGGTCGTCCATCGCAGACTTTTTCAATCAGGTTCAGCTGGAATATTCGGGAGCGGATATTTCCTGCGTTGGCCTGGGTAATTCGCCCATCAGTCTGCCGGATCATGTGACCATGCGGGATCTGGTGCGGGTATATCCGTTTTCCAATACCCTTGTAGTCCTTGAGGTAAAGGAAGAGTCTCTTAAAAAGGCTTTGGAGCGCTGCGCCGAGTATTTTACTTTAAGAGATGGAAATATCGAGATATCAGATGTGTTTTTGAAACCGAAAGTGGAGCATTATAATTATGATTACTTTTCCGGAATAACCTTTGAAGTGGACTTAAAAGAGTCTGTAGGAAACCGGGTGAAGAAGATTTTGTATAAGGGAGAGCCTCTTGCGGGCCGTCCTTTAAGCCTTTGTATGAGCGACTATCGGGCCAGCGGCACCGGAGGTTATGATGTATACAGGGAATGCCGGGTTATAAAACGCATTGGAACTGAGGTTCCCCAGATGTCCCTGGAGTATTTGAGTAAGCATTCTGTTGTGGAGATTGAGAAAAACGGCGGGCTGGTTCTGCTATAATAGAAATGACACTGCTCTTCCTAAAACTTTAAGGTAACGAAGCCATAACTTTTTGTGCGTTGGCACAAAGAGTTATGGCTTCTTTTTTTATCAAAAACTCATGCCTAAAAGCCTTGTCAAGGTATCAAATATCGACGCAAAGGTCATAATTTATATTGTCCCCGTTGAAAGAATATTCATTTTTAAGTATAATGGTATTATTACATTTAATGAAAAAGAGATAAAACCATGGAGGAATTATGAGCATCAGGGTTGTAGTAGTGGATAACTCAGAGGAATTATTAATCAAGCTGACTCGTATTTTAAAGGAAATAGACGGAATTGAGCTATGCGGTAGCTTCAATGAAGCCATTACGGCCATACAATACGTGAGAGAAAATCCGGTAGATATGGTGTTTTCGGATGTGGTCATGCCGGACATCAGCGGAATTACTCTTGCAGCTAAACTGTATGAATTTCCGAACCCACCGGAGGTAGTGCTTCTTTCCGGCATTCCAGGCTTTTCACTGGAAGCCTGGAAGATACGGGCATTTGGCTTTATTATTAAGCCCTATACAAAAACGCAGATTATTAAAATGATTGATCAATATAAAATGAATAAAAAAGAAGTCGTATAAAACACGTAAAAGATAGCAGGCAGTGATTTTTGCCTTTACAGAAGCAGGATAAGTCTGGATAAAATGGTTATACAATTAAAAGGGGTTTTTGCGTTTTATGTAACGCAAAAACCCTTAAATAATCTTTTCATATCTGCGGAAAGCCTTGTATTCTCTTACTTTTTGTAAATTAATGGACGAACCCAGATGACTATGATATAATGTTAAGACAGTGAAAAAGAGAACCCTTTTTTCCATAAGGAGAAAGATATGAAAGAAAAGTTCAAAATAAAGGGACAGCTAAGGACGTATATGCAGTGGCCGCTTTATCTAAGCGCACTACTGATCGCCGCCAATACGGTGATCGGCGCTGCCAGTACAAAGGCAGGCATTATAATGGCGATTTTTACGCTTTTGTATGTTGGTATAGCAGTCTGGCTTTATACTTACAGGAGGAAACTCCTGATGAGCGGCCTTGTGGAATTTTCTGCGGAATATTCCTGGATGCAGAAGCAGCTCCTTACCGATCTGGAACTTCCGTATGGAATGGCGGATGAAAACGGAAGGATTCTCTGGGGAAATACAGCGTTTTCAGAGGTGTTAGGGGAAGAAAAGCCTCTAAAGATCACAAAAAAGAACCTCACGACCATTTTTCCGGAGATCACGAAGGAAGTGTTAAAGCTTAACGAAGGAACGGCCGTTCTGCATGCAGCATGCAATGGACGGAAATACCAGATCCGCTTAAAAGCTGTCTATATGAAAGATTCACCGGAAGCTATTATTTCATCCGTTGGAGTGGAGGCTGCCGGACAGATGCTCGTGGCAGTCTATCTTTTTGATGAAACGGAAATTCTCACCTATAAGCAGATGGTGGATGATCAGAAAATGGTGGCCGGTCTTATTTATCTGGATAATTATGATGAGGCGTTAGAGAGCGTGGAAGAAGTACGCCGTTCTCTGCTTACTGCCCTCATTGACCGGAAGATCACGAAGTACATCTCCAATATGAATGGAATCGTTAAGAAGCTGGAAAAAGATAAGTACTTTATTTCCATAAAACAGTCCTACATCACGGAACTGAAAGAAAACCGCTTTTCTATTCTGGAGGAAGTGAAAACCGTCAATATCGGAAATGAGATGGCGGTGACCTTAAGCATTGGCCTTGGTATGAACGGGGATAGCTATTCCCGGAATTATGAGTTTGCAAGAATCGCTATTGATATGGCCCTGGGACGGGGCGGCGATCAGGCGGTGATAAAGGATGGCGAACGGATCCAGTATTTCGGAGGCAAAGCCCAGCAGGTGGAAAAGACCACCCGCGTAAAAGCCCGTGTAAAGGCTCACGCCTTAAGAGAGCTGATGGAAACAAAGGACCGGCTGCTGATCATGGGACACCGTTTAACGGATATCGATGCCTTTGGTGCGGCAGTTGGAATTTACCGCATTGCCACGGCCATGGATAAGAAGGCCCATATCATTATTAATGAAGTAACTACCTCAGTACGCCCTATTCTGGATCGTTTTGTGGGAAATCCCGATTACCCGGAGGATTTATTCCTGACCGGAGCTAAGGCAGCGGAGCTGGTGGATGGTAATACTCTATTGGTGGTTGTGGACGTAAACCGTCCCAGCATTACCGATGCACCGGAACTTTTGCGTCTTGTGAAGACTATCGTGGTCCTGGACCATCACAGACAGAGCAGTGAGATCATTGACAATGCGGTCCTTTCCTATGTAGAACCGTATGCTTCCTCTTCCTGTGAAATGGTGGCGGAGGTGCTGCAATACATTGCAGATGGAATTAAAATCAAATCGGCGGAAGCAGATGCCCTGTATGCAGGGATTGTCATCGATACCAATAATTTTACCAATCAGACAGGTGTCAGGACCTTTGAAGCGGCAGCTTTCTTAAGAAGAAACGGCGCGGATGTGGTTCGTGTGCGGAAGATGTTCCGCGATGACCTGGAAGATTATAAAGCAAAGGCAGAGGCTGTCCGTGAGGCAGAGATTTTCGAGAATAGTTTTGCCATCAGCGTATGTTCCTCGGAAGGAATCGGAAGTCCTACGGTTGTGGGAGCTCAGGCGGCCAATGAGCTGCTTGACATAGCCGGGATCAAGGCTTCCATTGTAATGACAGATTATAATAATGCGGTGTATATAAGCGCCCGTTCCATTGATGAAGTCAATGTACAGGTTATGATGGAAAAACTGGGCGGCGGAGGACACCGTACCATTGCAGGCGCACAGCTTGCAGGCGTCAGCATTGAAGAAGCCAAAACCCGCGTAGAAGCGGTTATTAAAGAGATGTTAGAGAAGGGAGACATATCATAATGGAAGTTGTATTATTAGAAGACGTAAAGGCATTGGGCAAGAAGGGACAGATCGTAAAGGTTAACGATGGATATGCAAGAAATTTCATTCTCCCTAAAAAGCTGGGAATCGAGGCAACGGCTAAGAATTTAAATGACTTAAAGCTTCAGAAGGCCAATGAGGCCAGAGTCGCAGCGGAGCAGCTGGAGGCGGCAAAGGAGCTTGGAGCCAAGCTTTCGGAAGCAGCCATCACCTTATCCATACGGGCAGGAGAGGGCGGAAGAGCCTTTGGTTCCGTATCAGGAAAGGAAATCTCGGCTGCCATAAAGAGCCAGCTGGGATATGATATTGATAAAAAGAAGCTGGTTCTTCCTGAACCACTTAAGACTTTTGGCACCCATGAGGTTCCAGTCAAGCTTCATAAAGATGTAACCGCAAAACTGAATGTTAAGGTAATAGAAAGCTAGGAGG
Organism: Lacrimispora sanguinis; assembly: GCF_044987295.1. NCBI lineage: Bacteria > Bacillati > Bacillota > Clostridia > Lachnospirales > Lachnospiraceae > Lacrimispora > Lacrimispora sanguinis. Next base: position 2,789,009 of record NZ_CP173277.1, on the reverse strand, counting down.
CATGAATATGGATGATGCCCTGATCAAACGGGTACTCCCTCACAGCATCGAGGCAGAGCAATCCGTCATCGGTTCCATGCTGATGGACCGGGATGCGATCATCACGGCTTCCGAGATTGTTACAGCAGGAGATTTTTATCAGCACCAGTATGGCATCATGTTTGAAGCCATGCTGGAGCTTTTTAATGAGAATTTGCCGGTGGATTTAGTTACTCTTCAAAACCGTTTAAAAGTAAAGGATGTTCCTCCTGAGGTTTCAAGTCTGGACTTTGTAAGGGATATCATCACCACGGTCCCCACATCCGCCAATATAAAGTCTTATGCAAATATTGTCCGTGATAAAGCAGTTCTAAGGCGGCTTATTAAGGCCAATGAAGAAATTGCCAACACCTGCTACGCAGGAAAAGAACCCTTAGAAACCATTATGGCCGTCACGGAAAAGACCATCTTTGATCTGCTCCAGAACCGCAGCTCCGGCGATTTTGTACCCATCCGCCAGGTTGCAATGAATGTTCTTGAGAAGATCGAAGAGGCTTCCAAAAACCAGGGAACCGTAACCGGAATCCCTACAGGCTTTATTGACTTAGATTATAAGACCTCTGGTCTGCAGCCTTCGGACTTTGTCCTGATCGCCGCCCGTCCTTCTATGGGTAAGACGGCCTTTGTACTAAACCTGGTAGATCATATTGCTGTAAAAAAAGGCCTGCCCTGTATGGTATTTAGCCTGGAGATGTCTAAGGAACAGCTGGTAAACCGTATGTTGGCCATGGAATCCAATGTAGACTCCCAAAAGCTCAGAACGGGTACCTTATCCGATTCTGACTGGGATGCCGTAGTAGAGGGGATCGGAGTCATCGGCAATTCCAAACTGATCATTGACGATACCCCGGGAATCTCCATTGGAGAACTGCGTTCCAAATGCCGTAAGATGAAGTTAGAATACGGTCTTAGCGTGGTCATCATTGACTACCTACAGTTGATGAGCGGAAGCGGAAAAGGCGGCGACAACCGCCAACAGGAGATTTCAGAAATTTCCAGATCCCTAAAAGCCCTGGCAAGAGAGATGAACGCTCCTGTAATCGCCCTATCCCAGCTAAGCCGAGCCTGCGAAACAAGACCAGACCACCGTCCAATGCTTTCCGATCTCCGAGAATCCGGAGCTATTGAGCAGGATGCCGACGTGGTTATGTTCTTATACCGTGATGATTATTATAATAAGGATACGGATATGCCTAATATTGCAGAAGTTATTATTGCAAAACAAAGAAACGGCCCGATTGGTACGATTAATCTGGTCTGGAGACCAGAGTATACGAAATTTGCAAACATGGCCAAGCAATGAGCAGGATAGAAAGAGAGATTCCCCGGCCCGGAAAAACAAATTCATTTGTTTTTCCGGGCCGGGGAATCTCTCTTTCTATGGGGCGAACGCCCCCCATCTGGGAGAAGGAATTCGAACCTCGAATTCCTTCTCCCAGATGGCCCCTGCGGATTCGCCATCCATCCCCTTCCCATTACTACCCCCCTAGGCTCCGCCATTCATCCCCCACTCATTTCCCCCTTCTCTCTCAAAATTTTCTCAAATCCCTCAAAAAAGTTCCAATTCCCATTCATAATCCATCCGAAGCCAGCATATGATATAAATAGTAAGGTTATGAAAACTAAACGAACCAAAGGAGAGGATATAGCTATGGCTGAGATACATTACTTAATATCGGATGCATCGAAGAAGGTCGATGTGGAGTCTCATGTCCTTAGATACTGGGAGGACGAGCTGGAGTTGAAAATTCCCAGAAATGAGATGGGGCACCGGTATTACACTGAAGCACACATCCGTTTATTCAAGCAGATCAAGGACTTAAAGGACAAGGGGTATCAGTTGAAGGCCATTAAGACAGCGCTTGACAAGGTTATTGAGGAGGGAAGGGACCCTGTCATACCAGATGAGTTACTAGAAGGTCAGGTAGCTCAGGAGTTAAAAGACAGTGCAATATCTGGTGCGGAAGATGGGACAGGCCTGGATGTACATAACACGGCGCAGATTTCCATTGCCCAGGAAAAGATGGAGCAGTTCCAGGAGATCATGAACCATATCATTGGACGGGCTTTGGAGGTAAATAATGAGCAGTTAAGCCAGGATGTCAGCTGCTTGGTCAATGACAAGGTCATTAAGGAAATGGAATATTTATTGAATTTAAAAGAAGAAAAGGAAGAAGAGCGGTTCAAACAGTTGGACGAGCTTATGCGTTCATATCAAAAGGACAACAAAGGGCGTGCAGAAGCTGCTGCTTCTAAGATACCATTTTTTAACCGGAAAAAGAAGTTCGGGAGAAATGGAAAAAAGTTATAAAACCACACTACTTTCAGATAAATAGAGCGAACAAAAAGGCTCTGGCAAGGAAATCCGCAGCTGCCGATGAAAGTGGAAACTGCGGATTTTTTATGCATATATGTTATTCTTTGCAAGCCTTTACAAAAGTCTGAAACAGTCGGAACGCTTCTTTATTCTTTTCCCACAGATATTCCGGATGCCATTGAACCCCGATAAAAAAGGGATAGTCTGGCATTTCCAGGGCTTCGATCAAATAATCGGTCGAGTAGGCCGAAGCAATAAGTCCGGGAGCAAGATCCTTAACGGCCTGATGGTGCATGCTGTTAACCTTTATAGAAGAGCTTTCTGATATCTGGGCAAGGAGGCTGCCTTCGGTTAAAACAACCGTATGGCACGGCATATCATAACTAAATGGCTGGGAATGGGCCAGAGGAAAATCCTGCGTTACCTGGGAAGGAATATCCTGCCAGATGTTTCCTCCAAGAGCGATGTTCAAAACCTGGATTCCCCGGCAGATTCCAAGGATCGGCTTCTGAAACTCCATAATCATAGGAAGTAGGGAAATCTCCATCTTATCCCTGGCTGGGGACACATTGCCGCAGTGAGCCTGTGTCTCTTCCCCAAAAAGGAAGGGGTGTACATCAGGACCGCCTGTGAACAGAAATCCATCCAAATCCTGGGAAAGCTGCTTTAAATCTTCTTCTGAGGCATCTAAGGGCATCACGACCGGGATCGCTCCCGCAGCTTTTAGCGCCCGCATATAAGTAGGACGTGCCTTAACATCGCCGCTTTCCATGTCGTGGGCGGGGGTCAGGCCGATCAGTGGTTTTCTCATAAAATAAATGTCCTCTCCTTTATCCTGTTAATTTATTAGTATGCAGATATAAAGAACGTGATAATATAACAAAATGCCTCTTCCTTTCGGAAGAGGCATTTATGTATCATAATTATGCTTCAGAAATAGCTCCTGTTGGACATACGCCCTCACAAGCGCCACAATCGATACATGCATCAGCATCAATAACAAACTGAGAATCACCCTGGCTGATAGCGCTTACTGGGCATTCACCTTCACAGCTTCCGCAGCTAACGCAAGCATCACTAATAACTCGTGCCATGATAAATTACCTCCTTATATTATATAGATTTTTCTATATTTTATACTATAAATCAGAAATATTCAAGTAGTAAATGGTACAATTATTGTTTAATTTTGGGAGCAATACCGATCAGGGAGTCCTGTGCGGACATCCCTGATTCCGCTTAAGATAATCTTCTTGGCAGCAACGGCACCTTCTTTAGACATGGGGGGAGTATCCTTTAGGGGGTACTCCATTCCCAGGCTTTCGTATTTAACCTTTCCCATGTCATGATAAGGCAGGACATCAAGGGCCTTCACATTCTTTAGCCCGCCGATAAAACGCCCTAGTCTGTATAAATCAGGGGTCTCATCTGAAATCTTTGGCACTGTCACGTGACGGATCCACACCGGGATATCCCGGTCACTTAAGTACTGGGCAAAGTCCAGAATATTTTCGTTGGAATGCCCTGTAAGTGTTTTATGCCTTGTATCATCAATGTGTTTGATGTCCAGCATGACAAGGTCGGTAGAGTCCAGAAGCCGGTCTATTTTTTTTAGATAATCCGGATCATTCCTATGAAAAGTAACGCCTGAGGTATCCAGGCAGGTATGAATGTCTTTCTTTGCTGCAGCTTCAAAAAGCTCAATCACAAAGTCCAGCTGCATAAGGGGCTCCCCGCCGGTAGCCGTTATACCTCCGCCCCGGTAGAAATTCCGGGATGACTCATACTGCTTTAATAGTTCTTCTGATGTCATTGGTGTGCCGCCTGCCATTTTCCAGGTGTCCGGATTGTGGCAATATTGGCAGCGCATGGGACAACCCTGCAAAAAAATCACCATGCGCACGCCCGGCCCGTCAACGGTACCGAAGCTTTCAATAGAATGGATATATCCTGTCATATAGATCGCCTTCTTTGCTATTTATTACATATTGCTGTGGAACGTACGGGAGATTACCTCATCCTGCTGTTCCTTTGTCAGCTTGATAAAATTCACTGCATAACCGGATACACGTACTGTAAGCTGGGGATAACTTTCCGGATGCTTCTGAGCGTCTAGAAGGGTATCACGGGTGAAGACATTAACATTTAAGTGATGTCCGCCTTCTTCCACATAGCCATCTAATAAATTAACAAGGTTATTGATTTGAGATTCGCTGATATTTGTCATTTTATAATCCTCCTTTTGTATTTAGTAAGTATCTTCCATAAACAGCCGGTTGCTTTCCGGGTCTTCATCGTCTGTGTCCAATGCCTGGAATAAGGTGGGAACTCTGCAGGCGGAATTTCCGTCTGCACAATCCGTAGAGTTCATGGTAGTAACTGATTTAGCCATTGTTTCATCGGTACATATGGTACCGTCTTCTGATACGTGGATGTTCATGTGTCCGCCGTTTCCAGTCATGAACTGGTCCAGCATGGAGACGATATCGTCAATCTGTTTCTCCTTTGGATCTGCCATAAAAACACTCCTTTACTTCTGGTCTTCGTTAAGAGCCAGCTCTAAATCTACCTCTAAATCTCCTGTGAAGATCTGATCTTCCTTACCAAGGGCTCCCGGTACGATAGAGAAGGTATTGGAGATACCATCCTGAGCGTCTCTGAACGGAAGCTTTGCAACCGATGCCAGGGAAGCGACAGCACCGTGGGTATCCCTAAGATGCATTGGGTTTGCGCCAGGTGCAAAGGCTTCTCCCTTTTTACGTCCATCAGGAGTTGCTCCTGTATTTTTACCATATACCACGTTGGAAGTGATTGTCAAGATGGAGGTGGTAGGGATACCGCCGCGGTAAGTGTGGTTTCCTTTTACATAATTCATAAAGGTATGAACCAGTTCGTTTGCGATCATGTCTACCCGGTCATCGTTATTGCCGTATTTGGGGAAGTCTCCTTCTACGATGTAATCGGTCACGATTCCGTTTTCATCCCTTACGGCCTTTACCTTGGCATATTTGATGGCAGATAAAGAGTCAGCCACTACGGAAAGTCCGGCAATACCGGTTGCGAACCAACGGGTCACCTTTTTATCATGAAGAGCCATCTGAATGCGCTCATAGCTGTATTTGTCGTGCATATAGTGGATGACGTTCAAGGTGTTTACATAAACCCTTGCAAGCCAGTTCATCATATCCTTATAGGCAGCCATAACCTCATCATATTCTAAGTACTCGGAAGTGATAGGGCGATATTTGGGGCCGACCTGTTTTTTGGTAACTTCATCAATGCCGCCGTTAATTGCATATAACAAGCATTTTGCAAGATTAGCCCGCGCGCCGAAGAACTGCATTTCCTTACCAACCCTCATGGAAGATACGCAGCAGGCAATGGCATAATCGTCTCCATGTGTCACTCTCATCAGATCATCATTCTCGTACTGAATGGAAGAGGATTCAATGGAGGTCTTGGCGCAGAATCGCTTAAAGTTTTCCGGAAGCTTTGTGGACCAGAGCACGGTTAAGTTTGGCTCAGGAGCTGTTCCCAGGTTCTTAAGCGTGTGGAGGTAACGGAAAGAGGACTTGGTCACCAGATGGCGTCCGTCGATACCGACTCCGCCGATGGATTCTGTTACCCAGGTAGGATCGCCGGAGAACAGCTCATTGTATTCCGGGGTACGGGCAAATTTGACCAGACGAAGCTTCATGATGAAATGGTCCACAAACTCCTGGATCTCTTCCTCGGTAAAGATTCCTTCTTCTAAATCTCTCTGTGCATAAACATCAATAAAGGTGGAGGTGCGGCCTAAGGACATGGCTGCTCCGTTCTGCTCCTTGACAGCGGCAAGGTAGGCAAAGTACAGCCACTGGATCGCCTCTTTTACATTGGCGGCCGGTTTTGAAATATCAAAGCCATAGATGTTTCCAAGCTCTTTTAATTCCTTAAGAGCTCGGATCTGCTCGGAAAGCTCTTCTCTTTCCCGGATCACGTCTGAGTACATGGTGGTACGGGTTGTATCCTTTTGCTCTTCCTTATCTGCGATCAGACGGTCAATGCCGTAAAGCGCTACCCGGCGGTAATCGCCGATGATACGTCCGCGGCCATAGGCGTCCGGAAGGCCTGTGATGATGTGGTTGGAACGGCAGTCACGCATTTCCTGGGTATAAGCATCAAAAACACCGGCATTGTGTGTTTTTCTGTGAATCGTAAAAAATTTCTTAACTTCAGGATCAATGGTATAACCATTGTCTGCACATGCTTTTTCTGCCATACGGATGCCGCCGTAAGGCTGTAAGGAACGCTTAAAGGGCTTATCGGTCTGAAAGCCTACGATTGTTTCTTTGTCTTTATCTAAATATCCTGGTCCGTGAGAGGAGATGGTGGAAATAGTCTTAGTATCCATATCCAGCACGCCGCCAGCCTCCCGCTCCTGTTTGGATAAATCCATAACCTGTGCCCAAAGAGCGTTTGTTGCTGTGGTCGGTCCGGCTAGAAAGGAATCATCGCCGTCATAAGGTGTGTAATTTTTCTGTATAAAGTCCCTGACGTTGATTTCCCGTTCCCAAACACCGCCTGTGAAAGCTCTCCATTCTGTTCTCATAGTCTTATTCCTCCGTAAAATCTGCTATATAAGTGTAAATTATAAATGAGTGCCGGCAAAGATTATAATTCATACAACCTTTGTATGAATACATTATATATGAATACTGTATACAATGTCAAGACTACTTATTGAGAAAAATTTGTCAAAAAGAAGCTGGAAGGAAAAAACAAGGAATTTAGCCCTTGCTAATCAGGAAGAAAAGTATTATATTATAAAGACAGTAAGTACAATTTTTTAAGGAGGAACACAAGATGCAGATCCAGAAGGATATGTTAATAGGAGCATTGCTTGAAATGGACGAGAACATTGCACCTATGTTAATGCGCGCAGGTATGCATTGCCTCGGCTGTCCGGCATCTCAGGGTGAGTCCCTGGAGGAAGCTTGCCAGGTTCATGGAATAGAATGTGATGTTCTGGTTTCCCAGATTAACGAAGTGTTAGCAAACAGATAGAATATGTTACAGGAGGCTAGTCCCTAAGGACTGCCTCCTGTTTTTTTATGGCTGTCGTTTTTCTTCTCTGTAATGCTTCGGGCTGACGCCGAATTCCTGCTTGAATATCTTAGAAAATGTTAAAGGGTTATGATATCCGATTCCTGTGGCAATTTCCTGAATGGATAAGGAGGTGGTGGCAAGCTGATTGGCGGCAATGTTAAGCCGGAACCTCATTAAGTATTCCTGAGGGGAAACGTGAAGCTGCTTTTTGAATATTGTGGTCAAATAGGAACGGTTGATTCCGATGTAGTCTGCGATGTCCTGGACCTTGATGCAGTCATAGTTCAGTTTGATATATTGAAGGGCATAATCTACATAAGTATCGATGGAATAGTCGTATTGGTTCTTTTTAATGGTTCTTATGGTATTTTGCATTTCGATCAGGGTAGACAATATCTCGTATAGGTATCCCACACGCTTGATTTCATTGGCAAAGGTCAATTCACTGGTATCCAGTATTTTGTGTATCATGGGTAGATAAAGCTGATTGGGAATCTGGGAATGGATGGCAGGGAGCTGTGGGGATATACCTGCATAGCTTAAATAAGCCTCTGCCATTTCTCCGTCAAAAGTGATCCACATATACTCCCAGGGATTTTTAAGATCTGCGTTGTAAAGAACGGGATAGCCTTTCGGTATGAGGAAGATGTCATCTGTTTTTATATCATACCGTTTCCCGTCAATTTCCAGGGAACCTGCGCCGCCCAGAACAAAATGAAGGTGATTTTCATTTGGAACCTTGTGATCGTAGGTGTATCCTGGAGGACACTGCTGGATACCGCAGTGGACCAGATACAGATCATTGGTCTGCCGTTTGATGTTCCTTAAACAGCGGAACCCGGCAACGTTTTTATAAGTCGTTTGTTTTTCGATCAAAAATATACCCCCTTAAAATAGTGAAAGACCCTGTCATACGATCCGCTTATATTAGGATGTTTGATAGGGTCAAGTATACAGGTATTAAGGGCATCTTGTAAATAATTCCTGAGAGCTTCTTTTACTGGTACATGTTCATGTAATCACCATGGGCTGCAATGAGTTCATCCACCATGGAGCAGATATCTTTTATATTAAGCTCGGCAGCAGTATGAGGATCCAGCATGGCTGCCTGGTAGATGGTCTTTCTGTCCCTGTTACGGGCGGCTTCTATGGTGAGAAGCTGAGGATTTATGTTGGTCATGTTCATGGCCGCCAGCTGAGTGGGAAGGGGGCCCACATGGCAGGGGGTGATTCCGCTTCCGTCTACCAGACAGGGAACTTCTACGCAGGCGTCAACGGGGAGGTTATCGATCAGCCCCCGGTTCAATACACTTGCTCCGATCTTGTATGGCTTATTGGTCAAAATTGCTTCCATAATATAGGAGGCGTATTCATGGGAACGGGCATGCGTGATCTGTCCGTTGTTATGAATTGTATTTTTTTCTTCTTCCCACTCGTTGATCTGCTTGATGCAGCGCCGCGGGTATTCATCTAAGGGGATCTGGAATTCATCAATCATTTCCGGGTATTTGGACTTTATGAACAACGGATTGTATTCCGCATTGTGTTCACTGGATTCCGTGCAATAATAGCCTAAATGGTTGATGTACTCAAACCGCACCATATCTTTATGTTTCGTACTCTGGTTTTTCTCAAAGGCTTTCTGGCGGATAATAGGGTAAAGATCATTCCCTTCCCTGTCATGGAGTTTTAGGAGCCAGGCCATATGATTGATCCCGGCAATTAACTCAGTTCTTCCCTCCAGCTTATCCTCCATATCAAGCCCCTTTAATAAGGTTTCTGAACATACCTGGACGCTGTGGCATAAACCAATGGTCTTAATGGATGTATAACGCTGCATGTAGCCAGTTAAGATCGCCATGGGATTGGTATAATTTAAGAAGTAGGCATCCGGACAAACCTCTTCCATGTCTCTGGCAAAGTCCTCCATAACAGGTATGGTCCTTAAGCCTCGCATAATGCCGCCGATCCCCAGGGTATCCGCAATGGTCTGCTTTAAGCCGTATTTTTTAGGAATTTCAAAGTCTGTAATCGTACAGGGATCGTATCCGCCCACCTGAATGGCGTTCACTACAAAGGTGGCACCTGATAACGCTTCCTTCCGGTTTTCCACTCCCAGATAAGTTTTGATATCAGCCCGTCCTTCATTCACATTTTTGTTGATTGCACTCAGAATAAGCTCCGAATCCGAAAGCCGCACCTGATCAATATCGTAAAGAGCGATCACAGCGTCCTGAAGTATTGGAGTGCACATGCAGTCGCCTAAGACATTTCTTGCAAATATCGTGCTCCCTGCCCCCATAAAAGTTATTTTTACCATGTTCCTTCCTCCTTGTTTTCCTTGTCTGTCTGATGAGGATATTGTATAATTGCAGCAGAAAAAAAGATAGGACGTTTGTTTCATAAAATTGTCATTTTGTTGTATGGAGGGTGAAACATGAATCAATTGGTACGGGGGCTGACCATTTATTACTGCGGTCGTGAACAGTGTGCGTCAGGGCATTTTTTCGGACCTGCGATCCGGAAGCATTACCTGATGCATGTGATATTTAGGGGAAAGGGGATCTACCGCACAGGAGGCGAGGAATATGCCTTAAAAGAAGGAGATGCATTTTTGATCAAGCCTCAGGAGGTCACTTATTATCAGGCGGATAAGGATGAGCCTTGGGAATATGCCTGGGCAGCTTTTGCAGGGACTGAAGCGGAGAGGCTGTTAAGCGATTACCGACAGGAGGAAAATGAATATGTGTACCATTTTGATCGTGGTGAGGAATGGCGAGACTATATGGACCGGCTGGTGACCGTCTTTGAAAGCGGGGAACACAATATGGATGAGACAGCAGGGTTTCTTTATCTGCTGTTTTCCCGGTTCCCAAAACGCAGCAAGGAAGTGGGAGAGTATGAGCAGAGCTATCTGTCCAGGGCGGAAACATTTATACGCCATAATTACAGCTACCCCATCCAGATCGGAGATGTGGCAAAATATGTAGGAATCGACAGGACCTATCTGTACCGGCTATTTATGAAATATAAGGGTATTTCTCCGAAGCAGTATTTAACAGCCTACCGGATCATGGAGGCAAAGCGTCTGCTAGAGGATACGGGCCTTAGTATAACGGAAACCGGTTTATCCTGCGGCTTTCATGATGCTTCGGTATTTTGTAAAAGTTTCCTTCAGACAGAGGGAGAATCCCCGCTCCAGTATCGGAAGAAGATGAGAGAAGAGGTTTGGTAAATATAACAAAACACCATGTACCTGTCACATTAGTCTATGTAATATAGATAAAAAAAGGTTTATAATCAGGATTGGACAAAGAAAAATGTACAAAAAATGGTTTTAAATTCAGTTTTAACTATATAAACTGACTAATTAAAGGGAGGTAGCAAAATGAAACGTAAATGGTGGTTAACAGCAGCAATGGCGGCAGTTATGGCAGCAGCAGTGGTTGGATGCGCAGGCAAGGCCGGGAACGAAACTGCTCCTGCAAGCGCAGGAGAAACAAAACAGACTGTGGAAAGCTCCGGTGAGTCAGGAAATACGGCTGCTCAGGGAACTCTGACGGTTGCAATCTGGGATAAAAACCAGGAGCCGGGACTTACAGAGATCATGAAGGACTTTACCAATGAAACGGGAATTAAGACACAGATTCAGGTAACTCCATGGGAGCAGTACTGGACCATGCTGGAGGCAGGAGCAACCGGTGGATCTCTTCCCGATGTTTTCTGGATGCATTCCAATGAGATCGCAAGGTATTCCGAATACGAGATGCTCCTGGACCTAACGGACCGGATCAAGGAAAGCAAGAAACTGGAAATGGATAAATTCCCTAAGGACATTGTGCAGATCTATAATTGGGAAGGTACAAAGCAGTATGCAGTGCCAAAGGATATTGATACCATCGCTCTCTGGTACAACAAAACCATGTTTGATGAAGCAGGAGTCCCTTATCCCGACAAGGATTGGACCTGGGATGATTATGCAGAAGCAGCAAAAAAGCTGACCAAAGCAGATGGAAGCCAGTATGGATTTGCCTTAAGGCCTACCAATGACCAGGCAGGCTGGAACAATATCGTTTATGATATGGGCGGTTATGTAATCAGCGATGATAAAAAATCTTCCGGATTTGACCAGCCGGGAACCATCAAGGCCTTAACGTTTATCACGGACCTGATGAAAGAAGGATATGCTCCTCCATATGAAGTGATGGCAGAGAATACAGAGGAAGCCTTGTTTGAAGCCGGCAAGGTAGCCATGATCACGGCTGGCTCATGGATGCTTCCAGAGCTTTGCAATAATGATTACGTAAAGGCAAACTGTGACATCGCAGACCTTCCAAAAGATGCGGCCTCTGGAAAGAGGATATCCATTTACAATGGACTGGGCTGGGCGGCTTCCGCCAATACCGGCATGCCTGAAGAAGCATGGAAGCTGATCGAATACATGGGATCAAAGGAAGCTCAGCAGAAGCAGTCTGACCTTGGAATTGTTATTTCTGCCTATGAAGGGACAACGGATAACTGGATAAAGGCATATCAGGGCTTTAACCTGCAGGCATATTTAGATATGATGAGTGACCTGGTCATCAGGCCATACTCTAAATCAACGGTTGCATGGAACAATATGAGCCATGAAAAATTAATTGATGCATGGACCGGAGCAAAGAGCGTGGAGGATGTCTGCAAGGACATTGCTCAGGAAATGAATGCCATGCTGGCACAAGAATAGGAAGAGCTGGGGAGGCAGGCTTTTAAAGCGCCTCCCCCTTTTTAACCGAATCAAGTGGTGAAGCGGATTGGGAATATCCGCTTGACAAAGAAATACGGAGGGTCTGCATGAACAGAAAGTCAAAGGTATCAAGGCGGGAGAGAAGTGAATTTTTATGGGGGTGGATGTTTTTGCTTCCGACCATGGCAGGGCTTATTATATTAAACATCATCCCTATTTTTCAGACCATTTATCAGAGCTTTTTCAAAACAGGGGCTTTTGGCAAAGGCAATGTATTTATTGGCTTTGACAATTACGGTCAGCTTTTTAGTGATGGGGCTGTATGGCAGGCTTTGTGGAATACATGTAAATATGCGGTGGTAGAGGTACCGTTTTCCATTGCGATTGCCCTTGTGTTAGCCGTTTTTCTAAATGGGAAAATCCGGGGGCGCTCAATATGGAGGACCATTTATTTCCTGCCAATGGTAGCTGCTCCTGCAGCGGTGGCTATGGTTTGGAGATGGCTTTATAATTCGGAATTCGGACTGCTTAACCATCTGCTTCGGGGGATAGGACTTTCCGGAGTGAACTGGATCTCCAATCCCAATATCGCATTTATCTCTGTGGCCATCGTAGGAATCTGGTCTGTGATCGGTTATAATATGGTACTGTTTTTTGCAGGCCTTCAGGAAATACCCAGAGACTATTATGAGGCAGCGCAGATTGACGGGGCAAACGGGATCAACCAGTTTTTTACAATTACACTGCCCTTAATATCACCCACCATGTTTTTTGTGACCGTGACCAGAGTCATAGGGGCCATGCAGGTGTTTGACAGTATCTATATGATGATGGGAAGAAGCAACCCGGCGCTGGTAAAGACCCAGTCCCTGGTGTATCTTTTCTATAAGTATTCTTTTATAGAAGGAAACAAGGGATATGGCTCTTCCATTGTCATGCTGCTTCTTATGGTAATCCTTCTGATCACAATGATTCAGATGATTTGTCAGAAAAAATGGGTGAACTACAGCTAGGGAGGAGAATTATGGATAAGAGTAGAAAAATTAAATCAGCCATCGTTTACTTCATTCTTACAATCGGGTCTGTCATCATGCTGGTCCCCTTTTTGTGGATGTTTTTAACCGCCTTTAAAAGCACATCGGAGGCAACTCAGATGAATCCGTTCATCATTTTTCCTACGGTATGGAGAAAGGAAGCATTTTTATCCATCATAAGCAAAATGAACTTTTTAAGGCTGTACTGGAATACGTTGATGCTGATTGTAGAACGGGTCATTTGTGCGGTGCTTACTGCAACCATGGCAGGATATGCTTTTGGACGCCTTCACTTTAAGGGAAAGAATCTGGCCTTTTCCCTGGTTTTGTTCCAGATGATGGTGCCATCCCAGATCTTTATTATTCCTCAATACTTAATGGTGAGTAAGCTGGGAATGTTAAACACCTCCTTTGGCCTGCTTTTTCCGGGACTTGTGACAGCTTTTGGAACCTTTTTGTTAAGGCAGGCTTATATGGGACTTCCCTCTTCCTTAGAGGAGGCGGCCAGGCTTGACGGCTGCAATATCGGCCAGACCTTTCTTTATGTAATGGCACCCCTTACAAAATCCTCCATGGTGGCTCTGGGTATCTTTACCGCGCTGTTTGGATTTAAGGAGCTGATGTGGCCTCTGGTCGTCAACACAGAGCAAAATACCATGCCCTTATCTGCCGCCCTTGCAAAGCTGCAGGGACAGTTTGAAACAAATTATCCGGAGCTTATGGCGGCATCCTTGCTGGCCTGTATCCCAATGATTATCATTTATCTTATATTCCAGAAACAGTTTATAGAAGGAATTGCTACATCCGGAGGAAAATTATAAAAGGAGTATGAATTATGTCTATCATTTATCATGAACAAGCGAAACAGTTTCACCTGTATAACCGGTCCATAAGTTATATCATTCAGATTATGGCCAATGGACAGCTGGGAAATCTGTACTATGGGAAACGGATTACGGACAGGGAGTCCTATGCATATCTCCTTGAGACAGGAGAGCGTGCCCATGCCGCCATAAGCTGCCCGGCGCCGGTCAGCTTATGTCTCCAATATACCAAGCAGGAATATCCGGCCTATGGAACAGGGGATTACCGATACGGTGCCTGCATGATCAGGCAGGAGAATGGCAGCAGGATCACAAACTTTACCTATGTGTCCCACCGTATCTTTGAGGGGAAGCGCTCCATAGAGCCTCTTCCGGCTACCTATGTGGAGGAGGAGCGGGAGTCCGCCACCCTGGAGATCACCCTTCATGATGATGTGATGGATACGGAGCTGATTCTTTCCTATACGATCTATGAAGAGATGCCGGTTCTTACAAGGCATGCCCGTTTTGATCATCATGGCAAGGAGGAGATCGTCCTTAAGACTGCCATGAGCGGAGCGGTTGACTTACCGGATTGTGATTATGAGATGATTCAGCTTTCCGGGGCATGGTCCAGAGAGCGGTACTTAAAGAGGCGTCCATTGGAACAGGGAATCCAGTCTATTTACAGTATGAGAGGGATCAGCAGCGCAGAGCACAATCCATTCCTGGCGCTTGCAAGAAAAGAGACAACGGAGAACAGCGGCCAGGTATATGGTTTTAGCCTTGTATACAGCGGAAGCTTCTTAGGTCAGGTGGAAGTCTGCACCCATGATACCACCCGTGTTCTTATGGGAATCCATCCGGATACCTTTGAATGGCCTTTGAAAGCGGGGGAGTCGTTTCAGACTCCGGAGCTTGTGATGGTTTATTCGGAACAGGGGCTTTCCTTTATGAGTCAAACTTTCCACCTTTTATACAGGACCCGGCTTGCGAGAGGGTATTGGAGAGACAGGGAAAGGCCAGTGCTTTTGAACAACTGGGAAGCAACTTATATGGATTTTAACGAAGAAAAGATTCTCGATATTGCTAGAAAAGCGAAGGAAACGGGCGTGGAGCTGTTTGTTCTTGATGACGGCTGGTTTGGTGAACGAAGTGACGACCACAGGGGCTTAGGTGACTGGCAAGTAAACAGAAATAAGCTTCCGGAGGGAATTTCCGGACTGTCTGAGAAGGTGGAGGCCCTGGGCCTAAAATTCGGTCTGTGGATCGAGCCGGAGATGGTCAATAAAGACAGCCGCTTTTACGAGGCTCATCCAGACTGGATCCTATCCGCTCCCGGCCGTTATGAAACACCCAGCAGGAATCAGCATGTCCTTGATTTTTCAAGAAAGGAAATTGTTGATGCGGTTTACGGTATGTTAAAGGATATTATTGCCAATGCAAAAATCTCCTATATCAAGTGGGATATGAACCGATATCTGACGGAATGCTTCTCTAGAGGAACCTCCCCTGACAGGCAGGGAATGGTGATGCATAAATTTATCCTGGGAGTCTATGACCTATATACCCGGCTCACCAGAGACTTTCCGGAGATCCTGTTTGAATCCTGCGCCAGCGGAGGAGCCAGGTTTGACCCTGGAATGCTGTACTTTGCTCCGCAGGCATGGTGCAGTGATAATACGGATGCCATGGACCGGTTAAAGATCCAGTATGGGACTACCATGGTTTATCCCATATCCAGCATCGGAGCCCATGTCTCCGCAGTTCCTAACCATCAGGTTCATAGAATTACGCCTTTGGATTCCAGGGGAAATGCAGCGATTTTCGGGGCTTTTGGATATGAACTGGATTTGAACCATCTGACTCCTGAGGAAATAGAGACGGTTAAGCAGCAGATTGCATGCTATAAAAAATACCGGAAACTTTTACATCAGGGAACATTTTACAGGCTAAAAAGTCCATTTGAAGGAAATGACACGGCATGGATGGCAGTATCAGAAGATTTGGAACAGGCAATCGCCGCTTATTATCAGGTTTTGAATCCTGCCAATGCAGGCTGGCTGAGGCTGAAGCTCCAGGGCCTTTGCGAGGATATGCTTTATAAAGTTACCATGTCGGGGGAGACTGGTGAATACTATGGAAGCGAGCTTATGTATGCCGGTATTCCCATTGACAGAAGTCATCTTTTCAAAGAATCAGGGGATTTTGCGTCTTTCCTCATTTTTATTGTTAAAAAACCGGAATAAGAAAAAAGTCCAGGCAGGCGTCGCCTGGACTTTTTTAATGTAATAAATTACATTGTTGTTAAGTATTCTATCTTTTTATTGAAAAATATTTTATAGCATGCTATAATTTTTGAAAATATTGCATTATTCCTTAAAAAATGAATGTAGGGGCTGAGAACAATGAAGGATTATAATGTACACTTAACACTGATTGACCGAATTATACTGGAATCTTATAAGATTATGTTGGAAGGGCTTGCGGATTATCTGGGGGGAGGCTATGAGATGGTGCTACATAGTCTGGAGGATACGGAACACTCCGTAATTAAGATCATCAATGGACACCATACAGGACGTACGGAAGGGATGCCGATTACGGACCTGGCGCTTCAGATGCTGGAAGAGATTGAAAAAGATGGTGAAAAAAGTTATATTTCCTATTTTACCAAGAACAAAAATGGAGAACCATTAAAATCCTCCACCATTGTAGTGCGGGGGGAGGAGAAAAGGATTATCGGACTTCTATGTATCAATTTTTATTTAAATACAGGTTTTTCCGAGATCCTATCCAGCTATATCCCCGAAATATCCACTCACTCCCTGGTTAAAACTGAAACTTTCGCAAAAAATATTGATGAATTAATTTTCAGCAGAGTTCAGGAGGTTCGGAAAACGGTATTGGCAGATGAAGGAATACTTCCGTCTCTTAAAAACAAAGAAATCATTAATGCCCTGCATCAACAGGGAGTTTTTACCATGAAAGATGCGGTTGTTAAAGTAGCCGATTATCTTGGAATTTCTAAAAACACTGTTTACATGCACATTCGGAATGTGGGGGCAAATGGAGAAAAGAAGAGCGAATAAACATTAATACAGTGAAAATGGTAGATAAAGTAAAAATCTGTAGGTTTTTGTGCAAAATGACAAAAAACCTGCAGATTTTTTTGTTTAATTATTAGAAAATCATAATAATATTGCAATTCTGTAGCGTTTGTGATAAAATAAATTACATCATATAAATGAATATAATAAAATTTATTTTATTCATATGAAAGGAAGGTATTGATATGGAGGAAAGTAAGAAGAGTAAGAAGAAACTGGGACTAGTTCCAAAGCTGATTATAGCTATTATTATTGGTATTTTAATCGGTATGTACTGTCCCAGCTTTGTAACTTCGATATTAATTACAGTATCGGATTTATTTAAACAGTTTTTAATGTTCATCATTCCGCTTATGGTAGTAGCTTTTGTTACGATGGGAATTGCGGACCTGTCCCAGGGAGCCGGAAAGCTGCTGGCATTCACCGCAGCGATTTCCTATGCTTCCACATTGCTTGCAGGCAGCGCAGCTTATGCGGTAGCCAGTACGTTTTTCCCTTCATTTGTGAATGAAGAGGTAGTTGCGAAAGTTGCTTCTGCTAGTGATAAGGCCATCAGCGGATATTTTTCCCTGGCCATCACACCGTTACTTGAAACTACAGCTGCTGTTGTACTGGCCTTTGTATTGGGAGTATGCATCAGTACCATGCGTGGAAAAGAGATCGGAGATACCTTATATAATGTGATCAAAGATTTTTCTGAGATCATTACAAAGGTACTTGGCCGGGTGATCATTCCCCTTCTTCCTTTGTATATCTGCGGAACTTTTGCTAAGATGACTTATCAGGGAACCACCTTTGCGATTATGTCCGTACTCTGGAAGGTATTCGTGATCGTGATACTGCTTCATTTAATCTACCTGCTTGCGGCCTTTACTTTAGCAGGCGTATTGACAAAAAGAAATCCAATTACTATGTTAAAGAACCAGTTACCCGGCTACTTAACTGCAATTGGTACCCAGTCTTCCGCTGCTACCATTCCGGTTAATATTAAATGTGCGGAAAGCAATGGTATATCAGAAGAAATCCGTAACTTCGTAATTCCGCTGTGTGCTAACATTCATATGGCAGGTTCCATGATCACAATAACCTGCTGTGTGACTGCTACCCTGCTCATTTATGGCATGCCTCATGGATTCCTTACCTTATTCCCGTTTATCTGTGTACTTGGAGTAGCCTTAGTTGCATCTCCGGGAGCTCCAGGTGGTTCTATCTTTACGGCAACTCCATTCTTCCCGATTGTAGGAATCCCTGCAGTGGGAGATATTGCCAGCCTTCTTCAGGCAATGTATATTGCACAGGACAGCTTTGGAACTGCATGTAACGTATCCGGAGATAATGCGATCAGTGCGCTGGTTGATATGTATTACCATAAATATATTAAGAAGGATAACAAAGGTTAAGATGACTGAGAAAGGAGAAGGCTGTTTATGCCGTCTATCAGTATTTTTGAAGTAATCGGCCCCAATATGGTAGGGCCATCCAGCTCCCATACTGCAGGGGCTGTAGCGATTGCTCTTCTGGTTAAAAAGATGTTCAATGAGCCAATCCAAAAAGTGGAGTTTATTTTGTACGGTTCTTTTGCAAAGACCTACAAAGGCCATGGAACCGACCGTGCACTTCTTGGCGGCATCCTAGGTTTTGAGACTTATGATCTGAGAATTAAGAATTCCTTCCAACTGGCGGATGAATGCGGGTTAGAGTATTCTTTCGCCGTTGATGAAAAGGAAACAGAAGTTCATCCAAACACAGTAGAGATCCATGTGTCTGGGGAACAGGGCGGGACTATGTCGGTCCGGGGAGTCTCATTAGGAGGCGGTAAAGTTAAAATTATAAGGATCAACGGCATTGATGTAGACTTTACAGGAGAATATTCCACGCTGGTTATACGCCACCTGGACTATCCCGGCATGGTGGCCTATATTGCTACCAGTTTAAGTGAACGCAATGTAAATATTGCTTTCATGCGCCTGTTCCGGGAACAGAAAGGTGCTACTGCTTATTCTGTGGTTGAATCTGATGAGGAAATCCCACAGGAATTGCTGGATAAGCTGCGGGAACACCCGAAAGTGGAAGATGTTATGCTTATTCAGGTTTAGGAGGCTTTTATGGACTTTATATCAGGAAGTGAATTGTTGAAATTGTGTGAGGAAAATCACTGCCGGATTTCAGAAGTGATGCGGCAACGGGAAGCCAGTGAGTTTGGTGCCGATCCGGAGGAGACCATAAGCCGGATGAAGGAAGCTTATAGGATTATGAAAGAATCCTGTCATAAACCGTTAGATGAGCCTGTGGCATCCATCGGCGGATTGATTGGTGGAGAAGCTGCAAAGGTTCGGAACAGAAGGAGATCGGGAAAATCCATATGCGGAAGCATGCTGTCAAAGGCAATTACCTATTCTCTGGCTGTTCTGGAAGTAAATGCTTCCATGGGCCTTATTGTGGCGGCGCCCACAGCCGGAAGTTCCGGGGTGCTGCCAGGGCTGTTGCTTGCTCTGGAAGAAGAGTTTTCCTTAGATGACGAACAGATCATAGATGGCCTTTTTACAGCAAGTGCGGTTGGTTATCTGATTATGAGGAATGCAACCGTGGCTGGAGCACAGGCTGGCTGTCAGGCCGAGGTTGGTGCTGCTTCCGCAATGGCAGCAGCAGCGGCAGCGGAGATCATGGGCGGAACGCCGAAGCAGTGCATGGATGCGGCTTCCTCTGCAATCGTGAATCTCTTGGGGCTGGTCTGTGATCCGGTAGCCGGTCTGGTGGAGTATCCTTGCCAGAGCCGGAATGTTCTGGGTGCTTCCAATGCACTGGTATGTGCCGAGATGGCCTTATCAGGAGTAGAGCAGTTCATACCGTTTGATCAGACGGTGGACACCATGATGATGGTGGGGCGTTCGATCCCATTTGAATTAAGGGAAACTTCTCTTGGCGGCTGCGCGGCTACAGAGGCTGCCTGCAGGAAAACCTGTGAGATTTTTAAAACAAAGTAAACAGTTTTATGATAAGCGGTACCGGTTTTGCATAATCGGTATCGCTTTTTATTGCATGAATAAAAAAAAGTTGCGAATGCAACCACTTTATGTTATGCTGTTTATCATCTTTAAAAAAGATGAGATGCCGTCCTAAAGGCTTGGAGGTGGAAAACATGAGTGAGCACAAGGAAATCGGGAAATATATCTCGATTATCCAGAGACTTAACAATGCGTATTTTGCTAATCAATTATCTTCTTATCAGATAGGCTGTGGACAACAGTTTTTTTTATTGCAGATTTTTAAAAAGCCAGGCATGAGCCTGCATGAGCTGGCTTCTTTTGGCCATTACGATAAGGCCACTGCCACCCGTGCGGTTAAAAAGCTGGAAGAAGAAGGCTATGTTGTGACGGAAATGGCGCAGGAGGATAAACGCATCCGGAGAATTTACGTTACGGAAAAAGCCACAGCTGTTGTGGGGAAGACCTTGGAAAGCGTAAATGATTGGGCGGATATTATATTAAAAGGGTTTACCAATGAGGAACGCGATGCAGCGGAGCAAATGCTCATCCGCATGGCTTGCAATGCTCTCGATCATATCGTAGAGCAGAGAGGAAAGGAATAGAACATTATATGGAACAAAGCAGGATAAACCAGGGGGAGAACCCCCTGGGATATAAACCAGTGGGGCATTTGCTGATGCAGTTTGCACTTCCGGCAATTGTCGCCATGTTGGTGAATTCGATTTATAATATTGTTGACCAGATCTTTATCGGTCAGGGTGTTGGGTATTTGGGAAATGCTGCGACCACCATTGCATTTCCGATTGTCACAATCATTTTAGCCATTTCCACCCTCTTAGGAGCGGGAGGAAGCGCTTTTGCAGCCATTAAGCTTGGTGAAAGAAATGAGGAAGTGGCGGACAAGACTCTTGGAACTGTTTTTCTGGTGACCTTAGCGGCCAGTATGATCGTTATGGCTGTGGGATTCCCGCTTATGACCCCTATGTTAAGGATTTTTGGGGCGACTGACAATACCATGGAATATGCAAGGCAGTACACCTCTATCATATTACTGGGCACCCCTTTTAACATGCTCTCCGTGGTACTAAGCAATATGGCCAGGACCGATGGAAGTCCCGCCTTATCCATGTATGCCATATTAGTTGGTGCTGCTTTAAATACTGTTTTGGATCCCATTTATATTTTCGTATTTCATTGGGGCGTGACCGGAGCGGCCATTGCTACCATTACTTCCCAGATCATTTCCGCAGTTGTATTGGTACTGTATTTTGTATACAAGGGTAAGCATATGCGCTTACATAAAAATAGCTTACGCATTGATGGGGATATCTGTAAGATGGCCTTGCCTCTTGGAATTTCAAGCGGCATCACCCAGGTGGCGTCTACCATTTTGCAGGTTGTCATGAACAATTCCCTGGTGTATTATGGAAACAAGACGGACATTGGCGGCGATGTGGCCTTAAGCGCCATGGGTGTTGTAAACAAGATCGGAATGATCCTTATTTCCATCTGTATTGGGATCGGCATCGGCTCCCAGCCTATTCTCGGTTTTAATAAGGGAGCAAATCAGCCAAAGCGTGTGAGGAAGACCTATCTTACAGCGGCTGTGGCAGCAACCTCGGTTGCACTTACGGGCTGTCTGGCCTGTCAGTTGTTCCCAAGTCAGATCTTAAGCCTGTTCGGGACGGAGGATGTGCAGTTCACCCAGTTTGCAATCCGCTGCCTGAAGGTGTATATGCTGGGGATCTTTACTGCCGGTTTCCAGGTAGTGACAACCAGTTATTTCCAGTCGACGGGACAACCTTTAAAGGCTTCCATTTTATCCATGCTGCGTCAGCTTTTGTTATTGATCCCGCTGATTCTTATCCTTCCTCTTTCTTTTGGTCTGGAAGGAATTCTGTATGCAGGGCCGGTGGCGGATATTACCTCAATGGTCATTGTCAGCCAGTTTGTTCTGTATGAAATGAGAAAACTAAACAGATTATGCAAAGAATCGTAACATATGAAAACAGAGAAGGGAGATGGGGAAATCATGAGCATGAAGACGGAGATGGCAAGGTTTTCTGCAAGGCTTAAAAAAGCGGACAAAAAGATGGCTCTTGAACTGGACCAGCCGCCCAGAGGAACGGGAACGCTGACCCAGGAACGTTTTACGAAAAAGGTAAGGGTAAAAGCCTGGAACGTAGACGGCTTTCCTGGAGTCACCATAAACGGAAGCTATTCGAAGGCTGCCCATATCCTCATGCTGCCGGGAGGGGCCTATAGCCTGGAGCCGTCTAAACGTTACAGGGAAATAGCGGAGTATTTTGCCATAGAAAAGCAGGTAAAGGTGACCATGCCTTCCTGCCCTCTGGCTCCGGAATATACGGCATTGGATGTCCACCGGTATCTGGTCCGGGTTTACAGCTGGCTGACGGCAGAATATCCGGAAGATGATTTTTTCGTTTTTGGGGATTTTTCCGGCGGTGGTCTGGCTCTCTCGTTTTTACAGGAACTGCGGGACATGGGGAACTTACCTATGCCGGTGAGAACTGCTGTGGTCTCCCCGTGGCTGGACATTGCTCTTAACAACCCGAAGATAAAGATCATGAAAAAAACAGATCCTATTCTTCCTGTAGAAGAGCTGAAAGAAGCCGGCGCCCGCTACCGCGGTCCTTTGGAACCGGAGCATCCCTTTGTCTCACCCCTTTATGGAAACTGGGATCATCTGGGACAGATCCTGATATTTTCCGGCACAGATGAGATCTTAACACCGGACTGCGAACTTTTGGCGGAAAAGGCGGGAAAATTGAAGGGAACGGAAATCATTTATAAAAAAGGGGCTAAGATGATCCATGACTGGATATTGATCCCGTGCAAGGAAACGGATGCTACGTTCGAATTGATTTTTACATTTTTTTTGGAAGAAGCTTTAGGATTTTAAAAATGAGGCTCGGCCCTTTTAAGGGGCCGAACCTCATTTTTGATTTGTGATGAAGTACTATGAACAAAGGAACGGATTAAAGTTTTGCAAGAGACTGAAGGGCGTGGCCTTCAATCAACACCTCGTAATGTTCCCTGTAGTACGCTTCGGAGGCGTAGTCCTGGTGAATCTTGGAACCATATTCTGCAAGCAGGTTGCAGACACGGCTGAAATCCAGAGATTTGTCAGGAGTGTTCCTGATCACCAGATAATACTGTCTGGTATCAGGTTTTTTATATAATGTGTTCTCGCCATCGTAAACCTGACCAACAGTCCTTGCAGCATCAGATATCTGATCCAGACTTTGAAAACAATAGATTCGTATCGAGGAAGCGCTTGATTGCTCTTTTGGCTCTTCTGTCTCAGGTTCGTCCTTCTTGTCAATACCTAATAAGTTTAACAGTCCGTCGGCACCTTCCAAAAGTTCGCTTGCCAGATCTCCTGGCATGGAATCTAAGTCTTCGTCGGCTGATGGTGAAAATTTGGCAAACCTTGTATCTAATTCTTCCGGATCTTCGATTTTAGTGATTACTAACATCACACTTTCGTTGGACAATGGAATTGCTTCTACCATGAGAGGAATGTCTTCTGCTTCGAATCCCACTTCGTTAGAGGCTTTCTGAATCATCTCGCGGAACAGGTTGCGGGCTTTTTCACTGCCATAGGCAAGCTCGCCTAAATTTAAGTTTCTGACGCTTAAATCAAAGCTTGTAAGCGTACAGCGAATTTGATTTTCGTTAATACGTTCTATCTTCATAGGATCACTTCCTGTTCTTTTAAAAATGGTGAATGAATGTTTACATACTTCCTCAACATAACTATACTATATAATATAGCGAAAAAGCAATTACTATGTGAAAAAATTTATATAATTTTAAGGTTTGAATGCTAATAACCGGGAATCTTATTTGATTTTTGGAATTTCCCGGTTTTGTTTTTGGATATGATATAAATTTAATATTGATTTATTCGATTTTTTCGTAATCTTCGTAAGGCGCTTTAAGGAGGCTTCAAGTTTTTGTAAAAAAATAGTTGAAAAGTTAAAAAGAATATATTAGAATATACCCCAAGAGATGATATTGGACAGACAAAAGGAGGTGTTTTTAGTAAGCGCCGTTCTGTTTGGCAAATATCAGCTATACGGCATCTTGGGAACCGGCCGGGCAGGGACAGTTTTTCTGGCGGTTCATCTAGGGCTTGAGGAATACCGGGCAATCAAGCGGGTACCCAAAAGCTTTCTAACGTTTGAACGTCTAAGGCATGAAGCACTTGTTCTTAAGGAACTTCGCCATCCTGGAATTCCCATTATTTATGATGTAGAGGAAGACGAATTTTATAGTTATTTAATCGAAGAGTATCTGGAAGGAGAATCTTTATTTGACCTTGTGAAAAAACAGGGCCATCTATCGCGGGAACTGGCCATCTCATATGGAATCCAGTTGACCAGCATCATCAATTACCTGCATCTCGCAGGACCAAACCCCATATTACATTTAGATTTACAGCCGAAAAACCTGTTATTGTGCAATGACATCGTTAAACTGATTGACTTTGAACTTGCCGCGTCCGTGGATGATGCAAATATGCCCGGAGAGCGGTATGGAACCGTAGGATGTGCGGCGCCGGAGCAGTATTCAAAGGATGGAGTACTGGATGAAAGAACAGACCTATATGCCATTGGTGCTATCATTCATTTTCTATTTACAGGAGAATTTCCAAAACTGCCCTACAAACCGGCTTCGTCAATGGATGCCGATCTGGCGGCCGTCATAAAACGGTGTATGAAAAAGGAAAAGGAAGAACGGTTTTCATCAGCACAAGAGCTGGGTGAGAGGCTTGGACAGCTTAAAAACATGGGAACGGCTGCAAAAGACCGTCTACAATCGTCATCTCTTATAATCGCTCTTGCAGGGAGCAAATCAGGGGCCGGAACGACTCATATTGGAATCGGCCTGTCTGTCTATCTTAGAAATCACGGATATCCCAATTTATTTGAAGAAAAAAATGATTCCGGTATGGGCATCGGGCTTGGTGACCATGCAGCCGCAAAGCGGGACCAGTTTGGCCTGATGAGGTATCAGGGTTTTATTTGGAAACCTTATTACGGGCCGGCGGTGAAATTAAAAGAGCCGCCTTATCAAATCCGTATTCTGGATTACGGTAAAAATGTTGAACAGGCACTGGCGGGTAGTCCCGATGCAGTGATATTGGTATGCGATTACAGCAGCTGGAGCAGAAACAGTGCCTATATCTCTGCGGAATATGTTGTGAAAGGCCATAACTCCTATGGGATCGTTTATAATCATGCAGCCAGGACAACCAGGATAAGGCTGCCTGACGGGGCAGCCCCTTCCCGCTGCGTAAAGGCCCCTTATTTTCCGGACCCTTTTGATACAAATGCGGAAACAGGAGACTTTTACAAGACTCTTCTGGAAGAAATTTTAGAAATAAAAAGCATAAGGAAAAGAGGAAAAGGAAGATATAAAAAACAGATTAGCGATTGGTTTTTTCAGATGATTTCGGGCAAAAACTGTACCATAGGGAAAGGATAAACGCCTCATGAATGGAACGGCAAAAAAGGTGTGGAAGCTTTTAAACTCCGGTAAAAAGCCAGCTAATCAGGAGGTCATCGGGATCATAGGAACCGGAAGAGGAGTGGGGGTGACCCATTTTACTGTAATGACGGCAGGATATTTAGGAGGAGTCTTAAGGAAGCGGTGTGCTGTCTTGGAATGGAACAGCCATGAGGATTTTCAGAATATGAGAAAGCTGTGCACAAAGGAGCAGTCCCAAGCCGGATGTTTTCAGTTACTGGAAGCGGATTATTATGAACGAGCGGGGATTGATACGCTGTTATTGTGCAAAAAGTCCGGTTATCAGGCAGTGATTGTGGATTACGGAACCGTAAGAGAAGGCAACTTGGAAGAATTTTTAAGATGTGACAGGCAATTTGTTCTCGGGAGTTTAACCGAGTGGCAGCTGGAAGCGTTTCTGGGGTTTGAGAGAAAGGGAAAAAAAGCGGAAAAGAGCTGGAAGACGCTCGTGTCGTTTGGCAGCGAGGAAGCCAGAAAGAATGCGGAAAAGAGGCTTAACATACCCATCTCCCGAATTCCGGTTTCAGTAGACGTGTTTGCTGTCACCGGTGAAATCATAGGCTTTTATCAGCAGTTTTTTTAAATAGCGGGGAGGAATTGTGTCACGGCAAAACCCTTGTGGTCCTCCCCCGGCTTATGTAACAAATGAGAAACAGACGGGGTATATGCAGATGAAAAGAGATGAAGCCAGGGAAAGGAACGTGCAGACGGAGAAAGGTCAGTATCTGGCAGGACTTAAAAAATACAGGGATCAGGGAATTGCCATCATTATCGATGGAGAAGAACTGCCTGAGAAAGACTGGAATAAAATATTTGAAATAAGGGAGGACGATAGTTTTTATATGGCCGATTTTGTTCCTGATGGAGAGACCGGAAAACTGCGAGAAATAAGATTCGACCGTGTTTATTACCGGTAAATATTGGATAGTGCCAAATGGGACGCATGCGGGATGCCATCTTCAGCCTTAAGCTGGCTGTTTCAGTGCGTCAGGGTGGGAATAGGGGATACGGAATGTAATGAAAATGTAAATTCCAAAAAATTAGAATTGTGATATAATGAGCACAGGCAAAAGACGATACGATCCATTAGCAGGAGGAAAACAGATGAAGAAAAAAGCCGCGCCGGGTCTTGCGGCGCTAGGATTGATTTTGTTAGTGACCGCCATATTTTTCGGGGTGCGGTTTCTGGAACGGTATATTCCCTCAAAGGAACAGGCAGATATAGCCGAACTGCTGGGAGTAAAGGGAGATGAAGTGGCCCTTTATCTCAATGAGGATCTTCAGGAAGCAAAAGGGCTTTACCTGCAGGAACAAACCTATCTCCCGATTGAGTGGGTGAATGATATGTTGAATGAGCGGTTTTACTGGGACAGCAATGAAAATCTCCTTGTGTATGCCCTGCCGGACTCCATTGTCTATGCGGATCATTCCACGGTCGGAATGTCTGGGAAGCCCCTGATTTGGGTGAATGAGAACGGGGTTTATTTGTCCATCGGACTGGTGGCAAATTATACGGATATACGCGTGACCGCTTATGACAGCGCTGAACATAAGCGGATTTTTATAAATGACAACTGGGATGCCCAGCAAACGGCACAGGTTTCCGAGAAGGGCAATGTAAGGGTAAAAGGCGGAGTGAAAAGTCCCATCGTAACATGGATTTCACCAGGAAGTCAGGTCACTGTCCTGGACTCTATGGAAAAGTGGGATAAGGTGCGGACGGAAGACGGATTTGTAGGCTATGTGGAACGCAAACGGCTGGGAGATGTGACCAGTGAGGTTCCTAAAAGTACCTTTGCAGCACCGGTCTACACCAATGTTTCCATGGACGAACCGGTTTGTCTTGCCTGGCACCAGATGACAACCCTTGAGGGAAATGGTTCTTTTGACAGCGTGATCGCCAATACAAAAGGGGTCAATGTCATTTCTCCAACCTGGTTTGAGCTTACGGATAATGAAGGAAACTTCCGATCCCTGGCTCAGGAGGATTATGTAAAGAAAGCACATGATAAGGGCTTAAAGGTCTGGGCCCTCATCAATAATTTCAGCCCTGATGTAAATACGGAGATCCTAATGTCAAAGACCACCATCAGACGGAAGCTGATTGACGGCCTTATGTCGGAAGTGGATCGGTACGGTATTGATGGAATTAATCTGGACTTTGAAGGGATCAAGGAAGAAGCAGGGGTCCATTATGTTCAGTTCATACGGGAACTTTCCATACCTTGCCGTGAGAAGGGGATCGTTTTATCCGTGGATAATTATGTTCCGGCCCCCGGCAATCAGTTCTATAACCGAAAAGAACAGGGGATCGTGGCTGATTACGTGATTATAATGGGATATGATGAACATTATGCAGGCGGGGATGCCGGTTCTGTGGCTTCCATTAACTATGTGGAAAACGGGATCAAGGATACCCTGGCCCTGGTGCCAAAGGAAAAAGTAATCAATGGAATTCCCCTCTATACAAGGGTGTGGACTGAGGGACCTGACGGAAAGGTTACCTCATCCTCTTTGGGCATAGCCCGTGCAAAGGATTGGGTCAGCGAAAATAAAGTGGAATTATACTGGCAGGAGGAATTAGGCCAGTATTACGGAGAATTGCAGTCGGAGGAAGGGCTTAAAAAGCTGTGGCTGGAAGAAGAACGCTCCATAGGACTTAAGATGGATTTAATAAAGCAGTATGGCCTGGCAGGTGTGGCTTGCTGGAAGCTGGGATTTGAACCGTCAGACTTGTGGGACGAAATTCGGCTAGATAAAAAGTAAATGAAAGACGTGTAAGAGACAGGAAGGTCAGGTTATGAGAAACAGGATCATATTGGCAGCATTACTGGGCGTGGTATGTATGTTGGCAGGGTGCTCGTTCAAAGGAACAGAGCCGGAAAGCACCAGCGCAGAGAGTACAACTCCGCAGGAGACAGAAACAACGAGGACTGAACCGACAACCATAGAAGAATTCCCCCAAACTTCGGAGGATCCGGCTTCACAGCCTCCTGAAGAAGCCTTTGACAGTGGCTGCAAGATCATTGTTGCCACGGATATTCATTATTTGGCCAAGGACTTGACGGATTTTCAGAAGGGTTTTCAATACAGTATAGACCATGGTGACGGCAAGGTGATGCAATACATCTGGGAGATTACGGATGCTTTTGTGGAAGAGGTTAAGAAGGAACGGCCTGATCTTGTTATCTTAAGCGGAGATTTGACCTATGAAGGCGAAAAGGAAAGCCATAAAGAGTTTGCAAAAAAGCTTGATAAAATTGAAGAAGCCGGAATTCCCGTAATCGTTATTCCCGGAAATCATGATATCAATAATTCTAAGGCAGCTCAATTTGTAGGAGATACCTTTTTGGGGGCGGATAATGTAACTGCGGAAGAATTCGAGGAGATTTACCAGGATTTCGGATACAATGAGGCGGTCAGCCGGGATCCCGCTTCCTTAAGCTATGTTTATCAGGTAAATGATTATACCAGAGCCTTAATGCTTGATACATGCCAGTATGAACCGAGAAATCTGGTTGGAGGAATGATTAAGGATGATACATATGACTGGATTGAGGAGCAGATGGAGGAGGCCTGGAATCTTGGGATGAACGTGATCCCGGTCGGCCACCATAATCTTCTTGATGAAAGTGAAGTTTACTTACAAGACTGCACCATTGAACACAGTGAACAGCTTATTGACCAGCTGGAAAGCTGGGATGTCCCCTTGTTTTTAAGCGGTCACCTTCATGTACAGCATTATATGAGGTCCAGAAGCGACACCGGGATCTATGAGATTGTGACCAGCTCCTTATCCACGCCGCCTTGTCAATATGGAATCTTATATTATGGAGATGACGGAAACTTCCGATATCATACTAAACCATTGGATATGAAGGAATGGGCAAAAAAGACAGGAAGCACTGATAAAAATCTTTTGAACTTCGATGAGTTTGGGAAAAAGTTTTTAAGCAAGGTATTTTACAATCAGGCCCAGGATGAGTTCAAGAGGCTTGATACACTAAACGGATTGACCAAATCTCAGAAGGAACAGATGGCAAAAGTCTATGCAGAGCTTAACGAAGCCTGTTATGCGGGTAGAGTTACAGACATCCGGGATAAAGCCAAAGCGAAAGCCGGTTATAAGCTGTGGGAAGAGGAAGGATATCCCAGCATACTGGCACAATATCTGGAATGGATTACTGAAGATGGGACAAGAGACTATAATGTATTGAGTTCAGAATGACAGGAAAGTCACAGGGAGCAGTTCTTTTTTATTTCACAAAAATATATAATTCATTAAGAAGATGAATCAGGTAGAAAATGTGAAATTAAAGAAGTGGGAACCCCTCATGGCACTGGTTTTGCTGGTGTTGGTATATGTAGTATCAAGTCAGGCTGGAAAGATGACGGCAGAAGTCAGTGTAAAGCCCGGAAAAGAAAAGCCAGTCGTCGTCATAGATGCGGGACATGGAGGAAATGATCCGGGAAAGATCGGCATTGACGGAACCCTGGAAAAGGATATAAATTTGCAGATAGCATACCGGTTAAAAAAGTATCTGGAAGCTTCTGACGTGAAAGTGGTTCTGACCAGAGAAGATGACAACGGATTGTATACGGAAAGGGACAGCAAAAAAAAGATGGCGGACATGAGCAAGCGTTGTGAGATCATCAATGATGAAAGCCCGTCACTTACCGTCAGCATACACCAGAACAGCTATCATGAGGAATATGTATACGGAGGACAGGTATTTTACTATAAAAAATCTGATAAGGGAAAAGAGCTGGCTGAGATTTTACAGAGCCGGTTTGATTATGTGCTGGGTGAGAAAAATACCAGGCTGGCAAAGCCCAATGATAACTACTACCTTCTTTTACATGTGCGGACCCCGATCGTAATCGTGGAATGCGGCTTTTTAACCAATTGGAAGGAATCTGCTCTTTTGAATAACTCGGATTATCAGGACCGGGTTGCTTGGACGATTCACATGGGGGTCATGGAATATTTGAATACGAGATAAGGGAAATAAAGACAATCTTGTTAATCGAATGATGCGAATTATGAAAAAACATGAAAAACCGTCCGGCAGCGGGCGGTTTTTCATGTTTGACTAATATATAATTGCCATATAATATACTTACAAGACAGTCAGCAAGGGAGGTTAAGGCTCCCCGACTGGCGAATAGTTTAACTAAGAATAGCCGTCTACTTTGTCAGGAGCAGGGCGGCTATTTCTTATGTGCATAATTCAGGATAGTTACAATTAATCCAGCAATAGCTATAATAATCATAAATTCTTCATATGTACTCGTAAGCATCCATGATCATTGGCGGAAAGAATAGAAGGTGGACATCTGAGTCCACCTTTTTACTTTTTATTTATACGTTGCAAATTTTTCAATTGAATTTCACCGTTTGGGAGCTGCACAGCTGTCACGGACAGCAATGTAAAACGGCAGGTCAATCTTAACAGGAAGACGGTGGCCGCCTTCGATGCGGTCGATCAAGATCTTTGCCGTCATCTGACCCATCTCCTCAACCGGGATATGGACCGTGGTGAGCATGGGAGTTAAGTACTGTGCCGTGTCAATATCATCGATGCTGATGACTGAGATATCCGTGGGGATGCGAAGCCCGGATTCGTGAAAGGCCTTCATGGCTCCGATGGCCGTGATATCGTTACTGCAGAAATAAGCGGTAGCATCACAGCCTGCTTTTAAAAGGCGCTTTGCTCCCTGATATCCTCCCTCAGAGGAGAGGGAAACGTTGGCTACATATTCCTTTATAAGTGGAAGCCTTCCGGCCTTTAATCCGGCGCAGTATCCGTTATAGCGGTTTTCAGATTTGGTTTCTCCGATGTATGCGATTTTCTTGTGCCCAAGTTCGGTTAAATAGCTGGTGGCAGTAAGGGCGGCCTGATGCCCGTCACAGATGATCTGATCGTATTTAGCCTCCAGATTGTTTAGACCCGTATAGGCCAGGCAGTTGAAATACTTTTTTAAAAGGCCGAGGAGCTGCTTGTCACAGCGCCCTAAAATGACCACCCCGTCTACGTGGTTGTCTGTGATCAGCCGGAAAGTGCCGGGGTGGTTGATATCAAAGGAAGAAAAGGAATATTTTAGAACATAATTTCGTTTAAAGGCTTCCTGCTCGATGCTCCTGGCAAGGGAGGAGAAAAATAAATCAGTTACCGTATCCGTTGTTCTTGCAAACAGGCAGGCAATGGAACGGGAGGAGGTCAAAGAAGCTTTATTTTCTCCAA
This sequence comes from Lacrimispora sanguinis, assembly GCF_044987295.1. Classification (NCBI taxonomy): domain Bacteria; kingdom Bacillati; phylum Bacillota; class Clostridia; order Lachnospirales; family Lachnospiraceae; genus Lacrimispora; species Lacrimispora sanguinis. Next base: position 2,757,104 of record NZ_CP173277.1, on the reverse strand, counting down.
GCTTCAAGCTGCGGGCTGTGGGGTTTGGGGTGTATCCGGTCCGGCGGACGATTTCCCATATCCGGTCCTGAACTTCTTTGCTGGCGGCGCCGGGAATGTTTTTGTTCACGACTCTGGATACGGTGGAAATGGACACGCCGGCTTCTTCCGCTATTTCTTTTAATGTCATAGGCTACCTCCGGAAAAGAATTTTTTTTAATGTTATTATAAACCACGATCAATGAAAACAGTATACCATAAAACCCAAACGTTTGGGTAAAATTTGCACAAATCCGGAGGAGAATATGGTACGCTGTTAGCAAAAGGACGGAAGACCGTGGGATTCCGTTTGATACAGTGAAATGATTTTACGAAAAGGAGAGTGGATCAAACATATGAATGGCAATGTTCTGGTGGTACATGGAGGCGGTCCTACTGCGGTGATCAATTCATCTCTTTACGGCGTGATCAAAGAGGCCAGGGAAAGCAAAAAGGTTGATAAAGTATATGCTGCTCTGGGAGGCAGCGAAGGGATATTAAAAGAGAATTTTATGGATCTCATGGAGATCCCGGAGGAAAGGCTAAAGCTTCTTTTGGAAACTCCTGCCACGGCCATCGGTTCCTCTCGGTACGCCCTGGAGAAGGAGGATTATGAGGCCATGCCGGCCATATTTGAGAAATATCACATCAGGTATGTGCTCCTTAATGGAGGCAATGGAACCATGGATACCTGCGGAAAGATTCATGAAGCCTGCAAAAAATCAGGGGTTACGGTGATTGGGATCCCCAAGACCATTGACAATGATATTGCAATTACCGATCACACCCCTGGATTTGGCAGTGCGGCCAGATACATTGCGGCTACCACTGCAGAGGTCGGAATGGATGTAAAATCCCTGCCCATCCACGTATGCGTCATTGAGGCCATGGGAAGAAATGCAGGCTGGGTCACGGCAGCTTCAGCCCTTGCCCGCAAAAAGCCGGGAGATGCGCCCCATCTGATTTACCTGCCGGAGCGTCCGTTTAAAGAAGAGGAATTTTTAGCGGATGTAAAGAAGCTTCATGAAGAAAAGGGCGGTGTGGTCGTTGTTGCCAGCGAAGGCTTAAAGGGGGAAGATGGAAAACCGGTGGTTCCCCCGATCTACAAGACCGGTCGGGCAACCTATTACGGAGATGTAAGCGCCTATTTGGCCAATCTTGTGATTCAGAAACTGGATATTAAGGCCAGAAGTGAAAAGCCTGGAATCTGCGGACGTTCCTCTATTGCATGGCAGTCCCCGGTTGACCGGGAGGAGGCTGTACTTGCAGGGCGGGAGGCCTTAAAAGCTGCTATGGAAGGACAGGGCGGAGTAATGATCGGCTTTATCCGGGAGGATAGAGTGGATGGAGAATACTGCATCCATGCGGAACGGATTCCCATTGAAAAGGTCATGCTTCATGAAAGAGCCATTCCGGAAAGCTTTATTAACGAGCGGGGAAACGACGTGACCAATGAGTTTGTAAAATGGTGCCGTCCTCTGATCGGTCCGGAATTGAGGGATTTCATAGACTTTCAAGAAAATATATAAAATTAGTGAAATACAAATAAAAAAAGGAGGATAATAAAAATGAAGCATATTTTTTTAAATTTAAAGCGGTTTGATATTCCCCGGGAAAAGGGGGGTGTGAATTCCATAGCGCCTATCCGTGAGTGGGGAAGCTATATTGTATCAAACACCCAGGAAGCTTTAAGGAAGTATGAGAATGATGATGTGGAGTTTGCCATGTATTTTCCTGAAGCCCATTTGATCCAAGCGGCAAGTGCTTTGGGGGAAAATAGCCCGGTGAACATCGGCTGTCAGGGAGTGTTCCGTGAGGATACCGCAGTCGGCGGAAATTTTGGGGCCTTTACTACGAACCGCACAGCAAACGCGGCAAAAGCCATTGGCTGTACCACCACGATCATCGGTCATTGTGAGGAACGAAGGGACAAGGCAGGGATTCTTTCGGAAGCAGGAGTGACTGACTCCCATGCGGTTAACCGCCTGCTGAATCAGGAGGTTAAGCAGGCGCTTAAGGCAGGACTGTCCGTGCTTTACTGCATTGGGGAAACCGCAGAAGAGCAGCCACGCTGGCAGGAAGTATTGAAGGAGCAGCTTGGGACCGGATTATCTGGTGTGGACACTGGGGGAGTCGTCATCGCCTATGAACCGGTATGGGCCATTGGACCGGGGAAAACTCCGCCGGATAAAGAGTACATAGCCAGGACCGGCTCTTACATCAAAGAAGTGACCGGTGGACTTCCAGTTGTCTACGGCGGAGGATTAAAGGCTGATAATGCACAGATGCTGGCTTCCATTCCGGTCATTGACGGAGGTCTGATCGCCCTGACCAGATTCCAGGGGGAAATCGGTTTTTATCCTGAGGAATATTTAGAGATCATAGGAACCTATTTAGGAAAATAGGACCTGATTCATTTGTAAACGAAATTGGAGAAAAGGAGACGTATAAGATGAATGTAGCATTAGAGTATGGACAGGGAACTGTAAACGTCACATTGCCCGATACTGCTGATATATTTATTCCGGGGGAGACAGTACCGGATCCGCCTTATATTCCAGAGGATCAGCTGGAGGAAAAGACCCTTGAATCATTACGAAACCCTATGGGCATGGAGCCTCTTTCAAAACTGGCTCATAAGGGATCGAAAGTAACCATTGTATTTCCTGACCGGGTAAAGGGAGGAGAACAGCCCACCTCTCACAGGAAAATTTCCATAAAACTGATTTTAAAAGAATTATATGATACGGGCGTGGAAAAGAAGGACATTCTTTTGATCTGCTCCAACGGTCTCCATAGAAAGAATACGGAAAAGGAAATCAGGGCCGTGCTTGGAAATGAACTGTTCCATGAATTCTGGTACACCCATCAGATCATCAACCACGACAGCGAGGATTACGATCATCTGGTGGATCTTGGGACAACAGAGCGGGGCGATCCGGTCCTGATGAACAAATACGTTTATGACAGTGATGTGGCGATTCTCATCGGGCACACCCAGGGAAACCCATACGGCGGCTATTCCGGCGGCTATAAGCACTGTTCCACAGGAATTACCCATTGGCGCTCCATTGCCTCCCACCACGTGCCGGAGGTTATGCACCGGGCAGATTTCACTCCTGTTAGCGGAAAATCCCTTATGAGGACAAAGTTTGACGAGATCGGACAGTATATGGAAACATGTATGGGAAAGAAATTTTTCTGCTGTGATGCGGTTCTGGATACAAAATCCCGCCAGATCGAGATCAACAGCGGATATGCGGCTGTAATGCAGCCCCACTCCTGGATTACGGCTGACAAGCGTACTTACGTGCCATGGGCTGAAAAGAAATACGATGTAATGATTTTCGGTATGCCCCAGTTTTTCCATTACGGAGATGGGATGGGGACCAACCCCATCATGCTGATGCAGGCCATTTCCGCCCAGGTGATCCGCCATAAGAGGATCATGAGTGATAACTGCGTTATCATTTTCACCTCCACCTGCAACGGATATTTCCATGACGAGCTTTGGCCGTATTTAAGAGAAATGTATGAGATGTTCCAGCATGACCAGATGAATACTCTGCCGGATATGAACCGTTATGGAGAGTATTTTGCAACCGATGAAGAGTATATCAGGAAATACCGTAACTGCAATGCCTTTCATCCCTTCCACGGGTTCTCCATGATCAGCTGCGCCCATGTTGCCGAGATGAATACTTCCGCCATTTACCTATGCGGAGCCCAGGACCCTGGTTATGCACGGGGCATGGGATTGAAGACGAGAGCTACGGTGGAAGAGGCACTGGAAGATGCAAAGAAGAAATTTGTGGGAGCAAATCCTAACATCCTGGTGCTTCCTCAGACATTTAAGCTGAGTGCCGTCCATCTGATGATGAAGGGGGAAACTTCTGGCGGAAAAGGACATGAGGATTGCGGATGTATGGCTCATCATCATAAATAAGGGGGAATTCACATGAAGCATGAATATTACGGATACGATAAGGAAGCCCTTTTGAGGAATCCGAAGATGAAGCTGTTTTGTATGAAAGATAACTATGAGGTGTTCCGTCAGATGGCGGAGCAGATGGCGGAAGAGATAAAAAACCATAATGCCAGGGGAGAAAGGACCGTATTCATCTGTCCGGTAGGTCCTGTTGGCCAGTATTCTTACTTTGTGGAAATGGTGAATGAGGAAAACATAAGCTTAAAGAATGTTTGGTTCATAAATATGGACGAATACTTAGATGATGAAAAAAGGTGGATCTCTGCAGATCACCCATTAAGCTTTCGTGGATTTATGGACAGAAACGTTTATTCTAAAATCAGGCCGGAGCTGATAATGCCATCGGAGCAGAGAATTTTCCCGGACCCGGACAACCTCTCTTATATTCCTGAGCTGATAGAAAGGCTTGGAGGTGTGGATATTGTCTTTGGAGGCATCGGCATTAACGGCCACGTGGCGTTTAATGAAGCGGACGGGACATTAAGTTCAGAAGATTTTCTAGCCCAAAAGACGAGAATATTAAAAATAAGCCCGGAAACTAGAGCGGCTAATGCCATCGGAGATTTTAACGGGGCGTTGGAGGATATGCCTTCTTACTGCGTTACGGTTGGTATTCAAGAGATTGCACAAGCGGGGAAAATACGCCTGGGATGCTTTCGAAACTGGCACAGAGCTGTGGTTCGGAGGGCCGGATATGGGGAGCCAACCCCGGAATTCCCTGTAAGTCTTTTGCAGAGTCATCCGGATATCACTCTTACGTTTACGGAATTCGTGGCTGCCTTAACCGATTGATCATCTTTGAAGATAGGAGAAACAAATGAGCTTAATACCACTTAGGCCTCTAATGGAGGCCTCCATAAAATATGGCTTTGGTCAAGGCGGATTTAACGTGAATGCGGTCGCCCAGGCCAAAGCAGTAATCGAAGTACATGAAATGTTCCGTTCCCCTGCCATTTTGCAGGGGGCGGATCTGGCAAATGGATTCATGGGAGGACGGATTGATTTTCTAAATGCAACCCTGGAAGATAAAAAGGCCGGGGCGAGAAATATTGGAAATGCGGTAAAAAAATACGGTATGGATTCTGATATTCCGATTGTTCTCCATTTAGATCACGGTAGAGACTTTGATTCCTGCGTGGCCGCCATAGAAGGCGGTTATACTTCCGTCATGATCGACGGCTCTTCCCTGCCTTTTAAAGAGAACATTGAGCTTACCAGGGAAGTGGTAAAGTATGCCCATGGCAGAGGAGTCAGCGTAGAAGGGGAACTGGGAGTGCTCGCCGGCGTGGAAGACCACGTATTTTCCGATTCTTCTACTTATACCAATCCATTAGATGCAGTGGAATTCTTTCAGAAAACCGGTGTTGATGCCCTGGCGATTTCCTATGGCACCATGCATGGAGCATCTAAGGGAAAGGATGTTAAGCTGCGTAAGGAGATTGTCATTGCAATCAGGGAATGCATGAATCATCAGGGGATCTTCGGTGCTCTGGTTTCCCATGGTTCCTCCACCGTACCGAAATACATAGTAGATGAGATCAATGATCTTGGCGGAAAGCTGTCAAACACCGAAGGAATATCCATGGAACAGCTTACGGCAGCTATTGGAGCTGGGATTAATAAGATTAACGTGGATACAGATATCCGTCTTGCTGTTACCCGGAACATGAAGGAATTCTTTGAAAAGTATCAGGAGAAGAGAAACAGCGGGTCAATCGGTGCTATTTATGAGCGGCTGGAGACAATGAAGGAAGCTTTTGATCCCAGGGTATTTTTACCGCCCATCATGGATACGGTGATGTACGGCACCATCCCCGATGAAGATGTAGCCGCCATTGTCGACTGCGTAGAGCGGGGAGTAAAGGAAGTGGTAGGAACCTTGATTGTAAAGTTCGGCTCCTATGGGAGGGCCTCGCTGGTTGAGTGTGTGACACTTGATGAGATGGCAGAGCGTTACAGGGAAATTGATAAATGGCTGTAAAGAAAAGGCTGTTCAGGAGTTTGAATAAATAAAATGGAATCTTTGGGCGGATTGTGATATGATAAAATACAGCGTATAAAAAAAGCGGCGGTCTGAAGAAGGATAAGAGAGATTTTTAATGAAAACATTATTCAGAAACGTACGGTTTTTTAACGGCAGCTTTGTTTTGGGAGACTTGCTGGCAGGGGATGGAGCAATATGGGAAATAGCAGAAGTTCACAGCGGGATCTGCAAGGGTTGATGTGAAAGCGGCAGCAGCGGAGGATTATGAGACAATCTGCCGCTTTTTTGCCGCCCAGGGGACAACGGCCTGGCTGGGGTCTATTGAGGTGGGAAAAGAATGCCGCTAATACCGGCGAGGAAGGATTTAGATAAAATGAGTGGTTATTTATATGGATTATTTCTATTGATCAGTTTTGGCGCATCCATTGCAGGCGCCATCTGCGGAATTGGTGGAGGCGTTATCATTAAGCCTACTTTGGATGCATTTGGAGTGTTAAGCGTATCTGCCATAAGCTTTCTGTCAGGTTGTACTGTGCTTGCAATGACCTGCTATTCTGTGATCAAAGGGAAAATGAGTGGAGAGTCCCTGGTAGATATGAAGACAGGGACACCTCTTGCCATAGGAGCGGCCATTGGCGGAGTTGTTGGAAAGTCCATGTTCCAGGCGGTTTCTTCCCTGTTTGCAGACAAAGATATGGTGGGGGCCGTTCAGGCGGCTTGTCTCCTGGTGATCACTCTGGGAACTCTGATCTATACGATTAAAAAGGACAAGATCCATACTCATCATGTGACCAATTCGGTCATTTGTGTGCTGATCGGACTGGTTCTTGGAATTCTCTCTTCATTTTTAGGAATTGGAGGAGGCCCCATCAACCTGGTGGTGCTGTTTTTCTTCTTTTCCATGGATACGAAGGCAGCCGCCCAGAATTCCCTTTATATCATCTTGTTTTCCCAGATCACTGGACTTTTGAATTCTCTGGTAACAGGAACGGTCCCGGAATTCTCCATCTGGCTTTTGGTGCTCATGGTGATAGGAGGGATCTTTGGCGGGATGAGCGGCCGGGTGATCAATAAAAGGATTGACGAGAAGGTGGTGGACAAGTTATTCCTGTCTTTGATGGTAGTTATCATAGGTATCAATTTGTATAATATTTATCAATTTATGTAAAACATCAAGGCTGTTGCGGATACGGTTCGCTTCAGCTTTTTTATTAAATGCCAATGCAGTCTGCGCCCTATCAATTTTTATATGGACAAATATCGTAATTATGCTAAAATAATGCCGGAATCTGTCGATATATACAATAGATATAAAATCAAAATAAGGGGTGCAACTCAAATGGAAAAACGGGGAATACAGGAAAAACAGAATTCAATTGCTCTTAGCAAAAGGCTGGCACTAGGATTCGGTATAGTGAACATCATAACAGTTATAATATCTTTGATAAGCCTTTTCACCATTTACAGATTATATTCTACAGGCAGTGTTTCAGCGGTATTTTTTGCGTTTTTTTCGGCCGCAATACTGCTGTTGACCATTCTATCTGGTATTGCAAGCTCCATAATATGCAGGGTCCTAAACAGAAGCATTGTGCGCCCTCTTAAAATTCTTAACAACATCGCAAGACAATTGTCTGTGGGAGATGCGAGCGCAAACGTACGGGTTCTCACAAAGGACGAGGTGGGAGAGCTGATGGAATCCTTTAAGGCAATGGTGGAAAACACCAGAAACCAGGCTCAGACAGCAGAAGCAATAGCCCGCGGAGATATGACTGTTGATGTGAAAGTAAATTCGGAGAAGGATGTCCTCGGCATTGCGCTTAGCAGCATCGTAGAGAAAAATAACCAAATATTGTCTCAAATATGCGATACATCAGGTCAGGTTTTAAACGGAGCAGGCCAGATATCAGAAGCAAGCATTCGCCTATCGGAAGGGGCAGGCCATCAGGCAGGCTCCCTTCAGGAACTGGCTGCTGCTGTAGCGGAGGTGAAAATCCGGATCGGCTTAAGCACAGATCATGCGGCAGAGGCTATGGCATGTGCAAATGACGTCAGATATGGAGCCGTGGATGGCAACAAGCACATGGAGGAAATGCTCAAAGCCATGGATGAGATCAACTTATCCTCATCAAATATCTCAAAAGTAATAAAGGCGATTGAAGACATTGCTTTCCAGACAAATTTACTGTCATTAAACGCATCGGTAGAGGCCGCTAGGGCGGGCCAATACGGAAAAGGTTTTGCGGTTGTGGCAGATGAAGTTCGGAGTCTGGCGGCCCGTTCTGCAAAAGCCGCAAAGGAAACAGCGGATATGATTGAAAACTCCATACAGAGAGCCGAGCACGGAATGAAGATCGCAAAGACCACCGCAGACGCTTTTAATAAAATTGTGGGTGGAATAGAGCAGGTCGCCGGATTGGCGGAAAAAATTGCCGGTGCATCGTCTGAGCAAGCTTCCGGTATCGCCCGCATAAACGATGAACTCAGCCAGGTGTCCAGTGCGGTGCAGATAAATTCAGCAGCGTCTGAGGAAAGTACTGCCGCAACATCTGAACTGTACAGACAGGCGGAGGCGCTGAAGGAAATGGTTCAGACCTTCAAGCTGAAAACGCCCTGCTAAAGAGAACTTGGTACCAACTCTGACATGATTTACATAGAAAAGGGAGGTTGTTCAATCACGGTCAATTGTGATTGAACAACCTCCCTTCTATTTATCCGGTCGGTCTAAAGAAGAATGATATTATGCTTCCTGCACTCTTCACGCATATCCTTTGGCCAGATGCTGGCCTGAACCTCACCCACATGGGCCCTATCCAGAAGAAGCATGCAGAGACGGGATTGTCCGATACCGCCTCCGATGGTATAGGGCAGTTCTCCATTTAAAAGCATTTTATGGTAAGGCAGGCTTTTCCTGTCTTCGCATCCGGCTTTTTCTAACTGACTTGCCAGGGATTCTTCATCTACCCGGATGCCCATGCTGGAGATTTCCAGGGCGCAGTTTAAATTCTCAAACCAAAACAGGATGTCCCCGTTTAATTGCCAGTCATCGTAGTCAGGAGCTCTGCCGTCATGAGGCTTTCCGCTCTCAAGCTTGTCTCCGATCTTCATGAGAAAGACACTGCCGTACTCCTTTGTGATTAAGTTTTCCCGCTCCTTTGGAGTTTTGTCCGGATAACGGTCCTCCAGTTCCTGGGAAGTGATAAAGGTGATGTCCTCAGGCAGGTGCTTTACGGCGTGGGGGTACTTGTACCAGACCTCATGCTGCATGTGCTTGATGATCTTAAAGATGGTGCGGACAGTTTCCTTTAAGGTTTCTTCATTCCGTTCCTCTCTGGTAATAACCTTTTCCCAGTCCCATTGGTCTACATAACAGGAGTGAAGGTTGTCTAAGTCCTCATCTCGCCGGATGGCGTTCATGTTGGTATAAAGGCCTTCGCCGGGCAGAAAGCCGTATTCATGAAGGGCCATACGCTTCCATTTGGCAAGGGAGTGAACGACTTCAACGGTTTCATCCGGAATGCCGGCGATATCAAACCGTACCGGGCGCTCCACGCCGCTTAAATCATCGTTTAATCCGCTGCTGCGCTCTACAAATAGGGGGGCTGAGATTCGTTCCAGATTCATCTCTTTACCAAGCTCTTTTTGAAACGTATCTCTAATGTATTTAATGGCCTCCTGGGTCTCACGTACGGAGAGTTTGGGGTCATAGTTTTCCGGTATGATGATTTCCATGTGGTATTCCTCCCAAATAAAATGTTTTTATTATGGTATCATTAATATGAAAAACGTGCAACTATTGTTTTAATATGGGTTAAGGAAGGAAAGCCTTTGACTGTCAGCAAAAAAGTTGCATGGGAACTGGGCCTGTGATATGATAAATGGAAGTTAAAAGAAAAGAGCAGAGTGATATGAAGACAGAACGAATTATAATAGAAGATAAAGAACAACCGGAGGAAGAACTGCTAAAAAAGCCTGCGGAAATATTAAGAAATGGCGGTCTGGTGGCGTTTCCGACGGAAACCGTGTATGGTCTGGGAGCTAATGCCCTAAACGAAGAAGCGGCAGGGAAAATTTATGCGGCAAAGGGCAGACCCTCGGATAATCCGCTGATTGCCCATATAGCTGATTTTGATGATCTGCCTCCCCTGGTTACTGTCATACCTGAAGCTGGACGGCGGCTGATGGAAGCGTTTTGGCCGGGGCCTTTGACCCTGATTTTTCCAAAAAGTGAATTAGTTCCCTATGGGACTACCGGAGGTCTTGATACGGTGGCAGTGCGTATGCCAGCCGATCCGGTGGCAAATGCTCTCATTCGTTTGGCCGGAGTGCCGGTGGCAGCGCCCAGCGCCAATACTTCCGGACGGCCAAGCCCCACTACGGCTGATCATGTATGGCAGGATATGAATGGAAAGATTGAAATGATTGTAGACGGAGGGGCCGTAGGGATCGGTGTGGAATCCACAATCATCGATGTATCAGGGGATGAACCGGTGATATTAAGGCCAGGAGCCATTACACAGGAAATGGCGTTTGCGGTTCTCGGACAAGAAGTCCCTCTTGATCCTGCTATTGTTTCCGGGCCGATGAAAGCGGATGTAAGGCCAAAGGCCCCTGGAATGAAATATAAGCATTATGCGCCAAAGGCAGAATTAACTCTGGTAGAGGGCGAAACAGAGGATGTAATACAGAACATAAACCGGTTGGCCAAAGAAAAACTTTCTAAGGGATTTCGGGTTGGGATCATCTGCACCGAAGAAACGAGAGAGAGGTATCCCGAGGGAATGGTACGAAGTATGGGATTACGTGCCAGGGAGGAGACCATTGCCCATAACCTTTATGGAGTACTCAGGGAATTCGATGATTTGGAAGCGGATTTTATTTTTTCCGAAAGCTTTTCCAGAGACCATTTAGGACAGGCAATTATGAACCGGCTGACCAAGGCGGCAGGATACCATATTTTAAATACAGGCGATAAAGCAGACGGTGCGAATGATTAAGGAGCAAAACGGATTTATGGATATACCCTTTGGGTATTCTTGTACACCCGATGAAGCGGGGTGGTCCCTGCCCATAAAGCATGGGCAAGAAGGAGGAAAACAAATGGCGGGAAAAAGAGAAGATTATATTACATGGGATGAATATTTTATGGGAGTAGCGGCTCTTTCCGCAAGGCGTTCTAAGGATCCCAGCACCCAGGTGGGAGCCTGTATCGTAAGCCAGGATAATAAGATTTTATCCATGGGTTACAATGGCTTTCCCATGGGCTGTTCGGATGATGAATTTCCGTGGGACAAGGAAGATGAGCAGGTGGATCCTTACAATGCCAAATATTTCTATTCCACTCACAGTGAATTAAATGCTATCCTTAACTACAGAGGGGGAAGCCTGGAAGGCAGCAAACTTTATGTTACCTTGTTCCCCTGCAATGAATGTGCGAAGGCTATTATACAGGCAGGTATTAAAACCATCGTATACGGTTCGGACAAGTATGACGGTACTCCTGCAGTCAATGCTTCCAAACGGATGCTCAATGCGGCAGGGGTTCGGTATTACCAGTATCAGCCAACCGGAAGAAAGATAGAGATCGAGGTTTAAGATGAAATTTTTGCTGGTGGCGCTTAACGCCAAATATATCCATTCCAATCCCGCTATTTACAGTTTAAAGGCCTATGCGAAAGCCCATGTAAGAGAACCGGAACTGGAGGATGGAAGATTTCAGATTGAAACCCAGGAATACACCATTAACAATCAGCCAGATGAGATCCTAAAAGATATTTTCTTAAGGAAACCGGATGTTATTGGGTTTTCCTGTTACATCTGGAACTTTTCTTATGTATTAGAGTTGATCCGGGACCTTCCGAAAGTTCTCCCTCATGCGGAGATCTGGCTGGGAGGTCCCGAGGTGTCTTATGACGCCCCTGAAATCCTTCACCGGGAACCGTCTGTTTATGGTGTCATGATGGGAGAAGGAGAGGAAACCTTTTCTGAAGTGGTGCGGTGCTATCTGGAACATAACAGGGGGAATTTAAATGGCAGGAGTTCTTCCTTTCAGGCCATAGACGGTACCGCTGTAAGAGACGAGGAAGGAAATGTGGTATTGAATCCGCGAAAGACAGCGGTGGACATGAATTCGATTCCATTCTTCTATAAGAACCTGGAGGATTTTGAGAATCGTATTATTTATTATGAAAGCAGCCGTGGCTGTCCTTTTTCCTGCAGCTACTGCCTCTCTTCTCTGGATAAGTCTGTGAGGCTTCGCGATAGCTCCCTGGTTATAAAGGAGCTTGATGTGTTCCTTGAAAACCGGGTTCCCCAGGTGAAATTTGTGGATCGGACCTTTAACTGCAGCAGAAAGCATACCATGGAGATCTGGCGCCATATCATAGAACATGATAACGGAGTAACCAATTTTCATTTTGAGATTTCCGCAGATCTTTTAAACGAGGAGGAGCTGGAACTTATGTCCCATATGAGACCGGGACTTATTCAGCTTGAAATCGGAGTCCAGAGCACCAACCGGTCAACCATTAAGGAAATCCGCAGGACCATGGATTTGGAGCGTTTAAAAGAAAGGGTTGCCAAAATTAACAGCTTTGGAAATATCCATCAGCATCTGGACCTGATTGCCGGACTGCCGGGAGAAGATTACCAAAGCTTTCGCAATTCCTTTAATGAGGTATATGAGATGAAGCCGGAGCAGCTTCAGCTTGGATTCTTAAAGGTGTTAAAAGGTTCTTATCTGTGGGAAAAGACAGGAGAATACGGGGTAAAGTTTAAGGAGAAGGCACCCTACGAGGTGCTGTCAACCAGATGGATTGACTACGGCGGGATTTTAAAGCTGAAGGCTTTGGAGGAAATGCTGGAGGTTTACGGTAACAGCGGGCAATTCCGGACGACCTTAGATAAACTTCATAAGGAGTTTGAAACACCTTTTGATATGTTTGAGGCATTAGCCGAATATTATGATAAACAGGGGTACTTAAGAATCAGTCATAGCCGTATGGCCCGGTATGAGGTATTGGAAGAGTTTATTTACAGCCGGGTACCGGAAAAGCGTTCCCTGTACCGGGATCTTCTGGTGTATGATCTTTACCTGAGGGAAAATTTAAAGAGCCGGCCTGTCTTTGCAGCAGACCAGGAGCCTTATAAGGACCGGGTAAGGGCATTTTTTGAGGAAGAGGCGGCGGCTTTCCGGTATTTGAAGGAAGGATACGAAGGTTATGAGGCCAGACAGCTTATAAAGATGGCTCATGTGGAGGTATTCCGGGACGGAAGAGCGGTTCTTTTTGATTATAAGAAACGGGATGCCCTGTCTCATAATGCAGCGGCTTATGAAATCGGTGTATGGAGGAAATGATGGCAAAGAGAGAGACAAAAGCAGAACGTCAGGCCAGGGTATTAAAGGTGCTTGAGGCCCTCGACCGGGAATATGGAACGTCATATGTATGCTATTTAAACCACGAAAATCCATGGCAGCTATTAATAGCGGTCATTCTAAGCGCCCAGTGCACCGATGCCAGGGTGAACATGGTGACACCGGACTTATTCAGGAAATATGATTCCCCAAAGAAGTTTGCACAGGCGGATTTAAAGGAATTGGAGAAGGATATCCATTCTCTTGGCTTTTATCATATGAAGGCGAAAAACATCATATCATGCTGTCAGGACCTGGTGGAAAAATTCGGAGGTGAGGTTCCGCGGACCATGGAGGAACTGACCTCTCTTGCAGGAGTTGGGCGTAAAACAGCCAATGTTATCCGGGGAAACATCTACCATGAGCCAAGCATTGTAGTGGATACCCACGTAAAGCGGATCTCCAGAAAGCTGGGCTTTGCAAAGGAAGAGGACCCGGAGAAAATTGAGTATGAACTGATGAAGGTACTTCCAAAGGAACACTGGATTTTATGGAATATCCAGATCATTACTTTAGGCAGATCCATTTGTGTTGCAAGAAACCCTAAGTGCAGCCAGTGCTTTTTGGAAAAGCTTTGTCCCAGCGCCGGACTGGAACCAAGTCAGAAGAGGGAGGATTAATGTGGTATCATCCTATATTGCCGTAGATTTGGAAACTACCGGTCTTGACCCAAAGCAGGATAAGATCATTGAAATAGGAGCGGTGAGGGTTATAGAGGGGCAGGTTACAGAAAGCTATGAAACCTTTGTTAATCCTTACAGGAAATTGGGACCCCAAGTGGGTATGCTCACCGGCATTACTGACCGCCAGTTAGAAGCTTCCCGTGGAATCGGAGAGGTGATCAGCGGATTTTTGGATTTTGCAGGAGATTTGCCGATTCTGGGACATCACGTAATATTTGATTACAGTTTTTTAAAGCGCGCAGCAATCAATGATGGCTATGAATTTGAGCGTCAGGGAATCGACACGCTTAAGCTTGCAAGAAGATTTATGCCTCTGGAAGAGAAAAAAAATTTAACAGCAGCCTGCGGATATTATGGGATCGTTCAAACCTCAAGCCACCGGGCACTTGCAGATGCAAAAGCAGCTCATGAACTGTATCAGGAATTGGCAGCACGGTATGGGAAAGAATCGCCGGAAGCTTTTGACGCTCAGGCTTTGATTTATAAGGTAAAAAAAGAGCAGCCGGCCTCAAAAAGGCAAAAAGAACACTTGCAGGATTTATTAAAATATCATAAAATAGTTTTATCTGTGCAAACAGAACATTTATCCAGAAATGAAATATCAAGAATCACGGATAAAATCATAGCACAGTATGGAAGAATATAAGAGAGGTGATACGATATGATTAACTTTAACAATAAAAACAACAGAAAATTTTTATCAGTAGTTTTGATCCTTGTAGTAATTTTACTGATTGCTGCCATGGTGCTTCCTATGATGCTTCAGTTTCTATAAGCGAATCAGGAGGTGTATTGGCAGCGTACAGGCACAGCAGAGCATGAGGAATGATTATGAAAAAGAAAACTTTGTCCATGAGCCTGGCAGCGATCGTAATAGCAGCGGGAATTGGGCTTCTTTCTCCCGCGTATGCCATGGCTGATACTCTTCCGGATGGGATATATGTGGGAGAATATAATCTGGGAGGTATGACAGAAGAAGAGGCCAGCCAGAAGATACAGGGTCTGGTAAATGAAATGGAAAACCAGAAAATAACGTTGATTGTTGACGGACAGCCGGTGGAAACCCAAGCAAAAAATCTGGGCTTTCACTGGAGTAATCCGGAAGCCGTGTCCCAGGCCGCATCTTCCTGGCAGGGAGGCAACTTAATCAAACGGTATCTGAATAAGAAGGATATTGAACAAAACCATGTGATCATCCCTCTGGAAACGGCTCTTGATGATGGAAGTGTGGCTGCATTTGTGGCAGATAAATGTGCACAGGCAGTAATGGAGCCAAAGAATGCGACCATAGTCCGTGGTAAGGGGGAATTTATCGTAACTCCCTCGGCCATTGGTAAAACCGTAGATGTGGCGGCTACAAAGCAGGCCCTGGATGCGGCTCTTGCCAATGGGCTGAAGGAACCGGTAACAGCCACCGCAGTGGTCTTAGAGGTAAAACCTGCAATTACCACGGATGATCTGATAACCATAAAAGATGTGCTAGGAACCTTTTCCACCAGCTTCTCTTCCAGTGGTGCTTCCAGATCCAAGAATCTCCAGGTAGGCGCAGGCAAGATCAACGGTCACGTGCTGATGCCAGGGGAAACTTTGTCTGGTTATGAGTGTATGCATCCGTTTACCGTAGAAAATGGCTATGCAACGGCCTCTGCCTATGAGAATGGCCAGGTTGTAGACAGCATTGGCGGAGGAGTCTGCCAGATTGCCACCACCCTTTACAACGCCGTACTGAGGGCAGAGCTGGAAGTTGCCCAGAGGCAGAACCACTCCATGATAGTTGGCTATGTGAAACCCTCTGAAGATGCAGCCATAGCCGGTACGTATAAGGACATTAAATTTACCAACAATTACAGCACGCCCATTTATGTTGAGGGCTATACTTCCGGAAAGACCCTTACCTTTACCATCTATGGGAAAGAAACCAGACCTGCAAACAGAACCTTTGATTTTGTTTCAGAGACCTTGAGTGTAACGGATCCGGGTGCTCCAAAGGAGATCGTGGATCCAACCTTGCCTCCTGGAAGCAAAAGCCAGGTCCAATCTGCACATAAGGGTATGAAGTCCAGGCTGTGGAAAGTTGTATATGTGGACGGCGTTGAACAGAGCCGGGAGATCCTCCATACGGATACCTATAATCCATCAAAGGCCATCATAAAGGTCGGGCCAGCTGCTCCTGCGGTTGCTGTGCCGGCTGAAACTCCCGGGATTCCAGTGGAAACGCCTCCGGTTGTAATACCGCCTGAGACAGTTCCGGCGGATACCGGTAACGCAGTACAGGAAGGACCCCAGGTGCCGGAAGATGCCTCATTAGAGGCAGGATCGTAAGCGCAGGCAGGTAAGTATATGAGACGGATTGAAAGGGAGAACACCGGAACCGTGAGGCCCGGGCAAGATCTTGTTGTTGCAGGATATGCCGGGCTGTCCGGTACGGTGGAAACCGTAAAAAATAAAAGAGAAGAATTGTATCAATGGTTTTCCAGAGACTATGTAGACCGGATTTTGGATTCCGGGAACATGGAACTGGAAGGAGATTTGGAAAAGTGGAAAGAATTCGGTGCATCCGAATGTGAACCGGCAGGTGAGGGCGGAATTTTAAAGGCTCTTTGGGACTTATCCGGCGCTTATATGACGGGAATCCGGTTTTCCCTTCTTGAGATTCCGGTAAAACAGGAAACCATTGAAATTTGTGAGCGGTACGATTTAAACCCGTACCGCCTTTTCTCGACAGGCTGCCTGCTTTTTTCGGCTGATAACGGAGGGGATCTGGTACATGCTTTAAAAGAGCAGGGAATCCATGCAGCGGTGATCGGGAAAGTAACGGGAGGCATCAAACGGATCATTGACCACGGGGAAAGCGTCGGCTATCTTGACCGGCCCTCAGAGGATGAACTTTATAAGGTTTTATGTCCAAAAGGTGCGGATAACAATTAGGATTAACCTGAGGGCATACCCCTATGTCCCAAAAGCGTGGACAATAATAAAATCAGGAGGCAGGATATGAGAGAAAAAATATTGGCAATTATTGAAAAAAACAGCAGGATCGATTTAAAGGACCTGGCGATTCTTTTAGGGGAAAATGAGGCCGCCATTGCCAATGAAATCGCCGATATGGAAAAAGAGCATATCATATGCGGCTATCACACCCTGATTAACTGGGATAATACCAGCGAAGAAAAGGTTATGGCTCTGATTGAGGTTAAGGTTACTCCTCAGAGAGGCATGGGTTTTGACAAGATTGCGGAGCGCATTTATCAGTACAGTGAGGTAAATGCTGTTTATCTCATGTCCGGCGCTTTTGACTTTACGGTTTTCATAGAAGGAAAGACCATGAGGCAGGTAGCACAGTTTGTATCAGAAAAACTGTCTCCCATGGAATCGGTACTAAGCACGGCGACCCATTTTGTCTTAAAGAAATACAAAGATCATGGAACCGTTCTTGCTGAAGGGACAACCGATGAAAGGATGTTGATTACGCCGTGAGAAATCCATTATCAGATCGAATTGTAGAGATCCAGCCTTCGGGAATCCGGAAGTTTTTTGATATTGTAAGTGAAATGAAGGATGCCATTTCCCTGGGAGTAGGGGAACCTGATTTTGACACGCCCTGGCATATCCGCGAGGAGGGGATCTACTCCTTGGAAAAGGGCCGTACGTTTTATACCTCTAATGCTGGTCTAAAAGAATTAAAGGTGGAAATATGCAGCTACTTAAGCCGGCGCTTCGAGGTTACATATGATCCGGACCACGAAGTTATGGTGACGGTGGGTGGCAGTGAAGCCATTGATATTGCCCTCCGTGCCATGTTAGACCCCGGGGATGAAGTTTTGATCCCCCAGCCCAGCTACGTTTCCTACGTTCCCTGCACCATTCTGGCAAATGGTGTTCCGGTCATCATTGATCTGGAAGCAAAGGATCAGTTTAAACTGACAAGTGAAAAGCTGTTAGAGAAGATCACTCCAAAGACTAAAGTACTGGTGCTTCCATTTCCCAATAACCCGACGGGAGCGGTTATGAAGGCGGAGGAGCTGGAGGAGATCGCTAAAATCGTCATAGAGAAAGATCTGTTTGTGATTTCAGATGAGATTTATGCGGAGCTTACCTACGGAAGCGACCATACTACCATTGCTGCATTTCCCGGTATGAAGGACCGAACCGTGCTCATCAACGGCTTTTCAAAGTCCTATGCCATGACAGGATGGCGCCTTGGCTATGCTGCGGCTCCGAGAGTGATTCTGGAACAGATGTTAAAGATCCATCAGTTTGCCATTATGTGCGCGCCGACTACCAGCCAATATGCTGCCGTGGCGGCCCTGCGTGATGGAGATAAAGATGTTCAGGTGATGAGGGAATCTTATGACCAGAGACGCCGTTATCTGATCCATGCGTTTAAAGAAATGGGATTGGAGTGCTTTGAACCTCATGGTGCATTTTATACCTTCCCATCGATCAAACGGTTTGGAATGACCTCTGATGAATTTGCCACCAGGCTCCTTCGGGAAGAAAAGGTGGCGGTGGTACCGGGTACGGCCTTTGGAGACTGTGGAGAAGGATATCTTCGTATTTCCTATGCATACTCTCTGAAGAATCTTAAGGAGGCCTTAAGCCGTATGGACCGATTTATCAAGAAACTGGATGGAAAGGCGTAAAGGGAATGAATATTGTATTATTGGAACCGGAGATGCCGGCCAACACCGGAAATATTGGCCGAACCTGTGTGGCTACGGGAACGAAGCTGCACCTGATCGAGCCTCTGGGATATAAACTGAATGATAAACTGATTAAACGGGCCGGGCTGGATTACTGGGACAAGCTTGATGTAACGGTATACAGTGATTATCAGGATTTTCTGGACAGGAACCCTGGAGCAAAGATCTACATGGCTACCACAAAGGGGCTTCATGTCTATTCCGATGTGGAGTATGAACCGGACTGCTTTCTCATGTTTGGAAAGGAAAGCGCCGGAATTCCGGAAGAGATCCTTTTGGAGAATCAGGACCGGTGTGTCAGGATCCCGATGTGGGGAGATATCAGGTCTTTAAATTTATCAAATTCTGTTTCTATTGTGTTGTATGAGGCATTGAGGCAGCATGGATTTGAACGTATGACTATGAAGGGAGAGCTTCATCACCTTCAGTGGAATGAATAAAAAATACCGGTACAGTATTTTCCAGGTTTGTCTGGAAGAAAAAACTGTACCGGTATTTCTATGTTTACCCCTTTGGGAAGTTTGTTTATGCTATGGAGTGCCAGCCTTAGGCAGGCTGAAGATGAACTCTGACCCGACCCCTTCTGTGCTGACCACATCAATGTTTTCTCCGTGGGACTGGATGATTTCCCTGACAATGGCAAGACCAAGTCCGGTGCCTTTTTTATCCTTTCCCCTGGATAAGTCTGATTTATAAAACCTATCCCAAATCTTTTTTAAACTTTCCTTTGGGATTCCGATTCCCGTATCCTTAATGGACACAAAGATCTTCTCATACTTTACGGAAGCTTGTATGAAGATGGTGGAATCCGCATGGCTGAATTTTATGGCATTGTCTATCAGATTATAGAGCACTTGCTGTATCTTTCCAAGGTCCGCATAAACCATCTGAATGCTTTCTGAAAAGGTTAAATCAAAGGTGATGTTTTTATCACTGCATGTTCCTTCAAAGGATGCAGCGGTATCCTTGATCACTCGGTTGATATCAAAGCTTGTGCGGTTTAAATACCCCTTGCAGTCCAGGGAATTAAGTGTCAGCAGCCCCTGGGTCAGCTTGTTTAAACGGTCAGTTTCTGAAATAACCCTGGTCAAATATTTCTCATGCATCTCCGGTGGTATGGTTCCGTCAAGGATGGCTTCCAGGTACCCCTTAATGGAGGTTAATGGAGAACGGAAGTCGTGGGAAACGTTGGCGATAAAGGTTTTCTGATATTCCTCCATCTGCCCAAGTTCGGCGGACATATAGTTAAGCGTAGCGGCCAGATAGCCCATTTCATCTCTTGTATTCACCTCAATGTGGTGGGCTAAGTTCCCCTGGGCGTATTCGTTTGCTCCCGCCGTAATTTTTTTAAGAGGAAAATAAACATTCTTAGTAAAAACCAGGAGGATAATTAATGAAAGGCCAAACACTACTGCTGATGTGACATAGACGATGTTTAAGATCCCGTCCCTCTCTAATTTCAAATAGGATAGGGGCAGGTGGATCACCACATAGCCATAAGTGTTATAGTTCCCTGTAATGGGCGCATGGACGCTTAAGACATCATAGGAGAATTGATGATAGTAATCGCCGATGGTGTAGGACTTGTTGCCCATTGAGGTAGGGTCAAAGTTTTCAATAACCTGTCCCTGCTTATCGGACTGTGCACTATCGGATACCACCTTGCCTTGCCGGTCTACGATCCATATCTGTGCATGAAGATAATTGCCTTCCTTAACCAATTCCGGATAAGAAGAGGTCAGCTTCATGTCCTTGCCTTGGTACATGCCGCTGTAGGAGGAAGCGATCTGATTGGCTTCGTCATACAGTGCTTCGGAACGGCGGCCGAGGAGATATTGGTCCGTGATTTCAGAAGAAAAGGTGGCAATGGTAGCAAATCCCAGGAAACCGAACAGCAGATAGCCCAGGACGAATTTATAATAGAGAGAATGTGTCATCTAGTGTTTCACCTCAAAACCATAGCATTCCATATGGATGCCGTATTCGATTATTTGACTATTATTTGACTGTTTCATAATACTACTCCATCTTATTAATTTTTACATCCAGGAATCCGAACTGATTGATATCATAAGACGTAATTAAATTTAGTATACATCTTTTCGGGAATTAAGTCACTTCTTATTTTCCTAGATGTGATTTTTGTAATTGCTCTCATATATCTATGATTGTGATTGATTAATTTTACAACGAATCGTCCATACTATCACAGAGGTGAAAAACATGAAGAAAAACAAGGATTATCAGGATTACCAGGATTATCAGGAATATGAAGAAGATGCATCAGAGGAAGTCAATACTTTCAACAACCACTGGGGAACAGGGCATTTTCTGGGACCGAACACACTGAGATATAAAGAAAACAGAGACGTTTACGAGGAAAAGGACAGCGAGTAGCTGTCCTTTTATCTTTTTACCTCGAATTTATAGCCGATTCCCCAAACCGTTGTCAGAGCCCAGCCTGCGTGATCCTTGATCTTTTCCCGGAGCCGTTTGATGTGGACATCTACTGTTCTGGTATCACCGATGTATTCGTATCCCCAGATGTGGTCTAAAAGCTGTTCTCTTGTAAACACCTGGTTTGGTGAGGAGGCCAGAAAATAAAGAAGCTCCAGCTCCTTGGGCGGCATCTCGATGGAATGCCCCATATAGATAACGGAATAATTTGTCAGATTGACAATAAGGTCCGGATATTCTACATAATCTCCCTGGTGGTCCGTATGAAGAGCGGCGGGAACAGGGGTCGTTTGGTAACGCCTTAATACGGCCTTTACACGGGCCACAAGTTCCTTGGAATCAAAGGGTTTGATCATATAGTCGTCAGCACCCAGTTCCAGACCCAGAACTTTATCAAAGACCTCTCCTTTGGCGGACAGCATGATGATGGGAACCTGAGAGGAGGAACGCATCTCCCGGCATACCTGGTAGCCGTCCATTCCGGGAAGCATCAGGTCTAAAAGCACCAAGTGGGGACGGAACTCCGGGAATACCCGCAGTGCCTCCTCTCCGTCGCCTACGATTTCTGTTTCATAGCATTCTTTTAACAAATATAGGGAAATTAATTCTGCGATGTTGCTGTCATCGTCTACGATCAATATTCGCTGTTTTTCTGCCATAATGGCCCCCTTTCTCAAATGATTCATGCAAAGGCAGCGGGCAAGGAGAATATGCCCGCATATCCATTTGACGGCTGCCCACGAAATACTTTATTTGAATGAAACAATGGTTACGCCGGAATCTCCTTCTCCAAAGGCGCCAAGCCGGAATTCCTTCACATACTTTAACTTCTTTAAGTGCTTGTGCACCGCATTTTTTAAGGCTCCCGTCCCCCGGCCATGTACCACACGCACCTGGGGAAGGTGGGCCAGATAGGCATCGTCTAAATATTTGTCCAGCTGGGGAATGGCTTCATCCGTAGTCATTCCGATTAAGTTTATCTCCGGAGAGATAGTAAAGGATTTGGACATACGCGTGGAACTGCTTCCGCTTCCTGTTTTCCTGGAACCGCCGGTGGCGGGTGTGGAAACAGACTCCTCATGGAGTAACTCTAAATCCGAAAGATTGACCAAGGAACGGAGAATTCCCATCTGCACATACAGATCGCCTTTTGCATTTGGAAGAGAACTGACAGTTCCGTTTAAGTTCATGCTTAAGACTTTTACTCCGTCTCCCAGCTTCAGCTTTTTGGGATCGATCTGTTTTCCGGGCTGTTTTTTCTCATTTTTTAGGGACAGGGAAGAATCCACAGCCTGAAGCTTGCTTCTTAACTTGGTCCGCTGTTCTTCCAGCTCCTTACTCACGCCGGAGTCTGCGGCCAGCTTGTTAATATTCCGTATGGTCTGATCTGCCGTATCCTTGGCATCCCGGAGGATCTTCTGAGCTTCCTCTTTAGCCGCCCTTATCATCTGATCCCGGCGTTCATCAAGCCGTTCTTCCTTTTGGGTCAGACGGGCTTTTAACTGTTCTACCTCAAGCTTATAAGAGGCGACCTGAATCCGTTCCTTTTCAATGGTGACACGGTTTTCTTCCAGATGGGTCAAAAGGTCTTCAAAGGTTTCATCCTCTGCTTCCAGGTGGGTCTTCGCATCCTCAATGATATAATCCGGAAGCCCCAGCTTTTTGGAAATGGCAAAAGCGTTGCTCTTACCCGGCACGCCGATTAGAAGGCGGTAGGTTGGCCGGAGTGTCTCTACGTTAAACTCACAGCAGGCATTTTCCACACCTGGGGTTGTGAGGGCGAACACCTTTAGCTCACTGTAATGAGTGGTAGCCATGGTGCGGCATTTCATATTATGGAGAAATGACAGGATGGAGATGGCAAGGGCCGCTCCTTCCGTTGGATCGGTTCCAGCCCCAAGCTCGTCAAATAAGCAGAGAGAATTGCTGTCTGCCTGGCCCAGGATATTAACAATGTTGGTCATATGGGCGGAAAAGGTACTTAAGCTCTGCTCAATGCTCTGTTCATCTCCGATATCTGCGAACACTTCATCAAATACAGCTAACTGGGAACCGTCAAATGCCGGTATATGAAGGCCGGACTGTCCCATAAGTGTAAATAAGCCCACTGTCTTTAAGGAAACTGTTTTACCTCCGGTATTTGGTCCGGTTACGATTAACAGATCAAAGTCCCGGCCCAGATGGATACTGATGGGGACTACTTTGGCCGGATCAAGCAGGGGATGGCGGCCATCCTTAATGTTTATGATCCTTTTTGTGTTAAATTCCGGTTCGCTTGCATTGTAATATTTGGATAAGGCTGCTTTTGCAAAAATAAAATCCAGTTTGGTCAGAATTTCAAAATTTGTTTCCAACTCCTCAAGATAGGGAGCCAGCTGGTTGCTTAAATCAGCAAGGATCATTTCGATTTCTTTCTGTTCCTGAATTTCCAGGGCCCTTAAGTCATTATTAAGCTTCACGATGGCCATCGGTTCGATAAAAAGAGTGGAACCGGTGGAGGACTGGTCGTGAACCATGCCTGATACCTGAGATTTATGCTCAGATTTCACCGGGAGACAGTAACGTCCATCTCTCATGGTGATTACCGCATCCTGAAGATAGGTCCGGTTGGAGTTTAATATGGAGTTTAACTGGGTATGGATCTTATCATTAATAGAACGCATGGAGCGCCTTACATGATGAAGTCCTGGGCTGGCGTCATCGCTGACTTCCTCTTCGGAGATGATGCAGCGTTTGATCTCTGTATTGACCGGGGTTAAGGGTTCTAACATCCGGAAAAACTCCTCCAGTGAGTCGTCCGGCAGCTCAGAGTCCTCATGGCGTCCATAGGCTTTTGCCCGGGCTGAGGCAGTAAGAAGGGAGCTGATGGAAAGAATCTCCACAATTCCCAGGGAGCTTCCTACATCCAGGCGCTTAATCGATGGCCGGATGTCTTTCACGCCCCCAAAAGAGATACCGCCTTTCTGGCGAACTCTTGTGGCGGCATCGGTCGTCTCGCTCTGGGACCTAACGATCTCATGGTAGTCCGTTGATGGGACGAGATTCCGGCACAGTGCCTTACCTGAATCGCTGGAAGCGTATTCCGCAAGCTGTGCGATGATTTTATGATATTCTAAAGTTTTTAATGCTTTCTGATTCATATAATATTCCTTGTTTATTCTGCTTTCTCTGCATTGTGGTTCGGTGATGATGGTATCTGTTACAGTATAGCATATATGGGACAAAAACTGCAATCCTCAGGTTGTTTTTCATGCCACGGGGATAATTATAATGTTTCTGGATTTCTGGAAATTATTCCTAAGGTTACCGGATGAAGTCTCTATTCATGTAGGTTTTTCTTGCATTAAAGGGCGAACAACCTTATAATAGTATTTAGGTCTTCTGCAAAGGAGGGTAAGTATGCCGGAAAATAACGGGCCAGATGATAGAAAGACGGAGCCCCGTCGGTTTATCAATGAAAAGATAGTGAGACAGCCCATGTCAAAAAGGGATATGTTAAAAAGGGCCTTGGGCCTTTTTGCAACTGCGGTTATTTTCGGAATTATTGCAGCTGTGACATTTGCCGTATCCCGACCTGTAGCTGAACGATTTTTTACAAAAGGGTCCACCAGTGAAAGTATTCCTGTGACCATACCAAAGGATGATCCTGAAACTGTGCCTTCCGAGGCTGAGACCGGGTCTGTAGCTGAGACAGAACCGATTGAGGATATTTTAAAATCTGCTATGGAGAAATATCCATTTTCAGTGGATGATTTAAATACTCTTTATGGAAGCCTTAGAACTCTGGTCCAAAAAGCGGACAAGGGGATCGTAACGGTCCATTCCGTAAAAACCCAGACAGACTGGTTTAATAATCCTGTGGAAAACTCCAGTCTTTTCTCCGGAGTGGTGATTGCTTCTGCAAATCAGGAGCTCCTGGTGCTGACACCGGATGGAGCGGTGGAGGATGCGGAGGCGATTCGTGTGGCATTTTCCGACGGAACGGAAGTCCAGGGAACCATCAAGCAGACCGATAAGCTTTCCGGAATGGCCATTGTAAGCGTTTCTACGGCCGATCTTGGAAGGGCTTTGTTAGAGGAGATTAAGGCTATCGAGCTTGGAAATTCCTATTCCGTGAAGCAGGGGGATCTGGTTTTGGCCATTGGCGGCCCTGCCGGCATGGTCCATTCCACTGGATACGGATTTATATCGTATATAACGAAAAATGTACAAATTACCGATGGCATGACACGCATCCTGTATTCCGATGTGAAGGGAAATGCCGGGACCGGCACGTTCCTTATGAATACGTCGGGGCAGATCATCGGCTGGGTAACGGATGAACATAAGAATGACAGCAATAAGGATATGACAGCAGCTATGGCCATATCCGATTATAAGAGCATTTTGGGAAAAATGAGTAATGGGGTGGCATATCCATACTTTGGGATCAAAGGACAGGAAGTAAGTGCTGTCATGAACAGCAACGGTATGCCTCTTGGGGTATATGTGGTTGATGTAAATGCAGACAGCCCTGCCTATAGCGCCGGGATCCAGTGCGGCGATATTATAAGGACCATGGGAAAGGAAACCATTGTTACTATGAAGGACTTTCAGTCAGTGCTCGAAAATTCCAATCCAGGAGATGTAATTCCTGTGAGTGTTTCCCGCAATGGAAGGGAAGAATATAAAGAGATACAGTATCAGGTAACCATTGGAGCCAGGTAATCTTCCTGGCTTCCGTGTTGCCTGGGGTTAAGAATGTGGAGGAAAACAATGAGGTATGTAGAATCATTCCGTGAGGGAATTCATGTATCAGATGTGTATTTATGCAAAAATAAACAGATCGCCCTTACGAAATCGGGAAAAGAATATGGAAACCTGATTCTTCAGGACAAGACCGGGACTGTGGATGCCAAGATCTGGGATCTGGGATCTCCGGGAATCGGAAATTTTGAAACTCTGGATTATGTATACATAGATGCAGATGTTACCGTTTTCCAGAATTCCAACCAGTTGAATATTAAGCGGATCAGGAAAGCGGATGAGGGAGAATACGTTCCCGGTGATTATCTTCCGGTTTCTTCTAAGGATATCGGACTTATGTATGAGGAGTTTCTGGGCTTTATCCGGTCGGTTAAGAATCCTTATTTAAGAAAGCTCTCAGAAAGCTTTTTTGTGGAGGATGCCGCTTTTGCCAAGGCATTTCAGTTCCACTCTGCGGCAAAAAGTGTTCACCACGGTTTTGTGGGCGGACTTTTAGAGCATACCTTAAGCGTTGTAAAGCTGTGTGATTATTACGCCGGCTACTATCCGTTCATTAACCGGGATTTGCTCTTAACTGCAGCGATGTTTCATGATATCGGAAAAACCAGGGAACTTTCCACATTCCCGGAAAACGACTATACGGATGATGGACAGCTTTTGGGCCACATCATCATTGGAACAGAAATGGTGGGAGAGAGGATCCGGTCAATTGCAGGTTTTCCGGAAAAGACGGCTTCCGAGCTTAAGCACTGCATTTTGGCTCATCATGGGGAGCTGGAATACGGTTCTCCCAAAAAACCGGCTTTGATCGAGGCGCTGGCATTGAATTTTGCAGATAACACGGATGCGAAGATGGAGACCATGATCGAGGTATTAAAGGGCGCTGGAGACAATAACGGCTGGCTGGGATTTAACCGGTTGATGGAAAGCAATTTACGGAAGACATCTGAATAAAACAGAAAGGTGCATCAGTGATTTTTTAAATCCTGATGGCCTTTTTTTTATGTGGAAATGATTTGTTAATGAAGGGGAATGAAATTTTAGAATTTCTTTCGTTTTCTGTGCCCCTCCATTTAAGATTGCTTTCGTATCCTTTAATTAAAGTAAAATGATAGAAAATGTGGTATCATAAATTGGGATGCTGCGGGCGGCAGGTCCTATTAATTATCAGGTAACACCCTTTAGGGTTATATAGGCATACCTCTATGTCCGGAAAGAATGGACAGTAAGGTGAAAGGAGAGAGAACATGGAAGCAAACCATATCTTATTGGTAGAAGATGATAAAGAGATCAGAGAAGGAATTGAGATATATTTAAGGAGCCAGGGATACGAGGTATTCCAGGCGGCAGATGGTGTGGAAGGTCTTAAGATTTTGGAGAGGGAAGAGATTCATCTGGCTATTGTGGATGTGATGATGCCTCGAATGGATGGCATTACGATGACAGTAAAATTAAGAGAGACCCATGATTTCCCTGTAATCATCCTGTCGGCAAAGTCTGAGGAAGTGGATAAGATCATGGGGCTTAATATCGGCGCCGATGATTATGTTGCAAAGCCGTTTACCCCCATGGAACTGTTAGCAAGGGTGAATTCCCAGTTAAGGCGCTATAAAAAATATATGGATATGCTGGAGGCAAAGGAGCAGAGGGAGAAAAGCAATGTTTATTCCATTGGAGGTCTGGAGCTGAATGAGGACACGGTGGAAGTGACTGTTGACGAAAAACCGGCGAAGCTGACTCCCATTGAATTTAAGATACTGGCTCTTCTTATGAAAAACCCGGGAAGAGTGTTCTCTGCAGAAGAGATTTATGAGCGGGTCTGGAATGAACGGGCCATTAACACAGATACGATCATGGTTCATGTAAGGAAAATCAGGGAAAAGATCGAGATCAACCCGAAGGAACCGAAATATTTAAAGGTGGTGTGGGGCGTTGGATATAAAATTGAGAAACAGGCATAGAATCAGCATATTTCTGGCATTAATCGTAATTTTGTCGGCAGCATCTGTCATGGTGGGGCTTTATCCATTTTTTGAAAATGAATCAGCCAGATACGAGGAGCCTGTTTATGGGCAGGATGCGTTTCTTAAGCATCTTGTGCTGGGCAATTATGTACTTTATCTGGAACAGGCCCAGTATGAACAGGGCAGCGTCATATCTCCCTTTCAGTTCTATTTCCCTCTGGCAGAGGAGGAATTAAAGAATGGTGTGAACAGCCGGACTGCAGCCTCGGAAGGAGAGCCGGTTGCCATGGAAGGAGTGGATACCATTACCACTTCTGGGGATGAATCCAATGGATTGCCTGACCAGGAGGAGCGCATTGATTATTTAAAGGAGCTGCGTCAAAACTGTGTCAGACAATATGAATCCTGGAACCGGAATTTTAATGGCATAAGAAATTACCTGGATTATCAGATCCTTGATGGCAATGGCAAAGTTTTGGCTGATCATGCGGGAGGCCGCTCCATTGGTGGAAGCGATGAATATACGTTTAAGGCAGAGCTTCGTTATGATGATCTTGGGCGTATGCAGGCTGGGGCAGTAAGCGGAGACAATACGGTCAAACTTATGAATACCCTGGGGACGTTAGGGGATAAGGACCCCATGAGTGATCACTATTGGGAACAGTATCGTTATGAGACGGATTTAAAGCTGAAAAATCCAAGAAATGTTACCTTTGCTTATGGAATGAGACCCCAGCAGATTGCTGCATATGAAGATGAGAGAGAAACGGTCTGGAGCGCCTATAATTACTCAGGCAGCGTTTCCCGGATATTCTTTGGTCTGGTCTGTGCCGTAGCGATTGCAGCCTTTTTGCTCTCCTGTTTTGATCCTGACCTCCCGGAGTACAGCCGGATATTACGAACGCCTTTTGAAATCGTTGGGGGAGTCATCTGTGGCGGTGTATTTTTTGGCACAGGCCTTACCAATCTTGTGGCAGTAACAAACCGTGGAGACTTGTATGATGCTCTTATGCGAGCCAATTTTCTGCCGCTGGTGGCGGGAATTATGATAAAGCTCTGGAACCTGATGTGGTGGTCCATTCCGTTCGCTATTGTCTACTGGGCCGTATTATGTGTGCGTGACGTTATTCATATTGGCATGAAACGTTACTTTCATGAACGGACTTTATGCGGCTGGTTTTGGCAATGGATGAGAAATCTTTGCCGTAAGGTTTATAATTTTGTGGGGAATATCAACCTGCAGGAACGGTCAGACCGGACCATTTTCCGCATTGTTGGAGTGAATTTTATTATTCTGTCTGTCCTTTGCAGTCTATGGTTTTTCGGAATCGGTGCTTTGATTCTTTATTCTATTATTTTGTTTATTGTAATGAGAAAGTACTACAGGGATTTAAGTGACAAATACCAGATTCTTTTAAGGGCTACAAACCAGATTGCAGAGGGTAATTTAGAGGTTGCCATAGAAGAGGATTTAAGTGTGTTTGAGCCATTTAAGAAGGAAATACAGAAGATACAAAGCGGGTTCAAGGTTGCTGTCGGCGAAGAGGTGAAAAGCCAGAAGCTTAAGACCGATTTGATCAGTAATATGTCACATGATTTAAAAACTCCTTTAACGGCTATTATTACTTATGTAAGTCTCTTGAGGGATGATAAGACGACACCGGAACAGAGGAAGGCTTATATTGATATTCTGGAACAGAAGTCGATGCGTTTGAAGGCGCTCATAGAGGACTTGTTTGAAATCAGTAAGGCGAATAGTAATAACGTGACGCTGAATCTGGAGGATGTGGATATTGTCAGCCTGTTAAAGGAAGTCAGCCTGGAGCTAAGTGATAAAATTGAGGAAAGTACCATTGATTTCAGATGGAATCTGCCAGATGAAAAAATCGTTCTACCTCTGGACAGCCAGAAGACTTATCGGATATTTGACAATTTATTGACGAATATTATTAAATATGCAATGCCTCATACCAGGGCGTATATTGATATGAAGAAGGAAGGGGGTTATGTGGTCACTACTTTGAAGAATGTTTCGGCTGCAGAGCTTACCTTTAATCCGGATGAAATAACGGAAAGGTTTGTCAGAGGGGACCAGGCACGGAACACGGAAGGTTCCGGCCTTGGAATGGCGATTGCAAAAAGCTTTGTGGAGCTGCAAAACGGCAGGCTTCAAATAGAAGTGGAGGCTGATTTGTTCCGGGTGATTATACGGTGGCCGATTTCTCAGGATTAATTGCTGCATGAGGAAACTATTCCTAAACTTCTTGAAAACGGGGAAAGAACTGTTTATACTATAGGTAAACGTACCAGTTACTGGCGGATGAGTTTTAAATGAGAAATAACTTTTGATATTTCTTTCCGTTTGTAAGCTGGGGAGAAAATTAGGAAAGAGAGGTTACGGTTATGATAATACAGAGCAGACGGGTCTGGATTGCTGGACAGTTCATCCCGGCACAGCTTCAAGTGGAAGGTGAAAAGATTAAGGCAGTCCTTGAATATGGTGAGATGGCGGCTGATCAGGATTACGGGGATGATAGGATTGTTCCGGGATTTATTGATATTCATACCCATGGAGCTTATGGTTATGATACCAACGATGGGGAACCGGAAGGATTGCGGGAATGGATGAGACGGATACCTGAAGAGGGAGTGACTTCCATCCTTCCGACTACTGTGACCCAGATGCCGGATGTGCTGACAAAGGCGGTTGCTAATGTGGCAGCTGTGGTGGAAGGCGGATATGAAGGGGCTGAGATTCTTGGAATCCATTTTGAAGGGCCTTATCTGGATATGAAGTATAAGGGGGCCCAGCCTCCGGAGGCAATCGCGACTGCATCTATTGAACAGTTTAAAGAGTATCAGGAATCGGCTAAGGGGTTGATTAAATATATTACGCTTGCGCCGGAGCATGATGTTAATTTTGATTTAACGAGATATTGTAAGGATACTGGTGTGGTGGTAAGTATGGGACACTCGTCTGCGACTTATGAGCAGGCGCTTATGGGGATTGCCAATGGGGCTACCTCTATGACTCATGTGTATAATGGCATGACACCTTATCATCATAGGGATCCTGGGCTGGTTGGAGCTGCGTTCAGGGTGAGGGATATTTATGGCGAGATCATTTGTGATGGGTGCCATTCTCATCTGGCTGCGCTTAATAATTATTATGCGATTAAGGGCAGGGACCATGCGATTATGATTACGGATTCTCTTTGTCCAAAGCATTGCGCCGCTGGAATGGATTTTCAGCTGGGTGGGCATAGCATTGAGATTAGGGAGAATGGCCTTGCTTATCTGAAGGGGACGGATACGATTTCGGGTAGTACGCTGAAGGCGAATAAGGGGCTGAAGATTTTGGTGGAAGAGGCTATGGTGCCTTTTGATTCGGCTTTGAATTCTTGTACGATTAATCCAGCTAAGTGTTTGGGTGTTGATGATAGGAAGGGCAGACTGGTTGCTGGGTATGATGCGGATTTTGTAGTTCTTAGAGATGATTATGATGTGGTTCAGACTTATTGTAGAGGTGGGGCGATGTTGTAGGAGAAGTGAGATAGTAAAAGATTGAGTTTGATTGTGCTGCCCGTTAGTCCGCAGTGCTCAAGCTCGAATCCGCTTCGCTACTTCTCGCTTGACGGCTGTCGCCGTATGTCCTCAAAATCAAAAGAGCCCATAAGAATGCTGGCATTCTTATGGGCTCTTTCATTTTTGAGGACGCACTGCTCGTAGCTTTACAATATCCGTACATTCTTCAATGCTCCGGTTTTTGAAAACTCTGTCCATTCACAAACATTTACTGCATGATCCCCAATTCGCTCTAAATATTTTGCTACCATTAACAAATCAATGCACTGATCGATATGCTCGTTGGAATGCTTTAACAAATCAACCACATCATTCTTCACCTTATCGAATAATTCATCAACCACATCATCCTGCTTTTCAATCTGCTTTGCAGTCTCTAAATCCTGATTGATAAAAGCTTCGATGGAGCAGCGGACCATTTCACGGGCGGCGGTGGCCATGGAAGGGATATGGCGGACTACGTGGTAAACGTGTTCTCCTTTTATGCGCAGGATGAGTTCAGCGATGTCGGAAGCGTGATCGCCGATACGCTCTAAGTCCGTAACCACTTTTAAAGCGCTGGAAACCACTCTTAGATCGCCTGCAACAGGCTGCTGGCGTAAGATGATGGAGAGGCAGCGGGCCTCGATGGAACGCTCTAGGTCGTTGATGGTACGGTCTCCTTTTATGATATCCTCTGCTTTTTCAAAATCCTGGTCTTCAAATGCCACAAAGCACTGTTCAATGGAGGTTTCGACCATTCGCCCCATTTCTTTTATGTCATGGTTTAAAAGGCTTAACTCATGCTCATAATTAACTCTTGTTGTCATTGCTTTTTCTCCTTTATTGTTCTATATAAAATGGATCAGCCGAAGCGTCCTGTGATATAGTCTTCGGTTCTTTTGTCCTTAGGGGCAGTGAAAAGCTCGGTTGTGGGAGCGTATTCCACCACCTCTCCTACAAGGAAAAAGGCAGTATTATCTGCGATTCGGGTTGCCTGTTGCATGTTGTGGGTAACGATTGCAACTGTGTACTTTTCTTTCAGCTCATCCATCAGGTCTTCGATTTTCAGGGTTGAGATAGGGTCTAAGGCTGAGGTGGGCTCATCCATAAGCAGTACTTCCGGCTCAACTGCCAGGGCGCGGGCGATACAAAGACGCTGTTGCTGGCCGCCGGATAGGCCGAGGGCTGATTTTTTTAAACGGTCAGATACCTCATCCCAGAGAGCTGCTCCTTTTAAGCTTCTTTCCACTATATCGTCAAGCTCGGATTTATTCTTTATACCATGGATTCTTGGGCCGTAGGCTACATTGTCATAGATGCTCATTGGAAACGGGTTTGGCTGCTGAAATACCATACCGATTTTTTTTCGTAAAAGAGTGGTGTCGACTCGGGGATCATAGATGTTTTCTTCATCTAAAAGAACCTCTCCTTCTATTTTTACGCTTGGAACCAGGTCATTCATTCGGTTTAATGTTTTTAAGTAGGTAGATTTTCCGCAGCCGGATGGGCCGATAAAGGCAGTAATTTTATTTGTGAAGAGATTTAGGCTTACATCCTTCAGTGCGTGATTCGTTCCATAATATAGATTTAAATGGTTGGTTGAAATTTTTACTGTATTGGTATTCACGATTCTTTGACCTCCGTATTGAATTTATGAGACAGAAATTTTGCAAGTCCGTTTATTGCCAGTACGATGACCAGAAGGACAACGGCAATTCCGAAGGCCTGGCCGTATTTGGCCTTTTGCATGCATAAGTACAACTGAATCGTCAGGGTACCGCCCGATTCAAATATCTTCCCGAAGAAGTCCTTTGGAAGGAGGTAACCGCTTCCTGCCGTAAAGAGAAGGGCAGCGGACTCTCCCACGATACGGCCGATGGCCAGGATAATTCCGGTTACAATGCCTGGCATGGCGCTGGGAAGCAGAATGGTCCGGATCATATACCATTTGGTTGCACCGATGCCCAGTGCACCAGAACGGTAGCTTTCCGGAACGGTTTTTAAGGCTTCCTGAGTGGTTCTGGTAATAAGGGGAAGAACCATGATGGATAAGGTTAATGCACCGGTGAGGATGGAATAGCCAAGGCCCAGGGTGTTTCCAAAAAACACATAACCAAAAAGTCCGAAGATAATGGAGGGGATACCTGCCAGGGTCTCTGTGGTGAATTCGATGATTCGTACCGCTTTTCCGCCCTTTGCATATTCGTTTAAGTAAATGGCTGCGCCAACGCCTAAGGGAGTGGCGATTAACAGGGTAATGACAACGACATATAAGGTGTTAACAATATTTCCGACGATACCAAAGGTTCCTTTAATGGTACTTGGCACAGTGGTCAGAAATTCCAGGCTTATTTCGGGAATGCCGCGAACAAACACATAGCCCATGATTCCGACCAGGACCATAATAGAGATGGAAGCGCATAAGTAAATAAGAAACGTTAAGAAAGAATCGGAGATCCGGTTTTTCTGGTTATAAATGCTATGTGTTACTGCGGATTCTTTTTGAACAGGAATAACGATATCATTTGTCATGGCTTTCCTCTCCTTTCTTTAACAGGTTGTTAAGGGTAATGTTAATGAGCATGATAAAAGCAAATAGGACAAGACCTATGGTAAAGAGCACCTGTTTGTGGAGCCCGGCGGAATAAGACATCTCTGATACGATCGCAGTAGTAAGGAAACGGACCGAATTAAAGGGAAGAGGCATATTTACCGAACTTCCGGACACCAGACTGATGGCCATTGCTTCACCGATGGCCCGGCCTGTTCCAAGGACAATCGCGGTAATGATACCGGATTTTGCTGCCGGAAGGACCGCACTAAAAATCGTCTGGATCTTTGTAGCTCCAAGAGCCAGGGAGGCACTCCTAAGGTGCTGCGGAACAGCACGGAGCGCTGATTCACTGATGTTGATAACCGTAGGAAGAATCATTAAGGCCAGCACTAAAACAGCGGAGATCAGATTCGCACCTCCGGTAAACTGGTGAGTGGTGGATCCTGCAAATATTTTTAACTCTATTTTATACATTAATGGGTTTAAAATCAAGATACCAAGCAACCCATAAATAACGGAAGGAATACCGGCTAACAGCTCTACTGCCGGGCGCACGATGTTGGTTAATCTTTCAGGGGCAACTTCAGCCAGGAAAACGGCAGTCATAACGCCAATGGGAACGCCGATCAGGATCGCCAGAGCAGTTCCAATGATAGAGGTCAGAATGACATAGAGGATACCAAAGCTTGGTGTAGCGGCTGCCGGCATCCAGATGGTTCCGAACAGAATATCCAGAATCCCCACCTTAAAAAGTGCCGGCGTACCGCTTATGATCATGTACAGAGTGATAGAGGCCACAGCCAAAACGGCAAAGAAGCCACAGACAGTAAAGATCACTTCTGCAGCATGCTCGACTCCTGATTTACTTCCGTGGCCACCAAATATGGAATAAGATTTTGGTCGCATATAACAGCTCCTTTCAAAACGGGGACGTAGCATAATCATCCGGCTGCGTCCCCTGTAAATATTATCGTTATGCAGTATAAGAAGAATTTCTTTTCAATTAGTTTGCCGGGATTAAACCAACGGCTTTCACTAAATCTTTTCCTTCATCTGAATAGA
Organism: Lacrimispora sanguinis; assembly: GCF_044987295.1. Classification (NCBI taxonomy): domain Bacteria; kingdom Bacillati; phylum Bacillota; class Clostridia; order Lachnospirales; family Lachnospiraceae; genus Lacrimispora; species Lacrimispora sanguinis. Next base: position 2,721,964 of record NZ_CP173277.1, on the reverse strand, counting down.
TGTAGTCAAACAATGCCTTCACCAGATCACTCTGCTCAGATATCTCTCCTTTGGTAGCCATAACGAATGGACGGCTTAAGAAGTAGGAACCTGCCTTGATGTTTTCCGGAGTTGGTTCTATGCTTTCCAGCTTCATGGTCTTGACGGTATCATCAAGAACGTCCAGAGATACATAGCCAATGGAGCCTGGAGTGGAAGCGGCCTTTGCCATAACTGCGCCGGTGCTGTCCAGCTCATTGCTGTATTTGCATGCATCTTCCAGCTTTAACAGTTCTTCAAAAGCAGTTCTTGTACCGGATCCTGCCTCACGTCCAATCACAACGATCGGCTGATCGGCTCCGCCTAATTCCTTCCAGTTGGTAGTTGTTCCGTTGTAGATGTTGATCAACTGGTCTTTTGTTAAATTATCAACGGTATTGGCCGGATCAGAGACAACGGCGATACCATCGATTGCAACGATATTTTCAGCAACACCTTTTGCTTTTTCTTCATCTTTTAAATTACGGGAAGAGTTACCGATATCTGCAGAACCATTGGTAACTGCTTCGATTCCTGCGCCAGAACCTACAAATTCGGCCTGTACGGTAACGCTCGGATATTTTTCCATAAAAACTTCACTTAAAGCGGTTGCGAATTTCTCCATAGAGGTAGAACCAACCATGCTGATAGAACCCTTTAAATTAGAGGCAGTATCTTCTTTTGCGGTTGTCTCGTTAGCGGTTGTCCCACTTGTAGTGCCAGCCTCGGTTTTGGTATCAGGAGCCTGTGTCTCAGCATTTTTGCTGCCGCAGCCAGCTAAAGTACCCATTGTAAGAATAGCCATTCCAGCTAATGCAAGAACCTTAATGTAATTTTTTTTCATATTTACTTTCTCCTCTTTTCTCTTTAAAATTGCTTTCGCTTACATCATGGAGTATATCAGCCGTAAAACTTTTCTGATATCATGTTTTAGTATAGAAAATGTAAAGGTTGTGTAAATCCTTTCAGATCTATTTATTTCCTATTAATAGTATTTGCAGGATGGGAAAATGAAATTCCTATATTTTAGTTAAGAAGGATAGCCGGCATAGAAAAAGCTGTTATAATTACAAAAAACAGCCTTTTGTTTGCAAAAATTCACGGGATGGACTGGACAGAATGGGAGGAAATATGGTAAATTGGAACGTGCGCTTATTTTATAGTAGAAATAAAAATAACATTCCGTAATTTAAGAACGGATACAAAGGATACGAGACAGGAGGGCGTTTTCATGGGAGCATATCAACTGAAAGTCACGATCAAAGGCAGCAAGCCGCCGATTTGGAGAAGGGTTCTGGTACCGCAAGGGATAACCTTTGGAAAGTTGCACCAGATGATTCAGACAGCATTCTGCTGGTCCGATGAACACCTGTATGAATTTGAATTCCGTTCTGAAGGGGTTCGGGTAGTTCCGGGAACAGAGGATAGGTCCCAGAAATTTCAATACCTTTTAAGTGATGAAACCATTGACAGTCTGGTATCCGGTACCAGCAAGTTTACATATACCTACGGCATTGACAAAAACTGGGAATTAAACATCCAGGTAGAAGATGTGGTGGCTGATTATAAGGAAAGCTGGGGACAGGTTGTAAAATTCAAAGGAGATTGTGTCCCGGAAAACTGTGGAGGCATCGCCGGGTACTATGATCTTTTGGAGTCAGGTTCAAAAGAACTGAAGGAATATGACATGTCTGCAGTCAATAAACGTCTGGACCAGAGTTCTGATGCTTCATCGGAAGAAGTTCATATAGCAGAAGTTTATGATTGCTATGATAAAGGCAGTATTCTTGAGATTGCAAAAAGACATGGTATGAATGGACTTTCCAAATTTAAAAAAGAAGAGCTGGTGGAACGAACACTCGCTCATATTCTGGACCAGAAAGTAATGAGCCGCTATTTCCTTTGCGCTCGTGATTCAGAAATAAATTTATTTGAGCAGTTGGCGT
>NZ_CP173277.1:2342500-2717500 GCF_044987295.1 Lacrimispora sanguinis | reverse complement strand
GAGGAAGGTGGGGATGACGTCAAATCATCATGCCCCTTATGATTTGGGCTACACACGTGCTACAATGGCGTAAACAAAGGGAAGCAAAGGAGCGATCTGGAGCAAACCCCAAAAATAACGTCTCAGTTCGGATTGTAGTCTGCAACTCGACTACATGAAGCTGGAATCGCTAGTAATCGCGGATCAGAATGCCGCGGTGAATACGTTCCCGGGTCTTGTACACACCGCCCGTCACACCATGGGAGTTGGTAACGCCCGAAGTCAGTGACCCAACCGTAAGGAGGGAGCTGCCGAAGGCGGGACTGATAACTGGGGTGAAGTCGTAACAAGGTAGCCGTATCGGAAGGTGCGGCTGGATCACCTCCTTTCTAAGGAAGAAGAAGTAAGGGTTTTATATACTGTTGAGTCTTATGTTTCAAAGTTTCGTAATGTGTAACCTTGCGAACAAGTTCGCTCGGTTGCGGCTGTGCCGCTTATACAACAGAATACAAATGTGCTTATGAAAGCAAGCTTTCAACACACATTTCCATTCCATTGTACACGCATTACTAGTAAGACACGAAATTTCTGGTGCCGATGCGCTTAGGGGAGACACCCGTTCCCATCCCGAACACGATGGTTAAGACTTAAGCGGCCGATGGTACTATGCTGGAGACGGCATGGGAGAGCAGGTGGGTGCCAGATTACTTTAAAAAAATTCACTCTAGCGAGTGTTTTATATAGAACGGACATGTTCCAATGGGCGGAGGGAAAAGCGAAGCCTGTGCTAAAGAATGTGTTAACCTGATTCAGCAGGGTAGTGCTGTTTTATATAGCTGGTTTTTACCAGTGATTCGTGGGTTCGAGCCTATCGAGCAAGCGAATGACTGATAAACTTCAGTCAGGTGATGCCAAAAGAAAGCATGTAATGTTTCTGATGACATCGTGTATGTACCTTGAAAACCACATATTGAAATATATCTAGATAAAGTCTTTATTATAAAGACAATATCAAGACATCCGAGGTGTTACATCTAACGATGTAACCAAACAAAACTCGTTAAAGTAACCGTAACGTACGGTGAAATAACAAACCTAAGACCAGAGATACAACGCTATGTATCTTAGATAAGTAGCCCGCACCCGCAGGTGAACATCGAATTGGTTAAGCTAATAAGAGCGCAGGGTGGATGCCTTGGCACTAAGAGCCGATGAAAGACGTGATAAGCTGCGAAAAGCTTCGGGGAGGAGCAAATATCCTTTGATCCGGAGATATCTGAATGGGGAAACCCAACTGAGCAAACCTCAGTTGTCGTATGGTGAATACATAGCCATACGTCGGGAACCCGGGGAACTGAAACATCTAAGTACCCGGAGGAAAAGAAAGAAAACTCGATTTCCAAAGTAGCGGCGAGCGAAATGGAAGGAGCCTAAACCAGTATGCGTGCATACTGGGGTTATGGACTGCAATAAGTGAGACGATTTGTTACCAGAACGGTCCTGGAAAGACCGGCCATAGAAAGTGAAAGCCTTGTATGGGAAAGCAATAGTCAGCGAGCAGGATCCAAAGTACCACGAGACACGAGAAACCTTGTGGGAATTCGGGGGGACCACCCCCCAAGGCTAAATACTACTTAGTGACCGATAGCGCATAGTACTGTGAAGGAAAGGTGAAAAGGACCCCGGGAGGGGAGTGAAAAAGAACCTGAAACCCTGTGTTTACAAGCTGTGGAACCACGTTTAAGGTGGAACCGCGTACTTTTTGTAGAACGGTCCGGCGAGTTACCGTTACTGGCAAGGTTAAGCACTTAAGGTGTGGAGCCGAAGGGAAACCAAGTCTTAATAGGGCGCATAAGTCAGTAAAGGTAGACCCGAAACCGGGTGATCTACCCATGTCCAGGTTGAAGTTTCCGTAAAAGGAAATGGAGGACCGAACGCACATCCGTTGAAAAGGGTGGCGATGAGGTGTGGGTAGGGGAGAAATTCCAATCGAACCCGGAGATAGCTGGTTCTCCTCGAAATAGCTTTAGGGCTAGCCTCGTATTAGTCTGCCGGAGGTAGAGCACTGAATTTCCTAGGGGGCGTCAAAGCTTACCAAAGAATATCAAACTCCGAATGCCGGCCAGATGATGTACGGGAGTCAGACTGCACGAGATAAGTTGGGTAGTCAAAAGGGAAAGAGCCCAGACCACCAGCTAAGGTCCCAAAGTGCGTGTTAAGTGGAAAAGGATGTGGGATTTCACAGACAACTAGGATGTTGGCTTAGAAGCAGCCACACATTCAAAGAGTGCGTAATAGCTCACTAGTCGAGAGGTCCTGCGCCGAAAATGTCCGGGGCTAAAACACGACACCGAAGCTGTGGAATGTATCGTATGATACATTGGTAGAGGAGCATTCTTAACGCACAGAAGCATTACCGTAAGGAGATGTGGAGTGTTAAGAAGAGAGAATGCCGGAATGAGTAGCGAGATGGAGGTGAGAATCCTCCAGGCCGAATATCTAAGGTTTCCAGAGTAAAGCTGATCTGCTCTGGGTAAGTCGGGGCCTAAGGCGAGGTCGAAAGACGTAGTCGATGGACAACAGGTTGAAATTCCTGTACCGCATATTATCAGAACTGTGGGGACACAGAACCGAAGAAGAACCCGGGAATGAAAAGACCGGGGCAAGCACTGGACTGGCTGGAATGGCAAATCCACCCAGCAACAGGAAGGTGTGACGCGTACCGAACATAAGTAGGGAAGTCTTCGTAGGGGCTGTCAAGAAAAGCCGCTATTGTGTAATATGTGCCCGTACCGTAAACCGACACAGGTGGATGAGGAGAGAATCCTAAGGCCGGCGGGAGAAGCATTGTTAAGGAACTCGGCAAAATGACCCCGTAACTTCGGGATAAGGGGTGCCTGGGAAACCAGGCCGCAGAGAATAGGCTCAAGCAACTGTTTAGCAAAAACACAGGTCTATGCAAAACCGAAAGGTGAGGTATATGGGCTGACGCCTGCCCGGTGCTGGAAGGTTACGAGGAGGGGTTAGCGGCAACGCGAAGCTCTGAATTTAAGCCCCAGTAAACGGCGGCCGTAACTATAACGGTCCTAAGGTAGCGAAATTCCTTGTCGGGTAAGTTCCGACCCGCACGAAAGGCGTAATGATTTGAGCGCTGTCTCAACAATGCACCCGGTGAAATTGAAATACCAGTGAAGATGCTGGTTACCTGCGCCAGGACGGAAAGACCCCATGGAGCTTTACTCCAGCTTGATACTGGGATTCGGTACTGCATGTACAGGATAGGTGGGAGGCAGTGAAGATAGGACGCCAGTCTTATCAGAGCCGATGTTGGGATACCACCCTTGCGGTATTGGATTTCTAACCTGCAGCCATGACCTGGCTGGGGGACAATGTCAGGCGGGGAGTTTGACTGGGGCGGTCGCCTCCGAAAGGGTATCGGAGGCGCTCAAAGGTTCCCTCAGAATGGACGGAAACCATTCGAAGAGTGCAAAGGCATAAGGGAGCTTGACTGCGACACCGACGGGTGGAGCAGGTAGGAAACTAGGACTTAGTGATCCGGTGGTATAAAGTGGGATTGCCATCGCTCAACGGATAAAAGCTACCCTGGGGATAACAGGCTTATCACTCCCAAGAGTTCACATCGACGGAGTGGTTTGGCACCTCGATGTCGGCTCATCGCATCCTGGGGCTGTAGTAGGTCCCAAGGGTTGGGCTGTTCGCCCATTAAAGCGGTACGCGAGCTGGGTTCAGAACGTCGTGAGACAGTTCGGTCCCTATCCGGCGTGGGCGTAGGATATTTGAGAGGAGCTGTCCTTAGTACGAGAGGACCGGGATGGACTGACCTCTGGTGTATCTGTTGGCTATCAAAGCCATGGCAGAGTAGCCAAGTCGGGAAGGGATAAACGCTGAAGGCATCTAAGCGTGAAGCCCCCCTCAAGATGAGATATCCCATCGCAAGAGTAAGACCCCTTGAAGACGACGAGGTAGATAGGGCAGAGGTGGAAGCATGGCAACATGTGCAGCTGACTGTCACTAATAGGTCGAGGGCTTAACCAGGTTGGTTTAGGTAAGAGGAAAGAACGGATGAAAATAGATATGTAACAATGTGTGGTTTTGAGGGTATATGCAGCAGGTTATGGTGCATAGCACAGAATTATAATGCGTAAATCCAGGTATGGGTTTGCGCTTTTTTTGTTTTTAAGTCTTTTATAGAATTAAGGAGCTGTATGCAATGAAGAGAGGACAGGATGTCATCCGTATATTAATGGTCTGCCTTGGAAATATATGCAGATCACCCATGGCGGAGTTTGTTATGAAGGATATGATAGAAAAGGAGCATTTAGGCGATCGCTTCTATGTGGCGTCAGCAGCCACAAGTACGGAAGAGATCGGGAATCCGGTGCACCGTGGAACAAGAGAAAAGCTTAAAGAATATGGAATATCCACGGCTGGAAAACATGCAGTACAGTTATCCAGGAAGGATTATGACCAATATAACTATCTGATTGGTATGGAACAGAGGAATGTGACAAATATGCTTAGAATCCTGGGCGGAGACCCGGAAGGAAAGGTAAAGCGGCTTTTGGACAAGAGAAAAGCTTAAAGAATATGGAATATCCACGGCTGGAAAACATGCAGTACAGTTATCCAGGAAGGATTATGACCAATATAACTATCTGATTGGTATGGAACAGAGGAATGTGACAAATATGCTTAGAATCCTGGGCGGAGACCCGGAAGGAAAGGTAAAGCGGCTTTTGGACTTCTCTCCTCATCCTAGGGATATTGCAGATCCGTGGTATACCGGAGACTTTGACCGTACCTATGATGATGTATATGAAGGATGCAAAGCACTTCTTACCTTTATTTTGGAGCAGGAAAACGAGAGGAATTACAGGTAGCTAGGGGGTATTATTTATGAAACCACTTAATTTTGTTGTAATAGGCTCCGGATGGAGATCTCAGTTCTATGCAAGGATTGCCAAAGCTTATCCGGATTGTTTTCATCTGGCAGCATTTCTTTGCCGGACAAAAGAAAAAGCCCAGTGGCTGCAGGAGGAAACCGGAATCAAAGCCGTGACAAGCCCAGAGGAATGCCGATCAGAAAATCCGGATTTCGTTGTAGTGGCTGTTAATAAGGATTCCATCTTTCAAGTGACAAGGGAATGGGCACTGAAGGGATATCCAGTGCTTTGTGAGACACCGGCTGCTATGGAATTAGAAGATTTGCAGGAGCTTTGGCGTCTTCATACCCAGGAAGGAGCCAGGATACAGGTTGCGGAGCAGTATTTTGAATACCCGGTCTTTCATGCGGCTATTGAGATCGCTAAGCGGGGGTATCTTGGTGATCCATATATGGTTAATATCTCTGCAGTTCATGACTACCATGGAGCCAGCCTGATCCGACGGCTTTTAGGAATTGGTTTGGAAAACATGAAAGTGTATGGAAAGAAATACCGTTATCCGGTAGTGGAGACGGATTCCAGGCAAGGGCTTATTGAAGACGGCAGGGTAAGTGAAAGAGAACGGGTCAGGCTGACCTTTGAATTTGAAGGGGGAAAAACAGCCTTTTATGATTTTAATGGTATACAGTACCATTCCAGTATCAGGAGCCGTCATTTAAATGTTCAGGGAGCAAGAGGGGAACTGGATGACTGGACGCTTCGTTATGTAGGAGAAGACAACCGGTCAAGAGAATTACAGATTATTCAAAAACCTTTTGAAACAGGAAATGGAATCAAAGAAATCTACATGGAACAGGAGCTGCTTTATAGAAATCCGTTTTATGAGTTAGGAAGGATCAATGGGCTTTCTCAGGATGAAACGGCCATAGGAACTCTTATGCTTGGAATGAGACGGTTTATTGAGGGGGGCGTGGAGGTTTATCCTCTATCCGAGGGGCTGCAGGACGCCTATGTGAGGATACTTATGGAGCAGGCTCTAAAAAGCGGTCAGATGATGGAATCAGAAACCCAGATTTGGAGTTGATTAGTAGGGGCGGGTTTTTATGTAGAGTAAAAAAGCCCGTCCCATGCTGATGGGGAAAAGGATTGTCAACATTCATCATCGTCGATGATAGTCAGATTAAATAATTCGCATGATAAGTCCACTTCTCTGCCTGCCTTTTGAGGAGGACTGATGAAGCGGATAATGGGGCGCAGAGAAAATCCTGGCGTATTATCCTTAACCACTGCGGAACTCCCGTCACTAAGGAGGACAATGGTACCGATGGGATATGCGGAAACACAATGAAGGAAAGCTGTCAGCAGTTCCGGGTCAAAATGAGTATTGGAGCAGCTGGTAAGATAGTCAAAAATCCGTCTGGGAGACCAAGCTTTCCGGTATGGCCTGGTGGAATTGAGAGCATCATATACATCTGCAATAGCCAGGATCCGGGCATAAAGAGGAATATCCTTGCCTGTAAGGCCAAAGGGATACCCAGTTCCGTCAAATTTTTCGTGGTGGGTTTGAACCCCCTGCAGAACTGCTTGGGAAATTACGATGTGGTCGCCTAGTTTTTTATAGGAAAGGCTGGGATGCTGTTTCATAATTTCAAATTCTTCTTTGGTTAAGGGGCCCGGTTTGTTGGTAATATCAATTGGAATATCTGTTTTTCCAATGTCATGAAGAAGGCCGCAGAGGGCCAGGTCATTAAGATTGGAAACGGAAAGTCCGATGTACTTTCCCAATAATACGCTTAAAATGCCTACATAAAGACTATGGGAGTAAGTATACCCGTCATAATCTCTGATATCTATCATCTGAAAGAGATACTTGTCCTTATTCAAAACATTCATAACAACGGATTCGGCCACCTTGGCGATCTCCTCGTAAACCTGTTTGCTGGACTGAAAGGTAAATTTTTTCAAACTCTGGTCAAAGACATCGCGGATGCTTGTCAGCATTTTGGCTTTTAACTCCGGTTCTACAAAATCTTCGGGTTCAATGCCTTGCGTGATCTCTGTGCAGATATAAGCCCCTTGTACTCCGATGGTTTTCATGCGGCCGATCATACGTTCACTCAGCTTGAAGCCGGTTACCGCAAAAGGAAGCATTGGGTTTATTCCCGGGATGTTTCGGGCTAATTCCATACCTTCAGTCAATTTCTCAATAGGAAGATAAATCAATTCGTTCACCTCAACAGACCAAAACGCAGTCTCTTCTTTCTGTTCCGTAAATTCCTTTTTATGTTAAAGTTGGAAATATATGCACAATGACACATTAAATTATAGTGTGAATTAACCAATGCGTCAATGGAAATTTGAATTTTAAAACTAGTATGGCAGAGAAAAATCAGGCAATATTTTATGCAAAAATTCTTTAATCTTTACAAATCATTATAAATTCGGATTGACTCGGGAATAGACATCGAAAAGGGGAATTTTATGATTGAAATCTTAAACGGAATGCATGAGACGATTCATTATGAATGCTCATTAGGACTTCGACTATATCATAATAAGAATTTTGAGGATTATCCGGAACACTGGCATGGAGGAATTGAAATGATCATGCCGATAAAGGGTGGTTATGAGGTAATCGTAGGGGAGGAACATTTTCTCCTTGAAAAAGAAGATATCATTCTGATCCATTCCGGCGTGATCCATTCCTTAAAGGCGCCCTCTCAGGGAGAACGTTATATTTTACAGTTTGATGCGGCTCTTCTTTACCATTTAAAGGAGATGGAAACCTTGCTGCATATAATTCCCCCGGTCATATTCTTAAAAAAGGAGGACAGAGATTCTCTTTATGGGCATATTAAGAAGAAACTTGATAAGATTATTGAGGAATATCAGGGAAGCAACGGTTTCCGGGAGGCATCCATTTATGCGGCACTGATTGAGATCTATGTGGAATTAGGGAGAAATAAAGTATGTAAGGATGGGGCCGGTAGGCAGATCCCTGCCTTGAAGCAGCAGGAATATTTTGAAGCTGTCATGAATGCCAGCACTTATATCAACCAGCACTTCATGGAGAATCTGACATTGGGGGAAGTGGCACGAATTTGCGGATTTTCCAAATATCACTTTACCAGAATATTTAAACAGTATATGAACATGACCTTTTATGAATATTTAAACTCCAAACGAGTGAAAAGAGCGGAGGAGCTTTTGTATAATACCAGGGAAATGAGCATTACGGATGTTGCTATGGGTTCGGGCTTTTCATCCATGAGCGCTTTTAACCGTACCTTTAAGATGATAAAGCACTGTTCACCAAGCGATTACAGGAAGATCAAACAGCAGATGTATGAATCGGAAGAATAGAAACAAAGGGAAGTTAACGGCTCCTCTTATGGGAATACCAGGTTTATGAGTGTTCCTGTAAGAGGATTTTTTGTAGAAAAAGCAATATGTGCGCCATTGGAAGCAAGAAGTGGGATGCCTGATTCGTTATGAAATGCTATGATGGAGTCATGGAAAAAAAGGCAAGGGAATGTCAGGATATAAGTTTAAAAGGAAAGGTTAAGGTGAGTTCCATGAATCAGGATAAACTGAAGGAATACCGGAAAAAAGCAAAAGAATTGGTAGGGAAAATGACGCTGGAGGAAAAGGTATCACAGACCGTACACAGTGCAGCGGCGATTCCAAGGTTGGGAATAAAGGGATATAACTGGTGGAATGAAGGCCTTCATGGTGTGGCCAGGGCCGGTGTAGCTACGGTGTTTCCTCAGGCCATTGGATTGGCGGCAAGCTTTGACGAGGAGCTGCTTTTTGAAGTTGCTGATACAGTTTCCACAGAGGCCAGGGCAAAGTTTCATATGCAGCAGAAATACGGAGATACGGATATTTATAAGGGACTTACGTTTTGGGCCCCCAATGTTAATATTTTCAGGGATCCCCGTTGGGGAAGGGGACATGAAACATACGGAGAAGATCCGTATCTGACTTCACGTATGGGAGTTCGTTTCATTAAAGGGCTGCAGGGGGATGACGAAAGCTATATGAAGACCGCAGCCTGCGCCAAACATTTTGCAGTCCACTCAGGTCCAGAGGATATACGCCATTCCTTTAATGCTGAGGTGACAAAACAAGATATGTTTGAAACCTATTTGCCTGCGTTTGAGGCTTGTGTGAAAGAAGGAAAGGTAGAGACGGTTATGGGAGCCTATAACCGGACCAATGGGGAACCCTGCTGCGGAAGCAAGACCCTGCTTAAGGATATTTTGAGGACGGACTGGGGATTTGAGGGGCACGTAACCTCAGATTGCTGGGCAGTAAAGGATTTTCATGAACATCACGGAGTTACAAGTTCCGCCCTGGAATCTGTTGCCATGGCAATGGAAAACGGCTGTGATTTAAATTGCGGAAGCCTGTTTTTATATCTGACGGAGGCAGTAAACCGGGGGATGGTGTCTGAGGAACGGTTAAATGAAGCAGTTGAGAATCTGATGATGACAAGGCTGAAGCTTGGGCTGTTTGAGGAGCCGGAAGCTGTGGAATACAATAAAATTACTTATGAGGACAATGATACCAGAGAGCATAAGGAGCTGAATTTTAAGGCTTCCAGAAAGTCCTTTGTACTGCTTAAAAATGAGGGAAATATACTTCCACTTGATAAGAGCAGTCTGAAAACCATTGGCATCATCGGACCCAACAGCGATAACCGAAAGGCGTTGATAGGAAATTACGAGGGCACTGCTTCCAGGTATTATACGGTTTCCGAAGGAATCCAGGATTATGTTGGAGAAGATGTCCGTGTTATGGTCTCAGAAGGCTGCCATTTATGTAAACCGAGGGTAAGCGGTTTAGGTCAGGAGAATGATCGGCTGTCAGAGGTTCGCGGGGTGTGCGAAGCCAGCGATGTAATCATTGCCTGCATGGGCCTGGATTCCAGTCTGGAAGGAGAAGAGGGCGACGAGGGGAATGAATATGCCAGCGGCGATAAACCTAATTTATCCCTTCCAGGGCTGCAAAAGCAAGTGCTGGAGGAGATCTATAAGAGCGGCAAACCTGTGGTTTTAGTGCTTTTATCAGGAAGTGCCCTTGATGTGTCCTGGGCAGATGCTCATATCCCTGCCATTATTGAAGGCTGGTATCCGGGAGCTCAGGGAGGCCGTGCGCTGGCCGCCGTGCTGTTCGGGGATTATTCGCCGGAAGGAAAGCTACCCGTCACCTTTTACCGGAGTACAGAGGAGCTTCCGGCCTTTACGGATTATTCCATGAAGGGCAGAACCTACCGGTATATGGAACAAGAGGCTCTGTATCCTTTTGGCTACGGACTTTCTTACACGGATTTTGCCGTAAGAGATGTATCCATAAGCCAGGACCGGATAGGGGCAGGTGATACCTTAAGCGTAAAAGCAGTAATAAAGAATGAAGGGCATAGGAAGGGAGCAGAGACCCTGCAGGTATATGTAAAATCCTGTGCGCCGGGGACACCCAATGCTCAGCTCAAGGCACTTTTAAAGGTAGAACTGGAACCAGGGGAGGAAAGAGAATTGCAGGTGGCACTTTCCGACAAAGCCTTTGCCTTACGGGATGAACAAGGAGATCTGGTGCTGGAAGCCGGTACATATAAGGTTTATGTGGGAACGCAGCAACCAGACAAACGGAGCCAGGAACTTACTGGGAAAGCACCGGAATACATGACAATATCCGTAGACCAGCGTATCGTTCTGGAAAAATGCTGTATCTAAATAACAGCAGAAGATCCTAGTCTGTGGTTAATATTTACAAAATGAATAAATTTTAAAAAACAGGCCCTGTGGCTGGCTGAGAACTGCAGCCGGTTTGGTTTTGTGCCCCGCTATCCCAAGGAAAAGGAGAATATTACAGGCATCCGTTATGAACCGGAGCATTTCCGTTACGTAGGGAAAACGGTGGCGAAATAGAGAAAAAAATTCATCTGTAATCAGTGGGGATAACCATTCATACTTGCTACTCCTCCTGCATAAGTATGTAAAAACGTCCTAGCAGGGGGATTTTCTTGAAGGAATATATTGAAGAACGCGCGGTTGCGATCGCCAACTACATCATAGACTATCATGCGACCGTGAGGCAGACAGCGAAGAAATTTGGGATTTCCAAATCTACGGTACATAAAGATGTTACGGACCGTTTAGAGCACATTAATCCGTCCCTGGCAGCCCGGGCCAGGGTAATCCTTGATATTAACAAATCCGAGCGTCATATACGAGGCGGCCTTGCCACCAAAGAGAAATACCAACATCGCCTTCAGATGTGCAGCAAAAAGAATTAATAGGACAAAAAAATGAAAAACAGCCGCTGATGGGAATGATAGGGATTCCCATCAACGGCTGTTTTTTAAAAATGTTAAAATTTTTTATTGACATGAGGCCGTAAAATATGTTATTCTTTACCCCGGTATGAAGAGACATTATCGTTTTCATGCAAATATTGACCACTTCGTAAGAAGTTAAGCCCAGACGGACAGGCGGGTCAGCTGCCGAGCGTGGGAAACCACATTATTGATTGAGTTAAAAGCTCAAATTTTATAAGTTGATTACTTTATAATCCGTGCGATAGCACATCACTTGTGAAACGATCAATAATAGCAGGGACAACATATTTGCTATGTAGACTCGAAACGATAATTGTCATGAATAAAAGACGGGCATAATGCCCTTACTGGAAATATCATTCATGAAATTGCAGGCAGGTGATGAATAATCACCTGCCTTTTTGCTATGAAAAAATCTGCGCCAATAAGGCGACACTTACGTTTCAGCGACAAAAGAGGGAGTGACAATCCCGTGACAAGGAGAGGTAAGAGCCATATGAACAAAGAAGATCAGATGAGGGCGCCTATTTATGAAGCTCTTGAAACATTTCAGAAAAAGAGGGTAGTACCCTTTGATGTGCCGGGCCATAAACGGGGAAGGGGAAATCCGGAGCTTGCCCGGCTTTTGGGGGAACGGTGTGTCGGACTCGATGTAAATTCCATGAAGCCGCTTGATAATTTATGCCATCCGGTGTCCGTGATCCGGGATGCAGAACGGCTGACAGCAGATGCTTTTGGAGCGGCAGATGCATTTTTGATGGTGGGAGGGACCACGTCGGCTGTACAGAGCATGATCCTGTCTGTCTGCAAGGCAGGTGATAAGATCATTCTTCCAAGAAATGTCCATAGAAGCGCCTTAAATGCTCTGGTATTGTGCGGAGCGGTTCCGATTTATGTAAACCCAGAGGTAAACAGTATGCTTGGCATTTCTCTTGGTATGGAGATCAGCCAGGTAGAAAAGGCGATTAAGGAAAATCCCGATGCAGTGGCGGTATTTGTTAACAATCCCACTTATTATGGAATCTGTTCTGATATCCGCTCCATTGTCCGGCTGGCCCATGCCCATGGGATGAAGGTCCTGGCTGATGAAGCCCATGGTACCCATCTTTATTTTGGAAAGGGTCTACCGGTCTCCGCCATGGAAGCAGGGGCAGATATGGCAGCGGTCTCCATGCACAAATCAGGAGGAAGCCTGACACAAAGTTCCCTTCTACTTTTAAACAAGGGAGTAAACGGGGATTATGTACGTCAGATCATAAACCTAACCCAGACCACCAGCGCCTCTTACCTGCTATTGTCAAGCCTTGACATATCCAGAAGGAACCTGGCTCTGCGGGGAGAAGAGTCCTTTGCAAAGGTGGTGGAAATGGCGGAATATGCCAGAGGGGAGATCAACTCCATCGGTGGTTACTACGCTTATGGGAGGGATTTGATCAATGGAACCAGTATATTTGATTACGATGTGACAAAGTTATCCGTTTATACTCTGGGAAATGGGCTGGCAGGAATTGAGGTCTATGACCTCCTTCGGGATGAATATGATATCCAGATTGAATTTGGAGATATCTGCAACCTCCTTGCCTACATTTCCATCGGTGACCGGATTCAGGATATTGAACGTCTTGTGGGAGCACTGGCGGATATTGAACGTCTTTACAAAAAGGATCGTACGGGTATGCTGTCAGGAGAATATATTGCGCCCAAAGTGGTGGTATCGCCCCAGAAGGCATTTTATTCCCAAAAGGTATCCGTGCCGGTAGGAGAATCCGCAGGAAGGATAAGCGGGGAGTTTGTCATGTGCTATCCCCCGGGTATTCCGATCCTGGCACCGGGAGAGATGATTACGGAAGAGATCGTGGAGTACATCATCTATGCCAGGGAAATGGGCTGTTCCATGCAGGGGACCGAGGATCCGGCGGTAGAGCGGTTGATGGTATTAAAGGAGCAGGTCAAAGAAGGGGAGAGGTAGGAAAATATGGAGATATGGTTTTCAAAATTTCACACGTCCAATGTGAAGCTTTCGGTACGGATCGATAAACAGCTATTCTCCGGTGAAAGTGAATACCAGAGAATTGACGTGTTCGAATCCCAGGAATTTGGAAAGTTTGTGTCTTTGGATGGAGACATTGTTTTTTCTGAAAAGGATGAGTTTATTTACGATGAAATGGTGACCCATGTACCCATGGCAGTCCATCCGAATGTTAAGGATGTGCTGATCATTGGCGGAGGCGACGGAGGGGTGGCCAAGGAACTTTTGCAGTATCCGTTTATTCAGTCCATAGATGTGGTAGAGACGGATAAACTGTTTGTAGACGTGTGCCGGGACATTTTCCCAGAGGTATCCTGCGGCCTCTCTGATCCAAGGGTTAAGGTTTATTACGATGACGGGCTTCGCTTCTTGAGAAGCAAAAAGGACGAATATGACCTTATTATCAATGATTCCACGGATCCGTTCGGACATACAGAAGGGCTTTTCACCAAGGAGTTTTACGGCAGCTGCTATAAGGCGCTGCGAAGCGATGGCATTATGGTCTATCAGCATGGAAGCCCTTTTTACGATGAGGATGAGGCGGCATGCAGGAGCATGCACCGGAAGGTATTTCGTTCCTTCCCCATAAGCCGTGTTTATCAGGCCCATATTCCCACCTGCCCGTCGGGCTACTGGCTGTTTGGGTTTGCTTCAAAAAAGTATCATCCCATCAATGATTTTAAACCAGAACTATGGAATCAATTAAAAATTGAAACCTGGTACTATACAACCAATCTTCATACGGGCGCTTTTATGCTGCCTAAATACGTGGAAGATCTACTGAAAGAGGAGGAAAAGGAATGAGCAGATTATTAATTATCGGTTGTGGAGGGGTTGCCTCTGTGGCAATCCAGAAATGCTGTCAAAACAGCGAGGTGTTTACAGATATTTGTATCGCAAGCAGGACAAAGGAGAAATGTGATGCCTTAAAGGATAAGCTTGCGGGGACAACAAAAACAAGGATCGAGACTGCCAGGGTTGATGCAGATCACGTAGAAGAGGTTATCGCCCTCATAAAAGATTATAAGCCGGATGCCTTACTGAATGTGGCTCTTCCCTATCAGGATTTAACCATCATGGATGCTTGTCTTGCAACTGGGGTAGATTACATTGATACCGCTAATTTTGAGCCTGAAAATACGGATGATCAGGAGTGGAGAGCGATCTATGAGAAGCGTTGTGAAGAGCTTGGATTTACCGCCCTTTTTGATTATTCCTGGCAGTGGGATTATAAGGAGCGCTTTGAGAACGCAGGGATTACCGCACTCCTTGGAAGCGGGTTCGACCCTGGAGTTACCAGCGTATTTTCTGCGTATGCTTTAAAGCACTATTTTGACGAGATTCATACCATTGATATTTTAGACTGTAACGGTGGCGATCATGGATATCCCTTTGCAACCAACTTTAATCCGGAAATTAACTTAAGAGAAGTGTCCTCCAATGGTTCATACTGGGAAGATGGCTGCTGGATCGAGACAGAGCCCATGGAGATCAAATCCAAATACAATTTCCCGGAGGTTGGGGAAAAGGACATGTACCTGCTTCACCATGAGGAGATCGAATCCCTGGCTAAGAACATTCCTGGAGTGAAGAGGATCCGTTTCTTCATGACCTTTGGACAGAGCTATTTAACCCATATGAAGTGCCTGGAAAATGTAGGTATGCTTTCTACTTCTCCCATAGAATTTAACGGACAGGAAATCGTGCCTATCCAGTTTTTAAAGGCCCTGCTTCCTGACCCTGCATCCCTTGGTCCCAGAACCAAAGGAAAGACCAACATTGGATGTATCTTTACAGGAGTAAAGGATGGAAAGGAAAAGACCATTTACATTTACAACGTATGCGATCATGAGGAATGCTATAGAGAGGTGGAATCCCAGGCGATTTCCTACACCACCGGAGTTCCGGCCATGATCGGAAGCCTGATGGTATTAACCGGCCAGTGGAAGAAGCCTGGAGTATTTAATGTGGAAGAGTTTGACCCGGATCCCTATATGGAGGCTTTAAACAAATGGGGGCTTCCATGGGTGGTATGTGAGGACCCGGAAACTGTAACCGTATGGAGATAGGGAAAAAATGAGGATCGAAGAGCTAAAAACCCCTTGTTATGTGATCGACGAGGAAAGGCTGGAGAAAAACTTAAAAATCCTTAAGCAGGTAAAAGAAAATACCGGGTGCAGGATCCTGCTGGCACAGAAGGCATTTTCCTGCTTTGCGGAGTACCCTCTCATCGGCAAGTATCTTGACGGAACTACGGCCAGCGGGCTTTTTGAGGCCAGACTGGGGAAAGAGGAGATGGGACTTGAAAACCACGTCTTTGCCCCTGCGTATAAGGAAGAGGATTTTAATGAGCTGGTAAAGATCTGTGATCACATTGTATTTAACTCCTTTTCCCAGCTGGAAAAGTATAAAAATGTTTTAGGCGGGGTAAATGCCGGGATCAGGATTAATCCACAGTGTTCCACCCAGGAAGGCCATGAAATCTATGACCCGTGTGCGCCCGGTTCAAGGCTTGGCGTATCCATTGACAATTTTAAGGAGGAATGGCTGCCCTGGATATCAGGGCTCCATTTTCACACCTTATGTGAGCAGAATTCCGATGATTTAAAAAAGACACTGGATGCCGTTGAGGAAAAGTTCGGGAAGTATTTATCCGGACTGTCCTGGCTTAACATGGGCGGAGGACATCATATTACCAGGGAGGACTACGATATCGGGCTGTTAGAAGCCTGCATTAAGAGAATGCAGGAGAAGTATGGTCTTCAGATTTATCTGGAACCCGGAGAAGCTGTGGCACTTAATGCCGGGTATCTGGTGACAGAGGTTATGGATGTGGTGGAAAACGGAATAAAGACATTGATCCTTGATGCTTCCGCAGCCTGCCATATGCCTGATGTGCTGGAGATGCCGTACCGGCCGCCTTTAAAGGACAGCGGAGAACCGGGAGAAAAGGCTTTTACCTACCGGCTGTCTTCCTGTACCTGCCTGGCAGGGGACGTGATTGGTGACTATTCCTTTGACAGAGAGATAAAGCCTGGGGATAAACTGTATTTTATGGATATGGCCATCTATTCCATGGTGAAGAACAACACCTTTAACGGAATGCCCCTTCCTGCCATCGCTATCATGGATCAAGGTGGAGACTGCCGTGTTGTAAAAAGGTTTGGCTATGAGGATTTTAAGAACAGGCTGGCTTAGGAGTTACAAGCATATCCCCAAGATTCATCAGGAGACAAACTATGGAAAAATTAAAAAGCTTCCCGGCGGCAGATGGATTTTATATGCCGGGGGAATTTGAGCCTCATCGGGGCTGTATCATGATCTGGCCCAAGCGGCCCGGCTCCTGGCCCTTTGGGGCAGGGATGGCAAGGAAAGCCTTTGCCGAAATTGCGGAGGCCATTGCAGACAGCGAGCAGGTAATCATGCTGGCTGAGCCTGATGTGAAGGAATGCGCCAGAGAGATGCTGTCGGACCGGATCCAGGTGATTGGCATGGAATCCGACGACGCATGGGCAAGAGATGTGGGACCAACCTTTGTGGTCAATAAGGAACGTAAGATCAGGGGAATCGACTGGCAGTTTAATGCCTGGGGAGGTACTTTTGACGGGTTGTATTCTGACTGGCAAAAGGATGACCTTCTAGCAGGGCGTTTCTGCGAACTTTTTAACTATCCCGTTTACGATGCAAAGCATTTTGTACTGGAGGGAGGTTCCATTCACTCGGATGGGGAAGGTACGCTTTTGGTAACAGAAGCTTGCCTTTTGAGCGCCGGGCGGAATCCGTCTCTTTCTAAGCTCCAGATTGAAGAGCAGCTGAAATGTTATCTGGGGGCTGCTAAGGTTATCTGGCTGAAAGCAGGCATCTATCAGGATGAAACCAATGAGCACGTGGATAATGTTTGCGCGTTTGTCCGGCCGGGGGAAGTGGTGTTGGCCTGGACGGATGATGAGGACGATCCTCAGTATGAAATGTCCCTGGTTGATTTAAGGATACTGGAACAGGAAACAGATGCAGCAGGACGGCATTTTAAGATTCACAAGCTTCCCATACCGAAGGAACCGGTCCACATTACAGAGGAGGAGCTTTCCGGCCTTTCCTTTGAACCGGGAGAGGATGAGAGGGAGGCAGGAGAGCGCCTGGCTGCCAGCTATGTGAATTTTTATATATCCAATGGAGGGGTGATTGTTCCTCAGTTTGGGGATGTTCATGATTCAGAGGCGATACGGATATTAGGGGAGTGCTTCCCGGAAAGGAAGATCTATCCGGTGTTTGCAAGAGATATTATTGTGGGAGGCGGAAATATTCACTGCATTACACAACAAATTCCGTTGTAGTTCGAGAAACCGGAAGGAGAATTTTATGAGAGAGGTAACAGTAGCGGCAGTTCAGATGAGGTGCTGCGATGACGTTAATAAGAATATTGCAAATGCCGAAAGACTGGTAAGGCAGGCAGCAGGGGAAGGGGCTAAGGTCATTCTCCTTCCGGAGCTGTTTGAACGGCAATACTTCTGCCAGGAAAGGCAGTATGATTATTATGAATATGCAGAACCGGCGGAGGAAAACCAGGCGGTTAAACATTTCGCCGGGATTGCGGCTGAGCTAAAAGTGGTGCTTCCCATCAGCTTTTATGAGCGGTCAGGAAATACCATGTTTAATTCAGTGGCAGTTCTTGACGGAGATGGGACAAATCTTGGAATTTACCGGAAGACTCATATCCCGGATGATCATTACTACCAGGAGAAGTTTTATTTCACGCCCGGAGATACCGGCTTTCAAGTATTTGATACCATGTATGGGAAAATCGGCATGGGGATCTGCTGGGATCAGTGGTTCCCGGAGACAGCCAGGTGCTTAGCGTTACAGGGAGCGGAACTGATCTTATATCCCACTGCCATAGGAAGTGAGCCCATCCTGGAATGTGACAGCATGGAGCACTGGAGGCGCTGCATGCAGGGACACGCCGCATCGAATATCATTCCGGTTATAGCGGCTAACCGGATTGGAGTGGAATCCGTTGTTCCCAGTCTGTCAAACGGGAATCAAAGCTCTTCTCTTAAATTTTATGGCTCCTCCTTTATTACAGATAATACCGGGGCTGTCACAGCATCTATGGGCAGGGAGGAAGAAGGCGTGATATGCGCTTCCTTTGATCTGGATCAGATGATGACTGACAGGAGAAACTGGGGGCTATTCCGTGACCGCAGGCCGGAAATGTACGGGGGAATCACAGGGAGGTAAGAGCGTGGACCTGCTGGTAATTTAGATCCCAGTACTTAAATAAGCGTAAATTCCTTCATAAAATCCGTTGTCTCCCCATATATATAGTAATAATTAATAAGTTGGGGAGTGTGCTATGAAGAGACTGTTAAGCAGAAAATGGATGATTTTTTTCGGCCTGGCCATGTGGGTACTGGTAGTACGTACGTTGAGCGGGTGTAATTTAAACAAGGACAACGGCGATAAAGTGCGGGATCTGGAATTTACCGTGGTTGCTGACGCGGATATTCCGCAGGAACTCAGGCAGATCATTGCGGAGAAGCAGCAGTCACCTTTTAAGCTGACCTACAGCGATGATAAGAACCTTTACATAGTGGTTGGTTTCGGAAAGCAGGCCGGCGGGGGATATAGCATCGCAGTAAACGATCTTTACCTGACAGATAATTCCATTGTCCTGGATACGGAACTGATTGGCCCGGAAAAGGGAGAGAATACGGGGACGGAGCCCTCTTATCCCTTCATCGTCATTAAAACGGAGATGTCAGAGCTTCCGGTAGTGTTTCAGTAGAAAAGAAGTTGAAATAGCCGTTCCGCATATGGCAAAAGCGGGACGGCTGTTTTTGTGGGCGATAAAACGTAAAATTCCCCTTTTTTCTTAGGCTGTCATATGATATACTACTTCAAATAAGAATAGGCAGTAAGGAGAAGAGGAAGGGTAATATGATATTAAAGGATATATGGCTTGATGTTACGGCAGTAAAAGAGCGGGATCCGGCGGCCAGAAGTAAGCTTGAAGTGCTTTTGCTCTATCAGGGAGTTCATGCATTGATCTGGCATCGCTTTGCCCACTGGTTCTACCAGCACAAGATGTTTTTTATAGCCAGGTTTATTTCCCAACTGGCCAGGTTTTTTACGCTGATCGAGATTCATCCCGGTGCAAAGCTGGGGCATGGGATTTTAATTGACCATGGCAGCGGAGTGGTGATTGGAGAAACAACCGTGGTAGGGGATAATTGTACCATTTACCAGGGGGTGACTTTAGGCGGCGTGGGACTTAATAAGGGAAAGCGCCATCCAACCCTTGGAAATAATGTGACCGTGGGAGCAGGAGCTAAGATTCTGGGGTCCTTTGAGGTAGGAGATAATTGTACTATTGCGGCAAATGCCGTACTTTTAAAGCCTTTGGAGAGCAACGTGACAGCGGTTGGAATTCCAGCCCGCCCGATTAAAATAGACGGTGTGCCACTTCCAAAGAAGGAAAGCAATCTGGTGACCATGGATCACTACTGCAAGATGGAGGCGCGAGTCAAGGAATTGGAAGAAAGCTTGTCAAAGCTGCAGACAGAGCTGTCTTCCTACCGGGAAAAGGGGCAATCCGATCAAGCAGAGGCTCCTATTGAATAATGACAACAAAAAAAGTATAATGAAACATGCACCTGCATAAACTTTCTTAAAGGAATAAAGAAGGTAAGGCAGGTGCATTTTTATGTTGGAGCTGGTGAAGAAAAACATACATATGAATCGTTGGAAAGGATATGCCACGTCTCAGATTACTCTTGACGATGACTTCATCGTCCCGGACAGTATGGATGATGTGGATCAGATTATTTTAAGTTCCGGCGATATTACCATTGATTCCGTAAAGGTTCAGACAGAACGGGTCATGGTCCGGGGCAAGCTGGATTTTATGAATCTCTTCCGGGGGGCGGAAGGAGGGCTTCAAACCCTTTCAGGAAACATTAACTTTGAGGAGCCCATCAATGTTCCCGGACTGGATGAAAAGGATTACGTCCAGCTGGGATGGGATCTTGAGGATTTAAACACAGGGCTTATTAATTCCAGGAAGCTGAGCGTAAAGTCGATTGTATCACTTAAGGTGAAGGTGGAAACTGCCAGTGATATAAACGCTGCCGTGGAAGTGGACACGGGAGGCACGGCAATAGATGTGCCCATGGTGGAGACCCTCCGCCGCAATCTGGATGTTGCATCCATAGCCCTCCGCCACAAGGATACGTTCCGTATCAAGGATACGGTTACCTTGTCAGGAAACAAGCCAAACATTGACCATATTTTATGGACCGAAATGAAGTTAAGAGGCGTCTCCTTAAGGCCCATGGATGGAAAGATGATGCTTGACGGGGAACAGTTAGTCTTTGTTATTTACCAGGGAGAAGGGGAAGGTGCACCGATCCAGTGGGTTGAGGAAAGCATTCCGTTTTCAGGGGAACTGTCTGTTCCGGATATGACTGAGGATATGGTTCCTTTGGTTACGGTCCACATCATCCATAAGGATATTGAGGCAAAACCGGATGCTGACGGCGAGATGCGGGAAATGGATATGGATTCGGTTCTTGAGCTGGATATGAAGCTTTACAAGGAAGAAAATATGGAACTGCTCAGCGACATATATTCCACCAACAGGGAACTGACGCTGCAGACGGAGGAAGCCCTTTTCGATAAGATCCTGACGAAAAATATGAGCAGGTGCAAGGTAGTAGAAAAGATCAGCCTGGATCAGGCGGACCGGATCCTTCAGATATGCCACAGTGAGGGGACAGTTAAAATTGATGACACAGAAATCAAGGAGGACGGACTTCATGTAGAAGGTGTATTAGAGTTGCGGATCCTTTACATGACTTCTGACGATGCCCAGCCGATTCAGTCAACCGTGGAAGATATTCCTTTCCATTTCCTGATTGAGGCTCCGGGAATCAATGAGCAGACGGTTTGCCAGCTAAATCCGGGCTTAGAACAGCTTAGTGCGGTTATGATGGGCGGAGGCACTGTTGAAGTGAAGGCAACCATTTCCCTTGACTTACTGGCCTTACAGCCGATCCGCGAGCGGATCATCACAAATGCACTGGAATCCCCTATGGATCTAAACAACTTGCAGAAGCTCCCCGGAATCGTGGGATACATTGTACAGCCTGAAGATTCTCTTTGGAATATCGCTAAAAAGTTCCATACGACCATTGATACCATCATAGCGACCAATGGATTGACCGATAAATCAGTAAGACCGGGTGACCGGTTGATTCTTGTGAAGGAATTGGCATAGTTTTCTTCATGAAAATGCCAGGCAGAAGGGATCGCTTTTGCCTGGCATAATTGATTATGTCCTTGAATGATTTTTTTAAAAAAGGGTATGATAAAGATTGCTATTCACATATCAGCTTGCCCTGTTATATAATATACTATAGCTAAGCTATAGCTTCAACCATCGATGGCGCCAAAACGCATCCAGCTGGTGCTTAAGATAGATGACAGGTTACCCTGGACGGTAGTGACGTATTGCAAGGCGTTATTACCGTTTACATACCCTGATTTCCCTATACCGGAGAAGAAAGAACATGAACTATACCTATATTTTAAGATGTGCAGATGATACCCTATACTGCGGTTGGACAAACCATTTAGAGAAACGTTTAATAGCCCACAACCAGGGAAAAGGAGCCAAATACACAAAAGCCCGCAGACCTGTGGTTCTGGCCTATTGGGAAGAGTTTTCCACAAAGGAAGAAGCCATGCGGAGGGAAGCCGCTATTAAGAAACTTTCCAGGAAGGACAAGCTAAAACTGATGGGAGAGATTGTATGAAAAAAACCGTCAAGGCCGCGATTGGGTGGTACTGACGGTTTTTCCGGCGTTATGCAACAAAATGGTACATCAAAATATAATGGCATAGACTTCCACCCATGACGAAAAGATGGAAAATTTCATGGGATCCGAAGCTTTTATGTTTGGCATTGAAAAGAGGAAGCTTCAGGGCATAGATGATGCCGCCTATGGTGTAGATGATGCCTCCGGCAAGGAGCCAGAGAAATCCGGCAGAGGAAAGGGTTTCCGTAATCTTTGAAAATGCCAGAATGCAGACCCAGCCCATGGCAATGTAAAGGCTTGATGAAAACCATTTGGGACACATAATAAAGCAGCCTTTTATGATAATTCCTGAAATGGCAATGCCCCAAACCAGAGCAAGCAGGCTCCAGCCGGTCTTATCTCCCAGAACGATCAGACAGATTGGCGTATACGTTCCTGCAATCAGGATGAAAATCATCATATGATCTATCTTTTTCAGCAGACGGTTAATCTTCGGTGAGATATCAAGAGTATGGTAGATGGTGCTGGCTGCGTAAAGAAAGACCATACTGATGATGAAAATTGTTAAGGCGGCCAGGTGGAGGCTTCCGTCGGAAGAAGCCTTAATAAGCAGTGGTGCTGCGGCTATAAGCGCCAGCATCATAGCTATAAAATGTGTGAGGGCACTGACTGGATCTTTGATTTTAATTTCCATGGAAAACCTCCTTGTAGAAAACATAAACTTTTGATGTAGTAATCAATACTACGTATTGCATTTTTATATACTATACACTCTGTACGAAAAAAATGCAACAGTTTTTGAAGATAAAATTATAAAAAGGTGTTTGCCATAATTGAAACAATAAAATATAATGGATAGATAAAATGAAAACTATAAAAAGGAAGGTATGACTGCCCTATGAATCAGACGATAAAAGAGCTTATAGAAAGAAAATCCGTCCGGATATATGAGGACCGGGCCATTGAACCGGAGAAAAAAGCGGCTATTATAGAGGCGTCCCTTCAGGCACCTACGGCCGGAAATATGACCCTGTATTCCATTATTGATGTGACGGACCAGGAGCGAAAGGAAATTCTGTCAGTAACCTGTGACAACCAGCCATTTATTGCAAAAGCGCCCCTTGTGCTGGTTTTTGTAGCAGATTATCAGAAGTGGTACGAGCTGTTCTGCCACTATGAAGAAGAGGTTCGCCATCCAGGGCTTGGAGATCTTTTGCTGGCCTGTGACGATGCCCTTATAGCCGCTCAGAATGCGGTTGTGGCGGCAGAATCCATGGGCATAGGCTCCTGTTACATTGGGGATATTATGGAGCAGTATGAAACCCACAGGGATTTGTTTGGCCTTCCCAAGTATGCGGTTCCTGCGGCAATGGTGGTCTTTGGATATCCGTCCAGGCAGCAGCAGGAGAGAAAAAAGCCGGAGCGGCTTAGGCCTGGGGCTGTGGTGTTCACGAATTCCTACCGCCGTTTAAGCCCCGAGGAATTTTCCCAGGAGATTATAAAGGCCCAGGGCAGGGAAGAAGACTTTGAACGCTGGATCAAGGCCTTTTGCAAACGCAAATGGAATTCTGATTTCAGCGCAGAGATGAGCCGCTCTGTGGAAGCCATGATGGAGGTTTGGAAGAAAGAGGAGTAAAACGAGACATGGATCTTAACATACTATACGAAGATGAAGAGATACTGGTGGTGGAAAAACCAGTGGGAATAGAATCCCAAACTGCAAGGTCCTTTGAACCGGACATGGTCAGCGAGGTAAAGAAACATATCAACACGTTATCCCCAAAGCAAGGGGAGCCTTACGTAGGAGTTATCCACAGGCTGGATAAGCCGGTTGGAGGCGTTATGGTGTATGCAAAGACCAAAGGGGCCGCAGAGTCTTTAAGCAGTCAGGTTTCCCGGCATCAAATGGAGAAAATTTATTACGCAGTGGTTTGTGGAAAACCTGTGGAAAACTTTGGCGCTTACGTGGATTATTTGTGGAAAGACGGAAAAACTAATTGTTCTAAAATTGTGGATAAGGGGATAAAAGGTGCAAAACTTGCAGAACTCCATTATCAGGTTGTGGAAAACAAAAACATCGGGAATGAGGAATGCAGCCTGACAAAAATCACATTAAAAACCGGACGCCACCATCAGATCCGGGTGCAGATGGCGGGCCACGGCACACCCCTATGGGGCGACCGGAAATATAATCCCAAGGTTCAAAAATGTACTGCAAGCGGTAATGTGGCGTTATTTGCTTACAGCTTATCGTTTTTCCATCCAGTAACAAAGAAAAGGCTGAGCTTTATGGTGAGTCCCAAGGGAGAAGTCTTTGAGATGTTTGGAATTTTTTACTAATCAGTTTCCGCATATTTTTTACACAGTCGGTTCATAATAATGATTGTACAAAAGAAGTACAAATCAGAAACAGGTGAGTCCATGGTGAAACCGAGCAGGAAACTGAAGAAAACATTATTAATATTGGGAGTTACAGGGGCAGTGTATTTAAGCTTTCGTTATCTGCTGCCCCTTGTGATTCCCTTTTTGATTGCATATGTATTTGCCCTATCTCTACGGCCTTCTGCCCTTTGGATTGAGAAAAAGACCCGCTTCATTGTAAAGGAAAAGGTAATTTCCATTCCCCTGGCAGTTATCGGCGGAGTAGAGATCATACTATTTATGATTGCCCTGGGAATCCTTCTTTATGTGGGGGGAAGAAAATTGCTTATGGAAGCCAGGCTTTTGCTTCAAAATCTTCCTGCAATCCTGGAAGGCATGGATCATTGGCTTATGGATAACTGTTCCTTTGCGGAGCGTTTCTTAAAGCTTCCTGACGGATATGCGGTAGAAATAGTAAGGGATATTATTGCGGGAGGGCAGACTGCTATTAGAAGCAGGATCATGCCCTTTCTCATGGTAAATTCCATGACCATTATGAAATGGATCGTTCAGGCAACCGTTATCATCATCATATTGCTTATTGCCACAGTCCTGTCCCTTCAGGAAATGGATGACATCCGGGAAAGGCGGGATAATTCCATGTTCCGCTTTGAATATGCCATGTTAGGTAGACGGCTTACAACAGTGGGAAGCGCCTGGTTAAAGACTCAGGCGGCTATCATGCTGTTTACCATGGTGGTTTGTTCGTCGGGATTGTTTTTACTGGGAAATCCCTATTTTATCTTATTCGGGATTGGGATCGGTCTTCTTGATGCGCTTCCGATTTTTGGGACCGGGACAGTGCTCTTTCCGTGGGCCCTATTTTCCATGATCAACAAAAACTGGAAGTATGGAATCGGTCTGATCATCATTTATGTGATCTGCTATTTTTTAAGAGAGATCATGGAAGCCAAGATCATGGGGGGACAGGTTGGCCTCACGCCTCTAGAAACCCTTGCTTCCATGTACGTAGGACTTCAACTCTTCGGACTTTTGGGATTTATTCTCGGCCCTATCGGCCTATTGATTGTGGAAGATATTGTAGAGGTGTATGAGGGCTGGTGCTGTCACGACGGAAAGGAAAGTCTGGACCCGGAGGAATGAATGAAATACTTTGGCAGACAAACCTAGACCCACTTGACAAACATTTGCAAATAACGTAAAATCAACCATACAATCTTTTATTTTAATGAAGTAATAAGACGTTGAAGAGGACCAGTAGGTGATGATGTATCCCAGAGAGAAGGCCGTTTGCTGGAAGGCCTTTATACCTCTCATAACCCAACCTACCTCGGAGTCCCGCAGCAAACTGCGGCGCAGTTCCTGCGTTAACGGATAAAAAAGTGAGTCATGGCATTGTTCATGGCTAAATTGGGTGGCACCGCCGAGCTGTTCGGTCCCTTTTCAGGGAACGGATGGCTCTTTTTATTTTTATGAGGATAGGAAAGGAGAATTGTTATGGCAAAGGAAAAGAAATTAGTAGAAGCGATTACATCCATGGAGGTGGATTTTGCGCAGTGGTATACGGACGTTGTAAAGAAAGCAGAGTTAATTGATTACTCCAGCGTAAAGGGCTGCATGGTCATCAAACCGGCAGGGTACGCCATCTGGGAAAATATTCAGAGCGAGCTTGACAGAAGGTTTAAGGAAGTGGGGGTGGAAAATGTTTACATGCCTATGTTTATTCCGGAAAGCCTTCTTGAAAAGGAAAAGGATCATGTAGAAGGATTCGCTCCTGAGGTGGCCTGGGTAACCCACGGAGGTTTGGAGCCGCTGCAGGAAAGGCTTTGTGTCAGACCTACCTCAGAAACCCTTTTCTGTGATTTTTATTCCAGAGAAATCCAGTCCTATCGGGACTTACCGAAGCTTTATAATCAGTGGTGTTCCGTGGTGCGCTGGGAAAAGACCACCAGACCGTTCTTACGCTCCAGAGAATTTCTATGGCAGGAAGGCCATACGGCTCATGCGACTGCCAGTGAAGCGCAGGAAAGAACGGAGCAGATGCTTAATATATACGCAAATTTCTGTGAAGAAATCCTTGCAATGCCTGTTATACGCGGTCAAAAGACTGATAAGGAAAAATTTGCCGGAGCAGAGGCAACCTATACCATCGAAGCCCTGATGCACGATGGAAAGGCGCTTCAGTCAGGAACCAGCCATAACTTTGGAGATGGGTTTGCAAAAGCTTTCGATATTCAGTATTCAGATAAGGAAAATAAACTTCAGTATGTTCATCAGACTTCATGGGGATTGAGCACCAGACTTATCGGTGGTATCATCATGGTCCATGGTGATGACAGTGGCCTTGTGCTTCCTCCCAGAATTGCTCCGATCCAGGTGATCATCGTTCCGGTTCAGCAGCAGAAGGAAGGCGTTCTTGATAAGGCTTATGAGTTAAAAGAGGTTCTTTCTAATTATAAAGTAAAAGTTGACGATTCCGATAAGAGCCCAGGCTGGAAGTTCAGCGAATGCGAAATGCGTGGTATTCCTGTTCGTGTGGAAATCGGTCCGAGAGATATTTCAGAAAACCAGGCGGTTTTGGTACGCCGTGATACCCATGAGAAGATTACCGTATCCTTAGATGAAATAGATAGTAAAGTAGGCGAGCTTTTAGAGACAATCCAAAATGATATGTTAGAACGAGCTAGAATCCACCGGGATGTCCATACCTACGAGGCAACGGATATGGATACTTTTGTTAAAACTGTGGAGGAAAAACCGGGCTTTGTAAAGGCTATGTGGTGTGGCTCCCAGGAATGTGAGGATAAGATCAAGGAAATTACAGGAGCAACATCCCGCTGTATGCCATTTAAGCAGGAAACGCTGGCCGATACCTGTGTATGCTGCGGAAAGCCTGCAGTCAAGATGGTTTACTGGGGCAGAGCGTATTAAAACCGGCAAGATAGGAAAACAGGAGGTAAAAAAGGTGATAAAGATTCAGGTTCCGGAGGCGGCGAGGAGGATCATCGAACAACTGAATACCAGCGGCTTTGAAGCCTATGTGGTGGGAGGCTGCGTAAGAGACAGCCTGTTAGGCCGGCAGCCGGAAGACTGGGATATCACAACCTCAGCAAAGCCCGAACAGGTAAAAGAAATATTTAATAGAACGGTTGATACGGGAATCCAGCACGGTACGGTTACGGTACTTATTGACCATGAGGGTTATGAAGTGACCACATACCGCATAGACGGAGAGTATGAGGATGGACGCCACCCCAAATCCGTGGAATTTACGGGAAACTTACTGGAGGATTTAAAACGCCGGGATTTTACCATCAATGCCATGGCCTACAACGACCGGGAGGGGCTGGTGGATGCATTTGACGGGGTAAAGGATTTGGAGGGCCGGGTCATCCGCTGCGTGGGAAACCCACTTGACCGGTTTACTGAGGATGCCTTAAGGATCCTTAGGGCCATCCGTTTTTCTGCCCAGCTGGGTTTTGACATGGAAGCAGAGACAAGGGCGGCAATTTCTGTTATAGCCCCCAACATGGCGAAAGTCAGCAAAGAGCGGATTCAGGTGGAGCTTACAAAGCTCCTCCTTTCCGATCACCCCGGAAGGCTTAAGGATGTATATGAAAATGGAATTGGCCCTTATATATCAAAGCATTTTGAAGCAGCGGGAAGGCAGCCTTTTGAATCGGAAAGATTTACCGAGCTGCCACCTGTAAAGCACATACGCTGGTCCGGCTTTTTAAGGCTTGAGAAACCTGAGGATGCAGTAAGGATCCTTAAGGAGCTGAAGCTGGATAATGACACCATCTATCAGACAAAGACTCTGGTCAGCCTGTGGAAAACAGAGATTCCTGCTCATAAACCTGCCATCCGGCAGGTCATGAGCACCCTATCCCCGGAGCTTTTTAAGGACCTTCTTTGGTTTCAGAAGGTATTCAGCCATCCATCCTATAAAAACAGATTAGAAATGGTGGAGCAGTATTCCGAGGAAATCTTAAGGGCTGGGGATTGTATCCGCCTAAAGGACATGGCCGTTACCGGCAGGGAATTGATCGATGCAGGTATGAAACCGGGGCCTGAGATGGGAACGGTGCTTAACCGTTTGTTCCAGCTTGTCCTGGAAAAGCCGGAATGCAATAACAGGGAATATTTGATGAAATCTGCAGAACAATTTATAAAGGAACAAGGCTAAGGCACGTATAACTTTCTACCGGATTTTGCATATTTTTTTCCACCTCTTCATACCCTAGAAGTAGCTGATTAGCTAAGAGTTGGAGGGGTGGTTGTGAACGAGAAATACACAGAGGTGCTTTCGCAGTATGAGCTTGAAATTCTGGATGTGAAACGCGGCCGGGGCGCCTGGCTGTGTGAGACGGACCAGGGGCTTAAACTGCTTCGGGAATATAAAGGAACCTTAAAGCGCCTGGAATTTGAAGATCAGGTATTTTCACAGATGAAAGAATCATGCCGCTTAAAAGTGGACCGTTACGTCAGGAATAAAGATGGTGAACTCCTCTCCAGTGCCGAGGATGGATCCCGGTGGATTGTAAAAGACTGGTATGCGGATCGGGAATGCAATTTGAAGGATAGCAAAGAGGTATTATGCGCCATCGAACAAATTGCTTCTTTACATAAAGTGCTGCGGCGGATTGATTTCAAAGAGGAATGGAATCTGGGGTCCATTTTGGTGCAGCAGCCGGCTGAGGAAATGGAACGCCATAACAGGGAGTTAATACGTGCCCGCACGTTCATCCGAAATAAGCGAAAAAAGTCTGAGTTTGAGCTGTGTGTCATGGGTAATTATGATATATTTTTCGAACAGGCCATGGAAGCCTGCAAAGGGATGGCAGGCTTTTATGAAAACCGGGGGAACAGTGAGGAATACTTGTGTCACGGGGACTTAAACCAGCACCACGTACTGATGTGTTTTCATGATGTGGCTATCGTGGAATTCAATCGTATGCACAAGGGTATGCAGATGGAGGACTTATATCATTTCATGCGGAAAGCCATGGAAAAGCATGACTGGAATTTAAAGCTTGGTATGGCCATGCTGGAAACTTATACAAAGGTTCTCCCTCTTTCGGATGCAGACAGGATATGCCTTTACTATTTATTTTTATATCCTGAAAAATACTGGAAGCAGATTAACTTTTATTATAATGCCAACAAAGCCTGGATTCCCGCACGGAATATTGAAAAGCTAAAGGATTTAGAGATTCAGCAGCCCCTGCGGAATCTTTTCCTGTCACGAATTCAAAGTTGAAAGAACATTCGCTAGATTCATTCAGGATACAAAATAATGGAAATGCACTTTTCTTTTACCATGTTATGATTTATAATAATCATAACAGTGAAGGAGGGAAAGGAGTATTTTGCTTATGAAAGATTACAGGAGTATATATGAGGAATGGCTTTTAAATCCATATTTTGATGAGGCGACAAAGGAAGAACTCCGGGGGATCGGTGATGATGAGAATGAGATTAAGGAGCGGTTCTATCAGGATCTGGAATTTGGCACCGCCGGCTTAAGAGGTATCATCGGCGCCGGAATTAACCGGATGAATATCTATGTAGTGAGAAAAGCGACCCAGGGTCTTGCTAATTATATTAAAAGCCAGGGCGGCACTGATAAGGGTGTAGCCATTGCATATGACTCCAGGCATATGTCTCCGGAGTTTGCAGAGGAGGCAGCGCTTACGCTGGCGGCCAATGGGATCAAAGCATATAAATTCGAATCATTACGTCCAACACCGGAGCTTTCTTTTGCTGTAAGAGAGTTAGGCTGTATTGCCGGTATTAATATTACAGCCAGCCACAACCCTCCGGAGTATAATGGATACAAGGTATACTGGGAGGATGGCGCCCAGTTTACTCCTCCTCATGACCAAGGGGTGACCGCAGAGGTCCTGAATATTACGGATATTTCAACGGTTAAGACGACTACTGTGGAAGCTGCAAAGGAATCAGGTAAATATGAAATCATCGGAGCCGCTTTGGATGATAAATATATCGCTCACGTAAAGGCTCAGGTAGTAAACCAGGATGCCATTGACAAGATGCAGAATGATATTAAAATTGTCTATTCTCCTCTTCATGGTACAGGCAATCTTCCTGCAAGAAGAGCATTAAAAGAAATCGGCTTTACCCATGTGTATGTGGTTCCTGAACAGGAGCTTCCAGATGGTGACTTCCCTACGGTCAGCTATCCCAATCCTGAAGCAGAGGAAGCCTTTTTACTGGGCCTTGCCCTTGCAAAGGAAAAGGATGCGGATCTGGTTCTGGCAACCGACCCGGATGCTGACCGTCTTGGGGTGTATGTAAAGGATGAGAAATCCGGCGGGTACATCCCTTTGACCGGCAACATGTCCGGTTCTCTTCTGTGCGAGTATGTACTTAGCCAGAAGAAGGAGAGAGGAGCAATCCCCGCTGATGGACAGGTAGTCAAATCCATTGTTACCACGAATCTGGTGGATGCAGTGGCTAAGGCTTATAACTGCGAGCTTATTGAGGTATTAACCGGCTTTAAATACATTGGACAGCAGATTCTAAAAGAAGAGGCTACCGGATACGGAACCTATATGTTCGGCCTGGAAGAAAGTTATGGCTGTCTGATCGGAACCTATGCCCGTGATAAGGATGCCATTTCTGCTACGGTTGCCTTGTGTGAGGCTGCAGCCTATTATAAGACAAAGGGCATGACCCTTTGGGATGCCATGATTGCCATGTATGAAAAATATGGCTATTATAAAGATGCGGTGAAGGCCATCGGCTTAAAAGGCATTGAGGGTCAGGAAAAGATCCGGGCGATTATGGAGACCATGCGCAGGGAAACACCAACAGAAGTTGGCGGATATCAAGTCCTCTCTGCAAGGGATTATAAGCTTGATACCGTTAAGGATATGAATACCGGAGAAACCAGTCCTACCGGACTTCCACAGTCTGATGTGCTTTATTACGATCTGACGGATGACGCATGGCTGTGTGTAAGACCTTCGGGAACGGAGCCCAAAATTAAGTTTTACTATGGCATAAAGGGTGAATCTATGGCGGATGCAGATGAACGGTCTGCAAAGCTGGGAGAGGCTGTTATGGCTATGGTAGATAAGATGATGTAGGAATTATGATAGAATAAAAACGGAGCCTGGCTTTTAGCCAGGCTCCGTTTTTGTATGATTTGTTTTTTATGTTACGACTTTTTGTATTTTTTGGAATATTCTTTTAACTCCCTTAATGCCTCACCGAACATCCGGGATGAAGCGGTAGGGTTCCGGCGGAGAATTCCCTTTCGATAAGAGGTCAAACGTCCGGTCAATTTCTCTTTGGTTTCCGTTAGCGACTGAAGGCGTTCCACCAAAGCGGATTCTTTTAATGCGCTGGCAGTTTCGGCTTTCAGAGAAGAAATCTTTACCTTGGTACCGTCTTTTAAACTGGTTGCCATCTGAATTGTCTCAGTTTTTATGTCGGATACCTTTTGGGCTGTTTCAGCCTTTAACAGGGATATCTGCACCTGTACCTCATCCAGTTCGGACTTTAATTTAGTCATGGTCTCCAGGATGCGGCCAAGGTCTAAGGCTTCCTTAGTGGAGTGTATGGCATCCGTGACAAAAATGATGCCGACTATAATCACAAGGATGATGCACACTGTCACGTTTAGGCGAAGGACCAGCCATTCTAAGGGGCGGTGAATAACTTCCGTCAGCAATAGGGTAAGAAATCCCCAGGCGATGGAGTTGGTAAGACAGACATAACCGTTTAAATTAAATGGATTGTTGCTGTAATCCCAGTATTTCATCTTAAACAGACGCTCCATGGCATAACCGGTCACGTATTCCAAAGCGGAAGCACCCAGCATACCAAAGAGAAACACCAGAAATAAGTTGCCCTGGACAGGCAGGGACAGCCACAGCATGATAATGGCCCCGCTTCCGTAGAGCGGAAGAAGGGGAAGTCTTAAAAAGCCGCGGTTTACAAAATGAAGGCTTCTTACGGAAACATAAGTGGATTCGATGATCCAGCCGATAAAGCAATAGATGAAGAAAAACAGCAGCCACTGATACCAAGTATATAAGTACATAAACATAACCCTTCCATGGAAAATTCTTATTGGGTTTATCATAAACGTTTTTGTCTTTTTTTGCAACCTTTGCTTGCCTTAATTGCTTCTGTCATGTAGAATTATGAATGTTTCATATTTAGAATAGTGAGTAGTCGGCGAAAAGGAGTTTTTCAATGAGCATATTAAACGTAGAACATCTGACCCATGGATTCGGGGACCGTGCCATCTTTCAGGATGTATCATTCCGCCTTTTAAAGGGAGAGCATATCGGCCTGATCGGAGCCAACGGAGAAGGAAAATCCACATTTATGAATATAATAACCGGAACATTACAACCGGATGAAGGTAAGGTGGAGTGGGCGAAACGGGTCCGCGTTGGTTATCTGGACCAGCATACGGTGTTAGATAAGGGGATGACCATCCGGGACGTGTTAAAAGGCGCTTTTGCGTTCCTGTTTCAAATGGAAGAACAGATGAATGAGATCTGTGACAAAATGGGAGAGGTGGATGAGGAAACCATGGCCTCCATGATGGAGGAGCTTGGAACCATTCAGGATCTTCTCATGGCCCATGACTTTTACATTATTGATTCAAAGGTGGAGGAAGTAGCCAGAGCCTTAGGATTAAGTGACATGGGCCTGGATAAGGACGTGACGGAATTAAGCGGAGGCCAGAGGACTAAGGTTCTTTTAGGAAAGCTTTTATTGGAGAAACCGGATATCCTTCTCCTTGATGAGCCGACGAATTATCTGGATGTACAGCATATTGAATGGCTGAAGCGGTATCTTCTGGAGTATGAAAATGCATTTATCCTGATATCCCATGATATCCCCTTCTTAAACAGTGTAATCAACATCATTTACCATATGGAGAACCAAAGCCTGGACCGTTATGTGGGTGATTATGAAAAGTTTCAGGAAGTGTATGCGGTGAAACGGTCACAATTAGAGGCGGCTTATAAGCGGCAGCAGCAGGAGATTGCGGAACTGGAGGACTTTGTAGCCAGGAATAAGGCCCGGGTGTCCACCAGGAACATGGCCATGTCCAGACAAAAAAAGCTGGATAAGATGGATGTCATTGAGCTTTCAAGAGATAAGCCAAAGCCGGAGTTTCATTTTATGGAAGCCCGAACAGCCGGGAAATATATCTTTGAGACCAAGGATATGGTTATTGGTTATGAGGAGCCTTTGTCAAGGCCTTTGAATCTTTCTATGGAGCGCGGGGAAAAGGTGGTGTTAGTAGGTGCAAACGGCATCGGAAAGACTACCCTGTTAAAGAGCATCCTGGGGCTTATACCGTCCTTAGAGGGAGATATTGAGCTTGGAGATTACCTTTCCATCGGATACTTTGAACAGGAGATGGCCCCTGGAAATACTACCACATGCATCGAAGAGATATGGAAAGAGTTTCCTTCCTATACCCAGTACCAGGTCCGGTCGGCTCTTGCCAAATGCGGTCTGACTACCAATCACATTGAGAGTCAGGTGCGGGTACTTAGCGGAGGAGAGCAGGCAAAGGTCAGATTATGTAAACTCCTTAACCGGGAAACCAATGTCCTTTTACTGGATGAGCCTACTAACCATCTGGATGTGGAGGCAAAGGAAGAACTTAAGAGAGCTTTAAAGGAGTATAAGGGAAGTATTCTCCTAATCTGCCATGAACCGGAGTTCTACGAAGGAATTGCTACCAGAGTGCTGGACTGCAGAGAATGGGCTCTTAAATTATCTTAATAATATACTGATAAAGAAAAAAGTTGGGGCAGGTCGGAACAAGATGATGATTGGCTTGTAAGAGAAAAATAACTGTGGAAGAGGATGCTGTATTGCGTCCTCTTTTTGTTTTATATGGTATCTTTATAAACTTAAAATACTGGTGGGATCAGTCTTGAAATGATATACTGAAAGCAATATAAGCCAAAGAAAAAGCTAAAGGAAATAATGCCATGAAAAAGAAATGGTTCATCAAAAACCTTATCACTTTTGCACTTCCTATTTTTGCCGTTCTTCTGATGTGCGGAGCTATCACCTTATATTTTGTTTATCACGTTTTCCTGCGGGAGCTGAATAAGAACAATGAGAATCTTTTAAGTCAGATTCAGACCAACGTGGAGACAATTTTAAATGAAGTGAATTCCTTAAGCCTGAATTTTGAGTTTTATACAAAGGAACAGGATTACGGGGAGTATTCCGACAGTAATACGGTTACGCCGGAAAAGCGGGCGGTTGATTTTGAAATGCTGAATTTTATGAATACAATAGCAAATTCAAGGCAGTATATCCATTCCATCTATCTTCAGATAGATAATCCGGAAGACAGCTTTATGGTCAGCAACAATGGGAGACAGATGCCGGAACAGTTTCTGGATTCAAAATGGTTGAAAGATGCCGGGGCATTGAGGAAAATGGATGAAACTACCTGGACCAGGTACAGGGGAATCAAACGTTATTCCTTTGAATCGCCGACAGATGTGATCACGGTATACCGTAAGCTGTATACAGGATTAAAGCAGGTAGGTACGGTGGCATTGAATATTTATGGTTCCTATTTTGACGAGCGGCTGAGCGCCCTTAATCTGCTGGAGGGGCAGGAAATAGAGATTTATTCCAAAGATGGTGAAGCAGTATACAATTTTACCTATCATGAGGACAATGGGGAAGGGAAAAGCTTCCAATATAGGTATATTACCGTGAAGTCGGAGGGAAATGGTTATACCTATATATCACGGGTCCCTACGGGAAAGCTATACGAGGTTCTATATCAAATCAGCCTAAGGATTGCTGTGATTTTCCTTATCAGTATTGCGGCAGCCCTTGGGGCATCTTATGTCGCTTCAAAGCGCAGCTATGATCGTATCTATACAATTTATCAGATCATCGAAGCAGCAGATTCTCCTTATCCCCTTCCGGAGCTTACCTCGAAAGCAAAGGATGAGTATGGATACATTATACAAAATATGATTAAAATGTTCATTGAAAGCCGCTATGTAAAAGCCCAGCTTGCAGAGAAAAAGAGCCGGTATGAAGCGATGGAGCTGTTGGCTCTGCAATCCCAGATTAACCCCCATTTCCTGTTTAATACCATTGAAACAATTAATTGGAGCATCATCGGGCATCTTGGCTTTGAAAACCATGCAAGCAGAATGCTTGAACATCTATCGGATGTTTTGAAGTTCTCCCTTAGTAATCCCAATGAAAAGGTGATGCTGAAAGAGGAACTTTCCTATACAAAGAGTTATCTGGCTATCATGCAGGAGCGCTACCGTGACCGGTTTGATGTAATCTGGGAAGTGGATGACAGTTTGTTGGACTTTTATATCATAAAAATGATTATCCAGCCCTTGGTGGAAAATTCCATCTACCATGGCATAAAAGAAAAGGACGGAATGTGTAAGCTGAAGATCAGGCTTTACTGCTTAGGTGAAAAGATCTGCCTTGAAGTCATTGATACTGGTATGGGAATGTCAAATGAACGGCTGCTTGAAGTGAGGCAAATGATGAATTACGATAACAGGAAAAACCTGGGGATTCACATCGGAGTCAAAAATGTATATAAACGCCTGAAACTGGTCTATGAGGAGACTTGTTCCATGACAATAAGAAGTAAGGAAGGGCTTGGAACCAGCGTGAAAATTGTTTTACCGGCGGACATGGATTTGGAGATTAAAAACTTCAGTAACGATATTATTTCAGATGACGGAATTGACTATTACAGTGATATGGAATTGTCCGACAGTTCTGAATTTGCACAAAAGTCAAAAAGAGCACCCATGGGCGGAAAAGAGGTCAAATAGAAGACATATTTAGAATAAAATGAAATCTCACCGAAAAATGCATACAATGCTACAATGAATCCATGAAAAAAGTATGTTATTACAAAGAAAGGAGATTTTATGAGAAAGGCAAAATTATTTACATGTTCTTTGGCTGCTTTTGCAATGGTGTTAAGTCTGGCCGGATGTATGCAGAACAATGGTGCAGGAACTGAAAAACTTGCAGAGACTGTGAGTGCCGGAGATGCTTCAAAGTCCGGCGAGACCGACAAGGGAAATACCGCCCGGAAAGAGGGCAATACTTCTCTTCGTTTTATGTGGTGGGGAGGGGAAACACGCCATAAGGCGACAGTTGATGCACTGGAGCTTTACAAAAGAATCGCACCAGATGTAGAGGTTAAAACAGAGTATTCTGGCTGGGAAGGGTATTTTGACAAGCTGACCACTCAGCTGGCGGCTAACACAGGGCCCGATGTAGTTCAGATGTCCTATACCAATGTGGCCGAATACGTAGCCAGAAACCAATTGGTTCCGCTGGATGAGTATATCGAAAAGGGCGTTCTTGATGTGAGCAATTTATCAGAATCAACACTTGATATGTACCGCATGGACGGGAAACTATATGCAGTTCCGGCAGGTGTAAGCACGTCCCTTTTGTTTTACAATAAGGACTATTTTGACAAGGCTGGAGTGCCCTATCCTACAGAGGACTGGACATGGGATGATTACATGGAAGCGGCCAGAAAACTGACCATGGACACGGACGGAGACGGCAAGACGGATGTCTGGGGAACTGCTTATATGGTAAATCCCGCGGGACCGGACATTACTTTTAAGAAATATATCTATGAACGTGGCGGCAGGATGTGGAACAATGACTTAAAGTCAGTGGCTTTTAATTCAGAAGAAGGGCTTTCAGCAGTTGAATTCATAAAGAAGCCGTTGGATGAAGGAATTATGCCTCCTTTAGAGATAACAGCTTCCAATCCTCAGAATGTGGATGACTTCCAGACCGGAAAGACTGCAATGATTATCAATGTTTCTCCAATGACTCAGACCTATATGGGTATGGGCATTAATTTTGGAATTGAGTGTACCCCTAAGGGAGCGGAGAAGGAGGCCCGATGGGTCAATCCAAGCATGGTCTACTGCATTACAAAGGATTGCAAATCGCCTGAGAATGCGGCTGGATTGATTGATTTTATGGTAAACAGTGAAGTCGCCGGAGATATTCTCCTGCTTGAGCGGGGCGTCCCGGGAAACAGCGCGATCAGAAGCCGTATATCCGGTTCGCTCAGCGAAATGGAAAAGAGGATGTTGGAATGCATTGAGAAATCCACATCAACGGACGTTGAAAACGAACCTTTCCCGTCAGGGTATATGGAGATTCATTCTATGCTGGTACGTGAATTTGAGAATATGATGTTCGGCAAATACACCCCTCAGGAATTCCTGGATGTAGTTGAGAAGGAAAGCAATAAGATACTTGAGAAATTCAGCGAATAGGAGCGAGTGCCTGCTGATTAGAAAGAGAAAGGAGAAGGCTGTGTTCGGTGAAAAAAAGCCTTTTGACAGTGGAAAGTATAAAAACAAAGAAGCGTTCCTTTTCCTCCTTCCATGGATTCTGGGTGTCGTATTGTTTACGGTGGGGCCGATGGTTCAGTCCCTGTGGCTGTCCTTTACAGATTACTCCATCTACAGTGAAGCGAAATTCATTGGCCTTCAGAATTTTATAGAAATGTTTAGCGAAGACAGGATGTTTAAGCACAGCCTGCTCATCACATTAAGGTACGTGTTTCTGTTTGTCCCGATCAAACTGATTGCAGCCTTGCTGATTGCGGTATTGCTCAATCAGAATGTGAAGGGAATGTCTGTTTACCGCACCATTTACTATATCCCGTCCATTGTGGGCGCAGGGATTGCTATGGCTGTGACATGGAAGATTGTTTTGTCCAGAGACGGGTTTGTAAATGAATTCCTTGGAATCTTTGGTCTGGGGCCCTTTGACTTTCTGACCAATCCCAAAATGTCCTTATCAACCCTGGCGCTTATGGGGGCATGGCAGTTTGGTTCGGCTATGGTTGTTTTTCTGGCGGCATTAAAGCAGGTTCCCAGGGAATTATATGAAGCCGGTGATATTGACGGAGCCGGAAAGGTCAATCAGTTTTTTAAGATTACGCTTCCCATGATATCGTCCACGATTCTGTTTAATCTGATTATGGGTATCATCAATGCATTCCAGGTATTTACCCAGGTTTCTGTCATAACAAACGGAGGTCCGGCAGATTCTACATACGTGTACATGCTTCACCTTTACAGGACTGCTTTCGAGTCCCACCGAATGGGATACTCATCAGCTCTGGCCTGGGTGCTGACGTTCATTATACTTGCGTTTGCATTGGTGATATTTAAATCGTCTCAAAAGTGGGTGTATTATGAAAACTGAAAAAATGTGGGTGTCTTGCATGAACAGGAGATTTAAGAATAATCAGAAATTCAAGAATGCCATAACCCATGCGATCTTAATCATGGGAAGCTTTATTATGCTATTTCCTATGATATGGCTGGTCAGCGGTGTTTTCAAGCCGGGTTCCGAAATATTCAGCGGTGAATTTCAATTAATCAGCGAAAATTTCACCTTGAAAAACTTTGCTGATGGGTGGTATATCAATCCGAACCATTCATTCGGTTACTTTTTAAAAAATACCTTTGTAATGGTAGGAGTCGTTATCGGGGGAACTGTCATCTCCAGTTCCCTGGCAGGCTTTGCATTTGCGCGGCTTAACTTTATTGGCAAATGGCCGCTGTTCATATTTATGCTGGCAACCATGATGCTTCCGTCCCAGGTGACATTAATACCAAAGTACATCATGTTCAGCAAAATAGGCTGGATTGACAGCTATCTGCCTTTTTCAATCCCGGCATTTTGTGCGGTAAATGGATTCCACGTATTCCTGATGGTGCAATTTATCCGTGGGATTCCCAAGGAGCTTGATGAGGCAGCGTATATGGATGGCTGCAGTACCTTTAGCATTTATGGAAGAATTATCATGCCGCTGTGCAAGCCGGTGCTGTTCTCCGTTGCCATATTTACATTCATCTGGACCTGGGATGATTATTTAAACCAGCTAATTTACATAAGCTCAGTTGATAAGTTTACGGTATCTCTGTTTCTCAGAAGCTTGATTGACAGCACCTCCAGCATATCGTGGGGGCCGCTTCTGGCCAATACGCTGGTCAGCCTGATACCGGGCATTGTTTTGTTCTTCATTGCGCAGCCTTATTTTGTGGAAGGCATTGCTACTTCAGGATTAAAGGGATAGGGGGATAAAAATGTTGAATCATAAGAAAGTCAGAGTAGGAGTGATAGGATGCGGGAACAGGGGCTCCGCCTACTCGGATTACATATTAAACCATCCGGAGGAGGCAGAGATTGCCTATGTCTGTGACATACTGCCTGAAAGGCTTGAAAAAGTCGGTAATAAATATGGTGTTCCGGAGGAGAGAAGGTTTTCTGATGCAAAGGAAATGATAAGCCAGCTACAGGATGTTGATTTGGCGATTGTGTCAACTTTGGATGGGGA
Source organism: Lacrimispora sanguinis (assembly GCF_044987295.1). Classification (NCBI taxonomy): domain Bacteria; kingdom Bacillati; phylum Bacillota; class Clostridia; order Lachnospirales; family Lachnospiraceae; genus Lacrimispora; species Lacrimispora sanguinis. The sequence goes on along the minus strand of NZ_CP173277.1, from coordinate 2,677,644 downwards.
CCATTTTAACCATGCAACCATGGTTCTTAAAAAAGGCATTAACTGCCTTTTGGAAAAACCTATGTCGCCTGACCCCTGGGAATGTCTGGAGCTTGTGCGTCTCGCCAGGGCCAATGGCTGTCATCTGTTGGTGTGCCACGTTCTACGGTACACTCCTGTTTTCAGCACCATTAAGCAGCTTCTGGAGGAGGATGCAGTTGGGCGGATCATTTCCGTCCATCATGCGGAAAATGCATCCTATACCCATATTGCACACAGCTATGTGCGGGGGAATTTCCGGAATTTCAGCCCTATTATTCTTGCCAAGTCATGCCACGATCTGGATATTTTAAACTGGCTCATAGGAAAAAAATGTGTAAAAATCAGCTCCTTTGGCGAACTGACTTATTTCAAAAAGGAAAATGCTCCGGCTGGTTCGGCCGAACGATGTATGGATTGCTCCGTTGAACAGGAATGTCCGTTTTCTGCAATGAAGCAATATCTGACGGACAATGTGGCCTGGCCTACCAGTATGATTAGCGTTGACACTTCCCTTGAGGCGAGAAAAAAGGCTTTGCGGGAGGGCGGTTACGGACGTTGCGTGTTCCATTGTGACAATGCAGTTGCCGACCACCAGGTTGTAAATATGCTGTACGAAGACGGGATTACGGCATCCTTTAACTTAAATGGTTTTAATGCAACAGAGACCAGAGAACTGCGTATTCTGGGAACGAAAGGTGACTTAAGGGCCAACATGGAGAAGAATTACGTAACGGTCCGCCGCTTTGGGGAGACGGAGGAGAGGATTATCCGGCCAAAGGCGGCAGAAGGAACTCACAGCGGCGGGGATACCATGCTGATGAGGGATGTAATATCCATGATTCGCAGTGAAAACTGGGAGTCGGCCAGAACCAGCGCAGAACTGTCTGTGGACAGCCACATCATGGCATTTGCGGCAGAGGAATCAAGGCATAAGAGTATCGTTGTGGATATAGAGGATTTTAAGAAAGAAAGCTTAACCAGCAAGAATTGTAAATAACAGGCAGCAAAGATAAAAAAAGGAATCAGGTGGGGGATATCATGTATCAATTACTTATCGTTGATGACGAGGTGACAATCCGTACAAGCTTAGCAAATTATTTTCCCTGGGAGCAGGAGGGATTTGAAGTGGCTGGCGTCTGCGAAGATGGCAGGGAAGCCATTGCGTTTATTGAATCCAACCCAATCGATGTTCTGCTGATTGATATCATGATGCCCCATGTGACAGGTATTGAGGTAGCGCAGTACATTTATGAGAACAAGCTGAATATAAAGGTGATTCTTTTAAGCGCGCATGGAGAATTCTCATACGCCCAGGCTAGCATGCGCGTGGGCGTCCGGCATTATGTCTTAAAGCCAACGAAATACGAAGAACTGAAGCAGACATTCATGGAGATGCGGGAGGAACTTGACCGGGAACGAACGCAGAAGGATAAGGAAACCTGGGAAGAGACAGATGTGATTGAACGCATCCGGAATTATATTGATGAAAACTGCGCGAAAGCCAGCCTGGAAGAGATTTCGGAGTTGTTTCATCTGAACCTTTTTTATATCAGCCGCCTGTTTAAAAAGAAAACGAACATGAATTATATGGATTATCTGACAAAAGTCCGGATGGAAAAGGCAAAGCAGATGTTAAATAATTCGGATTGCCTGATTAACGAGATTTGTATCCAGGTAGGGTATTCAGATCCGCGCAGCTTTTCAAAGGCATTTAAGAAGTATTTTGGGGTCCCTCCAAGGGAGTGCAGAGGTGAGCTGTCAAAAGTAAAGGAGGATGATTTTTATGGTTGAACCGGTTTATAAAACAAAGATTGATGAGCTGCAGCTCTGTGTCTTTCAGACAAGAGAGCAGATGGGGAAATATGCGGCAAAGGATGCGGCTGACTGCATGAAAGAGCTTTTGAAGCAAAAAGAAAAGATTCGTATGGTATTTGCTGCGGCTCCCTCCCAAAATGAGTTCTTGGAGGCACTAAAACAGATAGAGGATATCCCATGGGACAGAGTGGAGGCATTCCATATGGATGAGTATATCGGACTAGAACCGGATGCCAACCAGCGCTTTAGTACCTTTCTTATAAAATCCATATTTGATGATGTGAAGCCCCAAACCGTCCATCTATTGATGCCGGAAAAGGATAATCCGGAAATGGAATGTGATAGGTATACAAGACTTCTGGAAGAAGAGGAGATTGATATTGTATGCCTGGGAATCGGGGAAAATGGGCATATCGCCTTTAACGACCCGGAAGTTGCAGATTTTCATGATCCTAAGAAAGTAAAAGTGGTAAAGCTGGATTCGGTCTGCAGGCAGCAGCAGGTAAATGACGGATGTTTTGAACGCATCAATCAAGTACCCACTCATGCGGTAACCCTTACCATACCGATGCTTCTGTCGGGACGGCATTTATTCACCATCGTTCCCGGAGCAAATAAACGATGGGCTGCCCAGAGAGCACTGTCAGGAACGATCTCTGAGGAATGCCCGGCCTCGATTCTTAAGACACATGAGGGCTGCAGGTTCTATGGGGATGTTAATTCTTATCCTGTATGAGGCGGACTTTAACCTCATCAAGCAGAGAAGCGGATTGCGAATATCCGATTGACTCAGGGGGTATCGATGAGAACTATATTAAAAAATGGAAAAGTAATAACTCCGCTGCGCATAATCGACGGGGCGGGGATTATGATTATCAATGGGATTATTGAACAGATTCTGGAGGAAGGTCAATGGGAATGGTTAGAGGGCGATGAGGTAATTGATGTAAAGGGGCGTTACATTTCCCCTGGTTTCATAGACCTTCATACCCATGGAGGAGGCGGATGTGATTTTATGGATGGCACCCTGGAGGCAATCTTGACGGGCGTCAGGACCCATATGAAGCATGGAACCACGACCATTGTTCCCACAACCCTTGCCAGCAGCAAAGAGAATTTGTTCGGTATATTAAAATGCATGAAAGAGAGCAGGCACCAGAAGGGGATCCCGAATATATTAGGACTCCATCTGGAAGGACCGTATTTTTCGGTGGAACAGCGGGGCGCTCAGGATCCGAAGTACATAAAAAACCCACAGCGGGAGGATTATCAGGAGATTCTAAACTTCAGCGATGATATTGTCAGATGGACGGCTGCACCGGAGCTTCCTGGAGCGATGGAATTTGGAAGGGAATTGAGCAAAAGAGGAATCGTGTGCTCCATGGGCCATAGTAATGCCATCTATGAAGATGTAGTAAGGGCTTATGAAAACGGCTACAGCATGATAACTCATTTTTATTCCGGTATGTCCATGGTAAAAAGAATCAATTCCTTCCGTTATTCCGGAATAGTGGAGAGCGGTTACCTGATTGATGAGCTGTTTGTGGAGGTTATTGCAGATGGAATGCATCTGCCGGAAAGCCTGCTGAAACTGATTTATAAAATAAAAGGGCCGGATAAAATCTGCCTGGTAACAGATTCCATGAGGGCAGCAGGATGTGGAGATGGGGAATCCATCCTGGGCAACCTGGTAACCGGACAGAAAGTAATCGTGGAGGACGGTGTCGCTAAGCTTAAGGACCGCTCGGCATTTGCAGGAAGTGTTGCTACCGCAGACCGCCTGGTGCGGACTATGGTTCAGATCGCCGGTGTGCCGTTGGCGGATGCAGTCAAAATGATGACCTTAACACCAGCCAGAGCCATGGGAATCGACCACAAAAAAGGAAGCCTAATATCCGGCAAGGATGGAGATGTTGTGGTGTTTGATGAGGATATACAGGTGAAGCTGGTTGTGGTTGGGGGAAAGGTTATGTTTGAAGAATAGGCGAGAGAGCAGGAATTTTAAAATGGGCAGGAAATCTGATATTATGGATTTCCTGCCGTTTTACTTATTATGACAAATATGGACACTTTCGGAACTGCATTTTAAAATAAAAAAACCGCTTCCAGTTAGTAAGAAGCGGGCAAATGAACTCTTTAGGGGGGCCGGACGGCTCTCGCCGTCCGGTATGAGTATGAAAAAGCTTTGTGATTTCAAGTAAGTTACTTGAAACAAAAGGCCCGTTATCCTTTCAGATAACGTACTAATAGTATACGGAGAAAATGTGACTAAAATGTGTACCATATATTAAAAAAAAATAAACATAATAAAAATTAAAAAAAACCTTTAAAATCCTAGGGTTATTGTATATAATAAAATAGAAACTGTGACTTCATTTACGAATTAGGCATAATTTTGAAGATAAAAGTAACCCTGGGAACAGGATACAGCGAACAGGAGGAATCATGATGATGATGTCCAATGATATTGGAATCGATTTAGGTACAGCAAGCATACTTGTCTATATTAAGGGAAAGGGAGTTGTATTAAAGGAACCTTCCGTTGTAGCCATAGACCGTGACACCAATAAAATCAAAGCTATTGGAGAGGAAGCCAGACTGATGATCGGAAGAACACCAGGCAACATTGTTGCAGTAAGGCCACTTCGCCAAGGCGTTATTTCTGATTATACCGTAACGGAAAAGATGCTTAAATACTTTATTAACAAGGCAGTAGGAAAAAAGACACTGAGAAAACCAAGAATCAGTGTGTGCATCCCAAGCGGAGCCACTGAGGTGGAGAAAAAAGCGGTAGAGGATGCCACCTATCAAGCAGGGGCAAGAGAAGTAGCAATCATTGAAGAGCCAGTTGCAGCAGCGATTGGTGCTGGAATCGACATTGCAAAGGCCTGTGGTAACATGATCGTTGATATAGGCGGTGGAACCTCTGATATTGCAGTAATTTCTCTCGGAGGAACGGTAGTTAGCACCTCTATAAAGGTTGCAGGAGATGATTTTGATGAAGCTCTTGTACGATATATGCGCAAGAAACATAACCTTTTAATCGGTGAGAGAACGGCTGAGGAAATCAAAATCAACATTGGTGCAGCATACAGAAGGCCGGAGGTCTTAACCATGGAGGTTCGCGGACGTAACCTTGTTACCGGTCTGCCAAAAACCATTGTAGTAACTTCGGACGAGACTTTAGATGCCTTAAAAGAGCCGGCTATGCAGATCGTAGACGCGGTTCACAACGTGCTGGAGCGTACTCCACCGGAACTGGCAGCCGATATTTTTGACCGGGGAATCGTGCTTACCGGAGGCGGCTCTCTCTTAAGCGGTCTGGATGCCTTAATTGAGGAAAAGACCGGAATTACAACGATGATCGCAGAGGATCCGCTGACTGCTGTGGCCATTGGAACAGGAAAATTTATTGAATTCATGCATGGCGGAGATAATAAAACAGAATTTTAACCAAAAGACAGGCTGATAGTAATATCAGTCCTGCCTATGGTTGACAGGACTGCTTTAGAACGACCCTGGCGGCATCGCAAGATTCCGGCGGGGCTGGTTTTGCGGCAGTCCGCTTGTATTTGTGCAAGCTAAGGGCTGGATGAAGATGCTAGTATCTTCGTTCGAGCCGGCAAAGCACGTTACTTATCGTTCACGGGAGGAGCCATGGCAACAGTCTGCGGATTTGTAGAGAAAATTAAATACAGGAACGAGGACAACGGCTACACGGTTCTAAGTCTCGTGGAGGCTGGAGAAGAGTATACCCTTGTGGGAAGTTTCCATTACATAAGCGAGGGAGAAATGATCGAAGCTGTTGGCTCCATGACCGAGCATCCAGTATATGGGGAGCAGATGACCGTAGAGAGCTATGAGATCAAGGCCCCGGAAGATACTGCGGCCATGGAACGGTATTTGGGATCAGGAGCCATTAAGGGTATCGGGGCAGCTCTGGCCTCCAGGATCGTCCGCCGATTTAAAGCTGATACATTCCGTATTATGGAAGAGGAGCCAGAACGGCTCTCCGAAGTAAAGGGAGTCAGCGAAAAGATGGCGATGTCTATTTCTCAACAGGTTGAGGAGAAAAAGGAAATGCGCCAGGCCATGATGTTCCTTCAGGAGTACGGAATCACCATGAATCTGGCGGTCAAGATCTATCAGGAGTATGGTCCCAGGCTTTACAGCGTTCTAAAGGAAAACCCATACCAGCTGGCGGATGATATTCCCGGCGTAGGTTTTAAAATGGCGGATGAAATAGCCAGAAAAGCAGGAATTTTCACAGATTCGGATTTCCGTATTAAATGCGGCGTGCTGTACACCCTTTTACAGGCTACTGCAAACGGTCATACTTATCTGCCTGAGGGAGAGCTTTTGTCCCAGACCTCTGAGCTTCTTAAAATAGAACCGTCTTTTATAGAAAAACATTTAATGGATATGCAGCTGGATAAACGGCTTGTCATCCGAGAATTAGAAGGGAAACGGATTGTTTACGCTTCCCAGTATTATTATATGGAGCTAAATGTAGCAAAGATGCTTCATGACTTAAATATAAGGGGGCGGATGGCGGAAGAGGAGATCCGGACCCAGCTTCTTAAGCTACAAAAGGAAGAGCAGATCGAGCTGGATGAAAAACAGGTTCAGGCAGTGGTGGAAGCGGTCAACAGCGGACTTCTTATTATCACAGGAGGTCCGGGTACTGGTAAGACGACCACTATCAACACCATCATACGTTTCTTTGAAAGTCAGGAGATGGAAATTCTCCTTGCGGCCCCTACCGGCAGGGCAGCAAAGAGGATGACGGAAGCAACCGGATATGAGGCGAGGACTATCCACCGGCTACTGGAACTGACTGGCGTCCCGGGAGATGACAGGTCTCTGGGGATGCATTTCGAGAGAAATGAGGAAAACCCTCTGGATGCCGATGCAGTGATCATTGATGAGACTTCCATGGTGGATATCCATTTGATGCAGTCTCTGCTAAAGGCAATCAATCCGGGGACAAGGCTCATCCTTGTGGGAGATGTGAATCAGCTTCCCAGCGTTGGCCCCGGTAATGTTCTTCGGGACATGATAGATTCCGGAAGCTTTAACGTGGTTATGCTCACTAAGATTTTCCGTCAGGCCACCCAAAGTGATATTGTGGTCAATGCCCATAAGATCAACAGGGGAGAGCAGGTCCCCCTGGGGAAAAAGAGTAATGATTTTCTCTTTATAAAGCGAGAGGACCCCAATGCGATCATCAATGCCATGATCACCTTGGTTCAGGATAAACTGCCTGGTTATGTTCATGCAAAGACCTATGATATTCAGATCATGACGCCGATGAGAAAAGGCGCCATCGGTGTGGAACGGCTGAATACCATTTTACAGGAATATTTAAATCCCCCTGGAGATGGAAAGGCGGAAAAGGAAACGGCCGGAGTCACTTACCGGGTAGGCGATAAGGTCATGCAGATCAAGAATAATTATAACATTGAGTGGGAGGTCCGTAACAAGTACGGGATTCCCATGGACAAGGGTACCGGTGTTTACAATGGAGATATGGGGATTGTCCGGGAGATTAATGCCTTTGCAGAGCTGGTGACTGTGGAATTCGACGAGGGGCGTATGGTGGACTACAGCTTTAAGCAACTGGAGGAGCTGGAGCTTGCTTATGCTATTACCATTCATAAGTCACAGGGAAGTGAATATCCGGCAGTCGTCATTCCTGTTTTTTCCGGTCCAAGGATGTTGATGACCAGAAACCTGATTTACACCGCGGTGACCCGTGCAAAATCCTGTGTCTGCCTGGTGGGAATGCCGGAGGTTTTCGGAGATATGGTGAATAATGAAATGGAGCAGCGGAGATATTCGGGCTTGAAGGACCGGATCTGTGAGATTAGTATGTTATCTTAACGGAGAGAAATTTGCTTGTTTGTATTTCTTGTTATTGCGGTGGCTGTCGAGTGAACATGTATGCATGTTCGTTCGGCTCGTCGCTTGCGTAAGCTCTTTGGGCGTGTGGGGTTTGTATGGGGGTGCCCATCAAATAAACCTTTTGATTTATTTTATATTAAGTCATTTCTAATATTTTTTTCTAATATTCTTTTCTATATACTTTTTTATATTCTTTTCTTAAATCTCAATCTTAAATCCCAATCTTAACTTGAATTCAAATCTGAAATTCAAATCTCAAATCTATATCTATAATTCAAATCTACTTAAGGAGAATCTTTTATATGTACCCATCTTTTTTTATTGATCTGCTATTTCCCAGACGATGCCCAGTCTGTGACGAAATCGTTATGCCAAAAGGCAGGCTGATCTGCCCGGAATGTATGAAAAAATTATCATTTGTCAAAAACCCTGTCTGTAAAAAATGTGGCAAGGAGGTAATAAGTCCTGATATGGAGTATTGTTTTGACTGCGTCAGGCATAAGCGTACTTTTGAGCATGGAAGGGCTCTTGTAAATTATGATCAGAACGCAGGAAGTTCCATGGCGAAAATCAAATATAAGAATAAACGGGAATACCTGGACTTTTACGGGGAAGCGATATGTGCCCGGTATGGGAAGCTGATCCAGCGTATGGAGGCGGACGTTCTTGTTCCTGTTCCAGTCCATCCTTCACGGAGAAAGGAGAGAGGATTTAATCAGGCGGAGATTTTAGCCTACAGGATCGGAGAACGTCTTGGAATTGCTGTTTGCCCCTCAATGCTGGTCAGAAATAAAAAAACCATGCCCCAAAAGGGGCTTGACCCAGTGGGAAGGCTTAAGAACCTGGAGGAGGCATTTTCGGCGGGAAAAATGATAACAGGGGTGGAAGGGGTTATTTTAGTGGATGATATATATACCACGGGAAGCACCATAGAGGCTTGTACACGAGCGTTGAAAAAGGCTGGAATAAAAAGGGTTTATTTTATTGCAATTTGTATTGGACGAGGACAGTAGTTTGATGTATGATACATTTGTTAAGTCCAATCACATACCCAGGAGGAAAGAATATGGTGATCAGAACCGCAGAAGAAAAGGATATGCCGGAGCTTTTAGACATTTATAATTATGAAGTGGAACATGGACTGGCTACGTTTGATTTAAATCCTAAAACAATGGAGGAGCGGCTGGTCTGGTTTCGGGAACATAACGTGGGGAATCATCCATTGATTGTGGCAGAAGAAGATGGTAAAGCAGTGGGGTATGCAAGCCTTTCCTCTTACCGCCCTAAAGAGGCCTATTCAGCCACAGTAGAACTGTCCGTATATATTGATAAGGAATATCGTCGCAGAGGAATAGCCGGGGAGCTGGCCTATGCAATTCTTGAGACTGCGAAGGAAAGGGACGATATTCATACGGTCATTTCTGTAATAACCGGAGGGAACGAGGCGAGTATCCGGCTTCATGAGAGATTGGGATTTATTCATTGTGGGACTATAAGGGAAGTGGGAGTTAAGTTTGGAAAAATGTTGGATATAGAGAATTATCAGATGTTGGTTTAGAGATTTTATGTAATCAGATATAAAAGGAACATATTGCACTTCGCTTTCAAAAGCAGGGGTGCAATATGTTCTTTTTAATCTTTATCTATTATCGCTGGCTTTCATAAATAATTTTAACAAATCCAGCGCATAACGTCGTTTCTGATCACTGCATTGCCCAAGGAGGCTAATAACGGCCTGCTGTTCGCCAAGAAGTGCGTCTTTTTCTTTTTCTGATTCCGTTGTTCCATAAATCAAATAATCTAAAGAAACATTTAAACTTGATGCGATGCTTAGCATAGTCTCAACAGACATCCCGCACGTTCCGCGTTCGATATCCTGACAATATTTATAAGCACGACCAATTTTTTCTGCTAGTTCCTCTTGCGTCCAACCGATTAGAATTCGCCGATAACGTATTCTTTGACCTACTTCAATCTTGTTGTACTTCATTCATGACCTCTAAACTTTCCCCAACTCTGTTTTATTATTCGAAATAATTATATCGAACAAAGATATTGGTAACACCTGTTTTAAAAGTATATCACCAATGTAAATTTAAATTACTGGAAAATTTTTGAAGAAAAAAATAGTTTGAATATGAGCTGGTATATGTTGAGTGATGTAAATGAATGTAGTTATAAAAGCCATAAAAATAAAAGATATTATAGATATTAAACAGAGGGTAAAATTACAAAATAGGCTAGAATAGTGGTTATAAAAACCACTATTCTAGCCTATTATATAATTTATAAAGCACCTTCCCTATAAGCGACTACACCTACTGTCTTCAACAAGATTTTGACATCCAGTTTAAAGTTCCATTCGGTTATGTATTTTTTATCTAACTTGACCACTTCCTCAAAATCTGTAATACTGCTTCGGCCACTGATTTGCCATAAACCGGTAAGCCCAGGTTTGATTGACAGCCTTGCCCGGTGATGCAGTTCGTATTTCTCCCACTCATCGATTGTAGGGGGGCGGGTTCCGACTAGACTCATGTCACCTTTTAATACGTTCCACATCTGGGGCCATTCATCTAAGGAATTATTACGCATAAAGCTTCCTATCCCCTTTTCTCCCCCTATAATACGCGGATCGCGGTCCATCTTAAACATCATTCCATCCTTTATACGATTCTGCGCCATCAGTTCCTTTTTGCGCTTTTCTGCGTCCATGTACATACTACGAAATTTATATATTTTAAATCTTTTTCCATTCTTACCGACGCGGACCTGAGAGAATAGGATGGGTCCGGGAGAATGGATATAAATACAAGGAGCGAGAACTAGATACAGTAAAGCGGCTATGACACAGCCAATGGTACCGCCTGCAATGTCCATAACTCTTTTTACTAAAAGTTGCTTTGAACTTGCCATGTTAATGCTGGTGGTCAGCACCGTATAATCTCCCATACGCTCAACTCTTTGCTTTTGTTCACTTAATGCAGTGATATCAATAAGATTCTGATGAACTGTTATGCCCATTTCGGTAAAACTATCAATGGTATTTTCTAATGGAGAAAAATCTCTTGGCATATTTATAAATACTTCATCCACCCATTTGTGACATACATAATTTACTACATTCCTTATATCGGAGACCACAGGTATGCCGTCTATCTCATTACCTGTCATATTGGCATCTGCAATTACGATTCCACTAATTTGAAAACCTTCATAATTGTGATTGCATATATTATTCAAGACCGTTGAAGCCATATCCTTGCTTGTGATAACTAACAGGGAACGTTTCCCGTTATTACCTAGCCCTGAGTTTTTTAGGTGATCTTTCCAGAATACTCTGATTAAGTATGAGGAAAATGCATAGAACATTCCGGTAAGAAGCAATATGATACGGGAATATAGTTCTCCCGTTTGTGTTAGGAAAAAATATGAAACAGTAAAAAGGATTACCAAACTAGTATGCTTTAGCGTTTCAATAAACTCTTTGTAATATCCTCTTTTTAAGACATCCTTAAAGCTATCAAAGAAAAATGTTACGATTATTTGAATCATAAAAAGAAGAATGGCCATATTACGGTAAAGAAAAGTCCTGTACGGCCTGAAATTTTCTTGCCGGATAAAATAAGCCAGAATAAATGATATCTGAAGACATAATGCATCAAGAATTATGAAATCAAGATATTTAAACCAGCCTTCATTTGCTTTTTTATACATCGTTTCACCCCGTTTGCCCATTTGATTTTTGATTTGATCTGGCGTTAATAGCAGGTTATAAACGTACGTTTATAACCTGTATTAATTATACCTTTTACGAGGGGAATGTCAATGTTTGTGCGGGAATTAGTGAGGGTTTTCGGTTGATTTTCGTAGTATTTTTTTTAAGGAGCGTTACAAAGAAGTTACTGGTTACAAAAATAAAGTGAAACTTTTCGAAATATGATATTTGTATAATATAGCAGGATTTTTATTGTTTTAAATTAATGTATTTGATTGACAACACCTTTTATGAAGGTATAATAAAGGTATGTTTTTAACGGTTATTTAATGAAAAGTATCCATTTTATAAGTGAGTGCTAATATTAATATTTTAAAATCTAGGGTGGTTTAATTAATAATTTTACTAGCTTAGTCTTTTATCTTATATCTCGATGTAAAAATTGAGAGGGATTCTAGTATCTTTAAAAATTGGCTTACATTAATTGTATTTATATTTTAAAGCCTAGGAAAGAACAAGTTTTAAAAAACAAGATTTTCAGGCCATAGAGGAGGGGAATATGCCTAAGCGTTATATGGATGTTTGCCTACTATTAGTTGGGCTCAAGAGTCGTGGCGATTATTCGAAAAAAATAGGATATTACGTAAGCGCGACCTAGAGACTAGATGTAGATAAATCTAGTAATTTGGCTAGATCTATAACAATGGAATAATATGGTTTATTCATTATTAGTATGTATATATTTCTAAAGAAAATTGGAGGTAATAGCGATGTCTCTGTATGAAAAAATAGTAAATGGCGAAGAAAAGGTTTCCGTGGTTGGTCTGGGATATGTTGGGCTGCCTATTGCGGTTGCCTTTGCAAAAAAGGTAAAGGTTGTGGGTTTTGACTTAAATAATGCAAAGATTGAGTTATATAAAAAAGGCTTTGACCCGACAAATGAAGTAGGCAGCGATATTATCAAAAACACAGAAGTCGAATTTACCTCTGATGTTTCAAAATTGAAGGAAGCAAAATTCCATATAGTAGCGGTTCCGACTCCTGTTAATCAGGATAAAACGCCAGATCTTACACCGGTTGAGGGTGCTTCTAAAATTTTGGGACAAAATCTTACAAAGGGCTCCATTGTCGTATTCGAGTCAACCGTTTATCCAGGAGTCACAGAAGATGTTTGTGTTCCTATTTTAGAAAGGGAATCCGGTTTGAACTGTGGCGTGGATTTTAAAGTTGGATATAGTCCAGAGCGCATTAATCCAGGTGATAAGGTTAATACTCTGCCTAACATAAAAAAGATTGTATCTGGTATGGATGAAGAGTCATTGCAAGAAATTAAAGATATTTATGACCTAGTTATTGAAGTCAAAACATATCCAGTGTCTTCTATTAAGACCGCAGAGGCCATTAAGGTGGTAGAAAACAGTCAGAGAGATATAAATATTGCTTTCATGAACGAATTGGCAATGGTATTTGATAGAATGGGTATTGATACTAATGAAGTAGTTGATGGAATGAATACAAAATGGAATGCATTAGGGTTCCGACCAGGTCTAGTTGGTGGTCACTGTATTGGTGTAGATCCGTATTATTTTACATATGAGGCCGAAATGTTGGGTTACCATAGTCAGATTGTTTTAGCTGGACGTAAAGTGAATGACGCAATGGGAGAGTTTATCGCTGATGCTGCAATAAAACAGATGATCCTTGCCGGGAAGGCAGTAAAAAGTTCAAAAGTTGTTATTCTAGGATTGACTTTTAAAGAAAATTGTCCAGATATCAGAAATTCGAAGGTGGTAGATATTATAAATGGATTAAAAGAATTTGATGTTAATCCATTTGTTGTTGACCCTTGGGCAAGTGAACAGGATGCTATAAAGGAATACAATGTAACACTTACCAAGCTGGAGGAAGCAGTGGATGCAGACTGTGTTATTTTAGCTGTCGCTCATGAGCAGTTTAAAGAGATGAGTTTGTCTGATATTGATTCCATTTTTAAAAAGAATGATGATATAACAAGTAAGGTCTTGATTGATGTAAAGGGGGTTTTAAATCGTTCCAAAGTGATAAAAGCTGGATATAGGTACTGGAGATTGTAAAGGTGTAATAAGGCGGTACCCCGTTACTATAATGCCGGAAGACACTTGTATTTTGAAAATCCTTTTTATATTTTTCCTGTTGTACTTGGTTTGAACGGATTAAGAGGTATCTTAAAATATAGTTTATGGGAGAAGAAGTGGAAAGTGCTTTGTAATATATTAGTAAAGGCTATTGAAAGAAGGAAGATAGTTGTGCAGAATAATAAATTAAAAGTTTGCTTTTGTTCATCTTCAGGTGGTCATTTTGAACAGCTTATGATGCTAAAACCATTGATGGAAGATTATGATAGCTTTATTGTAACAGAAAAAATTGGATATGATGTAAAAACAAATGGACTGCCTGTTAAGTATGTTTTGCAAATTAATCGTATGGACAAGTTATTTATTTTAAAATTTATGTATAATATTTTCCTTTCTTTTTGTATCATCTTGAAACAGAGACCCGATTTAATCATCTCAACTGGTGCTTTGGCTTCAGTTCCAATGATGGTATGGACGAAAGTTTTTCGTGGAAAAGTAATTTATATAGAATCCTTTGCCAAAATTGATAACCCGACAATATCTGGAAAAATTGCATACAAGTTTGCACATCAGTTTTATGTTCAATGGGAAAGTATGAAGAAATTTTATCCTAATGCAGTTTGTAAAGGCGGTATATACTAATGATATTTATCACAGTTGGTTCGCGAAGCTTTCAGTTTAATAGATTGCTTGAAGCTATTGACATTGCAGTCATAAAGGGTGAAATTACAGATGAAATATTTGCTCAAATTGGTCCAAGTGAGTATAAACCTACAAATTATCAGTATGTGGATTTTTTGAATCAAGATGAGTTCAATAAAAAAATTGAAGAATGTGGTATCGTAATCACCCATGGCGGAACTGGTATAATCGTTAATTCTGTTAAAATGGGAAAGAAAGTTATCGCGGTTCCAAGATTGGCGAAATATCATGAAGTAGTGGATGATCATCAGTTACAACTCGTTCGAGAGTTTGAAAAAATGGGGTTAATAGTAGCTTGTTATGAAACAGATAAAATTGCTTCAGCGGTTGAACAATCTAAATGTCAGCCTTTAGTGAATTATCATTCTAATTCTGAGCAGATAATTGAATCTATAAGGAAGTTCATTAATAGTATGCATAAATGTTCAATGAAGGTTCTTGTGGTATCAAATATGTATCCGAGCAAAAAATACCCAAGTGCTGGAATTTTTGTAAAACGTTTTTGTGACGAGCTGGATAAAATTAACGTATCATTCGAATTGAGTGTTATGCGCTGGAATAAAGGTAAGATTAAAAAGCTATTAGGTTATATTGTGTTCTTTGGAAGCACTTTTAAAAAAATAATATTTAACAATTACGATATTGTATACATCCATTATGCATCTCATAGTAGCATTCCGGTCTTAGCTGCGAGCAAATTTAAACATTTTAGTATTATTACAAATGTACATGGAAGTGATGTTGTACCTGAAAATAGAAAACAAGAGAAATTCCAGAAATATACAAGAAGAATTATTGGATTAAGTCAAAAGGTTGTAGTACCTTCAGACTATTTTAAAAATTATGTTTCAGCAAAATATTGCTATGAACCAGAAAATATAGTGGTTTATCCCTCTTGTGGAGTGGATAGAAAGCTTTTTTTTGAATTTAGTGACAACCGCGTTTCTTCAGCAAAAAAAGATTTCAACTTAAATTCTAAGAAAATAGTAATTAGCTATATTGGACGAATAACCACTGGAAAAGGGTGGGATACATACTTAAGAGCTATTGGTGTTCTTATAGAAAAGGGATATGATGCAGAATTCGTCTTTGCTGGTGATGGGAATGAAGTGCAACTATGCAATGAATTGATTTCAGAACTTGGAATTGAAAGTAAAATAAAAAAGTTCCCTTTACTAGATCAGCAAAGCTTATTAAAGATGTATAATTGTTCTGACGTATTTGTTTTTCCCACGGAAAGAGAGGGGGAAAGTTTAGGGCTTGTTGCGATTGAAGCAATGTCATGTGGTGTTCCCGTTATTGCATCGGACTTTGCAGCACCGAAATATTATGTAGAAGATGGATATAATGGCTATAAGTTTAAAAAAGGAAATAGTGAAGAATTGGCAAATATACTCGCTGAATTTATATGCGGTAAATTTAATAAAAATCAATTTAAAGAGGGTGTAAATAAAACGGCTAAAAAATATAGTAATGAAATTATTGCCACAGTGTTGGAACAGTTATTTCGGGAGATTGATCATGAGTGAACCTCTAGTGAGTGTAATTATACCAGTTTATAATGCTGCTTCTTATATTTGTAAATGCATTGATTCCGTATTAAACCAGACATATACTAATATCGAAATTATATTGGTTAATGACGGGTCAAAAGATGAGAGTGATCAGATTATTAGACAGCGTTATGCTAATAATTCCTGCGTGAAGTATTGTAACAAGAAAAACGAAGGTGTATCTAAGGCTAGAAACGTTGGCCTTCGTATGAGCAGCGGAGATTTTATTACATTTATAGATTCCGATGATTGGGTTAATGACCATTTTGTTGAAGAGGCTGTCAGATGCTTGATTACGAATAAACTTGATTTTGTTCTAGGCGGAACAGAGAAAGTATTTCCAAAGCATACAGTAAAGTGCGCCCCTGTTATAAATAATGGTCCAGTTATATATGAAAATAATATAGATTTATTTGAAAAGAAAATTCTTAGTAATGGAGTGGTAGATGATACTACACTTGATGTGTTCTTTACCAGTGGACCGGTCTGCAAACTCTTTCGACGAGAAAAAATTAGTGGAATCGAATTTGACGAAGATCTTGTTATGGGTGAAGACGTAGTTTTTAATCTTGAAGTTATGCAGAGGGTAAACCGTGTAGGGGTTGTTCCTCGGATTTGGTATTACTATAGGATGAATGATTCTTCTGCAACAAGAGTATATAACCCTAAAATAGTAAGTTATACTGAGAAATTACTATATGTTCTTCAGAAAATGTATGGAAGTAAAGAAGAGTATTTGCCATATTTAATTGTACGATATGTACAGCAGTTTCATGGAATGTTGTATTTAGGTCCTTTGTCAAGAAAATCTCAAATGAGCTTTAGCGAAAAACGTATCTTTATTCGAACTTCATTGGAGAAGGAATGTTGGAGGCCGATGATGAGGTATAGCAAGGTGCATTCTCTACCAATGAGAAGATTTGATAAAGTGTTACTTTATGCTTGTACTAAAAGAAACATTATTTTAGTGATGGCTATGATTAATATGAGAATGATATTAAAAGGAATAAGGAGCAAATAAGACTGATTGATATGAAATTAAAGATAAATAAAAACTCACTGGCTTACATCTGGTGTTTCTTCATTGCTATATCAATAGCGGTCAGATGTTTACCGACAATAATATATCAGACGCCAGGAATAGAGTATATAATAATTATTTTAATAACAGTAGCCACTATTATCTACTATTCTCGGGATATATTAAAAAGCAATTACACAGTATATGATTTAGTTTGGCTTATTATTCCGGTTTTCTTTTTGACGGGAAGTTTTAATTACAAATATGCGTTTTATACAATAATTGCAATAGCTTTTTATATGTATATTCAGGGAAACCCGAAAGTCATAACCTCAGTAAAATATCCGCTTTTAACTTTTTCGCTTATTACTTCGGTTGTTACATGGATAAGTTTTTTTGCTCCAACCTTTTATACCAATTATATTTTAAGCTTGTTTCCGGAGGGATCATCGCTCACATATAGTTTCTTGAATAGAAATATGTATCATGGTTTTACGAATCATTATTCAAGAAACTCATTTTATATTACAGTTGGTATATTAATTCTGTTTTCTGAATTGATTGGCAAAAATGCTAAAAGAAAAAATATTTCCATTGCTTTCCTTGCATTTTTATTCTGTACAGAGTTCTTGGTGGGTAAGCGTGGGCCTACACTATTTCTTTTAATAACCATTATACTAGTTATTCTGGTAAAAGAACCAGGTGTTGTGAGGAGACTGAAAAATAGTTTTAAATTAATTGTAATTGGTGTTGTACTATTTATTTTAGCATACTTGTTTGTGCCAGGGGTAAGTAATATTGTTACAAGAATTCTTACACCAAATAGTACAGACGATATTTCAAGTAGTAGATTTTACTTGTGGAGTGTCGCACTCAATATGTTCAGAAGTAGCCCAATATTTGGTCATGGGTGGGGAAAATACTTGAATGCAGTAGCTGGTTCCACTTTTCAAGGAGCACATAATGACTATTTTCAATTGCTTGGTGAAATTGGTATAATAGGTTTATTGGTGTATATGATTGCCGACATCTCCAGTCTGATTTTTACATACAGAGCATTTAAACGACTGAGAAGCAAAGTGTATGACGGAACGAAGGAGCAAAATTGGATTATTTTTTCTTTTGCGTATCAGGTTTTCTTTTTACTTTATTCTTTAACTGGTCTACCTCATTATTCGTATGAACAGTACGCATTGTATATCATGCTTTGTGGGTTTGGCGCTAGCATGTATAAGGTGCTGAAAAGATCCCAGGGAATAACAGGTAACTGAATTTTTGAGAAAGAGGGAGGATTACTCATGTTAATATTCTATGCTCATGGTGGGTCGGATAATCATGGTTGTGAAGCAATTATTAGGGGAACAATGGCTAATTTTCATGATAAGTCAATGGTCTTTTCCGGAAATATTAAGGCGGATGAATTGTATGGGTTAAATGAAATGTGTGAGATACGTCCGGACTCATACAAGCGTTATTATCATCCAATTAAATGGCTTTGGAACCGAACCATGAATAAGCTTTTGCATAAAAATATAGTGTTCATGCTAATTGACGGTAAGATCAAAGGAACTTATCTTTCTGTTGGCGGCGATAATTATTGCTATCCGAGTTTGTTAAAACCTGTTTTACAGGCTAATAAGCGAATTCGTGAAAAAGGAAATGCAACTATTTTATGGGGTACATCTATTGAACCTAATGTATTGGAAAATGTGGAAATCTTGGCTGACCTTAATAAATATAGTTTGATTTTCGCCAGAGAGTCTATCACATATGAAGCATTGTGTAAAAAAGGATTAAAGAATAAAACATATTTATTCCCTGATCCTGCATTTGCATTGAAACCAATGCATTCTCCTTTACCAAAGGAATTAAAAGGTAAAAGAATTGTCGGGATAAATATAAGCCCACTTATTTTTAAATATGAAGAAGGTAATAGTGCAATAAAAGATGGCTATGATAAAATTATTCGATATTTGCTTGATGAAACAGTTTACGAAATTATGTTTATACCACATGTTGTCAAGAGAAATAATAATGATGAAACGATTATTACTAAATTAGCGGAACAATATAACAGCAATCGTATCAGTATACTAGAAGATAGACGTGCAGACGAACTGAAATACTGTATTTCTAAATGTGACTTTTTTGTAGGGGCAAGAACTCATTCAACGATAGCAGCATATTCATCATGTGTTCCAACATTGGTTATTGGCTATTCTGTGAAAGCAAGTGGAATTGCGAAGGATATTTTTGGTGTAGATGAAGAGTATGTAGTGGATGTTCGGGAGGTCACATCTGGTGATTCAATCTTTAAATGCTTTTTTAATCTATTTACAAGAAAGAATGAAATACGAGAATACTTGGAGAGTTTTATGCCTGATTATATTAATAAAACAAGAGATGCAGTAGATTTACTAGTTAAAAACATATGAAAAATAGAGGTGGTTATGAAAAAAGTTGGCATAATAAGACAGGTGAAGAATTTTATACTTGGAATTGTAAGAGGGTATAATACACCTGAACAGTTAAGAAAAAGAGGTGCAGTTATTGGCAATGATGTTGAATTATGGACAAGCAAAATAGATAAGTCGAGAGCATATTTACTTGAGATAGGCAACAATGTAATAATAAGTGATGCACGTATTTTGTTGCATGATGCAAGTACAAAGATCGGAATTGGTTATGTTAAAGTGGGTAAAGTGATAATTGGCAACGATGTGTTTATAGGAGCTGATGCAATAATTCTTCCAGGTGTTCACATTGGGAATAGAGTTATTGTGGGTGCAGGAAGCGTTGTTACAAAGGATATTCCTGATAATTCGATAGCTGCGGGTGTTCCAGCCAGGGTTATTGAAAAATACGATGATTATGTATTAAAACATAAGTCATTGATGAAAAGTCTACCAAAATTTGAAATATATTGGCCAAATAAAACGGATGCTGAAATCGAAAATATGAAGAAGAAATTACAAGATGCGATGGGATATGATATCTGAACAGCATACCTTATATCTCCAAGAACGATAAGTAAAGGTAAAGATATATGAAAAAAAACAGTCAATTAAAAATAGGCGCAGTGCTTTCGTATATTCAAATGGGCCTAGGAGTTGTTATTGGTCTAGTCTATACCCCTTTAATGACAAATATGCTGGGACAGAGTGAGTACGGACTTTATAATACTGTTTCATCAACTATTTCAATGCTTTCGGTATTGAATCTTGGTTTTAATAGCAGTTATATTAGATATTATGCAAAATATAAAGAAGAAAATGATGATAATTCTATACATAAATTGAATGGAATGTTTTTCCTGATTTTTTGTGTAATTGGAGTAGTTGCTTTTATATGTGGTGTCTTTATGGCTATGCATCTTGAGTTTGTTTTTGCTGAAGGACTGACTCGGAAAGAATACTCGATTGCTAAGATATTGATGTTGCTATTGACAATAAATTTAACAGTTTCGTTCCCAATGAGCGTATTTTCTAACATTATTTCAGCAAATGAGCGATTTATTTTCTTGAAATTATTGGGAATGTTAAAGACTGTTGGAGGTCCACTGATAACATTACCGTTATTGTTAATTGGCTTTCGGTCTATTGCAATGGTATCAGTTTCTGTAGGTATTTCTTTTATTACGGATCTACTATATATTTTTTATGTGATTTATATTTTGAAAAACAAATTTATATTCCATAATTTTGAAAAAGGGCTGTTTTCAAGCCTGTTTGTATATACATCTTTAATTGCTATAAACTTGATTGTAGATCAGATTAACTGGAATATAGATAAAATATTATTGGGACGTTTTAAAGGAACAGCTACTGTAGCTATTTATTCTGTCGGATTTTCTCTATATCAATATTACCAAATGTTTTCAAATTCAATTTCAAGTGTATTTACCCCGAGAATCCATAAAATTGTGAACGGTACAAAAGAAAACCTAACTGTGCAGAAGAAGCAACTGACGGAGCTATTTACAAAAATTGGAAGAATTCAATTCCTGATTTTAGGTTTGATTGCAAGTGGGTTACTTT
The DNA here is from genome assembly GCF_044987295.1 of Lacrimispora sanguinis. Classification (NCBI taxonomy): domain Bacteria; kingdom Bacillati; phylum Bacillota; class Clostridia; order Lachnospirales; family Lachnospiraceae; genus Lacrimispora; species Lacrimispora sanguinis. The sequence continues at coordinate 2,656,759 of NZ_CP173277.1, read as the reverse complement.
TCTTTGGAAAAGACTTTATTATACATATTTGGGTTGGAGTGGATTATGAGGAATCATATTATGTAATGTTATTATTAGTTTTGCCTGCATCTATTGCGCTAATACAAAATCTTGGAATTGAAATCCAGAGAGCTGAAAATAGACATCAATTTAGAAGTATTGCGTATTTAATTATGGCTATTATTAATTTAGTGATGTCACTGTATTTATGTCAAGTTTACGGTGCTATTGGAAGTGCAATTGGAACGGCGGTTTCATTAATAGCGGCTAATGGATTTGCAATGAATATATATTATCATAAAAAATGTAATATTGATATTATTTACTTCTGGAAAGGCATATTAGGATTATCAAGAGGTCTATTAATTCCAATTATGTTAGGATTATTTATGAATTATTATTCTGGTATTTATAGTACTCCGAAATATTTTGCTCAAATTGTAGCGTATATAATAGCATATTGCGCCTCAATGTGGTTCGTTGGGATGAATGATTTCGAGAAATCTATAATTTTAGCACCAATAATAAAAAGGTAGAAAGAACCTGACTTGCTTGTATAAATGACATAGCTGAAGCATTTGGTATATTGATCTGATTTTTTTCTGTGATAAAAGTAATTTACAAAGCAGAGATACTAGCTTTTCCAATTGAACGTCTATCCGCTTTAAAGATATAGGAGATAACAACGCTGTTTTGTATAATGTTGGTGGAAGCCTGTAATGCTCCTATAAGAAGAGACTTTTTAAGAAGCTGCTAACTAGTATAGACTTTGGTAAGGTAATTAGTGACATGACACATATTTCTTTATTAAATAGAAGAAGAGGTAAAAATATAATTAACAAAATCGGGGAGGATGGCCTTTTGGTGATTAAAGTTTTCACGCTGTTAAGCAGTGAGGTGGTACCATGAATGTTTATACTAAAATTTATGCATGTTATAATAAAAATGAACTGATTCGGAAAGATAGTTCTTCTGGTGGAATATTTTACTCAATTTGTAAAAAAATCATTGAAATGGGTGGAGTGGTGTTTGGCGCATCATTTGATGAAAACTTTGAGGTAGTTCACTCTTGTTGTGAATCTGTCGAGATGATTCAAAATTATTTGGGAAGTAAATATGTTCAAAGCATGGTGGGATACTCTTTTATAAAGGTAAAAGAATATCTGGATTTTGGTAGGCATGTCCTGTTTTCTGGAACTCCTTGCCAAGTGGCTGGTTTGAAGGCATATCTTGGATGTGAATATAATAATCTTATTACTATTGATTTTATTTGTCATGGCGTTCCAAGTAAAAAGGTATGGAGAAAGTACAAGGACAAATTATCTGATGGCAATAAAATTGAAAGTATCAATTTTAGAAGCAAGAAGAAAGGATGGAGAAACTTTTCTTTACATATGGTATTCCATAGTGGCGGAGAATATTTACAAGGGAAAAACAAGGATCCATACTTATTAGGCTTTCTTCATAATTTATATCTTAGACCATCATGTTACGAATGCCAATTTAAAGCGGTTTATCATGCAGCAGATATAACATTGGGTGATTTTTGGAAGGCGGAAAATTTGTTAAAACAAGATGATGATAAAGGAATATCCGTAGCTATGCTTCAATCTGAGAAGGGAGAAACTCTATTTGATGAAATTCTGAGAGAACTTGTAATAGTTGGTGAACCAGATATAGAATTTATTAAAGAAACAAATTCGGCATTAATAAGTTCTGCTGCCCTAACTAATAAACGTAAACTGTTTTACGAACGTTATGAAAATGATTTTTCAAAAATCGTTATTGGAATGACTGAAAATTCTGTTTACATGAAGGCTATACGGAAATTGAAAAGAATTTTTAATTTATAATATTTGGTTAGGTAGAGAAACAATATGTAGGAGAGTATTAACTCATGAAAGATATACCGGTTTTATTTAAGCGAAAAGAAGAGTGTTGTGGATGTACTGCTTGTTATTGCATATGCACTAAAAAGGCTATTAAAATGATTGAGGATGAAGAAGGCTTTGATTATCCACAAATTGATGAAAACAAATGCGTTAAGTGCTATATGTGCGTGAACATTTGCCCTTGTAACAGTAAAAGAAAATTGTAAATTTAGTGTTTGATGAAAAATAAGGGTTCTAGAAATATGGAACCAAAACAGATTGAAAAACACAATAAAATAAAAGTTTATCATAAATAGAAATTAAGGTTAGACCGAAAATGATTACTGATTACGACTCTGCAAGTAATACTTAAAGAAAAAGTGATTTATATTCTCTGAGCGTATTGTTGATCGTTTTATAGAAAATGGAATCACACTTTTTTTAAAATGCTAGTTAATTTCCGGGCACTGGAAGACGATGAATTTTACACCGGTTTACTTGCCCCTAATATAAAAGCAGCAATCGAAAGCTACTGCAGGGCAAGTTTAGGAAAAAGATTGGGTGGGAAACATTGATAAAGGAATAAAATAGTAAATAGAATACAATTCCCGCAGGAATACGAAATTAGCAGCTCTGATAGACTGTGATACAAAGAAATGCGGAATGAAATATATCTGCTTTCTTTCCGCCATATCTGTATGGAGGTAAGTAGCAGATCGGCAATGACTTAGCACGATAACACTGCCATCTCTGGTAGTTTAGATAACTGGTTAGTTTTCAGGCACTTTGTAGGCTGTTTACTGAATGCGAATAAAAATTGCTTACAAATTATCTTAGCTTGGAAAAAAACCACTAGACGGTTGCGAATAAAAACAATGGTAAATAATCTATTATATAAAATTATAGCACAAGATATTGTAGAGCCGATTCTATACTTACCGAAAGGGCTAATATGCGGTGCATTACTAATTATGGTACTTATATTAATAAACGGATTATGGTACCAGTTCAGAAGATGTCAGCTCATATCTCCAATAAAGGTAATTTGCCTTGGTCTATTTGCCTCGTACATGTATACACTACTTCAACAAACCTATTTTTCCCGCCCCCCAGGCTCAAGGAATACAGTTAGTTTAATTTTGGGAGAAACCTGGCAAGGCAGCATACAGAGTAAGGCTTATGTAATAGAGAATATTTTGATGATGATTCCATTTGGTGTTCTTCTTCCAAACGTTCTTAAACCTGCGGAAAGTATTTTTTGTTGTATTCCGTTGGGATTTTTCTTTTCAGTTAGCCTAGAATATGCTCAATTTCTCTCCCAACGAGGTCATATGCAATTAGACGATGTTGTAATGAATGTAATAGGAACGATTATTGGATATTTATTCTTTGTATCCATTAAACTTTTACGCAGACTCAATAAATATCTTAAAAAGAAAAAGTGACTCTTATTATAATTACTACAGTTACAAAAATAGCGAACAATATATGGAAATATAAAGATATGTAAGGAAATGTAAAGAGAATAGTAGATTTTTAAATGATTGCTCCTTTGTTTTCCTTATGAAATTGAACTTTTACTCATATTTAAAGGCTTTTTTATATAAATATACACTAAAAGATTGCAAATAAAACTATATAAAATCAGCATTATCGATAAAAAACGATTAAAACATACATTGTACAGATGTTATAAACGTATAAACCTTGCATTTTTACAGAAAGAGAGTTAAAATATACACATCAATTTAAATTGTAACAAAATTGAAGGTAGGATATTGAAAGGAGAAACATTATGAAGATGAAAAAGCTAATGGTAGCAGCATTAGCCGCAGCAATCACTGTGGGTAGTGCATTGCCAGCATCTGCAGCATGGGTTCAGTCTGGTTCCGAATGGAGATATCAGAATGAAGACGGAAGCTGGCAGGCAAACAAGTGGTTTCAGGAGGCTGGCAAGTGGTATCATTTTGATGCCAATGCCAATGCACAGAAGGGCTGGTTTAAGGATACCGATGGTAAGTGGTATTTCTTTGCATACAATGGTATTATGCAGACAGGTCTGATCAAAGTCGATGACAAAGTGTATTACATGAATGCAGACGGCTCACTTTTTTCTGGTAATATGAAAATCGGGACAGTAGAATATAACTTTACCGAGTATGGAACAACAAACGGAAAACCGTCTGTGGGTGCTTCTCAGATTTTTGGAGGTAACGGGAACCAGACTAACGTAATTACTGGCGGCGGCGGTTATTCCAGGTCAAACTCCGGAAGTGATAATACAACGACACCACCGAAGGACGCTCAGACTGCAGCTAAGGAGGCAGTTACCGATGCGTTCAACAAGGCAGATAAAAAAGGTGTTAAAGCATCTGGAACCACAATAACATTCACTCGTGCTGAGTTAGATCCCGAATTAGATGTTGATGGCCTTATTAGTGATGTACAGGAGGCCTTAAAGGATATTCTGGCTGGTGAAGACGTAACGAAAGTCAAAGTAGGAACTAGAGAGTTTACTATTAATAACGTGGGAGAGTTTGAATCCTATGCTATGAATTATGCTGGTGAAACAATTGAGCACGCCCTTACAATCCTCCAGGGAATGGGCATAAGAGTATATGCAGCTAACGATGAAAAAGGCATTGAATATACTCTTAACATCAAATAAATCTACATAATGGTATATAGATAGGGTGGCTCTCATAGGAACCGCCCTATTTTAAATATGGAGAGCGGCATGAAATTATATAAAAGATGGATAATTGGTGGAATAGCATTTATCATAAGTGCCGGCATAGCCCAGACTGCGTATGCAGGATCCGTTAATGCAAACGAGCAGTCTGTCATATCCGCAGTAAGTGGACAATTTGAGAAAGACGGAATTATTTATGCGGTCAAACCGGAATACATAAGTTCGGTAAAAAATTATCTGGCCCAGGATGACGTGGAATTAACTGCAGAACAGGCCCAGTCAGCAATTTCAGAAATATATGCCAATGTACAGACCGGAGTGGAAAGCGGCTATTTAGTAGAGATAGGAAGAACTGCCGCTCCGGAAACAGAACCTTCGCAGGCTCCTTCCGAGGGTGCAGCGGGACAGAAGGAAAGCAGTAAGTCCACAAAGAAACCTGAAAAGCAAAAAACAGAAGAAAGTCAAAAGGAACCAGAGACTGCAGGAGCACAAGAAAACGAGGGCTCAGAGACCGAATCGGAAGGCGATTCCGGCACATTACAACAAGAGAATAAAAAAGAGCCGGAAACGGAGAAGTCTTCCTCTGTAATATCCATTCTTGAACTTGTAGACAAGGCACCTCCCCAGACTTATGAATACTTAAATCAAGATACAGATGCAAGGATGCAGCAACTTAAGGTTCGTTACGAAATCATGTGGGACTGTATAGCGGCAGCGGCATTTGCAATCGTTCTGGTACTTGTTGTATCAATACATAAGAAATTATTAATCAGCCACAGTCATCGTAAGCTGCGCAGGATTTTAAAATATATTCTGACAGCTGCCATAGCGGCTCTGTCTTTGGTATTATGCTTAATTGGCGGAGCCTGGTTTGGAGCATTTCAGAAAAATGCCATTCTCAGTAAATTATCGGATACAGGATATTATACATTTGTCTATAATGAACTTAAGAAGGATACCTCTATTTCATTTTCACTATTAAATATTCCGAATAGCGTTATGGACCAATCCTTAACCTATGAAAAGGTTGTTATAGCTGCCAGGCAGCAGGTGGAAAATGATTTGAGTAAGGGAGTCTATAAGGCTGATACCTCTATTTTGATTGAACCATTGAAAGCTGATATCGAGGAATATTTAAGAGGAGAGTCTGTGACTATGACAAAAGAAGCACAAGCCGGACTTACTCTTCTGATGGATCGCCTTGACGGGAAATACACGGCTTTATTAAAATGGCCGTTTGGTCCATGGTGGTCACAGCTTAAGGATGATTATACAAAGACGGCCGTTCTTATTTTACCAATCTCATTACTTTTAATGGCGGCGGCACAGGGAATCCTTGTTTTTCTTCATCATTATAAATATCGTGGCTTTTGTTTGGGCGCAAAGGGGTTGATGCTCGGAAGTTTCCTTGGATTTTTGATATTTACTGGAAGCAATATGGTTATTACGGCTCGCTGGGGAGAAGTAACCCCCCCTTATATGAACTCATTTTTTGAAATCTACAAAAGTGGAATTTGGAAGGCCGGTGCTATTACTTGTGGGATTGGAGTACTGTTGGCCTGGATGGTTCTTGCTGCTGTAAAGGCATGGAAGGAAGGCAAATAGCTTGGAGCAGATTTATTTTTTTGATATACATTGTCATTTTATACCTGGAGTGGATGACGGAGCAAAAGATATAGAGGAAAGCCTGGCTGCATTAAAGGAAGAGCACGATCAAAATGTCAGATGGATAATCTGTACTCCCCATGTGACAGCGAATCTGACTTCCCAGAAAGCAGAAAACATAAAGGCTTCTTTTGATGAATTGAAGGACCGATTAAAAAAGACAGACTTTGGCCAAGATATGGAACTTTATCTAGGGTGTGAGCTCATGTATTCAGAGAGTCTTGCAGAACTCCTGGAAGCCGGAGAAATATGGACAATGTCTGGAACAAGCTATATTCTGGTTGAATTTTTGCCTTCCGTTTCATATGAGGAATTATATCGCGCTGTTGGAAAATTATCTGCAAAGGGATACATTCCGATTCTAGCTCACATTGAGCGCTATCTTTGCCTGTATAAAAGGCTGGATAGGATTCGGGATCTGCAGGAATCAGGGGCATATTTCCAGGTTAATGCTTCCAGTTTAAAGGGAGGCATGTTAAATAAAAGGTCAGCTTTTATAAAAAAACTATGCAAGTCAGGTCTGGTTCATTTCCTTGCTACAGACAGTCATGGCATGGTGTACCGGCAGCCGGATATAAAGAAAGGTGCCGAATGGGTGATGCACAATTGCGATTCCTGGTTAGGGCAAAAGATCTTATACCAAAATGGGATTGCCGTGTTGAATGATAACATTATTTAACTGAGGAGAAAGTTATGGGAACCAATCAGGACGATGAGATTGAGATAGATTTAATTGAGTTATTTTATATTTTAAGACGGAAAATATGGATTATTTTATTGACGGGTATTTTAGGAGCGGTCTCTTTCGGTTTATTTACGGCAATGGTTTTGGAGCCGGTTTTCACCTCTTCCACTATGCTCTATATAGTCAATAAAACCACTACACTGACTTCTCTGACGGATCTGCAGCTGGGAACTCAGCTTACAAAGGATTATAAGGTGTTGATTACCAGCAGGCCTGTTACAAACCAGGTCATTTCAAATCTGGATTTAAATATGTCTCATGAACAGCTTGTGAAAAAAATTAAAGTGGAAAACCCTGCAGATACCAGAATTCTTACTATATCGGTAGAGGATTCAGATCCTTATATGGCTAAAAGCATTGCGGATGAAGTAGCAAAAGTAGCATCTGCCAGAATGGCTCAAATCATGGATTCCGTTCCTCCGAATATCGTGGAGGAAGGATATTTGCCGACAGAAAAAACCAGGCCAAGTGTTACAAAAAGTTCTTTATTAGGCGGTTTCGCAGGTGTATTTCTGTCTGCATTAATCATTCTGGTGTTATTTATTATGAATGATACGGTTAAAACTCCCGAGGATGTGGAAAAGTACCTGGGGCTGAATACATTGGCTGCCATTCCATTGTTTGAAGAGAATGGTTCCGTGCAGAAGAAAAGACGAAAGAGGAACCATGGGAGAGGAGGTACGGCGCAATGAGAAAGGTTACATTCCGCAGAAAGGACAAGCTTGATTTTAAAGCAAATGAAGCGTTTAAAACATTAAGATCAAATATTCTTTTTTCAGGTAATGATATTAAAGTATTGACCCTCACCAGTTCTACTCCCAATGAAGGTAAAACCTCTATATCATTTCAGCTTGCCAGCTCTTTTGCGGCGGCGGATAATAGGGTATTGTTTGTAGATGCTGACATTAGAAAATCTGTTATTGCAGGCCGATATAAAGTTGATGGGAATACATATGGGCTGACCCATTACATGACAGGGCAGAGAACGATGGAAGAGGTAATCTGTCAGACGGATATTAAGAACATGGATATAATCCTTGCTGGACCTGTTTCTCCTAACCCTACTGAGCTTCTTGGAGGGCCTTTGTTTGCACAACTTCTGGAAGAACAGCGGGATAATTATGACTACATAATTATCGATGCCCCACCTCTAGGTAGTGTAATCGATGCGGCCCTGATCGCCAGATATGTGGATGGAGCGATCATTGTCGTGGAAAGTGCTGTGATAAGTTATAAAATGCTGCAAAGAGTTAAGGAGCAGCTGGAAAAAAGTGAATGCCGTATCTTAGGGGTAGTATTAAATAAAGTAGATATGGAGCATGATGCTTATTACGGAAATTATTACGGGAAATATTATGGGAAGTATTACGGAAACTATGGAGAATCATAATAGATGGTATTAGTAAAGAACGTGTGTAGGTCAGTAAAATGGACCCTATAAGATAGACAGTTAAAAAAGCGAAAATTGCTTATATTTTAACTTACCCTACCTTGTAGGGTCTTTTTTTGTTATACTCATAGCATAAATAAGGAGCGTACTTTATGGGAAAAAATTATTTTACAGAGAAACAGCAGGAACAGCTTCGTAATAATCCATATATTGAACGCGTTTCTGAGAAAGCAATTACATATACAACTGAGTTTAGAAAAAAATTTGCCACAGAATATGAGGCTGGAAGATTGCCTTCTATTATTTTACGTGATATGGGGATTGACCCACAACTGCTTGGTAATCGTAGAATCGATACAATTACGAGACGCATAAAGAAATTCAGTCTTCGGGCGGAAGGGTTTGAAGACACACGTAAAAATAATTCTGGACGCCCTTCAACTAAACAATTATCCGAACAGGAACGTATTGCATATCTAGAACATCAGGTAAAATATTTAAAACAGGAGAATGCGTTTTTAAAAAAAATCAATTTTCTAGACAAACAAGCCGAATGGGTAGAAAAGCGGAAGCAACTCCAGAAGAAAAATTCAGACTCATCCAAGAAATGATTTCACGGGATAATAATGAACTAAACCTCAGCTGGCTCTGTGAATTGGCACGGGTATCCAGAAGCGGTTATTATAACTGGTTAAATTCAAAGGATAAACGAAATGAAAAAGATGCTAGAGATAAAGCTGACTTTGACTTGATTCTTAAAGCATATCTGTATCGTGGTTATGATAAAGGAAGGCGCAGTATCTACATGCGCTTGCTTCATATGGGAGTACGTATGAATCAAAAGAAAATCAGTCGTTTAATGAAGAAATTCAACTTGTTTTGTCCTATACGTAAAACGAATCCATATCGAAGAATGGCAAAAGCTTTAAAAACAGATGCTGTATCTGATAATCTTGTACAACGCGAGTTTTCAGAACATGGTGCAGGCAAAATCCTTCTCACCGATATTACGTATCTGTTTTACAACCATGGATGTAAAGCATATTTATCTGTAATAAAAGATGCCTGTACGAAACAGGTATTGGCCTATGTTCTTAGCGAATCCCTTGAAGTTGATTTTGTACTCGACACAATAAATATGTTAATCAAAAATCATAAAAAAAGCCTTCAGACCGATGCAATATTGCACTCAGATCAAGGCTGCCATTATACAAGTATTTCGTTCAGACAGCTACTGAAAGATAAAGAACTAAGACAGTCAATGTCCAGACGTGGTAACTGCTGGGATAATGCACCACAGGAATCTTTTTTCGGACATATGAAAGACGAAATCCATCTTTCCAGATGTACTACTTATGAAGAACTTTGTACAGAAATCAATGATTACATGGATTATTACAACAACGAGCGTTATCAATGGGAACTGGCAAAGCTTTCTCCTAACCAATATGCAGAATATTTGAGAACAGGTTATTATCCTATTGAGGTATAGTAAAAGCGTCACAACTACAATTACTAGCTGTGACGCTTTATCATACTCTTTTTTTTAAATGCCCTTGACATGGGGACCAGTTTACAGATCTTAAGACTTGCACACGTTCTTTATTTATAAGTAGTCATCAGCAGCAGTAAGAATTGGATAATTTTTTGAAATTTTACATGATCTTTAAAAATCCACTTGACCATGACCATACGTCACCCTATATAATACAAATATAATAATGTAGGAATAAGGAGGTGACATGCCGGTGAACCCATATTATACCTCAGGCCAGTTCGCGAAAAAGGCCAATGTTTCCATTCGCACCGTCCGGTATTACGATAAACAGGGACTATTAAAACCTTCCGGAATGAGCGAGGGAGGATACCGGCTTTATACGGATTCTGATTTTGCTAAGCTTCAGAAAATTCTTTCCTTAAAGTATCTGGGCTTTTCCTTAGATGAAATCCGCTCCATAACCATCAATGACAATGACAATGATTATGTGGAAGGGTCTCTTCGGCTTCAATTGAATCTGATCAGAAAGAGGATCGAGCACTTAAAGCTTGTAGAGCAGACCCTTACGGAAACATCAAAGCTGGTGACGGAAAATCAGGCTGTGGACTGGAATAAAATTCTTCACTTAATCCATATTACCAATATGGAACGATCCCTTGTGGAACAGTATAAGGATGCGGCTAACATAAACATTCGGATCGGGCTTCACAAAAAGTATACAAAGAATCCTATGGGATGGTTTCAGTGGCTGTATGGTCTTATGGAACCTTTGGATGGAAAAAGTGTACTGGAGCTGGGATGCGGCAATGGGGAACTGTGGCGTGCAAACAGGAACAAGCTGCCGGTGGATACGAAGATCTGCCTGTCTGACATTTCAGAAGGGATGATCCGGGATGTGGAAGAAGGCTTAAAAGGCGTTCCCGGCTCCTTTTCCTTTGAAGTATTTGACTGCCGTCAGATCCCAAAGCCTGATGAAAGCTTTCATATTGTGACCGCCAATCATGTTCTGTTTTACTTAACGAATTTGGATGGGGCATTGGATCAGGTACAGAGAGTCCTAAAACCTGAGGGCGTTTTTTATTGCAGCACCTATGGTTCGGATCATATGAAGGAAATCAGCCAGCTGGTTAAGGAATTCGATTCCAGAATTGCGCTATCCGAAGTGAATTTATATGATGTCTTTGGACTCGAGAATGGGGAGGAGATCTTAAAAGGTCATTTCAGTTCCGTGGAAAAGAGAGACTATAAGGATTACCTGGAAGTCAGTGATCCTGGCGCTCTTATGGAGTACATACTTTCCTGCCATGGAAACCAACAGGAGTATTTAAGTGACCGTTATGAGGAATTCCGGGAATTTTTAAAGAAGAAAATGGAAAAGAAAGGTTTTATCCATATTACAAAACGGGCTGGGGCATTTATCTGCAGAAAGTAAAGAAAAATTAATGGAAAAGGACTTGACAGTAACCTTACGTCACCCTGTATGATGGTATCACAAATAGATACGGAGGAGAAAGAAATGAAAGGAATTATACTTGCCGGAGGCTCCGGCACCAGACTTTACCCGCTAACTATGGTAACTTCTAAACAGTTACTGCCTATTTATGATAAGCCGATGATTTATTATCCACTGTCCGTTCTGATGAACGCAGGAATCCGGGATATCCTGATCATCTCCACCCCTGATGACACACCACGTTTTGAGGCGCTTTTAGGAGATGGAGGACAGTTTGGTATCCGCTTATCTTATGCGGTCCAGCCTTCCCCCGATGGTCTGGCACAGGCATTTATCATTGGTGAGGAATTCATTGGAGACGAAAGCGTGGCCATGATCCTTGGAGATAATATTTTTGCAGGTCATGGACTTAACAAGCGTCTGTTAAATGCGGCTAACAAAAAGGATGGAGCGACTGTATTCGGCTATTACGTAGATGATCCGGAGCGTTTTGGCATCGTGGAATTTGATTCTGAAGGAAAAGCAGTGTCCATTGAGGAAAAGCCGGCAAAACCAAAGAGCAATTATTGTGTGACCGGACTTTATTTCTATGATAATAAAGTAGTGGAATATGCGAAGAACTTAAAGCCATCGGCCAGGGGCGAATTGGAGATTACAGATTTAAACCGCATTTACCTGGAAGATGGAGAGCTTGATGTGGAGCTTTTAGGTCAGGGCTTTACCTGGCTTGATACAGGAACTCATGAATCTCTGGCAGATGCAACGGATTTTGTTCGCACTATGGAGACACACCAGCACAGGAAGATCGCCTGCCTGGAAGAAATCGCATATTTAAACCACTGGATCACAAAGGATCAGCTATTGAAGAACATTGAGCCTTTGAAAAAGAACCAGTACGGACAGTATCTGATGGATGTACTTGCAGGAAAATATATTGATAAATTACACGATTAAGGAAGCTTGATTCGCTTTGCGACGGCTTTTAGCTGTAATTAAGCAAATAAAAAGGAGGAGCATATAAATGAAAATCATCGTTACCGGAGGAGCCGGTTTTATCGGGGGAAATTTTGTACATCACATGGTAAATAAGTACCCGGATTATCAGATCATCAATCTGGACCTTTTGACTTATGCAGGAAATTTAGAGACATTGAAGCCTGTTGAGGATAAGCCTAATTATAAATTTGTAAAAGGTGATATTGCAGACAGAAGCTTTGTTTTTGACCTTTTCGAGAAGGAGAAACCAGATGTGGTGGTAAACTTTGCGGCAGAAAGCCATGTGGACCGTTCCATTACTGACCCTGAGTCATTTGTAAGAACGAATGTGATGGGAACCACAACCCTCCTTGATGCCTGCCGTACTTATGGAATTAAGCGTTATCATCAGGTTTCTACAGATGAAGTATACGGCGACCTGCCACTTGACCGCCCAGACTTATTCTTTACAGAGGAAACCCCTCTTCATACCTCAAGCCCTTACTCTTCCTCAAAGGCCAGCGCAGACTTATTTGTTCTGGCATACCAGAGAACGTTTGGACTTCCGGTGACCGTTTCCAGATGCTCCAATAACTATGGCCCGTATCATTTCCCGGAAAAACTGATTCCTCTTATCATCAGCCGTGCCCTGGCAGATGAAGAACTTCCGGTATATGGAACTGGGGAAAATGTAAGAGACTGGCTCCATGTTTCCGATCACTGCGAAGCCATCGACTTAATTATTCATAAGGGAAGAGTGGGTGAGGTCTATAATGTAGGCGGACATAACGAGCGCACCAACTTAGAAGTAGTTAAGACCATTCTTAAGGCCCTTGACAAGCCAGAGAGCTTAATTAAGTACGTTACCGACCGCCCTGGCCATGACAGACGTTATGCCATTGACCCGAAGAAGCTGGAAACAGAGCTTGGCTGGAAACCGAAATATAACTTTGATACAGGAATCCGTCAGACCATCCAGTGGTATCTGGACAATGAGGACTGGTGGAAGCATATCATCAATGGGGAATACCAGAATTATTTTGATAACATGTACGGGGAGCGTTTATAATTCCCAGCCCATTGGGAGCCGTCAGGCAAACCGAACTTCCGTAAAGAAAAGAGGCATCTATGAAAGTATTTGTTACTGGCGTAAAAGGCCAGCTTGGATTTGATGTAGTAAATGAATTGAAAAAACGGGGGCATGAGGCGGTAGGTGTGGACATCGATGAGATGGACATCACGGATAAGGACAGCGTGAACCGGGTCATTAAGGCAGCCGCTCCTGATGCAGTCATCCATTGTGCCGCTTATACGGCTGTGGATGCGGCGGAAGATAATGAGGAGTTATGCCGGAACGTTAACGCAAAGGGAACGGAGTACATTGCCAAAGTATGCCGGGAACTGGATATCAAGATGATGTATATCAGTACGGATTATGTGTTTAACGGCCAGGGAACACGCCCCTGGGAGCCTGATGACGAAAGGGCACCGTTAAATGTTTACGGCCAGACCAAATATGAGGGAGAACTGGCAGTGGAAGAAAACCTCGCAAAATATTTTATCGTGAGGATCGCCTGGGTGTTTGGTGTGAACGGGAAGAACTTTATAAAGACTATGCTGAACCTTGGTAAGACTCATGATAAATTAACGGTGGTTGCCGATCAGACAGGTTCTCCTACCTATACTTATGATCTGGCCCGTCTTTTGGTAGATATGATTGAAACGGAAAAATACGGGCGTTATCATGCTACCAACGAAGGAGAGTGCACATGGTATGAATTTGCCTGTGAAATCTTTAGACAGGCAGGCATGGATGTAAAAGTGGAGCCTGTTGGTTCGGATCAGTATCCGGCAAAGGCAAAACGGCCAGCTAACAGCCGTATGAACAAGGATAAGCTGGAGGAAAACGGTTTTCTTTGCCTGCCTTCCTGGCAGAATGCTTTAAAACGGTACCTGGAGATCGTTTTCCCTGGTTAAGGGGCAGCAGGCAGCAGGTTTGGTTGGGATGGATTTAAAAAAAATTTAAATTCACCTGACCGGACTTGCAATTTATTTGTGTTCATGATATAATGGCGAAATACCGTGAATATCATAGTTTTTCATAAAAAAAGATTGACGAATCCTGGTCTGTATGTTATAGTAATTGGGCGAATGGAAGAGCTTAGGTCTTTTTTTTATGCTCAAAATTGCTTGCAGCAGACAAAGGGACTTAAAACACAACAATGAAAATTTAAGTGGAGGTGGAAGTCGTGCGCACAAAAATCACACTGGCATGTACAGAATGCAAACAGCGTAATTACAATATGACCAAGGATAAGAAGACTCATCCGGACAGAATGGAAACCAAGAAGTATTGCAGATTCTGTAAGAGCCATACAATGCACAAGGAAACAAAGTAATCAGTTTGTAAAGGACGTGAAATTATGGGAGATACAGTGAACAACGAGAGTGCTCAGAAGAAAAGCTTTTTTAAGGGTTTGAAATCTGAGTTTTCAAAAATCGTTTGGCCTGACAAAGAAACCGTAACGAAACAGACGATCGCTGTTATTTCTTCAGCGATTGCTTTAGGACTGATTATCGGAATTCTTGATCTTATCATCAAGTTTGGTCTCAGTTTTATCTTATAATTCGTAAGGGTTAAGGTGAGTTTATGTCAGAAGCACATTGGTATGTAGTTCATACCTATTCAGGTTATGAGAACAAAGTAAAGGTTGACATTGAAAAAACAATCGAAAACAGAAACTTACAGGATCAGATTCTGGAAGTATCGGTTCCGTTAGAGTCCGTCATTGAAATAAAAAATGGCGTTGAAAAGAAGGCGGATAAAAAGATGTTTCCCGGCTACGTACTGATTCACATGGTCATGAATGATGATACATGGTATGTGGTGCGTAATACCCGTGGAGTGACAGGCTTTGTAGGCCCTGGATCAAAACCGGTTCCTCTGACAGAAGAAGAGATGGAGAAACTTGGGTTCAAGAACGAAGAGGTCATCATTGGCTTTGAAGAGGGAGATACCGTTGTGGTAACTTCCGGTGCATGGAAAGATACAGTTGGTGCCATCAAGTCCATCAACGAAAGTAAGAAAACCATCACCATGAGCGTTGAGATGTTCGGCCGGGAGACTCCGGTAGAATTAAACTTCAGCGAAGTAAAGAAGATGTAACAAGTAAAAGCGGCTTATACCGGTGTATAGGCTCGTGGGAGGGAAATCCCCGACAATACCACATTTATTTAGGAGGTGCCTTATTATGGCAAAGAAAGTAACGGGATATATCAAATTGCAGATTCCAGCAGGAAAGGCTACACCAGCTCCTCCTGTAGGTCCAGCACTTGGACAGCATGGTGTAAACATCGTACAGTTTACAAAGGAATTCAACGCAAGAACAGCTGATCAGGGAGACTTAATCATCCCAGTTGTTATCACTGTTTATGCTGACAGAAGCTTCAGCTTCATAACCAAGACTCCGCCAGCTGCTGTATTATTAAAGAAAGCCTGCAAGATCAAATCCGGATCTGCGGTTCCTAATAAGACAAAGGTAGCTACAATTACTAAGGCTGAATTACAGAAGATCGCTGAATTGAAGATGCCTGACTTAAATGCTGCATCTGTTGAATCAGCTATGAGCATGGTCGCTGGTACCGCAAGAAGTATGGGTATCACAGTAGTTGAAGCATAATTTTCTTAATAATATTGTAGTCTATGAAGTTTTAAGAACGTGGGAGGGAAAATCCCCGACAATACCACTAGGAGGTTATTTAGAATGAAAAGAGGAAAAAGATACGCAGAGGCAGCTAAAACAGTAGATCGTTCTGTTCTCTACGATGCACCAGTAGCAATCTCTTTAGTTAAGCAGAATGCAAGTGCTAAATTTGATGAAACCATAGAAGCTCATATCAGAACCGGTTGTGACGGACGTCACGCTGACCAGCAGATCCGTGGCGCAGTTGTACTTCCTCACGGTACAGGTAAGACTGTTCGTATTTTAGTTTTCGCTAAGGGCCCTAAGGCTGATGAAGCTTTGGCTGCAGGCGCAGACTTTGTTGGAGCTGAGGAACTGATTCCGAAGATCCAGAACGAAGGCTGGTTAGATTTTGATGTAGTTGTTGCTACACCAGATATGATGGGTGTTGTTGGTCGTCTGGGACGTGTCCTGGGACCTAAGGGCTTAATGCCAAACCCAAAAGCTGGTACTGTTACCATGGACGTAACAAAAGCAATCAACGATATCAAAGCTGGTAAGGTTGAGTACAGACTTGATAAGACAAATATTATCCACGTGCCAGTTGGAAAAGCTTCTTTTACAGAAGAACAGTTAGCGGACAACTTCCAGACGCTTGTTGATGCAATCGTCAAAGCAAGACCAAGTGCAGTTAAGGGTGCCTACTTAAAGAGTGTTACACTGGCTTCCACTATGGGACCTGGCGTAAAACTGAACGTAGCAAAGTTAATGAACTAATTTTGTTTTGTGGTTGACATTAATTATATATAATGTTATACTATGCAAGTATTGACTGCCGAAGACAGCAGGTGCCGCAAGGCATAAGGTGTTAACGCCTGCCGAGGAATGTACAAGAATCATTTTATGTAAATGAATTGTAGACCTCTCCGTCCATCCGGCGGAGGGGTTTTTCTTTGCGGTTTATACGAGCGGGCCTTACGGGTAACCGGGAGGCTCAGACTAAACAGGAGGTAAACCATAATGGCAAAAGTTGAATTAAAGCAGCCAGTTGTAAGCGAGATCAAAGAATTACTTGATGGCGCTGAGTCAGCGGTAGTTGTAGATTACCGTGGTATCTCAGTTGCTCAGGATACAGCGCTTCGTAAGAAATTAAGAGAGGCTGGTATTTCCTACAAAGTATATAAGAATACAATGATCCGTTTTGCAGCTCAGGGTACAGCATTTGAGGCTCTGGAACCTAATCTGGAAGGACCTACAGCTATCGCTGTGTCAAAGACAGATGCAACAGCTCCAGCAAGAATCCTGGCTGAGTTTGCTAAAACTGCTCCGGCCTTAGAGATTAAGGGCGGCGTTGTAGAAGGCGCTTACTATGATGCAAAAGGTATGGAGAAGATCTCCAGCATTCCTTCCAGGGATATCCTTCTTGGAAAGTTGCTTGGAAGCATCCAGTCTCCTATCACAAACATTGCTCGCGTTCTCAAGCAGATTGCAGATGCTCAGGGCGGAGAAGCAGCAGAGGCATAAAATTCTTAATAAAGGTAAGCGAAACGCACCTGAATTTAGAAAATTAGCCGTTCGATGAGCGATTAGGCGAATCGAACTTCCTTAAAAAAACATATTAAATACGGAGGTATATTATCATGGCAAAGTTAACAACAGCTGAATTTATCGAAGCGATCAAAGAATTATCTGTATTAGAATTAAACGAATTAGTAAAGGCATGTGAGGAAGAATTTGGTGTATCTGCAGCAGCAGGCGTAGTAGTTGCAGCAGCAGGTCCTGCAGCAGCAGAAGAAGAGAAGACTGAATTCGACGTAGAATTAACAGAAGTTGGTCCTAACAAGGTTAAAGTTATCAAGGTTGTTCGTGAAGCTACAGGCTTAGGCTTAAAGGAAGCAAAAGACGTAGTTGACGGAGCTCCTAAGGTATTAAAGGCTGGCGCTTCCAAGGAAGAGGCTGAGCAGATCAAGGCTTCTTTAGAGGCTGAAGGCGCTAAAGTTACTTTAAAGTAATTTTATTTTATGATTATTTTGGACAGGGTTTGTACCTTTTTGAGAGGGACAAAACCCTGTCCTTTTCTAACGCAAAATAACAGAATAGTCTTGACAATTTTGTAAATTCAGGTTAGAATGTACGTGTATTATCGAATGGAGTTATGATTTCACATATTTTTGTAAGTCATTATTTTCGGATGATGATTTACAAAAATATGTGATTTTTTGTTTCAGGCGATATATCAAATATTTTTTATTTTATAGGAGGTACACGTTATGAACAACGGTACAGTAAAATGGTTTAATGGTGCTAAGGGATATGGTTTCATCGTAAATGACGCAACAGGCGAAGAAGTATTCGTACACTTCTCTGGTATCATGTCTGATGGTTACAAGACTCTTGAAGAAGGCCAGAAAGTAACTTATGACACAACAGAAGGAAACCGTGGTCTGCAGGCAGTTAACGTTTGCATGGCTTAAGTAAAGCTTCGATTTCTATGTAAGCTTTAAGGGCTGTTCTCATTTTAAGATGAGAACAGTCCTTTTTTTGTGGGCCTGTAGTGTTTTCAACGGCTTCTCTTTTACAATGCGGATAAGTCCTTGCAATTAAATCATGTAAGGGAAAAGATAGAAAAAGGCAGAAATGTTTTGGTTTTATTTTCCTGTAATGCTCCATAGATTTATTAATAATGACAGAAAGCTGGGCTTATGGGAATATGAAAATAAAATGGAAAGCGGCCTGTTTACTGGTTGTTTTTATATTGGATATCATTTTTATAAAGGCTATGCATCAATCATACATAGAAACAAAGAATACCCTTTTTCTCCCTGTGGGTGCGGATGGAGAGGCAAGAGACGAGGTCAGGAGGCAGTTTTCTGGAGATAAGCAGATCGCATTGACCTTTGATGACGGCCCTCATTCCGTTTATACGCCAAGGCTTCTTGATGGACTTCGCAAAAGAGGGGTCCATGCCACATTTTTTATACTTGGAGAAAATGTGGAGGGGAAAGAAGCTATTCTCAAACAGATGAAAGAGGATGGACATTTAATCGGAAATCATGGATTTACTCATGTACAGATGAGCAAGGAATCTGTGATAACTGCCTGCCAGCAAATAGAAAGGAATAACCGACAGATCGAAGAGATTACCGGTACAAGACCTGAGTATCTGCGGCCGCCTTATGGTTCCTGGAATGACGAATTGGAGTGTACAACCGACATGACGGTTGTGCTGTGGAATTTGGACCCTCTAGACTGGAAGACAAAGAGCGTCAAAAAGACAGTGCGTTATATTGTAAAGAGGGTAGAACCGGGAGATATTATCCTTCTTCATGATGTGTACCCGACTTCAGTGGAAGCGGCCCTGGAGGTAATTGATACTTTGACGAAGCAGGGGTACACCTTTGTTACGGTCGATGAACTGCTGATAGATTGAGCCAAATTGGATTCTATGCCAGTGATCTTCTATAAGATTGCTGCAGTGGGTGAGCTAAGGTTATACCTGGATAGAGGAATATACTGGACCACGTGATAGCTGGTTAACTGGATTGGCATAATGTGGAGATTGCGCCCGTGTAGGAAGAATGAGTAGAGTTGATTTTCTTTCGGAGTATAGTTACTGTACAGATGTGAGGACATGCTAATTGAAAGGAAAAAAGATAGAAGGAGGTAACTGATATGGTCAGTTACCTCCTTATCGATTGTGATATGTGGAAACGCTGTTCAAAGGTACAAGGGAAAGGTGAATTAGTCTGATATTTTTTTATGGATTGTATCCCTTGATCAGTGAAAGACCGTGGATATAGTGTTGCTCAAGGAGCTTGGACGCAAGGTCAAAGTTACCGGAGCTGTAGGCATCGACGATATCTTTGTGCTGTTTGGTTGAGCAGGACCGGTCCTCAGCTGTGCGGATAGCAAACTTAATCAGAAGAAAACGGATCAGATTGTATCTCTTGTAGGTTTCTTTCAAAAATTGGTTGCCGCAGAAATCAAAAAACGACTTATGAAAATGGAAGTCTGCCTCAAAGTAGGCATCGTCATCCGTAGCAATTGACTGCTTTTTTAAATATTCTTTCAAATGCTTTGTCACTTCCTTGTCTGCACCCCTAGCGGCGGTCATCGTGAGGGCTACACAAGAGATAGCCGCAATGAATTCATTGATCTCTTCTGCATATCCATAGTCAAAGTTGATTACCTGAGCACCTGTTTTTGTAACTTCTTTTACGAGACCATCCTGATAAAGCTTGTTGATAGTATCTCGCACCGGTGTGGAGGAAACTAAAAAACGCTCCTGCAGTTCTCTATTTGTAATTTTGCTTCCCAGAGGAATTGTTCCGCTCATGATTTCATTTTTTAGGATGTTGTATATCTGTTCGCTTAGGGTCATTTTCACAAGAGTATTCTTCATCATCGTCTCCTTCCCGATTGTTCTTAATTGCTTGTTTTTTACAGTTTACTATAAATCTTTCTTAAAAGCAACAAAAGGGGTAATTGTTGATCTGATTTGTCTATATATTTCCCGTAACGCTAGGAATATAAATATAGTTTAAAATTGTAAAATAAATATTGACAAGTTTGCATATTAATGTATAATAAACACAACGATGCATGATGCATCATACATCATGCATCAATAGGACGGAAAGTAGGTAGAGTAGGGAAAATTTAATAAGAGAATGAGGATGGGGTAATGCAATTATCCCATTGTTAGGGGCAGGCCATTGCATCGCTTAACGATTATGAGAAAGATTTTTTAATTAAAATGAAAAATATAAACATTTTCAAGGAGGAATAGTAATGGATATGATGAGATTTGCACCAGAGCCTTTCAAAATTAAGATGGTAGAGCCTATGGGCAACCTTAACAAAGAAGAGAGAAAAGAAGCCATCAAGACAGCAGGATATAATACGTTCCTGCTAAAATCAGAGGAATGTTTTATTGACCTTCTGACAGATTCAGGGACAAATGCAATGAGTGACAGACAGTGGGCAGGACTGATGTTGGGTGATGAAGCCTACGGCGGCTCCAGGAACTTTTATCATCTAGAAGAGACTGTGCGAGAATTATTTGGATTCAAATATGTAGTTCCTACTCATCAGGGACGCGGTGCAGAGAACATTCTGTCTACTCTTACCATTAAGCCAGGAGACTATGTGCCGGGAAATATGTACTTCACCACAACCCGCTTCCATCAGGAACACAATGGAGCAACCTTCCGCGACGTGGTAATTGACGAAGCCCATGATCCAAATGCAGTCCTGGACTTCAAGGGCAATGTAGACTTAAATAAGTTCCAGGCTCTCATTGACGAAGTCGGCGCAGACAAGATTCCATATATCTGCCTTGCAGTTACAGTAAATTTAGCAGGCGGGCAGCCCGTTTCCATGGCTAACATAAAGGCTGTATCCGAGATGGCCCATAAGTATGGTATTAAGGTAATGTTTGATGCCACCAGATGCGTGGAGAACGCATATTTCATTAAGACAAGAGAAGAAGGCTATGAAGACAAAACCATTAAGGAAATTGTTCACGAATTGTTCTCCTATGGCGATGGCTGCACAATGTCCGGAAAGAAAGACTGTCTGACTAATATCGGCGGATTCCTTTGCATGAATGATAAAGATTTATATATCCGTGCGACAGGAATGGTCGTACAGTATGAAGGTATGCCTACCTACGGAGGAATGGCAGGAAGAGATATGGAAGCTATGGCAATCGGTCTTAGAGAGTCAATGGAATTCAACTACATCAGTCATCGAGTAAATCAGATCCGTTACCTTGGCGAAAAGCTGGATGCAGCAGGAGTTCCAATGGTTAAGCCAAGCGGCGGTCATGCAATTTTCGTAGATGCCCGTGCATTCTTAGACCATTTGGATCAGAAAACGGATTTCCCGGCACAGGCACTGGCAGCTGCTGTTTACGAGTACTCTGGCGTTAGAACCATGGAGCGGGGCATTATCTCCGCAGGAAGAGACAATAAGACAGGAGAGAACCATGTGCCGAAGCTGGAGACAATCCGTCTGACCATTCCGAGAAGGGTTTATACATATGCACATCTGGACTATGTTGCTGACGCAATAATCCAGTTGTATCAGGTGAGACATGACATCAGCGGTCTTAAGTGGGTTTATGAGCCTGAAGTTCTGCGCTTCTTTACGGGACGCTTTGAACCAAAGAATGGAGAATTAATTAAGGGATTCTGAAACTTAGAATTAAAAAGATAGCATAAGGAGATCTTTGTGGGCTATGGGGAGTGATTATACCACATTCAAACGGAGACAATAATATGATTTGACATTCAATGCTAAAAAAATCCTCACAAGTTTGCTCCGGAGTTTCATTATGAAACTTCGGAGCAAACTCTTTGGAATCAAATACTATGCCAATTTTGTAATTAATAAGAGCTTTCATATATTCTGCATGAGCATGTTGATTTTCTGCACGGTTTGTTGTATACTGTCATTGTAGGCAAGACGCTACGTTCGTGTTGTTCCGTTGCCTGGTTGATTTTATTTTTATTCTTGGTTTATGGAAGCATGCTGTTGGGATTGTTAAAAACAGTTAGGCAGCGATCATGATTTTTCAAGTCGGTATCGACAAAATTTCCCGATTAATACATTGTTAAATCGTATATGGTATCAGGCTTTATTTTGGTCATTTGATGATTCGTCATCGTTAAATAGACTTTTTGTTTTCGTGTGTCTGTCTGATCTATTCTAAAGGAGTATATTAAATATTTGTATTGTCATGAGTTTGTTTTAATTAGATTTCTACGTGAACCTATCTTTATGTTTCTAGTCTCATATAATTGTCTTGCAAGGCGGGCAACTGTATTCCATATCTGAATCCTTTTCGTTTTATCCCATTTTTTACAATTGCATTTTTAAGTATAATTCAGTTTATTTCGCTTTGTTTTCACAGGGGGGAGATGAATTTATTTAGTGTATTTAACTGTTCCTATGGTGAATATTTTACCATCTTGTCTATCTTTCTAAGTTCTTATTCATATCTTTATATCTTATTTATATTTCGTTAATATCGTATTTTGTAGCTTGTGCATTACATTTATGGAGTTTGCTTAGAGTGAATCTACTTATTTATTTAGCAATAAATTATCCATAGGTTGGCGGCTTTATCATGCAATTAATTGATCCTGGTATTTGAATATGGTTGTTACCAATGTTATGTGGGTATAAAAATACCGAAGCGATGTCACTAAAAAAAGAACCTTATGTGATATGACTATCTGTTATTCCGGCAATTCAGGTGTTATTCTTTTGGATTTTATATAATTCTCAATTACATTCCCCAATTCATCAATAAATTTAATACAAAATGGCTACAGAACATATTTGTATAGGTCTACTTTTTTATCAGGAGCAACCTGAAGGATTAAACCCTGCAGGAACCATATATCCCTTCTTAAGTAACAGACTGAATGCATTGCTGTTTACCTGACTATCCCATTTTATATGGAAAAATTACAATGCTTGAAAGCTCTTAAGTAAATACAAGAGATTTATTAAAAAGGTCTGTCTGGAAGGATAAAAAACAAATAGTAAGGAGTGATGAAAGTTTTCAATGAATAAAAGAAAATGTTTTGTTTTATTAAGTGCAGCCCTAGCGGTGATGCAAGTACAAATTCCAAGCTATGGAGCATGGATACAGAAGGATAACCATTGGGTCTATGAGGATAATCAGATTTATGAAAAGAATGCCTGGAAGATGATTGATGAGGCTTGGTATTACTTTGATGATACTGGCTATATGGTTACTGGCTGGAGGCTTATTGACGGCAAATGGTATTTTTTAAACCCTGTCTCTGACGGGACGAAGGGGAAGATGTTAACCGGCTGGCAATGGATCAATGGGCGATGCTATTACCTGTCGGGCCAATCTGAAAATACTCATCCAAAAGGAGCCATGTACATAAATGAAAAAACGCCGGATGGGTATTCTGTAGATTCTACTGGAGCCTGGATTGATGAATTCGGAACATTACAATATGTATCTGGTAAGGGGATACAGACAGTCACTATGAGAGAGGCAGCTTCGGAAAATAATTTTTCAGGAAGAGGCTCTGGTGGCGGTGGAGCAGGGAGTTGGGGAAGCAGTGCAAAACCAGATAAGGACACTAAGCCGGACAATGGCCCTAAAGATTCGATACCGAGTGTAGGAGAATCAGAAACTGAACCAGTGATTACGGCGCCTGAGGAATCATCGGAGGAAACAAACGAACCAGGGGAGGAAGGAAAGCAGTACAGATATACCATACGGTGTATGGATGTAATAGATAAAACGATACTACATACCATAGTTGGTATTGGATTGAAAGGGGGAACCATTGCTGTTATACAACCAGTTATCGATGGCTATCAGCTGTGCGATGGGCAGAAGGAAAGCTTTATGTTAACTAGTGATCAAATGATCTTAAACGTTTATTACGAGAGAGAAAACGTGGCTACTCCATCAGAAACTCGAAAGGTTGCCTGGAATCTCTATTTTGTTGAAAAGGAGAATCATAGCAACGAGATATTGAAAGCCCAGCAGGGTCAGACAGTAGAGGATAATCCCCTTGTCGTTGACTTTCCAGAAATCATTTTAGGAGCAGATCGGTATTATTATTATTCCCTTGTTCCGAGTCCTTGGAGTGTCATTGTAAACGGTAATGGGACCCAGAAATACTATATTGAGTTTGTGAAAGGAGAATACCTTCAAGAAGAAGAGGGCCCGGATCAGGGGGATAAAGACAAGTTGGAAAAGTGGCTGAGTATTGCAAAAGAAGCAGATATTAGGCTTAGCGGCCAGGAGCCATTAGACCAGCAACTTATTACTAAGAATATAGAAGAAAGTAATGAGAGGCTTCTTAATCTGGTATCAATGGCTGATGTTACGGAACGGAAGGAAATTTATCTCATTGCGAAGGGACATGTGCCAAGTACTGTGATCAAAAGTCAGACATTCCATAATATTAAGAATTTATCTGTACTTGTCATGGATGAATTCAACCTAGCTGATGAGAAATATACGATTATAAGAGTTGGGTTTGAAAAAACCTATGATGAAAGCATCTGCAGCCACGATTATCAGATAACAGATAAGGTCAATACTACATGTACAAGTAACGGTCATGAAACGGTCCGATGCCGGAAATGTGGAAAGGAAGAAACCGTAATATTGCCAGCAACGGGCCATCTGGATTCCGATCATGATGGAATCTGTGAAGTATGTTATAGTCCTGCCAGTGAAATACCGGTAGCCGTGCATTACAACATCGGTGATATACAGGCCCGGACCATAGGAAACAAGGTCTATCTGTTTCGCTGTGTTGATGAGGATTATGAGGATGTTATGGGGAATAGCCAAGGGACGGCATTATTTCTATGTGATAGCGTGATCCGGTCAGACGTACTCGAAAAAACGGAACACTCTGTTAACGGGGCGGAAAATAAGCTGATTTTTGGATCTAATAACAATTATAAATACTCAGATATTCGGGAATGGCTTCTGAATCATGCGTCGGCTGATTTTATCCATGAAACCTATATCGGGATCACCAGGTCATACATAGGTGCCACCTGGAAGGGAAGCTATGAACAGTTCAATGATAATAGCCTGATGGCTATGAAGGAGATGTTTCAGCTAATGTGTGATAAAGTATTCATTTTGTCTGTGGATGAGGCACTTAAGTACCGTGATGTTCTCTGGCGGTTTAATGGAAGTGAAACCAACAATCCAGGAACACAGATTTCTGCTTATTCCAAAGGATATTATCTTCGTACCCCACAGGATCGCGGACTAAATGATTTTCTTTATGGCGACAGAATCTATGCAGTCAGCCTGGTAGATGGAAATATCCAGCCGGTAAGTGTAAATGATACAAGCTTTGGAATTCGGCCAGCCATGGCAATTCCCCAAGGATAGGAGGATCTATGGGAATCATTATTATTTTGTTTGGAGTTATTGTGCTGACATTATCCGGCTTCTTTTTTGGCCGTGTTCTTGCAGTGAATCCGGAGCAGAAGGAACTGGAGGATAAGGAGCAGATGGATTGGCTGAGAAAATATCAGGAAACAAAGTTTACGGGATAACAATAAGAGAAAGGAAAATGAATATGAAAAAAGTAATGAAAGGAATCGCCTGCTTGCTTTGTACAGCTATGGTGATGAGCACATTGCCATCATGGGCGGTATATGCGGAAAATGGGCAGATTATAGAAAAAACAGTTCAGACAGCTACTTCTTCCGAGGCGAGCCGGGATGGGGAACTAAGAAAAGCCACTGCTTCTGAGGCGGAAGAAATATCAGAAGCCACACCTGCAATTCTTCCTACTAAAATAGCGGTAACGGCCGCCGCTTTGAGCTCCCTGGGTGATATCTGGGATGCCTGGGCAGGAAAGACCAGCTTTGAATTCTTGAGTGGAAATCAGGGAGAGGGTACAAAAGAGAAGCCCTTCCTCATCAAGAACAGGGAGCAGCTCATGGGCCTCTCGGAGCTAACTGCCATGGGAATGATGGTTTCGGAATCCGGGGAAGCGAAATATGCCGGTGACTATTCCGGATGCTATTTTGCTCTTGGAGGAAACATTGATTTACAGGGAGTGGATTGGATACCCATCGGCTTTTATCGGGATTCTTCTGAAAATGCCGGCGAGGTTCCTTTCTCCTTCAGCGGTGAATTTGACGGGAAAGGCTATACCATCAAGAACCTAAAGCTGACATCTTTTGCTGGCTATAACAATGTTGGTTTGTTCGGGGTAGTCGTGGATGCAAGAATCCATGATGTGACCATTATTCCTGACAGCAGCGAGATTAAAGGAAAAGATAGGACCGGAGTTGTGGTCGGATATGCGGAGGATTCCCAAATTCGGAATGTGATCGTTAAGAACGCCTATATTCGCTCAACCGGTATTGCTGGGGGAATCACCGGAGAGATTAGCGGCACCGTTATTGAAAATGCTTCCTGTGAAAAGGTGATGATTGATGCTACAAACGGGACAGATGTGATTTATGTTGGAGGAATTGCCGGGGTCGCCTCGAATTCCTATATCATAGACTCAGATGTTTCTACCGGGGACGGAACCACGGCCAGAATCCAGGGGACAGGGTATATCGGCGGAATCGTCGGATATCAGAATGCAGCCTATATCTACAATACGCATGTAAGCGGGACCATCGGCGGCTACCATTCTACAGCCATCGGTGGGATCACCGGAAGATATGCAGCCGGGAAGCTTAAAGTAGCACGGTTTGAAGGGACTATTGGAAATTCTCAGCTTGGTTCCTTAGCAAGAGAGGGGACCTTCATCGGAACCAGACAGGGAGCTGCTACAAACTTTAATTACATAGAAGATGTTGCCTATCTGTTTGCAGATTCTGAAAGCAAGATCAGCGCAAATGTATGCGGATCAGAGATCAGTGATGATAATGACTATACCTATGCTGCTCATGTAGGCTACTGGCATACTGGGGATATACATTATGCCCTGGTGCAGGGCGGGTCTAAAAAGACCATATCAGAGCGGTATTTTTACGAAGAATTAGAAAACGGTATTCTGACCGTCATGGATGAGGAAAGCGGGGATTACACTCTGGACCATTATGCCCCCAATTCCCTGGGCCGCCCCGTGAGAGGTTATCTGCTGAACGTGAATCAGATCGACACGGTGGCAAATGGCCGGAACTTTTACGATATTGCTACCCTGGAGGTAAGGGGAAGTTCCCAATATTCCAGACCTCTTGATAAAGAGCATCGGGGTGCTATCGCAGCCGGGACAACGGTAGACGTGACGACAGCTCCAAAGAATACGGATACAGAAAAGTTCCAGATGGAAGGGACTCCAACTTACACCAGCAGTAAAGGGGGAAAGAAGAGTACTACCTATTCGGATAGCAGCCATGCCTTTACCTTTTCCATGCCGCAAGAGGATATATCCGTATCAGCGATCTATAAGAAGGTGGCCGTGTCCATCAAGGTGGAACCGGAGGATTATTCCTTTGCAGTTGTACAGACCAGGACAGGTAACCGGAAGAGCCCGGTAAAGACAACAGACATCAGGAATAAGGAAGGAAAGCTCATTGCCCGTTATATCAACGGAGTGTTGGAGCGAGGAACTGAAGTTCAACCAGTAAATATCAAAGCCATCATTGATACTAATAATGATGTGGAAGATGGCCGTGTGAAATGGAGCATTGACGATTCCCAGCTTATAAGCCTGGCGAAAAACGATGATGAAGGAACTGATGGCTATACGGCCAAATCGGCCAGCCTCTCCGTAAATCTTTCCTCCTCCTTTTTTACAAGTATTATTGAAGAAGCTGAGCGGACTCAGTCGGAAGGGAATTACCAGTACAAGATCCCTAGCACGATTTTTGGAGCTGGGCATCAGAACGGAGGCGTTGCAGTCCTGACAGCACAAACCAGGCCATCTGCTTCCTTTGAGGGAAAACCCTGTACGGCAAACAGCAGGATCAATGTAACATTTCAGATTCTGGATAATACCTTAGTGGCAACGGAGGGAGCGGTCCTTGATAAACAGGCCCTTACCTATACAGTTACAAGGACCTTAACCGGGGACCGGACTAATCCGCAGGAAACAGTGACGGTAACGGCTTCTCAGTCACTAACAGCTACATTTACCCCGGACTTTTTCTCCAGAGATGAAGTGACTTGGACAAGTTCGGACCAGGCAGTGATCCTAGTATCTCAGGATCAAGAAGCTTACCGGGAGGCATCAGTTTTGGCCCTTAAGGATTCCGCTTGGATCAGAAATATCATGGCAACGGATAACGGAATCCGGGAGAGCGATAGGTACGCAATGATATCCGGTGCAGGAAGTCGGGATGTGAATGTTACGGTAAACGGAAAGGACAAGCTTGGAAATCAGGCTTCATCCACGTGCCAGGTAACAGTAAAGTTTGTTACAAATGATCAGACGCGGATCATTCCAGAAGGGATCACTCTGGACAAGACGATGCTCTCTTATAGTCTTGGGTATCAAAAGGCAGGGAACATCCATTCTGAAACAGTCCAAAGGACCGGTTTTGAAACGAGAAAACTGACCGCAGCTGTTCTTCCGGAGGTGGAGGATACCACAGAGCATAAGCCCTATGATCGCAGTATTTTATGGACCTCTTCCGATCCGGAATCGGTGAAGGTGGATCAGGAAGGGAATGTGGAACCGGTTGATGGAGCACCGTGGATCAGGGAGGCACTTTCAAAAGCACCGTATCGGTCAGAAAAGAACGTGGAGATATCAGCCGTAACAAAAGACGGTCAGAAGGCTGCTACCTGTATGGTTACATTAACCTTTCAGGCAAAATGCATCGAAGCAGATCGGGAAAGCGAAAGCATTGATATGGTGCTCACGAAAACTGGGAAACGAACGAATCCCGTTCTTTCTTGGCAAGGGCTTGAAAGTAAAAAATTCAATGCTTCTATATATTCCGCTATCCAAGAGAAAAAGAACGTTCTATGGCGTTCCTCCGAAGCTAGTATCCTTACAGTGGATCAGGAAGGAAACGTGGCTCCTTTAGTTTTCAATGAGAAAAAAGAGATCACGGCCAGCTGGATTAAAGAAGCTATGGGAAGATCCCCATACACTGGAACTGCAATGGCTACGATTTATGCAGCTGCCAGTGACGGAAAGATGTTTGATCCGGTAACTGTTACACTGAATTTTAAGGTGATTGACAATACGACCACCAGCAGTTCTGGCGGAGGCGGAGGTTCTTCAGGTGGCGGAACAGGTGCTCGCTCCGTTGGAGTAACGACTGCAGGGAACACCCAGGGGTCTGCAGCTCCTGCCGGAGCGGTAACAGGAACCTGGACACAGGTAGCAAATGGAAAATGGATCTTTGCGTCAAACCGGACGTATACAGATGAATGGGCATTTATCAGTAACCCTTACGCAACCGGAGTGCAGGAAAAAGCCTCATGGTTCCGTTTTGACATGGATGGATTTATGGTAACAGGCTGGCAAACAGATCCAGATAGAAACACCTATTACTTAAAAACTGCAATAGATGGAACCCAGGGACAAATGCTTACTGGGTGGCAGTACATACCCGATGAATCGAGTCAGGTTGTAGAGGGAGCATGGTACTTCTTTAACCCGGCTTCCGATGGAACAAGAGGTAAACTCTTAACCAGCACTGTTACACCAGACGGATTTACCGTAAATGAAAAAGGCCAATGGGTAAAGTAAACTCTAAAAATGCATATCCCCTGCCCGTACGGGCAGGGGGGAATGGAGGAAAATATGAATCGTGTAATTTTAATGGGGAGGCTAACCCGTGATCCGGAAGTAAGATATTCCCAAGGAGAGCATGCTATGGCAGTTGCATCGTATACCCTTGCAGTTGACCGAAGAGTCCGCAGGAATCAGGACGACACTGAACAGTCCGCTAATTTTATCCATTGCGTAGCATTTGACAAAGCAGGAGAGTTCGCAGAAAAGTATTTTCGCCAGGGTATGAGAGTACTGATTTCAGGAAGAATCCAGACTGGGAGTTATACAAATAAGGACGGAAATAAAGTATATACAACGGATATTATTGTGGATGAACAGGAATTTGCCGATAGCAAGAATACATCTTCTGACAATTCCAGGTCAGAACCCTCGAATGTAGTAAGGGACAGCTTTATGGATATTTCTGATGTAGTACCTGATCCAGACTTACCATTTAATTAAGGAATGAAATAATGATAGTACATTGACAACCTAATATGTTTAGCCGATAGAAAAGGTTTAGAAAATAGATTTAATCATCAGACCGTGTGCTTGTTTTAGAGAATTATTTTTACTGCAAGAAAATTGAAAATATTGCCATGGAATGATATAATTTTGTGGTAGTCAATCTGCCGGGTGGTTTCCATCTCCGAAAGGGGGTGGTGATTGTGAACACTTATGAGGAATTTATGGTAATCATAAATGTTGCAGCGTTAATCGTTGCAATACTTACATACGTGAAGCGCAATGACAAAGGTACAAAAAAATAATCACCCAGCCGTCCAAAGCCTTGGGTGATTATTAAAAAAATCAACTAATATTTTGGGAGCCACTCTGTGGAGTTGGCTACCTTTTGTACCTTTAGAATAACACAAATTTCCAAGGTTGTCAAATTCAATAAAGGAGGATATGAGTATGAAAAATAAATTATTACTGGCAGTGATGTCAGTAATGTTAGTGATTGGAACAGCATTAACTTCCTTTGCAGATACATATGATCCGCAATACCCCTTAAAAGGTTATATGGAACCATGGTTTGTGACTAGTCCCGTCACTGGTACGACTGCTTGGAAGAGTAACCCTGATAATTTTGTTTACGAGGCCAATAATCATAGTAAGTATGCCTTTGATCTTGTGGTACAAAATAGAGATCCACTATCTTTTAACTATTTTGGTGGAATAGAATTGGCTGCTATTGCGAAGTTAACGAATTATCAAACTACGGGATTAGATCCGGATCAGGAAAAACTGGAACGCCTAACAACAGAACTACGAAACTTTTTAAATAGCTTTGATTGGAGAAACGCATCCGATTATGAAAAGGCGGTGCAGATTGCAAAGCGGATTACTAAGGCAGATTACTTGGAGCAAGAAGGAACCCAGTATCCTTATAGTTGCTTGGTGGAAGGAAAAGCTAACTGTAATGGCTATGCTTGGGCCGCACGCTTACTAGCTACATGTGTTGCTTTACCCATAGAAGAACTTGGCTCTGTAAGCCATACATTTCCGGTGTTTTTGGTGGATGGTATTTGGTTGTCTTATGAGCCAACTAGTAAAAATAATTATTTTACTGTGGCGGAAGTCTATACTCCAGCATTTTTCCTAGCTGGTGAACCTCAATTAACGCCTTTAGGAAAATATTGTAAAGCTACTGGATACGAGATTCCTTCAAGCGTAGAAGGAAAGTTCCCAGATGTTAGAAATGGTGTTATCCGGGGTGAAAATGCACCAGTTATATATTTCAAATAAAACTCAGAAGGAAAAGCTATCGGTTAATTATAATCGGTAGTTTTTTTATTTGCTCAAACAATGGAGAAAGATGAAAAATAAGGAGAATAGATGATCGGATATTTAAAAAATAGAACAAAACTAAATCAGAAAATTGCTGGGCTCCTTGCAACTGTCTTATTGTTAACACCTATATTCACCTATTTGCCGCTAGGTATGTTTAATTCGTGGGGGTTTGGTTTGGTCTTTGTCAGTTCTGGACAGGCTGGACATCCCTATTTGATGGGAAAAGCGCCCGGTGATGATGAAAATAAATGGTTTTTATGCATGAACCAAGGAGCATCAGCCCATAGCAATTATGACTATTCCAAGGTTAATATGGATATTGATTATAATCAAGGAACCATTGAACAGAAAAGAATGTTTTGGGCTTACATTGGTGCCTTTAGAAGTTATGATAAAGACATAACTCTGTATCGATTGGGTGATTGTACCAAAGATGAAGCAAGACAAGTAGCGTGGTCAAAAGGAAAAAGTAATGGTGGTTCAAACTGGGTAGAAAATATGGCCAATGATGGATTTATGTCGTTGGAAAATGTCCCCGAAGGTTGTAAAAACCCAAAAGATATCCTTGAATTGATCAGTAAGTATAATTCCGAAAGCAAGGCCATGTATATCAATGACTTAAGAAGTGGTCCCGGTCAGATTGATACAAAAAAGCTCTATGAATTAACTGGACTTTCCGATTGGGAAACTTTTAAGAAGTATTGCGACATTACGGCTGTAACGCCAGGACTGTTAATTAATACAGAAGGTCAGAATCTCTCATGGAGCTTCCCTAACGCTCTGGCTGGGCAGAAACCAGCTGAAGCGGTTATGAAGATTAGCTATGATCCTGCCATTTTTAGAGTATTGGAAGTCACAGGCCGCATGGAGTATTTCCAGTGTAACGTTCCAGGTTCACAGCAGCTGTATCGTGCAAAAGGAAGATTAAAAGAAGTAACTTGTGAGTTTTTTCTTACTACAAAATATAGTTCAAATGCAACCACTCCCACACCTGGGGATGTTGGAGAGATATCTTTAAAGGTTTATCAGCATAACGAGACCTTTGAATCCAATTACAAAGTTGATCTGGAAAAAAGGGACTATGAGACTGGAAATCCTTTGCAGAGTTCCACATGGCAGGTATTGGAGCAATTCAATGATAGCCAGTTAAGTGATGATGAATCAGGTGGAGGAATCATCGAAGATAACATGAGAGAAGACCCAACAACCTGGCAGGATTGGTTAGTGTTTGATGATGACCTAGTAACAGATGCAAGTGGCCGAGTTTCTCATAAGGATACCCGCTATTATGATTTTAATCACACCTATTGCAATGGACATCCAATCCCCCCGGAGCCAGAAATTGAAAAATCGGAAGGTGAAGAAGGAAAAGACGGAGAAGGAAGCAGCGAAGCAGCTGAAGCATATGAAAGATTAATGGAGGAATGGCAAGCGGCAGTAGACGAATGTGAAGCCCGTGCGGCAGCCAGTGGAGGAACATTCCATCACTGGGAATGCGGTAGTGAAGAGGAGCCATCTGAGGATGAAGCATTTGAAGCATCAGGCTGTAAAGATGCCAGAGATAATGCTTATAAAACCTTTATTAATCTTGAGTATGACTACACGTTCAGAGAAACAAAGCCAAGGGATGGCTACATTATTCATGATCCAGGACATCCGGATGATGTTCCGATTGAAATCATTACGACGGCGGCATCTGAATCAGGAAGAGCTAAAAAGTGGAAAAGTGCCAGTAATGCAGATATTAAAGTCACAGGATACGTCCGTAACATAACAAAGGGCGACTCAAGCGGCATCGAGAGCTTTTCAGGATTAGTAATGCGGAGCTTTGCTGCTAACGTGGAAATCCCTGGATTAGAAGATTCTAACCTGTTAGAAAAAAGTGAATTCTTACTTGATGATAATGATACCAATGTCGCAAGTCCTTCTACATATGCTGATGTTCCTGAGGAAAGCGGAGGTTTAATCCTGAAAGAAACCTATGACCTCCCATTAGGAGAAAGAATCATCAACAAATTACTTAAGTTGATAGGGCTTCCCACTGCCTTTGCAGAGGAAAAGGAGATAACCGTCAAACTTACTGCTAAGGATGATGAAGAATTATTTGATGCGGAAGATGAAGAAGAATTTAAGGATGAGTCTTTTGATGATGATGAAACTCCATCGCAGGCTAGGAAAAATTTTATGAGCCTTTCTTTTTCTGCATTGACTAATAGCCTGTCAACAGACTCTGAAGCATCTATTCCTAAGGAAGAAAGAGGTATAAGACAAATTAGTCTTTTGGCAGAAAATACTGATGAAGAACCAGTTATGACAACAATACTTGGTTCAAATACTCTCAGCAGAGCTTCCAAGGGGATCGAAGAAGGAGAAGAGGACAGACAACCGGAAGTAGAAAAGGGACCGAATAATAATACGGCCCATACCTTTAAAGTATACGATCACCGTGTACCAGGACAGGTTCATTTCAATAAGAAAGATATGGAATTAAAGGCTGGGGAGTCTGGAAATTATGATTCCTATGGAGAATCCCAGGGAGATGCAACCTTAGAAGGTGCAGTATACGGTTTGTTTGCGGCAGATCCTATTTACGGACCGGATACCCAGCGGGATGACATTGGAAATGTAACAACCGGTATCGAAGTGGTATTTGATGCAAATGATCTTGTCGCAGTCGCAGCCACAGATAAAAATGGGGAAGGTTCCTTCTTAACGATAACGGAAAGACCTCATAGTATTTACGATTATAAAGTAGGAAAGATCCAGTACACCGGAAAGGCTTATCCAGAAAACCTGTATGTTAAAAATGGTTATGAAAAGGCACAACCACAGGAAGAAAAGGGCCGTATCTACAAAGATAATAAAACTATGAATGGGGACAGCTGGATTGGAAGACCTATAATCCTTGGCAATTATTATATCAAGGAACTTACCCGATCCGAAGGCTATGAGCTTTCCATTACCGGAAAGGATATGGAGGTTACAAATGCAGAGAAAAGCAGCCGTGGGTCCTATGGTGACACGGCTGATGCAAAGACAGCTCCGGTAGGATCTGCATGGATATCTAAGCAGCTATATAATGCAGTTACTTTCCCGGAGGGAAATGAGGCTTATGGAAATAAGGAGAACTTACTTCTTCTTGAAACAAAATCAAAGGGTGCCACAAATGGCTATAATGTTGTGCTTGACGGGATTCCGGAAAGAGCAGATGTTTATCTTAATAATGTTACATTGAAACCGGTAGTGATCCAGCAGGTAGATGGAGGAACGTATGTTGATGCTAAGGAAGCACCTTTTTATCTGACGGCAGAATCAAACTCTGTTTATAAACGTGATATCAATGGATACATGATTGAGAAACCAGGGGTTACTGCAAGTATAAAGATTCCTTACGAAGCGGTCGGAACAGAAGCCGATAAACTCCCTACGGAAGGAACTGCTACCGCTAGTGATCCTGCAAAGTTCACCAGCACCTTTTCAACTTCAGATAGCAACGTAAAATATGTAAAAGCTGAATTAGAGCAGATGATGCGTAACTCTCTCCATATGGAAACTCCAAAAGATGGAGATTATTCTACAGTAGATGTCCCTGTCTATGATGAGATCCGGACCGTGAATGGTAAAACTGTTTATGGAAAGCCAGAGATGGTTCTTGAGATTGGTAATGTCACGACCAATAAGTCAGTGATCGAAGCAATTCTAACCTATTATATCAATGAAAAAGTATTTACCTATGGCGGACTTCAAAAAATTGTATACAGTGGCGGTAAAACTATAGTAACGATCGTTGTAGGCATGAATCCGGCGAAAACCTTACTGTATCAGACAAATTCCAGTAGTGATATTGTTGCTGCTTACTTAATGAGACTGAATACAACCTATGGTAAATATGTCATTAGAAAGTATACAGGGAATGAATTAAATGTCGCAGAGGTAGGTAATACAGGCAAATACATAATTAACGTAACACCAGATTATGAGGTGAGTGATGATGGAATCCCAACGGACAAAACCATGTACCCCGCGGATAGCGAGAGGTACCTCCGTTATGCTGCAGGAGAACCCCTTTACGATTACTGGTACTTAAATGACGGCGCTTACGTTGGCCATGTTCCCGTAACCCGGAAAGTCTGGGAGCCTAATTATAAGGAGGTCACTGTAAATGAGGAGAATGTACGCACAACTAAAATTACGAAGGTTGGCTCCTTGGAGGAAGTGGTGGACCGTATTGGCAGTACCTATTATTACTATGACAAGGTTACAAAGCAGTACATCATTCATGTTGGTTCAAAAGATATGGACCTTACCGGAGTAAAATCAGGTAACTTTACAATCGCACTTAATAATGGAAAGACCGTTGTAACAAATGAAGATATAAGTAAGATCGGTTCAAATAATGTGTGGGGGTATACGACCGGGGCCGGCATATCCAATGCAGAATATATAATACGTGTGTCCGGAGCAGGTGCAGGGGTCTCTACTTCCACAGAATTTGACTCGAACAAGACTTTCATTAAGAATCAGCATTTGATAAGCAATGGATATCACGATCTGCTTGAGGACGGAAATACGAGAGAAGCACCAACCCCATTGCTGGAGCGTATTATCGGACAGCAGATTAAGGTAACGAAGACCATTGATGAAAAAACGTACGATAACACCAATTCCTATGCCGAAACACATGATGACTGGTTTACAAGAACCTTTGGCGGGCGTCTTGGAAGGGATAAAGTGGCCAGGAAGATGGACAACTTCCGCTTTAAGGTGTACTTAAAATCAAACCTGGAACGGCTTTACCGTGACAACGATGGAACTATAATCTGGCAGGACAGGCTGGGGAATGAAATTAATGTGATTGACCGAAATGAGAAATTCCCGGCTCTGGTAAACAAGGTTTTCACAAAAGTGCAGCATGTCACCGCTCCTTTATACAAAGACTCAAAGGATGCAATCATAAGCAATAATATCTTGTACAGCTATACAAATGATTTTATAAATGAAAACCAGAATAACGGTTATACTTCCGTACTGGAAACCATATCGGTAAAAACGGATAGCAGCGCTGGAGCAAGAATTGTTTCTGTTTACAATTATGACAAGTACTTTGATGCCATTAATGTGGCTAATGATGATAAATGGGATCGTACAGAGAATGGAAGCACCTCTTTTAAGCCCTTTTCTTTAATAAAGAAGCACCTGTTTGGAACAAGCGAGGCAGAAAAGCAGTATCCAGCGGTCCACAATAATCCGGAAATTAAGAACCATAGCAACACATCGGATATAGCTGCAGATAATGCCCTGCGTTCTGATAACGTCCGACAATTTGCCATTACCTGGTATCTGGATGACGAAGTGGCAAAGCTGGTGAAGAAAAATCAGGCTGGAGATACAGACAGCGCCACAGGCAGTATTGCTTATTCCGATGAGGTTTATGACAGGGCCCTTTCAGAAGCTATCCGTAAGGCAGAAAACTATTTAACCCCCTTTTTTATGTATGACCTTGACCGGATTTATTCCATTGAATGGGACAGTGCACAGGACGGTGGTTCAGATAAAGATCTCACAACGCTTTCAGCGGATGCCCTATACGGAGACGTTTCCGTAAGCAGCGACGGTTATTATTTCGCTACTTCGAAATATCTGCCATACGGAACCTATGTGGTGGCAGAACAACAGCCGAAACTCAGTAAGCTGGGGGATTTAAAAAACAAGCATTACCAGATTGACAGGCCAAGGGAAGTGTCTCTTCCCTCTGTATATGCGGACTATAACGGCTCCCAGGCTAAGCCGGAAGTGACAAATAACTATTACAATTATTCTGCCGGCATGGCACAGTCTGAGATGGAGCGGAAATACAAGATCCGTTTCAATGAGGAGAGTGTAAACGTAATCAAGGGCAGGAATGCGGAGGGTGACTTTGAAGTTTACAAATACGGCATGGACATTGGCAACATCAGAAATGGTGTGACGGGAACTGGAATAGGTGATTATTTCGCACTGAGCCAGAATGGATTCAAACCTTATAAGAATTACTACAATGAACAGGACAACAGGACTAATGGAAATGTTCCATATTATCTGTCTGAAGGCTTAAGCGGAAGGGAAGCGGTATCAAAATATTACCGTTACAGCTCCGTGGCAGAAAACAAAGGTATCGCAAATGATGTCCCATTGCCGGGGGGAACCATTACAGAGGGTAATGGGACTGGAATCCAGTACAAAGATAATGTAACGATCATGCAGGGCGTACAGATTGCTTATGATGGAAAATATGCTCCCATGCTTGTACCGTGGACGGTCGTAGCCGCTGACAATGCAGTTACAGAGGCAGCAGGCAGTGCGCTAACCCCAAATGGAGAAAGTACATACAAAGGTTTTGGATATACAAAGTTTTGTAATAGCTTTTTTAAAACAAAGCTGAGGATTGAAAAGCTTGATTCAGAAACAGGGGAAAGCCTTCTCCATGACGGAGCCTTGTTTGCCCTTTATACAGCGTCCAGGGAGGACGGGGAAAATACGGACGGCCTGGTTAGGTTTTATGGGACGGATACCCGGATCGAAGGATCAAAGGAATTCCTAGAAGCCATGGGAGCCAAAAATATTGCCCTGGAAGGGAATGCCTGGAAAGGAACTGTTCCGGTAGGAACTCCTATATGTGAGGAATCGGAGCGGGTAATACTTACCGATCAGGAAGGAAGAAGGACTGGTCAGTTTGAAGCCTTTACAACCACCAGGGACGGCCTTCAAGCCAGGGAAGAGGATCTAACAAAAGTTTCCTATCAGGATCAGAATGCCGGATATTTAATTACTCCGCAGCCTCTTGGAGCCGGGACTTATGTCCTATGTGAAATTAAGCCCCCAGCTGGATATGTGAGGACAGTGCCAGTTGCGATAGAAGTTTACTCCGACCGGACCACCTACTACCTGGATGGAAACAGAGACCACCGGGTAGCGGCGGCTATTTATGAAGATAAGATAGGAGAAGGGTCACAGGGTATTACAAACATCGCAAGGATTTACGTAGGAAATAATCCGGTTCGCCTTGAAATATCCAAAATCAAGGACACTGACAAAACTGTCCCTTACAAGACCAACACCAGATTAGAAGGAACCGAACTGGAACTTAAACAGAAATATGGGACAGAAAACCTGGAGTTTGCGTATAAAACAGGAATTTACTTAGGCTATGCCTGGTACAAAGGCACTCTGGAGTACTTAGAATCCAGAAAAGCCGCAGGGGAAGATGTAGAACTGGTTTATGTTGATGGTGTATTTGCTGGGTATGGCCTGATATCCAGACCCTTAGATACCGCAGACGATAGCAATCGATACGTAGCCGGAGCGCAGATGACTCTTTATGACGCCATAGAGGTCAAGGAAAACGGGGATAGCGGAGATTATGGATATGATGGTGTGGAGGTAGTAAGGGACCGGAATAACAACGTTCAGTCCGCTCAGGTATTAAAGGGACATGCTGGAACCACCATTGAATTTATCAGAGCGGAGGATGAAGAGGGAAGCTTAAACGGAGAGCCGGGGGAGGGGATATGGACTTACCGGATGATCGAGCGAGGGGATACAGATATTCTTTACTATTCCCTTGGAGAGCTTAAGGTAACGGAAACCGGGGCAGATGGGAAGCTTTACGGCTATGACAGGATAGGGGACCGGGTGCAGGTGAAAAACCGGGAATCCATCTATGTTCTGAAAGCCGGCCAGCCTGTCTACGAGTTAACCGGAGGAGATTTAGCTGCGGTGAAGTATTCTGCTTCAGACAAATGTTTTAATTTAAGACCTGGAACGATTCTTTATCACCTTGACAGCTATGGAAATCGGGATGCATATGTAAATCCGACCACCGGTATGGCCTATGCCAAAGAAGGGCAGAAGGTCCTGGTATGGCCGGTAAAGATATCCCGGACAAAAACCGGAGCAGTCATTGCCAGGGAAAAAATCAAAACTTGGAGAATTGCTTCCATCAATGCGGATACGGATCAGGAATATGTCACAGGGACGTATGACGGGAATGATTTTAATAAAAGCTTGAATCCGGTTTTAAATAGCCATGGTCTTCCTGTGTATTACCAGAGATCAGGACAAGTCTATAAAAAAGGCGCTCCTGTCTATGACATTGATGGAGATTTCGTCCGCTACAAATATGATGACCTTCTTCCGGCCTATAACAATGCAGCTTACAGGATCAATGACAAGACTGGCATGAAAGATATCGGAAAGGAAGAGGACCTCACAGACGATAAGAAGCTTTATCACCGTCAGGGAGAAGCCTGGGTCATGGAGAATACCTGGATTTCCGGAGAAAAGTACCCTAATGATCCATTTAAGGCAGATATGACTATAGGCCAGGCCGATATGCTAAAGCGGGTGATCCCAGGAACGTACATTTTAGAAGAGGTCAAAGCTCCATCAGGCTATACCAAGGGATTTCCGGAAGGTGTTACCGTTTTAGAAACCAGGGAAGTCCAGAAGACCGGGATGGAGGATGAGAAGATCAAGGTAGAGATTGTAAAGACTGATGCACCGAACCAGTACCGGATTGGTGTAATCAGTGATTATCAGGAGAATCTTACAGTCACGGAACCGAAGGGAACCTACAGTTATAGTCAGGTATCAGGGGCGCATTTGGCGCTTTATAAAGCAAAGCGGGTTTATACCACGGACAGCGAAATATATCCGAAAGGATACTATTTTATAAAGACAGAAAGCAAACCGGCAGAATGGACGGTAGAAAATACCACTGATAATATGACGGTGCGGATCGTAGCTGACTGGATCACAGATGGAACGCCGAAATACTTTGAGGGAATCCCTGCAGGGGACTACATCCTGGAGGAGATAGACACAGCTGTTGGCTATGTCCGAAGCTCCATGGAACTTACAGTAAAAACTACCGGAGATGTGCAGACTGTAAATCTAAGAACGATCATACCAAGCTGGAGGTCTATAAATACTACGAGGACAGCACTGGGAAAAAGATGCAGCTTCCTAACAGCCATACGGCTGACTTGGCTCTTTATAAAGCAAAAACAGACAAAGACGGGAACATTTTGATGGATGGAGTAAAACCAGTATATGACAAGGAAAGGAGAGTAGCGAAATGGACGACCGATGACTTGACCGAGTATACAGAAAAAACAGAGAAAAGCACTGGTTTTATAAACCGCATAAAGAACTTTCTTGGCCTGGCAGAAAATCAGTCCAGTTTTATCACGGATTTTGAAGCAGGTTACCAGGAGAAAGGAGAAGGCCTTACTTCCCTCACCTGGTACACGAAAGACGGGGAGCGGACGGCCGAGCGAAACGAGAGCATCCATACCGGAAAAGGAGAGGGGACCATCCAGACTTGGATCACCGATGCCGGAAAGACAATTCGGATCACCATATACCGGAATGTAAAAAATGGTTCCCTTGATCCTGATGGAAAGCTTCCACTTAACTTTGAATATCAATTCAACTACGAAGTGGAGAATGGGGTAAAGAGTTATGACTCGTTAGAAGGAATGCACCGGATTGATTATTTACCCTTCAATGCAGTGAAAGAAGGGAAGAAAGTAGGAAATTACGTCCTGGTGGAAGAAAAGACACCGGCTGGTTTTGAAACAACCGATCCGAAGACTATCGTCCTCGCAGAGACAGGAAATGTGCAGAGGTTCAGCCTTGAAAATGAGGAAAAGTACATCAATGTTTTGAAGGTGGTAACTGACGGAACAAATGAGTATGCCGCAGAGGGCGCAGAACTAGCCCTTTACCGAGCCGATGAAGCCGGGAACTATGTGGAAGATAAAATCCACTTGGTTGAAACCTGGATATCCGGATCGGACGGTAGATATACGGAAAATGACAGATTTAATGGCAACATCCCGGAAGGATTTTCAGTAGGAGATTTAAAGCCTCACCGAATTGATAAAACCCCTTATGGGACCTATTATATCGCAGAGCTTACTGCTCCGGCCTACATGCAGAAGATAGATCCAATAAAGATCCTTGTAGGAACTGAAAAGATTCCTATTTTACGGGTTGTAAATACCCCAACCGTTGGAAAGCTGGAAATCAAAAAGAAAGCTTCTGATACCGGAGAGGTGCTGGAAAACGCTCGATTTAAAGTGACTAACAAGAATACTGGGACTGTCTGGTACATGACAACCGGTACAAATGGAAAGGCAGAGATGACCGGACTTCCGGTAGGCATGGTACAGACAGACGGAACCATAAAACCTTTCACTTATTCCATTGAGGAAATTTCCCCACCGGATTTATACCAGATATCCGAAGGAATGAAAAAGTTCCAGTTTGACGGGAAAGGGATCGGAAAAGAAGTACTTTATACCTATGAGGTTGAGAACCAGCCAACAAAAATTCTATTTAAAAAGACTAACTTTGATAATGGGATGACCGTGGAAGGTGCAGAAATAGCTGTGTATGAGGCGGTGGTTATTGATGGAGTATACCAAAAGGGTGGCGAAGCCATTGAGACTTTCATTTCTGGTCCGGACGGCTTTGCTTTGACAAAGAAGCTGTCAGCGAACAGGGCCTACATCATGGAAGAGCTAAGAGCTCCAGCTGGTTATGCCCTTTCAAAGCCGGTGATCTTTACCCTAAATAAGACTGGAACCGGAATCCGGAATGTATCAAACGACTTTAGCATTTTAAAGCTGGCCAGTGACAATGGTGCTATAGAAACCCTGACTGTTACCGCAAGAGTCCCAGTAAAGGTATATACCATATTAAAAGACTTAGACTCAGGAACTGAGCTTCCTCCCTTTATTGGGACAGGAAGCGGTCATGTTATAACAGCGGAAGATGGTATTATAAACGGCCATTTATATGAGATTACTGAATACACTAAATATTCTGATGGAAGGGCAGAAAAGTCCTTTAAGGAAACGAAACGGATTTATTTTGATAAAAACGGATCTTATAACATACCTTCCAGGACATACCTGGAAACCAGGCAGGAGCTTGCCGATGTGGAGGGTAACGTCCTTGCAAGCTGGACCGTTAATGAGGACAACCATGATTTTGCAATCAAAAATCCAGTTACCAGGGAAATCCCTATAGCACAAGTAACGAGCAGCATAGGTGCGGATCACGGGGCAGTAAAAACTGGTAATATCATAAAATACACGGTTACCTATACCAATCCTTATAATTATCCGGTAGATATCCGTATCAATGCGGTCCTTAAAGATGGACTTGGTTATTTAAGATCCACCAATAATGGCACAGAACAAAACGGAATTATTACCTGGACTTTCACGGATATCGCTGCCCATAAAAGTGGTATCGTGGACGTGGTGGCTGTGGTCAGCGGTGAGACGGGAATGCAGGCAAACGTGTATTTTGAAACAAAAGCAGATGCAGTTACGAAGCATACCACTCTCACCAATCCCATTGCTCCGGAAGGATCCATTACTATCATTAATAATCTGACTGGAACCGGAATACCCGGTAGTACGGGGCACGCTGAGGATCCGACGGATGAATTTACTTTCCATGTAAAACTTATGGACTCTGCTGGAAACACCTTGAAAGGATATCAGGCATACGGTGGCACATCGGAGGGACGAATCAAAGGAGAGGAAGATATCACAATAAACGGTGACGGGTACATTACCTTTGCTGACTTGCCCTATGGGACCAGATATAAGATTACACAGGAGCCAAAAGACGGCTATGACAGCGTACTCAGTTCTACCGGAGAGATAGAAGGTGGAATGATAACGGGAGAGGTTTCAAAGGTTATACAGAGCGCAGTATTTAAAAACAACCGAAATAATGAAACGATTCGGGAGATCCTGACTGCAGGAGGAAACTACCGCCTCATGGAAACCACAACGTACAGTGACGGAAGCAGCTTAATAAGTGGAGTTTACCGCTTCCAGCTTAATGCTTCTGGAATGGTTGATAATGTAGATATGGAAGACCGGCCGATACATTTATATTTTACGAAAATGGATGCGGAAACAGGAGAGGATCTGATAGGAGGTCGTTACAGCCTGATTGATGCAAATACAGGAAGTGTAATCTATGAATTTACGAAAGAAGGTGGAAAGGAGGTACTTATTCCAGCAGAACTGATTACTCCAGGGAAAGAGTATATCATCTTGGAAGAGCAGCCTCCGGCGGGATACGCTTTTGAAAAAGAGATTCGCTTTACAGCAGAGGAAAGTGGCATCCGGTCTACCATCATCATGCAGGATAAAAAAACAGAGGTTGAGATTTTAAAAGTCGATGCAGAGACAGGAGAAATTCTAACAGGCGGCCGCTTCTCTATCAGAGAAAAGGATACGGGAACATTGATTAAGGAATTCACAACGAATGGGGGACCGATCGTTTTAACCGGGCTACTGATTGCAGGAAAAACTTATGTACTTTCAGAAGAGGAGCCTCCGGCTGGATATGGCTACTGTGAAAGCGTGACCTTTACTGTTCCGGAGACTCCCGATCTGATCACTGTGGTGATGAAGGATAAAAAAACAGAGGTCTTGATAGAAAAACAGAAGGGTTCCCTTCTTATTGGAATGCCATCGGAAGCAGTCATGTTACAAGGAAGTATCCTTCAGATATTAAATGAAGATAAGACTTCAGCAAAGGCAATCCGTGATGGAGATGGTTTTAGGGCCGAAGAAGATTTGATCTTTATCACCGGAATCCAGTTGAAGGAATTAAAAGGCCAGCTAAAGGCCGGGGGAAAATACTGGGTTCACGAGATCAGTCCGGCAGATGGATATGCCTACGCGGAAGATATCCCATTTACAGTCAGTATAAACGGTGATGAAGACGTGATTATTATGATTGACAAGCCAACCCACCTGATCCTATCTAAAAAGGCTATATCAGGCAGCGATGAGTTACCAGGAAATCACATGAGCATA
Organism: Lacrimispora sanguinis; assembly: GCF_044987295.1. NCBI lineage: Bacteria > Bacillati > Bacillota > Clostridia > Lachnospirales > Lachnospiraceae > Lacrimispora > Lacrimispora sanguinis. The sequence continues at coordinate 2,611,875 of NZ_CP173277.1, read as the reverse complement.
AAAGATAAGGATGGAATTATTGTGGAAGAATGGATTTCTGGGGAGCGGCCTCATGAACTCATTGCAAAATTAAAAGCGGGAGAACGGTACTGGCTTCATGAAATCCGTCCTGTAGACGGTTATTCATATGCAGAAGATGTTTCCTTTACTGTAAGTAAAGATGGAGCAGTTGACATGGTTGTAATGAAAAACGAAGCCACTGCAGTTCGTTTTAACAAAGTAGATTCAACCGGTGTATCTCTAAAGGGAGCCACTTTACAGGTGTTGGATCATCAAAAAAATGTGGTTATCCAAGATTTTGAAACAACAGGCGAGGCCATAGATATCACTGGAAGATTGGAGGCAGGAAAAACATATTACCTTCATGAAGTGAAAGCGCCATCCGGGTATCTCCTTTCCGCTGATATAGCATTTACAGTGCCAAAAGTTTACGGGCTATTGGAAGTCACAATGACAGATCTCAAGCAGCATAGCCCTGGGGCTGAAAAAATGTTTCTATATAAAGAAGACGCTGCGACGGGGCAGGGGATAAAAGGAGTGGAATTTTCTATTTACCGCCTTAACGGAAGTTTATACCTTAAGGTAAATACTGGAGAGAGTGGGTATGCAAAATTTGATATACCGGAAAACGGAACCTATACTTACAAAGAAACAAAGGCAGCTCCTGGCTACCTTGAAACAGATCACACCTATTCCTTTACCATACATAACGGTGAGGTATCAGGAATCAGTACAGTTTCAGTTGTGAATTATCCTTCTCCGGAGGTGTTAATCCAAAAGGTAGACGCTGAAACTTCGGAAAGATTAGCAGGTGCAGAGTTGGAAATCAGAAACGAAGCTGGAGAGCCGGTATTCAAAGGGATAACAGATGAAAACGGTGGGCTTTCATTCATTCTGCTTCGCACTGGAAAATATACCGTACATGAAATAAAAGCACCAGAGGGATATATAAAGACAGATGCCTACCTGACCATTTATATAACGGATGATGGAACCGTAACAGGAGAATTTATGATGTATAACAATCTGGAGCAAGGGAAGAAAAAGGGGTTCATCACAGCTACATATCAATCCGGCCTAAGTGGTCTTGGAGCGACTAACCATAAAGGAAAAGGTTTCTGGGGCTGGCTGAGAAGTCTGCCTAAGACAGGTGATGTAGATCTGAGAGGAGGATTGCTCTTAAGTATAGGGCTGGTTGGTATCGTTACTGGCATTGCAATTGTAAGGAGAAAAAGAGATAAGAAGGATGAAAAATAATATTAGGAAAGGTTTTGTTGCTATGTTCCTTGCCGCACCCCTGGTTTTGGGGTGCGCTGGTATAACATATGCGGAAGAGACGTTCATTGAAATAACAAAAGAGTATAGGACCTCCATCAAAGAGGATGATGGAAGGACCCAATTTAAAGAAGTATATGAAAAGGACGGTATTGTTTATCGGCTAAAATCTGTTCAAATTGGTAATGTGGAGGAAGTCTATCCAGGGGACATTATCACATATGACTCTGGTCCCTTTGTTGGAAATCCAGAAGAATATGCACTTAAGGAAACAGTAGAGAAAGAAGGGAAAAGGTATACGTTAAAAACCAGTGAGCTTTCAAAGGTAGTCACGGAAGAGACCACGAAATATTCAGAAGCGTCCATATTGTATGAAGGAGTAGAATACATAGATGCTCTACCGGAAGATGCCCAGGTCAAGGTGATCAATGAGGATTTAAAGCAGGAACTAAATGTAACACTTCCGGCAGTTGATTATAAAGAAGAAAGTACCTACTGGGATTACAGTTTTTCTTTTCCTATAACCGTGAGCGGATATGATGCGGACTCTTACATGCTGGGTCAGACTGAGATTTCAAACCGTTCCCCTTTAATAGATCACGCAAAACTATTTTTAAGCTATCTTAATTTGCCATCGCAGTACTATGAAATAACAAGCATAGAGTGGGACGGAGATCCTGTGTCAATGGATGGAGAAGTGATACGAAACGCAACCGTTCATGGGCGTAAATTTGTAAAAGATATCAGAGGAATTTATGGAGGGGATGTCACCTTCCCTTCCATAGAAGCCAATGTATATCATGGAACTTATATTGATGCAGAAGCTGAGAATCAGACAGAGCAGATTACTTATAAGAAAGAAGTAACAGCGACCTATGAGAGAGATGGGCGAAAAGGTTTTTGGAATTTCCTAAAAAGGCTCCTGACAAACACCGTCACCTTGTCAATCCTTTTTATTCTACTTATCATACTTGTTTTACGAGTCATTGTAAAAAAAGTACGGAAAAGAAACAGGGCGCAGAAAAACACAGATTAGACATCCGGACCCCAGACAATACTAAAAAATTTATAGTTCAGCCCTATTTGCCAGACCGGCTTTATGTCGAAGCAAGTAGGGCTTTGTTGTATGCAAAATGCAATATTGCGAACTGAACCATAAGAGTCTGGCAGCAATACTTGACAAAGGAACAGGTACTGCCCATAATAGGCATTATATAGAAGAAGTTATGAAGAAGCTGTAATTTACGGGTGACTGAGAAATCAAGGATATTGAGGAGGCTTGAGTATGAAAGAGTATCGTTGGGCAACATTAGGCTGCGGCGTAATTGCAAAACAGCTGGCTGAAAATTTGAAGAAGCAGGGAAAAACTTTATATGGGGTTGGAAACAGAACTTATGAAAATGCGGTTAAATTTGCAGAAACATACGGGGTAGAGAAGGTTTACCATAATGTCTATGACATGTTTCATGATGATGAAGTAGATATTATTTATATTTCAACGCCTCATAATACCCATATTACTTATTTAAAAGAAGCATTAAAGAATGGAAAGCATGTGCTGTGTGAGAAATCGATTACACTGAATTCTAGAGAGCTTACTGAGGCGGTCGGTCTTGCGGAGAATAATGATCTGGTGCTTGCCGAGGCAATGACTATTTATCATATGCCCCTTTATAAAAAATTGCAGGAGATTGTAAATAGCGGACAACTGGGCCCCTTACGCTTTATCCAGATGAACTTTGGAAGCTACAAGGATTATAATATGGAAAACAGGTTTTTTAGCCCAAGCCTTGCTGGAGGGGCACTGCTTGATATCGGGGTGTATGCCCTTTCCTTTGTAAGATGGTTTATGGCAGAGGCGCCGGACCAGATCCTGTCACAGGTGAAGCTTGCCCCCAGCGGTGTTGACGAACAGGCAGGTATCCTGCTGATGAACAATAAACAGGAGATGGCTTCCGTTTCACTGTCCCTGCATGCGAAGCAGCCTAAGCGGGGAACCGTGGTATTTGACAAGGGCTATATTGAAATATATGAATATCCAAGGGCTGATAAGGCAGTGATCACTTATACGGAAGGTAACCGCCGGGAGGAGATTGAAGCAGGAAACACCGACGATGCCCTGTTGTATGAAATCCAGGATATGGAGAAAGCGGTTGCCGGAGAAGCTGATGATATGCAGCTGGAATATACGATAGATGTCATGAACATAATGACAAGATTACGGAATGACTGGAATATGAAGTATCCGGAAGAATTATAACCCATACTCTTAAGAGGGTGTAGGAAAGCGGGATGCCATTGACACTTTATCAAAGCAGGGATATACTCTTGTTACAGCCGGAAGGCTTCTTTCGGATAGGCCGCAAGAGGTTCTTCCTCAAGGGATTTTAAGATACGGGAGAATAATAATGGATTTGTTTGATTATATGAGAGAAAATACCATGAAAAAAGAGTCCCCCCTTGCATCAAGGCTTCGGCCGTCGACACTTGACGAGGTAGTGGGGCAGCAGCATATCATTGGCAGGGATAAACTGCTCTACCGGGCCATTAAAGCGGACAAGCTGGGTTCTGTGATTTTCTACGGGCCTCCGGGAACCGGAAAAACTACCCTGGCACGGGTGATTGCCAATACCACAAGCGGAGAGTTCAGACAGCTCAACGCCACGGTAGCCGGAAAAAAGGACATGGAAGATATCGTAAAGGAAGCGAAGGATTCCTTAGGAATGTATGGCAAAAAGACTATATTGTTCGTGGATGAGATCCATCGCTTTAACAAAGGGCAGCAGGATTATCTGCTTCCATTCGTGGAGGATGGGACACTGACTCTCATAGGAGCCACTACAGAAAATCCTTATTTTGAGGTAAATGGCGCTCTTCTTTCAAGATCCAGGGTATTTGAATTGAAGCCTCTGGAAAAAGAGGATATCAGGAAACTGGTCCATCGGGCGGTATATGACCAGGATAAGGGAATGGGTTCCTATAACGCTGTGATTGACGAGGAAGCGGAGGAATTTCTGGCAGATGTTTCCAATGGAGATGCAAGAGCCGCTTTAAATGCGGTGGAGCTGGGAGTCATGACCACAGACCGGGATCCGTCAGACGGAAAAATCCATATCAGTCTCCAGGTTGCAGAAGAGTGCATCCAAAAGCGGGTGGTGCGCTATGACAAAACAGGGGACAATCATTACGATACCATTTCGGCCTTTATAAAGAGCATGCGGGGATCGGATCCGGATGCGGCCGTTTACTATCTGGCAAGGATGCTTTATGCCGGAGAAGATATAAAGTTCATTGCCAGAAGAATCATGATCTGTGCTGCAGAGGATGTAGGAAATGCGGATCCCCAGGCTCTTATTCTAGCAGTGGCGGCAGCCCAGGCAGCCGAGAGAATCGGGCTTCCGGAAGCTCAGATCATTCTGGCGGAAGCAGTCACCTATGTGGCCTCGGCACCTAAGAGCAATGCGGCCTGTATGGCGGTGTTTGGAGCTTTGGATGCAGTACGGAACCAGAAAACCATGCCTGTGCCGGTTCATCTGCAGGACTCCCATTATAAGGGAGCGGCGAAGCTGGGCCATGGACAGGGCTATCTCTATGCCCATGATTATCCGGGCAACTATGTGAAACAGCAGTATCTTCCTGATGGGATGGAGGATGTATCGTTCTATCATCCTACGGAAAATGGCTATGAGCGCAGAATCAAAGAGCACTTAGAGGAACTGAAAAAATAACCTTTTCTTTTTTAATATTAAGGTATATAATAGGCGTATCGTACGACCTGGTTTATCATGATTTGGGCCGGAATGACATTTCCGGCCATCTGTTGCGATATTCTATCGTGAAGCATTCCCAAGATTACGAAACAACTGTTATAAGGAATCATGAAGGAGAATAATATGCGTGAAAAATTACAAACATTGCCGTTAGCGGAATTAAAGGAGCTTGCCAAAGCCCAAGGAATCAAGGGATGCAGCTCCATGCGAAAAGCTGAAATTATAGATTTACTTTGCGAAAAGGGAGGGGAGGCTCCTGCTTCTCAAGGAAATGTTTCAGTGGAAAAGGCGGAGGAAGTAAAAAAAGAGGTTTTTAAGCCTGTTACGGCACAGCCAGCCGCTCAGACCCAGCCTCATACGGATTCTGTAAGCCAGCAGGGACAGATGAATGTGGATCAGCAGATGCAGTCTACAGCCGGCAGCCAAAGGAAGACCGTTGTCCGCTCGTATCGTCCGGAAGGACAGCAAAGGCCCGCAGGTTATCGGCCGTCACCGGGAAACAGCACAGAGCCACCCGTAAGGAATGAGGCAAGGACTGAAACGGTTACGGAAGAACCAAGAGGAGATTTTCAGCCAAGCCCTGAACTGCAGGAGCTGGACAGTGGGATCGAGGCTCATGGAATTTTGGAGGTTATGCCCGATGGTTTTGGTTTCATCCGTTGTGAAAACTACCTTCCGGGAGAAAATGACGTCTACGTGGCGCCTTCTCAGATCCGCAGGTTTAACATGAAAACAGGAGACATCATTCATGGAAGCCGCAGAGTGAAGACCGCGGCAGAAAAGTTTGCGGCCCTTCTATATGTAAAGAAAATCAACGGCTATCCCACCAGTGCGGCGGAACGCCGTCCTAACTTTGAAAATATGATTCCCATATTCCCGGATGAAAGGCTTCATATGGAGACTCAGGGAGGAAAAAACACCACTGCCATGCGCGTCCTGGATCTTTTAGCTCCGATTGGAAAGGGGCAGAGAGGTATGATTGTATCTCCGCCAAAGGCAGGAAAAACTACTCTGCTTAAAGAGGTGGCAAAGGCCATAACCGTAAACCACCCGGAGATCCATCTCATGATTCTATTGATTGATGAACGTCCCGAGGAGGTTACGGATATTAAGGAGTCCATTACCGGAAATAACGTGGAAGTGCTCTATTCCACCTTTGACGAGCTTCCGGATCGCCATAAAAGAGTGTCGGAAATGGTGATCGAAAGGGCCAAGCGCCTGGTTGAGCATGGCCGGGATGTGGTGATCCTGTTAGACAGCATTACCCGTCTGGCAAGAGCTTATAACTTAACGGTAGCTCCAAGCGGCCGTACCTTATCCGGCGGTCTGGATCCGGCAGCCCTTCATATGCCAAAGCGTTTCTTTGGTGCAGCCAGAAACATGAGGGAGGGGGGCAGCCTCACTGTTCTTGCAACCGCTCTTGTGGATACGGGCAGCCGTATGGATGACGTTATTTACGAGGAATTTAAGGGAACCGGCAACATGGAACTGGTTCTTGACCGGAAGTTGTCTGAGAAGAGGATATTCCCTGCCATTGATATTCTAAAGTCCGGCACCAGAAGGGATGACCTGCTGCTTACAAGGGAAGAAGCGGAAGCAGTTGATATTGTAAGGAAGGCTACTAATACCCTGAAACCGGAAGATGCGGTAGAGAAAATACTTGACTTATTCTCACGGACAAGAAACAACAGGGAATTCGTGGAAACCTCCAAAAAAATGCGCTTTTTCTAGAGAATACGGGTTTTTTATAGAAATAAAAGCTTGCATAAAAAAAAAATCTATGTTATACTGTGTAAGCTGTTTATTAGACAAAGTCGGTTTACGGACTGCGATTTAATAGAAATCAAAGTATGTGAGGTGAAAATCATGAAAGAGGGAATCCATCCAAATTACTATCAGGCAAAAGTTGTTTGCAACTGTGGTAATGAATTCGTAACTGGTTCTACTAAGGAAGATATCCACGTAGAGGTTTGTTCTAAATGCCATTCATTCTACACCGGTCAGCAGAAAGCTGCTTCCGCTCGTGGACGTATTGATAAATTCAATCGTAAATATGGCGTTAAGGCTGAAGCATAATTTACTTATGAAGGCAAAGGTTGTGCAGCCTGAATTTAGTAAATTATTCGTTCGAGGATCCTTAAGTGAATCGGACTTCCTTCATGAATTCAGGAAATCAGCCGTTCTATGTGCTCATTGGGCGTATGGAACTTCCTTATTATATCAGGGGCAAAGAAGAGGTTGAGTTTGGTGGAAACACTTTAGCTCAGCCTTTTTTGGGATTTTAACTAGTGAAAAGCTTCCATTTTTTAAGTAGAAAGGTGGTTTGGCGTATGAAGTATTCAGGAATCGGCGGGCAAGCCGTGATTGAAGGCGTTATGATGAAAAACGGGGATGAGTATGCCACAGCAGTCCGCAAGCCGGACGGAACCATTGAAGTGAAAAAGGATACTTATGTCAGCATGGGAGAAAAGGTGAAGCTTTTTTCTCTGCCATTTATCAGAGGAATATTCAGTTTTGTGGATTCCATGGTGTTAGGTATGAGGGCTTTGACCTTTTCAGCCAGCTTTTTTGAGGACGATGAGGAGGATATGGAGCCTTCCAAGTTTGAAAAGCTGCTGGAACGACTGTTTGGGGAGAAGATGGAAAAGGCATTGATGAGTATCGTGATGGCATTTTCCGTGGTAATGGCCATCCTGATTTTCATGGTATTTCCAATGTTTCTCGCTAATATATTCCATAACTTTATTAAATCCCAGACGATCATGGCGATTCTGGAAGGTGTGATCCGTATCGGAATCTTTATCGCTTACATCAGTCTGGTTTCACGCATGGAGGATATCCGAAGGACCTTTATGTATCATGGAGCAGAGCACAAGTGCATTAACTGCTTAGAGCACGGGCTTGATCTTACTGTGGAAAATGTCAGAAACAGTTCCAAGGAACATAAGCGCTGCGGAACCAGCTTTCTCCTGATTGTCATGATCATCAGCATCCTGTTTTTCATGGTGGTGAGAGTGAACACGCTGCCTCTTCGGATTCTCAGCCGGATCATACTGATTCCGGTCATAGCCGGTGTTTCCTATGAATTTTTACGTCTGGCAGGACGCAGCAATTCAAAACTGGTGGATTTATTAAGCCGCCCAGGCATGTGGATGCAGGGACTTACTACCAAAGAACCGGACGATGCTATGATTCAGGTTGGTATTGCTTCTGTGGAGGCTGTGTTTGACTGGAAGGCATTTCTTAACAAGAACTTCCCGGAGAATAGAGCATGAATCTGACATTACAGCATTTATTGGAAGAAGGAACAGAAAAGCTATCAAAGGCTGGGGTGGAAGAGGCATCTCTTGATTCCAGATACTTGCTTTTTGAGGCATTCCGCACGGATATGGTCCATTTTCTTATAGACAGGAACAGGGAGCTTTCGGAAGAGGAATTTTCACTGGAGGCCGTTTCCAAATACCGGGCTATGATAGAGAAACGTTCCAGGAGGATTCCCCTTCAGCAGATTACAGGAAGCCGGGAGTTTATGGGCCTTGAATTTTTTGTAAATGAGCATGTGCTGATTCCAAGGCAGGATACGGAAACGCTGGTGGAACTGGTCTTAAAGGATTATAAAGGAAAGCAGCCGGAAGTTCTTGATCTGTGTACGGGAAGCGGCTGTATTGCTGTCAGCCTTGCAAAGCTTGGTGGATTTGACCACGTAACTGCCGTGGATATCTCCAGAGAAGCACTTAAAGTGGCGGAACGGAATGTAGGAGAACTTTTGGGAGAGGGAAAGATCAAATTGATAGAAAGCGATTTGTTTGTCTCAATTGAGGAACAGAAAAAGTTTGATGTGATCGTGTCAAATCCCCCTTATATTCCAACGAAAATAATAGAAGGACTGCAGCCGGAAGTCCGGGATCATGAACCGATGCTGGCCCTTGACGGGAAAGAAGATGGTTTGTACTTTTACAGAAAGCTTGCTTTGGAAAGCCGTCCTCATCTAGCCCCGGGAGGTGCGGTTTATTTTGAGATCGGTTATGACCAGGGAGAGGCTGTCAGCGGTTTATTAAAGGATGCCGGCTTTGGAGAGATCCAGGTGGTTAAAGATGCGGCAGGGCTGGACCGCGTGGTTTGTTCACGAATGCATTCAGGAGGTTACCAATGTTTGATAGATTAGATGATATTTTAATTCATTATGAAGAATTAATGCAAGAGCTTAACAATCCTTCCGTAGCAGAGGATCAGAACCGGTTTCGGAAGCTGATGAAGGAGCAGGCGGATCTGGCGGATTTAGTTGAGACTTATACCCAGTATAAAAAGGCAAAGCAGACTGTGGAAGATAGCCTGGCACTTCTGGAGGAAGAGAACGACGAGGAGATGCGGGAGATGGCAAAGGAAGAATTATCCGATGCCAAGAAGCAGATTGAGGCGCTTGAGCAGGAACTTAAGATTTTACTCTTACCTAAGGACCCAAATGACGATAAGAATATTATTCTGGAGATCCGTGCCGGAGCAGGCGGCGACGAGGCAGCTCTGTTCGCTTCCGAGCTGTACCGTATGTATATAAATTATGCGGAGGGACATCGCTGGAAGGTAGAGCTGATCAGCGTCAATGAAAATGGGATCGGCGGTTTTAAAGAAGTCGTAGCCATGATTACAGGCAAGGGCGCTTATTCCAAGATGAAATATGAAAGCGGCGTCCACCGTGTACAGCGAGTTCCGGAGACAGAGAGCGGTGGAAGAATCCACACTTCCACGGCAACGGTGGCGGTTATGCCTGAAGCAGAAGAGTTTGACGTCGTGATTGAGGATAAAGATGTGAGAATCGACGTTATGCGTGCTTCCGGAAATGGCGGACAGTGTGTAAATACTACCGACTCTGCCGTTCGTCTGACCCACATGCCTACGGGTATCGTGATTTACAGCCAGACGGAAAAATCACAGCTTCAGAATAAGGAAAAGGCTTTCCGGTTATTGCGTTCCAAGCTTTATGATATGGAGATTGAGAAACGGCAGAATTCAGAGGCCGAAGAAAGAAGAAGCCAGATCGGTACCGGAGACCGTTCCGAGAAGATCCGCACCTATAATTTCCCTCAGGGCCGTGTGACGGATCACAGAATCAAACTGACTCTTTATAAGATTGACTCCATTATGAATGGAGACATTCATGAACTTCTGGACTCTCTCATTGCAGCGGACCAGGCTGCGCGCTTAAGCAAATTGAATGAAGAGGTATAAAAATACTGCCCCGTTCCGCAATGGAATGGGGTTTTTTGTTTCGACGATCTGTAAGAAGAGATTACCACATCGAAATTGGAAAAAAGAATCATTTAGTTCCCTTGTAAATTATGGTATTATGTAAATGTGCATAAAAAATATGGCTAAAAGTATTTCAAATTTGACATGAATAAATAGGAGTGAATAGATATGGATAGGCGAAAGAGACAGATCCTGGATATTTTGTCAGACAGCGAATACTATACGGCAGAAGATCTTGCAGGGCAAATCTGTATCGGGACAAAGACCATTCGCAATCTGCTGAAAGAAATAAATCAGGAAATAGAGCCCTATGGGGCCTCGATTCTTTCAAAATACGGTGTAGGATATTATCTGAACGTTTCGGACAAAGAAAAGTTCAGTTCTTTTATACAGGAACTATCCACCCGTCATTCTGATAAATATCTGCCTGACACGTCGGAGGAACGGATACAATACCTGCTGGAATATTTATTTAACAGCCCTTCCTATGTGAAGTTGGATGAATTGAGTGACAGTCTGTATATCTCGAAACGGACATTAACCGCAGATCTAAAGGAAGTAGAACAATACTTAGATAAATTTAATATAAAAATCATTCGAAAGCCTAATTACGGAATTAAGTTGGAAGGAGGAGAGTTCGAGGCCAGATTGTGCATCGCGTCATTTTCCGGAAAACGGCTTCATAAGGGCAATCAGAGCATGGATGAGATTGCGGCATGTGTATCGGATGTTCTTAAAAAGAACGATTTCCTGATTCCCGGAGCTGCCTATCAGAACCTTGTTGTTCATCTCTACATAGCGATCAGCCGGATCATGGAATGCCATTATGTGCCGATGCCTGAGGAACCTCTGAAGAATTTTAACGGCAGGTACGAGTATCAGATTGCAAAAGAAATTGCTAAACAGATAGAATCCACATTCCATATCTCATTCCCTGAAACAGAGATCGTCTACATTGCCATACACCTGGCGGGGAAGAAGATGATATACCATTCCGATGAGGCAGATCAGAATATCATCATCAACCAGGAAATCAGCGATCTGGTAACTGTCATGCTGGAGCGGGTGTATGATCTGTTCAAATTTGATTTCCGCAGTGATCTGGAGCTGCGTATGCTACTCTGCCAGCATCTGGTGCCTTTAAGTGTCAGGATCAAATATGATATGGATTTAAAGAATCCACTTCTTCGGGATGTAAAAGAAAAGTTCTGCCTTTCCTATACCATGGCCTGCAATGCGGTTACAGTCATCAATGAACATTTTCATATCCTTTTGTCGGAAGATGAGATTGCATACTTTGCCTTTGCTTTCGCCTTTGCCCTTGAGCGGAAAAAGACGGAAATAGAGAAAAAGAATATACTTCTGGTATGCTCTTCCGGGCGGGGAAGCGCAAAGCTTCTTCAGTATAAGTACCAGAATTCGTTTAAGGAATATATAAATGATATTACTGCCTGCGATGTGGGGAGTATTTACAAGGTAGATTTCTCAAAATATGATTATATCTTCACCACCGTTCCGATTACGGTTCCCGTACCCCTTCCGATACTGGAGGTACAGTATTTTCTTGATGACAAAGACATTGTAAATGTAAAAAAGGTTCTTACATCCGATCGGGCATCTTCCGTACGGAATTACTATGAAAGGGAGATGTTTCTGCCTCATTTGAAGCTGCTGACAAAGGAGGAGGTCCTTCGCTGCATGTGCCAGTTTGTCATGGAAAAGAAAAATCTTCCGAAAGAATTTTATGAATCCGTCCTAAAGAGGGAGAGGTTAGCTAAGACTGCTTTTGGAAATATGGTGGCAATGCCTCACGTTTATAAGGCTATCAGTGAGGAGACGTTTGTATGTGTTGGAATCCTTGATGAACCGGTGGACTGGGAAGGGCAGAAGGTGCGTGCTGTTTTCCTGGTATCCATAGCCAATAAGGATCATACCAGTGAAGAACTGCAGCGCTTCTATCAGATGACGGCGGCCTTTCTTTTAAGCCAGAAACAGATCCAGGAGCTGGTCAGAAAACAGGATTATGATGCATTTATAGAAGCCATGAGCAGCATAGAAGCCCAGATTCCAAAGGAAGTATGAGGGAAATGCGTAAAGAATAAAGGTGAGACGTGTACAAAATGATAATCATTTTGTACACGTCTTTTTCTCGTTTCCGGTTGGATCTGCTTTGCAGAGGTGCATATTTCGTCGGAAAAAGGTACCATTACGAAAATGGAAAAAGGCATCATGGAGTTCTAAAAAGAAGTATGGTAGTATGTGAATGAGCAATGGATAAAGGAAGTGATGGAAGGAAAACTTAGGAACGGCCTGCGTGCAGCAGCAAGGTCTATCGTTCATTCCGTACACAATTGTACCAGCTGCCAACAGAGGGAGAGGTTAACATAAGATAGAAGCAATACAAATAATACAAGTTAAGAGAGAGGCAGTGTGAGAATGGATATTGAAATGATTGTTATGAAGCTTGTAGTCTGCGGAGGGAATGCCAGAAGCAGCGCGATAGAAGCACTGCGTTCGGCAAAAAATGGTGATTTTAAACATGCGGACCAGTTAATGGAAGATGCAGAAAAGACGATTCAGGAAGCACATGAGGTCCAGACAGAAATGATCCAGAATGAGTTAAACGGCCAAAAGGCAGAAGTCGGACTTTTAATGGTTCATGCTCAGGATCATCTGATGAATGCTATGACGGTCATGGATCTATGCAAGGAAATGATTGATATTTTAAGAACAAAAATAAATCATTCATAGAAAGGGAGTTAGTTATGAGAAACATTGTTTTGTTTTGTGCGGCAGGAATGTCCACCAGTCTCTTGGTTCATAAGATGAAAGAGGCAGCAGAAAAAGAAAATTATGAGTGCAAGATCAATGCCTATGCACTTGCAAGCACCAAGGACAAGGGAAAGGATGCAGATATCATTCTGCTGGGGCCCCAGGTTCGTTTCAGCAAGGCAAAAGTAGAAAAGGACTGTCCAGGTAAGATCATTGAATGCATTGATATGCAGGTATATGGCACGATGAACGGTGCCAAGGTGATTGCTCAGGTCAAAAAAGCTTTAGGCGATTGAATGTGAGCACAAATTAAGGGGGAAATAAAGATGGATAAATTGATGAATTGGTTGCAAGACACGATTATACCGCCATTGTCAAGATTGGGGAATCAAAGACATTTGGTAGCGGTGCGTAATGGTTTAACCTTAACGTTACCGGCAATCATAAGCGGAAGTATTTTTCTTATCATAGGAAATATTCCAATTGAAAGCTGGACAAATTTTTTAGCACCTTATGAAGATATGATTAATGCTGCTGTCGGTGTTTCATTTGGTATTATTTCACTTTTAGCAGCCATTGGAATCGGTTATGAACTAAGTAAAAGTTATGACCTTGATGCTATTTCCGGTGCGGGCTTGTCAGTAATGGCTTTTATTACCACTCAGCTTTCTGACGGCTTTACCATTGATCCTGCGGGCTTTGATTCCACGGGACTATTTACAGCAATTATTGCAGGTATTGTTACTACCGAAATTTATCATTTCTGTATTAAAAAGAATTGGGTATTTAAGCTGCCTGACGGTGTACCGCCGGCAGTAAGTAATTCCTTTGTATCTTTGATTCCAGCAATGCTGATTTTAGTGCTGTTCTGGACAATTCGTGTTCCGCTGCATTTTAATATTACTGAATTTATTCAAAGTATCTTTTCTCCGTTGCTTCATGCATTAAATAGTTTACCTGGTATTTTACTTTATACATTTTTGGTAAGTTTATTGTGGTGTGCAGGAATCCATGGGGATATGACATTAGAAGGTGTTGCAGATCCAATATTTTTAGCATTTGTTGCAGCAAATGCTTCTGCATATGCAAAAGGAGAAGCACTTCCTTATATCACCGCTTCCGGTTTTTCCAGCCTGTTTGTTAATGTAGGCGGAACAGGAGCTACATTAACTTTAGTTCTTCTGATGATTTTCTCAAAATCAAAAACTTATAAGGAATTGGGAAAGGTGGCTCTTCCAGGTTCGATTTTTGAAATAAATGAGCCGGTAATTTTCGGTTTTCCAATTATCATGAATCCATTGATGATGATTCCTTTCATCTTGATTCCGTTAGTATTAGCTGCCAGCAGTTATTTTCTTATGTCCATTGGATTAGTTGGCAGGCCAATGATGATGGTTCCCTGGACCATGCCTCCAATTATCGGACCTTTAATGGCTACTGGTTGGGATATAAGAGCCGCGATCTGGTCTGCGGTTGAAATTGTCATTGCGATTGTCATCTATATGCCATTTTTCAAAATTGCTGAAAAACAAATGTTGGAGAATGAAAATCAAGCAGTTGAAACAACAGATATTGAAGTTGATGAAGCGGCAAAAAATTGATCATGGAGGAATTTACTATGTCAAAAAAAATCAAAGTTGTAACAATTGGCGGAGGATCCAGCTATACACCAGAATTGGTTGAGGGATTTATTAAAAGATATGATGAATTTCCAATCAGTGAATTATGGCTGGTGGATATCGAAGAAGGCAGGCACAAGTTAGAGATTGTCGGAGAGATGGCTAAGCGTATGGTAGAAGCAGCAGGAATTAACTGTAAGGTTTATTTAACGCTGAACCGTCGGGAGGCTTTAAAAGATGCTGATTTCGTTACTACTCAGCTGCGGGTTGGATTATTGGAAGCACGGATTCTTGATGAACGTATTCCGTTAAGCCATGGATTAATCGGTCAGGAAACCAATGGTGCCGGGGGTATCTTTAAGGCTTTACGAACCATTCCGGTCATATTAGATATTGTGGAGGAAATGAAAGAATTATGTCCTGAGGCTTGGTTAATTAACTTTACGAATCCTTCCGGTATGGTTACGGAAGCTGTTTTAAGATATGGCAATTGGAATAAGGTTGTAGGTTTATGCAATATTCCAATTAATGCGGTTTATGAAGAAGCTGCGATACTTAATGAAAAGCCATCTGACTTATTCTTCCAGTTTGCAGGCATTAATCATCTGCATTGGCACACTGTGGTCGATAAAAATGGAGTAAACAGAACGGATGAGCTGATTAAAAAAGTGTATGAAGATGGAGAAGCAAATTCAATTGTTGCAAATATTAAGGATAATCGTTTGATCTTTGAGCAAGTTGAAAATCTTCATATGGTTCCATGCCCATATCATAATTATTATTACTATACCGATAAAATGTTGGCTGAGGAATTAGAAGACTTTAAAAACCATGGAACCCGTGCCGAAAAGGTTAAAAAAATTGAAGCGGAATTATATGAGTTATACAAGGATCCTGATTTGAATTATAAACCGAAACAGTTAGAAGAACGCGGCGGAGCCAGATATAGTGATGCGGCTTGTGAAACAATTACTTCAATCTACAATGATAAAAGAACAACCATGACCGTCAGTACCCGTAATAACGGTACGATAAAAGATCTGCCTGACGATTGCGCGGTTGAAGTTACTTGCACTTTAACAGGTAAAGGACCGATTCCTTATAATTTTGGCAGCTTTAAACCTCAGGAAAGAGGATTGCTGCAATTAATGAAAGCTATGGAGGAATTAACCATTGAAGCTGCCGTCACAGGGGATCGGGGCACTTTATTACAGGCCTTTATGATGAATCCTCTGATTACCAGCGGAGACGTAGCGAAACAGGTCATGGAAGAATTACTGGAAGCACATAAAAAACATCTTCCCAATTTCTTTCAATAGGCCGTCAGTAAACGATTATTTGATGAAAGGAGATATATTTTCTTGAATAAAAAAGCAAACAAAATCATGGTTATTGTATCCCTTATTGGGTTATTGCTTTTGACAGGCTGTACTACGAACCAAACCGGTGGTCAATTAAAGAAAGGGAACGAAAGTGATAGCTCTTTGAAAGACTCAGAAAAGAAAGAAATAGCTATGGAGTTAGTTTCCAGTGCAGAAAATTCATCTTTGGATTGGAAGGCTCAATACAGTTATATTGAAGATATTGAGGATGGGAGAGGTTATACAGCCGGAATAATCGGGTTTTGTTCTGGAACAGGAGATATGCTGCAATTAGTAAAAGGCTATACAGATTCAAAGCCAGAAAATCTGCTGGCTAAATACATAGGAGCTCTTGAAAAGGTGAATGGTACGGATTCCCATGAAGGATTGGGGGAGGCTTTTGAAAATGATTGGAAGGCTGCCAGCGAAGATGCAGAATTTCAGGAAGCACAGAACAAAATCAGAGATGATATGTATTTTAATCCGGCAGTTGACCAGGCGGTAAAAGATGGATTATCTGCTTTGGGTCAATTCATTTACTATGATGCAATCGTAATGCATGGCCCTGGTGACGGATCTGTTCCATATGAAGAGAGTTTTCCAGGTATAAGGGAAGCTACAATAAATAAAGCGAAGTCTCCAGCAGATGGAGGAAAAGAAGTGGATTATCTAACGGCTTTCCTTGATGAAAGGGATAAGGTAATGAAGCTTGAAAGTGCTCACGAAGATTTAAGCAGAACAATTGCCCAGAGGAAATTCTTAAAGGAAGAGAATTATTCCTTGCAAAAGCCTCTTCAGTGGGAAATGTATGGAGATCCCTTTAAGATTGATCAATGATATAGCTTAAACGAAATACCCTCCGCAGCAACGGTTTTTCTTTTACCGATGAAGCGGAGGGTATTTCATTGTATCCCAGGGAAGATGCTCCAAAAACAGCAATGACTGAAAGGGGCAAGAATATCCCAATAGCAACCGTAATCAGCCAGGCTGATTTATCATAATCCGGATAATTTCCTCATTGGTTTGCTTCATACCTTCTCTCCCCAGTCTCCCAACATTTCTAAGGGTAGCCTCCACGCCTTTGGTGACGATCCCGTCACCATCAAAGAACTGCTGTCCCTGCATGTACATATTGTAACCCAAAATTCCGGCTTCAATGGAAGAGGCGATCTTTGCTGCGCAGGAGGATTTAGCCCCGTCGCATACAATACCGGAAACAATGGCCAGCGCGTTGACTATGGTATGGATGACTTCCTCATAGCCCCCTCCGCAGAGATAGGCAATTCCGGCTCCGGCCCCGGCCCCTGCATTGACAGCACCGCAATAGGCGGATAATCTGCCGATGGGGGTTTTCTGGTGAATGGCGGCCAGATTGGATAAAGCTAAGGCCCGGTACAATTTCTCTTCGCTGACCTTTAAGGCCCTTGCATATACGATGACAGGAACGGACACAGTGATTCCCTGATTCCCACTTCCGGAATTGATTACGACCGGCAGTCCGCAGCCGTTCATGCGGGCATCTGAACCTGCAGCAGCCATGGCCTTTGCCCTGACGGATAAGTCATCTCCGGAATTTTTAAGAAGCACCTTGCCGATATTGGCTCCATAGCTTTCCTTAAGTCCCTCTTCGGCAATGGCCCAGTTGTAGCGGATCTGGCGGTCCAGGATCTCCCGGATGTCAGAGATGTCCACGGAATTGATGAAGTCCCAGATATCTTCCATATTGAGCAAACTCCGGTCGGTCATTGTATCCTCTTCCAAAGCCGCTTCTTTTTGCATCAGCTTGGTTCCATCCGTTTCAATGAGGACGATGTTGGTGTGGTAACCTGCAATGCGTACCCTGCTATAGGACGATCCCTTATACAGGGTAACAAGGATATCAAAATTAATCCCCTGATCCAGGTGTTCTACCATGATCTCTCGTTCCTTCATAAATTCTCTCATCTGCAGCATCTGCTCCGGGGAGACCTCTGCAATGACCTCCAGCTCTCTTTCCGGATTCCCCGCCACAATCCCTGCCGCCACTGCCGCCGGAATACCCTTTAAATGGCCTGTGTTGGGAACAATCACGGATTTTACATTCTTAATAATGCTTCCGCTGGCTGCCACCGCCACTTTATCAGGCATTTGCCCCAGTGCTTTCCTGGCTACTGCGGCGGCATACGCCAGGGCGATCGGTTCGGTACAACCCATGGCGGGAAGCAGTTCTTCCTTTAATATCTGCACATAGGCGCGGTATTTATTACATTCCCTTTCCATTGAACATTAATTCCTTTCTGAACGTATCATTAATTTTCCGTAAACAACCTGACAACAATCATTGATTTCTAATTAGTTATAATGTACCATAGAAAGATGTGGAAGTAAAATTTAATGTTTTTAAGATAACGTTTAATATTTTTAAATCAAGTATAGAAAGGAGTTTGCGGGATGGAGCTTCGGGAAATAAAGACGTTTTTAGAGGTAGCAAACCAGAGAAGCTTTTGCCGGGCAGCTGAAAAGCTGGGCTATTCTCAGGCGGCCGTTACCGTACAGATCAAACAGCTGGAAAGAGAATTAAATGTTCATTTGTTTGACCGGATCGGGAAACAGACGACTCTGACTCATGAAGGAGAAACCTTTTATGAATATGCGGCTGATGTAGTAAAGAGCCTGACTCATGTGAAAAATATTTTATCCGAATCCTCGGAGCTTACGGGAAGGCTGGTAATCGGGACCATAGAGTCCATTTGTTCCACCTTGTTTCCACCTCTCATACAGGAGTTCCACCGCCTTTATCCCCAGGTCAACGTCAGCATTGTGGTGGATTCTCCCGATGCACTTCTTACCATGATGAACCACAATACCATTGATCTAGTGTATTTCCTTGATAAACGCATGTATGATTCAAAATGGGTAAAGGTAATGGAACAGCCTGAAAACATTATTTTTGCCGCTTCCAAAACCCACCCATTTGGAATGGAAACAGATCTTACCATTGATCAGGTCATTTCACAGCCAATGATCCTAACGGAAAAGGATGCCAGTTACCGGCTTATGCTGGAACAGTACCTCGCTGCTTATGGAAAAAAGGTCCATCCCTTTCTGGAGATCGGCAATACAGAATTTATCATCAAGCTTCTTCGCAGCAACGCAGGGATCTCCTTTCTTCCGGAGTTCACCATTTGTAAGGATATTGAGGAAGGGACCTTAATGCCCCTTAACATGAAAGATTTTCACTTACAGTCTTGGAGACAAATGGTTTATCACAGGGATAAATGGATCAGCAGAGAGATGAAGGCATTTCTTGAACTTGTCCAAAGGAAGGAGCAGGAATGCGGAGGGGCTGCCTCTCCTGACATTCCAAAAGAATAATTGTACAGACTCTCCTGATGTGCTATACTGAACAGGAAAATATTTGAAATAAATGAGCGGAGGTTTATGACATGGAAGCGTTAAAAATCGGAATCATGGGGACAGGTAGGATCGCATCAGTGCTGGCAAATACAATGCTTCAGATGCCGCAGGTAGTTCTGATGGGAGCAGCCTCCAGAAGCCTGGAAAAAGCAGAAGAATTTGCAGCGCGTTTTTCCATTGAAAGGGCTTACGGTTCTTATGAGGAACTTGCGAAAGACCGGGATATTCAGTTGATCTACATTGCTACACCTCATTCCGAACATTGCAGCAATGCGAAGCTATGCCTGGAAAATGGAAAGCATGTTCTCTGCGAAAAAGCCTTTGCAGCCAATTATGCTCAGGCCAAGGAGATGACCGATCTGGCCGAAGAAAAAAATCTTATGATAACGGAAGCCATGTGGGTCCGCTACATGCCTATGGCAAAGACCCTGAAAGAAGTTTTAAACTCAGGCATTATCGGAGAGCCTATGACCCTTACCGCAAATCTCTGTTATCTGGTTTCTGATAAGCCGCGCCTTGTGAAACCGGAGCTTGCAGGGGGAGCCCTTCTTGATGTAGGAGTGTACACACTTAATTTCGCTTCCATTGTTTTTGGTGATGAGATTACTGACATCCAGTCCAGTGTGATAAAAACGGACAGCGGAGTGGACGCTCAGAACAGCATAACCCTATGCTATCCTGGAGGAAAGATGGCAATCCTAAACAGTTCCTTACAGGTGCTTTCTGACCGTATGGGAATCATATACGGAACCAAGGGATACCTTGTAGTTGAAAATGTCAATAATTTTGAATCCATCCATGTTTATAACACCGATAGGGAGCTGATTGAAACTCACATCAGGCCGGAACAGATATCAGGATATGAATACCAGATCGAAGCCAGTGGGGAAGCCATCAGAAATGGCTGGACAGAATGCCCCCAGATGCCCCATAAGGCAACTCTGGACGTAATGAAGGTCATGGACGAGCTAAGAAGACAGTGGGGAATCCGCTATCCGTTTGAGGCATAATAAGAGGAAGGCTAATGTTTACTAGAAAAGATTTGATGAAGCTGCTGGCCCCGTTGATCGTGGAACAGATATTGATCGTTCTGGTAGGAATGGTGAATGTCGTAATGGCGGCGGCAGTGGGAGAGGCATCTGTTTCCGGAGTTTCTCTGGTGGAATCCATTAACATTTTGATCATACAGATGCTGTCGGCACTAGCTACCGGAGGGGCTGTCATATCGTCCCAGTATCTTGGGAAAAAGCAGTCAGAGAATGCCTGCAAGGCAGCAGGGCAGCTCATTGGAGTTACGACTGTACTGTCAGTGCTTGTTACCCTAATTGCGCTGGCAGGCAGGGGAAGCCTGCTAAAGGCTATTTTCGGCAGTGTGGATGAGTCAGTCATGAATGCCGCCGTGGTTTATTTCTGGATTACAGCCCTGTCCTATCCCTTTGTGGCAGTCTATAATTCCTGTGCGGCCTTATTCCGCTCCATGGGAAATTCTAAGGCTTCCATGGCGGTTTCCCTTGTAGTAAATACCGTGAATGTGGGAGGGAATGCCGTCTGTGTATACGGCCTTCATATGGGAGTGACCGGCCTGGCATGGCCCACCCTCTTTTGCCGGATTGCCGCTGCGGTGGTGATGCTCTTTATGATTCAGAGCCCCGATAATGTTTTGAGGATCAACCGTTTGGATGATCTTAAGCCAAATATTCCGATGATTAAGAAGATACTTTCCATCGGCATCCCAAACGGCTTAGAAAACGGTATGTTTCAGTTCGGAAAGCTTGCGCTGCAAAGCCTGGTCTCTTCCCTTGGAACGGCGGCGATAGCCAGCTACGCAGTGGCCTCTAACCTGGTGACCCTGCTATATCTGCCAGGCAATGCCATAGGCCTGGGATTGATTACCATTGTTGGGCAATGTGTGGGTGCGGGAGAGAAAAAGGAGGCAAAGCGGTATACCAGACTTTTGGTTGGCACTAATTACGGAATCCTTCTGTTGTTGTGCACGGTCATGATCGTATTTTCAGACCAGCTTGCCTCTGTTTACAACCTTTCGGGGGAGGCGGCAAAAATATCATCCCGGATGGTGGTGCTCCACAGCTATGCGATGATTGTATGGCCTTTAGCATTTACCATTCCTTATGCCCTTAGAGCTTCCATGGATGCCAAATTTACTATGGTGGTGTCCATATTCTCTATGTGGCTGTTCCGGATCGCATTTGCATATTTCTTTGTCCGTGTGATGAATACAGGTGTCATGGGTGTATGGTATGGAATGTTTATCGACTGGATTTTCCGTGCTGTTTTATTTGGCTGGAGATTCCGGGGAATAGAAAAAAGAGCAGTGTCTGTTTCTTAAACAGCACTGCTCTTTTCTTGGTTTACAGCCATAAGACCGAGTAGACCGTTGGAATTCGGGTTAAAATAATACCAAAAATCAGGAAAAATATCTTGACACATAAAACACTATTTGTTATATTACATATAGAACAAATAAGGCAATACTTTTACATATCTGAAAAAGGAGGAGCGATTATGAATATTAATAAATTTACGCAAAAATCTGTGGAAGCCGTCCAGAATTGCGAAAAGCTTGCATATGAATATGGAAATCAGCAGATAGAACAGGAACACATGCTGTACAGCCTTCTTACCATTGAAGACAGCTTGATTTTAAAACTCATTACCAAGATGAATATACAAAAAGAGCAATTCTTAAATGAAACGGCTCAGGCAATTGAAAAACTTCCCAAAGTCAGGGGAGGACAGATTTACATCAGCAATGATTTAAATAAGGTCTTAATAAACGCCGAGGATGAGGCAAAGGCCATGGGAGATGAATACGTTTCCGTAGAGCATTTGTTTTTAGCTATGTTAAAGCAGCCCTCCAAGGCGGTAAAGGAATTGTTTCGGAGCTATGGCATAACCAAGGAAAACTTCTTACAGGCACTTTCCACGGTTAGAGGAAATCAGCGTGTCGTAAATGACAACCCTGAGGCAACCTATGATACCCTTACCAAATACGGCTATGATATGGTGGAGCGTGCCAGGGACCAGAAGCTGGATCCGGTAATCGGACGGGACAGTGAGATTCGGAATGTGGTGCGGATCCTTTCCAGAAAGACAAAGAATAACCCGGTTTTGATCGGCGAGCCTGGAGTCGGTAAGACTGCTGTAGTAGAAGGCCTGGCTCAAAGGATTGTCCGGGGCGATATACCGGAGGGATTAAAAGATAAAAAACTGTTTGCCCTTGACATGGGAGCATTGTTGGCAGGTGCCAAGTACCGTGGTGAATTTGAGGAACGTTTGAAGGCCGTTCTTGATGAAGTGAAGAAAAGCGACGGTCAGATCATTCTGTTCATTGACGAGCTTCATACCATTGTAGGGGCTGGTAAGACAGAAGGTTCCATGGACGCCGGCAATATGCTAAAACCGATGCTTGCCAGAGGCGAGCTTCACTGCATCGGCGCAACCACTCTTGATGAATACCGCCAGTATATTGAAAAGGATCAGGCTTTGGAACGGAGGTTCCAGCCGGTCATGGTCGACGAACCTACGGTGGAAGATACCATTTCCATATTAAGAGGACTGAAAGAGCGGTATGAGGTCTACCATGGAGTTAAGATCACAGACTCTGCCCTGGTATCGGCGGCCACATTGTCTGACCGCTATATCAGCGAGCGTTTTCTGCCGGATAAGGCCATTGACTTAGTGGATGAAGCCTGTGCCATGATAAAGACGGAACTGGACTCCATGCCGGCTGAGCTTGATGAGCTTTCCAGGCGTATTATGCAGATGGAAATTGAAGAGGCTGCTTTAAAGAAGGAAACCGACCGTTTAAGTCAGGACCGGCTTGCAGAACTTCAGAAGGAACTGGCAGAACTTCATGATGAGTTTGCTTCCCAGAAAGCACAGTGGGAAAATGAAAAGGCATCCGTAGAACGGCTATCCGCCCTGCGGGAAGAAATTGAAAATTTAAACCGGGAGATCCAGACAGCGCAGCAAAAGTATGATTTAAACCGTGCGGCAGAGCTGCAATACGGAAAACTTCCCCAGCTTCAGAAAGAACTGGCGGAAGAGGAAGAACGGGTAAGGAATCAGGATTTGAGCCTGGTTCATGAAAGCGTAACAGAAGAAGAGATTTCCAGAATCGTGTCCAAGTGGACAGGAATCCCGGTGGCCAGGCTGACGGAAGGGGAAAGGAATAAAACCCTCCACCTTGATAAGGAACTTCATAAGAGGGTCATCGGTCAGGATGAAGCAGTCATAAAGGTGACCGAGGCCATCATCCGTTCCAAGGCGGGGATCAAGGATCCTACCAAACCAATCGGCTCCTTCCTGTTTTTAGGTCCTACGGGTGTGGGAAAGACCGAGCTTGCCAAGGCTTTGGCGGAAGACCTGTTTGACGATGAAAATAACATTGTCAGAATCGACATGAGCGAATACATGGAGAAGCATTCCGTATCCAGACTGATCGGAGCACCTCCAGGATATGTAGGCTACGATGAGGGCGGCCAGCTAACAGAGGCTGTTAGGAGAAAGCCGTATTCCGTAGTGCTCTTTGATGAGGTGGAAAAGGCTCATCCTGATGTATTTAACGTGCTGCTTCAGGTCCTTGATGATGGGCGGATCACAGATTCTTCCGGAAAAACCGTTGACTTTAAAAACACTATCATTATAATGACCTCCAACATCGGCTCCCAGTATCTGTTAACAGGTATTGATGAAGCCGGAAGAATCCGGGAAGATGCGGAAGCAATGGTGATGAATGATTTAAGGAACCATTTCCGTCCGGAATTCTTAAACCGTCTTGATGAAATAATCCTGTTCAAACCTCTTGAAAAAGAAAACATTGCAGGAATTGTTGATCTGCTTCTTGCGGACTTAAACAAACGGATTGAAGATCGGGAATTAAGAATTGAACTGACTGACCAGGCAAAAGAATTTGTGGTGGAACAGGGCTATGATCCGGTTTACGGAGCCCGTCCGCTAAAACGGTACTTACAAAAACATGTGGAAACTTTAGCGGCCAGGATCATCCTTGGGGATGAGATTCGGGCAGGAAATGTAATCGTGATCGACGTGTCGGAAGACGGTCAGAAGCTGATCGCTTATCTGGAATAAGGGAAAAACCTTACGAATATTTTAAAGGGCGCTGGAAAAGGAGTGATTGCTCATCTCTTTTCCGGCGCCCGTGTTTTTATGCCTGCCAAAGAATATCTCTGTTAATGGTACGGTAAAATAATTCCCGTATCTCTTTTTCGTCATTGGTCTGTCCCAGAATCCACATAAGCTTAGTCACTGTGGCTTCCAGGGTCATATCATAGGCTTCTAGAAGTCCCAGCTCTTTTTTTATAGAATGTCCTACTTCGTACACGGACATATCGCTGCCCTCATTGGTCACCTGGGTGGCCATGACCACGGTTTTTCCCAGAGTGATCCATTTTTTAACGGCCTTATAAAAATCACCTGTATCATAGGAGGGAAGGCCGCCGACACCAAAGGATTCTATGATTACCGCATCATAATGCTCTGCCATAAAATCCAGAACGTCTGACCCCATGGAAGGAATCAGTTTCATTAATGCCACATGGGGATTCAGCTTTTGGAAAAACTGTACCTGCCTGGGAGCGGAAGCCTTATCATCTACGTAAAACAGCACATGTCCATCCTGGATCGCAGCAATATATGGAAAATTGATGCTGGAGAAAGCATTGTAGCTTTTGGTGCGCTCCTTTTTCCCCCTTGTACCTGCAATCACCTTGCCGTCAAAAGCAATGGTAACTCCATGGGCCTTATTCTCGCTGGCAAATCGGAGACTGTCTGATAAATTCGTACGGGCATCGGTATTCTCCATATCAATAGGCCTTTGTGCACCGGTGATGACAATGGGCTTTTCCGAATCCTGTACCAGGTAGGAAAGGGCTGAGGCTGTATAAGCCATAGTATCGGTACCGTGGCAGATGACAAACCCATCGTAATCCTCATAATGGGTTTCAATAGCCTTTGCCATGGTGAGCCAATGGCTGGGCTGCATATTGGTGCTGTCTATGTTGAGTATCTGCAGGCTGTCTGCCTGGCAGAATTCAGATGCTTCCGGAACATAGGAAAGGATTTCGTCTGTGGTGAGTAGAGGCTTTAGACCTTTGTCGCTTCGCTTACAGGCGATGGTACCCCCTGTTCCCAGCATTAGTATCTTTTTCATATACCGTATACCTCCTAAAGGATTTCCAATCTGATTGTAGCACTGATTTCCTTGTTCGTACAGGGGTACTTTTAGGTCCGGTGCAATGGAAAACAAATTTTGTCGTGAAAATTCCGCAACTCCTATTCGGAAAGATTCACAACTGGGAAAAATTATGATAGAATAAATATGTTAATAGAATAGGAGAAGGAAAAAATGTTTAATATACCTAAAGATCCAGTGATGCTGCTAAGCTATGTCAATACTCAGTTAAGAGATTATTACCCTTCTCTGGAGGAATGCTGCCATAGTCTTGGGATCCAGGAAGAGGACCTGACCCTTTCTCTGGCCGCGATTGATTATCATTACAACAGGGAGAGAAATCAGTTTGTATAAAAGGGTCATCGCGTCAGCGGTGGCCCTTTTCTGCAATTAAATATCCCGCAGAAAGCTATGGGGTATGCCCCATTGCTCACAGAAAGCGGATCGTGACCGCTTAGACAGGAGGGATTTATTATGGAAACGGTTTTTTTACAGACAGTTGAAATTTGGAACTGGCTGATTGATCATCTGATTTATATCAACCTGATTCTGTCAATTATCATTGTATTTTTCCAGCGTCGTGATCCCAAAGCAGTCTGGACCTGGCTCTTAGCCCTGTATTTTGTTCCCGTATTCGGCATTCTTGTTTATCTGCTTCTGGGCCAGGATATGCGCAAAGGCAAACTGTTCCGGATTAAGGAAGTGGAAGACCGGGTGCGTTATTCCGCAAAAAACCAGGAAGAATTTTTAAAAAGCCATGATATCAGCCTGGTATCTTCTTTGTCCCGTGACTATGAGGATCTGGTTCTGTATAATCTGGAGACTTCCGGATCTGTGCTGACCGTTGACAACACGGTTGAGATTTTTACGGACGGTGAGGAGAAATTTAAAGACTTAAGAATGGAGCTTTCCAATGCGGCCCATTTTATTCATTTACAGTATTACATTATAAAAGACGATGAAGTGTTTGATTCCATAATCCCCATTCTTATCGAGCGGGCCAAAGCAGGCGTTGAAGTGCGCATTCTCTGCGACGGTATGGGAGGGCGTTTCATGCCTAAGGACAAATGGAACCTGCTAAAGGAAAACGGAGTAAAGGTAGGTATCTTTTTCCCGCCTATCCTTGGCAGGCTCCAGCTTCGGGTTAACTACAGAAACCATAGAAAGATCGTGATCATTGACAATAGGGTTGGATATGTGGGAGGCTTTAACATCGGCAGGGAATATATCTCCAAGGATACCAGGTTTGGATATTGGAGAGACACCCACTTAAAGCTGCAGGGAGGGTCTGTGCTAAGCCTTCAGATCCGTTTCGCCCTGGACTGGAATTATGCAGCAGGAGAAAACCTGTTTCGTAATATGAAATATTTTTGTGAAGATGAAGACGGAAGCTGCCTGGATTTCCTTGGGGTGGTTGACATAACTGATGAGAATAAGCACCTAGGAATCCAGATTATTGCTAGCGGCCCGGATGCAAGGAGCCGCCAGATCCGGGATAATTATATCCGGCTCTTTTCAAAGGCCAGGGATCATATTTATATCCAGACACCCTATTTTGTTCCTGATGATGCCGTGCTTACCGCTTTGTCAGTAGCTGCCCGTTCCGGCGTTGACGTAAGGCTTATGATTCCCTGTAAGCCGGATCACCCCTTTGTTTACTGGGCTTCCTATTCCTATGTGGGGGACTTAATATCTGCCGGGGCCAGATGCTATACCTATGAAAACGGATTTCTCCATTCCAAGGGGGTCATGACCGACGGAAAGGTCAGCTCTTATGGTACCGCCAATATGGATATCCGAAGCTTCGAGTTAAATTTTGAGGTTAATGCGGTAATCTATGACGAGGAGACGACCCGCAGGCTGGAATCGCTGTTCCTGGAGGATCTAAAGGTGTGCAAAGAGATCACAAGAGAGGTGTATGAGGAGAGAAGTCTTTTCATCCGGATCAAGGAACAAGGGAGCAGATTGTTGTCTCCTCTTTTATAGAATTCTTTTACAGGAGAACATAATATCCCCATTACCGGCGCATAATGAAGGGTATGAAAACACTATCACAATTAAACTTAAAACAGCTGCCACTTAATTTCTGCAAATGCGGGGTGACAGGCTGGTGCCTGGAGGTTATCTTTACCTCCACGGAATCCATTTTGCGCCAAGACTGGCGGCTTATGGGGCAGACGTCCCTATTAATGTTTCCTATTTATGGCTGCGGAGCGCTTTTAGGTCCCATTGGAGATCTTATTGACCGTTGGGTGACTCCCGGCTCAGGATTTGCGGCAAAGAAAGCGGATCTTGCTATCCGCCATGGATTTCTTTACATGGTTCTCATTTTCGTGGCGGAATATTTTGCCGGCTTCCTTTTACGGGGAAGAGGAATGTGCCCGTGGGATTACACAGGGCGAAACACCAACATTGACGGACTGATCCGTCTGGACTTTGCTCCTCTGTGGTTTGCCACAGGACTGTTGTTTGAACAAATTACAAAAAAGAAAGGCGGGTAGTATTGTAATTAAAGTCACCATTTTATATAATAGATGAAATGGAGGGCTAGACCAATGATACGTTTTATTCTTGTAGCAGCAACAGTCATCATGTTTTTGATTTTAAGCATTCCGGTCATTATTTTTGAGTGGCTGACCGGTAAAAAGGACCGCCGCCAGCGTGATGTCCAGAGTCTGGCGGTGGTTCAATGGATTTTTAAGATTCTTCTTAAAATGGCCGGCGTGAGCATCACGGTTAAGGGAAGGGATAATATTCCTGAAGACCGGGCTGTCTTGTATGTAGGAAATCACAGAAGCTATTTTGATATTCTTGTAGGCTATGTGACAGTTCCGGGCCTTATGGGATTTGTGGCTAAAAAGGAGATGGAGAAGATCCCTCTGCTTTCCACCTGGATGAAGTATGTAAATTGCCTGTTTCTTGACAGAAAGAATTTAAAAGAAGGTTTAAAGACCATTCTCACAGGAATCGATCAGGTAAAACAAGGCGTTTCCGTCTGGATCTTTCCGGAAGGTACCAGAAACCGGGAGGAGAGTCCCTTAGACCTGATGCCTTTTAAAGAAGGAAGTCTTAAAATTGCAGAAAAAAGCGGCTGCCCGGTAATACCGGTGGCAATTACCGGAACTGCGGAGGTGTTTGAACGGCAATTTCCCCGCATGCTTCCCTCCCAGGTAACGATTGAATTTGGCAAGCCCTTTTATACCAAGGAGTTGGAGCCGGAGTTTCGGAAATTCCCCGGCGCTTATGTAGAGAATCAGATAAAGGCCATGCTGGAAGCAGAGTTAATAAGCCAGGGAAAGATTTCTGACAGGGCTTAAGCACACATCAGATAAGATAAAGGAATGATAAGACCCATGAAGACATTGGATTTACAGGAAATCAGAAAACAGCTTGACGGGATTGACCGTGAGATTGTATCGTTATTTGAAAAGCGGATGGCGCTTAGCGGCCAGGTGGCCGAATATAAGATTGAAACAGGTAAGCCGGTTTATGACAGGGAAAGAGAGCAGCAGAAGATCGAGTCCGTGACCGGTATGGTGGAAGATGAATTCCAGAAACAGGCGGTAAGAGAGCTGTTCACCCAGATGATGACGATTAGCCGCCATTTTCAGTACAAGCTTATGGCGGAACACGGATTAAAGGCGGAAAATGATTTCCGGCCGGTAAAAAACCTTCCAGCCAATCAGGTACGTGTGGTATATCAGGGAGTGGAAGGTGCTTACACCCACGAGGCAGCACTAAAATATTTTGGGGCCGATGTGGATATATACCACGTGGACTCCTGGGAAGATGCCATGAAAGAGGTAGAGGCAGGAACGGCAGATTATGCGGTTCTACCCATTGAGAATTCCTCGGCAGGGGCGGTTACCCATAATTATGACTTACTTATCAAATATAATAATTACATTGTGGCGGAAACCTTCCTTCCCGTAGACCATGCGCTGCTTGGGCTTTCGGAGGCAGAGGAGGGGGACATCAAAACAGTATTTTCCCATCCCCAGGCCCTTATGCAATGTTCCGAATTTCTAAATGCTAACAGGAACTGGAAACAGATCAGCGTGGAGAATACTGCCGTAGCCGCCAAAAAGGTCTTTGAGGATGGCGATCCGTCCCAGGCGGCGGTAGCCAGTGAGATTGCAGGGAATATTTATGGGCTGAAGGTCCTAAAGTCTTCCATCAATCACAATAAAAACAACACTACCCGGTTCATCATCCTGTCAAGGGAGCCCATATACCGGGAAGATGCGGGAAAAATAAGCATAAGCTTTGAACTGCCCCATAAGAGCGGTTCTCTTTATAATATGCTGAGCAATTTTATCTATAACGGGGTTAACATGATGATGATCGAGTCCAGGCCTATTCTCGGAAGGAACTGGGAATATCGGTTTTTCATAGATATTGAGGGGAATTTAAGCGATGCCTCCATTCAGAATGCTTTAAAAGGAATTTCTGAAGAGGGAAGTAATATGAGGGTATTGGGAAATTATTAAAGGAGGCAAATTATGAAATCCCAGGAATTGATTTTGTACCGCAATTTGAATCATCGTGAACTTTTTGACAAGATCGCCGGGCTGTTGAGCCCGGAACAGTGGTCTAAAACAGAAACAATGCCGGATTCCTATGCCTGTGCCGGTCAGCTCACTGAGCTGGCGGCTTCCTATGGCTTTGAGGGGAATCTCTGGCATTGTTTTTTAGCATTCAGCCTGGCAAACAATGAAAACGCCTATAGTACCTCCTGTGAGATCGTAGGCCCTGTAAAAGGGACTTTGAACGAGCTGGCTGCCCATGATTTCCGGATCATAAAAGAATTGTTTGATCATGACATCCGAAAGCTGGACCGTATAAATCCCGGAGAGGGGATATGGACCGCCCTTTCCGATTACCAGACGGCAGACGGCAGCAGCAAGATCTATAATAAGAGGATCAGGGATCAGATCGTTGCCCTGGCCGTTGCCTTAGAACAAGCGGAGGATGAGACTGTTTTTGCTTCTGAGATAACAGAATTTTACCGCAGGTTTGGGGTAGGGAAGTTCGGTCTTAATAAAGCCTTCCGCATCGAGGAAGCAATTGGCGAACCTCAGATCCTGCCGATCACCAGCATTGAACATGTCCATTTAGACGATATCATCGGTTACCAGCTCCAAAAGCAGAAGCTGATCGAAAATACGGAGGCTTTCTTAAACGGGCGGGCTGCCAATAACGTTTTACTGTTCGGTGACAGCGGGACCGGAAAATCCTCCAGCATTAAGGCTGTGCTTAATGAATATTATGACAGGGGGCTTCGGATCATCGAGGTCTATAAGCATCAATTCAAATCCCTATCAAAGGTTCAGGAGCAGGTGAAGGATCGGAATTACAAATTTATTATTTATATGGATGACTTATCCTTTGAGGATTCGGAATTGGAGTATAAGTATTTAAAGGCGATCATTGAAGGCGGCCTTGGGAAAAAGCCGGGTAATGTGCTGATCTATGCCACCTCCAACCGCAGGCATCTCATACGGGAAAAATTCAGTGATAAAAGGGAACTGGATGATGACTTACATAATAATGACACCGTCCAGGAAAAGCTTTCCCTGGTGGCTCGCTTTGGGGTGACCATCTACTTTGGCTCGCCGGACAGAAGGGAGTTCCAGGAGATTGTGGGGGCTCTGGCCGCCCGCAGCGACATAAATATGCCTCTGGAAGAATTGTATGCAAAAGCAAATATATGGGAGCTGAACCACGGAGGCTTATCAGGCAGAACGGCAAGCCAGTTTATCACACACCTTTTGGGTACAACTGATGAAAAGCCCCTGACCAATGGGCAGTAAGGAGGAAAGGTATGGCAATAAAATTATTTGCCGCCATAGATGTGGGATCATTTGAACTGGAGCTTGGTATCTATGAAATCTCTGCTAAGACTGGAATCCAGAAGGTGGACCATGTCCGTCATGTCATTGCCCTTGGAAGGGATACCTATAATGATGGAAAGATCAGTTATGAGCTGGTGGAGGAGATGTGTCAGGTCATTAAGGATTTTGCAGACATCATGCAGTCCTATAAGGTGATCGGCTACCGGGCCTATGCCACCAGCGCCCTGCGGGAAGCAAAAAATAGCCGGATCGTTCTGGATCAGATCCGAGTGAGGACCGGAATTGAAGTGCGGGTCATCAGCAACTCGGAGCAGCGGTTTATCAGTTATAAGGCCATCGCTTCAAAGGATGCGGAATTCCATAAGATCATACAAAAAGGTACAGCCATTGTGGATGTGGGCTTTGGAAGCATGCAGGTTTCCCTCTTTGACAGGGATGCCTTAGTTTCTACTAATAATCTGATGTTAGGCGTCTTAAGAATCCGGGAAATGATGGGGACCGTACAAGCCGACAACCAGATGCAGAATACCCTGATCGAGGAAATGGTGGATAATGAATTATATACATTCCGCAAGGTTTACTTAAAGGACAGGGAAATCAAAAATCTGATTGGGATAGGAGAAAGCATCCTTTACCTGTCCCGAAGCAGCCGCGGCGGAAAACCTGTGGAGCGGGTCACTGCAGAGGAATTTGCATATTTCTATGAAAAGATTGTGGGTATGTCCTTGGACCAGATCCAGGAACGGTTTGGAGTTAATGCGGAATATGCATCTCTCCTTGTTCCGGCGGCCATTATCTTTAAACGTGTTCTGGAGATGACTAAAGCAGAGCTTTTTTGGATTCCGGGAATCCGCCTGTGCGACAGCATTGCCGCTGAATATGCAGAAGAAACGAAAGCGGTGAAATTCAACCATGATTTTTCTGAGGACATTCTTGCGGCCTCCCGCAATATGGCAAAGCGTTATAAATGCCATGGTCCTCATACCGTGAATATAGAAAAGTACGTAGTGGATATCTTTGACAGCATGAAGAAATATCACGGAATGGGAAAGAGGGAAAGGCTGCTTTTGCAGATTGCTGCCATCCTTCATGACTGCGGCAAATTTATCAGTATGAGAAACCCCAGTGAATCTGCCTACCATATCATCATGTCAACGGAGATCATCGGTCTGTCCCATATGGAGCGGGAGATCATCGCCAATGCGGTCCGCTACAATGGGGTGGAATTTGATTATAACCGGATTCATCTCAGCGAAGAGGTGTTCCGGAATACAGGAGGAGGTTTTCCTCATAAGGACAGCATCATACTTGTGGGAAAGCTGACAGCCATTTTAAGGCTCGCCAATTCCTTAGACCGCAGCCACAAGCAGAAGCTGCCGGACTGCCATATGAGCGTGAAGAACGGGCAGCTGGTGGTGACCGTCTCTTATGAAGGCGATATCACCCTGGAATCGGTGGCATTTCGTCAGAATGCAGATTTTTTTGAAGAAATATTTGGAATAAGGCCGATATTAAAACAGAAGAGGAGGTTATCCTGATGACAGGCACCAATGAAATTTTCAATAATCCTGAAAGTTATGTAAATCGTGAGCTGAGCTGGATCGAATTTAACTACCGCGTACTCAGTGAAGCGAGAGATAAAAGCCTCCCTCTTTTTGAACGGCTGAAGTTTTTAAGCATTACAGCCTCAAACCTGGATGAATTCTATATGGTCCGAGTGGCTTCCCTAAAGGATATGGTCCATGCCAAATATACGAAGCCGGATATTGCAGGTCTAAAACCGCCGGAACAGCTTGAAGAGATCAGCGAGCGGACCCATGAGCTGGTAGCTTTGCAGTACTCTACCTATAACCGTTCCCTTCTTCCTACATTAAAACAGAACGGGCTTCGGGTAGTCCAGGTCCATGAAGATTTAAGCGAAGAGGAGGGAAGCTATGCGGACAGCTATTTTGAGAGGAATGTATATCCGGTGCTGACTCCCATGGCTGTGGACTCCTCCAGGCCATTTCCCCTGGTCCGCAACAAGTCCCTAAACATTGCTGCTCTCCTTCAGAAAAAAAGCGGGGAAGAGGAACTGGAATTTGCCATGGTCCAGGTGCCAAGCGTCCTTCCAAGGATCGTGGAACTCCCTGCCGGGAAAAAGGAAGAACGAGTGGTCATTTTGCTGGAACAGATCATTGAACGGAACATTGGCAGCCTGTTTTTAAATTACAATGTTATTAGCGCCCATCCCTTCCGTATCATGAGAAATGCGGACCTTACTATTGACGAGGAAGAAGCGGAGGACCTTCTGGAGGAAATCCAGAAGCAGCTTAAGAAGCGGCAGTGGGGCGAAGCCATCCGTCTGGAAGTGGAAGAGAAGATGGATAAACGCCTGTTAAAAATACTAAAACGGGAGCTAAGCATCAGTTCCGTCGATATTTTTGAGATCGCAGGCCCTCTGGATCTGACCTTTCTCATGAAGATGTACGGAATGAAGGGCTTTGACCATTTAAAGGCCATTCCTTATATTCCGCAGCAGGTTCCAAGGCTTATGAATGAGGAAGACATATTTACTAACATCCGGGAAGGCGACATTTTGCTTCATCATCCCTACGAGACCTTTGACCCTGTGGTAAATTTCGTAAAAACCGCTGCCACTGACCGGTCGGTCCTGGCAATCAAACAGACTCTTTACAGGGTAAGCGGAAATTCCCCCATCATTGCTGCTTTGGCAGAGGCCGCCGATAATGGGAAACAAGTATCGGTGCTGGTGGAGTTAAAGGCCCGCTTTGATGAGGAAAATAATATCAACTGGGCAAAAAAACTGGAGAAAGCCGGCTGCCACGTCATCTATGGGCTGGTAGGTTTAAAGACCCACAGCAAGATCACTCTGGTGGTACGCAGAGAAGAGGATGGCATCCGCCGTTATGTTCATTTGGGTACTGGAAACTACAACGATTCCACAGCTAAGCTTTATACGGATCTCGGACTTATGACCTGCAACCCTCAGATTGGAGAAGATGCCACCGCCGTATTCAACATGCTGTCAGGCTATTCTGAGCCGCTTCACTGGAATAAGCTGGTGATAGCTCCCATCTGGCTGCGGGCCCGATTCTTAAGGCTGATCCGCAGGGAGACGAAAAATGCGGAAAACGGGAAAACGGCTCATATTATGGCTAAGATGAACTCCCTTTGTGATAAGGAGATCATAGCTGCCCTTTACGAGGCTTCCTGTGCAGGAGTGAAGACCCAGCTGATTGTCCGGGGGATATGCAGTTTAAAAGCAGGAGTTCCGGGCTTAAGTGAAAATATTACGGTTCATTCCATTGTTGGAAATTTCCTGGAGCATGCCCGTATTTTTTATTTTGAAAATGACAACAGTCCGGAGATTTATATGGGAAGTGCCGACTGGATGCCCAGAAACTTAGACCGAAGGGTGGAGATAATGTTCCCTGTAGAAGATGAAATGCTGCAGGAGCAGATCCTCCATGTTCTTAAGGTGCAGTTTCAGGATAATGTAAAGGCCCATATCTTAAAAGCCGACGGAACTTATGAGAAACCTGATAAAAGGGGCAAGGTCCTGGTTAACAGCCAGGAGCTGTTCTGTGAAGAGGCGATCCAGAATGTTAAGGCAGAGCTTGGCAAGTCGGATCCAGTAGGCAGCCGAGTGTTTATTCCTACGGAAAGTCAGGGGTAAGCTTAAGGAAAGACACCCCATAATTACCGAATTATAGCTTTATTGTAAGAAAATAGTAAGGCAAAGATACCTTTCTTGTGGTAAAATGGATGCAGGATTTTTCTCAGAAAAAGGGAAAAACCGCTTACATAACGACAAGGGAGGTATATTCATGTCCGAGACAATAAGCATTTTGGTTGTGGATGATGAGAAAGAGATTGCAGATCTGGTAGAGATTTATCTGGTCAGTGATGGATATAAAGTATTTAAGGCGAATAATGCGGAAGAAGGATTGGAATTTCTGGAAAAGAATCAGATCCATCTGGTACTTTTAGACATCATGATGCCCGGTATGGATGGCCTGCAAATGTGCAAGAAAATACGGGAGACCAATAACATTCCTATCATTATGCTCAGCGCCAAGTCCACGGATCTGGACAAAATACTGGGACTTGGTACCGGGGCGGATGACTACGTGACAAAACCCTTTAATCCCCTGGAGCTGACGGCACGGGTAAAATCCCAGCTTCGCCGCTATACACAGTTAAACCCAAACAGCGCGGTAAATGAAGCTGCTAAGAATGAAATCGCAATAAGAGGACTGACCATTAACAAGGATAACCATAAGGTAACTGTTTATGGGGAAGAGATTAAGCTCACTCCCATTGAGTTTGACATTCTATACTTACTGGCCTCCAACCCCGGAAGAGTATTCAGCACCGATGAGATTTTTGAAAAGGTGTGGAATGAAAAGGTTTATGAGGCTAACAACACAGTAATGGTACATATCAGACGGCTGCGGGGAAAAATGAAAGAAGATACCAGACAGAACAAGATCATCACCACCGTTTGGGGGGTAGGATACAAAATTGAAAAATGATATCAATCGCCGTTTTCATACCCGGGTCATCGCCAATATTTTTTACAGTGCAGTGGTTACGGTCCTGATCGAAATATTTCTGGTAACCAACGTATCTTTGGTTGCCTCCTACATGAGAAGCACACAAAAGGATAATGTATTTGTGGAGATGCTTACTTCCTTTGATGTGGTGGTGATCCTGATCTATGTGGTTTTCGGGATCGGAATATTCACGGTCACCTTTCTCCTCCTCCAGGAAAAGTCCATGCGTTACATCAGCCGGATTTCTGATGCCATGCAGAGCATATCCCAGGGAGATTTAAATATTACGGTTGACATTGAGGGAGATGATGAATTCTCCGTTATGGCTGCCAGTTTAAATAAGATGGTGGAAGATTTAAGAGGCCTCATGGATAAGGAACGGGAGGCAGAGCGTACGAAGAACGAGCTTATTACCAATATTGCTCATGACTTAAGGACTCCCTTAACCTCCATCATCGGGTATCTGGAACTTTTGTCCGGAGAAACAAAGCTTGATCCGGAAGTCCAGAAAAAGTACATAGGGATCGCATACGTAAAGACAAAGCGGCTGGAAAAGCTGATTGAGGACTTATTCGGATTTACAAAGCTGAACTATGGAAAGATCTCCATGCACGTAGCCAAGGTGGACGTGGTGAAGCTCTTAAGTCAGCTTCTGGAAGAATTTTATCCCAGTTTTGTGGATAAAAACCTTTCCTACGAGCTTCAAAGCAATGTTCCCGCCCAGATGATCTCGGCGGATGGCAACCTTCTGGCCCGTCTGTTTGACAATCTGATTAACAATGCCATCAAATACGGAGCGGATGGAAAGCGCATCCTGGTAAAGGTCCATGGAAGCGAAGAACTGGTTACCATTCAGGTGATCAATTATGGTTACGTGATCCCAGAGGAAGAGCTGCCGCTCATCTTCAATAAATTTTACCGCGTGGAACAGTCCCGCTCTACCAATACGGGAGGAACAGGACTGGGGCTTGCTATCGCAAAGAATATTGTGGATATGCACGGCGGAATCATTCATGTGACCAGTGATTTATCCGGAACGGTATTTACGGTTAAGCTGCAGGTGGATTTTGATATTAATAAAGAGAACTTTGGAAAGATAGGGTGACAGAGAATGAAATTCAGAAAGATATCCCTGATTTGTGCCATGGTGCTCACCATAGCAGGCAGCGTAATGCTGCCTGCTTTCGGTATGGCATATGAAACACCGGTTGGAATGGAGGCAGGAGATTCCTTTGCAGATGGAAATTATGCGGCTTCTAATTCCGGGGTTTCCATGGATGTATCCTATGGCTATGAGGGAAATGCAAAAAGCGGACGTTACGTACCGGTAAACTTTTCATTAAAGAACCAGCTGGATTCCGAATTTCAGGGAACGGTTCAGGCGATTGCCATGGAATCGGATTATGACATTTACCAATACGAATACCCGGTTTCTTTAAAGGCCTATGAAGCCTCGGAGGAATCCTTAGATATTCCGGTGGGAAGGGCAGATGTTCTTTATGTGAAACTTCTGGACTCTCAGGGAGGAGAGCTGATCCGCAAACGTTTAAAAATGAATGTAACGGCCGATATTGCAGAACTGTTTGTTGGAGTTTTATCGGATGAGCCGGATACTCTGTCCTATATGGAAGGGGTGGGAGTGAATTACAGCTCTGTCAGGATCAAGACCTTTGAAATGGATACAGAAAAGATGCCGGATAATGTCATCGGGCTGGACCTTTTGGATGTGCTGGTCATAACGGATTACGATACCAAAAGGCTGTCCACAGACCAGGTATCTGCAATCTGGGAATGGGTGAAAGAGGGGGGAACTCTTCTTCTTGGAACCGGCAGCCGGGTGGATGACACCCTTTATGCCTTCCGGTCTGATATTCTGGAAGAGGATTATGCTCCTCCAACGGAAAAATCCGTGGACATGGGAGTGGAATATTCCACCAATGGCCCTGGAGATTCCTTCATGAATCTGGTTTGCGCAGATGTTTCCCTAAAAGGCGGAACCGGAGTGCTCTCCAATGATGAATTCCCGGTCCTTACTTCTGTTTCGAAGGGAAAAGGAAAGGTAGGCGTAGCTGCCTATGATTTTGTGGATATCGCTTCTTTCTGCCAGGTTCAGCGTTCCTATGTAGATAAGCTTTTCACGGCGCTTTTGGGAGAAACCAAGTTAAATGATCTATCATCATACCTTTACAGCGGCAATTCCGGCCAGTTCTGGTCTGTTCAGAATATGTTAAATACCGGAAACTTAGATAAGCTGCCGAATCTTGTTATTTATGCCATCGTGATTCTGGGATATATTGTACTGGTGGGCCCGGGACTGTACCTGTTCTTGAAAAAACAGGAGCGGAGAAGATATTACCGGACCGCGGTTGCTGTGGTTTCCCTTTCATTTGCGGCAATCGTATATTTAATGGGAATAGGAACCAGGTTTAAGGATACCTTTTTTACCTATGCGACCATTCTTGATACCACGGAAAACTATGTAGACGAATATACATATATCAACATGAGGACGCCTTATAATAAAGCATATACCATCGCCCTGGATCCGTCATACGATCTGCTTCCTATCACCAGAAGCAGCTCCTATGAGATGAAACCGGTTCCCAGATTCATGGGAAATGAAGACTATAAGGTGAATATATCCTATGGGGAAAAGGACACCAGGGTTTCGGTCCAGAATGCAGCCGCTTTTACCCCCAAATATTACTCCCTAAGGAAAAGGACCCCCAACACAGAACATAAGGGCCTTATCGGGGACATTACTCTGTTTGATGGAAACGTATATGGTACTGTAACCAATGAATATCCCTTCCAGGTAGAAAAGGTGGGGATCCTGATGTACGGGAAAATGGTGGTTATTGAAGAACTGCAGCCAGGAGAGACCATGAATCTTAACGGGCTTCCTGTCATCAATTATCCCATTAACAATTCCTTTCTGGTATCCGCCCGGGTAACGGGAGGCTATCAATATCCCAAAGCAGATATAGAGGATCCGGCTTACATGCTGGCTTTATCAAGAACCAACATTCTAAGCTTTTATCTTGATAAATATTCCTCATTCTATAATCCGGAGGCCAGGATCGTGGCTTTCAGCAAGGACCAGTCGGATAGCCAGTTTCTTGCCGGGGGAGATTATGAAACTTACGGCATGTCTATGTTTACATCGACGATTAATGTAAAGACAAAGAAAAATGGTGAGACTTCACGGTCTGCTCTCATGAAAACTCCTACTGTGGTAAGCGGGCAGTATTATGCGGATTCCAACGCCATTTATGGTGTGGATCCGGTGGCTTTGGAGTATTTTCTTGGAAATGATCTGGAGGTGGAAACGCTGACTTTTGAAAACCCCTCTGACGAGTTTTTAAACAGCGAAAGCTTTTACTACGCCACCC
The DNA here is from genome assembly GCF_044987295.1 of Lacrimispora sanguinis. Lineage (NCBI taxonomy): Bacteria > Bacillati > Bacillota > Clostridia > Lachnospirales > Lachnospiraceae > Lacrimispora > Lacrimispora sanguinis. The sequence continues at coordinate 2,572,415 of NZ_CP173277.1, read as the reverse complement.
TCTTTAAAGGAAATATTTATTTCTATAATCACGATACAGGAAATTACGATGCCATGGACCCCAATAAGTCGGTTTATAGAGCCTGGGAGCTAACCTCTTATCTGTCTCCCGGCAACACGCTGACTGTAAAATATGTATGTGATAATACGTCTGAGAATAACTGGTATGTCACTCTGCCAATGTTAACTGTGGCAGGAAGGGATAAATGATGTTAGAGATTAAGGATTTACGGAAAAAGTTTGGAAAATTCCATGCCTTAAACGGCCTGGACCTACATATCCCCCAGGGATCTCTTTATGGCTTCGTAGGACCTAACGGAGCAGGAAAGACCACCACCATAAAGATTATGACAGGGCTACTTTTCGCCGACAGCGGCAAGGTGATGATCGACGGCACGGATGTGTCCGGGGGCTTAAATGAATTAAAGATGAAGATTGGATATGTGCCGGATTTTTTCGGAGTATATGATAATTTAAAAGTCAATGAATACATGGAGTTTTTTGCTTCCTGCTACGGGATCGACGGGCTTAAAGGCAGGACCCGGTATATGACTCTTTTGGAGCAGGTAGGGCTGGAGGATAAGGTGAACTTTTACGTTGACAGCTTATCAAGAGGAATGAAGCAGCGCCTCTGTCTGGCAAGGGCTCTGATCCACGATCCCCTTTTGCTGGTCCTTGATGAACCGACCTCAGGGCTGGATCCAAGAACCAGGTTTGAATTTAAGGAGATCCTAAAGGAATTAAAGGAGCAGGGAAAGACCATATTCATCAGTTCCCATGTGCTTTCCGAGCTTTCCGAGCTGTGTACGGACATTGGGGTTATTGACCAGGGAAAAATGATCTTAAGCGGCAGCATGGAGGAGATTCTTCGCAGGGTCAATGCTACCAATCCTCTGATCATCTCTGTTCTTGGAAATAAGGATAAGGCGCTGACCATCTTGAAAAGCCAGCCCTGCGTCCAGACCATAGCGGTGAAAGACGAGGACATCCGGGTGAATTTCATCGGAGATAATCAGGATGAGGCGCTTCTTTTGCAGCAGCTGGTGGATGCCGAGGTGCTGGTACATGGATTCTACAGGGAGCAGGGAAGTTTAGAGTCCCTGTTTATGCAGATTACGGATCATGATAAAGAAAAGGCGGTGCTTGTACATGAAATTGAATCCGGTTTATAAACGGGAGACAACGGTCAGCTCCAGAAGCTTCCGTCTGGCGCTGATCCTGGCGATTTTTAATACGATTCTGGCTTTGGTAGTTCTGCTTAATATGTATTCCGTTGTAGAAAGGGTAAAGCTGACGGCGGAGATCCAGTATTCTTCATTTACCAATTTGTATGTATTCGTGGCTGCAGTGGAATTTGTGATGCTGATGTTCATCATGCCGGCGCTGACCGCGGGAAGCATCAGCGGAGAGAGGGAACGGCAAACCCTTGACATTCTTCTTACCACGACCTTGAAGCCATGGGAGATTATATGGGGGAAGTTTACCTCTTCCTTTGGAACCATGTTCCTTATGATCATGTCCAGCTTTCCCCTTCTGTCCGTATCCTTTGTATATGGGGGCGTGATGATTCACGATGTATTTATTCTGCTTTTGTGCTATCTGGCCGTGGCCCTTCTCTGCGGAAGTATGGGAATTTGTTTTTCCACCCTGTTTAAGCGGTCTACCATCGCCACAGTAGTAAGCTATGGAGTGCTGGTCCTCATTGGCGCTGGCACCTATGCGATCAATGTCTTTGCCCTTTCCATGGCCCGGATGAACATAAAAAGCACTTATGTCATGTCCGTGGGAGGCATGGCTGACCAGACCAATTCCGGCGCATGCTTGTATCTGCTTCTGCTAAACCCGGTGGCGACCTTTTATGCTATGATCAATGGACAGACAGGGGATAGTCAGGTGATAAGGAGTTTGAACAGCTGGTTCGGTCCTCATCCGGATAACTTTATCATGGAAAACTGGGTGGTCTTAAGCATCTTTATCCAGCTGGCCATGGCTGCCATATTCATGTTCATCGCCGTAAAGGCCATCAGCCCGTCAAAAGGGAAAAAGATAAGAAAAATAAAATAACAGGAGAATTTTATGCTTACAATCGGATGTCACCTCTCTTCCTCAAAAGGCTATTTTGCCATGGGGAAGGAGGCTGTAAAGATTGATGCCAACACCTTTCAGTTTTTTACAAGAAACCCCAGGGGAACCAAGGCTAAGGCTATGAACCCTGAGGATGTGAACCGCTATCTGGACTTTGCCAGGGAGCATGGGATTAAACAGATTCTGGCACATGCGCCCTACACCTTAAATGCATGTTCTGCGGATGAAGGGCTTCGGACCCTCGCCAGAGATACCATGAAGGATGATTTAGAACGGATGGAATACACTCCCGGAAACTGCTACAATTTCCACCCAGGAAGCCATGTGGGGCAGGGGGCAGAGGATGGAATCCGTTATATTTCAGATATGTTAAATCAGGTTCTGACACCGGAGCTTCATACCACCGTTCTTTTAGAAACCATGTCCGGCAAGGGCAGTGAGGTAGGACGGGAATTTGAAGAGTTACGGGAGATTCTGGATCGGGTAGAGCAAAAGGACCATATGGGAATCTGCCTGGATACGTGCCACGTATGGGATGCCGGCTACGATATTGCTGGTGATCTGGACGGAGTTTTAAACCGGTTTGACCGGATTATCGGGCTGGATAAATTGAAGGCAATCCATTTAAATGACAGCCAGAATCCTCTGGGGGCCCATAAGGACCGCCATGCAAAGATCGGAGAAGGCTATATCGGATTTGATGCTTTAAAGCGGATCACGGTTCACCCGGCTTTAAGGGACCTTCCATTTTATCTGGAGACGCCCAATGACCTTTCTGGGTATGCCAAAGAAATTGCGATGATGAGAGAAATTGTATAGCCAGCCGAATAATGGTATAGTATAATGAGCGAAAGAGAGTGAAGATGAGTTCACTCATCGGCACGAACGGCGAATGACGATCAGGAACCGCAGGTTCCTGATATAATGAGCGAAAGAGAGTGAAGATGAGTTCACTCTTCGAATAAAAACCGTTAAGGAGGAAATGATATGGGAATTGTTAAGGCACTTACTACCGCAGTAGGAGGCTCACTGGCAGACCAGTGGCTTGAGGTAATAGAAGCAGGCAGTATGGGAGACCAGACCGTATTCACCAGCGGAGTGAAGATCCGAAAAGGGTCCAATACCAAGAGCACAGAATATACGGTATCTGATGGTTCCGTCATTCATGTTTACCCTAATCAGTTCATGATTTTGGTCGATGGCGGAAAGGTGATCGATTATACAGGAGAACCGGGCTATTTCACCGTGAAAAATTCTTCCCTTCCCTCCCTCTTTAATGGTCAGTTTGATGAGGCCATAAAGGAATCCTTTGACCGGATTCGATTCGGTGGCCAGACACCCACTTCCCAGAAGGTGTATTTCATCAACTTACAGGAGATTAAAGGGATAAAGTTTGGTACCCCCAATCCTATTAACTATTTTGACCAGTTTTATAATGCGGAATTGTTTTTGCGTGCCCACGGAACGTATTCCATCAAGGTAACAGATCCTCTGTTGTTCTATGGGGAAGCCATACCGAAGAATGCTTCCAGGGTTGAGGTAGATGATATCAACGCCCAGTATTTATCTGAATTTTTAGAGGCTCTACAGTCATCCATCAACCAGATGTCCGCAGATGGCATCCGAATCTCTTACGTAGCTTCAAAAGGAAGAGAGCTGGGACAGTATATGGCGGGTGTCCTTGACGACCAGTGGAAGGATCAGAGGGGAATTGAGATTCAGTCTGTCGGAATCGCCAGCATATCCTATGATGAGGAATCAAAGAAGCTGATCCAGATGCGCAACCAGGGTGCCATGCTGAGCGATCCTGGTGTCAGGGAAGGTTATGTGCAGGGAGCGGTGGCCAGAGGCCTTGAATCGGCAGGAAGCAATGCCAATGGCTCCATGGCAGGATTTATGGGCATGAACATGGGAATGAATACTGGCGGCGGCTTTATGGGAGCTGCTTCCAATGCTAATTATCAGCAGATGCAGATGAACCGGGCCCAGCAGCAAAATTCCATGGAACAGACCATGGCAGCTGAAAGCCCATGGACCTGCACCTGCGGAAGTGTGAATACAGGAAAGTTCTGCCCGGAATGCGGAAATCCAAAGCCGGCAGGAACATGGACCTGTGAATGTAAAACTGTAAACAATGGCAGATTTTGTTCGGAGTGTGGAAAACCAAGACCATGAGTGAGATCATAAGCTATAAATGTCCAAATTGCGGCGGGCCGCTTATCTTTGATCCGAAAAAGCAGAAATATGCCTGTGAATACTGCTTATCAGAGTTTAACCAGAAAGAAACAGAGAGCGGGAAGCCGGAAGAACCTAAAGCGTCAAAGGCCAAAAAACAGGGCGGAGAGCCTGTACTTTATACCTGCCCAAGCTGCGGTGCCGAGATCGTAACCGATGGGACCACTGCAGCGACCTTCTGCTACTATTGCCATAACCCGGTGATCTTATCGGGAAGGCTTTCCGGGGAATTCCATCCGGATTATGTAATTCCGTTTGCAATGGAAAAGAAGAAGGCCGTGGAAATCTTTGAGCAATGGATGAAAAAGAAGCGGTTTGTCCCAAAGGCTTTTTACAGTGAAGACCAGATCGAGAAGATTTCCGGCGTATATTTTCCTTATATGCTTTACAGCTGTCTTGCGGAGGGAAGCCTAAATGCAAAGGCGGACCGTTTGCGGGTCTGGGTAAGCGGCGACCGCCGCTATACGGAAACCCAGACCTATGATGTTCGCAGGGAAGGAGCTATGCCTGTAAAATTCGTGCCCCGCAATGCCCTCAAAAAGTCCAACCGGGAACTGGTGGAGGGCGTGCTGCCTTTTGAAACAGAGAAAATGAAGCCCTTTTCCATGGGCTATCTTTCTGGCTTTGTGGCAGAACGGCGGGACATGGGAGAGCAGGAGTTCTCTGAGGATGTAAAGTCAGAGGTGCGCAAGTTTGCCGAGGAGTCCTTAAAAAACAGTATTACCTCCTATGATTCTGTAAGAGTTCAGAATCAGTCCATCCGCCTGGAGGAAGAAAGATGGGAGTATGCTCTTTTGCCTGTGTGGACCCTTACCTACCACGACGGGGCAAAGGACCAGATGTATTATTTTACAGTGAACGGGCAGACCGGAAAGGTATGCGGCAAGCTTCCTGTGGACCGGAACAAACTGATGCTTCTGTTTGTGGAAATATTCCTGCCTGTATTTCTTGCCATGCTGATTGTGGGGTATCTGATATGATGAAAACAAAGGGACTATTCCTTCGGATATGCCGGGTAACCGTTTTATTGCCCATGATTCTTCTGTTTCTGATCGTTTCTTCCAGTGGTATGAAAGCTTATGCCGAATACAAAAGCACGGCAGACGTATCAGGGGAAGAGCGGGTATTTGATGAAGCGGGGTTATTTTCCCAGGAAGAAATAGAAGCATTAGAAACTCAGATCCAGACGATGAGAAAAGAAATGAATATGGATGTGGTGATTACAACCACAGACCATGCAGGTGGAAAGTCGGCCGGACAATATGCGGAGGATTTCTACATAAGAGGAGCCTATGGAGTTGGAAAAGATTACAGCGGCGTATTGTTCCTGATAGACATGGATAACCGGGAGCTTTACATCCTTCCTGTAGGAAAGATGAACCGCTTTTTAACCGATAAACGTTGGAATTCCATTTTAGATTCTGCCTATGACAAAGTTAGCACTCAGAATTACAGTGCCTGCGCTTATAGCTTTCTGGACGGTGTAACCCAATATTACAGGGCCGGAATTCCCGGAGGGCAGTATAATTATGATAAAGAGACAGGAAAAATAAGTGTATACCGCAGCATCCGGTGGTATGAGGCAGCGCTGGCTGCTCTCATTGGGCTTATAGCAGCGGCAGCAGCCTGTGGAGGAGTAACCAGCCGGTATTCCATGAAAAAGGAGAGAGGCTGGGCCAGGAGCTCACTGATGGCCTATCGTGCTAACAGTCAGTTCCGGTATTCGGACCAGTTTGACCATCTGGTGAACAAAACCGTGACCTATATGATCATTCCGCGGAATCAGGGGAATGTAGGCGGGGGCGGTGGCGGAGGTTTTTCCTCCGGCGGCAGGAGTACTACCCATACCTCCTCTGGACGCACCATGGGAGGCGGAGGGCGGAAGTTTTAAATTAATAATTTTACTGAAAAATATACACAAAGGATACTGTATGCCGTATATAAAATGAAAGCTTCATGATTATATGTAAATTCCACACAAGAATATGGTCGAATTGATTGCTATTAGACTTGACATTTTACTGTAAAAAGTATATTATGATAGTAGCTAAAGTTGGTTAAATATACAGTTTGCACCAAAAGAGCGAACCCCTGGAGACGGCCATCTCCAGGGGTTCTTTTTGGTTAGCTGTTGCTTTCATTTCGGTCTAGCCATTTGCGTATGTAATGGCTAATTACATTCGCCATAACCGAAATTATCAAGTTGGTTAAATATTTCAAAGCTGCACCTCCCTTCCGCTGGAAGGTTTCAACAGCATGTTTATTATATTGTAAAATAAATTTCCAGCGGAATTTGTTTAAATCAGGAGAACTATGAAGCTTCCTCACTTATCACGTCAGATAAACCGGGATGGGCATGTCCAAGGAAAGGGAATCCTCCTTAACGACACAGTCATATGCTAAAATATGGACCCCGGCTTCCTTCGCCCTTTTTAACGCTTCTGCAAATTCCGGATGCGTCTTTCTATTTGGCGTAAATGCTTCCATCTCTTTCATCTGGATGACAAACAGGATGTAAGCCTCATATCCCTCCTTGTGAGCATTGATTAGCTCCTCCATGTGTTTTACACCCCGTATCGTCGGCGCATCAGGAAACATGGCAAGACCGTTTTCTTCCAGGGTGACACCTTTAACCTCCATGAATGCAGGCAGTTTCTCTCCGTTCTTTTCCCGTCCTCCCGGCAGCACCGCCTGAAAAGCCAGATCGAACCGTGACTGGTCGTAGGTGACTTCCCGTTTGATGTCTTTTATGACCGGTGTGAGATGGGAAGGCGTATCCACGGTCTGAGGAAAAGGCAGGGGAGGATTTTCCCGGATGGATTGCAGCCATTCGTAAGCCACCTGGTTGGGGGCCTGGGAATCCATATTGATAAGGAGCGGCCCACCCCTTTCCCGTTCTTTATATACGCCGATCAAAGAATATTCTGTTTTTCTGCCAAGAGCCGCGGACTCCGGATGAAACTGCACCAGCACCTTGACGCCGGGGATTAGTAACTCCCGGCAGCGTCCTGTATTTTTAACGTGACAGATCACTTCCACTTCCCCATGCCCCTCTTTTGAAATCAGGACGTGGGCAATAAAACGGTTGGGGCGGCTTACAAAGGTCCCTGTCAGCATGTGTTCGTATCTCAATGAAGCTGTCTCTCCTTTCTGTATCTATGATTGTATCTTACCATATTGAGCATAAAAATGGAACCCTTGTGTCTCTGTGACGGACACATCTGTCCGTTATGTGAAAACTTTTTTGAGCTTTTTTCTTGCACCGTCAAAGAAATTGTGCTACAATGCTGGCAAGGTTTTTGATCCATTGACATTATGAGAGAGCAGGAAAGGAAAAAAATACCATGGAAATATCCTATCAAAGTACCAGAGGCGGCGAGGCCGGTGTGACGGCTTCCCAGGCGATCTTAAAGGGCCTGGCAGCAGACGGCGGGCTGTTTATGCCAAGTTTTATCCCAAAGCTTGACAAATCCATGAAAGAGTTGTCGGCGATGACATACCAGGAAACAGCCTATGAGGTTATGAAACTGTACCTTACGGATTACAGTTCCCAGGAGTTAAAGAGCTGTATTGAGCAGGCTTATGACAGCAAATTCGATACAGAGGAAATCGCTCCCCTTGCCAAGGCTGACGGAGCTTATTATCTGGAATTATACCATGGAAGCACCATTGCATTTAAGGATATGGCGCTTTCCATTCTTCCTCATCTGATGACCGTTGCGGCAAAAAAGAATCAGGTGAAAAATAAAATTGTGATTCTTACCGCTACCTCCGGCGATACAGGTAAGGCTGCTATGGCTGGTTTTGCCGATGTGGAGGGAACGGAAATCATTGTATTTTATCCTAAGGATGGCGTGAGCCGCGTCCAGGAACTTCAGATGGTTACTCAGAAAGGGGAAAATACCCATGTGGCCGCCATTCATGGAAACTTTGACGATGCTCAAACAGGGGTCAAAAAGATATTTGGAGATAAGGAATTTGCCCGCATGCTTGATGAAAAGGGATTCCAGCTGTCTTCAGCAAACTCCATTAACATCGGTAGATTGGTTCCCCAAGTGGTATATTATGTCTATGCCTATGCAAAACTCCTTTCTTGTGAAGAGATTTCTGACGGAGAAGAAATTAATGTTACCGTACCTACGGGAAACTTTGGAAACATTCTGGCCGCCTATTTGGCAAAGCAGATGGGTGTTCCCATTAAGACCCTTATCTGCGCCTCCAATGAAAATAAGGTTCTGTATGATTTCTTCCAGACCGGAACTTATGACAGGAACCGGGATTTTATTCTCACCAGTTCTCCGTCCATGGATATTTTAATATCCAGCAACTTAGAGCGCTTGGTTTATTTAAGCGCCGGTTGTGATGCAGAAGCAAATGGTGCTCTTATGAAAGAACTTGGTGATAAAGGCAGCTATACGGTAACCGCCGGTATGAAGCACTTTATGGAAGATTTCATGGGAGGTTTTGCAGGAGAAGAGGAAACCAGGGCAGCCATTAGGAAGGTTTTTGAAGATACCGGATATCTGATCGATCCCCATACCGGTGTGGCCGCATGCGTATATGACCAATACAAGGCTGAGACAAGGGATCAGACAAAAAATATCATTGCCTCCACGGCAAGCCCATATAAGTTTGCAGGAAGCGTTCTGGAAGCTATTGAAGGAGAACAGGAGGAGCCGGATGAATTCCGGATCATCGATCATCTGGAAAAGGTATCCAGAGTCCCGGTTCCTCAGGCAGTTGAAGAAATCCGCACCGCACCTGTACGTCATGATACAGTGTGCGATGCGGATAAGATGAAGGAAGCAGTTGTTAGCTTTTTAAGCTAACGGATGTTCCGGTTGGCATACCGGCACCATTTTCCGCTTAAGACGCGGGTGGAGAAGAAGATGGCGCGTACCAGCCAGTCGATGGTCATGGCGATCCAGATCCCCATAAGTCCAAGGCCGAAATAAAGGCTTAATACGTAGGCCATGACAATCCGGCAGATCCACATGGAACAGATGGAAACTGTCATGGTAAAACGGACATCATTGGCGGCGCGCAGGCCGTTGGTCAGACAGAAGGACAGGGGATGGATTATCATGCAGCAGATGCTGTGGTAAAGCATCAGCTTATACGCAAGGGCGCTGGTCTCACCCGACAGATGAAACAGGCTGCATATGGGATTTAAAAACGGTATGATGGAAAGGTTTAAAATCCATAGACAGATGTATGCCGTTTTTAAAAGCTTTCCCATATATTTGCGGGCCTGTTTCAGTTCCCCTGCCCCCACGCACTGCCCCACAACGGTTACCAGGGCAATGCCTATGGCACTGGCGGGGATGGTTTCCAGGCCACAGATGGTGCTTGCTACCGCATTAGCAGCAATGGCCATGGTACCGAAGCTTGCGGTCAGACTGGAAAGCAATAATTTACCAAGCTGGAAAATGCTGTTTTCTAAGCCGTTTGGTATGCCGATGTAGAGGATCTGACGCAGCATCCTCTTGTCCACGCGAAGACGGAATTCAACAGGGAAATGACTCTGTTTTTTAAGAAGAACCAGCATCACCACTGCGGACAGGATCCTGGAAAACAGGGTGGAAAGCCCGGCTCCAGCCACGCCCATTTGAAATACGTAAATTAACAGGAAATTTCCTGCGATGTTGCAGAGGTTGGCACCCAGGGAGACCTGCATGGATACCTTGGAGTTTCCGGCTGTCCTGAAAAGGGCTGCACTGCTGTTATAAAATGCCAGAAACGGATAGGAGAGAGAGGATATGTAGAAATAAATCCTTCCATTGTGCATGACCTCCTGGCCGATGTCTCCGTATATAAGCCTTAGAAGCGGCCCGTTAAAGATAATGGTAATTGCCATAATAGCCATGGAAAGTCCGCCGACGGCCAGGAATAGCTGACCGGAAGCCTTGGCAACATTTTTATCATCCTTCCGTCCAATGTACTGGGCCGTCACTACGGAACCTCCCGCAGCCATCGCCCCGAATAATCCAATCAGGAGGACATTTATGGTATCCACGATGGATATGCCCGATACGGCTTCCTCGCCGCAGGAGGCTACCATGATGATATCAGCCATTCCCATAAATACAGCCAGGATCTGCTCTATAACTAAGGGGAAAATCAACTGGCGCAGCTGTTTGCCTGAGAATAGATCCATCCCTTCCTGGCGTTCCTGCATTTCTGTGGTTTCAGAGTTCTGTCGGCGGAAAATGCCTTGCCATATCTTTCGTTTCATAAAAATTCTCCTATTATGTATTTAGAACCTGTCCCCATTATAAGGCATAGCGATCATAAAAGCAAAATGTAACTTTGTTATAAAAAAGACAATCTGGAAAAATTATTCTTTCCAAATATGTTAAGATGGTATATAATAATATAGAGCAAGAGAAAAATAACAAATGGAGGTTTGTGATATGTTAGTTTCAGCAAAAGATATGCTTGAAAAAGCAAGAGACGGAAAGTACGCAGTTGGACAGTTCAACATCAACAACCTTGAGTGGACGAAAGCTGTTTTACAGACAGCCGAAGAACTGAAATCCCCGGTTATCCTGGGTGTATCCGAAGGCGCTGGTAAATACATGACAGGCTATAAGACCGTAGCAGCTATGGTGAAAGCCATGATCGAAGAATTAAACATTACAGTTCCTGTAGCACTTCATCTGGATCATGGTTCTTATGACGGATGCTATAAGTGCATTGAAGCAGGATTTTCTTCCATTATGTTTGACGGTTCCCATTATCCTATCGCTGAGAACGTAGAAAAGACCACTGAGCTTGTGAAAGTCTGTGCAGAAAAAGGACTTTCCATTGAAGCAGAGGTTGGTTCTATCGGCGGCGAGGAAGATGGCGTTGTAGGTATGGGCGAATGTGCAGATCCTGATGAGTGCAAGCAGGTTGCAGACTTAGGCGTGACCATGCTGGCAGCAGGTATCGGTAACATTCACGGAAAATATCCGGCAAACTGGGCTGGTTTAAGTTTTGAGACCCTGGCAGCCATCAAGGAGAAAGTAGGCGACATGCCTTTAGTTCTTCACGGTGGGACAGGCATCCCGGAAGACCAGATCAAGAAGGCCATCAGCCTTGGCGTTGCAAAGATCAATGTGAATACAGAGTGCCAGCTTACCTTTGCAGAAGCAACCCGTAAGTACATTGAGGCAGGCAAGGATTTAGAAGGCAAGGGCTTTGATCCTCGTAAGCTTCTCTCTCCAGGTACAGAGGCAATTAAAGCAACTGTAAAAGAGAAGATGGAATTATTTGGCTCCGTTGGTAAAGCTTAAGGAAAATATTTTTCAAAAAAGTACTTGATTTTTTGGGAAAAATGGTTTAATTTAATTTAAGAACGATGGCGTTCTCCTTATACCGGGAGGACGCCTTTTCTGATTTATGCGCATATTCAGATCGCGAGGAGACTATAAAGGCAATTTGACTTATCAAAATATGGGAGGATGGAAAATTTATGAGCGAAGTTGTAAACGTAGCTGAGCTGTTTGGCAGGAATGTATTTAACGAAACCGTAATGAGAGAGCGCTTACCAAAATCTGTTTTCAAAAAGTTAAAGAAAACCATTGAGGATGGCGCAGTACTGGATCCATCGATTGCAGACGTCGTTTCACATGCCATGAAAGACTGGGCCATTGAAAGAGGTGCAACTCACTACACCCATTGGTTTCAGCCTCTTACCGGAATTACTGCCGAAAAACATGATTCCTTCATCTCCGCCCCTACATCGGAAGGAAAGGTAATTATGGAGTTTTCCGGGAAGGAACTGGTAAAGGGAGAGCCGGATGCTTCTTCTTTCCCGTCCGGAGGCTTAAGGGCGACTTTTGAAGCAAGAGGCTATACAGCCTGGGATTGCACTTCCCCAGCATTTTTAAGAGAAGATGCCATCGGTGTTACCCTCTGCATTCCCACCGCTTTCTGTTCTTATACAGGAGAAGCTCTTGACAAAAAAACACCTCTCTTAAGATCCATGGAAGCCGTCGACGAGCAGGCTTTAAGAATCTTAAGGTTATTCGGAAATACCACTTCAAAAAGGGTTACTCCTTCCGTTGGAGCCGAGCAGGAATATTTCCTGGTTGATCATGAAAAGTATTTGCAGAGAAAAGATTTAATCTATGCCGGACGCACCCTGTTTGGAGCAATGCCCCCAAAGGGACAGGAGCTGGAGGATCATTACTTTGGTTCCATCCGCGAGAGGATCGCGGCTTTTATGAAAGAAGTGAATGAAGAACTATGGAAGTTGGGTGTGCCTGCAAAAACCCAGCATAATGAAGTTGCTCCCGCCCAGCATGAACTGGCCCCCATCTATGAACAGGCAAACGTGGCAGTTGATCATAACCAATTAGTAATGGAAACCTTAAAAAAGGTGGCTGGTCGTCATGGATTGAATTGCCTGCTTCATGAAAAACCGTTTGCAGGGGTCAATGGTTCCGGTAAGCATAACAACTGGTCCTTAACCACTGACGATGGAATCAACCTGTTAAATCCAGGGGAAACACCCCATGAGAATATCCAGTTCCTGCTGGTACTGTCCTGTATCTTAAAGGCGGTTGACCGCCATGCGGATCTGCTCCGGGAATCTGCTGCCGATGTTGGAAATGACCACAGGCTTGGGGCAAATGAAGCACCGCCGGCCATTATCTCCATATTCATTGGTGAACAGCTGGAGGATGTAGTAGATCAGCTATGCAGCACCGGAGAGGCCACCCGTTCTAAGGCGGGCGGCACCTTGAAAACAGGAGTTAGAACCTTGCCTGATTTATTCAAGGATGCTACGGACAGAAACAGAACCTCCCCATTTGCATTTACCGGCAATAAGTTCGAGTTCCGAATGGTTGGTTCCTCTGATTCCATTTCTTCTCCCAATGTGGTTTTAAATACCATTGCTGCTGAGGCATTAAAAGAAGCGGCAGATGTTCTTGAGAAGGCGGCTGATTTTGATACGGCAGTCCATGATATGATCAAAGAACAGCTGGCTGCTCATAGAAGGATTATCTTCAACGGCAACGGCTACTCTCAGGCCTGGGTGGATGAGGCAGAAAGAAGAGGTCTTCCAAACCTTAAGTCAATGGTTGAGGCGATCCCTGCTCTTACCACAGATGCTTCGGTAAAGATGTTCGAGGAATTTAAGGTATTCACAAAGGCTGAGCTGGAATCCCGGGTTGAGATCGAATATGAGGCTTACAGCAAAGCCATTAACATTGAGGCCAGAACCATGATCGACATGGCCGGAAAACAGATCATACCTTCTGCAGTGAAGTATGCATCTCTGCTGGCTGATTCCCTGGGAAAAGTAAAAGCAGCGTGTCCGGTAGCCGATACCAGCGTTCAGGAAGAGCTTCTCATAGAGGTAAGCGCTTATCTTTCCGATATGAAGGTAGCCCTTGCCGCTCTATCAGATGCTGATGCGAAATGTTCGGCAATCGAAGGGAACAAAGAACGGGCAAATGCTTTCCGGAATGAGGTAGTACCTGCCATGGAAGCTCTCCGCGATCCTGCTGATAAGCTGGAAATGATCGTAGATAAAGAATTTTGGCCAATGCCAAGCTACGGAGATTTGATTTTTGAGGTGTAATGATTGTGGATATGAAAAGGGTGTCGTCCTGTGTGCAGGTCGGCACCCTTTTTATATTCGATATCCTTTTAGTATTTTTTGATAAATAGTATAAGATTAACGAAATTTAATACTATAGTCAATTAATTGATACAGTTTTTCTGACGATATATAAATGTATGCTCTATTTATACAATTATAGTCTCAGAAGGGGAAAACATGAGTATGATCAACAAAAGAAAACGATTAACGAAACAGATTATCAGCTACCTGCTGTGTATCAGCATGATAGCGCCTAACATGACACCGATTGTTTCATACGGAGCGGAGTACATTAACAATATGCCCAGGTATGTGGATTTCACAAGCCCGGATGCATTGACACTGGAAGAACTGGGGCTTGACCCGAAGGAGACAGAAACGGAGGAGACGGAAGACGGTACCGGTGAGACCGCTTCTACAGATTCTTCTGACGAAACCAACACGGTAGAAACGCCCGAAGTGGAAGAGAGCCACGAGGAAGAAATCAATCCGTCAGAAACCAATGCAGAGGAGACCAGCCCGTCAGAAACCGATGCAGAGGAGACCAGTCCGTCAGAAACCGTTGGGAAAGAAAGCGGTACAGAAGAAACCGGCAAATCAAATTCCGGGACGGAAGGGATCAAGGAAGAAGAGCAGGACGAGGCCAGAGAGCCAGAATTGTACTACGACTACGATCAGTACATCGACGAACCGGAGGGACAACTGGTACAGTTTAATGAGTCGTACCGTACCTACCGCACTGGAGAGGACCAGTATGTGACCGTTGCAGGGGGGTATTCCGGCTTGTACCAGGCTGAGAACGGGGTGATCGGGCAGATAGATAACAGCCTGACCGAAGCGGAAGAGGAGTACACAATAGGTACGCCCTCTAGTGCCCTTTTGCGCTCCAGGACCAAAACCGTTGCTGGTTATGGGAACAGCGCAGGAAGAAGCAGAGTATTATTTCCAGAAAAATTCTCCACAAGTCAGGGAGTCTCCATCGAAAGGGAGGAACACCGGGTTGAGCTCATCCCGTCAGGGGGAAGCTTTAAGAAGAGTGCTGTATCAGACAACACCATTCGCTACAGTGACGTGTACCCTGGCGTGGATTACCAGTACAGCCTGGTAGGAAACACCTTAAAGGAAGATATTATCCTGCTGGAAAAGACGGAAAGAAATCAATTCTCTTTTTCCATAAAAGCAGGGGGGCTAAATGCGGTCCAGGAGAAAAATACAATCATCCTTTACAGCGATAATAGAAGGCACCCGGAATTTATTCTGGAAGCACCTCTAATGATTGATTCAGATGGGAATACCAGCGAAGATCTGGTGATGAAACTAAGCGGAGTGGAAGGCAGCTACCGTGCCACCGTTACAGCAGATAAAAAATGGCTTCAGGATGAAGACCGAAGCTACCCGGTACGTATCGACCCTTCCGCAGTGAACATGGTTCCCAGCGAGTTTGTGCTGGTAAATGTGGCTGACGGCCAGCCCTCAAAGTTCCTGGGAAATATGGGACCAATGTATGCTGGATATAGGGAAGGCTTTGGCAATATGAGAACCTATGTTGCCATTAACGGAGACTGGACTCAGGTCATGGGTCAGGCAGTCTGTACCAAAGCAACGTTCCGTATCGGTACACAGACCGGAAACGGAGTAGGGAATACCCGGATTGAACTGCGCGCACCGGGGAAGGAATGGAATGCAACCACACTCACATGGAATCAGTTAAAAGAACCCCTTCCGGAACTGATTGATGTTCTGGATTCTCCCGGGCCTGATCAGACCCTGGAATATGATATAACAGCCATGATGCGGTCATGGATGACGGGAAGCAGACTGCAAGCCGGGTTAGAGCTTCAGGCGGCTAACGAGCCTAAGTCTGAAGCCCAGGCACCTCTCCGGATGCCAGCGGAGAGCTTTTACAACCGGGATAATGCGGCTATGGGACCGAGAATCGACATCTCCTGGGAAGGAGAACTATTAGGAGATTTGGCTTTATTAGACGTGGACGCCCTGACGGTACTAGTGAATCCGGCTGTTAAGGAAAGCGAATCCGGCGGCAGGACATCCATGGGTGTTCTGGCTCACGGTATCTCTCAGGCCGGATCAAAGGTAACGTGGGAACTCCGGGAGATGGATCATGAAGTGGCGAAAGATGAAGTAACGGCGGAAGATTCCTATACATCTCCTGATTTTTCAAAGGAAGTAGTATTTACTGAGGCCATTAACAGCCAGCCAAAGACAGGGAACTGGCAGAGTAAGGCTCTGGAAAAAGGGTTGATTTTAAAAACTGATACCATTTATCAAATAATGGCTGTGGCAGAAGGCGTGGTACTGGAAGAGGATCCAGAAACCGGAGAAATGGTGCCTGGTGTGGAAACAGCCACCAGTGGGGAGAAGCCCAGCGATGAATTCCTGCTCTATGAGGTGCAGGGTCTGGATCTATTAACCCGGATTGCCGATCATTACGGGGTGGAGGAGAAAATCATCCAGAAGGACAACCGTTTAAGCAATGGCCTGACTTTCTCCGGAGATCTCCTGTTTATTCGTAATCCGAAGCAAAATGCACCTTATACACCAAAGCCACTTACAGATGCAGAACAGATGATGATCGACATGCTATTAAACGGTATGGGAAAAGATTGCGTATTCGGTCACGAACCCATTAACATGAATACCGGTGATTTCTTTATGCAGCAGACGGACACAGAACTTGAAGAGCTGGGCGGAATCTTTGCATTCCAGAGAAGCTATAATTCAATTGCAGCCCACTTCCTTTCCGAGTTTGGAATCGGCTGGAGCAGCCCCTTTGGCCAGAGGCTGACGGTAAGATATAACGGAGATATCCTGTACCGGAAGGATGACGGCGGAGCCATTAACTTTGCAAAGAAATCCAATGGCAGCTATCAGGCGCCCGATGGTTATGATATGGTTCTTGCGGCAACAGATTCCATTGACTTAGAAACGGCAGATACTCCAAGTGATGATGAGGAAGAGGGATCACCGTCAGAAGCAAGTAACAAAACGTATGTCCGCAATTTCGCCTTTTCAGAAGTTGATCCGGATGGTATGACAGAAGAGGACGAAGAAGTAGAAGAAGACAGCAAAGTTCCGGAAGCAACGGCCTGGGAGCTTAAGAAATCAGATGGTACCGTGCTGACCTTTGATGCCAGAGGCCTCCTTCGTTATGTCACAGACAGGAAAGGGTACCGGACAGTCCTGCTCTATGACGAAAATGATGATGTACGCCAGATAAGGACACCTTCTGGGAAGCTCTTTGACTTGACAGCAGATGAATACCACCGCATCACCTCAGTCACCCTGCCAAACGGCGGTACAATCTCCTATGGATATGATGACAGCCACAACCTGATTTCCGTAACAGATCCGGAAGGTGGGGTACGCCGGTACGAGTATGATGACGCTCACCATATGACTGCATGGTATGATGAGAACGGAAGCCGCATCGTAGAGAACCGCTACGATAAGGATGGACGGGTTACCAACCAGACAGATGCTTTGGGAAATGCCGTCAGCCTAGCGTATGAGAACGGCTGTACGGTATCAACAGATAACCGGGGCAATGTTACCAAATATTATATGGACAGCAGGAGGCGGATATCCAGAATCGAATATCCGGATGGAAGCAGTGAGAGCACGACATATACAGAGGATAACCGTGTTGCGAAAAGGACAGATGAACGGGGTGCAACCACCTCTTATACTTATGATATGAACGGCAATCTCCTGACGGAAACCAGAGGTGATGGAAGTCAGGCCTCTTATACTTACAACGACTTAAACCTGCCCCTGACGGCAACAGATTATGAGGTAAACAGTACCACCTTCACATATGACAAAATAGGAAACCTGCTGTCTATGACAGATGGTGAGGGCAATACCGTTCATTATAACTATGATGAGTTAAACCGCATGGTATCCATGAAAGATGCCAATGGGGGAACACATAAGTTTGCCTATGATGGAGCCGTGGTTACTTCCATGACTGACGGCGGGGGCTACATTTGGACGTTTGCTTATGATGACATGAATAACGTCCTGGAAGTCACCGACCCACTGAGAAATACCAAGTCCTATGAGTATAACTTAAAGGGCTGGAAAATTTCTGAAACGGAGAAAGACGGCGGAACCACAAAATATGAGTTTGATGCCGCAGGAATGGTTTTATCCATCACGGATGCCATGGGTGAGGAGACCACCTTTACCTATGATAAGATGTACAACATCCTTTCTGGCCGCGACGCTCTGGGAAATACTCTGGATTATGTATACGATGAAAATTATAATAAGATTAAGGAAAGAGATGCCAAAGGAGGGGAAAACCATTACACCTACGACAGCAGGAACCGGCTGATAAAGACTACCGATGCCTTGGGACAGGATATTGCTTATGAGCTGGACGGGAAGGGGAACATTTTAAAAACCACGGATCGCCGGGGAAATACAAGGTCAACTCTATACCATAAGATTCTAAATTTACCTGTGCTCAAAAAGGATGCCCTTGGCAATGAAACATACTACAGCTATGACCGCAATGGGAATCTGAAAAAGGTCACTAATCCAGATGGAACATCCATATCCTACACGTATGACCGTGCCGGAAGAATGGTGTCCACTACAGCCCAGAACGGTTTGGTAACAAGGCTGTCCTATGACGGAAATGGAAATATCATCAGAATTACCGACGATGAGACCAGGGTGTACCGGTTTAAATACGACCCCAATAACCGAATCATAAGAGCAGAAGATCCCTTAGGCGGAATCACTCTCTACACTTACGATGGGGCAGGGAATCAAAAGAAAGTAACCGATGCCGAATCAAATACTACAGGGTATTCTTATGATGCAGTAGGACGCTTAAAAGAAGTCACAGATGCTTTAAATGGCACAGTGAAGGTAGCGTATAACTTAAGCGGTAATCCCTTAACAACTACGGACCAGAACGGAAACACCACCAGCTACCATTATGACGCCATCGGCCAGATGCTTGCAGAGGTTAATGCCGCAGGCTTTGTCACCGCCATGGAATACGATTCCCTGGGCAATGTGGAAAAGGTAACAGATGCCTTAAAGGGTGAGACAACCATCCAGGTGGATGCCTTAAGCCAAACCACAAAGATGCTTGACGCCATGGGCCATGAGTATGAATACACCTATGATGCAAACGGCAATGTGATCCGCATTCTTTACCCGGACGGAGACAGTGTGGTCATGGTTTATGACGTAAATGACCGGATGATAAAGAGTATTGATGAGGCAGATGTCATCACCTCCTACACCTATGATTCCATGGGCCGGATCACAGAGGCAAAAGACAATATCGGAAACACCATGACCTATGCCTACGATGAAAGCGGAAATCTGATAAAACAGATCGATACCATCGGAAGAAGCGCCATTTATGAATATGACAAATTCAACCACCTGGTATCCGTAACCGGTACGGACTTAGCAACCACCCGGTACGGCTACGATGCCTTAGACCGGCTCACAAAGGTGACGGATCCGGAAGGAAAACAGACCCTCTATGAGTATGATAAGGTGGGAAATCTGGTAAAAACCACAGAGCCGGGCGAGGCTGTTTACACTTATGCCTACGACGCCATCAACCGCCTGACGGGGAAGGTAAATCCCTTAGGAGCGGCCACCGCCTTCCAGTACGATAGGAAAGGGAACTTAACAAACACCGTAGATGGGGAGGGGGCAAAACAGGCTTACGTTTATGATGCCATAGACCGCTTAACCTCGTTTACCGATGGAAGAGGAAATGCTACAGTCTATGAGTACGATGCCCTCTCAAGACTCCTTTCCTATACCACACCGGAAGGAAGCAGACAGGAATACCGCTACGATGCTGACAATAATTTAACAAAGGCCAAGGATGCCAATGGCCTGATCACAGAATACCAGTATGATGTCATGGGAAATCTGGTAAAAGTCATTTCTCCCAAGGGGGCAGTGACCGCCTATGCCTATGATAAGCATGACGAGGTAACCAGAATCACAGACCCTGCTGGAAATGAGACGGCCTATGAGGTGGACTTAAATCGCCAGGTGCTTTCCAGACAGGAAAAGAACGGAGGAACGTACCACTACAGCTACGATGCCGTCCACCGGTTGACCGGAGTGAAGACTCCATTAGGCTTATCCCGTAGCTTTACCTATGATGTGGCTGATAACGTGATCACCGACACGGATACTTTAGGCCGTAACAGCACCTACACTTATGACATCATGCACCGCATGACAAAAGCCGTGGATGCCAAAGGCGGGGAAACGGTATTTGGCTACGATGTCCGGGGAAATAAAAACGCAGTCGCCAATCCCCTGGGCTACACCTGGAATTACCGGTATGATAAGCTGGATCAGTTAACTGCCAGCGTGGACCCGGAAGGAAAAGCAACAGAAGTGGTTTATAATCTGGTAGGGGAAATTTCTTCCGTGACAAAGCCCGGAGATAGAACAATCCGCTTTACCTATGATAAGAATTACAACCGGACTGCCGTTATCGATCCAAAAGGTTATATCTATGAAAATACCTATGATAAGGATAACCGCCTGACTGGAACCAAGGATCCGCTTTCCCAGTCTGAACAGTTCACCTACGATGCCGGAAGCCGTGTCACATCAGTAAAGGACAAGATGGGGCTGACGGAACGGTATGCCTATGACCCTCATGGCAATGTCTTAAGTGTCCGTGCAACGAACGGTCTGACGACTCAGTTTGCTTATGACATCCTGGATAACTTAATAAAAGTAACTCTGCCAAGCGGTCTCACCAGTACTTATACTTACGATGTGATGGGAAATGTCACCAGCGCTACGGATACCATGAAACGAACCACCACCTATACTTACGACTTAGAAGGCAACATGACTTCCCTAACGGATCAGGCTGGAAGAACCGAGCGTATGACTTACGATATAGGAGGCAGATTCACCAGCCACACCAGCAATGGCGGAAATAAAGTTTCTTATGATTACGACAAGCTGAATGCACTGGTGGAGAAATCCTATGAAGATGGGGAAGGAAAAGCTGTAGAGGAAGGTGTGATTTATGCTTACGACGCCTTAGGCCAGCGAGTCTCTATGATGGACTGCTCCGGAGAAAGTTCCTATAAGTACGATGGATTAGGGCGGATTACAAAGGTTACCACCGGTTCCGGAGAAGTGACCAGTTATGCCTATGACGGAAGCGACCGGTTAGAATCCATTACCTACCCGGATGGAAAGAAAGTAAGGTATGGGTATGATAAAAATGACAACTTAATCAAGGTTACGGATCGTACCGGAGCCGTGACCACCTATGTGTACGATGCCATCAACCGGGTAACGGAAATCCACCGTCCAAATGACGTAGGCACGTATAATACCTACAATGCAAGAAACCAGATCGTATCCATGAAGAACATCTGCGACACCTGCGGCTGGGTCGTCAGCCAGTATGATTATACCTACGACGACCGGGGCTTTATCATAGGCGAAGATGTAGTGGAATCTCTTTATGGTTATGCCTGGGATGACAAGCATGACGGAAAGCATGAGAACTGGCATGATGAGAACTATCCTCATGGAGACAAGCACAGGAACAAGCACGATAAAGATGGAATTTATAACTTCCAGATCATTGGGACAAAGAGGACCTTTGCGTATGATGATGATGGCAAGCTAATCAAAGCCACCGAAACCGAAGACCGCCAGGGAACCTATGTGTATGATTACAAGTACGATGACATGGGAAACCGCACCTTCTACGGCAAGAGCCGTAATGGAAAGGTGCAGGAAAGTGCAGAGTATACCTACAATGTTTCCAATCAGATGGTAAAGGCAAGGGAGTATGACGGCAAGCATTATAAAAACGTGGAATACACCTATGACGGTGATGGAAACCGTATCTTGCAGGAAGAAATTAAGCCCGATGGCGACCGAAAGGTAGAGCTCTCATATGATTACACAGTTGAGAACCGCTTAAAAGCAGTTTATAATAAAGATGGACTGTTGACCGCCATGGCCTATGACGGAGATGGAAACCGGATCTTCCAGTTAAACTACAACCTCCATACGGATGATGACTGGAAAGGGAATTCCGGAGGCGGAAATGGAAACAACAAGGACAACAAAGGAAGCGGAAGTAGTGGAGGCAGCGGAAGTAGTGGAAAGAATATAGTAGCTGGAATCAAAGACGTATTTACTTCCGTTGCTACCTTCTTTGCAGGAGGAGAACTCACAGCAGAACCATACCCTGCAGCGGAACCAAATCCCGCAACAGAACCAAACCCAACAGCAGATTCAAAGTCCCAGATACCGTCAGATGGAAACAAAAATACAGATAAAGACAATGACGGGAATGCAGTGAACAGTGGGAAAGGAACGTCCGAAGACGAAACTGACAACAATCAAGATAACAAAGGAAGCGGAAGCAGTGAAGCGAGTGATGCTGGCAAAAACAGTGTCGGATCTGAAAACAAGGACATATTTACTTCCATTGCCACCTTCTTTAAGAGTATCGTGGCTGGAATCAAGGGCGTATTTACTTCTATCGTTAGCTTCTTTAAGAGTGTTGTAGCTGGAATTAGGAACTTATTTACTTCCACCGCTGCAAGAGGGAAATCCACAACAGAACAAAAACCCACAGCAGAAACAAGCACCACGGAAGTACCAATACTCCAGGCACCGTCATATGGGAACGAAAATAAGGACGAAGGCAATGACGGGGATGCCGTGGACAGTGGGAAGGTAACTTCCGGAAGCGGAAGCAGCGAGACGAGTGAAGCTGGCAGAACGATTGCCGTAACTGGAAGAAATGACGGATTTACGACCAACGCCGCCTTCTTAACAGAAGGAGACCCCACAACAGAACCAAAACTCCAGGCATTATCAAATGGAAACAAAGATAAGGACAAAGGCAATGACGGGAATGATAAAAATAATGGGAAAGGAAACGGCAACGGGAAGGATAATCCTGGGAATGGAAATGGCAACAACGGGAACGGAAATGGCAACAACGGGAATGGAAATGGTAATAATGGGAATGGCAACAACGGTAATGGAAATAGCAATAACGGCAATTGGAATGGTAACAATGGAAATGGAAATGGCAACAACGGGAATGGCAACAACGGTAATGGCGGTTCCAATAATGGAAATGGAAATAATAACGGCAATGGAAGCGGTAATACCAACAACACAGGAGGAAGCCAGAACCAGAGCGGAATCTTATTCCCCATCGAAGGAGAAGTCAGCGATTTAGAAAAGGAGCTGATTGATCTTGTTAAGACCTCCGGAAAAGCTAAGGATTATGAATTGGTGGAATACGTCAATGATGTGAATCGGGAATATGCAGAGGTTCTGATGGAACTGAACATCAATGGCGAGATGGACACCGCCTACTCCTATGGAAACGAACGCTTGACTAATGAAAGATTTACCGGAAGGACAGGGTATTACACCTATGATCCAAGGGGTAGTGTTAGCGGAGTGACGGATAGTAAGGGAATGATTTGGCAGTCTTACCGCTACAGCCCGACCGGAGACATTGCTTTTGGAAAACCGCAGAACAACAATGTATACAGCTATAACGCGGAAAGTTACAATCCGAACCTGGAAACCCAGTATTTAAGAGCACGTTATTATGATGTGGAACGAGGAGACTTCTTAACGGAGGATACATACCTGGGACAGATCACAGATCCACTGTCCTTAAACCGATACAATTATGTAAAGGGCAGTGCGCCTAATTATGTAGACCCAAGCGGAATGTATTCGGTGCCAAAATCAGCAGCTGCCTATGATCCGAGGGAAGAAGATACATATGGAAACCAAAAGATAGGGAGTGAATACGCAGCAGTAGGTGTAAAATATGCGACTTCGAATGATATAGACCGTATGCAAGAGGAGGCAGTAGATAATCTTACCCGATTAATGAATCTTGCAAAGAATTCCAGTATGGCAAAAAATTGTCAGATATTTAACGCAGGAAAGCAATTAGGGATGTCATCTTTTTGGAAGTTCCTGGATAGAAGGACGGTAGGGAAAATATATGCATTGTTCGGAGATACCTCCCGTCATAATTATACGGATAAACAATTTTGGGAAGACATCGATATAATTTGGAAGAACATAATAGAAAAAACATATGGGCTAGGAACTCAAGATGCAAGTGAACTAAAAAAACTCCGTAAGATATATGAAACTGGGATTGACGTGGGATATATGATGGGGGTTACAACTCTCCTGTCATTTATCAGTTCTATAGGAGAACAAGCTGTTAGTGGCGGAGATTACAAAAGTGTCTTAGTAATGGATCAATATGGAAACACCTATTCCGTGATGGTTCCGCAGGCAGTGATTGAGGGCGGTATTTCAGGAGAATTGGGAGCTGGAGTAGCAATACTGGGAATGACTGGAGGTAAGGGGGGTTCTAAGGATAAAGTACCTCAAAAAGCTAAAGATGCTTTAGATAAAATTGATAAAAATCCTGAGGAATATCTTGAAGATTATTATGGAGGTATTGAATTCAAAAATAAACCTAATACAAAAGCAGGAGAAACTCCAATCCCTAATGATAACACTGCTACATACACAGAGTACGATATTAATCCGTATAAATATGGTAAGTCAAGAGGGACAGAAAGGGTCGTAACAGGATCAGATGGAAGTGCTTGGTACACTCCAGACCACTATAAAACATGGCAACAGATTAGATAATGTCTGATTGCGTCTATTTTAGAACCTGCGTCCATTTAGGATGCAGGTTCAGGGAGTGATTATTATGTCAATTTTTGATAAAAGAATAAATAACTGTGCAAAATTAGATTGGCGTATTTTGATGAATGGATCTATTGCCCTATACCATTCTAAAGCCATTTTAAAACATGACATGGAACGGCTTCAAGCGATAGGATATCAGCTCAATATACTAGATTTTAGTATGATTAAAACAGAAGAAGAATTTCATAGAATAGTGAAAGAAAAACTTGAATTCCCTGATTATTATGGAGAAAATCTAGATGCTTTCAGCGATTGTCTTTTGAGTGATTTGATAATACCAGAAGGTGGAGGTGTAGCGATTATCTTTGTAAATTTTGATGAGTATTACGAAAATAGCAGAGATTTTGCACATGAGTTATTAGAATGTTTAGATTTGAATGCTAGAAGACGAATATTATTTGGTGAACGATTTATTACATTAGTGCAATCAAACAATAGAGAAATAGTAATTAAAAACGTTGGCAGTCATGCTATTATGTGGAATATGAAAGAAAGTGTATCTAAAACTGAGCTATGATTTATTTTATGCCCCAATCGAAAAAGAATCAGTGAAGTGTCTAGTAAATAAAACCAGTTAACGTAGGATGTTGAATTGTGCACCTATGACATCACCTTACAGATGTCTCAATAAAAAGGATTATTGGCAACTACAGCATCTTGAACAGCACAAAAACCTATTTACAGCACCTTTGGAGCAGGAGCAAGGCAGTTTTATAAAACCTTAAATTCTTCGTAGTATGCGGGCGTCACTGCTGTCCGCTGTGGTCGCAAGGGGCAATTCACAGCCCCTTGCTTTATCCTGCTCTATTTTCGACCCAGTCAATATGCTTGGAATTTTCCTGAAAAATGGATCTTGAAAATGATGCACATGGGGTATCTTATGTTCTTTGGCGGAAAATATATCAGCAAAACAGTTACCAATCCTTTCTCCAAATTGGCTTACATTTGCTTTTGCCCCCATATATGGGCAACTATGCCACCTCTGTCTTTTTGAGGGCACACTGGGGCAACACGAGCGTACACGGGCTAAGGAGAATGAATTGTTGATAGGAGATGTGATTAGGGTAGAAATTCACTTAGAGGGACATTTAAAATTGTCATAAAAAAGTAAGGAAAAATCCTGCTGACACAAGCTGAACCCCTCTTTTCAAAAAATCCATCCATGGTAAAATGGGCAGGACGGGGGTTACAGGGGGAGACGGGATAATTCCATATCTCTCTGCGTGATTCGCTAACAAACCAGAAAAGGCCAGCCACTGAAATTCCGTGATAGGACGCAGTGGCTGTTCTTTTTTTCTGCATTATAGCTTTTCAATGTATTTCATGATTCGGATTCCGTCAGCGATGCCGCAGGAGTACAGATAGGATTCATTTTCAGCCATCTGAAGTCCTTGAAGCTCTATGTATCTGTTTAGGATATCCCACTCCTTTTTTGGGAGTTTCTTGAGAATAGACTCTGCCTCTTCAAAAAATAGCGATTCTGATTCGCAGTTTTCCCTTTCCTCTTCTTTCTGGTGTAGCAGCATATCAATTCTCTCAACAATCACCAGATCTATAAGCTCTTGCTCATTCATATTCGCTCTCACCTCCTTTGTGCCAAACGATATCCTAATGGCTCTTGGAAGTCGATACAACTATGTAACAAACCCAGCTCTAGCTTTTGTATCATACCTACCAAATCGAAAAAATCAATCGGAAATGACTTGTAATCCTCGCAAACCAGAGGTAACATACACCAACCTTGAAAAAGGATTACCCTGTAAAGTCTTGGGTTTTGGGATTGGATAGACTTAACCCCCCTTGCGATTATCGTAGCTTTGTGCGTAAATCGGTAAATAACGCTTATCAGCTGAGGTTGCCGGCAGTTTTATTATTTCAAGATGGAGACAGGCAGAAAAGGAAGGATGACATCTGAGAAAAGAAAATATCATTTATGTGAGAATCGACCTTCACAAGGAAACCCATACGGCAGTCATGCTGGATTGCTGGAATCGGAAATTAGGTGAGATAACCTTTGATAACAAGCCATCGGAATTTACCAAGCTGACAAGAAAGGTCAGCCGTTTTGTGACAGAGGAAAAGACCGCTGTTTATGGTCTGGAAAATGCCTATGGCTATGGACGGACGTTAGCTGTGTGGCTTATTGAAAAAGGGAATCTGGTAAAGGATGTGAATACATCCCTGTCCTATGCCCAGAGAAAAAGCGTACCAATGTACCAGAAAAGTGATAGCTACGATGCCGAAGCGGTTGCCTTGGTATTAATTAATATGTTGGATAGATTACCAGATGCAATCCCCGATGATAAATACTGGACATTGAGCCAGCTGGTGAATCGAAGGGATAATATCTGCACTCATCAAAGCCGACTTAAAAACCAGCTTCACGAGCAATTATGTGCAGCATATCCAAGCTATAAGCAGTTTTTCAATGATATCAGCCGAGCAACGGCTTTGTATTTTTTCAATAAATATCCATCACCGGAGCATTTGCAAGGAAAGTTAGCAGAGGAACTGGCAGATGAGTTAAGACCAATAAGTCACAATAACTGCTCCATCAAACGAGCAAAAAAGATACTGGATTTAATCCAGTCAGACGGAGAAACCAAAAGAGAGCATCAAGAAACCAGGGATTCCATTACCAGAAGTCTTGTCAATGATCTTGAGCATTACCGTGTGCAGCTAGAGGAAGTGGAAAAAGCAATTGAAATGATGCTGCCACAATTCCGTTGCACTTTAATGACCATGCCTGGAATTGATGTAATAACGGCTGCCAATATGCTGTCAGAAATCGGAGATATCAACCGTTTTCCCATTGCCAACAAGCTGGCGAAGTTTGCAGGAATAGCCCCAGTCAATTTTTCATCGGCAGGAAAAGGGAAGGATATGTGTCCGAAGCAGGGAAATCGGCGGTTGCAAGCTATCTTTTACTTCATGGCAATCCAGATGATTCAGATATCGACAAACGGAGTGCCCAGAAATAAGATATTCCGAGAGTATTACTTGAAAAAAGTGGAGAGCGGGAAGAATAAGCAACAAGCGTTGATTTGTATTGCCAGACGCTTGGTGAATATCGTGTATGGAATGCTGAAAAACCATACCGAATACCGAGAGCCAGAGCAATAATGGCTTTTAATCCCAAACACTTTGTAGTAAGATGGAATCAAAAGACAGACAGACCTTGGTTTACCATCTTTTCCAAAAGAAAGAAAAAGGTGCAAAAGTTATAAGGTGTCAGCCTCAATGCCAAGGGGGATTCTAACTCTAAAAAGGCACCAACATCAGATGAATTAGCTGAATTGGCAAACAATTCTGCAAAAATTGATGGGTTAGAGGGAAGAAATGTAGATGTAAATACGGCGATGGAAGCGGGGCAGAAGTTTGTCGGAAAGGGTTATAAGACAACAATGGAAAATGGCATGATCAAATACACAAGTAAGGATGGTACTAAATCTTTTAGAATTATGACTAAAAAAATGAAAGGGGTTTATGAAGCAAACTTTGAGATGTTTGATAAGATAGGAAATAAATTGACTAATTATCATGTAGGTATTATTGAAAATTAATATTTTTATGAGGAGGTTTAAATGGTTGTACCAATTTTGAATTGCATTTTAGATGCTAACGAACCGGAGGATATAAATGATTTTGTTATGCATTTAGAAGCGTGTATAAACACTGAAGGTGATAAAGGTGCAGATTGTTTTTCCTTTAGAATGATGACTCCAAAGCGATTAGAGAAAATATCTAAAGAAATAGGTCCTATGTTATTAAGGGCAGTCTTTATTGTGAATGGAGCATCCATGGAAGAAAATATGACTTATGTTACTAATGAGATTAATACATTGCTCTTAGGATGTGCTAGAAATACGTGGGAAGAAACTGCATTGGCTATCAACTATTTCTTGAATTGGGAATATTATGATCCTAAAAAAGGAATATGTGATTTCTATAAGATTTCAAGGAATTTAATAGAGTAACCTAGTTTAACTGAAAGACGAGAAGATGTGTTGCTTAGTTTTTATAGTGCATCGGTGATAGAACCTGCAAATGTCCTAATGATGAAGAATCCCAGTGATTACAACCTTCTGGCATCAGATCAACCAGAAATAAAGCCACCACTGATTCTGTGATGAAGTGGTGGCTCTTTTTTTCTGGATTACAGTTTTTCGATAAAGCATGAGTTGATCAAGCCGTTTACACCCCAGCACAATGGCAAGGGGGATGCTGATTCAGACAAAGATACTGTAACCTCAAATAAAGGAAATGAGTATGACAATAAGCCATCAGACAATCACTCCACAACGACCAAAAATCCTGGTTACAAAGGTGAGCCTAATTCTAGTGTTGATATTGTGGATCAAGATGGGAATGTTAAAACAAGAAGATAGTATGATGAAAACGGAAATGCTGTAAGAGATATAGATTATACAAACCATGGGAACCCTAAAGAGCACCCTGAATGGCCACATGAACATTTTTGGAAATATGGACCAGATGGATTGCCAACTGGTAGATAGGAGAAGATAAACATGAAGTATGAAGAATTACTCAAAAGAGTAGGATGGGGAGAAGAATTTCTTTTTCGATATCAAGGAGAAGATTATTGGATTAGCCAAAATGCAAAGGGGCATTATCTTACCAGAGTATCTGATGGCTATTCACAAGATTTCATGACCACAGAGGAACTTTTTAATCAGGCTAAAATTAATGACAAAGCAATACTGGATATATGGGATGAAATAAGCAATCAATTTTAGGTTTATAGGTCATGCCCACCAGTTTGAGCTGGCGGGCATGACCTTATTATAACTTAGCTAAATAACTTGTTACCCGGATGCCATCAATAAAGCCTTGCCGATACAAATACGGTTCGTTTGAAGCAAATAAATCCGAGAAATTATCGATGTAGTTCTGTACCAGTTCTCGTTCATCATCAGAAAGATGATCAATGATCTGTTCTGCTCGAATCATACGCTTATTTTCTTCTGGTGACTTTCTTGGTGTGGTTTTGCTGAGATTATTAAGTAGCATATCAACACGTTCCTGAATAAACATGTCCAGTAATTCCTGTTCGGTCATAAAATTGCACCCCCTTTCTTAGTAACATACAATACCGTAACGTTTGCTGGAAGTCGATATTAAAAATGGTAATATTATAGGAAGACTTGATAGGAATTACAGAGTTGATGGAAAAGTTGTTCCAGATCACGCACACCTTAATACAGATATAGGAAATGTTCACCACTGATTTAATGATTAATGAGAGGAGTAAGTGTGAGACGTATTTCTAATTTTGGAAATTTAACTATTGATCAAAAACTGAACACCCTTCTAGGTTACTTGAAAAGTCAGGAAATATTGCTATTTCAATATTATCAACCTAATGAGGGTGTTAGAGATGGAAAAAATGATTGTGCTGAATACTTTGAAGATTATTGTGATGATGTAATTCATTATTATAGTCCGCATTTAAAGCAAGAAATTAATCAAGAGGTATTGGATATATTACGAGAAGATGCAAAGTGCTCAATGAAAGCAATCCAAGAGAAGAAAAAGACAGCAGAAGAGTTATTTATTAAAATGAAAGAGGGTGATTGCACAGGAATTTCGGAAGAGGCAATGGAAGATATTAAAAACGTGGTAATTACAAAATTAATAAAATATAATGTAGATGACCAAGTTTATAACTTTGTATCTGAAAGAATGTATGGAACGAGTCCATGGATTCTTGATGAACATGGAAAACTTCAGAATGCAGGTGGCGCCATTTGGTATAGACCTCTAAATGAGGAAGAATATATTAATGTTTTGAAAAGGACTCCTTTATTTTCTTGTATTTCTTTAAAAGATGGAGAAAAATTAGATGATTTTTCTTTTGGATATGTTATACAAGAAACAGCTGATAATTATGATTTGCTAGTTTTTTCAAATAATTAATTTTAAAGGTTATTAGTAATGGGAGTTGAACAATTAATCAGAGATTGTGGCTGGTTTAGTGGTATACAAAATGATATAAAGAATATATTTGGTTCACCGAAAAAAGGATGGTGATTATGATATTAGGAGATCCATATAAATTTTCGATTATTATTGATACTATAAAAGAATGGAATATAGATGACGCATTTTGTAATGGCGTTTTAATCTTTTGCGTTGATGGTAACCTTTTCCCAAAAGAAATTGTTACGGCAACATTTAAAGGTGAAGTTCAGCTCCTTAAGAAAAACTTTAAATACCTTACTGTTGATGAAGATTTATATAATATGCAAAAAGATAAAGCATTTGTTGAAATCTATAATATAACATTCCCTGAAGATGTAGATATTGACAATGATTATCGATTTGATGTTATAAATGAATTAAAAAAAATAATATCAGAATTAGATATTGATTAAATGTTTATATGTTGAGTATTTTGTTCGTTGAGTAATAGTTAAAATGGACTTAATACTGAGGCTTTTAAACAGCAAAGATAAGTGTTAGACGGCATAGGTGGCGGTTCAGGTATTATTAGAAAAGCCTTTATATTTGCCAAATTCATGGCATTCCGACCACCTTGACCGTACCAAGTTTTCGAATCTGACCACCTAGCGTGAAATGGCTTAAAACGCCCAGCACTGCTGGACGAAGTGGACTGCTGGGTGGGGCTTTTGACCACCCGGCTTTCTCCTGTTCTATTTTCGACCTAGTAAGTATGGGCTAAAACTTGCCTGAAAAGTGAGCTTTAAAGATGATTTGTGAATGACGCCTGATGTTCTTTGGAGAAAAACACATCAGCAAAAAGTTGTCAATCTTTTCCCTAAATCGGCTCACATTTGCTTTTGACCCCATATATGGGCAACTATGCCACCTCTATCTTTTTAATGGCACACTGGGGCAACACGAGCGTACACGGGCTAAGGAGAATGAATTGCTGATAAGAGATGTGATTAGGGTAGAAATTTACTAGGAGGGACATTTAAAATTGTCACAAAAAAGTAAGGAAAAATCCTGCTTACACAAGCTGAACCCCTCTTTTCAAAAAAATCCAGCTATGGTAAACTGGGCAGGAGGGGGTTACAGGGGGGGACGGGATAATTCCGCATCTCTCTGAGTACTTCTTTAAACAAACCAGAAAAAGCCAGCCACTGACTCTGATGACAGGATTCAGTGGCTGTTCTTTTTCTGATTTACAGCTTTTCAATGTACTTCATCATGCGGATGCCATCTGCGATGCCGCAGGAGTACAGATAGGATTCATTTTCAGCTATCTGAAGCCCTTGAAGTTCTATGTATTTGTTTAGGATATCCTCCTCCTTTTTTGGGAGCTTCTTGAGAATGGACACTGCTTCTTCAAAAAATAGCGATTCTGATTCACCGCTTTCTTTTTCCTCTTCTTTGTGATGCAGCAGCATATCAATTCTTTCCACAATTACAAGATCTATGAGTTCCCGCTCGTTCATGATTTTTGTCACCTCCTTTGAGCCAAAGGATACCGTACCAGATCCTGGAAGTCGATACCACTATGTAACAAACCCATCCTCAGCTTTTGTATCATACCTTACAAATCGGAAAAACCCATCCAAAACGACTTGCAATCACTACAAACCAGAGGTAACATACACCAACCTTGAAAAAGGATTACCCTGTAAAATCCTGGGTTTTGGAAGTG
Source organism: Lacrimispora sanguinis (assembly GCF_044987295.1). Classification (NCBI taxonomy): domain Bacteria; kingdom Bacillati; phylum Bacillota; class Clostridia; order Lachnospirales; family Lachnospiraceae; genus Lacrimispora; species Lacrimispora sanguinis. Next base: position 2,540,077 of record NZ_CP173277.1, on the reverse strand, counting down.
AATAGGCTTAATCCCCCTTGCGGTCACCGTGGCCTTTGTGTGTAAATCGGTGAATAACGCTTATCAGCTAAGGTTGCCGGCGGTTTTATCATTTCAGGATGGAGACAGGAAAAAAGGAAGGATGACATCTGAGAAAAGAAAATATCATTTATGTGGGAATCGACCTGCATAAGGAAACTCATACGGCAGTCATGCTTGATTGCTGGAATCGGAAATTAGGAGAAATAACCTTTGAAAATAAGCCATCGGAATTTTCTAAGCTGACGAGAAAGGTCAGCCGTTTTGTGACGGAGGAGAAGACCGCTGTTTATGGTCTGGAAAATGCCTACGGTGATGTCCTGCCATCGGCTGTTAACCCCAGGCAGGATATCACTATATCATAGATCCCAATAAATAGGCTTCATGCTCTCAAAGGTGCAAAACTGCTTAAACCCAAGACTTCTTAAAATTCCCCTTACTTCCCCAATATGGTTCCCCAGATGCTCTGCCTTATGGGAATCCGATCCAATGGTAAGGATGCGTCCGCCTAACTGAAGATACCGTTTCAGGATCTCTCTGGATGGCGTTAAGTCCTTCAAACCATATCGAAAACTTGAAGTATTAACCTCAATCCCTTTTCCGTCATCAATCACGCAGCGGAGTATTTTGTCCACCACATCCATAATTTTGCTGTCTGGAAATTCTCCATATGTATCATATCGTTTGATCATGTCCAGGTGGCCAAGGACGGAATAATTTTTGTATTTTTGAACAACCTCATAAATGGCCTCATAATAAGCCATTTGAAATTCTTCCTGGCTTTTTCCCTCCTGGTAATGGTAATTCCAGAATTCCTTGTTATCCACCTGATGGTTGCTCAGAATGATAAAATCAAAGGGATATGCTTCATAATCCTTTTGGAAAAGGGAAATGGTGTGAGACTGCACCCCGAATTCAATCCCGGCTTTTATTGATAATTTCCCCCTGTATTTTTCTTTCATTTCTTCCAGTTCTTTAAAATAATTTTCATATTTACAATTTAAATCTGTTTTCACCCCATAATCCACGTGCTCTGTAAATGCAATTTCATCAAATCCCAAAAGAATGGCCCTTTGGATTATTTCTTCCATGGAACACTCCGAATCATCGCTGAAATAGGTGTGTACATGATAATCTGACAGCATGACTTCTTCCTTCCTACTTACTTTATTCTGATATTTTTTAACCTTTTTAACCGGTTCCTCATTTCTATGATATAATGATAATGCGCTGAAACCGACTTGTCCACCCCTATTTTTCTTGTTCCATATAACATTACAGTCATATAGAATCGATTCATTTTCACGATCTAAGCGGAGACGGACAGAGGAAAGACAGCCCCTCTTGCCTGCGGGAGAAAAAAGATGGTCGAAAGAATACAAAAAACAAAGAAAGAAGAAGGTAATTTACCATGGAAACTATGTCATACGTAATATCAATGCTAGAAAAAATTGTAAATATCCCAAGCCCCAGCGGCTACACCAGGGAAGTCATGAATGCAATCCAGGAAGAGGCTACAAAATTTGGCTTTTCCTCTGTTTATAACAAGAAAGGCGGCCTCATCATTAAGGTTCCCGGGCAGAAACAGGAGGTTTTAGGCCTATCCGCTCATGTGGACACTCTGGGAGCTATGGTCCGTTCCATCACCAAAACAGGGATGCTCACCATTGTGCCTGTGGGAGGTTTCATGATGGAGACCATCGAAGGTATGTACTGCAAAGTACACACCAGAACCGGAAAGACCTACACAGGGACCATTCTCACAAAAGAGCCATCCGTCCACACCTATGACAATGCCAGAACTCTGGAGAGAAAGGTGAAAAATATGGAGATACGCCTGGATGAGTTGGTAGAGAACATCGATGATGTAAAGAAGCTTGAAATATCCCCTGGGGATTACATCAGCTTCGATCCCATGTTCGTCCATACAGGAAGCGGATTTATCAAATCCCGCCATTTGGATGATAAAGCTTCTGTGGCAGTCCTTATGGGAGTATTAAAGGATTTATGGGAGTCCGGGCATAAGCCGGAAAGGACTCTTAAATTAGTGATCAGCAATTACGAAGAAGTGGGATATGGCGCAAGCTGGATTCCGGAAGATATAGAGGAGTTTATTGCCGTGGACATGGGAGCTTTGGGGGATGATTTAACTGGGGATGAAAAAAAGGTATCCATCTGCGCCCAGGATTCCACCGGACCGTATGACTACGAAATGACAAACCGTCTCATTGCCGTTGCAAAGGAGAGGAACCTGGATTTTGCGGTGGATGTATTCCCTCACTACGGTTCTGATGTAGGAAGCGCCATCCGTGGCGGACATGACATCAGGGGAGCTTTGATCGGCCCGGGAGTTCACGCTTCCCATGGGACCGAACGGACCCATGAAAAAGGCTTAGAACAGACATTAAAGCTGATTGAAGGGTATATTGGCCTTCCATTTTCCGGCAGACTTTAAAAATTTATTTGCTCTTCTCTTTTTACTTTCCCTTGCAAAAAAAAGTTGCTTGTGCTAGTATATAGAAAAATTTGACATAGGGGAGGAGTATACCATGGATGAGAATTATGCTGTAGCATTTCAGCTCATTATGAACGCAGGAAATTCAAAATCGCTTTCCATGATGGCGATGGAGTCTGCCAGAGAATTTAACTTTGAGGAAGCGGAAAAATACTTAAAAGAGGCGGAGCTTGAGATGAGGTCCGCCCACCAATCCCAGATTGATTTGATCCAGCAGGAAGCTCAGGGGAATCCTGTTGAAGTAAATATTATTCTGGTACATGCCCAGGATCACCTGACCATGGCTATGATGGCAAAAGATCAGGCAGCGGAGGTTTTAAACCTTTACCGGATGATCAAGGATTTAAAGGATGCCATTGAAAAGTAAATAAGCATTTACCCATAACAGCCTTCTTGCACACTGACATAATCTCAGGAGCAAGAAGGCTTATTACAATCCAGGAAAAGGAGAGACATTATGGAAGGGATCAAAATCGTTACCATTGGGGGCGGCTCCTCTTATACACCGGAGCTGGTGGAAGGGTTTATCAAACGTTATGAAAAACTGCCCGTAAGAGAGCTTTGGCTGGTGGATATTGAAGAAGGAAGGGAGAAGCTGGAGACCGTAGGCGCCCTTGCACAGCGCATGGTTAAAAAAGCGGGACTTCCCATGAAGGTGATTCTGTCTTATGACAGGCGGGAGGCCTTAAAGGATGCGGATTATGTGACAACACAGATGAGAGTGGGACTGTTAGAGGCCAGAATCAAAGATGAACGGATTCCTTTAAGCCACGGCATGATTGGTCAGGAGACAAACGGGGCGGCCGGCATGTTCAAGGCATTCCGGACCATTCCGGTGATTCTGGATATTGTAAAGGACATGAAAGAGCTTTGCCCGGAAGCGTGGATGATCAACTTCACTAATCCTGCAGGAATGATCACAGAGGCAGTGTTAAGATATACGGATTATAAAAAGGTGATCGGCCTTTGCAATGTGCCTATTAATATGGTGAATGGCTTTGCAAGATTGTTAGATGTGGAGCCGGAGCGGGTGACGATGGAGCTTTCCGGTTTAAATCACCATATTTTTGCAACCGATGTATTTGTGGATGGACAGTCAAGGCTGGAAGAAATCCTGGAAATCTATCAGCACATCAGCGCTGAGGATGCTATTTCCATGAAGAACTTTTCCACCCTGCCGTTTTCACCGGAGTTTATCCGGGGACTTCACTGCATCCCCTGCCCCTATCACAACTATTATTTCTTTACCAAAGAACAGCTGGAAGAGGAGTTAAAGGAATTCGAGGAAGGCCGGGTCCGGGGCGAAGTGGTGAAAAAGGTAGAGGAGGAACTGTTTGAGCTTTACAAGGATGAGAACCTGGATGTTAAGCCCAAACAGCTGGAGATGAGAGGGGGTGCCAGGTACAGTGATGCTGCCTGCAACCTGATCTGCTCCCTGCACAACAATACGGGTGATATCCAGTATGTAGACGTTCGCAATAATGGGACGATCTCAAATCTCCCGGCAGACAGTGCCGTGGAAGTCGCCTGTATCATCACCAGCGGAGGACCAAAGCCCATTGCCGTAGGTGAGTTAAAGCCTCAGATTAATGGGACCATACAAACCATTAAGACCTTTGAGCGCCTGGTCTGCGAAGCAGCTGTCACCGGAAACCGGGATCTGGCAGTGACGGCTCTTAACATGAATCCTCTTTGTGCAAGCGATCACGATGCCAATGCGGTCATTGATGAATTGCTGGAAGCCCATAAAAAACACCTTCCGCAATTTTTTAACTTCATCAAGTAGGGGCGCGGATTGCGAGTATCTGATTGACTGACAGAATACCAGAATAGGAAAAATGCTGTGAAAATGACTGAAAAAGTCTGCTTCACAGCATTTTTTATGGCGTTATAACGGATAAAATACCTGGTTGATAGGGAAAATATTAATTATTAAATAAAAAGTTTATTTTTATTTTAGAATTTGCTTGTGTTTTTGCATATGTTATAGTATTATATGGGTAAGAAGAAGTGGTCTAGACCACAGAAAGGGGTGCGAGGATGTATCATATTTTATTAGTTTGCTCAGCAGGAATGTCTACAAGCATGCTTGTAAAGAAAATGCAGGATGCAGCATCAGAAAAAGGCGTGGAGGCCACCATTTGGGCAGTGGGAGATTCTGAATCTGTTGAGGAAGTGAAAAAGGCAGATATTGTTTTATTAGGGCCTCAGGTTCGTTATCTTGAGAAAAAGATGAACGAGAGAGTGAAAAATGAGAAACCTGTGCTTGTCATCGATATGATGGCTTACGGCACGATGAATGGCGCCAAAGTACTGGATCAGGCGCTGGGGAAATTAAACGGGTAAGTATGAAAAAGTAACTCCCCGTTTCAATCGTTTAGGGGAGGATAAAAGAGGGAGAAAAAGTATGGGTGCATTTAATTCATTCATGGAAGCAAAATTTATGCCAATCGCAGCTAAAATTGGCTCCCAGAAACATCTGGTTGCCATTCGTGATGCCTTCATAGCCATCATGCCAATAACCATGGTTGGTTCCATAGCAGTTTTACTTAATGTATTTTTAAGGGATCTTCCAAACCAGGCAGGCATGACCGGTTTTGTTCAGGCCATGTCTCCAATCATCAGTGTTAACGGCAACGTATACTTTGGTTCTATTGTAATTCTTGCTCTGGCATTTGTTTTTGCCCTGGGCTATAATCTTTCTAAAACCTATGATGTAAACGCCATTGCAGGCGGAGTTATTGCATTTGCAAGCTTAGTCACCTGTATGGGCCAAAGCGCTACCTTCAACTATGAACTTCCAGGTGTTGCAGCGACGGCTGCTGATCAGCTGAAAGGTCTCGGACTTGATGTAACTGCCACAGCAGGCGGCGGTGTTGCATTAAATGGAGTCAGTGGCTGGGGATACTTAGGTTCCGGATACACCGGTTCCGGTGGTCTGTTTACCGCACTGATTATGGGCTTTATCTGTACCATGATTTACATAAAGCTGATGCAGAAAAAGGTTACCATCAACCTTCCGGATTCTGTACCGCCAGCAGTAAGCAAGGCATTTGCGGCCATTGTTCCAGGTGTAATCGCCATTTATGCTGCAGGTATCTTAACCCAGATCTGTATAACCGCAACAGGTTCTACCATTAATGATATGGTTCTCAAATATATCCAGAGGCCGCTCCTCAGCTTGTCACAGGGCTTCTTCAGCGTAATCTTCATGGTATTCCTGATCCAGTTGTTATGGTTCTTTGGTCTCCATGGGCACAACGTACTGGCTCCTATCATGGACGGTATCTATTTAACGGCATTAAACCAGAACATTGAGGCATTTACCACCAGCCAGAGCACTGCGAATCTTCCATACTTATGGACCCGCGGTTCCTTTGATGCCTACTGCCAGATGGGCGGTTCCGGAATTACCTTAGGACTTATTATCGCAATCTTCCTGTTTTCTAAGAGGGATGACCAAAAGGCCATTGCCAAGCTGTCCTGGCCCATGGGTGTATTTAATATCAATGAACCGATCATTTTCGGTATGCCTATCGTATTGAACCCGGTGTATTTGATTCCATGGCTGATCGTTCCTCCGGTATGTGCGACCATCGCATATGGCGCAACTGCCATTGGCCTGATTCCTCCGGTTTTCGTAGCGGTACCCTGGGTAATGCCAGCAGGCATCTACGCCTTCCTTGCAACAGGCGGAAGCTTTATGGCAGCAATTGTATCATTGTTTAATCTGTTTATATCTTTTGCTATCTGGACACCATTTGTAATGATGGCAAATAAGATGAAAAACGAATAGTAACATAGATTAAGTAGGAGCTGCCAGACCAGTTCACAGGGGATGTCCTGACAGAACTGATTTGGCAGTTCTTAAGTTTAGCAGAGAAAGAAGGGGAGAGCGCGCCATGAAAAGCTGGACCATATTTTTAATCGCCATAGGCTGCCTGTTCATTACTGTATCACCCCAGCTTCCAACCTCTGCCATGTATATGACCGTTGGTCTGGTATTTGTACTGTTGGGTGCAGTCATGCTGATAAAGAAAAGGAAATAAGGGGGTATAAGATATGAAACTTGAGTTTCCGGAAGGGTTTTACTTTGGAAGTGCAACCAGCGCCACCCAGTGTGAGGGAGGCGAGGAAAATGACGGTAGAGGGAAAAATATCTGGGATTTGTGGTATGAGGAAGAAGGCTATAAATTTCATGGAGCCATTGGCCCAGGCATTACCTCTGCTTTTTACCAGAATTATAAAGAGGATATTCAACTGATGAAGCAGACAGGCCATAATTCTTTTCGGACATCCATCAGCTGGTCCCGTATGTTTCCGGAGGGGTTCGGGGAGGTGAATGAAAAAGCGGCCGATTATTACCGCAGCCTGTTTCTGGAATTAAAGGAAAACGGGATCGAACCATTTGTAAACTTGTATCATTTTGATATGCCCGTTAAGCTGCAGGAGCTGGGAGGCTGGGAAAACAGAAAGGTCGTGGATTATTATAAGGAATATGCCTGGACCTGTTTTAATTTATTCGGTGATCTGGTGAAACACTGGTTTACCTTTAATGAGCCTATCGTCCATGTGGAATGCGGATATCTTCAAGGTTATCACTATCCCTGCAAGGTGGATCCCAAAGCGGCGGTTTCGGTGGCTTATCATACAGCACTGGCCAGCGCTTTAGCAGTGAAGGAATATCATAGCATGAAGCAGGAAGGAAAGATCGGGATTGTATTAAACCTGACCCCGGCTTATCCCAGAAGTTCCCATCCGGAGGACGAGAAGGCGGCAAAGATTGCAGAGCTGTTCCAGAATAAAAGCTTCCTGGATCCTGCCGTTAAGGGAACTTATGATCCGGAACTGGTTGCTCTCATAGAAAAGCATGGATTGCTTCCGACGGTTTCTAAGGAGGACTTAGAAGTCATCCGTCAGAACACGGTGGATTTTCTGGGAGTAAACTACTATCATCCGTTCCGTGTCTGTGCAAAGGCCAATATTCCCAACCCGGCAGCGCCATTTATGCCGGAATATTATTTTGACATCTATGATATGCCTGGCAAACGGATGAATCCATACAGGGGCTGGGAAATCTATCCCAGAGGTTTATATGACATTGCTGTCAATATCCGAGACAACTATGGAAACATTGAATGGATGGTTACAGAAAATGGCATGGGTGTGGAAAATGAGGGACGTTTTAAGATAGAAGGCATGATACAGGATGATTACCGCATTGAGTTCTATAAGGAGCATTTGACCTGGCTTCATAAAGGGATAGAAGAAGGAAGCAATTGCATCGGATATCATGTTTGGACCTTTGTGGATTGCTGGTCATGGCTCAATGCTTATAAGAACCGTTACGGGCTTGTGGAGCTGGATTTGGAAAACCAAAAGCGGACCATAAAAAAGTCAGGCTATTGGTATCAGGAGCTGCTTAAAAACAATGGTTTTGAAACGGCTAAATAGGAGAGACATATGGAAGTAAGTCAAAAACTGAATGTAGAGGCAAAGGAATTTTTCAATGCCCTGGCGTCCTCGGTTGCCTATGATATCAGCCAGGCCACAGGGAAAAAGGTAAATCCTGACCAGATTTATTCCGGTTATCGCTATAAAAAGAAGATGAAAAATAAAATGGGGCAGGAAAACCATGTAGATGTGGTGATTAAGCAGTTTGTCTCTCCCAGCTGTTATGAGGCAAGCTTCCGCACCTCCCATGGGACAAATGTCATATTTTATGAGGTCGAAGATAGCAAAGACGGAAACATTATGGTACACTACAGGGAGGGATTTGAAGGGGAGAGTACTTCCTACTCCTTAAACTATAAAATTGTCTCTTGGTTTTATCAAAAAGGATCCAAAAAGAGGGTTTCCAGGATGCTTTCATCCATGGAAAGCTTCATTAAGGGACAGAGGACAAAAGAGAATTAAAGGTGATAAGAGGTGATACAATGGGGGCTCCGAAATATCAGAAAATAAAACAGGACCTTATGGAAGAAATTAAGGACGCGTCTGTCAATACCCCTATTGCATCAGAACGGGAACTGGCCGGTCGGTATAATGCCAGCCGTATGACCGTGCGCAATGCTATAAATGAACTGGTGGAAGAGGGAGTATTATATAGAGATAAAAATAAAGGGACTTTTGTTGCAGACCAAAGGCTGATGAAAAAAAACACGTCCGCAGAGACTTTAAATAAGCCAATGGATGATACTTATGATTACAATGTAATCTATTTCAGTTCCTGCTTTTGCGATGAAAAGATCGCTGCCTGTCTGGAAATCGAGTCTGAGGACTGGATGATCCGGATCGTTCGTCTGAACCGGAAGAATGGAAAGCCTGTAAGTGTTGAGGAAATTTATTTGATCCAAAGCCTGATTAATGACAATGATTACAACAACTTAAATAAACTATTAGATCTGAAAGGATACATTGACGAGGGATCGGTTACACAGAAGTTTCTTCCTATTATAGTGCCTGTAAAATATATTAATCTGCTTCACGTAAAGCTGAATACTCCGATTATTATGGTTGAGAGCACCATTGTAAGCAAAAGCGGCAGCCCGGTCGTGTATATCAGAGAATTTAACAACCCGACTGAAAAAGTAATTGAGATAACCACATAAACGGAAATACCTTGCAGGTATACCTTTATGCCCATATAACTGGGCAGGAAAGTGGAGAGGAAATTAATTATGGGAAGACTTGGTATCTCCTTGTATCCGGAGCATTCCACTCCGGAACGGGATAAGGAATATATACGTCTGGCCGGTAAATACGGGTTTCGACGGATTTTTACCTGCTTGTTGAGCGTGGGGAATAAAGACATATCTGAGATAATCAATGAATTTAAGGATATGATTGATACGGCCCATGAATCCGGTATGGAAGTAATTCTGGACGTGGCGCCTCCTGTTTTTGAAATGCTTGGGGCTTCTTATGATAATCTGGCCCCCTTTAAGGAGATGCATGCAGATGGGATCCGGCTGGATGAAGGCTTTGACGGCATGAAGGAAGCTGCAATGAGCTATAACAGCGAGGGACTGAAGATCGAGCTAAACGCCAGCACCGATCCAAGCTATGTGGCAAATATCATGAATCATCATCCGGTGCCGGAAAGGATCATCACCTGCCACAACTTTTATCCTCAGAAATATACTGGGATCAGTTTGGAGCATTTTGATTACTGCAACCGGGAAATGAAAAAGCACGGCCTTAAGGTTGCGGCCTTTGTATCCAGCAACAATGAGAATACTTATGGACCATGGCCTGTGAATGAAGGATTGTGTACACTGGAGATGCACCGTGGTCTGCCAGTGGATGCCCAGGTACGGCATTTGCTTGCAACCCGCATGGTAGACGATGTGATTATCGCCAATGCCTATGCTTCTGAAGAAGAATTAAAGGCCTGTGCATCAGTGACTCCTGGAAAGCTGATGTTTGGCCTTCGACTGGAGAAAGAACTGACGGAAACAGAGCGGGAGATTCTTTACTTTGACCAGCAGCATGTGATCAGAGGGGATATCAGCGAATACATGATACGTTCCACCTGGCCAAGAGTAGTCTTTGCTGACAAGTCAGTGCTTCCTGACAATACCCGGGATTTAAAACGGGGGGATGTTGTAATTCTAAATGACGGTTATTCTCGTTATAAGGGAGAGCTGCATGTTGTTTTAAAAGATATGCCGAATGATGGTAGAAAGAATGTGATTGGCCATATACCAGATTATGAACTGGTGTTGCTTGATTACATTAAGCCCTGGAAAATGTTTGGTTTTACAGAAGTGTAATTGCGAATATCCGATTAACTTTTAAAAGCCGGAAGAGACAGATACCCATCGATCTCTTCCGGCTTTTCCTATATGTTCTTATATATTTTCCTGAAACACAAGTCTGCGAATGGCCCAGGCAACCCCATCCTCTGCATTGGATTTGGTATGGTATTTCGCCGCCTCCCGGATGCAGGTCATGGCATTTTCCATGGCAACGGTCCAACCGAATTCCGGTGTGAACATGGACAGATCATTGTCGCTGTCTCCAAGAACCATCACATCCTTAAGAGAGATTCCCTTGCGCTCTGCATAAGCTTTTAAAGCCGTTCCTTTCTGAGCAGCCTGGTTGGTCAGCTCAATATTGTCGGGGAAAGAGGAGGCCGCAGCCAGATCTGGATAGTCTGCGAAGATTTCTTTTAAATCTGAAGCCTTTTGAACCGGAATTCCGTTGCTGCATATTTTAAATACATCGCTATCCTCAGGCAGCTCTTTAAGAGAAGAAATAAAGGTCGTGGATTCCATTCGCTTTTGCACAGCGGCTTCCAGATCTTTAGAAATGCTGGCAGCAGAGGTGAATTTCTTCTTTAAGAAAGAGTATAGCTCGTTTAGCTTTCTCTCTTTTGTGGCAGTAGTATACCGCCCATGGGAGGATAGAATATCCATATCCGCTTGCTGCTCTGTAAGAATCCGATCAATATCTACAAGGTTTTTAGAGGTAAGAGGAATCTCGCTCAGTAGTTCCCCATCCTGACTATATACGGCAGCCCCACTTAAGCAGATGTAGCTGCATGTGATATCACAGGCATCCATAACGGCTTTTGCTTCTTGATAATCCCGTCCGCTGCAGATTAAAAATTCTATGCCCGCGCGCTCAAGTCTGCGGATTGCTTCTACATTGGCTTTTGAGATATTGGTCTGAGGGTTTAAAAGGGTGCCGTCCATATCGGAGGCGATCAGTCGGATGCTCATAGCAAGTAATCTCCTTTATCTGGTAATGTATTTTGTCGTTATACTTAGCTTATCCTAATTTAACCGGTTCGTCAATGAAGAGGGGACATATAATTCTTAATACATGCAAAGCATATATTTTCAGAATTCTTTCAAAATAATGAATATGGTGGAATGTTTTAAGGTATTTATGGTATAATCATAGCCAGATAATAACAAGCTCATTTAAGGAGAAATATGAAACCACATGCATTTGCGGTCTGCGCATATAAGGACTCGCCCTATCTTGAAGCCTGCATCCGTTCTCTCCTGAAACAAAGCGTCAGGTCGGAGATCATCATATGCACATCAACACCCAGCCCTTTTATTGAAAAAATGGCGGACAAGTATCAGATTCCATTGTTCATCCGGCAAGGGAAAAGTAATATACGGGAAGACTGGAATTTTGCCTATGATATGGCAGAATCCCGTTTTGTTACCATTGCCCATCAGGATGATCTATACCAGAAGGATTATGTAAAGAGGCTTCTGGAAAACTATAAGAAATACCCGGATATGACATTATTTACGGGAGGTTATACCGTGATCCGGGGGGACCGGCCGGCTGTCTTTGAGATGGTGGAATTTATCAAGCGTTTTCTAAGGATCCCGCTTCGTTTCCATTCTATCAGTCATTTGTCCTTGGTCAAGAAAAGCGCTTTGCTGTTTGGTAACTCCATCTGCTGCCCTGCATGCGCATATAATAAGGAAGAATTAGGAGAATCACTTTTCACCTCTCCTTACCGGTTTGCTTTGGATTGGGACACGCTTTACCAGTTATCCGGGCGGCCGGGGCGTTTTATTTGCGTGGAAAAGACGATTTTGTATTACAGAGTTCACGGGGAGGCCACCACAAAGGCTTGTATTGCGGATAACAGCCGTGTCAGAGAGGAAGCCGATATGTTTTCAAAGATGTGGCCAAGACCGGTGGTAAAGGTATTGATGCATTTTTACAGGAAGGCTTATAAAGAGTACGATTAAAATAAAGATTTGGAGGAAGAACCAATGAAGGTAGTATTATTAGCAGGAGGCTTTGGCACCAGAATCAGTGAGCAGAGCCATTTAAAACCAAAGCCAATGATTGAAATCGGGGAGAAGCCTATTTTGTGGCATATTATGAAATACTATTCCCAGTATGGCTTTCATGACTTTGTCATTTGCCTTGGATATAAGCAGTATGTAGTAAAGGAATTCTTTGCGGATTATTTTCTTCATACATCCGATGTGACCTTTGATCTTGCCAACAATAAGATGGAGGTACATAACAATTATTCGGAGCCGTGGAAGGTGACCCTGGTAGATACGGGGTTAAATACCATGACCGGCGGACGTATTAAGCGCATCCAGCCCTATATCGGCGATGAGCCCTTTATGATGACCTATGGAGACGGTGTTTGCGATGTGGATTTAAAGGCTTTGTTAAAATTTCATCAGGATCATGGAAAGACCGCTACCATGACCACCGTTAATATCGCCCAGCTAAAGGGAGTTCTGGATATTGACGAAGGCGATGTGGTCCGTTCCTTCAGAGAAAAGGACGAGGCGGATACCAGCTTGATCAATGGAGGCTTCATGGTCTTAAATCCGGAGATTTTCTCCTATTTAAAAGATGACAGCACCATATTTGAAAAGGAACCATTGCAGAGCCTGGCGGCAGAGGGTCAGCTTATGAGCTTCCATCATAACGGCTTCTGGCAGTGCATGGATACGCAGAGAGAAATGAAGAAGCTGGAAGATTTGTGGCAGTCCGGAGAGGCGCCATGGAAGATTTGGGAGAAATGATATGACAAGTTGGGCTAGTATCAAATGGAACGAATTTAGTGATTTTTATAAAGGAAAGAAAGTCCTGGTTACAGGACATACAGGCTTTAAGGGGACCTGGCTCAGCCATCTCCTTGTTAAGGCCGGAGCATCCGTAACGGGATATTCCCTTGCACCCTTCACAGACCCAAACCTGTTTGAAGCAGCAGGACTTTCCCGCAATGTGAATTCTATCATCGGGGATGTCCGGGATTTGGAACATTTAAAAAAGGTGTTTGCCCGGGAGGAGCCGGAAATCGTGTTTCACCTGGCTGCCCAGCCCATTGTACGGGACTCTTATAAGGATCCGGTCTATACCTATGAGACTAATGTCATGGGGACGGTCAACGTACTGGAATGCATACGTCTGACCCCTTCCGTCAGATCCTTTTTAAATGTTACAACGGATAAGGTATATGAAAACAGGGAATGGGAATACGGATACCGGGAAACAGATCCGTTAGATGGCTATGATCCATATTCCAACAGCAAATCCTGTTCCGAGCTGGTGACTCACAGCTATGCAAAATCCTTTTTCTCTGACGGACGTGTGGCAGTTTCTACATCCCGTGCAGGAAATGTAATCGGAGGAGGAGATTTTGCCAATGACAGGATTATACCGGACTGCATACGGGCGGCAGCAGCAGGACAGGATATTATCGTAAGAAATCCTCATTCTACAAGGCCGTATCAGCATGTACTGGAACCTTTGGTTATTTACATGACCATTGCCATGAAACAGTACGAGGATTCAACGTTCCAAGGATATTATAATGTAGGTCCTGACGACAGAGACTGCGTGACCACCGGAGTGCTGGCGGATTTATTCTGTGAGGCCTGGGGCCAGGGAATCAAGTGGATTGATAAGTTTGAAGGAGGCCCTCATGAGGCTAACTTCTTAAAACTGGACTGCTCCAAGACCAAAAAGGTCTTTGGCTGGTATCCCAGGTATGGGGTGAAGGAAGCAGTAGAAAAGACCGTGGAATGGACCAAGGCCTACTTGGAAGGGGCGGATATGCCTGCATTCATGGATCTGCAGATTAAAGAATTTTTCAATTGAAATGAGCATGAGAGGAAAAAATAGAATGTTTGAAAACAAGACAGAAAAAGAGGCGCGGGAGGAGATCCTTTCCTTGGTAAAGGAATACTGCAGCACCTATCACAATCAGAAAGATCCGTTTAAAGAAGGAGAACGTATTTCCTACGCCTCCCGTGTATACGACCATCAGGAGATGGTAAACCTGGTGGACAGCTCCCTGGAGTTTTGGCTTACGTCCGGACGGTATACCGATGAATTTGAGAAGAAGCTGGCTAAATATTTAAATGTAAGGTTCTGCTCTCTTGTTAATTCCGGCTCATCCGCGAATCTGGTGGCATTTATGACTCTTACATCGCCGCTTTTAAAAGAGCGTCAAATCAAGCGCGGTGATGAAATAATCACAGTAGCAGCAGGATTCCCCACTACGGTGACCCCGATGATCCAGTTTGGGGCGGTTCCTGTATTTGTGGATGTAACCATCCCCCAGTATAACATTGATGTGAACATGCTTGAAGCTGCACTCTCAGAAAAGACCAAGGCAGTCATGATTGCCCATACCCTGGGAAATCCCTTTGACCTTTCTGCCGTTAAGGCATTTTGTGATAAGCATCAGCTATGGCTTGTAGAGGATAATTGCGATGCTCTTGGAACAACTTACACCATAAACGGGGAAGAGCGTTTCTCCGGGACCATCGGGGATATAGGAACTTCCAGTTTTTATCCGCCTCACCATATGACAATGGGAGAGGGAGGCGCAGTTTATACGAATAATTCTCTGCTGAACAAAATTATCCGCTCATTCCGTGACTGGGGAAGGGACTGTGTATGCCCTTCCGGACGAGATAATTTGTGCGGACACCGGTTTGACCGCCAGTACGGAGAGCTTCCCGTTGGCTATGACCATAAATATGTTTACTCCCATTTCGGCTACAATTTAAAGGCCACTGACATGCAGGCGGCAATTGGTTGTGCCCAGCTAGATAAGTTTCCATCCTTTGTTGAGAGGCGGCGCCATAATTTCGACCGTCTTCATAAAGGTCTGGAAGAGGTTTCCGACAAGCTGATCCTTCCGGAGGCATGTCAAGACTCCAAGCCAAGCTGGTTCGGCTTTTTAATAACCTGCAAGGAAGGTGTAAGCCGGAATCAGGTAGTACAGTATGTGGAATCCAAAGGCGTTCAGACAAGGATGCTGTTTGCCGGTAATTTGACGAAACATCCATGCTTTGATCAGATGAGGGAGTCTGGGGAAGGCTACCGGATCGTTGGGCAGCTGACCAATACTGACCGGATCATGGAGGATACCTTCTGGGTAGGAGTATATCCGGGAATGACGGATGAGATGATCGACTATATGGCAAAGACCATTAAGGAGGCTTTGAGCCTGTAATGGGCGGGCAGGAAAGAGGAAACATGAAGGAATACGATTTAACGGAGGTACACCAGGCAAACCTGGCTATTTTAAAGGAAATTGATCGTATCTGCCGGAAATACAAGATTAAATATCTTCTGGATGCAGGAACGCTTTTAGGAGCAGTGAGGCACAAAGGCTTCATTCCCTGGGATGATGATGCAGATGTGGCATTTACCCGTTCCAATTATGATGCTTTTTTAAAGGTAGTACGCCGTGAGCTTCCGGAAGAGATGGAGCTTCTTGAACCAAAAGATTTAAGAGGCGGAACCGCTTTTTATGATTTTACAACCAGGATCATCTATAAAAACAGCCGGACTCATGAGGACTCAGAAGAGATGCGGTTTTATGAAGGAAGATTAAATCATCTGTGGGTGGACTTATTCACCATTGATGAGCTTCCGGAAGGCAAGGCAGCTTCTGCCTGTACCCGCCTTCTTCATACCGTAATCTACGGCATGTCCATGGGGCACCGTTACCGGTTGGATTTTAAGAAGTACAGCCTGGTCAATAAAATGGTCATTGGTACGCTGGCTTCTTTTGGAAAATTGATTCCAATGAAAACCTTGAATAAGCTGCAGCATATGGCAGCGGTCAAAGATCAGAAGGGGAAGAGCAGCCTTAGGTATTACAGCAACTACCAGCCGGATTATCTTTATGTAACGCTTAAGAAGGAATGGTGTGAAGAAACGGTGGATCTGGAATTCGAAGATACCAAACTGATGGCACCTAAAGGCTGGCATGAGGTTCTTACCTGGATATACGGTGATTATAAGAAGCTTCCGCCTAAGGAGCAACGGGTGCCCTCTCATTCCAGCATGGAAATTAAAATATATCATTAGGACATTGTAATAAGAAGATGTTGTATATAAAAGATCCGCATTGAAACGGCTATTTAATAGCCATTTCAATGCGGATTTTCTTGCCTTTATTGATCCTTTGTTTTTTGTTGATCTAAATATTCCTTCGCGTCTTTAAAGAAGCTGAAAATAATCAGGAGTATGATAATTCCGATAGGAAATGCTGCAATAATGGAAACCGTTTGCAGATTGGCCATGGAATTCTCGGAAAATATAAGAGCAATGGGAAACATCATTAAAAGCACGGACCAAAACAGCTTCACGTGTTTATCCGGCTCGGCGTCCTCAGGGAGCTCTTTATAAGAGTAGGTAGAAGCGACCAGGGCCAGGGCATCAAAGCTGGTAGCGTAAAAAGCTATCATGGTAACAGCCAAAAGGATCAGGCCCAGCTTTGCAAACGGCAAGGTCTCAAGGATTGCCATGATCGTCTGGTACAAGTCTCCTGTGGATGAATAAATACCCATCACATCCAGCACTCCCTTTGTCTGTAGGGCAAGGCTGTAATTCCCCAATATAATAAAAGAAGTAAAGGTTCCGGAGATTCCAAAAACATATCCTCCGAGGATGGTCTGCTTTATGGTGCGCCCCTTACTTATGGTTCCAATAAAGAAAGGAGTAGCCACACACCATACCATCCAGTAAGCCCAATAAAAGATAGTCCAGTTCTGAGGGAAGGAGGAGGTCCGCAGGGCATCGGTCCAGGTAGACAGGCTGATAAAGTTCTGGGTCAGGTTCCCGACTGCTGTGATTCCTGTTTCAATGGTATATCTGGCTTCCTTTCCGCCGATCAGTACATAGAGAAGCAGGGCGAAGAACAGGTATGTACAGGAAGCAGCCAGCTTTGCTATGCCCTTCATGCCGAAAAAAACCGTAATGGTGTAAACAATACATATAATAACCAGGATTGCAATAGTCAGTAATCTGGATTCCGGAAGACCGGTTACCCTGCTGACCGCCATGGAAAGAAGGGGTGTCGCCAGGGAAAATGTGGTTGCAGTACCGGCCAGTAAGGCGAATACGGCGATTAAGTCAATGAGTTTTCCCCAAATGCCATCTACATGCTTTCCCAAAAGAGGGCGGCAGGCTTCCGAGTATTTTTGCTTTGTCCGTTTTTTTACATGGAGCATGAAACCGAATGCTGCAGCTAATATCATATAAAAGCTCCAGGGGATAGGCCCCCAGTGAAACAGCGGGTAGGTGGAGGCCCAGTCCTGCATGGCTCCCAGATCCGCAATATGGGGTTCCCCTGCGTAGAGGATCCATTCACAAAGGGAATAGAAGAGGATATCGGCAGCCAGGCCGGCTGTAAACATCATGGTACCCCATTTAAAATTTGAATATTGAGGCTTTTCTAAGTTCCCAAGCTTGATAGTACCGTATTTGGAAAAAGCGATATACAAGGAGCACAGGAAGGTAAAAAGTCCGATGATAAGGTAGTAGCTGCCCAGTTCGTCTCCTAAAAATGACCGGATAGCAGCCAGGGTATCCGCAGATCTGCCGGGATATATGGTGAAAACAAGGCATAATAAAATAATGCTCATAAAAGGAATCAGGGTTGTTACCCAGTCCAGCTTTTTAAATAAAGCCTTTTTCTCATTGTGGTCCATGCACGTAGCCTCCTAAAGTGTTCAAAAATTTAAATTTAATATTGATATTGAACATAATACCATGTATAACCAGAAAATGCAAGAATTAAATGCGAAGATCTTCATTCCAGAAAAAACACTAACGTATTTGTGAAGATTTTCTGACATTTTACTAAAACCACTACAAAAAAAGGATTACATCCTATATAATGTTAGATGTTCGATAAGGAGGAGATTATGATGAGAAACAAAGCTCTAATGATATGTGCGATGTCAGTGTTGTTGCTGACTGGATGCACGGAAAAACACATTCTTAATTCCACAGGGCCGGCAGAACCTGTTTTTGAAACACAGCAGGGGATTGTTCTGGATTGGGATCAGATCGGAAATGATATGGACGAAGAGTTCGTGAACAATGAAGAATATCCTATGGCGTTAAGCGTTAATTACAGTGTAGATCAGAAGAATAAAAAGATTGATTTGACATTGATTGTAAAGGATGGAACCACCCCTGATGAGGCGGTTGTATTTGCAAATGCAGCAGTTCGGTATATAGGCGACGAAGCTGCAATGCAGGATTTTTCCTATGAAAAATCAAGCGATACCTCTTATGGTGGATTTTTCAAGGATTATGATTTGCATGTTATTGTGATGCCGGATTATAGAATGAAAGAAGAGCAGTATTGGCTGGTAGATATGGACATACCCAAGGGATCTGATGAAAAGATTGTTCCAAAGGAAGGCGCAGTTATTACGGAAGCTACCTCTGAGGATCAAGAGGAGGATACTGAAAGTACTGAATCAGACCAATAGATATAAATGTAATATGGATGAGGAATTAGTTTGTAAATAATTTCTCATCCATTTTTTATTGTATTTTTTTTGTTCGTTATGGATCAACTGACAGTCCACTGTGGTAGGAATAATTGCCAAGCTCTTTTAAAAGCTTATTGTGATCCAGGCTTTTTAAGGGAACTGGAGAGATCAGCTCCTCGTTCAGCAGATAGAATACATCACTGCATTTTGCCATGGACTGATAAAAGAGCTCTGGAAATGAGGCCTGGGATGCAAGGCGGCGGTTCCAGGGATTACACCAGGTTTCATGGTTTAAATTCATGGTTACCACAGGATCTGGCGGTATGTCTGTAACCAGCTTCTGGGAGGCTAGGTGCGTACGTGAAAAAAGAGATTCGACAAATTCTATGCTGTTTTTCTTGCGGCTGGAAGGATCGGCAAGAGTCCTGCATCCTAAGCGCATAGCAAGAATGGAGCGGGATACCATCTGGGATGTTACCCGGAAGTTGTTCCTGTAATTTAAGGGATAATAGGCTTCATTGATGCATATTGACAAAAAACCGGAGATAAACTGCAATTCCTGGCCGTTTAAGCAGATTGTGGCCGCCTGGTTGAACTGAGATGGTTTTTTCTTTTTGTATTTCATCAATAGCAATGCATCTATATCATTTTCCAGCATGGCATGAAGCCCATGATGATAGTTGCCGGAGTTTTTTACATCATATTCGATTCTTCCGTATACGTAAGGGTGGCAGATGGAATCCCCGATGTAATGGCAGAAGTAGCCGCTCATATATGAGATGGCTTGTTCTCTCTGCTGCTTGGACTCGATCTGGGATAAATGGTTTAGGCAAGTAGCGAAAAAATCATGTACATGGTTTTCGTGCATATAGGAGCCTACATTGCGGTAATCTCGGTGACGGAGGATGGGGATGTTGTAAAAAAATATATCTGGTCCTTGAAGGCCTAGTTGATATAGCCAGCGGTATTTTGAGATTATACGTTTTAAAGGAGTGTTGGGCATGTCGTTGAAAACCCTGACTCCAAGCAGATAGTGAGTGGTAAAACCAGGCATATTGTTCACCTCGCATTTTTTGGGTGGTTTGCATCCGCAGTGGAGCTCGCGAATCCTGTGGATTCGTTCGCTCACGGGCATTCGCCCTATGAATTAGGACACAGAAAAATTTTCTTACGTGCGCGGGCACGACGAAAATTTTTCTGTGTCCTAATTCGCACTGCTCTTTGCTTATATGGAGATTATACCATACCGAAAGTTATTTTGTATAAAAAACATTGGAAATTTTCATACTAACTGGCTGGGTCGAATATGTGTTAAAGAGAGCGTTCAGGAGCTGATCCTATGATACATCGCATACATGAAATGGTGTGGGGGCCGTGGCTTCTGGTTCTGTTTCTGGGAACCGGGATCTTTTTTACGGTGAAGTCGGGTTTTTTTCAGATTAGAAAATTCCCATTTTGGTGGAAGCATACCATTGGAAGCATACAGGAGGATGAGGGAGAAGAAAAAGGGGAAGTGACTAAATTCCAGACGGCCTGTACGGCTTTAGCAGCTACCATTGGGACCGGAAATATCGCTGGTGTGGCTACCGCATTAACAGCCGGCGGACCTGGGGCGATATTCTGGATGTGGGTCTCTGCCGGAATCGGTATGATGACAGGCTATGCGGAGACCATGCTGGGGATCCGTTACCGCTACCGGGACAGAAACGGTGCATGGATCTGCGGGCCTATGGTTTATTTGGAGAGGGGGCTTAAGCTCCCCGGACTTGGCATGTTATACAGCTTTCTTTGCATCATGGTTTCTCTTGGAATGGGAAGCATGGTGCAGTCCAATTCCATTGCGGAAACTCTTGAATTTTCCTTTGGCATACCCCCGATTCCCATTGGGATCTTGCTGACTGGAACTGTATTATTGGTGGTACTGGGAGGAATTGCTAGAATCGCCTTTGTTTCCGAACGGCTCATTCCTATCTCGGCCGGTGCCTATATGCTGTTTTCCATGGTTGTGATCATGTCCTGTTACGATAAGATCCCATATATTTTTCAATGCATTTTTCAGGATGCTTTTCGCCCGGTTTCTGTTTTTTCAGGAGCCGCAGGCTATCAAATCAGTAAAAGCCTGCAATACGGCGTATCCAGGGGTGTATTTTCCAATGAGGCTGGACTTGGGAGCATGGCAGTTCTTCACGGTGCGGCAGAGGATACGACTCCTGAGCAGCAGGGGATGTGGGCCATGTTTGAGGTGTTTTTTGATACTATTTTGATCTGCACCATGACCGCCTTTGTAATCCTGTGCATGACAGATGGAGATGCTGCCGGGGCAGGCTATGACGGAGCGGCTCTTACAGCCTTTTGTTTCTCAAAACGCTTAGGAATACTTGGAGAATATGTGGTGTCAGGAGCCATGCTGATTTTCGCATTTGCGACCATCATTGCATGGTACTATCTGGGGCGTCAAGCCGCCATATATCTGGCGGAGAGTTTAAAAGAACGCAGATCCCTTTACATACTTCAGCGTATATTAAGAGGAAAGGTCTATACCCTGCTTTATCTGGGGGCCGTGTTCCTTGGGTGTCTGGCAAAGCTTGAGACAGTGTGGGAGTTTTCTGATATCTGGAATGGATTGATGGCGCTTCCTAATATTATTGCAATCATTTTCCTGATGAGAGAGGTAACGGTTCCGGGAAATGCAGAAAAATGGGAACTGAAATGTACCCGCCGGTGAATGGGGAAAGGGCCTGACCCAAATAGCGGTCAGACCCCTCTATGATGAATTAGTTGCAAGCAATTGGTCAGCAATCTCCAGTATAGTAGGAGATAATGCTCATATAATCCTTTGGAGCCGGAATATCCAGTGAAAGACACAGGAGGTTCTTATTTTCCCTGTACTGATGCAGCAGCTCGTTCTGGAGTCCATAGTGTTTGTTGATATTTTCTTTTCTTCCGTCCGGGTACAGTAAATTGACCGCATCACTGCACGCATTTACTGTTTGTAAAAAGTTATCCATATTCAAGATATTCAGTTTTATCATTACAAACCCTCCATTATGAAAAACAGTGATTATTTGGTGACAGCAATAATTTTATAATAAAAAGATTGCCCTATTACCTTTACAGGTATCATTATAGTGCAATCTTTTTTGAATAAATATATTATTTCTGCCTTTATATATCATTTTCCTGCCATTTGCGGCGGTATTCCAAGGGCGTGCAGCCGGCATGCTCCCGAAAGACCTTCCCAAAGTAGCTGCTGCTTCCCAATCCGCAGGCGTGGCTTATATACGTAATTGCTTCCCTGCTGTTTGCAAGCATATGACAGGCTGTTTGTAAACGATAGGTTTTGATATATTCCACTGGTGTCATGTGCAGACAGTCGTGGAATACCCGGAAACACTCCCGCTCGCTGGAATAAGCGGCGGCGGCAATCTCTGCAATTGATATTTTATCTGCATAATGCTCATGGACATATACCATCATCGTTTTTATCTTGTCATTCGTTTTGTTGGAAAGTCCTTTTTCTTCCAACAGGGGACGAGATATGGAGAAAAGTTGGAGCCATATATCTGATAATGCCTCTCTCAATTTAATTTCATATCCAAAATCATGTTCGGACAGGTGAAAAGATTCACGAATGGTATTTAAAATTTTCGCCTGTACCGGATCCTCAGGATATAAGGCAATGATTTCAGCCTGTGGGGCGGCGGTAATCGGCGTAACGTATTTTTGCTCGATCCGGCTTCCATGTTGACCGGCTATGAAGGAAGGATCAAAAATGTGAAGGAACTGGATATTTTTTTCTGATTCTGCCTGAGGCCTTGCCATGTGAAGCACATTGGAATTGACCATGCCGCCAGAACCTGCGGGGAATATTGTTCTTCCTTTTGGTGTGCAGTACTCCATTTTTCCGCTTTCCATATAAAACAGCTCCACGTTCTTGTGCCAATGCCATGGAACAAAACGTCCCATAAATTTATCCAATTGGGAGCAGGAAGCAGTATATGGAAAATCTGGTGCAAAATCAGGGAATAATTCTTCTTTACTCCCCGTATGAAATTCTATTCTATGAACGTTCTTCAATGATTTTTCCTCCCTTTCCCGATTATATATTTACAAAGTTTTAGTAAAATAGTAACGTTTTCCTGTCACAGGATATTCTTCTAGTGTAAACACGCTCATGTATCCGTGCTTTTCATAAAAGGCAGGCGCCTGAAAACTAAAAGTATCCAGAAATGCGTACCTGCACCCGCGTTCCTTTGCTGTTTCTTCAGCCTGTTTTAAAAGCGCACTGCCGATTTTTTGCCCTCGTTGATCTTCTCTGACCCATAAATATTTCACAAACAACCAGTTACCGTGTGTATTTCCAATCAGTCCTCCAACTTTTTCTCCTGTCTCATCCTGCAGATAGATTCCTAAATCTCTTGGATTCTTGTCCTCAATTCTGGCTAAATTATATTCCAATAAGCCCTGGTAAATGATTTTCTCATCTTGTTCTTTAATTTTGTCAGTTATTTCAAAGTTCATTTTAATCGTTTCTCCTTGTTGGCTTATATGAGTTTTCAGTTAAAATTATCATATCATATCCCTCAGCACAATTCCACAGTCCATATCAGGCCTTGGCAGAAACAATCCCGCGATATGGTGAAAAGGCAATCCCGGATTTAAGCAAAAATTATCAAGAAATAATTTCCGAAAGAGGATATAATGATAATATATTTTTGGAAAGGAGCAGGTATATGGATTATCGTTCAAAAGTAGGGGATTCGCTTAAATATATCGAGGAAAACTTAAATGGTAAGATAGATCTTGATGATCTTGCAAAAAGAGCTTATCTGTCAAAATACCACTATCATCGGATTTTTCACAAGGTATCAGGAGAATCCGTCACCAGATACATCACCAGAAGGCGGATGGAGAAGGCGGCGGGTGAGCTAGCCCAGACAAACAGGCCGATTATCGATATCGCCCTGGAATATCAATATGCTTCTCAGGAATCCTTTTCAAGAGCTTTTTTAAAGATTTATGGATTGACGCCGGGAAGATACCGGAAAAGGTATAGCGGCAATTCCAATCATGTGATTGATTTAAGCAGCCGTTTCAATACGACCATGAATATGGCTGCATAATAATTGGGAGGTTTCTATGAACAATCTTATTCCAATGGTAATTGAACAGACAGCTCGCGGAGAGCGGTCGTATGACATATTTTCCAGGCTGCTAAATGACCGTATTGTCATGCTTAACGGCACAGTGACCAATGATACAGCAAGTCTGATTATAGCACAGATGCTTTTTCTGGAATCCACCGATCCGAATAAGGATATTCACTTATATATCAACAGCCCCGGGGGATCTGTAACAGATGGGTTCGCTATTATGGATACTATGAATAACATTAAATGTGATGTTTCCACCATTAGTATAGGTCAATCGGGAAGTGCGGCCTCCTTACTTCTGGCATCAGGGAAGAAGGGAAAGCGCTTTGCCCTTAAAAACAGTGAAATACTGATTCACCAGCCATCAATATCCGGTGGGCTGCAGGGGCAGGCTACAGATATTAAAATCCATAGTGATTGGCTAGAAAAAACAAAGGCAAAGCTTAATGGGATATACAGCGAATTGACAGGTCAGCCGTTGAAGAAAATTGAGGAAGATATGGAACGGGATCGTTATATGTCAGCTGAGGAGGCAAAGGAATATGGCTTAATTGATGAAATTCTATTAAGCCGCAGATAATGCCGGAATATCAGCATAAGAAACCCGCTTAAGGAAAGTCTTATAGGACTTCCGTAAGCGGGTTTTTCTCAATCGAAATCTACAGGTATGAATCAATCATTTTTACCTTTTCATCTCGTTCCATCAATTCATAGTATATACGCCATTCTTCAATTGACTGCAAGGGAATCTTAATTCCTTGAACTTCTGTAAAATCCTTTATATCTTCTTTTTTTAATGGAAAGTAATACTCCTTATCTTGGTAAATGATACCAAACCCGGCCATTGCATCAATTTCAACACCATCAACATGAAACTCCAAAAAACATTTTGTTTTATATTTGGAGTTTGGTTTAGACTGTATTATATTTCCTAAAGATAATAAAATCTCTTTTACTGTTTCCACATCGTCTTCGGCAATCATAATATCTATATCGTGAAACACTGATGTGATTCCTTTGAAGTATAGCAGCAAGGAAGCTCCGATGGCCCATGTAACATCTTTATGATTAAATTCTTCTGCAATATGCGCTAATACTGTCAGTTTGTGCTTTATATTTTCCATTCCATCACCCCTTTAAATTTATATGCCCATTATCTCACACATTATCGATTGTTTTCAACCTTTGGTTTTGCATTTCAGGTTTTCATGTTATAATAAAGCATGATTTTTCCAAAAAAGGGGAAAGCTGGAGTGGTGGAGTTATTGAAAATATGATACGTACAAACCATGTTGAAGCTATGTAAAACCCAATAAACACAATATAATCGATAGAGGAGCTAAAATCGTATGGATCCAATAATCCAAGTTAAAAACTTCACAAAAAGATACGGCGATTTTGTTGCCGTAAATGATATATCTTTTGATGTGGAAGAAGGTAGTATATTCGCTTTCCTGGGGCCGAATGGTGCGGGAAAGAGCACAACAATTAATACGTTGTGCACCATATTTGAAAAAACATCAGGGTCACTTTTGATCGATGGAAAAGATGTTACCGGACAAAAAAGTGAGGTCAGATCAACAATAGGAGTGGTGTTCCAGGATTCAACCCTGGATGCCAAAATGACCATTGAAGAGAATTTAAAAATGCATTGCGTTTTCTATAATATCCCTAAAAGAGAAGTAGAAGAACGCATACAATTTGTTTTAAAGCTGGTGGATTTGGTGGCTGAAAGAAAAAAACTGGTTGCGGCCTTGTCCGGTGGAATGAAACGGCGTGTAGAAATTGCCCGCGGATTAATTCACTATCCCAAAGTTTTATTTCTTGATGAGCCAACAACAGGGCTTGACCCGCAGACCAGGGCACATATATGGGAGTATATTATTAAGCTTCAGAAGGAAAGAAATATTACAATTTTTCTTACAACACATTATATGGAAGAAGCAGAAATATGCAGTAAAGTTGCAATCATCGACGGTGGTGTTATCGTGGCTCATGATACGCCCTACGCTTTGAAGAAAAAGTATACAAGAGACAAGGCATATATCAGTACAAAAAATGAAGCAGCGCTTGAACGTCTGCTGACAGAACATGATTTAAACTTTATAAAAAAAGATGGCTATTATAGAGTAGAGGCCGAATATCTGGCCGGTTTATTGGAGGTTCTCAGCATTCATAAAGAATACGTTACCAATATAGAAATTAAAAAAGGTACATTTAATGATGTTTTTTTGGAGATAACAGGCAAAAAGATAAGAGAGGATACTTAAGATGAATACTGTGTTTGCATTGTGGAAGAGAGGCTTAAAAGCCTTTGTGAGAAATAAAACAGGGCTGGTTCTTTCGCTGATATTTCCTTTTTTCTTTGTTTATGTATTTGGTGCTATATTTAAAAATGATTTTATTGAAGATCCCATCTCCTATATGCTCTCAGGCGTTATCATAACCACGGTGTTTGAAAGTGCGCTGAATTTAGCATCATCAACCGTTGACGATATGGTCAGCGGGTTTATGAAAGAGGTGTTGGTTTCTCCGGCTAAAAGGATTGCTGTTGCAATGGGTCAATTATTATCTGCCGCTACAGTCTCTACGTTACAAGGGGTATTGATATTGGCGGTAGGATTATTGACCGGGATAAAGTTCACTTCCTGGACTACACCGTTATATATTCTCATATCAATGATTTTTATTGGTATTGCTTTTTCAGGCGCAGGGTTGTTTATGGCAACTAAGGTTCGTAACGGTCAAACCTTCCAGATCGTCAAGACCGCCGTAACAATGCCACTTACATTCCTTTCCGGGGCCTATATTCCCTTATCGATGCTGCCCAATACCCTTAGGTTTGTTGCTTACATGAATCCCATGACTTATGCTACCGCATTTTTCCGCATGATTGTTTTGGAAAAAACCAATCTTTCCATTGCTGAACTTAAGAATGAAGGGCTGGTAGTTGATATTAACGGCTTTATAGTTACCCCGCTTATGACCTTTGCTATCATTTTAACGATCGGACTGGTGTTTTTATTATTATCCACCAATTCATTCGTTAAAACAGATTTCTCACGATTGAATCGGAGTGCGACCGATGCCAATGAGCTCTGGGGTTAGTTGTCTGAACAAATAATCCATAAAGTGCGGCGCACATTTTGGACATTTATAAGAAATATAAAGTATACAGAAAATTATTTTTGAAATGAAAAAAGGCAACGAATAACAAAATGCGTCATAAAGCATAAGCTTAAGTGGCGCATTTTTGATTCTGAAAAATGTTAAGGTTGAACCATTGAGATGCCTGGTGATATCATAAGGATGGAAGTTTAAGAAAGTGGTGAAGCCAATGGTAAAATCGCTAAATGATTCTCTAAACACTCTAAGCATATTATATGACAAAATTATATATTAAAAGGAGGTTCCAAAATGTGTACAAGTTTTTCGGTATACAGTCAAGAAAAAGCTATTTATGGTATGAATTTCGATGCTGAAGAAATTGATTTAAAACTAAAAGTCAATAGTTATAATGATTTGAACTTATTTTACTTTTCAGGCTTATTAGATAACAAATACAGGGATATCGCTGGTTTTAATAGTGAGGGTCTTTTTATCTGTACTCAAGCAGTAGAATATAGTCCAGGTTTTAAATCAAGTTGTAACGAAAATGATTGGTTTGCTTTTGATATTTTTAATGAGGCGCTAAAGAAAACAAGAAAAACATCTGAATTTTTTGAAATTCTTAATAAAAGAGTAATCTCGTATCCTAGAAATCCATTATTCCCAGATTTAGGGCTACATACTATTATCGCTGATAAAACTGGTGATGCATTTATTCTGGAAGAAGGAAATGATACAAATATAGTAAGTCCTAGTCATAATGATTTTATTATTATGACTAATTTTCCAAATGGGGATTTTAAGGATGTAAATTATAATAAAGTATATGGTATAGGTGCTGATAGATATATTTGTGCTCATGAATATATTCAAAATAATATTCATAGCTTTGGAATAAATGAAGCCTTTGAAGTTTTAAGTAAAACTAGTCAAATGAATACTCTGTGTTCAATAGTATATGAACCATTAAAAAATGAAATTTATATTAGTTTTAAAAAAGATTTAAGCAAAAAATGGAAAATTTCAATTATCGAAAAAACAATCCAATCATTGGATGGATTTTTAAGCAATAATAAAATTCAATTTACTAATGAAGAAATATTTGTGAAGGATCTTATAAGCTTATATAAGTGAAAACCATGCCGATTTCTGAATAACAGGGCATGGTCAATCACCTAACAACATTTTCACTCTTCGAGCGTGCTCATGGGTATGCGTGCCAAACCGTCTCACATAAATAAAATTTAGTGGCTATGTGGCTTACATAGTCACTTTTTGTTTGGGTATAATAAGGTTGTATCTTTATTTAAGGAGGTGATGCCCTATGACAACTAGCAAGATACCCAATAGATTAATACATGAAAAAAGTCCTTATCTACTTCAACACGCTTATAATCCAGTTGACTGGTGGCCTTGGTGTGAACAAGCATTTACGAAAGCAAAAGCAGAAGATAAGCCTATTTTCTTATCTATTGGGTATTCCTAACGTTGGTTATAGAAATCTTGTTGCCATTGGTGCCATGTCATGGCTCATGAGTCTTTTGAAGACCAGGAGGCGGCGGATGTTCTTAACAAATTTTATGTGGCGATAAAGGTGGACAGGGAAGAGCGGCCGGATATTGATTCCGTATATATGTCAGTCTGCCAGGCTCTCACCGGTTCCGGCGGGTGGCCTCTGACGATCATTATGACGCCGGAACAAAAACCATTTTATGCCGGGACTTATCTGCCTAAATATTCTAAATGGGGATCCGCCGGTCTTTTGGATGTTTTAACTTCTATCCGGAAGCTTTGGGAAAATGAGAAACATAAGCTTCTGGTAGCGGGAGATGAGATAACCGGATATTTAAACAAGGAAGAGGCAGCCGTTAATCATGAGGGAAGGGAGCCGGAGAGAGGCCTGTTTCTGTCAGCTGCAAACCAGTTAACAAGGTCGTTTGATAAGAAATGGGGTGGCTTTGGAAGGGCACCTAAATTTCCCATGCCTCATAATCTGCTTTTCCTTCTACGGCATCATTATTTTGAAAAAGATAAAGATGTGCTTCTTGCTGCGGAAAAGACCCTCAAACAAATGTATCGAGGCGGAATATACGACCACATTGGAGGCGGTTTCTCCCGTTATTCCACGGATGAAAAATGGTTGGTGCCCCACTTTGAAAAAATGCTGTACGACAATGCGCTTTTGCTGTATGCCTACACGGAGGCCTTTGCCATAACAGGAGACGACCTTTATACAAAAGTATCTCGGGGAATCATTCGTTACATCCGGGACGTGCTGACTGATGAGCAGGGCGGTTTTTACTGTGGTCAGGACGCTGACAGTGAAGGGGTGGAAGGAAAGTTTTATACGTTTGGGAAGAAAGAGATCAAACAGGTTCTTAATGGCGATGCAGATGAATTCTGCGATTGGTTTGGAATTTCGGAAGAAGGTAATTTTGAGGGAAAGAATATTCCAAATCTCATTGATAATGAAAATTACGGCGCCGGCAGTGAAAAATTAGAGGATCTATGTAAAAAACTTTATGATTACCGGATAACAAGGACATCCCTTCATACGGATGATAAGATATTAACTTCCTGGAATGGGCTTATGATCGGGGCGCTTGCAAAATCATATGAGGTACTGGGAGATGCCTGGTGTCTCGAAGCGGCAAAAAATGCGCAGGCGTTTATAGAAAAGAATTTGACCTCTGAAAAGGGCAGGCTCTTTATCCGCTACAAGGAGGGGCAGGCAGTTCATGACGGACAGCTTGACGATTACGCCTTTTATGCCTTTGGCCTGTTGGAATTATATGAGGCTTCCTTTGATATTAAATATCTTAATATCGCCGCAGAAATCTCAGAAAAAATGCTTGAATTGTTTTTTGATGAAGATCAGGGAGGCTTTTATATGTATGCCCATGACAGGGATAAACTGATAAGCCGTCCGAAGGAGGTTTACGATGGCGCGCTTCCTTCAGGGAATTCCGTGGCCGCATATGTAATAAGCAGGCTCTATCATTTGACCGGGAAAATAAAATGGCAGAACGTTCTGGAAAAACAGGTATCTTACCTGACGCAGGAAGTGGAGAAAAGCCCAGCAAATTTCTGTTTTTCCCTGCTTGCATTTCAAAGCATCCTATATCCGTCTACGGAAATTGTATGTGTATCCGCTGAGGGTTCTATATTAGAAGAGATACAAATCCTGCAAAGAAGCCGGAAGCCTGATGTCAGCATGATTTTAAAAACTCCCCAGAACGAGGCAGCTCTGTCAAAGGCAGCTCCGTTTACAGCGGATTATCCGATTCCGCCTGCAGGAAATAACTATTATGTTTGCCGCAATGGGGCGTGCATGAAGCCCGTGGAAGGTATGGATGAATTAAGAAAGGTGCTGGAATCCCTATAGCATTAGTGTTCTATGCAGAATGAGCTTTGAAGATGGATTATAAAACCAATCAAAGCTCATTTTTGCATACTATTTTGAGTGATACAAACCCTATATTATATACATAAAAACTACAGGCCTCCATATAAATAAGTAAGCAATTTACAGTATGGGAGGTAGTTTGTATGTGTACGGCTTTTACCTTAAGATCCCGGCAAGGGGAAACCTTTTTTGGAAGAAATATGGATTTCTCTTATGATATTCAGCCTCATCTTTACATTATTCCGAAATATTATGAATGGGATAATTCATTAAATATGGAGAAGATCCATGATGTATACAGCTTTATCGGAATTGGACAGGAACTGGATGGGGACCTGGGATTTTTTGATGGGGTTAATGAAATGGGGTTTGCTGCTGCGGCTCTTTATTTTGCAGGCTATGCCCAATATGATACCTGGCAGGCATCCGGGGACAGAGAACAGATCGCTTCCATTGATTTCCTTCACTACATTTTGGGAAGATGCGCAGATATCGGTGATTTACGGCAATTACTGAAAAATCTCTCAATCGTAGGTCTTGAAGATCCGGTGACAAAGACTGTGGCTCCATTGCATTGGATGGTGGTAGACCGAAGTGGGGAGTGTGTTGTCATAGAGCAGACGGAAAGAGGTATGGAAGTAATAGCAAATTCCATTGGTGTAATGGCGAACAGTCCAGATTATCAGTGGCATAAGACGAATCTGAGAAATTACATGGAGGCTACTCCCTATCAGTCCGAGGAGGCTAACTGGGGGAATGTCCGACTGACACCATTTGGACAGGCGGGAGGCACCCAGACTCTGCCGGGAGGGTACACGTCTCCGGAACGTTTTGTCAGGACCGCTTATTTAAAATCATTTATTCCCGCACCTCAAAGCCGTATGGAAGCGGTTGTTTCATGCTTTCATGTCATGGAGAGCGTTACCATACCGAAAGGAGCAGTTGTAACCAGCCGGAATACTTATGATTACACCAAATATACAGCTTTTATCAATACGGCTACCTGTGAATATTTTTTCAAGACTTATGACAATATACAGGTTGGAATGGCAAGTCTTTTTGAGAATTGCGCCCAATCCCCGGAACTTGTGAATCTGGGCGGACTATAGTAGCAAGCCGGGACGGCAAAAAGCCTATTGATAAAAGGGCCGTTCCGGCCCTATACGGAGCTAAGCTTTCTCAGCCTTGATCTTCTCCCCGGTATTCTGCTGGCGTCATTTGATAGACTTCTTTGAATTTCTCATAAAAATAAGTCCGGTTCTTACAGCCCACTTCCTCCGCAATGCTTAGAACCGGCAGATTGGTAGTCTTTAAAAGTAGGGCGGCCTGAAGCATCTGCTGTTTTATCTTCAACTGTGAAAATGTGATTCCTGTGCCCTTCTTGATCAGTTGGTATAAATGGCTTTCGGAGAAATGAAGAGTATCCGCGATGTTCTGAAGGCGGCAGCTATCCTTATAATAATTCTTTTCAAGATAATCAAGTACTGTTACTATGATCTGGTTTTCCTTATTATCACGGAAATATTCCTCCGCATCAGTCGTAATGGAATGAATCAGCAGAAGAAAGACGATCGAAAGATAATGCTCCAGCAGTTCTCCGCTATACAGGGAGGGATAGAAGTGCTCTTGTATCAGTAAATCCAGAACAGATTCCAGACGATTGCTTGCAAACAGCTCCTGTTTTGACGGGGCCGTATGAAAAATCAGGTATTTGTCGTGACTGTGGCTTTCTGATATGGCAGACACGATGAATTTCCCCAAAAGTCCCTGCTTTCCAATCCAGTTTACAAACTTTGCCTTAAAAAATGCCTTGGTAAAAACGATGTTAAATACAATATCACTCGCTTCCTTGTAAGCGGCATGATGTACCACGTCTGCATCCAGGATACAGATATCACCCTGGGTCATGGTAACTTCCTTTCCGTTAATGACAAAGGTACAGCTGCCTGAATAGATATAGTTCATTTCCATATCGGTATGATAGTGAAAGGGAATTTCAGTAAACCGCGTTTCTTTAAGAACGCCTACGGTATAATCGCTCAGCGTATTGGGGAAATCAAAGCGGTAGCATTTTCTGCCGTTTCGTTCCACTGTCTGCATATTGCTGTAAACCGGACTTAATTTCCCGGGATGATCTAAATGCCATTGCTCACTTTTCGTTATCTCAAATATCTTTTCTTCCGAGTTCTTCACAACTATTTCCTCCCATGAAAAACGAATATGATAAACAGGATAAGTTTTATGTTATATACAATGTTCTGTTTTACGGATATACTATTAATATCATACAATTACTTCTGGATTAATACAACAGTTATTGTTGAGTATTACAGAAAATTGATATGATTAGAACATGCGGCATGTACGGTAAATGATAAATTTTTGCATATCAGGCGCTCGATATACAAAAATGCTGATTTGTAAGATGGAGGAGGATTTACTATGACAAATGCTGAATTGGCGCAAGAAATACTTAAGTCTGTAGGCAAAGAAAATGTTATTAGTTTAACACACTGTATTACCAGGCTGCGTTTTGTCCTTAGGGACGAAGCTCTGGCAGATACAGAAAAGATTAAGGCACTGGAGGGGGTTCTGGGTGTCCAGACAAAATCAGGCCAATATCAGATTATTGTGGGAAATAAAGTAGAGAAGGTATTTGCAGAATTACAGCCCATACTGGGCCAAAATGGAGATTTGGTACAGATGGAAGAAGCCGAGCAGCCAGCAGTGAAAAGGAAAAATTGGTTTAACAGACTGATGGAGACCATATCTTCAATCCTGATTCCTAGCTTGCCTCCTGTTATCGGAGGCGGCATGATCAAAGGCTTCCTGTTCACTTTCTGGTACCTTGGGTGGATAGAATGGGGCAGCAATGGATTTGAATTACTGAATCTAATTTCAGACTGTATGTTCTATTTTTACCCGTTCCTGTTGGCAACCAGTGCAGCAAAACGTTTTAAAACAAATGAATACATGGCACTTGCACTGGCCGGCGCTCTGATGTATCCTACCATAATCAATGGAGTTGGAGGCGAGGTCACCGGTCTGACCCTCTTTGGTATCATCAAGATTCCATTTATAGATTACAGTGCTTCAGTCATTCCCATTTTAATTTCCGTATGGGTGCTAAGCTATGTATATAACTTCTTTCAGAAGCACATTCCCGATATTGTCGGCACAATTTTCACACCGGTTTTAACCCTTTTCCTTATGATACCGCTTCAGATGATTGTTTTTGCACCGCTGGGGTATGGGCTTGGTGAGTATATTGCAAAAGGTGTAAATATATTGTTAGGTCTGTCTCCTGTTGTAGCCGGATTTATAGTCGGCGCTGCCCGTCCATTTATGGTGTTTACCGGCATGCATCACGCTATGCGTGTGATTGTGCAGCAGCAGATATCCTCATTCGGAGGTACAACAATCGGCGCCATGAATTATATGAGCGTATTTGCACAGGCGACTGCACCGCTGGCAGTATATTTTGTCACTAAAAGCAGGAAAATGAAAAAGCTTTCCATGTCAGCTGCTGTTTCCGGCTACCTTGGTGTGACTGAGCCTGCTTTATACAGCGTTATTGTGAAATATAAAATCGTACTGATAGCGACATCCATTGGAGGCGGGATTGGCGGTGCAATTGTTTCTGCATTTGGTTCGGCGGAGTATGCCATGGTTATGTCCAGTATATTGACCATACCGGCCACCGTGGGTGAGGGTTTTATGGGAATTGTTATTGGCATTCCTGTTACGATAATTACCACTATGCTGATCGTCTTTTTCGGGAGAAATAGTATTATAGCGCAGGATGAGGCAGAGGGGCTTATATAATAAAGTAGAGTAACTGGCGGGCATGCTTTTTCCGGCTGCCCGTTAATATAAAAACATGGAGGCTGAAATATTGAAAGTTATAATTGAAAACACAATTGATGAGATGAGTATGACAGCAATGCAGCATTTGCTTGGGTATATGTACCGGCATAAGCGGGTGAACTTATCTATAACAGGAGGAACAACCCCTGGCCGTATGTATGAGATGCTGGTTCCTATGGTTAAGGGAAAAGATTGTTTTAGCAATGTACATTACTATAATTTTGACGAGATACCTTATCGGGCCGAAGATCGGGAGGGAGTAACTATTTCAGGACTGAGAAGCGCTTTCTTCACACCAGCTGCTATTGCCGAAGGTAATATCCATGTGCTGAACCAACATAATTACACCTCTCAGGATGAGCGCATTGCGGCTGACGGCGGCTTAGATATGATTCTCCTTGGAGTGGGAGCTGACGGGCATTATTGCGGCAATCTACCGGAAACTACCCATTTTGGTGACAAAACTGTTAAGGTCCCATGTGATGATAGAATAAAAAGCAGGCTGGCTGAAGAATTTGATGGAGTGACAGAACATATCCCTGATTACTATATCACCATGGGTCCCCGCAGCATTATGGCTGCAGGCAGTTTGGTCATGATCGCATCAGGCACGAAGAAGGCCGGGATTGTTAAACAGTTGGTTGATGGAATTGTTGATGAAGCTGTCCCCGCAACTCTGCTTACACTCCATCCTAGGTTTACATTGATTGTTGATAAGGATGCGGCCTCACTGTTATAAATCCATAAGAGACAAATTCCAAATAAATAGCATGACCAAATAAAAAAGGCGTATTACATGACTGATCTTCGGAACCAGTCATGTAATACGCTTTTCGAAAAGTTACTTCAAAAAGGGAGGAGAGCTGATAATAAATTATCAGCTCGAGTATTATGAAAAAAATCTTATAAGCAATTTGTATTTTATGTTTTAAGTATATCCATGAAACATGAAGAAATCATGTTGTTTGTGTAAAAGGTTTTTGAATGAAATTTAAACAAAGTATGAACGATAGGATATATATGTCTTCATCCCACCGGCTATAACATCAAGAATCAATTTACAAACATACGTTCCCATGGTAAAATATCAATAGGGAACAATCATGTCACTACAAGGGTTGATCGTGCTGGAATAAGCATGATAGGTGTACTGTTTCATCGTTATGAAATAGTATACTAGCCTTCCATCAAGTCATACATAAGATGGGAGGTGAGCGCAGATGAATTTTGACTTTAAGGACTTAATGACTTTTGGTATGTTCATTCTCGCATTGCTTACCTTTATTTTTAGTAACGTTTTCCAAATCCCAGAAATGGGTACAGAAAACCGCCCTTGTAAAAACATTGGAGTGTTTAGGGCGGCAATCTGTCGTTTTATACAGGCCAACCTCTTGTATGAGGTGGTTGTTCTTTATTTATATTATAAATGATTTTTATTTGATATTCAAGAGATATTTTGAAAGTTCGACTGTTTGCAAATGGGACTATACAAATATAGGAGTATTTGATAAAATATAGCCATATGCGAAATCTGACGCAATAAATACCTGATAGGTATACCTTTATGCCCAAAGATTATGGGCGGAAAAGTAGAAAGGGAGAAAACATGAAAAATCCGGTTATTACGATTACAATGGATAATGGTGATGTGATGAAAGCAGAGCTTTATCCGGAGATTGCACCAAACACAGTAAATAATTTTATCAGTCTGATTAATAAAGGTTTTTATAACGGACTGATCTTTCACAGGGTTATCAATGGGTTTATGATTCAGGGTGGATGCCCGGAAGGAAGCGGAATGGGAGGCCCAGGCTATTCCATTAAAGGAGAATTCAGCCAGAACGGTGTTACCAATGCGTTCAAGCATTCCGAGGGAGTGCTTTCCATGGCAAGAGCCATGAATCCCAATTCTGCCGGTTCCCAGTTTTTCATTATGCACAAGGCATCTCCACACTTGGATGGCTCCTATGCTGCATTCGGTAAAATCACTGAGGGCATGGATATTGTAAATAAAATTGCCGATGTGAAGACCGATTACAATGACCGTCCTTTAAACGAGCAGAAGATCCAGTCCATGACCGTAGAAACCTTTGGGGAAGAATATCCGGAACCGGAGACCTGCTAAGGCAATGAACTGGGAACGGGAAATCACAGTTGAAGGAAAGATTTTCCAGGTTACCATATCCGATGATCATGAGGCCCTGCGTTCTGCTTTTGCGGAAGGCAGGGCCGTTGTTGGTTTATGGGACCGGGAACGGGCGGACCAGAACCTTACCCCTGCCGCTTATGTTGTAGAGGATCTTAAAGATATTGATGATGTATTTTTAGAGCGGGTCATCAGGAGAAGAGAGGGACTTCCGTGGAATATTGTCAAAACCCAGCGCTTGACAATCCGGGAGTTCGCCCCGCAGGACTTTGTTTCTATACCGAATGAGCCTGAGGCTGGTATATCAGGCTCCCTGTTTTTAAAGGAAGAACCCCTGAAGGATTACATCTGCCATCAATACGGCTTTTATGAATACGGTATTTGGGCCCTGGTTGACCATAAAAAAGGACTGCTAGTGGGAAAGGCGGGGATCTCCAATTTAGAACTTACCGATCAGGAGGAGTTTTTTAGTGCTATAAAAAAGAATGATACCCCGGTGGAACTGGGATATCACATTTTTTCCCCATACAGACAGCAGGGATATGGGAAGGAAGCCTGTATGGCTATTCTTTCTTATGCTGCCCTGGCTGTATCAGAAAGGATTTATGCAAGGATCGATGAACGGAACTTAGCTTCAATAAAGCTGGCAGAAGATCTGGGGTTCCGGCTTATTGCCCGAACACATAGCGGATCAGTTCCACGGCTGTGTCTGTATGAGTGGAATTACTCATGACAGTAAGAATCGGCTCATCGATGATAAGGCCGGTTTTATTGCAGAAGTCCGTGCTTCCGATGAGAATGCCGCAGGCCGTGTTTTCGCCTGTTTCCTGATTGGTAACAAAATAGAGGTGCTCCTTTACTTTGTCGTAAACGTCGGCAGGGAGGAGTTCCTTTAAGTCGACAAATCCACCCATTTCCCCGAAGTGATCGATGGTTTCCGGATTCCCGATCATAACATCCAGGCTCTTACTGGATATCATGGCGGTGATTTTGGCCAGTTGGGCATAGGTAAACTCATTCATGGAAGATTCGTCAAAGGTCGGGGACATGGAGTAGTCCACCTCGATCTTTGAATCCTCATTAAGGTCAATGTACTGGCGGAAGCCTTGGTTAAAGTAATCATCTACAGAATCAGTTTCACCGGCAGGGCGGCTGTTAAAAATGACACAGGAAAGAGCCGTTTCAAACCGGTTGTTGTATATGGCAGAGCCGATGGAAGAGATAAAAATCACGGACACAATGGCAATGATGATGGGGATCTTGTAATATTCCCAGATGTACCAGAGCCTGTCTTTTACACTCATATTTTTCAGCTTGTCCCGTTCCTCCCGCATGGAGTCTTTTAGGGTTTTGTCTTCGTATGGGGTCATGTTTTACGCCTCTTTCTTTATTATTACAGCTACTTTTCTAATTATATCATACAACCTTGGATTTTTATTTAAAATAAAAATAAAATTTTGGTGAAATAAGAAAGAATGTTTGCTTTTTAGGGATAAATCCGCTATAATATCCTTTAATGCAACTATGAAAAGGGGAAAAACGAATGTTTTCTGGTTTTTTTAATTATGATAATCCGGTATGGCGGTTTATCGGTAAATTTGGAGATCTGATAATTTTAAATATCCTATGGCTGATATGCAGTATTCCTATATTTACGATAGGAGCTTCCACCACAGCTGTATATTATGTAACCCTAAAGCTTGTAAGAGATGATGATGGATATACCATCCGTTCCTTTTTTAAGTCTTTTAAAGAAAACTTTAAGCAGTCCACGGTCATCTGGCTCATCCTTCTGGTAGTCGGTCTGATCCTTGGAGTTGATTTGTACTTCTTTACCAGATTGTTTACAGGTTCCGGGTCCTTTCGGACGGTGATGCTTACCGTGTTCCTGGCAATGGTTCTTATTTATGCGGCTGTTTTTACGTATATTTTCCCACTTCAGGCCAGATTTTTTAACACTGTAAAGCGCACCTTTTTCAATGCCTTTTTTATGTCCCTGCGCCATTTATTCCGCACCATTGGAATGATTGCCATTGATGGGGCTTTGTTGGCGGCCGGATTCCTGCTTATGGTACCGCCTATGCTGATGATATTCATGCTGTTTGGCTTTCCGCTGTTGGCATTTATTAATTCCTATATCCTTGCTCCCGTGTTCAATCAGTATATTCCAAAAGTGGAAGAGGAGAAGGGGGACGAGCTAAGGCCGCTGTTTGCAGATGAGGAAGAGCCTGTAAGCAGCATTCTGATGGCAAAAGGTGACGAGCATCAGGAAGAAAAACCTGAAAGTGAAGAAACAGAAATTATAGAAACGCAAGATGGGCAGGAATAATTCCTGCTGACAGCCGGACGGGGATCGCCAAGCATCCCTTCCGGCTGTTTTTTTGCGTATCAGAATGGATTCTTTTATACGAAGTTCATATTATGGACACTATATGGACACAAAAAAAAGGTATACTAAATAACTGTGATAAGGAAATGTCTGGAGGTAGAATATGACTGAAGAAGAGTATGTCTGTTTTATCCAGCCCTATGAGGATGCGCTAAAAAACATCCGTGTGAGAGTAGATGTGCTGAATAATGATTATAGGAGAAAGAACCAGAATTACCCCATCCATCATATCCAGTACAGAATCAAGCAAAAGGAAAGCATTGAAAACAAGCTGGATAAGAACGGATATGAGACCAGCTTGGATTCGGCCAGAAACTATCTTACGGATGTTGCCGGTATCCGGGTCATCTGCTATTTTATAAGAGATATATACGCAATTGTCAGCCTGCTAAAGACGCAGTCGGATATTGTAATCATAAAGGAAAGTGATTATATTGCCAATCCAAAGTCCAATGGTTATAGAAGCTTCCACATTGTTTTTGGAGTTCCGGTTTATCACACCGATGGCATGGAATATTACCCGGTAGAAATACAGCTGCGAACCATGTCCATGGACTTATGGGCCAGTATGGAGCACCGGATCTGCTATAAGGGAGAAGAGAAGGAACAGGCAGTAGAGGAATTTAAAAAGTATGCCATTGCCTTAAGGCAGATGGAGGATGAGATGGAGGAATTTCTATAAAGGTATGGTAAACGGCTGCATAGAATTTCCCCCCGGCATTATTTGACCGGGGGATTAAAGATATGAATATAAATATGAGGAAAAGCAGGTTATTTATCGATCCGGAAGCCTGAATAGGCGGTCATACCGTGTTCATGTAAATCCAGGCCGTCCAGCTGTTCCTGGTCGGAGACTCTTAAGCCTATGGTTTTCTTAAGCAGAGTAAAGATGATAAAAGCCGCTACGGCTGTATAAACCAGAACAGAAGCAACACCCACTAACTGTGTCAGGAAATTGCATCCCTCACCAAAGATCCCGGTCAGCAGTGTACCCAGGAGGCCGCAGAATCCATGGACGCCAACAGCGCCCACCGGGTCATCGATTTTGGCTTTCTTATCAATAAATTCAATGGCAAGAACCACTGCAAGACCTGCAATTACTCCAATGATGATGGATTCATAGGGAGTCACCACATCACAGCCTGCAGTAACTGCCACCAAACCGGCAAGGGAACCGTTTAATGTCATGGATACGTCAGGCTTACCGTAACGCAGCCAGGTAAACAGGAGCGTGGTCAGTGTAGAAGCGGCGGCAGCCAGGTTGGTTGTCATGGCGATGTTGCCGAGAGTGGTGGTGGCAGAAGTTGTGGAGCCGCAGTTAAACCCAAACCAGCAGAACCAGAGTATGAAAACACCGAGAACGCCCAGGGGAATGTTGTGACCGGGAATTGCGTTTGCAGTCCCGTCTTCATTGTATTTTCCAATGCGGGGACCGACGATTTTAGCCCCTACCAGGGCGCAGATGCCGCCTACCATATGAACCGCAGTAGAGCCTGCAAAATCATGGAATCCCATGTCGGCTAACCAGCCGCCTCCCCAGATCCAGTGTCCGGTTATGGGATAAATGACCACGCTGATAGCTGCTGAGTAGATTAAGTAAGAAGCAAACTTTGTGCGCTCTGCCATGGCTCCGGAGACGATGGTGGCTGAGGTGGCACAAAATACGGTTTGGAAAATCATGAAAACTGCGATGGGAAGACCGTTGAATAAGCCGCTTCCGTCAGCCAAAGAATAAGGATCAAAGAACCCGGAGCTGCCGAAAAGGCCAGCCACATTACTTCCGAACATGAGGGGAAAACCAAGGATAAAGTAGAAGAGAGATCCGAGAACAAAATCCATCATATTTTTCATGCAGATGTTCCCCGCATTTTTGGCTCTTGTGAACCCAGTTTCTACCATGGCAAAACCGGCCTGCATAAAATAGACCAGAATTGCAGCCAGCATGGTCCAAATAATATTCAGTAATAAGGTTGTATTTTCCATAATCATAACTCCTTCTAATATTTTTTGATGGGATCATTACATTTAACTCATTGATTCACGAGAATAAAAAGACGGGCATAACTGCTTAAGAAAGCAATTATCCCCGTTGATAGTTTATTTCCGTTCTGTATGAAATTAAATGTCCGCTCTTATTGGGAATTACAGCGCTTCCCGGCCACGTTCGCCGGTCCGGATGCGAACCACATCCTGCACGTCGTAAACGAAAATCTTGCCATCCCCGTAATTGCCCGTGTTGATTTCCTCTACAACCGCATCAATGATCTGATCTGCCAAATCCTTTGGCACAACGGTTTCGACTTTTACCTTTGGAAGCAGGTTCACATTATACTTGGTACCCCGGTACATCTGCGTGTAGCCTTTCTGATTACCATATCCCATGACGTTGCTGATCATAAGTCCATTGACCTTGCAGCCTTCCAGGATTGTCTTCAGACTTTCAAGCTTTTCTGGTTTGATAATAATTTCCAACTTTTTCATACAGCGCGACCTCCTCTAATTTTTTACAGAAAAAAAGTGCGATTCCAGTTTTGGAACGCCCTTGTTCGGTATATCAACATTATACACAACTGATGTTTTCTGTCAAATAAATTTTTAGAAGAGGATAAACGAAAATTTTGTAAAAAATTAACAAGAACCTAAAAAACATAAGGGAATAAAACGCTTGTGCTTTTCTATGTTTTGTTATATAATAAATACTGTATACAAAAAAATAAAAAAATACAATCCTAAGAAATAAAAAGTGAGGGATGTTTGCCTATGATAAGACATCTGGGATTAAAAGCATATGGAAAGGTTAATCTGGGGCTTGATGTTTTAAGAAAACGGGAAGACGGATACCATGAGGTACGAATGATCATGCAGACCGTAGGCCTTTATGATAAGATTGATATTTACTTAAAAGAGACTCCGGGAATTGAGGTTGTGACAAATCTCTATTATCTTCCGGTGAATGAAAACAACTTGGTTTATAAAGCAGCCAAGCTTCTGATGGAAGAGTTTCATATCCTTCACGGCATCCGCATTCACTTAAATAAATTCATTCCGGTTTCTGCAGGTATGGCCGGCGGCAGCAGCGATGCGGCGACGGTACTGTTCGGGGTTAATAAGATGTTCCAGCTTGGCCTGACAAGAGAAGAACTGATGGAACGGGGGGTAAAGATCGGAGCAGACGTTCCCTATTGTTTGATGAGAGGAACTGCTCTTAGCGAAGGAATTGGGGAAATTTTAACTCCTCTTCCCGATATGCCCCAGTGCCAGGTGCTAATAGCAAAGCCTGGGGTCAGCGTATCCACAAAGTTCGTTTATGAGCATCTGGATCTACCCAGCCTAGGTCAAGAGGATCATCCGGATATAGATGGCATGATTGAAGCCATTGGGAAGCGCAACATATTCCAGGTGTCGGAACGCCTGGGAAATGTACTTGAAACAGTCACGATTCCGGAATATCCGGTGATTGCACAGATTAAGGACAAAATGAAAGAATTGGGAGCGGTGAACGCCTTGATGAGTGGAAGCGGTCCCACGGTTTTTGGCATTTTTACCAGCCCCAGAGCTGCGGAAATGGCTTATGAAGAATTGAGGTACGGCGAGGCGAAGAGCCTTGCAAAACAGGTTTATCTTACGAATTTTTACAATACCAGGGAGGTTACAAATGAGCAATGATTTAAAGGTTAATATGAATGAATATCTGCCGCTTCGGGATGTAGTCTTTAACACGCTGCGCCAGGCGATTTTAAAAGGGGAACTGGCACCGGGAGAGCGTCTTATGGAGATCCAGCTTGCGGAACGTCTTGGAGTCAGCCGTACCCCCATCCGGGAAGCCATCAGGAAGCTGGAACTGGAAGGGCTGGTATTAATGATACCCAGAAAGGGCGCCGAGGTTGCAAAGATTTCAGAGAAGAGCTTAAGGGATGTGCTGGAGGTTCGCAGATCCTTAGAAGAGCTTGCCATTGAACTGGCTTGCCAGCGCATGACTTCTGAGGCTGTAGAGGAGCTTGAAAAAAAGCAGGAAGAATTTAAAGAGGCCGTGGAACAGGGCAATCCTATGGAGATTGCGGAGACGGATGAAGCCTATCATGATGTGATTTATAAAGGTACCTGCAATGACAGGCTGGTGCAG
This sequence comes from Lacrimispora sanguinis, assembly GCF_044987295.1. Taxonomy (NCBI): domain Bacteria; kingdom Bacillati; phylum Bacillota; class Clostridia; order Lachnospirales; family Lachnospiraceae; genus Lacrimispora; species Lacrimispora sanguinis. The sequence goes on along the minus strand of NZ_CP173277.1, from coordinate 2,497,099 downwards.
ATGATCAATAATTTAAGAGAGCAGATGTACCGTTACCGTCTGGAATACATCAAGGACGAGGATAAACGTCAGATTCTTCTGTTGGAACACGATAACATATTGAGGGCGGTCAGACAGCGGAAGGTTCAGGAAGCAAAAGAAGCAATGCGGGAGCACATTGATAACCAGGAGATCACCGTATCAAAGAATATCAAGGAACAGGAATAAGAAAAGAGGTATTTTATGACGTTTAAGGAGAAGTATCTGGCCGGTGAGATAGAATTTGAAGCCATTGATGATTTTATTGAAGAATGGAATAACAGCAGTACAACCGAAACCCTTGCCCAGTTTCTCGGCCTTAATGAAGAGGAAGAGGATATTTGGATCGAAGAGAGCGATGAAGCCTTAAAGGAACTTCTGGACAGGAGATAGGAGCGCCAGGCAGTCCTGCATTTTTGCCAAAAAACCAGGGTAAGAATTGCAAAGAATAAACAAAATTGGAAAAATTATTAAATAAATATAACCTTTCTTGACAAGGTGACAACGTGTCATTATAATAAGTGGCATGTTGTCACCTTTTCGTGTGCTCAAAGGACTCACATGGAAAAGAGAAAGGAGAGATGAAACGATGCCAACGGAACGGTTTTATAATCTTCCGGCAGGAAAAAAGAAAGCCATCTGCGATGCAGCGGTGGAGGAATTTACAAGGGTGCCGTTTGAAAAGGCTTCTATTAATAAAATAATCCAGGCCGCAGGAATATCAAGAGGGAGCTTTTACACTTATTTTGAAGATAAACGTGATGTTCTTAGATATATTTTCGAAGATGCTACTAAAAATTTTCAAAATAGTTGGGTGGAATACGCGGAAAAAAATAATGGTGATCTGTGGAAAACAGCCGAAATGTTTTTACAATACAGCATAGCCAACGCAAAGGATAATGTACTGCAGCTGGTTAAGAACATTGCCGACAGCGAGACAATGTTTGGCGCGACTCATCAGCTTTGCAAAGAAAATTCCAAAAACCAGCAGGAGCTGCAGGAATTGATGTACCAGGCCATTGATACCTCTGATTTTAAAGATCAGAGTATAGAAACCTTTGGGAAACTGGTATCCATGATTTTCTTGGAGCTTGCTCATTGTATGGGCTGGTACTACCATCATCGGGAAGATGAAGAAAAAATTAAGAAAATTTTCCTGGAAAAATTAGAAATTCTGCAATATGGAATTCGTAATCAAACATTACAATCTTAATATGGCCAAATAAGGAGTTACTATGACTAAGAAAAAAATATTCATCATTGTAGGAGCGGTTGTAATTGTGGCAGCTGTGGCAGGGCTGATTCTTCCGAGGGTACTGAAAGGAAAGCAGGAAGAGATTGTAGCGGAGGTTCCGCCGGCTGTAACTGTAGAAAAACCTGAGACCAGGACCATTGAGTTAAGCAATGAACTGATCGGAACGATCGAGCCGGACAGCATTGTACATGTTACACCTCTTGGGGCAGGAGAAATAACAAGCGTAGGAGTTAAGACCGGCGATTTGGTATCTGCGGGCCAGCTTCTCTGTGTCATCGACACAAAGCAGGTGGAGAGTTCCCGGATCACTTCGGAAACCGCCAGAATTACTTATGAAGACGCTAAGAAGAATCTGGATCGTTATTCCATTCTTTATGCAGCCGGCGATGTGGCAGAAGCAGATTATCAGTCTCTGGCCGATAAAGTGGAGATGGCAAGGCTTCAATATGAGAATGCCAAAATTGCATATAAGATCCAGATGGAAAGCAGCCAGGTGACGGCACCTATTGCAGGGCGTGTGGAAAGTTTTAACATCAGCGTTCATGATATGGTCTCTCCTCAGACCACCCTTTGTGTTATTTCAGGGGAAGGCGGGAAATCCTTGACCTTTTATGTTTCGGAGCGCATTGTAGGAGGACTGAAGGTTGGAGATTCCATAAGGGTAGAAAAGAATGGAACCGAGCATTCGGCCGCCATAACAGAAGTGAGCACAATGATTGATCAGGCAAGCGGCTTATTTAAGGTTAAGGCTTCCATACCCGATGGAGATACCTTGGCTACGGGTACTTCTGTAAAGCTTTACGTAATCGCCCAGATGGCAGAGAATGTACTGACAGTTCCGGTTGACAGCATTTATTATGAGGGCGGGAACCCGTACATTTATACATATGCAGATGGATCGCTTAAGAAGAATGCGGTAACCGTAGGGTTGTCAGACAATGAGTACAGCGAGATCCCAAGCGGCATTACTGCCAATGATCAGGTAGTGACCACATGGACCAGTGAGTTATATGAGGGCTCCAAGGTTACTCTTGCAGGCGGCAATGAAAAAGAGTCCCAGGCAGAAGAAGTCGCGACAGAAGAAACCGGAACAGAACCTTCCGGTCAAACACAGTAAGGGGGCGGTAAAATGGGAATCACAAAAGGCGTTTTAAAGCGGCCCGTAACCACCGTCTTAGTAATATTGTGCTTGCTTGTATTTGGTTTGTCCTCTGTTTTGTCTGCCAAAATGGAGCTGACTCCGGAAATGAACTTTCCGATGCTGTTGATCAGCAGCGTTTATGCCGGTGCAAACCCGGAAGATGTAAACGACCTGGTCACCAGGCCGGTAGAAGATGCCGTTGGTACCCTGTCAGGCATTAAGAATGTTCAGTCCAGCTCTCAGGAGAATGTTTCCATCGTTCTGCTGGAGTACGAATATGGTACGGATATGAATAAGGCATATTCGGATCTGAAAAAGAAAATGGATAATGTTGAACTTCCAGACGACGTGGAAACACCAAGTGTTATGGAATTCAATATCAATGACATGCCTGTGGTGACCCTGGCTGTTAAAGACCCATCCCAGAATAATCTATATAACTATGTAAACGATAAAATCGTACCGGAATTTGAAAAGATTTCTTCCGTTGCAAGCATAGGCGTAAGCGGAGGCCAGAAGGGCTATGTGAGCGTTCGGCTGATCCCTGAAAAGATGAATCAGTATCATCTTACTATGAATTCCATCAGTCAGGCCATCAAAGCGGCTGATTTTACCTACCCGGCAGGAAGTACCGGTGTGGGAAAACGGGATTTATCTGTCAGTACCGGGGTAGAAGTAGGAAACATTGAAAGCCTTAAAAAGATCCCTGTAGTGGCTGGCGGTGGAAAGACCATTTATATGGAGGACATCGCCGTTATTTCGGAAACCTCTGAAAAACAGGAAGCCATCGGTCGTTATAATGGAGAAGATACCATCACCTTATCCATTAATAAACAGCAGAAGAACAGTGCGGTGGATGTCTCCAAGTCCGTAACAAAGACCATTGAAACTTTGAAAAAGGAATACCCAAACCTGGATATCGTAGTTGTTGACGATACCAGTGACCAGATTACATCAGCCCTTAACAGTGTTAAGGATACCATGATCATGGCGGTTATTATTTCCATGATTATTATTTTCCTTTTCTTTGGAGATATCAAGGCTTCTCTCATTGTAGGAAGTTCCATTCCAGTATCCATTCTGGTGTCGCTGATCTTAATGGCGGCCATGGGCTTCTCCCTGAACGTTATTACCATGAGCAGTATTGTCCTTGGCGTAGGTATGATGGTGGATAACTCAATCGTGGTTATGGAGAGCTGTTTCCGTTCCCAAAAGGGAACCGGGTTCCGGGAATACATGCAGGCAGCATTAGAAGGAACGGGAGTTGTGCTGCAGTCAATTCTTGGAGGAACCATTACCACCTGTGTCGTATTTATCCCTCTGGCGCTTTTGGAAGGCCTTACAGGCCAGCTCTTTAAGCCGCTGGGTTACACGATTGTATTCTGTATGCTGGCGTCTCTGCTTTCAGCAATTACAATTGTTCCTCTGTGCTACAGCCGGTTCCGTCCTGTTGAGAAGTTAAATTCCCCAATGGGTGGAATTGTAAAAGCGATGCAGAATGGCTACCGAAGGATCGTAGATCGGTTGCTTAACAGGCGTGCAATGGTTATGATCGTGTCGGTTCTGCTTTTGATTGCGTCCTTTGCCCTGGCTACAAAGCTTGGTTTTGAGCTGATGCCCGAGGTAGACCAGGGAACGATCACCGTTTCCGCAGAAATGAAACCTGGTCTTAAGCTGGAAGAGGCAGATAAAATCTTAAGCAAACTGGAAGATATTGTTACCAGTGAGGAGGATTTAAAGTCCTACATGGTAAACTATGGAGGGAGCGGCTTAAGCTTCAGCGGAGGTAAGAAGGGAACTTTAACCGCTTACTTAAAAGATGACCGCAAGCTGTCCACCAATGAGGTTGTAAACAAGTGGAAAAAGGAAATGAACCAACTTTCTGACTGCAATGTTACAGTAGAGTCCACATCATCCATGAGTCAAATGAGCAGCAAAAATGATTTTGAGGTAATTCTTCAAAGCTCCCAGCTGGATAAACTGAAAGACGTTTCAAACCAGATGGTAGCAGAGCTGATCCAAAGTCCACAGCTCATCAAGGTCCATTCGGACTTAGAAAATGCGGCGCCTGTATTAAAAGTCCGGGTTGACCCTATAAAGGCGGCGGCAGAAGGCGTTGTTCCGGCTAGTGTGGGCGGATTATTAAACAGTATGCTGAGCGGTTCTAAGGCATCTACCATGGAAGTGGCAGGCCAGGAAGTTGATGTTAAAGTGGAATATCCTAATGATTCCTATGATACTCTTGATAAGGTAGAGGGTATTATGGTTCCGAACAACTATGGTGGCTCTGTGGCGCTTACAGATATTGCTGATATCGGTTATGAAGACAGTCCTTCCTCAATCAGCAGGAAGAACAAACAATACGTGGTTACCATTACAGGATCCTTTACCGATGTAGTTAAAACGAAAAAGGATAAAGTGGCAGCAAATAAGGATATTGATGAAACGATTGTAAATAAATATTTGAATGATATTGTTACAAGGGCAAAGAACAGTGAAGATGAATCCATGCAGGAAGAGTTTACCAGCCTGTTTAAAGCAATCGCTACGGCTATATTCTTAATCTTCATCGTTATGGCTGCCCAGTTTGAATCTCCAAAATTCTCCTTAATGGTCATGACGACCATTCCCTTCAGCTTAATTGGGTCCTTTGGATTCCTGGCGGCTGCGGGAGTTGCTATCAGTATGCCATCCCTCCTTGGATTTTTGATGCTCATTGGTACGGTGGTAAACTCAGGAATCCTTTATGTGGATACGGTGAACCAGTACCGTTCAACCATGGATAAGCGCACCGCTCTGATTGAAGCAGGAGCTACCAGACTCCGTCCCATCCTCATGACAACACTTACTACAGTGGTGTCCATGGTGCCTATGGCTATGGCCGTCGGAAAGAACGGAGAAACCATGCAGGGGCTTGCATTAGTAAACGTGGGCGGTCTGACGGCTTCTACCATTTTGTCGCTGCTCATGCTTCCAATATATTATTCCCTTATGAGCGGGAAAACGGATGAGAATTTATTGCCGGATTAAGAGGCGGCAGGGAACCGGACTCTCGTAATTTCCGGTTATTATTTGGAAGAAAGTGGATTGATTGTTTTAAGTAGGATATGATAAAATAATGACAGAAAAACAGCATAAAAATCCCAGTTAAGGAGGATTCAGGATGAGAAAATGGAAACAGATCAGTGCTTTCTGCCTTGCGGCAGCGCTTACTGTCTCCGGACCGGCGGCCACAGTTTGGGCCGGAAGCCCGGAATTTGCAAGAACCCCGGAGGAGTGGTCAAGGCTCCGGGATAATGTGATGGATTATAATGAACTGGCGGGCCTGATCCATGAATATAATGTGACGGTTCAGAAAAACCAGCTGGATATTAATGATAAGAAAAAGGATGACCGGATTACCAGAGACCAATATGCACAGTATTACCGGGACGCGGCAAATGATTACAGAGACATGATTACCGGAGATGATCCAGTGTCTGATGCTAACGGTGCGGCTAATGCCAACCGGTCGGAAGCCTTGGCAGATAACAATGTTGAGGATCTGAAAGTATATCAGCTTACCTATGACCAGGAGGAAGCCAATCTGGTAGTAACGGCCCAATCTTCTATGGTCGCCTATTTTCAGCAGAAATATGAATTGGAAAGCGCAAAGAGCAGCCTGGAGTTTTTAGAGGCGGCGTACCAGTCTGCGCTGGTAAGGCAAAACGCAGGAATGGCAACCCAGGCCGATGTGCTGGGTGCTTTAGAGAGTGTTCAGAGCACTCAGGCTTCCATTGATAAGCTGACTTCTTCCGTAGAAGAGACCAGACAGAAGCTCTGCGTAATGCTGGGCTGGAAATATAACGACACACCGGATATTCTTGAAATTCCGGCAGTGAACATGGAACGCATTGCTGCCATGAATCCGGACACAGATAAGGAGTCTGCCCTGAGCAGCAACTATACCTTAAAAATCAATATGAGGAAGCTTGAAAATGCCGTAGGAGATGTTACAAAGCAGACCTTGAACCGGACCATTGCAAACAATGAGCAGAATATCGGTTCTGATTTAACAAAACGTTACCGGGCGGTTCTTCAGGCAAAGGCAGCATATGACCAGGCTGGTGCGGAACTAGCTCTGGAAAGCAAAAATATGGATACAGCCCAGAGAAAATATGACTTAGGGGCCTTAAGCAAACTGGATTATTTAAAGCAGAAGAATGCATTTGACACGAAGAATCTTGCCATTAAGACATCAGAGCTTGCCCTATTCCAGGCGGTTCAGAATTATGATGATGCAGTAAACGGACTGGCTTCGGCAGGAGGTTTATAAGATATGAGAAAGAAAGGCTACTTATCTGCCTGTATGGCAGTGTCGCTTGCCCTTACCGCTGCCCTTCCGGTTTATGGGGCAGCAGGACCCGGCAGCACGAGTATAACAATTCCTGACGGGATGGGAGAAGAAACCTGGAACAGACTTAACGATCAGACCATTGAATTTGAAGAACTTTCCGATCTGGTAAGGTATTTTAACCCTGATGTAAAGAACATTGCCGATTCGGCTGGAAATGAGTTAAGTAACCAGCAGTACGTCTATGACGAAATGAGAATGTCTATCCGGGATCTCAATGATAATGCCCAGGCGATGAAAGATTCAGGAACCAAGGAAGGGGAGGAGGCATACATGGCCTTAAAGGGCACGGTAAAGGTGCTGGATGGTCAGGCGCAGATGCTTGATAAAGTAATCAAACGCATTAACTCAGGGGTTAATAAAAACGTTGACCGCTATTCGAAAACCTTTTCTTCTGCCGCAGACCAGATCATGATAGGCTATAGCAGCGCTATGGCCAATCGTGACGTGGTTCAGAAGGCACTGGATTTAAGCGTGGCAGGTTATGAGGCCCAGTCCTTAAGCCAGAAACAGGGCTTGGCAACAGAAGCAGATGTTTTGGCAGCCAATAAAGGGGTTTTGGCAGCCCAGGCAGCTCTTGCCCAGCTTGACAATACCATTGACGGGCTGAAGCGTTCTTTATGCCTGATGACCGGATATTCAGCGGATGGGGCAGTTTTGATTGGAAATATCCCTCAGCTTGATCTTTCCACCATTACTGCACTGGACTTAGAAGAGGATACAGCAAAGGCGATCGGAAATAATTACGACTTAATCGATAGCCGTCGTGGTGCGTCCAACAAGACCACGACCGGCATAAAGAACAAGGAAGCCAGTATCTCAGAGGGAGAGCAGAACCTTACGGTTACTATGCAGTCCTTTTACCAGGAGATTCTTCAGGCAAAGGCTGCCTATGACGCCTCCTCCACCGCTTATGAAAAGGCGGTGTTGGAAAAGGAAAAGGCAGACCGATCCTATCAACTGGGCATGTTAAGCAAGATAAGCTATTTACAGGCTCAGATGGCATTTTCACAGGCAGAGGGAGAGAAACAATCCGCTTATAATACCCTGTATCAGGCCTATAATACCTATCAGTGGGCGGTTAACGGGATTGTAACGGCTTCTGGTCAGTAGGCTCCGCTTTTTTGGAAAGGAGCTCAACTAGCTTGAATCGGATATGGATCTTCGGAACTTCCCGGCTGATTAATTTATAATCAGATTCATCCATGGAACTTTTTAATATTGCTTTGGAAGCATCCGGAACAACCGCATAAGAAGAATCTGTGAAACATAACGGAGGATAAAGGACGCACCACCAGTTGCGTCCTTTTCCTTCGCCTATTTTTACCCGGACGGCCTCATAATTGCCGCAGGGAAATACCATATCTCCATAGGTTTTGGTGGGAAAGTAACAATTGGTCAGTTCCATATGTGCGGGATAATTGTATCCCAGTTTTTTCATGTAGTGTTCCGCTTTTTTCTCCAGGCTGTCCTTGTGGGCAAGTACATAGCCTTTTGTTTCCTCAAGGGATGCATTTTCTCCAAGGTTTTCATATATTGAATTGAGCAGCATGGTGCGAACTTTTAATTTCAGGGATTGGTCTTCTGAGCTATCGCTGTTTGCTAATACGTGAAAGCGCAGGATTTCAGGGGCGATCCGTGCGGCCAGTGCTTCATCCTTTTGCCTTCCGTCTGATAAGGTGAGCAAAAATGCAATCAGAAGACAGGTAATACATAAAAATAAATCATGTCTCTGCTTCATAGGGGTTCCTCCTTTTTTCTTGAATCTATTTGTAATTGTAACCATATGTGCTATAATATAAACACTGTAAATTTGAGAAATTAGTAAGGAGAGCAAAATGGATAGAAAAACTGCGGTTGTACTATTCGGCGGCCAGTCATCAGAGCATATTGTATCCTGTATGTCGGTGGTCAATGTTATTAACCATATCAATAGAGAGAAATACGATGTAGTTTTAATTGGAATCACTGAAGAAGGCCGTTGGATCAAAACGGATTCTGTAGAAGATATAAAAAACGGAACATGGAAAGATGGTACGGTTTCTGCAGTGATCTCTCCTGATGCAACTATGAACGGTGTTATTTTGATGGACGGGGATAAGACGGAGATTGTCAGAGCTGATGTGATATTTCCTGTGCTTCATGGATTGTTCGGAGAGGATGGGACCGTGCAAGGGCTTTTGGAGCTGGCGGGGATTCCATATGTGGGCTGCGGAGTGTTAGCCTCTGCCATTTCCATGGATAAATTATATACAAAGATCGTTGCAGATGATCTGGGGATCACTCAGGCGGCTTATGTGCCGGTGATGCGCCATGACTTAAAAGATATAGAGGCGGTTGTAGGCAGGGTAGAAGAGAAGTTCTCTTATCCAGTGTTTGTAAAACCCTCCAATGCAGGTTCTTCCAAAGGGGTGAGCCGGGCATGTGACCGGCAAGAACTTAAGGAGGCTTTGATTGAGGCAGCAAACCATGACCGCAAGATTCTGGTAGAAGAGATGATAGTCGGACGGGAAATTGAATGTGCCGTATTTGGAGGCGGAAACGCACCTGTGGAAGCTTCCGGAGTTGGGGAAATTCTTGCGGCAGCGGAGTTCTATGATTTTGATGCAAAGTATAACAACTCTGATTCCAGAACGGTTGTGGACCCGGTTCTGCCAGAGGGAGCCACACAGCGGGTAAGAGAAGCTGCAAGGGCTATTTTCCAGGCAGTTGACGGCTATGGCCTGGCAAGAGTTGACTTTTTTGTGAAAAAGGATGGCAGTGTGGTATTCAATGAGATCAATACCATGCCCGGATTTACAGCAATCAGCATGTATCCCATGCTTTGGGAAGCAGCTGGAATGAATAAGGATCAATTGGTTGACCGGCTTCTTGAGCATGCAATGGATCGTTTTAGAGTATAGGAGAAACGCCCTATGGGCGGAAAGAGGAAAATAAATGGCAGACAGAAATTCACCTATAGGAGTATTTGATTCAGGTGTAGGCGGGCTGACAGTTGCACGGGAGATCATGCGGCAGATGCCGGATGAAAAAATTGTATATTTTGGAGATACGGCTAGAGTGCCTTATGGAAGTAAATCCTGCAGTACGGTGATTCGTTTTACCAGACAGATCATCCGCTTTCTCATGACCCAGGATGTGAAGGCAATTGTGATTGCCTGCAATACCGCCACCGCCTGCGCCCTTGAGGCTGTAGAAAAGGAAGTGAACATTCCCATTATAGGTGTGATCCATGCGGGAGCAAGAACCGCCGTAGAGTCCACGAAGAACGGGAAGATCGGCATTATTGGAACGGAAGGGACTATACGAAGCGGGGTATACACCAAAGTGATGAAGGAAATGAGAGATGACATTGAAGTCACCGGAAAACCGTGCCCTCTTTTGGTTCCCCTGGTGGAAGAAGGGCTTTTGCACGATTCCGTAACCGATGAAATCGCTTCCAGATATTTAAGTGAATTAAAGGGAAAATATATAGACACACTGGTTCTTGGCTGTACCCATTATCCCCTTTTGCGTTCTACCGTAGGAAGGCTCATGGGACCGGAGGTGACATTGGTAAACCCCGCATATGAAACTGCCCTGGAGTTAAAACAGGTCTTAGATGAAAATGACCTTTTATGCAGACCGGAAAGCAGTAATCCGGAAAAATACCGTTTCTATGTCAGTGACTTGGCAGAGAAGTTCACCAGTTTTGCCGCTTCCATCCTTCCGGGACAGGTAAAAGAGACAAAACAAATCAATATTGAGGAGTACTAAAGGAGTTTTATTATGACGAGAGACGTTCTCATCAGCATCAGCGGGATGCAGATTGCAGAAGACGACAGCAATTCAGTTGAGATGATAACAACCGGCGATTATTTTATGAAAAATGGCAAGCACTACATTCTGTATGACGAGATCCAGGAAGATACAGGTGGAGTGACCAAGAACACCATTAAAATCCATGGGTCCGGGCTGGATATCATCAAGCGAGGCAGTTCCAGTGTTCATATGACATTTGAAAAGGATAAAAAGAATATGTCCTGCTATGCAACACCCTTTGGGGAACTAATGATCGGGGTCAGCACAAAGGATATCCAGATTAATGAGGAAGAGGACAGCCTAAAGGTACGTGTAGCCTATTCCCTGGATATCAATTACCAGCATGTTTCGGAATGTAATATTGTGCTTGATATTCACTCCAAAGCCACAGCGGATTTCCGTCTCCTGAATTAAAAAAAAGACATATGCCATTGGCAGTATGCCTTTCAGTTATGTTAGAGAATGGATTCTTTAAGAAGCGGGATCGCTCCATATTTACCTAAAAGGTAGTCCTTGGAAAAGCTGGCGTCAGACCGGACCTTTATATCTGCTAAGGTATAGAGCCTGGATTCGTGGTATTCATTCATATCCACAAAAGCTACTTCATCACGGCGGAATTGCTGGTTATTTAATATAGAGATATCGTAGGTCGTGAAAAGAATCTGTATGTTTAAATTTTTGTCCTTTTGAAAAGTATCAATAAAAAACTTTGTAACAGACGGATGGAACTCGTTTGATATATTATCAACAATCAGTACACCGCCCCCTTGGGACAGATGATAAACCTGAATGAATAATTGAAGGTATTTCATAGTGCCCATGGAAACCTTTGTGTAATCCATATATTGAATTTGATACTCACCGGTGTCACGGGATTTCACGCGGTATCCAAGCTTAGGGATGCCCTTTTCGATAATAAGTTCTTCTGCCGGGATTCCCAGCTTTCTTAGCTGCCCCAAGGCATAATTAAGGGCCTCCGGATTTTCAAGGGCTTTGTATGCCCGCCCATCCATAACCAGATGGCCCGCAAGCTGGAACGGTTCAAGAAAGTCGCAGTAATAAGCGATTTTCTTCGAGAAAAAGGATTCAAAAGGCTCCATGATTGCCGTAATTTCGGGAATATCCAGGCACGTTAAAATAGAACTGAATAACCGGTCTTCGTGGGGACGGATTCCTGTCTTCTGACGTAAAACTTTTTCATACTGGCGCCCAATGGTAATTTCATCCCCATTCCGTGTGAATACCACATGGTTATCCACGGCCATGTTTTCCGTGATAACCTTCTTATTTAAGACAGAGAAGCCGTATTCATAGACACGCTGTCCGCTGATAAAGGTAAGTTCCATTTCCGTGGGCTGGGAGTTGATATTCTCATCCCGGAATGGAAGGATCTTGTCCAAAGAACTGATCTGTAATAGCGACATAAAATGCTTTCTTGGAATGTCCTCCATTGAAAACAGCTGCCAGAAAATAAAAGAGTGAAAGCTGGTAAAAGCGAGAAAAAGATTGGTTTTACCGCTGGAATTTGCTCCATATATGGCCAGAGTTTTAAGCAGTTTTTTGTTGCCGGCCATTACCAGATGATTTGGATGTTCCTTATAATTAACTGCTTTCATATCAATAAAAGTTTCATCCAGAAAGGAACGGAAGTTTTTAAAACGAAAAGAAATTATCATGGTATATTATCCTCCTTTTCGAAATTATACTGTATTTTTGTATAAAAATAAACAAGAATACAAAAAAAGTTGTTTACCATGTGATAATTTCGTCCAGGATCTGCTGCTGCTCCTGACTGGAACGGGTGAGATAAATTCTTGTAGTCTCAATACTTTCATGTCCCATTAAATCCGCTAAAAGAGAAATGTCGTTAAAACAGGCCAAAAAGTTTTTGGCAAAACGGTGACGGAAGGAGTGAGGATAAACCGTGTCAGGATCTATTCCATAGCGTCTGGCCAGATGTTTCAGCTGAAAATTGATTCCCCGTGGGGTGATTAAATGTCCATCTTTATTTAAAAAGAGGAAACCGCTTCGTTTGCCCTGACTGCGGCACCATTCTAACGCCTCTTCACATAGAGAATCCGGGAAATAAATACGGCGCACCTTTCCGCCCTTGGAATAAAGATCCAGATACCCCAGGTTTAAATGTTCGACCTTGATTTGGATCAATTCACTGACCCTGGCGCCTGTTGTTGCCAGAAAGCGGACGATAAAATACCAGAAATAATTTTTTTCTTCTTTTAATTTTTCTTTAAAAAGCTCATAGTCCTCATTTGAAATCACGGTATCCAGAAAAGTTTTCTGCTGGACCTTTACTGCAGGCAGATGGTAAGAGGCGACTAAAATATATTCCTCTCCACTGGTCTCCGCTAAAAAGCGGGAAAAGTGATTCATGGCCTGGATCCGCTGGTTGACGGTTGCCGGCCGGTAACGGGTAATCAGATAGCTTTTATAACGCTGAAGACTCTCCGGCGATATTTCTTTATACATGCTGTAAAAAAGCCGTACGCTGCCCGCATAGGCCGTAATGGTATTACTAGATAAATTTTTTTTCTTCAAAAATTTCTTAAAATCATTCAGTAATTCTTCATTTAACATAATTTCCTACCAATTCACAATTTGATTGACAATTTGTTTTTGTTCCGTGCTGCTCCGATGAAGATAGATTCTGGTCGTTTCGATACTTTCATGGCCTAATATATCCGAAAGCATGGAAATGTCCCCGCAGCTTTCAATAAAGTTCTTTGCAAAGCGATGACGGAAAGAGTGGGGATAAACCACCTTAGGATCCAAGTCATAGAGGACGGTGAATTTTTTCAGCTGGCCCCGGATTCCCGCAGGGGTGATCGGATCCCCATACCGGTTTAAGAATATGTATCCGCTGACCCGGTCAATCTGACGCAGCCATTTTAAGGCGTCTTCCCGGAGACTTTTTGGTATGTAGATTCTTCTTATTTTATTATCCTTAGAGTAGATATCCATATATCCGCGTTTTACGTGTTCAACCTTTATCTGGACCAGCTCGCTGACCCGGACGCCTGTGGCTGCCATAAAACGTATGATAAAATAATACAGCATGTTTCCGGAACGGATCAGACATTTTTTTAAGTATTCGTAATCGGCCTGGCTGATCACGTTTTCCAAAAAAGTTTTCTGCTGTACCCGTATCATCAGCATTTTAGACGAGGACAGCTGTAACGACTCTGTGTAACAGTTAAGAGCTCTGATTCTCAAGTTAACGGTCTGGGGCTTGTAATGTTCCATAAGGTAACATTTATAAAGCATGAGATTATCATGGCTGATCACATGATATAACCCAAGAAATTGTTTTACTGCAAATAAATATACGTGAATGGTATTGGAGGACATGTTGTTGAACTCCAGATAGTCTCGGAAGTCATCAAGGCTTTGCTCGACTGGGCTTTTGTTTTCTGCTTCTAAATCAGTTACGGTGTTTTCTTTTACCATATCGTTACTCTCCTTGTAGTTTGATGAAAAAATGGTTTGACATAAGTATATAGGTAATCCAAAGAATAATCAAGAAAAATTCGAAAAAATTGCAATAAATAACGAATAATCACGTGTAAATACCCTGTTGCTTACGATAATTTCCAATATTAGAAGTATAATAACCTCGTAATGCAATTAGGAATTTCGAAGAGTATTTCAAAAAGAAAAAAAGGAGAGTGCATTAATTATGAGAAAGCAGACAAAATTAGTTGCTGTATTATCCACAGCAGCACTGCTGGCATTAGGTGCTTCCATGTCCTCTTTCGCAGCGACTGGCTGGCAGGAAGAAAATGGTACATGGGTGTACTACAATAAGAGCGGCGACTTAGAGACAGAGAAGTGGGAAAAATCAGGAGACAACTGGTTCTACTTAAATGAAGATGGTGAGATGGCTACCGATGTTGTTGTTGAATATAGCGACAACTACTACTATGTAGATGAGAACGGTGCTATGGTAATCAATAAGTGGGTTTCCGTTGAGAACGAAGATTATGATGGAGATGACGAAGATGAGCCGGTTAATCACTGGTACTACTTCGGGTCCAATGGTAAAGCTTTTAAGAGTTCTTCTAACAGCAATAGCGCTTCCTTCAAGAACGTTAACGGAAAGAAATATATCTTTGATGACGAAGGCAAAATGTTGTATGGCTGGATTGGTGAAGACGGAGATAGAAAAACCGGTGATGACGCTTGGAAAGAAGGCGACGGCCTTTATTACTGTGGTGATGAGAATGATGGCGCACAGACAATCGGTTGGGTTTATCTTGACATTGTAGATAATGAATATGATCAGGATGATGCTTGGCATTCCAGCTCCAAGGTATTTGATGATGAGAATCAGACACGTTGGTTCTATTTCAAAGATAATGGTAAGAAAATGGTCAAAGAAACTGGCAAAACTATTAATGGTAAAAAATATAGTTTCGATGAGCATGGCCGTATGAATGCTGAGTGGGTAATCTATGATGCTACCCCAACAACATCTACAGTTGCTACTGGTAGTATTACGAAACCACAGGGTACTTCTGATTATACCACAAATTGGAGATACTATGGATCACCGGAAGATGGTGCCAGAGTAACGAAGGGTTGGTTTAAGGTAGTTCCTGATATTAATCTTCATGAAGGTGACTATGATGACGATGAAGATTCTTGGTACTATTCTGATAAAGATGGTAAATTGGTCGCTTCTGAAATCAAGACTATTAATGGTAAGAAGTATGCATTTGATGATTATGGCAGAATGAAAGATGGCCTGAAGTTTATCAAATTTGAGGATGATAGCACAACTAAGATTGATACTATCTTATCTGATGATGATCGTAATGATGCTAAGTTTGATACAGAAGATAATTTCAAAGATAGCGCTAATACCCTGTTGGGTGAGAAATATTACTGCTATTACTTTGGCAGCGGTTCTGATGGCGCGATGAAGACAAATAAGCAGACTGTTGAAATTGATGGTGATAACTTCAACTTCTTATTCAATAAGTCCGGTAGCTATAAGGGTGCTGGTAAAACTGGTGTTGATGACAGCAAATATTATTTAGCTGGTATGCTTTTAAAGGCAGACAAAGATGATAAGTATTCTGTTATTAAAATTGAAACCGTAAAAGATGCTAAAAAGGGTACTGATGGTGTCGAATATTCAATATTAACTACAGATGACTTTATTAAAGAAGCTAAGGATAAGGGATATGCTACACCTAATGTGGAAAAGTTAAAGGGTGGCAAGTATACTGAATACTATGATATTGACTATAAAAAGGCAGCTGAAAAGGATAATACCGTTTATAAATTAGTCAACACTTCTGGTTCTGTACAGAAGAGTAAGACTAAAGCTAAAGATGGTAACGATCGTTGCTACGTACAGAGCAGTGAGAATATCATAGGAGTTTTTGTTGAGGATTAATTATAATCCAAAATGAGTTTTGTCTAATTTATAGGACGCATTGCATGCCTGACTATTTGATAGTCGGGCTGCAATGCGTCCTTTCTAGTATTTTATGACAAGCCAATATTGGAGTAGTGATGAGAATAACTGGTACTATTATGATGAAAATAGTAAATTAGTTGCAAAAAATGCCGCTTCCTAATGATATTACCATCAGGAAGCGGCATTCTATTAGCTTATATATGACTTCAGCATCCACAGAAGCTTCTGGTCTTCGGCCAGATAGCCGTTAAATTGATCTACGGTTGCGCCGCCGCCATCGTCTTCGGGCAGCTTGATAATCCTCCTTTTCTTAGCTGTTCATTATGTTTTCATAGTTTGCTGCAACAGCCTTCCAGTCAATAACATCAAAAAATGCTTTAATATAGTCGGCTCTAAGGTTCTTATATTTTAAGTAGTAGGCATGTTCCCAAACATCAATGCCTAAAATCGGTACAAACCCTCCGCCTTCCATGAGGGGATTGTCCTGATTTGCACTGGCTGAAAGAACCAGCTTTCCATCACGGTTTGCTGAGAGCCAGCCCCAGCCGGATCCAAACTGGCCTGCAGCCAGGCCGCTTAACTGATTTTGAAAGTCAGAAAAACTACCAAAAGTTTTTTCCAGCGCATCCTTTAGGAGACCGACAGGCTCTCCTCCGCCGGAAGGGCTCATAGTGGAAAAATACAGATTATGATTATAAAATCCTCCGCCGTTGTTTCGGATTGCCTTTCTGAGAGATTCGTCGGAAATGCTGTCCAGGGAGGAGAGCAGGGCGGTGATTTCTTTGTCTTCAACACCGGCCTTTTTTGCAGCGTCATTTAAATTTTTGGTATATGCTGCGTGATGCTTGGAGTAATGGGTCTCCATTGTGAGAGCGTCGATATGGGGCTCTAAAGCGTTATATGCGTATGGTAATTGTATTTGATTAAACATAATAATTCTCCTTTCGTTTCTGGTTATGCAGTGAAAAGGTTATTTTTATAAAGAGGTTAGTTGTGGCTAACTACCTTGTAGCTTGATTGTATATTAAGTATATAACTTTGTCAATAGGTTTTTTAAAATTAAATTGAAAACAATCATAATATTAATATTTCAGATTGATCTGTTATAAGATTAAGATTAATATAAGATTCAAACTAAATTGAAAGAAAATTGTAATTTATGTTTTCGTTTCAGCATTGAGATAGTACTGATAAATATTTTCAAATACGTGTAATTATATCTGTTTTAAATGACGTTTATGATTGGTGTTCCTTCCTAATATATAAGGAAACATAATAGGTTATTTTCACAACTCTATTTTTGCAAAAAATCGACCAAATTATATTTTAAGTTCAAATAAATTATTTTTATCAACAAAAAATGCCAGGGTGCGACTAAAGTCGCCCTCCGGCATTCTGCACAGATTTCTTTACGATACAGATTACTTACTAAAAAACGGGTATTGATGTATTTGCTAATACAGAAACCAGATAATTACTTTCCGCTCTTTTTAAACCTGTCCAAAAACTTTTTCTTTTTCGGCGCCGGTGGAACCGCTTTGCCCCGAAGGCTCTTGATCTCGGTTATGTAGATACCGCTTACCACAACCTTTGCTTCTGTTTTGACCGGAAGCACTTCGAATACCTTGGCGTCAGCGATCAGTGTCATGACCTTTGGGCCAACCTTTGCTTTTACAATGGGCAGCTTTGTGCGGCGCATATACCATGGGGTTTGTTCATACACGATCTTAGGAAGCCCTGCATCTTTTAGCTTCATTTTCTTTTTATCAATTACCAGCATGGATACGGACTGTGCTGCAGCTTCCAATGCCTGCTGCTGTTCTACCTGACGCTTTTCCAGCTTTCTTCCGAGAAAATAAAGAACCGCCATAGCCACGGCTGCGATAAAAAGAATCACTAATAATACGTTTAAAAATGTGCTCACCGGGAATACCTCCAATAGTTCATTTTGTAAATTGGGCCTATCTGCAATAGTATAACACATTTTATTGGAGAATACAAGTAAAAAATGCTTGACACGTTGACAAAGCCATGTTATTATGGAATGTGCACTATTGTGGATTTGTGTGCCTTAACGGCATATTTATGCCCAAAAACAGAAACGATTAGAAAGAAAACAGGGGTGAAACGTCAATGGAGAAAAGCAGAATGCGTCCGGTCCCAGCCGGTAAGAGCCTGAGAATGAGCTTCTCAAGACAAAAAGAAGTGCTTGAGATGCCTAACCTGATTGAGATTCAAAAGAATTCCTATCAGTGGTTCCTTGATGAAGGATTAAAGGAAGTCTTTGAAGACATCTCTCCGATTGCAGACTTTGCAGGACACTTAAGTCTTGAGTTTGTCAACTTTACATTATGTAAGGATGACCTCAAGTACACAATAGAAGAATGCAAAGAAAGAGATGCAACCTATGCAGCTCCTTTAAAGGTAAAGGTAAGGCTTTGCAATAAAGATAAAGATGAGATTAATGAACATGAGATCTTCATGGGTGATCTTCCGCTTATGACAGATACCGGTTCCTTTGTGATCAACGGTGCCGAGCGAGTTATTGTTAGCCAGTTGGTACGTTCCCCAGGTATATATTATGGTATCGAACATGACAAGGTAGGGAAAGAGCTTTATGCCTGTACTGTAATCCCGAACAGGGGTGCATGGCTGGAGTATGAAACAGACTCCAATGACATTTTCTACGTTCGTGTAGATAGAACCAGAAAGGTTCCGGTTACCGTGCTGATCCGTGCCCTGGGCTTTGGCACCAACGCGGAAATTATTGAACTGTTCGGTGAAGAACCAAAATTATTAGCCAGCTTTGGTAAGGATACTTCCGATAATTACCAGGATGGCTTATTGGAGTTATATAAGAAGATCCGCCCAGGTGAACCTTTATCTGTTGATAGTGCTGAAAGTTTGTTAAATAGTATGTTCTTTGACCCCAGAAGATACGATCTTGCAAAGGTCGGTAGATATAAATTCAATAAAAAGCTTCATTTTAAAAACCGTATTGCAGGCCATGTTCTTGCTGAGGATGTGGTTGACACCACAACCGGAGAAATTTTAGCAGAGGCTGGAAGCACAGTAGACAAGCAGCTTGCAATCGACATTCAGAATGCGGCTGTTCCGTTTGTATGGCTGGAGGGAGTGGAGCGTAAGCAAAAGGTCCTTTCCAACTTAATGGTTGATTTAAGTTCTTTTGTAAACTTTGATCCAAAGGAAGCAGGTATTACAGAATTAGTATTCTATCCTGCACTTGAAAAAATCCTGGCAGAAGCTGGAAGCGCTGATGAAGAGGCTCTTAAAAAAGCACTTCACAGAAATATTAACGAACTGATTCCTAAGCATATTACAAAGGAAGATATTTTAGCTTCCATTAACTACAACATGCATCTGGAAGAAGAAGTGGGAATGGCTGATGATATCGACCATTTGGGAAATCGTAGAATCCGTGCCGTTGGTGAGCTTTTACAGAACCAGTACCGTATCGGTCTTTCCAGAATGGAGCGTGTAGTCAGGGAACGTATGACAACACAGGATATGGATGGCATTACACCTCAGTCATTGATTAACATAAAACCTGTTACAGCAGCAGTAAAGGAGTTCTTTGGAAGTTCCCAGCTGTCACAGTTCATGGATCAGAACAACCCGCTGGCAGAGCTGACTCATAAGAGACGTTTATCCGCATTGGGACCTGGCGGTCTTTCCAGAGACCGTGCCGGATTTGAGGTCCGAGATGTTCACTACACCCATTATGGACGTATGTGCCCGATTGAGACCCCGGAAGGTCCTAACATCGGTCTGATCAACTCCCTCGCTACTTATGCAAGGGTAAACCAGTATGGATTTGTAGAAGCTCCTTACCGCGTGGTGGATAAGACCAATGCCCAGAATCCGGTGGTTACGGATGAAGTCGTTTACCTGACAGCTGACGAAGAAGATAATTTCGTGGTTGCACAGGCGAATGAGCCGATTGATGATGATGGCCATTTCGTTCATAAGAATATTTCCGGACGTTTCCGTGAAGAAACTTCCGAATTCCAGAGGAAAAACATTGATCTTATGGACGTTTCTCCGAAGATGGTATTTTCCGTTGCAACTGCCATGATTCCTTTCCTTGAAAACGACGATGCGAACCGTGCGCTCATGGGATCAAACATGCAGCGTCAGGCCGTGCCTCTGCTGACCACAGAGACCCCAGTCGTAGGAACCGGCATGGAATCAAAGGCAGCGGTAGACTCTGGCGTTTGTGTTGTTGCCAGAAATACCGGCGTTGTGGAGCGCTCCGCTTCCAACGAAATCATCATTAAGAGAGATTCCGACGGCGGAAAAGATGTTTACCGCCTAACTAAATTTAAAAGAAGCAACCAGTCTAACTGTTATAACCAAAAGCCAATCGTATATAAGGGCAACCATGTGGAAAAGGGAGAAGTTATTGCAGACGGCCCATCCACTCAGAATGGTGAGATCGCTCTCGGTAAGAACCCTCTGATCGGCTTCATGACCTGGGAAGGTTACAATTACGAGGATGCGGTTCTCTTAAGCGAAAAGCTGGTACAGGAAGATGTTTACACTTCTGTTCATATTGAGGAATATGAGGCGGAAGCCCGTGATACCAAGTTAGGGCCGGAAGAGATCACAAGAGATGTTCCTGGTGTTGGTGAGGATGCCTTAAAGGATCTTGACGAAAGAGGAATCATAAGAATCGGTGCGGAAGTCCGCGCTGGTGATATTCTGGTTGGAAAGGTTACTCCTAAGGGAGAGACCGAGCTGACTGCAGAGGAGCGTCTGTTACGTGCCATCTTTGGCGAGAAGGCAAGAGAAGTCCGCGATACGTCCTTAAAGGTACCTCACGGTGCTTACGGAATTATCGTAGATGCAAAAGTATTTACAAGAGAAAACGGCGACGAACTTTCCCCAGGTGTGAACCAGACCGTACGCATTTACATTGCCCAGAAGAGAAAGATCTCTGTAGGTGATAAGATGGCCGGCCGTCATGGTAACAAGGGTGTTGTTTCCCGTGTACTCCCTGTAGAAGATATGCCGTTCCTGCCCAATGGCCGTCCGTTAGATATCGTATTAAACCCTCTGGGCGTGCCGTCCCGTATGAATATCGGACAGGTGCTTGAGATCCACTTAAGCCTTGCGGCTAGAGCTCTTGGATTTAACGTATCCACTCCGGTATTTGACGGTGCAAACGAGATTGACATTATGGATACCCTGGATGTAGCCAACGACTATGTAAATATGGAGTGGGAAGATTTCCAGGAGAAATATAATGATACCTTAAAGCCTGAGGTTATCGAGTATCTGGGTGATCACCTGGATCACAAGGAATTGTGGAAGGGTGTTCCTATTAACCGTGACGGTAAGGTTCGTCTTCGTGACGGACGTACCGGCGAGTTCTTTGACAGCCCGGTTACCATTGGCCACATGCATTATTTGAAGCTTCACCATCTGGTTGACGATAAGATTCATGCCCGTTCCACAGGTCCTTACTCTCTGGTTACCCAGCAGCCTCTCGGCGGTAAAGCCCAGTTCGGCGGCCAGCGTTTCGGAGAGATGGAGGTTTGGGCCCTGGAGGCTTATGGCGCTTCCTACACACTGCAGGAGATCATGACCGTGAAATCCGATGACGTGGTGGGTCGTGTGAAGACCTACGAGGCCATCATCAAGGGTGATAATATTCCTGAACCGGGAATTCCTGAATCCTTTAAGGTATTGTTAAAAGAGCTTCAGTCACTGGCGCTGGATGTAAGAGTGCTGCGTGATGACAATACAGAGGTTCAGATTGCGGAAAGCACCGATTATGAAGAGACTGATTTAAGATCCATCATTGAGGGCGACAGACGTTACCGGGATGAAGAGTCCTTTGGCAACTACGGTTATCAGAAGCAGGAATTCAAGGATGCTGAGCTGGTAAGTGTGGAAGAAGAGGAAGAAGAGGAAATAGAGGAAGTAGAAGCAGACGGTGTCGACGATTCTTTTGAGGATTTCGATGACGCAGAATTTGACGATTCAGACGAAGAATAATAGAAGGGAGAACCGCTCATGCCTGAAAACAATGAAACTTACCACCCAATGACATTTGATGCCATAAAGATCGGTTTGGCATCTCCGGAGAAGATTCTGGAGTGGTCCCATGGTGAGGTTAAAAAGCCTGAGACAATCAACTACAGGACCTTAAAGCCGGAAAAAGACGGTTTGTTCTGTGAACGGATCTTCGGACCAAGCAAAGACTGGGAATGCCATTGTGGTAAATATAAGAAAATCCGGTACAAAGGCGTTATCTGTGACCGATGCGGCGTTGAAGTAACCAAGGCCAGTGTCCGCAGAGAGCGTATGGGCCATATACAGCTTGCGGCTCCTGTTTCCCACATCTGGTATTTTAAGGGAATTCCCAGCCGTATGGGTCTGATCCTGGATATTTCTCCGAGAACCTTAGAAAAGGTGCTTTATTTCGCATCTTATGTGGTTCTTGATGCCGGAAATACGGGATTGCAGTATAAGCAGGTCTTATCGGAAAAAGAATACCGGGAAGAAATGGAAAAATACGGCTACGGCGCCTTCCGCGTAGGAATGGGAGCTGAAGCTATTCTGGAGCTCTTACAGTCTATTGACCTTGAAAAGGACTCTGAGGAGTTAAAGAAGGGGTTAAAGGAAGCGACCGGACAGAAGCGTGCCAGGATTATCAAGAGACTTGAGGTCGTGGAAGCATTCCGCAACTCCGGCAACTTGCCTGAGTGGATGATCATGACAGTGGTTCCGGTAATTCCGCCGGATATCCGTCCTATGGTACAGCTTGACGGCGGCCGTTTTGCTACCTCTGACTTAAATGATTTATACAGAAGAATCATAAACCGTAACAACCGTCTTGCCCGTCTCTTGGAGCTGGGAGCTCCGGACATCATTGTCCGCAACGAAAAGCGTATGCTTCAGGAAGCGGTGGATGCGCTCATCGACAACGGCAGAAGGGGCAGACCGGTAACCGGACCGGGAAACCGTGCCTTAAAGTCTCTTTCCGATATGTTAAAGGGAAAACAGGGCCGTTTCCGTCAGAACCTTTTAGGAAAGCGTGTTGACTATTCCGGCCGTTCTGTTATCGTAGTAGGACCGGAGCTTAAGATATACCAGTGCGGTCTGCCAAAAGAAATGGCGATCGAGCTGTTTAAGCCTTTCGTAATGAAAGAGCTGGTTTCCAACGGAACCGCTCACAATATAAAGAATGCAAAAAAGATGGTAGAGCGTCTTCAGACAGAAGTCTGGGATGTTCTGGAAGATGTTATCAAGGAACATCCGGTTATGTTAAACCGTGCGCCTACCCTTCATAGACTTGGTATTCAGGCATTTGAGCCAATTCTGGTAGAAGGTAAAGCAATTAAGCTTCACCCTCTGGTTTGTACCGCGTTTAACGCCGACTTTGACGGAGACCAGATGGCAGTCCATCTGCCTCTTTCCGTAGAAGCACAGGCAGAATGCCGTTTCCTTCTGTTATCGCCTAACAACTTATTAAAGCCGTCAGACGGTGGTCCTGTGGCAGTTCCTTCACAGGATATGGTTCTTGGTATTTACTACCTGACCCAGGAGAGGCCGGGAGCCAAGGGCGAAGGAATGGTATTTAAGAGTGTGAATGAAGCCATTCTCGCTTACGAAAACCAGGCAGTTACCCTTCATTCCAGAATTAAAGCCAGAGTGAGCAAAAAAATGGCGGATGGTACCATAAAGACCGGAGCCGTAGAATCAACTGTAGGACGTTTCATTTTCAATGAGATCGTTCCTCAGGACCTTGGCTTTGTTGACCGGACGATTCCAGGCAACGAACTTCTGATGGAAGTTGATTTCCATGTAGGAAAGAAGCAGTTAAAGCAGATCCTTGAAAAGGTTATTAACGTTCATGGTGCAGTTCAGACTGCAGAAACCTTAGATGATATTAAGGCCATCGGTTATAAATACTCTACCAAAGCCGCTATGACCGTTTCCATTTCCGACATGACAGTACCGGAGAGCAAACCGAAGCTGATTGCCGATGCACAGGCAACGGTTGACCAGATTGCAAAGAACTTCCGCCGCGGACTTATTACGGAGGAAGAGCGTTATAAAGAAGTAATTGACACATGGAAAGTAACTGATGATCAGTTGACCCATGATCTGCTGACCGGACTTGATAAATACAACAACATCTATATGATGGCCGATTCCGGAGCCCGTGGTTCTGATAAACAGATCAAACAGCTTGCAGGTATGCGTGGACTTATGGCCGATACAACCGGTCACACCATCGAACTTCCTATCAAGTCCAACTTCCGTGAAGGTCTTGACGTACTGGAGTACTTTATCTCCGCTCACGGTGCACGTAAAGGACTTTCCGATACGGCTCTCCGTACGGCTGACTCCGGTTATTTGACCAGACGTCTCGTAGACGTTTCCCAGGATATGATTATCCGTGAGATCGACTGCTGCGAAGGCAAGGATACTCCGTTTATGGAGATCAAAGCATTCACGGATGGTCAGGAAACCATTGAAGGCCTGCAGGAGCGTCTCACAGGACGGTTCATTGCAGAAACTATTACAGATCCGGATACCGGAGAAGTAATCGTAAAGGCGAACCACATGTGTACACCGAAGCGTGCAGCTGCGGTTATGAACGTGTTAAAGAAGCTTGGCCGTGATTCCGTGAAAATCCGTACCGTATTAACCTGTAAATCCCATATGGGTGTCTGCGCAAAATGTTACGGTGCCAACATGGCAACCGGACAGCCGGTTCAGGTAGGTGAAGCAGTCGGTATCATAGCTGCACAGTCCATCGGTGAGCCAGGAACCCAGCTGACCATGCGTACCTTCCATACCGGCGGTGTTGCCGGTGGCGATATTACCCAGGGTCTTCCCCGTGTCGAGGAGCTTTTTGAGGCTCGTAAGCCAAAGGGTCTTGCAATCATTGCAGAATTCAGCGGCGTAGTGGCCATTAAGGACACTAAGAAAAAGCGGGAGATTATTGTTACGGAGAACGAAACAGGCAATTCCAAGACCTATCTGATCCCTTACGGATCCAGAATCAAGGTTCAGGATGGCCAGGTGCTAGAGGCCGGTGATGAGCTGACAGAAGGTAGTGTGAACCCACACGATATCCTAAAGATCAAAGGTGTTCGTGCTGTCCAGGATTACATGATCCAGGAAGTACAGCGTGTATACCGTTTACAGGGTGTTGAGATCAATGATAAGCACGTTGAGATGATCGTAAGACAGATGCTTAAGAAGATCAAAATCGAGGAGAGCGGAGACAGTGATGTGCTTCCGGGAACCTCCATGGATGTTCTGGATTACAATGACTTAAACGAAGCTCTTCTTGCAGAAGGAAAGAACCCGGCAGAAGGAAAGCAGGTTATGCTTGGTATTACAAAGGCATCTCTGGCTACTGATTCCTTCTTATCCGCCGCTTCCTTCCAGGAGACTACAAAGGTTCTGACCGAAGCTGCGATTAATGGCAAGGTCGATCACTTAATTGGTCTGAAGGAGAACGTAATCATCGGTAAGCCGATTCCGGCAGGTACCGGTATGAAGCGTTACCGCACCATCGGACTGAATACAGATTCAGCTTTCGAAGACAAGGATGAGATCAAGCTGTTAGAGGATGAGGATGAGATTCTTTTGGCAGAAGATGGATTCAATGAGGCGGAAGAGGTTCTGGATATTGACGAGAACGAGATAGAAGAATAAGCAATGAGATAATCCTTAAATTGCAAAACCCGGAGCTGGAGTTTTCTGAAATTCCTGCTCCGGGTTTCAGGCATTGAATGCTCTTATTTTTTAGAAATTTTGTTTTTTAGTAGACCGGCAATGCCTATTTGAAAAAAATCCTTGACAGAAAAATACAAAATGTATATAATAATTAGGCGTGCATTAACGCGTCATGTTTTTGTGCGTAAATTAAGCTGAAGATAACAGCAACCACAGACAATATCACAGGAGGTGAATGGAATGCCAACATTTAACCAGTTAGTAAGAAAGGGTAGACAGACAAGCGCAAAGAAATCTCAGGCACCAGCTCTGCAGAAGGGTTACAACTCTTTACAGAAGAAGGCAACTGATATTTCTGCTCCACAGAAGAGGGGTGTCTGCACGGCAGTTAAAACTGCTACACCTAAAAAGCCTAACTCAGCTCTTAGAAAGATCGCCAGAGTACGTCTTTCTAATGGAATCGAAGTAACAAGTTACATCCCAGGTGAAGGTCATAACCTTCAGGAGCATAGCGTTGTTTTAATCCGTGGCGGTAGAGTAAAAGACTTACCAGGTACCAGATACCATATCGTCAGAGGTACACTTGATACCGCAGGAGTAGCAAACAGAAGACAGGCTCGTTCCAAGTATGGTGCAAAGAGACCGAAAGATAAAAAATAATTAGACCACACATTTGAATTTCTAGTGCCGGACTTTAGATATTGAACCTGTAGGTTGCAGGGTTATATATATAGAAACCGAGCGCGAACGCAACTTGAATGTTTGTGAGTACCTAGGATCTAATGAATAGCCGATTAGTCGGTAAAGGCTGAACGGCCATATTAAGGAGGGAAGTAACGTGCCACGTAAAGGACATACTCAAAAAAGAGACGTATTAGTGGATCCGCTTTATAATAACAAAGTTGTTACAAAGCTGATTAACAACATCATGTATGATGGTAAAAAGGGTGTTGCTCAGAAGATCGTATACGGTGCATTTACCCGTGTAGAAGAAAAGACTGGTAAACCAGCCGTTGAAGTATTCGAAGAAGCTATGAACAACATTATGCCTGTACTTGAAGTAAAGGCAAAACGTATCGGTGGAGCTACCTATCAGGTGCCGATCGAAGTAAGACCGGAGAGAAGACAGACTTTAGCCTTAAGATGGATTACTCTGTTCTCTCGTAAGAGAGGCGAAAAGACTCAGGAAGAAAGACTTGCTAATGAGATAATGGATGCTGCCAACAACACCGGTGCTGCTGTAAAGAAGAAAGAAGATATGCACAAGATGGCTGAGGCAAACAAGGCATTCTCTCACTACAGATTCTAATAGGAGGAAAAAGCTTTGGCTGGAAGAGAATATCCATTGGAAAGAACCAGAAATATTGGTATTATGGCCCATATCGATGCAGGTAAAACTACATTGACCGAGCGTATCCTCTATTATACTGGTGTAAACTACAAAATCGGTGATACTCATGAAGGTACTGCCACCATGGACTGGATGGAGCAGGAGCAGGAAAGAGGTATCACAATTACTTCAGCTGCTACAACTTGCCACTGGACCATGCATGAAAATTGCCAGGTGAAGCCGGGCGCTCCTGAGTATCGTATCAACATCATTGATACTCCAGGACACGTTGACTTTACAGTAGAGGTTGAGCGTTCCTTACGTGTACTGGATGGCGCCGTAGGCGTATTCTGTGCAAAGGGCGGTGTTGAACCACAGTCCGAGAACGTATGGCGTCAGGCTGATACCTACAACGTTCCACGTATGGCATTCATCAACAAGATGGATATCATGGGTGCAAATTTTTACGGCGCTGTTGAACAGATCAAAACCCGTCTGGGCAAGAATGCAATCTGCATTCAGCTGCCTATCGGTGCAGAAGATGAATTCAAGGGACTCATCGATCTGTTCGAAATGAAGGCTTATATCTTTAACGGTGATAAGGGCGATGATGTTTCTGTCGTTGATATCCCAGAAGATCTGCAGGATGATGCAGAGCTTTACCGTGCCGAATTAGTTGAAAAAATCTGCGAGTTAGATGATGACTTAATGATGGTATACCTGGAAGGTGAAGAGCCTTCCGTAGATGAATTAAAGAAAGTATTAAGAACTGCAACCTGTAATTGTACAGCTATTCCTGTATGCTGCGGTAGCGCATACAGAAACAAGGGTGTTCAGAAGCTCCTTGATGCAGTTCTTGAGTTTATGCCTGCTCCTACTGACATTCCTTCTATTAAGGGTGTTGATATGGACGGCAATGAAATCGAGCGTCATTCTTCTGATGAAGAGCCATTTTCTGCTCTTGCATTTAAGATCATGACAGACCCGTTTGTTGGAAAGCTGGCATTCTTCCGCGTATATTCCGGTATTATGAATTCCGGTTCCTATGTGCTGAATGCAACCAAGGGCAAAAAAGAGCGTGTTGGACGTATCCTTCAGATGCATGCCAACAAGAGATCTGAGCTGGACAAAGTATATTCCGGTGATATCGCTGCTGCTGTTGGTTTTAAGATTACAACAACTGGTGACACGATCTGTGACGAACAGCATCCGGTAATTCTGGAATCCATGGAATTCCCAGAGCCGGTTATCGATATCGCTATCGAGCCAAAGACCAAAGCTGGTCAGGGCAAGATGGGCGAAGCTTTAGCAAAACTTGCAGAAGAAGATCCTACCTTCCGTGCAAAGACCAACCAGGAAACTGGCCAGGTTATCATTTCCGGTATGGGTGAACTTCATCTGGAGATCATCGTAGACCGTCTGCTTCGTGAGTTCAACGTAGAAGCCAATGTAGGTGCTCCTCAGGTTGCTTATAAGGAGACATTTACAAAGTCTATTGAAGTTGACAGCAAGTATGCGAAACAGTCTGGTGGACGTGGACAGTACGGACACTGTAAGGTTCGTTTTGAGCCGATGGATCCTAACGGCGAAGAGACCTTTAAGTTTGAGTCTTCCGTTGTCGGTGGTGCGATTCCGAAGGAATACATTCCGGCAGTCGGCCAAGGTATCGAGGAAGCTACTAAGTCCGGTATTCTGGGCGGATTCCCGGTACTGGGTGTTAAGGCAAACGTATACGACGGTTCCTACCATGAGGTAGACTCCAGTGAAATGGCATTCCACATCGCCGGTTCCATGGCGTTTAAGGATGCTATGAACAAGGGTGGAGCCATTCTTCTTGAGCCGATCATGAAGGTAGAAGTAACCATGCCAGAAGATTATATGGGCGATGTTATCGGTGATATTAACTCCCGTCGTGGCCGTATCGAAGGTATGGAAGACATCGGCGGCGGAAAGATGGTTAAAGCATATGTTCCGTTAGCAGAGATGTTCGGTTATTCTACAGATTTACGTTCCAAAACACAGGGACGCGGTAACTACTCCATGTTCTTCGAGAAATATGAGCAGGTACCGAAGAGTGTACAGGAAAAAGTTCTTGCAGAGAAAAAGGGCAAATAATTCCTAACAGGTTCCACTGGGTTTCAGGCAGCTTTGACTGCCTGGAATCCGTCAAATAGGCTTGAAAATAGTGCACAAATAGCATATAATAAAAAACAGCCTAACATAAAAATTAAAGCTCAAATAGAGCATAAATTAAGGAGGACGTTATAAAATGGCTAAAGCTAAGTTTGAAAGAAACAAAACCCATTGTAACATCGGTACTATTGGTCACGTTGACCACGGCAAAACTACTTTAACAGCTGCAATCACAAAGACTCTTCATGAAAGATTAGGTACTGGACAGGCAGTAGCTTTCGAGAATATCGATAAGGCTCCAGAAGAGAGAGAGCGTGGTATCACAATTTCTACTTCTCACGTTGAGTATGAGACAGAGAAGAGACACTATGCACACGTTGACTGCCCAGGACATGCTGACTACGTTAAGAACATGATCACTGGTGCTGCTCAGATGGACGGCGCTATCTTAGTTGTAGCTGCTACCGATGGTGTTATGGCTCAGACCAGAGAGCACATCCTGCTTTCCCGTCAGGTAGGCGTTCCTTACATCGTTGTATTCATGAACAAGTGCGATATGGTTGACGATGCAGAATTACTTGAATTAGTAGACATGGAAATCCGTGAGCTGTTAAACGAGTATGAATTCCCAGGCGATGATACACCAATCATCCAGGGTTCTGCTTTAAAGGCTCTTGAAGATCCTACAAGCTCTTGGGGCGACAAGGTTCTTGAATTAATGAAGGCAGTAGATGAGTGGGTTCCAGATCCTGTACGTGAGACAGATAAGCCATTCTTAATGCCAGTTGAGGACGTTTTCTCCATCACAGGCCGTGGTACCGTTGCTACCGGTAGAGTAGAGCGTGGTACTTTACATGTATCTGATGAAGTTGAAATCGTTGGTATCCATGAAGAGACTCGTAAGGTTGTTGTAACCGGTATCGAGATGTTCCGTAAGCTGCTTGACGAAGCTCAGGCTGGTGATAACATCGGTGCATTACTTCGTGGTGTTCAGAGAACTGATATCGAAAGAGGTCAGTGTCTGGTTAAACCAGGTTCTGTAAAGTGCCATAAGAAGTTTACCGCTCAGGTTTACGTTTTAACAAAAGATGAAGGTGGACGTCATACTCCTTTCTTCAACAACTACAGACCTCAGTTCTATTTCAGAACAACTGACGTTACTGGCGTTTGCGATTTACCAGCTGGCACAGAGATGTGTATGCCTGGTGATAACGTAGAAATGTCTGTAGAGCTGATTCATCCGGTAGCTATGGAGCAGGGTCTTCGTTTCGCTATCCGTGAAGGCGGCCGTACAGTAGGTTCAGGTAGAGTTGCTACTATCGTTGAATAATTAAAATTGAGAGCCAAGCCCTTAGTTAATAAGGAGCTTCGGCTCTTTTTTTATTGTTAAAATGGTATTATTTTCCGATGATTATTCTAAGCTTTCATTATATTTTAGTTTATAGTGCACAAATACCATTGGATCTATTGTGATTTTTACTAAAATAGTACATACAAAAATGTTACTTATGTACAAATCGTATTATTTTTGCTTGAAAAAGGACATAAGTCCTTTAGATAGTGAAAAGTAATTGCTATAATGTGAATATTTCAGGGGTATCAGAGATATAAGTCCTTTTATGATGGATAAGACTTGAAATGAAAGAGGTAGGATGCATGAATAAAATTTTAGACATTGTAACATCAAAGAACCTGACTTATGAGCAGAAAGTTGTAGCCCTGGCCCATGCGGCGGAAAATAGTCTGGAGGTGCTTTCCATACCCGAAAGAACCCACCATTATATGGACACTGGTGCGATTTGCGATCTGGATGAAGGGCATGCTCCTTACCGCCCCAGATACATAATGCCGGACTATGAAAAAGCAGTTAAAAACGGCTGTGAATTTTTGCAGATGGAGGCGCCTAAGGACCTGGATGAAGTATTGCAGTATTTAACCATACTGTATCGTCACGTCCCTTCTATCACTAGTTATCCAGTTTATCTTGGTAACATTGATAAACTGATTGAACCGTTTCTTAATGGGGTGACGGATGAGGAAGCGGAAAAAAAGCTGAAGCTGTTCCTTATTTATTTGGACCGGACCATAACCGATGGTTTCTGCCATGCTAATCTGGGGCCGGAAGAAACGAGAGCGGGCCGCCTGATTTTAAAGCTTGAAAAGGAACTTCAGAATGCAGTTCCCAATTTGACTCTGAAATATGATAAGGACATTACCCCGGATTCTTATGCGGAGCTTGCCCTTTATACTTCCCTGTACTGTGCAAACCCGGCTATCTGTAACCACAAGATGCACAAAGACACTTACGGGGATTACGGGATATCAAGCTGCTATAATATCCTTCCCATTGGTGGAGGTTCCTACACATTGGCGAGAATCGTCCTTCCCAGGTTAGCAGCGGAAGCAAAGGGCAGAGAACAGTTTTTAACAGAGTTATTACCTGATTGTCTTTCCTGCATGGGAGACTACATGAATGAAAGAATTCGTTTCCTTGTAGAAGAATCCAATTTCTTTGAGACCTCATTCCTCTCTACGGAGGGTCTTATCTCCAGAGATAAGTTCCTTGCTATGTTCGGAGTTGTAGGGCTGGCGGAATGCACCAACATGTTGATGGGAGATCCACAAAAAACATATGGTCACAATGAAGAAGCGGATGACCTGGCAGAGCAGATCATGCAGGTGATTGCGGATTATGCGGGTTCCGCAAAAGCTGTCTATTCAGAGGTTTTTGACAATCATTTTGCACTTCACGCACAGGTCGGCATTGATTCAGACCATGGCATTACCTCAGGTGTCCGGATTCCGGTAGGGATGGAACCGGAACTCATGTATGACCACCTTCGTCACAGCGCCAGGTTCCACAAGTTTTTCCCAACAGGCTGTGCGGATATTTTCTCGTTTGATCCCACGGGAAGAAACAATCCGGCCGCTATGCTGGATATTGTAAAGGGAGCCTTTTCTCTGGGAGACAAATATATAAGTTTTTATGCCTCGGACAGTGATCTGGTCCGGATAACAGGATATCTGGTCAAACGGAGCGAGATGGAAAAATATTATGAAGGTGAAGCCGTATTGCAGAATACAGTACATCTGGGCGGTGATAATTACCGCAACGCTCATCTTGAGAACCGGAAGGTAAGGGGGCTGCAGTGAAAGCCGCGATCAACAAAATGATCCCCTTAAGCGTAGTGGACGGGCCGGGCTGCCGGACCGCAGTATTTGTCCAGGGCTGTAATATCGCCTGTGCTTACTGCCACAACCCGGAGACACAGAGGCTGTGCAACGGCTGCGGCATTTGCGTCAGCCAGTGTCCTGCAGGTGCATTGTCCCTTTCGGGAAAGAATGTGATATGGAATGAGGCGGTCTGTACCCAGTGTGATCATTGCATCCGGGTCTGTCCCAATTATGCTTCTCCAAAGGTACGTTGGATGGAAGCTGTGGACATCTGGGAGCAGATTTCAAAAAATATACCGTTTATTCAGGGGATCACGGTATCCGGCGGCGAATGCGGCCTATACCCAGAATTTATCACAGAATTATTCACGCTTGCAGGGAAAGCCGGGTTATCCTGTTTTCTGGACAGCAACGGCTGTGTGGATTTTACAAAGCACCCGGAGCTCATGGCTGTGACGGATAAAGTTATGCTGGATGTAAAAGCGTGGGATTCCCAGGTGTTTCAGCGGTTGACTGGTAAAGATAATAGTGTTGTTAAAAAAAATCTAAATTATCTGGCCAAGGTAGGTAAATTATATGAAGTAAGGCTGGTATGCCTGGAAGGGGAATCTTCTTCCGGTCCATCAGAAGACAAAGAAGTGGATATGGAGGATGTCATCAGAGGAGTGGCCGCCGAAGTAAATCCTTATCTGGAGGATTTTAAGCTAAAGCTTATTACATTCCGCAATTATGGGGTAAGAGGCAAAATGGAAAATAGAAAAAGCCCTACACAGAACCAAATGGAGAAATTAAAGGAGTTGGCGGTTCAATGTGGGTTTAAAGAAATACAGATTGTATAGAATGAAAAATGGAGGAATCAGGTTATGATGAGAAAAGGTATTGTATTGGGTTTAACAGCGGCTATGGTGCTGTCACTTACGGCTTGCGGAGGCGGAAAAACGGAGACCACAAAAGCCCAGGAGGAAACTTCCGGAGGGAAGAGCAGCTTTTCCGTTGCAATGATTACGGATACAGGCGGAATCAATGACCAGTCCTTTAACCAGTCAGCATGGGAAGGCCTTACTGAGTTAAAGAACAAAACCGGTGCAGAAGTTAACTACATCGAGTCAAAGCAGGCATCGGATTTCGTAACGAATTTAGAGAGGCTGGGAGACAGCGGTGCCAATCTGTTATGGGGCGTAGGTTATGCCTGTGCCGATGCAGTGCTGGAGGCAGCCGGAAGCAATCCTGATATCCAGTATGCAATCATTGACAACGCTTATGAGAATACACCTTCCAATGTGACCGGAGTAATGTTCCGTGCCCAGGAACCATCCTTCCTGGTTGGATATGTGGCAGGACGTACCACACAGACTGGAAAAGTAGGTTTTGTAGGCGGAATTTCCTCAGGCTTAATCGACCAATTCCAGTACGGCTATGAAGCCGGCGTAAAGTATGCGGCAAAAGAGCTTGGAAAAGATATTGATATTTCTGTACAGTATGCAGAGAGCTTTAGTGATGCTGCTAAGGGAAAGGCAATTGCTGCAAGAATGTATTCTGATGGCTGTGATGTGATCTATCATGCGGCCGGCGGTACAGGAACCGGTGTAATCGAGGCTGCCAAAGAGGCGGACAAGTGGGTAATCGGTGTAGATCGGGATCAGGCATATCTTGCACCGGAAAACGTGCTGACATCTGCTCTCAAATTAGTTGGTAAAGCAGTTCAGGAAGTATCGGAAGAAGCAATGAACGGCAAGGAGATCGGCGGTCAGACCCTGACCTTCGGTTTACAGGAAGACTGTGTGGGAATTCCTGAGGAGCATGGCAACATGGCAGAAGGTGTTTATGAAGATACCTTAAAGGTGAAGGATAAGATTAAAAACGGAGAACTGACACCACCGACCACAAAAGAGGAATATGAAGCATTTATCGCTAAATAGAAGAGAAATAATTTACACCGCAGGAATCGAAAGAGCCTGCGGTGTAAAACCGAAAGGAGAAAGATTGACATGGTCACGGGAAACAGCGATTATGCGGTCCAGATGCACGGAATCACAAAAAGGTTCGGGGCATTTTACGCTTTGAAGGATATGAGTCTGGATGTTAAGAAGGGCAGCATTCATTCTCTTCTGGGTGAAAACGGTGCGGGGAAATCGACGTTAATGAATGTACTGTACGGTTTGTATCAGGCCGATGAGGGAGAAATCTTTATCAATGGGAAAAAAGTGGACATAAAAAATCCTAATGTGGCCATAGCAAACGGCATTGGCATGGTTCATCAGCATTTTATGCTGGTGGAGGATTTCACGGTCACACAGAATATTATTTTAGGCAATGAAACCACCTCCCGCGCAGGTATTGTAGATATGAAGAAGGCCAGAAAACAGATTTTAGATATCGTTGAAAAATACGGGCTGGCAGTAGACCCGGATGCGAAAATCTGCGATATTTCTGTTGGTATGCAGCAGAGAGTGGAAATACTGAAAGCGTTGTACCGGGGAGCGGAATTATTAATCCTTGATGAGCCTACAGCCGTTTTAACCCCTCAGGAAATTGAAGATCTTCTGTCTATCATGCACAATCTGATAGATGACGGAAAAGCCATTATCATCATCACTCATAAATTGAAGGAAATCAAGGCATCTTCCGATACCTGTACGATTATTCGCCGGGGCGAATACATTGACACGGTTCCGGTAGAGAAAGTTTCCGGACAAGAGCTGGCTGCGCTGATGGTGGGCCATGAAGTAAAACTGGTGGTGGATAAAACTCCGGCAAAGCCGGGAGAAACGGTATTAGAGATCAAAGACCTTGTTGTAAAGAACGAGAGAAAGCTTGAAGCAGTAAAGGGTCTGAATTTAACGGTCCGTAAGGGAGAAATCGTGGGGATCGCCGGTATCGACGGAAACGGACAGAAGGAGCTGGTGGAAGCGATCAGCAGCCTGGTTCCAGCAGAGAAAGGAAGTATTACGGTCTGCGGAAAACCGATTAACAACACAAACCCAAGGACAGTCATAGACAGCGGTGTCAGCATCATACCTGAGGACCGGCAGAAAAGGGGCCTTGTCCTTGACTTCACTGTTAATGAGAACGCGGTATTGGAGCGTTGCCGCAAAGAACCATTTTCCAGAAAAGGGATTTTAAACAGAAAGAAAATGGAAGAGTTTACCCAAACCCTTATCGAGGCGTATGATGTCCGGCCGGATGACTGCGGTTCCAGACGTGTGGGGGAACTTTCCGGCGGAAATCAGCAGAAGGTCATTATCGGACGTGAAGTTGCCATGAATCCGGATATACTGATTGCGGTACAGCCGACCAGAGGACTTGACGTAGGAGCCATTGAAACAGTGCATAAAACTCTGATTCGTGAAAGGGACAAAGGAAAAGCGGTGCTTTTGATCTCTTTTGAATTGGACGAGGTTATGAACGTTTCTGATACCATAGCGGTTATTTACGACGGAAAGATTCAAGATACGTTTAGGCAGGGAACCGTAGATGAAAATACGATTGGTCTGTTAATGGCAGGAGGAAAGAATCATGGATAAAGCGATAAAGATTTTAAAAAAACCATTAACAATGACTTTGATCGCTGTTTTCTTTGGATTTATCGTAGCGGGGATCATACTCGCGGCGGCGGGATATCCGCCGGTTCATTCACTATCCGTCCTGTTTGACGGAGTCTTTTCCAGTCCGAAACACATTTCCAATGTAATCATTAAGAGTACGCCTATCATTCTCACAGGAATCGGCGTTGCATTTGCGTTTAAGACCGGACTTTTTAACATCGGAGCCGAAGGCCAGTTTATTATGGGGTGTGTGGCCTCTACTGTAGTTGGAATTCTATTTGATTTCCCTCCGGTGATTCAGATTCCTCTCGTAGTCCTTGCAGGTGTGGCTGCCGGGGCATTGTATGGTGGGATTGCAGGTTTCTTAAAGGCGAAGTTTGGCATCCATGAGGTTCTTACAAGTATTATGCTCAACTGGATTGCGCTTTATTTCTCCAATTATATATGCACTTTAAACCGATTTCACAAGCCGGATACCATTGGAACATACCCGATCAACCGTTCCGGATATACGATGATCCTTGGAAATTACAAGACGACAGAGGCGGGAAAAGCGGCACTTGCTCAGAATGAATTTCTACGCAGCACCGTACTGAAAACAGATGTGAACGTAGGAATTATTATTGCAGTCATTCTGGCTGTGTTTATCTGGTTCCTTCTATATAAAACGGCTAAAGGTTTTGAACTGAGAGCGGTAGGCTTTAATAAGAGCGCAGCGGAATTTTCTGGGATTTATGTAAATAGAAATATCTTACATTCCATGCTTATTTCCGGGGCTATCTGTGGACTGGCTGCCTCTCTTTATATAACCGGAAATTCTCCTCATGGGATTGCCACATTGGCAGCCTTTGAAAATACGGGCTTTAACGGATTATCCGTTTGTCTGATTGCTGCAAGTTCGCCAATTGGCTGTATCTTTGCAGGACTGCTGTTTGGCGGTCTGATTTACGGCGGCCAGTCTTTGCAGTACGAGGTGGGGGCTCCATCAGAGATCATCAACATCGTTATCGGCGTCATTGTATTTTTCGTGGCACTGACCCGTATCATTCCGCCGCTGGTGGACCGGTTTTCGAAGGGAGGTAAGAAACATGCTTAACAGTCTGATGCTATTTGTAGGCATTACACTTATGTATTCCACTCCTTTGGTATTTGCAGCATTGGGAGGAGTGGTGTCGGAGCGGTCCGGCGTCACCAATATTGGTATAGAAGGAATGATGACCATCGGAGCTGTTACAGGGGCTACTGTGGGTTATTATTCAGGAAGTGCCTGGGTTGGATTTTTTGCAGCCGGTCTGGCAGGAGGCGTGATTGCCCTTCTCCATGCCTTTGCGTCAATTACTTGTAAGGCAGACCAGACAATTTCCGGTATTGCCATCAATTTGATCGGCCCCGGTGTGGCTCTGTTTGTATGCCGCCTGCTTTTTGACGGTGCCACCATGTCGCTCCCGGTGCCTCATAAAATCCCAAAGGTGTTTGGAAGCTTAAACTCAAAGGCGTTTCAGAATTTAAATGTTGATGTTACGGTTGTCATTGCGTTTGTGCTGGCTGTTTTTATCTGGTTCTTTCTTTATAAAACAAAGTGGGGGCTTCATATCAGGGCAGTCGGAGAGCATCCGGCAGCTGCGGATACCATGGGACTAAACGTTTATAAAATCAGGTATATCTGCGTGCTGGTTTCCGGTATTTTAGCCGGACTGGGCGGTGCATCCATGACCCTGGCCATCATCCCTCAGTTTACACCCACCGCAATCAGCGGTCAGGGATTTATAGCACTGGCGGCAGTGATTTTTGGTAAATGGACTCCTCATGGGGCTTATGCTGCCTGTCTGTTATTTGGAGCGGCCCAGGCCCTTACCGTTACTTTAGGAGGAGGAAGATTTGCAGTTCCTTCGTCCATTCTGGCAATGCTTCCGTATCTCATTACAATCATGATCCTGATCCTGTTTGTAGGGAAATCCTCAGCACCGAAAGCCAGCGGGCAGCCATACGAAAAGGATGCAAGGTAATAGGTTAGTGACAAGTAATGATTCCCGGCGGATCATAAATATGGTATGATGAAATCAAAGAGAAAGAAACGAAAAGGAGCAAGATCGTGAACGATGCTATGTCTTTAATCAATGAACTTCACAGTGAGCCGCGGGAATACTTAAATAATTATCTGGCCAATGCGCCTAAATGGCTCCTGGAAGCCTTTAAGATAGTAAACTTAAAAAAGGGCACCACCTTCATTCACGAAAATGAAACCGTGGATACCATTTATATTCTGGTGGAAGGTGTTGTAAAGGCTACGGATTACAGGGTTCAGGAAATCGCCTACGACTATACCAGATTCTATCCGGTGGAGGTGTTTGGAGCCATGGAATTTCTCATGGGCTTTGAGCTGTACCGGACGACCCTGGTGACAGAAACGGACTGCCGGTTCCTCTGTGTATCCAAGGATCAGTTCAGCCGCTGGATGCTTTCAGATATTCATGCGGTTTTAGAACAGGTAAAGGCCATGGGTGTTTACCTGTTAGAGCAGGTCAGGAAGGAACGTCTGTTTTTATTTTTACAGGGAAGTGACAGGCTGTTCCTGCTCTTTATGGAGATTTACCGGAAATCATCCCACCGGGGGACCTGCCGCATACAGCTGGCAAGAAAAGATCTATCAAACAGTACAGGTCTTTGCATAAAGACCGTGAACCGGTGCGTCAGCCAGATGGAGGAGAAAGGGTATATTTCCCGGGAAGGAAGGACCATTATTATCGATGAAGAGCAGTACCGGCGGATTAAGGCGATGGTTGCAGAAAAAATTGATGAAAATGAGATATAAAGAAGGGTGGATTAAGTATGACAAATTATTCAGAAACAGAAGGAAAACAGTATCACCTCCAGGTTGGGAAAGGGGATGTGGGCAGATATGTCATTTTGCCCGGAGACCCCAAACGTTGTGCCCTCATCGCAAAGTATTTTGACAATCCCAAACTGATCGCAGACAGCAGGGAGTACGTGACCTATACCGGTACGTTAGACGGTAAGTTAGTCAGCGTCACATCGACAGGGATTGGCGGTCCTTCGGCAGCTATTGCCTTAGAGGAACTGGTAATGTCCGGTGCAGACACCTTCATCCGAGTCGGTACCTGCGGCGGAATGGATGTGGAGGTAAAAAGCGGGGATTTAGTTATTGCAAATGGAGCCATCCGCATGGAAGGAACCAGCAGGGAATACGCCCCCATTGAGTTTCCGGCAGTCCCGGATTTTAATGTGACAGGTGCCCTGGCGGCTGCGGCAAAAGCTCTGGATAAGCCCTATCATGTAGGAGTTGTCCAGTGTAAGGACTCATTTTATGGACAGCATTCTCCGGAAACAAAGCCAGTATCTTATGAACTGTTAAACAAATGGGAGGCCTGGATGAGGCTGGGGTGCAAGGCTTCGGAGATGGAGTCTGCGGCTCTGTTTGTTGCGGCCAGTGCGCTTAAGGTAAGGGTTGGTTCCATATTCCTTGTATTAGCGAACCAGGAACGAGCCAGACTTGGTCTTGAAAATCCAATCGTGCATGATACGGATGGGGCCATCCGAACGGCAGTAGAAGCCATCCGTCTGATGATACGGCAGGAAGAATCATAAAAAGAGGAGGAAATCAAATGGAGATGACACCAACTCCCCATAATGGGGCAAAAACAGGTGAAATAGCAAAAACAGTTTTAATGCCAGGGGATCCATTACGTGCAAAGTATATTGCGGAAACGTATCTGGAAAATCCGGTTCAGGTAACGTCGGTACGGAACATGCTCGGGTTTACGGGAACCTATAAGGGGAAGGAAATTACCGTTATGGGAGGCGGAATGGGAATGCCGTCCATGGGAATTTATTCCTATGAGCTGTACCATTTTTATGATGTAGACCAGATCATCCGCATTGGCTCCGCTGGTTCCCTTCAGGATAAGGTAGAGCTTATGGATGTAGTGATCGCCATGGGAGCGTGCACGGATTCCAATTATGCTTACCAGTATGGACTTCCGGGTACCTTCGCACCGATTGCTGATTATGAGCTTCTTGCCAGAGCGGCAGAAGCGGCCGGAAAGCAGGGAACGAAAGCTGTTGTGGGCAATGTACTGTCCAGCGATATCTTTTATAATGCTGATGGCGGAGTTAATGACAAGTGGCGCAACATGGGAGTTTTGGCTGTTGAGATGGAAACTGCGGCTTTGTATATGAATGCGGCTGCAGCCGGTAAAAAAGCTCTCTGCATGCTGACGATATCCGATCTTGTTTTTGGAGAGGAAAAACTGAGCGCAGAGGAGAGGCAGCTTGGATTTGGAAAAATGATAGAAATCGCCCTGGAATTGTAGATTATAGAAAAACATGATTTTGGGAGAGGGTTGTGACCAGGAGGTTGGAAATGAAAGAAGAAATGATACTTCCGGTAAAGGAAATGATTGATCAGGCATTTGAGGCTATGGGCAAAGCGTATACTCCATATTCAGGATTTAAGGTGGGAGCGGCGCTTTTATCAGCTGACGGCACTTTGTATCAGGGCTGCAACATCGAAAATGCAGCCTATACCCCAAGCAACTGCGCGGAACGCACGGCATTTTTTAAGGCGGTCAGCCAGGGAGATAAGGAATTTAAAGCAATCTGTATCGTTGGAGGAAAAGAGGGGATCCCTACAGGGCTTACAGCCCCTTGCGGAGTCTGCCGTCAGGTAATGATGGAGTTCTGCGACCCGGAAACATTTCAGATTATATTAGCGGCAAGCAGAGATGAGTATCAGATATTTTCTTTAAAGGAACTTCTGCCCATGGGGTTTGGACCGAAAAATCTATAATAAAACACTTTACAAGTGAGAGCTAAGCCCTCTATCGATAGGGGCTTGGCTCTTTCTTCTTTTGTCAGCAATATTTTATAAAATAAATCAATTGATTACTGGTATCATATTTGATAAAATTATGTAATAAAAAGGTTAGGTGAATATCGTGAAAGAATGCATCTTTTGTAGAATAATTAACGGGGAACTGCCATGTTATAAAATATTTGAGAATGACCATACACTGGCGTTTCTGGATATCGGAAAGGAGGTTGACGGACATACAATCGTCATTCCTAAAACCCATATGGTTAATATTCTTGACTGCGGCGATGAAACTCTTGGACATGTCAT
This sequence comes from Lacrimispora sanguinis, assembly GCF_044987295.1. Lineage (NCBI taxonomy): Bacteria > Bacillati > Bacillota > Clostridia > Lachnospirales > Lachnospiraceae > Lacrimispora > Lacrimispora sanguinis. The sequence goes on along the minus strand of NZ_CP173277.1, from coordinate 2,456,003 downwards.
GAGTGCTGTTAAACGAATTTCAAATCACTATGTTGACCATTGCGGCTATACCGGAGTGAACTTGCTAAATGCCAGCGGAACGGATGCAGAGCAGTCAGTGCCGCATCTTCATTTTCATATAATTCCAAGAAAAAACGACGATGGTATTCATGCGTGGCCTGATCTGAAAGAAAGAGAAAATCCCCTCGATGACATGTATCGTTTATTAAAAATTCAATAATGTTTTTTCACTTGCCTATGGCCTGTTATTGAGATGTTAGAAAGTGCGTTCATCAGGAAAGTCGGTACAGGAATGAACGATTGTCATAAATTGTATATTGCTGTCAAAGCTTCTTTGTGGTACCATTAAATCATTCTAAAAATGGAAAAAGAGGATGTTTTAAGTGATAAGAGAACGGATACAAAAGTGGTGTAAAATCGCAGGGATGTTTATAACCACTGTCATCTTGCTTTTGATTCCCTGTGCATCTTATATTCTGTTTGAATATGTGACTGGCAATTTGCCGACCATTTCCCTGTCCATGGCTGTTTTAAATATAGGCTGGATCTACTTATTATATCTTGCTGTGTTTGCTGTCAGCGGCAGCACCAGGATAGGGATCCCGTTTACTGCGGTTTTTCTGTATATTGTTTCTGTAGCAGAATATCTGGTTACAGGCTTTCGGGGAAGGCCCATTATGATCTGGGATGTTTTGGCTCTGCGGACGGCTATGAGTGTGGCAGGAAATTATGAATTTGTCTTCACAAAGGAAATGTACCTTGCCTGTCTTGGAGTCCAGGCAATCTGTCTCTTTGCCCTGATAGTTCCTATAAGAGTAAGGGGCAGGAACAAACGCCTGGTCTTTGCCGGAGGAAGTACCGGTGTTGTCCTAAGCTTTATTTTATGGTTTTACACGTGCTTAATCCCGTATAAAGGGCTGGAAATTAATATGTGGGAGGTCAGTGAATCCTATCAGGAATATGGATATGTGCTTTCAACGGCTGTTTCCTTTAATTATGCGGTGAAGAAAAAACCAAAGGGTTACAGCTTTGCAAAGGTAAAGCAGATTTACGATTCTGTGAAAGAGGACAATCAGGTCCTTCTGGCCTCAGCTGGAGATGTTGACGTGGATCGAGAAGATAAGACAACTCCAGTCAATATCATCTGTATTATGAATGAAAGCTATTCCGACTTAAAAGTAGCAGGAAATTTTGAAACGAATCAGGAGTACTTTCCTTTCTTAAACAGTTTAAAGGAAAATACGGTGAAGGGAAGCCTCAGTGTTCCTGTATTTGGATCTTTGACCAGTAATTCTGAGTTTGAATTTCTGACAGGAGATTCGATCTCCCAGCTTCCGGCGAACAGCATTGCTTACCAGTTTAATGTCAAACCCAATACATACAGCCTTGTAAGTACATTAAAATCCCAGGGATATGATACGGTTGCCATGCACCCGTATCCAAAAGAGAACTGGAACCGTCAGGAATGCTACCTGAACATGGGAATTGATGAATTTCTGGATATAGATGATTATGAAGGCAGTGAGCTGCTTAGAAACTATATCAGTGACCGTGCAGATTACGAAAAGTTGATAGAAAGAGTGGAATCCAAGGAGAATCCGGAGGATAAACTGTTTCTTTTTAATGTAACCATGCAGAACCATGGAGGCTATGACACACTGTTTGATGATTTCGATCAGGAGGTATGGCTGACCGGAGATCTAAAAGGAAAGTATCCAAAGGCTGACCAGTATCTATCTCTTATGAAGCGGTCAGATGAAGCGCTGGAATATTTGATTTCTTATTTTGAGCAAAGCTCCGAGCCTACCATGATCGTTCTTTTTGGGGATCATCAGCCCAGCGTGGAAGATGAATTCTTTGATGAAATTTCAGGAATACCCAGCAGCCTTGTAAAGAATCAGGACCGGCTGATGTGGTACCAGACTCCGTTTATGATCTGGACCAATTATAAGACGCAGGCGGAGGAAAAAGGAAAAATGGGAGCCATTTATCTTTCTTCCGAAGTGTTAAAGAGAGCCGGGGTCACGATGACGCCTTATCAGCAGTTTCTTCTTAAGATGGAAGAGACATTTCCAGTCGTACACCCTATTGGATGCTTCGATCAAGAGGGGACCTACTATTCCTGGGAAGCCTTAAATAATCCGGAAAATCCATACAGTGACCTGATAAAGAACTATGAATATCTGGTATATAACCACATTTTTGATGGGAAAAAGCTTAAGGAGATGTTTTCCTTAGAAACCGGAAAGTAGGTTAAGGCTTGATACCGTCTGAACGATTAAATAAAAAAGGCGGCTGCGGCAGATAATGCTGGCAGCCGCCTTTTAATAGGATAAGAAAACGTTGAAATGCCCTTGGTCTTAAGTTTTTTTTACAAATACGTAATAAAAACGTTATTGTAAAAAGCAGGAAAATTGGTTATCATTGTAAAGAACCTGATTAAGACAACATGGAGGGATGCGAAGATGAAGGAAAAAAATATAAGCAGGGCAGTGACCGGATTTTTAACCGCTGCATTTTTATGCTGTGCCACTGCTTTTGTTTCGCTGGCGGATGTAGGTGCCGCCGGAGTGCAGGCGACGATCCAGTCTTGCCTGGTCAATTCTGATAAGAACAGTGTAACAATTCAGGCAGATATCAATGCTGATATGGGGGGAACGGATGGTGTCCTTTATCTGGTGGAGCTTCAGCCTTACCAGAACAATCTCGACGGCAGAATCGATTATGCGGCTTCCGCAGCGCCGGGAAACAGGGTTACCTTTACATTTCCATTAAACCGTAATACGGCCCAGGACAGACTTTACAGTAAATTCGTCATTGCTGTCTGGGATGGAACAAAATATATTGAAATCAGCAAACCTCATTATATTACAAACCCTGAAATGGTTGCGGAAAATACCCAGCCATTCAATGATCCTCTTACCAAGAAGGGCCTTAACATTCAGCTTAACATGCTGGGTGATGCCTTTGAATTAGGTGTGAAGCACGTTGCCACCAATATCTCGTTTCACCAGATCCTGGGCCAGGGAATTGATTACCAGTACGATGGAAAGACCTATCATTTTGATAAGAATGCCATCACAAGTTATGATGAGACGATCAGTGCTTTATCCGGGAAAGGCATGACAGTAACCGCTATTATTTTAAATGGCTGGAATGATGCTGAACCGAATTTGATCTATCCTGGAACAACGAAAAATGCCAATGCCTTTTATTACATGTTCAATCCGGCAACCCCGGAGGGACTGGACCAGACGAGAGCCATTGCCTCCTTTTTAGCGGAGCGTTACAATGGTTCCAATCCAAACCACGGGAAGATATCCAACTGGATCATCGGCAATGAGATCAATAACCAGCAGTGGAATTATATGGGGGCCAGGGATATTAACAGCTACGTACAGGCTTACCAGGATGCTTTCCGGATTTTCTACACAGCCATTAAGAGTACCAGTGCCAATGACCGTGTATATTACTCCCTGGATTATAACTGGAACAATGAGATTGATAATAAGCTGAAATACGGCGGAAGGGCGATTGTAGATACCTTTAATTCCATTGCCAATGAACAGGGGCAGATGGACTGGGGGCTATCCTATCATCCTTATCCATGTCCGATGACGGAGCCGGAATTCTGGGATGATGACCAGACCGGATTAATTACCAATGATTTTAACTCTCCGGTTATTAACTTTAAGAACCTTACCACTCTGACGGATTACTTTACTCAGGATGCTTTAAAAGCTCCCGCCGGTCATGTGCGCCACATTATTTTGACAGAACAGGGATTTACGGCAACAAGCCAGTCAAGAGGCAATGTAGCTCAGATTCAGGCTGCCGCCTATGCTTATTCTTATTACATGGTTGACAGCAATCCTTATATTGATGCTTATATTCTTAGCCGCCAGGTGGATGCTCCTCTGGAAGTGCGGAGCGGCTTATCCTTTGGACTATGGGAATGTTCAATGGACCGGGGAGATGATATTGTAGCCACAAGACGCCGTAAAATCTGGCAGGTATTCAGGGATATTGATAAAAAGAAATACACGCTGGAATCAACGGAGTTCGCCAAATCCATCGTAGGAATCGAGAAATGGTCTGATGTCATTCCAAACTTCCGTTGGAGGTCATTGGAGAAATAAGCATAGACAATTGTGCAACGAATATTTAGCTATTTAAGAATAGAAACCGCCTTTAAAATTATTTTAAAGGCGGTTTCTGCGTCCCAGAAATAGAATGGGTTCTAGTTAAAGCATCATAGTATGAAAAAAAGTTTCATAAATCATTGGATATATTGAAAAAATGATACAACAAGGCTAGAATGATATTAGGTAAATAAAATGTAAAATTTCTTCTGGCTTTAAAGAAAGGAGAAGAAATGCATGAAGGGTCTACTTGTAAGGATTGAAAGCTATCTTCAGGATGCTGGAGAAGCGGAAAAAGAGCTGATAAAAAGACTGAACAAAAATCCTGAATCAGTCCTCCGAAAGAGTATTAAGGAGATTGCCAGAGAAACTTATACCTCTCCTGCAACGGTTGTAAGGCTTTGCAAGAAACTGGGCTGTAAAGGATATAAGGATTTTCAGAATACCCTTGCTTATGAGGTGGCATTATTCCAGGAGAGCAGGGACATTGCATTTCAGAAGATCACGCGGGAAGATTCCATAGAGGACGTTATTTATAAGGTCACAAAGAAAAATATCGAATCCCTGGAAACCACTCAAAAGCTTATAGAACCTAAGATTGTAATAGAATGTGTGAAGCTGCTGGAAAACAGCAGGACTGTTACATTATTTGGACTGGGAACATCCCTTCTGGCAGCAAGAGATTTGTACTTGAAGCTCCTTAGGGCTGATGTGATATGCAATGTCTGCGATGACTGGCATACACAGTTACTGGGTGCCAGAAATCTAAGAAAAGGTGACCTGGCTATTGCCATCAGCTATTCAGGACTTACGGAAGAAGTCCTTCAATGCGTGAAGGAAGCAAAAGGAAACGGGGCAAAGGTAATCGCCATAACAAGGGCAGTGGAATCGGAACTGGCTTTAGAGGCTGATTTCGTTCTTCCTGTTGCGGCAACAGAGCTGATTCACCGAAGCGGCGCCATGTCTTCCCGAATTTCACAATTAAATGTAATAGACATTTTTTTTACTGCTTATGTCAATCGAAATTATGATGTGTGTATGAGTAAATTTACTAAAAATTATATACAGAAGAAAGGAAGTACAGAGCATGATTGATTTGTCAGTGCTGACAACAGAGTCCCGCAATCCGGATACCATAAACCTAGATGAAATGTCACCGCTTCAAATTGCGGCCATCATGAACCAGGAAGATGCAAAGGCCGTTAAAGCCGTGGAGGAAGTGATTTCAGAGATTGCCACAGCGATTGAATGGGCAACAGACAGCCTGAATGCAGGAGGCCGTATCATATACATTGGAGCAGGAACCTCCGGTCGTCTGGGAGTACTGGATGCGGTAGAATGTCCGCCCACCTTTGGTGTTTCCAGGGAAATGGTGGTAGGCCTGATTGCTGGAGGAGACAAAGCCTTTGTAGCGGCGGTAGAAGGAGCCGAGGACAGTGAAACCTTATGTGAGGCAGATTTAAAGGAGATTGGTCTTACTTCTAAGGATATAGTGATCGGTCTGGCAGCATCCGGCCGAACTCCTTATGTAATCTATGGCCTCGATTATGCAAATAAAACAGGGTGTCAAACCGTAGCCATTGCATGTAATAAAGGATCTGATGTAGGTAAAAAAGCAAATCTTGCCATAGAACCGGTGACCGGACCTGAGGTATTGACCGGATCAACCAGATTAAAGGCAGGAACAGCACAAAAGATGATCCTTAATATGATTTCAACAGGAAGCATGGTTGGAATCGGTAAAGCCTATGAAAATCTTATGGTGGATGTAAAGCAGAGCAATGAAAAGCTTGTTGTAAGATCACAGAACATTGTGATGACAGCAACTGGCTGTACCAGGGAAGAGGCCGAAAAGGTATTAAAACTGGCAGAAGGACATGTTAAAACTGCTATTACAATGATTTTGCTGGACTGTGATCCAGAGGATGCAAGACAAAAGTTATCACAAGCCGGAGGGAAGATCCGAAAGGCTTTGAAATAAAAGAAAGGAGTTATAAGATATTTTAAGTAACTAATATATATTCAAAGGAGGATTATCGTGAATTATAAGCAAATCAGTGAACAATTATTAACATTGCTTGGGGGAAAAGCGAACATAACTTCCAACGCTGCCTGCATGACAAGGCTTCGTGTCGGTTTAAGAGATACATCTAAGGCTGATGTTGAAGGCGTAAAAAAGGTAGAGGGAGTTCTTGGAGTTGTTGAAAGTGACACGCTCCAGATTGTATTTGGACCGGGAAAAGTAAATAAGGTATTGGACGAATTTTATAAGCTGACAGGTCTTCCTAAAGGCCAGGCTGAGAACGGATCGGATCAGGATATTAATGAAGTTGCAAAGGAAAATAAAGCCCTTCAAAAGGCAAAATATGATAAACCGGTACAGAGATTTTTAAAGAAGATTTCTAATATTTTCGTAGCACTGCTTCCCGGAATCATTGCAGCAGGTTTAATCAATGGTATCTGTAATGTTATTAATGTTTCTACCGGCGGATCACTTTTAGGAGTATGGTGGTATCAATGTATCCGGACCATGGGCTGGGCACTGTTTGCTTACCTGCCCATCTTAGTTGGATTCAATGCAGCAAAGGAATTTGGCGGTTCCGGTGTACTTGGAGCGATTGCAGGTGCCATGTCCATTGCCAATCCGGGTATGCCTCTGCTTGCAACAGTAAATGATGCTCAGATTCTTCTTCCTATTACTAATACAGCTTTTAATCCGGCTTCCGGCGGTCTTTTAGCGGCACTGATCGCAGGCGCATTCTTTGCTTTTCTTGAAAAGAATATCAGAAAGCGTATGCCTGATTTAATTGATACATTCGTAAGCCCTCTCTTAGTACTTATTATTGGCGGTATTGTTGCCCTGTTGGTAATTCAGCCTTTAGGCGCAGGCTTAACAAAAGTAATCTTTGCCCTCTTAAGCTTTGTATATGAAAAGATGGGCGTTGTAGGAGGATATATTTTATCAGCAGGTTTCCTTCCTCTGGTAGCTGTAGGTTTACACCAGGCATTGACCCCAATTCATGCTCTGTTAAATGACCCGGAGGGTGCAACAAAAGGAATTAACTATCTCCTTCCTATCCTTATGATGGCAGGCGGCGGTCAGGTAGGTGCCGGTATTGCACTGTATGTAAAGACAAAGAACGCAAAATTAAAAAGATATATCCGTGATTCCATACCAGTAGGTATTCTTGGAATCGGAGAGCCTATGATGTATGCAGTAACCCTGCCTCTTGGCAGATCCTTTATCACTGCCTGCATTGGTGCTGGATTCGGTGGAGCTGTTGCAGCTCTCATGCACATTGGTACTGTTTCTCAGGGTGTATCCGGTTTGTTTGGTTTGTTGATTGTTCAGCCTGGACAGCAGATTGGTTTCATAATCTCAATGCTCATTGCTTATGCAGGCGGCTTCCTGGTAACCTACTTCTTCGGAGTGGATGAGGACAGAATCAACGAAGTATATGGAGAATAAATGAATACAGGAATTTCAATCTATTTTTCAAGTGGAATGGAAAAGAATGAACGCTTAATAAAGAAAGCGATAAAGAGCGGAGTGAAGTATGCATTTACTTCACTCCACATTCCAGAAGAAACAGGAATCGATTACCGTTCGGATGTACTTAAGCTTCTGAGCATGTGCAGGGAAGGTGGCTTAAATCTCATTGTAGATGTGGGCCCGGAAACCCTGGAAAAGTTTGAAACAGATAGCATTGCAGAGTTAAAGGAGCTTGGAATCACCCATGTCCGCCTTGATTATGGCTTTGATGCAAAAGAGACGGTAGAGATTTCAAAGGATTTTTATGTGGTATTTAATGCCTCCACCATTATGGAGGAGGAACTTTTAGAGTGGAAAAAGTATGGGGCAGATTTTACCAGATTTGCAGCATGCCATAACTTTTATCCAAAGCAGTTCACCGCCTTGTCACTGAAACGGACAAAGGAAATGAATCAGAGGCTTCAATATCTTGGTTTTACTACCATGGCATTTGTGCCTGGGAATCTGGAGCTGAGAGGCCCCTTGTTTGAAGGTCTTCCCACGGTGGAAGAACACCGGGAGAGGAAAGACCAGGTGCTTTTGAACATGCTGGAGCTCTTCTATGACGGGTTCTGCGATGTGGTGCTGATTGGTGATGTGGATGTGGAGGAAAAGGACTGGAAGGATATTCAATGCTTAAGCCATGATTATGTGGAACTTAAGGCAGACATACTTTCTCCCTATGAATTTGTAAGAGACATCATTCATCATGACAGACCGGATTCCAGCGAATATGTTATCCGTTCCCAGGAATCAAGACAGTACGATCGGAACATTAAACCGGATCATGAGAATCAGTCACAAGTAAGGAAGCAGGGAAGTATCTGCATTTCTAATGAAAATTATTTAAGGTATATGGGAGAACTTGAAATCGCCAGAGTTGATCTGCCTGGAGAGGATAGAGTAAATATCATTGGACAGGTTCATGACTCTCATATGAAATATTTGCCCTATGTTCAGAAGGGGCTTGGAGTGAAATTAATATTGTAGGTGAAGTCCGCAGTGCAGCCAGCGAATCTTGCAGATCCGCTGGCTCACGGGCATTCGCCCTATGAAATAAGACAGAAGAAGATTTTCTTATGTGCAAGCACAATGAAAATCTTCTTCTGTCTTATTTCGCATTGCTCGTTGCTATCGTGAAGTTAGGGCTCCGTATGCGTCTAGGAGTCCTCCGCTTACCATCTTTCCGGTTAGGGTATCCAGCTTCCTGCTGGAATTTAAAAGAATCGTTTTTACATCAGACAGGGAGATGTCCTGCCTGTAAGAATAGAGCATGGCGGCTACACCAGTTACCATGGGGGCTGCCATGGAAGTGCCGCTCATAAAACCGTAGGCATTACCTGGAACAGTGCTTAAAATGTAGCTGCCTGGGGCGGCTATATCAACGCTGGTTGCGCCATAGTTGGAATCACTGCTTAAGGTCCCGTCAAACATGAGGTTTGCTACGGAGATTATGTTGTCATAGGGAAGGGAAGCCGGATAAACAGGGTAGATATCTGTATCATATCCAAGTCCGGAGACCCCGCCGTTACCGCAGGATACCACAAACAGCATGCTGGAATTTTTCATGGTCTGGGCCAGTTCTTCGCTGTAGGCATTGGTTCCCATGCTTAAGTTGCAGATGGAAGCGCCGTGTGCCTCGGCATAATGGATCGCCTGGATCACCGCATCCGGGGATCCCAGTCCGTCTTCGCCTCCCAGGGCCTTTAAAGGCATGATCTTTATGTAGTTATTATCCGTGATCCCGGCAATGCCGTAGGCTCCCCGGGCGGCGCTGATGGTTCCTGCCGCATGGGTTCCATGGCTGTCCTCGCTGCCTGTGAAGACCTGGTTGTTTCCGGAATAAAAATTCCAGCCATGAATATCATCTACATACCCGTCGCCGTCATTATCAATTCCATCCCCATCAATCTCGCCGGGATTGGTCCAGATGGCATCTTTAAGCTCCTGGTGGTTGATATCAATGCCGGTATCGATGATGGCGACAATGACAGAGCGCTTGCTCTCAGCCTGATCATAAAGCTTCCATGCAGGCTGTATGTTAATATCGATTCCAGTGACAGCACCGATCACTGTAGATTCATAGTCTCCGGGACCGGGCTTCATGGTACCGTCTTTTGAATTCCGTCCATCATAAATATTATCAATGGACTTAAATTTGGATTTTAGCTCTATAAGACGAAATTCCCCGTCATTTTTTAGTCCCCACTGGTAAGTGGAAAATTCATCCGCGGGGGATAAGTTTATAAGGCCGGGACCAAGGGCCAGAGTATGCAGTGCTTGTCCGCTGTCTGAAGAATGTGCTAAAAGTGCGCTGGTTCTGGTCGATTCAGTGCCTTTTCCGGCAGCCGGGCCGCCAAAGAGGGGCAAGCCTGCAAGAAGTAGGACTAGGATCAGACAGGCAGCGCGAGTTATTTTTTTCATGGTTTCTATCTCCTTATATATAAAGCAATCATTGAAAGTGCTCCTATTATATCATATACTCTACGCAGTATGTTTGAAAAAAATGCAAAAAATGTAAAAATCTTACATCATTCGGATTGACTAGTCAAAATTATTTTGATGAAAATAGTTTGATAAAGCTTCTTGTCCTGTGATAAAATATAAAAATGCAGAGAGGAGGGAGGGCTCACATGGAAGAAAAATATTTTCGAAATAAGATTACATGGTTTACATTTCTATATAGTTTTCTGGTCATATGGGTTCACTCTTACAATGCGGTGCTGTTCCTAGGCAGCACGAAACTGGCTTATAAGACAGACTGGATGGAACGGTTTTTAGGAGGCACGGTGGCACAGATTGCCGTACCGGGGTTCTTCCTGATTTCCTCCTATCTGTTCTTTCGCGGCTTTACACTGGATCGCCTCATGGTAAAGTGGAATTCCAGAATACGGAGTGTCATGGTTCCCTATATCGTATGGAATTTTCTTTATTATCTTGGATATGTCATTGGGAGCCGGATCCCGGTGCTTTCAGATGTCATTGGAAAGGGAGTAGTGCCTTTTACATTTACCATGGCGGCCGAATCAGTCCTTAATTATACCTATAACTATGTATTCTGGTATTTAAACCAGCTGATCCAGTTAATCCTTCTGGCTCCCCTTATTTATATCATTGTGAAGCGGAAGGAAATAGGCTGCCTTTTTCTTGCAGGAATTCTGGCTGCAATCTATATGGGAGGCATGCTTCCTTTTTTAAACCTGGATGCTTTATTTTATTATTCGTTCGGGGCTTTTGCCGCAATTCATGGGAAAAAGATTGTAGAAGGGTCCTGGAATATAAAATATCTTGAAGCAGGTGCCGCAGTTATTATGGCAGCCTTTTTTCTTCATTGGGTTGATTTTCCGGGAGATATCAAAGGTGAGATGGCGGCTTCTGACGTATGTTTCCGGCTTCTTATACCAGTGGGATTGTGGCTTTTGGTACCGGAGAGATATCTGATCGAGGCAAAAGAATGGATGAAGCAGAATTTTTTTCTGTACGCCACACACTTTGCTATAGTGAGGCTTATTAACAAAACGGGAGCATTGCTGCTCCCGACTGTTTCAGCAGTGCCATTTGGGCTTTTTCTGCTTATGCCTCTTTTTTGTGTTTTCTTCAGTTATCAGATCAGCCGGTTTTTCAGACGTTTTCTTCCGAGCCTGTGGTGTCTGTTAAACGGAGGGCGCTGATAAGGCTTCTAAGCGTCTGCCGACCATCTTCCGGATGCACCGCAGGGCAGAAGGAGCCCGCTGCTTGTGACCGGAAGTCCTATTTCACCGGACTGAACGAAGCCGCCGTATTTTTGTTTTACCTCGATGGAAATCATGTAGGTTAATACAGAAGGGGCCAATCCTGTGGTATAGGAATTGATTAGGAAAAACAATGGTTTATCGGATAAAAGCTGGGCGCAAAGCTGAACAAGAGGATGAATGGCGTCTTCTATTTTCCAGATTTCGCCCTTCGGCCCTCTTCCGTAAGAAGGAGGATCCATAATGATCGCATCGTAATGGTTTCCCCTTCTGATCTCTCTTTCAACGAATTTTACGCAGTCATCCACGATCCAGCGGATGGAAGCGGAATCTAAATTGGAGGAACGGGCATTTTCCTTGGCCCAGCCGACCATACCCTTAGATGCATCTACATGAGTGACAGAAGCTCCGGCTTTTGCTGCTGCCAGAGTAGCACCTCCGGTGTAGGCGAATAAGTTAAGCACTTTTACAGGCCGTCCGGCCTTCTTTATTTTTTCACTGAACCAGTCCCAGTTTGCTGCCTGTTCAGGAAAAAGTCCTGTATGCTTAAAGCTGAAGGGTTTTAATTGAAAGGTTAAATCCCTGTAACTGATTGTCCACTGTTCCGGAAGGTCAAAGAATTCCCACTCGCCGCCGCCCTTGGCGCTGCGATGGTAGTGGCCGTTCATTCTTTTCCAGCCTTTTTCCGTTTTGGGAGTGGACCAGATAACCTGTGGGTCAGGACGTACAAGGAGATAATTTCCCCAGCGTTCAAGCTTTTCTCCTTCTGAACAGTCTATCACTTCATAATCTTTCCAGCCGTCTGCAATCCACATAATTGGTGCCGCCCTTTCCATAAATAGTTAATAGTAGTTTTCTCAAATAATCCGTTCAATGAGCCAAAGGCAAATTTGAACTTCCTTGATTATACTGGATAGAGGCAGGAGCGTCAAGTACGGAGAATTGATGGGAAAATGCCGATATTCACACCTTGTCTTTTGTCCTATATAATATAGTATAATTTAAGATAATGAGGTGTAAATTTATGTGCTGTTTTAATATAGGCTTTTCTGCTAGTAACTGTGGTTGCGGCTGGAATAATAGATGCTGCAACCGATGTAATTGGGGCTGGAACAATGGCTGCAACTGGGGCTGGAACAATGGCTGCAATTGGTTTTAATAAGAATGGCTGAGTCTTTTAACTTAAGCAACTTAAAGGGACTGAATTCTGTTTTAACAGGATTCAGTCCTGTTCGTTTGCCTGTTTTTAATCGAGTTAATAATAGTTAAAAATACAGAAAAGACAAGGGAAATAATTTCGTAATAGAATTGAAAGATTAAAACAGTTGAATAATCTGAGATTAATTGTTAAAATAAATTATAGCAAAAAAGGAAATCCCTGTAAGGAGTGAAGATATGAAAAGAAAAGGTCTCATCATGCTGGCAGTTACCGCCATGCTGACAGTTGGTGCCGCATCTGTGGAGTCTTATGCAGCGGAAGGTTGGGCTCAGTCTGGAAGCACTTGGGTTTATTATGATACAAGCGGGAATAAGGTGACGAACACCTGGAAAAAGGGAGCGGACAACCTTTGGCGTTATTTAAATACCTATGGGGAGATGTCCGTAAATACATGGGTGGAAAATACCTACTATATGGACTCTAACGGAATTCTCGTTACGGATAAATGGATGAAGTTTCAGGATTCAGGCAGTTCCCAGTATAAGTGGTATTATTTCGGCAGCAGCGGAAAAGCTATTATGGATAACTGGTCTAAGATCAATAACAAATGGTATTATTTTGATCCGAACGGTGAGATGCAGACCGGCTGGGTCCTTGATGACATGTATTATTGCGGAACAGACGGAGCTATGCGTACCGGCTGGCAGAAGCTTTTTTCACCGAGCGGTAATGATTATGAGGACCGTGTCACTCCAGGGGATAATGACGACGGAAAGTCATGGTATTATTTTAATGACAGCGGTAAAAAGTATGTTCCAAAGGATACGTCAGGGGATTATGCTACCTATAAGATTGACGGTGTCGCTTACTGCTTTGACTCAGATGGAGCGCTTCAGACTGGTTGGAAGAACGTTGGAGTTGAAAATGCGGAGTATGAGATCCAAAATTATAAGTATTATGACAGCAACGGTAAGCTGAGAGTGGGTTGGTATTCCGTGGAACCGCCTCAGGATCTTTCTGGTTATGAAGAGAGTGTAGAATGGTTTTATTTCTCAAGTTCAGGAATTCCAAAGACCGGTCCGAAAGAAGGAAACGCCAGCACTCAGAATATAAATAAAATTAATGACAAGACCTATCTGTTTAATAACCTTGGTAATCCTGTCTATGGACTGCAGAAGGTGATGATTGGAAATACATCAGAATATACGGCATTCTATTTTGGAGATAAGAAGACCAGCACCATGCAGAAGGGCAGGGTAAAGGTAATTGAAGGTGACGGCAGCGAAGCTACCTATTATTTCAGCGACAGCGGCCGCGGTTATACCGGTGTTAAAGATAGTTACCTTTATTATATGGGCAAGCTTCAATGTGCGGATGAAGGAACGAAATATGAGGCCATTGCCATTCCTACAGGAAGCACCACTACCACCTATGTGGTAAACACTTCCGGTAAGGTATCCAAAAATACAACGGTAAAGAACTCTGATGGTGTAAAATATAAGACCGGAAGCAATGGAAATTTATTAAAAGTGGATGACGAAAATCCAAGCGGAGAAGGCAGAACCCCTACAGAACCGATCTGGAATTAGAAAAAGAACGAGCAAAGGCGCAAAACCTGGAAAATCAGATTTTGCGCCATTTTTTTGAAAAAAGTGCTTGCAATGTAAAAAAAAATATGTTAATATACAAAGGCTGTGGCATGATAGCTGTGAAACGTGAGGTTGCTGCTTATAAAAGCAGGTTTTCCGTGGAGCGAATGTCAAGTTAGGAAACTGGCGACAAGTCACTGTACAATTTAAAATCCTGTTTATTATAATAGGAAGTCAGTGTGGGGTCTTTGATGACACACACGGGAACGTGTACAGTCACCGCTTGTCGTACTTCTACTAAGTGCGAAAAGGAGGCGACTTTTTTTATGGCAAGTCAAGTAATGAGAATCACATTAAAAGCGTATGATCATCAGTTGGTTGATCAGTCTGCGGGCAAAATCATCGACACTGTAAAAAAGACAGGATCAAAAGTGAGCGGACCGGTGCCGTTACCAACCAAGAAGGAAGTGGTAACCATCTTAAGAGCGGTTCACAAGTACAAAGATTCAAGAGAGCAGTTCGAGCAGAGAACGCATAAGAGACTCATTGATATCATTACACCAAGCCAGAAGACTGTTGATGCATTATCCAGACTGGAAATGCCGGCAGGTGTGTACATCGATATCAAGATGAAGAACAAATAATCTTCATCCAAAACATTGTGGAAAGTATTCCATGCATGTCCTGAAGGGTTTTAATATAGAAGCAACACTTTTTCCTGTAAGGAATCAACATCTCCGCCAGGCGGAGTCATAGTGTTCCACGTATATTGGACTGTTCTAGGATGATTGCGAAAGCAATCCGCTGTAGAATTAACAAACAGGAGGTAAAAACATGAAGAAGGGTATTTTAGCTACCAAGGTCGGAATGACACAGATCTTCAATGAAAACGGAGTCTTAACTCCGGTAACAGTTCTTCAGGCTGGTCCTTGTGTGGTAACACAGGTTAAGACTGTAGAGAACGATGGTTACAGTGCAGTACAGGTTGGTTACGTTGATAAGAGAGAAAAGCTTGTCAGCAAGCCAATTAAAGGCCATTTTGATAAGGCCGGTGTATCTTACAAGAGATACGTAAGAGAGTTTAAGCTTGAGAATGCTGATCAGTATTCTGTAAAAGATGAAATCAAGGCTGAGATCTTCGCAGCAGGCGATAAGATCGATGCAACCGCAATCTCCAAAGGTAAAGGTTTCCAGGGTGCTATTAAGAGACACGGACAGTCCAGAGGACCTATGGCTCATGGTTCCAAGTTCCACCGTCATGCAGGTTCCAACGGTGCAGCTTCTGATCCAAGTAAGGTATTCAAGGGCAAGAAAATGCCTGGCCAGATGGGTAACAAGAAGGTAACAATCCAGAATCTTGAAATCGTAAGGGTTGATGCAGAAAACAACCTGATTTTAGTTAAGGGTGCGATACCAGGACCTAAGAAGTCTTTAGTAACAATCAAGGAAACAGTAAAAGCATCTAACTAATGCTTTTATCAGAAAGGAGGATCACACAGATGGCAAACGTATCTGTTTACAATATGGAAGGTAAAGAAGTTGGCACAGTAGAGTTAAACGATGCAGTGTTCGGTGTAGATGTAAATGAGCATCTCGTACACATGGCAGTCGTAAGCCAGCTTGCAAATAAGCGCCAGGGCACACAGAAAGCAAAGACACGTGCAGAAGTATCTGGCGGCGGAAGAAAACCGTGGAAGCAGAAAGGAACCGGTCATGCAAGACAGGGTTCAACAAGATCTCCTCAGTGGACAGGCGGTGGAGTTGTATTTGCTCCTACACCTAGAGACTATACAATCAAACTTAACAAGAAGGAAAGAAGACTTGCTCTTAAGTCCGCTCTGACCAGCAGAGTGAATGAGAATAAGTTCATCGTTGTTGACGAATTAAAGTTTGATGAGATCAAGACAAAGAAATTCCAGACTGTATTAAATAACTTAAAGGTATCCAAAGCTCTTGTAGTTGTTGGCGACGACAGTGCAAACGCAGTAATGAGCGCAAGAAACATCGCTGCTGTTAAGACTGCTTCTGCTAACACCATCAACGTATACGATATCTTAAAGTACAACACAGTTGTTGCTACCAAGACTGCTGTTGCAGCAATCGAGGAGGTGTACGCATAATGGCAGATATTAAGTATTACGACGTAATCCAGAAGCCTGTAGTAACTGAGAAGAGCATGAACGCTATGGCGTCCAAGAAGTACACATTTATTGTGCACACAGATGCTAACAAGGCTATGATCAAAGAAGCTGTTGAGAAGATGTTCCCAGGTGCAAAGGTTGCCAGCGTGAACACCATGAACTTAGATGGAAAGACCAAAAGAAGAGGAATGACTTATGGAAAGACCTCTAAGACAAAAAAGGCTATTGTTCAACTGACAGCTGACAGCAAAGACATCGAAATCTTCGAAGGACTGTAAGATCGGGACGCTTGGTGAGAATCTATTCAAGCCCGGCGTAAACGGTTTTCAGTTTCCTATGTGATGAACATTATATCACGATAAATAAGATACGCCAGGCGGCGTTGAAGCACTGGCATACCTTTATGCCCGATGAGTTTGGGCAATAAAGAAGAAAGGAGAAATATCATGGGAATTAAAAAGTATAACCCATATACCCCTTCCAGAAGACACATGACCGGTTCTGATTTCAGCGAAGTCACAAAGTCAACTCCTGAGAAGTCCTTAATCAGCAAAACAATCAATAAAACAGCCGGCCGTAATAACCAGGGTAAGATCACTGTAAGACATCGCGGAGGCGGCGTTAAGAGAAAATATAGAATCATTGATTTTAAGAGAAACAGCAAAGACGGCATTGCAGCAACTGTTATCGGTATCGAGTACGATCCAAACAGAACTTCCAACATCGCGCTGATCTGCTATGAAGACGGTACAAAGGCTTATATCCTTGCTCCGGCTGGTTTAACAGACGGCATGAAGGTTATGAGCGGAGCGATGGCAGAAGCTAAAGTCGGCAACTGTTTACCATTAAGCCAGATTCCGGTTGGTACTCAGGTTCATAACATTGAGCTTTATCCAGGAAAAGGCGGACAGTTAGTTCGTTCCGCAGGAAATTCTGCTCAGTTAATGGCAAAAGAAGGCAAATATGCAACTCTTCGTTTACCTTCCGGTGAGATGAGAATGGTTCCGATCAACTGCAGAGCAACCATCGGCGTTGTAGGCAATGGAGATCACAACTTAATCAATATCGGTAAAGCTGGTAGAAAACGTCACATGGGCTTCAGACCCACTGTACGTGGTTCTGTTATGAACCCGAATGACCATCCTCACGGTGGTGGTGAAGGCAAGACCGGTATCGGACGCCCAGGTCCAAGTACACCATGGGGCAAACCGGCACTTGGCTTAAAGACCAGAAAGAAAAACAAACAGTCTAACAGACTGATCGTTAGAAGTAGAGATGGAAAGACCGTTAAATAATTAAAGGAGGTTAGAATCTATGGCTCGCTCACTTAAAAAAGGACCATTTGCAGATGCTCATTTACTGAAAAAAGTAGATGTTATGAACGCAGCAGGACAGAAACAGGTAATTAAGACCTGGTCTCGCCGTTCTACAATCTTCCCGCAGATGGTTGGACATACAATTGCAGTTCACGATGGCAGAAAGCACGTTCCGGTATATGTTACAGAAGATATGGTTGGACATAAGCTGGGTGAATTCGTTGCCACAAGAACCTACAGAGGACATGGTAAGGACGAGAAAAAATCAGGCCGTAAGTAGATAGAAACAGACTCCTTTGGGTATTCATAAGGATTCCCAGGGGCGTTAAAGTTGAAAGGAGGATTCACCAATGGCTAAGGGACATAGAAGCCAGATTAAAAGAGAAAGAAATGCCGTGAAGGACACCAGACCATCAGCAAAGTTATCCTATGCTAGGGTTTCTGTTCAGAAAGCATGCTTCGTATTAGATGCCATCAGAGGCAAAGATGTTATGACAGCACTTGGTATTGTGACTTACAATCCCAGATATGCTTCTTCTTTAATAGAGAAGTTATTAAAATCAGCAATTGCTAACGCTGAGAATAACAACGGTATGGACCCTGCAAAACTTTATGTAGAGGAATGTTTTGCAAACAAGGGACCGACAATGAAAAGAGTAAAACCGAGAGCACAGGGCCGCGCTTACAGAATCGAAAAGAGAATGAGCCACATCACCGTTGTGCTTAATGAAAGATAAGGAGGCAAATAATGGGACAGAAAGTTAATCCACACGGCTTAAGAGTCGGTGTTATTAAAGACTGGAACTCAAAATGGTATGCTGAAGCTGATTTCGCAGATAACCTGGTAGAAGATTATGCGATCAGAAAGTTCCTTAAGAAAAGATTATACAGCGCCGGCATTTCTGATATAGAAATTGAGAGAGCATCTGACCGCGTGAAAATTACGATTCACACAGCGAAACCAGGTGTTGTTATCGGTAAGGGCGGATCTGAGATTGAGAAATTAAAAGCTGAAGCTCAGAAGCTTACAGATAAAAAGTTATTTGTTGACATCAAGGAAATCAAAAGACCTGATAGAGATGCTCAGTTAGTAGCTGAATCCATCGCACAGCAGTTAGAGAACCGTATATCCTTCCGCCGGGCTATGAAGTCCACCATGGGTCGTTCCATGAAGGCTGGAGTAAAGGGCATCAAGACTGCAGTTGCAGGACGTCTTGGCGGTGCTGATATGGCTCGTACCGAGTTCTACAGCGAAGGAACCATTCCGTTACAGACACTCAGAGCAGATATTGACTATGGTTTCGCTGAAGCAGATACAACCTTCGGAAAGATCGGTGTTAAGGTATGGATCTACAATGGCGAAATACTTCCAACTAAAGGAAACAAGGAAGGGAGCGGAAAATAATGTTAATGCCTAAAAGAGTTAAACGTCGTAAACAGTTCCGTGGATCCATGGCTGGTAAAGCGTTAAGAGGCAATACTATCAGCAACGGCGAGTTTGGTTTAGTTTCCACGGAACCATGCTGGATTAAATCCAACCAGATCGAGGCAGCCCGTGTTGCCATGACCCGTTATATCAAGCGTGGTGGTAAAGTCTGGATCAAGATTTTCCCGGATAAGCCTGTAACAGCAAAGCCAGCAGAAACCCGTATGGGTTCCGGTAAGGGCGCTCTGGAATACTGGGTAGCAGTAGTAAAACCAGGCCGTGTATTATTTGAAATCGCTGGAGTACCTGAAGAAACAGCACGTGAAGCTTTACGTCTTGCTATGCATAAGTTACCGTGCAAGTGTAAGATTGCTGCTAAAGCAGATTTAGAAGGCGGTGAATGACAGTGAAAATTAATAAGTATGTTGAAGAATTAAAAGGAAAAACAGCTGCAGAACTGAATGAAGAATTAGTAGCTGCTAAGAAAGAACTTTTCAACTTAAGATTCCAGAATGCGACCAACCAGCTTGACAACACAAGCAGGATCAAAGAGGTTCGTAAGAACATTGCCAGAATTCAGACTGTTATCACTGAGAAGGCTAAATTAGCTTAAGTTGCAGTTTTTTTAAAAAGCACGACACACACGACTGCGTGTAAACTTATAGATTGGGCCGCCAGGGCCAAAACTCGAAAGGAGAATACCGAACGTGGAAAGAAATTTAAGAAAAACCCGTACTGGTAAGGTTGTAAGCAACAAGATGGATAAGACCATCGTTGTGGCTATTGAAGACCATGTAGAACATCCTTTATACGGCAAGATCGTAAAAAGAACGTATAAATTAAAAGCTCATGACGAGAACAACGACTGCAACATGGGCGATACAGTAAAAGTAATGGAAACAAGACCGCTGTCTAAAGACAAGAGATGGAGACTTGTTGAGGTTCTCGAAAGAGCGAAATAATTAATTTCCAGGAAGGAGTAACAGGCATGATTCAGCAGGAAACCAGATTAAAGGTTGCCGACAATACTGGTGCAAAAGAATTACTGTGCATCCGTGTAATGGGCGGATCTACAAGAAGATATGCTAATATTGGTGATGTTATCGTTGCCAGCGTAAAAGATGCAACACCTGGCGGTGTTGTGAAGAAAGGCGACGTTGTAAAGGCCGTTGTCGTACGTTCCGTTAAGGGCGCACGCCGCAAAGACGGTTCCTATATCAAGTTCGATGAGAATGCTGCCGTAATTATCAAAGATGACAGAACTCCAAAAGGAACTCGTATCTTTGGACCGGTTGCCAGAGAGTTAAGAGAGAAACAGTTCATGAAAATTGTTTCCTTAGCTCCGGAAGTATTATAAGGAGGTATCGGACTGTGCATAAAATTAAAAGAGACGACCTGGTAAAGGTTATCGCAGGAAAAGATAAAGACAAACAGGGTAAAGTTCTTCATATTGATACGAAGAACAGCAAAGTGGTAGTGGAAGGTGTTAACATGATTACAAAGCATGTGAAGCCAGGCGCAGGCAACCCACAGGGTGGTATCGTACAGAAAGAAGCTGCATTCGATATCTCCAACGTAATGCTTGTTGTTGACGGAAAAGCAACCAGAGTTGGTTTTGAAGTAAAAGACGGCAAGAAAGTCCGCGTTGCGAAAGCAACCGGTAAAGTAATTGACTAATTCGGAGAGGAGGAATAAAAATTGGCTAGATTAAAAGAAACCTACCAAACAGAGATCGTAGAAGGTATGATCAAGAAATTTGGATATAAGAACATCATGGAAGTGCCGAAGTTAAATAAGATTGTCATCAATATGGGTATTGGTGAAGCAAAGGAAAATGCCAAGATTTTAGACTCTGCAGTAAGAGATTTAGAAATCATCTCCGGTCAGAAGGCAGTTTTAACAAAGGCTAAAAAATCAGTTGCTAACTTCAAGATCAGAGAAGGTATGCCGATCGGATGTAAAGTAACTTTACGCGGTGAGAGAATGTATGAATTTGCTGACCGCCTGATCAACCTTGCACTTCCTCGTGTACGTGACTTCAGAGGAGTAAATCCTAATGCATTTGATGGCAGAGGAAACTATGCTCTTGGTATCAAAGAACAGCTTATTTTCCCTGAAATTGAGTACGATAAAGTTGACAAGGTAAGAGGTATGGACATTATTTTCGTCACTACCGCTAAGACAGACGAGGAAGCCCGTGAACTTTTGACATTATTCAATATGCCATTTGCAAAATAGTAGGAGGAATAATCCATGGCTAAGACTTCAATGAAGATCAAACAGCAGAGACCTGCAAAGTTCTCCTCAAGAGAATACAATCGTTGCAGAATCTGTGGTCGTCCACATGCTTATTTGAGAAAATACGGAATTTGCAGAATCTGCTTCCGTGAATTAGCATATAAGGGCCAGATCCCAGGCGTTAAAAAAGCAAGCTGGTAAAATAAGGAAGGAGGCAATTTCAAAATGACTATGAGCGATCCAATCGCAGATATGCTTACAAGAATCCGTAATGCAAATACTGCAAAACATGATACAGTAGATGTACCTTCATCTAAGATGAAATTAGCTATTGCTGATATCCTTGTAAAAGAGGGCTACATTAAGAAATACGATCTCGTAGAAGACGGTGCATTCCAGACAATCCGGATCACCTTAAAATACGGTAAAGATAAAAACGAGAAAATCATTACAGGTATTAAGAGAATCTCTAAACCAGGTTTACGTGTATACGCAAACAAGGAAGAGTTACCGAGAGTACTTGGCGGTTTAGGAACTGCTATCATCTCCACCAACCAGGGCGTTATTACCGATAAGGAAGCACGCACCAACGGCATCGGCGGAGAAGTACTGGCATTTGTTTGGTAATTAAGAGAAGCATCTGAAAACAGAAGAAGCGCAGAGCTTCTTCCGAAAATTTAAGGAGGTAAACGGCATGTCACGTATAGGAAGAATGCCTATCGCGATTCCAGCAGGCGTAACTGTTGCAATCGCAGAAAATAATAAAGTGACTGTAACAGGTCCTAAGGGAACTCTTGAAAGAGTGTTACCATCTGAGATGACAATCAAAGAAGAAGATGGTCATATCGTTGTTACAAGACCTAACGATTTAAAGAAAATGAAATCCTTACACGGTCTGACAAGAACATTAGTAAACAACATGGTCGTTGGTGTTACGAACGGTTATGAGAAGAAACTGGAAATCAATGGTGTAGGTTACAGAGCACAGAAGCAGGGCAAGAAGCTGGTTCTTTCTCTTGGTTATTCCCACCCGGTAGAGATGGAAGATCCGGAAGGTATCGAAGCTACCATGGAAGGACAGAACGTCATCATTATTAAAGGTATCGATAAAGAAAAAGTTGGCCAGTACGCTGCTGAAATCAGAGATAAGAGAAGACCTGAACCGTATAAGGGCAAGGGTATCAAGTATGCTGACGAAGTTATCAGACGTAAAGTTGGTAAGACTGGTAAGAAATAATTAAGGAGAGTGTAAAGATGGTTAGCAAACAGTCAAGAAGCGAAGTTCGCGTTAAAAAGCACAACAGAATACGTAACCGTTTTGCAGGCACTGCAGAAAGACCACGTTTAGCTGTGTTTAGAAGCAATAATCATGTGTATGCTCAAATTATTGACGATACAGTTGGTAAGACTTTAGTCGCTGCTTCTACAGTAGAAAAAGAAGTAAAGGCAGAATTAGAGAAAACTAACGACGTTGATGCTGCAGCATATGTAGGTACCGTAGTAGCAAAGAGAGCCCTTGAAAAAGGAATTAAAGAAGTTGTCTTTGACAGAGGCGGTTTTATATATCATGGTAAGATTCAGGCATTAGCAGACGCAGCCAGAGAAGCTGGTCTGGAATTCTAAGTAGAGAGGAGAAGATAAAGGTGAAACGTACAATTTTTGATGCAAATCAGTTAGAGTTAAACGACAGAGTAGTTGCTATCAAGCGCGTATCTAAAACCGTTAAGGGTGGACGTACCATGAGATTCTCTGCTTTAGTAGTCGTAGGTGATGGCAATGGCCACGTAGGTGCGGGTCTTGGCAAAGCCGGAGAAGTTCCAGAAGCAATCCGTAAAGGAAAAGAGGCTGCTGTTAAGAATATGGTTGCTATTCCAATCGATGAGAACAACAGTATTCCTCATGACCTGACAGGAAAATTCGGAAGTGCATCTGTACTTCTTAAGAGAGCTAACGAAGGTACAGGAGTTATTGCAGGAGGTCCTGCACGTGCAGTTTTAGAGCTTGCAGGTATTAAGAATATCCATTCAAAATCCTTAGGTTCTAATAATAAGACCAATGTAGTTTTAGCTACAATCGAGGGATTAACTCGGTTAAAAACTCCTGAGGAAGTTGCAAAGCTTCGCGGTAAATCTGTAGAAGAGATTTTAGGCTAAGGAGGATATGAAAATGGCAGATAAATTAAAGATCACATTGGTGAAATCCCCGATCGGCGCAGTTCCGAAGCATAAAGCAACCGTTGAAGCATTAGGCTTAAAGAAGCTTCACAAAACAGTTGAGATGCCGGATAACAACGCGGTTAGAGGTATGATCGCAAACGTGCGTCATTTAGTAAAAGTTGAAGAGATTTAAGAGAATACAGTAAGGAGGTGCAAGCGATGGATTTATCAAATTTACAGCCTGCGTTAGGTTCCAAACACAGCGACAACTTCAGAAGAGGCCGCGGACATGGTTCAGGAAACGGCAAAACAGCAGGTAAGGGTCATAAAGGACAGAAAGCACGTTCCGGTGCAACTAGACCAGGTTTCGAAGGTGGTCAGATGCCTTTATACAGACGTATTCCTAAGAGAGGCTTTACCAATAGAAATACCAAAATCATTATCGGTATCAATGTCAGCGCTTTAGAGTGCTTTGACAATGGTACGGTTGTTACTGTTGAAACTTTGTTAGAAAGCGGAATCGTTAAGAATCCGCGTGACGGTGTTAAGATCCTTGGAAATGGAGAATTAACCAAAAAGCTTACAGTAAAGGTAGATGCTTTCAGCGAAGGCGCAAAAACCAAAATCGAGGCTTTAGGTGGAACCTGCGAGGTGATCTAATATGTTGAAAACACTCCGTAATGCATTCAAGATCAAGGATGTAAGAAAGAAACTTATCTTTACGTTCATGATGCTGGTGGTTACTAGAATTGGTTCCCAATTACCGATTCCAGGAGTTGAAACAAGCTTTTTTAAAGATTTTTTTGCTCGGCAGAATAACGATGCGTTCGGATTTTTCAACGCAATGACAGGTAGTTCTTTTACCAACATGTCCGTATTCGCTCTGAGCATTACCCCTTACATTACATCTTCCATCATCATGCAGCTTTTGACCATAGCGATTCCAAAGCTTGAGGAAATGCAGCGGGATGGGGAAGATGGCAGAAAAAAGATTGCAGAATACACCCGTTACGTAACAGTTGGTCTGGCTTTAATCGAGTCCGTCGCTATGGCGATCGGATTCGGCGGCCAGGGGCTGTTGAGAGAATTTAATGTATTAAGTATTATTATTGCAGTTGCAACTATGACCGCAGGAAGTGCTCTTCTCATGTGGATCGGTGAGCGTATTACGGAAAAAGGTGTGGGCAATGGTATTTCCATTGTATTGACTTTTAACATCATTTCCAGCTTTCCGTCGGATGCGTCAACCTTATATACCAGATTCATGTCTGGAAAGTCGGTTGCCGTAGCTGCAGTTGCAGCCATTATTATCGTTGCTGTTATCGCGGCGATCGTAATATTTGTTGTTATCCTTCAGAATGGTGAGAGAAGAATTCCTGTACAGTATTCCAAAAAGATGCAGGGACGGAAGATGGTCGGCGGCCAAGCTACCAACATTCCGTTAAAGGTGAATACAGCCGGCGTTATTCCGGTTATCTTTGCTTCCTCCATTATGTCGTTCCCGGTAGTGATTTCCCAGTTCTTTGGGGCTAAAATCAACTACAGCAGCATTGGAGGCCACATTTTAGGTGCACTGAATTCTTCAAGCTGGTTTAAACCGGAAAGACCGTTATATACCATCGGTCTGCTCGTCTACGTGGCTCTTATCATTGTATTCGCTTATTTTTATACATCAATTACATTTAACCCACTTGAGGTTGCGAATAACATGAAAAAGTCCGGCGGCTTTATCCCGGGCATCCGTCCAGGTAAACCAACCAGTGATTATCTTAATTCCATTTTGAACTATATCGTATTTATAGGCGCATGCGGCTTGACGATCATTTGTATTATTCCGATCATGGTTTCCGGTTTATTTAATGTAAGCCGTTTATCCTTTGGAGGTACATCTTTAATCATCATCGTCAGTGTAGTCTTAGAGACGTTGAAGGCGATTGAATCTCAGATGCTTGTGCGCTATTATAAAGGATTTTTAAACGATTAGAGGACAAACCAAGAGAAACACGCGCGGCGTGTTTTTCTTGGAATTTGTGTTATTTAACCTTAAGGAAGCAAGGGAGGGACTGTTTGTGAGAGTTATCATGTTAGGTGCTCCTGGTGCCGGCAAAGGTACCCAGGCAAAAAAAATTGCTGAAAAGTATCAGATTCCCCATATTTCTACTGGAGATATTTTTCGCTCCAATATTAAAGAAGGAACAGAGTTAGGCAGGAAGGCAAAGGAATACATGGATCAGGGCGCTCTTGTGCCAGATGAACTGACCATTGGCATGCTGATGGACCGTATTCAGAATGATGACTGTGAAAACGGATACGTGCTGGATGGTTTTCCAAGAACCATTCCCCAGGCGGAAAGCCTTAAAAAGGCGCTTTCTGAGATGGGACAGAAGATTGACTTTGCGATTAATGTGGATGTACCGGATGAGATAATTATAGACAGAATGGCAGGCCGTCGTGCTTGCATTGCCTGCGGAGCTACATATCATATTGTGTATAATCCAAGCAGGGTTCCCGATGTATGCGACGTGTGCGGAGCAGGGCTTGTTCTGCGGGATGATGATAAGCCGGAAACCGTAAAAAAACGTTTGTCGGTCTACCATGATCAGACAAAGCCTCTGATCGAATATTATAAGGAAGCTGGTGTGCTTGTGAATATTGATGGAACACAGGAATTAAACAAGGTGTTCTCGGACATCGCTGTCCTATTAGGAGCATAGTTTATGTCAGTTACGATTAAATCTGCAAGAGAGATAGAACTTATGAGAGAGGCGGGAAAGATTCTTTGCAAGACTCACGAAGAGCTTTCAAAAGCCTTGAAGCCGGGTATGACAACCTGGGATATTGACCATCTGGGAGAAGAAATCATAAGAAGCTACGGCTGCAAGCCCTCTTTCCTGAACTATAACGGATATCCTGCATCCATCTGCGTTTCTGTAAACGATGAGGTGGTTCATGGGATTCCAAGTAAGAAGCGGGTATTAATGGAGGGCGATATCGTAAGCCTGGATGCCGGGGTTATCTACAAAGGATATCATTCCGATGCGGCAAGAACTTACGGGATCGGAGAGATTACTCCATTCGCAGGGCAGCTTATAGAAGTGACAAGACAATGTTTCTTTGAAGGGATTAAATTTGCAAAATCTGGCAATCATCTGAATGATATATCTGCTGCAATCCAGATCCATGCAGAGAAATTTGGATTTGGAGTTGTACGGGATCTGGTAGGCCATGGAATCGGTTCTCATCTCCATGAGGATCCGGAGGTACCGAACTTTGCACGGAAAAGACGGGGAATCAAATTGAAGCCTGGAATGACTTTGGCCATTGAACCCATGATCAATGGGGGAACGCCGGAGGTCGTATGGCTTGATGATGACTGGACCGTAGTGACAGAGGATGGAAGCCTTTCCGCCCATTATGAAAATACCGTATTGATTACGGAAGGCGAACCGGAGATTCTTAGTCTGGTTTCCCATGACCGCTGAGGAAATGCCCATGGGATTAACTACCGGAGCATTCGTAAAGTCTAGGTTAGGACACGATAAAGGCGGTTGTTTCTTCATATTGCGGGAGGAAGGCGAATATATATATCTGGTGGACGGAAAAAGCAGACGTTTAAACTGCCCGAAGAAGAAAAAGAAAAAGCATGTGGAACCCCTTTTATGGGAGAAACATTCTCCTGGAGTGAAGATCCGGGAAAATAAATCAGTCACCGATGAAGAAATCAAACATTTCATCAGATGTTTCAAAAGAGAAGAACAGGTTGTTAGGAGGTAAGCTTTATGTCAAAAGCAGATGTTATTGAAATTGAAGGAACCGTTGTGGAGAAGCTTCCCAATGCCATGTTTCAGGTAGAACTGGAGAATGGTCATCAGGTACTTGCTCATATTAGCGGTAAACTTCGCATGAACTACATTCGTATTTTACCAGGAGATAAAGTAACCATTGAGATGTCCCCCTATGATTTAAGCAAGGGCAGGATTATCTGGAGAGACAAATAAGGCGCTGTTTTATATAGCGCTGCCTCTTTCTGGGGTGCGACACGCCAGGGTAAAGGGTTAATAATTATATAGGAAAAAGTGCTTGCATTTTAAAATAAACAGTGTTATAATGCTATAGCGACTTTGTTGAAATACTGGGTGTATTATGCCCTTATGGGCAGCACTGGTTTTACGATAAAAACACACTGCGGGTATACTCAGAAGGCTCTTTGCAAAAAGAGCTTCATCGTCACCAGGCTCGTGAAAGAGCAGGCCAGGTGCCGGGGAGCGCTTTCGCACGGAAACGTCTAAATCAGACGCTATGTGCTTCATGCGAAAGGGCGCATAACGGAAAGGAGAATTGCTGTGAAGGTTAGATCATCAGTCAAACCGATTTGCGAAAAGTGCAAAATCATCAAGAGAAAAGGCAGTATCAGAGTAATCTGTGAAAATCCTAAGCATAAGCAGAGACAAGGTTAAAAAATTAATGGAGGTGTAATACACAAATGGCTCGTATTTCAGGTGTTGATTTACCAAGAGAAAAACGTGTTGAGATCGGCTTGACCTATATCTACGGTATCGGCAGAACAAGCTCAAACCGCATCCTGACAGAGGCTGGCGTTAGTCCTGATACTCGTGTTAAGGACTTAACAGATGACGAAGTAAAGAGAATTTCAGCAGTAATTACTGATTCTCAGATCGTTGAAGGTGATTTACGTAGAGAAATCGCTATGAACATCAAGAGACTTCAGGAGATCGGTTGCTACCGTGGAATCCGTCATAGAAAGAGCCTGCCTGTTCGTGGTCAGAAAACAAAGACCAACGCAAGAACTCGTAAGGGTCCGAGAAAGACTGTAGCAAACAAGAAGAAATAAGTAAGGATAAGTATATCCTCACCCAATAACAGCGAATCACGTTACATGTTTTAAAAACAGGAATAACAGGATTCAGATGCAAGTAAAAAGAAAGTAGGTTAGTTTAAAATGGCTAAAAAAGTGTCCACTACTAAAAAAGTGACAAAAAAGCGCGTAAAGAAAAACGTTGAACGCGGACAAGCACATATCCAGTCATCTTTTAATAACACAATCGTGACATTAACAGATACACAGGGTAATGCATTATCCTGGGCAAGTGCTGGTGGTCTTGGCTTCAGAGGTTCAAGGAAATCTACTCCATATGCAGCTCAGATGGCGGCAGAAACTGCTACTAAGGCAGCTCTTATACATGGTTTAAAGTCAGTAGACGTTATGGTTAAGGGTCCTGGTTCAGGCCGTGAAGCAGCTATTCGCGCACTTCAGGCATGCGGATTAGAAGTAACCAGTATCAAGGATGTAACCCCAGTTCCACATAACGGTTGTCGTCCACCAAAACGTAGAAGAGTCTAATTAGGAGGTAATTACAGTGGCAGTTGATAGAGTTCCTGTTCTTAAAAGATGTAGATCCCTTGGTCTTGATCCAATCTATTTAGGAATAGATAAAAAATCAAACAGAGAATTAAAAAGAGCTAACAGAAAGATGAGTGAGTACGGCATTCAGCTTAGAGAAAAGCAGAAAGCCAAATTCGTCTACGGAGTTCTTGAGAAACCTTTCCGTAACTACTATGCAAAGGCTTCCAGAATGAATGGTCTTGTAGGTGAAAACCTGATGATCCTTCTGGAGAGAAGACTTGACAATGTAGTATTCCGTATGGGATTCGGAAGAACAAGAAGAGAGACCAGACAGATGGTTGACCACAAGAGCATTCTTGTAAACGGCAAATGCGTAAACATTCCTTCTTATTTAATTAAGGCTGGAGATGTAATCGAAGTAAAAGAGAAATGCAAAGCCAATGCAAGATTCAAAAGTGTTCAGGAATCAACCGCAGGACGTATGGTTCCGGCATGGCTTGATGTTGACCATGAGAATTTACGTGGTACTGTTAAAGAGTTACCAACAAGAGATGAGATTGATGTTCCGGTGAATGAAATGCTTATCGTCGAGTTGTACTCCAAATAATTGAAAGTCTGTTGATTGAAGCCGGCTTTCGCCCAGGGGGTAACCCCTGGGCAAGGTTTGAGTATAAGACCCTCGATACAAAATACCCAAAAGGAGGGGCTATTAGTGTTCGATTTTGAAAAACCAAACATTGAGATTGCTGAAATCTCAGAAGACAAGAAATATGGCAAATTTGTAGTTGAACCGCTTGAAAGAGGTTATGGCACGACTTTAGGAAATTCCTTGAGAAGAATCATGCTTTCTTCCTTACCGG
Source organism: Lacrimispora sanguinis (assembly GCF_044987295.1). Classification (NCBI taxonomy): domain Bacteria; kingdom Bacillati; phylum Bacillota; class Clostridia; order Lachnospirales; family Lachnospiraceae; genus Lacrimispora; species Lacrimispora sanguinis. The sequence continues at coordinate 2,426,348 of NZ_CP173277.1, read as the reverse complement.
GCGCTGCAGTCAGTCAGGTAAAAATCGACGGCGTTTTGCATGAATTCAGTTCTATTCCAGGAGTTAAGGAAGATGTGACTGAAATCATCATGAACATCAAGAGCTTATCTATTAAAAATAATAGCGATACCAACGAAGCTAAGGTTGCTTACATTGAGTTTGAAGGCGAAGGCGTTATAACGGCTGCGGACATTCAGGCGGATCCGGATATTGAGATCATGAATCCGGAACAGATCATTGCAACTCTAAGCGGCGGCACTGACAGCAAGTTCTATATGGAACTTACTATCACCAAGGGTCGTGGCTATGTAAGCGCAGACAAGAATAAGAGTGAAGATTTACCGATTGGCGTGATTGCCGTTGATTCTATCTATACACCAGTCGAGCGCGTCAACATGACGGTAGAGAACACCCGAGTAGGTCAGGTTACCGATTATGATAAGCTGACATTAGATGTATTTACAAATGGTACTTCCGCACCGGATGAGGCAGTAAGCCTTGCCGCGAAGGTACTCAGCGAGCACTTAAACCTGTTCATTGATTTATCTGAGAACGCCAAGACTGCAGAAGTTATGGTGGAGAAAGAGGATAATGAAAAGGAAAAGGTTCTGGAGATGAACATTGATGAACTGGAGTTATCCGTCCGTTCATATAACTGTCTGAAGAGAGCTGGTATCAATACAGTAGAAGAACTGTGCAACCGCACCTCTGAAGACATGATGAAGGTTCGTAACCTGGGCCGCAAGTCTTTAGAAGAAGTGCTGGCTAAATTAAAAGAGTTAGGCTTGCAGCTTAACCCAAGCGATGATGCCGGTGTATAACCGGAACGCTTGTAGAAGTTGATTTATGGAGATTAAGCGCCGGTACAGTAAGTCCGAAGAAGCGTGTACCTGTGTTCCACAAATGGAGGAATATTAAATGGCAGGATATAGAAAGCTGGGAAAAACTTCCAGCCAGAGAAAAGCATTAATCAGAAGCCAGGTAACTGCATTATTATATAATGGCAAAATCGTGACAACAGAGGCAAGAGCAAAAGAAATCCGCAAGGTGGCTGAAGGCCTCATCGCTTTAGCGGTAAAAGAGAAAGACAACTTTGAAACCGTTAAGGTTACCGCAAAGGTTGCACGTAAAGATAAAGACGGCAAGAGAGTAAAAGAAGTTGTTAACGGCAAGAAAGTTACCGTATACGATGAAGTAGAGAAAGAAATCAAGAAAGACCTTCCTTCCAGACTTCACGCTAGAAGACAGATGTTAAAAGTTCTTTATGATGTAACAGAAGTTCCCGCACAGGCTGCAGGAAGAAAGAAGAATACAAAATCTGTTGATCTGCCAAAGAAACTGTTTGATGAAGTGGCACCAAAGTACGTATCCCGCAACGGTGGTTACACACGTATCGTTAAGATCGGCCAGCGTAAAGGTGACGGAGCTATGGCAGTCGTTCTTGAATTAGTATAAACTGCACGTAAGCAATGAGCAGTGCTGAAGAGAGGTTCGATAAAGTTTTCGTTGTGCTTGCACATAAGAAAACCTTATCGAACCTTTCTTCATAGGGCGAATGCCCGTGAGCTGGCATATCCAACGGATTTGCCAGCTTGCACTGCGGACTCACGACCCGCCAGCTTGTACTACCCCCCTTCCCAGTATTGGAACACCCCCAATATCGGGATTTTTTTGTTTTTCCGCTAATCCATACAGAAATGCAAGAATAAAGAAAGAATATCGTAAGTTGACGGATAATTGCTTTTAGGGATATAATGTCATTAGTAGAAGTAGATGACTGTTTTGTCAAATTACGTTAATTTATAGTGGGAGGTTTTTTTTATGAGACTTTTTAAACGGTTAGCTGCAATGGCTTCTATGGTGAGCCTGCTGGGACTCAGCATCCCATTTGAATCTCTGGCTGCTGTAAAGACCATATCATCAGTGACCATTTACGCAGGATTAGAGGAGCTTGCCTCCGGAGATACACTGCCATCAGAGAGCAGCTTTAAGACTGACGGAGGAACAGGAAATTACGTTTATTCCAATAACGACAAATACGAAGTATCGGATTTAAACTGGATCACATCTGATACCAAGGAAATGAAGGTTGGGTCCGAGCCAAAGATGAAGGTGACTTTAAGGGCGACAAACTCCGATGATTATGCTTTTAAAGGTGGCTATCAGTCCAGTAATGTATCCATTAAAGGAGGAACCTATGTTTCTTCCAGCCGCTCAGGGTCGGATACTCTGTATGTCACATTTACCTTTAAGCCTGTAAAGGGAACTTATGAATCACCGCAGGATGCTGATTGGAGAGATTCCGGATACGGCAATGCCAAGTGGAGCTCTGTAGATAATAGTTCAGGCGTCTATGATGTTTATCTGTACCGGGGAAGCAGTATTATAAAAAAGGTGGAGAAGCTTAAAGCTACCAGTTATAACTTCTATCCTTATATGACAAAAGCAGGCACCTATAGCTTTAAGGTTCGTACCGTACCTTATACGGAGAGCGAGCAGAAATATGGTAAGAACAGTGAATGGACGGAATCTGGCGAAGTATATGTACCTCAGGAAAAGGTATCTGACGGAAGCGGCCAGGATGACAGCGCTGTATCAAACGGCCAGGTTGGCTGGATTAAGACCGGAAACATCTGGTACTATAGATATCCTGACGGAACTTATCAAAAGAACAACTGGGCTAAAATCAATAATAAATGGTATTTATTTGATTCAAACGGAGGTATGGTTACCGGCTGGCAGCAGAGGAATAATATATGGTATTTCTTAAACAGCGATGGTGCAATGACAACGGGCTGGATTGTTTCTAATAACAAGTGGTATTATTTAAATCCATCTACAACAAGCGGTGTAGAGGGAGGTATGATCACTGGCTGGATCAACTATAATAATAAATGGTATTATACGGATTCCACCGGAGCCATGCAGGAAGGCTGGAGGCAGGTAGACGGAAATTGGTACTACTTCTATCCAGGTGAAGGCTCAAAGGCTGTCAATACTACCATCAGTGGTTTTCCGGTAGATGGTAACGGTATTTGGCGTAAGTAACTTAAGGAAAGGAAGAAGATACGATGAAGTGGATGCAAGGGAAAGGGAAGTGGCTGGTTCTTTTATGCGCTTTCATGGTTCTGGGAACTGGAATGACAGTCCCGGCTTCCGGAAGCTTGAAGATCCGCCTGGATAATGGTAGTAAAAGCAGTTGGACAGAAGGAATTCAGATTCCGAATGTTACGGTCAATTATTCCGAGGAAAAACCAAAATGGAGCAAGGATGAGGAAGATTGGGTTCCTGGTAAGAAAATCACCGGTACTATAAGAGTGAACGGGACGTTTACCAGATCTGATTGCACTATTTATGGTGGAAGCGTGGTTTCTGTAAAGGCAGAGGATGGGGAAACAGAAATAAAGGTTTCCTATGTTCCCGTGGCAATGCTTGAATGCCCGGAAAGAGCTGGTTGGAGCGATAACACAAAGACGAAAGCTTCCTGGAAGAAAGTTCCTTTCGCATCCAGGTATCAGGTGGTCCTGTACAGGGAAGGCGGTATTTGGATCAAGAGCCTGACCACCTCATCTACTTCGGTTGATCTTTTGCAGTATATGGATGGCGGTTACAAATATTATTATACCGTAAAGGCGATCCTAAAGGATTCTTCTGAAGAAGATTATTTAAAAGAAGGAGAAGTGACCATCTCTGATGATTCCGTGATACAGGAGTTAGGTGATACTTCAGGAACCTGGGCAGAGTATCAGAACGGAAAAAAATACCGGGGAGAGGACGGAAATTACGTTGTCGACCAATGGAAGATGATCAGCGGAAAATGGTATTATTTCAATAAGGATGGTTACGCGGTTGTTGGCTGGCAGTATATAGGCGAAAAGTGGTATTATATGGGAGCTAACGCCCAGATGATGACCAGCTGGCAGCAAATAAACGGTAGATGGTATTATTTAAACACTGACGGTGATATGGCGACCGGCTGGATCCAGCCGCAGCCTGGAAAGTGGTATTATCTCTATAGTGATGGAAGTCTGGCGGTGAATACGAAGGTTGACGGTATCTACCAGATTGACGCTTCCGGACTTTGGGTCCCGTAATAAAAAATGGCACAGATGAATGATATGCCCCCTGTCAAGTAGACAGGATAAATATCTAAAATGAAGTGCTGAAAAACGGTCACACATATTTGTGTGGTCGTTTTTCTATGCACACCATTTCTCTTTATATTTCTCAATTCGTTTATTCTCAAGAATCGGATATTCCTCTGGCCTTTCGGAAGATAGCGCTTCGGTTCTTACTTCCAGCGGTGTTTTACAATGATATCTATCTTGTGGACGCTCTTCCCTATAAAACCTTATATAATCCTTTATTGCATATCTCAATGATGCTTCATCCATGATTTCATACATTTGGTACATCTCTGTTTTAATGATACCCCAAAAGCCTTCTGTAGGACCATTATCAATACAGCGACCAACTCTGGACATTGATTGTTCCATTTCCTGAATTTCTAGTTTCTTTTGGAATACTTTGCTTGTATATTGAAAGCCTCTATCACTATGAAAAACAGGTTTTGCATGAGGATTTGAAGAGATTGCTTTATCAAATGTTTTAAATACCAGCTTATCCATTGTCTTAAGGTTTTACTTCCAATGCTATATTTAGCAGATATAAAATCGTAGGAACCAACTCCATCAAGATACTCCTGTGAAACCTTTGCACGGAATTCAGGAGTGTGTGGTGATTTTGCCATAAAATAATCCCCCATAAGTAGATTTTGGTTATTTACCATGTCTACTTATGGAGGATCATATCAGAATGCATCTGTGTCATTTTTTATTTTAATGCAATTAATTTCGTATTCCTTTGCATTATGATCTATATTTATTTATATGATAGAATCTGGTATTCTCCAAAATCTTACTTTTAACAGCGGCAATCGCTATGAATTTACAAAAGATTCGCGTCTATGCTTGACTGTTATGAAATATTCATCTAAAATTATGTGGCATATATATGTTTGAGTTTATCAGAGAAAGGTCTGCTATGGGAATAATAAAAACTTCGAAGCTGATATTTGATTATATCAGAAGAGACGAAGAAGAAAACATTGAAGAGATTAAACGTGCCATTGACGGCGTCAGTTTGGATATTAAGGCTGGGCAGTTTGTAGCCATTCTTGGACACAACGGTTCCGGCAAGTCAACCTTTGCAAAGCAGTTAGATGCAATCCTGCTTCCTACGGAAGGAACCGTGTGGATTCAGGGAATGGACACTTCCGTAGAAGAGAATTTATGGGAAGTTCGGAAAAAGACCGGAATGGTATTCCAGAACCCGGATAATCAGATCATCGGAAATATTGTGGAAGAAGATGTAGGGTTTGGTCCTGAAAATCTGGGTGTTCCTACGGAAGAGATATGGAAGCGTGTGAATGAAAGCCTGGAGAGCGTCGGAATGGCTGCATTTCGCCTAAAATCCCCTAATCGGCTTTCCGGAGGCCAGAAGCAAAGAGTTGCTATTGCCGGTGTTATGGCAATGCGGCCTCAGTGCATTGTATTGGATGAGCCCACGGCTATGTTGGATCCTAACGGCCGGAAAGAAGTAGTGAAAACGGTAAGGGAATTAAACAGGAAGGAAGGAATCACGGTCCTGCTGATCACACATTATATGGAAGAGGTTATAGACGCAGACCGTGTCATTGTCATGGACAATGGGAAGGTGGTTATGGACGGAACTCCAAAGGAAATTTTTTCTAAGGTAGAGGAACTTAAATCCTATCGCCTGGATGTTCCCCAGGTAACGGAGCTGGCGTATGAACTACAAAAGAATGGCGTGGACATACCGGACGGGATACTTACACTGGAAGAACTGATGGAAAATCTTCTGCCAAAGTTCGCAGAGCGTTTTCCAGGAAAGGTGACTCTGGGGAATGGAGTAAAGGATGGCAATTAAAGCAGAACATTTGAATTATGTTTACGGGCTTGGAACAGCCTTTGAGCAGTGTGCCCTAAAGGATGTGAATCTGGAAATAAACGATGGGGAATTTGTTGGCCTGATCGGTCATACAGGTTCCGGGAAATCCACCCTGATCCAGCATTTAAACGGATTAATGAAAGCCACTGATGGTGCCATCTATTATAATGGAAGAAACATTTACGATGCAGGATACAATTTGCGGGCCTTAAGAAGCAAGGTTGGGCTTGTATTCCAGTATCCGGAGCATCAGCTTTTTGAGATCAATGTGTTTACAGACGTTTGCTTTGGGCCAAAGAATCAGGGGCTTTCAAGGCAGGATGCCGAGAAAAGGGCAAGGGAAGCACTTACTATGGTGGGGCTTGATGAAAGCTTTTATGCCCGTTCGCCCTTTGAACTTTCCGGCGGGCAGAAAAGACGGGTGGCTATTGCAGGAGTTCTGGCCATGAAACCGGAGGTTCTCATACTGGATGAACCTACTGCAGGCCTGGATCCAAGGGGAAGGGACGAGATCCTGGACCAGATTGCCCGGCTTCATAAGGAACGGAATATGACCATCATTCTGGTTTCTCACAGCATGGAGGATATCGCCAGGTATGTGGACAGGATTCTGGTTATGAATCATGGGGAAAAAGTGTTTGATGATACCCCGAAGGAAGTGTTTAAACATTACAAGGAGCTGGAAGCGATCGGCCTTGCGGCGCCTAAAATCACTTATGTGGTTCATTCGCTGCGGGATCACGGAGTTCCTGTTGATGATAACATTACAACCGTAGAAGAGGCCAGAGACGAAATTTTAAGGCTTCTTGAAAAATAAGTCGGGAGATATTATGCTGAAAGATATTACTTTAGGGCAGTATTATCCGGTGGATTCAAAGCTGCATAGGCTGGATCCCCGGACTAAGCTGTTTGGGACTATGGTTTTTATTATATCCCTTTTTATTGCAAATGACATATGGGCGTATTTGATCGCCACTTTTTTTCTAATCTCATCGATCCGTTTAAGTCAGGTTCCTTTTAAGTTTATGGTACGTGGATTAAAGGCGATTGTGTTTCTTCTTCTCATCAGCGTCAGCTTCAACTTATTCCTGACTCCGGGAGAACCTATCTTCCGGCTGGGATTTTTGAAATTGACAAGGGAAGGTGTGAAGATAGCGTCCTTCATGGGAGTCCGGCTCATTTACCTGGTGGTTGGATCTTCCATCATGACCCTTACCACCACACCGAACCAATTAACCGATGGCCTGGAAAAGAGCCTTGGGTTTTTAAAGAAGGTGGGAGTTCCGGTCCATGAGGTATCCATGATGATGTCCATTGCTTTAAGATTCATCCCTATCCTTGTGGAGGAAACCGATAAGATCATGAAGGCTCAGATGGCCAGGGGTGCTGATTTTGAAACAGGGAATCTGATTCAAAAGGCAAAGAATATGATTCCTCTTTTAGTACCCTTATTTATTTCCGCATTCCGCCGTGCCACGGACCTGGCAATGGCCATGGAGGCCAGATGCTACCGGGGCGGGGAAGGAAGGACTAAAATGAAGCCTCTTCGGTATGGAAAACAGGACGGGATCGCCTATCTGGTGTGTCTGGTATATCTGGCCGCTATCGCAGGACTTCGAATCATGGGATAAGGTTCCCATATAATAGGAGGATGTATGAAACGGGTTAAAATGATTGTGGCCTATGACGGCACCAATTACTGCGGCTGGCAGATCCAGAATAACGGGATCACCATTGAGGAGGTTCTAAATAGGGAACTGACGAAACTTTTAAAGGAGCCAATAACCGTAATCGGGGCCAGCAGAACTGATTCCGGGGTTCACTCGGAGGGGAATGTGGCGGTCTTTAATACGGAGAACCGGATGCCTGCCGATAAAATATGCTTTGCCTTAAACCAGAGACTGCCGGATGATATCCGTATCTTACAGTCTGAGGAGGTAGCACCGGATTATCATCCGAGAAAGCAAAACTGTGTTAAAACATATGAATATAAAATCATGAACCGGAAAATCGAAGTACCTACCATGAGGCTTTACAGCTATTTCTGTTATTTTCCCTTAGATGTGGAGCGGATGCGGGAAGGCGGGGCCTATCTGGTAGGAGAACATGACTTTAAAAGCTTCTGTACGGCCCGTGGACAGGCGGAAGAAACCGTACGTACCATTTATAGCCTGGACATCGATAAGAGCGGGGATCTCATTACAATCCGCATTAAAGGCAGTGGTTTCCTGTATAACATGGTGCGGATCATTGCAGGAACGTTAATGAAGGTTGGAATGGGGGTATATCCGCCAGCTCATGTGGAAGAGATTCTTGATACCAGAGACCGGAAAGTGGCAGGGCCAAAGGCTGCGGCAAAAGGACTTTCCCTGATAAGCCTTGATTATGAAACAGAACTTAAAAAACAGATCCGGGGAGAGAATAAGGAATGGAGCTATACTCTTTCCCAGGATAAGATTGTTTCGGAAGGAAAAGCCTGGCTTTATATTCACCGGTGCAGGGAAGAAGATTTTGAAAGACTTTTGATTCGTGTGGTACATCAGGCGGTGCAAAATGGTGCAGAAACTATTTTTGTACGAGATGAGGAAATGGATGGAAGGATCATTTTGGGAAAGCCATACGGATTTTATATTTTTCAGGCTGATCCTGAGAGCCAGGGTTGGTGTGTGACACAAAAATAGGCCGAAAAGCCTTGATTTTATGGGAAAAGAGGTTGACACATCCGGCTGAATGTAATATAATGTATAACTGTGACGTTAGACGAAAATGTTCAGCCAAAGCCCCGGAGTGAGCATTTTGCAATATAGTTATGCTTAAAAAAACCATAATTTACAGGAGGTTGTCCAATGAAGACTTTTATGGCTAGTCCAGCAACAATTGAAAGAAAATGGTACGTAGTTGATGCTACAGGATATACATTAGGACGTTTGGCTTCAGAAGTAGCTAAAGTATTAAGAGGTAAGAATAAACCGATCTACACACCGCATATGGATTGCGGCGATTATGTGATCGTTGTTAATGCAGATAAGATTGCCGTAACCGGTAAGAAGTTAGATCAGAAGATCTATTACAACCACTCTGACTATGTTGGTGGTATGAGAGAAACAACTTTAAGAGAAATGATGGCTAAAAAGCCTGAAAAAGTTATTGAACTGGCAGTTAAGGGAATGCTTCCCAAGGGACCTTTAGGAAGAAGCATGATAACAAAACTTCACGCATATGCAGGCGCAGAGCATGGTCATGCTGCTCAGAAACCAGAAGTTTTAGAGTTCAAATTTTAATCAGAGGTGCTGAAAGGAGGAAGTTATCATGGCTAATGCAAAATTTTACGGAACAGGTAGAAGAAAAAAATCTATCGCTAGAGTATATTTAGTACCAGGTACAGGCAAGATCACTATCAATAAGAGAGATATTGACCAGTATTTAGGTCTTGAAACATTAAAGCTTGTTGTACGTCAGCCGTTAGTTGCTACAGAGACAGTTGATAAGTTTGACATTCTTGTAAACGTTCACGGCGGCGGATTCACTGGACAGGCCGGTGCAATCAGACACGGTATCTCAAGAGCTCTGCTTCAGGCAGATGTTGAGTATCGCCCGATTCTTAAGAAGGCAGGCTTCTTAACAAGAGATCCAAGAATGAAGGAAAGAAAGAAGTACGGCTTAAAGGCAGCTCGTCGTGCTCCACAGTTCTCAAAGAGATAAGCAGACAGAAAATCGAATTACAGCAGAACCCCGAAAAACACTATGTTTTCGGGGTTTTCTTATTTACTAAAGTAACAAGGAACACCTAAAAATGGCATCAAAATTAAGAGGAAACTTACACGTAACTAACAGGTAACTGACAATCAAAAAGATATACGAAATAGAAAAATTATTGATTGTAAGAAGGGAATCCGTATGATAGAATATGCACAAGAACAATCGTGTTGCAGGGTGTGTTGACCTCATTCTAAAAGAATGGGGGTGATGCCTATGAAAAATCGTTTTGATTTTAAGGATTTAATGACCTTTGGTCTATTCCTTTTGGCATTACTTACATTCGTTTTTACGTTTTGTAAGTAGCTATACATAGCAAAAACCACCCTAAAAACTTTGGACGGTTAAGGGTGGCTTTGCTTCTCATATAATCGGTCAACCCCTTGTGGGCGGTTGTTCCTTTTCTATCTATAATATATCATAAGAATTTATTTAATTCAACAGAAATTTGTGCAATGAAGTAGTGGGGGGCGTTGTAAGAATCTGTAGGTAACTAACACATAACTGACAAGCATGCATGAGACGTCTTACAATCAGCCTTTTAAGTTCTCCAAACGATAATAAACAAAGATATAGTATATATAAAGAGATGGAATCCACTTTGGAAGCCATCTCTTTTTTCGTAATAACCTTCTGCGTAATAGTACGAATCCCTTGTCGTTTCATGCTAAATTTCCTTACAGAAATCATAAGAAAAGGGATTGCAATCTACTGATATTCATGTTATTATGTCCTTGAGGGGGAGACATTAAATGTAAAAGTGTCTGCGCATAAAAGACATTTTTCGTCTCACAAAGACATATAAAGCAATGAGAAAGGTGGAGGTTACAATGAAAGAAAGAATGATGTATGCTATTGTAAAAGAACAGGCGGCGCGTGGGCTGGCGCTAAGAGAGGTCCCCATTCCCGAAACAGGGGAAAATGATGTGAAGATCAAGATTCACTACACATCAATCTGCGGTACGGATTTACATATCCATAACTGGGATAAGTGGTCTCAGGAGACGATAAAACCGCCAATGACCATCGGACATGAATTTGTAGGTGAAATCGTGGAAGTGGGCAGCCTTGTAAAAGAATACAAAATCGGCGATATTGTATCGGGTGAGGGCCATATCGTATGTGGTCACTGCCGCAACTGTAAAGCAGGAAAACGCCATCTCTGCAAAAATACTATCGGTGTAGGGGTAAACCGTGACGGTGCATTTGCACAGTATCTGGTGATTCCGCAGACCAATGTAATTATTTGTGAGCCGGGAATCCCCGAGGAATTATGTTCATCCTTTGATCCTCTGGGCAATGCGGTACATACTGCTTTGTCCTTTGATATGGTGGGAGAAGATGTGCTGATTACAGGTGCCGGTCCTATCGGTATTATGGCTGCAGCGATTTGCCGCCATATTGGAGCCAAACATGTGGTGATCACGGATGTCAATGATTACCGGCTGAATCTGGCCCGGGAAATCTGCGGTGCCCATACTGTCAATGTAGCCAGAGAGAGCTTAGATGATAAGATGCGGGAGCTTCATATCGAGGAAGGCTTTGATGTTGGACTTGAGATGTCCGGTAACGGCCAGGCGTTTACTTCCATGATTGACCATATGTACAACGGCGGTAAGATTGCAGTGCTGGGACTTCAGGGAAGCGATACCGTGGTGCCATGGAATAAGATCGTGGTTAACTGCCTTCAGTTAAAAGGGATTTATGGAAGGGAAATATTTGAAACCTGGTACAAGATGATGGCTATGCTAAACAGCGGTCTTGAGATTGAGAAAATTATCACCCACAAATTTGATTTCCGGGAGTTCCAGAAGGGCTTTGACGTAATGAACAGCGGACAGTGCGGAAAGGTAGTTCTGGACTGGACGAAGATTTAAAAGAGTACGGGAAGAACGAATTGACATAGATAAGGTTATTCAGCCGATATGGAACATGAACGATAGGAGAGAAGTGATATTATGAAGAAAGCATTAAACTATTATAAAGAAGCGGTGGAGCAGTCCAAAGGAGACGGAACTTACAAGGAGGAGCGCATTATCACAACTCCTCAGAGGAGCAGAATCAATACAACGAAGACAGAAAATGTCATCAATATGTGTGCGAACAATTATCTGGGACTTTCTAACAACCAGGAGATTATAGATGCGGCCAAAGCCACTTATGATACATGGGGATATGGCTTGTCTTCCGTACGTTTTATCTGCGGAACTCAGGGGATACATAAAGAACTGGAAGCTAAAATTTCATCCTTTCTGGGCATGGATGATACGATTTTATACTCCTCCTGCTTCGACGCTAACGGAGGTTTGTTTGAGACACTGCTGACAGAGGAAGATGCGGTGATCAGCGATGCATTAAATCATGCCAGCATCATCGACGGCGTGCGTTTATGCAGGGCTAAACGCTTCCGTTATGCCAACAATAATATGGAGGAGTTAGAACAGTGCTTAAAGGATTCCCAGGATGCCAGAATACGCCTGATTGCTACAGACGGTGTATTTTCTATGGACGGCATTGTGGCTGATTTAAAAGCAATCTGTGATCTGGCTGACAAGTACGATGCACTGGTAATGGTAGATGACAGTCACGCAGTAGGATTTATGGGGAAACTTGGAAAAGGCACACCGGAGCACTGCGGCGTTATGGGCCGGGTAGATATCATCACCGGTACACTGGGCAAGGCCCTAGGTGGAGCCAGCGGCGGATATACCAGTGCCAGGCAGGAAATCGTGGATTTGCTCCGCCAGAAGAGCAGACCGTATCTGTTTTCCAATACGGTAGCTCCTGCAATCGCAGGCGGGGCCATAAAGACCTTTGAAATTCTGGAGCGCAGCACGGAGTACAGGGACCGTGTTCATGAAAATACCCGCTATTTCAGGGAGAAGATAAAAGAGGTTGGATTTGATATTATAGAGAGTGATCATCCGATTGTGGCGATTATGCTGTATGATGCAAAGACGGCTGTGGAATTTGCAGCAAGGATGCTGGAACTTGGCGTATATGTCATCGGATTCTGCTATCCGGTGGTTCCAAAGGAAAAGGCCAGAATCCGTACACAGATATCCGCCGCCCATACCAGGGAGGATTTGGATTTTGCAGTAGAATGCTTTAAACGTGTAAAGGAAGAGATGGGGATTTGAAAAACGAGCGGAGTTGATTTTGCCGTAAAATGAAAGAATAAAAGTGGGGAACAGGATTGTATTTTATCCTGTTCCTTTTTTCGTGCGTGGACTGCTCTTGCCATTTGATTTTATTTTTGTTGACTTGACAACAATAATTTGACATGTTATCATAGGATTGCTTACCAGGAAACAAAAAGGAGATATAATATGGAGCGGGAAATACTACAACAATTTACGCAGCTTTATAACAATCAGGACATACTTAGCAATCTTATAAATAGTGGTTTAAATTCACGATATAGTAATTCAGAATTACATTGTATTGAAGCGATCGGAAAGCTTGAGCACCCAAATGGAGTGCAGCTCGCTTCGCTTCTCTCTATGACTCGAGGTGCAGTTACTAGGCTGGCTAAGCGTTTGCTGCAGGATGGCCTTATCGAGCGTTATGTTCTTCCGGATAATAAAAAAGAAATTTACTATCGGCTGACCGCTAAAGGAGAGGTTTTAAATAAAGAACATGAGGTTGCTCATACGAAATGGGAAGAACGGGATATTGCCTTTTTATATTCTGTTCCAATAAAGGAGCAAGAAGTAATCCTTGACTTTTTACAAAAGTTCAATAACTATCTGAAAGATAAAATAGAGGAGGAATCACTATGAAATATGACTTGACAACACAAGTGGACCAGTGCTTAATGGAGCAATGGCTCTCCACACAGGAAAACCGCCATATAGCCACAGGACATGTGGGAACACATTTAGATACCTATGAGAAAAGTGTTATCCCACTGGATTACATCACATGCCCTGGTATTCTTTGGGATGTATCAGACGTTGCAGAAGATCGTGAAATCTCACTCTCTGATATTGAGAATTTACCTATACCAGAACATGCCTTTCTTTTCATATACACTGGTCGAAGTGAAAAAGAAAAGTACGGTACCGCTGATTATTTTCGTGATCATCCGCAGTTATCCAATGAATTGATCCAGTGGCTCACAAATCAACCGCTTCGCTTTTTGGGAATTGACTGCTCAGGAATACGCCGTGGAAAAGAGCATGAACCTGCGGACAGGTTGTTGGAGAAGAATGGCATATACGTTATCGAGAACTTAAGTGGTCTTAATCAATTGTTAGGTATTGATGTTTTTAAAGTCTATACTCTTTGGTTTGATGATCCTGTTGCTACCGGATTACAATGCAAAGTGGTGGCGGACACGGGTATCTCAACTTAAATGCGAGTGAATTCGCTTGTTGCGTTATGGGTTTAACTGAAGCTGTGTGATAGAATTTAGTTATGAAATAGGGGAGGTCATGATATGGCAACAGTTAAACTTAAAATAGCAGAATTGAGAAAGGATAAAGGGATAAGCCAGCAGGATTTAGCTGATGTATTGGGGGTATCTTTTCAATCGGTAAGCAAATGGGAAACTGGCACAACAATGCCTGATATAACGTTACTGCCAGGTATTGCTGAATACTTTAATGTTTCTGTTGATGAACTATTAGGTCTTAGACCGCTGCGCCAACAAGCTTACATACCACGGAATACAGATCATCGTGACCATTGGAATGAAAAGGCGAATGAACTTTATAAGAATAGAAAGTACTTTTGGAATGATGATTACTTAAGTTTCCTTGTAAAAAATGTCTGGTACGTAGATACTCCAGTAGATGTCATTGAATTAAGATGTGGTGAAGGTTGTTTAGGAATGCAGTTGCTTGACCATCTGCCTGCAGGAAGCACTTATACAGGGGTTGATAATGAATATTTTACGAATAGAGCCAAATTGAGCTTTCATAATCCGGGACTTGAGATAAATTTTATTGTATCAGACATATACTCCTTAGAAACTAATAAAAAATATGACATTGCTATCAGCCAGTCAGGATTACGTCACATGAACAAACCAATGGAAGTATTAAAGAAAATGGCGGATTCTGTTAAAAAAGAGGGTCTTGTTGTTTGTATGGATGTCAATCGGGAGATCGAAAATGTTGGATTTTACTTTGATGACATTAGTTACGATTATCTTTGCACGGCCTTTAATTTTCATAAAGTATGGAAGAAAGAACTGGAATGTGAAGGCAGAGATTATGCGATCGGGATGCGGTTACCATTTTATATGGAGCAAATAGGGTTACATAATATCGATATCCGTATGAATGACAGAATCATGTATGTAAATCCTGATATGAAGGATTATGAGGAGAAAGTACAGGATTTTATTGAAATACATGGCTGGAATAAATCTATTAATAAATCCGGACAGGAAGATATTATTGAGTTATTTATGAATAGAGGGCTTGATAGAGCTGAGGCAGAAGCTTATATAGATATGCAATTTAAAATAGCGGAGTATTTTGGAAATACGGAAAGAAAAAAATCATTTTTAAAGGTACAGGGATTACTTATCGCATACGGAAGAAAATAATTGGAGGGATTACAATGTGCTTGATATGCGACAGGATTGATATGATAAAAAACAATGAAAATCCTCATTATGTAAAAGAATTGGAAACGGGTTATGTTGTGATGGGAGACCATCAACTATTTAAAGGTTATACATTGTTTCTATGTAAGGTCCATGAGACAGAATTATTTAATTTAAATGATGATTTTAAAAATAAATATCTACAGGAAATGTCTATGGTGGCAGAAGCAGTGTCAAAGGCTTTTCATGCAGAAAAAATCAATTATGAACTTTTAGGAAATGGTGATACACATCTTCATTGGCATCTTTTTCCGAGAATCAAAGGAGATATGGGAGAGTACGGAATGAACGGAAAAGGGCCTGTGTGGTGGGTGCCGGCCGAAATTATGTATGATAACAAAAATAGGCCATCGACAAAAGAATTAAAGGAGTTAAAGAAAAAACTAAGAGAACAGCTGGAAAATCAGCTTTAAGCCTTGCATCTAATTTTCAAAGACAAGAATTCCCTGTAAATGGCAGGATAAAAAAAGACTCCTGAGAGGTTCTCTCAAGGAGTCTTTCTTACGTACCGTATTTCACTGGAATAAATTGAATTTATGTAATAACAGATAGGTTTTGTGGCACAATGTAATAGTGAACCACCCGGATCATCAGCCTAAGAGCTTTTGCATTGTGACTGCATAATATAAAAGGTATCCATACGAGCTGAAAATATATTGACAATATTGTGCTAAAATGATACAAATAATGCTTATAAGATAGAAATGTGATAAGTGAATTTATTAAGGAATATCGTATAGCTCCTGTAATAGCAAGATGCTATTATAGGTAAGCCCGGTATTTTTAACATATGACAAGCAACCGTGTATGAAAATCCTTAAAGGAAGTGAACCCCAATATGAAAAATCCCCTAAATTATCAGGTCACAGAATACGACTGCGGCCCGACCACATTACTGAATGCAATGAGCTATCTTTTCACCCGGGATCAGATTCCGCCGGATATCATCAAACATATTATGCTTTTTTGTCTCGATTCCTATAATGCCAAGGGAGAATTCGGGAAAAATGGAACCTCACGTATGGCTATGATGTTTTTCAGTAACTGGATTAATCAATTCGGAAAGATGAAGAAGTTTCCTGTTCAAAGCGAATATCTGACTGGGGACGAAGTGTATATAGGAGAAAACAGCAAGATCATATATGGTCTGCAGCAGGACGGAGTTGTGGTGGCGCGGGTAATGTTAGGCTGCTGGCACTATGTATTGGTAACTGGGGCCGATGAGGAAAATGTTTATTTATTTGATCCTTATTTCAGAAAAAAACCTTTTAAGCAAAAGGGATTGGAGTTAATCACAGATATGCCTTATCATAGGAACCGATGTGTGCCATGGGAGATATTTAATGACACAGGAAAGGGTGCTTATGCCCTTGGCCCCAAGGAAACAAGAGAGGCAGTCATTATATTTAACAGAGTGACACAGAAGAAACCGGCAGATACCATTGAATATTTCATTTGACAATATAGGCTCTTTGTGATAACCTGTATCAAACTATAAATGGAGGCAGCTATTATGAATCAGCATCAACTATTTGAAATGTTGAATAGGGACGACGATTGATAGCGCTTGTATCTGTGACAAAACGCAGGTGCAAGCGCTTATAGCGTTGCGCCTGTGTGGATAGAATATTTTAGGGACCACATCGGTAAATTTAAATTGCCTGTGTGGTTCTATTTTTATACCCATACGGGCGAGGGAAAGGTTGTGATCGTATGGGACATATTGATGATGTCCTTATGGATATATTAGATAACAGTAAAAATCAAATAACCATAATCCAGGAGGAATAAACAATGAAGAGTATCATTGGAGAAATCAAAGAGAAAACCGTTGAGGCGCAGGAGCTGATAAACCATATCGGTGAAACAATAAAGATTCATGGAAGCATCTATAAAATCAGGAAAATGAGTGATTTTGCTTTTGTACTGTTGAGAACGAAAAGGAACGTAGTTCAGTGTATTTATTCAAAAGAATTTTCCCTGTTTTCTCTCGATGAGATGAAGGAAGAAAGCAGCGTAATCGTGACCGCCTGTGTCAAAGGGGAAGAAAGATCCAGAACAGGCTATGACCTTCAGATGATTCAGATAGAGGTATTATCAAAGCCGGTAGAGCCAAGCCCAGTTGTAATTAATAATAAATGTGTAGATACTTCCATGGAAACTCTGCTCAATTTCAGACCGGTTACTCTTCGTAACGAAAAAGAACGGGCAATTTTTAAACTTCAGGAAGGGATCACCTATGGGATCCGTGAGTTCTTAAAAAAGGAAAAGTTTACGGAAATCCGTACGCCTAAGATCGTTTACGCAGGTGCCGAAGGCGGAGCAAATATTTTCCGTTTAGACTATTTTGGCAGAGAGGCATATCTAGCTCAAAGCCCGCAATTTTACAAGCAGATGATGGTAGGCGTTTTTGAAAGAGTGTATGAAATAGCTCCGGTCTTCCGGGCGGAAAAACATGATACCTCCAGGCATTTGAATGAATATACAAGCGTGGATTTTGAAATGGGGTACATTTGCAGTTTTGAAGACATTATGCAGATGGAAACGATGATGCTAAAACATGTAATGGAATATTTAAATGAACAGTATGGTGATGAAATACGGCTGTTAAAAGTGAAGCTGCCTGTAATCAAAGAAATTCCGGCGATTAAATTTAAGGAAGCAAAAGAATTGATATCAGTGGAATATCATAGGCCTATTAAAGACTTTGATGATTTTGAGCCGGAAGAAGAAAAACTGCTTTTTGAGCTGATTAAGAAGAAAACAGAAAGTGAATTTGTATTTGTAACTCATTATCCAAGCCCCAAGAGGCCCTTTTATGCCATGGATAGCGTGGAGAATGAGGAGGAAACCTTAAGCTTTGACCTTTTATTCCGGGGACTGGAGATAACAACAGGCGGCCAAAGAATTCATGGGTATAAGGAACAGGTTGAGAAAATGGTACGCAGAGGAATGAATACTGAATTATTTGAAAGCTATCTTATGATGCATAAATATGGGATGCCGCCTCATGGAGGACTGGGCCTTGGTCTGGAACGTTTTACAAGCAAGCTTCTTGAACAGGAGAATGTGCGGTTATCCACCTTGTTTCCAAGAGATATTAACCGGCTGATTCCATAGAATCAATTACCGGCCATCATGATTATTCAGAGACAATGTTATAAATAATAAACAGTGGGGGAGGATAAAACATAATGACAAGAGTATATTTTGTACGCCACGCACAGCCGGACCATGCCTGGGAAGATGACAGGAGCAGGCCTTTGACAATGGAGGGCAGAGAAGACTCCAGGAAGGTATTGGAGTTTTTGCAGGATAAAAATATTGATTCATTTTATTGCAGCCCATATAAGCGGAGTATGGATACCATATGGGAAACTGCAGCATATTATGAAACGGAAATCATCACCGATGAACGTCTCCGTGAACGTGAAAGCGGGAGAAACGGGAATCATCATGGAATGTTTCGGAAGCGTTGGGAAGATCATGACTTTCATGAGGAGGGCGGAGAATCAATCGCCATGGTACAGGAGAGGAATGTGGCTGCACTAAAGGATATACTTCAAAAGAATGATGGCAGGAATATTGTCATTGGAACCCATGGAACAGCACTAAGCAGCATTTTAAATTATTATAATACAGACTATGACTGTGATTCTTTCCTGCGGATTCTGGATTGGATGCCGTATATCATAGAGCTTGATTTTGAAGACGAAGAATTTCTGGATAAAATCGAGCATTTGCATATACACAAGGAATTTTTGTGAAAATAGGAAATGAATATAAAATAATAATTTCTTCCATTGAACCATAATTTTCCTGTAAATATCAACTTTCCCATGTATGGTATGGTAAGGAAGAAGAAAAAGTATTATAATAATAAATATCATATAATTACCGGAATTGATAAAAATATAAGTACTATAAGAAAACAAAAACATACTTGCGGGAGGTATCTTATGCAGACATTTAAGCAGTTGTATGAAAGTATGGTGAAGTCCGTATTAAATAATGATTCGGATCCGGAGAATAATTTGGAAACCCCATATGATCCTCACCATCTGGATTGCCTTTTGAACCCGATGAAGCACCCGGTAGTAATCCGTACGGGAACCTGCACCTGTTCCAAAGAGGAACGGGAGGAATGCTTAAAGCGCTGTCCGTTCGGCGCATTGGGGATCGGAAAGGATGGGGTCACTGTTGATCCGGAGCTGTGCCTGGGCTGTGAAAATTGCATTGAAGGCTGCGCACCGGAAAAGCTGACAGCCAGTACGGACATTATCCCGGCATTAAAAGCGATAAGAGGCTCCAAGGGACTGGTATATGCAATGATAGCTCCCGCATTTTTAGGCCAGTTTTCAAAAGAGGTTACTCCCGGTAAGCTTAGGTCGGCATTAAAAGCCGTAGGGTTTGACGGAATGCTGGAGGTTGCCTTATTTGCGGACATCCTTACATTAAAAGAAGCCCTTGAATTTGATAAAAACATCAATGATATCAACGATTTCCAGCTGACAAGCTGCTGCTGTCCCATGTGGATCGGCATGATCCGTAAAGTCTATAACCAGCTGGTTCCTCATGTGCCTGGCTCGGTATCACCCATGGTCGCCTGCGCAAGAGTCGTAAAAGCACTCCATCCTGATGCTTTGACCGTATTCATTGGACCGTGTCTTGCCAAAAAGGCGGAAGCCAGGGAAAAGGATCTGGCCGGTGATGTTGACTATGTTCTTACATTCCAGGAGGTAAAGAATATTTTTGATGCCTTGGGAATCGATCCGGCTGTCATGGAAGAGAGTGAAAAGGATCATTCCTCAAGGGCCGGAAGGATTTACGCCAGAAAGGGCGGAGTCAGTGAAGCGGTAGAAAGTACGGTAAGAGCCATTAATCCCAATAAAAAAACAGAGATCCGCACCAAACAGGCGGATGGAGTACCTGCGTGCCGGAAAATGATCCAGGATATTATGGCTGGGAATATCGAAGCAAACTTTTACGAAGGCATGGGCTGCGTGGGTGGCTGTGTGGGCGGACCAAGGTCCATTCTGGGAGTGGAGCAAGGAACAGAACTGGTCAATGATTATGGAGAAAAGGCGACTTATGTGCATCCCGCGGAGAACCCATATGTGATTGAACTACTGCACCGTCTGAACCTGGACAGCATCGAGAGTTTGCTTGAAGAAACCGATTTATTCAGCAGAAATATTACGTAAGGCGAATTGTTTTCATATGTTTTATACCTTTTTAGTAAAATCAGTACAAGGGAACCATTACTGGCGGCTCCCTTGTACTGATTTTCGGTTTTCCTGTTTGCATCTTGCTTTTCACCCCTTAAAAATGCTAATATAAAGGAGTATGCATGGACAATACAGGCAACTGAAAGAAAGGAAATGGTATGGCAACAGGCAGAATGAATCAGCTGTTGGTAATGGTCAATTTATGCAGCAGTGTTGTGGAAGGAATCGAACACCTTATGGCCTTTAAGGAGAATGATCGGCTGAAAGAGGATACTGTCACAGGGCTCCTTACTTTGGAGGAGAGTTTAAAGGGATTTATGGCAGATAAATCGGTGATCCATGAAACGAAATGGATGGCACAAGTCATAAAGACACGGCTGTTTGTTTATGACCAGGAATTTAAAAACAGGCTGTACCGCTGGTATTTTTCAGCGTTAAAAGAACTTCGTAACTTAATGACAGCAGAAGTAGAGCGGTGTCCCGTTTGCTCCGGGAAAGGTGAAACCCATTATGGAGCTGTATTATATATGGAAGATGAAGATGCGGATCAATATGTGCTTGAGCCCGTCAGGGTCTTTATGAAATGCAGGGATTGCGGAAATTACTACCTTGCAAGGGAAGAAAGCCGGCTTGTAAACAGAAAGAAGGGGACAAACCGCACAAAAGTAAGATGTGAACGGCTCTTAGCTGACATAGGTGAATTTGCAGCAGGAGGAACCATGCTGTTTATCGGTGAAGAGAGAAGCCCTTTATATAAAGAGGCCAGAAAGGCCGGATATCATCCACAGGCAATGTCTCTGGAGGAAGCCGGTGGACAGATCGAAGGCGATAAGAAGGCATACCGGATTGTCCTTATTGACCGGATCTCCCGCACTCAGGATTTGAAGTTGATCCTGACCCAGGCGGCGGAGTACTTAGCAGAGGACGGGATTCTCTGGTTTGACGGCCCTGATCTTGATAAATCTATTAAAAATCTGGAAAAAAAGGGGGCTTCCATGTGGAAGGGAGAAGTGGCCGAGGTCTGCATGACGGACAGGGGAATAGACGCTCTGGCGGAAAAATGTGGACTTTCCATAAGATCATATCGCCATGTGGGGACTGCTTCCGGGCGAATTGAAGTAATTGCCCAGAAGAAGGAATGATGGACTCTATAGGAGAATGTAGAAAGAGGGAAGGAACAACGTGTTTGATAAATTAACGGACAATGATATTAAGAAAATGCAGGAAGAAATAGACTATCGGAAGCTGGTCGTTCGAAAAGAAGCATTAGAAGCGGTAAAAGAAGCAAGAGCTCATGGGGATTTAAGTGAAAATTTTGAATATCATGCCGCAAAAAAGGATAAGAACCAGAATGAAAGCAGGATCCGTTATCTGGAGAAGATGATAAAGACAGCTCAGATCATATCCGATGAATCCAAAGACGATGAGATCGGGCTCTATAATACGGTTGACTTATATTTTGAGGATGATGAAGAGGAGGAGACCTACAAGCTTGTGACAACCGTCCGCGGAAATTCCATGAAGGGCCTTATCAGCTCAGAGTCTCCATTGGGAAGGGCTATTATTGGACATAAGGTTGGCGACCGGGTTTATGTAAAGGTCGATGGCAATACAGGCTACTACGTAGTGGTGAAACGCCTGGAAAATACAAAGGATGATGGCAGTGACAAGCTGAGAAGCTATTGATCCGCCTAAGGGGCAGGCGATATGATGAAAGATATGACAAGAGGAAATATTTCTTCTCAATTGATCCGGTTTTCCATTCCGCTGGTTTTAGGAAATTTATTCCAGCTCACCTATAATGCGGTGGATTCCATTGTAGTTGGACGGTTTGCTGGAGAAGAGGCACTGGCAGCAGTTGGTGCGGCAGGCCCGGTCATGAATATTGTGATCCTGGGGATTACGGGAATCTGCATCGGGGCTTCGGTGCTAATGAGTGAATTTTTTGGTGCAGGAAGCCATGAAAAGTTAAAGCGGGAGATATCCACCACCCTTTTGTTTGGCTTATATTTTTCCCTGGCCATTGTGGGCCTGGGGCTGCTTTTTTCCGGTGAGATCATAAGGCTTCTCCGTGTTCCAAAAGAGATCTCAGAAGATGCGGCTATTTATTTAAGGGTCATATTGATCGGAACCCCATTTACCTTTTTTTATAACGGTGTTGCTTCTGCTCTTCGGAGTGTGGGCGATTCAAAGACTCCGGTCCGCTTCCTGGCTATGGCTTCGGTTTTAAACGCATTATTAGATTTGGTATTTGTGGCAGGATTTCACATGGGGGTTTTTGGAGCAGCCCTGGCTACGGACATTGCAGAGGCGGTTTCCGCGCTTTTGTGTATTTCCTACATATATAAGAAGGTTCCCCTCCTTAAGCTTAAGCCAAAGGATGTCCGAATAGACCGGGAGCTCTTAAGTCTAACGGTTAAGCAGGGGGCGGTCACGGCATTGCAGCAATCCTGCCAGCCGATTGGAAAGCTTTTGATACAGGGAGTCATAAATCCTCTTGGAGTCAGCACCATAGCGGCGTTTCAGGCTGTAAACAGAGTGGATGACTTTGCCTTTACTCCGGAACAAAGCATTTCCAGCGGAATGATGACTTTTGTGGCTCAAAACCGGGGAGCCGGTAACGGAGAACGGATAAAGAAGGGCTTTCGGACCGGACTTTTTATAGAAGCAGGCTACTGGGTGATCATATGCATTGTCATCCTGTTGATAAAGGAACCGGTGATGAGATTATTTGTCTCCAATGGGGATGGGGCCATGGTAAAGATTGGGGCAGAATATTTAAGCCTTATGGCTTTTTTCTATGTGATGCCGGCGTTTACCAATGGGATCCAGGGATTTTTCCGGGGAATGGGAAATATGTCCATCACCCTGATTTCCACTCTGATACAGATATCTGTCCGGGTGGCGTTGGTCGTCCTGCTGGTTCCGTCTATGGGAATGAAGGGCGTTCCCTATGCATGCCTGGCTGGCTGGACCTGTATGCTGCTTTATGAGATTCCCTATTATTTTTGGTTTAAAAAGAAAAATGAATTATTACAGGAGAAAAAACATGATTAAAAATATAGTATTTGACATGGGTAAAGTGTTAGTACATTACGATGGAGATATTGTCTGCAAACATTTTATTGAAGATGAGGCAGAGCGGAAGGCAGTAAGAATCGCTGTTTTCGAATCTCAGGAGTGGCTGTTTCTGGATATGGGGCTGATCTCAGAGGAAGAGGCTTTAAAAAAGATGCAGGCACGTCTGGACACTGCCCATGCAAAAGAAATGGCAGCTCTTTGCCTGGAACACTGGCATGAATATAATATGTGGCCTGATAAAGAGATGGGGGAACTGGTAGGACAGCTTAAGGAAAGGGGATATGGCATCTATCTTTGTTCCAATGCTTCCCTCCGTTTGCTGACGTGTTACAACATCATTCCAGGAATTGAACATTTTGACGGTCGCTTATTTTCCGCTGAGGTAAAGTGCCTGAAGCCACAAAAGGAAATGTATGGACATTTATTTGAGCGGTTCCATTTAAAGCCGGAGGAATGCTTTTTTATCGATGACTTGTCCATGAACATTGAAGGAGCCAGGGCCTGCGGTATGGATGGATACTGTTTTGAGGACGGAGACGTGAAACGGCTGAAAGAATTTCTGTCCACGATCAATAATAACTAGATTGGCTTTGCAATGAAATGGAGAAACGCTTATTATGTACCGGATTCAGATAAAGGATATGGATTTTGAACAGATTGCCAGATCAGGTCAGTGCTTCCGCATGGAAGGCCGAGAGGACGAAAAGGGAGTCTGGACGATTGCGGCTGGGGGAGAATATGTGGAAGCAGTAAAAGATGGAGACAGCTTCCTGTTTTCCTGCGGAGAACGAGAGTTTAAAGAAACATGGGCCGGCTATTTTGACTTACAGACCGATTACGGCGGCTATAAAAAGCATGTGGACTCGAACGATGCATATCTTAGGGAAGCCATGGAATGGGGCTGGGGTGTCCGGATTCTTCAGCAGGATCTATGGGAAATGCTGGTGACTTTTTTGATCTCCCAGAATAACAACATCACCCGCATCACTGGCAGCGTCAAGGAACTGTGTAAACGGTTCGGAGACAATAGGAAAGGGCTTGGCCTGACCATGTCATCTGACGGGAGCTGGAAAGAAACGGTAAGAAACTATGATACCTTTCCGGAGCCGGAAAGCCTTTCTTTGGCAGGTCTTAAAGGGTTGTCAGGACTGGGTCTGGGGTACCGGGATAAATACATCCTGTCAATTGCAGAAATGTGCAGCGGTTCTGAAGGAAAGGAATGGCTTTTACGTTTAAAGGAAGCAGATTATAAAAGCGCCCACAGCATTTTGATAGAGCAGTATGGGATCGGTAGGAAAGTGGCGGACTGCGTCTGCCTTTTTGGGCTTCACCATGTGGGAGCTTTTCCTGTGGATACCCACGTAAAACAGATCCTAGAGCTACACTATCCTCAGGGATTTCCTCTGGAGCGGTACCAGGGATTTGCCGGGATCCTCCAGCAGTATATGTTTTACTATAAGATAAATCAGATACCCCGCAGCAAGCTGCGGGGGACTTGATCCGATCTCTTGATCTTAATTGCCTGTGCAGCGGAAGCTGCCAGGCTTTTTTATTTTTTAGTTTGTCGAAATATTTCATACTTTTATCACACAATCAACAAAAATATATCACACAATTTTCACAATTCCCTTTTACCCTAAGTAAGGATGCAAAAAGCAGAAAAGAACAGGAGGAGAGAGAGTTGATTGAAGTCAGAAATCTAGTAAAGGATTACGGCGGTCATCTGGCTGTGGACCATTTGAGTTTTACGATCAATGATGGCCAGATATATGGTTTTCTAGGGCCAAACGGGGCCGGAAAATCCACTACAATGAACATTATGACCGGGTACATCGGAGCTACGGAGGGCGATGTACTGATCAATGGCCATAATATACTGGAAGACGGGGAGGAAGCAAAGAAATGTATTGGGTATCTGCCGGAGCTTCCCCCACTATATGTGGATATGACTGTAGAAGAGCAGCTGCAGTTTGCTGCAGAATTAAAGAAAATACCGAAAAAGGATAGAAATGAGGCTGTTTATGAGGTCATGGAGCTTGCCAAACTGGTGGATGTAAAAGGCCGTTTGATCCGTAACTTATCAAAGGGCTACCGGCAGCGTGTAGGTCTGGCCCAGGCTGTTTTAGGATTTCCTCCGGTCATTATTCTGGATGAGCCTACCGTAGGACTGGATCCCAAGCAGATCATCGAGATCAGGGATACCATCCGAAGGCTTGGGCAGAACCATACGGTTATTTTAAGCTCCCATATCCTTTCCGAGGTCAGCGCAGTTTGCGATCACATCATGATCATTGACAAGGGAAGGCTGATTGCCAGTGATACACCGGAGAATCTGGAACGCCAGATGGCCGGAACCGCCGGAATGGAGCTTTTGGTGAAAGGAACTAAAGAACAGATCCTTGAAATTCTGGAAGCCATTCCCCAGGCATCCGATGTGTCGGTACAGGAAAGCGGAGAAGAGGGAATAAACAGGGCGTCATTCCGCATCAGCACAGAAGCGGAAGAGAAAGAAGAGGAAGAGGATATCCGGGAAACCATTTTCTTTGCATTTGCAGACCAGAGGCTTCCCATTCTTTCCATGCAGGCCACAAAAGCGTCTCTGGAAGAGGTGTTCCTTGAACTGACGGGAGAAGGAACGGCAGAGGTCATAGAGACAGGCGAAAGCCTTGAAACTGATGATTTTGAAGGGGAGCCTTCAGAGGTTAACTTTATAGAAGAAGAGGAAGACGGAGAGGGGGATGAAGAATCATGACAGCAATTTATAGAAGAGAACTGAAAGCCTACTTTCAGTCCATGACCGGATACGTATTTATCGCCTTTATGGTGCTGTTCATAGGGATTTACTTTATGGCTTATAACATGATGAGCGGATACCCTTACTTTTCCTATACCCTGTCTGGCATGGTGACCATTATTATGATCGGCATTCCGGTGCTTACCATGAGAAGCTTTGCCGATGACCGGAAGACGAAGACAGACCAGCTTTTGCTTACCTCTCCGGTATCCGTTGCCCAGATGGTGCTTGGAAAATATTTTTCCATGATAACCGTCTATGCTGTCCCGGTACTGCTTTCCGGAATCTGTCCGCTTATCATCAAACTGAACGGAAATGCAAATTTAAAAGCGGATTATGCGTCTTTACTGGCCTTTTTCCTGTTGGGCTGTATTTATATTGCCATCGGGATGTTTATTTCTTCTTTAACAGAGAGCCAGATCATTGCTGCGGTAGGAACCTTTGGGATCATCCTTCTTCTGCTTTTATGGCCCAGCCTTGTAGGATTTTTGCCTACATCAGCGATCGGCTCCGCAGCAGGGTTTCTGATTCTTTGGTCTGGGATTGTTTTTGCAGTTTCCCGTATAACAAGCCATGGTCCCCTTGCAGTCGTTCTGGAAGCGGCAGGAGTCCTTAGCATCGCAGTGCTGTACCTTGTAAAAAAAGATCTTTTTGAGCGTGCACTGACAAATGTTTTGGAAAAGATTGCAGTGACCGACGTGTTTCAGAACTTTGCCAGTCATTACATCTTTGATGCAGGCGGCCTGGTCTACTATATCAGCATCATATTCCTGCTGGTATTCTTGACTGTGCAGTCCATAGAGAAACGCAGATGGAGTTAGGAGGATGGAAATGACCAGAAAATTTAAAAAAGGAGGCTACACGGCAATCCTATCAATGATTGTCATAGCAGCCGTGGTAATATTAAACTTGATCGTAGGCCGTCTTCCGGAGAAGGTACGGCAATGGGATATGAGCAGCAACCAGATCTATACCCTGGGCGGAACCACAAAGGATCTTGTTAAGGCACTTGATAAGGATGTAACGATTTATGTGGTAGCCGATCCGGATTCTGTAGATAAGCGGATTACAAGCTTTATCAAGCGCTACGAGGATTTATCCAGCCACATCAAGGTAGAAACCGTGGATTCCGTTCTTCATCCGGACCAGGTAAATAAGTTAAAAGCGCAGGATAACACTCTTTTGATAAGCTGCGATTCCACAGGCAGGACAGAATCCATCGCCCTGACGGATATCATTAAAATGGATGAAATGTCCTACTATTATTATGGACAGTCCAAGGAAACAGAATTTGACGGAGAGGGCCAGCTTACCGGAGCCATTTCCCATGTGATCAACGATGTGCAGAAAACGGTTTACGTGACGGAAGGACACGGAGAGGCGGCTCTTGGAACTACGGCTTCCGATCTGTTAAAAAAATCCAATCTGACCGTGAACTCTTTAAATCTTTTAACAGGAGGAAGCATTCCTGAGGATTGTGAACTTTTGCTCATCAATGCCCCGGCATCAGACCTGGCGAATGATGAAAAGAAGATGATCTCCGATTACCTGGATAAAGGCGGAAGGGTTTTAATCCTTGCAGGCTATGAGGAAAAGGACCGTCCAAACTTAAGTGCTCTTATGAGCGATTACGGCTTGAATCTGGAAAACGGACTTGCAGCAGATACCAAGAAATTTTACCAGAACAATCCCTATTATATTTTCCCAACGATTCAGGCGGGAAGTGAAGTGACAAACGGAATTGATGGAAAAAGTGCAGCTCTTGTCCTTCAGTCTGCAGCCATGACCCAGAAACAGGATTTGCCGGATGGCGTGGAAGTAACCCCTTTTATGGAGACCAGTGACGGAGGTATGCTGGTAACGGCCGATAAGCAGACAAAAGGAACCTATATCCTGGGAGCTGTCTCAGAGAAGACTCTGGACTCAGGAACGGCACGTTTGACCGTATTCAGTACTCCTTCTCTTATTGATGAGGGCTTAAATACCAGCTTTACCAACTTAACCAATTTAACTCTTTTCATGAACGCGGTTACAGCTAATTTTGATGATGTTTCCAATGTATCCATACCGGCCAAGAGCCTGGATGTAACGTATAACACCGTTACCCATGGAGGCATGTGGGGAATCCTGTTTATTTTTGTTATCCCGGTGGTTACGCTGGCAGCCGGTCTGGTAATCTGGCTGAAGCGCAGACGTCTGTAAAAGGAGGCTGAAACATGAAAAAGAAAAGAGGCCTTTTGTATGGAACGGCGGCTCTGGCGGCGCTGTGTGTAATCTATGTGGGAGTGGGCCAGTATATGAACCACTCCAAAGAGCAGGCGAAGGAGAAGGAGGAGGGAGAAAAAGTCTATCTCACCGACCTTTCCAATGTTTCAAGCCTTTCCTATGATTTTGACGGTCAGGAGCTGTCCTTTACGAAAAAAGACGGCAAATGGGGCTATGACGGAGATGTCCTTTTTCCGGTGAAGCAGGAGGAAATGGATTCCCTTGCTTCCACGGTTTCAAAGCTTGAAGCCCTGCGTAAACTGGAAGGTGGAGATAGCTTAAGCGCCTATGGTCTGGATAAACCCATAAAAACGATTTCAGCAGCCGCAGAGGATGGGACAAAAGCTGTGATCCTTCTCGGCAATGCCACCGGGGATGGAGATTATTATGCCTCTGTGGAGGGGCAGGATACCCCGTATCTTATCAGCTCCACATTGTACAGCAAAACAAACAGCGGTTTAGATGATCTGATGGCCCTGGAAGAATTTCCTGCTGTTTCAGGGGCTGACATAAAAAGCATAACAGTAACAAAGGACGGCTCCAGTAAACATTTTGTAAAAAAGAAGCTGGAAGATAAAGACGGAAATATCGAATGGTACCGGGACTCCGCGGATTTGCCGGACAACAAGATTTCCGATAATTCCGGTTTAAATGTTCTGGCAGATTCCTTAAGCAGTCTGAAGGTAAAAAGCTGTTCCAATTATAAAGTGCAGGAAAATGAACTGGCAGGTTACGGCCTGGATCAACCGGCTGCGGTCATTACTTATACTTATGATAAGAACGGCTCGGAAGAAACGTTTACTCTGTCTGTGGGTTCCCTAAACAGCGATTCCAGCTGCTATTACACCCGTACGGAAGGTTCTTCCAATATTAATGAAATTGAAAAGGCTTCTATTGATAAATGTCTGACAGTAGACAAAGGCATTTCATAGAACATACAGAGGAGGAAAGGCTTGCCCTTTCCTCCTTTTTTCTCTTCCCCAGGCACTTAAATTCATGAATAAAAGCCTCTCTTATAACTTGAATTTATGGTATCAATTCCAATCTTATATACCTATTTCCCGAAAATTATTTTATTTTAGTTGAAAAATCCCGATAAATGTTCTATTATGAGAAGAAATATATTAGCATAGTACAGTGTCATAGAGGGAGTGGAAGAGATGAATTACAACATTGCAGTGATTCCCGGCGACGGGATCGGGCCTGAAATCATTGGAGAGGCGAGAAAGGTCCTTGATAAAGTGGGAAGTGTATACGGTCATGAGTTCCGGTATACAGAAGTATTGATGGGCGGCATTTCCATTGATACATATGGCGTTCCCCTAACAGATGAAGCCCTTGAAACAGCGAAAAACAGTGATTCCGTTCTCCTTGGGGCAGTTGGCGGAAATGTAGGAAATTCAAGATGGTACGATGTGGCACCGAATCTGAGACCTGAAGCGGGGCTACTTGCCATCCGTAAGGGTCTTAATTTATTTGCCAATATCCGACCTGCCTATCTTTATAAAGAGCTGTCTGATGCCTGTCCTTTAAAGAAGGAGATCATTGGA
The DNA here is from genome assembly GCF_044987295.1 of Lacrimispora sanguinis. NCBI lineage: Bacteria > Bacillati > Bacillota > Clostridia > Lachnospirales > Lachnospiraceae > Lacrimispora > Lacrimispora sanguinis. The sequence continues at coordinate 2,396,087 of NZ_CP173277.1, read as the reverse complement.
GACGGGTTTGACATGGTCATCATGAGAGAACTGACAGGAGGACTGTATTTCGGGGAGAGGTGTACCAAAGAAGTGGATGGCGTTATGACTGCCGTGGATACTCTTACCTATAATGAAAATGAAATAAGAAGAATTGCCGTTAAGGCTTTTGATATTGCCATGAAACGCCGGAAAAAGGTAATCAGCGTGGATAAGGCAAATGTTCTGGATTCCTCCAGGCTTTGGAGAAACGTGGTGGAAGAGGTGGCAAAGGATTATCCGGAGGTAACCTTAACCCATATGCTGGTGGATAACTGTGCCATGCAGCTTGTCATGAATCCGGGACAGTTTGATGTGATTCTTACGGAGAATATGTTCGGCGATATCTTATCCGATGAAGCCAGCATGATCACAGGCTCCATTGGAATGCTTTCCTCGGCCAGCATGAATGAAAGCAAGTTTGGAATGTATGAACCAAGTCACGGCTCTGCCCCGGATATTGCGGGTAAAAATATTGCAAATCCCATTGCAACCATACTTTCTGCTGCTATGATGCTTCGCTATTCCTTTGATCTGGACAGAGAAGCGGCAGCCGTGGAGGCAGCTGTGGAAGAAGTGCTTAAGGAAGGATACCGGACGGCAGACATTTATTCGGAAATGTGTAAAAAAGTCTCAACCGCAGAGATGGGAGATCTGATTGCGGAACGGATTGGATAAGAAAAGGAGTGTGCAGCACATGAAAAGTGATTCAGTAAAAAAAGGGATGCAGCAGGCGCCTCACCGTTCTCTGTTTAACGCGCTGGGAATGACGGAGGAAGAGATGGAAAGACCTCTGATCGGTATTGTCAGTTCTTATAATGAAATCGTACCAGGCCATATGAACCTGGACAAAATAGTGGATGCCGTTAAAATGGGAGTTGCCATGGCAGGCGGTACACCGGTGATGGTTCCGGCCATTGCAGTATGTGATGGAATCGCTATGGGACACATTGGAATGAAATACTCCCTGGTTACCAGGGACCTGGTTGCAGACTCCACAGAATGCCTTGCCAGAGCCCACGCTTTTGACGCCCTGGTCATGGTTCCCAACTGTGATAAGAATGTTCCTGGACTCTTAATGGCAGCAGCTCGTATTAACATACCCACAGTGTTCGTCAGTGGCGGACCAATGTTAGCAGGGCGTGTGCAAGGGCATAAAACCAGCCTGTCCAGCATGTTTGAGGCGGTGGGCGCTTATACCGCAGGAAACATGACAGAAGAGGATGTGAGGGAATACGAGCAAAAGGCGTGCCCTACCTGCGGCTCCTGCTCCGGCATGTATACGGCCAACAGTATGAACTGTCTGACCGAGGTTTTGGGAATGGGACTAAAAGGCAACGGTACCATTCCTGCGGTTTATTCGGAACGGCTTAAGCTGGCAAAGCATGCGGGAATGGCGGTTATGGAGATGCTTAAGAAGAACATCTGTCCTCGTGATATCATGACAGAAAAAGCCTTCCGCAATGCCCTGACCATGGATATGGCTTTGGGATGCAGCACCAACAGCATGCTTCATCTTCCTGCCATTGCTCATGAGGCTGGAGTGGACTTAAATCTGGAAATCGCAAATGAAATCAGCGCCAAGACTCCGAATCTTTGCCATCTGGCTCCGGCAGGCCCTACTTATATGGAAGATTTAAATGAAGCAGGCGGCATTTATGCTGTTATGAACGAGGTCAGCAAGCTGGGACTTTTGGAATTAGACTGTATGACCGTAACTGGAAAAACGGTTGGAGAGAATATTAAGAGTTGTGTAAATAATAATCCTGAAGTGATCCGTCCGGTGGAAAATCCCTACAGCCAGACCGGTGGTATCGCCATATTAAAAGGAAATCTTGCCCCTGATTCCGCAGTGGTAAAGCGCTCCGCCGTAGCGCCTGAGATGTTAAAGCATGAAGGCCCGGCAAGAGTGTTTGACTGTGAAGAGGATGCCATAGCAGCCATCAAAGGCGGAAAGATTGTGGCAGGAGACGTGGTTGTTATCCGCTATGAAGGCCCCAAGGGAGGCCCGGGCATGAGAGAGATGTTAAATCCCACTTCAGCCATTGCAGGCATGGGACTGGGATCCGCAGTGGCTCTCATTACCGACGGCCGCTTCAGCGGCGCTTCCAGAGGCGCCTCCATCGGGCATGCGTGTCCGGAAGCAGCGGTGGGAGGTCCCATTGCCCTGGTGGAAGAGGGAGATATCATTTCTATTGATATTGACAACCATCGGCTGGACGTAAAGGTATCTGATGAAGAAATGGCCAGAAGAAAGACCGATTGGCAGCCAAGGAAACCGCAGGTGACCACCGGATATCTGGCAAGATATGCGGCCATGGCAGCCCCGGCAAGCCGGGGAGCGATTCTTGAAATATAAAAGATAAGGAGCAGCCTATGAAAACATTGACAGGAGCAGAGATTGTGATCGAATGCCTGAAAGAGCAGGGAGTGGATACTGTTTTTGGATATCCGGGCGGAACGATCTTAAATATATACGATGCCCTTTATAAACATCAGGAGGAGATCACTCATATCCTGACCTCCCATGAACAGGGCGCAGCCCATGCGGCCGACGGATATGCAAGAGCCACAGGTAAGGTGGGAGTCTGTCTGGCCACCTCAGGGCCTGGAGCCACCAACCTGGTAACCGGAATAGCTACTGCCTTTATGGATTCCATTCCAATGGTTGCCATTACGTGCAACGTAGCGGTGAATCTTCTTGGAAGGGATAGCTTCCAGGAGATAGATATTGCCGGTGTGACCATGCCAATCACAAAGTACAACTTTATTGTTAAAGATATAACAAAGCTTGCTGACACCATCCGCCGGGCTTTCCAGATCGCTCAGACCGGAAGACCGGGTCCTGTGCTGGTGGACATCACAAAGGATGTAACCGCCGGTACCTTTGAATACGAATCCAAGACTCCCGAGCCTATTAAAAGGCAGGAGGACACCATAACCGAGGAGGATTTAGAGACAGCGCTGCAGCTGATCCGAAAGTCCCAGAAGCCGTATATTTTCGTAGGCGGAGGCGCAGTTGCAGCCAATGCTTCGGAGGAGCTTTCTTCCTTCGCTCATAAGATCCAGGCCCCGGTGGCAGACAGTCTTATGGGAAAAGGTGCCTTTAACGGAACCGATGAATTATATACCGGAATGGTAGGAATGCATGGAACCAAGACTTCTAATTTTGGAATTACGGAATGTGATTTATTGATCGTAGTGGGTGCGCGGTTCAGCGACCGGGTAACAGGAAATGCCGCTAAGTTTGCCAGAAAGGCGAAGATCCTTCAGTTTGATGTGGACCCGGCTGAGATCAATAAGAATGTCAAGACATTTGCCAGCGTTGTGGGTGATGTAAAGGTGATCTTAAAAAAGCTGAATGCCCGTTTAGATCCCATCAACCATGAAGAGTGGCTGGCCCACATTGACCGGTTGAAGGATATGTATCCCATGCGCTTTGATAAAAGCTCTCTGACTGGTCCCTATGTTATTGAAAAGATTTATGAGATTACACAGGGTGACGCAATTATCACAACGGAGGTAGGCCAGCATCAGATGTGGGCTGCCCAGTTCTATCAGTATAAATATCCCAGAAGCTTTCTCTCCTCCGGTGGCCTTGGAACGATGGGCTATGGCCTGGGGGCTTCCCTGGGAGCAAAGTTAGGCTGCAAAGATAAGGTGGTCATTAACGTGGCAGGAGACGGATGCTTCCGTATGAACATGAATGAGATTGCCACGGCTACCCGTTACAATATTCCCATCATTCAAGTGGTTTTAAACAACCACGTATTAGGCATGGTTCGCCAGTGGCAAACCCTGTTCTATGGGAAGCGGTATTCACATACAGTTCTTAATGATCAGGTAGATTTTGTAAAGGTAGCGGAAGGGCTGGGAGCCAAGGCTTATCGGGTAACCAGCCAGGACGAATTTGAACCTGTCTTAAGAGAAGCCATGGAGTTAAACGTTCCTGTTGTTATAGATTGTCAGATTCATTGCGATGACAAGGTATTCCCAATGGTATCCCCGGGAGCGCCCATCCAGGATGCGTTTGACGCAGAAGACTTAAAGATTTAAGACAAAAGTTTGAGGAGGAAGATTATGAGCAGAGTGTACAATTTTTCCGCAGGGCCAGCTGTGCTGCCGGAAGAAGTCCTGAGAGAAGCCGCAGAAGAAATGATGGATTACAGAGGCAGCGGTATGTCTGTCATGGAGATGAGCCACAGGTCTAAGATGTTTGAGACCATCATCGGCGAAGCAGAGGCGGATTTGCGGGATTTATTGGCGATTCCGGACAATTACAAGGTATTGTTTTTACAGGGCGGAGCCTCCCAGCAGTTTGCTATGGTTCCCATGAACTTATTCAAGAACCGGGTGGGAGATTACATCATCACGGGACAGTGGGCGAAGAAGGCATACCAGGAAGCAAAGCTTTACGGTACGGCCAATGCGGTTGCGTCAAGCGCCGACAAGACCTTTAGTTATATCCCGGATGTTTCGGATCTTCCGATTTCCGATGATGCGGATTACGTTTATATCTGTGAAAATAACACAATTTACGGGACTAAGTTTAAAACATTGCCAAATACAAAAGGAAAAACACTGGTAGCTGATCTCTCCTCCTGTTTCTTATCGGAACCCATTGACATTTCAAAATACGGTCTGATTTTTGCAGGTGCCCAGAAGAACGTAGGGCCTGCAGGCGTGGTCATCGCCATCATCCGGGAAGACTTAATCACAGAGGATGTTCTTCCTGGAACGCCTACCATGCTCCGCTATAAAACTCATGCCGATGAAAAATCTCTTTATAATACTCCGCCTGCCTATGGAATCTACATCTGCGGAAAGGTGTTTAAATGGTTAAAAAACCGGGGCGGCTTAGAAGCCATGAAAGAATTCAATGAAAAGAAGGCAGCCATTCTATATGATTATCTGGACCAGAGCCAGATGTTTACCGGTACTGTAGTAGAAAAGGACCGTTCTCTGATGAATGTACCCTTTGTGACCGGAAATGAGGAACTGGATGCACTTTTTGTAAAGGAATCCAAGGCGGCAGGTTTTGAAAACTTAAAAGGCCACCGGAGCGTAGGCGGTATGCGGGCCAGCATTTATAACGCCATGCCCATAGAAGGTGTGGAGAAGCTGGTTGCCTTTATGAAGGATTTTGAAACAAAGCATGGGAAATGACCATACGGTCGGGAGAGGAGACATGATGAAAAAAATTCATTGCCTCAATGCGGTTTCCAGCTGCGGAACTTCATTGCTGACAGAAGATTATACTTTAACAGATGACATAAAAGAAGCAGATGGTGTCCTTGTCCGAAGCGCTTCCATGCATGAGCTTGAGTTTCCTCAGGGTCTTTTAGCCATTGCAAGAGCCGGGGCAGGAGTCAATAATATCCCCCTGGATGAGTGTGCCTCAAAAGGGATCGTGGTGTTTAATACTCCGGGAGCCAATGCAAATGGAGTCAAGGAGCTTGTTATTGCAGGCCTTATGCTGGCTTCCAGGGATATTGAAGGAGGCATTCGCTGGTGCAAAGACAATAAGGACGATGAGAATATTGCAAAATCCACGGAAGCAGCTAAAAAAGCCTTTGCAGGATATGAAATTAGGGGAAAGAAACTGGGCGTCATCGGACTTGGAGCCATTGGTGCGGAAGTGGCCAATGCCTGCACTTCCTTAGGGATGGAGGTTTATGGATATGATCCTTACATTTCCATAAATGCGGCATGGAAGCTTTCCAGAAATATCAAGCATATCACATCCGTAGATACCATTTACCAGGAATGCGATTACATAACCCTTCACCTGCCTCTAATTGATTCCACGAAAGGAATGGTGAATAAGGCTGTCCTTGATCGCATGAAGGACGGCGTTGTAGTTCTGAACTTTTCAAGAGATATTCTGGTGAATGAGGATGATATGGCAGAGGCCTTAAAAACCGGTAAGGTAAAAAAATATGTTACAGACTTCCCCAATCCAAAGTCCGTTCACATGGAAGGTGCCATCGTTATCCCTCACTTAGGCGCTTCTACCGAAGAATCTGAGGATAACTGTGCCAAAATGGCAGTAGAGGAAATCGTGGATTACATTGACAACGGAAATATACGCAATTCCGTAAACTTTCCTGTCTGTGATATGGGAGTGTGCAAGGCAGCAAGCCGTATTGCAGTGCTTCACTTAAATATCCCCAACATGATCGGGCAGATTACAGGAACACTGGCAGCAGGAGATATGAACATCTCCGATATGACCAACAAAAGCCGTGAAAAGTACGCTTATACCCTGCTCGATTTAGAAAGTGTTCCGGATGAAGAGAGCATACGGAAGCTAAGTGGTATTAAGGGCGTACTCCGGGTAAGGGTTGTTAAATAAAGGAGATATTATGGCAATTGTAAAACCATTTCAATGCGTTAGACCTGATGAACGGTATGCTGGTCAGGTGGCAGCTCTTCCCTATGACGTTTACAGCCGTAAGGAGGCCTGCCAGGTAACGGCAGCCAACCCTAAGTCATTTTTAAACATTGACAGGCCGGAGACTCAGTTTTCTGATGATGTGGACACTTATGATGACTGTGTTTATGAAAAAGCCGGGGAGATGTTAAAAAGCTGGATAGAGGACGGGACTCTTAAGAAAGATTGTCTGGAAGCCTATTATATCTATGAACTGACGATGAACGGAAGGCGTCAGACCGGGATCGTGGCCTGTTCTTCCATTGATGATTATGTGAATGGGGTCATAAAAAAACACGAAAATACCAGAGAAGAAAAAGAGGTGGACCGGATCCGCCATGTGGATACTACCGATGCACAGACTGGCCCGATCTTCCTGGCCTACCGTTCCAATGAAGCAGTCAACGAAATTGTGAATTTAATAACGGACACAGAGCCTTTGTATGATTTTGTGGCAGAAGACGGAATCAGCCACAGGGTATGGCGGATTCATGACAGAGACAGGATCGCCCTGATTGAAGAGGCTTTCCGCACGATTCCCTCTACTTATATCGCAGATGGACATCATAGGGCAGCTTCCGCTGTAAAGGTGGGTCTAAAAAGGCGTGTGGAAAATCCGGGGTATACAGGAGAAGAACCATTTAATTATTTCCTTTCCGTGCTGTTTCCCCATGACCAGCTGATGATCATGCCTTATAACCGGGTGGTAAAGGATTTAAACGGTCTTTCAAAAGATGACTTTCTACAAAAAGTTGGGCAGTCCTTTGAAGTTGCCTGTATGGGGGACGAAGCCTTTGCACCTTTGAATAAAGGAACCTTTGGTATGTACTTAGACCGTAAATGGTACTGTTTAAAAGTTTTCAATTCCTTACAGTCCACAGATCCGGTTAAGGGCCTGGATGTATCCATTCTCCAGGACAATCTGCTTGGTCCAGTTTTGGGAATCGAAGATCCCAGAACGGATAAGAGAATTGATTTTATTGGAGGGATCCGGGGGCTTAAAGAACTGGAAAAACGGTGCAGCCAGGATATGACGGTGGCATTTTCCATGTACCCAACCTCCACTCCGGAACTATTTGACGTGGCGGATGCAGGACTTTTAATGCCTCCTAAATCCACATGGTTCGAGCCAAAGCTCCGCAGCGGATTATTTATCCATCTTCTAAAATAAAACACGCCGTCCCCGGCTGGCAAAAGCCTATGGGGACGGCGTTTCTTTTTCTGGTTCTTTATTTAACTGCTCATCCCGGTAGGCGGCGTAAACATCCAGGAGCTGAGGGCGTTTTACAACCCCGATTTTCTGAAAAATATTATGAACATGAGTTTTTGCTGTTCCTAAAGAGATGTACAGGTCATCACTTATTTCCTGGTTGGTTTTATCCATAAGGAGCACACTCAGGATTTCCCTTTCCCTTGCGGTAAGGTGGTGGGCATCACTGAAACGGTATAGAATGCTTTCTTCTATATCAGTGGGCAGATTTCCGCGGGTATGGCTGGTTACTTCCGATACAATGGTATTATTCCTCAAAGAAATCTTTAAGTAGTACATGAGATATTCTGCAGAAAATATAGCGTAAATAAGATATAGGATATCAGAAGTAAAACTCCTGTTATTCATATTAATATAATATTTTGAATAAGTATCAAAATTAAAGATTACAATGGTATCTTCTATAATGATGAAGATATTCATGAGAACAGTGATATAAAAAAGTCTTTCACACCATTTAAAGAAAGGATCCTGATATTCCTCAGGGTTCTTTTTTATTATCCCTAAACATTCCGCTCCTAAATAAGTGTTGTAAAGCTGGCTTGGGAGGAAATAGAGCCATATCTTCCAGGCACTGTTTTCCATGATCGGTACGAATAGCATGAAAGTCACGTAAATTGCTAAAATTATATAATCACGCCAATTAATTGCTCTATTTAACAACCGTTTAAAGATGGTCAGACAGCCCAAGGAAAAGACCAGATAGATCATTGTCTTATGGGTCGGAACGATCATAAAAAGTCTATTATAATTTTCTGCAAAATTCTCAAACATTTCTGACGCAAAAATCACAATTTCATCCGTTAAAACTGCCCCGAATATAATCCCTATCCATAATAGGATCTTTTCTTTTCCATTAAAAAAGAGCGAAAAAGACATCCAAATGACACCGGAGTATACCATGATCAAAACCAAATTGTAAATGAATACGATACCTTTTTCCATAATTCCTCCTGACTTTTGTACGTCCTCAAGTTGCCCATCATCAGTATAGCAAATAAAAAAGTTTTTTCAACTCCTAAATTTCGTGAAAAACCCATTTATTAGTGCATAGTGCACAAAAGTTTAGGGTGGTTTATGTGGATTAGAGTTAAAAGTGTTATAAATATCTACCCAATGGTTGCATTCTCAACCGGTGTAAGAACTGCTATTTTCATCTTGTGACGACGCGGAAAAAGCAAATCACAGCAAATCAAAAATTACAAAAGGAGGTTTTACTGATGGCAGAGAAAATAGTCCTTGCCTTAGGTGGAAATGCACTGCAGTCAGGAAAAGGAGAGGCAACTGCTGAAGCACAGCTTGAAGTCGTTCATAAGACTTGCGAGTATATAGCAGAATTAAATGAGCGTGGATATGAGATGGCCATCGTACATGGGAACGGACCTCAGGTAGGGAGAATTTTGCTGGCATCTGAAACTGCAAAAGATGTAACACCACCTATGCCATTTGACGTGTGCGGGGCAATGTCCCAGGGTTATATCGGATATCATTTGCAACAGGGGCTGAAATATGCGCTCAATAAAAGGAATCAGAACTTTCCTGTTGTCACCATCGCTACCCAGATGATTGTAGATGAGCATGATCCGGCTTTTCATAATCCAACCAAACCGATCGGACCTTTCTATTCCAAAGAAGAGGCTCACGCTCTGGAAGAAGATAAAGGATACGTTATGAAAGAAGATGCCGGCCGGGGATACCGCAGAGTGGTTGCATCTCCGATTCCTAAAAAGATTGTGGAGATTGAGGCGGTAAAAGAGTTATGGCCAAAGGCAATTGTCATCACCTGCGGAGGTGGTGGAATTCCGGTCATTGAAGATCCAACCGGCGCTCTCCATGGAACGGCAGCAGTGATTGATAAGGATTTTGCAGCAGAGCTTCTGGCAGAAGAAGTGGAGGCAGATATCCTGGTGATTTTAACGGAAGTTGAAAAGGTGGCGGTCAATTACAACAAGCCGGATCAGAAGAATCTGGACCATCTTAGCCTTATGGAAGCAAACCAGTATTGTGAGGAAGGGCAGTTTGCTCCGGGAAGCATGCTTCCAAAGGTACAGGCAGCCATGAAGTTTGTAAGATCCAACCCGTCAAAACGGGCAATTATCACCTCTCTTGACAATGCGGTTGAGGCGCTGGACGGAAAGACAGGCACGATATTTACATTTAACTAATTAACTATAAAAATTTATATAAGGAGACTTTGCCATGAAAGCAAACGGAATTACACATTTTATTGACACCAACGATTTCACAAAGGAGCAGTTATTAGACATCATTGAACTGTCCCTGGCAATTAAAAAAAGCATTAAGGCAGGCTATAATCCTCCTCTGTTAAAAGGAAAAACACTGGGAATGATTTTCCAGCAGTCATCAACAAGAACCCGTGTTTCCTTTGAAACAGCGATGGAACAGCTTGGCGGACATGCCCAGTACTTAGGACCTGGCATGATTCAGCTTGGCGGGCATGAGACCATCGGCGATACAGGTAGAGTGCTTTCCCAGCTGATCGACGTGGTAATGGCCAGAGTGGTTGAACACAACACCGTGGTAGAGTTAGCCAAAGCATGTACGATCCCGGTATTAAACGGTATGAGTGATTACAATCATCCAACCCAGGAAATCGGCGATCTTTGTACCATCGTAGAGCATCTTCCAAGAGGTAAAAAGCTGGAAGACTGCAAGGTTGTTTTCGTAGGCGACGGAACACAGGTATGTGCTTCTCTCGGATTTATCACCACAAAGCTCGGTATGCATTTCGTTCATTATGGACCGAAGAACAATCAGCTTTTGGAAGAGCACAAAAAGATCATGGAAGAAAACTGCAGGATTTCCGGTGGTACATGGGAAGTAACCGATAACCGTGACAGCGTAAAGGGAGCAGATTTCATTTACACAGACGTATGGTACGGTCTGTATGAAAACGAGACTCCAAAGGAAGAGCGCGTTGCTACATTCAAGGATTACCAGGTAAACAAAGATTTAATGTCTCTTGGCAATATCGGCTGCAAATTCATGCACTGCCTGCCTGCTACCAGAGGGGAAGATGTGACCGATGAGGTGCTTGACAGCGACAGCTCCGTTGCATTTTTAGAGGCAGGAAACCGCCTGACAGCAATGAGAGGTCTGCTTGTTTACTTTACACAGTATCAGAGAGATCAGGCTCCCAGCGAGCTTCAGATCGCAGCAGCAAAGGAACAGTTAGAGAAATTCATGGATGATAGAAGTATCAGATAGGAGGAAAATTATGTCAGACGCGCCAAAGAAGAAGTTTCGGTTAATTGATGCCATAATGACGGTGATTTGTGTTGTATTTGTGGCAGAAGCAGCAAGTCCGGTGGCAGCGATTGGTAATTCCCAGTATTTCTGGTGGATTTTCCTCTTAATAGCATTTTTGCTACCATATGGCTTGATCTCCTCAGAACTGGGGACAACCTATGAGGGTGACGGTGGATTATATGACTGGGTGTCAAAAGCCTTTGGTAAAAAATGGGGAGGAAGGGTGTCCTGGTACTACTGGATCAACTTTCCGCTTTGGATGGCTTCTTTGGCGCTTATGTTCCCCGAGGTTATTAATCTTTTGACTGGAGGACAACTGGGATTTTTCCCGTCCCTGATCATAGAGCTTACATTTGTATGGATCATTGTTTTTATCAGCTTTTTCTCCGTTTGTGACAGTACCTGGATCTTAAACGGGGCGGCAGTAATTAAAATTCTCATAGCAGTCATCCTGGGCTGCCTTGGTATCTATGGTGCGGTGACTCATGGAGTTGCCAACGAATACACCTTAACTTCCTTGATTCCAAGCTTTAATTTAAACAGCTTATCCTACATATCAGTTATTTTATTTAACTGCCTTGGATTTGAAGTTGTTTGTACCTTTGCGGATGATATGGAAAATCCCAAGAAGCAGATTCCTCAGGCCATTATTGCAGGCGGAATTGTCATTGCTTTGATCTATATCTTTATGGCATTTGGAATCGGTGTTGCTATTCCGGCTGATCAGATCAGTACCAGTACCGGACTGGTTGCAAGTGTTCAGCTTTTGACCGGCAGCACCAGAGGAATCATTGTAACAGTGGTTGCCATTGGCTTCCTGCTCACTCTTTTTGGAAATATGGTTTCCTGGTCACTGGGAGTAAACAATGTGGCAGCTTATTCGGCAGAAAACGGGGATATGCCGGCGGTATTTAAGATAAGGAGCAAAAAGAATGATATGCCCATTGGGGCTGCCATCATGAATGGTCTGGTAGCCAGCACGGTGTTAATCATCGCCCCCTTAATACCCAATCAGGATCTGTTCTGGTGCTTCTTCGCACTGAATCTGGTTATGTTTTTGCTTTCCTATATTCCTGTATTTCCGGCCTTCTTAAAGCTTCGTCAGATAGACCCGGATACAGAACGGCCCTTTAGGGTTCCGGGAAGCAATGGTTTCTTAAGGGTTTTAGCATTCGTTCCAATGACGCTGATCATCATTGCGCTGATCTTCACCGCGGTTCCTTTAAGCTTTGATCCGGACACCCTGGCAGGAGTCCTGCCGATCACCATCGGGGCAGCGGTATTCCTTATACTTGGTGAACTGATTGTAAATAGAAAAAGAAATAAATAAGAAAGAGAAGGGATAAATTATGGCAAAGAGAATTGAGAACACAACACCAAAGCAGGATGGATACCGTATGCCTGCAGAATTTGAAGAGCAGGAACAGATTTGGATGTTATGGCCGGAAAGGCCGGATAACTGGAGAAATGGCGCAAAACCTGCACAGACCATATTTACTGAGGTAGCGAAAGCAATCCTTCAATTCGAACCGGTTACTGTTTGCGTATCTCCGGCACAATTTCAGAACTGCCGTGCCCATCTTCCTGCTGAAATAAAAGTGGTTGAGATGACGAGCAATGACTCCTGGATCCGGGACTGCGGACCGACCTTTGTCATCAATGATAAAGGCGGCATCAGGGGCTGTGACTGGACCTTTAATGCATGGGGCGGCCTGGTAGACGGACTTTACTTCCCATGGGATCAGGATGATCTAGTGGCACAAAAGGTATGTGAAATAGAAGGAATTGATTCCTATCGTACCGAAGGTTTTGTTCTGGAAGGCGGTTCCTTCCATGTAGATGGAGAGGGAACCATTATTACCACAGAAATGTGCCTGTTAAGTGAGGGAAGAAATCCTCACATGACAAAAGAAGAAATCGAAGGTATGTTGGATGAATACTTAAACTGCCAGAAGGTTATCTGGATTAAGGATGGCATTGATCCAAACGAAACCAATGGACATGTTGACGATGTTGCCCAGTATGTGAGACCGGGGGAGGTTGCCTGCATCTGGACGGAAGATGAAGAGAATCCTTTCTATAGAGAGGCTCAGGAAGCTTATAAAACATTATCTGAAGCAGTGGACGCAAAGGGCCGTAAATTAAAGGTACATAAGCTTTGCCTGACCAGGAACCCTGTTCTGCTTCATGGCGCAGACGCGATTGATATGGTAGAGGGTACCCTTCCAAGAGAAGATGGCGAGATTTCCATCGCTTCCTATATGAATTTCCTGGTTGTAAACGGGGGTGTGATCGTTCCCCAGTATGGCGATGAGAACGATGCATTGGCATTACAGCAGATCCAGGAAATGTATCCGGACCGCAAAGTGGTTGGGGTACGTACCGAAGAGGTTGCATTTGGCGGCGGAAATATCCACTGCATTACCCAGCAGCAGCCAAAAGTAAAATAAAGCGATAACATATCTGTCTCCTCAAATGTATGAAGATAACGGGGGCTGTTGCACTTGCCGCAACAGCCCCCGTTAATTTTAAGTTAATTTTCTTCCTTAGGTGGTTCAGGCGGAATGAAATTATCAGGAATCCCAGGATCCGTCATATCATAAACCCGGTTGTATTCTTTTGTCTCCTGGTTCTTAAGGGTCTCGGAGCGGTTCATGGAAAGGAATTTGGTCAGCTCATAGCAGCTGACCCAGATCTCATTGTTCCCTTCCTTCTGAGACTCATCAAAAATAAGCTGAAGTCCAAAGTGGAGATGAGGTTCATTGATATTATTGGTGTTTTCATTCCGGCTGTATCCGGTACGTCCCAGATAACCGATCACATCTCCTGCCGTAACGATGCTGCCCTGGCTTAAGGATTTATGATAAGGATAATTCTTTCTTAAATGGGCGTAATAATAATACCGCTTTCCATCAAAGCTGCGGATTCCCAAACGCCATCCTCCATACTGGTTCCATCCGATGGCCTCCACATAGCCGCTTTCCACTGCAATGATGGGAGTTCCCACCTGCCCCATCATGTCATGCCCCAGATGCTGCCGTCTGTAGCCATACGAGCGTGCTACTCCAAAATCGTCAAAATCGTTATAGGGGAATCCCTTTGCAATGGGGGAAAAGCTTTTCAGCCCATACTTCTTTACCCAGACCTTATCCGGATCCTGTGTGCCGTCGGGAAGAAGGGCAGGGGTGGCGTAGAGGGGCGCATTTTGGGAGGGGATCTGAATATCGTACTGGCCGACCAGGCCATCCAGTACAGCTCCATAAGCTTCTCTGTAATAGGCATAATGAGTCATTTTTGCAGTCACTTCTTCCATAGTTTTACCGGAAAGCAGTTGTTCCGCCAGAGCATCTAAATCTTTGGTGGAATATCTGGAAAAATCCCCTCCATACTTGACACCGAGATAAGCAAGTAAATCCACCCAGTTTAAATGGGGCTCTGACTGACAGGTGTTGACATCATAACGGAAGGCCTCCTGCATGGCCCTTGCGGTTACATCAAAATCCACCCATTTAATATATTTTTTTGCTTCCGAGGGACTGGCGTTACTGTCCTGATTCACTACCGGAAATGAGAGTTTCCCACCAGGGGATATGAAAAACAAGGAGACCAACAGAAATGTCAGAACAATGACTTCTATGTAAATAATGATATGATGTCTGGATACATGGGTAAGTCTGATATCTTTTTTAAATAGGTTCATAAGCGTTCTCCTTGTCATTCCATGGCATGATTTACTTTATAAAGGCAAGCCGGGCCCGGACTGAATACAGCAGATCAGCCGTTCGAAGAGCCGCCAGGTGAATCGAACTACTTACATATGAAAAAGGAAAGCAGATTACTAAGGCTTTCCTTTATAAGATATGCTGTGATATTAAAAAATATGAAGGGAAACAGAGGTGAGGAGAGTCTATATTGGAAAAAAGATATGTTCGTGGTATAATTTTCATTAAGAATAAAAATGATGCGGAACATAAAGATCAGACCGTAGCGGAAAGTGAGGATAGAATGAATAATTTTGAATACTGCGTACCTACAAGAGTAATATTCGGCCGTGATACCCACAAAAAAGCAGGTGCCATCATCTCTGAATATGGATTTCATAAGATCATGATTCATTATGGAGGAGGCAGTGTAAGAAAAAGCGGCCTGCTTGGGCTGGTGGAAGAATCCTTAAGAGAGCATGGAATCGAATATATTCTTTTTGGCGGAGCGCAGCCAAATCCGGTTTTATCCCTGGCAAAAGAAGGCATGGAGCTGTGTAGAAGGGAACATGTGGAGTTCATTCTGGCAGTGGGAGGCGGAAGTGTGATTGATTCGGCCAAGTGCATTGCAGATGGAGCACTTAATCCGGATATAGATCCATGGAAATTCTTTTTAAAGGAAGAAGTTCCGGCAAAAGCCCTTCCCCATGGCAACATTCTCACTCTGTCTGCTTCGGGAAGTGAGACAAGCTTATCCTGCGTCATTACAAATGAAGAGGGAGGCTTAAAGCGTGGGTTTAACAGCCCAACCCATCGTCCGCTGTTTGCCATCTGCAATCCGGAGCTGACGTTTACTGTCAGTAAATTCCAGACCGGATGCGGAACCGTGGATATCATGATGCACACACTGGAGCGGTATCTGGGAGGGCCGACAAAGGATACTCCTTTGACGGACCGGATTGCGGAGGGGCTTTTAACCTCTGTTATGGAAGCAGGGACTGTGGCAGATAAAAACCCGGAGGACTATGAGGCACGTGCAACTCTTATGTGGGCAGGAAGCCTCTCTCATAATGAGCTTACCGGTCTGGGAAGGGAATATATGATGCAGGTTCACCAATTGGAGCACGAGCTGTCAGGGATGTATCCGGCCATTGCCCATGGTGCCGGTCTGTCTGCCCTGTTCTGCTCCTGGTCCAGGTACGTATGCGAAGTTGATCCTATGAGGTTTGCCCAACTGGCTGTCCGTGTGATGAATGAGGAAATGAACTTTGAAGAGCCTTTAAAAACAGCTCTTAATGGGATTAACAGATTGGAAGGATTTTTTAAGAGCCTTGGAATGCCTGTCAGCTTAAGAGAACTGAATGCGGGAATTAAGGAAACGGATTTAGAAGTGCTGGCGGATAAATGTTCCTTTTACGGATCCAGAACTTTACCCGGAATCCGGTCACTTGGGAAACCAGAGATGGTTGATGTATACCGGCTGGCTTATTAACGCTTTTGATAAACCGCTGCCGCGGGCGGCTGTTATCAGGGCGAGGGTATCCACTAAATCTAAGGCAGCATAAAAGCGGCCTGCTTTGATCAGTACCAATCATGATCTGGCAGGCCGCTTCTAATGAAAGAAAATCGGGGCAGGATATATCCAATCTCCGATCTTGGTTTTCGCATAATAAAATCACCTTATTTTCACTAACCTTTATAGCAACCCATTTTACATATACTTGTTACAACCGCCCTTAACTCCTCCTTTTCCCCCTCTTTGCAAAAGGGTTTGAAAATGCATACCATGGTTATGGCATTCTGGGGAGGACGGGTCATAATGAAGGAATTGCAGATAAAGCGGAAGTTGATTCCCCTGGCCTCTTGAATGGATACCAGGTAGGGCTTATAGGTTGCGCCCCGTAAATCCCTTGTGGCCTCATGGAAGATCACCAGGTCTTTACAGTTTACATCGCGGTATGGGGTAAAAATGCATGGGCTGCACATATAAGAAACTCCTTTGCTTTTTCTATTGTTATATCATATGCTGAATTTGACCTTAAGGTACGGGAAGGGCATCCTTTCTGCTTGTGCAGGAAATAAGAATTGCAGAAAAAAGGTTCAACCGTGAGGGCGGTTGAACCTTTTTTGGAATATTATTTGCAGAACTGAGAAATTAAATCTAATAAATCGCTTAAGTTACATGAGCTAAAATCAAAGAACATGATACATAACCTCCTTATTGTTTTTGTTTTTGTACAACCCCATTGTAACACTTATGTAATAGAAATGTAACATATAAAAAATGGAATTACAGGAAGTAACTGGACTGGCATTGGGCCTGATTTTCACACCTTGTCTATTTGTACCATAAAGTATAGTATAACGCTTTTAGAAGGGGGGGAAATATATGTGTTGCTTTAACAGATGCTGCCGGAGAAATTGCAGATGCAATTTTTGCAATGGCTTTTTTGGCTGTAACAGATGTAACTGGTGGTGGTAATAATCACTCCAGAGGATAGCAGGGTGCTGCAGAATCCGGGACTATCAGAGTAAATATTACAGGTGGGTACCCGGGATCCCGGCCCCACCTTTTTATATTATCATAACCCATTTACAGGCTTCCATATAAAAGATCAGTTTAAATTCTATTTTCAGTCCCCCATTGATTGCACTGCATTGAAATTCTTTTGAAGGGATTCCGTTATAATTTTTATCTTCTGAACATTTTATGGTTATATCAGAGATTGTTTGTATCATACCGTCATCACCTTCAAACTTTAAACTTAAAGGCCTGGGGCTGCAGCTGGCGGTAAACCATACCTTGCAGGCGACATGATACATCCTACCTTTTGGTTCTTCGTTATTAATATCTTTTACATTAGTTCCAATTCCAAATACTCCCATATCTGCCACCTACAATATATGTTGTTTGCTGTAATCTACAGTCCTTTTCTCCCGGCTGATTCCCCCGCTCATGTGATCAACTGCTTTATCATTTAAAAAACTTGCTCTTTTAATTGAGTCCATTCCAAAGCGCATTCTGATTTCATCTACTGCCTTATCCAGCCGTTCCAACTTTTCATAATCTACTTTATCGAATATATTTAATTGGCGGCTGTCCTCTGTGGTTACATGGCTTGTATGGATTCCCAAATGACGGATAGGAATCTTATCCCACATCTCATCAAATATTTTGCAAGCGGCTTCATAGATTTCATTGGTGATATTTGTTGGCGTATCAAGGGTTTTTTGATGACCATAATATACAAAATTATAGTCCTTTATTCCTACGGAAACCACACGGATCTTCACGTTGTCATCTCTTAATCTGGCAGATACGGTTTCTGCCAAAGATAACAGTACTAACTTGGCTGTACCTGCATCCAATAAATCAAATGCAGTGGTTGTACTATTCCCATAACCTTTATTTGGCGGGGGAGCAGGTTCCACTGCTGAAACATCGATTCCGTTTGCAAAAGACCATATAACCTCCCCATACTTGCCGAAATGACTTTTGATGATTGATAAATCAGTCTGTGCCAATTCTCCTATGGTTTTGATTCCCAGATTTCGCAATTTACGAAATGTTGCCCTGCCTACAAAAAATAATTCTGTTACAGGTAATGGCCACATTTTTTCTTTTATTTCACTTAACCACAGCGTATGCACTTTGTCAGGCTTTTTAAAGTCTGATGCCATTTTAGCCAGGACTTTATTGTTTGAAACCCCAATGTTTACGGTAAAGCCAAGTTCTTTGTATATACGTTCTTTTATATCATTTGCTGCCTTATAAGGATCTCCATACAAGACTTCAGTACCAGTCATATCCATATACGCCTCATCAATGGAATACTGTTCCACAACAGGAGAATATTGTTTCAAGATTTGAATAAATGCAGATGAAGATTTCTGGTAGAGGTTGTAGTTTGGGGGAACTAAAACCAGGTCAGGGCACTTTCGCAGTGCCTCATTCACGGACTCCCCTGTTTTTATTTGATACTTCTTTGCCGGTATGCTTTTTGCAAGTATAATACCATGCCTTTTTGTAATATCTCCGCCAACCGCTGACGGTATATCCCGTAAATCTAAATTTCCTCCCAGATGATGGATTCGATATACTGCTTCCCAACTTAGAAAAGCGGAGTTTACATCGATATGAAATATGACATTATTCATGGAATCACCTCGGCTATATTATAATCGAATGTACGTTCGATTAATAGTGGAAATAAAAGGGAAGATAAAAAAACAGCAGGCTGAAGAGACCTGCTGACATCATTAAGTAAAGTTTATATTATTGATAGCAAAAGACGCCTTTGATAAGCTATAATATTTGAATATGGAAAGCAATCGCTCGATACGGGATAACTTCAGTTTCTATTTCGGAATGGACCACGTTCACTAATAAACCAGGATAAAGGGTACGGAAAGGAACAGGATAGCCATTTTTATCACGAACGGTAGCCTTAGGGGCAATATTAAATTCTATTTGATTATCGGGATTATCAGGATCATAAGTATAGAAAACAAAATTATCCATATCCACTTCTGTAATTTGAGCCGTGGTAGAATGAAGTGATGGCTCATCGTATTCTCTGGCAACAATTAAATAAGCGTTAGCTTGCGGCGGAATGCGCCATTCCATAATCGGTGAAAATAAGGCGTCCACCAGCATGCCTTCCTGGATGTCACATAAGCATATATGTTGACCGGATGGATTCAGAACATCTGTGTAAAAACTTGCATTAAGCCTTAAGGGTTCGGATATGGTTTCATCTTGTACAGACTGAGTGTAGATAATGCTTATATATCCGGTAACCCTGCTGCGAGTAAAAACCTCTGTAACCATTGCATTGTTAACTTGCAGTATTCGTCCCATTTGCGTGATTGTACCTAACTCATTCATGCGCTTTTATGGCCCCTTAGAGATTTTATATAATCTTTATATTATATGCTTAAATTTTAAATATGCCATGACTGAGCCCGATCTTTTATATCGCCTTATAGTGTACTTCACTAATTGCATGATTCATTGTGCTAATTGGGTCGTGTCCATGAAGCCATTCATCGTGACTTTTTTGAGGGAGAATTACCGGCATTCTGTCGTGAATGAATGAAATGCCTGACCAGGCCGGACGAGTCAGGATAACGAAAGTGGAGTCTCCTGTTTGTAAGTCTGTTTTAGACAGCCCTGCCATCCATACAGGACTCCTTTCCTGAGTCATCAGGGCATACTTCACCTTTTGCTTTCCGCGTCGTTCCCACTCAAAATACCAGCTTGCAGGAACCAGGCAGCGTCCCTCCATCATCGGGCGCCGAAACATATTTTTCTCCGCTGCCGTTTCGCTTCGGGCATTAATGATCTCACCCTTGCCGTCAAATTTAGGAAATCCCCAACGCATTGCTGTCATGATTCCGTTTGGGGATAAGACAGGTGCAAGGTTAGTCGGAAATATCTCTCCGGTTTTTACCGCAGTTTTTCTTTCTACTTCGGCAACAATAGAACGCAATTCAGCATCATCAATTTCAATGTAATATCTGCCACACATGTTATTCAACCACCTTTCCAATTGGCTTCATAAATTAGGATTTGATTCTCTTATATTCCATACAGGTTAATGCAATCATAACCGCGTCAAAAATGGTGAGCACAATGAGAAATGCAGATTGAGTCAACGTATAGCGGTATATCTGATACGCCATAAAAAGAAGAAAGGAGAAGATGGTCAGCGGATATGCCCATCGTTTTTTGCGCCACAGTAAAAGTATCAGGATGCATTTTATAACTCCGTGGGACATTAAGTAAAATACAGCAAAATGCTGAGCGCTGATTGAAAAGCTGTTGCTTAAGCTTACCAGGAAATTTGCTACTATATCCTTTGGGTCTTCCGATAATTCATGCCGGGTTAAAAAACGCGTCAGCCAGTTCAATCTGGTGGGGCTTAAAAATATCAGGAATGCTCCTCCAACAATCTCCATTAAGCCATGAATGCCCTTTAAAAGCAGTCCGATTTCAAAGCTGATGTGAACAAGATCTTTTTCTTTATAAGTAGAATGTTTCATCTGTACCTCCAACTGTTATCTGCCCCTCTGTCTTTGCGTTGAGGAGATTATATCACTTCCCATATGCAGCATCAAGGTGTTAATAAAAAACTGTTTGGGATCACTAATATCCGATTGAAAATTAATAGTTGGTAGTTTTTTAGTGATATGATATTATAAAGTAAGAACATGACATACTGTTGTCTTAATTGATGTGATATATTTGTTTCAAATAAAAAAGCAGGAGGCAAATATAATGAATGAAGAAATCATTGCTAGAGCCGGAGAAATTATTGCAAAAAAGACCGGTGGAGGAAACGAGGGATATTGCGTATTAGCGCTGATTGACAAAGACGGTTATCCAACCGCCTCTACAATATCCGCATCAAAGGCAGAAGGTATTAACCGGATCACATTCTGTACCGGGCTTGGAAGCAATAAAGCTGATCGTATTAAACAATGCAGCCATGCCAGTGTTTGCTTTAATGCAATAGACCACAATATCACCCTGGTCGGCACCATAGAGATATTAACCGACCCGGATATAAAAAAAGAGATGTGGTACAAGGGTCTTGAAGAAAATTTCGACGGACCGGAAGATCCAAACTACTGTGTCTTGCTTTTTAAGACGGAACGTTACAATCTATTTGTTGACTGGAAGGAAGCAAAAGGGAAAGTATAACCAGGGAGGCCTTGTTTATGGATAAAATCAAGCTTATAAAACCAACTGCAGAATATGCAGATGATATTATGAAGTATCGCCAGGAGTTAATGGATTTCGGCGACAGCATGGATGGCTGTGGGAATTTAAGACAATGTTCATCGGCAGAGGAATGGATCCGTGGCATTGAAATGCTTAATTATGAAGAAACCTGTCCAAAAGACAAGGTCACTTCCGATACGTACATTGCTGTCCGTTTGGTCGATAATAAAATTGTAGGAATCATTGATTTCAGGCATCACATTGATCATCCTGTTTTGGGAGTTTGGGGCGGTCATATCGGATATTCCGTCCGGCCATCTGAAAGAAGGCAGGGTTATGCAACAGAAATGCTCAGGCAAAACCTGCAAAATTGTAAAAACCATGGATTAGAAAAGGTGATGATCACCTGTAATTCCGATAATGTGCCTAGTGAAAAGATAATAATTACAAATGGCGGAGAATTTGAAAAGGAAGTAAGTGTAGACGATAAAAGAATAAAACGTTATTGGATACAATTGTGATTTCATTTAATACAGTACCACCACAGCAAAGGACTGCCAGTCAAACGGGCAGTCCTTTTATCAAACATCTATATCATTGTTTAGTTCAAGTATTCCGATAAACTCTCTTAGCAATTCGACCGCCTCTTTCTTCCATGAGGCATCTTCGCTCATTGCTGTGAGTGTTGCTTTGTTTGTCCGCTCGGAAAAAAACAGATAATTTTGAGGCTACTGGCTATCGTATTTAAGTCAGTATCCTTCTTATTTTGTGGAGTTAAACAAAGGGAAGGATTGGATCCATGGGGGGCGTCTCGCTAAAAAGGGTTTTAAATTGAAATCTTTTATGTTACTATAGCTCTATAGAAGTGCAGCATCGCTTCAGGGAAAAGGGGAGGGTATTATGAGAAGTTTGGCGTATCTGAAACTGATGTCGAGGGAGTATCCGACAATAAAGGCTGCTTCCAGCGAGATCATCAACCTTACGGCCATTCAGGGTTTACCAAAGGGAACGGAATATTTTTTCAGTGACCTGCATGGTGAGTATGAGGCATTTGTCCATTTATTAAAAAGTGCCTCAGGCGTTATCCGCGAAAAAATCACGGAAACCTTCAGTCACATCATACCAGAGAAAGAAGAAGTGGCGTTAGCCAATTTAATATACTACCCGGAGCGGATCATGAATCAGCTGGAGCTTAAGGGCCTGGCAGACGGTGACTGGCAGAGAGTGACCATTTACCGGCTGGTACAGATCTGTAAAGTGGTTTCATCAAAGTACACCAGATCCAAAGTAAGGAAGAAAATGCCCCCGGAGTTTGCCTACATCATTGATGAGCTGCTTCATGTGGATTATAATGATGACAATAAACGTGTATACTATAACGAAATCATACGGTCCATCATTGACATCCGGGTAGGAGATAAGTTCATCATAGCCTTATGCGAGTTGATCCAGAACCTGACCATTGACAGCCTGCATATTATCGGGGACATTTTCGACCGCGGTCCAAGGGCGGATATTATTATGAATGAACTGCTGCAATTTCACGATGTTGATATCCAGTGGGGCAATCATGACGTTTCCTGGATGGGAGCCGCCACCGGGAATCTGGCATGTATCTGCAACGTACTGCGTATTGCCATCAGCTATAACAGCTTTGATGTGTTGGAGGACGGATATGGCATCAACCTCCGTCCCTTATCCATGTTTGCGGCCAGGGTATACCGGGAGGATCCGTGCGATCGGTTTATTCCCCAGATCCTTGATGAAAACATCTATGACGCGGTGGATCCGGGACTGGCGGCAAAGATGCACAAGGCCATTGCAGTCATCCAGTTTAAGGTAGAAGGTCAGATTATAAAACGTCATCCGGAATATGAGATGAGCGACCGGATCCTGATTGAGGCCATTGACTTTGACCGGGGCGTTGTGACCGTAGAGGGTAAAGAATATCCTATGCTTGATAAATTTTTCCCAACGGTAGATCCGAAGGAACCGTTAAAACTGAGCAAGGAGGAGGGAGAGCTTCTGCACACCCTTCAGCTTTCTTTCATGCATAACGAGCTTCTTCATAAGCATATTCGTTTTCTGTATTCTCATGGAAGTATGTACAAATGCTACAATTCAAACCTCCTGTACCATGGCTGCATTCCCATGAGGGAGGACGGCTCCTTTGAAGAGATCGTGGTGAATCACCAAGCTTACTCAGGAAAGGCGTTAATGGATTATGTGGACCGAAAGGCTCAAAATGCATATTTTATGCCGGAGGGTTCTGCGGAGAGTGAGGATGCCAGAGATTTCATGTGGTATCTATGGTGCGGAGCCAAATCTCCGGTTTACGGCAAGGGGAAGATGACGACCTTTGAACATTATTTTATTGAAGATCCTTCTGCCCACAAGGAGCCTATGAACCCATATTACAGGCTTAGTATGAAGGAAGAAACATGTGATAAGATATTGGAAGAATTCGGCCTTCCTAAAAAAGGCTCTCACATCATCAACGGTCACGTTCCGGTGAAAATAAAGGAAGGGGAATCCCCAGTGAAAGCGGGAGGCAAGCTGTTCCTCATAGATGGAGGGCTGTCAAAGGCCTATCAGACTAAGACAGGGATTGCAGGCTATACGCTGATTTATAATTCCAATCATCTGGCTCTTGCGGAGCACAAGCCCTTTGATCCCAAGAAGGAAAGCACGCCAAAGGTTTCGGTTGTTGAAAACATGAAGAACCGGGTCATGGTGGCGGATACGGATAAGGGTGCGGAGTTAGCCGAACGGATTGCAGACTTAAAGGAGTTAGTGGCGGCATACCGGGATGGTGTAATTAAGGAGAAGGTAGAGTAGCCATATTATGAAATTTTAAGAATTTATTCAGAGAAGGTTTCTTTACGAAAAACCTGTCGGATGATACAATAATCAAAGTTATTTACTTAATTGAAGGAGGCTCAGATGAGCAGACAGGAGTTTTTACAGCGCTTAAGGGATGCTTTATCAGGTGAAGTCCCTGGAAGCGTGATTGAAGAAAATATCAGGTACTATGAAGAATATATCAGCACGGAAGTGAGAAATGGTTCTACGGAAGAGGCGGTGATTGCCTCCATCGGCGATCCAAGACTGATTGCCAAGACTATTTTAGAGGCCAACGAAAATGCAAAGAGCAGCGGATCCGAAAGGACTTTTTATGAATCCTACTCCGGTGCGGACCGGAATGTGTATGAGGACCCGGGTAATTTCGGACGCCGTATGCATTACATTGACTTGAGTAAATGGTACTGGAAGCTCTTGGGAGTTACGGTGCTCATCTTATTTTTCTTTCTGATTGCCAGCATTGTTACAGGGATTTTCAGCCTTCTGATGCCTATTATGGGCCCCTTGCTTTTGGTATTTCTCATAGTCTGGTTTGTAAGAGGAACGAAACGATAAAGTCAAATATATTTAATAAATCCATGGAAATATTACAAAACTGTGACGGCAGTTATGACGCATAAAGCGCCATAATTGCCGTTTTTGCTTGACAAAATCGGGGAATAAGTATATAATTCGAAATGTAACAATTATGTAACATTTTAACGAAGTATTGCGGGAACGACAGAAAAACGTAAAAACAGGAGATTTAATATGAAGAATAAAATGTGGAAGGCGATGGGGCTCTTAGGACTTTTGACAAGCTTAAGCTGGGCTCCCCAAGTAGAGGCGAAAGCAGCGGAAGTTGCTGTAGAAACCAGCACAACACTTTATGCGAAGATGGATATGCCTGTGTCTGTCAGAGAAGCTGCTGATGGGTCGGGAATGACTCTTTCCCAGGCAGGGGAAGGTCAGACTTATGAAGTGGTTGAATCCCCAGGAGATGGCTGGCTTAAAATAAAAACTCCGGAAGGAGAAGGTTACATAGAAAGTGGTGCTGCGACCCTGATCGAGAAGACTCAGGAAAAGGTGGACAAGTCTGTGATGCAGCGCCAGAAAATTGTAGATTATGCGCTTCAGTTTGTGGGTGGCCGCTATGTCTATGGAGGAGTCAATCCCAAAACAGGAGTGGACTGTTCCGGGTTTACCAGCTATGTGTTAAGAAATGCGGCTGGTGTAAACTTAAGCCATAGCTCTAGGTCTCAGGCAGGAGAAGGCCGCAGCGTCAGCTACGAGGATGCCCGCGCAGGGGACCTGGTATTTTATGGAAAAAATGGATCCATTAACCATGTTGCCCTATATATGGGAGACGGCCGGGTAGTCCACGCTTCCACAGAAAAGACCGGAATTATCGTAACAAACGTCATGTATCGCAAACCTGTGAAATTTGTCCGGGTTTTAAACTAAAATAATTTTAAATTCGTGCACTTTTAAATAATACTTGACGAAAAGATAAAATAATTGTATAATAACCGTAATGAATTTAATACTTATGTAACATTTGAAAATCAAAAAGTAAAAATAGGAGCAATTTCCCGATGATAAACAAAGCATGGAAAACGTTAGGACTTATGGCTTTTTGCGGAGCAATGGTAGTTGCAGTTCCTTCAGATGTAAGAGCAGATGAAATTTCCGGTCCAGGACTCAGTTATGGGAACTATATGGTGACCGTTGATGCAGATAATGTGACGATCAGCAAGGATGAAGCTGGTAAAGAAGCACTTATGACCGCTTCCAAAGGATCTTCTTTTGAAGTTGTGCAGGATATGGGCGACGGATACATGAAGGTTAAGATCAATGATACATATGGCTATATGCCAGTAGACGGCAATGCAACCGTATCTTCAACCGATGAGGAAACACTGGCTGCATTGGAAGTTAAGACTCAGACAGAGACGGTTGTTAATTTCAGACAAAGCATTGTTAATTACGCTCTTCAATTTGTAGGCGGACGTTATGCCTATGGCGGCAGCGATCCACGTACAGGAGTAGACTGCTCCGGATTTACCAGATATGTGATGCAGCATGCAGCAGGCCTTACTTTAAATCGTTCCTCAGGTGGACAGGCCTCCCAGGGAATAGCAGTCGGCGCAGATCAGATGCGTCCGGGCGATTTGATTTTTTATGGAAGCGGATCATCCATAAACCACGTTGCCATGTATATCGGTAATGGACAAGTAGTGCATTCATCAACTTATAGAACAGGTATTAAGACTTCTCCGTGGAATTATCGGGCACCTGTAAAAATCGTCAACGTGCTTGGCGATTAATGAAATAGCGGACAACCGGATTTTGGAAAGGGATATAAGACCCTCGGCATTTTATGCCGGGGGTCTTTTGATGTAAATAATCTAAAAAAGAGAAACAGCCGGAATAGGGGAGCTATCTCGGCTGTTTCTGAGGGGAGTATAAATAATTAATAAGGATGAGGGGAAAACCCCTCATTTTGATTATAATATAGCTATGATAAAAATGCAAAGTATTTTTACAAAATATGGCTACATTTTCGAATAATATACCATTTCCTCATTAATTTTAAAATAAAAAAACAATTGTATAAAATTTTAGAAACACGCCATACTAACGATGTAACGTAAAACGCCTACAGGAGGTATTTAATATGTCTAAGAATATGGATAATTCCAGGAACTCCCAGAACAACAATCAGAACAACAATCAGAACAACAATCAAAACAACAATCAGAATAACAGCCGTAACTCCAGCAAAGACAGCAGCCGCGATTCCAGCAGAGATAGCAGCCGCGATTCCAGCAGAGACAGCAGCCGTGATTCCAGCAAAGACAACAACCGTAACAGATTCAACTAATAACGGAAGCTGATCCAATTGTTCTTGAGAAAAGGCGCGGGAAAGTGACAAAGAGGTCCTTTCCCGCGTTTTTTTGTTGAAATCTTCCTGCTTCTATATGATTTTCGCAATCCTGGAATTATGGAATATATTATTACTAGAAAGGACAGGTGATAATATGTTCAGTACCATACCGATATGGGAAGTAGATCACTATATCGAATACTATAGTGATATTATGATTATAGATCTTCGCAGTCAATCGTCCTACAGGCAGTCTCATATTAAGGGAGCCGTAAATTTGCCATATGAAAATATGGATCGTTGGGTAAACAGCTTGCCAAAGGATAAACTTTTGATCATTTATTGTTCCAGGGGCGGACAAAGCATGGTGGTCTGCAGAAATTTGGAGCAATCTGGATATAATGTAGTCAATATAGCCAATGGAATCGCATATTACAAAGGAAAATATATGGTTCGAGGATAGGTAAATTCATTGACAGAAATACCCCGCTAGCCTTAAAATATACCTATTAAATACAAAAGGAGAAAACAACCTATGAGATATATGATTGCTTCCGACATTCATGGTTCTGCCTATTTTTGCAGGAAGCTGTTAGATGTATATAAAACTTCCGGAGCAGGCAGGCTGATCCTGTTAGGAGACATTCTTTACCATGGCCCCAGAAATGACCTTCCAAGGGAATATGCCCCGAAAGAAGTGATTTCCATGTTAAACGGCTACAAGGACCAGATTTATAGTGTAAGGGGAAACTGTGACACGGAAGTGGATCAGATGGTATTGGAATTTCCTATTCTTGGGGATTATGCCCTGCTTGCCGTCTCCGGCCTGACAATCTATGCCACTCATGGGCATATTTACAATAAGGAAAACCTGCCTCCGGTACAAAAGGGAGACATCCTGCTTCATGGACACACTCATGTCCTTACTGCGGAGCATTTTGGAGATATTACCATATTAAATCCAGGCTCCGTATCCATTCCAAAGGGCGGTAATCCTCCTACTTATGGAATGCTGGAGGATAAGGTGTTCCGCGTCATGGATTTTGACGGGAATATAATAAAAGAAATGAACTTAGGAGAATAAAGTGAAAAAAACATTTGAGCTGATCGCCCCCTGTCATTTTGGCATGGAAGCGGTTTTAAAAAGAGAGATCACGGATCTTGGCTATGACATTGCATCAGTAGAAGACGGAAGGGTTACCTTTATTGGAGATGATGAGGCCATCTGCCGTGGGAATGTCTTTCTGCGTACTGCAGAAAGAGTTTTACTTAAGGTGGGAAGCTTTCATGCAGAATCTTTTGAAGAGCTCTTTCAGGGTACCAAGGCAATCTGCTGGGAAGATTATATTCCTCAGGATGGGAAGTTTTGGGTAGCTAAGGCTTCCTCAATTAAAAGTAAATTATTCAGCCCCTCTGATATCCAGTCTATCATGAAGAAAGCCATGGTAGAGCGGTTAAAAGGGGCTTATGGCGTGGAGTGGTTTCCAGAGACCGGAAGCAGCTATCCTCTGAGGGTATTCCTCCATAAGGATGAAGTGACCGTTGGCATCGATACTACAGGAGATTCTCTTCATAAGAGAGGGTACCGTACATTAACCAGCAAGGCTCCGATCACGGAAACCCTTGCAGCAGCCCTTATTATGCTGACTCCATGGAACAAGGACCGGATTCTGGTAGATCCTTTCTGCGGAAGCGGGACCTTTGTGATCGAAGCGGCCATGATGGCGGCTAACATGGCCCCAGGCATGAATCGTTCTTTCCTTTCTGAGGACTGGAAAAACCTGATTCCAAGAAAGTGCTGGTATGAGACAATGGATGAGGCGAACGACCTTTTGGATTCCAATGTCAAAGTAGATATCCAGGGCTATGACATAGACGGTGACATTGTAAAAGCTGCCAGAGCTAATGCAGAGTCAGCCGGAGTGGATCACATGATCCACTTCCAGGAAAGACCCCTGGCTGCTTTAAGTCATCCAAAAAAGTATGGTTTTATTATTACGAATCCTCCTTATGGAGAGCGAATTGAGGAAAAGAAGAATTTACCAGATCTATACCGGCAGATTGGAGAGCGGTATAAGGCTCTTGACGCCTGGTCCCTTTACATGATCACTGCCTACGAGGAAGCTGAGAAATATATTGGCAGAAAGGCGGATAAAAACCGGAAAATTTATAATGGTATGATGAAAACCTATTTCTATCAGTTTATGGGGCCAAAGCCCCCAAGGCCTCGATGAGCCAAAGGCGAATCGAACTTTCTTAGAGTAAAAGGAGATTCGGTTGAAGAATAAAAGATGGTTTTTCCTATTTCTGATGATCATCTGTTTTTCAGCAGGATACCGGTTTTCCAGTCCGGAGATTGTCCCTGCAAATAAAGCAGGCCAGGATTACTTAATAGAGTCAGATAACGTACAGACAAACAGCCAGTGTATGTCATGGAAATCGGAAATTTTAAATGTGCAGCTCCCGGCCTTCTATGATGGAAGAGAGGAAGGCCGGGTTCCCTCTGTGAAAAACCAGGGTTCTATTGGAACATGTTGGGCTTTTGCCTCGCTTCAGGCCCTGGAAGCAGCTCTGCTTCCTGGTGAAAGCTATGAGTTTTCAGAAGATCACATGTCTTTGAACAATGGTTTTTGTATTCCCCAGGAAGAGGGAGGGGAATATACTATGTCCATGGCCTATTTGCTGTCATGGAGAGGACCGGTATTGGAAGCGGATGACCCATATGGCGACGGCATTTCCCCTGATGGCTTAAAATCGGTAAAGCATATTCAGGAGATTCAGATCCTTCCGGATAAGGATTATGAGGAAATCAAACGGGCCGTACTTTTGTATGGCGGAGTTCAAAGCTCCCTTTATACCTCCCTTGCGGAAGGGGACATCCGGTCTGAATCCTATAATGAGGAGGCCTATGCCTATTGCTACATTGGTCCGGAGCCTCCGAACCATGATTCCGTGATTATTGGCTGGGATGATGCCTATCTTAAGGAGAACTTTCATGGGGAAGTTCAGGGAGATGGGGCATTTATCTGTATGAACAGCTGGGGAGATGGATTCGGAGACCAGGGATATTTTTATGTATCCTATTACGATTCCAATATTGGAAGAAGTAACATTGTTTATTCGGTTGTGGAAGATACGGATAATTATGATCACATTTATCAGTCAGATCTCAGGGGCTGGGTCGGCCAGCTGGGATATGGAGAAGATACCGTGTGGTTTTCTAATGTTTACGAGGCCGGAACCTCTCAGCGCATTGAAGCGGCAGGTTTCTATGCGACTGGTCCCCGCACCTCCTATGAGATTTATGTGGTGCGTCATGTGGGGAAAGAAACTGATATTTTAGAAAGTCAGGATTTCGACCGGAAAGTTCTTCTTACCAGGGGAAATTTTGACTATGGAGGATACTATACGGTGCCTCTTATGGGAAATCAGCGGGAAGACTTAGAACTTTCCCCGGGGGAACGCTTTGCGGTTATCGTAAAGATTAATACGCCGGATGCAATCCATCCTGCAGCCATTGAGTATGATTCGGGAGATGGACGCACCTTTGTCAATATCTCAGACGGAGAAGGTTATATCAGTGCTGATGGCGTAACATGGGAACGGGCCGAAGAGAAGAGGTGTAACCTGTGCTTAAAGGTGTACACAAAAGACCGGTGAAAAGGTTTTATGGAGGACGGAATAGATGAACGATAAAAAGATCGTATTTGCCACAGGAAATGAAGGAAAGATGCGGGAGATCAGGGAGATTCTTAAGGACCTGGGAATGGAGATCCTCTCAATGAAAGAGGCCGGTGCTATCCTAGATATTGTGGAGGATGGAGCTACTTTTGGGGAAAACGCGGAGATAAAGGCCAGGGCAGTGTGGAAAAGAACCGGAGGAATCGTGCTTGCAGATGATTCCGGCCTGGTTGTGGACTGCTT
Source organism: Lacrimispora sanguinis (assembly GCF_044987295.1). NCBI lineage: Bacteria > Bacillati > Bacillota > Clostridia > Lachnospirales > Lachnospiraceae > Lacrimispora > Lacrimispora sanguinis. Next base: position 2,365,016 of record NZ_CP173277.1, on the reverse strand, counting down.
AAATGGAGAGCCAGGGATCCTTTCCGCCAGATATATGGGGGAGGATACTTCCTATGAGATCAAAAACCAGAATATTCTAGACAGGGCTGCCCATGCAAGGGGCGGGGAAAGAAGCGCCCGTTTTATATGCAATATTGCTGCTGTGCTGCCTGATGGAACGGTGCTCCATACGGAAGAAGCCATGGAAGGGCTTTTGGCTGACCAACCTGCTGGGAAAGAAGGCTTTGGATATGATCCCATCCTCTATATACCGGAATTCGGAGTAACCAGCGCCCAGCTTACTTTGGAACAGAAGAATAAAATCAGCCACCGCGGAAAGGCTCTGGAGGCCATGAAAGGTCGGCTTATAGAAACTTTTACAGGAGGGGAGAATAATGAAAATACTGATTGTCAGTGATACGCACCGCAAAGATGAAAGTTTACATAAGATCATTGCAGAGACCGAATCACTGGACATGCTGATCCATCTGGGAGATTCGGAAGGCAGCGAAGATAAAATTGCGGGCTGGATTCCCGCAGGCTGTGAGCTTCAGATGGTTCTTGGAAACAATGATTTTTTCTCGGATTTAGACCGGGAAAGGGAAGTGGTGATAGGAAAGTACCGGGTTTTGCTGACCCATGGTCATTATTATAATGTATCCTTAGGGGTTGAGCGCCTGGAACAGGAAGCTGCGGACAGAGGCCTTGATATTGCTATGTATGGTCATACCCACAGGCCTTTTTATGAGGTACATAACGGGATCACCATCTTAAATCCGGGCAGCCTTTCTTATCCCAGACAAGAAGGGAGAAAGCCTTCCTACATGATTATGGAGATTGATGAGCAGGGGGAGGCACATTTTACCCTGAAATTTCTGGAGAAATAAACGCTTATATAAATAAAAAATGCTCAGAACGAAATGTGGAGCTAATAAGGAGCAGCTGCAAAATGTGCAGCTGCTCCTTATTTTTCATAGGACTATTTCCAGCCTTGCGGCAGATAAGCCAGAGTATTTTCGATCATATCGTCTGCCAGCTTTTTGATTTCTTCTTCCCCAGCCCTGTCTTTTACCAGAGGATCGTTTAAGAAGGCTTCGTATACCAGGGAGCGGTCATAAGTAAGGGCAGCTTCCAGGATTCGCTGATGGTTGGCAACATGTGGCTCGATCAGCTCAAGGACATTTTCCGGAATAGAGCCTGCTACCACCGGTTTAATGCTGTCCCGGCTAAACAGGGCGTTGGTTTCAACAACAGCTTCTGCCGGCAGGTTGGGAACTTGTAAGAAAGAATTGGGGATATTGACATTGCTTACAGTCTTTTCAAGACCGCATAAGGCTTTGATGAGAAGGATTCCTTCTTCTCCCGATGCTTTCAGTTCAATTTCCTCTTCGCCCCCTGCAAGCCGGTGGCTCTTGGTTAAACGGTTTTTTAAATCATCTTTTCTCCAGGCAACAGTGGTGAGACCGAATTTCCAGCTCTTAACGGTCTCTGGGTCTTTTAAGTAATCACTTCCAGGCATGAACTCTGCAAGGTGACGGTCGCCGGCAGCAGCGATTAAGCCATAGCGGCGGAAGAGATCAAACTTTACCCTGTGAGCGCACTCAAAGCTATTGTTTGCCCAGTTCTTATCCGGCTCATTGTAGCCCTCTTCGTAGTGAGCGTCAATATAATCACGGTAAACAGGGAATAAATCGATTCCCTTGTAGGAAGCCTGGTCAAACCAGGTGAAATGATTGATTCCCAGAACATTTACATTGATGTCCCGGCGGTCAACGTTTTCAAGACCAAAGGTTTCTTCACAGATTCCCTTTAAAACCTTCTGGGTGCCGAATACTTCATGGCAGCAGCCGAAAGCCTTGATCTGAGGGAATACGTGGTAAAGGGTCTTTACGCATAGAGACATTGGATTTGTGTAGTTGATGACCCAGGCATCTGGTGAATATTTTTTCACGGCTTCTGCGATAGTCACAAACATGGGGATGGTGCGGAGGGCACGAATCATTCCTCCGGGGCCGGCGGTATCGCCTACGGACTGATATATACCAAGCCTTTCAGGAAGATGGACGTCTGAATCCATTTCATCAAAGGTTCCTGGAAGAATAGAGATGACTGCAAAGTCACAGCCCGTCAAAGCTTCCTCTAAGGAGGTGGCTGTGACGTAATTCCATTTTCCGGTGGTATCTTCCCTGTTTGTCAGTTTGTTGCCGATGATTTCATTATTTTTTGCGGCTGCCTCATCGATGTCATATAAACGGATTGTTCCGCTTAAGGAATCGTCCATGGAAAGATCCGTCATAAAGGTCCAGGCCCAGCCTCTGGAGCCGCCTCCGATATAGGCGATCTTAAGATCGCTGACTTGATTGTTTGCATATTTCATAAGGGTTTCCTCCTGTTAAAAGAATTATTATGTAAATGGTTTCTTGGACGCTGTTGCAAGTTCAGGAATAGCTTGCATTGCAAGTTCAGATAAGTTATATTATAATGGATTATAGTATTATAAATCTTATATAATTGGTGCTTTTTTTAATAAAATCATACTTTTGGCTACTATTTTGGAGGCTGGAATGGAGAAAACCGTATTTTCGGAAAGCATGGAGGGAATCACCATTGACGAGGTGGTTCGGGACCAGGAATATTCTATGACAATGAAGCATTTTCATGATACCTACGAACTCTATTTTCTCCTGGAAGGGGAACGTTACTATTTCATCGAGAAAGAAACCTATTATGTAAAAACAGGGGATGTAGTTTTGATAAACCGGGAACAGGTCCATAAAACGAGCCAGGCTGGAAGCAGGAGGCATGACCGGATTCTTCTCCAGTTAAGCGGGAGAGTTTTAGAGCCATGGCTTAAGCAGACAGGGGTCTCTTCTCTTGAGAAGCTGTTTGGAGACTATTATGGTGTGGCTAGGCTTTCGAAAGAGGAATGGGAAGAAATGAAGGGGCTGTTGCTGGGGATTTCAGAGGAACTGATTCACCGGAGAGAGCGGTATGAGATCATGGTAAGGCTGAAGCTTTCCCAGATTTTACTGATGGTCTACCGCAGCAGGAAGAAGACCGTACTCAAGGAGATGCCTCCTACGGTTCAGACTGCAAAGCATGGAAAGGTGCATGAGGTGGCGGAATATTTAACGCTTCACTGCGAGACAGGAGAGAGCTTAGAGGAGCTGGCGGAGGCTTTTTTTATCAGCAAATCCTATTTAAGCAGAATCTTTCGGGAGGTAACTGGGTTTTCGGTAAATGAATACAGGAACCTGGCCAGAGTGAGAAAGGCGAAAGAACTACTTGCAAACAGTAGGTACTCTATTACGGAAATATCGGAAATCCTTGGATTTGAAAGCATTACTTATTTTGAACGGGTATTTAAAAAGCATTCGGATGTGACGCCGTTAAAATACAGAAAGGATGGGGGAGAGACTTAGTCATAAGAGGGCGGAAAGGTTTAATGAAAAGAAAGAAGGAACATGGCAAGGGTAACGCCATGTTTCTTCTTTCTTTTCCGGGCAGAATAGCCGGATGTTATTGCTTTTCCAGGGCCTCATACAAAGCGGTCAGGGCAAGAGCCTGTCCATAGGCCATAGGCATGATAGCAATGTTCTTATAATGATCGGAATCCATGCCAATTCCGGTTCCAGCCGATACATTTAACACCGTTCCATCTTCCGAAATATTGGCACAAATGGCTTCAATGGCCCGGTCAGCCGCAGCCTTGTAGGAGCTGTCAAGGATTCCTGCTTTTACACCCCTTAAAAGCCCGGCTGCAATGGCTGCAGAGCCGGAGACTTCGCCGTAGCTGGAATCATCGGTGAGAACCGTGTTCCACAGTCCGGATGGGGACTGAAGGCGTAAAAGGGCGGAGGCCTGGGATTTGAAGGTGTCGATCAGGAAGGCATTCACCCCTTTGTCTAAGCCGTCCCCGCAGGTATCTAAGTATTCCATGATTCCGTAGGTAAACCAGGAGTTTCCCCTACACCAGAAGATGCCTCCGAAATTATCCATGCGCTCAAAGCTGAAGCCGTGATGGAAGAGGCCGGTCTGTTTATCAAAGAGATATTTGATATGGACCAGGAACTGATGGAGAGCTTCATCTTTCCAAAGGGCGTTCTCGGATATGTATCCCATTCTGTTTAAGAAAAGCACGGACATGAACAGAGTGTCTACCCAGATTTGTCCGTTGTTTAAATTTACACCATTCCGGTCTCCGATGGCGCTGGTCACATGCTGGAAACCATTGTCCGGAGTTTTTGGAAGGTCGTTGATGAGCCAGTCCGCCCTCTGAACGCATAGATTGTAAAATTCCTCCGGATTGTTAAGGCTTTCGTATAAAAAGGACAGGGGAAGAAACGGAGCGGTGGTATTGATGTTTTTGGAAGGAAGCCCCTTTTTCTGGTGTCCGCTGTACCATCTCTCAAAGAATGGAAGATACCGGCTGTCTCCGTAAAATTCCTGGAGCTTATATAAGCCATACAGTCCGACTCCCTGGGGCCAGTCCCATTCCTCTATTCCAAAATCTCTTTGGATAAGCCCTTTTTTTGTATCAGTGCTGCTGACGTTCTTGTCTTTATCATAGTCATATCCTCCAAGATTCATCAGTTTCTCCACAACCAGATGGATCTTTTCAAGCAGCTGTTCATTTGTCATCATTGTCTTTCTCCTTTTTCCATGTTTGTTTAAAGTTTATTTTTTAGCTTTTCTATATATTCGGTCGGCGGGAAGCCGGTATACCGCTTAAATACCTGACTGAAGTACTGGGGATTGCTGCCAAATCCTACCTGGCGGGCAATGTGCTTTACGTTATCATTCTGATAATAGGTCATCAGCCGGATGGCTTCCTCCATCCGCTCCTTATTTAAGTAATCGGAAAAACGCATCCCTTCTTCCTTTACGAACTGCTTGCTTAAGTATCCAACGCTTACGAAAAGATAATTCTCAGCCAGCCACTTTAAGGAGAGATTTTCAGAGTATAGGTGTTCTCTGATGTAGGCTTTTAAAAGAGCGATGTTGGAGCCTGTCTTATGGGTTCCGCATGCGCCGTCTTTCCGGACCAATACCACACGAAGAAGCTCCCGGATTCCGGATACCGTGTCACAGGAATAGAGGCGCCGGAAAAAATCACAAGCAGCATCTACAGGAAGTTTTTCCTGCTCCGGGCCTATCTGAAGGAATAAGCCTAATGCTAGGTTTCTGGCGGTAGATAAAGGTATGGAGTCCATAAAAACGGAGTCAATGAGCTCAGCAGCCTGTACGATATCCTCTGCAGTGGTTATCGAGTTCTCCAGTCTTCTGATCATCCAAGGGGAAGCAATATGGTTTCTGATTTCATGGACATCACCCCCTTCGCTGAAAAGTAGGATTCGTTCAAAACGGGAAATCTTCTGTATGATCTCTTGAAATAGTTTCTCGGCTGAATCCCTATGGAGGAATTCTGCCTCAAAGGTGACGGACTGGCCGGGATACCGGAGCCTGGTTATGGCGCTTTCGATCCGTTCCTGTATTGCCAGAGTAAAAGCCGGGAATATAAAAACTGCAGTGTTTTTAACATAAACAATAGAGAACTGCATAGGAACCTTGGAAGCCTCTAAAATCTTTCTGACGTCACTGATAAAGCTTTTTATATAGCCTTCTTCCACAAAAGAACAGATACAGGCATAAATGCAGTTTTTAGGAAGGGCTAAAAGGACCTGGTATTTACGGAATACGGCAGGAAAGGAATCCTGGTGTTCCAATGCCTCCATAATAAAGCTCTGCTCCAAGGGAAAATGAAGGCTTCTTAAAAAATCCTGCTGCTGCAGCTTTCTGCTGTCCTCTTCCTGAAGACGTTCCTTCCTTATGGAAACCAAAGATTCGATCAGTTCATTTTTATCTGTTGGTTTTAAAAGATAATAACGAACCCCGTATTTCATGGCCTGTTTGGCATATTCAAAATCATTGTACCCGGATAAGAGGATAAAGGTAATATGGGAATCTGATTTTATAGAACGCTCAATTAAGTCCAGGCCGTTTAAGATCGGCATTCGGATATCCGTAATCACCACATCCGGATAATCGTCACAGATAATATCGTATGCCTCCATTCCATTTTTCGCAGTAGCGATGAGTTCATAGCCGATGGATTCATAGTCGATTAGTTGAGAAAGGGCCTCTCTTATAATCTGTTCATCATCTACAATCATCAGTCTCAGCATATCAAATCTCCTCTCCCTTAGGAATTGACAGCATCACTACTGCCATTTCTCTTTCGTTATAAAATTTCAGGCCATAATGATCCCCATAGAGCAGCTTTAACCTGGAATGAATGTTGGTCAGGCCTACACCAGAACCTTGGGGCGTGATTTCTTTGTTCCTGATCTTTTCTAAAAGATCCGATTCAAACCGGGAGCCGGTGTTGGACACCCGGATCTCATAGTCCTTTTCCATTTCCTCTATGACGACTTGTATCATGCACATTTCATCCGTATCCTCCATGGCGTGCTTTAAGGCGTTTTCAACCAGGGGTTGAATACAGAGTTTAGGAACGAAAATATGGGAAATTTTTTCCGGTATTTTAAGTTCAAAGTGAAGCCTGTCCTTAAAACGTATCTCCTGAATGCGGATGTAATTATCCAGCACCTCCAGCTCATCTTCCAGAGGAATGATATCCTTTTGTCCGGCAATGGATGCACGGAATAAGTTTCCAAGGGAGCGGACCATAACAGAGATATCATCGGCTCCGTATTTTTGCGCCATCCAGTTGATTGTATCCAAGGTGTTATAAAGAAAGTGCGGATTGATCTGCTGCTGGAGCATCTTGATTGTGGAATCTCTTAACAAAAGCTGTTTGTCATAATTTTCATCCCGCAGGACCTTAACGCTGTGGGTCATATCATCAAAGCTCCGGTGAAGCTGGCCGATTTCATCCTGGCGGTTTTCATAGTCATAGCATTTCACGTTACAGGCCGGAGACTCCCCGCTGCCGAACTTCTGGATCTTCTCAATCAGATAGTCCAGGTGACGGAAGATATGGCGGAAAATCAGGTTAACACAGGCTGCATTAATAAAGATGATAAAAAAAGTAAAGAAAAGAATCTGAAAGCTTATAAGCTGAATCCTGTAAAAAAGAGGATCGTAATCCCTGAAATAAATGTAATTCCAGTCCACATAGGGAACATGGCCGGAAATAATAAATTCTTTTTTATTGTCCAGTGTGGAAATGAGATAGGCGTTTTCCTGTTGCTTGTTGCCGGCAATGATTTCCGCGCAGTATGCGTCGTGAAAAGCAGTTGCAGGGTAGATTCTCTTTTCCCCTGACATCAGGATGAAATTGGAGTTTTCCTCAAGGCTTCCGGCACTTTTTAAGCCATCCTCAATCATTCGTTCCATGTTCACCGTAATGTAAAGCCCGGCCAGCTTTTTTAGGTTTAAATATTTCAGCTTTAATATCTGTCTGGCACATACCGTATCGTCTCCAGGTTCCATTGCCGGAGCCCAGGTGGCTTTTCCTTTTAGACTGCTGGTTATTTCGTCAAGCTCATTTACATTGAATTTAAGGATTTCGTCTGAGCTTCCCATACAGATATTCGTCCCGTCAGCCAGAATAATGTTAATGGATTTTATATATTTGCTGCGGTAAACATAGGAATAAAGCTGCTGGTAAATATCCCGGCGTGCCAGGGCCCGTCGGTTGCTGTAAGGGTTATCCGCTAAAAACACCAGATTGTCCTGAAAGATGGGGTCACCGATCATATTGTCTGATAGGCTTTGGATCACCTGCATCTCCGATTCCAGAAACGTTGTTACATGATTTAAGGAATTTGCATTGGTACGGTATAGTTCCTCATTATAGCGGGAGGTGAGTATCCTGATACTGATGAGGAAGGTAATGCAAACAGCCAGCAGAGCCAGCAGGAAAATAGTCAATATTTTTTTGTATAAAGACAGATTGTTAAACCAGAGCGTACATCGTTTCATAATCACATATCCTTTCCTCAGTAATCGTATTATATAGTAAAAAGTTAAAAAAAGAAATTGTAAAACCGTCTAATATCACATAAAGCTGTTTTTTTAATCATAAAAAGCCACATTTTAACTTTACCGTTGTGCATATTTGCCATAAAATGTGAATATCACAAATAAATTAAAGGGAGGTTTAACAAGTGAGAAAGAGATTACTAGCAACATCACTCGCTGCATTAATTGCAGCAACATCTTTAGCTGGTTGTGGTTCCAAAACAGAAAAAGTGGATACTGCAACGACAGCTGCCGCGGCAACAGAGGCAGCAACCACAAAGGCAGATGACGGCGCAAAGACAGCATCAGGGGATAAGGTATCTTTAAACATTTGCTGGTGGGGCAATCAGACCAGAAATGACGTTACAAAAAAAGCAGCGGATTTATACATGAGTAAAAATCCAAATGTAGAGATCAAGGTTGAGTTTACTGACTGGGGCGGTTACTGGGATAAGCTTTCTGCTATGGCAGCCGGCGGCAACTTACCGGATATCATCCAGATGGACTATTCCTACTTAAACCAGTACCAGAAGAGCGGACAGCTGGCTAATTTATCAGAATTTATTTCCTCCGGCATTATTGATACTTCGAAAATTCCGGCAAGCATCATTGAGAGTGGCTCTATCGATGGAAACTGCTATGCTCTCAGCCTTGGAAGTAATGCACCTCTGATGGTTTATGATAAGGCCATTGTAGAAAAAGCAGGAGTTACCATTCCTGAGCAGATGACCTATGATGAATTATATGATATTTCCAAAACTATTTACGAGAAGACAGGCGTTAAGACCGTTTACGACGGCTGGATCAATATGCTGCAGATGACAGCAAGAGCCAATGGTTCCCATATATTCGATGAGTTAATGGCTGGCAAAGAAGATTCTACAAAGATTCATTTCGCCAATGTAGAGAAATTCCAGAAGGCAGAATTCTCCATTGCACCAGATATTCTTGTTGAGAAGAACCCGGATAACATTGAAACAAAACCGATTGTAGATGAAACTACATGGAATGACTTCCCATATTCCAATCAGTTTATCAGCCTTTCAAACGCAGCCGGAAGAGAGTTAGAAGTAACTATGAACCCGGTTCTGACAAAAGATTCACAGAATATGTATTTAAAGCCAAGCCAGTTCTTCTCCATTGCTGAAACTTCCAAAAACAAAGAAGAAGCTGCAAAGTTTATTGACTGGTTCACGAACAGTGTAGAATGCAATGAAATTCTTATGGCAGAAAGAGGAATCCCGGTTAATACTGAGGTAGCGGATGCAATTAAACCAAAGGTAGATGCTGTTGCACAGAAGGTATTTGACTATGTTGCAAAAGTTGCAGAGATTGCAGTTCCGATTGATGCTCCAGATCCAGCCGGCAAGGGTGAAGTGGAAGCATTGACCAAGAGCGTGGTAGAAGCAATCCGTTATGGTGATACAACCGCTGATGAAGCAGCAGCAAGCTTTGTGCCTGAAGCGAAAAAGATTTTGGAAGAAGCAGCGAAATAGTAACAGAAAAGTTTGGAGGGAATAAGATGAAGAACAATCAAATGACCCCCAAAAGAAAAAAAACATTTACTCAGGTAATGAACACACCGAAGGTTGCAGGATATGTATTTATCCTGCCCTTCATTATAGGCTTTCTTGCCTTTCTTGCCATTCCGATGATTTTTTCTTTAGGGTTTTCGTTTACCAGATACAATATTTTAAAATCACCAGTTTTTATAGGTCTGGAAAATTACAAGGCCATGTTTACAGCAGATCCCAAGTTTTGGAAGGTATTTGGCGTGACCATGTACTATGTTCTATTTTCGGTTCCCCTCCGGCTACTCATGGCTCTGCTTGTAGCCATGCTGCTTGTAAAAAGCACCAAAATGTCCGGTTTTTACAGAGCTGTTTATTATCTTCCTTCCATCATTGGCTCCAGCGTGGCTGTGGCGATACTCTGGAAACGGATGTTTGCCAGTGACGGAGTAATAAACGCAATCTTAGGTATTATTGGACTGCCGTCCGATATTGCGTGGCTGGGAAGAGCGGATACCGCTATCTGGACCCTGATTATCCTAGCCGTATGGCAGTTTGGTTCTTCCATGCTCATATTTTTATCCGGGTTAAAACAGATTCCTATAAGTCTTTATGAGGCGGCTACCGTAGATGGTGCAAATGGCATTCAGCGTTTCTTTAAGATCACGATTCCAATGCTGACACCAACGATTTTCTTTAATCTTATTAATCAGCTGATCAACGGCTTCATGGCATTTACCCAAAGCTATATTATCACTCAAGGAAAACCAAAGGACACCACTCTGTTTTATACAGTATACATGTACCAGAATTCCTTTACATATAATAAGCTGGGTTATGGCTGTGCAATGGCATGGTTTATGGTGTTTGTAGTTGGGCTTTTGACCCTGATACTTTTCAAGACACAGAAGAAATGGGTATATTATGAATCAGAAGGGTGATAAAATATGAAAACAGGATATAAAGAAAGAAGAATAGCCACCACAGTGGTTTATCATGTGTTCACCTTTTTGCTGGCATGTGTTATGATATATCCCCTTGTGTGGATGGTGATGAGTTCCTTTAAGAACTCCAATGAAATATTCCGGACTGCTGCCAAACTGCTGCCTGATAAATTTTCACTTGAAAACTACCGCGTAGGCTGGCAGGGCTTTGCCGGATATGGTTTCAGCACGTTTTTTAAGAATTCTTTTATCATTGCAGGCCTTTCTACTGTTGGGGCGGTCGTATCTTCCGCTATCGTAGGCTATGGATTTGCCCGTATTGATTTTAAGTTTAAAAACTTCTGGTTCGCATGTATGCTGCTAGCTATGATGCTTCCGTTCCAGATCATTATGATTCCCCAGTATATTATTTTTAATAAAATGGGCTGGGTGGGGAGCTATCTTCCTATCATTGTACCTCAGTTTTTTGGTCAGGGCTTTTTCATTTTCTTAAATGTACAGTTTATAAAGGGAATTCCCATTGATTTAGATGAGGCTGCCAGAATGGATGGATGCACCATATACTCCATTTTCATAAGGATCATCCTTCCTCTTATCAAACCGTCTCTGGTGACCAGCGCTATTTTCTCCTTTATGTGGAGATGGGATGATTTTATGACGGCTCTGCTTTTCTTAAGCGATCCTATGAAATACCCGGTCAGCTATGCATTAAAGATGTTTTCGGACCCAACGGCCGGCTCAGACTGGGGCGCGATGTTTGCAATGGCAACCTTTTCCCTGATTCCTATTTTTCTGATTTTCCTAACCATGCAGAAATATCTGGTAGAAGGAATTGCCTCCACAGGAATTAAGGGTTAAAACAGATGTTCAGGCAGGAAAACCACTTAGTGGTTTTCCTGCTTTTTTAGTGGTAATAAATTATCACTGGATATCAGTTGAGGTATTTTCTCATTTATCTGCTTGCCCAATGATTGGGAATATTTTATAATAAACCAATTAGTTAAAACTAACTTCTTCATAAGTAAGGAGGAATCTATGAGAAGTAGAAATAAAGTTAAATTATTGGCGGTTCTGACTGCCATGAACCTGGTATTTACGATCCAGCCGTTTGCAGGAGAGTGGAGACGGGAGGGGGATAAGTGGCGGTATATTCTGGAAGATGGCCAGGAACAGAGGAATTCGTGGCTGAAAACCGATGACGGCAATTGGTATCATTTTGATGAACTTGGAAATATGAGAACGGGATGGTACCAGGACACGGATCAGAAGTGGTATTATCTGGAGCCAGACGGTTCCATGGCTTCCGGCTGGAAGGAGATTCGTGGAAAGTGGTATTATATGGATACGGATGGTTCCATGGCTTCCGGCTGGAAAGAGATCAATGGGAAGTGGTATTATCTTGACAAGCAGTCAGGAGAAGCTTTGGTAAATGGTTACACGCCCGATGGATACTATGTGGATGGCAGCGGGGCCTGGAATGGAAAGTCATCCCGGAATTCAAACAATGGCAGCAGCTCTGGCAGTAAAACCTCCAACAATACGGGGGGGAACGGAGGCAATCAAACGGGAGGAGGAAACAATCAGCCAGGGGGAGGAAACAATCAACCAGGGGGAGGAAACAATCAACCAGGGGGAGGAAACAATCAACCCGGAGGAGGGGATAACGAAAACGGAAATACCGGAAATAATGGAACGGAGGGCGGCGAAAATCCATGGGAAAGCAAAAGTCCTGTTATTCTGGAACAAACCGGGATCGTATCTGTTCAGGGACTTCCCTATGCCGTAATATCCTTTTCCGATGAGGCAGAGGGGCTTGAAGAGTTCCGCTATTCCATAGCAGGGAAAGATGCCACATCGTCCGTTACTCCTGTGACTACTTCAGGCAGGACGGTAAAGATACCTTTACCGGATGAAAATACCCATACACTGGCCATAACCTCCGGGAAATGGACCGTATCTGTTATTGCACTGAGAGAGCCGGGTAAGAGTACTGCGGCGGAGAAAGAGTTTATTGAAACCAACCTTTCCCTTCCGTCAGATATCCCGTATGTGGTGCTTACTAAGGCTACCATTCCATTGACACAATATGTGAAATTTATCAGGCAGGGAGATTCCCTCTTCATAAAACCTACGGAAACTACGGTAGATACAATGCAGCTTCAGGTTCAGGAGGAAGCGCAGAGCAAATGCCAGGAAGATACAGAAAATTATATCCTGATAGAGGAAGATAACCGGACCGCGGCCGATATTAAGAGCTTTGCCTCGGATGCGGTCTCAAGTGCGACTACCGCTCCCCCTGCAAGTCTGGAGGGAAAGGAAGAGGTGGCCACAATTGCTGTATTGTTTGATTTGGCAGCAAATAACATCATTGCAGATAAACTGGGAATAGGAACCTCTTCTGTAGAAGCCTTTCTGTCTAAATGGGAACCTTCCGAGAAATTATCCGCATTAAATGAGAACCTGACCCTGAGTACGGATGCGAAAGATTTAAAGATCAGAAGTTGGAAAAAGGCGGAAGAGCTGCCCAGATATGTGAAGTATTTAACAGATAAAGGTGGCTACGGAACAAAAGTAGAACTTTTAACAGGTAAAACAGACAATACCAATCCGCCTGAGCTGACCATTTCCCCATCATTGAAAGGAAAGAGCGCAGTCATACAGCTCGGTGAGGAAAATGAATCTTGGTACCGTTCCATTACTGAAATTGAGATTCCTTACAGTGAAACCAAAACCCATTACTATCAGGAAAGCAATACCTTGTCAGCAGACGGGAAAACCATAACTCTGGGAGTCGATGCGATCAGTGGACCTATGAATTATGTGGGAGATTATGAGGTTACGATCCATTCCTTTGGGTTCGGGGATGTAAAAGGTTCTCTTTCTGTTGTAGATAAGGCTCCATCTTTTACGGCTGCTTGGGATGACGCCAACGGCCAGTTGAAATTAAGAGCGGACTTTACATATTATACAAATCAGATAACGGCAATCACGGTCAATGGAACCCGGCTGGAATCAGGAAGCTTTACGAGTGATTACAATAATCTGTATATTTCCTACCGCTATCTGGTAAACGGAAAAAATACGATTGAAATTCAGGCAAAGGGTTATGAGGATACCAGTCTTGAGGTGGATTCCCCGGAGGCGTTTGTTACGCCTAAGAAAGCGCCGCCTGTTACCGTAAGGGAAGTGATAGAAGGTTCTTCTGTGGTATTTGATATCGGAGCCTTGGAGGAAGACAGCGAAGAGATGGAATGGTTCCAGACTTTAGAGGCTGATCATCTTACTCTGTCATATTCCTATAGCAGTGTTTCCGGCCTTTCTCTTGAGAAAGAAGGAAGCAGTTTTACGGTCACTGCGAATAAGACTACATTGTCTTCTTATTACACATATACCATGAAAATTGCCATACCGGGATATGATGCAGTAGCGATAACGTTTACTCCCGTAAAAGCACCGCCTGCCATAACCCAGCAGTGGAACCAGGAAAATTACAGCTTAATACTTACAGGCAACGCCTCTTATTTAAGTTCCTATGTAACAAAGGTGGTTTTAAATGGAACAGAACTGAAAAAGGGAGAAGCTGCTGATTATACCGCTTCTTACAACAAAGGAATTGAAATTTCCTCCCATAACTTTACCGCCGGATCGCCGTACAGAATTGAGCTTTATGCCTCCGGCTACGGAATAAAGGTAATAGAAGGGACTGCACCGGCAGATTTGGTGTCTCCATTAGAAGCTCCGGTGTTAAAGTCAGAAGCGGTTGTACAGAAAGGTACCGTAACGGTTGAAGTGGTGTCAGGAGAGGCAGATGATTGGCTGAATAATATCAGTTCAGTGACACTAACGGATTCTTATTCTTCCACAGCTATCACTTATACAAAAAATGAAAATGGACTGACTTTGCCAACTGTTAGCTCCTACAGCCCTGGTACTTATACGGTTACGGTAAATGCAAAGGGATACCGGGCAGCTCAGGCAGAGGTCAGAATCTTATATTCAGTCAGTGTTAAGAGCGCGATGAATTATGACGAAGAACGCCTGGAACTGACAGCCACAGATTCTTATTTCTATGATAAGGTAACAGTATCCTTAAATGAAACCGAGTTGAAGAAGGGTACCGGATATACGACCAGCGGATACAGCACCATTTACATACCTGCTGAACTGCTTACGGAGGAAGAAAACCTTCTGGTCCTGTATAATGAAGCATATCAAAAGGTCGAAATGAGTTTTGGGCAGTATATTGCCTATGAACCGGCGCCAAAGCTGGCAGTAGAAAACGGAACCTCCTTAAGCGGAGAAAGTACAATCGTCCTGCATGTGGCGGATGGGAACCAGGAATGGTGGGATTCTCTGATCCAGTCCCACATATCCGTAAAGCGTTCTTCCTCCAGCCAGACGATAACAGGATTTAGCAAAAACGTTGATGAAGAGCAGCTTTTAATTACACTAAGCGGTACATTGTCATATTATTATGGCTATAACGTTACAATCTCAGTACCGGGATACCGTTCCTGTAATGTTAGCTTCACACCGTATCAGAAGCTTCCGGATATAACAGATGAGTGGTTGGAAAACGGAGATTTGCAATTTTCTACCGATGCATCTTACTATTTTTATAGCTCCTACAACACTGTCTATCTGGATGGCGAGAAGCTGACCAGTGGCACAGATTACAGCTTAAATACGAGAACAAAGCCATACAGTTTAACCATTTTAGCAAAGAATTTCACCTCAGAGGAACATGAGGTAAGAATACTATCAGAATATAATAATTATGCGCCATATGAAATAACTGTAACAGTTCCGGAAATCCAAAATTATATGAATATGGAAGCAAGGAAATTAATTATGGAAGAACCAGTTGCAGAGGCTGTAGAGAAACCTGAGCCAGAGGAAGGAAATAAGGCTTCAGAAGAAAATGCAGAGGAAGTAAATAAGCCTTCAGAAGAAAATGAAGAGGAAGTAATTACGGAAGAAGAAATTAGGGAAGAAGAAAGTGGGGACGAAGAAAATCGAACAGAGGAAGGCCCGACAGAGGAAGGTCCGGTAGAGGAGAGTCCGGCAGAGGAGAGCCCGTCAGAGGAAAGTTCAGAAGAGAAAAGTTCGGAAGAGAAGTACCCGGAAGAAAATCTGACTGAAGAACCCCTGGCTGGGGAAGCGGAGCCGGATAGTGTCCAGGAACTAAATGAAGAGGAATCATTCGATGAAACTTTAATTGAGGGAGTAAACTGTGGATTTTCGAAATATAACTCTGCACGGGATTTCTCTTAGGAATAATGGTGCCAGAAAAGAACGGCTGTCGAATAGGAATCTGCTGGTTTCATAGAGTAATTTTGTTTTAAGCTTCAATATGAAGGAAGCCGACAGGAGGGGGATTCCTGTCGGCTGAGTATGAAAATATGTATATGAAAGGTCTCTCTGGCCTGTTTACAGGTATTAATATACGGTGGAAATGTGATGAGAATTTGATGGAAATGTGAAGAAACTGTGAAAGGAGAAGATAAAATAAAAATGGAGCACCGCAGGATTGGGGAAATACGGCACTCCAAAGAAGAGTTACATAGATTATAGCGCAAATAATCGGTTAAGTAAAGCGAAATAAGTAAATTTATATAGATTATTCGTTAATATTTTGTAAATACATCACAAATTTTATTATAGAATATAAATATCGATATTACTTCTCTATTGCTGTTTTATTCCATAGAATGTGGCATATTCTTCTGCTCATATTGGAAACCCTTTTGCATAAAATATATCATATGCTTCATTTGAAACAGGCAGGAGGCCGCAATATGGAAAAAATACTGGATAATCGGTATTATGATCTGATCATAAGTAATGCTATGGTTCCATCTTATAATACTGGTGATAATATTACCACGCTGAATGAAATGAATTCCTTGCTGCATATACCAAAGGATCAGATGGAGCCCTGTGATCTTGGAGTAACTCCCTACCATTCCTTTCCGACTTTATATACCCTGGAATCATCGGTAAGCATTGAGAAATCCGGTATTGGAGCAGTTCAGAGGACTCCTGGCCTTGGTCTGATTGGGAGAGGGGTGATCGTTGGCATTGTGGATACCGGTATTGATTACCGCCATCCCGCATTTAAGTATAATGACAAAACAACCAGAATTCTTTCTATATGGGATCAAACTCAGGTGGAAAGCACACCTCCAAGAGGTTTTACTTTTGGTGCTGAATATACCAGAGAACTGATTAATTTTGCATTAATCTCTGAAAATCCTTTTTTAATAGTTCCTACGGTTGATACCATACGCCATGGAACTGCCATTGCAAGCATCATTGCCGGAAGGCCTAATGAAGCTTATAACTTCAGCGGTGTTGTTCCGGAAGCAGATCTTTTGGTAGTAAAATTGAAAACGGCAAAGGATAATTTAAAGAAGCTTTTCTTTGTTCCGGATAGTGCGTTGTGCTATCAGGAATCAGACATCATCCTTGGAATCCGGTATTTGGTCACTACCGCCCAAAGGCTGAATCGGCCTCTGGTCATATGTATTGCCCTTGGAAGCAGCCAGGGAGGGCACGACGGGCGGGGGGCCTCCAGCGCCTACCTGGATTATCTGGTACAGCTGCCTAAAATCGGCGTGACCATTGCTGCCGGGAATGAAGGCAACAGCCGAAGGCATTATTTTAATAATACGCAGACAGCACCTTATGTAAACAACTTCCGGTTAAATGTAGGAATCAATGATAAGGGATTTTCCATGGAAATCTGGCCTTACATACCTTCCAAGCTTTATATAGAAATCACCGCTCCCACCTGGGAGACTTCCCAGATTATTTATCCTGCCTTTTCAGATTGTAAAAAGATTGTTTTTCAATCCGTGGAAACCGTTGCCTGGGTGAACAATATTATTTTTGAAGAGGAAACCGGAGACCAGCTGATTCTGGTACGTTTCCAAAATATCGTTCCCGGAACCTGGTATTTTAGAGTAGGCAGCACTGAGAATGAAGCATTTTCCTATCATGCATGGCTGCCTTCTGGGAATATCATATCAAATGAGACATTTTTCCTGGATGCCAATCCTGATACGACCATAACTTCTCAGGGAGATGCGGTACATCCTCTGACCGTTACGGCTTATAATCAGCTGGATGGAAATATACTTAGTGAATCAAGCAGAGGATATACCAGACTGGGGTTTATAAAGCCAGATTTGGGCTCCCCGGGCTACCAGATTCCCTGTGCACTTCCTGATTTTCAATATGGAAGTGCAACCGGTACCGGAGTTGCGGCTGCCCATGCGGCAGGGGTTGTGGCCATGACCTTGGAATGGGCTTACAATAAGGGAAACTTTACATCAATTACAGGATATCAAGTCAACCGCTTGATGATTCGCGGGGCAAGACGTGATCCTACAAATATTTATCCCAACAATGTATGGGGATACGGTCAGCTGGATGCAGGAAATATGTTTAGGCAGCTGACAACAAGTTAAGATCAAGACCTTCAGACTGGACAGAATCTTCTCCGGCAGTCTGGAGGTCTTTTTCACATAGGAACGTTTGAGGAAAAGAAAGCATCAATTAAATCAGGCGGTTATCATCAGACTGAAGGGGTTAAGGATGAATTTCTGAATTAGGAAAGAGGAAAGGAAATGATTATTATGGAAGAGATCATAAATTATGTCAAACCAGAACTGGTTGTAGTGGCAGTGGTCCTTTACCTGCTGGGGCAGTGGATTAAGCAAAGCCAGACGATTAAAGATAAATACATTCCGATGATTAACGGAGCGGCGGGCATTGTTTTGTGTGGTGTTTACGTAATGTCCGTGTGTGAGGTGCACACTCTCCAGCAGATTGCTACTGCAGCATTTACGGCAATCACCCAAGGAATCCTGGTTGCCGGACTGAGCACCTACGTAAATCAGCTGATTAAGCAATCTGGGAAAACAGAATAATGAAAAACTATTGGTGACAGGGGTCTGGGATTACCCGGGCCCTTATCATCTGACACTTAAATCGAAAATGGCGGGTTTCCGGAAACCCGGCCCGCCTATTTCTTTTTTCTTAATTCTTTTCTTACCCTTGGTTCGATCCCTCTGCGCTCCATTTCGGCCATGATGTTTTCGAATTCTCCGGGAGGAGCAGCAGGTGGGATTACATCCCTGCTGGCAGCCTCTAACCGGTTGAATTCTTTCTCCAAGCTTTTTTCGAATTTCTTATTCCAGTGTCTCATACGATCACCTCCCAGAAAATTATATAACAGTTGTAAAGCACCGTTTATGTAATGTTCTGGACATATTGTTGAAAATTAGTTTTTGAGACAATTGTTGCCTTCATGCTATTAAATACTGGTAAGCTGCAAGAACATATTGTTTACGTTGACCTGGCCGTAACCCCATATGTTATTTGGATATGTGTATGAGCTGGCACGCACCGCACCTCTCATCATCAGACGGCTAACATCGACTCCATTCATCGTTTTGTAATTTCCCCTGACAATGGCCCATTCAAAGACCATGGCAATGATGCCGGATACGTGGGCAGCAGCAGCGCCTGTTCCTGTAACAGAACCATATTGATTTCCAGGAACTGCGCAGGTGAGCTGGTAACCAGGAGCGGCTATATCCGGTTTGATAAGGCCCATTCTTGTATAACCCCTGCTCGATTCACCAAGAATTGAATTATTAAGCTGATTATAGGCAGTTACAGTCAACTGGCGCCTGCCGTTTCCAGGTGAAGTGATGGTGGTATCAGGAGAGGAATTAAGAAAAAAGGTCTGATTGGATATGAGGCCGTCGGAAGGGAGCCAGGCATGAAAGGACAAAGGCTCATCTTCAACGCTCCTGATCCGTATGCGCCAGATCCCGGGTGTGGTGTTCTCAAAACGCACCAGGATCATCTGGTCTCCGGTTTCCTCTTCAAAAAGATAATTGTTGACATAGAGGGTAGTAGGGGTGAATACAAAGTTAAAGACTCTGCAATCACCCAGCGTAGGATATACCTGCTGAGTGGATTCTCTGTTTGGTGATGAGATATCAATGGAAAGCCGTCCAAGTGAACTTGACCAGATTTCCATGGCAAACATTTTATCATTTTCCCCAATTCTTAATTCGAAATCATTGTAATAAGGCTCTGATTGGGTAGAATTAAAATAATGTCTTTGACTGTTTCCCTCGTTACCGGCAGAAACGGATATGCCAATACTGGGCTGCAGTGCCAGGTCATTTAGATAACCGCTTAGAGCGCCCCTGCCATCATGGCCCCCCTGACTGCTTCCAAGAGCGAAGCAGGTAACCACAGGACGGTTATATTTTTCCGAAATGGCAAGGGAATAACGGAAGCTGAGCATAAGATCCGATTCCTGAAAGCATAAAGCATCATCGGGAATAAAATAAAACCTTTTTAGATTTTCTTTTGCTTCCTTAAGTTTTACGATTACCAAATCAGATTGAGGAACTACACCGCTAAAGGATTCCAGTAAGTTGGGGGTACCGGCGATAACGCTTGCAATAGCCGTTCCGTGTCCGTTTGTGTCTGTTGATGGTACAATCGATAAGGGATCATCAGAATTTAATGCGGTATTGATTGTCTCCCGGCTGTATTCCGTGCCAAAGGTAAACGTCTCAGGAGGAGTTCCCTCCTGCTGGGTCTGGTCCCATATAGAGAGAATCCGGGTTGAGCCATCGCTGTTGCGGAACGCAGGATGCTGATAATCAACGCCAGTATCAATGACTACAATGATTACACCCGATCCATATAGGGCTAAGGCAGGGTTCCGCTGAACCGTTCCAATACCGGATTGTTCCAGGCTGACCGTAGATGTGAGCGTAAATATTGCAGGAAAGGTGTGGACGGGATACTTTACCATTTCACAAAGAGTTACATCGGCAATCGGAATATGCAGCAAGGAATGCCTGTTGTTTAAGTAGGTGATGTTATCAAGGCTGGGGGTTGAAACAACTGGATTGGTAATGATTAAATCAAAATAATTATTATCCAAAATTTTTTTCACAGTTAAATCTCCTTGCTGTTGCTGACAGCAGCAATCATGCAATTAGCAGTATGAGAGTGGCTGTCTAAAATTGGGATGTCCCGGCAGCACTGCCGGGCTGATATGCATGTTAAATGATATGGCATAAGAGAAAGAAATATGAGAGATGGATCGGCTGGGAAACTATTCCGTGGTTTATTCTGACAGTTTGTGTTCGCTTATTATGATTGATTCCCCTTGTGGTCCTATCATTTCAACTGAAATTGTATTGATCACGGTCCTAAATGTCTCATCGCATATAGAAACATCTAAATAAGCTTTGTCCAGTTTGTCGATCGAATCCAAATTACCCAGAGTTAAATGAGGAGTATAAGGACATCCCTTTTTATACTCCTCTAATTGATCGGAATATAGTTTTTCATGGATTTCATGGATATGTTCCTTTCCTTCTATAATATCTAAAAACAAATAATTCCCTAATTCATCAGGATGCTTTGAAACTCCATGGAGAATAAGCTCAAAGGATTTGATATTCATAAGTTTATCTTTTATATGTTTGTCTAATCTATCATTGCTCATATTACTTTGAAATGGAAAAACTAAAGTGATATGCGGTCTAACAAAAGCAGATAGTGGATCGTATTGATCTCTATAGAAATGAATTACATCCATGTTATGAAATTCTGGAAATATCATAATTGTCCTGGTATCCATATTGCTTTTCCTTTCTATTTGATCTTGCTTGTTGCAAGGCTAAATATAAAATAGTTATGGCTGGTATATCTTGAAAGATCATCTTGATCGTTACGGGTATGTGAGATATTATACTATTTAGTATGATTTGAGAAAGGACGCATTATGGAGGATAAAAAATGGCTTGAATGGGCGGTTGAATTGCAGGCAATCGCACAGGCCGGGCTGCATTATACGAAGGATTGCTTTGACCAGGAACGATTTGAAAGGATCCGGGAGATTTCGGCTGAAATAATCAGCAGACAATCAGAAATACCTGTCGAAAAGGTCAAAGATTTATTTTGCTGCGAATCAGGATACCAGACACCCAAAATAGATTCCCGGGCCGCTATTTTTAAGAATAACATGATTCTTCTGGTAAAAGAAGCCGATGGGAAATGGTCTTTGCCCGGAGGCTGGGTCGATGTAAATTTATCAGTTAAAGAGAATATGATAAAAGAAGTCAAAGAAGAGGCAGGCCTTGATGTCGAGGTCGAAAAGGTCATCGCCGTGCAGGATAGAGAAAAACATAATCTTCCAATCTATGCCTACAAAATTTGTAAAATTTTCATACAGTGTTCCGTTATTGGCGGTTCATTTAAAGCAAATAATGAAACCACAGACAGCCGGTATTTCTCATTGGAAGAATTGCCGCCACTTGCAACGGAAAAGAGCACTGCAGAACAGATAAAAATGTGTTTTCAGGCTTTTTCTGATCAAGACTGGAAAACAATTCTGGATTAAACAACCGATTGATCAATAAACAGCATCTTTTATAGAAGTAATATATTTGATCATATTCTCATCGTCTTGCATGCAGTAGGTGAAACCCAAATGGTCAGAAACCTGCTGCGCAAGAAAACGAAACAGATCGCAGGCTGAGAACACAGCATTCCAAAGATTTTCAGGACTGCCGTTAGTATAGGTATTCAAATAATTCTCATACAGCTCTGAAGACAGGTATTTTTTATAATATTTCCCCCACATTCCTGTTGAAACAGAAAATCCATGATTCATGGCGATGTGCCATTCCACCATTCTATCAAGCTGAATGTGTACGACCTCTGTATACATTCTCATCGCATATGGAATCTGATCTCTTTTAATCCCTTTTGCAACATTGTTTAAACACCACCAAAACTCATTGCAGCATCCGTCATACATCTGTTTTGTTGGAATTTTAATCCAGTAGCCGGTATCGCTTGCAGGAGGTATTTGAGGCAAGATATGATCCTTGTCAAGCAAAGGCACTGTAAGGCTGTCAGAAAGATAGTATTCAATGGCTTTTTCTTTGGTCATAATACGCAGATCAATCCTATTTCCATCTTTAAATAAGATGAGCCAGCCATATGATTTGGTAAAGTCGCAGTCTCCACCCCAGCCAAAGTCATTAG
>NZ_CP173277.1:0-2337500 GCF_044987295.1 Lacrimispora sanguinis | reverse complement strand
TGGGTAAGTCGGGGCCTAAGGCGAGGTCGAAAGACGTAGTCGATGGACAACAGGTTGAAATTCCTGTACCGCATATTATCAGAACTGTGGGGACACAGAACCGAAGAAGAACCCGGGAATGAAAAGACCGGGGCAAGCACTGGACTGGCTGGAATGGCAAATCCACCCAGCAACAGGAAGGTGTGACGCGTACCGAACATAAGTAGGGAAGTCTTCGTAGGGGCTGTCAAGAAAAGCCGCTATTGTGTAATATGTGCCCGTACCGTAAACCGACACAGGTGGATGAGGAGAGAATCCTAAGGCCGGCGGGAGAAGCATTGTTAAGGAACTCGGCAAAATGACCCCGTAACTTCGGGATAAGGGGTGCCTGGGAAACCAGGCCGCAGAGAATAGGCTCAAGCAACTGTTTAGCAAAAACACAGGTCTATGCAAAACCGAAAGGTGAGGTATATGGGCTGACGCCTGCCCGGTGCTGGAAGGTTACGAGGAGGGGTTAGCGGCAACGCGAAGCTCTGAATTTAAGCCCCAGTAAACGGCGGCCGTAACTATAACGGTCCTAAGGTAGCGAAATTCCTTGTCGGGTAAGTTCCGACCCGCACGAAAGGCGTAATGATTTGAGCGCTGTCTCAACAATGCACCCGGTGAAATTGAAATACCAGTGAAGATGCTGGTTACCTGCGCCAGGACGGAAAGACCCCATGGAGCTTTACTCCAGCTTGATACTGGGATTCGGTACTGCATGTACAGGATAGGTGGGAGGCTAAGAAGATAGGACGCCAGTCTTATCAGAGCCGATGTTGGGATACCACCCTTGCGGTATTGGATTTCTAACCTGCAGCCATGACCTGGCTGGGGGACAATGTCAGGCGGGGAGTTTGACTGGGGCGGTCGCCTCCGAAAGGGTATCGGAGGCGCTCAAAGGTTCCCTCAGAATGGACGGAAACCATTCGAAGAGTGCAAAGGCATAAGGGAGCTTGACTGCGACACCGACGGGTGGAGCAGGTAGGAAACTAGGACTTAGTGATCCGGTGGTATAAAGTGGGATTGCCATCGCTCAACGGATAAAAGCTACCCTGGGGATAACAGGCTTATCACTCCCAAGAGTTCACATCGACGGAGTGGTTTGGCACCTCGATGTCGGCTCATCGCATCCTGGGGCTGTAGTAGGTCCCAAGGGTTGGGCTGTTCGCCCATTAAAGCGGTACGCGAGCTGGGTTCAGAACGTCGTGAGACAGTTCGGTCCCTATCCGGCGTGGGCGTAGGATATTTGAGAGGAGCTGTCCTTAGTACGAGAGGACCGGGATGGACTGACCTCTGGTGTATCTGTTGGCTATCAAAGCCATGGCAGAGTAGCCAAGTCGGGAAGGGATAAACGCTGAAGGCATCTAAGCGTGAAGCCCCCCTCAAGATGAGATATCCCATCGCAAGAGTAAGACCCCTTGAAGACGACGAGGTAGATAGGGCAGAGGTGGAAGCATGGCAACATGTGCAGCTGACTGTCACTAATAGGTCGAGGGCTTAACCAGGTTGGTTTAGGTAAGAGGAAAGAACGGATGAAGATAGATATGTAGCAATGTGTGGTTTTGAGGGTATATGTCTCAAAAGTAAAGAAGAGATATGCGCGAGTGGCTCAGTTGGTGGAGTACGACCTTGCCAAGGTCGGGGTCGCGGGTTCGAGTCCCGTCTCGCGCTCTTTTTATTTGTAGCGAAAACCTAGATTTTATCAGGGTTTCCGCTATTTTTTGATTTATGAAAATGTCTTTTTTGGGACAGCCTGTGGAAATATTTTTCATAAAGGTAATTTAATAAACATCAACGTCTAGAATATGTATAATAATATATTATAAACTAACGGATGCTAAAGCGAGGAGAAAAATGAACGGACAAAATAGAATTGATATTAAAATAGGTGCAACAGTAAAAATTGTATTAAAATCTGACCAAAGAACCGGAAAACTAACAGAAGGAATCGTTGGGAAAATACTAACAAACAGTAGCTTTCACCCTCATGGAATCAAAGTGATGTTAACGAATGGACAAGTGGGTAGAGTCCAGGAAATATTATGATTTAAGACACAGCGGAATCCTTGAAAGCTTCGGTCATAAGTTTATTTCCCAATGATTATGCTATTTGTAATAGAGTGCCATGAAATAATAGAAAGAAGGTTAAACTTATGATAGGTAAAGTCAACAAATTAATAAAAGGTTTAGTAACAAACAAAAAATTTATGAATTGTTTTATAATTTCTATAATTTACTCTTTAATGGCTACATTCATATGTTGTTTTATTTTTAATCATCTACCAGACAAATATAGGGCAATCTGATGTTATCCTAACATGAAATCTGGTAATATCCGGCTCCATTTTCGCTCTTATAATTTTAAGGACCAGAAGCGGATCTCCAGTTATGGAGATCTGTTTTTTTGCATGGGAAAATAATTGAATCCGGGATGCTTCTTTTTTAAGTACTTATGCTATACTGAGGAGAGATTATTAAAAATCAGCGGAAAGGAATCAGATGTATATGGATATAAATGACTTGATTGGAACAGACTTTAGGGGCTGCCTGTTGATACAAAGAGAAGATGAAACAGTTTTTCAGAAGTCATTTGGGTATGCAGATTTACCTAATAAGGTTCCAAATGAAAACGATACAAAATTTGCGACTGCATCCGCAGGAAAGGTTTTTGTTGCTATAGGAATATTGCAGCTAATAGAAAGAGGATTACTCCATCTTAATGACAAAATTGGTAATATTTTCGATTTTGACTTAAAGGCCATTGATGGTACAATAACCATAGAGGAATTGCTATCCCATACTTCCGGGATACCGGATTATTTTGATGAACAGGTTATGAGTGACTATGAGGAGCTGTGGATAGATTTTCCCAATTATAGGATACGCTCAAATAAGGATCTGTTGCCGTTTTTTATTGACAAACCTATGATATATCCACGTGGAAGCAGGTTTAAATATAATAATACCGGCTTTGTCGTGCTGGCTATGATAATTGAAGAAATAACAGGATCGGACTTTGATGAATTTCTGAAAGATAATATATTTGCGCCCTGTGGAATGGTTAACACCGGGTATTATGAATTGGATAGACTGCCTGCAAAATGTGCAGTAAATTATATTTACAATGAAAAAGGCAATGACTACCGCACTAATATTTTCAGTGTAGACGCAAAAGGTACAGGTGCAGGCGGTGCATTTACAACAGTAAATGATATAAGATTATTTTGGGAACATTTTATGTCCGGCCAATTGCTTTCGCCAGAGATGACAGCTGCTATGATAACTAACCATAGTGGAGAAGCACAATGTTATGGTTATGGCATTTGGCTTAAAAAGCAGGATAGCGGTTACCAACCATATTTTCAAGGCTGTGATCCAGGCGTCAGCTTTATTTCCAGCTATGATGCAAAAAAAAGGCTGATTATAGTTTTAGTAAGCAATTATGGAGATAATGTCTGGGAACTTTTAAAAAGGATAACGAACCATTTCACAAGATAAACAATACTTTTTATGAGATTCTTCTTTAAGTATGAATAAGTAGAGCTGAAATGTGGTATACAGGTATTTAAGAATGTGGTAAAATGCAAATATATTGACAGGAGATTTAAAGCCCATTTGACAGCCTTGTAGATATCTTGCTATACAGAAACTATGATGGGTAGAAGAGGATTACTCGGGAATTACTCAGCAGAAGATAAGGAGGAGCATATGTTGGATAAGGTGATTACAATTAGCCGCGAGTTTGGAAGCGGCGGACGAGAGTTGGGCATGAAGCTGGCTGAAAGGCTGGGGCTTCCATTCTATGATAAGGACCTGATTTCTTTGTCTGCAGAAGTAAGTGATTTGGCGGAGGAAGCATTTCTGCATTACGACGAGCATCTTCCCGTCCATCAGGAATCCATAGAACAGATCCATTATTCTCCCTTCTCTACCGTATATGAAATTTCTATGTCAGATCAGATCTTTCTGGCCCAGTCTAGTGTAATACGAAAGCTGGCAGAAGAGGGGCCTTGTATCGTTGTTGGTCGCTGTGCGGACAGAGTGCTTGAAAACAGCATCAATTTGTTTGTATATGCCAGGATGGAAGACCGGATAAAACGGTTGAATTCTCTTGAAACAGGCGTCAGTCCTGAAGTGATGGAAGAACGGATCCGGGAGATAGATAAAAAGAGAAGAGATTATTACCAGTATTATACCGGATGCGAATGGGGCAAGGCACAGAATTACCACCTTTGCCTGGAGAGCAGTCTGGTAGGGGTAGAAGGCTGCTTAAATTCTGCGCTGGCTTATTTGCAGTGCTTACTTTAGATAAATAAAACTTTCAAAAAGGAAAATTTTGGATGGAAATGTAAGAATATTGTAAATGATAGTTTCCAAAATGGATGGTATAATGTAACAAAAAAGGAGAGTTAAGAATGATGAAATGGATAGGAAAAAGATACAGGTGTCTGATCTCAGCCGCTCTGGTCATCGTTTTGGCAGT
Source organism: Lacrimispora sanguinis (assembly GCF_044987295.1). Classification (NCBI taxonomy): domain Bacteria; kingdom Bacillati; phylum Bacillota; class Clostridia; order Lachnospirales; family Lachnospiraceae; genus Lacrimispora; species Lacrimispora sanguinis. The sequence continues at coordinate 2,332,996 of NZ_CP173277.1, read as the reverse complement.
ATCTTCCCAAGTTACAGGGTACGCAGAGCCGGTGTCCGGTCCCGGTGCCAATATTACCTCCGGTAATTCCGATTCGACGAATAACGTGACCATATATGTGAGCAAGAGAACGAATATGCTTTCATTAAAGCAGAATGATGTCTTAATTGCAGAATACCCGGTTTCCCTGGGGGCGTCCTCAGCAGAAGGAAACAAAAAAGTAGAAGGTGATATGAGAACACCCAGCGGTGAGTTCTACGTATGTACCAGAAACGATAAGAGCATCGCTTATCTGGCATTGGGACTTTCTTATCCGGGTATTAAAGACGCGGAAAGAGGATATGCAGACGGTATTATCACCGAGGCTCAGAGAGATGAAATAATAAAAGCCAATTTGGCAGGTCAGCAGCCACCATGGGATACCCCTCTTGGAGGAGCTATTGAGATTCATGGCTGCAGGGTTCCAGACGGAACCACACACGGCTGCGTTGCAGTAGACAACAGCAACATGGATGTATTGTGGAGTTACTGTAATTTAGGCGTACCGGTTACGATTGGACCATAAAAGGAATTTCCCCAAATATGCGGTTTTAGGCCGTTTTTGGGGATTTTTTTAATGCCTATCCTTGTATTATAACTGTTGTTGTACTATAATGGATGAAATTATGATAAATTATGGAAGATTGAGGAAAAGAAACTCAGGCCGCCTTAATGGTGGAGAAAGGCGGAATTTTGAGGAAATGGCTATGAAAAAGAAGGCGATATGGACGGCAGTGACTATTCTTTTTATTCTGTTCATATTTTCAAATTCCATGAAGCCTTCGGACATCTCATCGGCTGACAGCGGATGGGTGCTTCGGGTGGCACAGGAATCACTTGGGTCCCTGGGAATCAGTACCAGGTGGCTGACAGAGCACATAATCCGCAAAACAGGGCATTTTTCAGAATACACTATATTGGGAATTTTGCTGTATGGATGTATAAGGTCCTATGGTTTTCCGGCGGAGAGAAGATATTTTATCCGATTAACTGCTGGTTTTATGGTACCGTTTGTGGATGAGACCATTCAGCTTGGGGTAAGCGGGCGTTCCGGCCAGATATCAGATGTGTGGCTGGATTGCGCAGGAGTAGCCTTTGGAATATTAATTGCTGCCTTGCTGCTCAGATATAGAGGAAGAAGGGCAAAGATAAAATGATAAAAAATTATCGAATGGTTCTGGAATACGACGGAAGCCGCTATGATGGCTGGCAAAAGCAGGGAAATACGGAACAGACCATACAGGGAAAGATCGAACATGTTTTGGAGCGTATGCTGGGACAGGCAGTGGAGGTACATGGTTCGGGACGAACGGATGCAGGTGTTCATGCATTGGCACAGGTTGCTAATTTTCATGGGAATACAGGGATGAGGCCAGAGGAGATCAGGGAATATTTAAATCAGTATCTTCCGGAGGACATTCGGATAAAAACCGTGGAATACGTGGCGGAACGATTCCACAGCCGCCTTCATGCTCAGGAAAAAACCTATTTGTACCAGATTGAAATGGGCAAAAAAAAGCTGGTTTTTGAGAGAAAGTACATCTATGGCTTGTTTAAGGAGCTTGATATAGATGCCATGGAACGGGCTGCAACCTTTCTGATAGGTGAACATGATTTTAAAAGCTTTTGTGCCAACAAGAAAATGAAGAAGTCTACGGTAAGGGTTTTAAAACAGATTGAATTTAAGCAGCAGGGTAGCCGGCTTCTGATACGCTTTACGGGAAACGGCTTTTTATATAATATGGTCAGGATCTTAACAGGTACGCTGATTGAAGTGGGTCTAGGTCAGCGTAAGGCGGAAGAGATGAAGAATATCTTAAATTCAAAGGATCGGAATGAGGCAGGCTTTACGGCGCCGCCGGAAGGACTGTTTCTTGAGCAGGTATGTTATAAAGAATAAGTCTTGAAAAGGAGTACTATGACAGAGTTTTTGGTTAAGACATTTGTTAAGGACTATAAAAAGACAGAGGATACACAGGTACGGACCCGGTATGGGCTAATGGCAAGTATTGTAGGTATCTGCTGCAATGTACTTTTATTCAGCGCCAAACTTTTGGTTGGAATGCTGGTAAACAGTATCTCTGTTACGGCAGATGCTTTTAATAACCTTTCTGACGCTGCTTCTTCTGTTATTGGCTTCATAGGAGTAAAAATGGCAGGAAAGCCGGCCGATGAAGACCACCCCTTTGGACACGGAAGAATGGAGTACATTGCTGCTTTTATTGTAGCCTTTTTGGTCATTCAGGTGGGCTTTTCCTTTTTAAAAACATCCATCGGGAAAATCATTCATCCCGAAGAGATGACGTTTAAAGCTGTGTCTGTTGCCATTTTACTGCTATCTGTTTGCGTAAAGCTTTGGATGGCATTTTTTAACAATACCCTGGGGAAAAGAATTCAGTCTGCGGTCATGAAAGCTACGGCGGCGGATTCCCTTGGAGATGTGGTCACCACTTCTGCCACGATTCTGTCAATTCTGGTTTATGGCATATGGGGACTTAATATTGATGGTATCATAGGGATTGCAGTTTCTGTTATTGTCATGTGGGCAGGAGTAAAAATTGCCAAGGATACCCTTGCCCCTCTCATTGGAGAACCCATTGATCCCAAGCTGTATGTTGAGATTACAGAATTTGTAGAAAGCTACGATGGAATTATAGGGAGCCATGATCTAATTGTGCATAACTACGGCCCTTCCAGAAGTATGGCTTCCATTCATGCAGAGGTACCCAATGATGTTGATATCGAAGTGTCCCATGAAATAATTGATACCATTGAAAGAGAAGCAGTAAGAAAGTTTGGGATTTTTCTGGTAATTCACATGGACCCGGTAGAGACAAAAGATTCCAGGGTTATGGAATTTGGGAACATGCTGAACCAAGTGCTTCAGGAAATAGATACCAGGATTTCGTTCCATGACTTTCGTATGGTAGAGGGGAAAAACAAGATCAACCTGATCTTTGATCTGGTGGTACCCCGGGAATATAACAGGAAAAAGAAGGACTGGCTAAAGGAAGAAGTCACGAAAAAGGTAACTGAATTAGATAAGCGGTGCTGTCTGATCATAACGGCGGAAAGCGGTTTTGGGGTGGAAAAATAAGGTAATAAAAATTTTCCATATTATGCAATAAGATGACAGTATTTCGCATTAACATAGTAGAAAGGAAATCGGATCCATGTTATTTATGGGATTGATGAGCCTTGGCGGGCCTGAAGATTATGGCCGTTTGAGCGACGAAGAGCTTCTTAAAAAAGTTGCGGTTGGAGACCAGGAGGCCTTTCGGCAGCTATATCAGAATACAGACCGGACGATATACAGTTTTATCCTGTCTATTGTAAGGCACCCCCAGGATGCGGAGGAGATCATGCAGGAGGTATATCTTAAGATATGGACTTCTGCGTCAGGCTATAAATCCCAGGGGAAGCCTTTGGCGTGGATGTTTACCATTGCCCGGAATCTATGCTATATGAAGTTCCGTGAGCAAAAGCATGATTCGGATGTAACACTGGAGGATTTAACCGGAGCGGAAACAGGAGAAGTCTGCTCTGAAATCGAGATGGCGGCGGATAAGATGGTCCTTCTTGCCGCCCTTCAAATTCTTAAGGAAGAGGAAAGGGAGATCGTTCTCCTTCATACCTCCGGAGGTATGAAGCACAGAGAGATCGCCGCCAGCCTTAAGATTCCTTTGGCTACAGCTCTTTCCAGATATAACCGTGCAATGAAGAAACTGGAAAACTATTTGAGAGAGGAGTAGGCTTTAAAATGGCTGAATTAAATCGCAGACAACTGAATAGACAACAGATTGAAGCCTGCTTAAAATCTGCGGCCGGGGATTTGACTCCGAATGTTCTGGAACGAATTGACTTAAGTACGCCTCAATTAAAGGCAGAGAAGGAAAAACGTTCCGTTTTCTTCCTGAGGCAGAGGGTGATTGCAACCTTGGTGGCGGCATGTTTTTGTATGATCGCATTGGCAGGGGGAACTTATACTTATCAAAATGGAAAAGTGGATTCTGTAATCGGAATAGATGTAAACCCAAGCGTGGAATTATCGGTGAATAAAAAGAATAAAGTCCTGGAGGCAAAAGCCCTGAATGAGGATGGGGAAAGCATCATGCAGGACATGGATTTAAAAGGTGTGGATTTGAACACCGCTGTCAACGCTGTGATTGGCTCCATGGTGACTCATGGTTATCTAAGCCAGCTGGATAATGCGATCCTGGTTACTGTGTCCAATGACAGCATCAGCAAGGCACAGGGCCTGCGCTATGCGGTGGTGAATGACATCCGGAATACCCTTGAGGAAAAACAGCTGAAAGCGGTAGTATATGACCAGCAGGTCATGGAAGAGGATGAAGTAAAACAGCTGGCAGATGAATATAAGATTTCTTATGGAAAAGCATATTTTTTGAGGGAACTGATTTTACAGAACAATTCTCTTTCCATGGATGATATGAAGTCGCTGGCGCCTCTTACCATGGAGGAGATCGCAAAAGAAATTACGGAGCGTTCTTATGCAGTGAGTGGTAAGACCGATGCGGGGGAAGAAACAATTCCGGCGCGAACAACCCAGGTTGCCACAGAAACCGTGCCCGAGACCATAACGGAGAGTCCTGTAGCTGAGGAATCCAGCACTGCGGTCCCTTCATCAGAAGCGACCCAGGCACCGACACAGGCGACTCAAACCCAGCCAACAGCCGCCACAGAAGCGACTACAGCGGAAGAGACCACTTCAGAAGCGGAAGTTGTAACGACAGAAAATATTAAAGTTGACTATGTGGATTATGACAACGGCGTTGTAATGGTTTATTTTAAAACTAAAGTGAAATGGAAAAATCCTACGGTCTCAGTAAAAGACGGAGATGAAAAAACCTATTCTGCCAAGGTAGGAGATACAGATTCCTATTCCTGTGAGATTCATGTGACAGGTCTGCAGGGAGGTATGGAATATACCTTTACTCTGGGCGGTATTTCTCCTAAAATAGGGAAGCAGACAACCGTAAAGGGGATCTTTGAGACTCCTGTGATCGGAGACGGAAATGCGGATCCGGATTTGACAGAAGAAGAGAGTGAAGAGACAAAACCAACGGAGCAGACGGAACCTGCAAAAGAAAGCCCGTCTGAGACGTCAAAGAATGCAACGGAAACTGGGAATAACAGTTCTAAGGAAGAGCCTCATACAACAAAATACCAGGAAGAGCCTGCAACATCAAGAAGCTCTTCCTGATGGTTCATTTTTGGAAATAAAGTGTAAAAAAGTACTTGACCAGAATGAAAAGCTATAGTATAATACATTCGTTGCACTGATGGGCTATCGCCAAATGGTAAGGCAACGGACTCTGACTCCGTCATTTTCAAGGTTCGAATCCTTGTAGCCCAGTGATAAGAAAAACCAGTAAATATAAGATTTACTGGTTTTTTTGTATGTATTTTTAACTCTTCAAGCAGGGAACGGATTGCGGATATCCGATTGACTATTCATTCAAAGCTTCGACCAGTGAGATCAGAGCCAATGATTGTCCGTAGGCCATGGGACGAATGGTAATGTTTTTATAATGATCTTCATCATAGCCCATCCCGGTTCCTGCGGAAACATTTAACACGGTTCCGTCTTCTCCTATATTTTTGCATACCGCCTTAACGGCCCTATCTGCACAGACATAATATGATTCATCAAGAATCCCCATTTTTATTCCTTTTAGAATACCACCGGCGATTGCTCCCGAGCCAGATACCTCTTCGTAGCTTGAAGGATCAGTAAGAACGGTATGCCATAAACCAGATGGAGCCTGTAAACCTATCAATGCATTTACCTGGGCTTTAAAGGTATCTGTCAGGTAAGTGAGAAGACCATGGTCAATCGTTCCTTCGTAGGACTCTATAAATTCCAGAATTCCATAGGTAAACCAGGAATTTCCCCTGCACCAGAAAACTCCTCCGAAATTATTATTTAACAGAAAGCTCCAGCCGTGATAAAATAACCCGGTATGCTTGTCATATAAATATTTGATATGTAATAATACCTGATGAAGCGCTTCACCGATCCACTCCTGATTCTGGAAACGATGGCCCATTTTATTTAAAAACAAAACTGCCATGAATAACGTATCAATCCACATTTCTCCTTCATTTAACAGGATACCGTCACGGTCTCCTATGGCAGTTACCACATGCTGGAAACCGCCTTCTTTTGTTTTGGGAAGTCCTGTCATTAGCCAGTGGGCGTGGTCCAGACATAGTTTCTCATATTCCGGGTTCTTAAGATCATCAAGCAGTTCGGCTAAAACCAGGTAAGGGGCAGTCGTATTAATATTTTTACTGGGCAGTCCTTTCTTTAAATTGTTCTCAAACCAGCTGTCAAAGAATTCTAAGTAACGGTTATCTCCGTAAAATCTCTGTAGCTTTAAAAGACCATAAAGACCTACGCCCTGAGGCCAGTCCCATTCTTCAATACCAAAGTCTCTGGCGATGATACCTCGGCTTGCCTCCTCCTTTCCCACGGAACGGTCATTTTCATAGTCGGCCCCTCCTAAGTTCATTAATTTGTCCATCACAAGATGAATTTTTGGCAGTAATTCTTTGTTTGTCATGTCATTCTCCTCCATTTAACTTTTTAGCATATGCGCTAGGTGTCATCCCCGTATTTTTTTTGAAGATCTGGCTGAAATACTGGGGGTTATTTCCACATCCCACCTGCTGAGCAATCCATTGAATTTGTTCGGTATGACCTTCTGCTAATAATTGCTTGGCTTTCTGGATTCGCAGGATGGTGATGTAGTTTGAAAATTTTTGCTTTGTTTCCTTGCTGAACCGTTTGCTTACATAATCCACATTCATAAAAAGATAATTTTCTGCTATGGATTTCAAGGTAAGATTGGGATTGTCCAGATGTTCTTCTACATACTGCATGACTTTTTCAATAAAAGGGCTGTAGCGCTGGGAATGGTTGGACGGCTCCTTCAGGATCTCGTTAAGCTTTTCACAAAGCAAGGTGCGGACGCCTCCTATCTCAGTCTGCTGGTTTAAATCCATCAGATATTCCGTGGTGTCCACAGAGGAAAGATAGTTGCTTTCCGTGGCAAATTTAATCAGTATCCGTGAACCTGCCTGCTTTAAAAAATCAGGATTGCTGATATCATTTAAAATTGCAGTAAGTTCCTCCAGATGTGATTTTAGCTCTGATCCGTTTGCTTCTATTAAAAGCGTGGAAAGATCTTCTATTTCAGAGATCAAATTTTTATAATTGCAGGTGGGGACTGGCTGCAGTCCATTCATAAAATAGATGATTCCGTAGCGTTTGATCTTTGTAATCATGGTCTCCAAAAGCTTTCCCAGGCTCGAAAAGGTATATCGTTTATAATCTAATTCCACCGACTGTGCATTCGGATTTAAGCTATGCATAAATGTATCGAATTTATCATAGGAGACCTGATATCCTTCGAAAAACAGAATCAGGGAATTTTTTACATAAATGCTGTACAGTTCTATACCAGGTGCATGCTCGGCCATGTAATCGTAAATACAGCTTAAAACGGAGATAAAATAATCTTCTTCCAAATAGTGGAGAAAACACATTTCATATCCCGTATTATAAAAATCCATAAATCCGGAATAGGCATTCCAGGAAGATTCTGCCGGTTCAGGCAGAAAAATCTGTTCATTAATAATATTTGCCAGAATACTGTGGTGGAGGTTGGCGGTTAACGCTTTTTGGCGTTCTTTCAAATCCTGAAATGCCTGACGATGATAGTATTCCTGGATCACATCCCTCATGCTTTCCATGATTTGAGCCTCGTTGCAGGGTTTAAGAAGGTAATGATGGACCCGGTATTTCATCGCCTGTTTTGCATATTCAAATTCTCCAAAGCCAGAAAGCAGGATAAACTGGGTATCCATGTCGGTTTGGGATATACGTTCTATTAACTCTAATCCGGACAGGCCAGGCATACGTATGTCAGTCATAACGATATCCGGGGATTCATCGAGGATCATATTATAGGCCTCAATGCCATCCCGACAGGTTCCGATAAGCTTGATGCCCAGGCTGCTCCAGTCAATAAGAGATGAAATAGATTCCCGGATCATACGTTCATCATCGGCAATAATTAATTTCAGCATTAACGTTCTCCTTTCGTATCAGCAATGACCTCTGGTGGAGGATTAAGGGGAAAAGACAACCGGGCGACGGCCTGGTCTTCCTCATTATAGAGAGTAAGACCGTAGTTCTCTCCGTAAGTTAGTTCCATTCGCTCCATAATATTTAAAAGACCGATTCCAAAACCATGAGGTTCTATCTGGTGAGTTTTCAGTTTCCTTAAAAGGTCTTCTTCAAAGAATGAACTGTTATTCTTTACAGAAACGAAGAGGGAAAAACCATCTGTTTCTGCTACGATTTGAATTCGGCATTCCTCCGTATTTTCTTCCAGTCCATAGCGGATGGCATTTTCCACCAGAGGCTGGAGCGTCAGCTTAAGTACAGAGCAACCGAATAGATTCTGGGGAGCGGATATCTCATATTCCAGACGGTCTTCATAGCGATATTTCTGGATTGTCATATAGCATTGCACAAGCTCCAGTTCCCGGCTTAAAGGAACTTCTTTGTGCTTCTGGTCCAGTGTAATACGAAGAAGAGTGCCTAAGGATTCTGTCATGGAAGAAATATCTTTTGCCCCAACAGTCTTTGCCCTCCAGTTAATGGATTCCAGGGTGTTGTATAAAAAGTGGGGATTCATCTGAGTTTCCAGGGCTTTTAGCTGAGCTTCCTTTATGAGAATTTCATTTAAGTAGTTTGTTCGGATCAGCTGGTTTACTTTATCCACCATTTGGTCAAAGCGGGTGTGAAGAATGCCCAGCTCATCGGTACGTTTGCTGTAATCGTAGGAAATCTGTGGTGTTTCGGTTTGCCCTGCTGCAAATCGTTCCATTTTTAAAAGCAGATTATCAAAATGCCTTGTAATAGAATCAATCAAAGCAGAGGAGAGCAGGATGGCAAGCCCTATGGAGACTGTAATGATGGCCAGGCATACTTTTAAGCTGGTACGGAGAGAATCCGCGATGCTGCCGTATGGAATCAGACAAACATAATCCCAGTCAAATTCCGGTATGATTCCTTTTACGTAAAAGAAGCTGTTTCCATCAGGATTTACAAGACCATATCTGGAATGGAAAAAGTTATCAAAAAGTGACATTTCACCGGCTTTTAAACTGGAGGAATTATAGATTAAGTCCTCCTGACCGTATAGAATATAACGGGTGTCATCATAAAAGTGGCTGGTGCTGGTGGCGGCATTTATCAGCCCGTTTATATTTAAGCTGACAACAAGCGTTCCAAGGGAATCAAGACTTAAATATTCCGACCGGCGTAAGTTCTTGACCATAAACAGGCCGTATTCTTCGCTGTAATCGGTAATCCAAAGAGTACGCCCTTTGGCCTCTTCGCCTCTTGTGACAAGGTCCTGAATGACGGATTCCGGAAGAATATTTTCCGCCGAAATATGGGTATGAATGGAGAACCGGTCTTGATAAAGACTCATATAGTTAATATTATTTTTTCGGAAGGTAAAATAATATTCATTTAAAGTTCCGTAAAGAGCTTTGTATGCAATGGAACGGTCCTGTACACTGGGAGAATCCTTTAAAGTCCCAAGTCCATTTTGAATAATGGTATCAGCCAGAAACATATCAGCCATGGTGGAAATATTATCCAGACGGTTATTCAGCTCTTTGGCAGTATAGGACAAGGATGAGGCCACAGATTGATAGAGCACTTTTTGGTGGGCCTTGGAAACCAGGTGGATACTGAAGAGTGAAACAAAAGCCAAAAGGATAATGCAAAGAAATACAATGGAATGAATCTTCTTTTTTAAAGAGAGATTTCTAATTAACTGCTTCATAAAGGACCGCCTTTCGCGTTCTGAACTGATGACAGGTAAATTATATAGAAAACAGTTCAGTAAAACAACCGGTTATGGAAAAGAACTATTCAAATTATACAGACAACACGGTTTTTTCAACTTGGAACCCGGTTTTACTCATTTACTGGAATAATCGTGGGAAGTATAATGAAGACGCTTGATACAGCAAAAGTAAATGAATGGAGGAAGGTTTCATGAAGAAAAGAATTGCGTTACTAATGGCGGCAGCTATGGCAGCAGCTTCCCTGGCCGGATGCGGAGGCGGTACCACATCTACAACTGCAGACACAACGGAAGGTACTGCAGCAGAAACTACCGCTGTATCTGCAGGGAATGGAGGTGGCGATGTAAAACTGACTATGAGTTGGTGGGGAAATCAGGTCAGAAACGAGAAAACTCAGGCTGCTTTAGACTTATATGCGGAACAGAACCCGGGGACAGTGATAGAAGGGCAGTTTTCCGAGTGGTCTGATTATTGGAATAAACTGGCTACGTCTGCAGCAGGACAGGCAATTCCGGATCTTGTCCAGATGGATTATTCGTTCGTTGATCAATATGTAAAAAATGGACTGTTGATAGATTTAAAGCCATACATTGAAGATGGCACCCTGGATGTCTCCAATATTTCCGAGAACACCATGGCCAGTGGTAAGGTAGGAGATGGAATCTATGCAATCTGTGCGGGAATTAATGCGCCTTCTCTTCTGTATAATAAGACTCTGCTGGAAGAAAATGGGATTGAAGTTAAGGATTATATGACTACGGATGAATTTATTGATTTGTGCCGCCAGGTTTATGAAAAGACAGGGTATAAAACAAACATTGCATATTATAATGCAGGAGCCTACCTGGATTATTTTATGAGAGGCAATGATATTGTTCTTTATGGAGACAAAAAGATGGGGGGAACCGCAGAAGATTACCTTCCATTTTTCCAGATGTATGAAACAGGAATTAAAGAAGGGTGGTTTATTGATCCAGGCGTATTTGCGGAACTTTCTATAGGCTCCGTTGAACAGGAACCTCTGGTCTACGGCTCCGGTCCTGAAACCATGTCCTGGTGTGCTTTTTATAACTCGAATCAGCTGACTGCTATTCAAAAAGCAGCTCCGGAGGGTATGGAAATCGGTATAACGACCTGGCCGTCAGCAGATCCGAAGAAATCCGGTTATTTAAAATCAAGCATGTTCTTCTCTGTCGGCGCTCATACAAAGAATCCGGAAGAAGCAGTTAAGGTTCTTAACTTCTTAACGAATTCCAGTGAGGCAAACAACATTTTGCTTGGGGAAAGAGGTGTTCCGGCTTCCAGTGTGATTGCCGGGGAACTGGCACCGAAGATGAGCGATGTGGATCAAGAGGTAATTCGTTATATTAACGAGGTTGTAACCCCTAACTGTTCCCCCATCAATCCGCCGCAGCCAGACGGTGCAAGTGAGGTTTCCAATCTGTTAAATCAGGTTCAGGAACAGTTGTGCTATGGTGCATATGATGCAGCTACTGCCGCAGAAGAATTCTTTAACGGGTCCAATAATATTATGAGCAAAAAATAATTTAACTACATTTAGTAAGTCCCTGCTCAATGCTGGAAAGGCATCAGTGATGGGTGGGGACTTACTTGTGCCCGGTGAAGCGGGCACACAAACGATTATCCATGAATGGAGGACGTCTATGAAAGACAACAAAGGGGCAGGCCTTAAGCATTTCCTTAACAAAGAAAGTACAGCAGGAGTGGTATTCAGTCTTCCGTTTATCATCGGCTTTCTGTTGTTCATGGTGGTGCCTATGGGAATATCCTTTTACTATTCTTTATGTGATTATAACATTTTGTCGCCGCCTGTTTTTGCTGGACTTAAAAATTACATAAAAATGTTTACTGATGATAAAGTATTTTTTCAGACCATAGGGGTTACATTTTATTTCGCCTTAGTTTCTGTTCCTCTGCGTTTGATTTTTGCACTTATGGTGGCCATGCTTTTGCTCAATACAACAAAGGCAACCGGCTTTTACCGGGCGGCTTACTATCTTCCATCCATCATTGGAGGTTCTGTGGCTGTCGCCATCCTCTGGAAGCGGATGTTTGCAACCGATGGTGTGATCAACCACCTTTTGAGTATTATGGGGATTCAGACCAGCTTTGCTTGGCTTGGAAATAAGAATACAGCCATCTGGACCCTTATTATCCTGGCAGTCTGGCAGTTTGGTTCTTCCATGCTGATCTTCTTGTCATCCTTAAAGCAGATTCCTGTAACACTATATGAGGCTGCCAGAGTAGATGGCGCAAATAAATTTTCTCAGTTTTTCAAAATCACTCTGCCTCTTTTAACACCCACCATTTTCTTTAATCTGGTGATGCAGATGATCAACGGTTTCCTGGCATTTACACAATGTTTCATTATAACCCAGGGAAAACCGCTGAACTCCACTTTGTTCTATACCGTTTATATGTACCAGCAATCCTTTGAGTTCTATAATACCGGATATGGGGCAGCTTTGGCCTGGGTAATGCTGGGAATTATAGGCCTTATTACAGCAATTCTGTTCGCAACAAAGAAATTCTGGGTTTATACGGAGGGGGTGTGAAACAGATGAAGACGAAAAGAAAAATAGGCAAAATTTTTTACCATGTAATTGTTTGTGGTTTGGGGCTTGTAATGATTTATCCTCTGGTTTGGATGGTTATGAGTTCTTTTAAGGATACCAATACAATCTTTACAACAGCAGGTCAGCTGATTCCGGAGAAATTTGTGTTTTCTAATTATATAAATGGCTGGAAAGGCTTTGCCAAGATCACATTTGCAGTCTTTTTTAAGAATTCTCTGTTTATATCTGTTGTAGCAACTTTGGGAACTGTCTTTTCCTCAGCTTTGGTAGCCTATGGTCTTGCAAGATGCAGATTTTTTGGAAGAAAGGCTTTGTTTGTGGCTATGCTGCTTTCCATGATGCTTCCGGCTCAGGTTCTTATGATTCCTCAGTATTTATGGTATCAGAAATTAGGGTGGGTAGGAAGTTATATACCGTTGATTGTTCCTTATTGTTTTGCGATTCAGGGATTCTTTGTTTACCTGCTGATTAATTTCATAGATGGAATTCCTCGTGAGCTTGATGAGGCAGCCAAGATTGACGGTTGTTCTTATTATGGTATATTTTCCAGGATTATCATGCCGCTTATAACCCCGGCGCTTATTACGGCCAGCATTTTTTCATTTATGTGGAGATGGGATGATTTTCTTTCCGCTTTACTCTATATCAATGAGTCTGCCAAATATCCGGTCAGCCTTGCATTAAAGTTATTTTGCGATCCAGGATCTTCTTCCGATTACGGTGCAATGTTTGCAATGGCAACCTTATCAATCCTGCCAGCAGTCATTATCTTTATCTGCCTGCAGAAATACCTGGTGGAAGGTATCAGTACTTCCGGTCTAAAAGGGTAAGTCAAAGTCTTGTTCAAAGTGAAAGTGTGAAAATGGAAAGGAGTATGAAGATGGTCATTAAAAACTATCCGAGACCTGATTTTAAAAGGGAAGATTGGACGGATTTAAATGGAGAATGGGAATTTTCCTTTGATGAACCGGTATTTGACCGGAAAATTCAGGTTCCGTTCTGCTATCAGTCCGAAATGAGTGGAATTGGAGAGACTAGAGTCCACCATATGGTATGGTATCGGAAAGAGTTCGTTGTGGAAAAAGGCAGATTATGTGAAAAAAGCCTGCTTTTAAAGTTTGGAGCCGTGGATTATGAAGCGGAGGTTTATATCAATCAAACCTATGCAGGCGGTCACAGAGGAGGTCACACTCCCTTTGAGGCAGATATTTCCGGACTGGTTACCGAAGGAAAGAATATCATAATAGTTAAAGTCATGGATTACAGTGAAGCGGATAAGCCGAGAGGAAAGCAGACATGGACAGGTGAAAATTTTGCCTGCTGGTACACTCCTACAACCGGGATATGGCAGAGCGTATGGTTGGAATACGCAGGAAAACCCTATATAAAACGGATAAAGGCAACTCCGGATCTGGAACGCAATGAAGCTTTATGCGAAATCTTTATTTCCTCCATGGAGTGTACTGCTGCAGAAGTCTCCTTTCATAGCCTTCCTGCAGAAGGCGGTTTGGAAATGGATCTGGGCAGTTTGAAAATATCCTGTGAAAACGGCTATGGAAAAGGGATACTGGCTTTGCCGGACCTGGATCTGCGCCGGGATCAGCTGACATGGACGCCGGAAAAACCCAATTTGATCGAGATGGAAGTAAAACTTCAAAATGATAAGGTAACCAGTTATTTTGGACTTCGGTCCGTCTGCATTTCAAATGGGAAGATTCTGTTAAACGGAGAGGTGTTATATCAAAGACTGGTTCTTGATCAGGGTTACTGGACTCAAAGTCTTCTTACGCCTCCGGATGAGGAAGCCATCCGAAATGATATATTGCTCTCAAAGAAAATGGGGTTCAACGGGGCTAGAAAACATCAGAAAATAGAAGATCCAAGATATTACTATTGGGCCGATAAACTGGGATTCCTTGTATGGGGAGAGATGCCAAGCTGCTATATGTATACAGACAATACCGTAGAAAACACCTCCAGAGAACTTACTGAATTTATTGAACGGGATTATAACCATCCATCCATTATTACATGGGTGACGGCAAACGAAAGCTGGGGAATGAGAAACATAAAAACGGACATCAGCCAGCAGAGCTTTTCTAATATGCTGTTTTATCAGGCCAAAGCCTTAGATAAGACAAGACCGGTCAGTGGAAACGATGGCTGGGAACAGACGGAGCACACCGATATTCTGGCCTTACATGATTATGAACTTATGCCGGAAACCGAAGGAAAATATGATTGTATGGAAACTATCCTGAATGGTCATGCGGAACGCCGCTTTGTTCTGGCGGATGGGCAGACGTATCGGGGACAGCCTGTCCTGATGACAGAATATGGCGGCATCGCTTTTTCTGCAGAGGAGAAAGGCTGGGGATATTACAATAAGGTGGGTAGTGAAGGGGAATTTTTAAAACGTCTGGAGCCAATTACGGATTTCCTGATTAAAAGCAGAAAATTTACTGGTTTTTGCTACACACAGCTTACAGATGTCATGCAGGAGACAAACGGTCTGCTGAGAGAAGACAGAACGCCTAAGCTTCCACTTGAAAAACTGGAAAAGATCTTTGGAAAGAAAATCTACGAATAAATAATCTTCTGCCGCCCGGACAATTTCTGATAAGGAGTATAATTGAAGCCGGGTGGTTATGAAGTTTTTAGAAAAATTAAAAAAAGCTTGACTAATGAAGAAATATCTTGTATAATTCCTCTTGTTGTATTGATGGGCTATCGCCAAATGGTAAGGCAACGGACTCTGACTCCGTCATTTTCAAGGTTCGAATCCTTGTAGCCCAGTCTGAAAAACGGAACCCTATAAGGTTCCGTTTTTTGTATTATCGTTTGTTAAATTAATGCTAAAGCTTTGGTTTATCTGGACAAGAGCATAAAAATGCTTTATAATGTTATATAATTTTGATGAGAGGTGTGTAATGTATACATTTGGCAGCAGGGTACGCTACAGTGAAACAGATGAGTGCGGAAGACTGACTTTAACAGGTATTATGAATTATCTTCAGGATTGCTCTACGTTTCAATCTGAGGATATTGGTCTTGGGATTTCTTACTTAACAGACCGTCATAAAGCCTGGTGGCTCTCCTCCTGGCAGATCGTGGTGGATCGTTATCCCGTGCTGGGGGAGGAGATCGTGGTAGGTACCTGGCCATATGACTTTAAGGGATTTTACGGATACCGGAATTTCACCATATGTGATAAGGCCGGAGAATACCTAGTAAGGGCTAATTCCGTATGGTTTTTGTTTGATACGGAAAAAGGGCGTCCAGTTAAAATTGAACCGGAAGATCTCCGGGGATATGGAAACGGCAATGAAGAACGCCTTTCCATGGACTATGCTTCCCGTAAGATCCAATTGCCGGAGGAATATGAAGAAACAGAGCCGGTTACCATTGGAAAGCATTATATTGACACGAACCATCATGTCAATAACGCTCAATATGTGGAGATTGCCAGGGAGGTGCTTCCGGATGAGATGGAGGTTTCCGAACTGAGAGTGGAATATAAAAAAGCAGCAGTCTTTGGAGATGTAGTTTATCCCCGCATAAGCCGGACAGAGGAAGGATATACGGTTTCCCTGTGTGATGAAGGGGGAGCAGCTTACGCAGTCATTTGGCTGCGGGGAACAGCAGAGAGGATGTAACATGATTGAATTAGGAAAGATGCAGACCCTGGTAGTACAGAGGGTCAAGGAGTTCGGCGTTTATGTGGGTGAGGATGCAGGAAGTGAGGTTTCCGTACTACTACCCAAAAAACAGGTGCCGGAGGGAGCCGGACCTGGAGACAGTATCCCTGTATTTATCTATAAGGATTCGGAAGACCGGTTGATCGCCACGACTGCAACGCCGAAACTTCAGGCAGGCGAAACGGCTGTGCTTCAAGTAAAGGAAGTTGGGAAAATCGGTGCATTTCTCGATATGGGACTTGAAAAGGATCTGCTTCTTCCTTTTAAAGAGCAGACCCATAAGGTAAAGCAGGGAGAGAAGGTGCTGGTGGCACTTTACATTGATAAAAGCAAACGTCTGGCAGCTACTATGAGGGTATATTCCTATATGAGCAATCAGTCGCCTTATAAGAAGGATGATCAGGTGACCGGAATTATTTATGAAATCAATGAAACCCTGGGAGCCTTTGTAGCGGTAGATCATAAGTATTACGGACTGATTCCCCGGAAAGAAGTTTTTGAAAACTATCGGGAAGGCGATGAAGTAACGGCACGGGTAATTAAGGTAAGAGAAGACGGAAAACTGGATTTAAGTCCCAGACAGAAGGCTTATATCCAAATGGATACGGATTCCGCCAAGGTTCTTGAGATCATAGAAACACAGTTTGACGGAAGCCTGCCGTTTACTGATAAGGCGGATCCGGAGATCATCAAGCGGGAGTTTTCTATGAGTAAGAATGCATTTAAACGTGCAATCGGGCATCTCCTGAAAGAAGGAAAAGTCCGGATAACAGAAAGTAAAATTGAGAGAATCAGATAACGGGTAAAAGGATAACAGGAGGATTATTTTGGACTCGATAGACTATTATAATAAGTATGCGGCAAAGGAATTTGAAGAAACGGTGAACCAGGATATGTCGGGAATTATGAAGGAATTCCTGGATCTTCTGAAAGAAGGTGATACGATTCTGGACTTAGGCTGCGGATCAGGCAGGGACAGCCTGTCTTTCTATGAACTGGGATATGATGTGACACCGCTTGATGCATCGGAAGAGATGTGTAAGCTGGCAGAAATCCATACCGGTCTTGAAGTGCTTCAGATGACATTTGAACAAGTAGATTTTGATAATGTGTTTGATGGAATCTGGGCATGCGCATCCTTACTTCACACTCCAAAGAAGGAACTGTCTGACATTCTTACAAAGATAGCAAGGGCCTTAAATGATAAGGGAATCCTTTATATGTCTTTTAAACTTGGAGATTATGAAGGATTCAGAGGAAAACGGTATTTCTGTGACTTTACGGCAGATTCCATCTCAGAACTCTTAAGAGATAACGGACGGTTTGAGATCGTAAAGCTTTGGGAAACAGAGGATGTGCGTTCTGGTCATTCTGACGATAGATGGCTGAACGTTCTTGTAAGAAAACAATAAAATCACGTATAAGATTTACAAGACGGTGCCAAAAATATTGGCGCCGTCTTGTGATTTCTGACTAAAACAGGGCGTAAATACGGTATGCTTATCGAATATAAACAGAAATATTGGAGCGTTTCTCTTGATATTTTGACGTTTCAGTCACTTTTAAAACCCGTTATACAAATTAGCCAAAAGCCAGAAATGTATTTTGGTAAATAACAATATGGTAAAAGAAAAATAATTCATGTATGATTGTTTCAGAACAAGGGCCGCAGCAAAGAAAGCTGCTGGTTTAAATCAGAGTATAAACATTTTATTTTAGGAGGATTAGTAAGATGGCTAGTTTATCACTGAAAAACATCGTCAAGAAATATCCTAATGGATTTGAAGCAGTTAAGGATTTTAATCTGGATATTGCTGATAAGGAGTTCGTCATTTTCGTAGGACCATCTGGATGCGGTAAATCCACAACTCTCCGTATGATTGCAGGCCTGGAAGACATTTCTTCTGGAGAGCTTTACATTGACGGAAAATTAATGAATGATGTAGAGCCAAAAGACAGAGATATCGCAATGGTATTCCAGAACTACGCTCTGTATCCTCATATGACAGTATTTGATAACATGGCGTTTGGCCTGAAGCTGAGAAAAACTCCAAAGGATGAAATTGATAAGCTGGTTCATGAAGCTGCAAGAATCCTTGATCTTGAGCATTTATTAGACCGTAAACCAAAGGCTTTATCTGGTGGACAAAGACAGCGTGTTGCCATGGGACGTGCTATTGTACGTAACCCGAAAGTATTCTTAATGGATGAGCCGTTATCCAACCTTGATGCAAAGCTGAGAGGCCAGATGCGTATTGAGATTTCCAAACTGCATCAGAGACTTCAGGCAACCATTATCTACGTAACTCATGACCAGACAGAGGCTATGACACTTGGTACCAGAATCGTAGTTATGAAGGATGGCGTGATCCAGCAGGTTGACTCTCCTCAGAACTTATACGATAAGCCAGGTAATAAATTTGTTGCAGGATTTATCGGCGCTCCTCAGATGAACTTAATCGAAGCTACTGTAGCTAAGAGAGGAAACGACGTTACTTTAACATTTGGCGGAAATACAATCGCTCTTCCAGAAGGAAAAGCGAAAAAATTAGAAGATGCCGGCTATATCGGAAAGACTGTAGTCTTAGGCATTCGTCCGGAAGATTTACATGATGAGGAAGCTTTCCTTACATCTTCTCCAGAAAGCGTTATTGACGCTACGATCAGAGTTTATGAGTTGTTAGGTGCTGAAGTTTACTTATACTTTGATGTGGAAGATGTAAACTTTACTGCAAGAGTAAATCCTCGTACAACAGCAAGACCTGGGGATACAATTAAGCTGGCTCTTGACTTAACAAAGATCCATGTATTCGATAAAGACACAGAAATCGTCGTTTTAAACTAAAATTTATGAAATTTTAAGCAAGCGGTTATTCTACCCGCTTGCTTTTTTTTTCTTTTTGCTTTAATATATAATAAGGTAAATTTACGAAAAAGGAGAATATGCCATGATTTCGAATCAAATACTTCAAACAACCATTGAAGGATTAAAAGGGATTACGAGAATTGATCTGTGTATTTGTGATACAGAAGGAAAGGTACTGGCAACCACATTTCCTGATGCGGAAGATTATGAAAGTTCAATCCTGGCGTTCGTGGATTCTCCGGCCGACAGCCAGGTAATCCAGGGATATCAGTTTTTTAAAGTGCTAGATGAGCACCAGTTAGAATACATTCTTCTCGCAAAGGGTGGAAGTGACGATGTTTATATGGTCGGCAAGCTGGCCGCTTTCCAGATTCAGAGCCTGCTTGTTGCGTATAAAGAAAGATTTGACAAGGATAACTTCATTAAGAACTTATTGCTTGACAATCTGCTTTTGGTGGATATCTACAACAGGGCAAAGAAGCTTCATATTGAAACAAATATCAAGAGGGTCGTATTCATTATTGAAACCCAGCATGAAAAAGATGTGAACGCACTGGAGACAGTCCGCAACTTATTTGCTGCAAAGACCAAAGATTTTGTTACTGCCGTTGATGAGAAGAACATCATACTTGTTAAGGAAGTAAAAGAAGGCGAAACTTACGAGGATTTGGAGAAGACCGCCAACACTGTTTTAGACATGCTTAATACCGAGGCAATGACTCAGGTCCATATTGCATTTGGTACAATTGTAAGCGAAATCAAAGAAGTTTCCAGATCTTATAAGGAAGCTAAGATGGCTATGGATGTTGGTAAGATTTTCTATAGCAATAAAAATGTGGTTGCCTATAGTAAACTGGGAATCGGACGTCTGATTTATCAGCTTCCGCTGCCTTTATGCCGCATGTTCATCAAAGAGATTTTCGATGGCAAGTCACCGGATGATTTTGATGATGAAACATTGACAACAATTAATAAATTCTTTGAAAACAGCTTAAATGTTTCAGAGACATCAAGACAGCTTTATATTCACAGAAATACCCTTGTTTACCGTCTGGACAAGCTTCAGAAGAGTACCGGTCTGGACCTGCGCGTATTTGAAGATGCCATCACCTTTAAGATTGCCCTGATGGTAGTAAAATACATGAAATATATGGAAAATCAAGACTATTAACGCTGGCTATGAGCAGTGCGAAAAGGGGCAGCTATACAGCTGCGTTGTGCTTGCACAAAAGCAGTTGTATAGCTGCCCCTTTTCATAGGGCGAAGCCCGTAAACCGAGATGGAGCGAAGCGCAATCGAGGTTACACTGCGGGGTCAAGGGCCTAATTTTTATCCCCCCCCAAACGCAAAAGTAATCAAAGCACAAATATTAGAGGACTGAAATGATTGAACTATGGAACGTAAGCAAAACATATGAGGCCGGAAATAAAGCGCTGCGTAATGTCAGCATGACCATTGAGGACGGGGAATTCGTTTTTATCATTGGCCGCAGCGGTTCAGGCAAATCCACTCTTTTAAAAATGCTGTTAAAAGAAGTGGAACCGACCTCCGGTAAAATAGTTGTGAATGATATGAATCTGAGCAAAATGCCCAGAGGTTTCATTCCCAAATACCGGCGAAAGCTTGGCATGGTTTTCCAGGATTTCCGTCTGTTGAAGGATCGGAATGTCTACGAAAATGTAGCCTTTGCGCAGCGGGTAATCGGAGCATCCACAAGAAGCATCAGAGAGTCGGTTCCCGCCATGTTAAAGATGGTGGGACTTTCTTCAAAATACAAGTTTTTTCCTCAGCAGTTATCCGGCGGGGAGCAGCAGCGTGTTGCCATTGCCAGGGCTTTGATTAACCGTCCTGAAATCCTGCTGGCAGATGAGCCTACCGGTAATCTGGATGGCCATAACTCCATGGAGATCATGAAGCTGTTAAATGAGGTTAATAAGCTGGGGACAACAGTAATCGTTGTCACCCATAGCCAGGAAATTGTAGACCGGATGAAAAAACGGGTGATTGTGATGGATCGTGGAACCATCATAAGCGACGAGAAAAAAGGCGGTTATACATATGAGAATTAGTACATTTTGGTATTGCCTGAAACAAGGTGTAAATAATATATGCAGGAACATTTTGTTTTCTCTGGCGTCCATTGCAACGGTTTCCGCCTGCATTTTTTTGTTCTGCCTGTTTTTTTCCATTGTTATTAACGTTCAATATGTAATTAAAAACACAGAAAGCACGGTAGGAATCACAGTATTTTTTGATGATGGCCTGGACGCGAACAAGATCAAGGAAATCGGCAATAAGATCAAAGCCAGAGACGACGTGAAGGAAGTGACGTTCACTTCTGCAGAGGACGCATGGGCGGAAGCGAAGCAGGAATACTTCGGCGATATGCAGGATCTCGCGGAAGGATTTGAGGAGGACAACCCGCTGGCCAATTCAGCTTCTTATACCATATTTTTAAATGATCTGGTGGATCAGGACCAGGTTGTTGACTGGTTAAAAGGCATTGAAGGTGTCAGGAAAGTCAATTACTCCAAAACAGCAGCAGAAGGAATGAATAGCTTAAATAAGGTGATCGGAGTTCTTTCCATGCTGATCATCGGCGTTTTGCTGGCTGTGGCCATATTCCTGATCAGCAATACCATATCCGTGGCGGCGGCTTTCCGAAAAAATGAAAACCAGATCATGAAATTAATTGGCGCAACCAATTATATGATTCGGGCACCCTTTGTGGTGGAAGGAATTATCATTGGATTGGTGGGTGCCTGCATTCCTCTGATATCTATTTATTTCCTATATCGGTCCGCGGTTGGATATGTGGTCACAAAGTTCAGCATCTTATCAGGGCTGTTTCAGTTCCTTCCTGTGGAAGCCATATTCCCCTATATGGCGGCAACGGCATTGACACTTGGCGTTGGAATCGGTTTTTTTGTAAGCTTCTTTACCATCCGGAAACATCTGAAAGTATAAGGACTGAATTCCAACTTTTGAACATGGAATATATTGGCAGCATGGCTGCATATGATAGAAAAATGCCGGAGAGTAATATCCGGTCAAGGTAACAATTCTCAGCTTTCCAGTTACGGAAATAGATTGGGGCCCACCAGAGAGCTTTTCTGAGCCGAAAAAAGATGCTGCTGCAGGGAAGCAGGCCGGAAAAACGTATAATACGGTTGGTATGGGGAATATTAAATTTATATGGCTCTGCCCGCGTTAAGCCGGCGGCCATAACTACATACAGTTATTCTGCCGGCATATATCAAATTCTCTTCTTGCGAGAAGTTAATGCCGTTCATATGCTCTGCTCCCATTTTGGATATAAGCAGGAAGTATGGCAGGGGCAGGTAATTGCAGATGTGGGTTAACTGGATATTCCACAGGACCTTATCTCCATGATGAGATCAGGCAGACAGCTTCCATGTAAATCCGGTGAAATGCACAAGCCCATAAAGAGCTAGATAGGAGAATAACAGTGGAAAGTAAGAATAAATTTTGGAAAGGCGCCCTAGTAGGTGCGCTTCTGACCACATTGGCAGGTCTTGTTATTGTGGGTATGTCTTTGGGAATCTTTCTAATCGGCAGGGCTGCAATTGACGGAAAAGGTCAGGCAGCCGAATCCGCTCAGGCAGAGAACCAGGAAGGCAACCTGGATATGAGCCGGATCGTAGCCAAAATCCAGACGATTCAGAGCGTGATCGATAAGTATTATCTCTTTAATGAAGATCCGAAAAATGTAGAAGACTGGATATACAAGGGAATGCTGTATGGACTTGAGGACCCTTATACGGTTTACTATACCAAAGACGAGTATGAGAAATTAGTAGAGGATACAGCCGGAGAATATTGCGGAATCGGAGTCATGGTCAGCCAAAGTGCGACCACTGGAATCATTACCGTGACCAAGGTATTTGAAGGAACACCTGGGGCTGAGGCAGGAATGCTGCCCGGCGACTTAATCTATAAGGTGGGCGATGAGGAAGTAACCGGCATGGATCTGGAGCTGGTGGTAAAGGATCATATCAAAGGGGCAGAAGGAACACCGGTAATCGTAACAGTTCTTCGCCCGGAAACGGGGGCCTACATTGATATGACCATGGAACGCCGTCAGATCACAGTTCCTACCGTGGAGCATGAGATGCTGGCAGATAATATCGGATATATATCGGTCAGTCAGTTTGATACGGTTACAGCAGGTCAGTTTAAGAGCGCCATTGATGATCTGGAAAAACAAGGTATGGAAAAGATGATCGTGGATTTGAGAAATAATCCAGGAGGAGTTGTGGATGCGGTGGTTTCCATGCTGGATTACATTCTTCCGGACGATCTGGTAATTGAAGGAGATCCTAATCTGGTAAGAACCAAGAAGAATAAAACCCTTCTGGTCTATATGGCGGATAAGAATGGAGCAGGAGAGCAGTATTACGCCTCTGACGGCCATAGTGTAGATATGCCCATGGCTGTTTTAGTCAATGGTCAGTCAGCCAGTGCCTCCGAAGTATTTTCCGGAGCCCTTAAGGCCTATGGAAAGGCGAAACTGGTGGGAACAAAAACTTTTGGAAAAGGAATCGTCCAGACACTGTTTCCTCTTGACCATGGTACAGCTATTAAGATGACTGTTGCCCATTATTATACACCAAGCGGCTTTGACCTCCATGGAAAAGGATTGGAGCCGGATGTAGCGGTTGATTTAAAAGAAGAATTAAAAACAAAGATCAAGATAGAGCACAGCGAAGACAATCAGCTTGCGGAAGCTATAAAAGTATTGAATGAGAATCATTAGATTTTAACTAGATCTTTAAAGAAAGAAGTCCTTTATGGCCGGCGAATTAACTGCTGGCCATAGAGGGCTTTTTTCTTTCATGTATTTATTTCATGAACTACTTTACTTCGTAGGCTTCTTCCATCAGCATGTTTCCAGAAGACTGACAAACCTGCGGCATGCTTCTTCGCTGGTAGCCCAGGAGGTGACCAGCCGGATGGCGGTGTGGCTGTCATCGATCCGATCCTGAACCGAAAAGAGGAAGTCCTTCTCCAGCTTTGCAATTACCTGGTCAGGAAAGATGGGAAATAGTTGGTTTGTCATGGAATCAGAATAGAAGGAATATCCGCACTTTTCGATACCTTTTCTTAAGATGGCTGCCATCTCATTTGAGTGGGAGGCTAAATCATAGAAGAGGTTGTTAGAAAACAGTTCCTCAAACTGGATTCCCAGAAGCCAGCCCTTAGCCAGCATGGCTCCACGCTGCTTTACCATAAACCGGAAATCCGGTTTTAAATCCTGATGGCAAATCACCAGGGCTTCTCCAAACAAAGCACCTCCTTTTGTTCCGCCAATATAAAATACATCAGTAAGCCTTGCAATATCCTGCAGCGTTAAATCATTTACAGAACTTGTGAGCGCCGTTCCCATGCGGGCTCCATCTAAAAACAGGTACAATCCCTTTTGGCGGCAGATATGGTGAAGAGCTTCCAGCTCTGCTTTGCTGTATTGGGTGCCGATTTCTGTTGAGTTGGATATATAGACCATTTTCGGCTGTACCATGTGTTCATCGGTGTGAAGATCCAGAGCTTTCTGGATATGGGCAGGAGTCAGCTTTCCGTCTTTGCATGGCATGGCTATAACCTTATGCCCGGTGGCTTCAATCGCTCCTGTCTCATGTACGTTTATATGCCCCTTATCTGTGGAGATGACTGCCTGCCAGGGGCGCAGGGCTGTGCCGATGGTGATTAAATTGGTCTGGGTGCCGCCTACAATAAAATGAACATCTGCGTCCTCTCTGCCGATTTCCTGTCTGATGAGGGCACGGGCGCCGGCGCAGTTGTCATCCAGTCCATATCCGGTTTTTTGGATTAAGTTGGCATTGATCATGGCTTCTAAAATCTTTGGATGGGCCCCTTCGCTATAGTCATTATTAAAACTGTACATAAATAGTCCTCCTGCTGTTTCATAGTATAGGATGTATGATATACTAAAAGGAGAAGAATTACAATACTAAAAGAACAGACGTTCCCTGTTTCGCTATACTTTTTTCATGCCATATGCTATAATTGGAAGTGATAGACATTGTTGGAGGTGAAATAATCATGGACTTTATATTACATTCGGAATATGCTCCTACCGGTGACCAGCCTGAAGCCATTGACCAGCTTGTGAAAGGATTTAAAGAGGGCAATCAATTTCAGACTTTATTGGGAGTTACCGGCTCTGGAAAGACTTTTACCATGGCAAATGTAATTCATAAGCTGCAAAGGCCTACTCTCATCATTGCCCATAATAAGACGCTTGCAGCCCAGCTTTACGGCGAGTTCAAGGAATTTTTTCCTGAAAATGCAGTAGAGTATTTTGTTTCCTATTACGATTACTACCAGCCGGAGGCTTACGTGCCTTCTACGGATACCTATATAGAGAAGGATTCGGCAATTAATGATGAGATTGATAAGCTGCGGCATTCAGCTACGGCTGCTCTTTCGGAGCGGAAAGATGTGATCATCGTGGCCTCGGTTTCCTGTATATACGGCTTGGGAAGCCCCATCGATTATAAGGAAATGGTTATTTCCTTAAGACCTGGCATGATAAAGGACCGTGATGAAGTGGTCCATAAGCTGATTGATATCCAGTATGACCGGAATGATATGGATTTCAGGCGGGGGACCTTCCGAGTAAGAGGAGATGTGGTGGAGATATTCCCGGCCTATTCTGGCAGTGAGGCATACCGGATTGAGTTTTTTGGAGATGAAGTGGAACGCATTACAGAGATAGATACCCTGACAGGAGAGATTCGGGCGGACTTAGGGCATGTGGCTATATTTCCGGCTTCCCATTACGTCGTGTCCAAGGAGAAAATGGAGCGTGCGGCTCAGACAATCCTGGAGGAACTAAAAGAGCAGGTATCTTATTTTAAGAGTGAGGACAAGCTGTTAGAGGCACAGAGGATCTCGGAGCGGACAAATTTTGATGTGGAAATGATGAAAGAAACCGGCTTTTGTTCCGGAATCGAAAACTATTCCAGACATTTGGTCGGAAGCAAGCCGGGAGAGGCGCCCTGTACCCTGATTGATTATTTCCCAGATGATTTTCTGATCATGGTAGATGAGTCCCACATCACCCTGCCTCAGGTACGGGGGATGTTCGCAGGAGACCGTTCCAGAAAGACGACACTTGTGAATTTCGGTTTCCGCCTTCCGTCAGCCCTTGATAACCGGCCCTTAAATTTTGATGAATTTGAATCTAAGATCAATCAGATGATGTTCGTTTCTGCTACGCCCTCCGTTTATGAGGCTGAGCATGAGCTTTTAAGAGTGGAGCAGATAATAAGACCGACCGGACTTCTTGACCCTGAAATTGATGTCAGGCCGGTAGAAGGACAGATTGATGATCTGGTTTCCGAGGTAAATAAGGAAGTAGCAAAGAAAAACAAAGTGCTGATCACCACTCTGACCAAGCGTATGGCCGAGGATCTGACCGATTATATGAGAGAAGTGGGAATCCGGATAAAATATCTCCACTCCGACATCGATACCCTGGAGCGTTCCGAAATTATCCGGGATATGCGTCTGGATGTGTTTGATGTACTGGTGGGAATCAACCTGCTCCGTGAGGGTCTTGATATTCCGGAGATCACCCTGGTAGCCATTCTGGATGCGGATAAAGAAGGCTTTCTCCGCTCGGAGACCTCCCTGATCCAGACCGTAGGAAGGGCGGCCAGAAACTCCGAAGGCCATGTAATCATGTACGCAGATAAGGTAACGGATTCCATGCGGGTGGCGATTGAGGAGACAAACCGAAGGAGAGCCATCCAGCAGCGTTATAATGAAGAGCATGGAATTACTCCTACTACTATCAAAAAGTCAGTCCGCGACCTCATTGCCATATCTAAGGCGGCCATTGAGGATGAGAAGGACTTTAAGAAGGATCCGGAATCCATGGATGCCAAGGAACTGGAAAAGCTTTCCAAGGAGCTTACAAAGAAGATGCACCAGGCTGCAGCAGAGCTTAACTTTGAGGAGGCGGCAAAGCTGCGTGACCGGATGGTCCAGGTAAAAAAGATGCTTTTAGAAATGGAAGAATAAGGAAATAAATAATGTTGTCAGAACAGATGATTGGTATTGACAATGATTCTCAATAAGAGTAAAATCTCAATGGATGCATTTGAGGCAGGAGCTTTGGAACGCCATCGGTTGGAAATGGCTGCATCCAGAGGAGATTATTATGAAGCTATATGAAGGAGAAATCGGAAAAACCTACATCGTTTACAGCGTGATGGTAAAGGATGCCATCACCAGGCGGCTGGAAGCTCTTGGAGTCAATGAGCTGACGCCTGTTACCCTGATGAATAAGAAGGGAAGCGGCACTGTGATTATCAAGGTCAGGGGTACCCGCCTTGCTCTCGGCAGAAGGATATCAGAAGGAATTGAAATCAGGGAGGCTGCAAAACATGAATAAGGAAAACAAAATGATTCGAGTCGGGTTTGTGGGAAACCCCAATTGCGGGAAAACAACCTTATTCAATGCATTTACAGGAGCAAAGCTTAAGGTGGCCAACTGGCCAGGTGTTACCGTGGAGAGAGTGGAAGGAGAGACCAGCTACAAGGGACGCCCCATCCGGGTCATTGACACCCCTGGGATTTACAGCCTTACCTGCTATACCCTGGAAGAAAAAGTAACAAGGAAATGTCTGGAAAGCGGAGAGGTAGATGTGATCATCAACGTGGTTGACGCCTCATCCCTGGAACGGAATCTGTATTTGACCCTTCAGCTTCTGGAACTTAAAAAGCCGGTTATTCTAGCCCTTAACATGATGGACATCGTTGAGGACAGGGGAATGGAAATTGACTTGCATCGTCTTCCTGAGATGTTGGGGTCCATTCCGGTGGTGCCGGTTTCTGCAAGAAAACGGACCGGGCTTGATGTCCTGCTTCATGCAGTAGTACACCATTATGAAGAAGACCCTCAAGGCGTGGTCGTAAATTATACGCCTAAAATTGAGAATAAAATTTCCAAGATAGAAACCGTGTTAAAGGCTCATTATGGGAAGATGGATAATCTAAGGTGGCATGCCATTAAATTCCTGGAATATGATGAGGAGGTCTGGAATGACCATCCCCTTGATTTAAGCAATATCATAGACCATAATTATGAGAAAGAGATTATCAATCAGAAATACGACTATATAGAAAGCATCATCCACGAATGCCTGGTGAACAAGGAACAAAAAGCCGCATTTTCAGATAAGATTGACGAATATCTGACCCACCCCTTTTTAGGTTTACCGTTTTTCCTGGGTATTATGGCGCTGGTGTTCTTTTTAACCTTTACGGTAGGTGATTTCTTAAAGGGGTATTTTGAAATCGCTTTAACTATGCTTTCCACCTACATGTATCAGTTTATGGAAGGCATCCATGCTTCCGCCTGGATTAATTCCCTGGTGGTAGATGGAATTATAGCCGGAGTCGGTGGAATCCTGACGTTCCTGCCTAATATCTTTATTCTGTTCCTTGCACTGGCTTTTCTGGAAGACAGCGGATATATGGCAAGGGTTGCTTATGTCATGAATGAGATTATGGGGCGGGTAGGGCTTTCCGGAAAGGCATTTCTTCCCATGCTATTGGGGTTTGGATGTACCGTTCCGGCAGTTATGGCGGCCAGGTCTCTTCCCAGTGAAAAGGACAGGAAGAGGACTATTTTGATTACGCCTTTTATGTCCTGCTCTGCCAGACTCCCCATATACGTCCTGTTTTCCCAGATGTTTTTCCCGAAACATGCTCTGATTGTAGCCTATTCCCTGTATCTCATCGGACTCATGGTTGCTATTACGATCGCTTATGTGACCCACCGGATGTCTAAAGCTGAGGAAGAGGATACCCTGCTTATTGAACTTCCTGAATATAAGACACCAAATGGCAGAACGGTGGCTATCTATGTATGGGACAAAGTTAGAGATTATTTAAGTAAAGCGGGAACTACCATTTTCCTTGCGACCATAGTGCTTTGGTTTGTGTTAAACAGCGGACCGTCAGGATTTGTGGCAGATGTTTCAAAGAGCTTTGCAGCCGCCATCGGAAGAGTTTTAGTTCCTGTTCTTCGCCCGGCTGGCCTTGGAGACTGGAGGATAGCAGTAGCCCTTATATCCGGGCTTTCTGCAAAGGAAGTGGTTGTTTCCAGCTTTTCGGTTCTCTTTGGAATCAACAATATAAATTCCGCAGCGGGAATGGGAGAACTTTCAGGGATCCTTGGGGGTTTTGGCTTTGGCGGCGTGAATGCCTATGCGTTGATGATTTTCTGCCTCCTGTATTCCCCTTGTATTGCAGCCGTTGCAACGATTAAAAAGGAAACGGGTTCTATGAGTTGGACCCTTGGTATGGTGCTTTTCCAGTTGGCAGTGGCCTGGGCTGCTTCTGTACTGGTATTTCAGATTGGAAGTCTTATTTTTTAAACATAATATCAGAGGAATAAGCCTATGAATGATAAGCTGCTTGTGGAAACTGCGGTTCTGGCAGGTGAGATTATGCTGGTAAGCGGTGCGGAAATTTACCGGGTGGAGAATACCATTGACCACATTTTACGTAAGGCAGGCAGGAATACTGCGGAAGCCATTGTTTTTTCAACAGGGATCTTTGCGTCCCTTAATGACCCCGCCATTGAGGCTATAACGGTAGCACGAAGGGTTACGGGAAGATCCACCAACTTAAACAGGGTTTACCTGGTCAATGATGTTTCCAGAATGCTGTGTGAGGACCGCATGACAGTGGAGGAAGCTTACGTAAGACTGACGGATATACGGGATTCAGTTCAATACGGCAGGAGACTAAAGGATATTGGAGTCATGGGCGTGGCAGTATTTTTTACTCTGCTTTTAGGGGGAGGAGCAAGAGACTGCCTGGCGGCAGCTGTGACCGGAATTTCCTTAGCGGCGGCTATGGAGGTTTCCGCAAGAATCAGGCTCAATGATTTCTGCGCTAATGCATTTTGTGCATTTTTAATAGCAATTGCCACCCTTTTTATGGGACAGTGGCTTATACCGGGTATTAAAAGTGATATTATCATTATCGGAGCTATCATGCCTTTGGTTCCCGGTGTTATATTTACCACGGCAATTCGGGATACCTTAAATGGTGATTATGCTTCGGGAACGGCCAGGATCATGGAGGCGGTGGTGATCGCTCTTGCAGTGGCAGCAGGCGTGGGAGCAGGCATGGGCTTATTTCAGTGGCTGACAGGAGGGCTTTCATGGTAGTACAGACGATAGGGGCCTTCCTGGCTGTAATCAGCTTTTCTTTAATATTGGAGCTTCCAAAGAAGCATGTAATTCTGGCGGGAGGAATCGGAGCAGCCAGCTGGCTTGTCTATCTTTTGGTGCATGCATCCTCCGGTTCTGTCATAGCAGCGGCTTTTCTATCCAGTCTGCTGGTGGCATTAACCAGCCATATCTTCGCCCGGATTTTTAAAGCTCCGGTCACGGTGTTCCTGGTGGCAGGCATTCTGCCGTCGGTTCCGGGAACGTCCATTTACCGGAGCGTGTCTTATGTGATTGCAAACAATCCGGATCTTTCCAGCCATTATCTGGTGGAAACGCTTCAGGTTTCGGGTGCCATAGCAATGGCTATTTTTATCATGGATTCTTTGTTCCGATTGGGGCAGAAGAGGTGAATGCAATGGATAGCTTACTGCTGCTTCTGGAATAGAAATAGATGTGGTTGGACAGACGGTCTTCTTCCGGTACCTCTTCCTGGTTAATGGAGAAAACGGTTTCTGCTAATTCATCAAAAGAAATGTCTTTGCTGTATGGAATAATGAGGACTTCGTGAATGCTCGAGGGCAGTATGATCAAATCGCTGCCGCTGCATGATGCGAAGTCTTTTATTATGCCTTCGTAAAGCAGGCAGCCTGCCCCGTTTATTCCAGAGGAATTGGACAGTACGTACATAGGAGGAGACAGGGGCGTGTTATCAAAGATTTCTTCCAGGGAATCTTCGTTTACTCCATGTTCCGACGATTTTTTCACAATATCTTTAATGGCTTCGGGAAGAGAACGGATACGGGCCGGGAAAAGGCGGGGAGTATTTGACTTGGCAGCCAGATATAATTCTTCCGTAGACCGGTTCCAGGCTTTTTGATGTCGGTTGTAGATGAGCGCAGTAAGGAGACTGTCTTCGTCTCTTTGAACGGAAAGGTAGAATGTAATAGAAAGATCCAGCTCCGGATAGGAAATATGGGGGACTTCTTTTAATAGTTCCCGGTTGGCCGGTTCGTTAATAAGCCGGAAGATAACTTTTTCCATAATCTGTTCCTGGGACAGGAATTCTTCTATGGGAAGTTCTGCCGGCAGGGGGCTGCTTTGGTAAAGAGACAGGATGTCATCAAGGATGGCATGAAAAGGCCTGCCCTTTTGGTATGATTCATAGAAATGGTTTAAATAGATGGTGGGGGCTGCCCGTTCGTCGGCCTTCCCGATGCAAAGTCCATGCAGGATAAGTCCGTTGTTCTTGGTGATGGGCTGGAGTGTCAGGGTGAATTCCGGCCCCAGCTTTTCTTTCAGGGAATGTTTGATCGTTTCCAGAAATGTTTCGTATACCATATGGATACCTCCTTATTTTATTTATGTAAACTGCTCAATGCAGAGTTACAACGAGAATAGAATGAAGTGAAACGTAGGTCTTGTGCAGTTACTGGAAATAATTTCCAGCTTCGTAATCATTGAAAGTATATTATAGTTTTAGCACAGGAGGATTGCACTATGACACAACGTGAAGCTTTAAAATGTGAGGATTTGCTATATGAAGCGATCAGAATCGCAGAGCAGTCGAGAGAAGAGTTTGAAACTGTAAAGCAGTGTTTTAAAAATGATGATATGTATGAATGTGAAAGGAATCAGCGAAAATCAGACAGGCATTGGGGATATGCAGAAGGTATTTGTAAGGCATTGAAGGAATTGGGATTTGAACACAGAGAAATGAAGAGACTTCAGGAATTAATCAAGTGGTAAGTTAAATTCAACCATAGTCGTGTTGAGGCGAAGGAGTCTATAAACTTTTCGCTGTTAAAAGTGAAAAGAAAGGGAAGCGTAAAATTAAGGAATATAATGTGGACAACATGAAATACACTGTAAAAGTGGAATACATAATATTACGGCTAATTTTTAGCACAGGAATGAGAATTTAAAAAACTTTGTTTTAAAATGGGATTTATAAATAGAGAGATGGAAGAAAGCCCGTAAATCAAGGGTTTTAGATAAATAAACCAGACAAATAAAAAATGCATCTGATAGGAATCGAACCTACGCACGCGGCTCCGGAGGCCACTGCTCTATCCACTGAGCTACAGATGCATCTTTTACATTCTACTATAGATTGTTTTAAAGCGCAATAGTATTTGTTGATTTTTGTCTGTTTTTTTGTTAGAATGAAAAGGAGATTGATTCTCCAGGAGGTCAAGCCCATATGAAGGACTTAATTGAAAAATGGAAAAAGGTTTCCAAGGAAGAGATCAGACGTTTATTGAAATTTCTGTTTTTTCCCTTGGCAGCGATGATACTGATTTTTGCCGTTATTGTTTTGGATAAGCCCGAAGAGGCAGGAAATGATCCGGCTAATATTTCCGCAGAAGCAGTGGATCCGCCGGCAGGAGAGGCTGAGGGTACGCCATCAGAGTCAGCAAAGGAAGCGGTTACGCTGCAAGAAGAGGCCATACCGGCGATTCATGATCTGATGGAAGCTTACTTTAAAGCCAGGAAGACTTGCGACATAGAGGCTCTTACAAAGGTATTCGGCGATACCTGTTCTGGAGAGGCGTTGAGAGAACAGGAAACCAGAATGGAAGAGGAAGTAAAATTCTACCAGAGTTTTGAAAACCTGGTATGCTATACGGTTCCGGGAGTGGACGATGGCGATTACGTGGTATATGCCAGATTTGATATCAAATTCCGTCAAGCGGAAACTCTAGCGCCCAGCCTGGTTGTATGTTATGTTAAAACAGCAGCAGATGGAAGCTATTATCTGGTTGCAGATACCAGTACAGAACAATCTGAACTTATGGAGAGGGCAAACCAGTCTGAGGCCGTGCAAAAGCTTGCAAAAGAGGTAAACAGCGGTCTTGAGAATGCTTTAAAGTCGGACGAAAATCTTCTGGCTGTTTATCATCTTCTGATGGATGAGAAAGAAGAGCCGGAGGAAACAACTGATTCAAGCAGCCAATCAAACAATACGTAAAACAGATGCTTCTCTGCGTGGCACCCTGCAGAGGAGCATTTTTGATAAAGGAGAAAGCAAGTTTATGAACGTTAGGGACTTTTATTTTGATCTGCCCCAGGAGCTGATTGCCCAGGACCCCCTTGAGGACCGTTCTGCTTCCAGACTTCTGGTCTTAGATAAACATACGGGAGAGATAAAACACAGGCATTTTAGGGATGTCCTTTCCTATTTGAGGAAAGGGGATTGTCTGGTCATTAATGATACTAAGGTCATTCCGGCCAGATTGTTTGGAGTGAAAGAGGGAACGGAAGCAAAGATCGAGATACTCTTATTAAAAAGAAGAGAGAATGATATTTGGGAAACTCTTGTAAAACCAGGAAAAAAGGCAAAGGTTGGAACTGTGATCTCCTTTGGAGATGGCCTGTTAAAAGGTACCGTGATCGATGTGGTAGAAGAAGGTAACCGGTTGATCCAGTTTTCCTATGAGGGAATTTTTGAAGAGATATTGGACCGCTTAGGTCAGATGCCTCTGCCGCCTTATATTACCCACCAGCTAAAGGATAAGAACCGTTATCAGACGGTTTATGCAAAGCATGAGGGATCAGCAGCTGCGCCTACAGCAGGTCTGCACTTTACAAAAGAGCTGTTAGAGGAAATTGTTGCTATGGGGGTAACCATCGCCCATGTGACTCTTCACGTAGGGCTTGGAACCTTTCGGCCGGTGAAGGTAGATGAGATCGAATCCCATCATATGCACTCTGAATTCTATATTATAGAAGAAGAGGAGGCGAAAAAGGTCAATGAGGCGAAGAAAAATGGGGGCCGCATTGTCTGTGTGGGAACGACCAGCTGTCGTACGGTAGAGTCTGCTTCCACGGAGGAAGGCATTTTAAAGGCAGGAAGCGGCTGGACGGAAATCTTCATTTATCCAGGATACCGTTTTAAGATTCTGGATTGTCTTATTACGAATTTCCACTTGCCTGAATCTACGTTGGTAATGTTGGTATCCGCACTTGCCGGGAGGGATCATGTGCTTCATGCCTATGAGGAAGCCATTAAAGAGCGTTACCGTTTCTTTAGCTTTGGGGATGCCATGTTTCTTACAGACCTTCATCATGAAGAAGAGTCTTAAGAACTGAAACGCAAGAGGTTTGAATGTTAAGGGAGAATGGATAGGGGTGCACACTTATGGAAGAGAAAAAAAACATGGTCGGAGGCATATCCAGGAAGTCCCTGGAGCGTCTTCCAATGTATCATCATTATCTGGAACGGAAATACAGAGAAGGAACAGAGACCATATCGGCGCCGGCCATTGCCTTGGATCTGCAGCTTAATGAGGTCCAGGTGCGCAAGGATCTGGCAATGGTGGCCAAAACAGCTGGAAAGCCTAAACTGGGATATGTGGTGAAGGAATTAATCAGAGACATGGAAGAGTTCTTAGGGTTTCATAATACGAACCAGGCGGCTCTGGTAGGAGTCGGATCCCTGGGAAAAGCCTTGCTGTCTTATAAAGGGTTTGAGCAGTACGGAGTGGAGATTGTCCTGGCCTTTGATTCTGATGGAAGAAGAGTGAATACAAAAACAGGAGGCAAGCCGGTTTTTCCCATGGACAAGCTGGAAAACCTCTGCAGGAGAATGAACATTCACATCGGCATCATCACGGTACCGGCGGGATTTGCCCAGGAAGTATGCGACCGTCTGGTAAGCGGCGGTGTAAAGGCCATATGGAACTTTGCTCCCACCCACTTAACCGTACCTGACCATGTTCTGGTGCAGAATGAGAACATGGCTGTGTCACTGGCGGCTCTGTCCAAATATCTATATGAGGCGGACAAGGAAGGCATGCAGTAGACTGAGGAGGAAGATAATTGAATACTGTATTGTTACAATATGCCGTGGAGGTGGAAAAAACAGGCTCCATAACTAAGGCGGCTGCCAACCTTTATATGGACCAGCCTAATTTAAGCAAGGCGATTAAAACGTTGGAAGAAAGCCTTGGCGCACCGATTTTCAGACGTACTTCCAAGGGCGTGGTTCCTACGGCAAGGGGAAGGATTTTTCTGGAGCATGCCAGAAATGTCCTGGACCAGATCGAGAAAATGGAACATTTATATAAACCGGATCAGGTGGGAGGGGTGGAATTTTCCCTTTCCATGCCAAGGGCAAGTTATTTAAGCCTTGCATTTTCTAAGTTTATCCGAAGCCTTGACAAGGAAGAGGGTATGAATGTATGGCTGCGGGAAACAAATTCCGCAGATACCTTAAAGGATGTGGAAACAGGAGAATACAATTTGGGAATCATTCGGTATCAGTCTTCTTCAGAAGGATACTATGCACAGACAGCAGCTGCAAAAGGTCTTCTATTGGAACTGGTTTCGGAATACTCCCTAAGGCTTCTCATGTCCAAAGATCATCCTCTGGCAGGGAAAAAGGAAATTATGGCGGAAGATTTGCTGCCATATATTGAAATTGCTCATGGCGACGGACCATCAGGCCGTCGGGAGAATTATGAAAAGAAAGGAAGAGCTCCGGAATCTCCAAAGCGTGTTTACGTATTTGAGCGGGGAAGCCAGTTCGACCTTTTGGAGGAAGATCCTCACACGTATATGTGGGTCTCACCCATGCCCAAAGAGCTCCTTACAAGGTATGGCCTGGTGGAACGGCAGAGCAAAAAAAAGGCCGGGACATATCGGGATGCGCTGATCTACAGGAAAGGGTATTCTTTTACGACCTGGGATAAAGAGTTTTTAAAACAGCTGGAGGCAGTGAAGAATATTTTTTTAGAATAAGAATGTTAAATATATATCAGTATTTATATACTGATATATATTTTTTTACCTTTGTATTTCATGCCTGTTTGAGCTACAATATAGCTATAGCAAAGAACTGGATACTCACAAGGAGGATTATACGATGGCAAGATTTACATTACCGAGAGACTTATATCACGGAAAAGGCGCCCTGGAAGAGCTTAAAAATATAAAAGGAAAAAAAGCGATCGTGGTTGTCGGCGGCGGCTCCATGAAACGTTTTGGATTTCTTGACAGGGTGGAAACCTGCCTGAAGGAAGCCGGATTGGAAGTAAAGCTGTTTGAGGGCGTAGAGCCGGATCCCAGCGTGGATACGGTGATGAAGGGTGCAGAAATGATGCGGGAATTTGAGCCGGATTGGATCGTTGCAATCGGCGGAGGATCTCCTATTGATGCGGCAAAGGCAATGTGGGCATTTTATGAATATCCTGATACCACATTCGAGGACTTATGCATCCCCTTTAATTTCCCGACTTTAAGAACAAAGGCAAGATTCTGTGCCATTCCGTCTACTTCCGGTACGGCCACCGAGGTAACGGCATTCAGTGTCATTACGGATTATAAAAAGGGAGTGAAATATCCGCTGGCAGATTTCAACATCACACCGGATATCGCAATCGTAGATCCGGACCTGGCTGAGACCATGCCTCAGAAGCTGACCGCCCATACCGGTATGGATGCTCTGACTCATGCGGTGGAAGCTTACGTATCAACCCTCCATTGTGACTACACCGATCCTCTTGCACTTCATGCAATTAAGATGATACATAATGACTTAATTGATTCCTATAACGGGGACAAGGAAGCCCGTGCCCGCATGCATAATGCCCAGTGTCTGGCTGGTATGGCATTTTCTAATGCACTGTTAGGAATTGTTCATTCCATGGCTCATAAAACAGGCGCCGCTTATTCAGGGGGACATATTGTTCATGGCTGTGCAAATGCCATGTACCTGCCAAAGGTAGTTAAATTTAATTCCAAAGTTCCGGAGGCTGCAATGCGTTATGCAGAAATTGCCCGCTTCATTGATCTGAAGGGGAATAATGATGAAGAACTGGTTGATGCATTGATTGCAGAGATCCGTTCCATGAATGAAAAGCTTAATATTCCTGCTAGTATTAAGGAGTATGAAGGCGGAATCATTGACGAAGCAGAGTTCAATGATAAATTAGGGACAGTAGCAGAGCTGGCAGTAGGTGATGCATGCACCGGCTCCAACCCAAGACCGATCACGGCCGCTGAGATGGAGAAACTGTTAACCTGTTGTTACTATGATAAAGA
The DNA here is from genome assembly GCF_044987295.1 of Lacrimispora sanguinis. Classification (NCBI taxonomy): domain Bacteria; kingdom Bacillati; phylum Bacillota; class Clostridia; order Lachnospirales; family Lachnospiraceae; genus Lacrimispora; species Lacrimispora sanguinis. The sequence continues at coordinate 2,295,627 of NZ_CP173277.1, read as the reverse complement.
GGTAGATTTTTAAATAATCTCCAGCATATGAATGCAATGTGTGCGGCAGGCGCAGAACCTTTGGTTTTGCGCCTGTTGTGCGTGAAAAGAGGTTTGACAGTAAAGTTCATCTATGATATGGTAATCGGGAAAATAATTGAAGTTCAGACTTACCGAACCATAACAGAAAGCATGGGATATCAGAATGAAGCAGGCAGTTTTAGTAGTGAGTTTTGGAACTACTTATCATGAAAGCAGAATGAAAACCATAGAAGCCATCGAGCAGTCCATAAAGGAAGAGTTTCCTAAGTATGAGCTGCGCCGCGCATTTACAAGCCGGATTATTATTGGAATATTAAAAAAGCGAGACAACATTTATATAGACAGTGTGGCGGAAGCTCTGGAAAAGCTGGCTCTGGAAGGTTTTCAGCGTGTAGTCGTTCAGCCCACTCTTGTGATGGGAGGGGAAGAGAATGATGGCATGATAGCTGCCGTAAAGCAGTATGAGAACCGGTTCCACCGGATCCTGTGGGGAAAGCCGCTGCTTTCGGAGGAAGAGGATTATAAAAGGCTTTGCAGCGTGCTGGCAGAGGACACAAAGGAATATGATCGGGAAGGAACGGAGATCCTATTCATGGGACATGGTACGGTACATGAAGCCAATGAGTGCTATCCGCGCTTGGCGGAGGTTTTTAAGCAGAATGGATACAGCAGGTATCATATAGGAACCGTGGAGGCGGAACCATCCTTTGAAGCTGTGAAAGAAGAGGTGGAAAAAACTGGTTCCGGCCGTATGGTGCTGCAGCCGCTTATGATCGTATCCGGGGATCATGCTCATAATGATATGGCAGGAGAAGGCGAAGAGTCCTGGAAAAGTCAGCTGGAGACTGACGGCTATCAGGTGGTCTGCCGGTTAAAGGGCATGGGAGAACTGGAAGGAGTCCGCAGGATGTTCCTGGATCATGCCAGGGAGGCATGTAAGAAGCTGGAGGACATGGGATGAAGAAAGGGATAGCAGTTGTTTTGATCGCAGGTATGACAGCACTTTTACTTATGGGCTGTGAAAGAAAGGTGGAACCGCTCAGCAAATCCGATTTTATGCTGAACACCTTTGTAACCGTGACTCTTTATGATAAGGATGATCCTAAAATTTTATCGGACTGTCTGGATTTATGCCGATCCTATGAAAATATTTTCAGTAAAACCATTGAGGGCAGTGAAGTGTATAAGTTAAATCACAGGCCTGCCGGTGAAAAGACCGTAACAGTATCTCCGGATGTGGAGGCTCTTATTTCCAAGAGCCTTTATTATTCCCAAAAATCAGATGGGGCTTTTGACATTACTGTGGAGCCCTTATCCTCTCTATGGGATTTTACATCCCCCAACCCGGTTGTACCGCCTGATGCAAAGATCCAGGAGGCCAGGAATAAGGTTGATTACCGGAATTTAACGCTTGAGGGAAATACTCTTACTTTTTTATCTCCGGATACTGCTCTTGATTTTGGGGCAATCGCCAAGGGATATATTGCAGACCGGATGAAGGATTTTCTTTTAGAGCAGGGAGTAACGAGTGCTGTGATTAATCTGGGCGGAAATGTCCTTTGTGTGGGGCAAAAGCCTAATGGCACACCATTTAAAATAGGCCTGCAAAAACCTTACGCAGACCGGAATGAAACCATAGAAACCTTGAATATTAATGACATGTCCGTGGTATCCTCCGGGGTGTATGAGCGGCATTTTGTTAAGGATGGTGTGAACTACCATCATATTTTAAACCCAAGGGATGGATATCCATATGAAAATGGGCTTGTGTCCGTCACTATTTTATCGGAACGGTCCGCTGACGGGGATGCTCTTTCTACCACCTGTTTTTCCCTTGGACTTAATAAGGGAATGGAGCTTTTAGATTCCATGGAAGGCGTGTATGGCGTGTTTATTACGGAGGATTATGAGGTGCATTATTCTCAGGGAGCCAGGGAGTTTCTGGCAGTGAAGCCTTAGAATCCCTTTACAATTTTCTTTCCCTATAATACAATAGAGGAAATACCCTGCGGGTATACCTGTATGCCCAATATACATGGGCGGAAAAGAGGAAAACTAATTTTGCAGGAGAGAAAAGATGATTAGAAAAATCTGGGACAAGGTCATGAACCGGGAAGTCATTTCCTATTTGATATTTGGAGTGCTGACAACCCTGGTTAATTGGGTTGTCTATTGGTTTATGGTGAAGGCCGGCATCGACTACCGGGCCGCTACGGCGGCAGCATGGGTTGTTTCCGTCCTCTTTGCCTTTATAGTAAATAAAATCTTTGTTTTTCAAAGCTATGACCTGCATCTGAGCTTTGTCATGAAGGAGATTCTATCGTTTACCGCATGCAGAGCAGCGTCAGGTGTCATGGAAATGGTTCTTATGGTGATAATGGTTTCCTGGCTCAAAATGGATGAATACGTAAGTAAAATCCTGGTATCCGTGGTCGTAGTCATTGCAAACTATGGATTCAGCAAGGCTTTCATATTCCGGAAGAGAAAGGAAGAACCCCTGTAGAGAGAGGTAAATGAAATGGAACACGATGACGAGATTGAAAAGATATCGAAAGAAATAGAGGATATGCTGCAAATGACATCAGGTGAAAAAGAAATTACAACAGGGGAAAAGGACTTTAAAGAAGGATATGAAGAGAAGAGGGTGACTTACGATCCCCAGGGAGAAAAGGCGGAACAGGAACTTGACCTGGCATCCGCGCCCAGGATACGTCTTGATATACCGGTTGACGGGATGGAGGAGTTATATGACGGGGATATGGATTACGGAGAGGACTTAGAGCAGATAAAAGATTCCGTTCCAGATCAGAATTTCATGGAGGTTCCTGAGGAACCGGAAGATGAGGAAGAATTGGAAATAGGGCAGTTAGAAAGCTTTAAAGAAAGGATCATGGGTAAAAAAGAGAGAAGTTCCGCCAGCCTGGTAAGGCCTTCCGACGGACTCTTAGCTGCATTTTTTGTGCCAATGGTGATCATGGTCATCATATTTGCCCAGCGGGGAATTTTTCCTTTTGGGGAAGAGAGCTTTTTAAGGACTGATATGTATCATCAGTATGCTCCGTTTTTTTCTGAGTTCCGTTACAAACTGACTCACGGCGGAAGCCTTCTGTACAGCTGGGATATCGGTATGGGTGTGAATTTTGCCGCCCTTTATGCCTATTATCTGGCAAGTCCTTTAAACTGGCTGTTGGTACTCTGTCCGAAGAACTACGTCATAGAATTTATGACCTATATGATCGTATTTAAGATCGGTTTAAGCGGTCTTTCCTTTTCCTGGTATCTTCGCAGGCATAGCAAGACCATGGATTTTGGAGTCGCTTTTTTTGGCATTTTCTATGCTCTGTCCGGGTATATGGCAGCTTACAGCTGGAATATTATGTGGCTGGATTGTATTCTTCTATTCCCGCTCATTATGCTTGGCCTTGAGAACCTGGTTAAAGAAAAAAAGTGTTTCTTATACTGTATTACATTGGGATTATCAATTTTATCAAATTATTACATATCCATTATGATATGTATTTTTATGGTGTTTTACTTTATTGCTCTTCTTGTATTAGAAGGCTTGAAGTCATGGAAGGAAATCTTCATTCGTGGAGGATTGTTTGCTCTGTTTTCCCTATTGGCAGGAGGTCTTTCCGCTGTCGTTCTGCTTCCTGAAATTTATGCACTGCAGTCGACCGCTTCGGGAGATTTTAATTTTCCCCAGACCATCAGCTCCTACTTTTCCATATTTGATATGATTGCCAGGCATCTCCCTGCGGTGGAGCCGGAGATCGGGCTGGATCACTGGCCAAATATTTACTGCGGTGTGGCAGTTCTCATGTTCTTCCTTCTTTACCTGGGATGTAAACAGATCAGGCAAAGGGAAAAGATTGTTATGTGTTCCCTGCTGCTGTTTTTCTTTGCCAGCTTTTCCGTTAACACATTGAATTTTATCTGGCATGGGTTTCATTATCCCAACAGCCTGCCATGCAGACAGTCTTTTATTTATATTTTTCTCATGCTGTTTACGTGCTATCAAGCTTATATCCACTTACATGAGATTCCATGGAAGCATGTAGTAATGGCCTTTTTTGCTTCGGTGGTCTTTGTTTTGATGGCGCAGAAGCTTATAACGGATGAGGCCTATCATTTTTCCGTATTTTATGTGGCTATTTTGTTTCTTTCCTTTTATGCCGGCCTTATCAACCTTTATCAGAAGGGGGTCAGCCGGAACGTGCTGGTACTTCTGGCCCTTGGTGTGGTCTCCTTAGAAGCCGCAGTTAATACCACGGTCACCAGTGTGACGACCACCAGCAGGACCAGCTATGTGAAGGATAATAAAGCTTCTACGGAGCTGGCAGAAAGCCTGCTTCCGGGTACCTCTTTTTACAGGATCGAAAAGGTCACCCGAAAAACCAAAAATGACGGAGCCTGGCTGAACTTTCCTACGGTCTCCCTTTTTTCTTCCACCGCCAATGCAGATCTTACGGCATTCTTTAAAAAAATAGGTTGTGAAGGCTCCACCAATGCTTACAGCATTACAGGAAGCACGCCTCTGGTAGATGCCCTTTTTGCGGTAAAATACGGGCTGTACTCGGAAGAAACTGAGTATAATGGCATATCCGAACCGATTGATGCAAAAGATGATATGTATCTACGGGAAAACATCTTTGCCCTGTCTTTGGGCTTTCTGCTGCCTTATGACTTTGAGGATAACTGGCAGCTGGACTTAACAAATCCGGCGGATGTCCAGAATGATTTTTCTGTTGTACTAGGAGGCACCCCGGTACTTTCTGAGATTCCAAGCGAAATCACCGGGAAAAGCTTTACGTTTACACCGGAAACGGATGGAGACTATTATGTGTTTGTCAGCAATAAAAAGGTTGAAAAGGTTAACGCCCAATTGGGTGAAAAGAGCAAAAGCTTTGATAATGTAAGCCGCGGCTATCTGCTGGAACTTGGTTTTTTGAAATCAGGAGAAAAGATTACCCTGCGAAACGATGATAATGATCAGGATCTGGTAGCGGTCGCTTACCGGTTTGAGCCTGAGGGTCTTGAGTCTGTATACAACATTTTAGACAAGAATTCCATGAAGCTTACAAAATGGACAGATACGCAGATCCAGGGAACCGTCACAGCTGATAAAGCCGGCCTGCTGTTTTTAAGCATTCCCTATGACAAGGGCTGGACCGTCAAGGTTGACGGGAAAGTCGTGGAGCCATATAAAATATTTGATACGTTTTTAAGCGTGCATATGACTGCCGGAACCCATGAGATTTCTATGGAATATATGCCAGAGGGACTTAAAACAGGCGGTATCATAACGGCTGGAAGCGTAATCTTTCTGCTGATACTTGCAGGTGTATCTGCAGGAAAAGGGAAAAAGCGCAGACCCATGCGGGTTCATTCTACAGGTGAATAACCGCAGCAATACAAAGGAAAGGAGAATTCTAAATTATGAAACTATGGGGCGGACGCTTCACAAAAGAAACCAATCAGCTGGTTCACAATTTTAATGCATCCATATCATTTGACCAAAAATTCTATCATCAGGATATTGAGGGAAGCATTGCCCATGTGAAGATGCTGGCAAAACAAGGGCTTCTTACGGAGGAAGACAGAGATAAGATCGTAAAAGGTCTTACAGAGATCCGGGAGGATTTAGAAAGCGGGGCCCTGGTAATAACGGGGGAGCATGAAGACATCCATTCTTTCGTGGAAGCTGTTTTAACGGAACGGATCGGGGAGGCCGGAAAGCGCCTTCATACCGGACGGAGCCGCAATGACCAGGTGGCTCTTGACATGAGGCTGTATACCAGAGACGAGATTGATGAACTGAACATTTTGGTGGAAGGGCTTCTTGCGGAGTTATTAACGCTTATGGAAGAAAATCTGGATACCTATATGCCTGGATTTACCCATTTGCAAAAAGCGCAGCCTATCACTCTGGCTCACCACTTAGGTGCTTACTTTGAAATGTTTGACAGGGACCATTCCCGCCTTCATGATATTAAAAAAAGGATGAACTACTGTCCCCTTGGTTCCGGCGCCCTGGCCGGAACTACTTATCCTCTGGATCGGGAATATACGGCAGAGCTTTTAGGTTTTGAAGGACCGACTCTTAACAGCATGGATTCTGTGGCCGACCGGGATTACTTAATCGAGCTTTTAAGTGCTTTATCGACCATTGCCATGCATTTAAGCAGATTCTGTGAAGAGATTATTATCTGGAACACCAATGAATACCGTTTTGTGGAAATTGATGATTCCTACAGCACCGGAAGCAGCATTATGCCTCAGAAGAAGAACCCGGACATTGCGGAATTGATCCGGGGAAAGACAGGCAGGGTTTACGGCGCACTGGTGTCTCTCTTGACTACCATGAAGGGAATTCCCCTTGCCTACAACAAGGATATGCAAGAGGATAAAGAACTGGCTTTTGACGCCATTGATACGGTAAAGGGCTGCCTTGCATTGTTTACCGGAATGATTTCCACTATGACCTTCCGAAAGGATGTGATGGAAGCCAGCGCAAAGAACGGCTTTACCAATGCAACGGATGCGGCTGATTATCTGGTTAACCATGGAGTGGCCTTCCGGGATGCCCATGGGATCGTAGGACAGCTTGTACTTTTCTGTATTGAAAAGGGCATTGCCCTGGATGATATGAGTCTGGAAGAATATAAGGCCATCAGTCCAGTGTTTGAGGAAGATATATATGAGGCGATCAGCTTAAAGACCTGTGTGGAAAAGAGGATGACGATTGGAGCACCAGGTCAGGAAGCCATGAAAAAGGTTATAGAAATTTATAAGAAAAAACTTGAAAAATAAATAAAAAAATGCTGAAAAGGAAGCGCTGCACCATGACGAAAGAACAGTCATGGGCGGTGCTTCTTTTTTTTCTCGTACCAAAGAGAAATAGAATTATGTTAATTTAGTGTAAAGATATATGCTGTTTCCGTTAAGAAGATGTTAAAATTATACTAGGATTCATAAAAATTTACGGTAGTAACTGATGTCCTCCTATGTTAATATGAAAAAAAAGGAGGGTTTCAAACATGAAAAAAAGAAGTTTAAGTGTCTTAATGTTAGCTGCGCTTGCAGCTGTATCTTTGACAGCATGTGGTGGTTCTGCTAAAAATACTGCAACTACTGGGGCGACTGTTGGAGAAACACAAAAAGGGGAAGAATCCAAGGAGGTTGCTTCTGAAGATCCACAGGTTACATTGGTGTATGCTGAGGTTAATCCCCTGGATACTATCGTAGGAAAAACGGATCAGGCATTTAAGGATAAAGTTGAAGAACTGTCCGGCGGATCCATCAAGATTGACCTTCAGGCCAGCGGTGTTCTGGGAGCGGAAAATGACGTTCTTGATACCATGCTTGGCGGTGGCGGTACCATCGATATGTCCCGAATCTCCGCATTTGCTCTGACCAGCTATGGTGCTACCAAATCCAAGCTGCTGTCTATTCCTTATACATTTGCAGGCCGGGATCACTACTGGAAATTCGTAGACAGTGATCTGGCTCCAGAATTCTTAATGGAACCGCATGATCTGCAGTTGGGCGTAAGAGGTCTTTTTTATGGAGAAGAGGGCTTCCGTCATTTCTTCTCAAAGAATCCGGTAAATGGCATGGAAGATTTAAAGGGAATGAAGATCCGTGTATCAAGTGACCCGGTTATGACTGGTATGGTAAGCGCATTGGGTGCAAATCCGACCGTAGTAAGCATGAACGAGCTTTATTCAGCTCTTCAGACAGGTGTTGTTGATGCTGCTGAGCAGCCAATTGCAAACTATAAAGGCAATGCATTCCAGGAAGTTGCTCCAAATCTGATTCTTGATGGACATACCCTTGGAGCCATTCAGGTTATTATCACTGATGAATCATGGGATAAGCTGACCGAGAACCAGCAGAAGGCTATGACCGAGGCAGCTAAATACGCATCAGACTTTAACAAAAAGCTTTCCCAGGATGCAGAAACTGAAGTACTGGATGAGCTGAAAGCAGCAGGAGTCAACGTGGTTGAAGTTACTGACATTACTCCATGGCAGGAAGCTTGCAAGGATGTTATTACTGAGAATACAAAGGAGAACGCAGACCTTTATCAGCAGATCCTTGATATGAAATAATCAGTTTTATAAGGAGGGCACGGAAGCCTAGACTTCTGTGCCCTGATCATTAGAAAGGGGATCTTTATGCCAGAAATATTTAAAAAGATTGATAAAATAAAGCCGGCTTATGATATAACCTATAATTTTGTTATGTTAGTCTGTAAGCTGCTATTGATCGGGGATGTTTTAATAACCAGTATGTCGGTTGCGGGCCGATATATTTCATTTATACCTGATCCGGCATGGAGCGAGGAGATTGTTCTGACCTTTATGTGTTACATGGCGGTTCTTTCCGCGGCTCTTGCTATCCGGAAAGGCTCCCATATCCGTATGACAGCATTTGACGCTTATCTGCCAAAGAATATGATTAAAGCTCTGGATATTCTGGCGGATTTGGCTATCTTCGCTCTGGCGGTTATCATGTTAACGGTGGGCTGGAAATATGCTACCGGTATCGGATCCAAGGGATTTTATACCAGCATGCCATGGCTTTCCAGATTCTGGATGTATTTCCCGGTACCTCTGGCAGGTGCGGCCATGATTATTTTTGAAACAGAGTCTTTGTATAACCATATAAAAAGTTTTTATGTAAAGGAGGGAAATCTGTGATGAGTGGTAATATCGTAATCCTGATCTTACTGGGAAGCTTTTTCTTAATGGTTCTGCTTCGGTTTCCCATTGCTTATGCGGTAGCTCTTTCAGCCGTGTTCTGCCTGCTTTCCCAAGGCAAATCCTTCACCATTATCTGTCAGCAGATGGTAAAGGGAATCAGTTCCTTCAGCCTGATGGCAGTACCGTTTTTTATTACCATGGGAGTATTAATGGGCTCCGGCGGTATTTCTGAAAAGCTGATTGCTTTAGCCAATGCCTGTGTCGGCTGGATGCGAGGCGGTATGGCTATGGTTAATATCGTTGCTTCTTATTTCTTTGGAGGAATTTCCGGTTCCGCAGCAGCTGATACTGCTTCTTTAGGATCTATTCTGATCCCTATGATGGTAGAACAGGGCTATGACGATGATTTTTCAACGGCTGTAACCATTACCTCCTCTTGTGAGGGACTTCTGGTACCGCCTAGTCACAACATGGTTATTTATGCGACTACGGCAGGCGGAATCTCCGTTGGAAGCTTGTTCCTGGCCGGTTATATACCGGGAGCACTTCTTGCACTGTCTCTTATGGTCGGTTCTTATATTATCTCAGTAAAAAGAAACTATCCTAAGGGAGATAAGTTCAGCGTTAAGAATCTTGTGAAACAGCTTGGAATTTCCTTCTGGGCTTTGGCAGCCGTATTGATCGTTGTATTTGGTGTAGTAGGCGGCGTATTTACAGCAACAGAATCTGCAGCCATTGCAGTTATTTATAGTTTAATCGTCAGCGTATTTATTTACAAAGGCCTGGATTGGAAGGGCGTATGGAAGGTTATGGAGGATTGTGTCAATACTCTTGCCATTGTGCTTATTCTGATTGCAACCTCTAATGTATTTGGTTACTGTCTGACCACTCTGCATGTTCCGGATCTGGCAGCAAGTGCCATTACTGGAATAACCGACAATCCAATTATCCTGGCATTGCTTTTGAACCTGATCCTTCTGATCTTAGGTTGTATTATGGACATGTCTCCGATTATACTGATTGCAACTCCTATTTTACTGCCTATTGCAACTTCCATTGGTATTGATCCGGTTCAGTTCGGTATTATCGTGGTGTTGAACTGCGGTATCGGTCTTCTGACTCCTCCGGTAGGCGCCGTATTATTTATTGGTTCTGCGGTGGCGAAACTTCCGATGGAGAAAGTGGTTAAGGCGACACTTCCGTTTTATCTTTGTATGATTATCACGCTCCTGTTGATCACCTTTATACCGGCCATCAGTTTGGGGCTGCCGGCACTGTTAATTAAATAACGATCCTGCACCTGCCCTGTGGGCAATGGTATTATGATCCGATAAACAGGTTATGGAATCAGGCATTCATTTCGATTAGTGCCTGATTCCTTTTTTTAAAAGAATTACTCTAGGGGTATACTTTTATCATGAAAGGGAGGAATGAAATGAAATACGAATATACGTATCGGAATACGGCTGCAGATATCTGGCAGCTGTCCATGTATTATATTTATGGTTCTCTGGTTGGAGTATGCAATATCATTTTTACCACTGCGGTTTTTGTTCTGGGAATTGTCAGATGGAATTCATCAGGTCTTTTTTTCAGATTCGGTGTCATACTGGGTTTCTGCCTGTTTCCTTTGATTCAGCCTGTTTTAATTTACTGGAAGGCAAGGAAGCAGGCGGCAGTCATTAATCGGGATACTAAAGTGAGCTTTGATGATTGGGGGATCCATATAAAGCAGGGAGAGAAGTGTTCGGAGATCAAATGGGAAAAAATCAAGAGAATTGCAAAGAAACCCAATATGATCTTGATTTTTTCCGATTCCACCCATGGATTTGTACTGACGACCAGGGTTTTAAAAGAAGAAAAAGATGAGTTTTATGCCTATGTTGTCTCAAAAATCAAGACAGGCGGTAAGCGTACGGCTTCATGAAGAAGCGGAATCTGTTCCAAAGATCTGCTTGCGCAGGCGACAGCCGGTAGGGGTTGCGGCCAGGCCTCCCTCTGAAGTTTCCTTTAAGGCGGTAGACATGAGGTCGCCCACCTGCTTCATAGCAAGGATTACCTCATCTGCAGGAATGGCACTTGTGATACCGGCACATGCAAGCTCTGAGGCAGTAAAGGCATTGGCAACTCCCATAGCATTGCGTTTAATACAGGGAACCTCAACCAGCCCTGCCACCGGGTCGCATACAAGGCCCATAGTATTTTTAAGGGCAATGGCGCAGCTGTCGGAAACCATCTGGGGCGTTCCGCCAAAGATTTCCGTGAGTGCAGCAGCAGCCATAGCGGACGCTGAACCCACTTCGGCCTGGCACCCGCCCTCAGCTCCTGCGATGCTGGCGCATTTGGCTATGACCATGCCAATGGCTGATGCGGTAAACAGGGACATGATAATATCATGCTTTGGTAAGTCAAATTCCTCCAATACGGAAATGAGGGCTGACGGTATGACGCCGCAGGAGCCTGCCGTAGGTGCTGCAACGATCTGTCCCATGCAGGAATTGTATTCCGTTACCGCCAGAGCCATGCTTATGGCATTGCCAAGGAGATGACCGTAATGGTTTTTTCCTTCGTCCACTGCTTTTTTTAGTTTGGCAGCGGCGCCTCCGGAAAGTCCGCTGGAAGAACGGAGAGTCTCATCCATACCGTTTAAGACAGATTGCCTCATGACCTCAAAACTGTTTTCCATGGTTGAATAGACGGTTTCCTTTGTGGTCTCCATATCTTCAGCCTGCTGCTCTAGCACGATTTCCGATATTTTTTTATTGGAAGATGAAGCAGCAGCCACAAGCTCTTCCACAGAATTATATTTTAACTGCATAGGTTCCTCCTATAATTTCAATAAAATTGTATTGTATACATGAGGGATGGTTTGGATTTGGGAGACTAAAGACTGGTCAAAATCGGAGTCCATCTCAATGGTCATAATGGCAAGTCCGCGTTTTTCCTGCCTGTTTAAGCGGAAATTGCAGATATTGGCATTGCCCACGGCCACCAGGTTCGTAACGTGGGCGATAATGCCGGGAATATCCTGATGCATAACAATCAGGGTGGTATTTTGCCCGGTAAAATAAACTTCCATATCATTTACCTTATTTATGACGATATTGCCGCCTCCCACGGATGCTCCCTGGACGGAGATGGTGCTGCCCTGATCAGAGGTCAAGGTGACCAGCGCTGTGTTTGGGTGAGCATTTTCTATAGTGCCGGTGCGGATTGTGACGGATATCCCTTGTTCTTTTGCCGTTTCAAGGCTTGTACGGATTCCCGGGTCCCAGGGGTCCAGTTTTAGGATTCCTCCTACAATGGCTTTATCTGTACCATGACCTTTGTAGGTTTTCGCAAAGGAGCCGTGAAACAGGATATCTGCCTTAGCCACAGGTGCGCCTAAAAGCAGGGCAGCTGTTTTACCGATTCGGGCAGCTCCGGCCGTATGGGAGCTGGAAGGCCCGATCATAACAGGGCCGATAATATCAAATACATTCATGGCAATTCTCCAATTTCAAGTATTATTTCTCTTATCTGTTTACAAGGGTTTGAATTCGGGTTTCCGTCCCCGGAACTCCGTATAATAAGAAAATCCGCATTGTTTAAGAAGTTCTCCCGCTGTCTGAAAATCTGCTCCTAAATCTTCTGTTATATGGGCGTCGGAACCGATGGTTATGATCTCCCCGCCTAATTCTTTATAGCGCTTTATAATAGCAGCACAGGGGTTTGGCTGTCCGATTCCTTTTCGGAAACCGGCTGTGTTGCATTCAATTCCTTTTCCCCGCTCTATAATTGCTCTTAAAATGTCATCTAGAATATCCCGGTATGCTTCGTAGCTGTAATAGCGAGCCTTATTCGGGCCATAACGGACGATGTAGTCGATATGGCCGGCTACGTCATAGTTGTCTATATTTTTCACATTATCCAGTGTAGCCTGGAAATACTGAAGATATGCTTCCTGTTCCTTTCTTCCTTCAAAAAATACGGGATAAGCAGGATCCTTTCTGTTAATAAAGTGAGTGGAGCCGATGACGAAGTCAAAGGGATAGCTTGATAGCAATTCCCTGTAGTATTCTGTTAAATGAGTCTGAAGACCCAGCTCGATTCCTATGCGAAGGTCAATCCGGTCTTTGTATTCTTCCCTTAAAGCAGACATCGCTTCAAAATACTGATCCGTCTGAAGCGTAAAATCGATGATAGAGTCCACGTCATAATCATGGTGGTCTGTAACACAGAGGGAGGTCATTCCAAGGTTTATGGCCTGCTCTAAATGATCCCGCATTGGGGTGTCGGAGTCTCCTGAAAAATTTGTATGAAAATGATAATCTGGCAGCATGGGTTTCTCCTTTCAAAAATTAAATTCATTATAATCAATCCCAGGGAGAAAAGCAACGCAGAGAAACGGAGTTTTTAACGAAACGAATTTGATAAAGTAAAAAAAATCACCTTTTCAGCAAAATAATTAAATTTAGTAATCCATCCACCTGGGATATACTTTAAGAAAACTACCGGTATGAAAGGATGGAATTTGGGATGAAATATGAGTTTAAAGGAAATCAGGGTGATTTTTATGTGGAAAATCCGGATCTGACCAGCTATTTATATTTTCCCCTGGCAAATGAGTCCGGGGTAATGAGCTGTGTATCTCCTGATCTGGGAGGGGACAGCAAGATGGATCAGAATTCCTTTTTCATGCCTCCAGTCAGCTGTGAAAGTTTACATAACGACAAATCCTCCAGAAATGTATGGTGCAGGATTGATGGAACGGCATTATGGTCTCTTACCGGCCGTTCTTCCTGGCAGCAGGCCCAGCTTTTTTCTGAGAACAAGGAGCCGGTGGCTGTGGAAGCGGGCTTCATGCATCATAAGGTAACCAGATCTTCAAAACAGCTGGGTATAAAAGGGGTAATTAAGAGCCTTGTTCCGGCCACCGGGGAGAAGGTGGAACTGATGAAAATCCAGATAGAAAATATCTCGGAAGAAAATAAATGTCTTCAGGTAGTCACAGCCATTCCTCTCTATGCCCGTTCTGCGGATAATATCAGGGACCACCGGCATGTGACATCTCTTCTCCATAGAATTAAGACGAAGTCTTCCGGAGTCATCGTGACCCCCACTATGACCTTTGATGAACGGGGTCATAAGAGGAACCACCGGTCTTACGGTGTATTTGGAGGAAATGAATCCCAGCGCCCTGTAGGATATTACCCTGTTTTAGAGGACTTTACAGGAGAAGGCGGCAATCTTGAAAATCCAAAAGCTTTATATGAAATCCCTTTAAAGCCTCAGGGGATGGATTATGAGACAGGCGGCTATGAAGCTCTGGGAGGACTTTGCTTTCAAGAATGCAGGATAGGGCCGAAGGAAAAGATAACCTATTTTGTGGCTATGGGATATGGAAATTCAGAAGAAGAACTGATACATAGCTGTGAGCAGTTTCTAAATGAAAGAGCATTTGACAGTTCCTGGGAACAGACGAAAGAATATTGGAACCAAAAGGTCAATGTGAGGTTTCGCACAGGTAACTCTGTTTTCGACCGTTGGATGCGCTGGGTAAGCTTTCAGCCCATGCTTCGAAGAATTTATGGCTGTTCCTTTTTACCCCATCATGACTATGGAAAAGGCGGAAGAGGTTGGAGAGATTTATGGCAGGACTGTCTGGCATTGCTGATGATGGACTCGTCGGGGGTCCGCCAGATGCTTATTGATAATTTTGGCGGGGTACGAATGGATGGGACCAATGCCACAATCATTGGAAGCGGGCAGGGAGAGTTTATTGCGGATAGAAACAACATTACAAGGGTCTGGATGGACCATGGGGTATGGCCCTTTCTGACCACGGAATTATATATCCACCAGACCGGAGATCTTGGGATCCTGCTGGAAAACAACAGCTATTTTAAGGATATGCAAATCTGCCGCGGAGAGGATAAGGATCTTAAGTGGACGACAGAAGACGGGGAACGGCAGCGGGCTGACAAGGATCAGATTTATTCAGGAACCATTCTGGAGCATCTGCTGGTTCAGAACCTTACATCCTTTTATGATGTAGGAGAGCACAACCATATCAGGATCAGGGGCGCGGACTGGAATGATGCCCTGGACTTAGCTTCCCAAAGAGGAGAGAGCGTAGCCTTTTCCTGTATGTATGGGTATAACCTAAAGGGGCTTGCCGATTTCCTGGAAGAGATGAAAGTGCAGGGAGTGGAGGAATTTGAAGTTGCGGAAGAAGTAAGGCAGCTGATGGCAGGGGACAGGACAGTTTATGATGACATAAGGAAGAAGCAGGAAGTACTTGCCCGTTATTGCAGAGACTGCTCCCATTCTATTTCAGGAAAAAAGGAAATTATAAAAGGAGAGGAATTACAGGCTGATTTGCGGGCAAAGGCTTCCTGGATCTATGATCATATACGGGAAACGGAATGGGTCACTTCAAGGGAAGGGTTTGGCTGGTATAACGGATACTACGACAATTCCGGAAATAAAGTGGAGGGTGAAACAGGAGCAGGGGTTCGCATGATGCTCACCAGTCAGGTATTTTCCCTCATGTCGGGAGTTGCGACAGACCGGCAGGTCAAAGAGATTGTGAAGGCTTCCGATGCCCACCTGTACAGAAAGGAAATCGGAGGATACCGCTTAAATACGGATTTCCATGAGGTAAAAATGGATTTAGGCAGGATGTTTGGGTTTGCTTATGGGCACAAGGAAAACGGGGCCGTATTCTCCCACATGTCCACCATGTTCGGGAATGCCTTATACCGGCGTAACGCTTCAAAGGAAGGATATCATGCCCTTATGTCCTTATTTGACCATTGCTGCGATTCCGAAAAGAGCAGGATATATCCGGGAATTCCTGAGTACGTGGATGCTGGGGGAAGAGGAATGTATCACTATCTGACAGGAGCCGCCAGCTGGTATCTGGTTACGGTTGTCACTGAGATGTTTGGAATCAGAGGGCATTATGGGAGCCTGGTTTTTAAACCCCAGCTGTTAAAGGAACAATTTGACAATCAGCATGAGGCTTCGGTTTCTCTCATATTTGCCGGAAAAAACCTAAAGGTCATTTATAGAAATCCTCGGAATTTGGACCCGGATGCCTATGGGATTACCGGTATTTCTTTAAATGGGGTTCCCTGCCGGATTGGTGGGGATTGGAGCATTAAGAGAGAAGAACTATTAAATCTGCCGGATCAGGAGCTCCATATCATCACGGTCGATTTGAATTTAGAAATATAGTCAGTGTTCAGAGCTGAGTATGAAAACGGTTGGGAATATTTGCTTTATTTAGGAGGAAAGAATGGAAAGAGAATTGATTGATATTATAAAGATTTCGAGGGAGGGATATACCCCTCTTGTGGATTATCAGACATGGAGAGTGGCGGTGCTTAAGTTTTGTGATGACGTAAGAGCGAACCGTCTTAACTCCATGCAGAGGCACCTGGAAACAGATGAGGTATTTGTATTGCTGGAAGGCAGCTGCGTCCTGATCTCAGGCGGGAATGGGGAACGGCCTGAAGTGGTGGAATGTGTGAAAATGGAGAAAAACCAGCTTTATAATGTAAAAAAAGGCGTCTGGCACACCCATGCCCTGGATGAGGAAGGGAGCGTCCTTATTATAGAGAATCAGGATACCTGCGATAAGAATTCCCCTACTGAGCTTTTAAACAGGGAGCAGATTGAGGCAATCCGAACTTTCTTTTGACATCCCCTGCCAAACTCGCTAGAATAAGGGTGAAAAATCATATGAGTGGGAGGTTGCTATGGCTGGTCTGATGGATGCTTGGAAAAATATGAGGATTAAGACAAAGATCCTGATTATGTATTTAACGGTCGTATTATTATCCTTTGTAATCACCTTTTCGGTCATATCTGTCATTAATACCTCCTACACGAAAAGAGAAATTATGGGAGCAGGTACTCAGACGGTCAGCGCCCTTAAGGGAAATTTGTCCCTGATTTTTGATAATGTGACCCAGTTCTCAAACCTGATCTACTTTGACAGAAATGTTCAAGAGGCGTTAAGAAATGTGGATAACAGGGCCATTGATCCGTCTATTCAGAGAACCATCAAGCAGAGTCTGGTGAATATGATCTTGTCAGGGGAATACATCTCCAGCGTTCTGATTATGGATTCTTATCATAATGTGTACAGCTCTTATAAAAAAACACCCAAGGGCATATACGGAGAAAAGATTCTGGAGTCTGAGTGGTACCGGCACTTAAGTGAGCACAGGGGAAACGGTTTTTTTATGAAAGGCAGTGAGGGGGTTATTGAATTTTATGGAGACACCCCTTATATTACCTACATCCGGGAGATCCGGGATGAAAATACATATAAACCGTTGGCCATCCTGCTGGTTACGGTCAATGAGGAAACAATACGCAATTACTTTAATGGGGTCAGCAATTCCAGTGACAGTGACTTTTATATTCTGGGCGATGAGGGCGAATACATTGTGGCCCCTGGGAATCCCGGACAGCGGACCGGTGAAAACCGACTGGTGATCACCCAGGACATCGGCATAGAAAACTGGAAGCTGGCCGGATCTTTTCAGCTGGATAACATGACCGCTATGGCGCCCTATTATTCCACGATCATCCTGTTGATCATGTGTATGAATGTTGCTTTTGTCTTTGTCTGCTCGGTCATGCTCACCCGTTTTATCTTCCATCCCTTATTAAAGGTGGAAAAGCATATGATGCTGGTGGAAAAGGGCCAGTTTGATGAAATGGAGGTGGACCGGCAGAAAAACGAAATCAATAATCTGAAGCGTGTATTTAATCATATGGCAAGATCCATTAAAAGCCTGATCCAAAAGGTAAAAGAAGAAGAGCAGATCATTGCAAAGGTGGAACTGGATTTGCTCCAGGCTCAGATTAATCCCCATTTTCTATACAATACCCTTGATGCGGTATCCGCTCTTGCTCTCATGCGGGATTATGACAATTGCTTTAAAATGACCCAGGCCCTGGGAAGCTTTTACAGGAACAGCTTAAACAGCGGATTGGATTTTATTACGGTTAAGGATGAAATAAGTTGTATACAAAGCTACTTAACCATCTTAAATATCCGCTATGACAATGAAATAAAGGTAGAGGTGGACGTGGAAGAAGAGGTTAAGGATTGCAGGATATTAAAGCTGCTGTTACAGCCTTTGGTGGAGAATGCCGTTCACCATGGAATTAAGCCCAGGGAAGGAAAAGGAACTATTTCCATCAAGGCCTTTTCCGATGAGGATGAAATTATTTTTCTGGTGTCTGATGACGGGGTGGGCATGAGCGAGGAAAAGATCGAAGAAATCATGGAAGGAAAGACCGTGACCGGTAAGTCGGGATTCGGCCTTTATAACTTAAAACAGCGGATTACCCTCTATCATGGGATCAGGCAGCCGGTCCTTATTCACAGTGAGATTGGAAATGGAACGGAAATAGCAGTAAGAGTAAAGCGTATGGAAGCAAAGGGGTTGGAACATGGAGATCAAGGTACTGATTGTGGATGATGAAAAACTGGAACGGGTGCTGATCAAACGAGGATTTCCTTGGGAAGATTATGGTTTTTCAGTCATTGGGGAGGTTTCCTCTGGTACGGAAGCATTGGAATTTATAAAATACAGAAAGCCGGAATTGGTTTTAACTGATATCAATATGCCCCATATGGATGGTCTGGAGCTTGCGGAACATATTTCAGCATTGGATGAGAGCATTCATGTAATTATGATTACAGGATACCGGGAGTTTGAATATGCAAGGCGGGCGGTAAAGCTGGGGGTAGAAGATTTTCTTTTAAAACCCATTGATATGAATGAGCTGATGGAAATCGCTCTTAAGATCAGGGGGAAAATCATAAAAGAAAAGGCCCGGCGCAAAGAGGTGGAGATGTTAAAGCAGAGCGTTTCCGCCGATCAGGACATTATAATGGAAAGTTTTTTTCAACGGCTGGTGGAAAAGCGTACCAGTGAGGAGGAAGCGGAGAAAAAGCTTCTTGCCTATGACTGCGAAGCGATGCTAAAAGGGTGCTGCTGCTTAAATATTCATTTAAAAGAGGAACGGTCAGGGGAGGCAGACGGAAGCCTTCATAAAAGGGCCATGGAACTCCTAGGCAGGGATCCCATTGACGGAACCATATCTTTTCTTCACTACATGAAAAATATAATCTTGTTTTGTACGGTCAGGCGACTAAAGGACAGCGGGGAAATTGCACGGCAAATCCATCAAAGGCTTAAGGAGAACCATATGGTTTCCACCATTGGCATCAGCCGCAGCCATGAGGGCTATGAGGGAATTGCAGAGGCTTTTGCCGAGTCGGAACATGCCCTTAGTGCATCGGTGCTTTTAGGGGATAACCGGATCATCACATACGAAGAATACATGCATATTATGGAAAAAAATCCGGATAAGCTGGCCTTTGACTGGGAGGACTTCCTTTTTTCCCTGACCAATGGAATTTCCGACAGGGTGTCTGCCGCAATCGAGGATTATGTGGAAGTAGTCAGGAATTCAAGGGTAACGGAAGTGGAATATTTAAGGCTTACGGTTATGGATTTAATGTCTAAGGCCGGAAGTACCCTTAATAAGTATGGGGTCAGCTTGGAACAGCTTATAGGAGAAGACCGTCTGTATGAATCCATACAATCCATTCAGACCGTGGAGGAGTGCCGTCCGTTTCTGGAAGAATCCATCCATATGATACTGAACTATCATAACAGCAAGAAAGCAAAGCAGGGAAATAAGGTGGTAAACGAGGCGCTGGAATATATCGATAAAAACTTTTGTGATCCTGCGCTTTCTCTTAAAACCGTAGCTTCGGCAGTCTTTTCCAATGAAAGCTACTTAAGCAGGGTGTTTAAAAAAGAGGCAGGTCAGAGCCTTATTGAATATGTTCTGAAAAAAAGGATTGAAGAAGGGATCCGCCTTCTTAATACAACGGATTTTAAGGTATACGAAATAGCAGAAAAGGTAGGATTTAGGGATTCCCATTACTTTGGCATCTGCTTTAAAAAGCATGTGGGAGTGACTGTTAAGGAATATAAGCAAAGGTAGTAAAATTTCTAACCTTTTGGGTCAAAATATTAAATTGAGTTAAAAAAGGAGTTTCGGTATACTGATATCAGAAGGAAACAAAGAAAACCCAGGAGGAGATTGAGATGAAAAAAAGTTTATTAAAAAGAGTTTCAGCCGTGGCATTGGCTTTAACCCTGACAGCAGGTATGACAGGCTGTGGAAGCAAAGGCAGTGCTGCTCCAACAAACGCCGGCAGTTCGGGGGAGGGAAAGACGGAAAAGACCGTATTAAATGTCTGGCACCAATGGTCCAACGATACCAATGAATTAAAGAAAAAGTATGACGAGGCGGTTGCCGCTTACTTAGCGGAAAATCCCAATGTGGAAATCAACACGCAGACCCTGGATACGGAGGCTTATAAAACTAAGATTTCCGCAGAGTTTGCTGGAGATGCAAAGGGAATTGATGTGTTCTATTACTGGGGGGCAGGGACCGCAAGAAAGATGATCAATGCGGATAAACTTCTTCCGTTGGATTCCTATCTCACAGACGAGATCAGGGGAAAACTTTTAGAGGGGTCCACGGCAGCTTTTGAATACAATGGAAAAACCTATTCTCTTCCTTCCTTTTCCTGGTATATGACCTTATACTGCAATAAGGCATTATTTGATCAGGCAGGAGCAGAGTTACCCGATACATACGACAAGCTGGTAGCCGCAGTTGAAAAGCTGAAGGCTCTTGACGGGGTAACCCCTCTGGCTTCTGGCGCAAAAGATGGCTGGAATGCAGCATTTATCTATCAGGCGCTGGCACTAAGAACCGTAGGGGCAGAGGGAATCAACAAGATGCTTACCGGTCAGGCTCCCTTTGAAGGAGAAGGCTATGCAGAAGCGGCTGATAAGGTCCAGGAATTATACAAGATGGGCGCATTTGGAGCCAATCCTCTGGAACAGGGCAATGATGATGCCAATGCAGCCTTTGGAACCGGAAGGGCGGCCATGAGACTTATGGGAAGCTGGTTTGCGAACGGCATTTATACAGATAAAGCCGTTACCATCAATCCGGAGGATGTGGTGGCAATGAAAATCCCCATGATTACCGGCAAAGGAAATGAAACCGATTATTGCGGCGGATTCGTAGAATCCTTCTGGGTGAATAAGAGCACGAAGAATCCGGATGAGGCTGCTAAATTTGCAATCTACATAAATGAGAAGATGGGTGAAGCTGCTTATGAGTCAGGCACTGGTTTCAGCGGCTGGAAAACTGAGGTAGATGAAAAGGGCTTAAATCCTCTTTTCGTACAGATCAAGGATCTCCTTTTTCAAGGAAAGACCTCAGTCCTTGCATGGGATACCTCTCTTGATGCAGAACCGGCCACCATTCACAATGAACAGGTGCAGACCCTGTTCGCTCCAGGCGCCGATACGGGTGAATTTATAAAGGAACATGAAGCAGCTATCAATAAGTAAGTAAGAGCAAAGGGGGTATCGCTTACAGAACCGGGCGATACCCATTTTTTGCCCAAAGTAGAGGAGACTGATTATGAATAACATGTTGGGGAAAAAGAGATTTGTGGCCTGCTTTGTGCTGCCTGCGCTCATCCTGTTTATCAGCTTTAGTATGATCCCCCTCTTTATTTCCGGAGCCTACAGCCTTTTCCAGTACGATGGCATGGGGGAAATGAAGTTCATCGGACTTGTGAATTATATTAGGCTGTTTGCGGAGGATCGCCACTTTGTGAAGGCTGTTTTAAATTCCTTTCTTTTAGTGGGTGCCTCCTTACTCATTCAGCTTCCCATCTCCCTTTTACTGGCGATGGTTCTGGCTAGGGGGGTAAAAGGAGAAAAGTTCTTTCGCACCGTTTACTTTTTGCCGGTGGTCATTTCCAGTATGGTAATCGGTCAGCTTTGGATGAAGATGTTTAACAGCGAATATGGTCTTCTAAACCATTTAATCCGCGCTCTGGGAGCCTCTGATTTCAGCTATTCCTGGCTTTCCAATCCCAAAACAGCATTTCTTTCCACTTTGATTCCTGCGGTGTGGCAGTATATCGGTTACCACATGCTGATTTTTTATGCTGGGATCAAATCCATTTCCCAGGATTATTATGAGGCAGCTCAAATCGATGGTGCCAGTAAGTGGCAGGTGAATACAAAGATTACACTGCCTCTCCTGGCTCCGGTTATCAAGACCTGTGTCATATTCTCCATTACCGGTTCTCTAAGGGCCTTTGATCTTATTTATGTCATGACCGGAGGCGGTCCGAACCATGCCAGTGAAGTACCTGCAACCCTGATGTACAACAATTTATTCCGTAGGGGCCTATATGGGTATGGAAGCGCACAGGCTTTTTTCATTGTGGTGGAATGCCTGTTGTTCACCTTTATTGTAAGTAAGTTATTTAAAAAAGCGGAAGAAAATGCATCAGCCATATAGATGAGGAGGCGGTCCTATGAAGATGAAAAAAAAGATAAAGTTTTTGCTGCTGTGCCTCATTGCACTGACTCAGCTCTTTCCATTATATTGGCTTTTTACCTTTTCCTTAAAAAGCAATGGGGAGATATTTGGAGATAACCCCATCGGGCTTCCCCAGGTCTGGAGATGGGAAAATTACGGGAATGCATTTACCCAGACAAACCTGATCCGGTACTTTTTAAACTCCGTATTCTATTCCATGGCAACTGTGGCCGTTGCAGGAATTTTATCTGCCATGGCTGCTTATGCAATAGCCAGAATGAAATGGAAGCTTAAATCCCTGGTATTTGGAATTTTCGCATTGGGAATTATGATTCCGGCCCAGGCTGCCTTGCTGCCCTTATTTCAGGTCCTTGATAAAACCGGATTAAAAGGCGGATATTTAGGGCTTCTCATTCCTTATATTGCGGGAGCCCTTCCCATGAGCATTATGATATTAATCGGATTTTACAAAAGCATTCCCATAGAAATAGAAGAGGCAGCCTGTATTGATGGCTGCGGGATTTTCCGGTGCTTTGCAACCATTATACTTCCCATCATCAAGCCGGCGATTGCCACCGCCTCTATTTTTACTTTTTTAGGGACCTGGAATGAGCTGATGTTAGCTAATACCTTTGTGGACAGCGACCGGTACCGGACCTTGCCTGTAGGAATCATGTCCTTTGCAGGTCAATATTCCACTGATTGGGGGTTAATCGGAGCGGGCATGGTCATTGCAACCCTGCCTACCATTGTCATTTATTTTATTCTGAGCAATCAGATCCAGGATAGCTTGGTTGCAGGTGCGGTGAAAGGATGATAAGAATATGTTTGATTCAAGAGGAAGATTTATAATAGAAGATTATAATCAGAAACCGGCATTTTCCAGCTTCCTTCCAGGAATCAGCGGAATTTACGGCATCCCTCTCTGGTGCTTCTATACAAACCGGGGCCAGGCAGTTGTAAGCTTTGGCGTAGAAAATAAGAATCATTCCATTATGGAATTTTATCCGGCCCATCAGGCTTACCAGCTTGTAAGGAACATGGGGTTTCGCACCTTTATAAAAACTGGGAATGAGGTATATGAACCATTTCGCCTGGATTCCGTGAAAACTCGTATGTATGTGGGTATGAATGAACTGGAGCTGGAAGAAATCAACGAGGAAAAAGGTCTAAAAACCAATGTCCTGTATTATACCCTTCCCGATGAAGCGGTTGCCGGCCTGGTGAGAAGGGTGACCATACAAAACATCTCCAAACAGAAGCTAGACCTACAGATACTGGATGGAATGCCTGGAGTCATCCCCTATGGAATTGAATTAAAAGAAATGAAGGAAATGGCCCAGACCATGAAAGCCTGGATGCAGGTGGAGGATGTGGAGAAGAGGATGCCTTATTACCGGGTGCGGTACAGCACAGGGGATTCGGCAGTTGTTTCTAGGGTGGAAGAAGGTAATTTTATACTTTCCTTATCAGAATCCGGCCGGCTGTTACCCATTATTGCAGATCCTGAGCTTGTGTTTGAACATGATACGGCATTGGAACATCCTGTGGGCCTGATCCAACACAGTCTTGATGAGCTGCTGCAAAAAAAGCAGATCACTCAAAATATTGTGCCTTCCGGTTTTTCCTGTCTGACCAGGGTCTTGTCTGCCGGGGAGACTGTGGGCTGGAACAGTGTGGCAGGTCAGGCTTCAACTAAGAAAATATTATCCGATTATGGGGAATGCACCTTGGACAGAAGTTATTTCGAGGAGAAATACAAAAAGGCGGCAGAAAAAACACGGGAACTGGGAAGCTTCATCCGCACGAAAACCTCTGATCCGGTGTTTGATGCCTATTGCGAACAAACCTATGTTGATAACGTGCTGCGGGGCGGGTTTCCAATAAAAACAGGGAAGGATTCTGTTTTTTACGTGTATTCCAGAAAGCATGGGGATATGGAGCGGGATTACAATGATTTTTCCATGATTCCGGAGTACTTTACTCAGGGAAATGGTAATTTCAGAGATGTAAACCAAAACCGGAGAAGCGATGTTTTATTTACACCTTATGTGAAAGACCATAACATCAAGCTGTTTTACAATCTGCTGCAGCTTGATGGGTATAATCCCCTGGTAGTGCGCCAGGTTACTTATCAAGCTGTCCGTGCGGATAAGATTCTTAAGGTTGTGGAACAGGGAGGCAAAAGCCTTATGGAAGAATTTTTCCGGAAGGAGTTTTCGCCGGGGAGCTTGTTTGCCTTTCTGGAACACCACTCCATCTCCTTAGAATGCAGCAGGGAGGAATTCTTAAGTACGGTGGTGGAGCACAGCAGTCTTACATTCCACGCAGATTTTGGTGAAGGATACTGGACCGATCACTGGACATATCATCTTGATTTGATTGAAGCTTATCTTTCCGTTTATCCTGAAATGGAAGAGCACCTGCTGTTTACTGATAAAAGCTACACGTATTACGAATCGAGAGCGGTTGTGAGGCCGCGCCATGAACGTTATGTGCAGACGGAACGGGGAATCAGGCAGTACCATGCTCTTTGTGAGGACCGGAAAAAGGAAGCTTTAAAGGATACTGTATACACTGATTATGGAAAAGGAACCATTTATGCCACAAACCTGATGACAAAGCTTGTGGTGGTGGCTGCCAATAAAACCGCTTCTCTGGATATGTCAGGCTTAGGGATAGAAATGGAGGCGGGAAAGCCGGGCTGGTATGATGCCTTAAATGGGCTGCCAGGACTTTTAGGCTCCTCTATGCCGGAAACCTTTGAGCTGTACCGATTGCTGAAATTTATAGAAAGCGCCCTGGAGCGGTATGGAGAAGGGGTTACGGTACCGGCCGAGTTATATGATTTTATCAAAGGTCTGGATAAAACCTTTGCTTCCTATGAAAAAAAGTCTAAGAGCAGGCTGTGGGTATGGAATGAGTGCAATGGTTATAAGGAGCACTACAGGGAGATTACGGCAAAAGGCGTCCGGGGTGATGAGATAACCATGTCCGGGCGGGAATTTTGCAGTATTCTAGGTAAGTGGATTTCTTATGTGGAAGACGGCATACAATCAGCCTGTAAGAAAGATGGAGGGATTCCCACCTATTATATTCATCAGCTTGACAGCTATGAAATGGCTGGAACTCATATCATTCCTGAAAACTTGCAGGTCATTGCGCTTCCTCTGTTCCTGGAAGGGTTTGTCCGGTATATGAAACTGCCGGTACCCAGGGAAGAAAAATTATCCTTGTACCATAAGGTTAAGGAGACCGGATTATATGATACAAAATTAAAGATGTACAAGGTCAATGAATCTATGGACAATGCATCCTTTGAGATCGGAAGAGCAAAAGCATTTTCACCCGGCTGGCTGGAAAATGAGTCCATTTGGCTTCACATGGAATATAAATATCTTCTGGAATTACTTAAATCAAAATTATATGACGAATTCTTCCGGGATTTCCACAATGCCTGCATTCCGTTTTTGGATGAGGAGGTATACGGAAGAAGCTTGCTGGAGAACTCCTCTTTTCTTGTAAGCAGTGCAAATGCCGATGATAAGCTTCATGGAAGAGGCTTTGTGGCAAGACTGAGCGGTTCCACGGCTGAATTCCTGCAGATGTGGCAGATTATGATGTTTGGAGAAAAGCCCTTTTTCATGGAAGGAGGTCAGCTATGCTGCTTTTTTGAGCCTGCGATTCCTGGGTATCTTATACCGGAGGATAAAACCGTTGAAGCCAGCTTTTTAGGAAAAACAAAGATCGTCTATCATTTTTTTGAAAAACGGGATATGATACCCGGCTCCTACCGCATTGAACGGATGGAACTGGAATACCTTGATGGGCAGAGAAAGGAGATAAAAAAAGCAGGACTTTTTGGAACTGAAGCTTTGAAATTAAGAGATGGAAAAGTGAAATCTCTTGTTATAAAGATGGGAGAAAAAAACGGGATCTAAATCCTGTGAATTTCTCTCCGGCAAGAGCCGTCCGCAGATTTTCAATCAGCAGGGCGGTCTTTTTGCTGAAAATAAGTGCTGATTTTACCTAAACTTCACCAAAATTTTACATAATTTTTAAAAAACATTGAAAAAGCAATTCTGCCTATGCTATATTTTAAACGGTGCGTCTACCGGTGAGAGGTGGAAAGCACTGGAATAAAACCATAATTAGTGTTTATAAGGAGGTAACACATGTCTATAAATGACATATCGAGTCTGTTTGGGTTTTTAGGGGGGCTGGGAATGTTCCTGTATGGCATGAACACCATGGCAGATGGCATGCAGAAGAGTGCAGGAAGCAGGATGAGCCGGTTTTTGGGAATGCTTACAAACAATCGTTTCCTGGCGGTACTCCTGGGAGCACTGATAACGGCTATCATCCAGAGCAGCGGAGCGACCACGGTCATGGTAGTCGGCTTTGTAAGCGCAGGAGTGCTTAATCTGACTCAGGCAGTCGGCGTTATCATGGGAGCGAACATTGGTACCACGATTACGGCCTGGATTGTATCCATGAATCAGCTGGGAGATGCGTTTTCCATAATGCAGCCTTCCTTTTGGGCTCCTCTTTTTATCGGAATCGGAGCGGTACTTCTGTTGTTCGGTAAAAAGCAGAGGATGAAAACCATAGGGGAGATCCTGGTGGGACTTGGCATGCTGTTTGTTGGCCTGGATTTTATGTCAGGAGCAATTTCTCCTTATACTGATGCCCCTATTTTTTCTGAGGCATTCCGTATTTTAGGAAAAAATCCATTGCTTGGCATGCTGATCGGTGCCATTGTTACGGCTCTTCTTCAAAGCTCCTCCGCATCGGTAGGTATCCTGCAGACCCTTGCCATGAATGGTGTGGTTACCACCAATGCCGCTATTTTTATAACACTTGGGCAGAACATCGGTTCCTGCGTAACAGCCCTTATTTCCAGTATCGGCGGCACCAGGACTGCAAAGCGGGCGGCAGTGATCCATTTGTCTTTTAATGTGATGGGAGCAATTATATTTGGCATTGGTTCTTTCATCCTTTTTGCAGCCTCTCCGGTTCTGGCGGCCCATAACATAACTGCAGTACAGATTTCCATATTCCATACCTTCTTTAACCTGACCAATACACTCCTCCTGTTCCCCTTTGCCAAACAGCTGGTGGACTTATCAGGAGTTGTCATTCCGGAAGGAAGAAACGATGATGGTGAGATAGCCGGAGAAGAAGCTGTGACCATGAAACATCTGGATGAGAGGATCTTTGAATCCCCGGCTTTCGCTGTGGAAACTGCCTCCATGGAGGTGGTACATATGGGGCAGATCACTTTAGAAAATGTGAAGCTGGCCATGGATGCGGTTCTCACGAAAAATGCGGATAAAGTAAAAGAAGTGTATAAAACAGAAAAGACGATTAATAATATGGAAAAGATGTTGATGGAATATCTGGTCAAAATCAACAATCTGTCCTTAACAGAGGAACAAAAATTGGTAATCAACAACTTATTTTACAGCATCAATGATATTGAACGGGTAGGAGATCACGCAGAAAACCTGGCGGAGCAGGCGGATTATATGATTCAGCATGAAATCAGTTTCTCCGGAACCGGTGCTTCTGATCTGGAGGTTATCTGTCAAACGGCTTACAAATCCTTTTTCCATTCCATAGAGGCCAGGAGAAAAGGGGATATGGAAGATGTCCGTAAAGTGAGCAAATGTGAGGATGAAGTAGACCTTCTTGAAGAGGAACTTCGGGAAAAGCATATTGAACGACTTTCCTCAGGCGGGTGCAAACCATCGGCAGGTGTTGTATTCCTGGAGCTTATCAGTAATCTGGAACGTATTTCCGACCATTCCTACAATCTGGCCAGCTATGTGAAAAGTGAGATTTAAGCAGGCCGGGATTAAAATTAAAAAAGGACTTGCTATTTAGTGGAATATTAGGTAAAATAAAGGGTAGTTGATTAATATTTAACAATCAAATTTAATTTTATTCTTAGGAGGAATTGAATTATGGCAGTAAAAGTGGCGATTAATGGTTTCGGCCGTATTGGCCGTCTTGCATTCAGACAGATGTTTGGCGCAGAGGGCTATGAAGTAGTAGCTATTAACGATTTAACAGATCCAAAGATGTTAGCACATTTATTAAAATATGATACTGCACAGGGCGGATACGCTGGATACTATGGTGAGGGTATTCACACTGTAGAAGCTTCCGAGGACTCCATTACTGTAGATGGAAAGACAATTAAAATCTATGCTCAGGCAAAAGCTGCTGAACTTCCATGGGGAGAGATCGGCGTTGATGTAGTTCTTGAGTGTACAGGTTTCTATTGCGCTAAGGACAAAGCTCAGGCTCATATTGATGCAGGCGCTAAGAAGGTTGTTATCTCCGCTCCGGCTGGAAACGATCTTCCTACAATCGTTTACAGCGTAAACGAGAATGTATTAACAGCAGATGACAAGATCATCTCCGCTGCTTCCTGTACAACTAACTGCCTGGCTCCTATGGCTAAGACTCTTAACGATTATGCTCCGATCCAGTCCGGTATCATGAGCACAATCCATGCTTACACAGGCGATCAGATGATCCTTGACGGACCTCACAGAAAAGGTGATTTAAGAAGAGCAAGAGCAGGCGCTGCCAACATCGTTCCTAACTCCACCGGTGCTGCAAAAGCAATCGGTCTGGTTATTCCGGAATTAAACGGCAAGTTAATCGGTTCCGCTCAGCGTGTTCCGGTTCCAACAGGCTCCACTACCATCTTAACAGCAGTTGTTAAGGGTGCAGACGTAACCAAGGAAGGCATTAATGCAGCTATGAAGGCAGCAGCAAGCGATTCCTTCGGATACAATACAGATGAAATCGTTTCCTCTGATGTTGTTGGTATGAGATTTGGTTCTTTATTCGATGCTACTCAGACCATGGTTTCCAAGATTGGCGATGATTTATATCAGGTTCAGGTTGTTTCATGGTATGACAACGAGAACTCCTATACAAGCCAGATGGTTCGTACAATTAAGTACTTTGCTGAATTAGGCTAATGATCCACAAAGGGTCCGGTCGTTATGGACCGGGCCTTTTATTTTTATAAATCTTTGAAGATATAGTAAAATAGGAAACACCTTACAGGTGTCCCTTTACACCCTATAAAACGGGGTGGGCTCTGCCCAGAAAACATGGGCAAAAAATAGGAAAGGAGCATTGAAATATGCTTAATAAGAAAACAGTTGATGATTTAACCGGATTACAGGGAAAGAAAGTTTTAGTGAGATGTGATTTTAACGTGCCGTTAAAGGATGGAGTGATTCAGAACTTTAACCGTATTGACGGAGCCGTTCCTACAATTAAGAAATTATTAGATCAGGGCGCAAGAGTAATTCTTTGCTCCCATTTAGGAAAACCGAAGGGCGAGCCTCTTCCGGAGATGTCTTTAGAGCCGGTTGCTCCAGCTTTAAGTGAAAGACTTGGAGTAGAAGTGAAATTTGTAAACGATCCAAAGGTTACAGGTCCTGAGACCAGAAAGATCGCTGAAGAATTAAAGGATGGAGAAGTTCTGCTGCTTCAGAACACCCGTTACAGAGTGGAAGAGACAAAGTACGGTAAGGATGATAGCGCAGATGAATATGCAAAAGAGCTGGCTTCCCTTTGCGACGGCATTTTCGTAAATGATGCATTCGGTACCGCTCACAGAGCTCACTGCTCCAATGTAGGTGTTACCAAATACACAACAACCAACGTAGTTGGTTATCTGATGGAAAAGGAAATCAAATTCCTGGGCCAGGCAGTTGAGAATCCAGTACGTCCTTTCGTGGCAATCCTGGGTGGAGCAAAGGTTTCCGATAAGATCAACGTAATCAATAACCTGCTTGATAAGGTTGATACTCTGATCATCGGCGGCGGTATGGCTTATACCTTTGCAAAGGCTCAGGGCAAGGAGATCGGAAATTCCTTATGTGAGGAAGATAAGCTTGACTATGCCTTAGAGATGATTAAAAAGGCAGAGGCTAAGGGCGTAAAACTGCTGCTTCCTGTAGATAACTTAGAAGGCAAGGAGTTTTCTAATGATACAGAAAGAAAGGTAGTAAGCGAGATCGATCCAGGCTGGTCAGGATTTGATATCGGACCAAAATCCATTGAACTTTTCAAGGATGCCTTAAAGGGCGCCAAGACTGTTGTTTGGAACGGACCGATGGGCGTATTTGAATTCTCTAATTTTGCTGAAGGCACTTTAGAGGTATGCCGTGCAGTTGCAGAGCTTTCTGATGCTACTACGGTAATCGGAGGCGGTGACTCCGTAAATGCGGTTAAGAGACTTGGTTTTGCAGACAAGATGACCCATATCTCTACAGGCGGAGGAGCTTCCTTAGAATTCTTAGAAGGCAAGGAACTGCCAGGTGTTGCTGCAGCAGATAATAAATAAGAAATTAAAGGAAGGTTGATACTATGTCCAGAAAGAAAATTATTGCAGGTAACTGGAAGATGAATATGACTCCAACCGAAGCGGTTGAGTTGGTGAATACATTAAAGCCTCTGGTGGCAAATGATGAGGTGGACGTTATTTTCTGTGTTCCGGCTATTGACATAATGCCAGCTATGGAGGCTGCAAAGGGAACCAATATCCACATCGGTGCTGAAAATATGTACTATGAGGATAAAGGGGCCTACACCGGAGAGATTTCTCCTGCCATGTTAAAAGATGCAGGGGTAAAATACGTGGTAATCGGCCATTCCGAAAGAAGAGAATACTTTGCGGAAACCGATGAAACTGTGAACAAAAAGGTTCTTAAGGCCTTTGAATACGGCATTACTCCTATCGTTTGCTGCGGAGAAACACTTACTCAGAGAGAGCAGGGAATCACTCTTGACTGGATTCGCCAGCAGATTAAGATCGCTTTCTTAAATGTACCGGCAGAGAATGCAGCCAATGCGGTAATCGCTTATGAGCCAATCTGGGCGATCGGTACCGGAAAGGTAGCGACAACCGAGCAGGCACAGGAAGTTTGCGGCGCGATCCGCGAATGCATCGCTGAAATCTATGACGAAGCAACCGCAGAAGCCATTCGCATCCAGTATGGCGGTTCTGTATCTGCAGCAAGTGCACCGGAACTATTTGCACAGCCTGATATTGACGGTGGTCTGGTTGGCGGAGCATCTTTAAAACCGGAGTTTGGAAAGATCGTAAATTACAACAAATAAGCGGGTAAAAGCTGCTGCCCCTTCCTTTAACGGTAGGGGAGGGCAGCTTTTTCCACATAGTAAAGGCAGATCCCGGAGACTGATTATTATTTCATCATTCACCGGTTGCAAGAAATAGGCAAATCATGTAAAATATATACTGTGAGACAATGATTTCGATGCTTCTATTACAATAGAACAAAGAAGAGAATAAGGAGAACTAGTTATGAGCAGAAAACCGATTGTATTAATGATACTTGATGGTTATGGATTAAATGATAACTGCGACCATAACGCTGTCTGTGAAGGCAAAACCCCGATCATGGATCAGCTTATGAGCCAGTGCCCATTTGTTAAAGGAAATGCCAGCGGACTGGCCGTCGGCCTTCCTGATGGACAGATGGGAAACTCAGAAGTAGGACATTTAAATATGGGCGCAGGCCGTATTGTATATCAGGAGCTGACCAGGATTACAAAGTCTATAGAAGACGGTGACTTTTTTGAAGTGGCGGAATTTTTACAGGCAGTGGAAAACTGTAAGAAATCCGGTTCAGCCCTTCATATGTGGGGCTTGGTATCCGATGGCGGAGTTCACAGCCACAACACCCATATTTACGGCCTTTTAGAGCTGGCAAAGAGAAACGGCCTTGACAAGGTCTATGTTCATTGCTTCCTGGATGGACGTGATACGCCTCCGGCTTCCGGAAAGAGCTTCGTGGAAGCGTTGGAAGCAAAGATGAAGGAAATCGGTACAGGAAAAGTGGCATCAGTCATGGGCCGTTACTATGCTATGGACAGGGATAACCGTTGGGACCGTGTGGAACGCGCATACAATGCCATGACAAAGGGAGAAGGAAACCATGTGGAATCGGCAACAGCCGGAATCCAGGCTTCCTATGACAAAGGGGTTCATGATGAGTTTGTAGAGCCTTTTGTTGTGACAGAGGATGGAAAACCATTAGCTACGGTGAAGGACGGCGATTCCGTGATCTTCTTTAACTTCCGTCCTGACAGGGCAAGAGAAATAACGAGAGCATTCTGTGATGATGAATTTAAGGGATTTCCAAGAGAAAAACGCCTGAACCTGACCTATGTATGCTTTACGGATTACGATGAAACCATTAAAAACAAACTGGTTGCTTTCAAAAAAGAAGCCATTTTAAATACCTTTGGCGAATTTTTGGCTCAGAACAACATGACTCAGGCAAGAATCGCTGAAACTGAAAAGTATGCCCATGTAACCTTTTTCTTTAACGGCGGAGTGGAAGATCCGAATAAGGGAGAGGATCGGATCCTGGTTCCTTCTCCTAAGGTTGCCACCTATGACTTACAGCCTGAGATGAGCGCTCCTATTGTATGCGATAAGCTGGTAGAGGCGATCAAATCCAGAAAATATGATGTGATCATTATAAACTTTGCAAACCCGGATATGGTTGGCCATACAGGAATCGAAGGCGCAGCTATTAAAGCAATTGAAACGGTTGACGCTTGTGTAGGAAGAACTGTGGAGGCGATCAAGGAAACAGATGGAATTATGTTCATCTGCGCTGATCATGGAAATGCAGAACAGCTTTTGGATTATGAGACAGGAGAACCATTTACCGCTCATACCACCAATCCGGTTCCGTTTATCCTGGTAAATGCTGACCCGGCATATAAGTTAAGAGAAGGCGGCTGCCTGGCTGATATCGCTCCTACTCTGATTGAACTGATGGGATTAAAGCAGCCAAAAGAGATGACAGGTAAATCATTACTCGTAAAATAAGTTAACGATGCTAAAAATAAGGGCTTTCCAGCGGCATGCTGGACAGCCCTCATTTTTGTATATGGATGAATCCACAGGAAAATTAAATTTGTCCTTATTTTTTTTATGCTTCCATTTCTAATGAAAATAAGATAGAATAGAGAAAGATATCTTAGGAAGGGTTTCAGATGAGTATTCGAATCAGATTTTCTTTGGAGCCAAAGAAAAAAATATTTTCAGGAATAGACTGGAATGGCCAGTCAGCGGAAGGTATGGCAAAAAAGCTGGCAAAGGAAATGGGGTACCGCTGTTTTCGGATCGAAGGATTTATGATTGTGCAGCTATGCCAGGAAGGCTATGTCTGGTTTAAGTGGAGCAAGAGCAAGCTTCAAGGAGAGAGCCAGACGAATATTGCCGGCCCTGGTTTCCATGCGGCAGCTATCGATTTTCTGGAGCGGCTGGCAAAAAAAGAAAAGCTAAGGCTAAAGGTCGAGGACAGGACAGGATATTATATTAAGAGGGACTTTCTTGCCATGAGGCAAAAGTACTTTTACCAGTGGTTTTCCGATCTTATGAAGCTGGTATCCGGATGGAGCGGGGATGGGGAATACATGTTTTGCTGGCCTGCGGTCTATTATATACCGGACCGTCAGGAGGGAAAACTGGTCACCCATATTCGGTCATTTTCTTTTAAAGAGATAAAAGGGATGATGCATTCTGGTATAGGCGTCGCATTTGCCAGGGATTTTTTTGTATGGAATGAATTGGAGAGGGATGCTTATTATTACAGAAACAGCGCCATGGTTTTGCTTCACCAATTCTGTTATTTCATGCCTTCAGTCCGCAGCAGGCAGGATGAGCAGGTGAACCAGCAGATCATCCAGTTCCTGGAGACAACGCTTTCCATGGACCGCAGGCTTCCCTTCCCCAAGAAGGAATATCTGGAGGTATGCAGCCTTGCCGGCCATGTTCCTGTGAATCTGGAAGGAGTTACACCCTTTTCAGAGGAGGTTTCCATTGGATGCAGGAAGCACCTGGTTTACCGAAAGATCGGCAATATGAGCTTCGGGATACCGGGAAATTTTCTTTATGATGAGTCAAATAGCGGCAGCATGGATCACTACTATGACGGGAAAGGGTATGGTGGCCATGATTATTATGTCTACGCCGCAGTTTTTGAAGGACGTAAGGCCGAGTTTAAGAAGCAGTGGTTTGAGCAGGGGAAAAGTCCGGAAATCGAGGATTTTGACATAGAAAAGGCCAAAGCACGGGTGGCTTTTTATGAACCGGAAGAGAAGGACGGGGAAATTCTTTATGTGATGTCCGCACAGGTACTTTACAAGGAGCAGCGCATGAACATTAATATTGTAAGCAGAAAGCCTGGAGAAAGGGATTGGGCTTTGGGGCTTATTAAAAATATTAAGATTACAGAGTAGAGGATTATATGAAACAAAATGAGATGAAAACGGGCACATTGTTAAAACGCTTTGTGCCCTACTATAAAAAATATACGAAAGTCATGGTCATGGATTTATTCTGTGCCTCACTTACCACCATCTGTGAGATGGTATTGCCTTTGATCTTACGTTATATTACCAATCAGGGATTAAGAGACGTAACAACCCTTACGATTCGTACGATCATCGGGATCGGTGCCCTTTATTTTGGTCTCAGGATCATAGATGGATTGGCCAGCTTCTATATGGCTTACACTGGCCATGTTATGGGAGCGGCGATTGAGACTGATATGAGACAGGATGCATTTGAACATTTGCAGAAGCTGTCGGATAACTATTTTAACAATACAAAGGTTGGGCAGATCATGTCCCGGATCACCAGCGACTTATTTGACGTGACGGAATTTGCCCACCACTGCCCGGAGGAATTTTTCATTGCATTCTTAAAGACGGTGGTATCCTTTATTATACTTGCAGGGATCAATCTCCCTCTGACGCTTATTATCTTCCTGCTGATTCCGGTTATGGGGATATCCTGTACCTACTTTAACTTACAGGTGAAAAATGCGTTTAAACATCAAAGAAATCACATTGGTGAGCTGAATGCCAGGATTGAGGACAGCCTTTTAGGAAACCGGGTAGTCCGGGCGTTTGCCAATGAAAAAATCGAGATTGAAAAGTTCAACCGGGATAATCTGGCATTTTTAGAGATTAAACGAAAAACCTATAAATACATGGCTGCTTTCCAGAATACCATTCGGATGTTTGACGGTCTGATGTATGTGGTGGTTATCGTTGCAGGCGGCATATTCATGATTAAAGGACTGATCGAGCCCGGGGATCTGGTGGCTTACACCTTATATGTGACCACTCTGCTTGCCACAATCCGCAGGATCATTGAATTTGCAGAACAGTTCCAGAGAGGAATAACTGGAGTCGAACGTTTTATGGAGTTAATGGATGCCAACGTAGACATCTTTGATGAAGAAGGAGCGAAGCCGCTTTGCGATGTAAAAGGAAATATCACCTTTCATCATGTATCCTTTGAATACCCGGATGACCATAATCCGGTGCTGAGCAGTATAAACCTTGATATCAAAAAGGGAGAAAAGGTGGCCCTTGTCGGCCCTTCCGGAGGCGGCAAGACAACGTTATGCAACTTAATCCCCCGCTTCTATGATCCGACGGAAGGTGAGATCCTCATTGACGGCCAGGATATCAGGAACGTGACCTTAGAGAGTTTAAGAAGCACTGTAGGCGTGGTGCAGCAGGATGTATATCTGTTCTCAGGAACGGTTTTTGAAAATATTGAATATGGTCACCCCGGAGCTTCCAAGGAGGAAGTGATCCAGGCAGCAAAGCTGGCCGGAGCTCACGAATTCATTACAGGGCTTAAGGACGGCTACGATACTTATGTGGGAGAGCGGGGCGTAAAGCTTTCAGGAGGACAAAAGCAGCGCATCAGCATTGCCAGAGTATTTCTTAAAAATCCTCAGGTGCTGATCCTTGATGAAGCCACTTCTGCTCTTGATAACGAGAGCGAACATCTGGTTTCTCAGTCCCTGGAACGTCTGGC
The DNA here is from genome assembly GCF_044987295.1 of Lacrimispora sanguinis. Classification (NCBI taxonomy): domain Bacteria; kingdom Bacillati; phylum Bacillota; class Clostridia; order Lachnospirales; family Lachnospiraceae; genus Lacrimispora; species Lacrimispora sanguinis. The sequence goes on along the minus strand of NZ_CP173277.1, from coordinate 2,259,546 downwards.
AGTAGGCCGCACCACACTGACCATTGCCCACCGCTTAACTACGATCCAGAATGCGGATCGGATCCTGGTGCTGTCCGACAGCAATATTGTGGAAGAGGGAAATCATGAGGAGCTGCTTTTAAAGCGGGGAATGTACTATCAGCTTTATACGTCTGCGGATGAAGAAGGACAGGCTGCCCTTACAAGGTAGTCAAATACCATGCAGCAGACTACGGACAGCATTCGCCCGATGCATAAATACAAGCATTTATGCGCCTGGCTCATTGCCTGCAGAAATAAAGGAGAACAGAAATGAAAGTAGCGATTGTAACAGACAGCAACAGCGGAATTACCCAAAGACAAGGAGAGGAAGCTGGGATTTACGTAGTACCCATGCCATTTATGATGGCGGAGGAAACGTTTTATGAGGATATCAGCCTGACACAGAAGGATTTCTATGAAAAACTGGAGGGAGGGGTAGATATATCCACCTCTCAGCCATCTCCGGCCGATCTTTTGGATCTGTGGAACGGACTGTTAGAAGAATATGAGGAAATTGTACACATTCCCATGTCCAGCGGTTTGAGCAGTGCCTGTCAGACTGCCATTATGCTGGCGGAAGATTATGAGGGAAAGGTATTTGTCGTCAATAATCAGAGGATTTCTGTCACTCAGAGACAGTCAGTTCTGGAAGCGAAGAGAATGGCAAACGAAGGAATGACCGCGGCTGCCATTAAGGAAAAGCTGGAAGAGACGAAAATGGAATCTACCATTTATATTACCCTGGATACGCTGGAATATTTAAAAAAGGGTGGAAGAATCACTCCGGCAGCGGCTCTTTTGGGGACATTTTTGAGGATCAAACCGGTTCTTACCATTCAGGGAGAGAAGCTGGACGCCTTCGCCAAGGCAAGAACCATGAAGCAGGCAAAAACCATGATGATTACGGCTGCGAAAAAAGATATGGAGGAACGATTTGGCGATCCGGAAGGAAACCGTACCAGTATTGCCATTGCTCATTCCAACAATGAAGCGGCTGCCATGGAATTTAAGAAGGAGCTGGAGGAGGTTTTTCCAAATACAGGAGAAATCTACGTGGACAATCTTTCTTTAAGCGTATCCTGCCACATTGGGCCGGGAGCGCTGGCCATCGCATGTACGAAAAGGTTGGATGTATGACAGGAATAAGGTTGGAGGTGCAGGGTCATGTTGCAGATAAAGCTTTTTAATCAGAAACATGCCATAAGCCTGCGGGTTACCCTGATTATAGCCCTTCTGGTGGTTGGAACCATTCCGGTATTTATCCAGAATTCCGTCATGCTGGGTACTTACCGGCAGAACCTCATTGAGTCCAGAATGCAGGACATCCAAAACCAGTGCTGGATTTTAAGCAACAAAATGACAAGGATCGGGTACCTGACCATGGAGCCAAGGGACCCGCTTTTAGATAATGAAATGTCCGTAAAGGCAGATATGTTCAATGGACGGATTGTGGTGGTGAACCGGAATTTCAGGATCATCAGCGATACCTTTTCCCTTTCTGTGGGAAAGCTTAATATATCTGAGGAGGTTCTCCGCTGCTTTGACGGAGAAAACAGCAGCAAATATAATTCTGATAAACATTATTCGGCTCTGACGATACCTATTTATTCCAACAGCCAGGAAAAGGAAATTGCCGGGGTTATGATTGTGACGGCGTCTACGGAGGATTTGCTGAACCGGGTTTCTGTGGTATCGGAAAAGGGAGCGTTTCTTCAGCTTATGATCTTTTCCGTCCTGGCAATTTTTGTGGTTTTTCTCGCAAAATTTATGATGAAGCCCTTCCGGGAGCTGCAGCGGACGTTAAACAGAGCCGCAGAGGGGGATATGGACGAGAACATCAGTCCCTATGCTTATAAGGAAACCATGCAGATTACGGAAACCATTAACTTAACTCTTAAGAAGCTAAAGGCAGTGGACCAGTCCAGGGAAGAATTTGTGTCAAATGTTTCCCATGAACTGAAGACTCCGATCACATCGATCCGGGTGCTTGCCGATTCTCTGGTGGGAATGGAAGATGTTCCGGCAGAACTTTACCGGGAATTTTTAAGTGATATATCCGATGAAATAGAGAGGGAAAATAAGATCATTGATGACCTGCTGTCTTTAGTCCGCATGGACAAGACTGCTGGAGGAAATTTAAACATTGCCCAGGTGAATATCAACGGTCTGATGGAGCTGATCTTAAAGAGGCTGCGCCCCATTGCCGGAAAACGCAATGTAGAGCTTACCTTTGAAAGCATTCGGGAGGTCACCGCCGATGTGGATGAGATGAAGCTGTCCCTGGCTTTAAGCAATCTGGTGGAGAACGCCATCAAATACAATGTAGAAGGCGGCTGGGTACGGGTGACCCTTGACGCGGACCATAAGTTTTTTTATGTAAAGGTAGCTGATTCCGGAATCGGAATTTCGGAAGAGTTCCAAGAGCATGTGTTTGAGCGGTTCTACCGGGTGGATAAGGCCAGATCCAGAGAAACAGGAGGCACAGGCCTTGGTCTGTCCATTACCAAAAAAATTGTGCTGATGCACCAGGGAGCATTGAAACTTCAAAGCAAAGAGGGCGAGGGAGCCACATTTACTGTACGGATTCCGCTCACGTATATTTCTTAGAAACAGGAGGCTATTAGATGAAACTGAAACTGCTAAGGAGGGGGCTCCTTTTCCTGGTGTGCTTTCTATGTCTGACCGGCTGTGGAAAAAGAGAAGGAAAGGGAACGGAAACCATTGAAGATGTGTATAAGATTTACTATCTGAACTCTGCCATGACAAAGCTGGAGCCTCAGGATTATCACATGACTCAGAAACCGGAAAATGACTTGGAAGATGTGACGGACTGGAGAATCAGGAATCTGATGGAGCAGCTCCGGACAGTGCCTAAGGACTTAGACCGGCAGGCAGCGGTACCGGATAAGGTGGGCTTTGAACGCTACAAGCTGGAGGACACGGTCCTATATCTGTATTTTGACAACAATTATGCCATGATGAATGGGACCAGAGAGATTTTATGCAGGGCTTCCCTGGTAAGAACACTGACTCAGGTAAAAGGAGTGGATTATGTTGCCGTGTATACTGCGGAACAGCCCCTGATGGACAGCTCCGGAAGTCCGGTAGGGCCTATGGCTAATTCTGATTTTATTGACAACATCAGCAACGTCAATTCCTATGAGAAGACAGAGCTGCCCTTGTATTTCTCTGATGATACCGGTGAGAAGCTGGTGAAAGAGACAAGGGAAGTGGTGCATAACGTAAACACATCCTTAGAAAAGCTGGTCATTGAACAGCTGATCGCCGGACCGGGAAGGCCGGGGATGAATCCGACTCTGCCGAAGGATACAAAGCTTCTTAATGTGTCGGTCAATGAAAATATTTGTTACATTAATTTTGATTCCGCATTTCTTAACAACACCCTGGAGGTAAAGGAATATATCCCGATTTATTCTATCGTGAATTCCCTGGCTGCAGCCTCCTCCATTAATAAGGTGCAGATTACGGTAAACGGTTCACAGGAAGTCATGTTCCGTGATTCCATTTCCTTGAACCAGCTTTTTGAACGCAACCTGGATTACAATGCGGAAAATGAGGAAGTATCCAGTGATATAGGAGGAACAGAACAATAAAACGCCCATTATGTCTGATCGCAGGGGGATTTGTACTTGGAGAGACTGCCGCTTTGCTGGTTTTGACATCCTGGCTTTTGGTTCCGGCTTTTTTAGCTGCCGGGATTGTTCTTTATGGTTATTGGAGAGGCAGAAACCGGCTTTGGGTTCTTTTGCCTCTTCTTTTTTTATACCTTGGTGCGGCCCGGGCCGGATACGATTGCAAAAGGTGGGAGGAAAGGGAAAGAACCATCGAGGAGCTTTCCCTTGATTTTGTAGAAACAGAGGGAAGGGTTTCTTCTTTTGAAGAAAAGAATGGATCTCTTCAGATTGTTTTAAAGAATACTAAGGTATGGAAACAGGAAACCTGCTATTTAGTCCCAGGTCTGATGGTGTCTGTGAAGCTTTTAGGGGAGCCGGGGACAGACACGTTGTTATATCCCAAAAGAACTGGTGATAATAAGGATATAAGTCTGCGTCTGGGGCAGCTCCTCAAAGTGAAAGGAGAGGTACAGCCTTTCTCATCGGCCAGGAATCCGGGAGAGTTTGACAGCAAGGGATATTATAAGGGACTGGGGATTGACGGAAGGTTTCTTGGGAAGGAGCTGGAGATTCTGGATCCAAGAGAAGATCCTCTTTTAGATGGAATACGCCAGGTCAGGGAATGGGGTCGCTCCCTCCTTTATAAGTATACATCCAAAGAAGATGCCGGCGTATTAACAGCCGCTGTTCTAGGGGATACAGGCGGGCTTCCGGAAGATATTAAATCTTTATATCAGAAGAACGGAATTTCCCATCTTCTTGCAATCAGCGGAATGCACATGTCCTTTCTTGGTCTTTCTTTTTACCGGATTTTAAGGAAAACCGGTCTGGGCCTTGGAAGCGCAGGTTTGGCGGGAGCTGTCCTGGTTGTTTTGTACGGGATCTTAACAGGCAGCGGTCCTTCGGTGGTGAGGGCTGTGATTATGATGTCTGTTGCATTTCTGGCCTCCTATCTTGGAAGGACCTATGACCTTTTAACTTCTGCTTCCCTGGCTCTGCTGCTTCTGGGACTTAAGTCACCTATGCTCCTTATGAATGGAGGTGTACAGCTGTCCTTTGGAGCTGTTTATGCAATCGGAGGGGCAGGGCCCATACTTGAAAAATGGCTTGGAAGGAAAAAATTTCTGTCTGGTGCTATCTCCACAGGAGTGGCGGTACAAATGGTCACTATGCCGATTACACTATATCATTTTTTTCAGATTCCCTTCTATGGACTGTTTTTAAATCTACTGCTTATACCACTCATGGATTGGGTGGTTTGTTCCGGAATCGGCATTATCTTTCTTGGAAGCTTCAGTCCCCTTCTTGGGATCGGCGCGGCAGGAACAGGACATTACATACTAGCCTTTTATGAATGGATCTGTAAAAGCATGGAAGGGCTTTCTGGATACAGTCTGACCTTTGGCAGGCCGGAATTCGGGCGTCTTGCAGCTTACGGTCTTATTCTGTTTGCAGGGCTGGCCTGTTTGAAAGTCTGGGAGAAGTATGAGGAGAAAAGAACCGGTGAGAATAAGGAAGAGAAAAAGAAAAGGAGCTTCTATGGATTAAAGGTTCTTACTTTGGCAGGGATGTATTGCTTTTGTATTCTGTTTTTGAAGCCCGGCCCTGTGAAAGGTCTGGAAACGGTGTTTCTTGATGTGGGACAAGGGGATGGCATCCTGCTGCGGACAGGAAGGTCCGCGGTTTTAGTTGATGGAGGAAGTTCTTCTAAAAAATCACTGGGCAAATATTCTCTGGAGCCTTGTTTAAAAAGTATGGGAGTACCTGTGATTCACTTTGCATTTATCAGCCATGGGGATCAGGACCATTTAAGCGGTGTTGCCTATCTTTTGGAAAATAGTGAAGATATAAAAATTGAAAATCTCATGCTTCCCTATCATGGAAGGGAGGATGAGGAAATAAAGAAACTGGAAGAGCTTGCAAAGCGGCAGGGAACCAATGTGATTTATGTGGCAGGAGGGGATCAGGTCCAGGTAGAGGACCTTTTAATTACCTGCCTGTATCCGGGAATAGAAGACCGGCCGGAAACGACCAATGAGGAGTCAGAAGTATTAAAAATGGACTATGGAAACTGCCGTATGCTGTTTACGGGAGATATGGAGGAAAGAGGAGAAAAAGAGTTATTGGAAAGGCCCGGGGAAAGGAAGATGCTAGCGGATGTGAATGTGCTAAAGGTGGCCCATCACGGCTCGAAAAATTCTTCCGGGGAGGCGTTCCTCGACGCAATAAAGCCCCGGTGGGCAGTGGTGTCTTATGGAGTGGGCAATTCTTATGGACACCCTCATCAAGAGGTTTTGGATCGTTTAAAAGAGAGGGAAACCGAGGTTTTCAAAACAGGAGAAGGAGGGGCCATTATGATGTGGACCGATGGGGAGAAGATCCGATTTGAAAGTTTCGTTGACGGGGAGAAATTCTCCCGGTATAATTAGATGGGATAAAAAAGTCATGCCAGAAAGGGAGGATACCATGCAGACGCTGACTCAGGATATTAAAAATCACAGCTTTAAGCCGGTCTATCTTCTATATGGAGAAGAAGCCTTCTTGAGAAACAGCTATAAAAATCAAATGAAGGCAGCCATTACGGCAGGCGATACCATGAACTTTAACCAGTTTGAAGGAAAAGGGATCGATGTGCGGGAAATCATCAGCCTAGCAGATACCATGCCTTTTTTCGCGGAAAAACGCCTGATCCTGGTAGAGAACAGCGGCTTTTTAAAATCGGCTTCTGATGAAATAGTATCTTATCTGCCCCAGATGCCGGATACCACCTGCCTGATCTTTGTGGAATCAGAGGTAGATAAGCGAAGCAAGCTGTTTAAAAAGGTGAAGGAACTGGGTTATGCGGCTGAAATGGAACGCCAGGATACGGCCCAGCTTGCCAGATGGGCAGGGACTTTGCTTTCCAGGGAAGGAAAGAAGATCACAGGACGTACCATGGAATTGTTTCTTCATATGACCGGAGATGATATGGAAAACATCCGTATGGAACTGGAGAAGCTCATAAGCTATACTCTGGGAAGAGAGATAATAACGGATGAGGATGTAGAAACCATCTGTACCGTTCGGACAACCAATAAAATCTTTGATATGGTGGCGGCGATCGTGAACAGAGAGACCAAAAAAGCCATGGACCTTTATGAGGACTTACTCACATTAAAGGAACCTCCCATGAGGATATTGTTTCTGATCGCCAGGCAGTTTAATCAGATTCTGCAGGCAAAGGAGCTGATGGGGAAGGGAATGGATAAGGGCGGCATTGCCTCGAAGCTTAAGATCCCTCCTTTTGCAGCAGGAAAGATCATGCCTCAGGCAAGGACTTTTTCCAAAGATCAGATTCTATCTTATGTAAACTTGTGCGTAGAAACGGAAGAAGCAGTTAAGACCGGTAGGTTAAATGACCGAATGGCAGTGGAATTGCTGCTGACACAAAAATATTAGGGTTTAACGATTAAACTAGTAAAATTTGGTTAATTATCTTGGAAAGGAGGGCAGGATGGAAGAATTATTGAAAAAAAAGCAGATAAGGGTATTTTTATCAAGGCTGCTGCTTGCCATGCTAGTTATTATATTTTATAAAATTGTTATGAACGTTTCAGATGTGATGATTTGGCTTAAGTCATTTACTAAGGTACTTATTCCCTTCTTTTATGGATTTGTCATAGCATATCTGCTGAATATCCCATGCTCTGCGCTGGAACGGCGCTTAAACAGGTTTAAATCTGGTCCGTTTCAAAAAAGTTCCAGAGGGATCAGTGTTTTTATTATTTATGCTTTATTTATCTCTGTTGTTGTTCTGGTCATAAACAAGGGCATTCCCCTTCTTCAGAGAAGCATATTGGATTTTATAACAAACTTTAATACTTATTATAATAACGCAATAACGGCTATTGAACAGCTGCCGCTGGAAAAGTTTGGCTTATCGGATAAGCTGGAAGAGATTTTGCCAACCCAGACTGCCTGGAAAAATGTGTTGGAGGGAGTCGGCTTAAAAGAGGTAATGGGCTCGTTAAATGCTGTCTTGGGAGTTACTTCCCATATTTTCAGCGGATTTATTACAATTGTATCTTCCGTGTATTTCCTTCTGGAAACTCATAATGTTACATTCCAGATAAAGCGGCTCATGGATTTGTTTCTTCAAGAAAACATCAGAAAAGTAGCTTATAGGTACGGAACCATAATAAATGACAGCTTTAAGAAATTTATTGTCTGCCAGCTTTTAGATTCTCTGATTTTATGTACGATTACCACCATTGAATTTACCATACTTGGTTCCAGGTATTCGCTGGCGCTTGGGGTTATGCTGGGTATCTGTAATATTGTACCTTACTTTGGATCAATTTTTGGCTCCATTGGCGTTGTTATTATCATTGCGTGTACAAGCGGTATCAATACAGGTGCGATTGCTGGACTGGTTTTACTTGTTACGCAGCAGATTGATGGGAATGTGATACAGCCAAAGCTTATGGGAAACTCATTTTCCTTAAGCCCGGCTTTGATCGTTATAGGAATCACTGTAGGTGGCGCCATGGCCGGGATATGGGGAATGGTTTTGGCGGTACCCGTTGTTCATATATTTAAGACAATTGCCGGAGATATCATTGCGGCCAGAGAAAGAAAGGTTCGGGAAGCTCATACAGCCCCGATCCCAGTAAGTGTGGACCCTTCCCCGGAGGGCTCTTCCAGTCATTTGGATTAGGGTGTAAGAAAGGAGTGCTGCTTTCATAGATAATTGTTTGTCTATGGAAGCAGCACTCCTTTCTTTATGGACCGGGTTTTCATTTCATTAGTTGGTATCTTTTTCCTCCTCGTTATCACAACAGAGATCCTGAAAGGCTGAAATAGTGCTCAGTGTGTCACCAAGCTGTGAGAATATGGAACTTATCAAAGCGATTTCATCGGCAGACCGGCCCTCGGCGATATGGCAGGCCAGGGTTGATATAAGCACTACTAGTTCGCAGGGTTGCATAAATATATCACCTCTGGATAGTATATGTGGCAGACGGGCGGTAAGTCAGAAAAAATCTCTTACACTAACTTATAGATGTTTAAAGGTTCAAAAAGTATCAGATAATCGTCTTTTTGCATTCCTTTTCCGTATATGGCCTGATAGCAGTGAATGGCTTCCAGCAAAAACTCTTCCGTTACATCTAAATGTTCTGCAATTTCGAACCCATTCCGGCATCCAGCTTCTTTTGCCGCAACCAGCTTATCTATGGTTATCATCTTATTGTAAGCCCAAAGTCTTGCGGTACGTTCCTGCTTCTGGTTGGATACATCAGACTGATCCAGAATGTCGCCGGTGGTGGTATGGTAATGTCCCAGCTCTTCCGCCAGAACGCAGGCCTTTTGACAGTCTGTCATATCCTGGCGGATCAGTATCTGGGTACCCTTTATCCTGCCGTCATTGGCTATCAGCGGCCGTTCCTTTATGATGATTCCGTGGGAATCCGCTTCTTCTAATAAAGATTCATAGTTCAAATAAATCACCTCAATGAGTTATTTCTCATTCATCAAAAAAGGCATCATCATGCTGTTTCATTTCTTCTGTCACTTCAATGTCGGTCCGTTCATGGGCAGCTACCGGCTCCAGATAGGCTCTGCTGTCAGTATTTAAAATCTTAACCGGGCTTTGGCTTTTTACATACTCGGGGATATGAACCATTTCCTTGATACGTTTTAATGCTTCCATTTGCCCTTTCTCATTTAAACGGTGAAAATTCTCAATCAATTCTCCTGCATATTCCCCGAAACGGCCGCTGATATAATCAAAAGCAGAAGCAGTATCGCTTTCCCAACCCATGAGATAGGCTGGGGTTGTCCTTAAGGCATTGGCGATTGCTATGATTTTCGACTGGGGAAGCCCTCTTCCGTCTACCTCGATTTTATTAATGGAAGAACGGGATTTATAGCCGGCCTTTAACGCCAGTTCTTCCTGTGAGATTCCAAGCTCTTCCCGTCTTCTTTTAATAATCTGTCCTATTTCCACAGGATCACCTCCATAGCAGCATTATATCACGGTGTAGAATAATGTTCAACAAAATTTCAAATTGTTGTTGACATATATAGGACATAGTAGTATGATAACGATTGTAGACGATATGACTACAAAGGGAAAAGAGGAAAGTATGAAAGATACAGTTTAGCTGATTGACGAAATCAAGAAGTCCGAACTGAAAAGGGTCGAGCTATAGCAGAACTGGGTATTTCAAACGGACAAAAGACTATGTAGGTTGTTGAAGAATACATTATTGCAGGATAAGTATTTTTTTGCCCGCAGCGTAGGCAAAATGACTACATACATAATGGGAAAAGGAGAGTCCTATGAAAGTAAAGGAACAGGGAAAGGTAAGGAGCCCGACAAAAAAGGAATGTATCTGTTATAGGCAAGGGCAGGTGCCGGAGGGAAAGGATGGAATAATAGGAAAGGAGGGATTACATGTATAACGAAATCATGGATGGAGTTATCAAACGGTTGAAAGAGCTCTTTCCGGAAGCCAGGATCAGTTCAAGTCCTTATGGGGAAGGCATTGTTGAACCTTATTTTGAGGTCGGACTTTTAGAAACATTTGAAAAGCCAGTGAATGGGCAGCGTTATTTCCGCAGCATAAGCATGTATGTATCATATTACTGCCAGGATTCAGAACAGCCATCTAGGGACAGGTATCTTGTTCTGGATGTTTTAATGGACAAGCTGGAATACATTACTCTGGAAAACGGCTCTTTGATAAGAGGTAGCAGCAGAAAGGGGAAATTTGAGGGGGAGGCCTTAAACTTCCTAGTGGATTATCAGGTCTACATTTTAAAGAACAGGGAGTCAGAAGAAGTTATGGAAGATATTAAATTAAAATGAAAGAGGTGTTATGGTGGCAAAAAAGAACGTAAAAGAAACGGATGAGGCCATTGGTGCACGTTACACGAAGGATCAGCTGATCCGTTCAGAAAAGTATCGTAATCAGAGGGACTTATTAAGTGCTTTGCTTGACGGTAAGAAAGTATATTCCGTAGAAGAAGCAGAAGAAATCATGAATCAATTTATGAAAGGAAGGGTGAAAGTATGTTAGGTGGAGGAAATTTTACAATTCAAAATAAAATATTTCCTGGTGCATATATCAATTTTGTAAGTACCGCTTCGGCTGGGGCATCCATGGGAAACCGGGGGGTGGCAGCAATCCCTATGGTTCTTGAATGGGGACCGGAGAAAGAGGTATTTGAGGTTACAGCAGAGGATTTCCAGAAAAGGTGCAAAGAAATATTTGGCTATGCAATGGATGATGCGGCTATGCTTCCAGTCAGAGAACTTTTCCAGAATATGACGAAAGGAATTTTTTACCGCTTAAATACAGGGACACATGGGGCCAATGAATATGGTACGGCAAAATACTCTGGTAACAGGGGAAATAATCTGATGACCATTATTACAAAAAATGTGGATAATGCTTCAAAATTTGATGTGAAAACCCTGTTTGCGGGAAGAGAAGTTGATTGTCAGACAGTTGCAGAGGCAAAAAATCTGATGGATAACAGTTATGTTATATTCAAAAAGGATGCCGAATTGGCAGAGACCGCAGGACTTTCATTTACAGGAGGGGCTAATGGCGCTGATGTGACAGGAGAGGATTATGCAGAATTTCTGGATAAGATGGAAAGTACCTCCTTCCAGATTCTTTGCTGCCCCTCTGCTGACGGAAAGGTAAAGGCTTTGTTTGCAGCATTTACAAAACGTATGAGGGATGAGGCTGGTGTGAAGTTCCAGACTGTATTACACCAGTATTCCAAGGCTGATTACGAAGGTGTTATCTCCGTTGAGAATGAAGCGGAAGAATCAGCCTCAGGCCTTGTTTATTGGGTAGCAGGCGCAGAAGCTGCATGTCCTGTCAACAAGACCATTGAAAATAAAGTTTATGACGGGGAGTATACCGTTAAGGCTTCTTATACCCAGGCTCAGCTTGCAGACTCGATAAAGGCAGGTAAACTTATGCTTCACAAAGTAGGAAGCGAAATCAGAATTTTGACGGACAGTAACACCTTAGTTACTTACACGGAGGAAAAAGGGGAAGATTTCTCTAGCAACCAGACGGTACGTGTTCTGGACCAGATTGGAAATGACGTTGCTTCTCTTTTCCATACACGTTACCTGGGTAAAATTTCGAATGACGATGCAGGGCGGGTAAGTCTTTGGAATGACATTGTTACATATGGAAAACAGCTGGCGGTGCTAAGGGCGATTGAAGCTGTAAATTCAGAAGAGGTTACTGTGGAAAAGGGACAGGGCAAACGGTCCGTTGTAGTGAACTTCCCAGTGAGACCAATTAATTCCATGAGCATTTTATACATGACAGTAATTGTATCATAAGAAAGGGGTAATGAACATGAATAATATTACAATGGACGCATGGGACGCGATCAGCGCTACAAAAGCAGAGTGCTATATCACAATCGGAAATGAACGGTATAATTTTATGCAGGCATTGAATCTGGAGGCTAAGATTGAAAAGGTAAAATCAGAGATCCCAATTCTGGGACGAGCCATGAAAGGGAATAAGACCGTAGGAATGAAAGGAAGCGGATCAGCTACTTTCCATTATAATACAAGTATTTTCCGGGATATTTTATACAAGTTCCAGCAGACCGGAAATGATATCTATTTTGATATCCAGGTGACCAATGAGGACCCTGCTTCCAGGGTAGGCCGTCAGACTGTGATTTTAAAGGATTGCAACTTAAATGGAGGTATTATTGCCAAATTTGATGCAACTGGAGAGTACTTGGATGATGAGTTTGAATTCACATTTGAAAGCTGGGAAATGCCTGAAAGATTCAGTAATCTTGCGGGAATGCAGTAAAAGAAGAAAGGAATAAAAGGATATGGGAGATTTAAGTTGTTTTTTAAGCCAAAATGCAGTTAAGGCGGAGCATGAAAAATTTATTGCTTCCAAACGTTTTTTAGGGCCGGGGAAAAAACCGGTGGAATGGGAGATTAAAGCCATTACCTCTAAAGAAGATGAAGCCTTAAGAAAAGAGAGCACGAAACGGGTTCAGGTAACAGGAAAAAAGGGACAGTATACCCAGGAGACCGATTATAACCTTTATCTTGGGAAGCTGGCAGCTGAATGTACGGTTTATCCTAACCTAAATGATAAGGAATTACAGGATTCCTATCATGTAATGGGAGCAGATGGACTTTTAAAGGCCATGCTGACTGCAGGCGAATACGCAGGTTATCTGGAACGAATTCAGCAGGTAAATGGTTTTGATATCACACTGGAAGAGCAGGTTGAAGAGGCAAAAAACTGATAGAAGGAGGTGATATGGAAGCAAATATTGCTTACTATTGCCTCCACAAGCTCCACAAATGGCCCCATGAGTTTCTAAGCCTGGACCGGTATGAACGGGCGTTTGTTATGGCAGCGGTACAGCTTAAGCTGGAAAATGATAAAAAAGAGGCTCAAAAGACGAAGAGTGCCAGGAGAGGATAGAAGAATGGAAGAGCACCTTTTAGGGTGTTCTTCCAAAAAAAAGAAAGGAGGGAAAGCGTTTGGCAACAATACAAAATTCAATACAGCTTCAGGATGGAGCCTCCTCCGTATTAATGAAAATCAATCAGTCAATCAATATGACTAGCCAGTCCTTTCGAAAATTCCAGATGGCGGCAGGTGGTTTTATGGGTCTGCAAGGGATGTCGGCTTCCATAACAGATATTCAGAGTATGGGAATTCAGTTTGAACAGGTCACTGAAGTAATCGTACAGGCCAAGGAAAAGCAGGAAGAGTTAAATAAAACCATTGATGATGGCAAGGGCAAACTCCAGGAAATGAAGAAACTCTGGGATAAAGCATTATCTGGTTTAGGTAAGATGGGAATCAACACCAGTCCTGTGGATATATTCAACCAGGCAAATGATATAAAAGCAGCCGGAAATCTCATACAGTCCAGGACCGGAATGCAGGGGCAGGATCTGGATTTGGCAAAGCAAAGTGCTAAAAATCTATATGTGGATAACATAAGCGGCAGTCCTGAAGATGCAGCAAAGAGTTTATCTTCGGTTCATCAGATGACTGGTCAGACAGGTGATAGCCTGGAGCAGCTTACAAGAGCAGGATTGCTCCTTGAAGACACCTTTGGTTACGGCCTGGCAGACAGTATCCGCACTGCAGGAGTGCTGCAGGAGAGGTTTGGAGCTACCGGTGCTCAGTCATTAGATTTAATCGTACAGGCAACCCAGGCTGGACTTAATAAAAACGGGGAACTGCTTAATTCGATCAATGAATATTCTTCACAGTTTAAAAACTTAGGCTTTGAAGGGGCGGAAATGTTTAACATGCTGATTAATGGAGCGCAGAATGGAGAAGTATCAGTCAGCACTTTAGGTGAGGCTGTAAAGGAATTTTCATCAAGGGCTGTTGGCGGAGGAAAGGACGCTCAGGAAGGTTTTTCAGTTTTGGGACTTGATGCGGCTAATATGACAGAAGCATCTGGAAGCGGCGGTGACACAGCCAAACAGGCATTCCAGCAGACCATTGCCGCTTTAAGCAGTATGGAAGATCCTGTCAGAAGAAATATAGCAGGAATGAAGCTGTTTGGCAGCGCCTGGGGAGAGCTTGGCAGTGAAGGAATTATGGCATTGTCCAACTTAGATGAATCTGTAACGCTGTCAACGGAACACCTGGAAGAATTAAATAATGTGAAATACAACGATGCAGCCAGCGCGCTGAGTTCTTTGACTAAGACCGTCAATATGGGGCTTGCTGGTCCCATGTCCGGTCTCGTAGTAAGTATAACAGAAAAATTAAATGATTTTACTGCAGGATTACAAGGGAATATAGGAGAAGCCAACGGGATTTTTGGTTCTATCGGCGTTGTTGCCGGAGCTGTAGGAAGTACCATCACAGATAATTGGTCTATCGTTGAACCTATTTTATGGGGGATTATAGCCGCTTTGCTTGTTTATAATTCTACTTCAACATTGAAAGCAATTTGTGATTTTGCTGGTGCAGTAGCAACTACGGCAATGACAATAGCACAAAAAGGTCTGAATACAGCATTTGCGGAATGTCCTCTTACCTGGATTATCATGTTGATCATTATTTTAGTAGCACTCTTCTATGCAGGTGTAGCAGCTGTTAATAAATTTGCCGGAACATCTTACAGTGCTACTGGGTTGATATGCGCAGCGTTTGCAGTTGCAGGAGCATATATTGCTAATAACTTAATGGGAGTATTAGAAATTGGTTTTGGGATCATTGAGTATTTTTACAACGGCTGGGTTGCTTTTGCAAACTTTTTTGGGAACCTGTTTAACGATCCGGTATCATCAATCATATATTTATTTGCAGATCTGGCAGATGGAGTACTTAATATTATACAAAAAATAGCAAAAGCCTTGGATTTTATTTCTGGTTCTCATATGGAAGACACTATAAAAGGTTGGCGGGATGGTTTGTCAGACATTGCCGATGAGCTTGCTGAGAAGTATGGAAATGGAACGTATGAAGTGAAGGCTGACAAATTGGATATGGATAAGACACTTGCTGATTTCGGGATTGACTTCAATCGGTTTGGGTTAAAAGATTCTGCCCAAAAAGCGTATGCAGGTGGGGACAGAGCAGAAGATACTGCAAAGAAAAGATTTGAAGACATTAAAGAAACATTTGACAGGCATAATCAAAATTCGGGTTTTAATCCGTCGGATGCGGCCGACAGCATTGCCCAGAGTACCGGAGATACTGCCATGAATACGGCAGCCATGGCAGACTCAATGGATATCATGGATGAGGAGCTGAAATATATGCGGGATGCCGCAGAGCAGGAAATCATTAACCGCTTTACACTGGCGGAACTGAAGGTAGATGTAAATAACAACAACACCATAAAGAATATGACTGATTATGATGAACTGAATCGAAGGCTTGGTGATGCTACCAGCGAAATTCTTGCTTCGGCTGCGGAAGGAGTGAATTTTTAATGGCATATGAAGTTTATATTGACGATATACTTCTCCCACTGCCTCCGGAAAAGATCCCTGTCAAGTATAGCGGGCAGAACAAGACGGTAAACCTGGTAAACGGAGAAGAGATCAATTTGGTCAAATCCTTTGGCCTCGCTGAAATAAGCATTGATGTAATCATTCCACAAATGGATTACCCCAGTGCGGTCTGGGATGGAAGTATTGACAGTGCGGAGGATTTTCTGGAAAGACTTCAGGATTTAAAGGAGGGCCAAAGCCCCTTTGAATTTACCGTTATCCGGCAAGGGATGGGAGGCAACAGTCTATTTGATACCAGCATGGATGTAACTCTGGAAGATTATAAGGTTACAGATGATGTGAGTGAGGGACTTGATCTTATTGTCTCCCTTACAATGAAGGAATATAAAAGTTATGGAACTAAAATAATGAATTTTACCATTGTTGAGGAGAAGCAGGAAATAGAGTCTGGGCAGCAGGAAGAGGAACGCCAGGGGGAGCCGCCGCCAGTAAAGAACTATACGGTTGCAAAGGGAGACTGTCTATGGTCCATAGCGAAAAAACAGCTTGGCAACGGGGGTCGGTGGCAGGAAATCCATAATCTGAACCGGGACAAAATAACAAATCCAAACGTTATTTATCCAGGACAGGTTCTCATTATGCCATAGGAGGTAGAAAATGGAAGCACATTTATATATCCAGAACGGCCAGACCGTATACGAACCGGTAGTGAAAGGAGCTATTACCTGGGAAACACAGCGCAGAGGGCAGCCAGGAAAGTGTTCTTTTACCCTGATCCCGGACAAACGACTCCAGATCGAGGAGGGCAATGCCCTCCGTCTGGATGCGGATGGGAAACCTGTTTTCTTTGGATTTATTTTTGAACGAAGCTGGAGCAGCGATGGAGAAATGAAGGTTACCGCGTACGATCAGCTTAGATATTTAAAAAATAAGGAGACTTATAATTACACGGATTTAACTGCCGGAGAGGTGATCCAGATGATAGCCAGGGATTATCATTTGAAAACGGGGGAATTAGAGGATACGGGAGACAGGATTTCCAGAAAGGAAAAGGATAAAACGCTGTTTGATATTATTTTGAACAATCTGGATCTTGCAATGATACATACGAAAAAACTGTTTACATTTTATGATGATGCAGGAAAACTCTCTCTGAAAAATATGGAGAACATGAAGCTTGACATCATGATAGATAACAAGACAGCGCAGGATTATGACTATAAGGTCAGCATTGACAGCGATACTTACAACCAGATCAAACTGTATTGTGACAACAGTGATACAAAGCAAAGAGAAATCTATATGACAAAGCACACAGAAAATATCAATAAATGGGGAATTCTCCAGAAAGATGAGTCTATTGATAAAGGGGCAGACGGCCAGGCCATAGCGGAAACATATCTGACTTTGTATAACCGCCCATCCAGGACCCTGACCATCAAGGATGCCTTTGGAGATATCCGGGTACGGGCAGGCTGCCTGATTCCGGTATTCCTTGATATAAAGGATGAGGGAATAAAAAATTATCTGGTAATCGAGTCTGCAGCCCATAAAATTGACGAGGGAATACATACTATGGATTTGACATTGAGGGGGGCGAAAGTCAGTGGCTGATGTAGAATGGATTGAAAATATAAAGCGGATCGTTATTCAGGCGGTTGAAGCAGGAGATCCATGTGACGTGATTCCGGGGACTGTAATAAAGGAAAATCCCGTTGAAATACAAATTGACCAGAAAACGATTCTATCCAAATCCCAGGTTATTTTGCCGAAGCAGTTTACAGATCATGGGGAAGTGATGAATATTCCTGGGGTCGGAGAGGTGACTGTAACCGTGAAAAATGGATTAAAAGAAGGTCAAAAGGTTCTTTTGCTTCAGAAAAGGGGAGGACAACAGTACGTGGCAATAGGCACATGGTAGGAAAGGAGGTGTTGCCATGCTTCCGGTGACAGGTAATATTTTGGAACAGGATTTTAAAATGGTACAGATGCCGTCAAAGACCTTTCGGCTGGATACGGAAAGAAAGCGGGTAATCGGAACGGTAGATGGTTTGGAGGCGGTAAAGCAAGCGGTTTTCTGCATTCTTAATACTGAACGGTTCGACTGGCTCATTTATAGCTGGAATTATGGTGTGGAGCTTAACGGCTTATTCGGGAAGTCAACAGGACTGGTAAAAGCAAAGATCAAAAAAAGAATCAAAGAAGCATTGCAGCAGGATGACAGGATTCAGAGTGTTGATACATTTTCCTTTGAAGATGATGGGAAAATCCTTCATGTAAGGTTTATGGTTCATACCACTTATGGTGAAATTATGATGGAAAAGGAGGTGAGTATTTAATGTATGAGGATATGACGTATGAAGTTATTTTGAGGCGGATGTTGGATAGAGTTCCAAAAGATCTGGATAGGAGAGAAGGATCCGTCATTTACACGGCTTTGGCTCCGGCAGCAGCAGAAATTGCAATTACGTATATTGAATTGGACCATGTTTTAAAGGAAATGTTTGCTGATTCAGCAAGCCGAGATTTTTTAATTCGAAGGGCAGCAGAGCGTGGAGTAACACCAAAAGCCGCTACATATGCAGAATTAAAAGGAGAATTCAATATAGAAATACCTATAGGCAGCCGTTTTTCATTAAATGTTTTTAATTACACAGCTGTAGAACGATTAGGTACTGGTGAATATAGAATGCGATGCGAGACAATAGGAGCAGCTGGAAACAGCAACTTCGGCAGGCTAATCCCTATTGAATATATAAAAGGGCTGACAAAGGCAGAATTGTCGGAATTATTAATACCTGGAGAAGATGAGGAAGAAACAGAGCGGTTTCGTAAGCGCTATTTTAATAGTTTAAAATCACAGGCGTATGGTGGAAATATAGCAGATTATAAAGAAAAGGTATCTGCAATTTCCAGAGTGGGAGGGGTAAAGGTCTTTCCTGCATGGGCCGGTGGTGGAACTGTGAAGCTGGTTATTATTGATTCATCTTATAGTATTCCTACTGCTGATTTGATTCAAGCAGTACAGGATGAAATTGACCCAGAGCCGAATCAAGGGAAAGGTTATGGACTAGCACCTATTGGCCATGAAGTAACAGTAGTTGGAGCAGAGGAGGAGAAAATATCTGTTGTAACTAATATTACATATCAAACAGGGTATGATGCTAGTCGGTGCTTTGGTGATATCAGTAATGCAATAGATGACTATCTTGCAGAACTAAACAAATCCTGGCAGGAGGTTAATGAAAACGTAGTGAGGATTTCCAGAATTGAAAGCAAACTGCTCGATGTGGAAGGAATACTTGATGTGTTTGATACAAACATCAATGGAAAAAGTGGAAATTATGTAATTCCATCGGACAGGATAGCTGTAAGGGGTGAAATTCATGTATGATCGGAGAGAAAATGATTTGAAATCTTATTTCCCGGACTACGTTAAGGAATTTGTTGAGTTTGACAGTATCGCCAAACTAGAAGCCAAAGAACTCAAAGTACTTTGTGATGGTTGTCAGGATCTTTGGGACGCTGGATTCATTTTGACGGCAGACTATCAGGGAATAAAGAAATGGGAGCTGTTTTTGGATTTAAAACCAGAGCCTCAATTTACTCTTGATGAGAGAAGATCAGCAGTTCTGGCAAATTGGAATTACCAACTCCCTTATTCGAAGAGTAAATTAGGTGAACAGCTAACAGCTTTGCTAGGTGAAGACTATGAATTATATATTTTTCATCATATTTATAAATTAAAGCTTGTGGTGAAGGAGAGGCCGATAACTGTCTTGAAAAGTATTCAAGGAATGATTCGGGAAATGATACCAGCCAATTTGGAGACGTTTTTTTTAAGCAAATATCAGGAAAATTATAATATTCAGACTTCTTGTAAAAATTCAATCCGCTACTGGACAGGCTTTTATCCTCGCTATAATCTGCCTCACTTATATTTGGACAATCAATGGTTATTAGATGGCAGCCGCAGGTTGAATGGGTATAACAGTGGAGAATTTATCGATTTTTATCCGATAAGATCCAGATTTGGGGTGAATGTTCCTGAATTTGTACAAGCGACAGAACGAATAAAAGTACCTATGGTAACTGTGGAGCGAATTACCACAGGTAATAATATTTTGAGA
This sequence comes from Lacrimispora sanguinis, assembly GCF_044987295.1. Lineage (NCBI taxonomy): Bacteria > Bacillati > Bacillota > Clostridia > Lachnospirales > Lachnospiraceae > Lacrimispora > Lacrimispora sanguinis. Next base: position 2,239,777 of record NZ_CP173277.1, on the reverse strand, counting down.
TTTAGAACTGACTTAAGGGGAGATATACAATGCAAAGAGAAAGTGGCTTTTGCGTCTGAAACAGAGGAACAGGTAACAGCAGGTCCTACCCGCGTTATGAACGTAAATGTAGTGAATAACACTTGGAAATTAGATAGTAGGCGTAAGTTAAATGGTGGCTTATCAATTTTATAAGAGAGGAAGAGAAAAATGACAAAAACATCAAATGGAGTAATAACATCAAATGGAGTAATAACAACAACAGGCAGGAAGAAGTTCTGCAAGGCTCATGCCGGGGATATAACACTCCCGACTATCACGCACATGGCATGGGGAGACGGAGGCGTGGATGAAAACGGACAGCCTAAGAAAACAACAGGCAATGAAATTGGGCTTTACAATGAGTTAATGAAGAAAGAAATAGAAGCACATGCATACATAAATGATGCGGAATCGACATGCCGTTTTACTGCTACTCTGGATAAGGGCGAACTAACAGGAAGAGAAATATCGGAAATGGGGTTGTTCGATTCGGACGGCGATCTAGTTGCTTATCGGACATTTATGCGTAAAGGAAAAGATGCGGACATTCCTCAGATATATGATATGGATGAAATTTTTTAAGGAGGTTTAATTATGATATTTTGCAATGTAAAAAATCCGCCTGAATATACCACGGAAATCAGAAAATGGGACAGAGAGACTCTGGCAGACGGTCAGGAAATGGCTTTTGAAATAGAACAGCTTTTCAATAATACTTTCTATAATAAGAAGATTCAGGAGCAGCATGAGCGGCCCATAGAGGTCATTATTCCTGCATCTGGCTGGAGCAATATGATTCCATACAGCCAGAAAGTTGCGGTAACTGGGATAAAAGCGTCAGATAACCCAGTAATCAGTCCATGTACTCCAAAGGAATTATCTCCGGCAGAGGTGAAACTTAGAAGAAAAATGGTTGGAATGATAACTGACGGGGAAACAGAAGACGGATATGTAACGTTTTACTGCGGAGAAAAGAAGCCGACCGGAGATTTCAGCGTGTATTTGAGAGGGGTGAGTGATAATGGGTAAAGTGATTATTGCCGGAGGCGGTGGATCAGGAGCAGGTTCTGATGAGTGTACAGCTTCAAAGTCAGAGGTTTTAAAGGGGTATAAAGCAATTACATCAGATTCCGATGATGAAGTGGTAGAGGGGACATTAGAACTTACCGGTGACGTATCAGATAGTCAGGTACTGGAAGGAAAAACATATTATAATTCGAATCCAAAGATTAAGAGAACAGGTTCTATGGTAAACCATGGTGCGGTGTCCCTGAGTTTGAATGCTGGTGCCTCCTATACGGTGCCTGCCGGTTTCCACAATGGAGGAGGTAAAGTTACGGCTAACAGTTTGGCAAGTCAGACCAGTGCGACGGCTACGGCAGCGCAGATAATAAGCGGGCAGACTGCATGGGTGAATGGAAGTAAACTTACAGGGACTCTCTCAGTAAACAGTATTCTGTCTTTTAGTGTTGCCGTGTACTCGTCCACGGCGATTGAATTTACATGGCAAAACCCTGTAAAGGGACCCTTTTCAGGAGTTATTATTGTTGGAAAGACAGGGTCTCACCCGATGAGTATTACAGATGGAACTAGATATTATAAGGGTTCCGGAAATAATTCTGTTGCATCCGGAACTTCCAGTACTGCCGTGACAAGCTTTGCGGGAGGAACCACCTACTATTTCCGGGCATTTTCCTATGCTGTCAAGGACGGGGCAGAATGGGTAAGTGCAACTACATATACAGCAACAGCCGCAACTACAAAAGGACAGCAATCATTTACCTCTTCTGGCGCATTTACGATTCCTGCGGGAGTGCGAAGTATTGATGTTTTCTGTATAGGCGGAGGTGGCGGAGGTGCTGGAGGAGATAAAGGCGGAACTAAATATGCCGCCGGCGGCGGTGGTGGAGGTGGTTATACTGCTACTCAAAAGGCCATTCCTGTTACTCCAGGACAACAAATATCTATAGTTGTGGGGTCTGGTGGGTCTGGCGGAGCTTCCATGACATCCGGTACAGATGGAGGCACCTCCTATGTGACTATTAGTGGAACAAATTACTGTACAGCGAATGGAGGAAAAAAAGCAGCTATTACCCCAGGAGGTGCAGGTGGCTCAGGAGGTGGCGGTGCTGGGTCAACCGCTGGCTATAATGGGGGAAATGGGGGGTCAGATGGCTCCTACGGAGCTACTGGTGACCCATATGGATATGGCGGTAGCGGCCAAAAAACTACCACAAGGGCTTATGGAGAGTCCTCCAATACTCTTTATGCCGGCGGTGGCGGTGGCGGTGGAAATGGACAGTACACAAACACAAACAGAGGATATGGCGGTGCTGGCGGTGGAGGAAATGGTAGCGACGCGATGGGTAATTTAGGCTCTAATGGAACTGCAGGAACCGGTGGTGGTGGTGGTGGTGGATACCAATACGGATCGGCAGGAGGATCTGGATTTGCGGGTGGTTCTGGTATCTGTTTAATAAGATGGGGATATTGACAAAGGAGGTTGATACGATGATTATACATCAGGTTTTTTCACAGATTTATGAAGGCGAAATTAAAAACATTATAGTGTGCGACAACTATGAAATGGCCAACTGGCTTACAAGAGGTTCTTATGGAGATGAGGCATTTGCAGTTGACTGCCTACTGTACCCATGTGAGATCGGTGATAAGTATCGCGAAGGAGTCTTTTACCGCGTAGATGATGGTGGGAACGAAACGGTGATTGATAACATCGCTACTGCAGAACAGCAGATGCCGGCACTGAATGCCCAAGTATCATATTTAGCTATGATGACCGGTTTTGACTTGGAAGGAGTATAATATGAGTAAGTTTGAAAAGGTAAGAGAATTTTACTATGCAGGTTTGTGGTCTGATGAAATGGTAAGGAATGCAGTGGATCGCTGGATCAATGCCGATGAGTTCCTGGAGATCACAGGGAGAGAGTATGAGAAAAAGTGAGGGAAATGAGGATGAAAAATATATTGTGTGTGATAGCAGGAACTGTGGGCAGCTTCATAGTATCTTTATTTGGAGGGTGGGATACCGGTATCGGAACATTAATACTTTTCATGGCCATTGATTTTCTTTCTGGCCTGGCAGTAGCCGGAGTATTCCATAAAAGTGTAAAGACAGAATCCGGAACACTGGAATCGAAAGCAGGCTTTAAAGGCTTATGCAGGAAGTGTATGGCGCTCTTGTTTGTACTGGTGGCCCATCGCCTAGACCTATCGCTAGGCACTCCTTACATACGCGACACAGTTATCATCGGATTTATGGCAAACGAGCTCATATCCATCGTAGAGAATGCAGGCCTTATGGGCCTGCCTCTCCCAGCGGCCTTAATTAATGCCATAGACCTTTTAAATAAAAAATCACAAACATTGTGATAGCCCCTAAAAGCCCATCTCCCTCCCTCCGGTACATTCCCACCCCAACCATCATATAATAATACAAAAAGGACAAGGTGATTTAATGGTTAAAAGCGAAGCAACTGAAACTATGCCAAACATAGAGCTGTTGGGAATACAGGAAAATCTAAAGAATTCCGATTACACGGAGATTGAACGTTTCCGAGAATCCTTTGATGCAGACGAGATGGGTTTTGTGGGCCTAAGGGAAGGAATTTAATATGGAAGTTCAAAAACTATTGACACCATACAACTACAGCAACGGTCAAATAGACCGGATAAAATATATTGTAGTACACTATGTAGGAGCTCTCGGAGGAGCAGAAGCAAACTGCAAATATTACGCCTCCCAATACATTGGGGCCAGCGCCCATTATTTTGTCGGATTCAGCGGAGAAATACGGCAATCCGTTGAGGACAAAGATATCGCATGGCATTGCGGAGCAAAAACATATTCCCATCCGGAGTGCCGTAACAGCAACAGCCTGGGAATAGAGCTCTGTGTCAGGAACAATGGAAGTCAATCAGATACAAGCAGAGACTGGTATTTTGAAGATGCAACAGTAGAAGCCGCTGCCCAGCTGATAAAAGAACTGATGAAACAGTACAACGTTCCGGCGGATCACGTAATCCGCCATTATGATGTAACGGGAAAAATCTGTCCCAATCCTTATGTATACAATCATACCGAACATACATGGGACGGCTTTAAAGCAGCACTGGCAGAAGAGCCGATGCATAAATCCGGCTGGATTGAAGAAGAGGGCAGCTGGAGGTTTTACTTAGGGAATACCGAAAAATATGTTACGAACGATTGGTATAAGGACTTAGAAAACTGGTACTGGTTCGATGGTGCCGGATTTATGGTAAAAGATACATGGAAAACCGGGTCAGATGGCAAATGGTATTATCTAAATAACAACGGTTCTATGGCAAAAAGCCAGTGGATTATCTGGAAAGAAGAGCTATACCGGGTTACGGAAGACGGAAGCATGTTTGAAGGAAAAATGAATCTGAGCACTAATGAAAAAGGTGCCCTGCATATTGTCTGAAAAAAAGACGGGAGCCCGGCAATCCGGCCCCGTCTAAAAATATGGAAGCCGTCTAAAGACGTCTAAAGATGCTGGAAAATATTCATACACTATGCTAAAATTGCCTGTATAGCAGATAATTGTGCATCCCATGTAATCAAAGATGATCCAATGAATCAGAGGCAGCGGAATTTTTCCAACGTCATAAACAACAGTCAGAGAGGTAACCCTATGCTGGATAATAAACGAAACCCAATTCCAATCATTCTTATGTTCTATGCCATTTGCTTTGCATTCCGGACAATAGAATATTTCATATTCCGTACCGACCAGACGTTGATCGGCGAAGCATTTATACATAAACTGGCCGGCATTCTACTGCTTTGGCTCTCTATTTCACTATTCCGGTATTCATGGACAGAAGTCGGTTTTTCCCCTGTAAAGGTGCTGCGAAATATTTTATTAGGAGCATTGCTTGGCGCAGTTGTTTTTACTGTTGGATATGGGATTGAAATACTGATTCAATCGTCAACAGGCAATTTTTTAGGACTTAAATTTTATGTGACCAGCTATTCCGTTTTAGGTAACCGGGGGATGGAGAGCAGCATTCTGTTTATCATGATCTGTATCGCAGGAAACATGATCAATGTGATAATGGAAGAGGGCGTTTTTCGTGGACTGTTTGTCCGGCTGGCAGAAGAAAAGTATTCCTTTCCCGTCGCATGTATCCTGTCTTCCGTTCTCTTTGGAGTCTGGCATATCATGCAGCACTTAAGAAATGTTATAGACGGCAATCAGTCCATGGCAGGTGCATTTATGGCCGGCCTAATTCTGGTAGTCACCAGTACTCTGCTTGGTATTCAGTACTGTATGCTTTATAAGCTTACAGGATCCTTGTGGGCAGGAATGACGGCTCATTTTGTGAATAACACCACGGCTAACTTGCTGCACGTAGTCACATCATCCGGCGTGGATGAATTACTGTCTGTCCGCATTACCATTGCACAAACCCTTTCATTTCTCATAGTACTTTTCTTTTATATCTCTCGTAACAGAAAAAAATAGATCCCATCCGTGTGGTAGAAATGAGAACAACCTTCTCAAACAAACTACGGAGGACAATATGCCTAAAAATAACGATAGATATTCAACATTTACAACAAATTATATAAAATATATTGACACGGGACTAAGAAAATGGTATTTTGTAATTATCAAAAACGTTTTCGTAAATAGGTCTTTCATGCAACACTTCTAAAATGAAGTGTTAAAAAAAACCAAAGACCAAAAACGTTTTTGGAAAAAACGAGGTGTAGAATGGCAAAATCAATTTATGACGTGGCACAGGAAACGGGATTATCAATAAGTACCGTATCAAGAGCATTAAACGGATACAGTGATGTATCGGCCAAAACCAGGGCGCGCGTGGTGGAGGCGGCGGAAAGACTTGGGTATGTTCCCAATACCAGTGCCAAAAATCTGTCTTCAAAGAACAAAAAAAATGTGGCTTTACTCATCTGCGGGCTTTTGGAAGAGGCCCAGTCTAACGAGTTCATGATGAATGTTATCCAGGGAGCTTATACCTATATGATGAAGCATGAGATCAATCTGGCCATGTATTCCATTGGAAAGGAAGAACAGGAGAAAAAGGATTTTGACACATTTTGCAGAGAATATTCATTATCAGGAGCCGTAATTATGGGACTCAGGATAACGGATCCTCTGGTAAAAAGCCTGCCTCACACCGCCCTGCCCTGTGTGTCCATTGATATTCAGCTGGACGGAGCATGCACATCAGCAGTCATGACAGATGACAGAAAGGCATTTGAGCAGGTCACCCAGTACGTGATCGATCGCGGACACCGGAAACTGATTCTTGTTTATGGACGGAAAAAGTCCGATGTTTCCATCAGACGTCAACAGGGTTACTTAGATGCCCTTGAAAAGAACGGCATTGATCCCAAAAGCTGCAAAGTGATCTATACGGATTTTATGGAACAGAAAGCGTATGAAGGAACAAAGAAACTGCTGAAGGAATATAAAGAGGAGGCTGGGACTGCGTTTGTCTGCATGAGCGACTTAACGGCCATAGGAGTTTTAAGAGCAGTTGAGGAGCTGGGATATCAGAGCCCAAAGGATTTTTCCATTACCGGTTATGACGGCAACTACTTTATGAAATACATTGATCCTTTTATTACCCGCATCAACCAGAATATGTGGCAAAAAGGCTACGATGCGGCAAAGCTTCTCATGAAAATGGTGAATGACGAAAAGTATTCCAGAGTTCATATGACGAAATATTTTCTTGAGGAAGGCAAGAGTGTGAAACAATTGTAAAAAAATATTAAGGAGGATATTTATGAAAAGAAAATTGGCGGGGATTATGGCAGCTGTTATGGCGGCGGCAACGGTGATCAGCGGCTGTTCCGGTGGGAACAGTAAAACAACGGCACCGGGGGCAGGCAATTCTGAAAATGCGTCGGGAAAGGAAATACAGATGACTTTTCCAACCTATCTGGCAGGTGAAAATGTTGGTGCTGTTTTCTTTCTCCCTGAAGTAGAACGGTTTAATCAGAAATACGCAGGCAAGTATAAGATCGTGATCGAGGAGGTTCCTCAGGCCCAGTATGCGGAAAAGATTAAGCAATTGGCCCAGCAGAATAAGCTTCCCGCCATTGTCCACGCACCTGGTTCCGGTGGTATCGATCTTCAGTGGTTCAAGAGCGTAGTTCTTGCCAATGGCATGGCATATGACTTAAGCGAATTTGCAAATGCGAACCCGGAGGTAAAGAATAACTGGATTGATGACTCCATGGATTACTGCACCGTGGACGGAAAACTTATCTGCAAGCCCCTTTCCGTGTTAAAGCCTGTGGGTCTGTATTATAACAATACCATGTATAAGCCGGAAAAAGCCGTTAAGGATATGAAACTTGACGAGTTCATGGAAAGCATCGGAGATAACAAGTTTGCATTCCAGACTGCGGAAAATGCCTGGACATCAGGACTTCTCCTTACCGCTCTTATTGCCAATCAGGAGGGGGGAGAGACATATCTGGCTCAGTATGTGGATGACAAACTTTATGATTACACCGATGCAAAGATCGTTTCCGCTATATCCATTTTGCAGAAACTCCTTCAGAGTAATGCATCAGCCAATACCATTGGCGCAGCTTACGCAGATGCAGCCAATGCATTTATGAGCAAGAGTGCTGCCATTATATGCAACGGTTCCTGGATGGCCTCTGATTTTGATGAAGAATCAGCAGACAAGTGGTCAAATGGATTTACTGGTGAGGAAGTGACTTCAGATATTTATCCAGGAAATTTTGCTATTGCCAATCCGAGAGTATTCGGTGAATTCTGGATTGCAAATACCGCTTCTGATGAGGAAAAAGAGCTGGCAAAAGCCTTCTTTGCTTTCCGCGATTCCAAGGAAGAAATCGAGCAGCTGGTACTGACCGAAGGCGGTGTGGCTCCGAAGCTTGATTACAGTGACGAATTCTTAAAGAAACAGGCAGAAAACCGTATCTTATCCCAGCTTGCCGAAAGCATGGATGAAAATACCAGATACACCGCCTCTATTTTCGATGTGATGCCGGCTTCTGTTGCTGATACGGAATTTGGTAAGCTGCTTCCTAAGCTTGCAGACGGAACTCTTACGCCGGAGGAATTCTGCAGTCAGTTGACTCAGAAAGCAGAAGAAGCGAAAAACTAAACATCGTACATGGGAATTAAATACTGTTGCAAAAGCCTGTGAAAATAGGTGTATTGCAGCAGTATTTTTTAGAAAGAGGGGAAGAAAATGAAAGCAGGAAAATCAAATTCCACTGTTTTGGAGAGAAGGAATTATAAGTGGTGCTACTTATTTTTGCTGCCCTCCCTCCTGATATTTTTACTGTTTTACTTATCACCAATTCTTACTGTAATCGCCACATCCTTTACCAAGTGGGATGGCTTTAACAAACCGGTTTTCATAGGGCTAAAAAATTATATCGATCTTTTTCATTCCAAAACATTTCTCATATCTTTGAAAAACCTTCTTGCCTGGTCCGTGATTGCAGCCACTCTCCATGTGGGATTCGGCGTGCTGATGGCATTTGTACTGTATGCAAAGCCAAAAGGCTGGAAATTTACCAGGGTGATTTTTATGGTTCCTAACGTGATCTCAGCGGCTGCCTGGGCCATGATATATAAATTCATCTTCAATGACGATATGGGTATTTTAAATAACTTAATCCGTAGGTTTTCTCCGGACTTTCATGTCCAATGGTTCTTTCAATCCCCATATGCATTCTGGGCAGTTACATGCACCTGGATCTTTTATGCGGTGATTGTGACTCTGGTGGTATTAAATGATTTGATGGCAGTCCCGGAGGAAGTGGTGGAAGCCGCCAGGGTAGACGGGGCATCCCCATGGCAGCTGACCCGTCATATCATGCTTCCCCTTTGCAGAAATGCCATTGGTACCGGAGTGATCTGTTCCATTACCTCCAGGATCGCCATGTATGAGCAGATCAGGCTGACGACTGCAGGAGGCCCTGGGGACGATACCATGAATATACCGTTAATTCTGGTCAATTCCATATCTGATATGAAGTACGGATACGCCAATGCCAACGGTATGGTCATGTTTGCTTTGGGCTTAATCATCCTGGCAGCCGTCAATATTACATTCCGTATGAATGACAGCATCTATTAGGAGGAGGGGCGAAATGAAGAAAAAAATTACTGTGTTTTGCATGTATTTTCTTATGGTCTTTACTGTGATCATATCGGTCTTTCCGATTCTCTGGGTGATCATGTCATCCTTTAAAACCAATGCCCAGATTCTTGGAAATCCATTTACACTGCCGACCTCCATAAGTTTTGAACCATATATATACTTATTTGAGAAATATGATTTTCTACGGTACGCGGTCAATTCCTTTCTGGTCTGCATTACCTCAACGCTCCTGTCGCTCCTGTTCTTTGCCATGGGCGCTTATGTGATCGGAAAGTACCGTTTTCCAGGAAAATCCCTGATTTTTGCCTTGTTTACCATTACCCTGCTGGTTCCTTCCCATTCCAAGGCACAGCCCATCTTTTCCCTGATTATGAAGATAAATCTGTATGACAACATCTGGGGTCTGGCGGTGGTTTACTTATCCATGGGTCTAGCAATGTCCGTGTTTATCTTAAAATCCACCTTTATGTCCATTCCATCATCCTTAGATGAGGCGGCCAGGCTGGAAGGGGCAGGTTTTCTCCGGGTATTTTTCCAGATCAACCTTCCTCTGGCAAAAGGAGGGCTGGCTACGGCCGGGATTCTTATGTTTTTGAATAACTGGAATGAATTTTTCTATGCTTCCCTGCTGACCTCTTCTAATAAGAACAGGACTCTGCCGGTGGCGCTGCAATTTTTTACCGAATCATTTTCATATGACTACACAAAGCTGTTTGCCGCTTTGACCCTTGTCGTGCTTCCGGGCATCATTTTATATGCGCTGGCCCAGGAGCAGGTGCAGGCCAGCGTTGCGGCAACCGGAGTAAAAGGCTGACAATATAGGAGAGCATAATGATTAACACAATGAATTTTTTTAAGGGTCAGGGAGATTTAAAAAACTGGCTGATTGAGGAAACAGAATTTGATGCCCGGAACCTGGGAAAATATGAGGCGGTTTTTGCCCAGGGAAATGGTTACATAGGGATGCGAAATGCTCTGGAAGAGCGGTATGTGGAAGAGGTGAGGAACACATTCATCACCGGAACCTTTAATAAAGCGGGAGACGAAGAGGTGACAGAACTTCCCAATCTTCCGGATGTAACTGCTATGGATATCTTTGTTGACGGATACCGTCTGAACCTGCAGTCCGGTAAGGTCATGGAGTATTCCAGGATCATGAACTTAAAGAACGGAGAAACCACCAGAAAGATTGTGTGGGAATGTCCATCAAAAACTCTGGTTACGGCTGTTTTTAAACGGTTTGTATCCTTAAAAAATGAACATATTGCGGCAGAATACCTGGAGCTGTCCTGTGATGGCAGCGCGCAGCTGGTGATTGAAACTGGAATTCATGGGGATGTCACAAACCATGGAGCCATGCATTTTGAGAATTTAAGGCGCAGGATCTATGACGGTATCACCATGCAGTTCCTGGCAGAAACCACCGAGTCCCGGGTGCTGACAGCGGTCCACAGTGCCTGCAGGATAAACCGGGATGAAAAGCCTCTTCCGGTTATGGGAAGAAGAAATATGGATCTGCGCTGGTCTGTGAAAGCAGAGGCCGGTGAAACCATCCGCTTAGAAAAGATATCCTGCTTTCATTCCTCCAGGGATCTGGCTTACGAAAAGGAAGAGTGCTCCGGTAATTTTGAACGTCTGAAAGCGGACGGTATGGAATGCTTACGGATTGAATTTGATAAGGGATATGACAAACTGCTGGCGGAGTCAGAGGCAGCGTGGAAAGAATTCTGGAAAAATCATGAGGTGATCATTCGGGGAAGCGATGATTTTGATCAGCTCGCCCTCCGCTTTGCCCAGTATCATTTAAATGTCATGGTGAAAAAGGACGACAACCGGGTGGGGATCGCTGCAAAGGCTTTGACAGGAGAAGGCTATAAGGGCCATTCCTTTTGGGATACGGAAATGTTTATCCTGCCTTATTTTACCCTTACGGAACCTCAAACCGCCAGAACCCTTCTGGAATATCGCTACAGAAATCTCTATGGCGCCCGCAAAAAGGCCGCCGAAAACGGCTGGGAGGGGGCCATGTATCCATGGGAATGCGCCTGGATCGATGACGGAGAGGTAACTCCCTTATATCTTGGCACCGACGTAGTAACGGGCAAGGTGCAAAAGTGCCTGACAGGATTAATCGAACACCATATCAGTGCGGATGTGGCTTATGCGGTATGGCAGTATTACCAGGCCTCCGGAGATCAGGACTATATGGACCGGTATGGATATGAGATCATATTGGATACGGCTCTTTTCTGGTCCAGCCGGCTGGAATGGAATGAGAAAAAGGACTGTTATGAGATCCTTGACGTGATCGGGCCGGATGAGTATAAGGAGCATGTGGATAATAATGCCTATACCAATTATATGGCGAATTATAATATGGAGCTGGCTGAACGTATTATGGAAGCTTTGCCAAAGGAAAATAAGGAGGTTTCAGACCGGTTGGACCAAAAGTTCCATTTTGACCGGTTAATACAGAGGCTAAAGGAAAAAAGGGAAAAGCTCTACTTACCGGTTCCCGGGGGAAATGGCATTGTCCCTCAAACTGACCAATATATGAGCTTACAGCCCATTGACCTGGCACCTTATAAGGCCTCTGGAAAGGTCCTTGGAATCCATCAGGATTATAATATGGAGCAGATGGGGAAACTCATGGTCTCTAAACAGGCCGATACGGTCATGCTGGATTTTGTGATGCCAGATTTATTTTCTTTGGAAACAAAAAGAAAAAACTTTATATTTTATGAAGATAAGACCCTTCATGATTCATCCTTAAGCCGCTGCGTTCATGCAGTTTTAGCCAATGATTACGGAATGGAGGACATGGCCTACCAGATGCATCAGGCGGCATGCTCCATCGATCTGGGGCCCAATATGAAATCATCGGAGGAAGGAATCCACAGTGCCTCCATCGGAGGAATCTGGTTAAGCTGCGTCATGGGCTTTGGAGGGCTGAGGATCCGCCGTGGTGGCCTGGAACTTAATCCAAAGCTGCCTAAGGCCTGGGAAGAGCTTCGGTTTCCTCTGGTATGGAAGGGCCAGAAGCTGACGGTTACAGTGGATAAGAAAGGCGTTACAATCGGAAACAGCGGAAACTGCCCGGTATCGCTTATGGTATTGGGAAGAAACACCAGGGTGGAACCGGAAGCATCTGTTTACGTGGAAAAGAAAACCTATGAAGCGGTTATTTTTGATTTGGACGGTGTGATCTGTCATACCGATCATTACCACTATCTTGCATGGAAAGAGGTGGCAGATGAGTTGGGGATTTATTTTGATGAGATCATCAATAACCGGCTGCGTGGGGTCAGCCGGAAGGAGAGCTTTGACATCATACTGGAACGGTATGACAAGGTCATGAGGGAAGAAGATAAGAATAAATATCTAACAAAGAAAAATGAAGGTTATAAAAAGCTGTTGGAAGGCATGACCCCTTCCGATTTGCCGGAGGAAACAAAGGATACGTTGATGGAGCTTAGAAAACGGGGGATGAAACTTGCGATCGGCTCCTCCAGCAAGAATGCAGGACTGATCTTAAAGCAGTTGGGATTGGAACATTTTTTTGATGCCGTCTCTGACGGGAATGCAATTACCCATTCAAAGCCTCATCCGGAAGTATTTCAAAAAGCAGCAGCAATGCTGGGCTGCAAGGCGGAAAACTGCCTTGTAGTAGAAGATGCCGAGGCAGGACTTATAGCAGCAAAATCTGGCGGAATGGATTGCGGAGCAGTGGGAGATGCGGTAAAATCTTTATTAGCAGATTATAAGCTGTCAGCCTTCCGACAGCTGCTGGAGATCGTCGGATAAGGAGGGATTTAAATGGAGGAACACAGGAGACAACTGGATATCCATTCCGTACCTTTTAGCAGATACGGCTCTTATTTGGCATTTTCCTACCCTCAGGATGGCACGAAGGAATTTGACGGCCACATTGCGGTGCGGGTGCTTTACGGAGCGTTTTCCCAACAGGAGACTTATCCCATCATACCGGTAAATGATGATGGGAAACCGGAAAAAACGATTGCAGTTTCCATGTCACCCTGGGAACTGAACGTAACTTCTGAAACAGGAGAATACTCTATATGCTTTGGGGATGAGGAAGGGTTTCTCTTTAAATCAAACAGCTCTGTTCTGATTACAAAGACAAAAGCTGGTTCCTATTACAGAGTGATGAGACACATGGATGGAAGCTTTGAAATAGCGGGAGATGATATGGCCCTCCGCGTGACCCTGCAAAAAGGAAAGACAAAGGATCAATCGGCATGTCCGGACAATGGTTATGGAAGCAGCAGGACGGGGCTTCTTCTAAGCCCGGAAGAGGGAGAACTGTTGGCCGTGATCACCCTTACCGGTTTAAGCTTACAGAAAAAAGAGTATGGGAGCTATGCCTTGTGCCGTCAGACTGTAAAAGAGGAATATCTGGAGTTTGAGAAAGGGATCATGAAAGATTTAAAGAAGGCAGATCCTGCTTTTGAAAAAGCCGGAAGGGAAGCAGCCTATGTTTTGTGGCATTCCGTGCTTCAGCCTTCCGGTTATATCAAAAGACCTGTCATGGTCATGACGAAAAACTGGATGAATCTGGTATGGAGCTGGGATTATGCCTTTAATGGCCTTGCCCTGGTCTCGTCCCAGCCGGAGCTGGCATACGGACAGTTTTTGGCCATGGCGGATCAACAGGATGAGTATGGCGCATACCCCGATGCTTACCAGGCAAGGACGATCATCCGTTCCTTTGTAAAGCCTCCAGTCCAGGGATTTATCCTAAAGAAGATGTTTCAGATCCACGATCCGGGCAGGGAAGTAAAGGAGAAGCTGTACCGTTCTGTTGCCTCCTTTACCGATTGGTGGCTGACCTACCGGGTAGAGGAAAACGGCATCCCAACCTACCAGCATGGCAATGATTCCGGCTGGGACAATGCCACCGTATTCCGTCTGGGCTTGCCGGTCCAGTCGCCGGATTTATCGGCCTGGCTTGTTTTGCAGATGGAGTTTCTGGAGCACACGGCAAGGCAGCTTGGCTGGCTGTCAGAGGCTGAAGCGTGGAAGGAAAAGGGGGAAAGTCTGTTCTCTAAGCTTCTGACCTATTTTGTGAGAGATGGACGGTTTGAAGCGATGAAGATCCCTGAGATGGAAGTGGTTCCTTCCGATTCCCTGATTTTGTATCTTCCCCTGATTCTTGGGGAGCGCCTTCCAGAGAAGATACGGGAAAATCTGATTTCAGAGCTTTTAAAGAAAGGCCATCTGGCCGGTCCCTGGGGGTTTGCATCAGAGCCTTTGGACAGCATGTTGTTTGAAGAAGACGGATATTGGCGGGGAGCGGTCTGGCCAGCCGCTGCCATGATTCTGGTAGATGCTTTAAAACAGTGCGGCAGACAGAAAGAGGCACGTTCTTATGCAGAACGTTTCTGCAGACTTTGTGCTGAAAATGGATTTTATGAAAATTACAGTGCGCTGGACGGGCGGGGTCTGAGAGATCACGGTTTTACCTGGACAGCCAGTGTGTTTCTTATTCTGCTGCGTGATTATGTGTTGGATTAGAAAGGAGAAGACTATGAAAATCTGGTGGAAAGAATCTGTAGTATATCAAATCTACCCCAGAAGCTTCTGTGACAGCAATGGGGATGGAATCGGCGATATAGGGGGAATCATAAACAAGCTGGACTATTTAAAGGAACTAGGGATTGATGTGGTCTGGCTGTCTCCCGTGTACGATTCTCCAAACGATGACAATGGCTACGATATCCGTGATTACCGTGATATCATGAAGGAATTTGGAACCATGGAGGACTTTGACAGACTTTTGGAAGAGTTACACAAACGGGGAATCAAACTGGTTATGGATCTTGTGGTTAACCACACCTCAGATGAGCATCCATGGTTTTTAGAAAGCAGAAAATCAAAGGATAATCCTTACCGGGATTATTACATATGGAGAGATGGGAAAGACGGAAAAGAACCTAATAACTGGGGATCCTGCTTTTCCGGACCGGCTTGGAAATATGATAAGGAAACAGACCAGTATTTTCTTCATCTTTTTTCCGAAAAACAACCGGACTTAAACTGGGATAACGGGAAAGTCCGGACAGAGGTATATGATATGATGAAATGGTGGCTGGATAAAGGGATCGATGGATTCCGCATGGATGTGATCAGCCTGATTTCCAAGCAGGAAGGACTTCCCGACGGTCCGGCCATGATCAATGGGTATGCCAGCTTTAATGTTTCAGCAAACGGACCAAATGTTCACGAATATTTAAAGGAAATGAACCGGGAGGTTTTATCCGGCTACGATATCATGACGGTAGGAGAGTGCTCCGGCGTGACTCTTGAGGAAGCGGCCAGGTACGCAGCCTCTGATGGAAGTGAACTTAACATGGTATTCCAGTTTGAGCATATGGATGTAGATGGGGATCCTGACAACAAATGGACGGATAAGAAACTGTATCTTCCGGATCTTAAAGCCATTATGACAAAATGGCAGAAAGGGCTTGAGGGAATTGCCTGGAACAGCCTGTTCTGGGATAATCATGACCAGCCAAGAGTTGTCTCCCGTTTTGGAAATGATTGTGAGGAATACCGGGAACGCTCAGCCAAGATGCTTGCCACCTGCCTCCATATGATGCAGGGAACTCCCTATGTGTATCAGGGAGAGGAACTGGGAATGACCAATGTCCCCTTTGAAACCATCCATGATTTTCGGGATCTGGACAGCATAAATGCCTACTATGAGCTGACAGGAAAAGGAATTTTTACCCAAGAGGAAATGATGAAGTATTTAAGGTATAAGAGCCGGGACAATGCGAGGACCCCCATGCAGTGGGATACAAGCACGAATGCCGGATTTTCAGAGGCCGACCCTTGGATCATGGTAAATCCCAATTATAAAAGCATCAATGCCAAAGAACAGGTGGAACGAAAGACTTCCGTATTCCATTATTATAAACAATTGATCACTCTTCGCCACGAATATGAGATCATCGTTTATGGCAGTTACGAACTGTTGCTTCCTGATGATCCGGACATCTATGCCTACGTGAGGACCTTGGGAGAGAGGAAGCTTCTGGTTGTATGCAGCTTCTGCGGACGGACGATAGATTACAGCTTACCAGAGGAATTTAAATCCGGAACTGTTTTGATCAGCAATTATGAATCAATGGAGAGAAAAAGCGGAGAACTGAAACCTTATGAAGCATTTGTGATTTATCAATAGTTAAAAATAAAAAGGCTTTTGCAAAATAGTGCGTGAGACTATTCTGCAAAAGCCTTAAAAATAGCACAAAAAATCCCATTCAGTGGGTTATTCCGAATGGGATAAAAGTCTGTTCTATGAATTAAGCCATTGTGTTTACAGCTTTAGAGATTCTGGATACTTTTCTGGATGCAGTATTCTTATGATATACGCCCTTAGTAGTAGCCTTATCGATCTCTGAGATAGCGTTTACTAAAATTGCCTGTGCAGCAGCCTTGTCACCGGCAACGATAGCAGCCTCTACCTTCTTGATAGATGTTTTCACTTTGGATCTGATCGCTTTATTTCTTGCAGCCTTTGTTTCGTTTACTAAAATTCTCTTTTTTGCAGATTTAATGTTAGCCAATCGGTACACCTCCAATAATATGATATATGATTATTCTTTGTTTTGCATCAAAGCCTGGACACGGACAGTTCAATGTAAACATACTTTTATATTTTAACGAATTTCGACGCAGATGTCAATACATAATTCCCGTATTTTTGCAGAAAATACCTTAGAAATGCTGGAAAGTTATACAGGCATACCTTTATGCCCAAAAAGCATGAGCAATAAAGAGGAAAGCCATACAGGCATACCTTTATGCCCTAAAGATATGGGCATTAAATAGGAAAGGTGGAAAAAATGGAAAACACATTTACAGTGCGTACAGACCTTGCGGTAGAAGAAAGAGAGAGTTTCCCAGGTGACGGCGGCGAGATATCAGGAGTATCACTGCGTGAGTGGCATCGATCAGACAGCCATATAAAAATGACTGAGGTGAAAATTCTTGACGAAAAAGGCTCAAAGGCCATGGGAAAACCCATTGGAACCTATATTACCCTGGAAGCTGATGAGCTTTCCATGAAAGACGAAGATTATCACAGAGAGGTTTCAGAAGAGCTGGCAAACCAGATTGAACGTCTTCTTGCGGGGAAAGATTTCCGGAAACCGAATTTTCATGTATTGGTGGCCGGGCTTGGCAATTCCTCTGTTACACCGGACTCTCTTGGCCCCAGAGTTCTTAAAAATCTTCAAGTAACAAGGCATTTGAAAATCCAGTATGGAGATGATTTCTGGAAGGGAAGAACCATGCCTGTTATCAGTGGTATCGTTCCGGGAGTCATGGCTCAGACTGGAATGGAAAGTGCGGAGATTTTAAAGGGAATTATAAAAGAAACAGAGCCGGATCTCATCATTGCCATTGATGCGCTGGCAGCCAGAAGCGTAAAGCGGCTTGGGACTACCATTCAGCTTACGAATACAGGGATTCACCCGGGGTCCGGAGTGGGCAATCACAGGCACAGCCTTACGAAGGAAAGCCTTGGCGTGCCGGTCATGGCGATCGGAGTACCCACGGTTGTAGGGGCGGCAGCCATTGTCCATGATACGGTTTCCGCTATGATTGGAGCTCTTTCAAAGAGCATGGAAACCAAGGGAATGGGAGACTTTATTGGAAAGCTGAACTCGGATGAGCAGTATGACCTTATCCGGGAATTGCTGGAACCGGAATTTGGACCATTGTATGTAACGCCTCCGGACATTGATGAAACAGTAAAGGAACTTAGCTTTACCATCTCGGAAGGAATTCATATGGCATTTTTGGGACAGGAAGATTCGTAGTAAATGACAGGTATTCTGCATAGGATATTATGAATAATCTATGCAGGAAGGCGGTTATGAGGCGGAGAAATAAGGAAATTAACTGGTATATAAGTAAAATGATGATCATCGTAAGCCTGGTTCTGGCCGTTCTTTTCAGCATAAAAGAAGTTTCAGAAGTGAGAAAAAAGGCGGATCCTCATAAGGTGGAAAGTTGGGCAAAAGAAGGGGCCGGCTTTGGGATTTCCTATATCTGGAGGCTCCAGTATCCGGCCGCAACATGGGATGAGAGTGATCAGAGCAGTATTCTGTCCGGAACCCATGAAAAATCCATGGTAAACGTTCTCTGTGATATCCTTTTCAGCCAGTCTCCACTTTACCGGTATAGAGGCAGCGGCAAAACGGAAACGAACCATGGAGAAGCGGACCCGGCCTATGAAGGATATTTAGAAAGCGGAAGGTTTTATGAGGAACATAGTTTCCTTTTATATGACGGCGGAGAGGAAAGCGGAGAAGACGGAAGCATCAATGCAGGAACCCATAAGGCACAGCCGTCAGAGCAGCCACCGGCTGGAGGAGAAACGACAGCCAATCAGGGACCGGAGCAAAATCAAGCAGCTGAAACTGAGGTGGCAAAAGTTGATAAAGTAAATACGCTGACTGCGGATAAGGACCCTGCCATGACCTGTGCGTCCAGCACTATATGGCCGATAGCAGGGGCCGTATACCGCAAGGAACAGCTGGCTGACTATGACTTCCTCATCCAGCATTTTTACAGTATCCATACCTCCACAACGGCAGGCAGGGATTTAATGAAGGCGGATGAATTCCTTTCCAAGGATTTTACCCTGGAGGGCGGAAACGACAAACCACAGATTCTCATTTATCATACCCATTCCCAGGAGGAATTTGCGGACCATGGGCCGAAGAATCCCAATGCGACTGTGGTGGGAATCGGAAACTATCTTACAGAGCTTTTGACCAAAAAGGGCTACAACGTGATTCACGATACCTCGGTTTATGATTTGCAAAACGGGAAGCTGGATAGGAACAAAGCATATACTTATGCCTTGGATGGCATTACAGAAATCCTGCAGAAGAATCCATCTATTGAGGTAATACTGGATGTTCACCGGGATGGGGTGAACGAGAATCTGCATATGGTAAACCAGGTAAATGGGAAACCAACTGCTCCCATTATGTTTTTTAATGGAGTCAGCCAGACCCCAAAAGGGCCGATTGAGTATCTTCCCAATCCTTATCGTACGCAGAATCTTGCTTTCAGCTTACAGATGCAGCTTGACGCAGCGGCCTATTTTCCAAATCTGACCCGGAAAATATACATAAAAGGACTTCGATATAACCAGCACTTAAGAGCAAGGTCAGCCCTTATTGAAGTAGGAGCCCAGACGAATACATACCAGGAAGCGTTAAACGCCATGGAACCACTGTCTGAAATTTTGGATATGGTGTTGCAAGGTAATTAAAAAATTTATTTAAATACATATAGAAAAACCATCCTTGTAAACTTTGGCGAGTGAAAAGGATGGAGTTTCTATTCAGAGTATTTGGCCAACCCCTTGTAATGGGGCGGTTGTTTCTTTAATATTATTCTAATACATCGTTATACTGTATTTACATGTGAAAGGGATGTCATTTTAGTAACACTATGATACTACTATTTTTTACCAGGAACAGCAAACCAAGGGATCAACTTTGATTTTTCAACGGAATTACAAGGAAATTCAATGCTTTCACAGTGGACAATCGGTAATTTTAATGGTATATTTTTAAAGATATCATAGTAATCTGGCGAATTGCGCCCTCCTTGGGATGGGGCTGGCCGGAAAACACCAGAAACATCAGAAAAGAGGAATTAACTATATGGCAGCTGCCCAGCAGAATAAGATACGTAACTTTTGTATTATCGCTCATATTGATCACGGTAAGTCAACTCTTGCAGACCGGATTATAGAGAAGACAGGTTTGCTCACCAGCAGAGAAATGCAGTCTCAGGTGCTTGATAATATGGATTTGGAACGAGAGCGGGGAATTACCATTAAGGCCCAGGCAGTCCGGACCGTTTATAAAGCAGGGAATGGCGAAGAATACATTTTTAACATGATTGACACTCCAGGTCACGTGGACTTTAACTATGAGGTATCCCGTAGCCTTGCAGCCTGTGACGGAGCCATCCTGGTTGTGGATGCTTCCCAGGGAATCGAGGCGCAGACACTGGCTAACGTTTATATGGCTCTGGATCATAATCTTGATGTATTTCCGGTATTAAATAAAATCGATCTCCCAAGCGCAGAACCGGAGCGTGTGGTAGAGGAGATCGAAGATGTCATCGGGATCGAAGCCCACGATGCTCCAAGGATTTCCGCAAAGACAGGCTTAAATGTGGAAGCAGTCCTGGATGCCATTGTTGAAAAGATCCCGGCTCCAGAGGGAGACCCTGATGCACCCCTTCAGGCCCTGATTTTCGACTCTCTTTATGATTCCTATAAAGGTGTCATCGTTTTCTTCCGTGTGAAGGAGGGAACGGTGAAAAAGGGCGACAGGGTGCGCATGATGGCTACCGGAGCAGTAGAAGAGGTGGTGGAAGTAGGCTATTTCGGCGCAGGCCAGTTCCTTCCGTGTGAGTCATTAAGTGCCGGTATGGTAGGATATTTAACAGCCAGCATTAAAAATGTAAAGGAAACCGCAGTGGGTGATACCATTACCAATGCGGACCGTCCTTGCAAGGTGGCCCTCCCAGGCTATAAGAAAGTTACTTCCATGGTTTACTGCGGCCTGTATCCTGCGGATGGAGCCCGTTATAATGATCTGCGGGATGCTTTGGAAAAGCTTCAGCTTAACGATGCTTCTCTGTTCTTTGAGCCAGAGACTTCACTTGCCCTTGGCTTTGGCTTCCGATGCGGATTTTTAGGACTCCTTCATCTGGAGGTCATTCAGGAGCGTCTGGAACGGGAATATAATCTGGATCTGGTAACAACAGCACCCGGCGTTGTTTATCATGTTTATAAAAAGAACGGTGAGAAGTTGGAGTTAACAAACCCCTCCAACCTGCCTGATCCAACTGAAATTGAATATATGGAAGAACCAATTGTAAGTGCTGAGATCATGGTGACCACAGAATTTGTAGGCGCCATCATGACCCTGTGTCAGGAACGGCGGGGCGTGTATCTGGGTATGGAATACATGGAAGCTACCAGGGCACTCTTAAGATATGAGCTTCCTTTAAATGAGATCATTTATGATTTCTTTGATGCCTTAAAATCCCGTTCCAAAGGATATGCGTCCTTTGATTATGAATTAAAGGGCTACGAGAAGTCAGAGCTTGTGAAGTTAGACATTCTGGTTAATAAAGAAGAAGTGGATGCTCTTTCTTTTATCGTCCATGCATTATCTGCCTATGACAGGGGCCGGAGAATGTGTGAGAAGCTAAAGGATGAGATTCCAAGACAGCTTTTTGAAATCCCTATCCAGGCAGCTATCGGCGGCAAGATCATTGCCCGCGAGACAGTGAAGGCCATGAGAAAGGACGTTCTTGCCAAATGTTATGGCGGTGATATTTCCCGAAAGAAGAAACTTCTTGAAAAGCAGAAGGAAGGTAAAAAACGTATGCGCCAGGTCGGTAACGTTGAGATACCGCAAAAGGCATTTATGAGCGTACTGAAATTAGATGATGAATAAAAAAAATCTTGAGATCTATGTGCATATCCCGTTCTGCGCGCGTAAATGCGCTTACTGCGATTTCCTTTCTTTTCCGGGTAACCAGCAGGCGCAGCGGGAATATACAAAAAAGTTAATAGAGGAGATCAAATGCCAGAGTGCCAAAGTCAAAGAATACCAGGTGATCAGTGTATTCATAGGGGGAGGCACTCCTTCTATATTAGGTATTGATGACATGGCAGCAGTTCTTCATTCTCTCAGGGAAGAATTTGAGATTGTCCCCGAAGCAGAGATTACGATGGAGGTAAATCCTGGTACGGTAACGGCCGAGGCCCTTTCCTGTTACAGGGAAGCAGGGGTGAACCGAATCAGTATTGGACTTCAATCTGCAGATGACAAAGAACTGCGCTATTTAGGCAGAATTCATACTTACGACGAATTCCTGAAAAGTTATCAGAGAGTTCGTATGGCCGGTTTCGACAACGTGAATGTGGATTTGATTTCAGCAATTCCAGGCCAGACGTTGGAATCGTGGAAGAATACCTTAAAAAAGGTGACCATGCTGAAACCGGAGCATCTATCTGCCTATAGTTTGATCGTGGAAAGAGGGACCCCATATTTTGATCGGTATGGAGAGCAAGTGAACATGGAAAACCGCTCCCTGACACTGGAAGAGCGGAATAGTCTTATGTCCCTGCCGGAATTGCCGGATGAAGATACAGAGCGTGAAATGTACTACCTGACCCAGGAATTTCTAAACGAACAAGGGTATGAAAGGTATGAAATATCCAATTACTCCAAAAACGGATATGAGTGCAGGCATAACATCGGCTATTGGACCGGAGTAGAATATCTTGGCTTAGGTCTGGGGGCGGCCTCTTATATAAATGGCTGCCGTTTTCACAATACTCCGGTATTCGATGAGTATTGCAGCGCCCATCTGGAACAGGAAGAAGCATTTCAAAGGGTGCTTAGGCAGGAGTTTGAACAGCTGACAATAGAGGATAAGATGGAAGAGTACATGTTTCTGGGGCTGCGTCTGATGAAAGGTGTCTCTGCCCATGGGTTTGCCGGAAGCTTTGGCCACAATATCCGGAGTGTTTATGGTATGGTGCTGGATGCGATGGAAGAGGAAGGGCTTATGGAGTTTATAGACGGCAATTATCGTCTGACTTCCAGAGGGATCGACATCAGTAATTATGTCATGAGCCGGTTTTTAACTTAAGCGGAAGATGTATGAGAAAATAAAAGAGAACGATAATATAATAATAGCCCGGTAAAAGGTAAAATCTTTACCGGGCTATTATTATAGAATTGGTATTATTGAACGAGATACACTTCTACACTTCTGGTGCCGTAGGCTCGGGTTTCTCCATGGGTGTTGAAGAAAATATCAATGTGGTTTCCCTTAACTCCGCCTCCGCAATCCTCCGCCGTATAGATGACTCCGTTTATCATGATGCGGCTGCCGTAAGGAATGACCCTTGGATCAACAGAAATGGTATGGTTTGCTGTTGCAATGGTTCCCGTGCTGGTACGTCCTCCCCAGCCTCCGGAACACTTTCGGCAGGGACAATAAGCTGTGGTTTTAAATGCGCCCAGGGAACGGAGATTGGAGCTGCTGTTTTGAAGACTTGCGGCAGCGGCAGCTCCTACTCCATGCACTCTGGTGCCGGAAAGCTTCTGGCCGCCTGTATAGGCTTCCACCAGGTAAGTGCCGTCTCCGTAGGAATTCCAGGGAACTGGTATTTCAAAACCGTAATTTCCGGTTCCATTAGATGCCAGATCCTCTCGGTACTTGGAGGCAGTGGTGGTAAGCTCTGCTACGACCTGCCCGTTTGACTGATTGGTGATGACAACCTTTACTTCTGCCGCAGAGCTTGGATCAGAGCTATTTAGGGCCCAGCCCCTTACATTGCTTTCGTCCGCATTGTCAATAATCCCTGCTGTCTGGGCTGCCAAAACGTTCCATGCACTTATTAAGAAAAATGCCATCATTAGTAAGGTTCCGAGGAACCAGTGAATTCGGTTTGTTTTCTGCATATTACAAATACTTCCTTTCTTTTTTACAATCTGTAACAAGTTTTAATATATTTATAATTATATGTAACAGAATTGTAATAAATGAGGTACAAGTAATCATTTTACACATTTTTCCAGTTTTGTCAAGGTTAAGACGAAAAAAAACCGCAGAGCAGTGATAAAATTCACTGTTCTGCGGCGTCACATGGACATTTTCTAACGTTCAATGACTGTAAATATTTCTTTTGTTTGTCTTCCAAAATTTAATGCTTCCGCGCGGCTTGCAAAGAAAATATCGACTTTGTTTCCCTTCACACCGCTTCCGATGTCTTCAACGGTATAAACGATATCATCGATCATGACCTTTGTTCCAAGGGGAAGAATTGTGATATCTGCGGATATGGTGTGCTGTGGCTGTGGAATCGTCCCGGAATAGGTTCGGCACTGTTTGCTGCCGCTTTCGCCCGGACAATAAGCCGTGGCGGAGAAGAGTCCTAAGGATTCTCCCTTTTCATATACCGGTTTGGCCGGTTCTTCCGGCTTTACAGGTTCGGTTTCTTTTTTCTTAATGCCAGGTCCGATTTCCTCAGTGCTGGCTGTTGCCGCCTGATTTTCAGTGCTGGCTTGTATGGTTTGGTGATCCGTTCCAGAGTTTTCGGACTGTACTTGATTCACGGTTTCGTCATTTCCTGTAGTCTCGGCTGCCAGTGCAGTGGTAGACAACAGCAGGATACAAAGAAGTGTCAGGAATCCGGTGATCCTCTTTTTCCCTGAAAAACTATTCATAATTTACCTCCAAATGGATCAACTAATATGCAGGCATATCCAGTTGATGCCCGGTAAAGCGGGGCACGCTGTTCACAAGCTCAAGGTTGTAAGACTCTTTCTTCCAACCCTACCTCGCAATTGTGTTGTTATGGTGTCATAATTACCATTATATTACAAAAGTGTTAAAAGTCAAGGAAATAATGTCAACAGCATGTAATATTTCATTGATATATGAGGAAAAATGTACAAGCAGGCCACAAAAACTTCACCAAAATATTTTCAGGAATGTATTGACAAATGTAGAAAAAAAGAATATATTATGAAAAGAAGATGTTAGCACTCCTAAACGTTGAGTGCTAACAAAACAACTCAGAAAGGAAGTGGGGCAGTTTGAGTGACAGGGATCAGCTAGATGAGCGGAAAGTAACTATATTAAAGGCTATTATCAAAACTTATCTGGAAACCGGAGAACCGGTAGGTTCCCGTACCATATCAAAGTATACGGATTTAAACTTAAGTTCTGCCACAATCCGGAATGAGATGTCTGATCTGGAGGAGCTTGGATATATCATGCAGCCTCACACCTCCGCCGGAAGGATTCCTTCAGACAGAGGATACCGCTTTTATGTGGACCAGATCATGCAGGAAAAAGAAGAGGAAGTCACTGAGATCAAAGATATGATATTAAAGCGGGTGGACCGGGTAGAGCTCTTGTTAAAACAGATGGCAAAGCTTCTCGCCCAGAACACCAATTACGCTGCAATGATCAGCGCGCCCCAGTTCCACCGGAACAAACTGAAGTTTATCCAGCTTTCCAAGGTTGACGAAGAAAAGCTTCTTGTAGTGATTGTGGTGGAGGGCAATATCATTAAGAATACCATGATTCCCATTCATACGGAATTAGATGACGAAGGACTTTTGAATCTTAACATTCTTCTTAACAATGCCCTTAACGGGCTGACCATAGAGGAGATCAATCTTGAAGTGATCAGCAGAATGAAGGTTCAGGCAGGGCCCCACTGTGATGTGGTGGACCGGGTTCTAGGCGAGGTAGCTACCGCTATCCGGGGTGATGATGATGACCTTCAGATTTATACCAGCGGGGCCACGAACATTTTCAAGTATCCGGAGTTAAGTGACGGAGAAAGGGCCAGTAAGCTTATCGGTACGCTGGAACAGAAGGATCTTTTGCAGGGGCTGATCGATGATGTGAACAGCTCGGAGAGCGGATCCGGAATCCAGGTATACATCGGTGATGAGGCGCCTGTTAAAACAATGAAGGACTGCAGCATTGTAACCGCCAACTATGAACTGGGCGAAGGCTTAAGAGGGACTATAGGAATCATAGGACCGAAACGGATGGATTATGAAAAGGTTCTCAGCACATTGCGTAATCTCATGACGCAGCTGGACACCATTTTGAAAAAAGATGAAAGGTAAAGGGTAGAGCATTGAGCATGGAAGATGTGAAAACAGATGAGAATCTGGCAGATGAGACTGTTTATACAGAGGATGCCGTTCCCACTGAGAAAGAAATAGAAGGTGCAGAATCCTGCGGGGACGATGGAACCCAGGAATATGTTCCGGAAGAAGAAACGGCTGAAGAGGGTTCCAAAGAAGAATCCGGGAAAAAGGGCCTTTTCGGAAAAAAGAAAGAGAAGAAAGATCCAAAGGATGAAAAAATAGAGGAACTCACAGACCGCCTTCAGAGGTCCATGGCTGAGTTTGATAATTACCGCAAGAGAACAGAAAAAGAAAAGTCAGCCATGTTTGAAATCGGAGCAAAGGATATCGTTGAACGGATCCTTCCGGTAGTTGATAACTTTGAAAGAGGCCTTGCAGCCATATCTGAGGAGGAAAAAAGCGCTCCTTTTGCAGATGGAATGGTAATGATATATAAGCAGCTTATGAAAACGCTGGAAGAAGCCGGCGTCAAACCAATTGAAGCAATTGGAAAGCCGTTTGATCCCAATTTCCATAATGCGGTAATGCATATTGAAGATGAGTCACTGGGTGAAAATGTAGTCTCCCAGGAGCTTCAGAAGGGTTACACTTATCGTGACAGCGTGGTAAGGCATTCCATGGTGCAGGTAGCTAATTAGTCACATGGCATCAGGAAGCAGATAATACATTCCAGGTATACCTTGATACCCCAATAGGGGCAGGAAAAAGGTAATCATTTATATTTTGTTTATTAATTAGGAGGAAAAAACTATGGGCAAGATCATTGGTATTGACTTAGGTACAACAAATAGCTGTGTAGCCGTTATGGAAGGCGGTAAACCAGTTGTAATTCCCAACAGCGAAGGCGTAAGAACCACACCATCCGTTGTTGCATTTACAAAGAACGGAGAGAGGCTAGTAGGCGAGCCTGCTAAGCGTCAGGCAGTAACAAACTCTGACCGTACCATCTCTTCCATCAAAAGACATATTGGTACAGACTACAAGGTAGCAATTGACGGAAAAAATTACAGTCCTCAGGAAATTTCTGCTATGATTCTTCAGAAATTAAAGGCAGATGCAGAAGCTTATTTAGGAGAAAAAGTAACCGAAGCGGTTATTACCGTACCGGCATATTTTAACGATGCACAGCGTCAGGCAACCAAGGATGCCGGTAAGATTGCCGGTCTTGATGTAAAGCGTATCATCAACGAGCCGACAGCAGCAGCTCTGGCTTATGGACTTGACAATGAAAAAGAGCAGAAGATCATGGTATATGACTTAGGCGGCGGTACCTTCGACGTTTCCATCATTGAAATCGGCGACGGCGTTATCGAAGTTCTTTCCACCAACGGCGATACCCGTCTGGGCGGTGATGACTTTGATAACCGCGTAACCCAGTGGATGGTAGATGAATTTAAAAAGGCTGAGGGCGTTGACTTATCCGGTGATAAGATGGCTATGCAGAGATTAAGAGAAGCTGCTGAGAAGGCAAAGAAGGAATTATCCTCTGCAACGACCACCAACATCAACCTGCCATTTATTACTGCTACCTCAGAAGGTCCAAAGCATCTGGATATGAACTTAACCAGAGCGAAATTTGATGAGCTGACAGCAGATCTCATCGAGCGCACTGCAATCCCGGTACAGAATGCATTAAGAGATGCAGGCATCACTGCTGCAGAGTTAGGAAAAGTATTGTTAGTAGGCGGATCTACCCGTATGCTGTCTGCACAGGAGAAAGTAAAACAGCTGACAGGTAAGGAACCTTCCAAATCCTTGAACCCGGATGAATGTGTTGCCATCGGTGCCAGCATTCAGGGCGGAAAGCTTGCTGGTGATGCAGGCGCAGGCGATATCCTTCTTCTGGACGTAACTCCCCTTTCCTTGTCCATTGAGACCATGGGCGGTGTTGCTACCAGATTAATTGAAAGAAATACGACTATCCCCACAAAGAAGAGCCAGATCTTCTCCACAGCGGCTGACAACCAGACAGCGGTTGATATCCACGTGGTACAGGGTGAGAGACAGTTCGCAAGAGATAACAAGACCTTAGGCCAGTTCCGTCTGGATGGAATTCCGCCTGCAAGAAGAGGCGTTCCTCAGATCGAGGTTACCTTTGATATTGATGCCAACGGTATCGTTAATGTTTCTGCTAAGGACTTAGGAACAGGCAAGGAACAGCATATTACCATTACTTCCGGCTCCAACATGTCTGATTCTGATATTGATAAGGCAGTTAAGGAAGCAGCTGAATATGAGGCTCAGGATAAGAAGCGTAAGGATGGCATTGACGCAAGAAACGATGCGGACTCCATGGTATTCCAGACAGAGAAGGCTCTGCAGGAAGTTGGAGACAAGATCGATGCAAACGATAAGGCATCTGTAGAAGCAGATTTGAACGCATTAAAAGAAGCGGTTAACAGAGCTCCTATTGATGATATGACTGATGCTCAGATTGAAGATATCAAGGCAGGCAGAGAAAAACTGATGAACAGTGCACAGGCTTTATTTGCAAAAGTTTATGAGCAGGCTCAGGCTCAGGGCGGAGCACAGGGTGCAGGCCCTGACATGGGAGCAGAAAATGCAACCTATCAGGACAGCGATGTGGTTGACGGCGATTACAAAGAGGTGTAAACTAGTCTGGTCAGTAGACAGGACTTTGGGAAAAGTGTTGTAGCGATACAGCACTTTTTCCGAATTTCTTCAGGCATGAGTTCCTCAGCAAAGACGAGAGAAAACGAAGGCTGTGGTTTACCCAGATGGGTATTAGGAAACTCAGCCGTTCGGTGAGCCAAAGGTGAATCGAATTTTCTTAATCTATGAAAGGTAGACCTAAGATGGCAGAGAGTAAGAAAGATTATTATGAAACCCTGGGCGTTCCTAAAGATGCAGATGATGCAGCGATTAAGAAGGCTTACAGGGCATTAGCTAAAAAATACCATCCTGACACAAATCCCGGAGATACTGCGGCTGCTGAAAAGTTCAAGCAGGCTTCCGAGGCCTATAGTGTCCTTAGCGATGCTGATAAGAGGCGCCAATATGACCAGTTCGGTTCTGCTGCCTTTGATGGTAGCGGCGGAGCAGGCGGCTTTGGCGGCTTTGATTTTAGTGGAGCGGACATGGGAGATATTTTCGGAGATATTTTCGGAGATATCTTTGGCGGAGGAAGAAGCAGCGCCCGTTACAATGGGCCATCTAGGGGAGCAAATATTAGAACCAGCATCCGCATAACTTTTGAGGATGCAATATTTGGCTGTGAGAAGGAGATTGAGATCAATTTCAAGGAAGAGTGTTCCTCTTGTCACGGAAGTGGTGCAAAAGCGGGAACCTCACCGGTTACATGTCCAAAATGTAACGGAAAAGGAAAGATCATGTATACCCAGCAATCCTTCTTCGGACAGATACAGAATGTTCAGACGTGTCCGGACTGCGGCGGCAGCGGGAAAATCGTGAAAGATAAATGTCCGGATTGCTATGGCAGCGGATACATTACCAAAAGAAAGAAATTTAAAGTTACCATTCCGGCAGGAATTGATAACGGACAGTCTGTGCGCCTTGCAGGTGCCGGAGAACCGGGAACCAATGGCGGAGAGAGAGGCGATCTTCTGGTAGAGGCAGTGGTATCCAACCATCCGATTTTCAAACGCCAGGATACCAGCATTTACTCAACGGTACCGGTTTCCTTTACGAATGCTGCCTTGGGCGGAACCATCCGGATCAAGACCGTGGATGGAGAAGTGGAATACGAAGTAAAGCCGGGTACCCAGACGGATACAAAGGTGCGCTTAAAAGGAAAGGGTGTTCCTTCCCTGCGCAACCGTGCCATTCGCGGCGACCATTTTGTTACCTTGGTGGTTTCAGTGCCAGAGCGCATGACAGAGGCTCAAAAAGAGGCACTTCGTAAGTTTGACGAGGCCATGAACGGCACAGTGGAAGGCGACAAACATAAAAAGAAGGGAATCTTTAAATAAGGATTCCGGAAGGTACATGGTTTTAAATGGAGGGGAATGTATGGGAAGGTTTGCAAAAAAACTGGCCCTGGCTGCCGCTGTCATATGGATAACAGCTTTATTTCCGGCGGTCGCTATGGCCGGGGACGGGCAGGCAGTCCGGGATTTTCCGGGCTGGAACGGCTCGGGCACAAAAAACAAAGGGCCTATTGAGGGAAGTGTATCCTTTGACTGCTGGGATGACGACGATGACGATGATGATGGTCCGGGGGCCTACAGCTATCAGAGAGGCTGGCGTTACAGCCCATCCGGCTGGTGGTTTCAGTATAGTGATGGCAGCTGGCCCTCTAACTGCTGGAAGTATATCGATGGAAGATGGTACCGGTTTAACTTTGAAGGCCATATGCTGACCGGCTGGTATACCGATGAGGGAGGCTTCCGGTATTACTTAAATCCGGTAGATGACGGAACTATGGGAACTATGAGGATAGGCTGGCAGATTGTAGACGGAAAAGCTTATTACTTTAACACCATGTCCGATGGTTATAAGGGAAGGATGCTTACCAATACGACCACACCTGACGGATATAAGGTAGGAGCTGACGGCGCATGGATCCAATAAACTTGATGGAATGTTTTTAAAAGGTATGGCGGAAATTTTCTGCTGTACCTTTTCTTTCTCAATAAAAAACAAAGGACGCACCAGACAGCTGAAATGAATCAGCCATGAGGTGCGTCCCTTGTTTTTCATTACAAAAATTTTTGCTTTGTAATTTGTGAAAATAGTTCCTGTTTCAATTCCAGTCGCTCAGGCGGGTGTGATGGGGTGTAATGCATCAAGGAATTTCGTTTACTTGATATTTTTTTGCCCTTGCGATCGGAACGAAACAAAAGTTATTTTCATCCGTTCAATTAGTTAATGCACCAGCTTCAGTTTTTATTGCATCTTTTTTAAAAAAAATAAATTTTTTTATTAAATGCGAAATAACCCTTCAAATTTCGTACATGTTAGACGCTTGCAAGCGATTTCATTGTATGTTATGATATCTTGTGGTTTAAAGCTGAGAGCAAAACATTCATATACTATAAAGAGAAAGTCCGGTTCCCGGATGTCAAGGAAAGGAAACAGCCTATGAACCCATTTTTGATCGTATGCCCTCTTGTTTTTCTGGCGGGTTTTGTAGATTCCATAGCAGGAGGCGGAGGCCTGATATCCCTTCCGGCGTATCTGGCAGCAGGGGTACCTCCTCATTTGGCCATTGGGACCAATAAACTGGGTTCCACCATGGGAACTGTGATCTCTACAGCCAGGTATGCGAAGGGCGGCTACATTAAAGCAAAGCTGTCTCTGCTTGCTGCACTTTTTGCTGTGGTCGGTTCTGTAATCGGAGCGCATTTATCCATGCTAGCCAGTGAACGGGTATTAAAGGGCATGATGCTGGCGGTGCTTCCGGTTGTTGCCTTTTATGTTCTTAAGAATAAAAGTCTTGGAAATCCGGAGGAGAGCAGTAGCCTGCCTGAGAAAAAGATGTTTTTAATCAGCATAGGTGCAGCACTGGTCATCGGATGCTATGACGGATTTTACGGACCAGGTACGGGAACCTTTCTACTGCTGATTCTGACCGGATTCGCCAAAATGGATGTCAGGAGTGCATCAGGCACCACGAAAGTGATCAACCTGTCTTCCAACATTGCAGCATTGGTGACTTTTCTAATAAATGGAAAGGTTTTGATCCCCTTAGGACTGGTGTCAGGACTTTTCTGCATTGCAGGCCATTATATCGGATCAGGCCTGGTGGTGAAAAATGGATTAAAGATTGTGCGCCCGATTGTCTTAGTGGTGCTTTTGTGTCTGTTTGTGAAAATTATAAAAGGATAGGGAATTGCTATGAAATGGAAAAAATTTACGCTGACCACCACGACAGAGGCCGTGGATTTAGTCAGCAGCATGTTTGATGAAATCGGTATAGAAGGAATTGAAATCGAGGATAATATCCCTCTTACAGAGGCGGAGACAAAAGGCATGTTTATCGACATTCTGCCGGAGCTTCCCCCGGATGAGGGCGTTGCAAAGGTCAGCTTCTATCTGGAGCCGGATTCTGACATCGATGGCATGTTAAAACGAGTAGAGGAAGGACTGACTGAGCTTTCCATGTTCACGGATTTAGGGGAATGCACCATTGCGTCCGGTGAGACTGAGGATAAAGACTGGATTAATAACTGGAAACAGTATTTTAAGCCTTTTACCGTGGATGATATCCTGATTAAACCTACCTGGGAGGAAATTCCGGAGGAACATAAGGACAAGCTTTTGATTGAGATCGATCCGGGAACTGCCTTTGGAACCGGACAGCATGAGACGACCCAGCTTTGCATCCGTCAGCTGCGCAAATATGTGACACCGGAGACAACTCTCCTTGATGTGGGAACCGGAAGCGGCATTCTGGGAATCACTGCCTTAAAGCTGGGTGCGAAAGAGGTATTTGGAACGGACCTTGATGAAAATGCTATTATCGCCGTTAAGGAAAACATGGAAGCCAATGATATCCCTATGGAGAAGTTTAAAGTAATACAGGGCAATATTATTGATGACAGGGCGATACAAGAGGAAGCAGGCTTTGAAAAATATGATGTGGTGGTAGCCAATATCCTGGCAGATATCATCATCCTGCTTCAGAAGGAAATTTCTGTTCACATGAAAAAAGACGCTATTTTCATTACTTCCGGTATCATTAACATGAAAGAAGAAGCGGTGAAGAAAGCATTTGAGGAAAATAATGCCTTTGAGCTTGTGGAAACCACTTATCAGGGCGAATGGGTTTCTATAACAGTCAGGAAGAAATAGGAAGAGGAACGGGGAAAAGGATGTATCACTTTTTTGTTAATCCGGATCAAATCGGAGCAGAGACAATCCGGATCATGGGGCCGGATGTAAACCATATGAAGAATGTTCTGCGGATGGGCGCCGGAGAACAGATTTTAATCAGCAATGGCGTAGACAAGGATTACCTGTGTGAGATTCTGGAGGTGGCATCTACGGAAGTTACGGCCAAGATCCTGTCAGTCGATGAAGGAGGCACTGAGCTTCCTGCCAGGCTCTACCTGTTTCAGGGATTGCCAAAGGGTGATAAAATGGAATTAATTATCCAGAAGGCTGTGGAACTTGGTGTATACCAGATCATACCGGTGCAGACCAAACGTGCAGTTGTACGGCTGGATAAAAAGAAGGAAGAATCAAAGCTTCGCCGCTGGAATGCAGTGTCAGAAAGCGCTGCCAAGCAGTCCAAGCGGCTTATCATACCGGAGGTGACCGGTGTCATGACGTTTCAGGAGGCTCTGACCTTTGCAAAGGATCTTGATATAACGGTCATTCCGTTTGAACACGCAAAGGATATGGCAGAGACGAAAGAAATCCTGTCAGCCATCAAGCCGGGAATGAGTGCGGGGATATTTATCGGACCGGAGGGAGGCTTTGAGGATTCTGAAATGGAGCTTGCAAAGAATTTCGGAGCAAAACTGATTACCCTTGGAAAACGAATCCTTCGGACGGAAACCGCCGGCCTTGCGATTGTATCCGTGCTGGCCTTCCAGCTGGAAGGCTGACAGAGCCCGGGGAACAACTTACTGATATCCCTCCCAAAAGCATGGACAGGGAAGAGGAAAGGAACGAGCCATATATGGAAGCTTATTTTGATAATTCGGCAACGACCAGAGTGTTGGAGCCGGTAAGAGATATTGTTGTAAAGATCATGACGGAGGACTACGGAAATCCATCTGCCAAGCATAAAAAGGGAATGGAAGCGGAACGTTATATTAAGGAAGCAGCGGAGATCATAGCCGGGACCTTAAAAGTTGCCCCAAAAGAAATTGTTTTTACATCCGGTGGTTCAGAATCCAACAATATGGCCCTGATTGAGACTGCTATGGCCAATAAAAGGGCGGGAAACCACATCATCAGCACCGGAATAGAACATGCCTCCGTGTATAATCCTCTGGCGTTTTTAGAGGAACAGGGCTTTTTGGTGACTTACCTTCCTGTAGATGCACAGGGACATATCCGTCTGGACGAGCTGGAGGCGGCAATCCGTCCGGAGACCATTCTGGTTTCCATTATGTATGTGAATAATGAAATCGGTGCGGTGGAACCCATCGAAGCCATTTCAAAGGTCATAAAAAAGAAGAATCCGTCCATCCTGTTTCATGTGGACGCCATTCAGGCTTACGGAAAATTTGTCATCCGTCCAAAACGTCAGGGAATCGACCTTTTATCCGTCAGCGCCCATAAGATACATGGGCCAAAAGGAGTAGGATTTTTATACATTGACCAGAGGGTGAAAATCAGGCCTTTGATTTATGGAGGCGGCCAGCAGAGAGGCATGCGTTCCGGTACGGAAAATGTTCCTGGAATTGCAGGCATGGGAGTGGCAGCTAACATGATGTATACGGATCATGGCGAGAAGATGCGGTCCATGATCACCCTTAAAGATTATATGATTGACAGGCTTTCAGAGATCGACGGCGTTACGGTTAACAGTCTGCCTGGTGATTTGTCAGCGCCTCAGATTGTCAGTGCAAGCTTTTTTGGAATCCGAAGCGAAGTGCTTTTGCATGCTCTGGAAGATAAGGAGATTTATGTATCCTCCGGGTCTGCCTGCTCTTCAAATCATCCGGCTGTCAGCGGAACGTTAAAGGGAATCGGCGTAAAACCTGAGCTTTTGGATTCCACGCTGCGGTTCAGCTTCGGGGTTTATAACACCAAAGAGGAAGTGGATTACTGCATAGATGTACTTAAGGAGCTTTTGCCTGTATTAAGACGGTATCAGAGAGGTTAAAGAGTAGTTTACAGAAAGTAATACCCTTCGGGTATACCTTTATGCCCAAAATTCATGGGCAGGAAAGAGGAAAGGATAACAGATGCAATATCAATCATTTTTAATTAAATATGCAGAAATCGGGGTGAAAGGAAAAAACCGTTATCTGTTCGAGGATGCCCTGGTGACTCAGATCCGCCACTCCTTAAAGAGAGTGGATGGTGATTTTATAGTTTCCAAGGAATCAGGACGTATTTATGTAAATGCAGAGTCAGAATATGATTTTGATGAGGTCATAGAAGCGTTAAAGTGTATCTTCGGCATTGCCGCCATCTGCCCTATGGTTCAGGTGGAGGACAATGGATACGAGGATTTAAAGAAACAGGTGCAGTCTTATGTGGATGAATTCTATGAGGATAAGAATTTCACCTTTAAGGTCAACGCCCGCAGAGGAAACAAAAAATATCCGGTAAATTCCGAGCAGATCAATAGGGATCTGGGGGAATTGATCCTTCATGCATTTCCCGAGACAAAGGTAGATGTTCATAAGCCGGATGTGATGCTTCATGTGGAAGTTCGCAATAAGATCAATATTTACTCCCATGTCATTCCTGGTCCTGGCGGCATGCCGGTGGGAACCAATGGAAAGGCCATGCTTCTTTTATCCGGTGGTATCGACAGCCCGGTGGCAGGTTATATGATCGCAAAGCGAGGGGTTAAGATCGATGCCGTTTACTTCCATGCTCCGCCATATACCAGTGAGCGTGCAAAGCAGAAGGTTGTCGATTTAGCAAAGCTGGTTTCTAAATATTCCGGTCCGATTCGCCTTCATATTGTGAATTTTACGGACATCCAGCTGTACATTTATGATAAATGCCCTCATGAGGAGCTTACCATCATCATGAGACGTTATATGATGAGAATTGCAGAGCGCCTGTCAGAAGAAAGCGGAGCTATGGCACTCATAACCGGAGAGAGCATCGGACAGGTGGCTTCCCAGACCATGCAGTCTCTGGCTGCTACGGATGCGGCCACAACGATGCCGGTATTCCGTCCTGTCATTGGCTTTGACAAGCAGGAAATCGTGGATGTATCGGAAAAGATTGGTACTTATGAGACTTCCGTGCTACCTTTTGAAGATTGCTGTACCATTTTTGTGGCAAAGCATCCGGTGACAAAACCGAGTTTGAAGATGATTGAACGGTCTGAGGAAAAGTTAGAAGAAAAGATCGACGAATTAGTTGAAACCGCTATAAGCACAGTAGAAAAAGTTTGGTGCTAAAAAATAAAATCGGGGTCCGGCTCCTTTTGGAAAAGGCCGGACCCCGAAAGGCATTATGCTTAATCTACGATGTATGGAGATAATACGTTTAAGATTTCATCAGCATTATTTTCAGAGTGGATATTCAAATCGATGGGTTTGGAAAGATCCAGGCTGAAGATGCCCATAATAGACTTTGCATCAATTACGTATCTGCCGGATACCAGATCAAAATCAGTATCAAACTTTGTTAAATCGTTTACAAAAGATTTTACTTTATCGATGGAATTTAAAGATATACGAACTGTTTTCATGTGAAAAACCTCCTTGAGTGAGCTCTTTTATTTAATGAGGGACCGCTCGGGGACCGACCCTTAATCACTTCAATACTACTGATATATTGTATAAAAGTCAATGGTAATATTACATGAAAATACTGAAAATAAAAGGAATATTTAGATAGGAGAAAACAAGATGAAAAAGGCAGCCCTGCATAATCTTGGATGCAAGGTTAATTCCTATGAAACAGAAGCCATGCAGCAGCTTCTTGAAAACGCCGGATATGAGATCGTTCCATTTGCGGAAGGTGCAGATGTTTATATTATTAATACATGCTCCGTAACAAATATCGCGGACCGTAAATCAAGACAGATGCTTCACAGGGCAAAGAAAATGAATCCGGAGGCAGTGGTCGTGGCAGCCGGATGCTACGTACAGGCAGCAGGTGAGGAACTTAAAAAGGATGAAGCGGTGGATTTAGTCGTTGGCAACAACAAAAAGACGGATCTGGTTTCCATTCTGGAAGACTACTTTGCCCAAAGGAAGAAGCCGGAAGAAGACATAGCCTACAGTCAGAATAATGCCCCCGATGAAACGCTGGAAACGATTATTGATATCGGTGACACCAGGGAATACGAGAATTTGTCTATTGACAGAATCTCAGACCATACCAGGGCATTTATCAAGGTCCAGGATGGCTGCAACCAGTTTTGCAGCTACTGTATTATACCTTATACAAGAGGACGGGTGAGAAGCCGGAGACCCGATGAGGTGGTGGAAGAAGTAAAACGTCTGACCATTTCCGGCTACCAGGAGATCGTACTTACAGGAATCCACTTAAGCTCTTACGGCATGGATTTTCCCGAGGAAGAACGGCTTACTCTCCTGGATCTGATTAAGAGCATTCACGAAGTGGAAGGCTTAAAACGGATTCGTCTTGGTTCCCTGGAACCCAGGATCGTGACGGAAGAGTTTGCATCAGAGCTTGCAGGACTTCATAAAATTTGCCCCCATTTCCACTTATCCCTGCAAAGCGGAAGCGATAATACCTTAAAGAGAATGAACCGCCATTATACGACTGAGGACTATTTAAACCGTTGTCAGATTTTACGGAAGGCATTTAAAAATCCCGCGATTACCACAGATGTGATCGTAGGGTTTCCAGGAGAAAGCGACGAGGACTTTCAGGTGACAAAAGAATATTTGAAAAATGTACAGTTCTATGAGATGCATGTTTTTAAATATTCCAAAAGAAACGGCACCAAGGCCGCGGTAATGCCTGATCAGGTACCGGAATCCATAAAGGCGGAGCGCAGCAATGACCTCCTTTGCCTGGAGAAGGAAATGTCCCTTGAGTACCGGAAGTCATGGTTAGGATCCAGGACAGAAGTGCTTATGGAAGAGGAATATTGGTGGAATGACATTCATTACATGATCGGCCACACCAGAGAATACGTGAAGGCCGCAGTGCCCTTTGTAGAAGGCTTAAAGGGCGTGGTGATAGAAGGAATTCTTATGGAAATGATGAACGATGAGGTGGCATTTTTAAAGCATTAACATATAAAAATTATTTTTGGCTTGCCGAATCCCAACTTTTGGTTTAGAATATAGTAGAACAGTTAAAGGACGTGAGAAACATGGGCGATATTCATAATACGCAATTTTTCAAGGCAGTGCAGGAAAATAAACTGAATGTAAGCCAGGTACTGGAACAGGTTTATATTGCCCTTAATGAAAAGGGCTATAATCCGATCAACCAGATCGTGGGCTATATTATGTCAGGAGATCCTACTTATATTACCAGCCATAAGAATGCCAGAAGTCTTATCATGAAAGTTGAGCGGGATGAGATTTTGGAAGAACTTATGGGAGTATATATTGATACGAAGTTGAAATAAGGCTGTGGATAATCATAAGTCTAGCTGTCAGATGAAGTGGAAGTAGGCGGAGTCTGACAGTTTGTTTTTATACGGTTGGCTTTGGACCAGCTTTCTTTTGCTGCATAAAGATTGGAAAAAGAGCAACCTTGGAGGAAAAATATGAGGATTATGGGGCTTGATTACGGTTCTAAAACTGTAGGAGTTGCAGTTTCCGACTTACTTGGTATAACCGCCCAGGGAGTGGAGACAATTACGAGAGAAGACGAGAATAAACTGAGAAAGACCTGTGCCCGGATTGAAGAACTGATTCGGGAATATGAGATTGAAGCCATTGTCCTCGGCTATCCGAAAAATATGAATAATACGGCCGGTGATAGGGCCGAGAAAACGGAACAGTTTAAAGAGATGCTCGAGAGGCGGACTGGACTTACCGTCATTCTATGGGATGAACGGCTCACGACCGTTGCATCGGAGAGAATATTACAGGAAAGCGGTGTAAGAAGAGAACACCGCAAGGCAGTCATTGATAAGGTGGCGGCAGGGCTGATCCTGCAGGGCTATCTGGACAGCTTAAAGCAGGAGACAGGAAATGAACAGTGATGAGAAGAAGATTACCCTGACAACGGATTCAGGGGAAAACGTGGAGTTTTACGTTCTGGAGGAAACCAGAATTAATGGGATGAATTATCTGCTGGTAACTGATGCGGCAGATGACGATGACGAAGGGGAATGTTACATCTTAAAGGATTTATCAAAGCAGGAAGACAGCCAGGCTTTGTATGAGTTTGTAGAGGATGATAACGAGATAGATTATTTATTTAAGATATTTTCCGAACTGCTGGACGGAGCAGATGTGGATATTCAAATTTAAGAAAAATGTTGGTGAGTAATTGAGGGACTGTTAATGAAACAGGAAATTTTTAAAAATATGCTTCGAGAGAAAGGACTCAAGGTGACCAACCAGCGCATGCTGGTACTGGAGCTCATGGCAGAGCGCCCCGGGCAGCATCTGACTGCGGAAGAGATCTATGATCTGGCCAGGCAGAAGTGCCCGGAGATTGGGCTTGCCACGATTTACAGGACTGTGCAGGTACTGGTAGATTTATCAGTGATTGACAAGGTCAGTTTTGATGACGGATTTGCCCGCTATGAATTAGGGGGCTTAGATCGTGAGTCCAGACATCACCACCACCACGCGATTTGCAACCGATGCGGAAACGTATTTTCCTTTCAAGGCGATTTACTGGATACGCTGGAGCAGGCCCTTCTTGACAGGACAGGTTTTCTTGTGACCGATCATGAAGTGAAGCTGCACGGGTATTGCAGTGAATGCCGGGAGGCAATGGAAGAAGAACAGGACGGAAAATCATAAGATGGAGGTAAAATATTGAAAAAACAAGACAGCAACGCGAAAGTTAAAATCATTCCTTTAGGCGGAATGGAGCAGATCGGTATGAATATCACTGCTTTTGAATGTGAAGACAGCATCATCATTGTGGACTGCGGACTGGCATTCCCAACGGATGATATGCTTGGGATCGATCTGGTAATACCGGATGTCTCTTATTTAAAACAGAACATTGATAAAGTAAAGGGATTTGTTATTACCCATGGCCACGAGGATCATATCGGCGCTCTTCCTTATATTCTAAGAGATATCAATGTGCCGGTATACGGAACAAAGCTTACCATTGCCCTGATCGAGAACAAACTGAAAGAACATAATTTACTGAAAAACACCAAGAGAAAGGTGATCAAGCACGGACAGTCCGTTAATTTAGGCTGTTTCCGTATCGAATTTATCAAGACAAACCACAGCATCGCCGATGCCTCCGCCCTTGCCATTTTTTCTCCGGCCGGCGTGATTTTGCATACAGGCGATTTTAAGATTGACTATACTCCGGTATTTGGCGAACCGGCTGACTTAGAGCGTTTTGCCGAGTTGGGTAAAAAGGGCGTTCTGGCCCTGATGTGTGACAGCACCAATGCGACGAGAGCAGGGTTCACCCCTTCGGAGAAGACCGTTGGAAAAACCTTTGATAATATTTTTGCAGATCATAAGAATAACCGCATCATTGTAGCCACCTTTGCCTCCAACGTGGACCGGGTACAGCAGGTCATCAATTCCGCGGCCAAGTATGGCCGTAAGGTAGTGGTAGAAGGCCGCAGTATGGTCAATGTGATCGGTACGGCCAGTGAGCTTGGCTATATCAATATTCCGGATGGAACTCTCATTGAAATAGACCAGTTAAAAAATTATCCTGATGAGCAGACTGTGCTCATCACCACCGGAAGCCAGGGAGAATCCATGGCTGCACTTTCCCGAATGGCAAGCAGCACCCATAAAAAGATTTCCATTAAGCCAACCGATGTGATAATTTTAAGCTCCCATCCGATTCCTGGCAATGAAAAAGCTGTTTCCAAGGTCATTAACGAGCTCTCTATGAAGGGAGCAGAGGTAATCAGCGATGACACTCATGTATCGGGACATGCATGCCAGGAGGAAATCAAGTTGATGTATGCCCTGGTCCGCCCCAAATACGCCATTCCGGTACACGGTGAATACCGTCATATCATGGCCCAGAAAAATCTGGTTCAGGCGATGGGAACCCCAAAGGAGAATGTAATTATCATGTCCTCCGGCGATGTGGTAGAACTGGGACAGGAATCCTGGAAGATCGTGGATCATGTTCAGGCAGGAGGAATCCTGGTAGATGGTCTTGGTGTTGGAGATGTAGGAAATATCGTATTAAGAGACAGACAGAATCTGGCTCAGAACGGAATTATCGTGGTGGTTCTGACTTTAGAGAAATATTCCAATCAGCTTTTGGCAGGTCCGGATATTGTATCCAGAGGATTTGTTTATGTGCGTGAGTCAGAGGATTTAATGGAGGAGGCCAGGAACGTTGTCAATGACGCGGTCGCTGACTGCCTGGACCGCCATGTCAATGACTGGGGTAAGATTAAGAATGTGATACGCGACAGCTTAAGCGACTTTTTATGGAAGCGGATGAAACGGAATCCTATGATTCTGCCTATCATTATGGAAGTATAGTACTGGGGAAAGGAGCAGGATATGAGCCGTGCAACGAAAGAGATTAATAAAATAACTGGAGCAGTCATTGCGATTTCGAGCAGGCTTATTATCCTTGCCCTGGTGATTCTTCTCCTTTACGAGGGAGTCACCAGAGGATATGAGTTCGGCCATGAAATATTCTATGCCTCTGCAATGGAAGCAGAGCCGGGACGGAACAAGGAGATAACCATTAACAAAGGTACATCTGTGTCCCAGGCGGCAAAGCTTTTAAAGGACGATGGTCTGATATCCAATGAATATTCCTTTATCATACAGGCGGAATTTTTTGCTTATAAGGTAAAACCGGGAGACTATACCTTTAACACTTCCATGACCTCCAAAGAAATCCTTCAGATAATGAATGAGAATACAGGGGAAAAGGAAGATAAAAAATGATTGTAAACGATAGGATTACGGATTATATAAAGTCTCTGGAACCAGACAGAAGCCCGCTCCTTTCAAAGATCGGAAAAAAGGCAAGACAGGAAGGCGTCCCGATCATCAGGGAAGAGACTGCCGCATTTCTTCAGACAATGACGGCTGCCATGAGGCCAAAGGCTATCCTTGAGGTTGGAACGGCGGTGGGGTACTCTACTCTTTTAATGGCCGAGGTCATGCCGTCTGACTGTCATATTACCACCATAGAGAAATATGAAAAAAGGATTCCAGAGGCCAAAGAAAATTTTAAAGAGGCCGGAGAGACAGGACGGATTACCTTGCTTGAAGGAGACGCACAGGAGATATTAAAGGGGCTTGACCGCCCCTTTGACCTTGTTTTCATGGATGCAGCCAAAGGACAGTATCTTTTATGGCTGCCAAGGATTTTAGAACTTATGGCCCCCGGCGGGATGTTGATTTCTGATAATGTCCTTCAGGATGGGGATATCATAGAATCCCGCTATGCGGTGGAGCGACGCAACCGGACCATTCACGGGCGGATGCGGGATTACTTATATGAACTAAAACACTCAGAGCGGCTTACAACGACCATTGTACCAATCGGGGATGGAATTACCGTCAGCATTCTGCACTGATGGGCCTGAAATTTATAAATATGACACTTAGCAAATTAGTCGTTCGACGAGCCGTCAGGCGAGTCGGACTTCTTTCAATATGGACATAAGAAAGGATTTTCATGAGAAAGACCGAACTTTTGATTCCGGCAGGCAGCCTGGAAGTACTTAAAACTGCGGTAGTTTACGGCGCAGACGCTGTCTATATCGGTGGAGAAGCCTTTGGCCTCCGCGCCAAAGCAAAGAATTTTACAATGGAAGAGATCCGGGAAGGGATTGTCTTTGCCCATGAAAGAGGGGTAAAGGTCTATGTTACGGCCAACATTCTGGCACATAATGATGACTTAAGCGGAGTAGAGGAATATTTTAAAGAATTAAAGGATACAGGCCTTGACGCCTTGATTATCTCAGATCCTGGTGTATTTGCTATTGCAAAGCGCATCATGCCGGATTTAGAGATCCATATCAGCACACAGGCCAACAATACCAATTACGGAACTTATCTGTTCTGGCACCAGCTTGGAGCCAAACGGGTTGTTTCCGCCAGGGAGCTTTCTCTTGCAGAGATTAAAGAAATACGCAGCCAGATTCCGGAGGATATGGAGATCGAAAGCTTTATCCACGGAGCGATGTGTATTTCCTATTCCGGACGGTGCCTATTAAGCAATTTTATGGCAGGAAGAGATGCCAATCAGGGAGCCTGTACCCATCCATGCCGCTGGAAGTATTCCATTGTTGAGGAACAGCGTCCTGGCGAATATATGCCGGTCTATGAAAATGAACGAGGAACCTACATCTTCAATTCCAAGGATTTATGCATGATCGAATACATCCCGGAAATGATGGATGCGGGGATCGACAGCTTTAAGATCGAAGGCCGCATGAAAACCGCTCTTTACGTAGCGACCGTGGCCAGAACTTACCGGAAAGCCATTGATGATTATAATAAGGACCCTGAAATATACCGGGCAAATATGGAGTGGTACCGCTCTGAAATCGGTAAGTGCACTTACCGAGAATTTACCACCGGCTTTTATTTTAGTAAGCCTGATTCAACCACTCAGATTTATGACAACAACACTTATGTGAAAAACTATACGTATCTGGGAACTATTGAGTCTATCGATGAGAGAGGATTTGCCCGTACCACGCAGAAGAACAAGTTTTCCGTGGGAGACACCATTGAGGTGATGAAGCCTGATGGCAGGAACTTAGAAGTTCTTGTTAAAGCCATCTATGATGAAGAAGGAAACTCCCAGGAAAGCGCTCCTCATTCCAAGCAGGTGCTGTATATAGAACTCGAGGGAGATGTGCCGCAGGAATATGATATTTTGCGCTGCAAGGCCTGATTGGCCGCGCTTATATAGGCAACCCACATAGCAAAAAGGCAGCTTGTTTTTTAAATAAGCTGCCTTTTGCATTTGATGTGCCTCCATTGGTACCGCGTTTGCTTCCTTTATTGCAAAATATACCAAGACTGAAAAGGATTTTTATGTTAATATACAAATAGAATACAGCAGGAAATCAGACCAATGAAATTGAAAGAAATTTTTACAAATTTTCAATATCAAAATAGTAAAACTTGAAGAAAGGAAGAATATCATGGATACATTTACAAACCAGTTTATTACGGATGATAAAAATGTTCAGTACTTGAAAGCCGCTATGATGGGGCCAAATGCCATGCGGTTATCAGAGGAATTATCTTCGCACTTAAACATCAATGAACATATGCGAGTCCTTGACCTAGGATGTGGGTGTGGTCTTTCTACGCTTTTGTTGGTAAAAAAATATGGCGCGTCCGTTTTTGCCGCTGACCTTTGGATTCCGCCAACTGAAAACTATGAGCGCTTTCAATCGATCGGGATTGATGATAAGGCCGTTCCGATTTCTTCAGATGCGACAAAAGGACTGCCTTTTGCAAACGGATATTTTGATTTGTTGTTCTCCGTAGATGCCTACCATTATTTCGGCGATACGGCAGAAATGCTCCCATCACTTATTCCTTTTGTGAAAAAGGGCGGCTATATCGCCGTAGCGATTCCCGGATTAAAATACGAATTTGGGGATAATGTTCCCGATGAAATGATACCATTCTGGAATAGCGAGATGGAAAGAACCTTGCACTCTCTTGAGTGGTGGAGGGATTTATGGAAGAAAGCAAAGGGCATTGAAATGGTAGATAGCCGTGAAATGGCCTGTTGCAGACAGGCGTGGAATGAATGGCTGACTGGGAATCATCCTGTTGTTGCGGAGGATATCAAAATGATGGAGGCCGAGGGCGGAAAATATTTTAATCTTATCCAGCTGATTGCTAAAGTACTCTGAATAAATGAGGTTAGCTAAAAACCATTATTTATAGTCAATAAAATATTGACAATTAACATTTCCCGTGTTAGAGTTTTTTTAAACCTATGAGGAAGAGCAAGTACCATTGTACTTACCACACAGAGAGCCGCAGGCGGTGGAATTGCGGCAGGGAAAGGCAGTTGGGAATGGGCTTCTGAGGGCAAACTGAATGGTAAGTAGGTGAGCCGGAGAGTAAACTCCGTTAAGAAAGTCAGCATATGTCAGTATGCGTGAGAGGATGCACCAGATGCATCAAGCCGGGTGGCACCGCAGGAGTTATGACGATACATACTCTTGTCCCTGCAATAATTTATTGTGAGGGATAAGAGTATTTTTTATTTTAAA
The DNA here is from genome assembly GCF_044987295.1 of Lacrimispora sanguinis. Taxonomy (NCBI): domain Bacteria; kingdom Bacillati; phylum Bacillota; class Clostridia; order Lachnospirales; family Lachnospiraceae; genus Lacrimispora; species Lacrimispora sanguinis. Next base: position 2,194,885 of record NZ_CP173277.1, on the reverse strand, counting down.
AATCTACTTATCCCGGAGAGATGCCCAAAAATCATGGGCAGGAAAGAGGAAAGGAGATTTTTGCATGAGTGAAAACAAGATTCCCTACAAAATCTATCTGGAAGAAAGTGAGATGCCAAAAGAGTGGTACAATGTACGTGCTGACATGAAGAATAAGCCGGCTCCCCTTCTAAACCCCGGAACCTTACAGCCAATGTCTGAGGAGGAACTAGGAACTGTATTTTGCAAGGAACTGGTAAAACAAGAGCTGGATAATGATAATCGTTTTATAGAAATTCCGGAAAAAATCCGTGACTTTTATAAAATGTACCGCCCGGCTCCGTTAGTAAGAGCATACTGCCTGGAAGAGAAGCTTAAGACTCCGGCTAAGATTTATTACAAATTTGAAGGCAATAATACAAGCGGAAGTCATAAGCTGAATTCTGCTATTGCACAGGCCTATTACGCAAAGGAACAAGGGTTAAAGGGAGTGACCACTGAGACCGGGGCAGGGCAATGGGGTACAGCCCTTTCCATGGCATGCTCTTATCTGGACTTGGACTGCAGGGTCTATATGGTTAAGTGTTCCTATGAGCAAAAACCTTTCCGCAGAGAAGTAATGCGTACCTATGGGGCAAGCGTGACCCCATCTCCTTCTGAGACAACAGAAGTAGGAAGGAAAATCCTGGCTGAGCATCCTGGAACCACAGGAAGTCTGGGCTGTGCCATTTCTGAGGCAGTGGAAGTGGCAACACATACAGAAGGGTATCGGTATGTACTTGGAAGCGTTTTAAACCAGGTACTGCTTCACCAGTCCGTGATCGGAATGGAAGCCAAGACCGCAATGGATAAATACGGAATCAAGCCTGATATCATCATCGGTTGTGCAGGCGGCGGTTCCAATCTTGGGGGTCTGATATCACCGTTTATGGGTGAAAAACTCAGAGGTGAAGCAGATTACCAGTTTATCGCGGTAGAACCTGCATCCTGCCCTAGCCTGACACGAGGCGTTTTTGCTTATGATTTTTGCGATACTGGAATGGTATGTCCGCTGGCTAAAATGTATACTCTAGGAAGTGGGTTTATCCCATCAGCAAATCATGCAGGAGGCCTGCGGTATCATGGGATGAGTTCCACCTTGTCACAGCTTTATCATGACGGATACATGGAAGCGCGTTCTGTCGAGCAGACAGCTGTATTTGAGGCAGCGGAACAATTTGCCAGAGTCGAAGGAATACTTCCGGCACCGGAAAGCAGTCATGCGATTAAAGCGGCGATTGATGAGGCTTTGAAATGCAAAGAGACAGGAGAAGAGAAGACGATCCTCTTTGGCCTTACAGGCACAGGATATTTTGATATGATGGCTTATGAAAAATTCCATGACGGAGTGATGACAGACTACATCCCGACCGATGATGATCTGAAGGCCGGATTTGACGGAATTCCAAGATTTCCGGGAAATATGGAATAAAACACCTTATATAATAGATTAGAGCGGCTGGCAAAAGGAGACAGGGACTGGTTTTCTTTTGCCGGCCGCCTTTTTATCCATACTTGATTTTGTTATAATTTTAGTGATAGTTGTAGAAATTCCTATATTGTGGTATGCTATAAAAGAATTATGCCCAGAATTTACCTGGTTTTAAAACGTGTAGAATGGAGGCTGGCATATGGCGTTAATACTTTGGCTGATGGCCGTTTCCTGCATTATTTATTATGTTGTGATCGTTCTTTATTCAGGTCTGACCACATCACTTTCTTTTATATGGCTTGTATTTGCTGCCATATGCATATTGCTGCCGGTGGGCTGGGAAGCCTATGTAAAACATAAGGATAAGGTCCCCTTATGGATTCCGGTATCAGTGATTACCATGTGCTGTACCGGAATTCTGGTATTCCTGATGGTGGAAATCCTGGTATTTACGGGAGTTGCTGCCCGGGATACTTCGAACCTGGACTATGTCATTGTGCTGGGTGCCAGAGTAAAGGAAACAGGAATCAGCAAATCCTTAAAAAAGCGGCTGGATAAAGCCATGGAGTACTTAGATGACAATCCTTCTACGATTCTTGTGCTGTCCGGCGGCCAGGGTGATGATGAACCCGTCAGTGAAGCCGCAGCCATGCGGGACTATCTGGTCTTTAACGGAGTAAAAGAAGAACAGCTGATCTTAGAGACCCGATCCACCAGCACGGTTGAGAATATTGCATACAGCCGTGTAGCCATTGAAGAAGATCAGGCGGAAAGGAAAGCCCGCCGTCAGGATCAACCAATTTTCATGGAGCCGGGAACATTTGAAGAGGTGCCGGATAAACCCATTAAAATTGGTGTCCTCACCAGTGATTTTCATGTATTTCGAGCGCTGCAGATTGGAAAAAAATGGGGAATACCGGATATCTATGGCATATCCTGTGGATCTGACCCCATTCTTTTCGTACACTTTTGCGTCAGAGAGTGCGCAGCCATATTAAAAGACAAATTAGTGGGCAATATGTAATTACACGCTAGCAATGAGCAGTGCGAAATAGGACAGGAGAAGATTTACGTTGTGCTTACACATAAGTAAATCTTATCATGGCCTATTTCATAGGGCGAATGCCCGTGGGCAAGCGAATCTTCCAGATTCGCTTGCCGCACTGCGGACTCACGTATAATAAGAACATGCAGGAGGAAAAAACGCAGAATGAATCAGTTTAAAAACCTTGCAGCCTATGAGGTTGTAGAAGAAAAGGCAATAAAAGAGATCAATGCATCCGGATGTGTGCTCCGCCATAAAAAAAGCGGTGCCAGGCTATTCCTCGTATCCTGTGATGATGAGAACAAAGTATTTTCCATCGGATTCCGTACCCCGCCGTCAGACAGCACCGGAGTTGCTCATATCCTGGAGCACAGCGTACTCTGCGGTTCCGATAAGTTCCCGGTGAAAGATCCGTTTGTAGAGTTAGTAAAAGGCTCACTCAATACGTTTTTAAACGCAATGACCTACCCGGATAAAACCGTATACCCGGTAGCCAGCTGCAATGACAAAGATTTTCAGAACTTAATGAACGTGTACCTGGATGCAGTACTCCACCCCAATATTTACAAAGAACCGAAGATATTCATGCAAGAGGGCTGGCATTATGAACTGGAAAGCCCGGAATCCGATTTGATATACAATGGAGTGGTATATAATGAGATGAAGGGAGCATTTTCTTCCCCGGAGGAAGTGCTGGACCGTTACACCAGGAAAACTCTTTTCCCGGATAACTGCTACGGTCAGGAATCAGGCGGAGATCCTGCATTTATTCCGGATCTGACCTATGAAGATTTTCTGGCCTTCCATAAGAGATATTACCATCCTTCAAACAGCTATATTTACCTCTATGGTGATATGGATATGGAAGAAAAACTCGTATGGCTTGATAAAGAATACTTAAGCCAATACGATGAGATAACCATTGATTCCAGGATTCCAAGGCAGAAGCCTTTTTTAAACCCAGTAGAGGGAGAGACTTTCTATTCCATAACCGAAGGAGAGTCCGAAGAAAATGCCACCTATCTTTCCGTCAGTACAGCCGTGGGGACAGACTTAGATCCCAGGCTATATATTGCATTCCAAATCCTGGAATACACCCTTTTGGATGCACCGGGCGCGCCATTAAAGCAGGCTCTTATTGATGCCGGGATTGGTCAGGACATTTTAGGCGGATATGACAGCGGCATTCTTCAGCCCTATTTTACCGTCATTGCTAAAAATGCAAACAAGGAGCAGAGAGGGGAATTCCTCGCTGTTGTAAAAGGTACCTTAAGAAAGCTTGCAGATGAGGGAATCAACAGAAAGAGCCTGAAAGCAGGAATGAACTACTACGAATTCCGTTACAGGGAAGCAGATTACGGTTCCGCGCCAAAGGGCCTGATGTATGGGCTTCAATGCATGGACAGCTGGCTCTATGACGGAGACCCCATGATGCACTTAGAATATCAGGATACCTTTGATTATCTGAAAAAAGTAGTGGATGACGGATATTTTGAGCAGCTCATCAAGGAATACCTTTTGGATAATCCTTTTGAGGCCGTCTTAACCGTAAGCCCTAAAAAGAACTTAACGGCAATGGAAGATGAGAAGGAGGCAAAGAAGCTTGCCGCATACAAAGCCTCTCTTTCAGAAGAAGAGCTTCGGGAACTTGCAGAACAGACCCGCGCTCTAAAAGAATACCAGGAAACCCCATCTCCCCAGGAGATGCTGGAGAAGATCCCTATGCTTACAAGAGAAGATATTAGCAGGGAAGCAGAGGAAATCATATGGGAAGAAAAATCGGCCCATGGCATCAAGGTGATCCATCATGAGATGTTTACCTCCGGAATCGGGTATTTAAAGGTTTTATTCGATACTTCTGCAGTTCCAGTCGAAGATCTGCCTTACGTTGGATTTTTAAAATCTTTGCTAGGCTATGTAAATACAGAGAACTTCTCCTATGGGGATTTAACCAGTGAGATCCATTTAAACAGCGGCGGTGTCAGCTTTAGCGTATCCTCTTATCCCGACTTAAAAAATAAGGGAGAATTTAAAGGCTTCTTCATGGCAAGCGCCAGGGTTCTTTATGAGAAGCTTGACTTTGGTTTCTCTATTCTTGGTGAGATTCTGACCCGTTCTATATTAGATGATGAAAAGCGGGTAGGCGAAGTCATCAGTGAAACCAGGTCAAGAGCCAGAATGAAGTTAGAAGGTTCCTGCCATTCGGCAGCAGTGGCCAGGGCTACTTCTTACTTTTCAGCCACCTCTTCTTTTAACGATTTGACCGGCGGAATCGGCTACTATGAATTTTTAGAAAACCTGGAAAAGGAATATCCTACTCACAAGAAGGAAATCATCGCCCGTTTAAAAGCGGTCATGGAAAAACTCTTCACCTCCAAAAACATGCTGGTCAGCTATACGGCAGATGAAGAAGGATATAAGCTGCTTCCGGATTCTCTTAAGAAGCTCACAGACCTATTGCCTGAAGGAGAAGGAACATGTTATCCCTTCACTTTTTTAAACGGAAACAGGAACGAAGGCTTCAGCACCGCTTCTCAGGTCAATTATGTGGCCAGATGCGGAACCTTTGCGGGCAGCGGCCAGGAATATACAGGTGCTCTTAAAATATTAAAAGTTATTTTAAGCTATGATTACCTGTGGATCAATTTAAGAGTCAAAGGCGGAGCCTATGGCTGCATGAGCGGATTCGGCCGTTCAGGTGAAGGGTACTTTACCTCCTACCGGGATCCAAACGTAAGAGAAACAAATCGTATCTATGACGGAGTCGTGGATTATTTAGAGAGCTTTCAGGAAACAGACCGGGATATGACAAAGTATGTCATCGGTACCATCAGCGACATGGATGTACCGTTCCCTCCCTCTACCAGAGGAAACCGTGGCCTTTCCGCCTATTTATCCGGAGTTGACAAGGAAATGATGGAAAAAGAGCGGGAAGAGGTATTAACAGCCACTCAGGAAGATATCCGCAGTCTGGCCTCCCTCGTGAAAGCTGTTTTGGATACAGGAAGTCTCTGCGTCATTGGAAATGAAGAAAAAATCGAGGCGGATAAGGATCTGTTTGGAGAAACCAAGAACTTATTCCACTCATAATACAAAGCCTTACAGGCAAACCTTTATGTCCAAAAACGTGGACACGAAAGAGGAAAGGAAACCCCTATATGGAAAACAACTATAAATCAGGCTTTGTTACCCTGATCGGACGTCCAAATGTTGGAAAGTCTACCTTGATGAACCATCTCATCGGCCAGAAGATCGCTATAACTTCCGATAAGCCCCAGACAACCAGAAACCGGATCCAGACCGTGTATACGGATGAGAGAGGACAGATCATTTTCCTTGATACCCCCGGAATTCATAAGGCAAAGAACAAGCTGGGAGAATATATGGTAAGTGTCGCGGAGCGCACCTTAAAAGAAGTCGATGTGGTGCTCTGGCTGGTAGAACCGACTACCTACATTGGAGCCGGCGAGCAGCATATTGCAGAGCAGCTAAGCCAAGTGAAAACTCCTGTAATCCTTGTTATTAATAAAATTGATACAGTGAAAAACCAGGAGGAAATCCTGACCTTTATAGACACGTATAAGGATGTCTGCCAGTTTGCTGAGATCGTGCCTGTTTCCGCTTTGAAAGACAAAAATACGGATCTGATGCTGAAGCTTATCTATAAATATCTTCCAAAGGGTCCCCAGTATTATGATGAGGATACGGTAACAGACCAGCCCATGCGACAGATTTCAGCGGAGCTTATCAGGGAAAAAGCCCTTCGTCTTTTAAATGATGAGATTCCCCACGGAATCGCTGTAACAATTGAAAAGATGAAGGAGCGGGATAACGGCATCATGGACATTGAAGCCGAAATTATCTGTGAGCGGGAATCCCACAAGGGGATCATCATTGGAAAAGGCGGTTCCATGCTTAAAAAGATCGGAAGTTCTGCCCGCAGGGAAATAGAAGCTCTGATGGATACAAAGGTAAATTTACAGCTTTGGGTCAAGGTACGGAAAGAATGGCGTGACAGTGAGCTGTATATGAAAAATTATGGATATAATGAAAAAGACATTTAAAAGTGGTGGTAGGAATTGAGGGAAGTTGAGACCATGACGGGGATGGTAATAAGGGTATCTCCGGTTGGAGAAATGGATAAGCGCCTTGTAATACTCACCAGGGAAAGAGGAAAGATCATCGCATTTGCCAGAGGGGCCAGAAGACCAGGCAATCCGCTTATGGCGGTAAGCCGCCCCTTTGCCTTCGGGCAGTTTTCCCTGTATGAGGGAAGGGATTCCTATACTCTTAGGTCGGCGGAGATCACCAATTATTTTGATGAATTGTCCCTAGATGTGGAAGGAACCTGCTACGGTTCCTATTTCCTGGAACTGGCAGATTATTACGCCAGGGAGAATATGGACGGAACAGGTCTTCTAAAGCTACTTTACCAGTCCATACGGGCGCTCTTAAAACCAGCCCTGAAAAATGAGCTGGTTCAAAGGATTTTTGAACTAAAAGCAATGGTGTTAAACGGAGAATACACAGAAACCCCACCCTGCCCTGTCAGTGATTCAGCAAGTTATGCGTGGGAATATGTAATTGTTTCACCTGCAGAACACCTATATACCTTTACGCTTACAGAACCAGTGTTGGAGGAATTTATTCGCTGCGTGGAAATTAATAAAAAACGCTATGTGGACAAAAATTTCCATTCGCTAGAGATTTTACACACCATGACTGGATGGAAACTATTGAAATGACAGGTGGGGTTTGGTATAATGTTCAAGAATGCAATGAGCAGTGCGAATCAGGGTACGAGAAAATTTTCGTTGTGCTTGCACATAAGAAAATTTTCTCGTGCCCTGATTCATAGGGCGAATGTCCGTGAGCCCGTGAAGCCACAGGCTTCACGGGCTGCACTGCGGCTTCACGGGTTGCACCGCGCTTCACGGTCTGCTCCGCGATCTTCACTGCAACTCCCCCAACCCGCCACCCCCAATTTCAAAGCAGGAGGGAAAAGTATGAAAAAAAAGAAAGCCTTTCTGGCTGCCTTTATAGCCGCCGGAATGTTAACGGGCTGCTTAGGCAGAAGCGGAGGCGGCACCATGAATACGGAGAGCAGCAGAATATATATAACAGAAGAAGGAGCCCTTCAGACCGCCACAGTAGAAACCTACACACAACAAGATTACTATCGTGCAGATGAATTAAAAGCCTATCTGGAAGAAGCTGTTTCCGGATATAACGAGACCCATGGTCAAGGATCGGTAACCCTGGATTCCTGCACTTTAGAAAACGGAAATGCCAAGATGGTCTTCCGTTATGCATCAGGAAGTGACTTAGCAGGTTTTACTTCCCAATACGAAGATAAAGTAAACCAGGTAGATTCCATTACCGTGACCCGTGTGTCCGATATCCTGGAACAGAGTGAGTCAGAAGGAGTCGCCTTTAAAAAAGCCTCCGATGGAAAACCAGCAGAAAAAAAGGCATTATCCAACAAAGGAGACTGTTTTGCCATCGTCGTAGAGACCCCCCAACCGGTGACAATACAAACCCAAGGAAAGCTTTTATTTACATCCAAGAATGTATCTATAAAGGATCACTATACCGTTCAGACAGCAAAAGGGAAAAATTACATCATTTTTAAATAAGAGAGGTTAAGATCATGGAAAAGACAATGGAAAAGATTGTGGGACTTGCAAAATCAAGAGGATTTGTATATCCTGGCTCCGAAATTTACGGCGGCCTTGCAAATACCTGGGATTACGGCAACTTAGGTGTAGAACTGAAGAACAATGTAAAAAAAGCATGGTGGCAGAAATTCATACAGGAAAGCCCGTATAACGTAGGCGTAGACTGTGCCATCCTGATGAACTCCCAGACCTGGGTTGCTTCCGGACATTTAGGCGGTTTTTCCGACCCGCTGATGGACTGCAAGGCATGTAAGGAGCGTTTCCGTGCAGATAAACTGATTGAAGACTATATGGCAGAAAACAATATCACCATCGAAGGTTCAGTTGACGCCTGGTCCCAGGAAGAGATGAAGAGCTATATCGATGAGAAGAACATCTGCTGCCCAAGCTGTGGCAAGCATGATTTCACAGATATCCGTCAGTTTAACCTGATGTTTAAAACCTTCCAGGGAGTAACTGAAGATGCCAAAAATACCGTATACTTAAGACCAGAGACAGCTCAGGGTATTTTCGTAAACTTCAAAAACGTACAAAGAACCTCCCGTAAGAAAATTCCATTCGGAATCGGACAGGTCGGAAAGTCCTTCCGTAACGAGATCACTCCAGGAAACTTCACCTTCCGTACCAGGGAATTTGAGCAGATGGAGCTGGAGTTTTTCTGTGAGCCTGATACAGACCTGGAATGGTTTGCATACTGGAAAGAATTCTGCATCAACTGGCTGCAGACTCTGGGCATCAAAGAAGACGAGATGCGTGTCAGAGATCATGAGAAAGAAGAGCTTTCTTTCTACAGCAAGGCAACCTCTGACATTGAATTCCTGTTCCCATTCGGATGGGGCGAGTTATGGGGAATCGCAGACAGAACCGATTACGACTTAAACCAGCACCAGAATACTTCCGGACAGGATATGACATATTTTGATGATGAAAAGAAAGAGCGTTACATTCCCTATGTAGTGGAGCCATCTCTGGGAGCCGACCGTGTAACCCTTGCATTCCTTTGTGCCGCATACGACGAAGAAGAGATTGCAGAAGGAGATGTACGTACCGTACTTCATTTCCATCCGGCCATTGCACCTGTTAAGATCGGCGTTCTGCCTCTTTCCAAGAAGCTGAATGAAGGCGCAGAAAAAGTATATGCAGAGCTTTGCAAATACTATAACTGCGAATTCGATGACAGAGGCAACATCGGAAAGCGTTATAGAAGACAGGATGAGATTGGTACTCCATTCTGCGTTACCTATGATTTTGATTCAGAGGAAGATTTCGCAGTAACCGTCCGTGACCGTGATACCATGGATCAGGTAAGAGTTCCTATTGCAGAGCTGAAGAGCTATTTTGAGGATAAATTCCGTTTCTAAATATGATCGTTTTAATATAACAGAAATAGTTCGTAGAACTTAAAAAGAAGGAGAAAGAGGCATTTGCCTCTTTCTCCTTCTTTTTTATCTCACAGCGGATACATATTACTTTTTTATCTCTGCCCCTTATCGTAAGGAATACCCTCTGCCTTTGGAGCCTGAGAGTTTCTTGAAGTAAAGATCAGTACGATCAAGGTGATGATATAAGGCACCATTTTATAGAAGTAGCTTGGAATGCCCAATGAGCTTAAGAACGGGATACCGGAATAAGCGGATGCGATAGCCTTCATAAGCCCGAAGAAAAGGGAGGCAAGCATGATATTGACCGGTTTCCACTGGCCGAAGATCAAAACAGCCAGAGCCAGGAAACCGTATCCGGCTACGTCTGCGTTAAAATTGGTGGAGGTAGGAACCACAAAAACAAGTCCACCAAGTCCGCCAAGAGCGCCTGAGATCATAACGCCTGCATATTGCATCCGGTATACGTTAATACCGGCGGAATCGGCTGCCTGGGGATGCTCGCCGCAGGACCTAAGCCTTAAACCAAACCGGGTTTTATAAAGAACAATGGTTGAAAGCAAAAAGATTGCAATGCCGATATAAGTGGTAATATAAGCGTTCTGGAACAGGAGAGGACCGAAAAACGGTATCTTTCCTAAAAACGGAACGGAGGTAATACGGAAGGTATTGTTAAACTGAACCTGCTGTACTCCCTGAATGACACGGGCCACGAATATGGCAAATGCGGGAGCGAACATGTTTAATGCCGTACCGCTGATTACCTGATTGGACTTCATGTTAATGGAAGCGTAGGCGTGGAACAGGGAAAATACCATACCGGTTACCATGGAGATCAGCACCGCAGCGATGAGCTGGAACTGGCCGTTCATGGAGCCGCCTGTAAAATGAATGAACAGGATACCGGTAAAGGCTCCCATTGTCATGATTCCTTCCAAAGCAATGTTAATGATTCCGCTTCGCTCAGAGAACATGGCTCCCAAAGCTACGATCATGAGAGGAATCATGAAATACATGGTCTGCTGAAAAATGAAATAAACTACACTCATGATTTCGTTCCTCCTTCCTTAGCTGCTTCTGCTTTTTCGCCTTTCTGCTTGTGGATTTTAGAAAGAATGATCTTAACCATAAGGGCAAATGCGCTGAAGTAAATAATAACTGCAACGATAATATCAATGATTTCCGTAGAAAATTCAAACAGCTGCAAGTAAAATCCCCCGGCTGTTAAGTATGCGATAAAGATACCGGAGAACAGAACACCGATTGGGTTGCTTAAGCCCAGCAATGCAACGGAAATGCCGGTAAAACCTTCCGATGCCAGCACATCCTTGATTTCGATGTGCTTACCGGTACCAGCCAGATACAGAAGTCCTCCTGCCAGTCCTGCAATGGCTCCTGCGATAACCATGGATAAAATAATACTCTTTTTTTCATTGATACCGGCATATTTGCTGGCATCCCGGTTAAAGCCTACAGCCTTTAATTCATAACCAAAGGTTGTCTTGTTCAGAAGGAGCCAAATCACAATAACCGTAAGGATAGCAATGAGAATTCCGCCGTTAACACTGGAACCTGGGAATATCTTATCAAGTCCCATCTTCGGGATGTTGGCTGTTGCAGCCACATTCCGTGATTCATTACGAAGGTTATTAAATAAGGGTTTATAGCTTTTCACAATCCAGTTTACCAGATACATGCCGATGTAGTTCATCATAATGGAGGCGATTACTTCATTTACGTTAAAATAAGCTTTTAAAAGCCCTGGTACAAGGCCCCACACAGCACCTAAGATGACGCTGGCAAGAAGGGCCACAATCCAGTGAGCCGGACCTAAGGACGTCCAGAGGATTCCCACATAGACAGCACCAAACCCGCCCATGATAAACTGACCGGGAGTTCCGATGTTAAAAAGCCCTGTCTTAAAGGCAAATCCCACGGAAAGACCAGTGAGAATGATAGGTGTTGCATAATAAAATACCTGTCCAACACCCTTGGCGCCATGGGTAAATGCTCCTGATAAAATTGTTGCGAATCCGGGAAGCGCCTGCTTTGGATTGCAGAGGAACAGAATGATCAGGCCTACGATCAATCCAAGCACAATGGCAAAAATGGAAGAAAGAATTCCTGTATGGTCTTTTATCTGTTTCGGTTTCATGATCTGCCACCTTCTTTCTTTGCGCCTGCCATATAAAGACCCAATTCCTGAACGGTAACGTTCTTGGGGTTTAAGTCGGCTACGATTCCGCCTTCAAACATAACCAGAATCCGGTCGCTTAAATTCATGACTTCATCTAACTCCAGGGATACTAAGAGAATGGCTGCTCCTGCATCTCTTTGCTTTATCAGCTGGCGGTGAATGTATTCAATGGCACCCACGTCTAAGCCACGGGTGGGCTGAACGGCCAGAAGAATATCGGGAGCTTTGGAGATTTCTCTTGCAACGATGGCCTTTTGCTGGTTTCCACCGGACATACTGCGGGCTGTGGTATAGGAGCCTTCACTGCTTCTTATATCATAATCCTGGATCAGTTTTTCCGCATATTCATAGATCTTGTCATTTTTTAAGAAAGTACTGCTTTGGAATTCCTTTTCAAAATACTGCTGAAGAACCAGGTTATAGGCCAGGTTATAATCCAGGACAAGACCGTGTTTATGGCGGTCCTCCGGTATGTGGGACAGACCATGGGTGTTTTTGTAACGGATGCTCTTTTTCGTCACGTCTTCCCCATTGATGGTAACGGTACCGGTGCTCATATCGGAAATGCCGGTAATGGCATGAATAAGCTCTGTCTGGCCGTTGCCGTCGATGCCGGCAATACAAACGATCTCACCTCTTTTAACCTTGAATGAGACATCATGAACCATTTTCTTTGTCTGGCCTTCTCTTTTGGCCTCCACGGAAAGATCCTTTACTTCCAGCACAACATCTCCGGGCTTGGAAGGATTCTTTTCAACGGTCAGATTTACCTTCCGGCCGACCATCATCTCTGACATTTCTTCAGGTGTTGTTTCTGCTACCTCTACCGTTCCAATATATTTACCGCGGCGCAGGACAGAACAGCGGTCCGCAACCGCCTTGATTTCATTGAGCTTGTGGGTGATAAACAGGATGGATTTGCCTTCCTTTACCAGATCTTTCATGATCTGCATCAGTTCGTCAATTTCCTGAGGTGTAAGAACCGCAGTGGGTTCGTCAAAAATCATGATTTCGTTGTCGCGATAAAGCATTTTCAAAATCTCGACCCTTTGCTGCATTCCAACGGTAATGTCCGATATAATCGCATCCGGGTCCACGAATAATTTGTATTTCTCGCTTAAATCCATAACTTTTTTGCGGGCATCATCCATCTTTAAAAACCCGCGTTTCGTCGTTTCAATGCCCAGAACAATATTCTGAAGTACGGTAAAATTTTCCACCAGCTTAAAATGCTGATGAACCATGCCAATACCCAGAGCATTGGCATCCAGAGGCCCGGTTATTTTTTCTTCGTTGCCTCTGACCTTAATGACGCCTTTTTCCGGCTGGTACAGGCCGAATAAGACACTCATGAGCGTGGATTTTCCCGCGCCGTTTTCACCAAGCAGAGCAAGTATCTCGCCTTTCTTTAATTGAAGAGTGATGTCATCATTGGCTATGATACCTGGAAATTCTTTTGTGATGTGAAGCATCTCAATAATGTAGTCCATAAAATCCCCCTTAATTCGGTACCTATCTATGGGACCTGGTTAATAAAATACACCTTGGTATTTTTCTGCTTTTATGAGAAATAAAAAAGAGATGCCGTAAGAGACCAGGTCTGTTCTGACTGGTGAATCAAACGGCATCTCCTTTCCACTTTCTAGCCCATGTTATTTGGGCATATAGGTATGCCTGAAGGCGTTCCGCTTTCTAGCCCACGCTATTTGGGCTTAAAGGTATGCCCGAAGGGCGCTTCTTTTGCAGGTTATTCTACAAAGTTAATTTTTGTCTTTTCAAGCTTTAAGTCAACCGTAGGATTGTTGTTATCCTGAGAAGGCTGAACAAGTTCGATCTTACCGTCTTTTAACTGAGCAAAGATACCATCATAATCCTGCTGTGTGAACTTGGTAAATTTGGAAGTTTCCATTGGAAGTCCGATACCATTGTTCTTTGCTGAGAAGATGCTGGTTTTTCCGCCTGGGAAAGAATTGTCATAGAATGCCTTTACTCCATCGTAAACGGATACGGACAGCTCTTTCATAGCTGAGGTGATAACGGTGTTGGATTCAAAGCTCTGGTCAACGTCAACGCCGATAACCTTTGTGCCTTTTTCTTCAGCAGCAGCCATAACGGAGTTACCAACTGCGCCACCGCAACCGAAGATTACTTCAGTTCCGTTCTGGTACCAGGAAGCTGCCATAGACTGTGCTTCTGGTGTAGCGGCAAATGCACCTGTGTAGTTGTACATAATTTCTACGCTGTCGATTCCCATTTCCTTAGCTGCAACGTCAGCACCTTCTGCAAATCCGTAGCCATAACGGATAACTGCAGGAACTGCCATACCGCCTAAGAAGCCAAGCTTTGTATAGCCGTCTTTCACTGCTGCATAGCCTGCTAAGAATCCAGGCTCGTCTTCCTGGAAGAGGATCGGCATTACATTAGCCTCTGTTCTGAATTCTGAATAATCACCATTGTGAGGTTCGCCATCGAGGAGGATGAAATGAACATCCTTGTACTGATCCTGAGCAAGGAATACAGGCTCTTCAAATAAAAATCCTGGGCAAACAACTAATTTGGCGCCGCCTTCGATGGCAAGGCCGATGGTCTCAAGATAGGAATCCGTGGTACCTTCCTGTGGCTGGTAGTACTTGTAAGAAATTTTGTTTTCTTCCGCATACTTCTTCATGCCTTCCCAAGCACCCTGGTTAAAGGACTTATCGTCAATGGTTCCTAAGTCTGTAACCAATGCAAGCTCATACCCGTTGTCAGATTTTTCTGAAGCTGCGGCTGTTGTTTCTGCCGCCTTTTCAGCTGCAGTTGTGGTTTCCGGTGCAGCTGTAGTAGCGCCGCCTTGATTGGAAGATCCACATCCGCTTAATGCTGCAGTCATCATGACTGCCATTGCTAATGCTAATGCTCTCTTTTTCATAATCTTGTTTTTCCTCCTGTTTTTGATTAATTTTCAGAGATACCACTAATGTATCACATTTTCGCTCTGGAAACAATCTCATTTGGTGTTATTTTACAGAAAAAATCAAAAAACAATCGAGCATTTTATGTAATATATTACTTAACCTTTTACAATAAAAGGATATTCTCTGATTTTGCTTGTTATTTAAAAGAAAAATGATACACTGTTAAAAGATTTGAAAAGGAGGATATTTATGAAAAAGGCAAATCTACTGGAAGATCCGGTGAAAAAATTATTTTTAAGGTATCTGATGCCATCCATCAGTGCCACTCTGGTTACTTCCATATATATATTGGCGGACACCCTGATGATCGGACGGGGAGTCGGTGCCATCGGCATTGCTGCCTTAAACCTTCTTCTGCCCTTATACAGTCTGTTTTTCGGAACCGGCCTGTTGTTTGGCGTAGGCGGAGGCGTGCTTTTATCCATTTCCAAGGGAAAGGGAGATGAGCATGGGGCCAGGGAATATTTTACGGCTGCACTCTGCATGGCGGCTGTTGCCGGAGTGTTCTATGTGACAGCAGGGCATCTGCTGTTTGATCCTGTGACAAAGTTTCTGGGGAGAAATGAAACCATGGATCTTTATGTCAGGGAATACGGAAGGATCCTGGTATGGGGAGCGCCAGTATTTCTGCTTTCTTCTTTCCTGCAAGCCTTTGTGAGAAATGACAGAGCTCCTAAAATGGCCATGGCCGCCGTGATTACAGGCGGTGTTACCAATGTGATCCTGGATTATATTTTCATCTTTCCTATGAATATGGGTATGGCAGGAGCAGCAGCGGCTACTGTAATCGGTTCCTGCCTGACCCTTGGCATTCTGATTACCCATTTATTTTCTAAGGGAAGTTCCTTAAAAATTGCCCTTGGCTTCAAATGGAGAAAAGCTGGGGAAATCGTGGTAAACGGCCTTTCCAGCTTCCTATTAGAGACATGCAGTGGAATCGTCATGTTTTTATTTAACCGCCAGCTTTTGGCTTACGTTGGTGATCTTGGAGTGGTGGTGTATGGTATCATATCCAACAGCGCTTTGATCGTAGCTTCTATTAATAATGGTATCTCCCAGGCCTCCCAACCAATTCTGGCCATAAATTATGGGGCCGGGAAAAAGGAGAGGTTAAAGGAAACACGCCGTATGGGAGAATTGACCGTTTGCTTTGCCGGTATGCTGTTTGTGGGATTGGGTATGTTTTTCCCGGCTCTGGTAACAGAGGCCTTTGTAAAGCCTGCGGATGAGATTTTAGCCATGTCGGTTCCTGCTGTCAGGATATATTTCCTGTCATTTCTTCCCATGGGATTTAATATCTTGTTCAGCACCTGGTTCCAGTCGGTATTAAGTCCGGGAAAAGCCTTGTTCATCTGCCTGATGCGGGGACTTGTATTAAGCAGCATCCTGGTATTTATCCTTCCAATGGCATTGGGAGTAAATGGAATTTGGGCCGTTATGCCGGCGGCAGAATTTTTAACGCTGGGACTCTGCCTGGTGTTGCTGAAAGAAAAAAAGAACACCTAAATTCGCATATACGAACTAAAATCGTATATCGGAAAATGACTGACTATGGAAGTACTTTCAAGGTAATTGTATCGAAAAAAGAGCTAATTTTTGCCAATAATTAAAAAAACCCCCTTTACTAGCGTTTGAATTATGCTATAATATTTGCAGGGCTTTTCTGCAAATGAATCCGGCAGAAGAGTTGGACAACCAACACAATTTGAGGAGGAAATTTACTTATGGCAAGAAAATGGGTTTATTTGTTTACCGAAGGTAATGCAAGCATGAAAAACCTGTTAGGTGGAAAAGGAGCCAATTTGGCAGAGATGACAAATTTAGGTCTTCCAGTTCCCCAGGGATTTACCATAACAACAGAGGCTTGTACTCAGTATTATGAGGACGGCGAGAAGATTAACGATGAGATCATGGACCAGATTATGGAACACATCACTAAGATGGAAGAGATCACCGGAAAGAAGTTCGGCGATAAGGAAAATCCTCTTCTGGTTTCTGTTCGTTCTGGTGCAAGAGCATCCATGCCAGGTATGATGGATACCATCTTAAACCTTGGTTTAAATGAAGAGGTAGTGGAAGTTCTGGCTGCAAAATCCGGTAATCCCCGTTGGGCATGGGATTGTTACCGCAGATTTATCCAGATGTTCTCCGACGTCGTTATGGAGGTAGGCAAAAAGTTCTTTGAAGAGCTTATCGATAAGATGAAGGAAGAAAAAGGAATCACAGAGGACGTAGATTTAACTGCTGATGATTTAAAGGAGCTTGCAAAACAGTTCCAGGCTGAATATAAGGAAAAGATCGGAGCAGATTTCCCGGCAGATCCTAAGTTACAGCTGATGGAAGCAATCAAGGCTGTTTTCCGTTCCTGGAACAACCCAAGAGCAAACGTATACCGCCGCGACAACGATATTCCATATTCCTGGGGTACTGCTGTTAACGTGCAGATGATGGCGTTCGGAAACATGGGCGAGACCTCCGGTACCGGTGTTGCATTTACACGTGACCCAGCAACCGGCGAGAAACACCTTATGGGTGAATTCTTAATGAACGCACAGGGCGAGGACGTAGTTGCTGGTATCCGTACACCGCAGAAGATCGACCAGTTAAAGGAAGTTATGCCGGAAGCATATGAGCAGTTCGTAGGAATCTGCAATAAGCTGGAAGATCATTACAGAGATATGCAGGATATGGAATTTACCATTGAAGATAGAACACTTTACATGCTTCAGACCCGTAACGGCAAGAGAACAGCAAAGGCTGCTTTAAAGATTGCTTGTGATCTGGTTGATGAAGGCATGATTTCAGAGGAGAAGGCAGTTAAGATGATCGATCCAAGAAACTTGGATACTTTACTCCATCCTCAGTTTGATACAGATGCATTAAAGAAGACAGAACCTATTGGAAAGGCTCTGGCAGCATCTCCGGGAGCTGCATGCGGTAAGATCGTATTTACAGCAGACGAAGCAAAAGCATGGCATGAAAGAGGCGAGAAGGTTGTTCTGGTTCGTCTTGAGACCTCTCCGGAAGATATTGAAGGAATGAAGGCCGCTCAGGGTATCTTAACCGTACGCGGCGGTATGACTTCTCATGCAGCAGTTGTTGCACGCGGAATGGGTACATGCTGTGTATCCGGCTGTTCCGAAATCATTATGGATGAAGAGAACAAGAAATTTGTCCTGTCAGGCAAGGAATATCATGAAGGAGACTTCTTATCCCTTGATGGATCTACCGGTAAGATCTATGACGGAATCATTCCGACAGTAGACGCAGCCATTATCGGTGAATTTGGTAGAATCATGGCATGGGCAGATAAGTATAGAAGACTGAAAGTAAGAACCAATGCTGATACTCCTGCTGATGCAAGAAAAGCAAGAGAACTGGGCGCAGAAGGAATCGGCCTTTGCCGTACCGAGCATATGTTCTTTGAAGGAGACAGAATCGACGCATTCCGCGAGATGATCTGCTCCGATACCGTTGCAGAGAGAGAAGCTGCTTTAGAGAAGATCCTTCCTGTACAGCAGGATGACTTTGAAAAGCTTTATGAAGCATTGGAAGGCAATCCTGTTACCATCCGTTTCTTAGATCCGCCTCTGCATGAGTTTGTTCCAACAGAGGAAGACGACATTAAGAAGCTGGCAGATACACAGGGCAAGACAGTTGCTCAGATCAAGAGCATCATCGATTCCTTACACGAGTTCAACCCAATGATGGGACATCGTGGTTGCCGTCTGACAGTAACCTATCCTGAGATCGCAAAGATGCAGACAAAGGCAGTAATCCGTGCAGCCATCAACGTTCAGAAGGCACATTCTGACTGGAATGTTTGCCCGGAAATCATGATTCCGCTGATCTGTGATGAGAAGGAATTAAAGTTTGTTAAAAAGATCGTAGTTGAAACTGCTGACGCAGAGATCGCTGCAGCAGGAAGCAACTTAAAATATGAAGTAGGTACCATGATTGAGATCCCAAGAGCATGCCTGACCGCTGATGACATTGCCAAAGAGGCAGAATTCTTCTGCTTCGGAACCAATGACTTAACTCAGATGACTTATGGCTTCTCCCGTGACGATGCAGGCAAGTTCTTAAATGCTTACTATGACACCAAGATCTTCGAGAATGACCCATTTGCAAAACTGGATCAGACCGGTGTAGGCAAGCTTATGGAAACAGCAATCAAGTTAGGCAAGGGCGTTCGTCCGGAAATGCATGTTGGTATCTGCGGCGAGCACGGCGGAGATCCTTCTTCCGTAGAGTTCTGCCATAAGATTGGTCTGGATTATGTATCCTGTTCTCCATTCCGTGTGCCGATTGCAAAACTGGCAGCAGCACAGGCAGCCTTGAACAATTAAGGAGCTTTAGAAGTCGAAACGACTTAAATAATTATATATATCAATATATGAAACTCAAAAGGGGTTGTGGTACCGGCAATTTGGTACACGGCCCCTTTGGGCGTCAAATGGATAGAAAAAAAGCTGCTCAATCGGACCAAACGGTCTGGATTATGCAGCCTTTTTGCTATTCTTACTATGATTCCAAATCAGATTTTAAAAGTTCATTATACTTCTCTATAATCCGGTAAAATGCGTCCAGATCTGATTCACCGCACTGTTCAATCAGATAGGAGGTGGTCTGTGTGATGTCAGCCACATCGTAAGCTTTGTGTACCGAGGAAAGTCTCTGTCCCTTTTCTGTTACGTACAGGCATACGGACTTTTCATTATTCTCCTTATAGCGCTTTTCTATGTATCCGGAGTCAACCAGCTTTTTGATGACCTGGGAAATGGCACTTTTGCTTTTGTGCCATATCTTTGACAGCTCAGTGGCAGTAATCCCTGGGGAGTCGTCAATATAGGTAAGGGTATGTATCTCCATCATGTTAAAGTTTTCATTCTCATATGTGTGATGGGCATAGATGTAGTTGTGATATAAAATGATAAATTCATACAATGTATCTGCACGTGCATTCAACTTTTGATACGCGTTGTTTATATCTGAAATATGACTCATATAGATGCTCCTGTTCCAATTGATGATATCTGTACATGTAATAGTACCATATTAAGAATAGGGCTTCAATATATTATTTCAAACAAAACTGAAAATATAGTAAAGCAAATTAACTATAAATAATAAATATTAATATTTTATGTGTAAATTGCCCTAATTATAAAAATTATATTAAAACTATATTGACAATATATACTAAGTATTTTATAATATAGTTCAGTTAGTGAACAATATTTTACAGCATTTAGCTTATACTAGAAGAAGGATGGTATTTTTCATGGACATTGAGAAGTTCTGTAGGGAAAATTGTGTGGAACGACGGGGGACAGGTACATTAAAGTGGGACTCACTTCAGGAGATTTTTGGAGATGCAGACTTACTTCCGCTTTGGGTTGCTGATATGGAGATCCAGTCACCTGCAGCAGTAAGGGAGGCGCTGGTGAAGCGTGTGGAGCACGGAGTGTTTGGCTATGGTACGGTAGAGGGGGCATATTTTGATTCTTTCTTTGCATGGCAGAAGAAGCATCATAATGTAGAACTTGCAAGGGAACATGTAAGGTTTGCAACCGGGGTTGTGGGATCCCTGTATGCGGCTGTAAGGGCATATACGAAAGAAGAAGCGTCCGTAATTATCTGCCCCCCTGTATACTACCCATTTTATGATGCCGTACTGAACACCGGCAGAAAGCTGGTAACCTGTGAACTTGATAATAGCGACGGTTATTACACTCTGGATTTTGAAAAGTTTGAGAAGGAAATTGTGGACAACAAGGTAGAGATGTTTATCTTATGCTCCCCCCATAACCCTGTAAGCCGGGTATGGTCAGAGGAGGAGCTGGATTCCATGTTTGACATCTGCCAGAGACATGGGGTATTGGTGGTTTCCGATGAGATTCATCAGGATTTTACTTATGAGGGGAAGAAGTTTGTATCCTCCGCACTGGTAGGGGATGGTAAGTATAAGAATATTCTGATTACCTTGAATGCAGGTTCCAAGACATTTAACCTGGCCGGTCTGATTCACTCCCATGTCATCATATTCGACAAACAATTGATGGAATCCTATGATGCATACATCAAAGGCATTGGTTCAGCGGAAACAAACCTTATGGGTCTTGTAGGCGTGGAGGCCGCTTTCCGGGGTGGGGAAGAATGGCTGGAAAATGTAAAGAAACTGATTATTCACAATTACAATTATATGAAGCAGGAGTTTGCAAGGGAGCTTCCAGAGATCATTGTTACCCCCCTTGAAGGAACCTATCTGTCCTGGATTGACTTAAGGGGCTATCTGACCGGGGAAGAGACTGCCGGCTTTATCCAGAACAAGTGCCGTCTTGCCTGCGACGTTGGGGAATGGTTCAGCCTCATGGCACACGGATTTATCCGGATTAACCTGGCTACAGATTCAAAGAATGTTGTAACTGCTGTTGAGAGCATTATCAAAAATATCAAAGAAAAGGTGGGGGAATAAATGGCTGTTTCTATTAGTGTAATCTGTTTTTTAATCTATCTAGGTGTTCTGTTTGTATTGCAGAAAAAAGGCAAATCTTTTAATGTACGTGTAGTAGCCGGTTTGTTCGGCGGTATTATATTTGGAGCGATTTTAAAGACAGTGGCAGACGATGCAGCAGTTTCTGAGAGCCTGCGCTGGATCAGCCTGGTGGGCACTGCTTATACCAAGCTTTTGAAAATGATGGTTATCCCGCTGATTTTTGTATCCATCGTGTGTGCTATCATTAACCAGAAGTCAGGCAAGAACCTTGGTAAGATTACTGCTCTTGTACTGGTAATCCTACTATCCACGGCAGCAGTTTCAGCAGTGGTAGGTGGTGTCACTGCTTCCGCATTTGGCGTCAGCGCTGAGGGACTGGAGATTGGCGAAGCCGAGAGTAAAAAGACTACTCAGCTGGAGGAGAAGGCCAAGGAGGGTCTTTCCATTGAAGATACCATTATTGATATCATTCCTTCAAACCCTATCTATGCCATGACCGGACAGGGAAGCAATGCAACCCTTTCCGTGGTACTCTTTGCAGCACTTCTTGGAATCGGAGTAATCGGGGTACGGACTTATGCCCCGGAACAGGCGGAGTTTTTCGGTAAATTAATGAATTCACTAAACACCCTGGTGGTGGAAGTGGTCATGATGATTATTATGCTGACGCCATTCGGTATCTTCTCATTGATGACCAAGACCATTGCTGGAAGTGACTACACCAGTATCCTGCGGCTTGTAACTTTTGTTCTAGCTTCTTATACCGCTATATTTATCATGTTCATCATTCATGGACTGATACTGGCTGTAGTTGGAATCAGCCCGCTTACTTATTTTAAGAAGGCCATGACAACTTTGGTATTTGCATTTACTTCCCGTACCAGTGCAGGAACCCTGCCACTGACCATCAGAACTCTGACCGATGAGATGGGGGTGGATAATGGAGTTTCCAACCTGGCCGGTTCCCTTAGTACCTCCATCGGACAGAACGGATGCGCGGCTATTTATCCTGCCATGCTGGTAATCATGGTGGCTCCTGCTGTGGGCCAGCCGATTACACCTTCCTTCTTTATTCTGATGGTAGTTGTCATCACGTTTGCTTCCATTGGTATCGCCGGAGTTGGCGGCGGCGCAACCTTTGCAGGTATCACCGTGTTATCCGCACTTGGGCTCCCGGTTGGTATCGCAGGTCTGTTGGTAGGAATTGAGCCTGTGATCGACATGGCCAGAACTGCCCTGAATGTAAGCGATGGTATGGTAACTGGTTTAGTTGCTGCAAAACTAACCAATAATATTGACATGAAAGTATACAATGACAATTCGCTGAACTTAGAAAAGAAGCCATCTTCAGCAAAAGGCTAATAATAAAAAATAATTGACAAAGGATGTGTGAATATGGGCAAACGTGTTCTTATTGTGGGAGGTGTTGCCGGCGGTGCGTCCGCCGCAGCCAGAATCAGGCGTCTGGATGCAGATGCATCCATAACCATATTTGAGCGGGGAGAGCATGTATCCTTTTCCAACTGTTCACTCCCCTATTATTTAAGCAGGACCGTGGAGGACAAGGACTATCTGGTGCTGATGACGCCTGAGGGGTTTAAGAATTCCTACGATATCGAGGTGCGTGTTAACAGCGAGGTGTGCGGCATTGACCGCACTCTTAGGAAAATACGAATTAAAGACAGCGTATCCGGTCAGGAATATGAAGAATCATATGATGAACTGGTTCTTTCGCCAGGATCCTATCCGATCCGCCCTAAGTCAATCGAGGGAGTATCTCTCCCTCATGTGTTTACCGTGCGCAATGTGGATGATATTGCAAAACTGGATCAATATGTTGCCAGAGAGGAAATCCGCAGTGTGGTTGTAATCGGAGGCGGCTTTATCGGCCTTGAGGTAGCAGAAAATTTAAAATCAACAGGAAAGCAGGTAGCTGTGGCAGAGGCTGCCGGCCAGATCATGGCACCATTTGACTATGATATGAGCCAGATCCTGCAAAAAGAGCTTTATGATCAGGGCGTGGAACTGGCTGTGGGTGACGGTGTTAAGGCCATCACTGAGGATAAGGTAATCTTAAACTCAGGCAGGGAGTTACCCTGCGATGCAGTGGTGCTCTCCATTGGCGTACTGCCTGAGACAGAGCTGGCAAAGCAGGCCGGTCTGGAAATCGGTGAGACCGGTGCAATTAAGGTGTCAGCAGATTACCGTACCAGCGATCCGCATATCTATGCAGTGGGTGATGCCATTGAGGTTTACCAACGTCTTACCCACAAACCAACCAGGCTCCCATTAGCCGGTCCGGCTCTGCGCCAGGCAAGAGCAGCCGCTGATGCCATGTATGGCATGTCCACCAGTAATAACGGAGTCATTGGCTCCTGCGCTGTCAGACTGTTTGATTTGAACGCTGCGGCCACAGGACTTAATGAGAAAACCGCAAAAGAAAATAATATACCCTACGATTCTGTCTACACCATGACCATGGATAAGGTAGGCTTAATGCCCGGCAGTTCCCCTATGCACTTTAAGCTTGTATTCGAAGTACCTACAGGTAGGATCCTGGGAGCCCAGGCCATCGGCAAAGGGAATGTAGACAAACGAATCGACGTTATCGCAACCCTAATTGCCATGAATGGAACACTGGAGGATTTAAAGGGACTGGAACTCTGTTACTCACCAGTATTTGGCACAGCAAGAGATGTGGTTAATCTGTCTGCACTGGTGGCGCTTAATGTCCTGCACGGAGCCGTGAAACAGGTTCATGTAAGTCAAGTTCGGGAGTTAGTGGAGAGCAAAGCCTGTATTATCGATGTGAGAGGCCGGGACGAGTTTGAGATGGGTCATCTCATTGGAGCTTTGAATATCCCGTTAGGTGAACTGAGACAGCGTATATCGGAGATTCCTAATGACAGGCCGGTATACTTACACTGCAGGACCAGTCAGAGAAGCTATAATGCCGTTATGGCGTTAAAGGGCCGTGGTTTTGATAACGTAATCAACATTTCTGGTTCCTTCCTGGGAATCAGCTATTATGAATATTTTACGGATATGACTACGGGACGGGAGAAGATACTAACGGAATATAATTTTCTGTAAAAGCATGTATAGAGATAGACGGTATGCCCTTGGAAGAAGGGTATACCGTCTGTTTTTATATGTTGGATGAATTTCCTGTCTAAGATGATTTACCAGTGTAAGAATTATGGAAGAGAAAAAATTGGCTATACTTTCTATATAATTCAAATATAGCAGGAAAAATGGAGGAACGTATATGAGAATTCCAAAGCACATCGGGATCATACCAGACGGCAACCGCCGCTGGGCCCTTGGAAAAGGAATGGAAAAAGAGGCGGGGTATGACAATGGAATATCCCCTGGAATGGTCCTTTATCACCTTTGTAGAAAACTGGGAATTAATGAAATGACCTTTTACGGCTTTACCGTAGACAATACAAAGCGTCCCTCAATCCAAAGGGAAGCCTTTTCAAAGGCGTGTGTAAAAGCCGTGGAGGAACTGTCAAAGGAAGATGCCGAGCTTTTGGTTCTGGGAAAAACAACGTCAGCCATGTTTCCGGAGGAGCTGAAGCCATATACCAACAGACACCAGTTCGGCAATGGGGGAATGAAGATCAACTTTCTGGTCAATTACAGCTGGGAGTGGGATCTGGGGCTTCAGGACGGAGCCATAGGCCCTAAATTAAAAACGGCCGATGTATCCAGGATCGATCTGGTGATTCGGTGGGGAGGCCGCAGAAGACTGTCCGGATTCTTGCCGGTACAGTCCGTTTATTCGGATATGTATGTCATCGATGATTACTGGCCGGATTTTACACCCCAGCACGTATACGATGCGATTGAATGGTATTCCAAACAGGATGTGACTCTGGGAGGGTGAGAATAGAGTTACTAAAATTTGGCATACTACTGACGGAATAATATTTTATTGGAGGTAATTATGCCAGAGACGGTTTTAGAAAAAACAGAAGGTCGGGTGAGCTACCATGACTCCGTGGAAGAGATGCTGGTTAGGATAAGAGATGACGGATTATCAAGCGTATTTTCCAGATGGGATGAGCAGGAAAAAATACGATGCAAATTTTGCCTGCAGGGATTAAGCTGTCAATTATGTACCAATGGACCTTGCAGAATCAATGAACAAAAAGGACCGGAAAAAGGTGTTTGCGGAATTGGCCCCGATGCCATGGCAATGAGAAATCTTCTCATGAGAAATATTATGGGAGCAGCCACCTATGCCCATCATGCCTACGAAGCCTTTCGGACCTTAAAGGAAACTGGAAAGGGCAATACCATTTTCCAGATTACAGATACCAAAAAATTAAAGTGGATGTGTGAATTAACCGGGATCAACACCAATCAGGATGTGAATCAGATGGCTGTCTGCCTGGCTGAGTTTCTTGACCGGGAGATGAAGATAAGCCCTGATGAACATAGTGTAATGGTGGAAGTCTTTGCACCGAAAAAACGGAAAAAGATATGGGATGACTTACACATTTACCCTTCAGGCGTTGAACATGAAGTGCAGAACAGCATTGCAAGCTGTCTTACCAATGTAGATGGTGATTATGTTTCCTTGGCAACAAAAGCCCTGCGCTTAGGTTTGTCTACAATTTATACTGCGCAAATAGGCCTGGAAATGACCCAGGATATTTTATTCGGAACGCCGATGCCTCATGAAGTGGATGTGGATCTAGGAATTATGGATCCTGATTATGTGAACATTGCATTTAATGGACATCAGCCCTGGATTGGGGTCGCTGCTTTGCAGAAGGCAAGAATGCAGGAGTTTCAGGACTTGGCCAAACAGGCCGGTGCAAAAGGAATCCATATTGTAGGTTCCATTGAGACCGGGCAGGAATTACTGCAAAGATTTGAAATGGATGATGTGTTTGTGGGCCTTATGGGTAACTGGTTATCCATTGAACCATTTTTGGCAACAGGAACGGTGGACGCATTTGTAATGGAAGAGAACTGCTCACCGCCTGCCATTGATCAATATGCAGAAAAGTATCAGGTTGCGCTGGTAAGCGTCAGCACGATTATCGGTGTTCCCGGCACGGAACATAAGATGCCATATTATCCGAAGAAGGCGGAGGAAATGGCGGAAACGTGCATTCACGTTGCCATCGAGAACTTTAAAAAAAGACATAAACAAATCAAGCCAATGGTTCCGAAGTACAAACAAAAAGCCATTGCCGGATTTTCTACAGAAGCAGTTTTAGGAGCAATCGGGAATGATTTAAATAACCTGGTAGATGTAATTGCAAAAGGTCAGTTAAAAGGAATTGTCGCTTTGGCAAACTGCTCGACTTTGAGAAATGGTCCCCAGGATTGGAATACGGTGAATTTAACAAAAGAGCTGATTAAAAAAGACATCCTTGTAGTTGCAGGGGGCTGCGGAAACCATGGCTTAGAGGTTGCAGGAATGTGCAATTTGGATGCCATCGATCAGGCAGGAGAAGGATTGCGGGGAGTGTGTAAAGCCCTGGGGATCCCTCCTGTGTTAAGCTTTGGAACCTGTACGGATACAGGAAGGATTTCCATGCTTGTAACAGCCTTAGCCGACCACTTAGATGCCGACATTTCAGATCTTCCCATTGCAGTGACTGCACCGGAGTGGATGGAACAGAAGGCCACCATAGATGGCTTATTTGCCATAGCATACGGCGCCTATACCCATCTTTCTCCCACTCCCTTTATCACCGGCGCACCAAAGCTTGTAAAATTGCTTACGGAAGACGTAGAGGGACTGACAGGCGGGAAAGTAGCGTTAGGAGATGATCCGGTACAGGTAGCGAATGATATTGAAGCTCATATAATGAAAAAAAGACAGAAAATGGGTCTTTCATAATTGATCCCTAACTTATGGATGAAGATTATAACAGGAATCGGCTGCCTCAGTCAGCAAGACTCTGATATAATTTTCATTCATAAGTTTTTTTATGCCTACCGCCTGAAAATCCTATTGTTATATATAAATTATGTTATAATACAAAAATGAATAGGAAATTGGAAGAATTTAACAAAGGGGGGATAATACTTGATCAAATATTTGGTAAACAGATACAGAGGATGTGGAATTGCTAAAAAGACATTGATCATCCTGCTTTTCGTCTCAATCATTCCTGTCATGGCAATTGAAATCCTAACCTGTATTATAGCGGCTAATACCTTAAAAAAGCAGACAGGCATTCTGGTGGAAAGCAATATGAAATTGTCACAGAAAGGGCTGGAGGACTTTTTCTCGGAATACGACAGCATCATCATGTCCATTTATACAGAGAACGAGTATGCTCTAAAGCTGGAAAAGCTGAATGTATGGGATTCTAGGAATTATTATCTGTTAAAGAAGCAGCTGGAAGATGATCTGGAAAATATCTCTTATCTTCATCCGGAAATATTGGGAATTGCTGTGGTAACGCTGAAAAAGGAATGCATCCTGTATGATTCCATTACCAACAATGCCATGGACAGCTTCTGCTTTCCGGAAAAGGACAGAAGCTGGCTGGATGTAACAGATGAGACCTTTCATAATACCCAGACCGTTTATTCCCATGTGGTAAACCGTGAGCAGGCAAACGGAACAAAAAGAAATATCGTCTATTTGGGGCACCGGATTGCAGATATTAATAATTACAGGCAGGGAACGGTGGGAAGCATTCTGATCTGCCTTGACGAAACCAACATACGGGAAACTTATTCCCAGGAAGACGATAATGGGATCAATGTCTCCTTCCTTTGTGATGCAAACGGAAACATCGTATCCAGTACCCGTACAGACTTAATTGGGACAGGCATCTTTGATGAATGGGCCGATGGCGGAGAGAAGCGGTTTTCTAAGACCGAGTCGAAGATCCGGCAGGCCGTGGAGGCCCATCAGATCATGAATACCGGATTCTACAGCATATATACAAAGCCTGTACTGAAAAATCAGTTTGTACTGGTCAGTCTTCGGGATAACAGAGAGCTTCTAAAGGACTTTAAATACATCTTTGAGGTGATCATCCTCCTTACAATACTGATTATCATCACCAGCATTCTGATTATGATCCGGTTTGCAGGTTCCTTACAGGTCCGGGTAGAAAAAATCACCTCTGCCATGGACAGAGCCTATAAGGGAGATTATACGGTTCAGATCGAGCATACCTGGCAAGATGAGTTTGGGAAGATCGCCAGACATTTCAATCACATGGTACAGAAGATCGACCAGTCGGGAAAGATTGAAAAGGAAGCCCTGCTCCGTGAGAAAAATGCAGAATTAAAGGCTTTGGAAGCGCAGATCAATCCTCATTTTCTGTATAATACCCTGGATGCCATCAACTGGATCGCCATAGAAAATGAACAGTTTTTAATTAGCAGAATGCTTAAAAATCTTGGAAATATCCTGCGCTACAGCGTACATAAAAGCAATGGTGTGGTAAGTGTCCGAAGTGAGATCGAATATTTAAAACAGTATATTTTTCTACAGCAGCAAAGGTTTTCTTTTTCCTTCCACTGTATCATGGATGTGGAGGAGGAGGTTCTGGATTTAAAAATGCACAAGCTGCTGTTCCAGCCCCTCATTGAAAATGCCATCATTCACGGATTTCCAGGCAATACGGGACAGGATATGATCACGGTATCCATTAAAAGAAAGGGGGATAGGCATCTTGTGATTTTCGTTGAGGACAATGGAAAAGGCATGGAGGAGGAGCTGGTCAGGGAACTGAACCACTACGATTATTTAAGCGGCGCAATGGAGGGGAGTATCGGGGTGCGGAATGTGATAATGAGGATTAAATATTATTATGGAGAAGACGGATATTTCTTTATTGAATCGAATGACAGGGGAACCAGAATAACAGCTGAAATTTTATTCGAAGAATAGAAGGGGGATATTTGCCGGTATGAGAGTAGTAATTGTGGAAGATGAACCAAACACCAGGAACGGGATTATAAAAATCATTGAAAAGTATACGTCACATGAAGTGGTTGCAGGGGAATGCGATGGGGAGGCAGGGTTTGAAAAGGTGTTATCATTACTTCCGGATGTCGTTATAACGGATATCAACATGCCAAAGATGGATGGATTGACCATGATCCACAAGATCAGGGAAGCTGGGATTATGACGGCGGCGGTCCTGCTTACCGGGTATTCGGAGTTTGAATATGCCCAGCGCGCCATACAATTATCCGTAGCTGAATATTTGTTAAAACCTCTGGATGTGGAGGACATCATAGAGGTCCTTGGTACGGTGGAGAAAAAGTTATCAAAGAACAAGGTGGAGCAGGTTTCTGCAGAGCAGCTGCTGTTTTCCATCCTGACAGGAGACGGAGGCGATCAGGAAGTCATTCAAAAACAACTTGCTGAAAAGATACGAAAGCAAAAGGATCAGGTCATTTCCATGTTTCTGATCCAATCGGAAAGCATTCTTGAGGATACGACGAACCAGATGGCGGAAGTGCTGAAAGACAGCCTGGATGCAATCTGCCTCACAGGATTTTTCATCTTTAAGCTTCCCTATGAAAAGCAAATCCTTGTCATGATCTCAGACGGTCAGAACGCCAGGTACTTAAAGAACATATTTAAAACTCAGATACTGAAGGATTTAAAGGAGAAGGGAGAATTCCTCATCAGCTACGAGGAACTTTTAAGTCTTTCCGGTCTTAAAGATACGTTAAAGCAGATGCAGGAATATCTTTCTTATTCCTTTGTATTTCAGGACCAGTGCATCATTGACAGGGAGCTGACCCAGAATCTGTCCTTTGAAAGGGTGGAATATCCGGAATATTTAGAGCGCGGAGTAAAAAGGGACATAAGAAATGGAAACAAGGAGGGAATCAGAAAAAACGCCAGGAAATTTGAGAAAACAGTCATTCAAAGCAGGGAAGAGCCCAAGGTGATTAAAAACCATACCGTCCGTTTTGTCATGGCTGCTTTAAACACTGCAAGGGATCTGATGGAAAACAAAGACATTGAAGCTCTGTACCAGTACCTGTTAAACGATATGATGAAAACCGGAATCAGGGAGATCTTTCTGAACAATTACTGGAAGATTATTGATATGGTTGCAGATGACAAAGAACAGGAAGCCTTAACCGGCAATGGCATGATTTTAAATGTAATAGAATTCATAAGGCAGAATTATGATAAGGAAATCTCACTTTCCGATGCGGCCGGTCTGGTGGGGATTACACCGGAATATTTAAGCAAGCTGTTTACCAGGGAAATGGGGATTAACTTTAGTACCTTTTTAGGGGAGTTTCGTGTCAGTGTTGCAAAGAAGCTATTGGCAACCGGCAATTATAAGATCCATGAGGTAGCAGAAATGGTGGGATATAAAGATACAAAATATTTTAATAAGGTGTTTCGTTCCATTATGGGAGTATCGCCCTCAGACTATAGAAAGGTGTTTTAAGATGATGAACAGGACCGTGCAAAGACTTCTGATCGGTTTATGGCTGCTGTTTTCCTTTTTACTGATCAGCGTGATCTGTAAATATTACAGGGAATCCAATGTGGTGGCAGCTGAGGAGAACAAAAGGGACAAGCTTGTGATTATGGCTGTCTGCGAGGAGGATGGAAGCGGTGAATCCTTAAAGCGGCTTGCGGATGAATATTCTAAAATGCCTGGGAACCCGGAGATTAAGATTCAGTACGTCTCTCAGTCCGGCTTTCAAAAGCAGCTGTGCATTGATAAGGACCAGAACAACCTACCTGATTTAATCATTTGTGAAAACGTCATGACACCTGCCCTTGAGTCCATGGGGATCCTTCGGGATTTGTCCGACTATATGACAACGGACAGGGCTTCTTTGTATTTAAAGAATGCATACAGCAGCACGGTAGTAAACGGCATCTGCTATTCCGTTCCCTTTACCAGCAACCCCTATGTGGTATTTTATAATGAGGATCATTTGAAGAAGCATAACGCCGTCATACCGGATACGATGGAAGAACTTTATAAGCTGTGCAGGGAAACCAGCACCCTTGGCACCTATAATTTCGGAATAGCCATGAAGAATAAAGAGGATATTACTTCCAGTTTTCTGCAGATGATCTATTCAGCCGGAGGAACCCTTCGGAGCCTGGATTCGGAAAACTGCATGAAGCTTTATGAAATGCTTGGCAACATGAGAGATGAGGGGATCATAGACCAGGATGTGATCAACTGGAATCAGAAGGAGTTAATGAAGGCATTTTCCAAGGGATATGTAAAGATCGCCATTGCAGAGCTAAGCTCCATGTCCATATTAGAGAACTCTGACAGGAAGTGTAAGTATAAAATCGCGGAAATCCCTTATATCCAAAAACAGACTTATCTGCTGCAGGGAGACAACATCGGGATTACGGTAACGGCAAACATAAAAGAATCCATAAAACTGCTGGATTATCTTACATCCAGTGAGGTGATAAAAAACTATTACGAAAATACTTACTGCCTTTCCGTAAGAACGGATGTAAAGGTAAATCCTGGACGGGTAAGAGGCCTTCCGGATGAGTTTGTGGAACGGGAAAGGAATCAGAGCATTTTAAAAAATGCCTATACCACATGGTTTATCATATCAGACGGGATAGCAGGGAATCTAACCGATTTTTTCGGAAACAAGGCCATCACACCGGAGGAAGTTTCCAAAAGGCTTCAGGGGGACATCAGGAGCGCTATTTTGGAAAGGTAGACGGAAAGGTTAAAATTGTACCCCTTTTCTAAAATTTTAGAATATTCTCTAAAACCGACTTATGCTATCATTTTCTTAACCAATAAAAATACCTACAGGTATACGTTTCTTCCCAGGTGGTCTGGGAAGAGAATAAGAGATGGGAGGGTTTTATGAAGAAAATGAAGAAAGTTGCAGCAGCGGTGCTTGCATCAACCATGGTTCTTTCCCTGGCAGCATGTCAGGGCTCCGGGGCAAAGACGGAGGCAACAGCCCAGGGAAAAACAGAAGCAGGTTCCGGGGAAACCGGAAAAACAGCGGAAACCCCTGGCACAGGCGGAAAGACGAAAATTTCCATTACCTTCCGGGATGGTGGAAGCGATGCCTTAAAGAACTGGTTTGAGCATGCGTATGAGACCTATGATAAAAAGGATTCCATTGAACTAGACATTGCCCCCATTACCGCTTCGGAAGGAGATTATTTTGCAAAGGTGGCTTTGGCACTTCAGTCAGCGGATACGGCTCCGGATATTGTCTGCGAAGATACATTCCAGCTTCCCTCTGACGTGGCAGCCGGTTATCTTACCGATCTTTCTGGCTACTTAAAGGATTATAAGGAGTGGAATGACGGAACGTTCTACGGACCGCTGGTGGATGGGGTTACATACAGTGACGGAAGTGTGTACGGGATCCCTTACTGTACCGATACCCGCGGATTGTGGTATAACAAAGACATATTTAAGGCAGCCGGCTTAGATACGGAGTGGCAGCCAAAAACATGGCAGGAGATCCTGGATACCTGTAAGGTCATTAAGGAGAAATGCCCGGATGTGGTACCTTTCTGGTGCAATTCAGGAGTAGCCAGCGGCGAGGCCACCTCTATGCAGACCTATGAGATGCTTCTTTACGGAACAGGTGAACAGCTTTTAGATGAAAATGACAAATGGATCGCATCCAGCGAAAATATTTTAAAATCCTTAAATTTTATCAATACCATATATAAGGACGGATATGGGCCTTCCCTGTCCAAGGTATTAAACGGAGAAGCAGGAAACATTGCTTCCAGAGAATACTTACCGGGCGGCAAGCTTGCCATTTCCTTAGACGGATACTGGATGACAGGAAATTACAAGGAAACAGGATCAGCTCCATGGCCGGAATACAAGGATAAACTTGGCATCGCAGCCATGCCTACCTCTGAGGGGCAGAAACCGGGAAGCATCACCATGTCAGGCGGCTGGGCCTTATCCATTCCCCAGCTTTCCGATCAGAAGGATGCGTCCATGGACTTTATCAAGCACTGTATGAGCTATGATATTTACTTAGATACCATCATTGCCCAGGGAAATATTGCAACCAGAACTGATATTGCAGCCGATCCTACATACGCTTCCCAGCCCTTTATGGAAAAATGCACAGGCTTTTTATCCGGCGCCTTCTACAGGCCCAGAAACAGCCAGTATTCAACGGTTACCACCCATATACAGACCATGGTGGAGTCAGTTGTATCAGGAACGAGCCCGGAGGATGCTATGGCGCAGTATAAATCAGATGTGACGAACAGCGTTGGCGCAGATAATACCGTGACAAAATAAACGTTCAGGAATTAAAGGGGAGGGCTAACGTGCAATAGCAAAGCACCTGGCTCTCCCTGTTTTTATCCAAACGGAGGAAGCCCCTTACAGGGATACCTATATGCCCTTATACCCATATGCCCTTAGAAGCAGGGCAGAAAAGAGGAAACCATGAATAAAAAAAGCAGCCGGCTTTTTGCGGAAGCAAGAAAATCAGTATTAATTCTGCCCTCTATGGTCCTTTTGCTTATATTTTTTGTGATGCCGATTTTATTGACCGTTTATTATTCTTTTACAAACCTGGCTCTATCAGGGGAGAATGCAAAACAGCTTAAATTTATCGGCCTGTCTAATTATGTCAGCATGTTTAAGGACCGCACCGTACGCATCAGCATTGTCAACACCCTTGTTTTTCTCCTTGGAAGCCTGATCGGGCAGCAGGTACTGGGTTTTCTCATTGCCCTTAACATGAGGAACAGAAACAGGATTTTCCGGGGGATCGTAGGTCCTGTATTTCTGGCAGGCTGGATCATGCCTGAGGTGGTCGTGGCCTTATGTTGCAGCACTTTTTTTGGAGATGAAGGTACCTTAAACCAGATCTTTTCCTTTTTTCATCTTCCCACTGTGGAATTCCTGTTTGCCATTCCCATGGCAACGGTTATTCTGGCAAACATCTGGCATGGAACTGCATTTTCCATGATGAACTTTCAGTCAGCCTTAGATGGGGTGCCTGCGGATATTGAGGAAGCGGCAAAGGTGGATGGGGCAGGCCCTTTTCAGACCATGTTAAGGATTATTCTTCCCTGCATTAAAAACACCATAGCCACAAATACCATGCTGAATACCTTATCCACCCTTGGCGTATTTGGGTTAATCTACATGATGACAGGCGGGGGACCTGGAACCAAAACCCTGACCTTACCCATCTTTATGTACCGGCAGGCATTTATTTCCCAGCAGCTGGGATACGGTACGGCTATTTCCATGATTCTGCTTGTGATCGGGATTGTACTTAGTGTTTTTTATACAAGAGTCATGAGAAAGGATTAGAGGAGGTGCTTCATGTATTGGAAATTCAGAAAAACGGTGCCCTATGTGGTGCTGACCTTATTAGCGATTATATTTGTCCTTCCCCTGCTTTGGATCCTGCTGGCCTCCTTTGACGGCAACGCATCTCAGGCGGTGAAGATGCCCACCCAGTGGACCCTTGATAATTACAAGGTGATCCTGTCCAGCCAGACCAATCAGAGGGCATTTGCCAACGGACTGCTCATCTCCTTTGGACAGTCGGTTTTGGTGGTATTATTCGCAGGCCTGGCAGCCTATCCCCTGTCAAGATATGAACTTCGTTATAAAAGTCTATTTTTATATACGATTTTATTTATGACCTCCCTTCCCATAACAGCAGTCATGGTTCCGGTGTATAAGATGTTCTTGACCATAGGCCTGTATGACAAGACTTTGGGCCTCATTTTATTCCTGACGGCAACTTCCATGCCTTATGGGATCTGGCTTATGAAAAATTTTATGGACAATGTCCCCATTGAACTGGAGGAGGCGGCCTGGGTAGATGGTGCGTCCACATTGGCAAGCATTCGGAAAATCATCGCTCCCTTAATGTTTCCTGGGATCTGTGTGGTTTTTATCTTTACCTTTTCAGGGAGCTGGGGCAACTTTTTTATACCCTATATCCTGCTGCAGACTTTAAATAAATTACCGGCTTCTGTTACTCTATATCAATTTTTCGGACAGCATGGTATGATAATATATGGACAGTTGGCCGCTTACTCGGCCGTCTATGCCATTCCTTCTATTTTACTTTATATTTTGTCACAAAATTATATGTCAAAGGGCTTTAATATGGCCGGCGCAGCCAAAGGCTGATGCAAAAGGAGGAGACTACAATGATACTGATCAAAGAACGGATTGGAAAATTGGTGGAAGATCTTAAGAGTCTGATTTATGTGAAAGAAGTTCCGGTTGCCAGTTACCGGATGTTAAAATCCAGGGAACGATTTTTAAATGTCCAGGATCTGCATACCGATGACTGGGAGGAACTTACTAGTGCTGAGCTGTGGGGCGGCCACAGAGAATATTTCTGGTTTGAAACAGTTATTACCCTTCCTGAGGAGTTTAAGGATCAATGTGTGGTGTATGAGTTAAAAACCGGAAGAGAAGGGTTGTGGGATGCCACGAATCCTCAGTTTACCATTTACGTCAATGGCGTCAGACGTCAGGGGCTTGACGTCAATCACAGGGAGGTCCTGCTGACGGAAAAAGCGGAGTCAGGTGAGACGTTCCGGATCGTTTTATCCGCATTTACCGGGGATCAGAATTTTAAGCTTGTTATGGATTCCAAGTTAAAGGTGCTGGATAGAGAAACAGAGCAGTATTATTATGATATTTCCGTTCCTTATCAGGTCGCAAGGCTTCTCCCTGACAGTGACAGTGCCTATCTCTCCATCATTCATGCAGTGAATGAATCCTTAAATCTTCTGGACTTAAGAA
The DNA here is from genome assembly GCF_044987295.1 of Lacrimispora sanguinis. Classification (NCBI taxonomy): domain Bacteria; kingdom Bacillati; phylum Bacillota; class Clostridia; order Lachnospirales; family Lachnospiraceae; genus Lacrimispora; species Lacrimispora sanguinis. Next base: position 2,158,945 of record NZ_CP173277.1, on the reverse strand, counting down.
AAGAATATTCGGAAGAATATTATGAAAGCCTGAGAAGAGCCCGGCAATACATGAAGGAAGAATTCTATGATAAATATAGCGGAAACAGCAAAGAAACGATTTACTGTGTGGGCCATACCCACATTGACGTAGCCTGGTTATGGACTCTTGCGGTTACGGAGGATAAGGCGGTAAGAAGCTTTTCCACGGTACTGGAGCTGATGAAACAGTATCCGGAATATATCTTCATGTCAAGCCAACCTCAGCTTTATAAATATGTTAAGAAACATGCTCCTGAGGTATACGAAGAGATACAGAAACGTGTTGCAGAAGGAAGATGGGAGACAGAAGGCGGCATGTTTGTGGAAGCAGACTGCAATCTCTCCTCCGGGGAGTCTCTTGTGCGCCAGTTCCTTCATGGCAAGGAATTTTTCCGGGAAGAATTTGGGAAAGATAATGAGATCTTATGGCTTCCCGATGTGTTCGGATATTCCGCGGCCCTGCCTCAGATCATGAAAAAATGCGGCATCAAATATTTTATGACTACGAAAATCAGCTGGAATGAATTCAATAAAATGCCCTATGACACCTTTGAATGGGAAGGAATTGACGGAACCAGAATTTTAACACACTTCAGCCCTAGCCGGGATTATAATAAGGCCGCTGAGGAAGGTGGTACAGAAACCGAGCATTTTACTACCTATAACGCATACATAAACCCTTCTCAGGTAAAAGGTGCCTGGGCCAGATACAGCCAGAAATATTTAAATGATGAGGTCTTAATGTCCTTTGGCTATGGCGACGGTGGAGGCGGCCCTACCAAAGATATGCTGGAAAACCAAAGGAGACTTCAAAAGGGCATACCAGGCAGCCCAAGGACTGTGATGAGTACGTCTAAAGCATTTTTTGAAAAGCTGGATAAAGAAGTAAGAGGAAAAAAATATCTGCCTTCCTGGGTCGGAGAATTATACTTAGAATACCACAGAGGTACCTATACCTCTATGGCAAGAAATAAAAAGTTCAACCGGAAATCAGAATTTTTATTTGAGAATGCAGAATTTTACTCCATGTTAGATGGCGTATTAAACCAGAATCCTTATCCTAAGGAGACCATTAAGGATGCATGGGAAGTGATCCTGAGAAACCAGTTCCATGATATTCTTCCGGGGTCCTCCATTAAAGAGGTATATGAGGATTCCAAGAAGGAATATGAAGCAATCGGAAAAACCGGCAGGGAGCTGGTGGAACATGCCCTTTCCAGTGTTTTAGAGCATGTGTCTGCCCATAAAGATAATCTGGTGGTATTTAATCCTAACAGCTTTTTAGGAGAGGGAGCTATATCCTTCAAGGCTCCGGAGCATATGGATAACTTAGCGGTTATGGATGGAGAGGTCCTGGTTCCTGCGCAGAAGACAGGAGATGGCACCTGGCTGTTTTGCGCTTCTGAAGTTCCCTCCAAGGGCTATAAGACCTTTGAGCTGCGGGAAGGAAGCTGTGATACCGGCTTAAGAGCAGATGAGAGGCATTTAGAGAATGAGTTGATCTGCGTGACCTTCCATGAAAACGGACAGATTTCTTCGATATATGATAAGCAGAATGAACGGGAAGTGCTGAAAGAAAACAGGCATGCCAACGTGCTTATGACCTATGAAGACAGACCCCACAACTATGACGCTTGGGATGTAAACAACTATTATGTAGAAAAGTCCTGGGAGATTACGGACGTAAGCAGTATGGAACTTGTGGAAAACGGCCCGGTCCGCGCTACCATTTGTGTAAAGAGAAGATATCTGGATTCCGTCATTGAGCAGTACATTTCCTTGCTATACAACAGCCCGGAAATCATCATACGCAATGAAATCGACTGGAAGGAAAATCATATCTTATTAAAATCGATTCTCCCGGTTGATATCCATACGGATGAAGCTACATTTGAGATTCAGTATGGTAATGTAAAGAGGAAAACCCATTACAATACCATGTGGGATTATGCAAAATTTGAGGTATGCATGCATAAGTGGATCGATGTTTCAGAGGATGATTATGGAGTCAGCATGATCAATGACTGTAAGTACGGCTGTCATGTTCATGACGGTGAAATCGGAATCTCCATGTTAAAATCGGCAACCTATCCAAACCCGGATGCAGATAAGGAGCACCACAGCTTTGTATTTTCCATTTATCCTCACAAGGGCGACTGGAAAACGGCAAAAACAATACAAAAGGCTTATGCCATGAATAATCCAATGACTGCCCTTGTAAAAAAGAACGATGGTGGGCAGCTGCCCGGAGCATTTTCTCTGGTAAAAGCAGATGCCGATAACGTTGTTATTGAGGTTGTGAAGCAGTCACAAAAGGGGAATGAACTCATTCTTCGCTTTTATGAGACAAACAACAGACGGACCAGCGGGAATATGACCTTTGGCATGGACATTCAGAGAATCATGGAATGCAGCATGCTGGAAGAGGATGAGGCAGCAGAAGTAACTTATCAGGACAGAACGGCTTCCTTTGTAATTCATCCTTACGAAATCAAAACATGGAAGGTTACATTCCGGTAATTCTTTTTAAGGCTAAAGCAGCAGGCTTTTTCAAGTCTCTGCTTTGGCCTTTTTTATGCAGTGGATAAGCCTCTGGATTGTCTGATGGGTATGAAAAAAATAGAAAAATCATGTTTATGTTTGCAGTTTTCATCAAATGTGATACAATGATTGTATGACATCATGGAATATTTATACGAAAGATGAATATGAAGAAGAGGGAGTGTGAATAAATGGAAGAGGTTTCTAGAATTCCAATCGTGCAGCAGGTGGTAAACAGTATGAAGGAATTTGCTGCAGCAGACGGAATAGAAGTCGGGCAAAAATTGCCTACGGAAAAAGAATGGTGTGAGAAGCTGACGGTGGGTCGTGGTACAGTCAGAGAAGCGTTCCGTATTCTAGAGGCCCGGGGCCTGGTAGAAATCAAACCTGGACGGGGAGCATTTCTAGTCAGTAAAAAAGAGTTAGGGCAGGAAGAACTGGCAGAATGGTTCCTAAAAAATGAAGTGGAATTAAAAGATTATATCGAGGTACGAAGTGCCGTAGAACCCTTATGTGCAAGGATCGTAGCAAAGCGGGCTACTGATGCGGAGCTTGAGCATATTGAACGGATCCATTTCCGGTTTATCCGTGCAGTAGAGGAAGAGGACATTGCCGGAATGGCAAAATATGATGAGAAACTCCACCGGCAGATCGTAGAAGCCAGTAAAAATAAGATGCTGATTTTTATGAGCAGAAAGATTGATGAATGCATCCGGGACTTCCGGTTAAAGACATTCCAGGTCCCGCAAAATGCACAGAATGCCATAAGAGCCCATCATAATATTGTAGAAGCTTTAAAAGCGCGGGATGAAGAGGTATCGGAGCTTTATGCAAAGAGGCATATCTCTCTGATCAACACGGATTTGAATGTTATCATTAAGCGGTAAGAGGTAGAAAAAAAGGCAGCAGAACGAATGGATAAAGATCGTTCTGCTGCCTTTTTTATGGGAATTTCCAGAAAATGGTAAGGATGTAATACAATTTGAGCAGGGAAGTGTATGACAGTCTTTTGTTAGTTTTGCATAATTTTAAAATTCCTATTGACAAAATTCGATAAAAAATGTATTATTTAGTTGCGGTATTGTATGACAGCAGACAAAAATGCAAACCCGGGAACGCAATAGAGAATGATATCATACAATGGTTTAAACATATGTAACAAAAACTAGGGTATAAAAACAAAAACAAATCAAAGTATGCTACAAAAGAATGAAAAAATGTTGAGAGGTGGATTATTATGAGAAAAGTTACTGCAATTGTATTATCAGCCATGATGGCCTTGTCATTAAGTGCCTGCGGTTCCACTGCAAAGGAAACCGATGTAAAGGAAACCACAGTAGCAAGCTCCGGTACTGAAACAACCGCAGCGAAAGCAGAAGAAGCCAGAGAGCCGATTAAGATTGGTGTTTCTGCACCGGATTTAACCAATGTGTTCTTTATCCAGATTAAGGATGCCATGCAGGCAGCTCTTAGCGGAACAAAGGATGAACTGATCATTCAGGATGCCGGCGGTGACCAGAATAAGCAGATGAATGACGTAGCAGATATGATCAACCAGGGCTGTGACGTTATCTGTATTTCCGCGATCAACTCTGAAGGAGTACGTGCGACTCTGGAAGCATGCAAGGAAGCTGACATACCTGTCATTGCATTCAATACTTCAGTAAAGAATCCGGAACTGGTTCAGTGTACCGTTGTATCTGATAATAAAGAAGCCGGAAAACTGTGTGCACAGGCTTTGGCAGACTCTTTAGGCGGTAAAGGAAAAGTAGTAGAAATTACATATAGTACCACAGAAGTTTGCTATGATCGTCAGTTCGGTTTTGAAGAAGAATTAAAGAAGTATCCAGACATTGAAATCATTCAGACCAAAGACGTTGAGAAACCAAAGTCCGATTATTCTCAGCCGATCATGGTAGACTTTATCAACGCAAACCCAGTTATCGACGGTGTATTCACCATCAATGATCCGACAGCACGCGGTGCTATCGCAGCTCTTAAAGAAGCAGGCCGCTTAGATGCAACCAAGGTTGTTTCCGTAGACGGTTCTGATGAAGGAAAAGGCTTTATCCGTGCCGGTGAAATGATAGCATCTGCAGCACAGGATCCAGCTGGAATCGGTACAACCTGTATCGAAACAGCTTATCGTCTTCTGTCCGGACAGACCATTGAAGAGAAGGTAGTTGTACCAATGTCTATCATTACAGGAGAGAACGTAGATCAGTAATCCGTAAAGTGTTGACCCGTAGCGAAGAATGCAGAACAGGAGTGTTAAAAACATGTCAAATGAATATGTTTTTGAAATGAAAGATATTACCAAAGCGTTTGGTCGCAATGTAGTACTTGACGGAGTCAGTATTTCCATAAAGCCCGGAGAAGTCCGGGCTCTTATGGGAGAGAATGGCGCAGGAAAATCCACCTTGATGAAAATACTTGGCGGAATTTTCAGTGCTGATTCGGGCACTGTCTACATGGACGGGAAGGAAGCTTCCATAAAGACCGTAGACGATGCCCGCAAGTATGGTGTCAGCTTTATCCATCAGGAAATCACCAACATACCTGAGATGACAATTGCAGAAAATATTTTTCTTGGCCGGGAACCCAAAAACCATTTGAAGCTGGTGGATTACCGGAAAATGAAACATGAGGCGCAGAAAGCTCTTGATGCGCTGGGACTGGATCTGGATGCTGGGATGCTGATTCGGGGGTTATCCGTAGCACAGCAGCAGATGATAGAAATTGCAAGAGCAGTAAATGAAGGGGCAAAAATCCTGATTCTGGACGAACCCACAGCATCTTTGTCAAAAAGCGAAACAGACAATCTGTTTGCACAGATCGACCGTTTAAAAAAAGCCGGAGTAGCGATGATCTACATCTCACATCGTATGGAAGAGACCTTTAAGGTCTGTGATTCGGTAACGGTACTCCGTGACGGTAAGTTTATAGGAACCAGAGATACAAAAGAAACAACAGAAAATGAATTAATCAGCATGATGGTAGGCCGTGAATTTAACAACATGTATGGAAACAAACGTGTCATCGGCGGGGACGTCATCATGGAAGTGAAACATTTAACAACAGATAAGGTATTTGATATCAGTTTTACATTGAGAAAAGGGGAAATACTTGGATTCTCAGGATTGGTAGGAGCGGGGCGTACCGAGCTGGCACTGGCGTTATTCGGCATTGACAGCATTCAGTCAGGAGAAATCTGGCTGGAAGGGAAAAAGCTTACCATCAGTAAGCCCAAGGATGCAATGAATGCAGGCATCGCACTGGTGCCGGAAGAGCGTAAGGAGCAGGGGCTTTTCCTTGGCCATAGCATTGCAACCAATCTGACATTTCAGGTGCTTTCTGAATTTATACATCAGTTACGAGTGGACAAGAAAAAGGAATCTAATATTGTAGATGAGTTCAAGCAGAAGCTTTCTATTAAGATGGCCTCCGTGGAACAGACGGCAGGAGAGCTTTCCGGCGGTAACCAGCAAAAGATCGTTATATCCAAATGGCTGGCAGCAAAGCCGAAAGTACTTATTCTGGACGAGCCGACCCGAGGGATCGACGTAGGCGCAAAGGCAGAAATATATAAGCTGATGCACAGCCTGGCCAGTGAAGGAGTTTCCATTATCATGATCTCTTCCGAACTTCCGGAGATCATTAATAACTCCAGCCGGGTTGCTATCATGAGGGAAGGACATCTGGCCGGAATCTTAGACCAGCAGGAGACGGAAGCTACACAGGAAAAGATCATGTCATTTGCAGTGGGAGGAGAACATACAACATGTTAAGCAAGAAGAACCAATCAGAGACATCTGAGATACAAGCACCAAGCCTCTGGAACACCAATCCCTTTATGATCTGGCTGAAACGCAACATGGCGGCCATGATCGCGTTGGTATTCCTGTGTATTATTTTATCGATTACAACCGATACCTTTCTTGTTAAAAATAACCTGCTCAGCGTATTGCGTCAGGTATGTGTCAATGGTTTTATCGCATTCGGTATCACATGCGTACTGATCTGCGGCGGCATTGACTTATCCGTTGGTTCCGTTGTAGCGGCTGCCGGTGTTATTGCCGTACGCTGCGGGAATGCGGGACTTCCGGTAATCCTTTGCTTTCTGATCCCCCTGTTATTTGGTGCGGTCATCGGCCTTTTCAATGGTTATGTTATTTCCCACACAACTCTGCCGCCATTTATCGTAACCTTATCCATGCAGATTATCGTACGAGGTGTCAGCTACATATTAACAGGCGGTCAGCCCGCACAGTCCAATAACGAAACATTCAACAACATGGGAGTAGGAAGCTTCCTTGGAATTCCCATTCCGGTTGTATTTGTAATCGTTGCATTTGTAATTCTTTATTTCATTATGAACCGTACATCCTTTGGACGTCATGTCTATGCCACCGGCGGAAACAAGGAAGCAGCCAAATACGCAGGTGTCGATACCAAATGGATTCAGGTAAGGGTATTTATCATCAGTGGTGTGATGGCAGCCTTAGCCGGTGTGGTTCTGGCAGCAAGACTGTATTCCGGTCAGCCATCCGTAGGAGAAGGCTTTGAACGTGATGCAATCGCAGCTTCCGTACTTGGCGGTACCAGCTTTAACGGCGGTATCGGTACAATGGGCGGAACCGTGATCGGCGTGCTGATCATCGGTGTTCTTAATAACGGTATGAACTTACTTAAGATAAGCAGCTACTGGCAGTTTGTAGTAAAGGGATGCGTAATCCTTGGAGCGGTATACGTGGATTACTTAAAAAAGAGAGGTTCCCTCAAAAAGTAATATTACATAATTTAGACGGAGGCATAAGAACATGATGGATATTGTGGAATTAAAAGGGAAATGCAAGGATATCCGTAAGGATATTATTAATATGACAGCTGATGCAGCCAGCGGTCATCCAGGCGGTTCTTTATCAGCCGTAGAGCTGATGGCAGCACTGTTTTATACACAGATGCGGGTAGATCCAAAGGATCCGGACAATGAGGACCGGGACCGCTTTGTACTGAGCAAGGGACATGCAGCTCCCTGCTATTATGCGGTATTAGGTGAGATGGGCTTTTTTGACAAAGCAGAGTTCAAGAACTTCCGTCAGCTCCACAGCATTCTTCAGGGACATCCGGATGCCAAAAAGGTTCCCGGAATCGATGCTTCCACCGGATCTTTGGGACAGGGAATCTCCATTGCGGTAGGAATGGCACTTGGAGCAAAAGCCCAGAACAAGGATACAAAAGTATTTACCTTACTTGGAGATGGAGAACTTCAGGAGGGACAGGTTTGGGAGGCATGCATGGCAGCAGCCAACTACCATCTGGACAATCTCACCATCATCATAGATAACAACGGCCTTCAGATCGACGGATCCAATGATCAGGTTATGTCTCTCGGTGATTTATCTTCCAAATTCAAAGCATTTGGATTTAATGTACTGGAACTTCCGGACGGTAACAATCTGGAAGAAGTACTGGCAGCATACTCCATCAGCACCATGGAAGGAAAGCCAAAATGCATCCTGGCACACACCGTAAAAGGAAAAGGCGTTTCCTTTATGGAAAACCAGGTAGGCTGGCACGGTAAGGCACCAAGTGAAGCAGAAAGACAGCAGGCATTAAAGGAACTGGAGGGTTAATGACATGAGTGAAATGAAAGCAATTAGAGTGGCATATGGTGAGGCACTTGCTGAACTTGGCGAGGCAAATGAGAAAGTTGTTGTAATGGATGCGGATCTGGCACATGCCACCATGACTGCGACCTTTGCAGAAAAATTCCCGGAGCGGTTTTTTAATGCAGGAATTGCAGAAGCAAACATGGTTGATATGAGCGCAGGCCTTTCCACCATGGGATACATACCTTTCTGCAGTACCTTTGCCATATTTGGTGCCGGACGTGCTTACGAGCAGGTAAGAAATGGAGTTGCTTACCCTAATTTTAATGTTAAGCTGGGTATGACCCATTCCGGAATTACACTTGGCGAGGACGGCGGAAGCCACCAGGCCATTGAAGATATGGCGCTTATGCGGGTGATCCCCGGCATGACCGTGGTTGTTCCCTGTGATGCCAGCGAGACCCACCGTGCCGTAAAGGCAGTTGCAGAAATGCAGGGACCTGCCTATCTTCGCCTGGCAAGACTTCCAAGCCCGGTGTTTGAAGAGGATATGCCCTTTGTAATCGGAAAGGCAAACGTATTAAAAGAAGGTACGGATGCAGTGATATTTGCTTGCGGCATCATGGTATCTACCGTACTGGAATGTGCAAAGAAGCTGGAAGCAGAAGGAAAATCTGTCACTGTTGTTAATATGCATACCATTAAGCCTATTGACAGGGAATGCATATTGAAATATGCTGAGAAGTGTAAGAATGTGATAACCGTGGAGGAACACAGCGTCATCGGCGGTCTTGGAGATGCAGTCGGCGATGTTCTTCTGGAAAACAAGTGTAACGTAACATTTAAGAAGATCGGTGTACAGGACCGGTTCGGCCAGTCCGGAAAACCGGAAGAGCTTTTAGAGGAATACGGACTGAGTGAGAAACAAGTATATAATCAGATAAAAGGAGTGTTAGAAGCATGAGAATCGCATTAATTAATGAGAACAGCCAGGCGGCTAAAAACGGAATGATTTACAACAGCTTAAAGAAGGTTGCAGATACAAAGGGCTATACAGTGGATAACTATGGCATGTATTCCGCAGAGGACAGCAATTCCCTGACTTATGTACAGAACGGAATCCTGGCAGCCATTCTTTTAAACTCCGGCGCAGCAGATTATGTAATAACCGGATGCGGAACCGGCGAAGGTGCCATGCTGGCATTAAACAGCTTCCCGGGCGTGATCTGCGGTCATGTGTGTGACCCAAGCGACGGCTATATGTTTGCACAGATCAACGACGGCAATGCGATTGCAATGCCATTTGCAAAGGGCTTTGGCTGGGGCGCAGAGCTGAATCTGGAATATACATTTGAAAAATTATTCTCTGAAGAGAGCGGACAGGGCTATCCAAGAGAAAGAGCCATTCCAGAGCAGAGAAATAAGAAAATCTTAGATGTGGTAAGAGAACATACCTTAAAGGACATTCTGACCTGCTTAAAGGGACTTGAACAGGAACTGGTAAAGGGAGCCATTGGCGGCGAGAAATTCAGCGAGCTGTTCTTCGCAAACTGCAAGGATGAATCCATTGCTGAATATGTAAAGAGCCTGCTGGCATAGGAGGTTTCTTATGCTGAAAAATAAACCATCGGGAGTTGCCCATGTGGCAATTCCCACGGATGAGCCGGAAGCAACCGTAGCTTTCTATGAGAATCTGGGATTTACCAGACTGGTGGATGGAGGAATCCGGGGAATGCTGCAGTGCGGAACCTGTGTCATTGAATACTATCCCAGACGCCAGGAGATTAAGCCCATCGGAAACATCGACCACATTGCTTTAACCTGCGAAAACCTGGATGAAGCATACGAGGAAATCGTGGCCCAGGGACATAAACTTTTATCCGACGGAATAGAATCCAACCAGATGTTTGCGCCTCTCCCCAATCGTTTCTTTCTTTTTCAGGGACCGAATGGAGAGAAGATTGAATTTTGCAAAGTTGGCTAGTTACGAATAAATATAACATTTAAGGAGAATTGCCATGAGATTTTTTATCGATACAGCAAATACGGAAGACGTAAAGAAAGCAAACGATATGGGCATCATCTGCGGTGTTACCACGAATCCTTCCCTGATTGCCAAAGAAGGCCGGGATTTCGTTGAAGTCATCAAAGAAATCACATCCATTGTAGACGGACCCATCAGCGGAGAAGTGAAAGCGACAACCGAGGATGCAGAAGGCATGATCGCAGAAGGCCGTGAGATTGCAGCGATTCATCCCAATATGGTTGTAAAGATCCCTATGACCGTGGAAGGACTAAAAGCCGTTAAAGTATTGACTGCAGAAGGAATAAGGACCAATGTGACACTGGTGTTTTCTGCCGCTCAGGCACTTTTGGCTGCCCGCGCAGGCGCGACCTATGTTTCTCCATTTTTAGGCCGTCTGGATGACATCTCCATGCCAGGTATTGATTTGATTTGTGACATCATGGATATTTTTAGGGAACACGGAATAGAGACAGAAATCATTGCAGCCAGCGTCCGTAATCCGATCCATGTCATCGACTGTGCAAAGGCAGGAGCTGACATTGCTACCGTACCTTACAGTGTACTGGTACAGATGGTAAAGCACCCGCTGACCGATCAGGGAATTGAGAAATTTAAGGCGGATTATAAAGCAGTATTTGGTGAATAGCCAGTAGAGTAGTTTAGGGCGAAGCCTTTTTCAGGCTTCGCCCTTTTTTTTATTTCCTGATTCAGGTTTTTAAGTCCATCGGCTGCCGGACCTTCAATCAGGATTTATAGTACTGGGATACAAATTTCACAAAGGTGCCGCTCGATCAGCTCAGCCTTATAGCGCTCTAAAATCGGACGTGAAGAATCAGGAATATATCTTTCTGCGAAAAGCTGCCGAAAAACTTCTTCCCAGGCCTGCTTAACCGCCTCGGCTGTGTGGTCTATGGTAAAAACCCCATACTTGCCCCCTGTGAGGCCGCCAACGTGAACATCCTCTTCCATGGCAGAGTCTCCGCCAGAGTATCCGTCAGGCAGGAGAATACAGGCATCATACCGGCACATTTCGGGCGGTATAATCTGCGGATTATCCTGGGCGATACCCAAAATGACGGAATGACTGTTCATTAAATCCATGGACTTTGCCCAGTGTTTTAAGCGTTCCATGATCACTATATTGCCCGGACCGTAAGGGCCGGTATGCCTGATATAAGCCATGGAGCAGGGAGTAATCTGTTCTATTTTTAAAATCATTGTATTTCCTTCTTTCCTTGTATTAGGACCGATCCTTTTTTACAGTACAATGATATAAAATGAAATGCAACTGAACATTTAAATGTTGTACATTTTTACCAATGGGTACCGCATGGCCAACCGCAGAGGAGAAAACCAGGATATTCTGGTAACCGGCAATTTCAATTTCCGTTCGTGTAAGTATGGATTATCAAAAAAATAGCTTGAAATAACCCGTGCAGAAAAATATAATAACAGTATCGAATGGTACCAATGGAGGAACAAAAATGAAAAATGAGATACTTGCACAAGAACACTGCCCATACTGCAAAAGACATTGTTCTTTAATCGATCCCCACTGCGGAAAGGGAAAAGCTTTGGCGGCAAAGAGAATAAAGGAAGAGAAGAAGGAAAAAGAAGAAAAAAAGGAACCATCTATAGATCCTGAGGCTGATGAATGGAAAGATATCCAGTCTGAAATCAGGCTGATGCGCCTTTGTAAGAACGGCTGCCATCTGCTGCCTGAGCGGAAAGCCGGGAAGCAGGGCGGGAAAGCGGCCAGGCTATATATAGTAGCAGCATTGGCAGAAAAAGGTGGCCTGACCCAAAAGGAGCTTAAGGAAAATTCCGGTCTGCATTTTAAGGAACTGGAAAAAGTTTTGCAAAAGCTGGAGAAAAAGGGCTGCATCATCCGGAAGCCGGATGAAGGAAAAGACATAAAGATTATATTGACCGTTAAAGGATACGAATCGGCCAAAGAACATATGAGAGATTGGAAGAGTGAGAATGACAGTATTTTCTCTCCGCTTACTGAGGAAGAAAAGAGCTCGCTGGAACATATTCTGAAAAAAATTCTGAGATGAACAAACCACACCATGAATATGGCATTTTCCATAAGACCAGGGTTGTGTTTCGTAACAAATTGTAGTACAATGCAACAGGATATCATCCGATTATTACGTTTTTTATCATGCGGCTGCCGCAGGAGGAGCACCATTGAAATACCAGGTAAAGAAAACCAGGTCTGTCAGCCGGATACTGGCACTATTATGTTGTATTGCCTTATTTTTTGGAGAACTGAATGTGCTGGGCATGGACTGGATTCCTGGACAAGCCCTGCAAAAGGGATATGCTCATCCGAAAAAGAAAGATGCGTTTGCTGAATTTCCGGGAGCCTTAGAGGAAGAGGCTGCAGGTGAAACTTTGGTTGATGCCTGGAGCAGGTACTTAATCGGGATCTCACCATTAAAGTATTTGGCGGTCAGGGGATTTTTCCTGTTTGTCCCGCTTATTTTATGGTCGGAACGAACCATGTTGATGAAGGAAGGGTATACTGGCAGAAAATATCTGATCAGGTACATCCATGATTCGGATGGTGAGAAAGGAGTAAGGACAGGAATTTTAAAAAGTATTTAAATATTAATAAGAAAAGAGGATAACCTATGAAGCCAGGTAAGAAAATGCTTGCTGCAATATTAATAGTAATTGCGGCTCTCATTTATGTTGCGGCATTCGGGGCCGGAAGCAGTATTAAGGGCGTACGTGAAATGCGCTACGGCATCGACATCCGCGGAGGAGTGGAGGCAGTATTTGAGCCCCAGGGTCTTGACCGCACCCCATCAGAAAAGGAACTTGATACAGCCAGACAGGTCATAGAGACCCGTATGGATAACCAGAATATCGTTGACCGTGAGGTTACCGTGGATAAAAACGGTGGATATATCATCGTCCGCTTCCCATGGAAATCCGGAGAGACCAATTTTAATCCGGAAGAAGCCATTGCAGAATTAGGAGAAATGGCTGAGCTTACATTCCGCGATCCTGATGGTAATGTGCTGATCCAGGGAAAAGATGTACAGAGCGCAGCCCCTGAGACCGCAAATAACAACGGGATCAAGAGCTATCAGGTAGCTCTTAGCTTTAACGCAGAAGGCTCCAGGCTGTTTGAAGAAGCGACTGGAAAGTTGATCGGAAAACGGATGAGCATTTACATGGATCAGGATCTGATCTCAAGCCCGACCGTACAGACTAAGATTTCAGGCGGTCAGGCAGTTATTACAGGAATGCAGGATTATGATGATGCAAAGAACCTGGCTGAAAAGATCAATGCAGGATCTCTGCCATTTTCCCTTAAGACCACCAATTTCTCCACCATAAGCCCTTCTCTTGGTAACAATGCTTTATCAATTATGGTGTATGCAGGAATTGCTGCATTTTTAGTGATCTGCTTATTCATGCTGGTATTTTACAAGCTGCCAGGCGCTGTTGCCTGTGTTACTCTGGTGTTGCAGACAGTTCTGCAGATGCTTGCCGTCTCTATTCCGCAGTATACCCTTACCCTTCCAGGTATTGCCGGTATTATCCTGACCATAGGTATGGCAGTGGATACGAATATCATTATTTCAGAGCGAATTTCGGATGAGCTTAAAAAGGGTATTTCTGTGAAAGGTGCAGTATTGGCCGGATATAAAAATGCTTTCTCATCTGTTTTAGATGGTAATGTAACAACAGCCATTGTTGCAATCATCCTGATGTTTTTGGGTTCAGGCACCATGCTGAGCTTTGGTTACACGTTATTGATCGGTATGATCGTGAACCTCTTAGTGGGGGTTTCCGTTTCTAAACATCTTTTATTATCCATGATTCAGAATGCTCCATGGAATGATGCGAAATGGTTCCGGATCAGAAAAGATAAAAAAATTATACCGTTCTATCAGAAGAAATATATATTTGGAATTATCTCCGGAGTGGTTATCCTTTCCGGAATTGCAGGCTGCTTCATTTTTGGAGTAAAGCTGGATACCCAGTTTACCGGAGGTGCGGTATTAAGCTATTCCGTATCAGACGAAGCGGATACAGGTAAGATTCAGGCTGCTATTGAAAGGGAAACAAACCGGCCTGTGACGGTTCAGATCAAGGAAGACAACATGACCGGACTTAAGAGACTTTCCGTTACACTTGCTGGCAATTCGGGTATGTCTCCGGAAGACCAGAAAAAGGTAACGGATGCCATCAACAGTACCTCCGAAAAGGTAGATGCAAAGCTGTCTGAGACCTATGTAGTTGAGCCTTATATCGGAGCAAAGGCAATGAAGAACGCAGTGGTAGCCATTTTACTGTCTCTGCTTTTCATTGTTATATATGTTTGGATCCGGTTTTCTGCTATATCCGGTCTACCGGCAGGAGTTACTGCAATGATTGCATTGATCCATGATGTGGTAGTGGTGTTCTTTGTATTTGTGCTGTTCCAGATACCGTTAAACGATGCCTTTGTGGCGGTGGTCCTAACGATTATCGGTTATTCCATTAACGATACCATCGTTATCTATGACCGAATCCGTGAAAACAGAAAGAAAGATTCCAAAATGCCTGTTGATGAGCTGGTAAATGTCAGCACCTCCCAGACACTTGGAAGATCCATCAATACGTCCTGTACCACAGGTATCTGCGTGCTGATCATTCTGGCTGCTTCGGTTTACTTCCAGATCGGATCTATATTGGAATTCTCACTTCCAATGTTCTTTGGTATCATTACCGGATGCTACTCCTCCATTTGCGTGGCAGGTACGCTCTGGGCTATGTGGGAAAAGAAAAAAGAAGTTGCAAAAAAGTAATAAGCGATTTATAAGCTTGTAGAGGCCGCTGCTTTGTCATTTAGTAATTGAAGACAAAGCAGCGGCCTTTTTTGTGTAAAGATGTTTATAAACGATGTCATATGGGATTATTATCTGACGTTAATTAAAATAAATAATTCTTATTACACCATTGAATAATTTGGTAATAAATGTTAGAATATAATATATCGTTTTGCATATCAATGCAATCTGATAGTAAAGAAACAATAGTAAAAACAAGAAAAAAAGGAGGCGTAGATTTGTTAAATAAAGAAATTGTTGCAAAAATAAACAAGCAGATCAATTTTGAACTGTATTCGGCATACATCTATCTGGATATTGCCAACTATTATGCGGACAGTAATTTAAACGGTTTTGCAAACTGGTTTAAGATCCAGACACAGGAAGAGCGGGATCATGCTATGCTCTTTATGAACTATTTACTTAATAATGGAGAAAAGGTGGTACTTGAAGATATAAAGGCTCCTGATCTTGTTTACACGGATTTTCGCCAGCCCGCCATGGCCGCTTATGAACATGAGGTGAAGGTAACGGCCTCCATTCATGATATTTACGGAGCAGCTTACGAAATAAAAGATTTCCGTACCATGCAGTTTCTCGACTGGTTCGTAAAAGAACAGAATGAAGAGGAGAAAAATACGGACGAAATTATAAAGAGATATGACTTATTTGGTAATGATCCTAAGGGATTATATTTACTGGATACGGAGTTAACGACAAGAGTTTATACGCCGCCCTCCCTTGTAATTTAAATATCATAACCATAATTCAAAAGAAGAGCAGTCTCTGCCATGATAGGAGAAGATTTTCATGGTAGGGGATGCTTTTTCTATTTTTACCAAAAAAGTCAGAGAATGCTTTGGAAACGATTTGGACAAAGGGGGAAAGATATTGTGGCAAAACAAAGGGAGAAGATGGAATTGCGCTACTATGCGATTCCGGAGACGGAGGCGGTCCTGGCTCTATTGGGGGAGGATTGGATCCGGGAATATGGAAAGGATATCAAATACCTTCATTTTCATGATCTTATGGAAATTGGATATTGCCACTGGGGGAACGGCGAGGTGGTATTGGGACAAGAACGCCTTCCTTTTTCCGGTCATTCCGTGATGATTGTACCGCCAAGGCTTCCTCATACCACGAGCACTGTGGAGGGGACAAAGGGTTATTGGGAGTGGATGTACATTGATCTGGAAAAAACCGTATCTGAAGTATACGGCTATGATCCGGTGCTCCAAAGTACCGTATTAAAGAGGCTCCATCGTACCGGATACCTTTTGCCAGGGGAGGAGAATCCCGCCCTATCCAGACTGGTTTTGGGAATCATGGAAGAAGTACGTCATAAGAAGCCTTATTACAAAGACAGCATACGGGGATATCTTTATGCATTTGTGGTAGAACTTCTGCGTCTTTCCGATGATGAGGAGCGGATCGTGGGGGGCCGGAGCAGTGATGCTGTTTTAGCAGGCGCCCTGGATTATGTTTCCAGGCATTATCATCATGAAATTAAAGTCAGCAGTCTGGCAGAGGCCTGCAACATGAGTGAAAGTCATTTCCGCCGTGTTTTTGAAGAGGGAATGAATATGAAGCCTTTGGATTATATCAATTTAGTCAGGGTTCAGAGTGCCTGCGAACTGTTAAAAAAGACGGGGAAATCCATGGAAGAGGTTGGTGAAGAGTCGGGATTTGCTTCAATTTCTGCATTTAACCGGAATTTTAGAAAGATATTAAATGTATCCCCTTATCAATGGAAAAAGTCCAAAGAAAATTATGAGGGAAAGCTGCTCCACTGCAAAATCAGCGCTGAAAAAGGCTGGGAATAAGGGAATAATGATCGAATATGCGCATTTTTTAATTGAATCTAAAGACTTTAAATCAAAAAATGTTGGTATAATGAAATTATCATACAAGCCAATTTTTTATGAAAGAGGAGGAGTTTTGATATGAAGAGAAGAATTGCATCCATATTACTGGCTGGGGCCATGGTGGCTTCCTTAACAGCCTGCGGAAATTCCGGCGGTGCAGGGCAGAATGCAGGAGGGAAGACAGGAGATGGGGCTAAGGCAAACGAACTGACTGTCTGGTGCTGGGACCCTGCATTTAACATTTATGCTATGGAAGAAGCGGCAAAGGTGTACCAGAAAGATCATCCGGATTTTAAGCTGAATGTAGTGGAAACGCCTTGGGCTGACGTTCAGACCAAGCTTACAACGGCGGCTACTTCTAAAAACCTGGATACTCTTCCTGATATCCTGTTGATGCAGGACAACGCATTTCAGAAGAATGTAATCAGCTATCCCGACGCCTTTAAGGATTTAACCGGAAGCGGAATTGACTTTTCAAAGTTTCCAAAGGCTAAAACTGCTTACTCTGTTGTAGAAGGGAAAAATTACGGGGTTCCTTTTGATAATGGAGCTGCAATTGCCGCTTATCGTACTGATGTATTAAAAGAAGCTGGATTTACGGATGCAGATTTTACAGATATTACCTGGAGTAAGTATCAGGCCATGGGCGAGGAGATTTTAGCCAAGACAGGCAAACCCCTGTTATCCTGTACGGCAGGAGAGTCCGATCTGATCATGATCATGCTCCAGTCCGCAGGGGGAAGCCTCTTTGATAAGGACGGGAATCCGAGCATGGTTGGAAATGACAAGCTGAAAAAGGTTATCGAGACCTATGTTTCCCTTGTTAAGAGCGGTGTGCTTGTAGAAGTCAATGACTGGGATCAGTATGTTGGAACGATGACAAACAGCACAGTGGCAGGAACAATTAACGGCTGCTGGATCATGGCAAGCATCCAGACGGCAGAAGACCAGTCCGGCAATTGGGCGATTACCAATATACCGAAGCTTGAAGGTGTAGGCGATGCAACCAATTATTCCAATAACGGAGGTTCCAGCTGGGCAGTAACTGCCGGAAGCAAGAATCCGGAGCTGGCTGCAGATTTCCTGTCAAAAACATTTGCAGGAAGCGTACCTTTCTATGAGACCATTCTTCCAAAATCCGGAGCACTGGCAACCTATCTTCCTGCAGCAGACAGTAAGGTTTATGGAGAGCCTCAGGAATTCTTTGGAGGAAAGCCTGTATATGCACAGATCACAGAGTTTGCATCAAAGGTTCCTTCCAATAATACAGGTGTTTATTATTATGAAGCCCGTGATGCGGTAGCAACTGCCATTACTCATGTAGTCTCAGGAGCAGACATTGACTCAGAGATTAAGACAGCAGAAGATACAGTTAAGTTTGCTATGGGTAAATAAAAATAAGAGGGAGGAGGCATTTCAGTGGGAAATTCAAAGAAAAAGCTGTCCTTAGGCCAGAAACAGAGCCTTGCGGGCTGGATATTTTTAACGCCTGCGGTCATCCTGATTGCGATTATGAGCTTTCTGCCCATGATCCAGGCACTGTTCCTTTCTTTCCAGACGGGAATCGGTGCGGCAATGAAGTGGACGGGCGGGACCAATTATGTAAGAATGTTCAAGGATCCTGTGTTTGTGCAGGCTCTTAAAAACAATTTTATCTATTTGATCATACAGGTTCCCATCATGCTGATATCAGCTCTGGTCCTGGCTTCTCTGCTGAACAATAAAGACCTTCGGTTCAAAGGGCTTTTCCGTACCGCGATTTTTCTGCCCTGTGCGACCTCCCTGGTTTCCTATGCAGTAATTTTCCGTTCCTTATTTGCTGTGGATGGGCTGGTTAATATCGTCCTGATAAAGCTTGGGATATTATCCACAGGATACAACTTCCTGGGTCATCCAAATTCTGCCAGGATCGTAATTATCCTGGCCCTGATCTGGAGGTGGACAGGCTATAACATGGTGTTCTATCTATCCGGCTTGCAAAACATTGAGTATTCCGTGTATGAAGCGGCAAAAATTGACGGGGCCTCTCCGTTTCAGTCCTTCTTTCGGATTACGATTCCGTTATTAAAGCCCACCATCCTATTGACGGCCATCATGTCCACCAACGGTACCCTGCAGTTGTTTGATGAGTCCGTGAACTTAACCAACGGCGGACCGGCCAATGCTACCATTACCATGTCCCACTATATTTATAATGTATCATTCAAGTATGTGCCAAACTTCGGGTATGCAGCTTCTATGTCTTACTTAATCCTGATTCTGGTGGCAGTTCTTGCATTTATACAGCTGAAGGTAGGTGATAAGCGTGACTAAGGGAAAAAAGTTTTTAGCCTATGCATTTTTAACCGTTGTCTCTGTCATCTCAGTGTTTCCTCTGTACTGGATGATGGTTGCGGCCACCAATAAAAGTGTGGATGTGTCCAGAGGGACCTTAATATTCGGAACGGCACTTTTTGACAATGTGAAGAAGCTGTTCGCTTCCCAGAATGTAGCTACAGCCCTTGGGAATTCCTTTAAGTATTCCATTATCATGACGTTTATCTCCCTGCTTGTCTGTTCCATCGCAGGATATGGGTTTGAAGTCTTTCATGACAAGGCAAAGGACCGGGTTATGAGCGTGATCCTGCTGGCCATGATGGTTCCCTTTGCAGCGACCATGATCCCTCTTTACCGGATGTTTTCAAGTGCAAGGCTGTTAAACAGTACCCTGGGATTTATACTCCCCACCATATCCACCCCGTTTCTGATCATGATGTTCCGCCAGAGCGCAAGATCCTTTCCGTCGGATATCATGGAGGCGGCAAGGCTTGACGGGTTAAGTGAGTTCCAGATATTCTACCGGATGTTTCTGCCTACCATGCGCTCCACCTATGCGGCAGCTATGACCATTACCTTTATGAGTGCCTGGAACAGTTACCTTTGGCCTAAGGTGATCATGTCCGATGCGAATAGTATTACCATGCCAATGCTTGTGGCTAACTTAACAGAAGGATATGTGACCGATTATGGAATCCTTATGCTGGCCGTATTGGTCTGCACTATTCCTACGGTAATCGTATTCTTCTTACTGCAAAGAAGCTTTGCAGAAGGTATTACAGGAGCAGTAAAATAAAAAGAAATCAAATCAGATGCCGCGGCCGGCTTCCGGATATGGAATCGGCTGCGGTATTTTTTGGGAGAAAAGGAGTAATTAAAATGAAAAATATATGGCACGGAGGGGATTACAGTCCGGAACAATGGCTTCAAGAGCCTGAGATCCTTGAAAAGGATCTGGAATATATGAAAAAGGCCGGGATCAATACGGTTACCATGGGGATGTTTGCCTGGTCTTTTCTGGAGCCGGAGGAAGGAAAATTTGAGTTTTCCTGGCTGAAGGAACGGCTGGACCGGCTCTATGAAAACGGAATATACACCATCATGGGTACCCCATCCGGTGCCCGGCCCAAATGGATGTCAGACAAATATCCGGAGGTGCTGCGGGTCGATGATACAGGGCGGCGCCAACGTTTTGGCGGACGTCACAATCATTGTTACACCTCTCCTGTATACAGGGAGAAGGTGAAGCAGATCAATGAAAGGCTGGTAAAGGAGTTTGGCTCCCATCCAGGAGTTCTTCTTTGGCATCTCTCCAATGAATACGGCGGTGAGTGTCACTGTCCATTGTGCCAGGATGCGTTCCGGAAATGGCTGGAACAAAGGTATGGCTCCATAGACCGTTTAAACAGAAGCTGGTGTACGGCATTCTGGAGCCACGGCTATCTGTCCTTTGACCAGGTGGAGAGCCCTTCTGCCATAGGCGAGAGCATGGTACATGGTTTAAATCTGGACTGGAAGCGGTTTGTGACGGATCAGACCACGGATTTTGCCCGGTGGGAGGCCGACTCTTTGCGGGAGGCGGGAGCGGGGCAGCCGGTTACCACTAATTTTATGTATGACTATCAGGGACTTAATTACCGGAAGCTATCTAAAGCAGTGGATGTGGTTTCCTGGGATACCTATCCTTTGTGGCACAAGGAAAAGGAGATTCTTACGGCCAGGGACAACGGCATGCAGCATGATTTCATGAGAAGCTTAAAGAAGAAACCGTTTCTGCTCATGGAATCCTGTCCCAGCAGCACAAACTGGCAGGGAGTCAGTAAACTTAAAAAACCCGGCCTTTTAAAGCTGGCTTCCTGGCAGGCAGTTGCTCATGGGTCGGACAGTGTCCTGTATTTCCAGATCCGCCAAAGTCCGGGAAGCTCGGAAAAATTCCACGGGGCTGTCATTGACCATTATGGAAGCACAGATACCAGGGTATTTGAGGAGGTCAGCCAAATCGGAGAAGAGCTTGTCCTTCTGGGGGAATTATCCGGGACAGGAGTGGAGTCCAAAGCAGCCCTGATCTATGATGTGGAAAACCGCTGGGCAATGGAAGATGCACAAGGTCCCAGAAATAAAGGACTGTATTATCATGAGACCTGTGTAAAAGTCTACAGCGCCATAAAAAAGCTGGGATTTAATGTGGATGTGATAACCATGGATGACAGCCTGGAGGATTACCAGCTCGTGGCCGCTCCCATGCTATATTTATACCGCAGCGGCATTAAAGAGAAAATAGAACAGTTTGTCCGTAATGGCGGACAGTTGGTAATGACCTATTGGTCCGGAATTGTGGATGAATCTGACAGGTGTTTTCTTGGGGGCGTTCCTCATGGGCTCCGGGAGGTAGTAGGGCTTCGCAGTACGGAAATAGACGGTCTTTATGACTGGGAGAGCAATTATATGGTTCCTGCATCCGGGGAAGACGGTGACCGGTATGAGTGCCGTAATCTCTGCGATCTGGTGAGCCTTCATGGGGCAGAAGCTCTTATGGTATATGAGAATGACTTTTATAAGGGATATCCGGCCCTTACAAAAAATCATTATGGGAATGGAACTGCCTATTATGTATGTGCCGATGCTGGACAGGACTTTTATGACGATTTATTCTGGAAGGTGACTTGTGAAGCCGGAATCCAGCCACTTGTGGAAGGGCTGATACCGGAAGAGGTTGAATTGACTTCAAGGGAATCGGATCAGTATGAGTATCTGTTTTTGCAGAATTTCAGCCAAAAACCTGTTACTCTGGAACAGAAGCTTTTAGACTGCCTTTCAGAGGGAACGGTGCTGCTTGGAGAGATTTCTGATAAGGGAGAAATAGAATCATATGGGACGGTGATTATAAGAAGAATCAAGGGATAAAGTATAAAAGAGCAAGGTATCTGGCGGTTTTCAGCCATTTTCCTTGCTCTTGATTTTTTTATATTATCTAGATTCTGTAATGGCATTGGCCAAAGCAATTAATTTTTCACCATGAACTGATAACCGATGCCGCGGACATTTCTTAAGTATACCGGATGATTGGGGTCATCTTCGATCTTCATGCGGAGCCGGCGGATATGTACCATGATCGTGTTGTCATCTATAAATGTATCATTCCAGACATGGCTGTATATCTGTTCTTTCGTCAGGATTTTATTCTGGTTGCTGAGGAAATATTTCATCAGCAGACATTCCTTGCTGGAGAGAAATAATTCGGCGTTATTTTTAAACAGCCGCATCTCGTCACAGATATAGCGGAAACAGCCGGCATATAGTTCGTTGGAGCTGGCAGCTGCAGATAAGCTTACACGTCTTAAGCAGGCTTTGACTTTGGCGCTGAAAACCACGTTGCTGAAAGGCTTGGTAATATAATCGTCGGCTCCGATCCCCAGCGCAAGAACTTTATCTGCCTCTGCCTGCCTTCCGCTCAGAACAAACAGCGGAGTCAGAATGCTGTGGGCACGCAGGTGCTGGATGACTTGAAAGCCGTTCATATCATCCATTACCAGATCCAGAATGATCAGGGAATAGGTGTTATTCTCCGTTTTCTGAATCGCTTCTAAGCCTCCGGAGGCCTCGTCAGTCAGAATTCCTTCGCTGTTTAAGATGCGACATATAATGCGGCGGATCGACGGATCGTCGTCTACCACAAGTATCTTATTGTAATTCATAATCCTACCTTCCATTTCGGTTGTAGTAAATTCCATAAATTAACAACATTATAACACAACCCGACAGCTTTTTCATATGGTTATTATTACCTTACAGAAATTTAAACAAAAGTATGAGCAGAGTTAAGTTAGCTTAATTATAATCTAAAAAAAGGTAAGAAATATACAAAATGACCAAAAGGAGAGCAAGTATGAAGAGAAAAGGATTTAAGTTCATAATGTCCATGGCCCTGGTGACCAGCATAGCAGCATCTGCCTTAGCCGGATGCAGCTCAAAGGGGGCAGGAACCAGTGCGAAAGCAGCAGGAGCCGAAGGTGAATGGAAATGGGAAAGAAAAGTGACTTTGGTATGTCCATGGGGCGTAGGAGGAGGCGCAGACAGCACCCTTCGTCCGCTTCAGCCGGAGCTTGAGAAGGTTTTGGGGGTTCCGGTTGAGATCGTCAACGTTGAAGGCGCAGGCGGTGCAAACGGCATTGATTTTGCAAACAAACAGCCGGCAGATGGCTATACATATGTACTTGGAACACAGTCACACATCATGCTGGACTTACAAAAGATCCTTCCGGTTGACTTTAGAAAAGAGTTCCGTCCGGTTTCCAAGCTGGTTCACTCCATCAATATCATTGCATCCTCCAAAAAGGCCATGGAAGGTAAATATTCTAACTTTACCGAATTTGTTGAGTATGCAAAGAGCCATCCCCAGGAGCTGACCTGCGGTATGCTTACGGCAACAGGAGCGGATTCCGTATCCTTAAAACAAACTTTGGCAGGCGGTTTAGGATGTGACATCACCGAAGTTGAGAATTATGTGAAAATTGTAAACTATTCCGGCGGCGCTGAACTGAGTTCTGCAATGGTAGGCGGCCACATCAATATCAACATCACCGGAGCCGATGAAATCAAAGGTCTGATCGAGTCTGGTGATATCGTTCCGTTGATTTCCATGTCCGAGGAACGCATGTCAAGCTTCCCTGACATTGAAAGCACGGGAGAACACAAAATCGACTCTTATGTAGGAACCTGGCGCGGTATCTTCGCCCGTAAGGATACGCCTGACAAAGCAGTTGATGCTATGTCAAAGGCAATCAAAGAGGCTTGGAACAGCGCATCTTATCAGGATTTCATGAAGAATGCAGGCTATTTAGACCGTCCCGGCTATGCTACTGCGGATGAACTGCAGACATTGGTAGACAAAGAGTACACAACATTCGAAGAATACTTAAAGAGTGCAGGTCTGATCAAGTAATGCCCTTGTTTTAACAGGCGGCGGCCCCAGACCGCCGCCTGAGTTCATGATGAGAAAGGAGAACATTATACCTATGGCATTGGAATTGATTATTAATCTGTTATTGCTGGCAACTTCCCTGTTCTGCTATTGGTACGTAGGCGCAACCATGCCATCGTCTGCCGTAAATGAACTGGGGGCCGAACAGTGGCCTCAGGCTTTGTTGATTGTTCTGATACCGGCACTGTGCTGGAACATATTCAAATATTTTAAAAAGAATAAAAAAGAGGAAATCACAGCAGCATTCAAAGATTTCATCCCATCGATCGGAAGGCTTGTAAAGAGCAAGCTGTTTGCCGGAATGGTATTGGTAGTTATTATGGCTCTCATGTATGAGCCAATTGGTTTTATGCTGACTTGTCTGCTGTTCCTGATAGCCTATGGATATCTTCTGGGACAGAGGAAATGGCCGGCTCTGATCGGGACATCCATTATTATAACGATTGTCCTGTATATAGGATTTGCCGTACTGTTGGGAGTAATGCTGCCAAGGGGCCAGATTTCCTTCCTGAGAAATCTAGCGTTGTTCATTGAGTCCCTGATTCCGAGATTTTAAAGGAGGTGTCGTATGATTGATTTATTAACCAGTGGTCTGGCGGTGGTGTTTGCACCGAAGATGTTCATTCTGATTATTTTTGCAGTATTTTTAGGCACCCTCTTCGGGGCCCTTCCGGGCGTATCCGCTACGATGGCGGTTACCCTAGGCATTCCGTTTACTTACAAGATGGATGCAGTCAATGCAATTGCATTTCTGGTTGCCATCTACTGCGCATCAATTACAGGCGGAGGTATGACTGCTATTCTGTTTAAGATTCCCGGTGTTCCTTCCAGTGCGCCTACCACCTATGACGGATATCCCATGGCACAGCGAGGTGAGGCCGGCAAGGCCTTGGGCATGCAGCTGCTTTGTTCGGCCATCGGCGGTATATTTGCAGCCATATGTATGCTTCTGTTAAGCCCCCAGCTTACACAGGCAGCTTTGAGCTTCGGACCGTCTGAGCTGTTTGCGATTTCTTTTATGGGACTTTCCATTCTGACAAGTCTTGAAACTGATAACATCTGCCGCACCCTCATCTCCGGTCTCATTGGCCTGATGTTAGCTTGTGTCGGCCTGGACCCTCTGCTGGGCGTTCCTCGTCTCACCTTCGGAACCAGGCTCCTAACTTCCGGCATTGAGATGATCCCGGTTATGATCGGATTTTTCGCAGTGACCGAGGTGCTGAAGCAGACCAACAAGCCTTCCAAGCTTCAAGCTGTAGGCGACAGTAAAAATGAGCAGATGACGGCAAAAATGCCCACTCTGAAAGAAGTTCTTTCCGTTAAATGGATTATAGCCAGATGTTCTGTTCTGGGTACTGTTATTGGAATCCTGCCCGGAGCGGGAGCCACCATCGCCTCCTTCCTGTGCTATTCCACGGAGCAGAAACTATCAAAGACACCGGAGAAGTTCGGCACCGGATGTCTGGAAGGTATTGCAGCTCCAGAGACAGGAAACAATGCAGCGACCGGCGGAGCCATGGTGCCGCTGCTCTCCCTGGGAATTCCAGGAGGTAATGCAGCCGCAATCATGATGTCGGCTTTGGTGCTAAAGGGTGTTACCATGGGACCGCTGCTGTTAATCAACCAGCCCCAGTTCTTATCCGCAACCTTTGCATCCATGTTTGTATCCAACATCATCATGGTATTCGCAGCGATTGTGATTGCTAAGATCTTCGTGCAGATTTTAAAGATTCCTTACAGCGTGCTGGGGCCTACCATCATTATGATGGCCACCATCGGTGCCTATGCTACCAAGAACACATCTGTTGATGTCATTCTCATGGCGATCTCCGGCCTCATCGGATTTATCTTTGTAACGTGTAAATTCAACAGCTCCGCAATGATTCTCGGCCTGGTATTGGGCATTATCTGTGAATCAAACCTTCGCCGCGCTTATACCATTGCCGACGGGGCCACATTGATGGAAGCTACCGTAAACATTGTGACACGTCCCATGACAGGAATCATCCTTTTGATCTGTCTGGTGGTTCTCTTAAATCCGGTTATTAAGCAATTGCTTGATAAGAAGAAACAGGGAACAGCATAATTGAGAATACAAAAGAGAAACGGGCCTGCAGCGGCAGACCTGTTTTTCCTATTGAAAAAGAATGGTACGGAGGATAATGATGAAGGGAAAATGGATGAGGGTGAATATACCGCTTGCCTGTGTTAAACCGGTTTGTATACTGGCTGTGATTGCGGGAATCTTTTTCTTTGTTGCCGGAAGCTGGATTGCCGGATTGTGCATGCTTCTGGGAGCTTATATTTTAGAGAAGCACAATTACTGCTGTCCCGTATGCGGGCAGAAACTGGACATGAAATATCCCCTTAGTAAGGAGTCCTGGTGCCCGTTCTGCGGCGAAAAATTGTTAAAATGAGTGATTTTAGGGCTTTTATAAATAGGGCAACTGTGGTACAACTCTGATAAGGGAAGAAAGGGAGAAACTACAGATGAAAAGACTTTGGGAAAAGGGGAAAAAACAAATTTTATCGGTTTTTATGTCAGGAACGATCATATTCCTGACTTTTGCCATGTACAATACCTATCAGGCATACCGACGGATGATTGTAGAGCAGCAGCAGCAGAACCTGATGTTAATCACTCGTGCAGTGTCCCAGAATCTGGAACTCAATATTTCAGAACAGCTGAGGCAGATCAGCATATTAATCCAGACGCCAGGCTTTCTCGATGCCATGGAGACCCATTACCGGACAGGAGAGACAGAGAAGATCAAGGAATATATTTTTTCGTATATGCTGTCTGACCAGAGCGGGCCTTCCAGGATGTACCTCCTGTATCCAAACGGAGAACCTATTTTCCATTACAATCAGTATCCGTTTCTGGAAAAATTTGATGAGTCACTGCTGCAGCTGGAAAACAGCGCACTGGAAAGCACAACCGGAATCGGGGTTGTATTTCCCATCAGTGAACATCACTATGGGCTGTCTTTAATTAACAGTGTG
The DNA here is from genome assembly GCF_044987295.1 of Lacrimispora sanguinis. Classification (NCBI taxonomy): domain Bacteria; kingdom Bacillati; phylum Bacillota; class Clostridia; order Lachnospirales; family Lachnospiraceae; genus Lacrimispora; species Lacrimispora sanguinis. The sequence continues at coordinate 2,131,749 of NZ_CP173277.1, read as the reverse complement.
TACAGCGGAGGCAGGTATCTTGGAGCTGTGGTCAGCGTAATGGATCTGGAAAATTTGTATCAGAAGTATGTTCTGCCGCTCAATGTGGGCGGGATGGGATATATCACGGTTAAGGATGAGCAGGGAATCATGATCATGCATCCCAATGAGAAAATGCTCGGATTCAATTACAGAAGGGATATAAAAGATTTTGAGGAGCTGAAACAGTATGACAGCTTAAGGGAAATGCTTGGTATACAGTATACAAGAGAAGAAGGAATGGCAATCTATGATTCCTATGCCAATGGCGTTATGCCGGCCGATAAGGAGATCTCTGCGTTTTCCAGGATGAACCTGCAGGGAACCTCATGGTATATTTCTGCAGTCATGCCGTATAACCAGGCGGTATCTGCGGAATTTGAAAATCTGCGGAAATTCGGAATATTATTCGGCGCCGTTTTACTCATTGTATTAGCTGCCAGCGTTATTATTTATTCTCTGATGAAAAACCGGCAAAAGCTTGAGTTGGAGACTGTTTATTTGAGAGAAATCAACGACACCTTAGAGGAGCTTCACCAGAGCAGGGAAGAAGCCCGTCATTACCAGAAGCTGACGACCATCGGCACCCTTGCGGGAGGAATTGCACATGAGTTTAACAATCTTCTCACGCCGATTCTCGGTTATGCGGAATTTTTAAAGGAACAGCTTGGTAAAGAGAACGAATATTACCAGGATATTGATGAGGTACATAAGGCCGGGGTGCGGGCAAAGGAGATCGTGGAACAGATTCTTCCCTTCAGCCGAAAGGAAACGGATACCACGGAGTATCGGCCTCTTAATTTAGATGCAGTAATCCGGGATGCGGTGAAGATGGTCAGCCTTATTTCTCCTTCCAATATTGGATTAAAGGTACTTTTAGATGACTGTGAGGCAAATGTTTACGGCAATGCAACCCAGCTTCATCAGGTACTCTTAAATCTGTACACCAATGCGATTCATTCCATGGAAGGAAAGGGCGGTATGCTGACCATCAGCACCCGCAGGCTGAAAACCGATCAGCTGCCGGAGGAATACCGGCAGATAGCGGGAACGGAATATGTGGAAGTGTCGGTGGCGGATACGGGCTGTGGAATGAAGGAGGAAATACTCCGCCAGATATTCAGTCCGTTCTTTACCACAAAAGAGGCAGGAGAGGGGACCGGACTGGGATTATCTGTGGTGCAGGATATTTTGATCAGCCACAGCGGTTTCGTGAGAGTCGAAAGCACTCCGGAAGAGGGAAGCTGTTTTTACATATATCTGCCGGTGAGTGCGGGAAGGTCAGCCGTTCAGGCAGCAGTGGTGGAGCCGAAACGGGAATTAACAACGGAGATATCCCTGCTTTTGGTAGACGATGAGGAGCGTGTGGTAAGATATATCACCAGACGTCTGGAGAGAAGCGGATATCATGTGGATGCATATGCTGACCCCTTAAAGGCTCTGGAAGCCCTGGAGCAGAATCCGGAGCGGTGGAATGCAGTGGTTGTGGATTACATGATGCCGCAGATGAAGGGAACAATGCTGGCACAGAGAATCAAAATCCGGCGTCCGGACATCGGCATCATTATGGTGACCGGTCTGGTGGAATCGGATGCGCTCCAGCTGAAGCAGGCCGGCGTTGTTGACAGTATATTGGTCAAGCCCATTAATTATAATATGCTGATCCAGGAAATTAAAAAGGCAGCAGGAAAGGAACGGATATAAATATGATTAAGCGGAAGGCATTCCTATGTCTGCTGGCAGCGGTCATAGGGCTTACGGGATGCCAGGAGGCAAAGCAGGCGGAGACGGAGCGGAAATATCCTCTGGAAGCCATAGAAATGGTTGCACCTGCCGGTAATGGGAGCGGTTATGATTTGACCATCCGTTCCATCGTGCAGTGCCTGGAGAATACGGGACTGGTTTCAGTTCCTCTGCCTGTTACCAATAAACCCGGCGGCGGAGGCCGGATCAATATGGAATATTTAAATGAGGCGAGAGGAAGGAATAATGTGCTCTCCATATTTTCTCCTCCCATTTGTCTCATTAATTTAAATGGGAGCACGGATTTAAACTATGCGGAGGATACGACACCCATTGCCCAGCTGGTTGTGGATTACGGATGTTTTGCGGTTAGGGCGGATTCCCCCTATCAGAATCTAGGCGAGGTGATGGAGGAACTGAAGGAATCACCCGAATCCATATTGGTGGGGGGAACCTCCTCTCTAGGGTCTATGGACCATATCCAGTTCTTAAAAATAGCCCGTGCAGCCGGAGTGGAGAATTTAAAAAGCATCCGGTATGACGGGTTTGAAAACGGTGGAGGAGTGACCCAGCTCATGGGAGGCAGGGTGGACATTCTTTCTACTGGAATCAGTGATGTGGTAGGGCTGGTGGAAAGCGGTGATATCCGGGTACTTGCGGTTACATCGGATAAAAGGCTGGAAGGGGAGGTCATATCTCAGATCCCAACGTGCAGAGAACAGGGAATAGACGCCGGGTTCATCACCTGGAGAGGTCTGTTTGGGCCTGGAGATATGCCGGAGTATGCGGTGAAATACTGGGAAGATGTCTTAAAAGAGATGACGGAAACCAATGAGTGGAAGGCAACCTGCAGAAAGTATGGTTGGACCATGGAGTATAAGGACCACGAGCAATTTACTGAATTTTTGGGACAGGTAAATGAGGAATACCGAGAGCTTCTTGATGAAGTTGGATTGTCAAGACAGTAATTATTTGGGAAGCAGTTGACAAAGCGTAAACAAAAATACCGGGGAAAGCAAGCTTTTAAGCTGTTTCCCCGGTATTTTTATATGAATCATTTACTGAATAGATTCTGCAATGGCATTGGCCAATGCGCCGATTTCAGCCAGCTGATCTTCTTTTACAGAAGATTTGATGGTAATGGTCTGTTCAAGTATGGTCATATTTTTCATCTCTGAAATGATCTCAGTCATCTTTTTGCCTGCCATGATACCCCAGGAACCGTTTTCCATAAGGGCTACGGTGCGGTTTTGCACGTTATGGGCTTTCATATCCTGAAGCAGGTGCTCCATACTGCTGAATATTCCTCCGTTATAGGTGGCCGAAGCGAATACCAGATGGCTGCAGCGGAATGCTTCTGAAATGAGCACAGACGGATGGGTGTTGGATACGTCATACATAACAATGTTGCGAATGCCACGTTCTGCCAGGCGGCATGCCAGAATATTGGCGGCATTCTCCGTATTGCCGTAAATGGAGCCATAAGCGATCATCACAGCATTTTCTTCCGGTGTATAGCTGCTCCACTTAAAATATTTATCCATATACCAGCAAATGTCAGAACGCCATACAGGCCCGTGAAGGGGACAAAGGAACTGAATGTCCAGCTCAGCGATTTTCTTTAAAAGAGTCTGGGTAGACGGTCCGTATTTTCCGACAATATTAGAATAGTATCTTCTGGATTCATCAAGCCATTCCCGTTCAAAATTTACTTCATCTGCAAATAAGTTTCCGTTCATTGCGCCAAAGGTGCCAAAGGCGTCGGCCGAAAAAAGAACCTTATCTGTGGTATCGTAGGTGACCATTACTTCCGGCCAGTGAACCATGGGAGCCATATAAAATGTAAAGGTATGTTTGCCGGAGCAGAACGTGTCCCCCTCCTTCACGATGACAGCTCTGGAATCAACGCCGAATTCGTAAAACTGGTTGATAATCGGGACCGTCTTGGCATTGCAGATCACCTTTACATCCGGATACCTTCTGACCATTTCACCTAAGGTGGCACAGTGGTCCGGCTCCATGTGATTTACAATGATATAATCCAGTTCCCGTCCTCCAAGGACTGCTTCTACATTTTCCAAAAACTGTCCGGTAATAGCCCGGTCAACCGTATCAAAAAGAATGGTTTTTTCATCTAGCAGGACATAGGAGTTATAGGAAATCCCTCTCGGAATGGGGTAGGCGTTTTCGAACAGGGCGAGACGACGGTCACTTCCTCCAACCCAGAACAAATCATCTTTAATAGTTTTTACACAATACATGGTGCAGCCTTCCTTTCTTTCGTTCGTACTAATCCATCCATAGAAGTATACTATAAATTTAAGAAAATGTCATTGTGTTTTTTAAAGGCCAATTTATGTGCTCAGCGTAAGACAGGCTCAATATATACTTCTACAATGCCTCCGCATACCATGCCTTCGTCCTCTGCGTTGCCTGGAGTCATGTCAACTTTCATTAGTACCGGCTGTTTTTCTCTGGCGACTTCTCTTGCCGCGATGCACACCTCGGACTCCACACAACCGCCTCCGATCGTTCCGACGGTGCTCCCGTCAAGCATGACCACCATCTTTGAGCCAACATCTCTGGGAGCGGAGCCTTTTCTGGAGACAATGGTAACAAGGGACTTTGGCATGTCAGATAATTCCTGGGAAGTGAGACCGTCAAGGATTTCTTTTGGATAGCCAAAGCTATTTTTACTTCCGTTTTTCACCTGAATGATCTCCGCCATAATGGCAACGGCGATTTCCTCCGGGGTTTGGGCATTGATCTTAAGTCCGATGGGGGTGTAAACCTGGTCAAGCAGCTCTTTGCTGATTCCCTCGTCTACTAAAAAATCCTTAACTAGTTTTACCCTGGCTCTGCTGCCGATCATACCGATGTAGGCATTTTTTTTGCCAATGATCTGGGATAAGCAGTCCTGGTCATACCGGTGCCCTCTGGTGACGATGATAAAGTAATGGCCTGTGCTTCCCTCGATCTCTTCTAAGGCTTCCCTAAAAGGCTTGCAGATAACGGTGTCAGCTCCTTCTTTTCTTGCGGTATTAGCAAAAGATAATCTGTCATCAATAACCGTAACATGGAATCCCAGCATCTTTCCGATTCTTATGATGGGGATGGAGATGTGACCGGCTCCACATACCACCATGTATTTTTCTCCTGTGACAAATTCGCAGAACAGGGTACTTTTCTGAGATTTAATTGTCTGTGTTTTATCAATATTCTTTAAATCCTCTGAAAAAGCGTCAAAAGCATGTTCATCTCCCTGTTTGCAGATAAATTTTCCGCCTGACCACAAGGCTTTGGATCCAACTCCCTGTCCTTCTATGATAGTCAGACTGACTATGTTCATGTTTTTATCAGCATTTTTTAGTTCTTCATAAAATCCTGTTATCATATGATCACTCCCTTTTCCGGCTATGTGCTTTTATAAGAAAAAAGGGCGGTATTCATTCCGCCCTTTTTGGGGTATTCTGATATTTTATTTTGCTGGCTTTGGTTTACGGTAGAAGGTATTATCCAAAGGAAGTTTGTAACGGAATTCGCCATCCTTCTTGTAATAAGCATTCTGTAAAGCAGGTGCTCCCATAACACATACGATCTCGCCCACACCCTTTGCTCCAAATGCTACATCAGATGGATTCTTTTCAATGAACCGTACATCGATCGGAGGCATCTGAGGTGCTTTAAAGATACCTAAAGTACCTAACTTAGCCTGAGGAATGCCGTCCTTTAATGGGAAGTCCTCGGTCAGTCCATAGCCAAGACCCATGGCAACACCGCCTTCCACCTGTCCTTCTGCTGCAAGAGGATTGATGGCTTTGCCTATGTCATGAGCTGCAATGACATTGACAACTTTTCCTTCGTTGTCAATAACAAAAAGCTGTGTTGCATATCCATAAGCAATATGGCTTACCGGATTTGGTTTGTCACTGCCGATAGGATCTGTTTTAAAATCAAATTCGCCGTAGTATTCTTTGCCTTCCAAATCTTTTAAGGAAAGTCCTGCATCCAAATCCTCTTTCAGTTTCATTGCGGCAATGTGGATTGCTTCTCCTGTAAATACGGTCTGGCGGGATGCGGTGGTAGTTCCGGAGTCTGGTGTGTATTTTGTATCCGGATGTCCAACCAATACCTGTTCCGGTACAAGACCTGTGGTCTGACAGACCATTTGCAAGGTTATGGTCTGGAGTCCCTGGCCGATTGCAGCAGCGGAAGAGCCAGTCACAACTTTTCCGTCACGTATTCTTAAGATACAGCGGCCTACGTCTGCAAGACCCACACCGATTCCTGCGTTCTTCATGGCAGAAGCAATGCCTACGAAATAATTGGGATCTGCTTCATATTTTTCAAAATCTTCTTTTACTGCTTCCAGAGTTTCCACCATACCGGTGCCTTCGTCAGCAATCTGTCCGTTAGGAAGGGACTGGCCTGGTCTGATGGCATTGCGGTAACGAATCTCCCAGCCGGAAATTCCCACCTGCTCTGCTAACTGGTTGATCAAAGCTTCCGTTGACATACAGGACTGGGTCACACCGAATCCGCGGAACGCACCTGCAGGAGGATTGTTGGTATAGTAAGCATCTCCTTCAATGTCCACGTTCTGGTAATTATATGGTCCACCTGCATGGGTGCAGGCTCTTTGAAGCACCGGACCGCCCAGAGAAGCATAAGCTCCCGTATCAGAGAGAAGTCTTGCCTTCATACCCTGGATAATACCGTTTTCATCACAGCCGATCTTGGTGTAGATTTCCATGGCGTGACGCTTTGGATGATAATTAATGCTTTCCTGGCGGGAGAAGGATACTTTTACAGGTCTCTTGGATAAATAAGCACAAAGAGCAGCCTGATGCTGAACGCTCATATCTTCCTTTCCGCCGAAGCCGCCGCCGACAAAAGCACTCTGAATTCTTACTTTCTCCAGAGGGAGGCCAAGATATGCACTTAATTCGTGATGTTCATCATAAATTCCCTGTGCTCCGGTAATTACCTTTACACCGTCGCCGTCAGGAATACCAACAGCAGTTTCCGGTTCCATGAACGCATGCTCTGTTGGCGGAACATAGAAGGTGCCTTCTGCAACGTATTTGGAATTAGCAAGAGCTGTCTCTGCATCACCTCGTTTTACTTCTTCATGGTCAAGAAGGTTATTAGCCGGAGTTCTGAATTTGCCAAAATGCATAAAGCCTTCGCCATGAACCTGATGAGCGCCTGGTACCATAGCTTCCCTTGGGGAGCGGATTGGCTCTAATTCTTCACAATCTATTTCTACGGCTTTTACTGCCGCCATTGCTTGTTCCATTGATTCAGCCACGACGATGGCAAGGGTATCGCCGATGCATTTTGTCTCTTCGCCTACATCGATCATACCTGGCCAGTCATGTGCCAGATGGCCGATGTATCTGTCTCCAGGTATGTCCTTTGCTGTATAGACAGCGACAACGCCTGGCATTGCAAGAGCTTTGCTGGTATCGATTCCGTTGATCTTCGCGCGTGCATATTTGGTGAATACATTCTTTCCGTAAAGCATGCCTTCCAGATAGTAGTCATCTGCATATTTGGCGGTTCCCAATGTTTTTGCTTCTGCATCCACACGGCAGGTTCTTTCCCCGATCGCAGCGGTCTGCTTAAGTTCAGGAACCTCTAAATTTTCATTGAACATTTTGGCTGCAAGCATAATACCGTCTTCTATTTTCGTATAGCCGGTACAACGGCAGATATTTGTGCGGATCGCCTGTTTTACATCATCTCTGGTTGGATTTGGATTCTGGTCAATTAAGCATTTGCCGCTGATTACCATTCCTGGAATACAAAAGCCGCACTGTACGGCTCCAGCTGCCGCAAAGGCATAGACAAAGACATCTCGTTCTCTCTGTGTAAAACCTTCAATGGTTTGTACCTTTTTGCCTTCCAGTTTGGACAATTTCATGATACAGGCACGGACAGTCTTCCCATCAACAATTACCGTACATGTTCCGCAGGCACCTTCCTTGCAACCGTTTTTTACGGAGGTGATACCAAGTCTGTTTCTGAGAAAATCCATTAATGTTAAATCTTCTTCTGATTGGTAATCCTTGCCGTTGACATTTACTACATACATGACAATACCTCTCTCTCTCTTTTCATTCTTAGTTGATATTATATAATTCCGCACATTGTTTTTAACAATACTCTCTTGCATAATTTTGTTAAAGATGGCGTCTGTATTTCTTCTTTCTCGTACATTTTAACATATAAACGAAACAAAAACAATTAATATTCCATGAAAATATAAAAAATTTTTAGTTCCATACAAAAAAAGTTAGAACAATCGTTTTTTCGCTTAAACAGGAGGTTTCCTTGCTTTTACTTATAGATAAAATCTATAAATGAAGCTGGAAAACAAAGGTGATTTTAAGGATTTTCAAACAAATTTTTATATACTGATAAAGTATATTAAATTTCAAAAATATTGCAAATTTTACTCCATATGTTATAATTAAAAAAGACGAAGAATTAATGTCCTCTGGGCTTTTGCCTGGAGGATGTTTTTTTACACAAAGGTGTGAAGGTAGAATTGAAAAAGGAGGCGGAAGATGAGCGGAGAAAAAGAAAATATACTGGTGAGTGCCTGCCTGCTGGGAGTCAACTGCCGCTATGACGGCGGTAACGGCAAACAGGATGGCCTTATTGGACTTATAGATAAATACAATTTCATACCAGTCTGTCCGGAGCAGCTTGGAGGTTTAGGGACGCCCAGAGAGCCTGCGGAGCAGCAGCTTGTTTCTGGTGAAACAGGGGATCTTGACATAGTTCGAGTGGTGGACCGGTCAGGAAAAGACGTGACAGACAGTTTTTTTAAGGGAGCAGAGGAAACTTTGAAGTTAGCCAGGCTATATGGCTGTAAGCGGGCGATTTTAAAGGAACGGAGTCCGTCCTGCGGCCATGGATGCATTTATGACGGGACGTTTTCCGGGACAAAGGTTCCTGGAGACGGTGTGACCGCAAGGCTTTTGGAAGAAAATGGAATCCTTGTATCAGGAGAAAGCAACATTGAGACATAGTTTTATAGATAAGGAGACGAAAACACTATGAAAACAGCAATCACAAGACAACAGGCACTGGAGTTACTAAAGAAGTATAATAAGGAACCGTTTCATATACTTCACAGTCTGACCGTGGAAGGAGTAATGCGCTGGTACGCAGGAGATATGGGATTTGGGTCTGAGGAAGAATTCTGGGGAATTGCAGGACTTCTTCATGATGTGGATTTTGAACAGTTTCCGGAAGAACACTGTAAAAAGGCCCCTGAGCTTCTTTCTGAAATCGGGGCGGAAGAAGAGCTTGTTCATGCCATATGCAGCCATGGTTATGGCATCTGTTCGGAGGTAGAGCCGGAGCATGTGATGGAAAAGATCATGTTTGCAGCAGATGAGCTGACAGGGCTCATCGGAGCGGCTGCCAGGATGCGCCCTTCCAAAAGCGTTATGGACTTAGAAGTCTCTAGTCTTAAGAAAAAGTTTAAAGACAAGAAGTTTGCGGCAGGCTGTTCTAGGGATGTGATCACGTCAGGTGCAGAGAATTTGGGCTGGACTCTTGATGAACTGTTTGAAAAGACCATCCTGGCCATGCGTTCCTGCGAGGAGAAGATAAACCGGGAGATGGAGGAGTAAGTTTATGCATAAAAATGGAAATTTATGCATGAATTATTAAAAATACTTGACAGCTGATACCAATTAGGATATTATTTCCGTTAAATATGTAATGATAACCTGTATCAGAGGAGATATGCCTATGAAAAAAGTTGTGAAATTCGGAGGAAGCTCTTTGGCCAGCGCAAAGCAGTTTAAGAAAGTTGGCGAGATCATCCGCGGGGACAAGAGCAGACGGTTTGTGGTGCCATCAGCGCCAGGCAAGCGACATGACAAGGATGAGAAGGTGACTGATCTGTTATACCAGTGTTATGATGGGGCAGCAGATGGAAAAAGCTATAAAAAGATTCTGGAAAAAATCAAGGAACGTTATGCAGAGATTATTGACGGACTTGACATTAATCTGAATCTGGATCATGAGTTTGCAACCATTGAAGAAAATTTCCTTAAAAAGGCGGGGCGTGATTATGCGGCTTCCAGAGGAGAGTACTTGAATGGACTGGTGATGGCGGAATACTTGGGCTACGAATTCATTGACGCGGCTGAAGTGATTTTCTTTGATGCAGACGGTAATTTTAATGCAGAGCTCACCAATAAAGAGCTTGGAGAACGCTTAGAACATGTGGAGAGGGCGGTAATCCCGGGCTTTTACGGAGCAAAGGATGACGGGACCATAAAAACCTTTTCCAGAGGCGGTTCTGATATAACAGGCTCCATTGTTGCAAAGGCCATTCATGCGGATATGTATGAAAACTGGACGGATGTTTCCGGTTTCCTGGTGGCAGATCCCAGGATCATTAAGAATCCTGAGGTCATCGAGACCATTACATACCGGGAGTTAAGAGAGCTTGCCTATATGGGGGCCAGCGTCCTTCATGAGGATGCTATTTTCCCGGTAAGAAAAGAAGGAATCCCCATCAATATCCGGAACACCAATAAACCGGAGGACAAAGGAACCTTAATCGTGGAAAGCACCTGCAGAAAGCCCCATTATACCATTACGGGAATTGCAGGAAAGAAGGGCTTTTGCTCCATTAATATTGAAAAGGCCATGATGAATGCGGAAGTCGGTTTTGGGAGAAAGGTACTGGAGGTATTTGAAAAGTACGGCATTTCCTTTGAGCATATGCCATCAGGAATCGATACCATGACCGTTTTTGTCCATCAGTCAGAATTTGAAGATTATGAACAGTCCGTCATCGCAGGAATCCACAGGGCCGTAGAACCGGATTTCCTTGAGATGGAATCAGACTTGGCACTTGTTGCTGTGGTAGGCCGGGGCATGAAGGCAACCAGAGGAACTGCCGGAAGAATCTTTTCGGCTCTTGCCCATTCCAGGGTAAACGTAAAAATGATTGACCAGGGATCCAGTGAACTCAACATCATCATTGGCGTAAAGAACGCAGATTTTGAGGAAGCGATCAGGGCAATTTATGATATATTTATTACGACAGAGGTCTAAGACAGAAAGACAGGCTGAAAGGAAGTACCTGACAGCCTGTCTTTTTTCTTGTGTGCCTTAAAACCAGTGGAATGAATGATATTGACAGCAGGGGATATTATAAAAAGGAAGGGAGTAAGGTGAGCGGACTTATGAAATTTGATGTTTATAAACTGGCGGATAAATACAAGCTGACAGATACGGAAACCCAGATATTAAATTATATTCTGGAAAATAATCAACAGGTACTTCATATGGCAGTACGAGAAGTTGCAAATCAAAATTTTGTATCTGCTGCAACGATCATCAAATTATCAAAAAAGATGGGATATACCGGATATACCGATATGATATACCGGCTTAATTTTATGATTACGAGTCATAGGAAAAATAGAGAAAGACTGTCGGATATTACCAGCTTTATCAGCGATATACCAGATGAATTACTAAATGATTTTATGGGCCAGTTAAAAAAACACAGAAATGATATTATTTTAGTATCTGCTACCGGATTTTCCTCACCACTGGCGGAATATATAGAGCGTAAGCTTCTGGTAACCGGTTTCCGGGTTATTAAGACCAATGCCTATGCAGTATATGATAAAAACCGTCTTGGTGCATCACTTGTTATAGTGGTCTCCAAGAGCGGGGAAACAGATACCATTGCAAAGCTTGTTGACTACGCAAATGAAAATCAGGTGGATATCATATCTTTTACAGGAGAACAGAGCAATTATATTGGCCGCACGTCTACCGTCAATATTCCGATTCTGGATGATAAGACCCTGGATGACCGGAATCTGCAGTCCAATTATTTTTATGCAAGGGTGATTGTGGTATTTGAATATTTAATGAGCCAGGTGTTAGAAGAATTAAATGAGTGCCAGTGAAAGACGCCCATGGCTGATAAAAAAAGAAGAGAGCCGGTAATGGCTCTCTTCTTTTTAACCTCATAAAGCAGCGAAGCGGATTGCGAATATCCGATTGACTTATCCGATCAGATACATTCTGGCTTCATACGGCTTAAGCACATCTGCCTGGCCTTCATCCATATAAGAGCTGATTAACTGCTGTTTCTCACGGTCAAGCTCTTTGGGCAGCTGCAATGGTATTGTTTTATCGTGAAAGTTACAAATTACAAGCAAAGTAGTTTCTTCCAGCGTGCGGGTATAGGCAAAAATATCGGGATCTTCCGGCATTAAGAGCCGGTATTTCCCATCTACGAATACGTCGTGGGTTTTTCTTAATCCAATCAGCTTCTGGTAGACGTGAAAAATAGAGTTTTCATCTGCCATTGCGGCCTCTGCATTAATTTCCGGATAGTTTGGATTCACCTTGATCCAGGGAGTTCCATCAGTAAATCCAGCCTCTCTGCCATGATTCCACTGCATCGGTGTTCTCGCATTATCCCGGCCTTTTGTATAGATAGACTCCATGACATCTGCTTCATTATATCCCGCTCCGGTTCTTTCCCTATAGATATTTAACGTTTCAATATCCCGGTAGTCTTCCATATCATATCTTACATTGGTCATTCCAAGTTCTTCTCCCTGGTAGATATAGGGGGTGCCTTGCATTCCATGAAGGAGAATTGCAAACATTTTGGCAGATTCGATCCGATATTCCTTATCATTTCCCCAGCGGGATACAATTCTCGGCAGATCATGGTTGTTCCAGAACAGGCTGTTCCAGCCTTTTAAGTAAAGGGATTCCTGCCAGGTGGATAAGGCACGCTTTAATTCCAGGAATGGAAGAGGAGCTAAGTCCCATTTTTCTCCGCCCTTTTTCTGGTCAAGGCAGATATGCTCAAACTGGAATACCATGGAAAGCTCACTGCCATCCGGATTGCTGTAACGAACGGCATTGTCCGGATTCGCACTCCATGCTTCGCCTACGGTGACTAAATCTCCTTTCTGAAAGGTTTCCCTGCTTAATTCCTGTATAAATTCATGGAGCTTTGGACCATCGGCTGTGATCATACGGTCAGGCTCCTTGGCAACCAAATCGATGACATCTAACCGGAACCCGCCGACTCCTTTCTCCATCCACCAAAGGATCATATCCCGGATTTCCAGACGAACCTTTGGGTTATCCCAGTTTAAATCTGGCTGTTTCACTGAAAACTGATGGAAGTAGTATTGTCCAAGTTCCGGTACCCATTCCCAGGCTGAGCCTCCAAAAGCGGCTTTCAGTCTATTGGGAGCAGTTCCTTCCACGCCATCCCTCCACACATAATAATCATGATAGGGGTTATCCTTACTTTTTCTCGCCTCTGTAAACCAAGGATGCTCATCGGAAGTATGGTTTAATACAAGGTCCATGATAATCCGGATCCCACGGCTTCCTGCTTTTTTAATCAGTTCTTCCATATCTTCTAAATTTCCGAACATTGGATCAATATCCTGATAATTGGATATATCATAACCATTGTCATCCTGTGGCGAACAATAGACAGGGGAGAGCCAGAGAGCATCTATCCCAAGTTCTTTCAAATAATCTAGTCTGGAGATAATCCCTTGAAGATCTCCGATCCCATCCCCGTTGCTGTCCTGAAAGCTTTTGGGGTAAATCTGATATATAACCGCTTGTTTCCACCATTGTCTGTCCATTTTCTTCTTCCTTCCTTAAGCTTTTACAGAACCGCTGGTCACTCCTGCGATGATCCATTTCTGACAAAAAACATATACAGCTAAAACTGGCAGCAGCACCATTAAATATGAGGCAAAGGCAAGGTTATACTGCGTGGAGAACTGGCCTTTAAACACATACTGGGCCAACTGCAAGGTTTGCTGGCTGGCGTCGCTCAGCAAAACCAGGGGCATTAAGAAGTCATTCCAGGTCCACATAAAGGACAGGATTGCCACCGTAGCGCTCATGGGCTTAAGAAGCGGAAATATAATGCTCCAAAAGGTCTGGAATGTATCCGCCCCATCGATCTTCGCCGCCTCCTCTAATGCCACAGGCAGGGATTTGATGTAGCCTGAATAAAGAAACGTATTCATGGGCAGTCCGAATATAATATAAATTAATGTGATGCCATAGATGTTATCCAAATGAAAGGCTGAGGCCTGCTTTACCAGGGGTAGCATAATCACATTAAAAGGGATAAACATGGCGCTGATAAAATAATAATACATGAGATTAAAAAATCTGCTTTTATCCTTATTCCGTATAATGGCATAAGCTGCCATGGAATTGGTCAGGATTGTAAACACCAGATTGATGCTTGTGATAAAAAATGTATTTAGGAACTTCCTCGGATAATCGGTAAGCTTCCATGCCATGGAAAAATTCTCAAAGTGCAGGGAAGTGGGAAGAGCCAGTATATGTTCCATATCCGACGGTGATTTTAAGGCGATTACCACAGTAATATAAAGAGGGCCCAGGATCACGATAACAGCGATTACTGACAGAAGGATTGTCAGGAGCCAATTGGTCTTTTCTTTCTCTTTCATCAGTTTACTTTCGCCTCCCTTTTTTCTAAGATCTTCAGCTGGAATACGGAAATAGACGCCACAACTAAAAATAATATAACGGCATTGGCTGACTGGTAGGCAAACTGTCCGCCGTCAAATCCTCTCTTATAAATCAACATGGAGATCGTGGTGGTCGCAGTTCCTGGCCCTCCCCCTGTCATTGCCATAATCTGGTCAAATGCCATAAGAAAGCTCTTAACGCTTAATACCATATTGATGGTGAAGAAAGGAGCAATAAGCGGAAAAGTGATCTTGATAAAACGCTGGAGGCCAACGGCACCGTCAACGGATGCCGCGTCATAGATATCCTTATCCACTGTCTGAAGACCAGAGAGATAGATCATGGTGTTAAAGGCCATGGATTGCCAGACAGTAACGAACAAAACCCCCAGCCATGCTTTGCTGGTACCAAGGATATTTACGCTTAGACCAGGGATACCCGCTGTTTTTCCAAATCCCGGAATGATATTGCCAAAGATAAAGTTAAATACAAAACCAATGATTAAAGTCCCCAGCATATATGGCAGGAAATACAGCGCCTTTAGAAGATTCTTTCCCCGGATTTTTCCATTGAGCCCGCATGCCAGCGACAGACTTAAAACGTTTACTAAGACAGTGGCGGAAAGTGCAAACTGGAAGGTAAAGCCATAGGCCTGCTTTATGGAAGGATCCTTAAAAAACTGCAGGAAATTTTTAAATCCGATAAATTCCCAGCTCCCATAGCCCTTCCAGTTGGTAAAGCTGTAAAAGATACCCTTTAGAAAGGGGACCGTATGGAGTAAAAAGAACAGTGCTGCCACGGGAACTACCATAAGATAGAACGCTGGACTGATATGGTTATTTCTATGTTTATTCAATGTGTGATCCTCCTTTTACCAGGCTTAACGGGTATTGAGGATATCATATTGTTCATCGCACTTTTTCAGTGTTGCAGCTATGTTCTCGCTTTCATCCATACCATTTGCTTTGTTTAAGAAAAACTCGGATAAAATAGCGGACAAATTATAACCGTTGGGATAATAATGGTCTACAAAATCAGTAACCTTTCCATCAGCAATATCCTTTGCCAGGCCGGCCACCGAAGCATCCTCCTGTACAACGCCTTCCACCGGTGAAAATGCAAACTGCTCGTTTATATAAAGCTGACTGTTTTCCGGTTCCAACATAAATGCCACAAAGCGCTTGGCAGCTTCCGGGTTCTTGCATTGGTTTGTCACCATAAGCATGACATCGATCCCGGATACAACCTTGTTTTTACTCTTATCATTGGTTGCAGGATAAGCAAACATATCAAGATTGATGGATTCATTGGTTTTTTTGATTTCAGGTACGGCCCATACGCCGTTAATTAACATTGCTGCTTCGCCATTTGCAAAGCTGCGGTTGCCGTCATCATAGGAAGTTCCCATAAAGTCTGTCTGAGCATAATTCACCAGCTTGCTGTATTTTTCCAAAACCTCTTCATGGGTGCCAAGGAAAGTGGCTGTTCCTTCTTTCTTTGCATCTAAAAAGCCTTCGGGCTGGGTTGCCGGTGCCAGAGAGTTCCAGGAGGGTAAGATGGTCCAGCTATCCTTGAAGCTTAATTCAAAGGGCTGGATGCCTGCTGCGGACAGCTTTTCGCATACCTCAATGAACTCATCCCAAGTCTCCGGAATCGTTACACCTGCTTTTTGAAATAAATCTGTATTATAGATAACACCGGAAGCGTTGGCAGCAAAGGGGATGCCATATGCCTTTTCTGCCTTATCCCCATTGATATCATAGACCATCTGCATATAAGAATCATTTATGGTCTTTAATACTTCCTGGTCACTTAAATCCAATAAGATCCCTGCTTCCGTAAGTTCCGTATAGATGTTATCGCCGCCATAGGCGATGATATCCGGCAGATCATCCTTAGTCATCCTGGTCTTTAATACAGTTCCCGCATCTGCCGGGGAATTTAAGGTGACTTCGACATCGGTATTCTGGTTGTTGAATTTATCCACGAGCTTTTGCATGGTGGATACATTTTCCATCTTTGAAGAGAAAAACTCCAGGTGTGCGACTCCCGAATCGGAACTTTTGCCTGAGGTTTTGCCTGAATCACTGCATCCTGCAGCCAGCATCGCTGCCAGGGAGCAGGTCAAACCAACTGCCAACATTTTTTTCATTTTCATATACATCATCCTCGCCCTTTCTGTTTCCTGTTATTTGGTAGTTTCATTATACAAAACAAATCATGACCACCTATATAAGGTATCTGAGATGTTTCGTAAAACATTTTTTACCTTTTTTCTTCCTGGGCGCGATATTGCTCGGGGGTCATCTGATAAAGGCGTTTGAAGGTGTGGATAAAATAGGAGGTGTTATTATAGCCTACATAATCGGCGATTTCGTTTATCTTAAAAACTGTATTTTTTAAAAGCTCCTTTGCCCGTTCCATGCGGTAGGTGATTAAGTATTTGGAAAAATTCATCCCTGTTTCTGATTTAAACAGACGGCTTAAATAACTGGAATTCATAAAATACTTATGGGCTGCCAGTTCATTTAGGGAAATCTCGTACCGGAAATTAAGGGATACGTAATTCTTGATTTCCTCGATGATGCTTCCTTTTTCTTCCTGGGAGCCGCAGGTGTTTTCCAGAATTTTAAACATGTACCGCTTAAGCTCTTCCATGGTACGGAACTGATAAAGATCTGATTTGAAGGAAAATAAAAGATACCGGTTTACTTCTTCTGATTCGGAAGAAGCTTCCCTGCTGCAATAGGCTCTGCTGATTACGGAAAAAATCTGCATGATACCGCTGTACAAGGAATATACATTCCTGCTATCCGACCTGCATTTTTCAAAAAACTGACGGAGAGCAGTCTCTGCCTGCTGGTAGCTTCCCTTCATCACACTTTCGTAGATTGACAGCTCCTCCTGCTGTGTCAGAATCTGTTCCATAGAAAGCTCCGGTTCATATTCAAACACTCTGGTCTTTTCATCAAGCAGTCTTCCGTTAATGGCATATACGCAGTCTCGGTAAGCGTCTCCTAACAGTTCTTCCCCTTTGTAAATCCTACTTATGCCGCAGGTGATTTCTATTTCCCTTTGAGGCAGTTCCTGCTTCAGCCGGTGGTAAAGCTTTTGATCCCACAGCTCATCCTGCCCATCAAACTTCATGGCAATCACCTCGTCCGGCTGCTGGAAATAAAAGACCTGGATATTGGCGTGGTCTGATGCGGATTCTAAGAATTCAGCCAGCTTCTTTGCCTCCTCCCGGCTCAAACGCTGTTTCCCTTGCAATAAGATCATCTGGTAGGAGCGTTCCTTTAGCTGTCCGCCGCACAGATCACGGAAGGTATCCATTAGGGCCCGGTTAGCCAGAATGCCGGAGATATTCACATATTGGAGGGATTCCTGCAAAAGCCTCCGGTCCACCTGCTTCTCAAGCAGCCTTCTCTTTTCTTCTCTGGCTTTTGTAATATCCCATATGGCTTTTTCCAGTTCCTCTGGTTTTACCGGCTTGGTAAGGTAATACCGGACCCCATACTTCATGGCTTCCCTGGCGTAGTTAAAATCCGAATAGCCGCTTACGATAACCACATCCGTTGCAGGGCAGTGTTCTTCTACATAGTTTGCAAGGGACAGCCCGTCCATTTCCGGCATGCGGATATCAGTGATCACAAGGTCTGCGTCCTTGACGGCAAGATAATCTGCGGCCTGCTTCCCGGTTTCGGCTTCCAAACATACGGTGATGTCCATATTAATGTTAGTTAAAAGCTTAACAAGCATTTTTTTTGCGTAATATTCATCTTCCGCTATGATGACTTTCATTCTACCCCTCCTTATTTCTCTTGATCCTCATGTGAATGCAGGTAAAGCTTCCGTACCGGCTTTCCACCACAATTCCGCAATCTTCTCCATAAAAGTTTTTGAGTCTGGCATTTACATTGGCTAACCCGATGCCTGTTCCATCCTCTCCTAACAGGGTGTTGGCTTTTGTATTCCATAATGCATCGTTTAATTCATCCACTTTCTCTTTTGGTATACCGCAACCGTCATCGTACACGGAGATCAAAAGGTAATCTTCCGAATCCTGTGAGACGGATATCTTTAAATAGTCCTGGTCCCGTTTATTCTTAAACGCATGTTGAATGGAGTTTTCCACAATAGGCTGCAGGATGAATTTAATCACCCCATTATTTTCGTATTCCTCAGGGATATCATACTTCACTGCAAAGCGCCCGGGAAACCGGATGGACTGAATGCGGATATAGTTCTTTAGCTGGATCACTTCATCCTTTAAGGTTACAAAATCAGTTCCTTTTATGTTATAGCGGAACATATCCGACAGACTTTCTGTGATGGCAGGGATTTCTTCAATTTCTTCCAGCCTTGCAATGGCGGTAACTGTGTTAAGCGCATTATACAGAAAGTGGGGATTGATCTGGAACTGAAGCATTTTAAGTTCTGTCTGCTTTTGATTGATCTGCATAATATACAGTTTGGTAATGCTGTCATTGATCCTTTTTCCCATATCATTATAGATTTCAATTAGATTGCCAATTTCATCCTCCCTGGGCTCCAATCCTGTTAAAAGCTTTACCTCTCCCTGTCTTGCCTGGTTCATGGTTTCTGCCAGTGCTTTAATGGGACGGCTGACCTGCTTGGATAATATGAGGCTTAAGATTCCGGCTGCAGTCAGGATAAGCATCACCCATGCCATGACATTTAGCATACTTTCCATGCTGGTGTTGATCAGCAGATGCTTTGGGATATACTGTACCAGATACCAGCCGGTGGATTCATTTTTTAAAACAGATGCTATGCAGAGGGTACCATTTAGAAAAAGCTCCCCTGATTCCTTTCCGGAGGCTTCAATTTGTTCCAGATGAGGAAAGGCTTCCTGCTTTTCCTTTTCTGAAAGGTCGGTCTCCAGATTGATGTGGGCGTTTCTGGAATTATAGATGACCTGATCTTTGTATACAATAGCAAAGGAAGATGCCAGACCGTCGGCTGCATCCGTGGAATTAAAATCTTTTGCAATGGATCCAAAATCCAAGTCTGCCAGCAGATATCCATAGGTTTTATACTCGCCGATATCCGAAAGCTGGTGGTATACCGTTAATAGGGAATATCCGGTATTCCCTATTTTCTGAGGATAAGGGATTGTATAGTATTTCTGGCTCTTTGTTTTCCAGGCGACGCTATCGATGGTCTTCCATGCGTTTCCTATATAGTCCTCTGATATATTGTTTATGCTGCAATAGGTGTCTCCTGCAGAAGTCAGGATGGTTATTCTTTGTACATGGGGATTGATGACCGTTAGCATTTTAAGAACGGTCTGCATATAATAGTCCCTTTCATAACGGTCTTTGGGGGTCATATTGCTGGATTTTTCATGGAGTATGACATTGATCTTGGGATCGATGAGATGCAGAAGATTTAAGGAGCTGTTATTTCCCATGGCAATATCTAAGTTCATGTTTTTCTGCTGGTTAGACTGTTTCATGTATTCAATGTTGTAGGTAAGGGCAGAAGAGACCCCCTGAATATAGCAGATGGCAAAAATAACCACGGTAAACAGCAGTAAGAGCAAATAAGTAAGCAGTATTTTGGACTGAAAAGATAATCTGCGGAATCGTCTGATCATAATATTCCTCCTGGTATTCTGGCATGGGTTATGTTACTAAGTGTACTATAAACATAACTTCTTGACCAGTTGCTTTTGCTTGAATCCCTTTCCCTCCCTGTGGTATGATACACGTAATATACCGTATATTTCACCAAATCAGGCAGCGGGCGGATTGCGAAAATCCGCTTGATTTAAAGGCATAAATACGGCCGGGAATGAGGATAATCATGAATCCAGAGATAAAATCCAAATTAAAAGAGGGACGTCCCCATGGCACCAGTTCTTTTCCCTGTGGGATCTACCGGACACAATCAACACAAAAGGGCATTTTGGTAAAGCACCACTGGCACGAGGAAATTGAAATGATCCA
Source organism: Lacrimispora sanguinis (assembly GCF_044987295.1). Taxonomy (NCBI): domain Bacteria; kingdom Bacillati; phylum Bacillota; class Clostridia; order Lachnospirales; family Lachnospiraceae; genus Lacrimispora; species Lacrimispora sanguinis. The sequence continues at coordinate 2,111,470 of NZ_CP173277.1, read as the reverse complement.
TTTTCTTAAAGGGCATTTTCGTTTATTAGTCAACATGGAGTCCTATGAAATTAAGGAAGAATGTATTTTTTTTATCAATCCAGGGGAGCTTCATGGAATCATCAGTGAATCCAAAAGCTTAAAAGAGGAGCATGCCATCGTGTTCCAGCCGGGGCTTTTAAGCTTTGACGCCTATGATTCCGCTCAGATGTACTTAATCAATCCCCTAAAAAATAATAAACTTTCCTTTCCCAGATGCATTCAGCCAGATCATCCGTCTTATTCTTCTATCCTGGAGTGCTTTATAAACGTGACTGATTCCTTTGGCGGAGAGGAAGGCTTAGAGCAGCAGGAAGATGTTTTTGAAGCTGTGATCTCCCAGCTTCAGATCAAAGCTTCCCTTCTTAAAATGCTTGCCACTTTGTACCAGTTCCACTTATATTCCGATTCCCACCGCAACACGGATACGCGGGTAGAACTGATCAAAGCCTCTATTACCTTTATCAGGAACCATTACAGGGAAAAGATTTATATCCATGACCTTGCTTCTCTTGCCAATATGAATGAACAGTACTTCTGCCGCTTTTTTAAAAAGGCACTTGGCAGGACTCCAACCGAATACATCAATGATTACCGGATCCGGAAGGCAATCACGTTGCTGGAAACCACCGACCTCCCGATCATGAACATATGTCTGGACTCCGGTTTTTTTAACCTTGGAAATTTTTTGAAAATATTCCGGAAGTATACCGGTACGACTCCCTTACAATATCGGAAAGAAAAGTCAAAATAGTGAATTTTTTAATCATAGAAGTGTAAGACAAATCTTGTTCTGAGAGGTAGAATGAAGCTACTACTGAAAAGAGAGGTTGACATACGATGACTAAGAAATGGTGGCATGACAAAACAGCTTATCAGATTTATCCAAAAAGCTTTCTGGATACCAATGGGGACGGCATTGGAGATTTAAAGGGGATTATCAGTAAATTGGATTATTTGAAGGACTTGGGTGTGGATATCCTGTGGCTTTCCCCGATTTACGTTTCCCCTTTTGCAGATCAGGGATATGACATCGCCGATTATTACAACATAGACCCCAGGTTCGGGACCATGGAGGATATGGAGGAACTCATTGAGAAAGCGAAAGAACGGGAGATGTATATCGTCATGGATCTGGTTGTTAACCATTGCTCCGACGAGCATGAATGGTTTAAAAAGGCATGTGCCGATCCGGATGGAAAATATGGAAACTACTTTTATATCCGTGAGAAAAAAGACGGTAAATCACCGACCAACTGGCGTTCCTACTTTGGGAATTCTGTATGGAGCGATATTCCCGGTACCAATAAGCAGTATCTCCATTCGTTCCATAAGAAACAGCCGGACTTAAACTGGGAAAATGAAGCAGTCCGGGAGGAAGTCTATAAAAATATCAATTGGTGGCTGGATAAAGGATTGGGCGGTTTCCGGATTGATGCAATCATTAATATAAAAAAGGCCCTTCCCTTACAGGATTATGAACCAGACAGGGCAGATGGTTTATGCAGCATCCAGGAAATGCTGTCCCGCGCCAATGGAGTCGGTGAATTTTTAAGCGAAATGCGGGACCGCTGCTTTAAACCTCATGATGCTTTTACCGTTGGAGAGGTCTTTGATGAAAAGCCGGAAGAATTAGATTCCTTTATCGGTGAAAATGGTTACTTTTCCAGTAAATTTGATTTTAATGAAACCATATTCGGCGGAAGTGAAAAGGGCTGGTACGATGCCAAAGCGATCACTCCGGAAGATTATAAGCATTGCTGCTTTGCCGCCCAAAGGCATGTGGGGACTACCGGGTTTTTATCCAACATCATTGAAAACCATGATGAGCCTAGAGGAGTCAGCCATTACCTTCCGGAAGGAGAATGCAGTCTGGAAGCAAAAAAGATGCTTGGCGGCTTAAACTTTATGCTCCGGGGAATCCCCTTTATTTATCAGGGACAGGAAATCGGTATGGAAAATACTGTTTTTTCCAGCATTGATGATGTGGATGATATTGCCACCCTTGACCAGTACCAGACCGCCCTGGAGGCAGGGCACTCACCGGAAGAGGCGCTTAACATTGTAAGCCGTTACAGCAGGGATAATGCAAGAACTCCCATGCAGTGGGATGCATCTGCCAATTCAGGCTTTACAAATGGCACCCCCTGGCTGAAGGTGAACCCGAATTACAGGGATATCAATGTGGCTGACCAGATGAACGATGAACATTCGGTTTTCATGTTCTATAAAAAGCTGATCCAGTTAAGGAAACATCCCAGATGGAAGGAAACCATAATCTATGGAACCCTGGAACCTGTTCTTGAGGATGAAACGAATATTATGGCCTACTACCGGAAAGGGCCGGAAACACTCCTGATCATTGGGAATTTTCAAAAGGATGAGCAGGAAGTACCTCTTCCCCGGATGCCAAAGGAGATTTTGATCAATAATTATCAGGAAGTATCTTATGACGAGACCAGGATTCGTTTAAAAGGCTGGCAGTTCCTTGTATTGGAAATTTAATTGACCAGTGCGGCATAGGTATTTATCGGGAATAATAAGTATAAAAGAGGAAAGCGTTGATACTCATTTCGTGATAGGAAATGAGTATTAATGCTTTTTTTATGCCTATTACACCATCTGGCATCAAAATATGTCATGAATATAAGTAAATATGTTCACTATATGGTCAACATGTTGTGAATAACGTTTAAAATATTTTGATTTGTATTCAAGTATGATAAAATCCCACCACAAGGTAATTACCAGTGTAAACAACTATATATGGAGGAATTTGAGATGAGGGATAAAGTAGTAAAATCCATGCAGAGCTTTTCTAAAGCTATGATTGGGCCAGTGTTATTTTTGCCTGTCGTAGGTATGATGATTGCTTTGACTGCAATTATGACCAATACCGCATTTGTATCAGAAGGTGGGATGCTGTGGACGGTTGGCAAATTTTTTAACAGCATGCTGAATTCTATTATGGGGAATTTAAGTATTTTATTTTGCGTGGGAATTGCAAATGGTATGGCAAAAAAGAAAAAAGCAGATGCATCATTCGTAGCATTGATGTCATACATCATGTTCTTAGGAGCTAACAGCAAGTGGCTGGAGCTGTCAGGAAAGATGATAGAAGGGGCAACTGCCGGAGCTTTATATGGTACAGGTCAAACAATTCAGTTAGGATTTCACGTAACAGATATGGGCGTGTTTCTTGGTATGATCATCGGTGTTCTGGTGGCTCTGGTTCACAACAAGCATTGTGATACCGAGTTTAAGGGCGGCTTTGCTCCTTATGGCAACAGCAAACTTGTTTACATGATCATGATTCCTGTCATTGCAGTATTAAGCATTGGCGTGACCTATGTGTGGCCGGGAGTTGCAAACGGAATATCCGCTTTGACCGGCTTTATGAGCACTGCCGGAGCTGCCGGTGTATTTGTATACGGATTCTTAAACCGGTTCCTGATACCCACCGGGCTGCACCACTTAATCTGGTCACCCTTCCTTTATTCAGCAGTTGGCGGACAGGCGGTGATCGGCGGAGAAAACGTAATTGGTGCAAAGCCGATCTTCCTGGCGCTCTTAAGTGATCCAACAGCCGGAATGATGCCGGATACCAGCCGTTTCCTGACCTATGGTCTGATGAAGACATTTGGTATCATCGGTGTGGCACTGGCTTTCTATGTAACCGCAAAGAAAGCGAAAAAGGCGAACTTAAAGGCTCAGATGATCCCGGCTACTTTAACAGCAGTGATCGCAGGAATTACAGAACCCCTGGAATTTACCTTTATTTTTGCAGCTCCATTATTATGGCTGGTATACTCTGTTCTGGATGGCTTTTTTCAGATGGTAGTTTATTTAATCGGCGTCCGTGTCTGCGCCACCAACGGAATTCTGGATTTCCTTGTGTTAAATCTTCCGGCAGGAATCGGCAGAACCTTATGGCCTCTGTATGTACTGGTCGGCCTTATTGAAATCCTTGTGATTTTCGTTGTCTTTAAGTTTATGATTGAAAAGCTGAACTTAAAAACTCCGGGACGTGAGGATGATGATACGGAAATAGCACTTGATTTAAATGCAAATGCAGTAGCAGTAAAAAAAGAATTAAAAGCAAAACAGTCCGGCGGCGGAGAGACTGAGGAAGACCGGTTGAACCAGGGCAGGACCATCATAGAAGCATTAGGCGGAAAAGAGAATATCTTAAGCCTGGAAAACTGCTTTTCCAGATTAAGAGTGGAAGTTAAAGACAGTACAAGGATTGATGAAGAGACTCTAAAAGGCACTGGAGCAGCCGGTATTATGAAAAAGGGAAATGATGTCCAGGTGGTTTACGGTCTTAGTGTTTCAAAAATGAGAACCTTGGTAGATGATGCATTAGAGAAGATGGAATCAAATAAATAAGGAGATTAGCTATGAATAAAACGTTTAAATTAGTCATTGTAGGCGGCGGCAGTACTTATACACCGGGAATTGTAAAGAGCCTTTTGGATCAGAAGGATCAATTTAAACTTTCCGAATTAAGGCTTTATGATAATTTCAAAGAACGCCAGGACAAAGTAGGAGTTTTGGTAAAAAAGGTAATTGAGATGTTTGATCCGGAAGTGAAACTGGTTCTTACAACAGATCCCGAAGAAGCATTTACGGATGCAGATTTTATCTTTGCCCAGATGCGGGTAGGGCTATATCATATGAGGGAACTGGATGAGAAGATCCCTTTAAAATATGATGTAGTAGGGCAGGAAACCTGCGGACCTGGCGGACTTGCCTATGGTTTAAGAACCATTAACCCAATGGTGGAAATCATCGATTATTGTGAAAAATATGCAAGCAAGGACTACTGGATCGTAAACTATTCCAATCCGGCTGCCATTGTTGCAAAAGCTATGCATAAGCTTCGTCCAGATGCCAGAATTTTAAATATTTGTGATATGCCGGTAGCAATCATGAGAAACATGTCTAACATTTTGGATTGTGACAGAAAAGATATTGTACCGGATTATTTTGGACTGAATCATTTTGGCTGGTTTACAAAAATCCGTGTCGGGGAAGAGGACCGGACAGAAGAATTAAAGGATTATGTAAGAGAACATGGCTATATGCCTCCGGATGACAGAAGTGAAGTACGTCATAATGATGCATCCTGGAAACACACATTTGACAATGCAAAGAATTTAATGAGAATGTTCCCGGACTATCTGCCTAATACCTATATGCAATACTATCTGTTAGGGGATGAGATTGTAAAGCATTCCGATAAGAATTATACAAGAGCCAATGAAGTTATGGATGGACGGGAAAAACGGATTTTCCAGGCGGCTGAACAGTATGAAACAACCGGAGAAATTGATATGACTCCATTCTTTACCGGTGTTCATGGGGAATTTATCGTGGAAGTAGCGATGAGCCTTGCATTTAATTTAAAGAAACGTCATCTGGTTATGGTTATGAACAATGGTGCTGTTAAAAATTTACCGGACGATGCCATGGTAGAAATTCCCTGCTATATTACAAAGGAAGGCCCGGAAGCTACCAGAGTAGGAGAAATTCCGACTTTCTTCAAAGGAATGATCGAGCAGCAGGAGGCTTGTGAAAAGCTGATCGTTGAGGCGGCAATAGAAGGAAGCTATGACAAAGCATTGGCAGCATTTACATTGAACAAGACCATACCATCAGCAATGGTCGCAAAACAGATTTTGGATGAAATGATTGAAGCGAATAAGGATTACTGGCCAGAGTTAAAATAAAATAATAATCAGGCCGGATCTGATTCTGATCTCGCATAACAGGGGAGTATTGATTGAGCCGCGGTGTACTGAAATTCAGTATTACCGCGGCATTTTAGTATGATCTTTATTGCCCTGCGGTTTATTCTTCGGGTTGAGAAAAAAGTATTTGGCACGGGATTGAAATATGGTACAATATAGGGAAGAGCGGCGGGCAGAAAAAGCCGTAATACATATTATTCGGAGGAAGATTATGCAATATCGTGATTTTGGAAGAACAGGAATAAAAGTATCGGCCCTGGGATTTGGAGCCATGAGACTTCCGATCCTTCAGGGAGACCAGGTGGATGAAGACCGGGCGGTATCCATGATCCGCCATGCCATTGATGAAGGGGTAAATTACATTGATACGGCATATCCTTACCACCAGGGAGAAAGTGAAAGAATCGTAGGAAACGCATTAAGGGATGGTTACCGGGAGAAAACCTATCTGGCCACCAAATGTCCGGTATGGAAGCTTGAAAAGCCGGAAGATTTTGATGAAGTTTTAGATGAACAGTTAAAAAAGCTTCAGACAGACCATATTGATTTTTATTTGCTTCATGCCTTAAGCAGAGACCGTTTTGAAGATAAGATCAAAAAATTCGATCTTGTAAAGCGCATGGAAAAAGCAAGGGAAGACGGCAAAATAAAATATCTTGGATTTTCCTTCCATGATTCATATGATGTATTTCAGGATATCCTAGATTATTATGATGGATGGGATTTCTGCCAGATTCAGTATAACTACGTGGACTTAGAGCATCAGGCTGGTTTAAAAGGACTGAAGGCTGCGGCTGACAAGGGACTTGCGGTGGTTGTCATGGAACCGCTTCTTGGAGGAAAGCTGGCTGATCCTGCAGATCATGTAAAAACGGTGTTTCCTGAGGAAAAATCCACGGTGGAATATGCCCTTGATTTTTTATGGGACCAGCAGGAAGTGAGCCTTCTTCTAAGTGGAATGAGCGACGAAAAGCAGCTTCGGGAAAACATAGAATATGCAGACCGCAGCCATATCGGAATGGTGACAGAGGACGAAAAGCAGATTTATAAAAAGGCAAAGGAAATCTTTGATTCCATGGCTTTAGTGGGATGCACCGGATGCCGTTACTGCCTCCCCTGCCCCTTTGGCCTGGAAATCCCGGAAATATTCTCTTATTACAATATGACTGCCGCCCATAAAGAGGACGAGGCAAAGGCCGGATACGAGGCCATGGGAGTAAAGGCAGAAGGCTGTAAGGCATGTCATCACTGCGAAAAGGAATGTCCTCAGATGATTAAGATCAGTGAGGTTATGCCGGAAGTGGCTAAGGTGTTTGCAAAGCTTTAAGCTTAACTGTTTAACAAAGGAGGGACGGTTTATGCTGGAGAAACTTGATTTATCGAAGAAGATAGATAAAAAAACCTACAAAGACACAATGAAAGAGCAAAGCGAAAGGCTGGGCCTTTTGCAGCGGGAGTGCAAGGAAGCAGGCATTCCTGTCATGATCGTGTTTGAGGGCATGGGAGCATCAGGAAAGGGCACCCAGATCAACCGCCTGATTCAGGCGCTGGATCCCAGAGGTTTTGATGTATATGCCAATGATAAATCAACGGAAGAGGAACGGATGCGCCCATTTTTATGGCGTTTCTGGACCAAGCTTCCGGCCCAGGGAAGAATCGCCCTCTTTGATAGAAGCTGGTACCGGCAGGTGACCACCCTGCGGTTTGAAGGCAAGATCCCGGAGACAGCTCTGCCAGAGGCCTTTCAAGATATTCAGTCCTTTGAGCGGCAGTTAACAGACGATGGCATGGTCATCATAAAGCTGTTCCTCTATATATCAAAGGATGAGCAAAAGAAGCGGTTTAACCGGCTCGAAGCCTCGAAGGAAAACAGCTGGCGGGTGACAGAAGAGGACTGGCGCAGAAATAAGGAATACGGCCGTTTTTTAGAAATCTCAGAGGAGATGCTTCAGAGGACGGACATGGACTGTGCTCCATGGACTATCATCGAGGGCACTGATAAGGACTTTGCCTCCGCCAAAATCATCACCCAGGTGTCAGACTGCTTAGAGGATGCCCTAAGGCAGAGGAAGCTAAGGGGAGATAGAAAAGAAAAAGAGGTGCCGGTCCGTTCAGAGAAATTCCAGAACGGAGTCTTATCCGGCGTGGATTTATCAAAGACCTTGACAAAGGAAGAATATAAGAAGGAGATGAGCCAGCTGGGAGAAAAGCTGGAATCCCTTCACAGCCAGATATACCGGTTACGAATCCCTGTAGTCCTTGGCTTTGAGGGCTGGGATGCGGCAGGAAAGGGCGGGGCAATCAAGCGTCTGACCAGCAATCTAGACCCCAGAGGCTATAAGGTATATCCAACTTCGGCTCCCAATGATCTGGAGCGGCTCCATCATTACCTGTGGCGTTTCTGGAATCATGTGCCAAAAGCAGGCCATATTGCCATCTTTGACCGGACCTGGTACGGCCGGGTCATGGTAGAACGGATCGAGGGATTTTGCAGCGAGGCTGAGTGGAAGCAGGCTTATCAGGAAATCAACGAGATGGAGAACCACATGGCAAATGCCGGAGCCGTTGTCATTAAATTCTGGCTCCATATTGATAAAGATGAGCAGGAAAAACGCTTTAAAGAGCGTCAGGAAAATCCGTCGAAGCAGTGGAAAATCACGGAGGAGGACTGGAGAAACCGGGAGAAATGGGATCAGTATGAATCTGCGGTCAATGAAATGCTGGTGCGGACCTCCACCACCTATGCTCCCTGGGTGGTAGTGGAAGGAAACTGTAAGTATTATGCCAGGGTTAAGGTGTTAAAGACTGTCGTGGAGGCCTTGGAGTCAGAGATAAAAAAAAGAAAGAAAAATTCATGACCGCTTGTTTTTTCCCTCTTTTTCGTGTAAAGTAAGAAAATAGTGAACGAAAGCAAATCCCTTTCAGGGATAGAAAGAGGAAGCCCCTTCCAGGGATACCTTTATGCCCAGAAAGCATGGGAAGGAAAGAGGAAAGCATGAATACGGTTTTAATCGTGGGCGGTGGCGCTGCAGGGATGCTGGCTGGAATAGCAGCAGCCATGAAGGGCGGTACCGTCCACATTTTTGAGAAAAATGAAAAACTTGGAAAAAAGGTCTATATCACCGGAAAGGGACGCTGCAATGTAACCAATGCCTGTGATACAGAGGAGCTGTTCGGAAACGTAGTAACCAATGCCAAATTCCTATACAGCAGCTTTTACGGCTTTACCAATTTTGATATGATGGACATGTTAGAAGAACTTGGCTGTTCCTTAAAGACAGAACGGGGAAACCGGGTATTTCCGGCTTCTGATAAGTCTTCCGACGTAATAAAGGCTCTTACAAAAAGACTTTTAGACCTTGGAGTCTCCATCCATTACCGCACCCAGGTGGAGAATCTTTTGATAGAAAACGGCAGCCTTAAGGGGCTGGTTATAAAAGACGGTGGAAAAAATACAAAGGTGCACGGAGATGCGGTGATCGTAGCCTGCGGCGGATTGTCCTATCAGGCAACCGGCTCCACAGGAGACGGGTATGAGATGGCAAAAGAAGCCGGACACAAGGTTACCCCTCTTTCTCCTGCCCTGGTTCCCTTTGTGGTAGAGGAGCCGGTGGTAAAGGAACTGCAGGGCTTATCCCTTCGCAATGTGGAGGCCTCCATATTAAACGGGAAAAAGGTGGTTTATAAGGAATTCGGGGAAATGCTGTTTACCCATTACGGGGTCAGCGGTCCGGTTCTTTTAAGCGCCAGCAGTTATGCGGTAAAGGAACTGAAGAAAGGGCCTTTGACCCTTTCCATAGACTTAAAGCCGGCTCTTTCCGAAGAACAGCTTGATGCCAGGATCCTGCGGGATTTTGAAGAGGCTGCGAACAAGCAGTTTAAGAATTCTCTGGAGCATTTGTATCCTTCCAAGCTGGTGCCGGTCATGGTGGATCGAAGCAATATACCGCCGGAGAAGAAGGTCAATGAAATTACAAGAGAAGAACGCCAGCGTCTTGTCCGTGTAACCAAAGGCTTTCTCCTGACCCTTACAGGACTTCGGGGCTACAATGAGGCCATCATCACCCAGGGCGGTGTTTCTGTTAAAGAGGTAAACCCATCCACCTTGGAATCCAAGCTTCTTCCCGGCCTTTATTTTGCCGGGGAAGTGCTGGATCTTGATGCAGTGACCGGAGGCTTTAATTTACAAATCGCCTGGTCCACCGGATGGGCGGCCGGAAGTGCTGCCGGAGAGGAGAAATTCAACGAATGAAAAAAGTTTATAATATAGCCATAGACGGACCGGCCGGGGCAGGAAAAAGCACCATTGCAAGGTCTGTTGCAGAAAAGCTAAACTTCGTATATGTGGATACAGGAGCCATGTACCGTGCGATGGCACTGCATTTTTTAAGAAATGGGATACCGGCAGATGATGAGGTAGCAATATCAAAGTCAGCAGGAGAGGTGAACGTCACCATTACCTATGAGAACGGGATGCAGCAGGTGATCTTAAACGGAGAAAACGTTTCCGGACTGATCCGCACGGGGGAGGTCAGCGCCATGGCTTCTGCGGCTTCCGTTTATATGTCGGTACGCAATAAGTTGGTGGAGCTTCAAAAGAATCTGGCCTTAAAAGAAAATGTCATTATGGATGGACGGGATATCGGAACCTGCGTCCTTCCTGAGGCGGACTTAAAGATTTATTTAACAGCCAGCAGCCTGGTCCGGGCAAAAAGACGGTATGAGGAGCTTAGGGCAAAGGGAGAAGAATGCAGCCTTAATGACATTGAAAAAGATATCATTGAACGGGATTACCGGGATATGAACCGGGAGAATTCTCCCCTTAAGCAGGCAGAGGATGCTGTCCTTGTGGATTCTTCCTCCATGACCGTTCCACAGGTAGTGGACCGGATCCTTGCACTTTTTCAGGAAAGAAAAACGGAAGGAGGCAGCCTATGGAAGTGATTGTTGCCAAAACCGCCGGGTTTTGTTTTGGAGTAAAGCGGGCGGTAGAACAGGTTTATGAACAGCTGAAAAGAGACGACAAGCCCATCTATACCTACGGCCCCATTATCCACAACGAGGAAGTGGTACGTGATTTAGAGGAAAAGGGAGTAAAGGTCCTTCATTCGGAAGAGGAACTGGAAGCGGTCAGGGATGCAGTTGTTGTCATAAGGTCCCACGGAGTAGGGAAGCGGATTTATGAGATCATGGAGCGAAACGGGATCGAGATTGTAGACGCAACCTGTCCCTATGTGAAGAAGATCCATCGCATTGCCGAGGAGCAAAATCAGGCGGGAAGACGGCTTCTTATTATCGGCAATGAATCCCATCCGGAGGTGGAAGGTATTAAAGGCTGGGGAAATGACAATACTTTAGTGGTGGAAACACCCGAGCAAGTGGAAAGATTACCTCTATCGGAAGGGGAAAAGCTGTGTATTGTATCACAGACGACATTTAATTACAATAAATTTCAAGATTTAGTTGAAAAAATTTCTGAAACGAGGTATGATATACTTGTTTTAAATACGATTTGCAATGCAACACAGGAAAGACAGGTGGAAGCAAAGCGGATAGCTTCAGAAGTGGATGCCATGATTGTTATAGGCGGAAAAAGTAGTTCTAATACCCAGAAGCTGTACGACATATGCCGAAGGGAATGTAAGAACACTTACTATATCCAGACACTAGGTGATTTAGATCCTGATTGTGGAAATTCTGTGCGCAGCGTAGGTATTACAGCCGGGGCTTCAACCCCGAATTATATTATCGAGGAGGTTCATACTAATGTCAGAGTTAAGTTTTGAACAAATGTTAGAAGAATCATTGAAAACTATACGTACAGGAGAGATCGTCACTGGTAAAGTCATCGACGTAAAGGAAGATGAAATCGTCTTGAATATAGGTTACAAGTCCGACGGCATCATTCCGCGTAGTGAGTACACGGATGACCAGAATTTAGATCTTACAACTGTTGTACAGGTTGGTGAAGAGATGGAAGCCAAAGTCATCAAGGTAAACGATGGCGAAGGCCAGGTAGCCCTGTCTTACAAGAGACTGGCTGCAGACAGAGGCAATAAGAGATTAGAAGAAGCATTTGAAAACCACGAGGTACTTACTGCAAAAGTTGCGCAGGTACTTGACGGTGGTTTAAGTGTGGTTGTAGAGGGAGCAAGAGTCTTCATTCCTGCAAGCCTGGTATCCGATACTTATGAGAAGGATTTATCCAAGTATGCAGATAAGGAAATTGAATTTATCATTACCGAATTCAATCCTAAGAGAAGAAGAATCATCGGCGACAGAAAGCAGATCATGGTTGCTAAGAGAGCTGAACTCCAGAAGGAATTATTTGAAAGAATCCATACAGGCGATGTTGTAGAAGGTACCATCAAGAATGTAACCGATTTTGGTGCATTTATTGATCTTGGCGGTGCTGACGGTCTGCTTCATATTTCCGAGATGAGCTGGGGCAGAGTTGAGAGCCCGAAGAAAGCTTTCAAGGCTGGTGAGAAGATCAAAGTCCTGGTTAAAGATATCAACGGTGATAAGATCGCCCTTAGCTTAAAGTTCCCAGAGACCAATCCATGGAAAGATGCTTCTACAAAATATGCAGTAGGCAACGTAGTAAGCGGTAAAGTTGCACGTATGACTGATTTCGGCGCATTTGTTGAGCTGGAACCAGGCGTAGATGCACTGCTTCACGTATCCCAGATCTCCAAAGAGCATGTGGATAAACCTGCTGATGTTCTGGCGATCGGCCAGGAAATCGAGGCTAGAGTGGTTGATTTCAATGAAGGCGATAAGAAGATCAGTTTAAGCATTAAGGCACTTCAGTCACAGGATGAGGCTGCAGATGACGCAGCAGTATATTCTGACGAAGTTTAAGCATAATAGAAGATAGAACCGATAAGGAAGTGGAGAGATCCACTTCCTTTTTAGTGCAAAAAACCTGTAGAAAGATATGAGGTACAATATGAAAAACAGGATCAAGTTCTGTCTGATAGCTATATTAATGATGTCTTTACTCTTGACCGGGTGCCGTAAGAAGATGGAGACGCAGCCGGAGCAGCCGGAGCAGACAGCAGCTCAGCCTGTCAATGTGCAAGGGGAAGCGGGAAGTGCTGCTGCGGATGAATCAGATGGAATTCGGCTGGAGGATGATTATTATGATTATGTAAACCAGGAAATCTTAGACCAGGTGGAAATACCTAATGATTCCAGCGGCTGGAGTTATTTTTATAAGCTGGAAAAGGATTCCTATGAAGTACTTGAGGGAGTATTGGAAGAGGCAGTAAAAAACCGGAAACATGCGAAGCCAGGTTCCCTGGAGCAGAAAATCGCAGACTTATATTTATCAGCCATGGATATGGAAGGGCGGAAAAAAGCCGGTTTTGGACAGCTTCAGCCTTATCTGGATAAGTTAAGAAATGCCTCTGATATCGATGAATATTTGAAAGCGGTGGGCACCATCTATGGGGATCTGGGAGCCAACAGCATTCTTACGATGCAGTGGATGGAAGATATGAAGGATTCCAGCCGGTATGCCCTGTATGTGGATGGGGCGGATTTAGGGCCAGGAAAGGAAACACTGGAGGATAAGACCCAGGCAAAGCTGATGGACCAGTACCAGGGCTATATAAGAAGTACCCTGGAATACACGGGACTGAGCCGTGAGGAGGCAGAGAAAGCTGCTGCAGATATTATGGTACTTCAGAGAGATATGGCTGCAAGCGCCCTTCCCTTAAGCCAGCAAAACGACCCGGATATCATATACAACCCTTATTCCATGAAGGATATCAAGGGTTTGCTTCCGGAAGGCACTGCCGACTATTATCTTACGTCGGCAGGACTGACCGATGTTAATTCCTTAGTGGTAACTCAGAAGGCGCAGATGGAGAAAATAGGCAAGTATCTTACCAATGAGCATCTCCCTGTATTAAAGAACTATTCGATCTTCTGCCTGGTGAATGATTTTGCACCATACCTTACCGCTGAGATCAGAGATAATTATCAGGACTGGAATAACACCCAGAACGGCATTAAGGAAAGAAAAACCGATCAGAGGCTGGCCAGTGAAAGAACCCAGAACATGCTTGGGTTTGAATTCGGCAGACTATATGTGGAAAAGCGTTTTTCAAAAGAAGATAAGACGGCCATTGAAGAGATGGTTCACCATATCCTTGAGAATTACAAAAAGCAGATTATGGGCTTAGACTGGATGGGAGAAGAAACAAAGTCAGCCGCAATGAAAAAGCTGGACAACATGACCCTTAAGATCGGATATCCTGACAAGTGGCCTAATGATTATGCAAAAGCAACCATCACACCGGTTGAAAAAGGAGGGAACCTAATTAATAACGTCATTTCCCTTACAAAGGCCCAAAATGCTGTGAACAAGGAAAAGTACCGTAAAGCGGTGGATAAAACGGAATGGGGCATGACACCTCAGACGGTGAATGCCTATTATAACCCTACTGGTAATGAAATTGTGTTCCCGGCCGCTATTTTGCAGGCTCCTTTCTATGATCCTGACAAGGATTACGCATCAAATCTGGGAGGGATCGGAACAGTCATTGCCCATGAAGTCAGCCATGCCTTTGATTCCTCCGGCTCCCTTTATGACGAAAAGGGAAATTATCATGTATGGTGGACCAATGAGGACAGGGCTAAATTTAAACAGCTGGCGGACCAGGTGGTGGCCTACTATAGCGAACAGGATGGCTATAAAGGACGCCACGTAAACGGAGCGCAGACGTTAAATGAGAATATTGCGGATCTCGGTTCCATGGCCTGTATCACATCCATTGTTGGAGATGATGCAGAGAGTCTAAAGAAGGTTTTTGAGCAGTATGCGACCATATGGGCTGCGAAATACACGCCGGAAAACATGATCAGAAGATTAAACACGGATGTTCATTCTCCAGCCAAGGTGAGAGTTAATGCAGTGCTTAGCGCCACCGATGCTTTTTATAAGGCTTATCCGGAAATAAAGGAGGGAGATGCCATGTACGTGGCGCCCGAGAAACGAGTGAAGATCTGGTAAGAACAATCGAAGAGGACTGCGGCAAAATAGTATTGATATTTTGCCGCAGCCCTTTTTTTATTTCATACAAAAAGATTTTATAAAAATCTTGACAACTGCCTTAGGTTAGTGTATACTAACTATTGCGTAATGGGAATGATTCTCATTAATATTATTAAAAAATATTTCCTAGATGTATCTTTACATCCCGCAATGCGGGGCTGGCCCCTGACCAAATGGAAGGGCAATATAAAAAGAAAGAAGATGATGAATGATGCCTCTGACAATGGTGAAAACAGGCGAACCGAATGTAATCCGTAAGGTAGGCGGCAAGGAAGAAACAAGACGTTTTTTAGAGAATCTGGGCTTTGTATCCGGAGGAGTTGTGACGGTTGTTTCTGAAATTGGCGGAAATATGATTGTAAATGTAAAAGATTCCAGAGTGGCGATTGGAAAAGATATGGCAAACAAGATTCTGGTGGAATAGAGAGGGAGGCAGACAATGACATTAAAGGAAATTCCGTGCGGAAAAACAGTTAAGGTAACAAAGCTTACCGGGGAAGGCCCGGTTAAGAGACGGATCATGGACATGGGTATCACAAAAGGTGTGGACGTTTCTGTGCGTAAGGTCGCACCCCTTGGGGACCCGATTGAGGTAACCGTAAGAGGATATGAATTGTCTCTGCGGAAAGCGGATGCGGAAATGATTCTTGTGGAATAATTGATTTTTGCAAATGAGTTAGGTATGACTAATACCCGATAAATCAGGTGCTGACAGGCAGAAAGAGGTAGAGTATGTCAATTAAGATTGCATTAGCAGGTAATCCAAACTGCGGAAAGACAACGCTGTTTAATGCGCTTACGGGATCCAATCAGTTTGTGGGGAACTGGCCGGGCGTAACGGTAGAGAAGAAAGAAGGGAAGTTAAAAGGCCATAAAGATGTGATCATCATGGACCTTCCCGGCATTTATTCACTCTCTCCCTATACCCTGGAGGAAGTGGTGGCCAGAAATTATTTAATCACTGATCGGCCGGATGTGATTCTGAACATTGTAGATGGAACCAACATCGAGCGTAACTTATACTTGTCCACTCAGCTTATGGAACTGGGTATCCCGGTGATTATGGCAATCAACATGATGGATATTGTTGAGAAAAACGGAGACAAGATACATATCCAGAAGCTGAGCCAGAAGCTGGGCTGTGAAGTAGTAGAGATTTCCGCATTAAAGGGAACCGGCATCCAGGAGGCGGCTAAAAAGGCCGTAGCCCTGGCTAATCTGAAAAACAATACAATCCCTGTCCATAAATTTGCACCGGAAGTGGAATCTGTTCTGGACTCCATCGAGGATAAGCTGGGAAATGAGATCCCGGAAGAGCAGAAGCGCTTCTTTGCTATTAAGCTCTTAGAAAGGGACAATAAGATCCAGGCTCAGATGAAGCATGTACCGGATGTAACGGAAGAAATCGACCGGATCGAAAAGGAAATGGATGACGACACCGAAAGCATCATTACCAATGAACGTTACGTCTATATCTCATCTATCATTCATGAGTGTTTTACACGTAACAAGGTGGAAAAGCTGACCATATCGGATAAAATAGACCGGATTGTAACAAATCGTTTCCTGGCTCTGCCGATCTTTGCAGCAGCGATGTTCATTGTCTATTATGTTTCTGTTACAACGGTTGGAACCTGGGCGACTGACTGGACCAATGACAGCTTATTCGGAGAGGGCTTTACCTTCTTTGGCTTAGACGTTCCTGGTATACCGGTTGTTGTAGAAGGCATTTTAACGGCCGTAGGCTGTGCGGATTGGCTCCAGGGTCTGATTCTTGACGGAATCGTAGCCGGAGTTGGCGCTGTTCTTGGATTCGTACCTCAGATGCTTGTTCTTTTCATCTTCCTGGCATTTTTAGAGAGCTGCGGATATATGGCAAGAGTTGCATTTATTATGGATCGTATTTTCCGCAAATTTGGTCTTTCCGGAAAATCCTTTATTCCCATGTTGATAGGAAGCGGCTGCGGCGTTCCCGGTATCATGGCCTCCCGTACCATTGAAAATGACAGGGACCGTAAAATGACAATTATGACCACCACGTTTATCCCTTGCGGAGCCAAGCTTCCCATTATTGCCCTGATTGCAGGTGCTTTATTCGGCGGCGCGGCCTGGGTAGCCCCAAGCGCTTATTTTGTGGGTATTGCCGCTATCATTTGTTCCGGAATCATCTTAAAGAAGACTAAATTATTCTCAGGGGACCCGGCTCCTTTCGTTATGGAGCTTCCGGCGTACCATATGCCGACAGTTGAAAATGTTCTCCGCAGTATGTGGGAGCGCGGCTGGTCCTTTATAAAAAAAGCAGGAACCATCATTTTAGTTTCCACCATATTCGTATGGTTTACTTCCTTCTTTGGCTGGGTAGACGGAGAGTTCCGGATGCTGGATGCGGTAGAGCTTGATCACAGCATCCTGGCGGTAATCGGAAGCGCGATCAGCTGGATCTTTACACCTCTGGGCTGGGGGAACTGGAGATCAACAGTAGCTGCTATTACCGGACTGATTGCCAAGGAAAACGTAGTAGGAACCTTTGGTATTCTTTACGGTTTTGCGGAAGTGGCGGAAGACGGATCGGAAATCTGGGGCACTCTTGCAGGAAGCATGACAGCTGTTGCCGCTTACTCCTTCCTGGTATTCAACCTTCTCTGCGCTCCCTGTGTTGCGGCTATGGGCGCCATTAAGAGAGAGATGAATAATGCAAAATGGTTCTGGATTGCGATCGGATATCAGACCCTTCTGGCTTATGTAGTATCTCTCTGTGTTTATCAGATCGGCACTCTTATTTCTACAGGTGCTTTTGGGATCTTTACAGTCGTTGCCTTTGCGCTGATTGCAGGATTCATCTACCTGCTCATAAGACCGTCAAAGGAAGAAAAAGTAACAAAAATTCATTTAAACAGCGTGGCAGGAGCTAAGTAGGCTTGCCCCATGAGAGCCTGCACCTTATCTGCAGGCTCAAAATATAAGGAGGTACTTTATGGGAACACTTGTTGTTTTTATCGTTGTTGCCGGGTTGGTGTCATTGGCAGTAAGAAGCATGATCAATGACAAAAAGAGCGGAAAATCCATTCAGTGCGGCGGAGATTGTAAACATTGCGGAGGCCATTGCCATTAATTGAGGCGGCAGCTGGAAGAAATAAGCGGAGGCGCGCAAATGGAGAAACGAACGAATATTATTGAGAAAAGAAAAACGCCTGATTCCAGAAGCTATCACAGGACTAAGATGCAGAAAGAACTGATCATTGAAAAGCTGAAGGAAAAGGGCTGCAGAATCACGAAGCAGCGCAGTACGCTGTTAGATATCATATTGGAGCATGAATGCTCCAGCTGCAAGGAGATTTATTATAAGGCATCAGGCGTTGACGAGACCATCGGCGCTGCGACCGTTTACCGGATGGTCAATATCCTGGAGGAGATCGGAGCCATTAGCCGAAAGAACATGTATAAAGTCGTTTATTCGGAGACTTGCCCTATGGAGGAGGCATGTACTGTGGTCTTAGATGATGAGACCACCTATCAGCTTTCTGCAAAGAACTGGAACTCAGTGGTTCAGGCCGGACTTGCCGCCTGCGGATACCTAGATGGGCAGAAGATATCCTCCATTATCGTAAAACCCTGTGAATGCGAAAACGCTGACTGTGTCTGATATGCATGAAACCATTGGAGCCGGCTTACCGGCTCCGTCAGAAGGTTGCTTGACTTTCTGACCATACCGTTGTATACTTGCAATGAAAATTGAAAAGGGGTGCTGGAGAAAGTCCGGCTGAGATAAGGCAGTATTGCTTTAAACCCTGTAACCTGATCTGGATAATGCCAGCGTAGGAAGCTTTCAGGCTAAGCCTGTTCACCCGCCCGGATATCCGGGCGGGTTTTTGATTTCTATTAATGATAAAAGGAGAGAAAAGATATGAATGCAAGCGTAGCGATCCAAACATTGCCGGAGGCAAAGAATGATGAGGAATTGATCCGTATCGTTGACCAGGTGATTGATTATATTAAGAGTACCGGTCTGAACTATTATGTAGGGCCTTTTGAAACCGCCATTGAAGGGGATTATGATGAACTCATGGACATTGTTAAGGAATGTCAGCACATTGCCATAAGGGCAGGTGCTCCTTCTGTAGCCGCTTATATCAAAGTCACCTACCGGCCGGAAGGGGAGGTACTTACCATTGAAAAGAAAGTCACAAAGCATCACAAGTAAGCTTTGGTCCTGCTCTGCGGTTTTTGGACTTTTGGTCTTGTGGCAGGGGATCAGTTCTTTCGGTCTTGTGGACCGCTTTCTGCTCCCCTCACCCATCAGTGTGGGAAGGGCATTTGTAACGGAATTCCCAGTACTGGCAGTCAATGCGGGAGTCACTCTCGCCGAGGCGTTTACCGGGCTTTTCCTGGGGGTGGCAACTGGTTTTGTGATCGCTGTGATCATGGATCATTTTGAAGGCCTTTACCGAGCTTTTTATCCCCTTGTGGTTCTGACACAAACCGTTCCCACAGTAGCCATTGCCCCTCTTTTGGTATTGTGGTTTGGCTACGGAATGGCTCCTAAGGTAATCCTCATCGTATTGACTACCTTTTTTCCCATTACCGTGGGCATGCTTACCGGTTTTAAGTCAGTGAATCCGGATGCCGTGAACCTTTTAAAATCCATGGGAGCAGGAAGAGTAAAAATATTTCGCTATATTAAGCTTCCCGGAGCTATGGGGCAGTTTTTTGCAAGCCTTCGGATCTCAGTTTCCTATGCCGTGGTCGGGGCAGTCATCTCCGAATGGCTGGGAGGCTTTGGCGGGCTGGGAGTCTACATGACCCGGGTGAAAAAATCGTTCTCCTTTGATAAGATGTTTGCGGTCATTTTTCTCATATCGGCCATCAGTCTTCTTCTTATGAAAGGCGTGGACATGCTTTCTAAGAAATGCATGCCATGGGATAAACAGTGATAGGATAGAATTGGAGGATAAAATGAAGAAAACAGGTTTGGCAATTCTTATGGCGGCAGCCGCTGCCGTATTTCTCACTGCCTGCGGGGGAACCGGGAAACAGGCAGCAAATACAAATGCATCGGATTTAAAAAAAGTAACATTTGTTTTAGACTGGACGCCCAATACCAATCATACCGGACTTTATGTGGCAGAGGAAAAGGGATATTTTAAGGATGAAGGGCTTGAGGTAGAAATCGTTCAGCCACCTGAGGATGGGGCGGCAGTTCTGGTAGCCTCTGGAAAAGCCCAGTTTGGAATGTCCTTTCAGGACTCCATGGCTCCGGCTCTGGCAGGGGAAAATGCCCTTCCGATTACAGCAGTAGCAGCGGTTATTCAGCATAACACCTCCGGTATTATTTCCAGAAAGGGCGAAGGACTTGCTTCTCCAAAAGGAATGGAAGGAAAGAAATATGCCACCTGGGATATTCCGGTGGAAAAGGCCATGGTCAAAGATGTGGTGGAGTCCGATGGAGGGGAATTTTCCAAGGTGCAGCTGATTCCAAGCACTGTTACGGATGAGGTTTCCGCATTAAAGTCAAAATCAGTGGATGCCATCTGGATCTTCTATGCATGGGCAGGTATTAAGATGGAAGTAGAAGGCCTTGATACGGATTACTTTGCATTTGCAGATTTAAATCCGGCGTTTGATTATTACACACCGGTTATTATTGCGGGAAATGAATTCCTAAAGCAGGACCCTGAGACAGCCAAAGCATTTTTAAGGGCTGTGAGCAAAGGGTATGAGGATGCAGAAAAGGACCCGGAAGGGGCAGCCCGTATATTACTTAAGGCAGCGCCGGAGCTTGATGAAAAGCTGGTAATGGAAAGCCAGAAATATCTTGCGGATAAATATCAGGCGGATGTGGAAACGTGGGGATATATCGATCCGCAACGGTGGAATAAATTTTATGGCTGGCTGAATGAAAATGGCCTTTCTAGTCCTGAGATCCCGGAAAATGCCGGATTTTCAAACGATTATTTGCCTCAGTAAGTGGGAGGATTTGACTTTTGCAGCATTTGCCATGTAGGTAATCCTGCAAACATAGAGGAGGAAACCATGACACATTTAAAGGTGGAAGGTATTACAAAATCCTTTGATGAAAAGGCGGTCTTAAAAGGCGTATCCTTAGAGCTTAAGGAAGGGGAGCTGGTATCTCTTCTTGGCGTCAGCGGTGGAGGTAAGACAACCCTGTTTCATATCATTGCAGGCCTTTCTCTGCCGGATGAGGGACATGTTTATCTGAATGGGGAAGAAATTACCGGAAAACCGGGGTCAGTCAGCTATATGCTGCAAAAGGACCTTTTGCTGCCATACCGTACCATCGTGGATAATGTGGCCCTCCCCCTTCTTATTAAGGGCATGAAGAAAACAGAGGCAAGGAAAATGGCGGGAGAGTATTTTAAGCTGTTTGGTTTGGAAGGGACGGAGAAGCAGTACCCTTCCCAGCTATCCGGCGGTATGAGGCAGAGGGCAGCTCTTTTAAGGACGTATCTGTTCTCCAATCGCATCGCTCTTCTTGATGAGCCCTTTTCCGCTCTTGACATGATGACCAAGCGGGGGGTACATGAATGGTATTTAAAGGTGATGGATGACATTCATCTTTCCACTCTTTTTATCACCCATGATATTGACGAGGCCATTCTTTTGTCAGACCGAATCTGTTTGCTGACCGGATCTCCCGGCAGGATTACAAAAGAAATCGTCATAAAGGAACCAAAGCCACGGGATAAGGATTTTAACATCTCGAAGGAATTTATGGAATATAAGAGGGAGATTCTAAGGCATTTGGAAGGGATATGATTGTATGCGGGCTTTTTAAAAGCCCGTTTTTTTTTCACTATATTTAAAAAGACTATGTGAAGAAAATATCAAAAACATTATTGTAAGTATCAGGTTTATTTTGTATAATAAAGAGAGAAACCACTATGATCAACTGCGGAGATTGTTAAATATGATAAATTTGAAAAATTTCAACGTTAAAAAAATGACGATCGGAGAAATGGCTAAAATCAATCACATAACAGAGCAGACCTTAAGACTATACGATCGGGAAGAACTGTTTTCTCCCGTATACCGGGATGAAAACACCGGATACCGCTACTATGACATTCGCCAAAGTGCCCAGCTTGACATGATCCGGTACATGAAAGCCTTGGGGATGCCTTTAAAGGAGATCCGGATTCACATGAAAAAGTGGGATATGGGACGGGTAAAACAGCTTCTCAGGGAGAACCGGGATGCAATTGACCAGAAGATTGTGGAACTTAATCTTCAAAAGCGTGCCATAGAACGGACTCTTGACAGTTATGACCGCTATGAAGCGGCTCCTCCCGATGGAGCCATTGTTATGGAGTACATACCAAAACGGCGGATGTATGTTAAAGAGACGAAAACGAACTTTTATGACTATGAAATCGATGAATACGAACGTCTCCTGCGCAGCTTAAAGGAGGATATGGGAGCCCGTAAGATATCTCCGTTTTACTTTGCCAATGCAGGGACCATATTGAAGCGGGAGAATTTCATGAAGCGAAACCTGTATTCCACCCAGGTGTTTGTGTTCGTGGACCAGGAATACGTTGAGGAAGAGCTGATTACCGTCATACCGGCCAATTCCTATCTTTGCATATATTGTGACCGCTTTTCCAAAGAAAAAGAGTACATTGACCGTCTGCTGGCGACCATAGAAGAGAATCACTACACGGTAATCGGAGATTATATTTGTGAAGTCATTGTTGAGATGCCTCTTGACTATAAAGAAAGAGGCATGTTCCTGCGCCTTCAGGTACCGGTACGCATGTCCTGATAATTCGTGATTTTGCTCCATTGACCTGATACCATCTATAACCTTTATAATGAAAGCATCAGGAGCTGTGCTCCAAAACAATTTCTTATAAAGAAAGGATGACGATGATGATGAATTATGAAAAGGTTCGTGTAGTACAGTATGGATGCGGAAAAATGGCAAAATATATCCTAAGATATCTCTATGAAAAGGGTGCGGAAATCGTAGGCGCCATTGATGTAAACCCTGATGTGGTAGGCATGGATGTAGGCGAGTTTGCCGGTCTTGGATTTAATATCGGTGTTCCCATCCGAAGCGATGCAGATGCGGTTCTGGATGAGTGTGATGCAGATATCGCAGTCGTTACCCTGTTCAGCTTTATGGAAGATGTATATCCTCATTTCGAGAAATGTGTTTCCAGAGGAATCAACGTGGTGACAACCTGTGAGGAAGCCATTTATCCATGGACCACTGCCTCCGCCATTACCAACCGCCTGGACCGTCTGGCAAAAGAAAATGGCTGTACCATCGTTGGAGCCGGAATGCAGGATATTTACTGGATCAACATGATTGGCTGTGTGGCAGGTGGTGTTCATCGGATCGACCGCATTGAAGGAGCAGTCAGCTATAACGTGGAAGACTATGGACTGGCTCTTGCCGAAGCTCACGGCGCAGGCCTTACCCCTGAGGAATTCGAAGAAAAGATTGCCCATCCGACCACTTTGGAGCCTTCTTATGTATGGAACTCCAACGAGGCGCTGTGCAATAAGATGGGCTGGACCATCAAATCCCAGACGCAGAAGTGTGTTCCTTATTTTTATGATAAAGACTTATATTCCGAAACTCTTGGAGCTACGATTCCCAAGGGTAACTGCATCGGCATGAGCGCAGTTGTAACTACGGAAACCTTCCAGGGACCGGTCATTGAAACCCAGTGCATCGGCAAGGTTTACGGCCCGGATGACGGAGATATGTGTGACTGGAAAATCATTGGTGAGCCGGACACTACCTTCTTCGTTAAGAAGCCTGCTACGGTAGAGCATACCTGTGCAAACATTGTAAACCGCATTCCAACCATACTAAATGCTCCGGCAGGATTTGTAACGGTTGAAAAGCTTGACGATGTTCAGTACATGTCTTATCCAATGCATTTATATCTGGAAAGCTAAGAATTAAGATTATAAAAATCCGCAGAGAAATCAGACTCTGCGGTTTTTTTGCATGTTAAAAAGTGACTGCTCCGGCAGAACGGTCATGGCAGTCCGACCGGGGAAAGTTAACCCTTTTCTCATTAGTTGGAACATGGTATTATGAGGATAAGACTGCTGTTATTTAAAGCAGCCAGAAGTTCGTTAGATTTCTCTACGATACAAGGAAGGAAAAATAACAGGAGGTAAGAATATGGAGCAATTTGAGTACAAGACATTGTTTACTGATGCAAAGGGAATGCTTGGGGGGAAAGTGGACCAGAACGCATTTCAAAGAGAGTTAAATGAGTTAGGCCAGCAGGGCTGGGAGCTGGTAAATACGGTTCCTGCCGCTCAAAGTTATGGGAGCACACGGTGGATTATTTCAATATTCAAACGGAAAGTCGTAGCGTGACGAATGATGAGTGATATATAATGGGTAAATGTGGAAATATAAGGTTTTACGCATGAAAAGGGGGAAATAACCCAATAACCATTAGGATTCAACCGTGAACCTTAATAGACAATCGAAAAAGCATGATAAAAATGATATAGATCAGCAAGCACGGATTTGCTTTCTTTCCTTATTAAGCTTTGACAATACCAGAAGTGATGCTATAATCAGGAGGCATATATTGAGACAGGATAACAAAGGAGAAGAAAAATGAAAGTTCTTGAAAAGCATCCCATGGTCATGATTGTAATCGGTGTCATAGGAATTTCCCTTTCTGCAATTTTTGTCAAATATTCCGGTGCACCCTCCGTGGTGACGGCTGCGTACCGGCTCTTGTGGACGGTGGGGCTAATGACACCGGTTGTATTTGGGAAAGCCCAGGTCCGGGCGGAGTTAAAACAGACGAACGGGAAGACCATTGTGTTATGTGCAGTGAGCGGAATATTTCTGGCTCTTCATTTTACGTCATGGTTTGAATCTTTAAAGCAGACTTCTGTGGCAAGCTCGACGGCAATTGTCTGCACGGAGGTCATCTGGGTGGCTTTGGGATTTGTCGTGTTCTTAAAAGGAAAGATTGGAAAAGCAGCCCTTTTAAGCATTGCTATAACTGTATTCGGCAGCCTGCTTATTGCCTTCTCTGATTATTCGGCAGGAGGAGACCATTTGTCCGGTGACGGGCTGGCTCTGGCAGCGGCAATATTTTCCGCTGTTTATACCCTGATCGGCCGGGAAGTAAGAAAAGGAATGTCGACAATATCTTACACCTACATCGTATATTTCTTCTGTGCATTGGTGCTATGCATATTTACGGCAGCGGCCGGAATTCCTTTCCATGGTTATGGGATGAGTTCTGTGGTGGTGGGACTTCTTCTGGCTGTATTCTCCACCCTTTTAGGACACAGTATCTTCAGCTGGTGCTTAAAATTCCTGTCTCCCTCATTTGTATCGGCATCCAAGCTCTGTGAGCCGGTGGTTGCGGCTCTATTTGCTGTTTTCCTTTTTGCTGAGCTTCCAGCACTTTTACAGATTGCCGGAGGCCTGATTACCATTGGCGGTGTGCTTCTGTATTCCAGAGTGGAGAAAAATGGGGAATGATTTTTCTTGAGATTCCGTATAAATAGTGTTACTCTAGAAGTTGTGGAATAATATTCCAAATATCAAGTAAAGGATTTATGGTAAATGAGCAGAAAAAGAAGTCATGCAGGTACGATGAGTAAGAGCATCCTTCTGGCAGTCCTATTTATGCTGGCAGGTACGACGATTGCACTGGCAGATGACGCTTCTAAATTTGTCCCGGGAACCAAAATAAACGGTGTTCTTGTAGGAGGAATGACAGTTGAAGAAGCGAAGATACAAATAGAAGGCTTTTATAGCAGGGAATATCAGCTCTCCATTAAGGAGAAGGGAGACGCTGAAGAAGTCATAAATGGTCCTGAGATCGGCTATCAGGTGGTTTTTTCGGAAGGGCTTAAGACGGTTTTAGATGAGCAGAATGCTTCGGGGAGAGTGGCAGGTCCTGCAGCTGATAATAACTATAGCCAAAAGGGAGTAGTCAGTTATGATGAAGGAAAGTTAAAGGAAAGACTGAATTCACTCTCCTGCATGAGCGGCGAGGGTATTACGGCTACGACGAATGCCCGGATTACTGACTGGCAGCAGGGAATTCCCTTTACGATACTTCCGGAAGTACAGGGGAACAGCGTAAACCTTGAAAAACTGGAAGCGTTGGTAAAGGCTGCGCTAAATGAGGTGTCACCCCAGATAAATATTGAAGAATCAGGCTGTTATGATACCATTACAGTCACCTCAGAAGATGCCGGATTGATTGCCAAACGGGATTCCTTTAACGGGATAAGGGCAATGGAGATCACTTATGTCCTTGGAGACGGCCAGTCAGAGGTCTTAAAGGGAGAGGAAATCTATTCCTGGGTATCAGGAATGACGGAAGGCGTTATAAATGTAAAGGGAGATAAGGTTACGGCTTATGTTAAAGGTCTGGCGGACAAGTATGATATACAAGGAAAGGAACGGGCATTTCGCGTTACAAATGGAAAACCCAGCCTTCTTCCTGGTTCCTATGGCCGTAAGATGGATCAGGCGGAAGAAACGGCTGCCCTTAATGCCATCATTCAATCGGGACACAGTCAGAAAAGGGAACCAAAGTATATTCAGACAGTGGCTGACAAAACCAGTGCCTGGGGCGGGACTTATGTGGAAGCAGATATGGCGGCCCAGCATGTTTACATGTATAAGGCAGGCGCTCTGGTATGGGATTCTCCCTGTGTGACAGGAAATGTTTCCAAAAATTACACAACTCCCGAGGGTATTTTCACCCTGTACAATAAGGAAACAGACCGGATTCTGCGTGGAGCCAAAAAGGCAGACGGCACCTATGAATATGAAAGTCATGTGGATTACTGGATGCCGTTTAACGGAGGGATCGGTTTCCATGACGCCAACTGGCGGTCCCGGTTTGGCGGGGCCATTTACCAAACAACGGGAAGCCATGGCTGTGTGAATCTTCCGCCGGAGAAGGCAAAGGTATTATATGGACTTGTTTATTCCGGAATTCCGGTAATTTGCCACTATTAAGTTAAATGTCCTGGTCTTGGACAAGAAAAAAAGAGAAAGCCGATTCGGGTTTTATATCCGAACCGGCTTTTAATTGTGCCGTTTTTTATTTGAAAAATGCAGTCATCATTTGTAATAAAAAGAGTGAAAATTATAACTGTAACAGTAATAAATGTTGAAATATGGGATCGTATCCGTATGCATGTGAAACTATTTACACGTTAAATGAAATGAAGTATCATAAGGCCATCAAGGATAAGTAAAAAGAGGTAAAGGAGAAAAACAATGAGAACATTTAACGTATGCATCGTTGGAGGGGGAAGTACTTTTACACTAGGTTTCTTAAAGTCATTTGTCAGACTTAAAGAGGAATTCCCTTTAAAGAAGCTGGTGCTGTTTGACATCGATAACGACCGCCAGGAACCGATAGGAAAGTATGGTGAGATTCTGTTTAAGGAAAGATTTCCGGAGCTGGATTTCTCTTACACAACTGATGTTAAGGAAGCTTATGAGGGAATGGATTTCATATTTATGCAGATGCGCTCCGGTGGACTTCCGATGCGTGCAAAGGATGAGCACATTCCGCTGAGCATGGGAATCATCGGACAGGAAACCTGCGGGGCGGGAGGGATGGCCTATGGTCTCAGGTCCTGCGTGGATATGATCAAGGCCGTACACGATATCCGTACCTATGCACCGGATGCATGGATATTAAACTACTCCAATCCCGCAGCTATTGTTGCAGAAGCACTCCGCAGAGAGTTTCCGGATGACAAGAGAATCTTAAACATCTGTGATCAGCCGGAGAATGTGGTACGCTCCTGCAGCAGACTTTTAAAATGCAGTTGGGAAGATTTAGACCCGGTTTATTTTGGCCTGAACCATTATGGCTGGTTTACCCATATGTATGACGTTCATACGGGAGAAGACCTGCTTCCCAAAATCAGGGAAATGGTTGCTCAGAACGGCTTCCTTCCCCAGGATGCAGAACAGAGAGATAAGTCCTGGCTGGATACCTACGGAATGGTAAAGACAATCATGGAAGATTTCCCGGAGTTTTTGCCAAACACTTATGATCAGTATTACTTATATCCGGAATATAAGGCTAGTCATCTGGATGCTGATTTTACACGTGCGGATGAGGTTATGGCGGGGAGAGAAAAACGGGTATTCAGCGAGTGTGCCCAGGTGATCAAAGAAGGAAAGCTGGGAGATAAGTTTGATGAGATTTCCGATGCCCATGCCGAAATGATGATTAAGGTTGCGGAATCCATCGCTTTTAATAAAAATGACAGGCATATCCTGATTGTTGAGAACAACGGTGCCATAGCCAATATGCAGGACGATGCCATGGTAGAGGTTGTATGCGAACTTGGAGCAAATGGCCCCCGCCCCATGAGAGTGGGAAATATTCCTCAGTTCTATCTGGGACTTTTGGTTAACCAGGTATCCTGTGAAAAGCTGATTGTAGATGCTTATTTTGAGAATTCTTATCAGAAGGCTCTGGAGGCATTTACTCTTAACAGGCTGATCGGCGATGCAAAGAAAGCAAGAAAGGTGCTGGATGCTTTGATTGAAGCCAATAAAGGAATGTGGCCGGAGTTAAATTAAGGGGAAGCAAAAACTTGGCGGGAGTGAAATGAAATGTACTCCTATGGAGAATCATAAGAAAACAGGATGTAACGTTGCAGGGTAGTCTGTGATGGGAGAGGATATTATCATGAAGAAAAACAGGGCAATGGATTTTTTCTCGGCTCTCGGACGTAGTTTGCTGATGCCGATTGCTGCTTTGGCCGCATGCGGTATCGTTTTGGGGTTAACTTCTGCGCTTATGAAAGCGCAGGTACAGTCGGCTGTTCCATTTTTACAGCAGGGGCTTATTTATTTCATTATTTCTACTTTAAATAAAATATCAGGTGTTGTATTTACATTGATTCCGGTGCTGTTTTCCATTTCCATATCTTTTGGAATGGCGAGAGAGGAAAAGGAAATCGCGGCATTTGCAGGATTTATCGGTTATTATACATTTCTGGCGGCATCGGCATGTATGATCAATTCCGGCTTTATGAATTTTAGTGCTTTGAAGATATCCACGATCCTGGGTGTGGAAACCCTGGATATGGGTGCGGTCGCAGGTATTGTTGCAGGTATCATGACTGCCTCACTCCATAACCGGTATCATAAAGTCACATTTCCAGTGGCAATCTCCTTTTATGGAGGGAAACGTTTTGTTGCCATTGTTGTTATTATGGCCATGGCAGTTGTGGGTCTTGCCGCACCGATCCTATGGTCACCGGTTTCCATGGTTATTGACGGGTTGGGAGGCTTGATATCTGCTACAGGACTGGTCGGAGTATTCGGCTATGGATTCCTGGAGCGGCTGCTGATTCCTACCGGTCTGCACCATGTATTAAACGGTATTTTCCGTACCACCTCCATTGGCGGAACCTATGAAGGAGTAGAAGGATGCTTAAATATCTTCCTTCAATTTGTCGATAAAGTAGACATCTCAGAGCTGAGGCCGTTTACGGTATTTTTAGGACAGGGCAAAATGCCGATGATGATGTTTGGTCTTCCGGCAGCAGCACTGGCTATTTACAGGACCTCTCCTCCGGAGAAAAAGAATAAAGTAAAGGCTCTTATGATTGCAGGCGTCGCAGCCAGCATTGTGTCAGGCATTACGGAACCATTGGAATTCTCATTCATGTTCATTGCACCGCCGCTGTTTTTGTTCCATGCGTTAATGGGCGGTCTGTCCTTCATGCTGATGTCAGCATTTAAGGTTGTTATCGGCAATACCGGCGGCGGTCTGATCGATTTCCTGATCTGGGGCGTATTCCAGCCAGGATCCCGCTGGTACTGGGTGATCATTACCGGGCCGTTCTTCTCCGTTATTTATTATTTTGTATTTAAAAGTTACCTGACCAGAAAACAGCTCTCCATCGATGTATCTGACGAAGAGCAGGAAGCGGATGTTTCGGAGAACACCATGGAAGAAAAACAAAAAGCCCTCGCATCGAAAATTATAGAGGGACTTGGCGGATATGGTAATATCAAAACAGTGAACAACTGCCTGACAAGACTTCGTGTGGATATTAAAGATATGGCAATGGTGAGTGACGAACTTTTAAAGAAAACAGGCTCCATGGGAATAGTCCGCACCAGTGATACCCATATCCAGGTGATTTATGGACCGAAAGTGGAAGGAATTGCATCAAATGTAAGGGAAGTATTAAAATATTAAAGATACAAAGAGAAAGCTGCACGGCCATGGGAAACATGGAACCGGGCAGCTTTTTTGTTTTCGTTAAGAAAGGGAACCAAAGGTATCACCGCCGTCCTGGGAATTCTGTTTGATCCTGGCGGCCAGTTCAATCAGAATCTGGACGATCGTAAAGATCCCCAGCCTTGGATTGATATCGACATGACGGTACTCCTCATTCCGGTCATTGGTACAGAGTGCGAAGGTGCTGTAGGGGATTAAAGGGCTGTCCTTCTCACAGGTGAGCAGAATTGTGATGGTGCCCCGGGCCTTAGCTTTTCGGAATACAGACAGATACCGCCTGGCATCTCCATGGGCCGTGATAATGAAAAGTACGGCGTCGCTGTTTATCTCATGAACAAGGCCATTTAACAGGCGCCGCCATTCGACCAGAATACAGGGATAGTCAAGGGTGTTTAAGACCGTCTGGAGATATTTGGCGGCAAGGGAGCTTAAATTGGAGCCATAGATATAGATGGGCCGGTCACTGGTTAAAAGCCCGGCGATCTCCTCCAGCTCCTTTTCATCGATCTGATCTAAATTATCCTTAAACAGGGCGAGAGAATGATGGACCAGATCATCGGTACGGAAGTTCTGGGGGTGAAGCTGCTTTAATTCCTTTCGCACCTGGTATTTGAATTCGTTATAGCCCTTCAGTCCCAGCTTTTGGCAGAAACGGACAATGGTTGCATTGGAAGTATACAGGCTGGCACTTAAGTCATTTAAATTGGTATACACGGACGAGGGAAGATTGGATTCAAAATACTTAAGGATTTCTTCTTCCGTATCCGTAAGGTGCAGCTGATGTGCTTTTTCAAATAATGGAATCATGGTTTTCCCCCTGTTCCGTTTGTTCCCGGCCGGACAGCTTGTACTGAAGATAACAGCGTATAATTGCGTTGATCATATAAAACACAGGTAGCCTGGAAGTGAACTCCGCTCCCCGGTTCTCGCGCTGGTTGGTGAAGAAGCGGAAGTTGACAGTGGCTAAATTGGCAACTTCATTGTTGGTATATGGGGTAATGGATAGAATCGGGACATTGTTCATCCGGGCGATTTTGCCAAGACGTACGGTCGGACCGAAATCCCCGGTGGTGCTAATTAAGATAAGCAGGGATTCTGAGTGGATATTTCTTAAAATGTGTTCTCCCATTTTACTGGATTCGATCTTGTATACATTCTGGCGTCCGATGGAGAAAAGAAGCTTCTCAAAATAGTCGCTCAGAATAGAAGTGATCCCTCCCGGGGCCCATAAGTAGATGGGACAGTTGCTGTCAAAATACCGGAACGTATGGATGAGCTGGTCTTCCGATATCAGATTGGAGGTTCCTTCGACATTGGAACACAGGCTGTCAATCATGATCCGGGTATTAAAATTCTGGGCCTTCGCAGCCGATGTTCCGGGAGTGTCTTTTCTTCCCTCTGCGCGGAGGGCATATTTGAATTCCGCAAAGCCGGAATATCCAAGCTTCTTGCAGAAGCGCAGAATCGTGGCAGAGGAATAAGATGTCTGGGCGGCCAGTGTCTGTATGCTCATATCCAAAACCTCATCCGAGTGTTCATAGACATATTTTAAGACATTCAGTTCATTGTTGCTCAGGCTTTTGATAACAGCGTCATCCAGATGAAGTGTGACCATAGGAAACCTCCTCGTAAATCTCTCCGTCCATTTTATCACGAATACATGATAAGTCAATGCAGCCGGGTAATAGTTTGTGTCAACAGATTGACAGGGTAGCCTCTTTGTGCTACATTCAGGACATAAAAAGGTGAAAGGAGATGATACCTGTGGCTGAGATCATGCCTCATATCAAGCTGTCGAAAGAACAGGCCGTTCCCTATGTGCTGCTGCCGGGTGATCCAAAACGCCTGGACCGGATTGCCACCTGTCTGACGGAGGCGGAGGAACTGGCTTACAACAGGGAATTCCGAAGTATTAAGGGAAAATACAGGGGAGTGCCCGTAATGGCGGTTTCTACAGGGATTGGAGGTGCGTCTGCGGCGATCGCAGTGGAGGAACTGGCAAGAATTGGAGTTAAGGCCATGATCCGGATCGGGAGCTGCGGAGCACTTCAAAAGGGGATCCGCCTTGGCGACTTAATTCTGGTAAACGGAGCGGTCCGGGATGACGGAGCATCGTCCTCTTATGCGGACTCCATCTATCCGGCGATACCGGATACAAAGCTTTTACTGGCCTGCATGGAAAGTGCAAGGGAATTGGGAGCGAGATCTCATGTGGGAATAGCCAGAAGCCATGATAGCTTTTACATTGACGAAGAAAAAGAGGTCTGCGCTTATTGGGCAGGAAAAGGCGTCATGGGTTCGGATATGGAAACTGCTGCATTATTTGTGGTAGGCGGACTGAGGGGAGTAAAAACCGCCTCCATTTTAAATGTAGTAGTGGAGTCTGAGGAATCCTTAGAGGACAACATCAACAGTTATACGGTTGGAGAGTCCGCCATGATGAGGGGAGAGCATTTGGAGATTCTTACGGCATTGGAAGCCTTTGTCCGTATGAATCAGGGTTGAAAGAAAACATAATTGGAGGAAAATGAGATGAAAAATTTATTTAAAACCAAATTGAATGCAGCCTGTTTTGTATTGATTCCGGCTTGTATTGGAATCAATTATTTAGGAAAGCTTTTTGCGTCTGTTTTAAAGCTTCCCCTTTGGCTGGATTCGATCGGTACCTGCATCGGCGGTATTCTTGGGGGCCCCATAATCGGGGGAATCTGCGGTGCGGCTAATAACTTGATTTACGGCTTTACCACCGGTGATTCCATCACTCTGGTATATGCCTTAACCAGCTTAGGTATCGGTGTTGCAGTAGGAATCATGGCAAGACTTGGC
This sequence comes from Lacrimispora sanguinis, assembly GCF_044987295.1. Lineage (NCBI taxonomy): Bacteria > Bacillati > Bacillota > Clostridia > Lachnospirales > Lachnospiraceae > Lacrimispora > Lacrimispora sanguinis. Next base: position 2,078,552 of record NZ_CP173277.1, on the reverse strand, counting down.
CGTATGGAAAAGCTTTCCGGAGCGATTCTTACCGCCTGTGTGGCAGGCCTTACGGCTGTTGTAATCTCCACACCTTTAAATCTCATTTTCTGGGGCGGAACCACAGGAAATATCTGGGGAGACGCTGTGTTTGCCTGGTCACAGGCATCAGGGCTTCCCGTTGCTCTTGGCTCCTTCCTTGATGAGGTTCTCGTGGATGTGCCGGATAAATTAATCACCCTTTTGATCGTGTACGCGATCATCAAAGGTCTTCCAAAGAAACTGACTTCCCTTTACGAGCTGGATGATGAAGTGGCAAGTCTGGATTAAAGCAGGAAAGGCAGAATCATATGAAAAGTATCAGTCTTTACGTGGATAAAGATACCTGCTTGACCAGGCTTCATCCATTTGCCAAGATGTTTTATATTCTGGCAGCCGTCAGCGCACCCCTGATCGGGGGTGCGCTGTGGATCTATGGCCTTTTTCTTGCCATCAGCCTGTGTCTTTTGATCAGCGGGAAGATTATCAGAAAGGTTTTCCCTCTGATTGCCTTTTCTTTTACCATTATAATCACCATTTTTTTGATTCATGGTCTTTTTAACCAGGAAAACCAGAAGGTTCTGTTCCATTTAGGGCCTCTTGCCTTTTATGAGGAAGGACTTCTCTATGCCGCCAGGATCGGGCTTAATATCTTAAACATGCTTTTGGCCTTCGCCACGTTTGTATTGACTACCAAGCCTGCGGACTTAGTTGATGATCTGGAACAGGCAGGCTTTTCTCCCAGGTTCGGATACATGATCAGTTCTGTTTTTCAGATTATTCCCCAGATGATGGGGACCATGAACACTATCATGGATGCCCAGAGAAGCCGGGGAATGGAAACAGAAGGCAGTCTGTTTGTAAGAGCTAAGGCATTTATTCCACTGATCTCACCTGTGGTCAGCAGCTCCCTGATCAACACCAGAGAAAGGGCCATTGCCCTGGAAGTCCGGGGATTTGATTCGAAAAACAAAAAGACATTTTTAAGAGAACATAAGCTGGCAGGCAAGGACAAAACATTCATGTTATTGATGGCCCTGCTTATTGCAGGTTCTATTGTATGGAGGGTGCTTACATGGCTTTGATCGAAGTGACAAACTTAAAATACCGGTATCCCCATACGGAAAACTTAGCTCTTGACGGAATCGATTTTAAAGTGGAGAAGGGGCAGTTTATCGGGATCGCCGGTGAAAATAAGGCCGGGAAAAGCACCTTGTGTCAGGCCTTTGCCGGTCTGGTCCCCACCATGTTTCGCGGGGCATACGGTGGGAAGCTTCTCATTGACGGAGCGGAAGCGGCGAAAACTCCCATTGCCGAATTGTGTCAGAAGGTTGGTCTTGTGTTCCAGAATCCTTTTAACCAGCTTTCTGGGGCAAAAGATACGGTCTTTGAGGAAATCGCCTTTGGGCTTCAGAATCTGGGAATTCCCAGGGAAGAGATTTTTAAGAGAGTGGAAGAAAATTTAAAGCTTCTGGATATTGAGGAATACAGAGACAGGAATCCCTTTGATTTATCAGGAGGCCAGACACAGCGTGTAGCCATTGCCAGCATCCTTGCTATGGAGCCTCAAGTGATTGTGCTTGATGAGCCCACCTCCCAATTAGACCCTCAGGGAAGTGAAGAGGTATTCCGGGTGGTTGAAAAGCTGGCTAAAACAGGCATAACCATTATCATGGTAGAACAGAAGATGGAAAAGCTGGCTTCTTATTGCGATAAGATCCTCCTTCTTCACAAAGGAAAGCAGATCGCTTATGATACTCCGGAACGGATTTTTTCCAGGGATGACTTAGAGGAATTGGGCGTTAAGCCACCGGTCTATACTCAGGTTTGCAGAGCGCTTGAAGTGAGCAGGATTGAGGGAGAGGACAGGCTTTATCCGGTTACTTTGGCACAGATGGAGCGTTTAAGGGACCAGTTTCCTCCAACGCTTACCGGCAGGACTTTTGTAAATGGTGAGCAGGAGATCGATGGTCAGGAAGTATTCCAGATCCAGGATTTAAAGTTTCATTATCTTCCTGACATTCCGGTGATCGAACACCTGGATCTTTGTCTGGATGCAAGGCCTACCGCAATCATCGGTCAGAACGGTGCGGGAAAAACCACTCTGGTCAAGCTGTTAAAGGGACTTTTAAAGCCAAATGCAGGGAATATATTCTTTGAAGACGAGGATATATCCCAAAAAACCGTGGCCCAGCTTGCCGGAAAGGTGGGATATGTGTTCCAGAATCCGGATGACCAGATATTCAAAAACCGGGTGATGGAAGAGGTTATGGTGGGACCATTAAACCTAGGAAAGAGCCGGGAAGAGGCGCAAAAGCTGGCGGCTGATGCTCTTGAGATGGTAGGGCTTACGGATGCGGCGGAGGAAAATCCCTATGACCTGGATTTATCGGAGCGGAAAATGGTAGCCATTGCTTCGGTGGTGGCTATGGATACGAAGGTGCTTATTCTGGATGAACCGACCATTGCTCAGGATGCAAATGGCCGGGTTGTGCTGGGAAGGATTGTCCAAACCTTAAGTAAAAAAGGAAAATTTGTACTGGCGATTCTTCATGATATGGATTTTGTGGCGGAGTACTTTGAACGGGTCATAATTATGGCCCACGGAAAGGTGCTCTCAGACGGGCCGGGGGAAAAGGTTTTTTATGAGAAAGAAAGCCTGTTAAAGGCCCGGCTGGAACAGCCCCATACTACCCGTTTGTGTGAACGATTGGGGTATGAGGGTGCATTTCTGACAGCAGAAGATATGAAAGTTTAAGGCAGGTAGTCTCATGCTTTTTCGCTTATATTCAGGCAGAAACGCCTGGCTCAGAGGAATTCCTTTGAAGCCAGGTGTTTTTTTATGCCGGCAGCAGTGACCTTCCTAGGTTTTCTTCTCGGGAGTGCAGAAGACTACAATTGTCTGAGGAGTGGTGATTGCCGGAATACTGCGAGTGGTAAAGGCATAAAAGACAAGAAGAAAATGGCCTCCTGGATTGTAAAAGAAGGTCTGGCCGTTGGAAAGGAGGATATCGGTCTCGCTTTGGTCGGACAGGCTCAGCTTTAAGGTTTGTGATGAATTTAACAGGTCTTCATCAAAATAATCAAAAACAGCCTCAAACCCATCGCTGTTTTCCGCAAGGACGACTGCTGTGTACTGAGGCGGATAAATCAGGGGAACAGGTGCTTTTGTATCATAGAAGGCGACAATAGAATCTCCGGGGTTAAAGGTGTGCTGTTTAAAGACATAGGTTTGCGGAGTGACAATAAAGTTGGTCTGTCCGATGCTCTCGCTCATTATGGAAATGATCATAGAACAGCTTTTGTCTGTGGCAGAGGACCTTAAAGGGTTGACGGCGGTTACTTCTCCGTAGACTGGGGTATAGCGTGCCATGAAGGAATCCTTTTTTCATCATTCTTAATTCATCTTATGAAGACTGCGGGAGTATTATGAAATATTTTGTCACCACAAAGAGACGGATCACTTTTAGGTCCCAAAGAGGAATCGTAATAAAAAAGTCAAGAAAAATACCGTAAAAATTTAGACAAATTTCGCGGTTTTCATGTATAATGAATACTGAAAGAAAAGGCTGGTAAAGAGGTAGGTAGTAAATGGAAAATGTAAAACCGCGCAGCAGAAAGAAAAAGCCATTTGGATTAAAGGGCTTGGCAGCAATTGGAAGCGGGACTGTAGCTGCAGCGGCGCTGATTGCTGCCCTTGTCTATCTTCAGACGGGCAAGCAGTATGAGAAGGTGTTTTTCCCCAACACCACGATCAACGGAATGGATGCATCAAAGAAATCCGTTGAAGAAGTAAAGAATGCAATAGCTTCCGGCGCGCAGGAATATGTGTTGTCAATCGGGGAAAGAGGAGGAAGCACACAAGAGATAAAGGGACGGGATATCGGCCTTGAGTCAGTTTTTGACGGGAGCCTTGAAAAGCTTTTGGCGGACCAGAAGACTTATGAATGGCTGAAACATGTAAAAACGCCCCAGGAATTTGATATAGGGACCATGATACAGTATGATCAGGACAAATTTGATACGGCTGTTTCCGGATTAGACTGTTTAAAGGATGAACTTGTGGAGAAGCCGGAAAATGCACATGTGTCCGATTATGTATCAGGGCAGGGCTACCACATTATAGCTGCCAAGGAAGGAAACCAGCTTGACCCGGAAAAGGTGAAGTCAGGAATTTCTGAAGCTGTGATGGGCTTAAACCCGGAAATATCCTTAGAAGAGCTTGGGGCTTATGTGAAGCCTCAGATTCCTGCTGACGATCCTCAGTTGATCGCGCAGATACAGACATTGAACAAATATGTCAATGTCACGATTACATACAACTTTGGTAATGAAAAAAAGGTATTAAACGGTGATACAATCTCCAAGTGGATCGGGATCGGAGAGGATGGCAAGGTTTATTTAAGCAGTTCCTCTGTTTCTGCATACGTAAAGGAGCTGGCTTCCCAGTATGATACGTCCACCAGAGCCAAAAACTTAAAGACCTCCTATGGACAGACCGTAAGGATCACGGGAGGAAGCTATGGCTGGAGAATCGATCAAAGCACCGAGGCGGATGAACTGGCGGAGCTGATCCGTTCCGGGCAAAGCGTGGTCAGGGAGCCTGTCTACAAACAGAAGGCAGCCAGCCATGGAGAGAACGATTACGGAAGTACTTATGTGGAAATCAATTTAACAGCCCAGCACCTGTTTTTTTATAAAGACGGAAAGCTTTTGGTAGAATCAGATTTTGTATCCGGCAATGAGTCAAAGGGGTGGTCCACTCCTGCGGGCGTCTTTCCCCTTACCTATAAGCAAAGGGATGCGACGCTAAAGGGAGAAACTTACAGGACTCCCGTGTCCTACTGGATGCCATTTAACGGAAATATCGGCCTCCATGATGCTACATGGCGCAGTACCTTCGGCGGAACCATCTATAAGACCAGCGGCTCCCACGGCTGTGTCAATCTGCCCCCGGCTGTGGCAAAGACCATCTTCGAAAATATAGCAGCAGGAGTTCCGGTTCTTTGTTATCATCTGCCTGGAACGGAATCCCAGACAGCTTCTAACGGAACGTCAAAGCCGGCGGAGACAAAGCCTGCGACTGAGCCGACCACCGCAGCGAAACCTACGGAAGCACCAACAACGGCTCCACCCACAACAGCAGCGCCCACGACTGCGGCTCCTCCAGCAACAAAGGAACCGGAGACAGAGGTTTCAACAAGTGCTCCTTCAAAGGACGGGGAAATCGGACCTGGAGTTTCTAATAGCTCAGGAAAGAAGAAGTCAGGGCCTGGCGTACATAAGTAATGCGAAGCCCTTAGGCTGCGGCACCGGCTGTTTACATAAACCGGGGCTGCAGCCTTTTATTTTTACATGGCAAGATAGGATTTTCTTGACAATGGCATAATACTGGTATAGGGTTTCAATAGATAAAGCCATATGTAAGGAGGAAAATAAAATGCTTAATAAAGATACCTTCGTACCATTGCAGTTCTTTAAAAAAGAGGCTTACACCGGAAGTATGAAAGGAATGCGTTACCGGGTGGCAAAGGAAGAAGAGGAATTTTCAGCCGTGGTATATCCGGAGCCCTATTGTTATGAAGCGACTCCTGAGGAGCAGAAAATAAGGACATCCTTTCCTTTTACAGAAGAGGGACGGGGACAGGCTGTGGACTGGATCAATGAGCAGTATGAGGAAAACCAGACGGCCTGGGAAAAGGCCGCAAGAAAATGAATGTTCTGCCCGCCAAAAGCCCGGCTCTTTGCAGTATTTTCCCCCTTTCCTAAATGGATGAAGTATGGTATGATAGTTTAATATTGGGATTACTGACATGGAGGAAGAGAAATGGAAGAGAACAAAGAAGAAGTAGTTTCTAAAAACTTTATTGAACAGGAGATAGATAAGGATCTTGCGGAGGGTGTTTATGATCATGTGCAGACCAGATTTCCACCGGAGCCAAACGGTTATCTGCATATCGGACATGCAAAATCAATTTTACTTAACTACGGCCTGGCTCAGAAGTATGGTGGAAAGTTCAACCTCCGTTTTGACGATACAAACCCGACAAAAGAGAAAACTGAATTTGTAGAATCTATTATGGAAGATGTAAAGTGGTTGGGGGCTGAGTTTGATGACCGCCTTTTCTTTGCGTCCAATTATTTCCAGGAGATGTATGATTGTGCCATCCTATTAATAAAGAAGGGAAAGGCATTTGTCTGTGATTTAACTGCGGAGGAGATCAGGGAATACCGGGGAGATTTTAAGACTCCCGGTAAAGAAAGCCCCTACCGGAACCGCAGCGTGGAAGAGAATTTAAAACTGTTTGAAGAGATGAAGGAAGGCAAGTATCAGGATGGAGAAAAGGTTCTCCGTGCCAAGATCGATATGGCATCTCCCAACATCAACATGCGTGATCCGGTCATTTACCGTGTAGCCCGCATGACTCATCATAACACCGGCGATCAGTGGTGCATTTATCCTATGTATGATTTTGCCCACCCAATCGAGGACGCCATTGAGCACATCACCCATTCCATCTGTACTCTGGAATTTGAAGATCACAGACCGCTTTACGACTGGGTAGTTGAAGAATGTGAATTCGTGCATCCGCCTCGTCAGATTGAATTCGCAAAACTGTATCTTACCAATGTGATTACGGGAAAACGCTATATTAAAAAGCTGGTAGAGGACGGTATCGTTGACGGCTGGGATGATCCACGCCTGGTATCCATTGCAGCTTTAAGAAGAAGAGGCTATACGCCGGAATCCCTCCGTATGTTTGTGGATCTGGTAGGTGTATCCAAGGCTAACAGCTCTGTTGACTACGCCATGCTTGAATACTGTATCCGTGAGGATTTAAAGCTGAAAAGGCCAAGAATGATGGCGATCCTGGATCCCATTAAGCTGGTCATCGATAACTATCCGGAAGATACCATAGAGTATCTGGATGTTGCAAATAACCTGGAAAATCCTGAATTAGGAGAGAGAAAGGTTCCCTTTGGGAAAGAGCTTTACATTGAACGGGAAGATTTTATGGAAGAACCCATTAAGAAGTATTTCCGTCTTTTCCCAGGCAATGAAGTCCGCCTGATGAATGCCTATTTTGTGACCTGTACCAGCTGCGAAAAGGATGAAGACGGCAATGTGACTGTGGTTCACTGTACCTACGACCCGGAGACCAAGAGCGGCTCAGGCTTTGAAGGAAGAAAGGTAAAGGGAACGATTCACTGGGTAGCTTCCTCCACCGCAGTACAGGCAGAATGCCGTCTGTATGAAAACATTGTGGACGAAGAAAAAGGTAAGCTTAACGAGGACGGCAGCTTAAACTTAAATCCAAATTCATTGGTCATCTTAAAGAACTGTTATGTGGAACCGGGCCTTGTAGGTTCAAAAGCCTATGATAGCTTCCAGTTCGTGAGAAACGGATTTTTCTGTGTTGACTGCAAGGACAGCAGACCGGAACAGCTGGTATTCAACCGGATCGTTTCATTAAAGAGTTCATTTAAAATAACAAAATAATACGTTGACAGGCCAAGAGGCAGGTCAAACAAGAAGAGTGCTGCATGACCGGAAGAAACAAGGACGTGCGGCATTTCTTCATATCCTGGAAAGAGACAACCTGTGTTCATAATATAGATATGCCGAAAATATGGGCAGGAAAGGAGTTTTTTTATGGAGCTAATGATACCTTTAAAGAATCAGCCTGGGTCGCCCTATTACAGCCAGATTTACAGCTACATCAAAGAGGAAATAAAAAAAGGGAATCTAAAGCCGGCCAACCGCCTTCCTTCCACAAGAAGGCTGGCGGAGAATTTAAAGGTCAGCCGCAGTACCACCCAAATGGCTTACGAACAGCTTTTATCGGAGGGTTACATTGAGGCAGTCCCTTGTAAAGGGTATTTTGTATGCAGGATCGAGGATCTGGTGCATACCGGGCAGGAACAAAGGGATAAGATTCCCTCTCTTCTTAGTCCCTCATCCTTTGATAAGGAAAAAGTCCCGGACTGGAAAGTGGATTTTTCTCCCAGAGGCATTGATCTTTGTGCATTTCCTTTCAATACATGGAGGAAGATATCAAAAAATACTTTGGTTGATGACAACCGGGAGATGTTTATGCCGGGAGATCCCCAGGGAGAACCGGCCTTAAGGGAGGCCATCCGATCCTATCTCCATTCCGCCCGCGGGGTAAATTGTCAGGCAGATCAGATCATTGTAGGCGCCGGAAGTGAATACCTTTTGATGCTGCTGTCCCAGATCTTGGGAACCGACCGGGTGATCGCCATGGAAAACCCCACGTATAAGCAGGCATACCGGGTTTTTGGCAGCTTAAAATACCAGGTGGTTCCTGTTGCCATGGACCGGTCCGGCATGGATGTAGAGCTATTGGAAAAAAGCGGGGCGGATATCGCCTACGTCATGCCTTCCCATCAGTATCCTACCGGTATTGTTATGCCGGTAAAGCGAAGGCAGGAGCTTCTTGTATGGGCTTATGAAAAGGAAGGGCGGTATCTTATTGAGGATGATTATGACAGTGAATTCCGGTATAAGGGACAGCCGATTCCTGCTTTGCAGGGAATGGACGGAAGAAACAGGGTAATTTATTACGGTACCTTTTCCAAATCCATTGCTCCCGCCATCCGTGTAAGCTATATGGTGCTGCCTGTCCCACTTTTGGCGGTTTACCGGGAGCGGATGAATTTCTATGCTTCCACAGTATCCCGTATTGACCAGAACATCCTTTATCAGTTTATGGCAGAGGGGCACTATGAGCGCCATTTGAACCGGATGAGGGCGGTCTATAAGGCAAAGCACGATACATTGGCTGCAGGGCTGAAACCCTTTGAAAGCCAGTTCTTAATCAGAGGAGAACATGCGGGACTCCATCTTCTGTTAACAGACCGCAAGGGAAGGGCGGAGAGTCTTCTCATTAATATGGCGGCAAAATCCGGGGTTAAGGTTTACGGCATGTCGGGTTATTTTATCCATGAACAGCCGGGGACCTATTCTTCAACCATTGTTCTTGGGTTTGCAAGCCTTACGGAAGAAGAGATAAGGATAGGCCTTGTGCTTCTTAGCCAGGCGTGGTCTGTATATGACGGGAAGGAGGGATTTTGTGTTTGAGAAATGGACGGATCCAAGAAAAAGAGATAATCTTCGCATCCTTCTTTGGATCGGGCTGATTACGGTGCTTTTGCTGCTTCTTAGCATGGCTGGCTCTTTCAGGAATGGAAAGAGATACGAAGATCCCGTAAAGGATGTAGAAAAAGCGGAACCAAAAGCAATGGCTGTGCCATTAAATGAGACTTTATCAGATGAGATTATCCTTTCTCCCGGGGACAAGGAGTTTTTAACGCAGCTGACCGGGTTCTTTGACCAGGGGGATTTAGAAGGAGCGGCCAGGCTGTTAGACGGATATGACATTCCCTGGAAAGATTTTCCCTGTATGTATGATGGAGCGGCGATGACTGGGAAGATAACTTCTGGAAAAGGCCTGGTGTTTGTAAAGGCCTCCACGGTTTATTACGGGAATTTTGCTTACGGGAAGCCTGAGGGAGAATGTGCGGCCCTTCAGGTCCTGGAACTGGAGGAGGGGAAGCGTTACGATTACTCCTATGGGACATGGGCGAATGGAAAGATGAACGGGAACGGTGAGTGTGGTTACAATTATTACGACGGAGTTATAGATGACATCACCAAGCTCAATGCAAAAAGAGGTGATTTTAAGGATGATCTGATGCAGGGAGAGATTACCTATACCAGTACCAATGCGGAAGGGGGAGCTTCTGTCTGGCAGTTTCAGGTTGCAGATGGTGTGATTATTAAGGATGATCGATGGATCAAAGATACGGACAGCTCCGGGGCCGTTATTTATAAACTAATGGCAAAAGATGATATAGTCCATGCCTATGCTCTGGGGGAAAACGCCATAGGAGAGGACAGGTGGAAAAACCTGATCATATTCCCCTATGTGTGACAAAAAAGGAGGCCTTGACGGATGAACCAGGAGATCTTAGACCGTCTGGGAGTGATTACAGACGAGGAACGGGAAATTATAAACGGACGGACAGAAATCGACCGTAACCGGTATACCGAGGGACAGGAGCTGGTCATTGACAGCAAAAAGATGCTGGAGCATGGGAAAATGATCCGCATCAGGCCCCACACCAGATTCGTCCATTTCCCTAAGCATAAGCATAATTACATTGAAGTGATCTATATGTGCAAGGGAGAAACGGTCCATTTTATTGATGGGGAAAAGGTAGTCTTAAAGACAGGGGAGCTGCTGTTTTTAAACCAGCATGCCACCCAGGAGATCCTTCCGGCAGGAGAGGAGGATATTGGAATAAACTTCATTATCCTGCCGGAGTTTTTTGATACTGCCTTTGAAATGATGGGGGAAGAAGAAAACCTGCTGCGGGACTTCCTGGTAGGCTGTCTCTGTTTTGATCCCCGTTACGCCAGTTACCTTCATTTTCAGGTAGCCGATGTACTGCCGGTACAGAATCTGGTGGAAAACATGGTGTGGACCCTCTTAAGTGATCAGCCAAATAAAAGGAGCATCAACCAGATTACCATGGGGCTTTTGTTTCTTCAGCTTATGCATTATACGGATAAGATCAGCCATACTCTGGAAAGCTTTGAACAGAAGCTTATCTTTCAGGTGCTCACCTACATTGATGAAAATTATAAAGATGGGGAGCTGACTGAGCTTTCGGCCCTCTTAAGTTATAACATTTACTGGCTGAGCCGGGCGATAAAGAGATTGACCGGACGGACCTATAAGGAGCTTTTGCAGGTAAAGCGGCTGAATCAGGCTTCTGTTCTTCTTTTAAATACCAGGCTTTCCGTGACAGATATTTCCATTGCGGTAGGATATGATAATACCAGCTATTTTCATAGAATCTTCCGGAACTATTATGGAATGTCCCCAAAGGAATACAGAGCTTCAGACACTTAGGACATAGGTTCCGTGAAGGAGATCGACTTCCACTGTGGTGCCATCAGAAAAGACGGTACGCTGCCGGAAGGGGTCTCCGTCAATCAATTCATGAGACAGCATTTCACACATGGCGACTCTTTCGTGAAGGGAAGCAACAACACTGCAGCGGGCTGCCATCTCTTCCTCTGAGAGGGTCTGATGGCCGCCAAAGGAGCCGTCAATGTTCTCATAAGCCCCATCCCGGATAAAATATGGCGCACCGCCGTTTAAGAGAGCATAAAGCATAAAATCCTCTTTTTCGTATTTTTCCATCATCCAAGGGATGATCAGGCAGTCATGATAAACCAGGTTAAAGAGAGGAACCGGGATTCCCTGACGGTCAGCCCCTGGCTCGTGCATCATAAAGGAATAGGGAGCATAGTGACAGAACACAAGACTTTTTACGGACCAGTCCGTCACTTCCTCAGAGCTTGGAAGGATCCCTTTGGAAAGCAGGTATTCAAAGCAAAGACTCCGGTAGTCTAAGCATTCCTTCCGGTTGATCCGGTGCCATGGGTGGTCGCATTCGTCAGGCTCATTACATGTGAACACATCTAAATAAGCACAGTCTAATTCTACACCGTTTTTCTCGATTTCAGTAAAATTCCTTTTTACATAATAAGGGGCCTGTGTGGCGCACAGATAGGTCTGAGGTCCGCCTGCCCAGTTGGCGTGCTCTGTAAGGGTTCCGTCAGGCTTTTGTGCTGCAAAATTCTGGTCAAAGGTCCTGGCTCTGCGGTAATAATCCCGGTACTGGTCATGGATGCCAAAGGAATATCCGTATCCGTGCATGGTATCCGCAAGCTCCTTCATCTTTTCCCAGCCGCCAGCCTCTTCACAGGCGGGAAGATAGTCGGGATGCTGGTTATCATAACCTGGCTCCGCCCAGCCATCCAGATGGAGATACAGCTTTTTAAGGCCCAGATCCTTGTAGAAATGATGGATCTCGCCGGTTCGTTTCTCAAAGCTGTAGACATGGTTATTCTTGTCCGGTTGTTCTGGGTCAAAGAAGCGGGAATCCGGCATGACCTTGGTTTTGATTCCCTTATGGATAAAGGAAGCGCCGACCAGCTTATGTACAGGGGCCTTTGCCGCTTTTTCCTTCAAGGAACAAAAGGTGCCCTGTTCTTTTACGTAGGTCCGGTAATGCTTGCAGATATCATTGTAATCGCAGTCTGTCAGAAAGGAATAACGCATCGTCCTGCGGCTGTTCATCCGGCCCAGGCTAGGCAGCCATTTGATGCCGGTGTGGGTATAAGGTCCCTTTGCCGGATGCTCCGCATAATAAGCGGCATCCCAGGGCTGTTCACAGATGGCTAAGTAGCCGTCTTTCTCCTTAACCTGTCCAAACCATGGCATGTAAGAGCCGGCTGTGCACATCATGCCGTCAAAGGGCAGCTTATCAAGAGCTGTTTCCCAGGTATTTGGGATAAGAAGCCCCTGCTGGATGTTTAAAAGAGTATACCAGCGGTCACTTTCCTTTTCAAATTCCATGTATCCGGGCCAGTATATTTCTGAAACCGGGATGCTGCTTTCTGTGAGAGGGATCCATTCAAAATGAACGTCCTCCGTGGCATACTCGATCCATGTGACTGTTTCGAAGGCCAGTGAAAGATCGGCGCCATCTAACTGGAAGCCCTGGTAATGGCTGATGATCCCTTCCCCGACTCCTGTTTTCCATTGGCTATGGGTAATGGAAGCGGCATCGTGGAAATAAACGGTTTGTTCTCCGGCGATCAGGCGGGGTTTGTAAGCTGCATCCCATTTCCAAATTGCACTTCCATGCTGAATGGAAAAAAGGAGGGAGCTTTCCTCAAAGCTCAAGGCTGTTTGATTGAATTTAATATCGTGCATTGTCCATCCTCCACTGTATTGATGGTTCTAATATAGCACTTTTTCAGAAAAAAGCCTTACGGAATCATCACGGAAGCTTGTCAAATCATCCGGTTATCCTCTCTCTTTTTCTTACTAGCATTTGTGATATCATTGGAATATTTTTTTACGGAATTAAAATATTCCAAAGGTGACATTCCGGTTGTTTTCTTAAACTGCTTGGAAAAATACTGTAATGAGCTGTAGGAAAGGAAATAAGCAATTTCCGTAAAATTCATGTTGCCATCCCGCATGATTTCCTTAGAACGTTCGATTTTCATTAAATTGAAATAATCGATAGCCCCGCAGTTTTTTTCCTTGTGAAACAGGGAGTGAAGGGTGGAACGGCTTATGGAGAATTCATTGCAAATATTTTTTATAGTAAGGTGTTCGCAGATGTGAAACTCCATAAACTGAATAATCTGTTCCAGATGGCTGGAATTGGAGGAAAGGACCATCTGCTCGGTTGGAAGGTTAGGAATGGGTGCATCACCTTCTTCAAAATGATTCCGTTTCACATGGATCAGGAAAACCTGTAAGTATAATAGGATGAGCTGGGGGGCTCCGAATGGCGGGGAAGGGACCAGCTCCACCTTTTCCACGGATGGAATGTGAAGGGGAGTGGAAAAGGCCTGTTTCGCTTCTGCAATTATCATGGAAATGAGGAAACGCTCTTCCTGATTTAAGGAACAGGATTTTTCTTCAAAAAAACTCATGCTTTCGCTAGAGCAGCGGAAGGACATGACTACCAGATTAGGGGCCTTGTTTCCGGACGCTTTTAAGGCGTGGAATTCATTTGGCTTGTGAAAAATCACGTCTCCGGCTTTTAGTTGATAGATGGACTGATTTGCCTGTACTGTGATTTCCCCCTTGTCCACGTAAAGAAACTCCCAAAAATCGTGGGATTCTCCCGAAAACACAAAATCCTTCATGTATTCAAAATAGTGGACGGTTATGATCTCATGGATTTCAAATTCGATGGGTAGCGCTGTGCTGCAATATGCCATTTGAAATACCTCCTTTGAACATTATGTTAGCATGAAATAAAGCCGCTGGCAAGAATGGTTAATTTGATAACAAGATAGGACAATCCTGCAATTCAAACCCATTTAATTAGAGTATAATGAATAAAATATTAATTCGCCAATGGAGGCATTCATCGATTTGCATGGATGCCTTTTTTTATATCTCCAGTCATAATCCGTTGAAATAACCTAATGATGGAATATTTTATGGAATGATTTGTGCATAATAACCTAAAAAACAATGAATTTGGCAATGAGTCTGGATAATAGTATAAGCATATCATTTCAATTCATTATATAATTATTATACATTTACAAAAAGAACCAAGATGCAGGAAGGGAAGAAAATATGAAACGAATTACAGTTGCCCTTGCGGGCCTGGGAAGCAGAGGCAAAGATACCTATGCGCCGGTTGCAAAGCTGCTTCCTGAAAAAATGGAAATCACAGCCATAGCGGATATTGTTGAGGAAAAGGTAGAAGAGGTAGCCAGGGAATACGGAATTCCAAAGGAACGGTGTTATACCAGTGCAGAGGAAATGCTAAAACAGGAAAGACTGGCTGATGTGATGTTTATTGCCACACAGGACAGGCAACATGTGGGCCATGCGATTCCGGCCCTTGAAAAAGGATATGACCTTTTGCTGGAAAAGCCTGTTTCGCCAGATTTAGACGAATGCAGGGAGCTGTTAAAGGTTGCCAATGAAACGGGCCGGAAGGTTGTAGTCTGCCATGTTCTGCGCTATACTCCTTTTTACACAAAGGTAAAAGAACTCATCGATTCCGGAGTAATCGGCGATGTGGTCACTGTTATGGGGATTGAAAATGTAGGCTATTGGCATCAGGCCCACAGCTTTGTCAGGGGTAACTGGAGAAACTCAGAGATAACAAGCCCCATGATCCTTCAAAAATGCTGCCATGACATGGACCTTTTATTGTGGCTGACAGGAAAGACTTGCGAATCCGTGAACTCCTTTGGAAGCACCTATTTATTCAAAGAAGAAAAAGCTCCGGAGGGCGCAGCAAAACGCTGTCTGGATGGATGCGCTGTAAAGGCAGAATGTCCCTTTGATGCAGAAAAGATTTACATAACCAATGAAAAAACCGGCATTGCCCATGGTAAGTCTGACTGGCCATGCAACATACTTACCCTTCATCCCACGGAAGAATCGGTTATGGAAGCCATAAAGACCGGCCCTTATGGAAGATGTGTGTATCATTGCGATAACAATGTGGTGGATCATCAGGTAGTAAATTTAAATATGACTGACGGCTCTACCATCAGCTTTACCATGACAGGCTGTACAGAAGAAAATTCCCGGTTTACCAGATTTATGGGAACCAAAGGAGAAATTGAAGCCAGCCTTCACTCCAATCTCATAACCGTAAAACCATTTGGCAAGGAACAGGAAGTCATAGACGTTTCCAAATTGTCCGATGACTTTTCCGGTCATGCCGGAGGCGATAACCGGATGGTGGAGCAGTTACTTGATATGGTCAGGGAAGGAACCGAACCGAATCGATCCATGACCACACTGGATAAATCCCTGGAAAGCCACTATATTGCTCTGGCGGCGGAACAGTCCAGAATCTCCGGAGGAAAGCTGATTCGTTTAGAGGACATTCGTTAAATAGGATATGCAAATTAATAAAATATCAATATAAAAAGGAGAGAGTAGATTATGAAGAGAATGAGAGGAACCAAAGTGCTGGCAATGGGAATGGCATTAGCCATGGCAGCTATGAGTCTTGCCGGATGCAGTGGCGGAGGCGGAGCTTCTAAGGGAGGGACTACGAACTTAAGCTTCGGAATTTGGGATGAAAAACAGCGTCCGGTCATGGAGTCCATGATCCAGGCCTACCAGAAAACTCATGAAAATGTAAAGATTGATATCCAGCTTACCCCTTATAAAGGAGGCGAATACTGGACCAAGCTGGAGGCTGCGGCAACAGGCGGAACAGCACCGGATGTATTCTGGATCAATGTACTTCACGCAGAGGATTACTATGACGGAGGAATTCTTCTGGATTTAAATGATTATTTGAAAAAATCAGACCTTGATATAGAGAAGAATTTCCCGGAAGCCCTTATAAAGGCTTATAACTTTGAGGAGAAGCAGATCGCCATACCAAAGGATTTTGATACCAATGCTCTTTGGTATAACAAGGATATCTTTGATAAGGCAGGAGTGGCATATCCAACCGATGACTGGACCTTTGATGATCTTGCAAAGGCATGTAAGGATTTAAAGGCAGCAGGTCTTGATTCAGGAGCATATCCTTTTGCCTGCCCTATCGATTTCCAGACATGGTATTATCCAACCGTATATGCGGGTGGCGGCTGGATCTTAAATGCTGACAAAACAGAAACCGGTTATACAGATCCTAAGACCCAGGAAGGAATCCAGTGCTGGATCGATCTGATCAATGAGGGATATTCCCCATCAGCAGCAGCATTGTCAGAAACCAGTGCCGATGCCATGTTCGAAGGCGGACAGCTGGCAATGGTTTTAGCAGGCTCCTACATGACACCGGAGTATACTTCTAATGACGCCATCAACACCAAGATCAACCTGGTAGAATTCCCGGAATTTAACGGAAAAGAGCCAAATATCATTAACGGACTTGGTTATGCCGTGTTTGCAGGAAGTAAAAATAAGGACGCGGCAGCAGATTTTGCATTATGGCTTGGAAGCGAAGAGGCCATGAAGATCCAGGGAGAAAGCGGAGTCGTTATTTCCGCACGGAACGATGCCCAGAAGTATTTTGCCGATTCCAACAAGGATTTAAACCTGGCAGCCTACACCAATCATTCAGGGGAAGCCAATCCTCTTCCTGTATGCAAATCTGTGGCAGAACTCTATGATATAGAAGCAGAAGCTTTGAAGGCAGCTTATTCCGGCGATAAGACTTTAGCGGATGTATGCAGCCAGCTTAAAACAGACGCTGATGCGATTTTAGCAAAAAATAATAAGTAGGTGTTTATATGCAGGGTACGACAAAAAAGAAAATAGCTAAGCGGCAATGGAAAGAATGGGGAGAGGGGTACTTATTCATAACACCCCTGTTGCTTGGAATCTTCGTATTTTATATTTTTCCCTTTATTCAGAATTTCTGGTTCAGCTTTAATGAAGTGAATAAATTCAATGTAGCCACCTTTTATGGCCTTAACAACTATTTGGAAATGTTTAAGGATAAAGAACTGTGGAACTCTCTTGGCAATACACTTCTCTACGTCGGGATCACCGTGCCCCTGGGCCTTATGTTATCCTTGTTTGTAGCTGCCCTGCTCAATACGAAAATCAGGGGAACTTCTTTTTACCGGACCATCTATTTTCTGCCATCCGTGACCATGTCGGCCGCGGTGGCAATGGTCTGGAAATGGATTTATAATGAGCAGTACGGTCTTTTAAATGCGGCGTTAAAGGCTGTGGGTTTTGCTCCACACGGCTGGATCACCGACCCCAAAACAGCTTTGTTCATGATAATGATCGTTGGGATATGGGGAACTGTAGGTTATAACATGATCATTCTTTTAGCAGGCATGCAGGGGATATCAAGATCCTATTATGAGGCGGCATCTGTGGATGGGGCAAGCGGCATTCACCAGTTTTTTAAAATCACAATCCCCATGCTGTCACCGACCATATTTTTCGTCATGATCACCTCTATCATCAGCGGATTTCAGGTGTTTGATACCATTTATATGATGGTTGTAAAAACGAATACGGCCTATCGAAGCACCCAGACCCTGGTCATGATGTTCTACCGGAATGCCTTTGATTATGGCCATAAGGGCTATGCAGCTGCCATATCCATTTTGATCTTTTCCATCATCATGCTGGTAACAGTGATTCAGATGATTGGACAGAGAAAATGGGTCAATTACGACTAAGGAGGTGAAGCCGGATGATGAAATCGAGCAGACGTAAAAAACTATTGATCCACCTGATACTGATCGCAGGAATCGGTATTACCGTGCTTCCATTTCTTTGGATGCTATGTACCTCATTTAAAACAAAGGGAGAATCCATGATGATTCCTCCCACGATTCTGCCGGAACGGTTTGTCACAGAAGCCTATCATAATGTTCTGACCGCCCTTCCCTTTGGAAGGATCTATATGAATACTGTATTTTCTACAGTCATAACGGTTGCAGGACAGGTAATAATCTGTACTCTGGCTGCTTATTCCTTTGCCAGAATTAAGTTTCCGGGAAGAGATATCCTGTTTTTGTTGGTGCTTTCCGTTCTGATGGTGCCGGGACAGATCTTTCTGGTGCCTCAGTATTTAATCGTGCAGAAGTTGGGGCTTTTAGATACCCTGTGTGCACTTTTTCTGCCAAACTTATTCAGTGCCTTCGGAACTTTTATGATGAGACAGTTTTTCTTATCCCTTCCTGATGAATTGGAGGAGGCAGCCATACTGGACGGGTGCAGCAGGTTCCAGATCCTGATCAATATCATGGTCCCTCTGGTAAAATCGGGGATTGTAGCCCTTGTGATTTTCACGGCAAAGTTTGCCTGGAACGACTTTATGTGGCCTTTGATTGTCAATACGACTACAACAAAAATGACTTTGGCTCCGGCACTATCGACACTTCAGGGACAGCATACCAACGATTATCCTGCACAGATGGCAGGCGCTGTTCTGGCTGTTATTCCAATGGTTGTTTTGTTCTTTGTTTTCCAGAAACAGTTTATTGAAGGAGTGGCTCATACGGGAGTAAAAGGTTAAAGAACCAACAGGTAATTGTTTTTAGAATTGATAAGAGGATTGTTTGAAACAGGGAAAGGAAAGCGGATCATATTCGTTTTCCTTTCCTTTCATTTATCCATGTACGGACATTTAAAATCGAAACGCATTGACAAAAGTTCTTTCAGGAAATATTTCAATAATGGGAGTTATAAAGTAATAAACAAATGGAACTTTGCATATACTTGGTAATATATGGTTGATAAAAATATTTCTGTAAAGGAGAGAACCAGTATGCCAAGAGGAGTAAGAAAGACACCACTTGAAAAACTTCAGGAAGAATTAAAAGAGGTCCAGGAATCGATTCAGCAATACAAGAACTGTCTGGTAACTTTAGGCGAAAAAGAGAAAGACATTCAGGATAAAATAAAGCTGGAACAATTTAAGGAAGTATCAACAATATTGGACGAGCATGAAATGTCGATCATGGATTTAAAGGAATTGCTTATTTCATCAAAGGCAGATTGAAACGCTTAGATGACCGGAAAACGGATATGCAAATAAGGACGCAGTTTTAATTAAACAGCGTCCTTATTTTTTTTGCTGAAATCCGCTATGATAGATAAAGAAAGAAGAAAATAATGGGAGAGTGGTTTACATGGAGAAGTATTATCTTGCCGTGGACATCGGCGCATCCAGCGGCCGCCATATTCTTGGGACCGTAAGGGAGGGAAAACTGGTCCTTCAGGAGATTTACCGGTTTGACAATGGTATGAAACAACAGGATGGGTATTTGTGCTGGGATGTAGATTCCTTATTTTACGAAATTAAAGAGGGAATGAAGCAGTGTAGAAAGCTTGGGAAGATCCCGGCCACCATGGGGATCGATACCTGGGCTGTGGATTTTGTCCTTTTGGACGGAGAGAACCGGATGCTGGGAAATGCGGTGGGATACCGGGATGACAGGACACAGGGAATGGATAATAAGTTATATGAGACCATTTCCTTAAATGATTTATATAGAAGAACCGGAATCCAGAAGCAGATCTTTAACACCATCTATCAGCTCATGGCTGTCAGGGAAGAAACCCCGGAATTTTTAGAGAAAGGGGAATCCTTCCTTATGATTCCGGACTATTTCCACTATCTGCTGACGGGGGTGAAAAAACAGGAGTATACCAATGCAACAACCACCCAGCTGGTGAGTGGGGAAACCGGAACCTGGGATTATGAGCTGATTCGGAAACTGGGACTGCCTGAAAGGCTGTTTGGGGAGCTGTCCATGCCGGGAATATCAGTGGGACCATTGACAAAAGCCATTGAAGAGGAAGTAGGGTTTCCCTGCCAGGTAGTCCTTCCGGCTACCCATGATACTGGCTCTGCCGTCATGGCGGTTCCCCTGGATACGGACGGTGAAGATTCCGTAGGCGATCTTCTTTACATAAGCTCAGGAACCTGGTCCCTTATGGGAACGGAGCTTCCTAAGGCGGATTGTACCATGGAAAGCATGGAAGCGAATTTTACCAATGAAGGCGGCTATGATCACCGCTTCCGGTATTTAAAAAATATCATGGGGCTTTGGATGATTCAATCTGTGAAAAAGGAGCTGAAGGAAAAGGGAGAGGCCTATTCCTTTGCAGAGCTTTGCCAGATGGCCTCTGAGGAAGTGATCCCTTCTATTGTAGACTGCAATGATCCTGCATTCCTGTCTCCTGAGAGCATGATTATGGAGGTGCAGAACTTTTGTAGGAGGTCTGGGCTGGAGATTCCTAAGACTCCGGGACAGATTGCGGCAGTCATATACAACAGCCTTGCAGCCTGCTACGGAAATACGGTAAAGGAATTGGAATCCATCACCGGACGGACCTATCCGGCCATCCATGTGGTAGGAGGTGGCTCTAATGCGGAGTATTTGAACCGGCTGACAGCAGACCGCACCGGACGGACCGTTTATGCCGGACCTGGAGAAGCCACTGCCATCGGAAATCTTTTAGCCCAAATGCTGGCTGCCGGAGAATTTGAAAGCCTGGAACAGGCAAGGAAGGCAGTATACCGGTCCTTTGCCGTAAAGGAGTATAAACCAGGGAATTAGTTGTCCCAGAACGGAGGAAATTCATGATTAGAAAATCTTTTAAAATGTACTTAAATGAAGGAATGACCGAAGAATATGAGAAAAGGCACAATTTGCTCTGGCCGGAAATGAAGGACATGATCAGCCGGCACGGAGGACATAATTACTCTATTTTCTTAGATGAGGAAACCAATGTCCTTTACGGATATATTGAGATAGAGGATGAAGCGAAATGGGCAGAATCAGCGGATACGCCGATCAACCGGAAATGGTGGGATTATATGGCCGATATCATGAAGACCAACCCGGATAACAGCCCGGTTTCTGTTGGCTTAAAGCCTGTATTTCATTTAGACTGAACGATATCATAGGAAGCTCAGGCTCTTAGAGGCCGGGCGGAAATTAGGAAAAGGAGAAAAGAGCTATGACAATAAATGAAAGATACGAAGCAGCAAGGGAAGCATACAAGGCCGTTGGTGTAAATACAGATGAGGCATTGGAGGCACTTAAGAGGATTCCTATCTCCATGCACTGTTGGCAGGGAGATGACGTAATTGGATTTGACGGAGCCGGCGGGCTGTCAGGCGGCATTCAGACGACAGGCAATTATCCGGGACGGGCCAGAAATCCTCAGGAGCTGATGAATGATATGGGCAAAGCGCTGAGCCTCATTCCAGGAAAACACAGAATCAACCTTCATGCAAGCTATGCCATATTTGAAGAGGGAGAATGGGCGGACCGTGATCAGCTGGAACCAAAGCATTTTGCAAAATGGGTGGAGTTTGCCAAGGAGAGAGGAATCGGTATTGACTTTAATCCTACCCTGTTTTCTCATCCAAAGGCAGAGAATGCCACCTTGTCCAGTGAAGACGAGGAGATCCGCAGCTTCTGGATCAGACACGTACAGGCATGCATCCGCATATCTGAATATTTTGCCGGTGAGCAGGGTACTCCATGTACCATGAACATCTGGATTCCTGACGGATTTAAGGATATTCCTGCGGATCGTACCTCTCCAAGGGCACGGTTAAAAGATTCTCTTGACCAGATCCTTTCCATGGATTACGATAAAACCAAGGTATATGTAGCCGTAGAATCCAAGGTATTTGGAATCGGAATGGAAAGCTGTACGGTTGGTTCCCATGAATTTTATATGAATTACGCTTCTAAGAACGATATCTTATGCCTGTTAGACAGCGGCCATTATCATCCCACGGAGGTTGTGTCCGATAAGATATCTTCCATGCTCCTATTCTTTGACAAGGTGGCCCTTCATGTAACAAGGCCGGTGCGTTGGGACAGCGACCATGTGGTGTTATTTGATGACGAAACAAAGGAGATCGCAAAGGAAATCATCCGGGGCGGGGCGGACCGCATCCTTTTAGCCCTTGACTTCTTTGATGCAAGCATCAACCGCTTAAGTGCCTGGATTGTGGGAATGCGCAACATGCAGAAGGCGTTGTTAAATGCCCTTCTTCTTCCGAATGAAACACTTGCAAGATTACAGGAGGAACGAGAGTTTACAGAACAGATGATGCTTCAGGAAGAGCTTAAGCTTTATCCCGTAGGCGATGTGTGGAATTACTTCTGCGAGATAAACGGAGTCCCGGCAAAGGAAGACTGGTTTGAAGAAGTACGCAGCTATGAAAAAGAAGTGCTGCTTAACCGGAAATAAGGAGAAAAAGAATATGAATATGTTAGATACTGAATTTGTAAAAGGCTTTATCCGCTTATGTGACGACGGCTTTTGCCAGAACTGGCATGAGAGAAACGGCGGCAATTTAAGTTACCGCATCAAGGAGTCAGAAGTAGAATCAGTGAGAGAAGGTTTTACGGATAAGAATCCCTGGCAGCCCATCGGAACCAGTGTAAAGGGGCTGGCTGGAGAGTATTTCATGGTGACCGGAAGCGGGAAATATTTCCGTAACGTAATCCTTGATCCGGAAGCCAATACCTGCATCATTGAAGTGGATGAAAGCGGTGAAAATTACAGAATCCGCTGGGGATTGGTAAACGGCGGGCGTCCTACCAGCGAGCTTCCTTCCCATCTTATGAACCATGAAGTAAAGAAAGAGGCTACGTCCGGTAAGCACAGGGTAATCTACCATGCCCATCCTGCCAATGTAATTGCCCTTACGTTTGTTCTTCCTTTAGAGGATAAAGTATTTACCCGGGAATTATGGGAAATGGCTACAGAATGTCCGGTGGTTTTCCCGGACGGCGTAGGTGTAGTCGGCTGGATGGTGCCGGGTGGGCGGGACATCGCAGTGGCAACCAGCGAGCTGATGAAGAAGTACGATGTGGCTGTATGGGCTCATCACGGCTTATTCGTTTCAGGAGAGGATTTCGACTTAACTTTTGGCCTTATGCATACGGTGGAAAAGTCTGCGGAAATCCTTGTTAAAGTACTTTCTATCCGTCCGGATAAGCTACAGACCATTACGTCTCAGAACTTCCGTGATCTGGCGGTTGATTTTAAAGTGAATCTGCCGGAAGAATTTCTATATGAAAAATAATCTGTGAAAAAAAGCCATTGGAGAGCACAAATGCTTTCCAATGGCTTTTTCAATTCCTTCTTATAGATTATGATTAATCCATCTCTTCTTCCACAATGGTAGTAGTTTCATCAGCCAGTTCTTTCATTGCTTCTCCGGTGGACTTCGCTGCTTCTTTTGCCGCATCAATCCCATCCTTCGCCGCATCCTTTACTGCTTCGGCAGCAGTTTCCGCTGTTTCTTTTATCGTATCTGCAGTTTCTTTGGCCTTCTCTGCCAGCTGCTCTGCAGCTCCGGCAGCGTAATCCAAACCGCCATCCTCTGTAAAATCTTCGTCATCTAAAAACGTATCTGTCTGTTCTTTTGCAGAGTCAAACATGTCCTTCGCGGTATATGCCACGGCTGAAGCCGCTTCCTTTGCCGTATCAGAGACAATGCTCGCTGCATCCTTTACTAAGTTTCTTGCCGCACTTACCGCATCCTTGGCAGCATCTGCCATATGGTCAGCGGCGACCTTAAATTCATCCTTATTGGCATGTAAAGAAACATAGTTGCGGTTCATCGTGCTGTCAATTTTGGAAATGTCGTCATTTCCCTCATCCTCAAAGTCGTGGAAGTTTTCTTCCAGTTCTTTGTGGAAGGATTTGTATTTCGTGAAATAAGAGATGCCGGCAGCAACAACGCCGGCCACAGTGGCCAAAGCCACGAATTTTCCTAACCCATTTCCCTTTTTTGCCATTTGAAACACTCCTTTCCTTATTACCGTCCATGTATTCTGGGCATAGAGGTATGCCTGCAAGGTGCTTCCTTGTCACGGCTTATGCTTGATGGGCATAATGGTGCGCTTATAAGGCGCTTCATTCTCTTTGTTATTGTAATACGTTCATAAGAAAAAATAAAGGTATATAATAAGAAAATTTCTATAAACTATGTAAGTAAAGGAGAAAATCGTACAAATATGGTAAAAATGTAAAAAAAATATAAAGTTAGCACTCAACTATTGACAGTGCTAATAATGAGTGATATAACTTAGTATGTGAATAAAATAAATCTTCTTTCGGAAGGCCAAAGAAAGAAATAATAAGCAGAAAGTTATGAGGAGGAATTGCAATGAAATTAGTACCATTATTTGACAAAGTTGTGTTAAAACCATTGGTTGCAGAGGAGACAACAAAGTCCGGTATTGTTCTGCCGGGTCAGGCAAAAGAAAAGCCGCAGCAGGCTGAAGTTATCGCAGTAGGACCTGGCGGTCTGGTAGACGGCAAGGAAGTTACCATGCAGGTTAAAGTGGGCGATAAAGTAATCTTCTCCAAGTATTCAGGAACAGAAATAGAGACCGGAGAAGATGACGAGAAATATGTGATTGTAAAACAGAATGACATATTGGCAGTGATCGGATAATTAAGAAGGCGATACCGCAGTCATAAGGTCAGATTTTAGATAGTACGTATCTTTATTTTAACAGAAAACTGGAGGAATGAATCATGGCAAAGCAGATTAAATATGGCGTAGATGCCAGAAAAGCACTTGAATCTGGAGTGAATCAGTTAGCAGATACCGTTCGTGTAACATTAGGGCCTAAGGGCAGAAACGTTGTACTTGATAAATCATTTGGTTCACCGCTCATCACTAATGATGGTGTTACCATTGCAAAGGAAATCGAGCTGGAAGATGCTTTTGAGAATATGGGCGCACAGCTTGTAAAAGAGGTTGCTACTAAGACGAATGACGTAGCAGGTGACGGTACTACGACAGCTACCGTTTTAGCTCAGGCTATGATCAACGAGGGAATGAAGAACCTGGCAGCAGGCGCTAATCCAATCGTTTTAAGAAAAGGTATGAGAAAAGCAACGGAAGCAGCAGTAGAAGCAATTGCAAAGATGAGCGAGCCGATCAAGGGCAAGGCATCCATCGCAAGAGTTGCAGCAATTTCCGCAGCAGATGATGAAGTTGGCGAGATGGTAGCTGACGCTATGGAGAAGGTTTCCAACAACGGCGTTATTACCATTGAAGAATCAAAGACCATGAAGACAGAGTTAGACCTGGTTGAAGGTATGCAGTTTGACAGAGGTTATATTTCTGCTTATATGTGCACCGACATGGAAAAGATGGAAGCTAATTTAGACGATCCATACATTCTCATTACTGATAAGAAGATTACAAACATTCAGGAGATCCTTCCTTTATTAGAGCAGGTCGTACAGTCCGGCGCAAGACTTCTTATCATCGCAGAAGATGTGGAAGGCGAGGCTTTAACAACCTTAATCGTTAATAAATTAAGAGGAACCTTCAATGTAATCGCTGTTAAGGCACCAGGCTATGGCGACAGAAGAAAAGAAATGTTACAGGATATCGCTGTTTTAACAGGTGGTACTGTGATCTCTGATGAATTAGGCTATGAGCTTAAGAATGCAACTCTTGATCTTTTAGGACGTGCAAAATCCGTTAAGGTTCAGAAGGAAAATACCGTAATCGTAGACGGCTGCGGCGATAAGGAAGCTATCACTGCAAGAATCGGCCAGATCAAGGGCCAGATCGAAGATACCACTTCTGATTTTGACAGAGAAAAATTACAGGAAAGACTTGCTAAATTATCCGGCGGTGTAGCAGTGATCCGCGTAGGCGCTGCAACAGAAACCGAGATGAAGGAAGCAAAACTTCGTATGGAAGATGCTTTATCTGCAGCAAGAGCAGCAGTTGAAGAAGGCGTGATTGCAGGCGGCGGTTCTGCTTACGTTCATGCCATCAATCAGATTGAAGAACTTGTTAAGCATTTAGAAGGCGATGAGAGAACCGGCGGAAAGATCATCTTAAAGGCTCTTGAATCTCCGTTATACCACATTGTAGCCAATGCAGGATTAGAAGGAAGCGTTATCATCAATAAGGTGAGAGAGTCCAAGGTAGGAACCGGCTTTGACGCATATAAGGAAGAATACGTAGACATGGTAGAAGCAGGAATCCTGGATCCGACTAAGGTTACCAGAAGTGCACTTCAAAATGCTACAAGTGTTGCATCTACCTTATTGACAACAGAGTCCGTTGTTGCTAATATTAAAGAAAAAGCACCTGCAATGCCAGCTCCAGGCGGAATGGATATGATGTAAGCTTCTAGACTGTTCACGAAAGCAATGAGCAGTGCATGCAGCCAAGCAGGTAACAAGAAAGGACCCAAATCGTTATGAATGAAATGTATGCAGAATGGCTAGTGAAGCGAAAATCACCAGCCTATACCATGTTGATAAAAATTGCGATGGGAATCCTATGCGTAATAGCATTTTTCCTCTCCATGTCTCCGGTTTTCGGAATCTTTGGAGTGCTTATTCTGCTTGCAGCCGCAGCTGCCACATACTTTGTATTCCGCAACAGCG
Source organism: Lacrimispora sanguinis (assembly GCF_044987295.1). NCBI lineage: Bacteria > Bacillati > Bacillota > Clostridia > Lachnospirales > Lachnospiraceae > Lacrimispora > Lacrimispora sanguinis. The sequence continues at coordinate 2,052,048 of NZ_CP173277.1, read as the reverse complement.
AAGTAGAATTTGAATACCTGTATGTAACCAACACGCTTTCCATTGACCGGATCTACGGCAGAAGCAAGAGAAAGAAAGCCTGGGAAGGCTCTATGGAAGGGATCCAGATTGTAGCTCCCACCGATTCCACAGAGGCCAGGGACCATGAAACAAAAAACATGAAATTACTTGATTTTTCATCTCACGTACCGGGAGCAAAGACTTATACTTTAATCAGCCAGTCCGGTGCTGAAACCACAAAGATCATATTTGAACCTAACGATAAGCTGCTTCAGTGTATGCGGATGACAGCGCCCCGTAAGGTTATAAAGCAGGTATAAAAGAAAAAGGAATCAGTCGGTTTTACAAAAAACCGTCCGGTTCCTTTTTCCTTACAGAAAAGACAGACGACCCTATCCATAGCTGTCCATGAGTGACGGAAAGAAACAGGAAAATGTCCGTTGACAACCCCTGCAAAATTTGTTAAACTATGTAACTAACAAGTGAAAAGGCTTATTAGTTTCAATAATAAAAAAATAAAGAAGGAGAGGAAAAGTTAATGGGTACAATAATTGGCGAAGGCATTACTTTTGATGATGTGCTGTTAGTTCCGGCCTATTCAGAGGTCATTCCTAATCAGGTTGACTTAACGACCAACCTTACAAAAACCATCAAGCTCAATATACCGCTTATGAGTGCAGGCATGGATACCGTTACCGAACACCGTATGGCAATTGCCATGGCAAGACAGGGAGGTATCGGTATTATTCACAAGAATATGTCCATTGAGGAGCAGGCAGAAGAGGTTGATAAGGTAAAGAGGTCAGAAAACGGCGTTATAACGGACCCATTTTATCTCTCCCCGGAACATACATTAAAAGATGCGGATGAACTTATGGGCAAGTACCGCATTTCCGGAGTGCCGATCACAGAAGGAAAAAAGCTGGTGGGAATCATCACCAACCGTGACTTAAAATTCGAAGAGGATTTCAGCAGGAAGATTAAGGAGTGCATGACTTCTGAAAATCTGGTGACAGCCAGGGAAGGCATTACCCTTATGGAAGCAAAAAAGATCCTTGCAAAGGCAAGGGTGGAAAAGCTTCCGATCATTGACGAAGACTTTAATTTAAAGGGCCTTATCACCATTAAGGATATTGAAAAGCAGATCAAATATCCGTTGTCCGCAAAAGATGGACAAGGAAGACTTCTGTGCGGAGCCGCAGTTGGTATCACTGCCAACGTGCTTGACCGTGTGGACGCTCTGGTAAAAGCAAAAGTGGATGTGGTGGTCTTAGACTCCGCTCACGGACATTCCGAAAACGTACTCCGGTGCGTGAAAATGATTAAAGAAGCTTATCCGGCTCTTTCTGTCATAGCAGGAAATGTAGCAACCGGACAGGCAACAAAGGATCTCATAGAAGCAGGAGCTGATGCAGTGAAGGTGGGAATCGGGCCAGGTTCTATCTGTACGACCCGTGTGGTAGCCGGCATCGGTGTTCCCCAGATCACGGCTGTTATGGACTGCTATGCAGTTGCAAAAGAATACGGCGTGCCAATCATTGCTGACGGCGGAATCAAGTATTCCGGAGATTTAACAAAGGCCATTGCAGCCGGCGGAAGCGTTTGTATGATGGGAAGCATGTTTGCCGGATGCGACGAAAGCCCGGGAACCTTTGAACTGTATCAGGGTAGAAAATACAAGGTATACCGTGGCATGGGTTCCATTGCAGCCATGGAAAACGGCAGCAAGGACCGTTACTTCCAGACAGATGCAAAGAAGCTGGTTCCGGAAGGAGTAGAAGGCCGTGTGGCTTACAAAGGAATGGTAGAGGATACTGTATTCCAGATGCTCGGCGGTTTGCGGTCCGGTATGGGATACTGCGGAGCAGTGAATATCAAGACCATGCAGGAAACGGGAAGATTCATAAAGATCACGGCAGCCTCCCTTAAGGAAAGTCATCCTCATGACATTCATATCACAAAGGAAGCGCCAAACTATAGTATTGATGAATAGATAGAAGTTGGATAAGCCGATGGCAAAGCCAATTTCCTCATAAATAAAGAGGTGGAGATCATAAATGATTCTCCACCTCTTTGATTACCAGGGCAATGGATTCCGTTAAAGTCAGGTTTTCACAGCCTACCACATGATGATTGCATTTATTCACCGGTATAAGGATCTTATAGGCACGGCTTTTTCCGATGGCCTCAGCCATGGCCGGAGTGATCTCTCCCAGGAGAGAATCAGCAATGACGATCCCAATAGGGCCGATAATAATATCGGCATCCCGGCTGGCCACAAGGACCGGATTCTCACCGGTTGCTCCTGCATCGGCTCCTGCCTTTAGCATGGCGGAAGTAGCAATGGAATTGGTACCGATGGCAATGACCGAAAGACTGGGAAAGGACTTTTTAAACTGAGCGATCACGGACTGCCCCATTTTACCGCCCTGCCCGTCAATGATAACGATTTTCTTGTCTTCCTTCTTCATGGCATCCTCCTTATCCTCTATTGTATTATAGGGCAGGAAAGAAATCAAGTAAAAGGCCGGTTAAGCTTTATTGCTTATGCTTTAGCAACTTCATCTTCCTTAATAAACAGGCTGGTGATAATAAATCCAGCAATGTAAGCGATCACCAGGCCCAGAAAATAATTGAGCATATTAACAGGGCTGCTCATGATGGGAATGGCTAACAGGCCAGACGGGCTCCAGGCAATGCTCCTTACATGCATGAGCATCACATAAGCGCCGCCGAATCCGGCTCCCAATCCTGCAGTTATGAAAGGTTTACCAAGGGGAAGAGTAACTCCATAAATAAGCGGTTCGCCGATGCCTAAGAATCCAGACGGGAGTGCACCGATGATGACGCTCTTTAAGCGTTTGTTTCCGCATCGTTTTGCTTTTAAATAGATGGCAATGGCCGCACCCACCTGCCCTGCGCCAGCCATGGCCAGGACCGGGAATAAGGAGACTCCGCCCATTTGTTCCAGCTGAACCGCATAGATGGGAACCAGCCCATGATGCAGTCCCAAAAGGACCAGGGGAAGGAATACGGCTGACATGATGTAACCGGACAAAACGCTGACGACCGGATTTGCGGAATTTACAAGGAGTGATAATACCCAGACCAGACCGTCAGATAAAAAGCCGGCAGCCGGCATCAGTACCAGAACAAACAAGGTTCCGGTGATCAGTATGCTTAGAAATCCGGTCAGCATGATGTCAAGGACATCGGGAACATGCTTGCGCACCCAGCGTTCTACTTTAGAGAGAACCCAGACACCGATGATAACGCCGATGATCCCGCCCTTTCCGCTAATCAAGGTTGAGCTGTTCGGGATCTGTTCATTGTAAAGACCAAAGAACTTCGATATGTCCGTGATCTGCGACATAATGCTCATGGAGCCGATCATACCGCCAAGGGCTGGCGTTGCTCCAAAGCTTTTTGCTGCATTGACACCGGTAAAAATAGAAAAATAACCGAGAAATGCACCGCCAAACAGCTTCAGTATAGTGATGAGAAGGGTCCAGAAGCTGCCTCCCAATATCTGTGCGTCCACACCCTGACTGATGATATTGGCTACACCGTTGCATAAACCGGCTGCAACGATAGCAGGAATCATAGGAATAAAGATATCGGAGATAACCCGTATGCTGCTTTTTAAACCGCCACCTTTCTGGCCGGCCTTTACTGCTTCCTTGTTTTCTTGCCAGGAAGCGTTGGTGGAGAGTCCTTTGCCGCCAAGCTCGCTTGGGATGCCCATGCCAAGGCAGATATCCATGAGCTTTCTGGCCTTTCCAGGTCCGACGACCACCTGTACATCGATTCCGTTTGCAACCAGACCAAGTACTCCTGAAGTCTCTTTCAGTTCCTTCTCCTGTACCAGATCAGGATCCTTTACCTTTAAGCGAAGGCGTGTCATGCAGCTGGCTGCAGCTGCCACATTTTCTTTCCCTCCCGATAATTCCAGGATCTTTTGAAGCAATACTTCATTTGTCATAATAGACACCTCCATATTTGAAATGAATGAATTGATATTTATATGGAATCCCTTATCATACATGCGCGGATATGTCCGCGGGATTCCATTAAGTTCTTTTTTGCTTCTTCCGGCCCTGCGCCCGTTCGTTTCATGGTTATGGCAAGCTTTACGCTGCCGCCAGCTTCGTCTAACAGCCTTCTGGCTTCATCTCGTGTTATTTCCGTAGCAGCCATCAGGATGTTTTCAGCCCGGGAGCGCAGTTTCTCATTGCTCTGCACCACATCTACCATCAGGTTCTGATATGCTTTTCCGATGCCCACCATAGCGCCGGTGCTGATCATGTTAAGGATCATCTTCTGAGCGGTCCCGGCTTTTAATCGGGTGCTGCCGGTCAGCACCTCAGGTCCCACCACCGGTTCGATGGCCAGATCTGCATGGGTCCCAATGAGGCTTCCCTCATTGCAGGCAATGGATACGGTGCGGCAGCCTATGCTTTTAGCATAGCTTAAGGCAGCCGATACATAGGGCGTCCTTCCGCTTGCCGCAATGCCTACCACGACATCTTTTGGGGATAAGGATAAGGCCTTTAAATCTTCGATGCCAAGAGTCTCAGAGTCCTCGGCTCCTTCTACCGCCTGCCTTATGGCCTCATCCCCGCCGGCAATCAGGCCGATAACCATGCCCGGATCAACCCCAAAGGTGGGAGGGCATTCGGAGCTGTCTAAGATGCCCAGCCTTCCGCTGGTTCCGGCCCCCATATAGATGAGCCGGCCTCCGGCCTCAAAAGCTTCACAGACCCATTCCACTGCTTTGGCGGTCTGGGGCAGGACTTTTTCCACCGCCTCAGCCACCTTCCGGTCTTCCTGGTTCATGGCCGTCACCAGTTCGAAAGGTGTCATGGTGTCTAGATCCATGGTGTCAGGATTGCGGCTTTCTGTTGTCATCTTGCTTAAATCTACCATGATTGATTTCCTCCTCATTATACGCTTCGTCGAAAGGTTCAAAATACGACGGATTTTTCTTGGAGATGTGTGTTTTACGCCACTGTGTCAGAGAATATTGGCTGTTGTGGTTGGCGTATGCAGTATACAGAATATCAATAATGTTTAACTGGCTGATTCTGCTTCCCATGGCTCCGCTCCGAAAGATGGATTCATTGGCAGCCACATAAAGGTTGTAATCCGCCATTTCCGAAAGCGGTGATACGGCAAAACGGGTGATCAGGATGAATTTTGCCCCTACCTGCTGCATGGTCCTGGCGCACTCGATCATTTCCATGGTTCTGCCGGAATAGGAGATCATCAGTCCTAAATCATCCCGGCTCATGTTACGGGCCTGTAAAAGCTGGGAATGCCAGTCATCATTTAAGATGCAGGGCTTATTGATCCGGAGGAATTTTAAATAGGCATCCCGGGCAACCAGAAGGGAAGAACCGATTCCGAACAAACAGATGGTACGGCATTGGCACAAGAGGTCGATGCAGTTTTTCAGGGCGGATATATCGGTTAAATTTCTGGTATCTTCTAAGGAGGCGATGTTTTTATATGTAATTTTGTTGATAATCTGATCCAGAGTATCGTTCTCTGTGATTTCCTCCATTTTTTCTCTGGTATTTTCTTGCCGGATGGCCAGTTCACAGATCAGGGCGGCCTTCATTTCTTTGTACCCGGAGAAACCAAGTTCATGACATAACCGGATAACGGTGGAAGAGGAAGAAAACCCTTTTTCCGCCAAAGCATGGACCGAAAGCTTCACTGCCTGTTCCGGTGTGTCTAACAGATACCGTACGACGCCGGTCTCCGCAACACTCATTTCTTTTTGATATTCTCGCAAACGAACCAGTACACTTTTCATTTTTATTTCCCCTTGTTGTGGTATTAGTATATGCAGCATGGATTAATAGTTCAAGACATTAAGCTTCTCATGAAACTTTATACCATATATTGGAGGAAATGTACGGTTTTTATCTTGTCCTATGCCAGAAAATGGGCAATTTGTTGACCTTTCTATAGCATAAGCCTATAATGGGACTATTAGAACCTTTAAGTTTAAGGAGGTCATTCATGAAAGCGGACTTTCATATGCATTCTAGTTTTTCTGACGGAAGTGAAACCATTATGCAGATTTACTCCCTGGCAAAGGAGCAGGGCCTTAAAGCGGCAGCCATAACGGATCACGATACAATATTAGGCCTTAAAGAAGAAGAAAAGGCATCAAAAAAGTACTGCATTCCTTTTATACCGGCGGCAGAGTTTACGGCGGCAGAGAAGGGGATGAAATTTCATGTACTGGGATATGGGATTGATCCGGATAATCCGGAATTGCTTCGATACTCCAACTGCTTTTTAGAACAGATGAATGAACGGTCAGGGCGCCAGATTTTAAAAATGCAGCAGGCTGGAATTGAGATTGAAGAAAAAGAGTTTTTTGAAAAGGCTGGAGGCGGACCGCTTTACCGGGCTAAGCTTTTGGGAGTTCTGGCTGACCATGGGCTCCTTAGAAGAGAAGATATTATGAAAAGTCTGTCCCTTTATTTTGGTAAAGGAGCTCCTTATGAGGAAGAAGATCATTTCTCTTATAAAAGCTTCTATAAAATATGCGGGATGATAAAGGAAGCCGGGGGATATGTGGTTTTGGCTCACCCCGGTAAGATAAAGAGAAAGAACCGCCAGCTTTATGATGCCCTTTTAAGAGAAGATTGTCTGGATGGCGTGGAGGTTTACCATCATGATAACCCGGAAGATGTCCGGGCAGAATTATTGGCAGTGGCTGAAAGCAGGCGTTTCATGGTCACCGGCGGCAGTGATTACCACGGTATTTACATGAAGCAGCCAGCTCTTCCGGGGTCTGAAAAACTGCCGGAAGAACTGGCTGTAGGATTAAAGCATTTATTAACCGGTTATTTCTCCTTGTGAGGAAGCCTTCCCCGGAAGAACCGTTTTTTCAGTTCTGAAATGTGGAATGGAACCAGGGGATAGATATAACTTTTTCCGGCTATGGTTTTGTTAAATACGATTGCGCCTATGGAAAGCGCCACACCAGCCACAAATCCCCAGAAGTTCAGCAGGGCGGTGGTGATCAGCATGATCAGACGCATGAATTTAAAGGCATAGCCAAGCTCAAAGCTTGACTGGGAATAGTTAGCAATGGTCACAAAGGCCATATAAAGCATGGTTTCACTGTTAAACCAGCCGGATTTTACGGAGTATTCACCCAGTACAATACCGGCGATCACACTGAGAGGTGTGGTCAGCATGCTGGGAGTATTGACTGCGGCAAGCCTTAAACCGTCAATGGCAAATTCCAGAATCAGGAGCTGGAAAAGTAAGGGTACCTGAGGCTGTTCCGATAAGCGGATAAATTGCAGCCAGGAAGGGATCATTTCCGGATTTTGCATAAAAAGCAGCCACAAAGGTGTTAAATACAAGGTCAGAATGGAAATAACCAGGCGGGACAGCCTTAAGTAAGTCCCGGTCACAGGCGGAAAATAATAGTCATCGGCTTCTTCGATAATATCAAAAACAGAGGAAGGCAAAATCATGGCGGAGGGAGAGTTGTCCACCAGGACGACAATGTTCCCCTCCAGTATGGAAGCGGCTGCGGTATCCGGGCGTTCGGAATATTTGAATTTGGGGAAAGGGTTGTACCATTTATGTGGATAGATACACTCCGCAAGGCTTTCCTGGTTCATGGTAAGGGCATCGACCTTCAGCTTGTTGATCCGATCCTTGATCAGGGTAAGAAGATTTTCATCATGCCGTCCCTTGAAATAGCAGATGGCGATATCCGTGTGGGAGCTTTCCCCGGCATTCATGACTTCTATGGTAAGCTTTGGATCACGGATCCTGCGGCGGATAAGAGCGGTATTAAAAACCAGGGTTTCCACAAATCCATCTCTTGATCCCCTTAGCACTTTATCTTTTTCCGGCTCTGAAACGCTTCTGGCAGGATAGCTGCGGCAGTCCACGGTTAAGCATTTGTCGTATCCGTTAACGAACAGGCAGGATACTCCGGTCAAAAGCTGATTGATCATGGTTACATCGTCTTTTACAAGCCCTACCTGACCATAAGGGAGAAATCTTTTGGAAAATTCATGGGCATCCGGCGGCATATCCTCCGCTTTGATGGATAATAAGCTGTTAAGGATCTTCTGCCACGCATCACTCTGAGTGAATCCTTCGATGAAGTAAAGGCAGGCTTCCTGTTCCCCGATATAAAAGGTCCGGTAAACGATGTCAAAGTTTCCGGCTACATCAATCTTTGTGTTTAAATAGTTCATATTATTGGAAAGGCTGTTGGAAAATTCCATGGTGATTATCTCCTTGCAGTTAGTCCATCGTTTAAGACGTTAATAAGATAAGTATGCGCATTTTCCATGAAATTATGTTTTATAAAATCTGTACGTAAATGAAAGACTTTCGTCCCGGTATTGTATGAAAAGATATGAGAATGGCCCTTTTTTATAAAAAGACTTTTAGTAAAATGTACTAAAAACATTGACTTTTTAGGCAATAGATGGTATTATCGTCCATGTGAGAAGCACAAAGGGGTTCCTTGTGTGCATGATCTTGGCATGGGGATGCCAGTTGGCAAAAACTGAATAGTGTGACGGTTTTAGATCGTGACGGGGGATTGCCTTCTGTGGGGGAAGGGCAATCCTCTATTAATTTTAAAAATGTTGATACAAGAGCAAGATTTACATATAATATCAAGAAATACCTTCCAGGGATACTTTATGCCCTGAGAAGCTGGACGAAAATTAGGAGATGATGAGGAGGAATTTTATGTGGAAGAAATTGAGGCATGATAAACGTGCCCGCAATGTGATGACAACCATAGCGGTTGTAGTCTCCGCACTTTTACAGACCTATGTTATCCAGGCATTTATCAAACCGGCAGGTCTTTTGTCAGGAGGATTTACAGGTATTGCGATTTTAGTTGATCGGGTGACGTCCCTGTATGGGTTTAATATTTCTACTTCCCTGGGCATGATCGCTTTAAACATTCCGGTTGCATGGGCCTGCAGCAAAAATATCAGCAAACGGTTTACTTTTTTTTCCTTAATGCAGGTATTTTTAACCAGTGCGTTTCTAAGGATATTTAATTTTTCACCCATATTTGATGACAGGATTTTAAATGTTATTTACGGCGGAGTTCTCTATGGCTTTGGCATTGTACTTGCTCTTCGGGGCAATGCTTCCAGCGGGGGAACGGATTTCATCGCCTTGTATGTTTCCAATAAGACGGGCAATTCCATCTGGTCCCAGGTTTTCGTAGGAAATGTGCTGCTGCTTTGTATTTTCGGAAAGATTTTTGGGTGGGATTACGCAGGGTATTCCATTTTGTTCCAGTTTGTAGGGACAAAGGTTATTTCCACCTTTCACCACAGATATGAACGAGTAACTCTTCAGATCACTACGGCCCAGGGCCCAATGCTTGCTAATAAATATGTAGAGGCCTTCCATCATGGAATTTCCTGCGTGGATGCAGTAGGAGGCTACAGCAAGAAGAAGATGTACCTTCTTCATACTGTGGTGTCTTCCTATGAGGTAGCCGACATTGTAGAGCTGCTACATGAGGTGGATGAGCATGTGATTGTAAACATGTTTAAAACCCAGCAGTTTTACGGGAATTTTTACAGAGCTCCCATGGAATAATTCCGGTGGTCTATTAAATCGAAAGTGAGACATTTCCTGCTTAGAAAATGCAGGAAATGTCTCGCAAGAGGTTTTATGACAGTTTTTTCTTAAAAAGAGCGGGAAACCGTTTCCGCCGCAGTTTGCCGAACCAGTTAAAATATATAATGAATAGGATAGAAGTGACAGCCCAGGTCAATGGGTAACTGAAAATAACGGTTTCAATGGTTGGGCGCAGGGGAACTGCCACGCAGATCCACATAACACGAAGCGCACAGACACCAAGGCTGGTGATTATCATAGGAATCCAGCAGTCACCGGCTCCCCGGAGGGCACCGGAATAAATCTCAATGCAGACATAAGTGAAAAATGTTGGAGCAAGGTAACGGAGTATTTCCGTTCCTTTTTCAATTACAGCTGTATCGGTGGTAAACAGTAAGTATACGTAATTTCCAAAGGTAAAAAGAAGCGCGCTGAGCGCGATGGCTGAAGCAAAGCTCATGACCATGCAGACCCGGATCCCTTTGTAGACCCGGTCTTTTTTTCCGGCTCCGTAGTTCTGCCCCACAAAGGTCGTGATGGAAATACCGAAGGCGCTGATAATCATCCAGAACACACTGTCTATCTTTCCATAGGCTGTCCATGCAGCAATGGTATCGGTTCCCAGACTATTAACGCTGGACTGGATAATGATGTTGGAAGAAGAGTACATAACGGATTGCAGACCCGCAGGAAAACCGATTCTTATAATCCGCTGCAGCATGTCCCGATCAATTCCAATGGCTTTTGGCACCAGCCGGTAAGCCTCCTTTGACCTTATTAAAACCAGGATCACAAGAACGGCACTGACCAACTGGGATATGATGGTAGCAATCGCCGCTCCCGCCACGCCCATGTGCCAGTAAACCACAAATATGATATCCAGGATGATATTGGTGAAGCAGCTTGCAATCAAAAAATAAAGAGGGCGTTTGGAATCCCCGATGGCCCGTAAGATTCCCGCTCCCATATTATAAACAAGATTTGGGATCACTCCCACAAAATAGATCCGTATGTAAAGGACTGCGTAGTATAAGATCTCATCAGGCGTTCCCATGGCCTTTAAGGCATAAGGTGCTGTCACGATGCCGACCACCATCACGATCACGCCGCATAGGATGGAGAAGGCAATCGCGGTATGGACCGCCTTGTTCACTCGTTCCTCCTGCCTGGCTCCGTAAAACTGGGAAATAATGACCCCGGCACCGGAAGAAAGCCCTATGAAGAACCCGATCAAAAGATTGATAAGGGGTCCTGTAGGGCCTCCCACGGCTGCCAGTGCTTCCTTTCCTACAAACCGCCCAACAATAACTGCATCGGCGGTATTATAAAGCTGTTGAAAAAAAGTCCCGAATAAAATGGGAAAGAAAAACAGAAGAAGTTGTTTCCAAATCACTCCCTCTGTAATCTGATTCTGCTTAAGTGCATCTGTTTTGACCGTATTCTGGTTCATCTCCATTTTCCTCTTTCCTGCCCTTACCTTCTGGACATGGAGGTATACCCGCCGGGTGTTTCCTCATGTAAGTAATTATGTAATCTTTTTTTCCATTATACTGTCAAAAATGGAAAAATACAATCCCCGGACTTATTCTGTAATCTGGGCTTTTGTAATGGCCTGATCCACGGCTTTTAGAAGCACGCCCGAAGTATAACGGGATTCGGTTGGATAGGAGACGTTCTTAGTGGACTGGTTTTTAACAATCTGCTGGGAAAGGTTATCCATGGCCGGCTGCATCAGGGGATACATGGTGGTGATGGCTTCGCTTAAAGGTACCAGGGTAACGGATGTGATTTTTTTGGAGTCAACCGTGACCTCCACATTAATATCCTGGCTGTTCAACGTGATGACAGAGGAATACACTCCCGGAACATAGCACACAGGATCGCCGGAAGTCGGAACAGCATCCTTCTTCGGACGGAACATGACTAAAAACAAAGTGATGAGTAGGATTCCAAGGCCGACGAAGATTGCGGTATAGATAATTTCTTTCATTCGTAAAACAACAATTTTTGTTTTTGAGCTCATAAAATAAGCCCTCCGTACAGTTTTGTTATAATGTATGAATGGGTTCGGGGGTTTCATACCTAAGATTTCATTGTTGGAGGAGGAAATCTGTGTTAAGATGGTAAACGAACACGAGTTTTGGTTTCTGCCCAGGATGCATGGGTAAAAAGTAGGAAAGGAGACGAAAAAGGCTATGTCCCTTCAACTAATATTAGGCGGATCCGGTTCCGGTAAGACCTTCCGCCTTTATACGGATTTGATCCGTCAATCCATAGAAGAACCGGATACCCGGTACTTCGCCATTGTACCGGAACAGTTTACTATGCAGACCCAGAAGGAGATCGTTTCCCTTCATCCAAACCACGGGGTCATGAATATTGATATCGTAAGCTTTAAACGTCTTGCTTACCGGGTATTTGAGGAGCTTGCTATTTCAAGTCCTCAGGTTCTTGATGATATGGGAAAATCCATGGTGCTGCGGAAGGTAGCTGCCAATAAGAAAAAGGACTTAGTCCTTTATAAAGAACATTTATCAAAGTCCGGATTTATCTCCCAGCTAAAATCCATGCTGTCAGAGCTTTATCAGTACGGCGTAACACCGGAGATGCTGAACGAGGAGATACCGGATACCATAAGTCCTATGCTTCGACAAAAGCTTTCCGATATTTCTGTCATTTATCAGGGTTTTAAGGACTACATAAAGGATAAATATATCACCACAGAGGAAATCTTAGATGTGCTGTGCCGGGTTCTGCCACGGTCGGAACTGATTAAGAACAGCGTGATCACCCTTGACGGCTATACCGGTTTTACTCCGGTCCAGTACCGGATCCTGGAGCTTTTTCTCCGTTACAGCAAACGGGTCATCGTTACAGTGACCATAGACCCTGCCGAAAACATGAGCAGAAGATCCGGAGTTCAGGAGCTGTTTTACATGAGCCGTCAGATGATCTGGAAATTAAATGAGCTGGCAAAAGAAACAGAGGCCGGTAAAGAAAAGGATATCCTTCTTAAGAACCATCCGGCTGTCCGTTTCCTTTGTGAGGCCAATGGAGAGAACCCGGAAGAAAACGGCTGCGGAGAAAATTCCCTGGATTTTCTGGAACAAAACTTATACCGCTATAAGGGGAGATCCTGCCAGGAAGGTTCCGATTCCATACGTCTGATTAAGGCTTTAAATCCAAATGAGGAAATCGCCTTTGTGATCCGCTCCATGGAAGAAGAAATCCGGGATCAGGGGCTCCGCTACCGGGATATGGCAGTCATTACCGGAGATATCGGGGGCTATTCCAATGAAATCATTCATCAGTTTCAGTTAAATGGAATTCCTTTTTTCCTGGACAATAAAAAGAGCATTTTAAAAAATCCCATGGTGGAGCTGATTCGTGCTGCCATGGAGATCATTCAAAAAGACTTTTCCTATGAATCTGTTTTTCGCTATTTGAGAACCGGTCTCATTGCGGCGAAAGAGGATGAGGAGAAAATAGACCGCCTGGAGAATTATGTCATAGCCATGGGAATCAGGGGATTTAAAAGATGGGATGCCCCGTGGGAAGGCTGGTACCGGGGAGGCAAGGAGCTTAATCTGGAAGAACTAAACGGATTCCGGGAAGAGCTTATGGCCCCCTTAAGACGTTTAAGAGAGGCCTTTAAAGATCCGGATTCCACGGTAGCTTCCATGACCGGGGCAGTGGCAGTTCTTCTCATGGAGACTGGAATCGAAGAAAAGATGCTGGCCTACGAGGAACGATTCCGGGAAATGGGCGAATTCACCCTTGCCATGGAATACAGCCAGGTTTACGGACTGGTTATAGACTTATTTGACCGTCTTGCCGGGCTTTTAGGAGAAGAACATGTAAGCCGCAGAGAGTATGGAGAGATTCTGGATGCCGGATTTTCGGAGATCCAGGTGGGATTGATTCCGGCCACTTTAGACCGTGTGGTGGTGGGAGATATCACCAGAACCAGGCTGGATCACATTAAGGTATTGTTCTTTGTCGGGGTCAATGACGGGATCGTGCCTGTAAAAAAAGAAAAAAGCAGCTTATTTACGGACCGGGAAAGAGAATTTCTGGGAAGTCATGATATGGAGCTGGCTCCGACTGCCAGGGAAGAGGGACTCCGGCAAAGATTTTATCTTTACCTGGCTTTAACAAAACCGGAGAAACGATTGGTTTTATCCTATGCAGCCATGGATGGCAGCGGAAAAAGTCTGCGCCCATCCACTCTGGTAGGCGAACTGAAACGATTGTTTCCTGGTCTTTTAGAAGTTTCCCCTTTAAGGACGGCAGTTCCTCTTTCCATGAGGGAGGCAAAGGACAGACTGGCGACGGGACTTAGGGAGTTTGGAAATACTGTGGAAGACAGGAAGCTTTTGGAGCTTTTTAAGGCATTTCTTTTATCTGAGGACCATAGGGAGGAAGGAAAGAGGCTGGCAGAAGCTGCTTTCTATGCCTATGATCAGAGAGGAATCGGAAAAGCGGCGGCAAAGGCTCTCTACGGTTCCGTCATAAGCGGAAGCGTTACGAGAATGGAGCAGTACGCCTCCTGTGCCTATGCCCATTTCTTAAATTACGGGCTGGAGTTAATGGAGAGGCAGGAATATGAACTGGCTGCCATGGATATTGGAAACCTGTTTCATGATTCCATTGACCTATGGTTTCAGCGCATGAAAGAAGAAGGAAGGGATTTTAAGACCCTGACCGAGGAAGAAAGGAAAATCCTGGTTCATGAATGCGTGACAAAGGTAACCGAAGAATACGGCAATACCATTTTAAAAAGCTCTGCCAGGAATGCCTATCTGGCCGGCAAGGTGGAACGGATTACGGACCGGACGGTGTGGGCTCTTTCCGAGCAGCTGAAAAAAGGAGATTTTGTCCCGGTGGGATTTGAAGTTTCCTTTTCCGCTGCCGACCAGTTAAATGCCATGAGGATTCCTCTCTCAAAGGAAGAAGCCATTCATTTAAGGGGTAGGATTGACCGCATGGACTTATGCGAGGATGAAGATAAAGTCTATGTAAAGATCATTGATTACAAATCAGGAAGTACGGCATTTGACTTAACGGCCCTGTATTACGGCCTTCAGCTTCAGTTGGTGGTCTACATGGATGCAGCTTTGGAGATGGAGGAGCGGAAAAAGCCGGACAAGTCTGTGGTTCCTGCCGGGATCTTTTATTATAACATCAACGACCCGGTCATCGACAGGGAAGGTGACATGACTGATGAGGAGATAAACGGGAAGATATTGAAACAGCTTCGCATGAATGGCCTGGTCAACAGTGATTTAGATGCCATCACGCACCTGGATCATGAGATTGAAACGGAATCTGATGTAATTCCTGTTGCCATGAAAAATGGGATCATTCAGGAAGCAAGGTCATCGGTTGCAGGCGGCAATCGTTTTTCCGCATTAAGACAGTTTGTTCGGGAAAAGTTAACGTCAGAAGGAAGAGAGATCCTTGACGGCGTGATCGATGTAAATCCCTATAAGCAGGGAAACCGCAGCGCCTGCGATTACTGTCCTTACCATGCGGTCTGCGGATTTGATTTAAAGACTACCGGATATGGCTTCCGGAAATTTAAAGCCTTGAAATCCGAAGAAATATGGCCGGTCATTGAGGGAGAAGAGGAGGAAGGTGAATCAAATGGCGATTAGCTGGACAGAGGAACAAAAGGCCGTCATTGAAAGCAGAAACAGAAATCTCTTGGTATCGGCAGCAGCAGGAAGCGGTAAGACGGCTGTATTAGTAGAAAGAATTATCCGCATGATCACGGAAGGAGATGCTCCCTTTAGGATCGATCAGCTCCTGGTCATGACCTTTACAAAGGCGGCTGCCGATGAAATGCGGGAGCGGGTGTTAAAGGCAGTAGATGAAAAGCTTATGGAGAATCCGGACAGCTCTCATTTACAGATGCAGGCAGCCATGATTCCCTATGCTCAGATTACCACCATTGACAGTTTCTGCCTGGGGCTTATCAAGGATCACTATAATAAGCTGGATATTGACCCTGCCTTCCGAGTGGGGGATGAGGGAGAGCTCATCCTTTTACGGGCAGATGTGATGAAGGATATGCTGGAAGAATATTACGAGAAGGCAGATCCATTGTTTGAAAAGTTTGTAGAAACTTATGCCACGGGAAAGTCCGATAAGGGAATTGAAGATTATATCATGCAGGTGTTTACCTTTTCCCAGAGCAATCCCTGGCCGATGGAGTGGCTTGACCAGTGCAGAAAAGAGCTTGAGACTTCTGACATGGATCAGATCATGGATACCGGCTGGATGAAATTTTTAATGAAGGATGCCGGGCTTCAGCTTTCGGAATTAAAATTTCAGGTGAAGAAGGCCATGGAGGTCTGTGAGGAAGATAACGGGCCGGAGGCTTATCTGCCCATGCTGGCTAACGACTTGCAGCTGTTAGACCGTTTAAGTCTTGCCGAGGATTATGAGTCGTTTAATGAGCAGTTAAAAAAGGCCTCTTTCGACCGCCTGGCTTCCATTCGGAGCAAGGATATTGATGCAGATAAGAAGGCATTTGTAACGGGCATTCGGGACCGGGTGAAAAAGTCGGTTGGAAAGCTCCTTGATTTATACTGCTTTGAATCGCCGGATGAGGTTCTATCCGATATCAGTGGAACAAGGGACGCGGTGGCGACCCTGCTTCATCTGGCCGGAGAATATGCCCGAAGGTATCAGGAAAAGAAACGGGAAAAGAACCTGGTGGATTTTAATGACTTAGAGCATTATGCTCTGGAAATCCTGTTGACGAAGGAAGATGGCAGGACGGTGACCACCGAGGTGGCAGATGAGCTCAGCAGGCAGTTCGAGGAGATCCTTGTGGACGAATACCAGGACAGCAATGATGTCCAGGAAGCCCTGATCGGCAGTATTTCCAGAGAGCGGTTTGGAACTCCCAATGTATTTATGGTTGGTGATGTGAAGCAGAGTATTTACCAGTTCCGTCTGGCCAGGCCTCAGTTGTTTTTAGAAAAATACGATTCCTACTCGAAAGAGGAAGGAAAATACCAGAAAATTGAGCTGCACCAGAATTTCCGAAGCAGGGATGAAGTTCTTCAGAGTATTAACGAGGTATTCTACCAGATCATGACAAAAAACTTGGGGAATATACAGTATACAAAGGATGCAGCACTCCATCCGGGGGCGGATTTTCCTAAGGCTGAGGGTCGTGTGGGGGAGAAAACAGAATTTCTCATGATCCATGGGTCAGGGAACTTATTAAAGCAGCTTGATGAAGATGCTGTCGATTACACCAGCCGGGAGATGGAGGCAAAGGTAATTGCAGGGAAGATCAAAGAACTGACGGATCCGGTAAACGGCCTTCAGATCTGGGATAAACGGCTGGGAGGAAAGGGAGGCTACCGCACCGCAGGATATGGAGATGTGGTAATCCTGCTAAGATCTTTAAGCGGCTGGGCGGAAGACTTTGTGAACGTTCTGATGAATGAAGGGATTCCGGCCTATGCGGAACGGAAAACCGGATATTTCACCGCTCCTGAAGTGGAAACCATACTTTCCATGCTGAATATCATTGATAACCCCATGCAGGACATTCCTCTGGCTGCAGTATTAAAGTCCCCCATTGGCAGGATAACGGATGAGGAAATGGCTCATTTGATGGCTGTCTGGAAAAAGACGGCTAAAAAAGGCCAGGACAGGGGATTATATGGAGCATGGCAGCATTACAGGAAGGAATATGAAGAGGCGGCTGATCCGGAATACCCGGAACTGTCTCAGAAGCTTAAGACTTTCTTTGAACTGCTTTCCCTTTACAGAGAAAAATCCTCCTATCTTTCCATCCATGAACTGCTTTATGATCTATATGAAGGAACCGGGTATTATGATTATATTTCCGCCATGCCGGCAGGAGAAGTCCGGAGAGCCAACCTTGCCATGCTGGTGGAAAAGGCGTCTGCCTATGAGAGGACCAGCTACACCGGGTTGTTCCATTTTATCCGCTATATCGAAAACCTAAAAAAATACGATACGGATTTTGGGGAAGCTTCCCTGGCAGGGGAGGAGAACACGGTCCGTGTCATGAGCATCCATAAGAGCAAGGGACTGGAATTTCCGGTGGTATTTCTGGCAGGTATGGGGAAAAAGTTTAATAAACAGGACTCCTATGGAAAGATCCTTATTGACCCGGACTTAGGCATAGGGACCGACCATCTGGACCTTGATCGGCGGATCAAGGCACCTACCTTAAAGAAACATGTCCTTCGGAGAAAAACGGACCTTGGAGCCATGGGGGAGGAGCTTCGTGTGCTCTACGTGGCTATGACAAGGGCAAAAGAAAAGCTTGTGATGACCGGACTCGACCGGTATCTGGACAAAAAGCTGGAACGCTTTGCCGACGTTATAAGAGTGGAGGGCCAGATCCCTTTCACCATTCTCGGTTCTGCGGATTCCTACTTAGACTGGATGCTCATGAGTTTGTCTGGAAAATATTCCCCTTCCCAGATCCTTGGGGAGGAAGGAGCAGACACCGGGAATCTGATTTTAAAGGAATTGTCGGTCTCCGGTCTGGTAGGGGGAGAGATAGAACGCCAGGCTGAAAAAAAGCTGACAAAGGATGCGCTCCTTTCCCTAGATACGGGAAAGGTTTACGATGAGGTGTTTGCAGCAGACTTAAAGGCTGCTTTTGAATACCGTTATCCCTATGAGGCTGATATTAAGCTTCATACCAAGCTGACCGTATCCGAGTTAAAAAAGCAGGGTCAGTTTACGGATGAAGAGGAAAGCGAGTTTCTGCCTACGATTCCTTTATTCCTGAGAGAAGAAGGGAAAGAGGAAGGCCCGAAAGGTGCTTTCCGGGGAACTGCCTATCACAGGGCTCTGGAGCTTTTGAATTTTGGAAAGGTAAGAACCAGAGAAGACCTACAAAATGCCCTGGATGGATTTCGAAGGGATCAGCGGATGGATGAAGAAAGTCTTTCCCTTTTATCAGAGGATATGCTTATGGGCTTTTTAAACTCTTCCATGGGAAAACGGCTGGCTGCGGCTCAGTTGTCAGGTCGTTTAAAAAAGGAACAGCAGTTTGTCGTGGGAATTCCTGCCCGGGATATGGATGCAGGGGATTCTGATGAACGGATCCTCATTCAGGGAATTATGGATGCCTATATGGAAGAAGAGGGAGGCCTGGTTCTGGTGGATTATAAGACGGATCATATCAGGCCCGGAGAAGAAAAGATACTCATTGAGCGGTATCAGATGCAGATGAATTATTATCAGCGGGCGCTGGAACAGATGACGGGGAAAAAGGTAAAAGAAAAAATTATTTATTCTATGGCTCTGGAAAAGGAAATACCCCTGGCCTGAATAACGACTATATGTTAAAATAGTGATAGAAAATATCTATAAGTACGAGGAGCCCCCTTTCAGGGATACCTCTATATCCAGAAAGCATGGGCGAGAATAAGGAGAAGAACAGGTATGATACCAGATCAAGAAGTGAGACTTACACAAATGACGAAAACTGCCGGCTGCGCCGCTAAAATCGGTCCTGGAACTCTTGCCGGGATTTTAGAAAACCTGCCAAAATTTGAGGATCCTAATCTGCTGGTGGGGATTGAAACCTCTGATGACGGTGCCATTTACAAGGTGAACGAGGAGACCGCATTGATCCAGACCCTTGATTTTTTTACCCCGGTGGTGGATGATCCTTATACCTTTGGCCAGGTTGCGGCTGCCAATGCACTGAGCGATATTTACGCCATGGGCGGAGAACCAAAAGTGGCTCTTAATATTGTGGCATGGCCGAACTGCGTCAATCCGGCTCTTTTGGGGAAAATTTTAGAGGGCGGGGCTTCTAAGGTTGTTGAGGCAGGGGCCGTACTTGCCGGCGGACATTCCATTCAGGATGACGAACCGAAATATGGCTTAAGTGTTACCGGCTTTGTCCATCCGGACAAGGTATTTAAAAACTGCGAGGCAAAACCGGGAGATGTACTTATTTTGACAAAGCCTTTGGGGACCGGGATCGTTAACACGGCAGTTAAGGCGGATATGGCATCAGAAGAGGCAAAGCAGGAAGTGATCCGCGTCATGACCTCTTTGAACAAAAAGGCAAAGCAGGTCATTGAGCATTATGATGTTCATAGCTGCACTGATGTCACAGGCTTTGGCCTGGCAGGCCATGCGGTTGAAATGGCGGAGGGCAGCGGGGTTACAATTGAAATCTCTGTTAAGGATTTGCCCATTCAGAAAGAAGCAATAAGCCTTGCCCAAATGGGACTTATTCCGGAAGGGGCTTACCGGAACCGTTCCTACACAGAGGAAAAACTGGATTTTGGAGAGACAGAGGAATATCTCCGTGATATTTTCTGTGATCCCCAGACTTCAGGCGGACTTTTGATCAGTGTTTCCCCTGAGGATGCAAAAAACATTATGAAGGATTTAAAAGAGGTGCAAATGGAGACAGCCTACGGCATCATCGGGCGGGTTGTGGAGCAAGAAGGAAAATCAGTAAAGTTGAGGTAAGGCCATGATCTATCTGGATAATGCGGCAACCTCCTGCCGGAAGCCGGAGGAAGTGATACAGGCGGTGACTGACGCCATGCGTTCCTTTGGAAATTCCGGCCGGGGAGCTCATGGGGCGTCTCTCGATGCCTCCCGCTTGATTTTCGATACCCGAAGGCTCATTGCAGAGCTTTTTCATGCAGGAGATCCTTCCCGGGTGGCCTTTACAGCCAATTCCACAGCCAGCTTAAACATGGCCATCCAGGGCCTTTTTAAACCGGGTGATCATGTGATCACCACCATGATGGAGCACAATTCCGTGCTTCGTCCTTTGTACCGCATGGAAGAGCAGGGGGCAGAGCTTACCATCCTTCCCGCAGATCAAAAGGGGAGGATCCGGTATGAGGACATCGAGAAGGCAGTAAAACAAAATACAAAGGCAGTGGTCTGTACCCATGCTTCCAACTTAACTGGAAATATAAACGACTTAGAGCTCATTGGGAACATCTGTAAAAGAAATGGACTTCTCCTGGTGGTGGATGCTTCCCAGACAGCCGGAGTGTTTGACATCGATATGGAGAAAACGGGAATCCACGTGCTGTGCTTTACCGGGCATAAAGGACTTTTGGGACCTCAGGGGACAGGAGGAATCTGTGTCCGTGAGGGTGTTTCCATACGTCCTTATATGGTAGGAGGCAGCGGAGTGAAAAGCTATTTAAAGACCCAGCCGGAGGAGATGCCGGAGGTCTTGGAAGCGGGAACCTTAAACGGACACGGGATTGCAGGTCTTCATGCAGCCCTTTTGTATCTTAAAGAAACCGGAATTGAAACCATTCGGGAGAGGGAGCTTCTTCTTATGAGACGGTTCTATGAAGGGGTAACGGATATCCCTGGCGTTAAAGTATATGGGGACTTTTCAGAAAAAGCCCTTCTTTTCCGTGCCCCGGTGGTGGCTCTCAACATTGGGGATTACGATTCCGGAGAAGTGGCTGACGAGCTTGCCTGTTCCTATGGAATCTATACCAGGGCGGGAGCCCACTGTGCTCCTCTTATGCATCAGGCTCTTGGGACAGTGGAGCAGGGGGCCGTGCGTTTTTCCATGTCCCATTATAATAAGGAAGAAGAGATTGACGAAGCCATTCGTGCTGTGAGGGAACTGAGCCTATGAATTTAAAACAATTGGAAGCGTTTGTATGTGTAGCGGAAGGAAAAAGCTTTTCTGCGGCTGCCAAGAAACTGTATTTGACTCAGCCTACGGTAAGCGCCCATATCAGCTCATTGGAAAAGGAATTGGGAGTCCGGCTGTTTGTCCGCACGACTAAGGATGTGGAGCTGTCCCGTGAGGGAGAGCTGCTTTATGACAATGCAAGGCGGATGCTGCAGCTGGAAAAAAATATTCTCAGGGATTTCACTCAGAAGGATTCTAAAACAGCCAATAAAATCATCGTGGGTGCTTCCACAGTGCCCGGTCAGTATATTCTGCCTCAGATTCTTTCCCTGTTTTCCAGAACCTATCCCGGAAATCAATTGGAGTTAAGGGAAGCGGACAGCATGGAAGTGGTTCGGATGGTTCAGGATGGGCTGGTAGAAATTGGTTTTACAGGAACCACAGGCTCCGATCCTACCTGCGTATTTGAACCTTTTTATCATGACCGTCTGGTGATTATTACCCCCAATAATGACCAATACCGCCAATATGAGAAAACTGGGTTTCCCATAGAGCAGCTTTATGAGGAGAGGTGGATCGTCAGGGAAGAAGGCTCCGGCACGAGAAAAGAAGCGGAACGCTATTTGCAGGATATGGGAGTCGATTTAAACCGTCTGGAAATTGTGGCAACCATCAGCAATCAGGAAACCATTAAAAAGTCTGTGGAAGCGGCAATGGGTATTTCCATCATATCAGGAGCAGCTGTGAATGATTATGTAGAGCAGGGCTCCCTCCTTCGTTTTTCACTGGGAGACCAGGAAGTTTACCGAAAATTGTATATGGTATGGAGTAAAAATCACAAGCCCGGTAAGGCAGCCAGATTATTCATACGTTTTGTCCGGGAACTGTATGCGTATTTATAGAATCTTCCTATAGGATCGGAATAACCTATGAAATTGGTATTATTAATACAACGCAGGTAAAAGATTATGAGAAAAAAAGAACAAAAAATTGTGATTACCTTCCGTACAACGGCGGAGGCCATTGCCATGGAGACCCAATGTCAGAAAGAGGGGATACCGGGACGACTCATTCCGGTTCCCAGACAGATTTCTTCCGGCTGCGGTCTTTCCTGGGCTATGCCAACGGACTGGGATGGAAATATCGGTCAATGGATGGAGGCGAGGGGACTCCATTGGGATAAGTTTGGAGAATATTTGATCTAAACATTTCCATGGAATATGTGAAAAGTTTAACGGATTCAAGAAAAAAGGGTCAGAGGGGAAGGGCTGCGGTTGCTTCTTTATGACTCTCTTTTTTTAAATATGCGGCATGAAACTTTATTTATAGAAAAAATCTATGAATTATTTACCGACAATTATTGGTTTGGTTGGAAAGAATACTACTAAATTATAAATAATGTACAAAAATAAAATGAGTATTGACAAATAGTTGTACAATATGATATAGTCTACCTGTCACAAATTACAGGATTTTTTAGTATCAGTATTCAAAGGAACTTATATATGCTCATAATTGGTTGAGCGTCTCTACCAACTACCGTAATAGTTGCCTATAAGTTTCCACGCCACAATAAGCCCGGCTTTTTTGTTGTGTTTTTATTATGCGCGTGTGAACAAATGGAAATAGCGGTAGTTTTTTATTGCGTAAAAATTTCAGAATGTATGGAACGCCGCAATTTTGGCTGCCTCATTTTTGATTTTTCTGGTACGGAATAGGAGGTTCTATGACTGGTGGTAAAAATTTTGTTTTGAAGGGAAACATTTGTTACAGTGAAGATGTCCGCTCGTTAAAGACGGTGGAGCAGGGGTACTTGGTCTGTCAGGATGGGAAGTCGGCAGGAGTTTATAAAGAACTTCCTGTGCAGTTTACAGATTATCCTTTGGAGGACTGGGGAGATATGCTCATTGTACCCGGACTTGTGGATCTTCATATTCATGCGCCCCAGTTTGCTTTTCGGGGTCTGGGAATGGATTTAGAGCTTTTGGACTGGCTGAATACCAATACATTTCCGGAGGAGGCCAAGTATGCCGATCTGGAATATGCAAAAAAAGCTTATGGAATTTTTGCAGAATCCATGAAAAAAAGCGCGACTACAAGGGCCTGTATCTTTGGAACGATCCACAGGCCGGCCACAGAGCTTTTAATGGACCTGATGGAGGAAACCGGTTTAAAGACTATGATTGGTAAAGTCAATATGGATCGGAATTCACCGGATTACTTACGGGAACAGGGAGCAGAAGAGTCGGAGCAGGAAACTCTCCGCTGGCTTGAAGAAATAGGATCCAAATATGAAAACGTAAAGCCTATCCTTACACCACGGTTTATTCCGTCTTGTACCGATGATCTGATGGAACGGTTGGGAAGGCTGCAGAAGGAGCACGGACTCCCGGTTCAGTCCCATTTGTCGGAGAACCAGGGGGAGGTCGCATGGGTAAAAGAACTATGCCCGACTTCTGAATTTTACGGAGATGCTTATGATCAATTCGGCTTATTCGGAGGAAACGGGAAGACCGTTATGGCTCATTGTGTATCTTCTTCCGAAGAGGAAATTGAATTAATAAAAGAGCGAGGGGTTTATATCGCTCATTGTCCACAGTCTAATACCAACTTATCTTCCGGGATCGCTCCGGTCAGAACTTATCTGGACCATGAGTTGAATGTAGGGCTTGGAACTGACGTGGCAGGAGGAAGCGGAGAATCCATTTTCCGCGCTATGGCAGATGCCATTCAGGTGTCAAAGCTTAGATGGAGGCTAAAAGATGAAAGCTTAAAGCCATTAACTGTAGAAGAGGCATTTTATTTAGGTACCTTAGGCGGAGGCTCTTTCTTTGGAAAGGTGGGAAGCTTCCTGGAAGGCTATGAATTTGACGCATTGATTCTGGATGACAGTGGTTTGCCTCATCCTCAGGTCCTTAACTTAAGGGAGAGACTGGAACGATTCATCTATCTGTCCGATGACAGGCATTTAAAGGGGAAATATACGGGGGGAAGTAGAATTTTTTAGCTTTATTTATTAAAAAAAGAACTGCATGGGGCAGATCTTAATACAGCAAAGAAAATATTCTAACTAACAAGGAGGTAAAGTATGGAAACACAAAAAAGCGGAGGACTCTTAGAACGGGTATTTCACTTATCTGAGAATCACACAGATGCAAGGACCGAGATCGTAGCCGGTATCACCACATTTATGACCATGGCTTATATTCTGGCAGTTAACCCAAGCATCTTAAGTGCCGCGGGAATGGACAGCGGAGCTGTATTTACGGCTACTGCACTTGCATCTCTGTTTGCCACCCTTTTAATGGCAGGGCTTGCAAACTATCCCTTCGTACTGGCGCCAGGTATGGGACTTAATGCGTATTTCGCATATACCGTAGTCCTTAACATGGGCTATACATGGGAGATGGCTTTGGCTGCCGTATTCATTGAGGGTCTTATTTTCATCGCACTTTCACTGACCAACGTCCGCGAAGCGATTTTCAATGCAATTCCTACAAACTTAAAGCATGCAGTATCTGTTGGTATCGGTTTATTTATCGCATTTATCGGACTGCAGAATGCAAAGATCGTTGTGGATGGGGCAACTCTTGTAACAATGTTTTCCTTTAAAGGGTCTCTGGCGGATGGTTCCTTCCATACCGTTGGCATTACTGTTTTATTAGCGATTATCGGCATTCTGGTAACAGCTGTGCTGGTAGTTAAAAATGTAAAGGGCAATATTTTGTGGGGAATTATCTTTACCTGGGTTTTAGGTATGATCTGTGAGGCGATTGGTTTATATCAGCCCAATGCAGAGCTTGGAATGTTCAGTGTATTCCCTAATTTTTCCGCTGGTTTTGGTATTCCGGACATGAGTCCTACCTTTTTAAAGCTGGACTTCTCCAGAGTTCTATCCCTGGATTTCCTGGTAGTCATGTTTGCATTCTTGTTTGTTGATATGTTTGATACTCTGGGAACCTTAATCGGTGTGGCTTCCAAAGCAGATATGCTGGATAAAGACGGAAAGCTTCCTCAGATTAAGGGTGCATTAATGGCAGATGCCGTTGGTACAACTGCAGGCGCACTATTCGGTACTTCCACAACTACTACCTTCGTAGAAAGCGCTGCTGGTGTTGCTGAAGGCGGCAGAACTGGTTTAACAGCGGTGGTTGCAGCCATCTTGTTTGGCTTATCCCTGTTCTTATCCCCGATTTTCTTAGCCATTCCGTCCTTTGCTACGGCTCCGGCTTTGGTAGTGGTAGGGTTCTTAATGCTGACTTCCGTTACCAAGGTTGATTTTGCAGATTTCACAGAGGCAATTCCATGCTATATCGCAATTATTGCTATGCCTTTTATGTACAGCATTTCCGAGGGAATCTCCATGGGAGTTATCTCTTATGTCGTTATTAATGTATTAACAGGCAGAGCAAAAGAAAAGAAAATCAGTACCCTTATGTATGTTTTAGCAGTATTATTTGTCCTAAAATATATATTAATATAAATAAAAAAACAACTGATAAAACAGTTTAATAAAATCTTAATAACCGGTCAAAATATACAGGGACTGGCGGCGACATCACTTTGATAAGCGTTTTGCGCTTTGAAAAAGTCTCGTCCCCGTCAGTCTTTATCATAAGGGAAGACCGAAAAACTGTTTACTCATCAGAATCAAAAATAGGAGGCTTAAATATGATAATCGGAAAAAGTGTTACCCGTGTCGACGCACTTGATAAGGTCACGGGAAGATCTAAGTACACCGATGATCTTTGTGAGAAAAATGCTTTGGTAGCTAAAATTTATCACTCAACCAAAGCCAATGGGGTTGTAACCTCCATTGATACCTCAGAAGCAGAGAAAATTCCGGGAGTGGTCAAGATAGTGACCTGCTTCGATGTACCTAAGATCTATTTCCCAACAGCAGGACATCCATGGTCAACAGATCCTAGTCATCAGGATGTGGCGGACCGGCTTCTTTTAACGGACCGGGTTCGTTTTTGCGGCGATGATGTGGCAGCAGTAATCGCAGAAAATGAAATAGCTGCAAAGCAGGCAATCGCGGCTTTAAAGGTGGAATATGAGGAATATCCCTTTGTTCTTGACGTCCAAGAGGCTATGGCAGATGGAGCTCCCTGTCTTCATGAGAAATACCCGGGTAATGTATTGGGACATTCCAGCATCAGAAAAGGGAATCTAGAAGAAGCCATTAAAGAACCAGGGCTGATCAAAGTTGATCAGTGGTATGACACTCCCGTTGTTCAGCACTGCCATATTGAAAACCATATTTGTTTTGCCAGCATGGAAAATGGAAAAATATCAGTAGTATCTTCTACCCAGATTCCTCATATCGTCCGGAGAGTCGTGGGGCAGGCCCTTGGAATTCCGTGGGGAAGCGTCCGCATCATCAAACCTTATATAGGAGGCGGCTTTGGAAATAAGCAGGATGCTTTGTATGAGCCTCTTTGTGCTTATCTTTCAAAGGTCGTGGGAGGACGTCTGGTCAAGCTTGATGTGACCCGGGAGGAAACATTTGTAAGCAATCGTACAAGACACGCAATCCGCAGCCATATCATCAGCTGGGTGCGCCCTGACGGTACATTTGCCGCACGTAAACTGGAGTGCTTTTCCAATCAGGGAGCCTATGCTTCTCACGGACATGGAATTGCAGCTAAGGGCATGAATGCCTTCCCGCAGTTATATCCCTGCGAAAATATAGAATGCGATGCTTATACAGTATTCACCAATATGCCTGTGGCAGGCGCCATGCGTGGCTACGGAATCCCTCAGGCTATGTTCCCGGTGGAAAGCCAGACCGATGACATTGCATTGGCTATCGGCATGGATCCGGTGGAATTCCGCCGTAAAAATCTGATGCCCGTAGGCTATGTGGATGGCTTTTCTAAAAACGAAAACTATTATGACACCTTTAACCAATGTTTGGAAAAGGGAAAGGCTTATATAGATTTTGACCGGAAAAGGAAGGAATACGAAAACCAGACCGGCCCTGTACGCAAGGGCGTTGGCTGCTCTGTATTCTGGTATAACACAGCGGTATGGCCCATCAGTCTGGAATCCGCGTCCTGCCGGATGGTTCTCAATCAGGATGGTTCGGTACAGGTGCAGCTGGCGGAGACAGAGATCGGTCAGGGTGCTGATACGGCATTTGCCCAGATGACAGCAGCTACTCTGGGAATTCCTTTTGAAATGGTTCACGTAATTTCCTGCCAGGATACGGACATCACTCCTTTTGGTACTGGTTCCTATGCCTCAAGACAGACCTATGTAGGAGGCTTTGCCATAAAGCAGACGGCACTCTTATTAAAAGAGAGGATCTTAAAATATGCTTATGAGCTGACCCGGATGCCGTCCTTTAACCTGGATATCAAAGATGGAAAGATTGTGCGGACCACAGATGGAAGAGAGCTTATGACCTTAGGTGAACTATCCACGGAGGCTCTTTACAGCCTGTCTCACAGTGAGCATTTGACCTCTGAGAGTACTTATCAGATAAAATCCAATGCCTACTCCTTTGGATGCTGCTTTGCCGAGGTAGAAGTGGATATTCCGATGTGTAAAGTGAAATTGGTTAATATCATCAATGTCCATGACTGCGGACAGTTGATCAACCCGGCTCTTGCCGAGGCTCAGGTACATGGAGGAATGAGTATGGGAATCGGCTATGCTCTTTCAGAACAGCTTCTCATTGACGCAAAAACTGGAAAAACTTTAAACGACAATCTGCTGGATTATAAATTGTCTACTACCATGGACCATCCTCATCTGGAGGCCCAATTCGTGGAAAATTATGAACCAACCAGTGCATTTGGAACTAAGTCTTTGGGTGAACCTCCGGCCTGTCCGGTGGCTCCGGCAATCCGTAATGCCATCTTAAATGCAACAGGCGTGAGCATGTACCAGATACCAATGACATCCCAGGCTTTATTTAAACGGTTCAAGGAAGAGGAACTATTCTGAACTGTAACAACTGAATAGTAAGGAGGAATGCTCTATGTATGATATGAAAGCATTATATGAAGCAAATACCGTAGAAGAGGCGGTAAAGCTGCGTATGGAACATCCGGAAGCACAGATCATAGCTGGCGGCAGCGATGTTTTAATACAGATGCGAGAAGGAAAACGTGCCGGTAAGGAATTGATCAGTATTTATATGATTGATGAAATGAGAGGCGTGAAACTTGACGAGGAAGAGGCCATACGCATAGGTTCTCTCACCAGTTTTTCCCATATTACAAAGGATCCGATCATCCAGGAATACATTAACGTTCTTGGAGAAGCAGTAGATATGGTTGGCGGTCCCCAGATAAGAAACATTGCAACGATCGGTGGAAACACCTGCAACGGTGTTACATCAGCGGATTCGGCATCTACGCTTTTTGCATGGGATGCAGTGATCGAACTGACCGGTCCGGAAGGCATCCGTCGGATCCCTATCAGCGATTTCTATATAAAAGCAGGAACCGTGGATATTAAAGAGGGAGAACTCCAGACAGCGGTAATCATTCCTAAGAATAGTTATGAAGGATATAAGGGCCATTATATCAAATACGCCAACAGAAACGCTATGGATATCGCAACCACAGGCTGTTCCGTAAATGTCAAGCTGTCAGAGGATAAAAAGACAATCGAAGACATCAGGATCGCTTTTGGAGTAGCAGGCCCGATTCCCATGCGCACGAAAAGCGCAGAACTACTGGCAAAGGGACAGCCGGTATCGAAAGAGCTGGCAGAAGCCTTCGGTAAAGAAATCCTTGAAGATATCAATCCTCGTGATAGCTGGCGGGCCTCAAAGGATTTCCGTAAGCACATCGCTGTGGAAATGGCAACCCGTTGTTTCATAGAGTCAGTGAAACTTTCAGGAGGTGAGATCTAATGCCAGCACAATATAAGTTAGTAAAATGTACCATCAATGGAAAATACACAGAAACAATGGTGGATGTCCGGGCTTCTCTTACCGATTTGCTGCGGGATGATTACCGCCTGACTTCCGTAAAAAAAGGCTGTGAGGTAGGGGAATGCGGAGCCTGTAACGTGATCATAGATCATGAATGCTTCAATTCCTGCATCTATCTGGCTGTTTGGGCAGATGGAAAGAGTATCACAACCTTAGAAAGCCTTATGGGTCCAAATGGAGAGCTTTCCGACATCCAGCAGGCATTTATCGACGAGGCAGCGGTCCAGTGCGGATTCTGCACGCCGGGATTTATCATGTCAGCGGTAGAAATTTTAGAAAGCGGAAAAGAGTATACCAGAGATGAGCTTAGAAAGCTGATGTCCGGCCATTTATGCCGGTGCACGGGCTATGAGAATATCTTAAATGCGGTAGAGAAAACCATGCTCCGCAGATTAGGAAAGCTGCCATCCTAAATGCAGCTAAAAAGGAACAGGTAAAAAGGAGCAAGGCCAAAGCAACAGAAACGTTGCCGTAGCCTTGCTCCTTTTATATTCAATTAAGAAATATGATACCCAGGTTTAAGTAACCGGTAAATGTGATCCAAAGTAAATAAGGAACTTGTAAAACTGCTGCATCCGGATTGACAGTCCAGAAGGCAGATATCATTTTTACAACAGAGTACCAAAGGAAAACGAGAATCAAAAATGCCAGCAGATAGTTTTTTAAGTTAAAAAACACCAGGCTCCGGAGGAAGTTAAGCAGCAGCTGAGTTCCATATAGCCGGAGAGCCTCTCCTTTTCTGTGAGACGGCGAGGAGACGGCAAGATAGGAACCGAACCCCATGAGGATATATAATGCGGTCCAGATGATCGGAAGGAGCCATATAGGGGGAGAAAGAGCAGGGTGATTTAAGGTTTTATATATGGACAAGCCGTTTCTCGTCAAAAATGCTGTCAAAGCCCCAACTCCTAAGGGAATAGCGGTAAAAGCAGATAATTTTATCTGGTTTTTATCCATATGGCTTCACCTGTCTATGATTTGATACTATCTTATTCAGCTGGAGGGTGTAATATCCATATGCCGTCTGAATTCCCTGGGGGTTATTCCGAATTTTTCCTTAAAGATCCGGTTAAAATAGGACAGATTGTTAAACCCCGTATCCCCTGCAATGGTTAGTACCGAATCCTCAGAGGATAGGAGCAGCCTGGAGGCCATGGTTAAGCGGTAATCATTCAAGTAAGCGGTAAAAGGCATACCTATGGTGTTCTTAAAAAATCTCATAAAATGAGACTGGCTCATGCCGCAGGCGTCGGATACTTCTTCTATGGAAAGCGGCCTGTTGTAATGCTGTTCCACATATTTAAGGATCTGCCTGGTCCGCTCCAACTCTTTTTTGGGGCGGGGAGGAGGAGAGGAAGATGATGCCTCATTGCTCCAGAAAAGAAAAAACAGTTCCATTAATTTTCCTTTGATTAAAAGCTCATAGCCCTCAGGAAATGTCTCACGGACCTGATCAATCTGGTCTAAGCAGGAAGCGATTCCACTGTAAAAGGGAATATCTTTTGTCATATGCACCGGAAGATTTTTCTGTCCACGGCTGATGGGGGAGAAATAGGATTCCCAACAGATATCTGGATGCCTGGAGCGCAGCAGATTTAAGTCAAAGATGATATTCTCATACTCCATGGATTCCTGCTTCCACTTTTCGATGGTATGAAGCTTACCAGGGCTGACGACAATAATGTCACCCCCATGGACCTCATAGGGAACAAAATCCACCGATACCAGTCCTGTCCCTTTCTTTATATAGATGAATTCCATCTCATCGTGCCAGTGTAGTGGAACTTTGTTAAAATCCAGGGGAATGGTGCAGGGGTAAGTTAAGTAAGGAAAACCGGAAGGGTCCTGTTCCCGCTTTTCTTGATAGTTTTCGTACTGTATGATATTCATAAAACACCTGTTTTTCGAAATGATTAAGTGGTTGATGATAGTATTGTATCATAATATGCCAGAATGCTGCAAGATAAACACCGCATGGGATACTATAATACAAGAGTAGCGGTATAGAATGCAAAAAAGGAGTGGATTTTATGAATCTTGAGCAACGGATTATTGAAATAAACGATAAAGTGGTAAATCAGTGTTCTAATAAGGAAATATATTCTGCATTGCTGAAAATTGTCCAGGAGGAAGCAGAAAAAAGACAGCAAGAGGATGGAAAGAAAAAGGTATATTATATATCTGCGGAATTCTTAATCGGTAAACTTCTTTCCAATAATCTGATCAACCTTGGAATGTATGAGGAGGTCCGTAAACTCCTTATGGAAAACGGAAAAAATATTTGCGAGATCGAGGAAATGGAGCCGGAGCCTTCTCTTGGAAACGGCGGACTGGGACGTCTTGCCGCCTGTTTTCTGGATTCTATGGCAACCCTTGGCCTAAACGGAGACGGCATTGGTCTAAATTATCATTTTGGTTTATTTAAGCAAAGCTTTGAGGACCATCTTCAGATGGAGGATCCCAATCCCTGGATCGAGCAGAATAGCTGGCTTACCCGGACAGAAGTCAGTTATCCAGTGACCTTTGGAGGGCTGACCGTTCGTTCCAGAATGTATCATATAGGGGTGACTGGCTATCAAGGACGGACTAATCAGCTTCATCTGTTTGACTTAGAATCCATTGATGAGGAGATCATACAAGATGGAATTTCCTTTGATAAAGAGAACATTAAAAAGAATCTGACCCTGTTCCTCTACCCGGATGACAGTGACGAGGCCGGAAGGAAGCTTCGTATTTACCAGCAGTATTTTATGGTCAGCAGCGCTGCCCAGTATATTCTTGAAGAGTGCGTTAAAAAGGGCTGCAAACTTTATGATTTACCAGATTATGCGGTGATCCAGATCAATGATACCCACCCTTCCATGGTGATCCCGGAACTGGTACGCCTTTTAACCCTACGAGGGATTTCCTTTGAAGAGGCAGCGGAGATCGTCAGCAAGACCTGTGCTTACACCAATCATACTATTCTTGCGGAAGCCCTTGAAAAGTGGCCGATGGAATATTTAGAGGAGGCTGTGCCCCAACTGGTGCCTGTCATAAAGAAGCTGGATAAGCTTGCCCGCAACGTTCATCAGGATCCTTCTGTAGCGATCATTGATGAAAAGGATCTGGTACACATGGCCCATATGGATATCCATTATGGCTTCAGCGTCAATGGAGTGGCGTACCTTCATACAGAAATCTTGAAAAAAAGTGAATTGAAGAAATTTTATGATATTTATCCAGAGAAATTTTCCAATAAAACAAACGGGATTACCTTCCGCAGGTGGCTTCTCCAATGCAATCCTTTGCTTACACAGCTGATTACCTCCAGAATCGGAGAAGGGTATAAGAAAGACGCCATGGAGCTGGAAAAGCTGGCTGCGTTTGATGATGAAGCAACCTTAAAAGCAATCCTGGATATTAAGAGGCAGAATAAGACAGTATTAAAGGAATATCTTATGTCAACCCAGGGGGTAGATATCAATGAAAACTCCATTTATGATATTCAGGTTAAGCGCCTTCATGAATATAAGAGACAGCAGATGAATGCCCTTTATGTGATTCACAAGTATCTGGAGATAAAAAAAGGAAACTTACCGTCCACCCCAGTTACCGTGATTTTCGGTGCCAAGGCAGCCCCTGCCTATGTGATTGCAAAGGATATCATTCACCTGATCCTGTGTCTACAGGAGCTAGTGGGCAATGATCCACAGGTAAGCCCTTACTTGAAGGTGGTGATGGTGGAAAACTATAACGTATCCAAAGCAGAAAAGCTGATTCCTGCCTGTGATATCTCCCAGCAGATTTCCCTGGCATCCAAGGAGGCCAGCGGGACCGGAAACATGAAGTTCATGTTAAACGGGGCAGTGACTCTTGGAACGATGGATGGTGCCAATGTGGAGATCGCAGAGCTGGTGGGAGAGGACAATATTTATATATTCGGAGAATCCAGTGAAACGGTGATTCAGCATTATGAAAAAGCGGATTATGTGTCTAAGGAATATTACGAAACGGATGAGGAGATCCGGGAAGCTCTGGATTTTATGGTGGGAGCGGAGATGACTGCTATCGGCCATAAGGAGAACTTAAAAAGGCTCTATGATGAGATATTAAAGAAAGACTGGTTCATGACCCTGTTAGATTACAAAGCTTATTCGGCCGCCAGGGAAAGAATTTATAAGGATTATGAGGATTCTTCTGTATGGGCGAAAAAGATGTTAATTAATATTAGTAAGGCAGGGTATTTCTCTTCGGACAGGACTATTCTTGAGTATAACCGGGATATTTGGAAGCTGTAAAATAATAAATGCCCTTCCGCTGAAAGCTTTGGCTTAAAGCGGAAGGGCATTTTGTTAATATTTTGTTTAATTATGCATCCAGCATAGCAGCTTTTGCTTTCTCTTTATCTTCTTTACTCATTGGGAAGCAAAGGCTTGCGCAGATTGATACGATACAGCATACAGCAGCCGGTGCACTTGTTAAAGGTGCAATGGCTTCTAATAAAGGCTGAATGAACGCTGGGAATGTTTCCACGGCCAGACTCATGGAGGTAAGTCCAATACCGAATGACAGTGTAATACCGATAATGGTTACGTTTCTCTCGGAGAAACCTGCTTTGGCAATCATTTTAATACCATTTAATGTAATCATGGCAAATACAGAAATAATAGCGCCGCCCAAAACTGCATCCGGGATGGTTTGGAAAAGAGCTGCCAATTTCGGAATGAGTCCGCACAAAGCCAAGAATATAGCTCCTATGGCAACGCACCATTTGTTTACGATTCTTGTCATGGAGATAATGCCCGCATTCTGTCCAAACGCGGTGTTTGGCAGTGCGTTAAATACAGCCGCTAACATCGATCCAGCTGCATCTGCGAGGATAGCACCAGATGTTTCTTCGGAGGTAGGTTCCCTGTCAAACGCTGCAATGGTGATACCGCCGGTATTTCCGATGGTTTCCAGTCCGGAAATGACATAAAACAGGGCGAAATTTAAGATACCAGCTATAGAGAATTTGAGGCCGAAATAAAATGGCAATGGTACGGAGACAACTTTAGCAGCTGTAATCGGTGCAAAATTTACCATACCTAAGGCAATAGACACCACATATCCGATAGCCAGTCCAAAAAGTAAAGCGGAATTCTTTACAATGCCTTTGCCATACTTTTGGAGCAATAATACAAGGACAAATACAAATAATGCCATGCCCACGTTTTTCATTGAACCAAATACGCCTGAAAATTGATATTTAGCCGGATCCTCGTTGTATGCCGCCAGATTAGCCGCTGCGGCTGAACCGCCGTTAAAATAACGTGCGCCTGCGCTTAATAAGTTTAATCCAATGGCAATGAGCGTTGTTCCCACTACGATTGGTGAAAACAGATTGGCAAGTTTCTTATAGAAGAATCCCATAAATACTTCAACAAGACCACCTACAAGTGAACAGCCAAGAACCAGCGCATAGATATCACGCGGATCGGTCAGTCCCATGGAAGGTGCAACTTGAGTGGCAACAATGGCAGCCACGGAAACAAATGCAAAGGACGTACCCATGACTATGGGTAGATTCGCTCCAATGCGGTAGCTCTTCCCGAGCTTGAGCGGATACAACTGAAACAAGGTGGTTACACCGGATACAACCATTGCGGAAGATAACATAACGGTCTTATCAGCTGGCTCTAACCCACAGATACCGGCAATGATAAGTATTGGTGCTAAATTGCCCGTAAACATGGCCAGTATGTGCTGTAAACCTAGTGGGAATGCAGTTTTAAAACTTGGTCTGCCTTCCAGTTGATAGATCAGTTCTTTGTCGTTTTGCTTATTCAAAGATAGTCCCTCTCTTTTCTAAGATTTTCAAAGTCTTGTAGGGACTGTTCAGAAATAATTTGACAGTCCCCAGTCCCCCAATGGATTACAATACCCCTATTGTAATGACGTATCATAAATTCTATGATGGTCAACGACTTTGAATCTTGGTATTTTGCCTAATAGTAACGGTAATATTATACTATATTTTGCATAAAAATAAAAGAAAAATTCATAATTTTACTTATGAATGTGAGTTCCGGTCTTCTCTAAGATTCCATCTTTGGCTTTCTCAAGCAAGGTGATGAGCGCTTTACGCCCTTCCTTGGAATCTGCAAATTTCACGGCAGCCTGAACCTTTGGCAGCATGGAGCCAGGAGCGAAGTGTCCTTCTCCTATATACTTGCGGGCATCGTCTGTTGTGATATCGTCCAACCATTTCTCTTCCGGTTTACCGAAGTTTATTGCTACTTTCTCAACTGCTGTGAGGATGATTAAGAAGTCTGCATCCAGTTCCTCTGCCAGCAATTCACTTGCAAAATCTTTGTCAATAACTGCGCTTGCGCCTTTTAAATGATTTCCCTGAAGGGTAACGGGTATACCGCCGCCGCCGCAGGCAATAACCAGCTGTCCTGCTTCCACAAGGGAGCGGATTGCGCCGATTTCAATGATTTCTGCAGGGCTTGGAGAAGCTACCACACGGCGGTATCCCCGTCCTGCATCTTCCTTTGTGATGTATCCGTACTTTTCTTCAGCCAGTTTTGCTTCCTCTGCTGTCATAAAATGACCGATTGGCTTGCTGGGGGAGTTAAAAGCAGGATCGTTTTCATCCACACGAACCTGTGTGATCATGGTGGTTACAGGAATGTTGTTCATGTTCCTGTTAACCAGCTCTTCTCTTAAAGCATTCTGTAAGTCATAGCCGATATAAGCCTGGCTCATGGCTACACAGACGGAAAGAGGAGTGTTTGGCTGTTTGGGATCTTCCCGTGTTAAAGCGCTCATTGCGTTGTTAATCATACCCACCTGTGGGCCGTTGCCGTGAACTACTACTACTTCACAGCCTTCTTCGATCAAATCAACGATTGCTTTTGACGTGATCTTTACTGCAGCCATCTGCTCTGATAAAGTGTTACCTAAAGCATTGCCGCCTAACGCAATAACAATTCTTTTCTTCTTTTCCATTTTGCTATCCTCTTAGTGATTAAGAATTATTTAAAAGGCGCACCTGTATCCATTGGTAGGCTGCAGGTGCGCCTGATATTCTTAAATATGGAGCAGTTGCCCCGATGTGAATTTATTCAAAAATTCTTGGTGTTTTGCCAGATTCCAGCTTCTTTAAGATTTCCTGTGGATTCTCAAATTTGCTTAAGAAGATCATAGCAGCGATTACATATGGCTTGTAGCTAGCTTCTTTGTATAATGGATCGCGGTAACGATCAAAAACGGAAGCAACAACTTCGCCGTCTTTGCAGCTTACATCATTGATGTCAGCTGGTAAGCAGTGCATGTAAAGAGCCTTGCCATCTTTTGTGGTCTTCATAAGCTCTTCTGTACAGCACCAGTCTTTGTGGCTTGCGTTCTGAGACAGTAATTCTTTCTCAAGAGCCTTGATGCCTTCTGAATCGCCTTCACCGTAAAGGTTGGTTCTCTTTTCCATAGCTGCAAATGGAGCCCAGCTCTTTGGATATACAACGTCAGCATCCTTGAATGCGTCAGCCATATCGTTGGATACACGGAAGGAACCGCCGGATTTCTCAGCGTTCTTCTTAGCAACTTCAACAACTTCAGGCATAACTTCGTAGCCTTCTGGATGAGCTAAAACAACTTCCATACCCATACGAGTCATTAAGCCGATGATTCCCTGAGGAACGGATAATGGCTTTCCGTAGGAAGGAGAGTAAGCCCATGTCATAGCCAGCTTTTTGCCCTTTAAGTTCTCGATGCCGCCCATCTCATGGATGATGTGAAGCATATCAGCCATACTCTGAGTTGGATGGTCAATGTCGCACTGTAAGTTTACTAAGGTTGGTCTCTGCTCTAAGATGCCGTCTTTATTTCCCTGGGTAACAGCGTCCATAAATTCATGCATGTAGGTATTTCCTTTGCCAATATACATATCATCGCGGATACCGATAACATCTGCCATGAAGGAAACCATGTTAGCTGTTTCACGAACGGTCTCGCCGTGAGCTACCTGAGATTTGCCCTCGTCTAAATCCTGAACTTCCAGACCAAGTAAGTTACATGCGGAAGCGAAGGAGAAACGGGTACGTGTTGAGTTGTCACGGAATAAGGAAATTCCAAGACCGCTCTCGAATACTTTTGTGGAAATGTTGTTTTCTCTCATGAAACGAAGAGCATCAGCAACGGTCCATACAGCTTCTAACTCGTCGTCGGACTTCTCCCATGTTAAGAAGAAATCATTCTCATACATTTCCTTAAAGTTTAAGGAATTCAGTTTGTCAATGTAATCCTGTAAGGTTTTCATATTGTAGTTAGCCTCCTGAATATTATCTTGTTTTATTGTTATCTATCCTTCATGCAGTTTGCCAGGCATTGATTGGGGAAGGAATGTTCGGCAGACTGCAAAAATGATTGTTAGGAGTGGCGGCAGGCTTAAAAAGCCTGCTGCCAGAATTATGGTAATAAAATGGTTGTCAAAAGCTTGTCTGAATTATTTGCAGTAAGCGCCTGGAAGTGCTGCATATACTGCTGCACATGTTACCAGATCCTGCTTCCAGGTCTTCTCGTTAGGAGCATGAGCCTGAGCTTCTGCGCCAGGTCCGAAGCCGATGCATGGGATTCCGTTACGGCCCATGATGGAAACGCCGTTTGTAGAGAAGGTCCACTTGTCGGTAAGAGGACGAGCGGTTCTCATAGCAACAGTTTCTTCAGCACCGATTCTTACATCACCGTAAAGAGCCTTGTAAGATTCTTCCAGAGCCTTGGTAACATCGTGATCCTCCGGAATAACCCATGTTGGGAAGTAGCACTCGATCGGATAAACAAGTCCTGTGTAGGAAGGACGGGAATATTCATACATGGAAACAGTAACGTCTTCGCCGTATTTCTTTACATTAGGAAGGTTACGGATTTCTTCTAAGCAGCTTTCCCATGTCTCGCCTGCGGTCATACGACGGTCTAAGGATACGGAACAGGAGTCAGCAACTGCACAGCGGCTTGGAGAAGTAAAGAAGATCTCGGAAGCAGTAACAGTACCGCGTCCTAAGAAGTTAGCTTCTTTCCACTCTTTGTTGTATTTCTCATCAAGCATTTTTACAAGGCCCTTGATTTCCTTGTCATCAGCAGCATCATTCTCGTTCAGAGAGCGAACGTTCTGAAGGATGTCAGCCATCTTGTAGATTGCGTTGTCACCGCGCTCTGGTGCAGAACCGTGGCAGGAAACACCTTTCACGTCAACACGGATTTCCATACGTCCTCTCTGTCCGCGGTAGATGCCGCCGTCAGTAGGCTCTGTGGAAACAACGAATTCAGGACGAACCTTATCTTCGTTGATGATGTACTGCCAGCAAAGACCATCACAGTCCTCTTCCTGAACAGTACCAACAACTAAAGCGGTAAATTTGTCGTTTAAAAGACCTAAATCTTTCATGATCTTTGCGCCGTAAACTGCAGATACGATACCGCCGCACTGATCGGATACGCCGCGGCCGCCGATTTCTGTTTCGTTCTCATAGCCTTCGTATGGATCAAAGTTCCAGTTGTTCTTGTTGCCGATACCAACAGTATCGATGTGAGCGTCAAAGCCGATTAAAGTTTTGCCGGTTCCCATATAACCTAATACGTTACCCATGCCGTCGATTTCAACTTTGTCGAAACCTAACTTACGCATTTCTTCTGCGATACGGTCGATATGAGCCTTTTCATCACAGCTTTCGCCAGGGAATTTAACGATTTCCCGTAAGAATTTTGTCATGTCGGCTTGATAATTCTGTGCTGCTTCTTTGATTTTGTTGTAATCCATTTTGTTGTCCTCCATATTTTTTATATAAGTTATTATCGTTCTTTTCCGTCCCAGACAATTGCTTTGTAACGTTCTGGATCGGTGTCACCCTCAGTAGAGAAGAGGAGAACTTTTGAATCCTTATTAAGTCCTAAATGCTCTTTTAACTCCTTGTATTCATCAAGAAGCATGATGCAGGCAAGAACTCCGAAAGGAGCAGCGCCTGATTCACCGGAAGTTACCGGTACATCGCCTTTGATAGGAGCGGCAAGCATTCTCATGCCCTGGGCAGCTACCCAGTCAGGAGCAGATACAAAGGTATCTACGTGATTCTTTAAGATATCCCAGGAAATTGTGTTTGGCTCTCCGCAGGCAAGGCCGGCCATAATGGTCTGCATATCGCCGTCTACAATGCGGATATCTCCGTCGCCGGCTTTTGCACCCTTATAGAGACAGTCAGCCACATCAGCTTCCACAACAACAACCTTAGGAGGATTCTCAGGATAGCGGTTTGCAAAATATCCCTGAACAGCACCTGCAAGAGAACCTACACCAGCCTGAACAAATACATGGGTCGGTCTGTCGCAGCCGTATTCCTCAAGCTGCTCATTCGCTTCCAGTGCCATGGTTCCGTAGCCCTGCATGATCCAGGCAGGAATCTCTTCGTAACCATCCCAGGCAGTATCCTGTACCACAACGCCGTTCTTTGTTTTGGAAGCGGCATCTGCAGCCATACGGACGCATTCGTCATAGTTGACTTCTTCAATAGTAACAGTAGCGCCTTCTGCTTTAATATTGTTGAAACGGGTAATTGTAGAGCCCTTTGGCATATAGACTACAGATTTCTGGCCTAATCGATTTGCTGCCCATGCAACACCACGTCCGTGATTTCCGTCGGTAGCGGTGAAGAAGGTTGCCTGGCCAAACTCTTCTCTTAATGCGTCAGATGTGAGTACGCTGTAAGGAAGATCAGAAACATCTTTTCCAGTCTGCTTTGCAATGTACTTTGCAATAGCAAAGGATCCGCCTAATACTTTGAATGCATTTAAGCCGAACCGGTAAGATTCGTCTTTCATGTAAACCTGGCCAAGGCCTAAATAATCAGCCATGTGATCCAGCTTTGCAAGAGGAGTCTTGCTGTACTGAGGAAAGCTTTCGTGGAATACTCTTGCCTTCTTGATTTCATCAGTGGCCATAACCGGTAAATTTTTATCATCGGTCTTTGGCATGGTGTTTACAACCCATTGGATTGGTTTCATGATTTTTCATTCTCCTTTTTCTTCATTAATATATTACTTTTCTTTATTAGTATCCATATAACTGTATAAAGTGAATTTGGATATGCCAAAATAATTGGAAACCTTGTCGCCTGACCTAGTAATAAGGAAAGCTCCGGCATCATTTAAATACTGGATCGCTGCAACTTTGTCATCCTTGCTCATAAGAGCGACTGGTTTGCCAACCAAAGCAACAGACTGTTCGATCAGTGCGTCAAGAAGATCATTTACATTATGAGTAATTCTTTTTGGCTGCTTCTCATCGTCTTCTGTTTCCGAGGTGGAGAGAAGAGATTTTAGGGAATTGTCTATGGTAAGCAGGCCTGTGATATCATAATTTAAAGCCAGAATATAATCAATGGTGTTGTTCTTCCCTCTTATATACATGGTGCTGGATTTTAAGATCCTGCCATCATCGGTTCTAGTTAAATAGGATAAGCGGTCTTTTAAAAGATCCGGGTTCTTTTTTAACGTTTCCAGAACGATTTCAGAGGGACCATCCCCCAGCTTTCTGTTGCTTACCTGGCCGTTTTCAATATAGACAATAGAACTCTCTATATCTTCTTTCCTTATATCGTGGATAACTACCTCACAGTTGTTACCAAAATGAGTAGCAATTCCACGTGCGATCTGCGTTAACAGTTCAAGCTTTGAATCCATCGTTTGCCCTCCCCTCATCGGAACATCTTATACACTCATCATAGCATAAAAAATTAAAATTACAAGTGGTTTTCTAAAAAATTTTTAGGTTCGCTAAAATTTTTTTGTATTTTTCACTTGCATTTCTTTATATGAAATGATACACTGTACCT
Organism: Lacrimispora sanguinis; assembly: GCF_044987295.1. NCBI lineage: Bacteria > Bacillati > Bacillota > Clostridia > Lachnospirales > Lachnospiraceae > Lacrimispora > Lacrimispora sanguinis. The sequence goes on along the minus strand of NZ_CP173277.1, from coordinate 2,010,965 downwards.
AGTGAGGGATTTATGGTGTAATCTGTATAGAAAATGGCGAATTATAGGAGTGAGTATAAGCAGATTGCAAAATTTGAGTACAGGCATAGAGCAGGTCCCTATGTGAGGTTTGTACAGTTGAATATTTTATGGTTTAACCTAAATTATGTTAGAAAATGGAAAAAAAGGAGATGGAAACATGCTAATTATCGGTAATGGAAGAATGATTACAAGAGACCCCCAAAATCCGTTTTTTGAGAACGGTGCAGTTGCTATGGAAGGGAACGTGATCCGCAAAGTTGGAACCACGGATGACATGAAGAAAGAATACCCGGATGCGGAGTATATTGATGCAAAGGGCGGAGTTATCATGCCAGCCTTTATTAATGCCCACGAACATATTTACAGCTCTTTTGCCAGAGGCTTAAGTATCAATGGATATGATCCTCACGGATTCTTAGAGATCCTGGACGGTATGTGGTGGACTATTGACCGCAACCTTACATTAGAAGAAACACGGTTAAGCGCTATGGCGACTTACATCGATTCCATTAAGAACGGTGTAACGACAACCTTCGACCATCATGCAAGCTTCGGTCATATAACAGATTCTCTGTTTAAGATTGAAGAGGCAGCAAGAGAGACGGGTGTCCGTTCCTGTCTGTGCTATGAGGTTTCTGACCGAGATGGCAAAGACAAGGCAAAAGAAGCAGTTCTGGAAAATGAAGCATTTATTAAGCATGCGTTAGCAGATGACAGTGACATGATCGCAGGAATGATGGGTATGCATGCCCAGTTCACCATTTCTGATGAGACCATGGAGCTTGCCGCTTCCCACAAGCCTGAAGGTGTTGGTTATCACATTCATGTGGCAGAGGGAATCGAAGATCTTCATGACTGCTTAAAGAAATATGGTAAACGAATCGTAGACCGTCTTATGGACTGCAATATCCTGGGAGAAAAGACTCTTCTTGGACACTGCATCTATATCAATCCTCATGAGATGCAGCTGATTAAGGATACGGATACCATGGTAGTTCACAATCCAGAATCCAACATGGGCAATGCTTGCGGCTGCCCGCCAACCATGGAACTGGTTCACAGAGGAATCTTAACAGGTCTTGGAACTGATGGTTATACTCACGACATGACAGAATCCTATAAAGTGGCCAATGTACTGCATAAACATCACTTATGCGATCCGAATGCGGCATGGGGCGAAGTTCCAAAGATGCTGTTTGAAGGAAATGCAAAGATTGCAGGCCGTTACTTTAAGAAACCTTTGGGCGTTTTAAAAGAAGGTGCAGCAGCAGACGTGATCGTTACTGACTATATTCCGTTAACACCAATGAATGGGGATAACTGCAACAGCCATATCCTTTTCGGAATGACAGGACGCAGCGTGGTAACCACAGTAGGTAACGGAAAAGTGTTGATGAAGGATCGTATCCTGACAGCCATTGATGAAGAGAAGGTAATGGCAGACTGCAGACAAGCAGCAGCAGAACTGGCAAACCGGATTAATTCCAGGTAATACTACTTTCAAAAAAACAATAAAAAGAGTAATATATACAATATAGAATATACAAATATAGAATATACACGTAGGGTTGTCTGCTGAAGGATAGTGGACAACCCCGTTATAGGAGGTAAAACATGGGAGATAGAATGACCCCAATGCCCTTTGGGCAGTTAGTGGACTGGATCGTAAAAGAACAAGGAAAGAATGATACTGTTTTTGGCGTCTACAGACCTTACAAGGCAGACGAGAAAAACAACCGCAAAATATTCGGCCGTACTTTGGAATCACCTATGGGACCGGCAGCCGGCCCTCATACCCAGCTCACACAGAACATTGTAGCTTCCTACTATGCCGGAAGCCGTTTCTTTGAGTTAAAGACTGTTCAGTTATTAGACGGAGAAGATCTGCCTGTAAGCAAACCATGTATTAAGGCAGATGACGAGTGCTATAACTGTGAGTGGTCTACAGAACTTTATGTTCCACAGGCACAGGACGAATACATCAAGGCATGGATCCTGCTTCACGTTATTGCTAAAGAATACGGCCTTGGAGCAATGGATGGCTTCCAGTTCAACATGAGCGTTGGATATGATCTGGAAGGAATTAAATCTCCGAAGGTAAACTCCTTTATCGATAACATGAAGGATGCAAAAGATACAGAGATGTTTAAGGACTGCATAACATATCTTTACGATCATTTAGATCAGTTTAAGAACGTAACCAAAGAAGATATCGAGAGCATTCCTTCCGAAATCTGCAATTCCGTAACCCTTTCCACACTTCACGGATGTCCTCCACAGGAGATTCAGAGAATTGCTACCTATCTGATCGAGGAAAAGGGACTGAATACTTTCATTAAATGCAACCCAACTCTTCTTGGATATGAATTCGCAAGAAAGACCATGGATGATATGGGATATGATTACGTATCATTCGGCGATTTCCACTTCCTTGATGACTTACAGTACGAGGATGCAATTCCTATGTTAAAGACCCTTATGGCTTTGGCAGAGAAAAAGAATCTGGAATTCGGTGTAAAGATTACCAACACCTTCCCGGTTGATGTAAAAAATAATGAACTTCCCAGCGAAGAGATGTATATGTCCGGAAAGTCCTTATATCCTCTTTCCATTACTCTGGCTGCAAGACTTGCAAAGGAATTTGGCGGAAAGTTAAGAATTTCCTTCTCAGGCGGTGCAGATTACCACAACATCAAGGATATTGTAGATGCAGGAATCTGGCCTGTAACCGTGGCAACCACTCTTTTAAAGCCAGGCGGTTATCAGAGACTGTTCCAGATCGCAGAGAAGCTGGAAGGCGGCAATGTAGAGTTTACTGGAGTTGATCCGGAAAAGACTGCAAAACTGGCAGCAGATGCAGTTCATGATCCTCATCATAAAAAGGCAGTAAAACCACTTCCTATCAGGAAGATGCCTAAGAGCGTTCCCCTTATTGACTGCTATGTGGCTCCATGTAAGGAAGGATGTCCCATTCATCAAGATATCACCACCTATTTACAGCTTTCCGGCGCAGGCAAATACGAGGATGCGATGAAGGTAATCGCAGAGAAGAATCCACTTCCATTCATAACCGGAACCATCTGTGCCCATAACTGTATGAGCAAGTGTAACCGGAACTATTATGAAGATCCGGTAAATATCCGTGGAGTCAAACTGGTATGTGCAGAAGGCGGATACGATGCGTTTATGAAGGAGATTAAAGCAGGCGAACTGAAGGGCAAAAAGACAGCAGTAGTAGGCGGCGGCCCGGCTGGTCTTGCAGCAGCTTATTTCCTGACAAAGAACGGAATGCCAGCAACTATTTTTGAAAAGAGCGGCAGCCTGGGAGGCGTGGTAAAACATGTGATTCCTGGATTCCGTATTCCAGATGATGCAATTGACAAAGATGCAGCTCTGTCTCTGGCATATGGTGCTGAGTTAAGATTAAATGCTGAAGTGACAGATTTAGAAGCCTTAAAGAATGAAGGATTTGATTATATCATCCTTGCTACAGGCGCGTCCAAACCAGGCGTGTTAAAGCTTGAGGCAGGAGAAACCATAAATGCTTTAGATTTCCTGGCTCAGTTTAAGGAGACCGACGGAAAATTAAACATTGGTAAAAATGTAGTAGTCATCGGCGGCGGCAACACTGCTATGGATACAGCCAGAGCAGTAAAGAGAACAGAAGGCGTGGAGCACTCCTATCTGGTTTACCGCAGAACCAAACGTTATATGCCTGCAGATGAGGAAGAATTAGAGATGGCATTGGAAGACGGCGTGGAATTCAAGGAACTGCTGTCCCCAGTAGAGCTTAAAAACGGAAAGCTCCTTTGCAAAGTAATGAAGCTTGGTGATACCGATGCTACCGGCAGAAGAGGCATTGTAGAAACAGAAGAAACCGTGGAGATTCCTGCAGATACAGTAATCGCTGCAGTAGGCGAGCAGGTTCCTACAGAATTCTATGAAGCAAACGGCATTAACGTAAGCAACCGCGGCAAAGTCCTTGTAAATGAGGAAACTTTAGAAACAAGCGCTGCAGGAGTTTATGTGGTAGGTGACGGACTCTATGGACCGGCTACTGTAGTAGAGGCTATGAGAGATGCCCGCGTAGCTGCCGAAGCAATTTTAGGCAAGAAAGCTGCTGTGGACTTTGATGATACCGTAGATAACTTAGACAAGATCTATGACAAGCGTGGTATTCTTGAAGGAACCAGGGACTATAAGGTGGAAGATGCCAGATGTCTTGGCTGCTCCAATGTCTGCGAGAACTGTGCTGAGGTCTGTCCAAACCGTGCAAACCTGGCACTGAATATTTCTGGCCTGTCCATGCACCAGATCGTCCATGTGGATTATATGTGCAATGAGTGCGGAAACTGTAAGAGCTTCTGCCCATATGACAGCGCTCCTTACCTGGATAAGTTTACCTTATTCGCCAACGAGGCTGATATGGAAAACAGCAAAAATGAAGGCTTTGTTGTATTAGATAAGGAAACAGCAGCTTGCAAGGTGCGTTACCTTGGAAATATTCTCAATTGGAAAGCCGGCGAAAAGGACAGCGTAATTCCGGAAGGACTTAGAAAAGTTATGGAAACTGTCTGCAGTGACTACGACTATATCTTAGGATAATAAAAACCCGGAAATAAAAGAATAAGTAATTGTATTGGCAATGAATCGGCGCAGTTGGAGAATGAGTTTCTCCCTGCGCCTTTCAAGCTTTGAACATGTTGGCAGCTGAAAGAAAGGAAGTAGATATTTTATGAAAACACTATTAAAAGGTGGAACAGTAGTATCTGGAAGCGGCCTGGTCCAGGCGGATGTGCTCATGGATGAGGGAAAGATCCAGGCAGTGGAAGCAGGGATCCGGGATGAAGAAGCAGAGGTGATTGATGTAACGGGAAAGCTATTGTTCCCAGGTTTCATTGATGCGCATACGCATTTTGATCTTCATGTGGCAGGTACGGTGACGGCAGATAATTTTGAAACAGGAACAAAGGCCGCTTTATCAGGCGGTACTACCATGATCATTGATTTTGCTACTCAGTATCAGGGAGAGACCCTGGAGAAAGCCCTGGAAAACTGGCATAAAAAAGCAGATGGAAACGCATCCTGTGACTATGGTTTCCACCTGGCGATCTCCGACTGGAACCCTTCTATCAGCAAGGAATTGGAAGAAATTGTTGCTGGCGGCGTAACCTCTTTCAAACTATACATGACTTATGATGAGATGTACTTAAATGATAAGAAAATCTATCAGGTGCTGAAGCGGTTAAAGGAAGTCGGCGGAATTGCCGGTATCCATTGTGAAAATATGGGACTCATCGAAGCACTGGTGGAAGAAGAGAAGGCAAAAGGTAATTTGTCCGTCAGCACCCATAAAAAGACCAGACCGGCAGCCGTAGAGGCGGAAGCCATTGGCAGGCTATTAAAAATCGCAGGCCTTGCAGATGCTCCGGTGATCATCGTCCATTTAAGCTCAGGCGAGGGTTATCAGGAAGTGAAATATGCCAGGGAGCGCGGGCAGGAGATTTATCTGGAAACTTGTCCCCAGTATCTGCTTCTTAATGAGAGCGTATATGACCTCCCCGGCTTTGAGGGCAGCAAGTATGTGATTTCTCCCACTATTAAGAAAGAAAAGGACAGCACCAGGCTGTGGAATGCTCTTCTTAAGAATCATATCCAGACTATCGCAACGGATCACTGCAGCTTTACTACCAGCCAGAAGGCGGCGGGAAAAGAAGATTTTACAAAGATCCCAAATGGAATGCCGGGCGTGGAATCCCGTCCTGTTCTCATATACAGCTTCGGTGTTCTGGAGCATAACTTAAAGCTGGAGCAGATGTGCCGTGTGCTGTCAGAGAATCCGGCAAAGCTTTACGGCGTTTATCCACAGAAAGGGGCCATTGCTCCAGGAAGCGATGGGGATATCGTTGTGTGGGATCCGGAGGTTCAGTGGACGATGTCTGTAGAAAACCAGGTGGCAAATGTGGATTATTGTCCTTTTGAAGGAACCTCTGTCAAGGGAAAAGCAGAACTTGTATTCTTAAAGGGCTGTCTGGCTGCTAAAGACGGTAAGGTCGTATTGGAGAAAACCGGTTCTTATGTTCCTAGAAAGAGCCGTATGGAGCTGTAATCATGGGATTGAAGAATGTCTATACCTTTCATGGCTATGGAGAAAAACCGGCTGTGACAAGGCGGGATTCTCTGTGGGAAGCCTTGGGATTTCCTCTTAAGGATCATATGGTCATTTGCTTAACCGGCGGCGGCGGTAAGACCACCACCATGTTTTCCCTGGCCGATGAACTGGCGGCCATGGGAAAACGTGTGATTGTTACCACCAGCACCCACATATTCTACCCTGAAGACCGAAAGGTAGTGCTGGCAGACCGGGCCGATACTGTAAAAGATTTCTTAAAAGACAGGGAAGAATGGCATTCTGGCCATGCAGGCCAGGTTCTGGTGACAGGGCAGCCTGCAGCTGAGGGTAAATTAAAGGGGATGGCTCTCCAGGAATTGGAGCAGCTTTCAAGTCTTACCGATGTGCTTCTTGTAGAGGCGGACGGAGCAAAACGTCTGCCTTTAAAGATCCCGAAGGAAGGGGAGCCTGTACTTTTAAAAGGTACCTATGGAGTGATCGGTTGTGCCGGCCTTGATGCCATCGGAAGTCCCTGGGAAGAAAAGTGCTTCCGGTGGGAGCTGGCAGAATCCGCATTTGGCTGGCAGACAGGAAAAAGTCTTATTACACCGGACCAGGCAGCCAGGATTCTTGTAAGCAGCAATGGAACCAGAAAGGGAGCGGAATCCATGGAATACCGGATTTTATTAAATAAGGCTGATCATGAAAACAGGCTGTCCGATGGAATCCGTGTTATGGAATGCCTGGGAGAAGATTGGGCCAGGCGCTGCGTGATGACCAGTTTCTTTACATCATAGAAAAGGATCAGAATGGAAGAAATAAAAAAAGAGGAACGAACGCTTAAGTATCATTTAAAACTCCGCGTTTACTATGATGAGCGCAACTTCGGTCCTGGAATGGCATCTTTAATGAAGCTTGTCAGGGAGAGGGGGTCCCTTTCGGCTGCCTGCCAGGAACTGAATATGGCATATTCGAAAGCGTGGAAGATTATTAACAGAGCAGAAGAGGATCTTGGATTTTCCCTGATGGAAGGAAGAAGAGGTGGGGAAAATGGGGGAACCACCGTTTTAACTGAGGAAGGTGAAAAATTCTTGAACCAATATCTGGCTTTTGCAGAGGAAGCAGAAGCAGCAGTGGAAGAATTATTTTACAAATATTTTCCCAAATGATATAATGAAAGGATATGAAGATTTTTCTGCAAAGGTGGATATTCTTACTTGAGAATAACATAATTATGCCAAGAACGAAAGGAGAGGGAACATGAAAGAAATCAAGACAGTCGATGCGGTAGGACAGGTTCTCTGCCATGATATGACTCAGATTATACCGGGAGTCATGAAGGATGCAAGATTCAGAAAAGGACATGTGGTGACAGAGGAGGATATTCCGGTGCTGCTGTCCATGGGAAAAGAACACATATATGTTTGGGAAAAGGATGATTCCCTTTACCATGAAAATGAAGCTGCTGAAATCCTTTGCAGCCTTTGTATTGGTGATCATATGGATCGCAGCGAGGTAAAGGAAGGTAAAATTGAATTGAAATCAACTGTTCGGGGCTTGTTAAAAATAGATACCGGACTTTTAGATAAAATAAACAGCTTAGGGAACATGATGATCGCTTCCAGACACCCTAATACTCCTGTTGAGCCTGGGGACAAGCTTTGCGGGACAAGGATCATTCCTCTTGTCATTGAAAAGGAAAAGATGGAAGAAGCAAGAGTGGTTTGCGCCGGTAAGAAGATCTTTGCCGTGCTGCCTTATCTGGATAAAAAGGTGGGAATCGTAACCACAGGAAGCGAAGTATTCCATGGCAGAATAAAGGATTCTTTTGGACCTGTATTAAAGTCCAAGGTGGAAGAGCTGGGCGGCCAGATTCTGGGGCAGACAGTCACCGATGATAATCCGGAGCATACCACGGAGGCGATCCTTGACCTTATCCGTAAAGGAGCTGACATGGTGCTTGTCAGCGGAGGCATGAGCGTTGACCCGGATGACAAGACTCCTCTGGCAATCCGGAATACAGGTGCGGAGGTGATCTCCTACGGTGCTCCAGTGCTGCCAGGAGCCATGTTCTTACTTTCCTATTACAGAGAGGATGGGAAAAACATTCCCATAGCTGGACTTCCTGGTTGCGTGATGTATTCCAAGAGGACCGTATTTGATCTGGTGCTTCCAAGACTTATGGCGGATGATCCGGTAACAAAGGAAGATCTTGATAAGCTGGGCAAGGGAGGGCTTTGCCTCTCCTGCGACGTATGCACTTATCCAAACTGCGGCTTCGGAAAGGGCTGGTAAGGCACTACAGGAGAAAGGTTGAACAACAATATGAATGGACTGACACATTTTGATGAACAGGGTAATGCCCGCATGGTAGATGTAGGAGAAAAGGCGGAGACAGACAGGATCGCCGTTGCCCATGGGTTTATTACGGTTAATCAGGAGGTTTTTGAAGCTATTTCCCTTGGTACCGCAAAAAAGGGCGATGTTCTGGGAGTGGCCAGAGTGGCCGGTATCATGGGAGCCAAAAGGACTTCTGAGCTGATCCCATTGTGCCATGGTCTAATGCTTACAAAATGCGCAGTGGATTTTGTGCTTCATGAGGAAAGGCTTTCGGTAGAGGCAGTTTGTACGGTCAAAACCCAGGGTAAGACTGGCGTGGAGATGGAAGCCCTAACAGGAGTGAATATAGCACTGCTGACTATTTATGACATGTGTAAGGCCATGGACCGAGGGATGATCCTCAGTGATATCTGCCTTTTGAAAAAGGATGGCGGGAAAAGCGGACTTTATGAAAAGGACTTAGGCAGCAGGGGGACGGACTATGAAAGATAGCTGTAACAGAACCATTGATTATATCCGAATATCCGTAACAGACCGGTGTAATTTAAGGTGTCTTTATTGTATGCCTGAGGAGGGGATTGCCCCTCTTCGCCACGAGGATATTCTCACCTATCAGGAAATCGTTAGAATCTGTGAGGCAGGTGCACGCCTGGGAATCCGCAAGGTAAAAATAACCGGCGGGGAGCCTTTGGTGAGAAAAGACATAGAAGTCCTGATTAAAGAATTGGCGCAGATCCCTGGAATTGAAGATGTAACCATGACCACCAATGGCTGTCTGTTAAAGGAAAAAGCAGCGGAGCTAAAGGCTGCAGGTTTATCTAGCGTCAATGTAAGCCTGGATACTTTAGATCCTCAGCGTTTTGCCAGGATCACAAGAAGAGACTCCTTTGACTCCGTCATGGAAGGAATCAAGAGTGCGCAGGCAGCAGGGCTTAAGGTAAAAATAAACTGTGCTGTCATGGATGACTTAGCAAAGGAAGAGGTACTGGCTTTTGCCCGTTTTTCCATGGAACGAAAGATCCCGGTCCGTTTTATCGAAATGATGCCCATTGGCCAGGGGAAAAATTACAAAGCAATGGAAAATGATGATCTGGCAGGGATCCTGTCAGAGGCATTTGGAGCGCTTAAAGAAAGCCGCAAGGTGAAAGGCAACGGGCCTGCCGTTTATTATACATGGGGCGATGAAACGGGCTTTATCGGCTTTATCAGCGCTGTCAGCCATAAATTCTGCCGTACCTGCAACCGGGTGAGGCTGACATCTGACGGATTTTTGAAGCTTTGCCTGGACAGTCCAGCAGGAGTGGATATAAAAGGGCCTTTGCGTGAAGGCATTTCTGATGACGGTCTTTTTGATCTGATGAATCAGACCATCCGGAACAAGCCGGAGAGCCATCATTTTGAAGAAGACCAGGGAGAAACAGGCCCCAACATGAACCAGATAGGAGGATAAGCAGATGGGAAAGGTAATGGCTGTCTGTATCAGCGAAAAAAAAGGAACCCAGAAAACCAGAGTGGAAGAAGGGCATTTTATAGAAGAATTCGGGATAGAAGGGGATGCCCATGCAGGCAAATGGCATCGGCAGGTAAGCCTTTTATCCTTTGATACCATAGAGGACTTTAAGGCCAGAGGAGCGGAGATTGGTAACGGAGCCTTTGGTGAAAACGTTATTGTTCAGGGAATCGACTTAATTCATCTTCCCATCGGCACCAGATTATTGTGCGGAAATATCCTTTTGGAAGTGACCCAGATCGGGAAGGAATGTCACAGCCACTGTGAGATATACAAGAAAATGGGAGAATGCATTATGCCCACCAATGGAATCTTTACAAGAGTTCTCCATGGAGGACTCATGAAGGAAGGGGATGAAATCACGGTATGTACCGAGCTGGAATCGTAACCCTAAGTGACAAAGGAGCTGCCGGAGAACGGGAAGATGTAAGCGGCGCAGTCATAAGAGAGATATTGGAGAAGGCAGGCTATGAAGTGGTCAGCTACCGGCTCCTTGCCGATGAAGGAGAAGACTTAAAAGAAGAACTCATGCGCTTAAGCGATGAAGTGGAATGCGATCTGGTTCTGACGACCGGCGGGACCGGCTTTTCGCCCAGAGACGTAACCCCGGAGGCAACTCTGGCTGTTGCGGACCGCAATGCGCCGGGGATTGCCGAGGCCATAAGGGCTTACAGCATGACTGTGACCAAGCGGGCCATGTTAAGCAGGGGAGCCAGTGTCATCCGGGGATCAACCCTTATCATCAATCTTCCGGGTAGTCCCAAAGCGGTGAGAGAAAGTCTGGAATATATTCTGGATACTCTTTCCCATGGCCTGGAAATCCTGTCAGGCAGGGGCGGAGATTGCGCCAGAAAATAAACTAAAAGATCAGGAGATTATAATGAAGGTATTGATAAAAGGAGCCGGTGATCTGGCAACAGGCATTGGATGCCGGCTGAAGCGCTGCGGTTTTGACCTGGTGATGACGGATATCGCCGTTCCCACCACGGTGCGGCGGACGGTAGCTTTTTCCAGGGCAGTCTATGAGGGGCAGGCAAAGGTGGAAGATATCACCGGAGTTTTATGCCATAACCTGGAGGAAATCAATGAAGCCATAGCAAGAGACCAGGTTGCTGTGGTGGTAGACGAGGAATGCAAAATCCGGGAAGTCTGGAAGCCGGATGTGGTGGTGGATGCCATTATTGCAAAGACGAATCTGGGAACCAGAATAACCGACGCCGATGTGGTAGTAGGTGTTGGTCCCGGCTTTACGGCAGGGCTTGACTGTCATGTGGTGGTAGAAACAAAAAGAGGCCATAACTTAGGCCGCTGCATCTGGGAGGGAAGTGCGTTTCCCAACACAGGAGTTCCAGGCATGATTGGCGGTTATGATAAAGAACGGATTATCCGTGCAACAGCTGACGGAACATTTAAAGGCCAGGTCATGATCGGCGATCTGGTAGAAAAAGAGGATCTGGTTGGCTATTCAGGCGATGCTCCTATATATGCCCTGGTAGGAGGCGTTGTAAGAGGCCTGCTGCAGGACGGTGTAACAGTGACAAAGGGAATGAAGTCAGGAGATATAGATCCCAGAGGAAACGCCCAAAACTGCTACACGATCTCGGACAAGGCAACTTCCATAGGAGGAGGCGTGCTGGAAGGGATTTTAAGCATGAAGAAGAAAAAAGGGGCGGCGGAAAAAAGAGAAAAGTAATGAAAAGAGGAGGTTTGATGGCATGAAACTGGCACTTATCCTTCTGGCAGCGGGTGACAGCCGAAGATTTAACGGCAATAAGCTGCTTCATGAATTCAATGGGAAACCCATGTACCAATACATTTTAGAGGAAGTGGAAAAGCTTCCGGACGACATCTTTGACAGGAAGGTGGTTGTTACCCAGTACCAGGAGATCATGAGTTGCATGAGCGATTATGGGTATGAGGTAGTGGTAAACGAGGAAAGCAGCCTTGGCATCTCTCATTCCATTCATCTGGCTCTGGAAGTGCTTGAAAATGAAGAAACGGATTATTGTTTTGCAGTCTGTGACCAGCCATATTTAAAGGCAGCTACCATAAGAGATCTGGTAAGGGGCTGGCGAAACAGCGGAAAGGGAATCGGCTGTTTATGCAACATGGGCGCTTTGGGAAACCCGGCCATCTTCTCTAAGAACTACCTTAAGGAGCTTCTGAAATTAGAAGGAGATGTGGGAGGTAAGCGTGTCATCCGGAGACATATTGAAGATTTGTACCTTCACGAGGTGGTGGATGGCCTGGAGCTGGTGGATATTGATGTGCGGAAAGATTCCGAATCCTGATCTTCGATTAATTTGTTATATAATATGGGAATATATAATAAAAGACATTAAAAGTATGGAGGTATTAACATGTTAAGACCAGTTGATTTAAAAGAAGTGACCATGGATCCATTTAAAATGATAGGAAAAGAGTGGATGCTGGTTTCTGCCGGCAGTGAGGTAAAGTATAATATGATGACAGCCAGCTGGGGCGGGCTTGGAATCATGTGGAATAAGAGCGTATCTACCATTGTGCTTCGTCCCCAGAGATATACCTTGGAATTCATTGACAAGAGCGAATATTACGCCCTTAGCTTTTTCGGTGATAATTGCAGATCCGCTTTAAACTTCTGCGGCGCCCATTCCGGACGTGACGTGGATAAAGAGAAAGAGAGCGGACTTACCCCTGTTTTTGACGCAGAGGCTCCTTACTTTTCTGAAGCAAGGCTGGTGCTTATCTGCCGCAAGCTTTATAAGCAGAGGCTGGAACCCGTTTGCTTTTTTGATCCGGCTATTGATAAGCAAAACTATCCGAACAAAGATTACCATGATACTATCATAGGAGAAATCGTTAAAGTATTAAAGAACGACGAATGATCACGCCGCTTAGGTAAATAAAATACTAGTAAAGTTAAAAAAGAAGGGTGCCGCCAGCCCTTCTTTTTTTGTTATGTCCGGTCATAATTGAAATGAAAAAATTGGTAAAATGTTTCTTATAAAATGAAAATAGTGTATAATACCATTTAAAGGGGGAGTAGTATGATTAAATGGTTAAAGGGTAAAATGGGTGATTTTAAGGGTAAAAGAGATCCTTTAAAAAAGGAAGGAATTAAAATCTGCTTCATGTATTTGATTTTTGGTTTTGTCTGGATTGATTTTTCCGACAGAATTGTGAACCGGCTCGTTTCCAATCCTTCTGCAAGGCTGGTGATTCATACTTATAAGGGAATGGTCTATGTTTTGTTTACTGCCTTGCTTCTCTATTATTTAATTTCCAATCTTTTAAGGAAGGTGAGGCTGGCTGACCACAAATTAAGCGTAAGTGAGGAGAAATATAAGGCTGTTATAAACCAGATGCAGCTAGGCATGGCATTGTATGAGGGCGCCTCCGGAGAAGATATTTTCAAATATAGGCTTATAGATTCTAATCACAGCCATGAAATCCTGACCGGTTTAAAAAAAGAAGAGATATCAGGAAAATATTTTTCCGAAATACATAAAAATATAGAACCGCAAAACTTGGACAGGCTGATCTGGACCATTAAAACAGGAGAATCAACCTGCTACGAGAAGTTTCAGAAAAATACAAATTATTACTATGAAGTACTGGCGTCCCGTCCAAAGGAAAACCAGCTGGTCGTTATTTTAAATGACATTACCGGAAGCAAGCAGGCGGAGGAGCGGCTGCATTATTTAAGCTATCATGACCAGCTAACCGGATTATACAATAGAAGGCTGTTTGAAGAACAGCTGCAGCGGCTGAATTCCAAGAACTATTTTCCGTTAATTATAACCATGGCTGACATCAATGGGTTAAAGCTTGTAAACGATTCCTTCGGACACACAGTGGGAGATAAATATATCCAAAAAGTGACCGAAGTATTGAGAGAGGGCTTCAGGGAAAAGGACATCATATGCCGTCTGGGAGGCGATGAATTCATTATACTTTCTCCTAATACCGATGAAAAGGAAATTAAAGAATTGATCGGCAGGATCAATGAAAGGACAAAGCTTGAAGCCGTAAATAAGATTACTCTTTCCGTTTCTTTTGGATACAGCATAAAGGACAGGGAGGAAGAATCTATATTAGAAGTGCTTAAAAAAGCTGAGGACTATATGTATAAGAAAAAACTGCTGGAGAGTGCGGGGATAAGGGGAAAGACCATATATACGGTTATGGCGGCCCTTCATGAAAAAAATCCAAGAGAAGAACAGCATTCCCTCCGCGTTTCAGAGCTGTGTGAAAAAATGGGGACAGCCCTTGGACTGCAGGAAGATGAAGTAAAAGAGCTAAAGACCGTTGGATTGCTCCATGATATCGGCAAGGTTGCAATTGAAGAAGGGATATTGAATAAAAACGGAAAACTGGTAGAAGAGGAATGGGTTGAAATTAAAAAGCACCCGGAAATCGGATATCGCATCTTAAGCTCGGTCAATGAGCTGTCAGAGATGGCGGATTACGTTCTGGCCCATCATGAACGGTGGGATGGAAATGGCTACCCGAAGGGACTTAAAGGAAATGAAATACCGGTCCAGTCCAGGATCATTGCCATTGCAGATGCATACGATGCGATGATCAGTGAAAGAAGCTATCGCCAGGCGCTGCCCAGGGAATATGCGATCAGTGAGCTGGTTAAGGGAGCCGGTACGCAGTTTTGCGGGGAGTACGTCAATGTATTTATTGACAAGGTTGTTTATGATGTAAAAGTCAGCGTTTAAAATAAGAAAGATTAAAAAGGCTCGTCCTAGAAAGGGACGGGCCTTTTTCGGATCATTTCCATAAAATATTAAACATGCTTTTTCTGACTATGTTCCCTGATATTTGGTAACCCTATGGTTAGAAAATGATGAAAAAGAAGGGACGAGTAGTATGGCCAAGTTTGGAAATGCGTTTTTTGAGGGCTGGTATTTTAAACATCAGAATGCAGATACGGTCTTAGCCTTTATTCCCGGTCATAGCGTGGATGAAAAGGGAGTAAAGCACCCGTTTTTGCAGATTATATGGAATGAAAATTCTTATTCCCTGGACTTTGAAGAGGAGGATTATCTGGTTGACAGAAAGAGAAAAAGGATTGTTCTTGGTAGTAATATTTTTTCCCTGACCGGCGTTATGGTGGATATTCAGTCAGAGGATATTACGATTCAGGGAATGATCCGCTACGGCTCCTTAAATCCCATTAATTATACCATCATGGGCCCCTTTCAATGGGTCCC
Organism: Lacrimispora sanguinis; assembly: GCF_044987295.1. Lineage (NCBI taxonomy): Bacteria > Bacillati > Bacillota > Clostridia > Lachnospirales > Lachnospiraceae > Lacrimispora > Lacrimispora sanguinis. The sequence goes on along the minus strand of NZ_CP173277.1, from coordinate 1,995,778 downwards.
CTTTATGGAATGCAGGCATGAGATTATCAGCATGTCCCACGCTCTTAGGGGAAGCCTTACGGTTAATGGAAAGGTCCTGGATTTTCAAGGGGAAAAGGGATATATAGAGGGAGACAGGGGCAGATCCTTTCCCAGGGATTATTTATGGCTTCAATGCAACCGCTTTCCGCAAGAGGCATCGGTCATGGTTTCCATTGCCCACATTCCTTTTATCGGACACAGTTTTCAGGGCTACATCTGTGTCATTCAGTATAAAGGCCGGGAATACCGTTTTGCCACCTATCTGGGAGTCAAGGTGGTATGCAAAAGAGAAACTGCAGTTATATTAAAGCAGGGTAACTATACATTTAAAATATTTTTAACAAATCGGAACAGGATAAAAAAAACAGGGTTTTCCCATCCGCTTCTGGCTCCGGATCTGGGAAGGATGGTGCGCTCTATAAAAGAGGAGCATTTATTGTTAGCAAGATTTTTACTGTATAAAGAGGAGGAACTAATATTTGATTTGACAAGTGACCATGTAAGCTTCGAGTATGTTGATAGATAATATCTATAAGTAGGGCTTATTTATAGTATTTATGAATTGGACGTAAGCCTTAAATCTTAATAGAATATAGGTATCAATAAACATGCAGGAGGATACTAGAGATGAATGTGAAACAGGCGGTTAGTGTAAAGAAGATCGGAGATGATGCGGAAGCTCTGTTTCGGGGAGGATTTTTTTGCTCGGAGGCAGTTGTTAGTTCCATGCGGACAAACTTTGAATTGGATTTACCGGAAGAAATCATAGCCATGGCATCCGGCTTCCCCGTTGGGATCGGACGGTCCAAGTGCCTGTGCGGGGCGGTTTCCGGCGGAGTGATGGCTCTTGGTATATTCTTTGGACGGACAAGACAGGGAGACCCAAAGGTAGAAAAGAACTTAGAAGTGTCAAAGGAGCTTCACGACTGGTTTAAGGAAAGCAACGGGAAGAATGCCCTATGCTGCCGGATCCTGACCAAAGAGTTTGATATGGGAAGGGGAGAGCACAAGGAACAGTGCATCCGCTTTACAGGAATGGTAGCTAGAAAGGTGGCTGAGATCGTAGTGCGGGAATACTGTCTTACGAATACCGATGAGCTTGAGTCTGCGGAGGAATGTCATGATTAAAAAAGTTCCCATTCCCATGGCAGGGCTTTCCCTTGGGTTTGCGGCCTTGGGAAATCTCCTACAAAGCTACTCAGAATCCATCCGCCTGGTTTGCGGTATCATATCCGCTGTACTGGCGATTTTATTTTTGTGTAAGTGTATCTTTCATTTTGATATGGTAAAAGAGGATATGAAAAATCCGGTGATGGCAAGTATATCAGGGACTTTCTCCATGGCGGTCATTCTGTTATCTGCTTATGCCAAGCCCTTTATTGGAGGAAGTGCAGTTTATATCTGGTATATTGGCATTGCCCTGCACGTTCTTCTTATGTTGTATTTTACCGCACGTTTTCTTTACAAGCTGAATATGAAAACCGTATTTGCCAGCTATTACATCGTGTATGTGGGAATTGTGACAGCCAGTGTGACGGCTCCTGCATTTGGACTCACAGGGGTTGGAACCGGCATTTTCTGGTTCGGTCTGGTCTGTTGCCTGATTCTACTGGTTCTTGTAACGATGCGGTATGTGAAATACAGGGAAATTGCAGAACCGGCAAGGCCGCTGTTTTGCATCTATACGGCTCCGGTGAGCCTTTGCCTGGCTGGATACTTACAGTCCGTGGAAACAAAATCCGTGACAATGGTTCTCTTTCTCATGGTATTAGCGGGAATCTTATATATAACTGTACTGGTTTATCTGCCAAGGTTCCTTGCCTTGCCTTTTTACCCAAGCTATGCAGCCTTTACATTCCCGGTGGTGATCAGTGCCATTGCAATGAAGATGTCAACATCGTTCCTGGCAAAGATGGGATATGCCGTAGGATTTTTACCTGTCATCGTGCTTGCTGAAACTGTTATTGCAGTATGCCTGGTGGTTTATGTATTCATCCGCTATATGAAGTTTTTGGTTAACAGATAAGCAAACAATGTTATTGACATGTGATTCTTGTCTCCAGGATATATTACATACAAATAGAAATTATAATTGTATTGAAAGGAGAGGATAATATGTCAGAGTTATGTAATGAAAAGCTGGTTTATGGTAACTTAGTCAATGGCAGGTGGATGGAATCCGCATCGGGGAATGTCATTACCGTAACATCCCCTGTAGACGGTTCTTTTATCGGTGAGATACAGGCAGTCAGTAAAGAAGAGGTTGATGAGGTCATCCGGTATTCCAAAGAAGGTCTTTCTTCCTGGGCTGGTGTTCCAATATTTGAAAAGGCACGGATCCTTTATAAGGCTGCAGAGATATTGGAGGAAAGGGCAGAAGAGATCGCGGATATTTTGATGATGGAGATTGCAAAGGATAGGAAATCTTCTGTATCAGAAGTGAAGCGAACCGCAGATTTTCTCCGGTTTACTGCAGACGCAGGAAAAAGCCTGGAAGGAATTGCAGTAAGCGGGGAGAATTTCCCGGGTGGTTCCCGCAATAAAATTTCATATGTAAGAAGGGTTCCGCTAGGTACCGTACTGGCCATATCACCGTTTAATTACCCCATTAATTTATCAGCCTCCAAGATAGGACCGGCGCTTATGGGGGGCAATACGGTAATATTAAAACCGGCGACCCAGGGGGCCATCAGTGCCCTACATCTTGTAAAAGCATTACAGGATGCCGGACTGCCGGAGGGAGTATTGCAGACAGTTACCGGTAAGGGGAGTGAAATCGGTGACTATATCGTAACTCATGAAAATATTAATTTCATTAATTTTACAGGCAGTACGGAGGTAGGCAGGCATTTATCCAAGATATCCTGTATGACCCCTCTGTTACTGGAACTTGGGGGGAAAGATGCAGCCCTTGTACTGGAAGATGCCGATTTAAAATATGCGGCAAGTAATATTGTAGAAGGTGCATTCTCTTATTCCGGACAGCGTTGTACGGCAGTTAAGCGTATTATTACCACTGACAAGATAGCGGATCAGCTGGTAGATATGCTGAAAACGGGAATTGAAAAATTAGCTGTGGGAGATCCAAGAGATAATGTGGTTGTCACCCCTCTGATCGATCAGAAAGCGGCTGATTTTGCAGAATTCTTAATTCAGGATGCCATTGCAAAAGGTGCAGAGCTCATTGTTGGAAATAAAAGAGAAGGAAATTTAGTCTATCCAACTTTGCTGGATAAGGTAACTGTTGATATGGAGATTGCATGGAAAGAACCGTTCTCCCCCATTCTTCCTATTATCCGGGTAAAAGATATGGATGAAGCGGTAGAGATAGCCAACCGCTCAGAATATGGCTTACAGACTTCTGTATTTACCAAAGATATCAATAAAGCCTTCCGTATAGCTGAAAAGTTAGAAGTGGGAACCGTACAGATTAACAATAAAACAGAAAGAGGCCCGGATCACTTCCCATTTTTAGGAGTAAAGGCCTCCGGTATGGGAACCCAGGGAGTGAAGTATTCCATAGAAGCAATGACAAGGCCAAAAGCAATCACCATTAATTTAACAGAATAACTGGTTCCGGGCTGTCCGTCAGGCAGCTGAAACAGTGTGAAACCCGCCCTTTTGCATAGGGTGGGTTTTTATTCCAGACCTTTGCTTATAAGCGGGAAGAAAGAGGGGATGATAAGGATAGGACGGTTTTTGGGAGTAATGCGATGAATCTTATCTTTCTTTTAATGGCCTGGCTGCCAATATTGATTGGTGCTTTGGGTATTGCGTTTATTTTTTATTATTTCTATCAATGGATGAGAGGCTTTCGGTTAATAAAATACCGATTGGCAGGCGAAGTCTGCCTTTTGGTGGTTCTCGTATACTTTTTGATTTTCTTTCTTTTTTGGTTTATTTGGCTGGGAGGCCCCTTTCTTTTATAATTTATGAAAATTATAAAATGCCTTCAATTCCTCTTTCCTCTCCTGAGGAAGGAGGCCTTTTTTTATTCCCCGAATTGCTCCTTCCAGAGCATAAAGACGGTGGATGCAGGCGGAGGAGTCCATGGCCTGGATCTTTAGCCAGGCTTTTTTGGCACCTGCTGTCTTTAAATCTTCGTAAGTAAAGATTCCGGTTTCATTCAGCTGACGTTCTACTTCCTTTCCAATATTAGGAAGGTTAGATAATTCTCCCATTGTGTTCCTCCTTTTGATATTCCATGGCGATGTTTATAAGTTCTTACCACTGTTCCGATGCCTTCTGGGGGTTATATGAAATTCTCTTTTAAACAAACGGTCAAAATAGCTGGTGCTCTCAAATCCGGTATGCTCCGCAATGTCTGTTATGGAGCGGTCCGTTTGAAGGAGCAGCTTCCATGCCTGCTGGAGCCGGTATTTATTTAAATATTCTATGGGCGATAACGGGACGGAGCATTGAAAGCAGCGCAGAGCCTCCCGCTTGCTTACGCCCACGGATGAGGCGATATCCTTCAACGTAATCTTTTTCCAGTAGTTTTCTTCAATAAAACAGGTCATGCCTTTAAACCGGGCCTGAGAAATCCTGCTTACCCCCGTATTTTCCATGGTTGCAAATTCCAACCGGTGTTCAAACAAACTGGTCCAAACCTGACAAACGATGATATGGGCTTCCAGCTCCCAGGACGGACCGGGATTTTCGCATACGCCATACAGCCTTGAAAGAGAGGAAAGAACGTCCTTCTGCCAGGAAGTACTGCTTCTTAGGACAAAATGGGAAATACCCGAAGTGAGAAAGGGAAGCATGTATTTGTCATAAATAGAACTATTTTCAGGGGCAATGAAATCGGATGCAAACAATACGTTAGGGATAACTGCGGTACCGGCTGAGAGAAAACGGTGAATGACTCCGGAATTGATGAAAATCCCATCCCCTGCTTCCAGTATGTAATTGATGTTGCCGATGGAACACTGCAGGATTCCTTCTGTTACAGACACCAGTTCAAATTCCCTGTGCCAGTGCCAGTCAATGCACTTGTTATCGAACTTTCCTACATCTTCGTAATAATATTGAAATGGAAAGGTGGAGGAGCCGTGAGAGACAAGCTCCATCATGGATTCGTCAGTGAGTATTTTCGTGCTTTGCATAGAGCGTTCTCCTTTGGTTGCTGGCTAGATTGTATCACAAACTGGCGGTAATTTACAAGATTTTGAAAAAAATATGCGGTATAATACAAAAAAATGAATAGCAGGTGAAATACAGTGAATAAAGATTATACCAAAACCGTCCACGCCTGTTTTATGAGCTATATCGTGCAGGCGATCATTAACAATTTTGTACCTCTTTTATTTCTTACATTTCAGTCCGAGTACGGCATTTCCTTATCCAGGATTACCATGCTTGTGACTTTTAATTTTGGAATTCAGCTGATTGTGGATTTGTTGTCTGCAGGCATTGTTGACCGGGTCGGTTACCGGGCTTCTATGATAACGGCCCATATTTTATCAGCAATAGGGCTGGTGTCCCTGACCATTCTGCCCGGATTGTTTCCCCAGGCATGGATCGGACTTTTTGCCTCAGTGGTTATCTATGCGGCCGGAGGCGGCCTTCTTGAGGTATTGGTAAGCCCCATTGTAGAGGCTTGTCCAACGGATAATAAAGAAAAAGCCATGAGTATGCTTCATTCCTTTTATTGCTGGGGTCATGTAGGGGTTGTCCTGGTGTCCACCATATTTTTCAGCATTGCAGGATTAAAAAACTGGAGGCTGCTGGCGCTTTTCTGGGCGCTGATTCCTTTTATCAACATGTTTTTATTTTTTAAGGTACCTATTGCACCGCTGGTGGAAGAGGAAGAAGGCCTTTCCTTAAAGGGCCTCATCAGGAAACGGATATTCTGGGGATTCATGCTTCTCATGGTATGTGCCGGAGCCAGCGAACAGGCAGTAAGCCAGTGGGCATCCGCTTTTGCAGAGAGGGGACTGGGAGTGAGTAAGGCCATTGGGGACCTTGCTGGCCCCATGCTCTTTGCCACGCTAATGGGAATCTCAAGGGCGTTCTATGGAAAATACGGAGAAAAGGTGAACTTAAAAAAGATGATGATTGCAAGCGGAATCCTATGCATAGGTTCTTATTTTCTGATCGCTCTTTCTCCTTTTCCTGCACTGGGCCTTCTGGGCTGCGGCCTGTGCGGCCTGTCTGTGGGAATTATGTGGCCCGGTTCCTTTAGTATGGCTTCTGCTTCCATACGGGGAGGAGGAACCGCAATGTTTGCATTTTTGGCTCTGGCAGGAGACCTTGGTTGTTCCGGTGGGCCTACCTTTGTAGGCGTTGTTTCTGGATATTTTGGGAACAACTTAAAAATCGGAATATTAGGGGCGGTCCTGTTTCCCATTATTCTGGTTATCACCCTGATTCGTTTTTACAGATCGGATAGAAATACGGAAGGCTTCATAAAAAATAATCAGGAACAGATGAATTGTGACATATAGATGTCATATTCGGTATGCTACAATCCACTTACCATAGAAAGTAATGCCTGACAGGTGACCCATGAAGCCGCAGTTCAGGTAAGAAAGAGGAAAAGAGGTAAGAAAAGATGGACATTGAGAGGATTGAGCTTAAGGAAAAAAAAGTAGTGGGGCTGTTGGCCCGGACAAACAATGCGTCACCGGATATAGGCAATGTGATCGGCGGCCTTTGGGAGAACTTTTACGGGAGGGGGATCTATTCCGGTATTAAAAATAAGAGTAATGAAAAGGCCCTGGGGATTTATACAGATTATGCAGGAAATGAATTGGATGATTACAGTGTGATCGTGGCCTGTGAAGTGGAAGAAGCGGATGAGCTCCCGGAAGGGACGGTGGTAAGGACTATTCCGGCAGGAACGTATGCTAAGTTTGTGGTAAGGGGAAACATGATAAAGGCGGTAGCGGAATTCTGGCAGGAGCTTTGGAAGATGGATCTGCCAAGAACTTTTGTCTGCGATTTTGAAGAATATCAGAACGGGGACATGGAAGATGCACTGGTCCATATTTATATAGGCTTAAAGGATTAATAAAAGAGAAGGAGGGAGCCGTAAGTGGTTTTCCCTCCTTCTTTTTTATTAGTAGATGACTTCTTCAAATCCTTCTGTGGAAGGAAATTCAATGGAAATGGCTTTCCCAGGATTATTATAATCCAGATTCATATTCATGAGCATGCCCATGGTTTCTCCCTCTTCGGTGATGGTCATGTAAATAGAAATGGCCTCCTTGGAAAAATAGCCTTCCGGGCTGAAGACTGCTTTTCCGTCGATCCAATCGATCTTATAATCGGAATAAGAAAGAGTCGGCCAAATCTCATCGTAGAAACTGGTGAGATATGTTTCAAGGCCTTCTGCTTTGCTGGAATACATAAGGATTTTATCTCCAGCGTCATCGTCTGCGATCTGGACGTTATCCAGGAATGCACCAAACTGTCCGGTCAGCCCTCCCAACGTGATGTTTCTTGTCATGTCCGCATATCCGATATTCATCTTGTACTTATCATACATCCCCGCATCCAGATAATAGCAGCCATTGGTGTAGAATGAAGTCTCTGACCTGCTGATCCCCAGCATATCCATACTGGTATGGGATAGAAATTCCATGTTTGGAGTGTTTAGGTCATGATATTTTAGCTGCATATTCATAGAGACCGGGATATTCATCCAGTCATAAGAAAGGTTCATCTGGATGTCTGCGGTGATATCCAGGCCGGGCAGCCCGGAACTTTTCTGATCTGCTTCCTGGTAAAGCTCCATTCCCTTCTTGTTTATGGTCCTTGCAGCGGCAGGGGTAGCAGCCTTTTGGCGGACAATACCCTGGTCGGTCCATGCGCCGGATTCATTGACCGTGCTGCCGTCGGGTGCAGTGGCCCCGGTCAAAAGATAACCATTTTCATCAAAATAATAACATTCTGCCATTCCATCCCCATCAGAATCAATCCATTTCCATGTGGAAGAGGGATAGGATTTATCTCCATCCTGCCACCACCAGCCATGGCTGTCCTGCTTCCAAACTCCCGCATGGGCGGTTGATGCCATAGTTATGGATAAAAGTGAAGCGACAACAAATAATTTTATAATTTTTTTCATGCTTTTTCATTCCTCCTGCTTGTTATATTCGCCTTTATCGTAAGAAAGGCTTGGACAAAGCTTCCGGTCTATTGCATTGATTCGTCCATTGTACCATATTTTGGTAAATACAACAAGAAAATGCTGCCCATGTTCCAAACAGTGATTTTCTTGTTCCGTACGACATTGATGAATATTTAACAATATGACCTGCTAAAAACCCAGCCGGAAAGTCTGAAATGACAATCCGGCTGGATTTTTATTAGGGATTATTTTTTATTTTAAGGAGTCCTTCCACTGTTCAAACATCTCCAGATCAGAAGCCTTGAGCTTTAAATTAGTAGTAAGAGTCTTTCCTTCCGGCGGCGTAATATGGATTTCCACCACACTTCCTTCTTTTATAGAGGTGTTTAAGGCTGCTTTCAGGAACAGAGGAAATTTAGGATGGTTATTTTTAAAAACAGCCCAGGATTCCTTTAACTGCATCAGGTTCATTAAGTTCATTTAACAGGTCCTTTCTTTCTTGGTCATTAGGCATATCCTAGCATAAATAGAAAAAGGAGTCAATGAGTGACGATGGAAAGAACGGTCTTTTCCGGGACCTTTTGCCGTGATATAATAAGGGCAGCAAAGAAAGGAACGCCTATGAAGATAGACAGACTTATTGGAATTTTATCCATCCTGCTTCAGGAGGAAAAGGTAACAGCCGCTTATCTCGCGGAGATCTTTGAGGTTTCAAGACGGACCATAAACCGAGATGTGGAGGCCCTGTTAAGGGCAGGCATTCCCCTTACCACTTTACAGGGACAGAACGGGGGAATATCTATCATGCCGGCTTACCGGATTGACCGGACCGTGCTGACCTCCTTTGAAATGCAGTCCATTCTGACCGGACTTAGGAGCTTAGACAGTGTGGCGGGGACGAACCGGTACCAGCAGCTGATGAAAAAACTGTCATCAGACCAGGCATCGGTGCAGGTCCCGGAAAGCCATATCATGATTAACCTTTCCTCCTGGTATAAAACCTCCCTGTCTCCAAAGATCGATCTGATCCAGAAAGCCATTGAAGCAGGCCATTCGGTAAAGTTTTGCTATTATGCTCCAAGCGGTGAAACAGTGAGAATGATTGACCCTTATCTTTTGGTATTTCAATGGTCCTCCTGGTATGTGTGGGGTTATTGCAGGGGCAGGAAAGATTTCCGCATGTTTAAGCTAAACCGGATCCAGGAGCTTTCGGACACCGGGGATCATTATGAAAAGCTTCCCTTACCTCCCATCGAGTACTTTCCGGAAAATCCGTACCCCAGACAATTTCATATCACTGCGGTTTGTGAACCGGAGATAAAATGGCATCTGATCGAGGAGTTTGGAATGAACAGTTTTAGGGAACGGGAGGATGGAAAGCTATTGTTTGAGTTTGATTTTTCCAGCAAGGAGAATCTTTTTGGCTGGCTGTTAAGTATGGGTGATCAGATTGAACTAACGGAACCGGCGGAATTCAGAAGGGACATGGCAGAGCTTGCCATGGGAATTTATGAGAAATATGCCGGTAAAAGGAATGACCCGCTTCTTGCAACCCATAGAAAACAAAGCTATAATAAAACATAAATTGACAAAAGCAGGTGAAATTTATGTATATATCAGATTTACACATCCATTCCCACTATTCCAGAGCGACCAGTAAGGAGTGTACGCTGGAATATTTGGACTTATGGGCGAGGCGCAAAGGGATCGGGATCCTGGGGACCGGTGATTTTACCCACCCGGCTTGGCGTGAGGAGTTAAAGGAAAAGCTGATTCCTGCTGAGGAAGGGCTTTACATATTAAAAGAAGAATACCGTTTGGACAAGGGAGCCGGGCCGGAAGCCAGCACTCCCCGGTTTGTGGTCTCCGGAGAGATCAGCTCGATCTATAAGAAAAACGGGAAAGTTAGAAAGGTTCACAGCGTCATTCTGCTTCCGGGCATTGAGGATGCAGAGAGGATTTCAAAGAAGCTGGAAACCATTGGGAACCTTCATTCGGACGGCAGGCCCATATTGGGACTGGACTGTCATGACCTTCTGGAAATCACGATGGAATTATGCCCCAGGGCTATCTATATCCCGGCACATATCTGGACGCCGCATTTTTCAGTGTTTGGGGCATTTTCCGGTTTTGATACGATCGAGGAGTGCTTTGAGGATTTAACTCCCTATGTGCATGCATTGGAGACAGGACTTTCTTCCGATCCTTCTATGATATGGCGTTTGTCGGCTCTGGACCGTTTTCAGCTGGTATCCAACTCTGATGCCCACTCTCCTTCAAAGCTTGGCAGGGAAGCCAATCTTCTGGATATCGACTTGTCCTATACCGGGCTGTGGAATGCCATACAAAAGGGAGAGGGATTAGAGGGGACCGTAGAGTTTTTTCCGGAAGAGGGAAAATATCACTATGATGGCCACCGGAAATGCAATCTCTGCCTTTCTCCGTCAGAAGCGAAACGGTATTCCGGTAAATGCCCGGTATGCGGCCGAAAACTGACCACAGGCGTGTCTCACAGGATCGAACAGCTGGCTGACCGCAGTCAGGGCTTTGTTCTTCCCGGGGGAAAGCCATTTGAGAATCTGGTTCCTCTTAATGAAGTGATTGCGGCTTCTATCGGATATACTACCGCAAGCAAGAAAGTCAAGAACCAGTATGAATCCATGATAAGGGATTTAGGACCGGAATTTCATATCCTTCGGGAGCTGCCGTTGGAGGATATCAGGCATGCTTCCGGTAATATGATATCAGAGGGGATCCGGCGGTTAAGAGAGGGGAAAGTACATTGCAGTCCCGGATATGACGGAGAATACGGGATCATACGGCTGTTTGAGCCGGAGGAGATGGCAGCAGATTCAATACATTGACGGAAGGTTGGGAAATACCGGATGAGAAAGAGAAATGTCAGCAACATCCTTGATAAATTGGACCAGGTTTATGGTGTGACAAAAGAAGGGTTTTACCATCAGCAGCCCTGGCAGCTTCTGGCGGCCATTATGCTCAGCGCCCAAAGCACTGACAAACAGGTGGAGGAGGTGCTTCCCCAGCTGTTTCAGCGTTTTCAAACCGTAGAGCAGATGGCAGAAGCGCCGCTGGAGGAAATCGAGGATTCCATACGCTCCATCGGGCTTTATAAGAATAAGGCAAAGAATTTAAAAAAGTGCTGCAGTCAAATCGCAGAGGAATATGGAGGCGAGGTTCCAAGGGATATTGACGGGGTACTGACTTTGGCCGGAGTTGGCAGAAAGACCGCCACCTTGTTTCTGGCAGATGCTTACGGTATCCCGGGGGTCACGGTGGATACGCATGTATTCCGCATTGCCAGACGACTGGGCTGGGCATTTGGGAAAAATCCGGCGGAGGTAGAAGTGGAACTGCAAAGAGTTCTCCCAAAAGACCACTGGAACCGGATCAATTTTCAACTGATTTATCATGGCAGGGCAATCTGCACGGCAAGGAAGGCCAAATGCGGGGAATGCATGCTAAGGGAATGGTGTGAACAAGTAATAGATAAAGACGAAAAAGGAGATAGAAAGATATCATGAAGCTAATGTTTAAGCAACGCTTTTTTTCCTGGTTTGATAGCTACGATATTTATGACGAAAGCGGAGCCGCCGTATATACGGTCTGCGGTAAGCCTGCCTGGGGTCACAAGCTGGAAATCTATGATAGCAATGGCAATCACCTGGCCACGTTAAGGGAACAGGTACTGACCTTTCTGCCCAGGTTTACCATCCAGATCGGCGGCCAAACGGTGGGGACCATCACCAAGGATTTTACTTTTTTCAAGCCCTCTTTTTCTGTTGACTGCAATGGCTGGCATGTGGAAGGCAGTTTCCTGGAATGGGATTACAGCATTCTTTCCCAGAACGGCAGCGTTGTGGCCCGGATTGAAAAACAGCTTTTTCATTTTACTGACACCTACTTGATCGATGTAAGTGATGGGCAGGATAGCCTTTTAGCACTTATGGTGGTCCTTGCCATCGATGCGGTTAAATGCAGCCAAAATAAAGGCTAAATAAAAATCATGAAATAAAACAGCCACCATGCCGGATTCCTGGAAACCGGCATGGTGGCTGTAATTGAAAGCCTGCATAGTATTGAATCCTGAAAGCGGCCCCGGCCTGGATGAGTTCATCCAAATCGGGGCTGCTTTTTAATGCGCACATATGCCGGCCGTGTGATAGGAAGACGATCTTTGCCACACCCCCGAAGCTTTTACAAGCCCACCTATAGAGGTATCAGCAAGAGCTTCAGCAGCAAGAAATTTAGGACAATAATCTCATGTTTTGGAACATTTAAAAAGACTTTTCAGATGAAAAATATTAATAATAAATAATGAATTTTCTGGCCTTTCTAATAATCTATCTAAACGGAAAGAAACATGGGGTTGAATTGCACGCGAAGACAGCCAATCTGGTATATGCAAACTGGGGTATCTGTAAATCCAGTAAATACAGGGGAAATATTAAAATGGAAAATCAGTACATGAAACTTGTGTTTTGGAACATTATAATAGATTTTTTTCAAAAAATATAATAAAAATAAACCCCTGGTTATTTCTGCGATGCAACTGATTGGAGAAAGATGCAGGGATGAACAAGGAAATGTATATGAATGCTTCCGGTCTGATATCAGCCAATTCAGGTGAAATATCAAAACAGCCCATAGAAAAAGAAATAAAGGCCGTATTACAAAGAATAAGAGGAAGCAGGTTCAAGCAATAACATGGAGAGATCAGGAAAAAAATATCATCCAAAACATGCTGCAGCAACGGATTACATCAGCCGGTCATTCTGGTTCCCGCTTATAAAAAGTGCAGTAATTGCAGCAGCGGCAGCGTTGATTTTTAATACGATGTTTGGCATTGGGGTTGTATCAGGGACTTCGATGGAACCGGCCCTTTATGATGGGGATGTAATCGTATTCTGGAAATATTCCAGTTTGTATGAAAAAGGAGACATTATTTTTATTAAGGCACATGGGCGGAAAGATTATGTCAAGCGTATCTGCGGTATACCCGGCAATGTCCTGGGATTTGATGATGATAACGGGCTTTTCCTTGTAGACGGAGAGGTACAAAAAGAACCGCATATCTATGAAAAGACTTATGGGAAGACGAAAGTCAGTTATCCGCTCACACTTTCTGAAAATCAGTATTTCGTTATGGGAGATCACCGAAGTGATTCCCTGGACTCCCGTAACTATGGAGCGGTAAGCAAAGAACAGATACACGGAAAAGCGGTCTTTATTTTTCGTTGCAGTCCATAAATTTGTAAAATCGTTAAAAGAAGAGGTAAAATATGGGAAAAATAAGCAGTAGGCGCATTGCCTTTTCTCTATTGCTAATAGGATTGCTGTTAGTGGGATTGCTGCCTGTTGCAGGAATCGCGCAGAATGACAGTGAAAAAGAAGTGATAGTGTCCTTTGACATGCCTGTAACGGAACTTATTGTACCATTAGGTACGAAAATCGAAGACATTCCATTGCCTGAAACCCTGGCGGCAGCGCTGGAGGGCGGCACTGCTGCAGACATACCCGTAACCTGGGAAGCTGACGGGTATAATCCGGAATCGGAAGGAACGTATCTGTTTACTGCTGATATCGGTACCTGGGTTTATCCACAAGCCCGTCCTGTGGCTGTCGTAACAGTAGTTCCTCCAGGCAGGAATATAAACGGAATGTTATGGTTAGATAACAACGGCGATGGAATAAAGGATGTGGGTGAAACAGGCATTGCCGGGTATCCCGTGACGCTCTATGCAGAAGACAACCTGACGGACGCGGTTCAGGATACCTTAACCAAAACGGATGGTACATACCGGTTTGAGGGCATGGAACCTGGGAGATACGTGGTAAAAGTTACAACCGAGACAATTGGCGGAACGGAATATTTACTGCCGCTGGCTATTACAAATGACAACAAGTTTGAGATGGACGAGGAAGCGGCAGCCTCATGGTCCGCCCCTCTGGAGATTGCGGAGGATACGGTGATTTCCGGAATTGATGCGGGCATGCGCCTGCCGGGGGGCATTAAGCCCCGTTCTATAATTTTGGTTGACAATTTTGAAGATTTACAGAAGTATATCTGGCCTTATTTGAGTGATGGAGATGTTCTACAGATTGGAGACAACATTGTGTTTACCAGTTCGCTGACAGTCAAAAAGAGTATCACAATCCAAGCGGCAGACGGAATAGGCATTGTCACCCTGAAGTCTGCAAATCAGCGCCATTTCGTCATTCCAGCAAACGGAAGCGGCAAGCTTACATTTGAAAACATCAAGCTTGACGGCGGCGGAAAAGGCGGTGGGATTGATGTCAAACCGGGAGCATCCTTTACGATGGGAGGAGCAAATATACAAAATTGCATGGCGGAAAAGGGTGGCGCTGTTTATGCCGAGAGCAGCAGGGTTACCATTGAAGGCAGTACGATTTCCGGCAATACGGCGACTGCAAAAGATTACGGCGGAGGCGGAATCTATGGAAAGGGCGCTCAAATTACGATTAGCAGCAGCACAATCTCCGGTAATAGGGCCGTGGGCACCATCGCTTACGGTGGCGGCTTATATGCTGAGGCTAATAGCGTAGTCGAGATAAGTGGCAGCGAGTTTTCCGGGAATGTGTCCAATAACTACGGTGGGGGCCTCAGTGTCTATAATGGAGGCAGCCTCACTGTAGATCACAGTGATATAAAAAGCAATACGGTGACCAGTCCACAGGGGAGCGGTGGTGGCATATTTGTTGATAAGAGCACGGCCGTGATACAAAATGACAGTACAGTTTCAGGAAATACATCGGCCTACAGCGGCAGCGGCGTATATGTCTATGCTGGCAAGAATGAGAGTTCGTCATTCACTGTTGAAGATAGCACAATCTCTTACAATAACGGGGGAGCCCAGGGGGGTGGGATCATGGCTTGGGGGAGCGAGGGGCAAACGGTTGTTAAGGTTAATCACAGCACGATATCCAATAATGAGGCAGCCTTTAACGGAGGCGGTCTTTGTACCCCCGGAGGAAGTGAAATCACTATTATGGGTGACAGTGATGTATCGGACAACCAAGCAAAGTATGGGGGTGGCATATATGTTAGTACCAAGGGTTCAATTAAGGTAATAGGCAACAGCAAAATCCAGAAAAACACAGCAAGCACATCCGGTGGCGGCATATATGCCAACGACTCCAGAGTTACCTTGGATGGCGGCATCATCTCTGACAATTTATCGGATACCGCAGGCGGCGGTGCGTATGTAAAGTCCAACACCGTCTTCACCATGGAGAGGGGTGAAATCAGCGGCAATAAAGCCACTGGAGGCAATGGAGGCGGTATTTTTTCTGACAGCAGCACAGTCACCATGAAAGCCGGAACAATATCCGGAAATATAGCAACAGATGATGGCGGCGGCATCTACACCAAAGACCTTGCGAAATTGTCTGTTTTCAAGACGGTTACGTTTAATAGTAATACGGCAAGGGCAGATGCTGAACCACTCCCGGATATGAAAGAAAAGTATCTCAATATAGCGGACGTCGAAAGCAGCGTCTATGACTACCCGCTCAACAACTTCGATATTAACGTGTTAATCGTGAAGGTTTGTTATGTAGACCGGAGTGTGAGGCCCATAGACGGATTAAGCCCGGATGCATACGCCGCAGTTTTGGGAGAACCATTTACCCTTCCGGATGAAAAAATCCCACTCATCCCAGGCTATGTGTACGTGGATTGGAAAGAACACGAAGACGGAGGGTGGAAAGGAAATTCCCCGGTCAGACTGGCCAGCGTGTTGGCTGATACGGACATTTATCTGGCATACGAAATGAGAAATGTCACGGTATCCCAGGAGGTCATCGGCGCTTACGCTGACAAAACAAGGGACTTTTTGTTTACGGCATACTTCAAGGATAGCGAAGGGATTCCCCTCGCCGAAGGGACCCAGTTGCAGTATAAAGGCGGAACCTTGCCCGGTTCAGAAGCAGAGGTACCGGCCGATGGAATGTTGGCGCTGGGTGAGAATGGTGAAGCTGTTTTCAGGTTGAAACATGGCCAGAAGATCACCATTATGGCGGTACCGCAGGGCAGTATCCGTGTGACAGAAGATAGCCCCTCCAATTATAGGGTGTCTTTTGCGGTTAACTTAGGCCAGCCAGTAGACGGTTCGAATACCGGTCCGGTCAGCCTGGAAGAAATAAATAGCCGGTTTGATTTTAGAAACACAAGAAATGAGGAGGTACCGACAGGTGTACGGGCAGAAAGCATGCAGGGACCTGTTCTTCTGGGACTGTCCTTGTTTCTGCTGATGGTGATTGCAGGTGCCGGTATGATTCATTCCCGCAGAAAGCGAGGTTTGTGATATGGCTGAAATACAGCAGGAAATCAAAGCAGCAGGGAAAAATCACGAATCTACGGAAGAAATTTCCCTTGGAGAGGAAATTCTGTTTCTTCTGGCAAAAATTGCAGGGATTATTCTTGCTTTCCTCTTGGTATTCACGTTTCTGTTTGGGCTTTGCCGTAATCAGGATGCCTCCATGGGTCCATCCGTGAAAGATGGAGACCTGGTGATGTTCTACCGCCTGGACAAAAACTATATAGCCCGGGATGCCCTTGTGCTGGAATTTAAAGGACAGAAACAGGTCCGCCGGGTGGTTGCCACAGCCGGTGATACCGTGGATATTACGGAGGAAGGGCTGCTGGTCAACGGTGCACTCCAACAGGAACCGGAGATCTATTCACCTACCCAAAGATATGAAAATGGCGCAGAATTTCCCCTTACATTGAACGAAGGAGAAGTGTTCGTTCTTGGCGACAGCCGGGTAAATGCCACGGACAGCCGCATTTACGGAGCGGTGAAAGTGAAAGATACACTGGGAAAAGTGATGACGGTTCTCAGGCGGAGAAATATATAGAATATGGGGCATTTATGGTATTTATCGTGTTAGCATTAAAAATCCAATATGTTTGATCTTTAATTACAGGACGGTTAAACGACCGGAAATCTTGTAATCTATGTTCAAAATAAGAAAACTATCAAAAAGGAGTGTAAGACATGAAAAAAAGATTAAAAGAATTACAAAGGAGGCTGCCGGCTATTGCACTTGCTGTGGTCATGAGCATGGGAACAGCTATGTCTGCATTTGCAGCCGGTAATCCGGTTTATGGTTCAGAAACAACACCTGCACGGGCTGCAATTACAAAAAAGCTGACCATGCCAATAGGTACTCCAACACCTGCTGCAACGTTTACTTTCCATGTTCAGCCGGTAAGCGTCGATGACAGATCTACGCCGGAAGATTTAGCAACTATGCCAGCCCTTGGTGACAAGAACATTGCATTCATTGCCAACGAAGCTGGTGCCGATAATCTCAACACAAAGACAATAGTTAAGCAAACTGATAATCTGTTTTCCAGTGCTACCTTTCCACATGCGGGCAAATATGTATACAAGGTTACAGAGGAAGAAGCTGTTTCAGGATATGCACCCGCCGCAAACGAAGCTTATATATTTTCTCATGCAGAGTATACATTAACAGCTTATGTAAAAAACGGCACCAACGGCCTGTACGTGGCTGCTGTTGCTTCACAAATCGCGGCGCTTGACAGCAGTAACGGCAATTCTGTAGTGGGTGATAAGGTGGATCCGACCCCGGATGGTGATCCTAACATTGAAGGTGACTACAGCAAAATGATCTTTACCAACATCTATTCCAAAACTGCTGGCGGCATTGACTCAACAGACCCAACTGACAAGGCTCTCACCATAAGCAAGACTGTTACTGGGGATTATGCGGATAGGACCAGATATTTTGCTTTTGATGTGGCTGCGAGGAAGCCGGAGGTAATACCAGGCGATGTTACATATAAGGCATATGTCCTGGATGCATCTAATAATATTGTTACCTCAACAGAAAATTATATGACACTGCAGACAGATAGCAATAGCAAACCTTATATTAGCTTTTCTGCAGGAATCCCTATGACGGTAAATCTCAAACATGACCAGAGGCTGGTCTTCACGGATCTTCATATAGGTGCAAGCTATGATGTAACAGAGGCGGCAGTGCAAAATTATACAGCATCATTGGCGTATGTGGTAAATGGAGGAACTCCGGGGTCTACCAGCAATACTGAAGGCAATTTGCAACTCGGTATTAGCAATATTCTTATTGGAAAAGACCAAAATAGTGCAGCATTTACGAATGAATACCAGACCGTTACCCCTACAGGTGTGGTCATTAACAACCTTCCTTTTGTTATGATCTTGATTCTGGCAGCAGGGTCATTCATAGCATTTGTAGCAGTAAAATCCCGTAAAAAACGCAGCCGTGCTTAATCTTTTAGTGCAGGGCGGTGATAAAACCAGAAAAATCTTAACAAGTATTTAAAGGTACCGGAAAGAGGGCTCATATGAACACAGCATCATTAAAAAAAGCAGGCAGAATAGCAGTAAGATTTGTAAACAGTATCATGGACTTTATGGTACTGGCTGTTATTCTACTGCTGGTTGCTGTGGCTGTCTATTCCATATGGGACTCTGACCAGGTATATCGGGCAGCGGACGCTTCCCAATACTCAGTCTATAAACCGGATTCAGCAGAAGGCGGTCTGTCATTTGAACAGCTTAAGGAGCTTAATCCGGAGGTGTTTGGCTGGCTTACGGTTTATGGCACGAATATCGACTATCCGGTAACACAGGGAGAGGACAACTGGAAATATGTAAATACCAATGCATTAGGAGAGTATTCCCTTTCAGGAGCTATTTTTTTAGATTATACCAACCGCCAGGACTTTCAGGATTTTAATAGCATTTTGTATGGACATCACATGGAAAAACAAACAATGTTTGGAGAGCTTGGATCATTCAGCAGCAAAAGCTTTTTTGAAAGCCACCAATACGGCAATTTGTATTATGACGGGAAAGATCACGGACTGGAATTTTTTGCTTTTATTAAAACAGATGCCTATGACGGAAGTGTGTTTACCCCCCACGTCCAGGGCAAAGAGGCGCAGCAGGCGTATTTAAAGTCCCTGTTGGATAAGGCAGTATATACACGCGGGATTGGGGTAACGGAGGAGGATCATATTCTGCTTCTGACTACCTGTTCTACGGATGCGACCAATGGGAGAGATATCCTGGCTGCGAGGATTACAAAAGAATGTTATAGCAATCCATTTGATGAGGAAAAATCAAGCAATGCAAACACAGTATCAGTGGACCGGCAAGCCGGCCAGTGGGAAAGCCTTCCCCGGTGGCTGCAAATCTTACTGCCTGTTATGATGCTGATTCTGTTTATGATTGCAGTTTATTATAAATGCAGAGGAAAAAGAAGGAAACACGAAAAGGAGTAATGAAAATATGAACTCAAATAATAAGGTGCAGAATAAATGGATTACTGTGCGGCGCCTGCTTCTCTTCTGCCTTTTGGTCATCGGATTCCCCTTGAATGTTTACGCAGAAGCGGATTCGGCTGCCGTTACGTTATATGTAGATCAGGTTTTTATAAAGAACAGTTCGACTTCCGATGTGAATCATGTGTTTTCGTATGACCTCATTTCTCTGGATACGGGAAATCCTATGCCGCAGGGGAGTTTAAATAGTATCTATTCTTTTACGGCCGCCGGGACAGGTGTGAAAGATATCGGTCCCATCACCTTTTCAGACACCGGTATCTACCGTTACGAAATCAAAGGGAACCAATCAGTCCCTGCCAGGGGATATTCTTATGATACACAGGTCTATTCCGTCACGGTCTATGTGACACAGACAGGGGTGAACCTTTCGGCTGAGATCATAGTTAAAAAAAGTGATGGCAGCAAAGCGGGAAGCATTCGATTTGTAAACACGTATACTCCCATTGCAAGCGACCCTGATATCATGGTGGACCCGCCGGTGAAAAAGACGGTTTCCGGCAATCCGTCTGCTGCTTCCAATTTTACTTTTTCGTTAACAGCCCAGGATAAGGCAAATCCCATGCCGGAGGGAAGTGCAGATGGTATCAAGCACATAACCATTTACGGATCCGGAGAAGAGGATTTTGGTACATGGTCCTATACCCGGGAAGGAACTTATTATTATACGATCTCTGAAGTAGTGGCTGCAGGAACAAACTATACTTATGACCGTTCCGTATACACGATCACTGATGTGGTAAGAGACATAGACGGCAAGCTTGAAGTTACACGGACAGTGACAAATGGTGCAAATAAGCAGGTAGAGTCCTGCATTTTTATCAATAAGTACAACGGCGGAAGCGGGAGCGGTGGATCAGGCAGCGATGGCGGTGGATCAGGCAGCGGCGGCGGTCCCGGCAGGCCCGGCGTGTCAGGGAGCAGTAATGGGCCTGGAGTATCGGGAAGCAGTAATGGGCCCGAGATATCAGGAAACGGTGGCGGCCCCGGCCCTGATGGCGGGCTCCGGCCAAATGACGGACCTGACTTTGGAACCGGCTTCGATGGCAGCCCCGGAAGTGAAGCAGGGGGCGGCAGCAATGCTTCCGGTGTAATAGGCGTACCCAAAACCGGTGATGAAATCAACTATCAACGATATGAGGGAATGCTTTGGGTTTCTTCTGTTGTAGCGGCTGGCTCCATGATTTACCTCATTCTTGCTGCCAGACAAAGAAAAAGAAACGGAAATCTCAGGCAAAATGACAGGTGAAGCATGAAGAAAAGGCAAAAGATCATTACAACAGCAGTATGGTTCCTTCTGACCGGCTCAATCTGCGTCATCATATTTTCTGGATATCAGCTTAAGAAAAGTCTGCAGATTTATGAAGCAGGAAATCAAAGTTATGAGACTCTAAAGGAGCAGGCACATCGCCGGGAAAGCGGCAGTGAGTCCGGAGGGGAGCTGCTGTCAGGCAATATACCGCCCGTCTTTATCGATTTCGAGTGGTTAAATAAAATCAATCCTGACACTGCCGCATGGCTGTATTGCCCGGATACTGCAATTGATTATCCTGTTATGCGCGCAGATGATTATGACTGGTATCTCCATCATCTTCCGGATGGTTCCAGTAATGCAAATGGAACATTATTTCTTGATCCTAACTGCCCAGAGGACTTTCTCGGAGATTTAAGTATCATTTACGGACACCATATGAAATCCGGCAGGATGTTTGGTTCCCTGACAGGCTATAAGAAACAGGATTATTTTGATGAACACCCTTATATGTTTCTATACACAGAGAAAGGCAATTATCGGGTTGATTTAAAATATGGCTGCGTCATCAGTGCAGGGGAATGGCGTGACCGGGCGTTTATGTATGAGGTGAATTTAGATGCGTTGTTAGCTTATGCCTCAACGAAAACGACATTTAAAAGTGCCGCAGAATATGGAGATGACGACAGTTTCCTTGTGCTTTCCACATGCAGCTATGAATTTGACGATGCCCGGTATATCGTAATCGGTGTTTTGCGGCCGGAATCAGGAAGCCAGCTGGGCAGAGGAGAGGAGTGAGAAAATGATATTAACGAAAGAAACGATCGATATGGTAAAGCTGACAAAAAAGTTCGGGAAATGCTATGATGCTCAGGAAGTGGATAGCCTTCTTGATGAGATAGGGGAGGCGGCTGAAAAGCAGTGCAGGGAACTGGAACAGCTTCGCAGCATCCGCACGGAATATTACCAGATGAAGAATCAGATTTCAGAAGCTCTTTTGGCTGCCCAGCAGACAGCGAAGGAAATGCTTGAGCAGACCCAGAGTAAATGTGATGACGAACTGACGGCGCTGCAGCAGCATAAAATCACGCTGCAGCAACAGATATCCAGTCTTGAAAAGTATAAGATTCTGGAAATTGAGAAGATCAGAAGAGACTTGGAAAAACTGCTGGGGGATTCAAAATCAGATGAGGCGTCAGAGAGGGAGACGGCTATATCAAAATAAGGAGGAGTATCGAATGAAAAGGTATGCAATATTTCTTGTTTCTGCGGTACTTTGCACCAGCCTGATTACCGGGAAGATTGTTCGGGCATATGCACAACAGGAGGAAGTGCGTGTAGAAGAATCGGAACAGGAAGATCATGTAAAACAAGAAGATCATACGGAACAGGAAGATAAGATAGAACAGAAAGATAACATAGAGCAGGAAGATCATACGGAACAGGCAGACAATGCGGAGCAGGAGGATAGTGCCGGGAACGAAAAAGATACAGAAGCTTCCAATAATCCTTCAGAAACCTTGGGCGGTGATGAACAGAAAACGTCTGTGTCAGAGCCTGAGGAAAGCGATGGAGCATCTTCCAAGGATTCCGCTGAACAAGAAACTTCTGGCGGTTCTGATGGATCCGATGCTTCCAAAACTGAACAAAGCGATGGGACGGAAGAGGAAGAGCTGGAGACAGATACCGGCAAAGATGGGGAAAGTAAGATTCCGGAGGAAAGCCAGGCCCAGGCTGAAACAAAAGTTCCAGGTGAAAGCAAAGGCAATCCTGATGTTGCAGCCGCCATGGAAGCCGCACACACGGCTCTTTTTGATCACATTGATTATATTGCAGGTCTGCTTGATATTTCTGATGATTATACGCTCATAGAGGGAGAGGATAATTTTAGCGAAGCGCTTGCTGTCTATGCTATAAAACATAATCAGACCAGGAATTATCCGTATGAGGTGGAAATAACAGGCGAGACCGATTTTGACGAGCTTCAATCCATCTATTGGAGCCTGAACAGGATAAGCGGAGCCAAAAACGAAGAAGAATCAATTATCCGCGTAGCACGGCTGTCAGGTGAGGATGTACATTCCATGTCCGGTTCTGAGAAAAAGGTTTTTAAAACACTCATTTCTAACGAGAACAGAGATAAGGTCAATGCACTGCTTTTGGACCGATGAAGGATACAAAGAGAGATATACTTAAAGAGGTTTGCCAGGACATTTCCAATTTATATGAAATGTCTTTAGATGAACACTCACAACATTCACAACAACAAGACGCATTCAAATGGTATTTAAGAGCTGCCTATGAAGGAAATGCTGACGCTCAATATTTAATCGGTAACTTGTATTATTATGGAGTTATGATTAATAAGAACTATTTGATGGCACGTAAATGGTATGAAAAATCAGCGGAACAAGGCAAAGATGATGCTCAGGCGAGGCTGGGCGCAATGTATCTCAATGGGAAAGGCGCTGGAAAGGACTATCACAAAGCCTTCATATACCTTATGGAGGCAGCAGAAAATAGCAATGGAAGTGCTTTAAATAATTTAGGCTGGATGTATAAAACAGGATTGGGTGTCATCCAGGATTATCAGAAAGCAAGTGAATACTTCCAAAAAGCCATTGAAAACAGCTGCTCAACTTCGCACAAGCACTTGGGCGATCTATACCTAAATGGCTGGGGCGTTAAAAAAGATATAGAGAAAGCGGTATATCATTATCAGATAGCTTCTAATGATGGTAATGAACTTTCGACGAAAGCTCTTGCGGAAATATTTGAGAACAACTTATATAACAGAAAAGATTATACCTGAACCATAAATACATAATATCAGGAGGCGGAATAGGATGGAATATTACTTAATTATGGCTGACACAGATATACCTATTGCAGTAAGCCCATTTGATATCTGGGATATAAAACAGGACTGGGCTCATAAACTTCCGGGGCGTGAATTACTGTTTTTCCACGGAAACTCCTACACGGCCTTTCATGATATTCTACTCCAGCCTTTCTTGCTGGTATCAGAGAAAATTCAAAGTGTTATTGCATTATATGAACCTGACACCGTCTTTACGGAAATTGTTTTGATGGATACGTTTAATGAACTTGCAGAATTGTACTTTTGCCCAGAGTTACATGAAGTGGATTGCCTGACCGAACAAAGCAAGCTCAATCCGGATCACAGTGTGATTAAAAAGGCAGTTATAGATGCTTCCAAAATCGGTGATAAAAAGGTATTTTCTCTGGCAGGCGTTCAAGGGTTTCATGTAGTAGGACGGAGGGATTTCATTGAAAGCGTACTATGTAGTGATGTACAGGGGCTGGTGCTCTTCCCAATTGAAACAATTAATAAAGGTTAAGAATCTGAAGCTCTGGCAGTAAGCTTCATGAATGAATTAGGCCTCAGAAAGTTATATTTCTGAGGCCGCTTTTTTATTTAAATACTCTTTATTAGATCATTTATATTTGACCTCATTTATTTCCTCTTATTATTTCAGTATGCATTTTTCTAAAGGTTATCCTCTGATTAGTTTATGTTCATTCATTCCTTTCTTTTACATGATTCAGAGGAATATATTATATAATACCAACAATGAAATTCTTTATATAATACATACAATGGAATATATTATATAATTGAAAAAGTAATTACAGAGTGTTATACTATTAATACATTTTCATGAAACCGGGGGAAGAGTATGGTGCAGGGCCAATACACAAGATTAAGGCTTTGATGAGATGGATTACCTTGGAGAAAGGTTGGTGAACAGTCATGTTGAAGATATTTTTGTGTGATGATGATCTGGATGCCCGTGCTCAATATGCCGGGTTGATTAAAAAGGCTGCAAAGAAAAACAAGGTGGAAATCACCATTTCCTATTTCAAAAGCGGAGAAGAACTTTTGTTTTTTTTAGCTGATTCACCAAACCAGGCAGACATCATCTACCTGGATATATTGATGAACAAGCTGAATGGGCTGGACACAGCGAAGAGGCTTCGGGAACTTGGCTGCAGTTCAGAAATTATCTTTTTGACTACAAGTGAAGATTATGTTTTCGATGCTTATGATATTTCTCCTATCCAATATTTAATAAAATCAAAAATTACTACTGCTAAATTTGAGGAAATATTTAACAGAGCTATTACTTTGGTCTCAAAAAAAGAAAATGATATGTTCCTTTGTGAGTCAGGGAAAAATAATATTAGAAAAGTGATTCCGTTCAGGGAAATCTCCTTCTTCGAGATCTGGAAACGAATTATATCCGTTCACTATAATGGAGGGGAAGTATTTCAATTTTATTCAACAATGGAGCAGATAGAGAATCAATTACTCCATAGAGGGTTCGTTCGCATTCACCGTTCATATATTGTGAACATGTCATATATTATGCAATTTGAACAGAATGTTTTAATTTTGAAAACAGGTGAAAAGATTCCGATCGGTGCAACTTATATGAAGCAGATGAAACAGGTTTTTGCCAATTATATCAGCCGTACCAACATTCACGATTGCGGATAGGAGAATATC
Source organism: Lacrimispora sanguinis (assembly GCF_044987295.1). Lineage (NCBI taxonomy): Bacteria > Bacillati > Bacillota > Clostridia > Lachnospirales > Lachnospiraceae > Lacrimispora > Lacrimispora sanguinis. The sequence goes on along the minus strand of NZ_CP173277.1, from coordinate 1,970,499 downwards.
ATGATAAGTCTTGTTTCGCTGATTACATATGATATATTTACTCTTCTGCGTTTTAAAAAGCTGTTTCAGGTGAAAAGGGACCATTGGATTTATTTTATTATTGCAATTGCTATAAATGCTATTACAACAGCAGCAGCCTATATACTGTTGGATTCAAGGTTCGCTGTATATATGGTATTTGTTTCATTTATGATATCTTTCCGATTATTATTCAGCGGAACCACAACTCAAACACTTTATGCGGGCAGTATTTATTTGTTTTCCTTGTATTCCAGCCGGGGAATTGTCTTTTCCATCTATTCTATTGCCTTACATACAAGCATTAAAAATGTTCTACAGCAGCATGATGATATAATTTCTGTATTAGCAGTACTTCTTTCAATTTTTTACTTTTTGATGATCCGCGATGTCATCGTTCCCAGACAAAAGGCCAGGTATTTAATGAATAATCAAGGCCAGCTGAAATTTGTTGTCATTTATCTGTTTTTTCAATGGCTGTTTCTCACGCTTATTAATGATGGACGTTACTATGATGATGTTAGGCAAAATTGGTATTCTACTCTCTATATGGGCTCCTGCATCATAAGTAACTTATGGCTGCTGGTTATCCTGAATCATGCATCAAGGATATCAGAATTGTTTGAATACGAATTATTTACTCTTCAATTACAAGAACAGCTTTCCCGCCAAATGCGTCACTATCAATCCTATCGTAAATTTACAGAAAGCTATAGGGCCTTTCGTCATGATTATGAAAAGTTGATGGGTTCTTTAAAAACTTTAATGCGCCGCCAGGAATATAAAAAGGCAATCAAATTGTTGGATGACATTCACGATACGATGCAGCGGAGCGTGCAGATTCACAAAAACTATTCCGATAATATTGTCCTGGATGCCATATTGCAGGATGCCGCCGATGTCTGTGAAGAAAAGAATATCCGTTTCCAGGCACATGCACATCTTCCTGAATCTGCGTCAATGACAGAGCTGGAAATTGTCCGAGTTTTTTCCAATATCATTAACAATGCCATAGAAGCCTGTAATAAGGTATCCGAATTCGAACGTTTTATTGAGGTAACAAGCAACAGCACTCAGGATTGGACAATCATTGAGGTAACCAATTCCTTTAACGGAGAGCTGTTAATTGCGAACGGTGAACCGAAGACTACAAAGAAAGATAAGGACTATCATGGTTTTGGATTGCAAATCATAAGAGAGACGATTGAGGGGATGGGTGGACTGGTATTTATTGAACCGGACAGTGAAAAGGGGATATTTAAAATAAAGAGCTGCATACCTATAAATCCCCGCTCAAAAGCAAACGAAACAGTATAGAATGAGGCGGCGATTTCATCTAGATGGAAGCTGCCTTTTATTTAAAATATTTATATTCAAATTCGTTCCACGATTTTGAAAACTCGTGGTTTTGGAAGGCTTCTTTCAATCCGCTGATTTGTTTCAGCCGAATGACTTCATCCAATTCCATACCCAGATTTTTTTCTATTTTAGCATCTGACCACCCCATGGATGCCAGGCCGACAACAATCTCACTCATGGAACGGATCTGGTGGGTTCCTCTTGCCCGGTTATGGCGGATCGTAGAGCCAATGCGCTCGTCCAGAGGCTTATCTATGATGGTTAAAGGCAGGTAGCCATGGCGCTTTCTCGCAATTTCGGGATATCTGCCAATTTTGTTACGGTGAAATCCATCTGTAATCTCATAGTGATCATTGTCGATACGATAGGATACAATTGGTTGGGTAAAATCATCCAGACGGATCGATGTGTAAAGCAGTTCCATCTCATCCGGAGCAACCTTATTGGGATTATAATCATTTGCCTGTACCTTTTGTGCAGGAATCCACTCCACGAGATCTACGGGATCTTGAAACGGAGAACATTCACTTAACGCGCGTCGAATTTTATTTAGTGCCTGCACTTTTTCATGTAATCTCATTGTTTTAATTAGCTGTGTCATTTTTTCAACACAAGCCTCAAGCTCCGAATAGCAGGTTTCTGCTGTTTTCTCTTTCTTGCATATCATAGGTAACCTCCTGAATCTTTCCGGATAAAAACCAGTAGTTTTTTGTTTTTCTATATACTGCAAATCCCCGCCGCATATAGTAATCTTTGACCAATTCGATGCTGGTCGAGGTGCGAACAGGCATTTTGATTTCCTGGCAATATTCGAACCGGGCATCTGTTAAGGCACTGAACAAGCCTTGTCTGCGGTATCTTATCTCCACATATTCTGTAGAAAATAAAATGTATTCCTCCTTAATCACCAGAGAGGAAAAAGCGGCGACCTGCCCCTCTTTTTCAATCAGGAACCAGACACGGTCAGGTTCATTGCGCAGGTAGGGCATCTGACGAATGTATCGCTCCTCTGCGAAAAAGCGCCCCATCTTTGAATAGAAAAGCGCCTTATCATAGTTACCTTCAAAGCATTGTATCTGCTCCATCGTCCTCCTCCTCGGTAATGATCTTACGCATCTGCTTATCCTGGGCGTCGTCAAAATTTATAAAATTCTTATATTGCTTTCTAAGCTGCGTCAAAAGCTTTACGTCTGACTTTGATGGCGCAAAGCTGAGCCGGCGCAGCCAAAAATCGTTCTTTTCGATAGCTCTGGCAATCCTCCGCCAGGATGGAACCTGTTTTTTTGTCTCCAGCTTCCGGTCTGCTTCGTCAGGTATCTTCTCTAACGGGAATCCGCGTGTGGCCCACCACTGTATATACGTATTGATTTTACGGTAGTAGTGATCCCTCAGTTCAGGTGAATATAGGCCGAGACTTTCAAGTAATAATACAGTATACTGCTGCCAGGTCATTTCCCCGGGCTTTTCTGATGTTATGTTACCGAGCAGTGATGATCTGGCATAGATATTTCCAAAATTCACGCCATGAACTCGATTGACCACCCGCTCCCAGGTTTCCGGTTCCAATGCACGGAACTGGTTCAGCCCGTTGCGTTGGTCATCTCCATAAGGCTGGCAAAGCCGCTGCTGATGGATGCTCAGCCCGTTCTTGTACATCAGTTCATAAATTTCATTAAAGGCAAGATCCAGCTGGCTTACTGCGCCCCATATGTCTTCGGTTCGCCAATCGTATAAGGGATAGAAATGATAAATCTCGCAATTGGGATCAGAAACACGTAACTTTGTAGTCCAACCATATTCCTGAAACCGTTCCTTCTTTTTATTGATGATGGTGTTAAAACGATTAAGGCTCTCATTGCTCCGGATGGCGATGCCTACGCCAACAGTACCGCCATGAATTTTTTGGAACCATTGACTGAACCGGTATGTATATTCCTCAAACTCCATGCCTTTGTAAAACCATGTCCAATCCTCTGGCAGGTTGTTTTCGTTTATCACGCATTCGTAATCAGGCATATCCCGCACCCATTTATCCTGATCATTGCGGTCCCAGCAAATCCATTTAGGCTGTATGACGGAAACCGCATTACGAAGTGACAGAGGCAGGCAGCACCAGTAAAACCTGTCTACGACATCTGCCGTCATCCTGCGCAGTTCTTCAATATGCTGAATGGTTGCCTGATATTGTGCTTCCAGGTCAATATACTGAATGCTGAATTTCATGCCCCTTTGCCGGGCTACGTACGCACAGAGCTGGAGCATAACAGATGAATCTTTGCCGCCGGATACGCAGAGGTAAAGATGGGAGAAATGTGAGAATGCGATGTTAATTCGTTCCATTGCTGCGGTTAAAACGTCTTCCGATGAATAGATCTTGGGAATACAGACCACCTCCGTTTCGTGTGCTGATAAAATTGGCAGGATGAGTGGCGGGAGCGCCGCATGTTTGCCTAATTTCACGCTTTAAATATAGCACTTTGAAAATATTTCTAGCATAATTTGTTCCAAAATGCCAGTATAATGTTCTTGATTCACAAAATATTCCAAAAGTGGTCACCGATGGTTACCAATTCTTGTTTGATACAAGATACAGCCAGTTAGGAACGATATTTACTTAGGTAAGATAAAACAACCATATAATATTGATCAAATCAGGTACCAGATTAAGGAACAGTGTGAAAAGGAGGTGATTGATGGAATGGATAAAAAATTCTTTCAATCCGAAAAGTTCAATGATATGCAAAACGATGAAATATATGGATATCTTGAAAGCAGTGATGATCTGCTCATCCGAGGTGAGGTAAATGGTGATGTTTTTTGCAGAGGGACAGTTTACTGCAGCGGTACCATCACCGGAAATATCCGGGCGAACCAAGTGCAGCTATACCATTCTCATGTTGCAGGAGATATTACATGCAGAAAAATCTATACAGACGATGTGAGCGATGTACAAGGTTTTATTATTGCGGAAAGCGGATCGGTGTGCTGCCGTGTCGGTGGAGAAATCACGATCACTGGAACCCCTTCTTTATCATTCAATCAGAAATGATCATGCGATTTTCATTTATGCCTGATTTAAATAAAAAAGTAAGGAAGAAACCGTCGAGGTCAAATGTACCTGAAGTACATGGGCCTAAGGAGGAGATGACTTCATTGAAGAAAGCATTACTAATTATTGATGTTCAGAACGACTACTTTGAAGGTGGTAAATCAGAGCTATACAATTCATACAAAGCACTAATGAATATAGAAAAAGTGTTAAAGCTTTTTCGTGAAAGCAATCAGCCTGTGATTCATGTGCAGCATATAAATACTCGTTCAGGAGCAACCTTTTTTCTCCCAGACACGGCTGGAGTTTTGATTCACAAGAATCTGACTCCATTGGACCATGAAACGCTAATCGTAAAACATGCTCCAAGCAGCTTTCTGAATACAAATCTTTCTTCTGTTTTACAGGAAAAGGGAATATCAGAGCTTGTCATATGCGGAATGATGAGTCATATGTGCGTTGATACGACTACAAGAGCTTGTATGGACTTTGGATTAAAGGTTACATTGCTGGAAGATGCCTGTGCCACGAAAGACCTGATATATAATAAGCAAACGATACCCGCCGAAACCGTTCATAATGTTTTTATGGCTTCATTGGATGGCCTTTTTGCACGCGTGATTAAGACGGATGAATTTATCAACTGATAAATAAAGATAATATAGTAACAATATATATAGCAAAAAAGTAAAGGCCGCAGTTTTAAGCTGCGGTTTTTATCACGGTTTTTATCATGCCTTCATGCCTGCAGATATTATTTTCAAATTTGGAACAAAAAAGTGCAGGTTAAGGACAGATTAAAGCAAAAAAGTCCTCTATTATTTTAATATAAATAGATAGTAGTCAAAAATTGATAAACTCTGATATAAAAAGAGGGTAAGATACAAATGATATATAGCGATGAAATACAAAACGTCTGTCAAGGCTTGACTGAAACAGACCGCATCAGTACAATGCTTATTTGTTTTCATGAAGAAAAAGATGGGAATTTATATGGTGAAATTCTTAACTGCTACATCGATGAACCTGTCTGGTTTTCCGGAGTAGGCGATTTGATTCTTAAGTTGGATGAAATGTGCAACTGGATTGGGACTCCCCAACCAACCACGAATCCAAGGTTTCTTAATAGAATAATGGCTGAAGAATATGCATACAGGACCCAAGGGAAAAACAGACTGCCAGTAAAGGCAAAGATTCAGCTGCAGGATAGTAAGACCCTAGGTTCCAGAGCTCATCTGGCTAAAGAAACATTGATAGTCAAGATAGAGTTTCGCCAGAATGCCAGCATGCAGGGAAGAGTGATTGGAAGGCTGACGAAGAAAAAATATGTGAATTTTCGAAGCGCTTTAGAACTGATGCGCATGTTGGAAGAAATGACTGCAAAAACAAAAAATAAAAGTTATGAAGATTTGTAAGTTTCAACTTTTTTAAAGGGAGAAATAATGCGCATTTATAAAGTTATGGTTTACTTTTTATCAATGATTGGACTGGTGGCCGTATTCACATACCTTATTTTCACACTGGCGTTTTTTAAAGAAGAATTAGAAACCGGAAGAATCATACGGATCGGGCGCCGTGTATATGGAGTTGTTGCAAGAGAATTATGATGCAGAAGGACGCTGTCCTTTTTAAAATCAAGCATATGTCAGATAGCCCGGCAGAAGTTATACCGGTATCTGGCAGGAGAACGGAGTGCATATGCAAAATGCGCTCCGTTTTTTACGCAGCCGTAATGGCTTAAAATCAAGCAAAAATAAATTGACAAATTTCTCACATAATGTTAACATACTAAACATATATGTTATATAGAGTAAGGCCGGTTGAAGTCATCAATAAACCGTATCATTAAGGCTGTTCCTTGTGAATATACTTTATCAATCCGGGGGCGTTTGGGTATAGGAATATTTAAGGCCGTAACAGTTCCAAAGCCGCCGCAGAATCATCGTACCATGAAAGATTTCAGTAGTTTCACAATCACTCCCCGTCACTATGCAAACAAATGTCTGATACTGCAGTGTTCAATATGTGTGGTTTTTAAGGAGGAAAATGTATGGATTTGTTATGGACTTTGGTTATAATCGCCGTGATTCTTGTGCTGGTCGGAATTCTTTACTATATGCAGAAGAAGCATATATCGTTTGCAAAGAGAGTATTTTCTGCTTTGCTTATGGGAATTGTTATAGGCAGTATCATGCAGCTTGCTTTTGCATCTGACAGCCCAGTACTGAAAACTTCGTTGGATTGGATCTCCATTATCGGTACTGGTTATGTGAATCTCTTGAAAATGATTGTGATTCCCCTCATTATGGTCTCCATTATATCGGCCATCGTTAATCTGAAGTCCCATACAAGTTTGGGGAAAATCAGTACATATGTGCTGGCAACATTACTGCTGACTGTGTTCATTTCCGCGTTGGTGGGGATTGCGACTGCAAATACCTTTCATCTGACAGCGGAAGAAATAACCGTGGGCCAGGCGGAGACAGACCGGGCCGAGTATCTTGAAGGAAAAGTTTCAACTGTCCAGGATCAGACGATACCGCAGCAGATATTGAGCTTTATCCCCCAAAATCCCTTTCAGGATATGACCGGTGACAGGGCTACCTCTACCATAGCAGTGGTTATCTTTTCCGCATTTCTAGGTATATCCGCATTGGGAATACAAAAGAAAAAACCGGAAGAAGCTGAAACGTTCCAGAAAATCATTAATTCCCTTTATGCGGTAGTTATGCGTATGGTAACCTTTATACTGAGATTAACGCCTTATGGCATTCTGGGACTTATGACAAAGACAATTGCGACAACGAATATAGCAGGCATTATTGCCCTGTCTAAGTTTGTAATTGCAAATTATGTGGCATTGATTGTTATGTTTGCCATACATTTTTTAATTATCCTGCTGATGAAATTGAATCCAGCAACATACATCAAGAAGGCCTTCCCAACGCTTACCATTGCTTTTACGTCAAGATCCAGTGCGGGTACGCTGCCCTTAACGATTGAAACACAGACTAAGAAACTTGGTATTCCTGAAAGTATTGCCAATTTCGCCGCATCTTTCGGAACAACAATTGGCCAGAATGGCTGCGCAGGCGTTTATCCCGCTATGCTTGCTGTCATGATCGCTCCTGCGGTGGGTATTAACCCAATGAGTATTGGTTTCATTGCAAAACTGTCTATTATCGTTGCAATCAGCTCCTTTGGTATTGCCGGGGTTGGCGGCGGTGCGACATTTGCCGCTTTGATGGTTTTATCCGCCATGAATCTGCCTGTTGGCCTGGCCGGATTGTTAATATCGGTGGAACCTTTAATTGATATGGGGCGGACCGCTTTGAATGTGAACGATGCTATGCTGGCCGGCCTTGTAACAGCAAGGCTGACATCAGAGCTTGACGTGGATTTGTATAATACACCAGTAGATGAGTATTCGGCAATGTCATTATAATGCAGCTTAACTGAACTTAACGCTGGTGAAAATAAAAGGAGAGGGTATCCCAAAAGTCGTGAAATGACTGAGGGGTGCCCTCTCTTGTCCTATTCATTTAAAGTTTCAGGTATCCCATATCTTTGCCGTCTATGAAATTATGTCACTGATAATTTTAACCCCCTCTGCGATCTCTTCAGAGGACAAATGGGAATAACCCAAAATAATTTCATTGCTGTGCTCTTCATTTTCTTTCAGATAAAAACTTCCTGCTCGATAGATACGTACGCCATTATTGGCTATTGCACGAATTATTTTATCAGTAAACATTTTGTTATGGAATTGTACAACAAGGTGTAAGCCTGTAGCGTGTCCTAAGACTTCATACTGGCCGGGAAAATGTTTTGATAGTTCAGCAAGGAGTAAACTGCGGTTTCTGCCATAATGCTTTTTCATTTTCCATATGTGCTTTTCAAAACCGCCGTTTTGTATGAAGTTTGCCAATGTGTATTGCCCCAATGCATCCGTATGGACATCGGAATACATTTTCAGCTTTTTGCACGGGGAGACCAGCTCCTTAGGCAAAATCATAAATCCCAACCGGAATGCGGGGGCCAGTATCTTACTGAATGAGCCGAGATAAATCACCCGTTCCGGATTTAATTCATATAGAGAGCTCACAGGCTGTCCTTCGTATCGAAATTCGCTGTCATAATCATCTTCTACAATATAGCAATTATTTTGTTCGGCATACCGGATTAAGTCCAGCCGCCTGTGAATAGGCAGAATACTTCCCATGGGGTACTGGTGTGATGGCGTGGTATATATGAATGAGATCTGCCTTGGGATATCCAGCAATTCTGTGCGCAGTCCCTTATCATCTACAGAAATGCCTTCGATAAAGCAACCAGCCGTTGTAATTACCTTCCGCAGTCCTGCATGGGAAGGATCTTCTGTTAAGACCACCTTTTGCTTATCCTGCAGTACATGGGAAATCAACGATAATCCTTGCGTTGAACCTGAGGTGATCATGATTTGGGCAGGGTCGCATGACAGTCCCCTTGTCCGATATAAGTATTGGGCAATCGTTACCCTTAACTCCCATACTCCAGATGTACTGCAATAGCCGAAAGCACAGGCTGGGATCTGGTTGCATATTTCCCGATAGAGATTGCCCCATTCCTTGCGGGGGAAGTATTCGAGCGCAGGTATTCCGGTTCGGAAGTCAATCATTTCTTTTGGAAGCGGTACTTTATCCTGCTTTGGCGCAGGACTTTGATTGAAAGATACCCCAATATCGAAAGCGTGTAATCCTTGGGCAACAACGGTACCTGAACCTTTATAAGTAGTTAAGTACCCCTCTGCAATAAGCTGACTATAAGCTTCAATTACAGTATTTCTTGAGACAGATAAATCAGAAGATAATTTTCTTGTAGAGGGGAGCCGGTGCCCGGATTCCAGTGTGCCGTTTAAAATCATTTGACAGATTTGTTTATAAATTTGGCGGGCAAGTGTTAGCTGGCTTTGGCGGTCAATCGTAATCCACATTCCAATCATTCCTTTCAAAAGTGGTTCTATAAAATCGGATGAAAAGTGGAACTTTTAAGACCACTTTCCAGATGATAGAATTATAGCACATACCACTGCAAAAAGGAAAGGACGGAAAGAAAATGATAAAAATATCCCCCTCTGTGAAAAGCATTTTTCCAGAAACGAAATTCGGCATGATGATTGTTAAGGGTTTATGTTCACCGATTGAACGTGCTGTTATGGATAACATAATAGCAACAGAAATAGAGCAGATGAAGTCAAATAACTCTGGTTACGAACGCAAACCCGCCTTGACAAAAGAACCACTTTGTCATTATGCGGCCTACTACAAACGGTATCATAAAACCTATCATGTATTGGGGCAGTTAGAGTCGGTTTTGCTAAAGGGTAAAAGTATCCCACCTGTCGGTGTACCCGTAGAAGCCATGTTTTTGGCCGAGTTGAAAGATTTACTGCTTACTGCCGGACACGATCTAGAATTGATTGAAGGTGATCTGACAGTGAATATCGCCACAGAACCATTGAATTATAAAGGGTTATCCGGGAAAGAACAGCAGCTAATAAAAAACGATCTGTACTTATCTGATGAAAAAGGGGTACTATCAAGTATAATGAATGGACAAGATTACAGGACAAGAATAACAGAAGCTACTCAACATGCTCTCTATTTCGTATACGGAGTTGAAGGCGTGACCGAACCGTTAATCCATGCGCACTTAAAAACAATATCTTCTTATCTGTCGCAAGCAATTCCAGGTGTGGAAGTACAATCCATAAATGTTTATTGAGGCCGTTATGGGGAGATTATATTTAACGATAGCATTTATATTGGCTGGTTCTTCGGTGATTGCTGCCAGTTTTATAACCGCATATCTTCCGACTTTTACCACCACGTTTTTAAGCCTGGTATTCGCATCCTTAACTGCGGTACTGTTTTGCGGTAAGAACATGTATGATACAGCAAAGTGCCTGTCAAGAAAAACTTGGACGGTCATTTTGTTGCAGGCAATGTTTGGCAGTTTTCTTTTCCGGGTGTTTTTGACAACCGGATTGCAATATATCGGGGCTGTAGAAGCAGGGATTATTACAGGGGCCACGCCGGCAATCACTGCATTGCTCACCTGGTTGATGCTGAACGAGTATTTAAGCTTACGCACGGTGACAGGTATTCTTATAACGTTTGCCAGTGTACTGTTGGTACAAGGCTTTCCATTTGAGACAACGCTTGAAAACTTTCAGCCAATCGGAGTTATCTATGTATTATGTGCGGCAGCTTGTGAATCGCTATTTACAACGTTTTCACGAAAAATCCATGTAGGTGCAAAAAGTGATGAAACACTGCCCCCATTGGTCCACGCTGGATTTGTAAGTATTTGTGCTATGGTACTGTGCCTTATTCCCGCCTTGCTGGAACAGCCTTGGGCAGCAATCGCAGCGCTGCCGGTCAGCGGCTGGATTGCCTTCTTATGGTATGGCAGTATTGTTACAATCGTCGCCTTTGCGTTTATGTTTGCAGGGGCAAAAAGGTGTAACGGTTATACCATTGCGGCATTTGCAGGTATTATTCCAATTAGTTCAACATTGTTTTCTATCACTATATTAAAAGATTCAATCAGTAAGTATCAAGCTGCAGGTTGTGTACTTGTAGTTTTTGCAACGCTTATCATAAGCTATCAAAAGAAAGCTGCTTAAAAACTTGAGGATCATTAATGAGGGGGAAGACTCCTATCAACAAAGAAAAGGCCACAGTTAAACTGCGGCCTTTTCCATACTTATAGATGTTATCTCATTAATTTTTTTCTGTAAATGCTATCCGCTATATTGAGGAAATATAGTAGAGTTTTATTCTTATGACTTAGGTTTAGACAGGATAGTACCAGAGAGGTACGACAGCCACTTCAACCCCTTTTTTATTAATAAACGGATTTCCATTCATCAATATTGGAGCTGTCAAATTTAAATGGAGGTCCAAGGATAATCTCCGTTCCGCCATCCGATGCCCCGATCACTTCGTAATCGCCCATTTCTCCGGCAGTGAATTTGTCGCCGGTTTTCCCTGTGATAGAGCCGTCTACCAGGGCGATGGAAGTATAGGCCCCTAAGGAACCTACGTCAATAGGATTCCATAAGTACATATAAGGACAGGAGTGAGCGTCATCATTGCCGATGTATTCCGCCATTTCAGAGGGCAGTCCCAGTCCTGTCAGCTTAACTTTGGATTTCTCATCTTGAAGGACTTTTGCGGCCGCATTGATTCCAACGGTGGTTGGCGCACAGATAACCTTTAAATCAGGGTATTTGGATAAAAGCGCCTGAGTCTGGTCCGTGGATTTCTGGGGTTCGTCATCTCCATATGCTACCTCTACCAGATTAAGCTTTGAATACTTACTTTCCTTCATGACCTCTTTCATAGCTTCGATCCAGGCATTCTGGTTGGTAGCCTGGGAAGTGGCGGAAAGAATGGCCCAATCCCCCTCGCCGCCTGAGATATCATAGACAGCATCCATTAAGGCCTGGCCAATTTCCGTGGTTCCGGCCTGGTTGACAAAGGTCTGACGGCTATCCTTATTCACCTTAGAATCCAGACAGGAAACCTTGATTCCTGCTGTCATGGCTTCTTCCAAGGCTGCCTGCAGAGCATTTTCATCATTTCCCGCGATACAGAGGGCATCCACACCCTGGGAGATCAGGGACTGGATAACGGAAACCTGGGCGTCTGCCGTAGCGGACTCCGGATGTTTGATGATGCAGGTTCCGCCCTCTGCCTCAATGACCTTCTGAAAGCCCTGTGCCATTTTTTCATTATACGGATTGCCTGCTGCCTTTGTAACGATAGCAAAGGTCTTTCCGGCGGCTCCCCCAGTTCCTGCCCCATCCTTGGACGCAGCCTCAGTTTTCTGTGGGGACGCCGTACTTTCCGTTACACTGCTTTTACTGCTGCAGCCTGCAAGGATTCCTGAAATCGCAGCGGTACACAGGAATGCATAAACCAATTGTTTTCTCATGTTAGAATTACCTCCCTTTTCCATTTCTTAGTTTTTTATACTGAACACCTTCTGGTGCTGCGTATCATGCTTGCTTCCGTTTTCTGTTCTTAAATAGTTCCGGTATCATAACTGCCAGAATTAACAGGGTACCAAGAATCACCAGAATAACCTGGGGATTCATGTTTATCTGGCCTAAGCCGATCCGGAGACAGATAATGATAAATGCTGATATCATGGCTCCGGTTAATTTTCCCTTGCCTCCAGCCGTGGAAATTCCGCCGAATACTGCCATGGCAATGGCATCCAGTTCAAAGCCTGTTCCCGTAGTGGTATTTGCACCGTAGAGGACAGAAACCAGAAACATGGCGCTGATGCCCGCCATCATGCCGGTAACAGAATAAACTACCAGACGTATTTTCTGTACATGGATGCCGGAATAAAATGATGTTGTCCGGTTGCTTCCAATGGCATAGAGCCTTCGCCCAAAGGAGGTCCTGCTTAAAATATAGATAAATATAATTGCCGCAAACAGGACTGCAAAAAAAATATAAGGTATGGGCCCGATTTTCCCAGCCAGTGCCCGAAAGCCTTCATTGTGCTTTAAAGACACGGAACCTCCGCTTCCCAGTGCAATTTCCGCTATCCCACGGAATATGATCATCGTAGCCAGTGTGACAATCATGGATGGCAGCTCTGTAAACAGGGTGACTGCAATCCCGTTAAAAAGCCCGCAGGAGGTTCCAACAAGAATACCGATCAAAATGACAACCGGAAATGGTATGCCCGCATTTCCCGCCAGACAGGCGGTGGTTGCCGATAAGCAGACTGTGGCTCCCACTGATAAGTCGATCTCCCCTAAAATGAGGATATAAGCCATGGGAAGCAGCAGAAACACTTCGGTCAAATATTTTGGCATTTCCCGCAGCACATTGGTAAGCTTATAGCTTGGAGAGATGATCATGCATAACAGGTTTACAGCAAAAAACAGAAATACCAGCATCCCTTCCCAGCTGAGAAGGCTTTTTTTCCAGCTTTGCTCTGCCTGCGCAGATATTGTTCTTCCCGATTTTCCCGCCATGAATTACATCTCCCTTCCTTTTAAGTTTTCTTTTTGCATCATGCGCTGCGCCACTACGTTAAAAATGATGACGGCCAGTATAATACAGCCCTTAACCGTATTCTGTACGATGGAGTCGATCCCTACGAGAGGAAGGGCCTTGGCAATGACTGCCAGAATCAGAGAGCCTAACAAAGCGCCTGCCACTGTTCCGCGGCCTCCCGACATGCTCACGCCTCCGATGACACAGGCCGCGATCACATCCATTTCCTTTCCGTAAAGCATGTTAGGCTGAGCGGAGGAATAGACAGCTACTGCAAGGGCACCGCACAAACCGGCCAGCATTCCCATAAGGGTATAGACTAACAGCTTGATTCTCTTGGTATTGATGCCGGATACGGCAGCAGCTTCCGGGTTGCTGCCTACCGCATAAATCTTTCTTCCTGTCTTGGTCCATTTCATGACTGCAAAGAAGATTATATAGCACACCAGGACAATGACAATAACATTATTTAATATACCAAGCCCCAGTTCCTTTTCCAATGCAAAGTTCTTAAAGCCTCCCAGATTTTCCGCACTGGCCCACTGGCTTCTGGCAATCAAATAGGCAAGTCCTCTGTATATGTACATGAATCCCATGGTGGCGATAATAGGAAGTACCTTTCCTCTTGCTACCACAAAACCAATGATTGCCCCACATATAGCGCCTACTAAAATGGCGATGAGAAACAGCAGGAGAGTATTATGAATGATGTTATATTTAAGAAGCATTCCTACGGTCATGCCGGAAAGAGCAAGGGTGGAGGTGATGGAAATGTCGATTCCTCCCACCAGCAGGACGCAAAGCATTCCCAGGGCCATAATCATGATAACCGCATTATTTTTCAGCATATCCAGAATGGATTTTGCGGTCAGAAATGATGGGCTGAATATCTGGATCACCATGCAGAGAATCACCAGTACAAGGAACAGGCTGGCCTCTCTGGAGCCTGTAATTTTCTTAAGCAATTTTTTCTCCATTACTGCGAACTCCTTTCCATGGCATGCTGGAGAATGACTTCCTGAGTCGCCTCCCCGCGATCTAACTCACCGGACAGTCTGCCATTGCACATGACCAGGATGCGGTCGCTCATGCCAAGAATTTCCGGCATTTCCGAGGATATGAGAAGGATTCCGTATCCTTTCTTCGCTAAATCCCCCATAATCTGATAAATCTCAGCCTTTGCTCCAACATCCACGCCCTTGGTTGGTTCATCCATAATGACGACTTTCATTTCCTGGCTTAAAGCCTTTGCCACCACCACTTTCTGCTGGTTCCCGCCGGATAAGGAGTTTGCAGGATCAAAGATGGAAACTGCCTTTGTATCTACTTCTTCCAAAAGCTGTTTTGCAGTCTCACATTCCTTTTTTTCATTTGTGATGCCGTATTTTGCGTATTTTCCTATGATAGGCAGGGTCACATTGCGCCCTAAGCCCCAGGTGAGGATAAGACCTGCTCTCTGGCGGTCCTCCGGAAGAAGGACAAGTCCTTCTCTCATGGCATCAGCCGGGTGTTTTATGGAGACGTGCTTTCCCTCAATATAAACATTTCCGGAATCCGGCTTTGTAATGCCGCAGATGCTTTCTGCCACTTCTGTTCTTCCTGCCCCTACAAGACCTGTAAGTCCCAGAATCTCCCCCTGGTGCAGTGTAAAGCTTATGTCTTTGAAATATCCGGTCCTTGACATGTTTTCCACTTTAAGGACCTCCGGGCCGGTCTTCACCTCCGGTTTTGGGTATAGATCCTTAATTTCACGTCCTACCATGGCTTTGATGAGCTCTCCATTGGTGATCCCCCCTGATTCATAGGTCCCGATGTACCTGGAATCCCGGAAAACGGTTACCCGGTCCGCCAGCCGGTACATATCCTCAAACCGGTGGGAGATAAAGATAATAGAAACACCGGAGGCCTTTAACTGATCCACGATCCGGTATAAGTCTTCAGATTCATTTTTGGTAAGAGCTGCTGTGGGTTCATCAAGAATGATGATTCTGGCCTGGGTAGATAGTGCCTTTGCAATTTCCACCATCTGCTGTTGGGCAACGCTCAAGGTTCCCATTTCATCGGCGGCCTTAAAGTCTGCATTCAGCTGCATTAAAAGCTTATCCGCCTCCTGATTCATCCGCTTCCACTGGATCATACGGTTTTTCACGATCTCATGGCCCATAAATATATTCTCCGTCACCGTAAGGTCCGGGTAGGAGGTAGGATGCTGGTAAACCGCAGCGATTCCTGCTGCCTGGGCATCCTTTGGCCCTTTAAATTCTGCCCGATTCCCATCCAGAAAGATTTCTCCTTCGTCGGCCCTGTGAACTCCTGTTATCACTTTGATAAATGTGGATTTTCCCGCTCCGTTTTCCCCCATCAGTGCATGAACCTCGCCTTTTTTCAGACTGAAATGGACCTGATCCAAGGCTTTCACGCCGGGAAATATTTTTGTAACGCCCTTTAATTCCAGAACATATTCGGACACGGCTTCTTCCTCCCTTCTTAATCTGGGATCATCCTATCATCGGTGAGACACGGAAGAAACAGCATAATCTTTTGATAACGGGTAATATATTTTCGACTTTTTCGTTGATAATGGCAATAATAGGCCTTTTGTATTGTTTTTCTTGGTTATTTTGCTAGAATAATAATGGATAAAATGCAAGAAGGAGACCGTTATGAAATTGCTGATTGTTGATGATGAGGAGCTCACACGTACCGGACTGATTGATTCCATTGACTGGGAGTCTCTGGGCATCTTTCAGCTATTCCAGGCAGAGGACGGCATAAGCGGGCTTCGCATAGCAAAGGCTGTGAAGCCTGAAATCGTTTTATGCGATGTAAGGATGCCCAGAATGGATGGAATTGAGATGGTGGAACGGCTGGAGAAGCTGCTTCCTCATTCGGCCTTTATCTTTATGAGCGGTTATTCGGATAAAGAATATTTAAAAGCAGCCATTCGCTTAAAGGCTATCAACTATGTGGAAAAGCCTCTGGACCCTACAGAGGTGAAAAACTCAATCAAAGAAGGCTACAACTGCGTCCGTCAGAATATGAGGACTGTAAAAAATGAGCTGTTTTATTCAAGGGGAACCGCCTCTTCCTTTGCCGCAGCCCTAACCCAGCCTTACAGGGACAATAAGGAAAACGTCACAGCCCTTGCAAAAGAGCTGGGCCTCAAGCTCACTTCCCATGCAAGCTTCACCTCTTTTGTTGTCAAGCTGGAGCAGAGCCAGACAGACCAGAACCTTATGGATCAGGTACTGACGGATCTGGAGGTATTTCTTTCCCATTCCCATATGCAGGTTTACTATGTATCAAAATATATCCAGTACCATGTGTTTCATATCCTATCCCCTGTTTTACCTCCTCATGGTGCTGTAAACCGGATCGGTGTTTTCTTAAAGAATTGCTTTGATCCGGCCTGTACCTTCTATATCAGCAGAGGAGAAACTTGTTCGGGCATTGCAAGGGCTTACGATTCCTATGCATCTGCGGTTTCTCTCATGCAGAGCAGCTTTTTCTTTGATCCGGGAACATTCTTTACTCCTGAAGAGAATGATACGGTACATACGGAAAAAGAAGACAGGAATAAGTCCGCCGAGGAGGCTTATATCACCCTTTTATCGGAGGCCGTTTTAAATAATGACCGGAAAATCGGAAGAGAACTGCTTCGGCGCCTTTATGAGGATTTTTACCAGAGGAGAGAGGTATCTCCCCATGAGGCAAAAGATCTTTATTATAAGCTCTTTATGGTTTTGGAGGATTGCCGCCAGACTCTTAGACTAGCACCTGTCATGGAGCCGGAAAATGCCATGAAGCTTCTTGAAAGTTGCTTTAGCTTTCGGGAGCTGCATCAAAAGCTGACGCAAAAAACCGAACTGCTATTTGAAGCAGCCCGGTCCCATCTGTCGGAAGAACCCACTATTTTCTTAATTAAAGAGTACATCCACAATCATTATCACGACGAAGCCCTTTCGGTACGTGATATTGGCGGCCAGGTCTACTTATCCGCTTCTTATGTGTGCACATATTTTAAAAATGAAACAGGGCAGACCATTAACCAATATCTTACGGATTACCGGATGAAAAAAGCCAAAGAGCTCCTGGCTGATTCCCGTTATCAGATTGCCGATATTTCAAACAAGGTAGGATACAGCAACGGAAATTATTTCAGTAAGAGCTTTAAAAAGATGACCGGCTTGTCGCCGTCTGATTACCGGGAGAAAATGTTGAAATGAAAAGTCTGATACAAAGAGGAAAGTTCTTCTATAACAATATGATGCTGCAGACAAAGTTTACGATCACCCATCTGGTCATCACTACGATACCTATGCTGGTCATGTTCTTCTTTTTCCATGGAAAGCTTTATGACATGGTTTTGGCGGATACCATACGGACGGAACAAAACGCCTCTGCCATGACCATGCCGCAGATTGATCAGCTGATTGATACGTGTATGGAGGCGCAGAAAAGCCTGGAAGCCCATCCTTATTATAAAAAATTGTTCCGTCTGATTGGATACCAGCCATCTAACTGGAGTCATGATTCCTCTGAGGCAGCAGATTTTTACGGAGCAGCAGAAAACATCATTGACGGCGAATACATAACGAATATTCTTATTTATCTGGATATTCCTGAATTTCAGGAAATCTTTCACAATGAAGCTTCCAGCCAGATCTTCCGTCCCATGAGCGAGGCCAGAGGGTCTTACTGGCATGGAATTTTCCAGGGGGACCGGTCCTTAAATTCTCTCTTTTGTCCGGAATTCTATTTAAGCCCCATCGAGGTGAGGAAATCTGGGGATATGGCCTATATTACCAAAAGTACCATTTTGTATGACAGTGAGTATCGCACCTGCTATACGGCTATTTATTACTCCAAGGCACCATTTACAAAACTTTTAAAGAACAATCTAACAGAGGATACCAGCGTAGCCTATATCATCAACGATCGGGACAGTACCGTTGCAACATCTGACGACGGACTGGCGGGAATCTACCATTTCAGCTATGATAAGGTCCGGGATTTTTTTATGTCATCCAATAACTTTGTCCTCAAAAATATTCTGGATCATGATGTTTATGCCGGTTTTTATTATATCAGGAAAGCGGACTGGTTTATGGTGGCTGTAATTCCCACCAGAGCCATTATTAAAAAAAGCTTCCTCCTTATGATCGGCTTTTTCTTTATATATTTGCTCTGCATATTGATTTCCTTTTTAATTGCAAACCGGCTGTCTCATTCCATTACCAACCGGATTTCTTCTGTCATTGGGCAAATGGCAAAGGTGCGTACAGAACCGCCCACCCCTCTGCCCGCATCTCTTTACCATGATGAGATCGGGGGCCTGATCGACACCTACAATTATATGACAAGGATGATGAACAGGCTCATCGGGGAGCAGGCAAAAGCGGCAGAGGACTTACGAGCCGCTGAATTTAATTCTCTTCAAGCCCAAATCAATCCCCATTTTCTATACAATACCATGGACATGATCAACTGGCTGGCGCAGCAGGGGCGGACGGAAGAGGTTTCGGAGGCTGTCGTGGATCTTTCCCGTTTTTACAAGCTGACTTTAAGCCATAAGGGAATCTTAAGCACTATTGCAGATGAGCTGGAACATGTGAAAACCTATGTCAGGCTTCAAAATATGCGATACCATCAGATCATTGACTTTGTGGATGATATCCCGGATCATATGATGGATTTGCCAATACCAAAGCTGACCTTTCAGCCAGTGGTGGAAAATTCCATCCTTCATGGGCTTTTGGAAAAGGTTCCAAAAGGAGGAACCATTGTAATTACCGGCTGGATGGAGGATAACACAGCCGTCATACTGATTTCCGATGACGGGGTTGGAATGGACACCGGAAAGCTTTCCGGTATTCTCTCAGGCAAGGGGACCAGTAAAATTGGGACAAACATTGCCGTATTCAATACCCACCGACGGCTGGAGATTCTTTACGGTCCCGGGTACGGCTTGACCTATAACAGTCTGCCGGGAAAGGGGACAGAGGTAGAGATCAGGATTTCCTCTTTTTATGACCGCAATTGATGCTTTCATTCAACCCATAATGCTCATAAAACAATTAATAACAACAGAACTGAGTAGTTACCTATATTGAATGAACCTCAATGTAAAATATCTTTCCCATTAGAAAGGGAAAGATGCAAATGTTTGAAAATAGTATAGAGAAATTCAAGTTACAAAAAGGCAGGGCGCAGTCCCTGCCTTTTTGTAACTTGAATTAGCCAGAAGCTCGGATTGCAATTGACCTTTCATTCAACTTCAGTTCATACAGAAAATAAATTGGGAACATAATTATATACATTGATTACAATTAACAACAGCAACTTAGTTAAAGCTATTATATTAAATAAGATAATAGTGACCTAAGGTGTGGAGAACCATATTTAAAGCGTCACTGCCGTTAGTTCCCGCATACCTGAAGGAGGAATTCATAAAAATAATGCATACGTTTGATACACTTATATCTAAGCTGGCAAACCAGCAGATGATCCGAATACTCCGTAGAGGACTGCTATACTTAATGCCGTTTGTTTTAATCGGTTCCTTAGTGCTGGCATTGCTGAATCTGCCCATTCCGGCATACCAATCATTTATGTCATATATTTTTGGAGAAGGCTGGTGGGAAATTGGCCTGCTCATATATGGTGGGACACTTCAAATCATGGCGATAATCACGATGATTACCGTCAGCCATGCGATTGCAAGCGAGAAAGAGTTCGTAAAGTCCGGAGAGGTCAGTACAGCTGTCTTACAGGCAGTAGCACTGATCGTTTTCATCATATGGATAAAAAATTCAGATGGTACGGTAATAAGCACAGAATATGCCGGTTCTTCCGGGATGTTCGGAGCCATAATCATATCATTTCTTGCATGTAATTTATACTGTTTTTTCTATAAATTACGAGATCGTATCCGGTCTAAGAATCTTATCAGTTATTATAGCAGTTCCCTGACCCGGGAAGCCTTCCGGACGGTAACTCCGGCTCTGCTCACGGTTCTCACCTTTTGCATGGCAAAGGTGATACTTGATTTTATCGGATTAAACAGCAGTCAAATTTTACATACAATCAACGAAATATGGGTGCCGGGACAAAGTTTTTTCTCCGCAGTCATTGTTATTCTCATTACACAAATCTTATGGCTGTTTGGCGTACACGGTGGAAATGTCATTATGGATGCCATGCCTACTGTGGTTTCGTCAGTACCGTCAACCATGGGTGAAGTGATTTTTAACAAAGAATTTTTTGACACCTATGTCTATTTAGGAGGTGCAGGAGCAACCTCTGGGCTGCTGATTGCCCTGTTGCTGGTAGGAAAAAACAGCAGCGAAACTCGTTTGGCAAAGATTTCGATACTGCCAGGTATATTTAATATAAATGAAATCATGATATTTGGTTTACCCATTATATTTAATCCGTATTTTTTTGCTCCATTTGTGTTAGCGCCTGTTTTTTTATGCCTTACCGCCTGGATATCCGTAAGCGTGGGCCTGGTTCCTCCGGTTACGCAGGTGGTAACATGGACTACTCCAATATTCCTGTCCGGTTATCTCAGTACGGGATCTTTTGCCGGAGCCGTGATGCAAGCGGTTAATCTGGCGTTGGCTGTGCTGATCTATATTCCTTTCGTCAGGCTGCAGGAAAAGCATCAGCAGTGTGCGCGCATGGAAGTGTTTAAGGGACTGGCTAATGAAATTCAATATATTCAGGAACGGCAGAATAAAACCATCCTTAACCGTCACGATGAAACGGGTTCTCTTGCCCGCGCTTTGGCGGCAGAGATCCGGGAAGGCTTAAAGAGCCAGGAGCAAACGCTTCATATGGAATATCAGCCGAAAGTAAATTATAAAGGTCAGGTCGTGGGTGCAGAAGCTCTTCTGCGATGGAATCATCCCATATATGGTTATGTATCCCCTATCGTTATATTGAGTATCTGTGATGAGGCAAATTTGACGAATGAGCTGGGCCAATGGATTATGAACCGGTCATTTGGAGATATGAAACGCTGGCATGAACAAGGTTTTAAAGTCCCCCTTTCCGTAAACTTAAGTCCGCGGCAGCTGAAAGAGGATGGCTCCCTTGTTCGATCTGTGCAGGAGTGCATCAATCGGTTGGGCATCGAGCCTCAGTATATGGAATTGGAGCTTACCGAAAATGCTACAATTGATGCGACTGACGCCATATGCAATAAATTAGGGCAGATTACAGCGATGGGGCTTAATCTTTCCATTGATGACTTTGGAATGGGTCACAGCTCGCTTCTTTACATATGCGATTTCTACGCTAATATCATAAAAATAGATGCCTCCCTGGTAGGATTGATAACCAGCGATGAACAGCGCCGGCAGATTGTAAAATCAATCCTTTCTCTTTGCGGCCAGTTGAATGTCAAGGCTGTGGCGGAAGGTGTGGAAACCAGGGAACAGGTCGAATTACTGCATGAACTTGGCTGTGAGTGCTATCAGGGCTTTTATTTCAGCAGGTCCTTAAATCATGATAGTTTTATGGAATATGTCAGTCAGCATGGTACGGCGGAGGAGGAGAAACAAAAATTTAAAGCAAGGGAGTGATGGGAAGGTGAGCCATTGGGAACGATACAGACAATATTAATACTGCTTATTTTAATAGTTTTATCCAGCGTGCTTCAAAAATATATGCCCAGTATTTCTTTACCCCTGTTTCAAATTCTATTAGGAGTTTTAGCCGGTATACTGCCTTTTGGCATTACCATTCATTTGGATACTGAAGTTTTCATGCTTCTCTTTATCGCTCCCATTTTATTCGTGGATGGCAAACAAATCTCAAACCGGGAGTTATGGAATTTTAGAAATCCCATTCTGCTGATGGCATTGGGGCTTGTTTTTTCAACCGTTCTTATTTGCGGTCCCATTATAACCAGGCTCATACCCGGACTGCCTCTTGCCACGGCTTTTGCTCTTGCGGCGGTACTGTCACCAACGGATGCAGTAGCTGTCAAGGCGATTTCAAATAAAATCAAGCTGCCACACAATATTATTACAATTGTAGAAGGCGAATCCTTATTAAATGACGCTTCCGGCCTCGTTGCTTTTAATTTTGCCATTGCGGCACAGCTTACAGGTTATTTTTCTATAAAAGACGCGACATTGAGCTTTCTTTATATCGCAATCGGCGGCGCTCTGTTTGGTGCCGTAGCAACCTATATCATTAATCTATTTACAAGCAAGCTCAAGGCCATGGGAATTGAGGATGCGACCGTTTATACGCTGATCCAGATCATCACACCTTTTGCCGTGTTTTTGATTGCAGAAGAGCTTGGTCTTTCCGGGATATTGGCCGTTGTAGTTTGCGGTATCATAATTTCCATTAGCAGGCCCAAAAGGTTTACCACTCAGGAAGCAAATATAAACTATATCTCCGAGGGTGCCTGGTCAACGCTTCTTTTTGTCTTAAATGGATTGGTATTTTTACTGCTTGGAATGGAGTTGTCAAACGCATTTAGTAAGGAAGTTATGAATACACAGATCAGCACAATTACGGATATCAGCTACGTATTGGATATATCCGCCCTGTTGATACTGATTCGTTATATCTGGGCGTACTTTTTTATCGGAAAGGATCAAAGCAGTCGTATGCGAAATTCCCTGTTGATTTCCCTGTCCGGTGTAAGAGGTGCTTTGACGCTTGCCGCCTGTCTGTCAATTCCGTTAACCTTGCATAACGGTTCGCCTTTTCCACAGAGAGATTTGCTGCTGTTTATCAGCGGTGGAGTCATTATTGTCACGCTGTTAATTGCAAATATTGTCCTGCCCCTGATTTGTCCAAAAACGGAAACCGACAGCAGGCAATTAGAGCTGGCTGCTACAAGAAAGGTTATTCAGGCCGCAATTGATTCGATAAAAAGTGAGATGAATGACGATAACAGTCAGGCCGCTTTTTCTATCATTACCCACTATGAGCGGTTGCTCTCTGAAAATTCAAACAACAGGACTTTAAAGTTTGCATCGGATGAATGGAGAAAAGAAATCGAGATTTTCATGACTGGGCTTGTTGCCGAGAAAGAGGAAATCAAACGGTTACTCGAAAACAATACATATAATAAGGAAGCTTTGCTTCGGATCGAGCACACTCTTATCGTTGTCCAGAGACGATTGGAGAGAAGAGGACCGGTAAAGGGCATTTTACCGGTCTTTCGCCATATGCTGGAGCCGGGTTCTTTCCTGAAAAGACATAAGTATTTAAACCAGGATGAGATGGTTCGTGTGAAAAGGCACACGACGAAGGTTGCGATCGAAGCGATATGGGATACCGTTACTCCGGAGAATGAAAACGCTGCTAAAAGAGCAATTGATCATTATTTATCCATCCTGGAGGTGTTTAATAAGAGGTTCTTAGGTGAAGAAGGAAAGGCTTATGCCGATAAAAAAAGACAGCTGCAATTTAGCGCAATACAAACTCAAAAGGTAAAGGTGCAGGAATTGCTGGAGCTTGGTGAAATTTCTTACACGACAGCAGGACAGTTGAGAAAAAATATTGGATTGGAAGAGGCTGCGCTTTTTGAGGAGGATGTAAGTTAAGTAGTAAAGTGTATGGAATAGAAGTCCCAATCACTGTGTTAGAAATCAATGATAAAAGCCTGCAGGTATTATCTCGTAATTGTGATAATACCTGCAGGCTTTTGCATGGATCTTGATAAAAAGTTCTTATAATAACTCACCATACCTTCTAATAAAAATCTTCTTGAACACTGTAGCGAGCACCATATACAGGAAAATAGTCAATGCCAGCCATGCGAAATATACAGGCGGCAGAGCGGCCAGGCCGATGGTTGCTCCAAGTTTGGTAAAGGGAATGATGGTCAGGGCCGCAATACCGGTGAAGGTGAGCAGTGTCACCGACAGGGAAGCATGGCTCTGAATAAAAGGAATCTTAGGTGTTCTAATCATATGAATGACAAGCGTCTGGCTCCACATGGATTCCACAAACCAGCCGGCCTGGAACAGTGCGATAAAGTATGCCTGTGTTGCCGGGTCCGTAAGCTGATGGAACATAAGTCCGCCGGTCATGGCCGGGCAGATGATGAAATACATCAGCATGTAGGTGGTGATATCAAACACCGAGCTGGTCGGTCCGATCCATATCATGAATTTTCCGATAGAGGAAGCGTCCCATTTCCTTGGTACAGCAAGGTACTCTTTGTCTACATTATCCCACGGAATTGCCGTACAGCTTAAATCGTAAATCAGATTCAACAGAATCAGATGGATGGGCAGCATAGGAAGGAAGGGAAGGAAAGCGCTGGCAGCCAATACTGAGAACATATTTCCGAAGTTGGAGCTTGCCGTCATCTTGATATATTTGATCATGTTGGCGTAGGTCTTGCGGCCCTCGATGATGCCCTTTTCCAATACCATTAAGTCCTTTTCCAGAAGAATGACGTCAGCGGATTCTTTGGCAATGTCTACTGCTGTGTCCACGGAAATGCCCACATCGGAAGCCTTCATTGCTGCCGCGTCGTTGATGCCGTCGCCCATATAGCCCACGCTGTGCCCATTATCCCGCAGGACTGTAATGACACGGGCTTTCTGCTGTGGAGATAACTTTGCAAAAACACTGACTTTTTCAGCGGCGCTGCCAAGCTCTTCATCGGTCATGTTGTCCAGATCAGAGCCCAACAGGATGCGGTCAACGGAGAGGCCAACCTGCCGGCAAACGCAGCGAGTTACCTTGTCATTGTCGCCGGTCAGAATCTTCACATCCACACCATGCTCTTTTAAAGCAGCCAGTGCATCCGCAGTGGATTCCTTTGGCGGATCAAGAAAAGCAAGATATCCCATCAGTACCATATCGGATTCGTCGGCTACGGAAAACGTGCCAACGGGAGAGGGATTTGTTTTCTGCGCAACGGCAATAACCCGCATTCCATCCTCGTTTAAATCATTTACCTTTTCTAAGATATATTTTTTGATGTCATCGGTCAAAGGCAGCACCTTTCCCTCATACTCGGCATAGCTGCAAACCGACAACATTTCCTCTACTGCACCTTTGGTGATCATCTGTGTCTTGCCGTTTTTCACCACTACGCTCATGCGGCGGCGCTCAAAGTCAAAGGGAATTTCATCGACCTTGGTAAACTGATCGGTAAGGCCGCGAAGCTCCGCTACCGTTTTCTGTTCCTCCAGGGTGCGCTCAATGACAGCGACATCCATGAGATTCTTCAGTCCTGTCTGATAGTAGCTGTTTAAAAATGCATGGCGCAATACGCGTGTATCTTCATCTCCATGGATATTCAAGTGGTATTGCAGAGCCACTTTATCCTGGGTCAGGGTTCCGGTCTTGTCAGTACATAGAATGTCGATGGAGCCTAGATTCTGGATGGAGTTTAAGTTCTTGATGATTGTCTTTTCCTTAGACATAGCCACAGCGCCTTTCGCAAGGCAAGTGGTGACGATCATCGGCAGCATTTCCGGTGTTAAGCCTACCGCCACTGAAAGGGCAAACAGAGTTGCCTGCATCCAGTCACCCTTTGTGAAACCGTTAACAAATAGTACGATTGGAACCATGACCAGCATGAAGCGGATGAGCAGCCATGATACCGAGTTGACCCCTTTTTCAAAGTTGGTCTGCACAGGCTTATCACTGACGTTCTTTGCCATATCTCCGAATATCGTGTCGTCACCGGTTGCCACAACAACACCTGCCGCACTGCCGCTGATGACGTTTGATCCCATAAAGGCCAGGTTAGGATACTCTGCTAATGTATCGTATTCCATACTCACTGCCCCTGGAATTTTCTCAACTGCCACACTTTCGCCAGTCAATGCCGACTGACTGACAAACAAATCCTTGGCCTGGATAATCCGCATGTCTGCGGGAATCATGTCGCCCGCAGCCAGATGGACAATATCGCCCACAACGACTTCTTCCAGCGGTATTTCTGCATTCCCTGTCTCGATTCGCTGAACGTTTGTGGTCGTCTTGATCATTTTTAAAAGCTTATCAGCAGCGTTGCCGCTTCTAGTTTCCTGCACGAAGCGCAGAACCCCGGAAATCAGCACCATTGTCATGATAATCACAACAGTCAGCGGATCTGCTTCTCCTGGTTCTGCAAGAATGATGTCGGTAAATGCCGACACAGCCGTCAGCCCAAAGAGGATAGCGGTAAAAGGATTGATGAACGCCTCGGCGATACGCTTGGGAAGCGATACTTTTTTTCCATGGGTAACTTTATTGTCGCCGTACAGCTCACGGGAAGCATCTACAAGATCCTCACTGAGTCCTTCCGGCGTCGTGTTTAAATTGCCGAACAGTGTATCCGTTTTAGCTGCGGCAGCTGATTTCAGCCTGGCTGCAATTTTGTCACGGCTTACCACGTCCTGGGTTACTTTTAATGTCTCTAAATTGTTTTTTACTTTTTGCATTGGTCTGCACCTCCATAATTTTTATAAGATATGAGGAAGTACAGCCCAAACACTGATGAGCCTCGTCTATAGTCAGGCCGCCGAAATGGAAAAGGGTTTCCATTTCGGCTCAGGCCTTCGGTTCCGCCCGTCAGGATCAGGGCCGCATTGACTTCCGGTTTCCATTTCGTTCACCTCTCTTGTTTTAAATAGTATTTATATAAACCCCAATGGGGAGTGTTGTTTTGTTAAAAATGGGCATAAAAAATCCATCGTCTGTCTTTTCCAAACAAAACGATGGACAACACGCAAAGTGGCAATAGGAATTAAGGCTTATAAAAGCCTTTGCCTAAAGCACCGGTTTTGGGCATGGTTGCACAATAAAAGAACACCTATGCCACAAGCGGTATTATCCTGTCCATCGTTTCTACTTATACTGTGTCCGTCGTCCATGTCCTCACCTCCAAACATAAAAAATCCCCTGTCATCATTTATAAAACGACGACAGGGGATACCATCCCTATAAAAACGCCTGACTGTATTATGTAAAGCGTCTTCCGCCATCGTTCAAGCTTTAACTTCGCAGGGCAATGAAATTACATTATTCCATGCCTTGTTTTTCGACATGGACTGTTCACCTTCTCATAGTGTTTCCACTACTTTGCGGCAGCAACCCGTATCCCTGCGGTAGCCTCACCTACCGAAACGGTCTATTTATTTAATTAACCTGTTATAGTATATGTCCCCGGTTTTGATTTGTCAACCTTTTCTTTGAATTACTTTGAAATCAAATTGAGTACAAGAAAAATCAGTTTGAGAACAATTTAATTCCAGAAAAATACATTTTTTAATATTCTTATTTAGAAAAGTTCGTAATAGGGAAATTTCGTTTTTGGATGGGATTCGGAATTGTGAATCAAAGACAATAGCGAAAATAATAATACAATACATCAGATAAATATGCAGTTAAGGGACAAGATCCAAGAACAAGGGAGGATAAATATCAATGAAAAAAATTGATATGGGTTACTTTATAAAAATTTTGGGGCTTAGGTTGATGCTACTAGCAGCTATCCTCATAGCTCCGGTCTGTATATTGTTATGGGAGCTGCCGCAGATGGATTCCCTAATAGCGACTTTTTTAACGTTTGAATTTCTTTATATTTTCTTTTGGCTTCCCAATAAAATCCTGGATTCTAACCTGACTAAACATTCGAGTCTCCATGAGCAGGACTTAAAGGAGCAGGGGTTTGTCATTGATTATTATTTCAGTGCGGACAATGGTGTCTTTTTTCTGGATGCTGTTAACGGCAAATTCGCTGTAGTTTTTAAGTACAACCCCAAGGAGCTTCAATTCATTGACGGGGCCACCTTAGATGACATCTGTACACATAACGGAGAGCAGATCAATAATGGAACCAGACTTGTCAGCTGCCGGTTCACAATCAACGGTCAGAAACAGAAAATTGATACCCTTCGCGTGACCGGAGGACGCCAAATACATATGAAAGACCTCACGGTTTTGGAAGCTATTTCAAAAGCCGATATGCTGTGCGAACGGTTAACTGAAATAAAAAGTAAAGCCACATTGCAGAAAGGGTAGACTGTCCATTTCGTTGCTATATTTCGGTACCATTTTATGATATACTTTTATAAATCGTAATTTGAAGTATGATCATTTATATAATGTGGGGGTAGAGGACAGAATGGAAATTTTAGTTTTGGGCGGGACAAAATACTTTGGCGTACATATGGTTGAGGAACTTATCAGAAAAGGACATAATGTTACGATTGCGACAAGAGGAATGGCAAAAGATAGTTACGGAAACAGAGTCCGCAAATTAATAGTTGAGCGCACATCTGCCAATAGCATGGCGGAAGTATTTCGCAACAAGACTTATGATGTAGTATGCGACAATATTGCTTATTGCTCCAATGATGTAAAATTTGCGCTGGACTCTATAAAATGCAATCGCTATGTAATGACCTCCACCGTGTCAGTATATGATGATCTCCATATCAACACAATGGAAAGCGACTTCAATCCTCTTGAGAAGCCGCTAAAATGGTGCGACAGAGCGGATTATACGTATGATGAGGTGAAACGGCTTGCAGAGTGTGCTTTGTTTCAAGCATATCCGTCACAAAACAGTGTGGCTATCAGGTTTCCTTTTGTCATTGGCACTGATGATTATACAAAGCGATTGTATTTCTATATCGAACATGTTGTTAAGGGGATTCCCATGTTTATTGACAATGTTGACGCACAGTTGGGATTTGTCAGTTCAAATGAAGCGGGCCAGTTTCTGGCTTTCCTGGCGGAGCAAGAATGCACAGGCGTAGTAAACGGCAGCAATATGGGAACAATATCTCTCCGAGAGATCATCACATATGTTGAAGGAAAGACCGGCAGACGAGCAGTCTTATCAAAAGTGGGGGATAACGGTCCTTACAATAGTGCGCCCGATTATAGTTTAAATACTGGACTCGCATCAGAATGGGGATTTGATTTCTCTCCATTAAAATCGTGGATTTATGAATTAATTAACAAATATATTCAAGAAGCAATGGTATAAAATATGAGCACCATGGGAGCGTAATATCAGAGAGAAGCAAAGATGGATGAAATGAATTTGGAGGTTTTATGAATAAACGTAAGCGAATTGAAACAGTCTTTTTATATGGCGTTTTCATTTGTTATATACTTTTGCTAATTAAAATACTGTTCCTATCAAGAGTTTCTCTTTTGGAACTATTTAATAATCAAAGGACTGTAGTCAGGTCGATCAATCTCATCCCATTTCATAGCATAATGGAATATGTATCTGGCGGATCTGAGAATCTAAAAAGATTTGCTTTTGGTAATGTGGTTGGCAATATAGCTATTTTTGTTCCGTTTGGTGTCTATTTACCATTATTCAAAAATGATAAAAAAGTAACAACCAATTTACTGTTTATAATTATAGTGAGTATATTTGTTGAGATCATTCAGGGACTTTTCGGCATCGGGGCTTCAGACATTGACGATGTAATTCTTAATAGTTTTGGTGGCCTGCTTGGCATATTAGGATATAAGCTTTTTTTATTCATATTACGAGATGAGAAAAAGGCACATACTATAATCACAATACTATCAACGATCATAGGATTACCTATTGTATTATACTTTTTATTTTTTATTAAAATGAGATTTTGAAAATAAATAATACGAGGCGGTAAAATTACAATTTCATAACAGGTTGGAATGACGAGGTATGAATCTAAAAGCTTGCAAATACTAAAAAGATTAGTATTTGCAAGCTTTACTAAATTGAAATATAGGGATTACAGATAGTGGAACGATACAACCCTTATGTATTATTCCTGAGATACATTATCTCTCCAGCAATGAACTGGTTTCCACCCCAGTATTTTTTTTGCCTTTTCATTGGAGTATAAAGTCTGGTATTCATCAATTGGAGTACGAATGTCAGTTACGTTTGGATATTCCGCTTTCATCAGATCACAGCTTTTGATGTCCATACTGTTATCGTCAGCGGCAAGATTCATTATAATAGAACCAAGTCCATCTTTTTCGATAGCAAGGCGGCATGCCACAGCGATATCACGGGCGTCAATATAATTCCACATAAGTTGTTTCCGTTTCTCGGAGTCATGAATAAAACCGGGGAAGTTTAAATATTTTTCTTTGCTTATGATATTGCCGATCCGAAACGAAACGATCTGCATTCCACAGCGGCGGTTGATTGCATCGGCAATTGTTTCCCCAACGATTTTTCCAAGGCCGTAACTATCTTCAGGAAGTACCGGGTGCTCTTCATCTACGGGAACATAAACAGGTGTCAGACCCTGGCGGGAGTTGCAAATCCCATAGGTACATTCGCTGGAGGCAATAACAGCTTTCGTGATTCCTAATCCGGCCGCAGCTTCAAGAATATTATAAGTAGCCATTACATTGTTTTGAAATGTTACTTCATTGGGGAAAATATAAGCGGTAGGGATTGCGGCAAGATGGATCACAGCATATGCGCCTTCTAAGATTCCATAACACTCGCCCAGGTTGGTTAAGTCCGCTGTCATATGTCGTGTCAATGTCTCAGCCGGCTTTACTTTGTCTACACTTAAAACATCATATCCCTGCTCTAAAAAATGCTTAACTACATAGGGGCCAAGAAGACCCGCAGTTCCGGTTATCACTATCTTTTTCATATATAAATTCCTTCCTATAAATGATTAAAATATGTTAGTTTGCCCATTCCTTTTCCGTCTCAAGCATTGCTATCGATTGTATCCAAAGCGTGTACCCGCCAGAGAATGCCATATAACATCACAAGCCTGCAGCACGTCATCATGAAGCACGGCTCCTTCCAGTGAGGCAATATTCTGTTCTATCTGTGAAAGCTTGCTGACGCCACTGATTACGCTGGTGACTTTTTCGCGGCTTAAACACCATTTCATAGCGAGTTCAAGAATACTCAAGCCATACTCTGATGCGATTTCTGTCAACTTTTCTACAGCGGCAAAATTCTCGTCTGACCAGTAGCGTTTATAATAGGCTTCACTGTTTGCAAAACGGGTATTCTCTGCAGGGGTGCCTGGCTTATGTTTTCCGACCAGAAGTCCGCCAGCGATAGGGTTGTATACTGCCATACCCAGCTCATGGGCCTGTAAAAATGGAATGAGCTCCGTCTCTACTCCCCGGGTAATAAGATTATAAACGTTCTGACTGATGACCGGTGCTATGTATCCCCGTTTATCGCAGATAGCCAACATATCGGCAATCTGCCAGGCGGCAAAATTGCTGACACCGATATAGCGGACCTTTCCGGCTTTAACAAGGCCAGACATTGTCTCAAGCGATTCCTCAATTTTTGTTTCGTAATCCGGCGCATGCATATAATAGAGGTCAATATAATCTGTATTCAGGCGCTTTAAGCTGGCATCTACAGCGGAGACAATATTGCGGCGGGAGAGGCCCCTGTCATTCGGGTTTTTACCCATCTGGCCGTTAACTTTCGTGGCGAGAATAATTTTATCACGCCGCCCTTTTAAGCCCTTGCCGACGATGCGTTCACTCTCGCCTTGATTGTACACATTGGCAGTGTCCCAAAAGTTTACACCTTGATTCCAGGCATAATCCATGATGGCGAGGCTGTCAGCTTCGTTGGTCTGAGCGCCGAACATCATTGTGCCAAGACTTAGCGAAGAAACTTTAATACTTGTTCCGGGCAAATTGTTGTATTGCATATAGATTCCTCCTTTCAGATACTCTAAAGTATTTTGATATGCTCATGGGTAATGCTTGTGATAATTATAAACCTTAACGTTAACTTTAAGTCAATCGTTGTTTGATAAAATGTCGTAAAATGTGATA
The DNA here is from genome assembly GCF_044987295.1 of Lacrimispora sanguinis. Taxonomy (NCBI): domain Bacteria; kingdom Bacillati; phylum Bacillota; class Clostridia; order Lachnospirales; family Lachnospiraceae; genus Lacrimispora; species Lacrimispora sanguinis. Next base: position 1,938,240 of record NZ_CP173277.1, on the reverse strand, counting down.
GTAAATTCGTGATTTCAAGAGGGGATATTTCCGTTCGGCCTAATGGCTTGTCCACATTGTACAGATAACCCTTGTGGTACATAGAAATGCCCGTAGATCAGGCCTATGCCTATCCAGGCAGTCAAGAGCCGAGTAGTATTTTGCTGTCGCAAAATCTTCACTCTTAGCCTCTTGACTGGCTGGAAGTTTGCCATGTCTTTGCGATGCCGACAACAGGAATAAAATCTGTCCCCACTGCCATTCTGTCGCTTCAAATGCCCTTGCCTGCTTCTGGAACGCATCAGTCAAAGGAAATGATTAGTCGTTAGGGCATAAGCAGTTTGACACTAAGCGATGCGTTTGCAGCGGCAGCCAGGCTGACCGTCGTAGCTCCCGTAGACTGCAGTGCCAAATCGAGGATTGATCCTGCACCCAATGCCACAATGACACTTCCCTGTAAGATCGTATCATCTGTTACAGACAAGGTGGCAGATTGTAACGTAGAGGTAAAGAAAGTGGTTCCGCCGTTAAGCCGGACTCCTGCTTCAATTGTAGAAGCTATAGTAGCTGGGGCGATACGAACCATGAAATTCACCTCGTAAAAACCAGATAACATGATCTGAATCGTATTTATGCCAAAGCCAACGTCAAAGGAAGGCATCTGGGTCTGCAGTGCAATCTGTTCGATCTGATCTGCGGCGGTAAAAATAAATGTCTGAGGTATGACTGAAAAAAGTCCTCCAAATGCAAATGCGGTAATTCCTTGTGGTCCGGTAGGTCCGGTAGGCCCGGTAGGCCCTGTAGGTCCAATAAGCCCGGTAGGTCCAGTAGGCCCAGTAGCTCCAGTAAGCCCGGTAGGTCCAGTAGGCCCGGTAGGTCCAGTAGGCCCAGTAGCTCCAGTAAGCCCGGTAGGTCCAGTAGGCCCGGTAGGTCCAGTAGGCCCTGTAGCTCCAGTAAGCCCGGTAGGTCCAATAGGCCCGGTAGGCCCTGTAGCTCCAGTAAGTCCGATAGGTCCGGTAGGCCCAGTAGGTCCAGTAGGTCCTGTAGCTCCAGTAAGCCCGGTAGGTCCAGTAGGCCCTGTAGCTCCAGTAAGTCCGGTAGGCCCGGTAGGCCCGGTGGCTCCAGTAAGCCCGGAAGGTCCGGTAGGTCCAGTGGCTCCAGTAAGCCCGGAAGGTCCGGTAGGCCCGGTAGGTCCAGTAGGCCCTGTAGCTCCAGTAAGTCCGATGGTTCCAGTAGGCCCAGTAGGCCCGGTAGGTCCGGTAGGCCCGGTAGGTCCAGTAGGTCCAGTAGGCCCGGTAGCTCCGGTAAGCCCGGTAGGTCCGGTAGGCCCGGTAGGCCCGGTAGTTCCAGTAGGCCCAGTCGGTCCGGTAGGTCCTTGTAGCCCTTGTAAACCTCTAGGTCCAGTAGGTCCAGTAGGTCCAGTCGGTCCGGTAGGTCCGGTAGGTCCCTGTAAACCTCTAGGTCCAGTCGGTCCAGTAGGTCCAGTAGGCCCAGTCGGCCCCTGGGGACCTCTAGGCCCAGTAGGTCCAGTCGGTCCAGTAGGCCCAGTCGGCCCCTGGGGACCTCTAGGTCCAGATGGACCGCAACAACAGCATCTATCAAAACAGCAATTATCGTCGTTATTTCTACAGTTATTCATTATAACTCCCTTCTGTTAAGTTGATTTGTGAGTTATTTCTTAAAGCCTTCTATAGCAAGGTTAAAATCATAATATAAAGGGGTTTTCACCGCTTTATACTTTAGCATATGCGTTGGAAGACAAGTATGTTAGAATAGATCAATGACCGTGAATCAACCATTAGGATTAATAAATTAAAAAGTATGTAATGTGACCACATCAATTGTATGAAACAATCTTTATATGAGGAATAATCGCATGAATTTAAAAGAATTTTTTGAAATGGTTTTAGCAAATCTCAATATGGGTAATATGGTTTCGGAACCTGAAAAGATTACAGGTGGTCTTACCCATAAGATGTACAAAATTAGCACAGATAAAGGAAACTATATCATCAAGTTATTAAATCCTAACATTATGAGTAGACCTACCGCTATGAATAACTATAATCAAGCGGATTCTATTGAAGAAATATTAAAACGAAATAACATTCCGGCAATATACTCTTTGATTTATAACAATAAGAAGATGCAAGAATTAAACGGACAATATTTTTATGTATATAATTGGTTTGACGGAAAATCATTAAAAGGCAATGAAATAAAAGAATTGAATTGTAACAAAATAGGTGAAGCATTAGCCAATATCCATAATATAGATTTAACGAACCATGAATTCATAAGGAATGAAATTCACGTAGACTTTAGTAAATATATTGGCCTTGCAAAAAAAGTAAATTCACCAATCTATGATTTGCTGCAGGATAATATTGAAATTATAAATGAAAGTATGTATAGTGGAAATAAGGCAATAAAAAACATGCCTAAAGTTTCAAGTATCTGCCACAATGATATGGATAGTAAGAATGTATTATGGATAAAAGATGACTATAAAATAATCGATTTAGAGTGCTTAGGATATTCTAATCCATATTTAGAGCTATTCGAACTTGCATTATGCTGGTCTGGTTATGAAACATGCAATATCCATTATGATTTACTTATTTCATTTTTAAATTCTTATTTTAAAAATACAACACTAGATACTAATATCGATTGGGAAACGGTTTATGATTGTAATTTTGGAAGACTTGAATGGTTAGAATTCAATATAAAAAGAGCATTAATGATTGAATGTGACACAAAAGAAGAACAGGACATAGGAATAAATGAAGTAAAAGAAACGATAGAACATGTTGTTTATTATGCAAAGGTTAAAGATGAAGTTCTACACAATATTAATCAATATAAAAGTAATAACATGAAAAGTAAATAAGCCTAAAAAAAGCAAGGAAATAGATTCCTTGCTTTTTCAGTAGTCAGTTATCAATGATAGATTTTCTTCTCTTCATAAATAGGCTCACAGGTCAGATTAACGCCTAATTTCTTAAATATCTTAACATCCACATCAGAAAGCAATACCGAAGTATGAGCATCGCACCCCTTTAATTTGGGAAGCTGTTCCAGAGCGATCTGAGCATTGGGATCGGTTGCTGCACTGGCGGACAAAGCAATTAAAACCTCATCCGTATGAAGCCTGGGGTTTTTGCTGCCCAGATAGTTGATCTTTAATTTCTGAATCGGTTCAATGGCAGAAGGAGAGATCAGATGGATGTCATGAGGAATACCACCTAGCACCTTGACCGTATTTAATAAAAGGGCAGCAGATGCACCTAATAAGTTGGTAGTCTTTCCTGTGACAATGGTTCCGTCCTCTAATTCAAGAGCGGCAGCCGGAGAGCCTTTTATTTCGGCCAGATTATTGGCAGCATTCACGACTTTTCTCATGTCAGAGGTTATTTTTGCCTGCTTCATGAGAAGCTCGATTTTATAGACCTCTTCTTTGGAACCCATATCCCTTGCCAGACGGGAGAGGGCCTGGTAATAACGCCTTATGATTTCCTGCATGGAAGCTTCTCTGCATACTTCATCATCCACCATACAGAAGCCGACCATATTTACGCCCATATCAGTGGGGGATTTATAAGGGCATTCTCCGTAGATTCCCTCAAAGATAGCACTTAATACAGGAAAGATCTCTACATCACGGTTGTAATTAACGGTGGTCTTTCCATAAGCCTCCAGATGAAAAGGATCAATCATATTTACATCGTTTAAGTCTGCAGTAGCAGCCTCGTAAGCTAAGTTAACCGGATGCTTTAAAGAGATATTCCAGATAGGGAATGTCTCAAATTTCGCATATCCAGCCTTGATTCCCCGCTTGTTTTCGTGGTAAAGCTGAGATAAGCAGGTTGCCATCTTTCCGCTTCCTGGTCCTGGTGCAGTAATAATAACTAGGGGCTTTGTTGTTTCTATATAATCATTCCTGCCATATCCTTCGTCGCTGACAATAAGAGAAACATTGCTTGGATAACCGTCAATGATATAGTGACGGTATACTTTAATCCCCATTTTCTCCAACTTAGTTTTAAATAAGTCGGCCGCCTTCTGCCCAGAATACTGAGTGATAACAACGCTTCCCACATAAAGCCCTTTATCCGTAAAGGACTGGATCAGTCGTAAGACATCCACATCATAAGTGATGCCAAGATCATGGCGGATTTTATTCTTCTCAATATCCGCAGCATTGATGGCGATCACAATTTCGGCCTGGTCTGACAGCTGCATCAGCATGCGGAGCTTGCTGTCAGGTTCAAACCCTGGGAGCACCCTGGAAGCGTGATAATCATCAAACAGCTTGCCGCCGAATTCCAGATAAAGCTTGTCACCAAACTGGCTGATCCGTTCCCTGATGTGTTCTGACTGCATGGTTAAATACTTATTGTTATCAAATCCGAATTTCATTTGTCCCTCCATGATGTGTGCTTACAGTTCAGTCATGCAGAAACAATTGTTCAATTATTTCCAGAGGGCGAACGCCCAACATGAATAAATTGGCGGCAAATACATATACCTTTCGGAAATATGTTTTATCCGCCAAATTAGGGATGGCATGGTTGAACCATAACGCATACACGAACTTTTTGACCATAGTACTTATAAATTGTATCATAAAAATCATGAAATTACCACGGAATTTTTACTATCCCCTTCTTTTTCCTGAAACCCTTTACAACCGGCCTTAAACGTGTTAAAACGTTGTAGTAAGAAGGAGGATAAAAATGTTTAAAATAGGAAGAAATGATGCATGCTGGTGCGGAAGCGGGAAAAAATACAAAAGCTGTCATTTGTCATTTGACCAAAAACTTGAAAATTATGAGGTCATGGGCGATGAGGTTCCAGAGCACTATATGATAAAAACGCCGGCTCAGATTGAAGGAGTACGCCGAGCTGGAATTATAAACAATCAGATTCTTGATCTGGTGGAAGAGATGATAAGGCCTGGCATCAGTACGGAAGATATCAATACTCTGGTACACGAGAATACCATTAAGCTGGGAGGGATCCCCGCTCCCCTTAATTTTGAGGGATATCCCAAAAGTGTGTGCATATCCATCAATGATGTAGTATGCCACGGAATCCCGGATCCTAACCGGATCTTACAGGAGGGAGATATCGTCAATGTAGATGTGACTACCATCTTTAACGGTTACTACGCCGATGCTTCCAGGATGTTTGGCGTAGGCAAGGTATCGGATGAGGCATTGAGGCTTATGCAGGTTACAAAGGAGAGTGTGGATCTGGCTCTGAAAGAAGCCAGGGCATGGGGCCATCTTGGAGATATCGGAGCCGCTATTTCGGAACATATCTATGCCAATGGCTTTACGGTAGTGCGGGAAATCGGCGGTCACGGCGTGGGGGTTGATTTCCATGAGGAGCCATGGGTCAGCCACATTGGTACAAGAGGGACCGACATGCTTCTGGTTCCCGGAATGATTTTTACCATTGAACCGATGGTAAATGCCGGAAAAGCCGATGTGGTACAGGATGACAATGACGGCTGGACCATTTATACAAAGGATGGAAGCCTGTCAGCCCAGTGGGAATATACTGTTTTGATTACGGAAGAAGGTCCGGAGGTGCTTGCAAGATAAATGGAGAAAAAACGATGTTTTTGGGTGGATGAATCCTCACCGGTTTATGTAAAATATCACGACGAAGAGTGGGGCGTTCCGGTTTATGATGATAAAAAGCTTTATGAAATGTTTCTTTTGGAGACTTTTCAGGCTGGGCTATCCTGGATTACCATACTGAGAAAACGAGAATCCTTCCGGGAAGCCTTCGATGGCTTTGATGTAGAAAAGGTGGCATGCTACGGAGAGGAAAAAATTAATCGCTTAATGGAAGATACTGGCATCATAAGGAACCGGAGAAAAATAGAAGCAGCAGTGAAAAATTCCCGTGCATTTATGGAGATTCAGAGGGAGTTTGGCTCTTTTTCCGAGTACTTATGGGGATTTACAAACAAGGAGATCATCGTTAATCAGGATGATAACTTCCAGGTAAAAACAGAGCTGTCTGACCGGGTTTCCAAAGATTTGAAGAAGCGGGGAATGGCCTTTGTAGGTTCTGTTACAATCTATTCTTATCTTCAGGCAATCGGTGTGGTCAATGACCACGAACTTTCCTGTTTCTGCCGGGAGAGCAGTCAGAAAGGCTGAAACAGAGGCGGATCATACTAAGAAAAAGTAGGGAATTATTTGATTAAAGAGTACATAGCTTATGAAATAAGAGGCTAATAATAAAAGGCTGCATCCGGAAAATGTAATTTTTATTGGAAAATTTTACAAATTATGGTAAAATGTTAAATAATTATTACATTCAACACCTGAAACCATAAAGAAAGTGAATGGGAGTATTATGAAAAGATGGCTTTTGGCAGTGATTGCATTCTCATTGGTGACCTCCGGATGCAGCAGGTACAAAGGAATTTCCGAACCTTCAGAAAAAGATGACAAAACAGAAAAATCTCAGCAGAGTACAGAAGAGTCCGAACAGAGCACAGAGGCAGATGACGGGAAGCTTCCACTTGAAGTTTCCGCTGAGCCTGGAAAGAAGCCGGTAAAGGTAAAGGGAATCTATATCTCCGGCTATATGGCAGGCTCTGAAGGGCTTCAGGCAATATTGGACAAGATCCAGGGTACTGAGATCAATACGGTTGTCATTGATGTGAAGAATGATGACGGACGGATCACCTTTGCCATGGAAGATGCACCTACGGTAAATGAGATCGGTGCCACAGAAAAGTACATCAAAGATATTGACAGTCTCATGGTTCAGTTAAAGGCCAGGGGGCTTTATACCATTGCCCGGGTAGTGGCATTCAGAGACCCTTATCTGGCTGAGAAGAAGCCGGAGTGGGCACTTAAAAACAAGGATGGAAGTCTGCACAGGGATAACAAGGGACTGGCCTGGGTGAATCCTTACCGGACAGAGGTATGGGATTATCTGGTGGAAGTGGGAACCGAGGCTTCCAAGGCCGGATTTGATGAAGTCCAGTTTGATTACATCCGATTTTCCACGGACAGTTCCATGAAACAGGTGGTATTTGACGAAAAGGATACCAAAGGCCGTTCCAAAACGGATATTATTACGGAATTTATCCAGTATGCATATGACAAGCTGTCTTCCCGCAATGTTTTTGTTTCGGCAGATGTGTTTGGTACCATCATCGGGAGCAAGGTAGACGCGGAGGCAGTGGGGCAGATCTATCAGGAGATGGCAAGCCACTTGGATTATATTTGTCCTATGATCTACCCATCCCATTACGGTGACGGTAACTTTGGAATCGATCATCCGGATACGGAACCATACCGTACCATTCGTGCAGCGTTAAAGCTGTCCAGGCAGGATCTGGAATCTGCCCGTGAGGCTGGAAAGCATCAGGCCATAGTCCGCCCCTGGCTCCAGGATTTCACGGCTTCCTATCTGGAACACCACATCACTTACGGTGCTAAGGAGGTAAGGGCCCAGATCCAGGCGGTCTATGATGCAGGTTATGATGAGTGGATTCTTTGGAGCGCATCCAACCGGTATACCTGGGATGGTTTCTTAAGCCGGGAGGCAGCGAAAGAAGAGGCAGAGGAACTTGCCAGGATAAGGGAAACGGAAGAGACTACTTCCGTACCAACGAAGGTACCAGCTGAGGCAGCAACTGGGGTATCAACTGAGGCGCAACCTGAGGCACAACCTGAGGTGCCAACTGGGGTACCAACCGAGGTATCAACGGAGGGACAGACGGAAAGCAAAGAAGAGAAGACCAAAAAGAGCCTGGAAGGAAGCACAGCAGCAGAAACCGAACAGGAGACAAGGGCGGAAAATAAAAAGAAAACCAGAACCAAGCCTGATGTAGTCATTGTGACCACAGGCGGCTTAAGAGATTAGGAAGTGAGGAAAGCCATGGACAGAACACCCAGACCAGGAGATTTCTACCGGCATTTTAAAGACAAGATGTACCAGGTGATAACCGTTGCGGTTCATTCCGAAACAGGAGAAGAGTTGGTTGTGTATCAGGCGCTATATGGATCTTTTGGAACCTATGCCCGCCCGTTGTCCATGTTTATCAGTGAGGTGGACCATGAAAAGTATCCGGAGGTTGAGCAGAAATACAGGTTTGAACGGGTGGATATGGTTTCAGAACAGCCTGTGGCAGAAGCCAGTCACCAAAATCAGGAGTGCATGACTTCGGAAAGCTGTTATCGTGAAAATAAAAATCTTCTTGCATTTCTTGACGCAGGGACGTATCATGAGAAGCTGGAGGTTCTTGAGGATCGGAAGGATCGGTTTTCTGCAGAAGAGCTGATGGCTATCTGCGAGATTATGGAGATCGGAAGGCCGGATTCTGAACCTGAAGAGAAATATTATGCAGTGAAAAGGTATTTGGAACTGCAGAATAAATACGAGGGATCTAGATTGAGGTGATTTGTTTCAGTGGACCACAGGTCATTTAATATAGAAGAAGAATTAAAAAAACTACCGTCCCAGCCTGGTGTGTATCTGATGCACGACAAGCGGGACGAAATCATCTATGTGGGAAAAGCTATCAGTTTAAAAAACAGGGTCAGGCAGTACTTTCAGAGCAGCAGAAATAAAACGGCAAAAATCGAACAAATGGTGTCGAGGATCGCACGATTTGAATACATTATAACAGACTCTGAGCTGGAAGCCCTTGTGCTGGAATGCAATCTCATTAAGGAACATCGCCCCCGTTACAATACCATGCTAAAGGATGATAAGACTTATCCCTATATCAAGGTAACGGTGTACGAGGACTATCCCAGGATCTTATTTTCCAGGGATATGAAAAAGGATAAGAGCAAGTATTTCGGACCATATACAAGCGCCGGAGCAGTAAAGGATACCATTGAGTTGATCCACAAGCTTTATCAGATAAGAACCTGTAACCGGAATCTGCCTAGAGATATCGGGAAGGAACGCCCCTGCTTAAATTACCATATCAAGCAGTGTTCGGCCCCGTGCCAGGATTATATCAGCAAGGAAGAGTACTGGAAATCCATAAACCGGGCCCTGGACTTTTTAGGCGGGAAATACGCACCTGTGATTAATATGCTGGAAGAGAAGATGCAGGCGGCATCGGAAGAGATGGATTATGAAAAGGCCATTGAGTACCGGGATTTGTTAAACAGCGTAAAGCAGATCTCCCAGAAGCAGAAGATCACGGACAGCGGCATGGAAGACAGGGACATCATTGCCATGGCAAAGGATGAAAAGGATGCCGTGGTTCAGGTATTCTTTGTCCGGGAAGGCAGACTCATCGGCCGGGAGCATTTCCATGTAAGCATCGCAATGGCAGAAGATAACACGCAGATCCTGACCAGTTTTGTCAAACAGTTTTATGCAGGAACTCCCTTTGTTCCAAAAGAGCTGTGGGTGCAGACCGGTCTTGAGGATGAGAGCGTCATAGGGGAATGGCTTTCTGCGAAGCGTGGCCAAAAGGTCAGGATCGTAGTTCCACGGAAAGGTCAGAAGGAACGCCTGGTGGAACTGGCGGAGAAAAATGCCGCACTGGTACTGTCCCAGGATAAGGAAAAAATTAAGCGGGAAGAGCTTCGAACCATCGGCGCCATGAATGAGGTGGGCAGCTGGCTCGGGCTTTCCGGCATTAAGCGGATCGAGGCATTTGATATTTCCAACATAAGCGGTTTTGAGTCTGTGGGCTCCATGATTGTCTATGAAGATGGAAGGCCCAAGAGAAATGATTACAGGAAATTTAAGATCAAGTGGGTCAAGGGGGCCAATGATTACGCCTCCATGAATGAGGTACTCACAAGAAGGTTCTCCCATGGCCTTAAGGAAGCGGAAAGCTTAAAAGAAAAGGGCGTGGATGAGGAGCTTGGAAGCTTTACCCGTTTCCCGGACTTAATCATGATGGATGGAGGACGGGGACAGGTAAACATTGCCCTGGAGGTTTTAAAGGAACTGGATATTTCCATTCCTGTCTGCGGTATGGTAAAAGATGACAATCACAGGACAAGAGGGCTATACTATAATAACGTGGAAATTCCCATTGACAGGCATTCCGAAGGATTTAAGCTGGTCACCAGGATCCAGGATGAAGCCCACCGGTTTGCCATCGAATACCATAGAAGTTTAAGAAGCAAGGGACAGGTGAAATCCATTCTTGACGATATTCCTGGTATCGGCCCCAACAGGAGAAAGGCGCTGATGCGCCAGTTTAAAGGGCTGGAAGCCATAAAGGAAGCGACCGTGGAGGAGCTTTCTAAAGTGCCTGGCATGAATGCTTTGTCAGCGAAAAGCGTTTACGAGTTCTTCCACATATAGCTTTTCAAAATACGAAATCTGTGTTAGTATGAAAAAAACAGATGGAAAAGAGGAGCGTTCGCCATGCATGGAGTAGCTATTACAGATTTGATAAAGAAGATGAACTTCCGGAATATGACGCCGGAAATTGACGCGGAAAAAATTGTGATCAGCCATCCGGATGTCAATCGTCCGGCATTACAGTTAGCCGGATTTTACGACCATTTTGACAACGAGCGGGTGCAGATCATCGGTTATGTGGAACAAGAATACATTCATCAGATGAATCATGAAAGAAAGCTTGAGATGTACGACAAGCTTTTATCCAGCCAGATCCCGTGTCTGGTATATAGCCGGAGCCAGAGTCCTGATGAGGATATGCTGGCGTTTTGCAACCATTACGGCGTGCCATGCCTTGTATCAGATAAAACAACTTCCGATCTTATGGCGGAGATCATCCGCTGGCTTAAAGTGAAGCTGGCACCCTGTATCAGCATTCACGGGGTTTTGGTTGACGTATTCGGCGAAGGCGTGCTGATCATGGGAGAAAGCGGCATTGGAAAAAGTGAGGCGGCTCTGGAACTGATCAAACGAGGTCACCGTCTAGTCACTGATGATGTAGTGGAGATCCGCAAGGTAAGTGATGAGACTCTGATTGGAACTGCCCCGGAGATAACCAGGCATTTTATTGAATTAAGGGGCATTGGCATCATTGATGTTAAGACGCTGTTCGGCGTGGAAAGTGTAAAGGATACCCAGGCCATTGATATGGTGATCAAACTGGAAGACTGGGATAGAGATAAGGAATACGACAGAATGGGAATCGAAGACCAGTATACGGAATTCCTTGGGAACCGGGTGGTATGTCATTCCATTCCGGTACGGCCGGGTCGTAATCTGGCTATTATCGTTGAATCTGCTGCTGTCAATTACAGACAAAAGAAGATGGGGTACAACGCGGCTCAGGAATTATATAACCGCGTTCAGGCAAACCTTTCAAGAAAACAGGATGATTGAGGTGTCTGATGACTGGATTTTATGAAAAACTTCTTGGTGCAGCTGATAAAGACAATATAAAAGTTGGGGAAGAGATGCGTAAGCATACCTCGTTTCGGGTAGGGGGCCCAGCCGCCTGCTTTGTGACTCCGGCGGATGAGAAGGAGCTTGCTGCTGTTATAGCTCTTTGCCGTCGGGAAGAGGTACCTTTTTTCATACTTGGCAATGGAAGCAATCTTCTGGTTGGGGATGAAGGCTTTGATGGGGTGGTCATTTCCATGGACTGCTTTAAGTACTGCCAGGCGGATAAGGAGACGGGGATTTTAAAAGCTGGAGCCGGAGCACCACTTGCTAGGATTGCACTTGAAGCTTATAGGGCGACCTTAACCGGTTTTGAATTTGCAGCCGGGATACCGGGAACCCTTGGGGGAGCTGTGGTGATGAACGCCGGAGCCTATGGTTCGGAGATGAAGGAGGTTCTTCGGTCTGTTAGAGTTTTAACACCGGAGGGAGAAGTAAGGGAGCTGCCTGCTGATCAACTTTCTCTTGGATACCGAACCAGCTGTATTATACCTAAACAGTATGTTGTGTTGGAAGCAAAGATCCGGTTAAGAGATGGAGATGAGGTTTCTATTAAAAATCGGATGGATGAACTGGCCCGCAGGAGAAAGGAAAAACAGCCATTGGAATTTCCAAGTGCTGGAAGTACCTTTAAGAGGCCGGAAGGGCATTTTGCCGGCAAGCTCATAGAGGAGGCCGGATTAAGAGGTTTTTCCCTGGGCGGAGCCCAGGTTTCGGAGAAGCACTGTGGATTTGTCATTAACAAGGACAGTGCAACTGCGGCTGATATCAGAAACTTGTGCGAAGAGGTAAAGAAAAGAGTGTTTAAAAATTCCGGAGTAGCTCTTGAGATGGAGGTAAAGACACTGGGGAAGTTTTAACGGTGCAAAGGAGAACAACGTGAGGCTAGTCATTGTAACAGGCATGTCAGGCGCAGGAAAGACCCAGGCGCTTAAGATGCTGGAGGATATGGGATTTTATTGCGTGGATAATCTACCCATTCCCCTGATAGAAACGTTCGCAGAGCTGACCATGAGCAATCAGGGAGGAATCAGGAACGCAGCTTTGGGGATTGATATCCGAAGTGGGGAGGATTTATCGGTTTTAAACAGGATTTTTGATGATTGGTCAAGAAAACGGGTACCCTTTGAAATTCTCTTCCTTGATGCAGGCGACGAAACACTGATTAAACGCTATAAGGAAACCAGGAGAGCCCATCCCCTGGCGGCTGGCGGAAGGATCGACAGCGGGATTGAAAAAGAACGGGTAAAACTGGGGTTTTTAAAGGAAGAAGCGGATTATATCATCGATACCAGCCGGCTTCTTACAAAGGAACTCAGGCAGGAGCTGGAAAAGATATTTATAAACCGGGAATCCTACCGGAATTTATATATCACGATCCTTTCTTTTGGATTCAAGTATGGGATTCCGTCGGATGCGGACCTGGTATTTGATGTAAGGTTTTTGCCAAATCCCTACTATGCTGAAGAGCTGCGGCCTAAGACCGGAGAAGAAAAAGAAGTGCGGGACTATGTGATGCAGCATGGGACCGCTGCCCTGTTTTTAGACAAGCTTAACGATATGCTGGAATTTTTGATTCCAAACTATGTGCTGGAGGGAAAGAACCAGCTGGTAATTGCCATCGGATGCACAGGCGGCAAGCATCGGTCGGTTACCATTGCCAGATCTGTTTATGACAGGTTTAAATCCAGGGAAGAATTTGGAATTAAGATTGAACACCGGGACATCGATAAGGATAATATACGGAAAAGGATGGTCTAGACATGTCATTTTCTTCCAAGTTAAAAGAAGAGCTTTCCAGGCAGATCAGCCCGGCAAGACATTGCCAGATTGCAGAGATGGCTGCGATTATAAGCCTTTGTGGAAAAATAATCATATCGGAAGACGACCGCTATACGATTAAAATTAATACGGAAAATGTGGCAGTTGCAAGAAAGTACTTTACATTATTGAAAAAAACATTTAATATAAGTACTGATGTGTCCATTAGAAGAAATGCTTATTTAAATAAAAGCCGTACCTATACGGTGACAATCCGGGAGCATGAAGAAGCAATCCGTGTTTTACATGCTACAAAACTTCTTGATGAAAACGGAGAAATAGGGGAAAACTTAAATCTTGTACGGAATGTGGTCATCCAGCAGTCCTGCTGCAGGAGGGCATTCATCCGCGGTGCATTTCTCTCTTCCGGATCGTTAAGCGATCCTGAGAAATTCTACCATTTTGAAATCGTATGTGCGACAGAAGAAAAAGCACAGCAGCTAAAGTCCATTATCGCGACCTTTGATCTTGAAGCAAAGATCGTGAAGAGGAAACGTTATTTTGTGGTTTATATAAAAGAAGGTAACCAGATCGTAGATATACTGAATGTTATGGAAGCCCCGGTGGCTTTAATGGAGCTGGAGAACATCAGGATCTTAAAGGACATGCGTAACAGCGTGAACCGACAGGTCAACTGCGAGACTGCCAATATTAATAAAACGGTATCAGCTGCGGTAAAGCAGATAGAAGATATAACATATATCAGAGATACAATCGGACTTGATAATCTTCCGGACAATTTAAGCGAAATTGCCAGGGAACGGTTGGAGAGGCCGGAAGCAACATTAAAAGAGCTTGGAGAAGCTCTGGACCCTCCTGTAGGAAAATCAGGAGTGAACCACCGACTTAGAAAGCTTGGCGACCTGGCAGGGCGGCTGCGGGGGACAGGCATTAGCAGCGGAATGGAATAATCCGTTCATAGGATTGAGGAGGATAATTATGGTAAGAAAAACAGTCACCGTTGAACTTGCATCAGGCTTAGAGGCAAGACCAGTTGCTATGCTGGTTCAGGTTGCAAGCCAGTATGAAAGCAACATTTATGTTGAAATCGAATCCAAGAGAGTAAATGCAAAGAGTATTATGGGCATGATGACTCTGGGACTTGCAGCGGGAGAACAGATTACGATCACTGCGGATGGTACGGATGAGGAGCAGGCGATTGCCGAAATCGAAAAATACTTAAGCAATCACGAGTAATATTTAAAGAATACTGTGTGTTCCAGGCGGAGGCTCTGATAATGGAGGCTCCGCCTCTTAACGTATGAAACAAAGAAATCTGGTCCAAAAGGTTTTCCGGCATGTTTCTTTATGGTATACTGTTTCATAGAGCAATGAGCAGGATACGCAGGCTTCGCTGCGGCCTTATGCATACATAGGAAAGAAGAAAGGAGGCACAAATGGCATTTACACATTTACACGTCCATACGGAATACAGCCTGTTGGACGGCTCCTGTAAGATAAAAGAGCTTGTGTCCAGGGCAAAGGAGCTTGGAATGGACAGCATGGCCATCACTGACCATGGGGTGATGTATGGCGTCATTGATTTTTACAGGGCGGCCAGAGAGGCGGGAATCAAGCCCATCATCGGTTGCGAGGTATATGTAACCTCCGGATCAAGGTTTGACAGGGAAACTGTAGGCGGAGAGGACAGGTACTATCACCTGGTCTTATTGGCGGAGAATAACCAGGGCTACCAGAACTTAATGAAGATTGTCTCAAAGGGCTTTGTAGATGGCTTTTATTATAAACCAAGAGTGGATTACGAGGTTTTAAAGGAATACAGTGAGGGGATCATTGCATTAAGTGCCTGTCTGGCAGGAGAGGTGCAGAGGCTGGTCAGCCGCGGGCAGTATGAGAAGGGAAAAGAAACGGCTCTTCGTTACCAGGAGCTGTTCGGGAAGGGGAATTTCTTCCTGGAGCTTCAGGATCATGGAATACCGGCTCAGAATACGGTAAACCAGGGCCTTTTGCGGATGAGCAAGGAAACGGGGATCGAATTGGTGGCCACCAATGATATCCACTATACTTATGCAGAGGATGCTACACCTCATGACATCCTGCTGTGCATTCAGACCGGAAAAAAAGTGGCGGATGAGAACCGTATGCGGTACGAGGGCGGCCAGTATTACTGCAAGTCCGAAGAGGAGATGCGGAAGCTTTTCTCCTACGCAGGAGAAGCCATTGACAACACTCACAAGATTGCAGAACGCTGCAATGTGGAAATTGAGTTCGGTGTGACCAAACTGCCAAAGTACGATGTGCCGGAAAGCTATGATTCCTGGTCTTATTTAAACAAGCTATGCCTGGAGGGATTTGAGCGCCATTATCCGGAGGATGACGGGTCATTAAAGGAAAGACTTGATTATGAGCTGGATGTCATTCATACCATGGGGTACGTGGACTATTTCCTGATCGTATGGGATTTCATTCATTATGCCAGGTCCCAGGATATTATCGTGGGGCCGGGACGAGGATCTGCGGCAGGGAGCATTGTGTCCTACTGTCTGGGGATCACCAACATCGATCCGATCCGATATAACCTGCTGTTTGAGCGTTTCTTGAATCCGGAACGAATCTCCATGCCTGATATCGACGTGGATTTCTGCTTTGAACGGCGTCAGGAAGTTATTGATTATGTGGTCCGGAAGTACGGAAAGGACCAGGTGGTTCAAATCGTGACCTTTGGTACCCTGGCGGCTAAGGGTGTGGTAAGGGATGTGGGAAGAGTTCTGGACATGCCCTACGCCCGCTGTGACACCATAGCAAAGATGATCCCGGGAGACCTTGGCATGACTCTTGAAAAGGCTTTAAAGCAAAGCCCTGATCTAAGAAACGCATACGAAGAGGATTCTGAAGTCAAATACTTAATTGATATGTCCATGCGTTTAGAAGGCCTGCCAAGGCATACATCCATGCATGCTGCCGGAGTTGTAATCAGCCGGACTTCCGTGGATGAATATGTTCCCCTTTCCAGGGCAGCCGACGGAACCATTACCACACAGTTTACCATGACTACTTTGGAAGAACTGGGGCTTTTGAAAATGGACTTCCTGGGGCTGCGTACCCTGACTGTTATTCAGAATGCAGTAAAGGGAATTGAGAAAAACAGGCAATTATCCATTGATATGGACCAGATCAATTATAATGACAAGGCAGTGCTTGATTCCATTGGTACCGGAAAGGATGATGGAGTGTTCCAGCTGGAAAGCTCCGGTATGAAGAGCTTTATGAAGGAGCTGAAACCGGGAAGCTTAGAAGATATTATTGCCGGAATATCCCTTTACCGCCCCGGTCCTATGGACTTTATTCCTAAGTATTTAAAGGGGAAAAATGACCGCAGCTCCATTACCTATGACTGCACCCAGCTGGAGCCTATCTTAGGTCCTACTTATGGCTGTATCGTATACCAGGAGCAGGTAATGCAGATCGTTAGGGATCTTGCCGGATATACCATGGGCCGAAGTGACTTAGTGCGAAGAGCCATGTCAAAGAAGAAGACTTCTGTCATGGAAAAAGAGCGGCAGAACTTTGTCTACGGGAATCCAGAGGAGGAGGTAACCGGATGTATCTCCAATGGGATCGATGAAAAGACGGCAAACCAAATCTATGACGAGATGATTGATTTTGCTAAATACGCCTTTAATAAGTCCCATGCGGCAGCTTATGCAGTGGTATCGTATCAGACCGCCTTTTTAAAATATTATTATCCCCAGGAATTCATGGCAGCCCTTCTTACCTCAGTCATGGATAACGTGACAAAAGTATCCGAATACATTTTAAGCTGCAGACAGATGGGGATTTCCATCCTTCCGCCGGATATTAACGAAGGAGAAAGCGGATTTTCTGTTTCAGGAGGATCCATCCGCTACGGCCTGTCGGCCATTAAGAGCGTGGGTAAGTCCGTGGTAGAGCAGATTGTGACGGAACGGGAGCAAAATGGAATATTTCACGATATGGAAGACTTTATTGACCGTATGAGCAATAAGGAGGTCAACAAAAGAACCATGGAAAATTTCATAAAATCAGGAGCATTGGATACCCTTCCTGGTACAAGAAAGCAGAAGCTTTTGACATCGCCGGAGCTTTTGGAACATAAAGCCAAGGAGCGTAAAAATACCATGGAAGGCCAGATGACTCTGTTTGATATTGCAGGGGAAGAAGAAAAGAGTCATTTTCAGATCACATTCCCTGATGTGGGAGAATTCATAAAGGAAGATCTTCTGGCATTTGAGAAGGAAACCCTTGGCATTTACTTAAGCGGTCATCCCATGGAAGCTTACGAATCCACCTGGAGAAATAATATTACCGCAACCACCATAGACTTTATTGTGGATGAGGAAACCGGCAATGCAGGTGTTTCCGACGGTTCCTATGTGACCATCGGAGGTATGATTACAGGAAAGACCGTAAAAACTACCAGAAACAATAAAATGATGGCATTCTTAAACCTGGAGGATCTGGCGGGATCCGTGGAAGTGATCGTGTTCCCCAAGGACTATGAAAGCAAGAGGGAGCTTTTTGTGGAAGATTCCAAGGTCTTCATACAAGGCAGGGTATCCGTAGGAGAGGACCCGGTGGGTAAGTTAATCTGTGAGCGGGTAACTCCATTTACAGATCTGCCCAAGGAACTGTGGCTGAAATTCCCTGATAAGGAATCCTATATGGCGGTGGAGCGAGAAATCTTAAATGACCTAAAGGAATCAGAAGGTGATGATTCGGTTATCATCTATCTGGAAAAAGAACGGGCCAGAAAGGTTCTGCCGGCCAACCGGAACGTGAACGCGGGAGATGGTCTCCTTGATGCTCTGGTTAAAAAACTTGGTGAAAAAAATGTCAAGCTTATAGAAAAAAAACTTGAAAAGATTGGGAAAATGAATTAGAATACAACATGTATGCAATGAAAAACTTACAATAACAGATATCCGTGAATCAGGAGGAAGCTACTATGGCAAAACAAGTGAAAACCATCGGCGTATTAACCAGCGGCGGTGATGCACCAGGTATGAATGCTGCAATCCGCGCTGTTGTCAGGACTGCAATCCATAAAGGATTGGAAGTAAAGGGAATCATGAGGGGATACGCAGGCCTTCTGCAGGAAGAAATCGTTGATATGAACAGCACCAGTGTATCCGATATTATTCACCGCGGCGGAACAGTTTTATATACAGCCAGATGTCAGGAGTTTACAACTGCCGAAGGGCAGAAAAAGGGCGCCGAGATCTGTAAAAAACATAATATTGACGGCATTGTGGTCATTGGAGGAGACGGTTCATTCCGGGGAGCAGGTAAGCTTTCTGCACTTGGGATCAATACCATTGGACTTCCTGGAACCATTGACTTAGATATTGCCTGTACCGATTACACCATTGGCTTTGATACAGCTGTTAACACAGCCATGGAAGCCATTGATAAAGTACGTGATACATCTACTTCCCACGAACGCTGCAGCATCATCGAGGTAATGGGACGTAATGCAGGCTATATTGCCCTTTGGTGCGGTTTTGCAAACGGTGCGGAGGATATCCTTTTACCGGAGCGTTATGACGGCGATGAACAGGCCCTCATTAACCGTATCATTGAGAACAGAAAGCGGGGCAAAAAGCACCACATTATCATCAATGCAGAGGGCATCGGACATTCTTCCTCTATGGCAAAGAGAATCGAAGCGGCCACAGGTATTGAGACCAGAGCGACCATCCTGGGACATATGCAGCGAGGCGGCGCGCCTACCTGCAAGGACCGTGTCTATGCTTCCATTATGGGTGCAAGGGCAGTAGAGCTTCTGTGTGAGGGAAAAAGCAACCGCGTCGTAGGCTATAAGCATGGAGAATTCCAGGATTTCGATATTCAGGAAGCCCTTAGCATGACAAAGGACATCCCGGAAGACCAGTATCAAATCAGCAAGATGCTTGTGAGATAATTGAATCAGATTCATCTGGAGGCAGATATGGAATATACGGTGATCAGGCAAAATTTTGAAAAACACGGGTTTTCCACACAGCTTTTTTCTACAAAAGAAGAAGCACGTGATTATCTGGTGGATACCTTAAAGAATCAGACCATTGGATTTGGCGGAAGTGTGACACTTCTGGAAATGGGTCTATATGAAGCGCTGCTTCAGAACAATGCCGTGGTATGGCACAACAAAGTGCCTTCCAGAGATGTGCGGCACCTGGCTAACTGCTCCAATATCTATATAACCAGCGCCAATGCCGTATCGGAGACCGGGCAGATCGTTAACATCGACGGAACCGGAAACCGGGTCGCTATGACCGCTTTTGGACCTCAAACATGCTATTATGTTGTGGGAAGGAATAAAATTACCCCAAGCTTAGAGGACGCCATTTACCGAAGCAGGAATGTGGCTGCTCCGCAAAATGCACAAAGAATCCATGCAAAGACACCGTGCGCCCAAAAAGGAGATAAGTGCTATGACTGCAACAGCCCTGAACGGATCTGCCGCATAACAGCGGTGATCGACCGGGCTCCTATGGGCATGAAGTGCGAAATCATCTTTGTGGATGAGGCACTTGGTTTTTAATGAACTGAAATATAATGAGATCGGCGAGAGCAGACGGGATTTTTAGTATATTCCCGGCTGTTTCCCGCCATTTTTTTATCGTCTGCTTTTCAATGGAATTTGACAAAGGGGAATTTTACGTTTATGCTTGTATTAAAATGACCAAAGCAAAACGAATGCTTAAGGGGACAAAAAGGGACAGAAGGCGAGGAGAAGAAGAACATGGATGCAATTGAAAGATATATCAATGAACTGATGGAAAAGAGTACACCGGACCGTCCGGTATGGAACATTGAGAAACTGCTTCAGGGAGAGAAGGCCGGATGGAATTACATAGACGGCTGTATGATCAAAGCCATTTTAGAAATGTATGCCATTACCGAGGATTTAAAATATCTGAATTTTGCTGACACATTTATCGATTACAAGGTGAGAGAGGATGGGAGCATTGACGGATATGATGTGGAAGAACGGAACATTGATAATGTCAATGCGGGTAAAACTCTGTTCGAGCTTTTCGACCTGACGGGCAAGGAAAAATACAGAAAAGCCATTGATTTAGTTTACAGCCAGATAGGAAAGATGCCTCGGACCAGAGAGGGAAACTTCTGGCATAAGAATATTTATCCGAACCAGGTTTGGCTCGACGGTCTGTACATGTGCCAGCCGTTTTATATGGAATACGAAACCCGGTTCAATCATAAGAAAAACTGCGGGGATATTTACAGCCAGTTTGCCAATGTGAGGAAGGCCATGAGGGATACGGAAACCGGACTTTACTATCATGCCTATGATTCTTCCAGAGAGATGTTCTGGTGTGATAAGGTGACCGGGCTGTCCCAGAACTTCTGGCTGAGAGCGTTAGGCTGGTATGCCATGGCCCTTCTGGATACCATGGACAAATCAGATCCGTCGGACAAGAATGACTTAAAAGAGATGGAGGAAGCCTTCCGGGATTTAATTGATTCCATGTTAAAATACCAGGATGATAGCGGTATGTGGTATCAGGTGGTAAACTTAGGCGGCATGGACCGGAATTATCTGGAAACCAGCGGAAGCGCTATTTTTTCCTATGCTATATTAAAGGGAGTCCGTTTGGGTTATCTTCCGGAGTCCTATTCCGGGTATGGCAAAAAGGCTTTCCAGGGAATCTGCGATACCTATCTTCAGCTGGAAGAGGGGGATATAAGCCTGGGAGGAATCTGCCTGGTAGCCGGACTTGGCGGTAAAGACAGAAGAAACGGAACGTATGACTATTACATGTCCGAGCCCATTGTTAAGGATGATGCAAAAGGAGTAGGACCTTTCCTTCTCGCCTATACGGAAATGAGAAGAACCGGCTGGGTATACAATAATTAATAGAACAGAAACATCAATGGGGATTGGGACCCGGATCACCGGGCTCCAATCCCCAAAACTTATCATTTCAAACAATTCTGTGAATACTTCTTCGGTGAAACCCCCACTATTTTCGTAAATGCTTTAAAAAAGTTACTGTAGTCGTTAAATCCGCACATACTGTAAACCTCGTTGACGCTGTAGCCGCCTGAAAGAAGTTTCTGGGCCAGTTCGATGCGGCAGGAAATTATGTAGGAATTGATGGTGGTACCGGTGCTTTTCTTAAACAGTCTGCAAAGGTATGAGGTACTTAAATAAAAATGGGCCGCAATATCTCCGATGCTCAACTGGGAATCGATGTTGTGATGGATATAAGTGATGATGTCGGTCACTTTACTGCTGAAATACTGTCTCGGTTCTCCCGATCCCTCTCCAAGAAAGGCATCTGCAGCCAACTTTGTCATGAAAATCATAAATTCGGCAAAGGCTGAGCGTTCCTCCACATCCTGTCCAAATCCTTCTTCTACGGCCAGTTTATTAAAAAAATAAGTGAAACGCCGCTGCTGTCCATGGTTTAAGGCGATACGATGGGAAAATCTCTCGGGTCGGTGGGTAAAACAGTAGGTTAAATCCGTCTGCGTTGTGGAAATATTTTCCAGATAGGTGGGATCGATGAATATGACAAACCGTTCCTGAGGTCTGGTGGTATCCATCTGCAGCAGATGGTGTTTTTCATATTGGCTGATCATGAATAAGCTTCCCGGTTCGATCAGGTAATTTTTATCATCAATCAGAAACGTACTGCCTCCGCTTAGGGAAAAATGAAATTCGTGGCAGCGATGGCGGTGCATGCTTAAAACTCCCGATTCGTTGTGAAGATGTACAATAGAGAAGTACCGGGAGGCAATGCATTGTTCAATTCCATCTGAAAAAGAGGTAAGTACTTTCATAAACCGTAAATTCCTTAGATAATTATACTAAAATCTTACCATAGGATGTCAATATTTGCAATGTTTTGTGCGAGATTTGAAATGAATTATCAAGAGATGGATGTTATAATAAGGAAAAAGCATAGTGTAAGCGCTTACGCAAATGTGTCAAAAAATGTAGAAAAAGTGAAACCTCTTACACAGGGCTTTCAAGAACTCATTTATGAGGGTAAGAAAAAGGAGAGAATAATATGAAAAAAATCAAACAGTGGGCTGCGATGGGGTTAGCGACTGCTATGGCAGTATCCTTAAGCGCCTGCGGCGGGGGCAAGAGCACCAGTGAGACTGCAGCTTCTACAGCAGCAGAGACCACTTCTGCAGCAGCAAGTGAGGCGACAACAGAAGCAACTACTTCCGGAGAGCCGGTAGAGCTTAAGTTCTCCTGGTGGGGCGGTGACAGCAGACATGCTGCAACAGAAGAAGCGATTAAGGCATTTGAAGCGAAATATCCAAACATCAAGGTAACTCCTGAGTACGGCGCTTGGACGGGCTGGGAAGAGAAGCAGTCCTTAAATATCTTAGGCGGAAATGCTGCCGATGTTATGCAGATCAACTGGAACTGGATCGAATCCTATAGCCAGGGCGGAACAGCCTTTGCCAATCTGGAAGATTACTCCGATGTTCTTGATTTAAAACAGTTTACACCGGAAAGTCTTGACCTCTGTAAGGTTGATAATAAGTTAATGGCTGTTCCGATTTCATTAACAGGGCGTGTATTTTATTGGAATAAAACTGCATTTGAAGAAGTAGGCTGTGACATTCCTACTGATCTGGATTCCCTGTATGCAGCAGGTGCAGCATTTAAAGCAAAAGATCCGGATATGTATCCTTTAGCTCTTGGCGAATATGATCGTATGATTTTAATGGTTTACTATCTGGAATCCAAGTACGGTAAAAACTGGGTTGAAGGCGGAGAGGTCAACTATACGGAAGATGAAGTTAAGGACGGAATGGATTTCATTACTGAACTGGAAACAAAGCATGTCATTCCGACATTGGCAACCATTCAGGGTGATATGGCTGACTCTCTTGACAAGAATGCAAAATGGATCGATGGCAAGTATGCAGGTATCTTTGAGTGGGATTCCTCTGCTTCTAAATTCATGGCAGCACTGGAAGGCAGCGTAAACAAGCCTGGTCAAAAGTTTGTAGTCGGTGAGTTCGTTAAGATGGGCGATAACAACGGAGGCTTTACAAAGATTTCCATGGCATATGCAGTTGCAGGTAATTCCAAGCATCCGAAGGAAGCAGCAATGTTAATCAACTTCTTGTTAAATGATGAGGAAGGTGTTAAGATCGTTTCCACAGAGAGAGGAATTCCTTGCTCCACAGAGGGCTTAAAGATTCTTGAGGCGAACAAACTTGGCGATCCTCTGACCATTGAAGCGAATACAAAGGTTATGAATTACAGCAAGTTCAACTTAGACAGCAAGTTTGAACACAACGATTTAAAAGCAAATCCAGATGGTGTTTACTATAAAGTATTTGGTAAGTTAAGCACAGGGGAAATTGATTCCAAGCAGGCAGCAAGCGAGCTGATTAAGGGAATTACAGAGACTCTTGAGAGCTAATAAAGAATTCGGATAGTTTGAATAAGGGTACATATTTCATACGAGCCGCCATAATTTTATGGCGGCTCCTATAAAGAAAAGGGTAGACAAAAGTTATGGAATGCAGAAGTGAGAGAATGAAACCATACCAGCTGACTGGGGCAATACAAATGTATGAAGCTACCGGCGAAGAGGTCTATAAGGATTTTGTAATGACTTATCTAAGCAGTATGGAAGTTCCGGAGGGGATGGCAGTTAGTCTGTCGGTACAGGATAGCCTGGCCTGCTTTTTTGCTTTGGATCAGACAGGGAATGAGACATACAGACAGGTAATTGAGTCGCTTATCGGGCAGAATGATTGGACCTTGGATTTTATGCCCTTTGTAACAGAATACGAGACAAGGTATAAAAGAAAAGAACATTATAATGAGATTGCAGCTTTCTTCCGGGGGGAAGAGAAGCTAACAGGAAACGATCTGATAGCTCTTATAGAAACTATTGGTCAGATGTCAGAAGAAATCTATGAATATTATCGGGAATTAAGGGATTTGTTTAAAACAGCAGTGAAGGAAAAAATAAAGGAACTCCCGGATACTTCTGAATCCTTAGAAATCGGTTATTCCATCTTGAGAGCATGTAATATGGGGGTGCTTCCAAGAGAGAAATATGGTGATTTCGGGGAATTAATATGGAAAACGATCGAAGGTAACGATAAAGATACATGCGCAGGCTTACAGGAAATGATGAAAGCGCAATATACAATATTAAAAAAACAGGAGGAATAAGAGTATGAAGTCAAAAGGTATTCGTAAGGTTCTGGCAGACAATGCAGGATTCTTCTTCATCTTACCATGGCTGATCGGTTTTATACTTTTCAAAGTTTATCCGTTCGCCTCTTCTCTATACTACAGCTTTACAAACTATGACCTGTTTAACGGCATTTCGAAGACGGGTATGATGAACTATAATAAGATTTTTACAGATTCCGACATTAAAAAGGCTTTTTTTGTTACATTTAAATATGCAATTTTTGATGTTCCCTTAAAGCTGATGTTTGCATTGTTCATTGCATACATTCTGAACTTTAAATTAAAGGGAGTTAATTTCTTCCGAACTGCGTATTATGTTCCGTCTATTCTGGGCGGGTCCATTGCCATCGCAATTCTGTGGAGAGCCGTATTCAATACGGACGGTCTGATCAATGCGGTTCTTGGCGTATTTGGTGTTGAAAAGATCAACTGGATGGCAAGTGGGGGCGGTGCCCTGACCGTAATTGTTCTTTTAAGAGTCTGGCAGTTTGGTTCTGCCATGGTAATATTCCTTGCGGCCTTAAAGGGAGTTTCCGAAGATTTATACGAAGCGGCATCCATTGACGGGGCTGGAAAATGGACACAGTTCTTTAAAATCACGGTTCCTTTAATTACACCGGTTATTTTCTATAACCTGATCACGCAGTTATGCCAGGCGTTCCAGGAATTCAACGGGCCATTCCTAGTCACAAAGGGCGGACCTAACGGAGCGACTACTTTGATCTCAATCCTAATTTATAACAATGCATTCTTACGGCATAAGATGGGTATGGCAAGTGCACAGGCCTGGATCCTGTTCTTAATTGTTATGACCTTTACGGTAGTAGCATTTGTAAGCCAGAAGAAGTGGGTTTATTATTCAGATGAGGACGGGAGGTAATTGACATGACGAAAGAGACTAAGAGAAAGATCAGTGCAGCGATTCGTTATGCATTACTGATTCTTGTCGGATTTATTATGGTATACCCCTTGTTCTGGATGGTGGGTGCTACTTTTAAGACGAACTCGGAGATTTTTACCACAGCATGGTTCTGGCCCAAAAAGCCTGTGACCGATGGCTATGCCAATGCATTTGTAGATTACGGCGGTAAGATCAATCTGATCAAATCCATGCTTAATACATATAAGATTGTTGTGCCAAAGGTTCTTTTTACCGTTGTATCAGCCACGATTACGGCTTATGGTTTTGGCCGGTTTGAGTTTAAGGGTAAGGGAATCCTGTTCTCTCTTATGATTTCCACCCTGTTTCTGCCTCAGGTAGTGTTAAATGCGCCACAGTATATCATGTTTAATAAATGGGGCTGGACCAACTCCTATTTACCATTAGTGATTCCCTCCTTGTTTGCAGGAGACACCTATTTCTTATTCATGCTGATTCAGTTTTTAAGAGGCGTGCCAAAGGAGCTGGAGGAGGCCGCCAAAATTGATGGCTGCAGTTCCATTAAAACCTTATGGCATGTGATTGTTCCCATGTTAAAGCCATCCCTGGTATCCGTCGCACTGTTTCAGTTTATGTGGACTTCCAATGACTTTATGGGACCGCTTATTTACGTTTCTGATATGCCCAAATATACGAACTCCATTTATTTGCGCATGTCCATGGACGGTGATGTAGGATTCCAGTGGAACCGGATTTTGGCGATGTCTTTAATCTCCATTATTCCTTCCCTGATTGTATTCTTCTGTGCCCAGGATGCCTTTATTGACGGTATCGCAGCAGGAGGCGTGAAAGGATAATAAAGAACGGGCGTGGTAAAAAATTGCTGCGCCCTTTTTCAATAGGAAAAAGTTGAGGTGAAGTCAGAATGGAATTAAAAATTGTCTTTAAAACGGCACGGTCCGTGACGGTGGAGACTGTGACAGAACAAATCTATGCATTTGAAACACCGGGAAATATCCTGTTAAATGGAAATGATTTTGGAGAAACGAACCGGGTTGTCTTTTCGCTATTTGACTTAAAACCTGATATGGATTATAATATTTCTCTGGAAAGGGATGGAAAAAGAGCGGAAGCCAGTTTCCATACCGACTATGAATTTGTAACATTAAATGTAAAAGATATGGGGGCCAGGGGCGATGGAATCCAGGATGATACGTCCTTTATCCAGGCAGCCATCATGGCTTGTCCAAGGGATAGCCGGGTATTGATTCCAAAGGGAAGGTACCGCATTTCCAGCCTGTTTCTAAAGAGCCATTTAAGGCTTGAACTGGCTGAGGGAGCGGAACTTTTAGCAGATACGGACCGGTATAAATATCCCAGATTTCCTGGGATGGTCGAGAGCTATGATGAAAAAGAAGATTACAATCTGGGCACCTGGGAAGGAAATCCTCTCCCGATGTTTGCAGGAATCATAACCGGAATTGATGTAGAAGATGTGGTGGTCTATGGCCAGGGCCTCTTAAACGGTCAGGCCTCCTTTGATAACTGGTGGGATAATGTCCGCCAGATGAAGGTGGCATTCCGTCCCCGCATGGTATTTTTAGAGAGGTGTAAAAACGTGACCCTTCAGGGCTTTTCGTTAAAAGACAGCCCTGCCTGGGTGCTTCATCCATATTTCAGCCAGGACTTAAAATTTCTCAATCTGGATATTCATAATCCGGCAGATTCTCCCAATACCGATGGTTTGGACCCGGAATCCTGCAAGGATGTGGAAATACTGGGCCTTCACTTTTCTTTAGGTGATGACTGCATTGCAATCAAGTCTGGAAAGATCTACATGGGCCGCAGGTATCAAACACCTTCTGAAAACATCGTGATCCGCCAATGCCTGATGGAAGATGGCCATGGGGCGGTGACAGTGGGAAGCGAAGTGGGGGCAGGAGTTAAGAATATCCGAGTGGAGCGCTGCCTGTTTTCCAATACGGACAGAGGCCTTCGGATCAAGACCAGAAGGGGCAGGGGAAAAGACTCCGTGCTTTCTGAAATTTATTTTAACCACATACTCATGGATCACGTCATGACACCATTTGTTGTAAATAGCTTTTACTTCTGTGATCCCGACGGAAAGTCCGATTATGTACAGTGCAGAGAGGCTCTTCCTGTGGATGAGCGGACCCCTGAGATTAAGAGGCTGTACTTTACAAACATCAAGGCAGAAAACTGCCATGTGGCGGCGTCCTTTCTCTATGGGCTTCCGGAGAGAAAAATTGAGCGCATTGAATTTAAAAATGTTGATATTTCCTTTGCGGACAATGCAAGGACAGGAGCCCCCGCCATGCTGTCCGGAGTAGAAGAGTGCAGGAAAAAAGGCTTTCTTATCAGTAATGTAGATACCCTTATCTGTGATCATGTGAAGATTTCCGGCCAGGAAGGGGAAGCCTTTGAGCTGAGCGGCATTAATCATTACGAAGAGAGATAAAGGAGGAGTTTATGATGCAGATTGGAATCCGGTTGCACGATATCGCACCTGGGACCCTGGAGGAACGGGTAAAGATTG
This sequence comes from Lacrimispora sanguinis, assembly GCF_044987295.1. Classification (NCBI taxonomy): domain Bacteria; kingdom Bacillati; phylum Bacillota; class Clostridia; order Lachnospirales; family Lachnospiraceae; genus Lacrimispora; species Lacrimispora sanguinis. The sequence continues at coordinate 1,910,421 of NZ_CP173277.1, read as the reverse complement.
CCCATGAGCAGGGATTTACCTGTGCTCATTTGGCCCTGACAAAAACAGTACAACAACATTCCGTGGAGAATTCCGCGCTGACGCCGGGATACGCTTCCTATTTGCGTAAAAAGTTCGCGGAACATGATGTGGATATCGCAGTCCTGGGCTGCTATTTAAATCTGGCCCATCCTGATCAGAATGAGATCAAAAAGATCCAGGAGCGTTATTTCGCTCACCTGCGTTTTGCTTCTATTTTAGGATGCAGCGTTGTGGGAACCGAGACCGGCGCACCGAATAAGGACTATTGTTACGAACCGGCCTGCCACACAGAAGAGGCTCTTCTGACATTTATCACCAATCTGCGTCCGGTTGTGGAGTGTGCGGAAAAATTCGGTGTGATTCTGGCAATTGAACCGGTGTGGAACCATATTGTATACAATTCCAAACAGGCACTGAAGGTACTTAAAACCATTGGTTCACCTAATTTAAGGATTATCTTAGATCCGGTAAATCTTTTGTCAGTGGAAAACAGTGATCGTTACGAGCAGGTAATAAAGGAAGCCATTGAGGATTTAGGCAGGTATACGGATGTTCTTCATATGAAAGACTTTGTAGTAGAAGGCGGCCGGATCATTTCCGGTGCTCCGGGAACCGGTGTTATGAAATATGATACGATTTTGGATTTTGTGAAAAAGGAAAAGCCATACATCCAGATGACCATTGAGGACAGCAGGCCGGATAATGCTGAGTGGTCTAGGAAATTTCTTGAAAATTATGGTCGTTAAGAAGATAACTTAAATATGCAGCAGGTAAGAACGGTGAGGCTTATGTCCTCACCGTTTTGAATGCACTGCTGATTAAATGAACCTATAATTTAACATATATTAGCGAGAATTCTCCCACCTCTAAGGTGGTGGGATGAATCGCTATAATCCCTTGATATAAATCTATTTTTGTAGTATAATGTAATCAGTCGAATAGAATGAAAGGCTGGTGATACTATGGTTTTAGATAACAATGCTCATTCGGTATTTCTACTGCATTATCATTTGATATTAGTAGTAAAATATAGGCGTAGGGTTTTTGATAACCTTATATCGTCTCGTGCGAAGGAGATTTTTGAGTACATCGCACCGAACTACCATATAACACTTATGGAATGGAATCATGATGCAGACCATATCCATATTTTATTTCGTGCCCATCCCAAAACCGAAATCAGTAAGTTCATCAATGCTTATAAAAGTGCCAGCAGCCGACTGATTAAGAAAGAGTTTCCGGAAATTCGTCAGAAACTGTGGAACGAATATTTCTGGAGTCAAAGCTTTTGCCTGATAACTGCTGGTGGAGCTCCCTTAACTGTCCTTAAGCAGTATATCGAAAGCCAGGGTGAGAAGAGTGAATAAAGCTTATAAATTCAGACTTTATCCTAATGCAGAACAAATGAATTTACTGACCAGGACCTTTGGCTGTGTCAGATTTATCTATAATAAAATGCTCGGTGATAAAATTGAATATTATCATGAGACAGGGAAAAAGCTGAGCAATACGCCTGCGCAGTATAAAGAAGAATTCCCATGGCTGAAAGAAGTAGACAGTCTGGCACTCGCCAATGCCCAGCTCCATTTACAAGCAGCGTATCGTAATTTCTTTCGTTCTCCAAAGTCAGGGTTTCCTAAGTTCAAAAGCAAACATAGACATCAGGACAGTTATACGACCAATAATCAAAGAGGCAGTATTCGTATAGAGCATGGACGTATCAAACTTCCAAGAATCGGATTTGTAAAGTTGAAACAGCATAGACCTATTCCAGAGAACTTTTGCATTAAGTCTGCAACCGTATCGAAAACTCCCACAGGAAAGTATTTTGTTTCTGTCCTTTTTGAATATGAGGAAGTGATCCAGCCAGTAAAGGCAAAGAATGTTGTAGGACTGGATTTTTCCATGAAAGAGCTATTTGTTTCTTCTGATGGAGTGACTGCAGCATATCCCCATTACCATCGTCAAAGTATGGAGCAGTTAAGCAAGGAACAGAGAAGGTTGTCTAAATGCCGGATTGGAAGTAACAACCGTAATAAACAGCGAATCAAGGTAGCCAGATTGTATGAAAAGGTATCACATCAACGAAAAGACTTTTTACATAAGCTGTCAAGACAGATAACCAATGTCTACGATGCGGTGTGTATTGAGGACCTAAATATGCAGGGAATGTCCCAGAGCTTGAATTTCGGAAAGAGCGTTTATGATAATGGCTGGGGAATATTCACTTCATTACTAGACTACAAGCTGTCTGAACAGGGAAAGAAACTGATAAAAATTGATAAATGGTATCCGAGCAGTAAAACCTGTTCTTGCTGTGGAAAAGTAAAAGAAGAATTGTCTCTGTCGGAACGCATGTATCAATGTGAATGCGGTTTCATATGTGACAGAGATGTAAATGCTGCACGCAATATCAAGAAACAAGGAATATTAGTATTGGCATAAACAGCTAAGAGAAACCGTGGGGCACACGGGGATAGCTTGTTGATACTGTAACCGTTAGGTTACTTGAGCAAGAAGCCCTCACTTCTAGCATAAGCATTTGGTTGATCCCAAATGTGGTGCTAAGTGGTGGGAGTATGTCACCTCCAGTTTATAACATTTTGCCCCTCTTGCGTTCTATCGGTTGCTGGCTCATTTTTATTGTTATAATAACTTTATCTTTTTTTATCGATCCAGAATGAATGAGAGCGATTTTAGCGCACACTGGTCCAATTAACTCATACAAGACCGAAGAGGATAATATTATCGTAAGCAACATGGTCCCCATACTATCGGGCAAAGCTCTTTTACCCATAAAAGCAAGGCCAATGGCAACACCGGCCTGTGGGATCAGTGCCAACCCTAAATAATTTCGTACTGCTACTGTTGTTTTAGCTATCATACAACCCCAAAAAGCACCAAGGTATTTTCCCACGATCCGTATTACAAAATAGGATGCTCCGATGATCCCTAGAGTTCCAAACGAGCGAATATTCAAACTCATTCCTGATACAACAAAGAACATTGACAAAATAGGCGGAGTAAACCTTTCCACCTGCCTATATAATTCTTTGTCTTTTGTCATATTGATATAAGTTGTGCCAAAAAGCATACAGGAAAGTAAAGGTGAAATATCTACCGAGGCGCATAGGCCTGCAATTCCAAGAAGAAGTGAAATTGTTAATATCAGCCTGTTATCCTCACTCCGTCCTGGAGTCATCAGCCTGCTTAATAAAACTCCGCTTATAAAACCGATTACCAATGCACCAATATTATAAATTATGGGCGATATGATTTCAGAAGCAGAAACCCCTGCTCCAGCTTCCGCATTGACAAAGGCAGAGGCTATGCTGAATGCGATAAGACACACCGCGTCATCGAGTGCAGCTACCTGTAATAAGATATTTACAAAATTCCCACGTGCATGGTATTGCCGGATTGTAATCATAGTGCTTGCCGGGGCTGTTGCCGTTGCAATCGCTCCCAAGAGCAGGCAAAAGCTCCAGCTTAAATGGAATATGTAGTGCATGGATAACGAAACGAATAGTCCGGCCAATAAAGATTCCAATAAAGTAATCACGATAACTCCAAATCCAGTTTCTTTAAAAGCCTCTTTTTTAAAAAAGCGCCCAACACCAAATGCGATAAATGCTAAAGCAATGTCACTGATAAACCCCATTTGTTCAACCATTTCATGTGGAATCAAGTTCAATACATATGGCCCTATCACAACTCCGGCCACAATATAACCAGTTACATTAGGCAGTTTTGCCAGCTTTGTAATACGTGTAAGCAGAAATCCAGCCAGCAATATTACTGATAAAGATAAAAGAATAATTGTTGTGTCATTGAAATGACTTAAAAGATGCCCCATTGATAAATCCTCCTCTATAATCCTATATTTTCAAATGCGGTTAAAAACACGCATGTTAAAGTCCAATATGATGACGAAACCAGACAATTAAAAAGATAAAGAAGTTTTAAATAATTTCGCGTGTCACGAAGGCGTAGCATATCAAATTTGACCATAGCCATTAGGACGAGAATAACATTAACTGATATTTTTATCGAAAGCAGATATACACCATGATTTACCAAATCTGCGGTAAAACAAAGCGGTAAGAAAAAAATGTTCCTTTCCGAAGTTAACAATTCCCCTATAGTGCGAAATTGAATAATAATCAGCAGCAATTTGTGTCGGTGACCGAAAATGATTGTTAAAATAGTATGAAGAGGATGGAAATGGTTTAATAACATTAAAAATAAGAACGTGCCATACAAATAAAAGCTTTTGCCTCATTATTCTTGCCTCCTTTCTTGATTTATGCTACTATTATAATCACAAATTACATAATGTATATTTATAATTATTTAGCATGTCATAAGAAAACATTATAATCAGGGGTGAATAAGATGATTGATACGAAACTTTATACGTTATTAGCAGTGGTCGAATTTAACAGTTACACACGGGCGGCAGAACATCTATCTTTGACACAGCCAGCGGTAACTCAACACATAAAGCAATTGGAAAAGGAATTAAACATTAAAATTTTCAATCGTGTTGGAAGTGAAATAAAGCCTACAAATGAAGGAAATATTGTAATTCAGTATGCCAGGCGAAGCATAGCCCTATATCAGAGGATGGGGCAAAATATTTTGGATGAGCAGCGCCATATAAGACGGCTTACGGTTGGGATTACCCATACTGCTGAAAGTAATGCAGTGGCAGAAGTATTAGGGAAGTACAGCTCCAAAAACCCTGGCGCAAGCATAACAATTATTTCTGACTCTATAAATAATCTTTATGAAATGCTGAAAAATTATGAGGTGGATTTAGCTGTTGTAGAGGGGAAAGTTCAAGATGACAGCATCAACTCGCTTCTACTGGACACGGATTCCTTGATGTTAGTTGTATCAAATAATAATCTTCTGGCAAAAAAGAGCATGGTAACCATAAATGAATTAATGAAAGAGCCATTGATTCTTCGCAGACCCTCATCGGGGACAAGAAACCTGTTTACAGCCCACTTGGAAAGTAATAACATGTCACTTGATGATTTCAATGTCATTTTAGAAGTTGACAATATTGCAACGATTAAAGATCTTATTAGACGGGACATTGGAGTTTCTATCCTTTCACGCAGTGTATGTCTGGATGAACTAAAGAAAGGGAAAATCACTGCATTACCGATAGAAAATCTTAGTATGATTCGGGAAATCAACATTCTATATCACAGCGATTTTAAACATGTAGATGTTTTGCATAGTATCATGAAGGAATATAATAAGGTGGTAAAGTTCTATGCTTCTTAATGCTGCATGCGCAAAACGGCAAGCAATGTGACTGCGGGATACTCACAACTTTCCTCGCATATTAAAACACCGGTATCACCAATCAAGGTGATACCGGTGTTTGTTTCTTCGTTTTAACGATTAGTTTAAACATTCCTTCATAACTTCATAAGCGCCTTTTTCTTTGATACCTGTTAAATAACCAGCCACGGCCGCTTCGAATCCTGGAATTTCACTTAAATCCTCATCCCAGAATTCAGCATTGGTGCAAACCGCATGAACAAGGGCAGCTGCATCGTCATCCTTGTGGTCATAGAAAAACTGAAGAACTGGCTTATCATCCTTAATGGTGTATTCGTCACCTGCAGGACGTGCTGCAACAAGACCGTCTTCCGTAAGGTTCATTCCGTTGTAGAATGCAATGTAGAACGCGAAAGAAGCTGTTATACATTTCGGAAGTGCGCCTGTTTTTTCTACAAAGCTCTTAAGAGAAGGCATAACACGGGCTTTCCATTTAGAGGTGGAATTTAAGGAAATGGATAACAGGGCATGATCAATAAATGGGTTTTTGAAACGCTCTGTAACAGAGGCTGCAAAACTCATTAATTCCTCCTTTGGAAGGGTCAGGGTAGGAATGATCTCATCATAAATGGTCTTATTCATAAAGCCGCAGATCACTTCATCATCCATGCAGTTGCGGACAATATCCTGTCCGGAAAGGTAAGCGCCTAATACGAAGGATGTATGAGCGCCGTTTAAAATGCGGACCTTTCTCTGCTTATATGGCTTGTGATCGTTACAGATGATAACAGGAAGGCCTGCTTCTTCAAAAGGCAGTTCTTTCTTTAAGCTGTCCGGTCCTTCGATAACCCAGAAGCCGAAGACTTCACCGGTATCGATGATGTTATCCTGATAGCCTAATTCTTCACAGATGGCAGCAGCTTCATTTCTCGGATAACCGGTCACGATGCGGTCTACCAGAGTGGAGCAGAAGATGTTCTCCGCTTTGATCCAGGCGGTGAATTCATTGCCAAGGTTCCATTGCTCGGCGTATTTTAATACGCATTTCTCCAGCTCTTTTCCGTTGTCATCAATCAGCTCACAGGAGAGGATAACAAAGCCCTTTCCGGCTTCCTTTCCGAACTTTTCAAATCTTCTGTAAAGGAACTGAGTCAGTTTACCAGGGTAGCTGTCAGCCGGAACATCTGTAAACTGGCAGGAAGGATCATAAGTAATACCTGCTTCAGTGGTATTGCAGGCAATGTAACGCAGGTCTGGATTATCCGCACAGGCCAATACGGACTCATAATCTGTATAAGGATTTAAGCATCTGCTTACACAGGAGATCACCCGTTTGTCATTTACCTTCTGTCCGTTCTCAAAACCGCGGAGGAAAAGAGTATAAAGTCCTTCCTGCTCGTTGATCATATCCGCAAGACCTGGTGCAATAGGCTGGCATAAAACAACCTTGGAGTTAAATCCGGTTTTTTCATTCAGGACATCGATAAAATAATCCACAAATGCCCTTAAAAAATTACCTTCGCCGAACTGCAGAACCCGTTCCGGAGCTTCCTTTAAAAGATATCCGTCAAACCCAAGTTTTTCCAGTGTTTCATAACATAACTTTTCCATTGAATTTATCTCCTTTTTTCTTCATTGCATATTTCAATCCGCATACCGTAGTCGAATTATAAAGTCACGCCCTGCTTAAAGATAGCCATGTCGTGGAAGCCTGCTTCTTCGGATTTTACCCTTTTGCCGGAAGCTACCTCGATAACAAAATCAAAGAACTCATTTTTAAGGGTATCCATATCCGTACCCTCAACCAGTACGCCGCAGTTAAAATCAATCCAGTTGCTCTTCTTTGTGCTTAACGCAGTGTTGGTGGAAATCTTCATGGTCGGTACCGGACAGGCAAATGGGGTGCCGCGGCCTGTGGTAAACAGGACGATGTGGGCACCGGAAGCGGCCAGTGCCGTGGAGGCGACTAAGTCGTTACCGGGTGCGCTTAAGAGGTTTAATCCCTTGTCACGTACCGGTTCCCCATATTTTAATACATCTACGACCGGAGCACTACCGGATTTCTGAACACAGCCCAGGGATTTGTCCTCAAGGGTGGAGATGCCGCCCTTTTTGTTGCCCGGGGAAGGATTTTCGTAAATGGTTTGGTTATGGCTGGTGAAATAATTCTTGAAATCATTGATTAAATCCACGGTTTTTTCAAAGGTTTCTTCATTCTGGCAGCGGTTCATAAGAAGTGTTTCCGCTCCGAACATCTCAGGAACTTCTGTCAGGATGGTGGTTCCGCCTTTGGAAACCAGCATATCGGAGAATGCTCCTACCGTGGGATTGGCTGTGATTCCGGATAAACCGTCGGAACCGCCGCATTTCATACCAATGATGAGTTCGCTGCAGCTTACAGGCTCTCTGTGGAACGTACCTGCATATTCAGCCAGCTGTCCGATGAGTTCCATGGCATCAGCCATTTCATCCTCGGATTCCTGAGTTACCAGGAACTTTACCCTGTTTTCATCGTAATCGCCGATATAGGGTTTCAGTTCGGCAACGCTGCTGTTCTCGCAGCCAAGTCCAAGAACCAAAACGCCTCCGGCGTTGGGATGATTGATTAAATCAGCCAGAATGGTTCTGGTATATTCCTGGTCGTCACCCATCTGGGAACAGCCGTAAGGGTGAGGGAATGCGGCGACTTCGTCAATGGTGCCGCCTACGTATTTCTTAGACATACGCTCCAGTGCAGTGGCGATGTTGTTGACACAGCCAACCGTAGGAATGATCCAGATTTCATTGCGTACGCCCACTTTTCCGTCCGGCCTGCGGTAGCCTTCAAAGAAACGTTCTTCTGTGGAAATAACAGCTGTTTCCTGCTTCTCGTACGTATAAGTAAGTAAATCCCCTAAACCTGTTTTTAAATTATGCGTGTGAATCCAAGCTCCTGTCTTAATAGGTTCCTTTGCCATGCCAATGGCACAGCCGTATTTGATGACGGATGAGCCGGCAGGTATATCGGAGAGGGCGAATTTATGGCCCTGTGGGATATCTTCCAGAAGTGTAATGGTATTTCCGCCTATCTCTGCGGCAGTGCCGGAAGAAAGCGGCTTTAATGCAACTGCAACATTATCTCCGGAATGAATTTTGATAAAATCCTGCATAAGCTTCCTTTCCTTTCTTGGTACCAGTATCAATCGGTACATGTAATGTAAGTACTTACATAAAACATACACTATTTTTGTGCAACCGTCAATAGGGAAAGAAAAAAAGAGATTTTTCTTTTTATTTAGGGGTACAATTTAAGAAAAAAACTGATTTTTTCCATGGATAAAAATCAGTAATAACAGTTGCTTTACAGAAAATTATCCTGTATAATGAAGCAAGTATGTGTAAGCGCTTACGCTTGCTTTGTGTATGGAAATTTTGATGAGTAAAAGGGACTACCAGGATGAACATTTATGACATTGCAGAACTTGCAGGAGTTTCCATCGCTACCGTATCCCGGGTGGTGAACGACAGCCCCCGTGTGAGTGAGAAAACAAAACAAAAAGTCAGAACGATTATGGAAGAAAATGGCTATACTCCCAATGTATTTGCCAGGGGCCTTGGGCTTGATTCCATGAAGACCATTGGGATATTATGTCCGGATGTATCAGATGCCTATATGGCTACTGCGGTAGCCCATTTAGAGAGCCGTATGCACGAGCATGGTTACGACTGTATTTTGTGCTGCAGCGGATTTGAACAGTCTGTGAAAGAAAAATATGTCAGCCTTCTTCTTGCGAAGCGGATTGATGCGCTCCTTATGGTCGGTTCTACTTATGCAGGAACAGGGGAATCGGATAAAAATACGCAGTATGTCCGCGATGCGGCAAAACAGGTTCCTGTATTTTTAATTAACGGATATTTGGATGGCGAGAATATTTATTGCGCTTATGGAGATGATTATCAGGCAACCTACGATGTGACCAGCCAGATGATTGAAACAGGACGGCGAAGAATCCTGTTTCTCTGTGACTCCCATTCTTACAGTGCAAATCAGAAACTGGCAGGTTATGAATCTGCTTTAAAAGCCCACGGGCTTCCTGTGCTGGGAGATTTAAAGCTTTATGTAAAGAACCGGATCCATACCGTAAGGGATATTCTTCTGGAGCGCCGTGATTTACGATTTGACAGCGTGGTAGCCACCGATGACGGTCTTGCCGTAGGTGCGATTAAGTATGCCAATGCAAAGCTATTAAAGGTACCGGAAAATTTATGCATTACCGGATTTAATAATTCTGCCCTGTCAATCTGCAGTGATCCGGAGCTTTCTTCTATTGATAACCGGGTGGAGGAATTATGCAACATCTCCGTCGATAATATGATGAAAATCCTTCGTGGAGAAGAAACGGAAGTGAACAGGAATAACCGGATTCCATGCCGGCTGATTAAGCGGTGTACCACTGATTTTTAACCTATTGTCATTTCTTTGTGCGTATGTTAAAATATAATCTCAGCAAATAATGGAAATACCCTATATGGGTATTCCTTTACACCCGATAATACGGGGTGCCCCTGCCTAAAGTGCATGGGAAGGAATGAGGAAAGAACGGTGGCAGAAACGATGGAGCATGATGGAGATAATGTGGTGCTTTGCGGCGCCAATTCCTATGAGCAGAAATATTATTTTAACCAGCAGTTTTCGAGCCTCCCGGAGAGCATCAAGCAGGATCTTCAGATCATGTGCGTGCTTTATACCGAAGATGTAGGTGGGATCCTTGTCATGGAATATGATGAGGATGGAACCCTGGAATTTAAGGTATCAGCAGAGGAGGGGGATTATCTGTTTGATGAGATCGGAAGCGTGCTGAAGATCAAGCAGTACCGGAAAGAAAAAAGGGAACTTCTGGAATCTTTGGAGATGTACTACCGGGTATTTTATCTGGGAGAAGAATTGGAAGGCGGAGATATAGATACGTGAAGCTTAGAATTGGAAATTTGACGTTAGATAACAATCTGATACTGGCACCCATGGCAGGAGTTACGGACCTGCCATTTCGTTTTCTTTGCAGGGAGCAGGGCTGTGGTATGGCAGTAACGGAAATGGTCAGCGCCAAGGCAATTTTATATAAAAACAGAAATACCAATGAGCTGCTAAAGGTGGCTGACGGAGAAGGCCCTGTGAGCCTTCAGCTTTTTGGCTCTGATCCGGATATCATGGCAGATATTGCTGCTAAAGTGGAAGAAGGGCCCTATGCATTCATTGACGTGAACATGGGCTGCCCCATGCCGAAGATCGTTAATAACGGCGAGGGGTCGGCGCTTATGAAGGATATCGGGCTTGCAGAGCGCCTTTTAACCGCGATGGTAAAGGCAGTTAAAAAGCCTGTGACCGTAAAATTCAGAAAAGGCTTTACCGAAGAGGACTGCAATGCCGTGGAATTTGCCAAAATGGCTGAAAGCTGCGGAGTGGCGGCAGTGGCTGTTCATGGCAGGACCAGGGAGCAGTATTATTCAGGAACAGCGGACTGGAATATTATAAGGAAGGTAAAGGAATCTGTCTCAATCCCGGTCATCGGAAACGGTGATGTATTTAAGCCGGAAGATGCAAAGGCTCTTTTAGAGGAAACCGGCTGCGACGGGGTGATGATCGCCCGGGGAGCCAAGGGAAATCCCTGGATCTTTAAAAGAACCCTTCATTATCTGGAGACAGGGGAGCTGCTACCGGGGCCTACCAGAGAGGAGATTGCTAAGATGATCATCCGTCATGGTACCCTGGAGATGGAGCACAAAGGAGAGGTGGTGGCCATGCGAGAAATGCGTGGGCATATGGCGTGGTATACAGCCGGACTCCCTCATTCTGCAAAGCTTAGAAATGATATCAACCAGGTGGGAACCATGGACGAATTAAGGCGATTTGCGGAAGAAAGGATCGGAAAAATCTGATCAGAGAAATAGAATCAGGAATAGTTACATTCTTGACATTTTTAGATGTTTACGCTATAATATTTGGAATGCGAATGAGCGAGTATGAAACCAGGAGGAATCAAAAACCATGGTAGACAAGAAAAATATTTTAACCTACGAAGGCCTTAAAAGATACGAGGATGAGCTTCAGAATTTAAAGGTAGTAAAAAGAAAAGAGGTCGCCCAGAAGATCAAGGAAGCCAGAGAACAAGGCGACTTATCCGAGAACGCTGAATATGATGCCGCTAAGGATGAACAAAGAGACATAGAGCTGCGTATTGAAGAGCTGGAGAAGCTCCTTAAAAATGCAGAGGTAGTGGTTGAGGATGAGATTGATTTAGATAAGATTAACATTGGCTGCAAGGTAAAAGTCTACGATGTGGATGAGGACGAAGAGATGGAATTCAAAATCGTGGGTTCCACAGAGGCAAACAGCCTTCAGAATAAAATTTCCAACGAATCTCCGGTAGGTCATGCGCTGATCGGCAGGAAAGTAGGAGATGTGGTAGACGTAGAGACACAGTCCGGAGTAATCCAGTATAAGGTTCTGGAAATTCAGAGAGTGTCTTAGAAAATTAGCCGTTCGATGAGCCGTCTGGCGAATCGAACTTCCTTAACATAGTTCACAAAGGAGTGCAAATAGGTGGCAGAACAGCAGAATCAAAACCAGAATCAGAATATAGAAGAAGACTTAAACCATTTACTGAAGGTTCGCCGGGAAAAGCTGGCAGAGCTTCAGGAAACGGGAAAGGATCCGTTTAAAGTTACAAAGTACGATGTTAATGTACACAGCAGTGAAATCAAGGAACATTATGAGGTATGGGAAGGAAAGGAAGTATCCATCGCAGGACGTCTCATGTCAAAGCGAGTAATGGGGAAAGCTTCCTTCTGTAATGTACAGGATTTAAAGGGCAATATTCAGTCCTATGTGGCCAGAGACAGTATCGGAGAAGAAGAATACAAGGAATTCAAGAAGCTGGATATCGGTGATATCGTAGGCATTAAGGGAACTGCGTTTACAACAAAGACGGGAGAAGTTTCCATCCATGCAGAGAGCGTGCTTCTGCTTACCAAGAGTCTTCAGATTCTTCCGGAGAAGTTCCACGGTCTGACCAATACGGACATTCGTTATAGACAGAGATATGTGGATCTGATCATGAACCCTGAAGTAAGGGATACGTTTGTAAAGCGTTCCCAGATCATCAAGTCCATCCGTGACCATTTAGATGCCCAGGGCTTTATGGAGGTAGAGACACCTATGCTGGTTTCTAATGCAGGCGGCGCTGCGGCAAGACCATTTGAAACTCACTACAATGCTCTTGATGAGGATGTAAAGCTGCGTATTTCTCTGGAACTTTACTTAAAGAGACTGATCGTAGGCGGTTTGGAAAGAGTTTATGAAATCGGACGCGTTTTCCGTAATGAAGGCGTGGATACCCGCCATAACCCAGAGTTTACTTTGATGGAGTTATATCAGGCTTATACCGATTACCACGGCATGATGGATCTGGTAGAGGATTTATTCCGCTCAGTTGCCCTTAAGGTTCTTGGAACGGCTGTGGTAAACTATGATGGTGTGGAAATTGATTTATCAAAGCCATTTGAACGTATTACCATGGTAGATGCTTTAAAGAAATACAAGGACATTGATTTTACCACCATTCGTACGGATGAGGAAGCTAAGGCTCTGGCAGATCAGTATCATGTAGAGTATGCGGCGCACCATAAGAAGGGCGATATCTTAAGCATGCTTTTTGAGGAATTTGTAGAAGAGCATTTGGTACAGCCGACCTTTATTATGGACCATCCGGTAGAGATTTCTCCTCTTACTAAGAAAAAGCCTGATGATCCGGAGTATACGGAGCGTTTCGAGCTGTTCATTACGAAACGTGAGATGGCAAATGCTTATTCTGAGTTAAATGATCCTCTGGATCAGATTGAGCGGTTTAAGGCTCAGGAGGCATTACTTGCAGCAGGAGACGATGAAGCGAATTCCATGGATGATGATTTTGTAAATGCACTCATGATTGGTATGCCTCCTACTGGCGGTATTGGGATTGGGATTGACAGGTTTGTTATGTTGCTTACGGATTCTTATGCGATTAGGGATGTGCTGTTGTTCCCGACGATGAAGAGTCTGGATAAATAAAGCCAGTGTTTATACGGCTTTTGAGAGATTCAGATGTCCAAAGGACATCAAAAGGACATCAAAAAGATGGTCAAGTCCGAATGAGTTCGAATGAGCTGGAATTTTGGTAAATGAAGTTGAATTTAATAAAAGCACTATTTTAGGGCACTTTTCTAGAGAAATTTAGAAAAGTGTCCTTTTTGCGTTATGGAGAAAATGATGTCCTTTTCAGGAAAGAGGTGTAATAGCATGAAGCAGGATAAGAGATTTAATTATAAGGAAGCAGAAGAGAGTGGAAAAAAGTTTGTGAGATATAAGGATGGATGCAAAGTCTATGGAATGGGTATCTCAAAGTTTCAGGAAATAGCTAAGAAAGCAAATGCAGTATACAAAGTGAATCAGATGGTACTGGTAAATACAGAGATTCTAGATCGTTATCTAGAACGATATAGAGTATTAAGTAAAGAGGTGGAGCTGGATGGCGAATAAGTTACAGACATCAATCAGGGCATATGCAGCGGATAATATTCAGATAAAAAGGTTTCTTAGGGTTGAGGATGCACAACAACTTTTTCATATAGAAGATGAAGTCTTATTGATAGTAGCGTTATCTGCGGATGCATTATATCAGTTGCCGAGAACAACATTGATACATCAAAAGAAGATGGAGGATTATATGAAGCATTTATATAAGGTACCCAATACATCAAAATATGTGCAGAAAAAATATGTCAGAATAGGAGAGGGTTCGATCACATATAGCATTGGTCATCATAGGTTTATTGAAATGGCAAGGGCTGCGGGAGCTGTATATAAGATAAATGAGGGAACTGGTGGGACTGTTCTTATAAACATTGATATCTTTGACGAATACATGGAGCAATTTCGGGAAGAGGCAATTCCAATGAAACATCCATTATTTGGCCCAGCGAAAGGAGAGTAACTATGGGGTATTCATATAAGACTTATACAGATACAAAAGAAGTGATGAAAAAGTATGTTAATGCGAGAGAAGGTGAAATCATCTACAGTATTGGAAAAACAAGGTTTATGGCACTAGCAGGTGAAGCAGGTGCAATCTACAAAGTAGGCAATTCAGCACTTGTAAATACTGAGGTTTTTGAAACATATTTGGAACAGTTTCATGAGCCATCAAGATCACTGCCAAAGCATATCTGGAAAAAGTTGCAAGAATCAGATGGTGATAGAGATAGTCCACATAAATAAAACACACCAATAATTGGTGTGAAATAAGTAAAATACACCAGTATAGTTTCTATCCAGATAATTGCATTGAAGTTATTATATACATGTTCCCAGCGAAAGCAAGGAACATACAACTTAATATCAGTTACAAAGTTAGAGTAAAAGTTCGGGGTATCTGCCTGGAAGGTTCAAGACCACTGTTATCACATTAGTAGTTCGAAGGATTGAAAAATGAAGAACGAGAAGCAGGGCACAAGCACGGTAAAAGGATTACAGATATTGCGAATGGATAATAAACCATGAAGGTTGAGAGGTTCAACCTTATCCTCGAAATGGCAATAGAGGAGATAGTGTTACTTGCAAAATAGTAAGGCGTCATGAACGCATTAGGCGGCTCATTTGTAACTCCCGGGATGAGAACATTCCTTAGTGTACGGGGCAATAGGGACTTGAAACAGTCAACGTACACCTTACATAGCAAAAGCTATGAAAGATAAGGAGAATGCAAAATGATAGGAATTATTGTTATAGCTATTATCATTATTATTCCACTATTTTCATGTGCTAAATCAGCGGGTATTGCAGACCAAAGATTAGAAGAATTTCATGATGCATTAATCTTCAAAATGGAGGATAGTGCGTATGAAGGTCAAGGAGAAATCTAATAGCAGAGATAGTGATGCAGAAAAGAAGATAGAAAAGGATTTGAAGTCATGTATGAAATGTCATTTCTTTTGGGGGAATGATAGTCGATGCATAACCAATCAGTGTTATAAGGAAAAGAAAGAAACAGTTACAAATAAGCAAAAGAGTGAATGTGATGATTGTCCTTATAAACAAAACGATTCTTACTGTTTCCCATGTATGAAGAAAATAATGGGGATGAAGGCAGATGAAACAGATGTGGAAAATCAAAGAAAATATTAGGAGGAAGAGACGAATGAATATTAGTAATTTAGAAGTGATTGGCATTGATCATGGCTGGTCAATGATGAAGACAGTATCGCAGGTATTTGTTACTGGAGCAAAAGAAATAAGAACAGAGCCAGCCGTATTCGATGATGTTTTGGAATTGGATGGTAAGTACTACAAGGTTGGAACTCAGAGACAGGAAGTTAAAGATAGAAAGACAGATGATGAATCATTCTTACTATTGACTTACGCATCCATTGCAAAAGAACTAAAGCGTAGAGGAAAAACAAGTGCAGATGTATTCCTTGCAGTTGGACTTCCACTCACAAGATTTGGAAGTGAAAAAGCGGACTTCATTCATTATCTTACAGCAAGAAAAGAAGTTACTTTCTATTATGAGACAGTTTGCTACACAATCAGAATTGTGAATGCGGCAGTATTTCCACAGTGTTATGCAGCAGTAGCAGATAGGATTCTTGCTTTCAAGAAAAAGACACTGATTGTTGATATAGGTTCTTGGACAATAGATATTATGCCAGTGATTAACAAATCTCCGGATGAATCCAATTGCATTACGATTCAAAGAGGGTTGATAACCTGCATGAGGGCAATAAACGAGAAATGTGTCAGGCTCTATAATGGAGAGATTGATGAAAGCGAGTTGCAGAATCTTATGCGATATGGTGCAGATTATGCGAAAGATGAAGAATACTATCAGGTTGCAAAAGACGAGATTGAAGCTTTTGTAGAGAAAGTATACAACTCCATCCGAGAATATGGCTACAACCTAAAAACCACACCAATAATCTTTGTGGGTGGGGGTGCAGTAGTTATGAAGAATTTTGGCAATTATGATGAAAAGAATATTTCTTATATTCTTGATATCAAGGCTAATGCAAGAGGATATGAGGAACTTGCTGATATTGGTCTTAGAAATATGAGAAAGAAAGCTTAGAGGAGGTGCATATGGCTAATAATGTTGTTTTCAATAGTATTCGTATGAATATGAATAATCCTCAACACGTAAAGGTAAATGCAGTTCTTAGCAATCTGGATAACAATGTATGTAAATCAAAAAATCAAATGATTATTGATGCGATAGAGTTTTATATTGATCATTTCGGAAAGGAAGAATTTACGGCAATATCTGAAGAAAAAGCTTCAAGATTTATTACAGTAGATGATTTAGAGAAAGTGAAGGCAGAACTTACTGAAAGTGTTTTGACAGAAGCAAGAAGAGAAGTAATAAGACTTCTTGGTACTGCTATTTCTGGAAGAGTGATTATAGATTCAGAAAAAATAACAGTTCCAGTAGAAGAAAGCCCAAAGGTTAAGGATGATGTGGTTGTATCAGATTTAGCGACTGGTTGGATGGAACAGTCTTTTGAAGGAATGGATGAATAGGAGGGAATGCAAATGTTAAGAAGATTTTTCGCCGGATTAGGCATGATATTGTTAGCAATATTAAAAGGAATCGCTTGGATTTTATTAAGCATATTAAACCTTGCGCTAGGAGTGGCAAAAATCTTCCTTCTTTTGCTTGGATTAGTTGCAAGATTATTTCTAGCATTTGTCAGAATTGGTACACCCTGAGAGGAGGTGAGACTATGAAGATTATGACTTTTGCTGCATACAAAAAGTATCGTCATTTGATGAAATACTTTTTTGCAATGAGTAAACTAAGTGCAGTATAATAAGGAGGAAGACATGAACAGAATACGGGATGTACCTTAGAAGTGTCCCGTGCAACTTAATAGATGTTCACATTTGTAAGTGTGGACAGGCACGGAACACAGAGCCTATCCCACTTACGGAGAGGATAGGTGAAGCAGATGAAAAAGATGATGATTATCATTTTATCCGTAATGGTTTTGATACTTGCAGGATGTTCAAGTAAGAATGCAGAAAATGTGGCTACTCAGAAGGAAAGTGTTACAGAAATACCAGCCTCCACGGAAGAACCTACAGAGAAGCCTACTGTGGAAGAAAAGAAAGAAACGGAACAGCTTACAGAAACAGAACCACCAAAGCAAGAAGAAAAAACAACTGTAGCAGATAATTCTAATACAGAAAGTACCAAGATAAAGACTGATAGCACTCAATCAGACAATAAGAGCAACGAGGCAGAACAGCCAAAGGATGAACCGAAAGAAGAACCAAAAGTAGAACAGCAAGCTCCAGTACAGCCAGCAAAAGCAGATTACAGTCCAGCAAATGTTGTCAGTTTGGCAACAGCTAAGACAAAGGCTGCTGGTAAAATACTTCTTACTGATAATCTTGATAGCTTGTTAGCAAATGGAAGTATTTCGCAGGAAGAGTACAATTCATATTATCCTTATGATGGAGCAGGCTATTACAGCGTGTATGTGCAGACCGACTTAAATACGGCAAGTACAACATCAGGAAGACTTCTAGGTTCGGAAGATGGAATTGCTCAGTATATTGCTGAAATGTTAGCGTGCGAGTCTGGACCATACTTTTTGATTGAATACGTCGGTGTCTATACCAATGGAAGTGGAGACTTTTATGAGTTTAGGTGCTACAGAGCATAGTGACAATTAAATGAACAATATATAACAGGTTAAAGCCAAATACTTTAACCTGTTATTTTTTTGCTCAAAAACAAGGAGGTAACAATTTTATGAAACAGAAATGGAAGCGAATTATGGCAGGTTTCCTTGCTATATTAACTATTTTCACAACCCTGTTTTCAAATGGTACAACTGCATTTGCAGCGAGTGCCAGTGCAAAGATTTCATTCTGGAATGCATCTACAAATTCATCGGGTGAAGTCAGCGAATTGAAAGCAGGATATAATCATGGAAAAGTCTTGTATGCCATGATTGATGGGCACACGGGGTATTGCATGAACTTCGGTTTATCAGCTTCGGGTGGTCAGTTAATGAACAGTTATGATAATGCAAGTACAAGTTTAAGTGCCCAGCAGGAGAAGTATTTATCTTACTGCCTTTATTATGGCTTTAGTTCAACGGATGTATCAGCACCAAGCAATGGTCAGTGTAATGAGTATATTGCAACACAGGCTATGGTTTGGATTATTGCAAACGGTATTTTCGGGACAGCGAGTGCAGATTCGGCAGCTAGTAAACTGTGTGCAACAGCACCAGACTCAACAGCTTCTTATAATTACTACACGTCATTAAAGAACAATATCAGTGCATCTTACAATGCGATTATTCCAAGTTTTGCAGCATCTACACAAAGTGGTGCACCAACTTACGAGTTGAAATGGAACGAAGGTAATCAGAGATTTGAACAGACATTATCAGACAGTAATGGTGTGTTATCCGGTTATGATTTTTCAATCAGTGGTTACAGCATTGATAAGAATGGCAACAGTATGACAATCTATTCTAATTCAGTAAATACAACAGCTACAGCAGGTTCATTTACTTCTAATACTGGCAAAGTCAGTGTAGACGACAGCTGTGTATTCTGGCTGACTGGCAAAGCTGGAGATCAGGAATTTGTATCAGAAGTTCCAAGAGCTGATCCACTTCATGCGTATCTGAAAGTAAAAACAGAAAACATCGGATATGGAGAAATCTATAAAAAAGATGTGGCAAGTGGTGTTTTACTTTCAGGTGCAGTATATGGAATCTATTCTGATAGTGGATGCACAAATAAGGTGCAGGAATTAACTACAGATAGTAATGGGTATGCGAAGTCAAAGGCACTTGTTGCTGGGACCTATTATCTGAAAGAAATTAAAGCACCAAACAAATATGTGATCAGCAATAAAGTCCATACCTTAACTGTAAAAGCAGGCCAGACAACAGGTGTGACAGCTACTGATAAGGAACAGCTAGGGGCAATCACCATCTGTAAGGAAGGCGAAGTACTTTCTGGATGGAATGGCAGCAACTTCACTTATGAGAAAAAGTATTTACCTGGTGCTACTTTTAAAGTGACAGCTGGTGCAGATATTTACAAGGCAGATGGAACAAAGGTTTATAACAAGGACGATGTAATCAAAGAAGCTGTGACAACAGGCATTGATGGCAAAGTCATTGTGACAGACCTTCATCTTGGAACTTATGTGGTAATAGAGACAGGTACGATTGATGGTTACACAATCAATACAACACCTCAGACTGTAGATATTCAGTATAAGGACCAGACAGTAGATATCCAGTATGAAGCAACAAGCATTTACAATACCAGACAGAAAGGCCAGGTATCAGTAGTGAAAAAGGATTCTGATACAGAAAATCCGCTAGATGGTGGTAAATACACTTTATACGCAGCAAATGATATTAAGAATTATGCAGGCAGTGTCATTGTAACAAAAGGCACAGCACTCCAGACAGTTACTACTGGGGAAAATGGTGTGGCAGCTTATACAGTAGATATTCCAATTGCAAATGGCTACTATATCACAGAAACACAAGCACCATATGCTTACACGAGAAACCAGAGAGACACTTATAGCTTCAATTTCAATTACTTGTCAAACACAACACCTACAGCAACATTCAGCCATACTTTCAAGAATGACAGAACAACTGCAAAGATTCATATCTATAAAGTAGATAAGGAAACAGGAAAAGCAGTTCCACAGGGAGATGCGAAGTTAGAGGGTGCAGTTTACGGTCTTTATGCAAGAAATGATATTTCACATCCAGATGGAGCAACAGGTATCATTTTCAAAGCAGGAGACTTGATAGCAACACTTACAACAGACAGTAAAGGCGAAGCAGAGGTAAAGAACCTTTATCTTGGCAATTACTATGTAAAAGAGATTGAACCATCAGAAGGTTATCTGTTAGATGAAGAGGAACATGATGTTATCTGTGATTATGAGAATGATCTGGTAGCAGAGGTTTCAAGAAGTACAAAGTCAACGGAGCAGGTTATCAAACAGCCATTCCAGTTAATCAAGGTATCTGATAATGGGGATGATACAGAAGAACCACTTCTTTCAGGAGCAGGCTTTACTGCATTTCTGAAATCATCATTGAAGGTATTAGAGAATGGCAGCTATGATTATGACAATGCAACAAAAGTTCTGATTGGCTCTAATGGAGAGACAACTTTGTTTACGGACGATAAGGGACATCTTGTAACACAGCCAATTCCTTATGGAACTTATATTGTATTGGAAACAGTAACACCTCACAACATGGAAACAATCAAACCATTTGAAGTGAAGATTGTAGAGAACCATCCAACAGAGCCACAGACATGGCGTGTATTCGTGGATCGAGAATTTACAGCGAAGCTTCGTGTGGTAAAGCAGGATTCCAAAACTGGAAAGACTGTATTAGTTCCAAATGCAACATTTAGGATTTACAACATGGATAAGAAAGAATATATAGAACAGATTACAACTTATCCTACCAAAGTAAAACACACCACATTTTCAACAGATGAAGATGGAGATTTGATTCTTCCTGAGAGTTTGAAGTTAGGCAACTATCGTATTGAAGAAATTGCTGCACCTTTTGGTTATGTGATTAACGAAACTTATATCAAAGTAGTGGTGGATTCTGATACAGCATATGAAGTAGATAGTGACACTTATGAAGCAATCATTGATGCAGTGTATGAAGATGCACCAGCACTTGGAGAATTGACAGTAGAGAAAAAGGGTGATGTTCTTACTTCTTATGAAGGTGGACTATTTGCGTCTGAAAATGAGAAAGCCTTTATCTACAAAGAAAGTTCTCTTGCAGGAGCTAAGTTTGAAGTATATGCGGCGGAAGACATTTACACCAATGATTATCAGTTAGATGAGAATGGTGTAAGAACCAAGTATTATACAAATGGCGAGTTGGTAGCAACACTTGTTACAGGTGAGGATGGCAAAGCCAAACTTGGAGATTTACCAATGGGAAGCTACAAAGTAGTAGAGGTAGAAGCACCATATGGCTATGTTTTAAACAAAGAAGCACAGGTGGTCACATTCACTTATGTGGATGATAAGACACCAGTAATTTATGAATCTGTCACATTCACAAACGAGCGTCAGAAATTGTCATTATTTGTTGACAAGAAAGATTCTGAAACGGAAGAAGGTATTCCGGGAGCAGTATTCGGACTATATGCAGATGAAGACATTAAGAATGTGGACGGTAAAGTCATTGTAAGTGCAGGTTCTTTACTAGAAACAGTAGTATCCGATGAAAATGGTCATATTTCATTCACGAAGGATTATCTATTTGGCAAGTATTATGCAAAAGAAATGGAAACACCAGCGGGATATGTATCTTCTGAGGAAGTAGTGACTTTTGATGCACAGTACAAAGGTCAGGAAGTTAGTATTGCAGAGTATGGTTCGGTATTCTTAAATACACCAACTACTTTTGAATTTACCAAAGAGGATATCGCAAGTGGAGCAGAAATTAGCGGAGCAACCCTTACTGTTACAGATGCAAAGGGTAATGTCATTGATACTTGGACATCGAAATCAGGAGAGGCTCATGTGATTAAGAGACTTGTTGTAGGAAAAACTTATACTCTTCGTGAAGACTATGCACCTTACGGATATTTAAAGGCAGCGGAATCTACTTTTACAGTAGAAGACACAGAGAAGATTCAGTGTGTTGTTATGAAGGACGAAGTTCCAACTGGAACAATCATTCTTAACAAGGATGGAGAATTTGTAACAGATACCACTCTTGTAAAAGAACATTGGTATGATTTCGTGTTCAATTACTTTAAAAAGAGTCTTGCTGGAGTCACCTTTGAAGTATATGCAAAGGAAGATGTGGTAAGTGCCGATGGGCTTGGAACAATCAGCTACAAGAAAGATGAATTAGTGGCTACCATTGTTACCAATGAAAAGGGATATGCAACCTTAGAGAACCTTCCACTTGGTAAATACTATGTGGTAGAAACCAAGACAATTGAAGGATTTGTTTTAGATTCCACACCAAAGGATGCAGAACTTTCTTATGTGGATCAGAATACAGCTGTCGTATATGCTGGAATGTCTGTAACCAATGAAAGACAGAAGGTACAGATTACTGTTATTAAGAAAGATGCAGAAACAAAGGAAGTATTAAGCGGAGCAGCATTTGGATTGTTTGCAAAAGTTGACATTGTAAATGCGGATGGTGAAGTAATTGTAAAGGCTGACACCGAGATTGAAAGAGCAGTAACGGGAAAAGACGGTAAGGTAACATTTGTATCAGACCTTCCACTTGGAAAGTATTATGTAAAAGAAGTGGAAGCACCAAAGGGATATGTGAAATCAGACATTACCTATGATGTGAATGCCTCTTATCAGGGAGATTCTATTAAGGTATTAGAATTTGAAGCTGAATTTACAAATGAGCCAATTAAGGTATACTTCACGAAGACAGATATTACAGGAGAGCATGAATTAGAAGGAGCAGTACTTTCTATAATTGATGCAGATGGAAAAGTAGTAGAGAAATGGACTTCTGGAAAGAAAGCACATCTTATCGAAAGACTTCCTATTGGCAAGTATATCTTAAGAGAAGAAACTGCTCCATTTGGTTATGTAATCGCCAAAGATGTTGAGTTCACAGTAACGGAGATAGCAGATATTCAGAAGGTTTCTATGAAAGATGAAGCAGCTGTTGGAAAGATTATCATTGAGAAAACGAATGCGGATACTGGCAAGGCTTTAGCTGGTGCTAAGTTCGAGATTCGTGATAAGGATGGTAAAGTAATTGAAACCTTAATCACTGACAAAAACGGTCATGCAGAATCACAAGAACTTGCTATTGGCACATTTAAAGATGGCAAGTATGAAGCGGCAATCACTTATTATGTGGTTGAAGTTGAGGCTCCAAAGGGTTATATCCTTGATGAAACAGTAAAGGAAGTAACTTTTGAGTATAGAGATGGCAAGGTTGGGGTAATAGAATACAAGCTTGCTGTCAGCAACAAACCAACCGAACCGAAGTTACCACAGACAGGCGATAACTTCAATCCTTGGCTTTATGGAGGTATCGGGGCAGTTGCACTTACGCTTGGTGTAGCGGCACTCTTTTGGAAAAAGAAAGAGGATAAGGAAGAAGCGTAGAAAGAAATAGGAACTATTCACACAGGGAGTTACAGGCCATTGCTTATAGCTCCCTATTTCAATGTCAGGAGGTTAATTATGTCAGACAACATTAGTATTTATCTTCGTAGTAATGCAGAAGGTGTAATCAGTATCAGCATTGATATTCCGATTGGCCTAGTTCAGTCAATGAAGACAAAGAGCGTGGCAGAACCAACGGAAGTATTAATGAGTCAATTAGCAGAGAATTGGATGAGTTCAGAACCATCCAACAACAATTAGGAGGATTTTATTATGATGAATTATGAGATTTTTAAAGAGGTAGTAAAAGAGAAGTTTATGGATTTTTTACCAGAACAGTACCAGAATATGAAGCTGGCAGTAAATCCCACAGAAAAGGTGAATCATACAGTAGATGGACTGACATTAATGGGAGAAGGGGTAAGAGTTTCGCCTACCATCTATATCAACAACATGTATAAGCATTACAAAGATACAGACAATCTTGAGTTGGTATTAACTGATGCAGCAGCCATGATGGAAAAAGCCATGAGAGAAGCTCCAGATAATGTCCCTTCCCTTGATATGGAAAGTGCAAAGGATAACATCGTATTCCAGCTTGTAAATACTGAGCAGAATAAAGCGCTTCTTGAAGATGCACCAAACAGAGCCTTTCAGGATTTGTCCATTATTTATCGCTGGGTAGTGAAGGTAGAAGATTCTGGCATTCAAAGTACTGTGGTTCATAATTCTCTAGCAAAGCAGCTTGGCATGAGTGAAGATGAAATGTTTAAGGCTGCGGTAGAGAATACCAGACGAATTTTCCCGCCAAGAATCAGAAACATGAATGAGGTAATTAAGGATATGTTTATGAAGGATGGAATGCCACTTGAAATTGCAGAAATGATGATTGGAGAAATTCCTCCAGAACAGTCTATGTATGTGATTTCTAATGAGCAGGGTATCAATGGAGCAATCTCCATGTTATATGAAGATAAGCTTCATGCATTGGCGGAAGATTTAGAAACAGACCTCTATATTATGCCCTCATCTGTGCATGAAGTCATCGCAGTAAGCTCTAATATGGGTGATCCAAATGAACTTGCTCAGATGGTAGCGGAAATCAATATGGATCAGGTATCGTTAGAGGAAAGATTGTCGAACCAGGTATATCACTATGACAAAGATTTGAGAAAACTTTCTCTTGCAACAGATACTCCAAATAAGCGTTTGGATGGAATTGTGGCAGAGCCTAAGTTGATTTACTCAGCTACAGAAAAGTCCAGATAAGGAGGTTATTATGGAGCAGGAGATGACAATGCAGGAACTGATTGCTCTGATGAATGACACTGATGGAGAACTTTTAATCCATGTTGAGTTCGGAGAGGAGGCTGATGTGGATGGGGAAGAAACCAGAAGTACAGAATGAATTCGGACTTGATGTGGTATCAGTAAGATTAGTAAAGGATGCGCCTATTTTTTCGGAGCATCCTTTTACTTCTCCAACAGAGACAGTTGCAGTTCTAGGGGAATTAATGTCGGAATTTGACCGAGAGGTGGTATGTGTAATAAATCTTCGTTCAGACCTAAAACCAATCAATGTACACTTTGCAAGTATTGGTGCATTGAATGAAGCAATGGCACATCCGAGAGAGCTGCTAAAAGCAAGTATATTGTCAAATGCAGCAAGTATTATGCTGGTTCACTCGCATCCAACCGGAAACCTCACACCAAGTAAGGCGGACACTATGATGACAGACAGGATGAATTCTGTATGTGAAATGATGGGAATCCCGTTAGTGGATCATATTATTGTCGGGGGCAAGAATCGTGAGTTTTTTAGCTTTAAGGAAAAGGGAATGATTAAGAATCCCAATATTCATCTTGCAACAGACTATAAAACATTTGATATGAACTCACCATTAGTTGCGGAAAAGGGAAGAGGCAGGTGATAAGGATGGATGACAGATATACAGAGGGAGAACTACGAGTGGCGAAGAGTGTTGACCTTACAGCGGTTGCTTCACAGTTAGGCTATACAGTAAAGCGTGTTGGAAAGTATTACACTTTAAAAGAAATGGATTCCATAAGAATCTATGATAAAAGCCACTGGTATCGTTGGTCGAGACAGTATGACAAAGGGAATAATGGCGGTTCTCAGATTGATTTCTTACGAGTGTTCTGTGGTATGGATGTTAAAGAAGCAGTATTTTGGTTATTAGATTTTGCAGGGTATAGAAGAATACCCAATGCTACTGAAAAACCAAAACTAAAATATCAGGTGCCCACTCAAAAAACAGAAGAGAGAAAGCCATTTGTTTTGCCTGAACCATCTGCTGATAATTCATATCTGTATGAATACCTGAATCGGGATCGAGCTATTGGTAAGGCAGTAATAGACTATTTTGTAAGTCAGGGGCTGATATACGAAAGCAGGCATTATCATAATGTAGTGTTTCGAGGAAATGACAAAGCGGGAGTCACTAGATTTGCCAGTATGAGAGGTGTTTTTGACAAAGAAGGAAAACCTTTTAAGTGTGATGTTGCAGGCAATGATAAGCGATATGGTTTCAATGTTTCTAATGAGGACAGTACGCAGCTGATTGTTTTTGAAGCTGCAATAGACCTTATGAGCTATGTTGATATGTTTGGTGATTACGAGAGTAATAAACTAGCTCTTGGAATGCTGTCTGATGCACCTCTTGAAACATTCTTGGAAGAACATCCCAAGGTAAGTTCAATCAGATTTTGCTTAGATGCAGATGCACCAGGGAGAAAAGCAAGCGATGAATTGACAGTGAAATACTACGGTCTAGGGTATGATGTGGAAGATTGTCCTCCACCAGAAGGATTTAAAGATTATAATGAATGGCTTGTTGCATCAAAGGTGAAAGTGAACTCAAAAAGTACGACCATTTCAGGTAGGTGAACTTAAAAAGTAAGACCACTATACCAAAAAGAACTTAAAATATGCGACCACATTAAGAAAGCTTGAAATAAATATCTATTTATTATTAGAAAGTGAACTTAAAAAGTGAGACCATTTTGGGCAGGTGAACTTAAAAAGTAAGACCACAAGCGCAAAATGAACTTGAAAAGTGAGACCATGTGGCAATATAAAGGGGTTTTAGGGGAATTTGTCCCCTGACTAGGAAGCAGAATGGATGGATATCCAATCTGCGTATCTAGCCATGCTCAGGGTATTAGCACTGGGCAAGAGAGCCATGATAATTTTAACTAAACACGGATAAGGAGGTGTACTTGTAGCGATGGACAGAGAAGATTTACAAGGAACAAAACCAGTAGAATTATCTACAGTAGAATCACTACTAGAATTCCAAAGGAACTTTGAGACAGGATTTCATTTTACAGATAAAGAGGCAGAGATTATTATTGATTACTTTGAAGGCCATGATTATGTGCTTGGTCATGTGGAGGGTGTTCATTTTAGAGGAGACTTAGCTGACAAAAAAGAGGAGACTGTTTGGGAAGAATATTCAATGGATGATGTTATTGATCTTGTATGTGAATGGAATTATGAGTTTATCTTGGATATTGATGCCGAAAGGCAAAATGCTAGGGATATGATTGAATTTGGAAACATGCAGAGCCGCTATGACAACTTGAAATCGGAAGAACAGGTGCTTGATAAGCTATTTGATCAGACGAAGTATGGAAAACAAGTAGAAGAGTTAGCGGTGAAACTTGCGGATGAATTGATTACTAATTTGTCACAAGGGAAGGACATTAGCGATACAGTACAAAATATTACGACTGCATTTCCAAAGCAGGAAGTAAGTGCGAGAGCGAGGTGATTAGATGGCGGGAAGACAGCACAGCATTGATAAGCTGCTTAGACTGACTCCAGAGGAAGCAAAGGTGTTAGCGATAAAGGCAAAAGAGGCAGGTATGTCTGAGTCCGCTTATCTTAGACTTCTTATTGACCAGAAACCAAATGATTATCCAGAAATACGCAAGATGCTAAAGGAATTGATTAATGAGGTCAATCGAATTGGTGTGAATATTAACCAGATTACTTACAATAACAATACGGAACTTTACTCAAAGGAAGATAAAGATAGCTTAACAGCGTATATGCGAAAGCTGAATTTGGAGGTTAAAAAGGTGGTGGAGCAGATTGGCAATTAGCAAGATACTATATATGAAAGACTGTGGTTCTGGTTTTCATGGCAGACATTTAAAGACAGCACTTGAGTATGTTATGAATCCAGAGAAAACACGGGATGGAAGGCTGATTGGAGGAATCAACTGCCAGCCAGACAATGCTTTTGAACAAATGAAAGCAACAAAAAGAAAGTTTGGAAAGATTGATAAGCGTCAGGGTTATCATATTATTTTATCTTTTAAGGAAGGTGAAATTGATTCTGATAAAGCTTATGAAATAACCAGACGATTTGTGGAAGAATACTTGGGCAAAGAGTATGAGGCAGTGTTCTGTGTTCACGATAACACGGACCATATTCATTCTCATACAGTATTTAACAGTGTTAGCTTTGTAGATGGGAAAAAGTATCGTTATGAAAAAGGGGACTGGGCTAAAGAAATACAGCCTATAACCAATCGCTTATGTGAGGAATTTGGCTTATCTACGATTGATATTGAAACAGATAAGAATGAAAAGCACGAATACTATCATGAATGGAATGAGTATCGAGATGGTAAATTCGTGTGGTCAGATATGATAGTAAGAGATTTAGATGCATGTATTTTGCAGGCTGGTGATTTTGAACAGTTTTTAGAATTGCTTCATGATAAAGGGTATGAAGTGAAGCAAGGAAAATATCTTGCCGTAAAGCCACCGGGGATGAATCGTTTTAAGCGATGCAAGACACTCGGCGAGAATTATTCGGAGGAGAGGATTCGTGAAAGAATACCCACCGAAGATTTAGCTTTCTATCAAGCTATGAAACAAGAGATACAGCCAGAAATTGTGAAGTGCTATGTGAGACGGTATCGCAGAGCAAAGATGTCTGGTATTCAGAAAAGATATTATGCGAAGCTATATCGAATCGGAAAACTAAAGAAAAAACCTTATAGTCAGGCTTGGAAATATAAGAATGACATAAAAAAAATGCAGAAGTTACAACAGCAGTATTTGTTTTTAGTAAGGCATAATGTTCATAATGTAGTAGAACTAGCAGCAACAGTTGATAATTTGACTGGTAAGAAGAAGGAGGCATCCACAGAAAAAAGCAGAGTATATCGTTCTAGAGAAAAGTGTAAAACGATTTTTGCGATTGCTGATGATTTAGAGGAGTTAAAAACAGCGGAAAATAGTTATCTGAATGGGGATAAGTTCTTTGAGGAAGAGCATAATCAGTGGATAAATCTAATGAGTCAGTTACAACAAGAGGGATATTCCTTAGAAGAGGTGGAGCAGCTTAAAGAGTATTACAGGGAACAGTATTCGATTGTCAGTAGCAAGGAGAAAGTAGTATTTAAAGAACTTAATCTTGGAAAGTCGATAGTGAAAGATATGATTTCTGATAACGAGGATAGAACTATGATTGAGGATAATACAAAGAACAAAATAACAGAAAGAACTAAGCAGAAGCAGCCAATTCGTTAGGCTGTTTTTTTAGTTGAAGGAGGTTTTAGAATGGACAACATTAGGAGAGGTAACATACTTAAAGAAATCAAAAATGCAAACCGTTTTGAAGATGATGTGTATCTTCTTGTTGAAGAGGATTTGACTTTTGGACTTGAAAAGGATCAGATTGATTTGTATTTGAAAAAGAACTTCAAGCTATCTCAAATGAAGGTGTTATCTAGTTATTTGAGAAAGGGAATAGATGTGGAATTTGTGGAACTGGTTGCAAATCATCCAGAATTGACAGGATATCAGGTGCAGGTTGCTTTGGATTTCTTTCAAAAGGGTGTTCCCATAGCAACAATAGAAAGCTCGGTTGGAAATAAAAGTAATGTTGCTGAAATGAAGGAATTATTTCAGTCGGTGTTAGAAAAGGCAAAAGCAGCCAGGGTAGGAGCAGAGGATGCTCCTGCATATGTAAAGGAAATGATGGAGCAAATGGCAGCATCTATTGAGAAGATTCAGTATCAGGAGCAACGCTATGATGAACTGAATAAGAAGCTGACAATCTTTGAAAGCACTAAGCGAGATGAGGAAGTCAGAGATAATCTGCTACAGAAGTACAACGATGCGGAGTCGTTGCTTAATTCACAGCAGAACAAGTTAAATCAAGCAGATTCTACGATAGCAAGACTTCGTGAACAAATCACGGATAAAGAAAAGGAGATGAAAAGAATGCAGACACGCATAGATACTTTAGAGGATAAACTGCTTGCAAGAGCAGATAAGCCAGAAAAAGATACACCAGTTGTCGCAAAAAAAGCGATAGCAGACAGCGAACCAGAGGATACAACTGTAAAAGAGGAAAAACAGGCTGCATCTAATATCACAGCTCCAATTCCAGAAATGTTTACAGGTAGCAATGCAATCCCAGTTTATTATCAGATGCCAGTAGTTGATGCTCAGGGAAGAATGGTGCAGAGAGTTCCAGTAGAGAAAATTATTAGAAAAAGTGAAACAGGTGTTGCTGCACTGATCGGAAGGCTTGGTTTTAAGAAAAAGAGCAGACAGGATATTGTGAAACTTGTTGCATCGGGAGATTTAGTTCCAGCACAGCTTATCCAGATAAAGACTGGTATGGAACGAGGACTTACTGAGGGGCAGCTTGTAGAACTAATTAACAACAATGTATCAGCAGAAAAGATGAAGGAAATCATTGAAATTGCTGTACTTGAAAACAGTATGGATTATTAGGAGGATACTATGGGATTATTGATGATAAGCGAAACCATAAATGATATATGTAAGGTATCACATTCATTTTCTAATGAAGAAAAGGAATTTATCGTGCAGTTTGCTTTCAAGACTTCGGACAAAGAACTTACAAATAAGTTGATTGATGAACTGGTAGAATCGGTGGATGAAACGGATTCCATACGCATTATGGAGAAATATTCTGTGATGTATGATGTGAAGCCAACTTGGGTAAGCCAGATTGAGAATTTGTTAGTTTCTATTGAGATGTATCGTATCCAGGAGCAAAAAGCGATAACAAGACTTTCGGAAGTATTGGGTGCGTATGGAATTGATGTATCTGAAGATGAGGTAAGAACGGCAGATTCTGAAAGTATCAAGGCAAAGATTGCTGAAAGTCAGAGAGAAACAGAGGAACAGGAGGAAGAAGAAGCAGACAAAAAGTCTGTTGAATCTGAACCGAGATGCACATTGAGAGAACCAGTATTGTAGGAGGGATGACAGATGGCAGAAGAAATTCAAGAGGCGGTACAGATTATCCGTGTCGCATATGATGGTGTAGAGATTGCTATGAAAGTAGGCAGTGGTGGTATTAGCGCCATGCAGAAAGCAATTGATGTCTTAAAGGGACTTCTCGATTATGAGAAATCTTTAGGAAAAACATCAATGAGAAAGTTATTGATGAAGGGTGGAGATTTGCAGGTATTGCAGTTTGAAACCAAAGATATGAAAAAAGTTCAAAAACTGGCTAAGAAATATGGGATTCTATATTCTGTATTACCGGATTTGAATCATAAGGATGGTATGAGCGAGGTTATTTTCCACACGGAAGCAGTTCCTAGAGTAAATATGATCCTTCAGAAACTCAGTTCAGGACGTATTGCCACCTTTGATGATTACTTGAAAAACGGGGATGAAAAGCAGCTGGGAAAGTTGATGGATTTTCTTAAGAATCAAAAAATGGGAAACGACATGGTCCACAGTGAGGATGGAGTGAAAGTAAGTACTGTTATGGATGGTCTAATTGAAAAAGTTGGATTATTTGCGATGGGCAAACAGAGTATCAGTGTGGACAGTGTAAAGGAGAATTTCAGTATTGATAATTCTCAGGCAGAAAGTGTTATTAAGCAGCTTGAAACCATTGGTGTTCTTGGTACAAAGAATGCTTCTGGTGAGCATAAGGTCATTATGGACAAGGAAGCGTTCTTAAATCGAGTGAGAGGATATCAGTGCCTTGCCGAAAGAATGAGAGCAGTTTCTGCTTCTAAGAATATGAACTTATCCGATGTCACAATCAGCAAGAATCTTATTGTTGAGGAAAATGAACATGCAGTAAAAACCAGAGTACCAGGCACTTGGGGAGATAACGCAAGATTCGTGTGGCTGAATAAGGAAAACATTATGGAGATTCATAATGGAAAGACAATGCTTACCTTTATCGACAGCAATAAGAACTATAAGATGTACGATTCACAGAATCGAGTGGTAGAGACGAAGCGAGGGGAAGAACTATATACACATTATGATAAAGTGGAATCCAATTTGCGTGAGAAGTATGAGCAGACTAAGACAGAAACTAGAGGCGAGCGTGGAAAGGCGGGAGAAACTAAGACTACCACGAAGTCCACTACTACGAAGACAACCACAACAAGAAAGAGGTAGAGCCTATGCAGACAAGTAAAAAGAAACCATCGGTTCTCTTTCTTCTACTTGGAGCATTAGCAGCATGGTATCTTGGATATCTGATAGGTGGAGCATGGGAAGATGGCATAGAGTTTAATGCCTTCCTAAGTAGATTCAATGAAGTATGTGCTGTACCATATGGCAATTACTTCAATCAATATACAGTAAAAGCAGTAGCCATTGTGTTGGGAATATACGCAATGGCTATTGTTATGTATTACACCAGTCAAAGAAATATGATGCCGGGAAAGGAATTTGGTACAGCAAAACTAGAGACACCACAGAGAGTCAATAAGGTTCTTGCAGATAAGGATGAGAATTTCAATCGTATTCTAAGCCAGAATGTAAGAATGTCACTTGATTTCAGAAGATTGAAACTGAATGGAAACATTTTGATATGTGGTGGTTCTGGTGCTGGTAAAACTTTTTATGAAGTAAAGCCAAATCTGATGCAGATGCCTCATAACTGTTCTTTTATCTGCACCGATCCAAAGGGAGAAATCCTTAGAAGTACAGGTGGAATGTTAAAAAAGAACGGGTACAATGTGAAAGTTATTAACCTATTGGAGATGGATAAGTCAGACTGTTACAATCCATTTTCCTATATCAGAGAAGAAACAGATGTTGTAAAACTGATTACTAATATTATCAGTAATACCACACCAAAAGGTGCTACACCATCTGATCCATTTTGGGAGAAGGCAGAGGGGTTATTTCTTCAGTCCATTTTCTATTATGTTTGGCTAGAAGAAAAACCGAGTAAGCGTAATTTTGAAACAGTGTTAAAACTGATTGGGGAAGCAGAGGTTGTAGAACAAGGAAAACAGTCGATGCTAGACCAGAGAATGTCCTATTTACAAAAAAATTCACCATTAGGTGCAAATCATCCAGCAGTTAAACAGTATAACAAGTGTATGCGTGGTGCAGGAGATACAGTTCGTTCCATTATTATCAGTGCAAACTCAAGACTTGCCTTCCTTGAGAATCAGCAGGTATTACGATTGCTATCGAAGGATGAGCTAAACCTTGCAGATATAGGCATTGGTGTAAATGGAGATGGGGAAACAAAGACAGCTCTATTTTGTGTAATACCAGATTCAGATAAGTCCTATAACTTCATTATCGGTATGCTTTATACGCAGATATTTCAGGAATTGTACTATCAGGCAGATTTTAACTGTGGTGGCAGACTTCCAATCCATGTCACCTTTATGTTAGACGAATTTGCGAATGTTGCATTACCAGATGATTACTGTTCGCTGCTTTCTACTATGCGAAGCAGGGAAATTTCAAGTATTATCATCATTCAGAACTTTGCACAGCTAAAGGCTTTGTTTAAGGATACTTGGGAAACAATCCCCGGCAATTGTGATACTTTTATCTATTTGGGTGGAAACGAACAATCCACTCACAAATATGTGTCAGAACTGCTTGGAAAAAGCACGATTGATAAGAAGTCGAGTGGAGAAACTAGAGGCAGACAAGGAAGCTCTTCAAGGAATTTTGATGTGTTAGGAAGAGAGATATTTACTCCTGATGAGGTAAGAAAGCTGGATAACAAGAAATGTATTATCTTTATCCGTGGTTTTGATCCAATTCTTGATAATAAGTATATTCCTTTCGCACATCCAATGTTCGACCAGACATCAGATGGAAAAGGTGAGCCTTATGTTCATGATGTTAAAGCGAATCAGAATCTGATTGGTCCACCTTTTGAAATTCTGTCTCAAAAGGCAATTGCACATTTTGAAAAGATGAAGGAAAAGGGAGAGAATATTTATATTGACGATTTGAAGTATGAGGAATTTATGCTGCTTGGAGAGGTTGAACTGAACCGAAGATTTAGCAGTCTGGAAGAAAAAGTTCAGAAGAATAAGTTAAATGAGGAGCAGGGAAACGAATTGGAGTATGCAGAGGAAATGACGGAGAATCAAAGAGTTCGTCCTAAACCTAAAGCAAGAAGGGAAGTTCCAGAATGGGAAGATAAGATTTCAAATCGAATCGTTCATTGGCATTATTCTGATGAACAGATACACGAGATGCAACAGGCACTTGAAGCAAAAGTATCAAAAGCATTGGTAATGCAGTATTTTTATCCTGATTATAGTGTGAAAGAAATGCGGGAAGTTTGGTATAGGAACGCTTAGATATGAAGGAGGTGGTTATCGCAGTAACGCATCAGGAAAAGCCTGATTAACCTAGGTACCAGGAGTAATCCTGTTTTGATAGAAACTAATAACAACGCAGATATGAGTAGATGAATGTTATCTATTCGGTCATTTTAGCCGGATAGATGATGTTCATCTTTTTATATCCGGCGTGACCTCTGCACCAGACTTTGAAGGAGATTTTATTATGCGTAAAAAAAGCACAGCAGTAACAGCAAACACATCAAACAAAGTAAACGGAGGTAACACAATGAAAGGATTTTATGGAAATGTTAAAAAGAAACTGATTCCAACAGTATTTGGAAGTGTAATGGCAGTCAGCCTTATGAGCACACAGTGTTTTGCAGCAGCAACAGGAACATCAGCTGTAACCCAGCCACTCGATAACTTAAAGACACTTGTAATCGCAGTCATCGGTGCAGTCGGTGTCATTATCTTGGCAAAAAACGTAATGGAGTTCGCTCAGGCATATCAGCAGCAGGATTCCTCTACTATGAACTCAGCATTAAAGGGAATTGTAGCAGGTGTTATGATGGCAGGTATCTCTACTGTATTAACATTCCTTGGCTTTTAGGAATTATGGGAAAAGCAAATGCGGGGCAGTCATGCCTCGCAGATATTAAGAAGGAAGGTGAATTACAAGTATGGATATATTCAAACTTGGAGACAAAATATTGTCTCTATTAGAAATGGTATTCGGCTTTTGGAACAACCAGATTTCACTTGTATTTTCAATGCTTGGACAGTCACCGGTTAACTTTAAGGGCGGAGGTCCCTGGGCAATTATTGAAGGGATAGAACCAATCTTTGTAGCGGTTGGTTCATCTCTGGTCGTCTTGTTCTTTGTTATCGGTTTCTGTTCGGAGAGTGTGGATGTAAAAGAGGATATGCGATTTGAAGTAATCTTAAGAATGCTGATTCGAGTGGGACTGGCAGAATGGTTTGTTGCCAATAATGTCACGATTATGAAGGCGTTTTTTACTTCCATTGGAAATTTGGTTAATCTGCTGACAGCAGGCACAACAACGACACTAAGTATTGATAGTGCACAGGCAGATATTATTAAGAATTTAGGATTTGGAGAGAGTCTAGTCATGTTAATTCTGGCAGCATTACTTTCCATTATTATCATTATCTGTGGCTTTTTCATTATTTACACAGTGTATTTCAGATTCTTAAAGATACTGATTATCGTGCCGATGGGAGCGATAGCGTTTTCTACAATGGGTGGAAACAGAACAGTAAGTCATACCGTAGTATCTTATTGCAAATATTTCTTATCTGTTGTCTTTGAGGCAGTCACTATGGCACTTGCAATTATTGTGTGTAATGCTTTTGTTAGTGCGGGACTTCCATCTTTTACAGGAAGTTATGCAGACTGGGCACAGACGCTCATTTATCTGTGTGAAATGACATTTACGATTGCAATGACAGTTGGAAGTGTTAAGGGAGCGCAGTCACTCACAAGCAAGGCATTTGGCTTGTAGAAAGGAGCGGCAATGGAATTAGATTATAAGACACAATGGGGAAGTACAGAAAAGGTAACGATTGATATTAACAGTTATCTGAATAATGGATGTCTTTATATTGGCTTGGTAAGCCATGAAGAAGGTTATCCAGAACCATTTGGTGATTTGACAGTCAATTTAGATGGACAAGTCCCTGATTACTGTGCCTATGTAGATTTAAACAATATGCCAGAACTTGAGAAGTTTATTGAAGAGAATCATATGGGCGAGTTTTCAGGACTTGTGAAACAGAGTGGATTTAGTCAGTATCCACTTTATATGTTTGATGCTGAAAAATTACGAGAATTATGTCCAGAGGGCATGAAGATGTATGAAGACAGTATCGGAGTAAAAAAGACACCAGAAGTAAAAGAGAAAGTGAGGTAGAAAGTAATGGTAATTGAGATTAACAAAGATATTGATCGTTATCAGGAATCAGTTGCACTTGGTCTTTCTGCAAAACAGCTTATCTTTTCTGTAGCAAGTGTGGCAGTTGGAGGCACATTGGTACTTCTTTTGTACCGATATATTGGTCTTACAGGAGCAGCTTATGTTGCAATTCCTTGTGTTGCACCAATCGCACTTGGCGGATTCTATTCCTATAACGGAATGGACTTCTATGAGTATATGGGAAAAAAGCTGAAGTTTATGTTTTCTAATAAACCTCTTACTTATCTGTCCACAGAGGGAGAACTTGCGATTGCAGAATATCGCATGGAGGAACTCTCCACAGGTAGGAAGAAAAAGGGGAAGCAGAAAGCTGTTAAGAAAGATACAGCAAAGGTAACTGAGGATAATAACACAAAGCAACAGGCAAAGAATACGGAGGAATTTGAAGCTATGAAGAAAAAGACGAAGAGAATGTTATTTGGACTGATTGGCGTTATCGTAGCAGCGGTAGCAGGAATCATGGCATATAAGTATATGCAGTAGTAACTAGAAGGAATACCTGACTTTTTAGTCGGGGTAATGTTGGCACTTGCCGGGATTACTCCGGCGGTGCTATATGCGAAAGCAGAAAGGAAGGTAAGAGCGAATGGGCTTATTTGGAGACGGATTCAAGGTGTTAAAGAAAGCAAGTGAACCTCTTTACAAGGCACCGAAATCCATACAGGAAACCATTGAAATTATGGCGGTAGCAGAGAATGGAATCTTTGAAGTGGCAAAGAATAGATATTCAAAGTGTTATCGTTTTCAGGATATTAACTACACCACAGCAACAGAGGATGAACAAATTGGAGTATTTGAGAGATATTGTAAGTTCCTTAATTCTTTGGATTGTAACTTCAAAATTACAATCAACAATAAGAATAAGAACATGATTGATCTGAGAGACAAAGTTCTGCTTGCTTACTGTGATGATGGTTATGACAGTTTCCGTAAGATTTACAATGACATCATTGAAGAAAAGATTCATGAGGGCAGACAGGGGATTGAGCAGGAAAGATACCTGACTGTCACGATCGAAAGAAAGAATTTCGAGGAGGCAAAGGCACAGTTTGCAACCCTTGAAGCAACCATTCATAAGGCATTTGTAGAACTTGGAGCAGAGATTGTTCCTCTTTCTGGAAATGAAAGAATTAAGGTGCTTTATGATTATTACCACTTAGGAGATGAGAACAGTTTCAACTTTGATTTGAAGGAAGCAAAGAAGGTAGGAGCGGATTTTAAGAATGATTTATGCAATGGCATGATTAAGTTCTTCCCAGACCACTTTGAAGATGAGAGCAAGTTCTGCAGAGCATTGTTTATTAAGAAGTATCCAAGCAGCTTGTCAGACCGATTCATCAATGAGATTACGTCACTTCCAGTACACTCTATGACGAGTATTGATGTTGTTCCAGTTCCAAAGGACTTGACCACAAAGACACTTCAGAAGAAATACTTAGGTATTGAATCTGACATTATCAAACAGCAGAGAGTTCGTAATAAGAACAATGACTTTTCTACTGAAATCTCATATGCAAAGAGAACAGAGAAAAAGGAAATTGAAGCAATTATGGATGATGTGCGTGAGAATGACCAGTGCCTGTTCTATGTGGGAGTCACCATTATTGTTATGGCGGAGAGCAAAAAGGAATTAGAAAGCATCTGCGAAACCATTGAAACCATTGGAAAGCGTAACAGTTGTACCATTGATGTGCATTATTTGAAACAGAGAGAAGCACTAAATACTACACTTCCAATTGGAGTGAGACAGGTAGAAACCATGAGAACTATGCTTACACAGTCACTAGCTGTTCTTATGCCATTTAATGTGCAGGAATTAAATGATGCTGGAGGTAAT
Organism: Lacrimispora sanguinis; assembly: GCF_044987295.1. Classification (NCBI taxonomy): domain Bacteria; kingdom Bacillati; phylum Bacillota; class Clostridia; order Lachnospirales; family Lachnospiraceae; genus Lacrimispora; species Lacrimispora sanguinis. The sequence continues at coordinate 1,872,472 of NZ_CP173277.1, read as the reverse complement.
TACTACGGCATCAATCAGATTTCAAAGAACATCAATGTAGGGAATCGTAAGAAACTGATTAACGGAAACGGATTCGTATTTGGAGTACCTGGTTCTGGAAAGTCCTTCTTCTGTAAGATGGAGATGGGAAATGTATTCTTATCGGGTGATGATGAAATCATCGTAATTGATCCAATGAACGAGTATTTTGATATTGCACAGACCTATGGTGGAACTGTAGTAAATATGTCTACCTACACAGACAACTATGTGAATCCCCTTGCGATGGATGTATGGAACTTAGACCAGAACGATTCTAAGGGTTGGGTAAGAGAAAAGGGCGAGTTTATGCTTGGTCTTTGTGAACAGTGTATTGGAGATACTTTAAATTCCAGACAGAAATCAATCATTGATAGATGTGTAAGAAAACTCTATATCGACATTGCAAGAAGCAAAGAAAAGTATATCCCTGTTATGTCAGACTTCTATGATTTACTGTTACAGCAACCAGAAGATGAAGCGAAGGATATTGCATTGTCACTTGAGTTATTTGTATCTGGTTCCTTAAATATCTTCAATCACCAGTCAAATGTGGATGTAGATAACAGATTTACTGTATATGGAATCAGAGACTTAGGTGCAGAACTTAGTCCTATTACTATGCTTGTTATGATGGAGAGTATTCAGCAGAGAATTGTAGAGAATGGAAAAGCAGGTAAGGCAACTTGGCTTTATATTGATGAATTCCACGTTTTGCTTAACTCAGAATATTCTGCGAAGTATTTACAGCAGTTATGGAAAAAAGTGCGTAAGCAGGGAGGTTTATGTACTGGTATCACACAGAATGTCGTGGATTTATTACAGAACTATACAGCTACCACAATGCTTGCTAACTCAGAATTTGTAGCCTTATTAAAACAGGCAAATACAGACAGTTCTAAGATGGCAGAAGTAGTTGGTGTATCAGAAGCACAGCTTCGATTTGTAACAAACACTTCATCAGGTATGGGACTGATTAAATGTGGTTCAGTAGTTATTCCATTTGATAATCAGATCAGTAAGGATACCAACCTCTATAAACTTTATAACACCAATATCCATGAAAAGATTGCGGAACAGAAAGCAAAAGAGGCAGCACTTGCGAGAGCAAAAGGAATTGAAGAATAAGAAGGATATGCCACTAGGAGTAATCATGGTGGCATGTTTTATTTGGCAGGGAGGTAAGAACATTGAACATCAAAAAGGTTGATGATAAGCCGATGGTGATTCATACCAAAGAGAAAGCGAAGATTCACAGCCATGTTCCCAAAGGTGCATCCATCAAAGGTAGTAATATATACACTGTTGACCGTTCTCCCAAGATTAAGGGTAGTGCGGTTGCTAATGAGAAGCAAAGTAAGTCATATCGAAAGAGCACCATTCATAAGACAAAGGCTGATAGAACAGGACGTATTTCTAAATTCTGTAAAGGGATACAGAATAGTAACCAGCCCATTAAGGTCAAGAAGACTACACTTCGGAATGCAGGAGTTGTAGGTGCAAAGACTGCAACAGACCATATGGAAGGTGGTAGAGAAGTACAACAGGCTGCTGGAATTATGTATGAAGCATCGAAACCGGTAACAGGTACTGCGTCGAGAGGTGCGGCATTGTTTAAAAGGCAGGCAATCGCAGCAAAGCAAAGAAAGATTAAGCAGGTTCAGGCAGGTAAGAAGATTGCAAAGAAAGCAGCGAAAAAGACTGTAAAAGATGTGTCGAAAAAAGTCGCTAAAGAGACTACAAAAGAGACTGCAAAGAAAACAGCTAAGATTACGGCTAAGGTTACAACAAAAGTTGCAGCTTCGGCAGCAGGCACAGCAGTTGCGCCGGGAGTTGGTACAGCAATAGGTTTTGCGGCAGGAGAAGTAGTTGGAGCAAAGATAGAACATGACGATATGGTGCGTAGTAATCGTGCAAGAAAAGTGAAATTCTTTTTAGATAAGATGAAAGCACAGAATGATCAGCAGGATTCTCTTGCAAAACTTGTAAAAGATTTGGTGTTTCGTAGAGCATCAATGGTGATTAAGCAGATTATCGCAGTGATTGGTCCGTTTCTATTGCTGTTGGTTCTTTTGATAGCGCTGATATGTGTGCCTGTGATTGCAGTAGTTGCAACGATTTACAATTCACCATTTGCTTTATTTTTACCACCACTTGAAGCGGGTGATACAGTCCAGACAGTTACAAGTGCTTATGTTGCAGAGTTCAATCGTGATGTGAATACTCTGGCAAATGACCATACGGGATATGACAGTGGAGAAGTGGTCTATGTGGATTACGAAGGTACGGATGCTAATCCATCTAATTACTACGACATTATGTGCGTGTATATGGTGAAGCATGGAATTGGGGATGCTGCGACTATAATGAATGATACTTCTAAGGGGTGGCTTCAGGATGTGGTAGATGACATGTGTTCCTATACAACGAGTTCAAGAACAGAATCACATGATAATGGAGATGGAACAACAAGTTCTGAGACAATCCTAAGTGTAAATGTATCAATAAAGAGTTATCGGGATATGATTACCATATATGGTTTTTCTTCGGAACAGATAGCACTTCTTAATGAAATGATGAGTCCAGAGAATCTTGCAATGATTGGCTACTCTGGTGGAGGTGGTGGCGGAGGAAACAGTGTTTCTTCGCTGACACAGGCAGAGATAAATGCCATCTTAAATACGATTAGTGATAGTACGCAAAAGTCAGTATTAAGTTATGCACTGACAAAAGTAGGTTATCCATACAGTCAGGATTTAAGAGATACAGGCAATTATTATGATTGCAGTTCACTGGCATATTATTCATGGAGAGCTGCGGGAGTGGATATCAGTTATGGTGGTGCAACCACAGCAGCTGCGGAAGCACAGGGACTTAACGAAACAGGAAAGTCCGTAACAGAAGCAGAACTTCAACCGGGCGATCTGATTTTCTACAGTTATACAAATAACGGCAGATATATGAATATCAGTCATGTTGGTATTTATGCTGGAAATGGAAAGATGGTTGAAGCGAAAAACGAAGCAGAGGGTGTTGTATATGGGGACTTCCATAGTGGAAGTGCTGTGTTATATGCAAGACCAAATAAGTAGACAAAGGACAAGGGTGAAGCCAAGAAGGTTTCGCCCTTCTTTTGTAGAATGGAGGAATTTATGAAGTTAGAAGAGATTGTGCTTGTGAAAGAGCATTTAAAAGGAAAAACAATGAATTATCTTTTATCGTTGGATGATTTCATGCAGATTCATGTTGGAAGAAAAACGGATTCGCTGGTCATGGGTGGTCAGATTGCATTAGCACTGGCAAAGACCTTGTCAGAGGATAAGAACTGGATGCAGATTGAGTTTTCAGAGCATAAAAGAGTGGAAGCAAGATTTTGTTCTAGTGAAATGCAGCTAAGAGGATTTCTTGGTGGCAGATTTGATGAGATTGATGTAAAGACAGTATTTGCAGAGGATGTATGTAACGCTTACTGCCTTGATAAAGTAACCAATCTTGGTCTGAGAATTGATGGAAGTACCAATACTAAGTTTCAATTCACTTACAAACCAGTGGACAGCCATTTTGAGCAGGGAGATATTCTTCACAATTTCAATGGCTCGGACTACAGAGTATTAGAGAAGCTATCTGCTAGAAACTTACTTCTTATGGATGTAAAGCAGGGAAGTATGGTAGTTGCAATCGGTTCTGGAATGTACACCAAGTATCCAAAGGGCGAAGAACCTACTGAGGATAATCAGACAATCGGTTTGGAGTGGGATCATGGAGTATATCTTGGGAATACACCGAGCCTTGTAGATTTTTCAATCATCAGAGAAAAGTACGGTGAAGTGAAAGAGATTGAAACCATTGATGATTTCAGAAGCAGTCAGGAGGATTTGTTCAACTTCTATAAGAAGATTGCAGAGAGTCCAATCCTTGAAACCTCTGTGAAAGAGGCTGCTACGAATGCAATGTATGATGTCTTTTGCACTGGCAGACAGGAAGTGTTCTTAAATAATCTATCAGGTGGCAAGTATGATAGTAATTTTATTGGAGCAGCACCTGTGCAGAAAGAGATGGTGAGATAGATGGCAACAAAGGTATTTGAGATAGAGATTAGTGAGCAGCTTTCAAGAGTGGAGAAGATAGAAGCAGAAACACTTGGAGATGCCATTGATAAGGCAATGGAACTTTATTATGGGCAGAAGGTAATCCTCGATGCAGATGATATGAAGGGCGTAGAATTTCAACCTATAGAACAACAAAAAGAGAAAACACGATAAGCGGAGGATAAGGCAATGAAAAAAACTAACAGTATTGACAAAACAATGGAATTTTTAATGAGTGAACTTCATAAGGAATGGGACAGAACTGGTGCTACGAAAGCATCCGTTCTTATTTCTTTAGGGGAAGTAGAGGAAGTGAATAAAACACTTGTAGCTACAATTATGAAAAGACAGGAACAGGCTGACAAAGCTATTGATTTCAAGGAATGTGTCAGACTTTCCAAAGAGAACTATATTCTCTTACGCCTTGCTAGAAAGATTAAGAAAGAAGAAGACCGAACCAATAAATTAGCGTTGGGGTTGGAATTTGAATTGGCATTGGACAAAGAGGAATTAAAACTATTTAAGGGAATATTCAAAAGCAAAGTTCAGTAAATAATACGGAGGTGATGGAATGAGCGTAGATTATAAAGTAAGAGCAATCTATGAAGAAGAAATTCACGATGTTACAAAGTCAGCGGACAAATGGAAAACTGTACTTCGTCTGGCTGGTAATCTGTATCGTTATGAATTTGATAACATTATTATGATTTATGCCCAGAAGCCACGAGCAACATTATGTGCTGATTATGATACTTGGAAGTTAGTGGACCGATTTGTTAAGAGGGGAAGTAAAGGCATTGCCATCTTCCCTTCAAGAGCATTAAATCCACGAATGAGATATGTGTTTGATATTAGCGATACGGGTGGCAAAAACAAGAACCTGACATGGACATTAGAGGGAGATTTCTTAAAGGATTATCTGGATATGCTTGTGTCAGAAGGGCAGATTAAGCAGTATGATGGAACAGACAGAAACACGATGATGACTTCGCTAAAACACTTTACAAAGACCGAGATCAGAGGCATAATAGAAGAGGAATTCGAAGATCGAATGTCCGAATTAATGCAACTATCAGGTAGTGTGATAAAGGAATTTTTTACAAAACGCAAGGGCTTACCAGAAGATATGAGCATTTCTGAACAGTTAGTATTTCAGAGTGTTATGTATGTGGTAGGTACGAGATGTGGATTTGACTTATCTATGCAAGAACAGGATTTTAGTCAAATCGTAAATGTAACTGATGAAGATACAATTTACCGTCTTGGTTCTCTTGTATGCGATGTCTCCTGTAGTGTTCTGAAAAGTTTTAATCGTAACTTGAAGACCATTGAAAACGAAAGGAGATTATCATATGGCAGAGATGGCGTTAATGTATCACGAAGTGGACGGACTACTGTATCCGAACATTCAGATGGAGGAACAGAACCTTCAGAATCTGGGCAAATACGGAAGAATGGCGATGAAGTATCTACAGGAGAACAATCCGAGCAGATACAAGACACTGTTCCGATTCGGGATGCTAGAGGAGAAGATGAAGGAAGTGGAAGAGGAAGCAAACCAGTTGCTAGACCAGCTGATGGAGAGTTATCTTCAGAAACACAAACCAGAGAATCCATCCTCAACAATGGAGATGTGGAAGATCAGAGAACAGGCGAAGATGCAGGCAGAGGAAGTAGTGTTTCATCAAGTAGTGATGACCTTTTATTAAATAACACATCGGAAGATGAAGAACTGAACAGAGAACTGAATGAATTAAATTCATTTGGAAATAGTGGGGAAGCCGAGTATCATCAGGCTTCCTTTTTTGATGCAGATTTTGAACTTGAGAAAAAGGGACAGGAAGTAACAAAGAAAGCTGCTGGAGGATATCAGTACACTTATATTGAACCAAAGAAAGAATTGGTAGTGCCAGCGGAATATGTGAAACAGACCTTACTTCGTGGTTCGGGATTTGAGAATGGTAGAACCCGTATCTGTAAGATATATGAAACAGAGATTGATGCAGGTACAAGAGCTAGACTGGTAAAAAAGGAATATGGTCAAGGTGGAGCAGGCTGGCCGCTTGAAGGGTATGGACTTCATGGCTATGATACTTTCCATTCTCAAGGACTTCGCTTTCAGTGGAGAGATGAGGAAGGCGAAAAAGAAGGTTATATTTCTTGGAAGACAGTAGAAAAAGAGATTGGTGTTCTCATTATGACAGGGGACTATCAGCCAGAGAGACAATCTCTTGACGAGATAGCAATGGATAGTGACAGGGAAGATATTATAGACGCTGAATATAGAGAAGTGGAAGATATTGAACCAGAGGAAGTAGAAATAATTGATTCCTTTGCGATTCCTGATGAACCAGAAAGCTATGAGAGTAGCAGAGTGCAGGCGCAAGTGGATAGTTCCCCTGAAATGACACCAGAGGAATTAGCAGAAGAAGATCATATGGTTACAATGGCTGAGTATGGTGCAGAGATGAAGGCAGAAGCTGAGAAACTAGAAGTAATTCCTACAGATTATGCACAGGTCATTGCAGATATGGATGAGGATAAAAGGGATGCAATGGAGATACTTGTAACAGAGTGTTCCATTTATAGTCCGTTTCATCCATTCTTACAGGACTTAGCAGCTTCAACAAGTTTGTTAATGCCAAATCGCTTGGCGTTCTTGTCGGGTATAGCATTAAGTGATAAGGAAGAACGCACAGGATACTGTAATAATCGTTTTGGATTGGTTGAATATGTCATGAAACCATTTGAAGTTCAGTTAAATTACAAGAACCGACATGGCGAGCGAGTGAAGGACAGAACGGGATACCGAGAATTATATGAAGTCTTATCCTATATGTCGAAGCAGCCATTTTATTGTGGGGAAGATGCGAAAGCAAGATATTTTGAAATGCTTATCGGTGATAAGGAAAAGATGAAGCCTATTTATCGTGATTTCTTAGATAAGCAGAAAGCATTTGTCGAGAACCAGGAGAAACATAAAGCATGGAGTGATAGTTTTCATGGTGGTGCTATTAATGCTGAAGTATCTAGGTCAGAACCAGTTGAAACACCTGTGGATGGAGAAAAGCACAACTTCCATTTCAATCTATGGGAAGTACCAAAAGGTGGAGCTAAGACCAGATATCAGTGGAATGTGGATGCGATTCATACTCTAAAACTTGTGGAATCAGAGGGCAGACTTGCTACAACAGAAGAGCAAAAAACTTTGTCGAATTATGTCGGATGGGGCGGTTTATCTCAGGTATTTGATGAGAAAAACGAGAACTGGAAAAAGGAATTTGCGCAGTTGAAGGAGTTGCTTTCCGAGGATGAATACACAGCAGCCAGAGCAACTGTTAATAATGCATTTTATACAGCACCAGAAGTGGCAAGCTGTATGAGTCAGGCATTGGTACAGTTTGGCTTTCGAGGTGGCAATGTATTAGAGCCATCTATGGGTATTGGTAATTTCTTTGGGACAATTCCAACACCATTACAAAGAAGTAACTTATATGGAGTGGAGCTAGATAGCATTTCAGGAAGAATTGCAGGGCAGTTATATCAGAAAGCCAACATCAGTATTACAGGCTTTGAAAAAACGACTTATCCAGATAACTTCTTTGATGCAGTCATAGGAAATGTGCCTTTTGGTGATTATAAGCTATTTGATCCAAAGTACAATAAGTACAACTTCCGTATCCATGATTACTTTATCGCAAAAGCATTAGATCAGGTAAGACCGGGTGGAGTGGTTGCAGTAATTACCACAAAGGGAACGCTTGATAAAAGCAATCCTACCATCCGAAAGTATCTTGCAGAACGAGCAGAACTAGTGGGTGCAGTAAGACTTCCGAATACTGCATTTAAGGATAGTGCTGGTACAGAAGTAACTTCCGATATTCTATTTCTTCAAAAGAGAGAACGAAAGATTGACATTGAACCTGACTGGGTGCATTTAGGTTATACCGAGAATGGCATTGCAGTAAACAGCTATTTCACAGAACATCCAGAAATGATGTTAGGTCGTATGGAGTATGATACTAGAATTTATGGGCAGGACAGCAGATATACAGTCTGTGTGAATGACGATGAGGACTTCAATCTTTATGCAGCGCTTAATCAGGCAATCAGCAATATCAAAGCAGAAATGACAGATTTCGACAGGGCAGTCGATGCAGAGGAAGTATCGAAAGATACCATCCCAGCAAATCCTGATGTAAGAAATTTCACTTACACATTCTTTGAAGGAAAGCTCTATTACAGAGAAAATTCCGAGATGGTAAGACAAAATGTTTCAGATGCAGCGGAGGAGAGAATCAGACTGTTAGATGAAATCAGACAGGTAACAAGAGAACTGATTGATTTGCAGATGGAAGGATGCAGCGATGAGGAACTTGCAAACAGCCAGAGAACACTAAATAAGAAATATGATAATTTCGTGGAGAAGTATGGCTATGTAACATCGAAAGCAAATAAAATAGCATTTCGTGATGATAGTGATTATCCTTTGCTTTGCTCTTTAGAAGAGGTAAATGAAGATGGGGAGGTCAAGAAAGCGGATATGTTTTATAAGCAGACGATTAAGGCAAAAACTGTGATTGATCGAGTGGAGACAGCTGTGGAAGCTCTCAATATCTCAGTAAATGAGTTTGGTGGAGTAAATCTTCCCTATATGCTCAGTATCTATGAACCAGATATTGAAGGAATGAGACAGAATGTGGCAGAGGATATGGATGTTCCGTTCCCAGAGGTAGAGTTCTCTGATGAACTGACATCATTCTTGAAGAGAGCTGCACTTGTGCAGGAATTAGAAGGACTAATCTTTTTAAATCCTGCCAGCTTCAATGAGAACAATCCAAATGCAGGATGGGAAACATCAGATGAATATCTGTCTGGTAATGTAAGAGATAAGTTTCGTGTAGCAAAGGCAGCAGTTAGTAATAATCCATCCTTTGCCGTGAATGTGGCTGCACTTGAAAAGGTTCAGCCCGTAGATATTGAAGCGAGCGATATTGATGTAAGAATTGGTTCTACTTGGGTGCAATCTACGGATTACGAGCAGTTTATTTATGAACTGGTTAATACGCCAAGAAGAGCAAGGGCAGTTAAAACAGAGTGGTATAATTCAGGCATTCAGGTACACTTAAATAAGATGAGTATGGAATGGTTTATTGAAAACAAAACGATGGATAAGCGTTCTGTGGCAGCTACAAAGACCTATGGTACAAGCCGCATGGATGCTTATTCTATTTTTGAGGATACCTTGAATCTAAAGATTGTAACAGTTAGGGACAGGGTGGATGATGGGGATGGCAAGTATCATTATGTGGTTAATAAGAATGAGACAATGCTTGCTAGAGAAAAGCAGTCCCAGATTAAGGAGAAGTTCAAAGACTGGTTATTCTCAGATCCAGAACGCAGAGCGAAGTATGTGGAGTATTACAACGAGACTTTCAACAACAGCAGACTTCGTGAATATGATGGCAGTCATTTACAGTTTCCGGGGATGAATCCTGAGATTGATTTAAAGCCACATCAGAGAAATGCCATAGCAAGAATACTTCTTGGTGGAAATACTCTGTTGGCACACTGCGTAGGAGCTGGAAAGTCCTTTGAAATGATGGCAGCCTGTATGGAGCAGAAAAGACTAGGACTTGCGAATAAGACCATTATGGTTGTACCAAAACCTTTGATTGGACAGACAGCTTCTGAGTTTCTAAGACTGTATCCTTCTGCGAATATCTTGGTTGCAAGGGAACGAGACTTTGAGAAGAGCAGGAGAAAACAGTTTGTATCTCGTATTGCAACTGGGGATTATGACTGTATTATCATGTCCCACTCGCAGTTTGAAAAGATTCCTATTTCTGCGGAACGTAAGGAGCGAATGCTGAATCAGAAGATTGAGGAAATCACCTATGCCATTGATGAAATGAAGTCGCAAAATGGCGAAAGGTGGACTGTTAAGCAGATGGAGTCAGCCAGAAAGAAGTTAGAGGAACAGCTGAAAACCTTAACTGATGAAAGCAGAAAAGATGATTTGATTACCTTTGAAGAGCTAGGTGTAGATTCCATTATGGTTGACGAAGCGCATAATTTTAAGAACCTTGCGATATTTTCTAAGATGAACAATGTATCTGGTATTAGTTCTACAGGTGCAAAGAAGTCTACGGATATGCAGTTAAAGTGTCAGTATCTAAGCGAGATTAACCAGGGCAGAGGTATTGTATTTGCTACGGGTACACCAATTAGTAATACCATGTGTGAAATGTATGTTATGCAGTTGTATTTGCAGAAAGAAGCATTAGAGCAGATGGGAATCTATCACTTTGATTCTTGGGCGGCAAACTTCGGTGAGGTAACAACAGCACTGGAATTAACCGTAGAAGGTAGTGGTTTCCGATTTAAGAGCAGATTCAATAAGTTTACTAATCTTCCAGAACTGATGAACATTTTCAGGGAAGTAGCAGATGTGCAGACTTCGGATATGCTTGACCTTGATGTGCCAGCACTTCGAGGTGGCAAGGCAATGATTGTAGAAAGCGAACCAGACTGGTATGTAAAACAGGTAATGGAAGACTTTGTGGTAAGAGCAGAGAGGATTCGTAATGGTGGAGTTGATCCATCGGAAGATAACTTCTTAAAGATTACTCACGAAGCAAGATTACTTGGAACGGATGCAAGACTGTTAGATAAGGATGCACCGAATAATCCTGATGGTAAGCTGAATAAGGTTGCAGAGAATGTATTTGTAGAATATGAAAGAGCGAAAGCTGATGGCCGTATTGGTTGTCAGCTTATTTTTTCGGATATTGGAACGCCATCAGCGGAGAAGGATTTCACTGTATATGATTATTTGAAACAGTCCCTTGTTCAATATGGAATACCAGAGGAAGAGATTGCTTTTATCCATGATGCAAAGACAGATGCACAAAGGGATGTCTTGTTTAAGGAAATGCGAGCAGGCAAAAAGAAAGTACTCATTGGTTCTACTGATAAATGTGGAACTGGTGTAAATGTACAGACGCACCTTGTAGCACTTCATCATGTGGACTGTCCGTGGAAGCCTTCTAGTATCGAGCAGCGAGAAGGAAGGGGAATCAGACAGGGAAATGAGAATGAAGAGATAGCAGTTTACCGCTATGTTACGAAAGGTACTTTTGATGCGTATAACTGGAGTTTGGTGGAGAATAAGCAGCGATTTATCAGTCAGGTCATGACCAGCAAAGCGATTAGTCGAAGCTGTGAGGACATTGATGAAGCAACACTTTCCTATGCAGAGATTAAGGCAGTCGCAACAGGTAATCCATTGATTAAGGAGAAGATGCAGCTTGATAATGATGTACAGAGATTGAAGCTATTAAAAGCGTCTTATGATAATCAACGATATGGATTGCAGGATAACTTCATGATTCGTTACCCAAAACTGATTAAGGCGGCTAATGAAAAACTTGCCTGTGTAAAAGAGGATATCAAAGCCAGAGATGCAGAGCTTATCAATAATCCTGATTTTTCGGTTGTTGTTGGCAAGTTCACCTTTACGGAGCGTGTGGATGGTGGAACAAATCTTCTGGAAACCATCAGTAAATGTAAAACTGGGGAAACAACTGCAATAGGTGCTTTTCATGGGTTTGAACTCTTGGTAGAGAAAAACTTCTTAGGAGTAAATTATCTAATTTTAAGAGGAAATACCGAGTATAAGATGGAACTGTCCACCAGTCCTGTAGGAAATATGGTAAAGCTTGAGAATACTTTTGCTGGAATATCGGAGAATGAGGATTTTCTTCATAAGGAGATTGAACAGTATGAGAATGACTTAGCAGCTTCTAAAGAGGAATATGAGAAACCATTTGCCCATGAGGAAGAATTGCAGGAGAAGTTAGCCAGACAGTTTGAACTCAATGCAGAACTTGACCTAGAAAACGCAAAGAGTGTTGACGCAGATTTAGGTGGAGCAGAGCAGTCCGAAGAGGAAGAAAAGAACATCGGTGTAGCAGAAAGAGACGTACCTTACCAGACGGATAACAGAATAAGATAGTGTGATGCCCTGTCGAAAGATGGGGCATTTTGTAAATAAGAGAGGATGTGATGCAACTTGGACAGAAGAAAACTGATAGCGGGAATGTGCATTGTGGTGGGAATTGCTTTTATGGCAGTTCCTTTTTATTACTACAACAAAGGAGCAAATGAAACAGAAAGGCTGCTAGAGGGATTTACGCAGGCAGTAGAGGAAGAACAGGATGAAGAGACAGCAGATGAAAAGGAAGAGCAAACCACCCTTAGTGAAACGGATGCCGCCTTATTTGCAGAAGGCGATGTTATTGCCATTCTTGAAATTGAAGAATTAGGCATTAAATATCCCGTAGTAGAGGGAGCCACTTCTAGCAATTTGAATATCGCTGTAGGTCATTTGACTGAAACAGCAGGGATTGGAGCATCGGGAAACTGTGTAATTGCTGGTCATAATGGCAGCAGATATGGGGAATATTTCACGCATTTAGACAAAGTGAGTGTTGGTAGTGAAGTTACGCTGCTTGATAGGAGCGGTATTACCTACACCTATGAAGTGGCTGACAGTTTTGTGACCGATCCTTATGACAATTCTATAAAAGTACAGGGAGAAGATACAGAATTAACTCTTTTTACCTGTGCGAGTAAGGGCACGATGCGTTTCGTTGTGAAATGTGTTTTGAGAGAGTAGGTGAGGATATGGAAGAAAAGAAGATGTACCGACTCGGCGATATAGAAGATGTAATTGCTGAAATAGATTTTTCAGACACAGATGATGATATTGCAGAGATTGATGATGATTTAGAGTTCTGGATCAGCGGATGGTATGTTGTGATACCAAGTCTTGGTATCCATGTCAGAGAAGGTGTAGCGTGTACTTTTGATGAAGAAGAAAACATGTTTATGCCAGACTTTGATGTGACTGTGGTTTATGAAGGAGAGATAGCTTCTGAGTCATGGATGTACTACGAGCAGGACGGGATTTTAATAACTTTGGCAAACTGGCTGAATGGCAGAATGCCAATAGACGCAATCGAGAAGCTAGAGTGTTATATCGAGATTGCAAATGTAACTAATTAATTTATATTTGTCGGCAAGAAGCAGACAGGAAGTGAGGAACTATATGAAATATTCAATTAAAGTTAATGAAGTGAAACAAAAAGAAGGAAAAGAAAGCAACATTCGTGGATTTGCTACTGTTGTATTTGGAGATTCTTTTAAGATTACAAATATTGCAATCTTGGAGAATAAGGATAAGGAGCAGTTGTTTGTATCCATGCCTCGCTATCGTTCTAATGAGCGTGATGAGAATGGAGGAACAATCTACAAGGATGTTTGCAATCCAGTAACAGCAGAATTTCGTGAGGAACTCTACGGGAATATCTTAGAGGCATACAATCAGGAGATTACCAAAGGAAAAGGTCAGGATACACCAGGGAAGTCTGAAGTAGAAATGCCTGAGTTCTCTGTATCTGTTACCCCTTATGAGAAAGAGGGAAGCAGTATTCGTGGACTTGCCCGTATTTACTTTGATGACAGCTTTATTGTCAACAATGTGAGTATCTTACAGGGGAAAGATAAGTTGTTTGTAGCAATGCCTGCGTATAAGACCAAGCAGGTCGATGAGCAGGGAAAAGCGATTTATCAGGATGTGGTATATCCGGTTACAAAGGAGTTTCGTGAGAAGCTCTATAGCCAGATTATCAATGAATACGATAAGGCAAAGGAGCAGACACAAACACAGGCACAGGAACGAGCTACACAAGTGCCTGACAGAGCACCAGAGAAGGAAGCAACACCCTTTCGATAAACAATAAACATTAGGGGACAGGCCATTGCTTGTCCCCGCACTATGATTGGAGGAATGAAAGATACACAATAGATTTTTTTGATGATGAAAAGGGTAAAAACTATTTGGATTTTTGTGAATGGATGGAGAGTCAAATACCTTTTAACAATAAAAGAATGACAATATTAGTTCCAGATATTGATTTTGATTGGCTCGAATTTAAAAAGGAATTTTGCGATTCATTACAGAGTATCAGTAATAAAGTCAAAGAAGCAGAATTTATATATAAACCAGCAAATCAAGATGAAAGTTATTCAAATTCGTATCGTTTAATGGATGTATTGTTTACAGAGGGCTTATTGCCAAACTATAGCTTCCCAAGAAATATTGTAAACTTCTGGATAGAGGATTTGAATGGTATTGTGAGAGAAAGTCCAGAACGTAGCATTGATATAGCATTAAGTGAATATGCTCCTGGAAGAAGTTTAGTTGTAAATAAGCAAACATATATATCTGGAGGATTATATGATTACTATACTAAATTCCAGAAAGAAAACAGATTCAAGGCGGCACAACCATGGTTAGAGCTTGATGAAACAAGTAAAAAAGTACAATGCTGTTCTAATGGTGCGTGTGGATGGTTTGGTGTTGATGAACAATTTGAATCATGTCCACTGTGTGGAAGTGAGTTAATTACTCAAACGATGATTAAGCCTTGGGGATTTGCGGCACGAGAAGGTAGAAATGTTCCTGAGACACAAGAAAATCAAGAAATGTCATATGCAAGTGAACCTTCATACTCATCGCTGCCATCTGGAAATGAAATGGAACAAGTGGGTAGAGCTGGTTTTATGAAGATTGAGAACAGAGAAAACCAAAATCTTGTGATCATTAACAAGGGACCTGATGATGAAGGGTTTGAACTATGTAGCGAATGTGGTGCAATTGAACCAGCAACGATAAATTCTACTGAACGATTAAATCGAAAGAGACCATATAGAATTAAAATGTTGAAACTTAGATGGAAAGATTTACAATTCGATGAGTTGGTTAAGGAGCTTATTTGTATAAGTTCGTACATTAGCACAATAGGTGAGGCTGCTTTCAACATTTGTGACATAAGTGATACAATCATTGAAAAAATCAATTTCTCTGATAACAATATAGCGTTGACACAAATAAAGAATTTGATGGAATTATCAATTGTTAATAAGAATGTTGATAATAAAGCTTTTTATACTAAGGAAATATTGAAAAAAGCAAAGAAATCTGAATCCTATATAGATATGTTACAGCTATATCAAGCGGTAGGAATTAACTCACATGAATTTGCATTACGATTTGATGATGAAATTACTTCTATTTACAACAAAAAAATTGTAAGTGAGCTTATTGTGGCAATCATGGAAAGAAAATATCAGAAAATCCCAGAATTCTTTGAGTACGATGTATTCTTTAACGATTTTAGTCAATGCATTGATGCCATTGGAAATCTTTTATCAGGAGTGAATCTATATCAGAGAATTGAGCGTGATAAGCTAGAAGAGAATATAGGAAAGTGTGTTGATAGTGCAGCATTAAAATCATATATTGAACAAATGGAGTCTAAGAGAATATTCTTGGCTAATCAGCATCTCGATTTGAACAATATCATGTCGGAATATAATCAGAGTATGACGGAGAACTTTGCTGAGAATATCAACATTATCAAACAGAATATTGATGATCAAGCAGCATTTTTAACTTTATCAAGTGAGGAAAAGAAACTTAGAACAGTTTTCGTACTTGACACATGTGCAATTATTCATCATCCGGATTTGCTAAATTATTTTTCTATGGATGAGTATATTAGAATTCCAACAAAAGTTATTGATGAACTTGGGAAAATAAAGGATGGAAGAAGTAATAAATATGATTACGAGACTTCAAATATTGCAAGAAATGTAAGTAAAGATATTGAGAACGCACTTATCACAATGAATAAACAAACGGCATACAGATTTGTAATTGAAAACGCTAATACAGATTTGCTTCCATTAGATTTAGATCCAATGGTTCCAGATAATCAGATATTATCGGTTGCAATGAAGTATATGGAAGAAAAACCAATAATTATAAGTGATGATGGTGTATTTAGATTGACATCCACTAGCCAGAATATTGAAACAATTTCTGGAGCAGATTTTATTCAGTCTAGAAAGAATGGTACTCGCTCTATGCCAAGAGTAGAAGTAACGGAACAAAAGAAAGACAATGTAGATGTATCTATAGACACTCCTCCTGATGTTACAGAAACGACATGGAAAAAACTACCACTATCGAGTTTAAGAAAAATTGCGCCAGTGATGGATAACAATGTTATTACATATTTATCCCAGAATAAAATTAGAACAATTGGAGATTTCTTTGAGTTGACACTTGAAGCAGTTGATAGATTACCTGGTAGAGCTAAACAAGCAATCTATAAAAATGCCATTAATTCTGTAATAAATAAGAAAGATGAAATAATGACAAAAATTCAAAGTGGAGCATTGAATTAGTGAATGGTTATATAAATTGCAGCATTAGCAAATGACACTAGTAAGGTTGGAAAGGAGCGTTCACAATGATGAAAATAAGATGCGTTGTAGAACGCATTACCTATCAAAATCCTGAAAATGGATACACTATTCTTAAATGTAGAGTAAAAGATTACAGTGACCTAGTTCCAGTGGTTGGAAGTTTGTTGGATGCAAATGTTGGGTCAGTTCTACTCGTAGAGGGTAATTGGAAAGTAGATGCAAAATATGGAAAACAGTTTATTGCCGAAAACTGGGAGGAAACACTTCCAGCTACTGTTTATGGAATGGAAAAGTATTTAGGTTCTGGATTGATTAAGGGAGTAGGTCCTAAGTTTGCGAAAAAGATTGTACAGAAATATGGAGTAGGTACATTTTCAGTTATTGAAGATAATGTAGAAATCTTGATTGAAGTAGAAGGAATCGGAAATAAAAGAGTAAAGATGATAGCTGAATCCTGGGAACGACAGAAAGAAGTCAAGAACATTATGCTGTTCTTACAGGAACATCAAGTGAGTTCAGCATTTGCAGCAAAAATTTATAAGCAATATGGAAATGACAGCATAACTGTAATGAAGGAAAATCCGTATAAACTAGCTGATGATATCTGGGGAATTGGTTTTAAGACTGCTGACCAGATTGCAGAAAAGTTAGGATTTGGAAAAGAGTCTTTTGTTCGATTAAGAAGTGGTCTTATGTATACTTTATCAGAATTGTCTAATGATGGTCATGTGTATGCAGGAAAGCAGCAGTTAATTGATAAGGCTTGTGAACTATTGGAAGCATCTCCAGAGACGATTATTATGACAATGGACGAGATGCTTAAAAGTGAAGAACTGATTTTAGAAAAAGATATAAAAAAGGAAAATGAAGATGGCGGAGAAGTAGTAGCGATTTATTTGCCACCATTTTATTATGCTGAGGTAGGCGTAGCAGGTAAGTTAAAAAAACTTGCATCATCACCCGCAGGAGATAGATTATATACAAAGCTGATGGAAGCAAGAATGCAAACCGGAAATGATGAATTGTCGGTTGATGTTGAACTTATTCAAGACAAGGTAGGCATGTCTTATGATGAAATACAGGCGGATGCTATACGAAAATCAGCAACTGCCAAAGTAATGGTACTTACAGGAGGTCCAGGTACAGGAAAGACAACTACTACACAAGGAATTATTGCAGCATATAGAGCATATGGATTACGGGTTTTGTTAGCAGCTCCAACAGGTCGTGCAGCCAAGCGAATGACAGAAGCAACAGGATTGGAAGCAAAAACGATACATAGATTGTTAGAGTGTAAGCCACCAGAAGGGTATCAGAAGAACGAAGATAATCCGTTGGAGGGTGATGTACTTATTATTGACGAATGCTCTATGATAGACATTGTATTGATGAACTCTCTTTTAAAAGCAATTCCACCAACGATGAGATTAATTATGGTGGGAGATATTGACCAGTTACCATCCGTAGGAGCCGGAAATGTATTACGTGATATTATTGATTCAGAATCATTCCCCGTAATAAGACTTACTCGTATTTTCAGACAGGCTCAAAGTAGTAGAATTGTTATGAATGCTCATAGAATAAATGAAGGAAAACTTCCAGATACATCAAACGGAAAAGATACAGATTTTTTCTTTATGGAAAATGAAGATGCAGAATCAGTTGTACCACAGATTGTAAATCTAGTTCAAACGAAGCTACCAGCCTACTATCATGTAGAACCATCGCAGATACAGGTATTAACACCGATGCAAAAGGGCGTTGTAGGTGCAACAAATCTTAATCTATCTTTGCAGGAAGCATTAAACCCACCAGAACATGAGATTTTCATGAGAGGAAGAGGTGCTGTATCAGTTTCAAAAGATGTGTTGCGAAGAAGCGGCTATGCTTTTCGAGCAGATGATAAGGTAATGCAGATAAAAAATAATTATGACAAAGAAGTATTTAATGGAGACATTGGTATGATTGAGTCAGTAAATACAGATGACCGATCTTTGAAAGTAAACTTTGAAGGACGAAGCGTTGAATATGATGTGACAGACTTGGATGAACTGGTTCATGCTTATGCGACTACTATTCATAAAGCACAGGGTTCAGAATATCCAATTGTTGTCATGCCAATTCTGATGAATCACTATGTGATGTTGCAGAGAAATTTGATTTATACAGGCATTACCAGAGCGAAGAAGATATTAGTTATGGTTGGAACGAAAAAAGCATTATCTTATGCCGTAAGAAATGTAACTGTAACGAAAAGAAATACTTTATTAAAAGAAAGATTACGATTAGGAGTTGATTAGGTGTCACGAAAAAATCACAAAATGATTGATGGAAAACTTCTGCAAACAGATAAGAAATATTCTAATCTGAAAATGAAACAGAAAGAGAACATCAATTTATGGATAGCGGAAGAAATCAGAGCATATTACAAACTAAATGGCAAAATGCCAAGAAAAGAACATGAGTTTCAGATAATTCTTGATAAGCTCTATGAAAGAATAGATGCAGCAGATATATGGATTCCATATGAAGAGATTCATAAAAGATTTATGGGAAGCAGAATGGGAAGAGTAGATAAAATTGAAGGACAGATTCAAAAAGAAGAACGGTCTTTAGCTATCTCGCAGGTGAATATAGAAGGACTATCGGTGGAACTATCGGTGTGCAAGGTGACAGATTATTCACAAGTAAATATAGATTTGGAGTTTTGTTTTACTGGCAAAACTGATGAAGAAAAGTCGCTAGTATGTCTGACAGATGCTGTACCAGCCAATGTGACTGATAGAGATGATGGTTGGAAAGCGATGCGAATTAGTGGACAGCTTGATTTCTCTCTAATTGGTATTTTATCTGGCATTTCTTCAGAATTAGCAAAACATGCAATTGGAATTTTTGCGATTTCCACCTTTAATACAGATTATATCTTGGTAAAGTCGAGTGATTTTGAAAAAGCCTTGGATGTACTAGAACGAAAAGGGTATTCGGTGGAAAAATAGAAATAGAGTATACGAAAGAAATAGAGTTGAATATACGGAGGAGAACGCATGAAAGCAATCAGTATTTTGCCTGCAATTACAATTACGGATGGAAAAGAAAAATTGTTCATCAAGTGTAAGCGTCAAATAAAATAGTGCATAGTAAAAGCCAGTAAAGTAATTTATAATAATTCTAATTACTTTCTGACTTTATTATTACAGAATGCCTGCACATCTGGATGCCATGGTAGAAAATCTTCTAAGAATTCTGGCTCCTCATCAAATCTTACACCAGGCAAAAATTTAAATATATATACTAGATAATCATAAGGATTTATGTTATTGGCTTTAGCTGTCTCAATAACACTGTATACAGCAGCACTTGCATCAGCTCCTTCTGGGCTTCCTGAGAATAACCAATTCTTACGATTATGTGCTTAAGAACATAATCGGAATTATGTGCTCACTTAATTTATGTGCTTAGTTAATTATCCGATAATAGTAATGTAAACCATTTTAGAAAGGAGCACTGCTATTATGTCAACAATTAAAGTATCACAAGAGGTTACATGCCAACTTCGTAATTATGAGCTGTTCATGATTAATAATGAATACTCAAAGTCAACCATTGACGGATACAAAACCTATCTTTCAAGGTTTCTACGTTGGTCGGAAATGAACGCTTTGGATTTACTATCTAAGAACATAAATTTATTCTTAGAAAACGAAAAGCAAAATCATCCTAAAACGTTGTATGAATGCAGAGCAAGCGTAAGCGCTTTATATTTCGACGGATTGTGCTAGTCTGATTCTTCTTCCATAATCATTGATAGGAAATGCAAGCACTTTACCCCATTTTCATTTGCTAGATTTGTTAGATGCAAGCATTTCACTTCGTTTACTACTGGAGGATTTACTATGCGAACATCAAGAGTTAGTGCAGATGAACAATACCGCTTAATCATGGAATGCCGAAGAAGTGGCTTATCAGATCAGCAGTGGTGCATGAATCATGACATAAAGCCAGGAACATTTTATAACTGGGTGAAACGTCTGCGTCAAAAAGGTTGTCAAGATATTCCAGCAACCACAGGTAGAGCAACTGGCAGACCAGTTGAACAGGAAGTCGTAAGAATTGAAAGAAATCAAATGCTTGCAACATCACTGCCAGACACTTTATTAGGGCAACTGCCTGCTTCTATGGAATTATCCATTGGTAATCTCAAACTTAAGATTCCAAATGGAACGGATTCAATGCTACTTGCTCAAACAATAAAAGTTCTATCGGAGCTCGCATGTTAGGGGATATCACGGTTGCTGATGAAATTTACATAGTGACCAATTATACGGATATGCGCAAGTCAATCGATGGTCTGTGTGCAGTCGTTGAAGATCAGTTGAAAATGGATCCGCGACGTAGCGCACTCTATCTGTTTTGCGGTAAACGCTGCGATCGGATTAAGGCTCTTTTATGGGAATCTGACGGATTTGTCCTTCTTTACAAAAAAATGGAAGTTCAGGGACGATTCCGCTGGCCCAGAAACGTCCAGGAGGTGCGCCAGCTTACCTGGCAGCAATTCGACTGGCTGATGTCCGGATTAGAAATAGAGCAACCAAAAGCATTTAAAGCAACTGATTAGCAGTGGAAAACATTCATAAACAAAACCTGTTTTGTGTACAGCTTTTGAGCCGGTAAAAATACTTGAAACCCTTGAAAATACTGGACTTTCTGCTTCTTTTTCTATGCTCTTTATGGTAAAATAAGAGTATAGAAAAAGGAGCAGAAACATATGGCTGGTAATGCAAAAGACTCAAAGATTCTTGAGTATAAGGATCTCATTAGCCAACTGAATACAACCATTGCGGCGCAGATTGAAGTAATTAAATCATTGCAACAGTCTCTCGAAGCTGATCGTGAAGAGAAAAGGATTCTTCAGGAAAAAATTGATTACCTGACAAAGAAACTTTTTGGCACTTCCAGTGAAAAGAGCAAGGATATCAATGGCCAACTCAATCTGTTTGATGAGGCAGAACAAGTTGCTAATGACGAATCGGAAATACCCTCCATAACAGTTCCGGAACATAAGCGAAAAAGCAAAAGTACATATCGAGAACTTTTCAAAGGTGTTCCATCAAGAGATGAACTTATCTCACTACCAGAAAATCAGCGAAGCTGTGATATATGTGGAGCTGAACTTGAGCCAATTGGAAAAGAGTTCGTTCGGCATGAATTCAGATATACTCCAGCAAAAGGTGAGGTAATAAATATCTATCGTGAGACCTATAAATGTCTAACCTGTTCTACAGCTAATTCTATGGCTGAGAATATCAAGTTTGTGAAGGCACATGTTCCAGAAGCACTGATTCCAAACAGTTATACTTCGGAGTCTGCAGTTGCATGGGTTATGTATCAGAAGTTTTCGAATGCTATGCCACTCTATCGCCAGGAACAGGATTGGAAACAGCTTGGAGTTCCATTCACAAGAGCAACACTTGCAAACTGGATCATATATTGTGCTAAAAATTATTTTAAACCAGTCTATGATTACCTACACCGCCAACTGCTTGAGAGAACTTTTCTTATGGCTGATGAAACAAGAATTCAAGTTTTAAATGAGCCTGAAAGGAATCCAGAGACGGATTCTTTTATGTGGCTATTCCGCTCTGGAGAAGATGGATTACCACCTATCATCCTCTACCATTACACAGAAACGCGAGCAAAATATAATGCTGTATCGTTTCTGGAGGGGTTTTGTGGATATTTAGAAACGGATGTATATCAGGGATATAATAACCTCCCCGGAATCAAACGTTGCTCTTGCTGGTCTCATGCAAGAAGATATTTTATTGAGGCCGTACCAAAAGGAAAAGAATACGACTATAGTAACCCAGCAGTACAGGGTGTTCAGTTCTGCTCCAAGTTGTTTGACTATGAGCGTATCTCTAAAGTAAAACAGCATACACCTGAGCAACGAAAGGAATACCGGTTAGAAAAAGAAAAACCTGTACTCGACGCATTCTGGATTTGGTTGGAGCAACAAAAGCCAAGAAAAGGAACCCGTTTTGAGAAAGCGGTGAACTATGCGCTAAATCGGAAAGATACTTTAATGACCTATCTTGAAGATGGGCACTGTAGTTTTTCTAACAACTTAAGTGAAAATGCAATCAGACCATTCACAGTTGGCCGCAAGAATTGGCTTTTTAGTGCAACTCCAAAAGGGGCTGAATCAAGCGCCATTGTTTATACCATGGTAGAAATGGCAAAATCCAATGGTCTGAATATATACAAATATCTGACTTATTTATTGAAACAACGTCCAAATGACTTCATGTCAGATGCACAACTTGAAAAATTTACTCCATGGAATGATGGTGTAAAACAAAGTTGTCAAAACTAAAATGAAGTAAAACGCTTGCATCTATCAATTAGGGCAAGTGATATTTTAGCGCGGACGTAGGAATACTAAGCGCTTACGTTTTTAAAATAGGTTTGTATAGAAATCACCCTTTTATGGTATTAATGTCGTAATAGATGGTTTTGAGATATTTCAAATAATATAAAAAACACTTGAATAAATGCTCATATAACTATTGACATATGAGAAAAACAATAATATAATAAATACACAACGTATGAATGCTTGCCCAAGTATTCAGATGAAATGATTTAAAAAGAGGTGATAATATGACTGAAAAATTTAATTCAATTGAAAGATGTGACTGCAATGTAATTCATGAGGATATTGTAAATCAAGTTAGAGATAAAATGCCTCAAGAAGAAAGCCTTTATGATCTAGCAGAATTATTTAAAGTATTTGGAGATTCAACACGAATCAGGATATTATGGGCTTTACATGAAGCTGAAATGTGTGTTTGTGATATCGCTGTATTACTTAACATGACACAATCAGCAATTTCCCATCAGCTGAGAGTCTTAAAACAAGCTAATTTAGTGAAAAACAGAAAAGAAGGCAAAGTAGTATATTATTCATTAGTTGATGATCATGTAAGAGAAATATTTGACCAAGGTCTAATTCATATCAACGAGAAGTAGTAATGCGGTATAATAGAATATTTTTTGAAGATATTTGGGCAGATATTTAAGTCTTCATATCAAATGAGCAATGTTTCAAGAAAATTTGAAAAAGACTTGTAGTATTCAAAATAAAATTACAAATAATATTTAGGAGGATTTAATAATGAAAAAGAAATTTATACTTGAAGGTTTGGATTGTGCAAATTGCGCGGCAAAAATGGAAAAGGCTATTAATGAGCTTGATGGAGTGAAAGAAGCTACTGTTAACTTTATGACCACAAAACTCGTTATTGATGGTGAGGATGAAAAAATGCCAACAATAATAGAAGAGGCCGAAAAAATAATTAAAAAAATTGAACCCGATACAACTATGAAAAAGGCTTAAAGGAGGCTATTTAGTATGACAAAACGACTATGGCGAATAATTATTGGTGCAGCCTTGTTAGCTACAGCAGTATTGCTTAATTTAAATAACGAATGGTTACAGATTGCTCTCTTTATAATAAGTTACATTATTGTAGGTGGAGATGTTGTAAAAAGAGCTGTAAAAAATATTTTTAAAGGTCAAGTTTTCGATGAAAACTTTTTAATGAGTATTGCAACAATTGGTGCATTTTTTATTGGTGAGTATCCTGAAGGTGTTGCAGTTATGCTGTTTTATCAAGTTGGAGAACTGTTTCAAAGCTATGCAGTTGGCAAGTCGAGAAAGTCAATTGCAAGCCTTATGGATATTCGACCAGATTATGCAAATGTTAAAAAAGGCGATGAACTTGTCAAAGTTGACCCAGATGAAGTACAAATTGGAGATATTATTGTAATTAAAGCAGGAGAAAAAATTCCTCTTGATGGCAAGGTAATAGAGGGAAGTTCAATGATTGACACATCAGCACTTACTGGTGAATCTGTTCCTCGTGAAGTAGAAGTAGGAAGTGATATCCTGAGTGGTTGCATCAATATTAATGGAGTTATTACAGCAGAGGTTACCAAGGAATTTGGAGAATCTACTGTAAGCAAAATTCTTGATTTAGTTGAAAATGCAAGTAGTAAAAAATCCAATTCAGAACAATTTATTACTAAGTTTGCGAGATATTATACACCAGTTGTGGTTATAATTGCAGTTTTTCTAGCTATTATACCGCCTCTTGTTATAGACGGGGCGACTTTTAGTGATTGGATATATAGAGCACTAGCATTCCTTGTGGTATCCTGTCCGTGTGCTTTAGTTATTTCAATTCCTTTGAGTTTCTTCGGTGGAATAGGTGGAGCTTCAAAAAAAGGTATTTTAGTTAAAGGTAGTAACTACCTTGAAGCATTGGCTCAAACAGAGATTGTTGTTTTTGATAAAACAGGTACACTAACGAAAGGTGTATTTAATGTACAGGAAATTCATCCAGAAGGGGTTTCCAAAGAAGAGCTACTTGAATTAACTGCATATGTGGAGAGCTATTCCAATCATCCAATTTCACTTTCACTGAAACGTGCATATGGCAAAGAAATAGACAATGGACGTATTTCAGATGTAGAAGAGATATCAGGTCATGGTGTTATTGCAACAGTAGATGGCAAAAAGGTTATGGCAGGAAATATCAAACTTATGAAAATGATGGATATCCCTTATTTCAAGGGAGAGCTGATTGGTACTGCTGTACATGTTGCTGTTAATAATAAATATATAGGTTACATTGTAATTGCCGATGAGGTAAAGGAAGATTCAGCACAAGCAATCAAGGAACTTAAGGCAGCTAATATTAAGCAAACAGTTATGTTGACAGGTGATAATAAAAGTGTTGGTTCAAAAGTTGCTAAAGAGCTTGGTCTTGATAAGGTTTATGCAGAACTATTGCCAGCAGACAAAGTTGAAAAACTAGAAGAATTATTTTCACAAAAATCCACAAAAGGTAAACTCGCCTTTGTCGGTGACGGAATCAATGATGCACCTGTATTAGCTCGTGCAGATATTGGAATAGCAATGGGTGGTTTAGGTTCTGATGCAGCCATTGAAGCTGCTGATATTGTAATTATGACTGATGAGCCATCGAAAATTGCTACTGCAATGAAGATTTCTAAAAAGACATTAAAAATTGCAAATCAAAACATAGTATTTGCAATTGGAATAAAGATAATTGTTCTTATTTTGAGTGCTTTTGGAATAGCTACTATGTGGGCAGCTATATTTGCAGATGTAGGTGTAACTATCATTGCAGTATTAAATGCTTTTAGAGCTTTGAATGTAAAGAAGCTATAAACTATTTTTCCTATTCACCCCTTGAATGATACCGATAATTGACGATACAATCAAGGGGTATTTTTTAATTTAAAAACTATAAATGAAAATTGGTTGGGATTTACCTTGAATTAAATGGTTTTAAAGATATGGAGGTTATGTAATTGAAAGTTATTGATGAATGTTGCTGTGAATGTATCACACAAAATTTAAATAGAACAAAGGAGAGTTGCCCTGTCTGTAATAATGAAGGAGTAACAGTTAGTAGGATAACCGTTGAACACTTGGTGACAGATGATTATCGTAATGCCTGAATATTCTTGTGCGGTGAAACCGCAGTTCCGGGAAATCGGGAACCGATTGACCGGAACATGGGAACCACCTTATGCGAGTTTACTCGCTCATGTTTTTGTCTAGTCCGTATACCTCTCGCATTGAGATATCCTTTGAAGGATCAATGCTTTGGATATTAATTTTATAGGCATCATAAACAATACGATCCAGAATGGCATCAGCCAGAGGACTGGATTCACCACCTAACTGTTCATACCATCCTTCCTGCAGATACTGGGAGCAGAAAATCGTAGATGATTTCTTACGTCTCCTATGCAGAAGTTCAAATATATCTTTTTGTTCATTGTCAGTTGGTTTGAGCAAGAGCCATTCATCAATGATAAGAAGAAGTGGATTGGCATATTTCGCCATGACCTTTTTGTATGTACCTTCATTTCTTGACATCTCCAGCTCAATCAAAAGATCTGGGAGACGTACATATTTAGTATTGTAATACTGCTTACATGCTTCCATACCGAACGCGCATGCCATGTAAGTCTTACCACTACCTGTTGCACCAGTAATAAATAAGTTACGGTGTTCAGATATATATTCGCAAGCAGCAAGTCTCCTTATGAGTTCTCTGTTCAGCTTGCGTCCTGAAGTATAATCGATATCCATGATACTTGCTTCAGTCTGGTCGAATCCAGCGTTATGAATCAGTCTTTTCAGTCGATTATTCTTACGGCTGCTGAATTCGATGTCGGTCAGCATACCAAAGCGGTCTTCGAAGGAAACTTCTTTCATCTTTGGATCATTTAGCTGATTACGGAATGCATCTGCCATAGAGCTAAGACGCATTTCTATTAATTTATCAATCGTACTTTGGTTTGTCATAAGTGTTTACCTCCGATAATAGTCGGCACCTCTTGTGATGCCATACTTGTTTTGTGTGTTTGCTGATTTTGTTCCAAAATCAGTATCAACAGATTTGTCATGCCCCGCGGTGAGTATGTTTTTAATACTTTTGTAGCTAGGCGTTGCTGTGTAGCTGAGAGCCTTTTCACAGGCAGCTTCTAATCTCTCTACTGAGTATTTATCAGCAAGCTTAAGAAGTCCCATACAGCCTTTATAAGTCTGTTGTTCCACACGTTTGGAGGTAAGGATTGCATCCACTACCTTGTACGTATTGTTACCGATCCGCTCACCCCACTTACGGAAACGGTCACCGTTCCACTCCAGATATTTCTGGTGGTCTTCTGGCATATGTTCCAGGATCGTATCATACTGACCTTTTCTGCCATGAAGTCTTTTGTGAGAAGCTATGCGGTTGTGGTTGTAGAAAATTTCAATTGTAGTATCTGTTACCCTGACATCTACCTTGCGTTTAATGTATTCATATGGAACCGAGTATAGCATTCCATCAATGGATATGTGATAATTGAACTGAACAGTGGCCTGTTTCCAGTCCGCCAGTTCAAAAGAGGTAGCAGGTAGGGGAGCCAGCAATGGCAGTTCTTCGTCGCGGAAGAGTTCCAATCGGCTACCTTCTTTCTTTTGAAAGAGCCTTTTATTGAATTCTTCTAGTTTCTGACGTATCACACGATTTAATTCTGCAAGTGAAAAGAACTGTTCATCACGTAGTGCAGCGATAATCCAGGTGGAAATATTTCCGACGGATCCTTCTGCATTTGGCTTGTCCTTAGGTGCACGCACTCTGGCTGGAATAATAGCAGTACCATAGTGTTCAGCCATTTCCTGATATGTGGCATTGATTCGTTGATCATTCCAGTTATTATTATGTATTACTGCTGTTTTGCAGTTGTCAGGAACCAGAATCTTAGCAACACCACCAAAGAACTGATACATGTGAACATGTGCTCTAATCCACGCAGGTTGCTTTTCATCAATGAATGCTTCTGCATACACGTATTGGCTATAGGTCATAACACCAACGAAAACGTAAGCATTTATGATTTCACCCGTATCTGGATCGATGAGGTGAGCTGGATCACCAGCCCAATCCACTTCCACCTGTTCACCAGGTTTACGATTGATGTGCATGGTTGCACGGTGTTTCTGCTCATCCTGCTGGATATAATAGCAGAACTGGGAATACATCAAAGGCTCATCGCCATTTAATCGGCAATCCTCCATGTATTCAGTCCACAGGAGCTTTTTACTAACGCCATTGCGGAGTAGCTCCTTGCGGATGTAAGCATAATCAGGCATACGTTTATTCGATGCTTCGATATGCTTGCCTTTTTCTGGAAAAAGAATTCCAGCAAGGACTTCGTCGGTCTGGTTCTTATCGAGTGGCCATGAAATATTTAATTCGCTGGCTTTCTTAAGAACACTGTTGACGGTTTTTTTAGAGACACTGCAGCTATCTGCAATACTCTGTTGGCTGAGATGTAGACTATGTAGTCTTAAAATCTCTCGATATTTGGTCATGATAGTGACCTCCCATAATGAATTTACACCGACAGGGTGCATGATTTCATTATAAGACTTTTATGTTTAAATGGTTTCCAACACCGAAATGTCGGTTTCCTTTAAAACGGAATAACGGTTTCCATAGTCCGGACAGATGGTGTAATCAGCTCCGGATTACTCAATGCCGTTGATGGAGATCAATATAAGATATGCATGAATGAGGACTGCGATGTTATTTACTATAACTTAGATAAAGAAATAAAATTCTTAAAAGACCAAGTTAGGGTTCCTATCTGGTTTAAGAAAGATGCAGATCCTAAGTATGCTTGTTATTGCAGCAAAGTCACAGAAGATCAGGTAATTGAAGCAGTTGTAAAGCATGGTGCGAAAACCGTTAAAGAAGTAAATGCCATAACTGGAGCAATGAAAAATTCGCTTTGTAAGGAAAACAATCCTTTGGGGGTATGTTGTCATAAGATTATTCAGGAAGCCATTGATAGTGAGCTTTGTAGCGGTATTTCCTTCTCTCATATGCTGCCTCTGCTCTTGCAGATTCCTCAAAGATAGCGAATAGCTCATCAGACACTTCTACAAAGGTGTCTTGTGTGTAGTGTAGGTAATAATCTTTCAGATTAATTGTTTTCATGGTTTTACCATCCTTTCGATTTGGGGTTTGCAGAAATCGAAAGGACAGTGGTGGAGAACGGCAGTGAAGCTCTATAAACACCAAAAAGCCCAGTTGCATAGTGCAACCGGGCATAAGGGAATTATTAACAATTATATGATGATGTGTGTGTTCATATTGGTGGCTAAAATAACCTGTTGGTGGGTAGAAGCTTTTTTTAACAAGCTATGCATGATGGAATACTGTTGATAAAAAATAAGCACAGCGATACCTCCAAGATACCGCCATATCCTTAAAAGGGTGAATTTACTATACTCCCCCAAATTCTATTCGTGAAATGAAAACGGCGGTTTTGTATTTGTTGTCATAATAAAAAAAGAGCCAACAACGGTGATTTTACTCACTGTTGTTGGCTCTGCGACTTAGCGGCTGGCACTTTTTATTTTTTATTGTTGTATTTATTAGCCAACTGGCCACATGCAGCCTTAATATTTCTGCCATGAGAAATTCTCATGGTAACTTCAAGCCCGGCCTGTTCTAGCTGCTGTTTGAATATAGCCATCCCATGTTTTTGGGGCGTTTTGATTTGGAAATTTCTTGTAGGGTTGTATTCAAGCAGATTAAGCATGATATTTTTGCCTCGAAACCACCTTGCCAGTTGCCTTACATCGGAAGGTCGGTCATTTATTCCTGGCAAAAACAAATACGCAAATACGACCTTTCGATTGTGCCTCTCGGAGTAAGACAATGCTCCCTCGACAACATCATTAATATCGTTTATATGCATATTAGGAATGATACGGTTTCTTGTACTCTGTGTTGTTGCGTGTAATGATATTGTTAACTGAATTTTTAGATGCTCCTCACGTAATTTTTTCAGTTGGTTAACCGGCCCAACGGTTGACACAGTAATACCGTCTGTGGGAAAATTCATTCCGTTTCTATCCCGCAGAATATGAATTGCTTTTATCAGGTTGTCATAATTGAACAACGGCTCTCCCATACCCATAAAAACGATGCGATTTACTTTCCGCCGCAACAGTATAATCTGCTGAACTATTTCAGAGGGAGTCAGATTACGAACAAAGCCGTTTCGGCCAGATTCGCAGAAAATACAGCCAACAGAACAACCGACTTGTGTGCTCACGCAAACCGTTCCACCATCTCGACGTTTAATAAAAACAGTTTCAATACACTTGCCATCTAATAGTTCATAAACATATTTTTCGGTGTCAATGTCCTTGTAGATATTTTTTATTGACATAGTTAGATAATTCTTTTGGGGAGGATGTTTATATAATAAAGTACATAAAGCTTTCGCCTCACTCTCCCCAATGACTTCGCTTATTTCTTTGTAAGTAAATTCATAAGGATTCCGCCTTATTTCCGTAGGTGTATATTTGTATAAGTGTTTCATTTTTCTAAGTCCTTTCTCCACTAAGGGTCAAATAGCGGCTCTGCGACTTAGCGACTGGCACTTTTACTTGTGATTTTTAATTCTTCGACATCAATAATATGAACTGATTTACATTTAGGGCAGAATAGGGGAAAGTTT
Source organism: Lacrimispora sanguinis (assembly GCF_044987295.1). Classification (NCBI taxonomy): domain Bacteria; kingdom Bacillati; phylum Bacillota; class Clostridia; order Lachnospirales; family Lachnospiraceae; genus Lacrimispora; species Lacrimispora sanguinis. The sequence goes on along the minus strand of NZ_CP173277.1, from coordinate 1,841,903 downwards.
TTCAACAGGGTATTCTTAAATATCTGAACGCGGGTCTTCCCATTGCAAACTGGACACATTATCCAATGCTTTTCATTCATCTATTTCACTTCCTTATCTATTGCTCTAATCGACGGAATAATCAGGCACAATGCGGCAAGGCCAATGATTAATACGCCAGAAAGGAGAAACCATTTATTTACTCCTACGCTGTCTGCAAAAGACCCGGAAATTAACAAGCCTATGGGCATAGCAAATGAAGCCATGCTTCCATACAATCCGAATACTCGCCCCAAATACTCGGGTGGAATTTTTTCCTGTATAAGAGCTGTGACTGGACTATTGTAAAACGGAACAAAAATCCCCATAGCAATACAAAGAAACGTAAATACCCAAAATCCATTTTTAGGAAGTATCCCAGAAAGTGAAATAAACACTCCAATTAGTGCAATCGAAAAGGTAATACCAATTCCTCTGTTTTTTATTCCACCAAAAGTCCCAAGGATAATACCACCAACAAGCATACCAATAGAAAATGCTATTTCAGTCAAAGAGGCTTGAAATGTTGTTCCGCTGAAATAGTCAAGTGACATTAAAGGAAACAGTGCATTGATAGGCGAGTATAAAATTGTAAATGCCGCCGCAATCCAGACAAGAGCAAACACACCCTTTGCTTGTCTAAGTTCAACATATCCTAATTTCATCTCTTGCCAAAAACTAGTTTTAACCTTTGGCAACTCAGATTTTTCTAAATCAGGTATTTTGATGGCTATTACAGTACACATAGCAATGAGTGCACCAATAACATCTAAAAACACCATGTTACTAATACTCCAAATAGGATACAAAACACCTGCAAAAGCAGTCCCAACCATGTAACCAACCGTTTGTAATGACTGCGTATATCCAGCACATTTTGTAAGTTCTTTAGTTGGTACAATTAAGGGGGTTACTGCACTGATTGCCGGAGTATGAAACGCAGTACCCACACTACGAATTGCCAATACAGCAATTATAAGCCACATAGGCAATTCACTGTTCCATGAAGCAAAAACAAGTATAAGACTAACAAACGCAATGAAAAGGTCTGCAACCATCAAAACTATTTTTCGGTTTACTCGGTCTACGAAAGTTCCGGCTACCATTCCTAAAACAGCATTCGGAAGAAATCCTGCTAATGAAGCCATAGAGAGCACGAAAGCTGATTGCGTTGTAGCAGTTAAGTGCCAAATTAATGCCATTTGCAATATTGAACTTGAGAGGACAGAAAATGCCTGTCCAGACCATAATGTATAAAATTCTTTTTTCCAATTTTTATTTGTCATAATTATTATCTCCTACATTTTTATTGAACTAAAAAAGGCAATAAAAATGCAGGTCAATTCTCAATGTGAGCATTGACCTGCATATATAGTACGAGTAATAACACAACAAATCTAAGGCATAGCTATATAAACTATGTCTTATAATCACTTGTTAACTGTGCATACATTCGCAAAATAGGCGCGTCAAAAAAGCCCACACTAAAAATGGGAACTGCTTTTTATTGCCTATTATCTCCAGATGCGAACGCTATGCAACATAAGTGATTACTCCTTTTTCTCTAAATTTAATAAAATTATACACAAGAAATGATTTGTTGTCAACCTCATACAATAGTAAATATGATTTATTATACTTAACTCTATGATTTGTGTAATCATATTCAATAAAAAATATGAACAGTAAAATGTAATAGGGTGAAATAATTATGAAACGAGAAGTCAAGAAATACGATTTTAAGGCTTTCGGCCAAGCTATAAAAGCAGCACGAAAAGCAAAAGGAATATCTAGAAACCAGTTAGCAGACCAAATGCACATTGCCCCTCGGTATATTGCGTCCATTGAGAACAGCGGACAACATCCAAGCCTGCAAATCTTTTATGAGCTTGTCACTCTTTTAGATGTATCGGTAGACCATTTCTTTTTCCCAAACAAGGAAACGGGGAAATCCACTCAACGCAGACAGCTCGAAAGTCTGCTTGACGATATGAGTGACAAAGGATTGCGTATAGTAACTGCCACGGCAAAAGAGATTAAGGAAGTCGAAACAGAGGACGAATGAATGTCCAGAATACAACAGAATATGGAATGAGAGACGTTGCGGCCGATACGAGTTTGCAACGTTTTTCTTTTAACATTTTTAATAGAATAAGTGCTTTCAAAGTTGTAGCCATTAATGTTGAAGCAAAGTGGCAAGCAGGGCATACGGGTGACCACCGTATGCTTTTGCTTGTTGGGGAAGTATCCCCAATCCCCACTGAAACGATGATAAATCATCGTGCTACGCTCCCTTTGGGGCTGATGAAATCACAGGGTAGCTTAACGCTGATCCTGTGATTTCTTTTTTGCCTTTTGTTCCTGTTCCCTTCCCAAAAGGCGGTCGATATTTGCTTTTGCAGTCAGAATATCTTGCATTTCTTTTTTAGCGGTATGGTACTTGCTGTAAGCCTTGTTTTTTACGGAAAACAGCTCATCACATTCCGCTTGCAGGGTTTTAACTGTGGGGAGCTTTTTTACACCAAGTTCCTCAAAAGCCGCCTTTGCCGCCTTATGCAAGGCAAGCTCGGCACGGTGTTCCTCGTAAAACTTTTTAGAGTAGCCTGCCTTGCGGTAGTCGGTGTAAATATCTCGGGTTTTGGCATAATTGAAGATGTGCTTTTTAAGAGCCTGTATTTCAGCAATACGCTTTTCAGCGGTCTTAATTTGTGTATTCAGCTCATCGAAAGTAGCGGTGCATTTCTTCGCCTTTTCCTCTAAATCAGAGTAGGCAAGGAGCTTGTGTTCTTGCAGAAAATTAACGGTTTGTGCCATCTGCTTTAGATTGAAAATCTTTGCCCACTGCTCATAGCCTTTGCCCTTGCCTTGCTGTAATTTTGCTTGAATATCCACAAGGAGATTAACGGATTTTTCTTGCTTTCTCGGCTGTTTGGCAGAGGACTTTTTGACCTCTCTTTGCGGTGCTTTACCCTCAATGATTGCTTTGATTTCATCTTCGGAATATCCCTCACCAAGAGAACGCAGCCGGATAAAATTTTTCTGCATTGCACTTTTAAATCCGTAGTGCTTACCGATTTTAATTTCATAGCCTGCATCTTGCATGAGCTGTAAAAACGCATCAAAGTTTTTGGGCTTTTGGGCAAGTATTTCATCTATGACTTGTCTTAATTTATCGGAGTGTGATGGGGGCTTATTATCGCCAAGCCACTTACCGTAATGACCTTTGGAGCGTTTGGGATTTTCGATAATGGAAAGCCCATTTTCAAGACAAAGGCGGTCGGATATTTGGGCAAGAGCCTTGCCACTTCTTTTAAAATCTCGAAACTTTCTTGTGCAATCGAGAGAGGTAGAATTAAAGATAATATGATTATGAATATGGGCTTTGTCTATGTGAGTAGCAACGATAAATGCGTGTTTGCCTTTGGTGAAGCTCATGCCCAATTCATAACCGATTTTGTTTGCAAGCTCGGGTGTAATTTCCCCTGGTTTAAAGGACTGCCGTATCTGATAGGCGATAACATTGCTTGCCTGCTGTCTGCCCGTTATATCATCATATTGCCGCTTAGATAGCATAAACTCGCCCTGCACCGTTTTAGGGTCGCACTCGTAAGAGGATAACAATTCACCCTCATTTGTTTTCTCGGGATTTTTAGCATAATCGGTGCGGTCAGCAAGGCAATCTGCAATGGATTTTCCTTTATTTTGGTGCATGGAAATTAGTCTTGTGGTAGCGATAATAACACCTCCTTTGGGGCAAGAAAAAAGCACACCATTTTTTGGTGTGCTCATCTAAATAAAACTATATATGAAAATCTGCTAACCATTTCATCGTTAAGGCATAGTATTTTTTATCGTACTCGTCTGTGTAAGAAATAGCCCAGACTTCGTCCGCATCAAGAGTTATTTTATTTACTCCATGTTTTTTGAAATATCCAAAAAAATCCAGCTCGTCCATTGCGCTTAGTTTTTCAATGTTCATCTGTCGGAATATCATATATTGAACAAATTCCTCGGAAGAGTTGCATTCTCTTGTTACTATATCCAAATCGTAAATATTCACTGCATACGGTATTAGTTGATTTTCTGACAACTGCAAATAGTTATAGATTTCTGATGGTATTGATGTAAAATTGTCCATCATAATGCTACAGGGGAAATTCCATGCAGTGTTATTTATATTGACCTCATTGTCATTTTCGTCCACAAATGCACCACCATTATTTAAGTGCTCAATAGTTCTTACCGATTGTTCATATGCTTTTCCAATAGCCTTATATACATCATCTTTAATTGCATCCAAGTTTCCTCTAAGAGCAGGAAGTGTTAATAGTTTGCCTTTTGCTTCTGCAAAAATAGTAGCATTATCACTTTGGGCTGTAATATCAGCTTCAAATGTTTTGGTGCTTGGGGGATATTTTAAGGATAGATGTACAGCATCAAAAAGGCGTAAAAAATACTCCTTTGCCAATTGCTCGACTACATCACCTCTATTTTTAGTATATCTATCTACTACATCTTGAGCAAATTTTTTCTCTGCAATGAAAGTATAATGAAATATTTTAGGGAAATTAGAGATTGTTGAACCAGGTATTGGCATATAAATATAGTTTCCAAAGTCAACAAAAGGTTTCGCATATAATGGATTAAAGTCATCTATTGAAACGGCTTTTAAATTGTCATCCCCCGGAACAATCGAAAGGTAGTCGAGTAGGCTGTTGATTTCATCTTTACCAAACTTTTGATAAAGCATTTCCTTAGATACTTTAAATCCTTGCGACTGAATTATGGATATTTTATTAGCAGGATTATCTGCTACATGCAAAATGCTCATGTAAAATTGATATATAAACATAACTACTTTTTGACAAGTTGAAAATGAAAATCCGTATGTGTTTTTCAAGTCTTCATCAAATGGCTTATAAAATCTCTCTGCAACTTGCATTAACTGAAATTGATAGGCATCTCCACGGAATGACATATTTTTTAACTTCATTAAGGTTGCCTTCAAAACATCTTGCTTTTTATCATCACTCGCATTTATATTTTCAAAAACCGTCTTGAATATTTCATCAATAGCAGGAGCAAACACCAACGTTGCCGTCTGCTTTAATTCTTCATAGCTCTTTGCAGAAAAGGGATTTGCTTCTGTATTATTTTTCCTAATTACATTCGATGCCAACCACTCACTTGCAGGAATGCGACAATCCGATAGGGCTTCATCTCTATCTGCGGACATTAGTAGGATTGCATTGAGCAAATCCTCTGTCTTATAGCTGTTCATCATATATTCTAAATTCATCCGTTCACCTCCTAACATTAACGATTAAATTATACCACACACCTCCGTAAAATTCATCAACACAATCTAATCAAAAAGCAGAAGTGCCACCATAAAGCAAGGGTCGAGATAAACGGACTTCGCCGCCCTTGCTTTATGGTGGCACTTCTGCTATGCGGCAATTAAGGGGGCGATAGCACACAAATGCTACCGCCCCCTTACCATATCTAAGGCTAAATGCTTTTTAGCCAATCATTGAAATATTCCACTCTTGCTATAATCCATGCTCCCATCATGGGCAAACCCCACGGACTGATGAGATAGCCTGCGATAAAAGCAGGTATTGCCTGTGAAAAGCCTGCAACGATAATTGTACCGATACCGAGTGCAAACAGGACAAAGGACAGAACACCTAAAATCCCACCGCCGAACACAAGCACAAACTTTGATATTCCAAGCAGGATATTCAGTGCCAAAGTGATTGGCAGCAACACGATTTTAAGTAATATTTTCATAAGCACCCCTCCATCTATCTAACGGTATCCATCTTGTACTTATCGTAGCAGAGAAAAAAGAAAGTGTCTATCTTGTCATTTCAAATCGCCGCCAGTCTGAGCATGGTTTCCTCGGCAACACTCCAAAGTCTGTCATAGCTTTTTCGCAAATCCTCAATGTCCTCACCGTAAATACTGCCTGTTTCATGTACCCGTTTGGTGAGCTGGTTAAGGCTGTTACTCGTTACTCTCAGCACCCTGACAAGCTCCCTCACATCGGCGGTATCAAGGTGAATGATAAGTCCGTCAATCGCCATTTTGCGTAAGTAGGCTTCGGTGTTTTTTGTGCCAAGCTCCTGCATTTTCTGCTCTATCAATTTCTTTTCCTGCTCCGTCACTCTAAGCTGAATACGGATATTTCTTTGTCTGTTTGCCATCACCGTTCCTCTCTTTCTGACTTTGATTTTTTCGGTGTTACCACAGATTTTTGCGGTTGCTGATGCTTTAAGCTGTCCAGTATGGAGGGTCGAGCCTGTTTAGCTACTGTTGCCGTATCCCTCGAGGGGGCAGAACGCAGGGCACTCATATTCAGCTCTCTGTCGAGAACGGCAAGCCTTGCCGTTTTTTCCTTTAGCTCCTGCTCCTGCATAAACGGCTTTTGTACCTCAACCTTTGCCGCCGCCTGCTGATTATAGAGGTTCTCAAGCTCCTTTTGCACCGACTGCAACCGCTGTGGCATATTGTTCAGAGCATTGTCGATACGGGTTAAATTGCTCCTTGCATCAAGCCCCAGCTTTACGGTATGGCTCATCGCCCCCTTGAGGGTGAGTTGATGACCGTCCATCATACCGCCATAGGAGAGCAGCATGGTAAAGCCCTTGTAACTGCCGATTTCCACAGAGTCGCTGTTTTTCACTTCCTTGCAGGCTTCGAGAATTGCTGCCCCTGCATTGTCCTTGTCGGTAAGGGTATCGCCCTTAATGGTAATTTTGTAATCGTCTTTTGGCAGTTCGCCCTGCGGCACTTTTGGGGTATGGTCTGCCAGTGTCACAATGTCCTGTTCAAAGCCCTTGATATAGCCTTTGTGCCGTTCAATGCTTTCGGGGAAGTGCTTTAACAGGTTATCTTCCAAGCGGTATTTTGTGCTTTGGTGGTTGGCTTTTAAGAGCTTCAGCCGTGCCACATCAATATCCAAGTCCATTTTTTCCTTTATCAATGGATTGCCTGCACATAGAGCCTTGATTTCCGCATAAGAGAGGGCGGCTTCGTCTATGTCCTCGCAGGAACGAACAGGAGATTTTGAGGTCATTATCTGACTGATAAACTTTTGCTTGTTCTCTACGGTCTGCCAGAGGTACGCATCAAAGGTATCCTCTGTGACATAGCGAAAGATTTTTACTTCCTCGTTGCTGTTTCCTTGACGGACAATTCTGCCCGAGCGTTGGGTCAAATCCCCCGGACGCCACGGGCAGTCCAAATCGTGCAAAGCCACAAGGCGGTCTTGCACATTCATGCCGGCACCGCATTTTGCGGTACTGCCAAGGAGAACACGCACATCGCCGTTACGCACCTTTGCAAACAGCTCTTTTTTGCGTGTATCGGTATTGGCTTCATGGATAAAGGCTACCTCAGCGGCAGGCACACCCTTTGCGATGAGCTTTTCCCGTATATCCTCATAAATGCTGAAAACCGCTTGTGGAGCTGTCACATCATCGGGGAAAGCATCTTCAAGAGCATGGAGTTCTACAACGTTGATTGCACTGCCGCCTGTCTTTGCCACTCTGTCGGCTTGGGGTCTGCCCTTTGGGGTGGAGAGGTCGCAGAACAAGAGCTGTGTCAGCTTATCGTCCTTGCCGTCCTCCCATATACGCAGAATATTGTTTACACAAGTGTTTACCTTACTGCCCTCGTCATCGGGCAGCATAGGGTTAATTACTCGTTGGTCAAGCCCTAATTTTCGTCCGTCCGAGGTCACTTTCAGCATATTGTCAATTGAGGGGTCTATACGGTCATTGTGTATTTTGGCAGCTCGTTCCGAAAGCTCCTGCACCAATTCCTGTTGGATTTCTGTGGGCTTTGCCACTACCGTTTCATAGATAACCTCGGGGGTGGGTAAGTTCAGCTCATCGGCGGTCTTGATGTCTGCCACTTCTCTGATATGCTATGTATTGATAAATTTTGCTTCGTATGAGCAGATAGATAACTGCCCGAAAAAAGGACATAAAAAAATCCCTCCAAATTTAAAAACAAATTCAGAGGGTAATTTAGGGTATAACAAAATAACCCACCCGAATATCGTTTTTTTTATTTGGTGAGTTTGTTCTTTCAAATACGAAACAAAAAGAGCCGATGATTCGTGAATTGTTCCACAATTTCATCGGCTCTGCGTCTTAAGCGTCTGGCTCTTTGATGACAGTTATCTTCAAGTTGTCAACTTTAATCAATCTTTCTTGTCTGCATTTTGGACAATAAAGGGGATAATTCTCCAAAACAGTGTCCTTCCTAATTTTATTACGGGTTTTGCTCCCACAAACAGGACACAATATCCATTCGCATTTCATCATAATTAGTCTCTAATCCTTTCAAATCTCATTTTATATGACTTTTGCAAGCTGTTAAGCTAACTTGTGGAACATATGCCGAACCTTATCTATACGGCTATTCGGGCGGCGGGGTTGGCAAATAAATTTACCAATAGCTGGCTGGTATCCTTTTAACTCTGTCAAGCAGACTCCCTGCCCATTTGTGAAATAAGTTAAATCGTTCCTGTATTCTTGAATACATCTAGCAGGGATTTCTCCTTTCAGAATGACCTCGTCATTCTTTATCTGAGTACTTACAATATCTGCACAATACCTTGGAGCATCATGATACGCCCGTGAGAGATATTCCTGCGGTGCATAAATTTCAAAGTGGAGATATGGCTCTAATAGTTCTGTCCCTGCTTTTTTTAAAGCCTGCTCCAATACGATAGGGGAAAGCAGCCGAAAGTCTGCGGGGGTACTTACAGGACTATAATACAATCCATATTCAAAACAGATTTTACAGTCTGTCACTTTCCATCCATACAGCCCCTGCTCGCAGCCATAAAGAACCCCCTCCATAACCGCATTTTGGAACGATTGATTTAAATATCCAAGTGAAACTCTGCTTTCATACTGCACTCCGCTTCCAATAGGGAGCGGCTCTATGGACAACCCGACAGAAGCCCAGAAAGGATTTGGCGGGACTTCTATGTGGATGGTATATTCTGCTTTTCTAAGCGGTCTTTCCATATATATAACAGTAGGCTCTTTTATTTCTGCCTCCACATGATATTTTTCCTCAAGGATGGCACAAATGACTTCCATCTGCACATTCCCCAAAAAAGAAAGTATAATCTCATGCGTTGTAGTATCCACATAATATTTTAAAAGAGGGTCGCCATCTGAAATTTCTGTAAGTGCCCCAAGCAATATTTCCCGCTGTTCAGATTTCTTTACTGCAATCGTTGTTTGGAGCATAGGGAGAGGATTTTCAATAAATTTTCTCTGCGGCAACAGTATTTCGTTCCCCAAAATACTGTTTAGCTGCAAAACATCATTTGGTAAAATTACAATATCACCAGAGCAGGCTGTATCGGATGAATATAATTCACCGTTTGTCGGAACACACATCTCTGTGATTTTTATTTTCTCTTTTTCAGATATTCTAATAACATCCCTCAAATGCAATGTTCCGCTATATATACGCACATAAACAAAACGCCGCCTTTTCTCTGAATATTCAATCTTAAAAACCTGCCCGCATAGTTCAGATTGACCTTCAGGCGTTGATGAATAAAATTTACTGGCAATTACTTCTATAAGCTGCCGAATCCCCAGATTGTTTTTAGCGCTTCCGTGATAAACGGGAAATAACGTTCCGTTTTGGAATCTCCTGTTTTCTTCCTGTTCCAGTTCTGACATTTTAAACGGTTTCCCTGACATATATTTCTCTAATAGTTCATCGTTTCCCATAATTACCGCATCCCACTGTTCCATATCGTCATTGTCCGTTACATTTATATGGGGATGCTGCCCAACCTTTTGCTTCACTATAATTTCCGAAGAAAGCTTTGCTTTCATTTCCCGATATACCATTGGCAAATCAATCCCCTCTTGGTCAATTTTATTGATGAAAAAAATTGTCGGAATCTTCATTATCTGTAGTGCATGAAACAGTATACGGGTCTGTGCCTGTATGCCATCCTTTGCAGAAACTAATAATACTGCTCCGTCTAATACGGATAAAGAACGGTATACTTCCGCCAAAAAATCCATATGGCCTGGCGTATCTATAATGTTGACTTTTACATCCTCCCACTGAAAAGATGTCACTGCTGTCTGGATAGTGATTCCCCTTTGACGCTCCAAATTCATTGTATCTGTCCTTGTTGTGCCTTCATCTACGCTCCCTAGTTCTGCAATTGCACCACTGGTATACAATAAACTTTCCGTTAATGTTGTCTTTCCTGCGTCAACGTGAGCCAGAATGCCTAAGTTAATTATTTTCATGTGATTTTCCTCCTATCAACACCCAAAAAAGGGCATAAAAATACCCAGTGATAAATACTCCTATCACTGGGTAAATAACTCCAATAGCCCCAAAACACTTATATGTTTTCGGGCATATAAAATTACATGATAAAAGTATTCTTAAACTGGGTACAAAAAACTAAGCCCCATATTAAAAGTGAAACGGGACTGCTACTTTTTGTTCCCACTATCAAATTGACAGTTTATTTAAGAATACCTTGCCGCATATTTATTAACTCCTTGTATAATACTTAATCTAATTATATTCCTTAACCCTTTATTTGTCAAGCTGACAAACTAAAGCAGAAAAAGCGGCAGGATTTCCCCCTGCCACTAATCATCTGTTTATGCAAAAATAATTTCCTTTTCCACAATCTCCCTCGCACAAGCCCTTATGTTATTGAGGCATCCTGTCCATTCTAAGGCGTTTTCTGCCTTTAGCTGTTCCGTTATGCCCTGTGCCTGTTTCATACCCTCTATGAGCCTTTCAAAGCGTTCCTGTGCCTGTCTGTTGATGTCGGCAAGGTAGGCGTTTAGCCTGCCGCTTGTAAGAAGATTGGTGTATGTAACTTTACGGTACTGTTTTAGATAATCTAAATGCCGTTGCCCCCAGATGCCTATTGCCTGTTCTTCTTCGGCGGGTACAGTTAAGCACGGTATCAAATAATCCCCTTGCCTTTCGTATTTGCCGCCCAGTTCCTCAAATAATGATTTTGCCATTGTCTGTTACCTCCACATTCTTTTTTATTTTGAATGTCCGCAAAATCCGTCCTACATCGGTGGCACAGATGACGGTATCTACCCGGCTGTCATTTAAGAGCTTTTTCAGCACATCAAACTGCTTTTTGGTACTGCTTGAAACTTGGTACTGCCAAAGGGCAGGAAGTATGGGTAAATCCCCATACCTCCACTTGGCATATTTTTCATCGTAGCTGTCGGCAGGGGCAAGCTCAACCAAATGCCCAACACACCACGAAACAATGTAGTTGTTGCCCTCGGTATAACCGTCCTTGCGGCTTGTTGCTCCCAAAATCTTTGCAATGCTCTGTGCAACGCTTGGCTTTTCTGCTATGACAAGTTGCATATTGTTATCCCTCCTTATGCAGTTTTGGGGTTTCGTTTTTTTCATGCACAATGATGAGCTTGCGGATTTTCTGCTCCTTTTTCGGCGGTCTGTCTGTGACAGGGGGCGGCGAACACTGGGGCTTTTGCATCATCATTCTTTCATAGGCACTGTCGGTAAAATATTTCACTGGGTATCGTCCTCACTTTCTTCGGGAGTATCATCCTGTTCCTCAGAGGTCGGCTCGTATTCGTCCTCATCCTCATCCTCATCGCTGTAATCATACTCGTTCATATTGGGGTTGCTCTGCGGTTTTTCCTTATTTTTTACCGCCTTGAAATAGTAAAAAGCACCGCCGCCGATTAAGCCAAACACAATAAGAAGTGCCACAATCCCCATCGGGTTGCCTTTGCCCTTTTTGGGCTGTGGCTCGGCAGGCTCGGTCAGTTCGGGAGCTTTGCCTGTGCAATCAGCTCTGCTATTGCTGCACAGGGTACAGTCGGCATTTACTGCACCAACTTCGCATTTATCCTTGCAAGAGCAAACTTTAGGCTCGGTTGGAGCATCTTCCATGAGGGCAAGCAAATCGGCTTCATCTACCATGTTCAAAAGGTAAACATTGTCCTCTTTGCCTGCACGGTCAATGACAAGGTAAAAATAGTTGCCATTTTTGGATACTGCGGTGATAAACTGCTTATCAATCTCGTCTGTTCGCTCCACATCGTCCACAAGGGTCAAGTTGCCCTCGGGAGTGAGAGGAACAGAGGGGGTAGGTGTTTCGGTCACTTCGGGTGTCGGCTCGGTAGTACCCTCGCCACCGCCTGCAAAGGCAGTCGTGGAAAAGGCGGTCATGCAAAGCACCGTCATAAGTAAAGCGGCAAAAATACGGATTTTAGTTTTCTTCATTCTTGTTTTCCTCCTGTTTTTCAGATGAAAAAGGCACACCGCTTTTGTTGCGGTATGCCGTGATAACATCGGTTAAATTTTCTGTGCTGATTTTCGCGCCTCGGATAAGTCCGATAATTTCAAGGTTTTCAAACTCGGTTTTTTGCTTGTTCAGTTCTTCCCATTTCCCTTGCAAAAGTCCGATTTTATCCTCGATTTTCTTCATATCGGAAATCACTTTTTTCAGTTTTGCGTTCAAATAGTTTCCTCCTTAATTCATAAGTCCGTAGCCCATAATCACACTGCTGTTAAGGTCATAATCTCTAATCTTGCAGGCATCGCCGCTATTGCCCTCAACGGTGTAAACACGGTTTCCGTCTGTGCCGATAACAATACCCACATGGTCGGAGCTGCCATCGCCCTCCCAATCGAAGAAGATAACATCGCCCGGGGCAATGTCTTTGTATCCTCTGTTTGCCCATCGCCCTTTGGACGAGAAGTAAGGGATACCCTGTGACTGACAGGCTGCAAACTTAGGCTCGGAATATCCTGCTTGATTAAGCACCCATGACACAAAGCAGGCACACCATTCTACACGGTAATCAAAGCCATACCATGACCAATAGGGCTGACCGCCTACATTGCCTACCTGTGATTTTGCAATGTCCACGATATTTTGATTGCCCGGTCTTTCGCCATTGACAAAATCAACACCGCTTAAATCAGTGGAGGGACTACCGTCAATAGATCCGCCGCCAAAGAGCAGCGGTTTATTGCCTTTCGTTTGCAGATAGACATTATACATTTGAAGCTGTTCGGGTGTGAGCAGGCTGTTTGCAATAGCATTTATGCCGCTATTAGTTAGGCTGATATTCAAGACATAATAGTCATAAGGCACTTCCACAGTGTAGGTGTCAGAGTGGGTATTTCCGTCCTCGTCTGTCCATGTGTCCGTCCTCGTTTCGGTGCGGTAGCGTACCTCTACCGTTTCTGTCAGTGTGAGCTTGTATTGCTTTTCAAACACCCTCTGTAATTCGCCCTGCACCTCACTTGCCTTGAAATATTGCAGTAAGGCGGTAAGGTAAGATGCAAGCTGATGGGGGTCATGTGCTATGGTGTCTAAGTCATAGCGGTACTCATCATAATCGGGATAATCCCTTTCGATGTTGTTAATCTGTGCCTGCAACGCTGTTTCCAGTGCGGTGTAGTTGTTGTTGGCGGCGATGAGTTCCTCATTTTCGGAAGTGTAAGAGGTGGATACCACATTGGTTATCGCCCCTTGAAACATAACCGAGCAGGAAGAAACCACCCCGGCGATTAAGGCAATCATCAAAAAGAGGGCAAGCACAATTAGCAATACTTTTGGATTTTTAGCGACTGCCGATACTGCCTTTGATACTGTGTCAACCCCTTTTTTAACCGTTGATTTTGCAGTCTTGACGGTAGTCTGTGCCGCCTTTGTGCCTTTCCCGTACCGTGTGGCAATGTACTGTTTTTTAATGGCTCTTTTTTGCTGAAAGCGAGAAATGGGGTTACTTGCCGCCTGTGGATTATCCCTAATACTTTTCTTGTAAAGGACATTCACATCGGCTTGTATGCTCTTTTTCTCTGCCTTTGCCAGTGTACGGTAGGGCTTCAGCTTGTGGGAGTGATAGGCACTTTGGACACGATGTACAGCAAATTCGCCTGCCTTTTCGGTGCCGTGTGCCGCTTCAAGCCCCACATTGTCCTGCTCATCTTCACTGATTTTCTTATGCACAGCAGACAGGACAGCCCTCTCGGGGGCTTTTTTAATGCCATGCGAAAGTTTTGAGGGTGGCTTTGGCTTATCCACTTCCTCAAAATGCAAACGCACCTTTGTTTTTCCTGTGTCGGCATCAAAGGTGCGTTCTTTGGTTTTTACTGTTTTCTTCGGTATTTTCGCCTGTGCCTTTTCCAGTTTATCCGCCGCTTTTTCAGACTTTGCTATGGGCTTTTCTAACGTGGGGTCGGCACGTTCTTCTTCGGTAAACTGTAACCGTGATTGCTTTTTCATCGCACACCGCCTTTACTCTTGCTTGGTTTCGTCCAACTTGGTAGTCATAATGCTGTAAAGCTCAGTGTTTCTCGGGAATTTATCCACGAAAGGCAAAATGACATTGCCATAAAAGAGCAAGCCCTCGCCAACACCGCTGCCTGTCACATAAGAGAGCTGATGAGGGGAGATATTAAGCTGCTTGGCAAGTATCTGTCTATCGCCTGCCGCTTGGTTGAGCATATACACAAAGTCGGAGTTTTCAAAGATGTTCTCCACCTCTCGAGAGGATAACAGGTCTTTGATGTTCTGCGTGATGGCTGTGGGAATACCGCCCCATTTACGAAAGCGTTTCCAAATCTCCACCGAATAAGCGGCGGTCTGTTCCTCTTTGAGTAGCAAATGAAACTCGTCCATATAGTAGCGAGTGGAGCGTTTCTCCGCACGGTTTATGGTTACTCTGTTCCAAACTTGGTCTTGGACGATGAGCATACCGAGTTTTTTTAGCTGCTTGCCCAGCTCCTTAATATCGTAGCAAACAGTGCGGTTTGTAATATCCACATTCGTCCTGTGGTTAAACACACTAAGGCTACCTGTGACATAGATTTCAAGAGCTGAACGGATATGCTTTGCTTCTTTTTCTTCCTGCCTGCCCAAAGCATCGTAGAGGTCACCCAAAATCGGCATTTTGGCAGAGTCGGGGTCGGCAAGGTATTCTGCATAAACAAGGGTAACACAGCGGTCGATGATGGACTTTTCAACAGGGGTCAATCCCTCTTTGCCGCCGACAATCAGCTCACACAAGGAGAGGATAAAATCGCTCTTTAGGGCAAGGGGACTATCGTCCTCAGAGTAGTTGAGGTTAATGTCCATCGGGTTAATGTACTGGCTGCTTGTGGGCGATATTTTGATAACCTGTCCTTTGAGCCTTTGCACAAGGGAAAAATATTCTCCCTCAGGGTCGCACACGATGATGTCATCGGTGGTAATGAGAAATACATTGGTGATTTCTCGCTTGGCGGCAAAGGATTTACCACTGCCGGGTGTACCGAGGATAAGCCCGTTGGGGTTTTTGAGCTGCTTGCGGTCTACCATGATGAGGTTGCTTGACAGAGCATTTAAGCCATAGTACAAGGCTTCGCCGCCCGACTGAAAAAGCTCCTGTGTGGTAAAAGGCACAAAAATAGCGGTGCTTGAGGTAGTCAAGCTCCGCTGTATCGGCACAAGATTTTTACCGAGGGGCAGTGAAGTCATAAAGCCCTGCTCTTGCTGATAATCAAGCCTTATGAGGGTGCAGTTGTGCTTGTTGGCAATGCCGCTTGCTTGGAGCATGATATTGTCCAGTTCCTTTTTGTTGTCGGCGGTATTCAGCACAAGGAATGTGATTAAAAACATTCGCTCGTTTCGGCTTTGCAGGTCGGCAAGGAGCTTTTTCGCTTCACCGCCATAGGTGGCAAGGTCTGACGGAATGATGTCCATGTCATAGCCTGCTCTTACCGCTTTTTTCTGTTCCTCAATCTTCATTTTATCGAGGTCGGTAATCTTACGCTTGATAGTTTTAATTGCTTTCATTTGGTCTACCGACTGAATGTGCATGGTAACAATGAGGTTGCTCTCCATCTCCAAAAAGTCGGACAGCACACGGTCATTCAGCTCGGGGGCGAGTATCTGCAAAAAGGATACCGCACCGTATTTATCGCCTGTTCTGAATGTACCTTTCTCCTTAAACTCAAAAGAGGACGGGGCAATAAAGTCTTTTGTACTAAGCCCCGAGGGTGCAAGCCAACTCCATTCAAAGGCAAAGGGGTCATTTCCACTCATACGAAGAATATTGTGCATGAGCTTTAATCGCTGTTTACCGTCAAGAGAGGTAAGCTGCACACCCAATCGCTTAAATGCGTTCCACAGGTCATTTTCAATGCGTTCAAGACGGGGCTTGGCGATTCTGATATTCTCGGCTTCAATGCCAAAGGTCAGATACTTGGTTTTCACAAGTCCGTTGTTGCCCCTTGCAAGCTGATTGTGCAGCATCTCGCTGTACTCTGTTCGGATACTGTCGAAATCATCTGCCTGCGGAGCGATGAACACGCTTTTTTCAAAGTCCTTTGTATTCGCTGTGGTGTTTAAGAATGTGAGCTGAAATTTGATGGTGCTGTCAAAGTAGTTGAGGAAGTCGCACCAACTTTCAAAAATGGCGGTCTTGTCCTCGTTCTGTGCAATCTGATAATTGATATCACCAAATTGCAGGGTTTTGGTGTAGAGCTTATCGCCCACATGACAGATGGATATTGCCGCTGTGGTTATGCCCGTCCGGGTGGGTGCAGACTAACGCTTGGTGTCCGGGGAAATGCTCTTTACAAAACTTTTCGCCCAACTCCTGCGCCCGGTCTACGGTCAAGCCGTTGTCGGGTGCGTCACGGGGGTCAAAACTGATGATATAATGGTGGCTCTTTACGTCCTCCCGTCTTTGGTTCTTGCCGTATTTGAGATTGGAGCGCATACACGCTATGGCGAAATCCTCCCCACCGCAATTAAGGGAAGAAATGCGGTAATCGTCACGGGGGATAAGCCGCCCGTTTTCATCAAGTGTGGGCTTCATGGTAAACTCGTCATGCTCAAAGGTTAGGTACTGTTCGGCTGCTCCATAGTCGGCATTTTTAGAGCTGATATGTTTGAACGTTGCCAACGGTTTCACCTACTTTCTGTAAAACTTCAAACTTCAAGGCGGCAAGCTCCGCTATGGCGGCTCTCACTTCTTGGGAGAGGGCGTTATAAGGTGCGCCGTATTCGTTCAGACAGCGGGCAATCTGATTCAAGTTGCCGCCGATTTTGCCGTACTCGGCTGTGAGTTTCCCAACGGCAGAGAGCAGTTCATCATTGATCGGGGAAACGGTAATGACCGGGCGTATGCGTGACTTAATCAGTGCTTGCCTGATATATTCGGACTGGCTCATTTGGCAGAGGGTGACACGCTCGGAAAACTCGGCGTATTCTTCCTCGGTCAAGCGTGTTTTGATTACCCGGTGTCGGTGGGGCGTGTTGTATCTTTTCATGGCTGTAGACCTCCTTTCATGGGTGGATTTTTTCAAGCGGCGCAAGCCGCAAAAAGGCGGGCTTGGGGTGGCAACCCCAACAAGATTCCCGCAGGACAAAATGAGCGGTTAGCGAAATTTGGTACTGTGGTAGAATCTTGCTCTAAGAAAACGGCGAAACTCCCCCTTTACTCCTTACTACGCAGAGAAATGCAAATATGGCAAAGTTTTGAAAAACTTTTTGATAAAACTTTTCGACAAAGCTGGAAAATCAGCGCGGTTTTTGGCGCAAAAAAACAGGAAACCTTTTCTGATTTCCTGTCATGGTATGCCGCTGTAACGGGCGGCGGTTATTCTGTTGTCATTCCCCGGAAGCAAACTTGTAGCCCATACCTAAAACGGTTTTTATGTAAATGGGCTTGCGGCTGTCCGGCTCTATTTTTTTCCGCAGGTTGTAAATCACATTTGCAACGCTTGACTGGCAGCTTTCACTTTCCATGTTCCAAACGGCTTCAAATATTTGTGTCCGTGTGAGGACAATGCCGGGGTTGGAAGCAAGATATACAAGGGTACTGTATTCAAGGCGGGTAAGGCTTACTTCCTCCCCGTCTTGAAATACCCGGCGTTGGTTCTGCTTTATTTCCAGTCCCGGAAAAGATAACACGGAAGCGGTTGTGATCTGCATGGGTTCAATCTGTATATAATCAGATATTGCCGATATGATTTTGTCAATCGCTGTTTCCTCTTGTTCGTTAAGTGTCAGCAGTAGTAATTTCCCCATGTTCATTACCTCTTTTATCCGTTGAATTTAAACTATATTTTTCTGTCGTGTTTTTGACAGTAAGCAACAAATATATATGATAGAGAGCGTAATGTCAATTTAATGCCATTAAAAGAGAAAGATGGTCTGTCTAATTATTATCATTTTGTTCATATGCACTTACGCTGCGTTTGGCATTTAGGCAATTCAATATATTGTAAATTTATCTATATCAGCGGGCTAACCTCATTTTCACAAAATAAGCTAAGTTTGTGAAGCGCTCTTGTGCAGGCAACATATAAGAGGTTTTTATCATCTTCATCATGGTAGTTTTGGCTATCTGCATCACAAATTAAGACAGTATCAAATTCTAATCCCTTTGACATATATACTGGTAAGATAAACACGCCTTGTAAATCTGATACGCTCCCATTTTTAATTAATTGAATATCAAGTTTGTGTTTAATTTTATTAAATAGATAGGTTGAATTTTTTTCGGTTTTACAAATTAAGCATATCGACTGAAACCCTTTCTCTTGGCATAATTTTATTTCCTTAACAATTTCATCAATGAAGATTTCGGAATTATCAGCAATATATACTTTTGGGCTATCGCCATTCCGATTAAAACTTTTTATCTGTGAACTTTGTTCAATGAACTTTAAACTAAAATTTAAAATTTCATTCGTACAACGGAAACTTTTATCCAACATAATAAGAGAAGATTTTTTCTTGTTCAATATTTTTTGAATTTGTTCGTAGAAAGAAATATCTTCTTTTTTGGCAAGAGTCTGTTTCATATCTCCTAAAATAGTAAATTTGGCATTAGAAAAAAGCAAATTAAATATTTCATATTGGAGAGGGTAGTAGTCCTGTGCTTCATCAATGACTATCTGCTTAATATTTTTATATTTATTTGTTCCGTATATTTTTAAATACAAATAAGCGATTGCTATTGCGTCATCATAATACAAGCTGTCTGCTTCCAAATTTTCCTTAGTATATTTCCAAATATTTTTTATGTTTTGTGACGGATTGCTATTTTGCAGCAGGCTATAAAAATAGGCTTCATTGCTAAATAATATTTTATATAATTCAACAATGTCAATTTTTATAAATTTCTGTATTTCCTGCTTGATTAGATTTTTTTCTTCTTTATGCCCCCGCCCTTTTCCTGTTCCAAATATTTGTTCTAAAATATAATCTTCTAATTGTTCTAATTTTATGCCTAATGGTGTTTCTGGTCTTCCTAATATCTTGTCTTTTAGAATTTGCCCGCTTACAACGCATTTTCCCTCATAATAAACATCTTCAAATTCTATCCACTGGCGGGGTATATCAATGAGAAATTGGTCTAAAATTTCCCTAAAAAAACTTGACGTTTTAAATTCTATACTATTTCTTGAAATTTCCTTGTATTTTGAATTGACAATCAAGTTTTCTAAAAAATCATTTCTTGACTGAATTTTCCTGCCATTTAATAACTCACTAAGTATATCTTCAAACACGGAAGAAATAACATTATCTTCTCCCAATTCGGGCAATACATTTGAAATATATTGCTCAAATATAGAATTTGGGGAAATAATCATAATGTTATTTGCGGACAGCTTTGTTTGTAAACCTTGATACATAAGATAAGCAGCCCGGTGGAGAGCAATAGAGGTTTTTCCACTTCCCGCTACACCCTGTACCATTAGCAGGTCATTTTCCATATCTCTAATAACCACGTCCTGTTCATGCTGAATTGTTTCAACAATAGCTTTCATTTTAGCAGTAGTGTTTTGTGACAGTAATTGCCTTAAAAATTCATCAACAATCTGAACATCTGAATCAAAAAAATATTCCAGTATTCCGTTTTTTATTTCATATTGGCGTTTCAAATTGAGTTCACCTGTTACTCGTCCACATGGAGCGTCATAAAACGCTTCGCCTGTCATAAAACGATAGAAAACACTGGCAATCGGCGATCTCCAATCATAAACATACATCTCTTGATAGCTGTTTTTTCGTAGAGAAGAACGTCCAATGTATATTTTTTCAAATTCGTCCTCATCATCAAATTTAAAATCAATTCGGGCAAAATAGGGCGATTTTATCATCTTTTCTAACAGAAGTATTTTATGTTCTTCTTCTTCATAATCTATAATTTTGTCTGTAACAGGATTGATATATTGGCTTAATTCAACAAGTGCCTCGAAACCGTCTGATGTGTACAGTGATGTAATGCCGTGTTCTGTATTTTCACGCACATCTTTTTTGGCTTCGATAATTTCTGATTTTTTTTTGTCTGCCGCTTCTTTTGCCTGCTTTAATTGTTCCTCGGCTAAAGAGATTGTTTGTGCTAATCTTTTTTCTTCAAACGCTTTTTCTGTCTGATTATTCCCCATAATGATTATGACCTCCTTGAAAAATGAAAGAAAGTTTTACTGAAACATTGCTAGGCTAGTTTAGCATGTGTCAGCTTATATAAACAGTCTTGTATTCATAAAATTTGTATGGTATTATTACAGTGGGAGGAATTATGTTAGATATTTGATTTCTGCAAGCATATCAATTCTAATACGGGTAATTTAAACAATAAACAAATTGGGACAAAGAGTTATACCATTATGTCCCAATTTGTTATTACTCCATATCTTCAGCAGACAGAAACACAAGCCCGGCAAATTCTTCCTCAATCAGTTTCTTCAACTTTTCCACTGTGCTCTATGCAGGTTCCCTTATCTCCATTCCAACCTATAATCTCTTTCTGTAAAAGCAAATCTTGTTCTGTGAAAAAATGATTTGGATTCCGCAGTAGTCGGCATTGTGCGTAATGTGTATAACTGGCTGTATCATGGAATTGTGGGTAACTCTGTTTGCAGGACGTAGGAAAGCTACACTTTAGCTTTTCCATGTGCTGTGAATAGAGTTATCCATGATTCCATAGCCAGTTATGCACATTTCCACAATGCTTGTCTTTTGGTCTTTATCAAAATGAGCATATTGGTTATTAAGAAAAGCCCTGCATATTATCATATACAGAGCCATTCTAATCTTTTTACCCTCTACATAGAGCGTTTTCTTTCTGCAAAATTCATTTTACAGAATAATACCCGCTTTTTTTGCAAAATAGCCTTTTCTCCCGGTAAGTTCCGACTGTTTTTCCTTTGGCAGACTATTGAATAAATCCTCATAAAGAATATCGTCTAACTGCATTTCCCTAGCAAGTAAAAACACATTTAGACTAAGCCATTCCTCCCAAAGCCCTTCAAATAAACTATGGCTGTCTGTATAGGTGTCAAGTTCTTCAAAGCCATATGACGGTGTATAGCACTGCAATTTAACAAAACCGTACCTACCAACATCAACCACTAAAATATCTTCATCTTCCATTTCGTACAGTTCCGCAAACGCACCAATTACTTTGTAGCACATTTCCCGTTCTTTCTCTGTGATATATACTGTTTTTTCCATGCTCATTTACCTCTATCCTTTCAAATCGTGGAATACGGTTTTCAGTTTTCTTCTACTTCTAAACCACATATTTGAAATGCCACATACGCCATTTTATACGGAATAGAGGTTGGCTGTCTGCATTTATCGGTGTGTTACTTTATGGCACATGAGCATTAGCACCGGGGTTGTCATTACCGTACCCCTCAAAGGCTCTTGATAATCCCTCACCCAAATTCAGTATCTTTTGCCCTAAATCAACACCGTTTGTGTGCCGCCATGCTTCGGGCAGCTTTGTAAACAGCAGCCCCAACACAAGGTAGGGAATGTTAAGGATAAGGAGCTTTTTCATCTTTTTACTCATAGGCTCTGCTCCTTGTTTTTATGTTTCACCTTGTCTACAACGGTGTTTTTCACAATCTGAGCCAACTTTCTAAGCTCTGCAAGCACAGACGGTCGAACCGCCTTTTTCACCATATCTGCGGTATATTCCTTAAAGGCATTGGTGATGGCATCGGCATCTTTACCTTTGAAAAAGACCACATATTTCGGCGGTACTTCGTGCTTATCTTTCATAACAGCAAAGTCCACACCATACTTTTTTGCCACTCGCTCAAAATCTTTGATGTTTTGGTCGGTGATTTCAATACTGGTCATGCCTTGCCCTTGCTTTGCAAGCTGTTTTACCGACTGTTTCCCCTGTGGAATATTGGGGTAGTTTTTCTTGTTTTTCATGTGTGCAAGCAATTTCAATATCGCCTTTTTCAGCTCTCTGCCTGTGAGCTTGCCTGAACTGATGACAAGAGCAACGGTTTTTTGTTCCACTTCTTCCTGCATGAAAAATCCCTCCTTTCACGATTTTTTCTGCGACTATTCCTCTCTGCCTTGCCCATTGACGGTTAAGATACCCTCAAGGGTAGCGGCGGTGATATTCAGCCTTTGGGCGATAGCAATGTCGTTTTTCACATTTTCATCAACAAGACTGCCACACACCACAAGTAGAAGATAAAGATATAACAATTTATCAAGCTGACTTACAAAAGGATATAAAGAGTTTTATATCTTATGCAGTAGGTTGTATGTTTGGGCGATATTCACTTAATGTTGAAGGACTCATATATGCAGGAGGTGAATGGGACGATGGCAAATATGGTGATTTTGTTCCAGATAAAGATAATGTTATTCCTATTTCTGACGAAGAGTACTTTGAGGATGACATACTGGGATTATTTGTTGAATTTGTAAAGATGGTCTATGGAAAAGAAACCTTGGAAGATAATCTTGCTTTTATTGCAAGTGCTCTTGGCAATAAAGGAAATACCTCAAGAGAAATTATCCGAAATTACTTTCTGAAGGACTTCTACAAGGATCATTTGAAAACATATCAAAAGCGTCCGATTTATTGGCTTTATGATAGTGGTAAAAATGATGGTTTTAAGGCGCTTGTTTATATGCACCGCTATACTGAGGATACAACAGGAATTGTTCGTGTTGATTATTTGCATAAAATGCAAAAAATTTATATGAATGAAATAGAACGAATGCAGGAAATGGTTGATAATTCATCTAATTCTAAAGAAGTTGCTCAAGCAGAGAAGAGAAAAGAAAAGCTAGTTAAGCAATTAAAAGAAACAAAAGAATATGATGAAAAAATAGCCCATCTCGCACTTAGCCGGATTGACATTGATTTAGATGATGGTGTAAAAGTAAACTATGAGAAAGTACAGACGGGACAGGACGGAAAGAAACTTGATATTCTTGGGAAGATATAGGGGGTGATGAAATGGAAAAGAAAGTTGTATTATCAAGAATTGCATTATTGCTTGATACGAAATCTATCATCATAAAAAAGCATGGACTTCTATTGGGAGTATATAGGTGTTGCGGATTGGATGATATTTATGAAAAATTCCAAGAGTACTTAGTCCCATTTTGGTATAGAGAATCAAAAGGTTATACTTATGAAAATAATGCACCAGAATACAACGTGTATATGGGGATTGATTGTACATTTAGAAAGTTAATTGAATATGATAAAACAGATAAACTTATTGAGTTTTTATCACAATTAACCCAAGCATTCAATTTATACATTTTATCAGAATCAGATGAAGTATTTGATAATTTAGCTAATATGTATCGTCTGATAGGACTTGAACTAAAAATTGAAGATGATACTATTTGTTGCGTTCCGGCTCTATCAACGGTAAGTGTGGCAATAACTGAAACATTTTCAATAGAAACATGGCTTCAAAGAACGTATAGTGATGTATTTGCTTCATATAAGAGTGCGATTGATTCATTTATTGATGGAAATTCTGGGGCTACAATTGAGTCTTGCAGAACCACACTGGTGGGGATTTTCACAAAATACCAAGGCACCGAGCAGTATGCAAAATGGATGCGAGGGATATATGAAGTAAGTGGTGAAAGTGAATCGACAACAATTGCAGATCTATCTCAAGCACTAAATAGTGATTTGAAAAAGAATGATTTGGCTGATTTTTTCAAAGAAAATAGAGACGGAAAGCTTACAAAGACAAAAGCAATCTACACTATTTATTCAATGATGTCTGATTATGGAACTCATAGACATGAAGGCACAAATGAAAACCCAACACAGGAAGATGCTTTATTTATGTTGCGATTATTAGAGAGCATCTTATATTGGGTATATTCTAGTACAAAGTAAGGTGTGGTGAATAAATGGCAGAACTAAATTTGAAACAAATTACAGATAAGCTTAATACAGAGTTTGTTGGAGAGGCTCGCAAACTTGTATTTTGGTACGATTCTAATGCGGAATTTGAATTAGATATAGATACAATAGAACTTCAGAATGCTAAAATTTTGAAGTTACAAAAGGATAATCAGTTTTACATTAAATACTTTCTAGAAAGAGAGGACAAGGTTACTAATTATCTGATATATGCCCCTTTTCCCAAACCAAGTATAAAGGAAACTGAGATTCTACGTCAGTACTTTATAAACCACCCTCAAAGCATTGATAAATATACGTTCCTTCAAAATTCAGCTTTCACCCATTGGGTGAAAGAAAAATGCTCAAAAATGTGTTGAATTATCAGCTTTTATGAGTCGATATATGGTACAATAATAGTAACAAAAGCAGCAGAAAAAGGGGTTTAAATTATGATTAATAAAATTGATTTCACAGCTAAGAATCTAACATCAAATGCAGGTCTTTTTCTTCTCCTTGAGAACGCAAAAAGTAATGAGATTTTTGATCTAGTTGAAGATGACCTCGTATTTGATAATGACTCCACAAATAAAATCAAGATGAATCATATAAAGACGATGATCTGTGGTCACTTTATTGGTATAGACAAGCTAGAACGTCTAAAGCTCCTTCAAAATGATCCACTCGTTAATGAATTTGATATTTCCGTAAAAGAACCTGAAACAGTGTCACGATTTTTAGGAAACTTCACCTTTAAGACAACACAAATGTTTAGAGACATTAATTTTAAAGTCTTTAAAAAACTGCTCACTAAAAGTAAATTGACATCCATTACGATTGATATTGATAGTAGTGTAATCAACGTAGAAGGTCATCAAGAAGGTGCATCAAAAGGATATAATCCCAAGAAACTAGGAAACCGATGCTACAATATCCAGTTTGCATTTTGCGACGAATTAAAAGCCTACGTCACCGGATTTGTAAGAAGTGGCAATACTTACACAGCTAACGGTGCATCTGAAATGATCAAAGAAATAGTAGCCAACATCAAAACAGATGATTTAGAGATTTTATTTCGAATGGATAGTGGCTACTTTGATGAAAAAATTATTGAAACGATAGAATCTCTTGGTTGCAAATATTTAATTAAAGCCAAAAGTTATTCTACGCTTGCATCCCAAGCAACGAATTCATCGGTTGTATTCGTTAAAGGTGAAGAAGGCAGAGAAACTACAGAACTGTTTACAAAATTAGATAACTGGGAGAAAGACAGAAGGTTTGTTGTGTCTCGCGTACTGAAACCAGAAAAAGAAAGAGCACAAATATCACTTTTAGAAGGCTCTGAGTACGAATACTTTTTCTTTGTGACAAACACTACATTGCTTTCTGAAAAAGTAGTTATATCCTATGAAAAACGTGGCAATGCTGAGAACTATATTAAAGAAGCCAAATACGACATGGCGGTGGGTCATCTTTTACTTAAATCATTTTGGGCAAATGAAGCGGTATTTCAAATGATGATGCTTTCATATAACCTGTTTTTGTTGTTCAAGATTGATTCCTTAGAGCCTTCAGAATACAGACAGCAAATAAAGACCTTTCGTTTGAAGTATGTATTTCTTGCAGCCAAAATCATTAAAACCGCAAGAACTGTAATTATGAATTTGTCAGAAAACTATCCGTACAAGGAAGTGTATGAAAAATGTCTGGTATAATAAAGATATCATCTTGAAAATCGAGTGTTGCTCTGTGGATAACTTGCAGGGTTTAATAAGTATCTTTACTCCAAAGTTGCAATCAATAATTTATTGAAAAAGATTGAAAGGTGGTGGTAAATAATGTTACAATGTGGGAGTATCAGTTTAAATTCTTCGTGAAATAGTGTTCTTTTAAGCTAATAAAAAATGCACGTGGAATTTAGGTAATTAATTTATCAGTGGCGGGTGCCAATCCCCACTGATGATATAGCCTCCGGCGGATGCGAACGATTTTGTAAGGAAGATTATCTCACTTCGTGAGATACGAAATCGGCGCGCAAGTACGCCGAGGCGTACTTGAATAAGCGAGGTGAAACAATGTTCAGAGAAATGAGAAGAAAAAAACAACTGTTGCCGGAGAATGAAACCATTGAAATTTTAAGCGCCCACACTTCAGGTGTATTAGGCGTTAACGGCGATGATGGCTATCCTTATACCGTGCCCGTCAGCTATATTTATAAGGATAATAAGCTGTTCTTTCACTGTGCAAAGGAAGGTCATAAGATCGACAGTATAAAAAAGGATGACAAAGTGACCTTTTGCGTCATAGACAAAGATGATGTGGTACAGGAAGCCTTTACAACCCATTTTCGCAGTGTGATCGTTTTCGGAAGAGCAAGGATACTGACGGAAGACAGTGAGCGGAAACATGCTATGGACATTATAGTTCAAAAGTATTCGCCTGATTATATCGGGGAAAGCCGGCAGGCAATCGAAAGCAGTTGGGCCAGGTTATGCCTGGTCGAAGTTGAAATTGAGCATATGACGGGAAAAGCAGCCATGGATATAATAAACGGCAAAAAATAGTTATTACGGACTAAAGATTTAAAAGGGAGTGACTCAAAATCAAAAGGGTCAGTCCCTTTTTCATTTTATTTGTCAGACCTTCTATTTGACAGTATACATCAGGAGTCTTATGCTCAGATTCAGAAGAAACAGATCGTCTGTATTAGACAGGGAACGATTGGTAAGGGCTTCGATTTTCTTAAGCCTGTATAAAAGGGATTGCCTGTGAAGATTTAATTCCCTGGAAAATCATTTGGCGGACACAATCCGATATTCAAAAGAATTCTTTGCAGATAGAGCATCGTTACTTGCCATTGATTTAGGAATTGAGGAAAGGTACAAACCTATTTTACAGCACTATATTAAGTTCTTTGCTGCGAAGGATAGAACACAGAAGTTTTATGATCTTGAAATAGAGAACTTCAACAAACATGTAATAGAAACGGCTCTGATGAGTGTAATATGTAAAACTAAGGTTGTTTCTTTTGAAGAAATAGTTCGAACAATTATCACAGAAGAAGAATTAGAAGAGAATAAGTACTTAGTAGAGTTTGAAAAATATAATTTACTGGAACCATTTTGGAAAATGTGTGAAGAGACATTTGGTTATACAGATGCATCTCCATCGTTAACAAAATTTATTTTCACACTCTTTGTTACTTACACATCAAAATCAATTCGTTCTGAACTTCCACAGGCGTGGAAAAATTATAGTTCATATAAATCTGGAAACATATTAGCTTTTCTTGATAGTTTGATGAATAGCATAGTCTATAAAGAAGATTATGAAAACATTGCTAAGATGGTATATAACTCATTAAGTGGAGAAATTGTATTAAGTAAGTTGAGTGCGGATGCCTTAGTTGACTTTGAAGTTTTCTACCAGGTTGATGGAATACTAATTAAGTGGCTAATTGAAAGACTGGAAAATGAAGATACTGATGCAAAATTAAATGGCCTATCTATTCCAGAGATTTGTAAAAAGCGAAGAAAAATGCATTACGGGATAGTGAAAATATTGAAAATATTGAAACGCATTTCCAAAACCTTGTTCAAGCTGCATATGGTGAAGATGGAGTTCTAAATTACAGCTACGAGAATGACGTAAAGAAGAGATCAAGTACTGGACGTATAAAAATTTGCTGCCAAATTGCTGATGAGAATTCACATGGTCGTTTATATATGAAAATAAACATGTTTGACCTAGCCCTGTTTCTTAATCGAATTGATAATAATACAGGGTGTGATTTGTTAATTCACGATGGTTCTTATTGTAAGCCTAATCCAGGGGCAAAGGCTAAAGTTGTTAATTATGTAGATAACTATTTGAAAGACGCTGAGAAGGGGCAGTATTTTATCACAATAAATAAGTCCGAAGTGGAAGAAACGGATTTAGAAGATTTTCGAAAGAAGAAGATGATTGTAGCTGAATTTGATAGAGAGCATGGAGATGAGCACCGTTTCTTTGGCTGTAAGTATTAATGATTTATATGGAAAGTTGTAAATGTGCCTCAATTATTCAACACGAGATGCCGATGATGGCAAAGATTATGAGATAGAGTAAAAAAGTGGGAACTTCTTAATATAGTAATGCTTAAGTAAAGTTCCCTCTGTTTTTAATTTGAAAAGGTAAGGTTGACACGAAAAGTTATAAAATATATAATTTACTCAATATTAATGAAAGGACGTTGCACATGGAAGAGATAAATGACAATCTATATCATAAGATTATTCAATTATATCAAGAAACTTCTTCTGTAAAAGAAACAGCAAAGAAGTTAGGCACATATCCTATCAAGGTACGTCGTGTCCTTATTACTGAAGGTTTATGGAACAGCAATACAAGTGTTCAGATAGGTTCTCTATATGCAAGGGGATTATCTGTTGCTGAGATTGCAAAACAGCTTTTTATATCTGAAAAGAATGTTCAATCGTATCTTCCATATAGCAGAGGACAATATGGCGGAGACAATCGAAGTGATGAAGCTGTGCGAAGTGAAGTGTATCGTGAACGAATGCATGTAGCTGAAAGTTCACAAATAAAGAAGCTTAATCAAAATACTAATCAACATATGAATCCAGATAAAGAAATGGAGAATAATCGAATGGATAAATTAGATATATTAAAGGAACGTACCAGACAGTTGGCAGAAGATCGTCCTATCCCTTATGCCATAAGACTTCATTTAGAATTGGACATGGAAGACAAGGCATTGGGAACAAATGAATTAGGCATACTTGTACAATATGGAAAAATGACGAACAATATATCAAGAGATATCATTGTTCCGGGAGATATTACTCTACATGCACTTCATTATGCAATAAACAGAGCTTTCGGATGGCAGAATAGTCATTTGCACAGTTTTCATCCATATGAAGATGATTATAATATGATGATTAAATCAGGGAAACTTACAGATTGGGCTAAACTTGCAGGCATGTATTTCCGTTTTCCATGTGAAGATTATGAAGATATTTATTGGGATGATGATTATAAAGCTGGGATTAGTGTGAAAAACTGGATGAGGAAAAAATATACCGGACCATATTATTATGGAGGAACTAGAGAATATTTCTATAGGTGTCAGAAGGATGTAAAAGAGTTATATGAGTGGCAGCCTACCTTAGAAATAAGAAAATCATTCGGAGAATGGATGGATGAATGCAGAGAGCTTACTGAAAAAACAGGAGATAAGGACGCAAAAGCAAATATGATAAAACGCATTGCGCCAATTACAGAGGTGACAATTACAGAGCTTGCAGACAGCATTACTTTTGAAGGTGGCTTTGATGAACTAATAGAAAGACTTCCAATCTATGACATTTTACTTATGCCAGGAATGATACAAAACTTTGATTCTTGGGATTTTTCTAATAGACTAATACTGAAAAATTCAGAAAAGGAAGAGATATGTCTTGCTCCAGTCACATCACCTATTCTAAATGCAATCCGTTACTGGTACGATTATGGTGACGATTGGAATGTAAAAATAACTGCGACGGCATGTTATGAGACAAAGGAGAAGTATAAAGCATCTGGAAACCCAATAGAACCAATGGAAGAACACCGACCAGTATGCGTGGATGCAGATGCACTGCCAGTATGCGATGATGTTGGTGGAATTTATGGATATTGTAATATGCTTGAAGTTCTTCACGGAGAAGATTTAGAAGAAAAAGAATCTATGAAAGAATGGGCTAGAGGTATGGGTTGGACTGGAAGAAAGACAAATCCTCCAAATATTTTATAGAAGAAAAACAGCCATGAAAGCTGCAACTCATAGAGTTTATAAGACAGAGCTGACCAGAGAATATGATTCGTCTGGTCAAGCTTTCGTCATTCTTATAAATGCATTAGCAATCATGGGAATTATTACCCCCATAAGCTCCTAGATCCTCTTTTAAAAAATGAGACTTGGCTATTTGCAAATCATTAATACGGTAACCCTTTGTTTTTAGGATTGCAAATTTGAAATCAAGTAGAGCAGCAGGGACATTTAAAATGCTTGCTGTTTCAAAAAAGGTATATTCATTTAATGTTTCTAGAACGTTTTTGTCTTCGAGTAGAAGCTCAGCTGCAAATAGATTTGCTTCGTATTCCATAGGCTTATCAGCTCTTTTTTCCAATACTTCCAATTCCTGAAAGCCGGACATCATGGCAATCTCTTTGTGAAGCATACCGTGTCCTAGCTCGTGGGCAATCAGTATGGGACGAAATAGTTCCATGATATTCTCATCAATTACGATATTATTAATGCGTGATTGATAGAAGTAGTAGGCTTTCAGTCTCTGATGTAAATCTATATAGTGCAATTTATAGTCCAGGACTTCACAGATAACAAAGGGATCTCGGCTACCTGCTTTCTTGACCAGAGCATCTACCACATTAACAATGTAATCAATTGTCATTTGGTATCACTTCCTTCAAAAATATTTTGGCATTTTGCTATTATAACAGTAGCAAAAATACTGTCCTATTAAACGGACTCGTCAATTGGCGGCTTCGTTTTTTTCTTTCTGGAGAATTTTTCAGATGCTTCTTTCTTTGATGAAATATACACCTGCATTAATGATTGCATGAATATCTCTTTGGCATCATCATCAAGATCGCCACCAGCGAAAAGCGCTCCAGCACGGTCTAATACATCTTTTGCCTCTTTTGCACTCTTATAACCGAATTTGTCTTTGACAGTATCGAGAAAGTCTTCATTCTCAATATTTTTCTGCTTATCAGCTTCTTCATCATCTACCAGATAAGATACAGATACACTTAGCGCATCTGCCAGTTTCCTGATATTACTTTTTCTTGGGAGTGTATTTAGTTGTTCATAGGTATAGAGTGAACGCTCTGAAATACCTGTTATTGCCGCAAGCTCGGTCTGGGATAGATTTTTTAATAATCGAGCCTCTTTTACTTTTTCACCAAAAGTCATGTTACTACCTTCTTTCCAGGAAGAAAAATTTTATTTTTGTAACTTCCGATTAACTATTGACAAACTTCTTTTTGATGATATAATCATGTTTGTTAAGTAACTTCTGGTTAATCATATATCAGAACTTCCGAATTGTCAATAAAAAGTTCTGATTATATAATTGGTAACTTCTGAAAAGAAACGAGGTGATGAGAGATGGGTAAACGAGTCATATTGCATTCAGATATTAACGCATGTTATGCGGCAATAGAACATTTGCATCGTCCTGAGCTGAATGGAAAACCTTTGGCTGTAGGCGGAGACCCCGAAGCAAGACATGGAATAGTCTTAACCGCAGATTATATAGCTAAAAAATACGGTGTGAAAACAGGTATGGCACTTTGGCAGGCGAAGCAGGTTTGCCCAGAACTCAACATTGTTTCACCAAGAATGGATTTGTATTTGCGATTTTCCAGAATGGCTCATGAGATATATGGGGAATACACGGATCTACAAGAACCGTATGGAGTGGATGAATCATGGTTGGATGTGACCGCCAGTAGTTCATTAAAAGGTGATGGATACAAGATAGCAAAAGAAATTAGCAATCGTATGAAATCAGAATTAGGCATAACCGTTAGTATTGGAGTATCCTTTAATAAAATTTTTGCTAAACTTGGTTCTGATTATAAGAAACCAGATGCCATTACAACTATGTACGAAGATGAATTCAAAAGCAAAGCATGGGCACTTCCAGTATCTGATCTTTTATATGTAGGACGGAGTACCAATCAGAAGTTAGCACGATTTGGAATCAAGACTATTGGAGACTTAGCACAAACAGACGAACATTTATTAATGTCACATCTTGGCAAGATGGGTGGTATTCTCTGGGCATTTGCGAATGGCTATGATGACTCACCTGTAAAAATGGAACATACACATGCACCAATTAAATCTATTGGAAATAGCACTACTACTCAAAGAGATTTAGAGAATGATGAGGATGTAAAAATTATTCTTTACATTCTTGCAGAGAGTGTTGCAGCAAGACTTCGAGATAATGGATTTAAGTGCAGGGTGGTGGAAATCAGTGTCAGGGATAATGAACTTTATTCATTTACCAGACAGCATAAGATTGATCATGCCACGAATATTACTGGGGAGATTGCAACCGAAGCGTATCGAATATTCAAGGAAAATTACAACTGGCGAAAGCCAATCAGAAGCGTAGGAGTTCGAGGGGCAGATCTTGTCAACGACAATTACTGGGAACAGATGGATTTGTTTTCTAGTGTAGAGCAAAGAGAAAAACAGATGAAATTGGATGATGCAGTAGATACCATAAGACGACGATTTGGATTTTATAGTGTTCAAAGAGGTCTTATGTACTGTGATAAGAGTCTCTCTTCTGTGAATGCAAAAGAGGATCATACGACTCATCCAATCGGATATTTTGGCTAAAAGGAGGTATTTAAGTATGGCTTATATGAGATACGATTTAAACGATAAACAGAATAAAATCTATGACTTTTTATGTGATTTTCTTAAGGCGCATGGTTTTCCGCCAACTGTAAGAGAAATTGCAGAAATGGCGGGACTTGCTTCAGCATCTAGTGCACATCATTATTTGAAGCAATTAGAAGAAAAGGGATATATCCGCCGAGTAGAAGGAAGTCCAAGAGCAATTGAAATAATGTGAAGAGGTGGTTGTAGCATGGAGAGTGTAAAGGTATATGTGGATGTTACTGCTGAGTTTTCAAAAGAAGGAGTATTAACACCAAAAAGTTTTATATGGAAAGATGGCAAAGTATATGAGATTCAGCGTGTAAAAGATATGCGTCGAGCTGCCAGCATGAAGGCAGGTGGTGTAGGAATGAGATATACATGTGTTGTTGATGGTAGAGAAAGTTATCTTTATTATGAGGATAACAATCTCTGGTTTGTAGAAGGGAAAGCCGGAGCCTGATTATGTGTGGTGACATGTAATCAGTTGGCTTCGAAGATCAGCATATGGTTGGGGCATATTAGACAGGTATGTAACGGAACTCCCACCAGATAAGCTTGCAAAGGTGATTCCCTTTTCCTTTCAAGTACAAAATGTTACTGATGATTTTGTATTGTAAAGGAGCAGACTGAACGATGAGAGAATTAAAACAAATTGAATTTTATTGTAAGAAATGTAGAAAAAGTATGAAAATGGCATATTTACTTACGGGTAATGATGATGAACCTGTTTTAACAGGGATGATTATCAGATGTCATACAAATAGATGTACCAGAGTTATGGTACTAAAAAAGTACACAGAGGGAATGCTGATTGCCCGAGCAGATAATGAAGGGAAAGTATATATCTAAAAAAAAATCAGAGCAAAGTTAACATCAGATATAGTAATTGCTATGTAACAAAGACAATTTAATGAAGGCCTCATGATATGGGAGACGTATTGAATTACGGCAAGGCTGATGCTTGCTAAGACGGACTCACCGTGGACGCATGGGAAAGAAACCAGTTTAAGGACTGGACTTTCTCATGCGTCCTTTTTTGTTGCAAAAAATTTCATAGTAGTAGGAGTAATTTTCCATCCTTAAACGTTTATCGAGCCAAACAAACGAAAGGATGGATTTTTATATGGAAAGAGAAGTTAAATTATTTACAGAAGACACTATGAAAGATATGGGAAAAAGAATACAAGATGCAAGAAAAAATAAAGGGTTTAAAGCAATAGATTTTGCCGATATAATAGGTATAGGTAAAGATCAATTATCAAGAGTTGAAAATGGTAGAGTTGTTTGTAAATTGGAATATATATATGTTATTGCTCAATACTTGGAAATATCAACTGACTATTTATTATATGGAAAAGAAAAATATATAGTAAGCGATGAATTGATTGCGACAAGAAATATTGAAAAAAAGTTGCAAATAATACGTTTGTTAAATGAACTGTAGAGGTGAAGTATGGGAATAATTTTTGTTAATCTTAAGGCTATGGAAAACAGAGATAATTTAAATGTAAAACCACAGGGGGATACTGAACTTGAAAAAGCACAATATGTATATGAATATATAAAGAAAGCTAATGACATAGTCTTTGATGGTGTTATAGTGACGGAATATGGCGCAATAATTAAGTTGATACATGAGACGTATAAGTATGAGAGTAGAACAACGGAGGAATACTGGCAAGATAAGATATCCAAGGACACAATGGTTTATATGATGTTTGAAAATATTGTATTGTCATTTGATTATTTTTTGTACCAGGAAAAAAAGGTATCTGATTTCTATAAATGCCGGACGTATACAGAAGTAAAATTCAACTTTATTTTTAGAAATGATATTAAAGAAGTGAAAAAAATTGACATTATCAAAGATGTGCTTGAATTAGAAAAATTAGATGGAATATCAATATATGATGGTGGAAAAAAACAAGCTGATAAAGATGAAATTACTCAAGAACGCAATAAAATGAAAAAAATATTGTTTACAGATAAGGCTGGTGTGGCAAAAAAACTTGAACAATATTTAGGAATTAAAGAAGATAAAATCAGTAAAGAGAATCGCATTGATTACTATAAGATGGTTTTTTTGCTGTATTACTTGGATAAACACGGAATAGAATATGGAAATAAACAATTTCAGAGGATAAAAATTCTAGATAGTATTACCAAACCAAGACTTCAGCTTGTTGCTAATTTTCTTGAACATACAAATATACCAGAACCGGCTGAGGAACTTGAATTACTAAAGAATGAAATTGTCAAGCATTTATCTTTGAACCAGATAAATAGGATAAATAGAATCTATGTTCAATTGATATATTGCTATGAGACAACATTCCAGTATATAGGTAAGCTTTTAGATGTTCCTATAAATGTGTTTATTGAGGAAAGAGAATTAACAGATATAGAAAATCGTGTTGATAAATGCATGGAAGCAATAAAAAATGTTCAGGAATATGAACAAAAACATACATATGAGGATTCTGTGTGGGAGATAGGGTATTTGAAGTATAAGGCATTTATACGTAGATGTGAAAGAGAGGATTCATATAAGAGTCTAAAATATGCTTATGATTTAGGAAAGCCCGTAGGAAAGATGCTATTCGAACAAACAGCTGATCCAAAGATTCGCTTTTATGAAGTGCCTAAAACAGGTTTGGCAGATTTTATAAAAAGAGAAAGTGAATGGTTTGCGGAGTCAATATCAGGGAAATGTACAAAGAGGTGGGTACAAAATCATACGGAAGATATAGTGAAATTGTGTTCTATTATGGAACGCTTTTTTCGAAGAACAGTTTTTGATGGTTTTCCTTTAACAATGGTAATTGCATCTGCCCAAGCGTTATATGAGGCAAAAACAAAGAAACTTGTATATGAAAACAACTACAAGGGATATTATGGAAATAAAGCTAAATCGTTATATGCTTCATTAAAAAATATAGATGTGAATGAAAATACAGATGCATTTGATTATGCGTGGACTGCTTTAATAAAAAGATGGTGCAACTATAATGAAATTAAATATGGTTTATATGAGCATTCCGTTCGAATAGATCTTAAATTTACGGAGCTGATTCGTAAAGTAGTGGAATTAGATTCAGTAAGTAATATTGATATTTTTGTGGAGGGAATGTTTGCAGAATTAGGTTTACCACAGGAATACAGAATGACTGGAATAAAACAGAAGGTACAGCAAGAGATACAGGAATTAAGTGGGTATGAGTTGATTATTGAGGATATGCGAATACTAAGGGAATTTGAACATGAGAATTTTATAGAATATTTTTGTCACGAATTGACTGAAATAATACAATTTAACGAATATCAATACGATGAGAATATTTTTCAATTTCATTATAACATGAGATATATGGCTGTTAAGTTCGAACAGAACAAAGAGGAAGGAAAAATACGATTACTAGAGATGAAATATCTGCAATTAGGGAATCAGTATAATATGTTTCAAAGAGCAATCGAACTAAAATTGCCTTGGTTTACAGAAGATTTCACAGATTTTTAGCATTGATGTATAAGATATAAAGTGTTATAATGATTTGGACTGAAAGGAATTGTCGGCTTGGGGCGTACAAGTACTTTCAACACATAATTTACAAGCGGGTGGCTACGTACCCTAGAAATATAGAGAATCCATGGTAAGAAGCGCCATTGGGTCAGCAGACAGTGATTTGAAATGTGCTGGACAGCAGGGATTGTTAGGGTGAGAGACCTGGCATATCTGACAGGAATAATTACATAGGAAAAGTATGCAATATAGCAGTTAACTATTAATTTAGTTAGCTGCTTTTTTTTACCCAATTTTATGATTTTTCACGCCCTCGAATGAAGTGTTTAGAAATGATACCTTATATTCAGGAGGTGATAGTATGGCTTCATTTATTGATGAGGACGCCCTCGAATGTGAATGCTGTGGACACATTGGCATGTGGCTCAACGGAGATTTTGATGTTGAGTGTCCAGCCTGTGGTGCAGAATACTCGCTAATCGACGAAGACGAAGAGTAAACAGTAAAGAAATAGTAAAGAAGGAGGTGTTTTAATGCTTCAAGAGAAGCTGTTAAGAGCTATTGACGATAATCAAACATTAGAAATTGCACAACGCATAACAGCTTCTCGTGAAGCTGCACAGATTTCTTCGCAGGAGATGGCGGACTTCGTGGGTCTTAGCTATGAGCAATACAGAAGAATAGAACGTGGAGTAGTGCTTGTAAAAACAGAGCATATAAATGCAATTGTACAAGCATTGGGTGTAACGGCTGATTACATTTTATATGGAGATACAAGCCAAATGAAGCATGATAGCATTTCTGAAATACTAAATGGATTAAGTAAGGAAGAATTAGAGCGTGCAGAGAGAATTCTTATTGCCGCTTTCAAATAAACGACTTCCGAAGTCGTGTTCTGAACAGAAATACGACTTACGCAGTCGAGATACAAAATCTATTGTGTTTTATGATATATATGTGCTCGACGGAGTATACCACTTGAGAGTGGATGCGCAGAAGCTCTCCTAATCAAATTCAGAATAGGAGAATATTACAATGAAACACAAGATTTTAAGAATGAAAAATGAACAGCAGGCAGAAGCAAAAGAGACAAGAGTGCCAAAAGGACAGGGTGTCATCTTCATTAAAACCCGCAGGTCAGATGACAAGATTCATGTACTAGTTACTGAGATGCTTGAGGTAGCAGATGCAACAGGTGTTGAAATGGTTGATATCATCGTAGATGAATTAGCAGGTGGAGATATTGATCGTGAATCTGTGGACAGGTTAAGCGATTGGATTGAAAACTCAGGCGTTGGTATTATTTTTGTAAAGTCAATCACAGACCTTTCAAATGATGTAGATGATCTGGACAAGTTCATAGAAAAGGCTATGTACTTTGGCATGATAATTGTGGATTTCACTGAGAAGGCAATCATCGCACCATATTTACCAGAGGGCGATGAAGAATAATGAAAGAAAAGGTTGTTAGCTGCTGGGGGTATCCCCTGGCACTCAGCCGATGCAATTTTATAAACACCGAGTGGGGAACTATTGTGTATAGCCAGTGTGGTGATTTTCTTGGTAAATATGAAACGGAATCGGCAGCTTATGAAGAAGTCAAAGCAATGATTGAAGAAAGAGCGAGGAATGGAGGTCTGATTGGATATGTTGAATAAATATGATGGATATACAGTTGGACCGAATCTTCGCCAGCTTAGAAAAGATAAAAAGTTATCCGTGTATCAGGTAAGCGAATTGACAGGATTAAGTAATTCCAGTATTAACCAGATTGAACAGGGTGGAAGAGGTCTAAGTATGAATGGATTATACCTTTTAATGGATGCTTATCAGTGTGATGCAAATAAACTTCTTAATATAGAAGAAACGGATACCAAGATGAATAAAAATGAGGATTCAATAGACAGCAGATTATCGGAACTACCTGTTGAACAACAGAATTATTTAAGACACATATTTGAATTTATGATTGAGCAGGCAACAGGGCTTGTATCTTAGTGGAGGTTATATTATGAGTAGAAGAAAAAAGAAAGAACCTATTATTGAGGTTATCGCATACTTATCAACTACTGGACCATTATGGGAAACAGAAAAGCGTGAGAAAAATCAGGAACGCTACATTAGAGAATATGCAAGAGCACACAATGTTAAGATTGTAGGCATTATGAGAAGAAATGGTCTTGGTCAGGGTGACTGCAATCAGCAGTTTGAGAAGATTGCGCAGCTCATTCGACAGAAGAGAGTGGAAGGAGTCATTGTGGCTAATATGATGGCAATTTCCTTAGATATTCCAGATGCTTATTACAAAGTCGGAAAGATTAAGGCAGTAGGTGGTGCGATTATTACAGTGGATGAAGGTTCGCTGGGGATGAATGTAAAAGACAGGGAGGAAGTATAGTTATGAAGAGTAAAAATTATTATAAAGAGTACAAAAGAGGACAGGTTGTATATGTAGATTTTGGATGGAAGCCAAATGGTGTCCAGGGATTCATTAGACCTGCGGTCGTGGTTTCAGCTGATGCAAGTAATCATTGCAGAGCACCACAGGTTACAGTGTGCCCATTAAGCTCTAAATTAAAAGATATTAAGGTGCATGTGAAAATTAATCCATTGGATGTAAATGGACTTCACCTTCATAAAATCTCTGATTTTATGCCAGAGGATATGCAAACTGTATCAAAGAGTGCAATCAGGGGACACATTGGGTATATTACGGTGGCTTCTAATGTAATGGAGGAAATTGATAAATCATTGATTACACAACTTTCCTTATGGGAGACAGCAAAAAAACTTGTGAGGGAGGAGCTGCTTCATGGAGAGAGCAAAGAGGAAAAAATTTGTTAGATATGCGGAAGGTGCAGAACTGTATTCTATGGGACTGACAAAGTTTCAAGAGTTGGCAAAAGACGCAAAAGCCTGTTACAAAATCAATCAGCTTGTACTCGTGAATTTGGATGTAATTGATGAGTATTTAGAGACATTCAGAATAACGGAAGACAGCTTCTATAAATAAATATGGAGAGAGATAGAGAAACTTGTACTTTAATGCTTGACTTTATGACGGACAAAAAGTATAATCATGATATGAGGAGGTGCAACATGGCAAGAACTGGTAGACCAAAGAGTGATGATCCGATGGATAAGAAAGTCAGTGTGAGATTCACGAATGAAGAATATGAGATTTTGCTAGAGTATGCAAAGAATCATGAATTATCTGTAACGCAAGCGATAAAAATGAGTTTGAGAATGAACATATTATCAACTCAGAAATAGTGCAAGCTCTCTATCCCTCGGAAGGAGGAAAAGATGGCAGCACGAAAAGATGGAAAAGGACGAGCATTACGCAAAGGTGAGTCGTATCGTAAGAGTGAGGGAAGAACGAGATATTCCTACTGTTACACTGATCCATTTGGAAAAAGGAAGTATATTTATTCCAATAACCTGGCAACTCTTAGAGAAAGAGAAGAACAGCTTATAAGGAATCAGATGGATGGATTAGATGTGTATGTAGCAGGAAGTGCCACACTTAATTATGTGTTTGACCGTTACCTATCAACAAAGACAGAATTAAGAAGTACAACGTATTCCAATTATCGGTACACATGGGATCATTTCATTAAAGATGGATTTGGCAAGAAGAAAATAGGAGATGTGAAGTATTCAGATGTGTTAGCCTTTTACAATCATTTAATCACGGAATTGGGATTGCAGGTAAATACACTGGAAAGTATCAATACAGTATTGCATCCAACCTTTCAACTTGCAGTCAGAGATGATATTATAAGAAAGAATCCAACTGATGGTGCATATGCGGAGATTAAGAAACGAAATGGTGGAAGTCGCAAGACAAGACATGCTCTTACTGTAGAGCAGCAGCGTTCCTTTATGCAATATGTAGCAAAGAATCCGATATTTTATGTGTGGTATCCGTTCTTTATGTTATTGCTAGGAACAGGATGTCGAATTGGAGAAGCCATTGGACTTCGCTGGGATGATGTTGATATGGAGAAGCGCCTGATTAGTATCAACCATAGTTTGACATACTATCCAAGGCGTGAGGAAACCTATGTATGTGAGTTTAGGGTATCAAAGCCTAAGACAGAAGCAGGTGTCCGGACAATTCCAATTATGGAACAGTTATATCAGATTTTATTGCAGGAACGTGAGAGACAGAAACAAGAAGGATTCTGTAGTAATGAAGTAGATGGAATGACGAACTTCATATTTACGAATCGCTTTGGAAACCCTCATAATCCGGCAGCAGTAAACAGAGCCATTAAGCGTATAGTTGATGCACATAACGCAGAAGAAGAAATTAAGGCAAAAAAGCAGAAGCGAGAACCAGTAATGTTACCTAGATTCTCATGCCATATATTCCGTCATACATTTGCTTCAAGATTTTGTGAGAACGAGACAAATGTGAAAGTTATTCAGGAAGTTATGGGTCATGCGGATGTATCAACAACCATGAACATTTACGCTGAGGTTAATGAAAGTATTACAAGACAATCGCTTGAGAATTTAGCAAAAAATATGGATGTTTTTTAGGGAAGAGCCACTGTTAAATGCAACTTTCCAAAAGGACAGCAAAAATAGAACAAGGACATCAATTGGACATCAAAAAGCCATGAAAACGGGAATAAATGCGAATGAATTTGAAGAATTGTAGAGGTACGATTTAAAGCAATACAAAGAAGTTCGTAGGAGTGTAGTTAAACTCCAACAAAATTCCCGACGATGAAGAGTAAGGATGTTTAAAAGTCTTGGAACTCTTGATTTTACACGGTTCTTTGAACATGAGAAACAGTTAAAGTGATGTTTTGACACCAATAACATAAGAAACTTGTATGATATAAAATGTAAACGAAATATTTTGGACATCTAAATAAGTCTATATGCTTATAGAAATATAAGTATGTGGGCTTATTTTAGTGCTTACAAATACAATCACAATAAACTTTATTCGGTTTTTAAAAGTTTGATTGAGAAGGTATGAGTGGCAGTCGGAAATATGATATAATTAAACTATACATATATGAAAGGATTCTATAAGAATATGAATAAACAACATGGATTAGGCAGTGCTGATAGAATGCCGAGAGAATATTTAGAAGATATATTATTGAGTGATAAGGAAATACAATTGCTAGAGGATGAACTTTTTACGATATCTCCTGAATTAATTGTTTGCAAAAATTGTGAGCAAAATATGCCGGCTCACCGTGTACCAGTGCTTGCCCATACCTATGAGGTAGTAAATGGCGTAAGGAAAGACATCACTCTGAAGCTGGCTGCTTTGCTGCACGATATTGGCAAACCTTATACAAAAAGAACAATCAATGGAGTTGACAGCTTTAAGGGGCATGAGAAGATCAGCGAATTACTGGCGGGTTTGATATTGCAGAGACTAGGTTTTGAAGATAATATCCGACAGGATGTTTGTTTGTTAATTAGATATCATGATTTTGATTTAACACCCACTAAAGAAAGCATTGATGATATCACACAAAAAGTTGGTGCAAAATTAGTGCTGCCTTTACTGGAATTGCAGCTATCTGATTTATTCGCTCATTCTGAGCAAAAAGTAAATGAATTTATTTCTATAAGAGAGAGCACCTTAAAATATTATTTGAATTACTCAGAATCTAAGATTGAACCATAAGCAATGAGTGTGGAAGAGGTTGCGAGGATTCTGCTGTTGCAGTATATATCATCGGGTTTATATGTGGTATAATGTTTAATGAGGACGGTATTAATGGCAATGCAAAAGAGGTATTAGAGATGAAATCATATGAACGTGAGACAGATATGTGGAACAAGCTATTTGAAGAATATCAGCCATTGGATCTAAGAGAGATAGAACTAAAGGTCGAACCAATGTTTGACGAAGCGTTGAAACTGTTTGCCAGCAGAACAAAACGAGTATTGGACTTTGGATGCGGAACTGGTGATGTTTCTTTTCAATACCTTCAGTACCAACCAGATCATCAGATTGTCGGAGTAGATAAAGCAGAAACCGGTATTAGATTTGCAAAAGAAACAGCCAAGCTGAGTCATTATAGAAGAGCCCATTTCTTTACAGGAGGAGAGGAATTTCTAGATCAGTTTGAGAAAGAGGAGTTTGACGGAATTATTTTATCAAATGTTCTGGATGTAATGCCTAAAGATGTCTCCAGTGAAACGATGCTTAAGTTAAACAGTCTCTTGAAACATGACGGCTGCTGGTTTATCAAAATGAACCCTTATTATTCCAAAGAAGAACTTGATTCGTTTGGCTATCAGAAAAAAGGGGGTAATCTATATGAAGAAGAGGGGATTCTTCATCTTCGACAGGCCACTTCAGAATATTGGAAGAAACAGTTATCAAAATTTGGTGAGATTGTTGCCTATTTAGAATTCCAATATACTTGGCAGAAAGGCATGAACAGGCTCTTTGTGATTAAAAAATAACACATGCTTTACCTTTCTTTAAGTCCATTTATGTAAATAACAAGGACATTTCCATTTTGGAAATGTCCTTTATTACGTTTTGAGAAAATAAGAATAAATTCCCACAATTAAATATTGTAAAAGATATTTTCTTTTGTTGAATCTGCAAAAAAGCCAATTGACAAGATATGGGGAAGATGCTATAATCCAATTAATCCTAATTAAGGACTAAATGAACTTAACTAACACAAATGTAAAAATGGAGGTGTAAAAAAAACAAAAATTTTAATGGCAACATAATTTGAGATTCGAATAATATTGGAGGAGAAAAGGAAAATGTTTAACATCAAAAAGAAAATTGCTGTTTCTGCAATAACTATGGGTTTAGTTATTGGAACAATGGGATGTGGTGCAGCTCCTAGTACTGCACAAAAGAATGATGGAGATAAAGAAACGATAGAGTTTTGGACCATATCGTTACAGCCGACGTTCAACGACTATTTTGAAAAATTAATCGCTGACTTTGAAGGTGCGAATCCAAACGTAACAATCAACTGGAAAGACTATCCGAAGGATACAATACAGGATAAATTATTAACCTCTATAGCCAGTGACAATGCACCGGATGTAGTGAACTTAAACGCAGATATGACCTTAACACTTGGAGATAAATCTGCTTTAGCAAATGCAGAAGAATTCATTTCGGATGAAACCAAGAATTCATTTTTTGATGGAATTTACGGAGCAACTAAGGTGGAAGATAAGGCATTGGCATTACCTTGGTATACAACAATACCAATTATCTATATTAATGAAAGTCTTTTAAAAGATGCAGGTATTCCCACGGAAAATTATCCAACTACCGCTGCAGAATACTATGATTGGGCAATTGATGTCAAAAAAAAGACAAATTTATATGGAATGGCAATGGAAGCGAATATCCGTGAAATCTTAGGCTCTGCTGGGGTTCCGGTATTTAATGAAGATTATACAGAATTACTGATTAATAAACCGGAAGCGGTTGAAGTCATTAAAGAGTTTCAAAAATTGTATGCGGACAGTGCCAATCCGAAAGAAAATCTGGATCAGGAGACAAGAGCTCAATTATATAATTCAAAACAAGTTGTGTCTGTTTATTCCGGTACCACGTTTGTTAACAAATTCAAGACAACCGCACCGGATGTGTATCAAAATACCACGGTTATCCCGGTACCTTTTGAGCATAGCGTAACAACAACCATGTACTTAGGCGTCCCGGATAAATCCAAACATAAAGAGATGGCATTTAAATTTGCAGAGTTTGTTTCGAATCCTGACAATCAGCTGGAGTTTTCAAAAACAGCAAATACGATACCTTCTACGAAAAAGACAATTGAAGATCCTTACTTTAAAGAAAGTGATGGTTCATTAGAATCACAAATTAAAATAGCGGCAGCTTCCGGTCTGGAAAAATCTAAGGAAATTCCTGTACCTCAGCATATTTTGGAAAAAGTAAACCGCGATTTACAGGATATTTTATTCAATGACAAAGATGTGCAGGAAGGGTTGGACAAAATTGTTGAAGAAGTTAATAAACAACTCAAAGATTAATTCGTAGAAAGGATCCTATTGTTTTGGAGAAGATGAAAAATAAAAAAAAACATTTAAAGTCCGAAACTGCATATGCCTGGGTAACTATGTTGCCTGGGCTGCTCATTTTAGCAGTGTTTGTTTTTTGGCCTTTGATATACAGTATTCCATTGGCATTTACAGACTATTCTGTAGTAGGGGATATGCATTTTGTAGGCATGAAGAATTTTCAAAAAGCATTTTCAGATTCGGATTTTATAGCCGCTCTTAAAAACTCAATTCAATATGTAATTATTGTTCCAATTATTCAGTTGATATCTCTTGCATTTGCGGTTGCGCTGAATCAGAAGATGAGGGGAGTAAAAGTATTTCGAACTCTTTTCTATTTT
Source organism: Lacrimispora sanguinis (assembly GCF_044987295.1). Taxonomy (NCBI): domain Bacteria; kingdom Bacillati; phylum Bacillota; class Clostridia; order Lachnospirales; family Lachnospiraceae; genus Lacrimispora; species Lacrimispora sanguinis. The sequence continues at coordinate 1,797,293 of NZ_CP173277.1, read as the reverse complement.
CCGGTAATTACATCTACGGTAGCGGTATCAATTGTATGGAGCTGGTTGTTAAGCAGTGGAGGACTGATTAACAAAATATTATTGGGAACCAATATTCTTTCTGAAAAAATCAGTTGGCTTTCCAATGATCAGACTGCTTTGTGGGTATTAATGTTTATTACCACCTGGAAGGGTGTGGGATATTATATGGTAATATATTTGGCGGGCTTACAAACGGTTCCCGGCGAATTAACAGAGGCAGCAAGAATTGACAGGGCTAGTAGCATTCAGATTTTTTTCAAAATACTAATCCCAATGCTGAAACCACAGGTTGTGATGTGCTCATTAATGAGTGTGATGAGTGCAATCAAGGTCTTTGATGAACCTTTTGTACTAACCAAAGGAGGACCGGGAAACTCAACCTTAACTGCAAGTTTGTACATATACCAAAAGGGGTTTCAAAATTTTGATTTTGGATATGCAGCTGCGCTTAGTCTAATATTGAGTGTAATCATTTTATTCTTTAGCTTATTTGTAAAACTCTATAATCGAAAAAAATAAAGGGGAGCATGATGAACAGAAAAATTAAAAAAACATTTACTTATTTGATTTTGATTTGCATCAGCGTAATTATGGTTGGACCATTTCTTTGGCTGCTGCTTTCCTCTCTGCTTCCGAATACGAATGTATATGATTTTCCATACAATGTAAAACTTCAAAGTTTTTCCATATCCAATTTTACCGGGGTTTTTGAGTTTGTTGATTTTGGAAGTTATATATGGAATACGGTACTTATTTCTGGAGCCAGTGTATTTTTAAATGCGCTGATCGCGAGTATGACGGCTTATCCGTTAGCAAAGCTTAATTTTAAGGGAAAAGATATACTGTTCACGATTATTATTTCGGCGATGATTATTCCATCGACAGCAGCTATGGTTGTGAATTACCTGACCATCACCAAATTGGGAATAAGTGATTCTTACCTGGGAGTTATACTGCCGACATCTGTCACTATTTTTAATATATTCAATATGCGTCAGGCATTTTTAAATATTCCGGACTCCATAAGAGAATCGGGGCGAATGGATGGCGCCAGTGAATTGAGAATATTTTTTTCTTTGATTATGCCGATGGTAAAGCCTAGTTTAGCAGTAGTAGTACTGTTTCAATTTATGGCAAGCTGGAATGATTTCCTCTGGCCTATGATTGTTTTAAACAGTACCAGTAAATATCCGCTTTCTGCAGCATTAACTATATTAAATGGACAGTTTGCATATAATTTTGGCTGGGTTGCTGCGGGTACAGTATTATCTATTCTGCCAACATTATTTATATTTGTTCTGACACAGGATATGTTTGTAGATGGAGTCAGTGGTGCCAACAAAGGTTAATGAAAGGAAGCTCAAGCATGAAAAAAGTACTTTATATTCCATTGGATGAAAGAGCTTGTAACTATGCCAATATTATCAGAATGTTTCGCGCAATTGATGATGTATGTCTTATCTATCCGGAAAGATGTCTGCTGCCTAATAAAAAGGAACCTGCCGATATCAATGCCATGTGGGAGTTCATGAAACATAACATAAAAGATTGTGATTATGCAGTGCTATCCATTGAAATGCTTTTTTATGGTGGGCTACTGCCATCCCGCATTCACAATAAAAGGGACGAACAGGAAATTACTGAATTTGCGGAAAAATTGCGTGCCTTAAAAAAAGAAAATTTGGAGTGTAAAATCTTTGTCTCCAGTTTAATCATGCGAACACCAAGATATAGCAGCAGTGAACAGGAACCGGAGTATTATGAAATATATGGCGAACGGATTTTTAAGTTCGGTGTTTTAAAAGACAAGAGCAACAGGGGGATTATAACAGAAGAGGAGCAGCAGGAATATCGCATATTGAAAAGTGAAATTCCTTCAGATATAATCCATGATTTTGAATCCCGTAGGGCATTTAATAGGAAAGTAATAAGCGAAGTGGTTCAGTTGATAAAGGAAGGTGTTTTTGAGTTTTTAGTAATACCGCAGGATGATTCCTATCCGTTTGGTTATACGTCGATCGACCAACAGCATATTTATAGTTTGGTAAAAAAAGAAAACCTAAATAATCAGATATTAATGTACCCAGGGGCTGATGAATTTGGTTATACCCTCACTGCAAGAGTAGTCAATCAAGTCAGAGGTATAACCCCGAATATATTTGTGTTTTATTCTTCTGTTTCCGGTGAGTTTGTGGTTCCTAAATACGAGGACAGGATGATAGGTGAAAGCTTAAAATCCCATGTTCTGGCAGTTGGCGCACGGTTGACGAACAATCCTGATTCAGCTGATATTATTATGGCTTATAACACACCTGCTAAAGAAATGATAGAGGCCAGTGGACAATTTGAACATAACATCCATTACGACCGGGAAAGAAATCTTCCGTATTTTGTAAATGAAATCGTTTACTATTTAAATAAAAACAGGTACATGGCTGTCTGTGACTGTGCGTATGCAAATGGCGGCGATTTTCAACTGCTCAATATGTTGAATGCAGGTACAAAACTGGTTTCAAACATTAAGAGTTATCATGCCTGGAATACAAATTGTAATACACTTGGCAGTACATTGTCTGAATCTTGTATTTTTCTGCAGGCATTGGAACATAAGGTAAAGGAAAATCTTATATCCAGTATTTTTGAAGATGTTTTTTATGAAGGAAAAATTCGAAAAGAGTTTATAGATGAATATCTACCTGAACATGAGGAAGTTTCGTATTTTAACATACAAAAAAGAATCACTGAAATAACAGAAATTACCCGCCGCAGAGTACTTGCTCTTTATGATTCTGTTTTAAGCAACAATAACGGATTAAAGATAGAGAAAGTATCGATTGGTTTTCCTTGGAATCGATTATTTAATGGGGATTTTCAAGTCACACTAAAAGACAAGTAATAAAATGGGAGATTTCTATGAAATTGTTGACGTTTTACAAAAAGCAAGTTGAAGAAAGCATATTGCCATTTTGGCTTAGAGCCTTTGATTATGAGTTTGGAGGAGTGTATACCTGTTTTAATAATGAGGGAACAGAGCTGCTCAGCACAGATAAGTATGTGTGGTCACAAGGCAGATATTTATGGATACTATCAAAATTGTATGAAATGAATCAGCAAGGTAAGATAGAAGTTGACCCTGATACAGTAAAAAAACAGGCGGGATTAACTCTGGAATTTTTGCAGAAAAATGTTTTATTGCCAGATGGCAGCTGCACCTTTTTATTAACACGGGAGGGTATCAAAAAGGAAGTGGATCCGGGCACGGGGTTCGACAGCAGCATTTTTGCAGACTGCTTTGTGTTACTGGGTTTTTCCCGATATATGAAGGCATTTGGCAAGCATCAGGTGGTATTTGAATGGATATGGAATCTTTATTTGAATGTAGAGAATAGAATAAAATCAAATTCTTATAAAACCCATCCCTATCCAACTCCGGAGGGTATGAAAACGCATTCGATTCCAATGATCATGCTGAATGTTACCCAGGAATTAAAAACATGCCTTTCCGGTTTTGATATAAGGAAAGAGGCTTATCTTGAGAGCAAAGAAACTGAGTATATGGATATTATCCTCAATGAATTTTGCAATCCAGAATATCGAATAGGTGAAATGCTATACTTAGATTCGGCCAGGGATGATTCTATTTTGACAAGACATTTAAATCCTGGCCATTCGATAGAAGATTCATGGTTTATCATTCATTCAGCGCTGTCAAAAGACAGGAAAGACATTGTAGACAAGGCATACCACATTGCAATGAAAGCGCTTGAACTTGGATGGGATAAAGATAGCGGTGGGATATTACGGTATGTAGATTATGAATTTGGCGGGAAGCCTCAAGGGAAATTGGGAGACGATCCACTTTCAAAATTAATTCATGAAACCTGGGATTACAAATTATGGTGGCCCCATTCGGAATCCCTTTATGCTCTCTTGTTATTAGAATCCATATATCAGGAGTCTGAAATAGAAGAATGGTATATGATTTTGCATCGATATATTTTTTCTATGTTTCCTAATTGCTATAAGGAAACGGGTGAGTGGATACAGATAAGAAAACGAAATGGAGAACCGGAAGATAGAGTGGTGGCTTTGCCGGTAAAAGACCCTTATCATATTTTAAGAAATATGCTCCTGATTATTGATTTGCTAAGCGATAATGATAGTTTTGCTGAAATAATTGAAAGCAAGCTGAAATGATGACGAAATTATATAAATATTTGGAGGAATAAAATGAATAACTTAGAATTACATATTAAATCTTTTAATGATCGTGAGGAAATGGGACGACAAGCGGCTCGTGATATTGCAGACAAATTAAAGGAAATAATCACAAAAAAAGGACAGGCAAGGGTGATTTTTGCATCAGCTCCTTCCCAGGATGAGATGCTGAACCACTTGGCACAGGAAAATGTTGATTGGTGCAAGGTGGTTGGATTTCACATGGATGAATACCGAGGATTAGATGGGGAGGATGAGAGGTTATTTGGCTCTTACATTAAAACTCATTTGTTCAACAAGGTCACTATAGGAAAATATTACTTAATGAATCCGGGTAATGACGAAGAGGCTGAAATAAAACGGTATTGTGCGCTTTTGCAAGAAAGTCCCATAGATATCTGCTGCATGGGAATTGGAGAAAACGGCCATTTAGCATTTAATGAACCAGAATATGCAGATTTCAATGATCCCTGTGTAATGAAGCCAGTTACCTTAGATCCAATCTGCCGTCAGCAGCAGGTAAACGATGGATGCTTTGAAACAATTGATCTAGTACCGACTAAAGCATTGACTTTGACTATCCCCACACTGTTTGCGTCTGAATTTATTTTTTGTGCCGTACCGGGTGTAACCAAGAGAGATATTCTGATTAAAACATTCAGCGCAGACGTGAATGAAAAGATTCCTGCAACAATACTAAAAAAACATAATAATTGCACGATATATACCGATCAAAATGTGATTGGCCGGGAGTAATTGAATGAGTGAAGAAATCGTTGATTTAACTAAGGGGAAAATATCTCCGAAGGTTCGAAAGAAATTAGAGTCTATTGATAAGCCGGGAAGGTTTATAATCTCTCCAGCTCTAATTGATATTCAGATAAATGGTTTTTCCGGAATTGATTTTAATGACGAAAAGTTAAAAGTGGAAGATATTGAATATGTTTCAAAGGTATTGGCTGGTCAGGGGATAGGATTTTATTGTCCTACTATTATCACAAATAGTGAAGAAAAAATAGATCGCTTGTTAAATGTGATTAAGCAGGCGACAGAGAAATTTGAACTTTGCAAGAAAATGATTCTGGGAATACATTTAGAGGGACCTTTTATATCAAAGGAGGATGGGCCCAGGGGGGCTCATCCGTTAGAGTTTGTAACAGCTCCAAAAGTTAAATTAATACAGCGGTGGAAAGAAATTTCAAATAATTTAGTCAAAATAATTACGGTATCTCCAGAATGGGAAAATATGGATGAATTTTCTGATTACTGTATTAAAAATAATATTTTAGTATCAATTGGGCATACATCAGCAAATACCGGTCAGATTGAACAAGCGGTTCGCCATGGCGCGGCCTGCTCTACGCATCTGGGTAATGGGAGCCATTCGCTTTTGAAAAGACATCCTAATTATATTTGGGATCAGCTAAGTTACGACCAGTTATATGCATCAATTATTGCAGATGGGCATCATTTGCCGGATAATGTAATTAAAATTTTTGCTAAAGTAAAAAATGAAAAATTAATATTGATAAGTGATGCAACTCAATTTTCGGGCAAACAACCAGGTGATTATGAAACTCTGATTGGCGGTAAAGTGACTCTTACGAAAGAAAAAAGATTGTATGTTGCTGACCACCCTGAATATTTAGCGGGTTCTGCTATGGGCTTGTTGGACATTTTAAAATATATAAAAAAATCAAGTGTGTTAGATTTAGAATATGCTATTAGCTGTGCAACAAATCATCCGATGGACATGTTAAAAAGGGTGTGCAAATTTAATTATGATGCTATAATAGTATTTTATGAGAGTGAAGAAGATTTAGAGTATTTAGGTACATATGATGAGGTGTTGGATTAACACATGATGGCATATCAGGAGGCAAACGCTTGTGGAAAAAGTAGGACCGGCAATTTTGAGAGAAATAAACAGGCGAAAAGTATTGAAGCTAATCAGACAAAACAGACCGATTTCGAGAAAAGAAATAGTCGGTTTAACTAAGTTGGGTAAAAACACGATTTCATTGATAGCGGAAGATTTAATTAATGAAAATGTGATATACGAAGCATACACAGAGAACAAGAAACAAGCAGGCAGGCCTACCGTTGCTTTAGATTTTCAGGCAGACGGAATGTTAATCCTTGGCATTGTTTTATCTGCGAAAATTATTACCGGAACGGTGTACAACTATGGATTGAGTACTGTCAGGCATTATGAAGAACCTGTGCAGCTGAAAGAGAATCTCGTGGATAAGTTAATGAATTTTATCAAAAATGTTTTAAGAGATTACCCTGCTTTGTTTGGTGTATCAATAGCAATTCCCGGAATTGTCAATTCCGGGAAAGGCGTAATAGAAAAATCATTTCAATTAAAATGGGAAAATGTCAATTTGAAAGAAATGTTGGATAGTTTCTTTGAAGGAAAAGTTTTCTTGTGTAATACGGTAAAAAGTGTAGCATTATTGCAGTATGAAGTAGCACTGAATAAACCGGAATCAGCATTCTTTATGAATATTGATAAGGGTTTGGGGGGAGCTTATATCCGGAAAAACAAAGCGCTTTATGGGAAAAATGGATGTGCTTGCGAAATTGGTCAAATGTTAGTTTCGATTTCAGATGATCAAAACGACCAAACAGTTGAAGCGTTCTATAATAGTATTATTGGAAGTTATGAATGTATTTCGAAAATAAAAAAAGAAGATATTGAAAGAATCACAAACATGATTTTTAAGTTAATTATAAATTTGAATTATCTATTCGATCCTGAAAAGATATTTTTATATGGTTCAACGATTAATCATAATTTATTTAAGGAGTCATTAACAGCTAAAAAAATACCAACCAACGTATCTTTTTGTGAGCAGCTGGATAATAATTTAGCTTCTGCATATGCACTGATTAATGATTTTGAAAATGGGATAGAGTATTAATATGCATTTAGGATATCAAATTGATTTATGATTTTAAGATAAGCAGCATAAACTAGCATTGGAGTAAACAGTTCCTTTGAATTTCGACATACTATATACGAATCCGCTGTAGAAGTCCACATTTGCGCTGGATAATTGGGAAGAAGAGAAATAAATTCGCATTGACTCTATGCCCCAACTAAGTGCCCCATCTTTTCAGATCAGTCTTTAAAATACTAATTGCCGTTAGTATACAACCCGTATCTGATTAGTATTGTAGTGTACAGGCTAGTAGTGTAATATTAACATAAAGGAGCGTGAACAATATGGATTTCTTTGAAACAGTTTCAAAACGCGGCAGTTATCGTAGAGAGTTTATAAATGAGATAATTCCACAGGAAGATCTTGAACAGATCATTATGGCAGGTATTAAGGCACCTTCCGGATATAATCACCAGACTACTTCATTTATCGTAATCACAAATAAAGAGTTCATGAAAAAACTGGCAACCATTATAGATACGCCTGCCATGCAAACAGCTTCAGCAATGATTATACCGCTTTCTGAGTACTGGCAAGCAGAAAATGGACTATCCTTTGAGATCGAGGACTACGCAAGTGCAACGGAAAATGTCATGCTGGCAATCACAGCGAAGGGCTATGCCGGCGTATGGATCGACGGACAGATCAAACTATGTGATGCCGGAGAACGAATAGCTGCGGTTCTGAATATACCGGAAGGAAAGCATATCCGCGCAATCATTCCGTTGGGAAAGCCAATGCATGAAGTGACGCAGCGGGAGAAGAAACCCTTGCAGGAACGGGTAACTTTCATTTCCTGACAGTCCCTGATTTCATATTGTCATCAGCCTCCGTGATTGTTTTGCTATCATGGCAGAGTATAAATCGGGAGTTGATGTACAATATGGAAGAACGGCCTGTGGTTCCGGAATCCAAAAGGTTTCAGGAGCAGAAATAACCAAGTGATACTGATTTTAATTCAGCATGCATATGATCCGTATGGGCATGCATCAGGCCAGATCTTGAATCTCCGTGATGGTTTTTTCCCACATCTCGTAATATCGTCAGCACTTGATTTCCACCTCCGGTATCTACAATCAAATACCCTTGCTCATCGGTGATAGCAGTATTATAAAATCTTATTGCCTGGGTATTCCCCTTTCTTTGTATTATCAGTTTCCTGAATTCTCTTGTTTTCCAAATCGTAAAAATTAATAACCTTAGCAAATGATAGTGGTTTAATGACTTTAATTCCTCACTGTGATATAATAAGTCAAGTGGGACTTTAAGTACGCATCAGCCATAACATGGAAGCAATGGTACAGGTAATTTTGATTTTGCTATAATTATACAGCCGCCATCACACTGGGAGGATTTTTATGGGTGAGAGAAATGGGGGAGAAACTTGGACGACTATTCCGGGAGAACAGCGTTTAGGAGCGGAATTGTGGGAAGAGGCATTAGATAATAATTTACTCCAGATTGTTTTATCGGTAATTCAGGATGGAGTATGTATTCTAGGTATTGATTTGGATATTTTATATTCCAATATTGCATTGAAAAGTTGGTATAAAGAAAAGGGAAATGGCTTGGGACATAAATGTTATGAGCTTTATCATGATAGAAGTGAACCCTGTGAAGTCTGCCCAGTTCTAAAAACGATTGAGAGCCAACAACCGGAGACGGCCATACAGTATCACTGTTCCATAAAAGGGCAAAAGAAATGGCACCGGTTATTTAGTGTACCGATTCATGACCATGATGGAAATGTGTTTATGGTGATAGAATATGTGCGGGATATAACAAATGAACGAAAGAGTGTTTCTGAAAAAAAACTGGTAGAAGATCAAAACGAATTTTTGCAAGAACTTTCAGCTAGAAAAGAAAAGGAAATGTATGACAGGGAAAAGAGTTATGTAAACAATGTAACAAAAGCTGTGAATTCAGTTTTGGGTTATTTGGAAGAAGTTTTGGATAAAGAAAGTTATAGCATTGTTAAAGATCAGCTTGAAATGGGAATCATGGGCATACCTCAACAAATGAATCCTAAAGTAATAAGATTGTCAGAGAAAGAATTGACGATTGCAAAACTTATTAGGGCCGGATATGTGAGTAAAGAAATCGCGGATAAACTTTGCGTATCTAAAAAGGCAGTAGATTACCATAGAACCAATATTCGAAAGAAGTTAGGTCTGAACAATGAAGATAACTTACAAGATATCTTGAAAGAGTATATGAAAGATATATAATAAATTTTATATTAATGCTGCCATATAAAATAGTCTATTTGCAGCCTTAAAATACATTGACGATAGATTTGACCACAATTAACGGAAAAGCTATCCCTTAACGCAAATAGGGGATAGCTTTTAACCCTTTCGAATTTCTCTTTTGAAGGATATAAACCTGGACAAGGACTATCTAGTCCCGCTATTGAATATGATTATCAAAAAATCATGTAATTGTTTGTAACATATTGTTATGAACAGATAGGGTTGGCATATAATAGAATTAATAAGATCATTTGAGGATAGCTATGATCATACACGTTGTCCAACCTGGTGAAACCATCTTTACCATATCAGAGTATTACAAAATTCCTGTTGACAGATTAATATTGGAAAACGGAATTATTAACCCAGACAATTTAGCAATAGGCCAAACGATTGTGATTGTTCAACCTGAAACAGTATATACCGTCCAGGCTGGTGATACTTTAAAAAGTATTGCAGAGAAGCACGGTGTTTCTACAATGGAATTATTAAGGAACAATCCCTATCTCTCCGATAGAGAATATTTGTACTCTGGTGAAACGATTGTTATAAAATATCAAACGGATAAATCAAAAACAATTGCCACCAGTGGATACATTTTTTCCTATATAGATAAATCTGTATTAATAAAAACACTTCCTTTTTTAACATATTTGACTATTTTCAATTATAGAGCAACAAGTTTAGGAGAGATTATCGCAACTGCTGACGATACGGAACTTATCCAGCTGGCTAAATCATATGGTGTTGCGCCCATGTTGTTTGTTTCCACGATTTCGGGAGAGGGAATAGCCAGTCGTGAAGTGAACTATGAAATTTTAAATAATCCTGCTATACAGGATAGTCTTATTAATAATGCTCTTCAAATAGTGAAAGCAAAAGGTTATTATGGTATCAACATATATGTCGAAGACATCACCTTAGACAATATAAATAATATCGCAGAATATTTGAAAAAAGCTTCAGCGATATTTCATTCAGAGGGTGTCAGGATCGTGATCACCACAACACCGGTTACGAATAGTGAAACCCCATATACCAGTTTTGAAAAATTAGACTATTCAAAATTTGCTGAATATGTGGATGGAATTATATTTTCATCTTATGACTGGGCAAGGTCTTACAGCTATCCAAGCTCAATCTTTCCGGTTGATTTTTTGAGAGGCTTGTTAGATTATGCGGTTAGTATTATTCCATCTGAATTAATTTTTCTAGGTATCACCACACTTGGTTATGATTGGACACTTCCCTATGTTCCCGGTGCCACAGAAGCCACTGTAATAACCAATGAAAATGCAGTACTAATTGCAGCGGAAAATAATATACCAATACAATTTAATGAAGCGGCACAATCACCTTATTTCTATTATAATGACAGTAGTGGAATTATGCATGTAATATGGTTTAAAGATGCAAGAAGCTTTGATGCACGGGCAGCACTGGCAGGAGAATATAATCTCCAGGGTTTATCTCTTTGGACTGTTATGAGATTCGATGCCCAAATGTGGCTTATTATTAATAATCAATATTATATAGAGAGACGTTTGGGAATTAGTTAAACAAACAATGGCTTAAATTTAGATGAAGGAAGGAAAAAGCAAACGATGGACAATCAGGAAATTATTGATAAATTAACGAAGGTATGTATCTGCAAAGGAGTTTCTAAGCAAACAATAAAAAAGGCAATTTCAGAAGGTGCAGATACCGTTGAAAAAATATGGAGTATGACGAATACTGGCAATGGCAGCTGTAAAGGAAAACGTTGCGGAGAAAAAATTCAGCTTATTTTGGATAATTGGGAAGAAGAAAAATAATTTTTCATTGATTTTATAACCCTGCTAAGTGCTTTATCTTATTAACTTATTGGGTATTTATATGAAAATGTTGCTATAATAAGTTGTTAAAAAGGCTGTTGCAAAGTGATTTGCAATGGTCTTTTTTTAGCCAAAAAAGTAATAGTTTGAACGTTTGATTTATAGATAGAATCTATAAATAACCGGTTACTTATCGATTAAATCAATTGGACTCAACAGCAGTACCTACTTATAATTAATATAGCAAAAAATTATACATATTGGGAGAAGAAGTATTATGAAAAAAAGGGTACTAGGTGCATTGCTGTGTCTTTCCATGGCAGTATCACTGACCGCAGGATGTGCAGCAAAGTCAGAAAGTAAACCTGCTGACAGCGAGAAGAAGACAGAGAAAGAAGAAAAGACTGATGTAAAAGCCGATCCGGTGGATAAAAAAAAGGTGTACGTATCGCCCGACTGGGTACAAAGTGTTATTGACGGGAATCAGGAAGAATCATCTGATTATGTAATTCTGGAATGTGCATGGGGGGAAGAAGCAGATAATCCTGCATATACAGAAGGCCATATCAAGGGTGCTTATCATATGAATACGGATTATATAGAATCAGAAGAATACTGGAACATCCGTACGCCGGAAGAAATCGAAAAGCTGATGGCCGATTATGGTATAACAAAAGATACGACAGTCATCTGCTATGGAGCGGATGGAATAAATTCCGCGGATGACAGAGTTGCATTTACTCTGCTCTGGGTAGGAGTAGATAATGTAAAATGCTTAGATGGCGGGTTTGAGGCCTGGACGAAAGCCGGATACGGTACGGAAAAAGGCAGCAATAAGCCGAAAGCGACAGACAAGGCATTTGGAACAACAGTTCCCGCCCATCCGGAATATATTATTTCCATTGATGATGTAAAAGAAAAACTTGAGAGTGACAACAATTTCAAATTAGTGAGTATCAGAAGCAAGGCAGAATTCTCTGGAGAAACCAGCGGATACGGATATATCGATAAAGCAGGAGAACCCAAAGGCGCGATTTGGGGACATGATACTGACGATGGTTCCTATAATAAGGCAGATGGAACGACAGTTGGTATTGATGTGCTGGAAGGATATTTAAAAGAATCCGGAGCCTCTCTTGACAATGAACTGGCATTTTACTGCGGAACAGGCTGGAGAGCCACAATCCCATTCCTGATCTGCTACGAGAACGGCTATACCAACGCAGAACTTTATGACGGAGGCTGGTATCAGTGGCAGATGGATGACAGTCTACCGGTGCAGGTAGGAGATCCTGAAGGCGGTAAATGTGAGTATACCACGGTAGGTAATCTTTCCAAGGACAAAGCAGCAAAATAACAATAAATATGTGAGCGCTGGACGCGGAAGCGGCAGCGCTTATTTTAACATGGGAAGATAGCAAAATGAAAAAGTTTGGATATTTTATTATGACCTTTGCAGAGATTCTATTTTTAGCGGGTGCATACCTCATCCAGTATTTTACCCGTAAAAAAATGGGGATGGCAAGATATGTGATTTATAAAAGTCAAGGATGGGAGCGTACGTTTCCCATGGAAACATTAAAATACACTTCGGTTTCAGTTTTGACAGCATTGACGGTTCTGCTTTTGGCAGCTTTGGTTATCCGACGCAGGCAAAAGGGGAGACTGGAGGTTGCAATGCATGTTGCCATGGTTATTCTCACAGCGTTGTATGGAACTTTCATTTATATCAGCTCCACAAAGACCATGAGAGCGTACTATTTTATCAGTCTGATGCTTGGAGTGGCAGCGCTGTTGCAAATCATAAAAACAGGGGCGATACATATGATATGGGGAAAGAAAAAGAATGAATAATAAAAAGATGTGGGTATTTGCAGGAACCATCGTTGTGATTCTTTGCTTGAATCATATATTTGGGTGGTCTTCCTATATCAGCAATATGGATAATCTGGCTTTTTTTAAGCAGGCGGTAGAGAATAATCTCCCCTATGCCATTGCAATTTATATGCTGCTCACCATTGCGGGCTGTGCCTTTCTGGCCCTTCCGGGAGTCACATTTGCAATTTTTGCCGGTCTCTTATTTGGACCCGTGCTGGGGACAATATGTTGTTCCGCGGCAACCACAATCGGGGCGGTTCTTGCATTTGCGGCTGGGCGGTTTTTTTTAAAAGACGCTGTCAGGCCAATGGTAATAAAGAACAAATATTTAAATAAATGGTTGTTTGACAATTCGGGAAAAAACCAGTTGTTTGTCCTCATCATTACAAGGCTTGTACCGGTATTTCCCTATAACCTTCAAAACTTTGCCTACGGCATTACAGATATTAAATTCAGCACTTACATAATCGGTTCTCTGGTTTTCATGCTTCCGGGTACTGCGATGTATACAGTTGGTACGGCCGGGCTTGCGGATAAAGAAAACCGGATGCTGTATATGGGGATCGCGGCGGTATTGGCAATTGGAGTGATGGGAATGGGAGTATTCTTAAAAAAGAGATACATACAGGAGGGTCAGGATGGAAGATAAGCCGAGAATCATGGATCCGGATGCATGCATTCATTGCCATATCTGCCGACAGCACTGTCTCTTTCTGGAAAAATACAAAATAGATATTGGTGATAAAGAAAAGCTGGAGGAGCTTTCTTATCATTGCTTTTTATGCGGCAGATGTTCTGAAGTCTGTCCCAAAGGTATTGACGGAAGAGAAGTTGTTTTAGGAATGCGAAAGGAGCAGGTCCGGAGGAATGATGGACAGCTTCGTGAAAAGGGCTACGGAATGCTTGTAAGGGAGAAACAGAACTATTTATTTCAGAATTACGGTCTTGGGGTGAAGAAGAGCGTCCTTTTTCCCGGCTGTAATTTTCCGGCTTATTATCCCAAGACGACCAAGTACCTGATGGAACTGTTTCGGGAAAGAGCAGATGTTGGGACAGTATTTGACTGCTGCGGAAAGCCCATCGCAGAGCTTGGAATGGAGAAGCAGGAAGAAGAGATTATTGGAAGAATTGAGAAAAAGCTTAGAGAAATCGGTGTGGACGAAGTGATTACCCTTTGTCCAAATTGCTATGCTTATTTAAAACCTCGCCTGAACGTAAATGTAGTAAGTATATATGAAAAACTACAGGAGCTTGGAATCGGGAAAATGATTGAAGGAAGACTTACCATATTTCCGCCTTGTCCGGACAGGGAAAATAAAGAGCAGTTGGACTTCATACGGGCGTTTTTAAAGGAAGAACCGGATCTGATCGCTCATGTGCAGTGCTGCGGGCTTGGAGGCTGCGCCGGGAGCAAAGAAAAGGATCTGGCAAAACAGATGGTATGCAGCATCGGGCAGGAGAGTGAGAAGACCATATATACTTACTGTGCTTCCTGTTCAGGGAACTTTGTAAGAAAGGGATACAAGGATACAAAGCATATTCTTTTAGAAATACTAGAGAGAAACGAGGGGCCGGACACAGGCAGATCTGTGGTAAACCGAATGATGACAAAATACCGGAGAGAGAAAAATAATGGATAAAAAGAGTAAATGGATTAAGAAATTCGTGTTGATATTAGGGATTGGGGCTGCGATAGCAAGTTATTATGGGATACCATCAGTAAAAGAAACCATGAATCTGGTATTTAAAATGTTTGCAAGCGGCGATTTTGGAGTGGTGAAAGATTTCATCGCATCCTGGGGGGCGTATGCGGCCGTGATATCCTTTGGACTTATGATATTTCAGTCAATAGCGGCACCTCTGCCAGCCTTTCTCATAACCTTTGCAAATGCCAATCTGTTTGGCTGGTGGCAGGGAGCGATCCTTTCATGGACAAGTGCCATGGCGGGAGCTGCGCTGTGCTTTTATATCTCAAGAGTTCTGGGAAGAGATGTGGCAGAAAGGTTTACAAGCAAGGCCGGATTAAAACAGGTTGATGCTTTCTTTGAAAAGTATGGAAAAAGTACGATTTTGGTCTGCCGTCTTTTACCCTTTGTATCCTTTGACCTTGTAAGCTATGGGGCAGGACTAACTTCCATGTCATTTGGCTCCTTCTTTCTTGCAACCGGTATCGGTCAGCTTCCGGCGACCATTGTGTATTCCTATGTGGGAGGAATGCTGACAGGTGGTGCAAAATTATTTGTAACAGGGCTTATGATCTTGTTTGCATTGTCTGCGTTCATTGTAATGGCAAGAAAAATATACGTGGAAAAACAAAGACAAAAAGGAGAGAAATAAGAATGGGTACTTATGAAAGACAGCATATCACTTTTGAAGAAATCCAGGAACTATTCCTCCAGGGAATTGACTGTTCTCAGGTAGTTGCAGGGGCGTTTGCGGATGAATTAGAAGCCGATAAGAAACTGCTTAGGAAGGTTTCTGCCTCCTTTGGGGGAGGTATGCAGTGCGGGGAAACATGCGGCGCTGTTACAGGGGCTTTGATGGTGCTTGGAATGAAATACGGGCATAGTGAAGAGGGAGATACCGGGCAAAAGCAGATAGTGATGCAGAAAACCGGGGAATTTAAGAGGCTGTTTGGGGAGAGATATCCTTCCTGTATCTGCCGTGATTTACTGGGGCATGATATTTCAAAGAAGGAAGAGCTGGCAAAGGTGATGGAGCAGGGGCTGCTTCTTCAGTTCTGCCCCAAGGTAGTGGAAGATACACTAGAAATTTTAGGAAAGATTATATAAATGAGACGGGCAATTATCATATTTACAAGAGTACCAATTCCGGGAATAACAAAGACCAGGATGATGCCCCAGCTTAGTCCGCAGCAATGTGCTAAGCTTCATATTTGTTTTTTGAAAGACATGAATAAGGAATGTGAAAAGTGCCGGGCAAATATTTTTGTCTGTTATACCGCGGAAGAAGATATACAAAAGAGATATCTAAAGGAAATAATGGGAATGCAAAAAGGGTACTTTCCGCAGCAGGGGGAACATCTGGGGGAACGGATGTACCGGGCATTTAAAGAAGTATTTGCTATGGGTTATGAGGAATGCATTCTGATAGGAACGGATGTGCCAGAACTGCGTTCCGGTGATCTAATGCGGGCATTTGAAGTGCTTAAAACCAAGGATGTGGTGTTCGGGAAAACACATGACGGAGGATATTATCTCGTAGGGATGAAGAAAGCCAGACGGGAAGCCTTTGGTCTTGACCAGTATGGACATGGGGCGGTCTTGGAGGAAACCATAAAGGCTCTTTCCCAGTCCGGAATTACGGTGGGCTATACGAAGAAGCTTTGGGATTTGGACACTCCATCGGATTTAAAAGAGTATCGGAAACGGATGCGCGTAAGGAAGGAACTGAAGCAGTCGGAAACCGGGCGGTATGCGGCTGGAATCACTCCGATCTCAATTATTATCCCTATATATAATGAAGAAAAAAGAATTGTAATGTTTCAGGAGCAGTTAAAGGAATTGCAGGGAAAATGTGAAATATTGTTTGTGGATGGGGGAAGTACAGACCGTACATTGGAATTAATAGATCCCGGATATACCGTGCTGCACAGTGAAAAAGGCAGGGGAAGGCAGATGAACGCAGGAGTAAAAGCAAGCTGCGGTGATATTCTGTTTTTCCTTCATTGTGACAGTGAGCTTCCGCCAAAGCCACTGGCGGAAATCAGGCGGGTGATGAGGGATCACCGAGCCGGTTGTTTTGGGATAGCATTTCACTCCCATAACTTTTTCATGTTTACATGCAGGGTGATTTCTAACCATAGAGTTAATGACCGGAAGGTCATGTTTGGAGACCAGGGGATTTTTGTAGACCGGGAATTATTTTTTGAAGTTGGAATGTTTCCTGAGATTCCGATCATGGAAGACTACCAGTTCTCACTGACATTAAAAGAAAAACGGGTGAAGCTTGGGATGGCTGGGAGAAGAATTTATACATCGGACAGGCGTTTTCCAAAAGGGACCGTACCAAAGCTGAAGCTCATGTGGAAAATGAACCGGCTTCGAAAAATGTACCGGGACGGAGCTTCCATAGAACGTATCTCGGATATGTACCGGGATATCAGATAGGGGGTGTTGAGATGGATCAGGTACAGGGATTAGAGGAATACATCAAGTGGAAAGGATACCGGGAAAGACTGGGGCTTCCTAAGGAGGTTACAGAAGAATACCGGATGCTGGCTCAGGGTGAATATAACAGAAACTACCTGTTTCTTCACCCGGTGACAGGGAAGAAGCTGATTCTGAGGGTGAATTTTGGAAGCCAAATGCATCTTGAAGATCAGATTGGCTATGAGTTCCAGGCATTGGAGCTGTTAAAAGATTCGGGACGCACGCCAAGACCCTTATATGTGGATGGAACGAAGGAAAAGCTTCCCTTTGGAGTAATGGTAATGGAGTACCTTCCCGGACATGCATTGGATTATGAAAAAGAACTGCTTTATGCAGCAGACTGCCTCGCGGATATACACAGCATTGACCTTGGAAAGAAGACGCCGCTGGTAGCTCCGGACAATCCTTTAAAAGCAATTTTGGAAGAATGCGAGGAGATGTTTCGTACGTATGAAGAGTCCGCTCTTGGGGACGAAGGGAAGAAAAGAAAAATACGCAGGATGCTTGACAGAGGCTGGGAAAGGGCAGACAGTCTGACAAAGCCAGGCCACCGGTGCTGCATTAACACAGAGCTGAACTCTACGAATTTTCTTATTAACGGGGAAGGAAAAGGGAATTACTTAATTGACTGGGAAAAGCCGATTTACGGTGATCCGGCACAGGATCTGGGTCACTTTCTTGCACCCACAACAACTTTTTGGAAGACCGATGTGATTTTAGAAAGTGAACAGATGGAGAAATTTACAGATGCGTATATCAAAAAGGCTGCAGGTAGATTTAATGTTGACGGTCTGAAAGAACGGACCTGGGCATATATCCCCATTACGTGTCTGCGGGGTATCACCTGGTGTGCAATGGCCTGGGTAGAATATAAGCAGCCGGACAAAGAAATAATCAATGAATCTACAGCCTGTAAGCTGGAGGCGTATTTAAGTCATGGATTCCTGGATAAAATAGCAGGATTTGTTGGCTGATCGTTGATATATAAATATATGGAATAAATGAATCGGTAACTATGGCGGTTCCGCTTAAATGAAGAGGAATTGCCTTAATAATCACCATAACACGGTGCTGAAAAAATATATACGCACCGAAAACCAAGGAGGAAGTATTTATGAAAAAGAAGTTTTTATCAGCAGTTTTAGTGTCAGCAATGACAGTATCCATGATTGCAGGATGCAGTTCTGGAAGTACGGGAGAGAAGAAAGAATCCGCAGCAGTGGAAAGCACAGTGGCAGCAGAAGGCACAACGGCAGGGGAAGTTACATCAGCAGCAGAAAACACAGGGAAAGAGGAATACCAGTTTGTACCTGCAGAGGATGCAGTAAAGGCGGCAGCTGACGGGAAAACACATGTCCTTGATGTAAGGGAGTGGTCAAATTACGGGGCAGGAAGAGTTGCCAATTCGGAATGGTGTCCTATCTTCCCTCTGGAGGATGAATCCCTGGCAGATCAGATGAAAGCATATGCGGAAGAAAACTTAAAGGACGGAGAGAAAATCTATATTATCTGCAACAGCGGGCAAAGAGGGGCTCAGAAGTCAACAAAGGTGTTAGAAGAGGCTGGAATCGATGCAGGTCTTATCTACACAGTTGAAGGGGGAGCAAAAGCCCTGGCAAAAGAAAAAGGTGCGCTGACAACAAACCGTGCGGAAGAAGGCATAGACTGGCAGTATGCAAAAGCAGCAGATGTGATTGCAAAGAAGGACGCACAGATCGTGGATGTACGTGATGATGATACATATGCAGGAGGCCATTTGGAAAATTCTCTTCAGGTTAATTTAAAGGATTTTGAAAGTGCCGATGCACAGACAGCAATGTATGAACTGGCAGCAGAGAAGCTTAATAAAGAAGAGCCGGTATATTTCTTATGCTACAGCGGAAATAAATGCGCAAAGACAGCGATTTCCGTGTTAAAGGATGCTGGTTTTGATGAAAAGAATCTGTTTATCATTGAAAACGGGGCAAAAGACGGTGACGTCCAGGCGGCATTTGTAAAATAATAAGCCTGCGGTAAAACAGTGAAAGACGGAGAAAAGAGATGAAAAAAAGAATTTCGGCAGCGCTTCTGGCAGTTGCGATAGCTTTTTCCATGACAGCCTGCGGGAACAATGAACGACCAAAAGAAGAGAATAAAACGGCTTCAGTAACCGAAGAGATGTCCTTCGACACAATGAAGGAAGAAGCTAAGGGCACTACCGTTACATTTTATGGATGGGGCGGGGATGAGAAGCTGAATGAATGGCTGGACAATACCTTCGCACCGGCAATGAAGGAAACATATGACATTACCATGGAACGTGTTCCAATGGATATTGATCAGGTGTTAAGCCAATTGTCAGGAGAAATCCAGGCGGGCGAAAAGAACGGAAGCATTGACATGATCTGGATCAACGGAGAAAACTTCCGTTCTGCGAAAGAAAACAATATGCTCTATGGGCCTTTCGTGGATAAACTTCCCAATTTTCAAGATTATGTAGATGCAAAGTCCAAAGATGTAACACTGGATTTTGCGTATCCCATTGAAGGATTTGAAGCTCCTTATGGAAAAGCGCAGATCGTGATGATTGCGGATACGGCTGTAACCCCGGACATGCCCAAAAGCACCGAAGACTTTAAGGAGTTTGTCCGGAAGTATCCGGGAAAGGTGACTTATCCGGCGCTTCCGGATTTTACAGGAAGTGCGTTTGTTAGAAATATAATCTATGAAATCTGCGGATATGAACAGTTTTTGGATATGAAAGGGGATAAGGAAACGGTAAAAGCTGCTGTGGAACCTGCAATGGCATATTTAAGGGAGCTGAATCCGTACTTATGGAATGAAGGAAAAACCTTCCCGGATTCCTCAACGACCCTGGACAATATGTTTTCAGACGGAGAGGTTGTGCTGAATATGACCTATGATGCCTACGGAACTGCTGTTAAGATAGCGGACGGGGCATATACGCAGACAACACAGTCGTTCCAGTTTGAGAAAGGGACCATCGGTAATACCAACTTTATGGCCATTGCGGCAAATTCCGGGAATAAGGCAGGAGCAATGGTGGCAATCAATGAAATGCTGTCTCCGGAAATTCAGGCTGACCGTTATGATACATTAAAAGTCATTCCGGTTCTTGATAATTCAAAGCTTTCAAAGGAGCAGAAAGCATCATTTGATGGGGTGGACCTTGGAAAGGGAACGATTCCCCAGGATGAGCTGTTATCAAAACGTCTTCCGGAAATGCCGGCTGAGCTTGTTCCCATGATTGAAGAAATATGGACAGAAGAAGTGGCAGGAAAATAATGAAAGATAAGCTGATGCCATATGTTCTTTTGGCTCCCCAAATATTGCTTACCCTTTTGTTTATGATTGGATTAGTAACTGGAATTACCCAAAGTTTAGGGGTAATTCCAGCTTTTGGGTTAAAGAAGCCAACACTTTTGTATTATAAAGAGGTTCTGTCACGGCCGGATATGATGAGATCGGTGCTGTACAGCCTCAGGATTGCGTTGTTTTCATCGGTTCTTGCAACGGCAGGCGGCGTATTTTTTTGCGGCGTATGCGTGATGGGAAAGAAGACTCAGGGAGCAGTTATGCGTATCATTCAGCTTCCGATCATTGTGCCTCATGTGGTTACGGCACTGTTTATTATCAACATTTTTTCCAGGAACGGAATCCTGGCCAGGGCTGCCTATGCGCTTGGCATGATACAGGAACAGCAGCAGTTTCCCATGCTTATCTATGATCCTCACGGGATCGGAATCATCATGGCATATCTGTGGAAAGAAATTCCCTTTATTATTTATTTCGTCATCGCGCTGATGGCAAATATTAACGGAAGTCTGGGAGAAGCGGCGACAAACCTTGGAGCGAAAACGTGGACGGTGTTCTGGAGGGTGACGCTGCCCTTGTGCAGAAATACAATAATAAGCGGATTTTTGATTATTTTTGTGTTCGCTCTGGGAGCATATGAGCTTCCCCTTTTGCTTGGGGCCACGGTTCCCAAGGCATTACCAGTTCTTGCGTATCAGGAGTACATTCATCCGGATTTAAGAAACCGGCCTTATGCCATGGCTTTAAATGGAATTATTATTGCGATTTCCCTTATCAGCTCGCTGCTATATTTTTTGATGATGCGGAAAAGTGTGAAATGTTTAACGGAAGAACAATAAACTATGAAGAATAAAAGAAAGTCAATATTTATAAGCATTACACAGTTCGTTTTGCTGGCTGCCATTCTTGTTCCGGCGGTCACTCTGTTATTATGGATTTTTACAGAACGGTGGACATGGCCGGATTTGGCGCCTCAGGTGTTTTCAAAGAGAGCGATCTTTGAAATAGCAGGAAGAAAAAAGGAGCTTTTGCAAATCCTCTGGTCAAGCATTTTAATTTCCACGGTTGTAGCAGTCTTATCAGCGGTGATCGGCATTATGACGGCGAGAGCCATATTGTTATACCGTTTCCCTGGAAAACAGGTGGTGTATTTTTTTACCATCCTTCCATTTATGGTTCCTGCCACCGTATTTGCAATGGGGATACAGATTACGTTTATTAAAATGGGGCTAAATAACCGGATTACAGGGGTCATCATTGCTCATCTGATCTGTTCACTCCCTTATGCGATACGCCTCATCATGGATGGGACGGCGGCTGTAGGAAGCAGGCTGGAAGAACAGGCCAGAGTCCTGGGGGCCTCCCCTTTTAAAGCCTTTTATAAAACGTCTCTGCCGATGTTAATGCCTGTGATTCTTTCCGCGGTGAGTATGTCCTATATCGTTTCCTTCAGCCAGTATTTTCTCACGCTGATGATTGGCGGGGGAAATGTAAAGACCTTTACGATCCTTATGGTCCCTTATCTGCAGAGCGGAAATAGAAACATAGCCTGTATTTACAGTACCTTGTTTCTGGGCGTGACATTGCTCGTGTTTGGAGTGTTTGAATGGGCGGCAGGCCGCTTTATGAAACACGGAGGCGGAGAATTTTATACATCGGAATGAGATGACAAAGGAAAAGGGTGAGAGAAACAATGAGCCTTATGGTTGAAGATTTAAAAGTTGTACTGCAGAAAAAAGAGATTCTTCATGGGATCAGCCTGGATATACGAGAAGGGGAATTCATCTCGCTTCTTGGTGCTTCCGGGTGCGGAAAGACAACGCTTTTGAAAAGCATAGCCGGACTTCTGGAAATCCAACAGGGAGATATCCGGATCCAGAATGCATCGGTTGCTGGGATTCCGCCTGAGAAAAGAGGGACGGTCATCGTATTTCAGGATTTACGACTGTTTCCCCACATGACAGTGGAACAGAACATTGCATTTCCCATGGAGCTTCAAAAAGTACCGAAAGATGTTCGGAAGAAAACGGTGAAAAAGCTGCTGGAAGAAGTACAGCTTACGGGCTTTGAGAACCGGAAGATAAAGGAAATATCCGGAGGACAGATGCAGAGAGTTGCACTGGCAAGGGCTCTTGCTGCAAATCCGCGAGTGCTGCTCTTAGATGAACCGTTTTCTGGACTTGATGAATGCTTAAGGCTGAAGATGGGGAATCTTGTGAAGAAACTGCATCAGGAACGGAAGATTACCACGATTCTTGTGACCCATGAGAAAAGAGAAGCAATGCAGATGTCGGACAGGATTGCGCTCATGAATGAGGGACAGATTTTACAGTACGACACGCCAAGGAATATGTTCCGTCATCCGGTTTCAAAGGCAGTGGCGGAATATTTCGGCAGGGTGAACTATGTGAAGGGAAGAATGATAAATCACAGGTTTTATAGCAGTCTGTTTGAGATGAGTTCAGAACTGGAAGACGGGGATTATGAGGCCATGATCCGGCCGTATTCCGTAACCCTTGAAAGAGAGGGAACCTATACAATTACCGGAATTGCATTTATGGGAGAGATGGCGGAAGTGAAGATAGAGGTACCGGAGGGCGTGATAGTAAGTCAGGTCATGAGTCATGAACTGGAGAGGCTGGGACTGGAAGAAGGAGACCGGACCGGTATTTCTATAGAGGAAAACGGAGTAACTTGGTTTCGGAGAGGAGCGTAAAAATAGATGAAGCATGTGATATTTGACTGTGACAATACATTTGGGGTAAAGGACTGTGATGTTGATGATGGTCTTGCGTTCATGTACCTTCTTGGCTGCCCGGAAGCGAAAGTGCACGGGATTACGGCAACTTATGGAAATAATCGGTTGGATGTTGTATACAACACCTGTAGAAACATGTTAAAGGATTTGGGACGTGAGGACATTCCGGTGAAAATGGGCGGGGAAAGATGCGGGGCATACGAAAGTGAAGCAGCAGATTACCTTGCAGAGATGGCGGATCAGTATGCAGGATCTTTATCGATTCTTGCAACCGGTTCCCTTACAAATCTCCGGGGGGCTTATGAAATGGACAACCATTTTTTTGAGAAGGTAAAAGAAATCGTGGTAATGGGTGGGATTACAAGCCCGCTTGTGTTTGAGAAAAAGGTAATGGACGAGCTGAATTTCTCCTGTGATCCCTTTGCCACGTGGACGGTGCTTACGAAAGGAAGGAATGTCTCGGTGATTACAGGGAATCATTGCCTGAAGGTGCTGTTTACAAGGGATGAGTTTAAGGAACGTTTATTCAATTCAGATAATAGGGCCGCTGCATACATCCGTGAGAAAACTGATTATTGGTTTGGGTATAATGAGGAGGACTATGGCATCGGCGGTTTTTATAACTGGGATGTGACCGCGGCAGTATATTTGATGAATCCGGAGCTTTTTACGGATGAGAGAAAGACGCTGCTTATCTCGACGGAAGATTTAAAACGGGGGTATCTGCAGGAGGCCAAAGAAGGCAACTGTGTGTGCAATCTTCCGGTGATTGGTGAGGAAATGGCGTTTAAGGATCAAATTTATGATGCGTGGATGCGGGTTCCCATGGATTAAGGCGGTGGGGGTGGAGAATATATAAATATACATTGATTAATTATGTGAAGACGTTGAATGACGCAGTAAAAAGGGGTGATAAGACCTTTTTTGCTGCGTCATTCAATTTTTATTAAATTCAATAATAAGCCCATTTAAAATCTCAAGCTGTCTTATGGCCAGGTAGTTTCCTTAATAAATCCGCCTATCATTTATTCCGTGCAAAAGCACACCGTCTCATGTTCCTCCAAAGTAGCCTGGTAGAATTTGTTTATAGGTGTTGTGATACTGCCCTGAAGCATCCCATCTATGGACAGGATGCTGTCGTATCCAATCTGATACAAAGGCTGCTGAATGCTGGTGATCCTCGGTCCCCGGTAGGAAAAGCCGTATGTAATCAGATTATCAAATCCTACAACAGAAACATCTTCAGGTACCTTAAAACCAGACTGCTGCAGCTCGTTAATTACCTGCATGGCAATCTTGTCATTGCTGCAGAAAATGGCGGTGGGCCGTTCACCTTCTGGATGGGCCATCATTTCCCTGAAATTGGGCAGAGAGAGTGAAGAGTCATTAAGGGTATTCTGGATATAATAATCCTGGATTATCAGACCGTTGTCCTGCATGGTCTCCATGTAGCCGCTGAAACGCTCCAGGATGACTTTCTTATTCGGGTTACCCATCACATGGGCGATACGCTTATGATTATGGCGGATTAAATAATTCACCGCATCCTTTGCTCCGGTTACATTATCAATAAGGAACTGGTTAACCGGCATCATCTGAAAGTTGTTTTCAATCAACAAAAAGGGAAATCCCACTTCTTGCAGATGCTCAATCATTGCTTTGTCTGAAAAAAGTGAACCGTATAAGATGATGGCGTCTGAAATACCGTTTGTCAGGTATTCGATATAGCGGTCCCTGACTTTCTCATCTCTTCCCGGACTGCAGAATATGACGTTACGGCCAAGGAGAGCGGAGGCGTCCTCGATGCCGCGAATGAGATCGGTGAAAAAAGGATCATGTATATTACGCAGCAGGATAGCAATGGAATCTGTTTGCTTCTTTACCAGTGAGCGGGCTGCATTATTAGGAAAATATCCCAGTTCCTTTATGGCTTGGTCAACCTTGGCTTTGGTTTTGGGAGAGACTTTATCAGAGCCATTAACTACTCGGGATACAGTGGTTAAAGAAACGCCAGAGTAAGCTGCTACATCTTTTATGGTTTTCATTTTTAATCCCTTCTTATGAAAATATTTGTACTTTTTTCATTATATCATATCCGAAAATCACTTTCAAGGCAGGAAAGTGGCTAAAAATGAAAACGTTTATAAAAATAAAATGATCAAAAACGATTAAAAATGAAATGATAAGTTAAAAAAAGCTTGCAAAATGCACAAGTATTTGCTAGTATGTAGTTGTAATAAAATGAAAACGTTAACATTTTAGAAAAAGGGTAAAAAGAGCAAGGAGGAAAAACATGAAAAAGGTAATAAAGAGAACATTAAGTATGACTATGGCAGCAACAATGGCATTAGGACTTATGGTCGGATGCTCTTCAGCAAAGGGAGAACAGAAATCTGAGAGTCCGGCTCCCCAGTCTGATCAGAAAACAGAGGCTTCAGGAAAACCCGTTACCATTAAATTTTGGGATGGCAACTGGCAGGAGGCTGTTTGGCCGGAGGTAGAGGCTATATGGAACAAGGAACACCCTGATATTAAGATTGAAGCGGAGTTCCAGGCAGATCTTGCAAATGATAAATACATGCTAGCGCTTAAAAATGGTACGGCTCCAGATGTCCTGTCCTGCGCGCTGGATTGGGTTACCACGTTCGGTAATGCAGGTTTGCTTGCGCCACTCGATGAATACGTGGCAAAGGATTCACTGGATGTGAATCAGTTTGTCAAAGGCGCTAACGATGCCTCCACTGTGAACGGAAAACTCTATGGCCTTCCATTCCGCAGTGAAACATATGTTATGTTCTATAACAAGGACATCCTGTCGGCAGCAGGATATCAAACACCTCCTGCAACCTGGGATGAGGTGAAAGGGGTTGCGGCTGCATGTACGAACGGTGATGTATATGGTTATGGCCTCTGCGGAACAAATTACTCGAATTTCTCTTTCCAGTACATAACCATGCTCCGTTCTTCCGGTGGTGATATTTTGAATGCTGACAATACTGCATCTGCGCTTGGAAGTGATGTGGCGGTCCAGACGGCACAGCTTTATAAGGATCTGGCAGCTTATGCACCTGCATCCTTACTGGAGAATGACAACATTGCAAACCGCACCCTGTTTGCCAGCGGCAAAATTGCGATGTACTTAAGCGGCATTTATGACTTGGCTGAAATTGTGAAGGCAAATCCGGATTTGAATTTTGCATGCACCATGGTTCCCACTACGAACGGTGCTGAGAGGAATACCATTTTAGGAGGCTGGTCTGTAGCGGTTGCAGAATCCAGCAAGGAGAAAGAAGCGGCATGGGAATTTGTAAAATTCCTTAGCAGACCTGATATTGCAGCTATCTATACAAATACTTTCACAGGTACGGCAGAAGTAGCGGCCCGTTACACAGACTATCCGGAAGAAATCATCAAGCCAAATGCAGACGCTTTGCAGTATGCAAATGCACTTCCGGCAGTTGAGAACATTGTAGGTATCCGCCAGGCTATCATGGATAACCTTCAGCTGATGCTTTCTGAGGATATGTCTGCCGAGGAAGCCAGCGGTCTGTTAGATCAGGCAACAACGAAACTGTTAAAGTAAACCGAAGTGGGGCAGGCAGGCTCTGTTCACAGGCAGGGCCTGCCTTTTAAAAGAGAAAGGTGAAATGAAAGTATGCTTAGAAAAATCAAACGTTCAGGAGCCGGATATGTACTTCCTGCTGTGATTACCGTTGCAGTAGTCATGATATATCCGTTGCTTTATACGTTGGTCATGGGGTTCTTTAACAACACCCTGTTCCTGGAAGCTCCTGTTTTCTGCGGCATTTCCCAGTACAAAAAGTTGTTTGAGGATAAGGTGTTCCTTGGTTCTATCACAAATACGTTAGTATGGACGTTTGGAAGTGTTTTCTTCCAGTTTGGTCTGGGCTTTATCATGGCTTTGATCCTTCATCAGCCATTTGTGAAAGGGAAGACTCTTATTCGTATCCTGTTAATGATCCCATGGGTAACTCCCAGCATCATCGGTTCCGCTGTGTGGAAGTGGATGTACAATGCTGATTATGGTATTATCAACTTCATTTTCAGCTCTCTGGGAATCATTGAAAAGAACCAGACATGGCTGTCCAATCCCAAGATTGCCATGTGGTCTGTCATTGCAGTCAACACATGGAAGATGTTCCCGTTCATCCTGCTGATGATCGAGGCATCCCTTCAGAGTGTATCCAAGGATTTGAAAGAGGCTGCGGTTATTGATGGAGCAAATGTATTTGGCATCTTTAAAAATGTGACCTGGCCATCAATCGCTGCAACCTGCTATTCGACAATCCTGTTAATGATCATCTGGACCCTGAATGCATTTACTTTTATTTACGCAATGACAGAGGGCGGACCAGCTCATAAGACAGAAGTTATGGCCATGTACATTTATAAACGGGCATTCATGGATTATGATTTCGGGATAGCCAGTGCAGCCAGTGCGGTATTGTTTGCGTTATCTATGTTCGTAAGTCTTGTATATCTCTATCTTACAAGAGAAAAGGAGGGGAATTAACATGGTGAAAATGAAAAAATCTGTAACAAGAACAAATATTGTCTGGCAGATTTGCACCTATGCAATCTTACTTCTTGTAATTCTGGCAGCCGTGTTCCCGGCAATCTGGATGCTGTCCACATCCATCAAGCTTCCTACGGAACAGTATGATATCCCTCCTCAGATCATCCCAGACACACCTACATTGGGCAATTATGTTAATGTACTTACTAATTCCAAGATGTTTGACGCTTTTGTCAACAGCATCATCATTACGGTCAGTGTGGTTGTAATTACATTGCTTATTTCCATTCTGGCAGGTTACGGCTTAAGCAGATATAAGTTTAGGGGACATGGAGTGCTTAAGATTGCCCTTCTGTTCGGACAGATGATTCCCAGTGTGGTAATCATCATCCCCTTGTATTTCCTGGTTGCAAAAACAGGGCTTTTGGATACTCATTTTTCACTGATCCTGGCAGATCTGGCACTGACGATTCCTATGGGTGTTATCATGCTCAGTTCCTTTTTTGAGACAGTGCCAAAGGAACTGGAGGAAGCAGCTAAAATTGATGGTTGTACGGGAATCGGGGCGCTGTTTCGAGTGGTTTTGCCCATTGCAAAACCGGGATTGATCTCCGTGGCTATTTACACCTACATCCATGCATGGGAAGAATTCCTTTTTGCTTTGAACTTGAGTACATCGACTAAGACAAGAACACTTCCCATTGCTATCCACATGTTTGCAGGAGAGTTTGCGGTGGACTGGGGTTCCACGATGGCTGCATCGGCCATAGTAGCTTTTCCGGTACTCCTTATTTTCCTTTCATGCAACAGGTATTTTGTCAAGGGTATGGCAGACGGTGCGGTAAAAGGTTAACTGCAGCAGGCTTCAGTAATGAATTGAATAGGAAATAAGATAAGAGTTGGAATGGACAGGAGGTTAACGATGGAACATAAGAGCGGTCAGACAGATATAAATTATGAAGAGTGTCTGAATTTTGTGAGACAAAGCTCCAATCCGTCTAAGTTACGGATCACGGATGTAAAATTCACCAAGGTGGATCTTCCTCCCTGGGGTTGTTATCTGGTGAGAATTGACACCAACCAGGGAATCAGCGGATATGGGGAAATGCGTGACGGCGCCAGCGCCACTTATTTAAAATATTTAAAGAGCAGGATTATTGGTGAGAATCCCTGTGAGGTAGATCGTATTTTTAGAAAAATCAAGCAATTCGGTGGTCAGTCCAGACAGTCTGCAGGCGTTTGTGCCATTGAACTGGCCCTCTGGGATCTGGCAGGTAAAGCGTACGGGGTTCCTGTGTATCAGCTATTGGGAGGAAGGTTCCGGGATAAGGTCAGGCTCTATGCAGATACCCATATTGAGGAAGGCAGGGCCACTGGCATCTTAATGGAGCCTGAGAAAGTGGGACAAATCTTAAAAGGATATATGGATCAGGGATTTACGGCAGTAAAGATCCTTAGTGTGGAGCTTCTTATGGCGCAGGAGGGGAATTATTCCGGTCCCTTAGACTGGGTCAATGAGCTGCGGGCTGTGGAGGAAGAAGTACGCCGGGTTTCAAGAACCGGTACAAGGGCTGAAGGTTCTGCAGCCAATGCGGCATTGTATGATTTTAACCGGATTTCACACCCCTTTACCAATATGCATGTGACGGAACAAGGGCTGGCGCATCTGGATGAATACATTGGAAGGGTGCGGGACGTGATTGGTACAAAAGTGCCATTGGCCATTGACCATTTCGGGCATTTTCCTCTTCCGGATATGATTAAGATTGCAAGAAGGCTTGAAAAATATAACCTGGCATGGCTGGAGGATATGCTCCCCTGGTATCTGACGGATCAATACAAGGAACTAAAGCATGCAACGACTTCTCCCCTTGCAACGGGAGAGGATATGTACCTGACAGAGACCTTTGAACCTCTTTTTGAGGCAGGTGCCTTGGATGTGGTGCATCCGGACCTCTTGACTTCCGGAGGAATCCTGGAAACCAAGAAACTGGGTGATATGGCGGCCAGATATGGAGTATCTATGGCACTCCATATGTGTGAAAGCCCCATATCAGCCTTAGCTGGTGCCCATATGGCTACTGCCAGTGAGAATTTCTTTGTGCAAGAGCATGACGCTTTTGATTCTGAGTGGTGGCAGGATTTGATCATAGGACCGGTGAAGCCTATTGTGCAGGAGGGCTTTACGGCAGTGACGGATGCACCTGGTCTTGGAATTGAGTCCTTAAACGAGGAACTGATCCGGGAACACGGGCCTATGAAGGGCAAAGATGTATGGGTATCTACCGATGAATGGAACCAGGAGACCTCTCTGGACCGGATATGGAGCTGACAGGTTATGATGAGATTAGCATATGGACAGATTCGGAGTGTGGATCAGGAGATCCTGACCAACGCAAGGCAGATGGGGATTGACCGAGTACAGTTCAACCTCCCTTATGATCTGCCTGCGCATAAGTACTGGAAGTACGATGATTTGGCTCGTTTTAAAGAACGATGCGACCGGTACGGTGTAATCGTGGAAGCAATGGAAAACATGCCAATTTCTTTTTATGACAAAGCGATGCTGGGTCTGGAGGGAAGAGATAAGCAGATTGAAAATGTCTGTGAATCCATCCGCAGCCTGGGCCGTGTCAGGATCCCCGTGCTGGGGTATCACTTTTCACCGTCCTTTGTCTGGAGAACGGAAAATCACGCTCCCGTAGGAAGGTATGGCGCTTCTGTGCAGGCCTTTGACTTAGAAAAACAGAAGCAGGGCATTGATGATATGGCGGATTTTGGCCAGAGAAGAGATGTGATGGTGCCTGACGTGGAAACGCTGTGGGAGAATTTTGAATATTTTATGAAACGGGTCATACCGGTGGCGGAGGAATACCATGTGACCATGGCTCTGCATCCGGACGACCCGCCAATAAAAAGCCTGTCAGGAATTGCAAGGATGTTTATTGATGTGGACAGCTATAAACGGGCGGAAGCCATGATTGACAGCCCGAATTGGGGATTGCTGTTCTGCATCGGAACCTTTTCCCAGATGAAAGGCGGGGCAAAGAACATTTTTGATGCCATTGAATATTTCGGGCCAAGGAAAAAGCTGATTTATGCCCATATGAGGGATGTACAAGGTACAGTGCCTAAATTCCAGGAATGTTTCCTGGGAGAAGGGAATTTCGATCCCTTCCAGGTGGTGTATGCACTGATGCATTCAGGATTTGACGGCTTTATGGTCAGTGACCACGTGCCTGGCATTGAAGGTGACAGAGACTGGGGCCACAAGGTGCGCTATGCGGATACTGCTTACATAAAAGGTTTGATGGAAGCGATAGAGAAATTAAAAACAATGGAAAATGGGTAAATTGAAAGGATGAGAATAATTATGGACAAACCAATTGAGGACATGAGACTGGCACAGATTGGATTTCTGGTAAATGATATTGAGAAGACAAAAAAGGAGTTTGCACGCTTTTTCGGGGTAGAGGAACCTGAAACCGTAAACAGCGGTGAATTCGAGATAACAAAGACGCAGTACAGGGGAGAGCCGGCGCCAAAGGCAAAGTGCTACATGACATTCTTCTATTTCGGAGATTTACAGATGGAACTGATCCAGCCTAATGAAGAGCCAAGCATCTGGAAGGAGCATTTAGAACAGTTTGGTGAAGGAATCCATCATATTTCTTTCAATGTAAAAGGTATGAAAAAGACCATCAGCGCCTGTGAGGATTGGGGAATGGAACTGCTGCAAAAAGGTGAGTACAGGAGAGGCAATGGAAGATATGCATTCATGGATGCGCTGGACAGCCTGAAAGTAGTGGTAGAGCTGCTAGAGCGTGACGAATAAGAAGGAGGTCGGAATCATGGGACAGAGACAGTTTCCGGAAGGCTTTGCATGGGGGGCGGCTACTGCGTCTTACCAGATTGAAGGCGCTTGGGATGAAGACGGAAGAGGAGAAACAATATGGGACAGGTATTGCCTTGTTCCCGGTAATGTGTTAAATGGAGATGATGGAAAAATAGCATGCGACCATTATCACAGATACAAAGAGGATGTAGCTTTGATGAAGCATATGGGAATCAAGGCTTACCGGTTCTCCATTGCCTGGTCCAGGATTTTTCCAAAGGGATACGGGGAAGTCAATGAAAAAGGGCTTGAATTTTACAGCAATCTTATAGATGAACTTTTAAATGCAGGAATTGAACCGTATATCACGTTATACCACTGGGATCTTCCTCAGGCCCTGCAGGATATAGGCGGATGGGCCAATCCTCAGATGCCGGAATACTTTTTGGAATACGCAAAGGTTGTTATAGATGCATTTCATGGCAGGGTGAAGAAATGGATTACATTAAATGAACCTTATTGTGCTGCGTTCTTAGGCAATTCCGAAGGGCGTCAGGCTCCTGGTATCCGGGATTTTTCTACTGCGGTGCGGGTGTCTTACTATCTTTATGTAGGTCACGGCCTTGCGGTGGATTATTTCCGTAAAAAGGGCTGTGATGGGGAAATTGGAATTACCTTAAACCTTATGGGAAGGCTTCCTCTTACGGATAAGCCAGAGGATATCCAGGCAGCAGCCAGGGCAGATGGGTATTTAAACCGCTGGTTTGCTGAGCCCATTGTGTATGGCAGATATCCTCAGGAAATGATTGAGTTTTATCGTTCCAAGGGAGTAAGGCTTCCGGAATTTAGGGAGGAGCACATGAAGCTCATTGGACAGAAGCTGGACTTCATCGGCCTTAATTATTACAATGACTTTCATGTGAAGGCAGATGACAGCGTATGGCCTCTTGGGTTTAAGATAGAGAATCCCAAATACGTTCCTGTCAATGACAGAAACTGGCCGGTGACAGAGCAAGGCCTGATAACGATGCTATTGCGGATGAAGAATGAGTACGGAATTGACAAGATCTACATAACGGAAAATGGAACTTCCTTCCCGGATGTGGTTTCCATGGAAGGAAAAGTGGAAGACGGCGCAAGGAAGGATTATCTCCACAGGCATTTAAAAGCACTTAGGGAGGCCATTTCCCAGGGAGTTAATGTACAGGGATATTTCCAGTGGTCTTTGTATGATAACTTTGAGTGGTCATTCGGATATAGCAGCCGTTTCGGAATCGTATTCGTGGACTTCAATACCCAGGAAAGAATTATCAAGGAAAGCGGACATTGGTATTCAAAGGTAATTGAGCAGAATGCGGTATAAGGAGGCTTTCGTATGAAAGGTATAAAGAAAGTAAAGACAGCGGTAATCGGGTGCGGAGCTATCAGCCGGATCTATATTGAAAACATGTCAAAGACCTTTGAAATCCTGGAATTAGCAGGATGTTGTGATTTAAACCGCCAGTTGGCAGAAGAAACAGCTGCTGCTTTCGGCATTCGTGCCATGACAATGGAAGAAATACTGGAGGATACCGAAATTGAAATCGTAGTGAATCTGACCAATCCTGCCGCTCACTACCAGGTGATAAAGAACCTTCTGGAGAATGGGAAGCATGTGTATACGGAAAAGGTGTTGGCAGCTGACATTACCCAGGCAAAAGAGCTGATAGCCCTGGCTGATGAGAAGGGGAAGCTGCTTTGCAGCGCACCGGACACATTTCTGGGGGCGGCTGTGCAGACCGCCAGGTACTTGGTAGAATCGGGCATGATCGGAACCGTGACATCCAGCGTGGCTGTCCTTCAAAGGGATGCCCGGCTTTTGGCTGAGAAATTTCCCTACACAGCGAAAGCGGGAGGCGGAATTGGGATTGATGTGGGAATTTATTATACCACTGCCATGATTAACGTGCTTGGAGAGGTGGAGGAAGTGTGCGGAATGTCCGGCGTTTTCATGCCGGAGCAGAAGCATTATTTTGTAAAGAATGATAATTTTGGGGAGACTTATTCCCAGGAATCAGAGACGTATCTTATGGGTATTCTACGCTTTAAAAGCGGCTGTATGGGAACGCTACATTTTAATTCCAGAAGCATCCGCACAGAAAAGCCTTATGTGGCATTTTACGGCACGGAAGGTATCATATTCCTGGAGGATCCCAACTTCTTTGGCGGCGATGTGAAGGTCATCTTAAAAGGCCGGACAGAGCCTATCGTATTCCCACATACCCATGGATACGATGGTGATGACAGAGGTCTTGGAGTGGCAGAGATGGCCTGGGCCTTAAGGAAAGGCCGTGTGCCCAGGACAAATGGTGATATGGCATTTCATGCTTTGGAAATCCTTACGGGAATCATTGAAAGCGGGGAAACGAAAGGGTTTTATGAGATGAAATCCGGATTTGAAAGACAGCCTATGCTGCCAAGAGGATATTTGGGCGGGAATTATGCGCAAAACCAGCCGGAGGGCGCGTTGAGCTTTTAAATGGATAGTGGCTGGAGAATTTTAGAAGCAGAGAAACCCCATTTTTAAATTACAATAATGGGGTTTCTTTTGAATTTTATCGTTAACTTTGCATAAACTTCCATCGGGGTAAAGAAATTTATTAAAATATATTGACAAAAAAACAAAAAAGAGTATATTGTTATTATACAATATCAATAGTTTTATACATACTACTTAAACGCTTCAGTAAAAATGGGGAGGTGTTATTTATGCAAGATTGCTATATACCCACGGGGAACGAATTTGTCAGCCTGCCGACCTTGGACCAGAACACGGCTTCCATAGAAAGCTTTACAATTCTGCATATGGGTTACAAAGGGTTGCTGGCCTTTTGGGGCGGCGAAAGCGAACCTCTCATACGGCCCTTTGTGCGGGCGGTGAGTGGAGATTTACTTTGTGATTTGAGATGGAAGCGGGAATATGACTGGATTCCCAGGTTTGAATCAACGAAGGATGGTATTTGTACAGAGGGAATTTTTCTGGCTCCCATAGGTCAGAAGGCTTTTGCCATACGCTTGACGATCGCGAATCATTCCGACGAAGAAAAGGAGATCTCATGCGGTTTCCTCGGTGCATGGGGAAAAGTGACTCACAGCGTCAACGAGGATAAGACGATTACGGGGCAGAGGACGGTTTACCGCTCAGGCTGGAATGACGGCCCGGTCTTTGATTTATCCATTGGAATGCCGGTAATGGCATTTGCGCCTATGGCAGCTTTGCCGGTAGCCTGGGAATTTGAACAGGGAGAGGAGATCCGCTATAAGGGGACCTATGATTGTCTGTTAAAGCCCGGCGAATCAGTCGTGTTAGATACCTTTTGGGGTGTAGGCTTTGAAGAGGTGTCCGCGGCCACGGCGGCGAAGGAACTTCTGCGGCAGAGTTTTGATGCTGTTTATAAGGAGACTCTGTGCTGGTTGTCGGAGCGCCGGAAAACTGTGGGTATTCCGGAAGTGGATTCCCTGTTAAACAGGAACTTATTCTTCAACTTCTTTTATGCAACGGGCATGACGATGGATACGGAGGAAGTAGTCATGGTCACGTCCAGAAGTCCCAGGTATTACGTCAGCGCGGCTTATTGGGACCGGGACAGTCTGCTGTGGAGTTTTCCTTCGATTCTTAAGGCGGATCCGCAGTATGCAAAGGAACTTTTGGACTACGTATTTACCCGTCAGATCAAACAAATCGGCATTCACAGCCGTTACATAGATGGAACAGTGTTGGAACCGGGGTTTGAACTGGATGAACTGTGCGCTCCCTTAATGGCTCTTAGCCGTTACGTAGATGCAACGGGAGAGGTTTCCGCTTTGCAGGAGGGCCATATCGAGAGGGGAGTAAAGAAGATTCTTTCAATTCTAAAGACCAAGCGAAGCGATGCCCTGCATCTGTATGAAAC
The DNA here is from genome assembly GCF_044987295.1 of Lacrimispora sanguinis. Taxonomy (NCBI): domain Bacteria; kingdom Bacillati; phylum Bacillota; class Clostridia; order Lachnospirales; family Lachnospiraceae; genus Lacrimispora; species Lacrimispora sanguinis. The sequence continues at coordinate 1,761,613 of NZ_CP173277.1, read as the reverse complement.
TTTTTTACAGCCAACGGATGACATGCGAATTTATCCTTACGGCACGTATAACAATGTTTTGACCTGGCGGTGTCTGCGGGATCTTGGGAACTTATACCGAAATTTGTGGCCTACTGAAACGCTTAAGTGGTTAGAAGAGGAAGTTTTGAGCTTGTTTCATGGAATTCGCACCCACTGTATTAAGGAGTATCAGGGAAAAAAGATTTTTGCCTGGTCCGTCGACGAAGACGGGAACTGGGATGTGTATGATGAACCGCCGGGTAGTTTAGAGCTTTTACCATATTTCGGATTTTGCGACAGGGAGGATCCCGTTTGGCAGAATACGGTTGAGATCATAAGAAGCCCGGATTATCAATACTCTTTTGCGGGAAAGCCCTTTTCAGACATAGGCTGCCCCCATGCGCCTCATCCCTGGATACTGAGCGTTGCTAACGGTTTGATCAGCGGCAGGAAGGAAGCGTCTTTAGACTTTCTGCGCAGGGCGTCCATGGACAATGGAATTGCCTGTGAAAGCGTGGATGAAGTGACAGGCGAATGTACCACAGGAGCCGCATTTGCAACCTGCGCCGGCTTTTTGGCCTATTGTTTAATGGAAGGGTTAAAGGAAGGAGATACAGAAGATGATTCAGTATGAGCCATGGAAAATACGCTGTGAGGGCAGAGAGAACCCAAAGTTTTTGGAAAGCATATTCAGTCAGGCAAACGGTTATTTGGGATCCCGCTGTGCATTTTTCATGGACGGGGCAAAGGCTTACGAGCGCTGTAACTATTTAGCGGGTGGATTTGAGTACATCAGTCCCGGTGTTACGGATATGGTGAATCTGCCGGATTTGTTTCACTTTCAATTATCCTTAGGGACTGGAGAATATCGATCCTTTTCCCAAACCCTGGATATGAAAAACGGCCTTTTTGAGAGGAAGGCGGTGTGGGAAGATCGGGAAGGAAGGAAAACGCAAATCGAGATTTCCCGTTTTATCAGCATGGACAACAAACATGTGTCAGCCTTGTCGCTGGAATTAACGGCCTTAAACTACAGCGGGAACGCAGCCGTTATCATGGGGATAGACGGGAATACCGTGAACCTGCCTGTGGATGATGATCAGACCAAAGAGAACCTGGACACCGTTTCTTTGCTCTCTGTATCTGAAATGGAGATAGGAGAAGATTACTGCTTTTTAAAGGCTGACAGTAAGGTTTCCGGCCGTATGACCGTAGCCGTCACTGCCCGCATCGTTCAAAGCCGTGGCACGGCAAAGGACGCTTCGGTGACTGATTGTCCGGCGAAAGAACTCAATATCCCGCTGCAGGAAGGGGAAACGGTAAGAATCGAAAAGATTCTTTATACGGAAGCATATTTACGGGATCAGGAAGCAGTTTTCCAGGACTCAGAAACTTTCTATAAAGGCGGGCAAGACTTGCGTCCCCGCATCATAAACCAATCCTTTGCTAAGCTGTTAGAAGACAGCGAGCGGGCCTGGAAATATCGCTGGGACCAAGCCGACATACAGATTACCCAAAAAGGAAACGACGTTTCCATACAGTCAGCCCTACGCTTCAATATATTTCAGCTTATGCAGAATTGCCCTTACAATGACCCAACGGTCAGCATTGGTGCAAGGGGGCTGACCCACGGACGGTATAAAGGCTGCTGCTTCTGGGATACGGATATTTTCTTGTTTCCGTTTTACCTGTATACGGATCCGCAAGCCGCAAGAAATCTGGCTCTGTTTCGCTTAAACACCTTGCCGGACGCAAAAAAGAACGCAGAGGCACTGAATCTTCCGGGTGCCAGGTATCCGTGGATGTGCGCCATAGGCGGCATAGAACAATGCCAAAGCTGGGACATCGGCCGCTGTGAGATTCACATTACCGCAGACGTGGCTTATGCCGTTGAAAATTATTTAACGGTCTCAGGAGATGAAACCCTGGAAAGCCAATCGGCGCAGCTGTATGTGGAAACTGCCAGGTATTGGGCCGGGAGATTTTCTTATGACCAAAGAAATGATGTTTACAATCTGCTCTTTGTCAAAGGACCTGACGAATACTGCGGCGTTTCAGGAAACAACGCCTATACGGTATTACTGGCTCGTCATAATCTCCGACTGGCTTTACAGGCGGTCCAGAGAAAGGACGCAAAAGCCAGTGTTTCAGAAATGGAAAAATGGCGTGATATCTTAGAAAAGAGCCGGATTGAATACGATCCGGACAAGGACTTGTACATTCAGGACGACAATTTCCTTCGGCTGGAACCATTTCCGGGACAGAAGGCCGTGGACGGAAGCGCGGCCTACCACCAGTACGATTTCGACTGGCTGCAAAGGTATCAGGTGTTAAAGCAGGCGGATTTAGTGCTGCTCATGGTTCTAAAGCCGGAATGGTTTACAAAACAGGAGCAAAAGGCTATTTGGGATTTCTATGAACCGCTGACGCTTCACGATTCCAGCTTAAGCTTTGGGATTCATGCCTGGGCGGCGGCAAATTTGGGCTTGGAACAGAAAGCCAGTGAATATTTTGACAAGAGCCTGTTTCTGGATCTGGAAAACCGGATGAAGAATACGGAGCGGGAAGGCATTCATTTGGCAGCAGTAGGTGCCTCCTGGCAGGCGGTGATTTTTGGTTTCGCAGGTCTGTCACTGGACAATGGCAAGCCGGAGTTATCTCCAAGGCTCCCAAAGGACTGGAAACGTTTATCTTTTCACTTTAATGTAAAAGGTAAGCGATATCTGGCGGTGATCGACGGAGAAGGTGGAAAGCTGATAACGGAAGAGGAATAGAAGAAAGGAAGGTGATTTTATGAAGAGACCAGGTTTAAAGGACGTGGCCGAAAAGGCGGGGGTTTCCATAGCCACGGTATCTTATGTAATCAATAATACACCCTCGCAAAGCTTAAGTCCCGAAACGATTAAGCGGGTCAATGACGCGATAAAGGAATTGGGATACATTCCAAATCAGGCGGCCCGCACCCTGGCAAACAACAAGAGCAACTTATTAGGTGTTCTGATTCCGCAAACGGAGTCAGGAAAGGAATTTATGTTTTCCAATCCCTTTTACGGTGATTTCATGTCGGCGGCGGAGTATACAGCCCGCAAAAGCGGCTATCATATTCTGATTTCCGGAGCCGATTCCGGCCAGACGTATGCGGAAGTAGCCAGAACCCGGGGATTGGACGGCGTGATCGTGGTAGGAATGAACGATGATGAGGAATGCCGTCAGTTAAAAGCCTTAAACATCCCTGTAGTACTGGTGGACAGTTACTGCGAAGCTTCCGGCTTTCACTCCATTTGCGTGGATGATAAGCAGGGCGGGTATATGGCAACGAAATATCTGCTGGAAAAGGGGCTTAGAAAGATTGCCTATGTGACAGGACAGATCAATGATAAGGGCGTGAATTTTTTACGTTGTCAGGGCTATGAAAAGGCTCTGGAGGAGTTCGGATTAAGTCCGGAGAAATCCCTTTTATTAGCAGGAGAAGTATCTTTTGAACACGGCTGTAAAATGGGAGAATATCTGGCGGGACTGACCGAAAGGCCTGACGGGGTATTTGTTTCTGCAGATATTTTAGCGGTGGGCTTATGCGTGGGACTGCGCGAGAAGGGTGTAAGGGTTCCTGAGGATATTTCCATCATAGGTTTTGACGACTCTCTGCTTTCCAGGGCCTGTGATCCGCCTCTTACTACCATACATCAGGATGTGGCTGATAAGGGAACAGAAGCAGTGAAACTTTTAATAAACGAGGACCGCACCCCCCAAAATAAAGTATTTCCATTAACTTTGGTAGAAAGAGGATCGGTGCGCGACAACCATTCGTTCGATTAGGGAGGCAGTTATTATGAAGAAATTGGCTAGAAAATGCAAATGGGCCGTAAGTGCAATGGCATGTGCCGCTGTTTTACTCTCCGGCTGCGGCTCCAATACTACAGAAAAACCTGCAGGCAAACCGGCAGATGCCCAAACGGAGAAAAACGCGGCAGGGGCCGATGAAGCGGTCACAATCCGCCTGGACCAGTTCTCTGGCAGCGGTGCATCCGAGGAAGCATTGAAAAAAATGATTGCAAAATTCAACGAGCAATACCCAAATGTCAAGGTGGAACTGCAAAGCTTTGGTTATGATGACTATTTCACCCAGCTGCAGTCAAAAATCGTCGGCGGCAGTGCGGCAGACGTATTTGAACTGAATTTTGAAAATTTTGTGGCTTATGCGTCGGAAGATGTACTTTTAGACATCGGCGATCTGATCGGGGATACATCAGGCTTTAACCAGACGGCTTTGGAAGCGTTCCAGTACGATGGAAAACAATTTGGAATCCCCAATTCCTTCTCCAATGTGGTTCTTATATATAACAAAGATTTATTTGACAAGGCAGGAGTTTCCTATCCCACCGACGACTGGACCTGGACGGAAATGTCAGAGGGCGCAAAGAAGATCCGCGCCATATCCGCAGATACTTACGGTTTATACCGTCCCTTAAGCTTCCATGAATTTTACAAAGGGGTAAAGCAGAACGGCGGAAGCTTGTTAAGCGAGGATGGCAAGAATTTTACGGTCAATTTACCGCAAAATGTGGAAACCCTGGAGATTATGTCTGATTGGGTGACGGGCAGCAATGTGATGCCTTCGGATGCTCAAATGGGCGGCATGGGCGATTGGGATTTGTTCAAATCCGGACGTCTGGGTATGATTGTGACCGGAATCTGGGCCTTCAGTGACTTTACCGACAATTGCGATTTTGCCTGGGACGTGGCAGTAGAGCCAGGCAACACGGCAAAAGCCACACATTTTTTCTCAAATGCCTACGTTGTAAACAAAGAAACCACCAATCCTGAGGCAGCCGCCGCTCTTGCTGCATTCCTGGCAGGAAGCAAGGAAGCCGCACAAATCCGCGTGGATGCAAGCTGGGAACTTCCGCCTGTTACCTATCAGGATGTACTGGATTCCTACTTAAAGGTCACTCCTCCTGAGAATCGGGTAGCTGTGTTTAAATCCCTGGATTATCTGGTTACCCCTCCGGTGGTAAAGCAGCAGTCTGAAATGCAGGAGATCATCAGCAAGTACTTAAACAACGCCGTTTCCGGAAATGTTTCCGCGAAAGACGCACTGGATGCGTGTCAGGCGGAACTGGAACAGAAGATCAAATTAAACTGACATTTTTGTGCCAGACAGGAGGAACTGCTATGTACAAAAAACAGGGGATAAGAGCTTTTATCTTTCTTTTGCCAAGCTTGGCCGGACTTGTGTTGTTTAATCTGATTCCTATTTTTGCCTCTTTACTGCTTAGTCTTACCGATTGGTCGGGACTAAGCAGGGTTAGGCTGTTTCACGGCTTTTTCCAATTTGTTGGCGACAAGTTCGTAGGGGTATCCAATTACTCCCAGCTTGTCAAAGATCCGGAATTTTGGGCAGTTTTGGGGCATAACGCCTACTTCATTCTGATGTACCTTCCGCTGGTCCTGCTGTTTTCCTTAATGGTTGCCTTGATCATACAGCGAAAGAGCCGCATGGCTTCTGTTTACCGGGTACTATATTACATTCCGGTACTGACCAGCTGGGTGGCGGGAGCTTTGATCTGGAAATGGATGTTAAGTCCAGAGTACGGTCCCATTAACAATGCCTTGTCAGCCATCGGTATTAAGGGACCTTTATGGCTTCAGAGCGAGGTTTGGGCAATGCCCTCCATCGTTTTGGCCAGTGTGTGGAAGGACATGGGATTTTACGGAATGATTCTGCTCAGCGGTCTGCTTGCAATCAATCCGGAGTATTACGAGGCTGCCGACATTGACGGAGCAGGATATTTTCAAAAATTTAAAAGCATTACTCTGCCTTTGCTGTCACCAATTTTGTTTTACGTAATCATGCTCTCCTTAATCAATGCTTTTCAGCTTTTCCCGCAGATCATGGTCATGACCAAGAACGGTGACGCTGGACCGAATGGGGCAACCATGGTCATGGTGGAACGGATTTACAAATACGCCTTTAAGTTTGGCCGCATGGGCTATGCGGCGGCCTGGTCCTGGGTACTGTTTGTCATAATTTTTGGCTTTACCGTACTGCAGAACGTGCTGCAAAGAAAGTGGGTGTACTATGAGTCGTAAAGCAGTATCCGGAGTTTTATACCATTTGACGGCGGTTTTGCTATCGGCTGTAACCTTGCTTCCATTTTTCTGGATGCTGTCCACTTCGTTAAAGGATTACGGTGCGATCATGGCACTGCCGATCCAGTGGATACCCAAAAACCCGACCTTTCATAATTTTACGGATTTGTTTCAAAAAGAGGGAATGACTGTTTCCATGCTTAATTCCCTGGTCGTATCAATTAGTTCTGTGACTGTGACGATCATAAGTTCAGCCATGGCCGCTTTTGCTTTTGCAAAACTGGAGTTTAAGGGAAAAGAAGTCATATTTCTGGTCTATCTTGCCACTATGATGATCCCCTCCCAGGTGCTCTTCATTCCCCTTTACTTACTTATGGGCGAGTTAAAACTGGTGGATAGTCTGGGTGCTTTGGTTCTGCCAAGTGTGTTCAAGGTGTTTGCAGTGTTTATGCTGCGCCAGCGCATGATGACAATTCCCAACGTCTATTTGGAAGCGCCCGCCATTGACGGCGCAGGAGTTTTCACCGTCTTTCTGCGGATCATATGCCCTATGTGCAAGTCCAGCCTGGCCACTTTGGCGGTTATCTGCTTTATGGATTCATGGAACGATTACTTATTGCCTTTAGTTATGCTGACCACAAAGACTAAATTTACCTTGCCCATTATTCTAAGTTCTTTAAATGGGCAGTACAAAAGTGAATACAACCTGCTTATGGCGGGGGCACTGGTTTCCATGCTCCCGATTCTGCTAATCTATGCTTTGGCACAGAAATATTTTGCAGCAGGATTGCAGGTAGGAGGTGTGAAAGGATGAAATGCTTGCTTGCTGGTCAGGCCGTTTACGGATTTGGAGAACGGTTTGACGCATTGAATCAGGAGGGCCTGGCCCGGGAAAACCACGTATACGAAACGTTTACCAATCAAGGGGCTTCCACCTATCTGCCCATTCCATTTGCCCTGACGGATGGAGGCGGGGGCCTATATGTGGATACAATGGAACCGTTTACTGTCTCAACGGAAAAAACCGCTGACGGGATCGTTTTCACGCTTCCGGATCAATACGATGTACGGACATTTACGGGAAAGCCTCTGGAGGTACTCAATAAGTTTACAGAGCTCACGGGACGGCCTAAACTGCCGCCGGACTGGGCTTTTGGCCTTTGGATGTCTGCCAACCGCTGGGATCGTCAGGCTGTGGTGGAAGAAGTAGTGGAGGAAGCGATCAGGCAGGGGATGAAACCCTCGGTGGTGGTAATCGAAGCCTGGAGCGATGAAGCCACCTTTTACCGCTTTGACAAAGAACGTTTCCCCGATCCGGAAGGGATGATCCGAGGTCTTCACGAAAAGGGGATCCGCCTGATCCTCTGGCAGATTCCGGTTTTGAAAAAACTGGAGCCGGGGCGCGTTTGCACGGAACACGAGGCGGACTGCGCGGAAGCGGTTCAAAAGGGCTTTGTTGTTACCAATACCGATGGTTCCCCTTACGTGATACCGGAAGGGCGTTGGTTCGGCGGTTCCATGATACCGGATTTTACAAATCCTGCGGCATGTGAATGGTGGTTTGGAAAACGGCAATATCTGCTTCATATGGGAGTTGACGGCTTTAAGACTGACGGCGGGGAGTTTGTGTATGACGATGGTGCCTGCTTCTTTGACGGACGTACTGGAGTTCAAATGAAAAACGGCTACGCCATGGCGTACACCAAGGCTTATACGGACTTTATTGGAGAAGACCGGGTACTCTTTTCCAGGGCCGGTTACACGGGTGCTCAGACCACGCCCATGCACTGGGCGGGAGATCAGCAGTCCACCTGGGAAGAACTGCGCCACGTGATGACGGCGGGCTTAAATGCAGGATTGTCAGGTCTGCCCTTCTGGGGCTTTGACCTTGCGGGTTTTGCAGGAAAAATGCCTTCCGCAGAACTGTATCTGCGTTCTTTCTGTTTAGCCTGCTTTGCTCCGGTCATGCAGTGGCACTCAGAGCCTGCTTCCGGCCAGTTTTCCGAACTTCTGGCGGCATCAGAAGAAGAGATCAATGACAGAAGCCCATGGAATATGGCAAAGGTAACGAGAAGGCCGGAAATCCTTGATATTTGCCACAAGTTTACGAAAGAAAGGGAACGGCTGATGCCTTATATTCTTAAGGAAGCAAGCTTAAGTGCAAATACCGGCCGTCCTCTTATGGCTGCATTGGTGATTGACTGGCCGGAGGATAAAGAGGCCTGCGCGGTGGACGACGAGTATCTGTTTGGTTCCCAGTTATTAGTAGCTCCGGTTTTAGAGGAAGGAGCGAAAGGGAGACAGGTATATCTGCCAAAAGGGAATTGGGTAGATTATTGGACCGGAGAACAAACGGCAGGTCCGTGCCGTTTGTATAAAAAATGCCGGGTGGGAGAACTATTGGTCTGGCGTTTGAATTAGATCGAAAGAGTATATGGATGATGTGAGATTGTATAAAAATTAACAATTAATCTGCAGCGGCACATGGAGAAAGTCTTACAAAAAGGCTTCCAATGTGCCGTTGTCATTTTAAACATGAATGGATTATAGAACATTTTGGAGGGTGAAATGAAGAATTTGATAAAAGCAGTTATCTTTGATCTGGATGGCGTAATCGTTTCCACGGATGAATACCATTACCTTGCATGGAAACGTTTGGCTGACGAAACAGGGTTGTATTTTGACAGAGAAATAAATTCTGACTTGCGGGGTGTCAGCCGCTTAGAAAGCTTAAACATAATTTTGTCCCGTCAGAACTGCCATATGACCGAAGTGGATAAGCTGGAGCTAATGGATAAGAAAAATGGATACTATAAAGAGTATCTGGAACGCTTAAGTCCTGCTTCTATCACAGAGGACACGGCAAATACCCTGTCTCATCTCCGTAAGCGCGGATTACTGCTGGCCATTGGCTCTTCCAGCAAAAATGCACGGTTTATTCTGAATCAGATCGGCTATGGCGCTTTTTTCGATACGGTTGTGGATGGCAATGATATCAGCCGTTCTAAGCCGGACCCGGAGGTGTTTCAGCTGGCGGCTAAGCGCCTTGAAATCTTGCCGGAGAACTGTATCGTGGTGGAAGACTCGGAGGTCGGAATAAAGGCGGCTTTCGCTGGCGGCATGAGGACAGCGGCCATAGGGTATGCGGCGGAGACAGGGTGCGGGGATTGGAATCTTGGCAAATTGCCGGAACTTGTGTTGAAAGTAGTGTGAGTAAAAGAGTGAAAGAGGCTTAATACATGTTAGGTCTCTTTTTTAGATATATGTTTTACCAGCCTCCATCACTGTATACAGGGCTATCAAAGAACACATTCAAGCTGGCTGCTATGATGAAGCAAAAAAGGAGTGGTGAAAAGTAAATGCTGATAAACATATGGATATGCACATATTGTAACCTTACAATAGAAGTTGATATTTTTATTATGAAGAAAATAAAAGAAAATTCTACTAAAATGCAAGTTTATAATTGTTCAAATGAAATAAAAAAATATTAAAAACAAAAATATTATTGACAAATTATACAAAAATGTGTTAAGTTACAAATAGTTAAAGTTAACTAAAGTAAAGGTTTTGGAGAAGAAGATGATGAAAAAACGTAAAGTTTCCATGCAAAGTATTGCAGATGAACTGAAAATCAGTAAGGTAACGGTGTCCAAAGCTCTGAATGATAAAGAAGGAGTGGGCGAGGAATTAAAGAATAAGATTAAAGAGGCTGCTGCCAGACAGGGATATATTATGCCGGTTCAAGAGGAAACTGAACGAAAGAAGATTGGCATCATCATGAATGGCCGCTTTATCTCAGAAGGTGGCGGCGGGGCTATTTATATGCGGATGTATGAGAAAATTGTCAGAGAGCTTGGCCGCTATAATTATTCCACCATGATGCTCACACCCAGCCCTGCGACTATTTACGATGATATTTCTATGATGAAGAAAGAAAATCTTTTTAAGGGGATTCTCGTTTTAGGTCTTTTAGATCAAGAGGTACGTGAACAGGTTAAGGAAATTGATATTCCCAAGGTTTACGTGGATATCTATGACCGGACGCACCGTTCAGATTCGGTGGTGTCCGAGAATGTTTACAGCATGTACGACATGACACGGTATCTTATCCGGATGGGTCACAGAAAGATTGGATTTGTGGGAACCATTAATTCCACTACAAGTATTACCGACCGTTATCTTGGCTTTTTGCGGGCTATGCTGGAAAAAAACATGCAGTTAAGAGACGATTGGGTAATTCCTGACCGGAGTCTGGAGGGAAAAGCGGTTGATATAGAGCTACCAAAAGAAATGCCCACTGCTTTTATCTGTAACTGTGATGAAACTGCCTTCCGGCTGACACGAACTTTAAATAGTCATGGGTATACAGTGCCGGATGATATTTCCATAGGCAGTTTCGATGATGATATTTATGCCAAGTTGACGGATCCCCAGCTTACTACCGTAGCAGTGAATGCTTCATTAATTGGAAAAGTATCTGTCAGGCAGATAATTGAAAGAATCGAAAAACCTGATAAGAAGCCCGAGATAAAGCGGATTGAAGGCGAAATCATCTATCGGAATTCAGTGAAAAATCTGAATTTGGACGGTGAGGAAAGAATTGAAAAGAGGGATAAGGTTGAAAACATTAAATAGTAACACAAAAGCAAAAAAGAGAAAGGCTACAAAAGGTGATTGGGAACTTACCCTGATGGCGGTGCCCACAACCATTTGGTATATTTTATTTTGCTTTATGCCCATGTTTGGACTTATTATCGCTTTTAAGGATTATAAAATTCAGCCTGGGAAAGGTTTCATCTACAATGTTATCCATAGCGAATGGGCGGGCTTTAAGAATTTTGAGTTTCTTATTAAATCCAATGATTTGTATGTGATATTAAGAAACACGATTGTTTACAATCTGATTTTTATTGTTATGGGCTCAGCACTTGCAGTAATACTTGCCATTATGATGAATATGCTCCATAGCAGAAAAAGATCCAAAGTCTATCAGACGCTGATGTTTTTCCCTTATTTTATGTCCTGGGTTGTTGCAGCATATTTTCTGGATGCGTTTTTAAATTATGACAACGGTCTGATTAATAATATGATGCGAGATGTAGGAAAGACGGCAAATCAGTGGTACATGAATAAAAATGTATGGCCATCTATTCTGGTTATTATGTATTTGTGGAAGAGTACAGGATATAACATGGTTATTTATTTGTCCAGTATTTCGGGAATTGACCAGACGCTCTATGAAGCGGCGGTGATTGATGGCGCGGGCAAATGGCAGCAGACCAGATATATTACGCTTCCCAGTCTGAAAAATGTAATTATTATGATGTTCATTTTGAATGTGGGCAAGATTTTCTATTCTGATTTCGGACTTTTTTACCAGTTGTCACAGGGGGCTAAGGGCTCGATTTTCAATTCGGTTGCAACCATTGACACCTATGTGTTTAATGCATTGAAGTCAGCAACTCCAATCGGGATGACATCGGCGGCATCCTTCTTCCAGTCAGTGGCATGTTGTATTACCATTCTGGTGGCAAATGCGATTGTGAAAAAGATTGATAACGAAAGTTCAATCATTTAGAAAGGAAAACTGAAATGAGAAAAAGAGCAGTAAAAGATATGGATATGGCCGACAGCTCAACACTTAACCGCATATCACCCGCAATCAACATTAGCTTTAACGTTCTGTTCATTCTGTTTGCGTTGATTTGTATTATCCCGGTTGTTTTTGTGTTTATTATTTCCATCTCATCTGAGCAGTCTATAAAATTGAACGGATACCGCTTCTGGCCTCAAGAATTTTCGTTGGAATCCTACCTGTTTTTGTGGAAGGAAGGAAAGATGATCATAAGGGCGCTGGGCGTATCGGCAGCAGTAACGGTGGCGGGAACGGCTATGGGGGTTATCCTGACCACTCTTATGGGTTATGTGCTGTCAATCCGGAAGTTTAAATTCAATTCATTTTTTACCATGGTGGTATTCATTCCCATGATTTTTAATGGGGGCATGATTTCCTCCTATGTAATCAACACTCAGTTTCTACATCTGAAAAATACACTGTGGGCGCTTATTCTGCCTCTGTGTGTCAGTTCGTTTCATGTAATTATCTGTAAAACATTTTTTAAGCTGAATATTCCGGAATCCATTGTAGAATCCGCCCAGATAGACGGGGCCAGTCATTTCACCATCTTTGCACGGATTGCATTCCCGCTGTCCAAGCCCATTGTTGCCACCATTGCATTGTTTTTGTCTTTCGCCTATTGGAATGACTGGTTTCAGTCTTCGCTGTACATAACAGATACCAAATTATTTTCCATCCAATCTTTACTGGATCATATTCAAAGAAATATGGAGATGATGGCAAAGAACCCATCGTTAGGTGTGACTTTGCAGCAGTATATGAATAACATGCCTAAAGAAGGGGCGAGAATGGCGATGGCGATTATAATTATCGTACCAATTGCATGCACCTATCCGTTCTTCCAGAGATATTTTATTTCGGGACTTACGGTTGGGGCAGTGAAAGGATAGAACTTATTCAAAAAAAGAAGGGAGAGGTATTATGAAAAAGAAAAAAATATTGGGGCTTTTTACAGTATCGGTTTTGGGGATATCCATGCTGGCCGGATGCGGAGGAAACAGTGCGGCAATGAGTAACAAAGAGACAAAAGTAACGGAAGCGAAAGAAGAAACTGCAGCCGATGGCGAGGTGGTAACGATTAAATGGATTCAGGTTGGAAATGGAATGCCGGAAAATTATGACTCATGGCTTCAACAGTTGAATCCTTACCTGGAAGAAAAAATCGGTGTAAATGTTGAGATGGAGATTGTTCCTTGGGGTGACTGGGATAAACGGCGAAGTGTAATCGTCAACTCGGGCGAGAAGTTTGATATCCTTTTTACGGATATGAATCGTTATAATTCAGAGGTAAATACAGGAGCATTTCTAGATATTACAGATTTGCTGAAGGAAAAGACTCCTGACCTGTATCAAATGGTACCGGAGGATTACTGGAAGGCGACCTCCATCGGCGGCAAGGTTTATGCAGTGCCAACCTACAAAGACAGCTCATCTTCCCAGTATTTTATCTGGGATAAAGCCATTGCAGATAAATATAAGATTGATTTTGAACATGTAACAGATTATGAGAAGCTATATGAAGCCTTAAAGGTGGTCAAGACAGGTGAGGGTTCTGCCCCCTATTATATGTCCAAGAACGGAGCGGAATTCCTTGCTACCAACTTCTTCGATCAGATAGGTGCAGGCCTTGTACCTTTGGGTGTAAAGTACAATGATGAGACCAGGACGGTGGTAAATCCGCTGGAGGATGAAGAGGTACTGAAAGAACTGGATATTATCCACAAGATGTACATAGAAGGCATCATCAATGGCGATGCGCCAAATGCGGATGATGCAAACAAATACAGAACATTTTTTACTGCACAGGGCTGGAGTGGTGCTGCAAAGAACATATGGGGTCCTCAGAATGGCATTGATGACTGTGTAGCAGTGAAATTTGGCGAAACCGTTGTGTCCAACACCACCGTTAGAGGTTCATTAAACGGCATTTCTGCAGGTTGTGAACATCCGGAGAAAGCTCTGCAGCTTCTTAATCTTGTAAACACAGATCCGAAGGTAAGAAACTGGTTCTTCTATGGTGTGGAAGGTGAAAACTTTGTATATGAGGGTGAAAAGATAAACAAACTGAATTCAAACTGGGGCATGGCCGGATATACTCAGGGAACCTTCTTTAATGTGGGTCAGCTGGTTGGTGACGAATTTAACCAGTGGGATGAGGTAAAGGAATTAAATGCTAATGCGTCTCCTTCGGTTATGCTTGGATTTGATATGGATACCAGTGAAGTAAAAACAGAGATTGCAAATTGTACGGCAGTATATGAAAAGTATAAGGCTGAACTCTGGACAGGTGCCAGGGATCCCCGGGAATTGGTAAAGACCATGAGGGAGGAGCTGAATAAAGCAGGATATGAAAAGATTCTTGCTACAGCTCAGGCACAGGTTAATGCAGCAAAATAAAGAGATGAAAGGGGCATGTGGAATATGCCCCTTTTGTAAAATAATAAAACTGAGAGTGCGTGAAGGCGCAGGGAGACATTATGTGGTTTATTGATAAACGGATTGAGGTTATTTGCAATCAACTGAAAGAGCTGGTAATTGTAAAAAAAGAGCCTATCAAAGAGATTGAATATAAAAAAGGGAGATTTTTTTACCCGGAGGATGCGGATGCAAATGAGCAGCCATGGGAGAAATTTGACCAGCAGAAAATGAAATGGTATGGCCCGGACGCCCATTACTGGTTCAGGGCAAGTTATCAGGTGGAGGATGTGCAGGAAGGAAAGACTCTTCGGCTGGGGGTAAAAACCCAGGTTGACGAGTGGGATGACGGGAAAAACCCTCAGTTTTTGTTGTTTCTGAATAAAACAGCGATTCAGGGGCTGGATATGAATCACCGGGCTGTACATCTCATTGATCATGCCATACGGGGGGATAATTACATCTTTGATTTACAGGCGTATACAGGTACACTTCATTCGGAATTTAACCTGTTTCTTGAGATGCAGCAGGTTGATTTGTTAATTGAACAGTTGTATTTTGATCTTTTAGTTCCGCTGCAGGCGTTTACCCGGATGGACAAGGATGACAAAATACGGCTCGACCTTGAGACGGTTTTAAACAACACCATCAACCTGCTGGATTTAAGGACGCCTTATTCTGCGGAATTTTATACGTCTATACACAAGGCGGTCAATTATATTGAACAGGCTTTGTATGTTAAGATGTCCGGTTATCATGATGTGATTGCAAGTTGCATCGGACATACCCACATTGACGTTGCCTGGTGGTGGACGGTGGAGCAGACCAGAGAAAAGGTGGCAAGAAGTTTTTCTACGGTACTTAAATTAATGGACGAATATCCAAACTATAAATTTATGTCCAGCCAGCCTCAGCTTTATGTGTTTTTGAAAGAGCGGTATCCGGATTTGTACAAAAAGGTGAAAGCCAAAGTCAGGGAGGGGCGCTGGGAAGTGGAGGGCGGCATGTGGGTGGAAGCCGACACAAATCTGACCTCCGGTGAATCTCTGGTCCGTCAGTTTCTGTATGGGAAGCGTTTCTTTCGGGAAGAGTTCGGCATTGAATGCCGGGAACTGTGGCTGCCGGATGTGTTTGGGTACTCCGGTTCCCTGCCTCAGATTATGAAGAAAAGCGGTATTGATTATTTTATGACCACAAAGCTTTCCTGGAATCAGGTGGATAAGGTTCCCAGTGATACCTTTATGTGGAGAGGAATTGACGGAAGCGAGGTATTCACCCACCTCATTACAACCCTCGGTGTGGGCCAGAATGAAGACGATTTTTTTACTACCTACAATGGGATTTTGCATCCTGATGCCATTATGGGTGGGTGGAAACGATATCAAAATAAGGAATTCAATCATGATATTCTGATTTCTTATGGCTACGGAGACGGAGGAGGAGGCCCCACAAGGGAGATGTTAGAAACCTCTAAGCGCATGGAAAAAGGAATCAGAGGAATCCCAAAAGTGGAACAGAAGTTTACCAGACAGTACTTTGATGAGCTGTATGAACGGGTAAAAGATAACTGCCGTCTGGAGACCTGGGAAGGGGAACTATATTTTGAGTATCACCGGGGAACCTACACCTCCATGGCACGAAATAAGCGGGCGAACCGCAAAAGCGAAGTAATGATGATGGATGCTGAATTTTTCCTGACCTTATGCGCTTTAAAGGGGGGGGACTATCCGTCTGAAGAGCTGGATCAGTTGTGGAAGACAATACTTTTGAATCAGTTCCATGATATTTTACCGGGAACTTCCATTAAGGAAGTGTACGAAGTAACCCGGAAGGAGTATGAGGAAATTAAGCAGACTGGTGGGCAATTGATTAAGCAAAGCCTTGATTCACTGTGCAGGCAAAAGGGCAAAATAACCGTGTTTAATACGCTGTCCTTTGACCGCAGTGATATAGTAAGTCTGCCCAGGGAGGTGACAGGAAGCCTTAAGGATGCAGAGGGACATACTTATCCCATTCAGGAAGGAGAAATTACCAACTTAGTATATCTGGAGCATCTTTGCTCCAAGGGGTATAACACCTTTACGAATGAACCGGAAAAATGCGAGGATGTTACCGCTCGGATTTCTGGTGATGGTTCCCGTTTTGAAACGCCATTTTACCGGGTGGAGATGGATCAGACGGGAATGTTTACCTCCATTTATGACAAAGCTGCCGGGCGTGATCTGGTGCAGGAAGGCAGGCGCGCAAATCTGTTCCGGATGTTTGAAGATAAGCCTATCTATTATGACAACTGGGATATTGACATTTTCTATACAGAAAAAAGCTGGATTGCTGATAAGGCGGATGAGATTGAATGGATGGCCAACGGACCGGTTAGCGCGGTGCTTAAGATAAAGAGAAGAATAAGCAATTCGATGATTGTACAAAAGATAAGCTTTTACAGACATGCAAAGCGCATAGATTTTGATACCTATGTGGACTGGAAGGACAGCCAGTGTCTGCTGAAGGTAGAATTTTGTCTGGATATTCATTCGGATGAAGCGGCATTTGACATTCAGTTTGGAAATTTAAAGCGCAAGGTGCATCAAAACACCAGCTGGGATAAGGCACGGTTTGAAAGCTGCGGACATAAGTGGGTGGATTTATCAGAAGGCCATTATGGAGTCAGCGTATTAAATGACTGTAAATATGGACACTCAGTAAAGAATGGATGTGTATCCCTGACGCTGATTAAATCCGGTATTGAGCCGAATAAGACCACCGATCAGGAGGAGCATTTCTTTACCTATTCGCTCTATCCCCATGAGGGAAGCCTTTACGGCGGAAATACCATTAGGGAGGGCTATAAGCTGAATTATCCGGCTCACGTTGTACTTGCAGGAGCACCAAAGGAACAGGACAGCTTTTTATGGACAGACCGGAAAAATGTGATTGTGGAGACAGTGAAGATAGCGGAAGATAAAAATGGAATCATCATCCGACTGTACGAAAGCGAAAACACGAAGACTACGGCAACGCTTACCTTTGGTATGGATAACAGGCTGTTTACGGTGACCGAGTGCAATCTCATGGAGGAACCGGTTGAGGGTGCGGTAGAGAAAACAGAGGACGGCTTTACCTTTACCATCAAGCCCTTTGAGATTAAGACATATAGAGTGAATCTGGATAAGTGAGGAAGAAAACATGAACGGGCCCTTTCAAAATCAAAGCCTTGTGCCTATAAGGGTGAGGAGGCAGTTATAGATGAATAAATTATTACTAAATCAGGGGTGGAGATTGGATTATGAAGGAGAGACGTTAAATACGCAGATTCCTTTCTCCCTCTATTACGATTTGCTGAACCATAAGCGTATCGATGATCCCTTTTACCGGGATAATGCAACCCTTCTGACAAGCTTGTCGGAAAAGGATTATACCTATCGGAATGACTTTATATTTAAAGAAGAAATCGACGAGAGAAAGCAATACTTTTTGCATTTCGACCGGGTGGACACCATTTCAAACGTTTACCTCAATGATATCCATGTGGGATATACCGACAATATGTTCTGTACCTTTGAGTTTCCTGTGAATCACGCACTGAAAAAGGGAACAAATCATCTGAGGGTGGAATTTGAATCCCCCATTCACTATATGAATGAGCAGATTGAAAAAAATGGAAGAATCCCCTGCAACACCGATACTTTGGACGGATTTCCCTATCTGAGAAAATCCAGCTGCATGTCCGGATGGGACTGGGCGCCCCGCCTGCCAGACATGGGGATTTATAAGGAAGCATCTGTTGTGGTGGTGGAAAAGGGGCGTCTATCCAATGTTCATATACGCCAGCAGCATATGGATGGGCGGGTTACTTTAAATCTGTTTACCGAGCATGATATCAATGGAGCAATGACCGGAGACGCAGAGAAGATAGAGACCTTAGTAAGGATTACTGATCCTGAGGGCAGGCTGAATATCTATGGGAACAGCCCGGAAAACATAGAAATTGAAAATCCTAGAGTTTGGTGGCCCAACGGTCTTGGGGATCAGCCTCTTTATCAGGTGGAGGTTGAGTTTTATATTGGAGGAGAACTCCAGGATGTGTATAGCACTCGTATTGGTCTTCGCACCATGACTATGGCGGTTGAGAAGGATGAGTGGGGAGAGAGCTTCGCCCATGAAGTAAATGGAGTTAAGGTTTTTGCCATGGGGGCGGATTATATTCCAGAAGACTGCCTGGTTCCCCGGGTAAACAGGGAGACAACAAAGAAATTGCTGACCCAGTGTATACGAGCCAACTACAATGCAGTCCGGGTATGGGGCGGCGGTTACTATCCGGATGATGACTTTTTTGATCTTTGTGATGAAATGGGACTGATCGTTTGGCAGGATGGCATGTTCTGCTGCTCCACCTATCTGCTGACTCCGGAATTTGAGGAGAATATTACAAAAGAACTGGTTCAAAATGTGAGAAGGCTGCGCCATCACGCTTGTCTGGGGCTCTGGAGCGGAAATAATGAACTGGAAGAGCTGATCCTTGCAGGAGAGTATGGAAGCTTTGAAGAAACGGTATCTCTGCGCGCTGATTATATCAAGATATTTGAATATATCATTCCCAAAATCATTAAGAGTGAAGATCCGGACACCTTCTACTGGCCTTCAAGCCCTTCCTCAGGAGGCGGTTATGATTTTCCCAATGACCCGAATCGCGGAGATGCACATTACTGGGCGGTATGGCACGGGTTCAAGCCATTTACGGAATACCGCAAACAGATGTTTCGCTATGCTTCGGAATTCGGCTTTGAAGCAATGCCAGCGTATAAGACCATCGAAAGCTTTACCAGCGAGGAAGACCGGAATTTATTCTCTTATGTGATGGAACGCCACCAGAGAAGCAATATGGGCTATGCCAAGATGATGAACTACATGGCTCAGACCTTTTTGTATCCAACTGATTTAAAAACATTGGTTTATGCATCCCAGTTAATGCAGGGTGAAGCCATGAAGTATGCGGTGGAACATTGGCGGCGTCACCGGGGACGTTGTATGGGAGCTATTGTATGGCAGTTAAATGATTGCTGGCCAGTGACCTCCTGGTCATCCATTGACTATTTCGGTCGCTGGAAAGCGCTTCATTATTATGAGAAAAGGTTTTTTGCTCCGATTATGATTTCCTGTGAAGAGGAGGGGCAGCTTTCCCAGAATCCAAATATTAACACACGTCCTTATCCGTTAGAGAAAAGCTTTCGCTTAAATGTGGCCAATGAGACGATGAATGAGCAGCTGGTGAAAGTGCGATATTCTCTGCGTAATGCCAAATCAGAAATAATTGGAAAAGAAATGCTTGTTGAAAGAAAGGTCTCTGCTATGAGCACCATATGGCTGGATAAGGTAGATTGTCCGGAGGCCAGCCTTTATGAGGATCATGTACACTTTGCCTGTGAACAGGGCGGAGTGGTAATTTCTGAGGGAACAGCCATTTTTACCATGCCCAAATTCTACCGCTACGAACAACCGGAGCTTTCATGGCGCATGGAAGGGGCAGATATCATCATTACGGCAGAGGCATATGCCAAATCGGTTGAGATTCTCAATGAGAATGAGGATCTGGTTCTTACCGATAATTATTTTGATATGGAGGCAGGGGAAAAGAGGGTGAGCATTATCAGCGGTTCGCTTAAGGGACTGCGTCTGAGAAGTGTTTATGATATTCGGTAAATAAGATTTTTTAAATTAATAGCAGATAAGTGAAATAGCAAAATACTTATCAAATAATATATATGTATAAGAAAAACTATTAACTTTCAGTATTTTGGTTAGTAGTTTTTTTTATTGGACTCTGTGCTTTTCTGCGAACTCCCAATAAAATAACACCAACCTACAGAACCTATATAAAACGGTATCTGACGATTATGTTATTCAAAAACACTTAATAGAAACATTTTGTCAATAAAAGCATGATACACAATGCACATGGGAATAATACGTTCATATGCGCCTAGGATCAAACCCAAACGATAGTCTTAAGAAAATATTAATGATTTATCATGAAAATAATCAAAATAAACCCCATGCAAAATGGTAAAATCATACATAACTGACGTTCAGGGAAAGGAATTAAAATCTATGCAGGAAAAGATACTTGTCGTAGATGACGAGCACGAGATTTCAGATTTGGTAGAACTCTATTTACAAAATGAAAATTATTCGGTATTTAAGTTTTATACCGCAAAAGAGGCTCTTGCTTGCATTGAGACTACGGAGCTTGATATTGCTATTTTGGACATCATGCTGCCAGATATGAGCGGTTTTGCACTCTGCCAGAAGATTCGAGAGAAGCATGCCTACCCCATCATCATGCTGACAGCCAAAGACCAGGAGATTGATAAGATTACCGGGCTCACCCTGGGTGCTGATGATTATATTACAAAACCATTTCGTCCGTTGGAGCTGGTAGCCCGGGTAAAGGCACAGCTTCGGCGCTATAAAAAGTATAATTCAGTTCAGGCCAATACAACCGAAGAAAGTTTCATCGTACATTCCGGTTTGGTGTTAAATAGCAGCACCCATGAATGCCTTTTGAATGAAAAACCACTGGACCTTACGCCCACCGAGTTTTCCATTCTTCGTATTCTTTTAGAACGAAAGGGAAAAGTGGTCAGCGCAGAAAATCTTTTTCGCGAAATTTGGAAAGACGAGTATTACACGAAAAGCAATAACACTATAACCGTCCATATCCGCCATTTACGTGAAAAAATGGGGGATACGGTGGAGAATCCACAATACATCAAGACAATCTGGGGAGTGGGGTATAAAATTGAACTATAATTTGCAGGAAGCATCTGGATACAGAAAGTTCAGGCAAAAGATGCTTTGGCAGCTAATTATTATGGCTGTTATTTCATTTTCAGTGATTGTAGTCATCTATATGATGGTTTGGAAAGGCAAAGTAGGCAACCTTCTGGTAAAATTTTTCCAAAGGTTCTTGCATATGACGCAAGAAGAAGCATTTACCACCTATCACTATGTGTTCCGCTATAATTTTGGACTTTTTTTCCTCGGTGCTGCGCTTATCGTATTTTTTCTGTTACTGTTCATATTTCTCCATCGGTTCACCCGGTATTTTGATATAATTAATCGTGGGATTGATGAATTGGTATCAGAACAGGATGAGTTCATCCAACTTGTTCCTGAAATGGCCGCTATTGAAGAGAAGCTGAACACGGTCCGTAAGACTTTGGCTGATCGTGCTTACCGTGCCCAGGAAGCAGAGCAGAGGAAAAACGACCTCATCATGTATCTGGCTCACGATATACGGACGCCGCTCACATCTGTGATTGGTTATCTAAGTCTGTTGGACGAGGCTCCGGACATGCCGTTGGAGCAAAGGGCAAAATATGTCCATATTACATTGGAGAAAGCATACCGGCTGGAAAATCTGGTAAATGAGTTCTTCGAGATCACCCGTTATAACTCGCAGCAGATCAAACTTGAAAAACAAGTAGTTGATTTATACTATATGCTGGTTCAAATGGCGGACGAATTTTATCCGGTTCTCGCCCCTAAGGGAAATACCATAGCGGTCCAAGCGGATGAAAACCTGACCGTTTATGGAGATCCCGCACAGTTGGCGCGTGTGTTCAATAACATTTTAAAAAACGCGGTGGCGTACAGCAATCCCCATTCGGAAATCTCCATTTCCGCGGGCGAATGGAATCGTCAGGTGGTGATTACGTTTCGAAATCAGGGAACCACAATCCCTGCGGAAGAGTTATCCTCTATTTTTGAGAAATTTTACCGACTGGACAAAGCCCGCGCCTCGAATACGGGTGGAGCTGGTTTGGGATTGGCTATTGCAAAAGAAATCATAACCATGCACGAAGGAACGATAACGGCGGAAAGCAAAAACGGTATTACTGCTTTTACGGTATCTCTTCCGGTTATGAATTAGTAAGATATCAATCAGATATTAGGCTTTTCTTAGGAATTAAACAACTCCATATTAAAATACAGGAAGCTCCTGTTTGGTAAGATATTTACCAGCAGGAGCTTTTTGCATCCGATTCATTGAAAGGAAAGAACTTAATTATGATGGTTAATTGCAATAATAATTCTAGCGGCTATGAAAGGAAAAGAACATTGAAACAACGTTCACGCAAGAGAAAGAACCATATGATATTGCGGCTCATCTCAGTGGCAGCAGTCATCGGCCTGCTTTGGTACTGCATCAATGGTTTAAACTTGAAAGAAGTTTCGCCCGAACCCATTTTATCCGTTGGGACGGGCAATTCCAACGTTAGTTCAGCCAGTATCGAAAAAAACAATAATGATGAGACTTCGTGGTGCCTGATTTTAGTCAATCGCTGGAATGCGATTCCGGAGGATTATGACATAGATTTGACCGAATTATCCAATGGACAAGCTGTTGATACACGGATATACCCAGCACTTCAGAACATGTTTGATGCCGCAAGGGCTGACGGTGTTTATCCCGTGGTCGCTTCAGGATACCGAACGGCTGAGAAACAGCAGAGCCTGATGGAAGAAAAAATTGCCGCTTATCAAGCGGAAGGATATTCTGTCTCACAGGCAAAAGCCGAAGCGGAAACATGGGTTGCCATACCTGGTACAAGCGAGCATCAGTTGGGAATTGCAGTGGATATCAATGCGGATGGGGTTAAATCAAACGGAAGTGAAGTTTATAAATGGCTGAAACAAAACGGTTACCGTTTTGGATTTATCCTCCGCTATCCGCCAAGTAAAACAGAAATTACCGGTGTCAGCAATGAGCCTTGGCATTATCGCTATGTAGGGATTGAGGTCGCTACTGAAATGAATGATCAAAACCTCTGCCTTGAGGAATATTTAAGAGAAAGAGACTGAAAAGAGGATCTGTCGCCGGTCAGGTCGAAATACACGGCAGCAGTGTAGGCATTTCTGCCGTACAGTCCGCTGTTTCAGGGGCTTCTGGCCGGGAAATCAGGAACAGAATATTCAATGTACAACCTGGGATATTGATGATGTGATGATGGCAAAGATTGATAAAGTGCTGGAACCATTTGAAAATTTGTAAGTCATAAATAAGAGCGGTAGTCTTGAAAGAAATTTTCCAAAGACTGCTGCTTTTTTATATGGAGGAATATTCATAAGAAATGAGAGGCTCGGCAAAGCCGCGAAATTCTAAGAGTGATTTCGCGGCTTTTAGCCCCTCAATATTATTTACTGGAAATAAACCGGAGTCACATAGGCCCAGTGTCCATTTTGCTGGGATACTTCCATGTGGTAAAAGTCCCTGGGGCCTGATGCCATGTCTGTAAACGTATCCTCTATCATGTACTGGGAAGTGCTGATGGCCGTATGGATCTTGTAGGCCTGGCTGTGGTATGGCTTCATATGAGAGCTATATCCTGCGGCCATGAGCTCCCTTACTGTGTGGGAGGTTTCCTGACCGTTAATAGAGAGACGGACTTTTGTATCCGGTGTTCCCTCGATCTCCAGGACGACAGCGCAGGTCTGGGGATGGAGCGTGGAAAGATTCTTAACTGTCTCACACCGCCAGGCGGCGTCTGTTTCCCCACGGTGAAGGATCTGGTTGTCGATCTGATTAATATCATCCTGAGAGGCATTGTCTTCGGCAGAAGGAGCCAGAACGCTGCGTCCCCTGAAGCAGGGCTCTATGCCAAGAAGACGGCCATTCTCAATATCGGCAGAACAATCAAAGCGGTATAAGGAGTCTGCGTTGTTTCCCCAGCCGGTTTCAACCCGTACCTTGTAGCGGCGGTCTGCGGCCTGGGGCTTTAAGAGGAGGCCCTCTACGATACGGATAGGCTCCAAGTTTCGGTAGATTACGATTTTGTCAATGGGGTAGCAGGCTTCTACTGCATAATGGATTTCTCTGGCGGAGGAAGTATGGTTTACGATAGATCCCATGACGGCACCGTTAACGTCAAAGGCGCACCGGATCCGGTCGCCGGTTACGGCGTAGGTCCTGCGGTTTACCAAGGCGTCCCAGATGCTTTCCCTGTCCTTTTTCTCTGCCAGCACCGCCAGCTTGCCGTCTCCGTAGGAGCCGGGATAGCCGGCGTGATGGTCTGTGGAACCGACAAAGCCGAAGCGGTGTCCCCTTTTCAGTCCCTCATAAACGGTGTTCCGGCTGTCCCTGGGTCCCATGTTGTGATAATAGGGATAGGCAGCAGTTTCGCTCATAGCACAGCCGTGCTTGGAGCATACCTCAACCAGGGGAGTGACAGTCTCGTCATATTCGTCCCAGTTGATGCCGCGGTAGCCGGGCGTGTAACCGATGTGATGGGCCACTGTAAGGGAGCGGCAGCCGCAGTCCTCCTTAAGCTCTCTGGGTGAATCCCGGTAAATCAGAGGAAGCGCGTCATCCGGGCTCACCAGATGATGGTCTCCGTAATGAGAGGAATGCATTTCATAGGCCTGAAAGGTCACCAGGCGGTCTGAATTGGCGGCAGCCATAGCGCCGTTTACTTCTGGCCAGTGGTCCCGAAGCTTTTGAAAGCCTCTGTTGTGGAAATCTACGACAAAGGCGGTATCTTCTGTCCGTTCATGCATGTCTGGCCACATGGCGTGGCCTGTGATTGCACAGAAGTCCAGGTGGTTTGCGGCGGCGGCCAGGGCGTTTTGAAGGGAGCCGTAGCCGTAGGTGATGCCGCAGTGGTTGTGTATGTCACCCCAGTATATGTTCATAGTTGAAATCCTTTCTTATTCTTATTCAATAACCTCATTTTTTGTCGCAACAATGGCTTCCGGGTGAGGCACCCACTGCCCCTTTTCGGAAGCATAATCTTCTAGTCCCATTTCCTTTTTCATACGTTCTTGAAATTCCTTTGCCCGGGCATTGACTTCATGGGGATCGCAAACGGAGAGAAGACGGCTGTGGCAGCTGTCCAATACTCTTTGGACCTCCGGGTCATTGAAGCGGGTTTCCAGAATATTTTCATGTTCACCCGGGTCTTCTTCCAAATCAAACATCTGAGGGCTGTCATTGCAGTAAAATACGTATTTATACCGTCCCCAGCGGATCATGAACATCCCGTCCGGTATGCCATGGGCGTGATATTCGCTGAAAGCGAAATCCGGCCGGTCCGGGTCTATGCCGTCTATGATTAGTTTCATGAGGCTATGTCCGGCGATCGCTTTAGGCTGCGGAATGTCTAACAAATCACAAAATGTAGGATAAAGGTCTGCCAGGCTGGCGGGCGCGGGTATGCGCTTCGCCGTGATTCCTGGAACCCGTAGGATCAGCGGGATATGAGCAGACTGCTCGAACATGCAGCATTTCCACCACATCCCGTGATAGCCCAGCTGTTCGCCGTGGTCGCTGGAATAGCAGATAGCCGTATTGTCACGCAGACCAAGACGGTCGACGGCGTCTAAGAGGATGCCCAGGCGCTCATCAAGCTCTTCTATGGCACAGTGATACCCCACCAGGACTCTGCGGATGGTTTCTTCGGGAACCTGCTCACACTTAAAATAAGTGCGCATCCATTCCAGGGAAGGATTGAGGGACGTAAAGGGTGGCCGCAGTTCATCGGGGATTTCCGTGATCCGGGAATTATAGTAGTCCCAGTGCTCCTGTTTCACATAAAACGGAAAGTGAGGATCCAGAAAGCCGATATAAAGCATGAAATTTTCTTCATCCCGATGCGCCTCCAGCCAGGACAGGCTTTCAGCCAGAACCCGATCGTCAAAGCTTTCTTCGGTCTTGATACCGATCCGTTCAAAGCGTTTTTCGGCCCCTATCCTTCCAATCTTCTGATCCCTGTAATAGCAGCCGATATCAGGTTTGTGCATGTAGCCGGCCAATGACTCAAAAGTAAATTCATAGCTGCCTTCGTGATGGAAATGGGTCTTGCCGATACAGGCGAAGGAGCGTCCTTTTCTCACCGCGTGGTGGGAAATACCCTCCACGGTCCCGTCGTAGGGAGTGGAATTGTCCCAGGTTCCAAGCTGATGCACGTAATCTCCGGTAAAGAAGCTGGCCCTGGCCGGTGCGCACACCGGGCAGGTGGAGTAAAAGCTGTCAAAGACGATGCCTTCACCGGCCAGCCGGTCCAAGTTCGGGGTCCGTAAATGGGAGTGATTGATAAAGTGCATCATCTCATAGGAATGTTCGTCTGACAAAATGGTGATTACATTCATAGCAGCCTCCTACCAGTAAGGATTCCAGTCCTTAGTCATGCGGGTCAGGGCTTCCACATAGTAGTAATCGCCCCAGAGATTGCATTCGTCAATGCCGTGATCGATACAGTCGTTATAAGGGGTTTTCTTTCCGTAAACACCGTGAAGCAGCTGGCCATTGGAAATCTCCGGTGAAGAGACGGCGCAAAGGTCCACCAGAGCCTTCATCATCCGTTTGGCGGCGGCCAGATAAGGGGCGGCTTCTGCTTCCGGTAAATACTTACACATCTCCAGGATGCCGCAGATGGCGATGGCGGAGGCAGAGGAATCCCATGGTTCCTCACTGCCTTCTTCAAAAATAAAATCCCAATAAGGAATCAGATTTTCCGGAAGGTGGGAGATGAAATAATCGGTTACATGCTTAAAGTCTTCCAGATACTTGGGGTCTTTCGTATAACGATAGCTTAGGGCCAGGCCATAGACGCCCCAGGACTGGCCTCTGGCCCAGGCGGAATCCGCTGAGTAGCCTTGGTGGGTGACGCCCCTTAAGGGTATTCCGGTATCAGGGTCAAAGTAATAGGTGTGGTAAGTGGAGTAGTCGGGGCGGATGATGACGCTTAAAGCAGTTTCCAGGTGAGCCCTGGCCACATCGGCGTATTCAGGAAGGCCGGTTTCTTCTGTGGCCCAATACAGTAACGGCAGGTTTAGCAGGCAATCGATGATCAGCCGGTAATTATTCCGATTTTCTAAGGAGCCCCAGGCCTGGATAAAACGGCCTTTCTGATGGAACCGGGCCTTTAAGCGGTCGGCTGCCAGCAGCGCCGCCTTTCTTGCAGTCTGGTTCCCAGTAAGCTTATAGCCTGCCACACAGGAAAGGGAGTAGAGAAAACCCAGGTCATGGGTATCTGTGCGGTTTCCGGTTTCGATGCGCGTAAGAAAGCTGTCTATCTGCTTGGCAGCAGCCTCACGGAAGCGGTCATCCCCGCTGTTTTCATAGGCCAGCCATAGCTCGCCTGTCCAGAAGCCATTGGTCCACTGCTCATTGGGGGCGGGAGAGTAGAAGCCGCCTTCTGAGAATATGGATTTGAATTGCTGGGAAAATTCGCCAAGGCAGCTCTCTGTCTGGCGGATGGCGAGACGTAGTGCAGCATTTGCCTCTTCCTGTGTGAGTTCTGGTTTTTTCATCAATTTTTCGTGGGTCATAGTTTCCTCTCATTCTGCAGTTTTGATGTTTTTAATAGGTTCCATGGGTGTGGTTCTTAAATTACAGCGAAGGAAAATGGTTTAGCGCTTCTTTGTCCTCCATCATGGGAATCACAGCGCTAAGCTGTGCCTCTAAGCTGCTTAAGGGCCAGGGTGCGGCCGGGGATCTGTCCGGTGCGTCCGTCACATCCAGCATAAGAAGGCTTAGGCCAACTGTGCTGATATCTACTTTCTTATCCTCGGGCGCCGCAAAGC
The DNA here is from genome assembly GCF_044987295.1 of Lacrimispora sanguinis. Classification (NCBI taxonomy): domain Bacteria; kingdom Bacillati; phylum Bacillota; class Clostridia; order Lachnospirales; family Lachnospiraceae; genus Lacrimispora; species Lacrimispora sanguinis. Next base: position 1,733,886 of record NZ_CP173277.1, on the reverse strand, counting down.
AGATGTCCAAAATCGGTGCCAGAAGATCCTCGGAGGTATATATTTCCGGGCAAAGCGCAGTATTTTTCCATACGCGGATATCCTGGCAGCCGGACCATATGCACAGGATGGAGACTCCGTTTTTCTCCAATAGGACGGAAGTATCATTCAGTACGTGGCAGGCAGTTCCGGGCATTAAGTGCCAGCGCTGTATGTGGGGAGCCGTCTGGCGGCTGCCCCGTTCCATATCATCCCGTACAATAAGTCCCCGGGTTCGATGGAATAAAAGCCTGCGTGTATGGCGGCAGTAGGTATAGGCATCATGGTGAGCCCTTACATAAATGCCGTCTGGCTCAGTCCGGTAGTTCGTAACGGGCGAGTCCGGACGGTATACCCCCCACTTGTTGGCATACATAGTATCCGGCAGTACAGGTTCCTGATGGGCCAAGACCGTGTTGTGAGAGGTCATGTTGTACATATATCCCCGGTGCGGGCTGCCCATGCGGATGGAATGATACAGCTTGCCGCTATAAGGCTCTCCGATGAACTCTTCTCCGCGGAAGGTGACAAACAGGGACAGCATATCCATGTGGTTGTGGCCGGAACAGCCGCATTCCGTCTTGGCGGACATGAGAAGGTAGTTACCTTTGGGGCCATAGGAGCTTTTGCTGCAGAGGAAGCCGGCTCTCTGACTGCAAACGTCCAGGGGGAGCACGGAGGGATCAGTTTCCTGCCCGGTAACCCTGGCATCTAAAAGCATTGTGCACATAGGATGGTCCATAATGCTTCTGCCTAATCCCAGAATGGGATCCGCCAAAGGGCCTCCATTGTCGCCAAGAGCAGGATAGAGGGGGCCGGGAGGGGTCAGCATAGCTAAGAGGGAAAAGGTGGCGTACATTTTCCGGTCCGCTTCCTTATCTAACAGCTGCTCCTGGTTTAATTTTGCCAGATAGATCCCGCGAAACAGCATTTCCCCTACGGCAGCACCCGACCAGTAGGCGATGGAATGCTCGTTGTAGCCGCCATCCTCATTAAAGTCCTCTTTGATATGGCGGCATACGATCTCGGCACCTCTTTCTTTATAGGCACGGAAATCAGGAATCTCGGGCAGCAGAATGCTAAGGAGAAACGGTACAAGGCCGCGCTCCCACATATGGTGGTTGTAAGGGCGGTAGCTATCTGACTCAAAGCGCTGGAATTGGATACCCAGAAACCAGATATGCTTTAGTAATTCGAAGGCAGTGTCTGTGTCGATTTCATATGGAACTCTGGTATAAAACAGGCTGATGAGCACCATGGTCAGCCAGCCTACACTCATGGCATCCCGATCCTCTGTGAACTGGAAGCGGCTGGCCTCCGGAGTCGGATCCTCAATGACCAGCGGATAAGTCTCAAAAAACTTATGGATAATTTCTGTAAAAGAAGCCAGGACATTCGGGTCCTCGTCTTCATGATACAGGACACAGAGGGCTTCAAGGAACTGGCCTCTTACAAACATGTTCAGGCTGTGACGGTGGCGTTTGCCCTGATCCTCCAGGAAATTAAAATGGATCATGGATTCAAAGGCGGGCCCCAAATCCTCTACCTTTCTGGCACCTGGAAGGAGATAGCGGTGTTCCATCATGCTTTTCCCGGACTGCAGGCAGAATTCCTTTAAGCTGCCCCTAAGGCCCAGAGAGGACTGATAGGCATAGGGCAGCTCATCCGGCTCCATCTTCTGGAGGGGGAGCCGACGGTAATCATAGTAATAGGCCACATTGCTCCGGGTTTCAAAATAGCTGACCAGGGCTTTTTTGGCAGCGGCGGTATCACCCTGTCTCCAGGCAGATTTCACAGCCGAAAGCCCGGGCAGTTCCAAATCCAGGGCCTCAAACAGCTGTTGATCTGTAATTTCTGCTTCGCGGTCAGGGATGGGCCGACGATGTTTTATACCCTTTGGGGAATAAGCAGTGTGGGAATTGGTTTTGGTCATATTAATCTCCATTCCGCCGCTGACGCCTGCGGCAAAATAGTAATAGAAAAATGATGCGCGTCTTTCACCATGTTGTATTATGTATTCAAAAAATGCGGTCCTATTAAAGGTTCTCTCTGATCAATTGATTCCCGTCCAAGGTCAGACGGAAGGCATGATTGTCTGCCTGGCATTCCAGCACGAGACGGCCGTCTGATGAAAGCCGCCGAACCGATGATGTCTGCTTTCCGGGGGACTGAGGATGGGGGACGGCCAGTGTGGCGAACCAGCATTCTCCGTTTTCAACCGGCGTTATATGGAAGCAGACCAGTTTAGAATCATGCCAGACGTCGTTAATAGTAGAAATTTTTCCATCTTCTATTACCAAATCAGCCGGATCGTTGCCCACCGCCAGTTCGATGGCAGGGCCATCATCCATGGAGATGATGGAGCGCATTCCACTGTGGATCAGTTCGGTCCTGTTTAAGTGATAGTGGATCTGGACGGTATCCGTCTTCGAAAGTCCGGTCACATGGTCGATGATTACCAGGAACCGGTCATCCACAAGTGCCAAGTGCCGTGTGGCAATGGCCGGAGCATAATTTTCATGGCGGGAGGTGATGAAGGTCACTCCTTCTGTCTGCTCCACTGCACAAATGCAGCCGCTTTTTTGCGGGCCATATGCCCAGGAGCCTTGGTATTCCCAGGCGTCCGCCTCATTTACCGTGAGACAGTTGTGGGAAGCTGTACGCTTGAAACGGTAACGGTTTTCACCGCTTTTATAGGTATAGATCCCCGGGTCGGAGATCAGGGGCAGGCCGTAGGCGGTGAAATCAAAGCCTCCCGGGTCCATATGAGCGTGCTGATTCTGCACAGGGGTGCGGCAGGCGGTCATAAGACTTAAGGCATCCGTTTCCCAGGAGGTACGCAGATATACCTGATTTAAATCTCTTTGCCAGGCCAGAAGGGGAAGCTCCGGGCATTTGGGATGTTTCTCTGCCCAGTTTAAATCCTCCTTTAAGCGGTTAATCTCAGGAATCCGCCACAAATTATCCCGGATGTCTGATAAGATGGAGGCAATGGGATAAAAATGCGCCGCCGCGGCTAAGTAGTTCCGGTCACCGGAGGCCATATAGCAAGATACGGCTGCCAGGCACATCGTTTCCTTATCGGCTGTGTGGCTGTCGCCCCAGGGGAAATTGCCGCCGCAGGCACGGGTGGAGTGGATGGAGTGGAGGAACATGCTATTAAGCCTCCTGGTGTAGCTTTCCGATTCTTCTATATGATACTTTCTGGAAAATACATTCCGCATGGCGAACCAAAATACACATCCGTTATGGTAGGAGGGGCAGCCCTCAATCTGTCCGCCGCAGGGGGTGCACTGAGCGTCCATACAGCGGTCCAGCTCTCTTAAGGCATGGGCCCGGAAAGCTTCACTGCCTTTCATCTCCGGGAAGAGTAAGGAGAAGGAGAGCAAACCTAAATTCTCCATCAGGTAGTGGTTGTGGTCTGCCTTGGGCCAAAGGAGGGGGGATATCTCATAGAGGATCCGGCAATGGATGTAGACACAGGGAAGCAGCTTCTCCAGAAAGGCTTCCGTCATATAGGGAGTGTCCGCCAACAGTTCCACTACATAGGGCCAGGTGCGGTATCCGCGGATGCCCACCTCCAGGGCCCTCCAAGGAGTGAGCCCATCGAATCGGCTGGGTGCGTAAGCCCCTGTTTTGTCCTTAAGGGCAGGGCAGGGGACGCGGTCAATCCAGTCTGTGATTTCCTGTATGGCCTTTTGGGCATATTTGAGCGCACCGGTCAGGCTGTAGGCCTCGCATAAGGTTTTCCAATGGTGCATCCGGTTTAAATGAAAGGTGTATTCATTATCCCCTACAGGGTTCACAGTCCACTCCGGGGGATTGCCTACATAGTAGAGTGCCGGGCCTGTACCGGGAAGGACCAGCTGTCCGGCCAGGGCTTCGTCTGCAAGACGCAGCGTGTCCGCGGCAAGCTCGGGAAACTGTTCCTTTACCAGTTGCCCCCGTTCCAGGGCGGTAAGATGTTGATTGGCCTCCAGTACTCGCTCCCGCAATTGAGACAGCAGGGTGGAGACGCTCATTCCTTCCGGAAGGATATCTTTGATTGAAGGGTAGATTTCTGTCATGGTTTTTCCTCCTTTTGCTATGGGCAGACAGGACCGGAGGTAACTGCTCCAAATCCCAGCTCTGCACTGCGCTGTTTAAAAGCCCTTATGACTTCCTGATACTCCGGCGCATGGATGTAATTTATGGTCTCTGACGGATTCTTATCCAAATCAAACAGCACCGGCGGCATGTCTGGGCCGTAGTATTGGTACTTAAGCGGCCCTTTTTTAATCATTAAATATTCTCCTAAGTATTGGCTGATGCTTTCATCATCCCAGTCGTCCTGACTACCGTCCATAAGTCCGGTTAAGGAACGGCTGTCCAGCCCTGATGGGATTGGGATGCCGCAAAGATCACAAAGTGTGGCATATAAGTCGCAAAGATTCACATTCTCGGATACATGGCGGGGAGCAAAGCGTTTAGGAAAACGGAGAAACAGGGGCACTCTTACGCTGGCTTCATAGAATTTGTGCTTGGCCCATATCCCATGTTCTCCCAGCATTTCACCATGGTCGCTGGTAAACAGGATGATCCAGTCATCCGGATCCTGACCTGTTTCCTCAAGCTTCTCAAGGATTTGCCCAATGTATCCGTCCACTGTTTCTATCATGGCGTAATAAGCGGCTGTGGTGCGCTGTACCTCCCTTAGGGTTACATCCGTTCCTATCTTAAGGTGCTTTGTGTCCAGATAGGGGTGGCCGGAAAGCGGCTGTTCTGCTCCGTAGATGGGAACCCGGTTTAAATAATATTTAAATAAGTCCTCCCTGCAGAAATACGGGTAATGGGGGAGGACAAAGCTGACCTTTAATAGAAGCGGTTGGTTTTGCTGAGGTTTGTCATAGTAAGGGGACTCAAAAATCTCCTCCAGGATATCCAAAGCCCCTTGCAGGGTATATTCGTCATCCACCGTATTGCGCGCATGGCCCGGACCTGAACGCTGTACCTCTTTGGCATTGGTCCAGCGATGGTCTGCCTGGGAGATTCTGACCCGGGACAGCTCTTCCATATCAAGCCCCGGGACAAACCGCTCAGTGATGCGGCAGTCCCGGCCTATTCGTCGAAGCCACCCCTGCATCTGGTCAGGACCGTTATGGTGGAGCTTTCCACAGCAAACCGTATGGTAGGCGTGTTCAGAAAAGGTGCGGGCAAAGGTCGGGTAAAAGGGAGGTAAGTCTTCACCAAAAACCTGGCATCCGCAGGTCCTTGGCAGCTGTCCGCTCATGAGACACTGACGGGCAGGGATGCAGACGGGGGAGGGAGTATAGGCATGGTCGAAAATGACACTGTCTTTTGCCAGACGGTCGAGGTTTGGCGTCCGGATGACCGGGTTTCCCGCCCAGCCTGCCAGATCGGGACGGTGTTCATCGGTCATGAGGAACAGAATGTTGGGATGGCGTTGCTGCTGCATAGCGATGGATTCCTTTCTATACCGTATTAAGACAAATTTCAAGTTAAGCCAATTATAGGAAATGAAAAAATAACGTACAACCATATTTTTTTGCAAAATACCAAAATTTTGTGGCTTACAAAATAAAGATGAGCGAAATCCCATATAATCACGTACAAAAAGTTGGAAAATGGAATGAAATACAGGCACAAGCCAAAAGAAACCCAGTGTTTACAAGGGTTTTGCATGAGAAAAAACGATTTCAAAAAATTGTTATTTTTCAAATTTTTATGGATTGCCATCAGAAAAATGGTATGATAGCATGTGCTCAGAAACAAACGCGGTTGCAATCTGATCATGATGTAACAAGCAAAGAAACGATTTGAAAAATAATGTAAAAAAAGGAGATTATGAAGAGATGAAGAAATCAAAACGACTGATTGCCGGTTTCATGGCATCAATGATGGCAGCCTCTGTTCTGGCAGGCTGTTCTTCCAAGCCGGCGGAAAGCACCCAGGGCCAGACCGCGGAAGCCCCCGCAACTGCAGAGGAAAAAGGCGAGCCGGTACAGATGACATGGCTGGTAGGCGCTACCTCCGCAGAGGTGGATGATAATGCAGAAGTAGTAAAGATGATTGAGGATCGCTTCAATATTGACTTGAAAGCCTGGTATGTGGATTCCAATAAATACCAGGAAAACTTAAATGTCAGATTTGCCGGCGGCGAGATGCCGGACGTGCTGGTAATCGACAACTTAAGCCAGCTTCCTGATTATGTAGATGGCGGAATCATTGGAGAACTTCCTATAGAAGAGATCCGTGAGAAGGCACCAAACTATGCAAAGATTGCAGATCAGTACGACGACGGATCCTTGTGGAGCACCCTGGTCTACAAAGGTAAGAACTACGGTGTGACAAACCCCATGGATGCAGTTCCTATGGCCATGTTCTGGAGAAAGGACTGGCTGGATAAGTTAGGTCTTGAGGTTCCAAAGACACTGGACGAGTATGAGAAAGTCCTGACTGCTTTTGTGGAGCAGGATCCTGACGGAAATGGAAAGAAGGATACGGCAGCCATGGCAGAACGTACCTTCGGTGCTGTCTTTGGTGCTTATGGTTTGCGCTGTGTGACCGGCGGCAATCCACGTTTTAAAGTAGAGGAGATGCAGTTGGGCGAGGATAATGTACCATATTTTCCTTATATCCAGCCAAAAGCCAAGGAAGTTCTTGCTAAGCTTCATGACTGGTATACCAAGGGCCTCATCGACAAGGAATTTATCACAGGCGAAAACCACGGCGGATATGCATGGCTTTCTCATTCCTTCATGAATGGGAAGATTGGTTTGACCTCCGCACAGCCTTATCATTATTTAAATGCCAGCACCGACACAAAGAATGAGGAAAACTGGGGTGTCTGCATGAAGGAATTCAAGGGCCTCAATCCTGATGGAGATATTGTGATCGGGCCGGCACCCATCGGACCAGACGGACAGTCCGGAACAGAGGGCTGGAATTTAACCGGACGTATGACCTGTCTGACCACCAAGGGGGCCAGCGATCCACGCATCGTAGACGCTTTCCTGGCTATGCTGGATGCATATTATTCTGACATGGATTATGCGAGATTAGTGAACTATGGAATAGAAGGAAAGCATTGGAAAATGGCAGACTTAGGTCCCATCAGGATCATGGAAGGCACAGACTTGAGAAAAGAAGGTGTGCTTCAGGTAGATTTCGGCAGCACAGTGAACTTTGCCGAGAATGTGACACCGCAGAAGAGAAAATTCGGCCATGAAGTGACTGGAAATGGATATTACCGCTTCAATGCGCCGCCGGTAGAAGAGGTTTCCAACGTTATCGCAACCCTGGATTCCCTCACCAACCAGGCATATTTCGATATAATTACAGGCGCAAAGCCAATCGACTACTTTGACACCTTTGTGGAAGAATTCAAAAAAGCAGGCGGAGAAGCAGCAGAAAAAGCAGTTCAGCAGGCTTATGCTGAGAAAATAGCCGCAGTCAAATAATTAAATGTGGCATAGATGGGCAGCCGCGAGAGGAAAATATCCGCAGCTGCCCTTCTTTAACGGAGGTATTCATATGACAGCAGTAACAGCGAAGGGAAAGCCCGTCAAAAAAGGCTTTCTGTACAATATGTCACATTATAAGGAATATTACATTATGCTGATTCCCGGCATCCTGTTTTTCCTGGTATTCTGCTATGGCCCTATGTATGGCCTGGTGATCGCGTTCCAGAATTATTATCCCCTTAAGGGCATCAGCGGAAGTCCCTTTGTGGGCCTTAAGCATTTTAAGGCGCTTTTCAACGACCCGTTTTTTGTCTCTGTACTGAAGAACACGCTTATTATCAGCTTTTACAAGCTTTTAATCTGCTTCCCGGCGCCTATTATATTAAGTTTGATTTTAAATGAGATCAAATGTATGCCGTTTAAAAAGTTTGCTCAGTCTATTTCCTATTTACCCCATTTCGTTTCCTGGGTTGTAGTGTCAGGAATTATCATCGAATTCCTTTCCCCATCCAGAGGTCCCATCAATATCCTGCTGCAGAACTTAGGGTTTGAGTCCATCTTCTTCGTAGCGGAGCCCAAGTGCTTCCGGGGCGTGCTGGTACTGTCGGACCTATGGAAATCCATTGGCTGGGGCTCGATCGTTTATCTGGCGGCAGTGACGGCGGTGGATCCTACGCTGTATGAGGCGGCGGAAATGGACGGCGCCGGCAGAATCAAGAAAATCATCCATGTAACCCTTCCGGCGCTGGCGCCTATCATCACGGTAATGCTGATCATGGAGTCAGGTAAGATCTTAAACGACAGTTTCGAGCAGGTTTATAACTTCTTAACCCCCAGCACGTATTCCGTAGGCGACGTAATTTCCACCTTCGTTTACCGTATGGGTATCCAGAAGATGCAGTACAGCTTCACTACGGCGGTGGATTTGTTTAAGAACACGATTTCCTTTATTCTGGTGATTCTGACCAATTATGTTGCCAGGAAGACGAATGACTATGCGCTGTGGTAAGGAGGATAGAGATGAAAAAGAAAAAGAATAACGACGAAGAGATCGCTTCCGTCAGAAAAAGAAAGAGGAGCCGTGAAGACTGGATCGTAGATGGATTTGCCTATGGAATGGCAGCCATATTGGTGATTGCGATCATCCTACCCTTTATGCAGGTAATCACGGTTTCCATGAGCCCGGCTTCGGTGGTGAACGCCACAGGTTTTCACTTGTTCCCTACGAAATTTGATTTTTCAGGTTATAAAAAGATTGCTACGGATAATAATTTCTGGCACAGCTATCTAAACACCATCCTGCGGGCTGTCATAGGGACGTCCAGCGGCGTGCTGATAACCATCATGACTGCTTATCCCCTATCTAAGGTGAACCTCCCCTACCGGAAAGGTCTGATGCTGTTTGTGGTATTTACCATGTATTTTTCGGGTGGAATGATTCCCAAATACTTACTGATCAAAAATCTTCACCTGACTAATAATTTCCTGGTTTACATTCTGCCCTGCCTGATCACAGGCTTTGCCCTGATTATTACGCGGAATTTTTTCATGAGTATTCCGGGAGAACTAGAGGAATCGGCAAAGATCGACGGGGCGACTCCCTGGCGGGTTCTGTTCGGTATTTACCTGCCCTTATCAAAGCCGGTGGTGGCTACCATCTCCTTATGGTACTGTGTGCATCACTGGAATTCCTGGATGGATAACATGCTCTATGTGACCAAGAGCAATCTTTATGTACTTCAATATGTGCTGCAGACCATTTTAACCAACGGTCAGACGGCAGACATGGAGACAATGACGGACGTGATCATCCATACAGAAACAATGAAAATGGCGGCCCTTGTCCTATCTTTGCTTCCCATCGTCTGTACTTATCCGTTTCTGCAGAAATATTTCGTTAAAGGAATGTTAGTAGGCTCCGTAAAAGGCTAAGACAGACAAGAGGAGAGAATTATGCTACAATAGAATATCAATATCTTTTTGGGGGAGGATTTTCATGTCGAAAAAATTTTCCATATTTTATATCCTGTTGTGTATCAATCTATTCAGCATCACCATTCTCTCCGGATTTAACTATTTTGTATTTCACAAAATGAACAAAAATGCCTATCTGGAAAGCTTTGTAGACTATAATGAACGGGTCACGAACCTGGCATTTAAAAATATTGATAAACAGGTGATGCAGTCCTTAATCGATATCCCCCAGCTTTATTTTTCCGATGTGAAGCCCAATGAGCCCATTTTTTTGCCTCAGATGCAGTCCATCAGCGCTTCTCCCAAAGATATCCTGGCTTTGCAGGAAAAGATGGAGGAGATGCGGAAGGTATACCCTCATGTGGTCAGCCTGGATATTTATTATGAAGGGACGAAGACCATTGTCACAGGATATGACAAGATCCACTTTACCCAGGATGAAACAGAGGTGAACCAATACCTTCCCTGGTATTTCGATTTTGAGAAGCTGAAGGTAAACCAGTACTTTTTCCCACTGTCCAATGCAGACTATCCAACGAAGGCGCCGGTACTTACCTATGTCAAACGGATAACCCGGCCGAAATGGAAGGGGCAGAGCATTGTGGCCGCGTTTCACATCACGCCCGACAGCCTGCAGGATTACATTGATATGAGCAGTGGAAACTTTGTGCTGGCAGACGAGGCGTGGAGGGTCCTTTACCAGTCGGGACCCGGTACGGAAAAGGGAAGGGCTGTAGAAGTCCTGAACGATCTAAGCAAGATTTCCCCGGTGGAGGAGAAAGCTGACCGGCCGGTGCAGATGAAGCTGGACGGTGAACCAAACATGGTATTTTCCGGTTCTTCTGCGCTGACCAGGCTCAACTATGTCTATTATATGCCGGAGAGTACATTTCTGGCGGATTATAATGTAAAAAGCAGGATTTTTCTGCAGAATTTTGCCATATCGATTCTCTTTAATATCCTGGTTCTGGTGGTTGTTTCCTATTTGAATTACTATGTGTACCACAAGAGGGTTTTAACTGTTTCTCGGGAAGCCGGCATCGCCATAGGCGGAGAGGGCAAGGGCTTTGATGGTTCCTTAACGGTTCTAACGGAAACAATCTCCGACTTAAGCGAGACGGTGAAGAATTCGGAGACGGTCCTGTATCAGAATTCCCTGCGTTCCTTAATTCTGAACAGGAAATCAGATCAGGCCTATGAAACGCTGTTTTCCGATTGCCAGTTTAGCCGTGTCTGCTGTTACATAGTTTATCTGAAGGTACAGGATTGGGAGGAACTGACTTTAAAGGGTCTGCAGGATGAGTTCGACAGCCATGGCGTCACCGGACGGGTTTTCTTCACCACTCTGGACAAGGGGGAATTGGCTGCGGTTACCATATATGATGGAGAACGGGAAGAACAGGTACAGGCGATTCTTCTGGAGATTTTAAAACGGTATGTGGATGTTCTTGGCTTTGTCTGCGGAGTGCCCCAGGATTTGGATCCGGAAAATTTGAGGAAGAGCTTTTTAAGCGCCAGCGAGGCTGCCCGCTACCGGTTCATCTATTCTGGTGAGGTTCTGCTGTCATGGGAAGAGCTTAAGATCCCTGAGAGAAAAGGCAATGGCAGCCATTTGAAGTTATTCGCAGCGATAGAAAAGGATATCAACAGTGAAAATATCCTGGATTTCAAATACCACGTTGAAGCGTTTAAGGTCTCCTTCCTGACGGGTAATTACACCATCGATTACTGCATGTCAACCCTTCGTGACCTGGTGACGCTTCTCTATCAGACCATACAGAGATACCAGCTGGATATGTGGATTGTGTTTGGCTATGATATCCGGGAGTATTATAAGCAGCTTTCAGATATAGACGCCTACTGTGAGTGGGTGGACAGGATCTGCGAGGTATTGCTGACGAACATCCGTCAGAAGAAAAGTCCGGAGAACGGGAATCTAAAGGAAAGGCTGGAACAGATCATAAGGGATCATCTGGAGCATGACATTTCTCTGGATTATCTTTCAGACAGCCTTTCCATCCGTCCGGATGTATTAAGCCGGATGTTCCGGCAGCTGATGGGAAAAGGCTATACGGAATATATCCGGGAAAAGAAATTGAACCGGGCGCTGGAGCTGATCGATCAGGATTACAGCATGAAGGAGATCGCTTCCAGGCTTGGATACAGTTCTTCCCAGTATTTTATTAAGGTATTTAAAGAAACCTACGGCGTCACACCCTTCCAATATAAGAAGAAAAAGATGGCCGGGGAAGAAGGACAGGATACAAAGCTATGAAAAATTCAGGATTTCAACGGGATAATCTGATCGTCATTGCCGCGGATCAGCTGCGCTATGATGTGCTGGGACTTGGAGTAACGCCTAATTTAGATCGGCTGATGGGGGAAAGTGTCGTATTCGACCGGGCTTACTGCGCCTGCCCCTTATGTGCCCCTGCCAGAGGAGCTCTGTTTACGGGGACCTACCCGGGGAGGAACGGGAGCCTTATTAATGGCTGGTATAAGCCGGAGAAAGCCTACGCTAAGGTGAGGGCCGACATTGACAACCTCTATGATATGATGGAACGGCTGGATATGGAATGCATCCACAGCGGGAAGCAGCATCTCTTTATGGAAGGGGAGCCGCTGGAGAAGCGCCCGGAATCCAAAACCAGATGGCTGACTACCGAGCAGACCTATAAGGAGTTCTTAAATGAGCATGATAAGCGTCAACCTGGGGGAAATCGGTTCCGTACCCAGATTCCGGAGATGAACGGCGGAGCCTATACCCAGGTACGAAACTACTCCAATGCCTCCACCGGTAAGTACGAAGAAGGCTATTCCTATTATTTTGATGGCTATTTTACCGACCGGGCCGTGGAAGCACTCGAAGAAGTGGCTACAGATAAGCCCCTGTTCTTAAGCATGATGCATTTGGCACCCCATCCGCCTTTTGATATCCCGGAGCCATGGTATTCCAGAGTCAAGAAAGAGGATGTTCATCTTCCTGAGAATACAGGGGTCTGGTACGCCCATCAGTCGCCTCTGCAGAAATATAATTTAACCGGGGTGATCGGCAATCAGTATTCCGTGGAAGAGTGGAAGGAACCCTTCCGCGTATACTTAGGTCTGGTAGCCCTGCTGGATGAGTGTGTGGGACGGGTGCTGGATGTATTAAAGAGAAGAGGCCTTTATGACCATTCTGTTATTATCTTTACGTCCGACCATGGAGAAATGCTGGGTGCACATCGCCTGTTTCAGAAGATGTGCATGTATGAGGAGTCCGTAAGGACGCCCCTTTCCATTCGTCTTCCGGGAGGAAGAAATGGAGGCAGGCACATGAAGACGCCGGTTAGCCACATCGACCTACTGCCTACCATATGTGATTATTATTCGATTACACCTCGTCACCAGATGGATGGGCGCAGCCTCAGGCCTCTTTTGGAAGGCGGCGAAAACCAGGAAGAGAAGCCTGTATTCATCCAGTATGACGGGAATGCGTCGAGAGGTAATTTCAGCCGTTGTGTGGTTGCGGGGAAGGATAAGCTGATTGTAGATCTGTTTAAGGATGAAACATATTTAGAGTTCTATGATTTGAATCAGGATGTACTTGAAACCGATAATTTGGTTTTTAAGGAGCAGTATGATGGAAGAGTAAAGGAACTTCTTTTGCTGTTAAAAGAACATGAGAAGGATCTTGGAGATGAAGTTAGGATTCCGGAGGTGGACTTGGTGCAGCTTCGGGATCATTACCAGTAATTGTGGGGCAAGTGTTCGAAAAAGCAGGGGTGAGAATATCCAAAAGGATAATCTCAACCTTGCTTTTGAATATTTGGTGAGTATAAAGGGCTAAATGCACCAAATTTGTTGTGTGGTGTATAGTGCCGGCTTATGATATTAGAAGTATGGAATACCTGGATTCAGGGAATCCAGTATTTTTTTATTCCTAAATAATAGATACGTGAAAGTTTATCAGCACTAGCAGTCTGAATGCTGTTTGATTCATATGGTTTCTAAGTTCTTCTACAGTTTCAGAAGAAGGTAAAGTTGCTTGGCGGCCTGTTTTACAAGCTATATTAAATGATTATAAGCGATTTAATATAACTACATTATTATGTAATATTAATAACATATAATTAAACAGTCATGAAACTGCGTTAAAACGGGGACGAATCAAAAAATATATGCTAATTATCACTGTAACCATCATTAATAAAAAAATAAATAATAACATCTTGACACTCGATATAAAATAAAATACAATGAGTATACACTCAATGAGTTGGAGGTCATTACTTGAAGTCGAAAAGGCAACTGCAAAAAGAAAATACTCGAAAAAAGATACTTGAAACAGCATATCAGATTTATTCCGAACAAGGCTTCTCAGCTACAACGGCTGTTATTGCAAAGGAAGCGGGTGTCTCTCACGGCACAATATTCGTTCATTTCTCATCACTGGATGAATTGCTGTGTTGCCTGATACAGGATTTTGGTGATGTTTTGGGTTCTGAGATACATCAGCAGTCTGAAACAAAAGATAATATTGAGGAGCTGTTAAAGGCTCATTTAGATGTTTTAGCCAGGTACGAAAAGTTTTATATTCGATTGATTGCTGAAAGGAGTTTATTACCGGAGGATGCAAGATTAACATTTTCAAATATTCAATCCATTGCCGCTTACCATTTTAACAAGGTATTTGAACGTGAAAACAATATTAAGAATCTTCCTGTTCACCGGTTGTTTAATACGTGGATGGGATTGGTCCATTATTATTTGTTAAACAAAGATTTGTTCTCGCCGGATACACCGGTTTTGGAGCGGTATGGTTCAGAACTTATGGAAACTTTTTTAGAATTGATTAAAAGATAAAGGAGGATATAAAATGAAAGTTTGTATTGCTTGCGGTATGCCAATGGCAGATGCTTCTGAATTTGCCTACGGGGATACAACGAAAGACTATTGTGTACACTGCGCCCGACCTGACGGCTCCATGCAGTCATTTGAAGAAAAGAAGGCAGGTATGATTAACTTTATCATCAAGACACAGGGGTTTGACGAAAAGGCGGCGGCTCAAATGGCCGAAAACAGCATGAAAAAGCTTCCGGCATGGAAGGAACATTTCAATCAGTAATAAAAGAGAGGTGATTATATGAAGGTTAGCCCAGCGTTTCAAGCCTTTGCAAAAGAGGCTCCTGAGGTACAAATGGCTTGGATGGAAATGGTACAAAAAGTGGACGATGCAAGCGCACTGGATAAAAAGACGAAAGAACTTGCCTATCTTGCGGTGATGGCTGCCGTTGGTCTTGAAAGCGGATTGCCGTTCCATGTTAAAATGGCAAAATCCAAAGGAGCAACAAGAGAAGAAATTATAAGCAGTATTCTGGTAGGATTACCCGCAGTTGGGAATACAATAGTCAAGTCTTTGCCCATAGCGTTAGAGGCATTTGATGAGGAAGTGTGAAATACGGCTGAATAGGAAGAACCACTGATGCTTGAGGTACTGGACAGGCTTAATATGGAGGGAGCCGGCAAGATGGGGGCTCCTGCCGGCTTTGTATGAAAAAAAGTTTTATTTAAAAGGTTATTTCCTTTTGTAATTATAAATATACAGGGGAATTATGATAAAACTTTGATGGAATTGTGAACACTTTGTGAAGTTGTAGGTCATGCATATCATTGGCAGGAAGCGCCGGGCATTGGGAGAGCAGCATTGAAAGGAAAAAGAAATTCCGGGATTCCTCTTACATAGGGAGCGATATCATATTGCTGATAGTAGATGACAATCCCCGCTGGCTTAATAAAAAATCCATTGATGTTAAAGTTACCACGAAGAAGCGTTGCATAATCATCAAAATATTGGGAGGGGGTTGTTTTCATCTGATCTTCTATCTGCTGTTGAATCCCCTTAAAAATATACTCCGTAAATGGGGGAGTCTTAGGGAAAAAATCTTCTAGTTTCAGCTGTTTTCCGGTACAAAAGTCCCATGTCTGGGAATCCCTGATTGTATTTCCGTGGGCTCCTCCCAGATACGTATATTGATCGGTGTAAAGGCTGGCGATGCAGCCCTTATTGTATGTGGTCTGAAAAACAGATAAAAATTGATAGCTGTTAAAGGGAAACTGATTTTTTTGTACGAACCTGGCCTGATCTACGGCCTGAGGATACAGCACGGTCCGGCAGTAGATCTCAGACTGTCTCGACCGGAATTCATAGTATTTATTAATGCTCTGCGCTGCCGTGGAACTGCATGAGGAGGTAAACTGGGGATAATGGATTGCATAAGTAAAAACAGTGATCCCGTTATATCGCATGATATCGGTCAGAGTTTTTTTAGAAATTATCTGCATGGGAGCCTCATAAGAAAAGGTTTGTATAATATATGGATAAATAGATTTAATTATGAGCTTAAGGAAAGGCAGGTAAATTATGAAAGACCAACTATCAGTAACCAGTCCGGCTTTTGAGAACGAAGCCGTCATACCGATTCAATACACAGGGTGTGGAGAGGATATTTCTCCTGAATTGCATCTGTCAGCCATAAATGATAATGCCAAATCCCTTGCTATCATAATGGATGATATGGGACACCCCATTCCTGCATATAACCATTGGGTAATTTGGAATATTCCCGTCATGGAAGTAATTCCCCCAAACATACCTTACGGACCTCATATAGCAGAATTTAATGGGGCAATACAAGGACGGGGATACGGAAGAAATAGATACCGTGGGCCAAAACCACCTTTCAACTGGTCGCACCTTTATCAATTCAATGTATATGCTTTGGATTGTTTATTGGATCTGCCAAGCAAATCCAGAAAGCGGGATTTACTGGCTGCTATGCAAGGACATATTTTACAGGAAGGCAGTTTAGTCGGAAGATTTCGTTAATACTGCAATAATATTTCAGGTTCAATAATCAACCTCATAACGTTTTGTTGGGTTCGTTTAAACGTTAAAAACATTATCTTGACAATATGACGAAGAAATGCTATATTGAAGACAAGTTAATAGTAAGTGTTACTGACTCGATCAGGCATCATCAAATGCAAATATCCGCATAATAGGGGATATTGGTGTTTGGTGATTTTTTTTATCCTATTTTTAAATGATAGTTAACTGAAACCGATTAAAAAGGAAAAATTAAACGAGAAAGGAGGTGCTTTATGTTCGAGTTTGTTAAATCACTGAATAATAACATCGTTCTTGCCTATGACGAGAATCATAATGAAGTCGTGCTGTTTGGAACCGGGATCGGTTTCAACCGGAAGAGGGGGGATATGGTCTCAGAATCTTCCATCAATAAGCTTTTCATCAATGACAGCAATAAACGTCTGGCTTCCATGGTTCAGAATCTGTCGGAAGACATCGTTTCCGTCACGGAAGAAATCATTCAGTATGGCTCCAGGATATTGGAAAAACAGCTTCATGCTTCTATCCTGATCATACTTGCCGACCATCTGTATTTTGCTATCGAGCGGGCGAAGAAAAATCAGAATGTGGAAAATCCATTGCAATGGGAAGTCCCCCACCTCTATCCAAGAGAGTATGAAATCGGAAAAAAGGGGGTGAAATTAATCGAGGAACGTCTTCAGGTAAAATTGCCGCCTCAGGAGGCATCCTTTATAGCCCTTCATTTTGTAAACGCCCAATTTGAAAGTCAGGATATGAGTGATACCTTAAAAATTACAGAGATCATCAGCCGGATCCTGGATATTGTCAGTTACCATTTTCAATTGATATTAGATGAGGATTCCTTATACTACTCCAGGTTTATTGTGCATCTGCGGTATTTTATCATACGGCAGGAAACTCATATGAAGGACACCATAGGGTTAAACGATGAAGATTTATTGGAAACAGTAAAAACCCGTTATAAAAAAAGCTACCAATGCGCTGTTAAGATTGCAAAATATCTGCTTGACGCCTATTCCTGGGATGTTTCCAAGGATGAAATCATTTATTTACTGCTTCATATCGAAAGAATAACAAATGTTGCAAATAAGTAATTAAAACAAGAGTGTTACTATTCAATTAGGCATTGTCTGCGAACTAGGATTTATTTTAATAGTAAAAATAAAACGAAAAGGAGACTTTGTGTATGGAACATTTAAAATTAGCTCAGGAAATTATCCGGTATTGCGGTGGGGAGGATAATATTACCCAGGCCTGGAACTGCATTACCAGGCTGCGTTTTCACTTAAAAGACAGAGAAAAGGCAGATGTGAAGGCCATACAGGCTTTAAACGGTGTCTTAGGAGCCCAGTTTCAGGGGGACCAGTTTCAGGTGATCATCGGAAATGAGGTATTAAAGGTATTTGAAGGAGTTAAGAAAGAATTGGGAGATCTGGTCGTTTCTTCGGAAGAAAAGACTAAGAAGGATAAGAAGAGAGAAAATCCGATCAACGTAGTGTTTGGTGTGATCTCAGGTATTTTTAATCCCATTTTACCGGCAATAACCGGAGCCGGAATTATAAAAGGGATCCTGGCGCTGCTGATATTTCTTAAAGTGCTGAATCCGGAATCAGACAATTATTTTGTTTTAGATATGATTTCTAATGCCACCTATTACTTCCTTCCATTTCTGGTTGCCTTTTCAGCGGGAAAGAAATTTGGAGTGAATGAACATCTGGCTGCGACTCTTGCCGGAATCATCATGTATCCTGCATTTGTGAGTTTAAGCGGACAGGGGATCAGTACGGTAAAATTCCTGTTTCTGAATATTCCTGTCATGGATTACAATTCCACGGTGATCCCAATTATTTTGGGTGTCCTGTTACTGAGCATCGTATATAAATTTATAGACCGTTTTGTACCGAGCTTTTTAAAACTGATCGTGACGCCAGTGGCTTCCCTTCTGATCACGGCCCCAGTGGTTCTTGTATTCATCGCTCCTTTGGGAAGTTATGTAGGCAAATATGTGGCAGCCTTTTTCATCTCCCTGTTTGGAGTAGCGGGTCCTGTGGCCGGCCTATTGATGGGAGGGCTTATGTCGGTCATCGTAATAACCGGCATGCATTATGCATTTTTCCCGTCTACCTTTGACGGACTGGGCGGTGTTGGCTACGATATTTTACTGCTTCCCATGAGTATTGTTAGCAATATGGGCCAGTGCGGCGCTGTTCTCGGTGCTGCTTTTAAAATAAAGGATAAGAAAATGAAATCCATTGCATTTTCCAGTGCACTTTCCGCTTTGTTTGGCATAACGGAACCTGCCATATATGGGGTGAACTTAAAATATAAGAAGCCTTTTTATGCAGCATTGGCAGGCGGAGCAGTGGGAGGAGCTATTTACGGCATCTTTCATGTTAAGGCTTATGCTTTCAGCATTCCGGGAATTACCGCTTTGCCTACTTACTTAAAAGAAGGGGAGTTAAACAACTTTATTTGGGCGTGTATCGGTGTTGCTGCTTCATTCCTCACTGCTTTTATTATAACGATGATTCTTCCTCTGGAAGGAAAGAAAAAGGCAGAAGAGAAGGTGGCTGATAAAATCTCCCAAGATCATGAAGGGCAGATGGTAAAAATACCGGTAACTGCTCCCATGACTGGAAAGGCGGTAGGACTTGCTCAGGTTCCTGACAAGATGTTTGCGGAAGGTATCCTTGGCAAAGGAATCGCAATCATACCGGATGAAGGAATCGTGAAAGCACCCTTCCAAGGACAGGTAAAAATGATAGCACCTACAAAGCATGCCATCGGTCTGATCTCTGACCGTGGGGTAAACGTAGTGATCCATATCGGGATTGATACGGTGAATCTCCAGGGAAAGGGCTTTGAAGTTCTTGTAAAAGAAGATCAGTGGGTAGAGAAGGGAGAGCCTTTGATGAAGGTGGACTTAGATTTCATCAAGGAGAATCATTTAAATCCCATCACCCCTATAATTGTAACAAACTCAGATGAATATGTGAATGTACTGGATTTCCCTATGGATATGGCACAGGCGGGAACCAGTGAGGTACTGATCGTATTCCAGTAACATTTAACCGAATCAAGTAGCGAAGCGGATTGCGAATATCCCATTGACTATAAAACAAGCTGTTCCTATCAATTCAAATATGATTCAAAAAAGGAGAATAATTATGAGACAGGAAGTAAACTATGGATTTCCAGATGGTTTTTTATGGGGCGGGGCAACCGCTGCCAATCAGATCGAAGGAGCCTATAAAGAAGATGGAAAAGGAATGTCCACATCGGATTATGCAGCCTATAAAGATCCCTACGCAACAGGAGAAGTAAATAATTTTACGTTCAATGTCACCTCAAAGGAACTGGAAGAGTACCGGGCCAATGAGGAAAAATATAAATTTCCCAAGCGCTGGGGAATCGATTTCTACCATCGTTATGCAGAGGATATCGCATTATTTGCGGAAATGGGATTTAAGGTGTTCCGGTTCTCCATTTCCTGGGTAAGAATTTTTCCTACGGGTTTGGAAACCGAGCCTAATGAAGCCGGATTTGCTTTTTACGATAAGGTAATCGCCGAACTGAAAAAGTATAACATAGAGCCCCTTATTACATTATCCCATTATGAAATGCCTATCGTTCTGTCAGAAAAGTATAATGGCTGGCAGAGCCGGGAGCTGATTGATTGCTTTGTCCGGTTTGCAACCGCATGCTTCAAACGTTATAAGAATGACGTGAAGTACTGGATCACATTTAACGAAATGAATATGAACTTAAACAGCCTGTACACAGGGGCAGGAAGTTTTCCTGACAGAGTGGATCACTTAGAAGAGGCTGCCTACCAGGCATCTCATTACCAGTTTGTAGCCAGTTCCCTGGCTGTGAAGGCGGGAAGAGAAATTATGCCTGATGCGAAAATCGGCTGTATGATCAACCGGATCGAGTCTTATGCAAAAACCTGTAAGCCGGAGGACCAGCTGCAGGCATTAAAGGCTGACCAAATCAACCTCTTTTATCCGGAGGTACAGGCAAGAGGAGAATATCCTTCCTACATGTCACGGTATTTCAATGAAAAGAACATAAAACTGGAAACAGAACCGGAAGATTTTAAAATCATCAGGGATTATACGGTGGATTTCATCGCATTCAGCTATTACATGACCCATGTTACGGAGGACAGGCCGGATGCAAATGAACTGGCTGGAAAACTGGATAGTCCGATCAAGAATCCTTATTTAAAGCTGACGGAGTGGGGGTGGCCCATTGACCCCATCGGGCTTCGCATTACACTGAATAAAATGTATGACCGTTATAAAAAGCCTCTGTTCCTGGTTGAAAATGGACTGGGAGCCAGGGATAAGATGGAGGCGGATGGAAGCATTCATGATGATTACCGGATTGACTATATCCGTGAGCACGTAAAGCAGATGAAGGAGGCAGTAACAGACGGTGTCGATTTAATGGGTTATACGACGTGGGGCTGTATTGATTTAATCAGCTGCGGGACATCGGAAATGACGAAACGCTACGGCTTCATCTATGTGGATCAGGATGACGAAGGAAATGGTACGTTAAACCGATTCAGAAAAGATTCCTTCCATTGGTATAAAAAAGTGATAGAAACCAACGGAGAAGAGCTGTAAGATCAGGGAAAGTATCAGGCAGTTATAATATAGAAAGAATGGCACAGCGCAAAGGCTATGCCATTCTTTCTATATTTATGCTTATGATCAGTCAGCTAAATGGTATGTTTCTATGTTCTCAAAATCCAAGGTGACAACGGCTGATTCAAAAGAAATTTCATAGAGTACTAAGTAATCCCCAGCTTGTTCTATCATATCTCCGTAGCCTGGAATTTTATTAATGAAATGTTCCGCTACGTCAAATATCGTTCTGCTGCTTTTTTTAGCCATGCCTTTCGCCTTAATATGCTCATTGCCTGAGTGGGGAATGGTTGTAAATGCTACCTTATTATTGCCTTCCAATTCCTTTACTTTCTCATTATCTCCAAACGTGGTAAAGAGCAGTACTTTGGCGGCTTCGTCAAAGCAGAAGTTTACGATCCTCACACTGGGCTGGCCGTCAGTACAAGTAGCCAAAGCAATTTCAGTTTGTGTATTGATCAGTCGGGTGAATTCTTGTTTTGCATTCATAATTTAATTCTCCTTTGCTTTATTTATTGCTGTGTTTGCAGTATAATGTATAATGGTTTCATTTTGTGAAACCATTTAATCAGAAAGAGGAAAAATCCATGAAAAAATCAGAACGGCTGAATGATATGATGATATACTTAAACGATAAAAAGTTTTTCAGTCTCAAAAGCATTATGGACAGATATTCTATTTCTAAAAGTACAGCACTTCGGGATATCCAGTCCTTAGAAGAAATCGGCATGCCGATTTACTCGAAGTCTGGGCGGAACGGATATTATGGTATACTTCCCAATCGATTATTATCCCCTATTGTATTTTCGATTGATGAGGTTCACGCGTTGTATTTTGCCATGCAGACGCTTAATGCCTATCAATCGACGCCTTTTCACTTGAACGTACAAAAATTAAAGCAAAAATTTGAAGGGTGTATATCAGATGAACGAATCAATAAACTACGTAAGATGGAATTGATTTTTAGTTTGGGGAGTTATAAAAGCAAGAATGAATGCGATTGCTTGCAAGATATTCTGCAAATGGCGGTTGATGAAAACGTGTGTGAAATCCACTATACAAAGGGGGAGATGGAAAAGCAGTATTATGTTCAGTTCTTTGATATAACCTCTGCCTATGGACAGTGGTATGCAACGGCATACAATTTTCAAACGGAAAAGCCGCAAGTGTTCCGCTGTGATAAAATTCATTCTGTGCAGCCCTGCGATAAATATATAGCAAAGCCGCTTTCTGAATTTCTTATTTCTCCGAAAGAAATGTTTCGGGATCATGATTCCATTGACTTCGAGGTTGGTGTTAATGCCAAAGGCGTGGATGTTTTCTATAAAGAGCATTATCCATCTATGGAGCTGTTTCAGGAAAATGGGAGATATTATATAAGAGGTTTTTATAACAAAGGGGAAGAACCCTTTATCGCAGATTATTTCACAATTTATGGTGAAAGGATCATCTCAATTAGTCCTGTTAGCTTGAAACATCTAATTCTTGATCGGTTAGATACAATTAAGAATCATTTTATTTCAATTTGACGGTTAAACAAAATAACAAGGTATTGGCCCGGACGGTCGGTACCTTGTTTTTTGTCTTCTTACATAGTGGTGCCAATCACATTTTGGTTTATCCTCCTCCCAAAAGAACACGTAAATAAGACCTTTCATTTCTTTAAATAACATATTACTTTATTAAATAATGTAACGCTATTACATTTAAAACTATTTTAATTATTATATTGTAAAATGGTTACATACATGCTATAATACTAAATATAAGCGCTTATACTATGAAAAGTCATACACATTGCCTATATAGTGAATAGGCAAGAGGCATGAAAAGGAGGTAAAACATGCAGGGAGTTTCTTTGTTGGTTGTTATTGCATTGATTCTGTATACCGTGATTGCTGTGGTTGATCAGATTTCCATTCAATGCGGATTGTATACCCCGTTATTTGCGGCTGTAATTACCGGGGCATTATTGGGGGATTTGCCAACAGGTCTGATTGTTGGTGCGACATTGCAGCTGATGACATTGGGAGTTGCTACTTATGGGGGTGCCACGGTTCCGGATTATTTATCAGGAGCAATTATGGGTACCGCTTATGCAATTATTTCCGGACAGGGGGCAGAATATGGAATCGGACTGGCTATTCCCATCGGATTGCTGTTAACTCAGATGGACATTCTGGGAAGGATGACCAACTCATTCTTTCAGCATTACGCAGACCGCTGTGCGGAAAATGCGGATTACAAAGGAGTGGAGCGGGCAAATTTACTGGGACTGCTGCCCTGGGTCCTTTCCAGGGTGATTCCGGTCGCATTGGGACTGATTTTTGGAGAGGCAGTTGTTAATGGAGTAAATGCCATTATCCCGGCCTGGTTTATGACAGGACTTAAAACCGCGGGTGCCATTCTTCCTGCAATGGGTATGGCCATACTGATGCGCTATCTGCCCATTAAAAAATACTATCCGTATTTTATCATCGGATTCGTGCTGATTGCCTTTGGAGGCGCTACGTTTACCGTTATGGCGGCCGCATTGATCGGCCTGGCACTGGCTGCTCTTCATCTTTCGAGAGCAAGAGAGCGGGCAGCAGTGCAGACTTTGGATGATGAGGAGGTAGAAATCGATGGCTGACAAAAACCAGACAGGAAGCGTGAAATTGGAAAAAAGCGATATCAAAAAAGTATATCTGCGCAATCTGTTTACTTTACAGTTTGGCTGGAATTATGAAAAGATGCAGGGCCTTGGATATGCCTATGTCATCATGCCGGTTTTAAAGAGGTTGTACTCCAATGATCCCGAAAAGATGAAACGTGCACTGAAGATGCATCTGGGTTATTTTAACACTACTCCGGCAATGTCTCATCTGATCGTTGGTGCCGATATGGCGCTGGAGGAAGAGTTAGGAATTGAGGCGGAGGAGGCCATTACCGGTTTAAAGACCGGGCTTATGGGACCGTTTGCAGGAGTCGGTGATACGTTATTCATCGCCATTTACCGAGCAATCGTGTTCTCTATCGCGTCTTATATTGCCATGCAGGGGAATCCCATTGGACTTATCATACCTCTCATTGCATGTGCGGGGGTATTATGGATACGATATAAATTTACCTGCATCGGCTATCAGTCCGGACGAAAGCTTGCAACCGGGTTTGCGGATAAAATTTCTCCTATTACAGAGGCGGCCAGCATCCTGGGATTGACTGTGGTAGGAGCACTGATCCCTTCTGTAATCAAATACCGTACGGATCTGCAGTTTACCATGGGAGAAGTAACCTTTGCCCTTCAGGATATGTTGGATAAAATCATGCCTTCCCTGCTTCCTCTTGGTATCGTAGTATTTTCATACTGGCTCCTTGGGAAGAAAAAGGTGAATTCTACAAAATTGATTTTTATTCTCATCGGTTTGGGTATGGTACTTGGCAATCTGCAATCCATGCTGACCTTTGTGGCTGGTTTATTTTAAAAAAGGAAGTTGAAACAGGAAAGGAAATAGTGGTATGATTGGAATCATAGTAACCGGCCATGGTGAATTTGCCTCTGGTTTAACCAGCGGGTTAAAGCTGCTGGCTGGAGAGACGGAATATTATGAAGCTGTTGATTTTAAAGCGGAGGATTCCACGGAACTTCTGACAGAAAAGCTGAAGGAAGGGATCCGGAGGCTTAAAGACTGTGAAGCGGTGGCAGTGCTTGCGGATCTGACGGGAGGTTCGCCCTTTAATATGGCTTCCAGACTGAAAATGTCCGGTATCCATGAAAATATGGAGGTAATCGGAGGCATCAACCTTCCTCTGGTCCTTCATGCCTACATGTCCAGGGGAATGATTTCAGATATCCGAGAGCTTCTAGATGCCTCCCTGGAGATGGGAAAACAGCATATGACGTATTTTCATATATCGGATGATGCATGTGAGCTGGAAGAATAGGAAGAAGAAAAGGAGAAAGATTCATGGCAATTGTTCATGCGAGAGTAGATGAGAGACTGATTCATGGTCAGGTGGCTATGGTTTGGACCAATACCGTAGGAGCGTCCCGGATCATTGTGGTTAACGACGAAGCGGTAAAAGATGAACTGATTATTGCAGGCCTTAAGATGGCAAAACCGGCAGGAGTAAAGCTTTCCATCCTGTCTTTAAAACGGGCTGCTGAAAAATTTGCAGAAAAGGCTTACGAAGAGGATAAGGTTTTTCTTATAACAAAGAATGTAACGGATATGGCAACGCTGATCCGTTCTGAAGTTCCGATCAAGGCTTTTAATGTGGGAAATGTGGCAAAAAGAGAAGGAAGCAGACCCATTAAAAAATCAGTGAACCTGACAGAAGACGATGAAAAGGATATCCGGGAAATGATACAGCTTGGAGTGAGTGTTACGGCTCAGATGCTGCCCAATGAGTCGGACCAGTCAATCGTAAACATGCTGTAAAAATTAATCGGATGCAGGAGGAGGCGGAATGGAATCAGTACGGTTGAAGATAAGAGAACAATACAATGAAATGAGTAAGGCAGAGAAGAAACTCTCAGATTTTGTATTGTCAGACACCAAAAACTGTCTTGGGATGACGGCAGTGGATATTGCAGGAAAAAGCGGGGTATCTTCCGCCTCTGTGATCCGTTATGTTCAAAAACTTGGCTTTGATGGGTTGGAAGGTTTTAAATTGGCACTTGCTGCAACCGATGCCCAAAATGATAAGGAAGATATGGTAGACCCCATTATTTCCAAGGAAGATGACTTAGATACGCTGTGCCGAAAAATGGATGCCCTGGTGGATGCGGCATTTCAGGATTTTTTCTATCAGCTGAATAAAGATGCATTAAAAAAAGCTATCAACAAAATAAAGAAAGCCCGGCGCATTTATCTGGTGGGGATCGGAAGTTCCTCGCTGCCTGCTTATGATCTGTTCCATAAACTGAAGCGGGCCGACTTAAATGCGAATTTTTACCAGGATATCAATATGATGGTGGAATTTTTCAACTACATTGATAAACGGGATGTAGTGATCGCATTCTCCTACAGCGGGCAGTCCCAGGAAGTTCTTTATGCCTGTGGGATTGCAGAAAAACAGGGAGCATCGATCATAGCGGTTACCCGAAGAAGAGATTCTCCCCTTCAGGATATTGCAGATATATGCCTCCATGTGCCGGACAACGAAAAGGTCATGCGGATCGGTGCGTTTACCTCTCTTCATACCTCCATCATGATGGCAGATCTTCTTTATATGGGAGTAATTCAGGAAAATTTAGAGCATTATGAAGTGGAACTGATCAAAACCAGAAAGATGGTAGCAGGGCTGAAAATAAAAAAATAGAGGAGTTTTATGTGCAATATAGAAAAGCTTACAACGGAATCAATCAATGAAGCTACCCGTAACATTGACAGGCTGGAATCATTGGACATCGTTACATTAATAAATAATGAAGACAAAAAAGTGGCGGAAGCCATAGAAAAGGTGCTTCCCCAAATCGCGGAAGCAGTGGATGCGATTGTGGAGCGTTTCAAAAAAGGCGGCCGGATCATTTATTGCGGTGCAGGATCTTCCGGCCGGATGGGCACACTGGATGCGGTGGAACTGACTCCCACTTACAGCGTATCACCGACCAGGGCCTTTGGCCTTCTTGCAGGCGGTGATGAGGCCATGTATACAGCGGTGGAGGGGGCTGAGGATTCAGAAGAACTGGCAGTGGAGGACTTAAAACGGGTGAAGCTTACGGCCGATGATTGTGTGATCGGCATTGCTGCCAGCGGAAGGACTCCCTACACAAAGGCAGCCCTGGAATTCGGAAAACAGACAGGTGCCTTTACCATTTCCGTAACCTGCAATCAGGACAGTACCATGGCAAAGATCGCGGATATATCCATTGCCCCGGTAGTGGGACCAGAGGTAATCAACGGATCTACCAGAATGAAGGCAGGAACTGCTCAGAAAATGGTAGTTAATATGCTTTCCACCGGAGCCATGATAAGGCTTGGAAAGGTATACCGGAACTATATGGTTCATGTGCAGCCCACCAACGAAAAGCTTGTGAAGCGGGCGGTTAAGATGATCATGGAACTAACAGGTGCGAAAGAAGAACTGGCTCTCAAAGTGCTTTATGAGGCCGATAAGGATGTGGCTGCTGCCATCGTGATGATTGAATGCAGCTGCAGTAAGGATCAGGCCAGGGAAGCCCTTTTAGAATCCGGCGGTCAGGTAAGGGAAGCCATTGCAGCTGTGAAAAACGGAGTTTAGTCATATGATAAGAGCCTGGAATGATAAAAATGAGACGGTTTTGGATGAAATGGCAGAGCAGCTTGTTCGGGACCAGGTGATCTGGGGAGCCAGCTGGGGCTTTGTCAGTGATCAGGGAATCCGCCTAAAGTATGCCGGAAAGCAAGGGGCGGTGGTTCCCTATTGTGACCAGAATGTGGAAGCAGGTATGTATTATGACCTTGCTTCCCTGACTAAGGTGATTGGAACAACTACCCGGATCCTTCAACTGGTGGAAAAAGGAGTGATAAGCCTTTCTACTCCGGTAAAAGAGATCCTGAACCGGTTTTCCTATGGGGATGTCACGGTGGAACACCTTCTGCTTCATTCAAGCGGCCTTCCTGCCGAGATCCGGAACAAAGAAAGCTGGAGCCGGGAAAATCTTCTGGAATATCTCTTTACCACACCAAGGGAAAGAGAATCCGGGGAAGGTTTCCTATATTCGGATGTGGGTTTTATCCTGTTGGGAGAGATCGTTGAGAATCTGGATGAAACTACTCTTGAGGAGACCTTCCGGGAGCATATTTTTAACCCACTTGGGATGATGGATACCTCCTATCTGGTTCAGGGCAGCAGGGAGCGATGCATCCCGACGGAATGCACGGAGAAAAGAGGCTGTATCTGCGGAGAAGTTCATGACTCGAAGGCTCATCTGCTGGGGCAATGCGGCAGTGCCGGTTTGTTTTCTACATTGGAAGATGTGGTGAAATTTGTTAAAGCCTATCTGGAACATTCCCGGCTTTTATTTGGAGAAGAGACGTTTGAAAAGCTTTGCAGTACGATTAAGTTTGAACGCACTCTGGGTTGGAGCAAGGAGTATGGAAAGGATACGCTTTATCATACTGGCTTTACAGGTACTTCTATTTTGATGGATTTGAAGGGCAGAAAAGGTTTTGTTCTGCTGACGAACAGGATCCATCCCAGTCGGAACAATGAGGAGTTTCTGAGAAAGAGAAAGAAAATGAATGGAATTTATATCCGGAAAATTTCCGATTAAACTCATTGAGCCAATACGCCTTGAGTAAATTTATACGCTTTTATTACTCCTTGAGTAAATCTTTCTTGAATCCAGTTGCCAGATATGCTATATTAGAATTACAAAAAGAACAACCGCCCCAATACAAGGGGTTGGCCAATAAGAAGATAGAAATCCCCCGATACCGACCAAGTATACAAGGGGGATTTTCTATTGCCCATTACTGGGACTTTATAGAAAAACGCTACTTACAATTAACGAAAATAAAGGTAAGTAATGCAATAATGAACATACCAAAAGCCATAAGGTCTTTAAAGTCAAAATTCATCATGCTTCACCTCCCATCTATGTACGATGGAAGGCTAACCCTCCATCTTTATGAATGGAAGGCCAACGCCCTTGCAGTGACACGATTGTCCCATGTCACTATGGTAACATAACCATTTCAGTGTGCAATTACTTTTCTTAAATGACTGATCATGATTCTGCTGTCTTCAATCTAATCCATGGAAAGGGAATCCCCTATATCCTTCCGGCCTCGATGCTTCCAATATGGGATAATTAGAATTGTAATGTTTGTGCCAATATAGTAAGATGAGTAAAGAGAGACGCTTTTTAGGGCTATGATACTTAGAAAGCAGAAAAAGAGATATTTGAGTGGGGGAATCAGATGGTTAATGAAAACTCACCGGTTATAGAAACACACCGGTTAATTTTACGAAAATTTACACCAGAAGATGTAAATGATTTTTTTGAAATTATGAGCGATAAGGAAGTGAATGTTTTTCTTCCTTGGTTTCCGTTAAGTACTACTGAGGAAGCACTGACATTTTTAACTGATAGATTTTTAACATATGATAGCAAGTCTAGCGCCTATCGATATGCTATCTGCCTGAAAGAAGATAACAAGCCGATTGGATATGTCTGCCTGAGTGAGAGCGAAAGCCACGATTTTGGTTATGGACTAAAAAAGGAATTCTGGCATAGAGGGATTGTCACAGAAGCGGCAAAAGCGGTAATGAAAAAAATCATAGATGCAGGATATCCTTATATTACAGCCACCCATGATGTGAATAATCCTCGAAGCGGCGAAGTAATGAAAAAGCTAGGCATGGTCTACAAATACTCCTATGTGGAACAGTGGCAGCCAAAAAATATCCCTGTTACATTTCGAATGTATCAGCTTAATTTTGACGGAAAAGATGAGAGAACGTATATAGAGTATTGGGATAAGTATACGGATCATTTTGTGGAACAAAAACTATAAATGCAGGAAAAGTGATAAAACGGCGATCGGCTACCATTTTATGGAGTCTGTCGCCGTTTTTTTGTCAGCAACCCGTTTTATGGTCTGCATGTGGAAGGATTTCGTCTGCAGCTGCCGTAAATGAGAATGTTGTTTATTTCAGTAATTATTTGAAATAATAGATATTAGCGCAAACTGGATATTTCAATAGTAATCAATCGACAGAAAGGCAGATGTTATGGCAGAAGAAAATAAAAATATGGAAGAACTATTCCGGCAGATGGATCATCATTTGCTCCATGATGAACGTCCATCGGAATATCTGGAGCAAATCAGCAGGGAACCATGGTTTTTGGATTACCCGTTTTCCATGCTTGGGAAGATGAAGGAAACCCCGCAGTCAAAACGGTTTCATCCGGAAGGAAGCGTATGGAATCATACGATGATGGTAGTGGATCAGGCAGCAGAACAGAAGGTGAAGAGTAAAGATGCCCGGACTTTGATGTGGGCGGCACTGCTTCATGATATCGGCAAACCGGCAGTAACGAAAATCCGAAAGGAGAAAATTACCGCATATAACCATGATGCTGAGGGAGAACATCTCACAGAAGACTTTTTGTCCTGTTTTTCCACTGATGCCAAATGGATCAGGGAAGTCGCAAAACTGGTCCGTTATCATATGCACATTTTGTATGTGACAGACGGACTTCCTTTTGGGGATGTTGATGGAATGAAGCGGGAGACCGATATCGGTGAAGTTGCTCTCCTTGGACTTTGCGACCGGATCGGAAGGGGTGGAAGCGTTCCGGAAGATGAAGCAAAGGCGGTCAGATTATTTCTGAAGAAAATGCGTTATAAGTGAAATCTTGATACCTCTTGCTGTCCCAATCGTCCAGGCAAATGGAAGTCTGCTTGATCTGCTCCGATTAATAGTTTCCACAATAGAATGGCAGATATTTCCTGATTGTGGTAGAATGAGGACAAGAGTAAACACCGGATAGCATAAGCAGATAAACGCAATAGGTGAATGTGTTGAACGGAGCAAAAGTGAGAGGGGATAAGTATGAATCGGTATGAAAATATCATTAACAACTTTGTACTCTGGGGAAATAAAAGTGACGGATTATATGCAGCTATGATTATTGGTTCCTGGACTAGAAACGACCACCCGGCAGACGAGTTTTCCGATCTTGATATTGTTATGATCGTCGATAATCCCGACATTTTCCTGCAATCAAATCAGTGGCTTGAGCAGATTGGGCGTTTCCATATTTCTTTTATTGAAAATACAATTGGCGGCGCTAAAGAAAGAAGGATACTTTTTGATGATGCACTTGACGTAGATTTAGTTATTCTTTCAAAGAGCCAATTGGAAAACGCTGTAAAAAGTGGTGAGATTGGCATATTGAAAAGTGGATATCGCATTTTAATCGATAAGATTGGCATTGAACATATGTTACCACCACTTTCTGCAGAAAATTCGCTTTACGTTCTATTATCGGAACATGATTTTAGCAATGTGGTAAACGATTTTTGGTATCATGCCATTTGGACAGCAAAGAAATTAATGCGAGGCGAATTATGGACGGCGAAATCATGTGTTGATAACTATATGATGTGGAAACTGCTAACCCTGATAGAGTGTTATGCCCACGTATTAAATGGGCTGAAATATAATACTTGGCACAATGGCCGTTTCATCGAGGAATGGGCGGAAGATTGGATCATTCAAAAACTTTCGGACTGCTATGCTCATTATGAAAAAAATGACGTTAAAAATTCACTGTTAGCAACTATGGATTTATTCAGGTCAATAGCTGTAGTAATTGCAGAAAAGTTGAATTATAAATACCCAGCCGAGGCTGATAACTATTCGACCGAATGGGTTATAAAAGCGCTGTCAGTGTAAAAATAACGCTGATCTTCTTGGTATACGGCGCAAGGGGGAGCAAAAGTGTGATGCTGGAGCCATAAAATAATAAATCCAGAGGAGCTTACTATGAAAATAAACTATGGAATTATATCAACGGCTGCCATCGGAAAACGATTTATCGGTGCAGTGAGGGCTAATGGAGGATCGGTAACTGCGGTGGCGTCAAGATCACTTGACAGAGCCAGGGCGTTCTGCCAGGAAAATAATATTGAAAAGGCTTATGGTTCTTATGAAGAGCTTTATCAAGACCCGGAGATAACGGTTGTGTATATCACCACAATAAACCGGGAGCATTTTCATGAAATGGAGCAAGCTTTGAATTACGGAAAGCATGTATTATGTGAGAAACCATTTACCCTGTCAAAATCACAGGCAAAAGAAATCTTTCAGCTGGCGAAGGAAAAAGGGTTGTTTGTAATGGAGATGCAAAAGAGCCTTTTTCTACCTGTTACTGATTTGATTAAAACGTATATTGATTCAGGAATGTTAGGAAAACTCCATCAAGTAAATATGAGTGCCTCCTTTCAAAGCCCAAAGGCTTCCTGGATGCATGAAAAGGATCAGGGGGGAGTTGTCTATGGCAGCGCTTCCTATACCTTTGAATATCTAGATTATCTTCTGGAGCCTGCCGATGTAATCGTGCAGGCACTAGGAACCAGGGGGAAGACAGGAGTTCAGGACTCTGTCAGCTTTAATATAAAAATGGATGATGTTCTGATCAGCAGCCGTATTTCCATGCGAGGGCCGGCAGAAAGCTTTGCTGTTTTTTATTTTGAAAAGGGGTTTATAAAAACCAATGAATACTGGAAGGCGGACCGCTGCGAAGTACATACCGACCAGGGTGTTGAGCTGATTGAGAGAACGGTTGATTTTGAAATGAAATATGAGTTAGCACATGCGGAAAAATGCATCAGACAGGGCCTGACGGAGAGCCCGGTTATGATGGCTGAAAGAACACTTTTCTGTTGCGGGCTTATAGATCAGGTGGTGGAATCGTTAGACCGGCAGTAAGTGATTCAGTTTTTATGCATTCTATGATTAATTTAATAAGTAAACAAAATGCCCTGATGGTTAAACACGGATTTTTATTTCTTCGTTTAACCATCAGGGTTTT
The DNA here is from genome assembly GCF_044987295.1 of Lacrimispora sanguinis. Taxonomy (NCBI): domain Bacteria; kingdom Bacillati; phylum Bacillota; class Clostridia; order Lachnospirales; family Lachnospiraceae; genus Lacrimispora; species Lacrimispora sanguinis. The sequence goes on along the minus strand of NZ_CP173277.1, from coordinate 1,701,372 downwards.
GTTTACCCTTTTTCGTTTGTGCAAAGTGTATATAGTTTAAAATATTATTTGTCTATAATTCATAAATTCTAATCCTGGCAGAGAAGATAAACTTGACAGTGAATAAAATGATTGTTATAATTCGAAATCATACGTATGAATTTAAAAAGTAATAATGACTTAGGAGGACGCATTATGAAATTTCCGAAAGATTTTCTATTTGGTGCGGCATCAGCGGCTTATCAGGTAGAAGGGGCTTTCGATGAAGACGGCAAAGGATTATCAAACTGGGATGTATTTTCTAAAATAGAGGGCAAGACTTTGAACGGAACAAACGGAGATGTTGCTGTAGACCATTATCACCGATTTAAGGAAGATATAAAGCTGATGGCAGAGATGGGATTAGAATCTTATCGTTTCTCGGTTTCCTGGACAAGAATCTTTCCTCACAATGACGGTAAGGTTAATCAGAAAGGACTCGATTTCTATAATCAGTTGATTGATGAATGCCTGTCTTATGGTATTGTTCCATTTGTAACATTGTATCACTGGGATCTTCCGCAGTATCTTGAAGAGCAGGGCGGCTGGTGCAATAAGGGAACCATTGATGCGTTTCTTCAGTATGCAAAAGTTTGCTTTCAAGCTTTTGGGGATCGGGTAAAGCATTGGATTACGTTTAACGAAACCATTGTTTTTACCAGGCTTGGGTATATGACCGGAGCTCATCCGCCGGGAATCAGACAATGCCAGAAGAAGTATTTCCAGGCAATCCATAATGTTATGGTCAGCCATGCGAAGACCGTGTTATTATATAAGTCGCTTAAACAGTACGGAGAGATTGGAATCACTCATGTGTTAGCACCGGCTTTTCCTGCCGATGAGCGGGAGAGCAGCAAAAAGGCAGCTGCACATGCCAACTATTTTGAAACTGCGTTCTTCTATGACCCGGTATTAAAAGGGGGGTATCCCCAGTACTGTCTTGATATTTTAAAAGATCGCCAGGTAATGTTTGAAATTACGGGGGAGGAACAGGAACTGCTCCGCAAAGCTGTCCCATTCAATGATTTTATGGGGCTGAATTATTATCAGCCGAAACGGGTTGTCCTGATCGAAGGTGAGTCGGATGCAGATTTGTCAAGGGTTGCAAGTACCGGTGGTGTTGGACAGGTCTCTTTTGACGGAGTTTATCAGACGGTTAAACTGGATGATGGGCGATATACCAAATGGGGCTGGGAAGTTTCACCGGAAGGCTTCTTAAGTGGGCTACAGCAGCTCAAGGAAAATTATGGTGATATTAAACTGTATATTACAGAGAACGGCCTCGGAGATGTGGATCCAATAATCGATGGAGAGATTATGGACATTCCACGTATTAAATATATCGAGGAACATCTGGCTGTGGTGAAAAAAGCCATTGCAGGAGGAATTCATTTAAAGGGGTATTTCGCATGGTCAGTTATCGATTTACTTAGCTGGCTGAATGGGTATGAAAAGCAATACGGTTTTATTTATGTGGATCATAAGAATAACCTGGAACGAAAGAAAAAAGCGTCATTTTATTGGTATCAGCAAGTGATCGCTTCCAGAGGAGAAGCATTATAGGGAGGGAGTTATAATGAATAAATTCTTAGATAAGTTTACGGAAAAGCTGGTGGTGTTTTCCAATTTTAAAACAGTTATGGCTTTAAAAGATGGCGCCATGTACATCATGCCGATCACCTTGGTTGGTTCCATCTTTTTGTTGATTGCCAATTTCCCAATCAGCAATTGGGCCGGAATTATGACAAACATCTTCGGAGAGAGCTGGAACATTGGCTTAAAGCAGGTTTCCGCCTGTACCTTTGACATTATGGCAATTATTGCGGTTCTCGGCATTTCCTATACCTTTGCCAAAAACGAAGGTGTGGATGCGATTTCCTGCAGCCTGCTTTGTCTTGTATCCTTTTTGATTATTACAAATTCATCAGTTGTTTCACAGAATGGTGATGTAGTAAATGGTGTAATCCCCAAAGCGTGGGTCAATGGGAACGGGGTAATCTCAGCGATTATCATCGGAATTACGATGCCCAGGATCTTTACCTTTTTTATTAAAAGAAAAATTGTTTTCAAGATGCCGGATGGCGTTCCGGAAGGTGTCAGCAATGCATTTGCAGCATTAATTCCTGGTTTCGTTATCATGCTGATTTCCATGGCCGCATATCAGATATGCAAAATGGTTGCCGGGTTATCATTGACAGAGATTATTTTTAAAGTAATCCAGGCACCGCTGCAGTCCTTATCAGACAGCCTTCCAGGAGGAATTATCATTATTTTGCTGATGTCGCTGCTGTTCTGGGTTGGTATGCATGGACCGAATATTGTCAATGGAATTGTATCCTCCTTACTTCTTGCCAATGCGATGTCCAATCAGGCGATTTTAGATGCCGGACAGACTTTGGTTGCCAATGAAAATGCAAAGATCATCACCAAGCAGTTCACTGAAAACTTTGCGAAGTTTGGAGGAACCGGGATTACTCTTGGACTGATTATTGCAGCGTTTATCGTGGCTCGTTCCCAGCAGATGAAAAGCATTTGCCGGATGTCTTTTGTACCAGGCCTGTTTAATGTAAATGAACCGGTGATTTTTGGTCTTCCGATTGTGTTAAACCCTATCATGCTGGTTCCGTTTATTCTGGTTCCGGTCGGTGCGGTAATTATTACTTATTGTGCCATCCGCTTCGGATTTATGCAGCCATTCGGTGGTTTGATACTGCCGTGGACTACTCCGCCGATTATCGGAGGATTTTTGCTGGGAGGCATTCGGGGGGCAATCACGCAGCTTGTGATACTTGTCTATTCTGTAATTGTATATTTACCATTTGTAAAAATGCAGGATGATCTGTTTTTGAAAGAAGAGAAATAAATAAACCAGTTGGTATATCATGTTCCCTTGCTTGAAATTAATGGTATTATATAGTATTTTAGATAGTAAGGAAAAAGAAAGTTAATTGAGGGAATCAACATGGTAAAATATAAAAAAATAGCGAACATATTACTTAAGGAAATTGAAGAAGGATTATATAACTCTGTCGGAAAGCTTCCGACAGAGGAACAGTTGGTTGAACGATTTGGAGTCAGCAAGGCAACAATTCGCAATGCGGTTGATATCCTGTGCAATTATGGAGTGGTTTATCAATTACAGGGGAGCGGAATGTTTGTCAGAAACCATGACCGTAGCGATTATCTTACACTGGCGCTGCAGCGAGGCTTATCCAGCCGTTACGGGGACAAGGATATACGCACCCAATGCCTAGAATTTAAAGAGATCCAGGCGGATGAGAAGCTGGCGGAGCAGATGAAATGTGCGGTCGGTACGCCGCTGCATTATATTGAGCGCTTGCGGATTGTGGATGGTTTTTATTATTCAGTCGAATATACTTATTACAATAAAGACATTATCCCATATTTGAATAAGGAGATTATTGAAAGCTCGATTTATAAATACATTCAGGAAGGGCTGAAGATGAATATCTCATTTGCTGATAAATATATTACCAGCGATAAGTTATGCAAAAAGGATGCTGGACTGCTTCACTTGCAGGAAGGTGATCCGGCATTGATTATCAATGATATTGCTTATTTATCAAACGGAACTATTTTTAACTACTCCAAAGTCATCCATAATTATCAGAAGGTTACGATATTTGCTATGGCTAATAATATTTAGGAGGTTACGTTATGTTGAATATATTACTGGTGTGTAATGCTGGTATGTCCACAAGTATGGTTGTTAAAAAAATGAGAGATGCCGCAAAGGAAAGAGGCCTGGAGGCAGAAATCAATGCCCGGCCGATTTCAGAGTGCAAGGACTTGATTGATACATTGGATATTATTTTATTAGGGCCGCAGGTAAAATTCCAGAAACCTCAGGTAGACAAGCTGGTAGAGGGAAAGATACCGGTAGAAGTAATGGATATGAGAAGTTATGGAACCATGAACGGTGCTTCTATTTTAGATCAGGCCTTAAAAATACTGAATTTGTAAACAACACAGGAGCATGAAGGAGTACACATAATGGAAAATTTAGAAATGACTGCAGTTACACTGATCAGCAATGCGGGAATGGCAAAATCAGCCGCATTTGAGGCACTTCAGTGTGTGAAAAGCGGTTCAAAGGAGGAAGCCTTTAAGAAATTAGAGGAAGGCGATGCCTATTTCTCAGAGGCTCATAGAATTCACGCAGACTTAATTCAGAGAGAGGCAGCCGGTGAGGATATCAAAGCCTCGCTGCTGATGATGCATACGGAGGATCAATTAAACAGTGCGGAGATGATTCGTTCTCTTGTCAGGGAACTGATTGATGTATTAATATAAAATACCAGGGGCAGTTGCAAAATAGAGGAATAATCATCTGTTTTGCAGCGGCCCCGTCTTTATGTTGGAAAATAAAAGCGATCAGCAATTCAGCTAGGTTTCATTGTGTTTGTTTATGATAAATGCTATGATAAAAAGGACTATTATCAGCACAGAAAAGAGGACAGGTATGAAGCTAATTCTAATAAGACACGGGGAACCAGACTATTCCATTGACTCTCTCACACAAAAAGGCTGGAAAGAGGCAGATTTGCTTTCCGAAAGGATCAGTAAGCTTTCAGTTTCCGCTTTTTACTGCTCACCTCTTGGAAGAGCAAAGGATACTGCTAAAGCAACATTGCAAACATTACATGCTGAGGCAGAGATATTACCCTGGCTCAGAGAATTCCATGCGCCGGTTGATAACGGGGCTGGTGAAACCAAAACCATACCCTGGGATTTTATGCCCGGTTACTGGACAAACCAAAATGAGCTTTATGACAGGGATTTATGGTTTGAAAATGAGAGAATGAAAACAGGGCCTGTAAAAGAAGAATATGAAAAAGTAGCTGCCGGGCTTGATGAAATATTAAAGAAACATGGGTATCAGAGAGAAGGCGGAATGTACCGGGCGGTTCCGGGGAGTGACGATACCATCGTTCTGTTCTGCCATTTTGGTGTGATCTGCGTTATGCTGTCCCATTTGCTTGGAATCCCGGCCCCATTGCTGTGGCATGGTTTTTTCCTGGCACCTTCATCGGTCACCACACTGGAGACAGAAGAGAGGATAGAGGGTGAGGCTTATTTCCGATGTAAGGGGATGGGGGATACGGCTCATTTATATGTGAAAGACGAGCCATCCTCAAACTCCGGTTTTTTCCCAAGGTAAGTAAATCTAAGGGGAAAGATTATCATTTTGGATTCATGAGAGGGAGAGGAGCAGAGGCATGAAATTTATTATTGATGATGCAAGTATTGAAAAAATTAAAGAGATATATGACACATTTGCAGTAGATGGTGTTACAACCAATCCCAGTATTCTGGCGAAAAACGGAAAGCAGCCCTTTGAGACCCTGAGGGAAATCCGTGAATTTATTGGGCCGGAGGCAGAGCTTCATGTGCAGGTGGTTGCAGCAGATGCGGAGGGAATGGTTGAGGAAGCTCACAGGATCCAAAAGGAGCTTGGAATGAATACCTATGTGAAGATCCCTACCACAAAAGAAGGATTGAAAGCCATGAAAGACCTGAAAAAGGAAGGGGCCAATGTGACAGCCACGGCTATTTACACCCAGATGCAGGCATTTTTAGCAGGAAAAGCCGGAGCAGATTATGCGGCGCCGTATGTAAACCGGATCGATAATCTTGGAGCAAACGGCGTGAGGACAGCCAAGGACATCCACGATATTTTCAAGAAAAATGGATTAAAAACAGAAGTGCTGGCTGCCAGCTTTAAGAATTCCCAGCAGGTACTGGAACTTTGCCAGTATGGAGTCGGCGCGTCTACGATATCTCCGGATGTCATAGAGGGGCTGATTAAAAATGACACTGTAACCATGGCGGTAAATGCCTTTACCAAAGATTTTGAAGGTTTATGCGGTGCAGGTATGACCATGAAGGATTGTATGTAATCATGTGATAGCTGTACTTACAAAAATGGGCTGAATAATTAAGAAAATTAAGTCAAGACCATAAAAAACAAAAAGCTGGTAAAATCACTTGTATTTTAAAAATGCAAATGCTATAATCCTATCAACATATTAATCAAGAGAACAAAGGAGTCTCAAGCGTACACAGTACGGTTGCGGCTCCTTTTGCTTATGGATATTTATTATGCATATTTATTATACATATGATCCAAGTCCATAAAGCAAATAAGTCTCTTAAGGAGAACAAGGAGGTTTTCCCTGCATTTTAGGGAAGCCTCCTTGCTCCGTCTTTATTTTCGTCTTGTATGATAATAGTTTGAGGAGGAAGCGATTATGAAAAAAAGATTATTACCCGTAACTCTTATTACAGCATTGACGGCAGCATTCCTTGCCGGCTGCGGTTCATCTGCACAGCAGAGTGCCGCAGGAGGCAGTACAGCCGCGGCAAGTTCAGCGGCTACCCAGGATGCATCGGCTACCCAGGATGCATCGTCCACCCAGGCTGATGCATCTGCTCCGGATGGAGGAGACGGGAAAACCATTAAGATCGGCGCGTACGGACCTATCACAGGAGGGTCTGCTGTTTATGGGGAAGGCGCACAGAATGCCATTGCCATGGCAGTTGAAGAAATTAACGACGGTGATTCCGGTTATAAGGTTGAAATTGTAAATGGCGGAAAAATAGTAGATGACGGCGGTGATGCCAAGCAGGCAATTAATGCTTACAACAGTCTGATGAAGGAAGGCCCCAGTGCCATCGTGGGAAGCTTTTTTTCCTCCGTTACCCTTCCCGTTGCCGAACAGGCTTCCAAAGACAATATGCTTCTTCTTGCAACTGGAGCTACCAATAAAGATGTAACCCTTAAAGGTTCCACCATTTTCAGGAATTGTTTTATTGATCCATATCAGGGCAAAATGGCAGCCCAGTTTGCAAAGGAAAAAGGCTGGACAAAAGCCGCCGTTATATATGCCAAGGATGATGATTATTCCAACGGCTTAAAAGATGCATTTATAGAGAATGCCGAGGCAAACGGAATTGAAGTAGTATATGTGGGAGAATGTACCACAAAGGATACAGACTTTTCATCCCAGACTTCCCAGGTGGTGGCAAAAGGAGCAGATTTCCTGTTTTATCCCGCTTTCTTAGATACGGTTCCTCTTCTGGTAGGTGCGGCAAGGGATGCAGGCTTTGACGGGGCAGTCATGGGCGGTGATGGCTGGGATGGAACCGATACTGCTGGCTTTGAAGATAATTTTGAGAACTGTTATTTTACCAACCACTATTCTTCGGAAGATACTGCTCCGGCTGTAGTCAATTTCGTATCTAAATATACGGAAAAGTATGGTACGGAAAGCTTAAATGCCTGTGCCGCTCTTTACTATGATGCCATTTATATGCTGGTGGAAGCAGCCAAAAACAGCGGTGCATCAGATACGGTTTCCCTTGTAAATGGGATGACCGGAATGACTTTTACAGGGGTGGGAGGAACTTTTACCATGGATGAAAACGGCGACCCGGAGAAATCCGTAGCGATCAATACCTTTGAAGGCGGTAAGGTGAAATGGCTTATGACTCTTTCACCGGAAGGAACAAAGGAATAAACAAGGGAGGAAGATCCTATGACATTCTCATTATTCTTTCAAAGCCTGATAAACGGACTGAATCAGGGCGCTATCTATGCTTTGATTGCACTTGGTTATACCATGGTATATGGAATCATCCGTATGATTAACTTTGCTCATGGCGATTTCATCATGATTGGAGCCTATACTTTATTTTATACCATTCCTATGATGATCCATGCCGGAATGCCAGCTTGGATTTCCGTTTTCCTTGCCGTGGTCATATGCGCTGCGGTGGGAGTCCTGGTTGAGGTGATAGCATATAAGCCGGTCCGTAGGGCCGGCTCCATGTCAGCTCTTATTACAGCACTTGCCATGAGTCTGTTTCTTGAAAATCTGGCCATGGTTCTTTTTGGTGCAAAGCCCCATAATGTCCAGAAAATATTTGATTTACCCTCTGTAAATGTGCTTGGAGTGGCCCTTCCTCTGAATGTTATCTTGACCATCGGTATCGGGGTTGTTATGATGGCGTGCCTTCAGATATTTATAAAAAGTACCAAGATAGGGAAAGCCATGCGGGCGGTTCCTCAGGATCGGGATGCTTCCATTCTGGCGGGAATCAATGTCAATAAAGTCATTACCATGACCTTTGCTATTGGCTCCGCACTGGCAGCAGTTGCCGCTCTTATGTACTGTGCCAAATACCCTCGCGTCACCAATGATATGGGTTCCATGATGGGACTTAAGGCCTTTATTGCCGCTGTCCTTGGTGGGATCGGAGTCATTCCCGGAGCTATGCTTGGAGGAATTCTTGTCGGCCTCATTGAGATTTATGTAAAGCTCTTTGCACCGGGCTGGTATGAAGCGATTACCTATGGCATTCTGATCGTGATTCTATTGGTGAAGCCGTCCGGCATTCTTGGCAAGAATGTGGGCGAGAAAGTTTAAGGGGGTGGATCATGGAAAAGAGGTTTAAAGTTTCCTATTTCCTTAATTTCCTGGGGGTTCTGGCAGTTTTTTTCCTGTTTGTCCTGCTTTTTGAAAACAATGCTTTTGGCCGGTCCACTCAGTATATCAAGGGAATCAGTACCACCGCCTGTTATACGATCATTATGGTAGCTTCCTTAAATCTGGTGGTGGGCTGCATGGGCGAATTTTCCCTTGGCCATGCGGGTTTTGTATCAGTGGGAGCATATGCCTCTGCCATTGTGTCCAATGGACTTACCGGAAAAGGGCTGCCCGATATCGCATTATTCCTGGTTGCTCTTCTTGCAGGAGGGATTGCAGCCGGTTTGACCGGAGTCCTTGTTGGGATTCCTGCACTCCGCTTAAGGGGGGATTATCTTGCCATTGTGACCATTGCCTTTGCGGAGATCATCCGGGTGCTCTTTTGCAATCTTTCGATTACCGGGGGTGGGAAAACCATGAGCGGTATTATAAAGCTTTCTAACTTCTATTGGAGCTTCTGGATCATGGTAGTCTGCATCACGGTCATGTATATGTACGTGCGAAGCCGATTTGGAAGAACAGTGAAAGCCATTCGGGAAGATTATATAGCAGCGTCTGCTTCTGGAATCAATGTAACTTATTATAAAGTGCTTACCTTTACTGTAGCAGCTTTCTTTGCAGGAATCGGCGGTGGTGTTTATGCTCATTACATGACAGCTATGATTCCTACTAACTTTAACTTTATGTACTCTGCGGAGCTTCTCTCAGAGGTAATCATTGGAGGGATCGGCTCCATTACCGGGTCCATCATCGGTGCAGCTTTTCTTTCTTCTCTTCCGGAGATGATGCGCCAGTTCTCCCAGTACCGTATGCTGGCATACTCTGTAGTACTGGTACTGGTTATGATATTCAAACCGGGCGGTATCTTCGGAGCGTGGGAATTTTCCCTTATTCGTGTATATGAACGTCTGACAGGCAGAAAAGGCGGTTGGGAAAAGAGCCGGAAAAAAACAGAGGTGTATAACTATGACGGGAACAGAAGGAACCATGCCGGTATTAAGGGCACAGAACCTGGGAATCCAGTTCGGCGGATTAAAAGCGGTGGATAGTTTTAATATGGAAATCGGAGAATCGGAATTGGTAGGACTGATTGGTCCAAACGGCGCAGGAAAAACCACAGTGTTCAATCTGATCACTGGTGTTTATAAACCAACGGAAGGATCCTTTTACTTAAATGGTCAGTCCATGAATGGGAAAAAGACCCATCAGATTGTCGAAGCGGGAATTGCAAGAACATTCCAGAATATTCGGTTATTTAAGAAAATGTCTGTAATCGATAATGTAAAGGCCGCTATGGGAGCCAAACTTTCCTACAATCTGTTCCATGCCGTCTTTCGTACGCCGTCTTACTGGAAGCAGGAAGAGGAACTAACAAAAAGAGCGGAAGAACTGCTTCAAATCGTGCATCTAAATGGAAAAGAAGATTACGAAGCAGGAAATCTTCCTTATGGAGAGCAGAGGCGTCTGGAGATAGCCAGAGCCCTGGCTACGGATATGAAACTCCTTCTTCTTGATGAACCTGCAGCTGGGATGAACCCGACAGAAACGGAAGAACTCCTGGAGATTATCAACTATATCCGTGATGAATTTAAGATTTCCGTGCTTCTTATCGAACATGACATGAGCCTGGTCATGAAGATCTGTGAACGGATTTCTGTCCTTGATTTCGGCACCACCATTGCCGCCGGGACTCCGGAGGAGATTGCCAATCATCCAAAGGTCATTGAAGCCTATTTGGGAAAAGACGATGAGGAGGTGGAGGAAGATGCTTAAGATAACGAATCTGGCAGTATCTTACGGAGCCATTGAAGCCATCCATGGAGTATCTCTGGAAGTTCATGATGGAGAAATCGTTTCCCTTATCGGGGCAAATGGAGCAGGAAAAACCACGATCTTAAGAACTATTTCAGGGTTAAAGAAAGCTGACAAGGGGGAGATACTTTTTGACGGAGCCGATTTGTTAAAAACAGAACCCAGCAAGATCATCAATCTAAAGCTGGCACATGTGCCGGAAGGGCGTCATATTTTCCCCCAGATGACCGTAGAAGAAAATCTGGAGATGGGGGCATTTACCGATGGAAAAGACATGGCAGCCAATATGGCAGATGTATTTGAACGTTTTTCCCGATTAAAAGAGCGGAAAAAACAGCTGGCAGGAACTTTGTCCGGCGGGGAGCAGCAGATGCTTGCCGTAGGCCGGGCTCTTATGGCAAAACCTAAGATGATCCTGATGGATGAACCGTCTATGGGACTATCTCCATTGCTGGTAAAGGAAATCTTTTCTATTATCAGAGAAGTAAACAAAAAAGGAATCACCATTCTACTTGTAGAACAGAATGCAAAAATGGCTTTATCCATATCAAACAGAGCCTATGTCATGGAAACAGGGAAGATTACCATGGAAGGTAATGCAGGAGAAATGCTAAAGGATGACAGAGTAAAGAAAGCATATCTAGGACAATAGGAGAGTACGACTATGGATGAGAATAAGAAGTATTTTGCCATTGCCATTACCCGTACCTGCGGAAGCGGAGGCGGAAGCTACATAGGAAAAAAACTGGCGGCTGATTATGGGATCGATGTATATGACAGAAAGCTATTGCGTCTGGCTTCGGAAGACAGCGGAATCAATGAGGCGATATTTGCAAATGCAGATGAGAATATGAAAAAAACTTTTTTATACCGTGCCTCAAGAAGAGTCTACAGCGGGGAAGTCATTTCTAAGGAAAGCGGTAATTTTTTATCGGATCAGAATCTTTTTAATTATCAGGCAAAGGTATTGCAGGAGCTTCTTCATCATGAATCCTACGTCTGCATTGGCCGGGCAGCGGATTTTGTCTTAAAGGATGAGCCTAATGTAGTATCCGTGTATCTGGATGCTCCCTATGAATTCCGCTTAAAAAGAGAGATGAAGCGGCAGGGAATATCCGAACAGGAGGCTGTAAAGTATATAGACAGACTGGATAAATACAGGAATTCCTATTATATGTACCATACCGGAAGGCAGTGGAAGAACCCTGAAAATTATGACCTTTGCCTGAATACGGAAAGTCTGGGGCTGGATCATTGTGTGGAATTAATTAAGAAATTCATGGAGCTTAAATTTGGGATTTGTTCCAGTGAAAAGGAGATATTATGAAAGAGCTTGCTTATTATGATGGAAGGATCGGAACCCCTGAGGAATTAATGGTTCCCTTTCAGGACCGGGTTCATTTTTTTGGAGATGGAGTTTATGATGCTACCGTTGGAGGGAATCACAAAGTGTATCTTCTGGAAGATCATCTGGACCGTTTTTACACCAGTGCCAAAGCCTTGGATATTAAGATTCCTATGGATAAGAAGGAGCTTGGAGAACTTCTGACCAAACTTCTTTCCATGGTGGAGGGGAATACGCATTTTGTGTACTGGCAGGTGACAAGAGGAACAGCTCCCAGGGATCATGCTTATGACGAGGCAATGCTTGGAAAGCTGTGGGTCATGATTAGGCCTAATAAACTAAAAGACCCTGATGTTCCTATCCGCCTGATAACAATGGAAGACACCAGGTTTTTGTACTGCAATATTAAGACCTTAAATCTTCTCCCGTCTGTGCTTGCCTCACAGGAGGCTTTAAAAGCCGGAGCAATGGAAACTGTTTTGCATAGAGGTGATATGGTTACGGAGTGCGCCCACAGCAATGTTTCCATTTTAAAGAACGGAACCTTCCTTTCCCACCCCAATGATAACCTGATCCTCCGTGGGATTGCAAAGACCCATATGATCCAGGCCTGCTACAGGCTTGGAATCCAGGTATTGGAGCGGGCATTTACCATGGAAGAGCTTATGGATGCCGATGAGGTCATCGTGACTTCTTCCTCCAATTTCTGCCTTCATGCAGACGTTATTGACGGAAAATCTGTGGGAGGAAAGGATCCGGTGACGTTAAAGAAGATTCAGGATGCTGTTTTAGAAGAATATTTAGAGTATACAGGCAGAGATAGTATATTTGATTAGGAGTGGATGATGGACAGAGGCGGACTGGAAAAGAGAAATGTGGGAGAAAACCTGGATGCTCTGATGAATTTAGATCCCAGGGGCTATGGGATATGCCGGATTCTTTATGCTGGAAGCCGGGAGCAGATGGGGGAGCCTCTTACCATGAGAGCGGCGGAAAAGCTGTGTGAAACAGTGAAAGAAAATGATCTGGTTTATATATTGACAGGATTTGTGCTTCTGCCTCATAAGAAGCCGGAGATGGATGGAATGGTCAGTTCCATGCTGCTGGCAAGAGCTTTGGTCATGTCTTTTGGGGCAAAGCCTGTTATCATTTGTCCTGATGACTGTGTGAAATCGGTAATGAAATGTGCTTGCGTGGTAGGTCTTCATATTTACCAGGATATCGAGACCGTAAGGGAGCTTCCTCTCAGCATGGGAGTGGTGGCCTTTACAAAAAATCCGGCCAGGGCAGAAATTGAAGCGAAGTGGCTGATAAAAGAAGGGCTCCCCGGAGCGGTAATCGCTGTGGAGGCTCCCGGTTCCAATGAAAATGGTGTTTATCATAACTCTGCCGGAGATAATGTAACAGAGCTGGAAGCCAAGACTGATGTACTATGGGAAATGCTTCGTAAAATGGGAGTCTTAAATATTGCCATTGGTGATCTTGGCAACGAGATCGGCATGGGAACCATAGCAGATCATATTAAAAAATACATACCTTTCACGGCTCCCGGGGAATGTGCGTGCGGTTGCGGAGGCGGAATTCTGGCAGCCAGCCGAGCAGACCATGTGATAACGGCAACCTGCTCTGACTGGGGCTGTTACGGTTTGATCGCGGCACTGGCCTATTTAAAGCGGGATATGGAAATTCTTCACCGGGAAGAAATGGAAGCGGAACTGATGAGAGCGGCGTCAAGAACCGGTCTTATTGACATGACCGGATCTCTGATTCCTGGTATCGATGGTTTCAATACCCGGCTGAATACAGGAATTGTCAGCCTGATGCGCCAGTGTACGGCCTATGCGGTCCGATATTCCTGTAATTCCGATCACTGGTTTCGCTCTGTACTGAAAAAGGGGTTTTTTGAAGAAGGGGATAGGTCATGATTCAAATAAAGCCGGTCGGTGATTGCGGTGTCCTGGTGGAATTGGGGGATTCCATCAGCGAGGAGGTAAATTCGAAGGTAATGGAATTAAACCGAAGGATCCATGGGCTTTCAGTGGAAGGGATTCTTGAGACAGTACCTGCCTTTTGTTCTGTTCTCATTTGTTATGACCCATTGAAAACAGATTATGGCGCGGTATCAAAGGTTCTTTCTCTACTGTCAGAATCATTGGAAGGCAAAACCGGGTTAAGAGGAAAGCTGGTGGAAATTCCGGTCTGCTACGGAGACAGCTTTGGGCCGGATCTTTCTTTTGTAGCGGAACATGGAAAGATCACGGAAGAAGAGGTAATCCGGATTCACAGCAGCAGGGATTACCGTATTTATATGCTGGGATTTCTTCCGGGCTTTCCCTATCTTGGAGGAATGGACGAACGCATTTTTACTCCACGGTTAAACTCACCAAGAACCAGGATTCCGGCGGGAAGCGTAGGAATCGGAGGAGAGCAGACGGGAATCTATTCCATGGATTCTCCGGGAGGCTGGCAGTTGATCGGGCGTACACCTTACCGACTTTTTAAGCCGGAGCAAGTGGGAAAACCTCTTTATGAAGCCGGTGATTCCATTCGTTTTGTACCCATCAGCCAGGAAGAATATAAAGAAATAAAAAGAAAACAGGAAATGGGGTGATGGGATGGGATTTGAAATCTTGCGTCCTGGAGCCTTATCCACGGTTCAGGATAAAGGGAGAAGAGGATTTTTAAGTCAGGGCATCCAGGAAAGCGGAGCCTGTGACAAGTACTCTATGAAGCTTGCCAATCTCCTTGCCGGGAATCTGGAAGAGCCGGAAACAGCGGCAGTCATAGAATTTACGTTAAAGGGCGGTGAGATCCGTTTTACCTCTGAAGAGATCATCGCTCTTACAGGCGGGGATATGACCCCCTGTATCAATGAAAAGCCTGTACCCATGTTCTCCCCAATTCTGGTACGGAAAGGAGATATTCTGACCATGGGGCTTGCGGTCTCAGGTCTTCGGACTTATATGGCGGTCTATGGAGGAATAGAGGTTCCTTCTGTCATGGGAAGCCGTTCTACCAATTTAAAATGCCGCATGGGAGGCTTGGAGGGAAGGGCACTTCTTGAAGGGGATTATCTGGAGTCTGGGAAAGATCTTAGACAGTTTAAGAAAATGATAAAGAAATTAAAGGGAAATGAGAAGCTGGCAGCCGTGGATGAGGATGAACCATGGCTGCGTCATTCATCAACGCCTTATCGTTTTTATGGAAACGACCGTATGGTTCTTCTGCGTGCCGTAATGGGCCCCCAGGAAAATGCTTTTACAGAACTGGGACTTAACACTCTGATCCGGAACCCCTTCCGGTTAAGCACGGACTGCGACCGCATGGCCTGCAAACTGGAGGGAGAACCCATAGAATTGAAGAATGGGGCAGATATCATATCCGATGGGATCGTGGAAGGATCCGTTCAAATCTCATCTGACCGACTTCCTATGGTTTTGATGGCAGATCATCAGACCACCGGAGGATATGCAAAAATCGCTACGGTGATCAGTACGGACATCCCTGCACTTGCCCAGTCAAAGCCGGGGGAATGGGTGGCATTTCAGTATGTAACTCCAGGGGAGGCTGTGGCAATTCGCCGAAAGGAAGAAGAAAAGTTAAGGAAAGTTAAGGAACGGCTTAGGAATGCCATTTACCGGTAAATAGGCCTTAAGACAGGAAAGAAGGAAAGAACGTGAGTCCAGAGTACAGAAACAGGGAACCAAAAGAAATCCGTCGGTTGATCAGGGAGGGTGTGATTCAGAGCCCTACCACCGGAATGTGCGGCGGCTATGCCCAGGGAAATCTTGTGATTCTTCCCGAAGAGATGGCATGGGATTTTCTTTTGTTCTGCCAGAGGAATCCAAAGGCCTGCCCGCTTCTGGAAGTATCGGATGCAGGGAGCAGAAGTTTTTCGCTGACAGCAGAAGAAAGTGATATCCCAAGGGACATTCCCAGATACCGGGTGTATGAATACGGCGAGTGCACCGGTGAATACACGGATGTATCAGATTTGTTTGAGGATTATCAAAGAACCAGGGGAAAGCTGGTAAGCTTTCTCATTGGCTGCAGTTTTTCTTTTGAAACAGCACTTTTGGAGGCCGGCATACCGGTGAGACAGATAGAGGAAAGGGTAAATGTTCCTATGTTCCATACGAACATTCCCTGTACACCGGCAGGTGTATTTTCAGGTAACCTGGTGGTGAGCATGAGGCCCATTCCTCATCACCAGGTTTCCAGTGCGGTTGCTATTACAGCTTCCATGCCAAAGGTGCATGGGGCCCCTGTTCACATTGGTTATCCGGAAGTTCTTGGTATTAAAGATATTAACAAACCGGATTTTGGTGATCCGGTGACCATACATGATGGAGAGGTGCCTGTTTTCTGGCCCTGCGGTGTAACGCCACAGGCAGTGGTCATGAACAGCAGGCCTCCCTTTGTAATTACTCATGCCCCGGGACACATGTTTATTACGGATTTAAAAAATGCAGAATTAAAGGATTAGAGGTGAGAATATGCCGGTCATTGACTTGAACTGCGATTTGGGAGAAAGCTTCGGTGCTTATAAAATGGGACTGGATGAAGAAGTGCTGCTCTATGTTACATCGGCAAACATTGCCTGTGGTTTTCATGGAGGAGATCCTATGGTAATGGAACAGACGGTGGCTTTGTGTAAAAAATATGGAGTGAGGGCAGGGGCCCATCCGGGATTTCCTGATCTGGCGGGATTTGGAAGAAGAAATATGAGTCTTACTCCCAGCGAAGTAAAAACCAGTGTTATGTATCAGATCGGAGCCCTGGACGCTTTCTGCAGAGGCGCTGGAATTAGACTTTGCCATGTAAAGCCCCATGGGGCGTTGTATAACATGGCGGCAAAGGATTATGAACTGGCAAAAGCCATTTGCCAGGCGATAAAAGAAGTGGATGACAGCCTGGTTCTTCTGGCTCTCAGTAATAGTGAGATGCTACGGGCGGCAAAGGATACAGGGGTGTCTGCTGCCAGTGAGGTATTTGCAGACCGGGCCTATGAAAGGGATGGAAGCCTGGTTCCAAGAAGCCGGAGAGGCGCAGTGATTGAAGATGAGGAACTGGCATTAAAGCGGGTGATCCGAATGGCGAAAGAAGGGGTGGTGGAAGCCATTGACGGAAGCACAATTTCCATTGATGCGGATTCTGTGTGTGTTCATGGAGATGGAAGGAAGGCTCTGGAATTTGTAAAAAGGATAAGAGAAGGTTTTTTAGAAGCAGGAATAGAGGTAAAAGGCTTTTAGTGGCGGTTTTGATTTTTATTTCAAAACCGCCGTTAGTCTACTGATTTATCAGTATTTCTATAACTATTTGTTCTTTGATACCTGACTAATCGTAGCGTAATATACTATAATAAGCGCAGAACCCAATAATAAACCTCCTACAATATCGGTGAACCAATGCACCCCTGAAATAAAACGCCCAATCACCGTTACGGCGATGATAGCAACAGATATGACCTCCGCAAAAATTCTAATGGACCTATTTTGTATCCGGGAATGGAATTGCATAATTGCGGTAGCCATGATACATAGTACAATCATCGTATGGGAAGATGGGTAGGATGGTTCTAATGTACTTACCAAGATAACCGGTCTGTAATTCACAATAAATATTTCAAACAATACATATGAAAATAGCACGATGATATAAAACACTCCAAGTAATATAATATCACTGTCTACACACTTGATGCTTTTTCTTTTTATTAGCTGCATTAATCCCAATATAGAAAAACCCAAAGCGACAAGGATAGCTGCAACACCAATCCAGTCTGTGATATGGTACCAAAGTAAGTTTTCCCCAAGCAGTTTGAACATAAAGCCATTTAATGTAGAGAAACCAACGTTGGATTGCTCCGGACCTATGGGGCTGACGTCAAATGTTAAAACCGCCACTGTAAATAGTATGAATAACAAGAATAGAATTCCGGCAAGAATAAAACACTTTTTATTTTTCATCATATCTTCCTCCTTTCAGAACATAGGGCGATAAACTATTGAAGTCAAGCCGTGTTCCATGTGGTTTTACTAATTTGTTTGTTTTAATGATAAATTCCATTTGTAATATCCTTTCAGTAATATTGGTATGTTTGTGTATGCCCGCCACATCATCATTGTGTGGTCAAGTATGGAAATATTCAAGAAACGAATCGTCACAACGGCAAAAACCCTCTGACACTTTTCGTGTCGAAGGGTTTTTCACAAGGCTTTACAGAACAATTTACTTTATTCAGCTGCTCTTTATCAAAAGGACCACCTTAATCATAAAAAACAGGAAAAGGAGAGAAGTTGCAGAGGGTTGACGAGTTGCAACATAAATAAGAATGCAAAAAGCCTGTAACAGAATAGAGCAGGTTCTGCTAATGCTATAACACTTTTCATTCAAAAAATGTTGAGCAATTATTTGTGCGATACCCATCATTGCCATTAGAATAGGCGAAACAAGATAAATTATCCATGTAACTGTGCTTACGTCTGGGTTCGAAAACAAACTCACTGCCCGAATCAGGTCACTATCCTGTCGTATATAAAGCGGAAGGAAATAAAAGGAGATTGTCATAACATCTAAAGTACCATAAACCAGACTGAAAATCTTATTTATATTCGTGCGGTTCTCATTTGCCGCAAGGGAAATCAACTCCTCACCTGACAACAAATCATCAATCGATACTGAGAAAAGTTTTGATATATTTTTGAGCGAATCGATATTCGGGTATCCCTTGCCACTTTCCCATTTT
Source organism: Lacrimispora sanguinis (assembly GCF_044987295.1). Taxonomy (NCBI): domain Bacteria; kingdom Bacillati; phylum Bacillota; class Clostridia; order Lachnospirales; family Lachnospiraceae; genus Lacrimispora; species Lacrimispora sanguinis. The sequence continues at coordinate 1,682,939 of NZ_CP173277.1, read as the reverse complement.
GATATAGCCGTTCTGGACACAAATAATTCTTCTGCAAGCTGTTCTTGCGTCCATTCCATTCCTTTTCGTAATTGTTGTAATTTTTCGCCAAATTCCATATACAATACCCCTATTAGTCATCTTTTTTTATGCGGCCATCAATAGGTTATCTCATTGCGACCGGCATAGCAATACTGCAACACCCGCCTATCAGATATGCCTCGTATCTTGGATGCATCATTCGTTGTGATCATAGCGGCACATCCAAATTATTATACTTTAACTTGTTATTGAAGAATTATACCACAAAAAGAGATTCAAGGAGAGCCCCAAAAACAAAGAAGCAAGGCGTATGTCTTGCTTCTTTGTTAGTAGATTATGTTATATGGATAATTTGTTGCATAGATGAAATCTCATAGTTTCGCATTAATTAAAAAATGCCTCCATTTTTCATATCAGTCTTATTCACAAAATCCATATGGTATAGTTTTTCCCAATGATTAATGTTTAATGTTCCTTTCGTAAGACGGATTGCTAAAAAACAACAGTTTTCATCCTTTTCATTATTAGCCATATCGTACCATTCGGAAAAGGCTGTACGGAGTTTGGTTCTTATTTCGACATTTTTTGGATCAAGCACCCAACCAAGGTTTTCACCTACTCCATTAGCGGTGAACATCTCGAAACAACCAGAAACCGAAACCTCCGAATTTTGCGAGATTTGCTGCATTTTGTTTGATTTCCCATGTGTTACAACATAAAATGTGCCGTCTTCATAATAGGCGTCCACACTACGTACAACCGGGCGGGGCATTCCGTTAGCGCCCGGCTCCCGCGCAATCGTCGCGAGAGAAATAATATTGTCTTTGCCGTTTCCGAACTTTTCTTCGATTAATTTTAATCCTTCTTCGTAATTGCTCATTTTTTTGTTTCCCCCTTATCATATGAATACTAACTAATTATATCATAAAATACAAAATTACAAATATAAAAAATACTAGATAGATGACTTTTCTTACTTTAAAATACTCCACTTCATGAATCCGCAATATGGGCATCCAATGGCAGCAACAGTCAAAGCTGGAATGGAACTAGGAAGCTGTTACATCAACCAGCTCGGCTGGTTTAACGACTACATGCTTAGTTCTCGTTTGTACAAATTGCACATATATGCTGGGGATAGAAAATAAAATATAATAAATTATTGACATATAAACTCACGTATGTTAAGTTAAACGTAAATAAAGATATGTGAGAGATAACAGATGGCTAATAAGATACAACGGACATCGCTTCAGTTAGAGATTATTCGTTATATACAGAATTATATTGAAGAGAATGATTTAAAGGCAGGGGACAAGCTTCCTTCACAGGAACAGCTCCTGGAAATGATGGGGGTAAGCAGAACATCACTTAGAGAGGCTATGAAGACCCTGGAGGCACGCAATGTTCTGGAAGTGCGGAATGGAAAGGGCGTTTACGTAGGCAGTCAGATGGACAGTGCATTTCTGTCACTGATGGATTTTACAAGGGAAAAAGGAAAGCTTTTAGATGCTCTGGAAGTACGTAAGATTCTGGAACGGGAAATTCTCCGAATGGTGATTCATACGATTAATGAAGAAGAACTGAAAGAACTGGGCGATATTACTAAGGTATTAATGGAAAAATTTCATCAGGGAGTAAGACAGACAGAGGAGGACAAACAGTTTCATTACACCATATACCGCTTGTCCCATAATGACATTATGTATCAGTTGATTTTATCCATCAGCAATGTAATGGATCAGTTCTGGGAGTTTCCGCTCAATATGGAAGATCCTTTTTTAGAGAGTTTGCCATTGCATGAGAAATTGTATGAAGCGATTTGCGAAAAAAATGTGAAAAAAGCGCAGCTGATCAATGAGCAATTGTTAGATGCAGTATACCGGGATATTAAAAAACAAATATAATGTTCTATCATAAAATGTTTAATAATAACTCAACCTATAATATAGCATATAGCATATAGGTTGAGAAATCTAAGGAGAAAAGAGGTAACATGATGTCAGATCAGAGCCAGTATTTAAAAAGTGATAAATTAATTACCGCACATTACGGAGAGGAATACGAGCATTATTATAATGCTGTGGTTCCGCCTATTTTCATGAATTCACTCAATGTATTTGAAACCATAGACGATTATTACGATTTTGACCGTACCGATAAGCATAAATATTGCTACGGCAGAGTACAGAACCCTACCGTTAGGATTCTGGAAGATAAAATTGCGGCTTTGGAGCACGGTGTCGGAGCTCTGGCATTTGCATCGGGCATGGCGGCTGCTACAACGGCGGTGTTGACCGCATGCAGGACAGGCAGCCACGTCATATGCATCCGTAATTCCTATGGTCCGTTGAAAGATTTTCTGACCGGATACTGCAAAGAACACATGGATATTACCACAACGTTTGTAAAGGGCGACTGTGTGGAGGAATTTGAAGAAAGCATAACGGATAAGACGGATCTGATCGTTCTGGAAAGTCCTTCTTCCCTTGTATTTTCCCTCCAGGATATTGAAGCGGTTTCAAAGATTGCAAAAGAACATCAGGCACTTGTCTACATTGATAACACGTTTTGCACTCCCATTTACCAGCAGCCCCTTACCTTAGGAGCAGATATCGTAATGCATACCACATCAAAATATATTGGAGGCCATAGTGACATCATAGGCGGCATGCTGGCAGTAAAAGATCCTGAATTGATGAAAAAGCTGACGGCAAACAGGGAACTGTTTGGCGGCATCGCAGGACCAATGGAAGCATGGCTGATGATCCGCGGACTTCGCACATTAGCAGTCCGCATCGCACAGCATCAGGAAACTGCAATGGAGGTTGCGAAGTTTCTTGAAAAGCATCCCAAAGTAAAGAATGTGTTTTATCCTGGCCTGGAATCCCATCCCCAATACGGGCTGATGAAGAAACAGCAGTCAGGTAATACCGGATTGCTGAGCTTTGAGATTCATGGAACATTAAAAGATGCGATAAAGGTTACGGAAAGCCTTAAGATATTTAAGATTGGTGTATCATGGGGAGGTTTTGAAAGTCTGGCATTTTTACCACATGCAAGGCTGGAAGAGAATGCATGCAAAATTTTAGGAGGATCTCAGAATATTATCCGTATTCATTGCGGATTAGAAGGTACAGATGCCTTGATTTCAGATTTGGAATCGGCTCTTGCTAAAATATAAGCATTACAAATCAAAGGAGGAGAACAAATGAGGGAAAAAAGAGCAGTAGTATTGGCGTTGGCAGCGGCGGCTATTCTGTCAGGATGCAGCGGGAAGACAGCTGCAGAAGCAACATCATTAGCAAGCGGGGAAACAACAAAAACAGAAGCAGCAAAGACAGACAATGGAAAATCGGGGGATGCGATCACCATAAGCCTGGTAGAATCTCTGACCAGTCCGGAACGTACGGTTGTTTTACGTGGAATTGCGGACAAGTATGAGGCAGAGCATCCCAATATCAAGATTGATATTGTATCCCCGCCATTGGAGAATGCTGATGCGAAAATCACACAGATGCTGATGAATGGAAGCGGTGTGGATATCGTAGAAGTAAGAGACTCCACCATCACCCAGTTTGTGACCAATGAATGGATTGCAGATCTTCAGAAATACTTAGATGGATGGTCAGAAAAAGACACATTAACAGATTCTGCAAAAGAAGTAATCCATTACATGAAAGACGGAGCTTACATGGTTCCTTATGGATTTTATCAGAGAGGTCTTTACTACAGGGCCGACTGGTTTAATGAAAAAGGTCTAAAGCAGCCAGAAACCTGGCAGGATATCTATGACTCAGGAGTTGCCGTTACGGATCCGGCAAACAGCCGTTTTGGCTATTCTTTCCGCGGCGGTACAAGCGGTTACCAGTATGCAGATACAATTTACTGGAGCTGGATCGGTACCGATAAGCTTGCAGATCCCAATGCCGGCTATTATTTAAAAGATGGCAATGGGGCAACTATTTTCACCTTGCCTGAAGCAAAGGAAGCACTCCATTTCTATAAGGACCTTTTTAAAAATGCTTCCCCTACGGATTCCATCGCCTGGGGCTTTTCAGAAATGGTACAGGGCTTTGTGGGAGGAACTACCTCTATGCTGATTCAGGATCCGGAAGTAATTGCAACCTGTTCCGCCGATTTACAGGATGACCAGTGGGATCTGGTTCCTTTCCCTAAGGGACCGTCCGGTCAGGCCGTTTTTCCAAATGGATTTGCCGGCTGGGGTATGACATCCTTTACAGAACATCCGGATGAGGTAGCAGACTTCTTACTGTACTTATCAAATTCCGAAAACAATACAAACTTTGCAAAGAATTATTCTACAATCCCGATTCACAGTAATGCAGCAGATAAAGACAGTTATTTTTCAGAGGCACGGTTTGCTATGTATATGGATATGGCAAAAAAACCGGATGTATACCGTCATGCGGCATATCCTCAGATGTATGAAGCATTTGCCACATACAAAACAGAGGTTGATACCATGTATCAGAAGTATCTTACCGACGAGATTACGGATGAGGATCTGTTAAAGTGGCTGTACGAATTCTGGACAAAAGCATATCAGGATGAAGGACAGAAGTGGTAAGCAGGAATTAACTTATCATAAGAAGTATCTGGAAGGAGTGGATCTCCTTCCAGATTCCTTATAGATGAAAGGCAGTATAGAGGAGGGAACGGTATGAAACAAAAATCGAGACTGCAATTGAAAAGAGCCTGTTTTATCTTTCTTATGGTTCTTCCCGCCATTATCATTCCTATCATTTTTACATATTATCCCATGATCAGGGGTTCCATGATGGCTTTCCAGAGTTACAATCTGATGAATATTAAAAATATTAAATGGGTTGGATTTGATAATTTTAAAAAGTTATTTCAGCACAGTGCCAGCAATACTTTTTATTCCACCATGTGGAATACCGTCAAGTGGGTCGGGATTTCACTGTTTTTCCAGTTCGTGGTGGGATTTGCCATGGCGCTGCTCTTAAAATCGAGATTTAAGGGAAGCAGCGTGTATCAGGGCCTGATTTTCTTCCCTTGGGCAGTATCCGGATTTATTATCGGAATCATGTGGCGCTGGATGTTTAATGGTACTTCCGGTGTTATCAATGACATTCTGATGAAATTGCATCTGATCCGCTTACCAGTGGGTTGGCTGGCAGATAAGAGTACGGCACTGTATTCCTGTATTATAGCAAATATATGGTATGGGATCCCATTTTTTACGATCATGATCACGGCTGCTTTAAGAGGGGTTCCGGAGGAGTTGTATGAAGCTGCTGATGTGGATGGAGCAAATCCGTTCCAGAAGTTTTCCGGAATTACAGTACCTTGTATCCGTTCCGTATTATTGCTGACCGTTTTGCTTCGGGTGATCTGGATATTTAACTTCCCGGATCTGATTTATTCCATGACACAGGGAGGCCCGGCTGGATCTTCTAATATCATCACATCCTACATGATGCAGCTCGTCCAGAGTCTGGACTACGGCATGGCTTCCGCCGTTGGGGTATTGTGCATCCTGTTTTTAGTAATATTTGCATCATTTTACTTAACGCTTACCAAATATACGGATAAGGAGGCATGACATATGACTGCAGCAAGTAAAAAACAGGTGTGGAGATTCTTTAAGTTTGCCGTACTGACTGTCTTTCTGGTGCTGACCATGTTCCCTTTTCTATGGATGCTCCTTACTTCATTAAAGGGATCTCAGGGTGAGATTTACGCATTCCCGGTTAAGTATCTGCCAAATCCGGTCTCTTTTGTTAATTATGCGGCAATGCTTTGGAAAGGTAATTTTGCCAGATACTTATGCAATTCGTTTTTTACATCTTCTGTAGCAGCAGCCTGTGCGGTCTTCATTTCCATTCTTGCCAGTTATGTCATCAGCAGATTCCGTTTCCGTTTTAAAAATGTGCTGCTGCTGTTTTTTCTGGTTACGCAGATGATACCGATGTTCATTATGCTGGCGCCATTGTATCAGATGTTAGGCAAGATGCGGATGCTGAATAATCTGTATGGTCTGGCAATGCTGTATACGAATATGATGATCCCTTTTTCTGTTGTGACTTTATGCGGCTTTTTTGACGGAGTGCCCAAATCTCTGGAAGAAGCGGCATGGATTGATGGCTGTGGCTATCTGCAGGCCTTATTTCAAGTGATTGTACCGGTCATTATGCCAGGCATCGCCGCCACTTTTATCTTTGCGTTCATCAACTCCTGGAATGAACTTTTTATGTCAGTTATGTTTATCGATGTTGACAAATTTAAGACAATACCGGTAGGGCTTAACGCTCTGATCTTAAAATATGATATAAAATGGGGAGAAATGGCAGCAGGTACCATAATGTCATTGATCCCTACCATGTGTTTGTTTACCTTTGCCCAGAAATATATGATAGAAGGGCTTACCGCTGGATCGGTGAAAGGATGATTCCCGTATAATACCAAATAAAAAGTGAGTCTTGATCGGTTATAAAAACCGTTCTCAAGGCTCACTTTTCTAGTTTGCTCGCCATGGGCGAGCTCTAACGGGTGAAAGTCCCGAGTGCGCCTAGGCAACGAGGAAGCACATAGCTAAACAGCAAGGGTGTCCACCGTGAGATGGGATCTGAAGGAAGCTGAAGGCAAACTCTTGGTCCGACGGACAGAAATCACATATAAGGCTCTGAAATACGGATAAGTCTGCTAGAAGAGATGAAGTCCAAAAGTTGCTGGAAGTAGGAGTAAATGTGGCGGATAGATGAGAGGAAAGAGCTCGCACCTTAAGCGGGGAGGTCTCACAGAGGTATCATTAGCCTAGTAACAACGAACTGTGAGAAGTCAGCCGAACCCATAGTAGCGAAGAAGTTTCTGTAATGGAAATGGAGTGAAGGGGTGAACAATCAACTAGTTGAAGTAGGTTCCGACTTGTAGTAGATACAACACCTGTCGATGACGTCAAAGGTGGTAGAAACGAACGGGACAGAAAGGAAACAACGCATGGACACAATTAGTCTAATGGAGCAAATAGTAAGTAAAGGCAATCTTAATGCCGCATATTTGCAAGTCGTAAGAAACAAGGGAGCAGAGGGTGTGGATGGAATGGAATACACAGAACTAGGCGAATACCTTTCGAAGAACGGCGAAATAATTAAGGAACAGTTGCGGACACGCAAATACAAACCGCAACCAGTAAGGCGTGTGGAGATACCAAAGCCAGATGGAGGAATCAGGAAACTGGGGGTACCAACCGTTACAGATAGATTTGTTCAACAAGCTGTAGCACAGGTACTAACACCGATATTCGAAGAACAGTTTCACGACCACAGTTATGGATTCAGGCCAAACCGATGTGCACAGCAGGCGGTAATCACAGCGTTAGAAATGATGAACGATGGGCACGACTGGATAGTGGACATTGACCTGGAAAGGTTCTTTGATACAGTAAACCATGATAAGCTGATGACGATATTAGGCAGAACAATCAAAGACGGAGATGTTATCTCAATCGTACGAAAGTTCTTGGTCAGTGGAATAATGGCTGATGATGAATATGAGGACTCTATTATAGGAACCCCGCAAGGTGGGAATATATCCCCATTATTAGCAAACATCATGTTGAATGAACTGGATAAGGAAATGGAAGCAAGAGGATTGGACTTTGTCAGATACGCAGATGACTGCATTATAATGGTTGGAAGTGAACTGGCGGCTAACAGAGTAATGAAAAGCATTTCAAAATACATTAAAGAGAAGCTTGGATTAAGTGTTAATGTTAGCAAAAGCAAAGTGGATAAACCAAAAGGAATAAAGTATCTCGGATTCGGATTTTACTATGACCCATTTGCGAAACAGTATAAAGCGAGACCACATGCTAAATCAGTAGCAAAATTTAAGGCAAAAATGAGAGAAATTACTTGCCGAAGCTGGGGTGTCAGCAATGCTTACAAGATTCAAAAGCTAAATCAGCTCACACGGGGCTGGATAAATTATTTCAAAATTGGAAGTATGAAAGGGCTTTGTGAGAAATTGGACAGTAGCATACGATATCGATTGCGTATGTGTATCTGGAAACATTGGAAGACCCCGAAAAACAGAGCAAAGAATCTTATGAAGCTTGATGTACCAAGATGGGCAGCATTTAAGATTGCATACTGCGGAGATAGATATGCGAGGCTCGCACATAATGGTTGGGTACAAAAGGCTATAAATAATGAAAGACTAGCCCGTTACGGACTAGTCTCCATGTTAGATTACTACACCGAAAAGTGTACTTGTTAAGTTGATTGAACCGCCGTGTACCGAACGGTACGCACGGTGGTGTGAGAGGTCGGAAATTTCTCAGGTAGAGGAATTTCCTCCTACTCGATTACTTCATCGGTTTTGCGATTATTTACATAATAACGCCTGATTAAAATAACACCAATTACATCTGCAAGAGCCCAGCCGATAGGAATCGACCACCATATCCCAACAATTCCGATCCAATTCACAGCGGACAGTATATAAGCCAGGATAACTCTGATACCAAGACTTACTACGGTAAGTATAATGGATACTCCTGGCTTCCCGATCCCACGGAACAGACCATAAAACATAAACAAATACCCAATCAGGCAATAAAAGCCTGCCACAATGGAAAGGTATTGTACTCCAATCGTTAGTATTTCTGTTTCATTTTTATTAATAAAGATATACATCAAAGGCTTTGCAGACAGTAATATTAAGGCAGATATTATAACACAGTAAATGGTTATTATTTTAACAGCGGAGCGTATTCCGGTGTAAATACGCTTTTGTTTCCCGGCCCCCATATTTTGGGCAATAAAGGTAGAAAAGGCGTTGCCAAAATCCTGCACCGGCATATAAGCAAAGCTTTCTATTTTAACGACCGCTGCAAAAGCTGCCATTGCGGAAACACCGAAGCTGTTTACCAAACCCTGTATCAGCAAAATTCCAAAATTCATAACCGAGTACTGGACGCTGGAAAGAATGGAGTAATTGGAGATTTTTTTGAAAATGCTTTTATTAAAATATAAATGTTCTCGTTTAAGACGGATTAAAGGAACGCGCAGCATGCAAAAAAGAGCAATGCCAATGGCTGAAAAACCTTGTGCAATGATAGTGGCATAGGCGGCACCGGCTATTCCCATTTTAAGGGGAACCACGAATATGATATCCAGCACGATATTAATAATGGCAGATAGAATAAGAAAAACAAGGGGCACCACCGAATTACCGATGCTCCGCATGGCAGCGCTGAAATAATTGTAAATATAAGTAAAGCTGATTCCATAAAAAATAATCTGCAAGTAAGTTTTTGCATCCCAGTAAATTTCCTCAGGAATATTGATAAAGGCTAAAATTTTATCAATAAAAATGACAGAGCCCACATTGATAATAACTGTGACGATTCCAATGAAAATAAAAGCTGTAAAAAAGCAGTTTTTTAGTTTATCAATTTCCTTTGCGCCAAAGATCAGGGAAAATACCACGCTGCTGCCCATGCAGAATCCAATAATGACTGAGGTCAATAGAACCATGACAGAAAAGGAACTGCCTACCGCAGCAAGGGCATTGGCACCAATAAACTTTCCCACAATCACTGTATCCGCAACATTATATAATTGCTGAAATATGTTACCTATGATCATTGGGATAGCGAAATTTATCATGGCCTTTGTTTCATTGCCGTTGATCAGATCTCTTGTAGTGTTCATGCTTTCTATAAAATCCTTTCAAAATATTAATTGCGGCAGATTTATGCAATGCATAAAGGGTATCATTAGAACATCCTTTTGTCAATAAGTGAGGAAATAGCGGTATAGGTAAAAAAGGGGTCTTATTGTTTTTATTTAGGATCAATGCTATGATAGTAAAAAATATAAGAGCAGAAATCAGATAAAAATTATATAAGGAGATTGCCGGATACCGTGCAAACATAAAAAAATGAATTTGGCACATATTACAGTCAATAAAATTATGGAAATGTTCATTATCATGGTGATCGGAGCAGTTACATTTAAAACAGGAATTGCCGATAACGGAACAAGTAAAAGGATGTCTTCGATCCTGTTAAATGTGATTACTCCCTGCATGATCATCGTATCCTATCAGATGGAATTTGACAGAGAACTGTTAATTGGATTGATTGTTACCTTGGGATTATCCGTGGCCAGCATTTTTTTATCGATCCTTCTTTCCCGACTTCTGATCCGTTCCAAAGAAAACCCAGATATGTCAGTGGAAAAGTTCTCCATGATTTATTCCAACTGCGGCTTTATCGGCATTCCCATAATCAATGGATTGCTGGGAGTAAAAGGCGTGTTCTTTATGACCGCTTATATCACCGCATTTAATATCATGATCTGGTCCCATGGAATCCTTCTGATGAAGGGAAAGACCGGAAATCTGATGTCTACTGTGAAAAGTTTTATCAATTCGTCTACTGTGGCAATTGTAGTAGGGATTCTTTTTTTTGTAACTGGACTTCATCTGCCGGAAGTAGTGGGTAATCCGCTATCAATGATCGGAGCCATGAACACGCCGGTTGCGATGCTGATCTCCGGTATGAATCTGGCGGAAAGCGAACTGCTTTCCTGTTTAAAAAGCCCCAGAACCTATATGATCAGCGCAGCAAAGCTCCTTGTAATCCCTCTCATTACCTTGGTACTGCTCATGGCAGTCAGGGTGGATTATGCCATTGCCGTCACGATTTTAGTAGCCTCTGCCTGTCCCAGCGGTGCAACGGGAGCCATGTTTGCTTTGCAGTATAACAAAAACAGCCAGTACGCCTCAAAGTTATTGGCTGTGACAACAGTTTTGTCACTGGTCACCATACCTGCCGTCATGTTGGTTGGAGGTATGGTTTTCTGAATGAGGACTGTTTAAAAGGGAAAACGCCCTGCAGAATGTTTTAAGCCTGCAGGGTATTTTTGTATCATGCCCTTTTGAAACAAACAAAAATTTACCGTAACATTATGCCGCTTTTCATTTACCGTTGAAGCCATTTGAGTGATAAAGTTAATATAACTTAAAAAAGCGAGGAGGAAGTGTATGAAGATTTTAGCCATCACGGCATGTACGGCGGGAATCGCCCATACGTACATTGCCAAAGAGAAGCTGGAAAATGCAGCAAAGGAACTGGGAGACCACATCAAGGTGGAGACCCAGGGCTCTATTGGGGTGGAAAATGAGCTTACCCCTGAAGATATCCGGGAGGCAGACGTAATTCTAATTTCCGCAGATATCAGGGTAAGTAAAGACCGTTTTACAGGAAAACCGGTCGTGGAGATTCCAATCAGCATGGTGATGAAATCTCCCAAAGGGGTAATTTCAAAGATACACGAAAAAATGGGGAAGTAGCCAAAACGCAGCAAAGAAAAGAATATGGAGAAAGAGGGGAATACAATGGCAAGGCAAAAACTTGATATTAAAAAACATGTTATGACTGGAATTTCTTATATGATTCCTATTGTTGTATGTGGGGGAATTCTCTGTGCACTGGCAAAGGGGTTTGGCGGATATGATATCGGCAGTGCCGTAGAGGCAGGGGCAACACCGTTTACCAATTTAAATCCCTTTTCCTGGATTGGCTTTTGGTGGGGAGTGAATAAATTAGGTTCCATAGCAATGGATTTTGCGGTAGCAGTGATGACGGCCGGTGTGGCCTATTCCATTGCAGGGCGGCCTGGAATCGTACCTGGTATTGTAATCGGCTACTGTTCGTCCCAATCCAAGGCGGGGTTTTTAGGGGGACTGCTCATGGCCTTTATCATTGGATCCTTTGTGAACTGGATGAAGACCTGGAAGCTTCCCAAATGGTGTGTAGGACTGATGCCGGTTATGTTCATACCGGTGATATCGACCGTGGTATGCGGTATGATTTTCCTCTGTGTGTTCTCAATTCCACTCTCCTTTGTTATGAATGTGTTCCAGCAGTGGATCATCTCCTTAAACGGAGGAGCAAAGGCTGTGATCGGAGGGGTTATAGGCGCCTGTATGGGATTTGATATGGGAGGTCCCATTAACAAGACTGCCTCCATGGCTGCTAATGCTCTGGGAACAGATGGGATTAACGGACCTATGGCTGCCAAGATCATCGGAGGTATGACCCCTCCTATCGGAATATTTATCGCTACCTTATTAAGGAAAAACAGATTTTCAAAAGTGGAATTGGAAACAGCTAAAACAGCTCTTCCTATGGGCCTTTGCTTTATTACGGAAGGTGTTCTTCCCTTTGCGGCAGCGGACCCTGCAAGAGTGATTCCAAGCAGTATGATCGGTTCTGCTGTGGCCGGAGCCATTGCAGTAGGTATGGGCTGTGAGTCTGTAGCAGGCCATGGAGGTATTTTCGTGGTTCCCATGATGAAGAACCCCTTGTGGTTCTTGATTGCACTGGTCATTGGGTCTGTGGTGACGGGAGTTATCTACGCATTTTTAAAGCAGCCTCTAGAAGAACAGGTAGAAAAAGAAGAGGAAGAACTTGACTTTGATTTGGATATTAATATCCAGTAAGACTGAGGATAATATGGAACGCCCTGCGGGCATACCTTTATGCCCAGAAAACATGGGCATAATTAAGGAAAGGAAGAAGAAAGCATGTTAGTATCAATGAAAGCCATCCTTGATGATGCAAATAGAAATTACTACGGTGTTATGGCTATGAACAGCATTAACATAGAGATGGCCAGAGCGGGGATTATGGCAGCGGAAGAGGAGCATTCTCCTATTATCATGCAGTTTGGGCCTGGGCAGATGAAAAATCATGCCCATGCAGAAGAAATGCTTCCGGTGATAAAGGAACTGGCATCAAGGGTCCATGTACCGGTTGCCTTAAATCTTGACCATGGTTCTGATTTTTACACCATTGCGGACTGCATCAACCGGGGATTTACCAATGTTATGTACGATGGCTCATCCTTACCTTATGAGGAAAATGTAAAGCGTACGGCAATCATTACCGCCCTGGCTCATGGCATGGGCTGCTCCGTAGAAGGGGAACTGGGACATGTAGGCCAGGCGGACCAAGAGGACGATGCGGATACGGATTTGTATACAGATCCTGGCCTTGCAATGGATTTTGTGGAAAAGACAGGAATTGATGCTTTGGCTGTGGCAATTGGCACGGCCCATGGGGCTTATCCCAAGGGAAAGATACCGAAGCTGGATTTTGAACGCCTTCATCTGTTAAAAGAGACGTTACATATCCCTTTGGTGCTTCACGGAGGATCCGGCTCCGGAGAAGAAAATTTAAGAAAGGCGGTTGCCGGAGGCATCAACAAGATTAATGTATGCACCGATGCCTTTGAAGCAGGCAAGACAGCTATGCTTAAGGAGATTGGGAAGAATCCGGAGATCGATTACATGCATCTTTGCATGGCAGCGGAAGCAGGGATCAAGCAGTTTGTAAAGGACTATATGAAGGTGATCGGTTCCAGCGGAAGATATATTTATGGGGCTGCAAAGCAGGCAGGAAATGAGTAATTCCTAAAGGATAGGGGTGTTTACTTGAAGGAAGATAAGATCGCATTATATAACAATAAAATATTGCAGTGTCTGTTAAACGGAGATACTTACACCATACTGCAGCTTGCCGATAATGTGGGATTATCTGAAAAAACGGTAAGGACCCGTATGAAGCAGCTTGATGAATGGCTGGAGGCGGAAGGGCTAGGGAAAATAGAAAAGAGGCGGGGAACCGGGATATGGCTGGAGCTTGACGGCAGGCAGAGAAAAATACTGGAAAGCCGCTTGGAGTTTGGGGATAACCCTGCCGGAGATTTCGATAACCGGAACATACAGCTGATGGGCAAGCTTCTCAAAATGAAGCCAGGAGAAGTCGTAACCCTTCAGCAGCTGGCGGATAGTCTCTATTTAAGCCCTCCCACCGTCAGCAATCTGCTGAAAGACATTTCGGGATGGTTTGAGGAACGGAACATAAAAATAACAGCCGTACGGAACAAGGGAATATGCCTGATAGGGAAAGAGTACAGCTTCCGGATTGCAATCAAGGATTATATGCTGGATATGCTGCCGGAAATCATGGAGGCGCTCTTTGGAACTTATGCACCGGGAGTGGATGCGGCCCATATCCGGCGCATGATCGTGGAAGCGGAAAACGCCTGGCGAATCGAGCTGGCCGATCATTCCTTTAAGATGGTATGGATCATGACATGCCTGTCTGTTTCCCGTAAAGGTCTTGACGATGGACTTCTTTCCAGCAATATGCAGGAGGAAAATATCCAGCGCTACAATGAATATTCTTTTGCCGAATCCATTTACCAGAGGATCGGTAGGGAATATCAGGTTGACTTATCAGAGGATGATAACGTCCTTCTAGCGGTGCTTTTGCTTTCGGCGAAAAAGCTGAAAAGCTTTACCGATGTCAGCGACGAGGATTATGCCATGCAATATGATAAGAATCTGGAACATTTTGTAAAGCTGGTAATCGAAACCATTGGTGACCTGCTGGAAGCAGACCTTTCCGGAGACCAGATGCTGTATGAAGGCCTGCTGATCCATATGAGGTCTGCCATATTCCGGATGAAGTATTCCACGGTTGCGGGAGACAGCATAAGTAAGTATGTTAAGAACGAATACAAACAGACCTTTCTGGCAGCCTGGTCAACCAGCAGCTTATTTGAAGAGTATTACGATGTACAGGTAACAGAGGATGAACTGGCAGGGATTGCACTTTATATCCAGGCTGCCATAATCCGCAGAAAAAAGGGGAGACCCCTGACCGCTTTGCTGGTGAGCCAAAGGGGAATGGCTGCCTGCCAGCTTTCCATTGAGATGATTAAATACAGCATTCCTGAGATCACGGACATACAGGCGGTCAGCCGCCATGATTTTAAATTGTCCCATCATCCGGAAACAGATATCATTATCAATGGATCCGGCCGGGATATCGAGGATTCCAGGGTAGTAATAGTGGAAGACCGCATAGGCGAAAAGGAAATTGAGATCATACGGCGGAAGGCTGCCCATGTCACCAGACTAAGGAATAAACCGGATTTCCAGTTTAACAGCTTATGCCACCAGTTGTTTGAGGTCGATTTAATCCTGGTAAGGCCTAAAGCCAAGGATAAGGATCAGCTGATTACCATGATGGTAAAGAGGCTGGAAGAAAAGGGAGATGTGACTCAGAATTATCTGGAAAGTGTATTTGACAGGGAAAGGGCTACTACGACAAGCATTGGCAGAGGAATTGCCATTCCCCATGGAAACATGGCAGAGGTGAATGAATCCCGCATTGTGGTGGCTATCTTAGACAAACCGGTCAAATGGCATGAGGATATGGTTGATACCATATTCCTTCTTGCAATAAAAATGACGTCAAAATTTGAGATAAAAAGGACAAAGCAGTTTTATAAAGATTTTCTGCTGCTTACAGAGAATGACGACAACATGGAGGCTATGAAACGGCTGGAGTCGTCTCTGGAAGTCTATCAGTATTTTATCAAGTAAGGGGAGAAACAAGATGGCAGTAAAAGAGATTCTGGATAAGAGAGTCATTGATTTAAAGATGAAAGCAGTTAATAAGGACGAGGTGATCCGCCATCTGGCAGGCCTCCTTAAGAAGGCGGGATACGTAGAAGATCTGGAAGGCTACATTAAAGATGTATATTTAAGGGAAGAGGAAGGAATTACAGGGATCGGAGGACATGTGGCTATCCCCCACGGAAAATCTGAATTTGTGGATAAGGTAGGGATTGCAGTGGGAAGAACGGAGCAGATGGTGGAATGGGAGTCCTACGATGAGGAGCCTGTGGACCTTTTCTTCCTGTTTGCCGTACCCTCCGATAGCGAAGGCGCCAAAGGCCACCTTCGCCTGATTGCGGAACTGGCGGGTAAGCTTGGAAATGAGGCCATCATGGGAAAACTGCAAGCTGCGTCTACTTATGAAGATTTACTGGACGCGTTTTCATAAAGGAAGATCATAGAGGTTTGATTATGGAAATGAGAGAGATAGGAAAATCAGGAATCAGGACCAATGCCTTTTCCCTGGGCTGCTGGGCAATTGGGGGCGGAGAATGGTGGGGAGCCAATGACGATGAAATGTCGGTGAAAACAATCCTAAGGGGGCTGGAACTGGGGATCAACTGGATTGATACTGCCAGGGTTTACGGCTTTGGACACAGTGAGGAAGTAATCGGGCAGGCGTTAAAGCAAACGGACCGCAGCCGTGTCATCCTTTCCACCAAATGCGGACTCCAGTGGTATGACCATGGAGGAGAGGTGCATTTTACAAAGGAAGGCAATACTGTGAGCAGGGATTTATCTCCTAAAGCCATACGGCGGGACTTGGAACTGAGCTTAAAAGCCCTGGGAACGGATTACATTGATGTATATTACACCCACTGGCAATGCAAAACCTATGGGAAGGTACCTGTGGCAGAGACGATGGGAGAGCTTTTGAGGATGAAGGAAGAGGGGAAAATCCGGGCCATTGGAGCGTCCAACGTGGATTTAAGAGTCCTTAAGGACTATGTGGCTGCAGGAGAGCTGGACGTGATACAGGAAAAATTCAGCATCCTGGACAGGAAATCTGAGACAGACCTCCTTCCTTTCTGCGAAGCAAATAGCATCACCCTTCAGACCTATTCCCCTATGGAACAGGGGCTTCTTGCCGGGAAAGCACCGGATGACTATATACCAAGAAAGGGAGAAGTCCGGGACGGAAAAACCTGGTGGAAGCCGGAGAATATCAGGACAGCAAATGAGATGTTGGCAGGCTGGAAGGACTTAACGGATAAGTATCAGTGCAGCCTTGCAAACCTGTGCATTAAGTGGAACTCCATGGTTTCCCCTAATATTAACGTGCTTTGCGGAGCCAGGAAGCTGTCCCAGATCGAGGATACTGCAAAATCCATGGACATTCCTCTGTCACAGGAGGACTTCTTAAGGATGAGAAGGGACGCGGATAAGGCCATAGGAAAACAGGTTTAGACAAAAAAGACAGACGGAAAGGAATGGAAACAAATGAAAATTGCATTATTAAATGAATTCAGTCAGGCGCCTAAGAACGGAATTATATTAAAGGAGTTAAAATCAGTAGCAGAACCAATGGGTCATCAGGTATACAATTCAGCAATGGAAAAACCCCTGTCAGATCAGGATGTGCCGGAGGCATATACCAAAGAAAACCCCAGGCTCACTTACTTGCATTTAGGCATCCAGTCAGCCCTTCTTTTAAATTCAGGAGCGGTTGATTTTGTAGTTACCGGATGCGGAACAGGACAGGGAGCATTGATGTCCTTAAATATGTATCCGGGTGTTGTTTGCGGATACTGCATAGAGCCGACGGATGCTTATCTGTTCTTGCAGATTAATAACGGAAATGCTCTGTCCCTTCCTTTTGCCAAGGGCTTTGGCTGGGGAGCGGAACTGAATTTAAACAATATTTTTACCAGGGCATTTGGTTCCCCAAAAGGGATGGGATACCCGGAAGGCAGGAAAGAGGCGCAGAACAGGAATGCCAATCTCCTTTTTGAAGTGAAAAAGCAGGTGGCAAAACCACTTTTAGAGGCTCTTAAATCCATGGATCCTCAAATGGTGAAGGAATGTATGATCCCAAGATTCTTAGATTGCTTTTATGAGGGATGTAAAGATGAAGAAATCAAGGCTTTTGTGGATCAGATGGCCGCAGATGCAAATGGAAAGTAAAAAACACAAGGTGTCTTTTACATGAAACATGTACCTAAACGGTTTGTTATGTTACTGGATGGGCTGCCTCTGTTTTCTTGCCCTCTTTTTTATATTATAATTTATATATAAAAAGGAGGGCTAAATATGAACAAGAAAATTAAAATTGTAACCATTGGAGGCGGTTCCAGTTACACTCCTGAATTAATGGAAGGGTTTATAAAAAGAAAAGACCATCTTCCCATAAAAGAGATCTGGCTGGTAGATATTGAGGCAGGAAAAGAAAAACTTGAGATTGTCGGAAATTTAGCAAAGCGCATGGTAAAGGCAGCAGGACTTGACTGGGAGATTCATCTGACATTAGACAGACGGGAAGCTTTAAAGGATGCGGACTTTGTTACCACTCAGTTTCGTGTCGGCCTGCTGGAGGCTCGTATTAAAGATGAGAGAATCCCCTTATCCCATGGAATTTTGGGCCAGGAAACCAATGGCGCCGGAGGCATGTTAAAGGCATTCCGTACCATTCCAGTTATTTTAGACATCGTGGAGGACATGAAAGAGTTGTGCCCCGATGCATGGCTTGTTAATTTCACAAATCCATCCGGCATGGTAACAGAAGCTGTTATGCGTTATGGTAATTGGAATAAGGTAGTAGGTCTATGTAACGTTCCCATTCTTTGCAGAAAGATTGCGGCAGGAGCTTTAAAGGAGAATGAGGAGGATCTGTTCTTCCGGTTTGGAGGTCTGAATCATTTTCACTGGCACAGAGTTTGGGACAAAGCCGGCAAGGAAAAGACCAGAGAGGTACTGGAAGCGGCTTATACCAGTGTTGAAAATATGAAAAATGCACTGAAGAGCTTTACCAGCGCAAATTCGGGAGTACAAAATATCCCCAATATTTCATTTTTGCCGGAACAGATTTTAAATCTTGGAATTATTCCGTGCATGTATCACAGATATTATTATATTACAGATGACATGCTCCAGGAAGAATTGGAAGCCTTTGCTAAGGGGGAAACCCGTGCCGAACTGGTAAAACGTACCGAGGCTGAATTGTTTGAACTGTATAAAGATCCGAATTTAAGCATTAAGCCACCGCAGTTAGAAAAACGGGGCGGGGCTTTCTATTCCGATGCTGCCTGTGAGTTAATTAATTCCATCTATAATGATAAGCGTACCCATATGGTAGTCAGCACGAGAAATAATGGAGCTATTTCCGATTTGCCTGATGATGTGGTGGTGGAAGTAAGCAGCATCATAACATCCGGCGGTCCGGTTCCGATTTCCTGGAGTTCCTTTGAACCCTCCAGCAGGGGACTGCTGCAGTTAATGAAAGACATGGAGTTAACTACCATTAAAGCAGCGGTAACCGGTGATTACGGAACTGCCCAACAGGCATTTACCATAAATCCTCTGGTTCCAAGCGGAAAAATTGCTAAGACGGTATTGGATGAATTATTAATTGCTCATAAGGAACATTTACCTCAGTTTAAAGAGACGATTGTTCGTTTGGAAGCTAAGAACAGCTAAGTTTTCCCAATTATATTATTTCTTTTCTGTGAAAGGAGTCATTGCATGCTGACATAAAAAGGTTAGTTGCAATGACTTCTTTTGGTGTTCATGGAATCCCTGTTCATTGAAAATACACCCCTTTTATGCTAATATAAAAAAGACAACCTGCAGGAGTATATTGACGATCAAATTTTGAACAATAAATATAAAAGGCGGTAAAGGGATATGATGATGTTTTCCAATCAGGTACTGAACCAGTTTAGTGAACTTGATTATGAGGTTTATAATTTCATATTGAAAAACAGTGAGAAGATTCCTTATATGACCATTCGGGAATTTGCCAATGAAGCCCATGTTTCCACAACGACTATTGCCCGGTTTTGCAGGAAAGTAAACTGCAATGGATTTTCCGAGTTTAAGATCAGATACAAGATGGAGCATGAGAGTACAAAGCCAATGAAACAGGGATTTGATTCCAGTTCAATTATAGATTTTTTCCAAAGGATCGAGACGGAATCGTTTCATGAACAGCTTAAGTCTATCGCCAACATTATCGCGGAAAAAAAGCAGATCATTTTTCTTGGGATAGGCAATTCAGGAATTATAGCGGAGTATGCAAGCAGGTATTTCTGTAACATCGGAATATTTGCCACAGGAATCAACAATCCCATGTTTCCTATTAATTTAGAATTTCCCAAGGAAAGCATTATTATCATTCTTTCCGTGGAGGGGGAAACGGACATACTCATTGAAAATTCAGAGATTATTAAGCAGTGCAACAGTACGGTCGTATCAATTACCAATAGTAAAAACAGTACTTTGGCTAAAATTTCTGATTACAATATCTCTTATTATATCCAGAGGGAACGGACGGTCTATAAGAAGATGAAGGTGGATATAACCTCCCAGTTACCGGCAGTATATATTGTGGAGGCTTTGGCAAAACTGGCAGTGCAGAGAAAACAAGGTTAAAAAGTGATAAAGAAAATTTAACATTCAATAGATTTAGGAAAGGGATTTGCTTGAGCATCAACAGGCTTCCCTTTTTTTTGTTAGTAATTATGATTAATAGCATCGAATACCGGTGGAATGCTCTTGTGAAAGATGCATGATCACCGGTATTTTCATGATGGGACCATGATTTTTTCATTACAGGATCATGCTGGATGAGTTACCAGTAATGTGTCGAATCTTAACGAAAAAATAATTGACACATCGTTTAAATGGATGTAGAATCATAAACATTGAAAATTGTTAACATTGTTAAGTGAAAAAATAGGGGGGTTTTATTGTGAAGGATGGACAGGAAGAGTACATAAAAAAGTTTAAAACAGAATTGGCTATGATGATGGGAAGAAAGCAAAGCATCCATAGAAACTGTGTGCCGGAAGGCGTCACACGCAGTGAATTCTTTGCGCTGCATCAAATATGGACCGGTATGAATGAAAATCCGGAAAAAAAGGGGATTCATGTATCCGCTTTGGCAAAGAGGATGAATATCGCATTATCGGCAGCATCCCGGATGCTGAACTCACTGGAGGAAAGGGGCTTAATATACAGGGAAATAGATCCCAAAAGCCGCAGAAATATCTGTGTTTCCTTAACGGAAGATGGAGAAAAACTATGGAAGAAGTGTTCAGGAGGTATGAGTGATCTTCTGGAACGGGTAATTATTAGCATGGGAGAAGAGGATGCAAGTAAATTAATTGAATTATGGAAAAAGTTTACGGAACTAATGGAGAAAGAAGTGGAATCAATGATGAAAGAAAAGGATATGTGAGGAATAAAGTAGATTGCAGAGGATAAAGACAGATTTAGAAAAGACAGACAGATCTACAAAACGTTTGACAGAAAGAATTAGAGATGAAAGGAAAGGAGGGAATCGATATGAAAATATTTTTTCGGTATTTTAAGCCATATATTTTATTTTTAGCAGTGACTGTGGCATTGTTATATAGTCAGGCGACTTGTGACTTATCACTTCCTGATTTCATGTCTGATATTGTAAATAAAGGAATTACAACGGGCAACACCTCTTACATTCTGAAAGTGGGATTTCAAATGTTAGGCATTGCCCTTATTAGTGCCTGCTGTACGATTGTCGTGGGTTTCATCGCCGCCAGAATAGCGGCTGGTGTCAGCCGTGATCTTCGCCAGGACATTTTCACGAAGGTAGAGAGCTTCTCCAATACGGAGCTGGAGAAATACTCCACCTCTTCCCTGATCACAAGGACAACAAACGATATCACCCAGATCCAGCAGTTGATCGTTATGGTAATCAGGATTGTATTTTATGCTCCGATCATGGGAGTTGGAGGCGTGATTCACGCACTGGATAAAAACAAATCCATGTCATGGATTATTGCACTTTCCGTGGCGTTGTTACTGGTAGTGGTATTCAGCATGCTTGCAGTTGTTTTGCCAAGTTTTCAATTTGTACAGAAGCTGGTTGACCGATTAAACCTGGTAGTAAGAGAAAGCCTGGAAGGAACGCTGGTGATCCGGGCATTTAACACCCAGCGTTTTGAGGAAAAACGGTTTGAAAAGGTGAATGTAAGGCTGACTGAAACAAATTTGTTTGTCAATAGAGTTACCTCCGGTATGATGCCGGCCATGATGCTGATCATGAATCTGACCAATCTCCTGATTATATGGGTAGGGTCTAAGGCAGTATCCTCCTTCCGTATGGAGGTGGGAGATATGATGGCCTATATGCAGTACGTTATGCAGATCATCATGGCATTTTTGATGATGACCATGATGTTTATTATGATCCCAAGAGCGATCGTTTCCATCAGGCGTGTTGTTGAAGTACTTCAGACGGAGCCCTCCATTGCAGATCCAAAGGATGCGGCTGAAATTCCAGAGTCTCCCAAGGGAGTTGTGGAATACCGGGATGTATCGTTCCGGTATCCGGATGCAGATGAGGATGTGTTACATAACATTACGTTTACGGCGATGCCGGGACGTACCACGGCATTTATAGGCGCTACGGGAAGCGGAAAAAGTACGCTGGTGAACTTACTCCCCAGATTCTACGATGTGACGTCAGGGGAAATCCTGATTGATGGAATCAATATCAAGGATTGGCCCATTCACCAATTGCGGGATACAATCGGATTTGTTCCCCAGAAAGGGGTTTTATTTTCTGGGACAATTGAAAGCAACCTGATGTATGGAGACCGGCAGGCCACCAGGGAACAGATCGAAGAGGCTGCGGATACAGCTCAGGCCACAGAATTTATCCATTCCAAGTCAGAGGGCTTAGAGTCCTCCATTGCCCAGGGAGGAGGAAATGTATCAGGCGGACAAAAGCAGCGTCTTTCCATTGCCCGTGCACTTGTAAAAAGAGCGCCTGTTAATGTGTTCGATGACAGCTTTTCCGCTCTGGATTTTAAAACAGATGCAAAGCTTCGGGCGGCCCTTCGTGAAAAAACCGGTGACAGCACGATCTTTTTGGTGGCACAGCGCATCAGCACGATTATGAATGCAGACCAGATCATTGTTTTGGAGCATGGAAAAATTGCCGGAAAAGGAACTCACCGGGAATTGATGAAAACCTGCGAAGTTTACCGGGAGATTGCATTGTCACAGCTTAGCGAGGAGGAATTGAAATGACAGAGAAAAAACCATCCAGTTCCCCCATGGGCCCAGGAGGCGGAATGCAAGGCAAACCAGAGAGTGCAAAGGACTTTAAAGGAACCATGCTGCACCTGGTTGATTATTTAAAGCCATATAAAGCCTCCGTATTCATCGTGATTTTGTTTGCCAGCTTTTCCTCCGTATTTTCCATTGCTGGACCAAAGATTTTAGGAAAGGCCACGACAAAGCTGTTTGAAGGCCTGATTGCCTGGGCAATGGGGACCGGATTATTAACGGATTTTCGGTATATCCGAAACCGACTGCTGCTTTTGGTGGTGCTTTATCTGGTGTCAGCTGCATTTTCTTACCTTCAGAGCTATATCATGTCAGGCATCAGCATGAAGGTGACTTATGAGCTCAGAAAAAATATTTCAGAAAAAATGAACCGTCTTCCCCTTAATTATTATGATACAAGAACTCATGGTGAGATATTGTCAAGGATCACCAATGACGTGGATACGGTGAGCCAGACCTTGAATCAGAGTTTGACCCAGATCATCACTTCAGTAACCACACTGGTGGGAATCGTGATCATGATGATATCCATCAGCATTCGGATGACCCTGGTAGCTGTTTTGGTCCTTTTCGTTTCCATGGGCTTAATTATGGGGGTGGTAAAGAAATCCCAGAAATATTTCCAGAAGCAGCAGGAGAGCCTTGGATACTTAAACGGCCATATTGAAGAAATTTACAGCGGCCATAATGTGGTTCAGATATTTAACGGAGAAAAGGAAGCAATAGAAAAGTTCCGTACCATCAACAACAAATTATATGGGTCAGCTTGGAAATCCCAGTTTCTATCAGGTATGATGATGCCCATTATGACTTTTGTCAGCAACTTGGGCTATGTGGGTGTCTGTTTATTAGGCGGATATTTAACCGTAGAAAAGGTGATAGAGATTGGAGACGTTCAGGCATTTATCCAATATATGAGGTCTTTTATGCAGCCCATTTCCCAGATTGCCAATGTATCCAATACACTGCAGTCCACAGCAGCAGCTGCTGAGCGTGTATTTGAGTTTTTAGATGAGCAGGATGAAGTACCGGAATGCGAGTCACCGATCCAGCTGCAGGAGATCCAGGGAAATGTAGAATTTAGAAATGTTGGTTTTGGTTATTCGCCAAATACAATGATTATCCACGATTTCTCTTCCGCCATAAATGCCGGCCAGATGGTCGCTATTGTAGGTCCAACAGGAGCGGGTAAAACAACGGTTGTGAAATTGCTGATGAGATTTTATGAATTAAATTCCGGTCATATTTTGATCGACGGCCATGACACTCTTGATTTTACAAGAGGGGACTTACGATCCATGTTCGGTATGGTGCTCCAGGAAACATGGCTGTACAATGCAACTGTTATGGATAATATCCGGTATGGAAATTTTGATAAGACAGATGAAGAAGTCATAGAAGCGGCAAAAGCGGCTCACTGCGATGAATTCATTCGTTCATTGCCGGGAGGTTATCACATGGTGATCAACGAAGAATCCAGCAACCTATCCCAGGGACAAAAGCAGCTTTTGACCATTGCCAGGACGATTTTAGCGGATCCTAAGATTTTGATACTGGATGAAGCAACCAGTTCCATTGATACAAGAACAGAAGTCTTGATCCAAAAGGCCATGGGTAAATTGATGCAGGGCAGAACCAGCTTTGTAATCGCCCACCGCCTTTCCACCATTCGGGATGCAGACTTGATTCTGGTAATGAAGGACGGCGATATCATAGAACAGGGAAATCATGAAACGCTGTTGGAAAAGAAAGGATTTTATGCAGATCTGTACCACAGTCAGTTTGCAGATCAATAATAGAATGGAGAGAAAAAATATGCAGGAAAACAAACATATTAATGTTGAGGATCAGGAAATAAAAACAGGAACAGGAAAACTAAAAAAGATCATAGCTCCACTGCTGATCATACTGGTGCTTGTCGGATGCGGGGTCGGATATTATATCTATAATTCCAGTGTCTCTTACTTTAAGACAAATAATGCAAAAGTAACGGCAAAGCTGTATTCCATAAAAGCGGTATCAAATGGCAAGCTTTTATCCTGGGATGTGGAAAATGGGGACTTAGTGGAGCAGGATCAGGTGATGGGACGGCAGGAAGTCCTTCCTTATATTAGTTCCCCTATTACAGGAACTGTAGTAAAGAATGACGGTGCCGTAAATCAGACGGTGGCCCTGGGATCAGAACTGGCGTTAGTAGCCGATACCTCAAATCTTTACATAGGGGTAAATGTGGAAGAAACAGATATCATGAAGGTTCACTTAGGACAGCGGGTGGATGTGAAAATCGATGCATATCCCGGAAAAACCTTTAAGGGGCAGGTGACGGAGATCGATCCGGCCACTCAAACCTATTTTTCCGGTAATATGAGCTTTAACACCAGCGGAGAATATACAAAAGTGACGCAGTTGATACCAATTAAGGTGACGATTGAAAACGAAGAAGATCTTCCCCTTGTTTTTGGGATGAATGCATCTGTTAAAATACATCTGAAATGAAAAGGGCTTACAGGAGGTCGGAAAAGATGAGAAAATTGATCACAGGTTTTATGGCAACGGCAATGCTGGTGGGCCTTCTTACCGGATGTGCGGGAGAGAGTAAACAGACTGAGGTAACCGTAGCGGTAGCGAAATCAGGTAAGGATTTGTCCACCATGGTGTGGCAGGGGACTGTGGAAGCACTCAGCGGTGTTGATGTGATGCCAAACAGCAATGGAAAGATTTTAGAGATCCCGGTAAATCAAGGGGATCATATAAATGCAGGAGATGTTTTGTTCCAGGTAGATAATCAGGATGCAAAACTTCAGCTGGAACAGGCAAAGGCAGGTTTTCAGGCAGCAGAAGCCGCTTTTAAAAATGCAGAGAAGGCAAGCAAACAAAATACAAGCGTAAAGCCGGCGGAAATTGCTTTCAATACAGCCAGAGATAATTTTAGCCGTATGGAAGCCTTATATTCCGGCGGAGCTATCTCCCAGGCAGAATATGAAGGAGCCAAGGCCCAGATGGATTCGGCATCCGTACAGCTTCAGGCGGCAAGAAACGGGCAGACAGGCAATTATGAGGTCACAAAGGCCCAGATGGACAGCGCCAAGGCTGCACTGGATATTGTACAGAAAAAATACGATGACTGCACGGTTACATCACCCATATCCGGAATGATAACCAATGTTTATGTGGAAGTTGGTCAAATGGTTTCCCCACAGGTTAAGGCAATGTCGGTGATTGACGACAGCGGCAAGAAGGTGAAGATCCAGGTGGCTGATATGGACATTGACCAGTTGAAAACAGGAATGCCCATGAATGTCAGCCTTCAGTCACTGGGTGAGAGCTGCCAGGGAACTATCTCCGAGATATCTGCAGTCAGCAATGCTTCCACAGGGATGTTTACTGTGACTGTACAGCTGGAAGAGGCAAGCAAGGCCAGCTATATTGGCATGACGGCGGATCTAAGGGTATCCGATAATACGGAAAACACTTCTGTATACATTCCGGCAAAGTGCATCCAGTCCGATGATTCCGGGTCTTTCGTTTATAAGGTTACCAATGGATCCGTGGTTAAGACGGCGGTTACAGAGGGGAAGAAAAAGAACGCTTATTATGAGGTGTCCCAGGGATTATCTGAAGGGGATGAAGTGGTAATGCAGAGCAGCAGTACGCTGGAAGACGGCAAAAAGGTTCATGTGCTGACTGTAAAGTAAGTTTGAATCAGGTAAAAGAACATAATAAAAGCACCGCCTTGTATATGCCTGGACAGTTAAGCAGGCATGTACAAGGCGGTGTTGGTTTATAGACATTATAAATCCTCAATGGCTTCCTTCTCTAGATTTAACATTTCATGGCATTTAGAACAGGGGAAGTTATTGGCGATGCAGACATCAACATTGCAGGTGGTCGTTTTATTTATATATGATGCACCCCATTCCATAATTTGAGTCATTATGGGAATAAAGCTCTCCCCAATGCTCGTTATGGAATACTCTACTTTTGGTGGAACTTCCTTATATACTTCTCTATAAATAAGGTTATCCCGTTCCAATTCTTTCAGCTGCTGTACCAGGACCCCGCGGGACACATCGGGGATAAGCCTTTGCAGTTCACCAAACCGTCTTGTTTTGCGGCTGACAATCCATAAAATCGTTAATTTCCATTTTCCCATCAATAAATTCTGCGTTACATTTACAGGACATAATTTGTTTGCATCAAATTTATCAGTCATCAAACATCCGCTCCTTTTCCAATAGTCATATTTTTATGACTATGTCATAATCATATGCCTACTTGTAAAGCATATCTTATTGTCGTACTATTATATAGCAAAGAAAAACAGCAGTCAATCCCTGCGAACATGGAGGATAAGCGAGTGAATGAAGTTTACGAATTTTTAAAAAAGTCTGAAACATATTATATTGCAACCATGGATGGCGATCAGCCAAGGGTCCGCCCATTTGGTACAGTGGACATTTTTGAAGACAGACTTTATATTCAAACAGGAAAGATCAAAAATGTTTCAAAACAGATACATGCGAATCCGAAAATTGAAATCTGCGGCATGGCTGGTGATCAGTGGATTCGTATCGAAGCTGTGGCTGTTGAGGATGACCGGAATGAAGCAAGGCAGCATATGCTGGATACTTATCCTATGTTAAAAGGGATGTACGCGGCTGATGATGGTAATACCGAAGTCTTTTATTTAAAAGAAGCCACCGCAACGATCGCATCGCTTAGGGATAAGCCCAAGGTCATTCGATTCTAACGAAACTATCTGCCTGCATTGCCGTGGCTCATGGTTAATGAAACCGACCAATGGGTTTCACACAGTATCCAACAAGACACCGCCTTTCCCGTGCCTGGCTGCTATTTGACCAGGCGTGGGAAAGGCGGTGTTTTGTTGCTTCTGTAGATTTAAGGGAAGGCTGGAGGCTGACACCATTTTTTTATCACATATGCTTACCGGCTTCGATGATATCGTCTTTAAGCATTTCGTTCATACTCCCGGTACGGTAGCCCAATAAATCCAGAGTAATATATGTAAATCCAAGTTCTTTAAATGCGCAATGAATTTTTTCGCGGTTATTAAGGGAAAGCATGATAGAGAATCCATCTGCGTCGGTTTCGATTCGTGCAAGCTTGCCGTGATAGCGTACCCGCACCTGGCCAAAGCCCATATCTAAGAGAAACTGCTCTGCTTTATCGATCATTGTTAAACGCGGGATGTTAATTTCCTCGCCATAGGGGAAACGGGAGGAAAGGCAGGCAAAGGATTGCTTATTCCATGTCGGCAATTCCATTTCTTTAGAAAGCTGCCGGATTTCTTGTTTGCTCAATTCTGCATAGCGCAAAGGGCTTTTTACGTCCAGCTCCGCAACTGCAATCAAACCGGGACGATAATCACCGTTATCATCCATATTAGAGCCTTCGGCGACATGATCGATCCCGTGTTCTTTTGCGACCTTCCAGATTTTTGTGAACAATTCCTGTTTGCAAAGATAGCAGCGGTTTGGGGGATTTTTCGAAAACCCGTCGATCTCAAGTTCTTCAGAATCGCATATGATATGAGCAATCCCTTCTTTTTTGCAAAAAGCGGCTGCTTCGTCAAGTTCTCTCTTTGGGAAAGAGCATGAACGGGCAGTAACGGCTATGACCTTATTGCCCAAAACATCATGAGCGCATTTTAATAAGAACGTAGAATCAACACCGCTGGAAAACGCGATTGCCACACTTCCTAAATCCTGTAAATAACCTTTTAGTTTTTCGTATTTTTGTTTTGCCTCCATGATTCTTTATCCTCCTGATTATTGAGTGTTAGGCAGTATTGGATCCGGCCACTTAAAGTTTTTATTCTCCATTAAATAAAAACGATGCCAAAAGACACTTGCGTTACGCGCTGCTGCTACGCAAGATCCGTTCATGGCATCCGTTTGATTTTAGTGAAAGAATTATAAACATACCTTCTTGGTATGCATTTCCATTATTTTACTACAAGCGTGAGAATATGTCAATCGTCGGACAGAGAAATGCAAATTAAATTGTGCATGCCTGGCTTTTATTTGACCAGGCATGCAATCGTTTTATGGGACTTTAATTCCGGCATTTCCTGCAATCAAAGCAGTCCAAGCAATCCATGTAACGCATATTGGCACATTCCCAGTCTACCACATTGAACCAGTTTTGAATGTAAGCTGCCCGGTCATTGTAATGCAATAAATAATAAGCATGTTCCCAAACGTCTATGGTAAGTACAGGGCAAAAATTTAGGACAATAGGAGTATCCTGATTCGCTGTGGTTATGATTTGCAGCTTGCAGTTTTGGTCTACAACCAGCCATGCATATCCGGAACCAAAAACAGACAGTGCCTTTTCCTTAAACTCATAAAAAAAAGCCTCTACACACCCGAATTCAGCCGCAATTGCATCATAGAGCTTTCCGGCCTGACAGCGTGTTTCAGAATTTGACATGCCGCTAAAATAAAAGATATGATTGAAAACGCCGCCTCCATTATTTCGGATGGACTGCCGAATATTTTTTTTCAGACAATCTACATTGCAGAGCAGCTTTTCCAGTGACCAGCTATGCAGGTCCGGACAGTCTTTGAGGGTATCATTAAGGTTGTTCACATAGGTTTGTAAGTGCCTGTCATGATGAAGACACATGGTTAGTGCGTCGATGCACGGCTCCAGTGCATCGTAAGCATATGGAAGGGGAGGATTTACAAATGGATAATGATCGTTCATTCGCTATTTTCCTATTTCTGTCATTTGTATAATTATATTCAGTAAATATGGGCATGTGAGGGTAAAACTTTTTTTGTTGTTTTTTTATTTTACTGTTTGTCTTAAATTAATGGATAATTTAAAGGCATATATGCCTGGGATATACCGATGATTAAAGCCCTTGTTAGGAAGCGTTATGAATAAAGAAGTTCTAGTAAATGGAAAAGTTTAGAAAATAATAAGAATTTTATACCTAAAAAAGTTATATCAGCCCGCTATAATAGAGAAAAAAGAAGTAGCGTCTAGCACAGGAGGGAAGCGGGCATGGAAAGATTTAAGAACGATGTGGAAGAAACAGGCGGATCAGCGGAAATGGAGCAAATGTCTGATGAAGCCTTTGATAAAGAGTTACAAAACCTGATGGAAGAGGAAAATAGCGGTAAAAAGAAGAAAAAGAAAGGCTCTAGAAAAAAATGGAGCAAAAAGAGAAAGATCATAACCATTGGAGCAGCGGCCATTGGGGCCTTTTTTATTGCCTTTAAAGTTCTGGCAGGGGGCGGCAGCGGTGCCTTACCGGTAACTGTTTCACCTCTTGCCAAGGGAGAGGTGGTCGATATGCTTTCAGTCAGCGGCCCTGTCCAGGGAACAGACAGCGTGGAAGTAGTATCGAATCTTCATGCGGAGATCCTGGAGCTTCCGGTAAAGGAAGGGGACAGGGTAGAAAAAGGGCAAGTTTTGGCAGTGCTTGATGACAAGGATGCAAAAAAGGAAGTAGACATTGCCCAGAACGCCTATGATCTGGCTGTCAGCACCTATCAGGATAAGCAGCTGGAAGCAGAGAACGGATATGCAAAAGCAAAGCAGGATTTTGATACGGCCAAAGCCAATTATAACCGGACACTGGCTCTTTACCAGGGCGGAAGTGCTTCCCAGGTGGAACTTGAAGCTGCGTCTAATACCATGAATGACGCACAGAGGGAAATAAGTACATATACCTTAAAGAACGGAAGACCTGTGGCAAATGAGTCCTATGCCCTGCAGATCGAGAAAGAGGCTTTTGAACTGGAACAGAAGAAGGAAGCGCTTACGAATACCAAAGTTACCAGCCCTATTGCAGGAACCGTAGTAAGGGTCAACTGCAAGGTAGGACGTTTTGCGGATAAAACCGACGATGACAAACCCATGTTTATTATTAACAACTTAGATGTACTTGAGATGAAGATCAATGTCAGCGAGTATTCCATCGGAAAGGTAGCCATCGGACAGCCGGTGGAGATCAGCGCCGATATTTTAAACGGTGAAACTGCAAGAGGTGAGGTGACCGCCATTTCTCCAACCGGTGAGGAGAAGGGAAATGGTTCTACGGAGAGAGTTATCCCTACCACCATACGGATTATAGATCAAAACACCCAGCTGATTGCGGGCATAACTGCAAAGGCGAAGATAGAGCTTCAAAAGGCAGAGAATGTATGGGTTGTCCCGATTTCCGCTATTATCCAGCAGCCAGATGGCAGCATGGCAATCGCTTGTGTAAAAGACAATACCGTTTCATTCATTCCAGTGACAACCGGTGTGGAGAGTGATATTCAGGCGGAAATTATTCCAAAAGAAGAAGGGGCCTTAACAGAAGGGCTGCAGGTAATCGATACTCCGTCCTCCATGCTTACAGAAGGAATGACAGTAACCGTGATTCCGCCGGTTCAGTAAGGGGGAGGCAGTATGTGGAAAAAGAAAGATAAGCTTCCCGCTTGCGTAACAGAGAATGTCCGGGAAGATTTGATAAAGCTGGTGGATGTGGTGAAGGTTTACGACACCGGATCCATTAAGGTGCTGGGTTTAAAACGGGTGAACTTAACCATAAAACGAGGGGAATTTGTAGCTATTATGGGACAGTCCGGCTCGGGTAAATCAACGCTTATGAATATTTTAGGGTGCCTGGACCGGCCCACGATGGGGCATTTTTATCTTGATGGGATTGATACGGCAGAACTTTCTGCTGATGAATTATCGGCAATCAGAAACCGCAAAATAGGATTTGTATTCCAGTCCTTTAACTTAATTGCAAGAACTTCCGCGTTAAAGAATGTGGAGCTTCCCATGACCTATGCCCACATTTCCAAAAAAACAAGGGAAGAACGTGCCTTAATGCTTTTAGAACGGGTGGGCCTTGGGAAAAGGTATGAACATATGCCCAATGAGCTATCCGGCGGACAGCGGCAGAGAGTAGCCATTGCCAGGGCACTGGCCAATGAGCCGCCCCTCATTATGGCTGATGAGCCTACGGGTAACTTAGATACCGCTTCCTCCGTGGAGATTATGGAGCTGTTCTCCCAGCTACACCGGGAAGGCGCCACTGTGGTGCTGGTAACCCATGAAGAGAACATAGCTGCATTTGCAGGGAGGATCATACGGTTCCGGGATGGGCAGCTGGTCAGCGATTTGCCCAATGTCCCCCAAAGTCAGTTACAGGAGGAGACAGCAAAAACGGAGAAAGAGGGGGCGCCATGCTGATAGAAAATATGAGTATGGCGCTTCACGCCATACGGTCCAATAAAATGAGGTCCTTTCTGACCATGCTGGGAATTATCATTGGTATTGGAGCGGTGATTGCCATTGTATCTGTGGGCGACAGTATGAGAAACTTGTTTACCGATGCCTATAAGGATGTGGGCTTTAACCGGGCAGTCATCATGGTATCCTGGGATGTAACAGATTTCCGCATGACGGATTATTTTACCAGGGATGAGATGGATCGGGTCAGGGATGTATACCAGGATAAAATTCAGTATATTGACAGTGATGCTAACACCGAGGCAGAGGCAGTCAACGGACGCAGAAAGGTAAAGTATCAGTTCCAGGGAATTGACTCCAATTATACCGATGTTCAGCCTTTGGATATTATTTACGGCAGAGCCCTCAATACGGCAGACGTAAAAGGGGCGGCAAATCATGTGGTACTGGAGGATAAGGGAGCAGTGCAGCTCTTCGGTACGGCTGACTGCGTAGGAAGAACCTTCCGCATGACCATTAATAAGGATACACAGGAATATATGGTTGTGGGAGTTTATCATAAGGATATTTCCCCCATGATGGCTATGCTTATGGGGAACGGGCAGACTCAGGCAGGATTTCTGCCATATACGGTTCTCACAAAATCCAATGATTATTTTCAAGACTTAAACTTTTACGTCCGGGAGGGAGTGGATGTGAACGCATTCCTTGCAGAACTCACCCGGTACGTGGCAAAATTAAAAGGCCGCCCGGAATCCGAGATCCGGACCATATCCGTGGTAGAACAAATGGGAAGCGTGGATACCAGCCTTTCAGCCATGGCGGCAGCCGTAGGTGGAATTGCTGCCATCTCTTTGCTGGTAGGCGGAATCGGAATCATGAATATTATGATGGTTTCGGTTACAGAGCGGACGAGGGAGATCGGAATCCGAAAGGCCCTGGGCGCCAGGACAAGAGACATCATGATTCAGTTTTTAACGGAATCTGCTTTTATGTCTGCCTGTGGAGGGATTATCGGCATCATTCTTGGAGTCGGCCTCGTTAAAGCAGGAGGTGCCGCTTTTCAGATGACCGTGGTCGTCAGGCCCTCGGTGGTGGTTATGGCTGTTGGCTTCTCGGCTCTTGTGGGTATTTTCTTTGGTCTTTATCCGGCCTCTAAGGCAGCTAAAAAAGATCCCATTGAAGCGTTAAGATATGAATAGGAGGGGAGAACATCATGCTGCTGGAAAATATGAGTATGGCAATTCATGCCATTAAGGCTAACAAGATGCGGTCCTTTCTGACCATGCTTGGAATCATTATAGGCATTGGGTCTGTCATTGCCATCGTGTCCATTGGTGATACCATGCGGTTTATGGTATCTGATATCTATAAGAATGCGGGAGTAACCCTGGCCTATGTCTACGTCTGGCCAAAGGACGGCGGGGATATGAGGGAAAGCGACTATTTTACTCTTGATGAAATGGATCGTCTGAAAGAAGTGTTCGGAGACGAGATCAGTTACATTGACAGCAATGCCAGTACGAATGCAGAAGCCGTTTTTGGCCGCAATAAGGT
The DNA here is from genome assembly GCF_044987295.1 of Lacrimispora sanguinis. Lineage (NCBI taxonomy): Bacteria > Bacillati > Bacillota > Clostridia > Lachnospirales > Lachnospiraceae > Lacrimispora > Lacrimispora sanguinis. The sequence continues at coordinate 1,649,339 of NZ_CP173277.1, read as the reverse complement.
CAAGTATCAGTTTGAAGGGATTTTTTCCAATTATCATGAAGTCCAGAAGATCAACATTATCTATGGCCGTAATTTAAACGAAGCCGATATAAAAGGAAGAAAGAACAACGTTGTACTGGAGGCAAAAGGGGCAAAGGAGCTCTTTGGCACGGAAAACGCAGTAGGAAAGACATTCCGTACCACCATTTATGGCACTACAGACGATTACAATGTAGTTGGAATCTACAAGGAGGACTTAAATCCTTTTGAGGCTATGATGGCGGGGACCAACGCTACCAGGTCCGGATATGTACCGGATTCCTTATTAACCTGGCCCAATGATAACATTTACGGTCTGCGCCTCTATGCAAAAGAGGGAACGGATATGAATGCATTTTCTGATACGTTTACTTCTTATTTGGCAAAGACGAAGAACCGGAACAAGGAAGATGTTACCTTCTATTCTGTGTCCAGTGAAATGGGAAGTGCGGACACCATAATGGGCGGCTTATCTGCTGCTGTGGGTGGAATCGCGGCTATTTCCCTTTTGGTAGGAGGGATCGGAATCATGAACATCATGCTGGTATCCGTCACGGAACGGACCCGTGAAATAGGAATCCGTAAGGCTTTAGGTGCTAAAACAAGGGATGTCCTGATCCAGTTTTTGACGGAATCCGCCATCCTGTCCGCTCTGGGAGGGATCCTGGGTGTAGCGGTCGGCGGCGGGCTTGTGCTTTTAGGAGGAACGCTGTTTCACATGAAGGTGGTCATAAAGCCGTCGGTCATACTGGTAGCAGTGGGATTTTCGGCTTTGGTAGGCTTGTTTTTTGGTATTTATCCTGCTTCCAAGGCGGCAAAGGCAGATCCTATTGACGCCCTGAGGTATGAATGAAAGAGCGCAGCAGATCAGCTGCGCTCTTTCATTCATAGCAGCTGTGCCCTGCATATTTCCGGCTCTGCCGGAATAATCCATGAAATAACAGGGATGATATAAAAAAATAAAAATTCCGTAAACGGCTCGCAAAGTAAAAGGTTCTATGATATAATAGGGTGATATCTTATGGTTTAGTGAGGGAACTATATGCTTAGTGAAGAGAAAATAAAGATCATGACTAGCCTTGCAATGTTTGAAAAACACGAAGGAAAAAGGATATTTTCCATCAACCGGTACTTTAAAAGTGATTACATCAGCAGTAAGTTGTTCCGTTCTTTTTTCAGCTATACCCTGAGTTTTGTTTTATGTCTGGTTTTATGGGAATTATATGATATGGGACAGTGGCTCAATAACATGGAGCTGAAGGGCCTTACGGCAGCCGGGATGCGAATTGGACTGATTTATCTCATAGGACTGATCATTTATTTGGGAATCAGTGTTGTTGTATATATGAAGCGATATGAATATGCCAGCCGTGGTACAAAGGTATATTTGGCGAAATTAAAAAGGCTGGACAAGCGATATGAGGGAAATACCAGACCTTTAAAAAGACCAAAGGGAGGACGGACATCATGATGGGCCTTCTTGTATTTAAAGAACGATTGAAAGAGTTTTATGCCAGGTTTGAGATTTATATAACACCTGTGATCAAGTTTCTATTCAGTCTCCTGGCATTTTCTCTGATGAATAAGAATATTGGCTTTATGACAAAGCTGACGGAACCATACATTCCGCTGGTACTGGCTCTGGTATGCTCTTTTTTGCCCTATGGAGCCATTTCCTTTCTGGCGGCAGGCTTTATGCTTGCCCATCTGTCGGGAATTTCCCTTGAGATCACACTGGTCATGGCTGTTTTTATTGTGGTGGTAGGACTTCTTTATTATGGATTCCAGCCGGGTGACAGTTATCTGCTGGTGCTGACCCCTGTATTTTTCCTTTTAAAGATCCCTTATGCGATCCCTTTGATCGTAGGGCTTTCCGGGAGTGTTATATCTGTGATACCGGTAAGCTGCGGTGTATTTATTTATTATACGCTTTTATATGTAAAGCAAAATGCAGGAGTGCTGACCAACGATATGTCGGTGGATCAGGTAGTTAAATTCATGCAGCTCATGAAGGTCCTGCTGTCTAATAAACTGATGCTTGTGATGGTAACAGCATTTGCCCTTTCTCTTGTAGTGGTGGCGGTTACCCGGAGCTTATCCATGGATTATTCCTGGATCATTGCCATTGTAGCAGGTTCCATTGCACAGCTGAGCGTGATTTTTGTCGGAGATATTGTTGCAGATGTATCAGTATCGGTAATCCGGCTCCTGGTAGGTATCCTTTTTTCCATCGTAATTGCAGGAATTTATACATTTTTTGTCTTTGCAGTGGATTATTCCAGGACAGAATACGTACAATTTGAAGATGATGATTATTATTACTACGTCAAGGCAGTTCCAAAGCTGACAGTCAGCGCGCCTGATGTGAAAGTTCAGAAAATTAATGCCAGAAAGCTCCAAAGACCGCAGAGATAGGAAGTGCCATACGGGCATACCTTTACAACCGGTAAAGCGGGTGGGCTCTGCCCAAAAAGCATGGGCAGTAATTAGGAAAGTAAAGGGAGGTGGAGACAATAACAGATTTTTTAGACGGAATGTACTCCTGGGTATCGTTCCTTCCCAGAATATCGAAAACAAACTTAGTTGAAATTATTATTATAGCCGTTCTGCTGTATGAGCTGCTGACCTGGATCATGAATACAAGAGCATGGACATTATTAAAGGGAATTATTGTGATCCTTCTTTTCTATCTCTTTGCATATGTATTCCGGCTGGATAATATTTTTTGGATCCTTAATAAAATTGCTACTCCGGCAGTTACCATGGCGATCGTGATCTTTCAGCCTGAACTTCGGAAGGCTCTGGAGCAGTTGGGAAGTAAGAATCCCTTTACGGGAATTCTCACCTTTGATGACGGAAGGGATACTTCCGGCTTTACGGATAAAACCATCAACGAGGTGGTAAAGGCTACTTTTGAGATGGCAAAGGTCAAGACCGGAGCGCTCATGGTAATCGAAAGAGGAGATTCTTTAAAAGAGATCGAACGTACTGGAATAGAAGTGGGAGGAGTTGTAAGCAGCCAGCTTATTATCAACATCTTCGAGCATAATACACCGCTTCACGACGGAGCGGTGGTGATTCGGGGAAACCGTGTGGCGGCAGCTACCTGCTACCTGCCCCTGTCCGATAATATGAGCATCAGCAAGGATCTGGGTACAAGACACAGAGCCGCAGTCGGCGTCAGTGAAGTAAGCGACAGCATTACTATTGTGGTATCGGAAGAAACCGGACGTGTGACGGTGGCCCTGGAGGGCGGCCTTAGGAAGATTACGGATGCAGATATGCTCCGGTCAGTCCTTGCAGGCGTGAAACAGGCGGAAGAGGAAGGAAGCAGATTCAGGATTTTGAAGGGAAGGCGTAAGAATGAAGGAAAAGCTGTTAAATAATCTTGGACTGAAAGTTGCGTCTCTGGTCCTTGCCTTTGCAGTATGGATGGCTGTTGTCAACATTTCCAATCCCATTATTGACGATTCCCAGGTAGTTGGAGTCGAGATGCGCAATGAGGACGTGCTGGATGCTGCCAATTTAACCTATGAAATTGTGGGAAAGGATTCGATAACAGTCAGCTATCAGGTGAGAACAAGAGACCGTTCCCTGGTGAGGGCTCAGGACTTTCATGCCTATGCGGATTTAAAAGATTATAACGTGACCGGGGCCATTCCGATCACGGTGGAGATTAATAAAGATAAGGAAAATCTGGTCAGGAGCGACACCATTACGGCTAAGCCGATGGTGATCCGGATCAGAACAGAAGAGCTTCAGCGCAAGAAGTTTGATCTTCAGATTCAGACCAAAGGAATCCAGGAAGATGGGTATGCCCTGGGAATGATCACCCTGTCACCGGATTATGTGACAGTGGAAGGCCCTGAATCTCAGATTGGCCAGATCAACCATATGGGTATCGAGATCGATGTGGATAATGCAAATGCGGATTTAAATGGAGTAGCTACTCCGGTCTTTTACGATGCCAACGGCAACAAAATGCCGGAACTGGAAAATAAGGTGACTGTTAACAGGCACGAGATCGAATATACGGTTTCCGTGCTAAAAGCAAAGAATCTTACAATCAACTTCGAGGTTTCAGGAGATGTGGCAAAGGGATACCGGTATACGGGATTGGAATCCAGTATCAAATCCGTGCCGGTGGTAGGTACGAATTCCGTTCTTGCCTCTTTGACCAGTTTATCTGTTTCTTCTGATAAGTTAAATATTGACGGCGCTACCTCTGATAAGGAGGTTAAACTGGATTTGAGCCAGTATCTGCCGCCAAGCACCTCTATTGCAGGGGATGAATATAAGAATGTAACCGTGAAGCTGAAGGTAGAGCCATTGACTACCAGAGTATTCACTTTGAAACTGAAGAATCTGGATAAGAAGGGTGTAGTAGCTGATTACGATTACAGTTTTGATAAAGAAACTTCTGATGTTACGGTAAAAGGGCTCAAGGCAGATTTAGATGCCTTGACAGAAGCGAACTTGAATGCAGTTCTTGATGTAACGGACCAGGAGGCTGGCCCTCATCCGGGAATGGTAACATTTGAGGTTTCAGGAGGATTTGAAGTGGTTGGTTATACGCCTTTCAATGTGACGGTAGCCCATAAAAATCCTGGCCCCGGAACGGATGAAAGCACCACAGCCACTTCTACAGAAGTGCCTGAGTCGCAATAGGAAGTTTGATGATGGAATGGAGGGAGTAATTCAGTATGGTTAGTGCTAAAGTTGTTATAAAGAATCCTACCGGCCTGCACCTAAGGCCGGCAGGGATTCTTTGTAAGGAAGCCATGAACTTTAATTCTTCGGTGAGTTTTAAATTTAAGAACACCACCGCCAATGCGAAAAGCGTGCTTAGCGTATTGGGTGCCTGTGTAAAAAGCGGGGATGAGATAACTTTTGTCTGTGAGGGAGCAGATGAGGAGGAAGCTCTGGCGACCATGGTCAAGGCCGTTGAAGAGGGTCTTGGCGAATAGATTAAGATTCAGTAATTAATAAGGAGGCTAATTATGTTTAAAGGAACAAGTGCATCTGCGGGAATCGGTATTGGGAAGGCCGTTAACGTAGAAGAAGCAGAGCTTAAGATCAAGAGAGAGGCAATAACGGATCCGGAAGCTGAAAAGGCCCGCTTTCAGGGGGCGGTAAAGCAGGCCATGGAAGAGACCGGCATTCTGGCCCAGGATCTGGCAACAAAAGTAGGAGAAAAGGAAGCGGAGATTTTAAATGGTCATTTATTGCTCCTTTCCGATCCAATGCTGACTGGTGAGATCGAGAATTCCATAACAGGGGAGAATGTTAACAGCGAATATGCGGTTGAAAAAGTATGCAATACTTACGCCGATATGTTTGCATCTATGGGAGACGAGCTCATGCAGCAGAGAGCAACGGATATGCACGACATCAAAACCCGCGTGCAGAAGATACTTATGGGGGTAAGCTCCGTGGATATTTCCGCTCTGCCGGAAGGAAGTGTGATCGTTGCCAGAGATCTTACACCATCCATGACAGCTGGAATCGATCCGAATAAGGTAGTTGGTATTGTCACAGAACTGGGAGGAAAGACATCTCACAGCGCGATTCTTGCCAGAGCCTTAGAAATTCCTGCAGTGGTTGCCATTGAGGGATTTTTAAGTCAGGTATCTGATGGGGATGATGTGATCCTGGATGGCTCTCAGGGGGTTGTCATCATAAATCCGGAAGATTCGTTAAAAGCGGAGTACGCTGAAAAAAGAGAAGTCTTTCTAAAGGAAAAGAAGGAACTGGAGCAATACATCGGAAAGCCTACCGTGACAAAGGATGGCACGGTTATTGAATTGGTAGCCAATATCGGAAAGCCGGAGGATGTGGAAAAGGTTCTTCATTATGACGGGGAAGGGATCGGATTGTTCCGTACGGAATTTTTGTTTATGGACCGTACGTCAATGCCTACAGAAGATGAGCAGTTTGAAGCTTACCGGAAGGTTGCGGTAGCCATGAACGGCAAGCCTGTGATTATTCGGACTCTGGATATTGGAGGAGATAAGGAAATCCCGTATATGGGTCTTGAAAAGGATGAAAATCCATTTTTGGGATACAGAGCGATCCGTTTTTGTCTGGACCGGAAGGAAGATGTATACAAACCTCAGCTGCGGGCCCTTTTAAGAGCCAGCGCCTTCGGCAACATCCGCATCATGGTTCCCATGGTGACCTGCCTGGAAGAATTCAGAGAAGCAAAGGCACTTGTTGAAGAGCTTAAGAAAGAATTAGATGAAAAGGGAATTGCCTATAAAAAGGATATTCAAGTGGGAATCATGGTTGAGACGGCTGCGGCTTCTTTGATGGCGGATGTGTTTGCAAAAGAAGTTGATTTCTTCAGCATCGGAACCAATGATCTGACTCAGTACACCATGTCTGTGGACAGGGGAAATGATAAGGTATCATACTTATATTCTCCATTGAATCCAGCAGTTTTAAGAAGCATCCGCCATGTCATTGAATGCGGGCGCAAAGAAGGGATTATGGTCGGAATGTGTGGGGAGGCTGCCAGCGATCCCATGATCATCCCCTTGCTTCTGGCATTTGGCTTAAATGAGTTCAGCATGAGTGCGTCGGCGATCTTAAACGCCAGAAAGCTGATCACCGGCTACAGCACAAAAGAGCTGCAGGCCGTGGCGGAAAAGGCAATGTCCTATTCCACCGTTAAAGAGGTAGAAGATTATATGAGAGAGTTCATTAGCCATAGCTAATGGACGACAAAAGGGGGAAGTGCGGCTGTCGCCAGGGCGGCGGCTGCCTTTTTCCATATAAGACGGCGTTTCTATTATTTGCAAAAGGGGATATTTTGTGATGAGTGTTTATCTGATCAGCTATGGAGCGTCTTATTTATTTGCAAGAGCAGGTTTTTACTGGCTGTCCGGTATTATTTTAATGCTGGCAGCTCTTTTCCTGTATTGGCGGGATTACCGCCGGACCGAGAATATCATTCATTTAAGGGGATTGTTTTCCCTGTTCTGGGTAGGAGGGGAAGGCATCGCCTGTTTAAAGCTTTCAGAGCTTTCTTTTGACTGGAATATTATTACGTGGCTCTGCTTTCTGGTAGCATTCCTGGGATTTTGGGTCACCTTTGAGTTTTTTGCAAAGCTGCAGGGAGAATCAGGAGGGCAGCGTTCCAGCTGGTTCAGTTTTAAAGGCTATGAAAGGCCTCTGTTTTTATCCATGTTTTTTGTCACCTTTGTTTCCCTTGCCGGTTTTATCATTGAGGCGGCAGTGCTTGGGTTTATCCCCGTTTTTGTGAAAGGAGTGCCCCATGCTTACTCTACGTTCCACATAACAGGAATTCACTATTTCACCGTATCCTGTGTGCTGGTGCCTGCGTTGTCGGTTCTTTATTTTTGCATAGAACAGGGGAGAAATGGTTTAAGGCTGATTTTGGTCATACTTATGGATGTCATTGCATGTTTGATTCCGATTTTATGTGTATCCCGGTTCCAGCTGATCCTTTCTGTGGGATTAGCGGTTCTCACCTATATAGCTATGGAACATAGACTGAAGATCGTGTATGGGGCAGGCCTGATGATCGGAATGATCCCCATTTATGTGATCCTCACCATTGCAAGAGGCCATGATGTCTCCTACTTAAACGGCATATTTCAGATGAAAAACAGCCAGATGCCCATATTTATCACTCAGCCTTATATGTACATTGCAAACAACTACGACAATTTTAACTGCCTGGTAGAGTGGCTTCCATCCCATACCTTTGGACTTCGGATGCTCTTTCCATTATGGGCGCTTACAGGGCTTAAATTCCTGGTCCCGGCCCTTGTGGATTTTCCCATCTATGTGACGAAAGAGGAATTGACTACAGTTACCTTGTTTTATGATTCTTTTTATGATTTCGGCATTGTGGGCGTCCTGATTTTTGGCTGTATTCTTGGCGGAGTTGCGTTTTTCCTGATGCGGATGGCAAAGCGTATCCGCAATCCCATCGGCTATTTGTTCTATGCCCAATTTGCCATGTATATGATCCTTTCTTTTTTTACAACTTGGTTCAGCAATCCCTCCACCTGGTTTTATTTTGGAATGACAGGGATTTTATTTGTATTCTGTTCGTGGAAGAACAATGGAAGACATGGTTGACAACTGAAAAAAGCTCCTGGAAAAAATCCGGGAGCTTTTTTATATGGTAAGATTTAAAGTCAAACTTTGGGTGTGTCGGAAGGTTCTTTCTCCTCCTTGGTAAGAGCGACGGCAGGGAGTTTTTTCTTTTTACGCCGGCGGAAGAAGATAATGGCAGACGCAATGGCTGCAATTGGGAACCAGAATGGGATAGTAGCAAGGATAGCGATCGTAAGGTTTAATACGACGTCCTTAAAAAGCTTAAGATTGCTTGTAAATCCATTACTTATGCGGGTTCCGGCTGTTTCCGGGGCAGTGGGAGTAAATATGGTGACTTCCCTGATGTTGAGGGAAACCGTGCTGTAATCCACCTGATTGTCGTAAAGCTTAAGCTGGGATTCCATGGACTCCAGCTGATACCGTATCTCGGAAAGACGCTGCTGAAGGGTGATGACCGTATCAATTGATTCGGCTTTTTCAAGGAATTCCCATAGCTTTTCCTGCTCTATTTCCAGAGACTTCTTTCTGCTTTCCAAATCACTGTACTGCAGCGTAACATCCTGGGTGGATTCGGATTTATTCGTGACATTTCCGTTTTTTTCTACTGTTTCAACAAAACTGTCAATTTGATTTACAGGAATCCGGACGGTCATATTGGCAAATCTGGGATCCGGATTTCCAATGCTGTCCTTTCGGCTGCCTGATATATCGGATTGTTCTACATATCCGCCAAGCTGTGTGACTTTTGACTGCAGGTTTGAGAGCAGTGTTTCAAACTCATTTGTTTCCACGTTGATGGATATGTTCCGTATAAGCTTTCTTCCGGCCGGAAGCATCGGGCTGCCCCCAGTTTCACTTGCCAGTGATGTCACCGACTTTTCTCCCGCTCCATTTTCATATTGGCTGTCTGCGCTAACCGAATCATTCATCTCTGCAGGCATGGCAACTCCATAATCCGGTGCAGCGTACTGGGCCGTTGTTGCGGACTTGCCTGAGCATGCGCTTAAGCAGAGAACGAACAGAAGAGACGGAATGAATCCCCATTTTCTTAATCTCATAGAACCCCTCCTTTTATCAGCATATTTCTAAAAATCATGTGATATCCTTAGAATAGCATGACACCTGGACCATTTCAACAAAGGCAGGGGAACTTAAGAAAAACTTATAAATTTCCATGTTCTTTTACGGCTTCTGAAGGTGAAGAGTGAAAATGTTTTTTATAGGCCCTGAAAAACGTTGAGTAGTTTTTAAAGCCGCTGGCAAAACATGCTTCGGTAACTGGCATTCCTGTTTTTAAAAGATCTCTTGCCAATGCCAGACGTTTTTCCGTGATATAATCAAACAGAGTGTAGCCGGTTTCCCCTTTGAATAAGTGCATCAGGTGATAACGGCTGATATAACAGGACTCTGCAATCGTCTCTACGCTTATCTCCTCCGTCAAGTGATTGTTTATATAGTCCATAATACCTAAAATGCGCCGGTCACCGGTGGAAGGGGGCAGGTATTGCACCCGATTGGCCAGAGATGCCCTGTTTAACTGGATCATGAATTCCAGAAAAACCACCTGGCAGTATAAATCCCTGGCATATCCGTCATGGGTACAGGCATATTCCAGGTTCGCCAATGTTCGGTATATGCCGCTCTTTTCCATGGAATGAATCCGCAGGACGTGGGAGTGTAGCTCTTTTGATTTCTGGAAGCAGGTGCTCAAATCATAGCTGTCGGATCGGTAAGCCAGTAAGAAACCGGGGGAAAGATAGACGATGATCCTTTCATAAGGCACCGACGGGTCGATGTCAGGCTTATGAATATCGTTATGGCGGACCAGTATGATGTCATAAGGCTTCAGTTTATAAGCACAACCTTCGATCCGGTAAGTTACGGATCCCCGGATGAATATGATGATTTTATCAAAATCATGATAATGGTATTCAAAATCCTGTTTTTTTGTATCAGTCAGATGAAACAGCCGGAAATCACTGTTTAAATATCCCCGCTTTTCATAGTTATCCATGTCAATCGTATCCTTCCTATGTACTGCCTTTTATAATACAACATAATTTGCAATAAAAAAAGCATTATATTGATGGAAATGATAAATAGTGCTGTATATAATGAATATATAAAATAAATGTTCATGAACAGAAGGAAGACAAGAATGAAAATAGTCGTGTTGGCAGGCGGTTACAGCCCGGAAAGAGAAGTCTCATTATCTTCAGGGGCGATGATCACAAACGCATTCATAAAAAATGGGCATGAGGTTTACTTACTGGATTCTTATCTTGGAGTTGCCGACGGAGAAACTGTCTGCTTTAAAAGCCTTAAAGATGGTACAGAGCTTTCATGGGAAATCGGAAAAAAGGTTCCGGAGCTTGACCGCTTAAGCGAAGGGCGAAAGGGAGAAGGATTTATAGGAAACCGGGTAATTGAAATCTGCAGTAAGGCAGATGTTGTATTTTTGGCATTGCACGGCGGAGCGGGGGAAAATGGGCAGATACAGGCTGTTTTTGATGCCTATGGCATTACTTATACTGGAACCAGTTATGAGGGGTGCCTAAAAGCCATGGATAAGCCTATGGCAAAACTCCTGATGAAAGCTTCAGGCATACCAACACCGGATTGGCGTCTTTATACGAAAGGGGAGCCTTTGGAGCCATTTACTTTTCCCTGTGTGGTAAAGCCATGCGGCTGTGGATCCAGCGTAGGTATTACCATGGTGGATAAAGAGGAACAATGGGAACAGGCCCTTGATTCTGCCTTTGCTTATGAAAACCGGATACTGGCGGAAGTGAAAATTATTGGCAGGGAATTTTCTGTTGGAATCCTGGGAGAAAGGGCACTTCCTCCAATTGAGATCATACCAAAGGCAGGGTTTTATGACTATGAAAATAAGTATCAGGCAGGCATGACAGAGGAAATCTGTCCGGCAAGGCTCACAGAAAAAGAAGAGGAAGCCATGGGCGTTATGGCTTTAAAGGTCCATCACGCTTTGGGACTTGGTCATTACTCCAGGGTGGACTTTCTTATGGAGGAAGATGGAAGTCTTTACTGTCTGGAGGCTAATACGCTGCCGGGAATGACACCTTATAGTCTTCTTCCACAAGAGGCTAAGGCTGCCGGAATTTCATATTATCAATTATGTGAGGATATTGCGAGACACGGGAAAGGAGTTTTATCATGAATATCACGCTGGAGAAATACCATGGACTGGGCAATGACTATCTGATTTTTGATCCCAATAAAAATGAACTGGAGCTGACAGAGGAGAGTGTCCGGCTGATCTGCAACCGGAATTTTGGAGTAGGTTCTGACGGACTTTTAGTAGGTCCGATTCTGGGGCAGGATAAGCTGGAACTTAAGATTTTAAATCCCGATGGAAGTGAAGCGGAATTAAGCGGCAACGGGGTCCGGATCTTTGGGAAATACTTAAAGGATGCCGGATACGTGCAGAAAAACCGTTTTATTGTCAATACACTAAGCGGGCAGCAGACCATCCAGTACTTGAATGAGACCGGGACCAGAATAAAGGTTTCCATGGGAAAATTAAGCTTTTACAGCGATGAAATTCCTGTTACCGGGCCAAGGAGAGAGGTACTCAATGAAACCATGATGTTTGGAAGCATTCCTTACCGGGTCACCTGTGTGACCATTGGCAATCCTCACTGCGTCATCTGGCTGAACGACATATCAAAGGAATTGGCCTGCCGAATCGGAAAGCATTCGGAAACAGCCGATTATTTTCCTGAAAAGATCAATACAGAGCTTTTAAAGGTTGTGGACAGGACCAATATTGAAATTGAAATTTATGAGCGGGGAGCGGGATATACCCTTGCATCAGGAACCAGCGGCTGCGCGGCCGCCGGTGCGGCATACCGCATGGGGCTTACAGATCCTAAGATGTACGTGCACATGCCGGGAGGCGTGCTTGAAGTGGAGATTGAACCGGATGGCGGCGTGCTGATGACAGGGGAAGTCGGTTACGTAGGAAGATTCACCCTTTCTCATGAGATGACAGAGGAGCTGCGCGCTCTCCGGTAATAAATATAAAGATTGGCAAAACGGCACGGCAATCACCGTAAATACAGAGCATGAGGGAACTGCTCTAACGGAGGATTGAAGTGCCGTTCCTGTTTTCACGATGTGTGACTGAATTGGTTGACGGAAATAGACTTTTCATACTATAATATTACAATAATTTATATGGTCGCAGATAATGTGATACAGGAGAGGCGGGGGCTTATGAATCTTATGTCGGCTGAAAATGAAGAAGCCGGTATTTACATAGTTAACCAGGATTACAGAATCATTTATCTCAATAATGCGGCTAAATCATATTATCCGGATTTAAGAGAAGGAATGTATTGTTTTCAGGGGATCGGAAAAGGACTGGACCCCTGTAAAGACTGTCCTGGTACAAGGGGAAAGTCAGGGCATGTGATATTATATAATTCTGCCTCAGAGCTTTGGATGGATGTATCCTCAGCCACAATTGACTGGCCCGGCCACGACGGATGCAAGCTTATTATGTTCCGGCCGGTGGATGAGAAGAATAAGAATCTTTTTTATCATCTGACGGACAACACCGTTTATGATGAACTTTTTGAAGTGAACATTGCAGCAAATTTTTATAGGATCCTGTTTCACCAGAAAGATAAATTCAGGATTCCAAAGATAGAAGGACAGTTGGATTCCATGTGTCTTGAGGTGGCGGATTTCATGATCCACCCGGAAGACAGAGAGAAGTTTTTGGAATTCTGGGATGGGCCTACCTTACTTGAGCGTCTTCATGCAAGCGGAAGGATCATCAGGGGAGAATTCCGCAGGCTGATGGTGGACGGGAATTATTGCTGGATCAGAGTGATTGCCGTTTTGTTCCGGTGCGGGGATTGTGCGGACCCTATTATTATGTGTTATATCCAGGATATCGACAGCAGAAGGAAACAGGAAGAGGAAGAAAAGAAAAAGCTTAAGGAAAAGCGGGAAGAAACAGATTCCATGACAGGGCTTTTCCGTTACGGTCCTTTTTTTGAGAAAGCAGAGCAGCTTTTGAAAAACCAACCCGGCACAAGATATTTTATGGTGGCCATTGACATTGAGCATTTTAAGCTTTTCAATGAATGGTATGGAGAAGAGGAAGGGGACCGCTTCCTGATAAAGATTGGAAAATATTTGAAGTCCTTGGAACTGCTGCATGGTTCCATAGCAGGGTATATGGGTGGTGATGATTTTGTTGTCATCCTTCCGGAAGACATATCCATATTGAAAAGCCTGGAAGGCGAGATCAATTACTATGCCAGACAATATGGCGGAAATGCAGGATTTCTTCCGGCATTTGGGGTCTACCGGATCGAGGACCGCCGCCTTTCGGTCAGTATGATGTATGACAGAGCAGCGATCGCACTGAACTCCGTAAAAGGCAATTATGCCAAGAGAATAGGCTGGTATGATCCTGGCATGAAACAGAAGATGGAAAATGATCAGATCCTTCTCTCAGAAATACAAAGCGCCCTGGAAAAGAAAGAGTTTATTTTTTACGTTCAGCCCCAGTGCAATATGCTTACAGGCAAGATCATCGGTCTGGAATCCCTGGTTAGATGGAAGCATCCCTTACGCGGACTGATTTCTCCAGGAGAGTTCATACCGCTTTTAGAACAGAATGGGTTTATTACTTATTTGGATATTTATATCTGGGAGATGGTATGCAGGCAGTTAAACAGATGGGGCAAGGCCGGGAAAAAACTGATCCCCATTTCTGTTAATATGTCCCGCATGGATATCTATGCCATTGATGTTGTGGAGAAATTCAAGGAACTGGTGGACCGATATGAGATCGATCCAAGATTCTTAGAAATCGAGATAACGGAAAGCGCCTATGCAGAGGATGATGATAAGATGCAAAGGGTACTGGAGGATCTGCGCAGGGCAGGCTTTCCGGTGTTTATGGATGACTTTGGAAGCGGGTACTCCTCTCTTAACATGCTTAAGGATGTCAATGTAGATGTCATTAAGATCGACACCAAATTCCTGGATATGAATGAGAACAGCCAGAGCCGGGGAATGGGGATTTTGGAGACCATTGTGAGGATGGCAAGGGTCATGCAGATGAAGATCATTGCAGAAGGGGTCGAGACAAAGGATCAGGTAGATTTTTTAAGAAATATCGGCTGTATTTACGGGCAGGGATATTATTATTATAAACCGCTTCCGGTAGAAGAGGCGGAGCAGCTCCTGATACGGGAGGATTGCGTAGATTACGGTGGGATTCAGGCCCGCCAGCTGGGGCAGCTGAAACTGGAGGATTTATTTAATGAGAACATCACCAGTGAGGCGATGTTAAATAACATGCTTGGGGCAATCGCCCTGTATGAAGTGTATGAGGACCGGTGCGAGGTTCTCAGAGTAAATCAGGAATATTACCGCATAACAGGGGATAATCCGTCGGATATGGAGGAACGAAGGTGGTTTCTCTTAAACCGAATCTATAAAGATGACAGAGACTGGGTTTTGAATATATTTGAGAACGCATACAGCAACCCGATCCGGGGAGGGGAAGGTATTTTCCGGCAGTACCGTCTAAGCGGGGAACTGATGTGGGTACATATTCGCGTATTCTTTTTAAGGGAGCAGGACGAGCACCGTTTGTACTATGGAGCGGTAAGGGATGCTACGGAGCAGATGGAGCAGCGCCAGCAGCTTGAAGACTCTCAGAAAATGCTGGGAGATGTGCTGAGGCTTTCCGGAAGAGATCTTTCATTTGAGAAGCTGCCCGACCGCCATGCCGCCGTTTCCATGATGGAGGCTTATGTGATGCGGCGCCGCTTCCAGCCTTCTGCCCTGGTTTTATTTGAGATCCAGGGGCCGGAAGGGAAAAGCAAAAAAGGCTTTAAGACAGAGAAACCGTTTTTTGCTCCTTATGTGGAATGCTTAAAGCGTTTTTTCAGGGAAGATGATATCATCTGTTTAAACGGTGTACATGAAGCAATGGTACTGTGCAAAAATATCCGGAGCAGCGATATGGAACAAAAGCTAAAGCGGATTACAAAAGTTTTAACCCAGGAACTTATGGGAAATGAGAAGGAGCCTCTATTTTGGATTAACGCCGCTTTTGCCATGATCGAGGCGCAGGACAAAGATTTTGAAGATTGCTGTGATAAGGCAAGATCGGCTCTGGTACAATCCGGTAAGCGTTCAGATAGAGAAAGTATGAGATTAGAATAGACCGCATCCGGCACTTGTGATACAATGAGGAACATAAAATCATTTCAGGGAAAGGAATAAGATTATGATAGCAGACAAGATGAGACCCCTTGTAGAAAACAATTCCGCCATCCGTGCCATGTTTGAAGAAGGAAAGAAGATGGCTGCCGTATACGGCAGAGAGAATGTCTATGATTTCAGCCTGGGAAATCCCAATGTGCCGGCGCCCCCGGCAGTAAATCAGGCCATTCTTGACATTATCAGGGAAGAAGAAACCACTTTCGTCCATGGATACATGAGCAATGCAGGATTTGAGGATACGAGAGATGCAGTAGCCCAGTCCTTAAACAGGCGGTTTGGAACTCATTTTCGTCTGGAGAATATTCTTATGACCGTTGGTGCGGCCAGCGGCATGAATGTAATATTTAAAACCATATTGGATCCCGGCGATGAAGTGCTGGTGTTTGCACCGTATTTTATGGAATACGGTTCTTATGTCCGGAATTATGACGGCGTGCTTGTGGCAGTGCCCCCGGATACATCCAGTTTTCAGCCTGATTTAAAAGAATTTGAAAAGCGTATCACTCCCAAGACAAAGGCAGTGATCATCAATACCCCTAATAATCCAACGGGCGTGGTTTATTCTGCGGAGACTCTCCGGGAGATTGCAGGAATCCTTAAGAAAAAGGAAGCAGAGCTTGGTACCCAGATTGTGCTGATCTCTGATGAACCTTACCGGGAGCTGGCTTATGATGGGGTGGAGGTTCCCTTTGTCACACCGTTTTATCATAATACCATCGTCTGCTATTCTTATAGCAAGTCTTTATCCCTGCCTGGGGAACGGATCGGATATCTGGTAATTCCCGATGAAATGGAAGATTCCTCAAAGGTCATAGCAGCAGCAGCTGTTGCCAACCGGGTGCTGGGCTGTGTCAATGCGCCTTCCCTTATGCAGCGGGTGATCGTCCGCTGCGTGGAGAGCCAAGTAAATTTAAAAGCCTATGACAGGAACAGGGAGCTTCTCTACAACCGTTTAAAGGAATATGGGTTTGACTGCATTAAGCCGGAAGGAGCTTTTTACTTATTTGTAAAATCTCCTGTTGATGATAAGGCATTTTGTCAGTCCTGCAAAGAGCATCGAGTGCTTTTGGTGCCTGGATCTTCCTTTGCGTGTCCGGGCTATGTAAGGATCGCATATTGCGTTTCCTATGAGCAGATTGAACGTTCTCTTCCTGCATTTAAGAAGATAGCAGAAGAGTATGGCCTTACAGAAAAAAGGGAGGAAGCATAATGAAGCCATGGGAAGCCAACATCCGAAGGGTTGCTCCTTATGTACCTGGAGAGCAGCCAAAGGGAGAGAAGTTAATTAAGTTAAATACCAATGAAAACCCCTATCCGCCGTCTCCTGGTGTAAAGCAGGCTTTGGCCCAGATGGATTGCGACTGGTTTCGCAAATATCCGGATCCGGCTGCAACAGTTCTTATTAAGGCCCTTTCAAAAACTTATGGGGTAGAAGAGGACCGGATTTTCGTAGGGGTAGGATCTGATGATGTGATTGCCGTAGCTTTTATGACCTTTTTCAATTCCAGGAAACCAATTTTGTTTCCTGATGTGAGCTATTCCTTTTACAAGGTCTGGGCGGATTTATTCCGGATTCCGTATGAAACACCTGCTCTTGACGATAACTTTTGTATCCGGAAGGAAGATTATTACAGGGAAAATGGGGGAATCATATTCCCGAACCCCAATGCCCCCACCGGTCTTCTTATGCCTCTTTCCGAAGTAGAGGATATCATAGCCCATAACCAGGAGTCAGTGGTGATTCTTGATGAAGCCTATATTGATTTCGGCGGAGAAAGCGGAATAAAACTGACTGAAAAATATGATAATCTCCTGGTTGTGCAGACCTTCAGCAAATCCCGTTCCATGGCTGGAATGAGAATCGGATGTGCTTACGGGCATCCGGATCTGATCCGTGCGTTAAATGATGTGAAATATTCTTATAATTCTTATACCATGAATATTCCTTCCCTGGTTTTGGGAGTAAAAGCACTTGAAGATGATAAATATTTTAAGGAAACCCTGGATAAGATCATATACACAAGGGAACAGGCGAAAATAAGGCTTGGGGAGCTGGGATTTTCGTTCCCGGATTCTATGGCAAACTTCATCTTTGCCTCTCATAAAGAACGCAGGGCAGAAGAGATATACAAAGCTCTCCGGGATAATAATATTTATGTCCGGTATTTTAAACAGCCAAGGCTTGACAATCACTTGCGTATTTCCATAGGAACGGATGAAGAGATGGAGGCGTTATACATCTTTTTAAAAGAATTTCTTTAGATTTTTTTCGTTTGCCAGAAGGACATTTAAAGAGTATCATATAAATGGGTGATTAAAATGGAAAAAGTTAGAAAGTATTGCAGACTGATTCTCAATATTGTTATACCAATTTTGTTTATATACTTAATTTGTGTGTGGGGACCGAGGATTTTAAATTTCTTCCTTCCCTTTGTCATTGGCTGGATTATTGCTGTCATTGCAAATCCTCTGGTGCGCTTCCTGGAGAAACGCCTAAAGATCGTCAGGAAACATAGTTCTGTGCTCATTGTGGTTGCAGTGCTGGCCCTTATTATCACTGTGCTTTATTTCCTGATCTCTAAGCTGGTTTCTGAGGCGGCCGGATTTGCAAGAGATATTCCCAAGTATTATGAATCAGCCTGGATTGAGACCCAGAAGCTGCTTTTGCAGGTGGAAAGGCTTTTGCAGTTTTTGCCTCAGAACATTCAGGATTCCGTAAATCAGTTTTTTACCCATATGGGAGAATATTTAAATGTGATGGTTCAAAAGATCGCTTCTCCTACGGTGACGGTGGCGGGAAATGTAGTAAAGAGCATTCCTGGCGCCCTGGTTTATACCATTGTTACGATTTTTTCCTCCTATCTGTTTATTGTGGATCGGGATAGGATTATGGAAATACTTCGCCGGTATATACCGGAAGGAGGAACCAAATATTACCAGTATCTTAAAGAAGATGCAAAGCGTTTGGTCAGCGGTTATTTTCTTGCCCAGTTTAAAATCATGTTTGTTATTGCCGTGGTACTGGCGGCAGGATTTCTGGTATTGGGAATAAATTATGCGCTGCTTCTTGCAGTTATCATAGCGATTCTTGACTTTCTGCCGATTTTAGGAACCGGTACCATTCTGATTCCATGGGCATTGATCCGCCTTGTTGCCGGTGAGTATGCCTTTGGTGTCGGTCTGCTGATCATCTATGTTCTGACCCTGGTACTAAGGCAGGTCATTCAGCCAAAGATCGTAGGGGATACCATGGGGCTTGACCCCCTCATGACATTGCTGTTTTTATATTTGGGATTTAAGATCAGCGGGATTGCCGGTATGATTTTGGCGGTGCCCATTGGCATGCTGTTTTTAAATCTATATGAATTCGGAGCCTTTGACTCTTTTATTAACAGCGTGAAAACTTTGATCCATGATATAAAAGCGTTCCGAAGGGGATCGGATTAAATCTCCCTGGCGGTATTTCGTATACCTGGAAAGCATGGACAGGAAAGAGGAAATGATGAATAAGAATACAAAACTAAGAATAGCCTTATGTCTAGCGGCCGGCCTTATGACTTTAAAAGCCACGGCTGTGCCAAAGGATGGATTTTCTGCTGAGGCGTGGAAGTTGGAAAACGGACAATATGTGGATGCCTCAGGCATTCCCATCGCAGGCGCGCTGGAAAAAGGAATTACCGTATCAAAGTACCAGAACCGTCAGAATGGATTAACCGGCGGGATCGACTGGAAGAAAGTGGCTCAGGATGGTATTTCTTTTGCCATGGTGCGGATCGGTTATCTTAATGACATGGATCCTTATTATTCTATCAATATGGCAGGCGCAGCGTCAGGCGGGCTTAAGACCGGCGTGTTTTTCTACACGCAGGCTCTTGATACGCAGACTGCGGTAGAGGAAGCTAAGTATGTGCTCCGGATGGTGAAGGATTACCAGATTTCTTATCCGATTGCATATGATGTGGAATCCCAGTACCTTCTTGACAATCATTTGTCAAAGCAGCAAATTACAGATAACATCAATGCATTCTGCAAAACCATTTCAGATGCAGGATACCGGCCGGTGGTTTATGCCAATAACAAATGGCTGACCAATCACATTGATATGAACCAGATCCCATATGATGTCTGGTATGCCAGATACGGCTCCATAAACAACTACAAGAACCGTACCATTTGGCAGTGCACGGACCAGGGAAGAGTGGATGGAATTGATGGAGATGTGACCCTTGAGTTTTCCTTTGCGGATTACAATACCCTGATTCGTTCTGAAGGCTGGAAGAGCATTGACGGAAACCGGTATTATACAAAAAATTATACAAAGCAGACTGGTTGGATCCAGGTGGGAAGCACCTGGTATTTCCTTGATTCCAATGGCATCATGATTCATGATACGACCATGGATATAGACGGAGTTACCTATACCTTTGGCTCTGACGGAGCCATGGTTCAGTGACCGGATTAATGGAGTTTTGACGTGAAGACAGAAAATAATTTAGATACGGATCAAATAAAAGGACTGGTATGGAGACTGGCGATTCCCTCCATGCTGGCACAGTTTGTAAGCGTTTTTTACAGCATTGTAGACCGAATGTACATTGGAAATATCGCCGGAATTGGCGAGATCGCATTGGCAGGAGTAGGAATCTGCGGTCCAATTGTGACCATGATCTCTTCTGTTGCTTTTTTAGTTGGAGTTGGCGGCTCTCCTTTAATGAGTATTCGCATGGGGGAGAAAAACCATCGGGCAGCCAGCCAGATTCTTGCGAACTGTTTTTTACTTTTAACGATTTTATCGGTGGTGATCACCGTCCTTTCCTTTATGGCAAAGGGGAAGCTTTTGATGTGGTTTGGGGCAAGCGAGGCCACTTTCACCTATGCCAATGATTACATTACCATAATCTTACTTGGCACTATTTTTGCTCTATTGTCTACGGGCATGAACCAGTTCATTATTTGTCAGGGCTTTGCAAAAGTCGGGATGAAGTCGGTTCTTTTGGGAGCCATATGCAATATTATTCTGGACCCGGTGTTTATGTTTGTGTTTGGTCTGGGGGTACGGGGAGCAGCGATCGCTACGGTTTTGTCTCAGATGGCTTCCTGCACCTATGTACTCCGGTTTCTGTTTGGAAACAAGCCCCCGATCCGGATCACCTTTGGAAATTACGACTGGCAGGTTATGAAACGGGTTTTGGTTCTGGGTCTTAGCCCTTTTCTTATTATCGCATTTGATAATATTTTGATCATATCCTTAAATATGATGATCCAGCGTTTTGGCGGAGAGGGCCAGGGTGACATGCTTCTTACCTGCATGACCATTGTACAGAGCTTTATGTTAATGGTTACCATGCCTCTAGGGGGAATTACCGGCGGAACCCAGACCATCTTAGGCTATAATTACGGAGCAGGAAGGCCTGACAGGATTAAAAAGGCAAGCCTTCATATTTCTGGTCTGGCACTTGGTTTTACTACTATAATGTTTATCCTTGCTCATACGGTTCCTAAGTATTTTGTACTAATCTTTACGAAGAATGAGGCTTACGTGGAACTGACGGTATGGGCAATTAAGATCTATACCATGGGCATTATACCGTTGGCCCTTCAGTATGCGGTTGTAGACGGATTTGTGGGGATGGGAGTCGCTAAAGTCGCAATTACCCTTTCCATGTTCCGGAAGGTGATATTTTTAGGCGGTGCCGCCTTGATACCGATCTGGTTTGGAATTGATAAGATATTTTATACGGAGCCTGTTTCAGATTTCATCAGCGTAGCTGTGTCGGTGACCGTGACATTTTTGGTATTTGACCGGGTCATTGGAAAGAGCGGGGCGGAAAACAAAGGTTCTTAAGAATGGAGGTCGTATTGATGAAGATTGCAGTAACTTATGACAACGGAGAAATATTCCAGCATTTTGGAAAGACAGAACAGTTTAAGATTTACCAGATAGAAGAGAAAAACATAGCATCCACAGAAGTGGTTAATACGCAAGGAAGCGGACATGGCGCTTTGGCAGAATTCTTAAAAGGATTGGGCGCTGATGCTGTAATTTGCGGAGGAATCGGAGAGGGCGCCAGAACCTCTTTAAGCGAGGCTGGGATCCGGTTATATCCAGGAGTAACCGGTGCTGCTGATTCTGCGGTGGAAGCATTATTGGACGAAAGTTTAGTTTATAACCTGGAAACGTGCTGCAGCCTTCATGGAAAAGACAGTCATTAAACCGCAAAGAAAGAACGCGGAGCAAACGGAATCAGAAGATCCCGCTTGCTCCGCGTTTTTTCATTCCTGCTTAAGAACCGGTCGACTGGTAACGGGACAGTCCGAAATTCCATAAAAGGCCGGCCGGTATCAAGAAGAGGCATGCGGCCAGAGGAAGCAGGCTGTACCATGAATCAGAGGTCTTTCCTGTTAAATATAAAAAGGGATAATACTGAAACAGAGCAAAGGGAACCAGGTAAGTACAGATGGTTAAAAGGGTTTTCCCATAGATGCCGATGGGATATTTTCCATATTCCCTGGCTCCGTCCGTGAATATGTTCATAAATTCCAGGCCCTCCAGGGTAAAAAAACATATGGAGGCAAAAATCAGAAAAATGGCTGCAAACACCGCCACCCCGCCGATGATCATGAGGACAACGGTCATAATGCGGACAGGGGTCCAGATGATGGAGCTGGAATAAATGCCGTAGATAAGCATAACCACAGCCTGTAAAAGCCGGCCGATTCTGGTCAGCTCTATTTTGCTGCAAAGGACAAGAAACAGGCTGCCCCTCGGCCGGAGTAGAATGCGGTCAAATTCTCCGTTACCGATGATGGTTTCAAAGGTGTCCAGGCTTCGGAAGATGGTCTCAGCAATCGTAAAAGCCATCAATGTAATGGAAAAACAGAGCAGAACCTCTCCGTAGGAAAAGCCCTTTACTTCTTTAAAACGGTCCATCATAAAGCGGACTCCAAGAAATATGTTAAAGGATACTAAAAACTGTCCTAAGGTGGTTAAAAGGAAAGAAACCTTATGCTGCATCATGCTTTTTAAGTGTATGAGAAGATATTTTTCGTATAACCGGGTTGAATTCATCGTATCCCTCCTTTCAACCGCCCTGGATCACAACACGTTTTAAGGCATTGCGCTCCATGATCTGCCCGATAACAAGGAACACCGCCAGCCAGAATACCTGTCCCAGCAGGCTCGTGTACATATCATGTCCTTTTAAATCACCGCCGAAAATCCGGAAAGGGACATTCTGGGCCGATGCAAAAGGCAAAAAGTTCACAATTTCCCTGATCCCATCCGGCAGGAATGGAAGAGGTATGATCGCACCGCTTAAGAATTCGGAGAGGGAGGTGACGATCAGTTTGATTCCCTGAGAGGAAATGGTGTAAAAAACGGAGATATATACCACCATGCCAAAGGCTACTACAAAAAGAAGTCCCAGGGTCATAGACAAAAGGGTAAAAAACCAGGTATGGAAGCTTCCTGGAAGTGTGAGCCCGTAAGGAGCCGGCAGCAGCCAGGCAAACACCAGAATGGGCATGCACCGCAGGACTGCTTTGGAAAGGCGGACAGCCAGACCCCTGACAAACCACATATGGTAAAGACGGACGGGACGGCATAATTCATAGGCTACGTTTCCGGTAGTAATGGAATGAAACAGCTCAGACTCCCAGAACCAGGTCATGTAAAGGGCCAGAAAAGCCTGCTGGAGCCATATGTAGGTGGAAAGAGCCTGGAATTCCATGGGGAAGCTTTGCGGAGCAGACTCATAAAAGGCCCGGAATAAAAGAATCTCCATAGTTCCCCATACGAACTGGGTAACCATGCCGGAAAGAGCCGCCGCCCGGTATTGAAGGCCGTGGATAAAGCGGATGCGGAAAAAGGACCAGTATTTTTTCATGCTTTCTTCCTCCTATATCCGGTAATCCCGGTAAAGGGCGGCAATGATCTCATCTAGTGTGGCCTCTTCTTTGGGACGGTGGGACTTTAAATCGGAGAGGGTGCCATCTAATAGCAGACGACCTCTTCCAATTAAGAGGACCCTGTCTGCCAGGGCATCAATGTCCTGCATATCATGGGTCGTAAGGAGGACCGTTGTCTTGTGCTCCTTATTCTGCTTTCGGATGAAGTCCCGAACCGCAAGTTTGGATACTGCATCCAGACCAATGGTGGGTTCATCCAGAAATAGGATTTTAGGCCTGTGGAGAAGAGAGGCTGCAATTTCACAGCGCATCCGCTGGCCTAATGACAGTTGCCTGGCCGGAGTGCGTAAAAGTTCGCCTAAGGATAAAAGCCCGGTCAGCTCGTCAAGGGTTTCCTGGTATTGGTGTGTGGGAATTTCGTAGATGTCGCGGAGCAGTTCAAAGGAATCAAGGATGGGGACATCCCACCAAAGCTGGCTGCGCTGGCCGAAGACAACGCCAATGTCCTTTACATGTTCCTTACGTTCCTTCCATGGGATCCGGCCATTGATCATACAGGTGCCGTTATCCGGTGTCAGTATTCCGCTTAGAATTTTGATGGTGGAGCTTTTCCCTGCTCCATTCGGTCCGATATAGCCTACCATTTCTCCGTCACCTATGGTAAAGGAAATATCGTTAAGAGCGTGGATGAGTTCCACCTCCCGGTGAAAAAGGGCCTTCACTGCTTCTGAAAAGCCGGCACTTCTTCTTGTGACCTTAAAGGTCTTGTTCATGTGTTCCACTTGAATCATATTAGTTCCTCCTGGTAGTAATATTTGAGAATCCGTTCTTTCCGGCAGCGGGCAGTTCTTTATTAAAAAAGAAACTTGTCATGACCAGCCAGAGGATCCTAATATCTTGCCAAGCGGTGAGCGTCATTGGTTGCCCCAATGGTTACGCTGCTCTCCGGAATCAGTAAATATCTTTTTCCGGGGACTCTACCGTGGTATCAATATTCTCTTTTCCTGAATGTCAGATGTGAAATTAGATTGGAAAAGGACCTTAAGTCTATCACTGCCGATTAAGGCTGTCAAGTAAGCCGGAAAAAACTCTTGACAAATTTTGAAAAAGTGATAATATAAACATATGAACACTTATTCATATAATAATATAAGGGTTAAGGAGGTACCAAATGGAGCAGGACAGCAAAAAGAACATTCAGGATTATGAAATCGACCAATGCGATTTTATCTGCGTTCACGAAAACGTTGTGAGCCAGGTGCTAAAGGTCATGCCCCAGGATCAGGAGCTTCTTGATCTGGCAGATTTCTTCAAAGTATTTGGTGATGCTACCAGAATAAAAATACTCTATGTACTCAGCCAGTCAGAGATGTGTGTATGTGATATCGCAAATCTTTTAAAAATGGGCCAGTCAGCTATTTCCCATCAGCTTCGGGTGTTGAAGCAGATGCGTCTGGTGAAGTTCCGCAGAGAAGGAAAGACTGTATTTTATTCTCTGGCCGACGGCCACATCGAGTCAATTCTGGCTCAGGGGATGGAGCATATCAATGAGTAATGAAGTCTGATAAAAAATTATAAAAGGAGAGAATGGTTATGAAAAAGATTATTAAACTGGAAGGCTTATGCTGCGCCAACTGTGCGGCTAAGATTGAAGAAGAGGTAAAAAAGTTAGCTGGTGTGGAAAGTGCAGCCTTAAGCTTTATGACTCAACGGATGACCATGGAAATCGAAGAAAGTAAGTCGGATGAAATCATAGAGGCAGCCAGAAAGATATCAAACAAAATTGAGCCGGAAGCAGAATTTAAGGTGATTCGGTAAGAACAAAGGAGCAGCTATGACAAAGAAACAGAAACGGATGACAATAAGGCTAGCGGCCAGCGCCCTGTTTTTTGCAGCAGGGATGATTGTAGAAGGAAAGGCTGCCTGGTACTGGATCTTCTTTTTGATCTCCTATCTGGCAGCAGGATATGATATACCTTTAAGAGCAGTACGGAATATTATAAACGGACAATTTTTCGATGAAAACTTTCTTATGACAGTGGCGACCTTCGGCGCCATCGGCATCGGGGCTTTAGAAGAAGCGGTAGGGGTTATGCTGTTTTACCAGGTAGGTGAGCTGTTTAACGATTACGCAGTAGATAAGTCCAGAAAGTCCATCACCGATCTTATGGATATAAATCCGGAATATGCGAATCTTATTAAAGATGGGAAGGAAGAGAAGGTAGACCCTTATGAAGTTTCCATAGGAGACAGGATCGTTATAAAGCCGGGAGAAAAGGTACCGCTTGACGGTATCGTCGTAAAAGGAACCGGAGGTCTGGATACCAAGGCCCTGACCGGAGAATCCATGCCGGTGGAAGTGAAGGAAAACGATGCGATATTAAGCGGTTCCATCAATTTAAACGGTGTGCTGGAAGTTGAAGTAACGAAGCTGTTTGATGACTCTACGGTGGCAAAGATCATGGAGCTGGTGGAAAATGCCAGTTTTAGAAAAGCAAAAGCTGAGAACTTTATTACCAGATTCGCAAAAATCTATACACCGGTTGTGGTGAGTCTGGCTCTTATTCTGGCAGTGATTCCGCCTCTGCTGTTTGGCGGTGAATGGGGAACCTGGATTTACCGTGCCTGCAGCTTTTTGGTTGTATCCTGTCCGTGTGCCCTGGTGATATCCGTGCCTTTAAGCTTTTTTGGAGGACTGGGTGCTGCCTCCAGGCATGGAATTCTTATGAAGGGAAGCAACTACCTGGAAGCCATGGCTTCTTTGGATACGGTTGTCTTTGACAAAACAGGAACCCTGACAACAGGGAAATTCCAGGTCACAGATGTGGATCCGGTGGAAGGAACAAAAGAAGAGCTATTAAGACTGGCTGCTTATGGAGAGTTTCATTCCAACCACCCCATTGCTTTATCGGTTAAGGAAGCTTATGGAAAATCTGTTGACGAGACATTGATCGGCTGTGTGGAAGAGATTGCAGGTTATGGCATCAAGGCAGAGATTAAAGATGGGGAAAGACAACAAGAACTTTACATCGGCAATGCAAGGCTTATGAAGCAGAAGGGAATTGAGATCACTGATCAGGGATCAGTGACAGGGACCTCCCTTTATGTGGCAGATGGAAGCCGCTATCTTGGTTCCATCACCATTTCCGACACCATTCGGGAAGATGTGCCCATGGCCTTAAAAGGACTAAAGGCAGCCGGAGTCAGGAAATTGGTAATGCTGACCGGTGATAAACCGGAAGTTGGTCAGGCGGTTGGCGAAAAGCTTGGGCTTGATGAAGTTCACGGCGGACTGCTTCCCGGTGACAAGGTGGGAAAGGTAGAGGAGCTTTTGTCAAGAAAACAGGAAGGACATAACCTGGCCTTTGTGGGTGACGGCATCAATGATGCTCCGGTCCTTGCCCGTGCCGATGTTGGAATCGCCATGGGAGGAATCGGCTCCGATGCGGCAGTGGAAGCTGCGGATGTGGTGATTATGACAGATGAACCTTCAAAGCTTATAGACGCCATTGCAATTTCAAGAAAAACCGCAAGAATAGTAAAGCAGAATATTATTTTCGCCATTGGAGTGAAAGTACTCATTCTGATATTATCGGCGGCCGGAATAGCGACGATGTGGGCAGCCGTATTTGGAGACGTAGGTGTCTCAGTGCTTGCCATTTTAAATGCCATCCGGGCGTTAGCATATCAAAGTAATGAATAAAAAATATTGACAAATTTTTTTCTAGCTGTTATATTTTACACATATGACGGGGTGGTGCAAAGATGGTCCATTGATGTGAGACTGTATTTGCCTACCCTTTTTCCTATACAGGAAAACGTGTTTCTTATGGTTTTTTAGAAGGGAGAAAGCATTATGAACAAGTACAGCAAAGAAGATATATTCCGGATCGTAGAGGAAGAGGATGTGGAATTTATCCGGCTTCAGTTCACTGATATTTTCGGTATGCTGAAGAACGTTGCAATTACCAGAAGCATGCTTGGGAAGGCTTTGGATAACCGCTGCATGTTCGATGGCTCTTCCATTGAAGGCTTTGTAAGAATGGAAGAATCTGATATGTATCTTTATCCGGATCTTGATACCTTTGAAATCCTGCCATGGCGTCCCCAGCAGGGAAAGGTTGCCCGCCTGATGTGTGATGTGTATTGCCCGGACAGAACGCCTTTTGAAGGAGATCCCAGATTCGTTCTGAAAAAGGTATTAAAAAAAGCCAGGGACATGGGATTTGAATTCCACGCTGGGCCGGAATGTGAATTCTTTCTTTTCCATATGGATGAGGAAGGACGACCAACAACGGAAACCCATGAAACGGCAAGCTACTTTGACGTGGCTCCCATTGACTTAGCTGAGAATGTCCGCCGGGATATGGTGCTGACTTTAGAGGAAATGGGATTTATGATCGAAGCTTCCCACCATGAAATTGCACCGGGACAGCATGAGATTGATTTTCAATATGCGGAAGGGATGGTGACGGCGGATAACATCATGACCTTTAAGATGGCGGTAAAGACCATTGCCAAGCGCCATGGACTTCACGCTACTTTTATGCCAAAGCCAAAGGCAGGGGTCAATGGTTCCGGAATGCATATCAATATGTCGCTGTCTGATTTAATGGGCAGAAACATGTTTGAGAATGAGGAAGATGAGCTGGGCTTAAGCAAGGCTGCCTACCAGTTTATAGCCGGACTCCTTTATCATATAAAGGGAATGACCATACTTACCAATCCTCTGGTCAACTCCTACAAGCGTCTGGTTCCCGGATACGATGCTCCGGTTTATATTGCATGGTCAGCCAAGGCAAACAGAAGTCCCCTGATCCGGATTCCTTCTACCA
Organism: Lacrimispora sanguinis; assembly: GCF_044987295.1. Taxonomy (NCBI): domain Bacteria; kingdom Bacillati; phylum Bacillota; class Clostridia; order Lachnospirales; family Lachnospiraceae; genus Lacrimispora; species Lacrimispora sanguinis. Next base: position 1,621,212 of record NZ_CP173277.1, on the reverse strand, counting down.
GAGGGGCAGGTACCAGGATTGAGCTCCGCTGCCCGGATACTGCCGTTAATCCGTACCTGGCTCTGGCTGCCTGTCTGGCTGCCGGCCTTGACGGAATTGAAAAAGAGATGACTCCGCCGGAGAGCGTTGACAGGAATATTTTTACCATGCATCCGGAGGAAATTTTGGAAAAAGGTATTGAACATCTGCCGGAGACACTGGGAGAGGCCATTGAGGCTTTCCGCAAAGACGATTTTATGAAAGAAGTGTTGGGCGAACATATCTACACCAAATACCTGGAGGCCAAGGAAAGCGAATGGCATATGTTCCGGGTGCAGGTGACGGATTGGGAAGTGGAAGAATACCTGTATAAGTACTGATGGTTCCTGTTTTCTGATACGGTTATCTGGAGGTGAGAGTGTTTGACCAATGTGATAGTGGCATTTTCCAGAGAAGAGGATGCAAAAAATATTAAAAATATTCTTGTGAGAAATGGCTTTATGGTAGCGGCGGTCTGCACCTCCGGCGCCCAGGCAGTAAACAGTGCTGATGAGCTGGGCAGCGGAATCGTAGTATGCGGCTGCAGGTTTGCAGATATGGTATTTAACGATATTTACGAATGCCTTCCGGGAGGCATGGAGATGCTTCTTCTCATGTCGCCGAGCCAGTGGAGCGGCAGGGTACCTGAGGGCGTGGTCTGCCTGGGTCAGCCCTTAAAAGTTCAGGACCTGGTAAGCTCTTTAGAAATGATGGTGGAGTCCCTTTCCAGAAGGCGGAAGAAATTAAAAAGCCAGCCAAAAGAGCGAAGCATGGAAGAAAAAGAATTAATCAGACAGGCAAAGGAACTTTTGATGGAACGAAACCATATGTCCGAAACGGAAGCGCACCGGTATATCCAGAAATGCAGCATGGACAGCGGAACCAATATGGTGGAAACCGCTCAGATGATCGTGAGCCTGATTAACCGATAGCTATGGGAGAGAATGATGAAATTTACTAAGATGCAGGGAATAGGCAATGATTATGTTTATATCAATTGTTTTGAAGAATCCGTGGAAGATCCGGCGGAGCTTGCAAGAAAAGTCAGCGACCGCCATTTTGGTATCGGATCGGATGGACTGATTCTCATTTGTCCGTCAGAAACAGCGGACTGCCGCATGCGGATGTTTAATGCCGACGGTTCGGAGAGTCAGATGTGCGGCAATGGGATCCGCTGTGTAGGAAAATATGCTTACGATCATTATCTTGTGGAAAAAACGGAATTTGATGTGGAAACCGAAGCAGGGATAAAACACTTAAAGATTAAGCCGGAACACGGCAGGGCTGTTGAAGTTACGGTAGATTTGGGAGTGCCGGAGATCACCAGCCAGGTACCGGAGTTGATTTGTGTGGAAGGAAAAGACTATGAGTTCATTGGCATTTCCATGGGAAATCCTCATGCCGTTTACTACATGTCTGACATTGACAGTCTGGATCTTCTGGCGATGGGACCTTCCTTTGAAAACCATAAGCGTTTCCCAGAGCGTACAAATACCGAATTTATTGAGGTGGTGAACCGTGACTACATCCGCATGCGGGTATGGGAGCGAGGCAGCGGGGAAACTTATGCCTGCGGAACGGGAGCGGCTGCCAGCGCAGTTGCTTCAGCCTTAAGCGGCCGTACTTCCCATACGGTGGAGGTAGAATTAAAGGGTGGCAATTTAACCATCCACTGGGACCGGGACGGAAGCGGCCATGTGTTCATGACCGGTCCGGCGGTAGAAGTGTTTGAGGGAGAATTTGACATAACAAATCTTTAGGCTAACAGGAGGAACCAATGGTAAAAATTAATGAAAATTACTTGAAGTTACCGGGAAGCTATCTTTTTTCCACCATTGCAAAAAAGGTAAATGCTTTTACCGAGGAAAATCCGGGTAAGAAGATCATCCGGCTGGGGATCGGAGATGTGACGCAACCCATTACGCCTGCTATTATTAAAGCTCTTCATGAAGCAGTGGATGAGATGGGACATAAGGAAACTTTTCACGGTTATGCGCCGGATCTGGGGTATGGATTTTTAAGGGAAACCATTGCAAAGGAAGATTACATGGCCAGAGGCTGTGAGATATCCCCTGATGAGATCTTTGTCTCGGACGGAGCTAAGAGCGATTGTGGAAATATCCAGGAAATCTTTGATGAAAGCTGTAAAATCGCAGTCTGTGACCCGGTATATCCGGTTTATGTGGATTCGAATGCCATGGCGGGAAGAACCGGGGAATATGAGGAAGAGGCCGGAAAGTGGAGCAATGTGATTTATATGCCCTGTACGGCTGAAAATCATTTTGTACCTGAACTGCCTAAAGAGATACCGGATCTTATTTACTTATGTGTTCCGGGCAATCCTACCGGTACGACCCTGACAAGAGACCAGTTAAAGGTCTGGGTGGATTATGCCAATGAATGCGGTGCGGTGATCCTTTATGATGCAGCCTATGAAGCCTATATCGCTCAAGATGATGTACCACATTCCATCTATGAGATTGAAGGCGCAAAAACCTGTGCCATTGAATTCCGTTCCTTTTCCAAAAATGCCGGCTTTACCGGAATCCGCCTGGGATTTACCGTCATTCCCAAAGCTTTAAAACGGGGAGGGATTTCCCTTCATTCCCTGTGGGCCAGACGCCATGGAACTAAATTCAATGGAGCCCCTTACATCGTTCAGAAAGCAGGGGCAGCGGTCTATTCGACCGAAGGAAAAGCCCAGCTAAAGGAACAGGTGGCTTATTACATGAGAAATGCGAAAGTCATTTACACGGGATTAACGGAAGCCGGATGTGAAGTTTATGGTGGTGTCAATGCCCCGTACATCTGGTTAAAAGTACCGGCGGGAATGACCTCCTGGGAATTTTTTGACCGGCTTCTAGAGGAAGCCGGTGTGGTGGGAACTCCTGGAAGCGGGTTCGGACCAAGTGGCGAAGGATATTTCCGTCTGACCGCATTTGGAACCTATGAGAATACCATAGAAGCCATTGAGCGGATGAAAGAAATGCCATCCCTTAAAAATAAACATTGACAAGTTTTTAATGATTGATTATGATAATTTTAAGAACAAGAGCGTTCAGTACCCTGGTGGTGCTGGCGCTTTTCTTCTTTTTAGGAGGAAATAATGGACGACATCGATAAAAAAATAGTGAAAGAACTGCAGAACAATGCCCGGGCATCCCTAAAGAATATAGCGGAAACCGCCTATCTGTCTTCTCCAGCAGTTTCCGCCAGAATTGAAAAGCTGGAACGGGAAAAAATCATCACCGGATATCATGCGGCGGTGGATTCAAGGAAGCTGGGATATCACATCACCGCATTTGTAAGTCTTGATGTTTCCTCGGCGGATAAAATCCGGTTTTATGAAGACATGGAGTCCATTCCCAATGTGCTGGAGTGCAACTGCGTCACAGGAGAATACTCCATGCTTGTTAAAGTAGCCTTTCCAAGCACCATGGAGCTGGATCTTTTTATCGGGCAGCTTCAAAAATATGGAAAGACCAGCACTCAGATTGTATTCTCTACTCCGGTAGGTCCAAGAGATATGGATGTAATGGCGGAAATAGGAGAAAAAGAATAAATGTGGTACGAAAAAATGGTACCCAGAAGGCTGCCCTTACATACTTTATATAATAGAAGTAGTGAAGGGAGTTTTTCTTTTGGCTGAGAGAATGATCGTAGTAATAGATGCCGGTCACGGCGGCACAGACCCAGGTGCGACCTATGACGGACGGCAGGAAAAGGATGATAACTTAAGGCTTGCGATGGCTGTAGGAAGAATTCTTGCAGACAACGGAATGGATGTCAGGTATACGAGAACTGACGATACCTACAATACGCCCCTTGAGAAGGCCGTGATGGCCAACGATGCGGAAGCAGATTTTCTTGTTTCCATTCACCGAAATGCCATGCCGGTTCCAGGTACCGGTTCCGGAATAGAGGTTCTTGTATTTGAAGATAAAGGGGTGACGGGCGCGCTGGCCAAAAACATAGGTGAATCCTTAAATAAGACGGGATTAGCCAACTTAGGTACAGTAGAACGTCCGGGGTTAGTAGTTCTCAGGCGGACAAAGCTGCCATCGGTTCTGGTGGAAGCAGGATTTATTGATAACGAAGAAGATAATAATCTGTTTGATCAGAATTTTCAGTTGATTGCCCAGGGGATTGCAGAGGGCACTCTGAATTCTATAAAAGAACAGGTATCCACACCCGCCGAATATTATCAGGTGCAGACAGGAGCATTCCGGGTTCACACCCTGGCCGAAGATCAGGTGAATAGTTTAAAGGCCCAGGGGTTCCCGGCATTTGTTGTTTATGAAGATGGACTTTATAAGGTTCGTGTGGGAGCATTCCGCAATATTGACAATGCGGTACGCATGGAGCATGCTCTCAGGCGCAGCGGATATAATACGTTCATGGTCAAGAGACCGGCTGTATTTTGAAATTAGCCGCCGGGACGCAGGCTTTTAAAAAGAGCCGCGCCCCAGCGGCTTTTGGCAAGGGAAAAATGTATTAGAAGCGGTTAAAAAGGCATAGGATATACCATATATATAAAATTCAGGAGGAATTGCTTGGAGTATATCAGTGAACTTCTAAAGGGTGTTATCATTGGTGTGGCGAACATACTTCCCGGCATCAGCGGGGGAATGTTAGCCATTACCATGGGAGTGTATGATAAGATTATTCATGCGGTAACGCAGCTGTTTCGGGAGCCTTTAAAAAGCCTGCGGATACTCCTTCCCTATGGGGTGGGGGCAATGGCCGGTATTGTTTTTCTGTCTCTCGCATTTGAATATCTTTTCCATACATATCCGCTCCAGACCAAAATGGCATTTTTAGGATTGATTGGAGGCGGGCTCCCTACCTTGTTTCAAAAGTCATTTTCAAAAGACCGGGAAGACAGAAAGAAGGGAATTCTAACGGCTGCCCTTACCTGCGGCGTGGTAATTCTCATTACCTTTATTGCTGAAACAAATATTACTTCCGGCAGCAGCGGAGAGGGAATGAATATGGCTTCCGGCGCGGCGTATCTTTCTTCCGAAAAGTTCTGGGTATTTACGCTGTTTCTGGTGGGCCTGGTAGCTGCGGCCACCATGGTGGTTCCTGGAGTGAGCGGGTCCATGATTATGATGATGCTGGGTTTTTATGAACCCATATTGCAAACAAACAATGCTTGCATAAGAGCTCTCTCTTCCTTTGATTTCCAAAGCCTTTTGTTCAATGGAACGGTGCTGGTGCCTTATGCGGCAGGTCTTTTGATAGGCGTTTTTCTGTTTGCAAAAGTGGTGGAACGTCTTCTGACCCGCCATAAACGACAGATGTACCGGGTTATCATAGGCCTGGTGTTTTCCTCTCCTTTTGTCATCTTATGGGATATGCCGTGGGAAATGGTGAAGCTGTATGAGCTGCTTGGAGGAATTGCACTTGCTTTGCTGGGATATGTGGCAGCTGAGCTGCTTGGGGGAGAAGGATAGAGAACATAGAAAAAGGAGGAATGGGTTCCTCCTTTTTTATATGCTTGCCTGATAAAAATGCGAATATATCTTAGGGCTTTATGAACTGGTTTTTTAAGAGTATTCTGCGATTCGAGTAATCCCTACATAAATGTGGGAAATCCTGTACCATGTGGCAAAATCAATGATACCGGTTACCGGGAGGCCGAAGATGGACTGGAACTGCCGGACGGCGTTTGCGGTTGCCTGACCATAGATTCCGTCGGCCGTGATACGTGGAATCGCAGTATAGACGCCAGCGATTGTATCAAGCTGCTCCTGGACCTGGCGAACCTTATCTCCGCTGGCACCGATGGTTAAGTTGTAACCGGGGAAGGAGGAGGGGATTCCGGATACCTGCTCGGCGGTGTTGATATACATATTGCTTCCATAAAAGTGCCGCAGTATTTCAATAGCGGAGTAGCCTTGTTCTCCAAGGGTTAAACTTCCCCACTGAGTCATCCAGTTAGGACATTGGACCCTGTTGCCGTCACAGTACTGAGTAAGTATGGGCTGCCTGATGCCGGGGCGCGATAAGTAACTATTAAAGATTTCATCGACGACCTGGGAAATGCTTTCATAAATGTTTCGTCCATAGATCCATTTATGGTCAAAGGCTGTGGAAGATGTAATGGTGAAATCATATCCCTTGTTTCTATACCATTCTGTATAAACCCGGTTTAAAGTAAAACTCATGATAGCAAGGACATTAGCGGTTATAGTGGCCTTGGGCCATGTGGCGTAAATTTCGCTGGAAGCTACGTTTTTAATATAATCAAGGTATGGAACGTAATAATTGGTAGCCGTTGGATCGGTGGGGACTCCGTCGTGGACTACGATAGTCTGGGGGATTACCACCCGGCTTAAAACGATTTCTCCGGTTTCTGCCACTGTTTTTACTTCATCTTCCGCAATTTTTGGGGGATACTCCCCATATAGGGTGTGGTCCGGAATAACAATGGGGACGTCCGGAGATATTTCTTGCTGGATCGGAACCATGCGTACCGGCTGTATGGCTGTGGTGTCCGGAAGGATTTCCGTGCCGGAGATGACGACGGGCTCAAATCCCTGGGCCCGGATGTTAACGGTGTATTCCGAGTAAGGTTGGATAAGGCCAGGTGATAAGCTTAAGTCAAGGGGAGGAGCAGCTAGACTGACCTGTTCCGTCTGGCCGGAAGAATCGGTGGTAAGCTGTTCCACGGTACTTTCAGGATCTCCTTTGTAGGCAATGGAAACCTCTGCATCCCGGACGGGAAAGTTGTTTTCCTGGGAAACGACGTTTACCTGAAGAATACCGGTATATGCGGCTTCCTGTTCGCCGGAAGCATTTGTTTCCTGGGCCACGGCAGTTATGTATTTTTTCATAGAATGCCCCTTAATGGATTGATTATTATTAAATATATTAAGGGGTAAAAGGAATAATTACAAAAGCTCCCGCAGGTTAAAGATAAATTTTAATCCTGCGGGAAGCTTTTAGAAAAAGGATGATTTTGTTTCTTGAAACATGGACTCCACATAGTTTCGCATTTCATCCCGGCTATCCACGTTTCTGGCTCCGTCAACGATCCTGTCTCTCTCTTTTTCTGAGAGGCCGGCAAACCGCGTCAGAATATCCGAGTGCTGCGCTAACTCCATGGTAAAGCCAATGGGCAGTTCGCTGTTATCAATCATATTTTATCACCTCAGCCTTAGTCTGTGCGAATTGTACCGAAACTATACTTTTGAAAGAATAACAAGGGGATTTGCATTATTATGCATGATAATATGATGAAATATTATATTATGCAGTATTTATAAGAAAAAGTAAGTATAATTTATAAGAAGAAAACAGTTGAAAAATGTCGCGGCATCATGTATAATCTATTCAATTTGGGCATTCATGCTCAGACATGCAATGAGCAATATCAAAGAAAGGACAGGACTTGCGTATGAAAGCTTTTTTAATACTGGAAGACGGTACTGTGTTTACAGGATCGAGCATTGGTTCAACCCGGGAAGTGATCAGTGAGATCGTTTTCAATACTTCCATGACAGGTTATTTGGAAGTCCTAACCGACCCCTCCTATGCGGGGCAAGCGGTTGTGATGACTTACCCCCTGATTGGTAATTACGGTATTTGTCATGAAGATATGGAATCATTAAAACCTTGGCCGGATGGCTACATTGTCAGAGAATTATCTAGAATTCCCAGCAATTTTAGAAGCGGGGATACCCTTCAGCATTTCTTAAATGAACACAACATTCCAGGTATCAGTGGTATCGATACAAGAGCCCTAACAAAAATTCTAAGAGAAAAAGGAACCATGAACGGCATGATCACTACAAATGATAGTTTTGATCTTGACGAAGTCATTTTGCGTATGAAAACATACTCTGTGACTGGTGTGGTGGAGAAGGCTACCTGCAGGGAGAAATATGTTCTTCCCGGCAGCGGGAAAAAGGTGGCCCTTTTGGACCTTGGAGCTAAGAAGAATATTGCCCGCTCCTTACAGGAGAGAGATTGTGAGGTAACGGTTTACCCGGCATCGACAAAAGCAGAGGAAATCCTCGCTGCCCGTCCTGACGGAATCATGCTGTCCAATGGGCCTGGTGATCCCAAAGAATGTGTGGAAATTATTGAAGAAATAAAGAAACTATACCAATCCGATGTGCCGATTTTTGCCATCTGTCTGGGGCATCAGCTCATGGCCCTTGCAACAGGAGCGGATACCCATAAACTGAAATACGGCCACAGGGGCGGCAATCATCCGGTAAAGGATTTAGAAACCGGACGGGTTTATATCTCCTCTCAGAATCACGGATACGTGGTTGATGTGGATACCATCAATCCGGCAGTGGCGGTTCCGGCCTTTATCAATGTCAATGACGGGACCAATGAGGGACTGAAATATACGAACAAAAACATATTTACCGTGCAGTACCACCCGGAGGCCTGTCCGGGTCCCCAGGATTCCAGCTACTTATTTGACCGGTTTATAAAAATGATGGAGGTGGGAAAATAATGCCGAAGAATCAGGATATTAAAAAAGTGCTCGTTCTTGGCTCCGGCCCTATTATCATCGGCCAGGCAGCAGAATTTGATTACGCCGGAACCCAGGCCTGCCGTTCCCTGAAAGAAGAGGGGATCGAAGTGGTCCTGTTAAACTCCAACCCGGCGACCATCATGACGGATAAGGATATTGCAGATAAGGTTTACATTGAACCCTTGACCGTAGAGGTGGTGGAACAGCTCATCTTAAAAGAAAAACCGGACAGCGTCCTACCAACTCTTGGCGGGCAGGCAGGCTTAAACCTCGCCATGGAACTGGACGATAAGGGATTTTTAAAAGAGCATCATGTACGCCTGATTGGAACCACGGCTCTTACCATTAAAAAGGCGGAAGACCGGGAGCTGTTTAAAGAGACCATGGAAAAGATCGGCGAACCGGTGGCACCCTCTGATATTGTCGAACATGTGGAGGACGGCCTAAAGGTAGCTGAAAAGATCGGATATCCTGTGGTGCTTCGTCCCGCCTATACTTTAGGAGGTTCCGGGGGAGGAATTGCTGATAATCCGGAGCAGTGCCGGGAGATCCTGGAAAATGGACTTCGTTTATCCCGCGTAGGACAGGTTCTTGTGGAACGCTGCATTGCAGGCTGGAAGGAGATCGAATACGAGGTGATGCGTGACGGCGCGGGCAACGTGATCACCGTATGTAATATGGAAAACATCGACCCGGTAGGCGTTCATACCGGTGACAGCATTGTGGTGGCTCCTTCCCAGACCTTGGGGGATAAAGAATACCAGATGCTCCGTACTTCTGCCTTAAGGATCATCAGCGAACTGGGAATCACAGGAGGCTGCAACGTTCAGTATGCCCTTCACCCGGAAAGCTTTGAGTATTGCGTGATCGAGGTAAATCCCAGGGTCAGCCGTTCCTCGGCTCTGGCCTCCAAGGCAACCGGTTATCCCATTGCAAAAGTTGCGGCAAAAATCGCAATGGGCTATACCCTGGATGAGATAAAGAATGCGGTGACAAAGAAGACCTACGCCAGCTTTGAGCCGATGTTAGATTACTGTGTCGTCAAGATGCCCCGCCTTCCGTTTGATAAATTCCTAAGTGCCAAGAGAAACTTAGGGACCCAGATGAAAGCCACCGGTGAGGTCATGAGCATTTGCACCAATTTTGAGGGCGGTCTTATGAAGGCCATTCGTTCACTGGAACAGCATGTAGACAGTCTGATGTCCTATGACTTTACAGGACTTACGGACGAAGAACTGACCGAAACTCTTCATCTTGTGGATGACCGAAGGATCTGGGTCATTGCCGAAGCATTAAGAAGAGGCTTTTCCTATGAACAGATCCATGACATTACAAAAGTAGATGTGTGGTTTATTGATAAGCTGGCAATTCTTGTGGAAATGGAAGAAGCCCTTAGAAATGGGCCTCTTACTTTAGATCTCTTAAAGGAAGCAAAGCGGATTGAATTTCCGGACACAGTCATTTCCAGGCTGACTAAAATTCCTTTGGAAGAAATCAGCCGCATGAGAAAAGATAACGGCATTACAGCCGCATTTAAAATGGTGGATACCTGTGCCGCCGAATTTGCTGCTGAAACTCCTTATTATTATTCCTGCTTTGGAAGTGAGAATGAAGCCATAAAAACAACAGGAAAAAAGAAGGTGCTGGTTCTTGGCTCCGGCCCCATCCGCATTGGACAGGGAATTGAATTTGACTTCTGTTCGGTTCACAGTACATGGAGCTTCCGAAGGGAAGGTTATGAAACGATTATAGTCAATAACAATCCGGAGACCGTTAGTACGGACTTTGATATTGCAGATAAGCTGTACTTTGAACCCCTTACCCCGGAGGATGTGGAGAGCATCGTTGACATGGAAAAGCCTGATGGGGCGGTGGTCCAGTTCGGCGGCCAGACAGCCATTAAGCTGACGGAGGCTTTGAGCAAGATGGGAGTTCCCATTCTGGGAACAGCAGGGTCTGATGTAGATGCGGCAGAGGACCGGGAGCTGTTTGATAAGATCCTGGAGGATTGCGGGATCCCAAGACCTGCGGGCCAGACGGTATTTACGGCGGAAGAAGCCAAGAGGGCAGCAGGAGTGCTTGGATATCCGGTGCTAGTAAGGCCTTCCTATGTGTTGGGCGGCCAGGGCATGCAGATTGCCATCTCTGACCAGGATATTGACGAATTTATTGGGATCATCAACCAGATCGCACAGGATCACCCCATTTTGGTAGACAAATATATCCCAGGTAAGGAAATCGAAGTGGATGCGGTTTGCGACGGTGAGGATATTCTAATTCCCGGGATTATGGAGCATATAGAAAGAGCCGGCGTTCATTCCGGTGACAGCATTTCCATATATCCGGCTCAGAGCATAAGTGAATCAGTAAAGGAAAAGCTGGTGGAGTATACAAGAAGGCTTGCCAGAGCCCTGCACGTTAAGGGAATGATCAACATTCAGTTTATTGTAAGCGGAGAAGATGTATATGTCATAGAGGTGAATCCCCGGTCTTCCCGTACCGTGCCTTATATCAGCAAGGTGACCGGGATTCCCATCGTTCCCTTAGCAACTCAGGTCATCTGCGGACATTCCATCAGGGAGCTGGGATATGAACCCGGACTTTCGCCGGAAGCAGATTATATCGCTGTAAAAATGCCGGTATTCTCCTTTGAAAAGATTCGGGGCGCCGATGTTAGCCTGGGTCCGGAGATGAAGTCCACCGGAGAGTGCTTAGGGATAGCAAAGACCTTTAATGAGGCTCTTTACAAGGCGTTTGCAGGAGCAGGAATCAAGCTTCCAAGGCATAAAAACATGATCATAACCGTGAAGGATTCCGATAAGGAGGAGGTCATTGACATCGCCAGAAGATTCCAGGCTCAGGGATACAAGATATTTTCCACATCAGGAACGGCAAGGGTGCTTAACAATCATGGGATAAAAGCTTTTATGGTGCGCAAGCTGGAACAGGAATCGCCAAACCTGCTGGACTTAATCCTGGGCCATGAGATCGATCTGGTCATTGATACGCCGACTCAAGGGGCGGACAGAAGCAGGGATGGATTTGTAATCCGAAGAAATGCCATTGAGACCGGTGTAACGGTTTTAACTTCTTTAGATACGGCAGCAGCCTTAGTGACCAGTATGGAAAACAAAGCCAAAGAACTGACTCTGATTGATATTGCTAAAATTAAAAATAAGTAAAAAATGCTGGGGCAAGTAGGTAACCTGTCCCAGCATTTTTTTATTGCATTGTGGATTTGACAAATTGCTTATCAAATTCCGGGTTATAATAATAAAAGTTTTTAGGATTTAAATTAGATTTGATATTTTCAAGAGCTTCGCCAAACCGCTGGAAATGCACGATTTCCCTTTCCCGTAGGAATTTTAAAGGTTCTCTGACATCAGGATTCGGTATGATCCGAATGAGGTTGTCATAGGTTGTCCTTGCTTTCTGCTCGGCTGCCAGGTCTTCGATCAAATCGGTAATGGCATCACCCTTGGACTGGAATTCACAGGCATTAAATGGAACTCCGCCTGCCGCCATAGGCCAGAGAGCTGTTGTATGGTCAATATAGTAAGCATCAAACCCGGCAGTCTTAGCCTGTTCGATAGTCAGATTTTTCGTCAGCTGGTAAATGATAGAGCAGATCATCTCCAGATGCCCAAGCTCTTCCGTACCAATGTCTGTTAATAGTCCTCCCACTTCCTTGCATGGCATGGAATATCTTTGGGAAAGATATCGCATGGAAGCTGCCAGCTCTCCATCAGGTCCGCCAAACTGGCTGATAATGAGAGAGGCTGTTTTCGGGCATGTTTCTTTGATATTTACAGGGAACTGCAATCTCTTTTCATAATTCCACATTATAAGTTACCTCCTTCCCAAGGCAGCGGTCCGTCTACCCAGGTAAAATGCTTTTGACCTGCATATTTTGTATTTGTTTCTGTTTTGTTGTTGGTATCAGGGCAGACACAGTTGATGGTTAGAGGTTCAAAGTTTTCTGCATAGGTTTTTAAAAGTTGTTTTCTTTGTTCCATAGCCTGCTTAAAGGCTGTTAATGCATTTTCATCCACCGGATGGGTATCTAAATACAATGTTAAATCATTAACAGTAAAGCTTACTTCTGTGATCTGCTTTAAAAGAGCCTTTTGATCTGCCATTACTGATCACCTCCCGTTACGTAAAAAGGAAGATTAAGGGATGGGAAAATAGTCCCATGTTTTAAAGCTGTCTGCGGATCATAAGGTTGTTCCCAGGGCTGCATGGGAATCGTAGCAATACCCAGTTGAACTGTTTTTGTAGGTGTAGCAAGATTGGCCTTTGTTGTGCCACATTCACATGAATTCATAATAACGCTCCTTTCTTCGTGTTTCATTGATTCATTGAGCTTTCTTCTTTAGTATGGTTGAAATAGAGGAAAATACGTTACAAAAATTCTCCCATTTTAACCACTGTAATGATATTGTAATAATTAGAAAAATGAAATATAATGGAAATGCAGAATCGAATTGACATAAAAAGAAAATTAAAAAGACGGGAGAGCAGAGTGTTGAGTGACAAGAAATTTGCAGTATTGATTGATTCGGATAATATCTCCGCAAAGTATATTACAAGTATTCTGGATGAAATGACCCGCTACGGTGTTATTACTTACAAAAGGATCTACGGGGATTGGACGAGCTCCCAGATGGGAAAATGGAAAATGGAGCTTTTGGAGAATTCGATCACCCCAATCCAGCAATTCTCCAATACCGTAGGAAAGAATGCAACCGATTCCGCCCTTATTATTGACGCTATGGACTTGCTTTACACGGACAATGTAGATGGATTCTGCATCGTATCCAGTGACAGCGATTTCACCCGCTTAGCCAGCAGACTTCGGGAGTCCGGCAAGGAAGTCATCGGAATGGGGGAGGATAAGACTCCCAAATCGTTCCGGGCGGCCTGTACGGTTTTTACTAATCTTGAGGTCCTCCTTGATCAGGAAGAGGATGGTACTGGAGGAGGCGCCATAGGAAAAGAGGTGATCGATCAGGATATCACTTCAATTCTTTTAGAAAATGAAGACAAAAATAAGGCGACAGGCTTGGGAGAGATCGGCAACCGCCTTGTGAAAAAATACTCTGATTTTGACGTGAGAAATTACGGCTACAGCTCCCTTTCCAAATTTTTGGAGGAAATGGGCGGTTTTGAGCTTAAAAAATCCAACAATGTGGTAACTGTTCGAATGAAGGATAACCGTACCAAAAAGCAGGAGTTAGATGATTTTGCAGTTGGTCTGGTAAAGGGCAGCGGAAAGAACGGTATGGAACTGGCGGCTCTGGGAAATGGCATACATCGGAAGTTTGCTGATTTCAAGGTAAAAGATTACGGGTATTCCACCTTCTCAAAATTTGTCCACAGCATTGGACAGCTGGAGGTCCGGGAAAATAAAAATAATAATAAGACCGTGTATTTGAAAAAAGATGAATAAATAAGGTTGGCCAGGAAAACAAGATCTATGTTTCCTGGCCGTCTTAATTCTATAAGATATGAACCTGTTTTTACCAGATTCCAAGGACTACTTGAAGGACCAGACTTACCACAGAGATTCCAAGCCAGCAGCAAAAACCTAATAAAAGAGGTTTTTTGCCTGTCCGTATCAGCTTGATTAAATCCGTATTGGTTCCAATGGCTCCCATAGCCATGATAATAAACAGCTTGCTTAAGTCTTTTAATGAACTGACAATACTTACAGGTATAGGAAAAACAGTAGTGATTATGGAAGCCAGCAGGAAAAAGAGTACAAAGGTAGGAAAAACTTTCTGAATGGAGATGGAGCGTTCGGAAGCTTTCTTCTCTTTTCCAGTCCGGTAGCATGCTAAAAACAGGGTGATAGGAATGATGGCCAGGGTTCTGGTCAGTTTTACTATGGTTGCTGCTTCCAGGGTGTTGCTGCCGTGCATGCCATCCCAGGCGGAAGCGGCTGCCGTTACGGAAGAGGTATCGTTAATGGCGGTTCCCGCAAACAGTCCAAAGCCTTCATTGGAAAGTCCCAAAGCAGATCCCAAAGCCGGGAAAAGCAGAGCGGCTATGATATTGAAGAAAAAGATGACGGAAATGGACTGGGCGATCTCACTGTCATCGGCGTCAATAACCGGAGCAGTTGCGGCAATGGCGGAACCTCCGCAGATGGACGAGCCCACGCCGATTAAGATAGAAGTTTTGCCGGGAAGCTTCAATGCCCGGGACAGAATGAATGCAATCACCAGAGACGTGGTGATGGTTGCCAGGATGATCGGTAGGGCTTCCCTTCCCTTTTGAACAACTGTGGCAAGGTTCATGGAGAATCCAAGGACAATCACAGCATATTGCAGGATTTTTTTTGAAGTAAAAGTCACTCCTGGACGTAAAAAATCCTTCCCTTTTACAAAGGGGGCCATTGCCATGCCGATAAGGATCGCAAACACAGGGCCGCCGATGACTGGAAAGGCTTTTCCTAAAAACCATGCGGGAGCGGATATAATAAGGCAGAGTAGAACGCCTGAGGCGTATTTTTTCATGAGTAAAATCCTCCTTTTTGATTTGGCTTTATTATATTTGAAAATAATAATAAAATAAAATTATTTATATTTATAATATCATAAAAGTATGTTATGGTTATTGAAGCAATGAAAGGGGGAATATATCTCATGCTGGACTTTCGGATCGATACTTTTTTAGCGGTGTGCCGTTATATGAACTTTACAAAGGCAGCTAGTGAACTTCATATCACCCAACCTGCGGTATCCCATCATATCCATTATTTAGAGAACCGATATGGAGTCAGATTGTTTGAATACAATGGAAAAAAAGTGAATCTGACGGAGGCGGGAAAAGTCTTTTTATCCGCTGCCATAACCATGAAGGACGATGAACTGCATTTGAAGAAGATCATGGAGCAGCAAACAGGAATAGTCGGAAGGCTGGTGTTTGGTGCTACCATGACTATAGGAGAGTATGTGATGCCAGAAGCACTGACGAGATATCTTCATGTTTATCCTGGGACAAAGGTTCAGATGGTAGTTGGGGATACCAGAGAGCTGCTTGGAAAATTGAATGACGGCGAGATTGAATTTGCTCTGGTGGAGGGATTTTTCCAGAAAAAGGAATACGACTTTCTGGTTTTTACTACAGAGCCGTTTGCGGCTGTTTGTGCACCTGATTATAAGTTTTGCAGGGAGATTATAAAAGTGGAGGATCTTCTTGGGGAAAGACTCTTTATCCGGGAACCTGGCTCCGGAACCAGGTATGTCTTTGAACGTTACCTGGAAGGGAAGAATTTATTGCTCCATGACTTTCCAAATATAATGGAAATCAGCAACATTGGCGCCATGAAGAAAATGGTGGCAAAAGGGCAGGGTGTTACTTTTTTATATGAAGCTGCTGTTAAGGAAGAGTTAGACAGGGGTGTTTTAAAAAGGATTGAATTGGAAGATTTTCAGCTGACCCATGATTTTACATTCATATGGAGAAAGGGAAGTATTTATAAATCCTATTATCAGGAGCTGTTTGATATCCTCCATGGAGAATAAAGGCAGGGGGTGAAAAAAGGTGGAAATTCCCGGAAAATCAAGGTTTTTAAAAGAGACAGGAAAAAATGAAAAAAATTGACAAAAAAGTGTTGACAATTAATACAATTAATATTATACTAATGAAGCAGTCGGGAACGAAAGAAAAAAACAAGCTCCTGACCTAGAAAAGTACTGGGATCTTAGCTCAGCTGGGAGAGCATCTGCCTTACAAGCAGAGGGTCACAGGTTCGAGCCCTGTAGGTCCCATTGATAAGTAAAAACACTTATCTGTAGAATTGAATATGGCGGAATAGCTCAGTTGGCCAGAGCACACGGTTCATACCCGTGGTGTCGAGAGTTCGAATCTCCCTTCCGCTACGATTAAAACCCTGTAATTGAAAAATTACAGGGTTTTTCATATTTCGACAGATGCGGATTCCTTTTTCTATTTTCTTATATTCATTTTTTCTGTTTTATGATATACTTACAAATAGTAAAAGGTGGAGGGATTCCATGTACTATTTTATTGTAAACCCGAACTCACGCGGCGGACGGGGAAGAAACGTTTGGAAAAGATTAGAACAAGTGTTAAAAGCCAGTCATGTGGAATATCAGGCATTTCTTACGGAAAAGCCTGGGGATGCCAATCGGTTTGCCAGGGAACTGACAGAAGGCTGCAGAGAATCAAGCGTTATCATAGGAGTAGGTGGAGACGGAACTGTAAATGAAATCCTGGATGGGCTTTGCTTTTGCGGTTCTGTTACATTTGGGTATATTCCTGCCGGATCCGGTAATGATCTGGCAAGAAGCTTAAAACTTCCTAAGAATCCGGTCCGTTGCTTAAAGAAAATATTGCATCCAAAATATTATAAACTCATGGATTACGGAGTTTTATCTTATGGTGATGGGGAAATAGCCCACCGCCGTTTTATGGTTAGCGCAGGGATTGGAATGGATGCGGCCGTTTGTCATAACATCTTATATTCAAAGTCAAAGGGACTGTTCCGTAAGCTTTGCATTGGGAAGCTCACCTATCTTCTCATAGGAATCAAACAGCTGATTCTTGCCAAGCCCTCAAAAGGTTATATTCTCCTTAACGGGGTCCAGAAGATTGAGTTTGGGCACGCTTATTTTATATCCGTCCACATCCACCCCTACGAGGGCGGCGGTTTTAAATTTGCGCCGGAAGCAAACTTTGAAGATGGACAGTTATCTGTTTGTGTCATGAACAGCGGGAATAAAAGGAAGCTGATCCCTGTGCTGATTCGTGCCCTTATGGGAAGAAAGTCCTTACACAGAGGCGTCAGGTTTTATACCTGCGAGGAGATTATGATTCATATGGATCGTCCAATGGCAGTTCATGTAGATGGAGAAAGCTGTTTTTGTCAAAACGATGTACAGCTTCGTTGTATTGGCAAAAAGTTGCGTATGATTGTATAGAAATGTATATATTATAGAAGAAACACCCTGCGGGTATACCATTATGCCCAAATACCATGGGCAGGAAAGAGGAAAGGGAGAATTATGAGGATTGGACAGGGATATGATGTGCATAAATTAGCAGAAGGAAGAGATTTGATTCTTGGCGGCGTAAAGGTTCCTTATGAAAAGGGACTTCTGGGCCATTCTGACGCAGATGTGCTGGTCCATGCAGTGATAGATGCTCTTTTAGGTGCGGCAGCTCTGGGAGATATCGGAGAACATTTCCCGGATACGGATCCCAAGTATAAAGGAGTGTCAAGCATTGAACTTTTAAAGCACGTAGGCGGACT
The DNA here is from genome assembly GCF_044987295.1 of Lacrimispora sanguinis. Taxonomy (NCBI): domain Bacteria; kingdom Bacillati; phylum Bacillota; class Clostridia; order Lachnospirales; family Lachnospiraceae; genus Lacrimispora; species Lacrimispora sanguinis. The sequence goes on along the minus strand of NZ_CP173277.1, from coordinate 1,603,414 downwards.
TTTGGAAGAACAGGGATATGTGATCGAGAACATCGATGCTACGGTCATCGCTCAAAAACCAAAGCTTCTTCCCTATCGGCGGTCTATGGCACAAAACATTGAGGAGGCCTTGAAACTGACCGAAGGAAAGGTCAATGTAAAAGCTACTACAGAAGAAGGACTTGGCTTTACCGGAATGGGAGAGGGGATATCCTCACAGGCCATAGTTCTGTTAACCTCCATGAACGATTACTGTTATGACGACAGGATCATGGCTGCTGATTGCAAAGGCTGCTGCGGAGGCTGCGGGAAATAAGAAGAGGAAAGGAAGAGACTATGAAAATTTATAATACATTATCCAGACAAAAAGAGGAATTCGTTTCCCTGGAGCCTGGAAAGGTTCGGATGTATGTTTGCGGGCCAACGGTTTACAATTATATTCACATTGGAAACGCAAGACCCATCATCGTATTTGATACGGTTCGGAGATATTTTGAATATAAGGGCTATGAGGTAAACTTTGTTTCAAACTTTACCGATATTGATGATAAGATCATTAAAAAGGCCATTGAAGAGGGCGTAGATGCGGACACCATTTCTAAGCGCTATATTGATGAATGCAAAAAGGATATGGAAGGGCTGAATGTAAAGCCGGCAACCAAAAGCCCGTTAGCAACAGAGGAAATATGCGGTATGCTGGAAATGATCCAAAAGCTTGTTGCTTCCGGTCATGCCTATGCGGCGAAAGATGGAACGGTTTATTTCCGTACCAGTTCCTTTGAGGAATATGGAAAGCTGTCCCATAAGAATCTGGATGATCTGCAGTCTGGTTTCCGTGAGATTAAGGTGACCGGTGAAGACGGAAAAGAGGATCCCACCGATTTCGTGCTCTGGAAGCCGAAAAAGGAAGGAGAGCCTTACTGGGAATCTCCATGGTGCGAAGGACGGCCTGGCTGGCATATTGAGTGTTCCGTAATGTCCAGGAAATATCTTGGAGATCAGATCGATATCCATGCAGGAGGAGAAGACTTAATCTTTCCTCATCATGAGAACGAGATCGCCCAGAGTGAGGCTGCCAATGGAAAAGAATTCGCAAAATACTGGATGCACAATGGTTTCTTAAACATTGACAATAAAAAGATGTCCAAGTCTCTGGGCAATTTTTTCACTGTCAGAGAAATCAGTGAAAAATATGACTTACAAGTTCTGCGTTTCTTTATGCTGAGTGCTCATTACAGAAGCCCTATTAATTTCAGCGCCGAATTGATGGAGTCATCAAAGAACGGATTAGAAAGAATTTTAACTGCAATTGATAAATTAAAGGATCTGGAAGCTTCTGCAAAGACAGAAAAATTTCTTGATCATGAAGACAAAAATGCCGTACAGGAGCTGGTTTCTAAATATGAGGCTGCCATGGATGACGACTTTAATACGGCAGATGCCATTTCCGCTGTTTTTGAGCTGGTAAAATTAAGCAATTCCACCACAAATGAAGACAGCTCCAAAGAATATGTAACTTATTTAAAGGAAAGCATCGAAAGGCTGTGCGATGTTCTTGGAATCATTACGGAAAAGGAAGAAGAGATCCTGGATGACGAAATTGAAACCATGATCGCAGGCAGGCAGCAGGCCAGAAAAGACAAGAATTTTGCCCTTGCCGATGAAATCCGCGGAAAACTTTTAGAAAAGGGCATTGTTCTGGAGGACACCAGGGAAGGTGTAAAATGGAAGAGAATATAACATCAGTGGAAGCGTTTTCTGATTTTTTTAAGGATACGTTAAAACTAAAAGAAGTGGATGTGAAAACCTATTCCCCGCTGGCACTCGCCTATATCGGCGATGCGGTTTATGAACTGATCGTGCGGACAAAGGTGATGAACCATGGAAGCACTCAGGTGAATAATATGCATAAGAAGAGTGCAAGGCTGGTGAACGCAGGAGCGCAGGCGGAGATTATCCGCCGGCTTCTTGAAGACGAGGACTTAACTCCGGAAGAGGTGGCAACATACAAGCGGGGACGCAATGCGAAATCTGTGACAACCGCAAAACACGCAACTGTTGCCGATTACAGGACTGCTACCGGATTTGAAGCCCTGTGCGGTTACCTGTATTTAAATGGCAATTTAGACCGTCTGGTCACCCTGGTAGGAAGAGGACTTGAACGAATAGGAGAACTGGAATGATAGAGGAATTTACCATAGAGGGAAGGAATGCCGTGTTGGAGGCATTCCGTTCCGGAAAAACCATTGATAAGCTGTATGTGCAAAAGGGAGTCCAGGATGGCCCCATCCAGTCCATTATCAGGGAAGCAAAAAAGAAAGACACCATCATTAATTTTGTAGAACGAGAGCGCCTGGACCAGATGTCTGAAGAAGGGCATCACCAGGGCGTGATTGCCCATGCTGCAGCTTATGAATATGCAGAGGTGGAAGATATGCTAAAGGCGGCGGAAGAAAAGGGAGAACCTCCTTTCCTCTTTCTGTTAGACGGAATTGAAGACCCTCACAATCTGGGAGCGATCATCCGTACGGCAAATTTAGCAGGAGCCCACGGGGTTATCATCCCTAAGCGCCGGGCTGTTGGTCTTACTGCAACCGTTGCAAAGACATCGGCAGGGGCGCTTAATTATACACCTGTTGCTAAAGTTACCAATCTCACAGCGACCATGGAAGAATTAAAGAAAAAGGGAATGTGGTTTGTCTGTGCCGATATGGATGGAGATGTGATGTACCGGGTTAACTTAAAAGGGCCGATCGGCCTTGTAATCGGCAGCGAAGGAAGCGGCGTAGGAAAATTGATCAAAGAAACCTGTGACATGGTGGCATCCATACCCATGAAGGGGGATATTGATTCTCTAAATGCTTCTGTAGCGGCAGGTGTGCTGGCTTATGAGATTGTAAGACAACGTTTGGGATAATAGATGAGGAGTGATGATCATAAATAAGAATGGTACGGTTATGGCGGCTGCTTGCGCAGCGATCCTGTTTTCTTTTGGCGGATTTGTTTCTGGCAGTAATATTGCTGCGGCAGACAGTACAGAGGAAAGTATTGAGTGGAAGACCGTAGTGAGCATCGAGGATGAAGCAGTTCCTCTTTATTCAAAACCTTCCGGGAGCAATGTGAGAACCCCTCAGGCTCCGGGAACGGTTACCTATGGAAACGGTACGGCATTGGTGGATGCATCAAACGCCAGTCATGGCTATGTGATGGTCCAGTATAGCGGTAATTCATCCAAGATAAAAGTACAGGTCATAAAAAACGGAGGCGAGACTTATTCCTATGATTTAAATGCCAGATCTTCCTATGAGGTATTTCCTCTTACAGAAGGAAACGGAAACTATACGGTCCGGGTTTTAGAACAGGTACAGGGGAACCAGTACGCCATAAAATCCAGCAGCGATATCAAGGTAACACTATCAGATCAGTTTGAGCCGTTTCTATACCCCAATCAGTATGTGAACTTTACTTCCGGAAGTGCGGTGGTAAAAAAGGGGGAGGAGCTTGCGGCTTCCGCACCTGATGCCATTGGTGTAGTCACCAATGTTTATAACTTTGTTGTAAAGAATTTTACCTATGATACGGCACTGGCAAGCTCTGTCCAGTCCGGCTATCTGCCTGATGTAGATCAGGTGCTGTCTCAGAAAAAGGGAATCTGTTTTGATTATGCGGCAGTTATGACTGCCATGCTGCGTTCCCAGAATATCCCCACAAAGCTTGTGGTGGGCTATACAGGCAGCCTTTATCATGCATGGGTCAATGTTTATATTGAAGGCCAGGGCTGGGTGGATAATATCATCTATTTTGACGGATATGACTGGAAGCTTATGGACCCAACATTTGCATCCTCCGGAGGCAGTGATCCGTCCATACAGCAATATATCACAAACAGTTCCAATTATAAGGCGAAATATACATACTAAAGAACTTCATTAAAAGGAGATACGACAGATGAAAATGAAAGCGAAAAAGCGATATTCCGCAAGGGAACTTTCCGCTTTCTGCCTTCAAATATCAATTCTTCTCCATTCGGCGATCCCTCTTGATGAGGGATTGTCTGTTATGGCGGAGGATTCTGTATGGGAGGAAGAGAAACAAATTCTTAAGCAGATGGCAGAAGAGGCTGAGCTTGGGGTTCCTTTCTCAAAAGTACTGGAGAATACAGGCTTTTATCCAGCCTATGTGATTCGGATGGCAAAGCTGGGGGAAGAGACTGGTACCCTGGATCAGATCATGGAGTCATTGGCCGGATATTATGAAAAAGAGCATATCCTCATGAAAAACATCAGGAATGCAGTTACATACCCCATCATCATGATTTTCATGCTTCTGGTGGTTCTTCTGGTTTTGTTTGCCAAAGTTATGCCCATATTTGAACAGGTATACCAACAGCTGGGGGCAGAGATGTCGCCGGTTTCTCTTGCTGCAACAAGGCTTGGAGGCGTATTCTGTGCAGTTGCCCTGGTACTTGGGATTCTTTTGACCCTCGCTGCTGTCCTGGTGTGGCTTCTTGGCAGGAAGGGGAAAAAGCTTCTGGTTGCGGAGCGGCTGATCCACTGGATAAAAAAAAGGAGCCGCATGGCTCTTGCAATATCCAAGCGGCGCTTTACCGCGGTCCTTGCACTGACTCTTCACAGCGGACTGGAGCTGGAAAAGGGGATGGAGCTGGCTGGGCAGCTGGTTGAGAATCAGGCAGTGGAAGAAAAGATCAGGCAGTGCGCAAAAGAGCTTGAGGATGGAACCGATTATTATACCGCTATGAAGAATACCGGGTTGTTTAACGGCTTCTATGCGCAGATGATAAAGGTAGGTACCAGAAGCGGACAACTGGATCGGGTTATGGATGAAATATCCAAAAGCTATGAAGACGAAGCAGACACGGCCATGGAACATATGGTCAACCGGTTTGAACCTACGGTGGTGGCAGTGCTTGCCGTTGCAGTGGGGCTGGTGCTTCTTTCCGTCATGCTTCCCCTTGTCAGTGTCTTATCGGCGATCGGATAGGGGGCGGCTTGATGATGAAAAGGAAACAGTCTCCCGGGGAGGTCTTTGGTCAGCTGTTCTCTTTGCTGGCTTTTGCATGTGCGGTTGCTCTTTTTGTTTCAGGGACTCTCTTCTTTTCGAGACAAGCCGATGCAAAGGGAGCTGATACCCTTCGGGATGCCATACGCAGGACTTCGGTGCAGTGCTATGCCATTGAGGGAAGATATCCGCCAAACGTGGAATATCTGGAAGAAAATTATGGGATTCAGATTGACAGAAACCGGTATGATGTTTTTTACAGCGGCTTTGCTTCAAACTTTATGCCGGATATTACGGTCAATCCCCATGAACGATAACCGGGAGGTGGGCAAGTGAGCGGAAAAGAATATCAGAGAGGTCAGATGGCCAATGCTCTGTTTACCATACTGCTGTTTCTTGTATTTGTGCTCTGCGCTTTATTCTCGGTGCTCATCGGAGGCAAAGTCTATGAGAATATCAATGCCAGAGCGGAGAATACCTATCAAAAGGATATAGCCTTAAGTTACATAGCCAATAAGGTGAGGCAAGGGGATGAAAACGGCCGGGTTTCTCTTACAGAGATGGCCGGGATCTCTGTCCTTAAGCTGGAACAGGAGATACAGGATTCGGTTTATATGACCCTTATTTATTACCAGGATGGCAGGCTGTGGGAGTTATTTACAGACGAAGAAAGCGGACTGGGAGTTGGAGACGGAAATGAGATTCTGGAATGCAGCCCGGTTTCCATGGAGATAGAGGGAAGGCTTCTGCATATAAAAACGGAGATGGAAGGCGGAGGCAGCCTCTGGCTTTCCTTAAGAAGCGGAGGGGCGGATGATGAATAGGAAACACCCCTCAGGCGTATTTATGATGGAGATGATTGCCGTTGTTTTTTTCTTTATCCTTTGCGCTGGCATCTGTATAAAAACATTTGTAAAAGCGGATGTTATGAGCCGGGAGGCAGCGGATTTAAACCAGGGCGTTCTGATCGCCCAAAGTGTAGCAGAGGTCTGGAAAGCAGAGGGTCCGGAGGGACTTGAAAAAAAGTTTCAGGCTTATGGGCAGGAGGAAGAATCCGACGGCTATACAATGGGCTTTGATCAGTCCGGCAATCCTTGTGAAAAAGAGAGGACTGTTTTTGATGTAAGGGCAGACATAACCGGGCCGGGACATATGGAAGTGACCGTAAGCAAAAACGGGAAAAGAGTCTATACCCTTACAGTGACCAGACATGAAACGCAACAGTAACGGAGGTGAAACCATGGCAAAACAGGAGAATGGATACAAGGCCAATTTAGGCAGCCCTTCCCTTATCCTCATATTCATTGTCATGTGCCTGATAACCTTTGGGATGCTTTCCCTTAGCACAGCCAAAAGTGAGCACAATCTGGCAGAACGCAATGCTTCTGCTGTGACAGAGTACTACCGGGCTGACGGGGAGGGAGAGGCCTTTTACCAGATGGTTTTAAAACGTGCGGCGAAAGTCCGGGAAATGAGCCAGGATCCCCAGGAGCGGAAACGGCTTTTGTCACAGGAATTTGGTGATGCCTATGAACCGGATAAAGGAACCGTGACAGTCAATATCCCCATGGAACGGTCCCAAGCCCTTAATATAGTACTGGTTTTCCCTCCGGAGGGGAAGGAAGATATCCAGATATCAAAGTGGAAGGTAATTCAGACAGAGGATTACGAAATTGATCATTCCATGCCGGTGTGGACAGGCGGGGAAACTAAGAATCAGGAGACTGTGAGATGAAAGTAAAAGATTTGTTAAGTGCTGCCGTGTCGCAGAAGGCATCGGATATCTTTTTGGTGCCAGGCATGCCGTTTTCCTATAAAATAGGAAGCAGGATCATAAATCAGAATGAAGAAAAGCTATCTCCGGCTCAAATGGAGACATTGATCACGGAATTGTATGAGCTGGCAGGAAACAGAACCATGGATAAGGTGCGGGAGCACGGAGATGACGATTTTTCCTTTGCTCTTCCCGGGGTTTCCAGATTTCGCTCCAGCGTATTCCGCCAGAGAGGTTCCCTTGCAGCGGTGATCCGGGTGGTGACCTTTGAACTGCCTGATTACAGAACGCTTCATATTCCTGAGGTTGTCATGGATATTGCCAGGATGACAAAGGGATTTGTCCTGGTCACAGGGCCGGCAGGAAGTGGTAAGACGACCACCCTTGCCTGCATCATTGACAAGATCAATAATACTCGCAATTCCCATGTGATCACCCTGGAAGATCCTCTGGAATATCTGCACCGCCATAAGAAGAGCGTGGTAACTCAGAGAGAGGTAACCACAGACACGGACAGCTATGTGACCGGCCTTCGGGCGGCACTGCGCCAGGCTCCGGATGTGATCCTTGTGGGTGAGATGAGGGATTATGAAACCATACGGATCGCCATGACAGCAGCGGAAACCGGTCATCTGGTGATTTCAAGCTTACATACGGTGGGAGCGGCCAATACCATTGACCGCATCATTGATAACTTCCCGCCAAACCAACAGCAGCAGATCCGGATGCAGCTTTCCATGGTCGTTCAGGCCGTGGTCTCCCAGCAGCTGATTCCTGCTGTAGATGGAAGTGTCTATCCGGCATTTGAAATAATGTTTTTTAACAATGCAATCAGGAATATGATCCGTGAGTCCAAAACCCATCAGATCGATTCTGTGATCGCCACCGGCCAGGGAGAAGGTATGATTTCCATGGATACCAGTCTTTTGAATTTATATAAAGAAGGAAAGATCACCAGGGAAAACGCTGTCATTTACAGCAGCAACAGTGAATTAATGGCAAAAAAAATAGATCGGGGACTGTAGGAGTGCATAGTTTGCATTTCATACAGATACACTATCTTTAACAATAAGAGGAGTGTGGCCGGATTATGAGAACAGATAAAAGAAAGATTGTATTAGTTGGTACAGGCATGGTTGGAATGAGCTATGCCTATTCCCTTTTAAACCAGGGAGTCTGCGACGAACTGATTTTAATCGACATCAACCGGAAAAGGGCGGAGGGCGAGGCAATGGACTTAAATCATGGTCTTGCTTTTTCTGCATCCCATATGAAGATTTATACAGGAGAATACAAAGACTGCTCGGATGCAGATATTGTCGTGATTTGTGCGGGAGTAGCCCAAAAGTCCGGGGAGACAAGGCTTGATTTGCTAAAGCGCAATGCAGCAGTATTCCAGTCCATTGTTCGTCCAGTAACGGAATCAGGCTTTAACGGGGTTTTCCTGGTAGCTACCAATCCGGTGGATATTATGACGAGAATTACCTATTCGTTGTCAGGCTTTAATCCCAAGCGGGTGATTGGAAGCGGTACGACTCTGGATACGGCCAGGCTCCGGTACCTGTTAGGAGATTCCCTGCGGGTGGATCCAAGGAATGTCCATGCCTATGTCATGGGTGAGCACGGAGACAGCGAGTTTGTGCCCTGGAGCCAGGCCATGATTGCTACAAAGCCCATCCTGTCCCTTTGCGAAGAGGAGGGCGTGGTATGCAGGGGGGAACTGGAACGGATCGAAGACGAGGTCCGTGGAGCAGCATACCGGATCATTGAGGCTAAGCAGGCCACCTATTATGGGATCGGCATGGCTCTCACCAGAATCACCAGGGCTATCCTTGGAGATGAGAACAGTGTTTTTACGGTATCAGCCATGCTGAAGGGTGAATACGGGCAGTCCGATGTATACGCAGGAGTACCCTGTATTATCAATAAAAACGGGATTCAGAGAATCATTTCCCTGTCGTTAACGGATGATGAAATGAAGCAGTTTCAACATTCATGTGATACCCTTCGGGAAAGTTTTGAAGGCGTTTTATAAAGAAGTGCGGAAGAGAATAGGAAACAAATCGTAAGCCGGTTTCCTGCTTTCTTCCGGTTCCGGAGATCCTGACATAAGAATGGATTTTATGGTAAAAATCTGAAATTTTTGCTATTTTATGTATTTTAGTAAAAAATTAAAATAAACGTTGACAAACAGATTTCTCCATGCTATGATATACGAGGTTCAGCGATGAACGAAAAAAGATGCTGATGTGGCACAGGTGGTAGCGCACCTCATTGGTAGTGAGGAGGTCACGGGTCCGAGTCCCGTCATCAGCTCTGAAAACAAACGGGAAGTCTTAATAAAGAGGCTTCCCGTTTTTGTCATATACAGAGGTTGAAAGTAAGACATCTTTCAGCATTAAGCTTGTAAACAGCATACACAAATTGATGAAAAGGAGGCACATGATATGGCGAAACATAAAAAGAAACCCAAAAGTCTTTGGTCCATATTCTTTCGGCCAATTAAAGTCATTCTTTTCGTATTTCTGGGAGTCATGGTTTTGGGATGCCTTGCCGGCGGCATTGTATTCTTAAAATTTCAGAATGAAATTATGACCTGCAAAGAAAAAGCAGATGTCATTATAAGCAATACGGTCAAGACTGATTTTTCCCAGCCAACGGATACGAGAATATATGATTCTGCCGGAACCCTGATCGGAACCATCAATTCCGGTCACTATGAATATGTCCCGATTTCAGGGATCAGCAAGAACCTTCAGAATGCCTATATTGCACAGGAGGACAGAAGGTTTTATAAGCATCATGGCATCGACTACAAGGGGTTAATGCGTGCTGGTGTGGTATACTTAAAAAACAAAGGCAAAGCCACCCAGGGAGGAAGTACCATCACCCAGCAGGTGATTAAGAATACTTATCTGACCCAGGAGAAGACGATCCAGAGAAAGCTGACCGAATTTTTCGCGGCGCCCCGAATGGAGGATAAGTACTCCAAGTCGGACATCCTGGAGTTTTACTGCAACACCAACTTCTTTGCCAACCGGTGTTACGGCGTATCGGAGGCCAGCCGCTATTATTTTGATAAGGAAGCAAAGGATTTAACCGTGTGGGAGGCGGCAACCTTAGCGGGCATCAGCAACAATCCGTCAAGGTATGATCCGGTGGCCCATCCGGAAAATGCAACCTGGAAGAGAAACCAGATCATTGATAATATGGCTCTCTGTAATTTTATTACGGAAGAGGAAAAGGAAAACGCCAAGGCTCAGCCTTTGACCGTTGCGAAGATCTATGAGCCGGGAACAAAGGAAAATTATCTGACAAGCTATGCCATTCACTGTGCTGCTTTGGAATTAATGAAGAACGATGATTTTGTTTTCCAGTATGTTTTTAATAACCAGGCTTCTTACGATTCATATAGAGAGCAGTACCAGGAGCTTTATCAGGCAAAGAGCGATATGATCCGAAACGGAGGCTTTGAAATACATACCAGCCTGGAGACATCGATCCAGAATTCCCTGCAGGAGATTATAGACAACCGGCTGAAAGGTTTTAAGGATCTGCAGGAGAATGGGAAATTTGCCTTACAAGGGGCAGCGGTATGCATTGACAACCAGACCGGATATGTGGTGGCCATTGTGGGCGGCCGGGGTACGGATGATGAGTACAACCGGGGATTCTTAAGTAAGCGCCAGCCAGGATCTACCATAAAACCGCTGATCGATTATGCTCCTGCCTTTGAAACCGGATATTATTATCCCTCCAGACTGGTGAATGACCATCTGTTTGATAAAGGACCCAAAAACAGCGGAGGAAACTATTTTGGCAATATATCCGTGAGAGAGGCATTGAACCGAAGCTTAAATACGGTGGCCTGGCAGGTGTTAGGAGACATTGGCGTTGACAAAGGCATCAGCTATCTTGGCAAGATGCATTTTGCAGGCATCAGCTATATGGATAACGGAAACAGCAGCATGAGCATTGGAGGCTTTACGGAAGGTGCCAGAGTAGTGGATATGGCAAGGGGATATTCCGTTTTAGCAAACAAAGGGTTATACAGCAATAAAACATGTATCGTCAGCTTAGAAAGCCAGTATGACGGTGAAATATACAATGGAAACCAGGCGGATGAAAGAATATTTACGGAAGATACCGCTTATATGATCACCGATGTGTTAAAGGGTACCCTGGATAAGCCTTATGGTACAGGGAATGGCCTGGGACTTGGCGTTCCGGCTGCCGGAAAGACCGGAACCACCAACAGCAATAAGGACACCTGGTTTTGCGGGTATACAAAGCATTACACAACAGCAGTCTGGGTAGGATATGACACTCCAAAGGCCATGCCCGGAGTTTACGGTAAAACCTATTCCGGAAAGATCTGGCAGGAATTTATGACCGGGATAAACAATGGGCTTCCGGTTATGGATTGGGATATGCCGGCAACGGTTTCCCTTAAGAATGTGGATTCCACAGGGGAAAAGACCGACGCTGAAACAGGAAGGAAGGATCTGTTTTCTTCAGTCGCAGAACAAACGGCCAAAGCCAACGGAAGTAAGTGGAAGGAAGAGGAAGATCGTAAAAAGGTGGAGGCCCAGGCCCAAAGAGATTTAGAGTCTTCCCAGGCAGCCAAACAGGCGGTGGAACAGACAGTTTCTTCTCTCCAGTCTCTGATCGGGGAACTATCTGCACTGACTCACCGGGACAGTTCTACAGAGGAAACCATAAACACTGCCTACGGACTCTTAGACCAGCTGGTTGGCACCGAATATTATGATGGATTAAAAACACAGCTTGATGAGGCGGCAAACCATGCCGCATACTTACCCAAGCAGGAAGATTCAACCAGCAAGCCCCAGGAGATCGGTCCGGGAGTCACCAAGCCGAAAGAAACGGTTCCCCCGGTATTTCCGGGAGATATGGATTCCGATGAGGATTATTTTCCCGGCTTTGGCCCAGGTGGCCCTGATTCCGATGTACAGTCAGTGGGGCCTGGTATGGAATAAGAGAGAAGTGCCGGTTAGGGCTTGCTTTTTATAGCGGCAGCTGTTATCCTTAATTAAGAAAATCATTTAGGAAAGGAAGTGAACCAGAGTGGAAGGTCGAAGTCATAAGATGGAAGCAGACAATGATCATAGGCGTACGGCAGTGAGGGCAGAATCCTGTACTTCGGGTCTGCTTTGGTTTCGCTGCCGTTAAAAGAGTACGTTTCTTTGCGTTTATGATAGCCATGAATTACAGGCAGTCCTGTAATTCTGGCTATTTTACGTTGCTGGAAGCTGCCTGCAAGGCAGTATTTGTTCTGCTTCCATATAGCCGAGACGGAAAAAAAGGTTCAGGTGGAGGAAGAGAAAGATGCAGGAGAATTACAATGTGGAAGAACTGATGGAGCTGGCCGACAGCCGTCAGTTCAGAAAACTGAAGGATATGCTGATGGAATACAATGAAGTGGATATTGCAGCTTTCATTGAAGCATTGGATTCAGAAAAAACAGTGGTGGTGTTCCGGATGCTTCCTAAGGGGCTGGCAAGTGATGTATTCGCTTGCCTGGAGGTAGAGAAGCAAGAGCATATTATAAACAGCATGACAGATCACGAATTGGGAACAATTGTAGAAGATTTATTTGTGGATGATGCGGTGGACATGCTGGAGGAACTGCCGGCCAGCGTGGTAAAAAGGGTTCTGCGGAATGCGACCCCTGATACCAGAAAGCTGATCAACCAGTTTTTAAACTATCCGGAAAACAGCGCCGGAAGCATTATGACGGCTGAATATGTGGGCCTTAAAAAGAACATGACCGTAATGCAGGCCTTTGACTATATCAGGCTGCATGGAGTGGATAAAGAAACGATTTACACCTGCTATGTGATGGATGCCACAAGAAGGCTGGAGGGAGTGGTCACGGTCAAGGATCTTTTAATGAATCCCTATGAGGTTGCCATCGGTGATATTATGGATACCCATGTCATAAAGGCAGTCACAACAGAGGACCAGGAGGACGTGGCGGACAGCTTTCGTAAATACGGTCTTTTAAGCCTTCCTGTGGTGGACCATGAAGAACGCCTGGTGGGGATCGTTACCGTGGATGACGTTGTGGATGTGATGGAACAGGAGGCCACGGAAGACTTTGAAAAGATGGCAGCCATGATTCCCAGTGAAAAGCCGTATTTAAAAACCAGCGTGTTCCAGCTGGCGAAAAACAGAATCATGTGGCTTCTCGTACTGATGATCAGCAGCATGGTGACCGGCGGAATACTGGCCAGATATGAATCGGCCTTTGCGGTGATTCCTTTGCTCGTAACCTTTATTCCCATGCTAACGGATACGGGCGGCAATGCAGGAAGTCAGAGCAGCACCATGATTATCAGAGGTATGGCAGTAGGCGAGATCGTAACAAAAGACTTTTTCCGTGTGATTTTTAAAGAATTAAAGGTAGCTATCATTGTAGGACTGATCCTGGGGATTGTGAATTATATCCGTCTGATCATCCTTTATCCTGGGCAGGAGATGCTTTGCCTGACAGTGATGCTCAGCCTTTTGATCACAGTTATCGTGGCAAAGACCATTGGAGGCGTTCTACCCATTGCAGCCAAGGTGTTCCATATGGACCCGGCGATTATGGCGGCTCCCCTTATTACCACAATCGTGGATGCGGTCAGCCTGATCATATATTTCCGGCTGGCATGCAAGCTTCTGGGATTATAATTGCTTTGGAAAATTACGTTAAATCATTGTTTTTTCTATAGGTTCGTTATATAATGAACTACGTGGCTTTGGCGTGACTTCCTTTAACCGGCCCATTACGAGAATGAAGATATAGGAGTGTGTTCACAATGAGTAAAATAAGAACAAGATACGCACCAAGTCCTACGGGCCGTATGCACGTAGGGAATTTAAGAACTGCATTATATGCTTTTCTGATTGCAAAACATGAAGGCGGCGATTTCCTTCTCCGCATTGAAGATACAGATCAGGAACGTTTTGTGGAAGGTGCTGTCGAGATCATTTATAGAACCTTAAAAGAGACCGGCCTTATCCATGACGAAGGTCCGGACAAGGATGGCGGCGTAGGCCCCTATGTACAGAGTGAACGCCAGGCCTCCGGTATTTATCTGGAATATGCGAAAAAGCTTGTAGAAAGCGGAGAGGCTTATTACTGTTTCTGTACTCAGGAGAGACTTGATTCCCTTAAAAAGACCGTGGATGGCCAGGAGATCATGACTTATGATAAGCACTGCCTCCATCTTTCCAAAGAAGAGGTAGAAGCCAATTTGGCGGCAGGTATGCCTTACGTCATCCGTCAGAACAATCCTACCGATGGAACGACTTCTTTCCATGATGAGATATACGGAGACATTTCCGTGGACAACTCAGAGTTAGATGATATGGTATTAATCAAATCCGACGGATTTCCAACATATAATTTTGCAAACGTGGTAGATGATCATCTCATGGGAATTACCCATGTAGTGAGAGGAAACGAATATCTGTCCTCCTCTCCAAAGTATAACCGTCTTTATGCCGCATTTGGCTGGGACGTTCCGGTATATGTGCACTGTCCGCTGATTACCAACGAGGAGCACAAGAAGCTGAGTAAAAGAAGCGGCCATTCTTCCTATGAGGATTTAATCATGCAGGGCTTCATTTCTGAGGCTGTTGTAAATTACGTTGCTCTTCTTGGCTGGTCCCCTGTGGGCAATCAGGAGATTTTCTCCCTTGATGAATTAATAAAGGAATTTGACTTCCGCAATATGAGCAAATCCCCGGCAGTTTTCGATATGACCAAGCTTCGGTGGATGAACAGCGAATATATGAAATCCATGGACTTTGACCGGTTCTACCAGCTGGCGGAGCCTTATCTGAAGGCTGTTATTAAGAAGGATTTGGACTTAAAGAAGATCGCAGCTATGGTTAAAACAAGAATTGAAGTTTTTCCGGATATTGCAGACCATATTGATTTCTTTGAGACTTTGCCGGAATACGATACTGCCATGTACACCAATAAGAAAATGAAGACAGGCAGCGAAACATCCCTTGACTTATTGCAGGATGTACTTCCAATCCTGGAAGCTCAGGAGAATTTCAGCAATGATGCGTTGTATGAAACGCTTTCAAAGTATGTTTCCGAAAAGGGATATAAAACCGGTTTTGTTATGTGGCCCATCCGCACCGCAGTTTCAGGAAAGCAGATGACTCCCGCAGGCGCTACCGAGATTATGGAGATCCTTGGAAAAGAAGAGACCCTTACGAGAATTAAAAAGGGAATCCAGCTTTTAAGCAATGGAGCTCAATAAGTTATAATTGCTGAAGCAGAGGCTCCGGATATGACCGGACCTCTGCTTTTGTTTTGACGGGGTCTGCCGGTCAGGCATGATTCCAGATACGGAGGAAACTATGAAGGAACAGGTCACATATGAGGGAGCCCAGAAGGAGGCAATCCTTCACCACGAAGGTCCCATGCTGGTCCTTGCCGGACCAGGTTCAGGAAAGACCTTTACCATCACCCACCGGATCTGTCATTTAATTGAGAAATACGATGTGGATCCGTCCAATATCCTGGTCATCACTTTTACAAAAGCAGCTGCCAGGGAGATGAAGGAACGTTTTGAAAGCCTTGTGGACGGCAGGCCGTCTGCCGTCAGCTTTGGAACCTTTCATGCCATATTTTTCAGGATCTTAAAGTTTGCTTACCGGTACGATGCCCGCAGCATTGTAAGGGAGGAACAGAAGATCCAGTACATAAAGGAAGCTATGGATAAGAATCAGGTAGAGGTGGAAGATGAGGCGGAATTCGTGACTTCCATCCTGTCGGAAATCAGCTCTGTAAAAGGAGAGATGATTGACTTAGATCACTATTATTCCAAAAACTGCTCTGAGGAAATATTCAAACAGCTCTATCAGGACTATGAGGACCGGCTCCGTAAGGCCAATCTCATTGATTTTGACGATATGATGGTGATGTGCTATGAATTATTTGTCCAGAGAAAGGACATCCTGGCAGCATGGCAGAAAAAGTACCGGTATATTCTGGTGGATGAGTTTCAGGATATTAACCGGGTACAGTACGAAATTGTCCGGATGCTGGCTGCACCGGAAAACAACCTGTTTATTGTAGGTGATGATGACCAGTCCATCTATCGTTTCCGGGGAGCGAAACCGGAAATTATGCTGGGCTTTGAAAAGGACTATCAGGGAGCGAAAAAGGTTCTTTTAAATATCAATTTCCGAAGTACCAGTGAAATCGTGGAGGCCGCTGGAAAGCTGATCGCTCACAATGAGATGCGTTTTCCTAAAAGGATCATTACAAAAAAAGGACATGGAAAGCCGATTGTTACAAGAGTATGGCAGGATCCTCAGGAGGAAACTTTAGAGATCGTTCAGGAAATTATGGCTTATGCAAAGGCAGGGTTTGCCTGGCAGGAGATTGCGGTACTTTACCGGACGAATCTGGGCCCAAGGCTGTTAATAGAAAAGTTTATGGAATATAACATCCCCTTCTCCATGAAGGATTCCGTTCCCAATCTATACGATCATTGGATTGCAAAAAACATAATTTCCTATATCCAGGCAGCGTCCGGCGATTTGGCCAGGGCCAATGTGCTCCAGATCATCAACCGGCCGAATCGCTATATCAGCCGGGATGCGGTGGAACATAACCCGGTGAATTGGGAATCCGTGAAGTCCTTTTATCAGGACAGGGGCTGGATGGTGGAACGGATCGAACAGCTGGAATACGATTTAAAGATGATCAGGAATATGGCACCCGTGGCTGCTGTAAACTATATACGGAAAGCAGTGGGTTATGATGATTACATTCGGGAATACGCCCAGTACCGTAGGATGAAGCCGGAGGAGCTTTTGGAGGTTTTGGACCAGATTCAGGAGAGTGCCGCCGGTTATCACACGGCAGAGGAATGGTTCCGTCATATGAAGGAATATGGGGAGGAATTAAAAGCCCAGGCCCAGCTGAGGGAAGGAAATTCCATGGGAGTCGCCCTTATGACCATGCACAGCTCTAAAGGCCTGGAATACCGGATCGTCTACATTCTGGATGCCAATGAAGGAGTGACGCCTCATCAGAAGGCAGTTCTCCCTGCTGATTTAGAAGAGGAGCGGCGGATGTTTTATGTGGCCATGACAAGGTCTAAGGAACGGCTCCACGTCAATTACGTGCGGGAGAGATACAGCAAAAAGCAGGAAGTTTCCCGTTTTGTCCGGGAATATCTGGATCGGGAATGACCGGGGCAGAAATAAGGAGATGAAAGGAGATAGAGATATGAAATCCTGTGTACACATATACTGTGGGGATGGAAAAGGAAAGACAACGGCTGCCATCGGACTGGCTGTGCGCGCCTGCGGCAGCGGGAAACGGGTGCTCATTACCCGTTTCTTAAAAACCGATCATTCCGGTGAAGTAAATGCATTATGTGTGCTTGACCGCATTACGGTAACGCCCTGTGAACGGAGTTTTGGTTTTTTTTCAAAAATGTCCCCTGAGCAGAAAAAAGAAGCAGGGATTTACTATTCTCAGCTGCTTGAGATAACATTAAATAAGGCGGTGAAGGAGAATTACGATCTCCTTGTCCTGGATGAAATTATGGCGGTATGCAATTTTGGCCTTGTAGAGGAAAAACGGGTTTTGGAGTTTCTTTCTGCACGTCCTGAGGGTCTTGAAGTGGTTCTCACAGGAAGAGAGCCCTCAGAAAAACTTGTAGAAATGGCGGATTATGTGTCGGAAATCAGAAAGGTGAAGCATCCATACGACAGAGGTATTTCAGCGAGGAAGGGAATTGAATATTAACGGTAAAATCCCTTGATTTTTGCCGGATAGTTTGATAGAGTGGAAGCAGGCGACAGATGCGCCGTACAACTAGATTAAGAAAAAAGAGAGGTATCAGAATGGCACAGGATCCTAATTTAGAGCGGGAAGATATGGAACCGCAGGAGGAAATGACAGTTACACTTACCCTGGATGATGGAAAAGAGTTAGAATGCGTTGTACTTACCATTTTCACAGCAGGCGAAAGAGATTATATTGCTCTGCTTCCTATGAATGGCCCTGAGGCAGAAGAAGGAGAAGTTTATCTGTACCGTTATTCTGAGAAGGAGGATGGGCAGCCAAATCTTGAAAATATCGAAGATGACGATGAATATGAGATCGTTGCGGAAGCCTTTGACGAATTACTGGACGAAGCGGAATATGATGAGCTGGTAGGCGAAGACGAAGAATAAACAGAGGAAAAGCCGGGGCGGTCCTTAATAGGACTGGTCCCGGCTTTAAGATTTATATGAAAACGTAATTTTGAAACCTTGCAGATCATAGACACTACAAATAATAGAAGCATATACAGCGAATATTGCAATCTATCAAAGCTGCATTCTATATACTACTATAATTGTATCTATGGAAGTGAGGGATAGCTGTATGGACAACGAGGCAGTACTTAAGAAAATCGAGGAAATCAACAAAAGCAAAGAGTGGTCTATGTACAGGTTATCAAAAGAAAGCGGGATCGCTCAGTCCACATTGTCCAGTTTGTTCGGAAGAAGAGCCAATATCAGCCTGCCGAAACTCGGTAGGATCTGCAGTGCATTCGGCCTTAAAATGTCGGATTTCTTTTCCCTGTTGGAGGAAGAGGCAGAAGACGGGGAATCTGGTCAGAATGACTATGAAATCATTGAAATGGTGCAGAAGGCGGCTATGCTGTCAAAGAATGACAGGCGGCTTTTAAGGTCCATGATTATTGTGATGGAAGAACTGGAAAGAGAAAATAGAAGCAAAGGAGAACGGTAAAATGGAAAAAATTGTTGATGCAAGAGGCCTGGCATGCCCTCAGCCGGTTATTAAGGCAAAAGAGGCATTAAAGGGCATGGAAGAGGGGATATTAAAGGTTCTCGTGGACAATGAAATTGCAGTTCAGAATGTGATGAAGCTAGGGAATTATGAAGGAGTTTCTCCGGTTTCAGAGAAAAAATCGGATGGGGAATTTGAAATCCTGTTCCACGTAAACAGAGAATCAGGCAATATGGTAGAAGCAGCAAAAGATGAGGAATGCCTTCCCGATGCCAGAAAAAAAGGTCTTGTTGCAGTGCTTTCATCGGATCAGATGGGCGGCGGTAATGAAGAGCTTGGACGCATTCTGATGAAGGGATTTGTATATGCCCTTACCCAGCTGGAAGAACTCCCTGAAACGGTCCTTCTCTACAATGGAGGAGCAAGGTTATCCGTGGAAGGCTCCCAGTCTCTGGAGGATTTAAAGAGCTTAGAAGCGCAGGGAGTGGAAATCCTTACCTGCGGAACCTGCTTAAATTTTTATGAATTAGCGGACAAGCTGAAGGTTGGCTCAGTAACAAATATGTATGAGATTGTAGAGAAAATGTCAGGTGCCCGACTGGTGATCCGGCCTTAACCATCACCGGCCTCAAGGCAGAGGATGTTTTTTATTGACAAAGCAGGGGTTTTTGTTTTATAATTCATTCAGTTATTTTTATCATCGCTGGCATGGTACCAGGAAAAATGGAAGTGCCCGTAAGAAAATTTCTTTCTTTCGGGCACTTTCCTTTTTTATCGCATTTTATCATAACCGATCGTATCTCCATCTGTTTTTTGGGGCCTGGACCCTGCGGTAAAGCCTTTGAAGCAGAAAGGTACAAGAGAGGATGAAAAATATTTCCAGCACTGTACTCACGATTCCAGTCAGGAAAAATAAAAAGGCGGATAAAACCGTTATCACCAGTAAGC
Organism: Lacrimispora sanguinis; assembly: GCF_044987295.1. Taxonomy (NCBI): domain Bacteria; kingdom Bacillati; phylum Bacillota; class Clostridia; order Lachnospirales; family Lachnospiraceae; genus Lacrimispora; species Lacrimispora sanguinis. The sequence goes on along the minus strand of NZ_CP173277.1, from coordinate 1,583,906 downwards.
AATGCAGATAGGGTCGGTAAACCTCCTGATTCATGCAGTAAAGCTTCCAGACGATCATATACAGGCAGATAAGAAGAGAAACAGATGCTAAAAAAGATAAAATAACATGGAAAACCGCATGAAGGGGCTGTGAGTCCGGCAAATAAGGCGTGATGACTGCCAGAACTAAAAGCAAAAGGGCAGTGATGCTCATCACGGTTTCTTTTCTGTTCCGGGGAAGTCCGCTAATGATCCGCTTTAAAATGTAATAAAAATACGTTCCTATGATGATACCCCATAAGAGAAATAAGTTTTTTCTGGAGGATATATTTCCTAATACGGAAAAATTTAATGAAAACCAATCGGTTCCCCAGGCAAACAGAATGGTATATATGGGTATAATGAAGTAAGCAGTAATGGTTAATAGGGACATAAGGCACCTCCGGTCATTCGTCTCTTCCTAGTTTGGCACTTACTTCGGAAAATAATAATAAACAAGTGCTTTTTTATATAAAAATTTAATTTCAGAGGAAAAATAATGATTCAATTACCAGATGAGTTCAGGGAAAAAATGAAACGGCTTTTAGGAGCGGAGTATGATTCTTTTATTGAAAGCTATGAGAAGGAACGGGTACAGGGCTTAAGGGTAAATCCCTTAAAGATTTCCAAGGAGAAATTTCGTGAGATCAGCCCATTTCATCTGGAAAAGATTCCATGGGCAGCGGAAGGGTATTACTACCAGGCAGCCGAGCGGCCAGGTAAGCATCCATACCATGAGGCAGGTCTTTATTATATCCAGGAGCCAAGCGCCATGGCCGTTGTGGAACTGTTAGATCCAAAGCCCGGAGAAAAGATCCTTGACTTATGCGCTGCGCCAGGGGGAAAAACCACTCATATTGCAGGGCGGCTGCAGGGAAAAGGCTTCCTTCTAAGCAATGAGATCCATCCGGCCAGAGCAAGAATTCTTTCCCAAAACGTTGAACGCCTGGGAATCGGAAATGCGGTTGTCTCCAACGAGGATTCCGGGAGCCTGTCTCTTCGGTTTCCCGGTTTTTTTGACAGAATTGTGGTAGATGCTCCTTGTTCCGGAGAAGGGATGTTCCGAAAGGATGAAACGGCCAGACTGGAATGGACGCCTGAGCATGTAAAGGTCTGTGCGGCCCGTCAGGAAGAGATCCTTTCCAATGCAGCCGTCATGTTAAAGCCTGGCGGAACCATCGTGTATTCCACCTGCACCTTTTCCCCGGAGGAAAATGAACAGGTCATCGAACGTTTCCTTATTACTCATCCCGATTTCTCCATCGCTGATGCAGGAACGCGTCCCGGACTCTATCCGGGCCGTCCGGAATGGAGCAAATCCGGTATGGAAGAATTAAAAAAGACCTTCCGCATCTGGCCTGATAAGTCAGAAGGGGAAGGCCATTACCTGGCAGTATTAAGAAAGTGCGAAGATGAGGGTTCTGTAAAAAAGCAGACCATGCCGGAGTACAGCAGCGATAAGTCTGTGATAAAAGAAGTAGAAACATTTTTAAAAGAGCTTCTGGTTAACCCTGCCCCATTGCTTCTCCGTAAGGAATATATTCTTTTTGGGGACCAGCTGTATTTAATCCCGCCGGAAATGGTTGATTTTAAGGGTATGAAAATCATTCGTCCGGGTCTTCATCTGGGAACTGTGAAAAAGAACCGATTTGAACCCTCTCATGGCTTTGCTCTTTTCCTTAAAAAGGAAGAGGTATACTTATCCATCGATCTGTCGGCGGATGGAGCGGAAATTATTAAGTATTTAAAAGGAGAAACGTTAACTGGAGACATTTCCCGTTCTCTTGATAATAAAAAAGGCTGGGTGCTTGTTAATACCGACGGATATTCCATTGGGTTTGCCAAGCTGGCTGGTGGGATTCTTAAAAATCATTATCCCAAAGGCCTTCGGTGGATGTGATACCAAGGAACTGCATGTCCCCAGGAAGGGGCGCCTCAAAAGAAAGGGGTTCCTTTTTGATTGGGTGAAGGAAATCCAGCCGGAAGGAATGCAGGGCCTGACGGGTAATGTAACGGTAGTCCGGGTGATAAAGGAAATCTCCTGGCAGGGGATGGCCGATGGACTTTAAATGAACCCGGATCTGGTGCGTGCGGCCTGTTTCCAGACGAAGGCCTGCAAGAGAATGCCCTGTCACAGGGTCATAATAAAGCCGTTTATAATGAGTGCGCGCCTCTTCTCCATGTATCGGATCCACACATCGTTCTATGGTGGAGCCTTCTACCCGGGCAATAGGAGCGTCGATGGTCCCTTCTAGGGGAAGTTCTCCCTGGACAACTGCAAGGTAACGACGGTGAATCTCTCGTTTTTTCACCATATCGGAAAGAATGCAGGCGCTTAAAGGATTTTTTGCCACAACCAAAAGTCCGGTGGTATCCCGGTCAAGACGGTTGATGGCCCGGTAGATAAAAGCTTCTTTCTTTTCCTCAAAATAATAGGCAATCCCGTTGGCCAGGGTATGATCAAAGTTACCCTGGGACGGATGAATGGGGACACCGGCTTCTTTATTAATGACAAGGATATGTTCATCCTCGTATTCGATTTGTATCGGCATGGGAGTGGGAACAATATTCTTAGAACTTTCCTCTTCGCAGATAAAGACGGATAAAAGATCACCTGGCTTAAGGGTGCGGGTTGTATAGACCGGCTCTCCCCCAACCGTTATTCCATCTGATCGGTTCCGAAGCTGTCTTAAGAGGCTCTGGGAATATCCCAGATTTAATAAATACTGTTTTACAGTCATATCTTCAGACGTTTGTGTTATGGTATAATTCATAGTCATTTTCATAAACCGATTCTATCATGACGGGTAGTGATTGACAAGGAGAATCTATGGGTTATAATTAGCTGGTAGAAAATGAAAGAGGGGTTTTGATAATGTTTGATCAGGATATTTATGAAGCATTGGAAATGGAATTTGTTAGAAACCATATAAAGGAAGATGTAGATGAAGTTCTGCTGGATTTGGCGGAAGCGCTTGCAGACAGGGGAATTATGGATAAAGAACTGGTTTTGACGGAATCCTATGGTAAGACACAGATTCAGGTGACCGGAATCTGCACCGAAGAAGAGGGGGAAGTGAACGTCCTGGTGAAACAGGTGCAGATCGGAAAAAAAGAATTTGAAATTGATGATTATTTTCTATAAGGAGAAAATGGGGCGGAAGAAAGGGAGGCAGCACACTCATGATGACAATCAAACAGGAATATTCGCCAAAGGAGTTGGGGATCGATCTTCTGTGTGATCTGGCGGGGGCAATCTTATTTAACATTGGAATTTACAATTTTGCGGTAAATGCGGAGTTCGCACCCGTAGGAGTATCTGGTATCGCACTAATTCTGCGCTTTCTGTTCGGTCTTCCTATGGGCATTACCAGCATAGTCTTAAACATTCCCATCGTATTAGTGAGTTACAGGCTTTTGGGAAGGAGTTTTTTGCTCCGTTCCATGAAGAGCATGATCATCTTTGCCCTTGTGCTGGATTACGTAGTTCCTTATCTGCCGGTTTATCAGGGAAATCCCCTGTATGCCTCCGCCTGCACCGGAATCTTTTCCGGTTTGGGGTTAACCATCGTCTATTTAAGAAACTGTTCCACAGGAGGAACGGACTTTTTGGTTATGGCGATCCGGAAGATTTTCCCTCATCTGACCATCGGGCAAATATCCCTTGTGGTAGATGCCGTAGTAATCATCGCCGGTGGACTGGTGTTCCGCAACCTGGATGCGGTCATCCTGGGCATGCTTTCTACCATTGTGACTACCATGGTGATCGACAAGATTATGTATGGTCTGGGAGCCGGAAAACTGGTTTTTGTGGTCACCTCCCATGCAGAAGAGGCGGCTCAGAGAATCGAGGAAAATACCGGGCGAGGCTGCACCTTTCTTCAGGGCCAGGGCTCTTACTCCCTGGATGAAAAGAAAGTGATCATGTGCGCCTGCAACAACAGCCAGGTGGTGCCCATCCGCCGTGCCATCCACGAAACGGACAAGGATGCATTTCTCATCATCACGGATTCCAACGAGGTTTATGGAGAAGGGTTTAAAGCCATCGGAGGACAGCTATAGAAAAAGGGTGTGTATGAAAACATGTTTAACAGTTTTCATACACACCCTTATTTTATGCCGGATTTACCCCGGCCGGATGTATGGTCTACAATAGCGTCCTTTTTTAAAAAGCTGGCTCTTTTTACGCTGTCGGTTCCGAATTTGCCGCGGATATGATCCACGGCTTTTTCCATTTCCTTCATCTTACGGGCCTGCTCTGATTCAAATAGATGAAGCTGGCAATACCCTTCCTCGGAAATCTTAGTGGCTCGAACGCCGATCAAACGAAGAGGGGTGCGGTCCCAAAGCTCCTTAAGTAAGTTACAGGCGTTTTCATAAATCACTGTAGTGGAGTCCGTAGGATTGTTTAAGGTCATCTGATGGGACTTGGTATGAAAATTCCAGTCCTTAATCTCCACACAGACACAGTCAGATAAGACATGGTCAAAGCGGAGACGGGCGCCCACGGTTTCGCTTAAGGACAGGAGGACCTGGCAGGCCACGTCAAAGTCGTCGATATCATGGGAAAGGGTGGTACTGTTTCCGTAACCCTTGTTTAAAGGCTCCCGCTCTTCCACGGGCGAGTTATCGATGCCAAGGGCATAGTCATGGATCAGCAGGGCATACTTTTCTCCCAGCAGGGGTTTTAAGTGGTTTACGTTGCAGGCTGCCAGCTCCCCTATGGTGTGGATTCCCACACTTTCTAACTTTTTTTGGGCGGAATGGCCTACAAAAAACAGCTCCTGAATGGGAAGGGGCCACATTTTTAAAGGTATTTCATGGGCAAACAGAGTGTGGCAGAGATTGGGCTTTTTAAAATCCGAGGCCATTTTAGCCAGGAGCTTATTAGGGGCTATGCCGACATTCACCGTAAACTTCAGCTCCCGCCAGATCCTTTCCCGTATCTGATTTGCTACCTCCAGAGGAGAGCCGAAGAGGTGGATGGTGGAGGTCATATCAAGAAAGGCCTCGTCGATGCTGAATTTTTCAAAGTCAGGAGTGTAATCAGACAAAAGCTCCATCATCTTCCTGGATTTCTCAAGGTATACTTCAAACCGGGCCGGAACAACGGTAAGGGTTGGGCACTTTCGCAAAGCCTGGCTGATGGGTTCTCCGGTTATGATTCCATAAGCTTTTGCAGGTGTGGATTTTGCCAGAACGATTCCATGCCTTAAAGAGGCATCGCCTCCTACTGCCGATGGAATGGTACGTAAATCCAGGGCGCCTGGGTCAGCTTCCAGCCGGCTGACAGATTCCCAGCTTAAAAATGCAGAATTCACGTCTATGTGAAAAATTAAGGGCTCCGGTACCATATCCGTCCCTCCTTTGGCGTCATTTATTTCATATTTCCTTCTATTCTTATTATACCGAAAATACGTTCGGAAAGTAAAGGGGAATAATTAAAAAAACAATGGAATAGGATAAAATAAATCCATGGGGGAGGCTCTTTCATGAGGCATGCCATAGGAATACTGCTGGCAGCAGCGTTTGTCTTTCTTATAGGGACAGGGGCTGCTGCGGTCTGGCTGACGGGAAAAGAGGCCGTTAATGAAAATGCGAAAGTCACAGAGGAAAAAGAAGAGAAAAACACACCGATTCAGACAAAGGATGAGCTGAATCTTTATGCCCAATCAGCAGTTTTGATGGATGCTTCTACCGGCCGCGTGTTATATGGGAAAAATGAAGATTTGGTCCGGCCCATGGCCAGTACCACGAAAATCATGACTTGCATCCTTGCCTTGGAGCGCGGGACGCTTTCTGACACAGTAACTGCCAGCCAGAATGCAGCTTCCCAGCCTAAGGTTCATTTAGGGGTTTATAAGGGAGAGACGTTTCAGTTAAAGGATCTGCTTTACAGCCTGATGCTGGAATCCCATAATGATGCCGCTATGATGATTGCAGAGCACATAGGTGGAAGCCAGGAGGGATTTGCTGCGATGATGAACCAGAAGGCCAGGGATTTAGGATGCAGCGATACCTATTTTATTACACCCAATGGGCTTGATGCCAAAGAAGAAAAGGATGGACAGGTGAAGATACATTCCACAACAGCAGCGGATTTAGCCAGGATCATGAATTATTGCATTGGCCAGTCGCCGAAGAAGGAGGAATTCCTTGATATTACGGCAACGAGAAGCTATGCCTTTGCTGATCTGGAAGGAAAACGTTTCTTTTCCTGCAATAACCACAATACTCTTCTGGCCATGATGGACGGGGCGTTTTCAGGAAAGACAGGATTTACCGGAGGAGCCGGTTATTCTTATGTGGGAGCTGTCCAAGATGAGGGGAGAGTCTATACCATCGCCCTTTTAGGCTGCGGCTGGCCGCCTCATAAGGCTTATAAATGGTCGGACGCAAGAAAGCTGTTCCAATACGGGATGGATCGCTTCCATTACAGGAACGTATATAAAGATGTCAACCTTCCTGATATTCCAGTAATTGAGGGGATTCCTTCTTCCGGACGCTTAGATGAACCGGTCCTGGTATCCTGCAGCATAGGCGGGGAGGAAGAAAAGAGCATTAACCTCCTTCTGGCGGATGAGGAAGAGGTCACGGTACAGACAGAGATCCCCAAAGAATTAAATGCTCCGGTACGTAAGGGGCAGACGGTGGGTACTGTCATTTACCGCTTAAACGGAGAGGTCGTAAAAAGCTATCCGGTATATCTGACGGCCGGAGCAGAACGCCTGACAACGGTCTGGTGCATAAAAAATATTTTCCATAGATACTTATCCATGCCGGGAGTTATGGGAATTATCCCTAATACATAAAAAGAATGAGGCAAAAGGAAACGACGACGTTACCTTTTGCCTCATTCTGTTCTTTATCAGCGGTAAGTCTGATTACATTCCGGTTTAAAGGAGATACTGATATTTCATGTAGGTAAGGAATTCATAGCAGATAGGCAGAAAATTAATTGTATAAACCATTGGTACATGGTATATTAAGATTGTTTCTTTATACGAAGAAGGGAAATTACAAAAGTATGGATATGAAAAAAATCGCAACGGTACTTGCGGGCAATACCATATATGCATTGGCTGTATCCCTGTTTATTCTGCCGGGGGGACTGATTACAGGAGGAACGACCGGGCTTGCTTTGGTGGCCTATCACCAATTTGGTATTCCTGTAGCTGCCTTTATCGGAGTCTTTAATGTTATCATGTTTGTGGCAGGAGCCTTCTTTTTGGGAAAACAGTTTGCATTTACTACTTTAATCAGTACTTTTTATTATCCGTTTATATTGGGAATCTTTGAAAATCTGTTCGGTCATGCTGCAATCACCAATGACCGGATGCTGGCCACTGTTTTTTCAGGACTTTTGATCGGCGTGGGAATCGGTATGGTGATACGGGCCGGTGCTTCCACCGGAGGAATGGATATTCCCCCGCTGATCCTTAATAAAAAATGGAATCTATCCGTGTCCATGACCATGTCGGTGTTTGACTGCCTGATTCTGCTTGCACAGATGCTGTTTTCCAATAAGGAGCAGATCCTTTACGGAATCCTGCTGGTACTTTCCTATACCACGGTTCTTGATAAGGTGCTTTTGATCGGCCGCAACCAGATGCAGGTAAAAATCATAAGTGAAAAGTATGAGGAGATCAGCCAGGCGATCCAATCCCGGATGGACAGGGGAACCACACTGCTTGCCAGTGAAGGAGGGTATTTAAGAAAGGCTTCCTTTACGGTTCTTACCGTAATATCAGGGAGACAGCTTTCAAAGGTCAATGAACTGGTTATGGGGATCGATCCCAATGCGTTTATGATCATTAACCAGGTCAATGAGGTGCGGGGGAGGGGATTTACCCTTCATAAAGAATATAAATAGTGGATAAAGAATAGACGAGAATCTTACGGAAAGATGACTAAGGTTTACGGTTTTTGAAACCCTATTGACTTATCAGTCTGGCAGGTGCTAAACTGTACCCGGATTAGAAAAATGGACGCAGGGAGGGACCAGGAAAATGCTGAAAAAGAAAATTAGTTTATTTTGTTTTGCCGTTGTTTTTGCTGTGTTGTTGACAGCTGGCTGCGGCAGGAAGCAAGCTGCAGATTTGGGCGGTGCTCCTTCGGAAGCGGCAAAAACAGAGACTGCGGCCGTCAGGATGGAGAAATCCGGGACAGAACTTGGAGATGAGGAGACAGTTCCGGAAGAGAATATGGACCAGTCAGGGCCGGGAATAGAGGCTGTGAAGAATGATGAAAGCACTGGGGCGGGAAAAAAGGTGGAGGCGTTTGCCGAAAAGATTCAGGAAGCGGTAGGAGACCGGGATTTAGAAGCATTTGCGAACCTGTTGTTTTACCCCTGTATTTTTGTAACAGCTGACGAGGAGACGATCACCCTTAAAAACCAGGAAGATTTATTTAAGCAGAACCCTGATATGGTATTTGGTGATGATCTGATGGTAGCGGTTGCCAATGTGGATACGGTTTCCTTAAAGATGACGGATAAAGGCGTAGCCATGGGGGAAGGAAACTCAAAAATTATCTTTCAGGAAAAATCAGACGGAAGCCTCGGAATAGTAGAAATCAGGGAATGAGAGATACCCTTAACAGGGAGTAAAGAGGATAAGGCAGAATGGAAGAGAATGTGACATTAGAAGAGATGCTTTCATTCCGGGAAAAGAAAGTATTTATGCAGGAAGCTCTTCATAAAAAGCATGAGGATGTCACGATTGTGGCTCTTGGGATGAACATTCCCGGTCCAAGGAAAACCTCTCCCAGAATCCTTCAGGCATTTTCTGCAGGAGGAGAAGAACTTAACCGGCTGTTTTTGGAACATGGGCTGGCTGTGATGGAAGAGACCGTGGTAAAAGAGAAGGCCGGCTTTCTGAAACTCTATGCGGTGAAAAGCCAGGACCCCCTTTTTGTGAAAAAGATAACAATCCAAATGGAAGAAACCCATCCACTTGGAAGGCTGTTTGATATCGACGTATACGATGAGGCTGGAAACGGGATCGGCAGGGCGGAATTGGGATCCCCTGTGCGCAGATGCCTGATATGTGAAAAGGATGCAAAGCTATGCGGCCGAAGCCGGAGCCATTCGGTAGAGGAGCTTTACGGACGTGTTGAGAGTATCATAGATTCATGGTTAAAAGAAAGGGGCAGATGAGAATCTGCCCCTTTCTTAATAAATTTTAAGAATCCTTTTTTCCCTGGTTAAGATTCTCCCTTTAAAATGAAGGTATAGAAAATAAAAGGGAGGCTTTAAGCAAAATGGAAATTAAAAAACCAGCCATGGCCGGTACATTGGAGTCAAGCGACTGTCAGGTGACTGTTGAGCCAGGTGATGGTAAAATCGATTTTGTGCTGGAAAGCGCAGTCATAAACCAGTATGGCAACAGAATCCGGAAGGTAATCATGGAGACCCTTAAGAATCTGGACATTGACAATGTGAGAATCACAGTTGTTGATAAGGGGGCACTGGACTGCACCATTAAGGCGCGGGTAGAAGGTGCGGTATCCCGTTCCACGGACCAGTTTGAAAATATTCTTTGGGGAGGCAGAAGGAAATCATGAATCCGAATAAGAAACGTCTCAGAAGAACTATGATGTTTTTAAATGCCCAAAAACCGGGCCTCATTAAGGATCCGTATATTTATAAACCGGATTCCATAATGCTGGATTTAGAAGATGCGGTCGCAGAAAATCAGAAGGATGCAGCCAGGTTTTCCCTTTATCATGCATTGCAGGAGATCGATTACAGGGGCTGCGAGAGGGTAGTCCGGATCAATGGCTTGGATACTCCTTATTGGAAGGAAGACATCCGCTGTGCAGTTGCAGGCGGCTGTGATGCGATTCGTATTCCGAAAACAGAAAGGCCTGAGGATATAAAAGCGGTGGAGGCAGAGATCCAGATTGCAGAAGAGGATTTCGGCATTCCGCAGGGAAGGACCCTTATTATGGCTGCCATAGAATCTGCAAGAGGTGTGGTGAAGGCGCTTGATGTCTGTGAGGCTTCCGATAGGCTGTTTGGAATCGCACTTTCCGGCGGGGACTATACCAAGGACTTACAGACCTATATTACAGGAACCGGAGTTGAACTGATGGGAGCCAGGCAGAACTTAATCATTGCGGCCAGGGCAGCAAAGATCCAGTGCTTTGATACGGTTTATACGGACCTTAATGATATGGAAGGCTTCCGGCGGGATGTGGAAACCATTCATTTGATGGGATTTGATGGAAAATCCATTATCAATCCACGCCAGATCCCGATTGTCCATGATATCTTTACACCGGCACAGAAGAATATCATCTTTGCAGAAAAGGTGGTTATGGAAATCGAGGACAAAAGGGAAAAGGGAATCGGAGTATTTATCGTAGACGGAAAAATGATCGACATTGCGTTCTATGACGGAGCCAAGAGAACCATAGAGCTTGCCAAGGCCTCTGGCGTATACAAAGGAGGATTGTAAGATGATTAATGCAGTAGGGAGAGATATTCCGGAAGAAATCTTAAAAATCACAGGAAAAGAACCTTTTATGGGAATTCATCACTTTGATGGATCTGTGTATAAAAAAGATGGTCCGTATACAAAATGCGTGATCAATTCAGAGGGCAGCAAGATGGTGGACAGCATTCGCGATTGCCTCGTGAAATGCGGGATCCGGGATGGCATGACCCTGGGCTTTCATCATCATTTCAGAGAAGGCGACTATGTAGTAAACATGGTGATGGAAGAAATCCACAACATGGGAATCAAGGATATCACCATCTGTGCAAGCTCTCTTGGAAAAGCCCATGATAAACTGGTGGAATACATTGAGGATGGGACCATTACCGGGATTCAGTCCTCCGGCGTCAGAGGAAAGATCGGCAGGGCCATATCAGAAGGAAAATTAAAAGGCCTGGCCATTATGCGTTCTCATGGCGGAAGAGTCCGTGCCATTGAAACCGGAGAGGTGAGGATCGATATCGCATTTATCGGTGCGCCAACCTGTGATGACTATGGGAACTGCCGGGGGATCGGCGGAAAATCTGATTGCGGCGTTCTCTCTTATTCCATGGTGGATGCGGATTATGCGGATAAGGTGGTTGCAATCACGGATTGCCTGGTTCCTTTTCCAAACTTCCCGGCCCATATTTCCATGACAAAAGTAGATTATGTGGTGGTGGTTGATGAAATCGGAAATCCGGAAAAGATTGCTACCGGAGCCGCAAAACCTACCACAGATATGCGCAAACTCATGATGGCCGATTACTGTACCGAATTTGTGGTGAATACCCCGTATTTTAAAGATGGATTTTCTTACCAGACCGGAGTAGGCGGAGCTTCCATCGCCTCCACCATTTCTCTTGCAAAGATCATGAAGGAGAGAAATGTGCGTATGCGCTTCGGTGTGGGAGGACTGACAAAACCCATGTGCGACTTATTGGAGAATGGTCAGGTGGATGCCCTGTTAGATACCCAGGATTTTGATCTGGATGCAGTGGAATCCGTCATCAATCCCAAGCATTTCCGAATCAGTGCAGGAGAATATGCCGACCCCTTTAACAAGGGAGCCGTTGTAAACAAACTGGATTTTGTGATCCTGGCAGCCTTAGAAGTGGATGTGAATTTCAACTGCAATGTAGTTGTTGGTTCTGACGGCATGATTACCGGTGCTCAGGGAGGACATCCGGACACTGCAGCAGGAGCAAAATGTACCATAGTGATTACTCCCCTGCTTCAGGGAAGGATTCCAGCTGTCTGCACTGATGTAACAACGGTTACAACTCCGGGCGAATCCATTGATGTAGTGATCACGGATTATGGAATTGCAATCAATCCCAATAGGCAGGATCTGATCCAGTGTATGAAAGATGTGGATCTTCCGTTTAAGACCATTGAGGAACTTCGGGATATCGCATATTCCATTACAGGAAAGCCTGAAAAAGTGCAGTTTGATGATAAGGTAGTAGGAATCATCGAGAGCCGGGATGGCACCGTTATGGATGTGGTGCGTAAGATCAAGGAGTTTCAGTTTACAGGAGAATAAACAATGAATGGCAGTTCTTGTGTGAAACCGAATGAGTCACTTAATAAGGCAGCTTTCCACATCGGAAACATGGCTTACCAGGCTATGCTTGAGGAGGTTTATACGACTCCCAAGCCTGGCCTGGTTGATCTGTATTCCCCAGGTGCTCATAAAGATATGGATGTCAACTCCTTTGAGAAGAGTGCCAAAGCCTTACAGCCGTATTTTGTTTCCATGACTATGGAAGGCATGAGACTTTCCCACATGCCAAGGCTGCTGTTTGAGCGCATCCGCCGGATCGGTCAGTCTGCAGAAACAGCCATGTATCAGGCTACGGCAGGGGTAAATACTCATAAGGGCCTGATCTTTCACCTGGGAATTTTAAGTGCAGCCGCCGGGGCATGCACGAAGGCGTATGGAGCAGTTACCACAGAGAGCCTGTTGGAAATGGAGCAGGCCATGGTAAGGGAAACCCTTGTAAAAGAATTGGAAGAGATGGGGGAGTTTACCAGTAACGGAGAAAAAAACTTAAGACAATACGGGCTTACCGGTGCAAGGGGAGAGGCCATAAGCGGCTATGCTTCCGTACGCAGGATCGCCCTTCCTGTCATGACAAAAGGTCTTAGGGAGGGACGGGACTGGAACCGGATCAAGCTGGAAACTTTGTTTACGCTCATGAGCCGTGTGGAAGACTCCAACATCATTGCAAGGCATAATCCGTCCATCCTTTTGAAGGTTCAGTCCATTGCCGGGAATTTCCTGTGTGCCGGCGGGGCCTATGGGGAGAAAAGCATGGAGACACTGAAACAAATGGATGCAGATTTTATAAAGGGAAATATAAGTGCCGGAGGATGTGCAGATCTTCTGGCTGTTGCAATTTTCATGAATAATCTGGCAGAAGAACCGGTAAAGGGGAGGATTCTATGGAATTCATTAAGCTGGAAGGAAGACCGTTTAAAGGAAAAGAACTGGAACTGTTAAAGGATTTTTTAAAACGGAATGATCTGGATTATGATCAGGGGATCGAATACAGCGTATGTCTGCTTGACGAGAATTACCAGATCCGGGCCGCCGGTTCGGCAGAGCAGAATGTTTTAAAATGCATTGCAGTTGATGAAAGCGTACGGGGGACCGGCTTAACCGGATCGATCATCTCATATCTGACCCAGTATGAATTTGAGAATGGCAGATCCCATATTCTTATGTACACAAAGCCGGATAACAGGGATATGTTTGAGGATCTTGGATTTTATACGGTTCTTATGACCGATGATGTCCTTTTTATGGAGAACAGGAAAAACGGGTTTGAAGAGTTTATAAACCGCCTGATCTCAGAGTCTCCGGATGAGGCTTTTAAACCAGGCGTGGTCATCGGCTCCATCGTTGCTAACTGCAATCCATTTACTTATGGACACCGGTATCTGGTAGAACAGGCCTTAACCTGCTGTGACTATGTCCATGTACTGGTGTTAGCCGATAACAGAAGCAGTTTTGGAGCAGAGGAACGCTTTTTCATGGTACAGGAAGGACTTAAAGATCTTCCCCGGGCAATCGTTCATCAGGTATCTGATTTTGTCATATCCGCAGCCACCTTTCCAACCTATTTTATAAAGGAAAAGATCCGCGGAGAAATGGCCGGCTGCCGGTTGGACTTAGAACTTTTTGGCAGGCGCATTGCCCCGGCCCTTCGAATAACAACCCGCTTCGTGGGAACGGAACCGGTATGCGTAGTAACCGGACATTACAATGAAGAAATGAAAAAAATCCTTCCCCGGTATGGGATTGCTGTGACGGAAATTGAGAGGAAGCGTTCCGAGGGAGGGGCAATCAGCGCATCTGAGGTCCGGAAATGGTATGAAAAGGGAGACTTTGAAGGGATTAAGGGCCTGGTTCCTGAAACCACACTGGAATACCTTAAAAAGAAAAAAAAAGGCCAGAGGCCTAAGGGTTAAACCGGTATCCAAGACCTCTGACAGTTACGATATGGGCCGGCTTTTGCCGGTCTTCTTCGATTTTACCACGCAGACGATTGATATACACCATAATGGCGTTATCATCTACGGCAACGCTATTTCCCCATACATGATCATAAATCATGTCTTTTGTAAATACCTGACCCGGATGTTTTAAAAACAGCAGCATCAGACTGCTCTCTTTGGAAGAAAGAACAATCTCTTCTCCATTTTTATAAAACCGCATAGTGGAAGTATTGTAAGTGAAAGATCCGCATTCCAGAATATCCGAGCTGTACAGCACCTGATTCTTGTTGCGGCGGATCAGCGCCTTTACCTTGGCCCCCAGCACTATGGGACGGAATGGCTTGGTTATGTAATCATCTGCACCAACAGAAAGGCCGTAAAGAGAATCATAATCCTCGTTTCTTCCGCTTACGATCATAACCGGAGTCTGAATACCCTGGCTGCGCAGCCGCTTGATGACCTCAAAGCCCTCCATATCACCAAGCATTACATCCATGAGGATCATATCGTAAGTGTGGTTTTTCAGTTGATTCAGTGCGGTAAGCCCGCTGTCTGCTACGTTGGTTTCCAGATCATTGCTGTGCATGACTTTCTCTAATAACTTACAAACCGCTGGATCGTCATCCACAATTAATACTTTATCAGACATAGCTTCCCCCTAAGTAAAATTGTGTAAAGATTAAGATTGTGTTAAAATTATTATAATAGTAACCCGGAGACAAGTCAATGAGGAACAGGAAAATAGAGGATGATTTCATGAGTAAAATAAAGGAAAGTAAAAGATATGGGACGGTTTTTATATTTTGTGCCATGGTCTCCGTGCTGCTGATTTTCTGTTGTCTTGTTTTCAGTATCTGGGAGGAATATAAAGAAACGATTATAAATAATCAAAAGAAACAGATGCTTTTGACAACCCAGAGCATGGGAGAAAATTTAAAAGTTTTTATTGAAGGATATCAATCGGATTTAAACGCCTTATGCGACATAGAAAAGGAGAATTATAAAAAGACAGGCAGGGAGGACTGGAGTATACTCCGGAGTTATGTAACGAATCACAGCCGGTTTGTTTATGATGTTATACTGGAGAATGAAAACGGAAAATTATTAAGAAGTGTTTATGGATATGGAGTTGCGTCGACCTATTCTGTCACAGAGATCAGTCAGGAGGTCAGCTTTCGGCAATGTAAACTGGAAAATGGGGAAATGTATTTGGTCTTAAAGAAAGTTCTTCGTGACGGCAGATCTTTATCCGTTGTTTTAAATGAGAAAAACTATTACAATTCCCTGGTTTCCAATATTCGTCTGGGAACCAACGGGTATGTGGTAATAAAGGATTCAAAAGGGATTATCCTGATTCATCCTCAGGAGAGCCAGTGGGGGATCAATGTGATTTCAGGCCGGCAGGAGATGTTTCCGAACAAAGATTTAACCAGTCTGCAGAAGATGATAGAAAATCAAAACAGAGGAGAGGCAGGAGTTTCCGAGTATTATTCCTACTGGTGGCAAGACCCGGGAGTTCCGGAAGTAAAAAAGGTCAGCGCCTATTCCCCCGCCATCATAGGAAACGGCTTTCTGGTAGTCAGTGCGGTGATTGACTACAATGATATTTATATCCCGGTTGCAGCCGGATTTTTCAAGCTGGGCCTTGTCTTTTTTGGAATTGTCTCCGTGCTCCTTGGAATGGTGCTTTATATCGGGGATTTACGGGTCCAGAAGAAAAAGGATACGGAAGAGATCGCCTATCTCTTGGAGCTTAATAAAATTTTAGAGGAAATGCATCAGAGTGAAGAAACCATCGCCCATCAGCAGAGGCTTCAGATCATGGGAACGATGACCGGAGGCATTGCCCATGAATTTAACAACTTGCTGACACCGATCATGGGATATGCCGAATTGCTGATGCTTGAACTTCCGGAGGGAGAGGAAAACTATGACAGTGCATCAGAGATTTATGAAGCTTCCGGAAAGGCAAAAGAGATTATCCAGCAGATTTCATCCTTAAGCCGGAAAAATATGGAGACTGCCTTTAAAAACATAAACGCTGCTAAGGTGCTTGGACGTGCCATAAAAATGGTAAGCTCCGTGTGTCCTGCCCATGTGCATCTGGAAAAAGAAATTGCCTTATCTGATGAATGCTTTCTGGGTAACGAAACCCAGATGAATCAGGTCATATTAAATATCTGCGTGAATGCAATCCATGCGATCGGTCACAGGGAAGGAACCATAACCATAAACGGAAACAGGGTAAGTTCGGATGAATTAAAGCAGTACAAGCTTTCTTCTGTTTCAGAAGAGTGGAACTATTACCTGCGGATTGATATTGCAGACGACGGGGAAGGCATGAGTGAAGAGGTGCTAAAGCAGATTTTTGATCCGTTTTTCACGACAAAGAAAAATGGGACCGGAACAGGCCTGGGCCTTTCTCTGGTTGAGCAGATTGTTCATTCTCACAAAGGATATGTTTTTGCGGAAAGCAAACTGGGAGAAGGCAGTGTATTTCATGTTTTCCTTCCTGTAAATGAACAGAAAGAACAGGAAGAGCAGCAGGAAACAGAGGAGGAAAGCGGGGATCGCTTAAGGCTCCTGGTCATCGACGATAATCCAAAGGTATTACGGCTTCTGGAAAAGAATTTCGGCAGGCTTCATGTGCCTTTGACGGCCTGCATGGATTTTGAGGAGGCCAGGAAAGCCTTGAAGGAGCAGGAAGTCGATGCCATTGTAACAGAACATGATATTGCCGGGAAAAGCGGTACGGATTTCTTCATGTCCCTTCAGGGTCAGTACCCGGATATAATCCGGATCATTATGGCGGACCGGGTGACGAGAGAAATCCTGGAAGCCAAGAAGCGGAAAATAATTGATGAATACATCGGCAAACCGGTTTCCGACTCCGCTATTTTAAAAGCAGTAAAGAACTGTAAGGAAAGAGTGTAAAAAAAAGCCTAATCTTAACAACTTTTAATTTTTCTCTTAAAGAAATGAAAGGGAGAAGGAGGAAGGGTGTAAGGTTAGGCCTTTATACTGTTCCTATAAATAAAAAGTATAGAGGAGGAAGAAAACATGAATGAGACAATGCTTGCATTATTAGGTTTTGCAACCATTATCATGATCATTGTTTTGTTGCTGAGGAATGTTACTGTTCCGGCACTGGCATTTATCGGTGTATCTACCGTAAGTGCGCTGATTCTGGTTTTGACCGGAACCTTCACAGTCAGTGAAGTTGGAAAATTTATTTCTAAGGGGGTATCAGGGGTACACTCAACCGCTGCGCTGTTTATATTTTCCGTGTTGTTTTTCGGAATAATGACTGATGCGGGAATGTTTGACCGCATCATCGATGCGCTTATGAAAAAAGTGGGGAACAATGTAGTAGGTGTGGCTTTAATGACCAGTATCATCGCCATAATCGGCCATTTGGATGGAGGCGGAGCTTCTACGTTCTTAATTACCATTCCAGCCATGCTGCCAGTTTATAAGAAATTAAAAATGCGTCCAACAACGCTGCTTTTAATATGTGTTACCTCTATGGGTGTTATGAACCTGCTTCCATGGGGCGGCCCGACTATGCGTGCGGCTTCCGTACTGGAGATCGAAGCCAATGTCCTTTGGATGAAGCTTTTGCCGATGCAGGCGGTTGGTATTGTAGTTGCTCTGTTTACTGCTTTCTTCTGGGGATTTGTTGAGAAGAAGAGGGGGGCAGGAATCAATAGCACTCTTGTTATTGATGATTACGATGACTTGGAAGAAAGTGCTGCTACCGCTGATATAGGGGAACTGGCAAGACCAAAGCTGTTTGCTTTCAATGTGCTTCTGACATTAGTAGTTATTATCGCCCTTGTTTTTATGCCATTGCCGTCATATTTTATTTTCATGATTGGATGTGTTGCGGCACTTTTAGTAAACTATCCTGGTGCGAAGCTTCAAAATAAGATCATTAAGTCTCACGCTGGTCCTGGCCTTATGATGGCATCTACCATTTTGGCAGCCGGTGTATTTCTTGGAGTACTGGAAGAAAGTGAGATCATGAACCACATGGCAAATGCACTGGCTGCATTTATCCCACAGTCCATGGGTCATTTCCTGCCGCTTATCATCGGAGTGCTGTCCGTACCGCTGACATTATTGTTCTGTACGGATTCCTATTTCTACGGTCTGCTTCCGGTATTGATTAGTATAGGAAACAAATTTGGTGTAGATCCTGCCCATATTGCGATCACCATGGTGGTCTGCCGAAACTGCGCAACGTTCATTAGCCCTGTTGTACCGGCCACATTCCTGGGAATCGGCCTTGCAGGAGTTGAGATCAAAGATCATATTAAGACCTGCTTCCTGTGGATATGGGGAGTGAGTATCGTTTGCCTGGTTGCAGGCCTTTTGCTTGGCGTACTGACTATTTAACCTCATCAAGTAGCGAAGCGGATTGCGAATATCCAATTGACTAGACTCCTAAAATAAAATCCTAAAATAAAATTCAAATGGGAAAGACGCCGGAATTTGATTCCGGCATCTTTCTTTCCTATGTAAGGGTCAGGATACCTGATCCAGCCTGCCACAGTCAATATCCATTACAAAGCCCTGAACCGCTACATCGGAAGGCATGAGAGGATGGTCTTTAATCAGGGAAACGGATTTTTGAACGGCGGTTTCTGTGTTGTCAAAGCCCTGAAACCAGGATTCAAAGTCCAATCCCTCCTCTTTCAGCCTTCGTATGGTTTCCATGTCAATGCCTCTCTGGATCAGATGAGTAATGATGGTTTCTGAGGATATAA
Organism: Lacrimispora sanguinis; assembly: GCF_044987295.1. Classification (NCBI taxonomy): domain Bacteria; kingdom Bacillati; phylum Bacillota; class Clostridia; order Lachnospirales; family Lachnospiraceae; genus Lacrimispora; species Lacrimispora sanguinis. The sequence goes on along the minus strand of NZ_CP173277.1, from coordinate 1,565,137 downwards.
CGGCTGCTCCGCAGTCCGTATGACCGATTACCATGATTTCTTTCACACCGAATTCCAGAACAGCGATGAGCAGGCTGCGGATTGTGCTGTCAAAAGTATCGAGGATCAAGCCGCCCGCATTTTTTATTAACTTTACATCTCCGTTATGGATTCCAAGTGCGGCTGGCAGAAGCTCTACAAGCCGGGTATCCATGCAGGTTAATATGGCAAGCTTTTTTCTGGGACATTTGTTTGAAGCAAAAGATTTAAAAGTACCGTTGTTTACAAAAACATCATTGTGCTTTAATATTTCGTTAATCATAGTCTGCCTCCTTCTTATCATATAGGCCAATGATAGAGGAGAAACCTTAATATTGGATAAAATACTGTCTTAAAGATTGTTTAGTTTGTTTTATCAGGAATACTTCCGATGGTTCACCTATATTGTGCTGTACTTAAAGGAAAAAAATTTAATATAATGTGAAAAATCTCTGTCAGACACTTGAAATTTACCTAAATTCGTTATACAATTATAATTGGCAGAAATTGGTGTTATTGCATAGGACTTTGTTAAAGGTTTAACAAATGACTGTAAAAAAATTACAAAATGGAGGATTGCAAAATGAGTAATTCAACAGAAACATCAGCAAGTAACCGGATTCATGCCTTGCTAGATGAGAACAGTTTTGTTGAAGTTGGCGGCTATGTTACCGCAAGGAACACAGACTTCAACATGACGGCAAAAGAAACTCCTGCTGACGGTGTTGTTACTGGATATGGTACCATTGAAGGTTGCCTTGTTTATGTGTACAGCCAGGATGCATTGGTTCTGGGTGGCTCCGTAGGGGAGATGCATGCAAGGAAGATTACAAAGCTATACACGATGGCTATGAAAACAGGTGCACCGGTAATCGGTCTGGTCGATTGTGCTGGTTTAAGGCTTCAGGAAGCAACTGACTCTTTAAATGGTTTTGGCGAGATTTATATGAGCCAGACTCTGGCATCAGGAGTAATCCCCCAGATAACAGCGATATTTGGGACCTGCGGCGGCGGCATGGCTGTTTCTGCGGCTATGTCTGACTTTACCTTTATGGAAACCAAGGGCGGCAGATTGTTTGTCAATTCCCCCAATGCAATTCAGGGAAATTATACAGAAAAATGCAACACCGCTTCCGCAGACTATCAGAGCAGGGAAACCGGCATGGTGGATTTTACGGGAGAAGCGGATGACATTATAAATAATATCAGGACTCTCATTTCCATTCTTCCTTCAAACAGTGAAGATGACATGTCTTATGATGAGTGCAATGACGATTTAAACCGCATATGCTCCGATCTGGAGAATTATGTTGGGGATACGGCGATTGCATTGACTCAGATTTCCGATAATCATTTCTTTATGGAGACCAGGAAGGAATATGCTGCTTCCATGGTAACCGGTTTTATCCGTTTAAATGGCATGACAGTGGGCTGTGTTGCAAACAGAACGGAATCCTATAATGAAAGCGGCGTTAAGACAGGGGAATATGAAGCCCTTTTAAGCGGGCGTGGCTGTGAAAAGGCAGCAAGATTTATTCAATTCTGTGACGCATTCAGTATTCCGGTACTTACTCTTGTAAATGTAAAAGGGTATGAAGCAACCCAGTGTTCCGAGAAAAAGATTGCCAGGGCAGCTGCAGGGCTAACCTATGCCTTTGCCAATGCCACAGTTCCCAAAGTTACGGTTATTCTGGGGCAGGCTCTTGGAACAGCCTATCTGACCATGAACAGCAAGTCTATTGGGGCGGATGTTGTTTATGCATGGCCGTCAGCCTGCATTGGTATGATGGAACCGGCCGAAGCAGTGAAAATCATGTATGCGGATGAGATTGCAAAGGCTGAAGACGGAACAGCACTTATTAACGATCAGGCAGAAAGCTATAAGCAGCTTCAGTCCAGTGCCATTTCTGCGGCTAAGAGAGGATATGTTGATGATATCATAGATGCAGGCGAAACAAGGGCACGGGTCATTGCGGCATTTGAGATGCTGTTCACAAAGAGAGAGGATCGTCCGGCAAAAAAACATGGCACGATTTAGAATGAGGTGACAGGTATATGAAACTGAATATGAAACGAGTAGCATTGGGACTTATTATGGCAGCCTGCCTCTTTTCATTATCTGCATGCAGCAAAGCCGATACCCCAGCCGAAGAAATTGATGCCAGGATCCAGTCACAGATGGAACAGCTTCCAGGTTCCTTCTTAGAGCTGTATACCGGTCTTGAGGACAGCCAGATTCCTGAGTTTAAGAAGAACATGCAGTCCCAGGATGAGTATGCTGCCCTGGCTGAGGGCGTAGATTCCTGGGAGAATATAAAGAATGAGCTTGGCGCCATGGTATCAATCGGCAGCACGGCAAAGGTAGAAGCAATTGACCATGGGTACAGCGCTACCATCGAAGCAGAATTTGAAAAGAGAAATTTGGAATTTTCCATTACAACGGATTCAAAGCTCACAAAGATTACCAGTGTGGCATTTGTGCCGGAATATACATTAGGCGAGCGGATGGAAAAAGCCGTGTTTAATACCCTGATGGGAATGGGAACCGTATTTATTGTACTGATTTTCATCAGTCTGCTTATCGGATGCTTCAAGTATATTGGAAAGCTTGAAGATAAGTTTAATGGGAAGGCTAATGAGCCTGCTCCCGCACCCCTTCCTGTAGTTTCTGCCTCTGCTGCAGAAATAGAAGAGGAACTGGAACTTGTGGATGACTTAGAGCTGGTAGCAGTGATTACTGCGGCAATTGCGGCATCGGAAGGAAGCTCTCCAAGCGGCCTGGTGGTCCGCTCGATCAGACGGGCGCCAGCTGGTAAATGGAAAAAAGCTTAATTAATCAGGAGGATGATCATCATGAAAAACTATACAATTACAGTGAATGGGAATGTTTATGAGGTAACCGTAGAAGAAGGCTCAGCCACCGGCGCACCGGCAGCAGCTAACAAGGCTGTGTCTGCACCGGCTCCAGCTGCACCGAAGGCAGCACCTGCACCGAAGGCAGCACCTGCACCAGCAGCAGCACCTGTAAAGGCGGCCAGCGCCGGCTCAGAAGGTGGCCTTAAAGTGGCGGCTCCCATGCCAGGCAAGATCCTTGGCGTTAAGGTAAGCTCAGGACAGGCAGTGAAACGTGGGGATGTGCTGATTCTTCTCGAGGCCATGAAGATGGAGAACGAGATCGTAGCACCTTCCGATGGAACCGTTGCCAGCGTTAATGTAGCGATCGGTGACTCAGTAGAAGCAGGAGCAACCTTGGCTACATTAAACTAGTACGGAAGAATCCGCCGTAAGATAAACAGGGCGGAATCCATATGGAGGGATTGACATGGATTATATTAGTAATACATTTACAAATCTTCTTCAGCAGACCGCATTTTTTAACCTGACAGCAGGGAATATGGTCATGATTCTTGTAGCCTTCATATTTTTATACCTGGCTATCAGAAAAGGCTTTGAACCCCTGCTTCTGGTACCGATTTCCTTTGGTATGCTGTTAGTTAATATCTATCCGGATATTATGAAGGAGGCTGGAGCAGATGGCTCCGGAGGCGGACTGCTGAATTATTTCTTTAAGCTGGATGAATGGGGCATCCTGCCACCCCTGATTTTCATGGGTGTAGGAGCCATGACGGACTTTGGGCCTTTGATTGCCAATCCAAAGAGCTTTCTTTTAGGAGCGGCCGCCCAGTTCGGTATTTATACCGCTTATTTTCTTGCTATTTTCATGGGCTTTAACGATAAGGCAGCGGCTGCCATCTCCATCATCGGTGGAGCCGACGGACCGACTTCCATATTCCTTGCGGGAAAACTGGGAATGACTTCCCTCATGGGGCCCATTGCGGTAGCAGCTTATTCCTATATGGCGCTGGTGCCCATTATCCAGCCGCCGATCATGAAGCTTCTGACTACAGAAAAAGAGAGAAAGATCCGGATGGAACAGCTTCGTCCCGTATCAAGGCTTGAGAGGATCTTATTCCCGATCATCGTAACAACGGTCGTATGCTTTATTCTTCCAACAACAGCTCCCCTGGTGGGAATGCTGATGTTAGGAAACTTATTTAAAGAATCCGGCGTGGTTAAGCAGTTGACGGAGACTGCAGGCAATGCCATGATGTATATCGTGGTTATCCTGTTAGGAACTTCCGTAGGTGCGACGACCAGTGCGGAAGCCTTCTTAAATATGAGTACCATCAAGATCGTAATTTTAGGCCTGGTGGCATTTGCAGTCGGAACAGCCGCCGGCGTATTGTTTGGCAAGCTGATGTGCAAGGTTTCCGGCGGTAAGGTGAATCCCCTCATCGGTTCTGCAGGCGTATCTGCTGTTCCTATGTCAGCCCGTGTATCCCAGAAGGTTGGTTCTGAGGCAGATCCTACGAATTTCCTGCTGATGCATGCCATGGGACCAAACGTGGCAGGCGTTATCGGTACTGCGGTTGCGGCTGGTACATTTATGGCAATATTCGGAGTTAGATAACTTTTCACTGGAAAGGCGTTAAGCCTTTCCAGTAATCAGAAGAATTGACAAACATGGAGGTAAGACAATGGCAGAAATAGAGAAAAAGCCGGTTAAGATTGTAGAGACAGTCCTTCGTGACGCTCATCAGTCTTTGTTTGCTACAAGAATGACAACCGAGCAGATGCTTCCCATCATTGAGAAGATGGATCAGGTTGGCTATCATGCAGTAGAGTGCTGGGGTGGTGCAACCTTTGACGCATGCCTGCGTTTCTTAAAAGAAGATCCCTGGATGAGACTGAGACAATTAAGGGATGGATTTAAGAATACAAAGCTGCAGATGCTGTTTAGGGGGCAGAACATCCTGGGATATAACCATTATGCCGATGACGTGGTAGAGTATTTTGTCCAGAAGTCCCTGGCTAACGGCATTGATATTATCCGCATTTTTGACTGTTTCAACGATCTTCGCAACTTGCAGACCGCAGTGACTGCTTGTAATAAAGAAAAAGGTCATGCACAGGTAGCTTTAAGCTATACCCTTGGGGAAGCTTATACCCTGGATTACTGGAAGGATATTGCAAAGAGGATTGAGGATATGGGTGCTGATTCCATCTGTATCAAAGACATGGCAGGACTTTTAACACCCTACAAGGCAGATGAACTTGTACGGGTATTAAAGGAATCCACAAAGCTTCCGATTGACTTACACACCCACTATACTTCAGGCGTTGCATCTATGACCTATTTAAAGGCAGTAGAAGCAGGCTGCGATATTATCGATACCGCAATGTCCCCACTTGCCCTTGGAACCAGCCAGCCGGCGACTGAGGTCATGGTTGAGACTTTCCGCGGTACGCCCTATGACACGGGCTACGATCAGAATCTGTTGGCAGAAATCTGTGCATACTTCCAGCCAATCAGAGAGGAAGCATTAAAGAGCGGACGCTTAAATCCAAAGGTATTGGGCGTAGACATTAAGACCCTTCAGTATCAGGTACCTGGCGGCATGCTTTCCAACCTGGTGAGCCAGTTAAAGGAAGCCGGTCAGGAAGATAAATATATGGAAGTGCTGCAAGAGATTCCAAAGGTACGAAAAGACTTTGGGGAACCGCCGCTTGTAACACCGTCTTCCCAGATCGTTGGTACCCAGGCTGTTTTAAATGTTATTAGCGGTGAACGTTATAAAATGGTAACGAAAGAGACAAAGAAGATTTTCATGGGCGAGTTCGGACAGACAGTTAAACCATTTAACGCAGAAGTCCAGAAGAAAATCATCGGCGATGAGACGCCAATTACCTGCCGCCCAGCCGATTTAATTGCTCCCCAGCTTCCTCAGTTTGAGAAGGAATGCGCACAGTGGAAACAGCAGGATGAAGATGTACTTTCCTATGCCCTGTTCCCAACGGTTGCCAAGGAATTCTTCCAGTACCGGGCTGCACAGCAGACCGGGGTGGATTCCTCTCTGGCAGATAAGGAAAATAAGGCATATCCAGTATAATCTTAAAAAAAAGATCTCCCAAATTAGGGGGATCTTTTTTTATAAGTATAAAGATTTTCTTACAAATAATTCCATTTGTCTGAACTTTACCTGATTCAGTTGACACATGGTATCATTTGTCATTATAATAAATAAATGTATAATTTACATGTAATTGGAAATTCACTAAATACAAGAGGATATATTGGGAGAAACAGATGAAAAAGTATAAAAAAGCTCGTAAGATGGCCGTAATTCTGGCCAGTGTCCTGGTGATGGACTCTTACATGGGAGCGGTTTCGCCATACATAAATGCTTATGCTTATACGGAAAAGGCAGCAACGGTAAATGCCACCACGTTAAATGTGAGAAGCGGCCCTGGTACGACCTATTCAGTTGTTACAAAATTAACGAACGGAGCGTCAGTGACTGTGATTGATGAAAAAAACGCATCGGATGGAGCGCTCTGGTATCAAATCCGGGTATCCGGTTCCGGTGGTCAGACGGTTACCGGATATGTTTCCAAAAGCTACCTTAAGTTTCCCTCTTCCTATACCAATGACGCGGATTTTGAGTCCCGGCTTACAGCGGAAGGGTTTCCGGAAAGCTATAAGACAAAGCTTCGTGCGCTGCATGCCCAGTATCCCAAGTGGGTATTCCGCGCCCAGCATACAAATCTGGACTGGAACACAGCAGTTAAGGAAGAAAGCCAGGTAGGAAAAACTCTGGTCCACACGAACAGCCTGTCATCCTGGAAGTCCACGGTAGATGGTGCATATAACTGGGATAGCAGTATATGGATCGGATATGATGGAAGCAGCTGGGTCACCGCTTCTGAAGACATTGTAAGATATTATATGGATCCCAGGAATTTCCTTGATGAGACCAATGTATTCCAATTTATGACCCATACATATGATGGAAATAAGCATACGGCAGATGGTTTAAAGACCATGGTAAAGGGTACGTTTTTATCCGGCGAATCTTCCGGCGGAAGCAGTAACCCAGGAAATACGGACAGCTCTTCCGGCGGCGGCACGGTCATAGGGCCAGGTGCTGTCATTGGACCGGGAGCGGCGATTAACCCGGGGGCAGGAGCGGCGGAATCCAGTTCCGATTCAGGAAAGGCCAGTCTGGAAGGGCCGCAAGCTTCCATAACGCCAAAAAACCTTCCCATCGTCATGGAATACGGACCGGGAGCCAGCTTAACAGGACCGTCCTCGTCCAATACCAATACCAATAATAATACCACTGGAACGGTTTCAGGCAGCAGCGCCTATGTGAACATGATCATGAATGCGGCTGCCCAGTCAGGGGTGAATCCTTATGTCCTTGCAGCTATGATCATTCAGGAACAGGGATCTTCCGGATCAGGCAAAAGTATTTCAGGAACAGAATCAGGTTACGAAGGATATTATAATTTTTTTAATATTGAAGCATATCAGTCAGGAAATATGACTGCGGTGCAAAGAGGCTTATGGTGGGCATCTCAGTCCGGCAATTATGAAAGACCATGGAATTCTCCTGAAAAATCAATTTTAGGCGGAGCTTTCTATTATGGTAATAACTATGTAAAAGTTGGGCAGGATACATTTTATCTGAAGAAGTTTAATGTGCAGGGGTCTAATTTATACAAACACCAGTATATGACCAATGTACAGGGAGCTGCATCAGAGGGTGCTGTTTATTCAAAAGCATATAACAGTGATATGAAACAGACAGAGCTTGAGTTTAAGATACCGATTTATAACAACATGCCTGATAATGCCTGCAGCCAGCCTACCGGCGACGGCAATCCCAACAATAAGCTGTCCGGTTTGAGCGTGGAAGGATTTGTTATGACTCCCACCTTTAATCGTGATACCCTTGGATACGACTTGATTGTGGATCCCGGAGTATCAAGCATCAATGTGTATGCAACCGCCCTTAGTTCCTTGGCTTCTGTCAAAGGGACAGGTACAATCACGCTTTCAAGCGGCAATAATGATATTAAGGTATCAGTTACTGCACAAAATGGAAGTGTCAGGGAATACGTCCTCCATGTGGTGCGTCAAAACAACGGACCAACGTATTCCTCAGGCGCTGGTACTGGAACCGGAACCGGCTCAGGCTCAGGCACCGGTGGCAATACTTCTAACGGTCCTGGCAGCAATATAGGCCCTGGAGTATCCAATCCTTCCGGTACGGATCATGCAGGAACACCGGGAGGAAGCAATGTGAGCATAGCTCCTAATGGTTCCGCAAGCATTTCCGTTCAGACCTCTACGGGAGTGATAGCCCAGGGACCCGGAACTGACATCAAAGTGACAGAAACTGCTGCAAGCACTCCCCAGCAGACCCAGGCTCCGGCCGCCGTTCAGTCCTCCGCCTTTGGGATTGGAGATATCAATGGGGATGGAAAAATAAACAGCCTGGATGTACTGAAGCTTCAGCGATACCTTCTGGGATTGGAAACCATATCTGAGAAGGGCAAGCTGGCAGCTGATTTAAACGGAGACGGCAAGGTGAATTCACAGGATCTTCTGCTTTTGCAGAAAAAAATCCTCGGACTTTAAAGTCCAACAGAAATAGGAGACAATATGAATAGGAAACTGAAAAAACTAACGGCCGGTCTGATGCTGGCCTGTGTGATTGCCATATCCTGTCCTGCCGGACGGCTGGTATCCTGGGCCGCAGATGCTAAGATCGCGTTTTCTGACCCATCGGTCATGGTGGGAAACGAAGTAACAGTAAATATGAAAGTGACCAGTGACAGCGCTCTGGGTACAGCAGAAGTTATGCTGTCTTATGATCCGAGTATTTTGGAGTTTGTCAGCGGAACCAATGCAAATGGCGGCGCAGGAGCAATTAAGGTCCTGGGAACCATGGATTCTGCCAATCAGAAAACCTTTAGCTTTACCTTGAAGTTTAAGGCGCTGCAGGCAGGAAATACCCAGATCAGCGTGACCTCCCAGGAAATCTATGATGTAGATTCCCAGACGCTTTCTTTAAGCAAGCAGGGGAGCTCAACGGTCAAGGTTACATCTCCTGCCACATATTCAAAGGATGCAACCTTAAAATCATTAAAGATTTCCCCAGGGACTCTGACTCCGGCTTTCTCTGCGTCTGTTGAAAGCTATACGGCTGAGGTTGATGCAAACACAGCGGACCTGGTAGTAAATGCGGTGGCAGCCAATGCAGGTGCCCATGTAGCACTTCAGGGAGAAAAGGGCTTAAAGTCCGGAGTAAACCAGGTAGTCATCAAGGTAACTGCAGAGGATGGGCAGACAATTAAAAACTATACCATTCAGGTTACGAAAGCAGAGGGCGGACAAACCGCTCCTACCACAGGTGGAAATACGGAAACGTCTGAGGCTGAATTCGGCGAAGCAGTGGTGACCATTAACGGAACCGATTACAGCATTGCTTCATCCTTTGATGAATCAGCGCTTCCGGAAGGCTTTGAGTCTGAGACCTATTCCTATAAAGGAACAGATGTCATGGCTGGAAAAGGACTGGAAAAAGACTTACTTCTGCTTTATTTAAAGGATTCCGGAGGAAACGGCGGATTCTACATTTACAATGAGGGTTCGGATTCCTGGTCCCAGTTTGTACAGGTTGAGACCATAGCTAAAGCCATTGTCATCATTCCTCTTGATAAGGATACGGTTGTTCCAGAGGGCTTCCATGAACGGCAAGCTGATATCGACGGGGCACGGGTGACCGGCTGGGTAGAAGATTCAGAGGCTGAGCCTCAGTATTGCCTGTTCTATGCAATGAATTGGAACGGAGAGAAGCATTTCTACCGTTATGATATTTCTGAGAAGACCATTCAAAGATACTATGCTTCCGGAGTTTCAAATAGCAAGTATGTGGAAATGGCCAACACATATGATCAATTGACCAAGGATTACTACAGACAGCTCTACATTCTTATTGGAGTGAGCGTCGTTGCCCTTGGCTTGCTTGTCGCAGTCATCGTCCTTGCAAGAAAAGGCAATGGATCCGGCCCTGGCAGACCCGGCAGCGTCGGCTTCGGAAAAGGGAAAGGAAAAGAGCAAAAACCAGATGATGACCAGCGGTGGACTGAACCGGAGGAAGAAATTCCTACAAGCAAGATTAAAAGATACAGCAGGGAAGAGTATGACAGACAAAGCTCCAGAACAGAACCGGATCCGGATTACCAGGAAGAATCTATGGACGAGCCTGTATATGCAGGTGATGCAGAACAAAAAGCCCTGGAAGAGGACGATTTTATCGAAGAAACCAGTTTGGAAGACTTTGAACGGGATTTGAAATCTAACGAGTCAGGGAATTCAGAGAAGGATGAAGACGACTTTGAGTTTTTAGATCTTGATGATTAATGTACTGTAAACAATTGGAATGATAGTGACGAAAGCACCTGAATGAAGGTGCTTTTCGTTATTGGTTTCGATCATATTTATTTTCCCATCCGTTTTGATGCATACAGAACCTTCGGATTGATTAGGATATAGTGATTCCAATTGATATTTTGTGTTGAAAAAGATAATGGATTGTGCTATTATGCGTATAACAGATATAACGAAAGATGGTGAAAATATGTTTTTGCAAATTGATTTTAACAGTGATGAAGCGATTTACATTCAGCTTCGGAACCAAATAATCATAGGAATCGCCACAGAAAGTATAAGAGAAGGGGACCCCCTGCCTTCCGTACGCCAGATGGCCGACAACATAGGGATTAATATGCATACGGTAAATAAGGCGTACTCTGTGCTGAAACAGGAAGGGTTTGTCAAGCTGGACCGCAGGAAAGGGGCCGTAGTGGCTCTGGACGTGGATAAAATCCAGGTCCTTGATGAAATGCGCAAAGATTTAGGAGTTGTGCTTGCCAGAGGAGTCTGTAAGAATGTATCATGTGAAGAGGTTCACCAGCTGGTAGATGAGATATTCCAGTCATTTATAAGGGGCCAGAGGGAAGAGTAATTCACTGGATTGGAGGTTCATTATGTTATGCGAAAAATGTAAAATTCGTGATGCAAATATACAATATACAGAAGTTATAAACGGCACGAAGAAAGAGCACCATTTTTGTGCCCAGTGTGCGAAAGAGATGGATTTTGGCGTATATGCGGCTATTTTTGATGGGGAGTTTCCCTTGGGAAAGCTGCTTTCAGGCCTTTTAGGAATCGAGGACACGGATAAGGGTCCGGATAAACTCCATCAGATCTTATGCCCGACCTGTGGGACTGGTTACGATGAATTTGTAAGAGACAGCAGATTTGGCTGTGCAGATTGTTACAGTGTATTCGGTCCTCTTATGGAGGACAGTTTAAAGCAGCTTCATGGAAATCTTATCCACACGGGAAAAACACCGGTTTACCAGAGGCAGGACTACATGGATTTACGATCGGGAACCGGAGAACATGAGAAGGATTCCACAGAGGATCCAAACAGCGCTGTTAATTATGAAGAAATCTTTCAGTGGAATGCCAAATTAAAGGAAGCCCTGCGATTTGAAGATTATGAAACGGCAGCTGTATGCCGCGATAAGATAAAAGAGCTGAAGAAAGGAAATGAGGCAGATGCTTAGATGGTTTGAACAGAAGGATACTGGTCGGCCTGGAGTGATAAGCAGCCGGATCCGTCTGGTAAGAAACTGGCAGGACTATCGGTTCCCTTCGACCCTTGATGAAAAGGAAAGCGGTGAGATGGTCCGCAGCCTGGAGTTTGGCTTAAAGGATCTGGGTAAGGATGAAGGTCATAATTTTGAATTTGCCATGCTTGGGGACTTAGAAGAGCTGGACCGGGTGGCCCTTAAAGAGCGGAGAGTCCTTAATTCCGCAGCTGTTTCAAATAAAAAACCTGCAGGTATTTTTATCTCAGAGAATGAGGACACCGGCATCGTGCTTAACTGCGATGATCACATCCGGATCCAGCTTCTCCAGATGGGCCTTCACTTAGAGGAACTTTGGGAAAGGGCAGGTAAAATTGATGATTATATCAATGAACGGTTTGCTTATGCATTTGATGACCGTTACGGTTATCTCACCTCCTTTCCAACGAATATGGGAACTGGCTTAAGGGCATCCGTGGTTGTTCATCTTCCCATGCTGTCACAGGGAAAAAAGTTCCAGGGCCTTATCAGCGATATGGGCCGCTTTGGAGCTTCTGTCCGGGGCGTCTATGGGGAAAGAGATGAGAATTTCGGTTCCCTATATGAGATATCGAACCAGAAAACCCTGGGCCAGACGGAACGGGAAATTATTGATACAGTTACAAAGGCGGCGATCCAGCTGACCAATCAGGAACTTCAGGTAAGGAAGCTTTCTCTCCAGAGACACAAGGACGAGAGAGAGGATGAGGTATACAAATCCTACGGAGTATTAAAATACTCCAGACGGCTGACTTCCAGGGATGCCATGATATTTCTATCACAGATCATGGCAGGGCTGGCAGACGGCCTGATCCATACGGAGGAAGATTTTTCCGTCTACCGTCTGATGCTAGGAATCCAGCCGGCGAATCTGCAGAAACTTTCAGACCGCCCATTAAGTAAGGAAGAGTTGGATGGAGCCAGGGCGGAATTTATCCGGAGGGAATTGCCGGAACTATGACAGGAGGATTGCATTTATGATAGACAGATTTACAGAAAAGGCCAGGACAGCCATTAATCTGGCCGTGAAGTCAGCGGAACGTCTCGGTCACAGCTATGTGGGGACTGAGCACTTATTAATCGGGCTTTTAGAAGAGGGCAGCGGTGTAGCTGCCAGGGTTCTGGAAGAGAATGGTGTAAAAGAGGATAAAGTTTTAAACCTGATCAGTCAGCTGATCGCTCCTGATCAGTCAGTCCGGCTGAAAGAAGACGGTGGGTATACCCCGGGTGCCAGAAGAGTTCTGGAAAACAGCTACCGGGAAGCCGTACGTTTTAAGGCAAATCTCATCGGTACGGAGCACTTGCTCATATCCATAATCCGTGACAATGACTGCGTTGCTTCCAGGCTTTTAAATACCATGGGAATCAGCATACAAAAGCTTTATATTGATGTACTGTCAGCCATGGGTGAGGATGCTCCTGCCAATAAGGAAGAGATTATGAAATCACCAAAGGCAAAGGGCAGTACGCCGACTCTTGACAGTTACAGCAGGGATTTAACAGAGCTTGCAGTTCAGGGAAAGCTTGATCCGGTCATCGGAAGAGAATCGGAGATCAAGCGTCTGATCCAGATACTGAGCAGAAGGACCAAGAATAACCCATGTCTCATCGGGGAGCCTGGAGTGGGTAAAACCGCAGTTGTGGAAGGCCTTGCTCAGATGATCGCAGAAGGCGATGTGCCTGAAACCATTGAAGGCAAGAGGCTTCTGACCCTGGATTTATCCGGCATGGTGGCCGGTTCCAAATACAGGGGAGAATTTGAAGAAAGAATTAAAAAGGTGATTGCCGAAGTAATCGAAGATGGGGAAGTTCTTCTCTTCATTGATGAGATTCATACGATTATCGGTGCAGGCGGAGCGGAGGGAGCCATTGACGCCTCCAATATCTTAAAACCCTCTCTGGCCAGAGGGGAATTGCAGTTAATCGGTGCAACCACCATTGAAGAGTACCGCAAATACATTGAAAAGGACTCTGCCCTGGAACGGCGTTTCCAGCCGGTTACGGTGGAGGAGCCGTCAGAAGAGGCTGCTATCGGCATATTAAGAGGACTGAAAGGACGGTATGAGGACCATCATAAGGTAACCATTACAGACGATGCCTTAAAGGCTGCAGTCAAGCTGGCCTCCAGATATATCAATGACCGTTTCCTTCCGGATAAGGCGATCGATGTGATTGACGAGGCTTCTTCCAAGGTACGCCTGACCACATTTGTGGAGCCGGGAGAAATTAAAGAACTGGAAGCTGAGATCGAGCTGCTGGAGGATCAGAAAGAAGCCGCCATTAAAGCCGAAGCCTACGAAAAGGCAGGAGCGATTAAGAAGAAACAGGAAAAGAAGCGGGAAAAAATAGAAAAGATCCGAGAACGGTGGCAGAAGGAAAAAACATCAAAGAACCTTATCGTTGATGAGGGAGAGATCGCTGATGTGGTATCAAGCTGGACCAAAATCCCCGTAAGAAAGCTGGAAGAGGGAGAGAGTGAACGCCTCCGCAATTTAGAAGCCATTCTCCATGAGAGAGTGATTGGCCAGGAGGAAGCGGTTACTGCTGTTTCAAAGGCCATACGGCGTGGGAGAGTGGGACTTAAGGATCCCAGACGCCCCATTGGCTCCTTCCTGTTCTTAGGACCTACGGGTGTGGGAAAAACCGAGTTATCCAAAGCTCTTTCCGAGGCAATGTTTGGTACGGACAATGCTTTGATCCGTGTAGACATGTCTGAGTATATGGAGAAGCACAGCGTTTCCAAGATGATCGGCTCACCGCCAGGATACGTAGGCTATGATGAAGGCGGACAGCTTAGTGAAAAGGTCCGCAGGAATCCATATTCTGTTATACTGTTTGATGAGATTGAAAAGGCTCATCCCGATGTGTTCAATATCCTGCTTCAGGTATTGGATGACGGCCATATTACAGATGCCCAGGGCCGGAAGATTGATTTTAAGAATACCATCATCATCATGACCTCCAATGCAGGTGCGGAGAACATCATCTCTCCCAAACGTTTAGGCTTTGGCGCGGTTGCGGATGAAAAGGCTGATTATAAGCTTATGAAGGACCGGGTAATGGAAGAAGTAAAGAAACTGTTCAAGCCGGAATTCATTAACAGGATCGATGAGATCATCGTATTCCATACATTAAATAAAACTCATATGAAGGATATTGTGACGATCATGGTGAAAGATATCATGAAGCGGACATCAGAACAGATGAGCATTACTCTGGCGATCGAAGAGGATGCCAAGGAATATCTGATCAATAAAGGCTATGATGAGAAATACGGTGCAAGGCCGTTAAGACGTACCATTCAGAACTGCCTGGAGGATAAGCTGGCAGAAGAGATCTTAAATGGGACGGTAAAAACAGGGGATGATGTTATTGTGACTGCAGGCGAGGACGGACTAAAATTTTCTGTCAGAGAGCTGGTAAAATAACTAGCCATTTGATATCAATTCGTGTATAATAGCTACAAGCGAGATCATTAGTTCATCGCCTTAAAAAAGGATAAGTAAACAAAATACTAGGAGGGCAAACCAATGCCGGTAATTGAAGAATTAATCCGCTCAGAGCAAGACGGGACGATCAGTTTTGGTAATTACAAATTAGAGACAAAGTCAAAATTGCAGGATTTCGAACACGATGGTGATTTATATAAAGTAAAGACCTTTTATGAGATAACCAAGCTGGAACGTAACGGCATGTTCGTATATGAATCCGTACCGGGAACTGCTGCCATGAATTTCACCGTGTCCGATGATGGGGTGGCATTCTTAGTAGAAGGTGACAAGGATGCCCAGCTGACTGTTCAGCTGGCAGAGGATACCGAATATGAGGTATATGTGGATGAGACTGCCGTGGGTGGCATGAGAACCAATATGAGCGGAAAGCTGTCCGTCAGTGTGGAACTGAATGAAGGAACACCTGTAGCAGTGAAGATCAAAAGAAGATAAAAGTATGAGAAGCTGGGTTCGGCCCTTTTATAAAGAGCCGGGCCCAGATTTTTTGCATAAACAATGAACAATAGGAGGGAATTCCTATGGCAAAGGGAAAGACAACCGCATTTTTCTGCAAGGAATGTGGATTTGAATCGGCAAAGTGGCTGGGACAGTGTCCGGCCTGTAAGGAATGGAATACGTTTGTGGAGGAACCCTCCGGGAAAAGGGAGCCGGCTGCGAAGCGGGGAATCAGTGGAAAAGGAGATGGGATTGCAGGAAATCAGTTCCAGAATGCCAAGCCCTCCCGATTGTCTGATATTCATTTAGATGAGCAGGACCGGATGAAAACCGGATATGAGGAACTGGACCGGGTACTGGGCGGGGGTGTTGTCAAAGGCTCGCTCGTGCTGGTAGGCGGCGACCCTGGAATCGGTAAATCCACGCTGCTTTTGCAGGTATGCCGCAACCTGGCGGCCGATAGCAGGAAGGTGCTTTACATATCAGGAGAAGAGTCCTTAAAACAGATTAAGCTGAGGGCGAACAGGATCGGGGAAGTAAAAGGGGATTTATTATTCCTTTGTGAAACCAGCCTGGAGCTGATTGAACATGCCATTGAAGAGGAAAAACCAGATGTGGTGATCATAGATTCCATACAGACCATGTTCCGGGAAGAAATCTCTTCCGCTCCGGGAAGTGTCAGCCAGGTGAGGGAATCCACCAATATCCTGATGCAGATCGCAAAGGGAGCGGGTATCGCCATATTTATCGTAGGCCATGTAACAAAAGAAGGCGTGGTGGCTGGTCCCAGAGTTTTAGAGCATATGGTTGATACGGTTTTGTATTTTGAAGGAGACCGAAGCGCTTCTTACCGGATTATCCGGGGCGTGAAGAACCGTTTTGGCTCCACCAATGAGATCGGTGTCTTTGAAATGGTTGAGAGCGGGCTTTCCGAAGTGAAGAATCCTTCGGAATACATGCTCAGCGGAAGACCGGAGGATGCCTCCGGTGCGGTGGTAGCCTGTTCCATGGAAGGTACCAGGCCCATGCTTTTGGAGGTTCAGGCCCTGGTCACTCCAACCGCTTTCGGTATGCCAAGGCGTACGGCGGCAGGTACGGATTATAACCGGGTGAATCTGCTTATGGCTGTGTTGGAAAAACGGTGCCATTACGACCTGTCCCATTTTGATGCTTATGTGAATATTACGGGCGGTCTGCGTATGAATGAACCGGCCTTAGACTTAGCTATTATTATGGCTATTGTGTCCAGTATGAAGGACAAGGCCGTAGACCCGAAAACCATTATTTTCGGAGAAGTGGGATTGGCAGGAGAGGTTAGGGCCGTATCCATGGTGCAGCAGAGAGTGAATGAGGCGAAGAAGCTGGGATTTAACACCTGCGTGATGCCGGAGATTTCCCTGGGAAAGATGGGGAAAGTGGAAGGGATGCGACTGATTGGAGCCACGAATGTAAGAGAGGCGATTATGAGGGTTATGGGGTGAAGCATTTAAGGCTTCACCCTTATTTTACTTAGGGATATTAAACAATTCAAGATATTGCGCATCCATATGAGATTTTGCAAATATACATCGTGGACTCCAGACGGTAAAATAAAGGTATCGGTTAAAGAATGGGAGGAAAACAGGATGATTTCATATGAGAAAAAATATCTGATTCAGCCGGAATGGCTGGACAAGGAGCTTGTTATAAAAAAAGCAGAAGAGGCTTTTGTCCAGCCAATGGAGAGCATAACGGATGTCAGCGCAAAATGGAGTGCAGGAGGGATTCACGATTACTATTCCAATGGGGATTACTGGTGGCCTGACCTTAAAAAACCGGACGGACTTCCGTTCATCAGACGTGACGGAGAGACCAATCCGGAGAACTTCAATGACCACCGGATGATCCTTCGGCGGATGAGAACGAAAGCGGCCTATTTAGCAGGCGCTTATCGTTTAACGGGCAGGGAAGATTATGTCCTGCATGGAATCAGGCTGCTGAAGCAGTTTTTTCTGGATGAGGAAACTAAGATGAATCCCAACCTCACCTATGCCCAGGCCATACCGGGAGTCTGTGAGGGGAGAGGTATCGGGATCATTGATACCCTTCATCTGGTAGATGTGGTATTTGCCATAGAAGAATTTTACCGGTCGGGACTTTTGGAGGAAGAAACCTACGGAAGATTAAGGGAATGGTTTGCAACCTATTTAGACTGGATGCTAACCAGCAAAAACGGTATGGAAGAGATGAACGCTGATAACAATCACAGCGTCTGTTATTTTGTACAGGCGTCTGCGTTTGCATTGTTTACTGAGAATGAAAGAATCGTAGAGTTCTGCAGGAATCATTACAAACATGTGCTATTAAAACAGATGGAAGTGAACGGTTCCTTTCCCAGGGAATTAGACAGAACAAAGCCCTATAGTTATTCTATTTTTGTGATGGATAACATGGTATCCATCTGTGAATTGCTGTCAACGCCCCAGGATGATTTATGGTTCTACACTCTGCCTGAGGGTCAGGGAATTCAAAAGGGTCTGGATTTCATCTTTCCTTACATAAAGGATAAGAAGCTTTGGCCATATCCTGCGGATGTCATGCATTTTGATGCGTTTCCGGCGAGAAGCTCCATGCTGATGTTTGCAGGATGCAGGTTGGGGCAAAGAGAGTTACTGGATTTTTATCAGAGTCTTCCTGCTGATATCGTAGACGAAGAGGCAAGACGAAATATTGCTGTCAGGCTGCCATGGCTGTGGATGGGATAAGGGTTAAGTATGATATTATTTAGGCAATGAATAGTAAAGGGTAGGGTTATGGAGAAAAAATTAGGGGTATATCTCAATATGTTTCTGTCTTATCTGGGGATTTTGGCGATTCCCATTCTGGCAGGCGGTGTGATTTACTGGCTTGCGCTGGGGGTTACTAAGAGCCAGACGGATAAGATGAATGACAATTTGCTGACAATGGTTCAGCGGGAACTGGATTATAAGGTGGAGGAGGTCATCAAGGTCACCAACAGCGTGGCCATGAATTCCAAGGTAGAAGAGCTGGCTTCGGTAAAGGGAGAATTAAGTCCTGAGAACAGGCTTATGATGTACTATCTGTATCAGGATCTATCAAAGAACAATTTATCGGAAAAGTTTGTTGATGATATATTTGTTTACTTTAATCGCCTTCGTGCGGTGTGCAGCATTAAGGGCAATATGTCCATAGAGATGTATTATGACCTTTATTGTGATAATTCGGAATACAGGATACAGGAATTTGAAAAATACCTGGACGCTCCTCATTTTTGGGATACACTTAATCTGGTCAGGTGCAATGGGGAGAACAAGCTGATCTTTACCATGAGCGATATCAATTCCGTCATGGGAGGTCCCCGTAATTTCACGGCAGGGGTTTCCATGAATTTAACAGCATTAAAGAAGACCATGGAATCCATGCTGTGGGATAAGAGGATGTTTCTTCTTATCATTAATAGCAAGAACCAGGTCATAGCCCAGACAGGGGAAGTGCCGGAAAAATTGAGTCTGGATTATGATTCGCTGCCGGCAGGCAACTACGTGGACAGGAAGCTTTTAGATGAGCCATACAGCACCTTTGTACGGGAATCTGAAAATCTGGAATGGAAGTATGTCATGCTGATTCCTCAGTCGATCATAGAGAAAAATGCCAGGGATATTCAAAAGTATGCCATGGTGGGCCTTTTTGCATGCATTTTTATGGGGTCTGCATTTTCTTATTACATGACAAAGAAGAATTATAATCCGATCAGAAGCTTGCTTGAGATTTTTATGGGCCAGGGAGGCAGAAAGCCTTCTAAGGGAGAGAACGAATACCAGTGGCTGAGGCAGCAGTCAGAGCAATTTTTCAAAGAGCACACGGATACCAGGCTTTTGCTGGCAGACAGCCAAAAGAGCCTGAGGCTTTATACACTCTTAAAGGTGCTGGAATACCCGTATGACATGGAGCACATGAAGGAAACCCTGGAGAATTACAACATCAAGGTAGGACTGGGTTTTAACGCAGTCATTATCTTTGATGTAGGTCAGAGAAAGGCGGATGCGGATCGGGAACTGGCGGGTGAATATGCGCTGCGCAGATTCATTTTAAAGAATATATTTGAAGAATTGGTTCTTGATTATTTTCATATTGAGACCGTTGAGATCGGAGAACGGCTGGCCGCTGTCGTGGGCCTTCCGGCTGACGGTAAGGAATATCAGGAAAAGCTGATTGAGCTGGTTGAGACTCTTATGCAGATGACAGAAGACAAATTTGAATTTGCTGTAACAGCTTTGGTGGGAGATATCCATGAAGGCCTGGAGGGAATCCACCTGTCTTATATGGAAGCTTGTGAGATTGGGGAATATGTAGAACTTCTTAATACAGATTTAATCGTATACTGTGATGTAAAGAATGTACAGAAAAAATACCGGTATTCCATTGATACGGAGCAGAGGATCATCAATGCCATTAAAACTGGTCACGCAGATGTGGCAAAAGAGGCCATTGGTGGGGCATTTGATGAAAATATCATCGATGGAATATCCATCGATGTATGCCGCTGCCTGATCTATGATATGATGGGAACGTTGTTAAAGGGCGCAGATGAAGGAGGATATCATAATTTCTCGTCGGAGTTTAATTTCTCAAAGGATTTATCAGCCAGGCTGCCTGTTGGAGAATTAAAGCGCCGGTTCGGCAAGCTGGTGGATCAGATTTGTGATAAGATAGAAAGCCTTCAGAGAGAAGAAGAGAATGACAACAAGCTCAGCAAAAAGGTACAGGCCTATATCCAGGAGAATTATCAGGACCCTGATTTAAATATCTCCATGGTAGGGCAATCTTTTGGTATGACACCGGCCTATTTATCAACGATTTATAAAAAGCAGACCCAGGAAAGCCTTTTGGATTATATCAACAAGTTCCGTTTGGCGGAAGCAGAGCGGCTGTTAAGAGAAGACCACAGCGTCGTGGAGGTAGCTCAGATGGTGGGATTTCGGGACAGCGGAAGCTTTATCCGAGTCTTTAAGAAAAAAATGGGATTCACACCAGGGCAGTTAAAAAAGAAAAACTAAATATTGCACATCCAGTTGAGAAAATCCATATGCGGTTTTAAAAGATTGCATATGGATTTACTGTTTTTTCTATATATTTTTATGAAAATAAGATGATATGATAATGTTACAGCAAGAAGCAAGTAAATTCATTTATTAGGAGGAGCAACATGAAAAGAAGTAAGAAATTAGTATCTCTGATGCTGGCAGCAGCGACAGCTTCCATGTCGTTAGCAGGATGCGGAAGCAAATCAGCGGATACGACAGCTACCACGGCAGGGGGAGGTGCTGCCACGGAAGCACAAACAGAAGCAGGAACAAAGGAGGCAGTAGCTGAATTTTCCTATCCAATGGCATCAGGAGATAAGCTGACATACTGGTGCGAGCTTACCAGTACCGTGGCTGCCAACTATGCCAACCTGGGTGATACCCCATTTGCTAAGGAATGGGCCAAGGATACAGGTGTTGATGTAGAATACCAGCATCCGCCGGTGGGCCAGACAAAGCAGCAGTTTGGACTGATCATGGCGGACGGCAATCTTCCTGATATGATGGAATACAGCTGGACCGCGGATTATCCTGGCGGCCCGGAAAAAGCCATTAAAGATGGCGTCATTATTTCATTAAATGATGTATTCCAGAAATATTGTCCCAACATCCTTAAATATTTAGAAGAAAACCCTGATATCGATAAGATGATTAAGACGGATGAAGGTCATTATTATGTGTTCCCATTTATCAGAGGTGATGAGAAGCTTTGCAATACCATTGGTTTGATGCTTCGGGAAGACTGGCTGAAGGAACTGAACATGGATGTTCCTACGACAATTGATGAGTGGCATGATGTATTGACTGCATTCAAAGAGAAGAAGGGTGCTACCGCTCCTTATACCTTTGAATATACCAATCCTCAGTATTTAGACAGCAACCCATTCCTCTTTGCATTTAATTCCAGCAGAGGCTTTTACTTAGGTGATGACGGCAAGGCTCACTTTGGTGCCGTAGAAGAAGGATATAAGCAGTATCTGACAACAATGGCTCAGTGGTATAAGGAAGGGCTCATTGATCCTGACCTTGCCAGCATGGGATCCGATCAGGTTGCGGCAAAGATGACCAACGGCCAGTCCGGTGCTTCTATGGGCCAGGCAGGAAGCCGTATGGGTACCTGGATCAGCGCAGCAGTAAAGACAACACCGGAATACATGTTAAAGGCAGCTCCTTCCCCATCTCTTGAAAAAGGAGCAAGACCGGAGTTTGGCTGGATCGAGCTTCCATTCTCAGGCAGAGCCAGCGTAGCAATCACCACCTCCTGCAAGGATGTGGAGCGAGCTGCAAGACTTCTTGACTTCGCTTATGGAGAAGCAGGCCATATGATGTTCAACTTTGGTGTAGAAGGCGAATCCTACACAATGGAAAACGGATATCCTACTTATACGGACCTGATTATGAAGAATCCTGATGGTCTTCCTGTTTCCCAGTCAATGGCTGCATGGTTCCGTGGCTGCTATAATGGACCACTTGTACAGGATGTACGTTACTTAGAGCAGTATTACACCATGGATTCACAGAAGGAAACTCCTGAAGTGTGGGGAGCTCACAATGGAAAGAAGCATATTATGCTTCCGGTTACACCTACATCGGATGAGAGCAAGGAATTCTCTACTATTATGAATGAAATCAATACATACAGAGACGAAATGACACTTAAATTCATCTTTGGTACAGAGAGCCTGGATAATTTTGATACCTATGTAACCAACATTAAGAATATGAACCTGGAAGAAGCATTAGATATCGAGAACGCAGCCTTAGACCGTTACAATTCAAGATAATTGATCGTTCCTTTACAGGAAAGACAAAGCCGCCAGGTTTTAATGGACAGGGAATCCTGAACCGTAGGAACCTGGCGGCGGTCTGTCCGGAAATGCAGCAGTCTGTATCGTTATCTGCAGCTAGAATGAATGAAAAGAGGTATGATAGATGAATAAAGAAAAAAGTAGTTTCAGATACCGGGCAGCAAAGGATTGGAAAAGGAATCGTTCTTTGTACCTTTTGGTTTTGCCTGTTTTGATTTTCTACATCATGTTTCATTATAAGCCCATGTATGGAGCTATCATTGCATTTAAGGATTATACCCCAAGGCTTGGTGTGAACGGCAGCCCATGGGTTGGACTTGAGAATTTTAACCGTTTTTTCAAAAGCATTTATTTTGTAAGACTGATCAAAAACACCATTCTCTTAAGCCTTTATAATCTGATTTTCGGTTTCCCTGCTCCGATCATCCTGGCACTTCTCTTAAATGAAGTCAGAAGTAAAAAATTCAAAAGTGTGGCGCAGACCATCACCTATCTGCCCCATTTTATTTCCCTGATCGTTGTAACGGGCATGCTGACCAACTTTGCCATGACATCGGGATTATTCAATGATATCATTGTTATGCTTGGAGGTTCCCGTTCTGCCCTGCTTCAGAATCCAAAGCTGTACCGGACCATTTATGTGGCCTCCAGCGTGTGGCAGGAAATCGGCTGGAGCTCTATCATTTATCTGTCCGCATTGGCGGGAGTAGACAGCCAGCTATACGAAGCGGCCCAGATCGACGGCGCCGGAAAATGGAAACAGTTATTAAATGTAACAATGCCTGCAATTGCACCCACAATCATCATTATGCTGATCTTAAAGATTGGCGGACTTATGAATATGGGTTATGAGAAAACCATCCTTTTATATAACCCTGCAACTTATGATACGGCGGATATTATTTCTTCCTATGTATATCGTGTGGGACTTTTAGAGCAGGATTGGAGCTATTCCACGGCGATCGGTCTTTTTAACTCGGTGATTAACTTTGGTTTGCTGATCTTTGCTAATCGGCTGTCAAAGCGCTACAGTGAGACCAGTCTGTGGTAAGGAGGAAACAGTCATGAATGAAACAGCAATCAAAAGAAAGCGTTCTAAGGGAGAGAAGGCCTTTTCCGTGTTTAACTATGCATTTCTCACCGTGCTTATGATTATCTGCCTCTACCCTGTATGGTATGTGGCGGTAGCTTCTTTCAGCGACAGTAACATGCTGACGGTACATACGGGCCTTCTGATGAAACCCCTTGGTTTAAGCTTTGATGCATATAAAAAAGTGTTTAAGAATCCCATGATCCTAAGAGGATATGGCAATACACTGTTCATCCTCGTTATTGGTGTGTTTCTGGATCTGATCATGACATCCCTTGGGGCATATTTCTTATCCAGAAGAGGCGTCATGTTTAAGAAACCCATCCTGATGCTCGTAATTTTTACCATGTTCTTTTCAGGAGGCATGATTCCATTTTATTTAAATTTAAAGGATCTTCACTTAACCAATAGTTTGTGGGGATTGATCATTCCCTTTATGATCACCACCCAGAACCTGATTATCTTAAGGACCTCCTTTGAAAGCATACCAGACAGCCTGATAGAAGCAGCACAGATCGATGGTGCCAGTCATTTGAAGATTTTAATGAGTATTGTCATTCCCCTTTCAAAGGCGATCTTGGCAGTTATGGTGCTGTATTACGGAGTCAGCATCTGGAACTCCTGGTTCTGGGCGTCAGCAATCATCCGTGACAGGCAGATGTATCCGCTGCAGATCATTTTAAGAGAGATTTTGGTTCAAAACGATACCTCTTCCATGACAACAGGCGTGGGTGCGGCAGATCAGGAAGCCATTGGCATGAGCATCAAGTATGCCACCATTATGGTGGCCACGATCCCGATCCTTTGCGTCTACCCCTTCCTCCAAAAACATTTTACAAAGGGGACCATGGTAGGTGCGGTAAAAGAATAAAGGCAGAGCTGACAAATGGATAGAAAGAAAGGCAGGTAAATGAAGTGGACCAGTGGATTGAAAATTTAGATGAAATCTATAAGAAAATAGATAAAAAGCTTTTGGCTGAATGTAGCCGCATGGGTGACAAGATTCCCTATATTGCAGAAAACGGACGTTACGAAAAGGATATGCGGGATGTCAATTTAAGCTTTTGGACGAACAGCTTCTGGGCTGGTATGATGTGGCAGATGTTTCAGACTACCGGCAATAAGATCTATCAGGAATATGCCGAAAAGACAGAGGTTACGTTAGATGAGGCTCTTCGCCGATTTGAAGGTCTCCATCATGATGTGGGATTTATGTGGCTGCACACAGCAGTGGCGAATTACCGCCTGACTGGAAATCCGGAATCCAGGTCAAGAGCCATTCATGCGGCCACGATTCTGGCGGGACGTTTCAATGTATCAGGTAATTTCATCCGTGCATGGAATTTAGACCGTACAGGCTGGATGATCGTGGACTGTATGATGAATATCTCTCTGCTTTACTGGGCGTCCGATGAACTGGGAGATCCCAGATTTGCGGAGATTGCAAACCGTCATGCGGACACGGCTCTCCGTGTGCTGGTAAGAGAAGATGGCTCCTGCAATCATATTGCGGTTCTGGATCCGGTCACAGGTGAAGTACTGGAAAAGCCGGAAGGCCAGGGATATTCCCAGGGCTCTTCCTGGACCAGAGGCCAGGCATGGGCTATCTACGGCTTTGCATTGGCGTTCAGACATACGGGCAAGGAAGAATATTTAATGGCGGCTAAAAAAGTGGCACACTATTTCATTGCCAATGTAGCGATGACGGATTATGTTTCCCTGGTAGACTTCAGAGCTCCCAAAGAGCCGGTTCAGTGGGATACCACTGCCTCTGCCTGCGCTGCCTGCGGCATGCTGGAGATTGCGGAGCTGGTACCGGAACTGGAAAAGAACCTTTACTATGAAAATGGGGTAAAAATACTGAAGAAACTGGAAAAGGATTTCTGCAACTGGAAGGAAGAGGAAGACGGCATTCTTCAATATGGCACGGCTGCATATCACAAAGAGGAGGAAACCCATGTTCCCATCATCTATGGCGACTACTTCTTTGTGGAAGGAATCTTAAGGCTGATGGATAAATCGTTCATGATCTGGTAACGGAAATATATACGAAAGGTCTGAAGAAATAGGGAAGGAAGCGGAAGATGTTTCAAATAGAGCAGAAGAAATTGAAAGATAGAAATGATGTGGCAGCTTTGCTGCTAGAAATGGTCCGGCCACTGAAGCCTATGTTCAGCCCGGGCTGTGCCTGGCTTCACGTGGGCAATACTGCGGCTCATTACGGGGAAAAGGCGGCCCGAATGGAGGGATTTGCCAGAGTACTCTGGGGGCTTGGTGCCCTGTGGGGCGGAGGAGACAAAGGGCTTTCTCCGGATCTTAAAAAAGAGAGCGAAGAGTGGCTGGCAATCTATCAGGCCGGTCTAATCCATGGAACGGACCCAGATCATGAGGAATATTGGGGAAGTCTGAATAATTATGATCAGAAGATGGTGGAGATGGCCTCCCTTGCCGTAGCCATCAGCCTGTCTCCTGATAAATTCTGGGAGCCGCTCACAAAAGATCAGAAAAGTCATTTGTACCAGTGGCTGAATCAAATCAATGAAAAGAAGGTCCATCCGAATAACTGGCGTTTTTTCAGGATACTGGTGAATATGACCTTCTGCCGGTTAGGGCTTCCCTGGTCTGAGGCGTGTATGGAGGATGATTTCAAGGTCATAGAAGACTGCTATACCAGGGAGGGCTGGTATTATGATGGCAATCCGGGCCAGGTGGACTACTACATTCCTTTTGCCATTCAGTTTTATGCCCTGATTTATGCCGGTTTTATGGAAAACAATGAGCCTGAATTGTCGGAAAAGTTAAAAGTGCGGGCACAGGAATTTTCCAAAACCTTTATCTATTGGTTTGGTAATGACGGCAATGAAATTCCCTTTGGCAGGAGTTTAACCTACCGCTTTGCTCATGGGGCATATTTTTCTGCCATGGGCTTTGCCGGAATGGAAGGGCCGGGATACGGGATCATGAAGAATCTGGCGCTGAGAAACTTAGAAACCTGGATGGCCCGGCCAATCTTTGAGCCTTCCGGTGTTCTCTCCATTGGCTATGGATACCCCAATCTATACATGAGCGAGCGCTATAATGCTCCAGGCTCTCCTTACTGGGGTTTTAAGACCTTTTTCATGCTGGTTTTGCCGGACGATCATCCATTTTGGACCTCAGAGCCGGAAGCATATCCTTTTGATAAGCTGAAAGTTCTTTCGGAGCCTCACATGTTAGTCACTCATGATGAAAAGGATCATGTAATGGCATTTGTGACAGGCCAGCATTCTAAGAATCATGGATACTGCCAACAGAAATATGAGAAATTCGTGTATTCCAATCAGTTTGGCTTCAGTGTATCAAGAGGACATGGACTGGAGGAAGGTGCCTTTGACAATACGTTAGCAATCTCTTTGGCAGGCTATGAGCATTATCAGATGAGATATGGAACGAAAGAGTACCGGATTTATGATGACCGGCTTTATATGAAATACGAGATCATGCCAAGAGTGATGGTAGAGACAACCATCATACCCCTTGCACCGTGGCATGTAAGAATTCACCGGATCCATACGGAGGAAGCGATCGATGTGGCTGACGGAGGTTTTGCCATTGAAGCGGAAAAATGCTTTCATGTAGTGTCAGGGGCTGCAAACGGAAAATATGAGCCAGCCATGGTAGAGCAGAAGCCAGACAGTACTGCAGCAGTATTCCCGTGGGGAGTCAGTGCGGCAGTCAGCTACACGGGCGGGAACAGCGCATTGGTAACTGCTTATCCGAATACCAATCTGTTTTATAACCTTACGGTAATTCCTACGGTCAAGACTGCTTTGGAGCCGGGAGATCATCTGGTGGTTACCGCCTTCCTGGGAGATCGCTCGGAGTTGGCCCAGGATTGGCTGGATAAACGTCCTAAGATACTTCTGGAAGAAGATAAAGTGACCATAGGGTTCCAGGGGCAGGTGAAGGTCTGGGTGAAAGAACTGTAGGAGATAGATCATTACATTAATAAAATTTGATTGTAGAAAGCGATTGTTGGTAGTTGATTGGATAATTCCAATGCACCAATGGTCGCTTTTTATTTATTTGCTGCGATTCCGTACCCAAAAAGCAGAATTGGGAACATTAATCATTATTAATTCTGATTTATAATATATTCTAAATTAAATTTCTGGAAAAACAATTGAGAAAACTACACATACATAACATAGTTTTTTTACGAAAGGATGGGATTTGATGTTTAAAAATTGTTTAGATCTGAAAGCTGAAATAAGAGAAGATGGAACGATCAAACTTCCAGAAGAATTTCTAAGTGCCCTTGGCTGGACCCCAAAAACAGTAGTACAAATAGAGTTTGAGCAGGAAGGTAAATGTTTAATCATAACAGCTCCATTTGATTATTGTTGTATCTGCGGTACCTCCGAAAATCCCTTTTTTAACGTCATGGGTAAACATGTTTGTGAGGATTGTCAACAGATGATTGCAAGTGTGAAGATCGATAAAAGTAAGATTCTAAATGGGCAGATAAATGACAATCTTGATTATACGAATGAAGAATAGTTTTCACTAAAATAATAAAGTCTTAGAATCTTAAGTAAAATAAGGATTCTAAGGCTTTACTATTTATATACAAAGCTCTTTAAATTGGAATAACTTTTTCTTCGACTTTGTAACATTCCCGTTTCCAGCCTGCGTGTAGTTTCTTGTAAACTGACCTAGGTGATTTTTTGAAATTGTAAAAATGTAAAAATCTCTTGACATTTTTGTGAATAAATTGTATTCTAAGAATGTAAAATACTTTTGACATTATGGAGGTTTATTATGAGAAAGATGGATGAGATGGAATCAATGATAAACCAGGTGGGGATTAAATGGAGTTGGGCCTTTTTGGTGTTCTCCCTCGTTATATGGGGTGTATTTAATTATGTAAAAAGTCAACAGACATCACTTCCGTTTATCCTGTTCGGGCTGCAGTTTCTGGTTTACTTTTTCGTCACGAGTATTGAAAAGATAAAAGTTGACGATAACAGTGGCAAAAAACAAATTCTAATTTCTTTCGGTGTAATATTTATGCTCATTTTCTTTGGCGCAATCCTGTATTTTACGATTGGTCGTTGAGAATTATGAAGAATAGCATACGAGAATTACGTAAAGAAAAAAAATATAGACAGGAAGATTTGGCTACGTTGTTAGGTGTCACACGACAAACCATTAATGCGATTGAAAATGACAAATATGATCCCACTCTGTTATTAGCCTTTAAGCTGGCACGCATACTGGGAACAACAGTTGACGAGCTTTTTGAACCTGATCCAGCCACACTAAAATAAAAACTGCGCAGTATCATATTAAAAAGGCGCTTTATTGAGGGGATAATCTGGAAATCAGAATATAGAGGTAAATAATATGAGTAAAAAAGATAATAACGAAAAAAATTACATGGTAATGGGAATGTGTTTTGGTATGATGGCCGGAGCAGTAGCAATGTGTTTTAGTATTATATTTGGACATATAATATTTGGTGTGATGTGTTTAGGCTTTGGGTATATGATAGGAATGATAGTTGGAATGTGCATAAAAAAGAAAAATTAATCAGTTTTCCTATCGTAGGCTTTTCCTTTGAGTCAACATTTTTCTAAACGGTTGACATGATAATATCTCTGGATTTATAGTAGTGAAATATATATAAGTAATAAACAATATATTTGATTGAACAACAGAAGAAGGGAAAACCAATGAAAGAATTTAAGACAGTCGAGGAATCAATGGTAGAGCAGGTTCACCTTTTAATGCCAGCCCACATCAATGGGAGTGGCAGACTTTTTGGAGGACAGCTACTGGAGTGGATTGACGTAGTGGGCGCGATAACTGCCAGACGCCATTCTGAATGTAACACTACGACAGTTGCAATTGATAATCTTCAATTCAAGGCGGGGGCCTTTATTAATGACACCATTGTGTTGATAGGAAAGTTAACCTATGTGGGTAATACCTCAATGGAAGTAAGAGTGGATACCTACTCGGAGGACCTTTCGGGGATACGAAGGCCGATTAACCGTGCCTATCTGGTATATGTAGCAATTGATGAAGATGGAACTCCTGTTAAAGTACCGAGTCTTAAACTTATGACAGAAAGAGAAAGAGCTGAATGGAATAGTGCGGTAAAGCGAAATGATTTACGTAAATTGAGACGTAAGGAAGGCTTCTAATCTATTCTATCTAAAGCATGGATTTCTGGTGAATTCCTGCTCTAATTGATCATATGGTAATATTAAGCCTAATATATGCAGGGGGCTAAGTGGGAAATCGTAGGCACTGAATATACAAAAGTGTCTTCGGGGGTTATTTAGTAATAGTGAAGGTGGGGTATAAATGAGAGTATATAAAAAAAGCCTGGTTAGGTTTCTTGTCCTTTTATTTATATGTGTATTTGGTCTTTTTCTTGTTCGAATAATACCCATGTATATAGTGAAAGAATCTCCAATTCTGCAAGGAACTTATACATGTGATAAGCTTCCTTTTACATCTATGGTATTTGATCTTAATAATGACTATACATTTTATTACTACAATTTTGATGAAATAGATAAGGGAACTTATTCAAAGGGAACAGATAATGAACATTTTATCAATAGTTCTAAATTTCAAAATACCAAAATATTAAATAATGGAAAAAAGCTAACGTTTACAATTATAATGGATGGAGAAACCTATATTTTCAAACAGATCGACCGATTACCAATTATTAATTTTGAAACAGATGATTAAACATATTATATAGAACCAACCTCATTAAAAGGCATTGGAGAATAATCCAATGTCTTTTATAGTGCTTATAATAAAAAGATATGAGAATGAATAAGCCTCTTCCATTTCTGGAAAAGACTTGACATATAATCCTTATTAGGATATAATCCTAATAAGTAATAAATACTGTAATGAGGTTAGCTTTATGATTAGACGAAATACGATTCAATGCGCTTTAGTTCATGAGGCCGTAAATAAGCTAAGGTGTCACGCAACTGCAGACCAGATATATGATGAAGTCGTTAAGGAACACCCGAATATAAGTAGAGGGACAGTGTATCGGAACCTGCAGCGGCTTTGTGAATTGGGCGATATACGAAAAAGAGAGATTCCCGGCGGGGCTGACCGTTTCGACCATCTTTGCAGCGATCACTATCATGCGAGATGTGTAAAGTGCGGCCGTGTTTTTGATGTGGACATGGAATATATAGCAGATATGGAGAAATCAATCAGGGATACCCATGGGTTCGTATTTACTGGGCACGATATCGTTTTTAAGGGTATTTGCTCGGAATGCAAGAGTAATCCATAGACTGCATGTATCCCGGCAAGGTGTTATTAAGTGCTCATACGGGAGCAGCAAAACAACCCGTAAATATAAAGTATAAAGGAGAATGATGATGAGAAGTATTACAACATTAGACCTGCAATACGCACACAGATTCTTTGGGTTCAAA
Source organism: Lacrimispora sanguinis (assembly GCF_044987295.1). Classification (NCBI taxonomy): domain Bacteria; kingdom Bacillati; phylum Bacillota; class Clostridia; order Lachnospirales; family Lachnospiraceae; genus Lacrimispora; species Lacrimispora sanguinis. Next base: position 1,534,180 of record NZ_CP173277.1, on the reverse strand, counting down.
GGAGAAGCACAGTATTTGCACGGTCACACTGGCGTCCTAACTATTGAAGTTGAAGATTCTGTTAATTCCGGAGTCAATATGGTTTTCCCTTGCAATGAAATTCAGAAGACCGCATGGGAAGTCCTGAAAAACTTCGACCACGCGCTGATCCTTCGGGAAGACGATCCCCTTTTGCCAGCAATCCTCGATGTTTACGAAAAACAGGGTATTAAGGACGGTGCGCCGACCAATCAAATGAAGGGTCCCGCTTTTAAAACTGAACTTGCAACCGCATATCCTGAGTGCCGTTTGGTTGTGACCAAAGAGACCATGACCGTTGAAGGTATGATCAAGATTGTTTATGATCTGCTAAAAGATAAGCTGAACATCGCAAAGATTACATTTACTAGTGGCGTTAACGCAGCTTCCGAAGAATTTGATACTAAAAATAACATTGACCGTTGCCCGTTGTGTGGTATTGCCTTAAATGAAAACGGCGTGTGTCCAAAGTGTGGATATAAAAAGTAATTTCACACGACTTTAAAGATCTATAATAATACATAAAACAGCCGACAGATGCTCAAGGAGAGCGCCTGTCGGCTGTTCTTGTTTTGATATTACCTATGGGCGTAAGAACTTTTCAAAGGAAGTTATAAAAAGTCAATTTCTAGGTAGTGGTTTAGTAATAGTATCTTTTAAATGAGGTGGTATCTCATAAGATGCCAGATGCTCATATTTTTGCAATATGGCAGTTCCACTTGCATCAACAATGTAGGTGAGTCTATCGTACCCAACAGGATTATGAGCGCCAATTTGAGGGAACACTCCGATTCTTACAGTCAGGTAATTTAAACTTGTGATATCAAGAACTTCATTTTCATAATTGTAGACCTCTAATTCGGAATTAAAATACTGATTATAATATTGGTTGATCGCAGAGGTTATATAAGAATTTAGTAAAGATAAAATTAGTTCATCTTTTAAATTGTTTTGTGATAGGTTAATCAATATAAGATGTTCCTCATTGTTAGAATTAATAATTTATATGATTATAATTTACCTTATAAAACCTTTATGAAAAAGAATGCCAAGTAAATTTACTTGGCATAAGATTAAAAAATTCATCTCGGATAGGTAAAATAATAACCAGATACATATAAATTATATATTAAATCAGTAAAAATATATTGATATAAATTTATCAATGTTATATACTCTATATATAACTAAAAGGAGGTATACATAATGAAAGGTTTTGGAATGCTCTCTATTGATCAAGCGGGATGGATTGAAAAAGAACGTCCGGAATGTGGGGCTCTAGACGCAATTATCCGCCCGACAGTACTCGCTCCATGTTCCTCTGACAACCATCTTCTCCACGGTGGTTTTGGAGACCGAAAAGATTTAATTCTTGGACACGAGGCGGTGGGAGAGATCGTTGAAGTTGGCAATTTGGTCAAGAATTTTAAAATAGGAGATATCGTTGTCGTTCCTTGTACTACTCCGAACTGGCTTGCCGAGAACGTACAGGGGGAATATAATACGCATGATGAAGGACTCATGAAAAGTTTTAAGTTCTTAGGTTCTAAAGATGGTACTTTTGCGGAATATTTTCATGTTAATCAGGCAGATGCCAATCTAGTCCTTTTACCAGAAAACGTATTACCGGAAGCTGCTCTAATGACAGTTGACATGATGTCTACTGGTTTTCATGGTGTGGAGAACGCGAATGTCAGATTCGGTGATAAGGTAGTTGTCATCGGCATAGGGCCTGTTGGACTTATGGCAGTTGCAGGAGCTAAACTGAACGGTGCAGGTCAACTGATTGCAATCGGAACACGTCCGAATTGTGTTAAAATTGCAAAGGAATACGGGGCAACAGACATTGTAAGTTACAAAGATGGTGATATCGTAAAACAGGTACTTGAATTAACCAAGGGAGGTGCTGATTCTGTCATCATTGCCGGTGGAAATGGCGATATCCTACGACAGGCAGTGGAAATGACGGTTCCTGGAGGATATATTTCCAATGTTAATTTCTTTGACGGTCAGGACGTGCTCTCTATGCCCACATTATCATGGGGACTTGGCATGTCAAATAAAACAATCCGTGGAGGATTCTGTCCTGGCGGTGCCCTTCGGATCAGAAAAATGCTTCATATGGTTCAACATGGTAGAGTTGATACAACAAAACTTATTACACATCGATATAACGGCTTTTCAAAAATTGAAGACGCTTTTTATTTAATGGATCAGAAGCCAAAGGATCTAATTAAACCAATAGTTTTTATTGATTAATAATTTCTGAAATTTTCAAATAACAGTGAAGAGATAAAGCCCTGGATAACCAGGACTTTTCACTATTTATTATATTCGTTTACTTCAAAATTAGAAACCTGTTGTCGAAGAGTGCGACTAGTAGGTGTTTGATTTTATTATGTAAAGTTATATAATAAACATGACACCATAATAAATAAGCACTAGGGAGTGAATGAGGTTAAAAATGAGTGATTTAAAAATATCTAATAGCATTTATATTTCAATGGCTACTTTTGAAAGTTTAATAATATGTGTGCTCAAAGCTAATTCGTCAATTGCATATTATAATGGTACGGTATGGCTGTTTCCGTTATTATTAATATCAATACCAATTTGCCGAGTAGTGAAAGGGATAATAAAAAATGAGTCAGAGTAAAATATTATAAAAGATGTTATTTATTATCTATAAAAAGGGTGTGACATACACTCTCTTCTGAATACGACATTTCAATAATGCAGAAAATCCATACATATTGAAATGGAATATAAATTACAATTTATAAGATTACTAACTACAAGTTGGTGGTCTTTTTTGTATGGCTCATGTGAATAAAATAAGTGATTCAAAATTCATTCTGAAGTATAGGTGTAGTCAAGTGTATTCAATGAATAAAAAGAAAAAGCCCCAAATTCCTTATAAATAAAAAGGAATTTGGAGCTTAACAAAAGCAGGGGAAGAGGGGCTCGAACCCCCATTTACGGTTTTGGAGACCGTTGCTCTACCATTGAACTATTCCCCTATGGATCGGCGTTATATCTCTGCCTGAGCACTTAGAGAGTATAGCATAGAAGTTTTTAAATTGCAACAGTTTTTAGAAAAAAATAAAAAATTAATTCTGCTGTTATTGAATCCTGATTTGTGGTAAAATATTATAGAAAAGGAAGTCCAAGGGCAAAAGTCAGGTTTCATGGGCTTGGTTTGGCGTTTTATATGAAAAACACAAGGTAAAACCGTGAAATTGAAATAGAATGAAAAGTTACGATGATAATCATTCCCAAAATAAAACTTGTCTCATCTAAAATATGCTTATCTACAAAGCTTTCCCTCAGAGATAATTACAGAATTTGCACAAAAAAGGGCCATATAATCGTATATGAAACATAATTTGACAAATCATGTCAAACGTGATATATATATTCTATAACTTTTTCTTCACTATAAAAAGGAGTTGTGATTATGAAACAGTTAAAGATTATGTTGCCAACTGTTGCCGAGGCGAAGGAATTTGTTGCTGCTGCTGCTAAATGTGATTTTGACATAGACGTGTATTACAATAGAGTAACCATTGACGCGAAGTCTATATTAGGAGTATTAAGTTTAGATTTGACACAGGTTTTGACCGTTGAATTTAACGGGGAAGATGCAGAGTTTGAGGCATTTCTGGCAGCGAAAGCTCCTGGGAAATGTTCAGCAGCATAAACAGATGCAACGGAAAGAGGGAATTGTATGCCGTACGGCTTGCAGTTCCTTTTTTTTATTCATGGAATATGCTCCGCAATGGATGTAAGAAGGAAAATACGGGGAAAATAAAGAAGGAGAGGACACCGGAGTGGATGAAACAGAGAAAAAAATCCTGAAAATATCTGTCAGGAATCTGGTTGAGTTAGTTTTGCGCTCCGGTGACCTGGATAACCGGCGTTCTGGAGGGGCTGAGAAGACCGCCATGCAGGAAGGGAGCCGGATACACAGGAAGATCCAGCGCCGCATGGGAGCAGATTACCGGGCGGAAGTGGTGTTAAAGCATGAGGTAGAAGTGGATCAGTTTCAAATTCTGGTAGAGGGACGGGCCGACGGCATCATTGAGAAACCGGAAGGGGTGACCATTGATGAGATCAAAGGCATGTATATGGATTTATCCTATTTATCAGAACCGATTGAAGTACATTTAGCCCAGGCCATGTGCTATGGGTATTTTTACTGCTATGACCACGGGCTGAATGGGGCTGTCATGCAGATGACATATTGCAACATTGAAACAGAGGAGATACGGCGTTTTCAAGTAGAAAAATCCTTTGAGGAGCTGGAAAGCTGGTTTCAGTCCGTGATTCATGAGTATATTAAATGGGCAAGATATTTATACAACCATGGAATAAGAAGAGATGAGTCCATTAAAGAGCTTTCCTTTCCCTATCCTTACCGGAAGGGGCAGAAGGAACTGGTCGTCGCCGTTTACCGGAGCATTGCCAGAAAGAGGAATCTTTTTATTCAGGCTCCTACGGGAATCGGAAAGACCCTTTCCACCGTTTATCCGGCCATAAAGGCCATTGGGGAAGGACTTGGAGATAAGTTGTTTTATCTGACTGCAAAAACCATAACCAGAGGCGTGGCAGAAGAAGCGTTTGATATCTTGCGGGAGCAAGGGCTGTATTTAAACTCAGTGACTTTAACGGCAAAGGAAAAACTGTGCTTCCTTGAAAAACCGGAATGTAACCCGGATGCCTGTCCTTATGCCAAGGGCCATTTTGACCGGGTGGGAGATGCGGTTTACGATATCATCCACAAGGAGTCCGGAATCACCAGAGAAACGGTACTGCGCTATGCAGAGGAATACCAGGTGTGTCCGTTTGAATTCTGCCTGGATATCAGCAACTGGGTGGATTCCATCATCTGTGATTATAATTATGTATTTGACCCTAATATCCGTCTGAAACGGTATTTTTCCGAAGGTGTCACCGGAGATTACCTGTTTTTGACAGACGAGGCCCATAACCTGGTTCCAAGAGCCAGGGAAATGTACAGTGCAACGGTCTATAAGGAGGACTTTCTTCTTATTAAAAAGATATTGAAATCTATGAGCCCAAAGCTTGTCCGAATGTTGGAACGGTGCAACAAAGAGCTTCTGGAAATGAAACGGGAATGTGAGGAGTTTCAGATCCTGGAAGACATCCGGTTTTTTATGACCAGTATCATGACCCTTTTCGGGGAAATGGAAAAGTTTATGGATACCGGTGAGGAATTTAAAGACCGGGACCTGGTTCTGGATTTCTATTTTAGTCTAAGGGACCTTCTGAATATCTATGACCGAGTGGATGAAAATTACCGGATCTATACAGAGCTATTGCCTGATGGACGTTTTATGCTCCGGCTATTTTGTGTGAATCCGGCGAAAAACTTAAAAGAGTGTTTGGATAAGGGAAACAGCACTGTGTTCTTTTCTGCCACATTGCTCCCGGTGCGGTATTACAAGGAGCTTTTAAGCGGTGACCTGGAAGAATATGCAGTATATGCCCAGTCACCCTTTGATCAGGAGAAACGTCTACTCCTGGTTGCTTCTGATGTAAGCAGCCGTTATACCAGGAGAAACCGCCGGGAATACCAGAAGGTAGTGGATTATATGCGGAAAATTGTTTCAGCCCATAAAGGAAACTACATGGTGTTTCTGCCGTCTTACCAGTATTTAAAGGCAGTCGAGGCAATTCTTGACGAAACAGAAGGACTGAAAAAAGAGTTTACGTACTTATCCCAGGCAACCCACATGAGTGAACAGGAGAGGGAGGAGTTTTTAGAGGAATTTTCTGAGGATCGGAAGGATTCCTTTGTGGCCCTTTGCGTTATGGGTGGTGTATTTTCAGAAGGAATTGATTTAAAGGAAGGCCGTCTGATCGGAGCCATCATCGTTGGCACCGGACTTCCCATGGTCTGTACGGAACAGGAGATCTTAAAAGGGTATTTCGATTCCAGGGAGCAGAACGGATTTGATTATGCCTACCAATATCCGGGGATGAATAAGGTCATGCAGGCAGCAGGAAGGGTGATTCGTACGGTCCGGGATGAAGGAGTTATCGCATTGCTAGATGAACGTTTTTTAAAACCAGACTATCAGGCCTTATTTCCAAGAGAATGGGACGGGTATTATGAAGTGCAGTTAAAAAATGTGGATGAAGTGGTGCAAAGCTTTTGGGACGGGCGAAAATAAAAGCTGCCGCCCCAAAAGGGGCGGCAGCGTAAAAGCAGTATACCGGTCAAAGCATGTCCATGAACTGTTTGGAAGCCTGGGAAACGGGTATGTTTTCATTATAAGCCACGACCATCTGACGGGTAGGAAGCTTTTCTGAAAGCTTTACCTGGAATAAATCTCTGTCATTCTCAGGAATGCAGAAGTCCGGAACAAATGCGATCCCAAGGCCGATACGGGCTAAGTCGATCAAAAGATCGTTGCTGCTCAGTTCGATTTCAGGGACCAGATCAAGCTGTTCCTTCTGGAACATGTGATGAAGGAACTCGCTGGTCGTACTTTTTCTTTCCAGCATCAGAATAGGATAGGTCTGGAGCGTTCCAAGGCTTACGGTCTGTCCCTTCAAAGGAAAATATTCCTGATTGGCGACGAATACATCGGAAAATTCGTTAATGACCCGGGTATTCTGGGAGCTTAAAAGCCCTGAGTTGGGATAATTGGTAATGATAAAATCTACCTGTCCGCTTTCTAAAAGATGAGCGCATTCAATGGAAGTCTGGTTGGTAACCTTAATGTGTACATTGGGGTAGGTTTTATGAAATTTATTTAAATAAGGAACAAGGTAGTAACGGCAAATGGTGTCGCTGGCACCGATCCGCAGCTGGCCGCCGTTTAAGGTATTAGCCTCCAGCAGCTGGTTTTCTCCCTTTTGAATCAGATTAATGGCTGGTTCTATGTGCTTTAGGAGGATGTCTCCTTCCGGAGTAAGCTGGACCTTTTTCGTACTACGGACAAAAAGGGTTTGGTTTAGTTTTTTCTCCAGCACCTTGATGGACTGGCTGACTGCCGATTGGGAGATGAAAAGCTGTTTGGAAGCCTCCGAGAAACTTAAGGTGGTGGCAACGTGGTAAAAGACTTTATAAAGTTCATAATTAATATCCATTATTAGTCCTCCTTATAAACATAAGGATATTCTATCATGGATCTGATTGGTTTGTAAAGGCGTTTGACAAATTTCCTTGGGTGCGGTATAGTACGGGCACAGGAGCCAGGATATGAAAAAAGAAGGAGCGGTATAAGAATATGCATGATGATTTTTACCAAATGTATCTGGAAGAGATGGGACATATCCCTCCCTGTACCAGGGAAGAGCAGGAAGACCTTTTAAAGGAAGCAGCAGAGGGCAGTAAGGAAGCGAAAAAAAGGATTGTGGAAGGAAACTTACGTGTGGCCCTGGAATATGCCAGAGAATATGACGGCAGAGGTGTTCTTATGACAGATCTGGTTCAGGAAGCCAATATGGCTCTTATGATGGCTGTGGAAGAGTATGTACAAGAGGAAGTCAGACAAGAGTTTGACAATTTTAAAAGTCAGAGGATCAGAGAAGCCCTTGCTGCAGCCGTTGAGGAGCAGCAGTCTGCAAAGCAGACAGGAGAAGAACTGGCTGCCCGGGTGAATGTGCTCCAGCAGATTTCCCAGCTTCTTGCTAAAGAACTTGGACGTGAGGCAACGGTAGAAGAACTGGCAGACAAGATGAAGATGACCGTGGAAGAAATAAGTGGAATTATGAAGATTGCAATGGATGCCATGAGCATGAATGCTGAGTCCATGGATTTAGAAGCCCTGGCAGGAGTGGAGGGCATTGAAATTACTGAGGATGAAGAATCTGAAGATTACGATTTTGAAGAATAATAGACTGGGAGAGATGAAATGAAGATTTATCTGATACGTCATGGGCAGACAGACTGGAATATTCAGGGCAGAATCCAGGGGAGCCACGATATTCCCCTTAATGAAACGGGCCGAGCGCAGGCGGAGCTGCTGGCAAAGGGAATGGATTCCCGCCCGGTTTCTAAGATTTTTTCCAGCAGCTTAATCCGTGCCACGGAAACCGCCGAAAGGATCAGCACCAGGCAGAAGGTGGAAATTTGTTCCATGCCCCAGCTTATTGAAGTGGAATTTGGCAAATGGGAAGGCATGACATGGGATGAGATCATGGAAGCGTATCCAAAGGAATACGCATTGTGGGCTTCCTGCCCGGACGAAGCGTCCCCTCCGGAAGGAGAGACCAGGGACCATGTTATTAGCCGTTGTGTTTGGACGATCAGGGAAATATTAAGAATCACCGGCGGCCGGGAAGATGTTGCCATTGTATCCCACGGTGCTACCATCGCCTATTTAATCTCCTATATGATGCAGGATCATCCGGAGGTAGAAAGTATTATCGTAGAAAATGCCAGCATTACAACGGTTAATTACAGTCCGCTGACGGAAGACTTCATGCTGTTGGAGATGAATGATACTTCCCATATGGACTAATAAAGAAGCAAGGAAGCCTTTTGGCCTCCTTGCTTCTATTGAACCGGTACTTAATCAAATAGTGTTTCTATGAGGATTTTCACCATGGAAGGGGTGGTGCGGATAAACAGCGTATCCCTTCCAGCACAGCGCAGGGAGGTCTGCATTAGGGCCTCCTTTGGAGCGGAATCGTCAAAGATGCTGACCATATTAGCACATGATTCCACGATGGAGCTAAGCTGCCCGGCTTTTTCAATGAACTTTTCAATGTGTTCCTCTTGAAGCTGTAAGCTTACCTCCAGATAGGGACTTTGTTCCTCTTTCTTTAAGTGGACGTTTTCAAATGAATATTTTTGGGATAAGTCCTTTAATTGCTGATGAAGATCCATAAAATCTAGCACTCCTTTATAAAAAAATCTTTTATTACTATAGAGCAAATATTTCTAATTTTCAAGTATTTTTATAAAAAATGTCGAAAAATGTCGAAATGTGTCAAAGGCGGAAGCGTCCAGATGATACAGATAGGCAGGCCGGTGGTTTCCTACTGCTGATGGCATCAGTAATATTAACTATACTGATTAATAACATAAGATATATTAATTTCTCTAATCTATATAACTTGTGGTATGATTAATACAAGAGAATAACAGGGAAATTCCTGTCCTGATAAACCATGGGGAGCTTTTGCAAGGAGGAAATCATGAGTGTAAGAAGAGTGTATGTTGAGAAAAAAACGGCCTATGCCGTAAAGGCAAATGAATTAAGAGAGGAAATCGCAGGCTATCTTGGTATTAATACGGTGACCGGTGTAAGGGTGCTGATCCGCTATGATGTGGAGGCTCTGTCCGACGAAGTCTATGGGTTAGCTCTTACCGCTGTTTTCTCAGAGCCACCCGTAGATGAGGTCTATGAAGAGGCTTTCCCGAAAAAGGAAGAGGATGTGGTTTTTACCGTTGAATACTTACCGGGCCAGTTTGACCAGCGGGCTGATTCCGCAGAGCAGTGCGTAAAGCTGCTAAAAGAGGATGAGGAGCCTGTGATCCGGTCTGCAACCACCTATGTGATTTCCGGCGCTCTTACAGAAGCTCAAATTGCCGACATCAAAGCTTTCTGCATCAATCCGGTGGATTCCAGGGAAGCAGAGGAAAGAAAGCCGGAGACTCTTGCCGCGCTATTTGATACTCCTGAAGATGTGATTGTTTTTGATGGCTTTACGGATCTTGCAGAAGAGGCATTAATGGAATTGTATGAGTCATTAAATCTGGCAATGACCTTTAAGGATTTTCTCCATATCCGGAATTATTTTAAAGAGGAAGAACAAAGAGACCCCTCCATGACAGAGATAAGGGTCCTTGATACCTATTGGTCGGACCACTGCCGCCACACTACCTTCCAGACGGAATTAAAGGATGTGACATTTCGTTCAGGAGATTACCGTAAGCCCATGGAGGATACCTACAGGCAGTACCTGGCTGACCGGGAGGTGGTCTTAAAGGGAAAAGACGGCAGATTTGTATGCCTTATGGATCTGGCTCTCATGGCCATGAAGAAGCTTCGCATGGAGGGAAAAGTAGAAGATCTTGAGGTGTCTGATGAAATCAACGCCTGCAGCATTGTGGTCCCGGTCCTGATTGACGGTGTGGAAGAGGAATGGCTGGTGAATTTCAAAAATGAAACTCACAATCATCCTACGGAGATCGAGCCATTTGGCGGTGCGGCCACCTGCCTTGGCGGTGCGATCCGTGATCCCCTTTCCGGCCGTACTTACGTATATCAGGCCATGCGGGTAACAGGTGCAGCTGACCCTACAAGGCCTTTGAATGAAACATTAAAAGGAAAACTGCCTCAGAGAAAGATCGTGACAGGAGCTGCAAACGGCTATAGCTCCTACGGAAACCAGATTGGTCTGGCAACCGGATATGTAAAGGAAATTTATCACCCGAATTATGTGGCAAAGAGAATGGAAATAGGTGCTGTCATAGGCGCTGCCCCAAGAAAGAATGTCATCCGGGAGACTTCGGATCCGGGAGACTTAATCATTCTCCTTGGAGGCCGTACCGGACGGGACGGCTGCGGCGGAGCTACCGGCTCCTCAAAGGTTCATACGGAAGCTTCCATTGAGACTTGCGGAGCAGAGGTCCAGAAAGGGAATGCGCCAACAGAACGAAAGATACAGCGTTTGTTCCGAAGAGAAGAAGTGAGCAGACTTATTAAGAAATGCAATGACTTTGGTGCAGGCGGTGTGTCGGTTGCAATAGGAGAACTGGCAGATGGCTTGCGGATCGATCTGGATAAGGTACCAAAGAAGTATGCAGGACTGGATGGTACGGAGATTGCCATCTCAGAATCCCAGGAACGCATGGCGGTTGTGGTAGATCCGAAAGATGCAGACCGGTTCCTGGCCTATGCGGCAGAGGAAAACTTAGAGGCAGTAGTTGTTGCAGTGGTAAAGTCAGAACCAAGGCTTGTGATGGAATGGAGAGGAAAGACCATAGTGGACATCAGCCGGGCCTTCTTAGATACCAACGGAGCCCATCAGGAAGCCGCGGTTGTTGTGGAAGTCCCTGACAGAGAGCCGGGTGTTTTTATGAGACAGGAGATCGCAGATGTTAAGGAAGCCTGGCTGAAGCTGCTTTCTGACTTAAATGTTTGCTCCCAGAAAGGGCTTGTGGAAATGTTTGATGGTTCCATAGGGGCTGGAAGCGTGTTCATGCCCTATGGAGGCAGGTACCAGCTGACAGAGACTCAGACCATGGTGGCAAAGCTTCCGGTACTTCATGGAAAAACAGATACCGTAACCATGATGAGCTGTGGCTTTGATCCCTACCTGTCAAGCTGGAGCCCCTATCACGGCGCAATTTATGCAGTATTGTCCTCTGTTGCCAAAATCGTGGCATCAGGCGGCGATTACAGAAGAATCCGCTTTACCTTCCAGGAGTATTTCCGCAGGATGACGGAAGATCCAACGCGCTGGAGCCAGCCGTTTTCCGCTCTCCTTGGGGCATACAACGCCCAGATGGGATTTGGACTTCCTTCCATCGGAGGAAAGGACAGCATGTCAGGCACCTTTCATGACATTGATGTGCCGCCTACCCTTGTATCCTTTGCTGTAGATGTTGCAGATGGGAAGCATATCATTACGCCGGAATTTAAAAAGGCGGGAAGCAAGATTGTGGTATTCCGGATTGAAAAGGATTCCTATGATCTTCCGGTATACAGCCAGGTTATGAAAGGGTATGAAGCGCTGTTTGAAGATATCTGCGCAGGACGGATCTTATCTGCCTATGCTGCAGAGAGCCACGGGATCTGTGAGGCGGTCAGCAAGATGGCCTTTGGAAACCGGATGGGCATAAGGATCAGCCGCAACGTGGATCCAGGAGATTTCTTTAAGGCCGGATGGGGAGACGTGATATGCGAAGTACCGGAAGGAAGCCTTGCGGAATTGTTAGTTCCCCACACCATTATCGGCGAAGTCACGGATAGGGGCATGTTTGAATACGGCGACACAGCGATTGCCATAGATGAGGCGCTGAACGCGTGGACAAAACCCTTAGAGGATGTGTTCCCAACGGAGTCAGGAGCAGAAAAGACTCCTGTATCTGAACAGCTTTATGATACAAAGGATATATACGTCTGCAGGAATAAAGTGGCAAAGCCCAATGTATTTATCCCGGTGTTCCCTGGCACAAACTGTGAGTATGACAGCGAGAGGGCTTTTAAAAGAGCAGGTGCCAATGTAGTGACCAAGGTCTTTCGGAATTTAACGGCCCAGGACATCAGGGAATCGGTGGAAGTCTACCGCAGGGAAATATCCAATGCCCAGATCGTCATGTTCCCCGGAGGATTTTCCGCAGGTGACGAACCGGATGGTTCTGCCAAGTTTTTTGCCAACTTATTCCGCAATCAAGTGATCAAGGAGGAAATCGGGAAGCTCTTAAATGAAAGAGACGGCCTGATGTTAGGAATCTGCAATGGCTTCCAGGCTCTAATAAAGCTGGGGCTTGTACCGGAAGGAATGATCACAGAGCAGCGGGATGATTCTCCTACGCTGGCAATGAATACCATTGGCCGCCATATTTCCAAGATGGTTTATACAAAGGTGGTAACGAATAAATCGCCGTGGCTATCAGGGGCTGAATTAGGAGGCGTTTACTGCAATCCGGCTTCTCATGGTGAAGGACGGTTCGTTGCAGGGGAGGAATGGATAAAACGTCTGTTTGATAACGGCCAGGTGGCTACTCAATACGTGGATGACAAGGGATGCCCTACCATGGATGAGTGTTGGAATCCCAACGGTTCTTACATGGCGGTTGAGGGTATCACAAGCCCTGATGGGCGGATCCTGGGCAAGATGGCCCATTCCGAACGACGCGGCGAATCGGTGGCCATGAACATTTACGGTGAGCAGGATATGAAGATTTTTGAATCCGGCGTGAAATATTTCCAGTGAGCCGAGGCAGTTTCATGCATGGGGAAATGATTCGTTAAATATGTACAATACAAAATAAAAAAGCGTTTCTTCTGTGGTTGGTATCCACGGAAGAAACGCTTTTTGTTTTAAACCATTTAAAATCGTAACGATTCTTAACGGCCGAATAGGAATAACGCTATTGACAATAAATAAATTTAAGCCTATGATTCATCAGGTGTATTTTTATATAGGATTGAGATTATTGGTAATACTAAAATTAGAAAGATAAGGAGTTAGAGAGGATTTAAAATGCATTCAAAGAGAAAGATAAAAAATATATTGTTGGGAAATACATTGAAAAGCAATGATCTGGAAGGAGAAAAGATGGGGATCCTTTGGGGAGTTCCCATTATGTCAAGTGATGCGGTTTCCTCAGTGGCATATGCAATTGAAGAAATGCTGCTGGTTCTGGCTCCGGTTCTGGGACTGTCGGCGGTTCATTACCTTGGATATGTTACATTACCGATCATACTGCTGTTTTTAGTTTTAGCTTTTTCCTATTCGCAGATTATTGCAAACTACCCAAACGGCGGAGGCGCCTATATCGTATCTTCTGAAAATATTGGAAGAGGCTCATCAATGGTAGCAGCCTCAGCCCTGATTATTGATTATGTGATGACGGTAGCGGTTAGCCTTTCTGCTGCAACGGCAGCCCTCATTTCCGCTTTTCCGGAATTTGCAGATTACCGCTTGTTGTTTGCCCTGCTTTTTCTATGTACCATTACACTCCTTAATTTAAGGGGAATGAAGGAGTCTTCCAAGCTATTCGGAGCTCCTACTTATGTGTTTATCATTATTATGCTGGTACTTATTACAACCGGATTTGTAAGGCTTATAACGGGGAATTTACCGCCGGTCCATTATTCTGAAACGATTCAGCCTGTTGCAGGCGGAGCAGGAACGATCTCCCTGTTCCTGCTGCTAAGAGCCTTCTCTTCCGGATGTTCGGCTCTCACTGGAGTGGAAGCCGTGAGCAATGCGGTTCCAAGCTTTCGTGAACCGTCACAGCGGAACGCTAAACGTGTACTTTTTATTCTGGTAGGGATCATTATCACCATTCTCGGAGGTTCGGTGCTGCTGGTTACTTCTTTAAATATCATTCCTTTAGAGGGGAAGACGGTGATCTCCCAGCTTGGCATGGCAGTGTTTGGACCAGGGCCAATGTTTTATATTCTACAGTTTGCAACCTCCCTTATATTGTTATTGGCTGCGAATACTGCATATAACGGTCTGCCTACGCTGCTGGCGATTCTGGCGGAGGATGGATTTGTACCACGTCAGTTCATGCACCGCGGGACCAGGCTCAGCTTTTCCAATGGGATTATGTTCATCTTTTTTGCAGTAGCATTTTTGCTGATTGTATTTAAAGCAGAAACCCATTATCTGATTCCCTTTTATGCCATCGGAGTTTTCTTGTCATTTACCTTGTCCCAATATGGAATGCTTATCAGATGGATCCGGGTGAAAGGAAATGGCTATTGGTATAAAATGTGTATAAACGGCCTTGGTGCAATTATGACGGCTACGGGAACAGTCATTGTATTTGTGACTAAATTTTCACAAGGTGCCTGGGCGCTTGCCATTCTCATACCGGTTCTTGTTTATATTATGCACCGCATTGAAATTCACTATCAGTTTGTCGGACGGCAGTTGGTGGTAAACGACTTTATGTCCCATTATCATAAAAGCACCAGTCATGACACCAATCTTTGCATTGTACTGACTGGGGGAATTAACCGGTCCGTACTGAAAGCGTTAAATTATGCAAATTTAATTACTTCCAATGTGGTTGCTCTGCACATAGCTACGGATGAGAAACAAAGCCAGCAGCTTCAGAAAAAATGGAAGGAAACAGGAATTGATATACCTCTTGAGGTCATCATGTCACCTTACCGGGAGCTTATTGAACCGGTGGAAGAGTATATCAGCAAAAAAGAAGCTGATCTGCTTCCGGGAGAAATGATCACAGTTGTTATGTCCCGTTTTATGGAAGAGAGCTGGTTTGCCAATATTCTTCATAACCAGACCACTTATTTCATAATGCAGAGGCTGAGAAAGCACAGAAATGTTTCTATGGTTCTGGTACCTTATATTTACAGTACGGTATTTAAGCCTGCTCCAAAGCAGATAGACGAAAATACGGAAAAAGACAGAGCATAAAGAACATGCAGTAAAGCCTTTATGCCTGAATCGGCAGATACACTTCAATGTAATTGATAGGTGTATCTGCCATTTTTTCCTGATTTTCTTTTGCGGTATCCTTAAAGGCGCAGCTTAATAAGTGTCCGCTGTAGGCAACTCCGAGAGGAGAATATCCTTTTTGCCTTGCCCAGTCAGCTGCGTCTATAACGGCTTGTGATTCTAAAACAGGGCTGTCTGATGCAACCACGGTATATACACATCGTTCCTGTTTTAGTAAGGGATAGCCGTTTAATTCCTGTTTTAATTTCATAATGGAGGCAGTATCCTCAGCGATCATGAAGAATTCGTTTATCTGGTTCGCCTGGTTCCCCTCTATCCCATATTCCTGGCATATATAGCATAAATCAGAGATACCTTCTTGATTGATGAAGTGATTGTCGGGCATCTGGTAATGGGGAGGCATGGGTCTTAAATCATAACGGTTTAAATATTTTTCTACGTTTTTATAGTGTTTCTGCAAATGAGTCAGATGGATGAGGGATTGCCGGTGCTTTTCCATCTGTTGTTTTTCTTCAGTGATTTTTTCCTGTATCATGGAACAGTAGGAAGGAAAGGAGCTTTTATACAGGATACGTCCGATATCCTCGATGCTGAAGTTCAATCTGCGATAAAACATGATGCTTGAAAGCTTTTTTATATCATCATATGTATAGGTTCGGTAACCGTTTTTTTGCTTTTCCGGTTGTATGATCCCTTTTTTTTCATAAAAGCGAAGGGTGTCACGGCTTAAGCCTAACTGGTCGGAAACTTCTCCAATGCTGTATTTTTTCATTTTGATACCTCTTTTCAGTCCGAAGTGCATGGAGTAAACCAACAGGATTCACTCGCTCATGGGCTAAAATTTTCTTACGTGAATAGTTTATCATAAAATGTCGGATTTTCGGCTTTACGGTTTTCTTTCTATGCTTACGAATTATTAACGGAAAGGTGCTTGAAATCGTAAAAAACTATGTTATGATAGGATCATAGGTAGAACTTTTACTAACATAAGAGACATGAGAAGGGGGTACTTTTACATGGGAAAAGGCAAGAAGAACATGGTCAAATGCCTGGTATGCGGCGCCGTATTTGAGGAGGGAAATGAGGTTTGTCCGGTATGCGGAGTAGGGTCGGAAAATTTTGTCCCTTATGAGGAAGAAGAAAATAATTTCCATAAAAACACGGAGGAGTTATACCTCATACTTGGTAATGGCGCGGCTGGCGTCAGTGCGGCTGAGGCGATTCGGGAAAGAAATTCCACCTGTTCCATTGTCATGGTAACGAAAGAGGACTGCCTGCCTTATTCAAGGCCCATGCTGACAAAAGCCGTGATGGGAAAGGATGAAAGGGAAGAGTTGCTTCTTCATGACCCGGCATGGTACGAAGAGAAAGGGATCTTAAACCTTACGGGAAAACAGGCGGAGAAGATTGATACGAAAGAAAAGGAAGTTACCTTTGATGACGGAATCCGGCTTAAATACGACAAATGCATCTATGCTTTGGGATCGGAATGCTTCATTCCTCCTATTCCTGGAAGTGAAAAGAATGAAGTGGTTGCCATACGCCGGCTTTCTGATATTGAGAAGCTTAATTCCCTCCTTTCAGAATCAAAGCAGGCCGTGGTCATTGGCGGCGGTGTGCTGGGACTGGAGGCAGCCTGGGAATTAAAAAGGACAGGCCTTTTCGTGACGGTATTGGAGCATGGTGACCAGCTTATGAAGCGTCAGCTGGATCAGGAGTCCGGTGAGTTTCTAAAGTCTATCATTCTGGAAAAGGGAATTGATGTGAAATTCCAGGCAGTTACCCGTGAGATAGAAGGGGAAGAGAAGGTGACCGGTGTCCGCTTGGAAGATGGTACGGTCCTGCCGGCAGATCTGGTGGTCATATCCGCAGGAGTCCGGGCTAATGTATCTCTGGCAGAAGATGCCGGGGCGAAATCCGGACGGGCAGTAATCGTTAATGAGCACATGGAAACCACGGTACCCGGCATTTATGCATGCGGGGACTGTGCAGAATATGAAGGAATCAATTATGCCATTTGGCCTCAGGCCGTGGAGATGGGGAAGGCAGCAGGAGCCAATGCCGCCGGAGAGAAGATTTCCTATAAAACCGTGACAGCAGCTCTCACATTTAATGGAATGGATACTTCCCTGTTTGCAGTAGGCGACCCGGGAAAGGACCCGGGAAGAACCTATGAAGTTCGCCGGGAAGAAGATGAAGAGAAGAAGATTTATAAGGTTTATTATTATGCAGAAGGCAAGCTCACAGGCGCCATACTCATTGGCGATACGTCGGATATGGGAAGAATCCTGGAAGAGATTGAATAAAGAGTAGGTAAAGAGGTGCGAAGGTCTTATGTAAGACTTTTGCACCTCTTTGTTTTATTCCACTGTGATTTGATATTTTTCCAGCCAGTAGTTGATCTGGAGAATATAGGCAAGCATCTGGGGACCAGCCATGAGCTGACCGTACCAGGGCTTTCCATAATCCGAAGGGCTGGACAGGAGTTTTTCCAGTTTCTTACCGTCTAAAAATTCCATGACAGGAGCAGAACCGCCAGCAACCATTTCCTCTACCCGCCCCGCCAAAAGCGCCTCATAATTGGTATCATAGGTCTTGGGATACGGGGATTTCCTGCGGAATAGGATCTCATCAGGCAGAAGTCCCCTTCCAGCCTGGCGGAGGAGATTTTTCACCACCCCATCCCTTGTTTTCATATCCCAGGGGACATTCCACACGTACTCGATGATCCTGTGATCTGCAAAGGGTACTCTGGCCTCGAGACCGGAATACATGCTGTCACGATCCATACGGTTTAATAAGGTCTGCATAAACCAGCGGAGATTCAAATAGGAAATCTCTCTTCTTCTTGCCTCTGTCGGATTATCCTCGGAAAAGACGGGAGTTTCCGCCACAGACTTTTCATAGGCTTCCAACACATACTCATCCATTTTGAGATAATCCAGAAATTCATCCTTTAAGATGGCTTTTCGTGTTCCTAAATCCATGGTCCAGGGGAAAGTATGGGCTTTAAAGCATTCTTCCTTGTGAAACCAAGGGTATCCTCCAAATATTTCATCTGCGCACTCCCCGGTCAGAGCTACTTTATTAAACTGTTTGACCATGGAGCAGAAGTGGAGCAGGGAAGAGTCAATGTCCCCCATGGCCGGCAGGTCGTGGGCAAGAACAGAGTCATAAAGCCGGTCTGCCTGGGTGCCATTGTCACATTCCAGATAATGATGGTCGGAATCTAAGAAATTTACCATCTGGTCCACATAAGGGCGGTCCTGAGAGGGCTGGAAGGTGCTGGCTTTAAAGAATTTATCATTGTTGACAAAATCAAAGGAAAAGGTAGTAAGCTGTCTGCCCTGTTTTTTTAGCTCCGCAGCACAGACTGCCGAGACCAGGCTGGAATCTACCCCACCTGACAAAAAGGTGCAGATGGGTACATCGGAAACCATCTGGCGCCGGATGGAATCCTGAACCAGGAAGGAGGTCTTTTCAATGGTTTCCTCATAGCTGTCCTCATGAGGTCTGCTTTCTAACTTCCAGTAGCATTTTAAGTGGAAGCCGTCCTTAGAACAGAGAAGCATGTGGCCCGGAAGAATTTCATTGATTCCTTTAAAAACACCACATCCGGAGGTATGAGCCGGTCCCAGGGAGAAAATTTCGTTTAATCCTTTCCGGTCTATCACAGGCCGGATGCCGGGATATGCAAAGATTCCTTTTAACTCCGAAGCAAAGATGATTTCTCCATCCTGTATGGTGTAATAAAGAGGCTTTATGCCGGAACGGTCTCTGCAAAGGCATAAGCATTCCCGGTATGGGTCCATAATGGCAAAGGCGAAAATGCCGTTTAACTGCTTCACAAAATCAGGCCCGTATTCCATATATCCGGTTAAAATCACTTCTGTGTCAGAGGAGGTGGAAAAGGAATGACCCCGGTCCTTTAGGTCCTGGCGAAGCTCCTTTGTATTGTAGATTTCTCCATTGTACACAATTCCAAATGTTTTGCCTGCCTCAGTTTTTGTTATGGGCTGTCGGCCGGTTGTTAAGTCGATAACGGATAAACGGGCATGAGACATGCCTCCCTGATGAAAGAGCCAGATCCCTGAATCGTCGGGCCCACGGTGTCTCTGGGTTTCTGACATCTGTTTCAGGATATTCTCATAATAAGCTTTATCTTTCTGGTAATCGCAAACCGGATTGTAAAAACCAGCAATTCCGCACATGGAAATTCCTCCTTAAATCTGGATTATCTATAATAGGAAACAGGCAGCAATAAAAGTAGCAAGAAAACCGATCATGACCGGAGGAAGATTCTTCCTGGCAAGTTCCAGGGGATTTACGCTGCAGATGGCTGCAACAGGGATAAGCCCCCAGGGGACGATGGTACCGCCGCCGACAAAAATTGCGGAAATTTGTCCCAGGGTAGCCAGAATCGGGACCGAAGCTCCCACTGCCGTACCAAAGGTGTGGGCCAGAGAGCCGGTAAGGGGAAGCCCGGAAAAACCAGAACCGTCTAAGCCTGTTAAGCCTCCAATCACCAGCTGGAAAAAGGCAGCCATATATTTATTGAGAGGTACGTTGTGAGCCAGCCAGATGGCCCAGTCATTCATAATGCCTCTTTGGAACTGATCTCCCATGATGGAGGTGATTCCCCCTCCTCCTAAAAAGAAAAATGCCCCGATAATGATGACGGGAGCAAAGATCCGAATGGCGAAAAGAAAGCCGTCTGTAACATAGGATGTTACTTTTTCCAGAGAATGCCTGCCAAAGCCTAAAAATGCTCCAATGCACATAACCAGGACGGCTGTGCCGGAAACCATGCTGGTGGCGTCTCCGCCCTTTAAATCAAAAGCCAGCATAAGAAGGATGTCGGCCAGGAAAAAAAGAGGGGTAAGAATTGCCATTGTAATTGCGGCAATTCCGATTTCATGGTGTTCCTCGGAATTCTGGATATGGACTTCCTGGCAGCAGGCAGCAATCTCGCTCCTGTTTAACAAATATGCGGAAGCAACGGTAACAATGCCCATTACCAAAAACAAAGGCCGCCCCTTGATTAAGACTTCGTCGGTTGTAATAGAGGCTGCTGCTGCGGAGATAGACGGAGCACCCTGGATGACGAAATCATAACTTAAAGCAATTCCATGGCCGAAAAGGTTCATGGCCATTGCAGCTGCCAGAGGATCCAAACCAGCCCTGACTGCAAAGGGCAGCATGATCGCCCCGACCAAAGCCACGGATGGAGAAGGCCAAAGAAAGAGGGAAAATAGCAGCATGGTACCTCCCAGAATCCACCAGGTCAGGGAAGGGGTCTTCATGACCTTTGACATGGGAATCATCATTAGATAGTCGCTTCCCAAGTCTTTTAAGCATTTCGATAAGGCTGTGACTAGGGCAATCGTGGCGATGATATCCATAAACTCCCTGGAAGCATACAAGATGGCGTTGAATACAGTCATGATTCCTCCGGTCAGGGACTTAAGGCCTACAAGACCTAGGAGGAAGAGAAAAAGGATACAAACCAGGGGCGTATCCTTTCTAAGAACCATGACAGTCAGGATCACAATGACGCCGATGAGATAAATATAGTGCAGAGGTGTAAGCACCAGATAAGGATCAAACATAGGAACCACTCCTGTGAAATAATATATTGTATACTATGATGAAGAGGAAAGGACAGTGTGATTTTTTTTTCAGGCAGAACTTGAAATTTTCCTGTCAGCCTTTTATACTGAGTTTTATAAAGGAGAGGCCTATGCAGATAACATCAGTACATATCAAAAATTTTAAATCCATACGGGATATGGAAATTCAAAATGTGGAAAATGCCCTGATACTGGTAGGGAAGAACAATACGGGAAAAACAAGTGTCTTAGATGCCATACGGGCAGTTGCAGGTGCCTATGAAGTTACGGAAGAGGATTTTAATGAGAAGAAACAGAACATAGAGATCACCATGACCCTGGCAATTACGCCGGAGGATTTGGCGTCCTTTCACAGGGGAGGGGTGGTGAGCCAGTATAAGCGGTTTGATGCGTGGCTCCATGATTTTGAAACAAAGCTGCCTTCTTACAAAGAGGGAAGCCTGAAATTCACCTATCAGGTAAACTGGAACGGGGTCGTCCGGTTTAAGGATGGGTATAGGAAGAATAACCGGTATATCAGGGATATTTTTCCCAGGCTTTATTACATTGACTCGGAACGGGATTTAAACCAGTTTCAGAATGATCTGCTGCTTTTCCAGGAGGATGACCAGCTGTCAAAGCTACGGACCCAGGCATGCATGTTTGACAGTGCCAGAGAATGCAACCAGTGCTTTAAATGCATCGGACTGATCAACCAGAAGAAGCCGGAGGAACTGCAGATCTATGAGACGGCAAAGCTGCTGGAATATAAGATGTATCAGTTAAACCTAAATAATTTTGCCGAAAGAGTCAATGACAATTACAGAAAAAACGGCGGTTATGAGGAAATCCACTTTTCTTTAAACTGCAACCCCTGCGAATTGTTTAAAGTAACAGCGGAGACTTATCATGTGGATAGAGGAAA
The DNA here is from genome assembly GCF_044987295.1 of Lacrimispora sanguinis. Lineage (NCBI taxonomy): Bacteria > Bacillati > Bacillota > Clostridia > Lachnospirales > Lachnospiraceae > Lacrimispora > Lacrimispora sanguinis. Next base: position 1,512,481 of record NZ_CP173277.1, on the reverse strand, counting down.
ACTAAGCCCTATAAACAACTTGAGCAATGGCATGAAAAGCCTTTACATGCTGTCACTTTTGGAGACTTACACAGAGGATGAAAAACGGATTCCCAGCATTGTTATTGTAGAGGATCCTGAGATTTTCCTCCATCCCCAGCTTCAGAAAATATCCAGTGAGATCCTTTACCGGTTATCCAAGAAGAATCAGGTGATTTTTACCACTCATTCTCCCAGCATGCTGTTTAATTTCACCAGACGCCAGATCAGACAGGTGGTGTTAGAACGTGACGGTTATTCTGTTGTCAGGGACAGAACCGATATTGACGCTATTCTGGACGATTTGGGCTATGGAGCCAACGATCTTCTTGGGGTCAGCTTTGTGTTTATTGTGGAGGGCAAGCAGGATAAGAGCCGTCTGCCTCTGCTGTTAGAAAAATATTATTCGGAAATCTATGATGAGGAGGGGAATTTATCCAGGATCTCTATTATTACCACTAACAGCTGCACCAATATAAAGACGTATGCAAACTTAAAGTATATGAACCAGGTTTATTTAAGGGATCAGTTCTTAATGATCCGGGATGGGGATGGTAAGAATCCTGAGGAGCTGGCAGGCCAGCTTTGCCGGTATTATGATGACCGCAGTCTGGAGGATGTCGATAAGCTTCCTAAGGTTACAAGAAAAAATGTGCTTATATTAAAGTATTATTCTTTTGAAAATTATTTCCTGAATCCTGAGGTCATGGCAAAACTTGGGGTGGTGGAAGATGAAGATGCATTTTATCAGACGCTGTTTGATAAATGGAAGGAATACCTTTACCGGTTAAAGAGCGGAAAACAGTTTGCGGAGGCAGTGGGGAAGGATATGGAATCCCCGGAAGATTTAAAGGTTCATATGGAGGAATTTAAGATTTATATGAGAGGGCATAATCTGTATGACATTTTTTACGGGCCGTATAAAAAGCAGGAAGGGGAGCTGCTGAAGCAATACATTGATCTGGCTCCCCGGGAGGATTTCAGCGATATTTTAGATGCCATTGATAAGTTCGTTTACTTTGAAAGCAGGAAGGCATAGGGATTATATTTTAGTATTAATTAATTCTGGATCGATTTCCCAGTCCTTAAAGTAGTATTTCATATCCCGCTCACCGATTTCCCTTATGACACGGCATGGGCTTCCATAGGCTACTACGTTGGCGGGGATATCCTTTGTTACAACACTTCCGGCTCCGATTACGCTGTTTTCACCGATCCGGACGCCTGGTAGGATGATGGCTCCGGCTCCAACCCATACGTTGTCTTCAATGGTAACGGGGACGTTGAACTGAATCTGCCTTTTACGGATATCGGGGCGGATGGGATGGGCGGCCGTGTCTACCACAACATTTGGGCCGAACATGACGTTATTTCCTATGTGGATGTCTGCGTCATCTACGAGGGTTAAATTAAAGTTTACATATACGTCATTGCCCATGTGAACGTGACGTCCCCAGTTTGTGTGGAGCGGGGGTTCTATGTAGCAGTTTGTTCCGATTTCGGCAAAAAGCTTCTTTAAGATTTCCTGCCGTTTTTCTCCTTCGGATGGGCGGGTTTGGTTGAAGTCGTAAAGGATTTCCAGACAGCTGGTTTGTTCTGCGATCAGGGCATCGTCTACACAGTCGTAAAGTTTTCCGCTTCTCATTTTTTCTTTTAAATCCATGGAATACCTCCTTGTTAACTTTTGGGGGGGGAGACAGATTCTTTTTTTATTAATTATACCTTGTCTATGTTTAAATGTCTATGTGATGAAGGGATTTGTGGGAGGGCGACAGGATGTACGGCTCTGAGTTAAATGGTTCCGTAAGTCCGCAGTGCAGCTCGCGAAACCTGCGGTTTTGCTCGCTCACGGGCATTCGCCCTATGAAATAGGCCATGAAAAGATTTTCTTATGTGCAAGCACAACGAAAATCTTCTCGTGGCCTATTTCGCACTGCTCATTGCAAAAGTGCAAGAAAGTGCTACTACTTGGGCAAATAAGAGCACGCTTTTTTTTGGCATGTATATTATAATCAGGTTAGAGATCTTTCGAGGAGGTATTAGGATGAAGTATTTGATTGGAATTGATGTGGGGACATCGGCAACTAAGACCGTCCTGTTTGATGAAAAGGGCGGCGTGATTGCTTCTGCATCTAGGGAATATCCCCTTTATCAGCCTAAGAACGGCTGGGCGGAGCAGAAGCCGGAAGACTGGAGAGACGCGGTTCTTGTTACCCTTTCCCAGGTCATGAAGGAGTCAGGGGTTTTAAAAGAGGATGTGAAAGGAATCGGTATCTCAGGTCAGATGCACGGACTTGTGATGCTTGATGAAAAGAATGAGGTGATACGCCCCTCTATTATCTGGTGCGACCAGAGAACGGCTGCCGAAGTAGAAGACATGCTTACGATCATGCCAAAAGAGCGCTGGATCGAGATTACCGCAAATCCGCCTCTTACTGGTTGGACAGCAGCCAAGATTTTATGGGTAAGGAAGAATGAGCCTGAGAATTACGATCGGTGCAGGCATATCCTCCTTCCCAAGGATTATATCCGTTACATATTAACCGGAGTTTTTGCCACTGAGGTTTCCGATGCCAGCGGAATGCAGCTTTTAGATGTGCCCGGAAGGTGCTGGTCCGAGGAAGTTTTGAATAAGCTTGATATTAATCCAAAGCTATTGGGTGAAGTCTTTGAATCCTGTGAGGTAACAGGAACACTTCTTCCTGAGATTGCGGAGAGAACCGGGCTTTCGGAGGAGACAAAGGTTGTGGGAGGTGCCGGAGACAATGCGGCGGCTGCAGTCGGAACAGGGGTTGTGAAGGATGGAACAGCCTTTACCACCATAGGAACTTCCGGGGTTGTGTTTGCTCACAGCAGCCAGGTAACCATTGACCCAAAAGGTAGAGTTCATACCTGTTGCTGTGCGGTTCCTGGAGCATGGCATGTCATGGGAGTGACCCAGGGGGCTGGACTGTCCTTAAAATGGTTTAAGGATAATTTCTGCCAGGACTATGTAGAAGAAGCAAATAAACAGGGGATTGATGTTTACGATCTCATCAACCGGGATGTGAGCCAGGTGGAAGCAGGAAGCGATAAGCTTATTTACCTTCCATACTTAATGGGGGAGAGGACTCCTCATCTGGATCCGGACTGCCGGGGAGTGTTCTTTGGACTTTCTGCCATCCATACGAGAAAGCACATGCTGCGGGCTGTAATGGAAGGAGTTTCTTATTCTCTCAGCGACTGCAATGATATCCTTAATGAAATGGGAATCCAAGTCGGAGAGATGATGGCATGCGGCGGCGGCGGAAAGAGCCCGGTATGGCGTCAGATGCTTGCGGATATGTATGACTGTCATGTGAAGACCGTGGCTCAGACAGAAGGACCGGCCCTGGGAGCCGCCATTCTGGCCGGAGTCGGGTGCGGTATTTATGAGAGCGTGGAAGCTGCCTGTGATGCCCTGATTTCTGCGGATAAGTCTACAGGACCGGAGGAAAACCAGGTCGGCCTCTATAAGAAATACCATCAGTTATATAAAGAACTGTATGAAGATTTAAAAGGCAGCTATAAGAAACTTGCAGCTTTGTAAATAACTACAAAGGAAAACAGGAGGGTGAAGATATGCGTTTTTTTATTGATACGGCAAATGTAGAAGAAATCAGAATGGCCAATGAAATGGGGATTATCTGCGGGGTTACCACAAATCCTTCCCTGATCGCAAAGGAAGGGCGTGATTTTAAGCAGGTAATCGAGGAAATCGCATCTATCGTTGACGGACCAATCAGCGGAGAGGTGAAGGCTACCACGACTGATGCAGAAGGCATGATAAAGGAAGGCCGGGAGATTGCGGCGATCCATCCAAACATGGTTGTTAAGATCCCCATGACAGTAGAAGGCTTAAAAGCAGTAAAGGTGCTGAACGCAGAAAATATCCCCACCAACGTTACCCTGGTGTTTTCCGCTGCCCAGGCTCTTCTGGCAGCAAGAGCCGGAGCCTCCTATGTTTCCCCATTTTTGGGACGTTTGGACGATATCTCCATGCCGGGAATCAATCTCATTGAAGATATTATGGATATTTTCCAGATGCACGGGATCGAGACGGAGATCATTGCAGCCAGCGTGCGCAATCCGATTCATGTAATCGACTGTGCCAGAGCAGGGGCAGATATAGCAACGGTACCGTATAAGGTGCTGGTACAGATGACGCAGCACCCGTTAACGGACCAGGGCATTGAAAAATTTAAAAAGGATTATCTGGCTGTATTCGGAGAATAGAAAAGGAGAGGTAAAACCATGGGATTAACAATCAAACCAGTGACAGATCCTGCCTTTCATGTTTATGGGAAAGTGGTTACAGGATATGATGCAGGGGAACTGTTGGAAAAGATGAAGGAGACACCCCTTCCGGATGATGTGGTTTATGTTCCTTCCGTAGCGGAGTTAGAGGAACTGGCGGTTTCAAAAGAAATGGAAAAGAAACTGTACGGCCAGCTTCCCATTCAGGTAGGCTACTGCAACGGCCACAATAAGAAGCTGAATGCTGCGGAATATCACAGAAGTTCAGAAATCAATATTGCTGTGACGGACTTAATCCTGATCTTAGGAAGGCAGCAGGATATTACCCCGGATTATACCTATGATTCCGGTAAGATGGAGGCATTCCTCGTTCCAGCAGGAACCGTGATCGAAGTTTATGCCACGACCCTTCATTATGCACCCTGTCATGCAGAGGAAGGCGGTTTCCGATGTGTTGTAATTCTGCCAAAGGATACCAATACCGACTTAGAGCCAGCAGGAGAAGCAGTAAATGAAGAAGACAGACTGCTGTTTGCCAAAAATAAATGGCTCATTGGACACAAAGAGGGCGGGCTCCCGGAACATGCTTATATCGGAATAACAGGAGAAAATCTATCTGTTTGACAAATGCTTAACAATAAAATCACAGGCATATATTCCTAAGGAACATGCCTGAATAACAACAGGAGGAGTTATAGAATGAATAATATCCCAGAAATAAAAATAGGAATCGTAGCGGTAAGCAGGGACTGTTTCCCGGAAGCTTTATCAGTAAACAGAAGAAAAGCATTGGTGGAGGCGTATAGCGCAAAGTATGATGCCGCAAATATCTACGAGAGTCCAGTATGTATCGTAGAAAGTGAAATCCACATGGTTCAGGCTCTGGAGGATGTGAAGAAAGCTGGCTGTGATGCACTGGTAGTCTATTTAGGTAACTTCGGACCTGAAATTTCAGAGACCCTTCTTGCAAAGCATTTTGACGGACCGGTTATGTTTATTGCAGCTGCTGAGGAAAGCGGAGATAACTTAACCCAGGGACGTGGGGATGCATACTGCGGAATGTTAAATGCAAGCTATAATTTAAAACTTAGAAATATTAAAGCATACATACCGGAATATCCGGTGGGAACGGCTGAGGAATGTGCCGACATGATCGAGGAATTCCTTCCTATTGCCAGAACTCTGGTAGGACTTTCCCAGTTGAAAATCATAAGCTTCGGCCCACGCCCCTTAAACTTCCTTGCATGCAATGCCCCCATTAAACAGCTTTATAACTTGGGTGTTGAGATTGAGGAGAACTCTGAACTGGATCTGTTTGAGGCCTTCAATAAGCATGCAAACGATCCAAGAATCCCTGATGTGGTAAAAGATATGGAAAAGGAACTGGGAGAAGGAAACCAGAAGCCGGAAATTCTTCCAAAGCTTGCTCAGTATGAACTCACCCTGTTGGATTGGGTAGAGGCCCACAAGGGATACCGGAAATATGTAGCCATTGCAGGAAAATGCTGGCCAGCATTCCAGACTCAGTTTGGCTGTGTTCCCTGCTATGTAAACAGCCGTCTGACAGGAATGGGCATCCCGGTTTCCTGTGAAGTGGACATTTACGGAGCTCTCAGTGAATTCATCGGAACCTGCGTAAGCATGGATGCTGTAACCCTGCTTGACATTAATAATACGGTTCCTGCCGATATGTATGAGGGAGATATTAAGGGTAAGCATGATTATACCCACCAGGATACCTTTATGGGCTTCCATTGCGGAAACACATGCTCCAGAAAGCTTTCTTCCTGCACGATGAAATATCAGATGATCATGGCAAGAGCACTCCCAGAAGAGGTTACCCAGGGAACTCTTGAGGGCGATATCGCTCCTGGCGATATTACATTCTTCCGTCTTCAGAGCACTGCGGACAATTTACTCCGTGCATACGTTGCCCAGGGAGAGGTGCTTCCTGTAGCCACCCGTTCCTTTGGTTCCATCGGTGTTTTCGCTATTCCGGAAATGGGAAGATTTTACCGCCATGTGCTGATCGAGAAGAACTTCCCTCATCATGGAGCAGTTGCTTTCGGACATTATGGCAAGGCTTTATTTGAAGTGTTTAAGTACCTTGGGGTAGAAGAGATTGGATTTAATCAGCCAAAGGGAATGCTTTATAAATCAGAAAATCCATTTTGTTAAAATAATTTGACAATGTGATAACAAAAACGGACTATCGGCGTGAAGCTGATAGTCCGTCTTTTGCGTTGAGAGGGGCGGGGCGAAGCTTTGACATGCACAACGAGGGTCTAAAGGGTTACCCTAAATGCTTGCTTATGCGATTCGTCTGCTCTTTTTATCGTATATCACAACGGTTATAATTGAAACAAGAATAAGCGCAGAATTTGCGGCAATTGTTCCGGCCCAAGTCATAGTCATGGTGCCAAAGATGGGGGATGCCGCATTGAACATGGTGTGGAATAATACACACATAAACACACGGCCTTTTCCTGATATTTTGTAGATTGCCCCGTTGAAAAACCGAAATGCCATGAGTTGAACTGCAAACATCCAAAAGTTAATGAGTCCATCTCCGTGATTCGTCCCCGGAATGAAGAAGAGAGGGATATGCCAAAAGGTCCAAATGATACCGGCAAAAATTGAAGATAAAACATACCCATATTTTTTATCAAGCTCAGGCTGCAATATGTACATCCAGCCAGATTCCTCCAAACCGCCGATTATAAGACAGCCAGGAAGAGAAAGGAAGAACGTATAAAATGGAAGCACCATTTCTGTGCGGCCTGTAACTACTATATGTATCGAAAAATACAGTGCAAGCCCTGCAACTACGAATAAATAGGGATATATGTTATTTTTGGCGTAAAAAACGGTTTTCAGCCATTCCTTAAAATTTGCTATTTTGTTATTTTTCTTCAGAACGATATAGGAGGCAATAGCGGGCGATAAGATATAGATTGAAAAAGGAATATTCATCACGAATTGTTGTAACGTGTGAACCCAATTGTAAACCGAATATCCGAATTGTCCAAGAATAATCAATGCACCTGAAACAAGATAGGCTATGGAAAATGTCAGGATTGTAAATTGTACTATGATTTTTTTGTTTGTCATGATTTCTTTACCTCACATGTTGAAGGATGGATTATATTTTAGTACCCTAAGCGGATTTCGGTTTTCTTCCTGTCTCCATTATACCATATTTATCCATATGTAGGGGAAGTTTTCATTTTCAACCCGTTTTCCAACCTTGTGGATAAACAGGAGGTGCGGGGGAGAAGGTAGTAATCCATTACAACTATGTTTGTATGATAGAACTGCCGGATATGAAAGAAACAAATAGCAAAACGGCATAGCCGAAACTGACTATGCCGTGCGTTATATAATATTATTTATTGAGTGCGTACCTTACGGGGATTTTCCTTCTTTTTTATGCTTTTTGATTAGATAATTCCCTTCATAACCAGGACAGCCAGAACACAGGTTATTAATATGATCCCTGCAGCAAGAGTCATACCAAGATTGAAAGTGCGCTTTTTTGGTGCATCCGTTGAAGCCGGAACCATGAGATTCGATTTTCTGAGCGTGGTGACTAATGGCTTATAGATAAGAAGAGTCAGGGCCGTGTTGATTCCTCCCTTTAAAAGGTTAAAGGGTACGAATGCAGGGAGTAGAAGCTTTACCACGGCGTCCCTTGGATATCCCATATAAATTGGGGTGATCAGGTAGTTCCACAAGACCATGACCAGAGTCATGAGTAAGGTACCTGCCACCATGCCAAGGAATGCACCAAAAAGGGAATGCCGTTTCTTATAGAGGTAAGCCGCCGGACAGACAAATGCCACCGAAGAAAGAACGTTCATGATCAGTCCAATGGGTCCGGTGCTGCTGATGGTAAACATCTCCACAAAAGCCACGATGACGGAGATCAGCGCTGCTGACATTGGTCCGAATAAGAAGCCGCCGGTAAGGATAATAACATCCTTGGGTTCATACTCTAAGAAAGGCAGCAAGGGGATCAGAGGGATCCGGATCGCCACAACGGCTACAAAGGCCAGCGCACAGAGCATGGCCATGAGGGTGAGTTTACTTGTTTGCTTTGTCATATTCATGGTAAAGCCTCCTGAAAAATAAGTAACACCTGAAAGTATGCCTTTCAGGTGTTAAAAATAAACAGGTGTATTATCACTATTTAACACATCTTCTTTCATCCAGACTATACTGTCGGTATTGGAATTACACCAATTCTGCGCAATTTGCGCTCGCGGACTTTACCGCCGGTCGGGAATTTCACCCTGCCCTGAAGACAACTATATTCAAATGTTCTTGAATTATTATAACATTTTAAAAAATAAATGCAATATGTTGTTGCAATTTTTTTAATGCTTTGCTATAATAGCGGACATGGGGGTATAGCTCAGCTGGGAGCGCAAGATATCCGGTAAACAACCCCTCAAAGAAGAAGTAGATTTAAAAAAGTAAAATGCTGGAAACCCGCATAGATAAAGGGTTTTCGACCATACGGGGGTATAGCTCAGCTGGGAGAGCGCTTGAATGGCATTCAAGAGGTCATGGGTTCGAATCCCACTATCTCCACTTAAACAATAAGCCACAGGCATAGAAGCCTGTGGCTTAAATTATAACTTTATAGAGACGGGACACTTGATAAATCAAGGGCAAAAAAGGCACATTTTCATTTTGATAGGTGCTTAACATAACTATCTAAATATTAAGTTCAGTTTGGAGTTGTTCTAAAATGACTTTATCAGATTCAACACTCTCCTCAAATTCTATCACAATATTTTCTAAAGCAGAAATAATGTCGGTGGTACAATATTCGATATCTTCGTCGCAAGCATCACCTACGTTACCATCATCATCAAATTCGACAAAGCCGTAGGTAAGGTTAATAGAACCCATTCCTAAAGATTCACCTCTACAATTGAATAAAGTGATGTCTAATTGATCAGTTTCACCATTGTCGCAAGAGAGATATAGCTCATCCATTTTCAATGTATATTTTTTTCTACTTTTCCCATAGAAATCAATATTATCCCCATAGTCCAGATAATCGGGCAAGCTAGTTATGCATTCAGAAAAATCGTACCCTGTTGCTTTACTTTGTAGCGTATCAAAAATATATAAAATGCCGCTTATATTAGATTCTGTTAAATATTCTTCGTTTTTTAAAAACAACTCATTCCATTTAGTTATAAAGGAGTTGATACTATCTATCTCTATAGCAGAAATGAAATCTGGGAGCTCTTCTGAATAGAAGTAGTTTAATTCTTCTGCATCACTATAGCACTTATTTAGCCTTTCGAATAATCCAACCACAGTTTCAACAAAAGGAGATTCACGGAAGTTGTCAAGGAAATTATCTTCAAATCCACCAAGAGAAGATAATCCCACAGATTCTCGTTCGTAATCCTCTAATTCTGCATCAAGTAATAATTGCTCTTGTTCTTCATTCTCACGAAACTCTTTTTCAAACTCTTCATATAGGTTTGCTTCTTTTGCTTCGGCTTCTAAATCTATTGCTACTAATTTACTAAATTGTGTTACATATTTTATTTTGTTTTCTAAATTCTTCTTTACTATATCCTTTTGTATATCTACATGTAGAGCATCTTTTGCAGTGCTATCTGAGAAATCACTGGTATTTCCCGTAACAAAGATTATTTTATCTTTGTCTGCTAATGGAACTAAATCTCTAATATGCAACAAAGTTTCTACAATCAATCCATCTGCAAAAGATTCTTTTTTCTCAATGTGGAAAGGGGCCTTTTTATATATTCTTCTCTGTAAACAGGCGGCATTCAGAATATCACTGTCCTCGATTATAATAGAATTTGGATGCTGAATGATTTTTTGAACAAGTGATTGAATTTCTTCTAGATACTGAGCATGACTTGTTTTATATCTTTCCTTTAAAATGGTTAATTCCTTTCTTGAATTCTTTTTGTAGTCTTTTACCTCAAGACCTTCTATAGTGTAACCATTGATCCCATAAATCTCATCAATTGCCTTAATAGCATTTTTAATTTTTTTGTCTACCTCAAATAATTGTTCTTCGATGTGTTTACTAGTTTCATAAGCGACAATAGATGGTATAATAAGTTTTACTTGATTAAAATCTAATAGCTTTATAAATGTATTTACCAACTCTTTAGATACATTGTTTTTTCTGTCAATAATCATATCTAAGAATATATTGGTATCCATAAGTAAGTATTTCACATGTAACCTCCTTACATTTTAAGTGTTTTAAATATTTTACCATGTGCAACAACTAAAAATCTATTGGAAAAGTAAATGAACTTCTATTTTTTAACAAACTCCATTTTGAAATTCACATATTTACCGCCCGTATCATCAAGGATAATTAAGGCATCATAGGTCTTGCCAGTTTTTTCGGAATAGCAGCCTGTGAGTTTGATCCTGCCGTTTTTCAAAAGCTCTGTAGCAACCGCTTTCGTGAGGGTCTTTTTCTTGGAGGTAAAAAACTTATTTTCTTTCCAAAGGGCAAAGCCGCAAGACTTATCAGAACAACAAAAGCCCTTTTTATTCTCGGCAACATTGCTGCCGCAGCGAGGGCATATACCGATGCTTTCAACCTTTGAAGGGAACAGTACATCAGCGCCCTTAATTACCTCATAGGCCTGTACAAGGCTTTCTATCATATCGCAGATACCCTGTAAAAACGCTGTTTTGGTATTTTCAGCGGTTTTCTGTGCTGTTTTTGCGCTCTTGCCATAACGGGCGGCAATATATTCTTTTTTAATGGCTTGTTTTTGCTGCCATCTAGATATGGGGTTAGAAGCAAGCAATGGGTCATCACGCAGACGTTTATGATACAAATAATTTGTTTCAGCTTTGACCGTCTGTTTTTCAGCTTTGGCAAGCTGACGATAAGGCTTTAGTCTATGGCTGTTGTAAGCACTCTGTATCCGTCTCACCCCAAACTCTACCGCCTGTTCGGACTTATGAGCAGACTCCACGCCCACATTGTCCTGCTCACCCTCACGGATCTCTTTATGGATTTTATTGAGCAGCTCCCTTTGAGGGATATTCTTAACATCATGGGACAGCTTGGAGGGGACTTAGGTTTGTCGATTTCTTAAAAATACAAACGCACCGTCTTTTTGCCTGTGTCGGCATTAACGGTGCGTTCTGCTGCAATATTTTTCTTTTTGGGGATTTTACCATATGCTTGCTCTAATTTGTCTCCAGCTTTTTCTGCCTTTTTCAGTGGCTTTTCAAGGGTAGGGTCAGCACGTTCTTCTTCAGTAAAGGTAAGGCGTGATACCTTGCCCACAGGACGGAACGGCTTTTTGCTCTTTTTACTCATAGAACACCTCCTTTCTTAATTTTAGGCATAAGAAAACCCACCGCAGTGGGTGGGCTTCTATACTGTATCGGTATCGCTTTCTACTGAATATTCAATCTCGTTGTAATACTTACAAATATTATGTTCTTGTTGGCAATGAGGACATATTATTGCCCAATTTTCAATCATTTGTTTTATTACATCTGTTGTAATAGCAATATCTTTAGAGCAATTCTGGCATTTCATTTGAGCCGTGACATTACTTTCTTCAAGTGTTTTAATGAGTTCCTGTGCTAAGCCTCTAACCTCTGTCTGCTCATCTGTTTCAGGTATAACCTTCATGTATTTGTTTATTCGAATAATACGGTTTAATAATAGTTCAAATGTATCTGCATTACAAACATTAAGGAAAAGAGCTTCACAAATTTCTAAAGCATACGCCATAATTTGAGGCACTACAAGATAGTAATAGTTCCAGTAATCATCCCAAATTTTTGCATCTGCAAAGACAAAATTCAAATTTCCATTTTCGGTTGCATAATTAGGCGATGAGGTCACTAAGTGCATGGATTGATTCCAAATTCTTTGTAAGCCAATATCCTCTTTGCTATTGAATCTAAACCTATAAACTATGTTATTTGAATTTACTGATTGCCCCATATAGGACTTACTACTTGCCTCTTTAATGATTTTTCTAATTCTTGTCCTATCAAAGACTTTGTAGTTTGCCACATCACAGGACTGGACATCGCCATATAAAAAACTTTTATAAAATTCCTCCTTGTCAGCTAATAGCCATTCAAGATATAGCAAGTTATCCCTCAATGGCTTTCTTAATAATGAATATGCAACTGTAACTTTTCCCCGACTGGCACAACTTATGGATTCGTAAATATAAAAACAAAAGTCTTTAAGTAAGCTGAAGAACACATGACTTTCAAACATTTTCAAGGAAATGTCATGTTTATTATTTTTATCCATCCATTCAAGCATATCCTCAGCTTTTTCAAATGATTGTGCCTGCTGTTCTGTTTCAAATGTCAAATGGAAAGATGAAAGCTCTTTTCTATCAGCTTGTCGTATCATATCAGCAATTACATCATAAACGTACAACAAGTAATCCTGTTTTCCCCAAAACTTTTTTGGTAGCATATCATATTCCAAAGCTCATCACCCCTTTCTCTTGTTATTATATCGCATAATTTCTTTTTTTTATAGAGAAAACTTATGAGCATTGTAACTCCTACTCCCTAACAGTTTCGGTGAGTTTGGTGGTCATAATGCGATACAGCTCAGTGTCTTTCGGGAACTTATCCACGAATGGCAAAATCACATTGCCATAAAAGAGCAGCCCTTCGCCCTCGCCGGAGTGAGTCACATAAGAAAGCTGGTGGGGCGAGATATTAAGCTGCTTTGCAAGGATTTGTCTGTCACCCGATGCTTGGTTGAGCATATAGATGAAGTCAGAGTTTTCAAAGATATTCTCTACCTCACGGGAGGATAGGAGGTCTTTGATGTTTTGCGTAATTCCCGTCGGGATGCCGCCCCATTTTCTAAAGCGTTTCCAAATTTCCACCGAATAGGCGGCAGTCTGTTCTTCTTTTAAAAGCAAATGGAACTCATCCATATAGTAGCGTGTAGAGCGTTTTTCGGCACGGTTTACCGTTACTCTGTTCCAGACTTGATCTTGCACCACAAGCATACCTAGCTTTTTAAGCTGCTTGCCCAATTCCTTGATGTCAAAGCAGACAAGGCGGTTGGTAATATCCACATTGGTACGATGGTTGAATACATTGAGAGAGCCTTTGACATAGATTTCAAGGGCGGATCTGATGTGCTGTGCCTCTTTTTCCTCCTGCTTACCAAGTACATCATAAAGATCACCCAAGATAGGCTGCCTCCGGATCACATATGATGATGTCATCGGTTGTAATGAGAAAAATATTGGTGATTTCCCGTTTTGCCGAAAAAGATTTACCACTGCCCGGTGTTCCTAAAATTAGACCGTTGGGATTTTTGAGCCTTTTACGGTCTACCATGATGAGATTGTTAGAAAGGGCGTTCAGTCCATAATAGAGAGCCTCACCGCCTGATTGAAACAATTCCTGCGTGGTAAAAGGGATAAAAATTGCCGTTGCGGAGGTGGTCAGACTTCGCTGAATTTCATTCTGATTTAGTCCCAATGGCAGAGAGGACATAAAACCCTGTTCTTGCTGAAAGTCCAATCTCACCAAGGTGCAGTTGTGCTTTTGGGCAATGCCTGATGCTTGAAACACAGTATTTTCAAGCTGCTGTTTGGTATCGGCTGTATTGAGCAGCACGAAAGTCAAAAGGAACATTCTCTCGTTGTGGCTTTGCAAATCTGAAAGCAGTTTTTTTGCCTCGCCGCCATAGGTGGCAAGGTCGGAGGGGATAATGTCCATATCATAGCCGGAGCGTACCGCTTTCTTTTGTTCTTCAATCTTCATCTTGTCGAGATCGGTTATTTTTCTTTTGATGGTCTTGATAGCTTTTGTCTGATCTACCGACTGAATGTGCATAGTGATGAGCAGATTACTTTCCATATCAAGGAAATCTGCTAAAATGCGGTCATTCAGTTCGGGGGCAAGTATCTGCAAAAAGGATACTGCACCAAATTTTCCACCTGTCATAAATATTCTGCCATCACGAAACTCAAAGGAGGACGGAGCGATATAATCCTTGGTAGACAGCCCTGGTGGAGCGAGCCATTTCCAATCAAAGCGGAACGGTTCGTTGCCATCCATTATAAGAATGTTATGGCAGAGCTTCAGCCGTTCCTTTTCGTTCAGGTTTTCTACTGAAACGCCTAACCGCTTAAAGCTGTTCCACAGGTCATTTTCAATTCGCTCTAACCGTGGCTTTGCGATTTTCACGCTGTCAGCATCAATGCCAAAAGTAAGATACTTTGTTTTAGTCAAGCCGTTGTTGCCCTTTGAAAGCTGATTGTGCAGCATTCCGCTGTACTCGGTACGGATACTGTCAAAATCGTCCTGCTGAGGCTTAATGGCAATGCTGCTTTCATAGTCCTGTGCGTTGGCAGTCATGTTCAGAAACGATAGCTGAAACTTGATGGAGCTGTCAAAATAATTGAGGAAATCACACCAGCTCTCAAAAATAGCTGTCTTATCCTCGTTCTGTGCAAGCTGATAGTTAATATCTTGAAACTGCATGGTCTTAGTATAGAGCTTATCCGTTACCCGGCATATCCCGTCTGGATACATCATCAGATATGGGATAGTATCCTGTGCAGATTTTTCTTTTTTGTTCTCACGTCTTGTCCTTTTAATGGCGGCGTTTATTTCCTGCCTGTCCGCTTTGCTCAGATTGGGTATCGGCTGCTTTTTTGTTTTGGACAATGTTCCTAACCTCCTTGTCTAATTGGCTCTGCCGCATAAGCACGGCATAAAAGTTATTGGTTTTATAGGGTCTTTGCTTGGGATTTAAAAAACGTAGAAGTTTTGAGTATGTATAGAGTTGAATGATGAAAAATCATTGTTATGCAGTAATATCGAAGTGTATATTAACAAAAAAGTGCAAGACTTTGTGTAAGAATTTGCATCCAAGGCTATTTTTATAAAGATACCCTCTTAAAAGGGGATACTAGGTTCAACGGCCATCTTTTTTATCTCCTCTAGGCACGTTGAGTCGGTGATTCTGATGGAGTATTGTGGTGAAAAGAACAATTAAGGTTTGAACACAAGCTGTTGTGTATGAGAGTGAATTTTGGGCTAAAAATGGCTGATTTTTGAGCAATTTTTAGCCCTATTTTTTGCCGTTTTCATAGATGCACAGGGCAAAAAAACGGAATTTAAGACCGGTTTCTAAATTTTTGCAAGAGGAGGGAAGAAGAAAAGAGTAGCACTCTGAACTGCCAGTCAGATGATGAATAATTTCAAAAAATTTCTAATAAGAAAAATAAACGCCAGTGTTATAGGACAAAGCGATGGAAATGCAACAGAAGGAAAGATTGACCTCTTTTTCAAATATTTGACAGAGTTGTAAGTAGGCACTGGTGAAAATATAGAGATGGGATTATAATGGGTATAGGCTAAAAAGATATAATAGTAAAGTGGATACCAGTGGAATAGACCATGAAAGGAGATATATGACTGGTATAGGTACAAAAGTAAAGAGGGGGAGAATACGAATGGAATTGCAACGTATTGTAGAATCATTTATCAATAAAGCCTCAGAGGGCAGCTATTGGGATTTTAAGCAAAGCTGGCATAGCAACAATGCAGATTTACTTAAAGATATTATTTGTATGGCTAACAACACAACCGTTGATATGCAAGACGGATATATTATATTTGGTATTGAGGATAGTACATTCAACATTACTGGTGTCTCAGAAGATAGTAACCGTAAAAACCAAGAAAACATTATCGGATTTCTTAGTTCCCAAGCTTGGTCAGGAGAAGAAATCCCCAACGTGGATGTAAAAACTGTAGAAATTGGTGGAAAAGAAGTTGACGTGCTTATAATTTATAAAAGTGATGTTACTCCGTATTATTTGTTGAAGGATTATTCAAAAACCATTGATTCTGGAAGGAATAAGACAATTATTCGTGCAGGGGTGCTTTATAGTAGAGTGGGGGATCGAAACACAAGTTCGGCGGAGTGCGCTACGAAGCAGGCAGCAGAGTTTTTGTGGAAGAAGCGATTTGGATTGGTCGGGTCAGACGATTTTAAGGTTGTTAAGCGTCTGCAAAATTCAAATAATTGGTATTCGACCGACGAATACGACACACTTTACAATAGCGAATATGGTGATATTAGAATTGAGCGAGATTATAATTATAGTCTTGAAGTTAAAATAGGCGAAGGAAGAGCTGAGACGGGCACTTGGGTAATGGATTTCCCATATTTGTTTACTCATATATTTAACTGGAACATAGGTGAAGGAGAAATAGGTAGGAGAGCAAAATGGGATATCTTTTTGGATGGTAGAAAGCTAGATATTTCGCTTTATGGAGTCCAAGCCACAAGACAAACTTATTACCACATTGAGCCAGGTACATACTGGGATAGCGAATTAGGAGTACGTCTTATTAACATAAGCAATTCAATCAAGTACTATGCTTATATACGAAATAGTATTGAATTTCTTGCTTACAATCTTTTTTTTACAAAGCAATGTTACCAAGCGGATCAAATAGCGTACAATAAAGCTTTTACGGTTATACCAGTATTTGAAAGTGAACAGGAACATATTGAATTTATGGGCTATATTAAGACACAAATTAATGACTTTAAAGCCGCTGTTGAGGCACAGAGTATTGACGAGATGTTTCCTACTTATTCGAAAGATGTTGATACTGTTATCATTTACAAACTTGGAAAAACATTGGTTCAGTGGCTTGATCAGTGGAGACAACAGCAATGGAGTATATAGCAATCGCAATTTTCGTCGATTGGTTTTTATTATTTAAGGATTAAATGAGTAGAAGAATGCCTCCAAGTCAAAAAGATTTGGGGGTTTTCTTCTGCCTGTTTTAATGAAAGATATCTATTACTTTAATGACACAGAGGAAACGGTTGCTGCAACTTATGTTTTAGTATCACCAAGAAAGGGTATTTATTTTCTGGATTTTGTGAAGTCTTATGGAGATACCTGTTCTATTTCAACAGTGATTGATGAAAACAAAGGTATTGCGACTACTTTATTTGGTAAACTTCCGAATCGTGAGGAGGTTATGATTTCACAGTTCGAACGGGCAGACAAAGGGATGGGAATGACTTCCGTAAAAGCAGTTTTTAAGCATGCTGCAGTCAATGTAGAATTTAATGAGAGTACCCAAGTACATGAGTAGACAAAAGAACTCGTTGGGAAACGAATCCAGTTTAGATATAGCACCAATGATATATATGAGCATATTTATTTGAATGAAAACTATTATGTATGGCATTGCATCAAAGGGATTGAAAAAGGACTGTGTGATACCGATCGATGCCATTATTATAAGATTACAGACAATTTGTATTGGTTTACATGGCTAGAAAAAGTTGTTCCTACCATTGGAACGGTAATGGAAGATTT
Source organism: Lacrimispora sanguinis (assembly GCF_044987295.1). NCBI lineage: Bacteria > Bacillati > Bacillota > Clostridia > Lachnospirales > Lachnospiraceae > Lacrimispora > Lacrimispora sanguinis. Next base: position 1,494,800 of record NZ_CP173277.1, on the reverse strand, counting down.
AAATGAAACAGTTATGCGTTCCTATGGAAAAATCCGCGGATATGAAACATATGAGATGACCAAAGTTACAAACTTCCCAGTAGGGAGTTACGCAAAGGAAATGAATGTGACGGAGTATGAAGAATAATTTATTTACTATCGGAGAATTATCAAAACTTTATAATATCCCTATAAAGACATTGCGCTATTACGATGAAATCGGGCTTCTTAATCCGGCAAAGGTAGATGCAGACAGCAATTATCGCTATTATACGGTGGAACAGTTCATTCTTGTTGATTTGATCAAAAATTCTAAGATTATGGGAATGTCACTTGCAGAAATAAAAGAATTAGTGAGTGGAGAGTTGACAGTTGATTATGGAGATGACGCAGATTCAGAATTCCATGAAACAATATCTGAGAATTATAAGCCAAGCAAAGGATTATGAAATGGGAAAAATATTTATCCAATATGAACAGGAACGATATTGTATGGTTTACCCGTACCAATCTTTGGATGTAACTGAAACGGAGTTTCATCTGATCAAAGCATTTTTAGAGGCTGGTAACATTAAATTATATAGAGATGGGATCATGGTAGAAATCAAGGACTGATAATGAAAGGTATATCTTCAACTACGAGGATGTACCTATTTATCTATGTCCTTTTACACTATTCTCCGAAGAAAAACCTGTAAATATAGGCTATATCAACATTTTTAATAGGTTGTCTTCGGAACACAGGTAAAAAGAAAAATATATGATTGTTAAAAAGGATCTGACCTGATATGCTTAAACTAATTATGGATTGTAGATATCTTTTAGAGGCCCAAACGTAAAACCGCCATACCAGGGAGGGAAAAATGCACTCATTAGTTCATAAGCTAAATATAAGTCTTTTCAAGAAAATAATAACTATCTTTTTAATAGTTATAACTCCAATTCTTATACTTGGAATTTATATCCGCAATTGGGGAGCCAACACGGTACGTGAAGAGTTGTCAAAATCGTCAACCGCTCAGATTGAATTTTATGTAAGCCAGCTGGAAAAAGAAATTGAAAGGCTTAAAATATTGCAATACACTTGTTTAAATGATGAGCATCTGAACCGTCTCGCAGTCCAGTATAGCATTATGAGTGATTATGAAATTGTCAGCAATATGAGACAGCTTCAGGCACGTCTTATTACTATTGAGTATAGCAGTAGCTATGTAAAAAATGTCAGCGCACATATATTTTCAATTAATAAAACAATTTCGTCTTCCAGGGGAGTAGATGATTTAGACGAAAGGGCATATGAACGCACAAAGGCCGCAGCCGGGCTGACGGGGGCTCAAATCGTCAGATATGAAGATGATTTATATCTTACAACCGTCTATCCTTCTGACAAAACAGGACGAATCAGTAACTATGTGATAGAGATAGAGCTGAATCAAGATGTTTTTAAAGAAGATTTAGAGCAGTTTAACATTTATCCTAATAGCGGATCGTTTTTAATAGATCTAACAAACTCCAATGAAATCGCCATGGCAAGTACAGGGAAACCCGTACAATCTCATGCGATTTTGGGCGATTTTAATGTTGTCGATAAAAGTGGCAATAATCTTAGTAATATAGAGGGATATCGCTGCTATTCCGTGTACACAAAGTCTAAGTATCTAAATATGCTGCTGCTCAGGTATTTGCCTGAAAATCTGGTATTTACACCGATGAAAAATTTTACTAACTGGATATGGATATTCATCATGGTATCAATAACAGTAATTATAATTTTCACATTATCTATGAACAGCTTCATTAATAAACCTATTAAAAAATTGGTAGAGGTTTTCCGGCAGGTAGAAAAAGGGAACCTTCAGATAAGTTTGGACACAAATGATGTTGGATCTAAAGAATTTGCTTATTTGTATACCAGATTCAACAAAATGGTTGATAGCTTAAATATGTTAATTGATCAGGCCTATAAGCAGAAAATATTGACTCAGCGAGCTGAACTAAAGCAGCTTCAGGCACAAATCAAACCGCATTTTCTATATAACAGTTTTTTTATTATCAATACGATGGCTCGGATGGGGGACGAAAACCTGTTAGAGTTTACCAATCATCTGGGGGAATACTACCGCTATCTTACCAGGAACGCAGCAGATATAATCCCTTTTTGTGAAGAAGTTGAGCATGCACGCACTTATACCAGCATTCTGTCCATGCGTTTTACAAAGAATCTTGATATTAAATTCAGCTCCTGTCCAGAGGAATATGAACAATATCCCGTTCCCCGGCTCATTTTACAGCCCTTGATCGAGAATGCATTTGAACATGCGGTGGAAAAGCGCATGAAAGACCGGATCATATCTATCTCTTTTGAAAATCATATTGACAGACTTCATATTATTGTTGAGGATAATGGCACCACATTGACAGATGAAAAACTTTCAGAGCTGCAAAAAATGTTGATATCACAACCTGATGACGCAGAAGTAACGGCATTGCTTAATATTAACAGACGATTACAATTGCAGTACGATGAAGTCAGCGGTGTGTTCCTTGAGCGAAGTCTGTTGGGAGGACTTATGGTTAAATTGGTTTTAGGGCTTAGGAGGGATTAAAATGTATCGACTTTTAATTGCAGATGATGAGGAGATTATTGTTAATGGGTTATATGACATCTTTTCCAGTCTTGAAAATCTGGAACTGGATGTATATAAAGCATATTCTGGCGAAGAAGCGATACAGTGGCTGGGACGTACAAGAATTGATATTGCTTTGACAGATATTAATATGCCAGAAATAGATGGACTTCAGCTGCTGGATGAAATCAAAAAACGATGGCCGTGGTGCCGCGTGATTTTCCTTACAGGGCATAGTGAATTTAACTATGCATATAAGGCAATTCAATATAGCAATGTAAATTACATATTGAAGACTGAGGGATATGGCAAGATCATAAAAACAGTGGAACGTGTGATCCAGGAGTTAAAAGATGAAAACCAGACAAATGAATTGATACAAAGTGCTAAGGACCAAATAAATCTTGCTCAGGATTTATTTTGCCAGAAGTATTTTTATGCATTACTTAATAATGATAATTCCTTAAAAATTAATGGGAAGGAATTTGAGAGGCTCTTTATCCATCTAAATGCAGATGAGCCTGTGATGCTGATTTTAGGCGAAATATTGATTTTACCTAAAACCATAGACTTCTGGGAGAAAAACCAGATTTTGTATTCCATAAAGCAGCTGATAGTCAGATACTTTGCCATGCATATCAACAGCCTGGTAGTTCCGCTTAAGGATGAAAAAATAGCTGTTTTTGCTCAGCCCTCAAAAATACAATCATATCCGGATCAGCCCCATGGCAGTATGAGTGTATTCTTAAAAGGGACTTTGGAAATGGTTCAGTCAGCCTGCCGGGAAAGGCTGAATGCTCCTGTAAGTTTTGCTTTAGCTGAAAAACCATGTAAATGGGAGGAAGTTGCAGAGAAATATGTAGCTCTCGTTGATTTGCTCAATTACCAGGTTGGTCATGACATGGAAACAATCATTGATGAAAGGGAGTTTCGGAAGCAGAGACAGACAATTACTCCGTCTTTTGGGGCCGAGTCCAATACTGCGACCACCTTATTGCAGGGATTGTTGTTCCGCAAAGACTTAAGTAATCTGTATCATTCCATAGAAACTGGAGAAGAACAGGATTACTATGATTCTCTGCGAAGATGGCTCGAACCGCTTGGTGAAATACAGGACAAAAATAATGTGATCGCATTAGAGGCATATCAGACAATCATAACATTCTTCCTTTCCTGTGTAAATCGTTTCCAGCTGGCGGCTCGGTTTTCAGATTCCCATAATTTAAACTGGCTGTATAGCAGCGAAAATTATGCTACATGGAAGGAGGCAGTTGAGCATCTTTTTGAATTATCTCATTTGATTTTTAGCGTACAAAAAGAGGAGCAGAGCAAAAGGACAAATGATACAATAAATTTTGTGCAGCAGCATATTGAAAATCATTTGTCTGAAGATTTATCGCTGACCAGTTTGTCTGAAAAGACTTATTTAAATCCATCCTATCTTTCGCGGTTTTATCATCAGACGACCGGACATAAGCTTTCAACTTTTATAGAAAATTCACGAATAAAAAAAGCAAAAGAATTACTTGAAAATCCTCATGAAAGGATATATGAAATCGCAAAGAAGGTTGGATACGACACAGCAGCCTCTTTTACACGCTTTTTTAAAAAAGCAGAGGGAATCTCGCCTCAGGAATACCGGGATTCATGTATCACAACGAAAAGGCTTAAAAACTAAAGATATGTTATGGATGTAAAAATATGTAAAGATATTTGTTTATTATAGTAAAAAGGTGTTAAGTAAATCAAAAGATGGTCATGGAAAGCTGCTAAATAAGTGTCTATAATAGAGGGAGGAGTTGGTTATAAAGTATAAAACTAGGAGGGCTATATGAGAAAACGTATTATTAGCACAGGTATATCTGCTGTAATGATTGGGGGGTTATTGCTTACTGCCTGCGGAGGCAACCGTTCGGAGGTTTCATCATCTTCTGCAAGCGGATCAAAGGAAACAGGCTCTGCTGTTGAAGCAAACGGCTCCGTTTCGGCAGAAGAAGGGGATCCGTTTGGAAAATATGATCCATCTATTAAAATGACGTTTGCCCGTACGGTAGATAATGATCTGAATGACAACATACTGCCGAAAACTCCAGGGGAAACAATTGAAAACAACAGATGGTTGGATTTGTATTCAAAGGACTTGGGTATTGACATCAGCTATGCCTGGACTGTAAGAGGTGGTCTCAATGATGACGCTTATACACAGAAGTTAAATGTTACTATTGCATCCGGTGACTTACCAGATGTACTGATCGTAAACCGGACACAGTTGAAACAATTGGCAGAATCAGATATGATCGTAGATATGACAGAGTATTATGACAAGTATGCCAGCGAACTGACAAGGGAAGTTTATAATTCAGAAGGTCCTGGAATCCTGGAGTCTGCTACGTTTAATGGACGTTTAATGGCTGTGCCTTATGCAGATGCATCAGTGGAAAGTACACAATATCTATGGCTTCGTCAGGATTGGCTGAATAAGCTTAATCTGGAACCGCCCAAGACAATGCAGGATTTATTGAAAATTGCAAAAGCGTTCACTACCCTTGACCCTGATGGAAATGGCAAAGATGATACCTATGCAATGGCTATTACAAAAAGTTTATACAGCGGTGCCATGGGTGTAGAAGGTTTTTTTGCAGGATATCATTCTTATCCCAATATGTGGGTGAAAACGGAGGAAGGAACTTTAGCCTGGGGAAGTGTGCTTCCTGAAACAAAGGATGCATTGCAGGCTTTGGCAGATATGTATGCGGCCGGAGAAATTGATCCGGAATTTGGAATCAAAGACGGCGCCAAGGTTGCAGAGATGATAGCAGCAGGAAAAATAGGTATTGATTTTGGTGAGCAGTGGAATCCAATGTATCCGCTTATCAGCAACTATCAAAATGACCCGGAAGCAGATTGGGTTGGCTATCCGATCGTATCAAATGACGATACATTACCTAAAGTTCCACAGAAGTTCCGTACTCAATGGTATTATGCTGTTCGCAAAGACTATGCGGACCCTGAGGCCGTAGTAAAATTGATTAACCTGCACCTTGAGAAAAACTGGGGTGAGAACAATGAATTTGATCATTATTATATGCCGGCTGAAAATGGTGCTGTAGGTGTATGGAAGTTTTCACCGGTCGCACCGGCTCCAACCAATAAGAACCTTGAAGCATTTAATGAGCTTCAAAAAGCACGCAAGCTGGGAGATATGAGTATCCTGAAAGGTGAACCAGCTGTAATTCAGAAAAATCTGGAAGCTTATTATGGTGGTGATACCACTCAGTGGGGCTGGGATAAAATATATGGGTCTACAGGAGTCTTTAATGCGCTGAATGGATATATTGAAAATGGACAGGTGATGAGAGAAGAGTTTGTAGGTGCACCTACGCCGACAATGGTAGATAAACAATCCTCTTTGCGTACTATGGAACTGGAGATGTTTGCCCGGATTATCATGGGTGATGTTTCCATAGATGAGTTTGATAAGTTCGTTGAAAACTGGAATGCTCTTGGTGGGGCTCAGATGACAAAGGAAGTTAACGAATGGTATCAGTCCGTTAAAAAATAATAAATAAGTTAAGGGAGGAGAGGTTTAATAAAAAACTTTTCCTCTCGTTTTTTTTCAAACAGGAAGTGAGGATGATATTTATGAAACGTGGACGAATGCGGGAACTGCCATTGCATCTAATGATTTTACCCAGTGTAATATTGCTCATTTGTTTCAGTTATTTACCGATGGGAGGAATTATTATTGCGTTCCAGAAGTTTGTGCCTGCCAAAGGGCTGTTTGGTGACCAGAAATGGATTGGATTTGACAACTTTATATATCTGTTCCGATTACCAAATTTCATGAGCGTACTTTGGAATACTCTTTTTATTGCCGTTATGAAGATTATTTTCGGACTTTTGATTCCGATTGTAGTTGCGATTCTGATTAATGAGGTGAAAAATAATACATTGAAACGGGGCATTCAGACGGCAATTTACTTGCCCCACTTCTTATCCTGGGTAGTATTAGGCGGTATATTTATAGACATACTTGCTCCTGGGGACGGTCTGATTAATCAGGTGATAAAAGCTTTCGGTGGTCAGCCCATATTCTTTTTGGGTGATAATAAATGGTTTCCATTTACTTTGATAGTAACTGAGACATGGAAGTCATTTGGATATGGAACGATTGTATATTTGGCAGCAATAACGGGTATTGATTTAAGCCTATATGAAGCAGCACAGGTTGACGGGGCAAATCGCTGGAAGCAAATATGGCATATCACCCTTCCGGGTATGCGAATGGTTATCGTTTTATTAATGGTGTTAAGCCTTGGAAATGTATTAAATGCAGGATTTGACCAGGTTTTCAATATGTATAGTCCGCCGGTATATGCAAGCGGAGATATTATTGATACATTTGTTTACCGGATTGGTATGTTGGAGGCACAATTTGGAGTTGCTACAGCGGTAGGTCTATTTAAATCAGTTATTTCACTGACTTTAATTTCGGTTTCATACTGGTTTGCTATTAAGTTTGCAGACTATCAGTTGTTTTAGGAAAGGAATCGTATATGAAAAAGAATAAGAAGTTTAAGTGGTTTCCGGTATTAAATACTATTATCCTTGTCATGCTTGCTTTGATCTGCGTGATACCGCTTGTTCATGTTGCTGCTGTTTCGTTCAGTTCCAGTGCAGCGGCCTCCGCCGGAGACGTATCATTATGGCCTAAGGATTTTACCACAAGTTCATACTCATTTGTTGCAAAGCGCCCTGCATTTTGGCGATCAATGAAAGTCTCAGTTACTCGAATTATTATGGGCGGGGGTTTAAGTATTTTACTTACAATTACGGCAGCGTATCCATTGTCTCAGCCAAAGGCAAGCTTTCGGTTCAGAACAGTTTATGCATGGTTCTTTTTTATTACAATGATATTTAATGCCGGACTGATTCCTTGGTACATGGTAATAAGACAATTCGGCCTTTTGGATAGTATTTGGGCATTAATCCTTCCTGGCGCCGTACCTGTTTTCAGTGTTATTCTATTGCTCAATTTTTTTCGTGAAGTTCCAAGAGAACTTGCGGAGGCGGCATTTATTGATGGAGCCGGACATTGGCGCACTCTTTGGACAATATATGTACCCTTATCAAAACCTGCTCTTGCAACACTCTTGCTGTTTTCGCTTGTAGCAAACTGGAATAGCTGGTTTGATGGCCTGATTCTCATGAACAATCCGGATAAATATCCATTACAGACATACATACAAACCATTGCGGTTCAGCGCTCATTCAGTATGATGACAAGAGAAGAAATCCAGCAAATGGCTACGATATCAGACAGAACCCTGCGGTCTGCACAAATATTTTTAGGCTCCTTACCCATTGTTATGGTATATCCTTTCCTGCAAAAATATTTTGTGAAAGGTATCGTGTTAGGTGGAGTTAAGGGGTAATAAGGAAAAGGAGGGGGAATTGAAATGAAAAAACAGGTGTTTAATCCATATCTGCCGTCATGGGAATACATTCCCGACGGCGAACCACATGTGTTTGAGGAGCGTGTATATGTGTACGGTTCACATGACCGTTTCAATGGATTCGCATATTGCTTAAATGACTATGTTTGTTATTCTGCGCCGGTAGATGATTTGCGCGATTGGAAGTATGAAGGTGTTATCTATGAAAAGACGAACGATCCTTTTAATGCAGACGGCAGCATGTGTCTGTATGCACCTGATGTAGTCAGAGGACCGGATGGCAGATATTATCTGTATTATGTTTTGGATAAAGTTCCAGTTGTTTCTGTGGCGGTCTGTGAAACCCCTGCAGGAAAATACAGCTTTTACGGTTATGTGCGTGATACGAATGGAACACGGCTGGGGGAAAGAGCCAATGATCAGCCGCAATTTGATCCTGCAGTTTTATTGGAGAGTGATAAAGTCTATTTGTATACAGGTTTTTGCGGCCCTGGAGATAAGTCGCGCAAAGGTGCTATGGCGACAGTGCTTGCGGCGGATATGCTGACAATCATTGAGGAGCCGGTAATCATAATTCCCGGAAATTGTTATGGCAGCGGAACTGGGTTTGAAGGACATGAGTTCTTTGAAGGACCATCCATCAGAAAACATGGAGATACATATTATTTCGTTTATTCTTCGAGCCGGATGCATGAATTATGCTATGCAGCCAGTAAGAGTCCGACAAAGGATTTTTCTTATGGAGGCGTAATTGTAAGCAATTGTGATGAGAATATTACAAATGGGAAGCCTGCGGGGATGCACACATATGTTCCCGGGAACAATCATGGCGGCATGGTAGAAGTATTTGGGCAGTGGTATATTTTTTATCATAGACATACAAATGGAACAAATTTCAGCCGTCAGGGCTGTGCCGAACCGGTTCAGATTAAAGAGGACGGCTCAATGGAACAAGTTGAAATGACCTCGTGCGGATTAAATGGCGCCCCTCTGGTTGGAAAGGGAGAGTACTTTGCATACACTGCCTGTAATTTGTTTTCTAAAACAATGAAAAACGACCATCTGCTTCATCACGCTGGTTGGATTGACGGGAAATATCCCAGAATTACACAGGATGGTCGGGATGGCGATGAAGAGATAGGATATATAGCCAATATGCAGGATTCTACGATAGCCGGATTTAAGTATTTTGAGTGTAAGGGCATCACAAAGATTTCTCTTAAAACGAGAGGATATGGAAACGGGTGCTTTGAAGTAAAAACTGCGTGGGATGGTGAAACCTTAGGGAAAATTCCGGTAGGTTATTCAAACGTCTGGGTTGTAAATCCTGCTGAAATCATGATTCCGGACGGAGTTCAGGCTTTATTCTTTGAATTTAAAGGCGAGGGCGGAATCAGTTTAAGTTCATTCACCTTAGAATAATGAGAGTAAAAGGAGCAGGGTATGCAGAAATATGGTAAAACCATAGGAGATAAAAGGGGAATACATATCTGGTGGACTGATATCCCGGATCCGGATGTGATCCGGGTTGATGATACGTATTATATGACCAGCACTACAATGCACTTTACGCCGGGCTGTCCAATTATGAGATCTAAGGATCTGGTTCATTGGGAAATTGTTAGTTATGTTTATGATATTCTGGAAACCAGCGATGAAATGGCTTTGAAAAAGGGAAGGCATGATTACGGCAGAGGATCATGGGCGAGCTGTTTGAGGTACGCTAATCACACTTTTTATGTTGCATTCACAGCATACAATGCGAATAAAACATATATATTTCAGACAAAAGATATTGAAAGCAATAAGTGGGACAGGTATACGCTTGAGGGTATTTACCATGATATGTCTCTGCTTTTTGATGAAGATGGTAAGGTTTATATGGTTTTTGGGAGTGGAACGATCCGGGTCATTGAATTAACATCAGATGCAAAGGCTGTTAAACCGGAAGGCATGGATAAAGTTGTGATTCCTAAAGCTGATGTGGGTGGAAAAGGCGGCCTTCCGGCCGAAGGCTCTCACATATATAAGTGGAATGGAATGTACTATATTTTCTTAATAGCATGGCCTCCCGCCCCTTTGTATTCGGGAAGGAGAATTCAAATATGTTATCGCTCAGATAGAATTGATGGTGAGTATGATGGAAAAGTGCTCCTCGATCATGATATGGGATTTCACAATAAAGGTGTTGCACAGGGAGGGATTTTTAATACCGGGACAGGAGAATGGTATTCCCTGATGTTTCAGGATCATGGTTCGGTGGGCAGGATTCCGGTTCTTGTCCCGTTCATCTGGGAAGAGGGGTGGCCTGTATTTGAGGCTTGTGGTAAGCTGCCCAATATAAACCATGTAAATCCGGAAAGACTTACCAGCCTCAATATCGTGAAATCGGATGATTTTAATCAATTATCGTTATCTCTCCAGTGGCAGTGGAATCACAATCACGATGACAGATACTGGTCACTGAGCGAAAGGCCAGGCTGGCTCAAGTTGACCAATGGTACGCTTTGCCGCAACATATCCGATGCCCCTAATACATTAACACAACGAACCTTTGGCCCCGTTTGTTCTGGCAGGGCTTTGCTTGATATATCAAATATGAAGAATGGTGATTTTGCAGGTTTGTGTGCTTTTCAGGATCAGTATGGTTATGTAGGAGTTAAGATGGAGGTTGATGGAGCAAAAGTCATTATGGCAATGGCAAAACCGGAACCGTTTGAGCCTGATAATATGGAATATAAGACAGGAAAGCCAGAGGTAATTGCAGAAAGCATACCTTTCAATCAGAAAGTAATATATCTTCGCATTGACTTTGATTTTCGTGACATGGCTGACACTGCTGATTTCTACTATAGCTTAGATGGCAGCAGATGGAGTGGGATTGGCAGGCAATTGAACATGTCATACAGATTAACACATTTTGTGGGCTACCGCTTCGCTTTGTTTAGTTATGCAACAAAAGAAACAGGTGGTTCTGCCTGGTTTGATTATTTTAAGGTATGAGTAAACATCAAAGAATTAAAATAGGAGAAGAGAAAAATGAAAAAAGCAGAGATCATTATCGATAAGTATTTTCTGACGGGAGGCGTTGATCAGAGGATATTCGGTTCTTTTATTGAACATTTGGGACGGGCTGTCTACGGCGGAATCTATCAGGAGGGAAATGTAAATTCTGATGAGCAGGGATTTCGAAAGGATACCCTGGAATTGGTAAAGGAACTGAATGTGCCTATCGTGCGCTATCCGGGAGGTAATTTTGTATCTGGTTTTTGCTGGGAGGACAGCGTGGGCCCTAAAGAACAGCGGCCGGCAAGGACAGAATTGGCCTGGCAGGTGATCGAGACAAACCAGTTTGGTTTAAATGAATTTGCAGACTGGTCCCGGCTGACCGGAAGTGATATCATGATGGCGGTCAACCTCGGTACAAGAGGTCCGGCGGATGCGAAGAATCTTCTGGAATACTGCAACTTTGAGGGCGGTACTTATTACAGTGATTTGCGCAAGGCTCATGGCTATGTAAAACCACACGACATCAAGGTATGGTGCCTGGGCAATGAAATGGACGGAAAGTGGCAGATGGGCCACAAAACAGCTGAGGAGTACGGCCGGATTGCTTCGGAAACTGCTCGGCTGATGAAATGGCTGGATCCCAGCATTGAAACCGTGGCTTGCGGCAGCTCCGGTATGATGATGCCCACGTTTGGTGAATGGGAATATCAGGTACTAAATGAGTGCTACGATGAAGTGGACTATCTTTCACTGCATCAGTATTACGGAAACCGCAGCAATGATACATCAGATTTCCTTGCCTGCTCGAAGGGTATGGATGATTTTATATCGGGAGTCATATCTCTCTGCGACGCGGTGAAAGCGAAAAAACATGGAAAGAAGGAAATTAACTTATCATTTGACGAGTGGAATGTTTGGTATCACAGCAACGAACAGGATAAACAGATCAAACCATGGAATAAGGCACCCCATCAGCTTGAGGATGTATATAACTTTGAAGATGCACTTTTAGTGGGCAGCATGCTGATTACCCTTTTAAGACATGCGGACAGAGTAAAGATTGCATGCATGGCGCAGCTGGTAAATGTAATCGCTCCAATCATGACATCGGATACAGGCGCCTGGCGTCAGACCATATTCTATCCTTACATGCATGCTTCCGTTTATGGGAAAGGAACTGTTCTATTGACTCAGATCAAGGCACCGGTATATGAGAGCAGGACTTACGGGACCGTGTCCATACTGGACAGCGTCTGTATTTGGGATCAGGAGTCTGAGACACTTACGATCTTTGCAGTGAACAAAGATTTGGAGGAAGATGTGGAAGTTGTATGTGATTTACGACAGTTTGAAGGATATCAGGTGAAAGATCATCAGGTGCTGACTCATGATGATATGAAAGCAGTGAATACGGAGGCAGCTCCTGACACAGTAAAGCCAACGAGTTCCAGGGCTTCCAGACTGGAAAATGGTAACTTTTCAACTGTGTTTGGAAGACATAGTTGGAATGTGGTTCGGCTGGAAAAAAGCTTACAGTAGCGGATACATCAAAGTGACCCTCCCCCCTTTCCCCACAATCACCTCGAAATAAGGGGAAGGGGAGTTGGGGGGAGAAGAGGCCATGGGTTCGAATTCCACTATCTCCATTAAATAGTAGGCCGCAGGCGTGAACGCTCGTGGCTTTTATTTTTTGCCATTTTCAAGGCTGACAAGGGTACATGATTAATTGTTATTTTTACACAAAATAACTCTGATAATTGCTATATAATTAACATTGACTAATAAAAAGAAAATAAATATAATAGTAGTGTATCAATTGTTCTTTGAAAAAATCATATCTATATAGCTGTTTAAAACGTAGCTGGGAACACGAGGCATACTGCTGGTATCATATATACCGATAAGCGTATGAGGGTGTTTCGTGGCCACCCAAACCGCCGGCAGTACACCAGTCATATAGTCTATGAAACAAAGCTTGTTATTTATTTAATACTAGGAGGTAATGATGAAAGGAACCCTGCTTGTAAAAAATGTAAAACATCTTGTGACATGTGACGCTGATGACAGACTGTTGGAGGGAGTGAATGTGCTGATCAAGGACGGTGTAATAGCCGAAGTTGGCAGCAATGTAGAAACAGCTGATGATGTGATTGACGCATCTGATATGGTGATGTATCCGGGACTTATTAATACTCACCATCATTTATATCAAACCTTCAGCCGTAATTTGCCTCAAGTTCAGAGGATGGAATTATTCCCATGGTTAAAAACTTTATATGAAATCTGGAAGCACGTAGATGAGAACGTGGTCTATTATAGTTCCCTTACCGGACTTGGGGAGCTGTTAAAAACAGGATGTACTACCTGTTTAGACCATCATTACGTGTTCCCAAAACATGCCGGGACAGGACTTTTAGATGCTCAGTTTTCCGCAGCAGAGGAGCTTGGCATCCGTTTCCATGCCACAAGAGGAAGCATGGATTTGAGTGTTAAGGATGGCGGTTTGCCGCCAGATTCCGTTGTACAGACAGTGGACGAGATTTTAAAGGATTCCGAAGATGCTGTAAAAAAATTCCATGACGACAGCCCATATTCCATGCGCCAGGTGGCATTGGCGCCTTGTTCTCCCTTCAGTGTGACCGGGGAACTTTTAAAGGAATCGGCAAAGCTGGCCAGAAAGCTGGGGGTGAGACTTCACACTCACTTGGCGGAGACAAAGGATGAGGAGCAATTTACCCTTTCACACTTTGGCATGCGGCCTTTAGAATATATGGAAAGTCTGGGCTGGGTAGGTCCCGATGTATGGTATGCCCACGGGATTCATTTTAACGAGGATGAACTGAAGCTTTTGGCCAAGACTCAGACCGGTGTAGCCCATTGTCCCATTTCCAACATGAAGCTGTCTTCAGGCATCGCTTCCATTCCGGAAATGCTTAATTTAAATGTCCCTGTAGGTTTGGCTGTGGACGGATCGGCCAGCAACGACGGTTCCAATCTTTTGGAAGAACTGAGAGTGGGCTACCTTCTCCACAGGCTAAATGACAGCCGGAAGGCGCCTACCGGATATGATATGCTGAAAATCGCAACCAAAGGGAGTGCGAGAGTGCTTGGCAGGGAAAATTTAGGAGAAATTTCTGTAGGTATGGCGGCGGATTTCTTCCTGGTCAATTTAAACCGTATTGATATGATAGGCGCTCAGTTTGACCCAATGTCTGTTTTGTGTACGGTGGGACTGAAGGGCAGCGTGGACTATACGGTTGTAAATGGCGATATTGTTGTGAAAGAAGGCCGGCTGGTAAGAGTGGACGAAGAGAATTTGGTTCGGAAAGCGAATGAAGCCGTGACTGACTATTTAAATAAGTGAGACATTTCCCACATTACTGAATCGAGTGGCGTGAGATGCTTCCCCTCCACAAATAGATTATGGATACAACGAAAATCGTAAGCATAATTTATTTGATGAAATGAGAAGGACAAAAAAAGAAAGGTACATTATCATATAAGATAGTGTACCTTTCTTTTTTTACCATTTACAAGGAAGACATGGGTATATGATTGAAGCTATGAGAAGTTGTAATCTGACTTCATATAGCTTCCTTTTTTTACCATGGTAACGCCCCTTTTGAGCATTTTATATCAAAAAAACTATGAAACAAATGAAACAATCATGAAACAGATGTAAAACTTATGACCATATTGACAAAGATATTCTAGTCCCGTATGATACAAATTATTAAATATGATATAAAAATCATCTTAAATATAAAAAATATAGTAATTATATATAATTATTGTTTCTGAAACAAATTGAAAGAGGTGAAAGTAATGCCATTGACAGTAAGAGATATTGCAAAGATTGCAGGTGTTTCTCCAGCCACTGTTTCAAGATATTTTTCTGGCAGTGGAGTTGTGAGTAAAGAGACGGCCAGAAAGATTGAAGATGCTTCGAAGGAGTTGCGTTATATACCAAGATTTAAAAAATGCAAAGATAATGGCGTGATAGCAGTTTTGATTCCTAATTTACAACTAGGTTTTTATGGAGAAGCGTTAAAAGAATTGATAGAAGAGATTCCCAAATATAATTACAGAATTGTATTTATACCAACCACACCGGATAGTGAGCATTATAAGAT
Source organism: Lacrimispora sanguinis (assembly GCF_044987295.1). Lineage (NCBI taxonomy): Bacteria > Bacillati > Bacillota > Clostridia > Lachnospirales > Lachnospiraceae > Lacrimispora > Lacrimispora sanguinis. The sequence goes on along the minus strand of NZ_CP173277.1, from coordinate 1,479,596 downwards.
ATTCTTTAAGGAAATGAACATTGTAGGCATAATATATTTTGATGAATTCATTGACCGGGATATTATTAACTACATCTCTTCCAAGAAAATCAAAACGGTGATGTTTGCCGGAGGATCTCTTGATAGCAGGTCAGAAATGGTACATATCAACGATATTGCAGCCGCATATGAAGGAACTAAATATTTAATTAGTTTAGGACACGAAAAGATAATAATTCTATCAGACTTTTTTAAAAATATCGGATCCTCTTTTCAACGGTTTACTGGTTGTAAACGTGCACTTGATGAGATAGGAGTGGATTTAAATGAAAATGAAATGTTAGGATGCGGAACTGTTACATATGAAACTGGTTATCGGTTAACCAAACAATTCTTAGATAAGAAAACAGACTTTACCGCTATTTTTGCTTTTAGTGATGAGATGGCAATGGGAGGAATATCTGCATTGCATGATTATGGGCTTAAGGTACCGGAGGATGTATCGGTTTTGGGGTTTGATGATATTGCCCTGGCAAGCAGATTCATACCAAGGTTAACCACGATCCATCAGCCAATCAAAGAATTTGTTACGAGGACCTTAGAGGCGTTTCAGGATTTAGACAATACAAACGATAAAGTAGAGATTACATTGCCATATAAGATTGTAAAGCGTGATACTTGCGCTGTAAATAGGGGAGTAAATATATATGAAAAATAAAAGAATAGGGACATTAGTATCCGATATATTAAGATGGATTTATCTGATATTCTTTGTGTTTATCTCAATTGGACCATTATTATGGATTGTAATGTCTTCGTTTAAGACGAACAAAGAGATTTTATCCTCTGCATTCGCATTACCTTCAAATTTAAGTTTCGCAGGTTATGAAGCAGCTCTGAAACTGGCTCCTATCTTTAAGTTTTATAATAACAGTTTATTGATTTCCATGGTTAGTACCATTCTAAATATTCTTGTAGTATCAATGGCAGCCTATATTTTGGCAAGATGTCGGTTTAGAGGGAAAACATTTTTAACATTGCTGCTTTCCTCCTCGTTATTAATACCTACTTCCTCTTTATTAATGCCAATCTATATCATTATGACAAAGATTGGTCTGTATGATACGAAAACAGGACTGATCATTGTATACGCAGCATTGGGGCTTCCCTCCTCGCTGTTTATTATAAAGAGTTATTTTCAAAGTATTCCGGTAGAATTGGAAGAAGCAGCCTACTTAGACGGGGCGGGTTTTGCGAAAACATATTTTTTAATTGTGTTTCCGATTGCTAAATCAGGGCTTGCAACTGCGGCAATACTCCAATTCTTAACTTCATGGAATGAATTCATGTTCGCATTAATCTTAACAAAAAGTACATTGGCAAGAACATTACCATTAGCACTCAATTATTTTACATCTCAGTTTTCATTTAATTACACAGCAATGTTTGCAGCGTTAGCGATGGTGATTATTCCAAGTATATTAATTTATACTCTGCTGCAGGAACAGGTTACAGATAGTATGGTAGCTGGTTCCATTAAGGGTTAGGCTGAAAAAAGTGAATGGTGCTTAGGCACGATGGTGTCTCAAATATAATGTATCAAAGAAAGGGGATTTATGATGAAAAGAGGTTTTAGGAAAGTAGTAGGGGTACTACTAATCGGGGTTATGGCTATAAGTATGTTGTCAGGGTGTGGGGCAAAAAACAAAGAAACCGGAAACAAATCCAATACCGGCAATACACAGGTATCGGATGGCGGCAACGTATCTGGTAAGATAATTGAAATTAATTTTCCTACTTCCTGGGTTGGAGTTAGTTCAAGTACAGAATGGTTTAATGATCGTTTAAAAGCATTTAATGAACAATATTCGGATAAATATAAGGTGGTGGTAGAAGAGATTGCCGGTGATCAGGCTTATGTGGATAAAATAAAGGTTTTATACTCCTCCAAATCCTTACCGGATGTAATTAGTACAGGAGGCTATAACCTGATCGATTCAATGAAAGATCAGATGGTTGACTTGACGCCTTATGTGGACGATCAATGGAAAAAATCGATCAGTGAAGTATGCTGGGATGTAAATTCAAGAGACGGAAGCATCTATGGCATTCCATATTCCAGACAGGTCATTGGATATTTCTATAACAAGGATCTTTTTGAAAAAGCGGGAATCAAAGAACCAGCGAAAACCTGGGATGAATTCTTTGCGCAGTGTGACAAATTATTGGCAGCAGGTATTACGCCGGTATCCATGGATACAGCAGATTCAGGCTGGCTGACTTCATTGCTGTTAGGCGCCATGATTGCTTCCGATGACGAAGGCGAAACGTTTATGAATACGTCACTTCCTAAAAACTATAATACCAAGGAATTCATAGATGCAGCCGGAATGATTCAAAAATTGTTCCAGAACTATACGACTCAGGATGCAGTTGGCGGAAAATATGAGAACGGAGCAAGTAACTTCTTTATGGAACAGACAGCAATCATAGCAAATGGACCTTGGATGATCAGTGATTTCTATGATGCGAACATGGTAGAAGAAGGTTTTTCGGATAAGATCGGAACAGCAATGTTCCCGGGCGATGTCATGTATAACAGCGGAAAGATTGGTTTTAATATTGCATCCAAATCAGAAGAACAATTAAAAGCTTCTCTTGACTTTGTTAAATTTATGACATCTGCGGATAGCCAGCTAAAAATGTTGGAAATGACAGGAGAAATTCCGGCTGAGGTTAACGTAACTTCCGATAACATTTATCCACTTGTAACTGAAGTTATAGAAAATAGTAACAAGGCAGCCAGAAATATTAATGATTTCCAGAGTTTATGGTATGCCAATGTGGTTGATGAGATAAGCATTCAGTATCCGCTCCTTGCCCAGGGACAAATAACTCCGGAAGAATTTGCAACCGCTTTAACCAAAGCAGCAGAGAAAAATTAATAGACAATATCAACTCTTTCCTCTGCCTTTACCGGCAGGGGAAAGAAGAATAGAGGTGACAGAGATTGCGCGTTAAAAAAAGAATGATGGTATGTTTCTTATTACCTTGTATCCTGTTGTTTGCTTTAATTTATCTAATACCCATGGGAATTGTATTTGTAACCTCATTCTGTGAATGGAAATCAGGCGGAGTTTTTCATTTTGTTGGTCTTCACAATTATATCGAGGCGTTTGTAAATGATACAAGAATGCATCAGGCATTAAAAAATACTGGAATATGGGCTTTGCTCCAATCCACTGTCCACGTCGGAATCGGTACAGTTACTGCATTTATACTATCCCGTAAAATAAAAGGCTGGAAGATCTTAAGAACGATATTCATGATTCCAAATGTTATATCGGCAGCTGCTTTAGGCGTTATCTTTTTAAATGTATTTAACCCCAAATATGGACTGCTTAATTCCATGATCAGTACTTTATCCGGGAGTACGTTTTCTAAAAATTGGTACTTTGATCAGAACTCAGCGTTCCTTACCGTGACCTGGAGCTGGCTGTTGTATGCAGGTCTTGTTATGATACTTGTTCTGGCAGGTGTTATGTCTGTTCCTGAAGACGTACTGGAAGCGGCGAGAATAGACGGAGCCTCCGGTTTACAAATTGATTTTAAAATAAGGCTTCCGTTGGTACGGACAATTCTTGGAACCTGTGTAATTATATCAGCAACCAGTATGTTAAGAGAATTTGAATTGATTTATCTGACCACCAACGGCGGACCTGGCGATACTACCCTTAATCTGCCCTTATATCTATATAAAACCTCGTTGACAGATAATAATTATGGATATGCGAATATGATGGGAGTTTTACTGATTATCCTGGGAATCTTTGCTGTTTTTGCAATTAATAAATTGTTCCGTATGAGTGAGTCAGATTATTAATAAAAAGATAGGAGAATAAGAATGAAGATTACTGTAATAGGTGGCGGCGGGGTTCGCTCCATGTTTCTTGCTAAGAGTCTGTCCCAGAATGCGAAAAGATTAGGAATCACGGATCTTGTGTTCATGGATAATAATAAGAAAAAATTAAATATCTATGGAAAAATGGCAAGAGAAGTTGCAAAAAGAATTGATCCTTCTCTTACATTTGCTCTTACAACTGATCCTGTCGAAGCAGTAACAGATGCCGACTATGTCATTACTACCATACGTGTTGGAGAAGATGACATGAGAGTGAAAGATGAAAGGATAGCCCTTTCCTATGATTTATTAGGGCAGGAGACAACCGGTGCGGCAGGTTTCTCTTTTGCAATGCGTTCCGTTCCTGCTTTGGTAAAATACTGTGAGCTAATCAAAGAACATGCAAAAAAAGAGGTGAAAGTATTTAATTTTACCAATCCTGCGGGAGTAGTCTCCCAGACTTTAAGGGATATGGGATTTGATTTTACTTATGGAATCTGTGATGCACCTAGCGGTTTGCTGCATTCCTTTGCGAAACTATACGGAGTCAGCCAGGATGAAATGACAGGAGAGTGTTATGGACTGAATCATCTTTCCTTCTTTAAGAGCATTCAGTTAAACGGGAAAGAAATTATGCCGGATTTACTAGTCGATGACCGTGTATATGAGTCCACGGATATGAGGTTTTTTGAGAAAGAATTAGCGTTGCATTTGGGTTGTATCTTAAATGAATATTTATATTACTTCTATTATCGTGAGGAAGCCATAGCCAATATTCTTGCAGCAAACGTAACGAGAGGTGAAGTAATCAAAGACATTAATATACATATGACAGAGGAATTATCTAAGATGGATATAGAAGGTGACTTTGATCATTGTTTAAAGGTATATGAACAATGGTATGACAAAAGAGAGAGCGCTTATATGGCGAATGAAACGGGAATCAAAAGCCATAAACCTTCTTTTAAGTTTGATATAAATGAGAAAGATAACGGTGGCTATGCTGGGGTCGCTTTAAAATATATTGAAGCAGAATTATCTGGAGAGCCAAAAGACATGATTCTTTGTGTTCCCAACAATGGGGCGATTGAAGGATTAAAGGATACGGATGTGGTTGAAATCAGCTGTACCATTACCAGAGATGGTTATATTCCTCACAAGATTGAAGAACCGGGTGAACTTCAAATGGAGTTAATAAGAAGAGTAAAGTCTTATGAAAGACTGGCTTCTTCCGCTATTCGAAATCGGGATAAAAAGGAAGCAGTGGATTGCCTCATGCTGCATCCGCTGGTAAATTCTTATTCCCTGGCTAAGGCCTTAATGGAACAATACTTAAGCATCAATACAGAATATATTAAGGGGTGGAAGTAGGATGGAGCACGTATCAGGAGTCGGAATGATTAATGTGGATATCCTTTATACAGGAATTGAGAGAATTCCCAATGAAGGGGAAGAAATATATTCCAAGGAATTTGATATTCAATTAGGTGGGGGGATTCCGGCAACGATGATTAACCTGGCACGCCTTGGAGTTCCTACTGAGCTATGTACCTTCTTAGGAGATGATATGTTTTCCAATTATGCAAAAACTCAGTTAGAACGCTATCATACATCGTATCATAATATTTACAATGGAAGCGGTATGCCCGTGGCCATAACTTCTATAATCACAACACAAAGGGATCGTACCTTTATCTCTTATCGCAATCACTTTACACTTTATGAAGAAGATCAGGATAAAATATACGATAAACTAAAAGGTGCAAAAATAGCTGATATGCAACTGGGGTATTTAGAAGTTTATAAGCGGTTAAAAGAGGATGGTACCATACTGGTTTTTGATGTGGGCTGGGAAGACGGAATGTCTTTAGAAAAATATTCGGAGTATCTTAAGCTTGCAGATTATTTTACGCCAAATCAAAAAGAAGCATTAGAGATTACGAAAACAAATAATTTGCAGGATGCCGCGGAGAAACTGAAAGAATATTTTGATCAGGTTATTATTAAACTTGACAAGAACGGCTGTATGCTGGTAGAAGGTGATACCACACATATCATTCCGCCCTTAGAGAATATTAAAGCGGTAGATGCTACAGGAGCAGGAGATGCATTTTTAAGCGGTTTTATTTATGGTTTATATCATAACTATGACGTGAAAGATGCCATACTGTTTGGTAACATAACCGGCGGATTATGTGTAGAAGGGATTGGCTGTTTAACACGTTACGTAAATGAGAAGGAATTATTAGAGATAGCAGAAAAACATCGTAATAAAATCAGGTGAAATAAAATACCTCCAAACTGATAATGCATCTTACATCAGTTTGGAGGTTTACTGTAAGTTATTTCACAGTGTCCATTCCTTCTTTTATCATTTTTTTAATACTCTGATTATGGGCTCTGCGTATTCTCTTTAGACTGTATAAAGTTTCGGGATCATGATCTATCACATTCACCCCAAATTTACAAGTCAGGGTCGCCTTAAAACCTAGTTTTTTAACGATGGTTTCTATTTCATCGTTATATTTTCCATATGGATAGGTAAAGGTATTTGGACTATTCCCCGTCGCAGACAAAATTTCTTCCTGCAGTTTATTTAAATCATTCGTGAAAAGTTCTTCAAATTGTTCCAATGGTTCATCAGACATTTTGCAGCATCCATAGCGTCCATTAGAAATTTTATGTAAATTATAGGAATGGCTTTGTATTTCAACCAGTCCGGATTGCTGCATTTCTTTTACTTCATCCCATGTTACGTGAGAATAATTAATATTTTCATCGCAAACTTTCGAAAAGTCATCCACGCTTTTACCAATTACAGATAAAACGATTTTCATATTATACTCTTTCACTAGAGGATAAACATTTAAATAGGTACTTAGATACCCGTCATCAAAAGAAAGTACGACAGGATTCTGGGGTAATTCCTTTTTATCATTAACATAATCGATTAATTGTGTCATTGTTATAGTATTGTAATTATTTTCTTTTAAATACTTTAGATCACTTTCAAATTCTTTGGGACTAATGACATCATTGCCAAAACCACTATTTTTTACTTGATGATACATGATAATCGGAACTAAAATCCCATCAACCGGTTCTGTAGAAGAGACCACATGGATTTTATATATACTTTTGATGATAGAAACAGATAATAGGCAGTAAGTGATGATCAATATCATATTCTTTAGAATACTTTTATATTTTTTTATTCGGTCCATAATTATGCCCTTATATTTTGTTATAACAAATATATGCCGAAACTATGAATTAATTCATATTTTAGAGGATCCTTTTCCGAACCCTCTTAATGTATCCGCTTAATATATCTTATGCCCACCTTCCAAGGCTTCATCCAGCTGTTTATCAGTACATCTTCTTGCCGCCTCCACATCACGCTCTTTGATGCATTTATACAGACAAAGTGTGCTGTCGTATAGTGCCTCCTTCCCATAGCGAAGACAAAAACGCTTCCAAAGCTGTGTTACAACAGGTTTAAAAGATATGTAAATTAAAGGGATAATACTGTTTCCACTGATAACCGATAGTTTGTGATGAAAAGAAAAAGTGGCTGAAATCGTATCTTCAATGGATTTTGCATTTGCAACTTCCTCTAATAATCCTTCCAATCCAAGAATATCCTCATTCGATGAATTCTTTATAATCGAATCCGTTGCCAGATGTTCCAGCGCCCGGCGTACTTCAAGGATTGAGTAAATATCTGCCTGACCAAGTGTATCTCCGTGATATTCCATAATTGCATTTAGGGTATTGATATTTCCGTACTTGCCGTATTCTGCTACAAATACCCCCTGCCTTGGATGCACCTCTAAAAAACCCTGTTTTTCAAGTTCTGCAAATCCGCTGTTAACCACTGCACGGCTCACCTGCATCTGTTTCGCAATCTCCCTTTCCGGAGGTAATTTGCTTCCAACCGGAATATGCCCTGATAAAATCATGTCACGAATCTGACAAATAAACATTTCTTTTAAGCTCAAAGCGCTAAGTTTCTGAAATTCCATCGTCTCTCCCCCTTGATCTGGCTCTGGTCATACCAGAAATCAATACTATTTTATCATACATTCTTACTAAAACTCAACAAATAAATAAGTAATAATGACAATAATTTTTTGCAATATTGCTAATTTCTATGGAATATTTTATAATAATATTGTTAAAAAATAAACTAATCACTTCAACTGGCTGAACCAGAGAAAATGCCAAAAGGTGGTATTTAAGACAACAAGTGGAATAAAGAAGGATGGAAAGAAAGGAGCGCGACACATGGAAGATTTTAAAGTTCTTGAGATAAAAACAAGTGTCTTTGCTGACAACAACATACAAGCTGAAAAGCTTCGTGAAGAATTAAAGGAGAAGAAGGTCTTTCTTCTTAATCTAATGTCCAGTCCCGGTGCCGGTAAGACCACGACTCTGACCCGGACGATCAATGTGCTGAAAAACGACATTCATATTGGTGTTATGGAAGCAGATATTGATTCTGACGTGGATGCCCGTACCATACAGCAAACTGGTGTAAAGGCCATCCAGCTGCATACCGGTGGTATGTGCCATTTGGATGCGGAAATGACCCGCCAGGGATTGGAGGGTCTTAATACAGACGGTCTTGACCTTGTAATATTAGAAAATGTGGGCAACCTGGTCTGTCCTGCAGAATTTGACACCGGCGCAGTAAAAAATGCGATGATCCTTTCCGTACCGGAAGGAGATGACAAACCTCTTAAGTACCCGCTGATGTTCTCTATTTGCGATGTGATACTGATCAATAAGATGGATGTAATGCCTTATTTTAATTTTGATATGGAAAAATGCAAAGCGAATATCAGACTTCGTAATCCCAACGCGATTATCATTCCAATCAGTGCCCTAAAAGATGAGGGGATAAAGGAATGGACCGACTGGTTAAGCAATGCAGTAAAATCCTGGTGTGAATAACAAACGTATCACTATCATAAAAAGTATCCATAAACTTCAAATGCGTAAAACAAGAGAGGGAAGGAAATTATGAGTGAATTAAGACCTAAAATTGTAAAACTGGCAAAAATGGTAGGCGGCATCGCCGGAGCTATGAACAAAATCGATGAAAATTCTCCCGAATACTATGCTCTAAACTGTGTTGTAACAGATGATATGGCTGATATTGCGATGATTATCGGGCTGCGTAAACCCCGTACCTTCGAGTATATCGCTAAGCGCTCTGGAAAGAGTGAAAAAGAGACGAAGACCCTCTTAGAGCAGCTGGCCTACACAGGTGTCGCCAAAGTGTGGAAGGATAAGGAGGATCATAAAGAGCGGTTTTTTGTGAATATATTTGCCCCAGGTATGTTAGAAATGATGGTAAATAACCGGGAACAGCTTAACGAACATCCGGAAATCGGGAAGGCCTTTGAAGAATATACCAGACTGCGTCTTGCGCCTATGGCAGCAAAATTTCCTCAAGGCATGGCAATGATGCGTGTCATTCCGGTAGAAGAGGCCATCAAGGATATTCCCGGTACACAACCCTGGGAACGTCTTTCCTATTACCTGGATAAATATGATACGTTCACGGTATCTGACTGCTCCTGCCGCCAGTCACGCCGAGTTTTGGATGAGGGCTGCGGTCATCTGGAAAAAGATATCTGTATTCAGATGGGGGAAGGTGCTGAATATTATATAAAAACAGGCAGGGGCCGCCAGATTACACGGGAAGAAGCAAAGGAAATTCTTAAATTTGCAGAGAATAACGGCCTGATGCATGAAATGCCCCATACCGACGGTCTTGGTGAATCGGCGGCAATCTGTAACTGCTGTGGCTGCTCCTGTTTCTCATTGCGTCTTGCAACACTTTTTAACACTCCAGATTCCATACGTTCCAACTTCACTGCAAAGGTATCAAAGGAGAACTGTGTAGCCTGCGGACAGTGTGTGGAAAACTGTCCTGTTAATGCATTAAAGCTTGGCCAAAAGCTCTGTTCCAAAACACCTGTTACCATAAAAGCAGAACCTACCGCACGTGATCATATCTGGAAAGAAAGCAACTGGAATGTGGATTACCGTGAGAACCGTAAAGATGTTACGGAAGAAGGTACATCTCCTTGTAAAACTGCCTGTCCTGCGCATATCTCCGTACAAGGTTACATAAAGCTTGCTGCTTCCGGCCGCTACCATGAAGCATTGGAGCTGATAAAAAAAGAAAATCCTTTCCCTGCTGTCTGCGGACGTATCTGTCCACATGGCTGTGAAAGCGAATGCACCCGCGGTGATATTGATGAACCGGTTTCCATCGATGAAATCAAAAAATTTATTGCAGACAAAGAGCTGGATGGCTCGATCCGTTATATCCCGCCTATGCGTTATCACCTTGGAAATAAAATCGCGGTAGTCGGCTCCGGTCCTTCCGGTCTTTCCTGTGCATATTACCTGGCAATTGATGGTTATCAGGTAACGGTATTTGAAAAGGAAGAAAAACTTGGTGGTATGCTTACCCTTGGTATTCCATCCTTCCGCCTGGAAAAGGAGGTTCTCAATGCTGAAATAGATGTTCTGCGTGAGATGGGCGTTACCTTTAAAACCGGAATTGAAGTCGGAAAAGATGTGACTCTTAATGAACTTCGCAAAGAAGGTTATGAAGCATTTTATCTGGCAATCGGCGCACAAGGTGGCAGAAGCCTTGGTATTGAAGGGGAAGAAGCTGAGGGTGTTATCTCCGGCGTTGAGTTCCTTCGTAATGTAAACCTTGGAAGAAAGGCAGAGCTCTCCGGTAATGTAGTTGTAATCGGCGGCGGAAATGTAGCAATTGACGTAGCCCGTACAGGGGTAAGACAGGGGGCTGATGCTGTTGATCTTTACTGTCTGGAAAGTCCCAGTGAAATGCCGGCACTACCAGATGAGATCGCAGAGGCAGAGGAAGATAAAGTATCCTTTCATAATGGCTGGGGCCCTAAGCGCATCCTGACAGAAGACGGAAAGGTGACCGGTGTGGAATTTAAGCGCTGCATCCGTGTATTCGATGCAGACCAGCGTTTCGCTCCAACGTACGATGAAACTGATACCATCATCGTTGAAGCTGATACTGTGCTGCTTTCCATTGGCCAGTCCATCGAGTGGGGCGGACTTCTCTCAGAAAGTAAAGTTGAGCTTGGACGCGGTGGTACTGCCAAAGCTGATAGTTTGACCTTACAGACTTCGGAACCGGACGTTTTTGTGGGCGGTGACTGTTTTACCGGACCCCAATTTGCGATCCATGCCATTGCAGCCGGAAAAGAAGGTGCAATCTCGATTCATCGTTATGTACAGCCGGGACAGTCGCTTGTATTTGGCCGTGACCGCCGGGAATACCATGCTTTTGATAAGAATAACGTTGCTGTCGGCGTACTGGATTTTGATACGACTCCCCGCCAGAGACCAGGCCATTCACCTGAGAAAAAGGGCAGCTTTTATGATGAACGTATGACCTTCACCGAGGAACAGTTAAAGAAAGAGACGGAACGCTGCCTTGGATGCGGGGCGGTAGAGATCGACAGTTATATGTGTATTGGCTGTGGAATGTGTACGACCAAATGTAAATTTGATGCAATTCATCTGGAGCGCACCTATAACACGGTTCCCAATACCTATGAAAAACTTCCTGTAAAGATTGCTGCCAACGCAATTGTACGTACCGGAAAGATTGCTGCAACCGCCCTCAAAGAAAGCGTTGTAAGAAGCTGACGAGATAGGAGAGGTAACAATGCATGAGCTTGGTGTATTGAACTCTATGGTCCACACCATAGAGCGTATCGTAAAGGAGCAGAACCTATCTGAGGTTCATAAGCTTGTCATCGAAGTTGGCGAGCTTTCCGGTATCGTGCCAAGATACTTAGAGCAAAGCTGGCCCGCCGCCTCCTATAAGACTTTTATGGAAAAAACAGAGCTGGAGCTTATCGTCATTCCCGGTATTGTGAAATGCAAAGGCTGTGGCAGGGTATTTAATGCCGTGTACAGTGATTTAAATTGCCCTGACTGCGGCAGTCATGATATGGAAATCCTGGAGGGCGATGACATGATCATTAAGGAAATCGTGTGCAAGTAAGCGTGTTAAACAAGGAGGAATGAGTATGTTTGTGTTTTCAGAAAGTGTTCCTGCAATATTGGTGTTACTGGTATGGCTTGGTGTGTTTTTATCGTTGTTTGCCGCAAATGAATTGAGCCGCCGTTTTAAATGGGTGGGGTTTGCCTGTTTTGTTGTCCTTCCGGTTATTTTAACAGTCTTATGGTTGACGACGTTAAAGGATACTTCTTATATGGACTGGTTTCATCTGGCAAAGGTTTATTCTTCTACGGCGGGCTGTATTGGTTTTTGGTGTATCCGCCATATCAAGAAGCTACAGCATAATAAAATTGCGTTGTGTTTCCCGCCTTTGATTCTGGCTGTCAATATCCTGGAAGCCTGTTTCCGGGATTTTGAAGTAAGCCAGTATGTGACACCGGTTATGGAGTATATGAACAATCAGGTTCAGTACTATATCGGCGGCCCATGGAATGTCATGAATGGAATTGCAGGTCTTTTAAATATTGTAACCATTACAGGCTGGTTTGGCATCTGTATTCGAAAGAAGACCAGTAAGGATAAAAGCCAGGATATGCTTTGGCCTGATATGATGTGGTTCTGGATTATTGCTTATGATTTGTGGAATTTTGCTTATACCTATAACTGCCTTCCCACTCACGCATGGTATTGTGGATTAGCACTTTTACTGGCCCCTACAATCTGTGCATTTACAATTGGTAAGGGGGCATGGCTGCAGCATCGTGCCCAGACTCTGGCTCTGTGGTGCATGTTTGCCCAGACATTTCCGGCATTTCAGGATGCCAGCCGTTTTCTGGTGCACTCCAGATCCAGTAAGGCAATTGCAGAAGCAGCAATACGGGAAGGAATGCTTTCTCCTGACGGGTACACGGTATTGACCGGAATAGGAATCCAACCGGTGGCAGGTGTATCACCGGATACTACGTTTTTATTTGTCATGAGTTTGCTTGCTCTTCTTGCAAATATCGGAGTATTTGTCTATATGATTCACAGAATGCATAAGACAAACAGAAATCCATATACCGGAGAATTATATTCGGATCATAAAAAGTATCAGGAAATTAAGGCTTTGGCAGAGTGATGTAAAATTAGATATGCTCCCTTCTGGGTTGACAAGTGAAATAAAAAAGCTTGTCACTTAGGAAGGAGCATACTTTTATTCCGGCAGACAATTACACTCATTAAGGAAGTTGCTTTTACATATTATAAGATAATTAATATGTTACTATGTTATTGAAAGGAGAGTCTTATGCCTTATAATTATAATAATTTAAGGGGTGCACTCGAAACGGATGAAAGATATGATTTAACAGCACAGCAGCCACTTACTTTCGTGCTTGTTCATGGCTCTTGGGCTGATGCTCAATTCTGGGATAGGGTAGCGGCAGTGCTTTGCAGTCAGGGGCATATCGTATATACGCCGGAATACGCAGGCCACGGCAAGGATTCGGATAAAGAGGTTACACATGCGATGATAACAAAGTCAGTCGTTGATTTTATAACAAAACGGAACCTACGTGACTTCATTCTCGTTGGGCACAGCTTCGGAGGAAGTGTCATCCAAAAGGTTGCAGAACAGGTGCCAGACCGCATTAAGCGGCTTGTATTCTGGGATGCGTTCGTATTGAACGATGGAGAGTCGGTTGCCGATGAGATGCCGCCCCAAACGCGACAGGGATTCGAGCAACTCCGGGCTGAATCGAAGGATGATACGATTATGCTGCCATTTCCCATATTTCGGGATTTGTTTGTCAATACGGCAACCTTAGAAGAAGCCATATGGCTGTATGCCCGCGTCATTCCGGAACCGGCCCAACCGCTTTTTGAGAAGCTGGACCTTAAAACATTCTTTGGGCTGCCTATATCCAAAAGCTATGTGTACTTTTTCCAAGACAATGCATTACCCCAAGGAGAGGGCTACGGCTGGAATCCGCACATGTCGATACGACTTGGACAGTTCCGCCTTATTGTCGGCGACGGGGACCACTTTACGGATACTCTCACAAGGCCGGACATGGTTGCGTGGAAGCTTTATGAGGCGGGACGGGACTGACAATAGAGTAAGCAATTAATGAATCAAATGGAAGAGAGGAAGCAGAAATATGAAAAAACTTAAAATAACACTTGCCTGCGCCGGCGGTATGTCAAGCAGTATGTTGTGTAAGAAAATTATCACAGAGTCAGAAAAGAAAGGCTATGCAGGTACAGAATGCGAAGCCTATTCAGTTCATAGTTTGCAGTCGGCAGCTCCGGGCAGTGATGTGATTTTGCTCGGACCCCAGGTAGGATATATGAAGGATTCAATCGTAAAAAAATACCCGGATATTCCGGTTGAGGTTATGAATATGAAAGACTATGGGATGATGAAAGGTGAAAAAATATTTAATGATATGGCGGAAAAGTACGGTTGGTAAATAAGGATATAAAATGATTAAAAATCATTGACTTGTTGGATGATTGTGCTATAATCTAATTGTTAAACAATTAAATCATTAGACTTATGAGCTTTAATAGTACATAGAATTCTGGAGGTCATATGAAGAAAGAAATAAAAATACTGGCACCCTGTGGAATCCTAGGTTACGGATATCCCAAGTCCTCTTTTTTAAAAGGAATGTCTTATAAACCGGATGCGATTGTTGTTGATGCGGGAAGTACCGATGCAGGACCGCATAAATTAGGTGCCGGAGTGGCAATTGTAAGTGAAAAAGCCTGTAAAAAAGACTTGGAAATCATGATCACGGAGGGGGCAAAAGCCGGGATCCCGGTAATCATCGGGTCAGCCGGAGGAAGCGGGGGAAGGGTTCATGTTGAATGGACCTGGAATATTATAAAAGAAATTCTTAAGGAACAAGCATTGCAATCACAAAAAGTAGCAATCATATGGGCGGATATTCCTAAGGAAGTGGTAAAAGAAAAATTACATAATGGCAAAGTTCAGCCGTTGGGGCTTTCTGTAAAAGAATTGACGGAAGAACGGCTTAAATTAACCAATGGTATTGTGGCTCAGATGGGGCATGAGCCGATTGTAAATGCATTGGAATCGGGAGCTGATATCATAATCTGCGGAAGGGCTTATGACCCATCTCCCTTTGCGGCGGTAGCCGTGTATCACGGATTACCGTTAAGCTATGGATACCATGCCGGTAAGATTCTTGAGTGTGCAGCCCTTTGTGCCGTACCTGGAACTACAAAAGATTGCATGCTTGGAACCATAACTGAGGAAGGATTCATGATTACACCATTATCTGATGAAAGAATCTGCACTCCTCTTTCTGTGGCAGCACATACATTTTATGAAAAAGATCATCCATATATCCTCCATGGTCCGGGAATAACTTTAAATTTAAAAGATTGTGAATTTAAACAAGTTGATGAAAGGAGTGTATTTGTAACCGGAAGCAGGATTGAAGAATCAAGTCCTTACTGTATTAAATTAGAGGGAGCCATGAAGGTTGCCTACAGAACCTTTGTGGTAGCTGGTGTAAGAGATTCTCTTATGATATCACAGTTAGAGGAAATAGAAAGACTTGCAGAAGAACAGGTCAGAACGTATTATTCAGATATACCGGAGGAAGATTATACGATTCACTTTATTAATTATGGAATGAATGGGGTAATGGGAGAGTTAGAACCGTCTAAAGAATTACCCCATGAAGTCGGAATTGTGTTTGAGGTAATTGCAAAGTCTCAGGAACTTGCTGATTCAGTATGCGGTTCACTCCGATCCAGTTTACTTCATTATGGTTATATCGGAAGAAAGTCAACGGCCGGAAATCTGGCTTTCCCTTTCGCCCCAAGTGATATTTCATTTGGTGCTGTATATGAATTCTCCGTTTACCACTTAATGGAAGTGGAAGATAGCTGCCAGATGTTTCCTATTGAATATCCGGATATGTAATGGAAAGGAGGAGATAAAAATGGCGGAATGCAGGTTATATGATTGTGCGAAAGTAATACGTTCAAAAAACAGCGGACCTTTTGAGATTACTCTGGACGTACTTTTTGATGATCCGGTGATATATCAAAAAATAAAAGACAGTAATATGATTAATAAAATTACGATTTGTAATCTATACCGTTTGACTGAGGATAAGATTACACAAATAGTTTTTTATGACAAGGCGTTGGGGTTTAAAATTACATTTGCGAGAAAAATATCTTCAGGTACTTGTTACGATACCGATGTTTATGGGGCACAACAACATGCACCTTTAAGTGAATTAATAGTTACTATTTAGAAAGGGAGTGTCGGGTGATGGCAAAACGAAAAGCCGGGGGGGCACAATCAAAGTTAAAGCGCATCTGGCGGGACAGGGTTTTATATCTTACCTTACTGCCCACATTACTATATTTCTTTGTATTCCATGTGATTCCGATCATTGGTATGAAATTGGCCTTTTATGATTACCGGATCAAGGGTGACAATGTATTTGTAGGATTTACATATTTTATAAAGTTATTTTCGACTCCGGTATTTTTACAGATATTAGAAAACACTTTGATTATCAGTGCGATGAAGATATTCCTGTTTTTTCCGATGCCTATCATTTTTGCAATTATGCTAAATGAATTCAAGGCTGGTCCTTTTCGAAAGAGTGTGCAGGTAATTTCTTATCTGCCGCATTTCCTATCCTGGGTTGTAATTGCGGGAATATGGTTTGAATTTTTATCTCCTTCTACCGGAATTTTAAACAGCGTCTTGTCCAATCTTGGTTTTGGAAAAGTAAATTTGTTAACAAGTAAAGGATCGATCAGATGGGTTCTGCTGGCATCAGAATCCTGGAGATCCATTGGGTGGGATTCTATTGTATATCTAACGGCAATCATGGGGATTGACCCAACTCTATATGAAGCAGCAAAAATAGATGGGGCTAACCGTTTTCAGATTGTTGGAAATATCGTTTTGCCGGCTTTGGCTGTAACAATGGTTACCGTTTTAATTCTGAATATCGGCTTCTTTATGAATGCAGGTCTGGATCAGGTGCTGAACTTTACCAATGCTGCGGTTAATTCTAAGATTGATATCATAGACACCTATGTTTATCGGATCGGCCTGCAAAATTCCCAGTATTCTTTAGCAACAGCAGCGAATTTATTTAAAGGTGTAATCGGTACACTCTTAATTGTTTCTACCCATCTGTTTTCTAAAAAGCTGACTGGTAAGGGTGCATGGTAGGAGGAAAAGTATGAAAAGAAGAAAGAAAATATCAATTGGCAAACTTCTATGCGGCTTTATTATGATGCTTTTAGCTTTATGTATGTTAGTTCCATTATTGAATATCCTGGCAAGATCTCTTTCACAACCGGATTTAGTTCATGGCCTGAAAGGATATGATATACTGCCCAAAGGATTTTCCACGGTTAATTATCAGGTTATTTTAGGACAGCCTATTGTAATCAGGAGTATCCTGAACTCTTTATTTATTACAGTTGCCGGTGTGTTTTTAAATATTATATTGACCGCCAGTGCGGCTTATGTTTTAACAAGGCCGGGACTGGTTGGTAAAAAAGTCTTTATGTATTTCTTTATTATAATGATGATATTTGAGCCGGGTATTGTGCAGGAATATTTTTTGATGAAAAACATTCATTTATTGGATAATTTGTTTTCCATGGTCATTTATAGAAGTGTAAATGTCTATTACTTAATCATATTAATGAGATTTATGGAAGAAGTTCCGGCTTCCATTCAGGAAGCTGCAAGAATTGATGGAGCCGGGCATTTTGATGTCTTATTTAAGATCATGATTCCTTTAAGCAGAATCCCTTTAATTACGGTAGGAATGTTTTATGCGGTGTTCCGCTGGAATGAATTTTTTAAATCCAGTATCTTTTTAACCAGCAAAAATCACACTGTTTTACAGGTGCTTTTAAGGCAGTTTGTTGTTAATTCCGATTCACAGGTAATTGTGGGTGCAGCCAATATTTTAGCGAATAATAATATTGCCCAACTGGATAACGGTTCTTTAAAAGCTGCTACCATTGTAGTGGCTGTTGTACCAATTTTATTATTATATCCTGTTATTCTAAAATACTATACCAATGGTGTTATGTCAGGAGGTGTGAAAGAATAGATAATTGTTTGCTTTGCGGGAAGGCATAGAAAAAATTATATTAATTAATGGAGGGTATGTAATGAAAAAAACTATTTCGTATTTATTAGTTATGGGAATGGCAGTACTGTCCCTGGCAGGCTGCGGTAAAAAGATTGATTCCGGTTCCACTGTACCGAGCACTCAGGATACCACGAATGATTCATCATCAGTAACAATTAAGGCAGTAATAAAGGATTTGTCAGCAGATGATGAAGTTTCCGTAAAATTTCTGGAGGCGGTAAGCAGCGGTGTATCAAAAGATCTTGGCAGGGAAGTACATATTGAACTGGCGCCGATCTCTGATGGAACTTATTCGGAAAGTATGAGTCTGTTGCTGCAAAGCGGTGAAATTCCTGATCTGATGTATTTCCAGGGCGGCGATTATCAATTTGCCATTACCCAAGGAATCCTGGAAGACTTGAACCCATATGTTAATAATTCAACGAATATTAAAGCATTAATGCAGCCATTTAACAATCAAAGATTAGCGAACTATCCCTATCTTCTATGGTTGTCACCGGATAGAATAAAAGTCCCTGTTGTGAGACAAGACTGGTTTGATGCAGCAAAATCAAGTAAGGCACTTTTAGATAATCCATCTGCAGAAAATTATAAAGCATTCTTTAAGGAGTTAAAAGAGAACAACAATTTAAAAGCTGCATTTACCGTCCCCGGAGATATATCTGAGTTGGATACTGTATTCAATGTGGCCTTTGGGGTCAAATCAACCTGGATAAAAGAAGGCGATAAGTATGTATATGCGAAAGTTTCAAATGCAGAAAAAGAAAAATTAGCATTTTATGCAGAGCTTTATAAAGAGGGCTTATTGGATAATGAATGGTTAACAAAAAAGTGGGATACAAAAGAAAGTGCTTTTTATAATGGAGAAGTTGGAGTTGTAAGCGGAACCCAAGGCAGTGTCATTAATATTTATAATAATAAGATGGTCACACAAAATGGTGAAAATGCAAAGTTAGTTATTCTTCCGCCGGCAAAAGGTGCAGCACAAGGATATACTCCCGGTGATGTCAGCAAGGAATCCCGCGGCTGGGCAATCAGCAAATATTCGGATCATAAGGATGTTGCGTTTGCAGTCTTAGAGTATATGGCCGGTAAGGAAGGTCAGCTTCTTGATAAACTGGGTTACGAAGGCGAAGAATACAAGATAGAGAACAATGAAATTGTATTAACTGATAAAATATCGGAATGGTGGCCTCGTTTCCATGAATCAATTGCAAATTTTGATGCGCCTATATCAAGTAAGACTCCGTATTTTAGCGAAGCAGCCCTTAAATCCTTAGAAATGGTCAACACCTATTCTTCTTTTGACAATGCATTTGTTATACCCGATGAATATGCAACAAACTGGGATGCAAGCCAGGCACTTTACATAGAATTTGCAGCCGATGTAATAAGCGGTAACCGTTCCATTGATGAATTCGATCAATTTGTAACAGATTGGAATGCATTAGGCGGAGCAGAAATTACAGAATACGCGAACACAATACTGAAATAGCCGGGGAAAGAAAGGAACGTATGATGGTAACAAGAGAATATCTGATTCAAAATAAAGAAATTGCGCTGGATAAAGCAATCGGTTCACTCTGTGGTTTGGCGATCGGTGACTCCTTTGGTGATGCTGCAAGAAGTCCGGAAAACCAAAGAGATTATGGAATCACTACGGATTTTAATAAAGGTTCTTCCTGGAGTACGGATGATACGGAATTTGCACTTTTGACGACTGAAACAATGATTAAAGCCGGTGGTGACTTTACTTCAGAAGATGTAGTTAATATGTGGCTAAAACATGTAGCAACAGAAGATGAACTGAAACGCGGCGGTGTCAGCGAGGTGGAAGCATGCAATAATCTGCGGAGAGGTATGCGTCCGCCGGAATCAGGAAGATTTAATGCTTATTATTTAAGCGATGGAGCAGCCATGAGAAGCGGTCCAATTGGGATTCTATGCGCTGGTGATCCCGAAAGAGCAGCCAGATTGGCAGAAATTGATGCCAGCATAAGCCATCATATGGATGGTGTCTGGGGAGCACAGGCCGTTGCCGTTGCAGTTTCCCTGGCAATGGTTGATGCTTCCATGGACGAAATATTAGATGCTGTTTTAAAAACAGCGCCGGAAGAGTCCTGGTTTAAGGAAACATTATTACGTGCCTTTCGGATCGTGGATGATGCAAAGGGTGATATTGCAGATGCCTGGATGCCATTGCATTATGAATTATTCTCCACACACCGTTCTACGGTGGCGGAGGCGTTGCCGGAAGTATTTGGATGCTTAAAATTAGAACATAGCAGTTTCAAATCAGGTTTGATTCTCGCAGGCAATTTCGGACGGGATGCAGATACCATTGGAGCGGTAGCAGGAGCAGTTCTTGGAGCAAAATACGGTGCAAAAGGAATACCGGAGAAGTGGCTGCAGAAAACCAGATATCCATCCGGAACCTGTTTAGGTTTCACAAAAGGAATTGATATCTTTGACCGGGCAGCAAAATTAGCAGCCTTAATTAAATAATATCGTATGACCTGTCTGTCTGATTGACAGACAGGTCATAGTTATCAAAGGAGAATGAGAATATGATACCTGATAAATATTTGGAAAAGGTATATTCCGGATTTTTGGGGATGAATATTGGTATTCGGTTAGGGGCGCCTGTAGAGCCAACGATATGGACGTATGAACGTATTTTAAACACATACGGTGAAATCACGGATTATGTAAAAGACTTTAAAAATTTTGCCGCAGATGATGATGTAAATGGGCCGGTCTATTTTCTTCGTGCTTTATACGATGATGCAAAAGACGGTAATTTAAAACCTCAGGATGTTGCCAGGGCATGGCTGAATTATGCCCGTGAGGGTGTGGGCATGTTCTGGTGGGGCGGCTATGGCATCAGTACGGAGCATACCGCTTATTTAAACTTAAAGCATGGGATTCCGGCTCCGCAGTCCGGGTCGATGAATCAAAATGGTCAAGTACTTGCAGAACAGATTGGAGGCCAGATATTTATTGATACCTGGGGACTGGTTAATCCGTGCCAGCCGGCCAAAGCAGCCGAATTCGGGAAGTGTGCCGCCAGTGTTTCCCATGACGGAGAAGGAATTTACGGTGCCCGTTTCTTCTGTGCATGCATTGCCCATGCTTTTCAATGCCAGGATATTCATGAAATTATTCAAGTAGGCCTATCTCAAATCCCTGATCATAGCTTATACGCAAAGGTTGTAAATGCAGTACTTGATTTTCATAAAGAAAATGATCATTGGCGTGACTGTTATGACATGCTGGTACGTGATTGGGGTTACGATAAATACGGCGGAGTCTGCCATATTATACCGAACGCAGGTGTATGTGCATTATCCATGGTATATGGGAATGGAGATTTTGCAAAGACCGTTGAAATTGCGACAATGTGCGGCTGGGATACAGACTGTAATGCAGGCAACGTAGGAACCGTGCTAGGGGTTATGCGTGGGATCGAAGGACTGCCGGAAAGGTATCGCAAGCCAATGAATGATGGTATTATTCTATCTGGTATTTCCGGTTATTTAAACAATCTGGATGTACCTACTTACGCGAAGGAGGTTGCTCTGCTGGGCTACAGACTGGCTGAGGAGGAAGCCCCGGCATCCCTTCTTGATAGTGTAAAAGATGGAGAAGTGCATTTTGATTTTGAACTGCCGGGATCCACTCATAATATGCGGATATCAGATTCATTTTACTGTACTGCAACCCATTCCACCGATGTAGCGTATAAAGGAAGCGGGTCTTTAAAGATATTAGTCGATCGGATGACACGCGGGAATCAATGTAAGCTGTATTATAAACCTTTTTACCGCCGGGATGAATTTTCTGATGAGCGTTATATGCCGGTATTTACACCTACGGTATACCCAGGGCAGATAGTATCCATGAAGCTTTATCTGGATCAATGGAACGGCTGGGAAACACTTGGGATAGCACCTTATGTTCGGTCTATGAGCGATAAGAAAGAACATTTACAGGGATATATTAAATTAGTGCAGGAAGAATGGATTGACGTAACCTTTGTGATACCGGAGGTAGACGGGGATTTAATTGATGAAGTAGGTATTGTAATCGAAGGTTATTCCATTGCAAAAGCCAAAACCCTGGGACTCTTATACTTAGATGAATTTTCTATTACAGGTAAAAGCAAGTATACGGTTAAAATCGCAAAGCAGCGAAAGGAATTTGGTACAATTACCCCATTTTCTGTTGATCATGGAGCCTGGGGGAAAGATGGAGATGCGCTGTCTCTCATGAGGTGTGAGCCAGCCTTTGCTTATGCCGGTAATTATTTTTCAAAAGATGTAAGGGTGACAGTGCCGGTTACTCCGATCAATGGGGAAAGCCACTTATTACAAATCCGTGCGCAAGGTGCAATGCGTGGATATATTGCCGGATTTTCTGAAGAGGGGAAAGCAGCAATTTATAAAAATGATTTTGGCTTTAAGAAACTGATAGAAACTGATTTTACCTGGAAACATGGTACTGCTTATAAACTTACTCTGGAAGCAGTTGGTGATTGGATTACCTTGTCCATAGATGATAAGAAGGTATTAGATATTAAAGATGACAGCTTCCGGTACGGTATGTTTGGCTGTGGTTCCATTGGCATGGGGAGAACATTATTCGGTGATTTTGAAATTATGGAGATTTAGTGGTCGGCGCAATTCGTTGACTTATCTATCAATTCAGGTATAATTAGTGTGTTAGACCTTTTTAATGTTAAGAAGAGATGAAGCGAGGTATCAATATGGGTTTTGCTCCAATTGAGAATGAAAGACTATCAGATAAAGTTGTACGGGTTATAATGGAACAGATAAAAGACGGTACTTTAAAACCTGGAGATAAATTACCAAATGAACTTGATCTGGCTGATGAATTCTGCGTAAGCAGAGGAATTCTAAGGGAAGCCCTGACGATATTACAAGCAAGAAATTATATCTGTAGAAAGCCGAAAGAGGGTACTTTTGTTAATCCGAATATTTCGGAAGTTTTGAATGTTTCTGGGGGAATTACACTAAAAGAAGGTACTTATAGCGATTTAATTGAAATGCGTATTTGTTTAGAACAAAGGACCGTAGAGAAGATCATTGATACTGCATCGGATGAAGAGATTGTAGAATTATATGATTTAATTTCAGAAACAGACAAGAAAAAAGGAGCACGTTCTATCGATCACTATTTTCACTATCGTCTTGCAGAGCTTTCCCATAATGCGATATTTATGAATTTTATTGATTCCTATTATGATATCATTGATGAGGTTGTTGCCCATACAACTAAGAATACGAAACGCAGACCAGAGATATATAAAGAGCATTGTGAGATTATTAAGGCTCTTAAAGAAAGAGATAAAGATAAGGCAAAAGCAGCAGTGGTAAGCCATCTTGAAAATGTTTTACAAAATATTAAAAACGATTGAGAGTAAAATGGGCTCGTCGGGTATCCGTTCATAATAAATGATCTTATTGAATAAAGTTACGATTGTAGTTGAGTTTTTAAAGTGCTTATGTTATTATAATAAAAAATAAATTTTTAGATATTAGGCACAAGCCTTGATCCACGTTTGCTAGGGAAAATCTTAGCAAACGTGTTTTTTTTTGGAGGATAGGATGAAAAAAGGAAGATTAACACTGGAAATTTTAACGATCATGTTAGGGAACTTTATTTATGCGGTAGGAATTGTGTTTTTTATTATGCCTTCGGGGTTGATTACCGGAGGTACGACGGGGATTGCAATTGCTGTTAATCATTATACAAGATTACCTATATCAAGTATTGTATTAGCTTTTAATGTAATTATGTTTGTGATTGGATTGTTTGTTCTGGGGAAAAAGTTCGCTTTAACTACATTGATTAGTACATTATTTTTTCCGTTTTCTTTGGAAGTATTGCAGAAGTTATTCGCAAATATTGTAATTACAGATGATATCTTTTTGTGCACAATATTTGGAGGCGTTTGTATAGGAAGTGCGATTGCTCTTGTGATCCGAGTTGGGGCAAGTACTGGAGGTATGAGTATACCGCCTTTGATTTTCAACAAATATATGCATATTCCAGTATCAGTCAGTTTATACGTAGGCGACTGTATCATACTCGCTTTGCAGGTGGCTTTTAGTGATAAAGATAAAATTCTTTATGGCATTATTTTAGTTATGATTTATTCCATTGTTTTAGATAAACTTCTTTTAGTTGGCACAAATAAAATACAGATAAAAGTAATAAGTATCAAATCTTTGGAGATGAAAGATGCGATCATTTCGAGATTTGATCGAGGAGTTACACTTTTGCATGGCAAATCAGGATATCTAGAGCGGGAGATGGATATTTTATTGACTGTTATTTCTAATAGTGATTTATCTAAATTTGAAAAGCTGGTTCATGAAATAGATGCCGAGGCCTTTGTTATTATTAGTCATGTGAATGAGGTAAGAGGCCGAGGATTTAGTATAGGGAAAAAATACTTATAATTTGTTAAACGGTACCGTTCGGGTATCATTTATATTGATTTTACAATGAGGGGAGATTTAGTATGGAATTGAAAATTATTCAGGGAAATGTTTCGGAAGAAATCTTAGAACTGTATGTAAAGTCTTTTCGAATGGAACCCTGGAATGAAGAGTGGACGTTGGATATGGCTGGTATGAGGATCAATGATTATCTTCAAAATCCCATGGCAATAGGATATGAAGCTCGCCAAGATGGAACTATAGTTGGGTTTTTAATGGGATATATGACTTCCTATTTAGGGGTGAAAGAATTTCATATACAGGATTTTGTGATTTCTGTTGATTTTAGCAGAATGGGCCTGGGAAGCAAAATGCTGTCTTTGGTTCAACAGGATGTGAAACGAAGAGGGATAGAAGCTATTAATTTACTTACTTTGATAGATCCAAGGACCGAAGGATTCTATAATAAAAATGGATATGAGATTAATTCAAACCTTGTGTTTATGAATAGAAAAATATAAATTAAAGTATGAGCGAGATTTGTATATCGTATATCATATGTAGATATTAGGTAAAAAATTAATTATTGATACTGATTTATCAGTGTGTAAGGAAATTAAATACTCTCTTCAAAATGAAACGACAGAGGTTCATTATACTCTTTCTGCACGCGAGGGGCTTGAACTGTTTACTAAGCAGTCTTTTTGCCTGGTTATTATGGATATCCTTATGTCGGAAATAGATGGTTTAGAGTTATTGCAGACAATTCGACAGACCAAGCCAGTTCCTATTTTAGTGCTGTCCTCTAAGATAGATATTAGTAAAAAAACATATGCTCTAAGAGCAGGTGTAAATGCTTATCTTCATAAACCATATTGGATAAAGTTCTTGGATTGATGGTGCTCAAAAGTTTTGCTGTTGGAAGTATTTACCGTTGGCAAAATCACTTCTTTTTCTAAAGACGCTACAGGTATCTCTAAATCTTAAAATTTATTGTATAATCTAAAAGCAGGAAATGGACGAAGACGAGCCATCAAAAGAAAGTTTGATGCCCATTTGGGAAAGAATGATAGCAATTACGCCAAGGGATAAACACGCTTTCCAGGAATCAGAATCACATACTCAACACATGTTGAGACGGTGGTTCTAATGCAGCGTAGTGGATCAAAAAGCAAAAAATAGGTATAAACCACAAGATCTTGTGATTTAAATCGGAGCAAAAAAGCACGATTTTGGCCCCCCTTTTTACGAAAATACTGATGCAAAAGCTGATTTTTAGATGCGTCCCCAAAAAGTGATGCAGATATTGATTTTTGTAAAAATTAAAGGGGAGTCAGGGAATCAGGGTTAGATTAAGTATGTCTTTCTTTGATAAAAGTATACTTAAAACTATAAAAAGTAGGAAAATGATAGCAAAAATATTTGGCTAGTGGTAAAATGGCATTAAACTTGCGTCTAATGTACTTTATTGCCATTTGTTAAATATTGGGAGGAGTTTGTTATGTGGTTGGATAATGCGTCAGAAGTAGATATGCTATTTTATGAACCGTATGTAAGACTTATTACTAATATAGCAAAGAACAAAAAGTATAATCAATTAACAATAGGAATTTTTGGCCTATGGGGTGCTGCAAAATCTACTTTGATAAAATTAATTGAAAATGGACGACTATCTAAATAACGAAGGAGAAGAAGTATGATTGAAGATATAATTTCTGGATTAATAGTTGGAATACTTTTATTACTAATTGAACAATTATTAATTCCGACATCTGAAAAGTCTGTCAAAACAACTAAACCTATAGAAATTATAGAATCTAAGAAATTTATTATTAAGGAAAAAGTGGTTTATAAAAGTGGTACTTCTAATGACGATTCTAATCTTCTAATATTTTTTATTGCGATATTTATGGGGGTAGCACTGGTAAATTACATAAAGTATTATAATCTTATTCACTTTATTGTTATTTTTATGTCAACTGCAATTGGAATAATGGCAGTGGGAATGGCAGGCGTTTGTATACGCAGGGGGCTTCGCTTTAGAAAAGATTTAAATATAATGCTTGTTTTTAATATACTTTCAATAGTTGCAGTTCCATTTCTTGTCTGGCAGGCAAGGAATGCAAGTGAAGGAAGAAAAGTGGATATAGAACTATTAAAAGTACAGATAACGCAGACAGAAAAAATTTCGGTTTTTGGAGATATATCAACTAGTTTCTTTTTAATATATCAGATAATAGGTTTAGCAATTATTGTAATTTATATGCTGTCGGCTCTCATATCTAATATATATCTTGTTTCGCTAATTAATTTGAATTTGAGTAGCAAGTTAAGGGGAATGTGGGAATTCTTGAATCGAAATACATACAAAATGGCTTCGAGACCTGTAAATACTATAGCTGTTGGGATTATTTTTCTGGTATTAGGTTATTTAATGGTATCAGGAATTATGTTAGATATTTTAACTAGTCAAACAATAGGATAATATTATATAAGTAATGTATGCTCATTCTTTTTGCATGAATACTCTAAAGAATACAACTGTTCTGGCATATCCCTTATGCAGATACAATCATGAACTTTACTGAGGATATGTAAAGACTATCAACAATCTTAGTATCTTTCCTCAAAGTCATGAATTGGATGAAGACGAAGAATTAGCAAGGTATGTAATCAGAAAAGCATCTTATAAAAATTACAAAATGTTTTTTCTAAATCAATGAACGAAAAAAATAGTCTACATACTTAGAGTTTTTCTCATACTTGTTAATTGTAAAACTGAAGTTTAGAAAGTTTTTGAATAAAGTACATAATGTTATAAAAGTCCCCTACTTATTAAACAGGTAAGGGGCTTGTTTATATAATAGGAGTAAGGTATGAACAGTATAATTACAGCAGGAGAACAGAAGTAAGATATCGAGTTCCAATAAGAAGCTTCTAACAAAGATTGAATACGAAAAATGTTGGAAAAACATCCTGACATCAAGGGGATATTAGGCTCAATGGTCATCAGAATTACAGCAACAGGGCATGTGGAAACTGTCGTGCTTCTCGCTCGGAAACCGCAGTAAATCAAAGGGGTTGAGCGTATGAGAGAAAGAATCAACCTGTGTTTTGAGGACAGAAAAACTGAAATATGTTTTCAGAAACTGGGTGGGGTAAAGTAGATAAACATTTTGCATGATTAATTATAAAACCAAAATAGATGTAGAAATTGTATTTAGATAAAAGGATACTATATCAGATATATGTGAAGTTAAAAAATACTTTATAAATGATTTGGGAGGTACAAATGAATTATTATGAGCAAACTACAATATGGCAGAAAACATTAGCAAAACAACTTGACTCAGATCGTTATGAAAAGGAAAGAGATATTTTAAGAGTCGAATACGAGAATTTTAGAGATAAGGCTAAAATATTATCTGCCGAAATATCAAGA
Source organism: Lacrimispora sanguinis (assembly GCF_044987295.1). Taxonomy (NCBI): domain Bacteria; kingdom Bacillati; phylum Bacillota; class Clostridia; order Lachnospirales; family Lachnospiraceae; genus Lacrimispora; species Lacrimispora sanguinis. Next base: position 1,451,620 of record NZ_CP173277.1, on the reverse strand, counting down.
GTTTTACCAGATTATACTGTTCATGATATAACACATATTGACGCGCTCTGGGATACAGCGGAATTGGTGGCTAAAGATGCTGTTAATCTAACTCCTGCAGAAGCATTTGTTTTAGGTGGAGCTTTTCTTGTTCATGATTTAGGTATGGGGCTAGATTCCTACCCAAATGGAATTAATGAACTGAAGTAGGAAAGTATATGGAAAGACACAGTAGCCTCAATTATAAAAAAGAAATATGGAAGACAAATTGCAGATGAGGATTATGTGGAGTTAGATGAAGAAATAGAAAGAACAGCTACAGAATATACTCTAAGACTACTGCATGCAAAACAAGCAGAAAGGTTAGCTCTTATTTCATGGAAAAATAATAATGATGAAGAAATTTTTCTGATTGATAATGCTGAATTAAGACAATCTTACGGAAGAATAATCGGGTTAATTGCCTACAGTCACTGGTGGAAAGTTGATGATATTGAAAGTAAGTTTAATCATATTCTTGGGGCACCAGGAATTTTTCCACAAAGCTGGACTATTGATCCATTAAAACTGGCCTGCATTATTAGAATTGCAGATGCAATTCAAATCGACGATCGGAGAGCACCAAGTTTCTTGAAAACTATTAGAAAACTTTCTAATTACTCAAAAACGCACTGGGATTTTCAGCAAAAGTTATATCAACCAAGATTGGAACGGAACAGATTAGTATTTACCACAAAGCTTCCTTTTACAGTTGCGGAGGCGGATAGTTGGTGGCTGTGTTACGATACGTTAAAGATGATTAATGATGAACTTATTTCTGTAGATTCATTATTGCATGATACCAATAGGCAAAGATTAAATGCTAATGGAATATCGGCAATTGAAGACCCAAAAAGATTAACTAAATTAATTTCTGTTGAAGGATGGCAACCTGTGGATGCAAATATTAAAGTTTCAGATGTTGCTAAATTGGTTGGCTGCATTGGAGGTGCACAATTATATGGAGATAATGTTATTGTTCCTTTAAGAGAGTTAATTCAAAATGCTTCTGATGCTATTAGAGCAAGAAGGATACTTGAAAATGAAGGTGAAAATTATGGTCATATTATTATTAGGACTGGAAAAGAAAAAAATGAACATTATTATATAGAAGTTGAGGATAATGGAATAGGTATGTCGCAACGAGTTTTAACTGGACCATTCCTTGATTTTGGGAAATCATTATGGGGTACCTCACTAATGCATGAAGAATTACCTGGTCTTGAAGTAAAAGGATTTTCATCAACGGGGAAGTACGGAATAGTTTTTTTTTCTGTATTCATGTGGGGAAAAAGAGTTACAATTGCAACCAGAAGGTATGAAGCTGGTAGGGAAAAAACTAAAATATTGGAGTTTAATGATGGCATTGCGGTACGTCCAATCTTAAGGAAGGCTGGATCAAATGAATTTATAAAAAGCGGAGGCACTAGGATTCGGGTATGGCTAAAAGATGCAGGTGTTTTAGAAAAAATGTTGATGAGAAATTGCCATAAGGAAAAGAAAAAAAGTTTTGAAGAAATAATAGAAAATCTTTGTCCTAGTATTGATTGTGATATTTTATTTGAAAAAAATAGTATTAATAGAACAATAATAAATGCTAATGATTGGAAGCAAATTTCTTCTTATAAATTGTTACAGAGAATCATAGGAAAATCGACTTTTAATTCATTAACTAAAGATGAAAAACAATTTCTACAGAAACTCTCAAAAAACATGCGTTTTGTTAAAGGGTTAGAAGGGGAAATAGTTGGCAGAGCTTTAATCTACAAGGAACCTTTTGGTTTAAAAAGGAAAGATTTTTTAGATGGCGTAGTGACTGTTGGAGGATTTCGAACTACCCATTTAAGCGGTATTATAGGCATTTTTATAGGGAAAAGTGATAGGGCTAGTAGAGACATTGGTATCCCAATAGTTACGAATCAAGCTTTGCAAGAGTGGGCTACAGATCAAGCTGACCTTATATCAGATCTCTCTTTAGAATTGGATTCAGAACTGGAATGTGCATCCATCATTAGAGAGTGTGGAGGTGAAACAAAACAGTTAAAAATAGCGTTTAATAAAAACGGATCATGTAATTATAATGAAATAGAAAATTATATAAAAGAGCAAAACAATGATTCATATTTAGTAATTCAGGATGCTTCCGTACATATTTATGAAAGAGACCATAGTTGTAAAGTGGAGTTTATGGAAAACGTGTTTTGGTCAGACAGTGGGCAGCCAGGAATATTTCAATATCACGGTGATTACAGATACATAGAGTGGCCTGATAATGGTATAAGTTGGTTTCATTCTCAGACTTTGCAGGGGTTAATAATAGAGGCGCTATGTGAAGTTTGGGATACGGGTGTTAATGGCATTATTAAAGTATCTGATATATCATCTGACAATGAACATTTTGATAGTATTGTTGGTTATGCGAATGGCAAAGAGGTGATTTTTGACCATTTAGATACAGTAAGAAAGCCAAAATAAAGAGTATAAATTGTAATATAAATTAGCAATAAGTAATTTGAATATAGCGGAAAAAATCATAAGAATAAGTTTACTTTAGTAACTCCTTGACCTAAAAGCTAAATACATAAGTAAAAACACTAAAGACATGCTATTTTATTATAAGTGAAAGGCCTGACTTAAATTTAGAGGGTGAATGCTGGATTATCGCTATGTAGTATAAAACTTCCGTTCCACTGCATGTGGAGTGCGTGATTCTGATGCAGAAGCTGATTTTTAGATGCAGCTTCCAAAATGATACCGAAATCACTTTCCAGTAAAAGAGATTATGAAATAAAATTATAACAGAAACACAGATAGAGCCGGGGAATTGAACTGAATTTGCAGCATTCTGATTCTCCGGCTTTTTTGTTTTCGGAAAAGGGAACTGGTAGACATCGGAGAAAAAGGGAGTGGAAGTAATTTCTTCAAATCCGGATCCGGATGAAGTATTACACAATCCATAGTGTTCCGATATTTATATAAACATTATTCCGAACTCGTTGATATTGTTCCGATAAAGGGGTATAATATTAATGACTGGAGGGATATTTTATGTTTATGAGTGTAAAACAAGCCACAGAAAAATGGGGCATTTCCGATAGGCGAATCCGGGTGCTTTGTTCGGAAGGGAAAATTCCTGGTGCATATCAGGAAGGACGAGGATGGAAGATTCCAGTAGACGCAGTGAAACCGGCTGACGGCAGATATAAATCGGTAGAAAGTCTATTGGATATGATTGACCGCAAAAAGAAAGAACTGGACACCAGACGTCCTTTCACAGAAGGTGAAGTTACCAGGCTGAATGAGGAATTTGTTGTTGAATACACATATAACTCCAATGCCATCGAGGGAAATACATTAACATTGCGTGAGACGGATATGGTTCTCAGAGGTCTTACCATCGATAGAAAACCGCTGAAAGACCACATGGAGGCTGTCGGTCACAAAGAGGCATTTGAATTTATTCGTGAACTGGTAAAAGACCATGTTCCAATGAGTGAGAGTATTATCAAGCAGGTTCATTATCTGGTGCTTGCGGATAAGAAGGAGGACCGAGGTGTATACCGCCGTGTTCCTGTTCGCATTATGGGTGCGCAGAATGAACCAGTACAGCCGTATCTTATTCAACCCAAAATGGAACAGTTGATGATTGATTTTGCTGAAAGCACAGAGCATACCGCGACAAAGCTGGCGCGTTTCCACATTGAATTTGAAGGAATTCATCCCTTTATTGACGGAAACGGAAGAACAGGACGTTTGCTTGTGAATTTGGAACTAATGAAAGCAGGTTTTCCGCCTATTAACATCAAATTTACAGATCGTATGGCATACTACAATGCTTTTGATGAATATCATGTAAAACATAATCTTTCTTCTATGGAAAAACTATTTGCAGGATATATCAATGAACGCTTGGATATGTATTTGAAAATGCTGCAGGAGTAATTAGCATAGCTATTTTATAAAAAGCAAGTGTTGGAATTATTGAAAATATAGACTTACGCCAAGGGGTTATCAGGTACTCTGGCCATCCAAATTACAGCAACAAGGCATGTGGTAGACGGTTGTATTGATGTCACGCAAAGATAAATAAATTGGCTATAAAAGGCTTGAAATCAAGGTTTTCAGACTTTCGGTAAAATAAACGATTGCTGGACACCTTGTTTTTTATCCTCTTAGTATAGTTTGAACATAAAATGTAAGTCAGAGTTGAGACCACAGAACTGCTTTTTGCCTTGCGAGACAAGGAAACTACTGTATTAAGGATTGGTTGAGACTATAGTGAATATTCTTGTGCGGTGAAACCGCAGTTCCGGGAAATCGGGAACCGATTGACCGGAACATGGGAACCACCTTATGCGAGTTTACTCGCTCATGTTTTTGTCTAGTCCGTATACCTCTCGCATTGAGATATCCTTTGAAGGATCAATGCTTTGGATATTAATTTTATAGGCATCATAAACAATACGATCCAGAATGGCATCAGCCAGAGGACTGGATTCACCACCTAACTGTTCATACCATCCTTCCTGCAGATACTGGGAGCAGAAAATCGTAGATGATTTCTTACGTCTCCTATGCAGAAGTTCAAATATATCTTTTTGTTCATTGTCAGTTGGTTTGAGCAAGAGCCATTCATCAATGATAAGAAGAAGTGGATTGGCATATTTCGCCATGACCTTTTTGTATGTACCTTCATTTCTTGACATCTCCAGCTCAATCAAAAGATCTGGGAGACGTACATATTTAGTATTGTAATACTGCTTACATGCTTCCATACCGAACGCGCATGCCATGTAAGTCTTACCACTACCTGTTGCACCAGTAATAAATAAGTTACGGTGTTCAGATATATATTCGCAAGCAGCAAGTCTCCTTATGAGTTCTCTGTTCAGCTTGCGTCCTGAAGTATAATCGATATCCATGATACTTGCTTCAGTCTGGTCGAATCCAGCGTTATGAATCAGTCTTTTCAGTCGATTATTCTTACGGCTGCTGAATTCGATGTCGGTCAGCATACCAAAGCGGTCTTCGAAGGAAACTTCTTTCATCTTTGGATCATTTAGCTGATTACGGAATGCATCTGCCATAGAGCTAAGACGCATTTCTATTAATTTATCAATCGTACTTTGGTTTGTCATAAGTGTTTACCTCCGATAATAGTCGGCACCTCTTGTGATGCCATACTTGTTTTGTGTGTTTGCTGATTTTGTTCCAAAATCAGTATCAACAGATTTGTCATGCCCCGCGGTGAGTATGTTTTTAATACTTTTGTAGCTAGGCGTTGCTGTGTAGCTGAGAGCCTTTTCACAGGCAGCTTCTAATCTCTCTACTGAGTATTTATCAGCAAGCTTAAGAAGTCCCATACAGCCTTTATAAGTCTGTTGTTCCACACGTTTGGAGGTAAGGATTGCATCCACTACCTTGTACGTATTGTTACCGATCCGCTCACCCCACTTACGGAAACGGTCACCGTTCCACTCCAGATATTTCTGGTGGTCTTCTGGCATATGTTCCAGGATCGTATCATACTGACCTTTTCTGCCATGAAGTCTTTTGTGAGAAGCTATGCGGTTGTGGTTGTAGAAAATTTCAATTGTAGTATCTGTTACCCTGACATCTACCTTGCGTTTAATGTATTCATATGGAACCGAGTATAGCATTCCATCAATGGATATGTGATAATTGAACTGAACAGTGGCCTGTTTCCAGTCCGCCAGTTCAAAAGAGGTAGCAGGTAGGGGAGCCAGCAATGGCAGTTCTTCGTCGCGGAAGAGTTCCAATCGGCTACCTTCTTTCTTTTGAAAGAGCCTTTTATTGAATTCTTCTAGTTTCTGACGTATCACACGATTTAATTCTGCAAGTGAAAAGAACTGTTCATCACGTAGTGCAGCGATAATCCAGGTGGAAATATTTCCGACGGATCCTTCTGCATTTGGCTTGTCCTTAGGTGCACGCACTCTGGCTGGAATAATAGCAGTACCATAGTGTTCAGCCATTTCCTGATATGTGGCATTGATTCGTTGATCATTCCAGTTATTATTATGTATTACTGCTGTTTTGCAGTTGTCAGGAACCAGAATCTTAGCAACACCACCAAAGAACTGATACATGTGAACATGTGCTCTAATCCACGCAGGTTGCTTTTCATCAATGAATGCTTCTGCATACACGTATTGGCTATAGGTCATAACACCAACGAAAACGTAAGCATTTATGATTTCACCCGTATCTGGATCGATGAGGTGAGCTGGATCACCAGCCCAATCCACTTCCACCTGTTCACCAGGTTTACGATTGATGTGCATGGTTGCACGGTGTTTCTGCTCATCCTGCTGGATATAATAGCAGAACTGGGAATACATCAAAGGCTCATCGCCATTTAATCGGCAATCCTCCATGTATTCAGTCCACAGGAGCTTTTTACTAACGCCATTGCGGAGTAGCTCCTTGCGGATGTAAGCATAATCAGGCATACGTTTATTCGATGCTTCGATATGCTTGCCTTTTTCTGGAAAAAGAATTCCAGCAAGGACTTCGTCGGTCTGGTTCTTATCGAGTGGCCATGAAATATTTAATTCGCTGGCTTTCTTAAGAACACTGTTGACGGTTTTTTTAGAGACACTGCAGCTATCTGCAATACTCTGTTGGCTGAGATGTAGACTATGTAGTCTTAAAATCTCTCGATATTTGGTCATGATAGTGACCTCCCATAATGAATTTACACCGACAGGGTGCATGATTTCATTATAAGACTTTTATGTTTAAATGGTTTCCAACACCGAAATGTCGGTTTCCTTTAAAACGGAATAACGGTTTCCATAGTCCGGACAGATGGTGTAATCAGCTCCGGATTACTCATATAGAACTGTTGTTAATGCTTGACTATTTCAGTTAGTATTTTCACTACTGGTTTTCTTCCGTTTAGTTGAAAGGCATATTGCTTTTGATTTGCTCGATATACTGTAAGGTTTCGAGCATCTATGTGCCTGTGATATTGATCTCAGCTGCTATGCTTGTGATATATTTTGAAATGTTTAAAGGTGGGGTATTCCTTAACATGGATAGCCCAAAAGTGCTTTCTATTCTTTGATTGCACATAGATGGCAAAGCAACCCATCTGCATTGATGACCACATCATCGTTGAATTCAAATCAGGGCTAGAAATACAAATAGACAAATAATTAGTAATGCAAAATTACCCGCAGCTCTAGTGCTTGAGTTGCGGGTTTAGTTTATTACGGTTCTATTGTAAATTGAAACCAAATGGTTTATTATGTTTTTATTGAGGCCATAGCAGATAAGATGAAAATGATGTTAATAAAAAACTTTAGGAGATAAATAATGGCACTAATTGAAGATGAATTAAAAATAACCAAATTAAAAGACTTGTTTGATATAAATCTAGCGTTACCGTCTTATCAGCGACCATATAGATGGAGCGTGAAGTCAACTAATACCTTATTTGTTGATACATATGATGCGTTTAAGGATGGTATAAGCGAATATCGCCTAGGATCAGTAATATTACACAAAGAATACTCTGAAAAATATAATATTGTTGATGGGCAACAAAGGCTTACTACATTATCAATTTTGCTTTTTTGTTTAAAAGATAGCAAACAAAGTATGTTGAAAGAAAAATACAGCAAACTATCGAATGATGTTATTGTCACAAATTATGGAGTACTTTCTAAAAGAGTCAATGAATTAACAAAAGATGAATGTCAAAAATATAGAGATTATCTTCTGAATAAATGCACTGTGGTTCAAATTGTCACAGATAGTGAGCAAGAAGCATTTCAGTTCTTCGATTCACAAAATTCTCGTGGTAAAGAGTTAGCACCACATGATTTGTTAAAATCATACCATTTACGAGAAATGAATAATGAAGATGAAAACCAAAAAGTTAAAATTATAAATAGCTGGGAAAACATGAACCAAGACGATCTAGATGATTTATTTAAAAGCTATTTGTACCCACTGACTCAATGGTATAAGGGAAAAGAAGGTTTAGGGTATTCAACAAGTAAAATTGATTCTTTCAAAGGAATTAAGGGAGCAAATATCTATAGTTTTGCAATTTACCATAAAGCAAGTAATCTGTATGTAGAACAATTCAATGCTAATGGTAGTAATGAAATGCTTGCCACAAAATTTTTGAATCAATTCCAATTGACACAGCCCTTAATTGCAGGGAAACGATTCTTTAATTTCACACTTCATTACGGAAAATTACTAGAAAAAATACAAAAAGAGATAAGTTGTTTTCATGACAAGGATCAAATTCCATGCAAGCGTTCTGGTGATATTTACATTAAGCAGCTGTATGAATGCTCCTTATTATTTTTTGCGGATAGGTTTGGTCTTGAGAGCCTAACCCAATCTGTGATGCAGCAACTTTACACATGGAGTTATTCATTACGTCTTGCAATGAATGCGGTTTATCCACAGACCATCAATAAATATGCAAAAGGTCAGCATGAGAGAGCAAATTATGGAATTGCTATGTTTTCTTCAATCAGCGAAATAGCGGATCCAGATGGATTGAAATTACTTGTACTTAGTCAGCCAGATATTGATGACATTAATAAAGAAAAATACAAAGCAGTCTATGAATTGCTTTGCAAATGGAATAGGTGGTAGGATATGGCTAACGATTTGAAAAAAATACCGGTATCGCAAGTTTTTGAGAACATCAATTACCTAGTGCCAATTTATCAGCGTAATTATGCTTGGAGTGAAACGCAAATAGAACAATTAATTGAAGATATTGAAAGCTCTATTGACGGTTCTAATAAAAATTACTTCTTAGGGAATTTGATTGTTAATCAAACAGATAACAATGTTTACGAAGTGATTGATGGTCAGCAGCGATTAACAACTTTATATCTTCTTGAGAAGTATTTAGGGATTATATTTGCGAAAGAAGCATTACGATTTGAGGCTCGTGAAAAATCTAATCGTACCCTTTCTTATATTAGCAATAGTAGTAATCCGGAATTAATTGAAGAATTATCATCACCAGAAATTTTAAATGGTTTTCAAGTGGTTGATAACTACTTTAGGCATAAAAATATCGACAAATACAACTTTATTAAAAAGTTAAAACAGGTTTTTCTTATTCGAGTTCAAGTTCCTCGGAACATTGATTTAAACCATTATTTTGAGATTATGAATACCCGTGGGGAACAGTTGGAACTTCATGAAATTGCTAAAGCTAAGTTACTAGAAGTGCTTAAAAGCAAAGAAGACAAAAATATAGCAGCTATGATTTGGGAAAAATGTTCAGATATGAATTCATATGTTCAGATGAATTTTGATGTTAATGTGAGAAGAAGTATCTTTACTAGGAACTGGAGCAATCTAGGCCAATCAATAAAGGATTTTGATTCTATAAAAAGTAAAATCTCGTCAGTGAATGAATCAGCAGATAAAACAACATTGATTGATATCTTAAGAGAGAATAGTTTACTTAATTTATCAACCACGCAATACGAAAATGAGAATGAACGTTTTGAATCAACTATTTCATTTCCAAACTTCTTATTGCAAGTCAATGCTGTCATGAGAAATCTCGGAGAAGAAGACGCAAGCCTTGATGACAAACACTTCCTTAATAACCTATCTTGGGCATGGTCAACACCTAAAAAAGCAAAAGATTTCTTGTACCATTTATTGAAGTGTCGAGTATTATTCGACAAGTATGTGTTAAAACGTGAGTTTGCTAGGGATTACAAGGAAACGGGTAAATGGTCCCTGCAACGTTTGGAAAAATATCATGACGACAAGAAAAATAGCGATAAGCCTAAATACGTTGGTACATTTAATGAAGAGGGTAATTATAATAAGAGGCTAAGAACTCTTCAATCTTGTTTACGTATTACTTATACATCACCAAAAACTATGCACTGGATTACCGTTATATTATCAAGTTTGGTAGATAACGAGGCAACTGACTTAGTTGCATTGTTAGAAAACTATTGTAATAAAAAGGTAAATGATTCCGATTACCCAAACAAGAATGGTTTTGGTATTGAACGAATTGTATTTTCATATCTTGATTATTTGATTTATCGAGATGGTTATTCTTATAACAGAAAAGAAATTATATCACCATTTCAAGAGGATTGGCAATTCCAGTTTAGAAGTTCTATTGAGCATTTCCAACCGCAACATCCGGTTGAGGGAGAATGTTGGGAACAAGATGACTTGAACGGATTCGGGAATCTAGCTTTAATAACTGTTTCGGGGAATTCTAAGTTTTCTAACTTACCACCTGCTGGAAAAATCAATTCATATCCGAGTATCATCAGTCAAAGTCTTAAATTAAAGGTCATGGAAAAAATGACAAGACTTGGTGATGGGAAATGGACAGAAGAAAAAGCAAATAGACATAAAGATGAAATGTTTAACATTTTGAAAAATAAAGGGTAGAACACGTCAGATTTTTAAAAGTAATTAATGGATATGTTTGCAAGAACCTCTAAAATGCATAAAATACTAGATAGTTAGAGGAGAATAAAAATAAATTGCGAACATCCAAATCCTATAGCTATATCGTTTTTGGGATTCTTCTCATGTTATTACCAGGAAAAAACATAATTTGTTTGATATGCCAAGAGGATAAGTTCTGCCAAGGCCCAACTATGCCCTCCTGGCATCTTATCACAACCTCAAGGAATGTTAAAACAGTGATTTTGATGACGTATTTAACGAGTATAAAAAGTAGGATTAAGCCACAAGATGTTGTGATTTTTGATTTAAATATAAGAAAAAACAGAGAAAAAATGCGATTTTTAGCCCTATTTTTTCTTTGTTTCCACAGATGACATAGGATAAGCTGAAGGTAAACTTTCTAAATTACTATCATAGATAGGTAGAAAATGAAAGGTATAACTCAGTTGGGAGATCGCTAGAATGGCATTTAAGAGGTCATGGGTTCGAATCCCACTATCTCCACTTAAACAATAAGCCACAGGCATAAAGCCTGTGGCTTAAATTATAACTTTATAGAGACGGGACACTTGAAGAATCAAGTGCAAAGAAGGTATGATTTCAGTTTTGAGAATAGTGCCTTTTGATTAGAAAATATCAGAAGGTGCTTTTTTTCATATTAATACAACGGTGATCTTCGTAGAACATGGATTTTCGGGAGCTGTTCAAAGCTGAGCCACGGCAGGCAGATCCAGGTAGGAAGATATAGCTTGCAAACAAAACGGATTTTTAGTAAAGTTAAGTTATAAGGTTTAGCTTGATTACTTTATCAGAGCAACATGGATGAACTCTAACCTGATTAAGAAAATTAATAAAAGTGGCAAGGAGGGATTGAAATGGCTAATCAGTTAGATTTACATATGCATTCTAATATTAGTAACGATGGTGAGTACACACCCTCACAACTCATGCAGCTGTGTCAGCAACATGGTCTAAAGACCGTTGCATTAGCTGACCATAATTCCGTACGAGGGATAGCAGAGGCTCAAAAATCATCAAATGAATTAGGGATTGAATTTATTTGTGCTATTGAGCTTGATTGCCAATTTGAAGGAGTAAATCTGCATCTATTAGGATATGGGATTGATCCAACATTAACTGAATTTGAAAAAAATGAAATGGATATCTTAAAGAAAGAACAGGATGCTTCTTCTAAACTTATAGAATTAGTACAAGATTTAGGAATTCATTTCGAAATAGAAAAGGTTTTAGATCTTGCCATAGAAGGTGTAGTGACGGGTGAAATGATTGCTGAAGCTGCTCTTGCGGATCTAAGAAATCAAAACAATCCCCTTCTGGAGCCATATAGAAAGAACGGGAAGCGCAGCGATAATCCTTATGTAAATTTTTATTGGGACTTTTGCTCCCAAGGGAAGCCAGCATATGTACCTATTCAGTTTATGGGACTGAACGAAGCCATACAATTGATTAGAAAAGCAAGAGGCTTAGCTGTTCTTGCTCATCCTGGGATTAATATCGGACAGAATCAAAAGATTCTAGAAGGCATTGTTGCTTGTGGTATTGATGGGATGGAAGTATACAGTAGTTATCATGATGAAAACATGGTTGCTTATTATAATGAGCAGGCGGAGAAATTTCATTTACTGAAAACGATAGGCAGCGATTTTCATGGAAAAACAAAGCCGGCCATCAAACTGGGCAGTATGAATTGTCATGAAGAAATAGATATTTATCATCAGTTCAAGAGAAAACTTTCTGAGATGGCTAAGTGAAAAATATTAGTAAGTAAGAATTTAAGTATATGAACCAACCGTTCCTGCCTAATAGACTGTTGAACGTTTTCTAGAAATGGAATGCCGCAAATGGCTGAATAAAAATCAGCTGTTTGCGGCAGTTTTTTATTTCGCCCCAATATATCACTTTTCCACTACCAGACATTACCATGAACCGTAAAGAAGTAAAATGAATCAATATGAATCAAAATGATTGACAATAAATCGAAATGGTGCTATAGTTTATTCATTGAATACGGCGGGGAAGTGGCACCTGAAATAGAGCAAAGGAGGTACGAACAGCAGTATTAAATGGGTGGAGCCGGAACATGATACATAGAAAGATACGAAACCGCAGACTATTATTATAATCAGGAGGATTCAAAATGGGGGATATAACAAAGTTTCTCTCGCCTAAACTGATCAAAATTGACATGCAGGCAGAGGATAAAAATGCGGCGATAGAGGAGTTGGCGGAACTTCTCTATAAGGAACATGTACTGAAAGATAAAGCCAACTATATTCAGAATGTATTGGAACGAGAGGCACAGGTACCCACAAACCTAGAGAATGGAGTGGCACTGCCTCACGGAAAATCGGACGCAGTACTGAGACCGGCGGTGGCAATCGGTATATCTAAACGGGGAATCCGGTTTGAGGAGGGAAGCCCGGTCAGCCGTGTTATTTTCCTCATCGCAATGCCGAACAATGCGGATGACACACATATCACACTGCTCAGCGGTATTACCTCCCGCCTGTTGGATTGCGATTGCCTAGATAATCTTAAGGAGGCAAAACGACCGGAAGATATTTTGTCGTTACTTAACGCAGAAGAGGTTCGGACAGAGAACAAAGAGACAGGCCGGTTTTTAATCGGGGTTACCGGCTGTACGGTAGGAGTAGCACATACGTATCTGGCAGCGAAAGCGTTGGCAAAAGCTGCTGAAGAGATGGGCGTATCCATAAAGGTGGAAACAAACGGTTCCATCGGTACGGAAAATGTTCCCACCAGGGATGAAATCGAAAGGGCAGAGGGAATTATTATTGCCAGCGACAAGGAGACGGACATGGAACGTTTCCGCGGTAAACAGGTAATTACCACCACTGTGAAGGAAGGAATCGACCATCCGGCGGAGCTGATCAGAAGGGTTCTGGATGGAAAGACCCCGATTTTTGGCGGGAGTTCCACAGAACGCGTTCAAGCAGCTAGCAGGAAGGAAGAGGAGCCTGCCGGTGGGTTTGGCGGAAAGATGCTGTACAAGGCGTTGATGAACGGCGTATCCTTTATGATTCCGTTTGTGGTAATCGGCGGTCTGCTGATTGCGGTCGCGCTGGCATTGGGAGGAAAACCTACACCTCAGGGCTTGGTAATTCCTGAAGACAGCTTCTGGAATCAGATTTCAGCAGTGGGAAGTGCGGGCTTTACACTGATGATCCCGATTCTAGCCGGCTACATAGCATTTGCCATTGGTGACAGGGCGGCTCTGGCTCCTGGTATGATCGGCGGCTGGATTGCTAACAACGGATCCTTTTACGGTGCTTCAGCCGGAACCGGCTTTATCGGAGCCATTGTGGCTGGTTTTCTGACCGGATACTTTGTTAGGTGGATGAAGAAATTCCGATGGCCGGAGATGATCAGGCCGTTGGTTCCGATCATGATTATTCCGATTATTGGATCACTTTTCATCGCATTTGTATTTATATTTATTATCGGAGCGCCTATCGCCTCTCTGATGACGGCTCTTTACTCCATGCTGGAAAGCATGTCTGCCGGAAGTATGATTTTACTGGGCATTACAATCGGTCTTATGCAGGGCTTTGATATGGGCGGTCCCTTTGGTAAAGTAGCATTCATGTTTTCGGTTGGTTTAATTGCCGAGGGGCAGCCACAGTTTATGGGAGCACAGGCTATGGCGATTCCGGTTGCACCGTTGGGTATGGCGCTGGCCACATTCTTGGACCGTAAGCACCAGCTGTTTCTGCCGGAGGAGACTGCCAACGGTAAGGCGGCTCTGGCCATGGGCCTTGTGGGGATTTCCGAGGGTGCTATCCCGTTTGCAGCAGGTGACCCACTGGCCGTCATTCCAGCCAATATGATTGGCTCCGTAGTGGCCTGTACGATGGGGTTCTTATTCGGTATCACGGACTCTGTTGCTCATGGCGGCCCTATTGTGCTGATCCTGGGTGCGGTGAACAAACCGTTTATGGGACTGATCTGTATGGCCGCAGGAACTGTAGTGACTGCAATTGTATGTTTGACTTTAAAGCGTCTTAGATTAAAACAAAAATAATATAACATCTGTGGCAAAGTTAAGGTATTTACAGGTCAGGATCGATCGAAAGAATGATAGATTGACATATGATTTCCTCCTCTGATATGATAATGACGAAGGAGGTGACGTTATGCTATCACAGCAAAGGCTTTATCATATCATGAGCATTGTAAAAGAACAGTCTTTTGTAACCATAAAGGAACTGATGGAACAGCTAAATGTGTCAAAATCCACTGTGACCCGGGATTTGATTGAACTGGAGGAACAGGGGCTGGTCAGCAGGGAGCGTGGCGGGGCAATGTGCAGAGAGGTTTCTTCGACATTGACGGTATTCAACGAAGTTCCCACCGTGAACAAGGAGAGTCTGTGTGCGGAGGCAAAGGAGATCGTCTGCCAGCGGGCTGTCATGAATGTAAAGGACGGAGACTGCGTATATGTGGACTCCGGGACTACCCCTGTGTACTTGCTGCCGCAGCTGCTCGCACACCATGTAAAAATTGTAACTCCAAGCATTTACCTGATCAAGAAGATTCCCATTACGTACAAGGGGGATATCTATCTGCTGGGCGGTCGTTTTTCACCGGATTATGATCTGAGTACCGGATCCATGGCTATAGATATGATTCGAAATTTTAATTTTGACCATGCTTTTTTCAGTACCAATGGGGTTAATACAGAAAGCGGCGAGGTTTACATTTTCGACATGGAGATTGGGACGATGAAAAAGGAGATCATGAAGAAGAGCCAGAACAACCATCTTCTGATTGATGACTCCAAGTATCATATTAAGGCAATGTTCTCATGGGCAAGTCTGGAAGATTTTACAAACGTGTATGTCAATCGTCTCCCTGACACAGGTGAGGCACCGGATAATTTTACCGTTTGTCTCAGTTAGAATACATTGACAGAAGAGGGGACGCAGTTAAGCGCCCCTCTTTTTTAAAATAAAAGCGACAAATGATTTTTTAAGTAATATTAGATAGAGGAGGAGACTCTGCAGTGAAAAAGAAAATTAACATTGACGGCGCTCAAAACGTTGAGGTGTCAATCCCAATTCCCTGTGAAAAAACACCACAGGCGCAGTTGTCTATTATGGAAGCCTATACAGAGGCGCATAGGAACAGTGATGGGTTTGATAAGGCGAGAAGAGAGATTAATTGCCTAAAAACAATATACCCAGTTCTGTTCCGTTCGATTGAAAGTGATGATCTGCTGGCAGGTAGACTTGATTTTTTGCCCATAGGCTTTGGCAGTGTAACAAGTATCGGAGGCGTAGGCCATTACTGTGTATTCCATAAGCTTAGAGCGTTTAAAGAAACGCTGACGACTGAAGAGGAAAAAGCAAGAGTTGATATGCTTTACGAATACTGGCAGGATCACGATACGAAAGCAATGTACTGTCAGGAGGTATTGACAGAGAATACAGTCGGAAGGTTCATTGATTGTTCCTATCCTTTGATGGCAACAGCCAGGTTGTCGGGAATGATGTTGAATTATAAAAAACTGATGGAATATGGATTGGAAGGCTTAAAAGAACTGATCCGTTTAAAAGAACAGAATGAATTCCTAACATGCAGTTATGAAAGCCTTTGTCTTTTGCAGGAGGTAATAGAACGTCAGATTGAACTGGTGAGAGAAGCAAAAAACGGTGCAGATCAATCCCGTTTAAACGATTTGGAACTAATGGAAAATGACTTGCGGTATATTAAGAATAATAAACCAAGCACGTTCCACCAGGCTCTGCAGTTGTTTTGGATTTACGCCCTTTGTGCCGGAGTAATTAACTATGGGCGGCTGGATGACGTGTTGGGACCATTTTTACAGCATGATTTGGATCATGGCATTATTGACGAAGAAGACTCTTACCGGTACCTGAAATCCTTGTGGAAAATGATTGAGAACAGACGTACCACAGTTAACGGGCGTATTATTGTAGGCGGTGTAGGACGGGAACATCCGAGAGAAGCAGATACATTTGCCCGAATCTGTATGAGAGTGTGCAAAGACACACGTTATGTAGAACCTCAGTTTACGCTGCGCTTTAGCAAGGATACTCCAGAATACATGATGGATATGGCCTATGATTGTATCGGAAGCGGTGCTACCTATCCTACTTTATACAATGATGATGTGAATGTACCTGCAGTTATGTATTCCATGCGTGTGGAAAGGGAAATAGCGGAACAGTACGTACCATTTGGCTGCGGTGAATTTGTCATTCAGGGGAAGAGTGTAGGGACACCAAATATTTTACTGAACCTTTTAAAAATCTTAAATATCACCTTAAACGGCGGAATAGACCCTATGGACGGGAAAAGAAAAAGTGGACCCGTGGAGATTCCGGAATGTTCCCAATTCAAGACTTTTGACGAACTGTATGATAAATATAAGGAATTGTTAGATTATTATTTTGATTTAAGTATTCAGGCTCAATACCGTTCCTATGAGATTATGAATGAAAAAGTCTCATTTCTGTTTACCTCTGTTTTGATGGATGATTGTATCAATAGAAGGAAGGCAGTGCTGGATGGGGGAGTGGAAATCCTTGGCGGAACCAATGAAACATACGGAAACATCAATTCCAGCGATTCGCTTTGGGCGATCAAAAAGCTGGCATATATAGATGAAAAATATAGTCTCAGTGAATTGCATCAGGCACAGCTTGCCAATTTTGAAGGGTATGAAAGGATCCGAAAAGATTTAGTGGATCAGGATAAATACGGCAATGACAAAACGGAATGCGATAATCTGGCAAATGATTTATTTGAATTCGTAGCCAAAGGGATCCGACAGAAGGGAATTGACTATGGCATGGGATACTTTCTGATTGTCATTTCAAATAACCAGACAAATACAGATTGGGGTCATGATACATTTGCCAGCCTGGACGGAAGGAAAACAGGTATTTACTTAAATCCAGCCAATAATCCACAGGGCGGAGCAGCAAAGAACGGACCTACCGCCTGCTTAAATTCCCTGGTTAGGTTCAACGCAAAATATCACGGCGGAAGCGTGCAGAATATTAAATTCACCCCCCGTATGTTCAATAAAGACAGAGAAAAAGTTAAGATGTTATTTGATACATACTTTAAGAAAGGAGGCTGCCAGCTCATGATAACGGTTGTGGATTATGGCGTTCTTGAGGATGCCCAGAAGAATCCAGATAATTATCCGGATTTAATTGTTCGAGTAGCCGGTTACAGTGCGGTCTTTGTAAATTTGACAAAGGATATTCAGGAAGAACTGCTGACCCGGGCATTGTATGATTAGAGTGACCAATATCGAACGCTTTGCGACCCATGACGGACCGGGAATTCGAACTACTGTTTTCTTAAAAGGATGCTCCATGTACTGTCCATGGTGCGCAAATCCTGAGACACAGACATCTTATCCGGAATTGTTATATAACGAGTCCAAGTGTATCGGGTGCCTTTCATGTGAAAAGGGATGCAGCGCAAAGGCAATTACATTTGATAATAACGGGAATTTCAATTATAAAAGGAATTTGTGCACCGATTGCCGGGCTTGTGAGAAAAACTGTATGCAGGATGCAATCGAATTTTATGGAAAAGATATGGAACTGGATTTCATCATGGAAGAAGTGATGAAGGATAAGGATTACTATGATAATTCCAATGGTGGAGGAATCACGATCAGCGGAGGGGAGCCATTTGTACAGCTGGAGGGGCTGATTGCTATCCTCAAGTCAAGTAAGGAAAAGGGATTAAATACGGCGGTAGAAACTACGGGAAATTATCCTTTAAAAACCTTGCAGGCTGCTGAGGCCTATATCGACCATTTTCTATATGATTTTAAACATCTGGATGACGAAGTGCTAAAAAAGGTTACAGGAGGGAATGGGAAACAGATCAAAGAAAATCTGATATATCTGGTAGAGATGTGTCCGGATAAGTTAACTGTTCGCATGCCGATTATTCCTGGATTCAACTTTGATTCCGCATTAATAAAAAAGACTTTACAATACTTACAGCAGCTGGGAGTTAAAAACGTAAACCTTCTTCCTTATCATACACTAGGAAAAGCGAAATACGAGAAACTAGGAAGAGTTTACCAGATGTCTGAAAAAATGCTTCATGAAGAAGATCTGGAGGAATATCACCAATATGCGTTGAAGATTGGGTTGGAATCCAGAATCGGAGGATAGAAGCAGAAAAGCAGGAAGGAACGTGATAGGAGGTCCTTCCTGTTTTTCATGGCATACCCAGTATGGGCGTAGCTGCATTAATTCTGCGTAACCCTCCTGACACTATACTAAAGTAAAGTATATGTACTAAAGGTGCGTACTTGTTGACATATCCTGTAAATGTTACAATAGCAGCATAAAAAGTCAATAGAGGTTAAAAGGTATGAAAATAGTAGTTTTAACCGGAAGTCCCCATAAGGACGGTACATCGGCATTCATGGCGGAGAATTTCATGAAAGGGACTGTTGAAGCAGGTCATGAGGTTTTCCGCTTTGATACTGCTTTTAAGAAGATACACCCCTGTATCGGCTGTGACAATTGCCTATATGGAAAGAAGCCTTGCGTATTTGAGGATGACATGCTGGAACTTTACCCAAAACTGATAGAAGCCGATCTGGTTGCTTACGTAACGCCCCTTTACTATCACAATGTTTCGGCACAGCTAAAAGCAGCAGTAGACCGTTATCATGGTATTAATAACCTGATTCGGGGGACGGGAAAAAAGGCTATCTTAATTGTGACTGCGGCATATCCTGAGGAATGGGTATTTCATGGTATAACCGCAACCTACGAAACGACGCTCAAATATCTTGGCTGGCAGGACTGCGGTAAGATTCTGGCTTACGGCTGCCGCCGTCGGTCTGATATTGAGAATACGAATTATCCGAACCAGGCATATGAACTTGGGCGGAGATTATAAGGAGGTATGTAATTATGGCGATTATGGTAGTATGGTCATCCCCGAACAAAGATGGACTTACAGCAGCTGCAAAAGACAAGGTAATGAAAGGAATTCTAAACGCAGGATATGAAGCAGAAGAAATTCATCTGAATCAAATGAAAATGGAGCATTGCAAAGCTTGTGGAAAAGGCTGGGGAATTTGCAGAACAAAAGGCCAGTGTATTATTAATGATGATTTTGCAGCTGTCTACGAAAAGCTGGTTCAGGCAGATGGTATTGTCTTTGTATCTGCTGTTTACTGGCATGATATTACCGAGTGCATGAAAGCATTCATGGATCGTCTGCGCAGATGTGAGGCCGCACACAATAAGTATTTAGCGGGAAGAAGATGCCTTCTTGTAGCCTGTGCCGGAGGTACCGGACTGGGAACCGTAGAATGTCTTCACAATATGGAGGAAACTTTGAAACATATGGGTATGAGGGCTTATGACAGGCTTCCGGTAATTCGTTATAACAAAGGCTATATGCTTCCTGCATTAGAGAAGGCCGGAGAAACTTATGCGATCCGATTGGCAGAAGGTTTTGATATGCAATATTGATTTATAGAGTTCTGAGTTGAGCCATCGAACAGTTATGAACACGTAAGGGCAGCATATAATAGAATTAATTAGATCAGCTGAGGTAAGCCATGATCATACATGTTGTCCAACCTGGTGAAACCATCCACTCAATATCAGAGTATTATAAAATCCCTGTTGACAGATTAATATTGGAAAACGGATTAACAAATCCTGGCAACTTGGCAATAGGCCAAACGATTGTGATTGTTCAGCCTGAAACACTTTATACCGTCCAGGCTGGTGATACTCTGGAGAGTATTGCTAAGCAGCATGATACTACGACAATGGAATTATTAAGAAATAATCCATATCTTTCCGACAGGAAATTTTTGTACAACGGTGAAACGATAGTTATCAGTTATCAAACGAATAGAACTAGATCGATTACCACTATTGGTTATACATTTTCTTATATAGATAGACCTATTTTAATAAAAACGCTTCCGTTTTTAACTTATCTGACTATATTCAATTATAGAGTAACAAATGAAGGTGAGATTATTCTCATATCCGATGACACGGAACTGATCGATCTGGCAAAAACTTATGGTGTTGCACCCATGATGTTTGTTTCCACGTTGTCGGATGGTGGAATAGTCAATCCTGAAGTGACCAATACTATTTTAAATAATCCTTCTGTGCAGGATCATTTTATTGAGAGCGCTCTTCAAATAATGAAAACAAAAGGTTTTTGCGGTATTAATATTTATGTTGAAAGAATCAATTATGAAAACTTAAATAGCTTTGCAGAATATTTGAGAAGAGCTTCTGAGAGATTTCATTCAGAGGGCTACAAGATACTGATCACTGTTACGCCTATTGCGAATATTGAGTCTCCAAATGTCAGTTTTGAAAAAATAGACTACGGAAAATTAACGGAATCTGTAGATGGAATTATATTTTCATCTTATGATTGGGCATTGTCATATAGCTATCCAAACTCTATTTTCCCGGTTAACGTTTTAAGAGAATTGTTAGATTATGCAGTTAGCATTATTCCCCCAGAAAGAATTATATTTGGAATCACAACACTAGGTTATGATTGGGTACTTCCTTATGTTCCTGGTGTCACAGAAGCTGCTGCTATAAGCGATAGTCGTGCAATAGAAATTGCAGCGGATAACGGTATAATAATACAATTTAATGAAGAAGCGCAGTCACCGTACTTCTTCTATACGGAAAATGGATTTCTGCATTTAGTATGGTTTAAAGATGCAAGAAGTTTTGATTCAAGAGCCGGATTGGTAGAAGAGTATGAACTCCAAGGCGTATCCATTTGGACTATTATGAGATTCAGTACCCAAATGTGGTTTATTATTAATACGAGATATTACATAGAGAGGCTTCCGGGGATCAATTGTCAGTCGTGTGTTCTTGCTTAGTAATATGTGATACCCAAAGTTTAACTGTTCGCTATCGTCTCTTTCGGCATTTGACGTTTGTTAAAAAATCGTGATATAATAGGAAAAGCTGACAGAAACTATATCTGATGCATATTATAGAGCGGCGAGGAAGACGGAATGAATCAGAACCGGGGAATTAACCAGGATGTGACACAGGAGATGAATCGGTCTCTCCTTTTGAAAAGTTTAAGAAGAGAAGGCGTATGCTCCAGAGCACATCTGGCGTCACTTACGGGGCTCAAACAGGCGACAGTGACCAACATCATGAAAGATTTCTTAAACTGGGGAATTGTAAAAGAGGTTGGTTTTTTAAATGGCAGCAAAGGGCGCAGATCGATTGGAGTGTCTATTAATCCTGACGGCTACCGCGTCATCGGCGTGCGGCTTGCGAGAAAGCATTACAGCGTGGGACTATTTGATTTGACTGGTAAGCAGATTGTGAAAGAGCGTGTGGATTTCGAGCCGGAAAAGCAGCCTGGTGCAGAAGAAATCTTAAATCAGATTGTGGGGCGGATGCGCCTGTTGATTCAGCAGTATGGAAAGGACTCTGTGCTGGCCGCGGGGCTTGCAGTGCCGGGGCCGTTTATAGCGAAAAAAAGCCGTATAGCATTGATAACGGGTGCGGATATCTGGAAAGATATTGAGTTGAAGGCATTTTTTGAAAGGGAAATGGATATCCCGGTGTTCTTAGAGCACAACGCAAATGCCGGAGCCTATGCCCATATGTGGGATTTAAAGGAAGCCTACCATGATGACATTCTGGTTTACATTGCCGCCGGTCAGGGGATTGGCGCAGGAATCGTGATGAATGGCAGAATCTACGAAGGAGCGCTGGGGACGTCAGGTGAGATTGGGCATATGACGATAGACAGAAACGGGAAACCATGTGCCTGCGGAAACAGAGGCTGTCTGGAACGTTACGCTTCCTCCCTGGAACTTGTAAAGACAGTGTATGGACAACGTGCCGGTATGGAAGGCTGTAATTTTGAGGATTTGGAGCAGCAAATCAGAAGCGGTGACACCGCTTATACAGAGCATTACCGCAGGGCGTGTGAGAGTCTTGGCGTCGGAATCATAAACATTGTCAATGTAATTAACCCGGACCGGATTATCATCGGTGATGATATGGCACGTCCAAACCCTGAATTAATGGAGAAGACCGTACGTGAAACGGTGCAAAAAGGAATTTTGCCTGATGTTTTTGATGAACTTACACTTTCCATTAGTACGTACCAGGGGGATCCCATCCTGACCGGTGCGGCGATCGTGGCGATAGACAGGGTCTTTGACAGCCCGGGACAGTTTATACAGAACTGAATATTGGAATTATGCTGAAGCAGCACCAAAGTCATGAAACGTTTGCGCGTATTATGACTTTGGTGCTGTTTTTTGTTTGCCAATTTCAAATAACCTATTGACCATTTTTATTAAAAGTGTTATTGTTTAATAGGATATATTAATTAAATGAATTAATACATAAAATGAAAATAATATTAAGACGAATGAAAGGGGAAAGAAAATGAAATTTTTTGTTGACACAGCAAAGGTAGAGGATATTAAAAAGGCAAATGATATGGGGATTATCTGTGGGGTAACGACAAACCCGTCACTGATTGCAAAAGAAGGCAGAGACTTTGTGGAAGTAATCAAGGAGATCACTTCGATTGTAGACGGACCAATTAGCGGGGAAGTGAAAGCTACGACGATAGATGCTGACGGTATGATTAAAGAGGGGCGCGAAATTGCAGCAATCCATCCGAATATGGTTGTTAAAATTCCGATGACAGTCGAAGGCTTAAAAGCGGTGAAGGTTTTGAATGCAGAGGGAATCAAAACCAATGTGACTTTAGTCTTCAGTGCAAACCAGGCGTTGCTGGCAGCGCGTGCAGGTGCCACTTATGTTTCACCATTTTTGGGACGTCTCGATGATATCTCCCAGCCGGGAATGGATTTAATCAGGACAATTGTGGATATATTCAGTATCTCAGGGATTGAAACGGAGATTATTGCCGCCAGCGTGAGGAACCCGATTCATGTCATTGATTGTGCGCTTGCAGGGGCGGATATTGCCACGGTTCCCTACAGTGTATTGGAGCAGATGACGAAGCATCCGCTGACAGACCAGGGAATTGAAAAATTCCAGGCGGATTATCGTGCTGTATTTGGAGAATAAGAATATACCGGCAGGTGCCGGAGTTTGACAAAGAAATCTAAAAATAAAAGCGGAAGAGAAACCGGAAGGTTTTTCTTTCGCTTTTTACATTTAGTACCTTACTCCTTCAAATGAATCCAAAGCCATAGGAAGATCGTGATTTTCTTCCTATGGCTTTTTAATACACAAAATTCCATGATAAACCGGATTCCCATGATAATGCCGGATCCCCATAAGATATCAGGTAGAGTTGCGCAGAACAAGGCTGGTAGGCAGAATTACTTTCCTTGGGAGAAGCTGATACCCGTTAATCCTTGCCAGGAGCAGATCGACTGCAACCATGCCGATTTCCTTTGTAGGAATTTCAATTGTGGTCAGAGGAGGATTGGAATATTTGGATATTTCTATATTTGACAACCCGATTACTGCTACTTTGTCCGGTACGGCTATTCCCATTTTATAAAGGCTGCTTAAGGCGGCCATGGCCATTAAATCACTGGCTACAAAGAAAGCGGTGGGAGAATCTTCTTTCTGATAGAGCTGGCTGACCTTCTCCATGCAGAGGTTCTCATCCCAGGCACAATCAATAACCCAGTCAGGATTTACTGTAAGACCGGCAGCATGCAGGGAGGCGTAATAGCCCCGGTATCTCTGGCTGGATTTTATATTGCCGCTCATACCGCTGCCGCCGATAAAGCCTATCTTTTTATGTCCCTTGTCAATTAAGTGCTGCACCGCCACACTTGCTACCCTGTAATGGTCATAACCTACATTGTCGATATCCTCCCACCAGGTATCGATTCCGACAATGTTTGGAACCTGATTTCGTATGAACTGGTAGATTTCACTGTTGAGTGATTCCATCAGAATCAGACCGGAGACCGGATTGCTAAAGGCGCTGTATAAGGCCTTTTTATCCTCCAGCTCGGCACCGGTCTTAATAAAGGTAAGTTCATATCCGTTGTTTTGAAGCTGTTCTTCTACGCCGGACAGGATGGACATAAAATAAGGGTCGTTATATTTGTTTTTCGTTACACTTAGGACACAGCCTATTTTTACAAGTGCATTGCCTGAATGGGCTTTATTGTCACCGGAGGAAGAGTTTGCGGGGGATTTTACCGTATAGTTCAAATCTGTAACAGCCTTCCATACCCGGGCCCGGGTTTCGTCGGTCATTTTGTATTGGGTATCGTTATTTAATACCCGTGATACAGTAGCTATTGACACCTTTGCCAGATTGGCTACATCTCTGATTGTGCTCAAATTAGTTTGCCCCCTTAATCACAGCTAGTGAAATTTTAGTTTAGTATGTTTACGTAAAAGGATGTATGTTACATACAGTTAAATTATAATAATATGTTACTGAGTTTGTCAATACTCAATTTTCCAGCCACTGAGTGGTATTTATGGGAAAATCACTCCAATTAAAGGATTTTTGTCATAATTCACCGGAATGTTTCAAAAAAACATATGAAATAAAAGGTATAAGAAGATAGGAATTTAAAAGATTTGCAAAGCCATTCGTAAAGTTTTTAACAATAATTTTTATAATAATTTAAAAAATGGTATTTACAGAGGGCAGGGCAAATGTTATAATCCAACTAAAAGGTTTAGTAAACAAACGTAACAAAAAGTAACAAAAAAGAAAGCAATAATAAAAAGAACCTAACTAGTTTTAACAGAATGATCGCTGCTGATCAGCAAAACAGAAGGGGAGTGTTGAGATGAAAAGTGTCCGCTGCCATAAGTGTGCAAAGGAATTAAGCAATAACGAGATTGCTCTTAACCTTAAGCTGTTAGGAAAGCAAATCGGGACGTTACACTGCTATCAATGTTTATCGGAGTACTTCTGCTGTGATACGGTCAGACTGCAGGAGCTGGCAGAACAGTATAAAAGCAGCGGCTGCCTCTTGTTTCAAACAAATTATACAGCCTAAGGAGATAAGCCTATGAGTGATACCTATGTGATATATCCTAAAATAATTGACGAACTCCTAGAAAATCCGGGGATTGGCTTTATTGCGGCTCCGGGTTTGATGGAACCGGAAGGAGTAATACATGATAACCGGGGCAATCCGGTGGAAAAATACAAATTTACCGATAACAGCAGAACCTGGAATCATCCAGACAGCAGGATTACCTACTGCGGAGTTCGGTGGAAAGATCTGGAGGTTGAAAAGGGCAGATACCGGTGGGATATCCTTGAGAAAAAACTTGATGAGGCAAAAGCATTAGGTTGTACGGCAATAGTCCGCTGTTCTCCTTATGCATTGGCAGAAGAGGACGATATTCCGGATTGGTTTCGAAGGGAATGCCGGGAGAAACCAGAGTTTCCCTTTTGGAGAGTTGATCCGCTGCATTCTCCCTATGTTACATACTGGTCTGAATTTATTTCGGAATTTGCACAGCATTTTGACGGACATCCGGTCATAAGCTCGGTAGACATGGCACTGGTAGGAGCCTGGGGAGAAGGCGGAGGCACCGAGTTTCTGGAAGAGGAGAGCATCAGGCAGATGGTGGGTGCTTATGTTGACAATTTTAAGATAACCCCGCTGCAAGCGCTCCTGCATGATCCGAAGTCGGTAAAGATAATTCGGGAGAGAAAAGAGAATATAGGCTTTCGGGTGGATTGCCTGGGAGATATGGGAGGTTTCCATCAGGAAGAATGGTCTCATATGCTGGATTTTTATCCGGAAAACATCTGCAACTTTGAAATGGAGGCTGCATGGAAAAAGGCACCGGTAGTGTTTGAAGCTTGCTGGCACATGAATGACTGGTACCTCCAGGGCTGGGATATCGATTATATTGTGGAGGAATCCTTAAAGTGGCATATCTCTTCCTTTAACAGCAAGGGCACTACGGTCCCTGAGCCATGGAAGGAGAGTGTGAAAAGGTGGCTCAATAAAATGGGATACCGTTTCGAATTAAGAAAGCTCTCATATAATCCGGTGGTAAAAAAAGGAGAAGGCCTCCGAGTCAGAGGATTGTGGGCCAATACAGGTGTTGCTCCTATTTATCATAAGTATCCCCTGGTAGTCCGCCTGAAAAATGAGAAGGAAGTCATCAGCCTTACCAGTAAAACGGATATCAGAAGCTGGCTGCCGGACATGGATATCCTTTGGGAAGAAGAATTCGCCCTGGAAGGAAAGGCCGGTGAGTATTCTCTGGAAATAGGAATTGAGACCGGGATACCGGAGCTTGGTAATATAAAGCTGGCAATTGAAGGTTTAAAGGAAGGTTACTATTGTTTGGGAAAAATAATCGTAGAATAGAGGGACGCGTATGGGACATTTATCGTATGGATTCAAAGAATGTGTGGATTATTGCGGTTTTGATAATCTGCCCGAGGGATTGGAGCAATTCTATGCCGGCTACCCCGGGCAGGAGGATATCCATTTTATAGAAAGAAAGTTTTTAAAGGAAGTGTTTGAGAAATTCAATCTTCCGGAGAAGGAGCAACGGCTGCTTATAAAAGCGGCGAAAGCAGTGGAAGAGGACCCGATTCTGTTTCACTTCTCTAAATTCCTGGTATGGGATATGTGCTCTGCCAGAAACCGCTGTGATGTAGATAACTATAAAAATATGACTCCTGTGTGCATGGCAGAGTACGGAGAGCTTTATTCTTTCCTTCTTCTGCTGGCCTGTGTGGTTCCTTCCATAAAGCTTTTAAAGGAACGGGGCGTTCCGGAGCATTATTACCGGGATATCCCTTTCCAGCCCATAAAATCACAATTAGAGAAACTGGTTCGGGATGATGTAAGTGTAAGTGATTTTCCCTGGGATATGAACTTTTATACCTGCTCCATCTTTCTTATGGACCGGTTCCTGTTTATTCCTTGCCGCTTTGGCGATACATTTACCATGTACCGGAATAAGGTTTCTGGGAAGGTAACGGCCCTGAAGCATGGCGGTGAGGAATTCCGCAGAGACGGGCAGTTCAATGGAATAAACGGAGTTTATGATAAGGCAGGAGTCTTCACTACCCTCTGGCAGGAGACGGAGGAGGAGATTACAGCAAATCCCATTAGTCCCATGGGATTTGTGGAAAGGAATCCAGTAACGCTGATAAAGAAGGAATGGACGGAAGCCTTAAATCAGGGAGATATGCTACTGGCGCTCCATGTGCCTTCCGGACCGGGATATAACCCTGAGAGACTTAAGAATTCCATGGTGCTGGCGCTGGAATTTTACAAGACTTATTTTCCGGAATTGCCGGTCAAAGGTTTTTGGAGTGAAAGCTGGCTGTATGATTCAAGACTGTCTCTGGTGCTTGATTATGATACCAGCAATATCATAAAGGTCCAGCGTCAATTTTATCTATATCCGATTAAAGAGGGAGATGCCATGCTCCGTTATGAGGTATTTGGTGACTGGAAAGCCGATGAAACAAAGGTGGAACTTAAGACCTCCCTGCAAAAAGCGGCGGCTGCTTATATGGCGACAGGCGCGCGCTTTAATAACTTAAGTATGGTGGTTTTAAAGGAAGAAGCGGATCAAACGGATCAAATGCCTTATATCACACAGGAAGACATTGCACGCTTCAGACAGATTGCTGACAGCCATTTAAAATAAGGAGGAGCTGCCCATGGGCAAATATGCACTGGAACATTTCAGTCCCTATGAGACTTATAAAATACGGCCGATGCCACTTTCTAAGGCCACAGTTAATCCTGGCAGAGGGCAGTACCAGATAGTAGAACTCACCTGGGAGGAGCTGGAACCTCATCGGGGTAACTATGACTTAAACCGGTTAAAAGAAGCACTGGCAGAGGTACATAATCCGGTCCTTACCATAAAACAGGTACTACCTGCCTGGTTAAATAAGGGCTCAGAGGAAAGTTTTATACACTTAATCAGGAGAGTCGCTAGCGCCCTGAATAATAAAAAGCTTATTGGTGTTGCGGTTTCTACGGAAGATAACAGCCAGGGAATCTGGAATGCTTATCTGGAAGCCTTTGAGGGCATCCCGTTATTGGTTAGTCTTGAGCAAGAGGCCTTACTGCAGTATCTAAAGGATCATGAATACCCTTTTGGCCTTATTGTAAATTGCAGCGAAGATAACTGGATCAGCTGCTGTGAAAAATTTGCAGGGTACCGGCTTCAAAATACCTGGCAGCGTATGCCGGTACTGCTTCATATAGAAGAGGAGAACCCAGGAGAGAATATCCGCCGGGAAAGCCTGCGCTGGCATGCCGGACTCTCCAATCGTCTCGTGGATATGGGGTATGACTTTACTATAAGAAGGCTGACTTATCCAAAGAAGATCGCGTCAAAGGGAGCTCTCCCTCTCCGGTTTTGGTTCGTAAATAAGGGCAGTGCGCCCTGTTACCTGGATTACAGCCTGAGGTTTCGGCTGGAGATGGAAGGGGAGCAGCAGGAATTTGTCTTACACATTGACAAAGATGCCTGGAAGGTTGGAGATATCACCCACAATGAGATTGTTGCTTTGCCGGCTCTGCCCCTTGGTGAATACTGCTTATCAGTTGGGATTTTCTTTGCTGATGGCAGTCCCATGGAGCTGGATATCCGGACGGAGGAGAAGGACGGATATTACAGGATGGGGACTGTAGAGTTGTGTAGTGACACTGCAGTGGATTTGGCACATGCCTGGGATGATTTCTATCCCGATGGCTATTATCCGCTGGAGGACCCTCAGCTTCCCGATTGATTCGATAGACGACAGAAAATAAAAGCAGGAGGAAAGAAAATTGAAAATTGCATTAGTTGGTGCAGGACAGCGGGGCATGATTTATTCCAAACACGCCTATGAAACAAAAAAGGCAGATATCGTCGCGGTGGTGGAGCCGGAGGATGAAAGGAGATCAGCTGCAGCAGAAAATTTCGGTATTCCGTCTGAAATGCAGTTTGAAAATATAGAGGATTTTTACCAGAAGGGCAGAATTGCCGATGCCGTCATTATTGCATCCATGGACCAGGACCATTGCAGGCAGGTTCTTAATGCTCTGGAGCTTGGGTATGATATTCTTCTTGAAAAGCCAATATCTCCCGATCCAAAGGAATGTCTAATGATTCAGGATAAGGCAAATCAGAAAGGCTGTAAGGTTATTGTGTGCCATGTGCTCAGGTATACGAATTTTTTTGCAGCAATTAAGGAAATTATCGACAGCGGAGAGCTGGGGAAGGTAATTACCATCCAGCATAATGAGAATGTTGGAAATTATCACATTGCCCATTCCTTTGTCAGGGGAAATTGGAGAAGAAGTGATTTATCCAGCCCCTTAGTGATGCAAAAATCCTGCCATGACATGGATATCCTTGCCTGGCTGGTGGGCAGTGAGGCGAAAAAAATAGCTTCTTTTGGCAGTTTAAAATACTTTAAAGAAGAGAGTGCTCCAATAGACAGCTCCGAACGGTGCCTGACCTGTAAGGCTGCCGGAGACTGCCGCTTTGACGCCCGTAAGGCCTACTTACCGATCGTGGGAAGCTGGCCGGCTACGGTGCTTACCCAGGAGCAGACGGAGGAAGGGATAAACAAAGCTTTGGCAGAGGGCCCCTATGGACGGTGTGTATACCGCTGTGACAACGACGTATGCGACAACCAGGTGGTATTAATTGAATTTAAGAATGATGTAACAGTTAGCTTTAATTTAAGCGGTTTTACAAATAAAATCAGCCGGACGATCAAGGTTATGTGCGAAAATGGGGAAATCAGAGGGGATGACAGTCTGAACCAGATTGAGGTGACAAAATTTGCCTCCAATGCAATTGATGGTTTTGAACAGAGAATCATTCATACCGGTCAGCCCCAGGGAGGCCATGGAGGAGGAGATGTGGCCCTGATGGATGATTTTATCAGTCAGATGGAGGCACGCAGCAACAACAGCAGATCCTCCATTACCCAATCAGTGGAAAGCCATGTGATGGCTTATGCGGCAGAGCAATCCAGAATTACCGGTGAAATAATTGATGTGGATGCATTAAAAAGCCGGCTGCGAAACTCTTAAAAAACGGAAAAGAGTGGTGAAGATTGATGAAAACAGAAAGAATTCAAAAGAAAGCACCGGGGCCTAAAGGAGATCGGATAAAAGAATTCCTGCGTGAAATAAAAAGAAACAAGGGCCTGTATCTTATGTGTATGCCTGCTCTGATTGTGCTGGTTATGTTTTGCTACATTCCTTTTGCAGGAACCTGGATGGCATTTACCGACTTTAATGTAATGGATGGGATCTTTGGAAGCAAGTTTGTAGGCCTTAATAACTTCAAGTATTTCTTTTCCGAGAGCAGCATGGGTTGGCGGGTAACTTATAACACACTGTTTATCAATTTCTTTGGAATTATACTTGGATTGATTGTTCCAATCAGTATTTCCATATTTTTCAATGAAATCAGGAGCAATGTCTTTAAGAAACTGACACAAAGCTTTATGTTTTTTCCGTATTTCCTTTCCTGGGTCGTAGTAGGTACAATTATCTACGGATTTTTTTCCACCGATGTGGGCGTGATCAACAATATGCTGCGATCATTGGGATTGGAACCGGTGAAGTGGTATGCGGAACCCAAGTACTGGAAGGGTATCATAATTACCGCCAGTATGTGGAAGTGGAGCGGATACAGCTCCATCATTTACATGGCAGCCATGGCAACGTTTGACGGCTCCTTATACGAGGCTGCAAAAGTGGACGGAGCAAACAAGTTCCAGAGGATTTTGTATCTCACCATTCCGATGCTGAAACCGACGGCCGTTGTGCTGACCCTTATGAGTATTGGACGCATTTTCTACGGTGACTTCGGCATGATCTACGGTATTGTCGGCAACAACCCGGTGCTGATTGATGCGGTAACCGTTATTGATACTTATGTATATCAGAGTATGAGAACCCTGGGCTTTTCCTATGCTACCGCAATTGGACTGTTCCAGTCGGTCATGGGACTGATTCTGGTATCCGCTGCAAACCGGTTGGCAAAAAAATATAATGACGGGGAGGGATTATTTTAATGAGAAAAAGCAAATCGTTCGGCGATCACCTGGTTACTATCCTTGCGTATTTATTTATCGGCCTATTCGGGCTGCTTTGTCTGTATCCCCTTGTTCTTACCTTAGGAGTGTCCCTCTCCTCGGAACGTGAAATCGTCATGCATGGTTATTCAGCTATTCCGCAAAAATTTACCCTTAATACATACATCTATATTTTTGCAAACAGTGGAATGCGGATTTTAAAGTCTTATGGAGTCACTATTTTTGTTACGGCTGCCGGAACGATTGGAGCTATGATCATAACCAGTATGATTGCCTTTGCATTATCGATTAAAAGCTTAAAGTACCGTAATGTCATTGCCTTTTTATGTAACTTCACCATTGTATTTTCTGCGGGCCTGATTCCCTGGTATGTGGTTTGTGTGAATTACTATGGTTTAAAGAATAATATTCTGGCACTGATTCTTCCTTCTATTTTCAGTGTCTGGAATATGTTCCTTATGAGGACCTATTTTTCGAGCATTTCACCTTCCTTATACGAGGCAGCAAAAATTGACGGAGCAAGTTATATGCTCATTTATTGGCGGATTGCACTTCCCCTCAGTAAAACAGCAGTGCTTACCGTAGGCCTTATGTATGCCCTGCAGTATTGGAATGACTGGTGGAATGCCCTGATTTTTATTAATGATAAGGATTTGTTTCCTTTACAGTACTACCTCTACACGATTCTTTCAAACGTAAATGCCATTAGTTCGGGGCGTATTCCTTCCGGCGCTGCCGCAGGAATCACACTTCCCTCTGAAACGATGAAAATGGCAGTTACGGTTATAACCATAGGACCCATTATCTTCTTATATCCCTTTGTACAAAAATATTTCGTACAGGGTATTATGACAGGTGCAGTTAAGGAATAATCCTTGCAGTAAAAATCAGTGGCAGGCCAGGTGAAAGGCTTAACATAAACAAAAAGGAGGGTGTTGTAATGAAAAAACTATTTATAATGACGGCGGCCGTGATAATGGCAATCGGTTTACTTGGGGGATGCAGCAGCAAGGGAGTATCGAAAGAAGGCACGAATACTGAAACCGTAACGATTCTTTATCCAGGTGATGAGAGCGATAGAATGTCAGAATTTATGAGTAATGAGTTTGCTGAGAAAATAAAAGAGGATTTAGGCATAAAGGTGGAAATGGTCTATACTCCATGGGACCAGTATTGGGAACAAAAAGATATCATGCTGGCAGCCCAGGAACCCATCGACTTATATTGGGACGGACTTCCTGATCTTGCCACCATTGTGAATAAAAAACAGGCTTCTGTTCTGAATGACTTAATTGAGAAATACGGCCAGAATTTGTTAAAGGTGCTTCCCGAAGAACAGTTAAAGGGTGCTACCATTAACGGAGAGGTTTATGGGATCCCCTCCGCTTATGCACCTTCCTCCGGAATGTTTCAGATGGTATGTGTTCGCCAGGATATTCTGGAAGCTTGTGGCATGACAGAGATTAAGACAACAGAGGATTTGAAACTATTTGCAGAAAAGGCAAAAAATTTGTATCCGGAAATGAAAGGGCCGGCAGACCCCATCTTTAAACCCCTGACCAGATATTTTGCCGATGAACAGCTTACCTGGTGCGCCAATGAAGATACCGTTGTATATGGTGATACCACAAATAAGGTTTATGATTACTATGAAACCGATGCGTTCAAGAAGGTTGCGCAGTATAACCGCCAGATGTATCATGAAGGCTTATATTCCGATGATTTAACGACCAAATACAATGAGAGGGATTCCCGTATGCAGACCGGCTTATACTTATGGGTAGAGGGCTCTCTTGGCAAAGAAAATGAGATTATCAGCAGCGTGAAAGCCAATGCTCCAGATGCCAGATTAAAGAACTATATCCTGAAACCGGAGGATCCCCGCTATATCATAGCCACCGGCGGTGAAGTTCTTTGCATACCACAGACAGCTCCCAATCCGGAAGGAGCAATGAAATTCATAGACTGGCTCTACTCTTCACAGGATAATTACCTAATGGCTTTATACGGCGTGAAGGGGAAGGATTATGATATTGTTGACGGAAGAATTAAAAAGCTGGTAAATGATGAATTCTTCTATGAATGGATGTTCCGTAACAAGAATTATCAGTTATTTGCACCCGAAATCGAACAGAGTTACATTGATACCTATGAAAGCTGGGACGATAAGGCAGTCACCTCCAATATGCTTGGCTTCCGCTTCAATAACGAAAAGGTAAAGGTGATTGAAACTGCAATCAAAGAGGTGGCAGGAAAGCAGATGGCACCGATTCTCTACGGATTCGTAGATTTTGACACAGAGTATCCCAAGGCTTTGGAGGCACTGAAAAAAGCAGGCATTGATGAATACGTGGCAGAGGTGCAGAAGCAGATGGATGAGTTCCAGGCTTCAAAGAATAAATAAACATGACCCAGCATTCAAAGAGGGCGAAGCATTCGTTGCTTCGCCCTCTTGATTTAGGTTCGTCATTGCCCAATAATGGGGCTATATTATCGCTCTAACGTTTGTTTTAGTTTTTGCCGCACCAATTCCAAATCATTATCGCAAAGTATTGGCATGAATGCAAACAATTTTTCTGGTTCAAAGTCCCACCATTGGAGCTTAAGCAGCAATTCAATGAGTTCTTCGTCAAAGCGCTTTTTAATTGGCCTGGCTGGGTTACCTCCCGCGACGGTATAGGGTTCTATGTCTTTCACCACTACGGAATAAGCAGCAATAATCGCCCCATCACCAATTTTCACGCCGGGCATGATGACACTATCCCGCCCTATCCACACATCGTTGCCGATCACGGTGTCTCCCTTGAAAGGAAGTTGAGAGAGATGGGGCGGGGTGTTTTCCGCCCATGCACCGCCAAAAACATTGAATGGATAAGTGCTGATACTGCTTATGCGATGATTGGCACTGCCCATGATAAATTGCACGCCACTGGCAATTGAACAAAACTTGCCGATATATAAGCTGTCTCCAAATTCCGGCCAGTTAAATAATACATTGCTGCGTTCAAACGCAGTCGGGTCAACCGGGTCATCATAATAGGTGTAATCGCCAACAAAAATATTGGGGGCAGTAATCACGTTTTTTAAGAAACATGATGTTTTGTATTCATTTGGAAAAACCGTATTTGGGTTTGGAATATTGTTCATAAAAAAAGCTCCTATTTTATTTATTATCACCTCCGAACGTATTTTTCGGTTCCGTGGCTATCGCTCTTTTTTTACGCATTTCTTTCATTGCATTTTCTCCTTGCCTGCAGTGATAATTGATTTATTATTTGCCATTACCCACTGCATAAACTAAAAAACAATGGTATTGTTTTCGGTGGTTAAATTGTATCATGATATGATTTACTTTTCCACCCCATTCCGTGGCTGTACATGGATCGCCATCTTCAAAAAGAAATGAGTGATTGGCAAACTTTTATTAATCAGCATGGAAAATGTCCTCACTGTTTTTAGATCAGCGAGGACATTTTTTATTATAAAATATTTTCATCTGGGAGTATAGAATAAAATTATTTTGCTGCCCATATTTCAATTTCTAATTTTATCTCTTCTAACCCTAAGGCATTTACATAGGCAACAGTCATAGAAGGATAAGGCTTACCAAAAAAGTCATCATATACTTTATCAAAGTAATCCCAGTCAATTTGTTCCGTTGACCATATATTAACCTTAATAACATTATCCGGTGTTAAATCGATACTCTTTAATAGATTTGATATATTTAAAAATGTATTGTCTACTTGTTGATTAAATTCTTCAGGAAGATTACCGTCCAAATCTGCTCCAATTTGACCAGAAAATGTGAAAAATGCTGCATTAGGCTCTATTTTTGTTACGTGAGTATAATTACCTACTGCTTTACTTACTCTTGACAAATTTAATCTGCTAACTACATTATGATTCATTTTATTATAGACCTTTCTGTATTGGGATAAAATAATTTCTACCACTATATATTTTCATAATATAAAGTTATCCATTGATAGAAATTTATTTAACAAATACAGAGATGGAATATCTATTGTTTTCAATGCTGCTGGTATATATAAGTCTTTCCATTCCAACACCTCCTACGTCACAATTATATGTATTATAGTGGAATTTGTCAATAAAACAAACACAGATGATTGCGTTTGGCTAGTTTAGGATTTGTTTATCATCATTATAACTACATCCTGTTGCATAGCTTATATATATCTGATATCATAGCATTATTTATAAAAGATCTGTAGACAAGTTGATAGAAAAATTATACATAGAATTCCCAATTTCTTTTACAAAAAGGAGCGGAGATATATAAGAACAGAGCCAATATGGAAATAAAAGAAATGGAAGTTTGATTCCATGATTATAATAAAGAAATTCTGGAAGGAGAAAGGACCTCATATGCATACGAAAAACTCTATAATTAAAGATATTGAACAAACAGGAATTAGAAAAAATGGAACTTTACTCATCCATTCTTCTATGAAAGCGATTGGAGTGGTAGAAGGTGGAGGTGATTCGGTTCTGGATGCTTTTATCGAATATATGAAAGACGGACTATTACTATTTCCAACCCATTCATGGTCTGACAAAAGTTTAAAAGACGGTATCTATGATCCCAAAACAGAACCAGCCTGTGTAGGAATACTGCCCAATCTTTTTATGAAAAAATCAGGGGCTATCCGCTCGATGCATCCTACCCATTCGGTGACAGCCATGGGAAACAGAGCACAAGAATATGTTCTGCGTGACAGAGATGTTTATACACCTTGTCCTCGAAATGGTTGCTTCGGCGGACTTTACGATGAGGAAGCACAATTATTATTTTTGGGTGCCACGCTTAAGACCAACACATTTATTCACAGTATTGAAGAATGGCTGAATATTCCTGATCGTATCAACCCACAATCAAAGAAAATCAAACTTTTGTTTGGAGACAAAGATGTCCGTGAAATTGATTTTCGTGGTCATTATTCTACTCGTGGAGATGTGTCAAAGAATTATGACAAGCTGCTTATTCCGATGATACATATGGGGATTGCTAAGGAAGTAAAAATTGGAGATGCTGTTTCCTATATTGTCGAAGTGAAGCCTATGGCAGATTGGGTCATAGGGCTGTTGAAGGAAAAACCACTTTTATTTGATGATGATCAACCCCTGAAGTATTAGATTGGAATGTTCAATTTGATTTGTTTCAAAAAATGAGCCAGAAACTAACTCTCTGTTAGTTTCTGGCTCATTTCAAAATTATATTTTGATGGTCGTGTTAGTTGGATAAAGGAGCTGTCAGCTTGTCCAGAACGAATATCAGATCCTTTTCTGCCTGTTTCATAAGATCATAGGAATAATCGTTGAGACACCAGTCAATAATCACACCCCGGTTGATTCGGATCAGAAAGGAAGTGAGCTCATCCACCGTCATATCGGTATGAATCATACCTTTCTCTAACGCTTTTCCCGCTAGTTCTTCTACTGTCTGATAGTATTTTCTTACCGGCTTTACGGAATATTTTACATCCGTTGACAACTGAGCGATATACAGTTCTTTTGTCAGGTTGGCTGACTCTTCCATAACAAATTTTGTCTGGTGTAGTAATATAAATTTTATGTCTTCTACGGGATTGTGGAATTCATAGTGCTGCAGCAGAAGATCCAAAGCATCGTCGTACAGGGCAAAGCCCTTGTTGATCATCTCTTCCTTGGAACTAAAATGATGGTAAAACGCTCCCGTAGAGATACCGGCTTCCTGGCATAGCTGCCGGATGCTCATGTTGTGATACCCTTTTTTTTGAATTAAATTTAAGGCGACCCGTATGATGTTATTTTTTGTCTGGGCGGCCTGCTCGTCTCTTTTCTTTCTTGCCATAAATGATTTTGCTCCAATTAGATACAGTTTTTATAATCATAAACTTTTTTAAAAAAAAATGCAAGGTGAACTCATTGGACCTGATTGACAAAAGAATAACAAAGTGCTAATATTAACATAACAGCGTTCGGTTAAAAATGCTTGTTGAAAACAAAATAAATGAAAGGAGAAGAAGATTATGAAGTTAACAAACGAAGAG
This sequence comes from Lacrimispora sanguinis, assembly GCF_044987295.1. Taxonomy (NCBI): domain Bacteria; kingdom Bacillati; phylum Bacillota; class Clostridia; order Lachnospirales; family Lachnospiraceae; genus Lacrimispora; species Lacrimispora sanguinis. The sequence goes on along the minus strand of NZ_CP173277.1, from coordinate 1,414,007 downwards.
CAGGATATACTCAATGGCAAACACGGAGATATTCTGCAAAAAACGATGGAAACACTTGTAAGGTACGGAGAAATGTATGACGCGGAATGCCTTGTACCTTTGGATGGACCTGTGCATCTTGTGTGTTCCTTTGGAATGCCGGCCCTGAAGCCTCTGTCAAGAATTATGAAAGAGATGATTGATGCCGGAATCAGGACCAAGCTGCCTTTTACTGCGGATCCCCAGCCTCTTGACTACGAGAATGTACCGGCTAACCAGCAGGAGAAGGAGATGTATCAACTGTTATACGGCACCCAGCAGGAATACGAGAGCATGCTGGTGAAGCTGGGAATGAAGGATGAAAATGCCTATACCTGTGCCTGTTATTTTGATGAGGTGGGCAACACTCCAAATTTCGGAGACAATCTGGCCTGGGCGGAATCCTCGGCGGTGGTTTATGCCAACTCTGTACTGGGAGCCCGAACAAACAGGACCTCTGGCGTTATGGAATTCTTCAGCGGGATTATCGGAAAGACGCCGAAATTCGGTTTCCTGACCGATGAAGGAAGAAATGCTGACTGGATCATAGAACTGAAAACAACCAAAATTCCTCGTCCACAGATTCTGGGAAGCGCCATCGGAATGAAGGTAGTGGAAAAGGTACCATACATAAAAGGCTTGGATCAGTTTCTCGGAACTGAATTGACTCCGGCGGTAAAGGACTACTTAAAGGATATGGGAGCAGCAACTGCATCAAACGGTGCGGTAGCGCTTTACCATGCGGAAAACCTGACACCGGAGGCGAAAAAATACGGAGAAGAACTGATCAGAGAGAATGCGTCCGTTTATGTCATCGATGACGCGGAGCTTCAGAGAGTGGTAAGCTCCTATCCGGTTCTATGGGCAGATATGAACGCAAAACCTGACAGGGCATTTATCGGATGTCCCCATGCCTCCTTCAACCAGCTGACAGAATGGACCGAAATTTTTGAACAGGCCCTCAGGGAGAGCGGACAGGATAAGATCGTGGTGGATACCATCATAACCAGTGCACCCGATGTCATAGCAAGATTCAGAGGGACAGAGTATTATGACCGGCTTCTGAAAACAGGAGTGAAGGTGTCTCACATCTGTCCTCTGATGTACATGTCAAACCCGCTTTGTGCAAAAAAACCAATTATTACAAATTCAAATAAACTGAGAACTTATTCCTCAGCGCGGTACGTAGACGACCAGGATCTTGTAAATCTTGTTGTAAAGGGAGGTTTTTAGCAATGGATAAATTTCAGGGAAGAGCAGTCATACCGGGACAGGTCAGGGGAAACGCTATGGTGTCCAAAAAGGGATTCAATGTGCTTTCATCCTATATGGGAGCGCTGGTATCAAACGGTAAACAGACACTGTGTACTGACCAGAACAATCCGGACCTGTTTCAGAAGGATCTCTCCGGAGCCATCCTGTGCATTCCACAGGTTATCGGTTCCACTACGGCGGGTATGCTGATTCAGACCGTCGCAGCTATGGGGATTCAGCCGAAAGCAATGCTGTTTTCAGCAACAGCCGAGTCCCTGGCGATCTCGGGTGTTCTGCTGGCGGATATTTGGGAAAACACAAAGATCGTTACGGTTGATGGGTTGGGTGACCGCTTCCTGGAGTCGGTTCAGGATGGGCAGACGGTGGAAGTCGCGGAAGATGGCGCTGTAACATTATTTTAATGGAGAGAAATGGAGGAAACACATGAGTACAAAATTCAAAGAGCTTTTTGAGCCTGCATATATCGGGAACGTACAAATAAAAAACAAATTGTCCATGGCACCAATGGGCCCTGTCGGATATGCCGATGCACTGGGAGCAATGAATCAAAGGCTGCAGGAGTATTATGTGGAACGGGCCAAGGGCGGAATCGGATTGATTATTACTGGAATCTGTAGTGTGGATCTGGAAATTGAAGGTTTGGTCAAACCCGGTCTCCCATGTCCGACTCAGAATCCGCTGGCTTTTATTCATGAAGCGTATCAGATGAATGAAAGAATCCATGCATACGGCACAAAGATTTTTCTTCAGCTTACCGGAGGTCTTGGGAGAAGTGCGCTGCCCGGATTTGCTACCAAGTTTATCGCGCCGTCAGAGAATGAAAACAGATTTGATCCCCGAATCAAGCACCGGGAAATGACGATAGAAGAAATAAAGAACTTGATTCAGAAATTTGTCATGTCCGCAGTGGTTGCGAAAAAAGCTGGCTTTGACGGCGTAGAGATCCATGCGGTTCATGAAGGGTATCTCCTGGATCAGTTTGCCATCGCCCTATTCAACCGCAGAACGGATGAATATGGCGGCTCGTTGGAAAACCGGCTGAGGGTTGCAACGGATATTGTGAAAGGTATCAAAGCAGCCTGCGGACCTGACTTCCCTGTCAGCCTTCGCTACAGTCTGAAAAGCTGCATGAAGGGAATCCGCCGCGGCGGATTGCCGGGAGAAGATTATGAAGAAGCTGGTAAGGATATCGAAGAAGGAATCGAAGCTGCTAAAATTCTGGTGGCAGCAGGCTATGACGCATTGAACGTGGATGCGGGAACCTACGATTCCTGGTATTGGAATCATCCGCCGATGTATTTTGAAGATGGAATGTACCGTGAATTCGGCAGACTTGTAAAGCAGAATGTAGATGTCCCTGTTATTTTGGCCGGAAGAATGGAAAATCCGGAGATGGCAATAGAAGCCCTCGGCGATTCCTGCGATATCATCGGACTTGGAAGACAGCTTTTGACTGATCCGTATTATCCGGAAAAGGTGAGAACTGGAAGGCTAGATGAAATCAGACCGTGCCTCGGCTGCCATGAAGGCTGCCTGGGCAGAATTTCAAACGCCCCTGTGAGCTGTGCCGTGAATCCGGCCTGTGGCAGAGAAAAAATTTATGGACTCGTACCGGCTAATAAGAAGAAGCATGTTCTTGTTATTGGAGGCGGAATAGCAGGAATGGAAGCAGCAAGAGTGCTGGCCGAAAGGGGACACCGCGTTACTCTATGTGAAAAGAGCGGAAGCCTTGGAGGAAATCTGATTCCGGGAAGTGTTCCTCATTTCAAACGCTATGACAGAGCCCTTGTTAAGTGGTATCAGAGACAGCTTGAGCTTCTGAATGTGGAAGTCAAGATGAACAGTGAGATCACTGCAGAAAATATCTCCAATTTCAAGCCAGATGAAATCATTACGGCAACCGGTTCGAAGCCGATTCAGAGCAAGTTTGGATCGAATGCTTTTGCGACTACCGCAGATGATATCCTTCTTGGAAAAGCCGAGGCAGGAAAAAATGTCGTTGTGATCGGCGGTGGATTGGTTGGATGCGAAACAGCTCTATGGCTTGCACAGAACGGTTCCAAGGTTACAGTCATCGAAATGCTGAAAGACATTCTGGGCGGTCACGGTGCGCTTCCACATATGAATCACGATATGCTTGTGGATCTGCTGGCATTCCATGAGGTGGACGTCTTTACAAGCAGTACTGTGAAGAGTATAGAGGGGGGTAAGGTGACTGCAGAAACCCCGGAAGGAGAACGTTCATTCCCGGTGGATACAGTTATTTCAGCCATCGGCTACCGTGAAAATCATTCACTGTATGATGAACTGAAGGATTTGGATATACCTGTCCACAATATTGGAGATTCCCAGAAGGTACATAATATTATGTATTCCATCTGGAATTCATACGAGCTTGCCAGAGAACTGTAACTCTATAAATATTTCGTAAATAGAATAAATTTTATGCAGCGCCTTTTGATTTCATGGGAAATCAGAAGGCGCTTTTTTCTGTATTTTAAGTTGACCATAGTGAAATAAAAATAAAAAAAATCTAAGAGACTAGAATTTACTAATAAAGTACATAATATGGCAATAAAAGCAAAGAATATCATGTGTGTTATGCTTTCGCTATGAAACGAGGGGCTATATGAATGTATTAGAAAGAAAGATATTTGAATCGGTACCAGGTAAACAAGTGACATTAGCACATATTATAGCAAGTCCCGATGATCGAATCTTTGAGAAATTAGGCTTAAATGAAGAAAAGTATCAAGCAATTGGTATTTTAACCATAACCCCACCAGAGGTTGCAATCATCGCTGTAGATATAGCTAAAAAGACTGCACCTATTAAAATAGGATTTGTTGATCGGTTCAGTGGGTCTGTAATTATCCTGGGGGATGTGGCGGCTGTACAATCTGCGATAGAACAAGTTGTTATTTATTTAAGCGAATTTATGCAGTTTTCTGTCCCCAAAGTAACAAGAACATAATAGGTAGGTATAGAAAGTGAAGAAAATTATGTTAATTGGATCAGTAGGAAGTGGGAAAACCACCCTTTGCCAAAGGATTCAAGGAGAGATGATTAAATATAAAAAGACACAAGCAGTTGAATTCTATTCTCAGATGATAGACACACCGGGTGAGTTTGTATTGCATAGAAGATTTTATAGCGCGTTACAAATGATGGCTGCCAGTTCAGATATCATTGGATTCATATGTAGCGTGACAGAGCAAAGCCAGACATTTTCGCCCTATTTTGCACAAAACTTTACAAAACCATGTATAGGAATTATTACAAAGATCGATCTGGCATCAAATGAAGAGGCTATTATAAGCGCTGAGAAAAGATTAGAGTTAGCAGGTGTTGAGAAAATTTTTCGTCTCTCTGCTGTTGAAGATAAAGGAGTAGCAGAGTTGATAGCCTATCTTTCTAAGGAGGAATCATAAATTGCAAATTTATACTAGAACAGGTGATAAAGGATACACTAGGATAATCGGTGGCATGCAATTAGCAAAAGATAGTGAACGTATTAAAGCATATGGAACAATTGATGAATTAAATAGTTTTGTAGGCTATGCTGTTACACTTATAAAAAACAATGATTCTTTGAAAAAGGAATTAACACAGATCCAGCAGTGTTTGTTTGATTGTGGCAATGATTTGGCAACGCCGAATGGAAAAGGAACCTACCGAGTTACATCTGCTTTAACAGAGTGGATTGAAAAATGTATTGATGCACATGTAGATATTCCTCCAGAAGTGGAGTCTTTTATTTTGCCAGGTGGCTCTCAAGCAGCAAGTATTTTGCATATTTGCAGAACAATTGCCAGGAGAGCGGAAAGAGAAATAGTAACGTTCCAATGGACGAATGATATGAATGAAGAAGTTTTGATATTTGTTAATCGCTTATCAGATTACTTTTTTTCTGTAGCACGTGTTGCGAATGTAAATGAAGGCATAAAAGATGTGCTTTATGAAAGAGGTGGAAAGGTATTCCATATAGATTTGAAAAAAGAAGATTTATAAAATTAGAAAGGAGGAGTTTGCAATGCAAGAAATAAGATTCGGAACAACATTGTACGTTGGTGAAGATAGCTTGAAACGATTATCAGATTTCAAGAATGAAAAGATTTTGATAGTAACAGATTCTTTTATTGCTTCATCAGAGTTACTTTCACATATTAAAAGTTATATTGATAGCAGTTCTGAAACAATGGTGTTTTCTGAAGTTATCCCAGATCCCCCAATTGATAACATTGTTGCCGGGTTAGAATCCAGCAAAGGTTTTTCAGCCACAATTTTATTAGCAATAGGCGGTGGCTCTGCAATCGATGCAGCAAAAGCTATGCTCTATTTTGGTAAGTTGACGGATCGGTTTCGTGGGATTCGATTTGTCACGATTCCTACAACAAGTGGAACGGGTTCAGAGGTTACGAATTTTTCGATTATTACTGATGCTGAAAAGGGAACAAAATATCCTTTGGTTACGGATCAAATATTGCCGGATGAAGCTATTTTAGATTCTGGCCTTATTGCAGGATTACCACCTAAGCAAACTGCTGATACGGGTATTGATGTTCTTACCCACGCGATAGAAGCTTATGTTTCCACGAAAGCCAATGATATCTCTGATGCCTTAAGTGAAAAAGCCATATGCTATGTATTCACTTATTTAGAGAGAGCTTATAAAGATGGAAATGATAAAGTGGCGCGTGAAAAAATGCATATAGCATCAACAATGGCTGGAATGGCCTTTCATACAGCCTCACTAGGGTTAAACCATGGTATAGCACATGCAGCAGGAGCACGTTGGCATATTCCACATGGAAGAATAAATGGTATCTTATTACCAAATATTATTCGTTATAATGCAGGAATTATTGAAGGAGATTACAGTAAAAATACTACCCCTGTTGCAAGTCGTTATTCTAAAATAGCTAAATTCTTAGGATTAAATGCTGGAAATCCACAAATGGGTGTACGAAGTTTAGTTAACGCAATCCTTTCACTTGAAAAGGCACTTTCCATTCCAAAGAGTCTTTCTGAATACGGAGTGAACAAGGATCAATTTGAATTAGATAAAAGTGTAATTGCAGAAGCCGCTCTTGCAGATCGCTGCACAGCAACAAACCCGATCGTTCCAACGAAAGAGGATATAATTAGCATTCTAGGGAAATCATTTATATAAATTATGAATAAATGAGGTGATTACTTGGAGGTAAATGAGAGAATTATACAGGAATATGTTCCTGGTAAACAAATCACCGTTGCACATGTTATTGCAAAACCTGATGCAGAATTATATCAAAAGATTGGGATACAATCTGAAAATGAAGCAGTCGGTATTTTAACGATAACACCAAGTGAAGCAGCGATTATCGTTGTAGATATAGCAACAAAAGCCGCTGAAGTTGAAATTGGTTTTGTTGACAGATTTTCAGGTGCAGTGGTTATTATTGGGGATGTTTCCTCGGTTAAGATTGCGTTAGAAAACATTTTGAAAACGATGGAAAGTCTTTTAGATTTTACAGTTGTGCCTCTATCTAGCACTTAATGAAACATATTCAAAGGGAGTAGATAAGATGACTGAAACGTTATTAAGCGTTGGTATTGATATAGGAACATCAACAACACAATTAATTTTATCAGAACTTTCAATTGAAAATATAGCATCAGTTTTTACAATTCCAAGAGTTTCCATTAAAGATAAAAAAGTGATATTTAAAAGTGATATTATCTTTACTCCTATATTAGAAAATAATCTAATAGATTCCGACGGTATAAAAGCATTTGTAGAGCAGCAATACAAAAAAGCAGGTATTACAAAGTCAGATATTCAGACTGGTGCTGTCATTATAACCGGGGAAACAGTTCGAAAGGAGAATGCCCAGGCAGTTGCGAAAGCGTTAAGTGGTTTTGCTGGTGATTTTGTAGTGGCAACGGCTGGTCCTGATTTAGAGAGTATTATTGCCGGGAAAGGAGCAGGGACTTATTCCTATTCGGAAAGCCAATACACAACGGCGGTAAACTTCGATATTGGAGGCGGGACAACAAATCTGGTGGTCTTTAACAATGGAGATATTGAGGATACGGCTTGCTTTGATATTGGAGGCCGCTTAATAAAGGTAGATACAAGTGAAATCATTCGTTATATTTCACCGAAAGTGAAGGAAATCATTAAAAGAGAAGCTTTAGAAATTCATCTAAATGAAAAGATAAATCTTAAAGAATTAGATAAACTCTTAGCTATATTTGTACAAGTACTGGAAAATAGCATTGGATTAGGTGAAAAAAGTCCTTATTTTGACTTGCTGATAACCAACAAAGCATTGAGCACAAAGATTCAAATGAAGTGTATTTCATTTTCGGGTGGAGTAGCAGATGGTATTACAAAAGAACCGATACAAAATCCATTTAAATATGGTGATATTGGACTTTTGTTAGGCAAGAAAATAAGTGGTTCCCTTCTTATGACTGACTTAAAATTGATACCAACAGTAGAGACGATTCGTGCAACTGTAGTAGGAGCAGGATCACACACCACCGATGTTTCCGGGAGTACAATCACCTATAAAGAGGATATACTTCCGCTTAAGAATATCCCCATCTTACAGTTATCGAAAGATGATGAAAGCGCCGATAATAGTGGGAACTTAGGGAGTATTATTGAAGAAAAAGTAAAATGGTTTATGGTGGATGGAGAAGTACAAACGATTGGATTAGGGATAGAAGGTGCACATAGCCCTTCCTTCCAGTTTATTCAAAGCCTGGCTAAAGAAATGATAAAAGGTTTGGATTTGTTGATTAAGGAGAAATTGCCGCTAGTAATTATTGTAAAAGAAGATATGGCAAAGGCATTAGGACATAGCCTTTATGCAAATCTTCCAAAAGATTATCCTTTTGTATGTATTGATAGCGTTCATGTACGAAATGGGGATTATATCGATATCGGAATGCCGATTGCAGAAGGCTCTGTTTTACCAGTAATCGTAAAAACATTAGTATTTAATTAATGATAAAAGGAGTTGCACAATGATTTTAAAAACTAAACTTTTTGGCAAAACCTATCAATTTTCATCGGTTATGGAAGTTATGGGTAAGGCAAATGAAGAAAAATCAGGGGACAAATTAGCTGGAGTTGCAGCAGGCAGCGCGGAAGAAAGAGTTGCAGCTAAAGTTGTCTTATCACACTTAACACTTTCAGATTTATTTAACAATCCTGCTGTGCCATATGAAAAGGATGAGGTAACACGCATTATTATTGATCATGTGAATCTTAGAACTTATGAAACGATTAAAAACTGGACAGTGGCTCAATTAAGAGAATGGATTTTGGATTGCAATACGACAAACTATGATATTCATCGTATATCTAATGGTTTAACTTCTGAAATGGTTGCAGCAGTTGCGAAAATTATGTCCAATTTAGATTTGATAGTGGGTGCTCAGAAGATCATAGTAACTAAGACTGCTAATACGACAATTGGTATCCCGGGAACTTTTTCAACTCGTCTGCAGCCCAATCATACGACTGACAATGTGGACGGCATCATGGCTTCCGTTATGGAAGGTCTGTCTATGGGATCTGGTGATGCAGTCATAGGTCTAAACCCGGTAGACGACACGACAGAAAGTGTAAAGCGTATTCTTCATAAATTCAATGATTTTATTAATGAGTGGGAGATACCAACACAACATGTTGTCTTAGCTCACGTAGCCACTCAGATGGAAGCAATGGAACAAGGAGCACCAACCGGATTGGTATTCCAATCGATTGCAGGATCTGAAAAAGGAAATACAGCTTTTGGAATTACGGCTAAGATGCTTTCAGAAGCAAAGGACATGGCTTTAAAGCTAGGTACGGCAGTTGGTCCAAATGTTATGTACTTTGAGACAGGACAAGGTTCTGAGCTTTCATCCGATGCTCACAATGGTGTAGATCAGCTGACTATGGAAGCCAGATGTTATGGATTTGCAAAATATTTTGATCCCTTCCTTGTTAATACAGTTGTTGGTTTTATCGGACCAGAGTATTTGTATGACTCTAAACAAGTAATCCGCGCAGGTCTGGAAGATCATTTTATGGGTAAATTAACTGGTATTTCTATGGGGTGCGATGTTTGTTACACGAACCATATGAAGGCTGATCAAAATGATGCTGAGAACTTAACCGTTTTACTTGCAACAGCTGGTGTTAACTTTATTATGTCTATTCCAGCTGGTGATGATATTATGTTAAATTATCAAACCACAGGATACCAAGAAGGTGCTTCCATTCGAGAATTGTTAAATAAACGGACAATAAAAGAATTTGAACAATGGTTAGAAAAAATGGGATTCAGCGAAAATGGACATTTAACTTCTAAAGCTGGTGATGCATCTGTATTTTTGAAGCAGAGGAGGGGTAACTAATGGACGAATTAAACTTAAAAGAAATGATTAAATCGATTTTAAATGAAATGGTAAATGAAGTACCGCCAGTTATCAACAGTCCATCAAAAGAAGCAACTGTAAACACCAGGCAAACTGCTAATTCCTGTGTTGTTGAAGAGGGATTTATACCAGATATTACAGAAGTAGACATACGCAAGCAGTTTTTAGTTCCAAATGCAGCGGATAAAGAAGGTTATTTAAAAATGAAATCCTATACACCAGCTCGTCTGGGATTGTGGAGGACAGGTACAAGATATTTGACGGAGCCCAGTCTTCGATTCCGTGCTGACCATGCGGCTGCCCAGGATGCTGTTTTCTCCTATGTGAATGAAGACTTAATTAAACAGATGGGATTTGTAGAGGTTGCTACAGAATGCAAGGATAAAGACGAATATGTTACACGTCCGGACTTAGGCCGAAAGTTTTCAAATGAAGCAATCAATACAATAAAAAATGCTGTGAAACCAAATCAGAAAGTTCAAGTTATCGTTGGTGATGGTTTAAGTTCAGCAGCAATAGAGGCAAATATCAGAGATGTTTTACCTTCTTTACAACAAGGGCTCAAGATGTTTGGACTTGACTTTGGACAAGTTGTTTTTATAAAACATTGTCGCGTCCCAGCTATGGATCCAATTGGTGAAGCAACAGGAGCTGAAGTCGTCTGTCTTTTTATCGGAGAAAGACCAGGCCTTGTTACAGCAGAATCTATGAGTGCGTATATCGCTTATAAACCTACTGTTGGTATGCCGGAAGCTAGAAGAACAGTAGTTTCCAATATTCACAGACAAGGAACGCCGGCGGTAGAAGCAGGAGCATATATTGCTGAAATTATCAAGAGAATGTTAGATAAAAAGGTATCTGGATTAGATTTGAAAGAAAAATAAAAAACGTTTGATTTAAAAAGGAGGTTTCCTAATGAAAAATGAACGATTAGGTGCAAATGTTCTAAGCGTAAAAATCATTCCAAATGTGGATGATGGATTGGCAAAGGAATTAAAATTAGCATCAAATCAAAAAAGTCTAGGGATTATTACTTCTGATTCTGATGATGTAACCTATGTGGCATTAGATGAAGCAACGAAGGCATCCGATGTAGCCGTTGTATATGCAAGAAGTATGTATGCCGGAGCTGCGAATGCTTCTACAAAATTAGCAGGAGAAGTTATCGGTATTTTAGCTGGTCCCAGTCCGGCAGAGGTACGAAGCGGTCTGGATCGTGCGATTGAGGTAATAAATAATGAAGCTAGCTTTTTTAGTGCAAATGATGATAACTCAATCATTTATTTTGCCCATTGTGTATCGAGAACTGGTTCTTATCTTTCAAAAGGAGCAAATGTGAAGGAAGGAGAAGCCATTGCTTATTTAATAGCACCACCCCTTGAAGCGATGGTAGCTATCGATTCGGCTCTGAAAGCTGCTGATGTAAAAATGAGTGTATTTTATGGGCCTCCATCTGAAACAAACTTTGCAGGAGCATTACTGACAGGGTCTCAATCTGCTTGCAGATCAGCATGTGAATCATTTGCTAAGGCGGTAGAAGCCGTTGCAGACAACCCAACTAGTTACTAGGCGGCTCTCATATGGCTAAAGCTTTAGGTTTAATTGAAGTACGTGGAAAATTAGGAGCAATCCTGGCAGCAGATGCAGCTGCAAAGGAGGCAGATATAAATCTACTTGGAAGTGAAACAATCCGTGGAGGATTGACAACAATTCATATTATTGGAGATATTGCGGCAGTAAAAGCAGCGGTTAAGGCAGGTGAAGTTGCTGTGGCAGATAAGAATTGTCTAATCAGTAGTCATGTTATCCCACGCTTGGATGACCAAGTTGAGCAGATGTTGATGAAATCATTTGGTAAAAAGGAAGATAATCCTTCGGATACAGATGAATCAAATCAACCGATTATAGAAGAAATAGAGAAAGATGAAGATTCGCCCTATGATAAAGGGCAGCTGGAAAAAATGAGAGTGACCGATTTACGTACCCTTGCATATAAATCAAATCTTTCTACCATAAAGAGGTCAGAAATTAAATCTGCTAACAAAGCAGTGCTTATTGAAACATTGCTGAATAAAGGAGTTAAGCATAATGGGATTGATTGATAAAGATCTTGTTTCAGTTCAAGAAACCAGGGATTTACTAAAGAAAGCAAAAGAAGCGCAAATAGAAATAGCCAAATTATCTCAAGAAGAGATCGACACCATTTGTAAGGCTATGGCAAAAGCAGCTTTTGACAATCGTTTGAAGCTGGCTAAAATGGCACAAGAAGAAACAGGGTTTGGTAAATGGCAGGACAAAGTCCTTAAAAATGCCTTTGCATCAAGGGATTTATTAAACTCAATAAAAGATATGAAGACAGTAGGTATAATTACAAACAATAGAGAAGCAAAATATATGGAAGTAGCTGTTCCTGTTGGAGTCGTTGCAGGCCTGATTCCTTCAACAAATCCGACATCAACAGTGATCTATAAGGCACTAATTAGCATTAAGGCAGGAAATGCGATTGTATTTTCACCTCATCCAAGTGCATTAAATTGTATCAAGGAAACAGTTCGCATCATAAATGAAGCAGGAAAAAGCGTTGGGTTACCGGATGGTGCTATTAGTGTAATTACAACAATTACAACTCAGGCAACAAATGAATTAATGAAAAATGAAAATACAAAATTAATTCTTGCTACTGGTGGTTCTGCAATGGTTCGTGCAGCATATTCCTCCGGAACGCCGGCAATTGGGGTAGGACCAGGGAATGGCCCCGCATTTATAGAGCGAAGTGCAGATATCCCGAAAGCAGTTGAGCTTATTCTTGAATCTAAGACATTTGATAATGGTACAATCTGTGCATCGGAACAGTCCATTATTGTTGAAGAAATCAGTAGAGAAAAAGTGATTTCAGAATTCAAGAAACAAGGTGGATATTTCTTATCAAAAAATGATGCACTAAAACTTGAAAAGTATATTCTACGGCCAAACGGTACCATGAATCCTAAGATTGTTGGAAGGACGGCACAGGCTATTGCTGAATTAGCTGGTATTTCTGTACCGGAAGATGCAAAAGTTCTTATTGCCGAAGAAACACGTGTTGGTGATCTTGCACCTTTTTCAAGGGAAAAATTAACACCAATATTAGCCTTCTATACGGTAAATACTTGGGATGAAGCCCGCGATTTAAGTATTAAGATTTTAAATTTTGAAGGCGCAGGGCACACGATGGTCATTCACACAGCAAACAATAAAATTGTAGAAGATTTTGCCTTAAAAGTACCGGTTTCGCGACTGCTTATAAACTGTTCGGCAACATTAGGCGGAATCGGAGCAACGACAAACCTTAGACCTGCCTTGACATTAGGTTGTGGAGCGATTGGAGGAAGTTCTACTTCTGACAATGTTGGTCCGCAGAATTTATTTAATCTTCGCCGAGTTGTTTATGGCGTCAGGACATTAGATGAAATACGCGGGGAAGATAAATTTGATGGTAGTGGGAAAAATGTTGAAGATTTGGGACTTAATAAGGATCAATTAATCGACTTACTCGTTGAACGTGTTCTGCAAAAGCTAAAATAGGCAAAGAGCAACACAATCACTGATAACTAATAAAATATAGTCCAGGAGGAAGAGACAATGGCTAATACAAACGCATTAGGAATGATTGAAACAAAAGGATTGGTAGCAGCAGTAGAGGCAGCAGATGCAATGGTTAAAGCGGCAAATGTAACGTTAATCGGAAAAGAGCAAGTAGGTGGCGGACTGGTAACAGTTATGGTTCGTGGGGATGTAGGAGCTGTTAAGGCTGCAACAGATGCCGGAGCTGCAGCGGCGGAAGCAGTTGGTGAATTAATATCTGTTCATGTAATTCCTCGTCCGCATGCGGAAGTAGATGTAATCCTGCCAAAATACGATTCACAGGCTTCAAACTCATGATGAACGCTTAAAGGTGCAAGATTTAAAGTGAGGCTGAGGCATCATAAAAGTGTATGCCCAGCCTTTCCTTTATTGAGGGGAAGTGAGTACTAATGGCCATTTTAACGGAAAGTAAAATAAAAAGACTGCTACGTACGACGAACTTAAAAGAAACAAAAATCTTAGCTTTAGAACCTGGGACTGTAATTACACCTTCCGCAAAAGAATATTTAAAGGGTATTACGATAGAATATATGAAAATACCAGAAGTATCTGAGACTAAGAATCTAGAAGCAACCTTCCCAGTGACCCAGTGGAAAAGTCAATTAACTTATCAATTGAGAATTAAAATTAATATTGCTATAAGCCATATCGTTACTTTACAAAAGAAGAGTCACGATATGGGGAATACGGAGCTGGTAGTGGCTTTAAATACGATCCTAATTGTAGTCAAAACAATAACAATGGAGACTTTAGCTTCGTACAGGTTAGAGCTAATACAGGAAATTGAAAAGTTATTGAAAGATAAAAAGCCATACGTTGACAGCATCTATCCAGAAGATTCCTATGTTCCAACCTATAAAGATGAAGAGTGTGTCATAGCTTTATTTGAGATACATGCATATTTACAAGATTTAGAGCATTTTATTGCGAAAGAAATGAAGGAAGGCCTGAAATATGAGGATTATATAAAAGGTATTTCGATGGCAGCTACTTTGAAGGATTATTGTTGGGTTTTGATGGTGCAGATGATAGAAAGTTCAGTAAAACAGGGGTGATAATATGACTGATTATAGTATTGACACAATTGTAGACACAGTTGTCTCTCGTATACAAAAAGTAATGGATCAATCTTTTGAAATTGAAGCAAGTGGACGCCATATCCATCTAAATCGGGAGGCAATCGATACCCTCTTTCATGAGGGGTATCAATTACACCCAACGAAATATTTATCACAGCCAGGCGAATTTGCATCAGAAGAACGGGTGTGTATTGAAGGACCGAAAGGCACGATTCAGGATGTGATAGTTCTTGGACCAGAGCGAAAAAACTGTCAAGTGGAGGTTTCATTAACAGATGCACGTTCTCTGGGTGTAAATGCGCCAGTTCAATTAAGTGGAAATATTGAAAACACTCCGGGGATTATTGTGAGGAATGGCTCTAAGTCTATTGTTTTGGATAGTGGTGTGATTGTTGCAAAACGCCATATTCATGTAAAGGATACTGACGCTGAAAAGTTAGGTGTTAAAGATCATGAGAGTGTATCTGTTCGGGTTTTTAGCAAAAGACCACTTATATTTGAGGATGTTATGGTAAGAATAAGTCCTAAGTTTGAGACTTATATGCACATTGATTACGATGAAGCAAATGCTTGCGGTCATAGTAAAGGTGTACGTGGGTGTATTGTTAAGAGGTGATATGGATGGACAATATTGAAACAGTAGTGCAAAAAATCACTGATATTATCATACAACGTTTGCAGAAGGAAGAACATAGAAAGACCGTTGTTTTTTTGGGAAAAGAATATTCAAGTATTCGGACTTACTATGAAAATAGAGGCTATGAAATAGCGCCGGTAAAAGATAAATCTGATACGGATATCATAATCGTTACTGAGCTGACTATTTTAAATATGAATCGCATTGCACAGGGACTTCCTCAAACAGAAGATGAAGTAATTATTTTTCAACATTTATTAAATGGGAAGAAAGTTTTTTTCTTAGAAGAGGGAATGGAACTACATGCAAGTCAGCATGTAGCCCCGCGGGCATTGCTGCAAGTCCTTGAGAATTATAAAAACCAATTGGTGAGATATGGTGCTTCTATACTTCCGCTAAAGCATTTTGAAAAAATTAATGGCGCGATCAATCAGGAAGTAAACGATAAAGTTGATAAAAGTGATAGGAAAGAGCTTATTACTGTAGCAAAAGTACGGAAACTGAACTTACATGCAGGAGACATCTTTGAAACGGATAAGAACGTCATTGTTACAGCATTGGCCAGGGATTATTTGCGTGATCTAGGTGTTGAGATCGTATAGAAAGGAGCATGCTATGTTCATTGGAAAAGTTGTAGGCAGCTTATGGGCTACTCGCAAGGATGAAAAGTTAAATGGTTTAAAGTTCCTGCTTATTGAAAAACAACGAAACGAACATGAGGCTGATCCTGCTCTGGTTGTTGCAGTTGACCATGTAGGTGCGGGTATTGGAGAATCTGTACTGATTACGACTGGCAGCTCTGGTCGTCTATCTTTTGAAGGTAAAAGTATTCCTGTTGATATGGTTATTGTCGGTATTATTGACACGGTGGACTATCCAAAGGAATAATAAAAACTGAATGGAGTGAAATAAATGAGTATAAATGAAATCATAATTTGGCTTATGGTAATTATAATGGTCATTGGTGCAATCGACCGTTCACTGGGTAATAAAACTGGTTTAGGTAAACAATTTGAAGAAGGTATCCTGGCAATGGGTTCCTTAGCACTATCTATGGCTGGTATCATTGTTTTAGCACCGAAGTTATCAGATTGGCTGAGTCCTATCATTGTTCCTGTATACAAATTGTTAGGTGCAGATCCGGCAATGTTTGCAGGAACTCTGTTAGCAAATGATATGGGTGGTTTTTTCTTAGCACAGCAAATGACTTCTGACCCATCAATTGTACTTTTCTCAGGTGGTATTTTAGGTGCCATGATGGGATCAACACTTGTATTTACAATCCCAGTTGGATTGGGGATTATAAATAATGAAGATACAAAGTATCTGGCACAAGGAGTATTATGTGGGATCGTGACAATTCCAATTGGAGCATTAGTTTCAGGAATCATGATGGGTATGCCAATCATTAAAGTCTTTATGAATTTAATTCCTATCATAGTTGTAGCGGTTTTAATTTCAATTGGACTATTTAAAATTCCTGAAGGAATGATTAAAGGGTTCAATGTTTTTGGGAAAATCATAGTGGCTGTTGGAGCCATTGGGTTGGCAATTGGCGGGTTAGACTTGCTATTAGGTATCAAAGTATTTGGAAATCAAGATACACTTGAAGTTGGATTCCAAACAGTTGGTGGTATTGCCATTACTTTAGCTGGTGCTTATGGATTGGTGTTCCTGATTACAAAGATATTCAAGAAACCATTGATGAAACTAGGTCATTTGTTAGGAATGAATGATATTGCAGCAGCAGGTCTCATTGCATCTCTTGCCAACAATATTGCCATGTTCCAAACAGTAAAAGATATGGATAAACGTGGAAAGGTGATTAATATCGCTTTTGCAGTTTCAGCATCGTTTACATTTGGTGATCATTTAGGATTTACCGCTGGTGTTGCCCCGGAGTTGATTACTCCAATGATTATTGGCAAGCTAGTCGGTGGTATTTCTGCCATTTTTGTTGCCATATTTTTATCGAAACGTGTATTTAGGATTGAATAAAGTAAATACGATAGAGATTTAAGTACGGATGGAGGTTTAGACGTTGAATATAAACAGAGCAGAAATTGAAAAGTTAGTTCGTGGTATCATAATGGAAGAATATAGCAATAAATTATATGTTTCTTCAAAGAGACATGTTGACTCTAGTGGTGTAATGTCCATTTCGCTGCCATTGTTTTCTGTAAGTGAAGAAGATCGATTGGACACTGGCAACCCGAATCATAAAGTGTATACGAAAGATTTAGTATCACTTACTGAAAGTCCCAGACTAGGTTGTGGACTAATGGTAATGGAAGATACTACCTTCGATTGGACTTTAGGGTATGATGAAATTGATTATATTATTGAAGGAACGCTAACTATTATCATAGATGGCCGTCGCATAACTGCAGGCGCAGGAGAATTGATTTTGATTCCAAGTGGTTCAAGTATTCAGTTTTCAGTTGAAGGAAAGGCAAGATTTATCTATGTAACTTATCCGGCTGATTGGCAGAATAAATAATTGCTTTATAAATACTGACCAATCTTTTTATGAAAAGAGTAGGGGTTATTCGCTCACTCTTTTTATTTACATATACAAAAGGAACTCTATTTAGAGTCCCTTGATTCACGGATTGCATTCTTCACTGCCGCTTTTATAACAAAATACAAAATTAAAAAAAATAATATTGGGCCGACAATTATAAGCAAAAGATTGATAATAGTTATAAAACCATCAAATAGTAAATTAGTATCCAAAGCCTTCACCTCCTTAAACCTCTTCATACATCATCAAGTATACCATATTTATAGTAAATGATGAATACCCAGTGTTCGACCAGGGGATAGAAGAAATCAAGGCAGATTATAACCACAAAGCAAACAAACGCTTTGTGATTTTTTATATCCTTATCCAAATAATATGCTATAATGAATCAAATTGAAGTTTACGAGGCAGATGATATGAACATAAAGGAACGAGCAAAACAATTAAAAACAGATATTCCCGCTGTGTTTTTGTGCATGAAAAGTAAGGATACACCACTGGTCGCCAAAATTCTGGCTGGAATAGCAGTCACCTACGCTTTTTCGCCGATTGATTTGATTCCCGATTTCATTCCGGTTCTGGGATATTTGGACGACATTATTTTATTGCCAGCGCTCATTGCGCTGACCATCAAATTCATTCCGAAAGATGTTTTTGACCGTTATCGAAAAGAGGCTGAAGGATTGTGGAAAAATGAAAAGCCGAAAAAATGGTATTACGCAATTCCTATTGCGTCGATATGGCTGTTGATTATCTGGTTAATTGTAAAAACAATGTTCTTTTGAAAAAGTGAAAGGCACTATGTTATAATTAATATTAATAAGGAGGAGACCGGAGAATAAAATGAAGAACAGAACCTATTTTGCAATCGATTTAAAGTCCTTTTATGCTTCGGTCGAATGTATGGAACGAGGGCTTGATCCGTTGACCACTAACCTTGTTGTTGCTGATGCAAGCCGCACCGAAAAAACCATCTGCCTCGCCGTTTCTCCCTCTCTCAAAGCATACGGCATATCCGGTAGAGCGAGGCTGTTTGAGGTCGTGCAGAAGGTCAAGGAAGTAAATGCGGCACGGCTAAGC
This sequence comes from Lacrimispora sanguinis, assembly GCF_044987295.1. Lineage (NCBI taxonomy): Bacteria > Bacillati > Bacillota > Clostridia > Lachnospirales > Lachnospiraceae > Lacrimispora > Lacrimispora sanguinis. The sequence continues at coordinate 1,395,352 of NZ_CP173277.1, read as the reverse complement.
AAGGCGCCAGGACGATCCTTTTCCGGAGCTTCTTTTAGCGATACGGAATTGAAATCTTCACCGAGTATCTCGCTGGACTATGTTATAGCTCCGCCGAGAATGGCGCTTTATATCGAGTACAGCACACGGATTTATAATATCTACTTAAAATACATCGCACCCGAAGATATTCATGTCTACTCCATCGACGAGGTATTCATCGATGCCACCGATTATCTGAACACCTACAATCTTTCGGCCCGTGATCTTGCTACTAAAATGATTCTGGATGTTCTTAAAACCACCGGTATCACAGCATCAGCGGGAATTGGCACAAACTTGTACCTTTGCAAGATCGCCATGGATATTCAGGCAAAGCGTATTCCGGTGGATCAAAACGGCGTGCAGATCGCTGAGCTGGATGAAATGAGCTACCGACGCTTGTTGTGGTCACATCGGCCGCTGACAGACTTTTGGCGCATTGGCAGAGGATATACGAAGAAGCTGGAGGAACATGGCCTCCTTACCATGGGAGATATTGCAAGATGCTCACTAGGTAAGCTGACCGATTATTATAAAGAAGATTTACTGTACAAATTGTTCGGCATCAATGCGGAACTATTAATTGACCACGCATGGGGGTGGGAACCATGCACGATCGCTGATATTAAAGCGTATAAGCCAAGCACAAACAGCATTGGATCAGGACAGGTACTGCATTGTGCCTATACCTTTGATAAGGCGAAGCTGATCGTGAGGGAAATGACTGATCTGCTGGTGCTTGATCTGGTGGATAAAAGGCTTGTGACCGATCAGCTTGTACTGACAGTGGGATATGATATTGAAAATCTGTCGGACCAGAATATAAAGAAATCATATCAAGGGGAAATTACCATTGACCACTATGGCCGCGCCGTTCCAAAATCTGCTCATGGCACGACAAATCTCGACAGACAGACATCTTCTACAAAGTTAATCCTGGATGCCGTCACAAAGTTGTTTGACCGTATTGTTGATAAAAAACTTCTGGTCAGGAGACTCAACATCACGGCAAATCATGTTGTTGATGAGGCAACCGTTCAAAAGATGGATCGCTTTGAACAGCTTGATCTCTTTACAGACTATGCGGCTGAGCAGGCGAAAGAAGAGGCTGAAGAAGCCGAACTTGCACGAGAGAAAAGTATGCAGAAAGCAATGTTAGAGATAAAAAAGAAATATGGCAAGAACGCTATCTTAAAGGGGATGAATCTGGAGGAAGGCGCCACCACGGTTGATCGGAATAAGCAGATTGGAGGGCACAAGGCATGACAAAAACATATGATGACATCATCCATCTGCCTCACCATGTCTCTGCGACACACCCTCATATGGCAGCCATTGACCGGGCAGCTCAGTTTTCCCCTTTCGCCGCATTGACCGGCTATGATGCCGCCATTAAAGAAACTGCAAGGCTGACGGATAAGAGAGTGGAATTGGACGAATCCATGAAGGATGCTTTGAGCAATAATCTGCAAATGATTGCAGACCGGCTTAAAGAGCACCCCGAGATCGCGATCACCTACTTTCAGCCGGATGCGAAGAAGAATGGCGGCGCATATGTAACTGTTATCAATACGGTTAAAAAGATCGATGTATATGAACGGATTGTCGTTATGACCGATGGCAAAGTGATCCCTGTTGATGAAATAATTAGCATAGATATTCATTCGTGTGATGAATGAATAACGGATAAATAGAGCTAAGACTATTAACAAAATCAAGAAAGAGAAACTCATGAAACAGATTGCAATCCTATCCGATACTCACGGTCTGCTGCGAGAACATGTTATAACTGAACTTGCTGAAGCTGATTGTTCCATTCATGCTGGTGATATTGACACACCGTCCATTGTGGAGTCTATACGACAGTTCGGAGAGACCTATATGGTGCGCGGTAACAATGATAAAGAATGGGCAGAAGCCCTGCCTAAGAGCATTGCCGTCACAATTGAAGGTGTAAGATTCTTTATCGTTCATGACAAGAAAGATATCCCAAAATTCTTAACAAATGTGGACGTAGTGGTCTATGGTCACTCCCACAAATATTCTGCAGAAATTGTGAAGGGAGTCCTGTTTCTCAATCCCGGCAGCTGCGGGAAACGGCGTTTTGATTTGGAAATCACAATGTGCCGCATGACTGTGGAGGCAGGGAGCTACCGGTATGAAAAAGTGATGATTCCTTATAAGTAAGAATACGCCTGGCCTGCGATGAAATATTCTTTTACAGTGAAAATGGAGAATATAAGTTGAAGGTGAAAAAAGTAACGAAGTATATGAATGGATAAGAGTTTAGTGCTTCCCTTTTCAAAGTTCAGGCATGGCATAAAGTATTACCAGCGCCAATCCACTTTTAGTAAACGACACCGTTCGAGTTTTTCTCGAATCGGTGTTTTTTGTTTGTCCTTCGGACCAGTCTTTGTGCGGCTTAGTCCCAGATTGGTTTGACATATGTGGCTCAGTTGAATAAACACTGAAAACATGTCTTGATGGATTTGGAACAACCTGTACATACAACTTTAACGGAAAATGGAAAAAAAGACAAAATATGTATTGACAAAATATGAACAAAAATATATAGTTATTTTATAGTTATAAAATATTACTAAAAACATAATCATATATAAGAATAAATTAAGCAAAATAACATGAATGTCAATTATATATATAATAAAAACCGAAAAAGTAAATAAAAATGCAAAGTTGCCAACGATGCAACTTGTATATACAAAACAATACCACAGGAGGGTAAAATTATGAAACGAAGAATTCTAAGTCTCATTCTCGGAACGGCCCTTTCCGCTGCCATGCTGACAGGTTGCGGCGGTTCCCAGACCACGGCAACCACGGCCGCACCGGCGTCTGAAGCCAAAGCAGATGTCACCACAACGGCCAAAGAGGCGGCAACCGAGGCAGCGAAAGCCACAGGTAGCGGCGGAAAGGTCGGCGTAGCAATGCCCACCCAGTCATCAGAGCGTTGGATCAACGACGGAGCCAACATGAAGAAGCAGCTGGAAGCCCTGGGCTACCAAGTGGATCTTCAGTATGCAGAGGACGACGTGCAGATGCAGGTTTCACAGATCGAAAACATGATTGCATCCGGTGTTAACTGTCTGGTTATTGCCTCCATTGATTCCTCTGCATTGGTAAATGTGGAAGTGCAGGCAAAGAACGCAGGTATTCCTATCATTGCCTATGACCGTCTCTTAATGGATACGGACGCTGTTTCCTATTATGCGACCTTTGATAATAAGGGAGTAGGTACGGCAATCGGACAGTACATAAAAGACAAAAAGGAACTGGATAAAGCAAAGGCAGAGGGGAAATCTTACACCATTGAATTTTTCATGGGCTCTCCGGATGACAACAACGCATTGTTCTTATATAACGGTTTGATGGAAGTTTTAAAGCCTTATCTGGATGATGGAACCCTGGTATGTGAGTCAGGACGTACTTCCTTTGAGGATACCTGTATTTTAAGATGGTCACAGGAAACAGCGCAGCAGAACTGCGAGAACTATCTGACCGGCTTTTACGCAGACAAGAAGCTGGACATCTGTGCTTCCGCCTTTGACGGCTTTGCCTATGGCTGCAAAGCGGCTCTTGAAGGCGCAGGCTACAAAGTTGGCGAAGACTGGCCTCTTATTACGGGACAGGATGCGGAGCTGATGGCAACGAAAAATATTATCTCAGGCTTCCAGACCATGTCCATTTACAAGGATACCCGTCTGCTGGCTGAAAAGTGCGTGACCATGGTTCAGGCTGTTCTCCAGGGAGCTAAGCCGGAAATCAACGATACCACCCAGTACAATAACGGCAAGATCGTAGTTCCGTCCTATCTATGCACTCCAGTTGCAGTTGATAAGGACAATTACAAGAAAGTCATTGTTGACGGCGGTTATTATACGGAAGCACAGCTTGCACAGTAACAGAAGAAATAACGGAATGGAAATATTGACAGGCGGCGGCGGAAAAGCCGCCGCCTGCTTTCATGTAACATAAGAAAGTAAAGGAGTTGATGAGATGTCTGAACATATCTTGGAGATGAACCATATCACCAAAGAGTTCTACGGGGTGAAGGCTTTGGATGACGTGAATATCAAGGTGAAGCGGGGCGAGATTCATGCACTCTGCGGAGAAAACGGAGCGGGAAAATCCACTTTGATGAACGTGCTATCTGGCGTTTATCCCTATGGGACCTACAGCGGTGATATTGTATACAATGGAAATGTAAATCAGTTTCACAGCATTAAGCAAAGCGAGGCAAAGGGAATCGTAATCATCCACCAGGAGCTGGCCTTAAGCCCTTACTTGTCCGTGGCGGAAAACGTATTTCTGGGAAATGAACAGACAACGGTTAAAGGAGTGGTGGATTGGACAAAAACCAATAAACGGGCTCAGGAAATGCTTGAGAAAGTAGGTCTTGAAAACGAAAATTTAAACGTACCTGTCAGCAGCCTGGGCGTAGGCAAGCAGCAGCTCATTGAAATTGCCCGTGCTATGGCAAAGCAGGTGGAGCTTTTGATTTTGGATGAGCCCACCGCAGCCCTCAATGACGAGGAAAGCAGGCGGCTTTTAGATATTATGCTGGATTTAAAAAAGCATGGCATTACCTGCATCATAATTTCCCATAAGCTCAATGAAGTCAGCTATGTGGCGGATTCCATTACCGTCATCCGGGATGGGAAGACCATAGAAACCCTGGTAAAGGGAAAGGATGAGATCAGCGAGGACCGAATCATCAAGGGTATGGTGGGGCGGGAGCTGACGAACCGTTTTCCGGAAAGAAATTGTGAGATCGGAAGTAATATTTTTGAGGTTGAGAACTGGAATGTTTATCATCCCGATGATCCGAACCGGAAGATGATAAGAGATGTATCCTTTCATGTGAGATCAGGGGAAGTGGTAGGCTTTGCGGGACTGATGGGAGCGGGAAGAACAGAGCTGGCCATGAGTCTTTTCGGAAGATCCTACGGGCAGAAGATTACCGGAACCATTAAGATAAACGGAAAGCAGGTCCTAATCCGGAACGTAAGGGATGCCATCAACAACAAATTGGCCTACGTCTCCGAGGACCGGAAAAGTTATGGCCTTATCTTAATTGACAGCGTGCGCGGAAATATGACCCTGGCAGCGCTTCGCAACTTCTTTTCCAAAAGAGGCATCGTAAACGGCAATGCCGAAAACCTTTCAGCGGAGGATTTTAGAAAGAAAATCAACGTAAAAGCCAATTCCATTAACCAGACGGTCAGTTCCCTTTCCGGTGGAAACCAGCAGAAGGTGGTGCTGGCAAAATGGATGATGACCCAGCCGGATGTGCTGATTCTGGATGAACCGACCCGGGGCATCGATATCGGAGCAAAGTACGAGATATACTGCGTAATCAACGATCTGGCAAAAGCGGGTAAGGCAATTATTGTGATCTCTTCTGAGCTTCAGGAAATCATTGGCATCTGTGACCGCATCTACGTTATTAATGAGGGGCACATATCCGGTGAATTATCCAGTGAGGAAGTTTCCCAGGAAAAGATTATGAAATGTATTATGGCAGATAACGGAAAGGATGAATAGAGATGGACAAGAAAAAGACGGTTAATATTAATATGAAAGAATACGGCATGGTACTGGCCCTGATTGCGGTATTTCTCATTTTTGCGGCAATGACAGGCGGAAAGAACATGTCTCCGGCAAACATTAATAACCTGATTATGCAGAACAGTTATATTGTCATCCTTGCGGTCGGTATGCTGCTGTGCGTGTTGACCGGAAATATTGACCTAGGCGTAGGCTCGATCGTTGCGGTCTGCGGTGCTGCTGTGGGCATTATGATCGTGGACTATAAGGCCAGTATGTGGGTGGCGATTCTGGCAGCTCTGGCAATCGGAACATTATCTGGCATGTTTGTTGGATTTTTTGTCTCAAAGCTTTCTATTCCCCCCTTTATTGTGACACTGGCAACCATGTTAATGGGCAGGGGTCTTACCTATACCCTTTTAAAGGCTCAGACAAAAGGTCCCCTTCCCACAGACTATACGTACATAGGTGCAGGCTTTCTGCCTACCGTTAAAATCCCGTTTGGCAAAGGGACTTTGGATATTGTATCCATTGGAGTTGCTCTTGCTGCCTTTGCCCTTATTATATTCTCCGAAATAAGGAGCATACGGACAAAGAAGAAATATGGATTTCCGGTCAACCCCCTGTGGCAGTCCGTTTTAAAGGTGGGCGTGATTCTTGTGATTGTCTGGTTTTTCTTCTATAAACTGTCCCGTTATAACGGCATTCCGTTCGTTCTGGTTATCATGGGCGCGTTGGTTGCCCTTTATCATTTCATTACCAGCAAGACTGTGGCCGGGCGGCAGATCTATGCTTTGGGCGGCAATGCGAAAGCGGCAAAGCTTTCCGGGATCAATACGGGAAAGGTATTTTTCTGGGTATATACCAATATGGGCATCCTGTGCGCCATTGCCGGAATCGTTCTTTCCGCCAGAAACGCTTCCGCAACTCCAAAAGCGGGAGATCAGTTTGAGATGGATGCCATCGCTTCCTGTTATATCGGAGGAGCCGCGACCACAGGCGGAGTGGGCACGATTATCGGAGCCGTTGTCGGTGCATTTATCATGGGTATTTTAAACAATGGCATGTCCCTTTACGGCTGGTCCACCGATATTCAGAAAATCGTAAAAGGTGCTGTACTTTTGGGGGCAGTTACGATAGACTTATTATCAAAGAGAAAAAAATAGCTGAAAGATAGGGATGAAGTATGCAGGCACGGGAAGCAAAATATATGACGGTTGTCCAATGGGTACAGGAACAGATTGAAAACGGCAGCATCGGGATGGGCGATAAGCTTCCCTCTGAAAACGAGATGAGCCTTCAGTTTCATTTAAGCAGGCAGACGATACGCCATGCGATCGACGTGCTGGAGCAGCGAAAGCTTGTGACGCGGATACAGGGAAGCGGAACTTATGCAGGTGTCTGTGCCCGTGGAGGAAGTCAGGAAAAATATTTTAATATAGCGGTTATCAGCACCTATGTGGACAGCTATATTTTTCCGGCCGTGCTTAAGGGGATTGAACGGGTGCTTTCCAAGTCCGGTTATACCATGCAGGTGGCATTTACCGGAAACCGGACGGAGCGGGAACGAGAGGCGTTAGATAAGATTCTGGATAAAGGGCTGATTGACGGTTTGATTGTGGAACCAGCAAAAAGTGCCCTGCCCAATCCGAATCTACATTATTATAAGAAGCTGATGGGGCAGCAGGTTCCGATTTTGTTTTTTAACAGCCGCTATCCGGAGTTAAATCTTCCCTGCGTATCACTGAATGATGCGCAGGTAGGAGAGAAAGCAGCAGAATATCTGATTCAAGCGGGGCACAAGGAAATTGGGGGAATTTTTAAATGCGATGACGGCCAGGGACATTTGAGATATTCTGGTTTTGCACAGAGCATGGAGAAGGCAGATTTAAAGCTGGACGGAAAGAGGATTCTTTGGATTGATTCCGAGAGCTTAAAAGATATGGAGTCATGGGCGGATTATCTCTTCCAGCGGCTGGAGGGCTGCACGGGGGTTGTCTGCTATAATGATGAGGTGGCAAACCTGTTGTCTGGCATCTGCTTTAAAAGGGGAATCCGCATACCGGAAGACTTATCTCTTGTCAGCATTGACAATTCTGATCTGGCGACTTTGGGAGAGGTTCCTATCACCTCCTTTCCCCATCCCATGGAGGCTCTGGGGAGAAAAGTAGCGGAAAATATGATAAAGCTCATAGAGAATCCAAGCTTTGATGGGAATTACCTCTTTGATTCGGAGGCTGTTGAAAGGGAATCTGTGAAATTTATGCGAAAGGAGAATTCCAATGAGTGAGAAGAAGGGTTCATCCAATCCGCCTCAGAGCACCCTCATCCTCCGGCTTGTGGGCGGAGGCTATCTGGTTTATCTTGGGTACCAGTTGATACCGGAGCTTTCCATGTCTTCCGGGGGCCGAAATCTGGTTCAAATGATAGCTATGGTCACATTCTTAGTGGTGGGCGTATTGCTAGTGGGATGGACTGCGATAAAGCTGCTGCGAAAGGAATTTGTGCGCCCGGGGGAGGCTGAAGCGGACCGGAAAAACGAAGACGATAAGGAAAATTTGTTGTAATACCTCTGATGCATAGTATAATATGATTATGGCTAATCTGATCCCAAGGAGGAATGCAACTATGATTATCGAAATTGAGGAGCTTGTCAATAAGAATTATCATAAACTGAAAGAAACGGACCTTATCATCTGGAAATATATTTCAACTCATCGAAAAGCATGCTGTGATTACACCATCTATGAATTGGCTGACGCCTGTAATGTGTCACGTACAACGGTGCTGCGCTTTGCTCAGAAGCTCTCATTAAGCGGCTATGCAGAACTGAAGACCTTATTAAAGCTAGATTATAAGCAGAAGTCTACGATTTACATCAACGATCCAAAAGACTTAATTTCGCTCTATCATCAGATCGTTTCCGAGATGCAAAACAAAGACTTTACCAAAATCAACCAGTTGATTTACGGTGCTAAGCATATTTTCGCCTATGGCACAGGTAATATGCAAAACAACGTTCTTGGAGAAATGCGGCGGTTGTTCCAATGCAGCGGTGATTATATCATCAGCATACAGGGCGGGAGTGAATTATCCTACCTGCTGAAGAATGTTACCCCTCAGGACCTGGTTTTTATCATTTCTTTCAGCGGCGAAACACCGGTTGCATTAGAGTTCGCGCGGAACCTTTGTGCTAGAAATGTTCCTGTGATTTCGATCACCCGCTTAAAGGACAATTTACTGTCCTCAATCTGCAACGAGAACATCTATGTACACACAATGGACTTTCAATTTTATTCCGAGTATCACGGCTATCGGACCGAGTCTGCCGTCGGATACTTTATTGCCATTGAAACCTTGTTTTTACAATATCAGCAGTATAAAGCAAGTATGAGAACAGAACAAGAAAAAGCCCTGCCGGAATCTCCTAACGATCCCAAATCGGATGAGTGATTGCCGTTCAGATAGATATCGATTCATAAAGCAGATCCTTCGGGGTATGCTTTTTTTATGTGATAAATCACAGATAAAGGTATAAAGTCCAACTTTTGAGATAAGGAACAAGCTGGGCCCAAAGCGTTGCAGTGCACTTGTGAAAATTATATAATATTGTTAACAGAAAAGCAAAAATATAGAGAGGAGATCCTAAATTTTGAAACAATATAAGACCATTGTGAATGGTGCGACCATGGCTGGACTGGCAATTGCTTCATGTGATCCGGAAGGAACGCTGATTGTGGATCGGGGAAACCAGCTGGCAAGTGATTTTTATGCCAGTATGCGGGCAGATCCCATGCCGGAGAGAGTGATACAGGGAGAGGCAGCCCGTAAATTCAGGGCCGGCATGGAACAGTATCCATCTCTTGTTCAAGATGGACATTTTGCAATAACCGAAGGGATGCCCGCTTTGGGAAGATATGTGGAAAACCAGAAATTACAGATATTATTCGATTTCTCCATCATATCCCGTAAACAAAATATGAATCACCTCACACTCACAGGGATCTGCCGAGATGAGATCTATCACATACAGGCAGAAAATTATGTTGACACTACCGAAGCATTTGCACAGCAGGCTGCTGATGGAATCGTAACCGAAAGTCTGAACCTTCTGATCTGGAAGAACGGAAAGGACCCGGTGATATGCCCTCATGCCGCGATTCATGATTTTCCGACTGGCGGATATTACATTCTTGAAATGCCGGTAGACACCGAAATGACATATCCGCAACTGCGAAAACAAGCCCTTGAGTTGTTTTCTTGCACGCGAACCGACAGCAGCGATCTTTTGCTGAAGGCAGCGGATCGGATATGCGTCAGGGGCAGGCAGTCATCGGTTATTTCTGATTCAAATGGTTTCATCTTGTGTTCCTGCTTATCGGAAGATCTGCTGCACGCGATAGAACGTGGGGAACAATTCTGGAGGGATTACTTATGCTGATGTTTCAACAGATTCTCGAACATGGAGAAATAACAAAGGAACAACGAGATAATGTCTCTTTTTCTAACCATTATGACGCGGTCATCCTCGGGGGCGGTACCGCCGGAAGCATTGCGGCAATCTGCCTTGCTAAAAAAGGACGGCACATTCTGATCGTAGAAAAGCAGAATTTCCTGGGCGGTGTACACAGCGGGGCCATGTTCCATTACTATCAGGGGTCACCCGGCGGGATCTATGAAGAGTATGACGCACAGATCGAACAGCAAAAAAAGCAGTATCGTCTTCCTGAGGTGTTTGGGTCTCACCCACTGATGCGTATGTACGTGTACGAACAGGAACTGGAGGATACAAACTGTCAGATCAGCTTTGATTCCGCTTTGACCGGTATTTATACAGATGGCAGAACAATTGCAGGCATTCAGTACCTTACTCCTTTCGGGCTGAAAGAAGCTTCAGGGGATTACTTTATTGATGCCTCTGCCGAAGCGGTCCTTTGCCGAATGGCCGGATCCGCTAAAAAGAGCGGAAGAGAATTCGATGGCCTGTCACAGCCATTTTCCAATGTACGGCAGTTTTTCGAAAAAGATACTTGCCGCGTAACTTTTGATAACATAGATGCGGGTTATGTCCGCCAGGAGCTGCCGGAAGAATATGCCGGCCACATCATCGCATCCCTTAATAATCCCGTTTACAGCAACTGGCAGAAAGATCAGATCACCATGGGAATGTCCCCGCTTTTGGGAGTTCGTGAGGGATTTGCCATAGATGGAATCCGGCAGCTGTGCATGGATCAGGTAATACAAGATAAGGAACTTACAGAACCGTTGTTTTTTTCCAGTACAAACATTGATAACCATGTGAAGGATATGGCTTTTGAAAGTCAGACTCTATGTGATTGGGTCGTTGGACTTAGTATGTGGTCCACCCTGGTTTCGGTGCCAATCGATAAGGAAGTGATGATTCCAAAAGCACTGGATAATGTGATCGCAGCCGGGCGGATTTTATCACTGGATCACGACATGGCTTCGCATACGCGAATGATGCGCGATTGCCAAAAGTCAGGTGAAGCGGCAGCAACTGTTGTGGAAGAGGCCCTTTGCCTGGAACTTCCGCTGCAGGATGTGCCCTACCAGGCACTGAAGGAGAAGCTGACTCAAACAGGCTGCCTTTCTTTGGAAAATCATTATGTATTAAAAGACAATCCTCCGCCTGGACGTGAACGGATCTCCCATTTTGATTTAACAACGGAACAGATCCGCAAGGGCATGTTATCCGATAGTCCAGGTTTTGCAATGCTGGCTGCATGGAAGATGCGGATCACAGAGGCATTAAAAAGCTGGCTGAACGAAGACAATATTAATTTGCAGGTAAACAGCGCATTGGTATTGGCTTTGTACGAGGATGATTCAGGCTTTTCGATCCTGAACGATACGGCACAGCGAAGAGACTGCTATCTGCCACAAACCAGTAAATCGTACAATTCCCTAAGAGGGATCAGTGCCGTTTACGCATTGGGAAGGCTTCACAATGCCAAGGCAAGTGAACCGCTTCTGCGTATGATGCAGCAAAATGAAACCTTTATAAACGACAGGGTGCATTTTGATAAATTTATCGGCCATATGCAGGATTATCGATTCCAATATGTGAGTCATCTGGTTCGTGCCCTTCTTACAATTGCTGATTACCACCCGGATTTGTGCCGGAGTATTTATCAAGGGATAGACGAAATCGTTATGGCTCCTCAATTTACGGTATCTAGCACGCTAAAGAGCAACCCTGACTGCTTACATGATATGACAGGAAGCTTGCGAAGCTATATTCAATGGAGAAAAAATAAAGGAGAGAGAAAATTATGAGCAAGACGATCGACATTACGGCAATTATCGAGGGCCTGGGCGGCATCGATAATATTGCAAAAGCAGGGAACTGCATGACTCGTTTGCGGGTGACCGTTCATGATGCGGCATTGGTAGACAGGAAGAAACTGCAGGCGGTCCAGGGTGTCATGGGGCTGGCGGGAGATGAGAGCAATCTCCAGGTAATCCTGGGACCAGGTAAAGCTGACGCAGCCTGCCAGGAGATCCGTAAGATACAGGGAGGCGAATCACAGGCCTCCGTAGATCATGTAGAGGAATTTAATCAAAAGAAAAAGGGCAGAAACGAGATCTTTACCATCATCTCTCAGATCTTTACCCCACTGATTCCTGCCTTTGCCGGTACGGGCCTTTTATACGGTATTATGAAGCTGCTGCAGTATATTTACATCTACTTTGGTGTCCAGCTGTTTAATCCTGCGGGAATTGCAGATGGAGGTTCTGTTTTTATGGCAGCGCTCAGTGTGATCGCCGGTTCTTTCTTCTCCATCATGAACATTGCAGTTGCAGGTCAGGCCGCCAAGGTTCGCGGCGGAAATTTGTTTGTAGGCCTTGCTGTCGGCGCAATCGTTACAAATGTTGGAGCCTTAAACGGTATTTCCATGGGCATCATGAATCTGCAATTCAAAAGCGGCCTGGGCGGAACATTTGCCGCACTGATTGGCGGTATGTTGGCTGCTAAAATTGAAAAAAGCGCAAGAAAGAAACTTCCGAATTCACTTCAGATCCATTTCCCCGCTTTATTTTCTGTTGTGATCACCGGTTTGGCGTTGTTGTTTATCATCCAGCCCATTTGCGGTATTGTAAGTGACGCCCTCAGCACTGCTATCCTGTGGCTGGTTTATAATGCCGGTGCGCTTGGCGGCGCTATTATTTCCGGTACCTTCCTTTTCCTGGTCGCTATGGGGATTCATCACATTGTTACGCCGATCAACACCTTGCTGCTTCAGGAAGTTGGCTATACGTGCCTTCAGGGCTTTACCTCTTTGGCAGGTGCAGGCCTGGCAGGTGTTGCAGTTGGCTTACTGATCCGTTACCGCGACAAGAAAAAGTACGGCAAGCTGCGTTCTGCTGTTTTCGGCAACATTCTGACCCAGCTGCTCGGTATCTCGGAACCTATGATTTATGGTATTTCTCTGCCGCTGTGGAAACCGTTCCTGGCTGCCAACTTAGGAGGTGCCTGCGGCGGCTTTGTATTAGGCTTATTTAAGACCCAAGGCGCAGAAACAATGATGGTGTCCGGACTTTTGGGCGCACTGGTCAACACCAAGCCTCTGGCCTATTTGCTTGGATACGCGACTGCAGTTACTGGCGCTGCCTTCTTTACCTGCTTGCTTGGCGTAAAGAATGAAAACATGGCAGTGTTCTTAGATGATGAAACGGAGAATAGCAATGCTTAAAAAGGATTTTTTATGGGGCGGTGCAATTGCAGCCAACCAGTGTGAAGGTGCTTATGAAGCAGACGGAAGAGGCCTTGCCAATGTAGATGTACTTCCTCATGGGAAAGATCGATACGCGGTTGCTTCCGGTAAGATGAAAATGCTTAGTCCTGATGAGCAGCATTTTTATCCCACGCATCAGGCAATCGATTTCTATCACAGCTATCCTGACGATATACGGCTTTTATCCGAAATGGGTTTCAAATGCCTCCGCATCAGCATTGCATGGAGCCGCATTTTCCCCACTGGTGAAGAGGAAGCGCCAAACGAAGCAGGGCTTCGTTACTACGAAAACGTATTTCTTGAATGCAAAAAGTATGGGATGGAGCCGGTGGTCACCATTAACCATTTCGACTGTCCGATCCATCTTATCCGTAAGTACGGCGGCTGGCGCAGCCGTGAAATAATACCTTTGTTTGCCAAATATGCTAAGTGTCTGTTTAAGCGGTTTCATGGGATGGTAAGGTACTGGCTCACCTTCAATGAGATTAATATGATCCTCCATCTTCCGTTTTTAGGTGCCGGTCTGGTTTTCCAGGAAGGTGATCAGGAAATACAGGTAAAGTATCAGGCCGCGCACCACGAATTGGTGGCAAGCGCTCTGGTCACCAAAATCGCCCATGAAATAAACCCTGATATGAAAATCGGCTGTATGCTGGCATCGGGCAGCGTATACCCTTACAGCTGCCGACCAGAAGATGTGCTTTGCGCCCAGCAGAGGTCGCAGGAGTCTTACTTCTTTACGGACGTGCAGGCCAGAGGTTATTATCCGGAATATTCCATAAAACGCCTGGAGCGCGAAGGCGTAACTTTACATATGGCTCCTGAGGATGAGGTAATCCTGCGTGAAAATCCCGTAGATTTTGTCTCCTTCTCCTATTATCAAAGCCATTGCGCCAAAGCGGATATGCCGGATTTGAAAACCTTGAGCAATGTGGACGGTGATGTTAAAAATCCTTATCTGGAATGCAGTCAGTGGGGGTGGGGCATTGATCCCATCGGTTTAAGAATTACCCTTAATGAACTGTATGACCGTTACCAAAAGCCGCTGCTGATTGTTGAAAACGGGTTTGGCGCAAAGGATGAGATCTCGCCGGATGGGAAGATCCATGACCAGTACCGCATCGATTACCTGAAAGCGCATATCAAAGCAGCTATGGATGCAGTTGATTTAGATGGGGTAGATCTATTTGGCTATATTACCTGGGGCCCCATTGACTTAGTCAGCGCAACTACCGGAGAGATGAGCAAGCGCTATGGTTACATTTACGTGGACCGGGATGATCTTGGCTGCGGTTCATTGAGACGAATGAAAAAGGACAGCTTTTATTGGTACAAAGAAGTAATTGCATCCAATGGTTTAAGTGTGCTGCAGTAAACGCCGCAGATGCAAGGTGTCTCAATCCAGGACACTTACTAAAAATAAGTATAGATAATAAGAGGTACATCTTCAATAAAGAGGATGTACCTCTTATTATGTTATGTTTCGCTGGATCAGGGAAACCACGCAGAACTTACGGCTTAGGGTATTTTGGTTCGATTTCATTAAATAAATAACAGTGCGTGGTTTTCAAAGAATAGCGAGTTGCAAAACTACAGGGAGGTAGCTATATTTACAGTAAGGTCTCAGATGGGCAGGCAGATTGTTTCCGGCATTATCCGGTCTAAGGTCTAAATTCTAATTTCGGAAAAGGAGAACAGATATTGAAAACAGCAGGGAAAACAGCCAGTGCTCTGGCAGCAGGGCGGCGAAAGGAGGAAATTGCGCAAGTTATAGGAAGGATGAAAAAAAGCTGGCAGCTGTATGCGATCATTGCACTGCCCGTGATGGTTCTTCTGATATTCAGCTACGGGCCGATGTACGGTCTTCAGATTGCTTTTAAAGATTTTGTACCGACCAGGGGATTTGCAGGCAGTAAGTGGGTTGGAATGAAGCATTTTCAGACATTTGTTACTTCTTATCAATTTGGAAGGTTGATCAAAAATACGTTATTAGTCAGCCTGTATTCTTTAGCGGCAGGTTTTCCGGCGGCTATTATTTTGGCAGTGGCAATTAATGAATGCAAAAGCAAATGGTATAAGAAGACGGTTCAGATGATAACTTATGCGCCGCATTTTATCTCTACCGTAGTTATGGCAGGTATTGTTATTATGGTTTTATCTCCCTATTCGGGTGTTGTCAATAATATTATACAGGCTTTTGGAGGAGAAAGGATTGACTTCATGGCGAATGCAGGATACTTCAGGCACATTTATGTATGGTCTGGGGTATGGCAGAATATGGGCTTTAATTCTATTATTTACATATCCGCCCTGGCATCCATAGACCCGACTCTTCACGAAGCTGCAGTGGTGGACGGAGCCGGCAGGTGGCAGAGAATATGGAATATAGATCTTCCTGGAATTGCTTCTACCATTATCATCATGCTGATTATGAACTGTGGACATATTATGTCTGTCGGATATGAAAAGATTCTGCTTCTTCAGAATTCGGTGAATATGTCAACGTCTGATGTTATTTCCACGTATGTGTACAGGATCGGTCTGCAGAATGCCCAATACAGCTTTTCAACTGCGGTTGGATTGTTTAACGGTGTAATTAATTGTATCCTATTGGTTTCGGTTAATAAGATTGCCAAGCGGGTCAGTGAAACAAGTTTATGGTAAGGAGACGATTGGCGATGAAACGAGAGGATATGGCTTTTTCTTTTATGGTATATGTTTTACTGACTTTTGTACTGATTATTATTGCGTTTCCTCTGATTTATCTGGTAAGTGCGTCTTTCAGCAGTCCGCAGGCTGTGATATCCGGAAGAGTCTGGCTGCTTCCGGTGGACTTTACGATAAAAGGATATGAGGCAATTTTTAAAGACAGCAGCATCATCAGAGGCTTTCTAAATTCTCTTTACATAACCGCGGTGGGAACCGGAATTAATATTTTGATGACAGTAATGATGGCTTATCCCATATCCAGAAAAAAGTTTTACGGGAGAAAAGCTTTCACCATGTTTATGATGATAACCATGTTTTTCGGAGGCGGACTGGTACCTACCTTTTTATTAATCAATCATCTGCATATGTACAATACCTTTTGGGCGGTTATGGTTCCGGGCTGCGTGGGAATCACGAATGTCATCATATGCCGGACCTATTTTGAGTCCAGTATTCCAGAAGAACTGTATGAATCAGCTTCCCTTGATGGCTGTGATGATTTTGGATTTCTTATAAGAATTGTTCTTCCGCTGTCAAAACCAGTGCTGGCGGTTCTGGTTCTGTATTATGCGGTGGGCCATTGGAACTCCTATTTTAATGAGATGATTTATTTGGAAGACAAGGTGAAGTATCCGCTGCAGGTGGTGCTGCGCCAGATCCTTATTATGAGTCAGGTTGCAGATGAAATGATGCTGGATTTTTCAGCAGCAGAGCAGGCACAGGGCATGGCAGATTTATTGAAATATTCTACCATTGTAGTATCCAGCTTACCAATGTTGATTTTATATCCATTTATTCAGAAGTATTTTGTGAAGGGTGTTATGATTGGCTCCGTGAAGGGGTGAAATAAGGGTCATTTATATTGTAAGTTAGTTTGGGAAGCCAAACGGAAGAGAGGAAGAAAATATGAAAAAAGAAAAAGTTTTGAAACTTGCAGCGTCAGCTATGGCCGCGGCGCTGTTAGTTACGGGCTGTGGAACTTCTGGTTCCGAGAAGTCCGCAGGAGCGCCTGCAAACGTGAAGCAGTCAGAAGCAGCACAAGCGGAGGCTGTAACACCGGCAGGAGAGTTTCCCATTGTAAAAGAACCGATTACCTTAAAAGTAGCAACGATTGATGCGACTTATGTGGGACCGCTAAAAGATGTGGATTTCTGCAAATGGTATGAGGAAAAGACGGGAATTAAAATTGAATGGACGGAATTACCCAGTGATGGATATAAGGAGAAACTGAATCTCATGCTTACCACTGGAAATCTCCCGGATGTTATTCTGGGTATGTCGGTTTCTTCCGGTGATGTTTCTTCTTATGGAGAAGACGGAACGTTTCTTGGGCTTGATGACTACATTGAGAAATATGGAGTGGAAACTAAAAAGATCATGGAGGAACATGATCAGCTGAAAGATATGATCACTTCTCCAGATGGCCATATATATGCGTTGCCATACATAAACGAAGCTCTTCATAATCAATACCGTACACGCGGCTGGATCAATCAGGACTGGCTGAAGGCAGTAGGAATGGAGATGCCGAAAACAACAGAAGAATTTGAGGCGGTATTGCAGGCCTTTAAAGACAAGGACCCTAATGGAAACGGTATTGCTGATGAGATTCCAATGCTTGGCAATAGCTCTAAGAAGAACGGAATCGTTAATTACCTGATGAATGCATTTATCTATATGCATGACATGGATTCCAACGACCCGTCGTCAACCTCTTATCTGTATTTAGATGACGATAGAAAGGTTCAATTCTCACCTGAAAAGGATGAATACAAAGAAGGACTTTTATGGATTAAGAGCCTGATTAAAAAAGGTTTGATTGACAGTACTTCTTTTACCCAGGATGAAACTCAGTTTAAGCAGATTTTAATGAATGAGGGAAGTGCAAAGGTGGGAGTCATAAGAGCGGATCTTATTAACACTTATCTGTTAGAATACAACAGCACTCCGGACCACCGGGTGGCACAGTATTCTGTTTTGGAACCGTTAATAGGGCCGGAAGGCTTTCAGTATCAGCCCTCTAACTTATATGCGAGCGTACTCTTAGGGAATTTTATCATAACAAGCTCCTGCCAGAATCCCGAAGCTGCGTTCCGCTGGGCGGACGGCTGGTTTTCAGAAGAAGCAAGCTTTATGGCATGGTACGGACAGGAAGGAAAGGGTTGGATTCAGCCTCCGGAAGGATCTGTAGCCATGAATGGGGAAAAGGCTTTATATCAGAGACTACCTGTCGAAGGTGCGGATCAAACCATCCGCGTTACCAATAAGTTTGGTAATAACACCGCTAAGATGAGGGAAAGTGAAGTGTACTTAGAAGGTGACCTGGCACAGAAGTTTTCTACGGAGCCCATTCTGTATTTTGCAACCAAGAACAGTCTGGTCCCATATGCGAAGCCGGAGCATGTAGTTCCTCCGCTCATGTTAACCAGAGAAGAATCCGCGGAGATTTCCAACATCAGAACCATGATCAATGATTATGTGGAAGAAAATCAGGCAGTGTTCTGTCTTGGAACCAGAGATATGGATAAAGAATGGGATTCCTATATTAAGGAGTTCTCCACATTGGGATTGAATCGTATGCTGGAGATTTATCAGACGGCCTATGACAGACAATATGGCAGCAAGTAAAATCACATAAAGCAGAAATACTGAGGCATGGGGGCAACTGTGTCTCAGGTTTTTGCATGTAAATCGGAATGAAATCGGAGGGATAGATTACGTGAGAATAATAGCCAAAAAGGGCTTTGTGTTTCAGATATGGCGGTCATTTATATTATTTATTCTGATACCGGTCATACTGTTAAACATCGCTATCTCTTACATACTGCACGATATGGAAAGTACCATAAAAAATGCGGCAGAAACCCGGTTATTTCATGCACAGTTTCTTTTGAACCAGAACATTACAGATAGTTTATCGGCAGTAAGAAAAATTGGAAGCGACTATAATATTCAGAAGATGTCCAGTTTACAGAAACCCTTGACGCTGATGGATTATGAAACCTTACGGAATGTCCAGAAGTTTTTCCGTAATATGGTGACTGCCAATGATGCTTATTCCATCAGCGTATTATGCAATGGAAGCAATATTTTTGTGACTGAGAATGCCTTTTGCCTGGATCTGGATGAATTTTATCGTAAGGCTTATGGATTTGATCAGGTTCCTATGGAAGAACTGAAGGAATATGGGCATGCGGGAAAACGTTTGATTTTTTACCCTTATTCCAGCTATAACAGCGGTGAAGTGAAGCGAAACGGGATATTTTATAAAACAGTTTTGACTCCTTATGCCGGTAAAAACACAGGGGCTACGGCTATTATATTTTTTAATGAAGAAAACCTCCAGAATATCCTTGGAGATTCCAATATTTGGAATGGGATGACTTACATAATGGATGCGGGAGGACGGGTTCTGTATCAAATAGGGAACGCAGAATTAAATCAGGTAGTTTTTCCGACAGAACCTGGTTCAGAAGAAATACGGCGCCTCCCTGAAAAGTATTTTGGAAAAGATAATTTCGCCATGGCGGCCGGCCTTTCCACAGGACTCCAGATCGTGACTGTGATCCCAGAGAGAAATCTCCTTATGCGTACGGGAAGCTTAAGAAGCTTTATTTGGATATTGAATGGAACGACTTTGATCATGTGTTTGATTTTATCCTTGTCCATGGCCCAAAGGAGAGGACGGATTCTTTACAATGCGCTGGAATTGATGGATCATGATGCAACCGGCTCAAAGAATGTTTTTTCCGCCCTTTATAATTCCGTCAGCAGTATGGTGGATGCGAATGTCTCCCTTAAAAATGCCTTGGGAGAGCAGAAAAAGCTTATTAAGTCCGTATTCTGGACCCGTGTTTTAACGATTAACTCCATGTCTGATGAAGAGCTGAAGCATCTGGCGGAAAGCGCCGGAATTCCCTGGGATGCAGCCGGATATTGCTTGCTGCTAATTGGGTTTGGCAGCGAAAATGAAGTAGAAGCGGAGTATTGGAACCTTCTCCAGCAGAAGAGAAACAGAGTTTTGGAGGAGATCAGCCAGGATCATACACTGGTTAATTATGTTGGAAGCAGTGGGGGAGACCAGATCGTTCTATTATTCCCATTAGAGGAGGAACTGTGTGAAGACTACAGGAATTATGTGACAGAAAAGATGGAAGAACTGAACCGCCAGAACCCTACGGAACTTTTCGTATGCAGTACTGTATTTAAGGATTTAAGGGATATTTACAGTGCCTATTCCATGTGCAGCAATCAGATGAATCTGTGGGGAAGTTATATGGAGTCCAGAGGAATCGTCTGGTGCAGCGAGGAGGAGGTCGGAAAAGAATTCGCATTTTATTTTACAGATCAGCTAAAGGACCAGATCGTATTATGGATAAAATCAGGGCAGCAGGAAATGGTGAAAGAAAGCTTCCGGCAGATCCTGGAGGAAAATTATTTAAATCGGCATATCAGTGCAATTATGGAACAGCTTCTGATTTCCAAGCTGAAGCTGACCCTTCTGGGGGCATATGACAGACGAATGAGCGTGAATATGACAGAAGTTTTTGAGCATATTGACAAGATTCAGACCGATGCATGGAGGTTTTCCTATATTCTTCGGGTAGCAATAGACATGTGTGGTCATTACATGGCTGGAATTCACAGCCGTGAAGAGAATCTGCAGAAGAAAATTATCGGATATATTGATAAGCATTTTTCAGAGTGCGGTTTCGGATTATATTCTGTCGCAGAATATTGTAATTTTAGTGAAACTTATTTTTCGCAGGTCTTTAAGGAGATCATTGGGGAGAATTTTTCCGTCTATGTGGAGAAAAAAAGGATGGCCTATGCATATCAGCTGATTACAGAATCGGATGATACGATTGAAACGGTGTCAGAAATAGTTGGCTACAGCAATACCAATGCATTTCGTAAGGCTTATAAGCGGTTTTATGGCGTAAGTCCAAGTCAATGCAGAAAAAAATAGGCAGGGGCAGGCGGTCAGATAAGGTTAAAAATAAAACGAAAAAGGAAAAGGAGATTTATTTAGGATGAAGAATTATGAGTTATGGTATGAAAAAGAAGCCCCGTTTGGGTATGAAAATATTGCCTGTTTCGAACCGGAAAACATTCCGGACGAAGGCTGGGAGAACTGGTCCCTTCCCCTTGGTAATGGTTATATGGGCGTAAATGTTTTTGGGCGTGTGAATACCGAACGGCTGCAGATAACAGAAAATAGCTTATCCAATCCCTACGTTCTTAAGAAAGGGGGTCTGAATAACTTTTGCGAGCTGTATCTTGATTTCGGTCATGAGCATGTTGAAAATTATAAGCGGGGACTCCGGTTGAACGATGGGACTGCATATACAACCTATCGGGAGAATGGGGTGGATTATACCCGGCAGCACTTTACCAGCTATCCAGACAAAGTTTTTGTCACTAAACTCTCCAGCAGCGCCAAAGGCGGTTTGTCCTTTACAATTCGTCCGGGCATTCCCTATGTTAAGCCTTATTTAAACGAAGAAGGGGACGGTATGGGGAAGACCGGTAAGATAGAAACCAAGGATAACCGCATCACATTGTCAGGCATCATGGAGTATTATGGAATACAATACGAAGGACAAATTCATGTAGCCATTTCTTCCGGAAAAATTGTGACAAAGGAAACAACGATTGAAGTCACACAGGCTGACAGTGCAGTGATTTTAATGGCTGTGGGCACTAACTATAAAATGGAAAGCCGTGTATTCTTAGAGAAAGAACACCAAAACAAACTGGCCCCGTATCCTCATCCCCATGACGCTGTTACAAGCATAATCAATGAGGCGAAAAACTACAGCTATGAAGAATTATTAGAAAGACATAAACAGGATTATTGTCCTCTGATTCAAAGGGCAAGCATAGATTTAGGCGGTGATAAAGAAAACGTTCCTACAGACGTGCTTTTGGAGGAATACCGGATGGGCAGCCGCAGCAGATATTTGGAGGAATTATATTTTCAATATGGCAGATACTTACTCATTTCTTCCTCGCGTCCAGGAACCTATCCGGCAAATCTCCAGGGAACCTGGAACTGCTATGAGAAATCCCCCTGGTCTGCCGGCTATTGGCATAACATCAATGTCCAGATGAATTATTGGCCTGCTTTTAATACCAATCTCCTTGAGATGTTTGAGCCGTACATCGACTACTTTAAGGCTTATCGTCCCCTGGCCGAAGAATTGGCCTCCGATTATATCAAACATCATTTTCCTGAAAATTTTTCAGATAAAGCAGGAGAAAATGGCTGGATTATCGGCACCGGCGGATGGCTTTATAAGATATCAGGCATGAGTGAACCGTTTACAGGACATTCCGGTCCGGGAACAGGGGAACTTACCTCAAAGCTTTTCTGGGATTATTATGCTTTTACAATGGATGAGAATCATTTAAAGGATACTGTATACCCGGCAATATTATCCTTATCCCGTTTTTACCAAAAGGTGCTTATCTTACAAGATGATAAACTGCTGGCAAAGTATTCGGCCTCGCCGGAACAAAGGCAGAATGGAGTTCATTACCACACCACTGGCTGTGCGTTCGACCAGCAGATGATATATGAAAACTATTATGACACACTAAAGGCAGCAGATATTCTGGGCTGCCAGGATCCTTATATTGAAAAACTCAGGGAGGATATTAAGAAACTGGATCCGGTGCTGGTGGGAGAATCCGGACAAATCAAGGAGTACAGGGAGGAATCCCATTATGGTGATATCGGTGACCACCACCACCGTCACATTTCTCATCTGATTGGCCTTTATCCGGGTACGGTGATCAACTGCAATACCCCCCAATGGATGAAAGCGGCTGAATTCAGTCTGAACCAAAGAGGCGATGAGTCCACTGGTTGGTCAACTGCTCATAAGTTAAATACATGGGCAAGACTTAAAAAAGGCAATCGGGCATATGACTTATTAAAAATGATCCTCTCTAAATGTACCTTAAATAATTTATGGGACACCCATCCACCTTTTCAGATTGACGGAAACTTCGGGGCAACGGCCGGTATTGCAGAAATGCTGCTCCAAAGTCATGAGGACTGTATTCACATTCTTCCGGCCCTACCCGATGAATGGAGTAATGGTGTTTATTCAGGTCTTACGGCTAGAGGGAATTTTGAAATTTCCGTTACATGGCAGGAGCGGCGTGTAAAGACCCTCGAAGTTTTGGCAAAATCCAATGGAATCTGCAGGATCTTTTTAGGTGATGAGTACAAAGCAGATTGTATTAAGGACGGATCTATCACCTTTACAGCAAATGAAGGTCAGCGCTACAGCTTCGACTTTTCATGACACAGCAAATGGATCCTGGGAAGAAAAGTGAAAGAGGGTAATAGAAAATGATTCAATTTACTCAACAGGAATTAATAAATCTGAGAGAAAAAGGAAGAAAGCATCCTCAGATCATTGCAAAGATAAAAGAAGAAGTAAAAGAAATGATGGTTCAGTCTGCAAAGGTGCCCAAGCAGGGAATTGCCAACTGGTCTCTTTATTATTACTGCCCCAACTGCTCCGTACGTTTAAATTTTAACTGGAATGACGATCATCATCATCAGTGCCCTTCCTGCGGGCGGCTGTATACAGGAGAACCCTATGACAGCTCCTGGTGGGGAATTGCAAACAGCAAAAACTATACAGCTGCGTTACATATGGGATTTATATATCTGATTACGGGAGAAGAAGATTACGCCCAAAAAGCCATTCATATGATGACGGAGTATGCTAGATATTACAGGAATTATCAGGTTCATGGCGATATTCCTTACAATGGTCCGGGAAAGGCCGGAGCCCAGACGCTTGATGAGGCTAATTTTCTGCGCAGCTTTGCCATGACTTATGATCTGCTGTCAGACTGTATGACAAAGGAGCAGAGGGAGCTGGTGAAATATGAAATGCTGCTTCCCGGTGCAGAATTTCTTATGGAGAACAGGCACAGTCAGCTTCACAACCATGAGGTGGTCATCAATTCCGCCGTTGCAATTATTGGCCTGATATTTGGAATTGACCGATACATTCAATTTTCAGTTTATGAGCCTTATGGTCTTTTGTACCAGCTGGAAAAAGGAACGAGTCCGGATCACATGTGGTTTGAAGGGGCATTTGGATACCATTTCTATGCGCTTGCCAGTTTTTTTGCATATGAGAAGTTTGCACTGCATACACCCCATAGCCAGATCAACCACCCCAACTATAAGGTAATGATGGAACGTTTGCTTGATTATCTGGAACCGGAATTTAGGATTCCAATGCTGAATGATACCAACTATGGCCATACATCCACCAGCTATTACTTATATGAATTTGCCTACCGGGAGTTTGGTGGTGATAAGCTTCTTTATGTACTGAATCAGCTTTATGAACGGGAATCAAGAGATAATCTGGAAGCTTTCGTATATGGGGCCGATGTGCTTCCCCAATGTACGGTTGATTTTGACAATTACCATGTGGAAACAGGGCAGCCAGGCTGTACGGTCTTGCGAGGGAAAAATGGAAGATATCTTCTGCTTAAGCACGACCGTTACGGCGGTGAGCATGACCATTATGACAGGCTGGATATCAGCTATCTGGCTTATGGAAAGCGAATATCCCCAGATCTTGGAACAACAGGATATGGTGCAGTTTTACATTATGATTATTACAAGAATACAGGTTCACACAATACCGTAAATATCGGAGAAGAAAATCAATCCCCGGTACTGGGAAAGCTGGCCAGGTATGAAGAAATAGATGGAATCATTTACGTAGAGGCAGAAGCAGACTGGACTTTGCCCTATGAGATGCCTGACAGTTTTACAATTAGACAATGGAAGGAAGAACATTACCGCACGGTAAAGATGGTGAGGAAAATCGCGTGGACAGAAGACTACTTTGCAGAGGTATTCCTGGTTAAAGGAGTAGAAGGGGATTTGCCGGTTGATTGGGTTATGCATTTTTCAGGGGATCTTGTTTCCATTCCGGAAAGTACGTCAATCGAGAATTTCTCCGATAAAAAACCATATCGTCATCTTAATTCCATGAAGAAGGCTGATTTTAAGCATACTCCGGCTGAGAGTGTGGTATCCGTCTATGATGACGGCGGAGTGCAGACTTCGGTATTTTCCTGGAGTGGGGGAAAGGAATTTTACTTTGGAAAGGGACCGGATAATCCTTCTGTTACAGAAATCAACTACCAGATAGAGCGGACATATGGAACGGAAGCAGTTTTTGCTCATGTGATTTCAAGCAGCAGAGGTTCCTGTTTAGTAAAAAATGTTGAATTCACCTGGCAGGCAGGGGGAATGAGGATAGATGTGGAAGGATCGGCTGAGACGAATATTGGGAGGTTTACTCGTGTGATTCATATGTAATAGGAATGGACTGAACCAATAAACCGGAGAGTTTTTGCTGATCAAGAGATACACTTCCTATGACCGGTTTCGGATAGAAGAGGGAGGCTTAAGATATTTGCATATATTGGCTTTTATGTTATAATATTAAAAAAAGGGTATTGGAGGTGTAATTTGGCACAGCAATATACAAAAAAAATGATTCGGGATATGTGCATTGAAATGCTGAATGAGCGCCCCTTGAATAAAATTACAGTAAAAGATATTGTTACAGCCTGTAATATTAACAGAAATACTTTTTATTACCATTACCCGGATATATATGCAATTCTATCAGAAATTTTCCAGTCGGAGCTTCAAAATGCCATTGATGAATATAACGATACTCTTTCATGGGAGGAAGGCTTTCTTGTTGCGACTAAATTTGCAATGGAAAACAGAAGAGCCGTTTATCATGTATATAATTCCATGCAGAGAGAGGAATTGGAAAACTATATTTACAGCGTCTCCGGAAATGTTATGTACCGTTATGTTGAAAGAGAAAGCGAGGGGATTCAAGCCTCCACCAAAGATAAAAAACTCATAGCCTCTTTCTATCAATGCGCTCTTACTGAAATGGTGCTGCGCTGGATAGGCTCAGGAATGAAAGAGGATCCAAATATAATCATCAGACGCATAGGCGAGCTTTTTGACGGTCATATTACACTGTCTCTTAAAAGGAGCGGAAAATTTAATTTTTAAATATAAAAAAATCAAATGGATAATAAGATTATAAGGTCTAAATGCTAGACAAATAAGCCCCAGTGTTCAAAAATCGAACACTGGGGCTTATTTGTCTAATGAAAAGTTGTGAAATAAGATATATGATTTATTTTGATATACATTACTTCAGTTAACATTTAAACTAAAAATTTTGAAAGAGGGGCTAAGAATGAAAATTAAAACACATGATGAAAGACTTACTCTTACAAACGGCACATATCATGCTTTGGTTCATGCTAGAAAGCCGAAAGGAATCGAAGATAAGAAAGCTTACTTAATCGGTACAGGCATCGGTGCCTTGGCTGCAGGCTGCTTTTTGATTCGGGACGCCCATATGGACGGCAGCAAAATTGTTTTTTTAGAGCAGCTTGACATT
The DNA here is from genome assembly GCF_044987295.1 of Lacrimispora sanguinis. Lineage (NCBI taxonomy): Bacteria > Bacillati > Bacillota > Clostridia > Lachnospirales > Lachnospiraceae > Lacrimispora > Lacrimispora sanguinis. Next base: position 1,368,810 of record NZ_CP173277.1, on the reverse strand, counting down.
CCCGGTGGTTCTTTAGACGGTGCAGTTATGCAAAACGCAGGTTATGTAGCACGCGGCGGCCGTGAAATGGGCCAGTGCTTCGAGGTCCTTTGGAACTTGTTCAGCTCTTTACCATCCACAGAGGATCCGAATATGACTGTATTGGATCACCTGTATTATACAAACCTTGAAGACCCCAACTACAGCAATTGCCGTATTACAAAAGAACGCGGCGTTCGCTATGACAACGGTAAATTCAATTTAGGCCAGGAGCTTGCAAAAGAACTTGCTATGTTTGTAGCAACTGCCGATGAAGTGCTTGAAAACAAAACCATAGAAGACGTATTCTCCGACGAGCTTCTTGACAGTGATTTCTGGACATATTGGAGAACGATGTTTGCCTTTGAAAACTGGCACAGTGCACTTGAAATGAAGCTTTACATGAACCGTTTCATACATCATGTGGGCGGTTTGCCTAACCTTTCAGCTTTGCAGTTTTCACGCCATGACCAGTATACTTCCTTCGTAATGCCTATGGTTAAATATTTGAAGGAAAATGGAGCAACATTCAGATATGGAGTTAACGTAAACAATGTCGAGTTTGCAATTTCTCAAGAAAAGAAGGTTGCTACAAAGATTGTTGCAGTAGATAAAGAAGGAACAGACATTTCCATAGACTTGTCGGAAAATGATTTAGTATTTATTACAAACGGTTCCATGACAGAAGGCTCCGGATATGGTGATGACAATACGCCTGCTCCTTTCAATAAAGAGCTTGGCGGATGCTGGACGCTTTGGAAAAATATCGCTGATCAATGCGATGAATTCGGAAGACCGGATAAATTCTGCGGAGAGCCTGAAAAATCCAATTGGGAATCCTGTACTGTTACATGCCATGACGAACGCGTACCCCAATATATTGAAAAGATTACAAAACGCTCACCTTATACAGGCCGTACAGTAACAGGCGGTATAGTTACCGCATTGGATTCTTCATGGCTTATGAGCTGGACAATAAACCGTCAGGAACAGTACTACGGACAGCCTGAAAAAGACGTTGTAGTTTGGGTATACGGGTTATTCTCCGATGTTCCGGGAGACTATATTAAAAAGCCTATGAGAGACTGTACCGGTAAGGAAATCACAAAAGAATGGTTGTATCATATAGGAGTGCCTGTTGATGAAATAGAGGAGTTAGCCAATACATGTACAGCTATCCCAGTAATGATGCCGTTCATAACTTCTCAATTTATGCCCCGTGAATCTGGTGACCGTCCTTATGTAGTGCCTAAGAATGCAGTAAACTTTGCTTTCCTTGGACAGTTCGCTGAAACATTGGATGATCCCGGCCGCGATACAGTATTTACCATTGAATATTCCGGACGTACAGCTATGGAAGCCGTATATGTTTTAACCGGAGTGGAAAAGGGTGTTCCCGAAGTATTTGCTTCCCGTTACGATATTCGTTATCTTCTCAGCGCAGGCGTATGTCTGCTTGACGGAGAAAAACTGGAATTAGACTTGCCTCCTATTAAAAAGAGCAAGATTATGAAGCAATTAGCAGGAACGGACATTGAGGTAATGCTGAAGGATTGTGGGATTTTATAAATTAACCGAAGTTATGAAATTAGATAAAAATGTTAAAATCCCGGTTTTTTAAAGCCGGGATTTTAATTTATAGCCAGTCAAAACGGACCTAATCGTGCAAAGGGGAATTTTCCATGAAGGACAAACACGACATTGAACCGCGCTGTATTCCCTCAATTGAAGCCATCCAGGAGCAGTATGAAAACCAGCTGCGAAAGGAAGCTTCAAAGTTATTAGAGGATGAGCACAATAAATTTACAGACGGGCAAGAAAGCTTTTTCAAGGCCTTTAGAAGATTTGAACAGATAATCGAAAGCTCTGTGGCAGATGAAAATACAGATATTGAATATTTTGAAAAATACAGGGCCTATGTTGAAAAGGAAACAGCAAATCAGGGTCTGAAAATAGAGGAAATTGAAACTCTTATTGAGTACGAGACTTTTTTTCTTAAATGGGAAAGGCGGGTTAGCTATGAGAGCAATCATTATTCCCAACACAGAAGCAATTCCGCTACGAGATACAGGGTTGACCGTATAGAGCGTCTAAAAAAAGAGATAGAAAAGCTTTTGGAAAGCTCTGCCGAAGCGTGGGAATTTTATCATACCCGTCAATTGCTGAGTGATATAAAAACCCAGCATCAGCAGCGTTTAGTAACGGTTCCTTATGTAATGGAAGCAAAGGAAAAGGTAATAGATTCTTTAAATCTTGGAATGCCGGTTTATATTGTAGGGCATTTAGGAAGCGGAAAGACCCAGCTTGCCACGGAAGCCGCCATGGACTTTTCAATACAGAATAAAATTCAGGCAGAACTTGAAGATCAATTAGAGAAATGGTATTGTGCCAATCCAAAGGCCGGGGAAAAAGAGGCTATTGAAAAATTCAAGGAGATATATACACAGCGAAAGCAGTATTATAAGGAAATATTGACAAATGGAACGCAAGAAGAAATTGAATCTTTGCAGCCGCTCTTTATATCCGGTTCTCACAATCTGACCTATGAAGATATGTTTGTGGAGAAGACACTTACGCTCAAACATAGCTTTTCTCAAAAATCCTATATTGATTATCTGGATATGATCATCGGAGATTTTTATCAGTGGCTGCATGAAAACGAAGATAAGCTTCAGCAGATGACGGAAGAAGAAAAGCTTCAGCTTAAAATACAGATCTGGAACAGCTTCTCCGATTTATTGGTTGCAAGCAACAGTGCCTTCGGTACGGAAATCAAGAAAATTGAGAAGGAAATATTAATCGCGGTAAAAGAAGGCCGGCCTGTAATTATTGACGAGATTAACACCATCGCAATGCAGAATCTCATTGGATTAAACGATATACTGCAGCACCATGCAGGGCATACGGCTTATATTACAGGGGTAGGCCCTGTATTGATTAAGCCGGGGTTTGCTTTTATAGGAACAGGAAATCTGTCTACCCAGATGGTTAATTACGAAGGCACAAACGAGCTTAACCCTGCGTTTAAATCCCGGTTTGTAACTATAGAATATAATTATGTTTCCCAGAATACCAAAGGCTCTATGGAAGAACAGGCAGACCCGGAAAAAAATGAACTTTTCAGAGTTATTATTGCAAGGCTTTCGAATGCCAACGGAACAATTCAAATTCCCAATCCCAAACGGACCATTGAAGAGCTGTTTCGGTTTTCTCAGCTTTGCCGTGTTACCCAAAATGTATTTATGGGCAAATGGAAGGATGAAGAACAGAAGGATTTTTCCGGCGGGGAGCTGGAGCTTAGAGAATCCGTATTGTCTATAAGAAATATTCTGCAAGTTTTGGACAATTGGAATCAAGGAGAAGAAAAGGATTTAAGCAAGGCCCTGTGGGACGGATTTATAAGCTCTATCACTTATTCCGACGATCAGAATTATATTCTTTCTCAGGCGGTGCGCTTTGGCTTTTTTCCGGCAGAGGAAGGTTGGAAGATTGAAACCAAAGGCATGGGAGAATCAACCACCACTTACGACGAAATCAGAACCCGCCCTTATCGCTATGTTCGCTCCAAAACCCAGACCTTGAGCCATTTGGATGTAGTTCATATGCTTTTTGGAAAGGGGACCCAAAGAAAAAGTATACCGGAAGAATTAAAGAATATTTTTCAATCGGACCTGGAAGATACGCTGAGGATTGATGCAAAAAAATATCAGCTGCTAGATCAGAAATTATCCCATTTAGAACATTCAAAAGCTCTCCTTGAGCATCTGGAGAACAAGGGAGGCTAAAATGAAGCTGAATTTATCGGTAGATGAGGAAGAATTTAAAAATCAGGTAAAAGACCTAAGGCAAAAACTAAATAAAACTCGGGAAACAGGCATTTTAGAAGATGATTTTGAAAAATGTCTTGAAGTGCTTTCAGCGAAGGAGGAAAAGCTTCTTACGGAGATGATTCCCCATTACAGAGCATATACAGGAAATTCAAAAGACGTCATAAATACAGAATTTATAACAAGACTGGGAGCCTGTGGCTTTGAAGGATTTTTACAAAGTGTTTTAAGGATTTCCGAGGATATGTTTATTACTGGAAGCACAGATTGTGCATTGCGGTTTTTTCAGATAAGCAAAAGTACGGAACCTTCCGGCAAGGAAAGGATTCAGGAGGAATGGAGTCCGCCTTTTAATGATATGAAAGAAAAAATCTCGGCCTTTCACAGGCTTAATAAGAATGAAATTCTGCTTTTTGGAAGCAAAGGCGGCGGCTATTTATTATCGTGCAGCAATTTTAAACAAATCCCCAATGGAAGCGGGGAGATGCATATAAAAAAGATAGAGACAGGAACAGGAATGAGTTGGTTTGGTCAATGCCTGTCCGTAAGCGATAATTTGATTGCCGCGGAAAGAGAGCAGGAAGAGCTGGTCTTGCTGGAAGTAGTTAAAGAAAAAGAAAAATACCGCCTGATTCTCCATAAAGACGCTTCTCTTCCTATTTCAAACATAATCGGAATGGAGAAAACAGGGGCTGATGATTTTGCTGTCGGCACCGAATCAGGAGAAATATATTTTATAAAACGGAACTATAATAATCTTTCTATAGTAAATAAAATTAAAATTCCAGATTGCGAAATACGCAAAATCCATAGTCTTGAAAATGAAAAGGGGAAGAAGGATACTCTTTTGTCCATAGGGAATAATGGTAAGCTTCATATCATTTCTCTTGACGGGGCGTATATAAACATTCTTGATGAAGGAAATTTTCTTAAAGGAAATCTTTTTGATGCAGAGTCTTCAAAAGGAACAGCCGTAATATTAAGCGAAGACGGAATTATATATTTGCTGGAAGAAAATTTCGGAAAATGGCATATCAATAAGGATTCAATTATGGAAGGAGCCTTTTTTACCGATGTGCTGAAGCTTTATCCATCAAAGTATTTGCTGATGGGGGTAGAAGGCGAATTATGCACACTAAATATTAACAGAATCGATACCCCAGAAGCTTTGTGGGATTTGCCGTTATATCAGTAGGAGGGGAAGGGGCTTGCCTAATTATGATGAACAGAAGCTGATCGAAGAGTCAACAAAACATGTGGAGTCCTTTTTGCAGAGAGAGCAGCGTACGTTAGCTACGTTTACAGGGGATTCCAGCCTGATGTATATGCCCGATCCAAAGCTTGAAAGATTTTTATTAAATCCGTCCAAGGGCATATTATATCTTCCGCTGGCGGCTTTTTTGGACAGGAATTTAGACGATAATCAGATTTTATGGCATATCTATTATGAGCTTGCCATGTATCCCGATTGGAAAAAACAAACGAAAGCCTATCTGTACAGAGGTAAATCGTGGAAAAAAGAAAAAGACAGAATGACAGGATATATCCTTCATCGCATTGAGAAAGAAGGCCTTGGAGGAGATCGCGCATATCAGCCGGATATTATAACCGGATATGTTGAAAAGGAAATACTTGATGCTTTGCACAGGCTGGATAAGCTGACTTCCTTTTTAAGGGTACTGCAAATGTGCCCTGTTTACAGAGATGTAGCTAATTTTAAAAAGATAACTGCATATATGGAGCAGACAAGCATTAAAAGGAAGGCTATTGATGAAATGCCGAAACACAGGGCATTTATCAATAGTTTTATCCTTAAGGAAATTTATAAAACAACGCCTGAGATGAAAGGATGCGGTGAGAATCCATTCAGCAAAAGAATATTGAATCAGCCTTTTTTGGATTTCATTCATTCTCAATTAGTAAGACAGATAAACAGCGAAGAAGGTGTTTTAGAAAGAGATTCCCTGATTCGTTCTTTTATTTATCCTGTATTTGAGCAATTATGGAAAGAAGAAATAGATGCAATGGACTTTTTTAAATCCCATGGCGCATCTCAGGAACAGGTAAGTGAAAGGAAAAGCCCTTTTGAACAATCGAAAAAAGAAAAAAGTGATACATTGGAATCCACTGATGAAGAAGTAAAAACGATCCTTGAAGAGATGCTGGACCAGCAGGAGAAAAACAATGAAATAGTTAATATAATGACTGGAAAGGTCGACTTAACATCTTACGGCATCAGCCAGAATGATCAGCAGCTTTTTCAGTATTATTCAAATAAAATGAAGCCGGAAAGAGAGCAGATGCGTCAATTCTGGAGTAAACTTATTGGAGATGCCAAAAAAGAAATCAACGTAAAAAAAGACGGGCAAATAAAAGGCAAGCTGGACGTCAGCAGCTTTATTGCCGCCTATCCTGATTTTGTAGAAGCGGAGAAAAAAGGTAAATATAAAAATCTTCCCGTATTCAGCAGATATTTGCTGGAAACCCAGGCAGATAAATTACCGGAACGAATCGAAATTTCTTTTGTTATAGATAATTCTGGCTCCATGAATGCTGCAAAGATTGAATCAGCAAGAGAAGCGCTGGCCGTAACGTTGCTGTCAATTGATGATTTGAACAGATATCTTAAGCGAAATGCTGAACAATTAAACCAGAAAATAGAAGTCTTAAGCGAAACATGGTTTTTCGGAAGTCAATATTATCATATGAAAGAATTTAACGACAAAACCTCCGGAGAGAAAGAATCGGCGGATATAATCCGTTCCATCGTAAGGCTTAATTCCAACGATGGCGCTACAGACGATGCAAGCTGCTTGAAAGAAATATCTGGAAGCATCACTCCCGCAGAAGAAAGGCAGATGAAAAAGGGAAAGCATATAAAAATAGTTTTTGAAATTACTGACGGAGCCTCTAGTTTTCCTGGCCTGGCTAAGAACGCTGTCCAAGAGCTTTTATCGAAAGATGTTGCTCTTTACGCTTTTCAAATCGGAAAGAACAGTACAGCCAGCGAAAGCGCATTTAATTTTGTATGGAATGACGGCTACAAGGAGCCTCACGGTATAATTTTAGGAGAACAAGTTGAGAAGCTTCCTAAAGAACTGCTGAAAGCCGTAAAAAAGAATATGCAGTCTATTTTCAAGGGCTGACGGATAATTATTTTTACCTAAGGGTGGGAATTTGTTACGTCAATTCCCCAATATGCCGCTAACAGCCAACTTTCAAATGTAATAGAAAGTTGGCTGTTTCTATAAATATCTTCCTATTTATGGTTACGATGAAATACCTGGCAGTGATATGAAGTTTTCTTTTATCAATATTATTGACTACTCGGTCTATTTAGTATATAATAGACCACATGGTCAATAATATATAAAGGAGGCTTCCATGAAAAAAGAAGAAAAAACTGAACGTACCAAACAAAAAATATTAACAGCAGCGATGGAAGAATTCGGTGCAAACGGCTATGCAGGCGCATCTCTGAACAATATTTGCAGCGCAGGGATTCCCAAGGGTTTGCTTTATCACAATTTTAAGAATAAGGATGCCATCTATCTTGCCTGCGTAGGCCAGTGCTTTTCCACGTTGACAGAATATCTAAAAGCTTCCGACATCGGAAATGACTTTCAGAAGTATATGGATGCCCGCCTGCGGTTCTTTCAGGAACATGAGCAGGAAACCAGGCTATTTTTTGAAACGATCTTTCAGCCGCCGGAGGCACTGCGTGATCAGATCGCGGATTTGCGGCAGGAATTCGACCAACTGAATTCTGGATTATATCAAAAAATATTAGATTCATTCAAGTTGCGGCAGGGCGTTACCCATGAGGAGGCAATGACCTATTTTTCCATGATGCAGGATATGTTTAACGGCTATTTCAGCAGCCCAGCCTGCCGTGATATGTCTTTTTCAGACCGCATGAACTCACACGAAACAAATCTTACGAAACTGCTTGATTTTATGCTTTATGGCATTGTAGAAAGAGGGGATGAAGAATGATGTTGCTTTTACTCCGGTGGGTTGCCGCCATTGTTCTTGCCTTTTTTATAGGCAAACTGGTTTCCAAATTAAAGCTCCCATCTATTCTAGGCTGGCTTGTCGCCGGAATGATTTTAGGCCCTCATGCACTGAAGCTGATGCCGCAAAACCTTATGGATGGCGCAGGATATCAAGCGATCGTTCATGTGCTGGAATGCGCCGTAGGCTTGATGATTGGTACAGAGCTTGTCTGGAGCCGTATGAAAAAATATGGGAAAGCCTTGATTATTACCACACTGACTCAGTCCCTTGGCACGTTCGTATTAGTGTCTGCCGTTTTCGCAATCGTCTTTGCCGTCAGCGGCATTCCGATTTATCTGGCGTTTATTTTTGGCGGCATCGCATTGGCCACAGCACCTGCACCGGCACTTTCCATCGTGCGGGAATTTCAGACCAATGGTCCTGTTACCAAAACGCTGATCCCCATGGCAGCACTGGACGACATGGTGGGGGTGATCGTGTTTTTTACCACGATTGCTATTGTTGCAAGAAAAGTTACTGGCGGCGATATGCCAATCTACATGATTCCGGTAATGATTTTCCTGCCGCTTTTGATTGGGGCTGTCACCGGTGTGCCCGCGGGATTTCTGTTAAAAAAGGAACGCTCCAAACCGATGACACTTTTTATCCTCGTAGGGATGATTCTCGTAACTGCGTTCATTGGCTTTATCTGCAATACCTATCTGATGAAGTCGCCGTTACTCAACTTTATGCTGATGGGAATGGCATTTTCAGCAGCCTTTTCTAATCTGGTAACGGAAGAACGTCTGGAGCAGATTGTTAATGACTTCAATCCGTTACTTGGTGTTTCCATGGTTATTGTGATTTTGAATCTCGGTGCACCGCTGGATTATCATGCGATTCTCGGTGCAGGACTGTTTACTTTTATCTATATTGTCTCCCGCGCACTTGGAAAGTATTACGGGGCACGGCTCGGTGCGAAAGCAACCGGTCTTCCTGATACCGTGCAGAAATATCTTGGTTTTACGCTTTTACCTCATTCCGGTGTATCGCTGGTATTTACAGGAATCGTTGTTTCTGTTTTAGCGGCTCCCGCGCCTGAGTGCGCAAAAATCATTCAAGGCACGATTGCGGCCGCAGCGGTAATCAATGAGGTTATCGCTGTCATTACAGCGAAGAAGGGTTTTGAATGGGCAGGCGAATTTCACGGCTATAATTCTAACTTACAGGAACGGAACACTTGATAAAAAGTAAGGATAAATAATGAAAGGCATATCACTGTGAGGATGTGCCTTTTAGATACGTTATCATAATGTTGTCTATTAACTAATGTCAGATACTTGTGTTATCTTCCATGTCATCAGCAAAAACAAAATCATAATTTCGAAGCACATGCCGCCAATGTGCTTTTTCGATTTCTTTGGTGCGCTGTAGCGCAGCTTCTCTGCGGGCGCCCTTTCGGTGCTGAATCAATTGATTCAAGAGAACGGCATCAACCAATACGGTGATTAAAAAAAAGACATTGCCGAAAGTCATAATAAATATCCTCCTGTTGATTTTTTGTTGTCGAGCTTTATGTTAAGAATAACAGGATATAGGCGTAATCCATTAGGAGATTTATCATAGTTCTGCAAAAAAATTGGAAGTTGGGTAAAGAAGGAAAATGCGCAATATGAAATAAGAGAAGTGCGGTGGCTTTCTAGTGGGAATTTTTGATGTAAAAAATTTTCTTGACAATGCTTGCGCAATAGTATACACTATTAACAGTGTTAGTTATGAATGCTAATACCTGTTTGAAAGGTGGAGGTGAATAGATTGAGTAGTATAGAAGAATTGGTCGATTCATTGGGTGAGCTGATGTCCCGTGGAAAAGTCATGGATGAATTTAATCGTTCTGGTAAAGGCGAAATTTTCATTTTAAGATATCTATATACGAAAGAATCACCTGCATCGCCATCTGAATTGAGTGAGGCGCTGAACAGCAGTACGGCCAGAATCTCTGCGGCACTCCGTACCCTCGAAAAGAAAGGGCAGATTCACCGTGAAATCGACACCACGAACAGACGCTTTATATTGGTTACGATTACGGAAGAAGGTCGTGAACGGATTCGGGTAAACATGCAGCGAATGCAAAATCATTTGATTCAAGTATTAACTGTGATGGGTGAAAAAGACGCAAGAGAATTTGTACGTCTCTCCACGCGGTTTTTTGAGATCGCCCAGCGCACGATGCCAGATCCTTTTGAATAGAATAATCGAAACCGGGGAATAAAGATAGTGAGATAAAAATGCAGACCAAACGAGGTCTGCATTTTAGGACCACATAACTAACAGCGTTCAATATGAACACTAATAACAAGGAGGCTTTTTCTATGATTAGAATATTTAAATATCTCAAGCCCAAAGAATGGCTGATGGCTTTATTTAGCTTGATATTTGTGATGGTCCAGGTATGGCTGGATTTAAAATCACCGGATTACATGTCAGAAATAACCATGTTAGTGCAAACGCCCGGTAGTGCGATGAGCGATATTTGGCTTGCTGGGGGTAAAATGCTTCTCTGCACACTCGGCAGTTTGGCAAGTGCTGTTATTGTTGGTTATTTTGCGGCACGGATTGCCGCCGCATTTTCTAAACGTCTGCGCAGTCTGCTTTTTAATAAAGTGGAATCCTTTTCCATGGAGGAAATCAACCGCTTTTCCACGGATAGCTTAATCACCCGTTCAACAAACGATATTACACAGATTCAGACTTTGATTACCATGGGATTAATGCTGATTATAAAAGCTCCGATTATGGCTGTATGGGCAATTACCAAAATCGCGGGAAAGGGTTTTGAATGGTCACTCGCCACAGGCGCGGCGGTTGCAATTCTGGTTGTAATGATTGGTATCATCATGATTTTTGTGATACCGAAATTTAAGAAAATGCAATCTTTAACAGATAACATGAACCGGGTTACCCGTGAAAATCTGACAGGACTTCGTGTAGTAAGAGCTTATAATGCCGAGAATTATCAAGAAAAGAAGTTTGAAGAAGCGAATGAAGAATTGACCGGTACCCAGTTATATACAAGCCGTGCTACGGCAATTATGATGCCGGTCATGAATATGATTATGAGTGGTCTGTCCCTTTCCATCTATTGGATCGGTGCCTATTTAATTAATGCGGCCCAGATGACGGATAAACTGACGTTGTTTTCTAACATGGTGGTGTTCTCCAGCTATGCGATGCAGGTTGTTATGTCATTTTTGATGTTAGTCATGATTTTCATCATGCTTCCCCGTGCCAGCGTTTCCGCCAAGCGAATCAATGAAGTGCTGGACACCGAGCCTACAATCCTTGATGGCAGCCATACAAATGGACTCCCTGGATTGAAAGGTGAGGTTACGTTTCAACATGTGGGCTTCAAATATCCGGATGCGGCGGATTATGTGCTGGAGGATGTGAACTTTACGGTGAAACAGGGAGAAACGATTGCATTTATCGGCTCCACAGGTAGTGGTAAATCAACGCTGATAAACCTTGTACCGCGCTTTTTTGATGCAACAGAGGGAGAAATCCTGATTGACGGTGTGAATATTAAGGAGTATACACAGGAGGCACTCCACAATAAGATTGGTTACGTGCCGCAGAAAGCGGTTCTATTCAAGGGGTCGGTTTCGTCTAATGTGGCATACGGAGATAACGGTGACAATGGATTTTCTGAGCACGAAATCAAGAAAGCTGTTGCAATTGCACAGGGAACGGATTTTGTTGAGCGTATGGAGGGTGGTTATGAAGCAGACATTGCCCAGGGCGGTACCAATGTGTCTGGCGGGCAGAAACAGCGGCTTGCCATTGCCCGCGCGGTCTGTCGAAAGCCGGAAATCTATATATTTGATGATTCCTTTTCCGCATTGGATTATAAGACGGATCGGATTTTGCGTAACGTACTGAAAAAAGAAACAGCAGGTGTGACCAGTATGATTGTGGCACAGCGTATCGGCACGATTATGGATGCTGATCAGATAATCGTACTGGACGAAGGCAGAGTTGTGGGCAAAGGAAAACACAAGGATCTGCTGCAGGACTGTGAGGTATACAGGCAAATTGCCATGAGTCAGTTAAGTGAGGAGGAGCTTGTATCATGAGTGAACAAAGAACGAACAGAAAGCCGATGGCTGGAGGTCCTATGGGACAGGGGGCTGTCGAAAAGCCAAAAGATTTTAAAAAGACATGGGGAAAACTGATTGCCTATTGTAAAAATTATATGCCTGCAGTAATTGCCGCTCTTGTTATGGCGGCAATCGGAACGGTGCTGCAAATCATCGGCCCGGATAAACTGAAAGATATGACCAACGAGATTATGAAAGGATTACCTTCGTTGATCAATGGCGTTCCGGTTGCTGGTGCGATTGATTTTGGTATAGTAAAAAGCATTGCATTACTGTTGGTGGCATTATACACAGGTTCAGCGCTCCTCAACTTTATTCAAAGTTTTATGATGGCAACTGTAACACAAAAAATAAGCAAAAATATGCGTACCGGTATATCACAAAAAATCAATAAGCTGCCTTTGAAATATTTTGACCGGGTAAGCTATGGTGATATTCTCAGCAGGGTGACCAATGATGTGGATACCATCGGTCAGACCATGAACCAAAGCATCGGAAATCTGGTTACATCCGTTACCATGCTTGTGGGTACAGCAATTATGATGTTCTACAATAACTGGATTATGGCGTTAACTGCCGTAGGATCGAGTATTTTGGGGTTTGTTATCATGGGTGTTATCATGTCAAAATCGCAGAAATATTTCGTTCAGCAGCAAGAAGATCTGGGTGTCGCTAATGGTCATATTGAAGAAGTTTATTCCGGACATAATGTGGTAAAGGCTTATAACGGTGGAAAAGAGGCCAGATGTTTTTTTGAGAATGTAAACGAGAGCCTGTATAACAGTGGCTGGAAGAGCCAGTTTATGTCCGGATTGATGATGCCGCTTATGACATTTATCGGTAACTTCGGATATGTGGCAGTCTGTGTGGTAGGTGCGGCGCTGGCTATGAACGGTACCATAAGCTTCGGTGTGATCGTAGCCTTTATGTTGTATATCCGCTTGTTTACCCAGCCGCTGTCACAAATTGCTCAGGCATTCCAGAACCTGCAAAGAACCGCTGCTGCCAGTGAGCGCGTGTTTGAGTTCTTTGATGAGGAAGAGCTGTCTGACGAGAGTCAAAAAGTAAAGAAGCTCACCAATGTGAAAGGTGATGTGGAATTCCGTCATGTGAAGTTTGGATATACCCAAGAAAAAACGATTATCAATGACTTTTCAACTCAAATTAAAGCCGGTCAGAAGATAGCCATTGTGGGACCGACCGGTGCAGGAAAAACAACAATGGTCAATCTGCTGATGCGTTTTTATGAACTGGACGGTGGAGAAATATTGCTTGATGGCATTCCAATCAGCCAGGTGCCAAGAGAGAATGTCCATGAGCAATTTTGTATGGTATTACAGGATACATGGCTTTTTGAAGGCACCATCAAGGAAAATATAATCTATAGCAAGCCGGGGGTGACTGATGAACAGGTAGTTGCTGCTTGCAAGGCAGTAGGCCTTCATCATTTTATTAGAACTTTGCCGCAAGGGTATGACACATTGTTAAATGACAGGGCAAGTCTTTCACAGGGACAGAAACAGCTTGTTACGATTGCCAGAGCGATGATCCAAAACGCTCCCATGCTGATTCTGGACGAAGCAACAAGTTCTGTGGACACACGCACCGAAATCTTGATTCAGGAAGCTATGGATAAGCTGACGGTAGGACGCACATCCTTTGTCATCGCACACCGCCTGTCCACCATCAAAAATGCAGACCTGATTCTGGTCATGAAAGATGGGGACATTATCGAAAGTGGTAATCATAAGGAACTGTTAGAAAAGGGAGGCTTCTATGCGGAACTTTACAACAGCCAGTTTGAACCTGCTGCATAGATCTTGATCCATTGATTTGTAATCTTTTATAGTATGAATATCTTACTTTATCACAGATAATGTAAAAATGGAGAACGGCTTAGTAACCGTTCTCTTTTTTTAGAAAAAGAGAGTATTTCAAACTTCAATTGTAAAATATCTTTCCCATTTGAAAGAGAAAGATGGGTACAAATTTGATCTCCCACGGAAAGTAAAGTATCGTCCGCGTTATAAAAAGCCAGAACTGAAGGTAGACAGAGGCTGCCGTGTGGGGAGAAACTATCATGATTATGAGGTGTATCTGGAGCAGCATCCAGATACAGCAGTGACCCAGATGGATTCTGTAATAGGGAAGGTTGATTTCAAAATGTGAAACTCGATTACAAAACGGGAAGCTCGGATTGCAATTAACAATGTCCGCTATCGGATAATATAGGCAAATGCAATTAAGAACAACAAAACGCAATTTGAGAACAATATAATTCCAGTAGAATCCATTTTTAATATACTAAGTGAGAATAATTCAGAATGTTGAATTGCTATTCAGCAGGGCCGAACCAAAGCCATATAGAATATCTGTTTCCATATCTAAATATGGCCAGGCTAAGAACGGATATAGGCATATTCCAGAACAATGGATTGCAAGTATTTATAAAATGATACTTGACTGAAAGAGGGGTTAAAACGTGATTATTGCAATATGTGATGATAATGAACAGGAACTGGAACATTGTAAAAAGCAGTTGGAACAGTTAGCGTCAATTCATCAAGTCGATGTGGTGCTTTCTTTATATCACAAAGGTGAAGAACTGTTATTCCACCTGCAGGATCCCAAGAATTATCCGGACATTATTTATCTGGATATGAGAATGAACGGGATTCAGGGGGATGAGGTCGCCGGAAAGCTGAGAGGCCAGGGATATAACAGTGAAATCGTTTTTTTTACTGTTTCGAAAGATTTTTATACAACAGCGTTTGATGTAAGAGCGTTGCATTATGTAGTAAAAGGAGAAACAACAGTAAAAAAATTCGAAGATATTTTCATACGGGCAGTAAAATCAGTGCAAGAAAAACAAGCGGAATACATTATGTGTACAGGCGCCGGTGAATTCCGAAAGATTGAGATTAAAAAGATTCATTACTTTGAAGTTGTAAAACGCATTGTGACCGTTTACTACGATAATGACCAGTTTCACTTTTATTCGACTATAGGAAAAATTGAATTAAGATTAAAGGATTATGGTTTTGTAAGAGTCCATAAATCTTATGTGGCGGCAATATCTCATATCAGAAATATTTCATTTAAAGAAATAACATTGGATACGGGAGTTGTGCTGCCGGTAGGGAGATACTATTACGCAGACTTGAAACGGGAAATAGACGCATACACGGAAGCAGGAACAGTAGTGTAGTTTGGAGCAAAGAAACTGCTGTTTATCCATTAATTAATACAAGATGAGAAAAATGAAGTAAAGTAATGCCGAGAGTACTTGTTCATCAAAACAAGGGAAATAACCAAGGTCTACATATAGATAAAGTGTTTACAACTATCTGGTTATTTTAAAAGGCAGGATAGGGGGCAGGTAATTGCAATTAAGAAAAAAACTTCTTACTTTGCTGGGTACGCTGTTGATTACAATCCTATGTTGCACAGTCGGATATGCGGATACGCATCCTGCTTGTACCGGCGGCCCGCAGCATGAATTTGAAAGCCATATATTGGCATTAAACTCAGAAGAGTCAGAAGGTCAAGTTGAAAATGTCTGTACATTGTGCGGATATACTTATATCGAATATCTGCCGGCAACCGGTCATAAATATGACGACTGGAAAACGATAGAAGAAAGGCCGGAATCAAGGACAAGGATTGAGCGGAGAGAGTGTCTGGTCTGCCATCGGGCTGAAGTGAGGACGATCAGAATTGAATCGTCTTCTCCAGATACGGATTCCATTCAGGAAGAAAAGTCTGAGAAGCCTGGTATCAATCAGATGGATTATATATTATCATCATCGATTGGAGGTGTCTGGGTATGTACGGCAGCAGTCCTTTGGTACAATAGTTTGGTTTTGAACTGGTATAAAAGAGAAAGCACCAAAAGGTTGAAGAGAAGGTGAGGGCTTATAACAATTAATAATATTATTGAATTGTTTATCTTACTGTGCAGCATTCCGGCTGTAATATTCATCATTACAAGCAGTAACCGAAAAGTCAAAGATTTGGATGGATTAGGTGACGTTATGAATGAAGAAGGCAGAAAGGGTGTAGTAATAGCTCAGTTATAAACGTGTAAAACAGAGGTGAAGATATGGAAAAGAACCGGAAAAGAATCGGGGGGCTTGTAAGTATTCCTTTGATAATAGCCCTGATAGCCGGAAGTGTTTCATTAGCCTCCTTTGCAGAGATGGGACACGTTAAAAGTGCGTTCGGTGTCAAAGCCGAGGGAAAAAGAATCAGAGCACCGGCAACGTCTTCCATGGCACCAGAATCATTAACGGTGCCGTTATCTGCAACTCATCCGGGCCGTTTGAGTCTGCAGGAGCTTCTGGAACAGGAAGCAGTCAATGAAGATGCAATTATACCAACATGGTTCCAGGTTTCACTGAATGGAATTGCGATTGCTGACAGTGATAATTGGAATATTACCTTAAACAGAAATCAATGGATCAAGCCAGATTCTGTTGTCAAACATCAGTTAAAGGTCACGATATATCCATATGCTTATGGATTAGGCGACGGAGACAGTGTTATGTGGAATCTGGGACGGATAGAAGGACTTTCCCTGGACAGTGAATACTGGGAGGAGTTGGTTCTAAGCGGTGGAGTCCACGCCGGAGATGTAATGCTCTGTTACACTGAGGATGGGAATGTCTTACTTTATACCGAGTTTAAAGAAGCGGTAAAGAATTATTCGAGTATTACGATTACATACTGGTATGATTGCAGTTTTGTTTCGGTAGACGAACCGACCTGCATTGTATTTGATTTACCGGGATACGAAGATCCAATTCCGGCAGTGCTTCTGCCAAAGAATGAGAATACGGCAGAAACAAAAGAACCGACGGCGGAAGAAAGTAAGCCGCAGGAGACGACAGATACGGAGACGTCGCCGGAGGAAAGCAGTCCGCAGGAGACAACAGAAGCAGGGACATCGGCGGAGGAAAGCAGTCCGCAGGAGACAACAGAAGCAGAATCAGCTACGGAGGAAAGCAGTCCGCAGGAGACGACAGAGTCAGAATCGTCCACGGAGGAAAGCAGCCTGCAGGAGACGACAGAGTCAGAATCGTCCACGGAGGAAAGCAGCCTGCAGGAGACAACAGAAGCAGAATTAGCTACGGAGGAAAGCGGTCCGCAGGATATAACAGAAGCAGAGACAACCACAGAGGAAACACTGCCGGGTACGCTTAATCCTTCAAATGATTATGACTCAGGGGGAAATTCGAGTTCATATAGAGAAACAACTACTTTTGTAAAAGAAACAACTGCAATTCCGGTAACGATACCGGAAAGCATAACAGAGGCTGAGTTAGCAACAGATCTACTGTCAGAAGAACCAGAAGAACCTCAGTTCCAGCAACAGGATTTACAAAATAAGCGATCCACAGGAGATGCCGGAAATTCAAATGGTGTATTGGATATTAACATTTTCTTTGGTTCAGAAGTTACTGCCAGTCATGGAACTCAGTCCCGGGTACTTCCGAATGAGATACTTACTTATAGAATGATGCTTCATAACGACAGTGAAGAAGAGATTAAGGATGTTCGTATCCGCTATTATCTTCCGGAGCGTACCAGTTTTGTTTCAGGAGGAGACGAAGGAATCTATGGTGTTGCCGATGGGCAGCAGTATATTACCTGGATGTTGAAGAGTATTCTTCCAGGAGAAGAAAAAGAATTAAACGCTCAGGTAAAGGTATTTCTTTGTATACCGCCTGATTTTCCGGTCAGGAGTCAGGTTTACTGGCAGGCTGATGACCGCAGGTCCGTAAACAGCCAGGAAAGGCCTGAGAATCAGGTAGACTTTCCGATGGTCACTATTGAATAGAAAGAGATATTCTTTTTATTATAACAAAATTTATAAAAAGGAGAGAAAGAAGAATGAAGAAGAGACTTACAACCGCATTATTAGCAGGTGCAATGGCAGCAAGCATGGCGATGCCGGCAATGGCAGATCCTAGTCCGGGAGGAGCTGTTCCTTCATCAAGTGGCACGGAGGTATGGGCAGGTATTATTATTGAAGAGATGGATGCAAAAATAAAAGTAGAAGTGCCTACTCTGTTTGCATTCGTAGTAAAAGGAGCTGTATCAACTGATGCCACTCCTGTGGGCAAAGGTGCGGATGGAAACATTTATCTTCCAAACGTAAAGGTAGATGTGACCACTCCATCAGTAAGTGGGGCAGGCGCAGTTTATGACCTGCAGACTGAAGGAAATCTCATCGAGGCAGGAAAGTTACCGCTTACGAACTATTCTACCTACGATGACGCTGGAACCAGAAAAGGACTGGAGGTCAAAATTAACGGAAATATCAAGAATGAAGGGACCCCAGAATCCAGAAAATACTGGACGCATACAACCAGCGGCAACACCGGTGCTGCTACAACAAATTTTAAGAACTACAATGTAAGCATTGATGGCAACGAGTTTAATACAGCGTCAAACGGCGGACTTCAGATGGCAGCGGGCATTACACTGGATGCTCCTGATGCAGATCTGGGCGGTGCAGCCGGTTCAGCAGCTAACGTAGGTAATGATGATTATGCAATCGTAGGTGAGACTCACTATGCCGCATTTGATGTAAGTGTAGGCGGACAAAAAGATCAGTACAGCCAGGTAGAAGAGTCTGCAAAGATTGGTACGATTGTATGGACAATCAGTGCAACGATAGAGGATGATGTTGATACCGCACCTAATGAGGATTACCTTCAGCCATAATTAATTTCAAGAAAGTACATAACCCCAATAGTGATTAATAAAAATCCCAGAAGAATCTCCGAAAGGAGATTCTTCGGAGATTTGTTGCAAATAAACCGCAGAGGGAAAGGCGGTTTACTTGCAAGAGATTTCCGAAACCAGCCATCATGGAAAAATGGAAAAGAGGAAGATAAATGAGCCCTATGAGACGATGGAAGAAATATAAAGTCAGACTTATGGCAGCTGGACTTATATGTACGGGATGCCTATGCTTTTCTGCGTTAGCAAGCGAAGGCTCGTCGTCCAATGTATGGTTGAGTGTAACACAGATACCATCAGAAGCAAGGGTATCGGTAACGGTACCTTTGGCATATGGATTTGTCGTGCGAGGAAGTGTTGACAGCAATGATACAAATCCGGTGTCAGTAGAAGGCGGAAACTTAATTGTGCCAAATGTAAAAGTTCATGTCAGTATACCTTCCGATCCCGGTTCAGGAACAAAGGCAGAGTTTGAATTGCAGACCATATCAGAACATGCAATCCCGATCCGGAACTACTCAACCGATGTAAGAGAAGAACATATGGAAGAGGAGTATCCACCGAGAGAGGGGTTACCAATTGAGTTAAAGCCTTTTATTGCCGGCTATGACAATGATGAAGGGAAAACGCATTACTGGAAGGTGGTAAAAGATGATCCGACATGGGATGGAACATCGTCGCAGACTCGTTTTAAAGAGTGTCAAATGCTGATTGACGATGTTGCGTTTTCTGACCCGGGAGAAGTGACAATAAGTTATGAAGATGGGAATACGGAGCTTAAGAGTGTACTTTGGTATGACGGTACAATTGCCTTGAACGCACCGGAAGATGTGCAGGCTCATGGATATACTGCAGCGGGAACAGCTCTTATACCTTCAGAAAAATATGTCACAGTAGATGTCAAAGTAGGCGGAAGGCAGGACGAATATTCGCGGGTCGAAGAGTCGTTAAAAGTCGGTGCGATTTTTTGGAAGGTAATACCGGGAGAACTTCCGGAAGTAACTCCGTAAGCAGTCGGTAAATAGAAAGAAAGTAAAGGACAGGAAAAATGGCAGTACAAAAAGAAAAGAAAAAAAGTAAGTTGTTATGGATTATTATATTTCTTCTGTTGCTCCTGATTGGAGTTGGAGCGGGAATCTACTATCAGATGACCAAAGAAAGTAATTTAAGCCGCTTAACAAGAGATGAGCTGGCTTTGGGCGGTATGCTTCCGGGTAAGACCGATCAGGAAATCTCAGATATATTAAATGCCAAGGTGGCAGAGGGTATGGTGGATATAGGTATCGCATCCGGTCCGGTATTTGAATACGGAGGAAAGAAAGGGCGGATTGCGATTGAGAATATTGCAGCAAACCATTATTCTTTCCAGGCAGAAATCATGCTAGATGATAATGGAGAGATCATTTATCAGTCAGGACTGATTGACCCAGGATTTTATATTGAATATATCGAGTTAAATAAAACGCTTCAGGCAGGAGATTATCAGGCGACTGCACACTTCACTACATATTCTCTGGATGAAACGGAGGATAAGATCTCAGAAGTAAATGTAAAAATTGTACTTCATGTGATGGATGGACTTTTCTATAAATGAAGTTAAATAACAACAAATTTCGTTATTGCTTAATGTTCATAGCGGTTATCTGTCTGCTTACCGGTTCGTTTTTTTCCGGTATGGGCTTACAGAAAATATTCAGTAATCAGAATACCCGTAAAGAATATGCCAAGTCAGAACTGGAATGGAAGCAGGAACTGGCCGAAGGTGAAGATGGTGCAATTGTAAGAGATTTGAGAAATCAGGAATTGGTCACTAATATGAAATATGTATCTTTGGAGCGCCAGATTTATTTTGATCATTCTGATGCACCTGGAGAAGCCAGGATTGCAAATGGAATAAAAAATAAATTTAGCTGTACGGTAAGGATTGTACGGGATGCAACCGGAGAAGTGATTTATGAATCCGGCTTGATTGATCCTGGATATTACATAGAAGAAATTCACTTGAACGGCGGTCTTAAGCAAGGGTTTTATCCTTGTACCGCGGTCTGGAGCTATTATACAAAAGATGAAGAATATGCAGGCGAGACAGCCTTGAAGGTAGTTGTAATTATAAAGTCTGCTAATAAAAAATCAAAAGAAAAATAAGTTACCTAATTATGTTATTTAAGTTCGATCTACCTTACCCATAATTATTACAACAGAACGGAGGTGGATATATGGGCAGAAAGAAAATCCTTTTATCATGGTTAATATGCTGTCTGTTGTTTCTGTTTGCCTGTTTTCCTGTCTGGGCTGATGGTAATAGTCTGGGCGAGGGAGCCGTGCCAAAGAGAGATGGGCAGACTGATATTATGGCTGGTGTGGTCGTTGATTATATGGGAAAACTGCGTTTTCTGGTTTTAGACAGAGACCTCAATAAACCGATTGCAGATGCATCAGTGGAAATCTATATCCCAAGTCTGAACCGTTATGTTTTGTTTGGTTTAACGGACAGTAACGGTATATATGAGCTGGATGTGGCATATAACATGAACTCTTCTATAGCGGATAGCGACCAGTTCATTAAGAACAATAGCGAAGACTATACATTTCAAGGTACGCTCGTGTATCTAAACGATAATAACATTCAGTACCGGGTTTATAAAGCCGAATGGCTTCCCTACCCATACGAAGGAAGTTACCTGGTAAAGGGAGATAAGGTTCCGGAGACGATTATCGTAAAATTATATCAGAAAGAAACAAAGCCCAATAAACCCAGTTCGGGAGGAAGTTCATCGGGGGGAAGATCTCCAGGAGTTACTCCTGTGAATACCCCCCCTACTGATACGCCCCCTTCACTAAATAACGCAGTAGGAATCGGAACCAGTGGAATTCCGAAGACCGGTGTGGAAGGAACTTATCCTTACTGGGCATTTGGTTTTGTATTCTTCCTCCTGGCAGGAGGCGCAATCCGGAAATTGTCAAAGCTGGATAATGAGAGTAAAGAGAAAAGGAGAGATTCAGATGACACAATTTAAAAGACTTATAGCGTTCCTTTTGTGCTTACTTATGATCTTTCCCACTCAGGAACTTACGATTCTGGCAGTAACCATGTCAATGGATCATGTGCAGGCAGAGGAAATGATTTCAGCAGAACCAATAGAAGATGGAACAGACCTCATGGACGAGGCTCAGCAGTCAGAACCAACGGAAGACGGAGAAGACCGCATAAAGGGAACTCTGCCATTAGAACCAATGGAAGATGAAGCTGACCGCATAAAGGAAACTCTGCCTTTAGAACCAATGGAAGATGAGACAGACCGTGTAAAGGAAACTCTGCCATTAGAATCAATGGAAGATGAAACAGATCGTGTAAAGGAAACTCTGCCATTAAATCCAATGGAAGATGAAACGGATCGTATAAAAGAAACTCTGCCATTAGAACCAATTAAGGGTGGGAACAGCGGAGTAGAACGTATTAATAAAACTTTGTCATTAGAACCTTTGGAGGATGATGGCTATGCAATTTATTGGAATCCTGGCGGTCAGCTTCCTGTAGAACTGGCAACTCCATCGGATGCCACAGCAACCGCATCCGATGCAACCTTAACCAAGGCAAAAGCGGGGAGGGATACTGCCAGTGGCCTGAGTCCGGCGAGACCTGTAAAAACCCTTGCAAAGGCAATTGAGCGTGCTGAAAAGCTGATGGAGAAAGAAGGACTGGATTCTTCGGACATTACTATTTATGCGATGAATCCGATGGAGGTAGCAGACGGAGAACTATATGCATTAAATGCAGGAAATATCCGCATTGCATCCTGGCCAGGACGTCCTTATGAAAGTGATGCGCTGTTTTATGTAAATGGTGGACAGTTAACCTTGATGAATGTTTTGCTTGAAGCAGAAGATCCGGCTTATGAACCAAATGAGACAGAGTTGGTTTACGTTCGTGGCGGAGTCCTTCAAATGGGACAGAATGTCAATATAAATGGCCGTGTTATAATGGATTACCGCAGTAAGCAGGAAGATATGGAGTGGAAGAATGATACTGCAACCCCTTTCAATGCCGTGGAAAAAGATGATACGGCAGCAGGGGAAAATAATCGAATTGAGAAAGCACTTCCGATAAAATCGCTGTTTTCAGCCGCCAGAAAAGAAAGAGCGGCAGGAGAAGCGTCTTTTAATATTGATAATTACGCGATAGATAGCGACGAAGAGAAGGTGGAACTGGTGAAAGACAAGGTGTCCGCCAGCACCTGGAGAGAGCCGGTTATTGAGTTGATAGAAGGCTTTGACGGCAGCAGCAGTGAATATCTTCTGGATATAAAGGATGATGGCAAGGCAGGATCACGTGAACTGGTAACAACCCTTTATGCGGATGATGCAAGTGCAGAAGACTTTTTAAGCTAT
This sequence comes from Lacrimispora sanguinis, assembly GCF_044987295.1. Classification (NCBI taxonomy): domain Bacteria; kingdom Bacillati; phylum Bacillota; class Clostridia; order Lachnospirales; family Lachnospiraceae; genus Lacrimispora; species Lacrimispora sanguinis. The sequence goes on along the minus strand of NZ_CP173277.1, from coordinate 1,345,676 downwards.
TTTACTCTGGCAGAATCTGATAACTGGAATCTGCAGGTAGAGATAAAGGCAGATGCCCAGTTAAGGAATACAGGATCAGAATATGAAATCCAACCTCTGTCCACTCTCTTTGAGGAAGAGACCCTTACCCGTAAGACCCTGATTGCAAGCCGTTCTTTAGATGGAGTAACTGCTATTTACTGGAATCCGGGAGGGGCTATGACCATTGGCGGGTTTACATACCAGGCAGGCAATGATGATGGTTCGCATGATGGATTAACCCCGATTTATCCGTTTAAAACCTGGAGTAAGGCAGCTGCAGAAGCTAAAAAGGCAGGCGGTGGAGTTGTTGTAGCTATGCAGTCCCTGAATTTGGGAGATGCAGACGCCGGTGAATATTTGGGGCTTTCTGGTGGGAAATTTTATCTGGCATCAGAAGATCCATCACTGCTCACAACTCTTTGCACATGGAATGTTAATCCACAACCGGCAATCATCGTACCAGGAAATAAGACCTTGGTTATAGAAGACCTTTCCCTTGGCGGAATGTATAGTGAAGGAGGGAATGAGGCCGATGCTCCGACGATTCTGGTCAATGAAGGAGCTCTTATCATTGAAAAGAATGTCGGAACAGAAGAAAAGGGATATATCCAGGTAAACGCGTTCCCGGGTTTGGCGGGCCACCCGATTGAAGTACGCAGTGTGGATTCGGAAGATGACGGGGACTTAAAAATATTCTTCAGCGGGATTAATACGAACATAGAATACCGTTTTACAGATGTCGTGATACCAGGAGGAGTTTTGTCCGATTCAATAAATGATATTGCGGATGAGCAGGAACGGGCAGAGCAGGCGGATCGCGTAGGCCAGGCGCTGCTGGACCGGGTAAAGCTGCATAATTCCAACAAGTCTGTGGCAAATGGTGGAGTATCAAATATTGACTGGTCACTGCGACAGGATACAGCCGAGGATGACAGTATTGTAAACGCTCAGAATATTGAACTTTATGCAATCTATTACTTCGATGCTATTTATATTGATGGGGTAGATGGAGATGATGGAAATTATGGATCATCGTGTGAATATCCGGTAAAGAGCTGGAAAAGGGCAAGAGAGATCTGGCAGGATGAAATGACCAAAAGTCTGCAGGCCAGACAAGATGCAGCTGGTATGACACTAGATAAAATTGAAGCCGACTATCCGATGCCGGAGGTAATTTATATCTGTAATACTGTGACCGTAGACTCTGCTGGCGAACCAGAATGGGAGCTGGAAACCCGTTATGACTACGCGAGAGGTACTGATGTTAAGACAGAAGTCGTATCTCATATTGACAAAATTGCAAATCAGGGAGTGGGAAGCCCCAATGTGCCGCGTCACGAAGCTCCAAAGACTTTGATCATAGTAACAGGAAGCGGTGTTTTAAGCATACGTGACGTTTTTATCCGTAATATGGTGGATGATACTGACAGTGTTACGATTAAGGTAGATGCAGGCGGAACTCTGAATTTAAGGGGAGAGACTACTCTGAACGGAACACGTCTTAAGAGTACCGGTTTTAATCAAAAAGATCTTACTCTTGGTAACCACATAACGGTTACCGGAGGCAGCCGCTTTGTTATGGAAGCGGGCTGGACTGGTTCGATTGAGAACCGGGAGCAGGGTGTGGTTGCTGCCGGAAGCGGTACCACAGTTGAGATGAACAATGGTTTTATTCAGAAAAATAATTCTTACCGTGCAGATTATTATACTGCCGGAATAACCACTCATAAGGCCGGAGGCGGTGTGGTTTTAAGTGATGGCGCTCAGTTTACCATGAACGGCGGTGCAATTACCGGAAACCAGACCTATCAATATGGCGCCGGTGTTTATCTTGTGGGTGCAGGAACAACCTTTATTATGAATAAGGGAAAGATCACAGGTAACAGTACTCTGGCTTATCAAATTTCAAGCACAAATACCAGCGTACTGTTTTCAAAAGGAGTCGGTATATTTGCGGATACAGGTACAATCGTAAACATCGGTGATGGGAACGGTCAACAGGAAGATACGGTAATCAGTAACAATAAAGCATATTTTGCTTATGGTACCGGTATTTACTCGAATGGCAGCCTGAATATTGATCATGCGGCCATATCTGATAATGAAGCTGGCGGAGTATACAAAAGTAATGCGAATGTTAATTTAGGAGTCGGAATTTATGTAGGGGCTGACGGTAAGCTTGCGATGAATGCCGGGTTAGTGAATGGGAACCATGGTGCGTTTACGACATATGGCTACGTTAGAGGTGTAGGTATCTATATTGATGCCGGCACAAACAGCCATACAATCACCGGAAGTACAGTAACTGCGAATCAAACGGGATTTGAGTACTATACTAACTCTGATGTGTACAATTATAACCAGGGCGGCGGTATATTTCTTGCCGGCGGCAATACCCTTACGATAACAGATACAACAGTTTCTAATAACAGAGCCGGACGCGGTGGAGGAATCTATGCATCCGGAAGCTCCGGAAAGAATATTGCTTTAACCTTAAAAGAAACCATTATAAAGGAAAATAAAGCGATATCATATAATACTAGCAGCTATGGTGATTCCGGAGGTATTTACTTCTATGGATATGGAACTCTTACTCTGGAAGATGGAACCAAGATTATCAATAACTCTGCAACAGTGAGTACCGGCGGACTTTACATAGGTGGTGCTTCCACTACGTCTGCCCATGTTTATATGATGGCAACCACACTGGGAGCAATTGAAATCAGCGGCAATAAAATCACCAATACGGGAAGCTACGGTACTTATGGCGGCGGTGTCACTCATAACGGTGGCAGCTGGCATGCTGAGAATGTACGGATCAGTAACAATGAAGCGGTTACACAGGGCGGAGGAATCTATTCCGCCAACTCATCCTCTTACTCTTATTTCAGGAACATGATGATCTCTGACAATCGGGCAGCGGATGGAGCTGCAATGGCAATTAGCAGCGGACTTTATTATGTACAAGACTCTTCCATTATAAATAATACCGCAACTAATAGAGGCGGTGGCATTTATCTGATTGCCAATCCTAGCTTGTATCTGTCAGAAACGCAGTCCGGAAAATTTAAAATAATGGGTAATCATGCCAGATATGGCGGCGGGATTGCGGTGGGGTTGGTCAGCATATTTGCGATGGATATTGCTGGTCCAATTCAGAACAGCGCGGCTGAACAGGGGAGCAACTTTTATTTAAATGGATATGGACAATTGGAATTTTTAAATGGTCATTTTATGCAGCCGGAGTTATCGAAACAGGTGGAAGGTGTGTACAGTATTTATATTGACGATACATCAACTACTAACTATAATAAATATTTTGATTTCAGTAAGGTGACCGCTGAGAAGAAAGCAGGGGCTAATCCTGATGTTATCTTTTTGAATTCAGGAAGTTCTTTTCTGACGGTGGTTGGTGTGCCGCCGGATGGTACTGCTTCTGGCGCTTTTCCGATTGATTTAAATAAAAAGGTGTTTAAATCTGGAAGTGTAGTACTGAAAGCAGCGGGAACTGTTTCACTGCCAGCACCGTACCCAAATGCGAATCTATCCGCTTCTGTAACAAATGACAAGTCATACAGTAATGTTCTGGATGCGACGAAAAATCTAGATTGCTTTCGCAGCGGTAAGCTGCCAAGAAGAACTGAATTGGGTGGATATAAAGATGCAAGTAATCCCACCAGAACGAATGTCATTCTTGTTGGCCAGGGAGTGTATTTAGATGGAACCAATGGAGATAACAGCAAGGATGGTTCTTCCCCTGAGACTGCGGTTAAAACTTTTGATAAAGCAAAAAGTATTTTAGAACAGAAGATTAACACAACTGCTAATAGTGAGAGCAGCCAGCCGGAGGATGAGAGGGAAGGATTTGCGCCGTTTATCTATATTTGTGGCCAGGTTAATATTAACACCAATGATTACTGGGAGCTTAATTATAAAGAGTTATTGTATAAAGTTAATAATAAGTATTATGCAATTGCGGAAGAACGGAATGGGGACCTGGTATATGAAGCCCAGGTACGCCGTTTTGCATCTTTTGTGAAACAGCCAATGATTAAAGTTGGGAATGGCAGCAATACAGTGTCATTTACTACTGGAAGACTGATTATTGATGGTATGGCAAATTCGGTTGTTCTTGCTGATCAGGTTGGAAGCAGCCCTGTTATTTACGGTTCTGCAGGTACTCGTGTGACTCTGACCGGAGATTCAATGATCACAAATAATTACTACAGTGCATTAGACATTTTCGGTGAACTGATACTTAACAGTGAGAATGGTAACGAGAATAAGCAGATATATAATAACCAGTCACAGTATACGGTCCAGTTGTATGGATCAGCCAAAATGTCAATGTTAGACGATGCTAAAATTATAACAGATAATACAGTTGAGAAGGTTGCTAGCTTTCTCAGCTATGGTATACAGATTTGGGGAACGAATGTCTCAGTATCTATGCAAGATAACAGTGCTATTATGCAGGGGCCAGGTTCCGCGCTGTTGAATGGTTATCTGATTAATTCCACTTATGCAAATACCACCGTTGAAATGAAGGATAGTGCCAGATTAGAAATTGGTAGTGCTGCGGCCGGCGCTGTGTATAGTTCTGGTAACGGATCAAAGATTAATATGTCAAAGAATGCCAGTATTGAAGCGTTGGAGAGTGCATATTGGGAAAAGGGCATTAATATGGGCGCCAATAATACTCTAGTGATGTCAGACCAAGCTAGTATTACTTATGGAGGGGCATTCAATACCACAACCTACGGTGTATATCTGAACCTTACAAGTACGACAACGTCATCGGTAAAAATGCAGGGAGATTCAGCGATTATTCTTACGGATACAGCAGCCACGTTCGGATACGGCCAGTTTTATGGAATATGTGTAGCCAGTGGGTCATCACCGAAGGTTGAATTGTTAAACAACGCGAAGATTACTGGAAGTAGGAATATTCAGAATTATAACACTGGTATTTACGTAAACAGTTCCCAAAATGCAAGTATATTACTAAATATGGAAAATGATGGGTCGGATGAAGACTCAGTCTCAATTTTAGATATGACTTATGGTATTTCATTAGAATCGTCAACAAACACATCTGTTTCAATGGGAAAGAAGGCTCTGATTAGAGGAGCTCTGACCAGTGGTGACAACCGTGGTACCGGAATATATATGACGGGCCTCAGCAGTCTGACCTCAGAAACTAATATTTTATTGAAAGATTATAGCAAGATATACAATACAGAGTATGGTATTTATCTACATAGTAGTGTCAGTGGACCAATTAACATCATACTGAAAGATCATGCAGCGATTGAACAAAATATTCGGGGAATCTCCGATTTGAATGGGACCGGATCTGCTAGTGGCGGCGGGCCGTGGCGGCTGAATATAGAGATGTCCGATAACACCAGGATATCCGGTAACTCCAATTCTGGAATTCAATTAACTTCTTCGTTTCCCGGCTGGTCAGAAGAGGGGAAATACCAAAAAATCATATTAAATGACAATGCAATGATTGGAAGCAATAATTATTACAGCAGCACAGAAGCTGATTCCGGAAATCAAGGAGCTGGAATATATGCCAATGGTCCAATTCAGGTGACAATGAATGACAATTCAAAAATATCCGGAAATGGCACTAATGTGAATAATGGTAATGGCAATATAACAAGCTCGGGAATTTTCCTGACACGTTCAACAACTACCGCCTATTATCGGACCGGAACATCAAGAATTATCTTGAATGATTCTGCTTCCATTTGTGATAACAGAGGCGGCGGTGTTTATGCAGCAACGGTTGGCAGTTCCACAACAAGCTATCACAATGAAGCCATCATTGAATTAAATGGAATTAAAAATGATGGAAGTGTCTGTACACCGTCTATTCAGGGAAATACAGATGCGGTCTTCTTAGGGATTGACACAACCTTAAAGCTTAAGGGGGAGGCACTGGTTAAGATCAGTGACAGCCCTTATGAATCAAGTGCTTATAAGGCCAGAGTAATTAATAATTACGGATACATTGAGTTAGATGGAAGAAGTACAGTTGATGGACTAATCTATATGAATGATAGTACCAGGCCGATTACAATGACTCATGCTGTAACCGATCCGGTAACAAGGTATGATTTGCATCTGATTGAAGGTTTTGCCGGTAAAACAGTAGTTCGGCCAGATCTGGCAGGTATTACGGATCTTACAAGCTCAGGCAGTGAAGGAAGTCAGCTGGCATATTTTAACAAGGTCAGCGCCGACGGAATGGCAGCCGACAAGATAATCGTCGAGATATCACCAAACCTCGTGCTGCAAGGAGGAAATAATGTTTATCTGTCAGGTGACGGGAATGATGCCAACACCGGCAACAGTCCGTCTACACCGGTCAGAACCTTTAAACGTGCCAGAGAACTGCTGCAGGTCGGCGGTTACTATACCACAGGGGCGAACATCATGATCTGCGGGGCAACCGTTAGTGTATTGGGAGGGGATGAGGACTGGTCATTTGATCCTGGCGGATTCGTAACTAATTCACTGACCGGACAAAGCTGGCAGCCTCTGGTAGCCCGTTATAAAGGGTATGGCGGTGTTCTTATTACGCTATATGATGGCATCAGCAACACAGTAAATTATGCCTCTACTGTCGCGTTTAAAAATATCACAATTGACGGCGGCTCAGAGGATGACATAACTTTGACATCGTACCAGAATGATCAGCTGATGACAGTCGGCAAAGATAGAACCGCTATTCTTGGTGAAGGCGCTGTATTGCAGAACAATAAGGCAGTATCAAGCAGTGCTAACTCAAACTCCGTATTGGGTGTAAACGTTACTGGCGGTACCCTTGAGATAAATGGCGGGACTATTCAGAATATAGTAAGAGAAACAAGTTCTAATTCTTCTAGTTATGGATTTGCTTCGGCAGTGTATGTTGCGGGGGCCGGTAATTATGAGGCTAAGCTGGTCATGAAATCGGGGCAGATAATAAATAATAAACTAAATGCCCCTCAGATAGGTACTACCAATTCCCGTATCGGAACGGTTTATGTAACCGGCGGTGGCAACATTGAGATGAGCGGCGGCCTGATTGAAAATAACAAGGTTATTTCAAGGTCTGCGTCTCTGGCAGGGGCAGGTGCGATAGTAAACAATGACGGCAGCGTAACAATCAGTGGTGGAATTATCCGTGGAAATGAAGGCGGCTATGGAAGTGCCATTTTCTATCGGGGTGTTAGCGCTTTTTCCAAACTGATTTTCTCCGGCGGGCAGATCATCGAAAATAAGCCAAGCACAGGAGCAGAGCCGACGAATGGATATTCGCCGATTTATGTTATGGAGAAGGGCTTTGAGCTGCGCGGCGGTGGTGCGGACATCAGGGACAGCATTTATTTATCCAAACCCTTAAGTGCTGTTAAAGTTAGTGATCAAATATACCAGACCGGACGTTCCTACCGCATTTACTTAAATCAGGGAAGCGGCTCCTTTATAAAGGGCAGTGTAGTCGTAGAGCCGGATGGCAATAAAGTAACAACCGTTACTTCCTATCTTCCATATTTCGATGTGCGGTCAAACCCGTATGTTCTGGATCAGGGAAGAACCAGTAACCTTGCTGGTAATATGGCGGGTGTAAAGGAAGAACAGTGCTTAATTCTGATGAAGGCAGTTTATCTCGATTCGGTCAACGGGAAAGATACGAACTCCGGATTAAAGCCGAGCCAGGCTGTAAAAAGCTTTACCAAAGCCAAGAGTGTGGGAGTATTAACGACTCACGGAACCTCTGAACATTATGTGATTTATGTATGCGGTAAGGCAATTAATACAAACGAAAGTGTGTGGACATTACCGGAAACTGCCTATATGTGCCGTTATACCGGATTCCCAGTTTATGAAAGCACTGGTATTGAAACACAGGAGCTTAATCGGGCATATTACGGTTATCTGATTGAGCCGGATGGAGACCTGACATTTAAAGATATCTCTATACAGGGACGAAGAAACATAGACGGTACGGGAAGCAATGGTGACAGTCTGGTGAATATTCCTTCTGGGGTCAAGGTAACAGTAGAAAGCGGCGCAGTCTTTTCGAACAACTACAACAATGGCAACTATATTAATCACGAAGATGGACTTAGGGATAACTTAAGTTCAAAAGGCGGTGCTTTCCAGGTAGCCGAAGGCGGAAGCCTGGCGGTTAATGGAGGTGAGATTAAAGGCAATAGTGCAACTTATGGAAGTGCAGTTTATCTTCATGCAAGTGAAACGGATCCATCATTGTTCGGACAGATGTATCTGACCGGATCACCGGTTATATCCGGTAACGTATATCTAAATGGTTTCTCCAATGTAACAGCGGCCTATATACAGCCAGATGCCAGCTATGTACCTTTATCGGCTTTGCAGGTATCTGTCCATAATGACTATAGTGGCCGGCCATTGATTAAATACCCGAATGGCATAACGCCGGGTGAGACAGAACTGAAATATTATTCGTTTGATGATGCAATCAATGCATTGTATGATATTGTGAATAGAAATTCCGAGCCTTCCATGCTGGAATTGAAGCAGAGAAAGGTAATTTATCTGGATGGTCAGAATGGATCCGATGATCCCAGTCATGATGGAACGACTCCTGAGAAGGCATTTAAGTCATTAAAAAAGACCTTTGAGGCGATAGGAGAGGAGGAAGATACGAAGGGTGTCCTTGTCTATGTTGTAGATACCTTGGATATCGCTGAGGGAACCGGTGGACCATCTAAGATTCAGTTGATGAATACTAAGGTTTCCACTGGAGGTGCCTACCACTATGAAGGATACTATGATGATGATACGGCAAACAGGGTGAATATCCGGGGACAGGTATATTTCAAACGGTATTCCCAGCCAAAAGATTATGATGCAGAAAATCCCGTTTATGATGGATATGGCAAGGAAACATTACTTGACAGCCTGTTCCGTGTCGGTGATAGCGGCCAGTTGATTTTAAGCGGTATTTATCTGGATGGTCATTCTGTCAGCAGTGACAGCATTCAGCCAACATTAACGGCGCCGGGCGTAGCAGCTCAGTCCCCGCTGGTTTCTGTAAAAAATACAGGTATTCTGAAATGTTCTCAGGCAGGAGGGGAAGATATGCCTGGTGGGATTTCAACCAAAACGATGTTTGTCAATAATATCAATGAAAACAGTAAGAACAAAGTGGTTGGGCAGCTGAATGGTTCTGATATTATGGAAGGCAGCGGCGCTGGTATAGAGTTGTTAGATGGAGGGACCTGTTATCTTGAATATACGGAATTTGTCAATCTTGCATTAGGCGATCATGTGGTTTCCGGCGGTACGGCTGTATATAGCAATGGATTCTTATCTTTCCGCTATATGACGAACTTTGGAGGAAGCGTGTTCCTGGAGGGCTTTGGAACCAAAGACAACGCTGCAAGTCATGATACCAGCCGCTATTTGACCGTAACATCAGCTGGAGTTCCGCTAATGGATAAATTTCAATTAATGATGAGAGATCCGTATATGGGCAGAGGTGTGGTTCATTATCCGGCTTCAATTGAGCCAAGTGATGCAGATGCCGCTTATTTCCTGTTAGAAGAGCGGGTTAAAGATTTCTTCCGCCTGTCAAACCGCAGCATAGCAAAGAATATTCTGGAGCTGCAGGTGCCGACCGCCGTCTATGTGAGCGGAACAAACGGTGTTGATGACCAGGGGGACCGGGTTGCCGGTTCGACTCCGAAGCATCCTGTAAGAACGTTGAGAAGAGCTTTTGAGTTATTAAAGACCAGGGGCGGAAATACGATTTATGTAGTCGGTACCATTCAGGTAGACCGTAATATCCAGGTGACGGGACAGTCCTATGTTGGAACAGACGGAACCATCATGCTGGGAAGCACCAATAAGATTAATATTGTCCGATATATACAGCCGGATTTTGCAACTGCTGATCCGAGTGCTGGAGCTGACGCGGAATATGATGTACCCGACTTTACCGGCGTATTGCTGAATGTAAAGGAGAATGCAGCTGCACAGTTCAGTACGAATGTATACTTTGACGGGCACAGTGAATCGAAGGATGGTGTCGATCTTCCGGTTGAGGCAATTGTAACTGGAGAGGATAATAAAGCAAAGGCACCGCTGATCACAGTTGAAAAAGGCGGAACTTTGAATCTTCTGTCAGATGTTGCGCTTTTTGATAATAACAATACCTATGCGGATGGTGATTCCAGTGGCCAGCATGGCGGCGCGATCTCCAACAGTGGCACAACGATTGTTGACGGTGCTTTATTTAAGAATAACGTGGCAGCGAAAGGGTCTGTGGCATATCAGGACGGAACCTTTGCGATTAAGAGTGCTCCGGAAAATCTGGCTGACAATCCTAAGGCATTTTATTTGACCACTGAGAATACCGGAACGCCAGAACAGCCGGTCTGGGGAGATGACCATGTGATTCAGACGGCGGTAGCAATACCGGATGGTATAGCTTTGATATTGATATGTATCCGGAAAGGGCGGTAGCAGGCAGAGATGTGGTTCGCTTTACCAATAATTTAGCTTATAATCCCAATGCAGATGCAGAACAGGATCATTTCCATTTAGGACACACGGTACCGGAGGAGTTGTTCCTGGTAGAAGCTGAGAACGACCCGGATGTTCTTGAATTACAGGATTGGGAAGTTCTGAAAGTGGAAGTACCGGCCGATATTTATCTTGTCGTATGCCGGAATGGTTCTTATGACATTACGAATAAGTTAATGGGTGTTATCAGCGATCCATCAGCAGGTACGGATCTGTTTACAGCACCGGAGTATACGATTAAAAACAAGGGCAGCTATGATGCGAAGGTTTTAATTTCCGGGTTTGAGAATAAGACGACAGAGGCTGGTATTACAGCTGATCCGATGAACCTGACAGCCAGTGCGGCCGCAGCAGCGACTGCTAATGATTTATATCTGGCAGTAAAAGGCTTAGATGATGTCACAAGCGGCTCAGGCTTCGGTATCGCTGAGACCTCGTTACAACCTTACGCAGAATCACCGGTTGCTGCAGCGCCGGTTGCTTTGGGAACCTTGAAGAAGGAAATGTCCGGTAAATTTACCTTTATCGGAGCGGTAGGCAGTGGGTTTGTGGAGAAGTATATAGATCCTGACTTAGTGGTTGAAGGATCTACTAAGACCCAAGTACAAGAATACATGGACGGAAGTAATGGTGGCCCAATTAAGGCCAAAGCAAAATATCTGTTAAAATATAAGGTAGAGATTGATCCGTCCAGAAGGACTCCTTAACACAGTTGAAAGAGAGGTTTAAGCGTTGGAAGGATTTAATGAAACACAATTTATTCAAGAGAAAACAACGAATAGACCACTGGGAGCCGGTAAAAAAAACAGTAGAAAGGAAAAGGAGAAGGGCAGAAAGAAAGCCCTTCTTCTACTCCTGTTATTATTTATTGTTGCCGGTGCAGGTAGCGGATACTGGTGGTATACACATAATCAGGTGATGGATGCCACAACCAAATATTGGTTTGACAAGCTGGCTAAAGATGGTTCTTTACAGGGAAAAACACCTGCCGAAGTACAGGAGATTATTAATTCTGTTGTGGAAGAAGGAATGTTTAATGTATCCATGAATGCCAAAGCCGTTTTCAATGATGCAAAAAGTGAAGGTTCCATTGGATTGGAGAATATTCCCCAGAACCGTTATTACTGCCGAGTAGTGATTCGCAGAGATGATACGAATGAAGTGTTGTATGAGAGCCAGGGGTTAAAGCCGGGACAGTATATTGATAAGATAAAGTTAAAGAAAAATCTTCCGGCTGGAGACTACGCTTGTACCGCCCAGGTCATTGCTACCGATCCGGAGTCTTTGGATGATATCGGTCAGGTTCAGGTAAAGATTCAGGTTAGTGTACTTAATTAGGATATCAGGATGAAGAGGAAACGATTATTACTTTTGGGGCTGTCTTTTTTATGCATGGCAGGAGCCGTTATCTGCGGCTGGAATTTTTATCAGGAGATGAAACCCAGGGTACAGGCAGAGCGGGTCTATGCCCAGCTTAGAGAGCGGACATTCCGGGAGTCGGCTGACGTGACGGTTGAGGATCATGCCGCCGTGGTTACAGATACATGGAAAGAGCCGGATTTTAATACATTGTCTCAATGGAATCCGGATATTGCAGGCTGGTTCTGGTCGCCGGGAACCGATATTGATTATCCGGTTGTACAGGGAACGGATAATGATTATTATCTGAATCATACTGCTGATGGCGCAAGAAGCATCATAGGCTCCATTTTCATGGAGAGTCAAAACCGGAAAAAGTTTCAGGATGATGTGACTGTTCTGTATGGTCATCACATCAGGGGAGGGCGGATGTTCTCCTCTCTTTCTGGTTATAAGAATCAAAATTATTATGAAGAGCATCCCATCATGTATTTGTATACTCCGGAAAAGAATTACCGGGTAGAGATATTTGCAGGAGAGATACTGGATGGCCAGAATGGAACCTTTCCATTCATGTTTGAAAGTACAGATGCGCGGGAGAAATGGTTAAAAAAGCTTTTGGTTTCTTCAACATTTAAAAGCTCAGTCGTGGTAGAGGAACATGAACGAATACTGGCACTTTGTACCTGTTCCTATGAATATAACAATGCCAGATATGCAGTATATGGAGTTTTAAGGGATATGGAGGAAGTACAGAATGAAAAATAAGAATAAGATAATTCGGCTTGTATGTTTGGCGGGTCTGACTGCTATGCTGACTGCTGGCTGCGCAAAGAAACAGACCTATGTAGCGGTGTCTCCGGATATTGCGGACAGCTTTCCTATTCAGGCAGAACCGGCAGCGAATCCGCAATTAGTGGAGTCTGATGGACCTTACGCAATTCTCCATACGACGGCTGGAGATGTTACCATTCTGCTGTATCCGGAACAAGCTCCTAAAGCAGTGGAGAATTTTATCGGTTTAGCAAAAGAAGGTTACTATAACGGCAGTCTGTTCTATTACGCAAAGCGTGAGGAACTGACCCAGGGCGGGAAACCTGGAGATCCGGAAGCAGAGGAGAGAAGTCTTTGGGGAGACCCGTTTGAAGATGAGGTGGATAATGGACTGTATCATTTTAAGGGTGCAGTCGCAATGGCCGGAGACGGAGGCAATACCCGCGACAGTAATTTGAGTCAGTTTTATCTTCTCGTAAGAGCGGAAGTTCCGGATGATGACAGGATTATCCCGGATAACTGCTATATGAACGATCTGATGAACCTGCGCCTGAAAGATTTAGAAGAGCTTGGTAAGGAAAAAGAACTGAGTCAAGAGGAAATTCAAAAATTTGAAGATGATTTAAATAAAGAAATTCAGGCCATAGCAACCGATGGCGTACCGAGTGAATATGAGGCAAAGTATGAACCTGTCGGAGTGCGATACAGCCAGGTCGGAGGTGCATGGGGACTGGATTATAGTCATACGGTATTTGGTCAGATTGTTAAGGGACTGAATGTAGCAGAAGCAATTACCCAGGTAAAGGTATCGGCCGAAGAACGAAAGCCGAAGAAAGACGTGGTGATTGAGAGCGTTGAAATTGTTGATAAAATCAGTGAGTAAAAATATGAAAGTCATAATAGCTGGAACGTTGATAGCACTTGTTTTATTGCTTTCCGGCGGCTGCTCACAGAGTGGCGGCAAGGAGAGGGCTTATCAGTTCGCAGAGGAGGCAAAGGATGGAGAATATGTACTCCCAACCCATGTTCCAGGGCAGAATGGTGATCAAAAGGAGCCTTCTTATTTTATGATCCAGGTGAATGCTAGTCCAACGGTATCAAGGGGGGGAAAACGCTGCAATCTGATGATTGGAAATCCGGCAGAGAATGAACAGTATGTAAAGGTGAAATTAACTCTTAATGACACGGGAGAAGAATTGTTTTGTTCAGAAATACTGAAGCCGGGTGAGCGAAATGCTTATGTGGATCTGGAACAAGTACCAGAAGTCGGGGAGCATACCGCAACTGCTGTGTTCATGGTGTATGATCCGGATAGTATGGAGCAGATAACTGAAATTGATGCAGGGGTCTTATTGACTATTGAAAAGTGAGTCATCACCAAGATAAGAGAATTGTTTTTGAGGGAGTAGAAACGAAAAGAAAAGGAAAATTTGAGAAAGCTATTATAACTTTCTTGTGCAAGACTGAGAAGGCTGCATATTGGATAAGTACAACGTTTAATAGAATTGAGAAAAAGCAAGGAGGGCAACGTTATGGCAAAACACTATGTTTATCGCTTCTACGCAAAACTTATGGAATAAAAAGGGCAAAGGCAAAAAATATAACGATTTCTGTGCAATGCTTGGTACAATTACGCTTGACCTTACTGCTTTTGACATAGACGATATGAATTTCCGCCTGAAGAAGCTAATCTGCGTGTATAAAGAAATTTACGAGTATCACTACGAGCCGACAGAGAGGTCTCTCGGACTACTGCTCCGCGAATATAAACATAAAGGCGTTCGTGGTTATTAAGGGAGATATACGACAAAGGTAACATGTAAGTGCGACTGCTTTCCTTAAGAGATAGACGACCATGATTCCTTTATGATTTATTGATAATTAAATAGACTTTATGAAACCAAATATGATATAATAAAGATAGCATTATTACTGGAAGAGATATAATTAGCACATTATAAGGAGCGTGATATCATGGCATTGACCAATGAAGATTTACAAGCCATAGCAGCATTAATGGACGAAAAAATTAATCCGCTAACGACTGATATACGAGATATAAAGTCTGATATCAATGGTATGAGGTCAGAAATCAATGATATAAAGTCTGATATCAATGGTATGAGGTCAGAAATCAATAATATAAAGTCTGATATCAATGGCATAAAGTCTGATATAAATAAGTTGTCAGATAAAATAGAAGTACTGGAAATCAAGCAAGATATTACATCTCACAAAATAGAAGATCTTACGTATCGTGTCACTAGTTTAGAGTATCATGGCAAAAAAGAGTTTGCAAAGATTAACGATCAAATAGAAACGTTAATTACAGTTTTGGAAATAAAAAACATTTTACCAAAACAAGCATAGTGATTACGCATTAGTAATGGTTATAAAAATCATAAACAATTGAATTGTATCATATATAAAGCGTAAAGTCTAAGAATGGGCTATACGCTTTTTGTTATTATACGGCTCCGCAATTACTCACTTCGTATAATGAAGCCACGGTGAAAAAATCTGTATAATTTCACCGTGGATAATTATGGATTCTATGATAAAATATGGAGAGGAATTCCTCCTGCTATAAATAGCGGGAGCCAACCCACTGCAACTGCCAGTGTTATGCCATACTAACATTGGCTTGTCGTTTTCGCATGAATCGTAAAGGGTGATGATGAGATGATTAGTTATGAATACATAGTATCGGACAAACAGGGGCTTCACGCCATCAATTCCTTGAGGCTGAGCAAGGCGGCATCGAAATATGAGAGCCGTATAACCTTAAAAAGCAGAAAAGGCACAGCGGACTGTAAGAATGTACTTTCACTCATAGGTCTGGGAGCACGTTATGGTGAATGTCTGGAGTTTCTTGTAGATGGGCAGGATGAAAACAGTGCAATCGAATTCCTTAAGGAGTTTCTTCCGGCCAATTTATAGCAGAAACAAGATATTTCCTAGCAATTAGGAAACCGATTTACCTCCAAACTCTTTCTTGACGGACTATAGTTAATGTCAAAGGACCATCCGGTACGTAAGTACCGGATGGTTAAATATAAGAGAGGGGTTAATCATATGGCAAAATTGGGTATTTCCGTTTATCCGGAACATTCTACGGAAGAAAGGGACATAGAGTATATCAGAAAGGCAGGGAGCTTGGGGTATAAGAGAATCTTTACCTGTCTCTTAAGTGTGGAGGAGAGCAGGGAAGAGGTAATCTGCCGTTTTCGGAGGCTGGCGGATGAAGCCCACGCTTGCGGTATGGAAATCATACCGGATGTGAGCCCTGCCGTATTTTCCCGGATGGGAATCTCCTACGAGGACTTATCCGTATTTCAGGAAATGCATGTGGATGGCATCCGTCTGGACGAAGGCTTTGACGGCATGAAAGAAAGCCTTATGACTTACAATCCTCAGGGGCTTAAGATAGAGCTCAATGCCAGCACCAGGCTGGCGTATGTGGAGAATGTCATAGACCACCACCCGGATCGTGACAAGCTGATTACCTGCCACAATTTTTATCCGCAGAAGTATACGGGATTAAGCCTGAAACAATTTCATACCTGTAATGATAAGATGAAATCACTTGGGCTTAAGGTTGCGGCTTTTGTGTCCAGCAACGCGCCCGGAGCATACGGTCCATGGCCTGTAAACGAGGGGCTGTGTACTCTGGAGATGCACCGTGGTCTTCCCATTGATTTCCAGGTGCGCCATCTGCTTGCCACCGGTATGGTTGATGATGTGCTTATCGCCAATGCTTATGCGACTGATGAGGAACTGGAGGCTTGCGCCGCCATCAATACCAGCATCCTGACCTTTGGTATCCATCTGGAGAAAGAACTGACTCAGACCGAGAGCCAGATCCTGGATTATGAACTCCGTCATGTAGTAAGGGGTGATTTAAACGACTATATGATCCGTTCCTCCGGCCCCAGAGTCACGTTTGCGGACCGGTCTATCCCGGCTGCCAATACCAGAGATTTAAAGCCAGGTGATGTGGTCATCTTAAATGACGGTTATCCCAAATATAAGGGAGAACTTCAAATCGTCACCAAAGACATGCCAAATGATGGCCGCAAGAATGTGATCGGTCATATTCCTGAGCATGAACACGTTCTGCTGGATTACGCAGAACCATGGACGGTGTTCGCATTCTGCATCCTCTAAACAGAGGATTTTACGGAAGAAGACAGCAAGAAAGGGAGTATTTAGACATGCAGAATCAAAGACAGGAACAGCTGCTTGCCATATTATCAGAACTGGGAGACTGGATAACCAGCCGTCGCCTGGCTGTTCTTCTGCAGGTGTCGGATCGTACCATACGCTCCGATGTAGAATTCATCAACAGACACATGACCCCGCCTCCCATAGAGTCTAATGTGAGGCGGGGCTACCGCATTTGTGAAAAGGCCAGTCTATCGCCTTTGCCGCCAAAAGAATCCAGGGGGACGGATATTCCACAGACTCCAGGTGCCCGCTGCGCATACATGATTCAAAAGCTGTTATTCGAGGTGAAGGAACTGAACCTTACCCTTCTCCAGAGCCAGATCTATGTAAGCGGTGCCTCCATTGACAATGACTTAAAG
Organism: Lacrimispora sanguinis; assembly: GCF_044987295.1. Taxonomy (NCBI): domain Bacteria; kingdom Bacillati; phylum Bacillota; class Clostridia; order Lachnospirales; family Lachnospiraceae; genus Lacrimispora; species Lacrimispora sanguinis. The sequence goes on along the minus strand of NZ_CP173277.1, from coordinate 1,328,370 downwards.
CGTATACGAAAGATGCTGGAACCTTATCCTGGTTTAAAGCTGGTCCGCAATAAGGAATGCATATCCTTAAAGGGGGATGAGGCTGGAAAACGGCGGTTTTACAGGGATTTACTGATGGCTGAGGTGCAGGAAAATTTCCTAAACTTAAATATGCTGGCCAATCTATATAAAAGCTTCAACTTAATTGAGGTAAAGGATATATTCGTGGATGTCTTAAAGGAATATGATTATTCCATCCATGAATCCATGTTTCCCATGCTGATCCTGCACGCCGGTACCAGCATTGAGAGGATGAACTGCGCCAACTACATCAGCATGGAAGAGGGGATGCAGGGGTTAGAGGATACCATCGAGTACCAGATATCAAAGGACTTCTTTGACCGCATTTCCAAACGCCTGCACATAAAGATCCACGATGGAGAAGTGGGGATGTTTGCCCTGGTTGTCATGGGCAGAAAGGCCTCCAATTATACCGACGATTACGTAAATTTCGGCGGAAGGTGGTTGAGTACCAGGAAACTGGTAGGCGAGGCCCTGGAGCAGATATACACGTTGTTTGGGCTGGATTTCCGGCAGGATGGGGACCTTATCGCCGGTCTTAAGATGCATATTCACGGACTGGTGGAACGCGTCAGGAATCAGGTCCGGATGGAGGATGTATTTGTGGAAGAGATCAAACGCAAATACCCTCTGGTCTTTGAGATGGGCATTTATGTGGTGGAATTTCTGGAAGAAAGGCTAAAGACTCCCGTATCCGATGCAGAGAGCTGCTACATCGCCCTTCATCTGGGAGCTGCCAGTGAGCGCATGAAAACAGAAAGAAAGTATCATGCCGTAATGATTCTGCCTCATAACCAGTCTTTTTCTGATATGTGCGTGAAGAAAATTTCCGATATGTTTCGTGAGAGGATGGAAGTGGTAAAGGTCTTTGGTTATTTTGAAGAGGAGGTAGTGTCTTCTCTGGATCCTGATCTACTGCTCAGTACATTTCCCCTGGAACATGGGTTGAACGTGGAGACCGTCTCCATTAACTTATTCGTGGATTCCGAGACGGAGTCAAGGATTCTCCAGGCCATCAACCGGCTGGATAAGAAAGGATTCCGGCTGGAATTCTCCTCTCATATCGGCAGCTTAATCCGCAAGGAACACTATCACACAGAGGTGAATTGTACAAACCCGGAGGAAATCATCCGTATGCTGTGTTCCGGCCTGGTACAGGAGGGGGTTGTGGATCCGGAATTTACAGATGTGGTATTAAAGAGGGAGCAGATGTCCCCGACATCCTTTGTGAATACATTTGCAATTCCCCATGCGTTCGGTGCCTTTGCCAGGAATTCCACCATTGCGGTGGCCCAGCTTAAGAATCCGGTGAAATGGGGTGTCTTTGAGGTGCGGCTGGTGATGCTGTTTGCCATCAATATAGGGGACGCCAGGATGATTAAGATCTTCTTTGACTGGATCTCCAATATCGTGAATCAGCCTGAGGAGCTGGCAAAATTGGCGGCTCCCTGCGGATATGAGGAATTCATCGACCGGATTACGGAGTGAATTTCCTAAGAGCTAGGAAATGCCTTTAAGGAAAAAAGTGAATAAAAGCCCTATAATTATAATTAATTAAGGCAGCTTAAGATAAGATGCAGCAAACAAATGGTTTTGCTGCATTTTTCATATCATCAACACATTCAGGAGGCAGCAATATGTTAGAGGGATTAGAGACGATTTGCTTTAAAATCATATCCAATGTAGGCGGTGCAAGGTCCAGCTATATTGAGGCGATCCAGAAAGCAAAGCATGGGGACTTCGGCGGCGCAGGGGAATGTATGAAAGCCGGTCAGGAAATGTTCTTAGCGGGACATGAGGCCCACTTTGAACTGATCCAGAAAGAGGCCCAGGGCGAGTCGGTGGGCAGTTCCCTGATTCTGATCCATGCGGAAGACCAGCTTATGAGTGCGGAAGGATTCAAAATCATTGCAGAAGAGATGATTGCCAGCTATAAAAGGATCGCAGAGCTGGAGGCAAAGGCAGGGAGTTAATGATGGAAATAAAAAAATGCATATAGCAAGGAGGATTTTACAATGAAACGAGTGTATTTATTCTGCAGTGCAGGAATGTCAACCAGTATGTTGGCAAGCAAGATGCAGAGCGTAGCCAATGAGCATAATCTTCCCATTGAAGTGGAAGCATTTCCGGATGGCAAGATCGGACAGATCATCGATGAAAAGCATCCGGATGTGATTCTTTTGGGGCCACAGGTTAAATACCGTTACGGTGAGATTGTGGAAAAGTTTGGAAGCAAAGGAATTCCGATCCAGGTCATTGACCAGACCGATTACGGTATGATGAACGGAGAGAAGGTTCTTAAATCGGCAATCAAACTTTTAAAAGCTTCCAAATAAGGCGATAAAAGCAGAACTTTCATAGTAGCAAAAACAAAGAAAAACGGGGGAATAACAATATGTTAAGTAAATTAGAGTCAATACTCATGCCTCTGGCTGAGAAAATCGGAAAGAACAAGTATCTTATTGCAATTCGTGACGGCTTCCTGCTATCCATGCCGCTGTTAATCGTGGGTTCCTTTTTCCTGCTTATTGCCAACTTCCCGATTCCTGGGTGGACGAATTTCTGGGCAAGGTTCTTTGGGGAGAACTGGGATGCCTATTTCGCCAAACCAACCGATGCTACGTTCTCAATCATGGCAATGCTGGCTGTCGTTGGAATCGGCTATTCCTTTTCCGAGCAGATGAAGGTAGATAAGCTGTTCGGCGCTGCCGTATCACTGGTATGCTGGTTCTTAATCATGCCTTATAAGATCATGGTTAATGATACTGCTGTGTCCGGCATTCCACTGGGCTGGGTAGGTTCCAAGGGAATCTTCGTAGGAATTATAGTAGCGTTCCTATCCGTACATATCTATGCGTGGGTTAATAAAAAAGGGTGGATCATCAAGATGCCTGACGGTGTTCCGCCAACAGTGGCAAAGTCTTTCTCTGCACTGATTCCTGCCGGAATTTCCGTGTTGGTGTTCTTTGTCATAAATATTATTTTTGCCATGACACCATATGATAACGCATTTAATTTTATATTCACGATCCTGCAGACTCCTCTCCTTAAACTGGGCAACACCCTTCCGGCTATGGTAATCGCTTATATCTTCCTCCATCTCTTCTGGTTCTTCGGAGTAAACGGCGGTTCCGTAGTGGGTGCGGTATTCAATCCCATCCTTCAGACCTTGTCTGCGGAGAACCTGGCTGCACTTCAAGCAGGCCAGCCGCTGCCCAATATTATTTCCCAGCAGTTCCAGGATCTGTTCGCCACATTCGGCGGCTGCGGTTCTACCTTGTCGCTGCTGATTGCAATGCTGTTTTTCTGCCGCTCCAAGCGTATCAAAGAGTTAGGAAAACTGGCATTTATCCCTGGTTTGTTCGGTATCAATGAACCCATTGTGTTCGGACTTCCCATTTTACTGAACCCAATGATTCTTATTCCGTTCATGCTGGTACCAACCATCAACATTGTGATTTCCTACTTCTGTATGAGCGTCGGCCTGGTTCCTCTTTGCTCTGGTGTAGCCATTCCGTGGACCATGCCTGTGATTCTATCCGGGTTCCTGGCAACCGGCTGGCGGGGAGCTGTACTTCAGCTGTTTCTTCTTGCTTTGGGCGTATTCATCTATATGCCGTTCATTAAGATGATGGATAAACAATATATGGAAGACGAGACTAGAGCAGCTGAGAAACCCGATGACGACGATATTGATCTTAACGATCTTTCCTTTGATGATCTATAAAATGATGATTTATAAAATGAGGTGTACGGTATGAAGCTTATTATGATATACGACCAGATTCAGTCAGGACTTGGAACCAAGGACGACACCATGGTTCCCCTTACAGGGAAAAAGGAGCCCATCGGACCAGCAATTATGATGGAGCCTTTCTTAAAACAGGTGGACGGACACGTAATAGCCTGCCTGTGCTGCGGCAACGGTACATACCTTGCCGATCCGGAGGAGGTCAGCCGCAAGCTTTGTGCCATGGTGAACAAGCTGCAGCCGGATGTGGTAATGTGCGGGCCAGCCTTTAACTTTGCAGATTACGCACAGATGTGCGCCAAAGTGGCCTGCGATATCAATGCCACCACCAAAGCAAAAGCATTTGCAGCCATGTCTGTGGAGAATGCAGATACCATTGCAGCTTATAAGGATAAAGTGGCGATTGTGGAGACACCGAAAAAGGGTGGTTTGGGTCTTAATGATGCCTTAAGAAACATGTGTACTCTGGCCAGGGCTCTGGCTGATAGTACAGACACTACAAAGTTGATTCATGAATTCTGTTATAAATAAAAGGAGGCCTTTGCTATGTGGGGTATGATAGCAACCTGGCGTATGGCCGTAGAAGGGATTACCAAGGGAGCTGAGATGTTAAAAGAAAGCGGCGACGCAGGGGATGCCATCGAGCTTGCCATTTGTCAGGTGGAGGACTTCCCTTACTATAAATCCGTGGGCTACGGCGGACTGCCTAATGAGGAAATGGAAGTGGAAATGGACGCTGCCTATATGGACGGCGATACACTGGATATAGGGGCTGTGGCCGCCATCAGGGACTTTGCCAATCCAGTGTCTATTGCCAGACGCTTAAGCCGGGAAAAAGTCAATAGCATGCTGGTGGCCGAGGGGGCTGAGAAATTCGCCCACAAGGAAGGCTTTGAGCGCAAAAATATGTTGACAGACAGAGCTAAGGCACATTACAGGAAGCGGGTAAAGGAGATGTCTGCCGAGGCAGCAGCTAAGGAGCTTAAACCTTATTCCGGCCATGACACCGTGGGTATGGCCTGCCTGGATGGAAGTGGCAAGATGACGGCAGCCACCTCAACCAGCGGACTATTTATGAAGAAAAAGGGCAGGGTAGGTGACTCTCCTATATCCGGTTCCGGCTTCTATGCCGACAGCAAGAAAGGAGCCGCCTGCGCCACCGGCCTGGGAGAGGATCTGATGAAAGGCTGTATTTCTTATGAAATCGTCCGGCTTATGGGGGAGGGAATGCATCCGAAAGAAGCCTGTGAGACAGCGGTGAACCGACTGGATCAGGAACTTCGGGAACGTCGGGGCGAAGCCGGTGACATATCCCTCATTGCCATGAATCCGAAAGGAGAGTGGGGTGTCGCTACAAATATCGAGGGATTTTCTTTCGCAGTGGTCACGGAGGAACTGGAGCCAACGGTTTACTTAGTAACCCGTGGGGAGAACGGTCACTGCACTTATGAGAAAGCCTCAGAGGAATGGATGGAAAATTATATGAAGACGCGCATGGCGCCCATAGAGGAATAAGATATGGGATATGGAACGATTGAAAATGAATCAGATAAGAAGATACTGGACTGCATGGACCGATTAAAGGACCGGTTCATCAGCAGTGTTCTGGAGCTGGTGCGCATTGACAGTGTGGAAAGGGAGGCCTGTGATGGGGCTCCCTTTGGCACTGGTGTAAAGCGCGCATTGGAATGCGCCCTGGATATCAGTGGGCAGCTGGGATTTGACACCATGAACTTCGATCATTATATGGGATATGCCCAGTATGGCATGGGAGAAGACTATGTCTGCGCCATCGGTCATGTGGATGTGGTTCCGGTGGGAGAGGGCTGGAAGCAGCCGCCTTTCAGCGGTTATCTGGAAAACGGAGTCATCTACAGCAGGGGAGTGTTGGACAATAAAGGACCAATTATGGCATGTCTCTATGGCTTGGCAGCCATTAAGGAGGCCGGACTTGCTCTTAAGAATCCGGTGCGCATCATCTTCGGATGCGACGAAGAATCCGGATTTGAGGATCTGAAGTATTATCTCTCCAAGGAGAGACCGCCTCTTTACGGATTCACACCGGACTGCAAGTATCCGGTGGTGTACAGTGAGCGGGGCAGAGCCGTGGTGCGGATTACAGGCAGTATGGAGCAGTTGGAGACATTCTTTGAGTTTGTAAACAAATATTTTATTGGAGCCAGGAATACAGGCGACCGGTTGGGAATTGACTTCTGCCACGAAGAATATGGCATGATGGAGATGCGGGGATATAAGCTGAGCGTAGTTACGGACAGTCTGTGCGGTGGGAGACAGGCGGCATTTGATGTGACATTAAGCTATCCGGGAGGCGTTACCATAGAGGAAATCATGAAGCGTATCGGCGGAAAGGCCGGGGAAGAGGCGCTTAAGGCTGAACTTATACAGAATTTTGACCCGGTAGTTTTCCCAAAGAATACACCTATGGTTAAGGCCATGCAGGAAAGCTATGAACTGGTCACGGGGGTGGATGGGACTCCTGTAACCACCACAGGCGGTACTTATGCCAAGGCAATGCCTGGCATTGTCCCCTTTGGCCCTAGTTTTCCTGGTCAGAAGGGGATTAGCCACAATCCCAATGAGTGGATGAGTGTGGAAGATCTGATGACCAATGCAAAGATCTATGCACTGGCGCTGTACCGTTTGGGGCAATTATAACTTATGGAGTAGCATTCCCATATGGTTATGCTGCTTTTTGACAACATTGGGGAGTCGGGAGAGAGGGGAGGAAAAAAAACTGTTGCTAAATAGATGAGAAGTCTATATAGCAGCAGCTTTTTTTATTGTAGGGTAAATTGTACGTTTCTTATTGATAGTCAGCAAGATTTCAGATAAAATGAGTCTGTACCCTGTTTTTTTCAGTTATGAAGCACAGCAGCCTGCGAAAGCTTAGGAATGTGCAGAAGGAGCGCTTATGGTTAAAATCGATTGCCTGGGTGATATGTGTCCGGTACCTGTTTTGAGATTAAAAAATGTTATGGATTCCATAAAAAACGGTGAGGAATGTATGTTGGTTACGGATCACAGCTGTACAATTACTAATATTAAATCTTTTTGTAAGGCCAATCATTTGAAATATAAAGCGGAAGAAGTCATTAATGGAGTATGGGAAGTCACTATTTCACTTAACAAATAGTCTCCTTTAATATTGCCTCCATATACTTAATGAGTTTAGATGATTCATAGTTGAGAGGAACACTGGCACCATTTTTTATGGAGTAATATTCATTGTCAAACTCCAGGCATGGACATTCAACAATGCGGAGCTGTTTATTATATAGTTCCTTCTTGATTGCCATGTAAGGGAGAAACGCAAGCCCGAAACCATTAATTGCGGACAGCTTAATGGATTCCGTGGATTCTAGGGCATAAGGAATATGCAGCTGATTGATGCGGACTCCGTTTTTGTTCAGCATTTTATCCAGTACCTGCCTTGTCTTTTGAGCTTTTACCAGCATCAGAAGTGGATACTGATAAAGATCCTGGCAGTCTAACTGGGAAGGAACCTTCATTTTTTCTCCTGCTACCAGAAAAACACGGTCGGTAAATACCTTTTTGGCAGATAAACTTTTATCTTTGGGCTTGCCAATGATGATTCCCATATCGGCAACGCCTTTTGATATTTTCTCCTCTATGATTCGGCTGGACATCATTTCCATATTAAGAGTGTATTCCGGATACTTGTTTTTTACATGGTAAAACGTACATGGCAGGGCATAGGAATATACACAGGGGGAAGCAAGGATATGTACGGTTTTATTTTGATTCTGTGCGTTGGTGATATCAACTAACAGTCTGTCATAGGACGATAAGATCTCAAGAGCACGGTTATAGACAATCATACCGATGTGAGTCGGAATCACGCCTTGATAGTTCCGCTCAAAAAGCCGCGCACTGAATTCCTGTTCCATGACTCTCAGCTGCTGGCTTAATGCGGACTGGCTGATATTCATCTGCTCGGCAGTTTTTGAGATGCTGCCGGATTCCACTATTTTTATAAACATTTTCAGGTTATGAATGTTCATATTACCCCGCCTTTCTGAATTTAACCCCAAACCAGTTAATTGAACTGTTAAAAACTTAACAGTTCTTTTTTGTTCTTTTATTATAGCAAATATAATTCGCTGTGGCTAGTGTGTTAAAATAATGGGTTATAAGTAAATCTTATGACATATCAGATTCTTGATTAACTGGTTTCTGATAAGTGTGGTATAATTTGAATTGTGAATTCGTTATAATATTAACAAATACTATTTTTAAGAAAGGGGGATTTACGTGTCAGAGGTTAACACAAAAGTTAGTGGGGAAAGAGTGCGTAAGCCTAGAAAACCCAAAAAGAGTCAAATCCCATATGCAATTCTGGTCACAATCCTGATTATTGCTTTTGGATCTTATTTGGCAGGAGGAAGCAATAAGCTGCCTGTTTATTGGGGATTCGGTATTGCATTCGGGTATATCCTGCAGCGTTCACGTTTCTGCTTTACAGCAGCATTCCGTGACCCGTGTATAACAGGAAGTACATCCGTAACAAGAGCCGTACTGGTTGCAGTTGCAGTTGCCAGCGTTGGTTTCTGGGCAATCAAGTATGCCGGTATATTGGCAAATGCGGAATCCAATCTCAACATGGTTGGCGTAGCGCCGATCGGTTTGCCCTTGGCAGTCGGTGCAGTTTTATTTGGCATCGGAATGGTAATTGCCGGCGGCTGCGCATCAGGAACCTTGATGAGAGTCGGAGAAGGCTTTACCATGCAAATGCTGTCCTTGGTATTTTTCATTGCAGGTTCCTTCTGGGGTGCACATGATATGAACTTCTGGAGCAAATTCAATACAAATGCGCCGAAGATCTTTTTACCGGACGTGTTTGGCTGGTTTGGAGCAATCGTTGTACAGGGATTGATCATTGTGCTGTTATACATAGCAGCTGTCAAATGGCAGGAAAAGAAAATGGGTAGTGCAGATTAAAATAATTTAAAAATAAAGGAGAAAAATAAAATGGCTGAATTTACATTAGATTGTCTGGGAGAGGCTTGTCCAGTTCCACTTATGAAAACTGAGAAAAAAATCAATGAGATAACCGTAGGAGATGTTCTAGTTGTATCCATCGATCATAGCTGCGCAATGAAGAATATTCCTGAGTGGGCAAGAAAACAGGGACATAACGTAGAAATTGAAGAAGTAGATGATGGAGAATGGGAAATTGTCATCGAAAAGACGAAGTAAATAACTTCTGTGAAAGCGGGTGAATAAATTGAAACAATTTTTTATTAAGCTTGGTGATCATCCCATTTACAAGAAGCTGTTAAAAGAACCCTTAACATATGTGGCCGGTGCTGTTTTGCTTGCAGTTTTTCAAATTGCACATTTTGCAGCTCTGGGCAGCGGCTGGGGTGTAACAAGCGCATTTGCCAACTGGGGCACCTGGATTTACAAGGCTCTTGGCGGTGACGCAAGCGGCTGGGTATATTATGCCTCTGAAAAAATGCAGAAGGAACTAAATACCAGCTTTTTAGCAGACGGTGCTTCCATCCGTAACTTGGGCATTGTACTGGGAGCTTTAGCGGCAACGTTATTTGCATCACAGTTTAAGATCAAGAAGATCAAGTCCTTTCGTCAGGTAATAGCGGCAATCCTTGGCGGTTTGTTAATGGGTTATGGAGCAAGACTTGCAAATGGCTGTAATATTGGAGCGTTATTTACTGCAATTGCATCCTTTTCCTTATCCGGATGGGTATTCGGTGGATTTCTGCTTGTAGGAGCTTTTCTGGGTAGCAAATTATTAGCCAAATATTTTATGTAATTGTAATAAGGGGGCGATCAATCTGATTGCCCCTATATAAATATAAGAATATACAGAGAGGAACAGGTTGCAATGACTAAAAAAACAGAATCATATGACGTTGTAATTATAGGGGGCGGAGCAGCTGGCTTAACTGCAGGAATCTATTGCGGCAGAGCCAAGCTGAAAACATTGATCATAGAAAAGACTCTGGTAGGCGGACTTGCCACATATACCAATGAAATAGAGAACTATCCAGGTTTTCCGGAAGGGGCGACAGGCCTTGGACTGATGGAATTATTTCATAAACAAGCCAAAAAATTCGGCGTGGAGTTTAAATTAACTGATGTTAAATCCGTATCTCTGGAAGGAGATATTAAGGAAGTAGAAACATTCCGTACCATTTACCAGGCAAAGGTTGTAATTGTCGGAAGCGGCGGCAAGCCACGTTTGACCGGTGCAAAAAATGAGGACTTATATCTTTACGACAAAGGGATTTCTTTCTGTGCCACCTGTGATGCAGCGGCTAACACCGGAAAGACCGTTATGGTAATCGGAAGCGGAGATGCAGCCATTGAAGAAGGAATATTCTTAACCAAATTTGCTGATAAAGTCATGGTATCTGTCATGCATGAGGAAGGCAAAATGGACTGCAACGAGATTGCCAAGGCTCAGGCTCTGTCAAATCCCAAAATGGAATTTATCTGGAATACGGTTGTGGACAGTTTTGAAGGAGACGAAAGACTGAACACGGTGGTGTTAAAAAATGTGAAGACAGAGGAAAAAATCCCTGTACCTGTGGACAGCTGCTTCCTGTTTATCGGCTATCTGCCAAATACAGAAATATTCCGTGACATTCTGGACATGAACCGAGGCGGTTATCTGATAACAAATGAACGGATGGAATCAAATATCCCCGGAGTATTTGCAGTAGGAGATGTTCGTGACAAATACTTAAAGCAGGTTGCAACCGCTGTGGGAGACGGAGCCGTTGCCGGATACGGTGCAGAAAAGTATGTATCGGAAAGTGAAATATTCGAAAAGCAGATCATGAATGAAGGAAAATCTTCTCTGGTATATATTTATAATGCTATCGATTCCCATGCAAGAGAACTGCTTCCGATTTTCAAAGAGTTTGAACAGAATCATAGCGACATCCGTGTATCCTGTATCGACATTTATAAATCAGATGGCATTGCAAAAAGGCTTGCTGTTGAGAATGCTCCCTGCATCGTCTGGATTAAAGATAATCAGATTATGGAGAAGTATTATGGTGAGATAACTCCGGAGCATATAAACAGCATTTGCAAATAGGAAAAATACAATTAAACAGGTTTTTATCGAGACGAATCATAAGATAAAAAGAAAAATGCCCCAAAATTTAATTTTGGGGCATTTTTCGTACTTAGGGTTAAGCTGTTAACAACACATCGCTAACAGCTAAACTGTTATTTCCGCATTGCCATCCATAGCTTGACACCTCCGTCTATAATGATGTGTTTTTGAACACAATGTTATTATGAGCATTATCTAAAAAAATATGATGGAAATATTTAGAAAATAAAAAATGCAGAGACAGACAGCAAATTAAGTTGTCAGACTTTGTTTAACCTCATCAAATATCGGAGCGGATTTCAAAAATAAATAGACTGCAAAAGAAAAACTCTGAACTTATTAACTTTCGGCATCTTGCGTGATATACTATATTTTATCACATTTGGCAATGATTTCAGGAATAAGATTATATTGGAAGCAGAGGAGAATGATGAAACTTTATAGCAAATATTTCAGAAGATATAAACAGCCGTTTTTCATAGCCGTTTTGTGCGTGACGCTGGAAGCGGTCTGTGATTTGCTGGGACCTACGCTGATGTCACATATCGTAAACAGCGGAATTGAAAAGGGCTCTCTGACAAAAGTTTATTACTGGGGCATACTGATGCTCATTGTAACTCTGATCGGTGCTTGCTTTGCCGTTGCACGAAATATATTGGCAAGCAACGTTTCTCAAAGAATGGGGGCGGATTTACGAGCAGACTTATTTGAAAAAATCATGTCTTTCTCGGAAGTAAGTGCGGATAAGGTTGAAAGCGGCTCACTCATAACCAGGATGACAAATGATACTTCTCAAATTATACAATTTGTAAATGGAATGATGCGTATTTTTCTTAAAGCCCCTGTTGTCTGTATCGGCAGCATGGTACTGGCAAGCCTGCTCAATCTCCGGCTCAGTCTCATTATATATGGAGTAGTAGCTGTCGTTACCATATTAATTTATTTTAGTATGAAAATCAGCTATCCACGATTCTATCAGCTGCAAAAGGCTATGGATCAGGTGAATTCAAAGGTACAGGAATATTTGATCGGTGTCCGGCTCGTTAAAGCGTTCGGTACGTTTGGGAAGGAAACAGATAAATTTGATGAGGCCAATCAGAATTTAATGCAGAAGGGAATCGCTTCCCAGATGGTTATAACAGTTATTTCACCTCTTTTAACACTGGCTGTGGGCATCGGAACCGCTGTTGTGATTTATATTGGAAGCAGCCTGTTTACGATGAACTTAGCGAATACCGGAGATATTACGGCATTTACGATCTATATGGCACAGATACTTACCTCTCTGATTATGATAACCAATGTGTTTACCATGTTTGTCCGCACCAAAGCTTCTACGGCTCGGATCGGTGAAGTGTTTGACTGTGAAGAAGATTGTTTAAGAAGCAATGAAAATAGAAAACTAAGCGGGAAAATCACCTTTGAAAATGTTACCTTTGCCTATTCAAACGGCAGTGGGGTTCCGGCAATCAAAGATCTTTCCTTCTCCGTAAACAGCGGGGAAAGCCTTGCGATTATCGGCCCCACCGGGAGCGGAAAATCAACAATCACCTGGCTGCTTCTTCGTTTTTATGATGTGGACAGAGGAAAAATAATTCTGGACAATTACGATATAACGATGTTGGGCGCAGATGAAGTCCGAAGTAATGTAGCGGTGGTTCCTCAGAAACCAATGCTGTTTTCGGGATCAGTTGCAGATAATCTTAAATGGGGTGATAAACTCGCCGACATTGATGAACTGCGGCATGCAGCGGAAAAAGCACAGGCGGATTTTATCATGCAGATGCCTGATGGTTACGACAGTATTCTTGGAAGCGATGGAGTTAATTTATCCGGAGGACAGAAGCAGCGTCTTTCCATTGCCAGGGGGATACTGAAAAAAGCTTCTATACTGATTTTAGATGACGCAACCAGTGCCCTTGATGCCGTTACGGAGTCAAAGGTACGGGAAGGTCTTAAGAATAAAGAGTTTAATCAGACTCTGATTATGATCACACAGCGCTGCGGAACAGCTATGTCGGCGGATAAGATTCTGGTAATGGAGAATGGAAGGAACGTGGGATTTGGCACACATGAAGAATTAATGGAGTCCTGTGAAGTCTACCAGGATATCTATCACACGCAGATTGAAAGCGGTAGGGAGGCATAACGTATGGCAGAAAAATACAGTCAGCAACAGCCAAAAGTACCGTCGATGGGGCAGCGGTTTGGGCACGGAAGAGATCGTTTCGCCCCAACTGCAAAACCACGAAATGCAAAAGGAACGTTGATTCGGATTGTTAAAATCTATATGCGGTGGGGGAAGACCATATTTGCAGCAATCTTTTTGACCGTCATCTCTTCTTTGATATCAGTATCGATTCCATATTATGTGGGTAAGGCATTCAATACCTTTGATATCACGAATCGGAGTGTGGACTCCGGCAAGCTGGTTTCACTTCTTGCAATCATATTAAGCTTCTATCTGTCCAACTGGCTGCTTAATTTATTAAACGGAGTCATGATGCTGCGCGTCTCCCAGAAGCTGGTTTTCACGCTTCGTACTGAATTTTTTGAGAAAATGCAGAAACTTCCCCTTGGATTTTATGATACACGGTCTCATGGAGATACCATGAGCAGAATTACAAATGACGTGGATAATATCAGTTCTACCATAGCACAGACAACGACACAGCTGATCTCCAGCGTCTTAACGCTTGTGGGTTCTTTGGCTGTCATGATTCGTTTGAATCTGCCCCTTACCTTTGTGGTTTTGCTGTGCGTGCCGCTGGTTTCTTTATTAACAAAAACGATTGCAACCAAAAGCCGTGCTTACTTTTTGGCACAGCAGAGAAGCCTTGGAGCACTAAACGGTGTCATCGAAGAGAATATTCTTGGTTTAAAAATGGTAAAGGCCTTTGACAGACAAGAAGATGTCATTTTGCAGTTTAAAGAAATCAACGAACACTTATGTGAAAGCAGCAGCAAAGCCCAGGTTTGGTCAGGTTATATGATGCCGTTAATGAATGTCATTAATAATTTTGTATTTGCTGTGGTTGCGATCTTAGGTGGTATTCTATCAGTAAGCTATGGCCTGAAGGTAGGTACCGTTGTGAGCTTTTTGAGTTATTCAAAGCATTTTGCACAACCGCTGAATTCGGTGGCAGGTATGTTTAATACGATACAATCTGCACTGGCTGGAGCCGAGCGGGTTTTCGAAATATTGGATTATGAGGAAGAAACCGAAGATCATATCGATGCAGTGGAAATGCAGCATCCAGTTGGAGAAGTTTCCTTTCATAATGTGTGTTTTTCTTATGACAAAACAAAGCCGATTCTAAAAGATGTAAATTTTCATGTAAATCCTGGTGAGGTCATTGCATTAGTCGGAGAAACCGGTGCCGGTAAAACAACAATTGTCAATCTGTTAACACGGTTTTATGATGCGGACAGCGGTGAAATCATGATTGATCAGGTACCAATCACTCATATCAAACGGGACAGTTTAAGAAGATGCTTCTCCGTTGTGCTTCAGGATACCAGCCTGTTCAGTGGTACGATCATGGATAATATCCGTTACTCTAAGAACGATGCCACGGAGGAAGAAGTGATTCAAGCGGCGAGAATTGCCCATGCCCATGACTTTATTGATAAACTTCCCAAAGGTTATGCCACGAATGTCTCCGCCGCCACAGATAATTTAAGCCAGGGACAGAGACAGCTGATATCCATTGCAAGAGCAGTTCTTTGTGACTGCCCGATTTTAATCCTTGATGAAGCAACAAGCAGTGTTGATACTAAGACGGAGAAAGAGATACAAAAGGCTTTGGTCAGTCTCATGCAGAACCGGACCAGCTTTTTGATCGCCCACCGTCTTTCAACTATCCGCGATGCGGACCACATTATGGTAATTGGTGACGGGCAGATATTGGAAAGCGGGAATCACCAAAGCCTGATGAATGAGCATGGTCGGTATTATGAAATGGTAATGAGTCAGATGGGTAAGCTATGAGATAATGGAAACAGATAATAAAACGGCCCTGATTAACTTAGGTTAATCAGGGTTTTCCCTATCAATAAGTTTTGCTTGAATGTATTCGCTGGGAGTCAGCATCGTATACTTTTTAAAAACAGTAGAGAAATAGCTGCTGGTATTAAATTTCAACTGCATGGCCACCTCTGTTACAGGAATATTTTTGAGAAGCATTCCTTTTGAACAGTTGATTTTTTTCTTATTGATATAATTTCGCGGTGAGATGCCTACGATCCGCCTGAATTTCTGCTTAAACTGCGAGACGGACAGATTACAGATTCCAGCCAGGGTATGCAGTGATAATTCTTCCGTGACGTGCTCCTCGATATACCGGACGGCTGCTTCGATATCATGGGTCAGATAATACCGGTCCTCTTTGGAGGCCGCGATCATTAACTGGAAGAAGATAATCAGAAACCCGGCAATCAGCAGTTGGTTTCCATTGGACAAGGCCAGCTCGAAGGCTTTTTCAATCAGAGGGCGGGTTTCCTTGATATCCGTGGATATAATATGCCTATTTATGCTTTTCAAATCACGGATTAGTTGTTTTGCAGTTTCCTCATTTAAAAATAATAAGTTTTTCGGATCACTGATATCGACTTGGAGCCAGTATTGCTCGCTCAAGGAAATGGGAACTTCGTTTGTGCTGTGAACTTCGTCAGGAAAAGAGATAAAAACATTTCCACCGGAGACTTCATATTCGGATTCCTTTGTAAAGAAGGAGATGCTTCCTTTGGATATAAAAGTAAATTCAATCACATTTTCATGATAGTGGGGTAAAAGAGGAAAGGTCGCGTTGTGGATATTATGCGTGGCAAACAGCCGTATACCTGGTATGTTCAATTCCTGGTGTGTCAGGACGATACGGTCTTCTGAACAGAAATATTCGTCACACAAGTTAATCGGTGAATCCATGGCTTTACCTCCCTGAGATTTCAAAATTGTACAATATTCAAATTAAATTGTAATATAAAATTGCAATTGTTTCAATACCAATATAGAAAGATGTGAATCTAATAAAAGAACGAGCCGCAGCAGCATAGATTTACCTCCATGCTGCTGCGGCTCTAACCAACGGCAAGTTTTTGTATTATTAGAATGCTTAATTGTAAAAACCGGTATGTCCTGATATAATGGATTGACCAGAAAGTACAATCGTATTTGCGTTTGTGAGATTATAGAGAATGAGAAAATGAATTAGGAGAGAAACATAGATAATGGAAGAGAAAAATTTGATTAATTGTAGCTGCTGTCACTCGGAAAAGTCTGCTTGTAAGTTGGAAACAAATAATTTGTGTCCGGTATGCCAAAAAGAAGGCGTCCTTGTTAAAAACATCACAGTAAAACATTTGGTACTTGACGAATTAACGGAACAAATCGGTGATAAGGATTATTTTTTATGCATGAGTGAGGAATGCGATATTACTTATTACAACAAAGAATCAAACATCGTATTCAATAAACAGCATGTAAAGGTACCAATATGGTTTAAGAAAGATGCTGATCCGAAATATGCATGTTACTGCAGTGAAGTTACAGAAGATCAAATCATAAATGCTGTTCTCACAGATGGAGCTGAAAGTATGGATGAGGTTTTAAGACTCACTGGAGCGATGAACGTTGCACAGTGCCAGAAGAATAATCCACTGGGGAAGTGCTGTCATCAAATAATTCAGGACGCAATTGATAAGGCGCTAGCTATGAAATAATCTCAATTCTTGTTGCCGGATGTCTGTGCGGCAGGACTATGAATCATATAACTCTACTCTGACCATATAAATGGTTATTGTACTGAAAAAAACTTGTTGAACAGATATGCAGATTAAAATCTAAAAGAAAATTTTAAATGCTGTTTTCTTGTACATACGTATAAGAAGCAGCATTTTTTCCATGCGCTAGACGATCAAACCGGCTGAAAAGACAGATTATGGTCTTTTATGGGCAGGGGCAGACCTTCGGCATGAGATCGGCATGAGACCGAACATATTGGGGGCAGAAAAAGTTCAATTCACAACATCAATGCCCCGTTCCTTATTGGATACAGTTATATTTATATAATGCGAAACACAAGGAGGATAACACATGTCAAATTTATTTCCAGAGCCGGTTAGCAGCCTTCCAGAAGCAGAAATGCCTTTTTCCAATTATCAAGCATATCTTTCTCAAGGAGAGAAACACCAAATTATTTTTATGTAATTTAATGAGGATGTTGATTTGCCAGAACACTCGCATGAAAGTCAATGGGGTATTGTGCTTGAAGGCAAGATTGAATTAACGATAAATGGCGTTAAAAACATTTATACTAAAGGCGATAGGTACTTTATTGGAAAAGATGTGAAGCACTCCGGAAAAATATTTGCAGGCTATGCTGATATCACTTTTTTTAATCAAAAAGATAGGTACAATACAAAGCCGAAAGAGCAAAAATGAGCAACTTGCGTAGATGCTGGTTATGAGCATAACCCTTGCTACGCTAAATTTCGATTTGTCGAGGATTATAAGAGCACAGACCATGTATTTTGAGTTTCGCGTTTGTTTCATACTGTTAGAAGAAACCAAGATTAGGTTATTTATATTTTGTGATTGGATGAAAAATGATTATAGGGAGGTGAGAAGATGATAACGGGATACTACTGTACAAACATTTTTTCTGAGCAAGCTAAAGAACTTATTGAGTTTTATGGGCGAACATTAGAAATACCCTTTATTAAAACCAATGATGACAATTCAAATGGGGTTTATTTTGGAACATCAATCCTTTGTGATTCAAACGAAAACTATTGATTTAACAATCGAATAAACAGGTGAATTTGAATATGTGGCAAGCAAAACTATGCTTAGGAGGAGAGGGGGCATGGAAAATATTAGAAAGTTTTGAGAAAAAAGAAAAAAGACGATCTATCAAGGAGAAGTATATGGAGATAAGAAAATTGACCATTAATGATTACGAGGAAATATATGATTTATGGATGTCAACTCCTGGAATGGGGCTGAATGATATAGACGATTCGAAGGCAGGGATTGAAAAGTATTTGAAACAAAATCCTGATACCTGTTTTGTTGCAGTAATGTACGGTAAAATCGTGGGAGTTATATTGTCCGGTCATGATGGCCGTCGCGGTTATATTTATCATACGGCAGTTTCAATTGCTAGTCGGAATAGAGGGATTGGGTCTGCGCTGGTTGATGCCGCTTTAAAAGCCTTGAAAGACAAAGGTATTCACAAAGTTGCACTTGTGGTTTTTGAAAGGAATGAGATTGGGAATACATTTTGGGAACAGAAAGGGTTCTGCACAAGAGGGGATTTGAATTATAAAAATAAGGCGCTAAAAGAGCTAAATAGAATAGACACATAGTTTTGATATAGGGAGAAATAAAGATGAAATGTAACGATTTAGAAGAAGTCCGAAAGCATATTGATAGAATTGATAATGAAATCATTAAGCTGATAGCAGAACGAGGCTTTTATGTTGTACAGGCTTCCTCTTTCAAACAAAGTGAAGAAGGCGTAAAGGCTCCAGCTAGAGTGGAGACTGTCATATCCAAGGTTAGAGCAAAGGCAGAGGAGTATGGCACAAACCCTGACATGGTAGAAGCGATATACCGGGAAATGATTTCACGCTTTGTCAAAATGGAAATTGAGGAGTTAAAAAAGAAAAATAATATTTATTCACAAGGGTATTAGTATACCAGAAAGTTACATTAGATCACGTGTGGAAAAAGAAATGAAAAAATCGACGATTGTGGCTGCATTGGTGGAGTGATCTATCCCAAATTACCGTTTTTGGAAAAACGGAATTAGAATGGGAGAAATATTATGATTGAATATCGATATACAAAGGATTTTGATGAAAAGCAAATTGAAGAACTCTTTCTATCTGTCAGTTGGTCCTCCGGCAAATTCCCGAATAAATTGAAAATGGCGTTGCATAATTCAAGTAAAGTGATTTCCGCATGGGATGGAGAAAAACTGATTGGGCTTATTAGAGGATTAGATGATGGCATATGGCAAGCTACGATTGATTGCTTATTAGTCAATCCAGAGCATCAAGGCATTGGAATTGCTTCAACACTATTAAAAAGATTGTTAGATGATTACAAAGAATTTTGTTATGTTGATGTAGTTCCAGATGAAAAGAAAAATGTTGATTTCTATTTAAAACATGGCTTTGACTTTATGACAGAGGGGACACCAATGCAAATTAAGGGCACTTCTTGGGAGTAAGTCAATTTCAATTTATCGGGCGGTTTTGAACTGCGTTGAAGTGGGGCTAAGCTTGAAGTCTGTCATCGATGCCATGTGGCAGTGGGGTGAGGAATACAAGTAAAAATTGCGAGCACTTAATGACCTTTTAGTCAACCTTGATATTTCGTTCCGAGAAAATGCTCTTTGCCACATTCACTGCGTTTAATACCCTTGGAAAGCCAATGTAGGGAATGCACTGGATAAAGACTTCGATAATCTTAGCGGGGGCTATTCCAACATTCAAAGCACCGTTTATATGCACGGATAGCTGCGGTTCACAGCCGCCTGCTGTCAGGAGGCTGGTTATGGTTATCATTTCTCTCTCCTGTAAGGTCAGTCCCTCTCGGCAGTAAATATCACCAAAAGCAAATTCTATGATATACCTTCCGAGATCCGGCGCTAAACCATCAAGGGACTTTATTACGTTATCGCCAGCCTGGCCGTCCACCTCCTGCAATTTCTTTGTACCTGCCAAATATCGTTCGTTTGCCATTTCGATCACTCCTTTATTCTGATACAATGAAGTATATAATGTAGAGTTAACTCCAGGTCAAGTGTTTCGGGAGGTTTTTTTTATGAGCTATGCTATAGGCGAATTTTCATCAATCACAGGAATTAGTATCTATACCTTACGGTATTATGAGAAGGAAAACCTGATCATACCCGAACGCAAGGAGAACGGCAGGCGGTATTATTCCGACAGTGATATTGCGTGGATACAGTTTATAAAACGACTGAAAGACACGGGTATGCCAATCAAGGAAATCCGAAAATACGCCCAACTCCGGGCACAGGGTGACGGTACGTTGGAAGAACGGATGGAAATGCTGATACAGCACCGGACTGTTCTGAAAGAGGAAATCGCCGCTATGCAAGAACACCTTGATAATCTTCAGAACAAAATCATTTATTACAAAACAGAGATAAATAAAAAGCATAAGGTAGACGCATAAAAGTCGGCGGTTCTGAAATTAAAAAAATCAGAACCGCCGTTATTCTGTTCTGGATCAAATTGTGCAGGGTCCTATTATGCGTTCTGGCGACAACCCTGTGATGTTGTTGTCCATTTTAGCAAAAAAGACAGATTTTGTGCGCCATGGTCAATTCCTTAAGGACTGCTTCGACATGAACCCGAACATATTGGGAACAGAAAAAGTCCAATTCATAGCATCAATGTCCGCTCCTTATTGGATACAGTTATATTTATATTAGGTAATTGGGCGAAAGTGTGTAATTATTCAGCAGAATGATGGATGGATATATGCCCTGTTACCCTATAATGAGTTTGCGCTGAAGTGTCGATTATTTATATAATGCGAAACATAAGGAAGATAACACATTCAAATTTATTTCCAGAGCCGATTAACAGCCTTCCAGAAGCAGAAATGCCTTTTTCCAATTATCAAGCATATCTTTCTCAAGGAGAGGAACACCAAATTATTTTTATGCAATTTAATGAGGATGTTGATTTTCCAGAACACTCGCATGAAAGTCAATGGGGTATTGTGCTTGAAGGCAAGATTGAACTAACGATAAATGGTGTTAAAAACATTTATACTAAAGGCGATAGGTACTTTATTGAAAAAGATGTGAAGCACTCCGGAAAAATATTTGCTGGCTATGCTGATATCACTTTTTTTAGTCAAAAGGATAGGTACATTACAAAGCCGAAAGTGCAAAAATAAGCAACTTGCGTAGATGCTGGTTATGAGCATAACCCTTGCTACGCTAAATTAGCATTTAACGTATTAATGTACATTGGAAATTTAATATTGATAGTTAGTAATTTTGGTGTTATTCTACTCATAAATATTTATTTCAAAAATATTGGGGGAGTCGAAATGAAAGTGGGAGAAGTATGTTTATTGACAAATGATGTTATCCGATTATCAAATTTTTATAAAATATTATTTGATATCGATAATGGCAGTGATGATAATAATCATCAATTTATCATATCGGAGGATACAACACTGACTGTTTATAATGACGGGATAGAGCGAGAAGCGAACCTACATAACATCTGTATTGCTTTTACAGTCGATGATGTAGATGTAGAGTTTAAGAGATTAAAAGCACTTGGTATCCAGATTATAGAACCCCCAACCGTAAGACCGAGGGGTGCAAAGAATATGAGCTTTTTAGACCCCGATAATAACTTGATAATTTTTAGGTGTTTTCCTCCAAAAATAGAACAATAAGCAAACTAACTATCAGTTATTAAGCTGGTAGTTTTTTATTGTAGTAAATCCAGAAAATCAGAATTTACTGGGCTTTACCGGGGCAAAGAGCAAAATCACGCCGCTGGGTTGTGGCGGTTGTAGTCGGCCCGTAACATTTTAAATCCTAAAACTGGAGGGATATATAAATGAAAAATTTTGATGTAAAAAGTTTAGTAGCGGGGGTCATCATAGGAACGCTGGGGATAACGACCGTATTTGCGGCAACGGGTATTAAGTCCGTGATTTTGAGCAATACGAAAGTTACGCTTAACGGAGATTCTTTACCACTTAGTAAATCCTTAATTTCGGTTACAATGGATAATGAGCAAATCGCAATTTTGTATGTCCCGGCAAATGAATTGCTTGAAAAGCTCGGATATACAGTTAATTATAACGACGTAAAAAATACGGTTGATTTAATTCCCGGTAACAACAGTTCGCATGAAGTTAATGGCGACATCATATCCGAAGGGAATGTCGTTATGAATTTAACCAATAATACCAACCAAATGAATATAGCTGAATCTGGCTCATTCGAAGCGGAAAATAATCAAACATTAACCTTAAATGTTACCTCGGATATTAAGGGTGGGTCGGTAGATCTATTCTTATTTGACCCGAATGGTAAAGAACAGCGCATTACAATCGGCTCCGCTAACATAACTAAAGAGATAGCTTTGAAAAAAGGAGTTTGGCAGTATAATTGTTCCGGTGTATTCAAAGATGGCGGGAACGCAAAGATTGTAGGTATAATCAAATAGAAAGTCAATAAGTAAATAGGATACTCTATCAAAAGTATCCATGAGATTTTATCTCCACGTCAAATTCTAGTTTGCCAATTGGGGAAATATCAATTTAACAATTATAACTGTAGATTATAATATTTTATGCAGCAATGTGGTGAAAAGAGGAGAGAGTTTTGACGAATAGCAGCGTTAAAAAAGAGGCAGGCTGGAAGTATTTATTGCTTTCGATAGGAGCGTTTTTGGGGATTTCATTAGAAGCTGTACATGCTTTTGGTTGGGAACCCATTCTTTATGGAGGAATAACCTTTCAGGAATATGCAACGTGGCAAGCCGTTTTACATTGGGTCATTACCTATTTTACCTGGGCTGTTGCGGGTTATTTGCTTATACGCACTGCAAAATACAGATTGGAATTTGACATATGGGCAAAAGGAGAAAAAATGAGACTGTGGCAACTCCTTGCCGTATTGTTTGGTATTATATTATCTGCGACAATTAGTTATTTTTCTTGGGATGGATTCAAGGTTATAAAAGAATTTACTAATTTAGGCTTGGTAAAATTTTTTTTCCAATACATCTACTACATGGTTGAAACCGCAATGTTTTTGTTGATTATTGTCTTTGGGCAAAAGGCAATGGAAATATGGACAAAAAACCGGAATGTGCCTTGGGGCGGTATCATTTGTGGATTGACTTGGGGGATAGTGCATTTAGTTAGCAGGGGTATTTTTGATATTGAAAACGGTGTGCTTGGCGCAATATTAGGATTTATGTTTGGAGCAGCGTATTTATTGACAAACAGAGATATTAAAAAGTCTTGGCTCATCTTATATTTAATGTTTGCATTGTAAGACAACAGAGAAAATAAGCATTAAGGTAAATTGGCAAGGTTTAAGTTATTGAAGTATAAAAAACTACTAACTATCAACATGATATGCTCCTCCTTGTAGTAGACAGTTTAAATATAAAACTGTTTATACAAGGAGGAGCATATTTTCATGCCTGGAAATAGGAATATATCACCACAAGAAAAAATTAAGGCTGTGAAAGAATTTTTATCCGGGAATGGTTCAGAGTATACCATTGCAGAAAAGTATGGTGTATCACGTAGTGGTTTTAGACGCTGGGTATTAAAATTCTTTTTTTCGATTAATTTATAATAAAACGCAGAAATCGTAGAAACAGATGATAGGAACAAAAGGTAGAGCTATTTTCTCACCTCCAAATTCAACACGTAAAAAATCAAATTGAGTACACGGCAATACAAAGTCGGCGTTCATTATTTTATACTATATGGATATGTTTCCACATCAAGTTAAATCCAGATTAATGGTGCCGCATGCATAGCGGCGGAATGGAGTTCAATTTGAACGAGTTTATTTTTAACAGTATGTTTAAAGATACCAATATCCCCGTTATAGTATGTGAGGCTGGAGATGAAATGATAGTATCCTTTGCCAACAGGGAAGCATACCTGCTTCTTAACCCGTCAATCATTTTGGAGAAACCCGATGCAGATTCCTCCCTGAAGGTTCCTCTCCGCCAATTAATGCGTTTTCAGAATGAAAGGGAACAGGATCATATTCGTCAGACACTGGAACATGCCGGCTCTCTTAGCCAGTACCCATTAAAACTGATATCACCTGAAGAAAGAGTTATTTCTGTTAAAATTGCCGCAAACATTGCATGCCTTGGCGAGTCAAAATATATCATTATATACGTTTTTTATGACGACTCAGACTGCGATTCATCGAATAAATATAATGATATTTTAGCCTACGTTTTAAATACATCCTACCACTCTACGGATATAAACCAGGCTGTGCAGATGATTCTGTCCCGAGTGGGTGAATACATCGATGTCAGCCGTGTGTATATCTTTGAGGATCTTTTTAATAGTTACACGCGCAATACATATGAGTGGTGTGCACCGGGCGTGGAACCTGCAATACAGGATTTACAAAACCTCTGCAAAGATGACTATAGTTACGATATCATTGTGAACCCCTCTGGCCTGTATGTTTCCGATGATGTAAGTACGCTGACGGAAAAGGACCGGGCCATACTGGAGCCACAGGGAATTAAAGCACTTGCTATCCTGCCGTTATTCCAACATGATACGCTAATAGGATTTATTGGCTATGACGACTGTATGAAAACACGGCGTTGGAGCTACAGAGAGTTGATGTTTTTAAAAGGTGTGGGCAGTGTCATATCCTCATTGATTATCAGGCGCAACGAGGAAACGGAGATTATCCGCAGCTACGAGGTACTGCAAACGATCAGCGACAACATTGACTCTATCATCTTTGTTAATGATTTGGAAACCTTCGAACTTAAATTTGTAAACCGGACACTTACGGATCAACTGGGAATTGAATCGGATGGAGTGTTGGGAAGAAAATGCTGGGAGGTGCTGCAAAAGGGAATGGATGGTCCTTGTCCTTTTTGTTCAATTCCCAAGCTGAAATGCAGTGGTTTTGCTCCTAATAAGGGGGTTCTGGAATATGAGCATCAGAATACAATAAACGGCAACTGGTACTGGGTCAAAGATTCAGTCATTCGCTGGGTAGATGGTACTCTGGCTCATTTTGAGGTGGCGATTGATATAACCTTGCGGAAAAAGTGCGAGGAACAATTGCACTATTTTGCTTCGACGGATGCGCTGACTGGCGTATCTAACCGTGAATGGGGCATCAAGATCCTGCAAAAAACGCATGGTTCGCTTCAAATGACGAAACCTGCTGTATCTTTATGCTTTATTGATTTAGATGGATTAAAGTCCATTAATGACATTTTCGGACATGCTGCTGGCGATGAGGCAATTAACAGTGTAGCCCGAGCCATTTCCAAGCGAATTCGTAAGGATGATATGGTTTGCCGGTGGGGTGGCGATGAATTCCTTGTTCTGCTAGGATGCGGTGTTATGGATGCTGATGCTATAATATGTAATATACAAGAAGACTTAAAAGCAAAGGTTCTAGAGGGAACTGGCTCTGCATTATCCTTTAGTTATGGAATCGTCGATTTTACTATGTTTGATAGTGTGGATGCTGCAATCGCCGCTGCTGACAGTTTTATGTACTATAATAAGAATTCCAAACCTTCCCGGATTAAAGACATACGATGAACTGCTCGCAGCCAGGCTGTAAGGAGCCGCCTTAAAAGATAGTTAAAAAGTTGTCAGAATTATTCTAAAAGGTTGTGTAAAAAATGATTGACAGTGCCAAAATACTCTGATAATATCAATAATAAATAACGGATGATGAATCAGAGAGAGAGCACAAATCTGTGCCGCCGAAGGGGAAGGCAGAAACTCTCAGGCAAAAGGATCGGATTCGGACGTAACTCTGGAGAACATTTATGTACCGACGAAGTTAATCTTTCAGGTAAAAGGACAGAGGCAGACAGGAATATCCAATACGGATACTTCTTTCTGCCTTTTTTTGTGCATATAACGGATGATGTTCCTATATTATCATATAAATTATTTAAGGAGGATTAAACATGGAACTTAAAACACCGCTTTATGAAATTCATCTGAAGTATCATGGTAAAATGGTCCCTTTTGCCGGATATCTTCTGCCTATCCAATATGAAGAGGGCATCATAAAGGAGCATATGGCAGTAAGAACGAGGGCAGGGCTTTTTGATGTTTCCCATATGGGAGAAATCATCTGTAAGGGGAAAGATGCACTTGAGAATCTTAATCGTCTGCTGACCAATGATTTTACCGATATGGAGATCGGACAGGCAAGATACAGCCCCATGTGCAATGAGCACGGTGGAACGGTGGATGATCTGATTGTATATAAGAAAAAGGAAGAGGAGTACTTCATTGTCGTAAATGCTTCCAATAAAGAAAAGGATTACCAGTGGATGCTGGAACATAAGTTAGGAGAAGTGGAGTTTGAAGATATTTCTGATAAAATCGCTCAAATCGCCCTGCAAGGTCCCAAATCACAGGAAATACTTATGAAACTCACCTCAGATATACCTGAAAAATACTATCATGCAGTGTTTGATGGAAAAGTGGCCGGAATTCCTTGTATGGTATCCAGAACCGGTTATACAGGGGAAGATGGTTTTGAACTGTATTTAGAAAATCAATATGCTGAGACCATGTGGGAAACACTTATGGAGGCTGGCAGTGAATATGGACTGATCCCATGCGGTCTGGGAGCCAGGGATACTCTGAGGCTGGAGGCAGGCATGCCATTATACGGGCATGAAATGAATGATGAGATTAATCCTGTGGAAATCGGTCTCGGGTTTGCAGTGAAGATGCAAAAGGATGATTTTATCGGAAAAAGCCATTTACCAAATAAAGATTCCCTCACAAGAAAACGAGTTGGCCTAAGGGTAACCGGGCGTGGAATCATAAGGGAACACGAAGAGGTACTTGCAGACGGGAAAAAGGCAGGCTTTACAACATCGGGAACCCATTGCCCATATCTGGGCTATCCGGCAGCCATGGCTATTTTAGATAAAGAATATACAGCAGCAGGTACGAAAGTAACGGTAATCGTCCGGGGAAGAGAAGTAGAAGCGGAAGTGGTAACCCTTCCATTTTATAGAAAATCAAAATAACCTACAAGGAAAAGGAGAATTAATTATGAAGGTATTAGGGGATCTGGTTTATACCAAAACACATGAATGGGTGAGATTTGAAGATGAAACAACGGCTTTGGTCGGACTTACAGATCATGCGCAGCAGTCATTGGGAGAACTTGTTTTTGTTAATCTTCCGGAAGAAGGTGACGATACGACAGCCGGTGAAGTATTTGCTGATGTGGAATCTGTTAAGGCCGTTTCCGATGTATATTGTCCGGTAACCGGAGTTGTATCAGAAATCAATGAAGAACTTTTAGACTCACCGGAAAAGATCAATGAGGCTCCTTATGAAGCCTGGTTTGTGAAAATCACCGATATAACGGATAAAGAAGAATTCTTAAGTCCTGAGGAATACGAAGAACTTGTTAAAAAAGAAATGGAATAAAGGAGATCTGCATATGGGTTCATTTGTACCGGCAACCGACCATGACAGAAAAGAAATGCTGTCAGCGATCGGAATTGAGAGCATAGAAGACCTTTTTGGGCAGCTTCCTCAGGAGGTTTTATTAAAGGATGGATTGAATCTTCCTAACGGAATGTCTGAAATGGAAGTAAATAAAAAGATGGAAGGCATTGCAGCAAAAAATACGGTGTTTCCAGTTATATTCAGAGGAGCAGGTGCTTACAAGCATTACATTCCTTCCATTGTAAAAAGCGTGATATCCAAAGAAACCCTGTACACCGCCTATACCCCGTATCAGGCGGAAATGAGCCAGGGAATCTTACAATCCATATATGAATACCAGACAATGATCTGTGAGATTACAGGGATGGATGTGGCCAATGCCTCCGTATATGACGGCGCGTCTGCGGCGGCTGAAGCGGTAGCTATGTGCAGGGACAGAAAGAAAAACAGGGCATTTGTTTCCGCAGCGGTTCATCCTCAGGTAATAGAAACCATAAAGACCTATTGTTTTGGAAACGGGATGGAACTTACGGTTATTCCGGAAAAAGACGGTATAACAGATCTGGATTTTCTAAAAGAACATCTGGATAGTCAGGCCGCATGTGTCTACATTCAGAATCCAAATTATTACGGCATTCTGGAACCGGCAGAAGAGATCGGAAGCATAGCAAAGGAAGCCAATGCCCGCTATATCATGGGAGTGAATCCTATTTCTTTGGGAATCATTAAGACGCCTATAGAATATGGTGCTGATATTGCAGTGGGAGAGGGGCAGCCCCTTGGATTGCCGCTATCATTCGGAGGACCTTATATCGGCTTTATGGCATGTACGAAAGAATTGATCAGAAAGCTTCCGGGAAGGATCGTTGGGGAAACCGTTGATTCCAATGGAAAAACAGGCTACGTCTTAACCCTTCAGGCGAGGGAACAGCATATCCGAAGAGAAAAAGCATTAAGTAACGTCTGCTCAAACCAGGCGCTTTGTGCATTGGCAGTGTCCGTCTATTTATCTGCGATGGGGGCAGAAGGACTGAAGCAGACAGCCATTCAATGTATGTCAAAAGCTCATTATATGGCGGAGCAATTGGAAGCAATCGGATATTCGGTTGTAAACCAAGGGGAATTCTTCCACGAATTTGTGACCACTTCAAAAATCCCGGCTGAACAGGTGATGGGGAAACTGGAAGAACATGGAATTCTTGGCGGCTATCCCTTAACCGGAGAAAGAGCCGGACAGATCTTATGGTGCTGCACGGAAATGAATGCTAAGGATGACATTGACCGTGTCATTGGCATTCTAAAGGAGGTGTAAGGTTATGCTGATATTTGAAAAGGGACAGGAAGGAAGAACGATGACCATTCTGCCGGAATGTGATGTGCCGGTAAGCCTGCCGGAAGAAGGCAGCTTGAGAAAAAAGAGCATGCACCTTCCCCAAGTGTCTGAAAATGATATAAGCAGACATTATACAGAAATAGCGAAAAAGGCATATGGTGTCAATGACGGCTTTTATCCTTTGGGCTCTTGTACCATGAAATACAATCCCAAGATCAATGAAGACACAGCAGCTCTTCCTGGCTTTAAACAGATTCATCCGCTGCAGCCGGAGCATACGGTGCAGGGTTGTATGGAAGTATTAAAAACAGCAGAGCAATACTTATGTGAGATCACTGGAATGAACCGTATGACTTTCCAGCCGGCAGCAGGAGCCCACGGTGAATTTACCGGACTTTTGCTGATAAAAGCATATCACGAAAGCCGCGGTGACAATAAAAGAACAAAGATCATCGTACCAGATTCCGCCCATGGAACCAATCCTGCCAGTGCGACAATGGTGGGCTATTCGGTAATCAGTATCCCATCTGCGGAAGACGGCGGAGTGGATTTGGAGGAATTAAAAAAAGCAGTCGGGGAAGATACAGCAGGACTGATGTTAACCAATCCCAATACATTAGGTCTTTTTGATAGAAATATACTGGAGATTACAAAAATCGTTCATGAAGCCGGAGGACTGAATTACTATGACGGAGCAAATTTAAACGCCGTTATGGGCATGATCAGACCAGGTGACATGGGATTTGATGTGGTCCATTTAAATCTTCATAAGACGTTTTCTACCCCTCACGGAGGCGGTGGCCCGGGCAGCGGACCAGTTGGCTGCAAGGATCTCCTGGCTGAGTTTTTACCCGGCAGCATGGTAGAGGAAGAGGAAGGATACGTATTTAAACATCCGGCACATACCATCGGACAGGTGAAAAGCTTTTACGGTAACTTTTTAATTGTGGTCAGAGCTATGACGTATTTATTTATGCTTGGAAAGGAAGGGGTTCCGGAAGCCTCAAAGCATGCCGTATTAAACGCCAATTACATGATGGCGCAATTAAAGGATGTATATGATATGGCTTACCAGGGAACTTGCATGCATGAATTTGTCATGAGCCTTGCAAGGCTTAAAAAAGAAACCGGTGTATCAGCCATGGACATAGCAAAAGGACTTTTGGACTATGGAATCCATCCACCGACCATGTATTTTCCACTGATCGTGCCAGAAGCGTTAATGGCGGAGCCTACGGAAACGGAATCAAAAGAAACATTGGATAAAGTGATTGCTGTATTACGCAGTCTTCATGAAACAGCAATGACGAATCCGGAAACTCTTCATCAGGCCCCCATCCACACACCGGTCACCAGACTTGATGAAGTTAGGGCTGCCAGAAATCCAAAGTTAAAGCACGAATTTTAGATAAGGAAACGGATAAAAGATGATACAGGAAATTAAATATATAGACGGAAGCAGTTATGATCCGTATCTGAATCTTGCTATTGAGGAGTATTTATTAGAAAATGCAGGTCGGGATACCTGTATCTTATACCTTTGGCAGAATGAAAATACTGTTGTAATCGGTAAAAACCAGAATCCATGGAAGGAATGCAGGATCCGGGAATTGGAGCAGGATGGCGGTCACCTGGTGAGAAGGCTTTCAGGAGGCGGCGCCGTATTCCATGATCTTGGTAACCTGAACTTTACGTTTCTTGTTAACAAGAATCATTATGATCTGGATAAACAGCTTGAGGTTATTTTGAGCGGAGTCAAAAAACTGGGAATCCATGCAGAAAAATCAGGACGAAATGATATTACCGTATCAGACAGGAAATTTTCCGGCAATGCCTTTTATACCAGAGGGGAAAAATGTTATCATCATGGAACCCTGCTGGTTCATGCAGATATGGAGAAGCTTTCCAAATACTTACAGGTTTCAAAGGATAAGCTGGCATTAAAAGGAGTGGACTCCGTTAAATCAAGGGTAACCAATCTTTCTGAATACCGGGCTGACTTAACCATTGATATGCTAAAGGAAAAGCTTCTGGAGGCATTTGAGGAAACTTATGGATGTAAGGCGGTTTTCTGCAGGCAGGAGGATTTAGACCAGGAAGCATTGTCAGAGGGAAGAAAGAAGTTTTCTTCCTGGGATTGGCTGTACGGACGTAACATGGATTTTCAATACGAACTGTCAAAACGCTTTGTTTGGGGAAATGTGATCTGGCAATTTCAGGTAAACAGCGGGATCATACAGGATCTGCAATTATTTTCAGATTCCATGGAACCGGATCTTATGGACCGGATCCCCAGGTATATAAAGGGTAGCAGATATGAGAATGAAGATATCTGCAATAAGCTGGATCAAGTGCCTGCAGAAACCCAGGCCCAGTCGGCCATGATAAAAGACTTAAAAGAGTTTTTTGCTGCTGCAGAATTATAAAGACCAGGGAGGGATAGGATGGAAGAACGATACGATCTGCTTGTTATTGGTGCAGGTCCCGGAGGATATGTAGCGGCCATAAAGGCTGCAAAGCTGGGAATGAAGACGGCTGTGATAGAAAACCGGGAAGTAGGCGGTACCTGTTTAAACCGAGGCTGCGTTCCTGCCAAGGCCATGCTGCACGCTGCTAAATTATATCAGGAGGTTCTGTCAGGAGAGAGATTCGGAATCATCTCAAAAGAGGTGAGCTGTGATTATGGAAAAGTGATGTCCTATAAAAATGAAACTTCCGAAAGTCTCAGACTGGGTGTGGAACAGCTTCTTAAGGGAAATAAAATTGATCGGATACACGGAACGGGAACGCTGACCAAGGATGGAATGGTCAGGGTCAAGACAGAGGAAGGGGAAGAACTCCTTCAGGCGAAGCATATCCTGCTGGCAACAGGATCAAAGCCAGCTATTTTGCCGATAGAAGGAATCCGTCTTCCCGGAGTCATGACCAGCGATGAGTTGTTTCAGCTTGATCATGTACCGGAAAGCCTGATTATTATAGGCGGCGGAGTTATCGGTGTGGAGTTTGCCACCGTATTCGCTTCCTTTGGCTCCAAGGTCACCTTACTGGAGGCGGAAGAGAGACTTCTGCCTGGTCTGGATAAAGAAATCTCACAGAATTTAAAGCTGATATTGAAAAAGAGAGGCGTTGACATCCATACCAAGGCATTTGTCCGAAAAATTGAAAAAGAGGGCAAAGATTTCACCTGTACCTATGGGGAGATGGCAAAAGACAAAGAAAAGATCGAGGTCATAAAGACGCCGTACCTGCTTTCTGCCACCGGACGTATTCCCAATACGGATGGACTGCTGGAAGAAGGGACTTCACTGGAAATGAACCGGGGAAGGATTATGGTGAAGGAGAACTTTGAAACAAGTATGCCGGGTGTGTTTGCGATCGGAGATGTGATCGGAGGCATTCAGCTGGCCCACGCTGCAAGCTCCCAGGGCATCTGTGCGGTGGAACTTATGAACGGGGTAGGGCCCTCCATCGATCTGTCGGTAATTCCGTCATGTGTTTATACGGATCCAGAGATTGCATGTGTCGGAATAACAGAAGAGGAAGCAAAAGGGAAAGGGATCGAGACCATTACCGGGAAAACCTTAACCCACGCTAACTGCAAATCATTTATAACAAAGGAAGAGAGAGGCTTTGTTAAAGTTGTAACAGATAAGGAAACAGGCGCATTGCTGGGAGCACAAATGATGTGCGCCAGAGCTACGGATATGATTGGAGAGATGGGAACTGCCATTACCAACAAACTTACTGCAGAGCAGCTTTTAAAAGCAATGCGGGCTCATCCTACTTATAATGAATCAGTAGGGGAAGCGCTTGAGGATTGTATTGGCGGAGCGATTCATGCGCTGCCCCGCAGGTAATTCTCCTGTTAAAAAGAAAGGTTAAATAATAAAGGTACATTTTCTATTATGAAGATGTACCTTTATTTGTTTTCAAACTCCACTATGGTATAATGGTTTAGCAGAAAATATCATGCAGCCCCTCCATTGTTTCGGTAAACTAAAGAAAACGAATACAAGGAGGAATCAACACTATGCTAAAAATACAAACCTACACCGCAGAGCTTGCCGGAACAAGCTATGAAATTGGATATCAGTTCGGAAAAATGACCGCTGCAATCCCGCAGCTGCAAGCAACCCATACTGCCGAAATAGAGGGCTTTGGCCTAAAGCAGGTTGAGGAAGCGGCAAAACTTTTTGACCGCTGGTGTCCCGGTCTCACAGAAGAACTTTGCGGTTTTGCCGATGCGCTGAAGGTAAAACCTGAGCAGGTATTTTTTTACGGAATGACTTATCTGCTTCCCCGGTGCAGTCATATTGCACTGCTGCCAAGCCGCACTGCCGATAGGAAACCCCTGCTTGCCCGTAACTATGAGTTCAGTCACGAAGCTGAGGATTTCTGTCTGATTAAAACCAGTGTCACAGGAAAATACTCGCATATGGGGACCAGTGTACTCCACTTCGGACGGGATGATGGATTTAACGAACACGGCCTTGCCGTCACGATGAGTTCCTGTGGCTTTCCGGTAGGGGCTCTTCCCTATATGCGATCACCGAAACTCAAAGGTCTCCAGTTTTGGGCGGTTACCCGTGCTCTTCTGGAAAACTGCAAGGACGTAACCGAATCGCTCAAATATCTGGAAGGGATGCCCATCGCTTATAACTTAAATATGATTCTGCTGGATAAGGCTGGAAATGCCGCTCTGGTAGAAACGTTGGATGGCCGTACCGCTGTCAAGCAGATTGGTCCGGATTCCAAAGAGCAGGAGTTGTATGCTACGAACCATGCGCTTTTTCCAGATCTTCAGTCGATGGAACCCAAGGTAATGGCGCATTCCGCAAGACGGTTCGAATATATCAAAAAACAGATTGCAAATCAAAACGAAGTAACTCAGGCACAGCTTAAGGAAATGCTGCTGGCTAAGTATCCGGATGGCCTATGCTGTCATTACTTCGAGGAGTATTTCGGAACCACCAAGAGCATGGTAATTTCGCCATCAGACGGTATCATTGACCTTTGCTGGGGCGGCCGGTCCGAAAATGGCTGGCATACCTATGATATTACCCAACCGTTGGAAGATGGTATGCAGACGGTGGAGATTAATTTAGAGAAAGCGGCACCAGGCACTTATGATTGGCAGCCGTTAACTTAAAAGCAGAAGGAGGATTGCTGTGAATTATAGAAAATCATTGGAGCAGGCGGTTATATATATTGAAAACCATCTGGGATACAATATTAAGGTCGAGGATGTGGCAAAGGCAGCCGGATATTCTTATTATCATCTAAATCGACAATTCACAGCGATCCTGGGTGAAAGCATAGGCAGCTACATCAAGAAGCGACGTCTAGCTGACGCATCCAAGAAGCTTCTGTATTCAGACCTTAAAATAATAGATATAGCCATTGAATACGGCTTTGATTCTCCGGAAGCTTTTAGCCGTGCATTCAAAGCTATCTATAAGGTCAGTCCTCAAAGCTATCGTCAAAACCGCCTGGACATCTTCATTGGCGGGAAAGAACGCCTGGATACAGGATTGTTGGATCATCTGGTCCGCAATGTGACGGTCCATCCGCGGATCGTTGAACTGCCGGAGATCAGGGTCGCGGGGATTCGGGGAGAAACGACCTTGCGGGACAACCGCCTGCGGGAACTGTGGGATAGGACTAATTCCCTATATAGTCAAATTCCCAACCGAATCCCAGGCGGGAGATCCTTTGGTATCTGCGAGGCATGTGCAGAAAACACGCTGTACACCATGAATGAGGATATCCTTTTTACCGAAGTGGCGGGAACGGAAGTATCGTCTTTTGAGGGGCTAACCGAGCCCTTTGTGCAGAAGGTAATCCCTGAGGGGCGCTACGCGGTTTTTACACACCGAGGTACTTTGCGGATGCTGCCTCAGACCTTTGACTACATCTGGGGAACATGGTTTCTCACTACGAAAGAAGAATTAGACTGGCGGGAGGACTTCGAGCTTTATGATGAACGCTTCCTTGGATACGATCATCCGGACTCTGAGGTGGATTTGTATATTCCAGTGAGATAAACAGCTACGGACAAAGGATGGTATTTTGCAGGGAGCGATTCGAAAAAAAATATTGACACAGCCTTCTCATAGGAGTATATTGAACTTAGTTCATTTGAACAATGTTCAATTAAATGACGTTCAAAGGAGGTGTCGGATATGAAACCATTTATAGTAAAAAAACAATGTTTATTATTGATTGCAGGCTGTGTATGGATGTTTGCAGGATTTATGGTCATGAAAACGGGCTATCCGTTTTTACAAAAGTCTACTTCATTAGGACTTATTCTTTTAGGTGCTTCTATCATATTTTTATTTTTTTATTTAAAGATTTTTTCAAAATTAGTACGAAGGCATGAGATAAGAATTAGAGGTTACGAGGAAGATAAAGTGGCTTTTTGGAAGTTTTTTGATAGAAAGCAGTATGTCATTATCGCTATCATGATGAGCGGAGGCATTTTAATTAGATATTATCATCTAGTTCCTAATTGGTTTATTGCATTTTTTTATTCAGGATTGGGATTTGCACTTTTTTCCTGTGGAACTAGGTTTGTAGCTAGATATATTAAATTTGAAAGGGCGTGATTTTATGAACGGATTATTAGTGAGTGCAATTGTTACAATATCCCTGGCTTTGGTATTTTATACAATTGGTGTTTGGAGTGAACATAAAGAAAAAGTTTTAAAGAAAATACACGCAGTATACTTTGGTTTAGGTCTGATCTTCGATACGACAGGGACTACTTTAATGTCGATCATTGCTGGAAAGAAAGATATCTCTAATTTAACCACATTTTATATCCATAGATTTACTGGTGGTTTAGCAATCATGCTTATGCTAGTTCATTTCCTATGGGCAATTTATGTACTAATAAAAGGATCAGAAAAAGCGAAAGAGAATTTCCATAGGTTTAGTGTGATTGTTTGGGGATTTTGGTTAATCCCATATTTTGTTGGTATGTTTATGGGAATGAGAGGCTAGTTAAATAAAGTTTATTTAATAAGAAAGAAGTAGGTAACGAAATGAAGAAAGTTGATGTGAGCAGAGAAGATATCTTAAAAATAGGGTTGGAACTGCTAACTTCAGGAACTGTCAGGACTTTGACTTTGAGAGACTTAGCCAGCCGAACAGGAGTTTCAGTAGGAACGTTATATAATTATTTTGGAGACAAAGAACAGCTTCAAAGAGAAGTGTTAGGATATTTTTGGGAAAAAGCAATGTATCAAGAAGGCATCCTTAATTGCGATAATATAGATTTTATCGACCATGTGGAACAGTCTTACAGCCTGTTTTTTAAGAGTTTTCAAAAGATACATGGTGCTGTCAGTAATAATTCTTCAAGTACTGTAAACAAATGTGATATGCAAGCTAATTTTCCTGTGAAACATATTAATGAAAAACTAGAATCTTGGGTTGAAGTGTTGGTAGATCTTCATACGGATGAACTGAAAGAAGTAGAAGCGAAGTGCTCAAGAACAGAGATCATCAATTATATTGTTGCCATTTATATGGGGAGATTTCTAAGAGGTGATGACGATCTTGGGATTGCAATGAAAGTATTAAGAGCATACTTTTCGAAGATGCCCCCTGACGTCAACGGGATATCAAATTAATGTGGTTAATAAAGAGGTGAGGTTTCGGTCAACGATAGACTAAAGACTTAGCCTCTTTTTTATGCCTAAAACAAAGGGTTTTCAGCTAATGATAATATTTTACTAGTGGGATGTGTATTGAAAACTTGGAATATATATGATAATATAGTTCAATGTTGAACTATATTAAAGCGAGGTGAATATAAATGAAGAATGAACCGGTTAATAATAAAAACAGTCTTTTTTTAATCTTTAACTGGAAGTTAAAAAAGGTGTATGAAAAGGTATTTTATCAACTAACTGAGGAATTGCAATTGACCCAGAATGAAATCGATGTACTTTTGTATTTGTATAACAACGCTCCGTTTAATACCGCACGTGATATAGCCAGATATCGTGCTATGTCAAAGTCTATGATATCAAAATCCGTAGATTCCTTATATAGAAGAGGCTATTTATCCTATGAGACAGATGAAATAGACAAAAGATGTACTCATCTAAAAATCGAACCAGTGGCTATTCCAATTGTGGAAAAATTACTTGAGGCTCAAAAAGAGTTTTTTTCTATTCTTACATGTAATATTACTGGGAAAGAATATGAAGCAATGGAGACAGTATTAAATAAAATGTATCAAAACATCATTGATCAGCTTGAAGAATAAAGGGGAGATAGAAGAAATGAAAAATAAGCAACAAAGTGAATTAGGAACTAAAAGTATAAAAAAGTTACTTTTTAGTATGGCTGTTCCTGCAATTACAGCGCAGATTATCAACCTTCTGTACAATATGGTGGATAGAATGTATATTGGACATATTCCTGATGTAGGTGCTACAGCGTTAACTGGAGTAGGTGTTACAATGCCAATCATTATGGTCATATCAGCATTTGCTGCATTAGTTAGCATGGGTGGTGCACCACGCTCTTCGATTATGATGGGAAAAGGTGATAAAGATACTGCTGAAAAAATACTGGGAAACTGCACAACGGCATTGGTGCTTATTTCAATAATATTAACAGTTGTAGTTCTTTTATTTGGAGAAAATATGTTAATGGCATTTGGGGCCAGCCAGAATACGTTTAAGTATGCATTGGATTATTTAAAGATCTATGCTTATGGAACCTTGTTTGTCCAACTGGCCTTAGGTCTAAATGCATTTATTACTGCACAAGGTTTTGCCAAAACAAGCATGCTTACAGTACTAGTCGGAGCAATATTAAATATTATTTTAGATCCGATCTTTATCTTTGGGTTTAATATGGGGGTAAAAGGTGCCGCTTTAGCAACTATAATATCACAGGGAGTTTCTGCTTTATGGGTTATTAAATTTCTTAATGGGGATAAAACCTTCTTAAAAATCAAGAGAAAATATTTAAAAATAGATTTTAAAGTATTATTACCATGTATTGCCCTTGGATTAGCACCATTTATTATGCAATCAACAGAAAGCATTTTAGCCGTATCATTTAATACCTCCTTACTCAAACATGGTGGAGATCTATCCGTTGGAGCCATGACCATCCTTTCCAGTGTTATGCAGTTTTCTATGCTTCCATTAGTTGGGCTGACTCAAGGAGCTACACCAATTATTAGCTTTAATTACGGATCGGGTAATGGCACCAGAGTGAAAGAAGCATTTTTATTACTACTAAAGGCATCACTAAGTTATTCAATCGTATTATGGGCAATTGCAATGTTCTTTCCCCAAGTATTTGCTGGAATTTTTTCAAAAGAAGCAGAGTTGATTGATATTACTATTAAGGCAATGAGAATTTATATGGCAGCTTCTTTACTATTTGGAATTCAAGTCAGTTGCCAGCAGACTTTTATAGCATTAGGAAAAGCAAAAGTATCTGTATTCTTAGCTGTTCTGCGCAAAATAATTCTTTTAATTCCACTTATTTATATATTACCTTTATTTCTAGAAAATAAGGTAAATGCAGTATTTTTAGCAGAGCCAATCGCTGATATGATTGCCGTTACAATAACCGGCATCATGTTTGCTACCCAGTTTAAGCGTGTATTAAAGAAATTAGAAACCGAGAGAGAATCGAACGCTATGGCGTGTTGACTTTTGAGTTTGAGGGTCATTATGTATGGTATATAACCAATGCATAATGACCGTTTTTAGATTCCGTTCGCATTTTGCAGTTATGGAATAAGTTCCTTGATATACTGTCTGGGAGATTTCCCTTTGTATTTTTTGAAAGTCTTAATAAAATAA
Organism: Lacrimispora sanguinis; assembly: GCF_044987295.1. NCBI lineage: Bacteria > Bacillati > Bacillota > Clostridia > Lachnospirales > Lachnospiraceae > Lacrimispora > Lacrimispora sanguinis. Next base: position 1,290,012 of record NZ_CP173277.1, on the reverse strand, counting down.
CTGATATCATTAAATCCACAGGAAAGTGAGATTTCTGTTATGGAGTCATTGGTGGTTATCAGCTGATAGCAGGCCCGTTCAATGCGGTAATAATTCACATAATCGATGGGCGTCCGGGAAGTCATTTCGAAGAAAAAGCGGCAGAAATATTTGGGGGACATTCCGGTAATTCTTGCCAGATCATTCAGTTCTATTTTGTTAGAGTAATTATGATCAATATAATCCAGTACATTTTTTAAAAGGTAAATGTTCTTATGCTTAGATCGTTCCGCCTGGTCAGGGATGACATAGCGGTTTTCAGAATACATATACCCTATGATCTGATTTAATAGTCCGATGGCAATTAGCTCTTGCTTGACCGTTATACCTCTTATAATCCGAAAGAACTCTTCCATTAAGGAATAGATCTTGTTTGGATCGTATGGATAGTATTCATCCAATCTCAGCTCACATCTATTTAATTTGTCCAAAAAAGGAGAAGCAAAGGATTTGCCCAACAGGATGCTGCATGGGATAACGATGCATTCGTAAGTGCAGTCATGGGGGACGCCTCCGTGCAGGCAGCCGCTGTTGACAATGAGAATATCTCCAGGCCGGGCGAGCCGGCTGTTTTCATCAATCGTCACCTCAAATTCCCCTTCTATAATATGAATAAATTCCAGCTCTTCATGCCAGTGATAGGGCATGGTATATTGCGGATGAAGATGATTCACATAGTAATAGCCAACAGGAAATTCAGATGTACCGTGGCTTTTGTTTTCTTTATATTTAAGATATTGCATGGCTTTCACCTCTTTGGTTTTACAATTAAGCAACGGAAGTAGTATCTATTGACATTATAATACCAACAGAATAAAAAAATCAATGATATTCCAGATAAACATATGAATATTATTATACTTTTTGCAAATATCAGACAAGAATCATCGGATCCAATATGATACACTACAGGTAGAAGCAATCGTTTTCCTATTCAAATAAAAGGAGGAAGGAATATGGCAGTGAGCAGATTAATTGGAAGTTACCCGGTGATAGGGATTCGTCCCGTGATTGACGGAAGAAGAGGATACTTGAAAGTAAGGGAATCGCTGGAAGACCAGACCATGAATATGGCGAAGGCAGCGGCGGAATTGTTCCAAAGTAACATTTGTTATTCTAACGGTGACCCTGTAAACGTGGTAATTGCAGATACCACCATTGGGGGTGTCGGCGAAGCAGCCGCTTGTGCGGATAAATTCCGCAGGGCAGGTGTGGATATCACCTTGACGGTAACCCCCTGCTGGTGTTATGGGGCAGAGACAATGGATATGGATACAAAAACCATCAAAGGAGTTTGGGGACTGAATGGAACAGAACGTCCGGGAGCTGTATATTTGGCTTCCGTGTTAGCAACTCATGCTCAGAAAGGCCTTCCTGCTTTTGGGATTTATGGTCAGGATGTGCAGGATGCCGATGAGACCGGGATACCTGAAGATGTGAAAGAAAAACTGCTCCGTTTCGGTCGTGCTGCCGTAGCTGTAGCTACCATGAGAGGAAAATCCTATCTCCAGATTGGTTCTATTTGTATGGGAATCGGCGGATCCATCATTGATCCATCTTTCATAGAAGAATACTTAGGTATGAGAGTTGAATCTGTGGATGAAGTGGAAATCATCCGTAGGATGACAGAAGGCATTTACGATAAAGAAGAATTTGATAAGGCACTGGCATGGACAAAGAATAATTGTGTCATAGGCTTTGACAAAAATCCGGAAGCAGTGCAAAAGAGCCAGGAAGAAACAGAGAAGGATTGGGAATTTGTTGTAAAAATGATGTGCATTATCAAGGATCTGATGAATGGCAATCCGAATCTGGATAAAGGCTTTGAAGAAGAATCCTTAGGGCATAATGCAATTGCCGCAGGCTTCCAGGGACAGCGTCAGTGGACGGATTTCTATCCCAATGGCGACTTTGCCGAGGCCATGCTTAATAGTTCCTTTGATTGGAATGGCGCAAGGGAACCATACATATTGGCAACGGAGAATGATGTGTTAAACGGGATCGGTATGCTATTCTTAAAACTTCTTACAAATCGGGCACAGATTTTTGCAGATGTTCGTACCTACTGGAGTGAAGCCGCCGTAAAACGTGTCACAGACTATAACCTGGAGGGACGGTCAAAAGAAGCCGGCGGATTCCTGCACTTAATAAATTCCGGTGCCGCTTGTTTGGATGCCAGTGGAAAGGCTGTGGATAAAAGCGGAAACCGCATGATAAAGCCTTGGTTTGAGGTGACGGAAGAAGACCAGAAACAGATCATGGAAGCCACCACATGGAATCAGGCTGATTTCGGATATTTTAGGGGCGGCGGATTTTCTTCCCGTTTCCTCACTGATTGTGAGATGCCAGTGACTATGATCCGTCTGAACCTGGTCAAAGGCCTTGGACCATCCCTGCAGATTGCAGAAGGGTACACCGTTCATCTGCCGGAGGAAGTGTCGGATGTTCTTTGGAAGAGAACCGATTATACATGGCCTTGTACCTGGTTTACCCCTATTATCACAGGACAGGGTGCATTTGCAAGTGCCTATGATCTGATGAACAACTGGGGCGCTAATCACGGGGCAATCAGTTATGGACATGTGGGGGCCGACTTAATTACCTTGTGCTCCATACTCAGAATCCCTGTCAGTCTGCATAATGTTCCCGAAGAAAAGATCTTTAGGCCGGCCGCATGGAATGCTTTTGGTATGGATAAAGAGGGGCAGGATTACCGGGCGTGTCAGACATACGGTCCCCTTTATAAATAGGTGGAACTATTATGATGCAAAAACAAGTATTAGCAACGGACATTGGCGCATCCAGCGGACGGATCATGGCAGGGAAATATGATGGCAAACGAATTTCTTTAGAAACGATCCATCGTTTTTCTAATGATCCGGTTACCATGGGAGATACGATGTACTGGGATTTCCCCCGATTGTTTTATGAGATAAAACAGGGACTTTTAAAGGCCAAAAGCTATGGCGGATTTGGCAGTATCGGAATTGATACATGGGGCGTGGATTTTGGCCTGCTTGATTCCAATGGAAGGCTGTTTGGCAATCCGGTCCATTACCGGGATAACCGCACAGCAGGTTTCTTAAAAAAAAGTGAACAGATGATTGATAAAAATAGATTTTATGAAATCACGGGTAATCAGTTCATGGAAATCAACACAGCGTTTCAGCTTCTGGCTCTCCATGCGGATTCATCCGGACTCCTGGAACAGGCAGATTCCCTTTTACTTATGCCCGATTTATTCCGCTATTTTCTTTCTGGAGAGAAAAAAAGTGAATGCTCCATTGCATCAACAACTCAGCTTTTTGATATGAGGGAAAAGCAATGGTCATGGGAAGTGATAAAGCGGCTCAATCTGCCGGAAAAATTATTCACACCTCTGGTCACTTGGGGAACCGCAACCGGAAAAGTAAGTCACTCGATCTGTGAAGAACTTGGAATATTGCCGGCAAACGTCATCGCAGTCGCCGGCCATGATACCCAGAGCGCTATGGCAGCTATTCCGACCCAGGAGAAAGACTATATCATCCTAAGCTGTGGGACTTGGTCCATTCTGGGAACAGAACTGGATACACCGATAATCAACGAAAAGTCACAGAAATATAACATAACAAATGAGCTTGGTGTAGAAGGAAAGTATTCTTTTCTTAAAAATATCATTGGACTTTGGCTGGTACAGGAAAGCCGGAGACAGTGGATCAGGGAAGGAAAGAACTATGATTTTGCAAGGCTGGAGGAGTTGGCTTCCGAGGCTGAACTGTTAAAAAGTTTTATTATGCCGGATGCTCCAGAATTTGTTCCGCCAGGTGATGTGCCGGAACGGATCCGCAGCTTTTGCAGAAAAACCGGTCAAACGGTACCAGAGACAGAAGGAGAAATCATTTGCTGCATAAACCAAAGTCTGGCTATGGCCTATCGAAAAGCGCTGGATGAAATTGCAGAGTGTACAGGAAAAACGTATTCCACAATCTATCTTGTGGGAGGAGGCGCTCAAAGCAGGCTGCTTTGCCAGATGACTGCTGACGCCTGTAACTGTACGGTGGTTGCCGGTCCAATAGAAGCAACTGCATTTGGTAATGTGATGGTCCAGTATATGGCGGATCATGAGTTTTCGAATTTGCAGCAGGCAAGAAAGGTTCTGGCGGAATCTGTGGAGCCGATTCGATATGAACCAAAGCATGCAGATCGGTGGGAAGAGGCGTATCAGTGGTACCGTGAAAATTTCTAAGAAAGGAAGAACGATGATAGATAGCCAATATAAAGAATTAAAAGAACAAATGTGTGAGATCTGCCACAAGATGTGGCAGTTAGGCTGGGTGGCAGCCAATGATGGAAATGTGTCAGTAAAACTGGAGGATGGGAGCTTTTTCGTGACGCCTACCGGCATCAGCAAAAGCTTCATTACGCCGGAAAAACTGCTCCGAATTGATGAGAATGGAAATGTTTTGGAAGGACTTGATGGAAGCCGCCCGTCTTCTGAGATAAAAATGCATCTGCGCTGTTATAAAGAGAGGGAGGATGTAGGGGCTGTTTTACATGCCCACCCACCAGTTGCAACAGGATATGCAGTGGCCGGCAAATCCCTGGACGAATACTCCATGATTGAGACCGTAATTGCATTGGGTTCCGTACCGGTCACCCCTTACGGAACACCATCCACATATGAAGTCCCGGATGCGATTGCGCCGTATCTGGAACATCATGATGCCGTGTTGCTGCAAAATCACGGTGCCCTTGTGGTAGGAGCTGACTTACTCACTGCTTACTACCGGATGGAAACTCTGGAACTGTTTGCAAAAATCAGCCTGAATGCCCATTTGTTAGGCGGGGCAAAGGAAATATCCGAAGAAAATATCGATCGACTGATTTCTATGAGAGAAAGCTACGGAGTGACAGGAAGACATCCGGGTTACAAAAAATATAATAAATAAATGGGGAGGCAGGTATGCTGAAAGGAATTCCTCCGGTTTTGTCGCCGGAACTGCTGAAGGTCTTATGTGAGATGGGGCATGGGGACGTGCTTGTGATCGCTGATGGCAATTTTCCCGCTGAGTCTGTTGGAAAAGATGGGAATGTGATCCGTATGGATGGGCATTCTGTCCCGGATATTCTGGAAGCCGTGCTGTCAGTATTTCCTCTTGACCGCTATGTAGAAAAACCAGTGCATTTAATGAAAGTAGTGGAAGGTGATCAGGTAGAAGTTCTGATCTGGGAAGATTATAATAAGATTATAATGCAAAAAGAAGGACTTGGTGAGGAAGCAACCGGGTATCTGGAACGTTTTGATTTTTACCGGGAGGCGAAGAAAGCCTATGCGGTAATTGCTACGGGAGAACAGGCCTTGTATGCCAATATCATGCTGCAAAAAGGTGTTGTAAAATAATAGAAATTTTACTTAATAAATGCAGCATAGGATGATATAATAAAATAGATCAACTAGAAAAAACTGTACTCATTTTCTCGTAGTACAGTTTTTCTCTAAGGATGATTTGTTAGAAACAGAGGAAAATGCAGATGGAAAATCTAATGGATTTAAAAGAAAGAATGCTTCCGGCTCCAGTTGGCGGAGGATTTAGGATGGAAGGATATTGGGTTTGGTGCGGATCTGTAATTAAAGGGGAAGATAACCGGTATCATATGTTCGCATCGCGCTGGCCGAAATCACAGCCGATGCATCCGGGCTGGCTTTCCCTTTCAGAAATTGTTCGCGCCAGTTCCGATACGCCGGAGGGGCCATATCAGTTTGAAGAGGTAGTGCTCCCAGCTAGAGGCGCGGAATATTGGGATGGGAGAATGACACATAATCCTCAAATTACAAAATGGGGAGACACATACGTATTGTATTATATAGGTTCTACCCATCCATTTCCGGATTTAAAGGAGGGAGAGCAGCTGGTCCACAACGACTATCGTTCGATTGTAGCCCGTGCGAATAAAAGAGTCGGAATCGCAACCGCTAAAAGTGTTTTTGGACCATGGACACGCTCTGATCGTCCCATACTTCCAACCAGACCAGGACATTTTGACAATTTCCTGACCTCGAATCCGGCACCATGCATAGGAGAAGATGGTTCGGTTGTTCTGCTGTTTAAAGCGAGATCATATAAACCGATGCCATATACAGGAGATACATATGGACGGATGACAATCGGAGCAGCAATGGCTAAAGATGCTCTTGGGCCATATCATGTGATGCAGGAAACCCCGTTGTTTGTAGATGAATCCATAGAGATTGAGGATCCGTTTATTTGGAAAGAAGGTCCTTACTATCAGATGATTGCAAAAGACATGCATGGAAACATATGCGGTGAAAAATATGGAGGTGTTCATGGCTATTCTGAGAATGGTCTTGAGTGGACTCTTAACATGGGAGAACTGACCTATTCCCGTCATGTGTTATGGGATGATGGAAAGGTACGCCAGATGGGAAATCTAGATCGTCCCTTTATCTTATTTGAAAACGGTAAGGCGACTCATATGTTCTTTGCAACGAGCGATGGGACGGAAAGTTTTTTTGATGCGGAAAATACCTGGAATATGGTGATTCCTTTAAAGCAATATTAAATTATTTATTCAGCCTTTATTTATAAGGCTTTAATAGAAAGGAGCAATTAAAATGGAAGATTTTATGGATTTATGCCTTCGCAGGCAAAGTTGTAGAAATTTTAACGATCAACCGATAGAACATGAAAAGCTGGTTAAATGTGTTGAGGCGGCCCACCTGGCGCCTTCCGGATGTAATGGTCAGCCCTGGAGCTTTGTTGTAGTCGAAAATCCTGAACTTATGGAACAGATAGCGGAATCTGCACAGCAGTTAGGTGGTTCCAATGCATTTGCTTCTAAAGCACGGGCATTTTTTGTTGTGGTTGAAGAACATGCAAATTTAATGCCTCATGTTAAATGCCTTGTAGACAGTCAGTATTTTGCTCCAGGCGATATTGGAGCGGCAACGGCTTATCTTTGTCTGGAAGCCGAATCACAGGGAATCGGTACTTGCATATTGGGAATGTTTGATAGAGAAAAAGTAGCTAAGCTGCTGGATATTCCGCTGGAAAAGCATATATGTGGGTTAATTGCAGCCGGATACCCTGCAAATCAGACGGTGCGGAAGAAAACCCGCAAACCACTGGAAGAAATTGTCCGGTTTGTTTAAACTTCTAATTTTAAAAGTCAGTATTTTGCCTATGGCATTGTACTGACTTTTTTCTTTTGCCAAAATGATGGTGAATGGGTTATTTTCTTAACATCTTCTTTATACATATTTCTTTTATAATTAATACAAATGAATAAATTTATGATAAAAAAGGAGAAAAGTATGTTAGAAAGTTACGCTTTTACAATCAATTCACAAAGAAAGATGATCATTTCTTATCGATCAAAACCATTGGATATAAAATATGAAAAGAAAACCAAATTCCAGGTATAATTGTTCATCAATAATGGCCGCATAATCGAGTAACAATACAAACAATTAGGAGATGATCGTTATTAATTTTATTACAAACATAATAAGCAATTTAACACTATCAGAAATAATCATGATATTTTTGGCACTTGCCCTTGCATATATGGCAGTGGAAAAAAGATATGAGCCCTTGCTTCTTCTTCCATTGGCATTTGGAATGCTTATTGCTAATATATCAAATGCGGGTCTGTCCTCTTATGATGAAGGAGGACTGATTTATTATCTGTATAAGGGCATTGAGCTTGGGATTTATCCTCCCATGATTTTTATCTGCATTGGCGCAATGACGGATTTCAGTCCCTTAATTTCATCCCCTAAGACAGCGCTAATTGGTCTTGGAGGTCAGGTTGGTATTTTTGCGGCCATGTTTGGGGCATTAGGTTTAGGACATATAATTTCCTATTTTGTCCCCGGCTTTGTAAACTTTACCATGCAGGAAGCGGCAGCCATCGGAGTAATAGGAAGTTCAGATGGTCCGACTTCTATTTATATCACAAAGCAGCTGGCAAGTCATCTGCTTCCGACCATTACGATTGCAGCGTATTCTTATATGGCTTTAGTTCCTCTTATTCAGCCGCCGATCATGAGAGCACTTACCACTCAAAAAGAAAGAATGGTAATTATGCCTATTCCGAAAGAGGTGTCCAGGAGAAAGAGAATTCTTTTTCCTATTGCAATGACTTTGTTGGTATTAATCTTCGTTCCTTCCGCTGCAACATTGATATCAATGCTGATGCTTGGTAATCTTATCCGGGAGAGCGGCGTGGCAGAACGGTTAGTCAGAATGCTTGAGGGGGATTTGCTGAATCTTCTTACCTTATTAATTGGCTTATCCATTGGAGGAAGTGCAACCGCTGAGAGGGTATTGAATATTAAAACACTTTTTATTATTATCTTAGGTCTTTTTGCATTTGTCATGGGAACCGCCGGGGGAGTATTGGTAGCAAAGCTATTATGCAAATTAACAGGAGGAAAGGTAAATCCCCTCATAGGAAATGCAGGTGTATCCGCGATGCCAATGGCTGCCAGAATATCACAAAGATTAGGTCACGAATACGATCCTACAAACCATCTTTTAATGCATGCAATGGGACCGATTGTTGCAAGTACCATAGGTTCCGCAATTATAGCGGGAATTTTTATTTCCTTGTTCGGATAATAAATTTATGATAGCTATGACAGCTAAAACAATGATATACTATTCATGATAGACAATGCTTCATCATGCATGAAAATGATTCCATGCATTTACTTAAATAACATATGAAAAAGTGTAGGGTGGTTGATTTGGACAAGAAAAGGGTTAAAAATATTATTTTCTCTTCCTGCATTCTTTGCGGTACATTACTTATCTGCGAAGTTCTTTACCGTAATAATTTGGGATATCAAAATATAAATATTGTAATGTCCATGGCAATATTTATTATTACAGCTGTTACAGAAGGATATATCTATGGAGTAACATCAGCAGTGATAGGCGTATTTACTTATGATTATTTGATAACTTCTCCAAGATTTGGTTTTAGTTTTACTGTGAACTTTCCGGTAACTCTTATTATACTGTTGTTTGTAGTTTTCACCAGCAGCATTATTACTACCAGCATTAAGACGCAGGCAAAGCAAGCAAGGCAGAAGTGTCAGCATGCGGAATTGCTGTACAGCATTAACAGAAAGCTTCTTTCCACAAGGGATCTGCATACGATTATTAGATACTCTATGGATTACTTAAAGGATGAGTTAATGCATTCCGTAGCCTTTTTTGAAGATATCAAACCAAGCGGAAAGCTAAACCCTTATTTTATGCAGGCAAATGATGATGTGGGTTTTGAATTTTTTACGCAGGAGGAAGTATTTAGCTTAGTAAGGCTTTCTGCGGATAGGCAGGAAGCTCTGGAAGATAAAGACTATGGCTACTTTTTGCCCATAACGACTCAAAACATCACTTATGGAGTCTTTACTTTTTCTTTCAAAGAGAAGGATTTGGACAATAAACAAAAGATGTTTTTGGAATTAATAGCGGATCAAACGGCTCAGGCTCTTAGAATGTATCATCTTATGGCAGAGAAGCAGGAAACTAAGGTGATGATGGAAACGGAAAAAGTAAAGAACAGCTTTTTAAGAAGTATATCTCACGACTTAAGAACTCCGCTTACCGGGATTATAGGTGCCAGTTCTACTTTGCTGGAAGAGGGGGATAAGGTTCCTTCTGAAATGCGGGCCAAACTGGTGGAGGGGATTCAAAATGATTCCCAATGGCTTTTAAATATGATTGAAAACATATTGTCCATTACAAAGATCCAGAATAATGATATGGTGATTGATAAATCAGAAGAAATTGTGGAAGAGGTGATTGAGGGAGCGGTCACAACGTTTCGCAAACGCTTTCCGAATACCAAGATCACGGTGATTCAGCCTGACAATGTGATTTTACTTCCCATAGATATTATGTTGATCACTCAAGTTCTTACTAATATTTTGGAAAATTCACAAAGACATGCTTTGGGACAGAGGTCGGATGTGACAATCGAAGTAAAAGAAGAGGATGATTTTGTGAGTTTTATCATAACAGATACAGGCCCTGGAATAGATCCAAAGATTCTTCCGATGCTATTTAACTTTACGGTTACACCGGAGAACCCATATAAAGATTCAACGCGAAATTTAGGAATCGGGCTCTCCATTTGTAAAACCATAATCAGAGCGCATGGAGGAGAAATATATGCAAATAATCGGCCGGAAGGCGGAGCACAATTTGTGTTCACATTACCGCTTGACAATAATGAGCTTTAAAGATTGCCAGTGGCATGGCGGCTGCAGATGATAGAAAGGTTTTGATATGGAAAATAAACATGTTATTATGATCGTAGAGGATGAAAAAGCAATCATCGAATTCATTTCTGTTAAATTGGAATTACAAGGATATCGGGTGTTGAAAGCCGTCAATGGGCAAGAAGCCATTTCCTTTGCCTCATCCCATTGCCCGGATTTAATCTTGTTGGATTTGGGACTGCCGGATATGGATGGTATGGAAGTACTTAAGTCTATTAGAAGCTGGAGTATGGTTCCTGTGATTATTATATCGGCAAGGAATGAGGATAAGTGCATTGTATCGGCTCTCGACAGCGGTGCAGATGACTATATTACAAAACCTTTCAACAATGCGATTCTAGTGGCAAGAATCGGAACGGCCTTGCGAAGAGGGCATATATCGAAAATAAAGAATAGCATATTGAACCAGCCATTCAACTCGGCGGATTTATATATAGATTATGATAAAAGAATCGTTACAGTAGACGGAGAAACGGTACATTTAACCCCAATTGAATATCGGATTATCGTCCTTCTCTCTCTAAATGCAGGTACTGTATTGACTCATGAATTTCTATGCCGTGAACTTTGGGGGCCTTATGTGAACAAAAGCAAAGCCCTTCGGGTAAATGTAGCAAACTTAAGGAGAAAAATCGAAAAAGATACAGCGAATCCTCAATACATTTTAACGGAAATTGGAGTGGGATACCGATTGATCGAAGATATAGGATAATCTAAAGCGATAAAGAATGATATTCTCTGCATAGTTTCCGTGGAAATACAAAAACTATCGACAGATAGGAGGTATCATTATGGCAAAAGCAGGTATGAGAAGACCGAGTCCTTATGATTCAAACAATCATGGAACGGAGAATCGTGAGAAAATGCATCGACCAAAAAATGAGCAGGCCCATGTGCCAGAAATTCAGGGGGCTGCGAAAAATGGAAATGACAAAGCCGGTCCGATCAATGCTCCAAACTGGGCTAGAGACGATTACAAAACGGGAAATAAGCATGACGATATTTAATAAAGAGGGTGCCGCTTCGCAGCTGTGGATCAGCTATGAAGCGGCACCCCGCTTATTATGGCATTTTCAGAAACTTATTTTTTTAAGTAATCGATAGCTCCCTGCCAGAGCATACTTCCAGAGGGCTGATATTCTGCGTCGCACTGGGTCTTTGCCTTCTCACTCATTTCTGTTAAGTTATAGCCGTCTTTTAAAACGGAAAACTTAAAAACTCCCGGAGAAAGGGCATGATGTGGGCAATCATAGATGCATTTCAAACACCACATACAATTAGATCCAAACTTTGGGAGGCCGTTTTGGATCTTAATGTTATTAGATGGACATTTTCTAGCACATAGACCACATTGGGTACATTCTTTTGAGGCATGGATAGATAAGCCGAAGATTTTTGCACCAAAGTGCTCTGATTTGCCTATGAATGCAAAAAAATGATCAAGAGCCCTAGGCTTTGTAAGGGATATCTTACCTGATAAAATCTCTGTGATGGCCTGGGTCACTTTTAGTGGAATGACATTAAGCAATTGGAGATTTAATTGGAATTCTGCCTGAGAGCCATAATTAGAGGGCATCACAAACATTTTTTCATAGATCGGATGATACCCCTTTTTAACCAACAAGCGCTTACAGTGAACGCGGCATGCGGTATTGGGTGAGACTTCTCCGCCGCCGGAAACAGAGATAACTGCGGCTGGTATATTCTGTGCTTTGGGCAGATTCTTTACCCATTGTTCCATGATAGTGGCTAGTCTAAAGGCGTATACAGGAGAGAAGATGATTAGAAGATCCGGTGCTTTTTCCTCATGATATGTATTGCGACAAGATATATCAATCACATTTACATGGATTCCAGATTTTATAAACTTGGTTTCAAAGCAGGATACAATGGCTTTTGTGCCTCCTGTTCCGGAGAAGTATGCTAATGTAACGGTTTTGACGGTAAGATTTTTATTATCCATTAAGATTTTCTCCTTCCAAATACTTATATGATTTAGATAAATAGCAAGCCGCTTTTGTTACAAAAAGCGGCTGCCAGAATCTCTATACTAATTTTCTTTTTATGTTAAATCTCGTTGACTGGTTGTTTTGTCTTATGCAAAAGCACAGCGCCAAAAGCCATGATAACAAAAAACACAACCAGATAGGCGATCGCAGCAATTCCATGGGCAAACCATGCGGCAGCAATCATAAAGATACAGCCTGCAAGGGATATGCAAGGCATTAGGATCCGGTTGAAAAAGTTAAGCTCCTTCCCTTTTATCATGAACATTATGAAAATAGGGATGTACAGGGCATAAATTGTGATAATTGGCAATTCCGAAGAATCAAAGCTGAAGAATCCAAACCAGTTGGAAGTTAGGTTTGCTCCATAAAAATAAAATAACCAGAGGCTGCAAAGAAACAACCCCATAATTGCGGAATTAACAGGCATATTGGTCGCCGGATCTACCTGGCTGAAAACCTTGGGCTTAGGGCCAAGACCCCTTGCAGCGATTGAATAAATTCCCCGTGTACAGCCAAGCATCAGCCCGTTTAAGGTACCCAGGCATGAAATGATGACGAATACAAACAAAAGGGAACCGCCTGCTGAGGTGAATACTGTTTGGAATGCCAGCTTGGCACCGGCTTCACCACCAGCCATCATCACCTCATTTTTAATCGTTCCGGCCAAACCAATATAATACAGGATGTAAATGGACATGGTAATAAAAGTACCAGCAATCAAAGCCAAAGGAAGATTTTTCTTTGCATTTTTTAACTCTGCATTAATACAGGTTGCAATGATCCAGCCTTCATAGGCAAAGCTTGCTGCAACAACAGCCTTAAACAACCCGTTGGTAGTGCTTTGGGACACGTAGTGGGTGAAGTTATACATCGTCATACCGCTGCGAAGCCCTGCAAATGTTCCGACAACTGCCATTAAGAAGAGGGGAATCAGTTTAATAATCGTAGTGCTTACCTGGAATTTTCCAGCCAAAACAGGAGATAAAGCATTCATTGTAAAGCTGGAAATCAGATAAAGGCAGGCGATGGTCATACATTCTCCGCCTGTAATAGAAAAACCAAAGATTACGCAAGTATACCGGGCGGAGACCCATGCAAGTACCGAGGTTATTGTGGGATAATAAATCGCTGCCATAAACCAGCCGACATAATAGGCATATTTTTTCCCCATTGTTGCTTCTGCGTAATCTACCACACCATTGATATACTGATATTTGGTGGCCATGACAGAAAACGTGTAAGCGCAGGAAATCATTATGATACCCCCGATCACCCACGCCAGTATGCCCTCTTTTAAATTGCCTCCGGTTGCCGTAAGGATCTTTTCCGCCTTAAAAAACACACCGCTTCCGATGACGATACCTACAACCATTGCAATGGCTGTAAAAAGACCATATTTCTTTTCTAATTTCGGTTCCATAGTTTACCAGTCCTATGATCCATAGGATTCCTTTATATTATTCTTTCATCATCAAAGAAAATAAATGCCATACAACCAGATTTGATAATATTATGGCCCTATTTATGGATGAGGAAACTTTTTTTATTTTATCATAAAGTTTAATAGAATACAGCTAGAATTTTCTTATTTAAGGTTTATTTTTCGTTAAAATAATTATTTTCCAAAAGAGGAAAATGACGGTAATAAAGACCCGAAGCCGGGATTGACAGCATTGCCGGAATTAATGTATGATTAGTATCAAATATGGGTACGTCTTTAAACGCTTAAGGTTCTAAAAAGAATAAAAGGAGAGAGGCTCATGGCAAAAATAAAGGAGTATACTCTGGAAAATATCAAAGAGATCTGTGAGTTTGGCAAGGCGATCTCATCACCTGTCCGGCTTGAGATCATCAAGCTGTTATACCAGGACAATTTTTCAATAAGCCAGATCGCGGAAGCTCTTGATCTTCCACAGTCCAGCGCCGCTTTTCATTTGAAGCTTCTTGAAGCCGCGGATTTGATCCGTATGGAGGAACAGCCTGGGAGTCACGGAACTATGAAGGTCTGCAGCCGGAAACAGGATTATGCCAATCTCTGCTTTTTGCCGAGAAGCAGCCAGATCAATGAGGTATTAAGCATTGAAATGCCGGTGGGTGCATTTGTGGACTGCAGCATTTTTCCTACCTGCGGGTTATATACCACTTCAGGAGTGGTGGGAATGGAAGATAAGGTATACAGCTTTTATCTGCCGGAACGGATGGATGCCGGTCTCTTGTGGACCTCCAAAGGCCGTGTGGAATACCGGTTTCCCAATCTGCTTCCTAATGGGAAACGGCCGGTGAGGCTATCCTTTTCCATGGAGATATGCTCGGAAGCGCCCGGATATGCGGAGGACTGGAAGTCTGACATTACCATGTGGATAAACGGTGTGGAATGTGCCACCTGGTGCTGTCCGGGGGACTTCGGGTCCAGAAGAGGGAGACTTACTCCTTCCATATGGCCCAATGGTTCTACCCAATACGGTCTTTTGGTAAAATGGGAGATCAAAGGAGACGGAAGCTATATAAACGGAGAGCGAGCCTCCAAAATCAGGATCAATGACCTCGCGTTATCAGAAAATGCCTTTATCAGCATGACTATCGGAAATAAAAAGGATACAGAATATGAGGGCGGCTTTAATCTTTTTGGCAAAACCTTCGGCGATTACGCCCAGGATATTATTATGGAAATCGAATATTGATGATATATGGTGAAAGAGGAAACAACCATTTGGAGAATATGCATATTTTCCGGGCGGTTGTTTTTTCGTTGCCTTGCGCTTGAAAGTGGAAACGTTGTATTATAACAGGGATTCTATTTTTTTGTATAATAGAAATAAATAATAAAACAGTAATACTGTTGTAAAGGGGAATATTATACAAATTATTATATAAAATAGAGAATAATATATTGACTTACACAATAAAAAGGTGTATGGTTGATTTATTGAAACAGTAATACTGTTGTTAGTCAAGCTTCTATTGGACAAAAAACGACAGGCTGTTTTATGGTTTGCGAGGTTAACAAAACAAAACAAGGAGGTAATTATGAGAAGAGGCAAAAAATGGATGGCTGCATTAGGTGCAGCGGCACTGGTTATGGCGGCATTGTCAGGATGCGGAAGCAGCGCAACAACGCAGACAACTGCGGGGACCCAGGCAGCACAGGGAACCCAGGAGAACAAGGAAACTTCTAAAGGAGAAACGTCAGCAGCAGCTACAGAAGAAACAAAGAATGTCAATGACGACGGAACGGTAAACAATCCAGAGCAGGTGGCAGTGGATGCCAACAAACTGGTCATGTGGTCCTTATTCAGCGGCGGTGACGGCGGTTTCATGACCAAGATGATCGAGGACTACAATAGTACGAACCCGACGAAACAGGTACAGTCTATCATGCTTGTATGGGCGGATTATTATACAAAGCTGCAGACGGCTGTTGCTGCCGGAAAAGGGCCTGATATCGGCATTTCCCATGCATCTTCTCTTCCTCAGCTGGTGGAAGACGGTGTGGTACAGCCGATCACTACATATCTTGACGAGCTGGGTGTCGATTTGAGCCAGCATTATTCACAGGCCTCCATTGATGCTGTGACTTTTGACGGAGAAGTCTATGCCATACCTTTGGACACACATGCAGAGATCATGTATTTCAACAAAGAGTTATTGGAAAAGGCCGGAGTGACCTTAAATGCGGCCGGAGCAGTTGATATTAAGAGCGTGGATGACTTCTATGCCGTTTGTGATAAGATCAAGGCCGTGATCCCGGAAGACGGCACAACCATCGCCATTACCAACAATGGAGACGATCCATACCGTCTGTGGTGGGCAACCTATTTCCAGATGGGAGGAACCCCTATCGTCAGTGATGACGGCAAGGAGGTCACCCTTGATAAGGAAAAGGCAGTTAAAGCAGCGGAGTTTGTAAAGGGACTGTATGACAAGGGTTACGTTGCCGAAGGCATTGATGATCACCAGAAGTTCTTCCAGACCGGAAAAGCAGGAATCTGCATCGGCGGAACCTGGGCGGTAGGTGCTTTTGAGCAGACGGATAACTTAAAATTCGTACCTATGGCATTCCCAAAACTTTTTGATACCGAAAACTGCTGGGCTGATTCCCATACCTTCATTCTTCCTACAAAGAATTCAAGGAATGAAGCCGACAGCAAAGCAGCGGTGGAATTCATGGTAGCAGCATCCATGAATGGCGGCGTGACCTGGGCAGGCTCCGGCCAGATTCCAGCATGCAAGGAGGTTCTTGCAAGTGACGCCTATAAGGCACTTCCATATAGAAGCAGCTACATGTCTGAGGTGGAGAAAGCAGTCCTTCCGGCAAAGGTTTCTACCTTTAATGGAATGAAGAAAGGGATGATCGACAGCCTGGATACTATCTGGACAGGAAAGGGAGATGCTGCTTCAGGAATTGATGCCTTATATGATGAGCTTGAGTCAAACCTTCCGTAACATTTAGTGAAACTAGAGGGGGGAATCTTTCTCCCCTCTTTGTAAATAGGATTGCATGGTTAGGGAGGACAGTAATTTGAGCAGAAGCAGAAAAGTAAGAGATATGGCTACAGGCCTGGGATTATGCCTTCCTTTTTTGGCCTTATATACGGTTTTTACCATATGGCCGGTGATTCAGGGGCTGTATGTGAGCCTGCATAAGTGGTCCTTAATGGGTAAGGTAAAATTTGTAGGACTGGATAATTATATTAAATTTTTGTCGGATCAGAAGTTTGTTGACGCACTGAAACATACGATCATCTTTGTCATCCTTTCCGTACCGTTCCTGGTGATCATGGCTTTGATACTGGCGCTGTTTGCCAATAGGCCGGTGAAGATCAGGCGGGGGTTAAGGATCGCATATTATCTTCCCAGTATTATATCTGTTTCTGTTGCGTCCTTTATTGCAAAATACATGTTTGCACCCTATATGGGATTTGTAAACGGAATGCTCCATCTGATCGGGATTTTAGGTCCAGGATCGGAAATCCAGTGGCTGATTGACACAAATCATGCATGGGCGGTCGTTACTATGATGACCGTATGGTGGACCGTGGGATTTTCCATGCTTTTATATTTATCGGCGCTGCAGGACATCTCTCCGGAGATATACGAGGCAGCGGAAATTGACGGAGCGGCGAAATGGCAGCAGCTGTTTTCCATTGTTCTGCCTTTATTAAAGCCCACCACCTACTTAATCGTCATGCTGCAGATTATCGCCAGCTTCAAGGTGTTCGGCCAGATCCAGTTAATCACGGCAGGAGGGCCGGCAGGTAGTACAAAGCCTTTGATCCAGTATATCTATGAGACAGGATTTACGAAGAACAATATGGGCTATGCTGCGGCCATGTCCTATGTGCTGTTTGCCATTCTGGTGGTATGTACGTTTATTCAGAAGGCGGTTCAGAGGAAGGGGGAAAGGGAAGATGAAGCGTAAGAAAGTAAAGGCAGGGAGCGTTGTGCTGACTCTTTTGTCCGCAGGGCTGGCCCTCATTTTTCTGGCACCTGTGATCTGGGCCTTTTTCGTATCCCTGCAGTATGAGGGGAAGCAGATCATAAGCGTGGGCAGCTGGTTTTCACCCCCCTACACGTTTCGGAATTATCTGGATCTGATCATCGGTTCCGATGTTGCCAAGTGGCTGATGAATTCCGTGATCGTTGCAGTTCTTGTTACAGTTTTAACAGTCTTATTTTCCGCTATGGCGGCCTATGCTCTGGCAAAAATTAAATTTTTAGGGAGAAATAAGCTGTATCTTTACTTTTTGCTGGGACTCATGGTACCGGGGGAAGCAACCATTGTGCCGCTGTTTATTACTGCCAATGGATTAAAGCTGATTGATACATATGCAGGATTGCTTTTTCCGTCCGTGGCAGTATCCATGAATCTAATAATCATGGTGACATTTTTTAAAGGGCTTCCGGATTCTCTTATAGAAGCTGCCAGAATCGACGGAGCCGGAGAGATTACGATTTTTGCCCGGATCATCATGCCCTTATCAAAGGCAGTAATCTCTACCATCAGTATTTTCGCATTTATTGGAAGCTGGAATAATTATCTATGGCCTCTGCTCTGCGCCATGGACAGCAGTAAATTTACATTGCCTGTGGGCATTCCCATTTTTGCCGGAACCTATACCGTGGATTATGTGAAACCGATGACGGCTAATATGATCGCATCCATTCCTGCCATTATCATTTATCTTATCTTTGAAAAACAGATCGTGCAGGGAATCACGATGTCCGGCGTTAAGGGATGATTATAATAAATATATATACCTTACAGGAATGCCTAAATGCCAAAAGCAGGTATATCTTTGTACCAAAAGGCAGGCAGGAAAGAGGAAAGGAGAATTATTACATGCTATGCTATCAAAAGGACTATCCAAGACCACAGTTTGTCCGTAGGGAATGGATCAATTTAAACGGTATTTGGGACTTCAGTTTTGATGATGACAATCAGGGTGAAGTTCAAAGCTGGTATGAGGGGTTCCATACGGAGAAAGAGATATGTGTGCCCTTTACTTACGAAACAAAGAAAAGTAATATCCATGACGAAGGGGTGCACCATTTTGTGTGGTATGGCCGCAGGTTTCAGGCGGAAAAAGAGAAATTATCGGGAAATAAGCTGTTTCTGCATTTCGAGGGAAGTGACTTCCTGACAAAGGTATGGATCAATGGGCAATTTGCCGGTATGCATGAAGGCGGATATTCCCGTTTTTCCTTTGATATCACGAACCTTGTAACGGATGGGGAGAACCTTGTAGTTGTAAAAGCAGAAGATCATTTGGATCCCCAGCAGCCAAGGGGGAAACAGCGGTGGGTTTCTGAAAATTTTGGTTGCTGGTATGTGCAGACGACAGGAATCTGGAAGACCGTATGGATGGAGTATGTACCGGAGGTCAGCTTAAAATCGGTGAAAATGACTCCCAATTTACCGGAAGGCAGGCTTGAACTGGAGTATACCGTAGACTGTCCCAAACCCCTGGATGGGAGAAGGTTAGAGGTAGAGGCGGTTGTAAGCTTTGAAGGCAGGCTTGTGGCAAGGACTCTGGACGGCATAGGGAAAAATCCCACAAAGGCTTTCATTGATCTGGAAGCAGCCGAGGCAGAAAATCCGTGGGGGATCCGTACATGGACCCCGGCGGAACCCCAACTATATGATATCAGCTTCCATACCCGGTACGATGGAGAAGTATGTGATGAGGTTGGTTCATACTTTGGTATGCGGGAGATCCGGATCGATGGTCCCAACATTCTTTTGAATGGGGCACCGTTATATCAGAGGTTGATCCTTGACCAGGGATATTGGGAAGAAACCCATTTGACGCCGCCGGATGAGGAGGCATTGATCGAAGATATTGATAAAATTCATGCACTTGGGTACAACGGTTTGAGGAAGCACCAGAAGACAGAGGATGAAAGATTCCTTTACTGGTGTGACGTTAAGGGGATGCTGGTATGGAGTGAGGCACCTGCTGCTTATGTTTATTCCGACCGTGCGGTGGAGTTGTTTACAAGGGAATGGCTGGATATTGTAAAGCAGAATTATAATCATCCTTCCATTATTACATGGACGCCGATCAATGAATCCTGGGGCGTTCCTCAGGTTGAGACCAACAGAAGCCAACAGCATTTTACGGAAGGGATTTATCACCTGACGAAAAGCATTGACAAGTACCGGCCGGTGATTGTAAATGACGGCTGGGAGCATACGGTTTCAGATATTATCACCCTTCACGATTATGAAGAGAAGGGGGAAGTGCTAAAGAAACGTTATACAGAATACAAGAATGAGATACTAACGACGGAGGTTTATCACTCCACCTCTAAATCAGCCTTTGCCAACGGATTTTCATACAAGGGGCAGCCGGTGATAATCAGTGAATTTGGCGGAATCGCGTTTGACAGTGACAAAGAAGGCTGGGGGTATGGGAACAAGGTCAATACAAAAGAGGACTTTTTAAAGAGGTTTGACAGTATTACGACAGCCATTAAGGAGATCCCCTATGTATGCGGCTATTGCTACACCCAGGTCACGGATGTGCAGCAGGAAGTCAATGGACTAATGGATATCAGGAGAAACTTTAAGGTGGAGTCTGATAAGATAAAGGAAATAAATGAGAAGAGAATCGCGTTTTGGAGAGATGAACTCCGATAACATACTCCTCCTGTCAGAGAAAAAGCAGTCACTCTTTTATCGGGTATTTGCCCTTTTTAAAGAGTGGCTGCTGCTTTTTATTGGAGATTTGTTTCTTTTATTTCGCTGCTACGATAGACTGCACATACGAAAGCATTTCTTCTTTGGATTGTACTGTTTGCGTATGATCGATAATCTGCTGCTGAGCTTGGGTAGGTAAGGAGAAAAAATAGTCCATTGCTTTATATTCTTCAAGTGCCAGACCTAACCCTACCGGCAATTCCGCACCGCTTGTATAATTTCCCATCTTTAAACCTCTTAGATATTAAGATCTTTCCATGATCTGTTTTTCCTGTTCCTCTATCATCTTTTTAACCATATAACCATATTGATAAGATGTCATGTTACTATAATCATTACTTTTTATAGGGAAGCCGGTTTCTTCGGCGATTTCATACTTAAAACGGTCAAGAGCCTCCCTTGCTTCCGGAATGATATTTCTGTTTGGCATATAGAATCACCTCAATTCGTTTTATAACTATTATGAGAACTTTTAGAAATAATATTCAGAAGCATAAAGCTAAATAATAAACCACCAGACAAGGATGGAAAGAACGGCACCAGTTATGCAGCAGATCGCATCATTCATTGTATCCACAAGACCGGCAGGCTGAAGTGCTTTTTCAGATACATGATTATGAGAGGTATGGATCTTTTGCCAGCGCTGTGCATTACTATGAGTGATACAATCGGTAATATATTCAAGCACTTCCCAAATTACATGAAGTGTTATGGAAAACGTAAAACCAAACAACAGGATCACATATTTTATAACGCCGGAGCTTGTACCAGTCAATGCAATTCCAAAGCCCACAAACGCAACTCCGGACAGGAAATGGATCGCCCGATCCCACCATTTATATTTATCATAAAAATGGAGCGAGCTGCCCAGATATAATGCCATGAATAAGATGATAAGATATACGAAGATGCTGAAGCCATCAATTCTTATATGAAATACGGCATCTAGAAATCCAGGTAAAAAGGACAATACAAATACTAAGATAACGGATTTCATTATCTTAAATTCCCTTTTAAAAACATGATATACGGCCAATGCAAATAAAGCGCACCGAAAAATAATCTCGCAGAGACTCAAAAGTTTCATATGATCACCTCACGAGTTGAGTATGCGCAGCGGCTGAAAAATTATACCTTTTGGAAATATCATTAAGAGGCAGATCATTAAGCCCTGCCTCTTAAAAACGAAATTCCTGTTCCACCAGTTTCTCTGCATATTCTTCCACGGCTTTTTCAATTCTCCGATAAGTCTCAAGGACTTCTTTTCCTTTTTCCGTTAAACGTGTTCCTCCGTGTTCATTTCCGCCCTTTTCAGAGATAACAACAGGAAATCCCAGTTCTTCTTCCAGAGTCCGAATCATTCGAATGGCCTTCGGATAGGAGATTCCTGTTTGTTCCGTTGCTTTTTTAATGGATTTACACTCTTCAATGGCATCTAACATTTCTTTTACGCCCTTGCCAATAAAAATTTTATCTTTACCAATTCTTGTTCTTGTAATTACGCGCATGTTTTCATCACCTCAGATTTACTATACAGAGATTTTGGATTTGTGGCAAGAGGAATATGAATGAAAGAAAAAATAGTTTGCTGGATTACGTTGAACGATTCATATTGACCATCAACTGTTTTTTAGGTATTATGATTTTATAGATGGAAGGAAGGGGAAAACATGAAGCACATTGGGACGGAGTATTTGGAAACTCAGCGATTGGTATTGAGGAGATTCACCTTAGAAGATGCGGAAGCAATGTATAAAAATTGGGCTTCTGATATCGAAGTTACAAAATATCTAACATGGCCGACCCATGAAGAGGTTGCTGTCAGTAGGATGGTATTGAATGGCTGGATAAACGGTTATTCCAGGCCTGATAATTATCAGTGGGCAATCGCTTTAAGAGAAATCCCTAATGAACCTATTGGATCCATAGGTGTAGTATACCGGGATGATAGCATTGCCTTAGCCCAGATAGGGTATTGCATTGGCCGTAAGTGGTGGCACAAGGGAATCACCTCTGAAGCGCTGAATCGAGTCATGAATTATTTATTTGATGAGGTAGGAATGAACCGAATAGAAGCCAGGTATGATCCCCAGAATCCCCATTCCGGAGGAGTTATGGAAAAATGCGGTATGAGATATGAAGGGATAATGCGGCAGTCAGGCCGTAATAATCAAGGGGTATGTGATCACTGTTATTATGCCTTATTAGCTTCTGACAGAAACTAATTTATCTCATGGAATCATGATTGGAAATAGAAAAGCTGCTGACTGTCCGTAAAGACTAAGTCAGCAGCTTTTTGATGCGTAGCTTATGATTTTTTCCAACGTATAAGAGTCGGCAGCACAGCTGTAACTTCTTTTCTTGCTTCTTCCTCACCAAAAGTCCTGCCTAAGATAGGTACAATCATCTCAGTCATTTCTTCCATCGTCAGATCAGAATCTATAAATTTTCCGTCTTTATAACAATTCGTGCAATAAATGCTTTTACTTCCATCAGGCTCTGTTGCAATGAAATGAGAGTGTTCTTTGTTAAAAGGTAAACCACAGCTTTGACACATTGTTACTTCCGCCATATTTATCATCCTTTCGTATAATAACTCATCAACAGTTAGCTTATATTGTTAATACAAGCTAACTTCATTATAAAGGAGAGCCATGTGGATTGTCAACGGCAATGCCTGTCTTCTGATATCGGATTCGTGTTGTTAAGATGGTGTTAAGATTGTCATTCATCTATTCCTTTTTTTGGTAATTCTTACTAAAATAAAGATAGAAAAGGAGGGGTGATATATGAATGCCATTATTGTTTTACTGATTGTTGTTTATGCGATCATAGGTGGGGCGTCCACACTATATCTGTTTTTCAGTATGCCCGCTGTTATTATATGGAAGTTTTACAGGAAGTTTAAATATCACATATCCTTAATGAATTGATCGACGCATAAAATCCAAATTTTTAAGTGTGCCCCCTTCTAGTTTTATATAGAAGGGGGCACACTTATGCCGATCCGGACAGACAGATTAAACATTGGTAAGCCTTCGGAACAGATTGTTCACATCCAACTGGCCATATCCCCATACATTGTTTGGAAAAGTGCTAGCCCCTTCCCGCCGGGCCCCTCTTATAATAAGGCGGTTGACATCGTATCCGGTCATGGAAGTATAATTTCCTCTGGAAATACCCCATTCCAGGATCATGGCAATGGCGCCGGCCGTATGAGCGGCGGCGGCCCCTGTTCCTGTAATGGTTCCATACTGATTCCTTAAGGTAGCGCAGGGAAGCTGGTATCCGGGGGCTGCGATATCTGGTTTGACCAGTCCACTTCTTGTATAACCCCTGCTTGATTCGATGAGGATGCTGTCATTAAGCTGGTTATAGGCAGTGATCGTCAGCTGATGGAGACCATTGCCGGGAGACGTTATCGTGGTATCCGGATTCGGATTGAGAAAAAAGGTTTCATTGGAAATAATATCTCCTGCAGGAAGCCAGGAGTGAAAGGATATGGGCTCATTATCAATGCTTTGGATCCGGATGCTCCAGACTCCGGGCAGGGCATTCCTAAAACGCAGCAATATGAGCTGATCCCCGGTTTCCTCTTCAAATATAAAATTATTCACCCAGAGCATACTTGGGGTAAAAATGAAGTTGAACATTCTGCAAGAGCCAATGGTAGGATAAATCAGCTGAGTGGATTCCCGGTTTGGTGTGGAAACGTCAACGGCAAACCGTCCAAGAGCATAAGGCCATATTTCCATGGAAAATGATTGATCCCTTTCTCCGACTCTTAATTCAAAGTCATTGTAAAAAGGGGGCTCCGTCGTGTTGTTAAAATAATGCCTGCGGTTATTCCCTTCATTCCCTGCTGAAACAGAAAGGCCGATGCCGGGAAGTCTTCCCAGGTAGTTTAAGTAATTACTAAGCGCGCCGCTGCCGTCATGCCCGCCACTGCTGCTGCCAAGGGCGATGCATATGACCACAGGACGGCTAACGCTTTGCGCATAGGAAATTAAGTAGCGTATTCCAAGTATAATATCAGATTCCTGAAAGCAAAGGGTGCTTTCAGGTACAAAAAAAATTTCTTTCAGATTTTGCTTTGCCTCTTTCAGCTTTACAACCACCAGTTCGGATTCTGGAACAACGCCGGAAAAGGATCCATCGGCATTTGGCTTGCCGGCGATCACGCTAGCAATAGACGTACCATGGCCATTGGTGTCAACGGAAGGTACAATGGATAAGGGGTTTTCTGCTTTCAGGGCAAGATTGATAATTTCTTTCTTATATTCAGTACCAAATGTAAAGCCTTCTGGAATAGGACCGTTCTGTATGGTTTGGTCCCAGATAGAAAGGATTCTGGTGGTATCATCATTATAGAGAAAAGCCTGGTGTTGGTAATCAATTCCTGTATCTATGACCCCAACGAGGATCCCCTGCCCAAATAAACCTAAGAAAGGATTTCTCTGTACGGTCCCGATTCCTGATTTTTCGATGCTGATAGTAGATGTTGGCACATAAAGAGTAGGAAAATTGTGATAAGGATAAGTGCCCAGGTTGCAGGGATCTGAGTTTGTCTTAGGGATATTAAGTAGAGAGTGCCTGAAATTCAGCGTAGTAATGTTATCCCCGGAACCATACAAGGGGATTGAAACATTGTTAATAATAAGATCAAAGTAGTCATTGTCCAGTATCTTTTCCAAATTTCAGCCTCCAGGTCTGATTCAAAAGGAGCATTTGTTTTATATTATGCAGCAGGAGTGCTATTATGAGCAGCATAGAGGTTTGTTTTATTCTTGTTCTATTAAAGATTTTGACATTGTGGTTGTCTATCCTGCTGACTGCTGGAGGCCGAAATTTTCTCGATATTTCATCTATAGTAGAACCCTTAGACTGCTGGAAGGAGAATCTAAATTTGACAGAATTATAAAATAAAAATGACAATATATCTAATATAGATTGACAAATATAGCGTAGCAGGTAAAATAATAGGTATTAGGTATAAAATTTTCTTTCAACTAAGGAGGTATATTTTTATGAAATTATTTAGATGTACAGTATGTGGTTATGTTCATGAAGGAGAGACTGCACCGGAAAAATGTCCAAAGTGTAAAATGGGTGCTGAGAAATTTGAAGAGCTCAGTGACGAGGATGCGGAGAAAATATATCGTTCTGACCGTACCAATGCCATTCATATGGAAATCATTACATTAGCAGAAAAAATCATTGCATTAAGCCAGGAAGGAATTGAGGACAATTTAGATCCTAAATGTGTATCCGCTTTCACTCAGGCTAAGGATGAAGCATGGGTAATTAAACAAAGATCAAAAACAGAACTTGCAGGACATATGAAATTGGGTAAATATTAATTGTAGTAAAAGTGCCGTAAGAACTGCTTTTATATCTTATGAAAGATGAGAACACCGGGAAATCTTGTATTTACAAGAAAACCCGGTGTTTTTGCTGTTCATGGGAGGAGTGGAGGGCAGTGGGGGGCCGATGATTAAGATAAAACGTTCTCAGCCCCAGGTTATTGTTATATACAATTAAGTGTATATTGATAGTTTGTGGCTTTTTAGATAAAATGGTATGGAGCAAGTGTTTGAATTAATGTGGGACTTATTGTAACGTAAAGCGATTGTAAGTACCCTTTAAGTTTCGTACAAACATTGTAGAAAATGAATAGGAGGATTAAATGATTAAATCAATATCAAATAGACGCAGCATACGAAAGTTTAAAGATACAGCTATTCCGAAAGAAATGATTGAGGAAATTTTAAATGCAGGAAGACTTGCGCCATCGTCAAAGAATAGGCAACCCTGGAAATTTACGGTTGTAAGCGGCCATTCAAAAAACGATATGCTTTTGTCAATGAAGCAAGGCCTTTTACGGGAGAGAGAAGGCGTGCCTCAGCTTCCTAATAGCAAGCAGCATTTGGCAGGGGCTGAATATACTTTAGAAATTATGGAGCAAGCTCCGATAACCGTATTTGTAACCAATCCTTTGGGTATTGAATTATCGGATCATCTTAATCAGGAAGATAGAATTTATGAAATTTGTAATAGTCAATCCATAGGCGCCGCCATGGAAAACATGACACTTACAGCTACAGAATTAGGTTTGGGAAGTTTATGGATTTGTGATATTTACTTTGCATATGAAGAATTGAGCAGATGGTTAAATACAGAAGGAACATTGACTGCAGCCATGTCTTTTGGTTATTCGGATGAATGCCCCAGACCTCGCCCCCGTAAAAATATGGAAGATGTAGTTGAGTGGAGAGTATAAATGCATTTAATTTAAAAAAGATATCAAAGATAGTCACAGGACATGTCGAAGTTTTATATCTTATTGGTGTGAAGGTTTTAAATGCCTACGACATAATAATCCATAGTTATTTGTTCATACTGTGCCTCCTTTATAAAACGCCTGTCGGAATTTGTACGATGGGCGTTTTTGATTGAACTTATTATATACAATGTGACACTTATCCACAATGTTGTGGAAACATTTGTGGATTAGGTGTTAATGTCTGAAAATACGACACTAAACAGCAAGTTATTACAGGGTTTCAGTCATTATTTTACACATATTTTAAGGTGAGGTGATTGGAAAACAATTGTTTTACTTAAGCCACCACATCTCAAAAGAATTTAAATGCAGTTTGAAATGTGGTGGACAAATCTTAGGCTTCTTTGCCGATCGGATCATCAATCAAGGTAGCAACTCTAAATTCATGAAAGTGACCTTCATTCACTTCTGTTACGGATGCCAGAAAATGGACATGTCTGTCCCCAACAGGAATTGCACCAGATGTCTTGCAACAAAATTCATGATAATGATCTTCATAAAAATCCGTTCTAAATTTTACTTCATGAAAATGGTTCTGGTTCTTACCTGCAGGGATTGCTTCACCAGAAACCGTAGCAAAGCGATGATTATGGGGATCCTGCTGACGCTCTGCTATTTGTACACTTCCTTGAACTTCATGAACATGTGACTGCTTTTCATGGCAATCGCAACAACAATCCTCATTAAACCAATTTTGGGTATAGTCATTCATATTGATTTACTCCTGAACTCCAATATTTTGAAAACTTTGCTTTCGTAATTATTATATGAAGTTAAAACAGTAAGGTGTTGTTTCTGAGTTTGTCTGCCACTTCATATCCATCGTTAACGATCTTGTCCAATAACTCATATCCTATAGTACAAACCAGGGACTATTACATATAATATACTATGCGATTCATTTATTCATCTTCCTTATTTTAGTGGGCTCCGGGGCTTTGACCTGGGTCCACTTTCTGTATAAGCCATTCTCCGAATACACACCTTGTCTACTTGTCCCATATAATATTGTGTAGTACAACATGAAAGGAGTCTAAGTATATGAGTAGCGATACTTTTAAATGTAGATGTGAATGTTTTGAGAAATGTGAACCCAAACATGAATGTGAATGCAAGCCAAAACATGAATGTGAATGTAAGCCAAAACATGAATGTGAATGCAGACCCAAACATGAATGTGAATGCAAACCCAAACATGAATGTGAATGCAAACCCAAACATGAATGTGAATGTGATCATGATCATGGTAAGGACTTCGAATGGTTCCAAAAAGCACTAAAAGAAGCTTACTGGAGAGGTTTTAAAGACGGTTGCAGAAAATGCAGACGGAAAGAAAATGAATGTGACGAATGTGAAAAGTATGATGATTATGAAGAGTATGAAGATTATGAAGAGTATGAAGATTATGTAAAATAGTCTAGAGCGGGCTTCGTTTTTCCGGGCCCGCTTTTTATAGAATTCAAATTTTACTCAATAAAACAAAAGAATTCCCCCGGCAAATGACCAGGGGAAACCTCAAACACCATCAATAGAAAGATTATTAATCCTTAAATACAATTGTATAATAAAGAATGATTTGTTTATTACCACAAGGGCATGTACAGCCTAAAAAAACTGTACTCTCTTGGTTGAAGCAAAAACCAAAGATGTGACCAAAAAGGTTGATTAAGAACAAGAAAAAATTTAATTCTCTCTCTAACTCTCTTGTGCTGCAGTAAGTGAAAACTTGAGCATACCAATTTTTACATGGTCTCTGATCACAGCATCTAGGAATGTCCCAATCAATATTAAAATTTTTTCTTAATATTTCCATTATTTCATCATCTGATTTTCCCTCTATATCTCTTAATACATCCTCTTTCAATTCTTCTAATTCTTTTTCCTGAACTTTCATAACAGTTTTGCGCCCCCTTAAATACTTACTTACAATATTATAATATTCAATATAAATCTTTTTGACACAAGCCCTAATTCATAGTCTTTATATTGCAGGGATAATGTGAGATTAGTGTGAGATTATATAGGGGAGTAATTTAAGAGATAAATCGTATAAGCAAGTGTTGGTATTATGAAAAGGCGGGTATCCGAAAAAAGGCACTAAGTACATACTTGAAAATCCGAAAACTGGATCAGTTTATGTGTACAGCCTGACAGGGAAATACCTGACGTACTGTCGAAAAGATAGCTTTGATAATTGGAAATCTGTTAACCAATAAACCCACAACTTCAAAGGAGGAGTACCATGGGAGAAACAAGATACCCGTTAGGTTTGGAAAAATATGTGAGATTTGGCTATGATGATTATAGATATGGGTGTCTATGCACATTTCCTTTTAATTATCATGACCATAAGTTAAGCTATGGAACGATAGAGAGTTTAGCGCTTCTTGGGGCTGCTCTATGCATGAGTGTAAACGGAGGATTACTAGAAGTCGAATATGCAGGCAGAAATGAATATGTAATTCCAGATTGTATCCCAATGTGGGTAAGGGATGAAATACGAAGAATTATGTGTGATTATCCAGAAAAATATGATGAAGGGGAATATGATATAGATCATCTTTCTGATACAACTTCTGATTCTGAATATAAAGAATTAAGAATTAAACGCCTTAATGATATTCAGGAGTGGGCAAAACAAGAAATTAAAGAAATAGAAAACGAAGAAGATGAATAGGATCAGATGAAATCAGGAATTTATAAGGATTTTCCCATCTTTTCTATATAGTCTTGTGTCCCGGTTGACTGTAAAGGGGCGTAAACTGATAAGGGTTCTTGTTTGATTTTTTATATACGGCTTGGCGACTAACACCGACACTTGAACTTATTGGATAAATATGGTAATATTTATGGGAGTTTATTATTAATCACGATTTCTATTTTAATGGTATTTTCAATGACTGCTTTTGCGGCGCCGCTGCAACCGGTCTCAAGTGTGACTATTACAGAAAAAGGAGTTTGGAATAAAAACTTTGGAAGTCCTGCTCTAGATTCTATGAATGGTCATGTATATTTTGTAGTAAGAACAATGGGCCATGGGGGCTCGGTTGCCACATACGATAATGTTAATACAAAAGAATTTTGGTACGATGTAATTAAAAATTATGCCGGCACGCCGATTGGTTTTGAACGCTATTATGACTGTGGGCCTGTTACGTCGGGAAAACATACGTTTAGAGTTAAAGTTACTTCTTATGGTTCTCCATACAATACTATAGAGAAATCTGGTACAGTTACATACTAAACGATATATGATATTGGAGGTTTATAAATGAGCTTAACCATTGGCAATAACTATGTAACAAAACCCCTAAGTTATCCAACTGCCAGAAAGGTTGAAGATAATATTTTTCAAATGAATACTTCTTCGGAAATAAAAGAGATAAGGCCAGAGGAAAACGTTGATAATCTAAGACCTGATTATTTGTATAGCGTGGTTCATTGTCTAACAAATCAGCCTCTGCATATGAAGTATGATGATACTTCTACAAAAGAGAATCCTGTCATTCTGGCTATAGGAAGGGATAAGCAAGGGAATAATTTTACGAGTAAAATTTATGTGAATAATGTAAATCCAGAAAATGCCTCTGCGGTTGAAATGATAGCGCTGAGTGTGCATTTAAGGGAACAAAATGCCCCAGGAGAGGAACCGTCTTCCGTCCGGAGAATCGCTTCTCGGATACTTGAAACTGAAGATGTACATGAAAAGCAGAATTTTAAAACCCAAATGGAAAAGGAATCCGACCAGCAAAAAAGGTGGGGATTTGACAAGATAGCTGACCAATATAAAATGGATTTAGAGTATTGTCTTTCTTGGTATCTCTCTAAAAAAGACAATGTAATAGATACATTAATAAATAAGTAAATCTATTTTTCGTAATAGTAATGAAATTCTGAGGTACAACAAATGATATAACTTTATTTACAACCCTACTAAACTTAAATGTTTTAGGAATGCTTGTTTTAACGAAGAAGCTATGTGCTGATTTAAAAGTCGGTTCATAGCTTCTTCTATTTGATAAAAATAATACAACTTGATAAATTACTGATAAAATAAGTGTTTCATGAAAAGAGGTGAAATATGAGATATAGGGATTTTATGAGTTTAACTGATGAGGAAATTATCTTTATCATAACCGACATTTTTAAACCAGTTAAAATTGAGAATATTGTTAGAAACAAAGAATGGAATGAAATCAACTACGATATCACAACTACATGGGGACTTGGCACCAAAGAAGAGCCTTACGAAGATATTATTGATGAATTAACTTTGAAAGAGAGTGGATTGGAGATTAATTTTTCGATGAATAACACTGATAGGCTAAAATGGAAGCAGTATTTACTTGCCAAGGGTTGCAATAAATTATTAAAAGACAATCCATATTTGAATGAAAACTAATGAAACAATCATTTCTTTGTACTGGAATCATAAGATATAGAGAAAAATGCCCCCAAATTAATTTTGGG
Organism: Lacrimispora sanguinis; assembly: GCF_044987295.1. Lineage (NCBI taxonomy): Bacteria > Bacillati > Bacillota > Clostridia > Lachnospirales > Lachnospiraceae > Lacrimispora > Lacrimispora sanguinis. The sequence continues at coordinate 1,258,657 of NZ_CP173277.1, read as the reverse complement.
GACATTTTTCGAACTAAGGGTTAAGCTGTTAACAACACTTCGCTAACAGCTAAACTGTTGTTTCCGCATTGCCGTCCATAGCTTGACACCTCCGTTTTATAATGATGTGTTATTGAACACAATATTAATATGAGCATAATCTAAAAAAATATTAAGGAAATAAATAGAAAAAAATAAATTAGGCTAACTATGGGATTTCAATAAGAGATCAATAAACTAATTTTTATTTTGTTCAAATGGATTTTTAGCGTATATAACTTTTCCGTTTTTGTCTATAGGAAGCACATGCTATATGAAATGTAAGCAAAATTAATATTTAACGTATTATGGAACATTGAAAACTTAATATTGATAGTTGGTAGTTTCTAAGGTAATATTTGTTATATAAAAAGGAGATATTGCAGGAGGGATAATTTGGATAGAGAACAGCAGGTAGAGAAGCTTTTAGAACAGCCGTATTATGTTATAGATTTTCTTCCACGACATAATTTGAGATATTCAGATTATGACAAAAGCATATATTACGAAAAGGATGTAATAGAACACAAAAGATTATTTGAAAAAGATATTGCTGATAGACAAAAGGAGTTATCAGAATTTCTTGACAGAGCCAATATCAGGGTAGAGTGGATAAATAAATGTGAACAGGAAAAGCGATATTCCATTTCAGGTAGAACCTATAGAGATGGAAAAAATAAAAATATATTATTATTGATAAGATATGAAGATGGAAGCTTAAGACAGGAACGGTATTCGTATGTAAAAATATCTGACATGAGGAGCAAACTTGATACATTAAAGTCTAAATATTGTGGTGTTGATTGGTCAAAATTTACTGATGAAATTTGAGTTTCTTCTGCTAAGTACTAATACTATTCGCCTGTTGTAGGGTAAAGGCGCCGGGAATGCCTTATGTATAAATTAATTCAGATGTACTACAGGGCAGTAAACCGCGTTCTTCATTGAACATTTGTAACTTATGAAAAATAAAGAGGTATTGTAAAATGGAAAGTTATAACGTTTTGATAAATTTACAAATCAAAGATCATGAGGTTCCCGAACTTCGAGAAACTGTAGGCTGGGAACGAAGAGATGAAGACTATCCCGCTTTATTCGATCATTGTTTATTTTGGGCAGGTTTACGGGATAAGAATAATAGTCTGATTGCATTTGGTTGTATGGTAGGCCCAGGTATAGAACACGGATATCTTGAGGATATTATTGTTCATTCAAGTTACCAGGGAAAAGGTATTGGTAATGCACTTGTGAAAAGGTTACTACAAGAAGCAGAATTAAGGGGAATTTCCATTGTAACAGTAACATTCGAAGAAGCTAACTGCAACTTTTATGAAAAATGTGGTTTTTCTTCATGTCCCGGAGGCGTATGGAGAAAAAATGAGTGAGCGAATTTTGGCCTAATAAAAAAGGTATAAAATCTAAGATTTAGGGGGATATACTGTGAGTGAAAAGTACGATCTTAGCGATATTAATTATCTTTATAAGCAAGTAAAGCAGCTTGTGCATATAGCGTCAGATTTGAATAAACGATTCGACCGTTCTTTTACTTTAGATGGTCATTTGATGGGGAGCATAGGCGAGGTCATAGCAGCTTATGAGTATGATATAGAATTACTTCCTGCATCATATAAAACGCATGATGCAATAACATTAGATGAGAAATATATACAAATAAAAATCACCCAGGGAAAGAAAATAAACATATCCAGTGAACCTGATTATTTATTGGTATTAAAGCTGACTGATAATGAGGAAATAAAAGAAATATATAATGGCAGGGGAAAGACAGCTTGGCATGGTGCAGGCAAGGAAAATAAAAATGGACGTTCTATATCCATAGCTAAATTAGAAAATTTAAACAAAGATGAGATGGAATATCGAATTAACAAAAGAGTACGAATATAAAATGGGAGATTTATACACGAACTTATAAGTAGTACATAGGGCATTGGAGAATAATAATCCAGTGCCTTTTATAGTGCCATGAATTATAAGGAGGTAGTCAATATGTTAGCTATGCAGGAAAGCCGTAGTATAATTGAAAATAAGAGTGCAGACGTGATCCAGTATCCTCATATTAAAGCGGATGGAACACCAGATTTGCGTTTTGGTTCTAAGATGAAGACCGGCACAAGAGAATCTACCAAAATGGAGTGCTTATATGAACGTGAGGAAATCATTGCGATATATAAGATATTCCAAGACAAAATTGAAAACGCTTCCTCTTTATCAAAGGAGAAAATTGCAAGGCGGAACCTCACAATGTTTGTCTGCGCTATCAATGTAGGTCTACGAGGTGGAGAGAAATCGTCAAGGCCAAACACATTGAACTATCCTGGAACGATGATTTTGAAATAGTACTATCTGATTGGTTGTCATGGTTGAATAACTATGATTCGGAGCAGGATCTTGATACCTACATCTTTAGAAGTCAAAAGGGCGGGAGCATTAACCCTAAAGAGTGGTGGAAGATAATGGAGAGCGTAAGAAAAGATGCCGGTATTAAGCAGAAGATAGGGACTCATGGGCTTAGAAAAACAATGGCCTATCAGTATATTACAAATGCACCGGATAAAAGCCAAGCATTATTGGAGGTATCAAGTCAGCTTGGTCATAGTGATCTACGAATCACAGAAAGATATGCGTGTTTGGAAAAGAAAAATATTGAGGCTGGAAAACAGAGAATGTCGTTTGTATACGGAAAGTAATGTGGTAGAATGGAGGAAAGAAAGTTCATAAAATAAAAGATTGATTTTATTAGGAGGTTCAAATGAAGTTAGACAAAAACTGGGACTGGAAAAATAGCTTTCCTTTAATTTTATGTATTGCAGCATTGATTTTTGCAAACGTTATTGCTGATCGTCCTATGCAGGGCAATTTTGTCGGTAGTATAACGAATAGCAATACTTATCCAGACCTAATGGGAATTGATGATTTGAAGCAATATTTAGGTATTTACCCGTCTTATGATGAAAACAATAGCGAAAGTTATGGCGATAACTATGACAATATGAATAATGAACTTCGCTCCGATTTAGTAAATAGTATTTTGAATGGAAAATGGCCAGGGTTTCCTTATGTTCAGCTTAATGACCGGCTATATTTTAGTAAGCAAGCAGTTGATGATTGGTTTGCTGAACAGAGTAAACAACAACTTCGCGTAAATTAAACTTATTGTAGTAATCATGGACTGCTAACGATCCGGATAATTAAATTCTTCATGTAAGCTGAACTTAAAATCCGCTTTTTATTTTAGTAATAGAATGTTTTACGTATCTAGTATCTCTGAATTTTGAAAGCTTAATATTAATAGCTATTAAGTATGGTGATTTAAACAAATTATTTTTGTAACACAGCGAAAAGGAGGAATTAAGATGGAAGACTGGTTTACATTCGATAAAATTGATACAGGTACTCACATTATCAGCGAATACCGCCATTGGGAGGAAACACACTGCTACCTTCTTGAAGGTGAAGAACGATGTTTGCTCATTGATACCGGGCTTGGCATCAGTAACATTTCCGAAGAAGTGAACAAGCTTACAGATAAACCAGTGACTGCCGTAGCAACGCATATCCATTGGGATCATATCGGTGGGCATGAATACTACCAGGATTTCTATGCGCATGAGGCGGAACTAAACTGGCTGAATGGCGAATTTCCACTGACAATGAATACTATCCGGAAAATGGTCATAGACCGATGTGATTTACCGGAGGGTTATGATGTCAACACTTACAAGTTCTTTCAGGGAATGCCTACAAGGATACTAAAAGATGGTGATATCATCGATCTAGGAGGGCGCAAGATTACTGTACTACATACGCCGGGACATTCTCCAGGGCATCTGTGTTTTTGGGAGCTACAACGTGGGTATTTATTTACTGGTGACCTTGTTTACAAGGATACGCTGTTTGCGTATTACCCTTCCACCGATCCGCAGGCATATCTCGCATCGCTTGAAAAGATAGCGGCACTGCCCGTGAAAAAAGTATTTCCGGCTCATCATAGTCTGGATATACAGCCGGAGATTCTAAGCCGTATGCGAGACGCTTTTCTCCAGTTGAAAGTCGATGGTAACCTTCATCATGGTGGCGGTACCTTTGATTACGGCGATTGGGCTGTTTGGCTGTGATATATTTTTTATTATTGTACATGTAAGTAACGTATGATGCTCTTAATGTGTAGCCTTAAAAATGAATATACAAAGAAAGCTACTTTAAGTTAGTAGTTATTTTATAAAATTAAAAATATATTGAAAGTGAAATTTGAATGAGTTGGTAAGAATGAGCAACGTGGAGTTTTTGATGATTATAAGGAGAACATAATATGGATAATTTTAATGATAATCGTGCATTTATGAAAAGTGGATTTGATCTTCCTGAACGTGAATTTACATCTGATCAAGAGCGTGGAATGCCACCACCAAGTGCTACGAAAACAATCGATGATACATTAAAAGTCATCGAACTTCCAACAGTAGATAAAAATATCGTTAAGAATAATGATTTATACACTTGCTTTAACAATCGTAGAAGTAGACGAAATTATAAAGATACACCAATTACATTAGAAGAATTGTCATTTTTGTTGTGGTCAACTCAAGGTGTGCAAAAAGTTATACCTGCATACAAAAATACAGGTCATATAACACTACGTCCAGTTCCTTCGGCAGGTGGAAGACATTCTAGTGAGACATATCTTGCAATCAATAATGTAGAAGGTCTGGAAAAAGGCATTTATATTTATATGCCCATAGAACATAAACTTGCTTTCATTCAGCATGTTGATAGTTTACCAGAGAAACTTGCTTATGCATATGGTGGAGAAGGTTATGAAAACGAATCCAAGTGGTTTGGGCGAGCACCCGTTGTATTTCTATGGTCTTGCATTCCATATCGTGGAGAATGGCGATACCATTGTGAGGCTCACCGATTAATGTTGTTGGATATTGGACATATATGTCAAAATTTATATCTAGCAGCTGAAGGAATCGGATGTGGCACTTGTGCAATTGCGGCGTATGTACAAGAGGCCTTTGATGAATTACTTGGCATAGATGGTATTAATGAATATGTCGTTTACCTTGCTGCTGTGGGTAAAGTAGAATAAATGAAAGCTAAATATATACTGCCAATGAAGTATGTATCGGTGATTTCCAGGCCTTGCCCTTTAGTTAATGTAGGTAATAAATTATTTAATTAAATAACTATTTTAAAGATTTATTGTATTTATACGAGATCAGTAAGGAGCGCTTGTAATGAGTGATATTGTGATTAGAAGAGCTATGCAAGAAGACATGAATAGAATTATTGAAATGGAGATAGAAGTTTTTACTGATGAGCAAGGGATACCTGCAGCATTACAAGGAATATCTGATGAAAAAAGCCCAATATGGTGGTGTGCCACATTAGATGAAAATATCATAGGTGCTGTAGCAGCATGGAAAGAGAATGGTCAATTACATTGGGGGCGCTTTATTGTTCAAAAAGAATTTAGAGGACAACAGTTAGGGCGCAAATTGGCAAAACATTCATTTGATGACTTATTTTCATCTGAAATAGATGAGATTTACATGGAAGCCAGAGAAACAACTGTAAAAATAGTTTCAAATATAGGTGGCCATATTTTAGGTGATCCAGTCCCATTTTTTGAAGGTACTGTCACACCAATGATTTTGAAACGCAGCGATTATAATAGCGATTTTTATTAAAACTATAATAAAAATATCATTATATTACGAAAAACAGTAAATGCGTTTTGCGAAACTAATAAGAAGACGATAGATTATTCACTATCGTCTTTCTTTGCGTCTTGTTGCATTTTATCAACATATAAGAGAAGCCGGCTGACTGTTGGATCGTCTGAAACAATAATGTCGTTTGGGGTACATTTAAGTACTTTACATATTCCTTCTAGTATTTCTAGCTTATTGACTCGCCTTTATATATATTTGTAATGGTTTGATATGTAATACCGATACGTTTTGCCAATTCATATCTGGTAATTCCACTTTCATCAAGTTCACAGTTATGCCATTACACCACCATCGGAAACAAGAAAAGACAAGCGGTGGCAGACGTATGTTCTCGATGAAACAAGTCCAACTGGAAGATTGTTAAAAACAAGAACGGAAGAAGAACTGTATAAAAGGCTATCAAAAATGCATTCTGATATTTGATGTATTCAAGTGTATTCAAATGGCTAAAATAAAACACCTCAAAACCCTATATAAATCAAGGATCTTGAGGCGTATACGACTGGAAGTAATGGGGCTCGAACCCATGGCCTTTCGCGTGTGAGGCGAACGCTCATCCCAGCTGAGCTATACTTCCATCACATGGAGATAGCGAGACTCGAACTCGTGACCTATGCGTTGCGAACGCATCGCTCTCCCAGCTGAGCTATATCCCCATGTCTAAATTATAGCACGAAGATTCTGAATTACAAGTATTTTTTATACAAAAGAGACAAAAAATACCATATTTTTTATCCGGCCTTTATTCTAAAGAATGATGTTTGACTGGCGGCCTTCCAGCCAGTTTTTGATGTTGTCAAAAACGATTTTTGCCCGGGCATCCATGGATTGTACTGAGGCAAAAGCCACGTGTGGGGTAACGATGGTATTCTTGCTTTTGAGAAGCGGATGATTTAAATCAAGGGGAGGCTCTGTTTCGAAGACATCGATTCCAGCACCGGAAAGATAACCATTATTTAACGCTTCTGCCAAGGCTTCAGAATCTACCACAGGACCTCTTGCAGCATTGATTAAGTATGCACCCTTTTTCATTTTTGCAATGGTGTCACGGTTTATTAAATGGCGGGATTCATCGTTTAAAGGACAATGGAGACTTACAATGTCAGAACGGGATAACAGTTCATCAAGGGATACGAATTCAATAAATGAAGGCTCGTTTCCGGTCAGGCGCCGTTTGTATCCCAGAACCTTACAGCCAAAGGCGGAACAGAGTTCAGCAGTCCTTGTACCGATAGCTCCGGTCCCTATGATTCCTACGGTTTTTCCCATAATTTCACAGCCTACCAGGCCATCCTTGGTTTTCCCATCCCTGCACCGGGCTTCTACCTGGGGAACATTACGAAGAAGGGAGAGCATGAGGCAGATCGTAAGCTCCGCCACGGCCTCGGTGGAGTATCCGGCTGCATTGCTGACTTTGATCCCTTTTGATTTTGCTGCTTCCAAGTCTACGTGATCAACCCCTGTAAATGCAACATCTATAAATTTTAAATGCTCACAAGCAGATATAACCTGCCCGGACAGAGGCATATTGGCAATCATGATAACATCTGCCTGTTTGGCCCGTTGGATTTGGACTTCAGGGTCCGTATCCTTCGGATAAGAGGTGAAGCTGTGGCCGGCATCCGTCAGCGGTTTTGCGTATTCATTCAAAAGGCTGTCCGGAATGCCCAGGGATTCTAATAATACGATATTCATAGGTATCACTCCAATCATTGCACGAAATTACAGGACCGCAGTAAGCGCAGTCCTGCAATCTCTATTATAGCACTGATTGAAGGATTAAAAAAGAAGGGATTCGGTGAATGTGGCGAATCCCTGACCTTTTGTTGATACAGAGATAAAATAATCCGGCAGCCTGTATGGCAGGCTGCCGGTATTTTATCCAGCTATTTCAGCAAGTCTCTTTATAATGGGCAGATGCTGTGTGCACAGCTTCTCACATTTGCCGCACTTGATACAGTCTCCGGCAGAGTCTTTTGATATCTGCCAGTGACCTTTCAGGCGATCATACATATCATTTCCCAGCAGCTTCATGTTGTAGGCATCCATGAATTTGGGGATATCGATGTCTTTCGGACAATGCTTGCAGTATGCGCAGCCGGTGCAGAGGTCGTTGATGATCATGCCCTTATTTTCATATTCTTCATAGATTTCAGCAGCAGGCCGTTCAACTAAATTTCCCACGGCTTTCACGGCATCATCTACATGTTCCTTTGTGGTGCAGCCTGCGAGAGTGATTGTTATCTCTTTGTGGGATGCCACAAAGTTTAATGCGGCCTGTGCCACGGTAAGGTCGGTTCCTTCTGTCAGATAGCGGAATGTATCTGGATTACCAGGTATAAGACCGCCTCCCAGAGGATTCATAACTACGACGCCCATACCATTGTCATAGGCAGCTTTGATGCCGGTCTGGCGGAACCGGTAGTTGAGTGCATTGTATCCAATGAGCATTCCCTTAAATAGATCGGAAGCTACGGCAGTTTCGAGTTCGTTGCCCTGCATATGGGATGAAAACACTATATTGCGAATCAGCCCTTCTGCTTTGGCTTTCTCAAAGAATGAGTAAAGGATTTCTACCTGTTCGGAAAAAGACTCCAGATTCAATACGCACCATAAATGATAAAAATCAAGATAATCCACCTTTAACCGGCTTAATGTGGTTTCCAGTCTCCTTCGAAAATCTGCTTCTGTGTAGCTGCCGCCCACAGTGCCTAAGTTAGTCTTTGAAGAAATATAGTAACTGTCTCTGGGAAGCTGTGAAAGGGCGATTCCTGTGATGATCTCGCTTTTATCGTCGCAGTAGAAAGGAGCAGTATCAAAATAGTTGATGCCTTTTTCATGGGCATACAATGCAACTTCCGCGCATTTTTCAAGATTACCTGATTTGACATCATCAGAGTCATACCGCATACATCCCATGCCGATGGCGGAGACCTTCATATCGGTGTTTCCATATTGTTTGTAATACATAGAATACCTCCAGAATTTATTCGTGGGTTCAGAATGAGTTTTAAAGATAACCGAGTGATTTTAAGTGTATTTTTAATCCTGTCTCAAGGGAAGTATCAGGCAATCGCACTCCCGCCTCCCGAAGGGCTGACAGATCATAGATCCGATGGCATAGATGGCCGCTGTACTCCGGGTGTTCTTCGAAATATCCTGCCAGCGGGATTTCCTTAATGTTCACGTCCCTGTCTAACAGCTGCCCAATGATCTCGTAATATCTGCGGTTCTCCACGGCTTTCGGTCCCCCGATACAGAAAATATGGTTATAAGTACCTTGTTTTTCTGCACAGTCGAGCATGGCGTTTGCCAGATCGTCCACAAATATGGGCTGCGTAAGATAGATTCCGCCGCCTACAAGAGATATGGACTCCTTATCCAGGATGAGTTGGGGCAATTCCTTCTGTCTGCTGTGCTCCGGGTAACACCCTATGAGAAAACCAGGTCCATAAATATGTCCGGGACGGAAGAGTGTAACGGCTAAGGAGGTGCTGCCGAAGTTGTTGATAAAGATATGCTCCATGCGGCGTTTATTGCCCGCATAAGTAAGCGTTTCGGGCTCGCCTTCTTCCTCGACGAAATATCCGTCTTCTTTCTGCGGAGTATCTTTTCTTAAGGGATCATACACGGAATCCGTGGAAATCACGACCAGACGTTTTGTGATTCCTGGAAATACATTTAAATCCTGCAAGGCGTGTTTTTCATTCATGCAAATGCAGTCAAAGACAATGTCCCAGTTCGTATCCGCTTCTAAAATTGTTTTTTTAAAATTATCAGTATCGTTTCGGTCGGCCTTCAGAAGATGGATTCCGTCACCTAAGGGACGCTGCCCTCTGGTAACTGCCCAAACTTCATATTCATCTTTCGCCAGTGCAGCCAGACGGCCGCTTAAGCCTCCGCTTCCTCCGATAATCAGTGCTTTCTTCTTCATACGGAATCTCCTCTTTATTTGAATATCTCTATATTTTTCTTTCTTTCCGGCGGGAGCAGCTTTGAAGGCGGGATCCCCTTTTTTTCTTTAAATAGTTTTGAGAAATAATAAATATCGGAAAATCCACTTTGGAGCGCCGCATCGCCCACGTTGGCTTCACCGCTTCTCAGTATATTTTCCGCATGGTTTAAACGCAATGAGATTAGGTACTGTTTAAATGTCATGCCTAATGCCTTTTTAAACAGATTTCCGTAATACACCGGATGGATATGGAACAGACTGGCCATGGTATCGATGCTTACATCTTCTGCAAAATGAGTGCTCATATAGCGGATGCTGTTGATGATACGGATGTCCTTACTGCTGATCCGGTTCTCATTGAAAAGAAGATCCAGTATGTGGTAGAGAATGAGGCACATGCTGGCCCGTACCTTTAGTTTATAACCGAACTCACGCTTAATCCATTCTTCGTGGATCTCATGAAAGCAGGATATGAGTGGGGGAACATTGCCAATATGGCTGATGAGGTTAATGGGCAGGGAGATATCGTTGCCTTTTTGATCTGTGAGGAAAAGATTTGTGGAGTAACATTCCATTAAATCCTCCGGGACACTGACTGCCGCTCTGTGGGTACCCTTGGGTATGCAGATCAGATCACCTTTCCGGACGATATATTCTTTCCCGTCTATGAAATATCTGGCTTTTCCCGCAATGACATATGTGATGTCGATGAAAGATATGTAATCCGGGTCGATCTTCCAACTGGCCGTACATTTTCTGTGAATGTAGTAGTGCAGATCGGGAATCATGTTATCAAAATTCACTTCCATAAGCTGCGCCTCCCGTTTTTTGGTAAATTTTTTAGAAAAAATACAGTGGCTGTTACTGATGTAGGATTTTTTTAGTATATTTAGTATATCTTGTCCTGTAAAAATGCGCAATAGAGAATACAAAGTAAAAAATATATTTAAAAATTACAAATGGTATTTTAATATTACATTCACATAATTGGAGGATATGGCTAAAATGTAAAGCATAATAAACGTTTATTTAATCAAAATGCTGACAGACCCAGTTTTACTGTTTTAAGAAAGGAATTATTATGGTAGGTATCATCGGAACGGGCGTTATTGCAGAAACACATCTTAAGGCTTACCTTTCACTTTCAGACAGATGCCAGGTGGTTGCGCTGTGTGATATCTTCCCTGAGAAAGCGCAAAGTATGAAAGAGAAGTATGGTCTGGATGCAGCGGAAGTCTATGAGGACTATAACGAGATGCTTAAAAGACCGGATCTGGATCTTGTAAGTATATGTACCCCGCCTTTCACCCATTTGCCTGCTTCTATCGCATGTATGCGGGCCGGGAAGCACGTACTGGTGGAAAAGCCCATGGCCTTGTCTTTGGCGGAATGCGACGAAATAATAGCGGTACAAAAGGAGACTGGCACTTATCTTGGAGTCGTCTGCCAGAACCGTTTTACGAAAGATAATCAGACACTAAAGGCACTGATCGATAGTAAAATTGCAGGCAGAGTGCTCTTTGGTCAGGTTGAGTCATTCTGGTATCGCGGTCACAGTTATTATGATCTTTGGTGGAGAGGCACCTGGGAGAAGGAGGGCGGTGGCTGCATCATTAATCACGGCGTACACCAGATAGACTTACTTAACTGGATCATGGGCCCCCCTGAGACTGTGACAGCTGTTCTTACAAATGTTGCACATGATAATGCTGAGACAGAAGATTTATCAGCGGCAATACTCACTTATAAAAGCGGGGCAGTAGTAACCTTTGCAGTAAATCTGGTGACTCATGGCCAGTATCAAAGACTCGCTTTTCAGTGTGAAAGAGCGGGTATCTCATCCCCCTACCAGGTCACGAGTAACCGTTCTACAGACACAGGATTTCCCGTAGACGATCCAGATACCATAGCAGAGCTTGAAAAAGTACGGGAATCAATTCCAAAGTCGGAGTGGACGAAGCATGAGGCACAGATAGAGCGGGCTATCCGCTTTATAGAAAATGGTGAGAACCATCCGGAAGACAGTGCAGATGGCCGATTGGCTCTTGAGGTTATTATGGCGATCTATCAATCCGGATTTACGAAATCGACGGTCCGTTTGCCCTTGGGCAGGGATAGTCTTTTGTATGATAAAAACGGAATAATTGAAAACGGAAAGAATTTCCACGCAGCGTTTCGGAACGTTGGCAGCGGGAATCAGGAGGAACTGAAGTGATGTCAAAAACAAGGGATCTGTGCTGGTTGAAAAAGAAAGTATATCAGTCGGATATATCCGGTTATCATATCAAAGATAAAAAAGACAGCATAGTAATGAAAACCATAGAGAGAGAGCTGCCCCTTTTATTTGAAGGTGCGGAAGCCTCGGATGATCCGGGATCTTCTTTGGTTTTATCACTGGCAGGTGATGACGGCAGCGACGGATATGAGATAAAAAAGACAGAGACAGGCTATGGAATAACAGCTTCTACAGAGAATGGTCTTCTTTATGGAGTATTCAGTCTGCACCGAATTCTGATCACAAAAGGAACGCTTCCCTTTAAGAGCGAACCGGATCAGAGCATTCGCATGATAAACCACTGGGACAATTTCGACGGTTCCATTGAACGCGGTTATGCGGGAGAGTCAATCTATTATGATAGAAACAATTTTAGAGGAGATATGGAGATCGTTCGCTCCTACGCAAGACTCCTTGCAAGTACAGGGATCAATTCCATATCAATCAACAATGTAAATGTACATAGAAAAGAGACTTCCTTCATCAAAGGCGAAAATCTGAAAGAAATCAGAAAGATAGCTGATGTGTTTAGCGAATACGGAATCAGGACTTATCTTGCTATCAATTTTGCCGCTCCCATTGTGGTAGGCGGGCTTGACACAGCGGATCCCCTTGAACCGGAAGTCGCTGCATGGTGGGAGAACGTAACAGCTGACATATACAAAGAGATTCCCCAGTTTGGCGGTTTCATTGTAAAAGCGGATTCTGAAGGAGAGCCGGGCCCATTTACATATAACCGGACCCACGAAGATGGTGCGAATATGCTGGCGCGGGCCATAAAACCCTTGGGAGGGATCATTATCTGGAGGTGTTTTGTATACAACTGTGCACAGGACTGGAGAGACAGATCTCTTGACCGCGCCAGGGCTGCTTATGATATATTTATGGAGCACGACGGCAAGTTCGAGGACAATGTTATCCTTCAAATTAAAAATGGTCCTATTGATTTTCAGATCAGAGAGCCGAATTCTCCGCTGTTTGGGGCACTTAAAAAAACAAATCAAATACTGGAATTCCAGATTACCCAGGAGTACACAGGGCATCAGATCGATATTTGCTACCTGGTACCCATGTGGAAAGAAACTTTGGATTTTGACACCTGCTACGGGAAAGATGCTTATATCAGGAATGAGATCAAAAAGAACTCCCCGGATCCCAAACGGTCCGGAATAGCGGCAGTAGGAAGTGTAGGCATGGACACAAACTGGACAGGCAACAAGCTGGCTCAGGCTAACCTATATGGATACGGCAGGCTTGTATGGGGCAACTCACTCAGTTCTGACGCCATAGCCGGTGAATGGGTAAATTTAACCTTTGACCTTCCCCGGGACGAAGCTGCAAAAATCAAGGAGATTCTTACCACTTCCAGAGGTGTTTATGAAGATTATACCTGTCCTTTGGCAGTTGGATTTATGTGCAAACCAACTGTTCACTACGGAGTGGATATAGACGGTTACGAATATGACAAATGGGGGACTTATCATTATGCGGACCGCAACGGCGTAGGAAGAGAACGTACGGTCGCGAATGGTACCGGATATACAAGGCAGTATTCCGATGACAGATTCAGAGAATATGAAGATTTATCTTCCTGTCCGGATGAACTTTTGCTGTTTTTCCATCATGTACCATATACCCATATCCTCCGCTCGGGAAAGACTGTGATACAGCATATATATGACACACATTTTGCGGGTGTGGAAAAAGTAGAGCAGTACGAGAGCGTTTGGGAAAGCCTGGAGCCATTCTTAGATGAAGAATGCTTTAGTAATGTGAGAGACCGTCTAAAAAGACAAAAAGAAAATGCAATCAATTGGCGGGATCAGATTAATACCTATTTCTACCGTAAGTCAGGAATACCTGATGCCCACGGCAGAAAGATCTATGAGTAAAAATATCAGCTGTATGTTGTATTACAAAGCACCATAAAAATTGGCGGTAAAGGGTTTTGCAGACCCTGCAAATAAAAAAGAAAAGGAAGGAAAAAGTATTATGAAAAAATGGAAGAAAAGTTCAGCCGTACTTGCAGCAGTATTAACGGCAACAGTCAGCTTTACCGGATGTGGAAGCACCGGAGGAAACACTGCACCGGCTACTACAGCGGCATCAGGCAATAGTGGAGAGGCAAAATCAGATGCGGCACCGGCCGGTGAACTAGCCAAGTTAAGCTTTTCCTGGTGGGGCAATGATGACCGCCATCAGGCGACTCAGGAAGCCATTGACGCATTCAATGCGGCTCATGCAGGCGCAATCGAAGTAACAGGCGAGCCTTCCGGCTTCGGTAACCTGGAAGAGACTTTTGCTACTCGCTATGCGGGCGGAACAGAAGCCGATATCATGACTGTCAATTATCCGTGGCTCATCAAATACAGTCCGGACGGCACCGGTTTTTATGATTTAGACAAAGTTAAGGATATCATTGACTTTTCACAGTATGATGCCGGATTTTTAGAGACAGGAAAGACCGGCGGTGTAATGCAGGCCATTCCTTACGGGCAGAATACCCTGGGCGTTTATTTAAACAAATCTGCATTTGAGAGAGCAGGTATTAATGAGATCCCATCTACATTCGAAGCGTACAAGGAAGCTGCAAAGACCATTACGGCGCAGAATCCAAACGCCTATCTGATCGTAAGCCCGACGTTTCGTTTTGCTGCCGTTTATTACCTGCAGCAGAAGACCGGTAAGGGTGAATTCGACGAAAATCTGAATATGAATTACACGGTAGAGGACTATAAGGAAGCCATGACCTGGTATAAGGAGCTGGCAGATCTTCATGTATTCTGTTCCAGACAGGATTACCTTGAAAATGTAGGAAATGACCCGGTATCCATCGCCCAAAATGCAAAGTTTATTGACGGCGGATATTTGGGAGTGCTTGAGTGGACCGGCGGCATCGCTTCCAATGCACAGACACTTGCAGATAAAGGAGACGAACTGATCGTAGCACCCCTTCCGACGATTGACGGAGCGGTATTTAAAGGAACCATGGCAAAACCGTCACTGACATTTGCAATCTCAAAGAACTCCAAGAACCCGGAAGCAGCAGCAGAATTCTTACAGTATATCTTAAATGATCCGGAAGGCACGAAGCTTATGGGTTCAAAGAGAGGTATGGTAGCATCTAAATCTGCAAAAGCCACGCTTGAAGCTGATGGACAGATTACAGGTGCCGTAAAGCAAGCTTATGACTTCACAGATGAAGCAGAAGTTATAAATAATTCCCCTATCTTTGAGGACGCCGTATTTACATCTTCCTATGAGAGCAATTATGAGAAATATGAATTGGGTGCAAGTACCGTTGACGAAGCGGCTCAGGCATTCTTTGACGAAGCATCCGCTCAGGTTGCAAAGCTGAAAGCAGAATATGGGAAATAAATAGAAAGAACGTTGTCTCATTTCTCATTGCAAGTCTGCCGAAAAGCAGGTGAAGGATTCACGTTGTTTAAGCGGAATCCTTTCACCGCCTGCGGCAGGCCGCAATACCGAACTCGGATAAATGCCCATTTCCATCAAGGGAATATACTTTATGAAAGGTCTGGAGTTTATCGGAAAAGTGTCAAATCTGATATAGGAACTTATTAACTATATAGCTCTTTGTGGCTATGTCATTATTAGCTAGGAGGAATTTTTTTGAAAAACAGCAAGATCGGGCTTTTGTATATTCTCCCCTGGATAATCGGAATGGTTTTTCTTACATTGTATCCGTTTATTAATGCACTTTTTATCAGCTTTACGGATTACAACCTGGTCAGAGAGCCCAATTTCATAGGATTTGCCAACTATGCAAAGCTATTTAAAGATAAAGACTTTTTAGGCACGCTAAGGCAGACGCTAAAATATACAGTAATTACAGTGCCTTTGCAGCTTGCATTTGCACTATTTATTGCTTTTATCCTTAATTTTAAATTAAAAGCTATTAATTTCTACCGGACGGCGTACTATGTTCCCTCCCTTTTAGGCGGAAACGTTGCAGTAGCCGTATTATGGCGTTTTTTATTTCAGCAAGATGGATTTATTAACCACTTTCTTGGTATATTCGGTGTGAGCCCTGTAAAATGGTTGTCTTCCGCATCCGGAGCTATGGCTGTTATCGTTCTTTTAAAAGTCTGGCAGTTCGGTTCGGCCATGCTGATATTCCTGGCCGCCCTTAAAGATGTGCCTCAGGATCTCTACGAGGCCGCAAGTGTGGATGGAGCTACGAAGTCTTATTCGTTTTTCAAGATCACGATTCCTTTGATCACACCCACGATCTTCTTCAACTTGGTCATGCAGTTGGTCAATGCGTTCCAGGAATTCAACGGACCTTACCTCATCACGAAAAAAGGTCCTTTAAATTCTACATACCTTACCTCTATGTTCATCTATGACAACGCTTTCCAGCTTTTCAATATGGGTTACGCAAGCGCCGCCAGCTGGATACTGTTTCTCATCATCGTATCTGTTACGGTAGTGTTATTTGCTACCCAGGATCGCTGGGTATTTTATTCGGATAAGGGGGAATAACATGGCACGGACAAATTTGATCAGCGAAGTGGAAAGACGCAGAAGAAGAAAGTACATGATAAGTGCTGCTTTCCGATATACCTTACTTACGGTAGTGGCCCTCGTTATGATTTATCCCATCATCTGGCTTGTGGGAGCTACTTTTAAGACGAACAATGAGATATTTACGTCAATTAATTTCATACCCAGCAAAATAGACTTTACGCCTTATGTCAATGGCTGGAAAACCAGAACGAAATTTACGTTCACCACATTTTTCATTAACACATTCAGTTTTGTAATACCTAAGATACTGTTTTGTCTGATATCGAGTACTCTGGTAGCGTATGGATTTGCCAGATTCAATTTTCCGTTTAAAAAAATATGTTTTTCCATCCTTATGGCGACTATGTTTTTACCGTCGGTCGTGACCAGGATTCCGCTTTATATTTTATGGAAAAACCTTGGACTTTTAAACACATACGTACCTTTGATCGCACCAACCGTATTTGCGAACGAACCGTTTTTCGTATTTATGCTGATCCAGTTTATGCGTTCCATACCGACGTATTTGGATGAGGCGGCGACGATAGACGGCTGCAATTCATTTGGAATTCTGACGATGATCCTGCTCCCAGCATTGAAACCGGCTCTGATAAGCTGCACGATCTTTCAGTTCGTATGGAGTTTCAATGATTTCTTAGGTCCCCTGATCTACGTGACGAGCCTTGCGAAATATCCTGTATCGCTGGCCCTTAAGATGTCAATCGATCAAAGCAGTGGTATCGTGGAATGGAACCAGATCCTTGCGATGTCATTCCTGGCTCTGCTTCCTGCTCTGATCCTGTTCTTCTGCTGTCAGAAGTATTTTGTAGAGGGAGTGACCAGTTCGGGAGTGAAAGGATGATAAACTTTTGTGTCACCCCATACATATCAGATCATGCGGTTCTGCAGAGAAATGAGTTTATACCCATAAGAGGTACAGCGGATGCGGGAGCGCGGGTAGAAGCGATACTATCGAAAGAAGATGGGAGTGCTGAATTCAGAGAAGAGACCTTAACGGAAGAAGACGGAAACTGGAAGCTTGTATTTATGCCTATGCAGGCAGGGGGCCCCTATTCGATTTCCGTCACGTGTGCGGGTGTGAGAAAAGAATTTTCTGATATCTATATAGGGGATGTCTGGCTCATGTCCGGCCAGTCCAATATGCAGCTTCCTATGCATCGGGTAAAGTATCGTTTCCCAAAGGAGTATGGTGAAGACGGAGACCCGTTTATTCGCCAGTTCACCGTCCCGATCAAGTGGAATTTCAAAACTCCTGCAGAGGAACTGTCGGGAGGAAAATGGGAAAGTTATTCGTTGGAGTGTGCTTCTTATTTTTCAGCGGCAGGATATTTTTTTGGGTCGAAATTGCGGGAAAGATATCCAGTACCCATAGGTCTTATACTTACTGCAGTGGGCGGTACGCCTATAGAGGCGTGGATGAGCAGAAAAGCGCTTGCGGGTTTTTCCGGTAAAGCAAAGACAGCTGATGAATGTAAATCAGATAAATTTGTCAGGAATATACAAAAAGAAGATGAAGTGAGGGCTTCCTCGTGGTATAAGAAATTAGATGAGGCAGATGCGGGGATTTTAGAAGCTTGGCTTAAGTCCGGTTTCCAGGATACGTGGAAAACGGTCAACCTTACCGATGATTTTTATGCAAATGAAGATTTTGAAAACCCCGGTTCTGTTTGGTTTAAGAAGACTGTGACGATCCCGCCTGAACTTTCAGGCAAGCCGCTCCGTCTTTCCCTTGGAACCATCAAAGATGCGGACTGCACTTACGTTGATGGGCAGTGCATTGGAAATACCACATATCGATACCCTCCCAGGGAATATCACTTGGAGGGACTTACCGAAGGGGACCATGAGATTACAATACGTGGGATTGCAGTGTCCGGGCGGCTGGACTTCACCAAAGGAAAGTCTCATCAAATGATTTTTGAGACAGGAGAGACGTTGTCTATTTCTGATGGCTGGAAGTATAAGAGAGGCGCATGTGTAAAAGCTCTTAAACCACCGACCTTTTTTGAGAGAAAACCAATGGGGATGTATCAGTCTATGATAGCGCCACTTCATGATTTCCCTATCTGCGGTATGTGCTGGTATCAGGGAGAGAGCAATGCAGAGGATGATCGTTTTTATCCCCAGTATTTCAAGAGTATGATTGAGGATTACAGACGAAAATGGCATATGGGAAAATTTCCTGTTATTTATGTACAGTTACCGAATTATGATCTTGAAGATGCAGGAAACTGGGTACGGTTTCGGAATATGCAGCAGGGCCTTGCAACGCTTCCAAACAGCGCTATGGTGGTCACCATTGACTGCGGTGAATACAATGATCTGCATCCAACAGATAAGAAGACAGTAGGAGAGAGAATGGCTATGGCGGCGTATGAAATTGCATATCATGAGCCGGGTGAGTGGCTGTCCCCTCTAATCTCCCATGCTGAAAGGAAGGGCGATGAGATCATACTTCACTTTAATCACGGGGAGAGGGAATTTATTGTATCAGACGGTAAACCGAGCGGGTTTGAAGTCTGCATATCAGGAGAATGGACCTCAGATTACATAGATGTCCGGACCCAGAGGGGTACGGTTATTTTGAATGTCCAAAAAGGAAAGACAGTTACCGGAGTGCGCTATGCATGGTCAAATAACCCGGGGAATGCGAACTTGTACGCAGTACCGGGACTTCCGGTATCGCCATTTGAGATAACGATAGTCTGATTCGATCGGCATACTGAATCATTGGGGTGTGACGTTCTGAACCATATAAACCTAACAGGACCGCAGTAAATGCGGTCCTGTTAGGTTTATTGCATCATTGATAAGATTAAAAAGGGTAGAATTACTTTGCAGCTTTTTCTGAATATGTGGTCGTTACAAGCTCCTCATAGGGAACTCGTTCCTTTAATTGTCCGGATTCTTCCAGAATATTTTCCAGAAGCTCAAAGCTGTCTTTTGCAAAAACCGTATCCTTTTTCCAGGTATCCTGTGCTTTATACCGTTCAATAATGGTTGCAATCGTAGCTACGTCGGTTTCTTTGAACTGGGGCAACATTATGATAAAACTGCGATTAATTCAAAACAAATGTAAATGTTGCTAAAATTATAGACCTAGCAAAGATTTTAGAAATGAACCCGAATTAGTGCAAGAATGTACATTTTTAAACATTATTTAATTCTATTATTATACAAGAAGTCGGCAGCTTGCCGACTTTTTGTGATACAGCCATTCATGGAAGTACGTACGTGGTTATAGTAGTGTTCGGAGGGTATTTTCCTTATAATCCAAAATCAATGGATAAAATTATGTAGATATATCTAGAATTTTTGCTATTAGGGATACTGTGAGATTATCTGCATAGGTAATCAACATTTCCAATATGAAAATATATATACATAACGTTAATACAAGGTCAGATGAGGCAGATCAGATTCTTTTGAAGAGGACAAAATAGCGTCTGTCATTCTAAACCAATTTCTGGAATAGGATATAGGAAAGACGGTACGAGGAGAAAGTCATGCCTGATTCCAATGTCAATTTCCAGAAGTATGTGAAGATGGAAGAAAGGGGGCTACATATGCAGAAAGAAATCGTTATAAATCAAATTGGAGAGCTTCTTTTCCAAGAGGGGCTGATAAATATAAAAGAGAAAAAACGGTTTGATGAGCTGATAAAGAAGCAATAAAGATTTACAAGGGGACAATTGCCTGCCGCAATGTCCCCTTTATTAAAAATTTGTAAGGAGGGAGCACAAATGGAGCGTAAGCTTAGAGCTGTCGTTTATTGCCGCGTTTCAACAAATAGCGACGAGCAGGTTGGTTCACTGGATAAACAGGTTGCAGAGGCAGTAGAAGCTGTTGATCAGTTAGGATTTGATCTGGTAGATCGGTTTATAGACGAGGGTCGGACTGGTACGACCAGTATGAGAAAAGAATATTCGCGGATGCTCACTCAAATTGAGGAGCACAGCTTTGATGTTATAGTTACAAAATCCCTGGACAGAATGAATCGGAATATACTGGACTTTTATCTGCTCTTGGATCTTATTATCAGGAATCATATAAAGTTGTACTTTTATCTGGATAGAACCTATTATAAGCCTGATGATAAAATCGTAATCGGCATCAAGGCCATTTTGGCCGAGGAGTATTCCAGAGAACTGTCCAAAAAGTTATCAAACGCTCATGCAAAGCGTCAGGAGCGGGGAGAAGTAATGATGCTTAGCAGTCTCACTTATGGATACAAAAAGGAGATTCTGCCAGATGGAAAAAAGAGAATTGTCGTGGTGGAAGAAGAGGCGGAAATGATACGTCTTATATTTGATTATTGTAAAGAAGGATATGGTGCAAGAGCCATTGGAAAAATGCTGTATTCCCATGGCTATCGAAATAGACAGGGAAATGAAATCGGAGAAAGTACCATCCGGCGTATCATTCGCAATCCATTAGTAATGGGAACGATGATTATGAACAAAGTGAAATTTGACTTTAATACTAAGACTACCATACATACAAACCCGGATCAGTGGATGATGAAAGAAAATGCGGTACCGGCAATCATATCCAAAGAAGACTGGGACGTTGCTAATGCCCTTATGGACAGTCGTGTTCAAACGAATAAAATGAATAAAAATCTAAGCAAACAGGGGAGAAACAGAGGAAAATATAATTTTTCTGGCAAGCTGATATGCGGAATGTGTGGTAAACCATATTATAAGTCGAGTAGAAATAATAAATCATCTCGAGTCATTCAGTGGAAATGCAGTACATACTTAAAATTCGGACGTAAAAATGCGGAATACCTTAAGACGAACTCGACTCCTAAAGATATAGATATAGGGAAGGGTTGTGACAGTCCATCTATTGATGAGACTTTATTAATAGATATTTTGGGAACCGTAGCTGAAGAGCAGTTTGAACAGATGATTGATAAACAGACACTTATTGAGGAAACAATGAGTATACTGGAGAAGACCTTAGAGGAAGCTGGGGGTGAGGGCGATGAACTGGATTTACAGAAGAAAATACAGATAATTTCCCAGAGACAGGAAACTTTGTTGGAAAAATATTTGGATAGAAAAATCTCTGATGATAACTATGAGAAGATGGAAAACAAATTAAAAGAAGAAAAAAGTAAGTTAAAATTACAATTGAAAGAAATGGAAGATGACAGAAGCATGGTTTATAAGGTGAAACAGAGGCTCGGGAAAATTGAAGAATCCTTAAGGGTTGGAGGGATCGAACAAGCTACGGCTTTCACATTAATGGATTCAATAAAAAGTATTGTGGTATACAAGGATTATATAAGGATTATTTTTGACCAGTTACAGATTTTGGGAATTGAAAGATATAGTACAATGTTAGATGGCAATAATGAATATACTTTGGAGATTTCGCTAAATTCATATAAACTAAAAAATACAAATTTGGCAATTGAACAGTCCAAGGAAATTATTTGCCGCATGATTGCTGAAGATCCGGAAATCAGTTTAAAGCAGATCGCTGAAAAACTGGGACTGGGAGAGCGGACCGTGTTTGAACGAGTGGCAGCCCTTAAGAGAGACGGAAAAGTAGAAGTGAAAGGCCGGGGGGCGGGACGCAGATGGTTTGTGGGGCCATCTTAGAGGAGTGGCAAAGGATGTTGTTCAGCTTCTGGCAAAGCGTATTTACAGGAAAAACAGGGTTGACCAGCTGGCGGAGACTATTATAAAAGAGAGGTCGTGATTTTTATGGAAAAGCCCTATATATTGCAGCATAAAAGCACTGCTGTTGTAGTGCTTATGAACGATGATACAGGAGATATAACGGATATACTCGGCTGATATAATAGGGATAAAATTAGTAATTGTTTAGGCGGTTCTGATTTTATCCTTATAGATGCCGATGGCGAAAATCATAGCAATTATCAACGAAAAGGGAGGTGTAGGCAAAACAGCCACGGCCACCACGCTGGCCTGATACCTAGGCGGTGTCCCTTTATAGGGACCAAGTAAGGACAAGTAGGATAATATTTTGATAATTCATTCAACCTATGTTCAATCGATGAAGGTCAATATAGAACAAATCAATCTGGCCGGGTGTTGCGTAGGAAACCGGGAAGTATACGTATCTTGTACCAAGGCATTTTCTATGCGCAGGATGCTGCTGGTTTCGCAGATGCTGGCTGCCGGAGGAGATTTCTTACAATGCAAGGATGCTCTGGGTGATGGCATCGGACTGGGTACTGGTTTTGTGGAAATTTACGGCTGCAAGACAAGTTTTTCATGAGGAAAGGGGAAGCAAAAATTAGGGAGAAATATAATTGTCCTTTTTGGATGGGCGTGATATTATAAGATGTATGAAACAAATCAATGAGAGAGTTCAGAAAGGAGAAACATGAATAAGAATTCAATCATCCCCTTGTATCAGCAACTTGCAGATGATATTAAGCAGCAGATTATAGAGGGCAAACTTAAGGAAAATGAAAAGCTTATGACGGAACTAGAATTCAGCCAGGCTTATGATATCAGCAGAATCACGGTCAGAAAGGCAATTGAGATATTGGCTGATGAGGGATATGTGACAAAGCACCAGGGAATCGGTACTTTTGTGGCTGCGAAGAAGCTGAACCGGGTCATGAATAAGCTTTTAAGCTTTACGGAGATGTGTGAAAATGACGGGAAGACGGCGTCTACGGAACTGGTTTCCCTGGAGTGGACATCAGCTTCCGTTTCCATCAGCCAGTATCTTCATAAAAGTGAAAAGGACCGTGTTTTAAAGATTGTCCGAATCCGAAAGAGCGATGGGGAGCCGGTCATGCTGGAAGAAGCCTATTTTCCGTCAAAGTACTCTTATCTCATGGGAGAAGACCTGACAAGCTCTGTTTACTCCATCTTGCGTAGGCATGATGCTGTACCAACCCATGCGGTAAAGACTGTGGAAATATGCTATGCAACGAAAGAGGAAGCTGGATATCTGAAGGTAAGGGAAGGCCAGGTCCTCCTTTTGCACAAAGATCAGGTGATGGATGAGGAAGGTCAGGTCATCCATTACAGCAAGCTGATCATCAATCCGGAGAGGTATAAGCTGACTTTTTTTACGTAAAGGGGCAAAGCATAGTTAATAAAAGAAAATAATATCTTAAATGGCGAAGAATTTGGGAAAATAAAACTTTATTTTCTTAAATGTTCGTCATTTTTACTATGCGGAACTTGCATATGCTTAAGTCTTGGTATAAAACAGACAATAAAATGAAAAAAAGCTATTGCAAAATGTACTATATCATAATATAATGTATCTAAGTTGTGATAAGATGTATACATACAACACATGACTATTGCATCTATTTTACCGGGTACAAGAAAGGAGAGTAAATTATGAAAAAGAGCTTTAAAAAAGCAATATTTGCAGGTCTATCCTGCATAATGGCAATGTCCATGAATGCCTGTAGCGGCAATAACAGTGACCAGTCCCCCTCCTCTAAAGCTTCTGCTGAATCCTCCCAGTCCGCTTCCGGGGATACAACGGCAGCAGTCTCCACAGGAGACAAAAAGATCATTAAACTGTTCCACAGATTTCCTGATGATCCCTGCAACTCATTTATTGAAAAAAAGGTAGCAGAATATGAAGCTGCCCACCCGGATATTGATATCCAGATCACCAGCGCTCAGAATCAGCCGTATAAGGAAAAGATCAAAGTAGTCGTGGGATCTGATGAATGTCCTGATATCTTTTTTAGCTGGGGCGGTGAGTTTTCTGAACGTTTTATCCGTGAAAATCTGATCATGGATCTGACACCGTATATGGAAAAGGATGGGGCATGGAAGGATTCCCTTCTGCCCACTCAGATGGTGGAGTATACCACTGATGACGGAATGATTTACGGCGTTCCCTTCCGGTTGGACGGCAAACTGTTCTTTTACAATAAAGATATATTTAAAAAGGAAGGCCTTCAAATTCCCAAGACATGGGATGAATTTATAACCCTGTGTGATAAGCTGAAAGGGGATGGGATCACACCTATTGCAGAGGGAAATCAGGATCAGTGGCCGGCCTGCCACTATGTGGGCACCTTAAACCAGATGCTTGTGAAAGACGATGTAAGGGTAAAAGACTATAATCCAATGACAGGGGAATTTGCCGATCCGGGATATGAGAAGGCCCTGGAATACTATAAGCAGCTGGTGCCTTACATGAATCCCGGTGTCAACGGACAGACTCATGATATGGCAAGGCTTGGATTCACACAGGGACAAACAGCCATGCTGTATGCGGAACTGGTAGAAATTTCAAATATTAAACAGGAAAACGGGGATTTGAACTGGGGAATGTTTAACTTCCCAGTTGTGGAAGGCCCAGGAAACCCGGATCTTCTCACCGGTTCTCCGGAAGGCTTTGTTGTTTCTTCCAAGACCAAATACCCGGAGGAATGTGTCCAGTTCCTAAAATGGTTCCTTGGACCGGAAGTCGGCGCCGCCCAGGCGGAAGAGGTAGGCTGGTTCAATGCTTCCAAGGGGGTTGATGTAGGACTTAAGGACCCATCTCTGATTGATGCATATAAGGCGATTGCTTCCGCAAAGGAAATGGGACCATGGTTTGACAGCTCCCTGTATTCCACCGTATGCGATACTTATTTGACCGCTATTTCCGATGTCACCAACAGGGACGTTACTCCGGCAGATGCCATGAAAAAGGTTCAGGCAACAGCAAAGGAAGCCCAGACACTGGTCCATTAGCTTCATTCATGAATATCAGCTTAACAGGGAGCGTATTAAGCTCCCTGTTCATAAAAAAGGATGGGACCCAGATGAAAAAAAAGAAATTAGTGCCATACCTATATATACTGCCGGGCCTTTTTATGGTTTTAGGCTTTGTATACATTCCTATTATAGTCAACTGCGTGTACAGCTTTTTCCGCCTGTCTTCTTACTCCTCCACCATGAAGTTCGTAGGACTGGATAATTTTAGGCGTTTATTTACCAATGAAGTATTTCCGATTATGATGCGCAACAACGTGTATTACTGTGTTATATCCCTGATGGTTCAGGTAGGTTTTGGAACGGCCCTGGCTCTTTTGCTGGAGAGCAGACTCACTGGCAGGGCAAGAGGTTTTTATAGGAATGTTTATTTTATTCCGTCCCTGATTTCTTTGACAGCAGTTGGTCTGATGTTTAATTTCATTTATTCCCCCCAGGTAGGCCTTTTAAATACTTTTTTAAAACATGCAGGACTTTCCCAGTTCCAGCAGACCTGGCTGGGAGATAAAAGAATGGCCATTTTCTGTATCATAGCCATGAGCCAGTGGCAGTTTACCGGTTATATTACGCTGCTCATGGTGGTGGCTTTACAAAACGTACCGGTGGATTATCTGGAGGCGGCCCTCATTGACGGGGCAGGGCCTGTGAGGAGGGCCTTAAGCATCTCTCTTCCCCTTGCCAAGGAACAGCTTCTGGTATGCTCCATTATTACCATCATTGGGGCATTTAAATTATTTACCGAGGTTTATTCAACCACCAGCGGAGGCCCTGGGAATAATTCTCAGGTTCTGGGACTATTTCTCTATCAGAATGCATTTCTGCATGACGATATGGGCATGGCTGCCACAACAGGGGTATTGATATTTGCCATAACCCTAACCGCATCCATCATACAGTTAAAGGTCTCAAGGTCCGGTGAGGCATAAAGGAGGAATGCAGGATGAAACATTCTGTTAATTTAAAAGTTTTTTTATTAAGGATATTACTGCATATGTTCCTGATTTTTCTAATATGCGTCATCCTTTTTCCGGTCATGTGGCTAATTCTGAACTCTTTAAAGACCAACCAGGAGATGTTTTTGAATTCCCTGGCATTGCCGAAAAAATGGATGGGAGTCAACTATGTAACCGCATGGAATAAGGGCCTCTTTAACTACTTTAAGAATTCCATTCTGGTAAGCGTGGTGTCTTTGGTTTTTATCCTGTTCATCAGTTCATTTCTGGCCTATGGACTGACCAGGTTCCAACTGCCGGGCAGCACCTTTATCTTTTTCCTGGTGCTGGGAGGTATGGCATTATCCGAGCAGGTGGCTCTGGTCCCTCTTTATAAAATTTTGCAGTCCATGAAGCTTTATAATACCCAGTGGGCCATTATCCTTCCCTACGTGGCATTCCGCATTCCGTTTACCATGTTCCTTCTTCGCTCTTATTTTATTTCCATTCCAAAGGAGTTGGAAGAAGCGGCCATTGTGGACGGATGTAATAGCCTGCAAAGATTTTTCCTAATTATTGTTCCAATCAGTAAGCCAGTTCTGGCTTCCTGTGCCATTGTGAATTTAAACTTTGTATGGAACGAATTCCTGTTTGCCAATGTATTTCTGGAAAGCAAGTCAATCATGACCATTCCCCTTGGACTTATGGCGTTTCAGGGAGATTTAAAGTCAGATTACGTGGTCATGCTGGCCGGTATCCTGATTGCCTCTCTTCCCATGGTACTTTTGTTCCTGTGCATGCAGAGGCAGTTTGTCCGCGGACTTACCCAGGGAGCAGTAAAGGGATGAAAGTCGAAACAGAGCCTTGGGATATTATGAAAAAAGGGGGAATCATTTTGTTGAAGTCAGATTATCATGTTCACAGTATTTCTCCTGATGCAGGGGTTCCTATGGAGAAAATGTGCAAAAGCGCCATAAAAAAGGGGCTGGAGGAAATTGCGTTTACGGATCATTATGAGTTTTATGCCCATGGAATCGTGACGGAGCATTTTCATGAAGAATATTTAAGACAGTACTGGAGGTCCCTGGAACGATGCAGGGAAAAATTTGAAGGGCAGCTGGTCATACGTCAGGGGTTGGAAATAGGGCAGATGCACTTATGCCCGGAAAAGACATTAAAAGTAATTTGTGCATATCCCTTTGACTTTATAATCGGATCTCTTCACAAGATCGAGAACATTGACGTCAGCCAAATGGAATATACGGAAAAGACAATGCCCCAGATTGCAGAAGCATATTACCGCCACTTGTTAAGGCTTTCGGAAATAGGAGAATTCGACTGTCTGGGGCATCTGGATCTGATTAAAAGACATTCAGCTAAAAATGGGCTTCCTGATTATTACGAAAGATATGAGAAGGAAATTGCAAGAATTCTTAAAAACCTGATTGCCAGAGGTAAGGGCATAGAAATCAATACTTCCGGATTCAGGCAGGAAGTGGGAGAATCCATGCCATCATTAAAAACAGTGAAGCTGTTTGCTGACCTAGGCGGAACAGTGGTAACGGTTGGTTCGGATGCCCATAAGCCGGAGGAGGTTGCAGCAGATTTTATTGAGGCGGAGAAGCTTTTAAAAGAAGCAGGCATCAGGGAGATCACGGGATTTAAAAGGCGGCGGGCCTTTCCTGAAAAGATATAGGTACATAATGGGAAAAGGAGAACAGACCATGATCAGAGTATTAGGATTGGGAGATAATGTGGTGGATAAGTATATGCACACCATGACCATGTATCCAGGAGGGAATGCCTTGAATTTTGCTGTGTATGCAAAACTCTTTGGCTGTGAAGCCGGGTATATGGGGAATTTCGGAGACGACCAGGAAGCCGGGCACGTATATGATACAATTGCTGCCTTGGGGCTTGATGTTTCCAGATGCCGTTTCTGGAAAGGGGAAAACGGCGCTGCAAAGGTGAAGCTGGTGAACGGGGACCGGGTATTTATAGATAGCAATAAGGGCGGAGTTTCCCTGACTTATCCTCTGGACCTGACCAGGATGGACAGGGAATATATTACAGGGTATGACATGGTGCATACCAGCATTTTCAGCTACATTGAGGCCCAGCTTCCGGTTCTTGGGGAATGGGCAGCTTTTCTTTCCATGGATTTTTCTAATCGTGCCTCTTTGGAATATTTAAAGGAAACCTGTCCTTATATTGACTGCGCCTGTGTCTCCTGCGGGGAAGACATGTCGGAGCAGGAGATACGGAATCAGATAAGAGACATCATTTCCTATGGCTGCCGCCATATGGTCATTGCCACCAGAGGGGCAAAGGGAGCTTTTGTGTATGTGGACGGAAACATATATAAACAGCCTCCCTGCCTTGTAAAGGCAAAGGACACCATGGGAGCAGGAGATTCCTTTATCACCTGTTTTTTGGTCAGCTATCTGGACGGAATGAAGTATGCAGTGGATTTTCCTGATAATTCAGAGATGTCGGGCATAACTGGTGCAAAGGAGTACAAGGATATGGTCATAAAGACCAGCCTTTATAAGGCCGCTGTTTATTCTTCCCAGAACTGCCAGAAGGACGGCTCCTTTGGATTTGGAAAAAAGTTTAAAGAATGATTCACTGTATGTAAAAAAACCTATAAGACAGCCGGTCTTTTCAAGGACTGTCTTATAGGGGCATTTTTAATTCCCGGGAAGTTATGTCTTATGGATCAAAGAATGCACCGCTTTGCAGGCTCTTTGTTTTAATAATCAAGCTTCCACATGTACCGCCTCTTTGTAAGGGGGTGATTGCGTATGATCGCCAGCTGCTCTGCGTAGATTCTTAGGACGCCGCTGATCAGAATAGGATTAAAGTATTCCACAACGGATTTGTCAATGTGGGAACTGAGGCCGAAATCCTTTGCATCCAGGACCATTACCTTTGCGTCAAAACGCTGAAGGAAGGAGAGTGCTCTGGAATCCATGGGGCGTGTCGGGCCGTCATTCATAAGGAGGAGATAGGGAACATCCTTTTCAGTCAATTCAAACGGACCGTGGAAGAATTCTCCGTCATGGAAGGAACTGGAATGGATCCACTGCATTTCCATTATGAGAAAGCTTGAGAAGGAATAGGAGACCATCTGGGTTGCCCCTGAACTCATCACATACAAAATAGGCATGTCCTTATAACTTTCTGCAAATGCTTTTGCAGCTGGAAGGCTCATGGAAACAGCGGTCTCGATCAGACCATAAATCTTTGAAAAACCATCCTGCATCTCATCGTAGTGAGCGTATCCTTCATAAGCGCTCAGGATTTCCATAGAAAGTGCAAGAACACTGGTCATCTTCTCCATCTTTGCAGCATAATTGGCCTCAAAGCCATGGATGATCTGATAATGGGAAGCTGCGGCAAGGGGAGAGTCCTGGATATGGGTTACTGAGATGACGGCAGCCCCAAGTTCCATGGCTTTTTTCGAAGCAGCTACTGTTTCAGGAGTGGTTCCGCTTAAGGAGCAGGTCACCACAACTGCAGACTCATCAACGGATACGGGGGGGGAATAGTAAAATTCATTTGCAGTGTAAATACTCACCCGAAGCCTTCTGGAATTTGCCTCTAGAAAATATTTTCCGGGAAATAATTCTGACATTGAAGCACCGCAACCAACGAAAAAGACAGAAGTGATGCTTGGATGCTCAGCCTTGATTGCAGAAACAATTTCTTTGACTGTCATAATATGTACCTCCAAAAAGTAAATTTACTTGATTTATAAATACATTATATAACATCATATAACAAGTGTCAACGAATATGTGAAATAAAATCGTTGAAATACTTGAAAAGTTAATGCAAGATGTTATGATACAACATGTAAGGTGTTAATAAGAAAGCGGAGGGCCATATTAATGAAAGTAAAGTAAATCATCGTTGAAATCGTGGAAAAAAGAAAGAGGCGGGAGGAGTCCAGAAAGTCTATTTTGAAGGATACACCAGCCCTTTAATATTTTCTGGCCCCAAGGCTCAGGCTGACATCTGGTTATTTATTTGTCTGTTCTCCGTAAACGATGCGTCCGTCAGAGATGGTATATACGACCTTGGTATCGGTAATTGCCGCCGGGTCACAGGTAAGGATGTTCTGGCTGAGTATTACCAGATCCGCCTTTTTTCCGGGTTCAATGGTACCTATTTCTTTATCCTCAAAATTTTCATAGGCAACATTTTTTGTATAAGCCTCAAGCATCTCATAAGGCGTCAGAGCCTGTTCCGGCCAGCGGTGCATATCGGTACTATCTTCTCCCGGATAGGGGCTGTTGCGTGTTACTCCTGTCTCAATTTCGTCAAGCACGTTGTATGGTGAAACAGGGCCGTCACTTGCGCCGGAGATGATACAACCTGCATCTATCATATTCTTTGTGGGGTAGAATGCAAAGGCCCGGTCTTTTTCCACATAGGCGGATTCAAGCTGGCAGAAGGGATCATTATACATCCACAGGAACTGAAGGGCTGAAACTACCTTCATATCGGCTGCACGCTTGATATCACTGTCCTGAATGGCGCAGACATGAGTCATGGTAAAGCGTGAGTCATGAATGCCGTTTGCCTTCTGAGCGGCCTCAAAGGCGTCAAGGGTGCCCTTAACAGCGCCGTCGCCGATAGCATGAACATGGATCTGAATGCCCGCTTTGTCAAGCTCCTTTACCATTTTGTTAAATATATCCGGCTTCCATACAGGTTCTCCCCGCCAGTCTTTGCCTTTTCCGGCAGCATCCGAATAGGGCTCAAGCATAACCGCTGTTGCACCCTCGGTAACGCCGTCATAAAACAACTTTATGGTACCGCCTGTCACCATCGGTGTGTCTGCTGCTTTGATATTGTTGGCTAGAGTAACGGCTTCCTCTGGAGTGCTACCGGGGCGGATGATGGGTGCCACTCTTACCCTGAGCGTTAAATCCCCCTTTTTTTCCATAGCCCGGATTTGCTCCGGATTTGCGTCGGTACCAATGCTTGTGATGCCCGTAATTCCATAGGAATTGCATTCTTCCTGGAATTTTTCAAAGGCTGCGGTTATCATATCACCGGTGATTTCTTTTTTCGGAAGTTTTGTAAGAACCATTTGAGCTGCGGAATCATTAAGCATTCCGGTAGGCTCTCCACTTTCGTTACGTTTAATAAGCCCTCCCTGGGGATCTGGGGTGTCCTTTGTTATTCCTGCGAGCCTAAGAGCGGCTGAATTGACCCAGAAGGTATGATGGGAGGCATCAGCAATTACGATGGGCTTATCTGCGCTTATGGTGTCAAGATCTTCCTTCTGCGGTCCTGGGTTACTGCCGTCGACCTTTTGATATACGTTGAGGAGGAAGGGTCTTCCCTCATAATATTCCATTTCAGGATGTGCAACTACAAATTCTTTGATTGCCTTTAAATAATCCTCGTTGGTTTTTGATTTTCCAAGATCGATGTTATAGAGCCTGTCGATCCAGAATCCGGGAGCGTGAACATGTCCGTCCATGAAGCCGGGGGCCACCATTTGTCCAATTAAATCAATAACTTTTGTGCTGCTGGAGACGTACTTATCAATTCCGCTGTCAGCGCCCACATAGACGATTTCATTGCCTTTGATGGCTACAGCCTGGGCAGTGCTCTTTTCATCTACCATGGTCTGTATCACACCGTTTTTTAGTACTAAATCGGCCTTTTCAGTGCTTGGGGTTTCGATACTGCCTGTGCTTTGCGCATCGGTGTTGCCCGTGGCTGGGACCTCCGTACTGCTTTTTGTGCTCCCGGTATTACCGGTGTATGCCGTAAGGGAGGCGGCCATTGTGGCCGCAAGCAGCATACTCATTAATCTTTTTTTCATAGATATTTCTTAACCTCTCTTTGCCTGATTTTTGCCGCCGTTAGAGGCGGGATTGCCTTTATTATATTTTACGGTTTCAAAGGTTTACAATCAGCCATATATTCAACTTATCCTAAACTTTGCATAAACTGGAAGGATTTTTTTCGTTTTTACTATTGATAAGGATAAATTTACCGGAATAGTCTTTCACTGAAAAACCATGAACAAAAGGTCAGCTGCATCGTATTATTGGCGTATCCCGTCTATATTTCGTAGAAGGCGGCCTGAAAAACGATGCTTTTTTCGTGTAAAATGGTCTGGGTATCAGATAGATATATGATAAGGTAATCCAGATTCCGGATGAGTCTTTTTATTCAGTGTAAATGCATCCCTCCCTTTCTTTTTGATGACAAACAGGAGGTAAAACCTGGAAAATCCGTCTTCTTCCAAAGTGACTCCCTATATTTCCATAACTGGCTGGACAGGGTATTACACCTACGAAAACCGATGCCAAGGGAATGATTTGGCAGTCTTATAGTTACAATCCGGCCGGAGATATCATCTTTGGAAAGCCGCAGTACAACAATGTCTACTCCTACAATGCAGAGAACTATAATCCAAACTTGGAATCCCAGTTTTTAAGGACACGTTATTATGATTTAAAACATGGAAATTTCTTGATGGAGGATAACCTTGAATCGCTATAACTATACAAAGAGCAGTCCATTGAATTATATCGACCCGAGCGGGAACAGAAGCCTTTGCCAAGATAGTGGGCGGGAAAAAGCGTGGTCATAACCATCAACTGGAGGTGGGACTGTTCAGAAAAATTCAATATTAATCGCATCTTTTTATCATTTTGCAGCCCCAGTTCTTGAACTGGGGCTGGATCACCTTTGCAATTTCTTCCGATGAATGGGAGTTCACGTATTCCAGACCCTTTTGGATTGCATTGGTGAATTTCTGGATAACTTCCGGATTCTTTTCCAGATAGCTTTTCTTTGCGCTGTAGGCAGTGTAAGGAATATATCCGGAATCAACGCCAAGAGAAGCCACTACGTGGCCGCTGCCTTCTTTTTCAAGTCCTGTGGCAAATGGTTCAAATTCAACGGTATAGTCTGCATCATTGCTGGTAAATGCCGCAGCAGTCAGGCCAAAGTTAATGCTCTGGTCAATGGATAAGTCCGTAACAGGGTCAATGCCATTTTTTTTCAGGATATACTCAAATACCATTTGCGGCATTCCCCCGGCTCTGCCTCCAATTACCTTCTTGCCTTTAAGATCCGTCCATTTAAAGTTAGGCTGATCGTCTCTTCCTACAAGGAAGTTTCCGGCTCTCTGGGTCAGTTGGGCGAAGTTGACGGCATAGTCTTTCGAACCGTTCGCGTAAGTATAAATGCTGGCCTCAGAACCCATGAATCCGATATCGGCATCGCCTGATATCAGAGCAGTCATAACCTTGTCGGCGCCGGCCCCGTTGACCAAGGTTAAATTAATGCCTTCATCCTCAAAATATCCCAGTTCAATGGCTGAATACTGGGGAGCGTAGAAGATAGAATGGGCAACTTCATTTAGTGTGACCGGAGTTAATTCAGATGCCTTTGCTTTTGAGCCACAGGCGGTCAGGCTAAGTAAAGAAGCTCCGGTGAGTATGGCCGCCAGAACAAAATGATAGGCTTTTCTCATAAAATCCTCCTTAGGGAAATCTTAATACTACATTTTATTATGTGAATATGGGAAGGTACTTTGTCTTATGAAAAAATTTTATAATACCGTGTCCGTGCTGGATACCTGATAAAAAAGCGGTCTTATATGCTTCCTGGCCGTGGTTCTGCAGCTTGTCAGGGAGGCAGCCAGCATAAGTGCAACCAGAAATAAAACGATTGCCTTTTCCATATCATTAACCCTTTCTTAGTATCTCCTATTGGCATTGTATGAGGGGGGCCAGGCTGCAGTTCCGTCCATTTATATATTTCTGTATTTTAGGATGGAATAAGAAGAGAAACTGTGTTATACTGCTATAGTAAAATTTACAAAACAGGAGAAATTTAATG
This sequence comes from Lacrimispora sanguinis, assembly GCF_044987295.1. Lineage (NCBI taxonomy): Bacteria > Bacillati > Bacillota > Clostridia > Lachnospirales > Lachnospiraceae > Lacrimispora > Lacrimispora sanguinis. The sequence goes on along the minus strand of NZ_CP173277.1, from coordinate 1,224,566 downwards.
GACTATCGGATGATTGTGCTGGATTTGGATGGGACGCTGACCAATCGGAATAAGGTGATCACACCCAAGACCAAAGAGGCACTTTTTGAATTAAAACGACAGGGCGGAATTATTGTACTGGCTTCCGGAAGACCCACTTACGGGGTGATGCCCCTTGCGAAAGAATTGGAACTTCATGAGTCGGGAGGATACATTTTGTCCTTTAACGGAGGACGCATCATTGACTGCAGAACCGGAGAAACGGTTTTTGCAAGGGAATTGCCTATGTCCTCAAATTCCAGAATTATCCGCATGGCAGAGGATCATGGAGTGAACATCCTTACCTATGAAGATGATTTAATCATCACTCCCAATGCGGTTGATGAATATGTAGAAAAGGAATCGGCCATCAATAAGCTGGAAGTAAAAGAAATCCAGGATATGGAGGCTTATGTACAGTTTCCGGTTGTTAAATTCATGATGCTTGAAGAAGGTGACTATCTTGCCATGGTAGAGCCAAAGGTAAAGGCGGCCTTAGGGCGGGATTACAGCGTTTACCGTTCAGAACCCTATTTTTTGGAGATACTCCCTAAAGGAGTGGACAAGGCGGCAAGTCTGGAGCGTCTGCTGTCAAAGCTTGGCATGAGTAAGGAAGAGATGATTGCCTGCGGAGACGGTTACAATGATTTGTCCATGATCCAATATGCAGGCCTTGGTGTTGCTATGGAGAATGCAGTTCTCCCGGTAAAGAAGGCAGCTGATTATGTGACACTTTCCAACAACGATGACGGAATAGCGCATGTGATAGAAAAATTTATGCTCTCATGATGTCCGCGAAGGGTGGACTTTACAACTTTAGTATGGTAAAATGTTACTAAGGGCAAAAACAAGAAAAAAGGGGAATGAACGATATTATGAATAAAAAGATTAAGACAGATGCGGTAGATCATCTGTTTGAGGCTATTCTAACCTTGAAATCATCAGAGGAATGCTATACTTTTTTTGAGGATGTATGTACAGTTAATGAACTGTTAAGCTTATCCCAAAGGTATGAGGTGGCAAAGATGCTGAGAGAGGGCCGTACTTATCTGGAGATTGCGGAAAAGACGGGGGCGTCCACTGCGACCATCAGTCGAGTGAACCGCTCCTTAAATTATGGAAACGATGGATATGATATGGTGTTTAAGCGTTTGGAAGAAGAAAAGAGAGAAGATTGATAAAAACAGGGACAAGCCGGATACCGGTACTTGCCCCTGTTTTCATTTTTCATTTTTTCTTTTTTATGTTTATGGGTTCGTTTTCTCCTAAATCATCAATGATCTGCTCGATGATCTGCTTCTTTAAGTACACATCAAAGGAAAGCTCGCAGATCCAGGAAAAGAGGCGGAGATATTCCAGATCATCTTTCGGAAGCCCTTTGCCCTCAAAGGTTTTACTGGCGTGCTCGTATTTTTGTAGGATATCCTCCTTGATACGGTCGATATTGCCTTCTACCTGGGAGAAAATTTCGCGGTAAATATCCTCCAAAGGAATTCCGTCCGAAGAATTAAAGTGTTTTTCCGTAATAGGCTTAAAGAGCTGCTCAATGTCATGAAAAGAGAGCAGGTTTTTAAAATAATATATAAATATAAGTAGCAGAATGTGTTCTCTGGAATATTTCTTTTTATTTGGAGCCGGAAGGAGATTGTTCTTGGCATAATTATTGATCATGGTCTTGGTCAGGACCTTGTCCTCCGGATAGCGTTTGGTATCTTTTAAGTGCTCATCCATGAAGGTGGTGACTTGATCCATGTATAGATCAATATTGGGAATGGTTTCCGGCCTGATATGGTCTAAGGATTCCAGATGCTTCAGGATGTCCTGCATTCTTTCGTCGTTGGTCTTCATATGTTTTCCTCTTTCCTGCCCATGCCTTTGGGCCGACCTTCTGTACGCATGCTGCCGCACATGAGGGATGTCCCCTTTGTCATATCATATTATATAGTATTCAATACCAGATGACAAGGGGGAAAAGGATTTAAAGGACTAAATTTTTTTAAGAATACCTTAAAAAGTTTCTTGACTTTTGTGGAATGTGTGCTAATCTAGAATTATAAGAGTAATGAACGAAAGGAGACAAATCATTATGAAAAAAGTTTTAGCAACAGAAAAAGCGCCGGCAGCAATCGGCCCATATTCTCAGGGCGTACGCGGGGGCGATTACGTATTTATATCAGGACAACTTCCTATTGACCCTGCTACCGGAGAATTTGCGGGTGAGGATATCGTATCCCAGACAAGACAGTCATTGACAAACATCAAGTCTATTTTAGAAAGCGAAGGCTTATCCATGGCTAACGTGGTTAAGACAACCGTTTTATTAAAGAATATCAGTGAGTTTGGACCAATGAACGAAGTTTATGCATCTTTCTTTGAGGGAGAATGCCCGGCAAGAGCCGCATTTGAAGTGGCAGCTCTTCCTAAGAACGCTCTGGTTGAAATCGAGGCCATCGCATATTGCGGTAAGTAATCGTCAGATCAGTTTCTGAAGTTTGATTTAAGGAAACGAGAATAGGGAGTACAGCACTTTGAGATGCTTAACAGTGTTTCAGAGGGCTATGCTCTCTTTTTGTATTTCTGTAAACATAAGGCGTATTAGAAGGGCAGTTGTAGAAATAAAGGGCTTTTTGCGAAAGAAATGGGTTGCATATTGACGGACATATATTATAATAAATTAGAAAGTCCGATTTTTTATTTAGGGTTCATTCTGAAAATCAGGCTTGAAATTACATATGGAAGCTGGTACTCTAACGATGAAGAATGACGAAACGGCAGAAGAATATCTGGGCCGGATTCCGATGTGGACCAGAAAAAAGAACTCTCTGGAAGATATCCGTAAATTCCTTTGCGAGATGGGAGAACCGGATGAAGAGATGAAAATTATTCATGTTGCAGGTACCAACGGAAAGGGTTCAGTATGTGCATTTTTACAGTCTGTTTTAAGGAAAACAGGCTGCAGGGTGGGAACCTTTACATCCCCGCATCTGATTGAAACCAGAGAACGTTTCTGTATAAATGGAGAGATGGTATCGGAAAAGATTTTTGAAGAAAGTTATCAGACCATCCGAATGCTTTCTGAGAATATGATGGAGAAAGGATATTGCCATCCGTCTTATTTTGAATTTCTGTTTTATATGGCAATGGACATGTTCCATAAGACAGAAGTGGATATTGTAATTTTGGAAACCGGTCTTGGAGGAAGATTGGACACGACCAATGTCATTAAGTCTCCTCTGGTGTCGGTGATTACCTCCATCAGCCTGGATCATACGGAATATTTGGGTGATACCATTGAAAAAATCGCATGGGAAAAGGCTGGAATTATTAAAAAGGGGGTAACCGTAGTTTTTGACGGAACCAACGGACAGGCTTCCCAGGTTATTCGCTCCAGAGCAAAGGAACTGGGCTCTCCGTTCTGTGAAGTGGACAGGCTGGGATATGAGATAACTGGATATGAAGATAAAGGCTGCAAAGCCAGATTTTTTAAAGCAGAAGGAGATTTTATGGAAGTCACCGTTCCGACTGTTGCGGAATATCAGGTGATGAATGCCTTCCTTTCGTTTAAAGCTCTTGAGGCGGCAGGGCTTAAGGAGGTCATGGGTCTGGAGATTTCAGAAGAACAGGTGAAAGAAGGAATTGCAGGCATGTACTGGCCGGGAAGAATGGAAGAGGTGCTTCCGGGAGTATACTTAGACGGCGCCCATAATCCGGGTGGTATCCAGGCTTTTACCAAGGCAGCAGCCGGTTTGTGCGAAACAAGGAAAAAACGGGCTGATCTTTTGTTCTCGTCAGTATCCGATAAAGATCACGATAAAATGATAAAGGAAATCGCAGGGGAACTGCCTCTTGATCATGTGGCGGTGGCTCATATTCATTCGGAAAGAGGACTTGAAACAGATGTCCTGCTAAAAGAGTTTCAAAATGCCTGCGGTTGCGGTGTAGAAGGATTTCAAACAGTGGAAGAGGCTGTTTTATACATGCTTCATAAAAGGGATGAAGGGCATCTGTTGTTTTGCGTGGGTTCTCTTTACTTGATGGGGGAGATAAAAGCGGTATTAAGGAGGAACTCCATTCCATAGATACCTGGATGCCCGGAAAAGATGGGCAGGAAAGAGGAAAACATATGATAGATTTTGAAGCTGAGATTAATAGTTACAGGCCAAGCCTGGAGGTTGATGCAATTGAAGATGCCATTGTTAGAAGTGATTTGACGGATATGAATGATCTGATGATGGATCTTATAAAAGAAATCAACAAGGAATAGGCGGTTAAAATATGGATTATGAAAGAAAAACCCGGGTAATTGCAAACAGCTATTACAACATGGGGCTGGAACGGGCAAAGCTCAGAGATTTGTCAGGAGCTTCCGAATGCCTGAAAAAAAGCCTCCATTTTAACAAGTATATGACAGATGCAAGGAACCTTCTGGGGCTGATTTATTATGAGGTTGGAGAAGTGGGTGAAGCCCTTGTTCAATGGGTAATCAGCATGAACTTACAACCGGAAGGAAACCAGGCAGATAACTACCTTGGTGAGATACAGAGAAAGTCAGGCAGCATGGAGACGGAGCGACGTGCCGTGAGACGATTCAACCAGGCCTTAATTTACGCTCAAAGCGGTAGTGAGGATCTGGCAATGCTGCAGCTTAACAAGGTTGTGGAAAGCAAGCCTAACTATGTAAAGGCCCAGCTTTTGCTGGCACTCCTTTGCATAGCCAGAGAGGATTATCAGAAGGCTGGTAAAGCCGTTTATAAGGTATTACAGATCGACCGCAATCATCCAAAGGCACTCTATTACAAGTCCCTGGTCCAGGATACGGCCGGGAATGGAAAAAGTGAGCGGGAACCGGAGAAAAGGAAGCTGAAAAATGTGCTTTCCCACAGGCAGATGGAAGATGACGATGTGATCATTCCCCCAAGCTATCGGGAAAACACCAAGGATCAGGCGGTAGGGAACATACTTGCCGGGCTTTTACTGGGCGCGGCTGTAGTCTTTTTCCTGGTAATGCCTGCCAATACAAAATCCATTAATGAACAGCATAATCGGGAAATATTAAAATACAGCGAACAGTTAAGCCAGACCAACCAGAAAGCTGACAGCCTGACGGCACAGCTTGAATCCCTGGAAACAGAAAAAAAGACTGCAGAAGCTTCCTTAGCTTCTATTACCAGTGATTCAGACAGTGTTCTGGCCCAGTACCAGGCCGTGATTGGAATCCTTCAGGCATATAAAAAGAATGACTTTCCGTCTTCTGTGAAGATTTATGCCGGGCTGAATCCGGATCTTATCACGTCTCCCGATGTTCAGGCAATCGTGGGTGAGATAAGAAAGGATATGGTGGAGAATGGCTGTCCGATTCTGGAGGGCCTAGGGGACAAGGCGATGGAGGCAGGAGATGCCCAGACTGCCCTTGCTTATTACTTGAAATGTCTTGATTTAAAACCGAACAGCTGGCAGGCAAAATACAAGACAGCAGTCATTTATAAGGGAATGGACCAGAAAGAACAGGCCAACGGGCTGTTCTCCGATATCATAAATAACAGCAAAGATGAAGAGCTATCCGCTAAGGCGAAATCAGAACGTGGTTTTTGACATAACTTCCTTAGCTTTAGCTGATAAAAGACACTGCAGAAGAGTAATTTTTTTGTGGTGTCTTTTTTCATTTTTCCGGGCCGTTTTTCGGCGGTCGGGTTACGTTCTTTTTTGGTATTACGGACAGACAATAAGGAATGGAGGAGTATTGCATATGAATCAACCATACTTTACATATGAAGCAGAGGGGCAGACGCTGATTGTCCATCTGCCGGAGGAGTTGGATCATCATAACTGTTCAGGGCTTAAATACGAAACCGATTTAATCCTTTCCGAGAATTACATCAGGCGCATTGTTTTTGATTTTTCAAAGACCAGATTCATGGACTCCTCGGGAATCGGTATTTTGCTGAACAGGTATAAGCAGATGGCTTTAAGCGGGGGAAGCATAGCCATCTACGGTGCAGGCCCCCAGGCTCTCCGCATTCTTAAAATAGGAGGGATATTAAAATTAATGAAATTATATGACTCTAAGGAAGCAGCAGTCACAGGTTGAGGAGGAACGTATGTCAGAACAGAATAAACCAGAAATTCTGAAAATGGAATTGGAAGCCCTGTCAAAGAATGAGGAATTTGCCAGAGTGGCAGTGGCAGTTTTTATGGCAAGGTTGAACCCCACCTTAGAAGAGGTGGATGATGTAAAAACAGCCGTGTCGGAGGCAGTTACAAATACAGTCATCCATGGATATCAGGGAAACGGAGGAATCATTTACCTGGAAGTGGGGATCGACGGCCAGGAAATTGCTGTAACCGTCAGGGATACGGGTATCGGCATCCCCGATATTAAGCTGGCCATGGAGCCTATGTATACCACAGATCCGGATGGAGAACGGTCGGGCATGGGATTTTCCTTTATGGAAGCGTTTATGGATCAGGTGGAAGTAAAGTCAGCTCCTGGAGAGGGTACTGTCGTAACCATGAAAAAGAAGATTAACGGGTGAGCCTTATGGATGAGACCATGAGATTGATAGAAATGGCTCACGAAGGAGATAAAGCGGCAAGGGATCAGCTTGTAACCGACAATTTCGGGCTGGTTTGGAGCATTGTACGCAGATTTACAGGGCGTGGTTATGAACCTGAGGATTTGTTTCAAATCGGCAGCATTGGCTTAATGAAAGCCATTGATAAATTTGACCTATCCTATGAGGTGAAGTTTTCCACTTATGCGGTGCCCATGATAACAGGAGAGATCAAACGTTTTTTAAGAGATGACGGAATGATCAAGGTCAGCCGCTCCATAAAAGAAATGGGGCTTAAGGTGAAAAACGTCAGGGAACAATTAGTGTATCGTTTGGGGAGAGAACCTACGCTGGAAGAAATCGCGGGAGAAATAGGGGCCAGTAAGGAAGAAGTGGCAGCATCCATCGAGGCGGGAGCGGAAGTGGAATCCTTATACCGTTCCGTCAACAAAAATGACGAAAACAGCATTTTACTCATTGATAAAATTGAAGAGGAAAGTTCCGCTCAGGAAGAACTATTAAACCGCATGGTGCTTCGGGAGCTTTTAACAGCACTTTCCGACAAGGACAGGGAAATCATTATCAGGCGTTATTATTATAATGAGACTCAAAGTCAAATTGCGGCAAAGCTTGGAATATCCCAGGTTCAGGTTTCCAGGCTGGAAAAAAAGATTTTAAAACAAATGAGGGAAAAATTGTAGAATAAAATAATTTTATACGGCTCATACTAGTTTTGAAAACCAGAGAAAAGGATGTGAGCACGTATGGAATCCGTAAAACATAAGCTTGTCATGGCGCTTCTTGTATTATGCCTGATTGCAGTAGCCGCTGCTATCTGGTATATGATTGCTGTTATGCCGGATGGAACACAAAAAGAAGGGACGCTTGTAGAAGCCATTCCGGGATGGGAGATGATGGTTTCATGAGCAAGACCGTTTATTTGAATATCAGCCAGATTACAGAGGTGCGGCACAAGGAAATCCAGTTAAAGGATGTGGCAGATGTTTATTGTGACGATACGGCTATTATGAATAAGTGCAAAGCCCTTCGGATCAAGACCATCCATTTGGACCGCAACAAGCGGTATATTGAAAAAACGTTGGATGTAATCCAGAAACTGATGGAAATGGATTCGACTCTTCAGATCAATAATGTGGGTGAAGTAGACTTTATCATAGACTACCACAAGCCCAAAGCTCCCATGTGGGCCTGGCAGTGGGCCAAAACCATTTTTGTCTGTATCGTATGTTTCTGCGGCGCATCCTTTGCCATTATGACCTTTAATAATGACGCCAGTGTTACGGACGTTTTCAAGGAAATTTACCGGATCATCATGAAGCAGGAGTCAAGCGGATTCACAATTTTAGAGGTCAGTTATTCCGTAGGACTGACTCTTGGAATTGTGGGATTCTTCAATCATTTCGCAAAATACAAGATCAATACCGATCCAACTCCGCTGGAGGTGGAAATGCGGCTTTACGAAGACAATATCAGTAAGACCCTGATCCAGAACGATGGAAGAAAGGAGTCGGATATTGATGTTTCTTAGAGAAGTATTTCTTGTTTTTATTGGGCTCAGCGCTGGCGGCATTATAGCAGCCGGCGTTTTTGCTTTTTTGGTAATTATTGGTGTATTTCCAAGACTGATCGGAGCGACCCGCACGAATAAACACATTTTGCTCTTTGAGTCTGTCATCATTCTTGGCGGAGTACTTGGGAATATATGGGATATCTATAAAATTCCCATAGGGTTTGGCGGAAATCTGGCGCTTGGAATATATGGGCTTTCCGTAGGAATCTTTGTGGGCATCCTTGTCATGTCCCTTGCGGAGACTTTAAAGGCCCTGCCGGTGATCGGCCGAAGAATTCATCTGGCGGTTGGACTGCAATATTTGATCCTTTCCCTGGGCATTGGCAAATTAATTGGTTCTCTGATCTATTTTACAGGGAATTTTGGACAATGACTTCAGGTAAAGAATTACCCGGAAAGCATGGACGAGAAGGAGGAAAATAATGGAGATAAACAAAAAAGCATATGAGGCTTATGTAAAACAAGTGACTCCGGTACACAAAAAATGGCCGGGGATTATAAAGGCTTTTCTGGTGGGGGGAATCATATGTACCCTTGGCCAGTATATTACAACCTTATTCATGAATACAGGTCTGGAAAAGGAAGCGGCCTCTGCCTGGACCACTCTGGTTCTGATTGCAGCCACTGTTATCCTGACCGGACTTAATATTTACCCTAAGATTACAAAGTTTGGCGGAGCAGGAGCTCTGGTACCGATCACGGGATTTGCCAATTCCGTTGTGGCTCCGGCTGTGGAATTTAAGGCAGAAGGCCAGGTATTCGGTATCGGCTGTAAAATCTTTACCATTGCCGGCCCTGTCATATTATACGGGATATTAAGCTCCTGGATCCTTGGAGTCATCGCCTATGTATTAAAGGCCTTTCAAATGCTGTAGGAATGAACCGGTCAGAGAAATGGAGAGAGAAAATGCAGATAGGAAAAGCAAGTATTAGATTTGAGGAACCTCCGATTATTGAAAGCATGGCTTCCATAGTCGGTAAAAAAGAAGGCCAGGGCCCTCTGGGAAAATTGTTCGATGTGGTAGAGCAGGATGACATGTTTGGGTCGGACAACTGGGAAAAGGCAGAAAGTGCCCTTCAGAAGCAGACGGCTGATCTTGCCATTGAAAAGGGGGATATCCGGAAAAAGGACATCCGATATTTGTTTGCAGGAGACTTACTGGGTCAGCTGATTGCCACTTCCTTTGGAACGGTAGATTTGGAAATTCCCTTATTCGGCTTGTTCGGTGCCTGCTCCACCATGGGAGAAGCTCTTAATTTAGGGGCTATGACTGTGGCAGGGGGGTATGCGGATAAAGTCATGGCCATGGCTTCCAGCCATTTTGCAACGGCTGAGAAGCAGTTCCGTTTCCCGCTGGGATATGGAAACCAGAGGCCATTTTCCTCCTCATGGACTGTCACCGGCTGCGGTGCGGTGGTACTCACCAAGCACAGGAAAGAAGGAATCGCAGCCATCACCGGAATTACTACCGGACGCATGGTGGATATGGGGATCAAGGACTCCATGAATATGGGGGCTGCCATGGCACCTGCCGCCTTCCACACCATCCAACAGAATTTCGATGATTTCCAGGTGGATGAATCCTACTATGACAAAATCATCACAGGAGATTTAGGCCAGGTCGGCCGGACGATCCTCCTTGATTTTATGAAGAATAAAGGACATGACTTAGAAAAGATTCATACGGATTGCGGGATCGAGATATTTAACAGCGATGACCAGGATACTCATGCAGGAGGTAGCGGCTGTGGCTGTGCGGCTTCCACTCTTTGCTCCTATATCCTTCCGAAAGTTCAAAGTGGTACGTGGAAACGGGTCTTATTCGTGCCCACCGGTGCCCTTCTTTCTACTGTGAGCTTTAACGAAGGTGAGACGATCCCTGGGATTGCCCATGCTGTTGTAATTGAAAATATAGGAAACCTATAGCCATGCAGAAATATTTGTGCTGTTTGTGTGTGAGAGCTTGCGATGCATTAGCCAAATTATAAAAGGCATGGCGAACATTGAACACATAAACAGTAAAGAGAAAGGAGACATCCATGGAATACTTGAAAGCATTTTTAGTCGGAGGAGTGATCTGCGCCCTGGTGCAGATATTAATGGATAATACAAAACTGATGCCCGGACGAATCATGGTACTTCTGGTGGTAACCGGAAGCATCCTGGGCGCGATTGGCATCTACCAGCCCTTTGCTGACTGGGCAGGAGCCGGAGCGACAGTTCCCCTTCTTGGCTTTGGAAATACCTTATGGAAAGGTGTTTCAAAGAGCATGGGAGAGGATGGATTTTTGGGAATTTTTAAAGGGGGATTTACTGCAAGCGCTGTAGGAATCTCCGGAGCGCTGATTTTCGGTTACCTGGGATCTATTTTATTTAAGCCCAAAATGAAGAGCTGACACGGACAGGAAGGAATAAAATTCCGATACAAAAAGGGTGCCTCAAAGACCAATTTGGTTTTTGAGGCACCTTTATGTTTTTTCTTAATAGCTCCAGGGTGGAATCTGCGTTGGGCCGCCAGGATTCTGTGGCCCATGCCCAGGTCCATACTGCTGCGGAATTCCGTTTGGTGAATCTGAATTATCTCCCGGAGGAAGGATAATGGAGTTGGCAGAATGGATGGTACAATAACCTGGCATTGCGTATTTGGAGTCATCCGTTGCCCCTTCTTCTCCCGCAGGAATTGCCATGAATATGGCGGTGGTCCGTTCCGGACAGTAAGGAGTAGGCAGACGGTGGGATACGGAGCAGACCGTTGCACGTACATGATTGTTGCATACGTCGGTGGGAACCGTACCTTTTGCAAAATACTCAGTGTATACCGCGTTGCCTCTGGGGTCATTGTTGCAGACACCGGAGACTGCCAGCTTGCCGGATTTACGGCAGATCTGAGCGGTTTCTATGCTGTCTGGCACTGGAAAGCCAGGATCAGACAACCCTTCATGGACCCTGGTCATGATCTTCCGCCATATGGGCTTGTGGAAGGAGGTGCCTCCGTTTTGCTTTGTAAGCTTTTGGTTGTCATCGCAGCCGGCCCAGATACCAGCGGTATAATAAGGGGTGTAGCCTACGAACCAGATATCATTGTTAGCGGAGGTGGTACCGCTTTTTCCTGCTCCTGACATGCCTGGAATACGAGCAGAAGCACTGGTGGAACTTGGTCCCGAGCTTGAGAACTTTCTGCTGCTTTCCATGGAGCCAGCCATGGCATCGGTTAAAAGAAATGCGGTGGAATCCTTTAATACCCGGTGGGTTTCCGGTGTATTGTCAATTAACACCTTTCCGTCATGATCCAGTATTCTGGTAAAGAATATGGGCTTTTTGTAAACACCTCCATTGGCTACGGTGGCAAAAGCACCGGTCAGTTCTAAGTTGGAAACGCCGGTGGTAATACCTCCAAGGGCCAGAGCCGGGTTATAATCAGTATCGGTTAAGGAGCTGATTCCGAAATTCTTTGCGTATTCCACACCAAGCTGAGGCGTTACGGTTTCCATCAGGCAGCGGACTGCCACGATGTTCATGGAATAGATAATTCCGTCTCGTATGCTGGAGTAGCCTTGATAACCGGAGCTGTACCAGTTGGAAAAGGTCTTATTGCCTACTGTGTAGACGGAATCATAATAAACAGATCCCAGGGTGGCTCCGCAAGTGTCCATGGCAGGTGCAAAGGCTGTCAGAATCTTAAAGGTAGAGCCTGGCTGACGGTATGTGTTGCTGGCCCGGTTTAAAGTTAAGCTGGCAGTCTTTTGTCCTCGTCCGCCGCTTATTGCTTTCACCTCACCGCTTTTCTGGTCCATGAGAACAAAGGAAGCCTGGGGCTGCAGTGTCTTGTGAAGGCTTTCTCCAATAATGGTATCCCCGTCTTTTAGAAGATAAGCCTTGTAACCGTCTATATCGGCCTGAACCGCCTCTTCGGTATTATATAAGCCGTCAAAACCCGTATCTCCGTTTTCCTTGTGATAACGCTTTATATTTTCCTCAGAGTAATGGGTGGTCGTTCCATCCTTATGGGTGACAGACAGCCTGTATTCTATGGAATATCTGGCGGCTGAATAGTTTTCAGGATTGTTGATTTCTTCGTCGACAATGGTTTGAATGTTAGGATCCTGAGTGGTGTAGATAGATAAGCCGCCGCTGTAAAGCATGTTGTGTGCCTGGGTATCCGTATAGCCTAACTGGTCCTTCATGGCCTTTTTAACCTGCTCCACCAGTTCATCTGTAAAATAACTGTAGGGAGTGGAGGTTTCCTTGGTGACGGTATCTACGTTCTGGATCCTGGAATAAACATCTTCGGACAGGGCTTCATCTTCTTCCTGCTTTGTAATATACCCCTGGTCATGCATATATTGAAGTATGACCTTTTGCTTGTCCGAATTGGCTTTTTGCCCTGTGATCGGGTTAAATTTTGAGGGATTCTGAGTGATCCCTGCGAGGACTGCACATTCTGATAAGGTTAAGTCCGAAATGTTCTTATTGAAGTATCTTCTGGCAGCCACCTTAACTCCCAGGGAATTGTTGCCCAGGTTAATGGTATTAAGATAGTTGGTTATGATCTGCTCCTTGGACATGGCTTCATCCAGCTTGACGGCCAAATACCATTCCTGCAGCTTCCGCTCCAGCCGCTCTCCGAAGCTTTTTTCCATTCCGCCCCCGAAGACGCTGTTTTTAATTAACTGTTGGGTAATGGTACTTCCCCCGCCTGCGGAGGAATCCCCTGTCAGTACACCCCTGACAGCACGGAGAATGGAACGTAAATCAATTCCATTGTGATCCCAGAACCGGGAATCTTCATAAGATACAAAAGCATTGACGAGATTCTTCGGAAGTTCATCATAACTGGCTTCCTCCCGGTTGGATCCTGCGGTTACCAAGGTTTCAGTGACGTTGCCTGCGCTGTCATAGACGGTTGTCGCATATTCGTTTGGAACAATGGTTGCAATATCCACGTCAGGAGCATTGTCTATGATTCCTTTTACCATGCCAAAACCAACGCTGGCAGCGACAATGCTACCAAATAAGCATAGTACAAATAGACTCTTAAAAAAGGCAAGAAAGACCTTTGTGGTATATTTCCTTGCTTTTGAATTGGCAGATCGGATCTTTTTCTCTGTTGATTGTTTGCCGTAATTCATAGGAAATCTCCTTTCCACTTTACTGCCCATGTATTTTGGGCATACAGGTATACCCCCAGGGTGTTTCCACTTTACTGCCCATGTATTTTGGGCAAAAAGGTATGCCTGCAAGGCGTTACCGGTACATTATACCAAAAATTGTCGTGCAATTCAACACCTACCATTTTTGGAGATAATCGGCCAAATTATACATGAAAGCTTGCCTGGGCCTGTACTTTTGGGTATAATGGAGGTGGTTGGTTAAAAAGAGGAAATGAGGAAGTTTATGAGAAAGTCTTACAGGATTCTGTATCAGGGTGGTACGGGGGAAATTACAGAGAAAAAATCCCGGTTCATTGCTAATTTAAAACCTGTGGAAACAGAGGCAGAAGCGCTGGCATTTATAGAGGAAACACGAAAAAGGTATTGGGATGCAAGACATAACTGCTACGCCTGGATTATAGGGAGGGGCGGGGAGGAAAAGCGCTTAAGTGATGATGGAGAGCCCAGCCAGACTGCGGGAAAACCCATGATGGATGTTCTGGAAGGAGAAAAGCTTGTAAACCTCTGCGCAGTGGTGACCCGGTACTTTGGAGGAACTCTTCTTGGAACAGGAGGCCTGGTAAGAGCTTATTCAAAGGCAGTACAGGAAGGACTGAAAGCCTGTACGGCTTTAACCGTGGAACCGGCTGTGAAGCTTTCTGTTACCACGGATTATAACGGAATTGGAAAGATTCAGTATCTTTTGGGACAAAGGGAAATCACGACTCTTGGAATCGAATATACGGACCGTGTCGAGCTTACTGTACTGGTTCCTGATGCGGCCTTAGATAAGCTTCGTGCTGATATTACAGAGGTGACAGGCGGGAGAACAGGGCTCCTTCCGACAGGCGAGGTCTACTACGGCATTTTTAATAAAGAGGTTGTTTTGTTTCCAGGATAAAAAAGGATGGTTAAAAGAAACTGTCGAAAAAAGAAGAAAAAATCTTGCAATATGAAATATAGGATGATATACTGGATAATCGTGATAATGTAAATGAAACTAAGGGCAGAATTGGTCCTTAGTTTTTTATGATATGGGAACAGGATTGCCTGTATTATAAAAATGTACTTTGGCCGGTATATCCTCTGGGAGGGCGGGGTACATTCTTTGTTTAAAGAAGAGAAAGAAGAGTACATTTATGAAGATGAAAAGAGAAGACGTAAGAAATGTGGCAATTATTGCCCACGTCGATCATGGTAAAACAACACTGGTAGACGCCCTGCTGAAGCAAAGCGGCATTTTCCGTGAGAATCAGGAAGTCGTAGAGCGTGTAATGGATTCCAATGATATTGAGAGAGAGCGGGGAATCACCATTTTATCCAAAAATACGGCCGTTCATTACAACGGAACCAAGATCAACATCATTGATACTCCTGGACATGCGGATTTCGGCGGCGAAGTGGAGCGTGTTTTAAAGATGGTAGACGGCGTTATCCTGGTTGTGGATGCTTATGAAGGAGTTATGCCTCAGACAAAATTCGTGCTTCGGAAAGCACTGGAGCTTGGACTGTCAGTCGTAACCTGCATCAATAAGATTGACCGCCCGGAGGCAAGACCTATGGAGGTAGAGGAAGAAGTATTGGAGCTTCTCATGGATCTTGATGCCAGCGAAGAGCAGCTTGACTGTCCATTTGTCTATGCTTCCGCTAAGTCCGGATTTGCTAAAAAGACCCTTGATGATCAGGAAACCGATATGGCTCCCCTGTTTACGACAATCATTGAACATATACCTGCTCCGGAAGGCGATCCGGATGCATCTACCCAGCTGCTTATCAGTACCATTGACTACAATGAATACGTTGGACGTATCGGTGTGGGCAAGGTGGATAACGGCAGAATCAGAGTGAACCAGGAGTGTGTGATCGTAAACCATCATGACCCAGATAAATTCCGTAAGGTTAAAGTTGGAAAGCTGTATGAATACGAAGGCCTTAATAAGGTAGAGGTTCAGGAAGCTACCATCGGTGCCATTGTTGCCATTTCCGGAATTGCGGATATCCACATCGGTGATACCCTTTGCGCTACGGAAAAGCCGGAGGCGATTCCGTTCCAGAAGATTTCAGAGCCTACCATCGCCATGAATTTCATGGTAAATGACAGCCCTCTTGCCGGACAAGAAGGAAAATACATTACTTCCCGTCATATCAGAGAGCGTTTATTCAGGGAATTGAATACAGATGTCAGCCTTCGGGTGGAAGAGACTGATTCTCCGGACTGCTTTAAAGTTTCCGGCCGTGGGGAGCTTCATCTTTCTGTTTTGATCGAGAACATGAGAAGAGAAGGCTTTGAATTTGCTGTCAGCAAGGCTGAGGTTCTGTACCATTTTGACGAAAGAAACCACAAGATGGAGCCCATGGAGATCGCCTATGTTGACGTACCTGAGGAATTTACAGGAGCCGTTATTCAGAAGCTTACAAGCCGTAAGGGAGAACTTCAGGGCATGAGTCCTGCCAATGGAGGCTATACAAGACTGGAATTTGCTATTCCTTCCAGAGGTCTGATTGGTTACCGTGGAGAATTCATGACGGATACAAAAGGAAACGGAATCATGAATACGTCATTTGACGGCTATGCGACGTTTAAGGGAGAGTTATCCTACCGTAAGACAGGATCCCTGATCGCTTATGAGCCAGGAGAATCCATTACCTACGGCTTGTTTAGCGCTCAGGAAAGAGGTAGTCTGTTTATCGGACCTGGAGTAAAGGTTTATTCCGGTATGGTTATCGGACAGAATCCAAAGGCAGAAGACATCGAAATCAATGTTTGTAAGACGAAAAAACTGACCAATACCCGTTCTTCCAGTGCAGATGAGGCTCTTAAGCTGACTCCTCCAAGGGATATGAGTCTGGAACAGTGTCTAGACTTTATTGATACCGACGAACTTTTAGAAATCACCCCTTCAAACCTTCGAATCAGAAAGAAAATTTTAGACCCTACCTTAAGAAAAAGGTCATCTAATAATAAAAAGTAATTGACGTAATTTGTAATTTAAAGGAAGATACTGCCTCCGTTAGCCGAAAATTCGGCAAAGAAGCAGTATCTTCTTTTATTTTCCGGCGCATTCTGCCCTGATCTGTCGATATTTTTGGATTGTTTTCTATCATTTTAGAGCATTCTCTCACATAAATTTAATATTAGCTGTGAAGCATATTAGCAAATAAGTGAAAGAAGAGGGGAAATACAATGTCAGAAAAAATGATTGAAAACAACAAAGTGAGCGTCATCGGAGAGATCGTCTCCGGCTTCACCTTCAGCCATGAAGTATTTGGAGAAGGATTCTATATGGTGGATGTTGCGGTAAATCGTCTTAGTGAACAGGCAGATATCATACCGCTCATGATTTCAGAACGTCTTATCGACGTGGAAGGAGATTACTCAGGCTTAACGGTGGAAGCCATTGGTCAGTTCCGTTCCTATAATCGTCATGAAGGAACAAAAAACCGACTGGTACTTTCTGTTTTTGTGAGAGAAGTTCATTTTATAGAAGAGTTTACGGATTACACAAAGACCAATCAAATTTTTCTGGATGGATACATATGCAAAGCCCCCATTTACAGAAAAACACCTTTGGGAAGGGAAATTGCAGATCTGCTCCTTGCAGTTAACCGCCCATATGGAAAATCAGATTACATACCCTGCATCGCATGGGGAAGAAACGCCAGATATGCTTCCGGTTTCACAGTAGGAACAAGAGTAAAAGTATGGGGAAGAGTTCAGAGCAGGGAATACACCAAAAAATTAACGGAAACAGAGTGTGAAAAAAGAGTGGCTTATGAGGTTTCAGTCAGCAAACTGGAATGTGCGGAGTAAAATCTGTTATTTATAAATATGTTAAACACTTAAAAGGCATGCCTTTACGCTGGGGAATATTAAGGAAACAGTAAGAAAACTTGCAAAAATATTAAATTTATGATACTATAATCAGGTTCTAAATTATATGTAAATAATTGCTTTTTAGCTGTTATGAGGTGCTTAAGGATGAATAAAGGTGCAATACAGGTTATATGCGGGGAAGGAAAAGGAAAGACCGCGGCTGCAATGGGTATGGGAATCGGAGCTCTGACAAAGAATAAAACTGTGATCATGATACAGTTTTTAAAGGGCTGCCCCGGCCGGGATTCTTTTGATATTATGAAACGCTTAGAACCTGAGATGAAAATATTCCGGTTTGAAAAGTCCGATTGTTTTTTTGAAAGCCTTTCCAAAGAACAGCAGGAAGAGGAGCGGATGAATATCCGCAACGGTCTGAATTTCGCCAGAAAGGTTGTATCAACAGGAGAATGCGACATGCTGATCCTGGATGAAATCCTAGGACTTCTGGACCAGAAGATCATAGAAGCAGAGGAACTGGCAAAGCTGCTTCAGTCCAAAGTTGATGAGATGGAAGTCATTTTAACCGGTAAGGTATTTCAAAAGGAAATGGAACCTTATGTAGACAGTATTCTGGAAATCAACCATGTTAAAGTTGACAACACAAAATAATGATGATAGTATGGTAACATACATATTAGAGTAGAGGTTGCGTTGCTTATAAGTACCCTGTCCGATGTATCAGGTACAGATGAGGGCAGGGGGAAGGAAGAGACGCCGAAGAACGGTATGGCCTGAGCATGCTTGTTCTGGGCATATGGTTAAGAGCCATATGACTGTCATCCTTTTGGATGGGGAGCTACTTAAAGAAGGATGAGATTACCAGATTCTAAACTTTAAGAGCTGACCCTGTTGTCAGCTCTGTTTTTAATTTATGGAAGTTTATGTCCGGTGAATGGAAAATGCTCCGCTGCGAAAAAACGTTTACTGAGTATGATGAAAAAGAATCAGGAGGAAGATATCATGGCAATTTATGAAGGCGCAGGTGTAGCGCTTATCACACCATTTAAGGAAAACAGAGATGTTAACTATGAGAAGCTGGAGGAACTGGTAGAAGAACAGATTGCTTTGGGAACGGACTCTATCATCGCATGCGGTACAACAGGCGAGGCGTCCACCATGACTCATGAGGAACATTTGGACGTAATTAAATTCGTGTGCCAGGTAACGAAAAAGCGGATCCCTGTGATTGCAGGAACTGGTTCCAATTGTACGGAGACGGCTGTTTTCCTGTCCGAAGAGGCGGAAAAACATGGTGCTGACGGGCTTCTTCTCGTATCTCCTTATTATAATAAGGCAACTCAGAATGGACTGAAGGCTCACTTTAAAGCGGTCGCTGATAAGGTGAGGATTCCCATTCTTCTATATAATATCCCGGCAAGAACCGGGGTAACCATAGCAGCTGAGACCATAGCGGATTTATGCTTACATGTCCCTAATATAGTTGGGGTAAAGGAGGCCAGCGGGAATTTTTCAGCTATAGCGGATCTTATGAATCTTACGGATGGCCTTGTGGATTTATATTCCGGCAATGACGATCAGATCGTTCCCATGCTGTCCCTGGGAGGAAAAGGAGTTATTTCCGTTCTTTCCAACATTGCGCCTTCCCAGACCCATGAAATCTGTGAGTCTTATTTTAAGGGAGATGTAAAACGAAGCGCAGCACTTCAGCTTGCCGCCATTCCTCTCATCAATGCCTTGTTCTGTGAAGTCAATCCGATTCCGGTTAAGGCTGCCTTAAACCTTATGGGAAAGGCTGCAGGCCCTATGCGTCTGCCGCTTACTGAGATGGAACCTAAAAATCAGGAGCGCTTAAGACAAGCCATGAAAGAGTATGGAATTTTGTAATCGGCAAACCATATACTTATGGAAGAAAAGAGGATAGCATGATTAGGATGATAATGCACGGCTGTAACGGAGCCATGGGTCAAGTGGTATCTCAGATTGCAGCAGAAGAAACAAATATAACCATCGTTGCGGGCATCGACCCCAATGATACCAGGCAGAATCCGTATCCGGTATTTCCGTCACTGGAAGCCTGCAGGGAAGAGGCGGATGTGATCGTGGATTTTACCTCCTCTAAAGCAATGGATAGCCTTCTTGATTATAGCGTAAAGAAAAAAATACCTGTGGTAGTATGTACCACCGGACTTTCAGACGACCAGATAAAAAAGCTGGAGGATGCTTCAAGGCATGTTGCAGTCCTTAGGTCCGCCAATATGTCTCTCGGCGTCAATCTTCTTATGAAGCTGGTAAAAGAGGCGACCCAGGTCCTTGCGGCCGCAGGATTTGACATTGAAATACTGGAAAAGCACCACAATAAAAAACTTGATTCCCCAAGCGGAACGGCTCTTGCACTGGCGGATTCCATTAATGAGGCCATGGATCAGGAATATCATTATGTTTATGACAGAAGCCAGGTCAGAAAGGCCAGAGACAAAAAGGAGATCGGGATCCAGTCTGTCAGGGGAGGAACCATTGTCGGAGAGCATGATGTGATTTTTGCCGGAACGGATGAGATTATTACCTTCCACCATACTGCATATTCCAAGGCGATTTTTGCAAAAGGCGCTGTTTCTGCAGCAAAATTCCTGGCAGGGAAAGCTCCGGGTCTATATAGCATGAAAGATGTTATAAAATCATAAAATTTCCAATATCTTCCACCATAATTCGTTCTCTCTTTACACATACTAATCGTAGAAAATGAAAGGAGAATGTATTATGAAAAGAATAAAACCTTTAGCAATTACCCTTATTGTCATTATGACAGTAATGTGTCTGACTGCCTGCGGAACTACAAAAAAGAACACCGGAGGAACAGGGACAACAGGTGCAACAACCCAGACAACTGCAGCAACAACAACCAAATCTACGACTGAAACAACTACTATGACTGAAACAACAGGCACAGGTGCTGCAAATGAAAGTACTGGTGTCATTAATGGTGTTGTTAATGATGTAGAAAAAGGGGTTGATAAGATTACAGGGGAAAGCAATGGCCAACCTACTTCAGGAGCCACAAAAGCACCATAATAAAAAGAAATTTTGTAATAAAAAAGCTTCAGGCAAAAATCTATGCTTGAAGCTTTTTTTATTATAAGATATAATATTGTCGAAACATATCTTATTGCATTTTATAAACAGTTCTATTTTATTAATCAGAAAGACCATATTCTGGCCGAATATTCAGAGACTATGCCATAATAACAGGAGCCTTCCCGGCAGAGAGGCAAAACGTCCATGAAAAGGAAATTTGATTATTTTAAATATCAGCGGTATAATAATAAAAGGAAAAAGCCGTGGAGAAGTCTAAAGAAAGCCATTCCTCAC
Organism: Lacrimispora sanguinis; assembly: GCF_044987295.1. Classification (NCBI taxonomy): domain Bacteria; kingdom Bacillati; phylum Bacillota; class Clostridia; order Lachnospirales; family Lachnospiraceae; genus Lacrimispora; species Lacrimispora sanguinis. The sequence goes on along the minus strand of NZ_CP173277.1, from coordinate 1,204,054 downwards.
AAGGAAGGCCTTATAATCTTTCTTAGAAAAGGTTTGCTGCTTCTGATCCTTTTGGAAGCGGTGGTATTTTTCCTGCCGTATGGAGAAACAATTGTAAGTAATGCCCATGAATACCTGCCTGTCCGCAGAGAAGCGGAAGCGAAAGAAGAACGATTGGTTGAAGCCTTTTGGGGCAGGAAAACCGGGGAGATAAATGAACAGGGGATTACTGTTGAATGGAAGGAAGGCAGAGTGAAATTCTGGCAAAAAGTAGAGCGGGTAATCCTTCAAGGCCCTGATTGAGAAACAAAAACATAAAAGGGTCATAAGTATTTATAATAATAAAACCAGTTGCAATCCTAATTTTACTGTATTATAATTTCTACTGAAACACCGTAGTTTTATTTGAAAAACTTATAAATTAATTCAGTAAAGGACAGGTGGATAACGTGGAAAAAAGAGAATTGCTGTATGAGGGAAAAGCGAAAAAGGTTTATACAACGGAGAATCCGGATGTATTGGTTGTTTCATACAAAGACGATGCCACAGCATTTAATGGCCTTAAAAAAGGCACCATTGTGGGTAAAGGCGCGGTCAACAACCGGATGACCAACTTTATTTTCAAAAAGCTGGAAGCCAAAGGCGTTCCGACTCATCTGGTGGAAGAGTTGAGCGACCGAGAGACTGCAGTGAAGAAAGTGGAGATCATTCCCCTTGAGGTGATAATCAGAAACTATTCCGCAGGAAGCTTTGCCAAGAAGATGGGGATGGAAGAAGGCGTGAAATTCTCCTGTCCGACTCTTGAATTCAGTTATAAAAATGATGATCTGGGCGACCCGTTCATCAACAACTACTATGCATTGGCCCTTAATCTGGCCACCCAGGAAGAGATCGACAAGATTACGGAATATGCCTTTAAAGTAAATGAAGTGCTGAAAGAATATTTTGACGGTTTAAACATTGATCTGATCGACTTTAAGATTGAATTCGGCCGTTATCATGGACAGGTTATTCTGGCTGACGAGATTTCTCCTGATACATGCAGACTATGGGATAAGGATACCCATGAAAAGCTGGACAAGGATCGTTTCCGCAGGGATTTAGGAGGCGTGGAGGACGCATACGAAGAAGTGTTCCGCCGTCTTGGCATCCGGTAAACAGCACAGAGAGGATAGACATCAAATGAATAACGAATTGGATTTCAATTTTGAGGATGAGCTGCATGAGGAATGCGGCGTATTCGGAATGTACGATTTTGACGGCGGCGACGTTGCTTCCACCATCTATTATGGATTGCTTGCATTGCAGCACAGAGGCCAGGAGAGCTGTGGAATCGCAGTCAGCGATACCGGCAGCTCCAGGGCAAAGGTAAGCGCCCATAAGGGGATGGGGTTATGCAATGAGGTCTTTACACCGGAAATTTTAGAAGGCCTCCGCGGCGACATCGGCGTGGGTCATGTTCGTTATTCTACTGCAGGCAGCAGCACAAGGGAGAATGCCCAACCGCTTGTACTCAATTATCTGAAAGGAACTTTGGCCATGGCTCATAACGGCAACTTGGTCAATGCGCCGGATTTAAGACGTGAGCTTGAGTATAACGGGGCCATTTTCCAGACTACGATTGATTCAGAGGTGATCGCCTACCACATTGCAAGGGAGAGGGTGAAAGCCGCTACCGTTGAGGCTGCTGTAGCAAATGCCATGAAGAAACTGAAAGGGGCTTATTCCCTTGTCATTATGAGTCCCCGTAAGATCATCGGAGCCAGGGATCCTTATGGATTTAAGCCTTTGTGCATTGGAAAACGTGATAATGCCTATATCCTGGTATCGGAAAGCTGCGCTCTTGATACCCTTGGTGCAGAGTTTGTCCGTGACGTTCGCCCCGGAGAAGTCGTGACCATTACAAAGGAGGGAATCTCCTCCGATACAAGTCTATGCCCCACGGATAAGTCAAAGGAAGCCAGATGTATTTTTGAATATATTTATTTTGCCAGGCCGGACAGCGTGTTTGACGGTGTCAGTGTCTACCATTCCAGGATGTGTGCCGGCCGTGCGTTAGCCATGGATTCTCCGGTGGAAGCGGATCTTGTGGTCGGAGTGCCGGAATCGGGCAATGCCGCTGCTTTGGGATATTCCCTTCAGTCCGGAATCCCTTATGGGACTGCTTTTGTAAAGAATTCCTATGTTGGCAGGACATTTATTAAGCCGAAGCAGAGCAACCGGGAATCTTCAGTCAGAATCAAGCTGAACGTATTAAAGGAAGCTGTTATGGGGAAACGGGTTATCATGATCGATGATTCCATCGTCCGTGGAACCACCAGTGCCCTTATTGTCAACATGCTTCGGGAGTCAGGGGCAAAAGAGGTCCACGTCCGGATCAGTTCCCCGCCATTTCTCCATCCCTGTTATTTCGGAACCGATATACCTAACGAAGATCAGTTGATGGCACATAACAGGACTATTGAAGAAATCCGGGATCTTTTGGGAGCGGATTCCCTGTCTTATTTAAAGATTGAACGGTTGAATGAAATGGCAGAAGGACTTCCGATCTGTACCGCATGCTTTAGCGGAGATTATCCCATTGAACCGCCCAAGGAAGACATCCGGGGAGAATACATGGAGTAAAAATGGATATTATGAGAGACGGGGACCGCCGGGCTGAGTATGTTTATCCAGCCGGAGGGGCCCCGGTTTCTCTTCCCATCAAATAAAAAATATGTTACTATGAATGTAAATGAAGCCCAAGGAGGAAAATAAGAACCATGACAGATAGATACCAAAGCCCGCTGTCTGAGCGCTATGCAAGTAAGGAGATGCAGTATATCTTTTCACCGGACAGGAAATTTAAAACATGGAGAAAGCTGTGGGTTGCCCTGGCAGAGGTAGAAAAGGAACTGGGGCTTCCTATTACAGAAGAGCAGATAGAGGAATTAAAAGCCCATCAGGATGATATTAATTATGATGTGGCCATCCAGAGGGAAAAAGAAGTCCGTCATGATGTCATGTCTCATGTGTATGCATATGGCGTTCAGTGCCCAAAGGCAAAAGGAATTATCCATCTGGGAGCTACCTCCTGTTATGTAGGGGACAATACCGATTTAATCGTTATGACAGAAGCGTTAAAGCTGGTCCGCAGAAAACTCATGAATGTGATTGATGAACTGGCCCGGTTTGCTGACGCGTATAAGGACCTGCCTACTCTGGCTTTCACTCATTTCCAGCCGGCTCAGCCCACGACCGTTGGTAAAAGAGCCACGCTCTGGCTTCATGATCTGACCATGGATTTAGAAGATCTGGACTATATCCTTGGTTCTATAAGGCTTCTTGGCTCTAAGGGTACCACAGGAACACAGGCCAGCTTCCTGGAGCTGTTTGACGGCGATATGGATAAGGTGAGAAGGGCGGATTCCATGATTGCAGAAAAACTGGGATATACCGGCTGCTATCCGGTTTCCGGCCAGACCTATTCCAGAAAGGTGGACAGCCGAGTGGTCAATGTGTTAGCAGGCATTGCCCAGAGCGCCCATAAATTTTCCAATGATATCCGTCTCTTGCAGCATTTAAAGGAAGTAGAAGAGCCTTTTGAAAAGAGTCAGATCGGTTCTTCCGCTATGGCTTACAAGCGCAATCCGATGAGAAGCGAACGAATGGCGTCCCTGTCCAATTATGTGATGGCAGATGTAATGAACCCTATGCTGGTTTCTTCTACCCAGTGGTTTGAGAGAACGCTTGATGATTCCGCCAATAAAAGATTAAGCATTCCGGAAGGATTTTTAGCAGTTGATGGAATTCTGGATCTTTATCTGAATGTTGTGGATGGCCTTGTGGTATATCCTAAGGTAATAGAGAAGCACATGATGGCAGAGCTACCCTTTATGGCTACGGAAAACATCATGATGGATGCGGTAAAGGCCGGCGGGGACAGGCAGGAGCTTCACGAACGGATCAGGGAACTGTCTATGGAGGCAGGTCGGAATGTAAAGGTCAATGGCCTTGACAACAATCTGCTGGAACTGATCGCAGCAGATCCCTCCTTCAACCTATCTTTGGAGGATTTAAAGAAAAGCATGGATCCCCAAAGATATGTCGGATGTGCTCCAGCTCAGGTGACTGCTTATCTGGAAGAGGTGGTTAAGCCTCTTCTTGAAGAAAATAGGGAACTTCTCGGGCTGAAGGCAGAGATTAACGTATAGAGGCTTGCAGGCAGACATCAGAGATTATGGGATGTCTGCCTTTGTTTTTTTGATTTTTCACATTAGGAGGAAGTCATGAGCAGTAATTTGGAATATTACAAAGTGTTTTATTATGTGGCCCAGCTTAAAAGCATCACTCTGGCGGCAGAGAAGCTGTGTATATCCCAGCCTGCCGTGAGCCAGGCGGTAAGGCAGCTGGAAAAGGCTCTGGACAGCCAGCTTTTTCTGCGGACTTCCAAAGGGGTTCGTCTGACCCGGGAGGGGGAATTTTTTTACGGATATGTAAAATCAGGTTTAGAAAACATCTGGCATGGAGAAAGTATGTTAAACAGGCTAAAAGATCTGGATACGGGCGAAGTGCGGATCGGAGCCAGTGATATGACGCTTCAGTTTTATTTATTGCCCTATTTAGAGAAGTTCCATGAGCTGTATCCTGGTATCAAGGTAATCGTTTCCAATGGGCCTACACCTGAGACGCTTCGGTATTTATACGACGGTAACATTGATTTCGGAGTAGTCAGCACTCCCTTTGAGGCAAAGAGCGAGGTCATGCGGACCGATGTAAAGGAAATAAAGAACGTGTTTGTAGCGGGGGATAAGTTCCGTTACTTAAAGGATCAGGAGCTGGATTACGATATCTTGAAAGAACTGCCTTGCATATTTCTTGAAAAGAATACCAGTACAAGAACGTTTATGGATGAATATCTAGCAGGCCATGGGATTGTGGTAGAGCCGGAGTTTGAGCTTTCCACCAGTGACATGATCGTTCAGTTCGCCATGCGGAATCTTGGAATAGGCTGTGTGATGTCGGGATTTGCGCAGATGGAGTTGGAAAAAGGGAATCTTGTGGAGCTTAAGTTCCGGGAAGAAATGCCCAAACGCCATTTTACCATTGTCACTGACGTCAAAACACCCGTATCTCCGGCAGGGAAGCGCCTTTTACAGCTGATGACAGATGATATAATTTAAACTTATGTAAAATATAAATAATATTAATTTTACTTATGCGCAGTTATGCGTTATCATAAGTAGGTAAATGGCATTTTTCACTCGAAGGAGGAGCAATCATATGGTAAGAGCAATCGTAGGCGCCAATTGGGGCGACGAAGGAAAAGGTAAGATCACGGATATGCTGGCAAAGGAATCGGATATCATCATCCGCTATCAGGGAGGCAGCAATGCCGGACACACGATCATCAACAACTATGGAAAATTCGCACTTCACCTTCTGCCCTCAGGCGTATTCTATCATCATACTACCAGCGTCATTGGCAATGGTGTGGCACTAAATATTCCGTTCCTGGTAAAGGAAATTGAGGATCTCGTAAGCAAGGGTGTTCCGAAGCCTGACATTCTGGTTTCAGACCGTGCCCAGATCCTGATGCCATATCACATTCTGTTTGACCAGTATGAGGAGGAACGCCTTGGCAAAAAGTCATTTGGTTCCACGAAATCAGGGATTGCTCCATTTTATTCAGATAAATATGCAAAGATCGGATTCCAGGTCAGCGAGCTTTTTGACGAAGAATCTTTAAAGGAAAAGGTTGACCGGGTTTGTGAAACAAAGAATGTTTTAATGGAGCATCTCTATCACAAGCCGGCCATGGACCCCCAGGAACTGTTTGAGACTCTCTTAGAATACCGTGAGATGGTGAAGCCATATGTATGTGATGTGTCCAAATACCTTCATGAGGCCATCAAAGCGGGTAAGAACATTCTTTTGGAAGGCCAGCTGGGCTCTCTAAAGGATCCTGACCATGGTATTTATCCTATGGTTACATCTTCCTCAACACTTGCGGCCTACGGTGCTATTGGTGCGGGCATTCCGCCCTATGAGATTAAGAACATTACCACAGTGGTAAAAGCCTATTCCAGTGCCGTTGGGGCTGGTGCATTTGTCAGCGAACTATTCGGAGATGAGGCAGATGAGCTGAGAAGGCGTGGCGGAGACGGCGGCGAATACGGCGCAACTACCGGACGGCCAAGACGTATGGGCTGGTTTGACGCTGTTGCATCCAGGTACGGATGCCGGATTCAGGGGTCTACAGAGGTTGCCCTCACCGTTCTTGATGTGCTGGGATATCTTGACGAACTTCAAGTATGTGTGGGCTATGAGATCGACGGAAAGGTTACCAGAGATTTCCCTACAACTGTAGAGCTGAACAGAGCAAAACCAGTATATAAAAGCCTTCCAGGCTGGAAGTGTGAGATCAGGGGAATTAAGAATTACGAGGATCTTCCGGAGAACTGCAGGAATTATATTGAATTCATAGAGAAAGAAATCGAAACGCCCATATCCATGGTTTCCAATGGGCCGGGAAGGGACGAGATTATTTTTCGTAAATGATTATCAAAAAAATAATAACTATTCTAAGCAGAGCAGTAGGATTAATATTCTACTGTCTCTGCTTATATTTATTCAATAAAAATTATGGCGATGGCATTAGAGCAGAAAGATTTAACTTGTCATAGTGGAAAAATCGTACAAATATATATATTTTATGTTTGAAGAACATCAGTTCTCATGATAAAATAAATTCAGGAAAGCACTCACGACAGCATATGAAGTCATTACGATTTTCATCGAGATATTAGCTTTGTTAATATCTTTTGGTAGCTTGATTGTAGCGTTTCTTGCCTTTCTCGATAAGAGAAACAAGAGAAAATAAAAATGCCCACCCTGTCTGCCAACAGGGTAGGCGGTGTCCGTAAGGACATTTAAGCATTAACCTTTAGAGCATCCACTTTTGGAGTGGGTGCTTTCTTTTATATTTCTATTATAGTCAATTATCTTTCCAAATTCAAGTCATTTCAGCAAAATACCTGGTTATATCCGTAAAAGAGTTCTCAGTCACTATACCCTCACAAGCGGCTGTGTACTGCATCGAAAGGAACCTCCCAAGCTCCTGGATATTTCAAAATCAATATACTCCACAGTTATACCTCTCGTCTTTAACTGCTCCGCAATATATTCGAATTGAGGATCTAAAATATACGTAGACTCATTGACCGGAAGTCCATTCACCGCCAAATAGGCGATATCTTTATAAGGGACAGAGATTTTATCCCAATCCTTTAGGGCTTTAGGAATTCCATTTATAAGGGCCTCCTCACAAATAATCATCAGTCCGTCTCTTACAAGGCTTAAAGCACAATCCAAATGCAGTACATCCTGCTTTAACGGAACCTCAATCACTTCATAGCCAAAATGGGATAAAAATGATTGAAGCCATAGATAACCATTATGATTAGAGGCTAACCCAGAATTCCCCACGAAAACCGTTTTATCTAAAACCAAAACATCTCCGCCTTCCAAAAAAGGACCCTGCTCGGCATCAATACCTTCTGAACTATCAGGTCTTGGCACAGAAACATAGAAGGCTCCCGTGCTGTAAGCTTCATTAACAAGAATATCTCTGATTGGCAGAACTTCATTTCTACGATGGAAGAAACGTAACGATCCTTCAATAATGGAGGGACCAACCGTAAAGAAAGGATCACGTACAAAGAAATTACAGGAGCCGAACTCTCTGCCGGATTCTTTTTCGTAGTCTGTCAGCAATCGCGGACGTACAACTTCCACTCCATATTTCTCAAGGACCTTTTTTAAGTTTTCCCGTTCGTTTTCCCATTTTCTTTGGCGCTCAGGGAAAACCTCTTTATAGTTCTTTGCTGCAGTATCAACGCCATCAAGCAGGCTTAAACTTTCCTTTGAAAGAAATGCATCATCTTTAAAGTTTTCATCCCGGGCCGGAAAGATAAATTCGGATTGGGTTAGAACCACTTTTTTTAAAGGAGCAAATTCACTTTTTACTTTTATTCTGTTTGTTTCCATACAAAACCATTCCCTTCAAGATTATCTCATTATTTTGAACCATTTCATATTATTTCACTCAGGAAAGAATATCATTGACAATCTCCCTGCATCATGACATTATAAGGTATCGGGTAACCCGATAGTCAATAGGAGGAATAAAAAAGTGTCAAAAAATCAATATCTAACGACCAGTGAATTTGCAAAAGCCTGCGGAGTGTCCAAACATACGCTGTTTCATTATGATGATATCGGCATTTTAAAACCAGAATACGTGAATGAGAAAGGGTACCGATTTTATTCTTTGAAGCAATTTTCCACTTTTGATATTATTGTTACCTTACAGGAAGCAGGAACTCCGTTAAGTGAGATAAAAGAATATTTGGATCATAAAAGTCCCACCCGGTTCCTTTCTGTTTTGAAGCAGAAGAAAAAACAGTTAGCTTTAGAGCAAAAAAAGATTGAGCGGATGGAACGATTGCTGCAGACGATCTATGATATGACAAAAAATGCACTGCAGGTAGTTTGTGATGTTCCGTTTATACAGGAATTTGAGGAGGAATATTTGATTACGGTGGCTTTATCTCCGGAGGGGATTGAAAAAGAAGACGTGAAAAAAATGGGGGAACATTTTGACTATTGTGCAGATCACCATATCGAGTACACCTACCCGTCTGGCATTATTATCGGCAAAGATCATTTGGAACGGGGGATCTATCATAAGCCGGAGTTCTTTTTTAATAAATTATTAAAAAAGCAAAAAGGGGAAAAGGTGCATGTAAAACCTAAAGGCAAATATGCGGTTATAAATCATAAAGGCGGATATGATATGCTGCCAAAGTCCTATGTGGCGTTAGTAAACTATATAAAAGAAAATCGTCTGAGCATAATCGGCGATGCTTATGAGCAAGAGATTCTTAGTTATTTAGCAGCAGAGGATCCTTCAGATTACATCATTCAGATTGCGATTCAAGTCGATTGAGAATTATGGTTGAGAATTGCGGTTGCGAATATGGTTCCATTTACGCATAAAGCAAATTCTCCAGTAAAGTTATTTACTATTCCTGGTAAGCGTATTGTAAATATCCTTATTGGAGGATTGCTAAAAGAGTGTATGCGCTTCCTGTTTTCATTAACTTATGCTTCGTTTTTTTTGCCGGCTGTATCCGGTTCATCTTTATTCGGCCTGATTACTCGGGCGACAAGCTGAGCGGCATAGACAAAGATGGGGATGATGACAGAAGAGAAAATAGCGGCCATCAGCCAGTTTTTTGCTTCCGGATTATGGGAAAAGGCGGATATGATAGCTATCACATACATGGAGAGAATGAGTACTACTCCGGTCATAGCCAGAATACGCTTCCATTTCACAAGTATCACCTCCCTTTCTGTTAATTTTTTTATAATTATAGCCTATAAATGAGAAAATAGGAAGGAGGGCTTTTCATTGTTAATAAAAACTTTAAATTTGAAACCTGTACTTTTCTATGAAAATATAGTAATATATTATAAAATATGGAAGGCCTGGAAGGAGTGCATAACTCTTGAGGAAACGATGGATAGCGGCGGCAAGTATCATTCTCATCATAGGAAGCATGATGACTTCCATGGCAGCGGAAGAGAAGATACAGGGAGAGGGCGAAAACCAGCAGACAATAGTATCGGACTGGCAGTGGCAGCAAGACTCAGGCGGCTGGAAATATGTCAATGCCGCAGGAGAATTCAAGAAATACCGTTGGGAAGAGATTAACGGTTATTGGTATTACTTTGACAATGAGGGGTACATGGCTTCTGATTGGACAAGAATCGGCGGAATGGACTACTGCTTTTCTGAAACGGGTGAACTGCAGCTTGGCTGGTGTTACAACGACGATGAAGAGAAGTGGCATTATTATAATGAAGACGGCACTGCCCAAAAGGGCTGGTATCAGGGGACAAACGGAAGCTGGTACTGGTTTTCCACAAAGGGTGAAATGGCTTCTTCCGGCTATAAAAACGTAGCAGGAAAACGATATTATTTCTTTGATAATGGGCAGATGGCTGCAAATCAATATGTAGGTCTTTTCTTCATGGATGAAAATGGCCAGAGAAATAAGGATTTCGATATTAGTATTGATGGAAAGAAAACTTCCGCATCCGTGTCTTCTGAGGTGAAAGATGCCTTTACAGAGGCTGCAAAGAATATTCCCAGGGATTGGATCAGGAAATTTAAGGATCAGGGCTGGGAGATCATCTACTATCCCGGAAAAAAGTATTTTTCTGCGCCTATGACGGAAAGCGGTATTTATTATGTATGCTATAAACTGGATACGAATTATAAAAAAATCAAAATCTGCCAGGCGGAGGAGCTGACGGCAGCTTTTGGGGAATATATTGGATATGCCTCCGGCTGTTATGGCAGCACCAGCCAGGATGCTACAGATCTGCTAATGAGCATGGATTCGGTGGAGGATTTCGTGTACATTCCAGATTATTTTTCCAATGATATCAGGTTTTATTTTGGAAAGCTGGTGGCAGCTTATGTGGGGAGCTCCTATACCAGGGGAGAGATGGAAGAAGATGCCCCTCGGGTGACGGAAATACTAAAAAGGATATTGTATACATAAAAGAGAAATTCCCATTTGAATGTTTTTAGTTTAATGATATTGCCGTAGGATTTTTAAGTCCTGCGGCTTTTTTTCTTGCCCAAAACCCTGACAGCTCCGTAATATTATAATTTACTATAAAAAGGGGCAAAATAGATGGAGTCCGTCAAGGTACAATTTAGGAGGTATAGACTTGTGAATAAGAAACAAAAAAGAGCGAGAGCAAGAAAGATCTCAGAGGGCTTCACGCGAAGAGAAAAAGCCAACGAAATCATTGCTTTTGCTGCAGATAATAAAATTGAGACTGTTTTACAAAAATTCAATGCCTCTCTGGAGGGACTTTCTGAAAAAGAGGTCATTGCAAGCCGCAATGCCTATGGGGAAAATAAAGTAACCCACGAAAAGAAAAAGACAATGCCCCAAAGACTGGCGGAAGCGTTTATCAACCCCTTTACAGCAATTTTGTTTTGCCTTGCCATTGTATCAACAATCACAGATATTATTCTGCCGGTGGTGCGAGGTATTCCGGAGGATGCGGATCCACTTACGGTTATTATTATTATGACTATGGTGGTGATTTCCGGCGCGTTGCGCTTTGTTCAGGAATCCCGCTCCGGCAATGCTGCCGAAAAACTTTTAGGGATGATCACCACAACCTGTACGGTTGACCGAGAGGAAGAAAAGAAACAGGAGATTCCACTTGTCGAAGCGGTGGTCGGTGATATCATCCATCTTTCTGCCGGTGATATGATACCTGCGGATGTAAGAATTATTGAGGCGAAGGATCTGTTTATCAGCCAGTCGGCCTTAACAGGCGAAAGCGAGCCTGTGGAAAAATTTGCGGTCGTTGGTAAGGATGAAGTAAATGCGACTACAGAGTATTCGAATATCGCATTTATGGGCAGCAACGTAATCAGCGGCAGAGCTACCGCAGTTATTATCTCCGTGGGTGACGATACCTTGTTTGGCTCCATGGCTTCTTCGGTTGCCGGTGAAGCTGTTGAGACTAACTTTACCAAGGGTGTGAATGCCGTGTCGTGGGTTCTCATCCGGTTTATGTTTGTTATGGTTCCTGTTGTATTTGTGATCAACGGGATTACCAAAGGTGACTGGATAGCAGCATTCCTCTTCGGCATCTCCATCGCGGTCGGCTTAACTCCTGAAATGCTGCCGATGATTGTAACGACCTGTTTGGCCAAAGGTGCCGTATCTATGTCCAAGAAAAAGACAATCGTAAAGAATTTAAACTCCATCCAGAATTTTGGAGCGATCGATATTCTTTGTACGGACAAAACCGGTACATTGACCCAGGAGCGTGTGGTATTGGAATATTCCATGGATGTAATGGGAAACAGAGACACCCGTGTACTTCGCCATGCTTACTTAAATAGTTATTTTCAGACAGGTTACAAGAATCTAATGGATGTGGCTATCATCCGAAAGACAGAGGAAGAAGAAGCCTCCGACTCAAGACTGATCGATTTGTCAGAGACCTATACAAAGGTAGATGAGATCCCCTTTGATTTCACCCGCCGCCGTCTTTCCACAGTGGTCAGTGATAAAACCGGCAAGACTCAGATGGTTACGAAAGGAGCAGTAGAGGAAATGCTCTCAATCTGTTCTTTTGCCGAATATCAGGGAAAGGTAGAACCGCTTACGGAAGAGATTAAAACCAATATTCTTCAGACAGTAGACCGCCTGAATGAAGATGGGATGCGGGTTATCGCTGTTGCACAAAAAACCAACCCCTCCCCAGTCGGTGCTTTCGGAGTAAAAGACGAACATAACATGGTTCTGATCGGGTATCTGGCTTTTCTGGATCCGCCGAAGGAATCCGTACAAGAGGCGATTAAAGTTCTCAAGGAGTATGGAATTACAACCAAGATTTTGACTGGTGACAATGACAAGGTAACCCGCTTTATATGCAAACGGGTAGGACTTCAGGTTAATAACCTGCTGTTAGGCTCTGATATTGACAAGATGGATGATTCTGCTCTGGCAGAGGCGGCGGAACACACCGCTGTGTTTGCAAAGCTTTCACCGGATCAGAAAACCCGTATCGTCACCGTCCTTCGTAACAGTGGGCACATCGTAGGCTTCATGGGTGATGGAATCAACGATGCGGCCGCGATGAAATCTGCCGATATCGGCATTTCCGTGGATAACGCAGTAGACATTGCAAAGGAATCCGCCGATATCATTCTTTTGGAAAAAGACTTAATGGTTTTGGAGGAAGGTATTATCGAAGGGCGTAAGACCTATGCCAATATGAATAAATATATCAAGATGACAGCCTCCTCCAATTTTGGCAACATGTTCTCGGTGCTGGCGGCATCAGCTTTACTTCCATTTCTGCCTATGATGAGCTTGCAGTTAATCTTTCTTAACCTGATTTATGATTTATCCTGTACTGCAATCCCCTGGGACAACGTCGATAAGGAGTTTCTGAAAGAACCCCGCAAATGGGATGCGTCTTCTGTTGGAAATTTTATGCTTTGGCTCGGACCTACCAGCTCTATCTTCGACTGGACTACCTATGCGTTCATGTATTTTGTTTTTTGCCCGTTGTTTGTGTCCCATGGTTTTTTGTATAACGACCTGGCAAATCATTTTTCCGGTGCGGAATTGCTGCGGATTCAGACGAATTATGTGGCATTGTTTCAAGCCGGTTGGTTTGTAGAATCCATGTGGAGCCAGACCCTGGTAATCCACATGATTCGTACGCCGAAGCTCCCGTTCATCCAAAGCCGTGCCTCTGCTTCGTTAACACTGCTTACCTTTGCAGGCATTGCGGTGCTGACCATTATCCCATTTACCGCTTTTGGACGGGATCTGGGATTTATTCCGCTGCCTTCCGCATACTTTGCGTACCTGATCCCGTGTATTCTATTGTACATGGTGCTGGCTACAAGCCTGAAAAAGGCATATGTACGGTATTACGGTGATCTTCTCTAAAAGAAAGGAGATTTGTGATGAATTGGGCCAATATTTGGTTAAAGCTTTTTGGTACAACGCAGTGGCTGGGCATTGACATGGGCTTTTGGGTTTCGATGTCCCTCTGTGCGCTCATTGTGATTGTAATGAATGTTGTATTCTGGGGAATAAAACCGAAAAGGGACGATGATAACACATCAGGAGATAAGTAGGATGAGGAAAGCTGCCCTTTTTACAAAGGACAGCTTCGCTCTCTCATTTTATTCAGCCAGATCTTCCCACAGCTCATATAGCTCTTCCAGCCGCAGCCGTATGGTTTCCTTTTCTTTATTAAGCTCCATTAACTTTGAGACATTAGTAAAAATCTCTTCCTTACCGAGTAATTCATCAATTTCTCCGTCTCTGGTTTCTAATTGGTGGATCTCATCCTCTGTTTTCTTTAAATCATTCTGGCGTTTGCGAAGACGGGCCTGTTCTTCTTTTTGCGCCTTCCAGTCCAGCTTGGTCTCGGAGATTTCCTCCGGGGAAACAGCCTTTGCAGAAAGAGGGGCTGTGTATAAGCTGGTCATGATCTCTTTCTTTTCCAGATAGTAATCATAATTACCGATGTAATTGATCAGGGTCTGATTGGTTAAATCCAGGATCCTGGTTGCGGTTTTGTTAATGAAATAACGGTCATGGGACACGTACAGAATGGTACCCGTATAATTGACCAGGGCATCCTCCAAAATCTCCTTTGAGGTAATATCCAAGTGGTTGGTAGGCTCATCCAGTATGAGGAAGTTGGCTTCCGAAAGCATCAGCTTTGCCAGGGATACCCGGCCCCGTTCGCCGCCGCTTAAGTCTTTTACCCGCTTGAACACATCGTCTCCGGTAAATAAAAAAGCAGCAAGGATGTTCCGAATCTGGGTGTTGTTCATGGAAGGGTAGGTGTCCTGCAGTTCATCAAATAAGGTCTTTTCCATATTAAGCACCTGATGCTCCTGGTCATAATAACCGATATGTACCTTGGAGCCTAAGGAGATTTCCCCTTCATCCGGTTCTAATATGCCGTTTAATATCTTAAGAATGGTGGTTTTTCCGGTTCCGTTGCCGCCGATGATCGCTACTCGTTCCCCTCGTTTGATTTCGAAATTAACGTTATCAAAGAGCTGGTTCTGGGGGAAGGCCTTCCCTAGCCCGCGAACAGTGAGGACATCGTTTCCACTGATGATATTGGGTTCCAGACGGATCCGCATCTCATCATTTATTTCCGTTGGTTTTTCCAGAACTTCAATTTTATCCAGCATCTTTTCCCGGCTTTCCGCCCGCTTGATGGACTTTTCCCGGTTAAAAGACTTTAATTTGGCGATAACCTCTTCCTGATGCTTGATTTCCTGTTGCTGGTTTAAATATGCTTTCATCTGGGCATCCCGGATCATAGCCCGCTTTCCGCTGTAATCGGTGTAGTTTCCCTGATAAACGCTCATAAGGCCGTTATCCAGTTCCATAATTTTCGTGACCACCCGGTCAAGGAAATAGCGGTCATGGGCTACGATGATTACGCTGCCGTCATAATTGATTAAATATCCTTCCAACCAAGCAATGGAATCCATATCCAGATGGTTGGTGGGCTCGTCGAGAAGGATGATGTCCGGCTTAGTGAGAAGGAGCCGTCCTAAGGACACCCGGGTTTTCTGGCCGCCGGATAATGACTTAACAGGTTTATGGAATTCTTCTTCTGTAAAGCCAAGAC
This sequence comes from Lacrimispora sanguinis, assembly GCF_044987295.1. NCBI lineage: Bacteria > Bacillati > Bacillota > Clostridia > Lachnospirales > Lachnospiraceae > Lacrimispora > Lacrimispora sanguinis. The sequence continues at coordinate 1,188,814 of NZ_CP173277.1, read as the reverse complement.
CTTTCAATACTCCTGTTACTTCGCTTTGATAGGCATATCCGTTTATCAGCTCAAATTCGTGGTTAAGCCGGCTGTAGGTGGTAAGCATGGCTTCCAGTTCTTCTCCTGTGACGTGCTTCATATCCACTTCAAGCCGCCGGATCTTTGCTTCCATCTCCATGACAGGACGCTTGGTCTCTAAGACTTCTTCATAAACGGTCCGGTCTTCGGACAAATCCTGGTGCTGCGCCAGATAGCCGATGGATTTCCCTTTGGAAACAACTACGTCTCCTTCATCGGCTGGGAGCTCTCCGATGATGATTTTTAATAACGTGGATTTTCCGGCGCCGTTGATCCCTACAATAGCAGCTTTTTCATGGTCTTCTATATGGAAGGAAGCATGCTTGATCACTTGATTGCTTCCAAATGCTTTGCTTATGTTATTGCATGACAGAATCATGTTTTATTTCCTCTTTCCTGCCTGATCTATGGCATAAAGGTATACCCTGGGGTATTTCCTCTTTCCTGCCTGTATTTAGGGCATATAAGTATATCCGAAGGGTTTTTCTTCCAGTATGAATGTAAGGCAACAGAATTAGTATAATATAGGTCCTTCCTTTTTTCAAGGATACAATGATAAAACCCGTTTGACATTATTTTGTCACGCAGTTATAATAATATTAGTTAGATTAAGTTAAAGAAGGTGAAGAAGTGTCAGAGAAAGAAATTTCCAAAGCAGTGATTACCAGGCTTCCGAGATATTACCGGTATCTGGGCGAATTACTAGAAGATGGAGTAGAACGTATTTCCTCCAATGATTTAAGTGTACGAATGAAAGTGACCGCTTCTCAGATCCGCCAGGATTTGAATAATTTCGGCGGATTCGGCCAGCAGGGCTATGGTTATAATGTAAAATATTTATATGCAGAGATCGGGAAGATATTGGGAATAGACAGGCAGCATAATATCATTATCATAGGCGCTGGAAATTTAGGACAGGCAATTGCCAATTATGCAAATTTTGAAAAGCGTGGCTTCCTCATCAAAGGAATGTTTGATATTAATCCGCGTCTGATCGGCCTTGTGGTTCGCGGGATTGAGATCCGCAGCGTAGATGATCTGGAGCAGTTCGTAAAAGATAATGATGTCCAGATCGCAGCTCTAACCATTCCAAAGACCAAGGCACCGGAGATTGCAGACCGCCTTGTAAAGGCAGGAATCAAGGCGATCTGGAATTTTGCCCATACGGATTTAAGTGTGCCGGAAGATGTGGTTGTGGAGAATGTCCATCTATCGGAAAGCCTGATGCGGTTATCTTACCGGGTATGCAGTATACAGGATAGTGAGGAAGAAAGAAACAGACAATCTGGAATAATGGAGTAACATGCCTGCCGGCAGGTGAAGGGAAGTCTCTTCGCTGCCGGTAGTTTTTCTATAGACAGGGTTTAAGGAAAACGGAAAGGTGGAAGATATATGAGATATCTGGTTACAGGAGGACAGATGAAGCAGGTGGACCGCTACACCATAGAGAATATAGGCATTCCCTCTCTGGTGCTAATGGAACGGGCCGCCCTTGCGGTTGCGGAAGAAGTGATGAAGCATGGGCAGAAAACGGACCGGATATGGGTTTTGTGCGGAAACGGCAATAATGGTGCGGATGGAGTTGCGGCTGCCAGAATGCTGCATTTAAAAGGATATAAGGTTTTTGCCTTACTGGTGGCCGGAAAAGAAAAGGGAAGCAGTGAATATCTGACTCAGGTTTCCATTGCAGAACATACGGGTGTTAATCTGGCAGGTTTTTCTGATCTCATTCCTGGTACCTGCGATATTCTCATTGATGCACTTCTCGGCGTGGGGCTGGACCGGGAGATTCTTGGAAGATACCGGGAGATCCTGGAGACAATCCGCCGCTGCCAACCGAAATTTACTGTGGCCGTGGATATCCCTTCAGGCATTCATTCTGATTCGGGTCAGATCATGGGTATTGCCCTAAAGGCAGACATAACCGTCACCTTCGGTTATGAAAAGCTGGGAACCATGCTGTATCCCGGAAAGGAATACAGCGGAAAGGTACTTGTGGCTGACATCGGTTTTCCAGGAGAGAGCTTAGAACGTCTTAAGACAGAATATTTTACCCTGGATCCGGAGGATGTGAAACAGCTGCCAAAGCGCCCGGCCTATTCCAATAAAGGGAGCTTCGGAAAGGTACTTGTGGTAGCCGGATCGAAGAACATGAGCGGGGCTGCCTATTTAAGCGCACTGGCCGCTTATCGGACAGGAGCAGGCCTGGTGAAAATATTTACAGTGGAAGAAAACCGGACCATCCTTCAAACCGGACTTCCGGAAGCCATCATTACCACTTATGAAGCCGGGGAGGCAGAAGCAGGGACTGAAAGATTTAAAGAGCTGTTAGTAAAGCAGTGCGAGTGGGCCACCGCCATTGTTCTGGGGCCGGGGCTTGGACAGGAAGGCTATGTGAGAAATCTGGTAGAGGAAGTCCTTGCAAATGCCTATGTTCCCATTGTTCTGGATGCTGATGGTCTGGGCACCATTGCTTCAAACCCTGAGCTGACCAGCTATTTCACGGAAAACATCATTGTGACCCCTCATTTGGGAGAAATGGCAAGGCTTACAGGAAGCGCGGTAGAAACCATACAGAAACAGCTGATTACTACTGCCAGAGAATATGCGGACCGTTTTGGTATCACCTGCGTGTTAAAGGATGCGGTGACCATTGGGGCCTTAAAAGACCAGAGAACCTATATCAATGGAAGCGGCAACAGTGCCATGGCAAAGGCCGGTTCGGGAGATGTGCTGACCGGGATCATAGCCGGGCTTCTGGCTCTGGGCCTGGAAGAGTCTGATGCAGCGGCCTTCGGTGTATGGCTGCATGGCCGAGCCGGAGACATGGTAAAGGAAAAGCAGGGAGAACACAGCCTTCTTGCCAGGGAACTGACGGAAGAGATACATTCAATACGTTAATTAGCAAATGCCTGTAGAAATAAACGAGGAGATCAAGTGATGAAGTTATACAGCAGGGTTTATGAAACAGTAGATTTAGATGCCATCCGCCACAACATGGAGGTCATGAAGGCAAATCTAAAGGAAGGGACCAGGATGATCGGCGTTGTGAAATCCGACGGATACGGCCACGGAGCGGTTCCGGTAGCCTGGGCCATAGATTCTTATGTGTGGGGATTTGCGGTGGCCACCGTAGAGGAAGGCGTGATTCTAAGAAAACACGGGATCAAAAAGCCCATTCTGGTCCTTGGCGTTGTACCTTATGAAGGATACAGTCTTTTGATCGAATATGGGATCAGTTCATCCATATTTCAGTTGAAGCGGGCCGAACGTCTTTCCTCTCTGGCCGAGAAGGCTGGAAAAAAGGCGGCGATCCATCTGGTGGTGGATACAGGCATGAGCCGGATCGGATATCCGGTCACAGAGGAAGCGGCAGAAGAAGCGGTGAAAATCTGCGGTCTTCCGGGTATTGAAGTGGAAGGATTGTTCACTCATTTTGCAAAGGCGGATGAAAAGGATAAGATGGCCACAGATAAACAGATAGAAAAGTACCAATCATTCGTAACCATGCTTTCTGACAGGGGGATCACCATCCCAGTCCTTCACTGTTCCAACAGCGCCGGGATCCTGGACATTCAGAGGGCCAACTTTCATGCAGTACGGGCCGGAATATCCATTTACGGTATTTATCCGTCAGGAGAGGTTGACAGGGATACGGTAAGGTTAAAGCCTGCCATGGAATTGAAAAGCTTTATTTCCTACATAAAAAAAATTGAGCCCGGAACATCCGTAAGCTATGGAGGAACCTTTACCGCTGACCGGGAGATGACGATCGCAACGATTCCCGTAGGATATGGCGACGGCTATCCTAGAAATCTTTCCGGAAAAGGGGATGTGTTAATAAGGGGGCAGCGTGCCAGAATATTAGGACGCGTTTGCATGGATCAGTTTATGGTGGATGTGACTGGAATAAAGGACGCAGAGGAAGAGGATGAGGTGATTTTAATTGGCAGGCAGGGAAAGGAAGAGATTACGGTAGAAGAGCTGGCCATGACCGGAGGCGGCTTCCATTATGAAATCGTCTGTGACATAGGCAAACGGGTACCCCGTGTTTATATAGAAAACGGCTTGGTCATTGGTCAGAAAGATTATTTCAATGATTGTTACGAAGGGTTTTGCAAGCGCTGATAACAAACTCCATGTCCAAAACATATGATAAGGTATGCGGCGGAAAAACTTAAGTGAATACTCGAGTCAAAGAAGGTCAATACTAGACTTAGGCATAATTTGATGAATGAAGGCAAGGGTTATACAGCCTGTATTTTGCAAATTAGCCGTTCGGTGAGCGTTAGGCGAGCCGAACTTCCTAAATAATTGACGGAGTGTGAGAGTGTGATTATCAGACGTGGAGACATTTATTATGCTGATCTAAGGCCGGTGGTAGGCTCTGAGCAGGGCGGAATCCGTCCGGTTCTAATTATACAGAACGACATAGGCAATAAACATAGCCCTACCGTGATCTGTGCGGCAATTACATCAAGAATGAATAAGGCAAAGCTTCCAACCCATGTGGAGCTGGATACAAAAAAATGCGATATGATAAAAGATTCGGTGATTCTTTTAGAACAGCTTCGCACCATTGATAAGCAGAGGCTGAAAGAAAAGATTTGTCATATCGACGACGAACTTCAGCAGGAAGTGGACTGTGCATTAAGGGTGAGCCTGGAACTGGATACATAGTTCACCATTGACGGAATGCAGATAAAATGATATATTTCTAAATAGTTACGAGAAAAAAATACGAATGATAAATAACAAAAGGAGTAAATTTTTAGAATGGACGATGGCAATCCGCTTATACGCGTGATTATTTTTATTGCTTTTATCGTGCTGGACGCTATTTTCTATGGGTTTGGATCAGCAATCCAAAACGTGAATACAAGCGAACTGGAGCATCAGATGGAGGAGGGTAGTAAAAAGGCCGGGAAGCTGTTACATATTGTAAACAGACCGACCAGGTTTGTAAATACTATCCAAATCACCACAAATTTAATCGGTATGGTAACCGGGGCTTTTGTTCTGGAGCAGCTGGGAGCAAGGCTTGGGACTGTCCTGACAAGAGACGGGGTTTATCCCAGCCAATGGGTATCCCTTATTAGCCTGCTGCTGGTTTCCATTGTACTGATCGTACTTTTGATCAGCTTTGGTATCATTATTCCAAAACGCTGTGCAGCAGAGAATCCTGAAAAATGGGGCTATCGTATGCTGCCTGCAGTATCCCTCATTATGATACCTCTTATCCCTTTTACCTGGCTGGCAAATGTGGTGGCTTACTTTGTTCTGAAGCTGTTGGGAATCGATATGGCATCAGATAATGAGAACGTTACGGAAGAGGACATCATGTCCATGGTGAACGAGGGCCATGAACAGGGCGTTTTAGAGGCCAGAGAGGCGGAGATGATTACAAACATCTTCGAACTGAATGATAAGGAAGCCGGGGATATTATGACCCACCGAAAGAATCTGGTCGCTTTGGACGGCGAGATTACACTTCGGGAAGCGGTGAATTTCATACTGAAAGAGGGATATAATTCCCGTTATCCGATTTACAAAAAGGACGTGGATGACATTATCGGGATCCTTCATATGAAGGATGCTCTTATTGCCGTGGAAAATAAAAGGAATGCATCCCGCCAGCTGTGGGAGATTGAAGGGCTTCTTAGAGAAGCTCATTTCATTCCGGAAACCAGGAATATTGATACTCTGTTTAAAGAAATGCAGTCCAGAAAGATCCACATGGTGATTGTGGTGGATGAATACGGGCAGACAGCGGGTATCGTGACAATGGAAGATATTTTGGAAGAAATTGTGGGCAATATCATGGATGAATATGATGTGGATGAAGAATACATTGTCCCCTCAGACGACGGTTCCTATGTGATCAACGGCATGACTCCCCTGGAAGAAGTAGAGAGGGCCTTGGGCATCGAATTTGATGAAGAGGATTATGACTCCTATGATACCATTAATGGCTTGTTGATTTCCAGGCTGGACCGGATTCCTCAGGAAGGGGAAGAGACAGAGGTATCTATTCTGGGATATTGTTTCAAAATCCTTCGTGTGGAAAATAAAATCATTCATACCATCCGGGTTCGGAAAGAGCAGCCGGAAGAGGACCACGAGGAAGAGCAGGAGCTTAGAAAAATGGATGCTCATGAGGATTTCTCGGACGTAAAAATGTAAAATCGGCACAGCTGTCATTTGTTCTCAGGAAAAAAGAGGGAATCGGCAGCTGTGCATTATTTTTCTTGCAAGATGAAAAAATTAGTGCTAAAATGGAAAAGATGTTGACTTATTAGTTATTATAAGGATGAAGTAGAGAAAGAAAAGGAGTGTTGGTACAATGTCAGGACATTCAAAGTTCGCGAATATTAAACACAAAAAAGAGAGAAACGATGCTGCTAAAGGCAAGATTTTTACTATTCTCGGAAGAGAATTGGCGGTAGCTGTGAAAGAAGGCGGACCAGACCCTGCAAACAATAGTAGGCTCCGTGATATTATCGCAAAGGCGAAAGCCAATAATATGCCCAACGATACCATTGACCGCGGCATTAAAAAAGCAGCCGGCGATGCAGGTTCCGTTAATTATGAAACCATTACATACGAGGGATACGGTCCCAATGGGGTTGCAATCATCGTAGATACGCTGACAGACAACAAGAACCGGACTGCAGCAAACGTAAGAAACGCATTTACCAAAGGCGGCGGCAATGTGGGAACTCCTGGCTGCGTGTCCTTTATGTTTGATAGAAAAGGCCAGATCATCATTGATAAGGAAGAATGTGAGATGGATCCGGATGAGCTGATGATGATTTCTCTTGAGGCAGGTGCCGAAGATTTTTCCGAGGAAGAGGACAGCTTTGAAATAATTACCGGACCTGAGGAATTCAGTGCCGTGCGTGAGGCATTAGAGGCTGCAGGCATCACTATGGTGGAAGCAGATGTTACCATGATTCCTCAGACATGGGTGGAACTGACGGATGAAGATTCCATTAAGAAGATGAACCGGATTATGGATCTTCTTGATGTGGAGGATGACGTACAGGCCACTTATCATAACTGGAACGAATAAACATATACAAAAAGACAAAGTGAGGAAAAGCTTTACAGCAGGTTTCCTCACTTTTTATATCTTAACCGATTTGCGTTAAATTTTTAATGTCGATCATACTCTTTTTGCCGCCCTTTTTGTAGTAAAATGCTGTACAACTTTTATATAAAATATTATATAATATTGGAGGGGGAATTACAGGCAACGAAACAAGCAAAAGAAGAAGAGAAATGAAAGTACACCATGAAAAATGGTACGGAGTTTAAAGCAAATGGAAGAGGTTTAAGATTATGGATAGCGACCGATTGTACCGGGTAAAAAAAGAAGATGTAGAGAAATTAAAAGAACTGCTGACAGAATGCTTTGCCGGAGATCCGCTTTATTGCAGGTTGATCCCTGACGGGGAGACCAGGAGCCGTCTGCTCCCGGAATTATTTGAATGTGATATGGAGGAATTTTTAGAAACTTGTGAAATATATGCCGACAGTCCGGACATTAATGGGATTCTTGTGGTGGACGATGAATCCCAGCCTTATAATGCCTTTCATTACTATTTGGCAGAAGCAGCCGCTGTTTTAAAAACAGACGGCTATCTGATCAAGGAGGACCCTTCTTTAAAAACATTTTGGAATTTTATACAGGGAAGGGAGTATTTGAATTCCAGCTGGACGGATCGTCTTAACCAGGAGAAACGTCTGCATCTTATTTATCTGGCTGTACGCCCTGCCATGCAGCATCATGGGATTTCCTCTCTTCTGTTAAGGGAAGCCATTGACTACGCGGATAAAAACAGGCTCATGATTTCCCTGGAAACACATAATGTAAGCAATGTAAAGTTTTATGAACATTTCGGTTTTAAGGTCTTTAGTATCGTGGAAAAGCGTTTTCATTTAAAACAGTACTGTATGATCCGGGAAATAAAATAATGTTCAGTATATATAATAGGACAGGCTTTCCGTTATTTGGAAGCCTGCCTTTTTATATAAGGCCATGGCAGGGCCGTTTTGGCCGGACACTTGAAGAATAAGCTTTTTAATTTTTTCAGAACCGGGTCTTAAAAATAAAGTATCCAAAAGCAGAGAAAGGCAGGCGCTGCCAAGTCCCTGGTTCCGTAAACTTTCAGAAATTTCGAACCCGTAAAAATAAGAGGCGGACTGTCCTCTGAAATCCAGGTAACAGGAGCCTACATGGCTGCCATTTATCAAAAAGGTACACAGGGAAGGCTCTTTTTCGTCATCACAGGTCATAGAGAGTGTAAGAGAGTCATAAAAACGGTTGTTCTTTGTCAGACCGGTTTTCAGAAAAGCGGAAGAAGTAAGCTCCATCAAATACTCTTGATACCAAAGATCGGCTCCTATGGCATGAAGGGTAAGGACAGTATCTTCGCAGGTTTCTTCTGCGGGAAAAACCAGATCATGGTCTCCCGTTTCTTTCAAAAGCTCTTCCAGAAGCATGGTAAAATATCCCCGCTGTCTGTTTGCCGGAATGGTATAAGCACTGCATTCATAGTCTCCGTTTTCATTAAAAAATGTACAAATGGCGGATAAGAGACTATCTTCTTCGTATAATAAGTAAAAAATACATTCTTCTTCCATGGGAAAGGTGAGAGAAATATTATCGTGTTTTTTGCAGGCTTCCTGCAGGTGGAGCAAGTCGCTGTTTTGCGTTTCACTGGGGGCTTTCGTTCGTATCATATTCATGGCAGGACTCCTGATTCGTTTTCGTATAGTATAATACAATAAAATGTGTAAAATCAATAAAATATTTTCCATATTGCTGATTGTTTCTTTGAAATATGGGTGATAGAATAAACACAAGTAAAGGAGTTGGAGGGATTTAATTGAAAAAGAGAGAAGAAATACCGGTTTGCGATACCTGGAACCTGGCGGACATTCTACCTTCTGAGAGTGCATGGGAGGATTTGTTCCGTGAAACAGAACGCTCGCTTTCAGGTTATAAAAGATATGAAGGACATCTGGCGGATTCAGGCGAGATGCTTTTTTCCTGTCTTAAGTTTGATGAGGAGTTATCCTTAAAGATTGAAACATTATTTGTATACGGGAAGCAGAAATCCGATGAGAATACAGGCAATGCCAGATATCAGGAATTTTCCTCCAGGGCAAGGTCCCTTTCCTATGAGGCAGCAGGGCTGTCATCATTTTTGATACCGGAAATCCTGGCAATACCGGAGGAAACCCTTGACCGTTACCGGAAGAACACGACCGGGCTTACGCGTTATGACAGAACCTTAGAAATCATTTTAAAGAAGAAGGCCCATACCTTGTCAGCCTCTATGGAAGCCTTGTTAGCAAAGTCAATGGAAGCTACCTCCGCTCCTTCGGAGATCTTTAATATGTTTAATAATGCGGATGTGAAGTTCCCTGAAATCGTGGATGAAAATAATCAGCCTGTTAAAATCACTCATGGAAACTACGTAGCTCTTATGGAAAAGCAGGACAGAAGGGTGAGAAAATCCGCGTTTGAGGCCCTTTATAGCGTCTATGGGCAGTTTAGTAATACTCTGGCTGCTACTTTTTCTTCCAATGTGAAACAGGCAGCTTTTTACGCAAAAGCAAGAAATTATCCCTCCGCCAGAGCCCATTCCCTTGGAGAGAATGAGATTCCGGAGGAAGTGTATGACAATCTTATAAAAGCAGTTCATGAGGAACTGCCCAGTCTCCATGGATATGTATCCATAAGAAAGAAGGCCCTTGGAGTTGATGAACTGCATATGTATGACCTATATGTACCCATGGTATCAAGGGAAGAACGTAAATATACTTTTGAGGAAGCCAAGTCCATGGTGCTGGAAGGCCTAAAGCCACTGGGAGAGGACTATTTATCTCTGTTAAGAGAAGGCTTTACTAACCGGTGGATCGACGTATATGAGAATGAAGGAAAGCGGAGCGGCGCATATTCCTGGGGTGTTTACGGAATTCATCCTTATGTATTGTTAAACTTTAACGGAACCCTTGACAGTGTGTTTACTCTGGCTCATGAGATGGGGCATGCCCTTCACAGCTGGTTTTCCGATAAAAACCAGACCTATATCGATGCAGGATATAAGATCTTTGTAGCGGAGGTGGCCTCTACCTGCAATGAAGCGCTGCTTATCCGGCATTTATTGGAGACTACGTCAGATAAAAAGGAACGGGCTTATCTTGTGAATCATTTTATGGACAGTTTCCGGGGGACTCTTTACCGTCAAGCCATGTTTGCAGAGTTTGAAGCAGAGACTCATCGCCGTGCAGGGGAAGGAGAAGTGCTTACTGCAGAGGTTCTTTGTAAAATATACCACCGGCTGAATGAGGAGTATTTTGGTCCGGACATGGTGGTTGACCAGGAAATTGATTATGAATGGTCCAGAATTCCACATTTTTACACACCATTTTACGTATACCAGTATGCCACCGGGTTTTCGGCTGCCATTGCAATCAGCAGCAGGATTCTTAAGGGAGATGAGAATGCGGTCAAGGGATATTTTGAATTTTTAAGCGGCGGAAATTCGATGACTCCCATAGACTTATTAAAGCTTTGTGGCGTTGACATGGGGACAGCAGAACCTGTGAAGGATGCACTCCAGGTGTTTGCCGGACTTTTGGAGGAAATGAGCCAGCTTATTTAAGTCTGGTTTTTGGATAGAGGAGAGGGGAGCAGGTATGAATCTGTATCAGATGATATTTAAGAGAAGATCGATCAGAAAGTTTAAGAAGGAACGGGTCCCAGAGCAGCTTCTAAAGGACATCCTTTATTTTGGGGATAATATACCAAGGCTGCACGGGGATATTGAGATAAAACTGGAAATAAGTGAGAATATGGAGGAACACCTGCCTGTTAAGGGATTGTGGAAGGTGGAGGCACCTTATTATCTGGTATTATACTCCGAGGAAAAGGAAGGGTATCTGGCAAATGCAGGATATGTGCTGGAGCATGTTCTTTTATATATGACAGGAAAAGGACTTGGAACCTGTTATCTTGGGAATGCCAAGATTCCGGACCCAGGCCTGACAGGTATGAAGAAGGTGATCGTGGTCGCCTTTGGCTATCCGAAAACGTTGCTTTACCGTGATCCTGCAACGGCAAAACGGCTTCCTTTAAAGGAATTATGCGTGTTTAAGGAAGAAGCCGGGGAATCCATGAAAAATATTTTAAAGGCTGTCCGTCTTGCTCCGTCGGCCATGAATACACAGCCTTGGCGCTTTATCGTTTATCATGATAAAATCTATGTATTTTCCTGCAGGGAATTCCTGCCGTCGCCTTCTCTTGTATCCATGCGGGAGATCAGCACAGGGATTATGCTTTCTCATTTAACCATTGCTGCGGAAGAAATGTGGATAAATGTAAAGCTGGAAGCAGAGGAAGCCATGGAGAAAAAGTCTTATAAGAGCGGGGCATATGTGACTACGGCATTTTTAAAAGAGTATAAATGCTGATCGTTCGACTGGTACAGAAAGAAAGGGAAGGTCCTCTAAGGGGCCTTCCCTTTTTGTCTATATTGCATTACTCAATGGTGATATAGTGGTTTTCCTCGATCTGCTTTGGAGCCTCTTTTGGAACGACAAGTTTTAAGATGCCGTTTTCAAAGGATGCTTTGATATCATCCTGTTTTAAGCCGGAGCCTACATAAAAGCTTCTCTTTACCGAACCGCTGTAACGCTCCCTGCGGATATAGTTTTTCTGGTCCTTTACTTCATTTTCAGAGACTGTGTCTGCGCTTATGGTCAGATACCCATCTTTTAATTCGGCCCGTACGTCCTCTTTTTTATAACCTGGGAGTTCCATATCAATGACATAGCCGTTTCCATTGTCCTCAATGTCAGTTTTCATCAGGGACTGTTTGTTGTGATATGCATCCGTAAAAAACGGATCATTGAAAAAATCATCGAATAAGCTATTTCTTCTGGTTAATAACATAAAGGGTTCCTCCTTTTTGGAAATTTATATGTCACCGGATTTCCGATGCATTTCTATTTGTTATACATGTAATATAACACACATTGTCAGCACTGTCAACAGGTGAGTGCTAATTAAATTGTGAAAAATTTGTGAAGCAAAATAGCAATTTAGACAATCTCTATGTCATCATCATGGAGCATATAAATTCCCAATATAAAAATAACACAGCATTGCTCCGTTGATATAGCAGGGGAATTTATTATGAGTAGTTTCCGCAAAGACATCATGCGGGTCATATTTCCCACTTCCATATCATTTAGGAATATCGTGAAATCTCTCTGTTCATTCTGTACGATGACAATTTTGCCCCATAAGGAATCCGTCACTGATTTTTCTGCCATGGGTGGTCTGAACAGACTTTTCTGTATGATAGTTCCATTCCCATCCTGTGCATAATGGAACCGGCATTCAGATATGATGTCATCTTTCCCTTTTATCTCAATTCTTTCCCCGCATTTTTTTATAGTATATAGAACTGTTCCGTTTGTATCAAGAAACTCCATTTTTGCGCCTTGAAAATAGCTTTGTTTCCATTTTCCAACAACGTTGTTACTCTCATCGTAAACAATATATTCTCCAAGTTTCTGCCTGACAATCAGCTTCATAATCCTCCTCCTATCAAAGAAGCAGTGACCTTCATAACACCTGCCAATATCATGACCCAGATCGGATTCATTCTGAATTTCTGCAATAAGACAATACATATGCCAAATATGAGAATTAAACTCCATCGGGTACTTGCTAAATTTATAAATGAATTGCCGCCCCAGAATGCAGATTGCAAGATTGATATCCCGGCAGCTGCTACCATAGCCACAACAGCGGGACGCAAGGAATTTAAAACGCCCTGAAGTACGGTCATCTTTCTGTATTTCAAATAAAATTTTGCAATTAGTGTAATCATAATGCAGGAGGGAAGAATGCATCCTGCAGTCGCCACCATTGCTCCGGGAATCCCAGCTATTTTAATGCCTACAAAGGTCGCGGAATTCACTGCTATGGGACCTGGTGTCATCTGGGATATGGTAATCAAATCTGTAAATTCCGTCATGCTTAACCATTTATGATGAGTTACGATTTGACTTTGAATTAACGGCATGGCGGCATAACCGCCTCCAAAACTAAATGCTCCTATTTGGAGAAAACTCAAAAACAGCTGTAAGTAAATCATTTTTTCCTCCCTTCCATTTCAAACCACGTCCGCAGGATTCCTATTAAGATGCACGCAAGCACCACATATACTACGTTCACGTTTAAAAGAAAGGCAGCTATAAATGCTCCGATCATAATTAAATTTGAGCTTTTGCTATGTCCTTGTACAATTCCCCGTGCCATTTCATAGACTACGGAGGCGATCACGGCCCCGACGCCCGCCTGCATTCCTTCAAGCATCAGGCTGATCATTGCATTGTCTCTAAAAGCTGTGTAAAAAACAGAAATAGCCGAAATGACAACAAATGGGGGAATGATGGTTGCTATGATTGCCGTTATGGTGCCTGCGGTTCCAGCCAGTTTATAACCCACAACAGCGGCACCGTTTACGGCAATGGCACCAGGGGCAGATTGGGCAATGGCAATTAAGTCCAGCATTTCATCATTTTCGATCCAATGGTATTCATCCACAAACTTTTTTTTCATCAATGTGACGATCACGTATCCGCCTCCAAACGTAAAGGCACTTAAGTACAAAGTGGATATAAATAGTTGTAATAAAATATTTTTCTTCATTTTCATGTTTCGCCTCCTTACATTTATTATATTTACAGTTGATTATTATGTAAAATAGTATTATTTTATTAAATATATAATAATTTCATTATGAATTGAAAGGATGAGATCATGACACTCCGGCACATTCAAATTTTTGTTTCTGTATACCAAAACGGAGGCATTACAAAAGCATCGGCTGCATTGCATTTAGCGCAGCCATCCGTAAGCCTTGCAATCAAGGAAATTGAAGAATACTATGGCATCCGTTTATTTGAACGGATCGGAAGACGGATCCTGCCAACGGAATGCGGAAGCGAATTTTACAGTTATGCGCTTCATATCGTTTCCCAATTTGATGAGATGGAAAAGAAAATCCGTAATTGGGAAACTCTCGGCACTTTAAGGATTGGGGCAAGTATAACCATTGGCACACATGTTTTACCCGGTATCATAAAGGAAATGCAGCTGTTATATCCAGATCTTACAATCGAAGTTGTCATTAATAACTCAGCTGCCATCGAGCAGCATATTCTTGATAATGGTGTGGATATTGGCTTAATAGAAACAGTTCCGGAGCAGGAGAATATGGTTTATGAGCCATTCATGGAAGATTCTTTGTGTGCGATTGTATCACCTTCCCATCCTTTGAGCAAAAGAGATCACATCACGCTTTCTGAAATTGCGGATTATGATCTACTAATGAGAGAAAAAGGAAGTGCAGGCCGTGAGATATTAGATGGTTACTTTTCCATGGCGCAATTATCCGTTCATCCACTATGGGAAAGTACCAGCACACAGGCGATTGTAAAGGGCGTCTCTTCAGGAATTGGAGTTTCCGTCCTGCCATATCTTCTCGTTGAAAAGGACATAGCCGAAGGCATTGTTAAACAGGTACCTATAGACCCACGCTTAATAAGAAATTTTAATATTATTTATCATCGCAGTAAATATCTGACTTCAACGATGAACACTTTCATGGAGCTCTGTAAAACTTATTAAAATGCCATTGAATGTATAGGTAAGAGATGGTAGAATATCCATGTTTGTTAAAAAGAAAGTTGAGGAAAACGATTCATGAAACGGGACATCGATTGGAAAGAAATCTCAGATGGAAAATTATATAGCTTAAACGATATGGTAAAGGCGGACTGTGGTGACTGCAAGGACTGTTCGGCCTGTTGTCAGGGAATGGGGCAGTCGGTTACTCTGGATCCTCTTGACTGCTTTCGGCTGACGGTAAATCTTAATTGTACGATGGAGGAGCTTCTGGCAGATAAGCTGGAACTTCAGGTGGTGGATGGTATCGTGCTTCCAAACCTAAAAATGGGAGGAAAAGAGGAACGATGCGGGTTCTTAAACCGGGAGGGACGATGCGGGATCCATGGGTTCCGGCCGGGGATCTGCCGATTGTTCCCCTTGGGGAGGATCTATGATGAGCAGGGCTTTCAGTATTTTCTCCAGGTACATGAGTGCAGGAAGGAAAACAGGGCAAAAGTCAAGGTGCGCAAATGGATTGACACTCCTGATGTAAAACGGTATGAGAGATTTGTGTCTGACTGGCACTTCTTCTTAAAACGACTGGAAAGAGAAATGGAAGAAAATGAGGATCAGACATTGGCAAATAAGATCAGCATGTATGTTTTAAAGCAGTTTTATCTTATGCCTTATGACAAGGATCAGGATTTTTACGATCAGTTTGGTAAAAGGCTTGAAGCCAGTTCTTTCTTATGATAGAATTGGTAAGAATAAAAAAAATTAGGGAAAAGAGATCCAAGGAGGAAGCTATGATCAGGCAGTTAATAGACAAAATTCAGAAAACAAAAGCCCCAATCTGCGTAGGTTTGGACCCCATGTTAAGCTATATACCAGAGCATGTAATGAAAAAGGCATTTGAAGAATTCGGTGAAACATTAGAAGGCGCTGCGGAAGCTATTTGGCTATTCAATAAAGAAATTGTTGATCATGTTTATGATCTAATCCCATCCGTGAAACCTCAGATTGCCATGTACGAGCAGTTTGGCATTGAAGGTTTGAAAGCGTATACAAAGACAGTTAACTATTGTCAGGAAAAGGGGCTTTTCGTCATTGGAGATGCTAAAAGAGGAGATATTGGTTCCACATCCGCCGCTTATGCTACGGCACACATCGGTCAGGTGAAGGTTGGAAACAAAAGCTTTTCTGCTTTCGGCACAGATTTCCTTACGGTCAATCCATATTTGGGGACCGATGGCGTGAAGCCCTTTGTGGATGTATGCAAGGAAGAAGACAAAGGCCTTTTCATACTGGTGAAAACCTCCAACCCTTCCAGCGGAGAATTCCAGGATCAGCTGATCAACGGAAGACCGCTGTATGAACTGGTTGCAGATAAGGTCGTTGAATGGGGGGCAGACTGCATGGATGGCACTTACAGCAATGTGGGAGCTGTTGTGGGGGCCACCTATCCGGAGATGAGCAGAATTCTACGCAAGCTGATGCCAAACACCTATTTCCTGGTACCGGGATACGGTGCTCAGGGAGGAACGGCTGAGGATTTAAAACCCTGCTTCAACGAGGATGGCCTAGGAGCAATTGTGAACTCCTCCAGGGGAATTATTGCAGCCTATAAATCTGAAAAATACGCCCGGTTTGGCGGAGAACATTTCGGTGAAGCTTCCAGACAGGCGGTTATTGATATGGTCACCGACATCAACAGGGTATTATAGGGGGATCGCATGGCAAAGATAAAGGAAATTGCTGTGGTCGCCAGTCAGACACGGCTTGGGGACGATGTATACAGCATGTGGATTAAGACAAAGGAAATCACTGCCCAGGCAGTGCCGGGACAGTTTGTTGACCTATATACTAAGGATGGAGCAAAGCTGCTGCCCCGACCGATCAGCATTTGTGAGACTGATAAGGACAAGGGCCTTTTAAGGCTGGTGTACCGGGTTGTAGGCGGAGGAACGGAAGAGTTTTCCCATTATAAAGAAGGGGATACCATTGAGGTCTTGGGACCTTTGGGCAATGGATTTCCACTTGAAGCCGGCGGAAAAGGGAAAAAGGCATTTTTGATCGGAGGCGGAATCGGAATTCCACCGATGCTGGAACTGGCAAAGCATTTACCTTGTGAGAAACAGGTGGTGCTTGGATACCGTGATGTTCTGTTTTTAAATGAAGAATTTAGCCCATACGGAGATACCTATATTGCTACAGAGGACGGAAGTGTTGGAACGAAGGGCAATGTTTTGGATGCCATCCGGGAACAGGGCTTAAAAGGAGATGTGATCTTTGCCTGTGGCCCCACTCCCATGCTGAAGGCTCTAAAGGCCTATGCTCATGAACAAGAAATAGAATGTTATTTGTCCCTGGAAGAAAAGATGGCCTGCGGCATAGGAGCCTGTCTTGCCTGCGTATGCAAAAGCAAGTCAGTGGACGAGCATTCCATGGTTCATAATAAGCGCGTCTGCAAGGATGGTCCGGTATTTAAGGCTGAGGAGGTAGAATTTTAGATGAATACGAAAGTGAATCTAGCCGGGGTGGAGCTTAATAATCCGGTTATGACTGCTTCCGGCACCTTTGGTTCCGGTGAGGAATACAGCGAGATGATTAATTTGAATCATTTGGGTGCAGTGGTTACAAAGGGCGTGGCAAATGTACCGTGGCCCGGTAACCCGACACCCAGAATCGCGGAAACCTACGGAGGTATGATCAATGCCATCGGTCTTCAGAATCCGGGAATGGAAATTTTTATTAAAAGAGACATTCCATTTTTAAAGAAGTACGATACGAAGATCATTGTCAATGTTTGCGGTAGGACCACAGAGGATTACATCGAAGTTGTGGAACGGCTGGCAGATGAGCCGGTTGATATGCTGGAGATCAATATTTCCTGTCCGAATGTGAAAGAGGGCGGAATCGCTTTTGGACAAGATCCCAAAGCAGTTGAGGCCATAACTAGGGAAGTTAAAAAATATGCAAAGCAGCCGGTTATCATGAAGCTAAGCCCCAACGTAACGGACATTGGGGTAATGGCAAAGGCAGCGGAGGCCGGAGGCGCAGATGTGCTGTCCCTTATTAACACCTTAACCGGTATGAAGATTGATATTAACCGCCGTACTTTTGCAGTCGCCAATAAAACAGGTGGTTTATCCGGTCCGGCCATTAAGCCCATTGCGGTACGCATGGTTTATCAGGCGGCCAATGCGGTAAAGCTTCCCATTATTGGCATGGGCGGGATCATGACTGCCGAGGATGCCATAGAATTCATTTTAGCAGGTGCAACGGCTGTTTCCGTGGGAACGGCCAATTTCCGGAATCCTTATGCAGCGGAAGAAGTAGTCAGGGGCATAGAGGATTATATGAAGAAATATAACGTAGAAGATATCAGGGAACTGATAGGGGCTGTACGATAAATTTGATGCGGCTTACGGCGTATTCAGCTCTGCCAAAACTACAAACTATCAGTGATGACAGCTTGTAGTTTTTTGTTGCGCCACGGTATGAATGCCCCCTCAAAATCAAATTCTATAGTGATTGCTGATTGAAAATACATATTTAGTATGATAAAATTAAAAGTGAATGTTTTGGAAATCACTCAAAGTGAAAGTAATATTACCAAAAAGGATATTACGTTTGATGAATGGTATAATATGTAAGAAGAATTGCAGAAATAGAATCTTTTGAAGCCCCAATATGCTTAATTAAGCTTTAGTTAGTAATTTAATGAAATGCAGCCTAAAACACTTCAATGCATCGAATTATGGTGTTTCAATGGTGTAGTAGAGCAAATTCAATACATTATAGAAGAGATTAGAATACGCATAATAAGGAGAAAATGGAATTATGGAACAGTATAAGCAGGAATTTATTGAATTCATGGTAGACAGCAATGTCCTTAAATTTGGAGACTTCACATTGAAAAGCGGAAGAAAATCCCCGTTTTTTATGAATGCAGGATCCTACGTGACAGGAGCACAGCTTAAAAAACTGGGTGAATACTATGCAAAGGCCATTCACGATAATTTTGGGGATGATTTTGATGTTCTGTTTGGACCGGCTTATAAGGGAATCCCCTTAAGCGTTACCACTGCCATCGCTTTTCATGAGCTGTATGGAAAGGAAATTAAGTACTGCTCAAACAGAAAAGAGGAGAAGGACCATGGCGGTGATGCAGGGATCCTCCTGGGAAGCCCCATAAAGGATGGAGACCGGGTGGTAATCATTGAGGATGTGACTACTTCCGGAAAATCCATTGAGGAGACTTTCCCAATTATCAAGGCCCAGGGAAATGTAGAGATATTAGGCCTTATGGTTTCCTTAAACCGTATGGAAAAGGGAAAAGGGGATAAGGGAGCTTTGGATGAGATCCAGGAAAAGTACGGATTTAAAGCAGCCGCAATCGTTTCCATGGCAGAAGTCATTGAATATCTGCATAACCGAGAGTATAATGGAAAAGTTATTATTGATGATGGTATAAAAGAAGCCATTGACGCTTACTACGAAGTCTATGGCATAAAATAATCCCTTTAAGGGAGGTGTTTATGCCCAAAAAGCGTGGGCAGGAGAGAGGAAACACCCTACGGGTATACCTTTATGCCCAAAAAACATGGGCAGGAAAAGAGGAAAGGAGACTTTGTATGGAAAGAGTATATAAAACGATGAGAAATATTGGAGCTTTGAGCATTGGAGTTGGAATTGTAGTGACAGTTATCGGGATTGCCGCCGGGACCATTTCAATTATAAACGGAGCGTTCTTACTGAAAAGAAAATCTGAAATTACATTTTAACTGTTATTATAGGAGAGGATGCTGGTGGAAAGGTGTGGCTTTAAGCAGCCTCTCTCTTTTTTGCGCGAGTAATGAGCTGAATGAATATGCTTGCATATTCATTGGGCGAATACCGCGGCAGCTAAGGAAAACTTGTTTTCCTTAGCGCCGCATATAGATGGAGCTGTTATGATTAGAAATGCGACAAAACGGCAGAAAATGGGTTGGGTAATTTTTATATTTTACCTGATCTTTTTGGCATACTTTTTATTTTTTTCCGATTATTTTGGCAGGGGGAATCATGCTCAGCAGGAATATGCATACAACTTAACCCCGTTTAAGGAAATACGGCGCTTTATTATTTACCGCCATGTGGTCGGACTGAAGTCCTTTATGCTGAACATTGTGGGAAACATTGTGGGCTTTATGCCTTGCGGATTCTTTCTTCCGATCATAAGCCGCAGGAGTCGCTGCTGGTTTAATACAATGTTGCTAAGCTTTCTGTTCAGCTTATGCATTGAAACCATTCAGCTTATTTTCAAGGTGGGATGTTTTGATGTGGATGACATGATACTGAATACGCTGGGAGGCATCCTGGGATACATTTTGTACAAAATCGTTCAGTACACAAGAGTAAGAATAAGGAGGAAAAGGCGTGCAAAAGCAGAAAAAAGTGTCCTATATTAGGAAATCCTTTGCAAAGAGAAGCTTTCTATGCCTGGGACTTGCGGTTGGGGCACTTGCACTTGGAATGATTGGAATCATCAGCTCTGTAATGGCTGAAGGACAGGCACAGCTTAATGTAGCAGCTGTCTGTTTCTGCAGTATGCTGATTTCAATTGTTTCAATGGTTTATGGTGTTTTTTCTTTCTTTGAAAAGGAAAAGAAATACATACTGTCTAAAATAGGAATGGGGATCAGCTTGAGCCTTATCATTCTTTGGGCAGTTCTTATCATTATAGGAATAAAGGGGTAAGGATTATGGATTATCAAATGATGTTTCAACAGGAAAATGAGATTATTAAGGAGCGCTTTGAGCTGTCTATGGAACGGATCGGCCAGATGGCATCGGAACATACCGTGCAGGAACCGTATCATGATTATTTTGCCAGAACAGCATCTTTTATCTCCATGATGGGGGAGTATCTCCGGTTTATTGAATCCGGTGACCAAAAAGCAGCTTCGGTAGAGGTTTTAAGAGAATGGAACCAGAAGCTTTACCAGGATATTTTACCCGATCATTATGAGGAGAGCTATGCGAATCCGGCGTATGCAGTATCAAGGCTGGGAGAGGGTTATGGCCAGCTTCTTTCGTATCTGTATAAGGAAATCCGGGGCGACATTGTTTTTGTCCATGAGTGGAGGCTTACGGATCTTACTATATTAAATGAAACGCTTATTGAAATTTACAACATGTTTGAGGAGGAAATCCCTGAGGTTTCCAGAATAAAAGAAGTGATCTACTGGTTTGTCAGCGATTATACGGATCATACGGTTACTTTCCGGGTCAGGGAAGGGCTTGATCCGACGCTTTCCTTTGCAGCGGATATCATCCGGGACAATGATTTAAGAGATCTTCGGTATTTGTATTACTTTGGTGAATATATTTCCGTTTCGGAATTAAAAACTGCGGAGTTCTTAAATTCCCTGCCAGAGGAAACCGTACGCCTTATGGCGGATACCTACACAGAAGGGTACCGCAAGGGCTTTGAAGTAATGGGAAGGGATTTAAAGAAAAAGGGATCAGTGCAGATCCGTTATGAGCTGGGTTTTGAGCGCATGGTGAAATATGCCATGGAGAATTTTGAGAAACTTGGCCTTCAAGTGATTCTTTGCCGTGCGGCAATCTGGACAGTCAATACCAATGCCGGCCGGAAGAATGGTTACTATAGCACATCTCCTAACAGGCAGTATGTTTACGATCATCGGTACGATGATGCTCTCTATCTGAATAAGGCATTTAAAGACCGGAAAGCGGCTGTTTTGAAGGTGGCTTATGAAACCTACAAAGAACAGGCAGCAGCCTTTGCCGGTCCGGCGGTGATGGAAACCTTTGGAAAAGAAGGCTTTGAACCGGTAAATAAGCCGGAGGTCAACCGCTTAGATGCCAAACAGGAAAAGCTTTCAACAGAGATGTCGAATGAAACCTCAAGAATTCTCAATCAATACGTGCCAGGAGATGAGACCAGCTTCACGATTATTGCTTTCCCGGTACCGGAGATAGGGGATGACTTTGAGAAGATCTTTGAAGAGACCATTGCCATCAACACCCTTGATTATGAGAAATATAAGGGAATCCAGCAGGCGATTATCGATGTTTTGGATGAGGCTGATTATGTGGAGGTTACGGGAAAAGGAAATAACAAGACTCATCTGAAAGTGGCCCTTCACCCGTTGAAAGACAGAGATAAGGAAACAAAGTTTGAAAACTGTGTGGCTGATGTGAACATTCCTCTTGGAGAGGTGTTTACGTCCCCAAGACTTACTGGAACGGAAGGAACGTTAGCAGTCAGTACGGTATATATTACGGATTTCCAGTTTAAAGACCTCGTTATGACCTTTGAAAATGGTATGATCAAGGATTATTCCTGCAGCAATTTTGAGGATCAAGAGGAAGGAAAGGCCCTCATAAAACAAGTTATTTTAAAGAATCAAGATACCCTTCCCATGGGAGAATTTGCCATAGGTACCAATACCACGGCTTATGCCATGGCACGTAAGTTTGGAATTCTCGATAAACTGCCTATCCTCATTGTGGAAAAAATGGGACCCCATTTTGCAGTGGGTGACACTTGTTATAGCTGGGCGGAGGACAGCCCTGTTTACAACCCAAATGGCAAGGAAATCATTGCCAGGGATAATGAGGTTTCAATTCTTAGGAAAGAAGACGTATCAAAGGCCTATTTCAGCTGCCATACGGATATTACCATACCTTATGCGGAACTGGATAAAATCGAGGCTGTCACAGCTTCCGGAGATCGAGTTTTAATTATTGATGACGGCAGATTTGTATTAAAGGGCACAGAAGAATTAAATATTCCTTTAGCAGCTCTTTAATTGTTTAAAATAACGAAAAATATGCAAATATTTAATAAATTTTATTTAAAAAGCTTATAAAAAGAATAGAACATGCCGATAAGGTATACAAAGGTTTAAGGTTGAAAGAAAAATTTCTTTCAACCTTGAGTTTATGAATCAATTGAATATGCGATCATATTCCTTTGATTCATTTATATACAAAATAGGATAGATAAAGTGAATGGAGGACAAAGGTGAAGAATTTAAAGATTGGTAAAAGAATTGGACTTGCTTTTGGAGCTATCCTCGTGCTGTTCTTATTAGTTTCCACAATCTCCGTGATAAGCTTAAGGCAAAACAACGGTAAGTTTGTAGATTTCTTTAACAACGGACACCAGATCGATGTACAAACTCTTGAGATGAGACGTGATATTCAGTCTGCGGCTAAAAATGTAGGATATGCAACCATGAGTCTTGATTTAAAGACTACCGGGGAATATATCGATGCTGCAGAGGCGGATCTGGAAGCGTTTCATAGCAAGATACAATTTTTAAGGGAAAACTATCAGGGGGACCAGTCTCTGGTGGACAACATTGAAAATACCTTAAATGAGGCAGAACCTTACAAGGATCAGGTGTTTGGCCTGGCAAGGGAAAATAAAACCAGACAGGCTGCGGATATATTCTTTGCATCATTAGACCCTTATTTCACCAAGGTTCAGGAAGATCTGGTAGGGATCAGCAATACCGCCGATGAAAGAGCCGTTGCCAATTATAATAACGCCCAGCAAATGGCGAAATTCACTCAGATAGCAGTGATCGCTATGCAGATTCTTGCTGTATTAGCTACGTTGGGCTTTTCACTTTTCACAACGAAGAGTATCGTGGCGCCGGTGAAAGAGATCGAGAGGGCGGCAGGAGAAATGTCAAGAGGAAGCCTTCATATTCAGTTGGATTACCAGTCAAAGGATGAGTTGGGCGCTCTGGCTGACAGCATGCGTACCACCATTTCTAATATCGGAAATATGATTGACGATATCAGCAACCTGCTGGGGGCGTTGGCAATCGGTGATTTCCAGGTGGCTTCCAAGCACCAGGAACAGTATATCCTTGATTATGAGCCAATTCTTATGGCCATGCAAGGAATCAGGAATAATTTAAGTGAAGCCCTTTCCCGTATTAACCAGTCGGCTGATTTGGTAGCCAATGGATCCGGGCAGGTATCTTCCGGAGCCCAGGCATTGTCCCAGGGAGCTACAGAGCAGGCCTCTTCCATTCAGGAGCTTGCGGCTGCCATAAGCGATATATCAAATCAGATAAACGTTAATGCCAAAAATGCAAAAGAAGCTCGTGCTACTTCAGAAGAAGCAACCAGGAATGTAGAAAAAAGCAGTGTTAAAATGTCTGAGATGAATCAGGCTATGATGGAGATCAGTGATAAGTCTAATGAAATTGGAAAGATTATAAAGACCATTGAGGATATCGCATTCCAGACCAATATCCTGGCATTGAATGCGGCTGTTGAAGCAGCCCGTGCCGGAGAAGCCGGAAAGGGCTTTGCAGTTGTGGCAGATGAAGTACGAAATCTTGCAAGCAAATCAGGAGAAGCGGCAAAGAATACCACGCTGCTCATTGGGGAAAGCATGCAGGCTGTTGAAAATGGAACGAAGATTACCGCTGAAACTGCGAAGGCTATGCAGTCAGTTGTAGAAGGAAGCCGGCGCATTAATTCGATTATTGGAGAGATCGCATTGGCTTCTGACAAGCAGGCAGTGGCAGTTGATCAGGTAGCACAGGGAATTGACCAGATATCCTGTGTAGTTCAGACCAACTCAGCGACGGCAGAACAGAGTGCCGCAGCAAGCGAAGAGCTGTCAGGTCAGGCCCAGATTATGAAGGGACTTGTTGAGGGCTTTCAGCTTTACGAAGGCGAAAATGAATCGGTGGCTTCCCAGCCAAAGACAAAATCAAGATCCAGGGATTCCCGGCAGGTGAAACCGGTTTATAGAGAAGATCATGAGGTACCGGTTCTTAACATTGATCCAGTTTATTTTGATGAGCCATCCTTTGGAGGCGGAAAGTATTAACCATACATAGTCAGGCGGGAGGCCGGAGAGAGTAATATATATCTTTCCGGTTCTCCCGCCCTTTTTGTATTCCCCATTGGCAATGGTCAAAATTTTAAGAAAACCATTGACGAAGAGGAAAAAAGCTTGTATGATAATTAATAAGTAAAAGTTAATTAATAAGTGACAATTATTAATCAAACTAATAAAATGTATTACTGCAAATAATGAATCCTCATATTAAACAAAATAAAAGGAGAATTTACTATGGCAAATGTATCGATTGTAATGGGAAGTGATTCTGATATGCCTGTTATGGCTCAGGCTGCAGATGTTTTGAAAAAACTGGGAGTGGAGTTTGAGATGACGGTGATCTCCGCCCACAGGGAACCGGATATATTTTTTGAATATGCCAAAACGGCAGAAGCAAGAGGCATAAAGGTCATTATTGCGGGAGCAGGTAAGGCGGCTCATCTACCGGGAATGTGTGCGGCTCTGTTCCCGATGCCGGTGATCGGCATTCCTATGAAAACTTCAGACCTTGGCGGAGTGGATTCACTTTATTCTATCGTGCAGATGCCTTCCGGAGTTCCGGTTGCTACGGTTGCGATAGGCGGAGGAACCAATGCAGGAATCCTTGCAGCTAAGATTTTAGCGGTTAGTGACGAGGCGCTTTTAGGAAGGCTGAAGGAATATTCGGAAAACTTAAAAAACGAAGTGGTAGAAAAAGCGGAGAAACTGGACCATATCGGATATCAGGAATATTTAACCCAGATGAAGAAGTAAGAAAATCGGAGGCGAGGAGAAAAAATGGATTATAAGAATGCAGGAGTGGACATTGAAGCCGGATATAAGTCGGTTGAATTAATGAAAAAGCATGTGCAGGAAACCATGAGACCTGAGGTTCTCGGAGGGCTTGGAGGATTTTCAGGGGCATTTTCCATGTCAGCCTTTAAAAACATGGAAAAGCCGACTCTGGTATCAGGAACTGATGGGGTGGGCACAAAGCTGAAGCTTGCATTTTTAATGGACAGGCACGATACCGTTGGAATCGACTGTGTTGCCATGTGTGTCAATGATATCGCCTGTGCAGGCGGAGAGCCTTTGTTCTTCCTGGATTATATTGCCTGCGGCAGGAATTACCCGGAAAGAATCGCGGAGATCGTCAGCGGAGTTGCAAACGGATGCAAACAGGCCAATGCCGCTTTGATTGGCGGTGAGACAGCGGAGATGCCCGGGTTTTATCCTGAAAACGAATACGATTTGGCCGGTTTTGCGGTAGGTGTGGTAGATGAGAAAGATCTTATCACCGGAGCTGATGTCAAAGAGGGGGATGTGCTCATTGGAATCGCCTCTTCCGGCATTCACAGCAATGGCTTTTCCCTGGTACGCAAGGTGTTTGACATGACGAAAGAAAGCTTGGACACCTATTATGAGGAACTGGGTAAAACTCTTGGTGATGCCCTGATCACTCCTACCAAAATCTATGTAAACACATTAAAAAGCGTAAAAGACAGCGGGGCAGTGATCAAAGCGTGCAGCCACATCACCGGAGGCGGTTTTTATGAAAACATCCCCCGTATGCTTCCTGAGGGTATCAGGGCGGTGGTTGAAAAGAGCAGTTATAAAGTACCGGCCATCTTTCGTTTGTTAGCGGATAAAGGTAATATCAAGGAAGAGATCATGTACAATACCTATAATATGGGAATTGGAATGGTTCTGGCAGTGAACCCGGCGGATGTGGATAGGACTATGGAAGCAATCCAGGGGGCTGGAGAAGTGCCCTATGTGATCGGCCATACGGAACGAGGAGAGAAGGGCGTGACCTTATGCTGAAAATCGGTATATTGGTTTCCGGCGGGGGAACCAACCTTCAGGCAGTTTTAGACGCCATAGATTGTGGAACGATCACCAATGCAGAGGTAAAGGTGGTCATCAGCAATAACCGGAACGCATATGCACTGGAAAGAGCCAGAAACCATGGAATTGAGGCTTTCTGTATATCTCCTGCTGATTTTAAAGAGAGGGAGGAGTTCTATGAAGCGCTTCTTTCAAAGATTGACCAGTACTACCTTGATCTGATTGTTTTAGCCGGTTATCTGGTTGCTATTCCGGCAGCCATGATAAAAAAGTACAGGAACCGGATCATTAACGTCCATCCGTCCCTCATTCCGTCATTTTGCGGAAAGGGGTATTATGGGCTTAAAGTTCATGAAGCCGCCCTGGCCCGGGGAGTGAAGGTTACGGGAGCTACGGTCCACTATGTTGATGAAGGGATGGATACGGGACCGATTCTTTTGCAAAAGGCGGTTGAAGTCCGGGAAGGGGATACGCCTGAAGCATTGCAGCGGCGTGTCATGGAAGAGGCGGAATGGCAGATCCTTCCCCAGGCCATACAGCTGATCGCAAACGGACAGGAGGAATCACAATGAAAGTTTTGATCATAGGCGGAGGCGGACGTGAGCATGCCATTGCATGGAAAGTCTCCAGAAGCCCTAAGGTTGATAAGATATATTGCGCCCCCGGAAACGCAGGAATAGCAGAGATTGCAGAATGTGTGGATATGGGAGTCATGGATTTTGACAGGCAGGTGGCATTTGCCAGGGAAAATGAAATCGATCTGACTATCATAGGACCGGATGATCCTTTGGTCGCGGGAGCGGTGGATGCGTTTGAAGCAGCCGGACTAAGGGTGTTCGGGCCGCAAAAACGTGCGGCTTTGCTGGAAGGCTCTAAGTCATTTTCCAAGGATCTGATGAAAAAATACGGAATTCCTACAGCAGCTTATGAAGTCTTTGAGTCTCTGGAAGAGGCATTAAATTATGTAAAAACTGCTCCAATGCCCATTGTGTTAAAGGCTGACGGCCTAGCTTTGGGAAAAGGAGTCCTGATCTGCGGCTCAAGGGAAGAGGCTGAACGTGGAGTTAAGGACTTAATGCTTGATAAACGGTTTGGCTCCGCAGGAGACCGAATCGTGGTGGAAGAGTTTATGACAGGCCGGGAGGTGTCGGTACTTTCTTTTGTGGATGGAAAGACTGTTAAAATTATGACATCCGCCCAGGATCATAAGCGGGCAAAAGACGGAGACCAAGGTCTTAATACAGGGGGAATGGGGACTTTTTCCCCAAGTCCGTTTTATACGGAAGAAGTGGATGAGTTTTGTAAGCAGCATATTTATCAGGCGACTGTGGATGCCATGAAAGCAGAGGGCCGGGAATTTAAGGGGATCATATTCTTTGGACTGATGCTGACGGAAAAAGGCCCCAGGGTGTTGGAATACAATGCCAGGTTTGGTGACCCTGAGACACAGGTGGTGCTTCCGCGTATGAAGAATGACATTGTGGAGGTTTTTGAGGCTTGTATTGACGGAACTCTGGATCAGATAGATCTACAGTTTGAAGATAATGCGGTGGTCTGCGTGGTATTGGCATCGGAGGGCTACCCGGAAAAGTATGAAAAGGGGTATTCCATTACCGGGCTGGAAGCATTTAAGGGACAGGAGAAGTATTTTGCCTTTCATGCAGGAAGTAAATTGGACGGCAGCGGTACAGTGGTGACCAATGGCGGAAGAGTGCTGGGAGTGACGGCAATCGGAAGGGATTTAATGGAAGCCAGAGAAAATGCTTATGAGGCGGCGAAATGGGTCTCTTTTGATAATAAGTATATGAGGCGGGATATTGGGAAAGGAATTGATCAGGCTTAGTGAAGTAACAGGAAGTTATGGGTCTCTGGGCGGGAATAACGCTACGGTATAACTGGACGATTCTCATCTTATGACAAAGAAGCACAAGACGGCTTATGTAAGCCATCTTGTGCTTCTTTGTCATTTGATTGGCAGAAGTACAATGCAGCCACTTGTGCCGACAGTCACATACAAACGGCTCACTTTTCCCATGTCGCCGGGCGGGTTAAATATATGGGGATTTTTGTATTTGAATTTCCGATTGCGGAATTAATCTGCATTTGTGTTAAAAAGATGCTTTTACTTAAATCTGCATTTCTTATGTTTGCATCACGGAGGTCAGCACCTAAAAAGTTAGTATTCTTTAAACTGCATCCTGATAAGTTTGCAGCGATCATTAATGACATACTGAAATTTTTTCTGTCAAGATTTGCTTTCTTGAAATTTTTCCCCAAATAGTTTAAACCGTGAATTTGACTCGATGTATCATTTGCTGAAATATCGGTGCTTATCTGTTTCAATACGATATTCACGTTTGATCTGTATTCCGAGAGATCCAGCATTGCAATATGATCCATGGGCTGCTGTAACATTTGTTCATTTTCAGAGATAAGCAAATCAATCGTTGATTTTAGAAGTTCATCTGATGTCAAAGTAAATGCCTCAACCAGGTACCATAACATCTGATGTAACTGATATACAATTATAAATTCTTGAAAGAGTTTATCTTTCTGTTCAGAATTTGTTTCCCATGTTCCATCTGATAAATATAGTTGAGTCGTTCTTTGCCCCGCTCCGAAACAGTCATAGGCCAAACAACCTTTGTAATTATTGTCAGCCAGTCTGGAGTGGATTTTGCAGCTAAAATCTGAATCAAGATGTTTGCATGGTGTCCCAGCTTCTTTATTGGCAGGAAAACCATCTGTTTTTGTACAGTACAAAGCAACACAGCATAAGCCGCTGCATTTTTTACAATCAATTTTCAGGTTTTTTCTCAAATCGTCATATTTACGATCTGCACTGTTATTCGTCACAAGATCACCGCCTTAGAATTATTAATTAAATTCCTGTTATTCATAATGAGTAAACATTCTTTTCTTATAGATATCTTACCATATATTGAAGAAAATTTTAACAAATATTAATATGAGGCGGGTAAAGTGTGTAAGTTAATAAAATAAAACTTGTGCACTTTGTTTTATTTAAGGAGTGTGTTAAGATATCTGGAGAGGATGAAGAAAAGGCAGGATTTTTGGCTTATTCGTAGACGCAGAAAGGCAACGTATTATGAGAGCAAGGATATATGATAAAAGTGATCGCACATTCTATGTCTCTGAAGTTTATGGAATCGTAAATTCCGGAGGGGATAAATACATAGTCAGAAGGCAAGAAGCTGGGGAATGGAAATTCCATCTGGTTGACTATCTGGATTTTTCTTCAGCGCAGTTTCCTTACCCGGTAAACGTTGAATGCATTGACTGTAATGAACCACCCCGGCATGCAGAGTGGATTTACATGACGAAAGGGGAACTGGAAGAATTCAATCAGATCCTGGAGCAGCAATTCTCTCTGCCTCGGATATCGCTGTATAGCGGATACCGTTTTATATGGGAAGACAGTGACAAACTAATTCAGCTGCTTCACGATAAAACTATTCAAGATTACACTGATGATACAGGGGAAATACAGACAAAGCTTACAGGCTGGAATTACATTGAAAATGAGACCGATATAGATATGCTGATGGAAAAATTCGCAGATTTTCATGACTCTGTCATCAAAGAGATTCACTACTTGAGCGGAGACTATGTGGATGAAGATGGGATGTATCTGACTTTTTCCTATGACAAAAAAATACAGTTTCTGTTTGACAGCGACTGGTCCGAAAGCATAGAAGTGGTATTTGAAGCTCCCCGGCTGCTTCAGCTTGTTCCTCCGGGAGAAAATTATTTGGCGGATTTATTTGACGCTTCCATTTTTGTGAAGGATTATGAAGTATATTTTTATGACAGCGTTCTGGATGAAATCCCCGAGACTTACAGCGGAACTTGGATAAAGTCGCTGGGAATGCGATGGAGATTACTCGAAACGGTGTCCTCGTGATTACATTAGATGAGAATGAATGGGCGGATGTAAGGCTGGCAAGTGTCAAAACACTTGCCAGCCTCTTTTATAAAGTTCCGTTTTGAATACGATTTTAGTTTATCTTTTCCAGTTCCCAGATATTTTTATCCGCTCTAAATGGAAGACATGATAATGCTCCCAAAATCCCGATAACAAAAAACAGAAAAGCAGCACCAGAGCCTTTTCCTGTTCCGAACAGTACGGTCCACACACTAACCGCCGGCTGCCCTGCCATAAACGGTTCAAATACCCGGTCAACCAAAAAACCGCCGCATAGATAACCCAGGGGAATGGTGAAAAATTGTAAAGTATTCCTTGCTGAATAGACACGGCCTTGCATTTCAATAGGTATTTTCGTACGGAAAAGGACATCCATGTTGGCGCCCATAACTGGAATAAATATCCAGCCAAGGATAGCACCAAAACACCACACAGGAGTAGTCCTGCCGAAAGCAAGGATAAGATTCTCGGTACTCATGGAAAAAAGCAGGCTGTTACAAATCACGCGAACCCGGCTTTTGGGCGGTGGCAGGATAGAAACCAAAATACTTCCAACCATGGTTGCAATTCCTGTAACAGTGTTGACCATGCCAAGGGCAAGTTCTCCGCCGCCGGCACGTGATAGCATCATAGCAGGCAGGGCGGCATTGAAGATGGAAGCAGTAAAATTGATAACAGCCAAAAACAGAATCAGATCCAGAATTCCCCGGTTATCCCTCAGATACCGCAAGCCGCTTCTGGCAGACTGCAATACCGTTTCGTTCACCAAGTCACGATTTTCTGTGATTTGCGGGATTTTGATAAAGCATAACAACGATAGGAACGCTATGGTAAATGTAGTTAAGTCGAACAGGATGACAAGTCGGATGCTTCCAAAAGAAAGCAAGGCGGTAGCAAGTATAGGTGTCAGTACGGTAACCAACGAATTGGATAAGGAACGCATCCCGCTGACTTTCTGGTAATGCTTTTGTGGGGTCAACAGGCTGATTGACACATCCGATGCCGGCTGCTGTACCGTGTTCATCAATCCATTCAAGGTATTGATCAGATACAGATGCCAGATCTGGAGTTTACCGGTTGTCATCAGGATAAGCACTGAAACAGTACATAAAGCTGCAAAGCTGTCACTGAGCAGCATAGTAGTTTTTTTGTCCCACCGGTCACTCAGTGCACCTGCAAAAATGCTCAAAAGGACATAGGGTGCATAAGAACAGATGGCTAATAACGAGGTGGTGAGAGCCGACCCTTGCTGTTGATAAGACCAGATCACCAGTGCAAAGTTGGTCATTGCACTACCCAGCGATGAAAATGATTGTGTAACCCATAAAATCAGGAAATTACGAAGTTCCCCAATGTTTGTTTTTAAATTTTTCAACATGACTTTGCTCCTTTTTCTATTAAAATCTTAATGATTTAATGAAAGTGCAAAGTCCAACGGACGAATTCAATCAACTCCGTGCAACTTCGTCCAATTCAGACCTCGCACGGAGCAGTGCCAATGCATAGTTGCATTATTATTCTCCTTTATAGTTACGTTTTTTATTTGGATTCAAAATCGTTAAAAAGTAATTTTATTTATTATATCATAACTGAGACCGGAAGACTACAATTAAAACAGGATTACCCACACACCTTAAAAAATCATTGACAGGCCCTGGTTTTCATGATATTGTATCTCACAGGTGATGGAATATGACAAAGGGCCAGTTGGAAGCCAAAATCAGTGAAGTTGTCAGTAAATTTGAAGTTGAATATATGGGAAGGGGGCCAAAGGCCATCCGAACTTATATATTAAATGATATGATCATTGTCAGATTAATTGGATTCTTAAGCCCTTCAGAGAAGAAGCTGACAGAAAGCGCACAAGGCATTGAGCTGCTTAAGAAGGTCCGAACTTCCCTTTTTGAGGGAGGGAGAGAGTATCTGGAGAAACTATTATCAGATGTCTTGGATGTATCGTTTATCAGCACTCACTCGGATATCAGTACGAAAACAGGTGAAAAGATCATTGTCATTACTGTTGATAGGAATTTAGAAGAGTTTTATACAGCTAAATAAAACCGGAAGACGTCACAAAGTAGAATGATTTCTAAGTTGTAAGTAAGCCGATATCCATTTATGGATATCGGCTTTATATATATCGAAGAGAGGAGGCGATGACTGAATAGAAACGTACGAGAAGGAAATCGTAAAGATTTTCGGTTATAGAAAGAAGGTATTCGGCATGAGTTTGTAAGAGACATTGGGGAAAATAGCTAGAACAATCACATGCCTGGAATATTAAAATAGAAACTATGTAATACTTAATAAAATTGGGTGACAAAGGTTGAAGAAGATCATTTTAACTACATGGTTTGCGCCGCCCCCATATTTGGCGCGAACTACAAATGTGCATAAGGGCTTGCGCAGGAACGGAGGAAAATATGCTGGAATGTTTACGTGATATGAATTTACCCGAGTATGTAACAGATATATTGGCTGAGTCAAAAGGTGTCGTCATTCCAAAGACCAGGGAAGATTTGCTGACGCTGGCAATGGGAAATTCTGAAAATACCGAATTTTTCATTGAATATGAAGTGGAAGGCAAAGGCAATGTATTGGAAGCAACTGCTACGAAGTGTAAAAACGGAGTCGTAGTCAATTATGCGGATGACTACATGAGAAGACGCGATCCTGACTGCCTGTTAATTGCGGATCATAAACCAACGGATAAACCCAGATACGAGGAGGTATATCATTCAGATTTTGAAACCTTAAGAACGGAAACCTTTGACTGGCTGAAAAAGCAGGAGTTGATCTTTTTCCCATTTAAGTCAGGCGGACTTGAGTATGGATATGATTCTATCCTGATCGCACCCTTAAACGCCGGATTTTTCGCAGCCGGGCTAGCAGATCTGCAGGGATTTTTAAATATTGACGAGATTTCTTCCGACTTTAATCCAAGAGCGGTTGTATTTCTGGCTCCTCCGTTCAGACATACCCATTTTGACGGAAAGCAGATCGTGGTTCATAACCGCCTGGATGGTATCCATGAAGTTTATTCCTATAATTTATATCCCGGCCCAAGTGCCAAAAAGGGCATCTACGGAGTTCTTCTTAATATTGGAGAAGAAGAAGGCTGGGTAACGGCACATGCATCAACGGTAAAAGTGATCACTCCTTATGACAATGAGATCGTCATCATGCACGAAGGTGCTTCCGGCGGCGGAAAAAGTGAAATGATCGAAGACATTCATAAGGAAATGGATGGCAGAGCTATATTAGGAAGAAATACGGTTACAGGTGAAAAAAACTATCTGGTATTAAGTGAAACCTGCGAACTGATCCCTGTGACAGATGACATGGCATTATGTCATCCCAAAATGCAGAACGACAGCAAAAAGCTGGTGGTCAAGGATGCAGAATCCGCATGGTTCTTGCGCCTGGATAACATCAAATGCTATGGTTCCTCTCCTCAATATGAGAAAATATTGATCCAGCCGGAAGAGCCCCTTATCTTCTTAAACATGCAGGCAGTACCTGGTGCCACCTGTCTGGTTTGGGAACATACCCTGGATCAAAACGGAAAGCCTTGTCCCAACCCCCGTGTTGTTTTACCTAGAAGACTGGTTCCTAAAGCCATTGATACCCCTGTGGAAGTAGACGTGAGAAGCTTTGGCGTTCGAACTCCTGCATGTACGAAAGAAAACCCCACATACGGTATTCTTGGTATTCTCCACATACTGCCTCCGGCGTTAGCATGGTTATGGCGTCTTGTGGCTCCGAGAGGATTCAATAATCCAAGTATCATCGATACCCTGGAAATGACCAGTGAAGGTGTGGGCTCCTACTGGCCTTTTGCAACCGGTAAGATGGTGACCCAGGCCAACCTTTTGCTTGACCAGATTTTAAATTCAACCAATACCCGGTATGTCCTGATTCCCAACCAGCATATCGGTGCATATGAAGTGAGCTTTATGCCCCAGTGGGTTGCCAGGGAGTACATTGCCCGCCGAGGCAGCGCCAAGTTTAAACCGGAGCATCTTGTGGAAGCTCGCTGTCCGCTTCTTGGCTTTGGCCTTGATTCCTTAAAAATTGACGGCCAGTACATCAGAAGAGCATTTTTAAGGCCTGAGACGCAGCAGGAAGTAGGCACTCAGGGATACGACGACGGAGCAAAGATCTTGACAGATTTCTTTAAACAGGAGCTGATGAAATACTATACCGATGATTTAAATCCGTTGGGAAAACAGATCATTGATATGTTCCTTGCAGGTGCTACGGTTAAGGAATATTTAGAAATTATTCCTATGAGATATTAGGATCATCCGGTGGCCGGAGCTTTTTGGATACAGCGTACTTGTATACTAGTGCTTGACATTGAGATTGATTTCGCTTATTCTAAGTATGAACAGAATTTGAGAAAAGAGGTCATGGTATGCGGCTGACAGAACGGTATTCCAAAGAGACAGGAAGGGAATATGCACTCCGGATGTTAAAGGATAATATCATACATCTTGATCTGGTTCCGGGAAGTATGCTGAGTGAAAATGAATTATCCTCAGAAATGAATTTGTCCCGGACTCCGGTAAGAGAAGCCTTGATTGAGTTGTCAAAGGTGAAAATCGTTGAGATTTATCCTCAAAAGGGAAGCGCAGTGGCTTTGATCGATTATAAGCTGGTGGAAGAGGCTATTTTTATGCGCAATGTCCTGGAATGCGCAGTTGTGGAGCTGGCCTGTAAGACGGCTGGGGAAGAAGCGGTAATGCAGCTTAACGAGAATGTGAAGCTTCAGGAGTTTTATCTGGAAAATCGTTCTCCGGAGCGGCTACTTAAGCTGGATGATGAATTTCACCGGCTGCTGTTTCACATAACCGGTAAAGACCAGGTTTATCAGCTCATGGACAGCATTACCATTCATTTTGACAGGATACGCAGCATGTCTTTGATTGCGGTAAAGGATTTGAAGACAATTTCCGACCATCATGCCATTGTGGACGCCATTGCTGCAAAGGACGGAGTCAAGGCAAAAGAATTGATGGAAAAGCATTTATCCAGATATAAAATCGATGAGGAAGCTTTGCGAAAAGAATATTCAGAGTATTTTCTGTGATGTTGCCTTTCTGATTCATAAAAAATAATAAAAGCGGTAATAAGGAAGGGTAGTCCCCATCTCTTATTACCGCTTTTTTGCGTCGATTTGATGTTAGGTTTTGGAAAAAATAAACATCTATACATTATATACAAAAAAAAAGAAGATATTTATGAAATCTGCTGATTGAACTACTAGTATACTAGATATATACTTATGCTAGGACTGGATAGTCACAAACAATTGCGTTTAGAAAAGAATAAGGAGCAAGGAAACGGAGGTATTCAAACATGAAAATGATTATGCGTTGGTTTCCCTTTGGGGATGACAGCGTGACCCTTGAACAGATCCGCCAGACACCGGGGGTTTCCGGTGTGGCCACCTGCCTGCCAAAGGTACCCGTGGGACAAGTATGGCCGTTAGAGACCTTAAAAGCCCTGAAACAGGAGATTAATGAGGCCGGTCTTGAGATGGAGGTTATCGAAAGCGTCAATATTCATGAAGACATAAAGAAAGGCCTTTCTACCAGGGATGGGTATATAGATGCTTATATAAAGACCCTGGAGCATTTAAGCCTTGTAGGGGTCAAATGTCTCTGCTATAACTTTATGCCTGTGATGGACTGGGCACGGAGTGATCTTGCTTATCGGACAGAAGACGGAAGCTATGTTATGGCTTACCGCCATGATGAGGTTCTTCAGATGAACCCGGAAAAGATGGCAAAGGCTATGGAAGGAAAAGCCAGAGGATACTCCCTTCCGGGCTGGGAGCCGGAGCGGCTTTATGCCATGGCACAGGACATTGAGTTTTATCAGTCCATGACACGGGATCAATATTGGAACAATATGAAATACTTCCTGGATGCGGTAGTTCCTTACGCAGAAAAGTATGATATAAAGATGGCGATTCATCCGGATGATCCGCCATGGCCTCTTTATGGACTTCCAAAAGTTATTACCAATGCAGAAAATATCAGGACATTTCTTGATTTAAACAGCAATCCCTATAACGGACTGACCTTATGTACCGGCAGTCTTGGAAGTGACTTAAGCAATGACATTCCGGCCATGATGCGGGAGTTTGGAGATAAGAAACGAATTCATTTTGCTCACATCAGGAATGTGCGCCATACTTCGGAAAAAGATTTTGATGAAGCGGCTCATCTTTCTTCCTGTGGGGATTTAGATATGTTTGCCATTGTGGAGGCTTTGTATGAATCCGGCTTTGAAGGATATATCCGTCCGGACCATGGCCGCATGATCTGGGGCGAGCAGGCTCGTCCAGGATATGGTCTGTATGACAGAGCCATTGGGGCAAATTACTTGTTAGGTCTTTGGGAAGCGATTGATAAAACCCATAAAAAAAGAAAATAGGAGGCATGGATTTATGAAACTGAATCGGTCCTGTTTAACAAACCGGGAAGCCTGGGAAAAGGCTTCTGTAAAGCTGCCGGAATTTGACTGGGAAAAAATGAGGTCGGCCACGGATAAGTCACCGAAATGGATCCATTTTGGAGCAGGAAATATTTTCAGAGGATTCATCGCAGTGCTGCAGCAGCGCCTGCTGAATGATGGTCTTGAAGATAGCGGCATCATCGCGACAGATACCTTTGATTATGATATTATTGATAAAATATATACCCCCTTTGACAATATGACCATGATGGTCAGCTTAAAACCGGACGGAACCATGGACCGGGAAGTGGTAGCAAGCGTTGCCAGAGGCGTAAAAGCTGATGTGAGCAATGAAACGGATTTTGGATATCTGGTTCAGGCGTTTGAGAATCCGTCTCTTCAGATGGTAAGCTTTACCATTACGGAAAAGGGCTATGCACTTGCTAATTTCCGTGGAGAGCTTTTCCCTGTAGTGGAAAAAGACATGGAAGAGGGCCCGGAAAAAGCAAGCCATGCCATGAGCGTGGTGACAGCCCTTCTTCTTAAACGGTATCTTGCGGGTGGTACTCCTCTGGCCCTGGTCAGCATGGACAATTGCAGCCATAACGGAGAAAAATTAAGGGACAGCATCGTATCCATCGCGGAAGCATGGACAAAAAAAGGTTATGCTTCTGAAAGCTTCCTTTCCTGGGTTCAGGATGAAAACAAGGTTTCCTTCCCATGGTCCATGATCGATAAGATCACTCCACGGCCTGCTGAGGTGGTTCAGAAAAACCTGGAGGAGGATGGAATCGAAGATATGGCGCCCATCATCACCAGCAAAAATACATACATTGCCCCATTTGTCAATGCTGAGATTCCTCAGTATTTAGTGGTAGAAGACCGTTTTCCAAACGGACGTCCGGCACTTCATAAAGCTGGGGTATACATGACAGACCGGGATACGGTAAATAAGACCGAGCGTATGAAAGTAACCACCTGCTTAAATCCTCTGCACACGGCCCTGGCAGTGTACGGATGCCTATTAGGATATAACAGCATTGCCGCAGAGATGAGAGATGAGGATTTAACAGCCCTTGTAGAGCGGATTGGCTACAAAGAAGGTCTTCCGGTGGTTACGGATCCGGGAATCTTAATCCCTGAGGATTTTATCAGAGAGGTAATTGAATACCGTTTGCCAAATCCATTTATCCCGGATGCCCCACAGAGAATTGCAACCGATACCAGCCAGAAGATCCCCATCCGTTTTGGAGAAACCATAAAGGCTTATCTGGCAGATAAAAATTTAGATGTGCAGAACTTAACTGCGATTCCGCTGGCAATTGCCGGCTGGCTCCGTTATCTCCTGGGTGTGGATGATGAGGGAAATGCCATGGAGATCAGCAGCGATCCCATGCTTTCAGAATTAAAAGAACAGTTAAAGGGAATCAGACTGGGAGAAAAGCCGGAAGGAAAAGAAGGTCTTGATGAGATCTTATCCAATCCCGTTCTGTTTGGAACGGATTTGGTGAAAGCAGGAATTTCCGGTAAGATTGAAACCATGCTTTATGAAATGTTAGAAGGTCCCGGAGCGGTGAGAAAGACCCTGCAGCGGTACGTAAAATAAGACGATGAAAATGGGGAACCCCTGGTTATTGAAACCAAGGGTTCCCTGTGTTATAATGGGCCTGTTAAGAAGATCGTACCAGAAAGGTGGACAAGGCCCGTGAACATACAAATTTTTGGAACCGGAAAATGTTTTGATACCAAAAAGGCGGAACGCTATTTTAAGGAACGCGGAATCAAATACCAGTTTATTGATATGAAAGAAAAAGGGCTGAGCAAAGGCGAGTACAATGGAGTCAAGCAGGCAGTTGGAGGATTGGATGCCATGCTTGATGAAACATGCAAGGATCAGGAAGCCCTGGCTCTGATCAAATACATTGCCGGTGAGGATAAAGATGAAAAGGTCTTAGAAAACCAAAAGGTACTGAAAACTCCCATTGTGAGAAATGGAAGGCTGGCTACAGTTGGATACCGGCCGGAGGTGTGGAAGAATTGGAGTTAGGCTTATAAAAAGGAAGGAGCAAGGAGAAGACATGATGAAAAAGCCGGAGAAAGATCAGATGTGGGTATTTAATAAGGATATAGAAGGCGTTCAGGCTTCAGATGGCGTTGTGAGAAAGGTTCTGGCATACTGTGACGGAATGATGTGTGTG
The DNA here is from genome assembly GCF_044987295.1 of Lacrimispora sanguinis. NCBI lineage: Bacteria > Bacillati > Bacillota > Clostridia > Lachnospirales > Lachnospiraceae > Lacrimispora > Lacrimispora sanguinis. The sequence continues at coordinate 1,149,740 of NZ_CP173277.1, read as the reverse complement.
GAAAACCAGTTTGAAAAGGGAGCAGTGGGAAATCTCCACAGCCACCCACATACCCAGATTACCTATGTTGCCAGCGGATCGTTTGAGTTCACCATTGGGGATGAAAAGAAGGTCGTAGAGGCTGGAGACACTCTATTAAAGCAGGATGGCATCGTCCATGGATGTGTTTGCCTTGAAAAGGGCATATTGGTAGATATATTTACACCTATGAGAGAAGACTTTTTATAAATAAATCTGTATTCTGAGAAATAAAAATAGGACATGTGAAATAAATCTATTGATAAAAATGGTATAATATGCTATAAAGAAAGCACAGTGAAGTTAAAGGAGGTGATAGGGATGGGAAAGTATGTTTGTGAGCCATGCGGATATGTGTACGATCCTGAAATCGGTGATCCAGATTCTGGTATTGAGCCAGGTACTGCATTTGAAGATTTACCCGAAGATTGGGTTTGCCCAGTTTGCGGAGTTGGTAAGGACATGTTTGTTGAAGAGTAAGATTGCGGACATTTGGACGCAAATAAAACCTTCAAGCTGTCGGCAGATAATCTGCCGGGCTTGAAGGTTTTTTTATGCAATAGGAAATTCTTCTGTCCTATTTTGATTATAGGCTATAGCTATAAGAAAGATAGGAAAGGGTTATTGGAAAAAACTCAGAAGCAAAGGTATAATTATAAATTAGAAGCAGTAAAAAAAATAATACGATTCGATGCCCTTATCTTTTTTTTACCAAAGAATGGAGAAGATGAAAATGAACTACTACGTTTATAATCGGCCATCAGGAGCTGTCAGCTATGAAAATCCTCCGCGCTTTACCTGGATGCCTGCAGAAGACGGAGAGATTTATACCATAGAGGTTTTTAATTCCCAGCACGAGCCATGTTACCGTTTTGATTCGGTACCAATTAATTTTTATACACCCGATATGGTGATGGAGCCTGGAGATTATACCTACCGTATTCTATCAGGAGAAAAGACACTTGTATCGGAACAACCGTTTTCGATTTCTAAGAACGCTGCCATCACTCCATTAAAAGGCCGTGAACACCGTTACGATGCAATAAGCGCTCATCCAAGGATCTGGCTAAATCAGCCTGATATCACACGTTTAAAGGAAAGATCCCAGACGGAACTCCAGCCTTACTGGAACAGATTTCTAGAAACCGGGGTCAGACCATGGGTAGGTACTTCCCCTCATAACGAGCCCCTTCCTTATCCCAATAACAAACGTGTCATTCCCATTTGGCGGAAGATGTATATGGACTGCCAGGAAGCGCTTTATGCAGTAAAACATTGCGCGGTGGCATGGAGAGTCACCGGTGCCCCCGACTGTCTGGCTACCGCCAAAAACTGGCTTATGACCATTGCCTCATGGGATACAGCCGGTCCTACAGCCCGTTCCTATAATGACGAAGCAGCCTTTCGTATTATCACAGCCCTTGCCTGGGGATACGACTGGCTCTATGAGGACTTGACTTCCGAAGAACGGAGATTAGTTAAATCAACACTTCTTACACGGGCCCGGGAACTATATGATTACGTAAAAAACCAGATAAAGATTCACATAAAGCTTCTGGACAGTCACGGCGTACGCTCACTGTCTATGGCTCTTGTTCCAGCCGCCCTGGCGCTTTACGAAGAGGAAGCAGAGGCGGTGGAATGGCTGAACTATACGATCGAATATTTTTTTACCATGTTCAGCCCTTGGGGCGGAGATGATGGCGGATGGGCTGAAGGCCCCACCTACTGGCAATCTGGGGTATCCTTTTTTACAGAGGCCATCAGCCTGATCAAGAAAGCTACCGGACTCGATATCTTTAAGCGTCCGTTTTTTAAGAATACCGGAGATTTTATCCTTAACACCTATTGTCAGGATACCCGGTTCATGGCCTTTGGAGATATGTCAGATCTGGGTGATTATCCCGGGTTAAAAGCAGGTTATACGATGCGCATCTTAAGCGCTACCAGCGATTCTCCGAATCGCAGGCAATATGCATGGTATTACGAACAGGCAAAAAAACGGGGAGAAGGGACGGAACACCTGTTTTATAATTATGGATGGTGGAACTTCGATTTTGATGAACTGTTTTTTCATATGCTCTATACACCCACACCTATAGAGATTCCTGATAATCGTACGACCGTTAAGTGGTTCCGCGATATTGGCTGGGTCTGCATTCATAAAAATATGGCCGATGAAAAGAGGCATCTTGCCTTTTATTTTAAATCCAGCCCCTATGGTTCCGTAAGCCACAGTCATGGAGATCAGAACTCTTTCGTTCTCCATGGGTTTGGAGAACCTCTTGCCATCCAGTCTGGGTATTATATTGGCTATTGGAGCAGTATGCATACGGAATGGCGGCGTCATACGAAGTCAAAAAATGCGATTTTGATAGGAGACAAGGGACAGTTTGCACAATTGCACCAGAAGACGAAGGCGGAAGAAATGAATGGATCTGCAAAGTCCCAGTTTGAAAGCCTGATGGCGGCAAACGGTACCATTGAAGAATGCAGCACTTCGGAAGGCTCCATTTATATAAGAGGAGATGCCTTAAATGCATACCGTAAGACCGTTCCTGCCCTGCTGTCTGCAAAGCGTCACGTATTAATGATAGAGGAAACTTTCTTTTTAATCATAGATGAGATAGAGCTGTCACAAGAAGAAACCGTAAGCTGGCTGATGCACGGCCTTCATGAGTTTACGCTGGGGAACAATTCTTTCTCCAGCAGCCATCAGGGGACGGGGGTAGATGTTTTATTTACTGGCAGTTCTATGGTTCTTGAACAGACAAATCAATTTGAAGGCGTGAATCCAAATGAAACCGAAGGCCTGAATATGCAGTGGCACATAAAGGCAACAACAGAAAAGCCCCAATTAAGCCATAGAATCGCATCTTTGCTTTATCCGTATCGGGAAGAGGACAAAGAATTCTTTGCATTGAATTCTGCCGAAGGCGATGAGCTGATTATCACAAGAACGAAACAGTCTTCTGCATCAGCCGGAAATGCAGCAGGAAAAGAATACCACGTAAGAAAGAAGGTGGATTCCTGGCAGATCCTGGCTCAAACAGAGTAAAATGTAAAAAGGAAATTCCAGGTACTTTTACAAGTATCAGGGATTTCCTTTTTGATTTCTGTACTGATTGGTTAAGATTGGTTACGACTGGTATTCACATATGTCAGTGCCAGTTCGATCAGGCATTTGTGAGGTGGAGCCATGTATAAATCCTTTCGATAAAGAATCGAATGGATTCTATATAGCTTAGGATCCAATGAAAAACTGGTAATTTGCTTATATGGAATATGGTACCCGACAGGAATAAAACCTACTCCGATATTGCTGGAAATCATGTCACAGATGGACTGGGCCTGAGAGGTCATGCAGGCAATGGTTGGGTTAAAATCCTGCTTATCAAAGAAATCTTCTATCAAATATCGGATACAGGATCCTTTATGCTGCAAAATGAAGGGGGTGTTATGGAAATGTTCCAGCAGCTGTGCACTGGTAAGGGAATGCCGGCGGTTTCCTTTTACTTTCTGGCAATAAGGATGGAGACTGGGCGCAGCAAATACAACCTCCTCCTTCTTAAGCTCGATGCTCTGCCCCTTGTATTGCTCCAGAGAATTAGCGGTCACAAAAGCAAGGTCGATCTCCCCTCTTGATATAAAATTACTCATAGAGTCCAGGTTATCGTCTGACAGAACCAATTCAACTTTGGGATAATATTGACGAAAATCTGCCAGGATACAGGAAAGCATATGCCTGGCACTGGAAGCTGAGGTACCGATGCGGATACGGCTGGAATTGGACACACGTTTTATGTCTTTTGCCAGATTGTCCGTTAAGAAGATTACTTTTTCTGCATATTCAGCATAGAGGCTTCCTACCGGCGTGAGCGTATAGGTGCCGTTGGATCTTTGAAACAGCGGCGTTCCCAGCTCCATTTCCTGTTTGGTAAGAAACTGGCTGAGTGTGGGTTGTGATACGTATAGCTTTTTGGCGGCTTTCGTCATATTGCCGGTTTCAGCCAGAGCAAGGATATATTCCAGATATCTGATGTCCATAGAAGGCCTGCTTTCTTTTGTTGTACTATTTTGATTATAAGAATTGGCTATAATAAAAGTAGGAAAGGGTTATTGGATAAAAAACATAACTAAAGATATAATTATAACCTGAAAGTGGTAAAAAACTTATATTGAAAAAGGAGATGGAGCATTATTAATTAAAAATCAGCTATTTTGTTATTGTATCAGAGAAAAGCAATAATGAAAATAGAAAATAGGATATAAGTTCCTGCTATAAAGATGAAATGAGATCATACATAGCGAAACAGATGGTGTGGATCTGGTTATTACAGGGGAAGGCAGAATGGACTGGCAGTCCGCTTTTGGCAAAGTACCCAGTGGCATCGGTATGAGATGCAAAGCCAAAGGAATTCCGGCAGTTGCCATTGTAGGAAGCATGGGAGAAGGTGCAGAAGCAATCTATGACTATGGAATAGAAAGCATTTTAACCACCATACAAGGGGCAATGCCTGTGGAGGAGGCCATGGAGCGGTCTATGGAGCTGTACCGGGGAGCTGCCTTGCGCACCTTTCGGCTGTTGCGGGCAGGAATGAGTCTGATGGCACTGAAAGATTCCCCTAATTCCTCTCTGATTAAGGGGAATTAGGGGAGCTATAGGTGAGCATGAATTTTATTTTATAATAAATGGAAAGCCAGAACAAGTGATGCAAATACAATAGAAACCATGGAAGTAAGCTTAATGAGAATGTTGATGGATGGTCCTGAAGTATCCTTGAACGGATCACCTACTGTATCGCCTACGACCGCAGCTTTATGCTGGCTGCTTCCCTTTCCGTCATGTGCGCCCTGTTCAATATACTTCTTTGCATTATCCCATGCGCCTCCGGAGTTCGCCATCATGACAGCAAGAACAAAACCTGTAACGGTATTGCCGGCAAGAAGAGCACATACGCCTTCCGGCCCTAATAATAAGCCAATGACAATCGGAATAACGACGGCTATCATGGCCGGTGCGATCATCAGCTTTTGCGCCGATTTTGTACACATATCAACGCAGGAAGCATAATCCGGTTCCGCTTTTCCTTCCATAATACCGGCTATGGTCTTAAATTGACGGCGGACTTCCAATACGATGGACTGTGCGGCTTTGCCTACGGCCTCCATGGTAAGAGCAGCAAATAGGAACGGTAATACACCGCCAATAAACAATCCTACAAGCACCTTCGGATTGGTTATGGTTAAATCCAGATTTAGATCCGGTTGGATCTGATGTACTTTATCAACATAGGAAGCAATCAGGGCTAGAGCGGTCAAAGCAGCGGAACCGATAGCAAATCCTTTTCCTGTGGCAGCAGTGGTATTGCCAAGGGAATCCAGTGCATCTGTTCTCTGTCTTACGGAAGCATCCATATGTGTCATTTCAGCAATGCCTCCGGCATTGTCAGCGATTGGTCCGTAAGCATCCGTAGCCAGTGTAATACCTAAAGTGGATAACATTCCGACAGCTGATAAACCAATGCCGTAAAGTCCAAGATTAAAATCATTTGCACCTCCGGAACAATAGTAACTTACAAGGACGGAAATACTTACGATTATTACCGGCGCAACAGTAGAAAGCATGCCCAGGGATAATCCGCTGATGATTACGGTTGCGGCTCCTGTTTCACTGGATTCCGCTAATTTTTTTGTTGGGCTATAGGTATCTGATGTGTAATATTCTGTAATTGCTCCGATTAAAACACCTGCAATTAGTCCTGAAAGAACGGCTGCATAAAGTCCCATATGACCGGGAAGCATCATCTTTATTATAAAAAACGCTGCAACAACAATAATTGCCGCACTAATATAAGTACCGGTTCTTAGGGCTTTGAGAAGGTTCTTCTGAGAGGCGCCTTCCTCTGTCTTAACAAAAAAGGTACCAATGACGGATGCGACAACACCAAGCGCTGCCAGCAGCATCGGTATAGACACGCCTTTAACCCCGTATCCAGCAGCAACCGCAAGAGCTGCAGTTGATACAATAGAGCCCACATAAGATTCGTAGAGATCAGCGCCCATTCCGGCTACGTCACCTACATTATCACCTACATTATCGGCGATAACAGCCGGATTACGCGGATCATCCTCTGGAATACCGGCTTCTACCTTACCGACAAGATCAGCCCCCACATCTGCTGCCTTGGTAAAGATACCGCCGCCAACCCTGGCAAAGAGGGCCATACTGGAAGCACCCATTCCAAAGGTCAGCATATTCGCTGTGATTTCTGTAATGCGTTGTTCTACAGGAAGATGCTGAAAAGCTGCGTTTAAAATAAAATACCAAATTGAAAGATCCAAAAGACCAAGCCCGACTACCGTAAATCCCATAACCGAACCGGCTGAGAATGCTACCTGGAGTCCCTTATTCAAACTTTTTGAAGCTCCTTCAGCAGTTCTGCAGTTAGCCATGGTTGCAGTACGCATACCAATGAATCCGGAAAGACCTGAGAAAAAGCCGCCCGTTAAAAACGCAAACGGGGTAAAAAAGCTTAGGAAACCGTTAAATGCCATAATGAGTAATATACAAAAAACAGCAATAAAAAATATTGCAACTCCTGAATACTGCCGTTTCAAGTAGGCATTTGCCCCTTTTCTGACTGCTTCAGAGATCCGGGCCATTTCCGAGGTGCCTTCCGGTTGCTTTTTAACACGAAGGAACATGACCCAGGCAAAGATAATCCCCAACAATGACCCCATTGATACAAAATAAATTGCATCCATTACTTCATACCTCCAGTATAATATTTTGATGATTTCATTATAGTACCAAATTATATATATTTTCAACAAAAAAATAATTGAATTTACTAAATAAAGGTGCATTTTGGCCAAGTATTATGTCGAAATATAGTTTTTTGCATTATTTTTTAACAGTTTTTTAACGGCGCACCCTGCTCTGTCATTCCATCGGTAACAGTGGTTTTCTAATAATGATAATATTCGGAACTTGCTGGATTATTATCTGCGTTAATAGTAAATTTATTATTTCTTTTGGATAGAGACAAAAAGAGCTCCTTGCCCCTCACGAATGAGGGGCAAGGAGCTCTTGCTGCCATTGACGTTATTCATTTGCAGAAATTGATCGTAAGCGCTTAATTCACACCTGGGCCATTGCTTCCGGTGACAGAGGGAGGAGTAACCGCCCCTTCGTTCTGGTTGTTGGTATTCTGGGCTGTCTGAGTGTTTTGTGCTGTCTGGACAAATGTAGATTTACCTGCTTTTTGCAGATATTCCATAATACCTTTTGCATCTGCCTCACCCAGTGCCTTATATTGTTCCTCTGTTGAAAGAAACAGGGTCAAGTCGCTGGTATGGTTTAAAAAGCCGTGTTCAATGATAAAGCCTCGGATTCCATACATCTGGGAATAGCGGGGAATCGCATAATAATCGGCCTGGCTTCCATCGGGGAATAATGTTCCGTTCTCTGAATCCCGCAGGATCAGTCCACGGTTGTTAAGTCCCAGACCATTTAACTGCTTTAAGATCGTATTAGCGGCTTCCTGGGACTGGAGAGCCAGGTCGTTATTAAAGCGGCCGGTTCTGGGGGCCATGGAGCTTACTCCGTAAGCATTCTTCACGGTACCGTTTCCTAAAGCCGAGTCTACATGCTGGCTTACGAAAAGATCTGCCTGCACGGAGGCGGCAAAGGCGGCCCGCTGATCCAGAGGGATGGTGACTTCTGCGCTGTCCTTAGTTAAATAAACCGTATAATTGGAAAACTGTTCCAGATACTGCTTTGTATAAGTAGCGATCTTCATGGTGATTTCATCTTCATAATAGGTAACTCCATTATATACAAAGTTGCAGCCGGAATAATGCCCGCCTGTCTTTCCGTGTCCCGGATCCAGAACTACGATAAAGTTGGAGTTGTTGTTTCGCATGCCCGGTCCTATTTCAGGTGTCATTGTTTTGGTTACCGGAGGTGCAAAGGCCGGCCCGATTTCTTCTTCTGCCCATGAGACGGAAGAGGAGGTGGTGGAAATAAGAACGGCAAGTAAAAGGGCCTTGGCGGCTGCAGGCAGTAAGTTCTTTAATTGTGTCATGATCGATCCTCCAGAATAATGGCTTTTTGCCTAACATTATAACACTCTTTGGCAGATTCTGTAAATGGTCTTCTATGAATTTGTCGCTTATTGTGGTAAAATGTACCGATAAAGAATAATAGAAAATGGAGACTGAAACATGAAGTATTATTTTGCCCCCATGGAGGGGATCACCGGCTATGTTTACCGGAACGCTCACCACAAGTTTTTTAAGCAGGTAGATGTATATGTCATGCCTTTTATTGTGCCCACACAGAACCGGAAGTTTTCCTCCAGGGAAAAAAATGACTTTCTGCCAGAGCATAACGTAGGACTGCATGTGATTCCTCAGATTCTCACCAATAAAGGGGAAGATTTTATATGGGCGGCAAATGAACTAAAACAATTCGGATATGAAGAGGTGAATCTAAATCTGGGCTGCCCTTCTCCCACAGTCGTTACGAAGGGCCGGGGATCCGGCTTTCTTGGGGAACCGGAGCTGCTTCAAATATTCTTTGATCAGATATTTTCTGCCCTGGATATGAAGATATCCGTAAAGACCAGGATTGGAAAGGACAGCCCGGAGGAATTTGGGAGACTCATGGAAATTTATAATAAATATCCGATCGAAGAATTGATTATTCATCCAAGGGTCCAAAAGGACTACTACAAGAATGAACCGAATTGGAACGTGATGAAAGAGGCTGTCTCTTTAAGCAAAAATCCTCTGTGCTACAATGGAAACTTGTTTTCAGCGGAAGATTATGAGAAATTCACCACAGTGTTTCCTTCCATAGACCATATCATGCTTGGAAGAGGATTGGTTGCCAATCCTGGTCTTGCAGGGGAAATGAGAGATGGGGAGAAAATGGATAAAAGGCAGCTAAAAGCCTTTCATGACGAGATTCTTATGGGTTATGAAGAGATCATATCGGGGGACCGCAATGTCTTATTTAAGATGAAAGAGCTGTGGGCATATATGATCCAGATGTTTGACGGCGGTGAAAAACATGGGAAAAAGATTAAAAAGTCCCAGCACCTTGCAGATTACAGAGCAGTGGTTGACAGCCTTTTTGGAGAACTGGATTTAAAAGAATCGGGAGGGGCTTTTGGCGGCATATAAGTATGGAATGTACGCTTATAAGAAAATTACAAAATGATTATAAATTTTTTTAATCAATGAATTGACGTTTCAAGCTTGAACCTATAGTTACTATAGGATATATAATGACCTCGATTTAAACGACGGCATGATGCCGTACTGAAAATGGAGGGATAACATGGTTTCAAAAATATTGATAAAAAATGCCAAAGCAATTATAACCTGCGATGAACATGACCATGTGTACAAAGACACCGATATCCTGATTGAAGGGCCTAAGATTTTGTCAATAGGCCCCGGGATAAAGGAAGAAGGCGCACAGGTCATTGACGGATCAGGAAAATTTGTTTACCCGGGACTAATCAACACTCATCATCACTTCTTTCAGACCTTTGTAAGGAATCTGATCACCATTGATTATCCGAATCTGACAGTCATGGACTGGATCGATAAGATCTACCGGATTTTTCAGATCGTTGACAATGATGTCATTTATTATTCCACTCTTACGGCTTTTGCCGATTTAATCAAGCACGGCTGCACCTGCGCCTTTGACCACCAGTACTGTTATACGAAGAAAACCGGCAAGGATCCGGTGGATAAGCAGATGGAAGCAGCAAATCTTATGGGAATCCGCTATCATGCAGGGAGGGGCAGCAACACGCTTTCAAGGAGCGAAGGAAGCTCGATTCCAGACAATATGCTGGAGACCACCGATGAATTCTTAAAAGATTGCGAAAGGCTTATCCGTCTTTATCATGATCCGGGTCCTTATTCCATGCAGCAGATCGTCATGGCACCCTGCCAGCCAATTAATTGCAGACCGGAAACATTTATTGAAACCGTTGCCGCAGCCAGAGGTATGGGCGTGCGGATGCATACCCATTTAGGGGAAGGGGAGACGGAAGGGATCAAGGCCCGCTATGGAAAACGCACTCTGGAATGGTGCAGGGATATCGGCTTTATAGGAGAAGACGTCTGGTATGCACATAACTGGGAAGTGCTTCCCGAAGAATACAAGCTGCTTGCTGAAACTGGAACCGGGATTTCCCATTGTCCTACGCCGGCTGTGCTGGGAGGCTTCCCGATTCTTGATATTAAGGCCATGCAGGAGGCCGGAGTTCTTATAAGCCTTGGCTGTGACGGATCCGCAACCAATGACAGCTCCAATCTTCTTGATGCCCTTCGCTCTGCTTATATGATGCAGACTTATCATACAAAGGAAAGAGGCGGCTGTGCGTCTGCCTATGATATGTTAAAAATCGCAACCATCAATGGAGCAAAGACTCTGGGAAGACCGGATCTGGGCTCTCTGGAACCGGAAAAGGCAGCCGATTTATTTATGATAGATGCAGAAGCCCTGGAGCTTGCAGGAGCAATCCATGATCCCAAGAATCTCCTTGCAAGGGTTGGCTTGACAGGAAACGTATGGCTCACTATGATTAATGGAAAAGTGGTTTATAAGGATGGCGTGATCACTGGAGTGGACGAGAAGCGGCTGGCTTCTGAAGGAGAGGCGGTCTGCACCAGAGTGATACGTAAGCCAAGTGAGGCATTCCGTCCGTTTTTATAAGCCGCCTGATCATAGAAAGTTGAGGAAAACGGTTTGAAGGAATTTTTATCCATTGGAGAGATGGGATCTCTTTTCGGTCTGAATATACAGACCCTGTATTATTATGACAGCATAGACATATTTAAACCAAGAATGCGGGATATGAAAAACGGCAGGAGAAAATATGAGTTTGACCAGATTTATGAGCTGGCAACCATATGTTACATGCGAAAGCTTGGATACTCCCTGGAGGAAATCACAAAGCAGCGGAGTACACAGCATGCCGGTTCCGCTCTGGATTCCTTAAAGCAGCGTTCAGAGGAGCTTCACAGGCAGTGGATGGAGCTGATTTCCATTGATGAGGCCATTCAGAGAAAGCTTCGTTTTATTGAAGAAGAGATGGAAAATATCCGTACGGATGAGATTACCATCCGCCATTTTGAAGACAGGGCCTATCTTGCCATTGGAGAAGAAGAGATGATCTATCGGCAGAATTCCTTCTATTTTTATCCTACCATCGCCTTTTATCAGGGAGAAGGAAAATATTTCGGTGCCTATTTATATCCCTCCGGCGAACCATTGCCGGAGACGATCAGAAAGGATCAGATCCGTAAAATTCCTGCAGGCGATTTTCTATGCGGCTATCACCTGGGCTCTTATGAAACGGTACCTGCTACCATTGAGCGGATCCGAAACGCAAGACCGGATCTGGAATTTGAAGATCTAACCATTAATTTTAATATTCTGGATCAGTTTGTGGAAAACCAAAGCTCCAATTATATCACCCATACGCAGATCCGGATAATGAAACCTTAGCACAACGAAGGAATTGACAACAAGAGAGGAGAATCATTATGAAAAACTTAAAAAAATTAGCAGCCCTGGCTCTTGCTGCTTCCATGGCGGCTGCATCCTTAGCTGGCTGCAGTAAAAAGACAGAGACACAAACAGAGACCCCTAATACATCTGTATCATCTGAGACTTCTGATACTTCTAAAACATCCGAAACTTCTAAAACGTTCAAGGTAGCACTTTGCCTTTCCGGTGCGGCAAATGACATGGGCTGGTGCCAGTCCGCTTATGAAGGATTAAAGCTTCTGGAATCCGATTATGGCTGTGAGACCGCCTATACGGAAAATCTGACTCCTGATGACATTGAAGCCGCATTTGCCGATTATGCCGCCAATGGTTTTGATGTGGTGATCGGCCACGGCTACGAGTTCGGTGATCCTGCCGTAGAAGTGGCAGAACAGTATCCGGATACCAAATTCATTGTGACAGAGGGAGAGGTTTCCGCTGACAATGTGGCCTCCTATGTCACCAAATGCGAAGAAGGCGGTTACATCATGGGAATGCTTGCAGCAGGAATGTCAAAAAGCAATAAGATTGGTTTTGTAGGACCGATTCAAGGCGCATCCCTTGTTAAAATCATGAATGGCTTTGAAGATGGTGCAAAGTCCGTAAAGCCTGACATTGAAGTCCAGACTGCATGGACCGGTTCTTTTACGGATACGGCTCTGGGAAAAGAAGCCGCTCAGGCTATGATCGACAATGGAGCCGATGTCATCGGCCATTGTGCGAATGAATCCGGTACAGGGGCCATCAATGCAGCAAAGGAAGCAAAAGTTTATGCAACCGGGGATTCCTATGATCAGAATGGACTGGCTCCGGAGACCGTTCTTTCTTCTTCCGTATATCATATTCCAAATGTAATCGAAACAGCTTTTCAGACGGTGGCAGACGGAAGCTTTGCTGGAGGAATCTATGATCTGGGCATGAAGGAAGGCGCAGTGAGCATCGCTTCATACCACGAACTGGAGGCCGAAGTACCGGATGAGGTGAAGGCGGAGATTGAGAAAAAGGTATCAGCTATTGCAGCCGGAGAATTTTCAGTACCATGTGATACAAAGATCAGATAGGGAGCATTCTTATGCCATTATTGGAAATGAAACATATTACAAAGGCATTTTCCGGAGTGTATGCCAATGAGGATGTAACCCTTTCCGTGGAAAAAGGGGAAATTCATGCCCTGCTTGGGGAGAACGGAGCCGGAAAGACTACGCTGATGAACATATTATTCGGCATATACCAGTCTGATGGCGGGGAAATCTTCTATAAAGGAGAATCGGTTCGGTTTAAGTCTCCTGCAGATGCCATAAGCCATGGAATCGGCATGGTCCATCAGCATTTTTCACTTGTAAACCGGATGACAGTGCTTGACAATATTATTCTGGGTTCCGGCGGTAAAAAAGAGGTCCTTGACAGAAAGCAGGCTTCAGAAGAGATCTGCTCTCTGGCGGAAAAATACGGCCTTTTTGTTAAGCCTGATGAACTGGTTGGCAGTCTGTCCGTAGGAGAACAGCAGAGGGTGGAGATCTTAAAGGCATTGTACCGGAAAGCAGACCTGCTTATATTAGATGAACCCACAGGCGTTCTAACCCCTCAGGAAACAGAAAATTTCTTTCATGTGCTAAGGCGGTTAAAGGATGAGGGACATGGTATCATCATCATTACCCATCGCCTAAGTGAGATCATGGCGATCAGCGACAGGGTTACGATCCTAAGGGATGGAAAATCAGTTAAGAATCTGGTCACATTAAATACCACACCCGAGGAATTATCTGCCTACATGATCGGCAGGCCGCTTTCCCCTAAAACAGAAGACAGGAAAAAAACATCAAAGGAAGCAGCATTAAGCTTGGAAGGCGTCTCTTTATCAAAAAAGCGGGCTGGTAAAATGGCGCTGGATCATATCAGCCTTACGGTTTATAAGGGGGAGATCCTTGGAATCGCCGGAGTGGAAGGAAACGGGCAAAAGGAGCTTGCCGAGGTTATCACGGGAATCCGTAAGCATACGGAGGGAAACATCTCCTTTGATGGGAGTGCCATTGACAGCCGATCTGTGAGGGAGCGTTTCCATAAGGGCATCTCCTATATATCCGATGACCGTCACATGGATAGTCTGGTTGTGGACATGACGGTAACAGAAAATATGATTCTGCGTACCTACAACCGGCTGCCTTTTTCAAAGAAATGGATTCTGGATTATAAAAAGGCAGAGAACCGTGCTTTAGAAGCCATTGAAGAGTATGGAATACGTACTTCAGGAAAAAGTGGGACAAGGACGCCGGTAAAGCTTATGAGCGGCGGAAATCAGCAGAAGGTGATCTTATCCCGTGAGATATCAAAAGAGGCCAGGCTCATTGTAGCCAGCCAGCCTACCAGAGGATTGGATATCGGAGCAACGGAATTTGTCCATCAGACCTTAATCAGACAGAAGAACCAGGGAAAAAGCGTTTTGCTCATTTCTGCCGATCTAGATGAGATCCTCACTTTAAGTGACCGGATTGCAGTAATGTTTGAAGGACGGATCATGGGGATCCTTAACAGGGAAGAAGCGGATGTATTTAAAATCGGACTTTACATGGGCGGAGTAACGGAAGAAGGAGGAAGGCCATGAATCACATGAAAAAGTGGAAGGCAATAGAAGTGACGGAGGTTGCGTTCCTTTCCATTGCTATGGCAGTCATCCTTATCATATTGTCAGGGGCTGATCCTCTTACGGCAGGCCGGATGTTTTTTAACGGAATCTTTGGCAATGCAAGCGGCTTCGGAGAAGTATTTGTAAAAGCGACTCCTTTGATTCTCACCGGACTTGGATGTTCGGTGGCCTTTCGGACCGGTTTTTTTAATATCGGTGCTGAAGGACAATTCTACATAGGAGCCCTTGCGTCTGCCTGGGTGGCTCTAAATGCCACCGGAGTCCCGGGAATTTTTCGGATTATCCTTGCCATTGGATGCGGCTTTCTCTTCGGCGGCTTATGGGCTCTTATAGCAGCCATATTAAAAGCTAAGCTTGGAATATCAGAAATCATCTGCACCATTATGCTTAATTATATTTCTATGAATCTTTTGGGTATCGCTGTCCGTACCTTTCTCATGGATCCGGCGGGAAGCATTCCCCAATCTGAAAAAATAGATGCATCTGTCACACTTTTACGTTTTTTAAAGCCAACCAGAGTTCATACAGGTATCTTTATAGCCCTTGGAGCTGTGTTTTTTGTATGGTTTCTCATGGAAAAGACCACCTCAGGCTATGAATTCAAAGCCGTGGGCTTTAATAAACGGGCAGCGGCATGCAGCGGTATTTCTGTGGTGAAGAATATAATCCTGTCAGCAGTATTAAGCGGAGGCCTTGCAGGAATCGCAGGAGCTGTGGAGGTACTTGGAGTCCAGAAAAAGCTGCTTGAAGGAATTTCAGGAGGCTGCGGTTATACGGCAATCCTCATAACTCTTTTGGCCTTTAACCATCCGGGCGGCGTACTTTTGGTTTCCGTTTTATTTGCGGCTTTGGAAGTTGGGGCAAACTCCATGCAAAGGCAGATGGGAGTTCCCTCTGCGATTGTAGATTTTCTGATTGGATTTATTGTACTGCTTATCCTGGGCAGGGAACTTCTGACCGGAAAAATGAGAGCAAAGGAGGGAAAATAAATGATGCAGCAGATCTTAACTGTCGGCTTCCTGTCTGCCTTTTTGTCGGCAGCCGTGCGGATGGCTGTGCCTCTTGCCTACGCAGGGCTAGGGGAGACGATATCGGAAAAGTGCGGAATATTAAACATCGGAATGGAGGGCGTCATGCTTTCCGGGGCTTTTTTCTCCTTTGCAGGCACATTTTTTTCGGGGAGTATTCTTGTAGGGCTACTTTGCGGTATGGCGGGCGGAGCGGCTGTCAGTATGCTTCATGGAGTTCTGTCGATCAGGCTCTCTAAGGATCAGTCGGTCAGCGGGATCGCCATTAATATTTTTATACTTGGCGTCACCAGCTTCCTGTATAAACTGATGTCAGGGGGACAGTCCTACCAGCAGATCGAACCTTTAATAAAATTGCGGATACCGTTGCTTGCCGACATTCCACTCATTGGCAATGCTCTTTTTAATCAGGATATTTTAACTTATCTGATCTATTTTCTGGTCATGGGAGTATCGTTTTTTTATAAGAAAACAAATACCGGGCTTTCCTTTGCTTCCATCGGTGAAAGCCCTCGTGCCGCGGATTCAGCCGGGATACCGGTTTACCGGTACCAGTACATTTCCATGGTGTTAAACGGAGTTCTGGGCGGGATTGGCGGTGCTTATCTGGTTTTGGTACAGGTGGGGAACTTTTCGGAAAATATGACCTCCGGCCGAGGATACATTGCTTTGGCGGCTGTCATCCTGGGGCGTTATCTTCCCTTTGGAATGCTGGGAGCTGCCTTTTTATTCGGCTCTGCCAATGCGCTGCAGATCCGTCTTCAGGCAGTGGGAGTTCCTCTTCCTTCGCAGGCATTGTCCATGCTTCCTTATCTGATCACATTGGCGGCCCTGCTGGGCTCCGCCCACAAAAATCATGGGCCGGAAAGCCTTGGGAAGCCTTATGTGCGCGGTGCGAGATAAAGATTTTCCTATTAATGGAAACGCTTGGAGTCTTACTTTGTGAGATTTCAGGCGTTTTTTTAACCGAACCAAGTAAGTCCCCCACTTCAAATGCGAAAAGCATTAAGTGGTGGGTGGGGACTTACTTGTGTCAGGTGGAGTACAAGCTCCACCTGACAAGCAGCGATAGTTGCTATTCGGTTATGAGCAAGTAGCGAAGCGGATTTCGAATATCCCATTGACTAATTAATTTAACAGCTTTTGTTTGGTAATAATAAAAAAGGGAAATAGTCTGAAAACGAATATTTTGTGCTTCGGTGGTTGAAATTAACTATATGTTGTGGTATATTTTTACATATGAGATTCAATAACAGTTATTGATACTAATATAAAACATGGAATGGCGGGAATTATAAATGGACAAGACAGATGGAAAACAGGAAATCCTGGAATATTTTAAAGAGGTACCAGAGCTCATAGGCGTTTTAGAGGGAATCCGTAAGGATTGGGATTTGGCACCATATGATCTGGATCACCTCTCCGTAAAATTCACAGGGTTTTGTAAGAAAAATATGAGCCTTGGAGAACGGTTCGAGGCGCTCATCCAGGCGGCTGTGGAGCTGACGACCCAGGAGGCGCCGAACTGGGAGTATATAGGGGCAAGGCTTTCCATGCTGCGTTATGAAACCAGGTTAAAAGAAGAGCTGGACCGGAGAAAGATTGGCAGCTTTTATGATAAAATATGTTTCCTGACAGAAGACGGGCTTTATGGGGACTACATTCTGGAAAATTACAAAAAAGAAGAAATTGATCGGTATGAAGGCTATCTGGATCATAGCAGAAACCACCTGTTCAATTATTCCGGGCTGGAACTGTTGCTTAACCGGTATGTGATCCGCAGCCGCCGGAATGAGCCTTTAGAGACTCCCCAGGAAATGTTTCTTGGAATTGCCATGCATCTTGCCATGCTGGAAAGGGCTGACCGGGATCATTGGGTAAAACGGTTTTATGATATGCTCAGCACTTTAAAGGTTACCATGGCTACGCCCACCCTTTCAAACGCCAGAAAGCCTTATCATCAGCTTTCCTCCTGTTTTATCGATACCGTACCGGACAGTCTGGATGGCATTTACCGAAGCATTGACAGCTTTGCAAAGGTCAGTAAGTTCGGAGGAGGCATGGGCCTTTATTTCGGAAAAGTCCGTGCCGCAGGGAGTACGATCCGCGGCTTTAAGGGCGCTGCGGGAGGCGTGATCCGGTGGATCAAGCTGGCCAATGATACGGCAGTGGCAGTGGACCAGCTGGGGGTACGGCAGGGAGCCGTGGCAGTTTACTTAGATGTCTGGCATAAGGACTTTCCGGAGTTTTTGACTCTCAGGACCAATAACGGAGACGACCGCATGAAGGCCCATGATGTTTTTCCGGCGGTTTGCTATCCCAACCTGTTTTGGAAACAGGCAAAGGAGAACATAGAAGGGGACTGGTACTTAATGTGTCCTCATGAGATTCTGACAGTAAAGGGCTGGGCACTGGAGGATTCTTATGGAGCCCAGTGGGAGGAACGATATCTGGACTGTGTGAATGACAGCCGTATCCATAAGCGGATCATTCCCATTAAAGATATCATCCGCCTGGTTTTAAAGAGCGCGGTGGAAACAGGAACGCCCTTTACCTTTAACCGGGATATCGTCAATGAAGCCAATCCAAACAGCCACAGCGGCATCATTTACAGCAGCAACTTATGTACGGAAATTGCTCAGAATATGAGCGGGGTGGAACAGGTGGACCAGCAGATCCAGACCGTGGACGGGGAGACCGTGGTGGTCACCGTAACAAAGCCGGGAGACTTTGTTGTGTGCAACCTTGCCAGCCTTTCCCTGGGGAATATTGATCTTAAGGATACCAAAGAGCTGACCGAGCTTACAAGAAGTGCGGTCCGTGCTTTGGACAATGTAATCGATTTAAATTTTTTCCCAGTGCCCTATGCAAAGGTCACCAACCTCCGCTATCGCCCGGTGGGACTTGGGATAAGCGGATATCATCACATGCTGGCTAAGAACGGGATCTCCTGGGAGTCAGAAGAGCATCTTGAATTTACTGATAAGGTGTTTGAAGCAATCAATTATGCGGCAATTGAAGCAAGCTGTGATTTTGCAGAGGAAAAAGGAAGCTATGATCTGTATGAAGGAAGCGAATGGCAGACAGGGGCATATTTTGATAAACGGGGATATTGCTCTGAAGAGTGGATGCACCTTCGGGAAAAGGTGGCAGCCCATGGCATGAGAAACGGCTGGCTCATCGCCATAGCACCAACCAGCAGCACCAGCATGATCGCAGGTACCACGGCCGGGCTTGACCCTGTCATGAACCGGTATTATCTGGAGGAGAAAAAGAACGGTTTGGTTCCCCGGGTAGCCCCGGATTTATCGCCTGAAACATTTTGGAAGTATAAAAATGCCCATTATATAGACCAGAGGTGGTCCGTAAGGGCGGCGGGTATCCGCCAGCGCCATGTGGACCAGGCCCAGAGCATGAACCTTTATATTACCAATGATTACACCCTTCGTCAGGTGCTGGAGCTTTATATCCTGGCTTGGGAAAAGGGTGTGAAAACCATTTACTACGTCCGTTCCAAAAGTCTGGAAGTGGATGAATGCGAGGCCTGCTCCAGCTAAAAAACGGTTGGGAATAATAAAACAAGAGAATGCGGAGAAAACGATATGGAACAATTAAAAAAAAGACCCCTTTTTCATCCGGATGGGGAAATTGAGGTAAGAAAACGGCGGATGATCAACGGCAATACCACAAACCTCAATGATTTTAACAATATGAAATACACCTGGGTAAGTGATTGGTACCGGCAGGCCATGAATAATTTCTGGATTCCTGAAGAAATTAATCTAAGCAGGGACAGGAAGGATTATCCCTTATTAAGTCCCGAAGAACGTAGAGCTTATGATAAGATATTATCCTTCCTGGTGTTTTTGGACAGCATCCAGACCGCTAATCTGCCGGCTCTAGGAGAATATGTGACTGCCAATGAGATCAATCTCTGCCTTTCCATTCAAACCTTCCAGGAGGCGGTGCACAGTCAGAGTTACAGTTATATGCTGGATTCCATCTGCGAACCTCAGACTCGGAATGAGGTGCTCTATCAGTGGAAGAGTGACCCTCATCTTCTTGCACGTAATACCTTTATCGGTGACCTGTATAATGAATTCCAAAAGGACAAGAGCGCGTTTGCATTTATGAAGGCAGTTGTGGCAAATTTTATTCTGGAGGGTGTGTATTTTTACAGCGGATTCATGTTTTTCTATAACCTAGGACGGAATCATAAAATGATCGGCTCCTCTCAGGAGATCCGTTACATTAATAGAGATGAGAACACTCATTTATGGCTGTTCCGAAATATTATTCTGGAACTTGAGAAGGAAGAGCCGGAACTGTTTACCAGGGAACGGGTGGAGGTTTACCGGAGTATGATCAGGGAAGGCTGTGAGCAGGAAATCGCCTGGGGCTGCTATGCCATCGGAGATGAAGTTCCCGGACTTACAAAAGAAATGATCACGGACTATATCATGTATCTTGGAAACTTACGCTGTGCAAGTCTCGGCTGGGAGCGGATTTATGAGGGTCATGACAGGGAGCCGGAAAGCATGTTATGGGTTAACCAGTACAGCAATGCCAATCTGATCAAAACAGATTTTTTTGAAGCGAAAAGCACGGCATATGCGAAAAGCAGCGCTCTGGTGGATGATCTGTAACAAGTAAGATTGTATTAAAAAAGATCGCCATTTC
Source organism: Lacrimispora sanguinis (assembly GCF_044987295.1). Lineage (NCBI taxonomy): Bacteria > Bacillati > Bacillota > Clostridia > Lachnospirales > Lachnospiraceae > Lacrimispora > Lacrimispora sanguinis. The sequence goes on along the minus strand of NZ_CP173277.1, from coordinate 1,129,789 downwards.
AATAATAATAATTGTTTTTGTTTTAACGATGTGATATAATCAAGAAAAACAATTCTTTAGGAGGCTATTTATGGAACGTATTGTGGTAATTGGAGCAAACCATGCCGGTACGGCAGCTATCAACACAATCTTAGATAATTATAAAGACAACAAAGTTGTTATATTTGATTCCAATGATAATATCAGTTTTTTAGGCTGCGGCATGGCTCTTTGGATCGGCGAGCAGATTCATTCATCCGAAGGCCTGTTTTATTGCAGCAAAGATATTTTTGAAAAAAAGGGCGCAAAGGTCTACATGGAAACAAGAGTAGAGCGCATTGATTATGATAAAAAGATTGTTTTTGCAGAGGGAAAGTATGGCCAGAGATACCAGCAGGAATACGATAAGCTGATCCTTGCAACCGGTTCTCTTCCTATTTCTCCTAATATTGAAGGAAAAGAACTGGACAACGTTCAATTTGTGAAATTATTTCAGAATGCGAAAGATGTCATTGACAAGCTGCATAACGATGCCTTGAAAGATATCGTGGTTGTAGGGGCAGGGTACATCGGCGTTGAACTGGCGGAAGCATTTCGCCGTGTTGGAAAGAATGTCACCTTAATCGACAATATGCACACCTGTCTGTCAAGCTATTATGATCAGGAGTTTTCCGATATCATGTCCGAAAACTTATCAAGCCATGGCATTAAACTGGTTTATAATGAAATCGTGACTAAGCTTGAAGGTAACGGCAAAGTGGAAAAAGTGGTCACTGACAAAAATGAATACCATGCTGATATGGTAGTACTGGGAATCGGTTTTAAACCTAACAACCGGTTAGGCAAGGATGATCTTGAACTGTTCTGTAACGGGGCGTTTCTCGTTGACAAGCAGCAGCAGACCAGCCGGCCGGATGTATATGCCATCGGCGATTGTGCAACTGTTTTTGACAACTCCATCCAAAAGACAAACTACATTGCTCTGGCAACCAATGCCGTGCGGTCCGGAATCGTGGCAGCTCATAACGTATGCGGAACACCTCTGGAATCCATTGGCGTTCAGGGATCCAATGGAATCTGCATCTGGAATCTGAAAATGGTTTCTACAGGGATCAGCTATGCAAAAGCCAAAAAGCTGGGATATGACGCAGCGGCGGTGGATTATGAGGATACTCAAAAACCGGCCTTTATTGAACATGACAATTACAAGGTAAAAATCAGGATCGTATACGATAAGAAAACCCGCATCGTTTTGGGAGCACAATTATGTTCAGAATATGATATTTCCATGGCGATCCACATGTTCTCCCTTGCGATCCAGGAGCAGGTAACCATTGACCGGTTAAAGCTGACGGACATCTTCTTCCTGCCACATTTTAATCAGCCCTATAACTATTTTACAATGGCTGCTTTGCAGGCAAAATAATTTTTTTAACCAAAAAAAGGAATAAGGTGAATCTTCAGGCAGTGTTGCCACAAGGTAATCGCAGCAGGAATTGCACAGGTCTTGACAATTGATTTCTTTCATGTTAGTATGAGAATGCTCTCCAGAAGAGTACCAGTCAGGGGCAGTACTGGTTTCGACAGGGGCTATGCAGCTGGTGAAGCTATCCGCATGCGATGCGTTAAATGGCAAACCTAAATATAAACGCTAACAATAACGAATTAGCATTAGCTGCTTAATGCAGCTTGTCGGCCTTAAGGCACTCACACTTTAAGATCCCGGCATCGACGATGTGAGAAACGACGTATGCAAAGCTTTGAGCATGCGGTCGTATTATGAAGCTACTGAAGCTGTCAGGGTGTTAGTTCCCGGGCGGTGGAGGGAATGTCAATAAACTAACTATGATAGTAGAAGAACAGGGAATTGGTTTTTGGACACGGGTTCAACTCCCGTCTGCTCCACTTAAAAAGTTTTTGAACGAAGTATGGCGTAGCGCATAAAGCTACGCCATTTCTTTATGTATCGGGTTATTTCGTTCTGTATTTTGTTCAATCAAGAAAATGACGGCTGAAAATTATTTATCATACCGTCGTCAAGCTTCTATAAATTATCACACTTAGAATGTAATTGTCTCTATCTGAATAGGTCCTAATCGTTCCGGGCAAACAAGTAAGCGTAACGTTGAACCGTATAAAGTTATGATAAAAGCACAAAGTTGCTACTTATTTTGGTTTTGCTTAGCCCGAAACCTTGCTATTGATAGTTGGTAGGCAGGATGGTATTCTATTTATAGATTTTTTATATTATGTGGGGAGAATGATTTTATGAAAGTTGTGTTTTTAATTGGAAATGCGTCCGTAGGAAAAATGACAGTTGGACAGGAATTGATGAAAATTACAGACTTACGTTTGTTCCATAATCATATGACAATTGAGCCGGTAATTGAAATTTTTGGCTCCTACAATGGGAAAATAATTTCCCGTTTAAGAGAAGTGGTATTTGAAGAATATGCAGCATCAAATAATTATGGACTTATTTTTACATATATGTGGGCATTTGACCAGAAGTCCGATTGGGATTATATTGAGCACGTCAAAGATATATTCAGACCATACGAAACGGAATTTTACTATGTTGAACTTGTCGCTTCAAGAGAAGTGCGTTTGGAAAGAAATACTACTGAAAATAGATTGCGCAATAAGGCATCAAAACGAGATATTATTATTTCCAATCAAAGATTAATAGTTGATGATGAAAGATACCGTTTAGTAAGTAATGACGGGGAAATACCATTTGATAATTACATTAAAATTGATAATTCAAATATATCACCTGACATTGTTGCTCAAAAAATAAAAGTGCTATTTGAATTATAGTGCGAAGCTTCAAAATTGAGCCCACAAAAAAAATATTTAAGAAAATTGAAATTTATAGCTAGTATAGGGTGTCACATCAATTTAATTTTGCATACATTAGCAATATAAAATTATAGAAACAGGAATATTTATATGGATTGTTCTCAAGGTGATCCCAGAATGGGCTCTGATGGAAGAGGCGTAGGCGGCAGAAGCGTAGGCGGAAGAGGTTTCGACAGAAGAGGTATGCGTGAAGAATTCGATAGAAGAATGGAATTTGACAGAAGGCAAGAATCTGAACGAAGAGAAGAATTCGATAGGAGACATGATTTTGACTCAAGATTTCCATTTTGGTGGTTGTTATTCTTCTAATAAGAGCAATTTAAGACGAACTACCGGCTATTAATATCTAGCTGGTAGTTTTTTGTTGCCCTAAAGGATTGCACGATAAAGGACTGCGATGGATCGGGTAAGCGCTAAATAGTAATTCACTTTCTGTATAGAGTCATGTATAATAAAGAAATCTGGACAAAGATAATTATATGGCCGTACTGAGCCACTGGAAGTCCAACTGCCGCATGGTAATCCTGGCTGAAACAAGAATACGAAACATAGTTATGTGAGGAGATAAAGGTATGCCACCAATACAGTTACTGATTAAACCAGCTTCCGGAAGTTGTAATTTAAGATGCAAATATTGTTTTTATCATGACGAAATGCAGAACCGGGAAAAGCAAAATTACGGATTTATGTCTTTGGATACCCTGGAGGAGATCGTTAAGAAAACACTGGCTTATAGTGAGCAACAGTGTGATTTTATATTCCAGGGAGGAGAACCCACTTTGGTGGGTCTTGACTTTTATAAAAAGCTGCTTGAATTTGAGCAGAAGTATAATATACGTAATGTAAAAGTCATGAATTCGATTCAGACCAATGGTTACCAGCTGGGTGAAGAATGGGCAGAGTTTTTTGCTGCAAATAATTTCCTGGTAGGAGTATCCCTGGATGGGATTAAATATACTCATGACGCCTACAGGGAGAATTCAGCGGGCAAAGGTTCCTTTGGTAAGATTATGAAGACCCTAGAGATGTTTGACAAAAAAGGGGTAGATTATAATATCCTGACGGTTGTAAATCGAAGAACAGCGGAGCGGATTACTCGAATATATGAATTTTATAAGAAAAACAACTGGAGATATCAGCAGTATATCGCTTGTCTTGATCCATTAGGAGAGCCTAAGGGTAGTCGGGAGTATTCTCTGACTCCGGAGGTTTATGGAGAATTTCTTGTAAATCTGTTTGATCTTTGGTATTTGGATTTATGTAAGGGAGAGCAGCCATACATTCGTCAGTTTGAAAATTATATCAGTCTTTTGATGGGATATCCCCCGGAGGCATGTGATATGAAGGGGTGCTGCAGCATCCAGCATGTAATAGAAGCGGATGGATCTGTTTACCCCTGTGATTTTTATGTAATGGATGAGTATAAAATTGGAAATTTCCTGGTAGATTCTATTGAGGAGATGGGAAACAGGGGATTGGAGAGTGGGTTTGTAGAGGCCTCCCTAAATAGACCAGAAGAGTGCAAGACCTGTAAATACGCATACCTATGTCGTGGCGGATGCCGCAGGAACCGTCAAATAGATGAGGCCGGCCATCTTGGTCAGAATTATTTCTGTTCATCTTATAAGTACTTTTTTGAGAAAACCCATTCAAGAATGGAAGAGATTGCCAGGCAGCTGATGCAGTCACAACTGAGGAATCGGTAAGGGAATTTCCATCGCTATATACGGCCGCAGGAGCAGAGTAAAGTCAGGAAACCGGCGGTTTTCACATCTTGTCTATATGTCCCATATAATATAGTACAATTAAAAAAGGGAGAGGTGTGAAATATGTGTTGCTTTTTTGGAGGCTGCAGAAATAACTTTGGATGTAACTGCAGATGCTGTAGATGCTGCAGATGCCGTAATTTCCGCGATCGTGATTGTGATGATGAGCGTGATCGTGACGAATGTGAGGAAGAAAGAAGAAGAGCATTCTGCGCAGGATTTAGGGCAGGTTGTAATGATCCGCGGTGCCACTGCTGTCGGCGTGACCGTGACCGTGATCGTGATCGTGATTGCGATCGTGACCGTGACCGTGATCGTGACCGTGATTTTAATGAAGATTTTTTTGAATAGAGATTATAGAAGCGGGGGCCTGCATAGAATTCAGGCCTCCGCTTTTACATTCGGATGCAGGATAATTTTTACCGATTAGGCAATGTTACAGACACAATTTCCGGAAATGGTGCATATACTGAAAGATATGATAAAAATGTAAAAGGAATTTGGTACAATGCGCGGGGAGAAAATGTGGCGGAACCGCCTGACCGTAGAAAAGCAGTATAATCATGGGGTTATCAGGCCTCAGATAAAAGGAATGTCCTGTTACATCAGGGCTGCGGTGTGTGAACCTAAAATTACAAGGCAAGTCAGGTCAATAGCAGGGCGGGCAGGAATGGATATGGCAGGTGTGGAAAACCGCATAAAATCCAGAGATTCTTATTTGGAAAAAATGCAAAGAAAATACAACCCTGGCTGCCAGGGGTACGAGGTCAAGGATATATTGAGATATACCTACACAGCTCCTGCAGAAGAGCTTGCGGAAAAGGTTTTAATAGCCATGGAGCTTTATTGGAAAGCAGGCTTTCATACGGTTGAAATTAAAAATTACTGGCTTGACAGGCAGAGTCCTTATAAGGGGATCAACACCACCTTATATTCGCCTTACGGCCAGATTTTTGAATTACAGTATCATACACCGGAAAGCTTTTCCATAAAGAACGGGAAAATGCATGAATTATATGAAAAGCAAAGGCCAATCAAGGACATGAACAGCAGGGAGTACTTAGAGTTGGGCAATCAGATGATTAAACTGTCCAATGCCATGGAGATTCCCAGGGGTATCGAACGGGTATAGGAATGAAAGCCTAAAAATAGGTTATGCTATTTAGAAAATTCACAAAATTTTCAAAATTTTCCGGGTTGCAAACCGGAAAAAATGGTGATATACTGCTACATAGTTAATTAGCTAATTGTTAGGAGGCTAACAGAAAGGGGAATATTTGCAAATGAAACCAACGTGCCCATTCCATGATAAGGGACTTAAGGGGGATTTTTCACCGGCCCATGGCGTGATGGTAAGATATATGAGAATCATGAAGATGCATCGTTGCATTTTGGAAGATCGTCTGAAGGAGACAGGGGTATACCGCAGCCAGCATCAGATTCTTATGATGCTTTCCGACCATTCTAATATATCCCAGAAGGAGATTGCTGAACGCCTTTATGTGTCCACAGCCACCATAGCGGTATCGGTAAAAAAGCTGGAAAAAGGTGGGTATATCACCCGGGCCGTGGATCAGGAGGATAACCGGATGAATAAGCTTTGCCTGACAGAGAAGGGAAAGCATACGGTAGAGCATAGCCGGGAATTTTTTCATAATGTTGAAGAGCGGATGTTCCGTGATTTTTCAGCGGAAGATTTGGCTGCCATGAGGCAATACCTGGACCGCATTTATGATAATTTATCTCAGATTCCTTTAGAAAGGGACATTACAGAAAGAGAGGATTAATAACTTGAAACGATATTGGAAATATATCAGGCCGTATTTGGGAGCCTTTATACTGGCGCCCCTCTTAATGCTGACGGAAGTATTTGGCGAGATTATGCTTCCCAGAATGACGTCCTTGATCATTAACAACGGAGTTGCCACAAAAGATGTGGGATACATTTTAGGAATGGGAGGCAAAATGGTTGCCATCGCCGTTGTCATGGCAGCGGGAGGAATCGGAGCATCCTATTTTTCATCCAAAGCATCCATTTGCTTTAGTACAGATTTGAGAAAAGATGTGTTTCATAAAGTCCAGCAGTTTTCTTTTAAGAATATTGATGATTTCAGCACAGGGTCATTGGTTACCAGGCTGACCAATGATATCCAGCAGATTCAAAATGTAGTAATGATGAGTCTGCGTTTGCTGTTTCGGGCTCCGGGCCTGTTGATCGGCGGTCTTATTATGGCCTATCTCATGAACCGGCAGCTGATGGTGATACTTTTGGTAGTGATTCCATTGCTGATCTTGGCCATCGTTATCATATTAATCGCGGCATTTCCCCGGTTTGAGGCAATGCAGAAGAAGATTGACCGTTTAAACTCCGGCGTGCAGGAAGCTTTAACGAATGTGCGCGTCATTAAGTCCTTTGTCAGGGAAGATTTTGAGGAAAAGAAATTTCAAGCCACAAACCGGGATCTAAAGGAAGGCAGCCTTGATGCCATGAAGATTGTCGTAGTCAGTATGCCTGTGATGATGCTTGCCATGAATGTTACGACTCTCGCAGTGGTGTGGTATGGAGGAAATCTTATTATTGCAGGAAAGATGCCTGTAGGTGATCTGACTGCGTTTACCACTTATATCGTCCAGATCCTCATGTCCTTAATGCTGCTGTCCATGGTATTTTTGCAGGCTTCAAGAGCTATGGCTTCTTTAAGACGTGTCAGAGAGGTCCTGGATACAGAGATTGATTTGACCGATGATCATGCTTCTGAAAAATCAGCCCAGGTTACAAGCGGCAAAGTAGAATTTCGGAATGTTTCCTTCCAGTATGTAAAAGGAATGGATGAAATGGTCTTAAAACACATTGATTTTACTGCGGAGCCTGGAGAAACCATTGGAATCATCGGTTCCACAGGAAGCGGAAAGACCTCACTCGTGCAGATGATTCCCCGTCTTTACGATGCGGATGAAGGACAAGTACTGGTGGATGGCATTGACGTAAGAGATTATTCCATTAGAAACCTACGGGAAGGCGTTGGAATGGTTTTACAGAAGAATGTCCTTTTTTCAGGAACCATTGAAGAAAATCTCCGCTGGGGAGATGAGAATGCCACCATGGAAGAAGTAATCCTTATGGCGGAAAGCGCTCAGGCCGATGGTTTTGTTACAAATTTTAAAGACGGATATGACACAGATCTGGGCCAGGGAGGATCGAATGTATCTGGCGGCCAGAAGCAAAGACTTTGTATTGCCAGGGCTCTTTTAAAGAAACCGAAAATACTGATTTTAGATGACAGCACCTCTGCTGTGGATACGGCAACCGAAGCGCGCATCCGCCAGTGCTTTCAGACGACCCTAAAAGATACCACCAAATTCATCATCGCCCAGCGGATCGGATCCGTGGAGAGCGCGGATAAGATCATCGTGCTTGATGACGGACAGATCGTAGGTATGGGATCCCATGAAGAATTGCTGGAATCCTGCGAGGCTTATCAGGAAATCTACTATTCCCAGAGAGATGTGGATAAAGAGGCAGGTGCATAATGGATAAACAGAAGAAAATAAACAGCTTAAAAAAGCGTTATGGACGGTCTTCCCAGCCAGCTAAAAACCGTGGTCCCATGGGTGGGCATGGAGGTGCCCGGCAGATAAAGGGCGGCCTTCCCAAAAATGCGAAAGCAACCATCCGGCGCCTTATGTCTTATTTAAATGAATATAAGCTTCTTATGGGAGCGGCGTTTGTCTGCGTTATTGTCGGTACCCTTGCGACCTTAGCCGGTTCTTATATGTTAAGGCCAATCATAAATCAATATATCGCACCTCCCGGAGGCGGGCTGGGGAGTGTGTCAGGTCTTGCAAAAGGTCTTGTGGCAATGGCAGCCGTTTTTCTCATCGGTTTGATTGCTAACTATGCCCAATCCAGAATCATGCTGACGGTTGCGCAAAATGCACTCCAAAAGATCAGAGATGATTTGTTCAGCAAGATTCAGACCCTGCCGGTACGGTTTTATGATACCAATAACACCGGTGATTTAATGAGCCGGTTCAGCAATGATGTGGATACCATCGGCCAGATGCTAAGCAGTACCCTGGTTCAGCTTTTTACCGGAGCATTAAGCATTATCGGTACCCTGGTGCTTATGATCTATACAAATATCTGGCTGACTCTGGTGACCGTAATCATGATTCCTGTTATGATGAGGGTTGGCGGCTTTGTAGCGTCAAGAAGCCAGAAGTTTTTCTCAGCACAGCAAAGCTCCCTTGGCGCTGTAAACGGATATATTGAAGAAATTATCAGCGGCCAGAAGGTGGTTAAGGTGTTCTGCCATGAAGATGTGGCAGAAGAAGAATTTGAAATTCTCAATGAGGATCTAAGGAATAACATGATCCATGCTCAGTTTTTCGGAGGCGTGATGATGCCGGTCATGGGAAATTTAAGCCAGCTGAACTACATCCTGACGGCGTGCATCGGAGGTCTTCTCTGTGTGCTCCGTGGCTTTGATGTGGGCGGACTGACCGTATTCTTAAGCTTTTCCAGGCAGTTCGGCCGTCCGATCAACGAGATGTCCATGCAGGTAACTAATGTATTCTCCGCCCTTGCAGGAGCAGAACGGGTATTTGCTGTTATGGATGAGGAGCCGGAGCCTGCAGATGACGAAGATGCGGCAGAGCTGAATCCAATGAATGGATATGTGGAATTAAAGCATGTGACCTTTGGCTATGATCCAGGCAAAGTGATTTTAAAGGATTTAAATCTTTATGCAAAACCCGGGCAGAAGATCGCTTTTGTGGGTTCTACCGGAGCAGGAAAAACTACGATTACAAATCTTCTGAACCGTTTCTACGATATTCAGGGAGGTGAAATTACCATTGACGGAGTCGATATCCGTCACATTAAGAGGGAAAACTTACGCCATAATATTGCAATGGTCCTTCAGGATACTCATTTGTTTACAGGAACCGTAATGGAAAACATCCGTTACGGAAGGCTTGATGCAACGGATGAAGAGGTAATCCAGGCAGCGAAAACAGCTTCTGCGTATTCCTTTATCATGAGGCTGCCTGCCGGCTTTGATACGCTGTTAGAAGGCGACGGGGCCAACTTAAGCCAGGGGCAAAGACAGCTTTTAAACATTGCCAGGGCAGCGATTTCAAAGGCACCGGTCCTGATACTTGATGAAGCGACCAGCTCCGTGGATACCAGAACAGAAAAGCATATTGAACGTGGCATGGACCGCCTTATGGCGGACCGGACTACGTTTGTGATCGCCCACCGCCTGTCAACGGTGCGTAATGCCAATGCTATTATGGTTTTGGAAAACGGGGAGATCATTGAACGGGGAGATCATGAGGATCTTCTGGAACAAAAAGGCAGATATTATCAGCTTTATACCGGGGCAGTGGAACTGGATTAAACAAAAACCCCGGCTTGCATACCCCAAGGGGAGCATTGGAAAAAACAACAGTCACGGAGTCAATCCTGATTTTGTTATTACAATGCTCCTCTTTATTTATTAAAAATTCTAATATATGATGATGGGAAACCATAATATAACTTCATAAAAACAGGGGGTAAACCGACTCAAGTTATGAAAATTTAGCAAAAATTTAACGAAGAATCTTGTATAGAATGAAAAACATTGTCAAAAAAAGGCTGATAATCTGGAATAATAAAAAAATATTCGAATTAAATGTATTTTTATAAAAACATAATAGCGGTAACTTCAATAAGATTGTTATTTAATTAACGTATAACCAGGGCCTTTTACCAGGTTTTATCCCTGATAATTGAAAAGTATTGTATATAAAACACAGTATACAATATGTATTTATGCATTGTTTCGGTTACTAAATTATGTTATACTGTTTCAGGTGGCAAAATGCTGAAATTTTGCTAGGAGAGATAAAGAATTGTAGAGAAAGAGGGTTAGTTAAATGGGTCTGGCTACATTTAAAGGCGGCATTCATCCTAATGAAGGAAAAGAACTGTCGGAAAATAAACCTGTACAAGTGCTGCAGCCAAAAGGCGAGATGGTATTCCCCTTATCCCAGCATATCGGTGCGCCGGCAAAACCATTGGTGGCGGCAGGAGATCAGGTGCTGGTTGGACAGAAAATCGGGGAGCCGGGAGGCTTTATTTCTGCATGTGTGATCAGCTCTGTTTCAGGAACGGTAAAAACCATTGAACCAAGAATGGTTGCAAACGGCTCTATGGTTCCGTCTGTTATCATTGAAAACGACGGGAAGTATCAGACGGTGGAAGGATTTGGCAAAGAGCGTGATCCGAAGACATTATCTAAGGAAGAGATCAGAACTATTGTAAAAGAAGCAGGGGTGGTAGGTCTTGGCGGTGCCGGATTTCCTACTCATGTGAAGCTGACGCCAAAAGATGAGTCAAAAATCGATACGATCATTGTCAACGGTGCGGAATGTGAGCCGTACTTAACTTCTGATTACCGGATGATGTTAGAAGAGCCGGAAAGTATCATAAAAGGGCTAAATATAATCCTTCAGCTGTTTGACAATGCGAAGGGTGTGATCGGCATTGAGAGCAACAAACCGGAAGCGATCAAGCTGATGACTGAGCTTGTAAAGGATGAGCCAAGGATCACTGTCTGTCCGTTACAAACCAAATATCCACAGGGCGGCGAGCGTACTCTGATTTATGCCATAACAGGAAGAAAGATCAACTCCACCATGCTCCCGGCAGATGCAGGCTGTATGGTAGACAATGTGGATACGGTAATTTCTATTTATAATGCGGTTGCAAAAGGTATTCCACTGATTCGCCGTATCATTACGGTGACCGGAGATGCGATCACAAATCCACAGAATTATAATGTTCGGATCGGGACCAACTATAGCGAGCTTATAGAGGCTTCCGGCGGCTTTAAGACAGAACCGGAAAAGGTGATTTCCGGAGGCCCTATGATGGGGCAGGCTTTGTTTAACTTTAATATTCCCGTTACAAAGACATCCTCTGCCCTTACCTGCATGACAAATGACGAGGTGGCAGGTAATGCACCCAGCGCCTGTATTCGCTGCGGAAGATGCGTAAAGGTATGTCCGGGCAACATTGTTCCTCAGATGATTATGGATGCGGCGGAACGGTCTGACATGGAACGGTTTGTAAAATTAAATGGCATGGAATGCTGCGAATGCGGCTGCTGTGCATACATCTGCCCGGCCAGAAGACCTCTTACCCAGGCATTTAAAGAAATGCGCAAAGAAGTTGCGGCAAGCAGAAAGAAAGCGTAGGAGGAGAAGCATGAGTAAATTGTTAAACGTATCATCATCACCTCATGTCAGGGATCAGGTTACAACACAGAATATTATGTTGGATGTTGCCATTGCCATGATTCCTGCGTCTGCGTATGGTGTATATCAGTTTGGGGTGAAAGCGGCACTGATTTTGCTGATCAGTGTATTATCCTGTGTTCTTAGTGAATATGTATTTGAATCCCTTATGGGAAAACCCATTACCGTGAGCGATGGAAGTGCTCTGGTGACCGGAATGATCCTAGGCCTTAACATGCCGCCGGCTATTCCCTTATGGATTCCGTTTCTGGGCGGTGTATTCGCCATTATCGTAGTAAAGATGCTTTACGGCGGTCTGGGACAGAACTTTATGAACCCGGCCCTGGCGGCAAGATGCTTCCTGCTTATTTCTTTTGCAGGCAAGATGACTGATTTTACATATAGTGACGCAGTTGCAGGCCCGACTCCTCTTGCTGCATTAAAGGCAGGAGAAGCAGTTAATTTAACATCCATGTTTATTGGAAAAATTTCAGGAACCATTGGTGAGGTATCAGTGATTGCCCTGCTCGTGGGTGCAGCTTACCTTTTGTTCAGAAAAGTGATTTCCATCACGATTCCGGCAGCCTATTTAATTACCTTTGCGGTATTCGTATTTATTTTCGGACAGCATGATCTTACGTATGTGCTGACTCATTTATGCGGCGGCGGCCTGATCTTCGGTGCATTCTTCATGGCTACCGATTATGTGACCAGCCCCATCACACCAAAGGGACAGATCCTTTTCGGCATTCTTTTAGGCGTGCTGACCGGATTATTCCGTCTTTTCGGAGGTTCGGCAGAAGGCGTATCCTATGCCATCATCATCAGTAACATTCTGGTGCCTCTGATTGAGAAGATCTCTATTCCGGTAGCATTTGGAAAGGAGGGAAAGTAAGATGAAAAACGGCGGATTTATGAAGGACGCATTGATTTTATTTGTGATCACTCTGATTTCCGGTTTTTTGCTGGGCGGCGCTTATCAGATTACAAAGGATCCCATTGAAAAGGCAACTGAAGCAGCCAATATGGCGGCATATAAGAAAGTATTTCCGGAAGCGGCCGAATTTACATCGGATGATAAGATGGAAGCGGCAGTGGAATCCTGCAATACAGAACTGCTTTCCCAGAATTTTGGAAAAGTTGGTGTGGAAAATGCATTTCAGGCAGTGGACGCAAGCGGGACTGCCCTGGGTTATGTGATTACTTCCTATTCCGGTGACAGCTACAGCGGAGTCGTAAAGATATCCGTTGGTATCAAAGAAGATGGAACCATTAACGGCATAGAATTTCTGGAGATCAGCGATACCCCGGGTCTGGGCTTAAAGGCAAAGGAACCGGCATTTAAGGATCAGTATGCTGGAAAAAACAAGGAATCCCTTACCGTTACAAAATCCGGTAATGCCGGTGATGGAGAGATCAATGCCATCAGCGGTGCAACCATTACATCAAGCGCAGTAACCAATGCAGTCAATGCCGCATTGTATTACGTGCACAGTATTGACCGTTAGGAGGTGGGAAGATGAATAACAAATGTATGGAACGTTTATATAACGGTATTGTAAAAGAAAACCCGACCTTCATCCTGATGCTTGGCATGTGCCCGACTCTGGCTGTTACCACTTCAGCGGTGAATGGTGTGGGCATGGGACTTTCCACGACCGTGGTACTTCTATTTTCCAATATGCTTATATCTGCCCTTCGTAATATCATTCCGGACCGGGTGAGAATTCCGGCCTATATCGTTGTCGTTGCGACTTTGGTTACGATTGTGCAGCTTCTTTTACAGGCCTATGTACCTAGCCTTTATTCTGCACTGGGAATTTACATTCCCCTTATCGTGGTAAACTGTATTATTTTAGGCCGTGCAGAATCCTATGCTTCCAAGAATGGTGTCATGGAATCGACCTTTGACGGAATCGGTATGGGACTTGGATTTACCATCGCTCTTACCTGTATCGGACTTGTCCGTGAGCTGTTAGGTTCTGGCGCTGTATTTGGATACACCATTATTCCGGAGGAATTTCACATTTCCATTTTCGTCCTTGCTCCGGGTGCATTCTTCGTGCTCTCTGTTTTAACGGCACTTCAGAATAAGTTTAAAGCACCTTCTGCTACCAACGGTTCTGTTCCTCCTTCCAAGTTAGCATGTGGCGGCAACTGTGCTTCCTGTACCGGTTCCTCCTGCATGTCCAATCACGAGGTTCTTCAGACCAGGAAGAAGCAGATGGAAGAGGAAGCATTGGCAACTAAGAAGGCACAGGCAGCCAAAAAAGAAGCGGAAGCCAAAACCGCAGCTTCCAGGAAAGAAGAATAGGAGGATGGATAGATGAAAGAATTATTACTGATAGCCATTGGCTCCGCATTGGTCAACAACGTAGTGCTCAGCCAGTTCCTTGGCCTATGTCCATTCCTTGGAGTTTCCAAAAATGTGAAGACCTCTGCCGGTATGGGCGCAGCCGTTATTTTCGTAATTACCATTGCAGCATTTGCAACCAGTGTTATTTATAAGGGGATTTTAGTGGGACTTCATCTGGAGTTCTTACAGACCATTGTATTTATTCTGGTTATTGCAGCTCTGGTACAGTTTGTAGAAATGTTTTTGAAGAAATCCATGCCCGCTCTTTATGAGGCTCTGGGTGTGTATCTTCCTTTGATCACAACCAACTGTGCGGTACTGGGCGTTGCCCTGACCAACGTGCAGAAGGGATATAACATTCTGGAAAGTGTTATCAACGGTGTGGGTATTTCCGTAGGCTTTACCATTGCCATTGTTATGCTGGCAGGTGTCCGCGAGAGAATCGAAAACAATGATGTCCCCTATTCCTTTAAGGGGTCACCCATTGTCCTCATTACCTCCGGCCTGATGGCAATCGCATTTTTCGGATTTTCCGGATTAATTAAATAAGGAGGAGACGAAAGAATGGTAACAGGTATTATATTTGCGGCAGCCGTTGTGGGCATCATCGGAATTTTAATCGGTGTGTTCCTGGGTATTGCCAGCGAAAAGTTTAAAGTAGAAGTTGATGAAAAAGAAATCCTTGTCCGAAACGAGCTTCCAGGTAACAACTGCGGCGGCTGCGGATATGCAGGCTGTGATGCGCTGGCTAAGGCCATTGCATTAGGCCAGGCAGCTGTTTCCGCCTGTCCGGTAGGCGGCCCGACAGTCGCTGAGAAGATCGGCGAAATCATGGGAGTTGCGGCCGGTTCTGCGGATAAGAAGGTTGCATTTGTAAAATGTAAAGGAACCTGCGATAAGACAAAGGTTCAGTACAATTATTACGGAATTGATGACTGCCGGATGGCTTCGGTGGTTCCTGGCTCCGGTGATAAGGCCTGTGTCTATGGCTGTATGGGATACGGCTCTTGCGTAAAGGCCTGTGAATTTGATGCCATTCATGTGGTTGACGGAATTGCAGTGGTGGATAAGGAGAAATGCGTGGCCTGCGGCAAATGTGTTTCCTCCTGCCCGAACCATTTAATTGACCTGGTTCCATACAAGTCAAAGCATCTGGTTCAGTGTAATTCCCATGACAAAGGCAAAGATGTTAAGGCTAAATGTGAAGTTGGCTGTATTGGTTGTATGCTGTGTACAAAGCAGTGCGAATTCGATGCCATTCACATGGATAACAATGTTGCAGTGATCGATTATGAGAAATGCACCAATTGCGGTAAATGTGCTGCAAAATGTCCTGTAAAGATAATTCAGTAAAATAAAAAGGGAGTTCGATCTTTTAGAAGAGGATCGAACCCCTTTTTTCGTTGTAAAATAACAAGTAGTAAAACTATTTTACTAAAAATAAGGTGAAATACATAGCATAATGAATAAAAAAGGCTAAGAATTTACTAAAAAACTGTTGACAAATTATAGTATATTAAGTATATTGAAACCAATCAAGTAAAAGTTTTTACTAAAACTTTTACCAAGGAGGAAAAAATGGCTACATTAAAGAGTATTGCAAACCTTGCAGGAGTTTCCATTGCGTCTGTATCCAGAGTGTTGAATCAGGATGAGACATTTTCCATATCAGAAGAGACAAAGCTTAAGATCCTTAAGGCTGCCGAGGCACTTCAGTACAAGTCCGGAGCATCTGCTCTTGGCAGAATTGCGGCAGAGGAAAAGGGAAGCGTGGCCATGGTCATGCTGTACAGCGAATTTGATGAGATTACGGATTCTTATTACCTGACCATTCGGGTAAACGCAAAGGAAGAGGCTCAGGCTTTCGGTTACGAAGTAAAGGAGTTTTTCCTTCCGCTTAAGGAGGAATTGCTTTCCGGACTGGGAGATTACGCAGGACTGATCGTAATCGGGCATTCCGGAGGCTGGTACGGTGAGGAGGAATTTCGTCAGGCGGTCATTGGTTCAAAGCTTCCCGTGGTCATGGCGGATTTTAACCCAAAGGATGACGAACTGGAATTTGACTGTGTTGTAAACGATTTTAAGGGCGTTATGGAAAAGGCTCTGGAGCATTTCATGAAGCTGGGATATTCCACCATTGGTTACATCGGGTCAGAAGGAGTCTGGGTGAGAGATAAGAACATCCTGGACACCAGATACGTTTATTTCCGGTATATTTTAGAGAGTGCAGGGCTGTATCAGCCGGATTACGTATTCCTGGGCCCCACCTCCATTGCAGAATCAGGGTACCGCCTGACGAAACAGGCCATAGAGGAGAATAAGCTTCCCAGGGCGATATTTGTGGAAAACGATTCCATGGCCATCGGCAGCCTGCGAGCAATGAGGGAATTCAATATTAAGATTCCGGAACAGACGGCTGTGATCAGCTGTAATGACATACCAAACGATGAATTTCTGACACCGCCTTTATCCTCGGTCCATATTTACAGCGATCTCATCGGGATCATGTCTGCCAGGCTGTTGGATGAAAGAATCGGAACAAAGCGATTTTTAGGGGTAAAAATGGTGACACCAAACAAGCTGGTGTTAAGACAGAGCTGCAAAGAAACGGCAGAAGAAGAGCAATAAAAAAGAGTTGGAGGGATGAACGTGGAGAAGGTGATCTTCGATTACAGGAGGGAAGACTGGAACAATGTGCATGTGCTGGAGAGGAACCGTCTGGGGACAAGACCGTTTTACTGCGGATTTAAGGATGAAGAGACAGCGCATACTTATGACCGGTCAAAAAGCAGAAACTGGTTTCTGCTAAATGGAAACTGGGATTTTGAATATTATGAGACTCCTATGGAAGTACCGGAGAATTTCATGAACCCGGAGTTTTTTGGGGAAGGCTGGGGGAAGATGGCAGTGCCGGGACATTGGCAGTTAAATGGTTATGGAGAGCCTCATTATAACGACGCCATTTCTTTGTTTCCCATTTTGGATGAACCGTCCATTCAGGTGGATAACCCTACAGGAGCTTATCGCCACAGCTTTTTTCTAGAAAAAGAGGAAGACAGAGAATATCTGCTTCGGTTTGACGGAGTGGAGAGCGCTTATCACGTATGGCTAAACGGAAGATTCATCGGCTACAGCCAGGGGCCAAGGCTGACTGCGGAATTTGACATAACCGAGGCCCTTTTAGATGGAGAGAATCTTCTGGCGGTAAAGGTATACAAATTCTGCGACGGAAGCTATCTGGAAAATCAGGATATGTGGTGGTTCGGGGGAATCATCCGGGATGTTGGGATCGTTTCACGGGAAAAGATCCATTGCTCCGACTACAAGCTTGATGCTCTTCTTGTTAATCAGAATAAAGATGGAGCTTTCTCCGGGCTGGTCACAGTAAGCAATCATCAGGGCAGGGATGTGGAGGCTGAAATCGCCTTAAGTATTAATAAAGGAGGGGCGTACCTGTTCCGGGAGGAAAAGAAGGTTACCTTAAAAGAAGGGGAGACAAAGACAGCCTTTGAAGGAATTCTTCCGGGAATCCTTGCCTGGTCCGCTGAAACACCAGAGCTTTACGAAGTCATGATGAGCCTTAAAACCGAGGACGGGGCCGCAGAGTATTACCCGGAACGGATCGGGTTTCGGAATGTGGAGCAAAAGGATGGGCTGATTCTTATAAACGGCAAGCCCATTAAGTTCAAAGGTGTAAACCGCCATGATTGGAACCAGGATAAGGGCAGATGTATCACCATAGAGGATATGAAAGCTGATTTAAGGCTGATGAAGGCAAACAACATCAATTCGGTGCGGACCGCTCACTATCCAAGTCATCCCGATTTTCTGACTCTCTGTGACGAGATGGGCTTTTATGTCATGGAGGAGGCAGATTTAGAATGTAACCAGATGGCGTACATAAAGGGAAAGATGGATAAGCTGAGCGAGGATGTGTTGTGGGAAGCCAGCTATGTGGACCGGGCTGTCCGCATGGTGGATCGGGATAAAAACCATTCAAGCATACTCATCTGGTCCCTTGGCAATGAATCCGGGTTCGGATCAAATTTCGTGGCTTCCGCAAGAGCGGTCAGAGAGAGAGATACCCACCGCCTGATCCATTATGAGGAGGACCGGGATGCTTCGGTGGCTGATATGTACAGCAGCATGTATACAAGACACGCTCAATTAGAGCTTTTGGGACGGGATACTTCTAAGAAAAAGCCCCATGTTGTCTGCGAGTATGCACATGCCATGGGCAACGGGCCGGGCGGCTTAAAGGAGTACTGGGAGATTTTTGAAAGATATAAAAGACTCCAGGGCGGATTTGTCTGGGAATGGATTGACCACGGGATCCGCAAGCAGGATGAAGCAGGGAAATGGTACATCACCTATGGTGGGGATTATGGCGATGAACCCAACAGCGGGGCTTTCTGCTGCGACGGTTTGATTCAGGCTGACCGGACTCCTACTCCTGGCCTTCGGGAGCTTAAGAAAGTTTTGGAACCGGTGAAAGCAGGAGACTTCTGTCTGGAGAGCGAAAGCATTTCAATAAAGAACCGGTATGATTTTCTGACTCTGGACCATCTGGTATGTTTATGCCGGGTTTGGTCAGGGGAGGAGACCTTGATGGAGACAGAGATTTCCCTGGAAGGAATCGGACCTCATTCTGAAAAGAGAGTGAGCATCGAAGGACTGAAACAAGCTGCCTTTAAAAACACGTTACAAGATATCTGGCTGGATCTAAGTTTTTGTTACCGGGAAAAACCACTCTGGGCCTTAGAGGACCAGGAAGAGGTAGCTTTCCATCAGGAGATGCTTAAGGAAAGATGTCCTGAAAAAGAATTAGAGGTATGGGATGGCATTTTAAAGCTTAAACAGGAAGGAATTCATGTCATTGTTTCAGGAGATCAGTTTGAAGCCGTTTTTGACAGGGTTCGGGGGAACCTTTGCGGATACCGCATAAAGGGAAAAAGCCTTATAGAAAAGGGACTTGGCTTAAACCTGTGGAGAGCTCCGGTGGATAATGACAAAAACATGAAGACGCTGTGGGAAGAACACATGGTAAACCATATGTGCAGCGTGGTAGACCGGGTAGAAGTGGAGGGGGACGAGAAACAGGTGGTGATCACCTGCCATCAGACCTATGCGCCTATTGTTATGGAATGGAAGATACTTGTAAAGTCTGTGTATACGGTAACGCCTGATGGCACTGTAAAAATAGAGGTTTCCGGAACTCCCGTGGGAACACTTCCGGAATGTTTCCCAAGGATTGGCCTTCGTTTTCTGCTTTCCGGAGAATGCGAAAAGGTCAAATGGTACGGAAGAGGGGAAGGGGAGACCTACCCGGACTGTAAAGATGGGGGGAAAATGGGCATCTTTGAAAAGTCTGTGGATGACTTCTATTTTCCATATGTGGTTCCTCAGGAAACAGGAAACAGAGAAGATACGAAGTGGCTCATGGCTAAATTCAGTCATGGGGAGGCCCTTTGTCTTAAATCAGAAGTGCCCTTTGGCTTCAGTGCCCTTCACTACAGCCAGGAGGAACTTACAAGGGCAAGCCATACCAATGAACTGCTAAGAGAGGAAGAGGTGTATCTTTCTGTGGATTATGGACAGAACGGTTTGGGAAGCGCCAGCTGGGGCGCGGAGGCCCTGGAAAAGGACCGCTTAAAGCCTGAGCCATTCCATTTCGTGTGGAAACTGTCCGGAGGAGAATCATAAAGCCGGCAGGCTTGGAGGAGAAGGAACATGAAGAGTATAATAACGAAAAGAAATGCGCCATATTTCTTTCTGGCGCCAATGATTATCCTGTTTCTGGCATTTATGGCGTATCCCATTGCGGATTCCTTCCGGCTCAGCTTTTTTAACTTTGAGGGAGGAACGTATACGCTGGTTGGCTTAAATAATTATGCCGTGATGCTAAAGGATCCTATATTCTGGAAATCTCTTTCGAATACGGTGATCTATTTAATCGTTCAGGTACCGGTTATGGTGATCTTATCTCTGATCTTAGGGGTGCTGGTGGAGCAGGATTTCTTAAAATTCCGTGCCTGCTACCGGATCGGCGTATTTCTTCCATCCATTACGGCCCTGGTGGCCTATGCCATGGTGTTTAAACTGCTTTTGAATACGGACTACGGCATTATCAATTACGTGCTGCGTGCAGCGGGCTTTCGCGGTGTAGACTGGCTCAATACGGTGTGGGGAGCCAGGTTTTCCATTATCATGGGCATTACGTGGAGGTGGACGGGGTATAACACCATCATCATGATCGCAGGGATCAAGGGTATTCCAACAGAGCTTTATGAGTCAGCGGATATAGACGGCGCCTCGTTTTGGCAGAAGGTCATGGGAATTACCATACCCATGGTGAAGCCGATCATGCTGTTTGTCAGCATTACTTCTACCATTGGCACCCTCCAGCTTTTTGACGAATCCTTTATATTGACCCAGGGAGGGCCGGATAATGCCACCATTACCATCGGCCATTATTTGTACAACACAGGCTTTGCATTCTTTAAATTCGGATATGCGGCTGCTTTAAGCTATGCTCTGCTCATCATTATCGGCGTGCTGTCTGTAATCCAGTTTAAGATGACGAAGGGAGGGGAAAATTGATGGACGCAATGAAAGGAAAAAACTTGGGAAGAAAGGCAGTCACCTATGTGTTTTTAACAATAGCAGTTTTTGCCTCCTTGTTTCCGTTTTATTTCATGTTTGTGTCGGCAACCAACACAAATGCCCAGATTTTAAGCGTGTCTCCGAAGCTGACCTTTGGGACCAACCTCCTCACGAACCTTGAGAATTTAAATAAGAAGTTGGATATCGGAAGAGTTTTTATCAATTCCATGATCATGACAGTAAGCTACACGGGTCTGTCCATCTTGTTTCATTCCATGGCAGGCTATGCGCTTTCCAAATACGAGTTTAAGGGTAAGGGTCTGATGTTTGGATTTATCATGATGACCATGATGATCCCCGGACAGGTCATGTATGTCCCCTTATTCACCCTGATGAACCGGATCGGATGGGCGAATACATATCAGGCTGTGGTTCTTCCGGGACTGGCCAATGCCTTTGGCATCTTCCTCATGAGGCAGAACATGCTGTCCTTTCCGGCTTCCCTCATTGAGGCGGCACGGATTGACGGTTATGGGGAAATGGGGATCTTTTTCCGGGTAGTCCTGCCAAACATGAAGCCGGCGGTGGGAGCCCTTGGCATCTATATGTTTATGAGCATGTGGAATAATTTTATGTGGCCGCTGATCATATTGGGGACCAAGTCCATGTATAACTTTCCGGTTGCCCTGTCCATGCTGGATGGAGTCGTATGGAGAAAGGATTATGGCGTGATCATGCTTGCGACGTCATTAGCAACACTGCCCATTCTTTTGATTTTCCTGATTTTCCAGAAACAGTTTGTAGCCGGGGTTATGGGCGGCGCAGTAAAGGAGTAAGAGGGGAAAAAACTATATAAGGTACATTCCAAGTGAATGAAAAGGAGGATTTTATGAAAAGACAGATGAAGGCAACAGCGTTATCACTGGTCATGGCACTGTCCCTTACGGCCTGTTCGGGAGGAGGCGCGCCGGTAACAAAAGGGGGAAGTGAAGCAAAGGGAGAGGCGGATAAATCCCTTTCCGGTACCGTAACCGTATGGAGCTGGGATGTGGCCCTGGCCCATCTTCAGGAAGAAGCGGAAAAATTCAATGAGATTTATCCCGATGTAGAATTTAACTTTGAAGAAATGGGCGTTTCCCAGGTGTACAGTAAGATTACCACCTGCCTTCAGTCCGGGATCGGACTTCCGGATGTGGTATCTTTAGAAGGGGAGCAGATGGCAAAATTCGGAGAAAAGTTCCCGGATAAGTTTGTGGACTTCACCGGTGATATCAAGGCCGAGGATTTTCTGGATATTAAAATATCTGAATGTACCGCAGGAGGAAAAGTTGTGGCTTATCCATGGGATGCAGGCCCCTGCGCCATGTTCTACCGGACTGATATTTTTGAACAGGCAGGAGTAAAGGCAGAAGATATTGTGACCTGGGATGACTTTATTGAAGCGGGAAAGACCATTATGGAAAAGACCGGAACGGCTATGATGCCTCTGGCAACGGCGAGAAAGGATACCACTTACCGGATGCTTTTAATGGAACAGGAAGGCTTTTACTTTGATGAGAACGGCAATACCAATGTAAATTCTCCGGAATCCATTCGGGCTATGGAGATGATCCAGAAGATTTATAATGCCGGGATCACGGTAAATGATAACAGCTGGGATGATTTCATTGCTTCCTTAAGCGGCAGTAAGATCGCCTGTGTGCCGGAGGCAGTATGGCTTGCCGGTTCCATCAAGGATGCTGCTCCGGATCAGTCCGGCAAATGGGGCGTAATGGAGCTTCCCAGATTCGACAAGGACAAAGAGTCAGGCGGGGCCAGCAACGGCGGTTCTGTTTTGGCGGTTCCAGCGTCCGCAAAGAGTAAGGAAGCGGCTGTGGAATTCGTGAAGTTTGCCATGACCGACAAGGAAGGCAATGTAGAGGGCTTTACCAAATACGGTCTGTATCCATCTTATATTCCTGCACTTGATTCAGAGGTGTTTAAGGAGGGGGATGAATTTTTCGGAGGCCAGAAGATTTATGATCTTTTCAATGCAGTGGGCCAGAAGATACCAAAGTGCAACTACACGGCTAATTTTGCTGAAGCCATTGACTTATCCAAAAATGCAGTGAGCAAAGTGACCCTTGACGGACAGGATCCGAAGACGGTCATGGATGGCCTGCAGGAGGAAATGAAGGCCAAATTCGGAAAATAGGAATTTTACATCCGGTATGGCATCGTGTAAGGAGAAAGAGAAATGAAAAAATATCTTGGCATGCTGGGGCTTTTGATTGTGACGGTGATATGGGGAGGAGGCTTTGTGGCCAGTGACATTGCCCTTTCCAGCTTAAGTCCGGCTCAGATTCTGGTCACCAGGTTTTTGCTGGCATCGGTACTTATGTTTCCTCTGTGTGCCAGGCATTTAAAGAGTATAAAGAAGCAGGAGATAAGGGCGGGAATTATTTTGGGAGTCTATTTGTTCGCGGCTTTTGCCCTTCAGATCGTAGGTCTAAAATACACGACACCGTCTAAGAATGCATTCCTCACCGCTACAAATGTAGTATTTGTCCCTTTTATCGCCAGAGTCCTCTATCGGAAGCATGTGAGCGTTCAGGGAGTGATTGGAGCCTTTATGGCCATTGCCGGGGCAGGAGTTTTGTCTCTGGATAAAAATTTCGCCATAGGCCTTGGTGATGGGCTGACACTGTTATGCGCCGTTTGCTTTGCCCTGCATATCTTTTTTACCGGAGAATACGTGGAAAAATACCGGGTGACGGTACTGATCTTTTTCCAGATGGTTACGGCCTTTGCCTTTTCCCTGTTCTATCTCCTTATAACAGGAGGATGGGGAGAGTTCTCTATGACAAGGGAGGGGATATTAAGCGTCCTGTATCTGGGAGCGGTGAGCACCACTCTTACCTATCTCATTCAGACTGCATCCCAGCAGTATGTGGATGAAACCAGGTCCGCCATTATCCTTTCTATGGAGGCGGTTTTTGGAACATTGTTTTCTGTCCTCCTCCTCCATGAGAAAATTGACGGAAAAATGGTGGCAGGCTGCATCCTGATCCTTGGAGCAGTTCTGGTATCGGAAATTAAGATCATGCCTTTATCCAGATGTGAAAGGGATACTGCTTAACCAACTTAAGAGATGTTGGAACATAAAAATGCGTATTGATTGGGCTTTATAACGCTCTCAATCAATACGCATTTCTTCATTCTTATTCCGGGATTAAACTTCGAAATTAAAATACTTTATTGCATTATTAAAGGAAATTCCCTCAATGATTTCTTTTAAGGAATCCTGGTCGTCCGGATATTCTCCGTTTTCTACCCAGCCGCCGACTAACTCGCAGAGGATTCTGCGGAAGTATTCGTGTCTGGTATAAGATAAGAAGCTTCTGGAATCGGTAAGCATTCCGATGAAGTTTCCAAGGCATCCTAAGTTAGCCAGAGAGATCATCTGCTCGGTCATGCCGGTCTTGTGATCGTTGAACCACCATGCAGAGCCCTGCTGGATCTTTCCTGGGAATTTGCTCTGAAAGCAGCCAAGGATGGTGCCGATGGAGGCGTTATCATTCGGATTTAAGGAGTAAATGATGGTTTTTGGGATCTCATCAGTTGCGCTTAACGCATTTAAGAAGTCAGCCATCTGTGCGGAAGGAGCATAGTTGTTGATGCAGTCAAAACCTGTGTCTGGTCCCAGGTTTTCAAATGCCATGGCATTGTTGTCACGCTTACAGCCGTAATGAAGCTGCATCACCCAGCCCATGCGGTTGTATTCTTTTGCGGCGAACAGCATGAAGGCGGTCTTATATTTTAACTCATCTTCCTTTGAAATGGCTTTGCCGGAAAGTCCATTTGCAAAGATCGTATCAAGCTCTGCTTCATCAGCAGGAGCATACATAACATATTCAAGGGCATGATCGGATACGCCGCAGCCCTGGCTGGTGAAATATTCCATGCGGTTCTTTAATGCGGTCTTTAAGGAAGCGAAATCCTTGATCTCCACGCCGCTGACAGCAGATAATTTTGTCATATAGGCTGCAAAATCAGGTTTTTCTATGTTCATGGCCTTGTCAGGTCTCCAGGCCGGAAGCACCTTTACTTCAAAGGTTGAATCAGATGCAATTTTCTGATGCCATTCCAGAGTATCGGCTGGATCGTCGGTGGTGCAGATCAGCTTAACATTGGACTGCCTGATTAAGTTGCGGACGCTCATGGAATCTTCCTGAAGCTTTTTATTGCACAGATTCCATACTTCTTCTGCTGTATTGCCGTTTAAGTGGCCGGTAAAGCCGAAATATCTCTGAAGCTCTAAGTGACTCCAGTGATAGAGTGGATTGCCGATCAGCCTTGGCAGGGTTTCTGCCCACTTCTGGAATTTCTCACGGTCGGAAGCATCCCCTGTGATGTATCTTTCATCCACGCCGCATGAACGCATCTGACGCCATTTGTAATGATCGCCGCCTAACCATACCTGGGTAATGGTGTCAAACTTGCGGTCTTCATAGATTTCCTGTGGATTGATATGGCAGTGATAGTCTACGATAGGCATGTTTTCTGCATAGGTGTGATAAAGCACTTTTGCTGAATCGGTAGACAGTAAAAAGTCCTTGTCCATAAACTGTTTCATGTTAGAGAGTCCTCCTTGAATATGTGAAATTAAAAATTAGTAGTACCTCGTTTTATCAGTTCCGGGGTGATGGTGGTTTTTCCCGGTACGTTTCCCTCTTCCAGAACCTTCATTAAAGTGTTTACCGTGGTGGTACAAATGGATTCCACTTTATTGTCCACGGAAGTTATTTCCGGAGTTGTGCACTTAGAAAGAATGGAATTGTTGTATCCGATGATGCTTAAATCTTTCGGGATCGTAAGTCCTGCCTTGTCTGCATATTTAACGGCTCCGACAGCCAGAATATCTTCGGAAGCCAGTACAGCGTCAAAATAGACCCCGGAACGGGAAATCGTATCCAATCGTTCCATCGCAGCGTCTAAGTCCTTGCTACAGAGCACCATAAGCTCGTCCCTGACCATAAAACCGGCATCTCTTACCGCATCCCGGTAGCCGGAAAGCTTGTTTAAATTGCTGAAGGAATTACCGGAATAAAGATAGAGCACCGAGGAACGGCCGGAGCGGTATAGCCGTAAAGCAGCATCGTAAACGGCCGCGTGGTCGTCACAGACCGTGCTGTAGATCTGCTCCCCATCCAGCTGCCCGTTGACCAGCATAATGGGAAGATCCTTTGCTGCCTCCAGAAGATAGGCGTTGTCCTTTGGTTTTGCTTCTATATAATGGGAACCGGTCAGGATGATGGCATCCACCCGTTTGGAACGCAAAAGCTCCAAATACTTCTTCTTGGTTTCAGGGAGATAGCCGGTGCAGCAGAGGAGGGAATCATAGCCGTTGCCCCTTAATTCCTTTTCCAGATAATAAATGGCTTCTGCCAACCATGGGTCGGAAGAATCGGCGCACATGATTCCAATGGTCTTCATCGTATTTAGCCCCAGGCTTCTGGCGAATACATTGGGGGTGTATCCCAGCTCCTTCATGACGTCGAGAACCCGCTTTCTGGTCTTTTCGCTGACATTGGGATTTCCATTGATGACGCGGGAAACGGTGGCAATCGATACGTGAGCATGTTCGGAAACATCATAGATATTCAAAAACATCACCTCCGTAATTGTAAGTATTTACATACCCAGTTCATTATACATAATTATGATAAATATTACAATCCCTGATTTATTGTTTTCGCAAATAATCCGATGAAAACCCGGTTATTTTGTAAATGCTTACAAATGTTTCGTATATGCGAAAATCATCTTGCTTTTTTCCAGTTTTTCGGAGTATACTAAGACATAGAAATGGAGGCCAAACCATGAAACTGAACAGAACGACGCAAAGAACCGTTGAAATCTTAAAATTAATCTCCAGAACGCCGGAGGGGGCTACCCTGGATGACCTATGTGAAAAGCTGGATCTGCCAAAGACCAGCGCTTACGATATTGTGACAACCCTTGCCGAGATGGGCATGGTGAATGTGGCCAGGGGACAAAAACAGAATTATACCATAGGCTTAATGGCCTACCGCATCGGAATTAATTATACCAATAATCTGGATTTTATCGGAATCATTGAGCCGGTGCTCAAAGCATTTTCAAAGGAAGTGGGGAAAACAGTCTTCTTTGGAATCCCCTCGGATCATCATGTGGTATACATATGTAAGTTCGAGCCGGAGAACCCAATTATTACCACAGCTACCGTTGGTTCCAAAAACCCCATGTACTGTACCTCCCTTGGAAAGGTAATTCTTGCCTACAGCGATGAGGAGGCCAGGGAGCAGATGATCAACCGGTTGAAATTCACCCAGTACACCGAAAGAACCATCAGAAACAAGGGCCAGCTTCTGGAAGAACTGAAACAGGTTCGGGAAAGAGGCTATGCGTTTGATGCCAGGGAGATGGAGGAGCATATGCAGTGTGTGGGAGCTCCGGTTTTTGACCGGGATGGCAATGTATTAGGAGCCATCAGCGTGTCCAGTCTTTATAAGCCTTCGAATGATTATGAGGCTTTAGGAAAGCTGGTTTCCGAAAAGAGCATGGAGGTTTCCCGTTTGTTAGGCTTTCTTGGAAAAATATAAGGAATACCTGTTGACAAAATGGAAGGAAACGATTAATATTTCAAGTATAAGAATCGTAAATATGAAATTAATTCGTATATACGAAATTGAAGAAGGAGAGAATAGGATGATGAAAAAAGAACAGGTTTTATCAAAGATGAAAAAAGACTGTCTGGTCGCTGTTGTTCGTGCAAAAGACTTTGAGCAGGGCGAAAAGGTAGTTGACGCCATCATTGCAGGCGGCATCAATTTTATTGAAATCACAATGACCATGGATGAAGGAAATCCAATTGAATTCATCGCAAAAATGTCTGAAAAATATAGCAAAAATGACGATGTAGTTATTGGAGCAGGTACTGTTCTGGATCCGGAGACAGCAAGAGCAGCAATTCTTGCAGGTGCTAATTACGTAGTAAGCCCAGGCTTAAATGTTGAGACCATCAAGCTTTGCAACCGTTACAGAGTGCCGATGCTCCCAGGCGTCATGACACCTACCGAAGCAATTACCGCATTGGAGTGCGGCTGTGACGTGATCAAGATCTTCCCAGGCAACATCATGGGACCAGATGCGATCAGCTCCTTTAAAGGACCTCTTCCTCAGGGTGATTTCATGCCATCCGGCGGCGTTGACGTTGACAACGTTGATAAGTGGATCAAGGCAGGAGCTTATGCCGTTGGTACAGGCAGCAGCTTAACAAAGGGTGCTAAGACAGGAGATTTCGCAGCAGTAACAGCGAAAGCAAAAGAATTCGTTGAGGCAGTAGCCGCAGCTCGCAAGTAAGAAAACTAATAATAAAAATTAATAATAGAATTTTAGGAGAGAACACAAATGGCAAAACTTGTAACAATGGGCGAGATCATGTTAAGATTATCTACCCCAAATAATGAGAAATTTATTCAGGCAGATGAGTTTGATGTAAACTACGGCGGCGGTGAAGCAAACGTAGCTGTTTCCTTAGCAAACTATGGACATGACGTTGAGTTCGTAACAGCAGTTCCTAAGAATCCCATCGGTGAGTGTGCGGTAGCTGCTTTAAGAAAATACAACGTAGGAACAAAGCACATTGCAAAATGCGGCGAAAGACTTGGTATCTACTATTTAGAGACAGGTTCTGCTATGAGAGCATCTGCAGTTGTATATGACAGAGCGCATTCCTCCATCGCTACAGCAACCGCAGCTAATTTTGACTTTAACGAGATTTTTAAGGATGCAGACTGGTTCCATTTCACAGGAATCACACCGGCAGTAAGCGATGAAGCAGCAGAATTAACTGAGGCAGCTTTAAAGGCAGCTAAGGCTAACGGCGTAACTGTTTCCGTAGACTTAAACTTCCGTAAGAAATTATGGTCTTCTGAGAAGGCTCAGAAAGTCATGACAAACCTGATGCAGTACGTTGATGTATGCATCGGCAACGAAGAGGATGCAGAAAAGGTTCTTGGCTTTAAGCCAGGTAATACCGATGTAACTTCCGGCGAACTGGAATTACAGGGTTATGTAGACATCTTCAATCAGATGGTCGATAAATTTAACTTCAAATATGTGGTCAGCTCCTTACGTGAGAGCTTCTCAGCTTCCGATAATGGCTGGTCTGCATGCATCATGGATGGCGCAACCCGTGAATTCTATCACTCTAAGAAATATCGCGTTACCCCTATCGTTGACCGTGTAGGCGGCGGCGATTCCTTCGCAGCAGGCGTGATCTGCGGACTGGTTGACGGTAAGGACTTTAAGGGCGCTTTGGAGTATGCAGTTGCTGCCTCCGCATTAAAGCACACCATTCCTGGAGACTTCAACCTGGTAACCAGAGAAGACGTAGAGACTTTGGCTGGCGGCGACGGTTCAGGTCGTGTTCAGAGATAATTTATAAGAAGAAGGGGAGTCATTTGGTAATGGCTCCCCTTTTAAAAACTATGGAGGAAAGATCAAGATGAGTGACAGACCTTTTGATTTACTGAGCCTGGGAGAACTTTTGTTACGCCTGTCTCCGGAAGGTGTGGAACGGCTTGTGCGGGGAGATTCCTTTCAAAAGCAGGTGGGCGGTGCAGAATTAAATGTTGCCGTAGGTGCGGCTCTTTTAGGGCTTCATACTGGAGTGGTTACCCAGCTTCCGTTTAACGATATAGGAAATTTTGTAAAGAATAAAGTCCGTTCCTATGGTATCAGCGATGACTATTTTGTCTACGACAATAGTTTAAGTGCCAGGTTGGGGCTTTATTATTATGAATACGGAGCATATCCAAGAAAACCTAAGGTCATTTATGACAGAAAAAACAGTTCTTTTGTTCAGATCAGCACCTCTTCATTCCCAGAGGAGATGTATCGGGCAACTACCTGTTTTCACACCACAGGAATCACCCTGGCTTTGTGTGAGAATACCAGGAAGACAGCCATTGATATGATCAAGAAATTCAAGGAGACGGGAACAATCATTTCCTTTGATGTGAATTTCAGGGGCAATCTCTGGACCGGTGAGGAAGCCAGAGCATGCATTGAACAGATTCTTCCCTTTGTGGATATTTTCTTCTGTTCAGAAGAGACGGCAAGACTGACCTTTAAGAAGGAAGGAACCGTTAAGGAGATGATGAGAAGCTTTACGGAAGAGTATCCGATATCTGTCGTGGCTTCTACACAAAGGATCGTGCACAGTCCCAAGAGCCATACCTTTGGTTCCGTGATTTACGATGCTTCCAGAAAGGAATATTACGAGGAAGAGCCTTACCATAACATTGATGTTGTCGATCGGATCGGAAGCGGAGATGCTTATATTGCAGGCGCTCTTTACGGACTGTTAAGCAGCGGAGGTGACTGCATGAAGGCAGTCCAGTACGGCAATGCAGCCTCTGCATTAAAGAATACCATACCGGGAGATCTTCCTACTTCTGACTTGAGCGAGGTCAATACCGTTATAAAAGACCATAATGATAAAGGTCCTCAGAGTGAGATGAGCAGATAAAGTGAAAATCACAATACCGTCAAACGAGGCAGGATTCCTTAAGATCCTGCCTCATTTCCATATTCAGACCGGTAATCGACAAATTGCGGCAGCAAAATACAAATCTTCGCGACAACTTAAACCTTTAAATATATAAAGTGACGATATAAAAAGTATTTGGTTAATTTTAAATTAAAATATTGACAAATAAATAAAAAGGATATATATTAAAGTTGTACATTATAGTGTATATTTTTTTGAGAAATTAATTTAAACGATTAAATAAATGTTTTTTGGCTGATGAATATTTATATCTATCGGCCAAAAAATAAAAAAGTTATTTAAACGTTTAAATAAAAAAATAATATAATTTAATGGAGGGTTTATTATGGGAAGAAAGAAATTACTGGCACTGCTTCTGTCAACAGCTGTGGTTTGCGGTTCATTGGCCGGCTGCGGCGCCAAGGGAACACAAAAGTCGGAAGGGACTGCGGCCGGAAGCACTGAATCCAAGGCAGGGGAAAGCAGTAAGACGGATTCAGCCGAAGCAGGAAAGAAGGTAACCATTGCAGTCTGGAATGAGCCAAGTAAAGACGAAGCTCTTAATATGTATTTACAGGCTGGAAAGGCAACCGGTATTGACGTAGAAGTGACAGTGATCCCGGAAAGCGATTATTCTTCTAAATTGAACCAGATGGTATCAACCGGGAATGATTCCGTAGATATTTATGTGATCTGGGAAAATGACATTGCAAATTTTGCCCAGGTAGGCGGAATCATTCCGCTTGACGATTATCTGGCCAAATCCACAATTAAAACAGATGAGTTTATTGATGCGGTAGCAAAGCTGTCTGAAGGCCTGGGCGGTACCTATGGATTACCATGGTGTGCAGCTACGGAACTGCTTTATTACAACCAGGATATGTTTGATGCAGCAGGCATTGCCTACCCGACGAATGACTGGTCTTATGCAGATTATAAGGCAGCGGCGGAGAAGCTTACCAAAAAGGCGGCCGACGGAACAACAGAAGTATATGGAAGCACGCTTCCCAATACTCAGACCTGGTGGGCAGGGATCGGCGGTGCAGGAGATCAGGTTTTTGATCCGGCCAAGGGTCAGATGGTGATCGGCGACGGAGCTGTTTCCTTTGTCTCTGATGTGGCACAAATGGTTAAAAACGGTACCATGCCGGAACCTTCTTCCGATACTGCAGATCTTTTTGCAGCCGGAAAAGCGGCTATGAGCTGGCAGGGAAGCTGGAATATCGGAACTTATGGCGGCGGACTTGCCTTTAACTGGGATATAGCCTCAATTCCTACCGATAAATTGAAATATAACACGCTACATACCGGTTTTTACAGCATTAATGCAAAGAGCAAGAATCAGGATTCCGCGTTTAAAGTAATTGAATACCTGATGGGCGAGGAAGGTCAGGCCATTAACTCTAAGGCAAGCGGCAATCCTTCAGCAATCAAATCCATAGCAGAAAAAGGAGCCTGGAAGGTGGAGAGCGTAACGACAATCGAAAACTGGGATGCCATAACAGACTCCTTAAAAGCCGGTGTATTTGGATATACATGCTTGCCATCCGGTGTAACCAACAATGCAATCAGTGAATTTAACTCAGCGGTATTAGGTCAGAAAACACCGGAAGATGCGGTGAAGAATGCTTCCCAGTATGCAAAGGAGACGATTTGCTATTAAAGCAGCCAGGCACAGGAGCGGCCGCAGACCAGACGGAAAGCGGAAGGGAAGCGGCCGCAAAGAAAGGTCATTTGTGCCTTTAAGCGAAAGGATCGTGAATGCTATGAAAAATGAGAAAAGGAAGCCGATAAATAAAAAGAAGCTTACGAACCATCTGACTGCATATGCTTTTTGCGCCCCATGGTTTATAGGATTTATATGTTTTACCTTATTTCCCATTGTTTTTATGTTTGCAGTGAGTTTGACAAACCGGAAATTAAATGGTATTTCAAATTTTGTAGGATTTGCAAATTACGTTAATATGGTTCAAAGCCCTACCTTTTGGAATTCCATAAAAGTGACCTTGTTTTTTACGGTTGTTATGATGGTGGTTACTACGATCTGGGCAGTGATTCTTGCTATGTTGTTAAATTATAAACAGAAATTAAACGGCATATTCCAGTTCTGTTATTTTCTTCCTTCCGTTATACCGACGGTTGCACTGGCGTATACATTCCGTACCATTTTCGGAAAAGAGGCAGGTCTTTTAAATGCCATCATTTCACAGCTGACTGCAAAAAATGTGATGGTGAACTGGCTGTATGATAAACGCACCATTTATCTTGCCGTATTTTTTATTACCCTGTTTACATACAACACCGGACAGATGATGTTAATCTTCCGCTCAGGCTTAAATGATGTTCCCAGAGAGCTTTATGAAGCGTGTGACATTGACGGTGCAAGTCCATTCCGGAAGTTTTTCGGCATAACCCTTCCCATGATTTCCCCCATTGTGCTGTTTAATGCGGTTATGGGCTGCATCAGCGCATTAAATGGTTCCTTTGCACTGCTTTATCCATTGACAGGGGAAAGCGGAGATCCCAACGGGATGACCCAGGTTTTAAGCCTTTTAATCTATAAGGAAGCTTTCAGCAATATGAAGGTAGGCTATGCCTGTGCGCTGTCGGTGGTCCTGTTTCTGATCGCCTGCGGTTTTGGGATCGGCATATTTGCAGTATCAAAAAAACTTGTCTATTACGAAAATTAAGGAGGAGAGGCCATGAATTCAGCAAAAGCAAAGAAAAGGGCAGGCAGGATTCTAATTTTTATTCTTAAGATTCTTGTTGCTGTTATCATGTTTTCTCCGATCATATGGGTGTTTTCGGGAGGGTTTAAAAATTTAACAGAGTTCACCACCTCTTCTGATATTATCCCTAAGAATGTGACACTGGAAAACTTTAACTATATCTTTTTTCATTCCAACTATTATTTATATGTACGAAATACCGTTCTATTAATGGCAGGGACTACGTTAGGGACATTAATATCCTCCTCCTTTGTAGCCTATCCTCTTGCAAGAATGGAATTTCCCGGGAAGAATTTAATCTTTTCATTGATTGTGGGTACAATGATGATTCCGGGTATTGCCCTGATTATTCCCCAGTACATTATGTTTGGAAAGATCGGCTGGCTGGATTCCCTTCTCCCCATGATCATTCCGTCATTTTTTGCTTATCCATATAATGTATTTCTTTTCCGGCAGTTTTTCCGGTCCATCCCTAAGGAACTGGATGAAGCAGCAACCATAGATGGCTGCAGCAAGCTGGGCGTGTTTTTTAAAGTGCTGGTGCCTCTGTCAAAGTCCACCTTTACCACGATTGGCGTGCTGTCCAGTGTATTCTGGTGGAATGAACTGACCCAGCCGGTGTTCTATATTAACAGCGACAAGTGGAGAACGCTGACCATTGCATTAATGACTACATTTATGTATACTTCTGGTAATGCATTTGTCATTAACTGGCCGTCGATTATGGCAGCATCTTCCCTGATGATTCTGCCCCCTATGCTTCTTTACCTGTTTGGTTCCAGATTTCTGGTTGAGGGGATCAAAACTTCCGGTTTAAAAGGATAGCAGAAATGGGCTGCCATGAAGTGATGGGTAAAGAACGGAAAAAATGAAAAGAGGGAGTATATACTACCATGACATTAAAAGAAATTGCTTCTATGGCCGGTGTATCCGTAGCAACGGTATCATATGTGCTCAACAATACGGCTCAGGTAAGTGAAGAGACAAGAAAACGGGTAGAAAAGATCATAAAAGAGACGGGATACCGGTCCAATATCCTGGCGAAAAGTCTTCGGACAAATGAATCGTTCTTAATCGGAGTGATTGTTGAAGACATTACTGTCTGGCATACGGCCCATATCATTGATGGGATCAATGAAATAGCAGAAGCAAGAGGATATAATACCATCTTAAATAATTTAAGGCTTCTTAGCAAAATAGAATCCCAGTTTGAACATATTTCAAATTTTCAAAAGGACATCGATAAGGCGGTAGATGTTTTAATTGGAATGCAGGTGGATGGCATTATTTATGTGGGCATGCATGACCGCAAAATAAACCATGTACTTCATGATATAAAAAAACCGGTGGTATATTGTTACTGTTACACGGATGGGGAAGGATCTTCAATCCGCTATAGTAACGAAAAAACGGTTTACCAGATGACACAGATGCTTATAAGCAATGGACATAAGGAGTTTGGTGTGATTAACGGGCTTAAAGGATCGGAACCTGCTGCTCTTAGGTTTAAAGGCTTTCAGAGAGCCTTAGACGAGGCGGGGATAGAATTAAAGCCCGAGAACGTTGTATGCGGAAACTGGAAGTACCGGGAAGGAAAGGAAGCAGCCAGAAAGATACTTAATAAAAAAGACTTTCCGACTGCGATTGTAGCAATGAACGACGATATGGCAGTGGGTGTTTATGACGCTGCCAGAGAGCTTGGACTTAAAATTCCAGACGATATTTCAGTAACGGGATTTGATAACGGAGATATTGTCCAGTATGTGACTCCAAGAATCACCACAGTGGAAAGGCCTCTCCAGGAAATGGGATACCGTTCCATGGAGCTCTTACTTGAAAGCATTCATGGAACCAGCGTGGGAGATGTAAACATCACCTTGCCCTGCGCTCTGATAGAAGGAGAGTCGGTAAAGAAACGGAACGAAACTGCGGTTTATGAATAAAACTAATTGCTGAGTGAGGAAACGATATGGATGGTGGTAAGTTGACAACAGTGGATTTAAAAAGCATTATAATTAATGATCCATTCTGGAACAGATATATTGATCTGGTGGATCATGTAATATTACCCTTTCAATGGGAGCTGATCAATGATCAAGTAGAAGGAGCCGAAAAAAGCTATTGTATCAGAAATTTCCGGATTGCCTGCGGCGATGAAAAAGGAGATCACAAGGGCATGGTATTTCAGGATACGGATGTTGCCAAATGGCTGGAAGCTGCCGCCTATTCCCTCGCTAAAAAAAGGAATCCAAAACTGGAAGCCGCTGCCGACATCGCCATCGATTTAATTGCCAGAGCCCAGTGTGAAGATGGATATTTGAATACGTATTATACAATTACAGGAGAAAAACGGTGGTCTGACTTATTGGAAGGCCACGAGCTTTATACCGCAGGGCATATGATCGAAGCGGCAGTGGCTTATTATGAAGCAACGGGAAAGAATAAATTTCTTCATGTGGTTTGTAAGTTTGCCGATTACATGTGTACGGTGTTTGGAAAGGAAGAGGGAAAAATCCACGGCTATCCGGGACACCCGGAAGTGGAGTTGGCCCTTGTAAAGCTTTACCGGGTCACCAAAATGACAAAATATCTGGAACTGGCTGATTTTTTTGTACAAACCAGAGGGGAAAGACCTTGTTATTTTTTAAACGAAGACTGTGTAAAGAATCAGAATTTCATTTTTCCTGAATTTAAAGATTTTGACCTGGATTATAACCAGTCCCATATGCCTTTGAAAGAACAGGAAACAGCGGAAGGGCATGCGGTGCGGGCGGTTTACTTATACAGCGCCATGGCTGATTTGGCTTATGAATATCAGGATAAAGAACTGTTAAAACAGTGCGAAATTCTGTGGAACAATATTGTGGAAAAAAGGATGTATATCACCGGAAGCATTGGTTCTGCATCCTATGGGGAACGATTTACCACGGATTACGACCTGCCCAACAATTCAAATTATTCTGAATCCTGTGCCACAGTAGGGCTTGCCATGTTTTCCAACCGGATGTTCCAGATCACAAGGGATGGAAAATATACCGATATAGTAGAAAAGGCATTATACAACACCCTTTTGGCGGGGATCGCCTTAGACGGGAAACATTTCTTTTATGTCAATCCTTTGGAGGTGGTTCCTGAGATTGCAGAGAAAAATCCGACTTACCGCCATGTAAAAACCACAAGACAGCTTTGGTTTGGCGTGGCCTGCTGTCCGCCTAATATTGCCAGAACCCTTGCTTCCCTTGGCAATTTTGTGTATGCTTCAGAGCAGAATACGGTTTATGTGAACTTATTTGTCGGCAGCAGGATTGAAACCGACTTGTCCTCCGGCCATGTGGAGCTTATACTCAGTTCTGATTATCCGGTAAAAGGCGATGTGACATTGGAAATCACTCCGGAAATGGACGGACAGGAGTTTACCGTAGGAATCAGGAAACCGTCCTACTCAGGCAAAGCGGAGCTAAGTGTAAATGGTATTAAGGAAGCTGTGTGCCTGGAAAAAGGATACCTGTATCTAACTCGTAAATGGAAGGCAGGAGATAAGATCACAGTGGTTTTTGATGTTTCTTTCCGTTTTGTAAGATGTAACCCCAGGGTACGTGATAACATCGGTAAGGTCTGCCTGATGAAAGGGCCAATGGTGTATTGCCTTGAGGAAGCGGATAACGGCAAGTATCTGGCATCAGATATCATGGACAGTTCGGTGCCGCCGAAAGAAGAATTTGACGAATCATTGCTTGGCGGAACCATGTGCGCCGGACTGGAAGGCATGCGCATTGATTATTCCAGAGTAGGAGATACCCTATATGAGGAAGAGAGACCCTCATACATAAAAGATACGTTTAAGGCGATTCCCTATTGCTGTTGGAATAACCGGGGCAAGGGTGAAATGATTGTATGGATGCGTGAAAAGTAAAAACAGGCAATTAAAAAGAAAATCCGGCGAGGTACTGGCCGGATTTTCTTTGATTGAAATCATTATAATTATCTAATTTCCGCATTCAATGCTGATCTCATTGAATTTCTCTAAAATGTGTTCCACATCCATACTGGACTTTTCGTCCCCTTCCGTGTCAATGATGGCATTTCCCTGATGCATCATCAGCAGACGGTTTCCATATTCTACGGCATACCGAAGGTTATGAGTGACCATAATGGTGGTCAAATGCTTTTCCTTTACAATCCGGTCTGTCAGCTCCATGATGTTCTCGGCTGTCTTTGGATCCAGGGCAGCAGTGTGTTCATCTAAGATCAGGAATTCAATGGGAGTCATGGTGGACATAAGAAGAGCCATAGCCTGCCTCTGACCGCCGGAAAGAACGCCCACCTTTACATGCAGCTTATCCTCTAAGCCAAGGCCCAGGAAGCGAAGCTGTTCCTTATAATAGGATATCCGCTGCTTATTAGTACCGGGAAGAAGATTAAAGGGCTTTCCCTTGGTATCAGCCAGAGCCATATTTTCCAGGATTGTCATATTGGGGCAGGTGCCCATAGCCGGGTTCTGGTAGACTCTTCCAATCCGGCGCTGGCGCTTAAATTCCGGCATGTTGGTGATGTCGGCGCCGCCCACCAGGATGGAACCGCTGTCCAAAGGAATGCTTCCGCAGATGATGTTTAAAAGGGAAGTCTTACCGGAGCCGTTGCTCCCTACCACAGATACGAACTGCTGATCTTTAATGGTGAGATGAAAGTTCTGGAACAGGCACATCTCATTGACGGTTCCCTGGTTGTAATATTTATTAATGTTTTGAAGTTCAAGCATGTTGTTTCACCTTCTTTTCCCTGCCGTTGCTGATCACCAGAATAGCCAGGAACAGCACTGATGTGATCAGTTTTAAGTCCGATGCTTCCATTCCCAGATAAATGGCAAAGGATACGCAGGCTTTGTAAATGATAGAGCCAATAATGACTGCGGTGGTGGATTTCACAAATCCAAACCGTTTAAACAGCTTTGTACCAATGATTACATTGGCAAGGCCGATAACAATGGTACCGGTTCCCATACTGATTTCAAAAAACCCTTTTTGCTGGCAGTATACGGAACCGGCCAGAGCAGCCAGGCCGTTTGCGATGGCGAGACCGATGATCTTTACCATGCCTTTATCCTTGGCCAGAGAGGTAACAAGTGTTTCATTGTCACCCACAGCTCTTAACAAATAGCCGGAGCGGGTCTTTAGATACTGGTCAAGCAAAATCTTAACGATCACCACGATGACAGCTAATATGATCACAACGCTGATATCGGCAAGCTTCCCAGGTAACAGGCGGTTCACAAAACTGTTTTCAAAGATGGAATCATTATTAAAAAATGGGACATTGGATTTACCGGCTATCCGCAGATTCACAGAATAGAGGGCAGTCATGACAATAATACCTGACAGAAGATCCCGTACCTTTAATTTTACATGGATAAAGCCGGTGATGCATCCGGCCAGGGCACCGACGGCAAAGGCTATAAATAACGTTGCCGCCGGGTTCATTCCGGCCAGGATCAGGGTAACGGTAATTGCGCCTCCCAAAGGGAAGGTTCCATCAACGGAAAGATCTGGAAAATCCAGAATCTTATAAGTGATGTAAACGCCTAGCGCCATAATGGCATAGACAAGGCCTTCTTCTAAAACGCCAAGTATGATTGACATGGTTTAACTTCCTCCAATATTTCCAGTGTTATGATTTCTAGTGGGTGATATCTGTAAAAACTTCAGCGGCGGAACCGGTAAGCTCTGACGGCAGGCTGATCCCGAGATTCTCGGCAACCTTTGCGTTTCCGTAGAATGCGGCTTCCTTGATTACCTCAAAATTCATGTCGCTAGCCTTTGCCTCACCCTTTAATACTTTTGCAGCCATGATACCGGTCTGCTTGCCTAAGTCCACATAATCAAGACCCATGGAAGCCAGGCAGCCGATTTTCACCTGCTCTACTTCGCTGCCGAATACCGGTATGTTTTTCTTTCCGGCTTTATCTAAGATCAGCGGAAGAGAGCTTACTACGGTGTTATCCGTTAAATTGTTTAAGCAGTCAACCTTTTCTAAAATGCTGTCAGTTGCCAGAGGGATATCGGCAGTTGCGGACACAGCGCCTTCTACGATTTCAAAGCCATAGGAAGCGGCAGCGGCTTTATATTCCTTGATTGCTGCTTCTGAGTTCACTTCGCTGGTGCTGTAAAGAATGCCGATGGTCTTCGCATCCGGAAGAATCTTGCGGATCATTTCCAGCTGTTTTTCCACCGGAAGCTTATCGCTGGTTCCGGTGATTTCCCCGACCGGAGTTCCATCTTCTTTTGCCAGAGCTGCTGCAACCGGATCGGTAACTGCTGTGAAAATAACAGGAACGTCGGTCTTCTTTGCTCCGCTATAGGCGGCCTGAGCCATTGGGGTGGCGATGCCGCAGATCAAATCCGCCTTTTTGGAAAGGAAGTTGTTTATGATCTGGCTGGCTGTGCCTCCGTCAGCCTGGGCATTTTCGTATAAGACGGTTAAGTTTTTCCCTTCCACAATTCCTTCTTCAGAAAGGCCCTGTAAAAAGCCTTCCCGGCAGTTATCAAGGGAACCGTGCTCTGCGAACTGGCCGATGCCGACGGTGTAGGCTGTGCTGTCATTGGAAGATGATTTTTCCGGAGCTGCCTTGGAAGAACAGCCGGAGAGTGCGGCAGCTGCAAGGGCAGCCAGTAACAGGGTTTTGATCGATTTTTTCATAATATTTCCTCCTTAAGATGGTTTCCGTTGACAGAGCGAGGGAGTGAGGGGAATCCTGAAAATAAAAAAAGTCCCAAGTACGCAAAAATACGTACTTGAGACGAATCATACAATCCGCGGTGCCACTCAAATTGGCTTTATAAAAGCCCACTTTTCATATACTAACATATATGCCACGAGAAATAACGGTTGTGGTTTCCGTCAGCCCCTACAAAAAACAATGGTTCGGGGCCGCCCTCAAAAGTCCATTCAGCTATCAGCTTTATACCGCACTCGCACCAACGGCGGCTCTCTGAAATATTGCCTGGAAAGCTTACTCTTCTTTTTCAACGGTTTTATTATTTCATTTAAACAGTATATTAATACGTCTGTATGGATTTGTCAACTGTTAATTAGAAAAAGTCAGAAATTGCCTGTCCACCCGAAAGGAGCGGCGGCATGGTTTCGTTAAGCACATGACTGTTGTTTTTTCACTTCTCCTGGGTTATAATGGAGACAAGAGGTGGGCCTACCTGCCGGTCAGTTCATATGTCACATATGGATGGGAAAGGTGATAACCGAGTTTTTCCGCTAAAGCAACAGAACGTAAGTCATGGGCGTCCCAGCTTGGATATACATTTCGTGCCAGGCATTCAAGAATCAATTTGGCGCCGCAAACTGTCGCTAGTCCCTTGCCTCTATAATCGGGTCTGGTATCTATCTCTATTTCAATACCATTATTATAGACAGCATAGGGGGAAGCGCCTGCCACTAATTCACCATTGTGTAATATTGATACCCCAAATGCCCGGCGCTGATAGTCAGCATAATCTTTAAACTGAGAACATAAATCCACGGACCATGCTTCCTTTCGAGCTAATTCATATACTTCCCTGTCTATCATTCGAAGCTCATAACAATCATCCAGGGAACTAATGAAAGAAGCCAGTTTTGCAACATGGAAAACATCTGGTTCCTTTTTAATTGCATAGCGAAATATTTTGTTTACCCGTCCATCAAAATAATTCTCGATCAGTGCTTCCCAAGTTTCATCTTTCGGTATGAGCAGTTTTTCTCCTTCTATATCATGAAACAGGGCTGTATTTGGCTGGCCTGCGAAAAAGCAGAAGTCACCGGTTTCAATCATAGCAGATGCGGGATTTTTTTCATTATCTAAGATAATATTTCCCATATGTCCTTGCAAACAGGACCATATTAGAGCTTCGTCCCAATCATTAAACATAGCTGCAACATTGCTGTGCATTATCATCACCTTACTTTCTGATGAAAATTAATATAGATTATCTTTATATCAACTTCCATTGTTATCGAAAAATTATACTATATTAATTAACATCCATCCATACATTTCTTTTTTTTGCTTACAGCGGAATTTTACTTCTCGAAAATGAGAGTAAAATAGCCTTGTCTATTTGTCTGGGCGGATACAAAGATGGGATCATTTATTTCTTTAAGTCCCTGGAAGATATAGAAACCTTTGTGTATTCAACAAATTATAAGGATTAGGTGAGGACAATAAGAGACAAATTAATGGGTATGTGGGGGTATATTTTAACATATATTAGCGAGAATTCCCCCACCTCTAAGGTGGTGGGATGAATCGCTATAATCTCTTGCTACAAATCAATTTTTGTGATATAATATAATCAGTCGAATAGAATAAAAGGCTGGTGATACTATGGTTTTAGATAATAATGCTCATTCGGTATTTCTACTGCATTATCATTTGATATTAGTAGTAAAATATAGGCGTAGGGTTTTTGATAACCTTATATCATCTCGTGCGAAGGAGATTTTTGAGTACATCGCACCGAACTACCATATAACACTCATGGAATGGAATTATGATGCTGACCATATCCACATTTTATTTCGTGCCCATCCTAAAACTGAAATCAGTAAGTTCATCAATGCTTATAAAAGTGCCAGCAGCCGACTGATTAAGAAAGAGTTTCCGGAAATTCGTCAGAAATTGTGGAACGAATATTTCTGGAGTCAAAGCTTTTGTCTGATAACCGCTGGTGGAGCTCCCTTAACTGTCCTTAAGCAGTATATCGAAAGCCAGGGTGAGAAGAGTGAATAAAGCTTATAAATTCAGACTTTATCCTAATGCAGAACAAATGAATTTACTGACCAGGACCTTTGGCTGTGTCAGATTTATCTATAATAAAATGCTCGGTGATAAAATTGACTATTATCATGAGACAGGGAAAAAGCTGAGCAATACGCCTGCGCAGTATAAAGAAGAATTCCCATGGCTGAAAGAAGTAGACAGTCTGGCACTTGCCAATGCTCAGCTCCATTTACAAGCAGCATATCGTAATTTCTTTCGTTCTCCAAAATCAGGGTTTCCTAAGTTCAAAAGCAAACATCGACATCAGGACAGTTATACGACCAATAATCAAAGAGGCAGTATTCGTATGGAGGAGGGGCGTATCAAACTTCCAAAAATCGGATTTGTAAAGTTGAAACAGCATAGACCTGTACCAGAAAACTTTTGCGTTAAGTCCGCGACCATATCGAAAACCCCCACAGGAAAATATTTTGTCTCTGTCCTTTTTGAATACGAAGAAGTGATCCAGCCAGTAAAGGCAGAAAATGTTGTAGGACTGGATTTTTCCATGAAAGAGCTATTTGTTTCTTCTGATGGAGTGACTGCAGCATATCCCCGCTACTATCGTCAAAGCATGGAGCAGTTACAAAAGGAACAGAGAAGGTTATCGAAATGCCGGATCGGAAGTAAAAACCGTAATAAACAGCGAATCAGGGTAGCCAGATTGTATGAAAAGGTATCACATCAACGAAAAGACTTTTTACATAAGCTGTCAAGACAGATAACCAATGTCTACGATGCGGTGTGTATTGAGGACTTAAATATGCAGGGAATGTCCCAGAACTTGAATTTCGGAAGGAGCGTCCATGATAACGGCTGGGGAATATTCACTTCGTTACTAGGTTACAAACTGTCTGAGCAGGGGAAGAAACTGATAAAAATTGATAAATGGTATC
This sequence comes from Lacrimispora sanguinis, assembly GCF_044987295.1. Classification (NCBI taxonomy): domain Bacteria; kingdom Bacillati; phylum Bacillota; class Clostridia; order Lachnospirales; family Lachnospiraceae; genus Lacrimispora; species Lacrimispora sanguinis. Next base: position 1,086,931 of record NZ_CP173277.1, on the reverse strand, counting down.
CAAGCAGTAAAACCTGTTCTTGCTGTGGAAAAGTAAAAGAAGAATTATCTCTGTCGGAACGCACGTATCAATGTGAATGTGGTTTCGTCTGTGACAGAGATGTAAATGCTGCACGAAATATCAAGAAACAAGGAATATTAGTATTGGAATAAACGGCTAAAAAGAACCGTGGGGCACACGGGGATAGCTTGTTGATACTGTAACTGTTAGGTTACTTGAGCAAGAAGCCCTCACTTCTAGCATAAGCATTTAGTTGATCCCAAATGTGGTGCTAAGTGGTGGGAGTATGTCACTAATAGCGGGAATGATACTTGGAGTAAAAAAATCAACCGGTGCTACATGGGGAAATGTAATCAAATCTGAATTTTGGACAATAATTCTTGTGGTGATTATAGCTATTATAGCAGAAGAGGCTGTTAAATATTATAAAAGAAATAAATGATTTAAACGAGAAATGGCATAAAAGTAAAAATAATTCCTAGTAAAAATGTGATGAAAAATAATATGCTTATGAGAGCAAAATGTGATAAACTATAATCACTATTTATTATCGGAGGTTTGTCCATGAAAAGGTTGTTAATCGTAGTAGACATGCAAAAAGATTTTATCGACGGTTCCCTGGGAACTCCGGAGGCGGTGTCTATCGTCCCTAAGGTAAAAAGAAAAATAGAAGAATATCAGGCGGTAGGAGACGAGGTGATCTTCACCTTGGATACTCACGAAGAAAGTTATCTTAATTCCCAGGAGGGGAAAAAACTTCCGGTCGTTCATTGTGTCAGAGGAACAGCCGGTTGGGATCTTGATCATTCCTTAAAGGAATTTCAGGGAGTACGTTTTGAAAAAAACACCTTTGGAAGCGCAGTGCTTGGAGAATATGTAACAGAAAGAGAATATGAATCCATTGAATTGGTGGGGTTATGTACGGATATCTGTGTGATCTCCAATGCCCTGTTAGTCAAAGCTTTTCTTCCTGAAGTACCTGTGCTGGTGGACTCCTCCTGCTGTGCCGGAGTGACTGTAAAGAGCCATGAGAATGCGTTAGAGGCAATGAAGATGTGCCAAATCGAAGTTTTATAAAATCAATAAAATGCCGGGTTGAACTTATGTTCTCCCGGCATTTTTGTGCTCAGACATCACTGCATGACTGATTAATTTTATTTCATCAATCTCTCCAGATCCTGATAAAAGCCAGGATAAGAGATATTCACGCATTCGGCGCCTAAGATTTCTGTTTCCCCTTCTGCACAAAGCCCGGTCACTGCAAAGGTCATGGCGATCCGGTGATCTAACTTGCTGTCGATGACAGCACCGTGAAGAGGCTTTCCGCCTCTGATGATCATGCCATCCTCTGTTTCTTTAACATCGGCTCCCATGGCAGATAAATTCTTTACCATAACCTCAATACGGTTGGATTCCTTTACCTTTAATTCGGCCGCATCCTTTATCATTGTTTCGCCCTCCGCAAAGCAGGCCATGGCGGCGATCATGGGAAGCTCATCGATGAGGGTAGGGATGATGGCTCCACCGATTGTAATGCCGTGCAGAGAGCCGGATTTAACCAGAATATCCGCAGTAGGCTCCCCGGAATCTGTATTTACCTCTAAAAGAGTAATATCAGCTCCCATATCCCGGCAAACGTGAATGATCCCGTCCCGGCTTGGATTAATGCCTACCTGCTTTATCAGTATTTCCGAACCTGGGATCATCAGGCCTGCCGCTATAAAGTAAGCCGCAGAAGAGATATCCCCCGGAACAACAATTTTATTCCCGTAGAGCTCTTTAACGGGAGCGATGCAGGCGGTGGTTCCTTCTGTCTTAACATTAGCGCCAAAATACTTCAGCATGATTTCCGAATGGTTCCTGGATACATAAGGTTCCGTCACCTTTGTCTCGCCCTCTGCATACAGTCCGGCTAATAGGATACAGGACTTTATCTGGGCGGAAGCGACCGGGCTTGTATAATGGATTCCGTGAAGCTTTTTACCGGTTATGGAAAGAGGAGCGCAGCCATTATCCTTAACGCTCTTTATGTCAGCCCCCATGAAGGATAATGGCTCCATAATGCGCTTCATCGGCCGTTTCCTAATGGATTCGTCACCGGTTAAGGTCACGTCAAAATCCTGGGCGGCCAGAAGACCGGAGATCAGGCGGGTAGTGGTTCCGCTGTTCCCGCAGTCTAAGATCGTTTCCGGTTTTTTTAAGCCCCGGAGTCCGTTCCCGTGGACAATGACGGTGTCATGGTTGTTTTCAATCTGAATTCCCATTTTCTTAAAGCAGGAGATGGTGGATAAGCAGTCGGCTCCCTGGAGAAAGTGGCTGATTTCCGTAGTTCCTTTTGCAATAGAACCAAACATCACGCTTCGGTGAGAGATGGACTTGTCACCTGGTATGGTTATTTCACCCTTTAAAGGGGAGGCTTTTGTGAATTTCATAGGAATCCTCTCTTTTAATTAGAAATTAAATCATAGTGGTACCGTTCCAGCTGTTTCCATGCGTTATCCATGGTTTCTTTGTCATAAAATGCAATCCTTAAAGTCCCCTCTCCGTGCTCCCGGTTATGATTGATGCCGATGTTCTTAATGCTGATGCCCTTAGCGGCAAGGATGACGGATAAGGTGGAGATAGCGCCTACTTCGTCAGCCATATCCACCGTAAAGGAATAATCCGGGGCAATGAGGCCTGGTACCTTTTCTGAAAAGGAGTTGCGATAATCCCTGGAGGTTTCAAAAAGCTGATAAACAGACTGATTGTCATTTGCCTTAAGTTCACCCAGGATCTGATTTAAAGAGGCGATGTACCGTTCCAGAATCACGGAAAGATTCTGGCTGTTTGTCATACAGATCTGTTCCCACATTTCAGGAGAGGAAGAAGCGATTCTTGTAATGTCCTTAAAGCCCCCGGCGGCAAGCCGCTTCATAAGTCCTTCCTCATTATCGGAAGCCTTCACAAGGTTTACCAGACTGGAGGCTACGATATGGGGCAGATGACTGATTGCCGCAGTGATAAAATCATGTTCTCGATAATTTAGGACAAGGGGAATGGATCCGATCATGTTTGCAATCCGCACCAGACGGCTTACCTGTTCCTCAGTCGAAGCCTGGGTAGGAGTAATGATATAATAAGCATTTTCAAGCAAATGGTCGGTGGAGTTTTCGTATCCGGTCTTTTCCGAACCGGCCATTGGGTGGCCTCCCACGAACTTACTTTCCATGCCAAGACGGCTTACTTCCTCGTGAATATCCGTCTTGGTGCTTCCTACGTCGGTAATGATGGCTCCAGGCTTTAAGAAGGGTTTGATTTCTGACAAATACTTTGCGTTGTACTCCACAGGAGTACAGAGGAAGATGAGATCGCATTCCCGGAGTTCTTCTCCGATTCCATCTAAAAGGACATCAACGATCCCGTCTTCTTTTGCCTGCAAGAGCCTGGAACGAGTGCGCATGTAGGCCATGATTTTAGTATCTGGTTTTTCACGCTTGATCCCTCTGGCGATAGAGCCACCGATGAGACCAAGCCCGATAAAGGCAATGGTGGCATCGCTCATTAAGACGTCCTCCCCGCAAGTTTGGCGTAAGGCTTTAACTCTTCAATTAGATTCTCAAACTGCTCGAAGGTCAGAGACTGGGGACCGTCAGACAAGGCACAGGATGGACGTGGATGGACTTCCACGATCAGTCCATCAGCACCAACTGCTAAGGCAGCTTTGGAGATCGGCTCAATATAAGCTCGTACTCCGGTGGCGTGGCTTGGGTCAATGATGATGGGAAGATGGCTCTTTGCGCGGATAACCGGTACGGCACTGATATCCAGGGTATTTCTGGTAGCAGTTTCGAAGGTACGGATACCCCGTTCGCAAAGCACGATATTTGTGTTTCCTTCAGAAGCGATGTATTCTGCGGCATTCAGCCATTCATCAATGGTAGCTGATAAGCCTCTCTTTAACAGAACCGGAATGCCGGCCTTTCCTGCTTCTTTTAAAAGCTCAAAATTCTGCATATTCCGCGCACCGATCTGAATCATGTCCACATATTTTACGGATGTTTCAAGAGCCCGCAGGCTTGTAACTTCGCAGACGATGTTAAGCCCGGTGGCTTCCCTGGCTTCCTTCATGTATTTCAGCCCTTCCTCCTCAAGGCCCTGAAATGCATATGGAGAAGTTCTGGGCTTATAGGCTCCGCCGCGGAGGAACTGGGCGCCTGCTTTTTTAACTGCAAAAGCAGTTTCAAGAACCATATCGTGATTTTCAATGGCGCATGGACCTGCCATTATGGTGAGATGACCCGGGCCGATTTTTGCATTCCCAATGGTTATGACGGAATCTTCCGGATGAAATTTTTTATTCACCAGCTTGTAGGTTTCGGTCACGGCAACGATTTTGTCAACACCTTCGAACATCTCGATGTTTTTGCCCTGAAGTTTGGATTTATCTCCTACAACGCCTACTATGGTAACTTCCGTCCCTTTTGATAAATGGGCCTGAAGTCCGTTTGATTCGATTAAGTCTTTTATTTTACCAACAGCTTCCTCGGAAGCGTTAGGCTTCATAATAATGATCATGTCTTTTATGTCCTCTCTTTTGCAAATATATTCCCCATTGTAATCCATTGCAGGAAAGTTGTCAACGCTTTTACACGTTAAACTTTGACGCTTTAACGTAAATTATTAATTTAGAAAGGGTGTTAAGTATATTCAGTAAAGCAAAATAGTGGAATATTTAAAATCATTGTGTTAGAATAAAAACCATAACAGCAGAAGCAATAGTTTTTCCGCGTGTAATAAGCCTGCGGCCGGGCAGCGAGTCGCTGCCGGGATTATCATGGGGTAGGAAAAGGCCGTAATCTGCTGCGAGGTACTACCGCACATTGCATGTGCATGTGCCTGCGGCTTGTACATCTTCACACCTTACGGCATCATATTTGTATTGCTTCTGTTGTTTATTCAGAGCTAAGAATGAATTTTAGAATATAACTACGATGGAGGAGCCGATGTATCAGACAGATTTATGGAAATACTGCACGAAGGAGTATTGCAGGGACATGCTATTATCTTTCCGGCTTCTGGGGAATACCAGCTGGCCGGACCAGAAGGTAATGGCATGTCTTTATGCGTTCAGCAACCATACAGAACGCCATTACCGCACCGTCCGTATCCCAAAGAGAGACGGAAGGCAGCGGAGCCTCATGGTACCGGATTATATGCTGATGAGAATACAGAGGAATATCCTGCATCATATCCTTGATGGATATGAGGTCTCCAGCTGTGCCACTGCCTACCACAAAGGTGCAGGAGTGGTGTCCAATGCCAGGGAGCATACAGGAAAACATGTGGTGGTGAAGCTGGATATCAAAGACTTCTTCGGCAGCATTTCCTTTCCAATGGTTTTAAGGAGCGTTTTTCCCGTCCGGCATTTTCCTCCTGCAGTAGGAACCATGCTGACTGCCTTATGCTGCTGCAACGAGTTTCTGCCTCAGGGGGCACCTACTTCGCCTGCAGTTTCCAATCTGGTCATGAAGCATTTTGATGAATCCATAAACAAATGGTGCGGGAATAAAGGAATCTCCTATACCAGGTATTGTGACGATATGACGTTTTCCGGTGATTTTAACCCGGGCATGGTCATTCGGAAGGTTTCCAGCTTTTTAGATTCCATGGGGTTTGAACTAAATGAAGAAAAGACCAGGATTCTATACAGCAACGGAAGACAGGCGGTTACGGGAATCGTGGTCAATGAGAAACTGCAGGTCTCCGGGGATTACAGAAGGAAACTGCGGCAGGAAATTTTTTACTGTCAGAAATACGGAGTAAAGTCCCATCTGGAAAGGAGCGGAAATTCTGCGGGAATCCCGGAGAATCAGTATCTTCTTTCGCTTTTGGGAAGAATACAGTATATTCTTTTGGTAAATCCTGAAGATCAGTGGTTTAGAGAGGCGGAGCAGAAGCTATTGGCTGTACTTGGGAGGAAATCAGAATCATGGATGCAAATAAAAATATAACCCTATTGATTGCGGACGATGAGGCGGCGATCCGCAATGGGCTGTCTACGGTTGTGCCATGGGAACAGTTTGGCATAACCATTGTTGGCACTGCAGAAGATGGCAGGGAGGCTTACGAGATTATTAAGACCTGTAATCCGGACATTGTAATAACCGATATCCGTATGCCGGGCATGGATGGACTGCAGCTGATGGAACAGGTAAAAAAAGAAAAGCTGCAGACCAATTTTATTATTTTAAGCGGTTATGGCGATTTTAAATATGCGCAGAAGGCAATCCAATTGGGAGCTAAGAATTATTTTTTAAAGCCCATTAAGATTGATGAGCTGGTGACGGAGATCAGACAGCAGAAAGAGGAGATCCTCCAGTCCAACCATATCCATTCTTATTCTGCTTATTTAAATGTCAAGTCTGAGCCAAAAGAAAAGTTTTTAAAGAGACTGTTAAAGAACGAGTTTTATTCTTATGAAGAGATAGGGGATGAGATCAGGCGGCTGGAGCTTAAGTTGAATGACAGTCCTTTCCGGGTCATGGTTTTTTCCATCCAGGGGAAAGAGGACGGGGAACAAGAGGATGAGTTCCAGCAGATCAATTATCTGATGGATATTGTAAGCGAAGAACTTCAGGAAACAAGATATGAATTTCTTATCTCAAGCTCCAACGAGCTTTTGACCATCATTCATACTCTGCAACCGGGAGATCTGCCCGTGAATTACCATTTCCTTGCAATCCGCTGCTTAAAACGGGTGAACCGGGATTCCACTATGGACTTAACGATTGGAATCGGTAAGGAAGGAGCCACGCTTACGGACTGCTCCAATTCCTACAAAACAGCTCTTATGTGCCTGTCCTATAGCTTTTACGAGACGGATCATAAGATCTTTGATGAAAGCATTCTGTGCACCGCACCGCCGCCTGCAGCAGCGAATCAAATGGATTATAATAATCTGATGTATTCGATTACCATGAACCGGACGGAGCAAATACGGGAATTCTGCCGGGAGTATTTTTCCAAACTTCTTTATGTACCGATGCCCCCGCCCAACTATATCCGCGGGATGTGTATCTATCTGATCACGGACATTCAAAAGGAACTGGGAAGTGAGAAGGAATTTTCCCAGGCGGAAGTCATTCTTCCCATGAATACCATACGTACCTTTGAGGAACTGAAGGCCTATATGGAGGATTTTCTGGTAGCGTGTGCCGGAAAGCAGGGAGCCGGGGAGAACGGACCGAAGAACCAGATCATTCAGGCAGCGGAGTATTACATCAAATCCCATATGGGAGAAAAGATTCTGGCTAAGGACGTGGCAAGGCACGTAAACCTCAGTGATGTTTATTTTACCAGCTATTTTAAATTAAAAACGGGAGTCAATTTCAGGGATTATGTGATCCGAATCAAAATGGAGCACGCCAAAGGACTTATGGAGCGGAAGCCGGATATGCCGGTGGCAGAAGTGGCAGCTGCAATCGGCTACGATGATTACCGTTCCTTCTACCGGGTATTTAAACAGAACACAGGCGTCTCTCCATCGGATTACAACAGAAACAGCGGAAAACACTGTGATTTGGAAAGGCAGATATGATAAAACGGTTAAGAGAAACGGTTTTTAAATTTATTGGGGACAAGAAGATCGCATCCAAAATCCGGCTTTGTATGTTCAGCATCGATATCATGCTTACTATTTTTATCTGCATTTTTGCCAGAGGTTATTTTAATAAGCTCTATTACGGAGAAGTGGAAATGCAGATGCAGGATACCATGAATGTAATTTCGGAATCCTTAAATAACATGTATGATACCTTGCTTACCAATGTGATCAGCTTTGCTTCCACCCCTGCCATACAAAGAGTCGTTGTAAGCGGCCGGGATGAGAGCAACTATTTAAACCAGGAAGGGGTCCAGGTCCAGCTTATCAACCTTTTAAGCAGCAACAGTATGATTGAGTCGGTGTTTATGGTCAATAAGGATGGAACCTGCAATACAGTATATTCTTATGGGGTAAGACCGGAGAAAAGCCTGTCCGATTTCCTGGCTGATTATGGGACCATTGATGAAATCACCTGGCTTCCCAACTGCCAGAGCCCTTTTTTGCAGCAGCAGGACGTGATTCCCATTGTGATTCCCTTATCAACCCTGATCCCCGGTGATAATGTGGTGATCACCACTAAGGGAGAAGAAGTCGCCACCAGACTGGTGGTCTTGTTAAATCTGCAGAAATTTCAAAGCAGGCTGTCCTTATCCAATGCCAATTATTTTGAGCGCTCTTATTTTGTGGCAGATTCCAATGGGAATAACATCAGCCTTAAAAATCCCCAGTCCATGAGAATGGTGTTAGAAAGCCAGGATTTTATTCAGGGAGTGAAGGAAAATAATAAGGATACCCAGATCCGTAAGATTGCGGATTTAACGGACAATGTGGTTTATTCCCAAATGCTTCCGTTTTCGGATCTTCATCTGATCAGCGTGCTTTCAAAAGAATCTTTAAATAGAAAGATCGCGACAATGAATCAATTCATTGTATTAATGGGTGCCGCAGGCCTGATATTTTCCGTGGCATTTTCTGCTCTTTTGTCTAAGTTTATCACGTCACCTCTGGAACGTCTTATGGAGAGCATCCGGCAGATCCAGGAGAATCAATACGACGAGCCATATGAAACAAAGTACGATGATGAAATCGGACAGCTGAATGCGGCAGTCAATACCATGTACAGTACCATTCAGTCTCAAATCAGTCAGATCAAGGAAGATGAGCATGAAAAATATCAATTGGAGATACAGCTTCTGGCAGAACAGATTAATCCTCATTTGCTCTACAATACTCTGGAAGGCATCAACCTTGAGGTGCTGAACAACCACACGCTGGTGGCATCGTCCATGATCAATAATCTTGGGACCTTTATGCGGATCGGCTTGAACTACGGGGATGAGCTTATCATGATCAGGAATGAAATCGCCCATGTGGAAGCTTACATCAATATCATGAACCACAGGACCAATAAGTCTATTTCCTTCCAGTCCTATGTGGAGGAGGAGCTTAAGGAGTACCGGATTCTCAAATTGATTTTACAGCCCCTGGTGGAAAACTCCATTAAGCATGGCTTTCGGGATGAGAAGTGGGGAGAGGCAGTGTGCATTCCTTCCATTGATGTTCGTTTTTACCGGAAAGAGGACTGGATTTACATTGAAGTCACTGATAATGGCTGCGGCATTGATATAGATAAAGCCCGTGATACCATTTACCGGAATGAACCGGCAGGCGGCCAGCATATCGGGCTTCATAATGTTTATACAAGATTAAAAATCTATTACGGAGAGGTAGAGATGGATTTTCAGACCATTCCATATTACAGGAACAGTGTGGTGATCCGCATTCCCGGAAAACAAAATGCATAAGAGAGGTATCCCAAATGCCGGTTCGTGGCCTGCGGGATACCTTCTTTTATTTTTCATTCTGCTGCCTGCAGCGGTATAATGTTTAAAAGTGTTACATGAATCATGGAAAATGTCATGTCATATTAAAACGGAAATGGTTAAAATAGTAGCATCAAGACAAATGTATTATAAACGTTTGGAAAGGAGAAAGTTATGAAAAAAAGAGCTTTGAGTTTTATGATGGCAGGAGTCCTGGCTGCTGCATCACTTACGGGCTGTTCCGGTGGAGGAGGTACGGCTGGCACAACTGCAGCACAGAATCAGGCAGGAGGAGCAGCCGAATCTAAGGAGGGCACAAAAGGAGAAACCGTGATTAAGGTCTGGACCAATGACCGTCATGACTCCGAGTACGTAGATCAGAAGATCAGTGAATTTAATGAGACCAATGACAAGGGCATCAAGATCGAAATGACGGTGGTAACGGACGATTACGCCAATATGCTTTCCATGGCATATTCCTCCGGCACGGCTCCTGATATTGCAGGGATCAGTGCAGGCCAGAGCGGCTTTGATTTAAAGACCTTTGCAGATGCAAAAATCCTGGAGCCGTTAAATGATAGAATTACAGATGCTGATTATGAAAAGGTTACCGAGGCCAGCAAGCTTCAGTATGAAGGAATCGACATGATCGACGGCAATGTATACTGGATTCCCACAGGCATGAGAAGCGGTGTAAGAATGGAGTACAACAAGGCTCTGGTGGAAGCTGCGGGTGTTACCGAATTCCCGAATACCTTAGATGGTGTCATTGATCTGGCTAAGAAAGTAACGGAAAACGGCGGTGGGAAAAACTACGGTGTTGCCTTTACCTCAAGTGTTCCCTTCATCAGATGGATTGAAGGAACCTGTGAGACAAGCGGTATCTACCGTTACGACTATAAGAATGGCGAATTTAATTTTGACGGTTACAAACCGGTGATCGAAAAGAGCAATCAGTTCTTTAAAGATAACAGCGTTCTCCCAGGATCCGTATCCCAGGGCGTAGACGCTATGAGAGCACAGTTTGCGGAGGGTGCATTTGCTCTCTGGGGCAATGCATCTCAGGAAGCAGGCGTGTTTACTGATCAGTTCCCGGTTACCAAATTTGATTGGGGAGTATCCACCGTTCCGACTCTTGACGGAGAAGTAAAAGGTGCTTTAACCATTCAGCCTCAGAAGGGGTACATGATGCTTTCTTCTTCTAAGAACAAAGACGCCGCATGGGAAGTTATTAAGTTCTTCTCCAGCGAAGATTTCTTAAAGGGCTACTTAGAGGGCGGCTATTGCCTTCCGATCTCCGGCTATATGAGCAATGCGATTGATTCCTCTAAAACCGGCAGACTGGCTGATTTTAAATTACAGGATTACGAAAGCGTATATCCGGCAGTACCGGCTGTTGCTATCCAGGGTGATGATTATATCGCAACTCTTTGGAATGCGATCTTAGGCAATGTCAGTGCTGACGATGCAATCAAAGATTTAAACAAGAGATACAACGAGGCGCTTGACAATGATGTTAGCATGGGCAAGATTAAGAGACTTATCATCAAGGACTTTGACCCGATGCATCCAAATGCAGGAACCATTGAGTACTTAGACAAATAAGTGCAGAGAGCAGAGGGGCTGTTTTTAGATAAACTAAAAGCAGCCCCTGTTTTAAAGAAAGGTGAAACGACTCATGAAAGAAAAATTAAGCTTTGCGGAGCGACTGAAACGGGCAGGCAGCAGAGGAGATTTTGCTTCCGTTTTAATGCTGCTGCCGGCAGTGTTTTTGCTGGCGGTGATATCCATCTATCCTTTCTGCTGGCTTTTCCGATATATTTTCTATGATTACAACGGATTTACAGCTTACTATATAGGATTTAAAAACTTTACCAGAATGTTTCAGGATGCCATTTTCTGGCGCAGCGTCCTTCATACCTTTGAATATGCTGTGATGAAACTGGTCATCATCATACCCTTATCCCTGCTTCTGGCAGTTTTGCTGAATCAGAAGATCAAAGGAAGCGGAATCTTCCGAGGCATCTACTTTATGCCTACGGTCATAAGCTCCGCTGTATACAGCCTTATATTCGGCTTTATTTTTGCCGTTTACAACGGTGTACTGAATGCTTATTTACAGAAGCTTGGAATGATCCATTCTCCCATTGACTGGCTGGGCAGCGCCTCCATCGTTATGATTTCCATTATCATTGTGGCGGTATGGGGCGGATTCGGAAATTATATGATTCTGTTCATGTCTGGTCTTTCCAGTATTTCGGAAGAAATATACGAAAGCTGCAAGATGGACGGGGCAAATGGAGTACAGTCATTCTTTTATATCACCCTGCCCATGTTAAGCCCTGTGTTAAAAGTTATTTTAATGCTGGCCATTACTACGGCGCTGAAGGATTATGAATCGATCCTTGTACTTACCAACGGAGGACCGAACAGCAGATCAGAGGTAATGTTTACCTATATTTATAAGCTGATATTCGGTTCACAGACAACGCCCCAGATCGGTTATGCAACCGTACTCAGCATTATGGCGGCTCTTATTATCGGCGTGATCACAGCCGTTTACATGTACCTTGCAAGAAAACTGGATGATGTGGTTTAAGGAGGCAGATATGGAAAAGACACATACCGTATATTCAAAAAAGACAAAAGCAATGCGAAGCCTTCTGTTCCTGCTTCTCCTGGTTATTTCGCTGATCACCCTTTACCCGGTCATCTACATTATTCTGGGATCTTTTAAGGCGAATAATGAACTGCTTTTGGGAGGCACAGACATTCTGCCCAAAACATTTATCTTTGACAACTACAAGCAGGCATGGCAAAAGGCCAATTTCGCAGTCTATACTGTAAACAGCCTTATGATAAGCCTTGGTGTTATGGGATTATCCATTATGACAACGACCATGGCCGGATACGTATTCGCAAGAAAAAAATTCAAAGGAAAAGAATTATTGTACAGCATTTTTGTGGCCTTTATGTTTGTCAATGTGGGAAGCGTCAGCTTAAGACCGCTCTTTGAACTTGCCGTGAAGGTGAAAATGAATACCTCCCTTCTAAGTATTATCCTGATTTCCACTGGCATGGGACAGGCAACCTACATTTTCCTGGTACGTGGATTTATGAATACCATCTCTAAGGAACTTGATGAAGCGGCTAAATTAGATGGCTGTACTTTTTTCCAGATTTATTATAAAATAATACTACCACTTTTAAAACCGGTTATCGCGACCATTGGACTTCTTTCGTTCCGTACCGGCTGGAATGAATACATTATGCCGCTGGTATTCACCATGTCCAACGACAAGCTCCGTCCTCTGACTGTAGGTGTTGTCATGTTAAAGAACAGCGGAGACGGAACGGCTGCATGGAACTTAATGTTTGCAGGCTCTACGATTTCGATCATACCGATCATAGTCATTTATATGTGCACCAGCCGCTACTTCATGAGCGGATTGACTGCTGGTGCGGTAAAGGGATAAGAAGATGGAAAAATTACATTTAAACAGATCGGGCTTTCTTACCAATTACCTGGTATCCGGCCCAAGAGAAACGGATTTTATCAATCATGAAACTGATGACAACCAGCTGCGCTATGAGAAATACTTAAGATCATTGGTGGCAGACAAACGCATGACATTTCCGGAAGAGCCTGTGGCTTTGGGAGAAACCAGCCGTCTTGGTATGCCCTGGAGATATTATTACCACTATGGAAACTGGTTTGTAGATGAAAGCACCTTTTATTCCACGCTTCAGAAGGTGGAGCTTGATGCGGTTACCGGAATCATGGTTGATAGGGATTTGACGGTAAAGGCTGTTGTATGGTCTTATTCTGCAGTGGATGTCTGGTGCAATGGGGAGCCTGTGTGCCATATGGACCCACCGGTTTACAAACCCATCCGGAAGGAAACCATGAAACTTCAATTAAAGAAAGGCGCCAACCAGATCTACGTAAGCCTTCAGACTCTGGGTGTCCGGGATACCAGAACCTTATTCGGAATCCAGATCCTTAATCATACGGCTGATATCACCGTTGTTTTGCCGGATGAGGAAAAGACCGATGAACTGGTCCGCACGGAGAACTGGCTTGGTTCCCTCGGCATACAGGATTCTGTCATGACCTATGAAGGAAATGCTCCCCATGGTACATGGCTTTCCTATGACAGCCAGAGCCCTGATTTTGCTCAAGTGGAAAGCCGTAAGGAGTGGCAGGAGATCAGCGGCAGGGATAAGGTGATCCTGGACGAAGAAAAACCCGGGGTGATTTTAGTAAGCGTTAAGAAAGAACATGCCGTTCTCACCAGAAAAGTGGAGAATATTCTGGCCCAGAAGCCGGTGTATTCAGAAGGAAAAAGCTTTGAGGAAAACAGGGATGCCATTTTCCGCAGGATAGGGAATGCGGAAAGCTTATCAAGGGGAGACAAGTTTGGCTTTTCCATCTCCAATATCCTCGCCAGGAAAGCCCTTGGCATGGAAAACGGAAAGGACATGGACCTTCTTTATGAGACCCTTGACCAGATTGAAAGCCGTTATGACTGTTCTGATTTCCTTGTGTGCGGCCTCATTCGGTATTTGAAAAATTATCCGGTCGATGAAAGTATGTCAAAACGGGCCAAGGAGGTTCTCCTTAACTGGAGGTACTGGATGGATCAGAAAGGTTCCGATGCCATGTGCTTCTGGAGCGAGAATCATTCCCTGATGTTCTATACCTGTGCCATGAATGCAGGGGAAATGTATCCGGATGATTACTTTCCACGAGCGGATATGACCGGAAGGGAGCTTTCTAAAGCTGGCAGGGCCAAGGTGGAATGTTGGCTGGAGGACGTAGAAGAACACGGCTTTGAAGAATTCTTAAGTACCGTTTATATGTGCGTCACCTTTGCTGCTCTGCTAAATGTCATTGACTATTCGGAGCCGGAGATCTCTGCGCGCGCAGTAAAAATTACGGACCGTCTTTTAGAAATGCTTTGCCGCCACACCTATGATGGAGTAATTATCGCTCCTATGGGACGTGTGTACCGGGAAGTGGTCCATCCCTTTGAACAGGGGGCCCAGGCACTGATGAATCTGATCAACCCAAAAGTTCCTTATTCCTTCGGCGAAGGCTGGCTGGGCTTTTATGCCAGCAGCAGATACCGGCTGCCCACGGGATTGGAACAGCTTATGGAAGAACCGGCTGATGAAAGTTATTCTACGGGAAATGCCCTGATTGCTTTGAAAAAGACCCCGGAATACTGTATGACGTCGGTTCAGTCCCCAAGAATGGATCCGGGATTTAACCGCTGGAAGAATTTATCTCTGGACCCGGAAGCAGATCCTTCGACCTGTGAATACACCAAGTCCCTTAATGAAAGATTCCACGGAACCACCTGCTTTGAACCGGGAGTATACGGTTACCAGCAGCACATGTGGTATGCTGCGCTTGATAAGGAGACGGATCTGTTCACCAACCATCCGGGAGGGACTTGTGACTCCAGTTCCATGAGGCCGGGCTTCTGGTATGGAAACGGAGTGATGCCGGCTCTGGCACAAAAGGGAAATCTTTTGGGAGCGGTTTACCACATTCCAGGGGAGCATCCCATACATTTTACCCATGCCTATTTCCCTGCTCCCAAATTCCAGGAAACAAGGATCCGGGAACATTGGCTTTTGGGCAGGCAGAACAATGGGTTTGCCGCTCTTTGGTGCAGCGGCGTGATGGAACCCGTTGATGACCAGTTATTTGATTGTGAATACAGAACCTATGGAGATGACATGGCATACTTCTGCGTATGCGGCAGCAGCCATGACTTTCAGTCCCTGGATGAGTTTGCGGTTTATGCGGAAAGTTACCGGCCGGAATTTAATGAAAAGGACCGTACACTGACAGCAGGCGGCTTAATAGTGAGGTTTATGGAAAACCATGATAAAACACAGTATATTTAGTGAAGATACTCAAAAGGCGGTTGCTTCTGCATCCGCCGTTTTCCGCAGTTATCCCTTTTTTATGAACAATTACATATGGTGCAGGGAGCTTCTGTTAAAAAGGAAAGATCCGGAAGAGGCTGCAGAGGCGGTAGCGCTTGGTATACAGCATGCAAAACTGCTTAATCTGGATGCCGAACTGCTTCCGGTTGTTTATTTAGACTGGATGATGCCGGAGGTATATGAGGAATCTCAGAATCATGGGATTCCGGAGCGGGTTTTTCTGGAATCCATGAAGGATATTGAAATCTGGATTAAGGTCTACCGGAAATATCATGAGGGCAAGGTAGGCCTTGATCAGATTGAGTGGGTGTTCCGGTCCATTTCAGGAGATGTGCGGAGGTTCGGAAGTCTGCAGTTTGAGGAAGTAACATATGAATTTCCCTTCCTGATTTTTAAAAACAGGCAGACCGGCGAATACAGAGCATTGGCATGTCCTGGACTTAAGGTGGATCAGGAAGGCTATTTCTCAGGAACCAATGGAAGAGGTATTAACAGGGAGTCTGAGACATACTTAAACGTTCTGGATCGATCAGTGACCGGTTTTTCACCGGATCTTAAACAGGGAGTGCTTAATATGGAGAACCCGGTGACTCTTTCCCTGTCGGACTGGGAGCTTCAGCTGGCGCCGGGAGAACAGGCGGTAGCAGTCCATATTCCGGAAGGGGCGGATCTTTCACCCGATAGCATTGATTCCGCTCTGGAGACGGCAAAAGATTATTATACAGGAAGTCTTTTAGTCTGTGACAGTTGGCTTCTGGATCCTCATCTTGAGGCTATACTGCCGGAAAAAAGCCGGATCATAAGCTTTATGGAGCGTTTTTACAAAATGCCCATAAAGGTAGAACGGCCACAGATTCTGGAACGGGTTATGGGGTTTGATTGTTCTATGGAGAAACTGGAAAAATACCCATGCAGCACCTCGCTGCAAATCACGTTAAAAAAATATCTTCTTGAAGGAAAGGAGATGTTTACCACAGCAGGCTTTCTGCCGTGGAAATGAACCATATATGGAGGAGGGCATCATGAAAGGTTATTATGCAGGATTGGATATTGGCGGAACCAATGGACGGCTTAAAATTTGCGGCTCAGCTGGAGAGATACTTGGGGAATTTACAGCACCGGGCTGCAGCCTTAATACGGATGGAGCGGAGAAAAGCCGGCTTCGATACCGGGATCTGGTACTCCCGGCTCTTCTAGAATTAAACCTGGAACCGGGCTGCTGTCAGGGAATCTGTGTTGCGGCCAGCGGGATTGACTCTCCGTCTGATGAGCAAGTTTGCAGGTCAAGCTTTGAAGAGATGGGATTTCCCCATGAAAAACTTCTGGTGTTAAATGACTGTGAGGTTTTTCTTCACATGACAGAGGATCCGGCTTTGGTAGTCATATCAGGAACCGGTTCGGTATGTTTTGGGAGAGATGGTAATGGAAGCATCTATCGGACCGGCGGCTGGAATCACATCATTAGTGATGAGGGAAGCGGGTTTGATATGGGGCTTAAAACTTTAAAAGCGGTAGGAGATGATCTGTCCGGCCGAATCAAATGTCCTGTTCTTACACCTCTGATTATAAAGGAAACAGGGCTTGACACATTGGAAAAAATAGACGATTTTATCAATGCCAATCTTATGGAAAAGTCTGAGATCGCCAGATTATCCCTGTTTGCATATCAGGCGGCGGTTCTTGGGGATCATGAAGCGATTCGCATACACTGGGAATGTGGGGAAGCCTTGTGGGGGCTAATTTGGGATACGAAAACCAAGATGGCTGCTGCAGATAAGTTAAGTCTCTGGCTCTGGGGCAGTGTTCTGGTTAAAAATGATATAATCCGGGGTATGGTGGAAGAGAAGGTCCGGGAAGGACTGCCAGGCACTAAGATCGGAATACCTGAGATGAGTGCGCTGGATACAGCTCTTAAAGTGGCCAGATCATAGGAAACGGAAAGAAGAATTTTATTAATCGGATTGAAAGAGACAGGTTTCACTGAATCTGGAAAAACGGTGTCGGGATTTGTGTCCTGACACCGTTTTTTTATAGCTTGCGCGCGGCGGTCTGCCGCGATCCTATTAAGTCCTGCCGTTATCAATCAAAACAGGGAAAATGCTAAAAACAAGGAAGACATCAAAGAAGCCACCAGAGAAACCACTGTTATCTGGGTATTGATGGACGGGCCGGCCGTATCCTTAAAGGGATCGCCTACCGTATCTCCGACTACAGCTGCCTTATGGGCTTCGCTTCCTTTTCCTCCGTTTCCTCCGGCCTCAATGTATTTCTTCGCATTATCCCATAGCCCTCCGGAATTGCTCATAAACAGGGCAAGCAGGAGACCGCTGATAATGTTGCCTGCAAGGTATCCTCCTACGGCTTCAACGCCGCCTACAAACCCAACCACAATGGTCACAACAATGCTGACAAGTCCGGCAGGAATCAGTTCCTTTAATGCACCATCGGTAGCAATATCAATGCATTTGTCATATTCCGGCACCACTCCCGGCTTGCCTTCTTTCAGTCCCTTGATTTCCCTGAACTGACGGTGGATTTCAGACACCATTCTCTGTGCGTTGCGGTCTACTCCAAGCATCAGCATAGCAGAGAAGATAGCTGGAACGGAAGCCCCCACCAGCATTCCGAAAAATACCGTGGGATTGATAATATCAAATCCGGTAAGTACGGTAGTACCGGCAGCATCGTTTACCTCACTCATAAATGCGCCAAGCAGGGAGATAATAGTTAATCCAGCCGCCGCTATGGCAAATCCTTTTGTTACCGCTTTTACTGTATTTCCAGCACTATCAAGGGAGTCTGTGATTTCAAGTGCTTCATCTCCCAGATCGCCCATCTCCACAAGCCCTCTGGCGTTATCGGCAATTGGGCCATACGCATCATTGGAGATGATCATACCGACGATGGAAAGCATTCCGACTGCGGCCATAGATATTCCAAACATTCCTGCAGTAGGATCTTCAGGAGCGATGGAAGCACAAAGATTATAGGAAATCATGGCAGAAATACCAATTCCCACCATGGCAGGCAGTACACTTAAAAAACCATAGGAAACACCGGAAAGAATGGTGAATGCAGGCCCTGACTCAGAGGCCTTTGCAACATTACGAACAGGTTTTTTATTATCATTTGTAAAGTAATCACTGGTAATTCCAATGATGACACCAACAAATAAGCCGATAGCCGTTGCTCCCCAGATACGCCAATCAAACTGAAATACGATTGTTGCCCCGGCAGTAAGTACGGCAAATATGCCCGTGGTAATATAGGTGCTCATATTAAGAGCCATGGTAGGATCGCCCTTTTTTCCCATACGGGCTGCCATAACTCCTATGATGGAAGATAAAAGTCCCAGAGAAGCATAGCAGAATACCATAGCAGCATAGTCGACTCCTATTTTTTTACCCAGAGCAATGGCCATAACCAAGGCGGATACTGTGGAGGCCACGTTAGAATCAAACAGGTCTGCGCCCATTCCGGCGACATCTCCTACATTATCCCCCACATTATCGGCAATTACCGCCGGATTTCTGGGATCATCCTCAGGGATCCCAAGTTCAACCTTCCCTACAAGGTCCGCACTGATATCCGCAGTCTTTGTAAAAATACCGCCGCCTGCCTTGGCAAATAAAGCTAAGGAACTGGCACCAAAGCTAAAGCCCAATAGTGCAACGGAATCTCCGCTAATCAACATAACAAGAGTTACTCCTAAAAGTGAACTTCCCACGACTGCCATACCCATAACTGCACCGCCACGGAAGGCCGACAGAAAAGAAGGCTTTAAACCGCCCCTCTGAGCCGCTTCAGCAGTCTTTATGTTTGCTATGGTAGCTACCTGGATTCCTATTTTGCCTGCGATGGCAGAAAAAACAGTTCCGCATAGGTAGGCCAGAACAATGGTAAGGTTATGTAAAACCGAGCCTCCGCTCCAGATCGGAGCCGGAAGAAACAGAAAAATCAGAAGTGCCGCTCCCGCACAAAACTTTGATAAAACAATATATTCTTTTTTTAAAAATGTATTTGCCCCCTGTCTGATATAGCTTCCAACCTCTTTCACCCGTTGATTTGAAGATGGCTGTGCAGATACCCAGCGGTACAACCACACTGCAAAAGCAAACGCAAAAATAGAAACAAGAATGGAAATGATTAGAAATAAGCTTAAATTACCCATAACACCATTAACCCCCTACTTTCTTAAGTTTTTTAAGATTTGCTATTATATCATTGTATATTTTATCACGATTTTCGTATATTTCAACTTGGTTGATGTTAAGATTGCATAAATTTTTATCATTTTTTGTCGTAGTAACCGCTTCTTTTATTGAATTGAGATTTGCGTAAAAAATATTTGTGCAAATTGCACCTTCTGCTTGCAATTATAAGACATTTTTAGTAAAATATCCTTATAGACTTAAATACCGAACAGGAGGAATGTTTATGAACGTGTATGGAACCAAACAGATCCGTAACGTCGCCTTACTTGGGCACGGGGGCGCCGGTAAAACCACCCTGGCAGAGGCTATGGCGTTGATTACCGGAGCCATCAGCAGAATGGGAAAAGTTACCGATGGCAATACCATCAGCGATTATGACAAAGAAGAGATCAAGAGACAGTTCTCCATCTCTACGACCCTGATTCCTTTGGAGTATAAAGGAGAGGATGGCCCCATCAAGATCAACCTGCTTGATACTCCCGGATATTTTGATTTTGTTGGCGAAGTAGAAGAGGCCATCAGCGTTGCGGATGCAGCAGTAATAGTTATTAATTGTAAGGCAGGTATTGAAGTTGGAACATTAAAGGCGTGGGAACTTTGCGAAAAGTACAAGCTTCCCAGACTTTTCTTTGTGACCAATATGGATGATGACCATGCAAGTTTCCGTGAATTGTTATTAAAGCTTGATAAAGAGTTCGGAAGAAAGATCGCGCCGTTCCACCTCCCGATTCGTGAAAACGAAAAGTTCGTAGGTTTTGTTAATATTGTAAAGATGGCAGGCCGGCGTTTTACCGTCAACAGTGATTATGAAGAATGTGAGATTCCTGAATATAGCCAGAAGAATCTGGGAATTGCCCGTGAAGCTCTTATGGAAGCTGTAGCAGAAACCAGCGAGGAATATATGGAACGCTATTTCTCTGGTGATGAGTTTACCATTGATGAGATTTCTTCTGCTCTTCGGGAACATGTAATAAAAGGAAATATCGTTCCGGTTATGCTTGGTTCCGGAATTAATGCCCAGGGTGCCAAGATGGTGCTTCAGGCTATAGATAAGTATTTTCCGTCTCCAGACTATTTCGAGTGCATTGGTGTGGATATTTCCACAGGAGAGCGCTTTACAGCAAAATATAATGATAATGTATCCCTGTCAGCCCGTGTATTTAAGACGATTGTGGACCCATTCATTGGAAAATATTCCCTGCTAAAGATTTGTACCGGTACCTTAAAGCCTGATTCCGCAATTTTTAACGTGAATAAGGATACAGAAGAAAAGGTCGGTAAGCTTTACGTGTTAAGAGGTAAAGAGGCCATTGAAGTTACGGAATTAAAGGCAGGAGACATCGGAGCCGTGTCAAAGCTTAATGTGACACAGACCGGTGATACCATTGCCCTTCGCTCCGCGCCAATCGTATACCATAAACCGGAGATATCCACTCCATATACGTATATGCGTTATAAGACCAAGACAAAAGGCGACGAGGATAAGGTATCAAGCGCTCTGGCAAAGCTGACAGAAGAGGATTGGACCTTAAAGGCAGTCACTGATACGGAAAACCGTCAGTCGCTCCTTTATGGCATCGGTGACCAGCAGCTGGAGGTGGTTGTAAGCAAGCTTTTAAACCGCTATAAAGTTGATATTGAACTGAGTAAACCGAAATTTGCTTTCCGGGAAACCCTTCGTAAGAAGGTAGAGGTCCAGGGAAAGTATAAGAAACAGTCCGGCGGACATGGACAGTACGGCGACGTTAAGATGACCTTTGAGCCTTCCGGAGATCAGGAAACGCCTTATGTCTTTGCTGAAAGCGTATTTGGCGGGGCAGTGCCGAGAAACTATTTCCCGGCGGTTGAAAAAGGAATCGCCGAGTGTGTCTTAAAAGGCCCCCTTGCCGCTTATCCGGTTGTGGGATTAAAGGCAACACTGACCGATGGTTCTTACCATCCGGTTGACTCTTCTGAGCTGGCCTTTAAGATGGCTGCAACCCTGGCCTTTAAAAAGGGCTTTATGGATGCAAATCCGGTTCTGCTTGAACCGATTGCCTCCCTTAAGGTTACGGTCCCGGATAAATTTACCGGAGATGTTATGGGCGACTTAAACCGTAGGAGAGGACGCGTTTTAGGAATGAATTCCAACCACAGCGGAAAGCAGGTCATCGAGGCGGATGTGCCTATGTCCGAACTGTTCGGCTATAATACGGATCTTCGCTCCATGACCGGAGGCATCGGAACCTATGAATATGAATTCAGCCGCTATGAGCTGGCTCCTGGAGATGTGCAGAAGAGAGAAGTGGAAGAAAGAGCATCTAAGATTGACAGGATTGAAGTTTAAATATGATATAAAGTGATAAAAACCCCATTGCAAGCCTGATTGTAAGGCTCTGCAATGGGTTTTTTGTTATTACTGGATAAGGTTCAGGACTTAATTTGCTCGACGATTTCCTTATAATGGGCCAGTGAACGATCATACATAACCCAGCAGAAGAGGAATCCGGAATAATTGCGCTTTTTTCTGATCTGTGATAAACTGATACCAACTGGCAGGAGGTATGAGAATAGTGGAAGACAGAAAAAATGCATGGAAGGCGTTTTCGAGAGTTGGAATCGGATATGGAGCATTCCTTCTTGTAACGCTTGTTATACAGCTTGAAGTAGGAGTCATTACTCTTTTACTATCCCGTTTTGGAATGAAAATAACCTTTGGAAACTGGTACATGGTGATCGTTTCCCTGTTGAATTACCTTGTGGGAGGAATCGTTGCCTACCTGATTATAAAGGATATGCCTGTTTTATGCAGGCCCAGGGCAGGAAAAGCCGGGGCAGGAATGCTGATTACCGGATTCCTGGTCTGTATGAGCGCCCTGTTTTTTGGAAACCTTATGGGCATGAGCCTTATGAATATTGTAAGTGCGCTGCTTGGAAAACCCATGGTCAACCCGGTAGAGGAAGTGATGAAAGGCTTAAGCACCTGGTCGATCTTTGTCACCATGGTGGTAATGGCCCCAATTTGCGAAGAAATCCTGTTCCGAAAGATCCTGATCGACCGGATCCGGCTTTATGGAGATAAAGCGGCTATCCTGGTATCCAGCGTTGTCTTTGGTTTAAGTCACGGTAATTTCTATCAGTTCTTTTATGCCTTTGGAATTGGCCTGGTGTTAGCCTATATTTATATTCAGACGGGAAAGCTTCGCTATACCATCATTTTTCATATGATTATTAATTTTCTCGGCTCCGTTGTGGCCCTTCATATAGCAGACAATCCGCTCCTTACCGTTGCCTACTCCATCTTTATGCTTGGGGCGGTTATTGTCGGAACCTTTTTGTTTTTTATGAATCAAAAAAAGTTAATGTTTCATCCTGGATTTATGGAAACCTGGGGCAAAGGGGCATTTAAAGTACTCTTTTTAAATATTGGAATGATCTTGTTTTTTATTGTTTCGGCTGTGACCTTTGTCATTTCTGCAGGCTAAAGAAAAAGAAAGACGATATACGGTTGACACAATTCGTCAATTATGTTACATTTGTAGTTAGCAAAAATACTGTGATAAGGAATAGTAAGCTGTCTGAATCAAACAGAGAGCCGGCGGGTGGTGGAAGCCGGTTGGGGATGGCAGCCGAACTGGCCTTTGAGTAGCGTGCTGAAGGAAGCTCTGCTTTCTGTGTAGGCATTGCCGGTATCCCGACCGTTAAAGCGGGCGGATATGTTTTTTCATATCCAGTGAGAGCATACAAAACTGTATGAAATAGAGTGGTACCACGCGGTAGATCCTGCGTCTCTATGGCCGAATAAGCGGTCTGAGGCGCATTTTTTTATGCGCTCTTACGGACATTACTTTATCTGCAGGCATTTGATACAGGGAAAGAACCCTGACGTAAAAGGAGGAAATTTGTTATGGCAGCGTCATACAACCACAGCGCCATTGAAAAAAAATGGCGGGAAAATTGGGCAAAGAACCCCATCAATGTTGATGATGGAAAGAAGGAGAAATATTACTGTCTGGATATGTTCCCATATCCTTCAGGAAGCGGTCTTCATGTAGGCCATTGGAGAGGTTATGTAATTTCTGATGTTTGGAGCAGGTATCAGATTTTAAAGGGACATTATGTGATCCACCCTATGGGCTGGGATGCATTTGGTCTTCCGGCAGAGAATTACGCCATCAAGATGGGAGTCCATCCGGCGAAATCCACGGCAGAAAACGTGGCGAACATTAAGCGTCAGATCAATGAGATCGCGGCTGTTTATGATTGGGATATGGAGGTCAACACCACGGATCCCGGATTCTACAAATGGACCCAGTGGATTTTTGTTCAGATGTTTAAAAAAGGCCTGGCTTATGAGAAGGAATTCCCTATCAACTGGTGCCCATCCTGTAAGACAGGACTTGCAAACGAAGAAGTGGTAAACGGCTGCTGCGAGCGCTGCGGAACCGGAGTTACAAAGAAGAACTTAAGACAGTGGATGTTAAAAATTACCGCTTACGCTGACCGTCTGTTAAATGATTTGGATAAGCTTGACTGGCCGGATAAGGTCAAGAAGATGCAGTCCGAATGGATCGGAAAATCTTATGGAGCTGAGGTTGATTTTAAGGTAGACGGAAAAGAGGAGAACATCACAGTTTATACTACCAGACCTGATACCTTATACGGAGCCACCTTTATGGTGCTAGCGCCGGAACACGCTCTTGCCGCAGGCCTTGCTACTCCGGAAAATAAAGAAGCGGTTGAGAAGTATATTTACGACGCCTCCATGAAGTCAAACGTGGACCGTCTTCAGGATAAAGAAAAGACCGGCGTATTTACCGGCAGCTACGCAGTAAATCCCTTAAGCGGCGCCAAGGTACCTATCTGGCTTTCCGATTATGTGCTTGCTGACTACGGTACCGGTGCCATCATGTGCGTGCCTGCCCATGATGACAGAGATTTTGAGTTTGCTAAGAAGTTTAATATCCCCATTGTCCAGGTTATCTCAAAGGACGGCGAAGAAATCGAAAACATGACCGAAGCTTATACCGATGCCAGCGGAACCATGATCAATTCCGGTGAGTGGAACGGAATGGAGTCCTCTGTCCTTAAAAAAGAAGCTCCGGCAATTATCGAGGAGCGGGGCCTTGGTAAGAAAACCGTAAACTTTAAGCTGCGTGACTGGGTATTCTCCAGACAGCGTTACTGGGGAGAACCCATTCCGATCATCCATTGTCCACACTGCGGCAACGTTCCAGTTCCGGAAGACCAGCTTCCTCTCACCCTTCCGGAGGTAGAAAGCTACCAGCCTACCGGTACGGGAGAATCTCCGCTGGCAGATATTGAGGAATGGGTAAATACCACATGTCCGGTATGCGGCGCTCCCGCTAAGAGAGAGACCAATACCATGCCTCAGTGGGCCGGTTCCTCCTGGTATTTCCTTCGCTACGTAGACAGTCACAACGATAATGAACTGGTATCCAAGGAGAAGGCGAAAAAGTACCTTCCGGTGGATATGTATATCGGCGGTGTGGAACATGCCGTACTTCACCTTTTGTATTCCCGTTTTTACACCAAGTTCTTAAATGACATCGGTGTAGTGGACTTTGATGAACCATTTACTAAGTTGTTTAATCAGGGTATGATCAATGGAAAGAATGGAATCAAGATGAGTAAGTCAAAGGGAAATGTGGTATCTCCCGATGAGTTGGTGCGTGACTATGGCTGTGATGCTCTCCGTATGTATGAACTTTTCGTAGGGCCGCCGGAGTTAGATGCAGAGTGGGATGACAGAGGAATCGAAGGCGTCAGCCGTTTCTTGCACCGTTTCTGGAATCTGGTAGCGGAAAGCAGCGATAAGAATGTGGAAGCCACCAGAGAAATGCTTCGCCTGCGCAACAAGCTGATTTTTGATATTGAACAGCGTTTCAATCAGTTTAATTTAAATACAGTAATTTCCGGATTCATGGAATATAACAATAAGTTGATTGACCTGGCCAAGAAGAACGGAGGCATTGACAAAGAGACTTTGAAAGCCTTTGTGATTTTACTTGCTCCTTTTGCTCCCCATATCGGTGAGGAGCTGTGGCAGCAGCTTGGCGGCGAGAGTTCAGTATTCCACGCTCAGTGGCCAGAATGTGATGAAGAGGCCATGAAGGATGACGAGATCGAAGTTGCAGTCCAGGTAAACGGAAAGACCAGAGCAGTGGTAAAGCTTCCTGTAGATGTATCAAAGGAAGACGCCATTGAAGCGGGTAAGGCGTTGATCCCTGATAAGATAACCGGAACCATTGTTAAGGAAATCTATGTTCCTGGAAGAATTGTAAATATCGTGTGCAAATAAAACTGTCAAAACTTATAAATAAGCTGAAAACCTTGATTTTATAAGGACTGAACCTGTTATAACTTGTTATATCTTATTATGCTTTATTACCCACTTGGTGTAGGAATGGTGTAATGGAGTAAAGAAATTGGTGTAAAATCTAATAAAGAAGTTGAACAAATAAGCTTTAAAATAAGGGCATTATAGGCTATAGAAATATGGCTTATAGTGTCCTTATTTAGCGTTCAAATAATGCAAACGTTCATTTGATGTAAAAACATAAAAGAAAGGATAGCAACGCCACTATTGATATAATGTATGACAAGCTGGCATGTGTAAAGCAGGACTTCAGGGGAATGTATTTACTATTTCATGGATAGAGGGTCATTCTTATTCCTGTTGAGGCTTTTGATTCTAAGATAAAAGGATAGAAACAGGTATCTGGCCAAATGACAAAATAGGAGAATCAATATAATGTCAAATGGTACATAAAGGGGTAGAAGACATCTCTAATAATGTGCCCGCTATTATAGGTTTTGAAAATATTATATGGCTATCGAATGTTTTTGATTGAGATACTTAAATTTTAAACGTTGTTGTTATGAACGAGTAAGATTAGCATATAATTAAATTAATAAGATCATTTGAGGATAGCCATGGTCATACATGTTGTCCAGCCCGGTGAAACCATCTATTCAATATCAGAGTATTACGAAATCCCTGTTGACAGGTTAATATTGGAAAACGGAATTACAAACCCTGAAAATTTAGCAATAGGCCAAACGATTGTAATTGTTCAACCCGAAACACTTTATACTGTCCAGGAAGGTGATACTTTGGAGAGTATCGCGGAGCAGCATGGGACTACGCCAATGGAATTATTAAGAAACAATCCCTATCTCTCTGACATGGAATTTATATACGCCGGTGAAACATTAGTTATAAGCTATCAGACAAATAGAACAAGAGCAATTGCCACTATGGGTTATACTTTTTCATATATAGACAGATCTGTTTTAATAAAAACACTTCCTTTTTTAACTTACCTGACTATATTCAATTATAGGACTACAAGTGAAGGTGAAATTATCTCAAGTGCCGATGATACAGAAATTATACAGCTGGCTAAAGCATATGGTGTTGCACCCATGATGTTTATTTCCACTATGACAGAAGAGGGGATCGTCAGTCGTGAAGTGACTTATAATATTATAAATAACCCTACTGTGCAGGATCGCTTTATAAATAACGCTCTTTACATACTAAGATCGAAAGGTTTTTATGGTATAAATATTTATGCAGAAAACATAACCAATGACAACATAGACAGCATTGCAGAATATTTGAAAAGAGCCTCTTCGATATTTCATTCAGAAGGTTATAAGGTGCTGATTACCATAACACCGGCTACGAATGTAGATATCCCCGGCGTCAATTTTGAAAAATTAGACTATTCAAAATTATCTGAATTTGTAGATGGAATTATATTTTCTTCTTATGACTGGGCAAGGTCTTACAGCTATCCAAGTGCGATTTTTCCGGTTAATATCTTACGAGAATTGATGGATTATGTGGTTAGTATAATTCCCTCCGAAAAAATTTTTCTAGGGGTCACTGCTCTAGGTTATGATTGGTCACTTCCATATGTCCCTGGTGCCACAGAAGCTATTATAATATCTAATGATAGAGCCGTGCAAATTGCAGCAGAAAACGATATACCAATTCAATTTAATGAAGCAGCACAGTCATCCTACTTCTATTATATGGATGTCGATGGGATTTTGCATGTCGTATGGTTTAAAGATGCAAGAAGTTTTGACGCAAGAGCAGAGCTGGTAGAGGAATATAACCTGCAAGGTTTATCTATTTGGACTATCATGAGATTCATCACCCAGTTATGGCTTATTATCAATACTAAGTATTACATAGAGAGGATTATGGGCATTGACTAAGAATTACCTGGGGTGATATGGTTGAGACGAAAGAACTTTTCTTATGAGGTAAACATTGTGGATAAAGCAACATTAATTGAAATTGACAGAACGATAAAAGAAAGATTACAAGCCACTCATGTAGCATATTGTAAATATCGTGTGCAAATAAAACTGTTAAATAAAACAATTTTAAAATAAGGACATTTTAGGCTGTAGAAATATGGCTTATAGTGTCCTTATTTAGCGTAAAATAATGTATGTAAAAATACCCACCCATGCATAATGAAATGCTATTTATATTTTAGGGAGACAAATAATATCATTTAAATGTAAGCGATGATGTGGTAAAATGGAAATAATCGTGGAGTGATTTGGATTGTATATATTTCTTCCGAGGAGGAGTATGAATGAGAATTTATATGATGATGTAAAACTTAAATAATAACAGTTGAAAGGATGTTTTCATGTAGAATGGTAATAAGAAGAGCAGTCGATGAAGATGTAAAGGCGATTATGAAAATTTATGAATATGCCCGTAAGTTCATGATAGAAAGTGGAAATCCAACACAATGGAGTCCCGCCTATCCAAATGTGGATGTAGTGGAAAGAGACATTGTAAACGGGAACTGTTATGTTTGTACTGAAAAAGAGACTATGGTTGGTACTTTTGCATTTATCATTGGGGAAGAACCTACATACCATACGATTGAACAGGGAAACTGGCATTGTGATATGCCCTATGGTACCATTCACAGACTGGCTGGGAGTGGACAGGTAAAAGGGGTATCGAAAGCTTGCTTTGATTTTTGTAAAAGCAAAACAGACTATCTTAGAATAGATACTCATGCAGACAATGTACCTATGCAAGCAGTTGTTTTAAAAAATGGTTTTAAAAAATGTGGAATTATCCATGTGGCGAATGGTGATCCAAGGATTGCTTTTGATTATTTATCATTAAATTGAAAAATAATCAAAATCAATATTTAGGAGGTCTAAATGAAGTCAGACAAAAACTGGGATTGGAAAAACAGCATGCCATTGATGCTTTGTACTATCATTGCAGTAGTCGGATTTATAATTGCTGTTTTGATTTTTGCAAACGTTATTGCTGACCGTCCAATGATGGGAAATTTTAGCGGTAGTATATCGAATGGCTATACATATCCTGAACTTATGGGAATTGATGATTTGAAGCAATATATGGGAATATTTCCAACTTATGAGGAAAGCGACAGCGAAAGTTATGGCAATACCTATGATAACATGAATGATGAACTTCGCTCCGATTTGCAAAATAGTATTTTGAATGGAGATTGGCCAGGGTTTCCTTATGTTCAAATTAACGACCGACTATATTTTAGTAAGCAAGCAGTCGATGATTGGTTTGCTGAACAGAGTAAACAACAACTTCGCGTAAAATAAGCAGATTTATTTTGTAAAGTTAAATGAAATCTAATTTTCAGGAGGTATAGAAATGGAGATCCGCCCTCAGACAGTTATTAAAATGACAGTTGTAAAAAAGAATAATTATTGCCCCATCTTTGAAGAAGGTGATGAGATCATAATTAAAAAGCACTGCTTTGATATGAGTTTCAATAAATTGGAAAAGTACTGTTATGCTACCCTGGCTGATATATATCCCAAATGTAACAATTTAAGAAAGCAGCCGGTAGGATCAAAGGATACATTTACCTGCCGCGACAATGGAATTATTGAGATTGAATTAGAAAGGCTGGATGATGAGCCGTATGACTTCGAAAGAAGGGGTTAGAAAAACTGGAAAGAGAGTTACCTTATGACAGAATACATGAATGAGCCAATTAATTATGAGTTTACTGTACAGGATATTATTGATGAATATAAAAGTTGTGGAGACATCAGAAAGGTTGCAGGAATATATTGTTTGGAGAAAAAGTCGGTTAAGTCGATTTTAAAGAAGGAAGGAGTTTTATAATAAATCATGATTACACAATACAAAAAAACACCCATTAAATGGACGGTAATAACTTTGTTATGTCTTTTCTTATTAAACGGATGCTCAAGTACATCCAGCTCTGACCCCGGAACGAAACCGCAAAATGCCACAGAAATAGAAAATGATTCCAAGGGCGGCGAGGATTCTGCTGCACAGGCTCCCCCTAGTATCGTTTCCGAGGAGGAATCAGTTACTCAAGACCAAACTCCTTCATCGGAAATGGGGGGTACCTCTTTTGAGCTATATTTTGATTTGTTGGGTTCGAGTAAACAGGATTTGATCAACGATATAAGTGAAAAGCCGGAATCAGTCGACGAAGGTGGTTTGGAATTTAAAGAGACTGGAATTCGGGTATGGTTTAATACAGATACCGATGTAGTCAATCAGGTATTTACCCAACGGGAAGATTTAGACTTCAAAGGTGCTAAAATTGGTGATAAAGTAGAAAGTTTTCAAAATGCCTTTGGGGAACCAATTAGTGATCAAAATGGCGACATGCACTTTAAATATAAAGAGGGTTATATATCTGTTATTTATGATACACAAACCCAAAATACCTTTGCCGTTTATCTCTTGAGCGAAGATTTTTAGGGTATTCCAATACGGTTAAATGGTTTGTAATAGGAATTGTTGTATTTTGTATGCAGATAACAAAAGAAGAAATTAGATTATAAAAGAATGGATCGATGTTTGATTTTATGAGATTGATAAAACAGAGAGGAGAATGAAATGGAACGTCAAAAAAGTTATGAGAAAACTCAGATGCTTATTTTCCTGGGAGTGGCCTTTGTATTACCATATATGCTGGGGATTTTAATGGGGATTGGCTATACGAAGGGGCTTGATGTATCGGTTTTTCCCTCAGCCCAGATGTTCTACCCTGCTTCGGGGGCAATACTTGCCGCTTTGATTACACACAAAGAAGATCATCTGATTCCAAAGAGATTTTTTATTGGTTTTTTAATTCTTACGTTACTATTAGTTGTTTGTACGGTGTCAAGCATTCTTATACCTGGTGTGAGTTGGAACGCTATTTCCCAATATCTAATGATCCTTGGTTCTCTTATCGCTTGGATTTTACTGCTTACTGAAAAGAAAGATAAGCGAATTGCCTATGGATTGAAAGGAGGGCGTTGGAACGCAGCAGCTCTCATTGTTCTGCTATATTTCATTCTTTACATTGGCAGAACTGTTATCATGTATATTTTAAATGATCAAATACAAACCATGACTGAAATTATCCTAAAGCCTGTTACTTGGCTGATGCTAATAACATTACCCATAAACTATTTTTTAGTATTTACCGCATTTTTGGGAGAGGAGTACGGTTGGAGGTACTTTCTTCAACCTATATTGCAGAAAAAGTTTGGAATGGTTCGAGGTATTCTTATTCTTGGAGTTGCTTGGGGATTATGGCATTTACCCATTAATTTCTTTTATTATTCGTCACCTTCCGTAGGGTTTATAAGCTTAACAGGACAATTAATTACATGTGTAACATTGGGAATATTTTATGGATGGGCTTATTTAAAAACCGATAACATATGGACGGTTGTTATATTGCATTTTGTCAACAATAATTTAGTTCCGATTATTACCGGCAATTATACGGCGGAAGTTCTTCAAAATCAGGACATAACTTGGAATGGAGTAATTTTATTATTGGTGGTTAATTCACTGCTGTTTGCGGGTGTTATTTTTACAAGTTACTATAAAGACAATACTCGGAGACTTCCAACAATGGATGAACGAGTTAATCGTCAAATGATGAAATTGGAAGAGCAGGCGCAATGGGAAGATACGAAAGAATGAAGGGGAATAAGCGAATGGAAAGTAAAATTTTAATTGTATGAACAGGTCGGATTGGCATATATTAGAATTAATCAGATCATTTGAGGGAAGCCATGGTCATACATGTTGTCCAACCCGGTGAAACCATCTATTCAATCTCGGAGTATTACAAAATTCCTGTTGACAGATTAATATTAGAAAACGGAATTACAAACCCTGACAATTTAGCAATAGGCCAAACCATTGTGATTGTTCAGCCGGAAACAGTATATACCGTCCAGCCCGGCGATACTTTGAATAGTATTGCAGAGCAGCATGGCGTTTCGCCATTGGAATTACTGAGAAATAATCCCTACCTCTCAGACAGAGATTTTTTGTACACCGGCGAAACGATTGTTATAAATTATCAAACGAATAAAGTAAGAACAATTAGCACCGGAGGTTATGCCTTTCCGTATATAGATAAATCTGTTTTAATAAAGACACTTCCTTTTTTAACTTTTTTGACTATTTTCAATTATAGGGCTACAAGTGAGGGAGAAATCATCACCAGATCTGATGACACGGAACTTATTCAGCTGGCGAAAGAATATGGAGCTGCACCTATGCTGTTTGTTTCCACGATTACGGAAGAAGGATTAACTAGTCATGAAGTGAACTATGAAATTTTAAATAATCCTTCTATACAGGATCGCCTTATAGATAACGCTCTTCAAATACTAAAAAGGAAAGGTTATTATGGTATAAACATATATGTCGAAGACATTACCTATGACAACATAAATAACATTGCGGAATATTTGAAGAAAGCCTGGGATATTTTCCATTCAGAAGGATACAGGATCGTGATTACTGTAACACCTATCACAAATATTGATACTCCCTACGCCAGCTTCGAAAAATTAGACTATTCTAAATTTTCTGAATATGTAGATGGTATCATATTTGCTTCTTATGATTGGGCAAGGATTTATAACTATCCGAATTCAATTTTCCCGGTTAATGTTTTAAGAGAGTTATTGGATTACGTAGCCGGTATTATTCCTAACGATAAAATCATATTAGGAATCACCACTCAGGGTTATGACTGGACACTTCCATATGTCCCAGGTGCCACAGGCGCTGTTGTAATGTCTAACAATAGAGCAGTGCAAATTGCAGCGGATAACGATCTGGTTATCCAATTTAATGAGGCAGCACAGTCACCTTATTTCTACTATGAGGATTGTGATGGGACTTTGCATGTAATATGGTTTAAAGATGCAAGAAGCTTTGATGCAAGAGCAGAGCTAGTAGAGAAATATAACTTACAAGGTTTATCTATTTGGACGATTATGAGATTCGATGCTCAAATGTGGTTTGTTTTTAATATTCAATATTACATAGAGAAGATCATGGATGGTGTGACGAATCAATGGTATCGGCCAAGGGTTAGGCCAAAGTGCTGAATGATAAAATAAGGACATTATAGCGGATTCCTATTGGAACCGCCCATAATGTCCTTGTTCTTATTTTGTATTGCGCTTCATTAAGTTTTGGGAAAGCATCCGCAAGGTATCCATTCGTTTCCGCTCGTTAGGTGTCATGTTGGCGCTCATAATGGTAATGAGAAGATCAGTCTCTTCATTACTAAACTGAATGCCTTTTCGGCTTGCCTCTGCATTTAAGTTTAAAAGCGTTGGGACAAGCTGGTCTTTTGGAGTGGATTCTACCCGCTTTGCAAATTCGGTCAGCATGGAGAGCTTTTGCGGATTCATATTTCTAAGTCTGGGGTCTTGTTTCCAGTTAATGTTCATAGGTTGTTATTCGTCCTTTCTATGGGATATGGTAGGGGAGCCAGGGAGGAATATGGATTAATTCATCTGCTGCATGGCGGACATCATAAGCTGCATGGTTTCAAACCGGGCCTGTTGATCCGGCGGCATGAAATTCTTGAGCTGGTCTAAAGGCATCCGTCCAAAGGGGTTATTATTCTGCCGTTGGTTATTGTTAGGCCTTCCGGATCCTTCATGCTGGGCTTGGAACTGCGGTTGGGATTGGGATTGGGCCTGGATCGGAATGGTGGAACTTGGTACCGGGCTTGGATCCGGGGAAGAGTTGGCCAGCCTAATCCCCTGAGAGAAGTTGATAATAAGGTCGATGAGATCCTGTTCTGCGGGATTTGCAAAGGCCTTTATGGTGTTCAGCATGTCAAAGGGGTTGTTATTCCGTTCTCTTTCCCTTGAGGAATTGAGGCCCATGGCAGCTACTTCTCCTTCTTCAAAAAGATTAATGGTGCGGCGCAGCTCGTTTATTTTTACGAAGTAGGACATAAAACGCTGCTGGGAAACACTCATATAAGGCAGGGCAGCCTTCATCATCTGAAGATGATTATCACCAATAAGGGAGTCCAGATCATTTGCGCGTATATTTTGCTCGTTGTTCATGGCATAAGATTCCTTACTTTTCTTGTTGACAATATATGCATCTGCATATATTAGTATTACAGGAGAGTGATTTAGATATGAATAGCAGATTAATTATAGATGGAAATGCAGTGTATGAAATTGATGAAGATTGTATGAAGAAAAAGCAGGGCAGAAGCTCCATAAAAGGAGTAAGTGGCCAGAACTCTTTTCAACGACCTGGAAAAAACAACGGTCAGAGCCGTTAATAAATAAAAAACAAGGCCCGATCTGTAAAAGATCGGGCCTTGTTTTATGTTTTGCTTAGCAGAAGAAGTTATTTCCGCCGCCGCCGCAGCAGCAGAGCAGAAGAATGATGATGATTATCCAACTGCATCCACCATCATTACCGCAGCCGCCTCCGCAACTGTTACCGCAACCGCCACCGCAACCGAAGCCGCCGCCGCCGCCACAGAAGCACAGGATAATGATCAGCCAGATAATATTGAAGCCGCATCCATTATTACCACATCCTCCATCACATCCGCATCCACAGTTAGTTGCTGCCAGATCACTCATATTGGTTCCTCCAAATAATTTGTTTACAATGTAAGTGTATGAATGTCAGCTTGCCACTGTTTCCATTTTTTCTTAAAATTTTAGAATTGTTATGATTGAACTTATCCAATTGTTGTGTATAATTAGTACAACAGAGAAATGAGGAGCAAAAGATGGAAAAATTATATTATGACAGACCTTATGTTAAAACTTTTGAAGCGGTAGTGGCGGATTGCAGGCCGGGAAAGGACTGCTTTTTTGAGGTGTTTTTAGATCGGACTGCTTTTTACCCAGAGGGAGGCGGACAGCCGGCTGATATGGGAAGTCTGGGGGAAGCGTCAGTTCTTGATGTTAGGGAAAGACCGGAAGGCATTGTCCATATTACGGATAAGCCCCTAAAGGTAGGCAGTAGGGTGAAGGGAATCATAGACTGGGATAGAAGATTCTGTTTTATGCAAAATCATTCCGGAGAGCATTTGTTGTCGGGAATCGTACATAAGCATTATGGTCTTGATAACGTAGGGTTTCACATGGGAAAGGATGAGGTGACCGTGGACTTTAACGGAATCCTGACCATGGAAGAAATCGAGGTGGTTGAATCGGAAGTGAATGAACTCATCTGGCAGGATATTCCGGTTTTAGAGTCTTATCCTTCAAAGGAAGAGCTTTCCCTTATCGATTACCGGAGTAAAAAGGAATTGACCGGGCAAGTCCGGCTGATCGAATTTCCGGGAGGCGATGTGTGCGCATGCTGCGGAACCCATGTAATGACGACGGGGGAAATCGGCATTTTGAAAGTGACGGGAATGATTCATTATAAGGGCGGTGTCAGGTTGACCATGCTGTGCGGTAGGATGGCTCTAAAGGATTACTGCAAAAAACAAAAGACTGTGTCAGGAATTTCTGTCCTGCTGTCGGCAAAACCGGATCAACTTCTTGAGGCAGTTGACAGATTAAAAGAAGAAGGGCAGAAAAAAAATGGAAGAATCGGTCAGCTTTCCAAAGAGCTTTTAGAAAGAAAGGCAGGAGATTATCCCGAACTGGATGCTCCTCTGCTGGTTTTTGAACGTGACTTATCTCCTGTGCAGTTAAGGCAGTTTTGCACGATGCTGTATGAAGGAAAGAAGGGAAGCGTTGTTTTGACATGTTCTGGAGACGAAGGTATCTTTCAGTATGCTATTGGAAGCGGCCAGCAGGATATGAAGGCATTGAGTAAAGCATTGAATGGCAGGTTAAACGGTCGAGGCGGGGGAAGTACCCTAATGGCACAGGGCACTTTTCAGGCTTTGCAGGAAGATATCAGAAAAGTGTTTGAGGAGGAGTCATAAAAGGAGAGTATGATGGAATTAGATGACAGTACAATTAAAAAAATACGGGGCCTGATCGTATTTGCAGTAATCGTGGTGGTGGCCGGCTGGAATTATCGCAGTCTGTTTGCCCTGGCAATGAAGCTGGTGGGATTTATCTCGCCCTTTCTTCTGGGAGGCGTCATGGCATTTATCCTCAATGTTCCGATGCGCAGGATCGAGCAATTGCTGCCGGGAAAGAAGGAGAGTAAGATCCGCAGACCATTGAGCCTTTGTCTTACCCTTGTGTTTGTAATGGGACTCCTGCTGCTTGTTGTTTTTGTTGTGTTGCCTCAGCTTTTTGAAACCCTTATGAGCCTGCAAAACAGCATTCCGGCGTTTCTTGCAGGGATTAAGGAGGAAGCGGAGAGGCTGTTTGCCCAGAACCCTGAAATTGCGGATTATATCAGTAACATTGAGATTGACTGGAAATCCTTTTTGGAGAATGTGGTTGGATTTTTATCCGCCGGAGCGGGTACGGTGCTTTCTTCTACCGTGTCGGCCGCCCTTTCCTTTATTAGCGGAATGACCGCCTTCTTAATCGCCCTGGTCTTTGCTGTTTATATACTTCTTCAGAAGGAAACTCTTTCACGGCAGATACATAAGCTGATGAAGGCATTTCTTCCGGAAGAGGTAACCTTGCGGACGCTTGAGATTTTAACGCTGGTTTCTGAAACCTTTTCCCATTTTCTTACGGGACAGTGCATGGAAGCGATTATCCTTGGGAGTATGTTCTTTTTGACCCTGACGGCCTTTGACCTTCCATATGGGATACTGATCGGCGTTTTGATCGCTTTTACAGCTCTGATACCAATGTTTGGGGCATTTATCGGCTGTGCCATCGGGGCATTTTTGATGCTGATGGTAAGGCCACTGGATGCGGTTGTTTTTTTAATCATTTTCTTTGTACTTCAGCAGGTGGAAGGAAACTTTATCTACCCACATGTAGTAGGGAATTCTGTGGGGCTTCCTTCCATCTGGGTCCTGGTTGCGGTCACCATCGGCGGCAGTGCCATGGGAATTGTGGGAATGCTGATATTTATCCCTCTCTGTTCCGTGGTGTATGCCATTCTTCGGGAAATCGTGAACGAAAGACTGGAGAAGCGGAAGAGGCATAAAATTAAAAAATAAGAAAGCTGCCTTGCTGGCCGAAAGAACCAGCAAGGCAGCTTTCCGTTCTTATCCTCTCGCCCAGTGTGCCGGATACCATTTCTGGAACCATACGGTAAAAACACCCATGAGAGCAGGTAAGACAGTATTGATGAAACCGATATAGGATGAAAAACCAGTACCCATCAAAATATATGTCCAAATCGGAGTGATAAGATATAACCCTCCCCAAGCGGCAGTCAATATCCGGTTTGTTTTCATGAAAATCGGATTGGAAAAGGCATCTTCCCCGCCATAGTGCGCTGCGCTGTAATGGGCAGTCAGCGGTATATTGGTAAATGCACCGATGATCCACATCAATCCAAATATCAGATAGCTGCTGGAAACGATCATTCTCGTATCTGCACCGAAGATTACCGCCAGTGAAAGTCCGGCCACGATTGGAATGCTGATTTGCTCATAGACAACAGGCCGGAACGCAAGCCATAACAGTGGAACAATCGCTGCAATGGCAATGGCTGCTGCAGCACCGGCAGTTGGATTTATCGCCATTACCGTCCAGATGACAATCCACGGCGCGAGAAAAATTCTCATGTTGGTCTTGTTCTGCGTCTTTATATTGGCTAATTTGGTCGCCGTATGCATACCAAATAACTCATTCCACTTGATCATGAGATTAAAATCACCGAGAACTTTATAAAGCCGCTGGTACAGTGCATCCTGCCCGGAAATTTCACCGCGAGAAATTGAACGCCAGATCGAGTAAGGCGTTTCAATCCTTGTGGTGTATGAATTGAACCCATCTGTTATGACTTTAGCCCCTTGCTTTGTCATTAAGATTTGATAGGTTTTATCAATGTCGGTATAATAAAATTCTAGTACACGATCCACGCCGTCAGGATTATATAAAGCAGCCATCTGCGTGGTAAAGTTTAGGCTGTCGTCTGCCGGAGTGCCGGAATCCTCACTTTTGGAAATGCCCCAGGAAGCATCCGCCATTTTTTCAAATACCTCCTGGGGATATAACGGTTCCATAAGCTCTGCCTGTGTTACGGCATGAATTCCTCCGGCGGCATATTCTGCCCCGGCGCGGCGGACGATATCTAAATATGCATCCGTGCGGCTTTTTAATTCCGGCAAGCGGAACAATTCTCCTTGCCCGCAAAGGATCGCCGAGTAGCTGCCTTTGCCGCA
Source organism: Lacrimispora sanguinis (assembly GCF_044987295.1). Classification (NCBI taxonomy): domain Bacteria; kingdom Bacillati; phylum Bacillota; class Clostridia; order Lachnospirales; family Lachnospiraceae; genus Lacrimispora; species Lacrimispora sanguinis. The sequence goes on along the minus strand of NZ_CP173277.1, from coordinate 1,048,776 downwards.
AGCGTGGTCAAACATGGAGATTACACCGTCATAATTACCTTTTGATGTCCAAAAGCCGCAAGTTGAAATCACAAGGTGTTTTTGGTTCGTTAAATCATACCTTGCCGGATGACTTCCGCTTTCCTTTCCTTCGGCCATAAATGGTAAGTTCAACGGCAATTGGCGGTCGATTAAGTTTTTTAAGCCGCCGGGAACGCTGAAATAATACAGTGGAAAAGACCATATAATCACATCTGCTGCAATCATTTTTTTTAGAATTTCACTCATATCGTCGTTTATGACACACGTTCCTGGTGTCTTATTCCAACAGGCAAAGCATCCCAGACAGCTCTTTATGCTGGCGTCTGCCACATCAATAATTTCTGCGTCTGTCCATTGGGCTCCGTCCAAAAAGGCATGGGTAAGGCACATGGTATTGCTGCGTTCACTTTTGGGAGAACCGTTTATAACTAATATGTTCATCGTTTCATCTCCTCTAATAGAGCAATTGCCTTGTCTGCCCAGTTAAGGCTGGCATCGTAAAAGACTTCACCGTAAAGGGCTACCATTTTCCAGTATTCCGCTTTTCTAGCGTCGCCGACAACCGCTCCATATTCAGAGATGATGTCTTGAGCGGCGCTCATTCCCTTACTGCTTTCCGTACATTGTTTGCGATATGTGCGGAGCATTTCCAATGATTGTTCGATACTTCTTTCTCCAGCGAAGAATACACGCATCAGAAATGCACTTCTTATACGCATTGCGTCGGCAATATCCGATTCCGGCGAGGACAGCCAGTTGGTTAGCTCCTCTTTTCCGCTGTCTGTTATGCTATACACCCGTTTGTTTGGCTTTTGGTTCTGAATAACGCGCTCACTGGTCAGCCAGCCGCAGCGCTCCATGGCATCCAGTTCACGGTAAATCTGGCTGTTCTTTGCCTGCCAGAAAAACGAAAGAGAATCCTTAAATGCCTTATCCAGCTCATATCCCGTCATTGAGCCGTAATTGAGCAATCCCAGCAGACCGTGTTTAAGTGACATACATCATACCCCCTCTATTATATATTCAACAAGTTGATTATATAATAGAGGGGGTATGATGTCAAGAAGTACAATATAAAAACCGCAGGACATAAGATCCTGCGGTTTTTATCAGATGTGGATATACAATTTTTATTATTCGCCCTGATACATGTATTTAATGAGTCTTTCCACATCTTCCGGGTCATGGGCAACCAGCTCCAGTTCATTAATCATGCTGCCATTGGAAAAAATGGTGGCCATGGAAAGGTACTGGCTTAATTTGGACTTTAAATTAATCCGGTCGCCTTCTGTGGAAACCAGTTCAACGGTGCCTTTGCACTGCTCGATTACTTTGAAAAACTTTTCTACATCTGTGATATTTTGAATTTTCATGTGAATTCCTCCTTTGGAATGTCCGTGAAATGATTCTCATTTCCTATGTCCTATTATAGCAGTGTTCTTACTCTGGTACAATATGGAAAAAACCAGAAAAACAAGTCAAACGGCTGTTTATTATGTATAATAAGAATACAAATGCAAAAATGGAGGATAAGATCATGAAGAGGATACGGGAATATGGCATTATCACAGGAAGACTGGCTCCGGGCCCCCTTAATAAAATCACCGATGTGGAAGGTGTTTTGGTAGGACATGCCACAATCGATACCATGGATCACAAAACAGGTGTTACGGTCATTATTCCCTGTAAGGACAATCCCTTTTTAAGGAAGCTGGTTGCGGCGTCTTATATTCATAATGGTTTTGGCAAAAGCCAAGGCCTGGTCCAGCTTGATGAGCTGGGAACTTTGGAAACGCCCATTGCTCTTACCAATACGTTAAATGTAGGGAAGGTTCACGATGCCCTGGTGGATTTGATGCTTGAAAAATGCAGGCAGGAGGGCGCAGAGCTGGCTTCTGTCAATCCTGTGGTAGGAGAGTGCAATGATTCGGTCTTAAATAACATCAGCGAAAGGGTTGTAGGACTTAAAGAGGTGAAGGCAGCTGTGGCTAACGCTTTGCCGGATTTTGAAGAAGGGGCCGTAGGCGCCGGCTGCGGAACAGTATGCTATGGCTTAAAGGGAGGCATCGGATCCGCCTCCAGAATGTTTAAAATAGGGGGAGAAACCTATACCCTGGGAGTATTGGTGCAGTCGAATTTTGGAAGTACAGAAAACCTGATGATAGACGGACAGGCTGTTGGAACGGAAATTGCCAGGATAACAGAGCCGCAGGTTTTAGACAGAGGCTCCATAATGACAGTCATAGCTACGGACCTTCCTGTCTCAGACCGCCAGTTAAAGAGAATTATAAAGCGGGCTGGGGTAGGACTTTCCAGAACAGGTTCCTATATGGGACATGGAAGCGGAGATATTATGATTGGCTTTACCACGGCAAACCGGATACCGGAACAGGCAGAAAAAGAATTGATGTCCATCAGCATTTTAAAAGAAAGCGCCCTGGAGACGGCCTTTACGGCTGCGGCAGAAGCGACAGAGGAGGCAGTCTTAAACTCTCTTGCCATGGCAAAAACAACCACAGGCTGCAAGGGAAATGTGGTACATTCCCTGACGGACCTGTGGCTTTCCAAAGAGCGTTCTTAATCAAAATCTGCGTGATAAACCTGATCAGGCGTGTGGATGTCAATGGCGCTTAAATTAAACTGGTCTTCGAAAATCTGAATTTTATATTCAAAAAAAGTATCATCCGTTTTCTTCGACATAAATACATAGGCTCCCGGTTCCTTGTCCTCAATTTCGTCGCTGATCTCGTCGTAAATTTCTTCCCCGTCCACCGGGCCTTTATAGCCGGTCATGCGGATGGCTTCCTCAATTGCCTGATAGAATTCTTCCATAAAGCGTACCTCGTTTCTGATTCATTTAATATGGATACTATTATAAGCAATCTTTTCCATTGCTGCAAGAATTACTTGAATCTTATTTGAGAGGGTGTATAATAGGACAGGAATAAAATGGAGGGATTGGATATGGATTTATTATACAGACCAAGAAGATTAAGAACATCAGATACCCTAAGAAAAATGGTACGGGAAACCAGAGTTTCAAAGGAATCCCTTATTTATCCGCTGTTTGTGGTGGATGGAAAAGAAATTGTGGAAGAAATCCCTTCCATGGAAGGTCAATACCGCTACAGCGTGGACCGGCTCCCCCAGATTATGGACCGGCTCGTAAACGCCGGTGTAGAGAAAGTTCTGTTGTTTGGAATTCCGGCTCATAAAGACGCTTGCGGCAGCCAGGCCTATGATGAGGAAGGCATTGTACAACGTGCCATCCGCTTTATCAGAGTGCACTATCCTATGGTTTATATTGTTACAGATGTATGCATGTGTGAATATACATCCCACGGTCACTGCGGAATCCTTGACGGAGAATCTGTTGATAATGACAAGACTCTGGAATATTTGAACATGATAGCCCTTTCCCATGTAAAAGCAGGAGCTCATATGGTGGCCCCTTCCGACATGATGGATGGCAGGATCGGTTCCATGAGGCAGGCCCTTGATGAGGCAGGATTTGTGAATGTGCCGATCATGGCTTATTCTGCCAAATATTCCTCCGCATTTTACGGGCCATTTCGGGAGGCTGCAGGATCTGCGCCTGCTTTTGGAGACCGGAAGAGCTATCAGATGGATTATCATAACAGGAAAGAAGCATTAAAGGAAGTTGAGTTAGATGTGGCGGAAGGAGCCGATATCGTAATGGTAAAGCCGGCCCTTTCTTATCTGGATATCATAAGAGAGGTGGCAGACCGTCACGAACTTCCTGTGGCCGCCTACAGTGTAAGCGGGGAATATGCCATGATAAAAGCGGCTTCCAAAGCTGGATTTATTGAGGAAGAAAAGATTGTTTGCGAGACTGCGGTAAGTATATACCGCGCAGGGGCGGATATCCTTATTACATATTACGCAATCGAGCTTGCCCGTTTTATGGATGAGGGAAAAATCGGCTGATAGAAGCCGGTTGGCGAGAAGGGGTCAAAGGCCCTTCTCTCGCCGTATCCTTTTAATATCGTCCAAAAGAAGCGCAGTTACCCGTAAGCCTCCCCGTCCAACACCTATGCCGATATCAGGCTTGTTGCTCCCATGAAAATCAGAGCCGCCTGTGGGAAAAAGGTCATATTGTCTGGCCAATTTTCTTAATTTGCCGCTTTCATACTGATTGTTGGAAGAGTGGTAGACCTCCAGACCGTGAAGCCCTAAATCCTTTAAATAGCGGACCAGTTCCTCTGTCTTTTTATCTCCCAGGTGATATTGGTATGGATGGGCCAAAACAGGGGAAGCCTTACAATCGGTAAGGATTTTCATGGCGTGCTCCGGAGTGATCTTTTCTTTACGGGGACAGTAGGGGCCGCTATAGTCCAGATATTTTTTAAATGCCTGGTCCATATTCTTTACATAACCTTTTTCAAGAAGAACCCGGGCAAAATGGGCACGGGTTATGACCGTGTCAGGATTTCCTGCCATTACTTCATCTAATGTGATGGAAATGCCGGCATTTTGGAAACGGCGTATCATTTCCTCATTCCTTTTTTTTCGAATTTCTTTCAGAGCATCCGTTTCAGAGATAAAATTCCGGTCCGTGGGATCGACATAAATCCCCAGAATGTGAATTTCTTCTTCTTGGTACACACAGGAGAGTTCAATACCGGGAATGATTTCAATTGGAAGCCCGGCAGCAGCAGCCTGGGCTTCTGAAAGACCGTCAATGGTGTCATGATCGGTCAGTGCTATGGCAGCCAGGCCCTTTTCTGCTGCCAGGGCCACAACTTCGGAGGGAGTGAATGTGCCATCCGAAGCATTGGAATGAACATGCAAATCGACAAATTTCATAAAAACCTCCAAAATGAAATAGTTTGGTAACACTATAGTAACATGTTTTTTTCATTCTGTAAAATGTAGAAAAAAGACGAAAAATAATTAAGAAAATTCATAAAATCGTAATAGCATTTCCCACAAAGTATGGTATACTACTCAATGTAAAGCTACAAAATCATGTAAAAAGGTGAAGTTAATGAATCAAATAGATAACAGACAAAGAAGTGGGGGAAGAGCCAGTTCTTCCCGGAATGGAAGCAGTAAAAATGTATCTGAAACAGGCCGCAGGACAGGACAGACTTACAGAACAGGAAGCTCCTATCAGCCAAAGCGGGGAAAGAAAAGAAAAAGAGGCCCTCAGTATAACATCACAAAGATACTTCTGGCGATCATTCTGGCTGTTGCTGCTTTTATCTGTGTTATGGCGGCTGTTAAGCTTATTGGAGGCCGTAAAGCAAAAGAGACGGAGGTTAATACCCCAACCGTTTCAGAGACGGAATTACGGAAAGAAGTGAAAGTCGATGGAATCTCCATCGCTGGCATGTCCAGGGAAGAGGCCCGGGATGCCATTGAAAAGAAGTATCAGTGGGGAATGAAGGTCACCTATCATGACGATCAGTACGAACTTAAGAATCTGCTGGACAAAAAGCTGGATTCCCTGCTTGAAGAAATATATTCAGGTGAACCAAAGGAAAGTTATACTCTTGAATTTGACGGACTGGATGAAGACGTTCAGGCTGAGGTAAAAGCCATCGCAGGAAAATGGGATGTTGCGGCCAAGAACGGTTCCATATCAGGATTTGATAAAAGTGCCGGGAAATTTGTCTATTCCGGAGAGAAAAACGGAGTTGTGATTAATCAGGATAAGCTGGCATCGGATATTTTGACTCAGCTCAAGGATAAGAATTTCCAGGCGGTTATCGCGGCGGAAGGCAAGGAAGTTGCCCCTAAGATAACGGAAGCCCAGGCAAAGGAAATGTATAAGGTCATAGGTACTTATACTACAACTACTACGGCTAACAGTGCAAGGAATAAGAATATCGAACTGGCTTCTGAGGCCCTGAACGGGGTAATACTGCAGCCGGGAGAAGAATTCTCCTTTAATAAAGCCACAGGGGAGCGTTCCACTGCAAAGGGATATCGTCCGGCAGGCGCTTATTTGAACGGAGAATTAGTTGAGGAGCCCGGAGGAGGCGTATGCCAGGTGTCTTCTACCTTATATAATGCGGTAGTATTCGCAGGGATTTCTACTACGGAGCGCCACGCCCACAGCTACGAGCCTTCCTATGTTACACCAGGTGAGGATGCCATGGTCAGCTACGGCGGACCAGATATGAAATTTGTCAATAATTCTACCACTGCAATAGCCATCAGAACCAGCTTTGCCGACCGGAAGCTTAAGATCTCTATTGTGGGAATTCCGATTCTGGAGGAGGGTGTCACATTATCCATGACATCGAAGAAAACAGCAGAATTAGATGCTCCGGCGCCGGTTTACGAGGAAGACCAGACACTTCAGCCTACGGAAGAAAAGATCGTTAAGGCTGAGACCAAGGGAAGCCGCTGGGTGACCAATCTGGTTACCAAAAAGAATGGTGTTGTGGTAAGCGATGAGTTTTTCCACAACAGTACGTACCGTGGAAAGTCGGCTACCATCAAGCGGAATAAATCCGGAGTTGTCATTCCGGCAACTGATCCGGCGACTTCTGCTCCTGAAACCACTGGAGTAAGTCCCCAGGGACCGGGAGAGACCACCGCACCTCACGATAATGAGACAGCTGGAAATTCCGGAGGACCTCAGGGCCCCGGTACCACAGAAACTCAGCCTACCCAGCCCCAGGGACCGTCTTCTACCACAGAAGCGGCAGGCGATAACGGAGGCCAGAATGTCATTCCTCCCAACCCTTTTAACTAAAAACAAAATAAAAACACGATAAAAACAAAATAAAAACAAAACAAAAAAAGACAGGACTGGACAGAATATTCGCTCCAGTCCCTTTTTATTAGATTGTTTCAAAAATAATACTTAATTTTCCTGTTTTAATATTTGCTTTTTGTTGAATAATTGTTATAATAATGTCAGGTCACTTTCCCTATACGGGAACCAATTTATACATTATATACATTTGCAGGAGGAAATCAAGAATGGCAAGAAAAATGAAAACCATGGATGGTAACCATGCAGCAGCTCATGCGTCATACGCATTTACTGATGTAGCGGCTATCTATCCGATTACCCCATCTTCACCTATGGCTGAAGCAACAGATGAGTGGGCGACAGACGGAAGAACCAATATCTTCGGTCAGAAAGTACAGATTACAGAGATGCAGTCTGAGGCAGGTGCGGCAGGAGCAGTACACGGTTCCTTAGCAGCAGGTGCGCTGACCACCACCTATACAGCTTCCCAGGGTCTTTTACTTATGATCCCAAACCTTTATAAAATCGCAGGCGAGCAGTTACCAGGTGTTATCAACGTATCCGCACGTGCAGTTGCAAGCCATGCTTTATCTATCTTTGGTGACCACTCCGACGTATATGCATGCCGTCAGACAGGCTGTGCTATGCTTTGCGAATCCAGCGTACAGGAAGTTATGGACTTAACCCCAGTTGCTCATATGGCAGCACTCGAGGGAAAAGTACCATTTATTAACTTCTTCGACGGTTTCCGTACATCCCACGAGATCCAGAAGATCGAAACTTGGGATTATGAGGATTTAGAAGAGATGGTAAGTATGGATGCAATCGACGAATTCCGTCGCCGTGCATTAAATCCAAACCATCCGGAATTAAGAGGTTCCGCTCAGAACCCTGATATCTTCTTCCAGGCAAGAGAAGCCTGCAACCCATACTATGATGCTCTGCCTGCAATTGTTCAGAAATATATGGACAAGGTTAATGCAAAGATCGGTACTGATTATAAATTATTCAACTACTACGGAGCACCGGATGCAGAGCATGTAATCATTTCCATGGGTTCTGTAAACGATACCATTGAGGAGACTCTTGACTATCTTCTGGCTTCTGGAAACAAGGTAGGCGTAATTAAGGTTCGCTTATACCGTCCTTTCGCTGCACAGGCTTTCATTGATGCTATTCCGGATACAGTTAAGACTATTTCCGTATTAGACAGAACAAAAGAGCCAGGTTCCTTAGGCGAGCCGTTATACCTTGATGTTGTTGCAGCTCTTAAGGGAACAAAGTTTGATCAGGTGAAGATCTTAACCGGCCGTTATGGTTTAGGTTCCAAGGATACCACACCGACTCAGATCGTTGCTGTTTATAATAACAAGGAGAAATCTCCATTTACCATTGGTATTGTGGATGATGTAACCCATCTTTCTCTTGAGACAGGTACTCCTATCGTTACAACTCCAGAAGGAACTTCAAACTGTAAGTTCTGGGGTCTTGGTGCAGATGGTACCGTAGGTGCTAACAAGAACTCCATCAAGATCATTGGTGACAACACCGATATGTATGCTCAGGCTTACTTTGATTATGACTCCAAGAAGTCCGGCGGCGTTACCATGTCTCACTTACGTTTTGGACACAAGCCGATTAAGTCCACCTACCTGATCCGTCAGGCTAACTTTGTGGCATGCCACAATCCGGCTTATATCCGTAAGTACAACATGGTTCAGGAACTGGTTGACGGTGGTGTCTTCTTATTAAACTGCCCATGGGATGCAGAAGGTCTTGAGAAGCATCTGCCAGGACAGGTAAAGAAATACATTGCTGACCACAATATTAAATTCTACACCATCGACGGTGTGAAGATCGGTATTGAGACCGGCATGGGCCAGACCCGTATCAACACAATCCTTCAGTCCGCATTCTTCGAGCTGACCGGAATTATTCCTTCCGAGAAGGCAAACGAACTGATGAAGGCAGCTGCAAAAGCAACCTACGGACGTAAGGGCGAAGAAATCGTTATGAAGAACTGGGCAGCCATCGATGCAGGTGCTAAGGGCGTTGTCAAGGTAGACGTTCCTGAAAGCTGGAAAAACTGCGAAGATGAAGGTCTTGATTATAAGTTTATTACAGAAGGCAGAAAGGATGCTATTGATTTCGTTAATAACATTCAGTCCAAGGTAAATGCACAGGAAGGAAATTCCCTGCCTGTATCCGCATTCAGCGATTATGCCAATGGTGCCACACCATCAGGCTCTTCCGCATACGAGAAGCGCGGTATTGCAGTAACCATTCCTGGCTGGGTTCCGGAAAACTGTATCCAGTGTAACTTCTGTTCCTATGTATGTCCTCATGCTGTTATCCGTTCCGTTGCTCTGACTGAGGAAGAAGCAGCAAATAAGCCAGCAGAGATGAAGACTCTTCCTATGACAGGCATGCCAGGATACCAGTTCGCTGTAACTGTATCCGCATTTGACTGTACAGGCTGCGGTTCCTGTGCAAACGTATGTCCTGGAAAGAAGGGCGAGAAGGCTCTTGTTATGGTCAATATGGAAGAAAACTGCGAAGAAAAGCAGAAAGTATTTGATTTCGGCCAGACACTTCCGATCAAGCAGGAAGTTATCGACAAATTTAAAGAAAATACCGTTAAGGGCAGCCAGTTCAAGAAGCCTCTTCTTGAGTTCTCAGGAGCATGTGCAGGCTGTGGCGAGACACCTTATGCAAAACTGATCACTCAGTTATTCGGTGACAGAATGTACATTGCAAACGCAACCGGATGTACTTCCATCTGGGGTAACTCCTCACCATCCACACCTTATACCGTAAATGCAAAGGGACAGGGTCCTGCATGGGCAAACTCCTTATTCGAAGATAATGCAGAGTTCGGTTATGGTATGATGCTGGCTCAGAGCGCTATCAGAGGCGGCTTAAAGGCAAAAGTTGAAGAGATCATGAATTCCGAGAAGGCTTCCGATGATATCAAGGCAGCATGCAAAGAATACCTGGATACTTTTGAAGTTGGCGCTACCAATGGTTCCGCTACTGATAAGTTAGTTACAGCATTAGATGGTATTGAGTGTGATACCTGCAAGGCTATCGTTAAGGACAAAGATTTCCTTGCTAAGAAGTCTCAGTGGATCTTCGGCGGCGACGGCTGGGCATATGACATCGGCTTCGGCGGTGTTGACCATGTTCTTGCCAGCGGCAGAGACATCAACGTTATGGTATTCGATACAGAGATCTATTCCAATACCGGCGGACAGTCTTCAAAAGCTACCAAGACAGGTGCTGTTGCACAGTTCGCAGCAGGCGGTAAAGAAACAAGAAAGAAAGATCTTGCAAGCATCGCTATGAGCTATGGTTATGTATACGTTGCACAGATCGCTATGGGTGCAGATTATGCTCAGACTGTTAAGGCAATTGCTGAGGCAGAGGCATATCCAGGACCATCTCTGATCATCGCTTATGCTCCATGTATCAGCCATGGTATCAAGAAGGGCATGTCCAAGGCTCAGACAGAAGAAAAACTGGCTGTAGAGTGCGGTTACTGGAACAACTTCCGTTACAATCCAGCAGCTGAGAAGAAATTCACCTTAGACAGCAAGGCTCCTGCATTAGAAGGATATCAGGAATTCTTAAAGGGCGAGGTTCGTTATGCTTCCTTAGCTATGAAGAATCCTGAGAGAGCAGCTGAATTATTTGCAAAGAATGAGGCAGATGCGAAAGAGCGTTATGAGTACCTGCAGAAGCTGGTTACTTTATACGGCAACGACTAATTGATCTTTATATGATAACTTACAGGCCCGGATGAAACCATCCGGGCCTGTTTTTTGAGTTCAAAGATTTTCTTCAAAAAGGCGGAAGTATTTAAAATAAGACAGGCACTGGGTATTTATGAGGGAATAAACTTACTATATAACGATCAAAAATGAGGGCTTCTATGGAAAGTTTATTTTATATGCAGAATGATACGGATATGGAGCCGAATCCAACGCCAGCTCCGGAAGAAGACGAGTTTCCAGCGGATGAAAAAAACGAAAATAATGCAGTTGAAACAGGAGAGGCACCATCGGAAGAAAATAAAGTGAGCACACCTGCGCCGAGTCTGGAACCGGAACAGCCTGTTCCCAACTTCCCACTTCCTCCAGCAGGCCCTGAAGGCACAGGGACCTCGATTATTACGGTATTTCCAAAACCGATCATCCCGTGCTACTTCTGTGAGACGAATCAAAACGGACTTGTCCGGTTTTTAAATGCAGCAGCCGGCTATAATCCATTTCTTATTTATATAAATAATCAGCTGGCAGTGAACGGATTAAATAACGGAGAAATGAGCCAGTATGGACGGGTTTCTGCAGGAGAGCAGACCATAACCGTAGGCGGGCAGAACGGGTATGTATACGTTGAAAAGCAGATTACGGTTCCGCTTGATCGTGCGGTTACTGTTGCAATCATTAATACGGATCACGGAATGGATTTAATGGTGATTTTGGATATGTATTGCAATGCCGGAATAAACACAGGCTGTTTCCGCGTATGCAACTTATCCATAACGAACCAGGGGATTCACGTGATTTTAAACGGAAGAACCGTGACGTTATTTGATGTGAATTACATGCAAGTGACCAGCTTCCAGTATGTTTCAACCGGCTTTTATACGGTTTCAGTGTCTAACAGCAGCGCTCGTAACGGAAGTCTTCTTTTGACCTCTGATATCTATATACGGGGCAATGCTTCCTACACTCTGTACGTATTTAACTGGCAGAATGTAGAGGATGCCATTCGTATCCTGATTGTTGAAGACCAAAGACCCTAGAAAAATATGGAACCTCTGATTGACAGATCAGAGGTTCTCTGCTATACTAAGTGTATTAGGAGTATTAATACAGATTAGGAGGTGAAATATGATACTGCTTGATTACAAAGACCGCAGACCAATATACGAGCAGGTTGTAGAAAAGCTGAAGGATCTTATGATTTGCGGCGTATTGGAACAAGATGCGCAGCTGCCGTCAGTCCGTACTTTGGCAACAGACTTATCCATTAATCCCAATACAATTCAGAGAGCTTATGCAGAGCTGGAACGAAGAGGATTCATCTATTCCGTTAAGGGAAGAGGCAGCTTTGTGGCAGATACCAGTTCCATTCGGGCACTTAAGAACAGTGAACTGAAATTGGAGCTGATTAACTGGATCCAGGAAGCAAAGCGGGCGGGTCTGACAGAGGATAAAACTCATACATGGGTTGCAGAGGAATGGGTAAGACAAGAATATTTGACCGGGGAGGAGAGAGAGGATGATAAAAGCAGAAAATCTGACAAAAAAATTTGACGATATAGTGGCAGTAGACCATGTAAGCGCACAGATACGGGATGGAAGTGTATTTGGTCTGATTGGAACCAATGGCGCAGGAAAAAGTACCTTTTTGAGAATGCTGAGCGGTATTCTAAAGCCTGACGAAGGAACTGTTACCATTGATGGAGAACAGATCTTTGAAAATGAAAAGGTGAAAGGCCGGTTTTTTTACATTTCCGATGACCAGTACTATTTTAATAACTCTTCGCCTCTTGATATGATGGAGTTTTACAGCAGAATCTACCCGCAATTTAACAAGGAACGCTTTCACAAGCTTTTAGGAAGCTTTGGATTAGAAGCCCGGAGAAAGGTCCATACCTTTTCAAAAGGCATGAAAAAGCAGCTTTCCGTCATCTGTGGGGTATGCGCCAATACGGATTACCTTTTCTGCGATGAAACCTTTGACGGGCTTGATCCGGTGATGCGCCAGGCTGTGAAGAGCATATTTGCAAATGATATGTCTGAAAGAAATTTAACGCCTATCATTGCGTCCCATAACTTAAGAGAACTAGAGGATATCTGTGATCATGTAGGCCTTCTTCACAGGGGAGGGATACTGCTTTCCAGGGATCTTGATGATATGAAACTTAACATCCATAAGGTGCAGTGTGTTTTAAAGGATGGAATGACTGCCGAAGACTTAACGGCCATGCAGCGTATTAAGACAGAAACAAGAGGAAAACTCTATACCATAACGGTAAGGGGGACCAGAGAAGAAGTGGAAGGATTGATGGAATCGTACCATCCGGTATTTTATGAGATCATACCTTTATCTCTGGAAGAAATATTTATCAGTGAGACGGAGGTGGCAGGATATGACATCAAAAAGCTTATTTTATAATCTATTAAGAGAAGATGGCAAAAGACGCCTTTGGTCCATGGCACTGTCATTTTTAGTGTTTTTCTTTACCTTCCCGGTGGGAATCGCACTTTCCTTAAGTGAACGAATGAGAGGAGAAATTGATTATACCTATATCATATCCACCCTGAAATCCTGGCTGGGCTTTCAGAACGGCTGGGTTGCGTCAGTGATTATCCTTCTGTCCCTTATTATGGGAGTGACCAGCTTCTCTTATCTTCATTCCAGGCAGAAGGTAGATTTTTATCATGGCATTCCGGTAAACAGGAAGCATTTGTTCTGGGTGAATTATTTTAATGGGATTCTTATTCCGGCAGTTGTGTATGGGGTAAATTTAATCATTGCCATGGGAGTGATTGCTGTTAACGGTATTTCTCCTTTTGAGGTATGGAAAACAGCCCTTTCGGGATTCCTGCTGTTTATGATCCATTACTGCATGATGTATTCTGTGACTGTGATATCCATGATTCTTACAGGAAATGTATTGGTTGGCATACTTGGAAATCTGGTATTACAATTTTATTTTGTATGTGTGATAGGAATTCTGGAATTCTGCTACAGCCGCTTTTTCTATACCAGTTACCGGGGAGGCGGGAATGTATTTAACCGGTTCATGGATAAGTGTTCGGCGTTTGCACTGTTTATGGTTAACATGGAACGGCTGCAGTTGGGGACTTCTGGGAGAGCCCAGGCTGTCAGGGTTTTTGCGGTTTTGGCCGTGACTGTAGTTTTGACCCTTCTTTCTTACCTGTTATATAAAAAAAGAGGTTCCGAAGCAGCAGGGAGAGCCATGGCGTTTAAGATCAGCATGCCGATAATCAGGATTCCGATTGTGGTTTTATCGTCTCTTGGCGGGAGCATTTTTTTCTGGTCCATGCGTTCCAGCGTAGGCTGGGGAATATTTGGATTGTTATGCGGAATGCTTTTATCCCACTGCGTCATTGAAATCATTTATCATTTTGAATTCAGAAAACTGTTTTCCAATTGGAAGCAAATGGGTGCCTGTGCCGTATTGGCGGCAGTAATATTCTGCGGGTTCCGTTATGATTTATTTGGGTATGACAAATATATACCATCTGAATCTTCCATTGAATCCGTAGCGGTATCCATGCCGGATGTGAACTTCTGGGTTTCTTATGGAAGTGCACAGCAAAATTCCATGGGAGAATATTACTGGGATTATCAGGATTCGGATGAATATATATTCAACCATATGAAGCTTATGGATACGGCGCCGGTTCTGGCCCTGGTACGTGATGCAGTGGCTGATAACCAAAGGATGTATCATGGAGGTGATTATTCTGATACGTATGAGAATGGAAAAGTAAGCTATAATTTTTCCATAAGATACACGTTGAAAAACGGTAAGAATATTTACCGCACCTACCATTTATCCGGAGATGAGGCCCGTCCGGAGATCGCGGAGATCTTTGAGAACCAGGAGTTTGCCAAAGCGGTTTATCCCCTCCTTCTTCAGACACCTGAAGATACTGCCTGGGTAAGGGTAAGCAGGGGAGAGCAGACCAACGTCGTCAGCCGTGACAGAAATGGAACAGAGAAAGCGATGACAGATAAATTACTCCTTGCTTATCAGGAGGATTTAAAGAATTTAAAAGTGGAAACCATGCAAAAGGAAAATCCAGTGGCTACCATCCAGTTTTTAACGAAGATGCAGGCAAAGGCGGAAACAAAGCGGGAAGAGATTCAGAGCTCCTGGAAATACAGTGATGTTACTTCAAGAGGATATTATCCGATCTATCCTTCCTTTAAAAATACACTGGAATTATTAAAAGAGTGCGAGGTTAACGTAGAGGAATGGAATAGCCTGGAAAATGTCAAAGAGATCAATTTTGATATCTATCAGTTCAATAATTATCGTTCCACCTATGAAGATAAAGGCTCCCAATATCTGACAATCACTGATGAGGAAGAAATCAGTCAGATCATGAGCATTGCAGCTATCGATGGGTATTCCAACATGAATCCTTTTGGCGGCAGGGGAGAAGAACGGGTCACCTTCTCAGCTGTTACGGAATCAGGGGGAAGAAGAAGTGAAACTTCTTGTACCATTCAATTAAATCAATTGCCGGAATCCGTTAAAAATGAAATTAGTAAGATAAAAGAAGATGTGTAAGCAGTCTTTCATTGACTTTTTCTTCCAATGAAGTTAAAATGATAGGAGCATAAGTCAAAGGAGGAATCACGGATGGCATTTTTTGAAGAGCTGGGAAAGACGATTAGTGATACCGGCAAAGAGGTTGCAACCAAGGCGAAAGCGCTGACTGAGACGATACAGCTAAAGACGCAGATCAGTGTAGAGAAGACGAAGCTGGACGAAGCTTATGCGGTCATCGGTAAACAATTTTACGAAGCGAACAAAGAGCCGGATGAAGCTTATGCAAAGGCTTATGAAGCTGTTAGGGCCAGCCGGGAAAGAATTGCCGCTCTGGAGATCGAACTGAGCCAAAGCGAGGGAACCCGTATCTGTGCGGAGTGTGGAGCCAAAGTTCCGAAAAGTTCCTATTACTGTGGAAAGTGCGGAGCTCCTGTAAAGGAAGCATCCCAGAAGGCTGATACAGAAGATGATATTGTAGAGGAAGTGGAACAGGCAGCGCCTGCAGAGGAAGTAAATCCGACAGCCGGAATTAATACGGTTAGTGAAGATGCATTTGAACCTACAGAAGAACAGGAATAATTACTTAAAAAGGCCGGCTTAAAAAGCCGGCTTTTAGTTTGTTATTTCCACTTAAAAAAAAGTATGTAAATTTTCCGTAAAATGTGGTAGACTAAATCCGACTCTGAAAATGAAAAGAAATAAGCTGCAAAGAGGTATATCATGAAACTATATGTCAAATGGCTTGGAAGGCTTTTTGCACTTGCTGCCATTATAAATGTCTTTATTGAATTGGCCAGCAGAAAATCTCTGACAAGCCTTGGCTCTTATATATGGAAAAGTTTTCCGGTTTTTCTACTAAACACTTTGATCATCACCCTTCCCTTTACGGTTGTATTTGTGACGAAGCGTAAGGCATTTTCCTGCATTACCATATCGTTACTATGGTGTTTTATGGGAGTGGTTAACGGCATTCTGCTCATCTTCCGCACCACTCCCTTTACTGCGGCTGATTTTCGTCTGGTAAAGTATGCAGTCAGCCTGGCCACGGTTTACTTTACCTGGATGCAGATTATTTTCATCGGGGCTGGCATTGTGTCTGCAGTTATATTTTTAGCCGCAGTTTGGCGCAGAGCGCCTGTTTCTAAGGAAAAGGTACGGTACGGATTTGGAGTAGGACTTATAGCCATAAGCGGGGTGGTTGTTCTGGGAATGACAAGCGCCGCTATGAAAACGGGATTGGTGGCAGTTCATTTTGGCAATATCGGAGAGGCATTTAAAAGCTATGGATTCCCATACTGCTTTTCCAATTCCCTGTTTAACACCGGAATATCCAAGCCGGAGGGATATGGGACTGAGACGATGGAAGAGATCCGGGATGAGGAGCTGGTTCCGGAGAATACCTATGCGCTGTCTGAGGATACAAAGCCGAATGTGATCATGATTCAGCTGGAATCTTTTTTTGATCCTTCCTTATGGAAAAACAATCCGGTCAATTATGATCCCATCCCGTTTTTCCACCACCTTCAACAGAGCTATCCGGGAGGATATTTAAGCGTACCCTCTGTGGGAGCAGGTACCGCAAATACGGAGTTTGAATCAATTACAGGCATGAATCTGGATTTTTTCGGCCCCGGAGAGTACCCCTATAAAACTGTATTAAAGAAAACTCCCTGCGAAAGCGTAGCTTTTGATTTGAAAAACTTAGGTTACAGTGCTCATGCAATCCATAATAATGAGGCCACTTTTTATGACAGAAACCGTGTGTTTTCCCAGCTTGGCTTTGATACCTTTACTCCCATTGAATATATGAATAACATAGAAAGAAACCCAACGGGCTGGTGTAAGGACAAGATTTTAACCGGTGAGATCATCAGGACCCTGGATTCTACGGAAGGACCTGATTTTATCTATACCATTTCCGTTCAGGGGCATGGGAAATATCCAAACTTTGAGTATTACTGCCAGCAGATTGGGGAGATGGATCAGTTTATCCGTTCCCTTGTCAATACCTTAAGGACCAGGAAGGAACCGATCGTTTTGGTCATGTACGGGGATCATTTACCTGGATTTGAGTGGTCGGAGGACGAGATGAAGAACCGTTCCCTGTTTCAAACCGAATATGTAATCTGGAACAACATGAATCTTCCCGTGGAGAAAAAGAATGTGGAGGCTTATCAGCTTGCGGCTCATGTATTGGATCTGCTTAACATTCATGAGGGGACTATGATGAGGTTCCATCAGAAATATTTCAGTAACCCTGAAACAGAAGAAGAAAATTATTTAAGGGATATGAAAACTCTGGAATATGATATTCTTTATGGAGGCCGTGAAGTGTACGGCGGAGAAAGCCCTTACCAGTCCACGGACCTTAAGATGGGAATTGATGATATCATTGTTGACCATGTGGTTTACAATGATTCCAATGTTTTGGTTTACGGAGAAAATTTCACTCCATATTCCAGGATCTGCCTTGATGGAAAGGCTGTGGAAACCACGTTTGTCTGGCCGGAGCTTATTATAGCAAAAGGTGTTCCTGAAAAGAAGATGAAGGATTCAGCGCTTTCCGTTTGGCAGATCGGAAGGGACAAGGTTCCACTGGGAGAGAGCAAAACCCATCACTGGCCGAATAAGATCAGAGATTTGAATTGATTAGAATAAACAGGGAGGCGCAATATTTTTGTGCCCTCCCTGTTTGTGGTTTACATAAAAGCGTATTTCTTAAACAATGTTGTATTACAGCGTGATTAATTCGTATTCCGCATTTCCCAGACCGATTTTCACCGCATGTTCAATGGAGGATTTCCAGTTTGTGTTAGGGTGAGTGTCTTTAAAATGGTCATGGTGATGGCTGCCGTGCTTTTCCAGTATACTTCCGGCCATAACAGGCTGGCGGTTTACGGCATCTGCACAGGCCATATCAAGAGCTACCGGGTCAAAAGAAGCAAACATTCCTACATTAGGAATAATGGGGATATCGTTTTCGGAATGGCAGTCGCAGTAAGGAGATACATCCATAACCAGGCTGATGTGGAAATTTGGCCGGTCTCCGAGAACTGCTTGGGTGTATTCTGCTATTTTATAGTTCAGGATGTCATTGGATTCATCAAAGTCCGTCTCAACGGCATCCACAGGACAGACTCCAATGCAGCGGCCGCAGCCTACGCACTTGTTGTGGTCAATGAATGCCTTTTTATCCTGGAAGGAGATAGCACTGTGGGCACAGTTCTTTTCACAGGCATGACAGCCAATACAGGTTTCTTCACTAACATGGGGTTTCCCGGAGTTATGCATCTCCATTTTTCCTGCCCGTGAGCCGCAGCCCATTCCAATGTTTTTCAAAGCTCCGCCAAAGCCGGTGCTCTCATGGCCTTTAAAATGGGTAAGAGAAATAAAGATATCGGCATCCATAACAGCCTGTCCGATTTTTGCTTCTTTTATGTATTCCCCGTTAATGGGAACCAGGCTTTCGTCAGTTCCTTTTAAACCGTCGGCAATTAAAACATGACATCCGGTTTGGAAGGGGGAAAAGCCATTTTCATAAGCGGTATCCAGGTGGTCCAGGGCATTTTTCCGGCTTCCCACATACAGGGTGTTGCAATCCGTTAAAAATGGTTTTCCGCCTTGGGATTTTATTAGGTCCACGACTGCTTTTGCGTAATTAGGACGGAGAAATGACAGGTTTCCAAGCTCGCCAAAGTGAATCTTTACGGCTGTGTATTTATTCTGAAAATCAATTTGCTCCAGCATTCCGGCAGTTTTTATAAGTCTCTTAAACTTCTGAGGAAGGTTTTCCTGAAAGGTGGCATGAAAGTTCGTATAGTAAACCTTTGATTTTTCCATTTCGGTCTCCTTTAATGAGTGGTATGATACCGCTAATTATACTGTAAATAGTCAGGGAATTCAAGAAGACAATTTGGACTTTATTTCCAGACCTTTTTATGCTAAACTAGGAGAAGAATTCGACTACGGTTCACAGGAGGATATAAGATGAGTCAGAACGGGCGTTCCAGAGAGACGGTTTGCATACAGGGCGGCTGGCAGCCGAAAAGCGGCGATGCCAGGGTGCTTCCGATTTTTCAGAGCACAACATTTAAGTATGATGACAGCGATAAGATGGGAAGGCTGTTTGATTTGGAGGATGAGGGGTATTTTTATACAAGACTGGCTAATCCTACCAATGATGCAGTGGCCTCTAAAATCTGCGAGTTGGAAGGCGGAGAGGCTGCTATGCTGACTTCTTCCGGACAGGCTGCCAATTTTTATGCACTGCTTAACATCTGCCAGGAGGGAGATCATGTAATCAGCTCTGCTACAATCTACGGCGGCTCCACCAATCTGTTTACCGTAACTTTAAAAAAGATGGGGATTGAATCCACTCTGGTGGATCCGGGACTTTCAGAAGAAGAGCTTCAAAAGGCATTTAAGCCAAACACAAAGGCGGTATTTGGTGAAACCATCGGCAATCCGTCTCTTGTGGTTCTTGATATTGAGAAGTTCGCGAGGCTTGCACACAGGCACGGCGTTCCTCTGATTGTGGATAATACGTTTGCAACCCCGATTAACTGCCGTCCCTTTGAATGGGGCGCAGATATAGTCACACATTCTACAACAAAATACATGGATGGCCATGCCACCAGCGTAGGCGGCTGCATCGTTGACAGCGGAAACTTTGACTGGGAAGCTCATGCAGAGCATTATCCGGGGCTTACCTCACCCGATGAATCCTACCATGGTATTGTATACACTCAAAAGTTCGGGAAAAAGGCCTATATTACGAAAGCAACGACTCAGTTGATGAGGGATCTGGGTGCGATTCCCTCCCCAATGAATTCCTTCCTTTTAAACCTTGGTCTGGAAACCCTGCATCTACGGGTTCCCCGTCATTGCGAAAATGCATTGAAGGTAGCCCAGTATTTAAGCTCAAGTGAAGATGTGGCGTGGATCAAGTATCCGGGACTGGAAGGGGACGAATATCATGATCTGGCAAAAAAATATATGCCAGATGGCACTTGCGGTGTAATCTCTTTTGGCTTAAAGGGAGGAAGGGAAGCTGCAGTTAAGTTCATGGATAGACTGAAACTTGCGGCTATTGTGACTCATGTGGCAGATGCACGCACTTCCGTTTTGCATCCGGCAAGTCATACCCACAGACAGCTGACCGATGAACAGCTTGTTGAAGCAGGAGTTGATCCGTCCATGATCCGGCTGAGTGTTGGAATCGAAAATGCAGAGGATATTATGGAAGATATCAGGCAGGCACTGGAGCAGTAAAAGAAAAAGTATGAGGAGCGGGAAGACTGCGGTATCAGCGGTTTTCCCGTTGTTTTTGACGTCTATGAAAAGGATACAGAGCCTGTGAGATGTTGCAAGATAAAGATGCAGGATGTATAATTAATAAGATATGATTCATTGAATTGGCAGCATAGGAGGTGCACAAGATGAAACTGATCAGGAGGATGCTGAGGATTATTTTTGGCCGGACTACGTTTGCGGTCGTTTCTCTTATCATACAAGTGGCTATTCTTTTTGCGGCATACCGCTTTCTAAGCCGTTACCTTGCCTATTTCTATGGTGGTTCTGCTCTGCTCGGTGCATTTGTTATCATTTATATTCTGAACAAAGAGGAAAATCCTAGCTTTAAGCTGGCCTGGATGATCCCAGTCGCAGCGATTCCTGTATTCGGAACGTTTTTTTATCTGTTTGTGGAGCTGCAGATCGTTGGAAAACTAGCAAATAAACGGCTGCGGGTCAACATGGAAAATACGGAAACCTATCTGACCCAGAGCCCAAGGGTCATGGAAGATTTGTCCAGAATCAGCAGGCGCAATGCCAATCTAGCTCATTATATCAAACATTCAGGTCATTACCCAGCATATAAAAATACCAATGTACAGTATTTTCCCCTGGGCGAAACCATGTTTGAAGAGATGAAGAAGGAGCTGGAGGGTGCCAAGCGGTTTATTTTTATGGAGTTTTTCATTGTAGAACGCGGGGAAATGTGGGATGCCATATTGGAAGTTCTGGAGAGAAAGGCAAAAGAGGGGGTGGAAGTCCGGTTCATGTATGATGGCATGTGTTCCCTGGCCCTGCTTCCTTTTAGCTATCCAAAGGAATTACAGGCAAGGGGAATTAATGCAAAGATGTTTTCTCCCATTAAGCCTGCATTTACCACTTACCAGAATAACCGGGACCATAGAAAGATCCTGGTGGTGGACGGTCTTACGGCTTTTACCGGAGGAGTAAACCTGGCAGATGAATATATTAACCGGCGTGTGCGCTTTGGTCATTGGAAAGACACAGGAATCATGCTGAAGGGGGATGCCGTTACCAGCTTTACCATGATGTTTCTGCAGATGTGGAACATTTCTGAAAAAGTGCCTGAGGACTACGGGAAATATTTAAGAGATCCTGAATATTTTTATCCCTTGGAGCTTAACATGGATGGATTTGTGATTCCTTATGGGGACAGTCCTTTGGATCAGGAAACGGTTGGGGAACAAGTTTATTTGGATATCATAAATTCTGCCAGACATTATGTCCACATTATGACGCCATATCTGATTCTGGATTATGAAATGATCCAGGCTCTTACGTATGCCGCCAAGCGGGGCGTGGAGGTGGTCATCGTTATGCCGGGGATACCGGATAAGAAATACGCGTTCTTGCTTGCAAGGTCTCATTATGGAGAGCTGATCAGGGCTGGGGTCCAGATTTATGAGTATATACCAGGCTTTGTTCATGCAAAGGTATACGCAAGCGATGACATCAAAGCAGTAGTCGGAACCATTAATATGGATTTTAGAAGCCTTTACCTTCATTTTGAATGTGCCGTCTACTTGTATCGGAATGAAGTTATTCGGGATATACAGAGAGATTTTCATGACACTCTGGCTCAATGCCGCAGAATCACCATGGAAGATTGCAGAAATTATCCCTGGTATGAAGTGTGGGCAGGGCGGGCGCTCAGACTGTTTGCACCGCTTATGTAGAGCAATAGGAATATACTGTTGTTTATGTAAAAATGCGTCGGAAGCATATACTTCCGACGCATTTTTAAAAATCATATATCTTTAAAAAGACTTTGCATCAGTATTACTGGGAAACCTGGAAAATAGTCATGTGTGCCTGAACTGGGGTCGCACCGTAAGAAACGGTCTGCCCGGTTGTGTTAACGAGTGCAATGGTGGTTGGGATTGCGCCTACAGTAATCAGGGTGATTCCGCTTAACTGACCTGTTACGATTGGCGAGCATGATGCTATACCGCTGCTTCCATTGATCTCTAAAGAGAATTCAACAAAAGTAGCTGGGCCTGCGCCATCTGTAGTTACCCACCAGGATACATAGTAATTTTGTTCTGCATTAAGTGTTGCAACGCCTGTTGTTGTGTTATAAGAAATATTAAGGCTCTGGTTGTTTAAAATGGTATTGAATATTACACGGTTTCCATTTGCTACTGAGGTACCTCCAGTGAGCTGTAAGTCAAATCCACGTAATTGCGTAAATGGTCCTGCAGGTCCAGTCGGTCCGGTAGGTCCTTGAACACCAGTAGCTCCGTCAGCTCCGTCAGCTCCGTCAGCGCCGGTAGCACCGGTAGCACCGGTAGCACCAGTTGGTCCAGTCGGGCCGGTAGGTCCAGTTGGCCCCTGAGGTCCTTGTATTCCCTGAGGTCCTTGTGGTCCCTGAGGTCCTTGTATTCCTTGCGGTCCCTGAGGTCCTTCGGGTCCTTCGGGTCCTTCCGGTCCTTCGGGTCCTTCGGGTCCTTGTATTCCCTGAGGTCCTTGTATTCCCTGAGGTCCCTGAGGTCCTTCGGGTCCTTCGGGTCCTTCGGGTCCTTCCGGTCCTTGTAGTCCTTGTGGTCCCTGAGGTCCTTGTATTCCTTGCAATCCCTGTGGTCCCTGAGCACCAGTTGGTCCAGTCGGTCCAGTTGGTCCCTGAGCGCCAGTAGCGCCGGTCGGTCCAGTCGGTCCCTGAGCACCGGTAGCGCCAGTTGGTCCAGTTGGTCCTTGAGCGCCAGTTGCTCCGGTAGGTCCAGTTGGTCCAGTCGGTCCAGTAGCGCCGGTAGCACCGGTAGCACCAGTCGGCCCAGTCGGTCCAGTTGGCCCCTGAGCGCCGGTAGCACCGGTCGGTCCAGTCGGTCCAGTTGGTCCCTGAGCACCGGTAGCGCCAGTGGGTCCGGTCGGTCCAGTTGGTCCCTGAAGCCCCCTAGGTCCAGTCGGCCCAGTCGGTCCGGTAGGTCCAGTCGGTCCCTGAGCGCCGGTAGCGCCAGTCGGTCCGGTAGGTCCAGTCGGTCCCTGAGCACCGGTAGCGCCAGTCGGCCCAGTCGGTCCAGTAGCGCCGGTAGCACCGGTAGCGCCAGTCGGTCCAGTTGGTCCCTGAGCGCCGGTAGCGCCAGTCGGTCCAGTAGGTCCAGTTGGTCCCTGAGCACCGGTAGCACCGGTCGGTCCGGTAGGTCCAGTTGGCCCCTGAGCGCCAGTAGCACCAGTAGGTCCGGTTGGTCCCTGAGCACCGGTAGCGCCAGTCGGTCCGGTAGGTCCAGTCGGTCCCTGAAGCCCCCTAGGTCCAGTCGGCCCAGTCGGTCCGGTAGGTCCAGTCGGTCCCTGAGCGCCGGTAGCGCCAGTCGGTCCGGTAGGTCCAGTCGGTCCCTGAGCGCCGGTAGCGCCAGTCGGTCCGGTAGGTCCAGTTGGTCCCTGAGCGCCGGTAGCGCCGGTAGGTCCGGTAGGTCCAGTTGGTCCCTGAGCACCGGTAGCGCCGGTAGGTCCGGTAGCACCGGTAGGTCCGGTAGCACCGGTCGGTCCGGTTGGTCCTTGTATTCCCTGAGGTCCCTGAGGTCCTATTGGTCCCTGTGGTCCGGCAGGTCCCTGCGGCCCTTGAGGTCCTTGCGGTCCAGTCGGTCCAGTCGGTCCAGTCGGTCCCTGGATGCCTCTAGGTCCGGTCGGTCCAGTCGGTCCCTGTGGCCCAGTCGGTCCCGTGAAGCCCCTAGGTCCAGTTGGTCCGGTCGGTCCCTGAGGCCCTCTAGGTCCAGTCGGTCCGGTCGGTCCCTGTGGCCCCCTAGGTCCAGTCGGTCCGGTTGGTCCCTGAGGGCCTCTAGGGCCAGTTGGTCCTGGACAGCCTCGGGGGCCTGGGCAACAGCATTCATCACAGCAGCGTCTATCATCCCAATTTCTGCAATTATTCATTATAACTCCCTCCTGTTAAGGTGTGATATTGTGATTTTCTGCTTATAAGCGTTCTATACAAGATAAAAATCAGAATATAAAGGACTTTCGTTCTCCTTTATACCTTATGATATGTATTAAATGACAAGTTTGTTAGAAAATGGTTGAACTTAATAATAGCATCTACATCACTATTAATTGGAAAGGAAATATGCGAGAATAATTGTAAAGAAACTACTGGATTTATAGATAGCAGGAGCAGCAGAGCCAAGGCTTTCCCCATAGGAAATGATTGTAGATAGTTTAACAAGTATAAGTTGAAAATTTGTCTCAACATAAAAATACTCCTTTTCGATAAGAATTTTAACAACATAATACTTATCAAAAAGGAGCGTCTATAATAAGCGGACAAGCCGTTTTATTCTGATGGTATAGAATCAAAAGAACTTTCATAACAGATACCGGTCAATAGATATTAGCTTTAATTTCATTAATCAGAGTATTCAGCCCTAATTCGTTGCAATCGTTAATAAGTCCCATGGTGATAAAACTGCTGTAGAGCTTCTTTGCCTCAATTTTATCATTCATATTTACTGATTGGATCGTTTTTTCGATCAAACTCAAAATTTCATTATTAATTTCACTATTTTTTGTATAGTACAAAGTTAACTTTTGAAGTTCCCTGATAATTGGTTCATTTATTCCGCTTGCCATGACGTTCTGAATGCTAGAAGAAGATTCCTTTTCTATTTCGGTGTTTTCAATGATTTTTCCATCCTCAAGAAAGCTAATTTGAAGTCTTGAAGCCATATTATTTTTTGAAATAAGATTGCTGATTAGGTCGTAGGCCTGGAGGGTAAATTCCTCATTCTTACAAACAAATGAGTAAATTACACCGGAGCTGATTTCAAAATTGATCCCTATGGAACTTTCCTGTTTCCGATGCCAGTAAAACCAGGCGATAGGGTATAGGATCAGAGCCAGCAGTATCCCAATGATGCTTGCAGGGCTGGAACCAGACAAAGCTATGAGTAGTAGGATGAGTACAAAATGGTAAGGAAATGTTTTATCTGAACAGCTTCCCATCCATATATGAGAAATATTTGCAGTTTTAATCATATGATTTTCCCATCTGAGCGTATTTTCTTCAATGGTTATGGTAGAGTTTTTAAATCTTAAATTTGTTTGATTTTTCATGAAATTCCCCTCTAAACAATTCCACTATTATTTTCAATGATAGATGCAATGAGAATTGGATTTGTTATCATAATGGTGCCAATCGTATCAAAGCCCATAATTTCCACATATACACTGTAATTTAAGCATCTGCAACTCATGGAGTCTTGATCATAGGCAATGAAAGAAAAGGTATTTGTTTCCCTGCTATCATCATTTCTGCTGTAAACCAGACTGGAACTGACAGGTGTTAAAGCCGTCAGATCATTTCCTTGTTTAAACAACTGAAATCTGAGATGCATACGGGCGCTGGTGGTAAGGATATTACAGGAAAAGTTAAAATGAATTAAAAAATTCCTGTAGCTAAATGTATCTATATTTAGCGAAGCTACGTTATATGTAGCGTTTTTTTCTGTATGTTCAGGTAAAATGATACCTCCCATAGCAGAACATTTTATTAAGGCCCGATTTGCTGGAGATGAATCACAGGAACACTCCTGAACATTTTGTATACACTGGCTGTGGTTAAGTATTTTGGGCTGGATTGGCTGGGGAAGCTGCATATTCCTATTGGGTGTATTACGATATGAAAAAATAGGACGGCATGACATACTGAATAAGCGGTTATACATAATGGCCACAGCTCCTTATTTGAATGCTCATAGATAGAGTATTCAACCAGGTTTGGCCAAACACTCTATCTATGATAGAAAGTTAATTTATGCAGCTATTGGACATGCATCCCTTGTACCTACCATTTGAACCAAGAATTAGAAGCAGTCATTATCTACAATAATTGCAGCAAGGGTAGCATTGTTAATAGCAGTAACGCCAACCGTAGCAACGCCAGCAACCGTAGCAACTACGCTGTAAGTGCAGCAGTCATCGTTGCACAGATCACAGTCGCAAACGAAGAAGGTGAAGGTGTTAGCATCAGTAATAGCTACAAGCCGTGAGAAAGTCCAGATTGGTCCTACGGGAATAGGAGTCAGTATGCCTTTACACTGTTTGAATACCTGGAAATTCAGAGTAATTACAGCAGCGGTAGTAACGATATTACTTGCAAATTCAAATTTAATGCATGGGTTTTTTAAAGCTTTTGTATCAACGTTTACAGTGGCCAGAGTAAATGCAGCACCGGCAATTGTTGCCAATGGAATGGTTACGCCTCCCTGGCTGCCGCATTTTAATATAGTTCTGTTTGGCTTTAAGTGCTTTCTGGGACGCTCACATACGATATTGCAGTTGCAGTCCTCACATTCATCACAATCGCATTCACATATTCTCATATCAAGATCATTCATGATGTGACCTCCATTTTGCTTAATAATTAGGAATGTTTCGTTATACCATCATGGTATACTACATTATATTATAAAGAAGAAAATATGCTACAACTCAATAGACAAATCTCTTATGATGTCATAATTTGGTCGCCGTTTCCTGCAATTAGCGGATCCTTAAGGTCAGATCCTTATGATCCATAGTAACCAGTAACCGGTATACATCATGCTTCCATGAAGTTTTCAAACGTTCATCCGTTATTGGAATCACTTCTTTTTGTATTCTTACTGCACCTTCGATAAGAAGGCTGCCTAAATTACCGATCTGTACGGTATTTTCACTTATCATGGGTTCCTCGTAGAACATAAGAGACAGTACGGGGCGCGGGAGATCTCCTTCGTAATGATCGGTTATCGTGATTTCTTTTCCTTTTTCCAGTACAGCGTTTCGGGTGTAGGATTTAATTCGTTCATCCGGGTAGGCAGCTTCTAAATCCATGGTAATATGGCAGACAGAGGTGCCTAATTGATGGTTCACGTTTTTTGCCCGGTAATCAGATCCATCCCTTTGCATGATCTGGGTCCCGCCGTCAAAAAAGGTAGGCAGATTGTGATACCGGGACTGCATGGTCCAGATGTCATACCGGTCTTTTGAAAAGGTTTTTTTCGTATAGGTCTCCACCCCAACGTCTATAAACATAGGTTTCCCGTCTTTGTAAATAGTAAAGCTCCCTGTATCGTTGTGATTATGGCTGTCGTCATTATCCCCGGCTTTTACGGCCAGATAAAGATGCTCATCTCTGGCTATGAAAAGACCCACGCTTTCAAACCAGAAGTCACGGTGAACAATGGGAGATTTGGCAAAGGAAATCATTTCCCCGTGGGTAAAAACTGTCTGCAAACGGTAAAACAGGTTATGTTCCTCTATGGTTAAAGGATCTTCACTGTTCTGGTAATCCTCTGCGGCAAAGGACATCAGTTCCTCATTTTTCGTCCGCTTGCCAAAGAGAAATTCCCTGGCTCCGCATCGTCCGGCAATGGGGGAGCAGTCGGCGAAATTCACGTAATAGACATCATGAATATGAGCGGTCAGTATGTAGGAGGCAATGTTTTTGATCTTTTCGATTTTGTATGCAGGAAGAAAGGCATTATCTGAAACTCCATTTAAAACCTCAAGGCAGTTAAACAGGCACAAACCTGCGTGGCGGTAGTATTGGGCACCTTCATCACAGCAGCCGTCATCCCCATATTCTGCCAGGAAATAGTCAATGCTTTTGCATGCCTTTTTAAATATATCCTCCATCTGGGTCTGGGGAAGTTCTCTTGTAAAGGCGGAGAGAAGCACGTTTTGGGTACACCAGACAGTCCAGTTGTTCATGTGGCTGATCCCGTCACCCATCCACCAGAAGTGTTCATTCAGATAAGGAGTGAAAATTCTCTCCTCAAGATTTTTATTAATCATCTTTGAAAGAAAAGGAGTGACGGAATCAAGCTCCTGTCTTAAAAGATACTCTGCCACGGCCAGTACGGAGGCTGTTTCCGCTGCAAACAGATCAATAACTGGGCGGGTAACATCAGGAAGAATAGAAGGCGGTGTATCACGGATGTAGGAGTTATGGGCAGGAAGCTGCCATGCATTTTCCTCACAGATCAAAGATAGTCCGTTGATGATATCATCAAGGAACCGCCCCTTATATTCTGCGCATTCAGCCAGGACCAGGGCATTGAGAGCGGTCCTTCTTAAGAACAGCTTATCTTGAAAACGGCTCCTGTTTCCGTTTCTGGTAAATTCCATATAATCGACAGCAGTTAAAGAAGGATAGTCAAAGTTTAAATAAGCTTCTCCGTTTTTGATGAGGCGGCTTGTCAGCTCCTCCGGCAGAGAATCCCAGGATTTCCGGTCAGAAGCCTGGGGAAAGGGGGAAAAGCAGGATAAAGGTTTTTTTCGGTCATTTGCAAATTCTGTAATCATGGCATTTATACTCCTTATTTGTTTTCGTCAGGGTTTATTGTATTTTGCTGTATAAATTCACGGGGAGAAAGCCCGGTGACTTTTTTAAAAACCTTACTGAAATAAAAGGCACTTTCAAAGCCCAGCTGATCAGCTGCCTCATAGATTTTCATGTCCTGTTCCATAAGGAGGGCCTTGGCCCGGTTGACCTTCGCCTGAGCAATATATTCGGAAAAACCGATCCCGCAGTTTTTCTTAAACAGGATGCTTAAATAATTAGGGCTTAAACCGAATACTCCTGCCACTTCGTTTAAGGTCAGCTTTTCTGATACATGGTTGTTGATGTATTTTTGTACATTGGTTATGACATGAGCTTTATAGGTTTTTCGTTTGGATTTTAACACTTCACAAAGGCCGTCCCGGAAAATCGTCATCCATTCGGCAATCTGGCCTACATTCGTAAAACGGTAGATGGAGCGGTAACCGTCACTGTAGGAAGAAAAAATCTCCGTCATATTTTCCTCTCCGTCAGGCAGAAGGGAGAGCGCCAAGTAAAGGATGTTGCAGGCTCCGTCTGCAGCCTGGGAAAACCGCAGGGGATGAGTTTCAAACAGTTTAATGATTTCGGTCAGAGTACGGGATAGAACATCCGTATCAAACTCATTGAAGGCCTTGGTTATCTCACTTTTAAATACGGAGATGTTGAAAGCATTGCGGATCGATGCGGTATCATCGCTTGAGAACATGACGATGGGCTGTGCGGTACCAGCCCGTCCAAATGCCTGGCGGGCTTCCTGATAGGATTCGCTGATTTTTAAGGGCTGGTTCACAGGAGTCCCGATTCCCGTTAGAATCGTAACGTTAAAATAGTTCCGGATCATATCCGCAACATTGCAAAACGCATCAAAAACAGTTTCTTTTCTATAATCTGCTAATTCAGAGAGGTGAAATACCACTGCAAAGTGTTTCATATCCAGACTTACCACGTAGGCAGGAAGATGCCTTCCGATAATTTCCTTTGCCATTTGCAAAGCACTGTTATAAAGGTTTATGAGTTTTCCATAATCCATTTCCTTGCTGGTTCCTTCCTGGATCTGGCAAAGGGCGGTAAAATAACAGGTTTCCGTAAAATCCAGCCTTAAATCTTTAGACTGAAGCTCGAACTGTTCCTCGCTGTCAAAGAGGTTATGCAAGAGCCGCATAAAAAATTTTTCGTAATAGCTCTGTAATAATGGACGTCCGGAATCCTTGTAACCTATGGAGACCTGAAGGGTTTCCAGGCGGGAGAGGGCCTTTTTGACAGCTTCCTCCAGTGCCTTGGCGTTTAATTCCAGCTTAATTAAATAATCTACGGCTTCATAGGTCATTGCCTCCTTGATGAGCTGGAACTCTTCGTAGCTTGTTAGAAAAATAAACAGGGGGATCTTTCCGTAGGTTTCCCGGCAGGTCTTTGCCAGGGTAAGCCCGTTCATGATTGGCATGCGGATGTCGGTAATGACAATTTCCGGCGAATATTCCGCGATCATTTCAAGGGCATCCTGCCCGTTCATAGCAGTTCCGCAGATCTCAATGCCGTAATCCGCCCAGTTTATCATGGATTTTATTCCGATCTGAACCAATGGCTCATCATCTGCAATCAATAATTTCGTCATATATATTACCTTTCGGCTGGTTGATTTTCTGAATTAAGGGCATAAGGTATTAAAATGGTCATGGTGGTGAAACTACCAGGACAGCTGTCAATAGTGATTCCATATTCCGGGCCAAAATCATATTGGATGCGCCTGTTTACGTTGCTGATTCCAACTTGCCGGAAAAATTCTGTTTTGTTCTGACTGTCGGTCTTCTCATGGAGAACTTTATCAATGGTATACTTGGACATTCCTATGCCGTTATCGGTGATATCTATTTTAAGTGCCTTTTTAAGACCCAGATTGATGCTTCGGGCTGATACTGTGATTTTTCCAGCTGTTTTTGCAGGCTCTATTCCATGGAACAAAGCATTTTCAATGATGGGCTGGAGGGTAAAACGGTGAATTTGACAATTATATAAATCCTCTGTCTCAATGAAATATTCGATGGTGACACTTCCGCCGTAGCGATATTTCTGGATCAGGAAATAATCCTTTACCAGATCCAGCTCTTCCCTTAAGGGGATCATGGAAGTGGTGCCTTTTGAAACATTTTTAAGGAGCCTGGCCAATGCTGTGGTCATATCTGCAATACCGTCTGCATTCTGAATGGTTGCCATCCACTTGATGGAATTTAAGGTATTATATAGGAAGTGTGGATTAATCTGACTTTGCAGAATCTGGTATTCCAAATCCTTTCTCTGTTTTTCATCAGTTACCCGTTTTTCCATCAGGGTGTTAATATTTTCTGACATATTATTGATTCCTTTGCCGACTTCTCCCAATTCATGATTCCACTCAATGGCCGAATCCCTGGAAAAATCCCCGGTTGAGATATCATGAATTTTACTGCTGAGCCTGTGAATGGGATCCATGATAATCTTGTTTAACAGGAAGGCGAGGAGTATGCCCAAAGAGACAATGGCAAGGCAGGTTGCCAGGATTAAAAGGGTGTATAAGTTTTTCTGCTGGCCAAGCTGCTGCTCAGAAAGTACCTGGGATAAACTCCAGCCAGCCATGCCCTCAATGGGCCGTTCCACCAGGGTGCGTTTTTTTCCATCGTTCATGGTAACGGAGAGAACCCTGGTTCCTTTGGAGAGAGAGTCGTTTCCGGCCAGCTTTTCCGGATTGGTGTAGGGCATTTCCATTTCCTTTAAGCCGTCTGAATTAAAACCATAGATTTTATCTCCAATGGTAATATATAGAATACTGTCCTCGGGAAGAGGGTAGGAGGCCAGGTAATCGGTAAAGATTCGGGAGGAAATTTCCACATAAGCCCAGCCAATGACTTCAGAATTAAATTCGATGGAAACCGGACGTACGATGGGAATAAATTGGTCCATGCCTGTATTGGTAAATGGATCTTTTACCAGGCCAATCCAGAGAAAATCGTCGGAGCTGTAAAGTTTATCAAAGAAAGGTTGATTTTTAATGATTCTGGCTGCATAAGAGGAGGAGGCGTTTGCCAATGCCGCTATTTGAAGGAAGTTGCTTTCATTGGAAGAAGAAACGATGACCCGAGACATGTATTCATAGGCCCTGGTGTTGTAATACTCTTCCTTTAAACGGCTGTGGGAGGAAAGAGCCATAGGGCGCAGATTATCAAAGTCCCTGGCGGCGGTGGCAAGCTTTGGCTTGTCTTTAAACGCTTCCAGATAATCCAGTACGGCACTGTTGGAGCAGCACCATTTGCTGAAATAGATAATATCCTTCATATCTGCTCCAATGTTGTTGCTTACGACTGAAAGGCTGAATTCCGCAGACTGGATCTGGTTTTTTCTTAAGAAGGACTGGAAAACTGAGAAACAGACAGTTGTAGTCAGAACGGTGATGAGCAGCGTAATGGCTGCTGTGAGTACCATGATTTTTCCTCTTATGGTCTTTGGGATGAACTTTTTCCACATGATAAAATAAAGTCCCTTCTTTCAATGGGTAGCTTGTATGAGTGGTAATAACATCTACAAAGGTAGCTTATTTAATGTAAAATGTCAATGAAAAATCGGCTGCTTTTTATATACAAACGTGTTAATTTGTATACAAAAGAGAAATATTACTGCTTATCATAAAAAAGTGCATGTTTTAACAAAGTGTAAAAGAAGTGTGAATAAAAAGTGAATATTATGAAAGATAAATTCCATTTTTAAAACAACAATCCAGCGTTATAATAGGATCCATGGTAAATCACGGGGATCATGCGGGATTTACTGAAAAACAATCAAATCAGGAGGGATTACAATGAAAAAAAGAACACTGAGTATTGTTCTGGCATGTGCTATGGCAGCAGTCAGCCTTGCCGGATGCGGCGGCGGTTCCAAGGAAACCACGGCAGCTTCCACAGAAGGTGCTGCAGCGGAAGCGACGAAAGCCACAGAGGCAGCAGGAGGACAGACCACATTAAAATGGTCCGTATGGGATATTGGCTTAACAACCTATTACCAGCCGCTCATCGATGCTTTTGAAAAGGAGCATCCGGATGTGAAGATAGAAATGGTTGATTTAGGCTCCACCGATTATCAGACGGTTCTGGCAACAGAGCTTACCGGAAGCGGTTCTGACTTTGACGTGGTTACCATTAAGGATGTTCCTGGCTATATGACGCTTGTGAACAAAGGCGTATTAGAACCCCTGGACAGCTACATTCAGTCTTCTGGTGTTGATCTGACACAGTACAAAGGCCTTACCGAACAGATTACGGTTGACGGAAAGTTATATGAGCTTCCTTTCCGCAATGATTTCTGGGTGTTATTCTATAATAAAGATATCTTTGACAAAGCAGGCGTTGCTTATCCAACCAATGATATGACATTTGAACAGTATGACGCTCTGGCAAGAAGCCTGGCGGTAGAGACTCCCGGACAGGAAGTTTATGGCGCTCATTACCATACATGGAGATCAGCCGTACAGCTTTTCGGCGTACTGGATGGAAAGAACACCATTATTGATGGAAAATACGAATTCTTAAAACCATACTATGAGATGGTTCTTGGAGAGCAGGAAGACGGAGTATGCCAGGACTATGCTACATTAAAGACCAGCGGCTTACATTATTCCGGCGCATTTGCTCAGGGAAATGTTGCAATGATGAACATGGGTACATGGTTTATCTCTACCTTAATGGATAAGGTACGCACCGGCGAGTACACAGACTGCACCAATTGGGGTATTGCTAAATATCCACATGCAGATGGAGTAGAACCAGGCTCCACCCTTGCGACCATTACCACTTTAGGAATTCCGGCCAAAGCTCCTCATAAGGATCTTGCCTGGGAATTTATCAACTTCGTATGCGGAAAAGAAGGCGCAGAAATCCTTGCATCTACCGGTACGATTCCGGCCGTTATGAACAGCACAGTTTCTGATCTGGTATCCAGTGCAGACGGATTCCCTAAGGATGACGGAACCAGCGTAGAAGCTCTTAACACCTCTAACTTATACTTAGAGATGCCTGTAAATGCAAAGAACTCCGAAATTGAAACTGTATTAAACGAAGCCCATGATGCGATCATGTCAGGCGGCATGTCCGTAGATGAAGGCATTGCCCAGATGGATGAAAAGGTTAGTACAATTCTGGCTCAGTAACTGTTAAACAAACATGATATCACAGAGGCGGGCAGCCAAAAGCCCGCCTCATTTAAAGAAACTTCTGATTTGATTTGACGATTGAAATAACAGCGTGCCCTGCTTCATCGGGCGTCAACTGGATATGAAAGCATATCCGCTTGATTCTTTAGAAGAAAAAAACGGGAAAAGGAGGATAAGCAATATGGCGAAGACAATAACAGAAGCGCAAAAACAGGAAAAAATCGCAGAGTTAAATAAGAAGCGGGATGCTTTAAGCCTTATATTGAGAGAGGCTGAAGGAACCCGTAAGCGGGATGTCCTGATTGCGAAAATCGAGACAATAGATGAGAAAATAAAAAAGGTGCGGACAGGGGAACGGTTCACACGTCAGGAAAAGAGGGATATGGTTGCATACTCCTTCATCGCTCCCAACTTTATCGGATTTGCAGTATTTACACTTGGCCCCATTATTTTTGCTTTTATTCTGGCATTTATGAAATGGGATGGCAACAGCCCCTTGGAATTTGCCGGACTTAAGAACTTCATTGATATGCTTGGAAATGCCAGATTCCATGCGTCCTTTATCAATACCATTGTATACTGTATTGCAACGGTTCCTCTGACATTGGCCTGTGCCTTAGGTCTGGCCGTGGTCTTAAACCAGAAAGTCATAGGAAGAAATTTCTTCCGTACAGTTGGATTCTTTCCCTATGTGGCGTCTTTAGTAGCAGTGGCAGCCGTATGGAATATGCTGTTCAGCCCTCAGAAAAGCGGTCCCATTAACATGATCCTTTATCATCTGGGCGTCAATGCAAAAAGTCTTCCAAAGTGGTCCGCGGATCCTAACTGGGTGATGTTTACCATTGTACTGTTCAGTGTCTGGAAAAATATGGGCTATTACATGGTTATCTATCTGGCCGGACTGCAGGGAATCAATGGAGAGCTTTATGAGGCGGCAGGCCTTGACGGCTGCAATTCCTGGCAGAGATTCCGGTATATCACATGGCCCCAGCTTCAGCCAACCACCTTCTTTGTTACCATCATTCTGACCATCAACTGCTTTAAGGTTTACGACATCGTATACATGCTGGCAGGAGGTTCCAACGGAATTGTAAGTTCCCAGGCAATGGTTCTGGTTTACCACATTTACGAAGAGGCATTCCGCAACTGGAATTTAGGTTATGCAAGTGCGGTAGCTATGGTGCTGTTCTTAATGGTTCTTGCCATCACGCTGGTTCAGTTCCGCGGCGAGAAGAAATATGCAAACTAGAATAAGGAGGAAATGAAATGAAAGTAAAAAGCACAAATTATAAAATCAGCAGATGCCTCCTCTATGTGGTTTTGATCATTCTGACAGCTGTTATGCTGATTCCATTTGCATGGATGTTCTCGGCTTCCTTAAAGCTGGATAAGGACGTATTCATTTTCCCGATCCAGTGGATACCGGAAAATCCAAGATGGCAGAATTATCTGGATATCTGGACAAAGATCCCGCTTATGACCTTTGTATTAAACACGGTGAAGATTACCTTGATCGTTACCTTTTTACAGCTTTTGACCAGCAGCTTTGCTGCCTATGCATTTGCAAAGCTGAAATTCAAATACAGCAATCTCTTATTCATGGCTTATATTGCCACCATTGCGGTTCCATGGCAGGTATATATGGTTCCCCAGTTCATGATGATGAGAAAATTCGGGTTAAATGATTCCCATCTTGCCATCATCTTCCTTCAGGCGTTCTCTGCGTTCGGCGTATTCATGATGCGCCAGTTCTATCAGGGGATTCCCGATGAACTGTGTGAGGCTGCCAGAATCGACGGCATGAGCGAGTATCAGATTTACGGAAGGATCATGCTGCCATTGTCAAAGCCCGCGCTGTCAACCTTGACCATCTTTACCTTTGTAAGTACCTGGAACGATTTCTTAGGGCCCCTGATCTACCTGAAAACAGAAGCGAAGAAGACCCTGCAGTTAGGACTTAAGATGTTTATCAGCCAGTACAGTTCCGAATATGGCCTGATTATGGCTGCATCGGTACTTTCCCTGATCCCGGTCCTCATTGTGTTCCTGTCCCTGCAAAAATATTTTGTAGAAGGCATTGCAGCTACCGGAGTGAAAGGATAAAGAAATGGAAACAATAAAGAATTTCGTGGATAACATCCATAACGAGTCTTATAAGGACAGTTACGCCTCCCCCTGCCTGGGGACCAATTCCTATGTGATCCCAGGCGGCAGACCAGCGCAGTCCCTGGACGGTGACTGGAACTTTTCCGTCGACATGTATGATAACTGCTTAAGGGCCAAATGGTTTCTGGAGCAGGAGGTGAATTCAGAGGGCCTTAGGGTCCCTCTGGATTATGGCTTTGACGACTGGGAGGAAATCCAGGTACCAGGAGTATGGAACCTTGCAAAGCCGGAATATTTTTATTATGAAGGACCGGCGGTATACAGCCGCCGGTTTTCTTTTAAGGATTCCACAAAAGGACATGTGTTTTTGCGGTTCGGGGCGGTATCTTATGAAGCCAGGATCTTTTTAAACGGAACATTCCTTGGGGTTCATAAAGGGGGATCAACCCCATTCTGTGTTGAGGTTACGGAAGACTTAAAAGAGGATAACAGACTGATCGTGGTTGCAGACAACACCAGACGGCAGGATCAGATACCAAGTGAGAATACGGACTGGTTTTTATACGGCGGCATATACCGGAGTGTATCTCTTCTTTGCGTGCCTCAGACTTATATTAAGGATATGAAGGTGTCTCTGTCGGATCGGGAGAAAAAGGAAATCAGTGTATCCGTGGCTCTTGGAGGTTTTGAGGACTTTAAGGATGGAGAGGTAGTTTTCTCCATACCGGAGCTTAAAGTGGTAGAGGTAGTTCCTCTGGGAGCAGACGGACGGGGACAGCTGACCGTAAAAGCCGGCGAACTTTCTCTGTGGAGCCCGGAAAATCCCAAGCTGTATGAGGTTTCCCTGCATCTTAGATCTAACAATAAAACGCAGGATCAGGTAAAAGACCGGGTAGGTTTTCGTACCGTGGAAACCAGGGGCAGAGAAATTCTTTTAAATGGAGAGCCGGTTTTCCTTCGTGGTGTATGCCTTCATGAGGAGACAGAAGACCATGGAAAGGCTGTTACAAAAGAGGATATCCGTCAGGCATTTGACTGGGCAAAAAAGATGAACTGCAATTTCCTCCGTCTGGCACATTATCCACATACGGAGTGGGTTTCGGAACTGGCAGATGAGGCAGGCCTTCTTTTATGGGAAGAAATTCCGGTTTACTGGTGGATCGATTTTGCAAACTCACGGACCTTAGAGGATGGAAAAAACCAGCTGACAGAGATGATGAACCGGGATTATAACCGGGCCAGTGTGATTATCTGGTCCGTAGGAAATGAGAATCCTGATACGGATGAGCGCTATCACTTTATGAAGGAGCTTGCAGAAACGGCAAAGGAATTCGATTCCAGCCGTCTGGTATCCGCTGCTTGTCTGGTGGATGCCGTAAATTTAAGGATTTCCGACAGGTTGGAAAAGCATTTAGATATCATTGGGTTTAATGAATACTATGGCTGGTATGATCCGGATTACGGAAAGCTGGCTGATATATTAGATGGTTCCAAACCCGAGAAACCGGTTGTTATCAGCGAGTTCGGCGGGGACGGGTATCTTGCTTCCGGTCCGGAAGGCGGTAAGGTCCGGGGCTCTGAGGAAGAACAGATGGAAATTTATAAAAAGCAAGTAGAAATGTTTGGAAAGATCGATTATATTCAGGGTACGGCACCCTGGATTCTATTTGATTACCGGACGCCGAAACGGCTTGGAACGTATCAAAAAGGATACAACATCAAGGGTCTGGTAACAGCGGACCGGATGCGGGAGAAACCTGCCTTTTTAATCATGAAGGAATATTACGAGGAGGTAAGAAAACGTGAACAAACAGACGGAGACCTTGCTTAGGGAAAAAACAGAGCTAACAGAGGTGAAGTGCCGGGAGGCCATGGATTTCGCCGTGAAGCAGGTGGAGGATAATTTAAAAGAATTTACGGATTCCTTTAAAAAAGCATACAGTGAAGATGGATTCTACAATCCAACTCCCAATGTAAACTGGACCACCGGATTCTGGACCGGACAGATATGGCTTGCTTATGAGTGGAGCAAGACAGACGAACTGAAAAAGGCCGGTCAGATCCAGGCGAAAAGCTTTTTGGACCGGATAGACCGCAAAATAGAAGTGGATCACCACGATATGGGTTTTTTGTATACCCCTTCCTGCGTAGCTGCTTATAAGCTGGTGGGTGATGAAACAGCAAAGGAGGCGGCAATCAAAGCGGCAGACCAGCTGATCAGCCGTTTTCAGCCGGTGGGTGAGTTTATCCAGGCCTGGGGCCCTATGAACCAGCCTGAAAATTACCGCTTTATCATTGACTGCCTGTTAAACCTCCCTTTATTATACTGGGCCACGGAAGAAACCGGAGACCAGAAATACCGCGAGATAGCGGAAAAACACATTCATACCGCCATTGCAAATGTCATAAGGGAGGACTATTCCACCTGGCATACGTTTTTCATGAACATGGAGACAGGGGAGCCGGATCATGGGGCTACCTGCCAGGGATATAAGGATGGCTCCGCCTGGGCCAGAGGACAGGCCTGGGGAATCTATGGCTGCGCTCTTGCCTATCGGTATACAAAGCGGCCGGAATACATTGAGGATTTTAAGCACGTGACCGGATATTTCTTAGACCACCTTCCTTCGGATCTGGTACCATATTGGGATCTGGAATTTGGCGAAGGATCTGAGGAACCGAGAGATTCTTCCTCTGCTTCCATTGCAGCATGCGGAATGCTTGAAATGGCAAAGTATCTGGATGAATCCGATGCCGCTTGCTACGTATCCATAGCAAAAAAGATCATGGAATCCGTTGTGGAACATTATGCGGTTAAAGATTTGCAGGAATCCAATGGGCTGGTGCTTCACAGCACGTATTCCAAGAAATCCCCTTACAACACCTGCACACCGGAAGGCGTGGATGAGTGCAACATTTGGGGAGATTATTTCTACATGGAAGCCTTAACCAGGCTGTCTAAGGATTGGAATCCATATTGGTAATAATCGAAATAATTCGAAAAGAGGCGAATATAGATGAAACTTGAAACAAAACAGGACTTCCAGCAATGGATGTTCCAGGTGTTAAACCCCTTAAAGCCATTGTACAGCGAAGGGTGCGCCAGGCTTCCCCTTGGAGACAGCGGTGTCACATATCCTAAGGTGAGCATCGAGATGGAGGCATTTTCCCGGCCTTTATGGTCACTGGTTCCCTTGTGGCTTGGGGGAGGCAAGGGGTTTGAAGAGATTTATCAGAAAGGCCTTGCAAACGGCACCGATCCTTCTCATCCGGAATACTGGGGAGGTTTTAAGGATTATGACCAGCGGTTTGTGGAAATGGCGGCCATCGCCAGCGGTTTGATTTTTACTCCGGAAAAATTATGGGAGCCTTTAAGCGAGGAAGGAAAACAGAATCTGGCAAAATGGCTTTACGGAATCAATGAGTATATCATTCCTGAATGCAACTGGCAGTTTTTTATGATTCTTGTGAACGTTGCTTTAAAAAAGCTGGGATGCCGGTACAGTAAAGAACGGCTGGCATCTGGTCTTGAAAAAATTGAAAGCTATTATATTGAAGATGGCTGGTACCGGGATGGCGGCTCCTGTCAGAAGGATTATTACATTTCCTTTGCCATTCATTATTACGGGCTTTTGTATGCGGTGGCAATGGAGGATGAAGAGCCGGAGAGGTGCCTTCTGTTTAAGGAACGTGCAAAGCGGTTTGCCAGCGATTTTATATACTGGTTTGATGAAAACGGATCCGCTCTCCCTTACGGAAGAAGCTTGTCCTACCGTTTTGGAGAGGCAGCATTCTGGTCTGCATATGTATTTGCAGGGCTTGATGATATCCCGGCAGGAGTTGTAAAGGGAATCATAGCCCGCCATTTGAACTGGTGGACGGAGCAGAAGATCTTTGACCGTGACGGCGTGCTGACCATTGGATATGGATATCCAAACTTAGTCATGGCAGAACGCTACAATGCGCCGGGTTCTCCTTACTGGGGGATGAAGACCCTTTTGTGCCTGGGGCTTCCCGATGATCATCCCTTCTGGTCTGCAAAGGCGGAGGACTTACCAGAGCTGGAGCCGGTAAAAATGTTAAAACAAGCGGATATGGTGATGCATCGCCATGGAAAGGATGTAGTTTCCTATCCGGCAGGAGTTTGCGAGAAATACGGACACGGCCATGTGCCGGAAAAATACTCCAAGTTTGCCTATTCCACCCGTTTTGGATTTTCCGTTGCAAAAAGCCAGATCGTGCTTCATGAAAATGCTCCGGATTCTTCTCTGGCCTTTGTCATTGACGGAGATGATTATGTATTCGTCCGGAAATACAGTGATTCCTATGAGGTTTTGGAAGACCGGGTTGTCAGCAGATGGCATCCGTTCCCGGGAATCATGGTCACATCAACCATTATTCCGAAAGAGTACGGCCATTTAAGGATTCACGAGATTGAAAGCCAGTACGACTGCACTGCCTATGACTGCGGCTTCTCCGTGGAGAAATTCACAGAAACTTATGAGCAGAAGGCAGAGGGGAAGGGAGCATTTGTATCCTCTGGAAAGCAGGATTGTATGGTGTATGGGGAAGGCCCGGAGGCAGCAGGCCTGGTAATAGAGGCAGATCCCAATACCAACGTGCTGTATCCCAATTCATCCATACCGGCGGTTTCTTATCGTATAAAAAAAGGGGAAACTATCCGGCTGGAAACGAGGGTGGAGAGCATAATCCGATAGAATGATGCATTGATTTTAATGTTTTTCCGCTGTATAATAAAGTCATAAACAGGTAGCAGCGAGGAGGGCGTAAGAAGATGTGGATGAATAAAAAGCAGAATTTAAAGGCTTCTTATTATAGCAGCTTCTTCGCCCTCATCGTGTTTCCTATTCTTTTTATAATCTTACTGTCCATCCTCATTATCCGTACCATGATGGTGGATTCCGCAGTTTCCAACATCCGGCGTGCCCAGGATAACATCGCCTCTACTCTGGGCGGAGAAGTAAAGGATGTATCTCTCCGTTTATCCCATTTCGTATATGTTAACGACAATGAAGTCATAAAAAACGCAGCGAAAACCAATACAAAAGATGTGGCTGAAAGATATCTTTATACAAAAATCCTTACCGAATCCTTTCATTATGCCATGGTTCCGGTGCAGGACATCCTGTCTGCCGTATTTTATATGAAAGACGGAGACCATACCTATATGAAGGATGATATTACCCTGGACAGGAATGAACTTAGGACCTCCTCTTGGTATCAGGAGGCGTTGGCAGCTCCCAATGTGGTAAAGGTAGGTTTTTATGACCGCAGTGTGACCAATTCCAGAAAAAATGCCTATACCCTGACCATTGCCGCAGGCCTGTCTCCTGGGATGGATGTGGACCGGGACGGAGTGATAGAGATGACGGCACTGTTTGTCTCATCCAGGACCGGAGGTCTGATAAAAGATTATAATAAGGAACGGCTGCTGGGATCTACCATAATTGCGGACAAGTCAGGAAAGGCCATTTTTGACGCAGAAGGTACGATGGACCTTTTACCCCGGAATATTTCCTTAGAACAGCCCAAATTCCGATATCAGGCAAGTGGCAGACGTTATATGGGAGTGGTGACCGAAGAACCGGTGACCGGCTTAAAGATCATCAGCGTAGTGTCTTATGAAGCCCTTACAAGAAGCTTTAACAGGACTGCAGCCGTCATTGTAGCAGTTACGCTCCTCCTGTTTGCACTGTTCTACCGTTTTTCCAGTTATTTCTTAAAAAGCATCATTGACCCCATCCATCATACTGTTGAGGGCATGAAAAAGGTGGAGGAGGGAAACCTTCTGGTCCATGTGGAACCAAAAGGACAGGAAGAGCTGCGCCTGATGATCCATTCTTTTAACCGTATGACAAGACGGTTAAAGCAGCTGATACAGGAAAATGAGGAACAGCAGCAGAAAAAGCATGAGGCAGAAATCAGGGCGCTGCAGTCTCAGATCAACCCTCACTTTTTGGTAAATTCATTAAATTCAATCCGATTTATCGCACAGATGTCAAAATATGAGTCCATAGCCCGCATGGCAGAGGCGCTCATTAAAATATTATCCTGCTCATTCCGAAGCAATACGGGATTTTATCCTTTAAAAGAGGAGCTGGAGGTTTTAGATAGCTTTATCTATCTGATGAAAATCCGCTATTCCGACGGGTTTGACATAAAGTATGAGATAGAGGAATCCTGTTTTTCCTGCCTGGTCCCAAGGCTTATATTACAGCCTGTTGTGGAGAACTCCATTGTCCATGGCTTTAGCGGCCTGATGGACGAGATGGGATTCATCTGGCTGACAGCTCATGAAGCAGATGGATATCTGTTCCTTGAGATCCGGGATAACGGAAAGGGAATGTCGGAAGAAGAGATGAGCCAGATCCTGAATGGGGAAGAGGAAAAGGAAGGGAAAAAGGATCATGTAAGAATCGGAATCACCAATGTAAAAACCAGGCTTACGCTTAATTATGGCGAAAGCTGTGAATTTGAGATGGAAAGCGAAAAGGGCCGGTTCACAAGAACCTCCATTCGCATCCCCATAAAAAGAAAGGAACCGGAAGACCTATGAGAAATGTCCTGATCGTGGATGACGATACCATAGTACGAATTACCCTGCGCTCTTTGATCAATTGGGAAGAGATGGGGTATCAGATTGCCGCGGATGCCATTCATGGACAGCAGGCATTGGAATATATCAAGGATCATCCGGTGGATTTGGTGATCACCGATATGAAAATGCCGGTTATGGATGGAATCGGCCTCTTAGAGGAGTTAAACCGTTTAAAAACCATTCCGGCAGTACTGGTTTTAAGCGGCTATGACGATTTTAAGCTGGTTCGGGATGCCTTCCGTCTGGGGGCCTGCGATTACCTGTTAAAGACCGGATTAACAGAGGAAACTCTTGCAGCAATGCTGAAACGTTTGGATGAAGAGGTATTTCACGATCACGGCAATGAAACAGGAGGAGAGAAGAATCCGGTGGTAAAAATCCCGGATTCTGTTCTTCTTGTAGATATGGCCATGGGAAGACGATCCCTTGAGGAGACTTTTTTTCAACAGGAATACCTGGTGATACAATTTGAAATAGAAGACTTCCATAAGGCATCGGCCCGTTTTGGAGAGGATTTTGAAGAAGAACTAATAAAGCCCATGTTAGAGCTTGCCGGGCAGATTCCCCGGGTGGCATCCCGCTGCATTCTTGGGGCAGTGGCGCCTTCCCGCTATTGTTTGCTGTATCGTATCACCGATCCGGAGCAGTATAGGGAAAATGCGGTTTCCGCCTGTAAGCAGTTATGCAATGTTTGGAAGCACTTTATGAATCTCTCCGTTTCCGCAGGGATCAGCAGCCCGGGAAATGGTACAAAGGATTTCTTAAACCGATTTGAAGAGGCAGGAGAGCAGTTAAGGCTAAAGTATTTAAAAGGGAAAGGGAAGATCTGCGATCCATGGGAAAAAGATGCGGTCTCATTCCAGCAGGTCCGGCAGGCGGGACAGGATTATGAAAAGCTTATAAAGGGACTGATGATAGGCGATGAATTTACCGTATGGTCGGAAAAGAAGGGATTCTTTTCTGAACTTTATAAAATGGAATTAAAAGCTGCCAAAGAGGCCTGCCTCCATCTCATCTGCAGCATAGCCTGGCAGCTTTCGGATAACCACGATGACATCAGTGCTCTGTTTGCAGAAGAGGTCAATTATTATGAGAAAATCGGCCGTTTGGATGAAATGCGGAGCTTGGAATTGTGGCTGAATAATTATTTCCGCTGGATCATGGATTATAATGCCCACCATGCGGATCGGAAACAGGCGGATATGATGATCCGTGCAAAACGGTTCATTATGGACAATTATGCCAATCCGGAGCTGACGCTGGGAAGCGTGGCAAGTTTCATCGGTCTGAATGAAAAATATTTCAGCACCAGATTTACGAAAGAAGAAGGGCTGACCTTCAGCAACTACTTGACCGAGGTCCGCATTCGAAAGGCAAGGGAGCTGATGGAGACAACGGATTTAAAGATTTATGAAATCAGTCAGAGCGTTGGTTATAACAGTGTGGAGCATTTTACCAGAGTATTTAAAAAGCTGTGCAAAGTAAGTCCGGGCGGGTACCGGAAATAAAGACCTAACGATAGATCAAGTTTTCAAACCATAACTCATGGAGAAGGATGTTTTGAAATGGTAATATAATCTCATCAAAACAAGGGAGGTATTACAGAAATGAGAAAACGAGTGTTGGCTTTGGGGCTTTGTGCAGCAATGGCAATAGGAGCTATGACCGGCTGTTCCTCATCAAATGGAACCGGGGAAACTCCAAAAGAAACCACGGCGAAAGGTCAGGATGGGGCCCAGACAGAAGCAGGAAAGCCGGAAGCTAAGGAAGACTTAAAAGGCAGTCTGGTATTTGCCATCTGGGACAATAACCTGATGGATTATATTGATGAAAATGATATGGTTGGGAAATTCCAGGAGAAATATCCCAATGCAGATATTGAAGTAGAAAAGATCAAGGATGATTCCGAGTACTGGAATGCCATGAAGATGAGAACATCAGCAAACCAGCTTCCAGATGTAATGTTTAACAAGCCCTTCACCTTATCCAGATTCAAGGACTATCTGGTGGATTTATCCGGGCTGGAAGCATCGAAAAACAACGAACTGGCCTCCGGATACGCAATGGATGGCAAGGTTTTAGGAATTCCAATGACAGCGGGTTATGAATACGTTTATTATTGGAAAGACATGTTTAAGGAAGCTGGTGTTGAGGTTCCTACCACATGGGAAGATTTCGAGAAAACAGC
The DNA here is from genome assembly GCF_044987295.1 of Lacrimispora sanguinis. Taxonomy (NCBI): domain Bacteria; kingdom Bacillati; phylum Bacillota; class Clostridia; order Lachnospirales; family Lachnospiraceae; genus Lacrimispora; species Lacrimispora sanguinis. The sequence goes on along the minus strand of NZ_CP173277.1, from coordinate 1,004,013 downwards.
TCAGACTCTTCAGGACTATTATGGGAAAAACGACCCGGATTTCATGGCAATCGCCCTTGGCGCAAAAGATGAATGGCCGGATTATCCGTACATGGAATTTATGCCTGCACTTCAAGGCGGCAATGGACAGAACTGGAACGATATGGCAAAGACAGATGCTCCGTTCGCAGATGGAACCGACATTAACAAGGCATACAATAAGGTTTACAGCTTATTTGGCAAAAATGTGTTCGGCAAAGATCCTCTTGGCATGGGCAACGATCAGGTGACGTCCCTGTTTGCACAGAAAAAAGCGGCTATCATTGCTCTGGGAGACTGGGGCCTGCAGAATATTCAAAGCGGTACCGATGATGCTTCAGAACTTGGCACCTTCTACCTTCCGGTAAGAGATTCCAAAGACGATCCCTTCCGTGTTATCGTACAGGGCGACTCCTTCATGGGTGTAACCACCCATAGTAAGAATCCGGAGCTGGCAAAGGCTTTCGTAGAATGGTTTTACAGCGAAGACTGGTACCCAGGATACATCAATTATGTAACCAGCGCATCTTCCATGAAGAACTTCCCCAAGGAAAAGGACCCGATCCTTGCCCAGTCAGATGAGCAGCAGCCGGATAAGGAACTGGTTATGTATGACGGTGGCGGAGACAATTTCCAGGCGATCCAGAATGATATCGCATTTGATTACAAGAAGCTGGGAGCCCAGATGTTTACCAATGGCTTTGATTTAAAAGCGGAACTGGATGGACTCAATACAAAATGGGCGGAAGCCAGAACAAAGCTTGGAATTAAATAAACAGATTGGAAAGGGGGACAGGGTGATGAAGCCCTGCCCCCCTTTTCTTCCAATGACTTGAATCAGGAGGTATCTATGAATTCTCTGGAAAAACAGAAAAAAAGGTTTATTGTATGCTCCCTTGTTGTTCCTATGGTATTGCTTATCGGGTTTGTGGTGTTTCCGGCCTTTGACTTAATCCGCATGAGTTTTACAAACTGGGATGGATATTCTAAAACCTATGATCATATCGGTTTTAACAATTATACGGCCATGTTCCGGAACAGGGACTTATGGCTTTCCCTCCGCAACAATGGGGTGTATTTTTTCGCGCATTTAATATTTATTCCCATAGAGCTGATGTTTGCAGTGCTGTTAACCTCAAGGCTCAGGGCGTCAAAATTCTATAAAACCATGGTTTTTATGCCATATATCATCAATGGGGTTGCAATTTCTTATGCCTTTTCCTATTTCTTTTCTCCTATAAATGGAGCATTTGATGAGATTTTAACCGTATTTGATTTAGAGAGTCTGATAAGAAACTGGCTGTCCGATCCTAAAATCGTCAATTTCGTGCTGGCCTTTGTATCCCTGTGGAGATTTTCCGGGTACCATGTCATCCTCTTTATGGCGGCCTTACAGTCTCTTCCCCAGGATGTACAGGAAGCAGCCAGAGTGGATGGAGCAAATGCGTGGCAAATGTTCAAGTACATTCAGATACCGTCTATTATGCTCATGGTGGATTTTGTCCTGTTTGATAACATCCGGGGCGCTCTTCAGGTATTTGATATCCCCTATGTCATGACCAGCGGAGGACCGGGATATGCCTCCTCCACCTTTACGCTCTATACCATTGATACGGCCTTTAAATACAGCAACTTTGGCCTTGCTTCTACCATGGCGGTGGCGATTATGGTCATGATCGTTGTTATTTATTTGGTTCAGAACAAGATCATTCATGGAATTCTGAAAGGGGGAAGAAAATAAGATGAAAAGACGTACAATGGAACAGGGATTAAAACAGATTATTTGCATAGGAATGGTCCTGATCGTTCTGGCGCCTATCCTTCTGACCCTGTTTGCCGCTTTCAAGACTAAGGCGGATATGGTGAATACCTCCCCCCTGCTTTTGCCGCCAATGGAACGGATCACTCTTTCAAACTTTCAAAAGGTAATAGGGGATAAATATCTACTGATTGGTTTTAAGAATACGGGCATCATACTTGCAGTCAGCATTCTGTTTAATGTGCTCTTTGGAACGATAACCGCCTTTATTCTGGAGCGTTTTGAGTTTAAGCTTAAAAAGGTGATCATGAGCCTTTTTTTCCTGGGTATGCTGATCCCAAGCTTTGTAACGGAAATTGCCAGATTTAAAATCATAAACGGCATCGGCCTTTACAATACTCTTGGGGCACCCATCGTGATTTATGTGGCATCGGATCTGATGCAGCTTTATATTTACCGGCAGTTCATTTCGACCCTTCCGGTATCTCTTGATGAAAGCGCGCTCCTGGACGGCTGTTCTTATTTCGGCCTGTTTACTAGGATCATTTTTCCTCTGCTGGCGCCTGCCACAGCTACTGTGGTGATCATCAAGGCAATTACCATCATCAATGATATGTATATTCCATACTTATACATGCCAAAGAACAAGCTTCGTACGCTAACCACCTTTTTGATGAATTATGCCAATGCCCAGCAGGGTTCGTGGCAGAAGCTGGCGGCAGGTATCATCATCATTATGCTGCCGACCATCCTTATCTATATTTTCTTCCAGAAGTACATTCTGGCAGGAATCGCTGCCGGAGCGGTGAAAGAATAAAAGATATAGGAAATCGTAAGAAATGCCATGGATTCTTTTAAAGTGGTGGATTATAATGGACTTAATATTTATAGAAGGAGGTTTCTTTCAATGGATCAAAAGACCGCAAAACTGGAATGGCTGGAGGATCCGCGAGTTTTCGCGGTAAACCGTCTGGCTGCCCATTCCGATCACTGCTATTATGAAACGGAAGCAGAAGCTCTAAGGGGGATCATGGGACAGCGCCAATCCTTAAATGGTACATGGAAGTTTTCCTATGCAGAAAATCCTACGGAGCGGAACGAGCATTTCTACGAAAGTGATTTTAATCTGGACAGCTTTGGTACCATTGAGGTTCCGGGACATATGGAACTTCAGGGATATGGCGGATGCCAGTATATCAATACCATGTATCCATGGGATGGTCTGTCTGACATCAGGCCTCCCCATATTGACTGGCAGAATAATCCGGTGGGAAGCTACTTAAGGGAGTTTGAGCTGGAGGAACCGCTTAAGGGGAAACGACTGTTCCTGTCCTTTCAGGGAGTGGAAACGGCCTTTTATGTCTGGCTGAACGGAACCTTTATCGGATATTCTGAGGATTCCTTTACGCCCTCCGAATTTGAAATTACGGATGCTGTTCGGCCGGGTTCCAACCGCCTTGCAGTAGAGGTTTATAAAAGAAGCAGTGCCAGCTGGATCGAGGACCAGGATTTCTTCCGGTTCTCAGGGATTTTCAGAGATGTGTATTTATATGCGGTTCCAGAATGCCATGTGGAGGATTTATTCATTCATGGGGACGTATCCGATGACTACCGGGATGGCCTGTTCCGTGCAGAGTTGGCTCTTACAGGAGAAATAAAGGGAAGTATCAGCGCTATATTAAAGGATAAGGCTGGGGAAATGGTCGCCTCCTGGGGACCAATCCCGGCAGAAAAAGAAGTGGAATTCTCCGCCCGCATATCCAATGCCCGTTTATGGAGCGGTGAGGATCCATATCAGTATGAACTCACCGTTATTTTATACGATGAGCAGGGGAATATGAAAGAAATCGTTCCTCAGAAGGTGGGATTCCGTCGTTTTGAAATGAAAGACCGTCTGATGTGCCTTAATGGAAAACGGATTGTGTTCCGGGGGGTCAACCGTCATGAATTCAATGTACAAAGAGGCCGTTCCATTACCAAAGAAGATATGATGTGGGATATCCGGTTTATGAAGCGCCACAACATCAATGCGGTCAGGACCTGTCATTATCCGGATCAGAGCCTGTGGTATGAGCTTTGTGATGAATACGGGATTTACCTCATTGATGAGGCGAATTTAGAAAGCCATGGTTCCTGGCAGAAGATGGGAGCCTGTGAGCCATCCTGGAATGTACCTGGAAGCCTTCCTGAGTGGAAGGACTGCGTGGTGGACCGGGCAAGGTCCGTACTGGAACGGGATAAGAATCATCCCAGTGTACTGATTTGGTCCTGTGGAAATGAATCCTATGCAGGAGAGGACATTCTGGCTATGTCAGAGTTTTTCAAGGAACGGGATCCTTCCAGGCTGGTTCATTATGAGGGTGTGTTCTGGAACCGGGAATTTGACCGTACCAGCGATATGGAAAGCCGGATGTATGCAAAGCCATTTGAGGTAGAGGAATATTTAAATACAGATCCAAAGAAGCCCTTTATCCTTTGTGAATACATGCACGCCATGGGCAATTCCCTTGGCGGGATGAAAAAGTACACGGATCTGGAAGATAGATATGAGATGTATCAGGGTGGTTTTATCTGGGATTATATAGACCAGTCCCTGATGAAAAAGGACGTTTACGGCAAGGAGCATATGACTTATGGCGGGGATTTTGGCGACAGGCCCACGGATTACAGCTTCTGTGGAAATGGGATCGCTTATGCAGACAGAACTATCTCTCCAAAGGCTCAGGAGGTCAAATACTTATATCAGGATATCCGTCTGATTCCTGACTCCAAAGGCGTATCTATAGAAAACAGGAGATTATTTACGGATACCTCTGACCTTGAATTTGTATATTCGGTTTTAAAGGACGGGGAACCGGTTTATCAGAAGAGCTTTGATGCATTGGTAAAGCCTTTGGATACAAGGTATGAAGCCGTTCCGGTACCGGAATTTACGGAGCCGGGGGAATATGTCTGCCAGGTTTCGGCAATTCTTAAAAATGATACCTTATGGGCAGATTCCGGCTTTGAAACAGCCTTTGGCGAGGCGGTTTCAGTCATAGAAGGAAAGAAGGAGAAATGCTGTGGGCTGCCTTTGAAAGTTATTCATGGCGACGTCAACATCGGCGTTACGGGAGATGGCTTCCGGATCTTATTTTCCAAGCAGGAAGGCGGTATCGTTTCGCTGGTTTACGACGGAAAGGAATGGGTCGGAAGACCAATGATGCCGGTGTACTGGAGAGCGACTACAGATAATGATAAAGGAAATAAATTTTCCGTGGCAAGTTCCGTGTGGTATGGGGCAGGCAGGTTCCCTTATTACGAGAATTGTGCGGTGGAAGAGAAGGAAGGAAGCATAAAGGTCACCTATACCTATGCACTTTCTACGGTTCCCAAGGCATCGACAGAGGTTACCTACGAAGTAGATGGAAGGGGAGCGATTCATGTAAGGGCCGTATTCCGGGGTCAAAAGGGATTGCCAGAACTTCCTGCCTTTGGAATGAGACTCATCACACCGGATGCAGCTAAGAAATTCACCTGGTATGGAAGAGGACCTGAGGAAAATTACTGCGACAGGAATGAAGGGGCGAGGCTGGGAATCTATGAGGATACGCCGGATAATAACCTTTCCCGTTATCTGGTACCTCAGGAGTGCGGCAACAGAACCGGAGTCCGCTGGCTTAATGTTTCGGATATGGAGGGCCATTCCATCGGTTTTTGCGCAGCAGGTCAGGCGTTTGATGCTTCCGTACTTCCCTATACGGCGGAGGAACTTGAATCGGCTACCCACAGAGAAGAGCTTCCGGCACCAAGATATACGGTAGTAAATATTTTAGGTGCCATGAGAGGCGTAGGCGGTGATGACAGCTGGGGAGCACCAGTCCACCCGGAGTACTGTATAAGCGGGGAAGAAGAGCTTGTAACAGAATTTATTATTGAAAGAAGATCATAAATGCAGGCGGCAGACGGTAGGAGTTTGAAAAAATCTTACGGTCTGCCGTTTTATTTTTGTGAGAGAAAAATAAAGTTGTTGATAAAAATAATCAGGTAATTCTGTCCTTTTTTTATAGTATTGTATTATAATAGGATTGGCTGGATTTGCTTGGAACAGCATGCCCAGTTTTACCGGGCATCAACTGGATAGGAAAGCATATCTCATTGATACATTTGTATAAAAATGAAGAAAAAGGATAGAGGAGGTTACAGGATGTCCACTGCAATAATTTGTGGTATTTTAATTGTATTTTGCTACTTTGGATTAAGAGGTACCATAAAAAGGACGAAGTATGGCTGCTGCGGAAGCGGCGGCAGTGAAGTGAAGAAAATTAAAGCTGCTGATAAAGATATCTCCCATTATCCCTATGCCCGAACCCTGGAGGTAGAAGGAATGACCTGCGGTAATTGCAAAAAGAGAGTGGAGAATGAGTTTAATAGCCGGGAAGGATTATATGCTTCTGTGGATTTAAAGAAAAAACTGGCAGTCATACATATGAAAGAGCAGATGACGGAGGATGAGCTGAAAGAGATAGTGAGAAAAGCAGGATATACTCCCGGGAAGATCAAATAAGTACATTGACTGTTTAAGCGGCGGACAAAGATGGTTTTATTTTAATTCATGATTGTCTGCTGCTTTTTTTGTTTTTATAGACCTAAATTACATAAAAAATATATTGTTTTTCTTTTTCATACATGGTAAGTTGATATCAAATAGGAGGGGATCTGATGGTAAAAGTAACATTTTATGATTCTGTTGAGGATCATTTACTGGAGTATGCAGTCATTGCTTCGCGGTACAGGAATAAATGGATATTCTGTAAGCACAAGAACCGGAACACCCTTGAAATCCCTGGAGGACACCGGGAAAAGGGGGAGGATATCGTAACAACTGCCAACCGGGAACTTTATGAGGAGACGGGAGCAATAGAATATATCATGGAACCGGTCAGTGGATATTCGGTTCAGAATCTTGATGAGAACGAGGAAAGTTCAAAAGAATCTTTTGGAATGCTGTTTTATAGTGAAGTCAAAGAACTTGGAGAGATACCGCCGGGGTTTGAGATAGAAAAGATTCGGCTATTGGATGAGATGCCTGATTCCCTGACGTATCCTGAGATCATGCCAGTATTGATGGACAGGATTCTTCTCTGTTTTCTTAATGGCCGGGTAGAAAAGCTGCAGAAACAGGAGATATAAAATAAGAAAGGCTGGATGAACATGATCATAAATTTTGACGGGATAGAGGAAACCATACTCCCCCATTTTAACGGCGGAGAAAAAGAATTTAAGTCAAAGATGCTTGTAGATAAGAACAATAAGATTCTCTATGGAAAGTTGGAGCCGGGCGCATCCATAGGAATGCATACCCACGATACAAGCAGTGAAATCATATATTTTCTACAGGGAACAGGGAAAATGCTATTTGATGGCGGAGAAGAAGCCGTACAGGCAGGACTGTGTCACTATTGTCCCAAAGGGTATGCTCACAGCCTGATTAATGATAGCGAAGCTGACTTGATTTTCTTTGCGGTTGTTCCCCAACAGTGACATACTGTTGTCGTATTTGGGGTGATATAATGTCAAAGAAAAGCAGGAGATATGACGTTTCATAAATATCAGTCAGAAAGAGTCCGGTATTGTTTTATTTTGGTATGATGGAGAATTATAATAATTGAAGTTGAAGAGCATATGCAGTCGCTTTCTGGGCTACTGGAAGTAGAGGTAACGGAAAAGCGAATGAATGCACCGGTATCTTATGTTTGAAAAACTTGTTGAAAGAGGGGGATTTTATGCTGGAAAAGATTCCATCACAAGAAGAGATGACTTCCCTGATAGGGGAGACTTTATTTGAATCATGGAAAAGCCTTTGTGAAAGAATCGAAGAGAAGTATGATATGGAACGCCAGTGGAACAGCGGCGGCAAAAGGTGGAAGTACGAGTACAAATACCGCAGAGGCGGAAAGACCCTTTGCGCGTTGTATGCCAAAGAGGACTGCTTTGGATTCATGGTAATTCTGGGACAAGCCGAACGGGAGACCTTTGAACGGGAACGGCAGAACTATTCCCCGGAGGTCCAGAAGGTATACGATGAATCAACGACCTACCACGATGGAAAATGGATCATGTTTATGATAAAGGACCAATCGCTTTTCGATGATATGATGCAGCTGTTAAAGATAAAAAGAAGGCCCAATAAAAAGTAATAAAAATGATTCGGAGGAAATATATGAGGTATCAGTGGATTGATGAATACTTGAAATCAATGAATGGGGTATCCAGTGATTTCAAGGAGGAATGGAATTGGACCAGGTATCTTCTTGGCGATAAGATGTTTGCGGCGGTGTGTAAGAATGACCAGGGCATAGACTCTTTGATCACATTAAAGCTGGAACCGGTAGAAGGCCAGTTTTTAAGGCAGCAGTATGAGGATATCATCCCCGGCTATTATATGAATAAGGTTCACTGGAATTCCATTAAAGCAGATGGAAACGTACCTGATGATTTGCTGAAGGATTTACTGGAAAAATCATACCGTCTGGTATTAGCCGGGCTGACGAAGAAGAAACAAAAAGAATTGCTGGGAGAGTGAACATTTTTAATAAATTTTTGGCCGCAGTCCGGATGAACTGCGGTTTTTTATTTACTGAAAATACCTAAAAGACTAATGCTGAAAAAGAACTAAAATGTGAAAAAGATAACAAATTATCATATAAAATTAACTCGGATTACGATAGAAGAGATTCCTCAGCATTAATAATATCAATCTATTTAAAGATTGGTTTTTGAGAAAAATTGGTTAATAAGCATAAATATTGCATAATGTTAAAAAATAAACATTGAAAGATAATTAAATATCAATAATGTTAAATAAATATTTAAATTGACAGATTAAATACCGGGAGTATAATGGAAACATAAGTAAAGATTTGAGTACCAAAGAAAATAAAAGAGAGGAGATAAAATTATGCAGAACGTAGAGCTTCAAAAGAAATATCAGTTATTCATAGGCGGACAGTGGAAGGATGCTTCTGATGGAAAAACTTTTCAAAGTTTTTGTCCGGCCGATGGGAGGGTGCTGACTGAGTGCGCCGAAGCAACAAAGGAAGACGTGGATGAGGCGGTCCGGGAAGCATGGAAGGCATTTGAGACCTGGAAGCATGTACCGGTAAACCAGAGAGCTGCCATTTTAAATAAGATTGCGGATATCATAGATGCAAATAGGGAACATCTTGCCATGGTGGAAACCCTGGACAACGGGAAACCCATAAGGGAAACCATGGCGGTCGATATTCCTCTTGCAGCTCAGCATTTCCGCTATTTTGCAGGCTGCATACTTGCGGAAGAGGGCAGCGCCAATATGCTGGGAGAAAATACACTAAGCCTGATCCTCAGAGAGCCTATCGGCGTGGTTGGTCAAATCGTTCCCTGGAATTTTCCATTCCTGATGGCAGCCTGGAAGCTGGCACCAGTATTGGCAAGCGGCTGCTGTTCCGTCTTTAAGACCTCCAGCACCACTTCTCTCAGCGTTCTGGAATTAGCAAGGCTGATTCAGGATGTGATCCCGGCAGGGGTATTCAATGTTATTACCGGAGCAGGTTCCAAGTCCGGGCAGTATATTCTGGAACATGAAGGTTTCCGGAAGCTGGCATTTACCGGCTCAACGGAAGTAGGAAAGAACGTGGCCCTTGCAGCAGCGGAAAAGCTGATTCCGGCTACTTTGGAGCTGGGCGGCAAATCAGCCAACATTTTCTTTGAGGACTGTAATTGGGAGATGGCCATGGATGGTTTACAGCTGGGTATTCTCTTTAACCAGGGCCAGGTGTGCTGTGCGGGTTCCAGGGTCTTTGTGCAGGAAAGCATTTACGATAAATTTGTGGAAGAAGCGGTTAAACGGTTTAACCAAGTAAAGGTCGGCCTTCCGTGGGATGAAAATACCCAGATGGGAAGTCAGATTAGCAAAGGTCATATGAAGGAAATATTAAGCTACATAGAGATAGGAAAATCGGAAGGAGCTGCCGTACTTTGTGGCGGAGAACAGATTCTGGAGGATGGACTGGAAAACGGAGCTTTTTTAAGGCCCACACTCCTTGGCAATGTGACAAACGACATGAGAGTGGCACAAGAAGAGATCTTCGGACCTGTGGCATGTATTATTAAGTTTAAGACAGAGGATGAGGTTGTGGCCATGGCCAATGACAGCCAGTACGGACTGGGCGGAGCAGTATGGACCAGGGACATCAATAGGGCTATACGGGTTGCCAGAGCGGTGGAGACCGGACGTATGTGGGTTAATACCTATAATTCCATTCCTGAGGGAGCACCTTTCGGCGGATATAAGACTTCGGGAATTGGCCGTGAGACACATAAGGTCATTCTGGAACACTACACCCAGACAAAGAATATCATGATCAACTTAAGTGAATCCCCTTCTGGTTTTTATCCGGTTAAATAAATAGAAAGTAGACAGAAAGCGGTTTTGGCGTACACAGTGCCAAAACCGCTTTTTTGTATGGAAAAAAGGATTGAACGGATTGAAGAAATGTAATAGATAAATAAATGTGATATATTGCTTGACAAAATAATAAATTGGAAGTATTCTAGTAATTGTACAATTAATACCAATAATTCTAAGAAAAGGAGGCAGATACTATGAAGCGTTACTATAATGCAATTGGAATGAATAGAATAGAAAAATTATTTTATATTAATTCAGTCTGCCTCAATGAAGATAGAATCTCATGATTATAGATGTCATGGGATGATTGACGGCTCTAATCAGGAGCTGCTTCAATGAGTTTTTAACCGCAGTCTGAATTGACTGCGGCTATTTTTTTGCAATTTACCGAAAAAGACCGCACTATGCAGTTTTTTTCGGTTTTTTTTTACATAAAAGGGCGAATAGCCCATTCATGCTTGCAGTAAGTAAAGGAGGAAAAGTATGAAAAATCTATGGAAGTATGGAAAGAGGTACAGTTTACTGTATGTTTTGGCGATTGTGGCTATGGTCGTCAGCATCCTTTTGGATGCAATGGCCCCCCAGATCACAAAGCATATTATTGATGATGTCATTGTGGGGGGACAGATGCAGATTCTCATGAGGCTGCTTTTAGGGCTTGTGGGAATCGGACTTGGTAGAGCGGTACTTCAGTACACAAAGGAATTTATATTTGACTATGCCGCATCCGGAATCGGATGCAATTTAAGGAAGGATTTATTTGACCACATCCAGACCCTGTCTATGGGGTATTTTGACAGCCACAACACAGGAGAATTGATGGCCAGAATCAAGGATGACGCGGAACGAATCTGGAATGCTTTCGGATTTGTAGGAATGCTGGTGTTAGAATGTTCCATTCATACGGTCATTGTAATCGTCTGTATGTACCGTCTAAGCCCCAGCCTCACTCTGATTCCGCTGGTGATTCTCCCCCTGATCGCCTGGTATGCGGTCAAGATGGAAAACGGTCTGGGAGAGGTTTACGATAAGATCAGTGAGCAGACCGCCGAATTAAATACGGTAGCGCAGGAAAATCTGGCAGGGGTCCGTACCGTGAAAGCCTTTGCAAGAGAAGGTTACGAGATCGAGAAATTCAGGAAACATAATAAACGGTATTACGATTTAAACATGAAGCAGGCCAAACTGATCGTCCGTTACCAGCCTAACATATCCTTTTTATCAAAGGTTCTTTTAATGGCAGTCATTGTTGCAGGCGGTATTTTGGTCATTAACGATAAGATGACCATTGGAGATCTGGGGGCATTTTCCGAGTATGCCAATAACATTATCTGGCCGATGGAAATGGTGGGCTGGCTCAGTAATGATATTGCAGCAGCGGTGGCCTCCAACAAAAAGATCAAAAAGATCATGGATGAGCAGCCGGTTATCCAAAATCCGGAAAGCCCGGTCCTGCCGGATACGATCCAGGGAGAACTGTCCTTTCAACATGTGGACTTTGAACTGGATGGAAAGAGTATTTTAAGCGACATTGATTTTACCTTAACAAAGGGAAAAACCCTTGGTATCATGGGAGTCACCGGTTCCGGAAAGAGTTCCATTGTCAATCTGATCGAGCGTTTCTATGACGTAACAAAGGGAGAAATCCTTTTAGACGGGATCAATGTAAAGGATCTGCCTTTAGCATTTCTAAGGGGTCAGGTATCGGTGGTCATGCAGGATGTATTCCTTTTTTCGGACAGCATTACGGAAAATATTAAGACTGGAAATAAGGATGCAACGGAATGGGAAAGCGTGCAGCAGGCCTCTATCTCAGCAGGGGCTCACGGCTTCATTCAGAAGCTTTCCGAGCAGTATGATACAGTAATCGGGGAGAGGGGAGTCGGACTTTCCGGGGGACAGAAGCAGAGGATCAGCATAGCCAGAGCCATTGCAAAGGAAACGCCTCTTTTAATTCTCGATGATTCCACCTCAGCTCTAGATATGGAAACAGAGAAGGAGATCGAGGCCCATCTTGCAGAATTAAAGGACAGTTCGAAAATCATTATTGCCCACCGAATTTCAGCGGTGCGCCGTGCCGATGAGATCCTGATTTTAGATGAAGGACGGATCGTGGAACGGGGAACTCATGAGGAGCTTATGAGAATGCGTGGACAATATTATAAAACCTATCAGGTGCAGTATGGAGAGGAGGAGATGAAATGGCAGTCAATTCTAGCAGAATAGATGAAGATCAGAAGGAAGTTTTTAAAAAGGACACCCTGCTTCGCCTGTATCGATATCTCCTGGATTTTAAAAAAGAGATTATCATCGTTCTTTTTATCATGGCCGGAACCATAGCCATCAGCATGTCAGCGCCGCTTATGATGGAATATGCCATCAATTCCTGTGTGGCTAAAAAGGATATGGCAGGCCTTTTATGGCTGGGCGCCGGTGCTACCGTGCTGTTCCTTATGTTCCTTGCAGGCACAAAGATGCGCATGCGCCTTATGGCAGACGTATCCAACCGTGTGCTTTTAAATATCAGGGAAGAGCTTTATAAGCATATTCAGACCCTTGGTTTTGGCTTTTTTGACAGCCGGCCTACGGGAAAGGTGCTTGCAAGAATTATTGGAGATGTAAATGCCTTAAAGGATGTGTTGTCGGACAGTGTGACTCAGCTGATACCGGATCTGCTTACAGTTGTTTGTGTGGCGATCATCATGCTGATAAAGAATTACCGCCTGGCAATGGCGGCACTGCTGACGCTCCCGATATTGGCTGTGGGTATGTTTCTGATTGAGACCACGGTTCATAGAAGGTGGCAGATCTACCGTAAAAAAACATCAAATTTAAATGCTTATGTACACGAAGATTTATCCGGCATCCGGATCATACAGAGCTTTGCAGCAGAACCTGAGACAAAAGAGGTATTTCATGATCTGGTTAACCAGCATTATAAAGCCTTCATGGATGCGGTTATTGTAGCGGATGGCTTCGGTCCTCTGGTAGAAATAACCTGGGGGCTGGGAGGTTTCCTGCTGTATTTCATAGGAATCCGGATCGTCGGAGTAGAAAACATTGGAATCGGTACATTTCTTGCGTTTTCAACCTATATCGCTATGTTCTGGAGCCCTATCCGGAATCTGGCTAACTTTTATAATAAACTGACCACCAATATTTCCGCTGCGGAACGTATTTTTGATATCATTGATACGGAAGCGGAAATTACAGATCAGGAGGGAGCTGTGGCCTTACCGGAGATTAAGGGTGAGGTAGTCTTTGAGCACGTATCCTTTGCTTATGGAGATGAGCCGGACCGGCTGATTCTTGATGATGTGAATTTCTCCGTTAAACCCGGGGAAACCATAGCGCTGGTAGGACCGACTGGCGCTGGAAAGACTACCATAGTAAATCTTATCAGCCGATTTTACGAAACGACCGCTGGAAAGATTTTTGTTGACGGACACGAAATAAAAGAAGTGACCTTAAATAGCTTAAGGAGTCAGATGGGAATCATGACCCAGGATAATTTCCTGTTCTCCGGAACCATACGGGACAATATCAAATACGGACGTCTGGATGCGTCTGATACTGAGGTGATAGATGCAGCTAAGGCGGTCAATGCCCATGAATTTATCATGAAGCTGGAAAACGGATATGATACGGTGATCAGTGAGAGAGGCGCAGGCCTTTCCATCGGACAGAGGCAGCTTCTGGCATTTGCAAGAACCATGGTATCAATGCCTGGGATTTTGATCCTTGATGAAGCAACCTCCAGCATTGATACCCATACTGAGCTTCTGGTACAGCAGGGAATCGATGCACTTTTACGGGGCAGGACTTCCTTTGTCATTGCCCATCGTCTTTCTACGATCCGCAAGGCTGACCGTATATTTGTCATTGACCAGGGAAATATCATGGAGGCCGGAAGCCATAAGGAACTGATGGATCAAAAAGGCGCCTACTATAAACTCTATCAGAGCCAGTTTTCCTAAGGAGTGTCATAAAACTGTTATTCAAAGACGCACGCATACTTTGTGGGAATTTTGTTCCAATTGAAGGCATTGCAGTTCACTGCACCAGCTGAATTAGGGGCAAATATACCACAAAGTGGGGCGTGCTGATTTATGCCATGAGCTTTCAAATAAGCCATGGATTGGAAAAAAGATTGACCGGACGGTGGAAATGCAATAGAATAGAAGGCGAGGTGATATAAGATGACAGAAGGAGCATTGGTTTTAGAAGGGGGTTCCCTAAGGGGCGTATTTACGGCCGGGGTTTTGGATGTATTCATGGAACAGGGAATTGAGATGTCCTATGTGAACGGAGTATCAGCCGGTTCTATGTGCGGCATGAGCTATGTAAGCAAACAGATCGGCCGTACCATTAAAGTGGATTTGGATTACGTCAATGATAAACGGTTTTTAAGCTTTCGGAATATGGTAAAAAACCGCTCCATTTTTAATTTTGATTTCCTGTTTGGGGAATTGTGCGATACATTGGTTCCCTTTGATTATGATACTTTTGGGAAGTCCCAGCAGACCTTTGAGGTGGTTGCCACCCGCTGTAAAACAGGAAAACCGGAATATTTTGAAAAGAGTTCCTGCGATGATTTTATTGGTGCTGTCAAGGCTTCCAGCAGTCTCCCTGTTTTATCCAGCATGATCCCTGTAAAAGGGAAAAAATATCTGGATGGGGGTTGCTCCATGTCCATTGCATATCAGAGAGCTATTGATCTGGGATATGATAAGATCGTTGTGATACTCACCAGGGAGCACGGATATCGGAAACCTCCGCTTGATAAATGGACAAAAAAAGGGTATGAACGCTATTTTGCCCCTCTGCCTGAGTTTTTGAAGGCATTAAATGAGGTCCCGGACCGGTATAACCGGATGCAAGAAGAGATTGACCGTTTGGAAGAAGAGGGAAGAATCTATGTTATTCGTCCGGATAAGCACGTTACAGTACAGAGAACTGAAAAAGATAAACGAAAGCTGGAGGCCCTGTACGGGGATGGGCGGCGTCTGGCGGAAGAACATATGGGGGAACTAAAAAAGTATTTGGGGATTGAAGAGTAAGCATGAAAGATGAAACGCTTTACAGGCATACCTTTATGCCCTGGAAAGATGGGCAGTAAAGAGGAAACACCTTACAGGTATACCTTTATGCCCTGAAAAGATGGGCAGTAAAGAGGAAACACCTTACAGGTATACCTTTATGCCCTGAAAAGATGGGCAGTAAAGAGGAAAGGAAAGTACGGTATAATATATGAGTATTTATGATACATTGAATCCAATGCAAAAGGAAGCGGTACTCCATACGGACGGACCGCTTCTTGTGCTGGCAGGAGCCGGGTCTGGTAAGACCAGGGTTCTTACACACCGCATTGCCTATTTAATAGAAGAGAAAAGCATCAATCCGTGGAATATCCTGGCCATCACTTTTACCAATAAAGCGGCTGGTGAGATGAGGGAGCGTGTAGACCGCCTGGTGGGCTTTGGTGCGGACAGTATCTGGGTATCCACCTTTCATTCATCCTGTGTGCGCATTCTCAGGCGGCACATTGAAAGCCTTGGTTATACAACGAATTTTACTATATATGATTCGGATGACCAGAAAACTCTAATGCGCCATGTACTAAAGGGCCTTGATATGGATCCGAAGATCTATAAGGACCGGGCGATGCTGGGATTTATTTCCACAGCAAAGAACGAGCTTGTGACAGCCGTGGAGTTTGAACTGAATGCCGGCGGTGATTTCAGGCAGAAAAAAGTGGCGCAGATTTACAAAGAATATCAAAGTCAGCTAAAAAAGAACAATGCCCTGGACTTTGATGATTTAATCATGAAAACCGTACAGCTATTCCAGAATAATCCAGAAATCCTGGATTATTATCAGGAACGTTTTAAATACATTATGGTGGATGAGTATCAGGATACCAATACGGCCCAGTTTAAGCTCATAAGCCTGCTGGCAGGAAAATACAGGAATCTTTGTGTTGTGGGAGATGACGACCAGTCCATCTATAAATTCCGCGGCGCTAACATTGAAAATATCTTAAACTTTGAAAAGGCTTATCCTGGGGCTAAGGTTATTAAGCTGGAACAGAACTACCGGTCCAGCCAGAGCATTTTAAATGCAGCCAATGAGGTGATACGCCATAACCGGGGACGAAAGGATAAAACCCTGTGGACCGCCAATGAGGAAGGTCCTCTGGTACAGTTTAAGCAGTTTGATAACGCTTCGGAAGAGGCAGATGCCATTGTCCGTGATATTTTAAACAGCTCTTCTGACTACCAGGACTGCGCGGTCCTCTACAGGACCAATGCCCAGTCCCGTCTGATTGAAGAAAAATGCCTTCAACATAATGTTCCGTACCGTATGGTGGGTGGCGTTAATTTCTATCAGAGAAAAGAAATCAAGGATGTACTGTCCTATTTAAAGACCATTGCCAACGCACAGGATGATTTAGCATCTTTAAGAATCATCAATGTGCCCAAAAGGGGAATTGGAGCGACCAGCCTGGGGAAAGTGCAGGCGTTTGCTTCTGAACATGGATTTTCCGTTTATGATGCCTTTTGCCGTGCAAAGGCTGTGCCGGGACTTGGAAAAACAGCGGAGAAAGTTCTAAAGTTTACAGAACTGATCGAGGATTTCCGGAGAAGGCTTGAAGAAGAGACGTATTCGATCCATGAACTGATCGAAGATGTCCTGGATGAAACCGGTTATCAGAAGGAATTAGAAGCAGAAGGTGAAATTGAGTACCAGACACGTCTGGAAAATATAGAAGAGTTGATCAATAAGGCGGTTAGCTTTGAAGGGGAGCATGAGCATCCTAATTTAAGTGAATTCTTGGAAGAGGTGGCTTTGGTAGCCGATGTGGACCGAATGGATGATTCTGAAAACAGAGTAACCCTTATGACCTTGCACAGCGCCAAGGGGCTTGAGTTTCCAAGAGTGTATTTAAGCGGCATGGAAGACGGACTGTTCCCAAGCATGATGTCCATTTCTTCAGATGATAAGGAGGATGTGGAAGAAGAACGCAGACTTTGCTATGTGGGAATCACCAGAGCTCGGGATTTCCTGATGATGACGGCGGCGAGACAACGAATGGTCAATGGAGAAACCAGATATTCCAAAGTCAGCCGATTCATAGATGAAATTCCTGATACGCTTTTGGATTCAAATAAGCTGGAGCCAAGACTGTCTGCTGCGCGTACGCTTGATTACGATGACAGCGGCCTGCCATGGGGAAAACCGAAGTCATCCGGCAGGACGTCAGGTGTCAGCAGCTTTGGGCCCGGAAACAACTCCTATGCATCAAAAACTTCAGCGCCTGTATCGACACCTGGTTTTGGTAAAGCATTTACTGTAGAAAAATCAGCTTCTTTAAACTATAAAGAAGGGGACCGGGTCAGCCATGTGAAATTTGGGGAAGGCGAAGTATTGGAGATCAAGGACGGCGGAAGGGATTTTGAAGTCACAGTTCAGTTTGATCAGGCAGGCGTCAAAAAAATGTTTGCTTCCTTTGCAAAGCTGAAACTTGTACGAGTTTGATCTAAAAATACATAATTTATTAAAAAAAAGCAAAAATGATAGTAAAAGAATCAATATAATGGTATAATAACTGCGACAGGCAGAGAGACTAAAACTTAGCCGGAAAATATGAAGGAGATGCCCTACAGGCATACCTTTACACCCAATAAAGTGTGGTGGGTTCAGCCCTGAATAATGGGCATAAAATAGCAAGGCTCTCAGAAAGGACGTGGAGTTATGAACAGATTTGATGCAATGAGTAAAGAAGCCATGAGTAAGCTGGAAGATCTTATGAACTCAAGCAGAGTGAATGAATTGCTTCATAGAAGGGAACAGGAAGAAAAGAAGAAAAACTGTATCCTCTGGATACTGGCTATCATAGGTGCAGTGGCGGCGGTGGCAGGAATTGCCTATACCGTATACCGTTTCTTCACACCGGACTATTTAGAAGATTTCGAAGACGATTTTGATGATGATTTCGACGATGATTTCTTTGAAGATGATAAACCGGGCGAAGGTTCTGAAGAGTAGGATCGGCATTATAAAGAGAGAGCGTGCCTCAGACAGTGAGACACGCTTTTTTGCTCGATTGAAATTGAAAAAAAATATATAGCCTGCAGCATTTGCCAGATGCGGGAATGAAAAAATTCCTGCACTCGGCTCATCGCTTGCAGAAATAAAGATAGAAGAGGAGCACGTATAGTGAAAAAGGGCGAGATATACGAAGGTACGATTGGTAGATTTGATTTTCCTGACAAGGGAGTCATTGAACTTCCGGAAGGGAAGATTACAATAAAGCATGCACTTCCCGGCCAGAAGGTACGGGTTATGATAAACAAAAAAAGAGGAGGACGCTGTGAGGGGCGGATTCTTGAGGTATTGGAGCATTCAAGCCTGGAATCGGCAGAAAATCCATGTCCTCATTTTGGAAGCTGCGGGGGCTGTGTATATCAGACAATTCCCTATGCGGAGCAGCTTAAGATCAAAGAGCAGCAGGTAAAGGATCTTATAGACGGAGTTTGTGAGGATTATGAATTTGAGGGAATTCGGCCAAGCCCTGTGGAAGCGGAATACCGGAATAAAATGGAGTTCTCCTTTGGGGATGAATATAAGGATGGCCCCTTGGCTTTGGGAATGCATAAAAGGGGAAGTTTTTATGACGTGGTGACTACTACGGAATGTAAGATAGTCAATCCGGATTTTTGTGACATCCTGAAGACGGTTAAGGAGTATTTCGAACAATTGGGAACCGGTTTTTATAAGAAGATGCAGCATACGGGATATCTGCGTCATCTTTTGGTGCGCCGGGCTGTTAAGACCGGTGAGATCCTGGTAGCCCTGGTTACCACGACACAGGAAGAGGTGGATTTGAAGCCACTGACAGATCTGTTGCTGGGACTTTCGTTAAATGGGAAGATTGTGGGCATTCTTCATATTTTAAACGATAGTCTGGCAGATGTGGTTAAGAGTGACAGGACCGATATTTTATATGGACAGGATTATTTTTATGAGGAGCTTTTAGGGCTGAAGTTCAAAATTTCCCCGTTTTCTTTCTTCCAGACCAATTCCCTTGGGGCGGAAGTATTGTATGAGACAGTCAGAGGATATGTGGGGGAGACTAAGGATAAGGTTGTCTTTGATTTATATAGCGGAACGGGTACCATTGCTCAGATCATTGCTCCGGTGGCCAAAAAGGTTGTGGGCGTTGAAATCGTTAAAGAGGCGGTGGAAGCGGCGAGAGAGAATGCAGGTCTGAATGGCCTTGAGAATTGTGAATTTATTGACGGGGATGTACTTAAGATTATTGATGAGTTGAAAGATAAGCCGGATTTGATTATTTTGGATCCGCCGAGAGATGGGATTCATCCGAAGGCGTTGGGGAAGATTATTGATTTTGGCGTGGACAGGATGGTTTATGTTTCTTGTAAGCCGACTAGTTTGGTGAGAGATTTGGTTGTTCTTCAAGAGAGAGGGTATCGGGTGGAGAAGGTTTGTTGTGTGGATATGTTTCCTTCGACGGCAAATGTGGAGACTATTTGCCTATTATCCCTGTAATGATCGTGCAAGACCTCTCAACCTGAGCTGATTAACGTATTCCTGTACGGAAGCTGATGTTTTAACTATAAAACTGATATTTAAATTCAAATACTTGGTACAAGTATAAGGGTGACTGGTATTACCTTGGCCCAGGCGGAGCTATGTGCACTTCACAGCTTGTGGAGAATTCCGGAAAGATTTATGCCGTTGATGCTGATGGAAAGATGGTAACGGAGCCGGTGACATTAACACCAGATCATGACGGTTCATTATATTATCTAGGATTATCCTTATAAAATTAAGAGGAGCAAAGTAATTAAAACTTTACTCCTCTTAAAACTAAATTCAAAGTACTAATATATCTAGCAACATCTTACAGTGTATTACTATTTGGCGTGTGTTACTCTTATTATTTTACTGTAATACATATTCCATCTATTACCATCAGATGGTGATCCATATCCATAAGTCAACCTGTAATCTCCATCAGCTATATGATAAAGAGAGTTTAATTTTTCACCAGATATAGTATGAACATACCAATCACTGGCGTTATTCTGTATTGCTCGCCACATAACTTCATTATCTGATATTCGCACGAATCTCATGGATCCACCGTTTGTCCACTTACCGCTCCTTTTTATAATTGAGAACTGGTAATTATCATCATCATTTATAACTAAGTTAACTACACTATCTTTATTACCCCATTTACCACTTTTCCATTCTGTATCGGTTAAACAATAATCGTCATAAACAATACGAGTTGCTGCAAATGTTGCAATACTTAGTGAGGCACTTATTGCTAGTGTTAATATAATGGCAAAAGTTTTTTTGAATTTTTTACTTAATTTCATATTTCATATCCCCCTTTACTGAAAAGTATCTTATTGTTGTTAAGCAACAGGTTATAATAGATATCTCCCCCCTAACGAAGATATCATAAGTAATTATTATAGGGATAGTAATTACTAGTTATAGTTTCTCACTATTTATACAATCAGTCAACAATAAACTTGACTATTTATTCTTATTTCCTCGCAATATTCGACAATTTGTCCATACGGGATATTAGAAAAAGCATTGATAAAATATAAAAAAGCATAGTTCGGACCCGCCTTAAAAAGTACTTTGCAATCGTCTTATGGCATGTTATAATAGTTATGTAGGGTGGCAGAAAGGGAAGCCACATGGTCAATCTAAAAGCAATCAATTTAATCAATTATAATGGCATGTCAATTAATCTTAATGATGTGTGTATGTCTCACACAGTATTCCTAAAAGGTCAAGTTTTAGAAGTTGCAATTTACGAGGATATGATATCCTACCTATCATAATATTGCTCAAACCACTTTGGCTGCCTTTGGCCTGTTTTTTTCCTTTTTAGTATCCGACTGCCGAAAGAATCCACAGCTTGTATGATCGGCGCCGCAACCTTCTTTATCTCTAATGTAATGGGGACACCAGTTCTTTTTACAATGGAAATAATAGATACGAAGGAGGCATAATGGGGATATGGGCATAATTGAAAGTGATAAAGAAAAGGTACATAATCTATGCAAAGCGGCCATTGCGTTAAATCATGATGATTTTAAGGCATTGATTGGCAATGTCAACGATATGTCAACGCTCAACAAGTGCTGATAAATTCTGAAATGTGTTAAAAAATACTTTGTTGTGTTTTAGTTCCTTTTACTTAGTAGACTTTATGATCCGAAAAGTGCTATAATATACTATAAAATACTAAAATATGATTTACAATCCACAAACGGCGAATGTTGAAACGGTGGTTCTGCTGGAGTGGAAAGCCCAGGAAGTCAAAGGGATTCGGAAATTTGGGCAGGATATGTAGGTTTGTTTTTTGTAGTGGTTCAGAGTAAAATATGTTTCCGAGTACCGTGGTGGGGTAAGTAAAATGAATGTTTTGGCAAAGGGTTTGAATTCCGCAGAAAGTAAAATAATTTATCCTAAACAATTAATTTTGTGATTATAGAGGAGAGGGATTACATTGAACGGAAAAGATGTAAGAGTAGGCGCATGCCTATTAGCTGGCAACATGGATAGCATGGTTCGATTTTACAGAGATACATTGGGCTTTGATACTCAATGGAATGGTGGGGATTTCGCAGAGTTTGAAACGGCAAGCGGTGAACTATCCTTGTTCATGTATAGCAGGAAAGCATTCGTGCAGGCAATTGGGGAGAGCTACGTTCCTCCAAAAGGAATCAATCAGACATTTGAAATTGCCCTTTGGTTGCCCTGTTTTGCCGATGTGGATGCGGAATATGAGCGACTATTGAAGCTGGGCGTGCAATTTCCAACTGGAGAACCCATAACCTTTTCTTTCGGCATCCGCAACTTTTACGTTGCAGATCCGGAGGGGAACCTACTAGAGATAGGCAGTACGAGCGAAACGTAGATCGGAAATTCGCTCCATCACAAAGGCTCTATGTTTGCGCACTAGTTGAGCAATTGGCTTTGCCAATAGTAAAAATAAATATACCTTGATGCCAAGGGGGTACTATGCTCTATAGTCATCCGAATTACAGCAACGAAGCATGTGGAGACGGTATGTCTACTATCTAAACAAATGTAAAAAATTGAATTAGTAATTAAATGGAGGAATATAAAATGTCAATGAAAGATATGGATAAAATGAAACAATTAATAGAGGAGAAGAAATCTAAAAGTAATTTTTTCTATGGTGAAAAAAAGATTGGTGTTGGAAAAGTTCAACAGAGACATAAGAATATCGGGACTGATTCAGAAAGAACTAAGAAAATATCCCAATAGTGTTTAAAATAAATAATCCTCTATCTCCTTTTAACAGGGGGATAGAGGATTAAGTTCGTTAAAGCGGGTAGTAATACAAAAAGGTATAAGTTTAGCATTATAGGAGAAAAAGAAACATGTGTGCATTGTGTACAATTAACACAAGGGTAAAAGAGCCCTTTGATTATAGTAATAGAGAAGATTTTCAAGTTAAATTAGTTGATTGGATTGGTGACGTTTTGTATGATATCCTTCCTGAGCATGGATACGAAGTTCGGGACGAACAAATATTTACAGCTTTTCAGATGGCTGATGCTGTTTGCAGCAAAAAAGTTCACTTAGCGGAAGCAGGACTTGGAACAGGCAAAACATTCGCTTATTTATTATCAGCAATTCCCTATGCTAGGTTTAGTGGAAAACCTGTAGTAATTGCGTGTGCTAGTACAGCACTTCAAGAACAACTTGCTGGTGACGCGGGGGATATTAAAACCCTTTCTAGGTTACTTGGATTAGAGATAGATGCTAGGATGGCAAAAGACTCACGTCAGTATATATGCGATGTTCGAGTAAATGAAAATTTAGAAGAATTCGATATGATGTCGGATGAGATTAATCAGTGGTTAAATAAAACAAAATTAGGTGAACGCTCAGAAATATCTACCGTACCAGATCGTATTTGGAAGAGGATTGGTTGGAATGAGTCTATGTCGTGTGATATTTGCATGAACCGTGGATATTGCAAACTTGTTAAGGCAAGAGAATATTATAGACTTGCGAGAGATTTAATTATTGTAGATCATGAAACATTTTTTAATGACTTATGGACAAGGGAAGAACGATTAGCGAATGGACAATTGCCGATACTTCCAAATTATTCTGCAGTTATTTTCGATGAAGGGCATAAAATACTGCTACCAGCAGCCATGCAAGCAGGACAACAAATAAACAAGGAGGAGATTGACAATATAGTCTTCACCCTTGCGGAAATACAGGGAGCAAGAGATTCATTGGTTTCAGTAACAGCTGCGATGGAACAGGCTTCTTATGACTTTTTTGAAAAAATAAATAGATCTGTGATAATAGCAGAAAGCTCAGAAAGACTATCCATTCGGATGAATGAGACGTTGCAAAAGACGGCTAAAGTATTTCGAAAGACATTAGATCACCTTCATCTAGAGATGCAGATTGAGCAAGAACTATATATAGAGTCATTATCCGCAAACCAAATACAAGCATATGAAGGGCAAATTGAAAGAGCCATAATGGCACTAGACAGATTCTGTAGAAATAACAGTACAGATATGATAGCTTGGATTGATAGAGGGGATGGTAGTTTTTGGGTTGTTCCTAGGAATTTAAATGAGATGTTAAACCGACACTTATTTCAGAAGGAGTTACCAGTGATATTTACCTCAGCAACGTTAAGTAATGAAGGGGATTTTGATTATTTTATACGAATGCTTGGATTAAAGGAACCTTCCAAATCTACGGTGGAAAGTCCTTTTGATTTAGAAAAACAAGTTGTTGTCTACTTACCACAGTCCTCACACAGTTTAGAAGAAAAGTCTACCCACGGCATTGAAAAGTTAGTATCCCTATTAAATAATAATGAGGGACGGGCTCTCGTACTTACCAATTCGATGGAAGAAGTTCGTAAAATCAGAAAGAGATTGGAAGGATATCAATTTCCATTTGATATTCTGTGGGAAGATAAAGGGGAGAGAGGGCACCTTGTACGAAGGTTTAAAGAGGAGGAATTCTCGGTATTGATTGGTGCAAATTTTTGGGAAGGAATCGATGTACCAGGTGATGCATTAACCTTACTAATCGTCTGGCAGCTACCTTTCCCGGCTCTAGATCCTCTCATTGAAGTACAACGTAAAGAGGCAAGAGAACAAGGATTAGATCCCGTCATAACAGTTGATTATCCTGAGATGGGACTTAAATTAAAACAAGGATGTGGACGGTTAATTAGAACAGAGGAAGATAAAGGAGCAATCGTTGTCTTAGATTCTGTTATAGGAACACCTTGGGAAAAAGTTGTGATGGGGTCACTGCCTTTTGGAGCGGAGATTAGGGGGATAGAAGGGCTGGAATGAGATATGATTGAAGAGAAATGTCAAGACTTATAGTTTACATTTTGTGACTTGAAGTATAAAAAAACAAATCGTATACTAAGAACGAGAGGGGTGAACAAATGCTAAAAATAGGTGATTTCTCAAAATTGACGCACGTTTCTGTAAGAATGCTGCGCTATTATGATAATCAAGGACTGCTTAAACCATCTTATATAGACCCAGCGACTGGCTATCGGCTGTACTCTGCGGATCAGGTGCCGGGGTTGCAAAAAATTGTACTACTGAGAGACCTTAATTTTGGAGTAGCTGAAACTACGCAGTTATTGCAAAACTGGAATGATACATATCTAATGCAAAGCCTTAATAACAAAATTCGAGATATTGAAGAAGTTATTGAAATGGAGAAAAAGCGTATTGAACAGATTCGTTCTGCTATCGCACATATTGAGACGGACAAATTTGACCAATATTATAATGTAACTATAAAATCCATACCTTCATATCCTGTTATATCGCTTCGCCGTAAGGTTGATAGTCATTTTGATGAAGGTAAACTTTGGAGTGAACTTATGGATTTTGTCCATCAAGAGCATATTGAGTTTGATAGATGCAGTCAAAACAATGTTGCAATTTATCACGACGATGAACACATGGACTCTGGTGTTGATATTGAAGTATGTCTTATTGTGAAGCGGTTTGGCAAGAGTAAAGGAGCTTTTACTTATCGCATGCTTGAAAATATTGATAAAATGGCTTGCATGATGGTTTATGGTCCATATGAAAATATTGCAGGTGCTTACTATTCTTTTGCAGATTGGATTGACAAAAACCACCCATATACTATGGGAAGTCCGTCTCGTCAGGTCACAATTATCGACCATGAGGATACTGATAACCCAGAAGAATACCTAACAGAGATACAAATCCCGCTAGTTGAAGTATGATTTGAAAAGATGGGCTGCCCCTTAGGGCAAGCCCTATTTTTTTTGCATTTTCTTTCGAACCCAAATGCCCAATGAGATTAGTGCAATACCTGGAATTACAAAAGGTAGAAGGATACTGACATTAGCTAAAGGACCAAATATCATCATGCCAAGTGGTGTTGCAAGTGAAGACAATAAATCTACATATGAAAAGGTACGACCCATATAAAAGTCCTCGGTACTCTCTTGTATGTGAGTGATAAGCGGTGTGTAATACAAAGGACTGCCAATTCCCATTAGGAACATCATTGCTGCAAACAGTAGAATACCTCGTGCAGGCAATAACAGGAGCATTGTCATTCCAAAAACAATAGAGGACAACCCAATGAGTTTGAAATGGGGAGCTTTTAGCTCTCTATACGCCATAAAAAGACTTGCTGACAGTGCGCCGATTGAGAACGCTGTTTCTATCACGCTGAGTACCCAAACTTCACCGCCCACATTTTTAGAGGCTAACAGTGGTGTAAGCTGTGAAGCCGGAACGACCAAGAACTGAAATAAGGTGTATAATAGAATTGCATTGCGCAATGCCCTAGAATTCATGATGTAACGAAAACCTTGCACTAGCTCCTCTCGTGTGTTTTCATTGCTTTGCCGTATTTCGGTCGATGGCACGATGATGGTAGTTAAAATAATAATACTGATTACAGCAGTCACTACATCAATTAAAAACACATACTCCATATCCATAAGGCTCATAACAAGACCGCCAAGCCCCGGCGATATCAATTGAATGACACTCCACACACCGGTATTGATACTGTTTGCTTTCATCAATTGATCCTTTGGAACAATCTGTGGCAATATACTCTTTGAAGAAGGAAGTTGGATGCCTGTTCCAAAAGAACGTAAAGCATTAAAGAAAAACACCCAGCCTATATTATCCATACCAGTAATAAAAAAAATAGCCAGTATAAAAGTGGAAATTGCTATCATAGAGTCGCTTAAAATCACAATACGCTTAGGTGGGTGACGGTCGGCAAGTATGCCACCATATAGCATCACCACAGCCTGTGGCAGAAAAGTTGTGATGGTAACACCTGCAACCAAACTACCAGAGCCAGTTCCCAGCGTGACATACCAGATAATTGCTAACGATACAACCGATGAACCAAGTAGGGATATTCCTTGGCTCAACATATACGCCGTGAGTTTATACTGCCATAATTCTTTCGACCATATTTTCATTCGTTCCCTCCTCACAGATACTTGCCAGTAACGCTTGCAGGATTTCTTTTAATTTTCTCCGGACTTCCCTCGGCCACAACCTGCCCTCCAGCATTTCCTCCCTCTGGCCCAATATCAATAATCCAGTCTGAGGCTCCGATGATTTCGGTGTTGTGTTCAATAATGTATAATGAATGTCCTGCATCAACCAATTTGCGGAAAATCAATAGCAGCTTTTCAATGTCCTGAAAGTGCAACCCAGTTGTCGGTTCATCCAATATATAGACCATATGCCTTTTTTGCTTTCCGCTCAGTTCCTTGGCAAGCTTCAGTCTTTGTGCTTCACCTCCGCTAAGAGTAACAGTGCTTTGGCCCAGTTTTAGGTAAGGCAGACCTACTTCATCCATTAGGGACAGCTTTTGCACAATTTCTTTAACATCTTCAAAAAGTAATATTGCTTCCGACACATCCATATGCAAGACATCTGCAATACTTTTTCCCTTGTAAAGAACCTCTAGCACACCCTCCTGATAGCGGCTGCCCTTACATTCTGGACAAGTAACGTAAGTGTCCGCCATATATTGAAAAGCGACTTTAATTTGCCCCTGCCCCTCACACACAGGGCATCCACCGTCCTTTGAGTTGAAGCTGAAATGGCTTTCACTAAGCCCAAGCTCATAAGCTCTGGGTTGTTTTGCAAATACGCTGCGGATAGTGTCAAAAACACCAATATAGGTTGCAGGGGTTGAGCGTGAAGACTTCCCAACTGGACTTTGATCCATCTGGACAAACCCATCAATATCCTCATATCCCTCAAAAGAGAGATAGCTGGAATCGACACACCTTTGATGGTTAATCACCTTGTTCAGTGCCGGTATCAAGGTACCAAAAATGAGTGAACTTTTCCCGGAACCGCTTACACCAGTAATACAGCACATTGTATGAAGTGGAAAACGGACGTTGATATTTTTGAGATTGTTTCCAGTACATCCGTTCAGAGTCATCCACTTGTGAGGATTTATTGTATTTTCTGGCTCACATATTTTGCTATTGCTAAGAAAACGTCCGGTAGCAGACAATGTATTTTTCATGATTTCATTCACAGTTCCTGCCGCCACAATTTCACCGCCGAAAGTTCCCGCACCAGGGCCGACATCAACGATATAATCAGCATTTAACATTGTATCCTTATCATGTTCTACAACAATAACGGTATTTCCCTTATCCCGTAGATGCTTGATTGTGTCAATCATCAGATGATGATCTCGTGGGTGCAACCCGATGGAGGGCTCGTCAAGGATATAGGTAAGACCAATTAGTTCACTGCCAAGCTGGCTAGACAACCGTACACGCTGTAATTCACCACCTGAAAGGGTTGGAGCGGTTCGACTCAAAGTTAAATATGGCAAACCAACTTGTAAGAGATTTACAATTCGATTTTGAATTTCGAGCAGAACTTCTTCGGCTTTGCTTTTCTGATTATCTGAAAGCAATTCCTGCAAGTTGCATACCCAATTCCAGAGCTTGTCAATGGGCATCTTTGTTAGTTCGGGCAAACGGTATCCCATAATTGTTGTGTAGCGGGCTTCATAGCACAACAATTCTCCGTGACAGGTGGGGCAGGGAATTTCCCGCATATATTCTTTTTGTGGATTATCATTTGACTTGGATTCTCGGAATAATCGCTGTATATGGCTTACTGCTCCAGCTGCGGGGCGTTTGATTTCTGTATCACGTCCTCCGGAATTATATTTAAAGCTGTAAATTTTATCCCCTGTGCCGTAAAATACTGCTTGTCTGAATTCATTGGGTAAATCATTCCAAGGCAGATCTAAATCCACGTTCATATCGGCTGCTATTGCATATAATTCTCCAAGCATCCAGTTTCCTGTTGGTTTTTTACCACGCAGCTTTCCAAAGTAGGAAGTAGCTCCATCTAATACAGATAGGTCGCCATTCACCACAATAGTATCCGGGTTAACTTCATATAAAATTCCAAGCCCATTGCAGGTATGGCATGCCCCTACATGAGCATTGGCATTAAACGTTGATGCTGTCAGCCCTTGAAACAGGCTACCGCAAACAGGACAACGATTTTTACTTTTGCTATCTTTTTGAACAGGCACTCCGCAATAAGGGCAATGGGGTATTCCGATTGCAACATATAGCATTCGCAGATGATCCAAAATACCTGTCAGCGTTCCAACGGTAGAACGAGGGTTTTGACTTCCTTTTTTCTGCTCAATTGCAATGGTGGGAGTGAGCCCTTGTATCGTATCAAAATCCGGTTTTTCTATCTGTTCCTGCATTTTAGCAGCATTTGACATATTATCGAGATATCGACGTTTTCCCTCTGCATAAATTGTGTCAAAAGCTAGAGACGATTTACCGCTTCCACTTACACCTGTGATGACAGTTAGCTTTTCTTTTGGAATGGTCACATTCACATTTTTTAAGTTGTTTTGACGACACCCTTTTAACACCAATTGATGGTTATTATCTTTCACGGGGGTAACTACAGTTCGTTCTTTTGCTGAAGGAATTATAGAAAACTTTGTCTCCAGCATATCGGGGCTCAACGTTTCGTATTGCCCCTCAATACCAAACAGCTTAAGTTTTGAATGGATAGCCTCCATGTACTCCGCAGGCAAACGTTTTTGAAATGCTAAGATTTCTTCTTCCGTGATGTTAGGATTTGTGGTAAGCATAGCCATTTCATCTAAAATGTCCTTTTCCTGTCGACTTAGATTATTATATTTTTTCGTACTAAGCTCCGTCCACAAATCCCACGGCAGGAGTTCCATAGCAAGTAGGCTGTTGAAATCATGTAATAGATTCCCTTTGACGGAATGCCAACCCTTCCAGTTTTTATTGTAGCCAAAATCCTCCGGATGTCGCTCTCCCAAACGGCATAGCGTCCACGCTTGCCCTCCAAGTAGATATCCTGCATCTGACGGCATATTTTCTGTGTCAAAAGTCACCCCAAAATGAGCCTTCTGAATGCCATCAAGCTGTGCGTCTACACGCACCCAATGATGTTTTTCTTTGTCGTAATATTCAATAAGCCAGTGATCTTCATACATTAGTTCACTTTCAAAATAATTGGCAAAGCCAACACGCAGTCTTGCAGGAATACCCTTATGCCGTAGAAAAGATAAGAAGAGTAGAGAGTAATCTCTGCACATTCCAATCAGACGCAGATTTGCGGGTCTTGTGTCTAACAGGGAACTTTGGTTGAATTGTAATAATTTCTCTAACATTTGCGGGACAGTGCGTAACAATTCTTCATCCATCTGTCTTTTGCTGAACGTAGTGTTGTACAGCTTTCCTTGGTCACCATGAATGACTAATCCTTGCACTATTTTCAGTAATTCCTTCGGAGATGCTGGTAAATCTTTGTATTTGTCTATAAACTGCTTGGGATTAGTTATAATGCTTTGCTTCGAGTAAATCTTAAAATTCATTTTCATATCCCTCCTTTGAAATTGACCTTAAGCCTTGACACGGTGTCAGAGTCAAGCGGCTTTTTATCTGTTTGAGATAACAGCATAAATAAGTCCAAGCAATGGTGATATTCGGACATTTCAGTATGCTTTTTTTTCATCGAAAGCAGTTCTGCATATTCGGCTTGCAAGGTCTTAGCCGTAGGCAACTTTTTTACACCCAATTCATTAAAAGCCGCCTTTGCTACTTTATGCAAAGCAGGCTCAGTATGGTGTTCCGCATAAAACTTTTGGGAATAGCCTGCTTTGCGGTAGGTGGTGTAAACATCTCGAGTTTTCGCATAATTTATTCATAACTTCTCTTTTGAAAGATCAACGGGCTTGGAAATAAGTTTGCTTCATTATAGGGAAAGCAGATATTGACTTTGACGTTAGGTCAAGTGGTATAATCACAGCAGATTGATAAGGAGGGCTAAAATGGATTTTATTAAAATAACTGAAGTGACAGAAAAATTCGGTGTTTCTTCAAGAACGCTCCGCTATTATGAGCAGGTAGGCCTGCTGAAAAGTGAGCGTCCGTCCTTTGAAAAATATCGCTACTATGACTGCGAAAACATCAACCGTCTTCAACAGATTTTAGTACTGCGTAAAATGCAAATTCCAATTAGGGACATTTTAAGGATTTATGAGTACCAGGACATGGAAACTCTGGTGCAAAGCTTTGTAAATCGTATGGAGTCAATCGACAGCGAAATCAACACATTATCCCAGTTAAAATCCTATGTGAATGACTTTATGAAAGCTATGAATGAACATGGGATCACGCAGATTTCCGCGCTGCCCCTGCTTTACGAGAAGGTGGAAGAAGAACTATTGTCTGCACCTAAGCAGGATTTAACAATGGAGAAGTTGAATACTCTTTCGGAAAGGCTGGCAAAGCCGCTGAATATGGATATTGTGGCTCTGCCACCTATGCTTGTGATTACCTCCATAAAAACAGATAATGGAAGGTCGGAAATAGAAAGCTTTTGGGACTGGCTTTCCGCCAATCAAATCCCTTTTGGCAAACCGGGAAGCCGTACACTGTTTGAGTATCAAAGTTCAGAGGATATTGTTCTCATGCAAAAACTCCCGGAACAAATTGCCAATATGAAAGGAGCGGACAGCTTGTCAGAGGAATGCCCGTTTGAATGTAGGGAGTTTTCGGGCGGCTTGTTCGCAGTTTCGTCGGCGTATGCAGACGAGGACCTAAGGGCTTTACAACACCGTATGCTGCAAGGCTTTGATGATAATCCTGGCTATGAGATTGATTTTTTGCACAGTGGCAGCCCACGCCATGAAACGTTAATAGAAGCAGTATTTTCTCCTGAAAACAATCGGGAGCGAATTAACCTCTATCTCCCTGTCCGGCAGCGTAAGCCAAACTTTACGGATTATCCGGAATTTGAAACAACAGAAAACACCTCACTTGATGAAATCGAAAAAGCAAACCCCATTTTGCGGGAATATATGGTTGATTTTCATAAAATCACACCGGTTTATCATCCTCATTTTCAGGTTTTAGAAAACGGAGAAGCTGAATTTATCGCTTGGATTTCTCAAAGGAAGCTGGATACCAACGTGGCGGTAAGGCTTCCCTTTCGGGTCGATATTGAATTTTTTGCCGAGGAAAAGAGTGAAGAGTACCTTTGGGGAACCACCGAAGGAAGCCTATGGTTTTCCCACGGAAGCTGCACCTACACCATAAATGCCGAGAACTATGCGGATAATGCCTTGAAGCAGCATGCGATAGCTTTTCAGCAGCCAGTGCTGGAGAATGAGTATTCATATCCAAAAATCGGGGATATTCCTCATGACCGGTATAACAGGCTGACATGGATTGTAGGGGAAAAGCATTTTGCGGTTGTTTTAAACAGCCAAGTTCGCTTTTGTGGTGTAAATTTCCCATATATGAATATGAATTTATATCTGCAAGCACCCCAGTCCATTATTATCGGAACCAACGGACAAGGGAAAAAGTTGTTCCGTTCCATTAAGGTTTCTCAGCTGAAAACTGCACCGAAAACAAATACCACACAGGGAGCATTGCAAATGAATGTGAAACAAAGCAATAACACTTTACCGAATTTGCGCCAAATTGTACACGGCGAATACGGGCAGAACTATTGGTTCAACGGCTGTGCGGCTTATGTTATGGAATGTTTAGGTGAACAAGATTATGACTATTGGTTTTTTGCGGGTTTGACAGGTGAAAACTTCGTACAGGTTTATTCAAAGGACCATTTTCGGGGGGACGGTGTGATGGATTACCGTATGAGTGAACCCGGGAATCATACCGTGGTGGAAGAAATTTTTACAAAAATCGGATATGCATCCACCTTTGTCCCCCTTGTACAAATTCTCAAAAATAAGGAGTTGTATATCCAATCCCTAATATCCTATATTGACAGGAGCATTCCCGTCATTTTGAATGATTATGGGAAAAACCCGCATAACCGCTTTGGGTTCGGTGTTTTAGTCGGTTATGAGGATTACGGAAAAACTCTGTTGTATATGTGTGGAGGCGGAAAAGAGCCGGATCGGATTTCTGCTGCTGATTTATTGACGGACGACTATCAGAACGAAACGGGCCACTGCCACGGCTGGCTGTTTATCGGTGAAAAGCAGGAAAACAGGGCTTTAGGGGAAATTTGTCGGGAGCGGATTTTATCCCTGCCGCAGATGCTCGGTTATGAAAACAGACATTACTGCTTTGGAGTAAAGGCGTTTCGCATATGGGCAGACCAAATTGACGGCGGCTATTTTGAGCGGGTAAAAATCGGTGAATTTAATAACTGGGATATGCATACCGTGTATGTTTGCTGTCTTGCCACGAACAGCGGCGGCTGTAAGGGCTTTTTGGAAAAGGCACTTGAACTGAATCCCGATATGACTTTTATCAATGACGTGATTGCACTTTATGCAAAAACAGGACGCTACTGGAATAATGATAATGGCACAGATTTAGAAGCACTGGGCGGTGGCTTTAACGTCACGCTGGATGTTTTACAGGATGAATTCATGCGTAAAAGGATTGCACATAAATTACGGGACTTTGCCGATTGTATGGACCAGGTTGTGACCGTGATTAAACGTTTTAGTGCAGAGAAGTAAAGTGACAAATTTGAATTTATCGTTGGGATAAAATACTTTACGGATTTGAAAAGCATCAATAGGAGGTGTGTTATGCTGGGAAAGGCAATATATTTAATTACTGGTGTTATGGCATCTGGAAAATCAACGGTTGCGGAACTGCTTGCTTCAGAATTTGGAAACTGCGTACACCTGCGCGGTGATATATTTCGTACAATGATTGTATCAGGACGTGCAGAGATGTCCGTACAGCCGTCCGACGAAGCAGTCCGACAGTTACATCTGCGCTATCGCTTGACCGCAGATGTGGCCAGAACCTATTATGATAGCGGGTTTTCCGTTGTAATGCAGGATAATTACTACGGCGAAGAGCTTTCACACATATTAGATATGCTGGGGGATCGGAGTGTTCATGTAATAGTGCTTTGTCCAAATGTGGAAACAGTAAAGAAGCGTGAGGCATTGCGGGGAAAGGTTGGGTATATCGGTTTTACGCCAGAAGCACTGTATGCGGACTTCATTAGGGAAACTCCTAAAATTGGATTTTGGCTTGACACCTCAGATCAGTCGCCGGAGCAATCGGTTAGGGAAATTTTGTTACACTTCAGGGGATCTGTATGCTAATGTCGAGATTTGTCGAATGAAAACTTAGATTATAATATACGTATTGACTATAACATGGTAAGATGATAGAAATAATTAAATCCGGAGGGGAATTTGATGAAAAAGAGTTGTCAATTATTATTAGCTGTTTTGCTGGCATTTGTTGTCACGGTGTCACCTGTTGTATCTGCATTCGAAACCCCAGTTTTGATTACTGCACAAGCTCATTCGGGAAGAACTGATTCAAGTGGTGGACATAAGGACAACAAAAATAAAAGCGGGCTTGGAAGTTACCATTATCATTGTGGCGGATACCCAGCTCATTTACACAGTGGCGGTGTTTGCCCTTATAAGACAAAGGTATCAACAACTGCATCAACAACTACGGTAGAGACGGTATCAAAAGATACAGAAACGGTAAAGGCGGTACAGGGAGCATTGAATGAAAGAGGATATGACTGTGGAACGCCAGACGGAATTATGGGGAAGAAGACGAAAAGTGCATTGATGAAATTTCAGGAAGACAATGGTTTGACTGTAGATGGAATCATTGGTGAACAAGTGACAATAGCACTGGAAATCAATCTACAGTAATAGCATAATGGTATATTTAGTACCGATTATATATAGTTGGAACAGGGTTATTTACCTGTTCCATTTAAAATTGTATCTGTTTTTGCTGTTGGAAGATGTCATCGATTCTAAAATTGGTAATTTACATTTTTCACGTTGAATGATTAGAAAAAAAGAGTCAGAGGTTAGTCTTATTGATTCAGAAAATGGAAATGCTTATGCTGTTGAGAATGGTGTGGAGAAACAGCCGATAGTAGAAAACAAGGGACAGGAATAATAAACTGTGCCTTGTTTTCTATTGTGAGTGTTGCTTTGAACACACAGTGTGGAGGAAATCAACAATAAGAACATTTGTTTGCTTTATCCATAATAATATGGTATATTATCTCTATAGGCCGCAATAAAAGAATTGTGATGAAGATGATAATTAATTGAGTTTGTTTACAGCAGTCAAAGATTGAAAGGAATAGACTTTTAAGAGAGAGTTATATCAAAAAAAGGAGGTAGCGGGTATTTCTCGTAATTAAAATGCGTATGAACAAAATTGACAAGAAATATAAATCTGTTAAAATACCGGGCCAGATTTCTTTTTTTGAAGAAAAGGAAAATCAATTAAAACAGTTTCTGCAAAATGTCACTCCTGTATCCTTTGAAGATGAGGTTTTTGCTGAGATTGAAATTGACGGAGGAACAAACAACAATCAGGCATTTTCTACACCTCAGCCGCAAGTAGTAAATCCTATCGTTGATGAGAATCGTAAGATATTTAATGAAATGAGACAAATAGCAAGAGATACCCAGCTTCCTTCTAATTTCAATTCTCATTTTTATAACAAACAAACACGGATTAGTAATTCAAAAGTATTCTATAAACAAGCTGTTTTCATGAAGGATTACGAGGATGATTACAATGGCTATGTAGAATTTTCGAACTATTTTCCTTATTACCAGCAAATGAGTTATGCGCAGCTCAGAACATATTTTACATGGCGGACTGATGTAAGAAAAGGTAATGTCACAAATGTTTCATTATCATATGCCTTTGTTTATATTTACGAGCTGATTCATAATATCGGAGCGGCTGACTCTCAGGAAGGACTTGATAAGCTAATGTTTTTCTGGAGAGCTTTCAAGCGTTTTGACTCTTCGATTGATAAATATATGATTAAGTGGATAAAGGACTACCATATTTATTATGATCTCCCGAAGCCATTTAAGGAATTTGTCTGCGAAAACAATCTACAAGCACATTATGCCAAAGTATTCATGTACGAAACAGACATGAACGACAACTTTGATTTATTTTGCAATGTTTCAAAGTATGATGTCAGAAAATCAGTTTTTTTTACCGATGATACAAAAGGGCAGCTCAGTGATTGTTTTTGTACGGTAATCCAAAAACTTAGATTTGTTTTTAATAGTGCAGGTATCATTTTTGACGATTTGATTTTTTATCCGACGAATAAGATGTCTGTATGGACGCCTTTCAAGGATGCATTGTTTTATTCAGCAATTAATAGACCGGATAAGAAAGTTGTGTTTTCCGATAAAGAAATATATATATGTTCTCAAAACTTTTGGTCTTTTAGTTCCACACTGGCTATGAATAGCGGTCGGCAACTCATTGGCTATATTATGAAACAAACAGAATCCGAGTTAAGAAAAGTTACAAAATTTAAACACAAGCTGTCTGCTGATATTCATTTAGTTGACAAAGAACTTATAAAGAAACTTGAATCTGTGGGCCTTTCCCTTGAAAATATAATTCACGAAGCGGTGATTGAGTATTACAAAGAATCAACGAAAATTGTTGTATCCGTGGATGAAACTTCTCTTCATAAAATAAGACTTGAAGCTGATGACACTCAGGAAAAACTGATCGTGCCAGATATCGAACCTATGATGTATTTTGAATCAAGCATAGCAGAGACTAGTCCTGCTATATCTCAAACTGTTTTTACCGACGCTCCTATAGCAATGCAAGACAATTGGACAAGTCTTTTTCATATACTCGGCGAAACAGAAGTGAATGCGCTTAAATTAATACTTCAAGGGGATACAAATCTGAAGCATTTTGCAGATGCCAACGGAGTTATGCTGGAAGTGTTGGCTGACAGTATTAATGAAAAGGCGATTGACACAATCGGTGATAACATTCTTGAACTTGACGATAGTCTGACTATATATGAAGAATATATAAATAAAATTAAGGAAATGGTGTAATATAATGGAAAATAAGTTGCCGTTGAGGATAGCCAATATACTGATAAATGCATTAAAGGGCGGTGTCGTTCCCCGCATAGGACTTGAATACATCACCGTAGGGCGAACACAGGAAATCGCAGCGATTTTACATGATATTGAAATGATTGAGGATGGAAGTGCTTCTTTTCGATTTATTGTTGGTAAGTATGGCAGCGGTAAGAGCTTTCTACTTCAAACCATACGCAATTATGCTACAGCAAAAGGCTTTGCTGTGGTTGATGCTGACCTTTCCCCTGAGAGACGGTTTGCGGGAACAAAAGGGCAGGGACTTGCAACATACAAAGAACTGATCCAAAACCTTTCAACGAAATCTAAGCCGGATGGTGGTGCACTGCCGTTGATTTTGGAAAAATGGATCTCAGGCATACAGGCGTCCATAAGAGCACAGTCCGATGCAGAAGGCGAAGCGTTCAATCGATTAGTTGAAAAACAGATATATGCCGTAGCTGGTTCTCTTGAGGGCATGGTCAACGGTTTTGAGTTCGCCAAGGCAGTTGCTGCTTATTGGAGAGCCTACCAACAAGATGATGCCGCAATGAAATCAAATGTACTGAAGTGGTTTCGTGGCGAATATGCATCCCGTAAAGAAGCAAAGGCAGATTTGGATATTAATTTCATTGTTACGGATGAAACATGGTATGATTTTTTGAAATTATTTGCTGCTTTTTTAGTAAACGCCGGATATAAAGGGCTATTGGTTTTCATTGATGAACTTGTCAATATTTATAAGATTCCAAACT
This sequence comes from Lacrimispora sanguinis, assembly GCF_044987295.1. NCBI lineage: Bacteria > Bacillati > Bacillota > Clostridia > Lachnospirales > Lachnospiraceae > Lacrimispora > Lacrimispora sanguinis. The sequence continues at coordinate 966,494 of NZ_CP173277.1, read as the reverse complement.
CCATCACAAGACAAAATAATTATGAAAAAATTCTGACTATGTATAATGACGTGTTACAGGGCAAGGCAAAGCATATTGGATTTTTAATCGGCGGTACACCTCAGTGCATTGAAGATAAATACAAAGGTATGTTCAGTTATGAAGCTCTTCGGTCTCGCCTTGCAGAAGGACATTTTGCCACTGACGAGATGAAGGACTTAACCGCTCCTATTATTAGGCTGCAAATGCTTACGCAAGAAGAGGTGTATGTACTCGTTGAAAAGCTGCGGGACATTCATGCACAGCTATACAACTATACACCAACGATGAATCATGAGGATTTATTGTACTTTCTGACCGTGGAATATAATCGTGTTGGTGCAGGCACACATATCACTCCGAGAGAAATCATCCGTGATTTCATCGAACTTGTCAATATTCTGCATCAGAACCCAAATAGAAGTGTGTCTGATATTTTAGGCAGCAACAGCTTTGAGATGGCCAAGGGTGGTCTGTCCGATGAAACGATACACAGTGATTTTTTAGATTTCGAGGTGTAAACGAAGATGGATGTATTTAACAGACTTGCTCCTTTCATACAGGATTTCATATATCAGAACAAATGGGAGGAATTACGTGGAAATCAGGTTGCCTCTTGCGAGGTCATTTGGGGCAGTGATGACAATTTACTGCTTTCCTCTGGCACAGCCTCTGGTAAAACCGAAGCGGCTTTTTTGCCTGTGCTTACAGAGCTGTATGAGAAACCTTCCCGTTCGGTAGGCGTAATGTATATTTCACCGCTGAAAGCTCTTATTAACGATCAGTTCAAACGTCTTGAGCAATTACTTGTTGATTCCCATATTCCTGTTTGCAAATGGCATGGTGACGCATCACAAACCAAGAAAAATGAGTTAATCAAGCATCCGGAAGGGATTATCCAAATCACCCCGGAATCACTTGAAAGCCTTCTAACCAATAAGCGTGGCGCATGTCTCCAAATGTTCTCTGATTTGCGGTTTATCATTATTGATGAAGTACATCAGTTTATGCGCGATGCACGCGGTATTCAGCTGTTATGCATTTTAGAACGTCTTCAAAAGCTGACTGGCGTAAATCCAAGGCGCATCGGCCTTTCGGCAACGCTCGGTGATGTTTCTTCCGCACAGAACTGGCTCAATACAGGAACTGGACGTAACTGTGCCGCTCCCATAACGGAAGATGGAAAGAAGCGTATCAAGCTTCACGTAGAACGTTTTGTTAACCTACACGATGAGCGTGATATCGCTGACAACGACGCAAGCGATAACAAGGTTGTAACAGGCGGGAATATGGGTGATCGTGAGCATTATGAATATTTATTTAAGATGACGCTTGACAAAAAGACTATCATCTTTACAAACAGCCGGGAAGAAACCGAACTTGTTATGGCGAATCTTCGTGAAATTGCGCTACAAAAAAAGGCGCCAGATGTTTACCGGGTTCATCACGGAAATGTTTCTGCGTTGCTTCGTGAAAACACGGAGGATGAAATGAAATCAAGTGATGATAAAATTGTCACAGGTGCAACTGTTACATTGGAGTTAGGTATTGACATTGGTTCGCTCGATCAGGCAGTACAGATCGGCGCCCCGCTTAGCGTTTCCAGTTTTGCACAGCGGCTTGGCAGATGTGGACGCCGAGGCCAGGTTCCGCAACTCCTATTTACCTTTGTTGAAGATATCCGAATCAATCCAGCTGATACACTGGGGCCTATCAATTGGGAGTTTATCCGAACGATTGCTATTATTGAGCTGTATATAAAGGACCATTGGATAGAACCAATATATCCCCATCATCATGCGTATAACCTTTTGTACCATCAAACGATGAGCCACTTAAAAAGCAGTGGTGAACTGTCCCCTGCAGCTCTTGCGCAGGCTATCCTTACTTTGGGCTGCTTTCGCCATATTTCCCAGGAGGATTATAAACAGTTATTGACTCATCTTATTAACATTGAGCAATTACAGAGAACAGAACATGGGGGGGTGATGATTGGCAGAGAAGGAGAAAAGATTGTAAATAGTCATCATTTTCTCACGGTTTTCCTTGCACCGGAATATTTGCTTGTTAAAGATGAAAACCGCACAATCGGTACTGTTGATAAGATTTACCCTGTTGGAACTCGTTTTGCATTGGCGGGCATGACATGGGAAACGGTTGATGTCAATACAAAATCAAAGGTTATTTTTGTTAAAAAAGTACCAGGTATTTCAGTCGTTGACTGGGACGTGGATTTCGATGCGGAGCTGCATACTGTTTTAGTAAAAAAGGTCCGCAGCATTCTTCAAGGTGATTTGTCGTATCCGTACTTGAGTGAAAGGTGCCGTGAACGATTAACGGAAATACAATACATTGCTCGAAATAGCGGTATTTTAGAAAATCTGGTTACCCCTCTTTCCGATATAAAATATGCGGTGTTCCCTTGGGTGGGGACACGACAGCTATTAACTCTACATTATGCGTTGTTGAAAAGGAAAATAAAAAGTAAACATCCTTGGATTACTTGTGTCTATTTAGAGGTGAATTTTACTGGAACGAAAGAAGAATTGGAATATATTATTTCCGATATTATAAAATCTGATCTGGATTTATATGAGCTTCCTTTACCTGAGAAAATACAGATTGACGGTAAATATAACGAGTTTATTCCTTTTCACTTACTACGCAAACAATTTATTGAGGACTATTTGGATTTTGAAGGGTTAAAAGAGGCACTTGAGTAAAGGGGAGCTGTATTTATGGGGAACAATAAACGAGACAGAGATTTGCAAATCAAGTAATGTGGATACAGTGGTATTATTTTCCTTATAAATACGTTGTTTTATAGGAATCAAAAGCCCTGTTATGGGGGGATTGCCTACGAATAGCCTATGTTATTTTTAGATGTTGGCAACCTCCTCAAATATGGTTAGGCAGTGCCTATAAGATAAATAAATTCCAATTTGAAGTATAGATTATTTATATTTGACGAAAGAAAATAGGTGAATGCTATGGTTGAAACAATATATTTTGCAGGTGGCTGTTTATGGGGTGTACAAGCATTTATCAAAACACTAAAAGGTGTTATTAATACTCAAGCAGGACGGGCAAATGGTCACTCAAATACTCTCGAAGGCGAGTATGATGGATATGCTGAATGCGTAAAAACAGAATTTGACTCTGATATTGTAACTATTTCTCAACTAATGGATTATTTTTTTGAGACTATAGATCCATACAGTATGAATAAACAAGGGAATGATGTTGGAAAAAAATATCGTACAGGTGTATACAGTAAAGTGCCTCAACATTTGGAAGATGCCAAGAATTATATAACAGAAAGAGCAGATAGGGAAAAAATTGTAGTGGAAGTCATGCCACTTATGAATTACGTTAAAAGTGCAGATGAACATCAAGATCGATTAGATAGGTGCCCGAATGATTATTGTCATATTCCTAAAGAATTATTACATAAATATTCATAACCAACTGATATGCATAATGGGAAATTGAATTGAATGGAATGTTTTTCAGGCATTCAGCTTATATAAACGCTCAGCACATTTATTGTAAATACTCAAAAGCCGATAGTATAAACAAGGGATAGAGATAAAATCTGTGCCTTGTTTTATATTGTGGGTTTTATTGCTGGCAGCTTTTACCTTCATTAAATTAGACCTCGATAAATAGAAACTGTCATGTTATAATTGGTTTGCGTCGAATTGTGTCTAAAATAAATGCCATAGGAGGCAACCATGATTAAGGTTCAAAACTTGTCCTATTCGTATCCGCAAAAGGACTTATATAAAAAAGTTTCATTTACAATAGAAGATGATGTACATTGTGCATTGATTGGTACTAACGGTACGGGAAAAAGTACGTTACTCGATTTACTGATGCATTCTGAAGAGTATCTGTACGATGGAAAAATAATAATTGACAACACAGACAGAATTGGATATGTCAGTCAATTTTCGCAATTAGATCCAAAAGAAGATATGACCGTGTTCCAGTATATTAGCGATGAGTTTGTAAAGCATGAGCAGAAACTCTTTGAATTTTATAAGGAAATGGAAACAGCTGTAGATCTGGAAAAAATCTTTGAGGAGTATCAAAAAGAATTAGATGAGTGGAATGCAATTGATGGAGAGTCTTACGAAATCAATATTAAGAAGCAATTAAAACTAGCCAATCTGCAAAAGTTAGAAGAACAGAAGATCAGTAGTCTTAGTGGCGGAGAATTTAAGCTGGTTCAGGTAATCAGAGAGATGATGCTGAGTCCAAGGTTTTTAATCATGGACGAACCGGATGTGTTTTTGGATTTTGAACATCTGAATGCGTTAAAAAATCTGATCAATGCCCACAAAGGAACGCTTCTTATTATCACGCACAACCGGTACTTGTTAAACCATTGCTTTAACAAGATTCTTCACATGGAAAACATGGATATTCAGGAATTTGATGGAACCTATACAGAGTATAATTATGAACTTCTCGCCACGAAGATTGATTTAGAAGAAGTAGCAGCTGCCGAGCAGGCTGAGATCGACCGTCAAAGTAAAATCTTACAAAAGTCCAGAGCGAGAGCGACTCAAATGGACAACGCATCCCTTGGAAGAGCGGTACACGCAAGGCAGACCTTGGTGGATCGGCTGAAAGCAAGAAAAACAAAGGCTCCTTTCGTAGATATCAAACAGCCGGAGATTTATTTTGGACTGGAAAACGAAGTGGCAGATGAAAATATTCTGGAATTGACGGATTATAGCGTTGCTTTTGATGAACAGCTTTTAGAACATGTGAATTTTGAGATGAAGCCTTCAGAGCATGTAGCAATTGTGGGGAATAATGGAACCGGAAAAACAACAATGCTGCGTGAAATCTTTGAAAATAAGAAAGAAACGATCAGGATTAGCGAAGATGCAAAGGTTAGCATGTTTTCCCAGATTACTGGTACACTATATGACGACGCGAAAACGATGATCGATGTTTTCGAAGAAAAAGGGTTTAGTACAAAAAATGATATAGAGAACTATTTGAAAAAATATGGTTTTGAAGGAGAGACGCTTGATCAGAAAGTAAGTGAATTATCTGGTGGAGAGAAGGATTTGTTTCAATTAGCGGTGCTCTCATTAGAAAACGCCAACTTCCTACTGCTGGATGAACCGACTGGGCATTTGGATGTTTATGCACAGATTGCATTAGAACAGGCAATTTCAGAGTATAAAGGTGCAATTCTTATGGTATCCCATGATTATTATACGGTCGCCAATTGCATGGACTATGTACTTTTCGTAGAAGACAATACTGTGCGCAGAATGAGCAACCGTAAATTCCGACAGATGATTTATGCCAATCATTTCGACAAAGATTATCTGCTGCTGGAACAAAAGAAAAAAGAGACAGAAACCAGAATTCAACAGTTGCTTCAAAAGAATGAATTTGAAGAGGCAAAGGTTCTGATGGAGTCATTAGAAGATTGTATTAAGAGGATGAAATTTCAATGATATAATTTCAATATGTTTCATTATATAGTATAGAACTACTGTCCCGGCATATGTGTAGGCGGTTGTATTTCTTTCTCCCAAAAGGCAGGCACACAAACGTAAATGTGGAGTTTAAAGAGGGTGATGGGCTATCATACTGTTTGTACCAAATAATAAATGGAAAACTGCTAAGACTAAAGTCCTCAGTACATAGGGGGTTTATTGTTGGCAGTTTTTTATTATATTAGACATCGAAACTTGAAGATACATCCTGATACCAAGGAGATGCCAGGACTGATGGTCATTAAAATTGCATCAATAAGAAATTACAAAACTATTGTAATAACTGTTCTGAATGCCAAGGTTATTAGCCTAGGCAGAATCGCCCTATCTTTCGTTATTTGAGCAACTGAGACAGTAATAGCTATGAGGACAAGCAGGCTTTTTGCCTTGATATATTCGCAAGAGTGTCATCTAGAAGTATAATTATACTGGGCTACTCACAATTCTAAAATTTTCATACTATAATACAGTATAAGATGCAGGTAAAAAGTATTAAAATTGTTATAAATATAACCTCATCAAGAAATCACCGCTTCAATGCCGGAAAGGCAAGAGGTGGGTGGTAACCTACTTGTGTCATGGGCAAGCCCTATCTGACAAGCTTCGGCTGCAGCTATAGGGCATGAGCAAGTATCATAGCGGATTGCGAATATCCGATTGACTTAAATATATAAACAATGGAGATTTTAATATGAATCATGACTGTGAATGTGAATACTATTGCGATGACTGTTGTTGTGAGAAAGAACAAGAGAAATTAAACGCAACTGTATTAAGATGCGGAAGTCCAGGATATGTTTCATTTCCTAATTTAACTGGAGTAGATATAACGCGTACAATTGCTACATTACAGATTAATACCTCAGAATTTGAGCATCCTTGTATTCTGCTTTCATTTACTGCGAATATTGTTTCAGGAGTAACAGGCAGCTACAGATTTCAAATCTTTAAAGAATGTTCAGATCAGGTGGCCCTCATTCCGGTTAGTGGGATATATGTTTATTCCAGATCAGCTGCTACAACGGTGTCTGATACTTTTAACTTCAATGTATGTGATTGCGCCACCTGTATGAATGACTGCTGCACCTATCTGGTTGTAGTTACGTTTAATGTAAGCCCTGTTATCGGTGGCGCAACATTGAGTGCCATTGTTACCGAAAATGGCTGCAAAAATTAGGTGTGTTTATAATTCATCTCTACAATATTGTGATAAAGTAGATTGTTTGTGGAGAAGGTAAAATGGCAAAGTGGTATATAATGAATAGAAAGATTTTGGCCGACTGGTAAAAGTACTGGTCGGTCTTTATTTAACAGAAAATCTATTGACAGAACAGGGACCTGCGGAGTATTATATATTCATGCATGGACCTGCATTGTATCAGAGAGATAAGACAGAAAACAAAATCATTGCCAATAAAAATGTAAACAATCAACAAATTAGATTAGGAGAAGCAGGTATGCCAACAATCAAATTCTCATTAAATGAAGAATATTATCAGAAGTTAGAAGAGATGGCAAAGCAGGATGGGATATCCATTCAAGATTGCATTCGTAATAGGTTGTTTAATTTAACTACAATCTTTACGCCAGCAGAGGCTGTAAAAAGAGCTCTGAAGCAGTACAAGCCTGGCGATTCTTTTACGCTTCCTGAACTTTATGGAAATGAGTGGACAATTGGGCGAGGTGTTGCAGGAGTTTTTGGAAAGCAATTTTTTAATTACATAAAAGATGAATATCCGAATATAATCCAATTTGAAAAGATGGTCGATTGTGGGCGTCGAGCACAGTATAAGATGATATAATAAAAGGGAGGACAATGATATGAATACAAATATTAGAACTGCAATTCAACAGTTTATAGCAGCCAATGGTCCAAATGCAAAGCTGGTACAATTTCAATAATTAGAAATAAGCGATGTAGTATTTTTTACTAGAATAGAAGAGTATATATATAAAGAAATACAAAGAACTGAATGGATATTGTTCATACTATGAAATAGAAGAGATAAGGAGTGTTATTATGAAAGATGTGACTATAGAGTTTTTCCATGATGTAATATGCAGCTTTTGCTTCCCAATGTCATATCGGATGCGCCAGCTACAAAAAATGATGCCAGAAGCGCAAATCGTGCATCGATCTTATGCATTGGTCAAATCGGAACGCGACTTTGAGGCGATGTTTGGTTCAAGAGCAGCGGCTAAGATCGAAATTTTGAGCCACTGGGAACAGGCAAATCAAAATGATGACCTGCATAGGTTTAACATCTCTGGAATGCATAAGGCAGAATTTCCATTCCCGGCTTCCATGAAAGCACTTACTGCATGTAAAGCGGCATACTTCACTGCAGGCGACGCAGGATATTGGGACGTTTTTGACGCCCTGCAAAATGCCTTATTCGTACAAAATCACAACATTGAGGATCTGGATATCATTAACGAATGCATCAGGCAAAGTGGCATAGACTTTACGAAATGGGAGCAATATTATAACAGTGGTGATACAAAAGAAGCGGTGGAGAAAGACTTACTTCTTGCAAATCAATATGGCATCAATGGAGTTCCAAGCCTCATTTTAGATGGAAAATATCAAATCAATGGTGCACAGCCACTAACACAAATTATAAAAGCTGTCCGAGGTGTTGCAGAAACTAAAGAGAAAATCGCCTCTGAAGGTGCAGCCTGCCGATTGGACAACGGTAAAATAAATTGCGATTAACAACTTTTAGTTCCTGATATATAACAAAAAGCGAGCCGAGGCGCTGCGAGAGCAGTGCAATGCGGCTCGCTTTTTGGGTTTGCTTGGCATGGGCGAGCTCTAACTTGGAAGTATAGTTATTATTGCTTTCCACCTTGTAAATTTCTGATCTCTGAAGGTGTCATATGAAATTTCTGAGCAAATACTTTTCGGAATAATTTATAATTGGTAAATCCATGAAGCTCCAATATTTCCTGGATCGGAAGTTCAGTTGTAATTAAATCCTGATAAATGTGTGATAAGCGGATTTCGTTTAGATATTGCAGGTAAGTCACCCCCATATTTTTTTTAAACAGACGGCAAAAATACTGGGACTGGAATCCTGCAATATCAGCAATTTCATCCAGAGAAATCGATTTGCTGTAATGCTTTTGCGTGTAATCTAATACAGAATCCAATTTGTTTAAACTTTTCGCTTGTTGTTGAAAACCGGCTTGAGGATCTGTAATTTTAAAATCGTGGTATAGAAGATATAGCAATTCAAATAGAAGGGACCCGAAGTGTAACCATTCTCCTTCAGGGTGATATTCTGTAACAATGAGCATTTTTTTTAGCGTTTCTTTTAGTTGGGAAATTTTTGTCTGGACAATCGGATTTGTAGAAAAACAGTCTATATAAAACATATATCTATCGATGTCCGGAATGTACCGTTTTAAAAAAGTGTAAGGGATTTGCACCAATATAGATTCATTAGGTGCTGTACATACGGTTGAATGAACTACTTTGGAATTAATAAGAACAAGGTCACTTTCCTGATAATGCAAGGTCTTGCTGCCAATGGAGACATCCAGATTTCCTTTTAACAAATAAATAATCTCCACTTCATTGTGCCAGTGATTAGATACCAGACGCCCCTGATCAAAATAATGTTTAAAATAAATATCTTTTGTAGACGGTATTTCCACATATTCGTGTATGCGAAGCTGTTCTGCTGGTTCTTTCATATAGGCGCCTTTCCCAAACTAAGTTATGATAATTTGTTTTCCTTGATATCTATCCGGTTCTGTATGGATTCAAATTAAGTATAATACATGAAGGGAAAAAGTCAATATTGACCTATCTTATCGTCAAGATAAAATCTATGATGAAAAAAATACTTATGATATATTTTAAGCACAATATAAAGCGCGCCGAATTTTATATAGACTTTTATTGCAAACGTTTTTGTAAAAGTAAGGAGAAAATTATGGAAATAAAGACAAAATTAACTTTGCGAAGATTCGTGGAGCGTTTTTCCTATGGGTGTGGAGATTTCGGGTGTAATATAATTTACACTTCAATGACGGCTTTTCTGTTATTCTATTACACGGATTATGCTGGGGTAAGTGCAGCGGCTGTAGGAACGATTATGCTTGTATCAAGAGTTTTTGACGGAATCAGTGATATTATTATGGGGGTGATTGTAGATAGAACAAAATCTCGATTTGGGAAAGCAAGACCTTGGCTGTTAAGAATGTGCATCCCATTTGCAGTGTCGGGAGTTTTATTGTTTTCAGTACCCACGGGATGGGCACAGACACCTAAATTAGTGTATGTATTTATAACATATAATTTGGCTTCTACCGTTATCTATACTGCAATTAATGTTCCCTATTCTACATTAAATGCGTTAATGACACAGGATCCATATGAACGTTCCGTACTCAGTATTTTCCGAAACCTGCTTGCAACAGCAGGAACATTGATCATTAATACGTTTACCTTGCCGTTAGTGGAATTCTTTGGTAATAATGCCAGTGCCTGGACAAAGACATTTTGTGTGTTAGGGTTATTGTCAGTGGTTGCATTTTTAATTAATTTCTTTGGCACGAAGGAAAGAGTAAAAACGGTAGAGGAAGAGAAAACAGGGGAAGAAACTGTCGTCTCATTTAAAGAAGGAATTAAAGCACTATTAAAAAATAAGTATTGGATTATGATTACGGTATTACTTGCCATTTTCTTTCTGAATCTTTCGATCAGTGGAGGGGCAACTGTCTATTTTGCAAGAGAAATTCTTGGCGATTCTAATTTGGTAGCAACCATTAACAGCACAATGAATGTAGCTCAGATTGTTTGTATGTTTCTTATCGCAAACTTTGTAAAGAGATTTGGAAAAAGAAATGTATTTGCGGCAGGGTTAGTTGTAAGTATTGTAGGAATGCTGGTTCTCAGTTATTCAGGCGGTTCCGCAGCGTTAATAATCATTTCCAGTATTATTCGCGGTATCGGCGGAGCCTGTGGCGGAGCTACCATGTGGGCAATGGTATCAGATACCATTGATTATGGAGAGTGGAAGACAGGATACCGGACAGCCGGATTGGTGAACAGCGCCTGCAGTTTCGGGTACAAGGTTGGAAGCGGCCTTGGTTCTGCAATGCTTGGATGGATTCTGGCAGCGGGAGGATACATAGGAGGAGCGGCAGTACAGTCCGCTTCCGCACTGTTTTCTATTCGTATCTGCTTTGTATTAATACCAATAGGGGTATATGTAATCGGATTGATTATTATGAAGTTCTGGAAACTGGATAAAGAATTTGATGGAATTATAGCAGACTTAAAAGAACGTGCGGCCAAATAAATATAGAAAATCACAGGAGGTTAAGATTTGATTAAAAAAAGTGTAAAATTAAACAGCATGAAAGAAGTAGAGAAGTTTAATCATATATGTTCAAAATATAGCTGTGATGTAGATCTACAGACGGGAAAATATTATGTAGATGCAAAATCTATTATGGGAATTTTCAGTTTGGATTTGGAGCAGCCGCTGACATTACTAGTGGATAGTGATGATGATATAGAAGTGACAGAAAAATTCAAAGATTTCCTTGTTAAGTAAAGAGAAGAAGGAGAGGAGAACAATGCAGATAAAAGGCGTAAATCTTGGAAATTGGCTGGTGCTGGAGAAATGGATGAGTCCGGCATTATTTGCCGGAACAACAGCTGAAGATGAATATTATCTTCCCAGACAGCTGTCCAAAGAAGTGTATGAGGCAAGAATAAAGGTGCATCGCAGTGAGTATATCACGGAAAGGGATTTTGCAATTATTAAATCTCACCATATGAATGCTGTCAGAATACCAGTTCCCTATTTTATATTTGGTGATTGCCCCCCTTTTATTGGTTGTATTGAAGAACTGGATAAAGCATTTGGCTGGGCAGAAAAGTATGAATTGCAGATTTTGATTGACTTACATACCGTGCCAGGCAGCCAGAATGGATTTGATAATGGTGGATTATCCGGGGTGTGTACTTGGGCAAGCAGCAGAGAAAATGTGGAATTCACATTAGACCTTTTGGAAAAATTAGCAGAACGATATGGAAATAGAAAAGGTCTTCTTGGCATTGAACCTGTCAATGAACCATTAACAGAAGCGGCATGGGACTCTTTCAATATAGAGGAAAGGTACAAGCCGGTAGATAAGGAAATGGCAAAGAATAACGCTCCGGTTCCCATGGAGTTTCTCAAACAATTCTATACAGAAGCGTATGGGCGGATTCGGAAACATATGACGGCAGAAAAGGCAGTAGTATTTCATGATGGATTTAATTTTTCCGCCTGGAAGGATTTCATGCAGAAAGAAGAGTTTGAAAATATTATTTTGGATACCCACCAATATCTGATGATGGCAGAAATAGACGGTTGTCCGCAAATTGTGGATGGATATGTCACTTATGTGAAAGAAAAATATGAGGCCTCCATCAAAGAGATGGCGCAGTATTGTTCTGTCATTTGCGGAGAATGGTGCTTGTTTAATTCGCTTGTATGCGGCCATGACACCAAAGGCGGACAATCGGTACTTAATGGCATAGAAGGGGTGGAAAAGGAATCTTATACACCTGAGGAAAAAAAGGAAATCTATGAGGAACTTGCAAAAGTACAGTTGGATGCATGGAATTGCGGAAAAGGATATTTTTACTGGAATTATAAGCTGTTGCTGGATACAGTCAATGAACCGGTATGGATTGGCTGGGATTCCTGGGATTTTGGCAAATCAGCAGCTCAGGGGTGGTTTCCCGTTGAACATGTATAAAGAAGGAGATGGCGAATCATATGATGAAAAATCCAATATTTCCAGGGTTTAATCCCGATCCCTGTATCTGCAAGGCCGGAGATGATTATTTTGTCATAGTATCTACTTTTGAATGGATGCCGGCGCTTCCCATATATCATTCAAAAGATTTAAAAAACTGGGAATTGTATACTCATGTCATTCGCAGTGAAGAACAGGCAGATATTAGAAAATTACCGTCTGCGAAAGGAATCTGGGCACCATGCTTAACATATTGCGAAGAAGAGAAGCTGTTCTATGTGATCTACGGTGTTATGAATTCTATGAACGCAAGATATTTCGATGTCGATAACTATCTGATTACAGCCAGCGATATAAAGGGTCCATGGAGTGAACCAATCTATCTTCATTCGGCAGGCTTTGATGCGTCCATCCTCCATGATGATAACGGGAAAAAATATATTGTTTCACTGGAATGGGAGACAAGGGAAGGATATGAAAAGCCGGGGGCAGTCTGTATTGCAGAGTATTCCCCTGTTGAAAAGAAGATTATCGGTTATCCCAAACGTTTCTGGCAGGGGGGGACAGACAGGGGCTGCATTGAAGCACCGCATCTGTATAAGCGCAAAGGATTTTATTATATTATGTGTGCGGAAGGCGGTACAGGGTATGGTCACAGTGTAACTATGGGACGTTCAGAAAATGTCTGGGGTCCTTATGAAAAAGATCCCATGAATCCAATCGTGACTTCTATTCCCGGAGAGTTTAACGAAAGAAAAGATCCGGATCATTTGAAACCGAAATATTACAATCCAGAGTCAATGCTGCAAAAATCAGGGCATGGAAGCTACGTGGAAAATGAATTGGGAGAAGTTTATCTGGTACACTTAACAGCCAGACCGTTTGTACCAGAGCTGCGGTGCACGCTGGGAAGAGAAACAGCCATGCAGAAAATGATGTGGACAGATGATGGGTGGCTGCGGATGGCAGATCAAAGCAATTTAGCAAAAGAAAGTTTTGAAGAAAGTAAGCTTCCGGAATACCCGATGCCACAGATCCCGGACTTTGATGATTTTAACAGTGATACATTAGGAATCCAGTATTATGCACCAAGGATTTCACCGGAAAGCTTTACAGATGTCAAAGCAAGGCCGGGATATGTGCGTATCCGAGGTCAGGAATCCAGAACTTCATTAAACAAAGTGAGCATTCTTGCCAGAAAGTTAACCTCAGTAAATGCAGTCATAACCACTAAAATGGAATTTAAGCCGGAGATATATCAGCATAGTGCAGGATTAATTCTGTATTATGATAATATGAATTATATCAATTTAAGAAAATATTATAGTCAGACATTGGGACAAAGTGCTATTTCCGTGATACAGTTGGAAAACGGAACAAGAACAGAGTATCTGGATACTAGAATTCCGGTAAAGGATGTGCCTCTTTATTTCCGGCTTCGAATTGAAAACCGTAAGACCTTCTTTGAATGGAGTTACGATGGAGAAGAGTATTTTCGTATTGGCAAAGAGTTTGATACTACGAAGTTTTCAGATGAATATTGTAAATATGGAGAGTTTACAGGAACATTTGTAGGTATGACCTGTGCAGATCGAATGTTTCACCAACATTATGCGGATTTTGATTTTTTTGAATACGAAGATATTTCATAAGTAATACAAGAAGAACTCTTGCATCCATAAATTCCTTTTGACTTTTTAATTAAATCGAGGTGATTTTTGCCCATCCGATAAAAATGAATGACAAAACCCAGGGTTAATGCTGGGTTTTGTTCATTTTGTTCATTGAGGTTAAAATAGTGTAAGCCCTTCTTTCTATTTTTTGGCATTATTGGGTGAAAACATGAATATTATTATGTTTTTTGCTATTAAATCACAAGAAACAAAGTGACGGTAATAGTATAATAGAAATATCAAAATATTATTTAGGAAGAATCAAATTACGAATATACTTGGGGAAAGTAAATTTTTGAGGAGAATATTCTCTACAGTAACAGCGAACCGGTAATTGTAATAAATTCAGAAACCGCCATCAAAAGAGTATCAGAAAGTGCAACCTGTGCAGACCAGTTTAAAAATTAGGAGTGGATATCACTCTTGCTGTAACTTCTTACTGGTTCTAAGGTGTGGAAATCATGGACGTGGATCAAAAATAACAGAATAGCAAAAAACCAAAGGCTTAAGAGGATTCGTCTGCTTAAGCCTTGTTTTTTTCTAGGCAAAAGAAGCACTGTGTATTATAATGAGAGTCAGAAATGGGGAAGGTTTATGTATCGTGTGGTTCTTGTTGATGATGAATTTTTAGTCCGTGAGGCAGTAAAGGATACCATGGACTGGGGCAGCAGGGGATTTGAACTGAAGGGGTGTTTTCCGCATGGGGAGGATGCCATGGATTATATCCGTGACAATCCGGTAGAGGTAGTTCTGACGGATATCTGTATGCCTTATATGGATGGCCTGGAGCTAAGTCGCTTGATTTCCAGGGAATATCCGCATATCTGTGTGGTCATATTAAGCGGCTATGATAATTTTGAATATGCCAAACAGGCTTTAAAATACCGGGTAAGGGAGTATATTCTGAAGCCTTTTTCTCTTGAAGAACTGGGACAGGCCCTTGACGGCATACGCGAAAAGTTGGATCAGGAAAGCCGGGAAAGAAGAAAATTGCTTAAGAATAGAGAGGTCTTAAAGTCAAAGCTTCTGATGCGCCTGATCTGTGGGAACAGTTCTGCTGCTGAACTGGAGACAGAGCTTAAATCCTATGGCATTGCTCTTCGTGGTTCTAAGTGTATGGTCGCTGTCGGGGATGCGGAAATCAGGGGAGAGGATAAGGAGTCAGCAGAACTTCTGTGCTTTGCTGTTTATAATATTGCAGCTGAGATCATTGGAAGATCAGGTATTGGGTATGTGATTCAGAAACTGGACCACCAGCTTGTTTTTCTGCTGCTTGGGAACTTTCATGAACGTTGGGGGGAAAAGGCAGAAAAGCTGTTTCAAGTAATTTCAGACAGCGTGAAAGATTGCATGGGAATCAGGCTTACCATTGGAATCGGATGTTCTGTAAACAGTACGGCGCAGCTCTATCTGTCCTATGAGGAGGCAGAGGATATGCTGGAATACCGCTACAGCCAGGAGGCGGGAGCCATTCTTTACAGGGAAAGGGCTGAGAAAGCGGCTGTTTTTGAAGAATGGGAAAAACTGCAGGAAAATTTACTTAACGCGGTCCGGGAAGGAGAAAAAAGGAAAGCCGGAGAGGCCCTTTTCAGTCTCTGCATGCGGATACAGGAATCCTTTTTAAAAAAGGACCGTGCCAAAAGCATCATCATTCATACGCTCTCTGAGGCCAGGTCCATGCTGGAGGTAATGGGTATGGAAGGCTTTGAGGCGTACGAGCAGGTAAATAAATATATCTCGCAAATAGACGGAAAAAAGTCTCTGGAGGAAGAACGGTCAGCTTTGGAGGCGATGTTCGGAGGACTTGTAGATGCCGTGGCAGAGGTAAAGGATAAGAAGGGAAATGAGCGGGCGGTACTGGCCGTGGATTATATTAGAAGCCATTATGGTGAGAGCTCTTTAAATCTTCAGTCCATATGCAGCTATCTGGCCATGAGTCCCAGCCGTTTCAGTGCCATGTTCCGGGAATGCATCGGAAAGAGCTTCGTAGAGGTATTAAGTGATACCCGCATGGAAAAGGCCAGAGAACTTCTGGAAACTACCAGCTTAAAAACTTATCAGATCGCCGAGAAGACCGGATTCACAGATCCCCATTATTTCAGCCTTGCCTTTAAAAAGGCAACTGGGAAGACGCCTACAGAATATGCAAAGGAAAAGAGGAGATAAATGAGGTTCCGTTTTCAATTTAAAAGCATCCGCTCCGGCATGCTGATCTGTTTCCTTCCAATCATCCTTTCTGCCCTGCTTCTGATCTATGGTTTTTCCTTCCGGTATACGGAAAAAAATGTTCTGAACAATTCCGTAAACGGCACCATGCAGCTGATTGAGCAGGCGAACCATAACATAGATTCCTATCTCGATTATATGGAGAATATTTCCTATCTGATGTCAGGCGATAAGGACCTGCTTCGGTATTTATTTTCGGAAAAGGAACCGGTCCGCAGGGAAGAGTTAAGAAGCAGCGTACTGGAACGGTTCCGGCTGGTAAGGGAAACACGGGATGATATTTACAATATCGGCGCTGTGGCAGGTCCGAATAATATCCTGATAAATGACGGAACCCAGACTTTAAATCCTTATGCGGATATTCTCCACGAGGCCTGGTACCGGGACGCTTTGGAGACCGGTAAAGGGATGACGGTTCTTTCATCCTCCCGGGTACAGAACATCATCATGAACGAATACCCCTGGGTAGTGACCTTAAGCAGTCCCTTAAGGTATCCGGGCAGAACAAAAAATCAGGGAGTTTTCTTTATTGATTTAAATTACAAGGCCATTGAGGAGCAGTGCGAACGAATTGACCTGGGAGCCAGAGGATATGTATTTATTCTGGACAAAAAGGGAAACATTCTCTACCATCCCAAGCAGCAGTTGATCTACAGCGGCTTAAAGGAAGAACAGATTAAAGATGTGCTTGACTGCAGGGAGGAATATTTCTTAAGCGGTAAGGGCATGCAACAGAAACTTTATACCATAACTGTATCCCCAAAAACAGGCTGGACGGTAGTGGGAGTAGCCTATACTTCAGAGCTTTTAAAGAACCGTTCTCAGACCCAGCTGATCTATACTTTGGTTACCCTGTTGTTGTGCCTGGTTCTGACCGCAGCCGTGACAATTCTTTCCCGCAGAATAACAAAGCCCATGATTCTTCTGCAGGATTCCATGAAACGGGTGGAAAGAGGAAAATTTGAACAGGTGGATCTAACCAGAATTCCTGACCATGAAATCAGAACTTTGGGTAATGCATTCAACATGATGGCAGATGAGATTCAGAAGCTGATGGCGGAAAACATCCGGGAACAGGAGGAAAAACGCAGGAATGAAATGAAGGCTCTGCTGTCTCAGATTAATCCCCATTTTCTCTACAACACGCTGGATTCCATTGTGTGGATGGCCGAAGCCGGAAAGAACCGTGAGGTGGTCCATATGACCATGGCCTTAGCCAGGCTTTTAAGGCGTTCCATCAGCAGCGATCAGGAACTTTTTACCATAAGGCAGGAAACCGATTATGTAAAGAACTACCTGGATATTCAGCAGATGCGCTATAAGGACAAGCTGGATTATGAAATGGCCATTGATGAAGCTATATTGGAGAAGCCGGTGATTAGGCTGGTCTTGCAGCCTCTGGCTGAGAACGCCATTTACCACGGCATTAAATATAAAAGCGGCAGGGGGCTTATCCGGATTGAGGCCTACCCGGAGGGAAGGGATATTATACTGAAGGTAACGGATAACGGAAAAGGGATGACTGAAGAACAGATGAAATCTATTTTTCAAAAGCATAAGGTCAACTATGAGAGAAATGGAGTGGGAGTGTATAATGTGCAGACCCGGCTGAAACTATATTATGGCATGGAATACGGACTTTGTTATGAAAGCAGCCCCGAGGGTGGAACTGCAGCTATTGTCCGAATCCCGGACATGGAGGGAGGCGGTGAAGGTGAAAAAGAGCACAGTCATTAAGCTGGGAACGTACCTGCTTTTACTGGGAGCAGTTTTTGGAATCTGCTATCAGCTTTATGAAACAACCGGAGAGAAGGCAGGACCAAAGATTATTCTGATTCCCAAAAAGATTGACGAGAGCAACGAATTCTGGTCATCCGTTATAGCTGGAGCTCAGGTTGCGTCAAAAGAGTATAACGTAGAATTAAGCCTGATGGCTCCGGAAACAGAAACGGATGTAGAAGGGCAGAACCGGCTGATACTGGAAGCGGCGGGGAAAAGGCCGGATGCGATTTTAGTCAGTCCCTGCTCCTATGAGGAAACGACATCCAGCATCAGACAGGCAGTAAATCAGGGAGTTAAGGTTGTTCTCATTGATTCCAATATCAATGAAAGCTTGTCGATTCCTCTTGTTGCCACGGACAATGTGGAAATTGGAAGAAGGCTGGGGGAGTATATGAAGGAACTTCTTCCGGAGAACCCTAAAATCGGTCTGGTAGGACATGTAAAAGGCAGCTCTACTGCCATAGACCGGGAGAAGGGAATAAGGGAAGGCCTGGGAAAAGAGGCTGAAGCCATTGAAGAAGTGGTATTCTGTGATTCTATCTATCAGGAGGCCTATGATGTTACCTTACAGCTTTTAGAAAGGCATCCTGAAATCAATATTATTGCAGGATTTAATGAGTATTCCTCGCTCGGTGCCGCCAGCGCAGTACGGGATCTGGGGCTTAAGGGTAAGGTTAAAACCTTTGGAATTGATAATTCCGTATCTCAGATTCAGCTTCTGGAATCCGGTGTATATCAGGCCCTGGCTATTCAGAATCCGTTTAATATGGGGTATCTGGGGATTGAAGAGGCAGTGAAACGCATAGAAGGAGAAAAAACCGATCTGTTTTTAAACTCCGGCTCTAAGCTTGTTACTGTGGGGGATATCTTTACCGAGGAAAATGAAAAGCTGCTGTTTCCATTTCTGGGAAGCAGGGCAACGAAAAAAGAAGAGATCAACAGCCAATAGAAAGAAGAAGGAAAAGAACCTTCCAAAAAGGGTTAAAATACTTGAAAAAGTAATATTTTAACCTATTTTGGGAGGTTTTTCGATTTTTTAAAAAACCTCATCCTGATATACTGAGTCAAGATTAAGAGACGGAGAGGAACGGAGGGAGATCAGTGGGAGAAGTTATTTTGACCATGAAGGATATTGACAAATCCTTTGCAGGGGTTTATGCGCTGAAAAAGGCCGGTCTGGAGCTGAAACGGGGAGAGGTTCATGCGCTTATGGGAGAGAATGGCGCAGGAAAATCCACGTTAATGAAAATATTGACAGGCATTTACAGCAGAGACGAAGGAATCATTGTCTTTGAAGGACAGGAAGTTCAGTTTAAAAACCCGAAGGAGGCCCAGGACGCAGGAATCGTGATCGTTCATCAGGAGTTAAATATGATGAATCATCTGACCGTCGCCCAAAACATCTTTATCGGAAGAGAGCGGATGAACGGAAGGCTTGTAGATGACAAAAAGATGGCAGAGGATGCAGCAGAGCTTTTTCGTAAGCTGAATATAAAAATAGATCCAAAGGAAAATATGGGGCGTCTGACGGTAGGGCGGCAGCAGATGTGTGAAATAGCAAAGGCTATTTCCACAGAGGCCAAGGTAATTGTATTCGATGAGCCAACGGCGGCCCTGACGGAGTCTGAAATCAATGAGCTGTTTAAAATCATCCGGGACCTGCGTGACAAAGGAATCGGAATTATTTACATATCCCACCGGATGGATGAGATCAATCAGATCACGGACCGTGTTACCGTCATGCGTGACGGTGAATATGTGGGGACCCTGATTACTGAGGAGTGTACGAAGGATGATATCATTCGCATGATGGTGGGACGGACCGTTTATGAGGCGCCTAAGATAAAAAGCAGCGTGCCAGAGGATGCTCCGGTGGTTCTTAAGGTGGAGAACTTAAATGTAGGAAGAGCTGTAAAGGATTTAAGCTTCGAACTTCATAAGGGGGAGATTCTGGGCTTTTCCGGGCTTATGGGAGCTGGACGCACGGAGAGTGCCAGGGCTATCTTCGGTGCGGATAAAAAGGATAGCGGAGAAATTTTCGTCTATGGAAAAAAGGTGGATATCCGTTCCCCGAAAGATGCGGTAAAAGCCGGAATCGGCTATTTATCTGAAGACCGGAAACGGTATGGCGTTATCGTGGAAAAGTCGGTGGTGGTAAATACCACCATGTCTTCTGTACCGCAGTTTACCAGAGGGCTGTTTCTTGACAACAAGGCGGAGGTAAGGACGGCGGAGAAGTACGTGAAAGCCTTGAAAACCAAAACTCCTTCTGTTCATCAGCAGGTGAGAAATCTATCCGGAGGTAACCAGCAGAAAGTGGTGATTGCCAAATGGCTTACCAGGGACTGTGAAATCCTGATCTTTGATGAGCCAACCAGAGGAATCGATGTGGGGGCGAAAAGTGAAATCTACACTCTGATGAATGAACTGGTCAAACAGGGAAAATCAATTATCATGATTTCCTCAGAACTGACCGAGGTTCTTCGGATGAGCGACCGTATTCTGGTTATGTGTGAGGGACGCAAGACTGGAGAAATAAACATTGATGAGGCGACCCAGGAAAAGATCATGCATGCTGCCACCATAAGAAATTAACTAGGAGGAATTATGAAAATGGAAGATAATATCAATCAGACAAAAAAAGACCATGGGAGCCTGCTTCAGGCTATCGGTACTCAAAAATTAGTAGCAATTGTCGCATTAGTAGTATTATTCCTGTTTTTCTGGTTTTTTGGGGAAAATTTCGCAAAATACAGCACCATTATCAGTATCCTGGATTCTTCTTATTATATCGGATTCATGGCAATTGGCGTGACCTTTGTAATCATTACCGGTGGTATTGATTTATCCATAGGAACCTCCTGTATCTGCTGCTCCCTTATAACAGGAACTCTGTTTACCAAGGCCGGGTTGCCTATGCCGGTGTGTGTGGTTCTGGCTATTCTTTTGGGAGGATTATTCGGACTGGCTAACGGAATTATGGTATCGGTTATGAAGCTCCCGGCTTTTATCGCCACATTGGGAACGATGATGATTACCAGAGGCTTAGGCTCTATTGTCACCAAT
Organism: Lacrimispora sanguinis; assembly: GCF_044987295.1. Lineage (NCBI taxonomy): Bacteria > Bacillati > Bacillota > Clostridia > Lachnospirales > Lachnospiraceae > Lacrimispora > Lacrimispora sanguinis. Next base: position 945,439 of record NZ_CP173277.1, on the reverse strand, counting down.
ACAGCTACTGTGACCTTCCCACAGGCAACGGCTTCCGGAGGAGCCTTTCGAAGCCTTTTTAAGCTGAAAGCACCGGGGCTTCCCCAGGCAGGAATACCAACAGGATTTATTTTGCTTATCATTCTGGCTGTGGCTATGGCTGTTCTTCTGAATAAAACACGTCCGGGACGCTACATTCTGTCTTTGGGAAGCAATAAAGAGGCTACACGGCTGTCCGGCGTGGATGTGATGAAATATGAAACTCTGGCCTTTGTCATCAGCGGATTATTTGCCGGTCTGGCAGGAGTATCCTATGCGGCCGTATATTCTACTCTGATGCCAGGTACGGGAAACGGTTTTGAACTGGATGCCATAGCAGGAGTTGTTATCGGTGGAACCAGCCTGGCGGGCGGCGTTGGCTCCATTGCAGGAACCCTGATTGGCGTATTTATCATGGCTGTTTTAAAGACCGGTCTTCCCTTTATAGGGGTACAGCCTCATTACCAGCTTTTAATTACCGGATTTGTCCTTGTGATAGCAGTCTTTGTGGATGTGCTGAATCGGAGAAAGCAGGGAAAAGCTTAAAGAGAACCATTTATTATTAATTAATCTTCCGCTAAAAGCGGGAAATTATAAAAAAATTATATAGGGAGGTTTTCAAATGAAACAAAATCGTTTACTTGGTGCATTCCTATGCGCGGCAATGACTTCTGCAATTCTGATTGGATGTTCCGGAGAGACAAAGGCACCGGCTTCGACAGAGACCCCTGCCCCAAAGGAAGAGGCTTCAAAGACCGAAAGTCCGAAGGCAGCAGAGGGCGGTACGATCGACTACAGCAGTATTTCGGTGGAGATCGTGGCTAAAGGATTTCAGCATGATTTTTGGAAGGCAGTTAAGATGGGTTCAGAGCAGGCAGCAAAGGATTTAGGCTTAAAATCCACTAATTTTGTAGGGCCGGCTAATGAAAGTGCCGTAGCTGAACAGATTGAGCAATTAAATAATGCGGTTAATAAACAGCCCAGCGCCATCTGTCTGGCAGCCCTTGATACCCAGTCTTCTCTGGATGCCATTTCCAATGCCCAGGCGGCAGGCATCCCTATCGTAGGCTTTGATTCTGGTGTTCCGGATGCGCCCAAAAGCGCAATTGTAGCAAATGCGGCAACGGATAATTATGTGGCTGGAGGTCTAGCAGCTGAAAAGATGTACGACATCATCAAGGAAAAGGTAACAGATCCAGCCCAGGTAGTAAGAATCGGTGTAGTTTCCCAGGATGCCACCTCCCAGTCTATTGGAGAGAGAACCGGAGGCTTTATTGACAAAATGCGTACCCTGATCGGAGAAAACAACTGTGCGGTGGAAGGACATGACAAGTACAACGTAAAGGCTGACGGGGCAAAGGTGATTATTGACGTAGGAATTCCGGCAACCGTGGATGACGCAGCCTGCGTAATCGTAGCCAGCACTCTGTTAAATAAGAACGATCTCATTGCCATCTATGCTTCCAATGAGTTTACGGCTAAGAATTTGGTAACTGCCAATGAAAGCCTTCAGAAGCTGGGACCGGATAAAGTGATCGGCGTAGGTTTTGATTCCGGCTCCATTCAGCTTGATGCGGTAAAGAACGGGATCCTGGCAGGCTCCATTACCCAGAATCCGGTACAAATCGGATATCAGGCGGTTATGCTGGCAGCAAAGGCGGCTACCGGGCAATCAGTTAACGATATAGATACAGGCTGTCTATGGTATGATGCCTCGAATATGGACTCAGCAGAAGTAGCGCCTTGTCTGTATAAATAAAACATAATTTAAAAAAAAAGAAAGCCGTTTCCGGTTCCTGTTTTTAGGAAGTTTGGGAATGGCTTTCTTTTATATCGAATCTTCGCTTAATCGTCTGTTCCCTCTATAAAAAAGTCCACTCGCCTGTTCTTTCTTTTGCCTTCATTGGTAGAGTTATCTTCGACAGGATAATATTCGCTGTAGCCTATGGCAGAAAATTTTTTCGCTTCAATACCGGAGGTATCCAGAAGCCACCTAAGAACGTTAACGGCACGGCTTGTTGAAAGCTCCCAGTTGCTGGCATAGAGATAAGTATTGATTGGACGGTTATCTGTATGGCCTTCGATCCTTACCATTTTAAAGGAGTCCTGGTATGTTACCAATATTTCGGAAATTTTCTGAAGCACAGGTTCTGCAGCCTCATCGATTTCGGCTCTTCCCGAATCAAAAAAAACGGAAGCCGCAACACGTAACAAAATACGATCGTTCCCAAGTTTCGTAACGCTTAATTCATCGGTAAGCTGTTCTTCCTCTATATATGTTTTAATGTACTCATAGAGTTTGTTGAACTCTTCTGCATTCAATACGTAATTGTTTTGCTGCTGGATTGCAGCCGCTTCTTTTTCTCTTTTGTTTTCCTGAATCGTAAGTGCTTGATTCATCATGGCAAATGCAAACAAAATTACGAAAATGGCAAGTAAATCAGTCATTAAATCACTGTAGCTGTCTTGCCAGCTTGCCTCTTCCTCCTCATATTCCTCTTCAATCCTATGGGATCTGCCCATAACGAATCAGTCACCTCCTTGATTTAAAACGAGATTTCGGTTTTTCAGCATCTTCCTCTTCCGTATCCAGGGCTATATTTGCAAATGCCTGCAATTCTTCTCTGATCAACCTTGGATTTTTCCCCTGCTGTATTCCAGCCAGTCCCTCAATCAACAGCTCTCTTCTTGTTTCTTCTTCTTTATTCATAATTTTCAGCCTCTTAGCCAGAGGAGAAAAGATGACATAGGCGACAAAAGCTCCGTAAAAGGAAGAAACCAGTTCAAGCGCCATCATTGGGCCCAGTGTACTTGCATCATCCAGATTATTCAGCATGGGGATAAGGCCTACATAGGTTCCAAGAAGCCCCAGTGCAGGAGCCGTAGCCGCTATCATATCCAGCATTGCGGCGCCCTTTTGATGCCGCTGTTTCATGAAATAGGTAGAACCTTCCAATAAATTTCTCAGCTGATCTTCATCAGCACCATCAATGATATGTTGAATTCCCATCTTAAGGAATGCATCATCAGTTAAATCATCAATATGATTATCAAGAGCCAGAAGCCCATCCTTCCGGGATATTTCAGCGCATCTGACTAAAGATGCAATATCCTTTTTTAAATCAAAGTGGGAATTTGAAAATGCCTTTTTAGTTACGGTTCCTATGGTTTTAAGCCTTTGAGGAGGAAATGCCATTATAGTGGCTCCGATGGTTCCACCGAAAATAATAAAAGCCGAGGGCACGTTCCAAAATAGTTCTGCATGACCAGATACAAATACAGATCCGACAATAAGAGATGCACCAAATACAAGTCCGATCCATGTTGAGTTTGTAAATTTAGACATTGAAAACCTCCTAACAGTAATTTTCAGAAGTATAAACCTCTTAGGTATTTTGTATGACAATCTTATATCGGTTGATTAAACATAGGATTTAATGGCAGTTAAGGGGTCAAATGTTTTCTTTATCCTATCTTTATATTACTGTTGAGACTATGAAGGCGTTTATGAATCATTCCCATTTAACTCATCTTTTTAGAGACGACGGAAGTTTCAAAAATAAGCTCTATAAATTAATAAGGAAAAATTTGGTAAATCATATTTACTTATAAAATTGTATAATAAAATATGAATAGGCCGGTAGCTGTCAAATGCTACCGGCTGATTTATTGCTTTAAACTAAATATTTAATAAAGAAAATGGAGGATTTAATATGACTGTATTTATAGAAGAGGATTTACTTACGAATTTTCCAACTAGGCAACTTGGGTTATATCGAAAAGTGGTAAAAGAATATGGTGATACAACTATTTATATATCTAATGTGGCATATGACATTAAAGGGAGAAGCTTAAATGAATATTATTCATTAAGAACGAAAGGAAACCGCAACAGATCAGAATTCTGGGATTTGTTTGAAAAGTTTAAAGCTGGCGACAAATGAAAAAGCTTAATGATTTTATTGAATGTGAGATTGTTGGAATTGTTGAATAACGTTTATCGTACATAGGAGACTTAATATTGATTGTTAGAGAAGTTTCTTGTATTATGATAGAAAGGAAATCAAATAAGGAGGATACCTATGAACTGGGAGCCATGGACAGGTTGTTACAAAGCAAGTGATGGTTGCACAAATTGTTATTTTTATGGACCACATGCGAAACGCTATGGTCAAAACACGATACAAAAAACAGATAAATTCGATTGGCCTATAAGGAAAAATACAAAAGGGGAATACAACATCAAAGGGAACAAAATTCTTGCGACCTGTTTTGCTACTGATTTTTTTCTTCCCGAAGCGGATGAATGGCGTAAAGAGGTTTGGGCTATCATCAAGGAAAGAACAGACATAGAGTTTTTGATTTTGACAAAACGAATTGACCGTTTCCTTGTATCACTTCCAGCAGATTGGGGCACAGGATATGACAATGTTAATATTGGATGTACTGTCGAGAATCAAAAATCAGCTGATTACAGACTTCCATTATTTTTATCCTATCCGATAAAGCGACGCTTTATCGCTTGTGCCCCACTTTTAGAAGAGATAGATTTAACACCGTATCTTCACGGAGTAGATCATGTTACCGTTGGCGGTGAAACAGGTCGAGAGGCTCGTGAATGTGATTATAATTGGGTCCTTCATATCCGTGAACAATGCGTAAAAGCAAATACAACATTTTGGTTCAAAAATACAGGCTCATTATTCAAACGAAATGGTATAGTCGAAAAAATAAATCCATTTAAGCAAAACAGTATGGCAAAAGAGCTAGGTATCGATATATCAGATGGAAAAAGGTTGTTTTGATAGAATCGCTTTACAGGATACCAAAATGGGCAAAAGCCTCCGTGGCAGACATACCGCCCTCAATGGCCTTTCGAACCAGCTTTTCACCGGCGGCCTTTTCAAACGCCTTCTCAATGACTTCTTCGGAAATTTCTTTCGGAATGATCAGTACGCCATCGATATCAGCGAATACCAGATCCCCATCGTGAATGGTCACTTGGCCTATTTCTATGGGGCAGCGGAAGTCCACCACGCTGGTGCGTATCGAGGAATCCTGCGCCCAGCGGTCCTGTGCGAACACAGGGAAGTTCTGTTCCAGCACCTGCGGTGTGTCGCGGGTGTAGCCGTCCAGCACGGCGCCAACAGCTCCGCGAGTGCGGGCGGTGGCAGTGAGAAGTTCTCCCCATAACGCGCTGTTATGGGCGCCTGTAGCCACGTATACCTCATTTTTCTGCAGCTGATCCAGCGTTTCTGTAAGCAAACCAAAGGGCTTTTTCTGTGGGCCATACACGTCGTGCTCCAGAACCGTGCAGGCACGGCCCGCAATCTTCATGTCATCCTTTAAGGGATGGATGTGGGGCGGCAGGAACTGATGGCTATGACCCATAAGATCCAGAATATCGCCTACTACAGGAGTGTACAGTTTTTCTTTCATCAGCTCAAACATTTCGTCTTCGTTATTCCAGGATTTCATCATTATGTTTCACCTCATTTATATATTAAGATAATTGTTTATCCAGCATTTGAAGCACCGCACGCATATATCCCAGTGCGTAAGCCATGCCAGCATGCCAGGGAGCGCCGCAGGTGATTTCTGGAGTGTGGTCCGGTATGATGACGCCATCAAAGCCATATTGCTCCAAAAGCGCCAGAGCTTTCGGCATATCAATATCGCCGTCATCTACAAAAACTTCCTGATATTTTGGTACTTTTCCTTTTACGTTTCTGAAATGGATATAGCTGATGCGGTTTTGTCCGGCATATTGACTGATTGCATCGTAGATGTTACCATGGGTCATTTCCTGAATGCTTCCCATGCAAAATTCCAGCTTGTTAGCATTGCTGGAAGAAATATCAATGACATTCTGATAAAGTTCCGGCTGATAAACTAACCGGGGCATACCGCGAAGCCCTTCCAGGGGAGGGTCATCTGGATGCAGAGCCAGTTCTACACCGGACTCTTCTGCGACGGGAAGAATTTCTTCTAAAAAGCGTCGAAGACGTGCCCAAAGTTCTGCAGAAGTAATTGGTGCTAAAACGCCTTGTTCGTTTGAACGATAGGTCATATTCCATATTTCGCCGTTTGGAATCGGTGCGTCCAATTTGATCCTTGATGCATCAAAACAAGTTCCATATGCGCCGCCGCGTCCAGAGCGTTCTTTTTGGTGGCCCCATACCCCGGCAAGGCTGAAATTGTAGCCGAACGACCGTATTCCGGCTTTTCCTGCATTGCGGATGATTTCTTTCAGATGTTCCATCTGGGCCTCGCGCTTAGGTCCGTCCAGCAAAACGTCGTACCAGTCTGCCGGACTGAAATTTTCAATGGCGTAAATCGTCAGGCCATAACTTTGTGCTTTTTTTTGCAATGCAATCATAGAATCTGCCTGCCAGATCGGTTCCAGTGCCTTTGCCTGTCCATAGTTAGTTTTATCATCTGTAGCTGTGACGATTTGATTGGAATAATAGTCCGCCAGATGGATAACCAGATGCGTGCACCCGCACTGCTTGGCGAATGCAAAGTTTTCATCTGTCAGCATATGGCGGTATAACCCGAGTCCGAGTTTGATTTGTGACATGAGTACAAGCTCCTTTTTTTCTTCCAGTATACTGATTTAAGCGGAATAAATCTTCTTGCTTTTCTATTCAATTATGCTGTATATTGATGTTAAAGAATAAATGGAGGCATTTCAAATGTTGCATATTGTGAATGATGCGATGCTCATCAACCATTATACAGAAACCCATTATCGTTTTTACACTCAGATCGACTTATCACAGTACCCACAGGTTCATGATTTTTATGAGATTGTCCTTGTGACGGATGGTGTTCTGAAATTAACGTTGTGCGGAAAAAGCTTCGTCCTGCAATCTGGGCAGATAGCATTGATTCGCCCCGGCGATATTCACTCCAAAGCGGGAGAAGAAAGTGCTCATATTAATCTGGCGTTTCCGTCGTCGGCAATTGAGGCGCTCTTTTATTATTTATGCGACCCGAAAGGAGAAATGCGCCTTCTCGACATGATCGTGGTTCCGCCGGTTCAGCTTGGACAACCGGAATTTTTAGCACTGCAGGAAAAGATGCAATGGCTAAATACGATTCCAGTGAATGAAGGAGAGCGAATTCGGACCATATTGCGCCACCTCCTGTTTGACGTTGTGACCCATTATTTTCTTCCGCCTCAGGAAGATTCGGCATTTCATCAGACAGTTCCGTCGTGGCTTGCCTCGGCGCTTACCCTTTGGCAGTCCGGCGAACATCGTAGTGAAGGGCTGGATTTTCTTTGCATCGCCAGTGGCCGCAGCAAGGAGCATATTTGTCGTACCTTTAAACAGTGTTTTGGGGTGACTCCCTCCACATATCTGAACCGTCAGCGATTGAACTATGCTGTCAATCTTTTGCTCCATTCCGATTATTCTGTCACGGACATTGGATATGAATCGGGATTTGGAAGTTCCGGAAGATTTTACCATGTATTTAATGAGGTATATGGTACATCTCCTAGAAGATTTTTACAACAATACAACATCGCATCGTATATGAACAGATAACTGAGATTGCTTGAATTCATGCTTTTATCTGTTGACAATATTTGTCATGAAATCTTACCAGAACCCTTGACACAAGGAAGTGTAAATGATATAGTTACAGTTACAAACTGTAACTATAAAAAGTACAGAAATGAAAAACATTACATTGCAAAAGAGATGCAGCATTAGGGTAGTGGCTCCTAATTATTAAGTTGCATTTGGCTATGCAAGCGGGCAGCTTTCCTAGGATACTATGAAAAGTATCGGAGACGATGAAAGGAGAGCGGAATAGAATCAATGGGTAAGTATAGGGAAATAAGAAAAAGAAGAAAAAGAAATAGAAACATAGCTGTTGGCGTGCTCTTCATAGCGGCCCTGTCGGCCGGAGGCTATCTGTATTCCAGGGCCAGTTCCAACAGTCTACAGCCGGTCGGAGAGACAGAAAAGGAAACCACCGCAGACTTAACGGATAAAATCCTTTCCGCAGCCAGGGTTGGACAGACAGACTTGACCGGGCTTACGGTAAAGGAGGCAGAAGAAACCCTGATGGAGCGTTATCAGTGGGAGTTGATTGTCAGTGACGGGAAGGATTCTGTTTTATTGGACAATCTTATAGAACCACAGCTTCAGGCGATAAAGAAGCAATTGGAGGAAACACCCCCGGATCAAGCGCAGCAGTATGAAATTGATTATGAGGCATTAAGAGAGCCATTTATCAGTCAGGCAGCTTCGCTTGCTGAACGCTGGGATAAAGGCGCAGTTAACTCCGAGCTGGAGTCTTTTAATAAGACAACCGGAGCTTTCGTGTATACAAAAGAACAGAACGGCCGGGCTCTGGATCAGGAAAAGTTGGTGGAGCAGCTGTTGGATGCGGTAAAATCAGGGAATTACCAGGCTGAAATCATGGCTGGTTTTACGGTAACACCTCCTAAAAGGACTCAGGCCCAGGCAAAAGAGCAGTACGAGGTCATCGGAACCTTTACAACGACAACAACGGATAATAAAAATAGAAATCAAAACATTCGTCTGGCAGTGGATTCCATAAATGGACTTATTCTTAAGCCAGGAGAAGAGTTTTCCTTTAACAATACCACAGGGAACCGTACAAAGGAAAAAGGATATCAGCCTGCCGGCGCATATCGGAACGGAGTCCTGATAGAGGAACCGGGCGGAGGCGTGTGCCAGGTGTCTACCACCCTGTATCATGCAATCATTGAAGTCGGTTTTAAAACCACGGAGCGCAATGCTCACAGCTTTGCGCCGTCTTATGTGGAAAAGGGACAGGATGCTATGGTCAGCTTTGATGGCTACGCTGGTCCGGATCTGAAATTTGTAAATACCAGCAATCAACCCTTGGCGATCCGGGCTGCACTTGACGGAAAAAGTTTAAAGATATCTCTGGTGGGACTTCCTGTCCTGGAGGATGGGGTGAAAGTGTCAATCCGTTCCGAGAAAATCCGTGATTTGGAGCCGCTGGAGCCTGTATATGAGGAAAATCCTGCATTGCCCTATGGAACAGAAAAAGTAGTCGATAAGGGTACCATCGGTGGCGTTTACAAAAGCTACCGGGTGTATAAAAAGGGAGATACGGTGATAAAGGAAGAACCGCTTCATAATAGTACTTATAAAGGAAAGCCTGCAGTCATTAGCCGGAATACCACAGTGCCTCCGGCGGAAACCGAATCCCAGCCGCCTATAGAGACACAGCCGCAGACCACGGAAGCGCAGGAGAATTCTGAGATCGGACCTGGGGTTGGTGGTTCGGAGACTACTGTTCCGGAGGCGGATATACCAGTGGTTCCGAAAGCAGAATAAGATATGGAAAAAGGTACTTCAAACGTTTTACAGACGGTTGGAGTACCTTTTTTGTGTATCTGCCGCGATCAGCCGATATAGACTGGTTATATTTCGGCATGGAATGCGACATAGTAAAACGATAGCATTCAGTGATAAAAATTAGTTGCAAAGGAAACTAGTTTGTGTTAAACTAGAGATAGTTTCCTTTGCAACTATATTGAAAGAGGTGATTAGTATGGAAAATAACATTAACGTAGGACAGGTAAATGCTGCGATCTATCGCAATATACAAATTCTGCTTAGTAGTACTTTAAATGATTTAGATATAAAAAATGGACAATATGATTTTTTCCTTGTTATTTCTTTGAGAGAAGGCTTGTCACAAAAAGAATTAAGTGAGCATTTGCACATAAGCAAATCTACTACCGCAAAAGCAGTGAAAAACCTAACGGAAAAGGGGTATGTCATAAGAAAGAAAGACAAAGAGGATGGCCGGTTAGAGCATTTGTATCTGACAGAAAAAGGGCGGGAAAAATCTCCTTTTGTACAGAGTATATTTCAGAAAATTATTGAAGTATCAACAAGAGAGCTATCTCAGACTGAAATTACACAACTCCTGACTCTCATGCAGAAGGTCTTGAATAATATTATTTCTGAGAATATGCTATTATCAGAGAAAGAGTACGAAAATGAATAAAACAAAGCTTTGGACAAGTAATTTAGTGATCATTACATTGGTGAACTTCTTTATGTTTTTTTCATTTCAATTATTTCCTTCGGCATTACCGCCTTATTTGAAATCACTTGGAGCGAATGACAGTGTTCTGGGATGGCTGCAAGGAATCATGACAATTGCCACATTGCTGATTCGTCCCTTTGCCGGTATTGCATTGGATAAATACGGACGAAAATGGATTTTTGTTATGGGATTAATCGGTATGCTATTAATAACAACATCGTATAGGTTTTTTCCGTTGATTGAAATTATCATTGTCATCAGATGCGCTCACGGAATGGCCTGGGGAATCGCTAATACTGCGTGCAGCACGACAGCTTCCGATAACATACAAAAAGAACGTTTTTCTGAGGGTATGGGATATTTTAGCCTTGCGAGCAGTATTGCTATGGCTCTTGCTCCGGCGATTTCCTTGTCGCTTGGGATGCAGAAAAATATTATACTGGCAGCTGCTTTTCTAATAATTGCTATTTTTTTGGTATTTATCATGAATTTTAATAACCGTCCTGCTGTACAGAGTTCGATGACTCCAAGACCATCTTTGTATGCGAAAGAAGCTGCCTTACCCTCCGTAGTTATATTTTTAATTATGATTACATGGGGGGCGATCATTACCTTTTTGGCGCTGTATGGAGTACAAAAATCCATTTCAGGTACAGGAGCCTTTTTTACTGTATATGCTATCAGTATGCTAATTACTCGTCCATTCTTTGGAAAGCTGGTTGATCGCAGGGGATTTGGCGTAGGTATCTGGTCGGGGGTACTTCTAATACCGATCGCATTACTGTTGCTTTCAGTAAGTAACAGCTTAATTACTTTTCTGATTTGTGCGGTGATCTATGGTACTGGCATAGGTGCAGCCCAATCCAGTTTACAGACAATGGCAATTATTAAAGTCCCTAAGGAAAGAACCGGTGCCGCAAATGCCACATTTTTTACGGGTTTTGATGGCGGGATCGGGGCCGGTGCAGTTTTGGCAGGAATCATATCCACTTTTGCAGGATATGAAATGATGTTTGCATGGATGGCTATATTCCCATTTTTGGCGGGGATTCTTTATTTTATTAATTTAAGACTTAAAGGGAGAGCAGAAAAGTAGTATAATTACCTGCCACTTAATAGCGGATATATTTGAGATTAGAATAGATAGTTGATTTTCAATATAAAAATCAGGGAAAGGAACTATGAATATGGATATAGCTGTTTCATACGAAATTCCAGATGCACAGGAATATAATAATTTACGAATAATTTCCGGATTGAGTCCAAAAGATGAAGTGGGATCAGAAGTTGGATTGAAAAACTCCATCTTTATTGTTACTTTAAGGGATTCTGAAAAACTAATTGGTATGGGAAGAATTATAGGGGATAAAGGCTGCTTTTATCATATCGTGGACATTGCCGTTGCCCCCTCATATCAAGGAAATGGACTAGGTAAACGGATTATGTCAGAAATAGATACATACCTGAAGAATAACATTCCGAAAAATTCTTATGTTAGCCTGATTGCTGATATTCCGGCAGATGAACTATATAAAAAATTTGGGTTTGAGTATTCGGCTCCAAAGTCTGTTGGTATGATGAGAAAGATATAATTGGAGTCCGTTCTCCGAGAGAATGTGAAATAACAGGTACGAAATAGCAGGAAGCCTATAGTGGGCGGCTACCATTTGACAACCTTTTGTTGTTAAATAGTAGCTGCCTTTTAAATATCATTGATCTCAGAAACCATTTGCTTTCATTGCAAAGAAACAGTGGATTAAGGTCTGTTTTCTATGAATATTTATCGATAATATAGCGATAATAAACCCAAAAGTATTTACAGTAAAATAAAATTATAATAGAAATTGAAGGTAGAGAAGGAATGGAAGTTAAAGAGAGAATTGTGCAGGATAAAGGCTTAGATCACACTCTTAAATTATTGGAAGAAGGGTATTTATTCATTAAAAACAGAATGGATCTTTATAAATGCAATATTTTCGAAACTCATATCATGGGAGAAAAAGCAATTTGCATTAGTGGAGAAGAAGCATGTAAAATTTTTTATAATGAAGAGCTATTTCAACGAAAAGGTGCAATGCCAAAGAGAATACAAAAAACACTGTTTGGAGTTAATGCCATTCAGGGGATGGACAATCAGGCACATATTCAGCGAAAACTATTATTTATGTCTTTAATGACTGAGGTTCATCAAAAAGAACTTGCGGCACTTTTTGAGAAAGAAATGGAAGCTTCCGTTAATAAATGGGCGAATATGGAAGAAGTAGTACTATTTCACGAAGCTAAAAATGTTATATGTAAGATAGCATGTTTCTGGACCGGAGTTCCATTGGCGGAGTCTGATGTCGAAAGCAGGGCAGATGACTTTTGCGCTATGGTTGACGGACTGGGTGGTGTCGGACCCAGATACTGGAAAGGAAAGGCGGCACGCAATAGGACCGAGGAATGGATAGGAGGAATTATAGACGATGTGAGACAAGAGAAGCTCATAGTAAAAAAAGATTCCGCACTTCATTTAATGGCTTTTCACAGAGAGCCTGATGGCAGCCAAATGGAGTTACCAATGGCTGCAAAAGAACTTATTAATGTAATAAGACCTATTGTTGCTATTTCAACATACATTACTTTTACAGCTTTAGCTATGTATGAACATCCTGAGTGCCATGAAGAATTGATGCATGGCGATAACAATTATTTTGAAATGTTTGTGCAGGAAGTACGCAGATACTATCCGTTTACCCCATTTTTAGGAGCCAGGGTACACAAGGACTTTGTATGGAATCAGTACGAATTTAAAAAAGGAGTACTGGTATTGCTTGATGTTTATGGGATGAATCATGATTCCCAAATATGGAGTGATCCTGATGAGTTTCGGCCAGGGCGCTTTAAAGAACAAAAAGACAGGACATTTAGTTTTATTCCTCAAGGCGGTGGCGATCCAGGAAAAGGGCATCGCTGTCCTGGTGAAGGTATTACAATTGAAATGATGAAAGCAAGTATAAATTTTCTTGTAAATAAAGTTGACTTTGAAGTTCCGGAACAAGACTTAACCTACAGCCTTTCAAGAATTCCAACTTTGCCTGAAAGCGGGTTTATCATGAAAAACATTAGAAAGAAATTGTGAGTTTTTGCTGCCGGCTGACCCGCTCCCTGACCTGATTCAGAAACGAATCCGGTCCCAGTACCCGTACCACTGGGCCAAAGGCCAGCACCTGAATTAATAGCTCGGTTTCCCTGGTTTTATCATAATAGATGGAACAGCGATACTTACCTGTTTCATCTATTCTTTCGACCTTTTTCTGGTAACAGGAAAAATGAAGCATGGTTCTTTCCAAAGCATTTCGATCATCTGAAATTTCTATAACAATCGGTTCCTGACAGAGGGAATCTTCTGTAAATTGGTCCATATCAATCGGCTCTTCGATATAATATCCCGTTTCTTCTATCTTTAATATTCGCCCAATATGTAAAATATCCATGCGCCAGCCATTTCGTCGGCGATAAAGGGCGTAGAGCCGGAACTTGCCGTCTTTGGCGGAATATTCAATCCTGCAGGGCAGATAGGTAAACTCCATCAGTCGTCCTTTAACTGAGTAATAGGAGAGTTTAAGTGTTTGGTGTTGTTCTATAGCTTTTAGAATCAGCTGAAAGTGCTGCCGAAAAGAGGAGTTAATTACATCCCGATCCTGATAGTGATCAAAGTATTGAAAAGCGGACGGATCATACAGTGGGGCGGTATCTGCCAATAGCTGCCGTAGCAGTTCCAATTGTTCGTCAGTGAAAAATAGGCCGATCCGTTCGTCTTCAAGCAGCGTCTTCAGCCAGGATTTTTGAAGCGAGGTAAAAGGAACGCGGACGGGCTGCGACAATCGGGAAGCAAAATTCTTACCACCTTCGTCCGGTATAAGCAAAGCCCAGTCGCCATCAAGCAGATGAGGAATGATGGTAAGCGCACTTTCGTCGTAACCATATTTCTCGGCAATTCTAGCCATTTCGGCTGGACTTATCGTTGTCTGGGAGGCTTCCTCCAGTATTCTGGCAACAACCTGATAATAACAATTATATATTTCTGAAAAGAGTTCCATGTTACTGTCCTCCTAAAGACATGGTTTCGCTGGTATCCTCAGCATACATCTTTTGCATTCGCTTCATATCATGCCAGAAACGTAGTTCTACCTGCTTATTTGAACAGGTGAATTTAAGAATGCGTCCGGTAAAAGTTCTAATCCAGGGAATCATCTCAGCACTGTCCCAACACTCAATCGTATATTCGTAGATATCTGACTGGATTCGTTTCAGCTGTCCATGACGGCCTTCCCGATTAAGTCTGTTAATCAAGTAGCCTTCAGTCATTTCATCCAGGCTTATCTGCATGCAAACTTGTTCTGGCTCCCGGCGGCAGCCAAAGGAAACACCCCAGGTATAGCGGTTGTTCTTCTCATAGCCGGTTAAATATCGATCATAATCCGATTCGGATTTAAGCGGTGAAACATTTTGAACACTGTCCAGCCGGTAAGTCGACAGACGCCTGTCTGCCAGCCTGCGGACACATATGTAGCGGCGGCCGGTCTGGGTACTGACCCGGATTTTTAGCGGAACACACTCAAACTCATTTATATGCCCACTTCTGATATGCTTAATCTGAATTGATATTCGTTGTTTTTCCTTAATGGCTGTAAGCAGTGGCAGCAGAACCTCATCCTCCAGGGTATGTGCAAGATAATCGTGGCGAAACCGAAAATGATCATTCCGGCATCGGAGTGAATCCAGGATGGTGCTTCCAATAAAACCAAAGGGGGCGGCGGTCTGAAAATAAGAAACTGCTTCTTTCAGTCCAGTATATAGATCCGGATGGCTGGTCAGCCAATTCGGGTAAGCCATATACACGTGCTGCCGGCCTTCTTTTTTTACCATAAACAGCCCGTTCTGTTCATATTCCATCAGTTTATTCCGAACCGTCTGTACTTCAAACAGAACCTGATAACGTTCTATCAATTCATCGTTTATGGCATCCACATTGCGGGATTCCCCGTCCTGCATCAGATCCAGCAGAAAAAAGTGCAGCATAATATCATTATTTGTAAAGCTTTTGGTTTTCCATACATTAAATAAAGGATTACTGTCGATTCGGTTGCTGTCCATAGTGATGGCAACCGATTTTTTATGGCTAGAATCATAGTCGTACTGAATATAATCAGCAAACCAGCTTTCAATCCGTCGCCGCTCATTGTCGTAAGTGCGCCGGCCAGATTCTGGATAATCCATCCGAGATTTGAAACCATAGACATAGAAATCCCGGACATAAGTGCGTACTTTATTAAAATGTTTGATTAGCTCGTTGAATTCCGCCATGGTTTTGTGCTCCTGCTCATTGAAATGTATTCGTTGAGTCTATTATATAAGGACAATGGTTAAGTTCGCAACTTTTTTTAAATGATAAATAGAAAATACGGTGCTATGATATAGCCATGGTAAAAGATGGAAACGGAGGAAAGAAAAAATGTTTGTTATTTATAATGAAAAAACAAGAAAGCCGATCAAGGTCTGGCTGGAAAATATAGATCAGATTGAGGAAAGCTGTTTGGAGCAGGCGTACCACCTGGCCGATCTGCCTTTTATACATAAGTGGGTATGCCTGATGCCAGATACGCATACCGGCAAGGGAATGCCCATCGGTGGTGTGATTGCTACCAAAGGCGTCATTATTCCCAACGCAGTTGGCGTGGATATCGGATGCGGAATGAACTTTGTCTCTACCGATATTAAGGCTGCCGAACTTAAAGAAGTAATGACTGGTAACGGTACGTTGGTACAGACGATCATTGCAGATATTATGCGAAATGTTCCGGTGGGTTTTAAATCCCATAAAGAAAAACAGCTATCCCAGGTACTGGATCAAGCTCTTACTCGTGCTGAACAATACCAAAGCAATCCGGAGCTGTTTCCTTTGATTGATTCTGCTTATTACCAGGTAGGTACCCTGGGCGGCGGAAATCATTTTATTGAACTGCAGGAAGATCAGGATGGTTATTTAGGAATTATGTTACATTCCGGCAGCCGCCATTTTGGCAAGAGCATCTGCGATGTATACCATAAGAAAGCCAGAGCCTTGAATACGGAGTGGTATTCACAGGTGCCCGATGAATATCGGCTGGCGTTTCTGCCGGTTGAATCAAACGAAGGACAGGAATACATTACCTGGATGAATCTGGCTATGGACTATGCCTTTGAAAACCGGGCCCGGATGATGGAAAATGTAAAGGAAATTGTTGCCTTGAAGATTCGGAAATACTTAAACCAGGAGGTCTTGTTTGGTCAGGAGATTAACTGTCATCATAACTATGCAGCTTTGGAAAATCATTATGATAAAAATGTCTGGGTGCACCGCAAAGGTGCCACCAGAGTCCGCGATGGGGAACTGGCAGTAATTCCTGGTGCAATGGGATCCTATAGCTATGTAGTCAAAGGAAAGGGAAATGAAGAGAGCTTTTGCACATCTTCCCACGGTGCAGGCCGGGCTTATTCCCGTAAGGGTGCAATGGCCGCGTTTAGCTGTGAAGAGGTCTTAAATGATCTGAAAGAACAGGGGATTGTCCTGGGTAAAACAAAAAAGGCAGATGTGGCAGAAGAAAGCCGATTTGCTTACAAAGATATACAGACTGTGATGGAAAATCAGACTGATTTGGTAGAGATTGTATCTCAGCTAAAGACCGTCGCAGTGGTAAAAGGGTAATTGCCTGCTATATACCAGCGTACAGAGCTGGATGGTGCCGGCTGTAATACAGTTCGGTATGCCGCAGGAATTATATAAATGCGAGGTGGAAGATAAATCCACAAAATCGCCCAAATTGATTTGTTGCAGGTTCAAATCCTGCCGGTTATGGAACCGTATCTCAATGGTAGAGAAATCAAAAAGACACCTGTTAAGTGTCCCACTTTATGAAATGTAAACATGGTATCTGCCTGCCAGTCTGCTAGCGGAATTAGATAACCGACTAGCTCCGGTAACCAGGGGACGTCGGTATCGGTCCCGTCATGCAGTTATGGCAACAGAGGAGCAGCCTCGCACTGATCATTCGCTGCAGTACAGTTTTCGGTCTCATGCCCGTCCAGAAGGAAAGTCAAAAGATTGCTTTCCGGGCGGCCGGGTACCAGATCAGAAACCAGGCTGAAGCCGATCGGTCCGCAGCATCTCTGCGGCAGATATCAGGCTTACATTCTCAAACGACATCTATAACAAGCGTGAATCATAAATAAGAGGTGAAAGCTATGAAATATATAATTAATCAGAACCAATGTGGTTTTTTAATAAAGGATGGTATTTTTATCAAAACCTTATACTGCGGAAAATACTGGTATCCAGGAATGCTCGGTTATCAAGTTGTAATAGAAAAAATGGAAGGTTCCGTCGGTTTTGGCACATTGCCTGCAGAGGTATTATTGCAGGATCAAACATTTGCTGATAAAGTTTTACATATTAAGATACCCGAGGGACACATCGGCATTCTGCGATTAAATGGTGTGGTACAGCAGGTGCTGACTGAACCGGTATATCTGTATTGGAACAATTGGAATCGATATGATTATGAACTGTTGGATATGAGAGAGCCGAAAATGAAGGCGGAGATCACCAAGTCCTATCTGGCTCATATTCCGCTAAAATATTATAAGAAAATTGAGATTAAAACGGGTGAAACCGGTGTTTTGTATTTTGACAACCTAATGGTGGGCGAATTGGCGGCTGGTACCTACTTTTATTGGACTTATGCCAAAGACGTAGTATGTCAGGTGATTGATTTAAGAGCGAGATCCATAGAGATCAACGGCCAGGAAATCCTGACAGCCGACCGAATCGGTATCAGAGTCAATCTTTTATGCACTTACCGGGTCACTCAGGTGAAAAGAATGCTTGAGACCATTAAGAATCAAGAAGCTCAGATATATGCCTGCGTGCAGTTGGTGGTTAGAGAATACATCGGCAAATATCGGTTGGATGAGATACTGGAGCAGAAAGAAGAAATCTCCGGTTTTATCTGCACACAGCTGAAAGAAGTGCAGGATGACTACTGCATTGAATTTATGACCGTAGGTATTAAGGATATTATCTTACCGGGAGAGATCCGGGAGATTATGAATACCGTACTGATCGCCGAACGGAAAGCTCAGGCCAATGTTATCACCAGGAGAGAGGAAGTGGCTTCCACTCGGTCACTTTTAAATACGGCAAAGCTCATGGATGAGAATAAAACGCTGTATAAATTAAAGGAGTTAGAGTGTTTGGAACGAATCTGCATGCAGGTCGGCAATATCAACGTAGCCGGCAGCGGCGCATTGCTGGAGCAGCTGCGGGAGCTGATGGGAGGATTCGCTTAAACATAATAGCAGATTTCACAAATAGGCTGCCCTTGGCACGAAAATGTGCCAGAGGTGCCTGTTTGTGAATTTTACGCCATAAGCCGATAACCAGCACCCCGTACCGTCTGGATATACCGGGGGTTGCCCGGATCTTCCTCTATTTTGTCCCTCAGCCGGTTGATGTGGACGGCGACAGTGGCATTATCGCCTATGGCCTCCATACCCCAGATACGCTCGTAAAGCGTTTCCCGGCTGAAGACCACATCTGCGTTAAGCGCCATAAACAGCAAGAGCTCATATTCCTTGTTTTTTAACTCGATTTCAATGTCATTTACATAGACCCTGCGAGTATCGGAGCTAATTCGGATGTTGCCGATTGTAATCTGTATCGGCTCAGTCTTATCCGTTTTCTTTAATCGGGCATATTGTGCCAAGTTTGCCTTAACCCGTGCTACCAGCACACTGGGAGAAAAAGGCTTTTCAATGTAATCATCCGCACCAAGTCCCAGTCCGCGTATCTTATCAATATCCTCCCATCGTGCCGTGACCATCAGGATAGGAATGTCCAGTGTCTCCCGCAGTTTGCGGCAGATGGTAAAGCCGTCAATACCGGGAAGCATTAGGTCAAGCAGGATTAGATCGTAGCAGCCCTGCAATGCTTTTTCCAAACCGGTATTCCCATTCGTCGCAATTTCCACTTTAAAGTTATGGATCTCAAGATAATCTCGCTCAATCGCTGCGATATCTGTATCATCTTCTATAATCAGTATTCTTTCCATGTTATTCCTCCGCTTTTGGCAGCCAAATCACAATTTCCAGACCACCATTTTTGCCGGTTTTTGCTTCAATCGTTCCTTTCATACGCAGTATCGCATTGGCGGCGATAGCAAGACCAAGACCGCTGCCGCAATGAGGATTCTGCCGGGAAGGATCACTGCGATAAAACACTTCGAACAGGTGGGACAGTGCTTCTTTCGGGACACCGGGACCATCGTCACAAAGGGAAAGGCGGTATCCGCCTTTATCCTCCCGCAGGGAGATGGTCAGAGTACCAGTAACCTTTGTTTTATACTTAGCACTGTTCTCTATAATGTTGGTCAGCACACGCCGAAGCTGATCCGGATCAGCCAACACCGTTGCCGGTACGAGAGCATTGGCGGACAAAACCAGTCCCTTTTCCTCGTACTCCGTACCTAATGCACGTATGAACTGCCGAACTTCATCGTCAAGCCGTAGGAGCTCCGGGTTATCTGGATATTCACCCAGCTCCATCTTGGAGAACAGGAAAATCTTGGATAACATACGATCGATGTCTTCAGCTTTGTTTTTGATGATTTCTAAATATCCTTTTTGGGTTTCCGGTGTTTTGGCAATGCCATCCAAAAGCCCTTCCACATAAGCGCGTATAGAAGTTAACGGACTGCGCAGGTCATGGGAAATACCGGCTAACAGTTCCTTGCGGCTTTGCTCATGCTGCTTAGTCAGCTCCACGGAAGCTTTGAGCCGGGCGGCCATTTCATTAAAATCGGCACAGATAGGTGCGAACTCGTCTTGACATTCATATACAATGCGGTGCTCTAAATTTCCGTCGCTGATCTGCCTTACGCCGTCAGAGAGAATGTCCAGCGGATGTTCGATTTTCTGGAATACAAATTTAGTGAGAAATCGGTTTGTAATCAGGATGGAGATGAGTATGGCAAACATAAGAATGAACGCCAATATTACAAGAACAACTTTTAGGGTCCGGTGGGATAGCTCCGAAGGGCTGGCAAAGATTGCGATGCGGTAAACGGCACCATCATTTTCAACTTGCTGAACATATAGCTCACGTGTCCCGTTGGAAACGAAGCCTTTGCCTCCCAAGATGGCTTCAGCTTCCATTAGAATTCCATCAGCTTCGGTTGCTCGCCCGTACTGATAGAGCGTTTTACCGGAAGAATCCACAGATAACGCCATGGCGTTTTCGTCAAGTATTCCGCTGATCCAAGACAAATCTTTCACAAGGTTTTCATGTTTATCTTTCTTCAGTGATTTTTCGACAATCATGGAAATGCCCCGACTGGCCTTATAAAAGTCTTCGCTGTCATTAAAACCCAGTCCCGCGCCAGATGTGACGACAAACCAGAGAATGCCCGCGCAAATAATCCCAATAAATGAAGTGATTATTACCGGTACGATGATCATCAAAATATTGGAAATAACAAGTCGTTTTTTTATTGTTATTTTTTTATTAAATATTGTTTTTATTATCATATAAAACACCACCCTGTAAACAATATTCTAAAGTATAACATAATTTTTTTGGTTAGACTTAAACCCTGCATAAACAATATAAAAATAATTGCCACTTTATTATATTGCACAGAAAAGTGGTTTTGTCAAATGAACAAAACCATTTTTATAGTTTATGAAGAGTTTAACTTCAATTTAACTGGACTTTATGTTGAGATAATATGGTTAAGTAATCGGAAAATAAGTCTGGTTATAAATGGAGGAATAACATGGAAGAATCAATCCAAGGTCTATCTACGCAGGAAGTAATGGACCGAAAAGAATGCGGAGATTTGGGAAACATACCAGGTTCCATTACAAAGACCAAAGCGCAGATATTGAAAGAAAATATTTTTACATTATTTAATTTGCTCAATTTTATCATTGCAGCTTTGCTTTTTGCTGTCGGCGCTTATTCTAATATGATTTTTATTGTGATCATCATCGTCAATATTGCGATCGGAATTGCACAGGAACTAAAGGCCAAAAAGCTCATAGACGAGCTGTCGATCTTAAACCGGCCAAAGGCAAAATTGGTAAGAGATGGCAGAGAAATTGTCGTTGAAACCGGGGACGTCGTAATAGATGATGTGATGGTACTGGAAAGCGGACATCAAATTTGCAATGACGGGATCGTGCTTGACGGTATGGCAGAAGTTAATGAATCGCTGTTAACCGGCGAGAGTGATGCCATTTTAAAGACAGAGGGCAGTGAGCTTTATTCCGGAAGCTTTGTCGTTTCAGGGAAATGTTATGCAAAAACAACGCACATAGGCAGTGAGAATTATGCTGTGAAGCTCATGGAGGAAACAAAAAAGACAAAGAGGGTATCGTCTGAATTGCTTGGCTCCATGAAACAGGTGACCCGCTTTACAAGCTTTCTCATTGTACCGTTGGGGATTCTGTTATTCCTTGAAGCAATAACGCTCAGGCATGTGTTGGTTTCAGAAGCGATCGTATCTTCTTCGGCTGCATTACTGGGGATGCTGCCCAAAGGATTGGTACTCCTGATTGCCGTTTCCCTTGCTACCGGCGTGATCCGCCTGGCAAATATGAAGATTCTGGTTCAGAATATCTATTCCCTGGAGACGCTGGCGCATGTGGATGTTCTGTGCCTTGATAAAACGGGAACCATTACAGATGGTAAGATGAAAGTTAAAGAAGTGCTGCCTCTATCGGATTCCCCGATTAAAAAACTGTCGCCGCTGATTCAGTCTTATCTTGCTGCGTGCGATGATAATAACGCAACCTTTCAGGCTCTCCAAGAGTATTTTGGAACAAATTCCGTATACCAGCAGGCCTATAAGATTCCTTTTTCCTCCCTTCGGAAGTGGGGCGCGGTCAGCTTTAACTCTGCCGGAACCGTGTTCATCGGTGCGGCGGAGCGGATTATGAACGTTTTGCCTTCGGCTGTGGAACACCAGATCGAAAAGGGATACCGTGCTGTTGTAATAGGTTTTTACGATGGTGAATGGGATAATGAAAGAGAACTGCCGGATGAGATTAAACCGATGTGTGCCGTTATTTTAGAAGATAGCATTCGAAAAGGTACTGAAAAAACACTGGAGTATTTTCGCAAAGAAGGTGTGGACGTAAAAATTATTTCTGGCGATCATGTCAAAACTGTGTCTAAAATCGCGCAGAAAGCGGGATTAAAGGAATGGGAAAACGCAGTCGACTTATCCTCCTTTGGAGAGGATACGGATTATGACAGCATATGTATGAAATATGCCGTATTTGCCCGGGTGACACCAAAACAAAAGCAGTTACTTGTAATGGCAATGAAGCGGGCAGGACATCAGGTGGCAATGACTGGCGATGGGGTGAATGATCTTTTGGCACTCCGGGAAGCAGATTGTTCCATTGCGATAGCCGAAGGCAGCGATGCCAGCCGCCAGATTTCACAGATCGTTTTGTTGGACTCAGATTTTGCAAATCTGCCGCAGGTGGTGTTGGAAGGCAGAAAAGTAATTAATAATGTGACCAGAACAGCAGGGGTATTCTTTATTAAAACGATCTATTCTTTGCTGCTGTCCCTGTTCTTTCTGTTATTTAATATGCCGTTTCCATTTATTCCAATTCAAATAACGTTGATTGACGCCTTTATCGAAGCATATCCATCGTTTCTGACAATTTTTGAATCGAATACAAAGAAATCCAGCAGATCTTTCTTAAGGACAGCATTGGCAAATGCAGCACCATTTGCGCTGACAATAACAGCTGGGGTCATATTTATCAGCCTTACCTTACCATTTGAAACACAGCAAAGGCAGACAATTATGTACATGCTTTTAATTTTGATATCAATGATGTCGGTTATTAAAAGTTGTATGCCATTTACAAAGTTGCGTGTATTTATTTGCGTAACGATGGTGCTTGGGGCGTTTGGTGCGCTGTGGATACTGCCGCAGTTGTTTGAAATTACAGCATTGACAACGGCGATGTTGTCTTATATCGGTAAAGTATTTATAGGACTCTTGCTGTTTTTGACACTTCTAATCCTTATGACTAACAGCAAAATAGTAAAACTTGCGAAAGACAAGTGAAAGGTGTTAGACGAATAAAATATATCTGTTATAATAAAAAGGGGAGCCGCCATACTCGTGCTGGCTGGCAAGATAGGATACAGATATGCCAATGGTTTATCGGATTTTAAAAGGAGAAATACATGGAAAATCATTCACAAAAAGAGCTGGATGCTGTCTTACAACTCATAGTTACTACTATAAATAATTGTGAAAAGATGCAATTGAAATTTGCAGAGGGCACATCACAGCATTCTCTTTTAAAAAACAGAATAAAGGCTCTGTATATTTCAAAAGCCTTAATAGAAAATGATAGTAATAAAGGGATGTATACGGATACAGATTTATTAAAAGCATTACCGCCTGTTCAATCAATCATAAGCAAAACAGAGAAGGCTCAAAATAAATATGACAAAGAAACAATCCAATACAGGCGATTTGCGCCTATCATAAGTGCAATGTATATTTCGAAAAACTTTATAGAGGATGAAATCTCGAATCGAACACAGGAAACTCATATTGACTTTTCAAGCAATTGATAGTACAATGGTAAAAAATAAATTGAGGTGAAAAGATGATTAATTTTTCTTGCTAATTTTTCCAGTACAATGAATACGAAGCGAAACAGGGGTGTCCTGTTTGTTTTGTTGTACTCATGCAAGAAAAATATTCTTTTTCTCTTAATTTATACACTTTTGTTGTGCTATCATGTTTAGCTTAACTGCGTATATTTATGAGCTGTAAGAATAATTAATTCTTGCAGCTCTATTTTTATTTAATCGAAAAGGAGGAGTAATTATATTATGATAAATAAAGACACGTTACTAACACATGTTTCTATCCATATAGAGTCGGATACTGCAGGCGGCACTTATATGGAGTAATAATAAGGTCGCCTATTGTTCCGACTTTGTTATTTAAATTATTAAATTCAGAGGAGGACAAATATATGTCTTTAATAAATGTTGCAAACCTTACCTTTGCTTATGAAGGTAGTTATGATAATATTTTTGAAAATGTAAGCTTTCAGATTGATACCGATTGGAAATTAGGCTTTACCGGAAGAAATGGCAGAGGAAAGACAACGTTTTTAAATCTTTTGCTGGGTAAATACGAATATAGCGGAAGCATTTCAGCGAATATAACGTTTGAATATTTTCCTTATGAAGTGCAGGAACAAAGTAATTTCACCATGGATGTTATAAAGGAAATCAGTCCAAATTCGGAGGATTGGGAGATAGTTAAAGAATTATCATTATTAGATATGGACTATGACACGTTATACAGGCAGTTTTACACACTATCGAAAGGGGAGCAGACCAAAGCACTACTGGCTGCTATGTTTTTGAAGGAGAAATCCTTCTTACTGATCGATGAGCCAACCAATCATTTGGATGCAGAAGCCAGACAAAAGCTGAGTGATTACTTGAAGAAAAAGAAAGGATTTATTCTTATATCCCATGACAGGTCCTTTTTGGATAATTGTATCGATCATATCTTATCCATTAATAAAACTAATATTGAAATACAAAAGGGAAATTTTTCTTCATGGTGGAGTAACAAAGAGTTACAGGATCGTTACGAGCTGGCAGAAAATGAGAAATTAAAAAGGGATATCACCAGACTTTCCAGCGCTGCGAAACGGACTTCCACCTGGTCAGATAGTGTTGAAAGCAGTAAGTATGGAACCACTAATTCCGGAAGCAAATTAGACAGAGGATATGTAGGACATAAAGCTGCTAAAATGATGAAGCGTGCCAAAAATATTGAAGCCAGACAACAAAACATGATTGAGGAAAAGTCAAAGCTTCTTAAAAATATTGAATCAAATGAAAGCTTAAAATTAGCACCGTCTTCGTTCCATGATAAAAGACTTGTAGAGCTTACAGATGTTGCAATTAAATATGACGATAAAATAGTCTGTGAAGGAATAAGTTTCACGATCGAGCAAGGTGAAAAAATTGCTGTTCAAGGAAAGAACGGCAGTGGAAAATCAAGTATATTGAAATTGATTTATGGAGATGACATCCCACATAGTGGAATTGTAAGAAAGAACAACAAGCTAATCATCTCGTATGTCTCACAAGATACTTCAGATTTGTATGGTGATTTATCTGAGTATGCAGATAAGCAGGGTATTGATGAAAGCTTATTTAAATCCATGCTTAGAAAACTTGATTTTTCAAGAGAACAGTTTGAAAAGCATATCGAAGATTTTAGCGGTGGGCAGAAGAAAAAGGTACTGCTTGCAAAAAGTCTGTGTGAACGGGCACATTTATATATTTGGGATGAACCATTGAACTTTATTGATGTCATTTCCCGTATGCAGATTGAGAAGTTATTAACGGAGCAGGAACTTACAATTTTGTTTGTCGAGCATGACAGAACATTTTGTGAAAATGTAGCAACAAAAACAATTAAATTGTAAAGTAGAAAAGGAAATTAATATGATTAAGGAGTTTTTAATAGCAACACACAATAGGCTCCATGCAAAGCCGGATGTTTTGGGCGACGCTTGCATGGAGTAGTATAAGTCGCTAATCATACTGGCTTTGCTTCCTAACAATTAAAAGTGAGGAGGAAGCCTGCGTGAAACAGACTAAAACAAAATATAATAAAATGAATCAAATAGTATCAGATTTGAAATTACCTGATTATAGATACGAACAGCTCACTAATGCTATTTTTCATCAAAAAATCGATCAATTTGATAATATGCAGATATTGCCAAAAGCGTTAAGGAAGGCTTTAACAAATGAGTTTGGAAATCGTGTATCAAGTGTAAAATCTGTTTTTATACAAGATTCCAAACAAGCTGAAAAATTACTCTTCGAATTAACTGATGGAGAAAAAATAGAAGCTGTTGGACTAAAATATAAACAGGGGTGGGAATCGTTTTGTATATCTACCCAATGTGGTTGTGGTTTTGGATGTCGTTTTTGTGCAACGGGAAGTGCTGGATTTAAACGCAATCTTACTGCTGATGAGATAACGGACCAATTACTTTATTTCCTTTTTAACAATCATAGACTAAGTAGTGTTTCGTTTATGGGAATGGGTGAGGCTTTTGCAAATCCAGAGTTATTTGATGCAATAAAAATTTTAACGGATCAGAAATTATTTGGATTAGGTCAGCGAAGAGTTACTATTTCAACAGTTGGCATTATTCCGGGAATTCAACGATTGACCAAAGAGTTCCCACAAGTGAATCTGGCCTTTTCCCTTCATTCACCATTTGATAAACAACGAAGCGATTTAATGCCTGTAAATAAAAGATTTCCATTGAATGAAGTGATGAAAGCATTGGATGAACATATCATTCATACGGGCCGGCGGGTGTTTATTGCTTATATCATGCTTGATGGAATTAATGATTCCAAAGATCATGCAGAAGCAGTTGCAGGTTTACTGAAAAGTCGTGGTTCGTGGGGACATTTATATCACATTGATTTAATCCCTTATAATTCTACTGATAAAACAACAATTAGATTTCAATCTTCAAATGCTATCAGGCAATTTTGCAGTACTCTAAAGAAAGCCGGTATAAGCGTAACCATTAGAACGCAATTTGGTTCTGAAATTAGTGCTGCATGCGGACAGTTGTATTATGAAAATGAAGTATGATGTTTGTCACGAATTTTATATCAAAAATTATGCTTATGATTTGTTCATCAGCCAATAGTAGAAAACAAGGTGCAGGAATAATAATCTGTACCTTGTTTTTTTGTATGTCACATGGATTCTGGGACAAATCCATCGGTTACCTGCCTGCTTTTAAAGTAATTCGTTTGGAAATATTTATGAATTTGTTATTCTTTTCATTCATTTTTATGCTATCATTAAATTATTCTATATTTTTTACGGGGGAGGAAGAATGAATAAAAAAGGCGGAGTAAAGTTAAGCAGAATGCGGCTCTTGTATTATGGGTTGGGCATTTTGATCAGTTGCTTCTTATTGTGGATTTCTTTTAGTGAAGGAAAGAGGCTTCACTTTTTAGAGATAGAAATTATGCCTGCAAAGCAGAATTTTGCTATTAATATCGGGGCAAATAGTAAGGATGTCGATATTTTTGCTGCTGAAAAAGGCGTTCATGCTGCGATCTATTATACAGGCAGGTTGGATGAGCAGCAAATGAGACTAACAATAGGTGGAAATATCAAGGGTAAAACATTAGACAGCACGCCAATCCATCTTTTGCTGTTTGGCCTTGACAATACAGATAATTGGCAATGGGAAATATTAAGTTCTGTGGGGGTGACTTCGATACACTTTAGTCAAGGAGAGATGACAAATATTCGGGTGTACCTTTACCTGTATGTCGTTGTCATACTTGGGATACTGAGTGTATTTCTGCTTTTTAGAAACAATGGTGAAAATAGAAGTTATGCAAAGGAAAGTTTGTTGGAATTTATGGATGACCCAGAGAATCAGGCAGCATTTGAGGCCGGAAAGCGATGGTTTTTGATTCATGACAGAAGACGATACTGGAACCGGTGCCTGATATTATTTTTTGCCTGTGGATCAGGTTTTTACATGTTCCAGGAATATTTATACAAATGGGTCATTCTGAAATCATTAGACTATATAGGAATTGTTTTTATTTTAACTCTGGTGATTCTAGGTTTAGGTGGTACTTTGAAAGTTTGTTGGGCAAAAATGTATATGGAGGTACTTACAAAAGAGAATCGGCCCCTTACTGCAGCAGTAGCTTTTCTTATGGAGGCAGCATATGGTCCCTATCGTCATCAGTCTTACTTTAAGAAACAAGTACATAATGCTGCCGTCGGACTTTCCAGGGCCGGAAGATATGTGCAGGCTTTAAGGCTGGCAGATTATGGCTGGAAAGGTGCTCAGGAGAAGAAACTGATGCAGCTTGCTCACAGTAATTTATGTTACGTATGCTTCATAGGTCTGGGCAGGCTTTTAGATGCTGAGGCAGAATATTCGTACCAGAAGCAGCTTGTAAAAAAACATCCCGGACTAAAAAGGATGGGGGAGGCGATCCTTCTTTTATCTGAAATCAGGAAGGCTTATATTGAACAGAAATTTGGACAGGTGGAAGCCTATGTAAATGTATATTGTGATCGTTATTCAGATTCATATCGTCGCATACCGCTAATGCCCATTCAGATGAAAGTTTATGAACAAGCAGGTGAAATGGAGAAGGCAAAAAATATCTGTGGCAATCTTCTTTCATACAGCCCTGAAAATATAGCAGTCAGGCAGGTAATGGAACATGGAGCTTGTACCTATGTAGAATCTCCAGGCTTTCTCAAAGATAAGACCGGCCTTGTATGCCGGATTGTTTTAACCGGAGTTCTTGGCATTTACATGGTGCTGTTTGGAATTCTTATGTTAATGGAACCACATCATTGGGAAACTAGTAAAACGATAACATATGAAGAGACGAAAGTCGAAGAACACATACAACAAACAACTGCTGCAGAGAAGGCAGAAGATGAGCAGATGGAAACAGAGATATCTGAAACGGAGGGAGAGCCGACTTATCAGGCTTCTAATACTCAGGCGCCGGGCTTTGAGATGGATTTGCCGAAAGAATGGAATAGTCTGGCAGTCAGAAATGAGTTTAAAGGAGGGTGCAGCTACCATCAAAAAAAATCCTATGACTTGATAGGGGATGGGGTTTTATTCTATATTCAGGCATATTCGGACTGCAGCTATGTTAATCTGCCAGACTATCATATATGGGGATATGATGGTCCTTATGTTTATGTAATGTCAGAGCCTACAGATGTGACGTTTTATACGGAAGACAATGCAATAATGGAGGAATACAATAAAATGCATAATGAGATCAGTCAAATACAGGACACTTTCCGTATTCAGTCTGATACGGCAAAATATGATGGATCTGAATTTGTATTTCCTAACAGCAGCGATAGTCTGTTGCAGGAGCCTGATTTATGGAATCTTTCCGCCAGTCAGCTGCGGATTGCAAAAAATGAGATTTATGCAAGACATGGCAGACGGTTTGCGGATGAAGAGTTGCAGAGGTATTTTAATCAATGCAGCTGGTATGAAGGAATGATTGACCCAAGAGAGTTTGAAGAAAATGTGCTGAATGAAACAGAGCATTTCAATATCCGATTGATTGATGAACAGCAGAAAAATATGGAGTAGGGATTTGGAGGATGTATAATGTTAGCTCCCATTTATATGGGGGCTACTTTTTTCGGTTTTCCTAGTGGGTAACGTTCTAACGAGAAAAAGTATTTAATCCAATAATTCAAATGATCATCTAGAATTAACAACGTAAGGTATTGTAATTTTATTCACAAAGTGGTAATATAAATCATAAGTAGTAAGTAGTAAGTAACATAGTGAATAGTAGGTGGACCCATTATTAATACAGCTAAAGGAGGATTATTATGGATTTAACATTATCAGAACGTTTTGCACTAATTAGTTTTAACGGTAAAGAGAGTGAGCATAGAGAAACTGCTAAGCAGAATGTATTAAAGGTATTGGCTGCTGCTGTATTTTTAGAGGAAAACTACGACCCAGCGACAGGTAAATGGAATTTTAATGAAGAAGGAATAAAAGCTGCTATTAAAAAAGCAAATAAAAAGGCATTGGAGCGAACGTACGCTGATCGGTTACAAAGTAAACAGCTGCTTTCTAAGGTTTCTAGTTTGTTAGGCTGTGATTTATTTTATGATGAAAATATTAAGCTAAAAACCTATGTTAGCGAAACAAGGGAATTTGAGTGCCAGTTAGATTTATTAAGAGCTGAGTTTTTAGAAGAAGGACCCATCTCAGAGGAAAGTATTATTTTGGTATGGCTGCTGCAGGAGTCCCTATGCTTCTTTGAGGTTTTCTCTGTCTATGAACAAAATAAAATTACAGAGAGGTTGACAGGTCTTCGCAGTGAAAGCACCTTGGCAAGAGCACTTTATCCCATTACGGTGCGTTCTTTATGGAGTACGGTAGTCGTTGGTTTTTTACGTATAAAAAGCCAGGCAGCTGCTACCGAGACAGGAAAAGGATTTAATTTCATATTCCCTTTCTTTGAAAGAAGACAATCTATTTTTATCGATACAGAAGAATATTTTCCAAACGCACAGTTGCGATTGAAGAATGTACTGGATCGAATATCTTCACAGGGGCATGTATATGAGGTACTTCGAGATGGTGCAGTACCGGTTGTAAAAATTGATAATATTAAATATGAATTAATCCCTGGAGCTATTAGCGGTAAAATGCCAATCCATGGAGTGAGATTACGTCGTTACAATCTGTGAGGAACTGGATATGTCGAGGCAGCGAACACTTGAAAAAATAATGGAATCGGAATATGTATCAATCGGAGAATTGGTGCGGCTGACCAATACCAGATACAGTACCCTTAAGTTCTATACGGAAGAGGGAATGCTTCCTTTTGAACAGGCAGAAACGAATCTGACCAGGAGATTCAAACGTATAGAAGCAATAATCCGAATTGAGGAAATAAGGGATATGCGCCAAGATGGCAAAACCATACCTCAGATAAAGGAGATACTTCAGAAATCTGCGAAAAATCAGGAATGAAAGCAGAGAAAATATTATTGAAAAAATAGAAAGAAGTTGGATTATACCCGATAAAAAGGGAGGAGCCGGCAAGATCGGGGGAATCCTGCCGGCTGTATGAAAAAAAGTTTTATTTATAAGGGTGATTAGCCTCTTTACATTTATTAATATACCTGTAAAGTGTGACGGGATTTTGATGAAACTGTGAAAAGTTTGTGAAAGAAGACGAAAGTGAAAAACTATGAATTATATCATAAGACAACTAAAAGTGATATTATTTAGTAGTCTTTTTTAATTATATTTATAATATTTGGACATGCAGTGCATCAGCTTCATTCGGAATCACCGCATTTTGAAAATTGGTATGAGCGACAAGCACATCTACCAATAAACCAGGATGAAGTGAACGAAGAGGAACAGGGTTGCTATCTTTGTCTCGAATCGTAGTGATATCGCTGATGTTAAATTTAATTTGATTATCTGCATTATTTGGATCGCCGGTAAAGAGAAGAGAGTTATCGATATCTACTTTTGCGATTCGATCTATAATAAAATTCAGTGGCGGCTGATCGTATGTTCTTGCAACAATTAAATCTGCATCAGCCTGTGGCGGAGTGAGTCCTTGCTTAATAGGTGAAAATAAGGAATCTACCAGCATGCCTTCTTCGATGTCTGATAAGGATATATGATAGCCAAATGAATTGAGAATGACAGTGTTGATGTCTACGTTAAGTCTTAATGATTTGGATATGGCTTCATTTTGTTCATAGTTGGCATAGATAATGTCCAGATATCCGGTAGCGCTATCAATAAGAAAAACCTCTTCAACCACTGCATTATGGACTTGCAGTATTCGTCCAACTAGCGTGATTGTACCTAAATTACTTATGCGCATTCGTGGCCTCTTAAGGATTTTACTAATTTTTATAATATATGCATAAATATATTTAAGATACGTGTTTTTTTTGCGGACAAAGATAGTACTATGTATGATATAATTAGAATCAGAATGGCATTTTTTTCTTCAATAATAATTATTGTGAGACAAATTAAAATTTTACTATTGATAGTCAGCATTTTTTTCGATAAAATAGGCATACAGAAGAATATTCATTGTATCTCATTCAATGAGGTATAGAAACGGACAACATATGAGGAGGTGCCCTGTTATGCTTGATATTACAACAATATCGGCGGAAAGTGATCTGATTGATCAGGAGCTGAAAGTACAGCTGTCTGACATATTAAAAAAGATGGAAGACCCGGTGACGATCAAAGCGGTGGTGGATATTTCCCGGGAGAAAGATCTGCAGATGGCTTCGTTTCTGAAAACGATTGTTTCTCTCAATGAAAAACTGCAACTGGAGCTTTACTCTCCAGAGGAGGGGGATCAGGTTTCGGAGTTGGATACGGCTTTTCTGCCGGTTACCGGTCTTTACAAGGCGGGAAGCTATGGCCGATGTGCTTTTCACGGAATTCCGGGCGGGAAAGAAATTAATTCGTTTATTTTGGCTATTTATAATCTGGCTGGCCCGGGACAAAAGATATCCGGCGGCCTGAAAAAAAAGATATCCAAGCTCAAAACGAAAACCAATATTAAGATATGTGTATCCTTGTCATGTCATCATTGTCCTGTGGTGGTGACGGCCTGCCAGCAGATTGCCATTTTAAATCCGGTTATCGAGGCGGAAATGATCGACGCGGCACTCTATGGGGATCTGGTTGAAAAGTATAATATTGAGCGTGTTCCCATGGTCATATTTAATGATAAAGAAATCCATATGGGGAACAAGACAATAGAGGAAATTGTCACATTGTTAAACAAATAACTAAAAAAATAATAAAAAACTTAAAATAATATACAAAGTGCACAAAAATATGGCTAGTTGCACCGGGAAACTGTTTGGTTTTGTAGAAAAAAATTTGAACTATTGAAAGAGTATATACAATGTGCTATATTGAGTTCAAGGTAATAATCATGCGGAGATGATGAGAGCATAGCAGAACAACAGAAATGTTGGTTCTAAACTATGCTCTTTTTCAGCTGTGATGTGAAATAGAGAGGAGCTCCAATGGACCAGAAATTTTATGACTTGTTTGAGAGCAATCCTGTTATAGCGGCGGTAAAGGATATGAAAGGCTTAGCCGACTGCTGTAGCATGGAGGAGATCCGGGTGGTATTTATCCTGTTTGGAGATATCTGCAACTTGAGTTCGATTGTTAAGCAGATAAAAGATGCGGATAAAGTTGCTATGGTACATATTGACCTGATTACAGGATTAAGCGGAAGAGAAATTGCAGTCGATTTCATCAAGGATAATACTCATGCAGACGGCATTATCTCAACGAAGCCGGCACTGATTAAGCGGGCTAGAGAATTATCATTATTTACAACATTAAGAATATTTGTTTTGGATTCTATGGCCTTTGAGAATATAGATAGGCTGATGAGTATAGCCAGGCCGGATATTATTGAAATATTGCCAGGTCTGATGCCGAAGGTGATTAAGAGGGTATGCAGTCTGGTCAAGGTGCCGGTGATAGCCGGGGGACTGATATCGGACAAAGAGGATGTGATGGAGGCTCTCGCCGCAGGTGCGATATCCGTATCCACAACCAATCCGATGGTATGGAAAATGTAAGAAGGAACTGAGCTGTTTTTAGGAAAGCAGTTGAGTATAAATGACACTGAAGAATGGTATCAACTACTAAGAAGGAGGGTTTTTATGGCTAAGTATGTAATGGCATTGGACGCGGGTACTACAAGTAACAGATGTATCCTTTTTAACGAAAAGGGTGAGATGTGCAGTGTGGCACAAAAGGAGTTCACACAGTATTTTCCAAAGCCAGGCTGGGTAGAGCATGATGCAAATGAAATCTGGTCAACGCAGCTGGGAGTTGCAGTTGAGGCTATATCAATGATCGGCGCACGCGCAGAGGATATCGCAGCCATCGGTATCACAAACCAGCGTGAAACAACAATTGTATGGGATAAGGAGACTGGGGAGCCCGTATATCATGCGATTGTATGGCAGTGCCGGAGAACCGCCGAATACTGTGACTCTTTGAAAGAAAAAGGCTTAGTTGACACCTTCCGTGCGAAAACAGGTTTAGTAATTGATGCCTATTTTTCAGGAACAAAGTTAAAATGGATTCTTGATAACGTAGAAGGAGCCCGGGAACGTGCCGAAAGGGGTGAATTACTGTTTGGTACAGTAGAGACCTGGCTGATTTGGAAGCTGACTAAGGGTAAGGTTCATGTAACGGATTACTCCAATGCTTCCCGTACCATGATGTTTAACATCAATACGTTAACATGGGATGATGAAATTCTGGCAGAGCTTAATATTCCTAAGTCAATGCTTCCGGAAGCTAAGCCATCAAGCTGCGTATATGGGGAAAGTGATCCGCAGTTTTTCGGCGGCATCATTCCGATCGGCGGAGCCGCAGGTGATCAGCAGGCCGCGCTGTTTGGCCAGACTTGCTTTAATGCCGGTGAGGCGAAGAATACATATGGAACCGGATGCTTTATGTTGATGAACACTGGTGAGAAGCCGGTATTCTCTAAGAATGGTCTCGTAACAACCATCGCCTGGGGATTGGATGGAAAAGTGAATTATGCACTGGAAGGTTCAATTTTTGTGGCAGGTGCTGCGATTCAATGGCTGCGTGATGAATTAAAGCTGATCGATTCTGCTCAGGATTCCGAGTATATGGCGAATAAGGTTAAGGATACCAACGGCTGTTATGTGGTTCCGGCGTTTACAGGTCTTGGTGCACCTCATTGGGATCAGTATGCCAGAGGTACTTTAGTTGGAATTACCCGAGGTGTAAACAAATACCATATTATCCGGGCAACTCTTGATTCCCTCTGCTATCAGGTGAACGATGTACTGCAGGCGATGAGAGCTGACTCCGGCATTCAGCTGGCTGCTCTTAAAGTAGATGGTGGCGCAAGTGCCAACAATTATCTGATGCAGACACAGGCAGATATCATTGATGCACCGGTTAACCGTCCTCAGTGTGTCGAGACAACTGCGATGGGCGCTGCATATCTGGCAGGTCTTGCAGTTGGTTACTGGGCAAATAAGGAAGAGGTTATTAAAAACTGGGCAATTGATAAAACATTTACACCGGAGATCTCTGAAGAAAAGCGGAATACAATGATAAATGGCTGGAATAAAGCTGTTAAGTATTCTTATGGCTGGTCAAAGGATGAATAAAAATAATTTTTGTAACTATTGACAGGTGTACAAAAATAAACTAGGGGGATACATTATGTTGCCATATATAGCAGAATTTATCGGAACTATGATTCTGATTCTTTTAGGCGATGGTGTTGTAGCAAACGTAACATTAAACAAGTCTGGTATGAAAGGTGCTGGTTCAATCCAAATCACCTTTGCATGGGGTCTTGCTGTTTTAATTCCGGCCTTTATCTTCGGCGCAGCTTCTGGTGCTCATTTTAATCCTGCATTAACAATTGCTTTGGCTGTGGATGGAAGCATGGCCTGGTCACTGGTTCCCGGTTATATCGTGGCTCAGTTTGCCGGTGCATTTTGTGGGGCGGTTCTTGTTTATCTTCTGTTCAAGGATCAATTTGATGCAACGGAATCTGCGGCTACCAAGCTGGGTGTATTTTCAACTGGACCTTCCATTCCCAATATGGGACGCAATATTTTAAGCGAAGCGATCGGTACATTCGTATTGGTATTTAGTATTAAGGGTATCTCACAGGTTAGCGGCATTGCTACTGGTCTGGATAAGCTCCTGGTATTTGGTATTATCGTTTCTGTTGGTATGTCTCTTGGCGGGCTGACCGGATATGCAATTAATCCGGCTCGTGACCTTGGCCCGCGTATTGCCCACAGTGTTCTTCCGATTAAGGACAAAGGCGATTCTAATTGGGGTTATGCACCAGTTGTTATCATCGGTCCAGTTATTGGTGCGATTGCTGCAGTACTGCTGTATCAGGCAATTCCCTGGGCATAATATTAAGATAATCATACAATCATTCTGAACGATAATAATCATATATAGATTGCGGGAGAATGGAGCGGCGCAAATAGGCGTGGAAACACGTCTTATTTGCGCCGTTTTTTGGCAATATCTGAAAGGGAGGACACTTAAAGTATGTATGACGTAATTATAATTGGAGCAGGTGTGTCTGGCAGTGCCGTCGCACGTGAACTTTCCCGATATAAGGTGAATGCCTGTGTTCTGGAAAAAGAAGAGGATGTGTGCTGCGGCACCTCTAAAGCCAACAGTGCCATCATCCATGCCGGCTATGATGCGGCAGAAGGATCCTTGATGGCCAAGCTGAATGTAGAAGGAAATCAAATAATGCCAGAACTTTCCAAGGAGCTTGATATTCCTTTTGAGCAGTGCGGGTCTTTGGTTGTATGCCTGGATGAAGCATCTCTGCCGAATCTGCAGGCCCTTTATGACCGGGGCGTTAAAAACGGTGTAGAGGATCTGGAAATTATTACAGATAAGGCAAGAATCAGGGAAATGGAGCCAAACCTGACAGATGAGGTGGTTGCAGTTTTATCTGCTCCGACAGCGGGGATTGTATGTCCCTTTCATTTGAATATTGCATTGGCAGAAAATGCTTATACGAATGGCATTGACTTTAAATTTGATACCGAGGTAGAGAGTATAGAGCCGATCGAGGGTGGCTGGAAGCTGGAGACCAGCCAGGGCGCGTATGAGACCCGGTATGTGGTGAATGCGGCCGGTGTTTATGCAGACCGTTTTCATAATATGGTCAGTGAATCAAAGATCCATATCACTCCCAGGCGCGGCGATTATTTTCTACTGGACAAAAATGCAGGAAAGCATGTGAACCGGACAATTTTTGCATTGCCGAGTAAGTATGGCAAGGGGGTACTGGTAACTCCTACGGTACATGGAAATCTTATCATCGGCCCAACTGCTGTTGATATTGAAGATAAGGAAGGCACGGCAACCACCAGGGAGGGTCTTGATGAACTTTCAAAGGCCAGTTTGAACGTGAAGAATCTGCCGATGAGACAAGTGATCACCTCTTTTGCAGGTTTAAGAGCCCATGAAGATCATCATGAATTTATAATCCGGGAGCTGGAAGATGCACCGGGTTTTGTGGACTGTGCAGGTATTGAGTCGCCAGGTCTTACAAGCAGTCCGGCGATCGGCAAAATGGTAGCAGAAATTTTACGGGAAAAGCTGGACCTGGATGTAAATCCTGATTTTAACGGAACCCGCAAAGGAAATATTGATCTGGATACTCTGTCAAAAGAGGAGAAAGCAGCCCTGATTGAGAAAGAACCGGCATATGGTAATATTATCTGCCGTTGCGAGATGGTCACGGAAGGGGAGCTTTTAGATGCCATTCACCGGCCGTTAGGTGCTCGTACCTTAGATGGTATCAAACGTCGGACCAGGGCGGGAGCAGGACGCTGTCAGGCGGGTTTTTGTACGCCTAAAACAATGGAGATCCTGCACCGGGAACT
The DNA here is from genome assembly GCF_044987295.1 of Lacrimispora sanguinis. NCBI lineage: Bacteria > Bacillati > Bacillota > Clostridia > Lachnospirales > Lachnospiraceae > Lacrimispora > Lacrimispora sanguinis. The sequence goes on along the minus strand of NZ_CP173277.1, from coordinate 908,186 downwards.
GGGCATTCCAATGACAGAGATTACGAAATCCGGCGGGGATTCACAGCTGTTAGTCGGATATAACAAGGACAGAATATAAAAAGGGGGCGCGCTTCGGATGAAAAAATATGATATTGTGATAATTGGCGGCGGTCCTGCTGGCCTTGCTGCAGCGATTGCGGCCCGGGATAACGGCTCTGAGAGTATCTTGATCCTGGAAAGGGATAAAGAGCTGGGAGGGATATTAAATCAGTGCATTCATAACGGCTTTGGACTGCATACATTTAAGGAAGAATTGACTGGACCGGAATACGCAGCTCGATTCACGGAACAAGTGGAAAAATATGAGATTGAATATGTCCTTAATACAATGGTTATTGAAATCAGCCCTGAAAAGGTAGTTACGGCAATGAACAGAGAGGAGGGACTGTTTGATATCCAGGCCAAGGCGATCATCCTGGCGATGGGATGCAGAGAACGTTCCCGGGGAGCTCTCAATATACCTGGATATCGGCCGGCCGGTATTTTTTCAGCCGGTACCGCACAGCGTCTGGTTAATATGGAAGGCTTCATGCCCGGGCGCGAGGTGGTGATTCTTGGATCCGGTGATATCGGTCTGATTATGGCCAGACGATTGACCCTGGAAGGGGCCAAGGTTAAAGTGGTGGCTGAGATCATGCCATATTCCGGAGGGCTGAAAAGGAATATTGTGCAGTGCCTGGATGATTATGGAATCCCGCTAAAACTAAGCCACACGGTAATCGAGATCAGAGGCAAGGAGCGGCTGGAGGGAATTACTCTGGCGGCAGTGGATGACAGGGGAAAACCAATTGCAGGAACAGAAGAGGAATATTCCTGTGATACCTTGCTCTTATCGGTAGGATTGATACCGGAAAATGAGCTCTCAGGAGCCATGGGAGTTGTTATGAATCCGGTCACATCAGGCCCGATTGTAAATGAAAGTCTGGAAACGAATGTGGAGGGAGTCTTCGCCTGCGGAAATGTACTTCATGTACATGATTTGGTGGATTTTGTTTCAGAAGAAGCTGCTGCTGCCGGAAAGAATGCATCAAATTATGTGAAAAACGGGGAGCAAAAACCGAACGGCCGGGAAATCATCCTTGAAGGAACTGATGGGGTCCGTTATACGGTTCCAAGCACGATTAATCCAGAACGTATGGAGGCAACTCAGATTGTTCGCTTCCGGGTTGGAAATGTTTATAAAAATTGCTATATCGGTGTATACTTTAATGACGAGAGGGTATTGCATCGGAAACGGATGGTGATGGCGCCAGGAGAAATGGAAGAAATAAAACTGGAAAAAGAAAAGTTACTGTTGCATCCGGATATTGACAGGATTACAATAAGGGTAGAGGAGGCCTAGGTCATGGAAAAAAGAGAACTTATCTGTATCAGCTGTCCAATGGGCTGCCCTCTGACCGTGGAATTGGAAGGCCAGGAAATCGTGAATATTACAGGATATACCTGTAAGCGAGGTGAGGTATATGGCCGAAAGGAAGTTACCAATCCCACCAGGATCGTCACATCCACCGTGAAGGTGGAAGGCGGAAAATCCGATATGGTATCGGTAAAAACCAGAGAGGATATACCCAAAGATAAAATCTCTGAGTGTGTAAAAGCACTCAAAGGCATCACTGTGAAAGCGCCTGTCCGGATCGGCGATGTGATCTTGTCTAATGTGGCAGGAACAGGAGTAGATATCGTAGCGACAAAAGAGGTGTAGATAACTTTGGGCCTTTTTGAGGCCCTGCGTTGCTGTATATAATTAGTCGAAGGAGGACTTTCTATGAAGATCAAGAAAATGGATATCAACAATATGAACGGGATAACCGAAGATGAAGATACAACCTGCGGCTTAAATGACATGAATTGTCTTGGAGAAGAAGATGATACAACCTGCGGTTTAAATGATATGAACTGCGTAGAGGATGAAGAAGAGGATACAACTTGCGGCTTAAATGATATGAATTGTCTGGGTGAAGATGAATAAATTCATAATATAATGTATGGACAAGGGGGTTCTCAATGAAAAAATTTATTAACGATACGGTATTAGTGGAAGAACAGATGATTTTAGGGATGGTGAAGGCTTATCCCCGGCATTTGAAAAAGCTGGATTGCGGTAATGTCGTTGTGCGGGCCGAGAAGAAAGAGGGTAAGGTGGCTTTAATCAGCGGCGGCGGAAGCGGGCATGAACCGGCTCATGGCGGTTTTGTCGGAACCGGAATGTTAGATGCCGCAGTTGCGGGACCGGTCTTTACCTCCCCGACTCCGGATCAGATCTATGAGGGCATTAAGGCAGTCGCAACCGATGCTGGTGTGCTTATGATCGTTAAGAATTATACCGGTGATGTCATGAACTTTGAGATGGCAGCAGAGATGGCGGAGATGGAAGGCATCACTGTGAAGCATGTTGTCACGAATGATGATGTGGCAGTAAAAGACAGTCTTTATACGATCGGCCGCAGAGGAGTGGCTGGGACAGTCTTTGTTCATAAAATAGCAGGTGCTATGGCTGAAACCGGCGCAGATCTTGATAAAGTGCAGTCAACTGCGCAAAAAGTAATTGATAATGTAAGAACCATGGGAGCGGCGATTGAACCTTGTACAGTTCCGGCAGCGGGGAAACCAGGTTTTACACTTTCTGATGATGAGATGGAAATCGGAATTGGTATCCACGGAGAGCCGGGAACCCATAGAGAGCCGGTTAAAAAGGCGGATGAGATCGTTGATATGCTGCTGAGCCAGATTCTTGAAGATATTGATTATTCAGGCAGCGAAGTAGCAGTTATGATTAATGGAGCCGGCGGAACCCCGTTAATGGAGCTTTATATCATTAACAATCGTGTTTCTGATGTTCTTGCAGAAAAAGGGATACGGATACATAAAACCTTTGTCGGAGAATATATGACTTCCATCGAGATGCAGGGCTTTTCAATCTCCCTTCTTCGCCTGGATGATGAAATGAAGCAGCTGCTTGATGCGGCAGCAGATACACCGGCTTGGAATTAAAGGGATATTTTTATGTATTTTTTCAGTCCCCGCTTATTGCGGGGACTTTGTCAATGTAAATTTGTATCAGGAAAGGTGGATTGCCATGGCAGACAGTAAAAAGGTATTGAAGATCATTCAAGCAATCAGTTTAAAAATGGAAGAACAAAAGGATTATCTTACGGAGCTGGACCAGCCGATTGGTGACAGCGATCATGGTATTAACCTGGCCCGTGGTTTTGCTGCGGTAAATGAAAAGCTTTCCGGTTTGGAAGGCAAGGATATCGGGACCATATTAAAGACAGTAGGTATGACCCTTGTTTCCACTGTCGGCGGAGCTTCTGGTCCGTTATACGGATCTGCTTTCATGAAGGCCGGACAGGCCATGGCTGGAAAAGAAGATGCGGACATCACCGATTTTCTGACGATCATAAAGACTGCCATCGAAGCAGTAGAACTTCGTGGTAAGGCAGTGGTAGAGGAGGCGACCATGCTGGATGCCATGGTACCGTCCTATCAGGCGATGGAACAAGCTGTCAAAGAAGGGAAAGCGGCAGAGGAAGTTCTTAACGCCGGAGTCAAGGCAGCATGGTCCGGAGCGGAGCATACGAAGGATCTGATTGCCACCAAAGGCCGGGCCAGTTATGTGGGTGAACGGGGTCTGGGGCATCAGGACCCGGGGGCTACGTCTTATTCTTTTATGTTGGAAGAGATTTATAAGGTAGCAGGCTGAAGGGAGGTGTAACATTGTATGGTTGGATTAGTCATCGTATCTCATAGTGATTCGCTGGCAAAAAGTGTGGTGGAACTGACAAAAATCATGGCGTCCAATGCGCAGATTGTCTCGGCCGGTGGACTCGAAGACGGAAGCTTTGGCACCAGCTTTGAGAAAATCAAGGCTGCGATTGAATCTGTTTATACCGACGACGGAGTACTGGTGCTCATGGATATGGGCAGCGCTGTCATGACCACTGAGATGGTAATCGAAATGCTGGAGGACAAAAAGGTGGAAATGGTAGATTGCCCATTAGTTGAGGGCGCGGTTGTTGCCTCCATTGATGCGGCTGCCGGAATGGATTTTGAAGCGATTAAGGCAGATCTTTCTAAAGTAGGAGGAACCAGGAAGTTTTAAATAGGGCGATAAGAGAGCTATGGACCACGATAAATAATGGTAACATAGCTCTTTTGTCATATCAGTATTGGATAAAGTAATCTAAAACCAAGAACACACTGAAGGGGAGGCTGACATATATGAGACGGCAATTCGATAAGCAGGTGAAGCAGATAAAAAAAGATGAATATAAATTGCTTAATAAAAAGGAAAATCCATTGTTAAAAGCTTCCATAGAGCCTGTTGCTGATAAAATTCAAAATTATATTCCCGGCAAACTGAAAACCGCCCTGGAGACGGCATTCTATAAAGGCTTCCGGCTGGTTTTTGAAAAAGGATATATTTATATAGAGAAAACTTATGATAAAGATAAAATACAGCTGGAATATGATTTAAATAATTATGCCATTGACAAAGTAACCAAAAGAAAATATTTGAAACGCCTGGACCGGCATTCCAAGCAGTCCCAGATGTTTAATTCTTCTATTTCTGTATTGGAAGGAGGAGTTTTGGGGGCATTGGGAATCGGCTTGCCGGATATTCCGCTTTTTTTATCTCTAGTCATGAAATCTATTTATGAAATTGCATTAAGTTATGGATATCGTTATGAAACAGAGGAAGAAAAAGCTTATATCCTGCTTTTGATCTGTACTGCAATGTCGAAACAGGAGCAGCAGAAAGAATTTTATCAAAAGCTTGAAAAATTAGGCGAGGACATCGATGATAAGAGGATTCCGGTAATTGACTTGGAAGAACTTATAAAAACCACAGCAGGAATGCTATCGGAGTCGCTGTTAGTCGCAAAATTCATACAAGGGATCCCATTGTTAGGAGCGGTGGGTGGCGTTGTAAATTACAACATCATTCGTAAGATAAGTAAATTTGCCGGCGTGAAATATAAAAAGAGATATTACATGAATAAACAAAAACATTGATACCCTACGCTTGTCCGCGGGGATTGAAAGTGCGTAGGATGATTCGAAATAACTGAGGATAAAGAAGTTGACAAATTTAGAATATACACTATACTTACAATAAAAGAAATATAGATTTCTTGCATGGGGATGATGATGGATGTATATTGTGGCTTATCGCTTGTTAAATTTACTAAATGACTGTGAGTTTGATTCTACAGATGCGCATATTGCGAAACGTTTACTGGATATGATATACGAGGTTGAGTTTTTGCCGATTGACCAGGTCGCGAATAGATGCCACATTTCCAAGTCAACACTTTCTAAATTCATAAAGCGCCTTGGCTTTGAGGATTACAAAGAGTTTAGGGATAATGTGAGGAATGAGAAGAAACGAAGTAAATATACCGGAAATGAACAAAAATTGTCAATGAACGAATTTATTGAAGCACAAGGAATTGAACGATATTTGAATGTTCTTTCTGGCGATATTAAGAATTTCCTGTCGGGAATTAACATGGGGCAGATTCAAAAGCTGGCAGAGGCTATTTATGAATATGATAAAATTGCTGCATTCGGAGCCGTTTATTCAGAAACGGTTGCTATGGATTTTATGTATATGTTTGCAGAGGAGCGAAAATATATAAAAACAAATCTCTTTGATATAAAGCAGGAGCAATTTATTAATCAGGCAGACGAGGATACTCTGATTATTATATTCTCCAATTCAGGCCAGTACATTTATAGGGATGGGATGAAAGCTTTGAATTCTTCCAAATTATTTATCAAAAAAACGAAGGGTCGGATAGCGCTCATCACCTCGAATAAAGAGGCTGCGTATGACCCATGTATCACGTATCCTGTGTTATACCACTTAACGACGGTAGTGCAGAATCATTTGATGATTGAGCGCATCGTCGTGAATCTGATTGTGGACTGCTACAGAAAAATCAAAAAAGAGAAAAGAGAAAATAGTTAAAATGAGAAAAGACAGACTTTCATGAGGAGTCTGTTTTTTTGTGAGAAATTACTAAATTATGTTTGTACAATTAAGGGGAAGTTGCTAAAAAAGTTTCCAAAAAGCGAAATTAAAAGATTTTTATTGTGTTTTTATTTATAATAAGTTTCAAGTTATTATGCATAGTAAATTGTAAAATTCAGTCATGAAAGGAGTAAAAGATGTACGGCTACTAATGACCGTAAATTATGGGGAGGGTGACATAGCCAATAAAAAGATAGTGAAAACGTTAGGAGGAAGGGATATGTATTATATTATTGCTTCACATGGGGAATATGCTGATGCTTGTAAAAAGAGCTGCGAAATGATTACCGGAGCAGCACCCCATTTTTCAGTGGTGACATTTACAGAAGAAATGACGAAAGAATCGGTTGAGAATGCCTACAGAAAGATTATTGCAGAAAAAGGAGAGGAACAGTGCCAGGCAATTATTTCTGACATAAAGGGGGGGACGCCCTATAATGCAGCAATTGTTATAAGACATGAGTATCCAACAATTGCACTGGTATCAGGATTATGTCTGGGTATGATGATTGCATTGAATATAGGTGATACGTTAGAGAGTGCGATTGAACAGTCAAGAGAAATAATTACCGGAGAAGGGGTATCCTCTGCAAAGCGGTCAAAGGAAGCTGTTGAATCTTCTGAGCCGGTGGATAATAACGGTATTGTGAATTTCAGGCTGGATGAACGTTTGATTCACGGCCAGGTGGCAACCTTCTGGACACGTACCCTTGGCGTCACAAGGATTATGATAGTAGACAACGACATCCTTAGTGATGAGATCAGCAAAAAGGCTCTGCAGGCAGCAGTTCCCTCAGGGATCAGGCTAAGTGTCCTGTCAGTAGCTTCCGCAGCGAGGAAGCTGAACAAAGGTACTTACACAGGACAGAGGGTATTCCTCATTGTAAGGAGGACGAATACAATCCGTGAGCTGCTTGAAGCAGGGGTCAAAGTAAAAGAAGTAAACATTGGGAACATGGGATTGAAAAACGGACGGAAACAAATATTTAAATCCGTTTACTGCACGAAGGAAGAACTGAAGGATATTCAGGATATAGAGAAATCCGGAGTGTTAGTATATGCCCAGATGGTACCGAATGACGATAAGAAGAAATTTACATCTTTTATAAATTAAAGAGGAGGCATAGGAAATGGGAATTCAAGTGTGGCAGATAATGGTATTGACATTTTTAGCTTTCTTTTTTATTTGTGAAGGCTTATCTACATCTATATTTGCAAACCAGCCGGTTATCATAGGGACAATTACCGGTATTGTTATGGGGGATATAGGAACCGGATTAGCAGTAGGGGCGACCCTTCAGCTGATGATCCTGGGAGTGGGTACATATGGGGGGGCATCCATACCTGATTATGTGACTGGTGCCATGATTGGGACCGTATTTGCAATCACGTCAGGAAAGGGAATGGAGTTTGGTATGGGACTGGCGGTGCCTGTAGGACTCTTGATGGTACAGCTGGATGTCCTTGCAAGATTTTCCAATGTGTTCTTTTCTAAGAGAGTTGAAGCAGCAATCGAAAGAATGGACTTTAAGGGGATGGCGAGGAATACATGGCTGGGAGCTTTTTCATGGGGGCTTTCCAGAGCGATTCCAGTTTTTCTGATGTTAATTTTCGGGCAGAATCTTGTTAACGCCATTACAGAGTATATGCCGGAATGGTTAATGAGCGGTCTGTCAGTTGCAGGAGGACTGCTTCCTGCAGTTGGTATTGCAATCCTTTTAAGATATCTTCCTGTTAAAAATTATATTGCTTATCTGCTCATTGGATTCATTGCAGCAGCGTATTTAAAAGTACCAATGGTTGGAGTGGCAATCATGGGAGTGGCGCTGGCTATCATTGCATTTAAGCAGGAAGCGGCGAAAAACCAGAACGTTGTTGTAGTAAATCAGGGTGCAGTTCAGGAGGGATTGTTAGATGGAGAATATGAAGACTAATCAGGAAAAGATTACTAGCCAGGATATAAACAGTGTAAGCAAACGATGGATTCTGGCATCACAGATTACATGGAATTATGAAAAAATGATGGCAATAGGCTATCTGTATTCCATACTCCCAGTCTTACGTAAATTATATAAAAAAGAAGAAGAATTAAAAGCAGCAATGAAAAATCATGTGCAGTTTTTTAATACGACTCCACATATGGGCGGATTTATTCTAGGCATTGATATTGCAACAGAGGCAGAAGGAAAAAACAGCAGCAAAGATGGAGTTGAAACAGCAAATGGTATTAAAACCGGTCTGATGGGGCCTTTTGCAGGCGTTGGTGATACCATATTTGGAGTCCTGATCCCAACGATTTGCGGTTCTATAGCCGCTTATATGGGACAGCAGGGTAATGTAACTGGTGTCGTTATCTGGATATTAGTTAATATTGCAATCATGGCATTCCGTTATTTGACAGTAGGAATTGGATACAGAGAGGGTACAAAATTAATTGCCTCAGCAAAAGATAAGCTAGATGCATTGACAAGTGCTGCAACACTGCTTGGCATTACCGTGGTCGGTGCTTTGATTCCGACTGTAGTCAGAGCAAATATTACAGCAACCTTTACAACAGGAGAAGTTACTTTGGCAGGACAGGACATATTAGATCAGATCATGCCAAGCCTTGTTCCGGTTCTGATTGTAGCCGCGATCTATGTTTTACTTGGAAAGAAAAAGATGACCTCTACGAAGGCAATCTTAATTGTTATGGCGGCATCCATCATTTTTGCAGCAATTGGATTTTTGGGATAAACAGACAACATACCATTCCCGGCAAAGGAGAGGAATGTTCCGGTCAGGGAATGGTGGAACATGAAATAATACAGTAAGGAGAGAGATTATGGGATTAGAGTTTTTTAACAAATCAAAAAAGATTATGGAACAACTGGAAGCAGCGGAACAGGAGCACATTCATGAGGCGGCCTTACTGGTTTCTGATTCTATCAGAAACGGAGGGATCCTGCAGGCATTTGGAAGCGGGCATTCCTATGCAGGTGCAATCGAAGTATGCGGGAGAGCCGGAGGTTTGATTCCAAGCAAGCTTATCCGTGACAAAGCAGAAGGAATGTATGAGAGTGTGGAAGGAAATGCACCATTTTTAATGCGCCAGGTTAACATAGGAGAGAATGATATTTTCATACTGATCTCTAACTCCGGCAGAAACCCGTTTGCAATAGAAATGGCTGATTACATAAAGAAAAAAGGCAACAAGCTAATAGTAGTAACTGCATTGGAGGTATCAAAAAGTTCAACCTCCAGACATTCTTCCGGTAAGCTTCTATATGAGTTCGCGGATGTGGTTTTGGATAACCATTCCACATTTGGGGATGCTGCCTTGGAAGTTGAAGGGCTGGACTACAAAGTCTGTGGAACCTCTTCGCTCAGCACATGCCTTCTTCTGCAGCAAATGATTTATGAAGCGGTGCAAGATATGATGTCGAAAGGATATGAGCCTCCGGTTTACAAGAGTGCTAACATTGACGGAGGAAGAGAGTTTAATAATACTCTTGAACAGAAATATGCGGATAGAATCTGGCATATTTAATAACAAAGAGTGCCTGCGATTTACCTTTACGCTCATTTAAGGTAAGAAGTTATGGTTTAAAACATATTAGCGATAGAATAGGCAGGCGAGTTTCTGGTAAAATAATGATTCTGAGAGTATGAGGTTATTATGAAACATTCGGTATTAGAAGTATGTGCAGATTGTGTGCAGTCTGCGGTAAATGCGGATAACGCAGGAGTAGACAGGATTGAGCTTTGCAGCAATCTGGTAATCGGAGGTGTGACTCCAGGAATTGCGCTGTTTAAGCTGGTAAAAAAATATACGGATATTAAAGTCCGTGTCCTTTTGCGTCCCAGATACGGTGATTATTGTTATAATGCCTATGAATTCGAACAATTAAAAGAAGAAGTACAGATGTATCGTGAGTTGGGAGCTGACGGTGTGGTAATGGGAATCTTAAGACCGGATGGCAGGCTGGATGTGGAAAGAATGTCCGAGCTGGAAAGATTAGCCGGAAACATGGACACTGCACTGCACAGAGCATTTGATGCCTGCATAAACCCAATGGAAACGATGGAACAGGCAGTTTCTTTAGGAATGAAAACCATTTTGACTGGAGGACAATGTGGAAGTGCATGGGACGGCAGAGAGATGTTAAAAGAGCTTTATGAGAAAAGTGCAGGAAGAATCGAAATCCTGGCAGCAGGAGGAATTAATGCTGATGTAATGGATAAATTAATTCCGCTTACAGGAATCACCTCTATTCATATGTCAGGAAAAATTGAGGTGGACAGCATGATGATATATCGAAAAGCAGGAAGCAGCATGGGGCTTCCTGAAAGAGATGAATATGCCCTATGGCAGACATCAGAAGAAAAAGTAAAACAGGCTGTTCAAGTTTTAAAAAATGTTCAGAATAAATAGAGCGGTATAAATAGATTCCGGCTGGGGCTGTGCACTAATTATTTAGTACACAGCCCTTTGTATTAGTTAATCTGAACAATGTTAAGCCTATATTTCGGATTTTTGGAGTGTGTATTTAGAAGTTATTATACATATTGCATAAAATAAAACTAAATAAATCGCATGTATTGACATAAAATCACTATTGTGATAATTTAATTATAGAACGTTCTTATTTTTTTATTCTATTCCGGGCACGTGCCCAATAAGGCCAAATGAGGATATGTTCGATAGATGGGGGCATGCCGTAAGCAAGTGGCGAAGCGGATTGCGAATATCCGATTGACTAACGATTTATTTAAAATATTTTTTTTACACTATTTCGGGCACGTGCCCGAATGCATGGAGGACTGAAGTGAAAATTACGAACATGGAATATCTGGGTGATGAGATTGATGTAAGCAGTGCATTTTATACATTAGGCAATACCTATTTTTTAGCAAGTGATCTTACGGATTATGACCCGGAACGGCAAAGTGGTACATTAAATTTTTTACGTATGGAGAGAAAAGGAAGATATTCTTTTGTCGGCTGCTCGGCGCAATTTGAAAAAGCAACCTCATGGACATTTCCGGCGGTTTATCCGGAAAATCCTGCTTTTCGCATACAATTTCTTTTTTATGCAGCAAACATTTTTCGCATGTATATCGTGTTTGATGATCATGTACCTGAAGCGGTGGAATCCCCTATCCTTGAGCCAATAAGCGAATATACACAGGTTCATGCGATGCAGTATGAAAATGATGTAATATTATCCACCACAGAAATGTCCGTCCATATCAGTTTTTCCCCGTTTCGTGTTACGCTGAAGGATAAAAATGGAAAATTGTTAACAAGGACCCTGAACACTACGGACAGTGCTTGTCTCCATAATGATAAAATGATTCCTCTTTCTTTTGTTCAATCATACACTACACGCAGTAAGCAATCAGCTATTAGCTTTAGTCTTATGCCGGATGAGCACATTTATGGGAGCGGAGAGAGTTTTACAAGACTTGACAAAACTGGCCAGCGACTGACCTTATATACAAAGGATCCTCACGGAAGTGAAACACGGGAGATGTATAAACCTATTCCATTTTATATGAGTTCCAGAGGTTATGGTGTTTTTACACATACTTCCACACCCTGCGTATTTGATTTCGGCAGCGATTATCAGGAGGCCCAGACTGTTTTTGTCGGTGAAAATGCGTTGGATTTGTTTTTTATCACTGGCGATCCAAAAGAAGTGCTTACAGGCTACACTAATCTGACAGGAAAAAGTCCTTTGCCGCCCTTATGGAGCTTTGGTTTGTGGATGAGCCGGATTACTTACCGTTCCGAGAAAGAGGTACGTGAAGTAATAAATAAGTTACAAGAAAATCAGATCCCATGTGATGTGATTCACCTGGACACTGGATGGTTTGAGGAAGAATGGAATTGTGATTATAAATTCTCCTATGAGCGATTTCCTGATCCTCAAAAAATGATACAGGATTTAAGGCAGGATGGTTACCGTATCTCCTTATGGCAATTGCCTTATTTTACACCTACCAATCGGTTGTTTAAGGAATTGTGTCAAAATAAACTTGCCGTAGTTAATTCAGATGGAGCATTGCCAGCTGAGGATGCCGTTCTTGACTTTTCTAATCCGCAGACAGTTACATGGTATCAGGAAAAATTGAAAACATTATTTCAGCAGGGAGTTTCAGCCATAAAAGCTGATTTTGGAGAAGCTGCTCCGATTACCGGTGTATATCATTCTGGCAAGTCCGGATTCTATGAACATAATTTATACCCATTACGGTATAATAAGGCGGTTTTCGATGCGACAAAAGAATCCAAAGGAGAAGCTGTTATCTGGGCTCGCAGCGCATGGGCTGGAAGCCAGCGGTATCCCATTCATTGGGGCGGTGATACGGAAAATACCGATATGGGCATGCTTTCCGTTTTACGTGGAGGGCTATCTTTGGGAATGAGTGGTTTTTCCTACTGGAGCCATGATATTGGAGGATTTGTCCGTCAGACTCCGGAAGAATTATATCGCAGATGGATGTTTATGGGGATTTTTACCTCTCATATGCGCTGCCATGGAGCCGCACCCAAAGAACCTTGGGCCTTTTCGGACAGTTTCCTGGGTTTGTTCCGGCGTCAGATGCAGTTCCGTTACCGCCTGATGCCCTATATTTTCGGACAGGCCATAAAATGCAGTGAATTAGGGCATCCAATGATGCGTGCAATGTTCTTGGAATTTCCGGACGATCCGGGGTGTAATAGCATTGAGGATCAATATATGTTTGGAGATGATATTTTAGTCGCCCCTTTGTTTACAGAAATCCGGGAACGGAACGTTTACCTGCCGGAAGGTGAATGGATTGAACTGTTTACCCGGCGTGTTTATAAAAGTGGCTGGTCAAAAATCCAGGCTGGTGACATGGAAGGGATAGCATTAGTACGGGAAGGAACTGTTATCCCTATGGTTGAAGCAGCCCTGACTACCGATATGATAAATTGGTCTACGCTGAAATATTACTGGTTTACACAGCAGAAGGACAAAGTACAAGGAACTATAGTGGATTACTTCAAAAGGCGAACTATGCCGGCAACTTTGGAAGCTTTAAAAGACGAAAAAATAGTAGCAGCAGAGGGTAACTCTATTTAAAGGAGGGTTTCATGAATCAAAATAGCATAAAACTTGGCAGGCTGAACGCACGGCAGAAAGAAAGACTGGTGGGTTACGCATTCATTGCTCCGGCTCTTATTTATATGTTACTAATGATTGGGTATCCTGTACTATACAATATTGCCATCAGCTTTACGGATCTTTCTGCCTTTAATCTCGCCCAGGGAAAATCTAAGAATTTTATCGGGTTTAAAAATTATAAGGCTATATTTTCTAATCCCTCTATGTATGTCGCAATCAGGAACACAACGATTTACACAGTGATCAGTATTAGCATTCAGTTTACCCTGGGGTTGTTATTTGCCCTTTTATTCAGTAAAAAGTTTGCTATTGCAAAACCTCTTCGGGGGGCTTTGGTTATCAGTTGGATGATGCCTATAACGGTTACTGCATTGTTATTTAAATACATGCTTAGCCCTGATGTGGGGGTCATTAATTATTTTCTGGTGCAGTTGGGAGTCATTAAAGAGCCAATACCGTGGCTTTTGAAGACATCAACAGCTATTTGGGGCCCCATTATGGCTAATTCGTGGGTTGGCGTTCCGTTTAACATGTTATTACTGACTACTGGGCTTTCTTCTATTTCGGATGAAGTATATGAAAGTGCCTCCATTGATGGAGCAAACGCATTCAAACGTTTCAGGTACATCACGCTCCCTCTGCTGAGGCCGGCTATCTTATCAGTTTTGGTGCTTGGATTTGTGTATACATTCAAAGTATTTGACTTGATTTTTGTAATGACCGGTGGAGGTCCGATCGATGCAACAGAGGTTTTAGCTACTTATTCTTACCGTTTGTCTTTTTCTCAGTATAAATTCGGAGAGGGTGCATCCGTAGCAAATATCCTGTTTCTCATCCTGTTCTGTATTGCACTTGTTTATCTAAAATTGTTGAAAAAGGAGGAGGCAGCTTAATATGCAAATTATTAAACATTTCTTTCACAGTGAAAAAACAAAGAAGGCCTTGTGGACGATTCTGTCTTTACTCATCGCCGTAGTGTTTTTGTTTCCCCTCTATTGGATAGTTGTAAGTTCTCTGAAAAGCGATGCGGAAATTTTCAGCAGACCCATTACGCTTATAGCACAGAAGATTGACTTTAGCGGATATATCCAGCAGCTTACCGGAAAATATTCCATTTTGGTTTCGTCCATAAACTCTGTGGTGATTGCTGTCAGTGCCATGGTTTTATCCTGTATCCTTGCAATACCCGCAGCATATGGCATTTCACGATTTAAGCTCCCAGGATCCAGCGTCATTATTATGCTTTTCCTGATAACACAAATGCTTCCCTCATCATTACTTCTTACACCTTTGTATTTGAATTTTTCAAGGCTTGGTCTGCTAAATAGCTATATAGCCCCAACTCTTGGAATTATGACTATAACGATTCCTTTTGTGCTTCTTATTCTAAGACCAATGTTCTTAACGACACCAAAGGAACTTGAGGAAGCAGCCCGTATTGATGGCTGCAACCGATTTTCAGCTTTTATAAAGATTGTCCTTCCTACTGTCAAACCTGGAATTGTTACTTGTGTATGTTTTGGCTTTGTCCATGGCTGGAATGATTTGATCTATTCACTGACTTTTAATACGGATAGCAAGCTGTATCCAATGACGGCCGCTATTTATAACCTGATGAATGAATTTGGGATCCGGTGGAACTGGATTATGGCTTACGGTTGCATGCTGGTCATTCCGCCTGCATTGCTTTTTATCTTTGCCCAGAAATATGTTGTAAGTGGAATCACCGGGGGAGCCGTAAAAGGCTGACGCCCTGTTTAAAAGATTCATAAATAAAATTTAGGAGGGAACAAATGAAGAGAAAATTTAGTAGTATTCTTATGCTTGCATCCACTGCATTATTGCTTGTGGCATGTGCAAAAAATCAGACACCAACCCCAACTGATCAAGTTGCTCCGGAAAAAACGTCTTCTTCAAACAGTCAGGAACCGGTTAAAGTTCCGTTAACCTTGTGGCATTACTATACGAGTGAGGCTACACAAAATGCTTTGACCAAATTAATTGACGACTATAATGCAAGCGGTGGAAAAGCACAGGTAAAACAGCAGTTGATTCCCAGGGATGAATTAATGAAAAAATATACTCTCGGGATTACGACCGGAGACCTTCCGGATTTGGCTGTTATTGACAATCCAGATTCAGCCGCTTACTCTGCAATGGGATTGTTTACTGACCTTACAGAGCAGTTTAACGCCACAGACCATAATCAATTTCAGGAAGGACCATTGGCTACCGGTACCTATCAGGATAAGATCTATACTTTGCCATTTCGGTATAATGCATTAGCTGTATGGGTTAATACAGAAATGTTCGAAGCTGCAGGGATTGACACAATGCCAACAACTTGGACAGAGTTTCTGGAAACTTGTAAAAAACTGAAGGATAGAAATCCGGGCGTGTATCCGTTTGCTTTTGCAGCTGCAAAAAGTGAAGAAGGTACGTTCCAGTTTATTCCGTTTCTTTATTCTGCAGGTGGTTCTCTAGATGATATGGCTTCCGAGGGAAGCGTTCAAGCTCTTACCAATATTAAAACACTGGTAAATACAGGTTATGCCAGTAATGAAGTCATCAACTGGGCACAAGGAGATGTTGAGAAGCAATTTGCAGCGGGTAATGCTGCAATGATGTTAAATGGTTCGTGGCAAATACCAAATCTGGCCACCGATGCTCCTGATTTAAAATATCAGATTATTTCTCTGCCAACCGATGGAACGAATGCTTCCTGTATGGGTGGTGAGAACATAGGGATTACCACTAGTTGTGACAATATGGAGGCAGCATGGGATTTCCTTACATATGCAACAAGTAAGGAGATCAGTATAGCTTTTAATTCTAGCATTGGAACCATTTCACCCCGCAGCGATGTGACAGCAGAGGAACAATATCCAGAAAATGATGCGATGCAGGTTTTTGCACAGCAAATGGCTTATGCGATTGCTCGTGGACCATCACCTAAGTGGAGTGAAATTTCGGAAAATATACAAATTGCGATTCAGGCTGTGCTGATTGATGCTGAGACGCCCGCACAGGCGGGTTCTACCGCTGCTAAAAAAATAGGGGAGATTAATGCTACACTAAAATAGAGTTTAATGTGGTATAATATACAAAACTGGTTATGAAAGGCAGGAGAGATTTTTATAATATTTGCTTGAATTGTAAAAATCTCTCTTGACTTTTTCCTATTTTATGATAAATAATTTGAAATAAATCTTTATGAAAGGAGTGTTTGAAATCGCTGTCACAATGAAAGAATTAGCCGAGAAGTTAGGAGTCTCAAGGGCAACCGTGGACAGGGCTTTACATAACCGTCCAGGTGTCCATCCCCAGGTTGCTGAACAAATCAGGCAATTAGCTAAAGAAATGGGATTTACTCCAAACAGGGCAGGCAGAATTCTGGCTGCCCGCAAGCAGCCATTAAAGATTATATATGTAGTACCACAAATTGGTAATGAATTTTTTTATGCAGTAGAAGAAGGAGCACAGGCTGCAGCCAGGGAGCTGGAGGATTTTGGCGTTTCTGTAATTTGCAAACCAGTCAGGGCATATCATGCCGAGGAGCATATCAGAGCGGTCCAAGAGTTAATGGAGGAAGATTTTGGGGCATTATGCCTTTCAACCGTTGATGAGCCTCAAATACGTGATTGCATTGATGAACTTACGAAAAGGGGAGTTGCTGTTGTTACCGTCAATAATGATTTAAGTGGGTCCAGACGCTTATTTTATATTGGATGTGATTACTATGAAGCAGGCAGTACGGCAGCAGGACTATTTTCAAACATAAATCATGAAAAATTCAATTTTTTAATCGTTTCTGGTACACGGCAAATGACAAACCATATCCAGAGATTAACTGGTTTTGTAGATACCATGAATAACAATTGCCAGAATTATGAAATCGTTGCACAAATGCAGGTTAACGAGAATGAAGAATCTGCTTATGATAGCGCCAGACAAATACTATTACAGCATCCCGAAATAAATTGTGTTTATATGACTTCAGCAGCGATTACCGGTGTTTGTAAAGCGATTATTGAATTAAAAAAGAATGACAGTCTGCATGTAATAAGTTTTGACGATGTGGAGACTGTACGTCAGTTTATGCATCAGGGAGTTATTAATTTTACTCTTTGCCAAGATCCATGGACCCAAGGATACAAGGCTGTTCATATGCTGTTTGACTATTTTGTAGATGACAGGCATAATGTTCCTGAGAATTACATCACAAAAACAATTATAAAAATCAAAGAGAATCTGGATTAACAAGCTAACAAAACAAGATGGGACGCGGTTAAACATAACGCGTCCCGTTTATTATGCCCGTTTGCGGAACGGGACAGATAAAGTACTCGTCAAAAATACCAAGAGGAATTTAAGATTTACTTTTATATTAAAAAAAATGCACATCTTTGCAGGAAATAAAATTTTTGCTATAATAAAAATCACCATATTTCTAAATGCTCATTGCGCCGGATATATGGAGCTGCATATAATTATTACCGGAAAGAGGAAAAGGGATGAAAAAGTCTTCTAAATTATCTGTTCGGATGTTTCTGCTGTTACTGCTATGCGTGGTCCTGCCTTTGGCAGGGACATGTATTTACGTACGAGTCAGCATGGAACATTTTATCCAGGAAAAGCTGAGTGAAAAGGTCATTCAGAACATTTCAAGGGGAGAACGGAATATCTGCGATAATTTACAGAACATAGCGGCTTTGACCAATGTCTTTGTTTATGACGAGGAGCTGCAAAAGCGCATTACAGATCCCAATACGTCACAATATGACAATACGAAGTACTTTGACCAGATGATACATAAGCTCAGCATTGCCAGCGGATTTGATTTCGTTCAGGATATGAAGATCATCCTATTTGACGAGCACAATAGAATTTACTCCAACTGGAGCATGAATTACCAGGATTACCAGTTTCTCCTGGATCAGGATTGGGTGAAAAAGAGCAGGGAGAACAATGGGCATATTGTATGGGCCATGTTTAATCCGGCTTACATTATTGGTGAACAGAAAGATCAGACCTATATTTCCCTGGCAAAATCCCTGCTCAAGGATTATACGACGGGAAATGTAATAGGAACGCTTATTATCAGCATTGACCAGAAAAAATTCAGCGACCTTTTGATGGAATATGCCTATGCCGGTGACATGGCCTATGTCTGTGTGGGAGAAGGATCCGTACTTTTACAAAACGACATTCAGGGGCTTATTCAAGAAGAGGATATCAGGAATCTGTTCCGGGAGACGGAGAAGAAAAAAAGCGGAAACCTGCGATATCAATCTGCAGGAGGAAACTTTCTTATAAGCTATTATACCATTCCAAAGCCGTGGGTGTTTAATGATCAGCAAATGAAAGTCTTTCATTTTACCAATTATCAGGAAGTGACCAATCAGGTGGAAATGATTGGGAGCAGGATGAATCTGATAGTCCTGATCGTTATATGCGCGCTGGTCTTAATTCTGTATCTTTCCATCCGGATGCTGGTTAAGCCCATTGTAAAACTCAGCGGCCAGATGGAAAATTACACGCTGGATATGGATTTAAAAGATATCGATATGAAGCGGTCCGATGAGATCGGACAGTTAAACCGCTCCTTCCGGCAAATGTCCATTAACATCCGCCATTTATTTGAAGAGCTTAAAAATGAGCACGAGATCAAGGAAAAATACCGTTATGAATCTCTGCGGGCACAGTTAAATCCCCATTTTCTATTCAATACCCTGTCAACCATCCGATGGATGGCGATCATAAGAGGAGCGGATAATATCGTAGATGGAATCGATGCTTTGGCTCATATTTTAAAATACAGTATGAGCAGGGAAAACTGCCTGGTGACGGTAGCGGAAGAGGTGGAGAACATCAGGAATTATCTTTATATCCAAAATTGCCGTTACGGAAATCATTGCAGGCTGGAAATGGATCTTGAGGAAGACATCATGAATTTGAAAACAGCCAAGTTCATCCTTCAGCCCATTGTGGAAAATGCTATCATTCATGGATATGACAAGGATAGGGAGGAAATCTTGATCCGGATTTACGGATCTGCAGAGGAGGACAGCCTTAAAATCTATGTGGAGGATGACGGAGTAGGCATTTCCCCCAATGTTATCAGGCAATTTGAGGCCTCCAGGGAAGGCCGGATAAAGGAAAGCAAGCTGACGGGCATCGGAATCAAAACTGTAGATGAGTATATCCGAATTACCTTCGGCAATGAGTATGGGCTGACCATAGAAAGTCTTAAAACAAGAGGGACGGTGGTATTGTTCACACTTCCGGTAATCAGAGAGGAGAAATCAGGGGATGAAAAGGGTGATGATTGTAGATGATGAGGTTTTGGTGCGTCTGGGAATTCAGTCATTGATCAAATGGGAGAACCATGGATACCAGATTGTCTGTGATGCATCGGATGGGGAAGAGGCGCTTCAAAAAATCAAACAGTATCAGCCCGATATCGTTCTTACGGACTTAAAGATGAGCCCGGTGGATGGCTTTGAGCTGATCTCAGAGTGCAGGGAAAAATATCCTCACATCCAGTTTATTGTTTTAAGCAGCTATAATGATTTTGACAATGTGAGAAATGCCATGAAAATGGGGGCGTTTGATTATGTTTTTAAATTGACAGTGAAGCCGGAAGAACTGCTGAAAATCATGGATGAAGCTACCTCCTCAGGGAAAGGGAGCGACACAGTCCAGGAAACCTCTGTACTGGCGGAACGGAATATGGAAGTCATAAAAAGAGGATTATTTAAAAGAATTTTAAACTCTGAAACCTTTTTGAAGAAATATTTAGAGGAACTGATGAGGCTGCCTCTTTCTGTAAATTTTGACCATCCGTTCCATATCCTCTCCATTACCATCGATGATTTTAAGGTGGTAAGAAAAAAAGGGGATTTTATGGATTTGGAGCTCCTGATATTTACTATGGAAAATATCCTTAGTGAATTGTTTAACCGCCATCACCGTGCAGAAGTGTTCCAATACGGGGAATATGATTTTGCAGTGGCAGTAAACCTGGAAGAAAATCAGGATCATAAGGCCTTTTTTACAGCAATGGAGAAGGAGTTTGGCATCTTTTCCAGCTGCGCCCGACAGTATTACGGTTTGGAGGTAAGCGGAGCATTGAGCAGGGAATGTACGGGGATCAAAGGGTTAAAGGAGGCCATTGCTCAGAACCGGGGTACATTAAACATGCGCTTTTTTTCGGAACCTGGAAAGCTTCATCCATACGAGAGGAGCGTTAAGGAAGAGGCGGTTCTTCCGGTCGAGTTTCACAGCTCTGTTTTAGAACGTCTGGCGGCAGAACACGACTTTTTCGGGATGAGGAAGTTTCTGGAGGACTTATTTGAATTTCTGAAAGAAAAGAACCGGTGGGAGCCTGAGGAAATCCGCTATCTTCTGAGAAAGGCCTATGGAACCCTGGCAGCCTCCTTTGCCCGCAGCAGAGCTGATATAGATCTGTTCCTGGATAAGAACGGAATAAACATGGAGGCTTCCATCAATGATTATACATATCTTGAAAAAATCAGGCAATCCGTATTGGAATTGTTGGAACAGTATAAAAAGGAGTATGAATCTAACAGCGGCAGAATATTGAGAAAAGAGGTTGCCGAAGCAAAGAGTTTTGTCCGAAGTCATATGAAGGAAGAACTGCAGGTCGCAGAAATTGCGGCGATGGTGAACATGAGCGGCAGCTATTTTTCCCATGTATTTAAAAAGGAGGAAGGGATTAGCTTTTTGGAATATGTATACCGGGTGAGAATGGAGCATGCTAGATACTTACTGGAAAGCAGCGATTTAAAGGTAAATGAGATTGCAGATGAGGTTGGAATCTTTAATCCAAATTATTTCAGCACCCAGTTTAAAAAGAGCGTAGGACAGTCTCCTTTGGAATATCGCCAGGCTTGGTTAAAGAAAGCGGAGGAAAATAGCAGAATCTGAAAGAAAAATAGCAGGATTTTAAACTATTGGCAAAAGAAGAAACCAATGAAGCCGGAAATCGAAAGAATTGAAAGAAAGACAGCAGACAGAGGGATATCACTTGTCTGCTGTTTTTGCTATAGTATAAAAGAAATCAAAACTATTGGAGGAAGGTATAATGAAAAAGTGGAAAAAGTTAGGGGCACTCGGCATGGCATCTCTAATGGCAATGTCAGTGATAACCGGCTGCCAAAGCGGCCAGAAAACAGAACAGGTAACTGCGTCTGGGGAGACGGCTAAAACAGATGAATCAAAAACAGAAGCGCCAAAAGCAGGAAATGGAGAACCTGTTGTTTTGCGGATGTGGGGAGGCGTTCCTGCGGAAGCTGGTCCTCAGGCTGTTTGTGATAACTTTAACCAGCTCTACAAGGACAAAGGGATACAGGTAGAGTACGAACGGTTTGTAAATGATGATACGGGAAATTTAAAGCTGGAAACAAATCTTCTCTCAGGAGACGGTGTGGACCTTTATATGACTTACAGCACCGATGTTCTGACAAAGCGCGCGGAGGGTAACATGGCACTGGATCTTTCAGAACTGATTGCCCGTGATGATTTCCAACTGACAAAATATTTCGGGACCCTGGCAGAGGCGTATTACATAAACGGAAAGCCTTATTCCATTCCTACAAAGCTGGATCAGTATGGAATCGTTTTAAATGAAGACATGTTCGAAGCAGCAGGGATTGAAATTCCTACGGAATGGACGTTTGACGAATTCCGTGAGATCGCCAAAAAGCTTACTTATGGAGAAGGCCAGGATAAAGTTTACGGCATGTTTTGGAATTCCCAGCAGGATCTGACCTATCTTTTCACTTACTTAGTGGCCCAGACAAGCGGCGGAGATCCCATGTATAAAAATGACAAGGAAACCAGCTTTGATGATCCTGTGGTGCTTAAATCCGTTGAGCTGATCAATAACATGATGAATGTGGATAAAACATCTCCTACTCATACAGATTCTGTGACCCAAAAGCTGTCTCAGGAAAGCATGTTCCTGACGGGAAAATCTGCCATGACGGTGGGACCGTGGATTGTAAGAAGCGTTAAGGACCAGGCCAGTTATCCCCATGACTTTAAGACGGCATTCGCTCCTTATCCAGTGGTGGAAAAAGGACAGAGAAATTATACCCAGGGAGGCTATGGGGATCATCTGTGCATCAATCCAAAATCCCAGAACATTGAGGCAGCATGGGAATTTGCAAAATGGTACGCGAACGAGGGAATGCTTCCCGTAGTGGAAGGTGGCCGGGTGCCGGCTTCCAATACTTATAATGCCCTAGAGGTAACAGAGGCGTTTGTCATGGGAGCCGAGGATTATTTAGATGCGGAAACTACTCAAAAGATCCTTATAACACCGGCAGACAATTACGCGGTTCCTTCCATCACCAACCATATTGCGGAGGTAAAGAAAATCGCGGTGGAAGAACTGGAAGGGATTTTCATCGGAAAGCAGACGGCGGAGGAAGGCATGAATAAGGCCAAAGCCAGAGCTGATGAGCTTTTGCAGAAATAAGCAGAGAAAAATCCCCGGGGCTGCTGGTTCCATTACGCAGCCCCGGGATAATAAAAAGAAGAAAGGAGGGAACCACTGAACATGAAGAAAATCAGGCTTAGCAGACAGTTAAAGGTGGATCTAACCGGCTATGCTTTCATTCTGCCCAATATTATCGGTGTATGCCTTTTCACCTTATTTCCCATGATCTTTTCTTTGATCATCAGCTTTACAAACTGGGATTATACCAAAGGGATCGGCAACTGGGATTTTATCGGACTTAAAAATTTTATTGACATGTGGCAGGATAAATGGTTTACCAGTTCCCTGATTAACACCATCATTTTTGCGGTTGGAGTGGTACCGGTGACCGTTTTTCTGGCGCTGGTGTTAGCGGTCATCATTGATAAATACTGCGTTGCCAGACTTCCCATGAGGCTGGCGCTTTTTATGCCCTACATATCCAATATCGTAGCGGTTGCCATTGTTTGGGTGATGATGTATTCCCCCTGGGGGCCATTTACCCAGTTGGTGAAGTTATTTGGAGTGGAGAATCCTCCCCAGTGGCTTGGAGATACAACCTGGGCTTTGCCCGCGCTGATGCTTATGACCGTATGGTCAGGAGTGGGATATGCCAATATGATCTATACATCGGCACTTCAGGGACTTCCTCAGGATGTTTATGAGGCGGCGGATATTGACGGAGCAGGAGAGGTTCAGAAATTCTTTAAGCTCACGATCCCGTTTTTATCGCCTACTACCTTTTTCCTGATCATTACTACGTTCATCACTTCGTTCCAGGTGTTTGCGCCTATTCAGATCATGACAAGAGGCGGCCCCGGAACGGCCACCAATGTGTTGGTTTACTATATTTACACTTCGGCCTTTACCTTCTACAAGATGGGATATGCTTCCGCCATGTCGTGGATATTGTTTTTGATCCTCTTTGGCATAACCATGTTTCAATGGGCGGGGCAGAAAAAATGGGTCAGCTATTAAGAAAACACCCTGCGGGTATACCTGTATGCCCAAAGGACATGGGCAATAAAGAAGAAACACCCTGCGGGTATACCTGTATGCCCAAAGGACATGGGCAATAAAGAAGAAAGGTGGCGCCTGGAATGAAGAAACATCAACGGATCATCCTTAGGGTCCTGTTTACCGTAGTCATAGGGGCTCTGGCTGTCTCCATGGTCACCCCGTTTTTATGGATGCTTTCGGCATCAATGAAGCTTCCTCTGGATGTCATGAAGCTTCCGATTGAATGGATACCAAAATATTTTTATCCTGATAATTACAAGAAAGTGTGGAATGTGGGAGGCCTGGCAGTCAGGGATTACCATTTCGGCCTGGCATACTGGAATTCCATAAAGATCGCTGTCATCAATCTGACGGGATCCGTGCTTACCAGCACTCTGGCAGGGTATGCCTTTGCTAAAATAAAGTTCAGAGGACGGAATATCCTCTTCCTGATCTATCTGGCCACCATGATGATACCCAGTCAGGTAACCCTGATCCCCAAGTTTGTTATGTTTAATAAAATGGGGCTCACCGGAACCCATTTAACCCTGATTCTTCCGGGACTGATTACCATTACAGGCACATTTCTCATGCGCCAGTATTTTATGCAGATTCCGGATGAACTGAGAGAGTCGGCAAGGGTAGATGGAGCCCACGAGTTTCTCATATGGCTAAAGATCATGGTGCCGATTGCCAAGCCTAATATGGCCTCTCTTGCAATGGTGGTGTTCCTGTGGAACTGGAACAGTTATCTGGAGCCATTGGTATTTTTAAGCGATTGGCGATTGTATACAATTCCTATTGCCCTTACGAATTTTATAGAAGAGAGTGTGACGGAGTATAATCTGGTCATGGCAGCAGCGGCCTCTGCCCTGATTCCGGCTTTTCTCGTATTTTTACTAGGGCAGAAGTTTCTTGTCAAGGGTCTGGTGGCTGGTGCAGTGAAAGGATAAGGTTGAGAATATGAAATATATAACGGAAAATAAGAGAGAGATACCAGTAATACGTGAGGTGGATGTGCTGGTGCTGGGGGGAGGACCGGCAGGAATCGGGGCAGCGGTTGCAGCAGCAAGAGAAGGCGCTGTGACCATGCTGGTGGAGCAGGCAGGAGATGTGGGAGGAATCGCCACAGCAGGACTTATGAGCCATTGGACGGGAAGCACGGAAGGGGGATTTTACGAGGAAATCCTGAGCCGTTCGGCAGAGTTTTCCGGGGAAGGACGGCAGATCATTAATCCTGAGCGCTTAAAGACAGTTTTTCTCCGCATGCTTATGGAGGCAGGGGTTAGTCTCAGGCTGTATACATTTGCCAGTGATGTTATTATGGAGGGGAATGTGATCAAGGGAGTGATCCTGGAAAGCAAGTCTGGTAGGGAGGCTGTTCTTGCGAAGATCGTCATTGACGCTACAGGTGATGGTGATATAGGGGCAAAGGCCGGGGCTCCCTATTTTAAGGGCAGAGAAGACGACGGACTCATGCAGCCGGCTACGATCATGTTTAAGGTGGCAGGTGTTGATGAGGAGAGAGGTGTTTTTCCCGGCGGCTTTGAAGAAAGCTTTGACCTTCCCGACGGGGATTTACAGGAGCTGGGGAAGAAGCATCTGCCAGAGCCTGCAGGACATGTGCTCCTTTACAAGACAACGCTTCCGGGAGTGGTCACCTGCAATATGACCAACTGTACCGGAGTGGACGGTACAAATGCCGAGGATCTGACGAAGGCAACCCTTGTATGCAGAGAGCAGATTGATAAAATAGTTGCTTTCCTTAGAAGATATGTACCGGGCTTTGAAAACTGTTATATCATCAGCTCCGCATCCCTGGTAGGAATCCGGGAAACCAGGCATTTTAAGGGAGTGGAGACCATTCGTCCGCAGGATATCCTGGAGGCCAGAGTATTTGACAACTGGGTGGTGGCAAAGGCCTGCTTTAATTTTGACGTACACAATTTAACAGGCAATGGCCTAGACGAAACCGGCAGTCAAAAGCATTTTCCTCAGACAAAAGGGTATACCATACCTTACGGCTGTTTCGTACCATTGGAAATTGACAATCTGTATCTGGCGGGAAGAAATATTTCAGGAACTCACATGGCCCATTCTAATTACCGGGTCATGCCGATCTGCGCCAATATGGGGCAGGCGGTGGGGATTGCAGCAGCCATGTGCGCCGCTTCTGAAACAGCGCCCAGAGACCTTGAAGTGAAAAAGATTCAGAGCCGCCTTATGGAATTGGGGGTGAATCCGTGAACACATATCATTATGACTTTGTCGTAGTCGGAGGCGGTATGTCCGGCATCTGCGCGGCTATTGCTGCCGCCAGAAGAGGTGTGAAAACAGCCTTGATTCACGACAGGCCTGTTTTAGGCGGCAATGCCAGCTCCGAAATCCGGATGCATATCTGTGGGGCAGATCATCACATGTCGGTTTCAAATGCCCGTGAAACCGGAATAATAGAAGAAATACTTCTGGAAAACAAGCGGAGAAATCCAGAGATGGTGTATCCGATTTTTGATTCCGTTCTATGGGAAAAGGTTCATTATCAGGAAAACCTGACCCTTTATTTAAATACTCATATGACGGAGGTCTTGTGCGATGGTGACAGGATCGAGGCGGTATGTGCCCTGCAGTTGACAACGGAGAAAACGTTCCGCATTTTCGGTACTCTGTTTTTGGATGCCACGGGTGACGGCGTTCTGGGTGCTAAGGCGGGAGCAGAGTACCGGATTGGAAGGGAAAGCAGCTCCCAATATGGAGAGACCCTGGCTCCGGAAAAAGAAGACCCCTATACCATGGGAAATTCCCTCATGTTCAAGGCTCGGGACATGGGACATGAGGTGCCCTTTATTAAGCCTTTCTGGGCCAATACCTATACCGAGGAGCAGCTTAGGCTGCGGGATCACAGTGATGTCACCTCCGGGTACTGGTGGATCGAGCTGGGAGGCGGAGAACGGGATGTGATTTCCCAAGGGGAAGAGCTTCGGGATGATCTGTTAAAGGCTGTATTTGGAGTATGGGATCATATTAAAAACGGCGGAGAACACGGTGCGGAGCGTATGGAATTGGAATGGGTGGGCTTTCTGCCTGGAAAAAGGGAAAGCCGCCGGCTCATAGGAGATTATGTGCTGACGGAAAAGGATTGTCTCCAGAGCACCCGGTTTGAGGATGCCGTAGCCTATGGGGGCTGGCCTATGGATATCCATACGGTAGAAGGCTTTTTAAATGAGAACGATGATCCTACGGTCTGGAACCAGGTAAACGGCATATACTCTATACCCTACCGGTGCTTGTATTCAAAAAACATCCGGAACCTGTTTTTAGGAGGCAGGGCAATCAGTTGTTCTCATGTGGCATTTTCCTCCACAAGGGTTATGGGAACTTGTGCGGTCGTTGGTCAGGCGGTAGGTACGGCCGCTTCCATGGCAGTAAAAAGGAATCTGGGGCCCAGGGAAATCCTTGATTGTGTGGGGGAACTGCAGCAGGAGCTTTTAAAGGATGACTGCTATATTCCCTATGCTGCCAACCAGGATCCTGATGATATCGCCAGGCGGGCAGTGGTGACAGCATCTCAACATATTCCAGGATTTGAGCCGGAAAAGGCAGTAAACGGAGTGGCGAGAACGGTATATGAAGAGTCAAACTGCTGGCGTGCCCCTATAGAAGACCGCCCTTCCCTGCTTCTATCCCTGCCAGGGAAGACGCCCATCCGGGAAATACGTATGGTACTTGATTCCAATTTAAGCAGGGAGATTACTCCTTCTATAAACCAGGGTGTGCTATCCAGACAGAAGTCTGGGCCGCCGTCGGAGCTTTTAAAAGAATATGAAGTGGATATCCTTCTGGAAGGGGAAGTTGTGGAGCATATTGCGGCCCAGTCCCATGGACAGAGGCTACAGCAGCTTTTCATTGACGGAACGGTAGGAGATGCTATCCGGATCAGTCCCATTTCTACATATGGAAGCAAGGAAGCAGGGATCTTTGAAGTGAGGATTTATTCCTGTAAATAAGTGTTGCGATAGGATAAGCAAAAATCCTGTTTGCCGGCGGAAGTCTTAACAAATCCGCTGACAAACAGGATTCTTTTTTCTCTAAATAGTATTAGAGTCCCATATCCAGGGTTTTCGCAGACAAGGTACTTCCCTTACGCAGCTCCTGACGTGCAGTCTGTATCAGGGAATCCATCTTTTCAAGCTCCTCTAACAAGAGCTTTTCTTCCTCGTTGGTATCCAGGACTTTGCTGATACCGCCGTTTTTAATGATGATCCGCTTGTCTGCCATAAGTGCCAGAAGAGGATCGTGAGTTGCCATTAACACGATCTTATCGGAGGAAATCAATAGCTCAAGAGCCTTTTTACGGTCAATTCCGGCATTTTCGATTTCATCGATAAGAACAATGGGAGAAGAGCTTAAAATAGCAGTATCTGCGATCATAAGGGCTCTGGACTGCCCTCCGCTTAAACTGGTGACAGGAGTGGTTAAGTCAAATTTTTCACCTGCCAGATGATTGGCGGCCAGGATGATCTGTTCAATAACAGTCTGGGGATTCTCCACCAGACGGCTTACGGCATGCATCCTTAAAAATTCTTCCACCGTAAGGTCCATAACAAAATTCATGTTCTGTGATAACTGTGCCACCAACCGGTTATTGGAGGAGAAACGCCATTTGTTATCCGGCTTCTTTCCATTAATCAAAATGCTGCGGCCTGTAGGCGTATCCTTTTGCGCCGCCCATTCGATATCTGCCAAAAGGCGGCTTTTGCCGGACCCTGTAGGCCCTACGATGGATATAATCTGAGAGGTTTCCGCCGTTAGTTCTGTAAAGCCTTCCGGATTGCCGGATTTGTCATTTCCCGCAAGGATTGTCATGGAAAGGACCCGGTTGCTTTTTTCAAGACCCAGAAATGCACTCATCTGTTCTAAGTAAACAGGTAGATTGGACAGGAGTTTTTCCTTGTCAATGGCCTGGTCCTCTAATTCCTCCTCTGTAAAATGTTCTAAATATTCCCGGAAGGTCTTATCTCCATACCCTGCAATATCCAGTCTGTTTTGTTCAAAGTATGCGCTTACAAAGGGATATTCCTTAAGAAGCTGGTCTAAGCTTAATTCCATCATGTCTTATCTGCCCCCAAATTGATTTTTTTAACGTTTCCCATCTGAAATGCTTCTCCGATCCTTGTTTCTCCAAGACAATAGGAGCAGAGAGCAGAAGGCATAGGGAAGCGAAGCTGCATGCCCTGGACGGATTCAATGTTCTGGTTTTCATCATAGAGAAGGCTTCCAAGCTCGTAGGCTCCCTGCCCGGTTAAGCCGTTTACATGCATGGTGACGGCACGGGGATTTACGGAGCTTACACAGGAGGCGAAAACCTCACGTTCCGCCTGGGACACGATATCCCCCTTTGTAATCACCACAAAATCTGCGGATTTTAACATGGGACCGATCTTTTTTGGAGTATTGATGCCGGAAAGATTGTCAATGACGCAAACTCCCTTGATTTCCTTTAAATAGGGGGAACAGCGGTTGCAAAGACCGGCGGATTCTGTGATGAGTAAATCCAGCTTTTCCTCATTGCCCCAATTTACCACCTCTTCAATATTGGAAGCAAAGAAATGATCAGGGCATAAGGCACCGGAAAGTCCCTTTTTTACCGGTATACCGGCCTTTTCGTAGGCAGCATCGTCATCCGTATAAAGGCAGTCAAATTTGACAACACCTACCTTTATATTTCTGCTCTGATAAGAGGCGATGGTTTTTAATATAACAGACGTCTTCCCGGAGGAAGGGGGGCCTGATACAATAATCAGATTCATAAAGCCTCCTTTTCCGCTGCCTGATAAAACAGCTGTTCTGTAGTCTTGATAAGCTCTCCGATATCATGGCTGTGAATATAATCCCAGCCAAGCCACATGAATTTCTGATCTGGTTTTAAGTGGTTGTCTACCAGCGGATTGGTAGAAGGAAATTTCCCGTTAGAGGAAAGGATTTCACCTATTTCTTTGGAATACAGGAAGTCCACAAATGGTTTGACCTTCTCCCTGTTCTTTGTACTTGCCAAAAGGAAAATCGGGCTGATGATCGCGCCATCCTTTGGCCATACGGGCCTAAGGGGACTTTTCTCATCTGCCATACTGGCAAAAAAGTAAGGGGAAATCGTAACAGCAGGAACCTTGTTTCCATCCTTTGATATATGGGATTTTACCATCTGGGCCGGATGCATGCTGCGCAAAAGAGCCTTTCCCATTTTTTCAATGCCCTCATCCCCATAATACCGGTGGATGTGCAGCAAAAATGCGTTAAACATGTCTAAGTCCTTCATTGGCATGCTGACGCTGTTTTCAAATTCAGGCTTCATTAAATCCGCCCAGCTTTCAGGAAACGGACGGTCTCCTAAAACAGCGGTATTCACCATAATAACCGCAGGAACAATGCCGATGATAGCATATTGATTTTTTGGATCCTTTAAAGAAATGGAGTCATTGTCAAAATCAGGATTTATTTGTTTCATATCAGAAATATCTTCAAAGGTACCGGAATCCCGGTAACGTCCCATAAGGCTTTTATCAAAAAACAAGTCAAAGCCAGCCGAAAGATAGAGATCGGATAAGGCATCCGCGTTGCCGTCTGCGGCGATGATCCGTTCCTTTACATCATCAAGTCCAAGGTTGGCAGATTTTAAATTGTAGTCCACCTTATAGTCCATGGAATCCTTCTGGGAAACCATCCAGGCTTCAAACTTTTCCAAAAGAGGAAGGCGAATGGGGCAGGGGAGTACCCCTTCAATGCGGATATCACCGCCTTCTTCTTTTCTCGTAGGGGTAAGTCCGGAAGTGAGGTCCGGAAGGTTTTGCTTAATGGTTTCTTCCAGTTTTTCTATGAAAAGCTCCTGATTAAGCTTTCTCATGGATAAGGCCATTTCCAGAGTGACCGTCTTACCAAGGGTGCTGCGCATGATTGGATTATTTAATTGCTCAAACCCATTTGCAACAAACAGTCCGATTGTTTCGGGAAATTTTTCGGTTATATCATAAATGGTGTCAGTAATATTTATATAATGTGCCATTTTTCTTCCTTTCTGTATGCGATAAAATTCTGGATTCTTCGATATGTTTATCATAACATATGATTTCCCATTTTGTTGTTGTAATTACAACACATGAGGAAACGTTATTGATACTATTTATTAAAAACTATATTTTAACACCTGTTTCCCATGAATGGTTAATATAATTTAATCGGTAAAAATCAAAAAATTATGGAATGAAAAAGAGCTGATGGAATTATGATGAATTAAATGGTTTAAAGAATAGTACAAGGAGAAAGTATATGATCGTTTCGTGGATGACAACAAACCAGTGTAATCTTAAGTGCAAGCATTGTTACCAGGATGCCGGCAGTAAAAAGGCAGATGAATTAACAACGGAAGAAGCCAAAAGGCTGATCGATGAAATCGCCAGGGCTGGTTTTCGCATTATGATATTCAGCGGAGGGGAACCGTTAATGCGCCCGGATATCTATACCCTGGTATCCTATGCAGCCGGTGTGGGCCTTCGGCCTGTTTTTGGCACCAACGGTATGCTGATTACGGAGGAAGCGGCTAAGAATTTAAAGAAATGCAAAGCTGCAGTCATGGGGATCAGCCTTGACAGCCTGGATGAACAAAAACATAACGGATTCAGGGGAGATGAAAATGCATACCGGCTGACTTTAGAGGGAATCGAAAATTGTAAAAAAGCCGGCCTGCCCTTTCAGATACATACTACGGTCATGGATTGGAATCAGGAGGAAGTGGAAGATATTATTGACTTCAGCGTGAAATCAGGCGCTGTAGCCAATTACCTGTTTTTTCTGATTCCGGTTGGCAGAGGGAGATATTTAGAAGAAACCTCGCTGAAAGTCATGGAGTACGAAAGGCTTCTGCAGACTATCATGAAGAAGCAGAAGGAAGTTCCCATTGATATCAAACCAACCTGTGCCCCTCAATTTACAAGAGTGGCAAAGGAGATGGAAGTTGATACCCGTTTTACCAGAGGCTGCCTGGCCGGACTTTCCTACTGCGTGGTAAGCCCTGTTGGAAAGGTCCGCCCCTGTGCCTATATGGTTGAGGAAGCAGGAGATATCCGCAAAGAACCGTTTGATGAAATATGGAAAAACAGCAGCCTGTTTAAAACCCTGCGCACCCGGAATTATAAGGGGACATGCCGTGACTGCATTTACGAAGAAGAGTGCGGAGGCTGCCGTGCGCGGGCAGGATATTATCATGACGGCGATTATATGGCAGAAGACAGCTATTGCGCTTACGGAAAACAATTATGCAAAGAAGGTGCCTTAATAAATTGAAGAAAAAATCCATGGTGTATGCAGTGATGCTTTTTATGATAGTAAATATGCTTGCCGGGTGCGGCAAAAAGACAGGGGAACCGGCTGCTGTGATGCCGGAGGAATACTGCTTTACCGATGCCCTTGGGCAGGAAGTGACGGTCAGGAAAACGGAGCGTGTGGTGGCGTTAATGGGGAGCTTTGCAGAAGTCTGGCTGTCAGCCGGAGGCAGTCTGGCCGGTGTTACGGATGATGCATTTGATGAAAGAGGACTGGAGCTTTCGGAGGAAACTGTATCCGTGGGGAAATATAACAATCCCAATGTAGAAAAAATCATAGCCTTAAACCCGGATCTGGTTCTATTGTCATCAGAAACCAAGGAGCATGCAGCGCTTAAAGAGGTTTTAAAACAAGCGGGCATTACGGCTGCCTATTTTAAAGTCACATATTTTGATGACTATCTGTCCATGCTTAAGACCTGTACGGAAATAACCGGAAGAGAAGAGCTGTATGAAAAAAATGGGCTGGCTGTAAAAACAGAGATTGGGGAAATCCTCGACAGAGCAAAAACTGAGGAGCCTCCCTCTGTTTTACTACTCATTACTTATTCCGGCGGAGCGGTAGCGCAAAATTCCAAGACCATGACAGGAAACATGTTAAATGATCTGGGTTGTAAAAACATAGCTGACGAGAATCAGAGCCTGTTAAAGGAGTTTAACATGGAGAGCATCGTAAAAGAAGATCCGGATTATATTTTTGTGATCCCCATGGGAAATGACGATACCCTTGCCATGAAGAATTTAAAGGAAAGCATTGAAAAGAATCGGGCATGGAATGGCCTTACCGCCGTTAAAAATAACCGTTACATTCTTTTGCCAAAGGAAAAGTTCCTTTATAAACCAAATGAAAAATGGGCAGAAAGCTATCAATACCTTTCGGAGATTCTATATGGGAAGAAATAATAAGGCGAGGCTGCTTATCCTTTTATCATCTGGGATGCTTACGGTTTCAGTTTTGCTGGGATTATGCCTGGGAGCCAGTAACATCCGGCCAACTGTTCTCGTAACTACCCT
The DNA here is from genome assembly GCF_044987295.1 of Lacrimispora sanguinis. NCBI lineage: Bacteria > Bacillati > Bacillota > Clostridia > Lachnospirales > Lachnospiraceae > Lacrimispora > Lacrimispora sanguinis. Next base: position 875,102 of record NZ_CP173277.1, on the reverse strand, counting down.
GTTTGCAGGAGAGCCTGATGATTTTTTATACCGGATTCTTCTTACGGTCCGCCTGCCAAGGGTAACAGCAGCCCTGCTTGCAGGAAGCGCACTTGCAGTATCCGGTGCGATCATTCAGTCCGTGTTAAACAATCCTCTGGCAAGTCCTAATATCATAGGCGTGAATGCAGGAGCCGGACTATTTGTTTTGCTGGCATCTGCTTTTCTTCCGGCAGACCCCCTCCTCCTGCCTTTGTCGGCGTTTTCCGGTGCCCTCCTTGCCTGTATGCTGGTTCTTGCCATTACCATGACCGGAAGATTGTCAAGGGTTCTGTTGGTTTTGACAGGCTTTGCGGTAAACAGTATTTTCAGCGCAGGAATGAATACGATTATGATTTTATATCCCGATGCCTACGTAGGCGCAGGAAATTTTCTGGTGGGAGGACTTTCCTCTGTTACTTCAAATGTACTTATCTATCCTTCGGTTTTTATAGCTGCAGGCTTTATTCTGGCACTGCTTTGCTCCAAGGGTTTAAACATTTTAAATCTTGGGGCAGACAGTGCAAAAACCCTGGGAATGAATGTAAATGCCTGCCGTTGTGCCTATTTGGCCATTGCAGCCATACTTGCAGGCGCGGCGGTCAGCTTTGCCGGGATGATCGGTTTTGTGGGCCTTCTGGTTCCCCATGGGGTGAAATTAATGATCGGTCAGGACAACCGGTATGTCATACCCGCAAGCGCTCTGACAGGTGGTATCTTCGTAATTTTGTGTGATCTGCTTGCCAGAACTTTATTCCTGCCCTATGAGCTGCCAGTGGGTATTTTGATGTCCTTGATGGGAGGACCGTTTTTTCTTTATCTGATTCTAAAAAACAGGCGGAAGGAATGATGGAAATTATGATCAGGCTTGAGGATGTGACTTATTCTTATAACAGGCAGCCGCTGATCCATGGGATGGATTTAACGTTTGAAAAAGGAAAGATAACCACCATCATCGGGCCCAATGGATGTGGAAAAAGCACGGTGATAAAGCTTTCTTCCCGTCTGTTGCATCCGGATAAGGGAAAGGTGTTTTTAGAGAATAGAGAGATTGGCGTTATGAAACGAAAGGAGTTTGCCAGGAGTGTATCTGTGCTGCTTCAAAGCAGCTACATACCGGATATGGCAGTGGAAGATGCGGTAATGTCAGGAAGATATCCACATCAGTCTCCAATCAGTTTCTCTTCTGCCGAGGATAAACGGCTGACCGAATATGCCATGGAAATGACATACTGCCAGTCTCTGCGAAACAAAAATATGCGCCAGCTTTCCGGAGGAGAGCGACAGCGTGTCTTTCTTGCCATGGTACTGGCTCAGGATACGCCGGTTATTATTCTGGATGAACCCACTACGTATCTTGATATTAATGTCTCCTATGAAATTATGGAGCTTATAAACAGTTTAAACAGGAAGCTTGGAAAAACCATTGTGCTGGTTTTGCATGATCTTAATCTGGCTCTCAATTACTCAGACCGGTTGGCTGTGATGGAAAATGGAAAGGTGGTCGCTTATGAGGAAGCTTCGGACCACAGGGTTCATCGCTGCATCAGTGATATCTTTAAGGTAGATATCCGGCGGATGACAGAAAAGGGGAAGTCTTATTATTATTCCTTTAAATTATAATGAGCGATGAAAATGATCGAAAGGTAGCTTTACCTGATTTTTTTGCTATGTTATACTAAAGGCAGCAGGAGTAAGAAAATCGTGAGCTGATATCAGATCTTTTTGTCGGCACAGGAAGGTAAAGCATGAAAAAAAGTATTGCGGTTATTGCATTAGACCCATTTGCAGGAAAAGCATATGCACAGCAGGTTCGGTCAGTGTTTGGAGAACGGGCAGTTGTACGAAATTATAGCATGATGGATGGAACAGCAGCGACTATGGAACCGTGTGATTTGTATATGGGATCGACGGATGCTTTTGATGCCATGGGGGATCCGAATCGGTATATTCCGTCTGATGCACAACGGATGGAAATTCAGGTTACTTATTTTAAAGAAGCGGTACGCCGTTTGGAAGAGATTCCGAAGGGAACAAAGGTCATTTTTGTCAATATCACTGAGGTTATGGCCAGGGAAGCAGTGACACAGCTGGAACAGCTGGGGATTACCCATTTAAAGTTTATACTCTATGCTCCGGGAAGCAAGCTGACTGATATGGCAGAGATTGCTGTTACTCCGGATGAAGAGCGTTATGTGCCAAGCGGGATTCCTACAATTATAAATCTGGGGCAGAGGACCTGCTCTGCCGATACCATGATTGAAGCTGCGTTCAGGCTGGGGTTTGACGACCTGCTGGAAGAAGCCTCATTTAAACAGTATCAGGAATCGGTATGCACCAATACCTACTATTTTGACCAGATGTTCAATCGTTCCAGAAGATTGGAGAGTCAGTTTGATATTCTCATGGAAGTACTTGATCAGGGTGTGATCGCGGTAAATGAACATGGAGAAATATATGCAATCAACAAAAATGCTGTTGATATCACTCGTGTTCCTGAAAATCTTAGTCTTACAAACATGGGGGAAGAAGTATTCCCTTATATCCCATTCCGGAAATGCTTAGAGGAGAAAAAGGAGACAAATCCTCAAGTTGTAAGAGTTGCAGGAAATCTGGTAAGCCTTTATGTGCGGCCGGTGTTAAGGCGGGATGTCTGTATTGGCGCCTTCGCCATCTTGCAGAAGTTCAATGAGATGGAGCGCCGGCAAAATGAACTCCGGGGTCAATTGATGAAAAAAGGCCAGGGGCATAGAGCCAAATATTGTTTTGATGATGTGATCGGAGAGTCCGATCTTATATTAAAGACTAAATTTATCTTGAATAAAATGGCCTGCACAGAATCTCCTGTTTTGTTAATAGGGGAAACGGGAACCGGTAAAGAGCTGTTTGCGCACTCCGTCCATAATGCGTCAAAGCGCAGGGATCAGCCATTTGTGGCAATCAACTGTGCAGCAATGCCGGAAAATCTGTTGGAGAGTGAACTGTTTGGTTATGAAGAAGGAGCTTTTACCGGCGCGAAAAAAGGAGGCCGTCCAGGTTTATTTGAATTTGCACATCAAGGGACACTATTCTTAGACGAAGTGGAAGGCATGAGCCCTGCGCTGCAGGTAAAGCTGCTGCGTGTTTTGCAGGAACGTGAAATCATGCGGGTAGGCGGAAATCAGATTATTCATGTCGATGTGAGGATCGTTGCTGCAACGAATGAAGAACTTGAGCAAAAGGTGGCGGAAGGCACGTTCCGGCAGGATCTTTATTACAGACTGAACGCATTGCCGGTGTTAATTCCACCGCTAAGAAAGAGAGCGGAAGATGTATTCTTAATTCTGGATAGCTTTCGTAAAGAACTTGGAGGAACATTCCGTTTAAGTGATGATATTAAGGAGTTATTTCGTAAATACGAATGGCCGGGAAATATACGGGAACTGCGTAATGTCGTGGATTATTTGTGCTTTACTGGCCATACCGTAATAACGATTGCTGATTTGCCTCCGGTCTTTCGTATAGGTAAATATGAAGAAGAGACCAATGAGACAAAAGATGCTGATCCGAAAGCATACGATACAGATAAGCCGCTTCCGTATCAAAATACATCGCATTTGCCTACCGAACAGGAGCGGGTAATTCTGGAAATTCTTTATCATGCAGAGCGTACAGGTCAGTCTATTGGACGGGATAAAATACTGTTGGAGGCTCAGATGCGCAAGATAAAGTTAACACAGCCTCAGGTGCGTAAAATATTAAGCAGATTAGAGGAAAATGGCTACGTAATTGTTACAAGGGGCAGAGGTGGAAGTAGTATTACCAAAAAAGGAGTCGATTGGATAACCAATTAATATGGTTAAAATAACCTAGTTTATAACCATATTCAAACCTATTTACAACCAATTAAAGACCAAAAGAAAAAGGTTTTCATTCCTCGGCAAAGTTCTGCAAAATGAAGTAAAAAGTATAAACGTAGAAAAGGCAGCATTTACAGGCTTTTTCTATGTTTTTATTAATATATTTTCTTCTTCATAAAAAGTTGGCACGTGTGTTGCTCTATATATAAATAGAAAACTGAAAGGAGCATTTTATGAAGTATAATTTTGACGTCGTAGTTGACCGAAGTGAAAACCGAGCGGGAAAATACGATGAGAGGCAAAAAAAGTTTGGTACCAAGGATGTGATACCGCTTTGGGTCGCAGATATGGATTTTCAAACGGCACAGCCAATCATTGATGCATGCGTGGAAAAAGCAATGGAAGGGATCTGGGGATATACATACCGGCCGGACTCCTATTTTGATGCAATACTAGGCTGGCAGTTCCGCAGGCATGGCTGGAAGATTGACAAGGAAAAAGTAAGCTGGAGCCTGGGAGTAGTACCAGCACTGTCTGCTATTGTCAAGGTATTTAGCAATAAAGGGGATTCTATCATGATCCAGACTCCCGTTTATTCTGAATTCTACGATATTACGGAGGCATGGGAAAGAAAGGTAGTTGAAAACCAACTAGTTGAAGAGGACGGAAAGTGGACAATTGATTTTGCAGATTTTGAAGAGAAAGCAAAAGATCCAAATGTGAAAATCTTTCTTTTGTGCAGCCCTCATAATCCTCTTGGGATTGTCTGGACGAAGGAGCAGCTTCAGAAAATGTTTGATATTTGTTACGCCAATGACGTGTTGATGGTTTCTGACGAAATACATTCTGATCTGGTGTTTCATGGAAAGAAACATATTCCAACCGCTATGATATCGGAAAAGGCCAAAGATCATGTCATAAGTTGTATTTCTGGAACGAAGACATTTAACCTTGCAGGATTACAGGCATCAACGAATGTTTTCCCGAACCTGGAAATGAAGGCCGCCTTTGATAAGTTTTGGATGAATTTAGACATCCACAGGAATAATGCATTTAGTTCCGTAGCCATGGAAGCGGCGTTTAACGAGGGGGAAGAGTGGTTAGAACAATTGCTTCCATATCTCTCTGAAAACTTTGAGTTTATCAGAGATTATTGTGAGAAGTACATTCCTAAAATTAAGCCTAATGTACCGGATGCTACTTATCTGGTATGGCTGGATTGCCGGGAATTGGGAATGAATAATGAAAGATTAAGAAAGTTTATGATTGAAGATGCAAAATTGGGATTAAATGAAGGCTATACCTTTGGCCGGAGTCTTTCCGGCTATATGAGATTAAATGCAGCATGTCCCAGATGCGTGCTGGAAAAAGCCATGAAACAGTTAGAGGATGCGGTAAATCGTCTGTAAAAGAAAGAAATGATAAAAGTCACTTGAAATCAAAATTATGGGGTGAAAAGGAGAAGTGTACTTATGAATAAGAAAGATATCTGGAAAAGCTATCGGTTCCCTATCCTGTTAGTGCTGGGAATTTTAATCGGATCAGGATTTGGATTAATTGCAGGTGAGAAGGCGGCAATCGTGAAACCGCTTGGCGATATTTTCCTTAACTTGATGTTTACAATCGTTGTGCCGATGGTCATGGTTTCTATTTCCAGTGCTGTGGGAAGCATGGTGAATATGAAACGTCTTGGTAGTATTTTAATGAATCTTATTGTTGTTTTTATCGGCACTGGCGCTGTCGCAGCTGTGCTGGTCCTGTTTGCTGTAAATCTTTTCCCGCCTGCGGCAAGCACTACAATTGCTATGGGTGCTACGGAAGTTGGGGAAACTGCTGCGGTTGGTGACATGATTGTTGGAGCTCTTACTGTTTCCGATTTTCCAGATCTGATAAGCCGTCAGAACATGCTTCCATTGATTATTTTTTCTGTCATGTTTGGGTTCTGTGTAAGTGCATGCGGCGGTGATGAAAGCCCTGTTGGAAAAATGCTTACTAACTTAAATGATGTCATCATGAAGATGGTCAATTTAATCATGAAATTTGCTCCGATCGGTCTGGGTGCATATTTTGCCAACTTAGTAGGCGAGTTTGGTCCAAGCTTAATTGGCGATTACGGTCGTTCCATGATCCTATATTATCCGCTCTGCTTAATTTATGTAGTAATATTCTTCCCATTGTATTCCTATATAGCAGGCGGAAAAGAAGCGGTTCGCCGTATGCTGAAATTTGTTCCTACCCCTGCATTGACTGCTTTCGCAACTCAAAGCTCAATGGCTACCCTGCCTGTAAATCTGGATGCTTGTGACAAAATGGGAGTTCCTAAGGATATTAGAGAGATTGTTCTTCCCATGGGAGCTACCATGCATATGGATGGTTCGGTATTATCTTCTATTGTTAAGATTGCATTTTTGTTTGGAGTGTTTCATCAGCCGTTTACAGGAGTGGGAACTTATGCCATGTCAATTGTTGTAGCGATTTTGTCTGCATTTGTATTATCCGGAGCGCCAGGGGGTGGTCTGGTAGGCGAAATGCTGATCGTCGGTCTTTTTGGTTTTCCACCAGAAGCATTTCCGTTAATTGCAACCTTAGGGTTCCTGTTTGACCCTGCAGCTACCTGCTTAAATTCATCTGGTGATGCCATTGCCTCCATGATGGTAGCCAGAATGGTTGAAGGAAAAGACTGGATTCATAATCGCTTAACACATAGCAACAAAGAACTAATTGAAAAATCAGATATTACTGCATAAAAGAAAGGAAAGATACTTATGAAAATTACAATTATTGGAAGCCACTTTTGCCCAGACACTCTTTACGCGCTGAATAAGCTGATTGATAAGAAAGCCAGCGTAGATTTTAAAAATTTGTCAGCAGATTTAAAGGATTTAAAAGCATATCTTGCTGCCCGTGAATCGGAACCGGCATATGAAGCGGTTAAAAGAAACGGTGGTATTGGGATTCCGTTTTTTATTCTTGAAGACGGAACCAAAACCCTAGACTTAGATGAGGTATTAGAAAAACTGTAATATCTTAAAAGCGGGGGCATATAGGAAACTGTCAGTAATCCTCATATGCCCCGCTTTTTGACCTTATCAAGTAGTGAAGCGGATCGCGAATATCCGATGGACTATTTGGTAAATCAGAAGCCTGAGCAATGGGGAGGATTGATATGGATACAAAGGATTTACGTTATACAACTTATGTTCAGATTTTAAAAGAAGAGTTAGTACCGGCAATGGGGTGTACGGAACCAATTGCCTTAGGATATGGCGCGGCAAAAGCGAGAGAAGTGCTTGGCAGTTTGCCGGATAAAGTAGAAGTAAATGTAAGCTATAATATTATTAAAAATGTAAAAAGCGTTGTTGTACCCAATACGGATGGCTTAAAGGGAATTGAGGCAGCAGTAGCAGCAGGAATCGTTGCTGGTGACGCAACGAAGCTTCTGGAGGTTATTTCAGTCGTTAGTAATGATAAAAAGTCAGAGATAAGAGACTTTATGAATCATGTGCCGATTACGGTGAAAGCGATAGATGGAGAACTGACGTTTGATATCGTGCTCATTTTATTTAAAGGGAATGAGTATGTAAAACTGAGAATTGCTCAATATCATACAAACATCATTCTGATTGAGAAAAATGGAGAAACATTATTTAATTTGGAAGCCGGCAGGGAACAGGGGAGTGAAAATAGTATTGAAAACACTCAGGAGGTTGGCTTAACAGATAAGAGCCTGCTAAACTTAAAAGATATAATCGAATTTGCAGATACATTGCTGGTCAAAGATGTGAAAGACATTTTAGATCCTCAAATTAATTACAACATGGCGATTGCTTTAGAGGGATTAAAGAATGATTATGGCGCAAACATTGGAAGCACATGGCTGGCTTCTTACGGAAATGATGTCCGTAATCGTGCAATTGCCAAGGCAGCGGCCGGCAGTGATGCAAGAATGAGTGGATGCGAACTTCCGGTAATCATTAACTCCGGCAGCGGGAACCAGGGAATTACGGTTTCAGTTCCTGTGATTGAGTATGCAAATGATCTGGATGTGACAAGGAACAAATTATATCGTGCCCTTGCCCTTGCAAATCTGATCTCCATCCATGAAAAGACCGGAATTGGCCGGTTGTCAGCGTATTGCGGCGCTGTCAGTGCCGGGTGTGCCGCCGCATGTGGTATTGCCTATTTATTAGGCGGTGGATTTGAAGAGATCGCACATACTCTTGTAAATTCTGTTGTCATTACATCTGGCATGATCTGTGACGGAGCCAAGCCTTCCTGTGCAGGGAAAATAGCTACCAGTATTATGGCAGGGCTTTTAGGCCATGACATGTTTAAAAATGGGGAGCAGCAGTTCCGTTCCGGTGAAGGAATAATTAACCGTGATGTCGAGGAAACCATACGTAATGTCGGACGGCTTGGTAAGGACGGAATGCGTGAGACGGACCGGGAAATTGTTAAGATAATGATTGGCGAGTAATGGTAAGGGATACAAATATTTATCTGTAATATATACAGTCATTGCCACATGTAATATATATAAGACCGGGTTTTCGTGGCATTGGCGTGAAAATAATAGCATCGATATCAGGAGGTATTATTATGGTTTTAGGTCAAGAAAAAGTCTCATTATTGAATTTGCCCACTCCGTTGGAGTTTCTTAAAAATATATCAGAAGAGTTAGGGATCCAGTTATATTTAAAACGTGATGATATGACGGGTCTGGGTATGGGAGGCAATAAGCTTCGGAAGCTGGAGTATATTTTAAAAGAAGCGCAAGATAAAGGCGCGACCATGCTTATTACTGAGGGCGGCGTACAAACAAATCATGGTCGGTTGACAGCTGCTGTGGCTGCTAAGTACAATATGAGGTGTGCGATTGTTGCAATCGGGGATTACCCGGGAGAATTGTCGGCAAACTTACTGTTAGACAGATTAATGGGCGCAGAAGTGATCATAAAAAAGGATGACGGCCGTCCGTCTCTTGAACAGTATAAAGAGTTGGTCAGGGACACAATCAAAAAATATGAGGCACAGGGAGAAACCGTTTATTACATACCCCTTGGCGGTTCTGATGATATCGGTATCCTGGGTTACTATGAATGTGCGGTCGAGCTTACAAAACAGGCAGCCGCCATGGGAATCAGTGATGCACGGGTTATTTCTGCAGCAGGCAGCTTAGGGACCTATATGGGACTGTATTGCGGATTTCATAATGAAGATTCCGGCCTGGCATTAACCGGTGTAGCGATTTCCCCCTTTGATGATTTCAAAGAGCAAAGCATTGTGGAACTGTTTGACAGCACAAAAGAAAAGTATGGAATGAAAATAAGTGCCGGACTAAAAGATTTTGATATTGAAAAGGAGTATGTCCGGGGCGGATACAATCTCCCTTCAAAGGAGGTAAGGGATGCGGTTCGTCTGATGGCAGGAAAAGAAGCCATCCTGCTAGATCCCTGTTACACAGGAAAATGTTTTGCCGCAATTATTGATATGGTTAAGGACGGGAAAATCAAAAAAGGTGAGAAGATAATCATGATCCATACAGGAGGAGCTCCTGGATTATACACAAAGCATCATAGAGTGGAGTTTGAAAAGGAATTAATTGATGGGGTTACAATTCTTGAATAAATTGTGTAACGTTCTCCGTGATAAAAAAGAGTGAGGTGATAACTTCGCTCTTTTTGCAAAGTCTGTAGGTATTATGGTATAATATTTATAATACAATGGTTGCAAAGGGAGGTTGCCATGAAACATAAATTAACGGTGGAGCAGCGTCAGCTACTGTCTCAAAGCCAGATCTCTTCTCTGGAATTGCTTGCATTATGCAATAGTGAGCTGAGTCGGTATATGGAAAATGAATATATGGAAAATCCTCTGCTGGAGCAAACCAATTCTGGAACTGAATCTTATACTCAGGAAGATTATCAAGCGTGGTATCAATTAAATTACAGCAAGCCTTTAAAAAATACAGCAGGGTATTTCGAAGAAGGCAATGAGGGGAGCACTCAGGAGTTTGATACTTCAAACGCGAATAATATTTATACCTATGTTTATGAGCAGCTGGAGTTAGAACGCTATTCGGATATACAATTACGTGTAATTGATTTTTTGATTCAGAGCCTGGATCGTAATGGGTTTATCGATTTGGAGGTTCCTGAGATTGCTCAGTTGACCGGTGTGAATGAGCAGGTAATCGAAAGCTGCTTATTCGATTTAAAAAAGTTGGAACCAAATGGTATTTTTGCAAAGAATCTGGTAGAATGCTTGTTAATTCAGACTGAAATACTAGGACTTGATGATGAAAACCTAAAAAATATTATCTCATATCATTTAACGGACATATCTCAGGGGAAAATAAGCTCAATCACCCGAGCACTCGATATCTCATCTGCACAAGCCAGAAGATATGTTGCTCTGATTAGTACCTTAAATCCAAGGCCGCTGCAGGGGTTTGGAGAGAATGAAAAGCAATATATTATTCCGGATGTTATCGTTTCTATGGGTCCGGAGGGGAAATGGAATATAGAAATCAATGATCATTGGTGCGGAGACTATCAGTTAAACGATTATTATCTCCAGATGATGGCAGAAGTAAAAGAGCAGGAACTTTTTGAATACTTTAAGAATAAGTTGGAGCGGGCGAAATTTCTCATTCATGCGGTTGAACAGAGGCGCAGGACGATTATTCAAATAACAAATGCAGTATTGGAAGAGCAGGATGAATTTTTTCGATATTCCGGAAAACTTAAACCTTGTACCATGACACAAATGTCAGAAAAGCTGTCGGTTAGTACCTCGACCATAAGCCGTGCCGTAAAAGACAAATATCTTCAGTATCCCGCAGGTTGTATTCTGATGAAAAACTTATTTTCTGCGTCAGTTCCCGCAGGTGACGGCAGCTTGATTAATTCGGATGGCGTCAAAGAATTAATACGTGAATTCATAAATGAAGAAAAGAAAGAAAAGCCGTACAGTGATTCGAAGCTTGCAGAATTACTGAGTGAAAAGGGGTGTCGTCTTTCTCGAAGAGTTATTGCCAAATATCGGGAAGAGATGGGGATCTCTGGCAGTTTTGAGCGGAAAATGAAAAACGATATGAATAAAGGAGTCAACTAAAACTTTGATTTTAGTTGACTCCTTTATTGGCCGCAAGGATTATTCAATCATAAAATTTTCAGAACTGAAGTTGGCATAATACCTGCCTGTCTGGGCAGTAAACTTAAGCACACAATAATCAGGATCCGTAACGCCTTTCGGATAATACATGGTATCCCCATCCTGCCAGATCATTTCCTTGCTGGCGGCATCCTCTAATACCTCCATTGTTCCCTTTAACATAACTCCGCGAAAAAACCGTTTGTCACAAAAATAGATACATGCTTTTGGATTGCTGCGAAATTGTTTGACACGCATGGAAGAGGTATTTGTAGTAAAATAAAAGATCTTAATCCCAACCCGTTTTCTCGGCGGCAGCATTGCTTTCGTATTGGGGAATCCGTCCTCATCCAAGGAGCTTATAAATGCAACTCCCTGCCTGTCAATCAAATTGCCAATTGTTTGCCCTGCATCCCTCATCATTTGAAGTTCCTCCTGAGTTTTTATAGGAAAACGATACCACAAAAGAGTCAGGCTGTAAATTACCCACATTTTTGTAGGTATGCTCAGTCTATAAACCCGTTTTCTTTAAAAAAGTCAGTCATATTGTTTTCTTTCATAATGTCAATGCCTATGCTTTGCATGATCGTGATGGCATCCAACAGTTTTTTGCCGCGTTCGGTCAAATAATATTCAACTTTTAGCGGATATCCTTCAAAAGAATGCTTGCCTATCATTCCATAATCCAGCAGCTCTTTCAGATGCTCCAGCAGCATTTTTTGATTGATGCCTTTAATGTCTTTTTCAAGCTTGGTCAAAGACATAACTCCTTTGCCAAGCTGCCATAAAATGATTGGTTTCCACTTGCCTTTCGTAATATCATGTGTCAATTCTAAAGGACAAGTGTATTCGTCACGTATTTTCATGTTCTCACCTGCAAAATATTCCTTTATATGTAATTCCAGCACCTGGTCTGATTTCTACCATTTTCCTTTGCCTCATAAAGCTTTCGGTCAGCATTGATCAGTGCTACTGACAATGGTTACAATTTGTCTCAATCCTTCTCCATGGCTACACCCTTCATAAATATGGCAAATTCCTCACCGCCATACCGGCATACGATCTGATGATCAATGCCGATTTGAGCTTCATCAGATCTAGCTAATACGAATTCCGATTACTCATAATTACAAACATCTTAATTCTTCCAATGATATTTGTCAACGAAGAAGTTCGGATGATAGGTCTATCAAAGAAATAGAGTAATTTTGTATTAAAACTAGCATTATATAAAATAAAATCAGCACGTAACATTTCATATACAGCGGACGTCTATATAATTGTACGTACCATAATCCGGATTATATTAGCTATTAAAAATACAGGATGCCATGTTGCAGCATTATGGAGGCAGGAATGAGGAATAGACAGGACAACAGGGAAATGATTGAAAGACTTTGTGCGGACACCTGGCGGGAGCTGTACAGCTTCATTTATTATAAAGTCCAAAACCGTGAAGAAGCGGAGGATATAACACAGGAAACCTATGTAAAGGCAATTTCTTTTCTGAATAGGAATGATGTTAATATTCTTGAATGTTTAAAATATTTAAAGTTCATAGCAATGAATGTCATTCGTGATCAATGGAGATCGAAAAAGCGGCGTAACAGTATCAATATCGAGGATGTGAATCCAGAGGAGGTAGCCTTGGAGGATTTTGCGGATTCGTTAACGGAAAAGAATAGGCTGGAAGAGGCTATCAACCGTTTGACCCAAGAACAGCAGACAGTTATCGAATTACGAATTGTGAAAGGCTATACGGTGGTAGAAACTGCTAAGCTGATGGAGAAAACGGAAGGGGCTGTTCGCGTTATGCAGCTTCGCGCGGTTAAAGCCCTGGCGAAACTATTGGAAACGGAACAGGGTAAGGAGGAAAGATAAAATGGATGAAAGGAAACTATCTCAATATATTGATCATCTGAATGCCGGAAAGAAACCCGGGGAGCATGAAGAGAAATTGCAGAAGGAGGATGAGCTTCTGCTTGCGGCCATAAGGAAAGCAAGGCTTCTGCGGGAGGTGGAATATCCGGATGATTCGTTCCAACAGCATCTTGTTAATTCTTTGACAGAAAGAAAAACAAAAAGGAATCGGATCAGAAAATATGCAATGATTTGCACTTCTGCTGCCGCAGCTATATTGCTTTTCGTGACAGCATATTATGTTCTTCCCAACCGGGACGCCGGAATCGTATATGCAATGGAAAATGCAATGAAAGAAATCCGGGCCTATCATGGGATACTGGAAGTGAGTGAGACGAATGGTTTGGGAGAAACCATAACCCAGTCAAAGCGAGAAGTATGGGCGGATGAGAAGGGGAATTATTATATCATAGATCTTGAAGGGACTTCGAAAGGTACCATAACCGCAAACAATGGGGAACAGAAGTGGCAGCTTCTGCCTGAGAAAAAAGCCGCTTACCTTTCACCGGCATTTCCGGATGCTTCCCGTTTTACCTTTGAACTTGGCAATGAAATTAAAAGCATCACAAGGGCACAGACAGTTAAAAAAGCCGGGTTGGAGACCCTCAATGGAAGAAAGACTACAAAGCTTCAAATCATTCCAGAGGGAGGGGACCCATATTTCCTATGGGTTGATGAGGAGACAAACCTGCCTCTGCAAAGGGTTTCGGCAATGCAAAATGGCATACAGATGAAAGCAGAATATACCTCCATGGAATTTATTGATGAAATTCCAAAGAACCTTCTTGTTTATGAGATGCCGGACGGCTATGAAGCGGTTGATACGAATATGGAGCAGGAGGTGGCTTCCCTTGAAGAAGCAGAGAGGCTGGCCGGCTTTACACTCAGGCTTCCGGATCAGGCAGCAGAAGGGTATACACTGAATCGGATTGCTGTAGAGAGAGACAGGGCAGCGGTAAAATTATATTACTCAAGCAATGATTCGGCAAATACCATTCTCTTTACCCAGTCAGAAATAACAGGAGAGCTTGCACCTTCTTCCGCTGCAATTCTTGGAACTCTGAATCACAACAAAGCCGAGATCATTACTGCAGAACCGGATAAATCGATCCGCTGGCAGGAGGGCGGTATGGAATACAGTATACTTGGGACTGTACCTCTAGAGAAACTGACCGTTTTCGCGGAGAGTCTGGCGAGTGGAAAGGTTGAGCTGCCGGCAAGCACTGAGACTGTAGGAGAACCAAAAATCAAGGTCGAGGTGGATCAGTTGGCAGAAGAAAATGAACAGAAGAGTGTTGATGCAGGTCATTCCCCTTGGAAACTGGATCCGGCATTTGTGGCCCAGGTATTTGCGAGCCTGCTGCTGTCGCCGGAAGGTATTGTGGGAGATTATCCGATTGCTTATGAGAATATCGAAATTATTTCAAATAACGGAATTGATGCTATTGCAGAAATCAAAGACGAAAAATCGATTGCAAAGTATGTTTATTTAAAGCGCCTGGTCCGTCAGGATGATACCGGAATCTGGACTGTGATTGGGTATGATCCTGCACCTGTATAATCTTTAGTATAATTAAAAATCAAAGGAATACATTTGAAGTATTCAGAGAAAATAGAGAAAAAGATTGCAAAAATTCTACAAAATTGTATAATGAAGGTGAAAAGATATACTTGATCCTAATTTAAATATTATGAGTCTTTTCCAAGGAAGAAGTCTCTGTCCAGGACAGTCAGACAAACTTCCATCATATAATTCGATTGCTTTTATATGCGATCAAAGCGCGGGGAGGTAATATGAAACGATTTAAACGTATATTTGTAGTTGTAATTGATTCTTTAGGAATCGGTGAGATGGATAATGCCGCCGAGTATGGCGACGTGGGCAGCGATACCCTTGGACATATTGATGCCACAGTGGATCATCTGAATCTGCCGAATTTAGAAACTCTTGGTTTAGGAAACTTACGTTCCTTAAAGCATGTAAAACCGGTATCTGAGCCTAAGGCGTATTATGGAAAACTGAATGAAGCCAGCGTGGGAAAAGATACTATGACAGGCCATTGGGAAATGATGGGGCTTTACATTACAAAGCCGTTCCAGACGTTTACGGAAACAGGTTTTCCTAAGGAACTGCTGGATGAACTGGAGAAACGCACCGGACACAAGATTGTCGGAAATAAATCCGCCAGTGGTACGGAAATCATGGATGAACTGGGAGAGCATCAGATTGCTACCGGGGACATGATCGTTTATACTTCTGCGGATTCCGTATTACAAATCTGTGCCAATGAGGAAACCTTTGGCTTACAGGAGCTTTACCGCTGCTGTGAAATAGCAAGGGAACTCACCTTAAGGGATGAATGGAAGGTGGGCCGGGTCATTGCAAGACCTTATGTTGGCATGAAGAAAGGCGAGTTTAAAAGAACTCCAAACCGTCATGATTATGCCTTAAAGCCATTTGGGACCACTGCTCTTAATATATTAAAGGATGCAGGTCTGGATGTGATCAGCGTAGGCAAGATCTTTGATATTTTCGACGGCGAAGGTCTTACAGAAGGCAATAAATCCCAAAGCAGCGTTCATGGCATGGAACAGACCATAGAGATTGCAAAGAAGGATTTTAACGGGCTGTGCTTTGTAAACCTGGTAGATTTTGACGCCCTGTGGGGACATCGCCGGGATCCAATTGGATACGGTGCAGAATTAGAGCGATTTGATGAAAAGCTGGGAGAACTTTTACCGCTTTTAAAAGAGGACGATCTGCTTCTGATTACGGCAGACCATGGCAATGATCCCACCTTTAAGGGAAGCGACCATACAAAAGAAAAGGTGCCTTTCCTGGCCTATTCGGCTTCTTATGCCAACTGCGAAGAATTAAAGGAACAGAATACATTTGCAGTGATCGGGGCAACGGTGTTGGATAATTTCGGTTTGCAAAAAGCTCAGGATATGATTGGAGAGTCAATAGAGGAATTGCTTTAAGATTCTAAAAGCACCGCTTTGTCTATGATGAATTCAAAAATTATCATAGACAAAGTCAGGTGCTTTTTTTGTGCTTTCCTTGGAACGTATCCTTGCTTCGATTTCTTATACAAAATAATCTCCGTAATTCTCTTTTAAATATGCTTCCATTTCAGATTCGCTTTTTCCTCCGATTTCCGATACAAAGCTGGTGGTTAAGAACCGGTGTTTCCGGGTAGAAAAGCCATTAGCCAGAAGGGTTTTCATATCATTGCTGTCTACAAAGAAATTCATACGGAGGACAGGAAGGTTATGGGCATGAAGGATATTAAAAATCCGGGATGAAAAGCAAAGGATATAGTCATAATCTAAGTCTTTCAGCCTGTGGATTTCGTTAATGTTTAAGATCCCCATCCACTGCAGCTCTACATATTCCTTGATCTGTTCCAGAAAAAAGCTGACACGCTCAAAGTTAATGCTGGTCATCACAACGATTTTCTTATACTGGCGGTTTATGGTACGGTTGCGGAGAATGTGTTTTTGCACCAGCAGGGTCAGCGTGGAAAGGTGCTCATCCATGAAAGAAAAATTATAGGAAGCTTTAAAATACACCTCATACTTTCCGACGGTTTCATACAGGTCTGAAAACTGTTCTTTCGTATTTTCTACGGTCTTGTCCACAAACGTACAATGAAAGTGATTCAGGGTGATTTCTCGGTATAAATAGTTGTAAAGCTCATTGATGAATTCTTCCTGGATGGTAAACGGGTTTTTTAGATGACTCACCACCTGCTCGGTAAATTGCTCGGTGGTATACCACAGGCGCTTGTCAAAAGGAAAATCCAGACTGCGGGAAAAGTTCATCATGCTGAAGGCCACATTGTACAGCTTGTTTTTCTTGATGTCATCAACAAAGCGGATGTTTAATGGCGCCAACGGCAGGCGGTAACAAAATTTCATGGTTTCATCAATAGGCCGAATCTCCATGATACAGATAAACAGCAGAAGAAACTTTTTGGAAGGATAGTTTAATGAAAGATTGTATTCGGTTAAAAAGAAGTTCAACTGTTCCACGGCCTGATGAGAGACAGGCTGGAGATCGGCATTGGCCAGATCATAGCATTGTTTTTCCAGGGGTGTATTGGCCCTGCGGGCCGCAATCCGGTTTTCCGGCGTAAACTCTAACAAGGGATGAAGAATGTCGATGACAAGGAACCGGAGCTGCAGTTCATCTCCTTCAATGGTAAGCCCCTTTTTCTTTAAGGTAACAAGATAGAGACCGTGCCCGGCCAGGAGCTGTCTTAAATGGGCGGTATCCTGCTTTTTTGTGGTCAGGGAAAGCCCCCAGTTTTCATATAGAGAAGAAGCATTTACATAACCGCCGAAAAAAATGGTCACGATCATGATACGGATCCGCTCAATGTAAGAACTGGTGTAGTCAGCCATGGTGATCTGCTGAATAAAGTCTACAAATTCCTTGTAAGTTAAGGGGCTTAAGCAAAAGCCCTTTTGTATTTCCACCAAGGGTTTGTGGGAGAAAAGGTTGATCCGCTCAATGGTCCGGCGTATGGATATTTCATCCTTTTGAAACTGCAGGGCAACCTTTGAAAGGGAAATGCGCTGTCTTTTTTGTATATACCGCAGCAGGCTTAAATCATTGTAGCTTAATCCCATGATACATTCCTCCAGTACTGTTATGCTTATAATGGTTTCATTATAAAGTTAAGGGCAACTAAACGCAACAATAAAATGTAAATTTTTTGCCTTGAAGCAACTCATAGAATCTGCCATAATGTACACAGTTTATAAGGCGCCTTAAACACACAATGTCATAACAAAGGAAGGGAAAAAATATGAGCAATAAAAAGTCTAACTGGAAAGACAGCATCCAAACATTTGGGCGGTCGCTCCTTTTGCCAATCGCGCTTCTTGCACCTATTGGTATGGTTATGGGTATTTGCAGTGCGTTAGGGCAGTCTTACATGATAGAGAAATTCCCGTTTTTGGGAAACCAGGTTTTAAAGCTTGTTTTATCCAGCCTACAAACCATTACAAGTATTATATTTAACAATATTCCATTGCTGTTTGCCATGGGCGTTGCTCAGGGAATGGCAAAGAATGAAAAAGGAATTGCTGTCTTTTCTTCAGTCGTCGGCTATTTAACACTGAACGTGGTAATGGGTATTTATCTGAAACAGACGGGAACTCTGGCTGATCCGGAAGTTGCGGCTCAGGTGGGGCAGGGTACGGTTCTTGGTATTCAGACACTTAAGATTGAGGCACTGGGAGGCCTGATCTCAGGTTTGGTGGCTGCCAAAGTGGCGGACCGGTTTTACCGCCTGGAGCTTCCCCTTGCATTTGCCTTTTTTGGAGGGAAGAAATCCATTCCTATCATTACGTTTGCATCAATGATCCCTATCGGACTGATCATTCCGGTGTTCTGGAGTCTGCTGACCAATTTCCTTATCAGCATTTCCTTTATCTTTACAACGCCGTACATAGGAAACGCCATTTATTATGCCTTAAACCGAGCACTGATTCCATTTGGCCTGCATCACGTTCTTTCCTCCATGGTTCGTTTTACCGAGGCCGGTGGCACCTATATGATTAACGGGACCGAATATGTGGGTATCTTAAATGCCACCAATGAAGTTCTGTTTAACTTAGGGCCCAGCAGTGAGTACTGGGGCCAGCTCATGCCTACCCTTACCAGTTATCTGGGAGGCGCACAGATGTTAACTACTTTATTCCGTGTACCGGCTGTAGGACTGGCAATGTACCGAACCTCATACTTAAAGAACAGAAAGATCGCAAAAGGCGTAATCCTTACCTGCTGCCTGACTGCGTTTTTAGGCAACATCACAGAGCCGTTGGAATTCTCATTCCTGTTTATTTCACCGTCTTTGTTTATTCTTTACTGCATCATGAGCGGTATTGGTGCGATTCCTTACCAGATGCTTCATATCTCCATTGGCTATATCCGCGGTACGATTTTTGACTTTGGTATCTTCGGACTTTTGTATGAAAATACACATTGGTTAAACCTTATCCTTCTGGGAATCGGAAACTTCATCGTGTTCTACTTTGTATTCAAATGGTTTATTGTGAAATTCAATTTAGAGACACCAGGACGGGAAGGGTTTGAAATCGAAGAATCTGCAAGCATTCTTCTGAAAGAAAAGAACTGGCCGGCAATTGCGGAAGTTGTAATTAAGGGATTGGGAGGCAAGGACAATATCCTGAGTGTGGAAAACTGTATTTCCCGCCTGCGGGTGGACTTAAAGGATCCAACCAAGGTGGATCAGATGAAAATCAAGGATTCTGGCTGTGCGGGTATCTTCTTCCCGTCAACGGATCACATTCACGTTGTATTTGGACCTCATGTGGAATTTGTCCGTCATGCGGTAGACGATGCTATGAAGAAATAAGAGGTGTACGATGAGAGCTTTCTATGATTCTAAGAGTAAACTGGATGACAGAGGGATTAAAAGACTGTTAAGTGAACCATTCAAATATGAGACCTGGCTGAAGGTGGAGGCTGCTCTGGCTCTTTCCCAGGCAGAGGAAGGCTTCATACCTATAAAAGCTGCTAAGGGCATTGGGGCGGTTCGATTTGAAGATCTGGATCTTGAGGAAATGGATCGGATCAAAGAAAAGGTAGGCCATGGCTTTGTCCCCTTTGTAAAGGTACTGGTGAAGGCATGCAGTGAAGAGAGCGGAAAATATGTCCACTACGGGGTTACAACCCAGAACATCCAGCAGACTTCCCAGCTTTATATCGCAAAACAGGTAAATTCTGTTTTTAAAAGCTTTCTTGCAGATATCCTGGAGAATTTGGGCAGGCTTGCCCATGACCATGCAGATACAGTTATGGCAGGGAGAACTCATGGCAGGCATGCCATACCCATTACTTATGGCTATAAAGTTTCCGTCTGGATCAGCGAGCTGATGAACACTCTGGAACGGTTGGAGGAAAGCGAGAAGCGAGTATTTGTAGCAATGATGGGAGGAGCCGTAGGAGGCTTTAATTCGACTGGTCTTGTGGGCCGGAAAATCCAGAATCGGGTTGCTCATAAACTGGGTATGGGCTCTATGGATGTGCCCAGCCGAAACATGAGTCAGATGAAATTAGAATATTTAATGAATCTGTCTCTTCTATGTAATACGTTTCACAAAATGGCGGAAGAGGTTTATTATACCGGCGTTGAAGAATTCTCTGAGGTCAGCGAATCCTTCACCCCGGGAACCATCGGCAGCTCCACCATGCCGCAGAAGATCAATCCCAAGCTAGCCAAGGGGATTATCGCCAATTCCCAAAAGCTTTACTCCCTTCCTTCTGTCGGGCTTTATTCGGCAGTGAGGATGTTTGAAGGAGACAGCAGCTCCTATATGTTGTTTGATGGTATTATGGAAGAAGGTCTTCAACTGACTACCGAGGTGCTTATAAGAGCCGAGGAATTGAGCCGCACCCTGCGGATTAACAAAGAGCGGATGCTTAAAAACGTAAATCTAAATAAAGGCCTTGATAACAGCGAACTGGTGATGATGAATGTGGCTGAAAGAATCGGCAAGGACAGGGCCCATGAGCTTATGTACGAGAAAGCCATGAAGGTGGAACTGGAAGGAAAGGATTATTATGATGTGCTGACAGAGGATGAAATGCTTACTTCCATGTTTACGGCAGATGAATTAAAAACCATGATCGATCCGGCAAACTACACAGGGCTATGCAGCGTGCTGGCTGAGGAGATGGCCCAGAAGGCTCTGAAAGGAGCAAAAGAGCTGAAAGAAAAATTGGAGTCGGAAAAGAAAATCGGCGATACGGAAACTGCGGCTGGCGAATAAAAGAACAGTATTTATTCAAACAAGGGAATGCGGCGGTGTATTGCGGCATTCCCTTTCATGATTAAGAATGCAAGGAGAGTAACATGAGAAAACAACATGTGATTACAATTTCCGGAGCGGGGAGTGCCCGTGTTCCGGCGCTTGTGGGTACGCTGGTCAACTATAAAGAACGTTTTCCCCTTTCAAAAATTATCTTTTATGATATAGATGAAGAACGCATGGGATTCATGGAGGCTTATAACCGCCTGGTATTAAGATCCTATTATCCGGAGTGTGAAGTGGTATTTACAACGGATGAGGACGAAGCATACAGAAATGTTGACTTTATCTTCTGCCAGATGCGGGTAGGAAAGACTGCGATGCGCTCTCTGGATGAAAAGATTCCCCTGCGTTACGGACTGGTCGGACAGGAGACCTGTGGTCCCGGAGGATTTGCTTACGGAATGCGATCTCTGGGAGCTATGAAGGAGATGGTGGAAAAGGTTCGTTCCTATTCCAAGGATACCTGGATTTTAAACTATACCAATCCTGCCGCTATTGTGGCATTGGGACTTGACAGACTGTTCCCAGATGATAAGCGTATTTTAAACCTGTGCGATCAGCCTTTTTCCTTGATGAAGAGTTACTCCAAAATTCTTGGAGTGCCCCAGGAAAGCCTTCGTGCACGTTACTTTGGACTGAATCATTTCGGGTGGTTTACGGAACTCAAGGACACGGAGGGAAATGACTACTTTGATACGCTGCGGTCTTATCTAAAAGACCATGACTTTAAGCCCTTTAATGCGGAGCAGCGTTCAAAATCATGGCTGGATACCTATGTTAGGGTGAACAAATACATGAAATTAATGGATGAATATATCCCTACCACCTACATGCAGTATTACATGTTTCCAGATGAAATCGTGGCGGAAAGCGACCCGGATTACACCCGTGCCGATGAATCCCGGGATTCCAGGGAGAGGGAAGTGTTTGAACTCTGCGCCGGGGCTGCAGGGAAAGATCATATGGATGGACTGGAAATGCTGACCAACAGCGTGTTTGGGAACCTGATGGTAGAGGTTGCGGAATCCATTGCCTATGACTTAAACAGGGAATTCATTGTGATGGTGAAAAACCAGGGGATCATTGATAACTTTGAACCGGAAGCAATTGTAGAGGTAGCTGGAACCATTGGAAAGGACGGAGCAAAGGGGTATCCCTTTGGACCAATAAAGCCCTATTACAAGGGACTGATGGAAGGACAGTACGCCTATGAACTCCTGACTGTGGAAGCATTTTTAGAAAAAGATTATACAAAGGCATTAATGGCGCTGACATTAAACCGTACGGTTGTGGATCCTTCTAAGGCAAAAGCGGTATTAGATGACCTGATGGAAGCAAATAAAGATTATTGGACATTAAGGTAGGTGGATTATGGTACTTTATTCAAAACATATAATTCTTGAGAATCAGGAATTTGACGGATTTTTAGAGATGGAACATGGGAAAATAAAGGCACTGCATAAGGAGTTTACAGGGCAATATGAGGACTATTCTGATTTTGTCATTCTGCCTGGATTCATTGATATTCATATTCACGGCTGGGCGACAGGCTCTTTCTGGTTTGAGAAAAGCGCGGCCGCAATAAAAGAGATGTGCCGCACCCTTCCTTATGCAGGGGTTACGTCCTATTTGGCAACCTCAGGAGCGGATACCATTCCGGAAATCAAACGCTGCATTGAAGCTGCTGATGATGCTTATGAGGCGGATTATTCTGGGGCTGAGCTGCTGGGAGTTCATCTGGAAGGGCCCTTTATCAATCCTCTTTACCGGGGCATGCAGCGGGAGGACTGCTGCATTCTGCCAAGCCTTACGGTGATGGAAGATCTGTATAACAGCTTCCGGAACAAAGAGCTTTGCCGGTATATGACCATTGCCGTGGAACAGGAGGGGGCAAGAGAGGTGCTGGGATTCTGCAAAGAGAAGGGAATACAGACCTCCATCGGCCACAGCGGAGCCACCTTTTCCCAAATCAAAGAGATAAAGGATGCCGGAGTCGGCGGTTTTACCCATACCTTCAGCGGGATGCGCGGATTTCATCACCGGGAGCTGGGAGTGGCAGGCGCTGCCCTATATTTTGATGACATGATGTGTGAATTTGCCAAGCAGACTGGTATGACGGTGTCTCATGAGGCCTTTGACATCGCTTACCGGATCAAAGGCAGTAAACGCATCATCATGACCACGGATTGCAGCGGCCTTGCACAGACCCGGACGGAATTTGACCATTATGTCAGGAAAATGAAATTTATAAAGGAGGGAGATAAGGTACGGATTGAACACTATGACGGCAGGGAGGAATGGATGGATCCCAAGGATTATCAGGCAGTCAGAGAACTGGAGTTAAGTTACATCGGCTCTATTCAGAACATGGCCAGACATACCTCTGTGGATTGGTTGGATATCATGAGGATGACCAGCTTAAATCCTGCCCGGTATATCCATGCAGAAGACAGGAAGGGCAGCATAGCACCCGGCAAGGATGCGGACCTTACAATCGTGGATTCAGATTTGAATCTGGTCAGCGTATTCTGCCGTGGAAAGGAGATACGGGAAAGAGATGAAATGTGCGGTAAGTGACTTTGACAGGACCTTGTATATTGACGGCTGTATCAGTGCCAATAACTTGAATGCGATTGGTGCGTGGCAGGCAGCAGGAAACCGGTTTATCATTGCCACAGGACGCAATGAATCTTCTGTCCGTGTGTTTTTGGAGAAATATTCTATAAAGCCCGATGCCCTTATACTCAACAATGGCGCTATCTTATTAGATGGAACAGGAAAAGAACTCTTTTGCAGAACCATTGATGATCATACGGCCAGAGAAGTGCTTTGGTACCTCCATGGTCTTGGAGAAGAAGGAAGCGGCGTATCCATGCGAGGCGGAAAGGTAAATGTGCTCTCAAGCTCCGGAGCTACCACCCAAAAAACCTGTGACGGGCAGATTTCCATAGACCAGATCCATTGTCTGAAAGAGATTGTTCAGATTCACAGGCGCAGGAAAGACGTTCCGTGGATCCGAGAATTGTGTGCCCGGCTGAACGACCGATTCCCCAAGATATCCGCTTACGCAAATGTTTGGAATGGGGATATTGTGGCAAAGGGCGTAAACAAATCGGCTGCTGTGGAATGGATCGCCAGGCATTGGGGTGGAATCGATGAAATCAGGGTAATTGGAGACAGTGCCAATGACTTGCAGATGATTAAGGATTATAACGGTGCAACACTGCGGAACGGAGATTCGGATGTTCGGGCTGCTGCCTCAATGATTGTGGAAGATGTGGCAGAATATTTATCCATGCCTTAAAGAAGACTTTCATATAGAATAGGGAAAGGGGGAAACAGTACCCTGCCGGTTAGAAACAGCTTTTTGCTGGATCTGCTTGCAGGCTGCTGTTTCCTCCTTTTTTGCCGTATCATCGACTATGAAAGAATAGAGTTTGGTAAAAGAAAAAAGCTAATGCATAACTTTAAACATAAGTAAAACAGCGATAAGCTTGATTGCAAATAATTTTTATTAATTTAATACTACTTTAGTTGGAAGAAAATGGGTCGATATATATAATAATGAAAAACACATCCTAAATAGGACATAAAACAACATAAAACACAATGAAATACAGTATAAAACAAAATAAATAAATAAAATCAAATAAAAATATTGCAAAACCGGATACAATATGCTACAATTTCTACAGGAAGGACAGGTTGGGTGTGTCCGGAATAGAAAACTATATTTTATATTTTTAAAGGAGGTTTACTTTATGAAAAAGAGGTTAGCAATGGTGCTTGCAGCGGCAATGGTATTGTCAACAACTGCATGCGGCAGCAGCGGCACAGCCGCAACAGCTGCACCGGCATCCACAGAAGCAAAAACGGAAGCAGCTAAGACTGAGGCAACTACAGCGGAGAAGGTTGAAAACGCCCAGTCCACAGGCTCTCTGGCAGGAAAGAAGATCGCAGTTGTGCGAAACCTGGCAGCAGGAGACCATACCCAGCAGTTTTTAGACGGCTGTGTATCAGAGGGCAAGAAGTTTGGTTGGACCGTAGACACTTTTGTAACGGACGGCGATGATGCAAAAGCTCAGGAGACGGTTGCTCAGGTCATTGCAAAGGATTATCAGGGAATTATCGTATCTCACGGACAGCTGTCCTATTCCTATGATATGTTAAAACCTGCCAGAGACAAAGGCATGGAGGTTGTCACCTTTGATACTATGCCATTTAAGGGTGGCGATGCAAGCGGCGAGCTTCTTTCCGGAGTAACTTCTACCGCTCAGAACGATCAGGCACTGGCCGAACTTTCCCTTGGCTACATGATGAAAGAGTTTGAAGCAAAGGGCGGAAAGTACCCGATGAAAGTTTTAAAGACCTTCATGGGCCCTGGAATCCCTCCGTTAGACAGACGTAACGAAATCTATACCAAGTTAGAAGCAGAGGGAAAGATCCAGACTCTGGAAGTAATCGCACCATCTGATTCAGCTAATGCCCGCGGCGATATGACCAATAAGACAGCTGCTATTCTTCCAAAATATCCGGAAGGTTCTGTAGATGCCATCTGGGGATGCTACGATGAGCTGGCTAAGGGTGTGTTACAGGCATTAAACGATGCAGGACGTACCGATATCCCGATGTACACCATTGACGTATCAAACGATGACATTCAGTTAATGGTAAAGAATCCTGATGTGTGGAAATCTACCGCAGCCGTTGATCCGAAACTGATCGGTATTGTAGATGCCCGTCTTTTAGCTCTTAAATTTATGGGAGAAGAAACACCGGATTACTTTAATTTAAATGCATGCAACATCGAAACAACCCAGCTCAATGCTCAGACAACCATGAGTGATTTGAGCAGCATCATTGATGGATGGGGCGATGCCGAAGATCCTAAGGGCGCTTTGTATACTGATGAGATCAAGAACAAATATGTAAATTAAAGAAACGCTCTGTATTCATTACATAATAAGGAAGAGATGCCATGACCGAAGTAAAACTTGAAATGAAAGATATATCCATCGAATTTCCTGGAGTTAAGGCTTTGGATGGAGTTGATTTTGGTCTGAAAAGTGGTACGATTCATGCGCTTGTGGGTGCCAATGGCGCAGGTAAGTCCACCTTAATGAAAGTGCTTGCCGGTGTCAATACGCATTATACAGGACAAATTTACGTTGGAGGGGAACCGGTGGAAATCCGGTGCCCCAAAGACGCTAAAAATCTTGGGATAGAAATCGTATTTCAGGAAGTTGACACCGCGCTGATTCCCTATCTGTCCGTGGCTGAGAATGTAATGTTCAACACGCTGGTCAATAAAATGGGGCGGAAGCAAATCGTGCACTGGAAAGAAATCAGGCAGGCAGCAGAAACAGTATTAAAGAAATTAAATGTAGATGTGGATATTAATAAACAGGTATCAAGCCTTACACTGGCACAAAAGCAGATGATTCTCATTGCCAGATGCGTGGCGGAAAAGTGCCGGTTCCTGATTTTAGATGAGCCGACAGCCCCTCTTTCCAATTCTGAGACATTGGAATTGTTCCGGGTGGTGCGTGAACTGGCGAAAGAGAACGTGGGAGTCGTGTTTATTTCCCACCGTTTAAGTGAGCTTTATGAAATTTGTGAAAATATTACCATTATGAGAGACGGCAAACTGGTGACTGAACTGCCGCTTTCTAGGGAACTGGAAGTGAATACTCTTGTCGAATATATGTTAGGCCGCAGCTATGAGGATAATTACATCAAGAAAAAGTGCGAGATCGGCGGGCCATTGCTTGAGATAGAAAACCTTTCGGAAAAGGAAGGGAAAGTAAAAGATATCAACATGACCGTCTGCAAAGGGGAAATTATCGGAGTGGCAGGACTGGTTGGCGCAGGTAAAACAGAGCTTTGCAAGACGTTGTTTTCTGCTTACCAGCAGTCAGGCGGTACCATGAAGCTTAACGGAAAAGTGATTAAGGCAAAAGGGCCGACCCAGGCTGTGAAACATGGGCTTGCACTGGTGCCGGAGGAACGGAGAAGAGAAGGCGTTCTGATTACGGACCCGGTTGTATCCAATATTTCCGTTGCTGCCATGGAAAAATATACGAACCGGCTTTCTGTGGTAAACAAAAAGCGGGAAAAAGAGGACGCCAGAAATATGATACGGGGCCTTGGAATCAAGACTCCGTCAGAGAATCAGGTCGTAGCCCTGCTGTCCGGCGGAAACCAGCAAAAGGTTGTCGTGGGAAAATGGCTGAACAAGGATTCGGAGGTTTATATTTTTGATGAACCCACCAAAGGAATCGATGTGGGGGCCAAGCAGGATATGTATGAGCTGATCGAAGGGCTGGCGGCCAAAGGAAAAGGCGTTATTTATGCCACCTGCGAATTCCAGGAAATATTAAGTATCTGCGATCGCATCTATGTGATGTATGACGGAGAAATCATTAAAGAATTAAATGCAGCAGATACGAACGAAAAAGAACTGCTTTACTATTCGACAGGAGGTAAATGATATGTCTGGGGCAGAGAAGGTAAAAAAGAAATTGAACGTTGGGGATTTTGTGACAAAATGGGGTACCATCGCAACGATGCTTATCATGTTCATCCTGTTTACGTTTGGGAACTGGAGTAAGGATACGGGAGCGAGCATGTTTCTGACCCAGTCTAATATGATCACGATCCTTCGTGCGGTATCCATTACCACCATTATCGCAATTGGTCTTACGTTTGCCCTGGCGGTAAACGGCATGGATCTTTCCATTGGAGCTACGGCTCAGTTTGCCAATGTTTTTGTTATGACGTGCTTTGTATGGCACAATATCAATATAGGTGTTTCCATCATACTTACGGTGCTCGTTTGCTTAAGCGTTGCGGTCATCAACAGCATTTTGATCGTTAAATTCAGGATACCGGATATGGTTGCGGCACTTTCCGTAATGTTCATGTATCAGGGAGTTTCCATGACCTACTCCAAGGGCGGCGCGATCACCGAGCGCATGACCCGCGCCGATGGGACCCAGGCTCCCGGTCTTGTTCCTGAAGCCTTCCGGGCATTGGGAAAGGAACCATGGCTGATCATCATCATGATCTGTGTGGTGCTGTTCGCATACTTTTTCTTGAATTATACCAAACACGGCAGATACATGTATGCGGTGGGCGGAAATCCTGAGGCAGCCCAGCTTTCCGGAATTCCGGTGGCAAAGTATAAGATCCTTGCATACTTTCTTTCAGCTACTTTTGCGTCAATCGGCGGAATCTGTCTGGCGGCCCGTGTGGGAACGGCGCAGATTTCAGCAGGTGATGCGTACTTAATGCCATCTGTATGTGCGGCTTATATCGGATTTTCTGTATTGGGAGCCGGAAAAGCCAATGCTTTTGGTACCTTTGCGGGAGCGGTTCTTGTGGGTATGCTGGAAAATGGTCTTATCATGATGTCCGTGCCTTATTATGCCATGAACATTATAAAGGGAGCAGTCCTTGCCATTGCCCTTGCCATGACCTATGCAAGCGGCAAGACAAAAAATGTAAACTAAAAACGTTATATTGATCAGGGGAAGGTGACAGAAATGTCTAAATACGACAGTTATTTTTTGATGAAAGCAGAAGAGGTATCGGATTACGTTCAGGAGAAGCTCTCCTATTTTGATGCGGATGCCAGGCTGGAATGTAAGGAGATCGGAGACGGGAACTTAAATTACGTATTCCGTGTAAAGGATCTTGCAAACGGGAAAACCATCATTGTAAAGCAGGCAGGAGAAGCGCTTCGTATTTCAGCAGAAATGCATGTTTCCACCGACCGCGGAAGAATTGAAGCAAAGATTCTTGGGATCCAGGATTCTTATGCACCGGGACTGGTTCCAAAGGTTTACTTATATGACGGAACCATGTGTGCCATGGTTATGGAGGATATGATCGGTCATACCATGATGCGAACCGGTCTGTTAAAGCATGAGATTTATCCCAAATTTGCGGATCATGTGACCACTTTTATGGTTCATTCCCTTCTGCGCACAACGGATATTGTCCTGGGACACAAAGAGAAAAAAGAGCTGGTTAAAAGCTTTATTAATCCGGACTTATGTGAGATTTCAGAGGACTTAGTATACAGCGAGCCCTTTATTGATTACAACAACAGGAACAATGTATTTCCGCCCAATGCGGATTTTGTTAAGAAGGAACTGTACGAGGATCAGGCCTTGCATCTGGAAGCTGCCAAGTTAAAATTTGAGTTCATGAACAATGCCCAGTCTCTGATCCATGGGGATTTACATACTGGCTCTGTATTTATCAATAAAGAGCACACTTACATCTTTGATCCGGAATTCGCCTTTTTCGGGCCCATGGGCTATGATATCGGCAACGTCATTGCAAATATGTTTTTTGCATGGTGCAACGGCGACGCTTCCATAGAAGACGAAGGGGAAAAAGAAGAGTTCTGCGGCTGGTGCTTAAGGACCATTTCCGATATTGTGGACTTATTCATTGAAAAATACAACAAGGTTTTTGACGAATACGTAACGGAAACCATGGCAAAAGTCCCGGGATTTAAAGAGTGGTATTTAGAAGGCATCCTTTCCGACACTGCAGGTGTGGCAGGACTTGAATCCATCCGCCGTACCGTTGGAATGGCGAATGTGATTGATATCACTACAATTCCTGATGAGGAAAAACGGGCCAGGGCCGAAAAGATCGTCATTACGCTTGCAAAGAATTATATTATGAACCGTCGCAGCTTCCGGAGCGGAGCGGATTATTTAAATGCAATAAAAGAGGCAATAGGAACGTTTGAAAGCCGGTAATGCGGGATTGAAAGCCGGTAACAAGAAAGGGATAACAAATGAGCGAAGAAACAAAAAAATCCATCATGGACTATGATACTGTTGCCCTTGATGAAGAGAATCATGCCCTGGTAATCATAGACCAGACGCAGCTTCCGTATCATACGGAAATCCTTTCCCTGACAAAACAGGAGGATATCTGGAATGCAATCTATCTTCTTCAGGTAAGAGGGGCGCCTGCCATCGGTGTGGCGGCAGCCATTGGCATCTATCTGGCTGCGAGAGAGATAGGAGCAGATGGTTTTGATGATTTTTATGCAGAATTTCAAAAGGCAAAGGACTATCTTGATTCCGCACGCCCCACTGCCGTCAATTTGTCATGGGCACTTAAACGGATGGAACAGGTGGTTTTAGAAAACAAAGAGAAAACCGTCCCTGAGATCGTTGAGCTTCTCCATAAAGAGGCAATTGAGATCCGGGAAGAAGATATCTGGGTCTGCAAGATGATCGGGGAATATGGCCTGTCTCTTGTAAAACCGGGTGACGGCCTTCTGACCCACTGCAATGCCGGGCAGCTGGCGACGGTAAAATACGGTACTGCAACGGCTCCCATGTACTTAGGACACGAAAGAGGCTATAACTTCCGCATCTTTTCAGACGAGACAAGACCTCTTCTTCAGGGAGCGAGACTGACCTCTTTCGAATTAAAGGAGTCAGGTCTTGATGTCACAGTGATTTGTGACAACATGTCGGCGACCGTCATGAGAAATGGCTGGGTTGATGCCGTATTTGTAGGCTGTGACCGGGTGGCTGCCAACGGAGATACTGCAAATAAGATCGGAACCTCCATGGTGGCTCTTGCAGCCAAACGCTATGGTGTGCCTATGTATATCTGCGCCCCAACCTCCACCATTGATCTGAACACTTTTACCGGTAAGGAGATCCACATTGAGGAACGTCCGGCAGAGGAAGTAGTGGAAATGTGGTATAAAAAACGGATGGCACCGGAAGGTGTAAAGGTATTCAATCCGGCATTTGATGTGACTGATCATGATTTAATCGCAGGGATCGTAACGGAATACGGGATCGCCAGAGCACCCTATACAGAATCATTAAAAGAAATATTTAAGAAGAAGGAAGAGGCCCTGAAAGCAAAGAAAATGTAAGTGATTGCCGGCTGAACCTGGCAAATGAAAAGAGGATGTCTCATAGGAACTGAGACATCCTCTTGCCAAAATCAGATCATGCTTCCGCAGCTTCAAGAAGCTCTACGTTGTTCTTTAAAAGATATTCTCTCCATTGTTCATTCATCTGCTTGTCGGTGACCAGCCCTTTGATGGTTTCGAAGCCGGATATCCGGATGAATGAGGTTTTATCGAATTTGGAGTGATCGGCGATCAGATACACATGATTGCTCCGGGTCATCAGTGTCTGGCGTATGGCAGCAATGGCTTCGTTGGAATCGGTGATCCCGTGTTCCATGGAAACGCTTCTGCAGGACATAAAGGTTTTGTCTAAGTAAAAGGATTCTAAGTTCCGGATCGCAGTAGTACCTACAAAGGCTTTGTCCCGGGGCGTATAAGAGCCTCCGATGGAGATGAGGCGGATGTCCTCTTTGTCATAAAGTTCATTGATGATCAGCAGGGAATTTGTCACCACGGTGAGGCGCATCCCCTGGAGAGATTTTGCCAGCTGCAGGGCCGTGGTAGAGGCATCTAAGAAAATAGAGTCACCGTTGTGGATGACTGACAGGCATTTTTTTGCGATGATCTGTTTGCTTTCCATATATGCGGTTTCCCGGATCGTTAATTCTACATTATTCTCAACCCCGTCTTGAATGAATGCACCGCCGTATGTTCTGGTCAGGAATCCGTCATCCTCCAATTGCTTTAAATCCCGCCGAATGGTTTCTTCGGTCACGGAAAAGATCTTGGAAAGTTCGGTCACCGTAACACTTTTCTTTTCTAAAATAATATCTTTGATCTTGGCTTTCCTTGTCACTGCTAACATAGGCATGTTCCTTTCTTTCTGGCAATAAAAGTTAATTAAAATAAAATGCAATATAAAACCATAAAAATCATGTGGCATATATGTATATTGTATAATTATTTTGTTTAAATGTAAAGAAGAAATAGCTGAAATAAAAATAAAACAGTAAAAACAGAAATAAAACAACATAAAACATTGACAAACAGACACAAAAATGGTAAAAATACAGTATAAAAGATGAAAGTTCGGACAGAAAGAACACGTAGTTGTTTGGACTTTGGAGGTAAAGATATGATGACAGTTCAAGGCGTAAAGTACATGTCTGATTTTGAAGCCAAAAAGGCAATTTTGGATATCGGCAGACGTATGTACGAAAAAGGCTTTGTAGCCTCGAATGATGGAAACATCAGCTGTAAGGTAGGGCCAAACACCATCTGGACGACGCCAACCGGGGTATCAAAAGGTTTTATGACTCAGGATATGCTGGTGAAAATGGATTTAAACGGAAAAGTGCTGATGGGAAGATGGAAGCCCTCCTCGGAAGTAAAAATGCATTTAAGGGTTTATAAGGAAAATCCGGATGTACTGGCAGTTACCCACGCCCATCCTTTGGTGGCGACCAGCTTTGCCATTGCCGGGATCAGTCTGGATGCCGCAATCCTTACGGAAGCGGTGCTGGGGCTTGGGTCTATCCCGGTTGCAAAATATGCCACACCGGGTACTGACGAAGTTCCTAATTCCATTGCACCCTTTGTGAATACTCACAATGGCGTGCTTCTTGCAAACCACGGAGCGCTGACTTGGGGAAAAGATATTTACCAGGCGTTTTACCGGCTGGAATCCATTGAATATTATGCGACTATATTGATGTATACCGGCAATATCATCGGACGCCAGAATCTGCTTTCCTGCGATCAGGTAAATAAGCTGCTGGATATCCGTCATAAGCTTGGTATCACGGCAGGCGGGATTCCCCCGTGTTCTGCAGAAGAAACGAATATGAAGGATGTGGTCACGATAGCAGATGTCCGTCCGGCAGAGCAGATAGGAAAAGGGACGTCACTAAAAGGGGTAACATCCATTGTAAGGCCGGGAGAGAGCTTGCCAGCCTCCGGCTGCGGCTGTACCGGTGTGGCGCAGAAGACCTTGACCATAGAGGATCAGAAGCCTGTGGAGGCCGAAGCGTTAGGAAAGGCAAAAAAGGAAATCATAGCCGAAGTAGTGAGAAGAGTGATAGAGCAGCTAAACTAGGAGGCAATCATGGAAATTGGGGCAAAAGAGATAGAACTGATTGTAAAGGAAGTGCTTGCAGGCATTGAAAATAAAATTACAAAGCCTATAAATATTCCTTCCCAAAGTGAGAACGGGGTATTTGAACGGGTGGAGGATGCCATCCAGGCGGCCTACATAGCCCAACGTGAGTGGGCACAGCGTTACCGGGTAGAAGACAGGCGAAGAATCATTGAAGCCATACGTCTGGCCGCAAAAAGCCACGCAAAAACCCTTGCAAAAATGGTTTGGGAAGAAACCGGAATGGGGCGTTTTGAGGATAAGATCCAGAAGCACATGGCTGTTATTGATAAAACTCCTGGCGTGGAATGTCTGACCACAGATGCCATTTCAGGTGATGAAGGGTTAATGATAGAGGAATATGCTCCTTTTGGAGTGATCGGAGCGATTACACCCTCTACCAATCCCACAGAAACCATAATTAATAATACCATCAGTATGATAGCTGGAGGAAATTCTGTTGTGTTTAATGTCCATCCGGGGGCAAAAAGATGTTGTGCCTATTGTCTGAAGCTTCTTCATCAGACCATTGTGGAAAACGGAGGTCCGGCAAATTTAATCACCATGCAGAAAGAGCCGACCATGGAGGCAGTGAGCAAAATGACGGCTGATCCCAGAATCCGCCTCATGGTTGGAACTGGAGGAATGCCCATGGTTAATGCCCTGCTTCGCTCCGGAAAGAAGACTATCGGAGCTGGTGCGGGAAACCCGCCGGTCATTGTAGACGATACGGCTGATATAGATCTTGCGGCAAAAGAGATTTACCGTGGAGCTTCTTTTGATAACAACATTTTGTGCCTGGCGGAAAAGGAAGTTTTTGTCATGGAACGTGTTGCTGATGAACTGGTAAATAAGCTGGTAAAGGAAGGCGCGTACCTGCTTAATTCCACGGAGTTAAATGAAATTCTTAAATTTGCCATGATTGAACGAGACGGCAGCTATGAAGTGAATAAACAATGGGTCGGAAAGGATGCGGCTCTGTTTTTAGAAGCTATAGGGGTCTCCGGACACAAGGATGTCCGTCTTCTGATCTGTGAGACAGACAGAAGCCATCCCTTTGTGATGGTAGAGCAGCTGATGCCCATACTTCCCATTGTACGTTTGAGGACTTTTGAGGAATGTGTGGAGTGCGCAGTAGCGGCAGAATCGGGCAATCGCCATACGGCATCCATGTTCTCCAGAAATGTTGAGAACATGACGAAGTTTGGAAAAGTGATTGAAACAACCATTTTTACGAAGAACGGCTCAACCTTAAAAGGGGTAGGGATCGGCGGAGAGGGCCATACGACCATGACGATCGCAGGTCCTACCGGAGAAGGCCTTACCTGTGCAAGAAGCTTTACCAGAAGACGGAGGTGTATGCTGGCAGAAGGAGGCCTGCGGATCATCTAGAGAGGGGAAGGTACATATGGCAATCGGCTTTTTGGAGTGTGCAGGATATGGTGCTGTTCTTTATGCCATGGATAAGGCCTGTAAAGCGGCAAATATTCGGATCATCGGTATTGACACCATCAATCCAAAAGATACGTCCGCATTCATTCCCCTTACGGTTCAGGTGAAATTTGAAGGCGGAATTGATGATGTGAAAGAGGCCTGTGAAACGGCAGAACGGGCAGCTCTTAAATTTAACAGTCCGAATGAGGTTCTAACAGAGATTATAGAAAACCCATATGAGGGAACAAAAGCGTTGTCTCATATAACAAAAGTATCTTTAGAGGAAAAAAACATTATAAATTTCAGGAGGTAGCAAGATATGGCATCCACATCAATTGGGTTAGTTGAAACAAGGGGTTTAACAGCATCCATCGAAGCAGCAGATGCAATGTTAAAGGCGGCGGACGTTGAGCTTGTGGGAACCGAGAAAATCGGCTCTGGTCTGGTAACCGTCATTGTAACCGGAGAAGTAGGCGCGGTAAAGGCAGCTACGGAAGCAGGAGAGGCGGCAGCGTCCAGAATTGGTGAGTTGGTAGCAGTCCATGTGATCCCCAGGCCGCATCAGGACATTGACAAAATTTTGCCAAGGATCAAATAGACATCAGCAAAGGTGGGCGTCATGAAAACAAACCGAAACGCCATAGGGGTTTTAGAAATCAATTATTATGCCAATACCGTTGTGGTGGTAGACCAGGCCTTAAAGGCAGCTGAAGTGGAAATCGTAAGCTGTCATAAGAAACTGGGGGGAAGGATGTGCCACACGGTATTAGCGGGTGAGACTTCGGCGGTTCGTGCCGCCGTGGAGGCGGCCAGAGATGCGGGACGGATCGTGGGAGATGGCAATGTAAAAGTATCCATATCCATTGAAAACCCTCATCCGGAGGTGCTCAAGCTTTTAAATATGATAGATAAGCATGAAAACGAGAAGGTATCTGTAAAACCTGAGGAAGAACAACACAAACTTAAGGAGGAAAAGTAAATGGCAGAGACAGCAGTAAAAAAGGGAATGTTAGCATTAGGGATGATTGAGACAAGGGGCCTTACCGCATCCATCGAGGCGGCAGATGCCATGTTAAAAGCAGCGGACGTTGAAATGGTTGGAACTGAGAAAATCGGCTCCGGTTTGGTATCAGTTATGGTTCAGGGAGATGTTGGAGCTGTTAAGGCTGCAGTGGAAGCAGGAGAGGAAGCAGCATCCAGAGTGGGAGAGGTAGTAGCAGTTCATGTGATCCCAAGACCACATAATTCCATAGGCGGAATCCTTCCGTTCCTTAAATAATAAGAACAGGAAAGTGCTTAAGGGCGGAGGCTTACAATGGAAAACAGGGAAGAACTGATTCAGAAGGTAACCGCACTGGTCCTGGATAACTGGAAGAGGCTTAGCACACAGCCTTACCAGGTTCCCGTAGGAATCTCAGCAAGGCATGTGCATCTTTCTAAGGAACATGTGGAAATACTTTTCGGAGCCGGCTATCGGCTGACTCCCATGAAGGCATTAAGCCAACCGGGGCAGTTTGCCTGTGAAGAGCAGGTTGCCGTCTCCGGCCCAGCCGGAACACTTCCTAAGGTTCGGATTCTTGGACCGGAGAGAAAACAAAGCCAGGTGGAGATGGCCTCCGGTGACTGCAGGATCCTGGGAATACAGCCGGCCGTAAGATCGTCAGGAGATTTAAAGGGAACTCCCGGGGTAATGCTCAAAGGACCAAAGGGAGAGATCCTGCTGACAGAGGGCGTTATTATCGCAGACCGTCATATCCATATGACACCGGAAGATGCCAAATGGTTCGGGGTATCGGATCGGGACAGGGTAAGCGTTGCGGTCGATGGGCCAAAGGGCGGTTTACTCGGTCATGTGCTTATTCGTGTTACTCATGACAGCAGGCTGGATTTCCATGTGGACACAGATGATGCCAATGCATTCCAGTTAAAGCAGGGGCAGTGGGTAACCATTAGAAAGGAAGAGGCTAGGTGATATTAGGAACAATAATGGGAACTGTGGTTTCCACGAGAAAATGCAGGAACCTGGTTGGGTTCAAGCTTCTTTTGGTAGAACCTTTTTATGGGGATAAAAAGGATATTTTTGTGGCGGCCGATACCATTGGTGCAGGGATTGGAGAACTGGTATTGGTAACCACGGATAATACGACTCAATATGCGCTGGACCGTTCGGCACCGATTGATGCCTACATTGTGGGCATTGTAGATGCACCGCCGCAGCCGGGAAGGTAAGGTTTATTGTAATAGGAGAGGTTTAGCTTATGGAACAGGAAACGCTTAAGGTTTTGGCAGTGGCTGATCCGGCGGTGGAAGGTTATCTGGATAAAGAACTGGGGGTTTTAGACGGATATGGAGGAATGGTGGATTTTCATATCGTGCCCTGGGCGGATTACTATCCAATGATGATGAAAGCTTTTGCCGGGGAGGCAGATTATGACATTGTCATGGTTGCAGGCCATTTATGGCTTCGTGACTTTGTAGAAAAAGGATACCTTTCGGAACTGGAACTTAAGGAAGAGGACATCCTTCCGGTTATTGCAGAAGAAATGAAGTACAAGGGAAAGGCCTATCTATCTCCCTCTTTCTGTGACGGACATATGATTCTCTACCGTAAAAGCCTGCTTAATCAGGTGCTTGGTAAGGAGCTTGGAAGCGTCATCACTCCCCAGGAATACATAGAGGCGGCTAAAGCCTACAAGGCGGCCTGCGGGGAACAGGCTGTGGCCATGAAGGCAGATAAGTCCGAGATATTTACCGATGCCCTTCCCTTCCTTCGCATGTACGGGGGAGATGCTTATGATCCCGATGGATCTGCGGCCTGCGGAAAGGAAGATGTGATCAAGGGGCTTCAGTCTTACGTGGAACTGAACGCCTGTGCAGTTGATGGTACAGAATGCTTCGGCAACGGGGAAATTGCAGAAGAGATCCGGCAAAAAAGAGCAGCGATGGCGGTTACCTGGAGCGGCCAGATGGGAGAAGTCTTTAAGGAAGGCTGTCTGGAACCAGAAGATCTGGGATTTTCCACGTTTTCTACGGCCTGGAATGTAACCTGGTCCTTTGGAATCTGTGCAAGCTGCAGGAAAAAAGAAGCTGCAGAGGAATTTCTTTCCTACCTTCGGTCGCCTGAGGTGGATCAGAAGGTGGGGAGAAAGAGCGGTGCTCCAATAAGAAGAGGAAGCTATCTGGAAGGGGCCGGTGATTGCCCCTGGTTTCCGGTGCAGCAGAAGATGATGGAACTTGCAAAGCCACTTCCCAATCTGTCAAAGGCAGGGGAGAAAAACGGAGTCCTTTATGAGAAAATTTTTGAGGCGTTTTCCGGAATAAAGACAGCAGAAGAAGCCATGAAGGAAGCCGGGCAAATGATAAATGGCATGACTGAACGGTAACGATTGATCAGGGAGAAAACATGAAGATTATTATAATTGGAGGAGTAGCGGCAGGAATGAGTGCCGCCTCCAAGATCAGCAGGGTCGACCCGGACGCGATAATAACGGTCTATGAAAAGGGAGGTTTTCTCTCTTATGGAGCGTGCGGACTTCCCTACTATGTGGGAGACTATAACGATGATTACCGCAAAATGATCGCCCGTTCACAAGAGACCTTTACCAAGATGGGCATAGAAACCTTCCTCCGCCACGAAGTACTATCCGTTGACGTGGAAAAGAAAGAGGTCCTTGTAAAAAATCTGGAAACCGGTCAGGAATTTACGGATTCCTACGATAAATTGATGATAGCGGTGGGAGCATCGGCTGTGGTTCCCCCCTTTCCGGGCAAGGAGCTTATGGGAGTCCATGTATTAAAATCCATGGAAGACGGGATCTTTTTAAAGGAATATGTAAAAATGCCGGAAATCCGTAATATCGTCATCGTTGGAGGCGGATATATCGGGGTAGAATGTGCGGAAGCGTTTTTAAACCTTGGAAAGAACGTCCGCATGGTTGAGGCAGCTCCCAGAATTCTTATGCCCTTTGATGAGGAAATCGCTTCCCTGGCCCATGAAGAACTGGTAAAGTCAGGGATCCTTCTTAACACCGGAGAAAAGGTGGAAGGGTTTTATGGAGACGGTCTTTATGTGAAGGGTGTAAAAACAGATAAAGGAACCTATGAGGCGGATTTGGTGATCGTTGCTGTGGGGGTCCGTCCTTGTACCGATTTTTTAAAGAATACAGGAATCTCCATGGGCAAAAACGGCGGTCTCATCGTGGACCGGGAAATGAGAACCTCTATACCGGATGTGTATGCGGCGGGAGACTGTATTCTTGTCTATCATGAAGTTTTAGAGGAAGACAGCTTCTTGGCTCTCGGAACCGTAGCAAACAAATGCGGTAGGATCGTAGGCACCAATATGGCAGGGGGCCATGAATCATTTATAGGCGCCCTTGGGTCTGCTGCAATCAAGGTTTGCGGGCTGGAGCTTGGACGTACGGGAATGGGAGAAGGAGATGCCATACGTCTGGGAAAAGATTATAAGACTTTGATTATCCAGGCAAATGACCATCCGGCGTACTATCCGGATCCAACACCCATCACCATTAAGCTGATCTATGAAAAAGGAACAAAAAGACTGCTTGGCGCACAGACCTGCGGACAAAAGGGGGCTGTTTTACGGGCAGATGTATTTGCTGTGGCAATTCATTGCAAGATGACAACGGCAGA
This sequence comes from Lacrimispora sanguinis, assembly GCF_044987295.1. Classification (NCBI taxonomy): domain Bacteria; kingdom Bacillati; phylum Bacillota; class Clostridia; order Lachnospirales; family Lachnospiraceae; genus Lacrimispora; species Lacrimispora sanguinis. The sequence continues at coordinate 836,200 of NZ_CP173277.1, read as the reverse complement.
GCTTGGAATGACGGATCTCATATATGCACCTCCCTTTTCCGGTGTTTGGGATGCCATCCAGATTGCCTGCAATGCAGCAAAATAAAGGAGTGCAGGATAGAAAGTGAGGTCAGACCATGAGCAAAATAATGACTTTGCAGGAGGCGGCCGCCCGGATTCATGACGGGGATATCCTGGGTCTTGGCGGCAATGTGCTCCATCGGGCGCCCATGGCAATGGTCAGGGAACTGGTGCGTCAGAATAAAAGGGACTTAAAGCTTGTAAAGACTGCAGGGGCTATGGATGTTGACATGCTTTGCTTCGGAGGCTGCGTTTCCAGCGTAGATGCCGGCTTTATCAGTTATGAAAGCGAATATTCCCTGGCCGGACATTACCGAAAGGCTGTTGAAAGCGGTACTGTAAAAGGTAATGAACATGCCTGTTATACCGTGATCTCCGCGCTCCGGGCAGCCAGTTACGGAGTAGGCTTTATGCCTGTAAAGGGACTTGTGATCAGCGACTTAATAGACGCCAATGATTATTTTATGCGGGTAGAGGATCCGTTTACAAAGGAACCGGTGACAGTGGTAAAGGCCATAAGGCCGGATGTTGCGGTCATCCATGTACAAGAGGCGGATGAAGAAGGGAACGCCAGGATCACGGGTCCATTATTTGAGGATGTTTTATTCTCCAGGGCGGCGAAAAGAATCATCCTGACGGCAGAGAATATTGTCCATGGATCTGCGTTTACCGGCAGTTCTAAAAAAGCTGATATTCCCCATTTTCTGGTGGAAGCAGTTGTCAGGGTTCCCAAAGGGGCTGCACCCTGTTCGTGTCCGGGTTCTTATGATATTGACGGAAAAAATTTAAAGGAATTTAAAGGTCTGAAAGATTTGGGCGGCCTGAATGCCTATTTAAAGGCATTTGAAAAGTCCGATTACAAAGGATAAGGGGGCATGGCATGATGGAAGAAAAATACAGAGTCTGCGATATTATGGTCTGCGCCATGGCCCGCCTCATACCTGACGGCAGCAAGGTGTTTCACGGAGTGTCCTCCCATATGCCCATGATTGCGCTGCTTCTGGCAAAAGCCCTTCATGCGCCGGGGGCGGTGCATTTGAATATTCCGGGCGGAACAGATCCGGATCCGGTGAGGCTTAAAAAGTATACCAGCGCAGGTCCGGAGCTTTTGGAACGAGCAACAGCCTATTTTCCTTTAATGGAAGTATTTGACCTGGCTATGAGGGGAGAACTGGATGTGGCATTCTTAAGCGGAATCCAGTTTGATTCCCGCGGCAATGTCAATGCGTCGGTTATTGGAGATTACAAAAAACCAAAGGTGAGGATGCCGGGAGGAGCAGGCAGTGCCGTTCTCATTCCAACTGCGAAAAGAGCAATTCTTTGGAGAACAAAGCATGACAAGCGAACCTTTGTGAACCAGGTAGATTTTGTAACTACCAGGGGAAATGTAGAGCGGATCATCACCCCTTTATGCATCTTTAAAATGGAACATGGGGAAATGGTTTTAGAAACCATTCACCCGACTTCCAGCTTAGAAGAGGTAGAAGAAAAGACCGGATTTCCTATAAAATACTCCAATATCGCCTATACGCCCCTTCCAACAAAGGAAGAGTTAAGCGCGCTGAAACGGATCGATCCGGGAGATTTCAGAAATATAGAATTCTAAGGAGGCCACTCATGGCACTTGAGAGAATCAATGCAGTAGGAACCAGCTTTTTTGGCCGCGGCTCCATCGGACTGCTGCCGGATGAGCTTAAGAAAAGGGGATTCAAGCGGGGACTTATCGTTACGGACCCCTTCCTGTATAAAAATGGCACCGGAGACAAAGTAGGAGCCTGTCTGTTAAAAGCCGGGGTGGAATACGCCATTTATTATCTGGTTGAACCAAATCCCACCACCATGGTTGTGGGTGACTGCCTGGAGGCTGCAAGGACTTTGGAAGTGGATCTTTTGGTGGCGGTGGGCGGTGGCTCTGCCATAGATACTGCAAAGGCCGTCAGCATAGTGATGGCAAACGGTGGTAGGGTAGAGGATTACGAGGGGGTGGACCGTTCCTTAAATCCGGGAATTCCCATTGTTGCGGTGAATACTACAGCAGGGACCGGTTCTGAGGTCACCTCGTTTTATATCGTGACTGACCCGGTGAGACATTCCAAAATGTGTATGGTGGACCCAAACTGCTTGGTCACCATTGCCGTCAATGACGTGGATTTCATGATGAGTATGCCAAAAGCCCTCACCGCTTCCACGGGAATGGATGCCATGACCCATGCCATTGAAGCGGCTGTGGCAAAGCGGGCAACCCCATATACGGATAAGGATGCCCTTTGGGCAATGGGTGTGATAGGTACATATCTTCCGGAAGCGGTGGCTGACGGAAACAATGAAAAAGCCAGAGAGATGATGGCTTATGCGGAATACAGTGCGGGCATGGCATTTTCCAATGCAGGACTTGGCATGGTGCATGCCATGGCTCATTCCCTTGGAGGACTTATGAATCTGCCTCACGGCATCTGCAATGCGGTTTTGCTGCCTTTTGTTATGGAATTTAACGGGAGTAAGCCGGTAGCTGCAGAACGATATAAAAAGGTGGCTGAGGGACTTAAGCTTCCCGGGGCAGCTGCAATGACAGGGGAACAGGCCGTGAAAGAAACGGTGGCCTGTATCAGGCGGCTGTCAAAAGAGGTTGGGATTACACAGAGTCTCAAAGAGCTTAAAGTAAATCCTGAGGATTTTAGAGCTTTGGCGGAAGTTGCGCTTAAGGATTCCTGTATGGAGGACAATCCTTTTAAACCGACTGTCCAACAGGTCATAGAAGTATATCGGAACGCATATGAATGGCATGACTGAACTGCAATAAATTGTGGGAAGGAGAAGGAATAAATGAAAAAACTGATTAATGTACCGGAAAATTATGTAAATGAAATGCTGGAGGGAATTTATCTTGCTCATCCGGACTATGTTACATACACGGAAGGCGACTTACGCTGCCTGGTCACTTCCAATAAGGTAGAGGGAAAAGTGGGGATTGCAACCGGAGGGGGTTCGGGGCACCTTCCTCTGTTCTTGGGTTATGTAGGAAAAGGAATGTTAGATGGCTGCTCGGTCGGGGATGTTTTCCAGTCTCCCAGCGCAGAGCAGATGCTTCATGTGACGAAAAGCATTGATTCCGGAGCAGGTGTTCTTTATATATACGGCAACTATAACGGGGATATCTTTAATTTTGATATGGCCGCAGAGATGGCGGATATGGAAGAGGATATTCATGTTGAAAGCGTTGTTGCAGGGGAAGATGTGGCATCTCCCAAGGCAGCTCCCGGAGAGAAGAACACCAGAAGAGGCGTAGCCGGTATCTTTTTTGTATATAAGTGCGCCGGAGCAGCTGCTGCAGCCGGGAAGGATTTACAGGAAGTAAAACGGATCGCAGAGAAAGCGGCTGCTAATGTAAGGACCATGGGAGTGGCACTTACCCCTTGTACCGTTCCGAGAGTCGGTCATCCGGGATTTGAGATCGGAGAGGATGAGATGGAAATCGGCATGGGAATCCATGGTGAGTCTGGAATCCGCCGGGGAAAACTAGAAACGGCAGATGAGATCACAGCGGAAATGATGGAGAAAATCCTTGAAGATATTCCATACTGCGCCGGAGATGAGGTTGCGGTTCTGGTAAACGGACTGGGCGCTACTCCTCTTGACGAGCAGTATATTGTTGCAAGAAAGGTCAATCTGATTCTGGAAGAGAAGGGAATTAAGGTACATCGTTATTATGTAGGTGAATATGTAACCTCCATTGAGATGGCAGGCTTATCCATTTCCCTTTTAAAAATGGATGAGGAACTGAAGGGCTATCTGGATGCTCCGGCTGATACACCATTCTTTAAGCAGGGAATTGTCTAAAGATCCGATTGGAGCAGATGACATAAGCGCATACCGTTTGTCACGATTAATTATGCCGCCGGTATCAGCGGCAGAATGGAGGCTGATATGAACCAGCAGGAACTGATAGCCATGCTTGGCAGAATAAGTAAGATCATGGTGGAAAACCGAAACTACTTAATTGAACTGGACAGTGTTGTGGGAGACAGTGATCTGGGACTTACGATGACGGATGGATTCCAGGCGGCTTACGACGCGGTTACAGATGGATCGGAGCCGGACCTGGGCAAGCTATTGTACAAAGCAGGAAAGACCATGGGAAATAAAGTTCCTTCTACCATGGGGACATTGATGGCAGCAGGACTGATGCGCGCCGGAAAGACGCTGAAAGGAAAGACAGAATTGTCCGGCACAGATGTTACTGCCTTGTTTGAAGCTTATGAAGCAGGTGTTGCAGATCTTGGTAAAGCGAATTTAGGGGATAAAACCTTTCTGGATGGATTTCATCCCGGAGTGCAGGTACTAAAAGCTGGAGTGGAAGCCGGAGAGTCCCTTGAGGAAGTCTTTGAGAAAGCAGCATCGGCTGCATGGGAAGGCTTTGAACATACCACGACCATGATAGCCGTTCATGGAAGAGCGGCAACAAGAGGAGAAGCGTCCCGCTCCTTAAAAGATCCCGGGGCTGCTGTAGCGGCACTTATCATGAAGGCGGTTGCAGATAAATAAAAATAAATGACCGGAGCAGACAGAGATGTTTTGCTCCGGTTTCTCAGAATATTTGCGATCAGGACGGAAAAACAAAAGTTTTAAAAATAAAGGGAGCAGATAATAAAAACAACAAGTTTTTTGTAAGAAATAGACGATTATCATGTTAAAAAATTGGAGAAAATGCAGAAAAAATTTAAAATAGTTGCATCAATTTACAAATGGTGTTATATTGTATCTAGTTGAGTACAACTAAATAGCAAAACAGGAAGACGTGTTACTGGTAATGCAGGCAAGATCGGATTGAGCAAAGAATGATAAGGCTTATTATTTTTAGTCTTATGATTGATATCGCTTGATCGGGTCTTTTTTATTTTGTCATTCCGGCCGGATGATAAGATATGATATCACTTGAAAGGGGTTTGGAAAATGAATTATAATCAAATAGCCAAAGACATCATAACAAATGTCGGCGGTTCCGAAAACATAAAGGGTCTTACCCATTGTTTTACCAGATTAAGGTTTGAGTTAAGAGATTCAAAGAAGGCAAAAAGGGAGGTAATTGAACATCTGGAAGGTGTTATTTCCGTCGTGGAAAGCGGCGGGCAGTTCCAGGTTGTCCTGGGAACAAAAGTCACAAAGGTTTACGAAGCAATCCTTCCCATGGTATCATTAGAGGAAAATACAGCAGACGGCAGTGAAGAAAAGGGGTCTGTCTGGAACCGGATTTTAATTGCCATTTCTTCCATGTTTACTCCCATGGTTCCAGCCATTGCGGCCTCCGGCCTTTTAAAGGGTTTATTGACCATTGCAAGAATTACGGCTTCCAATCATGGAATGGATATTACGGTTAACCAGACGTATATTCTCATTATGGCTGCCACAGACGCATTGTTTTATTTCATGCCGATTATTCTTGCTTACACCAGTGCAAAGGTGTTTAAGGCAAATGAATTTATTGCCATGGCTCTTGGCGGAACCATGTGCTACCCGGCAGTTGTTTCCCTGATGACCGGGCAAGATGCGGTAAGCATGTTCGGTATTGCCATTACCAAGGCGAGTTATGCGTCATCCGTGATTCCTATTATTATCGGAGTTTTTATACTTGCATATGTACAGAAGTTTTTAGAAAAGATAATTCCTGAAGTATTAAAGATCATTCTGGTTCCAGGCATATCTCTCCTGGTTATGATTCCTGCAACCTTTATGATATTTGGCCCTATCGGCATTTACATCGGTAACGGAATTAATTTTATCTACACCGGGATGATGAATTTAAGTCCTGCTCTGTGCGGAGCTTTTGTAGGCGGCATGTGGTGTGTATTTGTTATATTCGGAGCACACAGAGCCCTGCTTCCCATTGGTATCAATGATGTGGCCCAGTTTGGGCACCAAAACCTGCTGGCTTTTGCCGGTGCTGCAAATTTCTCACAGGGCGGTGCGGCCCTTGGAGTTATGTTAAAAACGAAGAGCAAGGATTTAAAAACGGTTGCAGCTTCTGCGGCCATATCCGCCTCTGTTTGCGGTATTACGGAGCCTGCCATTTACGGTTGTAACCTGAGGTTAAAAAAGCCCATGATCTATGCCATTATCTGCGGTGCCATTGGTGGTGCTATTATGGGTGTGGGAGGCGTGTACGGCGATTCCTTTGCCAATAACGGGGTGCTTACCTTTGCAACCTATGCAGCATTCGGTATGAAGACCTTTATTTATTATCTGGTCGGTGTGGCAGTATCTTTCTTTGGAGCAATGGGGCTAACTTACCTGTTTGGCTTTGATGATATCAATGGAAAAACCGGACGAGTTTCCGGTTCAAACGAAGAAGCCGCCGAAACCCAGGATGTTTTGGATATTACTTCTGGGGCAGACATACTAATCGGCTCACCGGTAGAAGGTACGGCAGTGCCCATGACATCGGTTAACGATGAGGTTTTTTCCTCTATGGCGCTTGGAAATGGTATTGCGATTGTCCCGGAAAAGGGTGAGGTTGTCGCTCCGGAAGACTGTACTGTGACCTTGGTTTACCCCACACTTCATGCACTGGGGCTTATGCTGGACAGCGGAGCTGAAATGATTATTCACGTTGGAATCAATACGGTCCAATTGGAAGGAAAGCATTTTGAAAAACATGTGGAAGAGGGTGCCCATGTCAGTAAGGGAACCAGACTTTTATCCTTTGATATAGAAGCCTTAGAGAAGGAAGGATATGATACGGTTGTTCCGATCATCATCAGTAATACCGCAGCTTTTCATGAGGTAACGGGAATTGCCGGATCAGGGGCTTCCCTTGAAAAACCGGTGATCGCAATTAAAAATAATCAGTAAAGGAAATATAGATATGGAAGGAACAAAAACAAATTTTCCAAAAAACTTTTTATGGGGAGCTTCCTCTTCGGCATTTCAGATAGAAGGCGGATGGGCTGAAGGGGGAAAAGGCATCACAGTTGCTGATGTAAATTCCTTTAAACGCTCGGAAATCCAGGCTGACAGCAAGGTGGCCAGTGACTTCTACCACCATTGGGAGGAAGATATCCGGTTGATGAAGGAAATGGGAATGCAGATTTACCGGTTCTCTATTTCCTGGGCCAGAATCATACCCGATGGGGATGGAGAGGTAAATCAGGCAGGGATTGATTTCTATCATAAGATCATTGACTGTCTGTTAGAACAGGGCATCCAACCTTTTATCACCTTATATCATTTTGACCTTCCTTATGCCCTTGTTAAGAAATACAATGGCTGGGAATCCAGAGAATGTGTAATGGCTTTTGAGCGTTACGCAAGTGTATGTTTTAAAGCCTTTGGAGACAAAGTCACTTACTGGCAGGTCCACAACGAGCAGAATCTTATGGTGAGAGTAAACGAACGGGTGAACATCACTGCGGACGATGCATGGGAAGCCGACCGCCAGAGAGCCCAGATGGATTACCACATGTTCCTGGCTCATGCCCTGGCGGTGAAAGCCTGCCATTCCATCATACCAGACGGAAAGATCGGTCCTGCGGTATCCTCCACCTGCACCTATCCGGAAAGCAACAAACCGGAAGATGTCTGGGCAGCCCGGATGAATGACTGGTTTAAGACGGACTACTGCCTGGATATGCATTACTACGGCCGTTATCCAGGATATTACATGCGTTATCTGGAAGAAAGACAGATCGTACCGGTTATGGAGCCGGAAGACGAGGAAATATTAAAAGACGCAAAGATGGATTTTATTGCCCTGAATTATTACCGAACCCTGTGTGTCCGGTACCTGCCGACTGATGAGGGACATCCGGCAGGGGAGAGGGCATTCCCCATCAATGAAGTGGATTTTGATCAATATGGTTATTTCCATCATATTAAAAATGAGCATCTGGCTTCCAGCGAATATGGAGCCCAGATCGATCCGCTGGGTCTTCGGACCGTATTAAACAGTTATTATCAGAAATACCACCTTCCTCTCATTGTCACGGAAAATGGCCTGGGAGCCGCCGACACCCTGACAGAAGACGGCAAAGTCCATGATGAGTACCGGATCAGCTATTTAAGAGAACACATAAAGGCGATAAGCCAGGCAATTGAAGATGGGGTTTCGGTCATGGGATATTCTCCCTGGTCGTTTATGGATCTTCTCAGTTCCCATGAGGGCTTCCGCAAGCGGTATGGTTTTGTCTACGTCAATCGGGATGACCATGATTTAAAAGATATGAGCCGCATAAAAAAGGACAGTTATTTCTGGTATAAGCGAGTGATTGAAACCAATGGAGATGAACTCTGAGTTTGCTTTCGTGAAAATAACAGAAATGGGGTTGGGTTATGAGGGTTGTAAAAGTAATGAATAATTCCCTGCTGCTGGCACTTGATGACAGCGGCAGGGAAGTGATCCTGATGGGTAAGGGAATTGGATTTAATAAGTCTATTGGGCATCATTTAAAAAGTGAAGACATAGAAAAGGTATTTGTCTTAAAGGACCGGTCGATATCAAAGAATATCATCCGGCTTGCCTCGGAAATAGACAGTACCTATTTTGAACTGGCCAAACAGGTCATTGATTATGCCATTGATACCTATGGAATGGTACTGATGGAGCACATTTATCTGGGACTGACAGACCATTTGTCTTTTGCTGTAAAAAGGAATAATGAGGGGATTCTAATACAAAATTTTTATACACAGACCTTAAAACGTTTCAATCCAAAGGAATTCCAAGTTGGCTTATATGCCCTGCAACTTGTGAGGGAGCGGCTGTCAGTGGAACTGCCTGAAGATGAGGCTGGGAATATTGCTTTTCATTTTATCAATGCACAGACAAATAATTTAAACAGTACGGATAACCAGAAGATATTTGAGACAGTCAAGGGCATTTTGGATATTGTAAAATACAACTTCTCCATTCTTTACGATGAGGACGGAATCGGTTACACCCGCTTTGTGACACATTTACGCCTCTTTGCGCAAAGGCTTGTAAACGGCGGTCAGGATTTATATGATTATGAGGATTCCTTTTATACTCATGTGCTTGAAAGCTGTCCAAGGGAGTATGAATGCGTGAAGAAAATTGGCGTTTTTATCAGAGAAAAGTTTGAATCAAAGCTGTCCAAACAGGAAGAGATGTACCTGGCTGTCCACATTCACCGGATTTTAGAGGAATATGCTCAAAGGAAGAAAACATGAAAGAACAGACTTTAAAACAACTTCCATTTACGCGCAAACAGGAAATCAACTACCTTGCTATGGTATCTCTGTTCTGGTTTGCACAATATGTATACATTCCATACCAGACAACTTTTTTGACTGCCAGCGGAGCCAGCAGCACATTTACCGGAATGGTTGTGGGGGCTTATGGAATTTCCCAATTGGTGCTAAGGTTTCCCATAGGCATTTGTGCGGATTCTGTTGGCAGGCATAAATATTTTATAATGGCAGGAGCGATTGCCTCCGGAACTGCATCAGTTTTCCGGGTATTCTGGTGTAATGGCACAGGGTTTCTGGTTGCCAATTTCTTCTCCGGACTGGCTTCTGCCATGTGGATTTCTTATATGGTGTTCTACACCAATCATTTTTCTGCCGGAGATCAGCAGGCCGCTACCAGCCGGATCGTACTGTTTAATAATTTTGGAATGCTTCTTGGTTTTCTGTGCAGTACAATCAGCTATCATCGCATCGGCATGGCAGGAATCTGCATGTTAAGTATATGTGCGGGCCTGATGGCTTTTCTTCTTTCAATTGGGATTAAAGAAACAGATGTTCATCCCAGCATACATAAGACCGGAGAACTGCTTTTAGTCTGTAATATCAGGCGCTTGTGGCTGTTCTCTTTCATGGCCCTGATCCAGCAGGGGATCCAGCTGACAACTGCCATGTCATTTACGAACCAGATATTAAAAGAATTGGGCACATCGGACGGGATTGTGGGGATATCCTCTGTTATTTACATGATATCATCAGTCGGATTTGCAGCTTTCGCAGCTTCCGGGACATGCAGCCGCAAAGGTCCAAGGTTCTGGATCCCGCTGGTATTTGTTGTTGTGGCTTCGTATTGTATTCTGGTTCCGGCCGCAGGGAGCATCCCTGTGCTTTTGCTGCTGCAAATTTTACCGGGAATGTCCACTGGTATCTTATTCTCTTTTGCAACCTCGGAAGCAATGCGGGACATTCCGGCAGACAGAAAATCTACGGCAATGGGAATGTATCAGGCCGTATATGCGGTGGGCATGACAACCTTTCCGATCTTTACCGGGGCCCTGGCCACCAGGAAAGGAATATTGACCGGGTATCTGCTGCTGGCCGGGATTGCCTTACTGGGTGGCATTGGGGCAGTGATGCATTATAAAAAAGAAGCTGCCAACCATAGGTTAGGCAGCTAAAACAACTTTTTCCATTCTTAATTCCGCGAATCATCAGATAATGGATATCCTCTGAAACAGCTTATATACGTCGACCTGCCCATATCCCCAATTATCATTGGGATATGTATAGGTGCTGTCCCTCTGCGCCCCTCGTATAATCATATGGTTGATCTGGATGCCGGTGACGGTAGTATGGTTGCCTTTGCAATACCCCCATTCCATGACCATGGCAGAGGCTCCCGCAGCGTGGGCTGCGGCGGCTCCGGTACCTGTAAGGCTTCCATATTGATTTCCTGGGAGTGCACAGGGGATCTGGTAACCGGGAGCGGCGATATCAGGATTGATCTGGCCGAATCTGGAATAGCCTCTTCCGGATTCTCCCAGAATACTGCCATCAAACTGGTTATAGGCGGCAACTGTCAGGGGATTTCTGGCATTCCCCGGGGCAGTAATGGTGGTGCTTTGGTTTGCTTGATAGAAATAAGTCTCGTTTGAAATCAAATTTCCTGACGGCAGCCAGGAATGGAAGGAAAACGGTTCATTTTCTATGCTTGAGACCTGGAAATACCAGATTCCCGGAATTGGATTGTCAAACCGCACTAAAATAACTTGATCACCGGTAGAGCCTTCCAAAAGGATATTGTTGATCCAAATGGTAGTTTGGCCCATGGAAAGGCTGAATTTTTGGCAGACTCCGGCAGAAGGGGATATGCTCCGAATGATTTCCCGGTTAGGAGAGAAGATTTCAATGGATACTTTTCCGGGTGGGAAGGGCCAGATTTCCATTGTAAACTTTTTATCGTTTCTTCCTATTTTTAAGTTAAATCCATTGCATAAAGGTGCTGCCGTAGAATGATGGTAATAATGCCTGCGGCTGTTCCCTTCATTTCCTGCAGCTACCAATACGTTCGTTCTGGGCAATTCTACGATGTGTTCTAAGTAAGAGCTGATAACTCCCAGCCCATCATGGCCTCCCTGATTGCTTCCCAATGCGATGCATATGACAAGAGGAAGATCTGCTTTTTCTGAAACGGAGAGAAGATAACGGATTCCCAGCATAATGTCGGATTCCTGATAGCAGAGGACGTTTTCCGGGGCAAAGAACAGACTTTTTAAATTTTGCTTTGCTTCTTTTAATTTTACTACGATAAGCTCGGATTGGGGAACAACGCCGGTAAAGGAATTTTTTTCATCGGGAGTACCGGAGATGATACTGGCTATTGCCGTGCCATGTCCATAGTTATCAAAAGTAGGTACTATGGATAAGGGGGCGTTGGATTTCAGTGCGGCATTGATGTGTTTTTTTGTGTATTCTGAACCGAAACTAAAGTCCTTGGGAGGCATGCCGGTCTGGTCAGTCTGGTCCCAGATGGAATGAATACGGGTGGTACCGTCATGGTTTTTGAATGCGGGATGCTGGTAGTCGATGCCGGTATCTATGATTCCGATCACCACTCCCAACCCCATCAGGTTTAAATCAGGATGCCTCCTGACACTGGTGATGCCTGATTTTTCCATGCTCACTTTAGAAGTAAGTGTAAAAAGAGAAGGGAAATTATCATAAGGATATCGTCCCAGATCACAGGCATCCATATTGTTTCTTCGTATATGCAGTAAAGAGTATTTGTCATTTAAGGCCGTGATATTATTTTCGGTATCAAAACCGGGAACTAAAGAATTACTGATGATCAGGTCATAATATTCGTTATCCAATATTTTATTCATGATAAAGCCCCCATCCTGCAATTTAAAACGCAGTATATAGTTATCTTATGCATACATATGGGGGTTCATGAAAGGTTACCGATCTTTGGGAGAGTCAATGCCATCAAAGGAGTTGAAGAAAACGGTATGGTCTATCTCGAACCGTTTCTCATGAAGGGGGTGGGGAGCACAATTTTCCCCGGGATAGCCCATAGGAAGCAGAGCAACTGGAATGAAATGTTCCGGGATATCAAATGATGTCCGGATGCATACCGGATCAAAATGACCTACCCAGGTACTGCCTAATCCTAATTCTACCGCTTCAAGCATCATCTGCGTGGCAACAATGCTTGAGTCAACTTCACCCATATCCTTATTGTCGTAAGATCTTTTCCAGCTGACAGTGGAATCATAACATACCAGCAGAGTCAGAGGAGCATGAAAATGATAAGGGGTGCAGGATTTTAATTTGGCGAGATTTTCTTTCGTGTCAATGACAAGAATCCGTTGAGGCTGAAAATTCACTGCAGTAGGAGAAATTCTTCCGGCTTCCAGGATCAAATCCAGTTTTTCTTTTTCTATTTTTCGGTCGCTGAATTTTCTCATTGAGTAACGTTCTTTTGCCAATTGTAAAAATTCCATAACAACATCTCCTTCAATTTTTTATATGATTACTATAACATAAAAAGGAGAATAGGAAAAGACGGAAGCAGTCCGTAAGGACTGTCCGTCTTTTTTGCGTGAAATCAGTTCAGCGGAGATGCCTTTCCTGTTACTTCATTGTACTGAAAGGCTACACTGCTGGTATTATAATCAAACAAATAGGTGGCAATATAAATCAAAGTATCGTCTGGCTGCCGTTTATATGTCCTGACCGTATAATAATTATTTCCATCTATTTTAGATATTCCAGGTGATGCGATATATTCATAAGAATCAGAAGCTTCCGGCAGGCCTAGTTTTTCCCGGCTCTGAGAGCGGACAGCATCCTCTGCCTGTTCTATGGTATTAGCGGCTTTTGGCTGCTTTTCAAAATCTTCGATAATTTTTTTCTGCTGGTTCCACTGGTCCTTAAAATAGGTGCCCCAGGGCTGGCTTTCCTTACTGGTGGTCACGGTATAGCTGTCCGCTTCGGATTCCAGAGTAATGGAAAGGTAAGAAGCGGAATCTTTAGACGGCCCGGCAAGCTGATAGATCTCTGAGCTGGCCTTAGTAGTTTCGTCGGCGGAAGCTTGTCCGGACTCTGCTTGCTGGGATTTATCCGTAACGTTAATGAAATTCTTTTTTCCTTCCAGATAATCCATGTAGCTTTTTATATCAGCAGAAGTATCTTCCACATGGAGATATTTGTAACTCTCTCCCGGGCTAGAGGTTTGTGAGGCGGCGTCGGCAGAAGATTCTATAGGTTTTTCTGTCTGATTACCGGTCTCTTTTGTTTCTGTTTCAAGGCTGGCTTCAGAAGCTTCCTGCTTTACAAAATCACGTTCCCCTACAATTTCAGTCACCGAAGAAATATCTTCATCTTTAGAAAAGTAGTAAGTTGGTGCTACTTCCGCCTTTTCTTTCAGTACCTTCTTTTGGGATGTGAGCAGAATAATGGCCTGAACAGATCCCATAATAACGATCAACAGGGCAGCTGCCATTAAGACAAGAACTCTTTTATTTTTAGGTAATAGACTTTTTCCTTTTTCTTTTTTTCCTTTTTCTTTTGGAGCTTTGGCCGGTTTCGCTTTATTTTGTTTGTTTTTTACTGCCTTCCCTTTTTGCGGTTGTGTCTTGGGAATCTTCTCGTTTTTGGATTTTATAAGTTTTTGCATAAAGTTCATCCTTGTGTAATTATTGATGCAAAATACAGCTAAATGGCTGTATGACATCGCTATCCATATATCGGTTGATTCCAGATGAAAAATAAGGATTCCGGATAAAAAATGAATTTTTATACGGCGAGGAGCTTTTGCGCAGTTCCCATGATCATCTTATCCACAAATTCTGCTACCTCTTCCTTTGGCTGCTGCATGTCCGTATCAAGCCATTGTTTTAGGACACCGGTCAGTCCATAGGTGATAAATTCAAGGTAATAGTTTAGGATTACTTCTCTGGCAGTTGGATACTGTTCCCTGATGATTGCTGTGCCGTTATTTAAGACAAGGGTATGGAAGCGGTTTACGAAATCATTAGAGGAGCTGTTCTCAAAAAGGATTTTACATATCTTTTTGTTCTCCTCTATATAATGAATGATTGGTATGACAACGGGCAGAAGTGACCCCTTTTTAAAGGCATAGCGGCAGTTACTGACCATATCCTGAAAATCATCTAAGACTTCGGATTCCATCTCCTGCAACAGATTGTAGGTATCGGCATAGTGAAGATAAAAAGTACCCCGGTTTAAGTCTGCCAGTTCCGTGATGTCTTTTACGGAAATATTCTTAAATTCCTTTTTTTCCATAAGTTCAAGAAGGCTTTCCTTCAATACCTTCTGTGTTTTTCGGATGCGGCGATCCTGTTTTTGAGTTTCCATACGATTCCTCCAATTGTGTTTCTTGGCTTGCTTCTTATTCCAGAGCTTGAATCTCCGAAAATCATGAACATTACATAAATAAGTGTTGAGTATTGCACTGATAATCACTTCGTGATCGTTAATAGATTTTTCTTGATTCATTGATTATTGAAACTTATCTACAAGAGTATTATAATGTACAGGTGTTCAAAAGTCAATAATATATCTATTAACAGAATAGTGTAGTGGAGGAAACTATGAAGAGAGACAGAAGCTTATTTGATAGAATGGTACATATTATTGTGTTCCGCGGGAAGGAAATAGAGACTTTTTTCTTTCTTGCAGCCATTATTTGTGCCATCTGTTTTCCTTTTGTAAAGGTCAATTATGACCTGAGCAAATACCTGCCGCAGTTTGCCCAAACGAAACAGGCTCTTGATGTGATGGAGGATGAGTTTGGATATCCTGGAATGGCCCGGATTATGGTTGAGGATGTAAGCCTTCAGGAAGCAAAAAAAATAAGACAGCAGATATCTGATCTGGAAGGGGTAGATCTGGTCATAGGTCCGGATTTGACTACGGATGTTTATATGGGAACCTCCTTTGTAAACCAGGGGATTACCGATATGATGTCTGTGGATGCATTTGCCATGGAAGATTATTATCGTGACGGGTATGCTCTGATGGATGTAATATTTGAAAACGGCGATGACAGTCAGGTGACCCGGAAAGCGGTAGACGGGATTTATGAAATTGTGGGAAAAGACAGGGGCTATTTTGCAGGAAGCGCCGTGTCAAGTAAGGAGCGGGAAGAGTCCATAACAAAAGAGATTACCATGGCCATTGGAATGGCGCTGATAATCATCTGGGTGATATTAGCCCTTACCACGACATCGTGGATGGAACCGTTTTTGTTTATTTTTGTTATGGTCATAGCCATTGTCCTGAATATGGGATCCAACCTGATGTTCGGATCCATATCATTCTTTACGTTTTCCACGGCAGCCATTTTACAATTGGCAGTATCCATGGATTATTCCATTTTCCTATTACATACTTTTACGGCAATCAAGAATACCGGCGTTGAGATACACGAAGCCATGGAATTGGCAGTAAAAGAATCCTGCAGTTCCATTCTGGCAAGTGGGGCTACCACAATTGTAGGGTTTCTTGTAATTGCGTTCATGCGCTTTACCATTGGTAAGGATGTGGGATTTGTTCTGACCAAGGGGATCCTTTGCAGTTTGGCTACTGTATTATTCCTTATGCCGACTCTGATCCTGCACTTTAATGATAAGATTGAAAAAACAGCCCATAAACCGTTCATTCCTTCTTTTGACCGGTTCGCTAAATTGATGAACCAGATCCGGAAGCCAGTATTTATTGTTGCAATTTTTCTGGCTGTTCCCTGTTACTTTGGTCAGAGTATGAACGTTTTTTACTACGGGGATGATGCCATTGGAGCCGGACCGGGTACCAGGGTTTATGAGGATACCAGGGCCATTAATGAGGAATTTGGAAAATCAAATATGATCATCGGGATTGTTCCAAATGGATCTGTTGTGACGGAACGGCAGCTGACCGATGCTTTGGAGGACTTAGACTTTGTAAATTATGCCATGTCCATGGCAGGGACCGTTCCGAAGGGAATACCGGAAAGTTTTCTTCCGGATAAAGTGACCGAACAGCTTCGCAGTGAAAAGTACGCCAGGCTTTTGATTTCTCTAAATACAGTCCAGGAGAGTCAGTATGCCTTTGATTGCAGTCAAAAGCTGGAACAATTGATCAGGGAGTACTATCCGGAAGATGCCTATGTGATAGGCATGACCCCCACGACGATTGATATCCGTGACATTTTAACTGATGACTACAATAAGGTTTCCCTGTTGTCTTTGGCGGGAGTGGCTTTGGTTGTTTTTGCAACCTTCCGGTCTGTTCTGGTACCGATCCTTGTAATTATACCGATTGAAGTGGCCATTTATTTAAACATGACGTTACCCTATGTGATGGGAGACTACATGGTATACATCGGATACATCATCGTAAGCTGCCTGCAACTGGGAGCTACCATTGATTATTCCATCCTGATGACCAATAATTATCTGGGCTTCCGTAAAACCATGAACAACACGGACTCCGCCAAGGCGGCTATTTCAAAAAGTACTCTTTCCATTCTGACGTCAGGCGGTATTCTTACGGTAGTAGGTTATCTTTTGTTTTTTACGTCGTCCATACAAGCGATTTCCCAGGTGGGACGCCTTGTGGGAAGGGGAGCGCTTTTAAGCATGGTTTTGGTACTTTCCCTTCTTCCTGCCTTGCTTAGCACCTTTGACAAGCAGATCCAGAATCAGCAGCTCCGTGCGGCAAAGAGAAGAGAAAAACGACGTTTAAGATATGGAAAAGTGAAAATCAAAGGAGTGAACGATCATGAAGAAGTATAATAGAATCCTAAGTATGGGTCTGGCTGTCATAGTCTCCCTTGAGTCCGTACTGCCGGCCCTGGCCTCGCCTGATGTGCCCCAGTATGATGAAACTCTTTATGTGACCATGGATCCTTATGGGGGGATCAAGGAAAGCAGCATTGTAAAGAATTACCAGATGAATGGAAACAGTAAGGTAGTGGATTACGGGATTTACGATAAAGTAATGAACTTAACGGATCATTCGGAGCCCGTGGTAGGGGAGGATGGCTCTATCACTTTCTCTCCGGAAGAGACTGGAAGCCGGTTTTATTTTGAAGGCCGGACCCAAACAGAGAAATCTCAGCTTCCCTGGGATATTAAAGTAAGTTACCGTTTAAATGGTGTAGAGAAAAAGGCAGAAGAACTGGCCGGTGAAAAGGGCCTGATCGAAATCAATGTAGATCTGGTTCCCAATAAAGGTGTTTCCGATTACTACCGGAATAATATGGCGTTAATGGCCAGTACAGTTGTAGATATGGATAAAAACTTAAGCCTGGAAGCGGAAGGCGCCCAGGTACAGTCCATTGGTAATTTAAATATGGTTGTTTTCTTTGAACTGCCTGGAGAGGAAGGACATTATTCCATTCGCATCGGCTCCGATGATTTTAAATTTCCTGGCATTGTCTTTGCCATGGTACCTTTGACGGTAAGCCAGCTTGATAAGGTTGCAGATTTAAGAGATGCTAAGGAAACCATGGAGGATTCGGCAGATGCGATCAGCGACAGTCTGGATGTGGTGTTAGACACCATGGGAAACATGCAAAAAGGCATTGCAGATACGGCAGATGGTCTCAGGGGACTTGATAAGACCAGACAGATATTTGCCGCTTCCAAGGGTAAGGTGTATGAGGATGCAGACGAGGCTCTGGCAGCTCTTGACAATCTGTCCCAGACTCTGCGGCCCTTTTATAACCATACGCAGAATGCTGGAAATGCTTTAAATGAGATCAGGACCCAGACCAATCATATGGTGGGAATTCTTGATGACCTGTCACCAGATCTAGGTGATCTGCAGGATGGTGTCCGGTACTTAAGAGATGAAGTGGAAGAACTGCGGAAAATGGCGAAGAATTCCCAGACGGATATGAAGTCCCAGGCTTTTATGGGGCAGGTTAAAAAAATAGAAGGTCACTTAAATACCCTGACAACGGAACAACAGCAGCTGGCAAAGGAACTTGCTTCCCTTGGGCAGGTGCTTCCAATGCTGGTGGGCCTTAGCAATTCCCTCAGTAAATCGGCGGCAGGAATGAAAGGCATTGACTTGCAGGAGTTAATCCAGGAGATCCAGGATGAAGGGCTGATGGACGAAGACGAGATATCTTCCTATTTGTTTAATGAAAAGGACTATTCGATTCCGGAAATCAATGCTCTTACCGGCTATATGTCTTCCGCTTTTGCTACCGGTCGTACGGCCACGCCTAGCAATGGATCTAAGGAAATGCTGGAAGCAGCCGCACCTATAGCCGCGCTTCTTCCGCAGATTGTTAACAGCGGTGCAGGACTGACCGGAGATTTAGGAAAAATGCTTGGAATGACCGAGATGCTGATGTCAGACTTACATTCCTTAAGAGGCCCTATCAATGGAGCGATTGACGGAGTGATTGACATAGCCACTGCCACAGGGCGTATCTGTGATACGGCAGATGATCTGATCAACTCCACAGATGAATTAAATGGCATTTTAAACCGTCACCATGATGATATGATTGCGACCTTAAATGATGTTGGAAAAATGACGGACAGCGCTTCCAGAGGCATTGATTCCATGAATGTATTCTTCCGGTCTCTTGAAAATCAGATGAAGGTGGTAGGCGATTCTTTAAACACCAGTACGGAAAAAACCTTAAACGGCCTTGCCGGTACGTTAGATGAGGCAGGGACTGGGCTGAATCAGACTGAGGTGTTGAGAAACGCAAAAGATACAATCAAAGGGATGATTGATGACAAATGGGATGAATATACGATAGAAGATACAACCATTTTAAACATTGATTTGGAGGCCTCTCCGGTGTCCATGACATCGGCAAAGAATCCGTCTCCCAGGAGCATCCAGATGATCCTGCGTACGGAGGAAATAAAAGATAAGCAGGAGAGTGAAGACGTAAATATTGATGAAGACTTTCATGCTGACGGAAATATTTTCCACCGGATCGGAAATATTTTCAAATATATCTGGAGGTCCATTACTTCAGTTTTTAAATAACGTGAGATTTGAGATAATAAAATAGCAGCAGAAAAAGAGAAGGATCATGTGTTCTTTCTCTTTTTCTGTTGCTTTTTTATAAGTATTTCCACATTCCTATGTCATGGTTAAAAATATCATAAGCTTGGATTGCATTAAAATTCAATACTTAAGAACATACATTCGAAAGTGCTTGAAAAAAGTATTTGCCTATGCTACAATATAGAAAAAGAACGTGTGTTCGAGGTGACGAAATGCTCATACAGGAAGAATTAAGTGTTCAGGAAAAGCTTGAAATATTATCAGATGCCGCAAAATATGATGTTGCCTGTACATCCAGCGGCGTGGACCGAAAGGGAAAAGCAGGGACTCTTGGGAATGCGGCGGCATGCGGAATCTGCCATAGCTTTTCCGCAGACGGCAGATGTATTTCCCTTTTAAAAATATTGTTTACGAACCAGTGCATCTATGACTGTAAATACTGTATTAACCGATGCTCTAACGATGTTGTGAGGACAGCGTTCACTCCGGAAGAGGTGTGTCAGCTGACGATCCAGTTCTACCGCCGCAATTATATTGAAGGGCTATTCCTCAGTTCAGGAGTCCTTCATAGTGCAGACTATACCATGGACCTGATTTATCAGACCCTTAAAAAGCTGCGGGAGGAATACCATTTTCACGGTTATATCCATGTGAAGGCGATTCCGGGTGCAGATCCGGTATTGATCGAAAAGACAGGATTTCTGGCAGATCGTATGAGTATCAATCTGGAACTTCCGACTGCCGATGGTCTTAAGAAGCTGGCCCCCGGCAAAAGCAGGAGTAAGATTCTTACTCCCATGAAGCAGATTCAAAAAGGAATTACCGCCAATCGTTACGAGTTGATGGAATACAAAAAGGCTCCGTCCTTTGTGCCCGCAGGTCAGAGCACTCAGATGATCGTAGGAGCCACCGGAGAAAATGATTTTCAGATGATGATGGTAGCAGAGGCGCTTTATCAGAACTATGATTTAAAACGGGTTTTTTATTCTGCATTTGTTCCAGTTAATCAGGACAGCAGTTTGCCGGCCCTTCCGGGCGGGCCTCCTCTTTTACGGGAACACCGGTTGTACCAGGCGGACTGGCTCATGCGTTTTTATGGATTTCAAGCAGGGGAGCTGCTTTCCGAAGATCGTCCTAATTTCAATGTATTTCTTGATCCAAAGTGTGACTGGGCCTTGCGTCATCTGGAGATATTTCCGGTGGAAGTGAATCGGGCAGACTACTATACCCTTTTGAGAGTTCCGGGAATGGGAGTGAAGTCGGTGAAGCGCATCATTGCAGCCAGAAGGAATGGCCCTCTTGATTTTGATGCTTTAAAGAAAATTGGTGTTGTATTAAAGCGTGCGCTTTATTTTATTACCTGTTCCGGCAGGATGATGTATCCCATTAAGATCGAGGAGGACTTTATTACCAGTCACCTTTTGGGAGAGGAGCAGAAGAAGGTATGGGACATCGGTTCATCAGGAACCTTCCGACAGCTTTCTTTGTTTGATGACATGAATGTACCTGCTTTGACAGACTTGAGAGGAGTCCGGCTATGAAGACAGTCTATTTGTGTGAGAATAGCGTAGAAGGCATTCTCAGCGGCGTATATGCGGCATGGACCAGCAGAAAAGGACATGCGAATGTGAAACTTGGGCTTATAGGAGATGAGGATACCATGGAGCTGTTCTGTCAGTATGAGGAGGTCCCGGTCAATGCCGGTCATGCAGACAAGGTGGTACGGGCAATCAGGGAGAAGATATCGGAGGAAGCCTATATTGTTGTATACAAAGCCGCATTAAGCAAGGAAAGGGACCGCGGGGATAAAATATACCGTTTTTTAATTTACGGCTTTCATTTAGGCGCCAAAGTTGTTCATATGCTTCAGGTTCCGGAGGTATTCGAAATTTTTCAGATGTGCCGTAATATTGATAATGAGACTCATCTGCTCACAGGCTTTGTGCGATTTGTGGAGATGGAGGGGGATATTTTGGTAAGCCGGATCGGACCAAAGAATGATGTTCTTGTTCTTCTTGCTCCTCATTTTATGGACCGCCTGTCAGGAGAGAATTGGGTTATCTATGATGAAAACAGGAAAAAGGCAGTTATGCATCCGGCATTGCGGCCTTGGTTTTTGGTGGATCTGATTTCGTCAGAATGGGAGGAACGAATGAAAAAAGCGTCGGATGAGGACGAATATGAGGCGCTTTTTCAGTGTTTTAGAAAAAGCATATCCATAAAAGAGCGGACAAATCCGGTCTGTCAGCGTAATCATATGCCGCTCCGATACCGGGCCTATATGCCTGAATTTTCCCATGGTCTAAAGGATTCCTGATTCTTTCTGATTTCAGGTCATGAGAGAAAAACATTGCCTTTTTGCCTTTTTTCGGTTATCATAAAATCAGGTTCCGGTTCAGGAACATTCCAGATGCGTTTCTGCATGTTTTCCAAGCTTATTGTTTATGAGACAGAATTATGAAATACCATGCGGGTATACTTACACCGGTAAAGCTAGGCCCTGCCCAGAAAGTGCGGGCAGGAAGAATGAAACACCCTACGGGTATACCTTTATGCCAAAAAACACGGGCATAAATGAGGAAAGGAGAGGCGGTTTTTGTATAGTAAAGTTCATAGTGTGGGAATTAAGGGAGTGGAAGGGGTTCCGATCCTGGTGGAGGCGGATGTCAGTGATGGGCTTCCGGGCTTTTCCATGGTAGGTTATCTCTCTTCTGAGGTAAAGGAAGCTCAGGACCGGGTAAGAACAGCACTGAGAAATTCCGGCTTTCGGCTGCCTGCAAGAAAAGTCACAATTAATTTGTCCCCGGCTGACATACGCAAGGAGGGGACTGCTTTTGATTTGCCAATTGCGGTGGCTATTCTGGCGGCTTCCGGCATGGTTAAGCCTGAGGCTTTATGTAATTGTGTGATTTCCGGGGAATTAGGATTGGATGGAGAGATTAAGCCTGTAAGGGGAGCGCTTTCCATTACTGCTGCTGCAAAAAAGGACGGAAAGAGCCAATGTTTTCTTCCAAGTGAAAATGTCAGGGAGGGCTTAATAATAGAAGGAATGGAAATTATTGGTGTGGATCATCTGAAAGATTTAACGGATCAACTGAACCATCCGGAGAAACAAAAAGCAGGCTCCTATGGAAAAGATGAGCGGATGAGGCGGAAGGAGGCTTATGACGTTGATTTTTCAGAGATTGGAGGCCAGCTTTTCCTAAGACGGGCCACAGAGGTGGCAGTGGCAGGTATGCATAACGTTCTTTATATCGGCCCCGCAGGAACCGGAAAGACTATGCTGGCGAAGCGGATTCCAACGATTATGCCGTCCTTATCAATGGAGGAGGCTGTGGAAATATCAAAGATATACAGTGTATGCGGGCTCCTTTCCAAAGAAGAGCCTTTGGTGATAAAAAGGCCCTTTCGAAGTCCTCATCATACCATCAGTCCAACGGCTCTGTCCGGGGGAGGACGAATACCCAAACCAGGCGAGATCTCCCTGGCATCCGGAGGCGTTCTGTTTCTGGATGAACTACCCGAATTTCAAAGAAATACCATAGAACTTCTAAGGCAGCCTCTTGAGGAGCGGAAAATAACTGTTTCCAGAATGCTCGGTGCCTATGAATTCCCGGCGGACTTTATGATGGCAGCGGCTATGAATCCATGTCCCTGCGGATTTTATCCGGATCGGACAAGATGCAGATGTTCAGAACTGCAGGTACGCAAATATTTAAGCAGGATTTCAAAACCGCTATTGGACCGGATCGATATCTGCGCGGAATCCGGAGCGGTTACATACGAGGAATTGCGGGAAAGAAAAGGCGGTGAATCCTCTGCCTCTATCCGGAAACGGATTGAAGATGCAAGAATGATTCAAAAAAAACGATTGAAAGTGCATGGGATATACTTTAACAGTTCCATGAATAAGGCCCAGATTGAGGAATACTGCTGTCTTGGGAAAGAGGAGCAGGAGTTTTTAAAGAAGGTATATGAAAATCTGGGACTTAGTGTGAGAGGCTATGAGAAGATCCTAAAGGTATCCAGGACGATTGCGGATCTGGTCGGCTCTGAGAGGATAAGAAAAGAACATCTGGCAGAGGCGGTGGGACTGCGCAGCATGGAAGGTAAGTATTGGGGAGGAATATATGGACGGTCATGAGGAACGGGAGTATTTATACTGGCTTTGTCATGTTCCCGCTCTGGGAGCAGTAAAAATAAAACGACTTTATGATTACATTGGAAGTTATAAAGGAATATATAATATAGAAGGAAAAGAACTGGAACAGTCAGGACTATTAAAACAGACAGAAGTTTCCATTTTTGAGGAGATGAAACGTAAAAAAGACGCTTGCATAGCAGAGCTGACAAAGTTGGAAAATAGAGGAACTCATTTTGTTACGCCATATGACAAAGAATATCCGAAACGGCTTCTTTCAATTTATGGATACCCTATGGGAATTTTTTTTAAAGGAAAGCTGCCTGATGATGAAAAACCGGCGGTTTCCATAATCGGAGCCAGGAATTGTACTGATTACGGAAAGCAAATGGCCTCCTATCTGGCCAGGGAGCTTTCCGGGGCCGGAATCCAGATCATAAGCGGATTGGCATGGGGAATTGACAGTGCAGGGCATCAGGGAGCGCTGGAGGCCGGCGGTGATACTTTTGGAGTTCTAGGCTGCGGGATCAATATCTGCTATCCCAGAGAAAATTATGGATTGTATGAACGGATGGCGGTTCAGGGCGGAATTATCACGGAATTTATGCCAGGCGAAGCACCAAGGCCTTGTAATTTTCCTATGAGGAACCGGATCATAAGCGGACTGTCGGATGCAATTTTAGTGATTGAGGCAAGGGAAAAAAGCGGTTCCTTAATCACGGTGAACTTAGGACTAGAGCAGGGAAAAGAAATTTTTGCACTTCCGGGAAGGGTGAAAGACCCCTTAAGTGCAGGCTGCAATCGGCTTATTTCCGAAGGCGCAGGAATGTTGTTAGGTCCTGATTCTGTGCTGGAATATTTCAAATTGCAGAGTGGTAATATATTAAGAGTTCATGAAAAAAATGAGAACGGACTTGTCAAAAAAGAAAAAATGGTGTATAGTTGCCTAGATTTGCAACCGAAGAATCTGGAAGAGATTATATCTTTAAGCGGATTGTCTGTCAGTGATTGTTTGAGCACTCTTCTGGAATTAGAGCTCAAAGGCTGTGTTGTACAGACATCCTATCAATATTATGGTAAGAAACTATAGGCGAGGAGTTTGGTATGGCGAACTGTTTAGTAATTGTGGAATCACCTGCAAAGGTAAAAACGATAAAAAAGTTCCTAGGAGCGAATTATGAAGTGGATGCCTCTAACGGACACGTGAGAGACCTTCCGAAAAGCCAGATGGGAATTGATGTGGAGAATGACTTTGATCCCAAATATATAACAATCAGAGGAAAAGGCGATATCCTGGCCAAGCTTAGGAAAGAAGTGAAGAAGGCCGATAAGATTTATCTTGCGACTGACCCTGACCGGGAAGGAGAAGCCATTTCCTGGCATCTGATGAAGGCTTTAAAGCTGGATGAACTCAAGGATAAGCAGGTTTACCGGATCAGCTTTAACGAGATTACAAAGAATGCGATAAAAGCTTCTTTAAAAACTCCGAGAGCGATTGATATGGATCTGGTGGATGCCCAGCAGGCCAGAAGAGTTTTGGACCGAATGGTTGGATATATGATCAGTCCTCTTCTTTGGGCAAAAGTAAAGAGAGGCTTAAGTGCTGGCAGGGTCCAGTCAGTGGCATTGCGTCTGATCAGCGACCGGGAAGAAGAAATCAATGCATTTATTCCTGAGGAGTACTGGAACCTGGAAGCTGTTTTAAAGCAGGAAGGAAGCAAAAAATCTTTAACAGCAAAGTTTTACGGTGACAAAGACGGCAAGATTGCCATAGGAAAAAAAGAAGAATTGGATAAGATACTGAAAGGTCTTGAGAAACAGACTTATCAGGTAGAGGAAGTTAAAAATGGGGAAAGAGTCAAAAAGGCTCCTATACCATTTACGACCAGTACCCTTCAGCAGGAAGCATCCAAGGTACTTAATTTTTCAACCCAGAAGACCATGCGTCTGGCTCAGCAGCTATATGAAGGTGTGGAGGTTGCAGGACATGGTACCGTGGGTCTTATCACCTATCTGAGAACAGATTCTACCAGAATCGCAGAGGAAGCAGATGTTGCGGCAAGGGAATATATCGGAAAGCAGTACGGCAGCAAGTACGTAGCAAATGGAGAACAGGCGAAAAAAAGCAATGCAAAGATCCAGGATGCCCACGAGGCGATACGTCCTACGGATATTGCTCTTACACCGGTTATGGTAAAAGAATCCCTGCAGCGGGATTTATTCAGGCTTTATCAACTGATCTGGAAACGTTTTACAGCCAGCAGAATGCAGCCTGCCGTTTACGCGACCACCTCAGTTAAAGTGGGAGCAGGAAACTACGTTTTCACACTTTCCGCTTCCAAACTGTCTTTTGATGGTTTTATGTCCGTATATGTTCAGGAAGATGAAAAGGAAGACAACAATGTATTGTTAGGTAATCTGGAAAAAGGCAGCATACTGAAACTGGATAAACTTGAGAGCGGACAGCATTTCACCCAGCCGCCGGCGCACTTTACGGAGGCCTCCCTTGTAAAGGCTATGGAAGAACAAGGAATCGGACGCCCAAGTACTTATGCCCCTACGATTACAACCATTATCGCCAGACGATATGTGGCAAAGGAAAATAAAAATCTTTATGTGACGGAGCTTGGAGAAGTAGTTAACAGCATGATGAAGCAAAGCTTCCCCAGCATCGTGGATATTACCTTCACTGCCAATTTAGAGTACCTTCTTGATAAGGTGGGAGATGGGTCTGTTCCATGGAAGACTGTTGTGAAAAATTTCTATCCCGATTTAAAAGAAGCGGTGGATAAAGCTCTTGTGGAATTGGAATCTGTGACGATCGCTGATGAGGTGACGGATGAAATCTGCGAGTTGTGCGGTCGGAACATGGTTATAAAGTACGGCCCTCATGGTAAATTCCTGGCCTGCCCCGGATTTCCGGAATGCAAGAATACAAAACCTTATTTGGAAAAGATCGGCGTGCCTTGTCCGAAGTGCGGAAAAGAGGTAGTAATAAAGAAAACGAAAAAGGGCAGAATTTATTACGGCTGTGAGGCAAATCCTGATTGTGATTTTATGTCCTGGCAGAAGCCTTCCACCAAAGCCTGTCCCAAGTGCGGAGCTTACATGGTTGAAAAGGGAAGCAAATTACTTTGCTCAAATGAGCAATGTGGATATAGCGCTGACAAATAGGAAAAAGAATAATTATTAAGAAAATCGAAAATCTTCAAAAAACTATTGTTATTTGAATATAATAATGTTAATATTTAATCATTAGAGGTGTATTTTAGTTTTTCACATAAATTCTTAAGGAGGTTTTCGGCTATGAGCGTACAGTTGTTGGACAAAACTAGAAAAATTAATAAATTATTGCATAACAATAATTCGCATAAGGTTGTATTTAACGATATCTGTGAAGTGCTGACCGAGATCCTGAATTCGAATATTCTTGTGATCAGCAAGAAGGGAAAGGTGTTAGGCATAGGCCTTACACCGGACATCGAGGAAATTCAGGAGCTGATCGCGGACCAGGTTGGCGGTTATGTTGATACCATGTTAAATGAGCGTTTGCTCAGCATTTTATCAACAAAGGAGAACGTTAATCTGGAAACGCTGGGTTTCACTGGTGACAATATCAGAAAATACCAGGCTATCATCACACCGATTGATATTGCAGGGGAAAGGTTAGGAACCCTGTTTATTTATAAATCCGATTCTCAATACGATATCGATGACATCATTTTAAGTGAATATGGCACTACCGTGGTAGGACTGGAAATGATGAGATCTGTTAATGAGGAGAATGCGGAAGAGACCAGAAAAGTGCAGATTGTCAAATCTGCAATCAGTACCTTATCTTTTTCCGAATTAGAGGCAATTACCCATATCTTTGAGGAATTAGATGGCAATGAGGGCATCCTGGTAGCCAGCAAGATCGCTGACCGCGTAGGAATCACCCGTTCCGTTATTGTCAATGCTCTACGGAAGTTTGAAAGTGCTGGAGTGATTGAATCCAGATCTTCCGGTATGAAGGGAACTTATATTAAGGTACTGAATGATGTGGTGTTTGATGAATTGAAAACCATTAAGGCCGGAACCATTAAAAATATGCCTGAGCGCCGGGATATCAAAGATATGTAAAGCCGATTTCAGGAGAAAAAGGAGCAGAGTGAAAAACTGCTCTTTTTTATATGGAAGGTTAAGGAAAAAATGTTCAGACCAGAATTTACGTATCAGCCTAATATGCCGATAGATCCAACTGTTTCATCTGTACACAAAATATGGTAGGTTCTGTTTAATTTGAACACAAAATGTAAAAAAATACTTGCATCGTGTAAAAAGATATGCTATACTGGCTAAGCTGATAAAAAACACGTCTGCGGATTCCAGAGGAAGGTGCCGGATACCGGTCTCCCCGGAAGCATAAGAAGCGGGCGGAAGTTAAACCAAATGGAGGTAGTAACATGAGCGTTATTTCAATGAAACAGCTTTTAGAAGCTGGCGTACACTTCGGTCATCAGACCAGAAGATGGAACCCTAAGATGGCTCCATACATTTACACAGAAAGAAACGGCATCTATATCATTGACTTACAGAAGTCTGTAGTTAAGGTAGATGAGGCTTACAAAGCAGTATCCGATATTGCTACAGAAGGCGGCAAGATCCTTTTCGTAGGAACAAAGAAGCAGGCTCAGGATGCCATCAAATCTGAGGCAGAGCGTTGCGGTATGTATTTTGTTAACGAGAGATGGCTTGGCGGTATGCTTACAAACTTTAAGACAATCCAGTCCAGAGTTGCAAGATTAAAGCAGATCGAGACCATGTCCCAGGACGGCACATTTGATGTTCTTCCTAAGAAGGAAGTTATTGCTCTTAAGAAAGAGTGGGAGAAATTAGAGAAGAACTTAGGCGGAATCAAAGATATGAAGAAGATTCCAGATGCGATTTTCGTTGTAGATCCAAAGAAAGAAAGAATCTGCGTTCAGGAAGCTCATACACTGGGAATTCCGTTAATTGGTATCGCTGATACAAACTGTGATCCTGAAGAACTTGATTTCGTGATCCCAGGAAATGATGACGCGATAAGAGCCGTTAAATTAATTGTATCCAAGATGGCAGACGCAGTAATCGAAGCAAACCAGGGCGAGGCAGTAGCAGAGGAAGCAGAAGCAGCTCAGGAAACAGAAGAGACTGTAGAGGCTTAATTATTCAGGCGATTGAATGCTTCGACCTGCTTTGAGAAGCGGGTCGAGGCATTTTTTACTGGAAAAATGTTCCTGTGAATAATACGAAATGAATCTAATGATGGAGGGAAATCAAATGGCAGCAGTTACAGCTGGAATGGTAAAAGAATTAAGAGAGATGACCGGCGCGGGCATGATGGATTGTAAGAAAGCTCTTGCGGAAACCGATGGTGATATGGAAAAGGCAGTAGAGTTCTTAAGAGAAAAAGGACTTGCAGCTGCTTCTAAGAAGGCAGGAAGAGTTGCAGCAGAAGGTGTTGTTACCACCGTTGTAACAGAAAACGGAAAATCTGCAGCAATCGTAGAAGTAAACAGTGAGACAGACTTTGTTGCAAAGAACGCTCAGTTCCAGACCTATGTTGCAGATGTTGCAAATCAGGTGCTTACTTCTCAGGCTACTGATATGGATGCATTCCTTGCAGAGACTTGGGCACAGGACAGTTCCTTAACCGTTGCTCAGGCATTATCCAGCCAGATTGCAGTAATCGGGGAGAAAATGAACATCAGAAGATATGAGAAGATCGTTACCGATGGTGTGGTTGTTGATTACATCCACGGCGGCGGAAGAATCGGTGTTTTAATTGAAGCTGAGGCAGAAGTAGTAAATGATGCAGTAAAGGAAGCTTTAAAGAATATTGCTATGCAGATCGCTGCATTAACACCAAAGTATGTGAAGAGAGATGAAATTCCTCAGGAGTTCATTGATCATGAAACGGAAATCTTAAAGGCCCAGGCTAAGAATGAGAATCCGGATAAGCCAGATAACATTCTTGAGAAGATGATTGTAGGCCGTTTAAATAAAGAATTAAAAGAATTCTGTCTGGTAGACCAGGCTTATGTAAAAGACGGAGATTTAACTGTTGGAAAGTACTTAGAGCAGGTTTCTAAGGAAGTCGGCGGTAAGGTAGATGTGAAAAAGTTCGTACGCTTTGAGACCGGTGAAGGTCTTGAAAAGAAGGAAGAGAACTTTGCAGAAGAAGTTGCTAGGCAGATGCAGTAATCTTGTAGCAGGATTCTGGGGGGAATCCCATGGGTATCCATGGGATTTTTCTTTTAAAACACAGTGTCCGTTTACCATTGACAGATGTTTCCATAACTGACGGACATCACTATACCAAAGGAGTTGAGGAAAGTGGCAAAATATATTATAAAGCGTATCGCTATGGCGATTGTAACCATTTTTGCTGTTGCAACGGTTACTTTCTTTGTCATGAATATGGTGCCAGGCGGCCCCTTCATGTCTGAGAAGGCCATCAGCCCACAGGCCCAGGCGGCCCTTAATGAAAAGTACGGCCTGGATAAACCGTTAAGCGAGCAGTATATTACCTATATGAAGGATTTACTTCACGGCAATTTAGGATTAAGCGTAAAACAGCGCGGCCGTACAGTAAACATGATTATTGAAACAAAGTTCCCTGTATCTGCAAAGATCGGCGGAATTGCAATTTTAACCGCTGTTCTTGTTGGAGTTCCATTAGGCAGTATTGCCGCATTTAAACGTGGAACCGCAATTGATAATATTATTATTATCTTCAGTACATGCGGCATCGCAGTACCAAGCTTTGTGGTCTGTACCATTTTGATGTATGTTTTGAGTCTGAAGTTGGGGCTGCTACCTACGTTTGGACTGGCATCGTGGAAAAACTACATTATGCCTGTCATGGCTCTTTCCTTTTATCCGTCCTCTTATATCGCACGTCTGATGCGTTCTTCCATGTTGGATGTTATGGGACAGGATTACATGAGAACCGCCCGTGCCAAAGGTCTTTCTCAGATGGTCAGCATCTTTAAGCATGCACTTCGTAACGCCGTACTTCCGGTTGTTACATACTTAGGACCGCTTTTGGCCTATACCGTAACAGGAAGTTTTATTGTTGAAAAGATATTTACGATTCCGGGCCTGGGATCTGAATTCATTGGTTCCATTACAGGACGTGACTATCCTCTTATCATGGGCACTACGATCTTCCTTGCTACTTTAATGGTTATCATGAATGTGCTGGTCGACGTTGCTTATAAATTCATCGATCCGCGAATTAATCTGAAGTAAGAGAAAGGAGAAAGAAATGCCAAAGAATAAATTATCATTACAGCTTAATGTAGAAGACTTTCTCCCGGCAAGTGATGCAGAAAAAGAAAGCCTGACAGTCATGCGTAAGAGCGTTGGATTTTGGAAGGATGGAATCAGACGCCTTAAAAAGAATAAGATTTCAATGATCAGCCTAGCTGTTATCATTGTTGTGTTTATTTTGTCCTTTTTAGTTCCACAATTCTACCCATATCGATATGAGCAGCAAATCCGCGGAAGCGAAAACCTTGCTCCTATGCAGTATTCCCAAAAAGAGTTGACTGCAATGGAAGCGGGAGAGGATGTATTTCCTCATATTTTAGGAACGGATAATCTGGGCCGTGACTATGCGATCCGTGTTATGATGGGAAGCCGTGTTTCCCTGATGGTAGGTTTGATCGCTTCCTGTATCATTTTACTTATTGGATCCCTTTACGGTTCCATCGCAGGCTTCTTCGGCGGCTGGGTGGATATGATTATGATGCGTATTGTGGATATGATTTATACGGTACCGGATATTTTGATTATCGTATTGCTTTCCGTTGCATTTGACCAGCCTCTAAAAGCCTTGTCCCAAAGGCCCGGTTTTCAGTGGATCCAGGTCATCGGTGTTAACTTAATCAGTATCTTTGTCGTATTTGCCCTGCTTTACTGGGTAGGTATGGCACGTATTGTACGAAGCCAGATCCTGATTTTAAAAGAGCAGGAATATGTAACTGCGGCAAGGGCCCTTGGAGCATCCAGCGGTCATATCATTAAGAAGCATTTACTTACAAACTGCATTGGTACCTTAATTGTTACAACTACTCTGCAGATTCCATCCTCCATTTTTACGGAGAGCTTTTTAAGCTTCCTTGGCCTTGGTGTTGCTGCACCTATGCCTTCTTTGGGAAGTCTTGCAAGCGCTGCGTTAAATGGTCTTCAAAGTTATCCGCACCGTTTGTTTGCACCGGCTCTTATGATTTCTATCATTATTTTAAGTTTCAACCTGTTGGGCGATGGTCTGCGTGATGCATTCGATCCAAAGCTGAAAGATTAAGGAGGAGAGATTCGATGAACGAATATTTGGTAAATATTGAAAATGAACGTCTTTCCTTCTTTACTCCAGCTGGAGAAGTTAAGGCTCTTAATGATGTATCCCTTCATCTTCGTGAGGGAGAAGTTCTGGGCATTGTAGGTGAGTCCGGTTCCGGTAAATCTGTAACGGCTTACAGTCTTATGGGACTTACAGCTTATCCTGGACGCTTGATTGGTGGATCCCTTCAGTTTAACGGACACCAGATTGAGAAGATGACAGAGAAAGAAATGAGAAAGATCCGCGGAAATGAAATTTCTATTATTTTCCAGGATCCCATGACCAGCTTAAATCCGGTTTACACAGTTGGAAACCAGATTACAGAAGTGGTCATGCTTCATACAAATAAAAATAAACAGCAGGCCAATGAAAGAGCAAAGGAGCTTCTGACCCTGGTAGGGATCAATGAGCCGGATAAGCGTCTGAAGCAGTATCCTCATGAGCTGTCCGGTGGTATGCGTCAGCGTATCATGATCGCCATTGCTCTTGCATGTGAGCCAAAGCTTTTGATTGCGGATGAGCCGACTACCGCTCTGGATGTTACCATTCAGGCACAGATTCTGGAACTCATGATGGAATTAAAAGATAAGCTTGGTATGGCGATCATCATGATCACTCATGACCTGGGTGTGGTTGCGAACATGTGCGACCGAATTGCAGTTATGTATGCAGGAAAAGTAGTAGAATACGGCAATACGGATGATATTTTTTATAATCCAAGCCATGAATATACAAAAGGCCTGATCCGAAGCATTCCGAAACTTACGGAAAAAGAGCACAGCAAGCTGGTTCCTATTGAAGGAAGCCCTGTGGATATGTTAAATCCGCCGGCTGGTTGTCCTTTTGCGCCCAGATGCAGGGCCTGCATGAAGATTTGCCTGCGTGAAATGCCGCCATATACGGATATATCCGATATTCATTATAGTGCTTGCTGGCTGCTTCAGAAACAGGAGTATGAACAGGCACAGAAGGGAGATGCATGATGGAAAATAAAAATCTTGTAGAGGTGCAGAATTTACAGCAGTATTTCCCTGTTGCCGGTGGCAAGTTATTTGAGAAAAAAGTCGTAAAAGCAGTAGATAACGTTTCTTTTGGAATTAAAAAGGGCGAGACTTTGGGACTGGTTGGAGAATCCGGCTGCGGAAAAACCACCACAGGCCGTACTTTGCTCCGTCTTTATGAGCCTACAGCAGGAAAGATTTTCTTTGACGGAGAAGATATTACCAAGGTAAACATGCTCCCTTACCGCAGGAAAATGCAGATCGTGTTCCAGGATCCTTATGCCAGCCTGGATCCCCGTATGACTGTTGGGGATATTATCGGCGAAGCGATTGACATTCATCACCTGGCTTCTAATAAAAAGGATCGTCAGGACCAGATTATTTCTGTTCTGTCAACGGTAGGACTTAATTCAGAGCATGCAAACCGTTACCCTCATGAATTTTCCGGCGGACAGCGTCAGCGTGTGGGTATTGCCCGCGCTCTGGCAGTGAACCCTCAGTTCATCGTCTGTGACGAACCGGTATCAGCCTTGGATGTTTCCATTCAGGCGCAGGTTGTTAATATGTTTGAGCAGCTTCAGGAGGAACTGGGACTGACCTATCTGTTTATTGCCCATGACCTTTCTATTGTGAAGCATATTTCCAATCGGATCGGAGTTATGTATTTAGGGAAAATGGTAGAGCTTGCAGACAGCTATGAACTGACCTTCCACAGCGTTCACCCATATACCAAGAGCCTGATTTCTGCAATCCCGATTGCAGATCCGGAAACCAGCCGTAAGTCGAAGAGAATTGTTCTGGAAGGGGATGTACCAAGCCCGGTAAATCCGCCATCCGGCTGCCGATTCCGTACACGCTGCCCTTATGCGGATGAGCTTTGTGCTGCCCAAGAGCCAGAGTGGAGAGAAGTTTCTACCGGTCATTTCGCTGCATGTCACCATCTGGACAAGGTAAATTAATTTTCATTGCCATTTTATAGGTTTTATGCTATGCTGAGGAAAGAATCGGCACAACAGACGAAGGACGTATTGCTGTGCCGATTTAAATATATTCTATAGGAGGGAATTTATGAAAAAAATGTCACTTGTATTGGCTGCTGTTATGGCAACCGGCATGATCCTTTCCGCTTGCGGCGGTAATAAATCAACCGGTCCATCTGCAGGTGGTACAACCAATGCAGCGAATGGGGAAGCAACTACCCCAGGAGGAGAATCAACTGGAGGTCTTGATCTTTCAGTTCAGGTCGGCCCGAACCCGGAAACCATTGATCCCGCTTTAAACAGTGCGGCTGATGGTGCTAACGTGATCGTACATGCCTTTGAGTCTCTGTTGATCGTAGATTCAGAGAACAAAATTGTAGGCGGTCAGGCGGAATCTTTCGATGTATCTGAGGATGGACTTACTTATACCTTCCATCTTCGTGATGGTTTGAAGTGGAGTGATGGTACGCCCCTTACAGCCAATGACTTTGTGTATTCCTGGAAGAGGCTGGCAGATCCTAATACAGCAGCTCCTTATGCTGCAGATATGCTGGGCTATGTAAAAGGCTATGAAGAGGCTGCTGCCGGAAATCTGGATGCCCTTGGCGTTTCCGCTTCCGATGATAAGACTCTCGTAGTAGAATTATCCGCTCCATGCGTGTATTTCTCAAAGCTGGTTACTCATGCCTCCATGGTTCCTGTGCAGCAGGCAGTTGTAGATGCAGCTGGGGATCAGTGGTGCTTAAAGCCTGACACTTATGTCTCTAACGGACCTTTAAAGATGATTGAGTGGGTTCCAGGCTCCCATATTACTTTTGCAAAAAATGAAAATTATTGGAACGCAGATAAGATCACTTTAAATACTTTAAAATTCGTCCTGATGGAAGATGCTAATGCGGCTTACAGCGCTTATCAGACCGGAGAAGTATCCATGATCAAGGATGTACCTACAGAGGAGATCCCGGCTCTTAAGGGAACAGAAGAGTTCCATGTAGAACCAGGCATGGGTATTTCCTATATCGATTTCCAGAACCAGAAGGAACCATTTAATAATCCGGATGTGCGTAAAGCGTTAAGCCTTGCCATTGACCGTGATTATTTGGCTAATACCGTTATGCAGGGTATTGGCGCTCCTGCGGCAAACTTCGTTCCACGTGGTGTTTCTGATGCAGAAGGCGGAACCTTCTTTGAAGATGTAACACGCAAGAATAACGGCGGCGACTTCTTTAATGTTGAAAATTATGAATCAGATGTTGCAAAGGCGAAAGAGCTTCTTGCAAAGGCAGGATATCCTGACGGAAAAGGTTTCCCTGTAGTTGAGTATATGACCAACGATGCAGGCTATAACAAACCTGTAGCAGAATACTTGCAGAGCTGCTGGAAGGAAGCACTTGGCATTAACGTAGATATTAAGATCCTTGAGTGGGCTACCTTTACACCTACCCGCCGTGCAGGAGATTATCAGATTGCTCGTGATGCCTGGAGTCTTGATTATGATGATCCTTCCAATCTTTTAAACCTGATGATGTCTACAAGCGGCAATAATAATGCTTTGTACAAAAATCCGGAGCTTGACAAACTGCTCAATGAGGCCAACTCTACAGCTGATGTTAATGAGCATTATGAGAAGCTTCATGAGGCAGAAAATATGATCCTTAACGATGCAGCCATTGCACCGCTTAATTACCGGAATGAATTCTGGTTACAGGATCCTAAGTTAAAGGGAACATGGTATTCTCCGTATGGATACTGGTTCTTCCAGTTTGCTACCATGGACTAATAACATGTTATTTATTAATTGCACCCAGGAAATATTCCTGGGTGTTTTTTTACCCTTCATTTATTCATTTCTAAGTATACCATTTTATCATTGCTATTTTACTATATTTATGTTATATTAAAGAATAAGTCGTTGCAGTAACTGGTTAAAGTGTTATTGCGTTGATCGATTATAACTTTATTAGGAGGACGGTCTATGAAAAAAATGTCACTTGTGTTAGCTGCTGTTATGGCCTCCGGTATGATTCTTTCCGCTTGCGGCGGAAATAATACTGCTGGCACGAAAGCAGGCTCTGACACCACCAAAGCTGCGGAGGCTAACACTGAAACCACAGCTCCCGCGAATGGAAGTTCTACAGCACTTGATCTTGCAGTACAGGTTGGTCCAAATCCCGAGACCATTGATCCGGCACTGAACAGCGCCGCAGATGGTGCCAATATTATTGTTCATGCGTATGAACCTTTGATGATCGTGGATCCGGATAACAAGATTGTAGGAGGCCAGGCGGAATCTTTTGATGTATCGGAAGATGGACTCACCTACACCTTCCATCTGCGTGAGGGCTTAAAGTGGAGTGATGGCACACCGCTGACCGCTGAAGATTTTGTATATTCATGGAAGAGACTTGCTGATCCCAATACAGCTGCTCCTTACGGAGAAGATATGCTGGGTTACGTAAAGGGATATGAAGAAGCAGTGGCAGGCAATCTGGATGCTCTTGCTGTTTCTGCTCCTGATGATAAGACCTTTGTGGTTGAGCTTGAAGTTCCCTGTGTATATTTTTCAAAGCTGATCACTCATGCATCCATGGTTCCGGTACAGAAAGCTACCATTGAAGCCAATGGCGACCAGTGGACCTTAAAGCCAGAAACCTATGTGAGCAACGGTCCGTTAAAGATGGTTGAATGGGTACCTGGTTCCCACATTACCTTCGCTAAGAATGAGAATTACTGGAATGCAAGCAAGGTTACTTTAAATACCTTGAAATTTGTCCTGATGGAAGATGCCAACGCAGCTTACAGCGCATACCAGTCAGGTGAAGTATCCATGATTAAAACCCTTCCTACCGAAGAAATTCCAAGCCTTAGAAATACCGAGGATTTCCAGATCGGATCCACCATGGGTACATATTATATCAGTTTCCAGACCCAGAAGGAACCGTTTAACAATCCGGATGTGCGTAAAGCATTAAGCCTTGCCATTGACCGTGATTATGTTGCCAATACAGTTATGCAGGGAATTTATGCTCCGGCAAAGAACTTCGTTGGACCTGGCATCTCTGATGCAGAGAATGGTTCTTCCTT
Source organism: Lacrimispora sanguinis (assembly GCF_044987295.1). Classification (NCBI taxonomy): domain Bacteria; kingdom Bacillati; phylum Bacillota; class Clostridia; order Lachnospirales; family Lachnospiraceae; genus Lacrimispora; species Lacrimispora sanguinis. The sequence continues at coordinate 799,324 of NZ_CP173277.1, read as the reverse complement.
TGAAGATGTGACTCGTAAGAATAATGGCGCCGATTTCTTTAATGTTGCCGATCATGATGCTGATATTGCAAAGGCAAAAGAGCTTCTTGCAAAAGCAGGATATCCGGATGGTCAGGGATTCCCAACCATTGAATACATGACCAATGACCAGCTGTTCCATAAACCATTAGCTGAGTATTTACAGAGCTGCTGGAAGGAAACACTGGGAATTACTATGGACATTAAGATTGTTGAATGGTCTACCTTTACACCTACCCGTCGTGCAGGAGATTTCCAGATCGCACGTAACGGCTGGTTATTAGACTATGACGACCCATCCAATATGCTGAACTTACTTAAGTCCACCAGCGGTAATAACGATGGTAAGTACAATAACCCTGAAGTTGATAAGAAGCTTGATGAAGCGAACTCCACTCCTGATGTTGCAAAGCACTATGCATTGCTGCACGACGCAGAGAACATGATTTTAGAGGATTCCGCTATCGCACCAGTTGCTTATTACAGCCAGCCATGGTTACAGGATCCTAAGTTAAAGGGAACATGGTATTCTCCATATGGATATTGGTTCTTCCAGTACGCTACTATGGAATAGAAAGGTTTGTCTGAATTTTAAGATAGCGCCCGGGAATTATCTCCCGGGCGTTTTGCTTTTGTCCGGTCTTTGCTTCCTGCCTGCAAACTTCCTCTTTCCAACCCTACGAAAGTATGTTATAATCTCCTAAGACAATACAAAAGTACAGGAGAGTAAGGCTATGAATTCAAGACGAGTATTATTAAAGCTTAGTGGCGAAGCTCTTGCTGGTGCGAATAAGACGGGCTTTGACGAAGCGACTGTTAAGGAAGTCGCACGGCAGGTTAAAATATCCGTAGATGCAGGTGTCGAAGTAGGCATTGTCATTGGCGGAGGTAACTTCTGGAGAGGCAGAACCAGCGATGCCATTGACCGTCCTAAAGCGGATCAGATTGGTATGCTTGCTACAATAATGAACTGCATTTATGTTTCTGAGATTTTCCGTAATGCCGGGATGAGTACACAGATACTGACCCCGTTTGAGTGTGGTTCCATGACAGAACTTTTTTCCAAGGATAGAGCTAACAAGTATTTTGGCGAGGGCAAAGTGGTATTTTTTGCCGGAGGAACAGGCCATCCTTATTTTTCAACCGATACAGGCATTGCGCTTCGCGCCATTGAGATGGAGGCAGATTATATTTTACTGGCTAAATCGATTGACGGCGTATATGACAGTGATCCGAAGACAAATCCCAATGCTGTTAAATATGAGAAGATTTCCATTCAGGAGGTCATCGAGAAGCAGCTTGGTGTTATTGATTTAACGGCTTCCATCATGTGTATGGAAAATAAAATGCCCCTTGCGGTATTTAGTTTAAATGAAAAAGATGGCATTGCCAATGCAATGCAAGGAAAAATAAACGGTACCATAGTGACCGCATAAACCAGGAGGACGATATGCAGGAGAGTTTACAGGTTTACGAAGACAAGATGAACAAGACATTAAAAGCGCTGGAGAATGACTATATGACAATCCGCGCAGGACGTGCCAATCCGCATGTACTGGACAAAATAAGAGTGGATTATTATGGAACACCCACCCCTATCCAGCAGGTCGGCAACATTTCTATTCCGGAAGCCCGTATGATTGTGATCCAGCCATGGGAGAAGGCCCTGTTAAAGGCAATTGAAAAGGCAATTCTCACTTCTGAACTGGGAATTAATCCTACCAATGACGGCAATGTAATCCGCCTTGTATTTCCGGAGCTTACTGAGGAACGCAGAAAGGATCTGGTTAAGGATGTTAAGAAAAAAGGAGAGGCAGCCAAGGTTGCAATCCGTAACATCCGCCGGGATGCCAATGACTTGTTTAAAAAGCAGTTAAAGGCAGAGGAAATTTCTGAAGATGAACAGGCAGAGGCTGAAGACAAGATTCAGAAGCTGACAGACAAGATGATCACCCAAGTTGACAAAATGATTGAAGAAAAGTCAAAGGATCTTCTTACTGTATAAAAATCTTGAACAGGGGCAGGCATTTTGCCTGTCCTGTTTTGTGTTTTAAAAGGAGCAGCATTATATGGACAAAATGAATGAGAATATGGTGATTCCGGAGCATGTGGCTATTATATTGGATGGCAATGGCAGATGGGCAAAAAAGCGTGGGCTTCCAAGAAGTATGGGCCACAAGGAAGGATGCGTGACCGTAGAAAGAACGGTAGAGGATGCAGCGAGGCTGGGAATTAAGTATTTGACGGTTTATGGTTTTTCAACCGAAAACTGGAAACGTACTTCAGATGAAGTTGGAGCCTTAATGCAGCTGTTCCGTTATTATATGGTCAGGCTTTTGAAGGTCGCCAAAGCCAATAATGTGCGTGTAAAGATGATTGGTGACAGGGACCGGTTTGACCAGGACATTATAGAGGGAATCGGTAAGTTAGTAGAAGAGACGAAAGATAATACAGGTCTGACCTTTATTATTGCGGTTAATTACGGCGGCCGCGATGAGATCGTCAGGGCTGCCAGGAAGATCATCAAAGATTCGGCAGAAGGAAAGCTTTTACCGGAGGACATGACGGAAGAAGTATTTTCTTCTTATCTGGATACAGAAGGACTTCCGGATCCAGACCTTCTCATACGCACCAGCGGGGAGCTGCGGCTTTCCAATTATCTGCTGTGGCAGCTGGCCTATACGGAACTCTATGTTACAGATTGCTATTGGCCTGATTTTAATATGGAAGAAATGAAAAGGGCAATTGCTGCGTACAATAGTAGGGAACGAAGATTTGGGGGAGTGAAGTGATTCGGAGGGAGGAAACACCATGTTTACAACCAGGCTGATAAGCGGAGTCATTCTCGTTATCATTGCTCTTTTTACAGTCGGAAGCGGGGGAATCTTGCTTTTTGCTACGACCATTTCCATTTCTATGATTGGTTTGTTTGAGTTGTATCGCGTGATGAAGATACAGAAAAACCCATTGGGATTTATGGGGTATTTAACGGCCCTGTCTTACTATGGGCTGATTTGGTTTCATGGAGATCAGTATAAGATGCTCATGTCTATTGCATTTTTGATGATCCTTATGAGTATTTATGTATTTGCCTTTCCAAGGTATCAGATGGAAGAGGTAACGGTAGCCTTTTTTGGAGTTTTTTATGTTGCGGTCATGTTGTCCTATCTTTATCAGGTCCGTACCATGGCAGACGGGAAATATCTGGTGTGGCTGGTGTTTTTAAGCTCATGGGGGTGTGATACCTGTGCATATTGCGTTGGTATGCTTATAGGCAAGCACAGGCTGGCTCCTGTACTCAGCCCTAAAAAGTCCATAGAAGGGGCAATCGGCGGAGTAGCCGGCGCAGCTCTTCTTGGAATTCTTTATGCAACTCTTTTTGGAGGATACATGACAGAGATACGCAATCCTCAGGCAGCCTGTGGACTGGCTTGCGCCATTGGGGCGGTAATATCCCAGGTTGGGGATCTGGCGGCATCTGCAATCAAACGCAATCATCAAGTAAAGGATTATGGAAAATTGATTCCGGGCCATGGGGGAATTCTGGACCGTTTTGACAGCATGCTTTTTACGGCGCCTGCCATTTATTTTGCGGTAACATTTTTGCGTTAAAAGATTATTTTTGATTAAAAATTTGAAAACAACTAAAATGTGGCAGTAAATTGGAAAAGAAAAGGAGTAAGCGGCATAAGATGAGGAAAATAGCAATCCTGGGTTCAACAGGATCCGTCGGGAAACAAACTCTGGAGGTGGCTGAAAATCAGAAGGATATAGAAGTGACCGCCTTGGCGGCAGGCAGTAACATCTGCCTGTTAGAGGAGCAGATCAGAAAGTTTTATCCAAAGATAGCATGCGTATGGAGAGAAGATAAGGCCAGGGAACTGGCGGCATCGGTAAAGGATCTACCGGTCCGCATTGTTTCCGGAATGGAAGGCCTTATTGAAGCAGCCACGGAAAGCTCTGCAGAAATTGTGGTCACTGCCATTGTGGGTATGATAGGAATCCGTCCTACCATCGCAGCCATTGAGGCGGGAAAGGACATCGCTCTTGCCAACAAGGAAACCCTTGTAACTGCCGGGCACATCATTATGCCTCTGGCAAAGGAACGGGGAGTGAAGATTCTTCCTGTGGACAGTGAACACAGCGCTATTTTTCAGTGCTTAAACGGAGAAGATAAAAAGGCCATACATAAGATCCTTTTGACAGCATCCGGCGGTCCTTTCCGGGGAAAAACCAGAAAAGAGCTGGAGTCTGTGCAGGTGGAAGATGCTTTAAATCATCCCAATTGGTCTATGGGCAGGAAAATTACCATTGACTCTTCTACGATGGTCAATAAGGGTCTTGAAGTGATGGAAGCAAAGTGGCTTTTTGGCGTGGAAATGGAACAGGTGCAGGTGGTGATCCAGCCTAAGAGTGTAATTCATTCCATGGTGGAGTTTGAGGATGGAGCTGTCATGGCTCAGCTTGGAACGCCGGATATGAAGCTTCCGATCCAGTATGCACTTTTCTATCCGGAGAGGAGATTTCTTCCCGGTGACCGCCTGGATTTTTGGAGCATCAATCAAATAACTTTTGAAAAACCGGATATGGTAAACTTTCCTGGCTTAAAATTGGCATATATTGCCGGGAAGAAAGGCGGAACACTTCCAACAGTTTTCAATGCTGCCAATGAACGGGCAGTTGCCAAATTTTTGAACAGAGAAATTTCATATCCAACCATAACTGATATGATAGAGGGAGCTATGAACGGGCATACTGTAAAGGAGAATCCAACAGTAGAGGATATTCTTGAAGCAGAGGCTGCAGCTTATGAATATATAGAAAGCAGGTGGTAAATTGTCCAGCGTTATCGTAGCGATTCTGGTCTTTGGGCTAATCGTATTAATTCATGAATTAGGGCATTTTTTGTTCGCAAAAATGAACGGAATCGCAGTGGTTGAGTTTTCAATCGGCATGGGACCAAGGTTGGTCCGTTTTAAAAAAGGTGAGACTATTTATTCCATAAAGGCACTGCCCTTAGGCGGTTCCTGTATGATGCTGGGAGAAGATGAGGAAAATCCCGATGAGCGGGCGTTCCAGAATAAATCAATTCCGGCCCGGATGTCGGTAATTGCAGCCGGTCCTATCTTTAATTTTATTTTAGCCTTTTTCCTGGCTGTTATTCTTGTAGGGATGAATGGATATGATACGACCTATATAAAGGAAGTAACCGATCGTTCGCCTGCTTATGAGGCAGGAATCCGACCGGGTGATAAGCTGCTCCGGATCAATGGGGAAAGTGTATCCATGTATCGGGATTACATTCTTTATAAGCTTTTAAAGCCTGAGGAAAAGATGAATCTTGTGGAATATTCCAGAATCGATCCAACAACCGGAACGGAAAGTATCCATTCTGTTTCCGTCAATCCAGAGTATTCAAAGGAAAGCGGGAAATACCTGATAGGTATTATCATTGCTCCTGAGAATAAAAAGGCCGCCTCTCTTGGCGAACTGGTAAAATACGGATACATGGAAATGGAATACGATGTAAAGCTGACAGTAAAAAGCCTTGGCATGCTCTTTACCGGTAAGGCGAGTGTTAATGATTTAAGCGGTCCGGTGGGCATTGTGGTCATGATTGATGATTCTGTTAAGGCTGGGCTTACGGTCAGCGTTGTAGCAGCACTTATGAATGTGATCAGCATGTGTATCTTGCTGAGCGCAAACCTGGGAGTTATGAATCTTCTTCCCATCCCCGCTCTTGATGGAGGGAGGCTTTTGTTTCTTATTATTGAAGCCATCAGAGGCAAGCGTATGGATCCGGAGAAAGAGGGCCTGGTTAATTTAATCAGCATGGCTGCTCTTATGGCCCTCATGATTTTTGTGGTGTTTAACGATATCAGCAGGTTTACGTAAGCGAACCATAATTACTCGGCAATGAGACAAAGGAATGTGTATGCATGTTCCTTTGGCGTCTGCCGCAATAACCGGATGGAACTCGCGCAGCGGGTTGCTTCCGGTTTTGAGGTATATGCAGAATGGAGGAACGTATGAGCAGAGAGAAAACAAGAGTAATCCGTATCGGAGACCGGGTAATCGGCGGAGGAAATCCGGTACTGATCCAGTCCATGTGCAATACGAAAACGCAGGATGTGGAGGCGACAGTAGGTCAGATTAAAGCTTTGACAGAGGCTGGCTGCGATATCATCCGGGTAGCAGTGCCGGACATGGAGGCAGCGGCCGCATTAAAGCAGATAAAGAAACAGATTTCTATTCCGCTGGTTGCGGATATTCACTTTGATTACCGGCTGGCCATCGCTGCCATAGAATCCGGAGCGGATAAGATCCGGATTAATCCAGGGAATATTGGATCGGCCGACAGGGTCCGGGCAGTTGTGGAAAAGGCCAGGGAATATAATATTCCCATCAGGGTCGGGGTGAACAGCGGTTCCCTTGAAAAGAATCTGATTGAAAAATACGGCGGGGTGACTGCAGAAGGTATTGTGGAAAGCGCTCTTCAAAAAGTCCGGATGATTGAAGAACTGGGATATGAAAATCTTGTCATCAGCATTAAATCTTCCAATGTGCTCATGTGCATCAAAGCCCATGAACTGATTGCCAGGCAATCGGATTATCCCCTTCATGTGGGAATAACCGAAGCAGGCACTTATGTCTCAGGGACAATCAAATCCTCAGTAGGCCTTGGAATCATTCTTCATGAAGGAATCGGGGATACCATCCGTGTTTCCTTAACTGGAGATCCGGTGGAGGAAGTAAAGACCGCAAAATTGATATTAAAGACACTTGGTTTAAGAAAAGGCGGAGTAGAGGTGGTATCCTGCCCGACCTGCGGAAGGACCAGGATCGATTTAATCTCTTTGGCAAACCAGGTGGAAAAAATGGTTTCGGAATTTGACCATCTGGATATTAAAGTAGCTGTTATGGGCTGCGTGGTAAATGGACCGGGAGAAGCCAGGGAAGCAGATCTTGGAATTGCCGGAGGAATCGGAGAAGGCCTCTTAATGAAAAAAGGAGAAATTATCCGAAAGGTTCCGGAAGATGAACTGCTTCAGGCCCTAAAGGAAGAGCTTATGAAGATGCAATAGGTGATAGAATGTCTAAAAATTTTTTGGAGGTTTTTCCAAGTTTACATATTACAGAGGAATTACGGGAGCTTTTAAATCTGGTAGAAGTGGAGAAGGTCACTTTAGGCAGGGATAGAAGCTCTATTCGTATTTATCTTATGAGCCCAAGACTCATACATAAACAAAATATTTACGGGCTGGAAAAGGGGATCAAGGACCAGCTGTTTCCATCTAAGCGGATTACCATAAAGATTATTGAACGGTTCCGTTTATCGGGTCAGTACACCCCTCAGAAGCTGTTAAAGGCCTATAAGGAAAGCCTTTTAATGGAACTAAAAAATTACAGTATTATTGAATACAACATGTTCCGTAAAGCACAATTCCAGTTTCCTGAACCGGATCTTCTTAAGATGACGGTGGAAGATACCATTGTTACCCATGAGAAGGCCGGAGACTTAAAACGTGTCCTGGAAAAGATTTTCCATGAACGGTGCAGCATGCCGGTAGAGGTCCAGTATGAATATGTGGCCCCTAAGGAAAATGAACTGGCTAAGCAAAAAGAGCTTCAGATGCAGCGGGAGGTGGAGGAAATTGTAAGCCGTACTTCCTTTGCTGTAAATAGGGAAGAAGGCCAGAATGAGTATATTGCCGGGGCAAGTGAGGGAACTGCCGGTCCTTCCATGGCGGATGGCATTTCTTTGGATACCTTGACTGCAGAATATACAGCCCTCGCTCCGTCTGATCAGGCTTCCCAGACCCCTGCACCTGCGCTGCGTATGGGAGGGAAAAAGGAAACCACTAAGACAGGCGATTCAGATACCGGGAAAAAGGAGTGGAAGGATTATAAAAAGGGCGGCGGCTCCTACGGACGCCGTTCGGACAATCCGGATGTTTTATACGGACGTGACTTTGACGGGGAAATCATAGAGATCGATAAAATTGATGGCGAGATCGGAGAAGTGGCCGTAAGAGGCAAGATTTTAACTGTGGACAGCAGAGAGCTTAGAAGCCAGAAGACCATTATGATCTTTGATGTGACGGATTTTACCGATACAATCACAGTGAAAATGTTTGCCAGGGAAGAGCAGATTGATGATCTAAAAGCAGCAGTGGTACAGGGAAGCTTTATACGCATCAAAGGCGTCACTACCATTGATAAATTTGACGGAGAGCTGACTCTTGGATCAGTGGTTGGAATCAAGAAGTCCGAGGACTTTACCGGGAAACGGGTGGATAACAGCCTTGAAAAACGAGTGGAGCTTCACTGCCACACGAAAATGAGCGATATGGATGGGGTATCAGAAGTCAAAGATATCGTGAAACGGGCAAAACGATGGGGTATGCCTGCGATTGCCATAACTGACCACGGATGTGTCCAGTCCTTCCCGGATGCAAATCATGCCCTGGATAAGGGCGATTCCTTTAAACTGATCTATGGCGTGGAAGGGTATCTGGTAGATGATTTAAAGCAGCTTGTGGAAAAATCCAGAAACCAGGGATTGTCGGATTCCTATGTAGTATTTGATATCGAGACAACAGGCTTTAGCTCGTCCAGAAACCGGATCATTGAAATCGGAGCGGTAAGGGTAGTTAACGGGAATATTACGGATAAATTCAGCACCTTTGTAAATCCCGATGTGCCCATTCCTTTTGAGATCGAACAGCTTACAGGTATCAATGACAATATGGTTCTTCCTTACCCTAAAATCGATGAAATACTGCCTCAGTTTCTGGAGTTTTGCGGAGATTCGGTCCTGGTAGCCCATAATGCATCTTTTGATGTGGGCTTTATCGCTTATAATGCAGCCAGGCTTAACATAGCCTTCGATCCTACCGTCATTGACACGGTGGCGCTTGCTAGGCTCCTCCTTCCCAAGCTTAACCGTTATAAGCTGGATACGGTTGCTAAGGCACTTAATATATCCTTGGAGAATCATCATAGAGCAGTCGACGATGCAGGCTGTACGGCTGAGATATTTGTGGCATTTGTGAGAATGATCCGGGAGCGGGGCGTGGAAACTCTTGATGAGCTCAATGGGCTAAGCACCATGTCGGCGGATATGATTAAAAAGCTTCCTACCTATCATGTGATCATACTGGCGGCTAACGATGTGGGGAGGGTAAATCTCTATCGTTTGATCTCATATTCCCACATTAATTACTATGCAAGAAGGCCAAGGATTCCCAAAAGCGTGCTGAATAAGTATCGGGAAGGGCTGATTATAGGCTCCGCCTGTGAGGCAGGGGAACTGTATCAGGCCATCCTGCGGGGCGTTTCTGATGCGGAGGTCGCAAAGCTGGTTAACTTTTACGACTATTTGGAAATACAGCCTTTGGGAAACAATGCATTCATGCTTCGGGATGAAAAAAGTTCAATAAAGTCGGAACAGGATTTAATTGACATTAATAAAAGAATCGTAAGCCTTGGAGAGCAGTTTGGAAAACCGGTTTGTGCCACTTGTGATGTTCATTTCTTGGATCCGGAGGATGAGGTTTACCGAAGGATCATTATGACCGGCCAGGGCTTTAAAGATGCCGACGATCAGGCACCTTTGTATTTGCGTACCACAGAAGAAATGTTAAAGGAATTTGAATACCTGGGGCCCAATAAGGCAGAAGAGGTAGTAATAAAAAATACAAGAAAAATTGCCGATATGTGCGAAAAGATTTCTCCGGTACGCCCGGATAAGTGCGCCCCTGTCATTGAAAATTCCGATGAGGATTTAAGAAAGATCTGTTATGACAGGGCTTATGCCATCTATGGAGAAACCCTTCCCACAATTGTTACAGAACGTCTGGAGAGAGAACTTCATTCCATCATATCCAATGGGTTTGCGGTTATGTATATCATCGCTCAGAAACTGGTTTGGAAATCCAATGAGGATGGGTATCTGGTAGGCTCCCGAGGCTCTGTCGGTTCATCCTTTGTCGCTTATTTATCAGGAATAACGGAGGTAAACTCCTTAAGCCCACATTATTATTGTACATCCTGTCATTATTATGATTTTGATTCAGAAGAAGTAAAACAGTTTTCCGGTATGGCTGGATGTGATATGCCGGATAGGGTTTGTCCGGTGTGCGGACGTCCTTTGGAAAAAGATGGATTTGATATTCCCTTTGAAACCTTCCTGGGCTTTAAGGGAGACAAGGAGCCGGATATTGACTTAAACTTCTCCGGTGAATATCAAAGTAAGGCTCATGACTATACAGAGGTTATTTTCGGCAAAGGTCAGACCTTCCGGGCAGGAACCATTGGTACCCTGGCAGATAAGACTGCCTTTGGGTATGTAAAAAATTATTATGAAGAGCGTGGGGTAAGAAAGCGCAATTGTGAGATTAGCCGGATCGTACAAGGCTGTGTTGGAGTAAGAAGAACTACCGGACAGCATCCGGGTGGAATTATCGTACTTCCTCATGGAGAGGAAATCTATTCCTTTACTCCGGTTCAGCGGCCTGCCAATGATATGACTACCATGACGGTAACCACTCATTTTGATTACCATTCCATTGACCACAACTTACTGAAGCTTGATATTCTGGGGCACGATGATCCTACCATGATCCGTATGCTTCAGGATTTAATTGGATTTGATCCGGTTAAGGATATTCCTCTGGACAGCAAGGAGGTCATGTCGCTGTTTCAGAACACCTCAGCCTTAAAGATCACGCCGGAGGATATTGGAGGCTGTAAGCTTGGAGCTCTTGGGGTACCTGAGTTTGGTACGGACTTTGCCATGCAGATGTTAATTGACACGCAGCCCAAGTATTTCTCTGACCTGGTACGAATCGCCGGTCTTGCCCATGGTACGGATGTTTGGCTTGGAAATGCCCAGGCCCTGATTCAGGAGGGGAAGGCCACCATTCAGACGGCAATCTGTACCCGTGATGATATCATGGTCTATTTAATATCAATGGGAATCGAAGAGGGGCTGTCCTTTTCCATTATGGAGAGCGTTCGAAAGGGAAAGGGGTTAAAGCCTGAGTGGGAGGAGGAGATGACCGCCCACGGAGTTCCGGACTGGTATATCTGGTCCTGTAAAAAGATCAAGTACATGTTCCCTAAGGCCCACGCTGCCGCCTATGTTATGATGGCCTGGCGTATTGCCTACTGCAAGGTGTTTTATCCCCTGGCTTATTATGCCTCCTTCTTTAGCATCCGTGCCAATGGCTTCAGCTATGAGCTGATGTGCCAGGGGCGGGATAAGCTGGAGTATTATCTGGCCGACTATAGGAAGCGGATCGACACTCTTTCTAAAAAAGAGCAGGACACCCTAAGGGATATGAGAATCGTACAGGAGATGTATGCCAGAGGGTTTGACTTTATGCCCATCGATATTTACCGGGCAAAAGCAAGGCATTTCCAGATCATTGACGGCAAATTAATGCCGTCCTTAAGCAGTATTGACGGATTGGGAGAAAAAGCGGCTGATGCCGTCGTGGATTCAGTGAAGGATGGAGCCTTCCTGTCAAGGGAAGATTTCAGAAACAGGACAAAAGTCAGTAAGACCGTCTGCGATTTGATGGGAGATTTAGGACTTCTTTTTGAACTCCCGGAATCCAATCAGCTGTCCTTGTTTGACCTGGGTTAGAAGGGGGGATAAGATTCCCCCTGAAGCCTGGGGGCTTTTTCGGACAGGTTATTACAGAAATTTATTGAAATTTTTCCAGAATTTAAAAATAATAAAAAAATTTTGAAAATAAGGTTGACATTTGCTGGGATTTATATTATACTACCTAACGTAATCGAGGCGTGGCTCAGTTTGGTAGAGCGCTGCGTTCGGGACGCAGAGGTCGCAAGTTCGAATCTTGTCGCCTCGATTCTGTATCATTAATATGCTGTAAATGGCCTATTGGTCAAGCGGTCAAGACGCCGCCCTCTCACGGCGGAAACCCGAGTTCGATTCTCGGATAGGTCATAGTATAAACCTTCAGGAGCAGCCTGGGGGTTTTTGCGTTAAGTGGGACAGTTTTAAAATAGGAGTGCTGTAATTTTTTTTGATTGATGTATAAAACGATTGGGAATACATAGGTTTGTCATAGATAAAGAATCAGGAGGAGCCTGTTATGAAGATGATTGCTGTAGTATATCAATCGAAATATGGAGCGACTAGAAAATATGCGGAGTGGATCGCTGAGGAATTATCCTGTGATCTGTTTGAAGGAAAAGATATAAAGGCAGATAATCTGGAACCATATGATACCATTATCTTAGGTGGTGGCCTGTATGCCGGGGGTGTCAATGGGATTAAGATATTGACAAAGAACTTCTCTAAGTTCTCAGGCAAGAATCTGGTACTTTTCACCTGCGGGCTGGCCGATCCCTCCGATCCGGTCAATACGGATAACATTAAAAAGAGTCTGAAAAAGGTGTTAACCGAAGAAATGCAGGATAAGATCAAACTGTTCCATTTACGCGGTGCCATGGATTATTCAAAACTCAGCCCGGTACATCGGGCCATGATGAGTTTTGCATGTAAGATAATAGAAAAAAAGGATCAAAGCTCTTTGACTGACGAAGACAAAGGGATGTTAGCAAGTTACGGAAAAAACGTTGATTTTATAGATAAAGAAACGATATTGCCACTTATAAATTATATACGGGATTTATAAGAATTACGGGGTTAAAATGGATAATATTTCGCTCGATGAGATTAAGGACAAATTGGATTTTTTTTATAAAATGTATGATATCGTACGTCTGGTTGACCCGATCAACAAAAGCGTGCTGGACTACCGGCAGTCATCGTTAGTCGGAACACCGGATGTATGCTATCATTATTGGGAAAACAACAGAATTTGTGATAACTGTATTTCTATAAGATCCTATTACGAAAATAAAAGCTTTGTAAAAATGGAAAAAAGCCGTGATAATGTTCTTCTTGTTACAGCGATTCCCATTGATAACGCCGACAGCCCGGCAGTGCTGAAGCTGTTAAAAGACGCTACCGATACCATGTTAGTTGGGAACGGGGATTATAATGAAGGAGAAATCTTTTCCCGCTTTATCAAGGAGCTTAATGATGCGGCGGTGAGAGATCCGCTCACATCCCTTTATAACAGGCGTTTTGTGAATGAGCGCCTTCCTGTTGATATTATTAATGCTTTGCTAAAGCATAAGCCATTGTCTGTATGTTTTATTGATCTTGACAACTTTAAATCAATTAATGACCTTTATGGGCATGAGACGGGAGATTTAACGATCAAAGCGGCAGGCGAAGTCATTTCCCGGAATATTTCTCATGAAGATGTATGGGTAGCGAGATATGGAGGAGATGAGTTCCTTCTTTGCCTGAGCGATACCGATGAAGACCAGGCACGTGCAATTGTAGAATACATGCAAAAGGAAATTGAGAAAATGCCGGTGAATCAGGCTGCTGAAGGAGTTTCTCTTTCCATCTCTTTTGGGATAGAAACCATGAAGGATGTTCCTGTGACTGCGGAGGAGCTTATACGCAGGGCGGATGAAAAGATGTACAAAGCAAAAAAGGAAAAAAGTTCCGATATATAATAGAAAAAACCACCCTATCAGGGTGGTTTTCTATTTCTGTTTTTACTCTTTATCTGTGCTTTCAGCAATTTCCTTGACTATGTTTGCAACAGTTACTTCATTTGCCGGTTCATTAATAGTTGTACCTTCAGGAATTCCGGTAATATTTACATTTCTGGTTACTTTGGCATCATATGTATTTGCCTTCATGATCTCTGTGATATCCAAACCGGTTGTTTCTTTTACAGATTCAATGGTCTTAGCTAAGACAGCTGGTACATAGCTTCCCATGGAAGTTACGCCTGCATCACCATTTCCGCTATCAATAATTGTAACCTTATCAATGGTAGCTAATGGTTCTGCAATTGCCTTTGCCATCTCAGGTAAGGCATGCACGATCATTTCCATCATCGCGGCCTGCCCGTATTTCTTCATTGCGTCCGCTTTCTTTTCCATTGCTTCCGCCTCTGCAATACCTTTCGCCTGAATCGCAGCAGCTTCTGCTTCTCCTTTGGCTTTTATACCTTCGGCTTCCTGGAGCATAGCAAATTTTTCTGCTTCCGCCTGGGCTTTTCTTGCTTCGGCTTCTTTTTCCTGCTCATATTTCTTTGCTTCGGCTTCTCGCTGTCTTCTTGCTAAGTCAGCAGAAGCTTTTTGTTCTACGGCATAGCGTTCTGCATCGGCCTTTTTATTAATTTCTGCTTCCAAAGTCTGCTGCATAACGGCGACTTCTTTGTTCTTTAGTTCCGCTTCTCGTTCTGTTTTTGCAATCTGTGCGTTTACCGTAGCAGTCTGAACAGTTTTTTGCTGTTCCTGGTTCTGAATTTCATAAGCTGCGTCAGCTTCCGCACGCTTCGTATCAGATTCTTTCTTTAACTCAGCCTTCCGGATCTCAAGTTCATTATTCTTCTGGGCAATTTCTGTTTGAGCAAGGACTCTTGCATCATTAGAGGCTTTATCCGCTTCCGCCTGGGCAATAGCAATGTCTCTTTCAGCCTGGGCTTTTGCGATAGACGCGTCCTTCTTGATTCTTGCCGTATTGTCGGCTCCAAGGTCCTTAATAAGGCCATTTTCATCGGATATATTCTGGATATTACATGATACAATTTCAATACCAAGTTTTTTCATATCCTTTGAAGCTTTTTCCATAACCTGATCTGAGAAGGAATCTCTGTCAGTATTGATTTCCTTTAAAGTAAGTGTACCGATAATTTCACGCATATTACCCTGAAGGGAATCCTGTAAGTCTTGGGTAATTTGATCCTGGTTTTTATTTAAGAAGTTTTTTGCTGCTAATTTGATTCCGTCTTCTGTTGGTTCTATTCTTACTTTCGCGACAGCGTCAACATTCACGTTGATGAAATCATTTGTTGGCACAGATTGTTCTGTCTTGATATCCACCGTCATCTGGCCAAGATAAAGCTTATCTAATCGTTCAAGAAATGGGATTTTGATTCCGGCGCGTCCAATTAAAATTTTCGGCTCTTTCTTCAATCCTGAGATAATGAAAGCCCTGTCAGGCGGAGCCTTCACATATCCGCTTGCTAAGATACCAAGCAAGATGATTACTGCTACAGCAATTAGAACGAATGGTAAAATGATCTCTAACATAATTTCTCCTTTCAATCATAAAAAGTTTCAAATGCATCGTGTTAATAATTCTTTATATGTAGAAAAAAACCCGTAAAAACGAGGTTTCTGTAAAGCTCCCGGAGGGACTCGAAGACCCACACATTACGAATCTTAAAAGTGGGATTTTGTGTCATATGGTTTGTCAAATATAGGAATCAAAATTAAGGTGCTTCCTGGTGAGAGCAACATTTTCACCGCGTCGTTCCCCAGTGAAGAGTGCAATGTAAAAAATAAACTCTCTATTTTAGTGGTAAGCGCCATCCCTGGGTATACTCTGGTACGTGATAGGACTTCCCGGGAACCACTTTGTCTGCTCAATGGTGAAATAGTTCACCTCATACTCCTTCTTGGCCTTACGGCCCTGTTTCTGTTTCCCAGAATAGATAATGGGATTGATTATATGCAGGCTTCACCTACAGCGTAACTCAACATTGCACTGATAATGGCCAGATCCTTAGATATGGTCCCTTCTGATAAGCCTCCTTTCTTTCCATCCTGTCACACATCATCTTTTCTCAGGGATTCCGAAATACGGGGGAGAATCCGAAGCTCTAATTTACGTTTATAATCGTGATATGTAGTTTTTTTAAGGACAGGAGGAGCCATGTCTTTGAGATATGAAACGGAAAGGTCCTTAAGAGTCATGCGTTCACCTTATACGTTTTTGCAGGCCTTAACATCTCTCTCAAAGTCTACAACAAATTCATTGAGAGCCTTATCTATTTGACGCTTTGTCATGCCTGGATCCGGTGTGTATGTATCTGTTTCGATTATTTGAGAACCATCAGAGCATCGGCCGTTGCTAACCGTTACTTGAAAAGAGGTTCCGCGCTGCCTTATGCTTGCCATAGTATCATTCCTTTTCTATTTTTATGTTGAGTATAAAAATATACGCCTCTTGCCAGGAAATATTCTCCTAAATTATGTCCTGAGAGACTATAAGGAGAATTAGAATTAAACGAAATTCTCTTCCGCAATTTGGGCAGCGGCGTGAATTCCGGGCACCTAAAAATTTGTGGCAATAAGGACACCGATCTAAAATAGCTTCCGCTATAAGCGTAACGCCATGAACAATTAAAATCATAACCTTACCTTTAATTGACACATCAAGAAGAATATTCAATAAAATAGCAAGCAGTGTAGACATAACCAGTACTATATTGTCAATTCGTTTTTGTTTTTTAACTTGTTTCCTCATATGGCGTCTTCTGTAGGGATTAAAGATTCTTTATAGATTGTAACATATTCGTGGGGGAAATCAAAGTATTTATAAAACTACAAATTAAAACTAACCAACAATCAATTAATTATGAAAATTAGTATTTTACGTATTACTGTACTTTGAAAACTTAATATTGATAGTTAGTAAATTTGATGATATTCTAAATATAGAATATTTATTTTGGGGGAAGAAAACCATGAAAAAGGAATATAATACAATACCACAGTCAATGAAGGAAATGAATACCTACGGTTTTTCCTGGATGGATTTCGTGACTGCTATACCGTCACCGTTGTTTGTGGTCACTTCTTATAAATCAAACGGCAAGCCAAATGCGTGTTTGCAGTCATGGTCATGTTTCAATGGAGGAGAAAAGGGCTTTTATGCTATTTTATCCAATGTTAACAAAGCGGGACATTTATATCGGACGATTAAAGAAAAAGGGGAGGCTGTATTTAATTTCCCGTCTGCAGACATTTATCCGCTGTGCATGGAAACTATTAAGAATAATGGTTTTGATGATGATGAAATTTATCTTTCTGGTCTTACATCAGAGCCTGCTTCCACAGTAAATGCACCACGTATCAAAGAATGTTTTCTTTCTCTTGAAAGTCGATATTTATGGGAGCGTGAGATTGAAGAAGGAGACGATCATGTTCTAATGTGTTTTAAGGTGACAAATATTTGTATTGATGAAGCGAATTTAGATGAGGTAATACAAGGACGTTATGGCGAGAAAGGATTGCTTTATAACGTACATTACCCTGTCAATCCAGAAACCTTTACAGGAAGTTCTCATGATTATATAGCCATATTGCAAAAGTATAGAGATATGGGTGAGTATTGACAACATAGTTCCCATTTGTGTTGAATTATGAGTAAAAAGCAACTACTAGCTATCAGTATTGAGCTGGTAGTTTTTTTGTACCCAAAATGTAATAGGCTGATCAACAAAACTGATATTTCAAGAAGGAAGTAATATGCAAACTAAAGTTGAATATAAATCACGGGATATAAAGAAAAATGTCCCCAAGATTAGTATGAGGACATTTTTCTAACAAAGGTTTAAGCAGTCAACAAATACTTCATTAACAACCTATTGTTATTTCCGCATTGCCATCCTGATACCTTCGTGTGATGTGTTTTTTGATGAACACAATATTATTATGAGCATAATCTATATAAATATTATGGTAATAACAGTAAAAGAAAAAGAGAAAAAAGAAAGTATCGCATAGGTTGCTAAATTACTATTAAACCCGTGTTGTACCAAAACGGTTGCCTTCATATACACTTCCGGAACAAAACCATACAAGAAGAGGAATAAGTCCAAAAGGAGCCAATACTAAAAATAACCAGTATCCTGATTTGTCAAGATCATGAAGACGTCTTATACAAATAGCAATGACAGGAATTAAAGATGTAAGACTATAAAGGACACACGGGATAACGAATCATAATTATAAACCCCGCTATCTGTTTGAGGTTCGTTTCATGCTGCCCCCTATGTGATAAATAATTTAATAAAATTCGTGAACTATTATTGATTTACTTAATATTATATATTAAAAGTAATATAGCTAAAAAATGAATAAGGAGTTATTATTATATGGAATTATATGCATTCGCCTCTGAATTTCCGGAATTATTTGCAATGTTAAATGAAACCGTTAGATCCACTATTGCGGCGAACAATATGACCGGGGAAGAGTCTCTCAGGGATTGGGACAATATGATTGATAATTTTGTTAGTAATTTCGAGTACGAGGATTATTATGGACAGGAGATGGGAGAGAGTTTATCTCAGCAGATACCTTTTGATGGTTTCGGAGATAGGGACAGAGATAGGGACAGAGATAGGGACAGAGATAGGGACAGAGACCGCCGCAGACGCCGCCGTCGCTTTCATGATTTTAATTTAAGAGATATTATCAGACTTTTGTTTTTAAGACAATTGTTCGACCGAAACCGTTTCTAAGATTTAGTTGTAAAACCCCGTATTTTCGCCTGGTAGTATAAACTTTCGTGTCACCGCATGTGGAGTGTATAATAATGATGACGAATTGTAGCCGGAAGGAGAAATAAGGGAAATTGAATTACAATATATTGTGGTTATGGAACAAAAACAGGGGAAATTTTAAGGCCGAAAAATGCAAATTTTGGTCCATTTTTTTAACTGCCTTCACAGATAACGAAGGGCGGTAGGAGAGATATTACCTCCAAAACAGTGGATTGTAGTATATGTTTTGGTATGAACTATTAAAAAGGGGGTTATAGCATACGATTGTGGTGGCGATCCCCAATATTGGGAACATATAGAGGAATGTAATAACGATCCTGCTGGTTATTTAAAATGACCTGTGTAAAAAAATCACAATATGTGTTTTAACAATCCCACATTTCTCATTCATAATATGATATCAGTTAAAAATATATCAACGTGCGCTTGGCTTCGGCTGGGCGCTTTTTGTGGGTGAAATAATGTGCTTTTATCTAAATTCACTTTTGAGAAGGAGTCAATAAGTACACCAGCAAGGTAAAGGTTTTAATTCATCATTAAAATTGTATAATTCAAAAAAGCTGCAAATATGCACCATATAAGATATGGTATTTGTAAGGATGCTGCAAAAGTATTTATTTCATAAAACCGTTGGATCATTATAATTATCAGAATGATTAATAATATCAGCCATATAAAAGCAAGCAAATATTGAGAAAATCCGAAAAAAATAATGCTCCAACAAAAGTTAAAGAAAAGTTGTAGTGCATAGATTTTTAGAGCTTTAGCTGAATTAACATTTCCTGACACATAAATTATGTATGAAGATATTCCCATGAGGATATAAAGTATTGTCCAAACAATGGGAAAAATATAGGTTGGAGGGCTAAGGGAGGGTTTATTTAGTGAGGAATATATTGACATGTTACCACTTATAAGGGCTGATAAAGATCCAACAGCCAAAGGTATAAGAATTGATATTGCAAGAGCACTTTTGTTAATAGGTTTCATATAATGAACTCCATGTGTATTATTAATAGTTTATGAGATCAAATCAAAGAATATGCGGGCATATAATCAAACATTAAAACAATCATTTGATTATGATAATTATAATTTAATGAATTATTGTGCACTGAAAACTTATATTGATAATAAATAAGTTAGATGATAGTATATTCAAAAGGATAATTTATATAATTGGAGGAGATACCATGAATAAGGTTTCAGTTAAGTTACTGTCTTTAGTTGATGCAGACAGTCTTTTTGAATTTGAAGTAGAAAACCATTCCTATTTTGATACTATTGGTTTGTCTCGAAGTGACGCTTATTATAATCGTGCTTCGTTTCAAGAGATAATAGAAAATTTAGTAGCTGAACAAGAAAAAGATATTCACTATATGTATCTGGTAATGAATGCGCAGGGTGAGGTTGTTGGTAGAGTTAACCTTACTGATGTTATAAAAGAACCCTTAAATAAAGCCGAGTTAGGATACAGAATTGGTGAAAAACATCTAGGAAAAGGATTTGCAACCGCAGCTGTAAAGATAATTATTAAGCAAGCTAGCTTGGTGCATAAGCTACATAGAATTGAAGCTGGAACCTCTCCTCAAAATATAGGCTCTCAAATTGTTCTAATTAAAAATGGTTTTCAATTTGTAGGAAAGTATAGTCAGTATATTTTGAAAGATGATGGTTGGGTTGATAGTCTGCTTTTTGAAAAAGTCTTAGACTTAACCGATGAAATTAAATGAGAATTAATAACCGAACAGTCTGGTAGGTAAACCAAAGTTTAATTTAATAAGGGGTGAAAATATATGATTTCCACCCCTGGAGTACACAATACAATCATGATCGGTAAGTGCAACAGAACATTTTATCAGGAACTAGGACGAAGAAGTATTAATAAGGTATTCTTTCTCTGAAAGAAGTGAAAAGAGTTTCCCCTACGTTTGATAATCTGTTCATAACAATAATATATGCGTTTACATAAAAAACATGAACAAGCTATACATAACCTTCTGTCTGACTGGAAGAACCAGGGAAATACGTTATAAATGGATTACATTATCTTTCGCTGGGTATGCTAAGTGAAAATATTTATAGAGGCATATTCAGTGGTCCTAAGAAAGGAAGATGGATGATAATAAAAATGATAAAAACAGCTACCACATTGGTTAGAGTATCTACACTTTATGTTGTTGCTATGGCAGTATTCATGACACTAGGATTTACCATATCAAGACCAGTATTTGACTCTAAAAGTGATGTATGCGGTAGCGATGATTGGTTATAAGTGCGAAGTCTTAAGGTAGTATTCCAAGTAATCCGCCGGATCTGGTTGATAATTAATCAAATTCGGCAGATTTACATAGGAGATTAAATTTTGGGGGGAGAAAAGCCCAAGTAACGAAAAGGTAGGTTACTCAGGCTTATACACGAGATGGGTCATAATTATAATCCCCATAAATAAAAGGAATATTCGGAATTAATTGTTTCTTTCAAGCGGTGCAGATGATGTTTTGTTAAATCTCTGGTACACTAGAGTAGGATATTACAAACAAGGTACCAGTATTATGATTATCTTAGCTGCCTATGAGGGAGAAGCAGCAACACAGCTTTCGCCGGAATTAGCTCAGGGACAGTGGTTATTAGACAGTGGGGAATGGAAATATCTGCGGAATGATAATACATGTGCTATATCTTGCTGGGTAAAGAATCCGGCAGATGGTGTTTGCCAATAATAGATGAGCCTGTGAGCCAATGCTTGCAGGTTCTTTTCGTTGTATGACGATCTTTTAATAACCACCTGCTATGCTGATGTGACCACAGCAGCTTTAGCTCCAAGAAAAACCTCCAGTGATATAATAGGTGAAATTTTACCTTTTAAATAAGAAAAAACCTCGTAAAAACGAGGTGTCTGTAAAGCTCCCGGGGGGACTCGAACCCCCGACCCACGCATTACGAATGCGTTGCGCTACCAACTGCGCTACGGAAGCAATCCGGTTGTAAAATTATAAGGTCTGAACCTTTGATAGTATAACAGCTAAATGGCAAAAAATCAACCCCTACTTGAAAAAAAACTTAAATTGCGTAAGGATTGCCAAACTCCCCATATAAAGTTATAATTAGTAAAAGATTCCAGGAGAGAGCGCTTATTTTTAAGTAGTTTTTTTACACATAATTGCGGAATGAGTCAGCCGGAAAGCCGGTTCGTTTTTTATAATAGAATATATAAGACCATTGATGAGACTATTATTAATAAAGGAGAAACCCTGTCACTAAGGAGGTGCAGGATGCAGGTGATTGCGATGGAAAAATGGGGTGAAATTCGAAAGCATGTTTATGTCAGTGGACGGGTCCAGGGAGTGGGATTCCGCTTCCGAACCCAGCAGCTGGCCCGGGGCCTTAACCTTACCGGCTGGGTGAGAAACTTAGATGACGGGCGGGTGGAAATGGAACTGCAGGGGCGGGAAGAAGAAATAGACCGCCTGTTTGACCATTTAAAACAGGATCGATACATTATGATTGACAGCTTCCAGACGGCAGAGATCCCTCCAGTGAAAGAAAGCGGTTTCCGGGTAAGGTATTAAATGAGAAAGATTGACAGCGGCTGCATACCCATGTTATACTACCAACACAACAAAATCGCTCATGAGGGAGTAGTTTGCGCGGACTGCCGCGTGTCAAGTCAACATACTGACCATGATGGTCTGGCTTGTCTTAAAAAACGAGACTCATGTATAGCCCAGGCTATACATAGGTCTTTTGCTTTATATTGGCTCAAGTATAACCTGACAGGGTTGTACGGGAGTCTTTTTTTGTTGAATAAACGATTTGGTACGGAGGAAGTAAAATGAATTTAATCGAACTATTTATTCTCGCAGTGGGGCTATCTATGGATGCCTTTGCCGTTGCAATCTGCGTCGGGCTGACAATGAAGAAAGCTACTGTAAAAAAGGCAATGATTGTCGGTCTGTACTTTGGTATATTTCAAGCGGTTATGCCGCTTATCGGGTATTTTGCCGCTACATGGTTTGCGGACAAGATTATCTCCTATGACCATTGGATCGCATTTGCATTGCTTTGCTTTCTAGGCGGCAGAATGATTTTTGAAAGTTTCAAAGGAGGGGGATGTCCTGACAGAGTCTGTCCGGTTGAAACGTGCAAAGACAGAAACTGCCCCGGCGGAAAGCGGCCTGACAACAAGGAAGCCACTTTAAAGCCCGACGAGATGCTGCCCCTTGCCCTTGCAACGAGTATAGACGCTCTGGCTGTGGGAGTGTCCTTTGCCTTCCTTCAGGTCAACATCGTTCCGGCGGTTTCTTTTATCGGGATTACAACATTTGTCTTATCCATGATCGGTGTTAAAATAGGAAATGTATTCGGCACAAGGTTCAAATCGAAAGCGGAGCTGGCTGGAGGTATTATATTAGTTTTGATTGGTTTGAAAATATTGCTTGGGCATTTAGGGATTATTCCTTTGTAAAATGTAGCGGGGATATATATGGAGAATGTTTTGAAGGAATAAAAATGAATATTACCATGAGTGAATTTCGAGAAAAGTCAGAATAGCATATCTGGAATCGGGATTCAAGTAATTTTGGAAGCCTTCTATTTTAAAGAGTATGGTTATAGGTCCCGATAAACTGTGGCACGTCAAACAACCTAAGACTTATGGCAGCTATCGTCAAATGGAGTTCCCAGAGTTTGTTATTGAAAAAATAAAAGGAAGCAGGAATATGAAGCGCAAGATTTATTCGCGGTTACCGGTACAGCAACGGCCAGTACAGAGCATTGTGCCGGTTCAAGGGAATCCGGTGTTTTTCACAGTAAGAAATATTTTAGACCTGCAGGTACCGGAAGAAAGATTCGTGAAAAGTGAAATTGCTGATATTGACAAGAAACTGAGAGGATTAAAAAAAGGCTATGTAACTGTTATGTCTGGCTTAATTCCAGTGTCATATCTGAAATGGTTTTGGATGCGTTAGAAACCGGAAATAATGCTGCGGTATTCTCCGGGGAATTGGCACTGAAGAATTTTATGAGGTGGATGGATCTTTGATGCATTCAAGACCGTATCGCAAATAGAATACATATTCATGAAACACAAGGCAAAGTCTGTCATGAAAAATTATAATGAAGACTTGCTTGTTATGCAAATACTTCTGGACTTGTATTTTTCATAGCGAAAAAGATGGCTGTGATAGGTTTGAACGGTAGCAAAATTAGTATTTATTTCTTTTTTAGGATCTTTAGATCACCCGCAATTCCAAACAACAAGCCCAATGATAAACCAAGGGCCATATTATCAAATAGCAATCCAAATAGCAAACCTAGGATAGCACCAATAGCTAATCCAGAGTGGATGGATTTAATTTTATTTTTTCCTGACATATTTTATTCCTTTCTAGTCGTTTAAATATATTTTACATCAATAATGGTAACAGGTATATAGACATTTTAATGAAATAGAGAAGTGATAGATTGAGAAAACATCAAAAAAACCACAAAGAGCATGGCGCGGCGTTGTTGACAAGGAAAAGATACCTTTACACAAGTTGAGAAATTGGTTGGAGGTAAAAATATGGAAGAAAAAACGTGCAAAACATGCGGTTACAGATGTAATTCCTTATGTGACGAATGCAAGTTTTATGATGGTGTAGAGTGTCATCAGCAAGCGGATGAGTGTCGAGAATGCAGTCGTGGACAGAATTGGATTCCAGAAAATTAGTTTTTATCGTTTTAGTGTACATTGGAAACTTAATATTGATAGTTAGCAAGCTTGATGATATTTTATTTATAAGAATTATTTATATTTGTTTTATGGAGGTGACAAAAATGTTTATAACTATTTATAATGATTGTAGTGAGCAAGAGTTTATAAATTCAGTTCGTATAAATGGGTTGCTTGAGCACAATATGAAAAAAACAAACGGTAAATTAAAAGTACCAAATATGGAGTTTACGAATATAGCACGCAATGAAAAGGGAGTTATTGTAGGTGGTGTATCGGGATCTACTTATCTCTCTTCCTTAGAAATAGAGGTTCTTTGGGTACAGGAGGCTTATAGGGGACAAAAAATAGCATCGCGTTTATTGGAAGTAATTGAAAATCAGGCAAAAGACGCTGGGTGCCAGATTGTTCATCTGACAACATATTCTTTTCAAGCTCCACTTTTTTATCAAAAGCAAGGATATGTTATTTGTGGAGAAGTCAACGGTTTTCCCGATGATATTAGACTATATACATTAAAGAAACAGTTATAATTTATAGCAGAGATTATGATAATAATGTTAAGCCAATAATATTAAATATGTAATGAAAACTACTAACTATCAGTTGATATGCTTCCCTTGTAGTAGACTGTCGGCTCCTTTCAGAAATGTTTATAAAAGAAGATGATTTAAAACTTAATGAGTGGCAGTTTTCGCAGAAAAAATATTTGCCATGGGAAACAAAATTACAGCTGACAAAGTCCAGAATCCAGGAATGGAATGATAACTGGGGCGGTCAAGTATATCTCAGTTAATCCGGCGGATTGGATAGCACTGTATTGCTTCATCTGAAGTGAAGAAAAAAAACAAGATTCTCCTACGGCGGGCTGCTTATACAGGTCTGACCTTATATATTCACTTTTTCTGCCGATATCAAAAATAGAATAGAAAAGTAAGAAGAAAAGGGGATATCTTATGTATATTGGAAAATTGAACGGACAGATGCCTTTCCTAAATATCAATGCCATCAACCGTTCCGCCGCTAATCAGACAGAGGCCTTGTTTGGAAAAAAGAAAGACGATGAGAACCGGGATGCCACCGTCATTTCTCCTGTTGGCAAAAACCAGAGTATGCTTGAGTTGCTGATGAAGCAGAAGGAATTCTTACAGGAACAGAAAAAGTCCCTTATGGACTCATCTCAAGAAAATGGAACTGATGTAAAAGCACAGATGGAAGAATACGAAAAGCGACTGAAGGAAATCGACAATCAGATTTCTCAACTTCAGGCAAGGCAGGCAGAAGAAACGGATGAGGATGATTCCGATGGCAGGATCTATGATAAGCCAAAGACAAAGGAAGAAGCCCAGGTAGACCAGCTAAACGGCATCACTGCACTTTCTACCAACCAAGAGCAGGCGGAAACAATCCACCAGGAGAAAAAACATTTGGATGGAAACATCCGGGTCCTGGATGTAGAAATGGCCAGAGGCATAGGCAATATAGAAGCCAAATCTAAAAAGGCGGCAGAGCTTAAGGGCCGGTCACTGAAGCTCGACGACAACATAAGTCAGAATTTGGAGAATGTTCAGAAATCCATTGAAGAGATAAGGAACGAATCAAGCAAGGATGTGATCGATGACGACGAAGATATGAATGCTGACGAAAAAAATGAGCAAGATGGGCAATAAATAGCACAATCGAAAACACCCCCTGCAATCTATTTTTGCTAATTGCAGGAGGTGTTTTAAGTTATAACTAATGTACCGACATATTGTTATTTTAATGAATAAAAGAATCTGTAAACCAGTCCCTTCATGGGGCTTACCAATCTTTGCCGATGCACAGGTTATGAAGAAATTGAAAATGCAGTTAAATCCATATTGACTAATAGTATTAATGGGATTAAAAAAAATAAAGATAACAGAAACAACGCCTACAGACAGACATCCCCTGTACTGGTATAATCGGGAATCCACCCTGCAAGCCAGCCAGATACCTTGTCTATAAAAAAGTGAGAAATACTTCCTACAATAAGAGCAGCGATCACTGTTCCCTCCCTGATTCCCAGCACGCTGCCTGTCACAAGTACAGACACAATCACAGCACTGATAACAATACTCAAGTCAAATCCGGTCTTAACCCTGCCGAACCTCCAGCCTGTAAGCCCTGCTATCACCCTTACCAGACCTTCTCCAGGCAGGATAAGCACATTGGGAATCACTTCAAGTGATATTCCAAAGCCTAAGAATACACAGCCCGAGAGCATCATCAGAGCCTCACCCAGATAATTTCCCACCTGCCAGAAGGAGAGCAGATACATCCATACGTCAATGCACAGGGAAAACAGAAGTGCGGCAGGAAGCTGCAAAAGCTGGATCTTCTTAAAGTTTTTTCCCAAAAGAACTGCCTGAAGCAGAAACATAGCAAAATTAACCAACATTGTAAATACGCCCAGGCTCTTAGGAAAGATAAAGGTCAACACAAAAGCAAGGCTTGTAATCGGTGATGTACCAAGCCCTGCTTTCGTTATAAGGCTGATTCCCAATGCACTGAATATAACTCCTGCAATAAACAGTCCATAACGTTTAAACATGTCTGAATTTTTCACAAGCAAACTCCCCTTATTTTTTTTTGTGTTATCTAAATATTTTTTATTCAATAATCTTATCACTAAGGATTCACACCTACAATGGACATTGTTACTTAAATTCCATATGAAATATCGGCATTGTGCACAATTAATTTTAGTATACCTAAAAATTTTTTAGTTTTTTATATCCTGTTTTATCACATTATTACAGGATGGAGGCCAAATCAGCCTCCCCCGGACATCATACGGGCAAGATAATTCCCAAAGGTCTCATGTTCTTCCGGGCTGAGGCAGTCAAATATGCCCAGGCGTAAATTGCTATTTAAAAGGGTAATGTAAAAGGCGGGCTTTTTGGCCCGCCTATTTGGCGAGTGAATTATATCATTTCTGGCTGTGTTATAAAATCTCATTTCTAATTAACAATCCCTAGAAAAACAAGGATTTCGTGTGATATTTCGTGTGATACTTGGGCGTAAATAAGTGCTTTTTAGAGCACAATATCGCTTTTTAGTGCAATCCGATAATAACAAAAACCCCAGTATCTACAAGGATTTCTTGTAATTACTAGGGTTTTTTAAAAAAGCAGATAACGGGAATCGGACCCGCCTCCTCAGCTTGGGAAGCTGATGTTCTTTAGAATGGGGTTTGTTATGGTTTATCTTGTTTTATTTACAAGGAAATTCTCCGATATCTATTTATCCTTAATTGCCTTTATTTATATAAAGTGGTGTCAAAGTGGTGTCAGAATCGAATAGCGAAAAATGAAGAGTCCTTATCCAATATTGGAGAGTACCGCCTAGAAGTTAAGGCGTAAGTATGTGGTTTCTGGATGACTTTCAATTATTCAGTTTGGTGATATACTGAATGTAATACTATTTGAGGAGGTAATAAGATGCCAAAAGTTAAACTTACGGATTTTGAACAGAAAAAATTGATTGCTCGAGTGACCATCAAAAAGCGGATGGAGCTTAGACGGGTTGGAAACGGGGAGATATCCAAAAGGCTTAACACACCGGAACGCACAATAAGATATCGGTGGCAGCATCCGGATACTTTGCGACTTGCTAATTTGTGGGCATTGGTGTCTGCTTTGGGATTGAGTGATCAGGAGATATTACAAATCGTCAGGGGAAAAGAGTAGGTATGAAAACCCAATTTAGAAAGCATAAATCAACTATATTTACCTGAAGCTCCATGCCATTATTTATGTGTGTATTCTGGAAAGCTGGGTGTTTTCTTTTGGATGATTTAATTGTAAAATATATCCATACAGTAAAATAAATGAGGTGGGGAAATGAGTATAAAAGGAATTAAAGAAGATTTGTACATAGGGAAGAAAGAAATTAATATTATTACTTTTTGGGGAAACAAAGAAACGGTAGAATATGCTGATATGAAGCGAATAGATTACAAATATGCAGAAACGCTCAATTCAGGATATATTGATTTTATTGCTAATGAAGAAAAGAGAAGGTTTAAATTTAATGTAAAGTCTAATGATAAAATAGGGCTAGCAGTGGATTACATAGCGAATGCGTGTCCAGAATTGTTAATTGTTTGTGTGACAAAAAAGGATTTGACAAAAGAACATAGTGTAATGTTATTCATAATAAATGGACATAAAGAAATGGGATTATCCTCCCAGCGTGTGGTCATAAAACAGCGTGCAGACGGTGGAACATATTTTAATGATGATAACCAGATTTATTATGCAATGACTGGCTACGAATGGGAAGGTCCAGAATATGACAAAACCATAAGTTCCTCCGGGCAGACGGTAAGCAATAGCGAGACAAAGAAAAAGGGGAAAGCTCTTAGAATCGGTGCAGGGGCTATTGTTGGGAGTGTGTTTGGGCCTGCAGGGACGCTTGTTGGTGGAGCGATGGGAGCCGGAAGTAAGGGGAAATCAAGAACGAAGGGAGCAACCAGCACCAGTTCCACAACGATTGAAAAGCATGTTGAAAATGATACAATAGCTTTCATCACTCTTGAAAATCCAGAGACGCATGAAGCTTATAAGTTGTCTGTGAAATGCAATACTGATATAGACGCAAAACTGAAATGCTTTAAATTACAGGCACGTGAAGCAGCTGCCGGAGCGGTAAAGACACTAGAAGAGATTAAGGCATTAAAAGATTTGTTCGATATGGGAATGATTTCAGAAAGTGAATTTGATGAAAGGAAACAAAGGACATTAAAAGGTATGTGAGAAGTTCAATGTAAAAAACAGTCTCCCGGAATACCGTATAATCCATCAAGAAGTCATATCAAGGCGTAGGAATAGGATAGTCCAGTTTTGGATTCTCTCATTCCTACGCCTTTCTAATGTCTTTTTGCATTATACATAATAAACTTGGTTAAACTGAAAAAATTCAATGCAGGGAATCGGTTATTATGATTCAGTTTTATTTTCATAGTCAGAAATTTGTCTTTGTTTGCTAAGTTTGTACATATTGTTAATTCTTTCATCAACTGAAATTATAAATTCTTTTGTATCTTCATGTTTTATATCTTCTCGTAATTCTGTTAACAGTTCGTTCATTTCAAGAAGCAAAGCTTTGGTTATAATAGAAAAGTTAAAAATGTGTGAAGAACCTGCATCATCCAGTATTGTGAAAGTATTTTCTAGTGGAGTTAGATTTTCCTTATTAATTACGCTAATAATGTTGCCATTTTTTCCTACTGGCTGATAGGGGTTAAAATCAATATATTTATCAAAAAGAATATGGTTTAAATTTCGTAGGAAATCTATCCCTTTTCCGTAGTAAAAAAATGTGTTTATTCGCCCCTGTGTGTTAATTGTACATGAGCCTTTATAGTCCTTTCCTTTAACAGAATCCCAATAATCTTTATCAGGTTCTTCTCCATCTATTATATTGATTAGCATGGTTTGTGAAAAAAGGTAATCTATCCCTCGCAGCCATGTATATTGGTTGCCCGTAACAGAATCTAATTGATTCAATTTTATGATATTTTCAACTGTTTTATCGGAAAGACCTGTTTTTTGACAAATATTTTGTATATTTATATCCGTTGTAGAATTATCAGAAAGACCCAATAGATAATCAGATGTTACTTTATAGTAAGTAGCAAGTTTGCTTAATACTTCTATATCGGGCTTTCTTTCTCCACTTTCATAATATCCTAGAGAAACTCTAGAAATCTTTAAATAATCAGCAACTTCTTGTTGGCTTTTATTTCCGCGTAATTCCCTTAAACGTTTTGGAAAAATATCTGTGACATTGTTCATGGCGAACCTCCTGAATATTCATCATTGTTACATTTGGCAAAGTAATGTAACGAATGTATTGACGTAACAATAATTAATGTATATAATTAAATTGTAACACACAGCAACAAATCATGCAATGCCAATTTAAACAATGATAAACAGGAGGGAGTTAACACAATGAGACCAAAAACCATGAATACAGTATCAGGAGAATGTCGTTTGATGGATACGGAAGAGTTACGAGCCTACACAAATCTGGGTCGCAACAATGCTATGAAGTTAGGGGAAGAAATTGGAGCGAAAGTGAAAGTAGGAAAGCGCGTACTTTGGGATCACGTGAAGCTGGATCAGTACCTTAATGAATTAACGGGAGTATAACTATGCAGGAAAGTAAGCGCATGGGGCTAATAAAAAAAGATCAGAACCACACACCACCAGTGCAGGGAACGGCGGCAACCGAACCTGACAAAACCTTACCATTTGTGGTAATGGAGGCTTTACATACTGGAAAAGAACATGCCATTAGTGCGCAAGCGTTATGTGATTTCCTGGGATTCAACAGCGTCCGGGAGCTGCAGCATGAGATTGCCAGAGAAAGAAATGCCGGAGCGGTAATATTATCCACCTGCCAAGACGGCGGCGGATACTTTCTTCCAGAGAATGACCGGGAAGTCCGGCAGTTCATAAAGACTTTGGAGAGCCGGGCTAAGAATACCTTTTTGGCGCTGCGTTCAGCCAGGGGATTCTTACGGCAGCAGGGTTCCGATGACAAATAAAAGGACGAATATGCCAGGTTGAGAGAGGGCCTTTGATGAATGGAAAGAAAGGAGTATATGGAATAGTGTATCAAAATGTAATGCGGAGCTCGGAGTTAAGTCCAGAAAGTAAAGCAATATATGGCTATCTGGCCAGTTTTGCCGGTTGCGAAAATACTTGCTTCCCATCCAGGAAAATGATGTTGAAAGAATTACAGATGAGCGAAACAAGATTTTCAAAGCACATGAATCCTTTAATAACACTTGGAGTTGTTTCAGTAACGAGAGAGCGAAACGGTAATGTGTATGGGAAAAATATATACACTATAAACCATGAAATTCAAATCATAGAAAAACAAGTTTCCCGACACTCGGGAAATGAGAGTGCCGAGAATGAGAGTGCCGAAAACCTTAGTACTAACAGTAACAGTATTAACATTAACAATATTAACAATAACAATAAAGAATATAAAGATATAGTCGAGAAGGATCTCGACAAGCCCCCATACAAGGAAATCATTGATTATCTTAATGCCAAAACAGATAAGGGATATCGGTGGCAGGGAAAGGCTACACAAGGCCATATCAATGCTCGTTTTGCGGAAGGGTACACCTTGGAGGATTTTAAGAAGGTCATAGGAAACAAGGCTGCCGAGTGGAAGGGCGGAAAGATGGAGCAGTACCTAAGGCCGGAAACATTATTCGGAACTAAGTTTGAAGGATATCTTAACCAGCAGCAAGGAGAGGAGGAGAACGCAGATGGAATTAACGGTGGGGAGTCAACAGCAGATTACTATCGCAGGAAATACGGTGCAAGCATTGGTTAAGTCGGTAGATGCTGTACCAGGTGGGGCATTTGTAATTTACAATATACCGAATTATGGCGAGACACAGCCGTTTTGGTCACCTGATGGAACTGTACAGGGCATAGAAACGAGAAGAAGTCAAAGCATGATACCTCCAGAGTATGTATATAAAAGAGCCAAAGATTTCCAGTGGGATATATATGGCGAGAATGTGAATCTTCAACGGCAGATCGTGAATGCTTTTATCGTCAATTTCAAGGCTTTTGAAAAGCAAGGCCGCGGGTTATACATATACTCCGAGACTAAGGGGTCCGGTAAAACAATGTTGGCATGCTGCCTGTGCAATGAGGTCATAGAAAGATACGGCATTCCTGTGAAATTTATATCGGTGCCTGATTTTGTAGAACTGATTAAGGACAAAAGCGACATGAGCAAGGAAAAAACTGAATCTTTGTATCAGGCCCGACTTTTGGTCTTAGATGACATAGGCGCACAGACCGGAAAACAGGAATGGATTGACAATGCTCTTTTCCGTTTGATTGATTATCGCAAGAGGGAATTTCTTCCGACCATATTTACAAGTAATTGCGATTCCGAGCAACTGAAAATGGACGATAGGTCTGTGGACCGGATTGTTTCGATTTCTACAGAAGTAAAAATGCCGGAGCGCAGTATTCGTAGGGAAAAGGCAGCAGAAGCGAATAGAAAATTTATTCAAGGACTTCTTGATGCGGAAAAGGCTTAAACAGAAAGAAAATGAATGGAGGGAGAAGAAAATATGGAGTCAGCAAGAGAAAGGGCTTTAACAGCAATCAAAGCAAGGAAGGATTTAAGCCCGCCGATGATTAGTGTGTATAACCTTCTAAGAATAGGCAAGGTGGAAACGTGGGCCAGTCTGTGCTGTGATCGCATAGCGGATGCAAATCTTATTGACATGGAGGACGTGCATATCGATTTTATCAATATGCCAGGACTTTGCCTTACTGCCGACGGAATTATGGTGTGTCGGGATATTCTGGAATCGTACATTGGCAAAGAAACTCTTCGTGATGCGTTCAGGTGGATGTGTTCTGAGGAATCCATAAATGCCAATATTAATACTGCCGTTCAAGTCTTGCGGGATATGAGTAATCCTGGCTTAAAAAAACTGTGCAGAGAAGCAGAGTCATTACAGTTACCAGAAAGCATCAGTGCCCTGGAATTGATCCGAGAAGAAATGCGCCAGCGATCACCCTTTATGGGAGTGGCTCGTAAAATCAAGAAAGAATATAGATTATTACCTGTCAGGAGGATTCTTTTAAAAGCAAAAAGAAATAAATAATATGTAGTAAAAGACGTGGTTATTATGGTTTATAACGCAGTAACTACAGGAAAGGAAAGAGGATGTACTGTGTCATTCAGGAAATTGAAACCAGGAGGATGCAAAAGAATGGGCATCCAAAGCGGATAGAAACTTGCTTTACTAAAAGTATTGTGATACCCAGTTACTACAGTTATCGCTACAGTACGGAGCGGTTTGAAAGAACGATCAAGAAAGCTTATCGAATTAGCGTTCATGAAAGCTTTCGGGAGTCTGGAAGAGTCAAGAAAAAGCAGTTTGTAATATGTACTGTGAATTATTATGATTTAGCTGATGATATCTTTACTCTTTATGATTGGGGAGATAAGAAGATGTGCATTGCAGCAGATGCCTTGCACTGTTCTGTGGAATCTTTATATAACCTGATTGAAAAGAAGCTAAATCCTCTTATAGAATGTATTCAATCTGAATTTGCTCAAACGGAAGAGTTTAAGGTTCATAAAGAACATGAGCGTATAACGACTCTATACGCTGTCAGTAAGGCCGAGTTTAATGAAAGGTATGGAACTGTAGGCTCTAATGCTTATGACCAGTGCTATGACGTTTTTGGAGTGTTACAGAACCCTCAAAGGCTTAAGGAGATAGAGGAGGAATACTTAGATAAAATAAACTACGAACAAAAGAGCCGGGAGCAAAGCCGTAGGTATTATGAAGATTCTTACAGTAACTACAATAGAAATAGTTCCGGTAGCTTTGGTTCTGTAGGCGGTCAACGAAATGAGGAGAGTAAAGCCACTCTTAAGCAGTTTTATCGGACGCTTTCCAAAGTATATCACCCAGACAGTAACCCAGGGAAAGATACATCAGAGGAAATGAAGATTCTTAATCTGCTTAAAACGGAGTGGGGGCTGTAGTGGCTTGCCGCGGTATCAAAATCAAAGGCACAGGTCTTGGAAATAAAAGAAGAAAGGAACTTATGAACATGATAGCAGTTGGTATTTTATTATTTGTGATTATATGTGAGTTAGCAGCAATTTACGGAAAGATGGAGGAAAAGAAGCATGAATAAAAATAACGTGCAAAATCAAAGAGATTTGATTTCAGGGTGCTTGGGCGGGGTGATGGAAGCATTAAGAGGCTTTGAACCTGTTATTAAACAGGCAGAGGAAGGACTTCCCATTGTTCTTAATGCAGCATCACATTCTATGCAAAGGGAAGCTGAACGCATGAGAAAATATAAACAGAAGTACGATAAAGAAATGAAGAAATATGAAGAAATAATGATGGAGGAAAATATCAATGAGTAATAAAATGCAAAGCATCAATTTTTCGGACGGTTATAAATCATTCTGTATTAATGATGATCCGGCCAGGGTAATTCGGTTTAACCCCACCGATATTGATATAATTAAGCGATTTAACCAGGTTATGAAAGAACTGAGAGAAGAAAAGGACGGGCTAGAAGATGTAAGCCTCAATCCAGATGGTACCATTGCAGTTGATGATGATGCCACACTGGAAAAGACTTCGGAAGTGCTGGAAAAGTTCAATCAGGTTATTCGTGAAAAGTTGAATTTCATTTTTAAATCCGATGTATACGATACTATATTTGATGGACAGTCTCCCCTTGCGATTGTGGGGAAAGACAGACAATTACTATTCGAGGCTTTCATGGACGCTGCATTTAATGTGATTAATGAAGAGGTGGAGAAAGCCACAAGGGAAAGAGTGGATAAGTATGCGTCAAAATATAGGAAAAAGAATGTACGGAGTTGATTTTATATGAATGATGAAATGCAGCGAGTGATAGCAGAAATACATAGCCGGGGGAATACGGCGGAAATCAAACAGCGTAAAGATGATGTTATTGTTCTAGAAGTAGTAAAGAAAATTGTATATAAGTGTGACAGGCAAAAAGGTGCTTGTTAATGGCTAAGTGGTGCCGATGGCTTTCAGAAATGGGAGCTGTCGGCCTTTTTATTTAAGGTGGTGGAAGATGGAACAATATGACGGTTCAGTGCTTATTGATTCTAAAATAAATACTGATGGGGCAGAAAAAGGAACGAGAAATCTAAAATCAGAATTTGAAAAAATAGTGTCCAGTGCTCAAAAGGCAGGTGACAGTATAAAAGGTATTTTTTCAAAGTCCATGAAAGAAGCGGCTCAGTCTTCACAAAATGTCAGTTCCGGCTATGACCCAAAGGCAATGGAGATGGTATTTGGTAAGTCAGCTACTCAAATTAGGAACTATGCACAGGCGGTTCAGATGTATGGGCAGCAAGCGGGAAAAGCTATGAATGAAATAAGTGTTGAAAGCCAGCAAGCCGCGGCCTCATTGAAGTCAACTGCATCTATTGGAGAAACATCAATGGTAAGCCTGAAAGATTCTATTTTATGGGGAATGAGCACAGTAAAAGACACTTTAATTTCTACAATTGTCAATATTCCAGCTATTATTCGATCGGGATTCAATAAGCTTCCGGTTATTGCATGGACTGCATTTAAAGGTATGGCAGCAGCAGGAAAGGTGGCTTTTGCCTCTCTTGGTAAGTTGGCAATGAAGGCAGCAGGGCAAATGATAAACCTAGCTAAAAGTGTGATGAAGTCAGCCGGGCAAATTGCAATATCTTTGTTGAGTCTTAGAAAGAACACACAGAAAACGGGGAAAAGCTTTAGCATACTGAAAATGCTTTTTCATACACTTGTGTTCAGTATGTTTTATCGGGCAATAAGAGGAATCACATCTGCTGTAAAAGAAGGAATGGAAAATCTGGCACGATATTCTGACGATACCAACCAGACAATCTCCAAACTGATGTCATCATTAACTATGCTAAAAAACAGCTTTGCGGTAGCATTTGCACCTGTCATAGAGTACGTGACACCGGCATTAACAAAGTTAATATCAAAAGTGGTAGAGCTGAATAACTGGATTGCACAAACGATGGCGGCTCTGGCTGGGAAGGACACTTTTGTGAAAGCTGTGGAGGTACAAGAAGATTATGCTGCCAGCCTCGATGCTACAAAAAAGGCCACAAAGGACGCAGCCAAGGAAATGAAGCGTTCATTTGCCTTTGATACGCTTATACAGTTGCAAAAAAAAGAAACTGAATACAAAGGTCCGACACCGGAGCAGATGTTTAAAACTGCGAAAATAGCGGAGAATGTACAGAAGTCTGCGGACAAAATAAGGGAATTGCTCAATAGTGCAGATTTTGCCGGCATTGGGGAACTATTAGGACAGAAAATTAATGCAGCGATAGCACGAATCAGTTCATTCATTGACTGGAATAACGTAGGCAACAGAATTACTGAAATTGTGACAAGGTTTGTAAATATGTTCAATTCTCTGGTGTCAACAATAAATTGGGATTCCTTGGGGCGAATGGTAGGTAAGGGGATAAACACGGCTGTCAATACCTTATACCTACTCCTGAATGGGATTGATTGGAGGAAGCTAGGGGCGGCTTTAGCTACGGGAGTAAATGGCCTTGTTTATGAGGTAGACTGGGAAAAATTTGGTGCCACAATTGGAAGTTTTATACAGGCAAAGATTGATTTAATGTATGGTTTTGTGACAACTGCGGACTGGCCTGCTATTGGAAAAGCACTGGCAGAGGGTGTAATGGGTCTGATAAATAGGATTGATTGGGCCAGATTTGGAGAAACACTGGGGAAAGCCTTGTCAGGAGCTATCAGTACTGTACATAATTTTATACACACAATAGACTGGTCAGGGGTAGGGGAGAAAATTTCAGATAGTATCAATAATTTCTTTGCTAATGTTGATTGGGCTGATTTCGGTAAGACCTTAAGTGACTTTGCATTAGGCCTCTTGGAAACTCTGCGCACAGCTTTAAAAGAAACCGACTGGGAAGCTATAGGCGAGGACATTGGGGAATTTCTTGTAAATGTCGACTGGTGGGGCGTTTTTACCAGTGTTGTTGATGTAGTAGCCAGGATAGCCTTGGCGGTGGTAAAAGCCGCATGGGGAATGTTAAAAGTGGTGGGAAAGGCCCTATGGGAAGGTATTACAGAAGGAATTGCAGAATTTTCAGAAGATCCCGGGGCATGGATTAAGAAACATATTGTTGACCCATTCATTAACTGGATTAAAGATTTATTTGGTATCCATTCTCCATCTACAGTTATGGCAGAAATCGGCAGATATTTAATTGATGGCTTGATTCAAGGGCTTGAAAATTCAATGGGTAATCTTGTACGGCCACTGAAAAACCTATCTGAAAAGATTAATGACGGCTTCCAAAGTGCGTTTGATAGTGCAAAGAATATAGCTACAAATGCAATAAATGCCATAATTGATGTTTTGAATAAACTTAAATTTGATGTACCTGACTGGATTCCTGAAATTGGCGGTAAATCTTTTGGATTTAATATAAAACATGTAGATATCTCCGGTAAGTATTCATATAGCGGAATTGGAAATGGTTATTCTTCCTCTGGTTATCCTACCTCTGCCTATGCTTCATATTCTTCAATTATGCCACGCTTGGCAACCGGAACCGTAGTACCTCCTAAAGCTGGGGAATTCGCCGCAATCTTAGGAGATAACAACAAGGATTATGAAGTAGTATCTCCACTAGAAACAATGAAACAGGCATTTAAGGAAGCCATTGGAGAAATGGGCGGACTTAGTGGCGGCGCCGTACAGGCTGATATGATTCTTGATGGTACAAAGTTCGGGCAGTTAGTTTACAAGTACAACAACAACGAAAAACAGCGCGTAGGCGTTAGAATGGTAACGAATGGGGGGTAAGTACCTCAGAAAACCTCAGTTTCTATTATTTATAGTATTAAAAGAGTAAAAAGTCGTAAAAATATTATTTTAAATACTATGAAAGTAGAGGAAAAAATAAATGAATGCAGAACAGGAAGTTAAAATTGTACATGATGCGGAGCAGATAGCGGAGCATGTGGTCCGTATCTTATTAAGCGCAGCTCAATACCCCCAATTTGGCATTGGTGGTGTGCCGATGGAAATAGCTGCAAACGTTTACGGGAAAGATGCTACATGGGTTCGCCAAGGGATAGAAGATGGTTGGTTGCCTATTGGTCACATGGTGTGGAGAGGAAGTAAAAGAAATTTCTATATTTCTCCTAAGAAGTTGTGGGAAGATACGGGATTTGTATGGAGGGGGGAAGGCTGAAAATCCAGCCACCTCCCAAACTGTCTAATAAGGGTGGTACGGATTATATGTGAATGGGAATGCAAACATTGAAAAAAGTTGAAGTTTAAACCTATATTGTTAAATGCAAGGAGGCAGCAGGATATGACCAACGAGGAACTTGTAATCAGAATCAAGACTGGTATAGACCCGGAGGAAAACATGCTTGTCCTGTATGAGCAGGTAAAAGCCTTTATTAGCTCTATTGCCTGGAAGTATCGGGGACGGGAAGAAATAGAGGATTTGGAGCAAGAAGGGTATCTTGCTTTGTACGATGCCATTGACGGTTATGATCCGAACAC
This sequence comes from Lacrimispora sanguinis, assembly GCF_044987295.1. Lineage (NCBI taxonomy): Bacteria > Bacillati > Bacillota > Clostridia > Lachnospirales > Lachnospiraceae > Lacrimispora > Lacrimispora sanguinis. The sequence goes on along the minus strand of NZ_CP173277.1, from coordinate 761,012 downwards.
TGGATATAAATTTCTTACCTATGCGGAGAGTTGGGTTAGACAGGCCATGGGGAGATACATAGAAAAAAACTCTAGTAGTCTACGGATTTCTTATCAAAGCCAGGCAAGATTACGGAAGTATAAACGGTTCCGTGATTCCTTTGTGAAAGAATATGGTCGTGAACCTTTAGAAGCCGAAATAGCCGCTTCTATGGGCTTAAGTATAGATCAGGTAAGAGAAATCCATAAGAATGCCTGCATGGAGAATTTGGTAAGCCTGGACGCTCCTATAAAGGGATTTGAAGAGGAAGGGTTTTCAACGGGTGACGGTATTCCATCGGCTGAAGATATGGAAGAGGAAACGCTTGACCGGTTGCAGCAGGAACAGCTTTCTACGGTACTATGGGAATGTGTAGATAGTTTGCCGGGGCGACAGCCGGAAATTATCCGTAAAAGATTCCAGGATAATATGACTTTAGATGCAATCGGGGAATCTTTAGGGGTCTGGCGAGAAGCTATCCGGCAGGATCAAAGTAAGGCGTTTCGGGAATTGCGTAAGCCTCGTAATGCAAGGAGACTGCGGCCATTCCTGACAGAGGCAGAAGAAATCTACAACATGGGCTTAAAAGGAACTGGTCTAGATAGGTTTAACCATACATGGACCAGTGCAACGGAAAGAGCAGCCCTTCATTTTGAGGTATGATAGAGGATAAAATTTAAATATTTTTAGGTAACTTTCAATTATTCTGTTCGGTGATATACTGAAATCATCACAAATGAAGGAGGCAAAAGTATGCCAAAAGTAAAACTTACTGATTATGAACAAAAAAGACTAATTGCCCGTGCAACAATTAAAAATCGAATGGAGATTAAGCAAATTAGCGTGAAGGGAATAGCAAAGAGGATAAACATGCCAGCAAGTACTTTGTACAATCGTTTTGCACACCCTGAAATAATGAGGTTAGACGATTTATGGACCTTGGTATTAATCCTTGGATTGAGCGATCAGGAAATATTACAGATCATCAGGGGAAAGGAGCAAGTATAAAGCACATGCTAGTATAGGTGAATCCCTTACTTTCATTCAGACGGTTGCAATGTTTTATAGTAAGTCTATAGGGAGCTAATGGCATAAGGCCAATTTGTCCGTTTGACATTTAATATGATGTCATTAATCGGGGCGGCTTGCTACAATAGAACATAATGCTATTGAATCGGACGAGATCGGTATGTGAAAGAAAGATATTTCATCTGTATCATTTTTATCTATACCTGATAATTAATCAAAAAAGCGTATAAAAAAGGTGGAATGATTATGGGAAAAAGAAAACATGAAAAACCAGAGGTAGTCTTTATTCTAACACCCGGTTATCAGCAGCGATGGACTAAAGCTGTCATAGAAGCCTATGAAGAGAACGAACGTAGGCTTGCTGAACATAAGGACCAAGAATCAGAAGAAAATAAAAAACTCGAATAAGGAAATTTTATTCAAAACCTTTGTAAATTCAGCCAACTAACAGCCCTATAATTAGTTGCATGATGAAGATGATAAGCTGTTTTCAGCTTGGCATTGCCAGCACCTTAATGTAGGAAGTACTTTTAAAATGATTTTATAAATATGAAAAGGAGCAGATGTGCGTTATATTGATGTAAAAGAAGTATTGAAAATCATGAAGGGATCAGAGTATCCAGGTGCAGACCAATATAATGCATATTTATCTATTGATGAGTTGCCTTTTCATGTAAGAATAGGATATCAAAAGACAGGCTTCGGAAAAAAGGCCTTTCTATACTGCCCTAGATGCGCCCATAGGCGTGTAAAGCTTTATCTGTGCGGTGGAAAGCTATTATGTCGAGATTGCCTTCCGTATTCCATTTACAGTGGTCTTACACATACTACAAAGGGTGGAAGCAAATACATAAAATATAGAATGCAGCGATTTGCTGCAAAGAATGGAATTATTTTAAAAGGTCCGTTTCATTATTACATCTACCCAAAGCCAAAGGGCAAGAATGATGATGCATGGGAAATGATTCTGAAGAAGCTCCAGGGATTGGAAAATATGCGAATCCAGGCACTTTCTTTCAATAAGAGATATTCTGAGAAAACAATAAGGAGTGTGATGCAGGGCAAGAATACTTTACTTTATGTCCTTGACTTGTATGACATTGATAAATACTTCTATAACTGGGATAAAGGTTATATAGATTTTCCGGGGAATCCAAATGATATAGAGGTGTCGGGAATTTTTAGTAATGCGAATGCATACCAAAGTGTTGTACTAAAATCATCTTAGTATTTTGTATTTTTGAAAAACAACTCAAATGGTGAAAATAGCCTTAAATGCTGAATTTTCGGTTGTTTTATATGCAACGATAGCATGTAAACGCAACGCCAAAAGCACAACGCAACGTTGCGAACGTTCGGTATACTCGTGGCGGAAAATTCCGCTGCCAGATTAGGAGAGTAAACGGACTTTGGCTCAAAAATGAGCTTATTTTTTAAGATATATTAAATTGATGATGTTGGCGTATTAAAGGGGGATTATAGGCTTTTAAAGGGAGTATAGTGCGAAAATCCCTTATTCTATGCGGCCGGCAGAGAAAACAATATAGCGAAAATCGAGGTGATAATATGCAAAACATTACAATTAAAGCAGGAGTAACAGAACAATACTTTGTAATCATGGCATCAGTGTTTTATTTGGAAGAGACAAAGAACTATGAGGGGATATTACTGTTAAAGGAGAAAGGAAAAGAACAAGCCAGATATGGGGCAAGTGATATCAAGATACAGTCAAAATGCAAGGAAACTGCGTTTAAGCAGCTGCGGCAGATTGCGGAGATGTACCCACCAAAACAAGATTTAAAAGTTATAGATGCTACAGGAGGTTTATAAAATGAGTGATATTGTAGAGAGATACCGCCTTTCGCTATTAATGAAAGAAAAGGAGAACGGCGGTAAAAAGAAAAAGCTTCGATGGAATACTCCGACAGAAGTACGGCGTTCCCTGGCAAAGATTAATAACATGGTACTGAATGGGGAGATCACGGCAAAGGAAGCGAATTCAATTTTTTATTCGGCTAATCTGGTTCTGAAAGCGTTGGAGCTGGAACTACAGTTTAAAACGGGGCCCGGAGGAGTTACAACGGCTGCTGCAGGTCTGAGCCGAAAATAAGGCTGTGATGCAATATTTTATTTATGAGAATATTTTTGTAAGAAGCAAAGCGGAATAGAACGGAAAATTCCGTTGTACTGATATCGGTTTTCAAAGTTGACTAAGGACTATTACTCTTGATTGATTTCCCACTTGTGGAGAAAAGAATCCAAATCAAGTGAGCCGAAAATTCGGCTGAGTGAAGGACAACGCAATTTTGCACAGTAAGGAAGAAGGGGGGCGGCAAATTGACGTTCCCTTCGGGGTAGTGCCAGTAGACGAGCGTAGGGGCTGACAACATATAGGAAAGTTATTTGAACTTATATCTATGAGGGAAAAAGGCTTAGATATAGTGGTACAATTCTCATGTAATAGTATTTAAATAAATTTTAAATTAAAGGAGAAAACCACAATGAAAAAATGTCACGTGCAACAACGAGCAGATGAATTAAGAATACTTATAGCTACAGTAAAAATTAAGTATAAATTTACGAATGCTCAACTGGCCAAGAAGCTCGACACCCCTCTTAGTACCTTCAATTACTGGAAGACACATATAGAAAGATTCCCGGTCGGAAAGGTATGGTTATTGGAGGTGTTGGCAGAGAAATAAGTATATAGGTGAGGAGTCCTTGTGCTTTAAGGTACGGGGGTGTACTGTACAAGGAATTTCTATATTGGATTAGGACAACGCAGTTTTTTATAGTCTAAATAAAAGGACGGCTAAATTTTGAGCAGTCAGGGTGGAGAATTCCACTCTAAAAGGGAGCCGTTTTATAAATAAATTACCAGAAAGCAAGGTGATATTATGGAAGATACAATAACCACTGTTGGTACACTCGATCCCTGGAAAGCTTTTGAGGCCCTTGGAAGGATCATCGGTGATAAGTATGGGGTGGAAGTCAAATTATTGAGCCTCAGAGATAAGAATGAATCTGAAAAAGAAAAGTCCGGCTGTAACCGGGAAAAGTAATTGCACATTGAAATTGGATATGTTACCATTGTGACATGGAACAATCGTGTTACAGGGTGTGTTGACCTCATTCTTTAATAGAATGGGGGTGATGCTAATGAAGTTCGACTTTAAAGATCTTATGACCTTTGGTCTTTTCCTTCTGGCATTACTTACGTTCGTTTTTACGTTTAGTAAGTAGCAATACATAAGAAAAACCACCCTGATACTTGACCGGTACGGGTGGCTTCTCTATCCTAATTCGGGTCAACCCCTTGTGGGCGGTTGTTCCTTTTGTAGTTTCAATATAGCATATCTAAGGCATTGTTGCAATGGTTTTCTTTATTTACATGTGAATGAGAAAAATAAAAAACACGAATTCCATAAGCATATCTGGAGCAACATTTTAGGCCTATTCTTTCTCGTCTGGTACATATTTCACTAAATGCTTATATTCCAAAAAATCCGCATGAGAGCTGGTCCACTACAATAGCAGTTTTGCTTTAGTCTATTTACAATTTACCAACCTGGTTGTAAATAACACTCATATTTCTTCTATTGTTTATCAAATTGCAAAATAAGTACATGACCCATTGCATTGAGAATTTTACTGGCATCCTCAAAACCAAAGTTTTTTTTATTAAGAAGCTTCGTGAGACCTTGAGGAGTAATATTTAACTTTTCAGCTATTTCTCTCTGAGATACATTATTTTCTAACATGAGTTTTTTAATCTCAATGATAATTTGATCATTGCTTTGGTATATAATTGACATTTTAATTCCTCCTGGTTCTTTATATTATGATTATAACCTAATATTGGTTATAAGTCAAACAAAAAAGCATAGAAATAATAAAAAATGTATTATAAAAAGGTTGACAAATAACCCGAAAAGGGTTATGCTGTAATTACAGTAAAGGAAACAACAAAGCACCGATAACCCCGAAATGGTTATGAAATTCCAGTCAATATACCTGTGAGTGAGTAACGGCAAAACTAATAGTCGGGAAGATTACAGGAACGGTGCAAGGATTCAATTCCGGTGAGGAGATGCCAATGCTGGCGAGCAATAGTCAGGATGAATCCACTTGAAGGAAAGGAGAATTGCAATATGGGAGAAAGAGCTATTGAAAACAGAGTGAAAAAGCTGAAAGCAATCGAGGAGCAGATCAAAGCACTGGAACTGGAGGCAGACAAGCTAAAGGTGGAGATCAAGAAGGAGCTGGAAGCCAGAGGAGCGGAGGAAATGCAGGTAGGAAACTTCCTTGTAAGGTAGAAGCGTGTTATAGGCAACCGATTTGACAGCAAGGCATTCAGGAAAGAGCATGAAGCCCTTTACATCCAGTACCTAAAGCAGACAGATGGTAACGCTTTACCGTAGCATAACAGTCCAGGTAAGCGCTCAGGACTAATAAAAGAATAACTGGCAGCAGCGAGTAACGGCAATTACTTTTAACTGCTGCCGGACCACACACCAAAGTAAAAACCCCATGCATCGGCAAACGCACAGGGCTAATAAAAAAATATAACCCGATCACACACCATGCAAAAGGGATATTTTGATTATAACACAGATTTATCCCTTTGCAAACTGTAAAAGAGAGGATTTCGAAATGAGTAAATCAGATGAAAGAATTGTGGAGCTCCTTAAATCACTAACGTGTTACAGTGTGAAGGAACTTGGAATCATGAGAGAAATGTATCTTAAAGATATAGAACGTGTTGCTGATAATGGTATGTTTGAGAAGCTGAAGTATTCAGGGAGAAAATGCTTTGATTTTGCTATTAGAATCAAGATGGAGGAGTCGGGGGAAGAGTTGAAAAGCACCATCGGTATTAATGCTGATGTAGTAGATACTCTTGTCCAGTTTCCAGAGGAAGAACGGGGTATTTGAAATGAATAAAGAAGATAGATTAGCCCGAAAAATGATTGAACAATTATTTGGATTAAGTATAGAAGAACTAGAAACTCTTAGGCCTCTATGGTTAAAACAAGTCGAGCATTCTGATCGTAGCGTGGAAATACAGGAATGTTGTAACGGACTTATTGATCTGGTCATTCAATGTAAGCGGGAAGAATTGGGGGAAGATTATGCAGAAAATGATTCTTGTGCCGGTTGAGCAGTACAATCGCATGATAGATAGCTATTATGAAGCAAGGGAAGAATTGGTAGAGCATAATAGATCTTTGGAACCAGTAAAGCACTTTCGAGAAAATCCGTGGCGTATTGAAAGAGTAATAAGGCTCCTAATGGAGATGGATGAGGAAGCATTGGATCGTGTATATTATTTATCTTTGGGGGTTTCAGGAAAAGCAGTTTGATGTTGAATAATGTTGAGGAGGGCAGTAGATAGTGTTTTTAGTTGCTGCCTTTCTAAAAAGGAGTGAGAAGATATGGCATTAGATAAGAACGGAAAGACGTTACCGAAAGGAATTACCCTGCGCTCAGACGGTAGATACATGGCCCGTTTCCAGTATGATGGAGAGCGGTATACTATTTATGATATTAATATCAAAGACTTACTGGAAAAGATGGACAACATGAAATATGAGCTGAAGCATGGAATTTTCTGTAAGCCCAAAGAAATTACGGTTTCTGCCTGGTTTGAAACATGGTTGGAGCAATACAAGAATAATACGAGCAAAGCCTCAACAATCCAGACTTATAGGCAATCTTACGCAAGTTATATTAATCCGATCTTGGGCAAAAGAAAAGTGACAGATATTCAGCCGCAGGTTTTACAGAAAATCATTAATGATCTTTACAAGAAGGGATTCTCCAAGTCTAGAGTTAATTTTGTATTTGTTATATTGACAGGAATGTTTAATCAGGCACAGAAGAATAAGCTAATAATAAATAACCCGGCTGATGCTCTGGTATTTCCCAAATACAGGAAAAAGGGTCAAAGTGAAAAAAGGGTAATGTCACTGGAAGAGCAGAAGTTATTTTTGAAATATGCAAAAGATTCCGTATACTATGATTTTTACGTCATGGCTTTATCAACGGGAATGCGTGTCAATGAGATAACCGGCCTGCAATGGTCCGATATAGATTGGAAGAATAAGCTGATCCATGTAACAGGGACCCTGGTATATCTTCGTGAGGGATCAGGCCGGTACAAGGATAGCCCGAAGACAGAGAGCAGCCGGAGAGATATACCGATGCTTAATAATATAGAAGAACTTCTGAAAAATATCAGGCATAGGCAGCTTGAAAACCGGTTAAAACTGGGCGAAAAATGGAAAGAAGAAGATAACCTAAAGAATATGGTCTTAACTTATGAAGATGGCGGAGCATTTTGGGATACGGGGATCCGGGTGGACATGAAAAAAATCGCCAATAAGATCAAGAAAGATGGTATAGAATTCGATCCAATAACCCCACATACCTTACGCCATACATTTGCCACAAGAGGCCTGGAACAGGGAATTCCATTAAAGGTCATGCAGGTGATCTTAGGCCATAGCAGCCTTGCCATGACTGCAGATTTATATTCGCATGTACTGCCCGATACGAAAGCCGAGGAAATGAAAAAGATCGAAAAAATACTGTAAAAAAATAGAAGTGGTGTCAAAGTGGTGTCAAGTCAAAAAAAGAGGACTATCCAAATTATTTTGGAAGCCCTCTTTTTCCTTGTAAATAAAAGGTTTAAAGCAGATAACGGGAATCGGACCCGCCTCCTCAGCTTGGGAAGCTGATGTTCTACCAATGAACTATATCTGCATATTCTCATTCGATACGTTTTACATTATAGCATAGGGTGTTGGAAAAGTTCAATACTTTTTTATGAATTTATCAAAATAAATGCCAGAAACTTGCCAAAACTGGAAAAGGCATTGTATAATGGGAAATGATAATACCAGATGTGGAGGAGTAACATGGCAAAAGCACAGTATAATGCGGATAGTATTACCGTATTGGAAGGCCTTGAGGCGGTTCGAAAACGTCCGGGCATGTATATAGGCAGTGTTGGGACAAAGGGATTGAACCATTTGATTTATGAGATTGTAGATAACGCGGTAGACGAGCATCTTGCCGGTTTTTGCAGTCAGATATGGGTCACCCTGGAAGCAGATGGATCCTGTACCGTAAAGGATGCTGGACGAGGAATTCCGGTAGAGATGCATAAAAAGGGAATATCGGCAGAGCGAGTCGTACTGTCTACCCTTCATGCAGGCGGTAAATTTGATAATGACGCCTACAAGACCAGCGGCGGCCTACACGGAGTCGGTTCCTCGGTTGTGAACGCCCTGTCTGCCCACATGAAAATTAAAATATATAAGAATGGTCTGATTCATTACGACGAATATGAGCGGGGCATACCAACGGTAGATCTGGTGGATGGCCTGCTTCCCACGTTAGGAAAAACAAAGGAGACAGGAACAGAAATCAACTTCCTGCCTGACAGTGAGATTTTTGAACGGATCCGTTTTAAAGCGGAATGGTTAAAAAGCCGTCTTCATGAAACCGCGTATTTGAATCCGGAGCTTCATATCACCTATGTCAACAAAAGGCAGGGAGAAGAGGAGACCGTCATTTATCATGAACCGGATGGAATTATCGCTTATGTAAGGGAGTTAAATTCCGGGAAGGATGCAATTCACGATCCGATTTATTTTAAGGGAACCCTGGATAAGGTTGAAGTGGAGGCTTCCCTGCAGTTTGTGGATACCTTTGAGGAGAATATCCTTGGCTTCTGTAACAATATTTTCACCCAGGAAGGGGGAACCCACTTAGCTGGATTTAAGACCCGCTTCACTCAAATGATCAATAACTATGCAAGAGAACTGGGTATCTTAAAAGAAAAGGATGCCAACTTTACAGGAGCCGATACGAGAAACGGTTTAACAGCCGTGGTGGCAGTAAAGCATCCGGATCCCATTTTTGAAGGACAAACTAAGACAAAGCTTGCAAGCGCTGATGCCACAAAGGCGGTATTTACTGTGGCAGGAGATGAGCTTCAGCGATATTTTGACCGAAATCTGGAAGTCTTAAAAGCAGTGATCGGCTGTGCGGAAAAGTCTGCAAAGATCCGTAAAGCAGAAGAGAAGGCGAAAACCAACATGCTTTCTAAGTCTAAGTTTTCCTTTGACAGCAACGGGAAGCTGGCAAACTGTGAAAGCCGGGACGCCAAAGAATGTGAAATTTTTATCGTAGAGGGAGATTCTGCGGGCGGTTCTGCGAAAACGGCCCGTAACAGGCAGCATCAAGCCATTCTTCCGATCCGAGGAAAGATATTAAACGTAGAAAAGGCCTCTATGGACAAGGTTCTGGCCAATGCGGAGATCAAGACCATGATCAATACCTTTGGCTGCGGCTTTTCAGAAGGATATGGCAATGATTTTGATATTTCAAAGCTGCGGTATCATAAAATCATTCTTATGACCGATGCCGATGTGGATGGAAGCCATATCGACACCCTTCTTCTCACCTTTTTATACCGGTTTATGCCGGAGCTTATTTATAACGGACATGTATTTATTGCCATGCCGCCTCTGTTTAAAGTGATTCCAAAGCGGGGAGCAGAACAGTACCTATATGATGAAAAGGAGCTGGAGCGCTACCGCAGAACCCATACGGGAGAATTTACCCTGCAGCGGTATAAGGGACTTGGAGAAATGGATGCAGAACAGCTGTGGGAAACCACTCTGGACCCTGAAAGGCGGGTGCTGAAACAGGTGGAAATCGAGGATGCCCGTATGGCTTCGGAAATAACTGAAATGCTCATGGGAAGTGATGTGCCTCCAAGGCGGCAGTTTATCTATGAGCATGCGGATGAAGCTGAGATTGACGCGTAAGGAGAAGGAGTAATGGCAGAAAAAATCATTAAAACAGAGTATTCCGAGGAAATGCAGAAGAGCTACATGAATTATTCCATGAGCGTAATCACAGCCAGAGCGATCCCGGATGCAAGAGACGGATTAAAGCCGGTACAGCGGCGAGTATTATATGACATGAGCGAGCTTCATTTAAATCATGATAAGCCCCACCGGAAGTCGGCGCGTATCGTGGGTGATACCATGGGTAAATACCATCCCCATGGAGACAGCTCCATTTACGAAACTTTGGTAGTCATGTCCCAGATATTTAAAAAGGGGATGCCTCTGGTCAACGGCCACGGAAACTTTGGTTCCATTGAGGGAGACGGGGCGGCAGCCATGCGTTACACGGAAGCCAGGCTGGAAAAATTTGCGGAAGAAGTCTATTTAAAGGACTTAGATAAGACGGTCGAGTTTGTTCCAAATTATGATGAAACGGAAAAGGAACCGGAAGTTCTTCCCGTTAGGGTTCCGAACTTACTGATCAACGGGGCGGAAGGGATTGCGGTAGGCATGAGCACCAGCATTCCCCCCCACAACCTTGGTGAAGTGTTAGATGCGGTTCGTGCGTATATTGACAATCCGGATATTTCCATTCAGGAATTAATGGAGTATTTACCTGGGCCGGATTTTCCCACTGGCGGTATTATAGCTAATAAAAGTGATCTACCTGCCATTTACGAAACCGGTGCAGGAAAAATCAAGCTCAGAGGCAAAATAGAAGTGGAGCTTGGAAAACGAAAGGCAGATAAGGATAAACTGGTAATCACTGAGATCCCCTACACCATGGTGGGAGCCGGAATCAATAAATTTCTGATCGATGTGGCAGACCTGGTTGAGAGCAAAAAGCTTACGGATGTGGTAGATATTTCCAACCAGTCCAACAAAGATGGGATCAGGATTGTTCTGGAGCTGAGAAAGGATGCAGATGTGGAGAAAATCCGCAACATCCTTTATAAGAAAACAAAGCTGGAAGATACCTTTGGAGTCAACATGCTGGCCATTGCAGGCGGGCGCCCGGAAACCCTGGATTTAAAGGGAATCCTTAAAAACTACCTGGATTTTCAATATAAAAATGCTACCAGAAAATATCAGACCCTTTTGGAAAAAGAGTTAGAGAAGAAAGAGATCCGGGAAGGCCTTATAAAAGCTTGTGACGTCATTGACTTGATCATCGCAGTTTTGAGAGGTTCCAAGAACTTAAAAGACGCAAAGAACTGTCTGATGACCGGGGATATCTCCAATATTAATTTCCGGGTCAAGGGATTTGAAGAGGATGCGAAGAAGCTGTGCTTTACGGAAAAACAGGCGGGAGCCATTCTGGAAATGCGTCTTTACAAGTTGATCGGCTTAGAGATCCTTCAGTTGGAAAAGGAGTATAAGGAAACGCTTGCTAAAATCGCTGAATATGAAAAAATCCTGTCCAGCCGCAAAAATATGGATGCAGTCATTAAAAAAGACTTGGACAATATCAAAGCCGAATATTCGACTCCAAGAAGGACTCTTATTGAGGATGGCAGGGAAGCAGTTTATGAGGAAGACGCAGTCGCCGTATCAGAGGTCACCTTTGTCATGGACCGTTTTGGCTACTGTAAGGTGCTTGATAAGAATACCTACGAAAGAAACAAAGAAACCATTGAAACAGAGAATCCTTATGTGGTAAACTGTCTGAATACGGATAAAATATGTATCTTCACCAATACAGGAAACTTACATCAGGTGAAGGTCCTGGATATCCCAGGCGGCAAGCTGCGGGATAAAGGGACACCTATAGATAATTTAAGCAAGTTTGATGGGGCAAAGGAAGAGATCATACACCTATGCCATGCACAGAGCTTCAAGAACCGTAAATTTTTATTCGCTACCAGACAAGCCCTTGTAAAACTGGTACCGGGCGAGGAATTTGAAACAAATAACAGGACTGTAGCGGCTACTAAGCTTCAGGACGAAGATGGGGTCATCAGCGTTCAGGTTGTGGAAGGACAGACGGATGTGGTGCTGCAGACGTCGGCAGGCGTATTTTTACGTTTCCAGACGGAAGAGATTCCTGAGATGAAGAAGAATGCAAGAGGTGTGCGGGGAATCAAGCTGGCGCCTGGTGAAGAACTGGAGACTGTATATCTTTTAGGCGAGGATCCTATCATTCATTACAAGGAAAAAGAGGTCCATTTAAACCGGCTGAAGATCGGAAAACGTGACGGAAAGGGCAGCAAGGTACGCCTTTAATGCTTGGCTGCAGCATACACTTTTAAGAAATGTACGCCCGTGGCGCACAAATGTATTTTTCTGACGAATAAATATTGATTTTTTTTTCACTTTGTTATAGGATAGTTAAGAATTTAGCATATGATAAGAATACAAAATGAAAAGAAAAGAGGAGAAAGCGATGGAAAAAAGATTGCGAGTTGGCGTTTTAGGAGCAACCGGTATGGTGGGACAGAGATTTATTTCTCTTCTGGAGAATCATCCATGGTATGAGGTGGTGACAGTGGCAGCAAGTCCTCGTTCTGCTGGCAGAACTTATGAGGAAGCAGTGGGCGGCCGCTGGAAAATGACCACTCCAATGCCTGAGGCCGTAAAAAATCTAACTGTCATGAATGTAAATGAAGTGGAATCAGTTGCCGCAAGTGTTGATTTTGTTTTCAGCGCTGTGGATATGACCAAGGAAGAAATAAAGGCCATTGAGGAAGCATATGCAAAGACCGGAACACCGGTTGTATCCAATAACAGCGCCCATCGGTGGACACCGGATGTTCCTATGGTGGTGCCTGAGATCAATCCTGAGCATTTTGAAGTCATTGAGGATCAGAAAAAGCGTCTGGGCACGGACCGTGGATTCATTGTGGTTAAACCCAACTGCTCGATCCAAAGTTATGCACCTGTTTTGACCGCCTGGAAGGAATTTGAACCATATGAAGTGGTGGCTACCACCTATCAGGCAATCTCCGGAGCCGGAAAGACCTTTAAAGACTGGCCGGAGATGGTAGAAAACATCATTCCTTATATAGGAGGAGAAGAAGAAAAGAGCGAGCAGGAACCTCTTCGCCTCTGGGGAAAGATTGAAAACGGAGAGATCGTTAAAGCCAGTGAACCGGTCATCACCTGCCAGTGCATCCGGGTACCCGTATTAAATGGACATACGGCAGCTGTATTTGTAAAATTCCGCAAAAAACCTACCAAAGAGGAATTGATTGACCGCATGGTGAATTTTAAAGGCCTTCCACAGGAACTTGATCTTCCTAGTGCTCCCAAGCAGTTTATACAGTATCTGGAAGAGGATAACCGTCCCCAGGTAACTCTAGATGTGGATTTTGAAAAGGGAATGGGAATTTCAGTAGGACGTTTAAGAGAAGATTCTGTTTACGATTATAAATTTGTGGGTCTGTCCCACAACACGGTCCGCGGTGCGGCCGGCGGTGCAGTTCTCTCAGCAGAGCTTTTAACCGCAAAAGGATATATCAAAGCCAAAGAATGATTGGATCATAGAGCTCTCGACCTTCCGGGAGAGAGCTTTAAGTAAAAAGATATATGGAGGAAGGAAAATGGCATACAAGAAAGAGCTTTGGGGAAACATGCCCGATGGAAGGGAAGTGTATTTGTATACACTGGTAAATAGAAACGGAGTTTCCGCTTCTTTCACTAATCTGGGTGCAGTCTGGGTCAATATGAATGTGCCTGACAGGGATGGGAATGTAGTTGATGTGGTTCTGGGATTTGACAGTGCGGATGAGTATCTTATAAACCCGCCTCATTTTGGAGCTCCCATCGGAAGGAATGCCAACCGTATTGCAGGTGCGAAATTCACCATTAATGGAAAAGATTACAAACTGGAGCCCAATAATGGACCTAACAATCTTCACAGCGGCCCGGATCTTTACCAGAGCCGTCTTTGGGACAGTGAGGCGGAGGAAAATGACCTTGGAACCAGTGTCAGCTTTTCTCTCTTTTCGCCAGATGGAGATCAGGGATTTCCTGGGAATGCAAACATTACAATAACCTATACACTTACACCGGATAACAGCCTTGATATTTCCTACCATATGATCTGCGATGCAGATACCGTAGCAAACTTTACCAATCACAGTTATTTCAACCTGGATGGACATGATGGCAAAGATACCTTGAAGCAGCGTGTCTGGATAGATGCAGATACATATACAAGGGCAGATGAAGGCTCGATTCCCACCGGGGAGTTCACCCCTGTTAAGGGAACCCCTATGGACTTCACTGTGATGAAACCCATTGAGCAGGATATCCATGAAGACTATGAGGCACTGGTATTCGGCGGAGGTTATGATCATAACTGGGTCTTAAACCATCCGCAAGGTGAGGTTTCCCTGTGTGCCGCATCGGAATCAGATAAGACAGGCATCCGGATGGAGGTTTATACTGACCTTCCTGGAATACAATTCTACACTGCGAACTTCTTGAAAAATATGACGGGAAAAGGCGGAGCGGTATATGAAAAACGTTGCTGCTATTGCTTTGAAACCCAGTATTATCCTGATTCCGTAAATAAACCGGAATTCCAGTCTCCAGTCTTAAAAGCCGGCGAAGAATATAAGACAACAACCATTTACAAGTTCTCAAATATCAAATAGTAATGAGCAGATAAAATAAACCAGGGACGCAGGAGACTGCGCCCCTGCTCTTATGTGAAAGGACATCTAGGTGTACATATGAATAAACAGGACGGAAAAGGGATTAAGGCATTATCTGCCTTGGGTCTGATTATTACAACCATCATATGGGGCAGCGGCTTTGTTGTGATGAAGAATTCGGTGGAAGTGGTTACTCCGGTTTACTTGCTGGCTTTACGTTTTACCATTGCTTCTGTTGCGCTGGTAGCTGTATTCTGGAAGCGGATAAAAAAGATCAATCAATCGGATCTGATGTGCGGCGGACTTTTAGGCGTATTTTTATTTGTCAGTTATCTTTTTCAGACCTATGGACTGAAATATACCACTGCCAGTAAAAATGCCTTTATCACCACATTGTACGTAATCCTGGTTCCATTTCTCCATTGGTTTTATAACAGAAAAAAGCCTTCCCGAAACAATGTGGCGGCAGCAGGAATCGCAGTGCTGGGACTTGCGCTGTTGTCCCTGGAGGGAGACCTTTCCGTGAATATTGGGGATTTGATGACTTTGGTATGCGGCTTTTTCTTTGCGTTTCATATTGTTTTTATTGACCGTTATACCGAAGACCATGATCCCATTATCCTGACTGTGATCCAGATGGTCCTGGCTGCAATCTTAAGCTGGGCAATTGCTCCGTTTTTGGAAGGTTCCTTAGATTTAACCGTGATTGACACTTCTATGATGACCGGTTTGTTATATCTGGGTATCTTTTGCACGATGATCTGTTTTCTTCTCCAGAATGTGGGACAAAAGCATTTGACTCCCAATACTTCCTCCATTATTTTATCCTTTGAAGCTGTATTCGGCCTGATGTTTTCCGTTCTGTTTTTGGGGGAGCAGGTGACGATAAAACTGGCGGCAGGATGTGTGCTGATGTTCGCCTCCGTCATCTTATCTGAATATAAAAGGAAAGGTTCCGCGAACGCATAGTTATCAGAAAGATTTGCCATTCATGAATTTTAGTGTTATAATGAACAGGTTACTATCATAAAGCGGTAGGGAGATATATGTCGAAATCGTTATACATTGCAGAAAAACCAAGTGTAGCCCAAGAGTTTGCCAATGCTTTAAAGGCGAACGGAAGGCGCAGGGATGGATATATAGAATCGGATCAGGTGATCATTACCTGGTGCGTAGGGCATCTGGTAACGATGAGCTATCCGGAAAGCTATGATCCCAAATTTAAGCGGTGGAGTCTATCCACCCTTCCTTTTCTTCCCAAGGAATTTAAGTACGAGGTGATTCCAAACGCTGAAAAACAATTTAAAATTGTTAGCAGTCTGCTAAACCGTCCTGATGTGGATACCATTTATGTATGCACGGACTCCGGGCGGGAAGGAGAGTACATATACCGCCTGGTGGCGCAAATGGCAGGAGTGAGGGACAAGAAGCAGAAACGTGTGTGGATTGATTCCCAGACAGAGGATGAGATTTTAAGAGGTATACGGGAAGCAAAGGATGAATCCGAATACGATAATCTTTCAGCCTCAGCCTATTTAAGGGCAAAAGAAGATTATCTCATGGGAATTAATTTTTCCCGATTGCTTACACTAAGATATGGCCAGCATATTTCCAATTACTTAAAAAGCGGGAAGAATACGGTAATATCCGTCGGCCGGGTCATGACCTGTGTCATGGGAATGGTGGTGCGGAGAGAGCGAGAGGTCAGGGATTTTGTTAAAACTCCGTTTTACCGTGTAATCGGAACCTTTTCCAGAGAGGATGCGGCGAACCCCGAATTGTCGGGTATGGATTTTGATGGGGAGTGGAGAAGCGCTCCTGGGTCCAAGTACTTTGAATCCCCGTTCCTTTATAAGGAAAACGGCTTTAAGGAACGAAAGTATGCAGAAGAGCTGATAAACACCCTGTCATTCATGGATCCCATGGAAGGAACCGTTGCTTCCATCGAAAAGAAAAAGGAAACAAAGAACCCTCCATTGCTTTACAATCTGGCTGAGCTTCAGAATGACTGCTCTAAGATGTTTAAGATCAGTCCTGATGAGACCCTAAAGCAGGTTCAAGAGCTTTATGAAAAGAAACTGGTCACTTACCCAAGAACCGATGCCAGAGTATTATCCACGGCGGTTGCAAAGGAGATCCATAAGAACATAGCCGGACTTAAGGGCTTTGAACCTTTGGCAGAAGCAGCGGCAGAGGTTATGGAGAAGGGCTCTTTTAAGACAATTGAAAAAACCAGGTACGTCAATGATAAGCAGATCACGGACCATTATGCCATCATACCCACCGGTCAGGGACTTGGCGCGTTGAGGGGACTGTCTCCCCTGACATTGAAGGTTTATGAAGTCATAGCGAGAAGATTTATAAGTGTCTTTTATCCGCCGGCTATTTATCAGAAGTATGCTTTGGAGCTTGTGGCGGATACAGGCCCCGTTTCAGATCCAGCCCCGAATCAGGAGCCGGGAAAGGAACATTTTTATGCTAATTTCCGGGTCATGCTGGAAGCGGGATATTTAAAAGTCGCAGACGTGTCCTGGGGAAAAAAGAAGCAGCAGGATGAAGGAAACGGCGAAGCGCCATCTGAGGACAATGGACAAGAGGAGAACAACCAGGAGTCCTCTCAGAATCAAATGGATAATCCCGCATTCGTTGCCATGCTTGGCACTCTGAAAAAAGGAATGAAGCTTCCTCTTAAAAAGCTGACGATTAAAGAAGGAGAAACCTCCCCTCCCAAGCGCTATACCTCCGGTTCCATGATCTTAGCCATGGAAAACGCCGGACAGCTTATAGAAGATGAAGAGCTCCGCGCCCAGATCAAGGGAAGCGGAATAGGAACCAGTGCTACCCGGGCTGAGATTTTAAAAAAGCTGTGCAATATCAAGTATCTTTCCTTGAACAGCAAGACCCAGGTAATTGTTCCCACTCTATTGGGAGAAATGATTTTCGACGTAGTCAATGCTTCCATCAGACAGCTTCTTAATCCGGAATTGACAGCAAGCTGGGAAAAAGGGCTGACTTATGTGGCCGAGGGGTCCATAACCCCGGAAGAGTATATGCAGAAGCTGGAGAATTTTGTTGCCGGGCGGACCGCAGGAGTTTTGAGACTTAACAATCATTACGATCTGCATGGTGTATTTGATGCTGCGGCAGCTAATTATAATAAACAAAAATAGGAGATTATAAAATGAAAAAAGAAGATATGACAAACCAGGATTTATTTGATACTACCCATACGATAGCAAAATTATTATTTGAGCAGACCACTTATCCATGGGAAATCATCCCGAAAATCAGTGAATTCATTGTTTCTCTGGGAGAGCGTCTTCCAAAGGATGAGTATGTTCACGTAGGAAAAGCAGTGTGGATTCATAAATCCATTAATCTTCCGCCAACAGCTTGTATGGGTGAGCATGTAATCATCTGTAAGGGCGCACAGATCCGTCATTGTGCATTTATTAGAGGCAACGCTATCATTGGAGAAGGTGCTGTAATAGGAAACTCTTCTGAAATTAAGAACTCCATTCTTTTTGATGGCGTACAGGTTCCTCACTATAACTATGTAGGAGATTCCATCTTAGGCTACAAGTCTCATATGGGCGCTTCTTCTCTGGCTTCCAACGTTAAATCCGACAAGTCTTTGGTTACTGTTCATGCAGAAGACGGGGATATTGAGACAGGACTTAAGAAATTCGGTGCGATCATTGGTGATTTCACGGAAGTTGGCTGCGGTGCAGTCTTGAATCCAGGAACCGTAATTGGACCGAAATCCAATATTTATCCTCTTTCCTGCGTTAGAGGTTGTGTGGATGCTAACTCCATCTATAAGAACCAGGGAGAAATCGTAGAGAAAAAAATGATTGAGGAATAAGGAACAGTACAATGGATAAACAACACACTGCGGCGAAGAATGGAACCTTTGGTTCCAGGATCGGGTTTATTCTCGCTTCTGTCGGCTCTGCGGTAGGTATGGGAAACATCTGGATGTTTCCCTACCGCCTGGGCCAGTATGGGGGAGCTGCTTTTTTATTGGTGTATTTTGGCTTTGTGTTTTTGTTTGGTATGGTCGGGCTTTCCGGTGAGTTTGCCTTTGGAAGGCTGACAGGGACAGGACCTATTGGTTCTTACGACTATGCCATGAAGACCAGAGGAAAAAAAGGAGGCGCCTTTATTGGAGCAATTCCTTTGATCGGGTCTTTTGGCATTGCCATTGGCTATGCCATCATCGTAGGCTGGGTTCTTAAGTATTTATTCGGATCCTTAAGCGGCGTGATGATGAATACGGATGCAACGGAATACTTTTCCAGCATGACAGGAAAATTTGGCAGCGTACCCTGGCATTTCCTTGTTGTTGTCATTACTGTGGCAGTGCTTGCAGGTGGTGTTTTAAAGGGGATTGAAAAAGTAAATGCAATCATGATGCCGTCTTTTTTTATCCTGTTTGCGATCATTGCGATCCGGGTCTTTTTTCTTCCAGGTGCTCTGGCAGGCTATGAATACCTGCTGGTTCCCAGATGGGAGTACTTACTGAAGCCGGAAACCTGGGTGATGGCTATGGGACAGGCATTCTTTTCCTTATCCATTACGGGCTCCGGAATGGTTATTTACGGAAGTTATCTGGATAAGAAAGAAGATATACCCAAGGCAGCCGTTACGACTGCATTACTTGACACGGTTGCTGCCCTATTGGCTGGTTTCGCCATCATACCGGCGGTATTTGCTTTCCAGATGGACCCTGCAAGCGGTCCGCCTCTTATGTTCATCACAGTACCAAAGGTCTTTTCCATGATTCCGGCAGGAAGATGGGTGGCAGTGCTGTTTTTCCTTTCTGTGCTGTTTGCAGGAGTCACTTCTCTGGTAAACATGCTTGAGGTGTGCTCAGAGGCTGTACAGACTCACTTGCATTTGTCCCGTAAAAAGGCTATCTTTTTGGTAGGAGCTGCGGTGTTTATTCCGGGACTCTTCATTGAATACGAGCCTTATATGGGATTCTTTATGGATCTGATTACAATATACGTAGTTCCCTTTGGAGCTGTTTTATGCTCTATTATGATTTATTGGGTATTAAAAGATGGAAAGATTATGGAAGAATTAAACAGGGGAAGGAAGAAGCCTTTAGGGGCCGCTTATCTTTTTACTGCCAAATACGTCTATGTTTTCCTTGCTGCGTTAGTGTTCGCACTTAGTATTCTATATAAAGGAATCGGATAAAATAAAGTTAATAAGAAACGCGCTTTGAAGTGGCAGGATATGCCGGATCAAAGCGCGTTTTTTGTGGTTCTTTGTGGTCTGTTATTTTGTACCGAAGATTCTGTCTCCTGCATCTCCAAGACCAGGACAGATATAGGCGTTATCATTTAACTGGCGGTCCAGATGTCCGATATAGATCTGTATGTCAGGATGTGCCTCACGAAGTCTCTTTAAGCCTTCCGGAGCAGCGATAATGGCCATGAATTTGATGTTTCTTCCGCCATGCTGTTTGATGAAATCCACAGCGGCTACTGCGGAACCGCCGGTTGCCAGCATGGGATCTGTCACAACAATGGTTCTCTGCTCGATTGGGCTTGGCAGCTTACAGTAGTATTCGTGAGGCTCATGGGTAACTTCATCCCGGTACAGACCGATGTGGCCTACCTTTGCTGAGGGAACCAAAGCCAGGATTCCGTTGACCATGCCCAGTCCTGCACGAAGGATCGGAACGACAGCCATTTTTTTGCCGGCAATCATAGGAGTCATACAGGTCTCAATGGGAGTTTCCACCTCTACATCCTGTAAGGGGAGATCTCTTAAGGCCTCAAATCCCATCAGCATTGCGATTTCTTCGATGAGGGCACGGAACTCATTGGTGCCTGTCCTCTTATCTCTTAAAATAGAGATCTTGTGCTGAATAAGCGGGTGAGTAAAAACGGTTACATTGTCCATTGAAAAGTCCATAATTGTTTTAAATCCTTTCTTTATTCTCTTAGAGTATCAGGGGTTACCGGTAATATGAGGTTTATGAGAACAACGATTTGCTTTCCTTTAAAAGTTTTTCCATGCAACAGTACCGTTAGTCGTAATGTTCCTCCCAGGGCGAAAATAATTCCACCCTGTGCTAAAGGTACGTTTCCTGGGATCACGGTTCCTTCCGGCCGGATAACTGCGGTGGCAGCGGCCAGAAAAGCGAAGGAGGAACCAGGAAATACAGGAACCTTAAATTTAGTACAGCAGTGGAATATTAAGTTGCCGGCACCTGTGGAAAGTAATGCCAGCGATGGATTGTGACTTGTCAGTATGACTGTGCACGGTTACACCAAAGGCGGTGAACAGATGCTGGATACTGAGCAGATAATCTCGGGTGGTCAGTTTTTCGTTGTTACTCATTTTTCTACCCCAATTCCTTTTATTTTCCGTCCTATTTTAACAGAGAACGAGGTAAAAGGCAACTATTTTTCCTATTTTGTCTCAGGAGTATATTTTATTAGCGCAAAATCACCCAGACTATGGGGTACCGGAATGGAAATAATAATGGTGCCGCGATCTTCATAGCTAAAGGATTCCGGAAAGGCAGGAGTGTGGCCTGAAGATGCTGCCTCCATAGGAAAATCCGCTTTTTGGAACATCTTTGTATAGGTTTCCAGGCTGGTTTGAGCCAAATAAGGGATCAGGGCTTCCGTAAGTTCAGGAGTGGCATCATAGAGCTGACAGTCATCAGAACGGATGTATTCAGCCAGCGCATTGGGGTCCACATAATCCGTGAGGCTTAGATCCTTTGCCAGAGACAGATCAACCGTGTTAGTAAAAAACAAATTAATCGGATGCGCTGCACCATCCCCGGAAAAAAGTCCGGTATATACAACTGTGATGCGCTTCCTGTCTACGGAGTTTACTTTTGCTGTAAGAGAAAGGCTGTCCTTTTCCCCGCTGACAGAATAGGCTTTTAATATCTCAAGGGCATTGCTTTTTAACAGAGCATTGATTTTTTCTTCCATAGCACCATCATCCAATCCGGAGACGGCTGGATACTGAATGGAAACGTTTCCCTCCTTATAGGTGTGGAGGGCAGCAGTGATGCCGGCGGCAGAGGTGTTCGTGCCTGATTCCGTCTGCTGAGCCTGGGTATCCGGGTTTTCGATTTTTACAGGTTCTGATGCTTCTGTGGCAGCGGACATGGTTTCTCCGGATGCAGCGGCGGAGGTGGCTGGTAAGTCTGTTTTAACATAATTTTTTTGCCCGCAGCCGCTTAAAATAAGGGTGCAGCCGATGAAAAGGGCTGGGATAACATTATTTCGTTTCATAGGATTACCTCCCTTTTGTATTGCGGATTTTTCTACAGTATATCACAAATATAGCAGATGTGCCTGTGATTTCCGTCGAATTAAGAAAAATATAGGAAAATTTTAGAAGTCAAGCTGCGAAGAGATGTACAAGACGCAGAATAGAGAAAAGGCTCTGGAAAACTGAACTTTTTCAGCTTTCCAGAGCCTTGCTCCCTGCCAAGGGTGTAGTGCCGGCAGTGGGACTTGAACCCACACGATGTTGCCATCAACGGATTTTGAGTCCGCCTCGTCTGCCATTCCGACATGCCGGCCTTTCTTACAACGCTCATTATTTTATCATAGGATTTTCCATTTGGCAAGTGTTTTTTTGCGATTATTAAATTGAAAATGAGTTAAATATATTGTATGATAGACAAAAGATGTAATTAAGGAGGTGTCTGGACCATGACATGTAAGGAAGCAGAACGTCTGGTCATGCCATACATCAATGATGAATTGACAGATGAAGAGTTAAGTAAATTTCTGGAACATATGGAGTCCTGTCCGGATTGCCGGGAGGAACTGGAAATATACTTTACTGTGGACGTGGGAATCAGGCAGCTGGATTCCGAAACAGGGAATTATAATATAAAAGGAGCGCTGGAGGCAACCATAGAACAGTCCAGACAAAGGCTTCAGGTTATACAGTGCATTAAAATTGCCAGGTATGCGGTGGCTACGATAAGTGTAATGGCACTGTTTCTCACGGTCCTTCTGCAATGCCGGATCTGGTTGCAGTGGGGCTTACTATGATGGGAGAACGTGCACAATGGGTATACCGGGTATACCTTTATGCCCAAAGAGCATGGGCAGGAAAGAGGTAACATGAATAGAAAAAATATAGTTTTAGTAGATGGAAGCAGTATGCTAAGGAACGCTTTTTTTGGACTTCCTTCCAATGGAGCGAGAGGCATTCAAAATCTGATCGTGAAGCTTTTAGAGGCAAAAGAAGCGGACTTTCTGGCTGTGGCCTTTGATTCCAAAACAGAAGGCAGCTGTAAGGAGATGTATAAAAACACAGCGGTGTATGAAGGGCTATTAAAGGAGGAAGAGCGCTTAAGGGAGGCGTTGGTCTCTCTGGATATTCCTGTTTTGGATAAGGAAGGATATGCTTCCGCCGATATTCTGGCTTCACTGGCAAAAAGGTGCCAGGAAGAAGAGAGGGAAATTCTACTTCTGTCTGGGGAACGAAAGCTTTTGCAGGCAGTGGAAGAGCATGTGACCCTTAAGATTCCGGTTGTTAAAGAAGGGGGGCTGGAGTTTAAGTCCTACTCCGTAGAGCTTATACGGGAAGAATTTGGCCTGGAGCCGGAGTCCCTGGCCGGAGTTTTTGCACTGGCCGGTGATTGGGGGATAGGCGAGAAAACCGCCTGTCAGTTAATAAGAGAGTATCACAACGTAGAAAAAATTTATGACCACATAGAAGAAATAGGATCTCAGAGAATCAAAGATGCGCTTACCGGGAATCAGGAAGCGATAAAGCAGAAGGAAGAATTTGCTTCTCTTCGAAGGGATTGCGATATCCACCTGGATTACACGAAAACTATTGAGCAGGCAGAGATTCAGAAAATTATTGATATGGATTTCGTTCCGGCTGTTTTCCCTGGAGAGGATGAGGAACCGTCCTTGGAATCTGGTTTTCATGCCGTAACAGACCTTTCGGAAGCTGAAACCATATTCTTAAAGTGCGGGGAGGGGTGCCGGCTGGGGCTTCAGCTGGTGGTTGAGGACAAGGCTGTGTCAGCCCTGTCACTTTGCCTCAGTGAGACGGAGTGCTACTGCTTCATTTCTGCGGGGGAACTTAGTCCGCAATATCTGGCAGAGAAAGCAGAGGAAATTTGTAAAAGAGCAGGACAGACAACCGTCCTTCACTTAAAGAGCCAGCTGGCGTTTTTAAAGCTTACGCTGGATAGTCCGGTATTTGATGCAGGAGTTGCCGGATATCTGTTAGATCCGTTAAAGGATTCCTATGAATACAATGATCTGGCGGAGGATTACTTAGATCTCTCCATCCCGTCAAAAACAGAACTTATAGGAAAAAGCTCCTTTAAACGTGCTCTGGAAGAAAACAGGGAAAAAGCTGTTTCCTGCATTTGCTATATGTCTTATGTTGCCTTAAAATGCCATGACCTGCTTCACGAGTCATTGGAAAAGGAACGCATGGATAAGCTGTTTTATGAGATCGAAATGCCATTGATCTACAGCCTGTTTCACATGGAAGAAGCAGGAATCCGTGTGGAAAGGGAACGCTTGAAGGAATATGGTGATCGCTTAAAGGTCCGCATTGCGGAGCTGGAGCAGAAGATATATGAAGAAACAGGAGAAACCTTTAATATCAATTCTCCTAAGCAGTTGGGAGAAGTTCTCTTTGACCGTATGAAGATTCCGGGAGGGAAAAAGACAAAAACCGGTTATTCAACGGCAGCGGATGTATTGGAAAAGCTGGCGCCTGACTGGCCTGCGGTCAACTTAATTCTGGATTACAGACAGCTGACGAAATTAAATTCTACCTACGCGGACGGGTTGGCAGCTTATATTGGGCCGGATGAGAGGATTCACGGAACCTTTAACCAAACCATTACGGCTACGGGAAGAATCAGCAGCACAGAGCCTAATTTACAGAATATTCCGGTCCGCGTGGAGTTGGGAAGGGAAATCAGGAAAGTTTTTGTACCTCAGGAGGGCTGCCGGTTTGTTGATGCGGACTATTCTCAGATTGAACTTAGGGTGCTGGCTCATATGTCAGGGGACCAGCGTCTGATTGATGCTTACCGACAGGCAGAGGATATCCATGCCATCACGGCTTCCCAGGTGTTTCATGTACCCCTAAATGAGGTGACTCCGCTTCAGAGAAGGAACGCAAAGGCCGTTAACTTTGGTATTGTATATGGGATCAGCTCCTTTGGACTGAGCGAGGGCTTAAGCATTACCAGAAAAGAAGCTTCGGAATATATCAGCAAATATTTTGAAACCTATCCGGGTGTGAAGACGTTTTTAGACGACCTTGTATCTGAGGCGAAAGAACAGGGCTATGCGGTCAGCATGTTTGGCAGACGCCGTCCCGTTCCTGAGTTAAAATCCTCAAACTTCATGCAGCGCTCCTTTGGAGAGCGGGTCGCCATGAATTCACCGATCCAGGGTACTGCGGCAGATATTATTAAGATTGCTATGATCCGGGTGGACAATGCCCTAAGAAAACAGGGATTAAAGTCCAGGATCGTCCTTCAGGTTCATGATGAGCTTCTCATTGAAGCATATCAGAATGAGGTTGATAAGGTAAAAGAGCTTCTTGCGGAAGAAATGAAACATGCAGCGGACCTTGCAGTGTCCCTCGAGGTAGAGGCCAATGTAGGTGACTCCTGGTTTGATGCAAAGTAAAATACCTCGCAGCAGGCTACAACGTATTATATGGGCCGCCGCCAGATGGTCATGCAGGCATGTCCGTTTGGCTTGCGGCCTTTACGAGAATAAAGGGTTGGTGACAGGATGAGAGTGATTGGATTGACCGGAGGAGTCGGAGCCGGAAAAAGTCTGGTTCTTTCCATTTTAAAAGAGACGTACGGTGCGGAAGTAATCAAAGCGGATGAAGTGGCCCATGAGCTCATGGAGCCGGGAGAAGAAGGCTATCTGGCTGTTAAATCAGCCTTGGGGGAAGACCTTCTAAACCCCGATGGAACCATTGACCGTAAGGCTTTGGCCGCACGCATCTTTCAGGATGACAGGGCAAGAAAAACCGTAGATGGAATCATTCACCCTATGGTATGGAAAACCATCAGGGATAAAATTGCTACTTCCCAAGCAGGGCTTATTGTGGTAGAATTTGCAATTATGGACGAAAAAATGGATGACAGCTGGGAGGAAATGTGGTACGTCCGTGCATCAAAGGAGAACCGGATCCGCCGTTTGGAGGAAAACAGGGGCTATACGAGAGAGCATTCGGAACGTATTATAGCGAGTCAAGCCTCTGAATCTGAGTTTTTAAACCGCTGTACGCGGGTGATTGAAAATAACGGCTCCATGGAAGATGTAAAACGCCAGCTGGCTGAAATATTGAGAAGTAGAGGGTAACACCCTGCGGGAATGTTCCCTAAAAAGCAGGTCTGAAAAGAGGATAATATGAGATTGGTAAGTATTGCAAGCGGAAGCAGCGGAAACTGCATTTATGTGGGTTCCGAAACCACGCATATCCTGGTGGATGCCGGGATAAGCAACAAACGGATTGAACAGGGGTTAAATGAAATCGGAGTAAAGGGCAGTGAACTGACAGGGATCGTAATTACCCATGAACATTCCGACCATACGAAAGGACTGGGAGTGCTGGCCAGGAAATATGGGGTTCCTATTTACGGAACCAGTGAGACCTTAGAAGAGATATCAAAGCAGAAGTATCTGGGAGAATACCCTAGGGAATTATTTTGTGCCATCAGGCCTGACGTGGATTTTAATGTTGGGGATCTGGAAGTAAAGCCATTTTCCATTGATCACGATGCGGTGAAGCCTGTGGCTTACCGGATCCAGCATGGCCGCAAGTCTGTTGCGGTTGCCACGGATATGGGGCATTACGACCAGTATATTATTGAGCATCTTCAGGGACTTGATGCAGTACTTATTGAGTCCAATCACGATGTAAATATGTTGCAGGCAGGGCCTTATCCCTACTATTTAAAACGCCGGATCCTTGGGGATCACGGACACCTTTCCAATGAGAATGCAGGGCGGCTATTATGCTGTATTCTTCATGAAAACTTAAAGAAGATTCTGCTTGGTCACTTGAGCAAAGAGAACAATTATGAAGAGCTTGCTTATGAGACGGTAAGACTTGAGATTACAGAAGGAGATAATCCATTTAAGGCATCGGATTTTTCCATTGCGGTTGCAAAAAGGGATCAGATGTCAGAGATTATTACGATATAATCTAATGAAGAGGAGAAAAATTATGAACAAAACGATTATTACAGTAGTTGGGAAAGACACCGTAGGGATTATAGCAAAGATTTGTACTTATTTAGCAAGCAACCAGGTGAACATATTGGATATTTCCCAGACCATTGTCCAGGGCTTCTTTAACATGATGATGATCGTGGATATCAATGATGCAACAAAACCTTTTGGTGAGTTGTCTGACGAGCTGGAACAGATTGGCGATGAAATCGGAGTAAAGGTAAAATGCCAGCGTGAGGAAATTTTTACCAGCATGCACCGTATCTGATGACAAGTTCAAGGCACAAGAAAAGGATGGGTTCCCGATATGTTAAATATGTTTGAAGTGAATGAAACCAATAAAATGATCGAACAGGAGCTGCTTGATGTACGTACCATAACCATGGGCATCAGCCTTCTTGACTGCAGTGACAGTGATTTAAAAGCAGTAAATGAAAAAATTTACAATAAAATCACAACCGTTGCAAAAGATCTTGTAGCAGTGGGGAAGGAGATTGAAAAGGATTTTGGAATTCCCATTGTAAATAAAAGAATTTCTGTGACCCCCATTGCCTTAGTCGGCGGCGCAGCCTGCAAGAGCCCGGAAGACTTTGTGACCATTGCACAGACTCTTGACCGTGCAGCCAAGGAAGTAGGCGTTAATTTCATCGGCGGCTATTCTGCTCTGGTGAGCAAGGGAATGACCGCAGCGGATAAAAACCTGATCTGCTCCATACCAAAGGCCCTCGCCTGTACAGACCGTGTATGCAGCTCTGTCAATGTAGGTTCCACAAAAACAGGCATTAACATGGATGCGGTAGCCCTTATGGGAGAGACCGTAGTGGAAACGGCAAAGGCCACCAAGGACATTGATTCCCTTGGCTGTGCCAAATTGGTGGTATTCTGCAATGCACCGGATGATAATCCTTTTATGGCAGGAGCGTTCCACGGAGTGACGGAAGCGGATGTCATCATTAATGTGGGAGTCAGTGGCCCGGGAGTTGTTAAGACTGCCATTGAAGCAGCCAGAGGGAAGGATTTTGAAGTTCTCTGTGAAACCATTAAGAAAACCGCCTTTAAGATAACACGTGTTGGTCAGCTGGTTGCCCAGGAGGCGTCAAGAAGGCTGAATGTTCCATTTGGTATCATTGACTTATCTCTTGCACCGACTCCGGCCGTTGGCGACAGTGTGGCTGAAATACTGGAAGAAATCGGCCTGGAACGGGTAGGTGCACCAGGTACCACGGCCGCTCTAGCCATGTTAAATGACCAGGTAAAAAAAGGCGGCGTTATGGCCTCCTCTTATGTAGGCGGTTTAAGCGGTGCGTTTATTCCGGTCAGCGAAGATCAGGGAATGATCGATGCGGTTGCCATGGGAGCGTTAAATATCGAGAAGTTAGAAGCGATGACCTGCGTCTGCTCGGTTGGTCTTGATATGATCGCAATTCCTGGAGATACACCTCCAACTACCATCGCAGGTATTATTGCAGACGAATCTGCGATCGGAATGGTAAACCAGAAGACAACGGCAGTCCGTATTATTCCGGTTATTGGAAAATCCGTGGGAGATACGGTGGAATTCGGCGGTTTATTGGGATATGCGCCTGTTATGCCGGTCAGCAAGTACTCCTGCGAGAAATTCGTAACCAGAGGCGGACGGATTCCGGCGCCTATTCATAGCTTCAAGAATTAAATGCCGGTGGAGGATGGATACGGAAGATGAATATCTATTTGATTCGCCATGGACGGCAAAGCAGCAAACTCTGTAATATCAATGTAGATTTATCCGAGGCAGGCCGCCGTCAGTCGGCTTTAGTCGGAGAACGGCTGGCTTGTGCAGGCATTGAAGCGGTATATTCCAGCCATTTGATCCGGGCGGTGGAAACAGCCAGGGAAGCAAACCGGTACTGGAATGCAAAGCACATCATAAGACAGGAGCTTAGGGAGATTTCCTTCGGAGATATGGAAGGCATGTCGGATGAGGAGATAGCTGTAAATTTTAGAGATTTTAAGAAAGAACAGGAGCGGCTGGAACACGACAATCCTTATCCGGGAGGCGAGTGCGCCGGGGATGTAATGAAACGGGCCATCCCTGTCCTTGAAGAAATTGCTGCAAGCGGCTATCAGAATGTAGCTGTTGTGACTCACGGAGGCGTGATCCGCACCGTGACATCCGCATTGCTTCATATGGAACCGAAATATTATCGTCTCCTTGGAAATTCCCTTGAGAACTGCAGTATTACAGAAGTGCACTGGAACGAAAAAACAGGGCGTTTCTTAATGGAGCGTTTTAATGATTATGCGCATCTGGAGCCTTACCCGGAGCTTTTGCGGGCAAGCTGGGTGGATGCAGAAAACTGAAATAGGAAAGGAATTGCCTGATTTCATGGAAGAAAAGGAAAAAGAACAATTAATTCAGATTGGAAGAGAGTTTCTTGATGAAAATCTGCTTCGGATCGTAATCAGCAATCCTTCGGATAAGCAGGGCGTTTCCAAAGTAAAGGTACGCCCGCTTTTACTAAAAGGAAGCTTGATTTTCCAAGCGGAAGAGCTGTTGGGAACCCAGGCTTTTCATAAGAATTATTCTGCAGAAGAATGCATCTCCTATATCGTGGATCTGCTTGATGGAACGCTTCGCCAGATGGAGCTGGAGTCCAGAAAAGGCCAGGTCAGAGTACTGATGAGCAAAAAGGGGTGTCCAAGCATCAAGATAAAGCGGCAGCAAAAAATTGCGGCGCCTTCCTCGGTTCTTCAGCATAACAGACAGAAAAGTTATATTTTAAAAGAAGGCACACCAGTCCCCTTTCTGGTGGATCTGGGAGTCATGACAGCGGAAGGGAAAATCATTGCTTCCAGATATGATAAGTTTCGCCAGATCAACCGGTTCTTGGAGTTTATTGAGGATATTCTCCCCAGGCTTGATAAGAGCAGAGAAAATGTAATCATTGACTTTGGCTGTGGGAAATCCTATCTGACCTTTGCCATGTATTATTATCTTCATGAGCTGAAGGGATATTCGATCCGTGTTATTGGGCTGGATTTAAAGCAGACGGTCATTGACGACTGTAACCGTCTGGGAGAGCGGTATGGATATGATATGTTAAAATTTTATCATGGAGACATCGCTTCCTATGAGGGGGTGGATCATGTGGATATGGTGGTAACTCTTCATGCCTGTGATACTGCTACGGATTATGCCATGGCAAAGGCGGTGCGCTGGGGCGCCTCTGTTATTTTGTCTGTTCCCTGCTGCCAGCATGAGTTGAATAAAACCATGGATCAGGAGCTTATGGCTCCGGTATTTCAATATGGTCTGATCCGGGAACGGATGGCAGCTCTTTATACGGATGCACTCAGAGCAGAGATTCTGGAAAACCAGGGATACCGGACTCAAATCCTGGAATTCATTGATATGGAGCATACACCGAAAAATATTCTGATCCGCGGAGTAAAACAGGGCGGAAAGAAGGATAACCGTAAGGAGATCCAGGAGATCTTGGAATTTCTTCATGGGAAGCTGACTCTTGCTGATCTGCTGTTAGAAGAGGATATGAATTAGAAAGTGGATGGTAATTTTTGATTATATGTGGTATGATATAAAAAACGATTTAAGGAGGAGAAATCAGTGCCTTTCATCAACTCGAAAGTAAATGTTGCATTATCAGAAGAAGAAAAAACAGCACTAAAAACAAAGCTTGGACAGGCCATCAGCCTCATACCCGGCAAATCGGAAAGCTGGCTCATGGTTGGCTTTGAGGATAACTGTTCCCTTTACTTTAAGGGGAATAATAATACAAAGCTGGCTTTTGTGGAAGTGAAGATTTTCGGTCATGCATCAGAGCGGGATTACGACAGACTGACCGCTGAAATCTGTAAAATCTATAAAGATGTGCTTTCCATTGCCCAGGATAAAATTTATGTGAAATATGAGGAAGTGGATCACTGGGGTTGGAACGGGGGAAACTTTTAGCTGCACCAGCTTATTCTTAGGTCGGGAGGAATGGTTTATGGAGCTTTGGGATGTTTATGATGAAAACCGGGTGGCCACTGGAAAAACTCATGTTCGCGGAGTTCCGCTTGGCACAGGAGAATATCACCTTGTATCGGATATCTGGCTTGTCAATGGGAATCAGGAGATTTTGCTCACCAAAAGGCATCCGGATAAGCCTTATGGGCTTATGTGGGAATGCTCTGGGGGCTCTGTCCTTGCGGGAGAAACCAGCATAGAAGGAGCCCTTCGAGAGCTTTCTGAAGAGGTTGGGATCCGGGCGGTAAAAGAGCAGCTCCGCCTGATTCATGCCATCCGTCTGAAAGAGCGGTTTGTGGACACCTATATCACCAGACAAAATGTTACCATAAAGGACATAACCATTCAGCAAGAAGAAGTGGTGGATGCGAAATTTGTTACGTTTGAACAGCTCCTTGAGATGTGGAAGCAGGGAATCGTAGTTCCGAAATCCCGGTTTCTTCTATATAAAGATAAGATCAGGGAATTCATTCAGCCGTCGTCATAGGATGACGACGGAATGAGTGAACTCATTTTTCATTTTTATTTGATATTTGTCCTGCACAATGGTCTGATAAATGTGGGAGCAGTAAAAATCCTGGCGGAGCATAGACCAGGCTGCTCCGGAAAGAATGAGTCTGGCATCGGCAGTTTTTGTGATGAGAGGGATGCTCCCTCTCTTTTTTATTTCTCCCATAAGATCTGCGGAAGTTTTTTTAAAGCCTAAAATACGGGCATAAGGGGCGTAGCCGGCGTTCCGGCCCAAAACAACCTGCTGGGTAGTAACTCCAAGAGCGATATGGAGAAGTGCCCGGCTGATCCGCGTATAAGTATACTGTTTAGTTTTTAGTTGGTTGATTTTTTCTTCAAAAGGAAGGTAATCCGGAAGCTGCCTTAAAAGTCTGGCTGCCAGTTCCTCTGATACGTCGGCATACTTCTCAAATGGAATTCCTTCACAGTCCAATTTAAGCAGCGTGGTATTTAATAAAGCGCTGAAATCATCAGGGAATACAGGAAAGCCTTGTGACATCATCTGCTTTACTGGATCTGGCACCTGTATGAGGGAAGACTCCATCTGCATGAGGATATCCGGGTTTTCATGAATGGCTTTCCGGATTCCGGTGGCAGAACTGAACCCTTCCGGGGCAAGACTGGTATCGTGGTATCCATATCCTTTTCTTGAAATGGTGACAGGAGTCATAGGGCTTTTCTGCCTGTAAAGAGCTTTACAATATTCAATTCCCAGAATGTTATTTGGGGATGCCAGAATGGAGGCCTCATCTTCATTTAAGATCCCGCAGGAAATAAGAGCCAGATTTCTTGCTTGGGGAAAGGTGGCTCCTTTTTTTAGCTCTCTGCGCAGCTCCTTCGTATAAACAGGGGGTTCTGTGGCTAAAATAGAAGCAATACCGGAAAGTTTTTCCACATTTCCGCATTCGCTTCCAAAACAAACGCTGCCTACCACTCCCAGATTGTTAAGAAGGGCGATCCCACAGGCCGCAAAATCCTCTGCGCTGCTGGAAGCAAAGACTGAAGGAAGTTCGATCACTAAATCGGCTCCGCAAGATAAAGCCATGGCTGTTCTGGTATATTTATCATAGATCGCAGGACCTCCTCTTTGGACAAAGTCCCCGCTCATAGCAACGATGCAGTAGTCTGCCTGAGTCATTTCCTTGGCTTTCTTAATATGATAGGCATGTCCATCGTGGAAAGGGTTGTATTCAGCGATAATACCAACGGCTAGAGAACTATTGTTTTTCATGGTAAAAAATATCCTTTTTCTTTTTCTTATCCTCTATTATGCGATTGTTTCGCAAAAAATGCAAATTATTTTAGCACAACACTTGAAAATTTTAGCGAATCCTCATAGAATAGAGTGAGAATCGGTGAAAAACATCGATTAAAAGAACAGGAGAATAGATAGGTATGAATTTTATCGTTGAAACATCAGCTCGACATGTACATCTAACTCAGGAACATCTTGAGATTTTATTTGGAACCGGCTATGAGTTAACAAAGAAAAAATCATTATCTCAGCCAGGCCAGTATGCCTGTGAGGAGAGAGTAACTGTTGTTGGTTCCAAGGGCGAGTTTAAAGGAATTTCCATTTTAGGCCCGGTTAGAAAAGCGACTCAGATAGAGCTTTCTGCAACCGATGCCCGTTCCATTGGAATTGCTGCCCCATTGAGAGAATCCGGCGACGTTGCCGGCAGCGGTGCATGCAAGATCATTGGACCTGTTGGTGAAATTGAGATAACAGAGGGCGTGATTGTTGCAAAGCGTCATATCCATGCAACTCCTGCAGAAGCAGAAAAGCTTGGTGTTAAAGATGGTGAAGTTGTTTCTGTGAAAATAGACACAGACGGTAGAAGCCTTATTTTCGGAGATGTGGTTGTGCGTGTAAATGAAAATTATGCTTTGGCTATGCACATCGATACAGATGAATCCAACGCAGCAAGCTGTGGCAGAGAACAATACGGCGAAATTATTAAATAAATGAAGGAGAATCAAAGAAATATGAAAATTTTAGTTATTAACTGCGGAAGCTCTTCCTTAAAGTACCAGCTGATCGATATGGAGAACGAGGGAGTCTTAGCAATAGGCTTATGCGAGAGAATCGGCATTGCCGGTTCCAAGCTGACTCACAAGTCAGAAGGCAATGAGGATATGGTAGTAGAGAAAGAGATGCCGAACCATACCGTTGCGATCAAGTTGGTTCTGGATGCATTGGTTGACCCGAAATACGGTGTAATCAAAGATACCAGTGAAATTTCTGCAGTAGGACACAGGGTTCTTCATGCCGGAACAATTTACAGCGATTCTATCGTAGTAAATGAAGACGTGAAAAAGGTTATCCGTGACTGTTTTGATTTAGGACCTTTGCATAATCCTGCAAACCTGATGGGAATTGAAGCATGTGAGGAAGCAGTACCGGGAGTTCCTAATGTAGCGGTATTTGATACTTCTTTCGGTATGGGTATGCCTGACAAAGCCGGTATGTACGCTATTCCTCATGAATATTATGAGAAATACAGCATTCGCCGTTACGGTTTCCATGGAACAAGCCACAAATTTGTATCCAACGAAGCCTTAACATATTGTGATCTGGATCATAAAAATGGCAAGGTAATCGTATGCCACTTAGGAAACGGAGCCAGCATTTCTGCTTCCATCGGCGGCAAGTGCGTGGATACCAGCATGGGACTTACTCCATTAGAGGGTCTTATCATGGGAACCAGAAGTGGTGACATCGATCCTGCTGTTGTTCAGTTTATCTGCAACAAGGAAGGCAAGAGCGTGAATGAGGTCCTGGATATTTTAAATAAAAAATCCGGTATCCTTGGTATGTCCGGCGGCATTTCCAGCGATTTCCGTGATGTTCAGAAGGCACAGGGAGAAGGCAATCAGCTGGCTGATATTGCAATCCAGGCATTTATTTACCGTGTAGCAAAATACATCGGTTCTTATGTAGCAGCAATGAACGGTGTTGACGCGATTGTATTTACTGCAGGCGTTGGCGAGAACGATAAGCCGATCAGAGGTGCAGTTTGCGAATATTTAGGCTACCTTGGTATTTCCATTGATGCAGAAGCCAATAAAGCAAGAGGAAAGCGTGTCATGATCTCCACACCAGAATCTAAGGTAAAGGTATGTGTAATTCCTACCAATGAAGAGCTGGCTATTGCAAGAGAGACAAAGGCACTGGTATAATCCGTAGAAAAACGGTACATGATGTTGTGTATGGGTCACAGTTCAGCCATACCATTCATAAGCATGGCTGAACTGTTACTTCAAATATGGAAATATTTGTTGACAAATGTTGCACTCATATGTATAATAACATAGGTGCGTATTAGGAGACTAGTATGCTTATTAATTTGACTGAGTTGTTCACCCTGGAAGGGAAAGAGAAAACTTACACACCCGATATCGATATGAAGGTATATCACGGGCCAAACGGTGATTATGAAGTAGCGGATGCAGAACCTGTGCTGTTGCGGATTATGAACCTGGGAGACAAAAAGCTGGTAGTGGAAGGAAAAGTGAAATTAGCTTTGATCATTCCATGTGACCGCTGCTTGGATCCGGTGCGTGTTGACTTAAGTTTTGATGTGATCCGTGCTCTTGATTTAAGTGAAACGGATTCGGGAATTGTAGAGGATTTCGAAGAACAACCATTTATTAATGGTTATAATCTGGATGTAGACCAGTTGGTTTGTGATGAACTCATACTGAACCTGCCTATGAAAGTTCTCTGTAGTGAAGACTGCAAGGGGATTTGTAATAGATGTGGAACAAATCTCAATCATGAGACTTGTGACTGCGATATTAGGTCGACAGACCCTAGAATGGCAGTCATCCAGGATATTTTTAAAAAGTTTAAGGAGGTGTAACCATGTCTATCTGTCCAAAGAACAAATCTTCTAAAGGAAGAAGAGACAAACGTAGAGCAAACTGGAAGATGAGCGCTCCAAACTTAGTGAAGTGCAGCAAGTGCGGTGCACTTATGATGCCTCACAGAGTATGCAAAGCTTGCGGTTCTTACAACAAGAAAGAAATCATCAATGTTGAAGCTTAATTTTCTACGGATTTTATGAAATAAGATTTAAACCGTGTAAGAATTAATTAGAAAATTACATTAAAAAAAGCTGTTACTCAAGGAATTGAGTAGCAGCTTTTTTATGTGTGACGAGCATGGACTACAACCATACGATGAAACATCCTTTTGCTTTTATTTAACTATGATTTTATAGAATAATGGAATAGCGGAAACCAGCCAGTGTATTGACAATGATCACCAGGCTGGATTTTTTTGTGTCCGTTAAGCAAGGGTTCAAATGGGTTAATAATCCACAATCCACACGGCAGCCTAGTGAAAGCAGTGAAAGAAATTAAAACAAGGTATTTGATTTTTAGTGCCATGAGGTTTCAGGAGAAGAGAGAGCATGAATTAGTTGATAGTTGTAAAGGATATTGACGAATGGCACAATTATTAAACATTGTGCTCACTGATAAAAATAGCCCTTCCTGGATAAAGTTACATGGCAGGATATTATCTGGAAATCTGTAAAAACTAGAGAACTGCCATATACCAAACGGTTGTACAAGCGATTTGATATGCGGCCAATTAAATAATGGGCAGCCATCTGCATGAGAGCGTTTTAAATGCTAAAAATGCATTTTATTGTACAAAACTTATGTATACATATTATAAAATTGAGTGTATACATAAAAAATATACAAAAAATATTGACAAGTATTTTAAAATAGGATAATATAAACTCACAAGTGAACAGTACACAAAAATTTGCACAATGGAAAAAATATAAAAAGGAGATTATAAGCTTATGAAAAAAAGAATAATTGCAGGATTGCTGGCATCGACGCTAGCGGTTAGTACAGGCGTGATGGGATGTTCACAAAAGAGCGAGGTTTCAGATGTTATTCAATTAGGTGCAACTTTCACTTTAACAGGTAACTTAAGTGCAAGCGGTGAGTTTTGCCAACAAGGCTTGGAATTATTTTTGGAAGATGTTGAGAAGATGGATGTTCTAGGAAAAAAGGTAGAGGTTGTTGTTGAGGACTGCGGCTCCGATCAGCAAGGTTCGATTAATGCGACAAACAAATTATTGGCGCGTGAGAATATTTCAGCATGGTTTGGCTGCGGCAATACAAGTGCTGATGCACTGGCATCTGCTCCGTCCATTTTAGAATCAGAAGTACCATGTTTTGTCTTTGGTAGCAGTGCCAATATTTATAAAGAAAATAATCCTTATATGCTTCTTAATCGTATGAGTGATGATCATGCGGGTGCTTTATTTGCAAAATCAGTGGCAGAAATACTGAAAATGAAAAATCCTGCCATTATCCATGTATCGGAAGCATACGGAACCAGCTTATCTTCGGAAATTATTACAAATCTTAAAACTTACGGAATCACTCCAGCGATTGTCGTTTCTTACAATGTAGATGAAAAACAATTTACCCCAATCTTAACTCAGGTTCTGAACAGTGGTTGTGATGGCATTATAGCAGTCAGCCATAATTTTGACGCGGCGGTTCTTGCCAAAACTGTACAGTCAATGAACATTGATTTACCGCTTATTGGTTCAGCCTCCTACTGTTCTGTTATATCCATTGATGCTGCCGGTGATGCAATGGACGGATGGTATTCTATCGGTGATTGGTCGCCTAATGCAATTAATGAAAAGGGCGCAGAATTCTCTGCTCGTTTTCAGGAACGATTTGGGACAAAACCAGACAAAGCAGCAGTTATTACTTACGATTCATTAATGCTTATGTGTGAAGCAATTAAGCTTCAAGGTGCGTCAGACCCGGCTTCGGTGCTGGAAGGTATTAAGAAAATCAAAGATTATGATGGTGTTATGTGTAAATACACCTGGCATGAAGATCGTAGTTTAGCGAATTCTCAGCCATTGGTAAGGGTCGAGAATGGTGAAGTAGAGGTTATTGAAATAGTAAACCGGTAAAGGAAACATTTCGTTAGTATATATACCGCGTTATAGAGTGTCAGGATAACTGCTCTATAACGCGGATGGGAGGTTGGAGATGTTAAATACTGTAGTTCAATTATCTGTAAATGGTATTGCAATGGGGATGATATATTCGCTGCTGGCAATGGGTCTCATTTTGCTGATTCGTGCAATTGGTGTTCTGAATTTTGCACAGGGAGATTTGCTGATGCTTGGAGCATTTGCGACATATCATCTGGGCGGCCCCTTAAACCTGCCGTTAGTTCCAATGTTAATTGTATCTATATTATTCTTTGTGGTCTTTGGTGCGTTATTTATGTTTTCCGTGTATTGGCCGGTCAGAAAATCGAAATGGCCAACTGCAGCGGTTGTCTGTACCATTGGCGCATCTATGGTTATTAAAGAAGGGGCAAAATTGATCTGGGGCGGTTCCCCATTGGGCGTAGATCCGATTGTTAAAGGATATGTACAGATTGGTCCGACTAGATTAGAGTATCAGTATTTAATCATCATTGCAGTTGGTGCGGTTATGATTTGGTGTATATTCCAATTATTTGAGAAACTGTATTCCGGACGTTTAATGCAGGCTGCGGCACAGGACCCATACGCGGCATCCCTGTTGGGCATTCCTAACATTATTACTACAATGGTTACCTATATGATCGTTATGGTTATTGCCGGTATGGCGGGATATTTAGTGGCACCTATTTTTCTGGTTTCTGTATCTTTAAGTACGATTCAGTTACGAGCATTTGCAGGAGCCATTATTGGTGGATTTGGAAATCTTAAGGGCGCGGTGATTGGCAGTTTGCTTATTGGCTTAGTTGAATCATTTAGTATTTTGATTACATCAACCTATAAGGATGCAATTGTATTTTTGGTTTTGATTATATTCCTGATTGTACGTCCCCAGGGCATCTTTGGTGACCGAATTGCAGATAAGGCGTGAGGTGAGCAAATTGATTAATAGCATTAAGAAGCTAAACAAACAAACGTTGGTTTTTATTTTACTCATGATTCCTTTTTCAATTATCATCCCGATGGTAACAAACAATTATTCAATGGGTGTCATGAATTTGGTCATGCTGCATTTTATTGCAGCGCTGGGAGTGACGATGATGCTGGGAATGGGAGGGCAGGTTACATTTGCGACCGTTGCATTTTTAGGAGCCGGTTCTTATACATCTGCAATTCTATCGAAAAATTTCGGAATACCTCCGGTGTTGTCAGTAATTCTGGCGGTACTGTTCTGTATGGTATCGGCTTTTATATTAGGAAAGGTCTTGTTTCGGCTGAAAGGTACCTATTTCACATTTGCAACAATCGGCTTTGCACAGATTATGAATAACGTATATTTAAACTGGAAGCCGGTTACCGGAGGGCCAGATGGAATTACAGGAATTCCAAAGTTGAATCTGTTTTTTTTCACACCTACAAAACCGATTCACTGGTTTTATATATTAGTAGTGCTTTCTGCTATTTGCCTTATGCTTGTGGAACATGTACGCCAGACATCATTAGGACGTTCGCTGGGGGCAGTCCGTGATAATGAAATTGCAGCCCTTTCCCTTGGCGTGGATGTTTATAATACAAAAGTAAATGCATTTGTCATTGCCGGAGCCCTCGCCGGATTTGCCGGCGCACTGCTAGCTCATCATAATTCGGCAATCAGTGCATATCTCTATACTTACGACTTAACCGTTAATTATATTGTTATTGTCATGCTTGGCGGTATAAATTCCACAATCGGCACCTTTATCGGTTCTCTGCTGGTTACCATGCTACCGGAATGGTTACGTCCGCTGCAAACATATATGCGCCTTATTTATGGTGTGTTTGTTATTCTTTTGATGATATTTATGCCGATGGGACTTGCTGGTATGTGGGATATTCTGCATGCAAAAATGAAAAATATGTTCCGGAAAGCAAAAGGAAAGGCGGTGGAGCAGAATGTCTAAAATTTTAGAATTGCAAGGTGTTTGTAAAGCCTTTGGAGGTGTTGTAGCTGCCGAAAATGTGAATTTCACCGTGGAGCGCGGAGAAATCATGGGATTGATTGGTCCTAATGGGGCAGGAAAGAGCACAACTCTTAATCTTATAAGTGGGATTTATGATGTAGACGCTGGTAAGGTACTGATTGCTGATCAGGATGTAACCAATATGAAAGCACATCTGCGTTCACGCATGGGACTTGGAAGGACGTTCCAGACGCCGCGGTTCTTACAGCGTTCAAATATCAGAGAGAACCTGGAATTGGGAACAGACCTAGCGGATCAGTTGGGATATTTTAAATCTTATTTTAACATTAAGGGCAATGCCGGAAAAAATTTTGAAGCAGAACTGAACAGGCTTTTAGACGTTGCCGGTTTTTCGATTAATTTAGATGATGATATTTCTTCCCTTTCATATGGCCAGATGAAGTTACTGGAGATTGTCAGAGCGATGCTGGCCAATCCAAGTGTAATGCTTGTAGATGAACCTGCGGCCGGGTTAAATAATAAAGAAATCGAAAATGCAAATAATCTTCTTCGCTTAGCAAGTGAAAAAAGGAACATGGGGATTGTCTTAATAGAACATCAAATGGATATGGTTCTTAACATTTGCCACAATGTATCTGTTTTAAACTTTGGGCGTATTATTGCTCAGGGAACTCCGGAAGAAGCGCTTTCCAATGATTTAGTGATAGAAGCATATTTAGGAAAGCGCCTCGAAGTGGAAGACGGCAATGCGGTGGAGGTGTTAAATGCTTAAAATTAAAGAATTACATTCATATTATGGCGCGATAGAAGCCATAAAAGGGATTGAGCTATCCGTTGGGGAAAAAGAGATTTGCTGTTTAATTGGAGCGAACGGAGCCGGGAAAACCTCAACATTAAAATCCATCTCTGGTATGATTACTCGTAAAGGTAGTATTGTGTTTGATGGAAATGAAATCATCTACAGCAGCCCGATTGCTATTTCGAAAGCAGGTATTATGCATGTACCAGAAGGCCGTCATGTGTTTCCGGGATTAAGTGTGTATGAGAACTTGGAAGTTGGAACAGCAAACTGGCATGGTTTTTTCGGTAATAAACCATACAAGGAAGATATGGAAAAAGTTTTTGAGATTTTCCCGCGTTTAAAAGAACGGAATAAGCAGCTAGCCTGGAGCTTGTCAGGTGGGGAGCAGCAGATGCTTGCGATTGGACGGGCACTTATGGGGCATCCCAAATTGCTGTTATTGGATGAACCATCCATGGGCCTTGCTCCTGTAATCGTGGCGGAATTGTTCGAAAAAATTGTTGAAATTAATAAGATAGAAGGAATTCCTATTTTATTGATAGAGCAAAATGCAAAGTTGGCGTTAGAGGTTTCCCATCATGCTTATGTAATCGAACAAGGTAAAATTACAATTGAAGGTCGGGCAAAGGAATTAAGGAATGATCCACGTGTTGTTGAGGCATATTTAGGAAAATTTAAAAAATCAGTGATATAAGACCAGGAGGTATTGATAGTGAAATATGGATTTGCAATTGCGGTAGAAGCGCCAGAGAAATTCCCGGTACTTTATACCGGAGATCCTTATGAAAATGCAAAAATTGCGGCGATGGCCGGCGCAGATACCATCGAGCTTCATTTGCGGGAACCTGATTTAATTGATATGAAAGAACTCAAGCAGTCTCTTGCAGATAATCACATTGCTGTTTCTGCAATTGGAACCGGATTAGCTTATGTTATGGACGGTTTATCATTAACCGATTCTGATGCAGAGGTACGGGCAAAAGCAAAGGAGCGATTATTTGCCTTTACCGATATGGCGAAAGAGCTGGAGGCGGTTGTGATTTTAGGCAGTATACGGGGGAAGGCTGACAATCTCAAGGATTATGATTCATACGCTTCTATTTTAGCAAAAGAGCTTGGAGAGGTTGCTGGTTATGCTGAGAAAAAACAGGTCACTCTGGTATTAGAGGTTATTAATCGATACGAGCTTCCCTTCTTAAATACTGCGGCAGAGGTGAGGCGCTTTATTGATATGATTGATAATCCGTATCTTAAATTGCATTTAGATACGTACCATATGAATATTGAGGAGAGCAGCATGATAAGTGCTATACTGGAGAGCGGTTCCTATATTGGCCATGTACATGTTGCAGACAATACCAGAGCTTTTCCAGGAGCAGGTATCATTAATTTCAATGAAATTATTTGTGCTCTTGAAAAAATCCATTACAAAGGCTCCGTATCTATGGAGTGCTATCCGATTCCTAATAGTGCTATTGCAGTAGAAGAGGGTTTGAAGCATCTGAAAGAATCCGGAAAACCTTTGAAGTTCGGTATCACCGTTGCGCTGGAGGCGCCGGAGGGATCGCCATTCCCAATCGTCGATACAGATATCTATGCGACCATAGATTTTGTTAAAGAATCAGGATTTGATTCAATCGAACTGCACCTCTTACATCCGGACCAAATTGACGGGAGGGCAGTAAAGCAGTATTGTGATTTAAAAAATCTGGAGATTTCAACCATTGGAACAGGGATGGCTGTTCATTATGAAGGCCTGACTCTTCTTGATGAAGATGAACGGATCCGCAGAAAAGCGCTTCAAAGATTAAAGGATCAGATGGATTTGGCGGCTGTTTTAGAATGTGATGTTGTATTGGGGTCCATGCGTGGGACAATTGGGACTAAGTACCCTTTTTCTGTTTATGAAAAGTGGCTGAATGATGCAATGAAGCAACTGGCTGCTTATGGAGAAGAAAAGAATGTAAATGTTGTTATTGAGGCAATCGATCGATATGAAACCAATAATCTTTATTCCGCTGATGAGGTCCTTGATTTGATAGAAAAGATAGGGAGTAACCGGTTAAAGGTGCATCTGGATACGTTTCATATGAATATTGAAGAAGAAAATCCGGCAGCGGCTATCCGGCGCTGCGGTGATCATCTAGGACACTTCCATGTTGCGGATAATAACCGAAATTATCCTGACTGGGGACACATCGATTTTGCTGAAATATGTAAAGCATTAAAGGAAATACAGTATAAAAATAGTGTTACAATAGAGTGTTTCCAATTCCCGGATGGTAAAACGGCAGCAAAATTAGGACTTGAATATTTACATAAAATGGTTGAAGTTAATTGAGAATGCAGTCTACTACATCTCCTTATTGATATATTATTAAAACTAAAAGAAATATGTTTAATTAAGACATATTTTATGGTAATATATATAGAAGATTTTAAGAGGAGAGGTATAACATTGGATAAAGCAATTTCACTAGTAGATCAGGCATATGAGGAAATAAAAGAAAAGATTTGTAATTTTGAATTGCAGCCAGGACAAGTTGTTTCTGATTTTACGCTCAGCAAGGAAATCGGCATGAGCCGGACACCGATACGTGAAGCCCTTCAACGGCTTGAACGGGATGGTTTGGTAATCAATGCTGGTTTGGGGAAGAGCTATGAAGTCAGCCGACTTACAAAGGAAGAGATTAAGGAGTTGTTTGACGCCCGCTTATGTATTGAGGTTATGGCTGTTCGTCTGATTCTTGAGAAGGAAAACACTGAATTAAAGATTATGGAGCTTGACAGGATTAATCATAAAATGGAAGCGTTCAATAAGGAAGGGAAAATATATGATGCATTTAGGACTGATCAGGAGTTCCACGATTATCTAGTATATATTTCAGAGAACAAAAAGCTGATGCGATTCCATGAAAGCTTACTTATGCAGCTGCGTCGGATCAGAATGCTTTCTTATTTGGAGAGAACCCATCAGGATAAAGCATTTCGGGAGCATGATAGAGTATTGGATAACCTAAAAAAGGGTAACAGTCAAGAGGCTCAAAAAGCAATTGCAGAGCATATCGAAACATCGAAAGAAGATTACCTTGATTTAATTGGTGATGAAGAAAAAATGCATGATTTTGGAGTTTTGAGATTTTTCGCAAAAAGATAGATGGAACAGGGATCGCTGGCTTCCTTGTGAAATAACCAGCCAGCATACCACAGCTGCTTTTTGTAAGTACACCGGTCGGTCAAGGAAAAAC
Organism: Lacrimispora sanguinis; assembly: GCF_044987295.1. Classification (NCBI taxonomy): domain Bacteria; kingdom Bacillati; phylum Bacillota; class Clostridia; order Lachnospirales; family Lachnospiraceae; genus Lacrimispora; species Lacrimispora sanguinis. The sequence goes on along the minus strand of NZ_CP173277.1, from coordinate 717,761 downwards.
ATTAATCCACAGAGAGAAAGAGGGCAAAAAGCATGGAGAAGATGAATTATATCTTGATTCCAGAACCGGGAAAGGTACAAGTCCGGGAAATGGAAAAACCGGAAAAGGAACAAGGAGAAGCGTTGTTGGAAATATTAATTGGAGGCATCTGTGGTTCGGATATGGGAACTTATCGGGGAACCTTTCTGTATTCCAGCTATCCGCGGATTCCCGGACATGAGTTTTCCGCTCGTGTGGTAGCGGTCGATGACAATAAGTATGGAATCAAGCGAGGTATGATTGTAACTGGTAATCCCTATTTTAATTGCGGCCGCTGCTATTCCTGTCGACGTGGTATGATCAACTGCTGTACAAGCAATCAGACTCTTGGAGCACAACGTGATGGCATTTTCCGTCAGTATTTCTCCATGCCGGTGGAACGGATCTATGACGGAAAAGGCCTGGATCCCCAGGTGTTGGCAATGATTGAACCATTTTGTATCAGTTATCATGCAGTAAAACGGGGGAGTGTGAAAGCCGGGGACCGTGTACTGGTGGTTGGCGCCGGGCCGATCGGCGTACTAGCCGTTATGGGCGCCAAGCTGATGGGAGCCACGGTCGCGGTCAGCGATATAAGTGAAGGACGTCTTCAGGTTGCCACGGAAATGGGAGCGGATGATGTTATCGTGATCAATAAGGAGAATTTCGACGAGCGTGTCCGTGAATTAACCGGTGGAGACGGTTTTGATGTTTGTATAGAGTGTGTTGGTCAGCCTTCGACCTTCCAGAACTGTATTGATGCGGCGTCTTTTCGCGGGCGTGTGGTAGTTGTGGGAATCGGCAATAAGAATCTTGACTTTGCTTACTCCTGTATTCAGACGAAAGAACTGGACATTTTTGGTTCCCGTAATGCGGTAAAGGAGGATTTTGTAGAACTGATTGATTTTGCCGTGGCCGGCAGATTTGATTTGAGTAAGTTAATCAGCCGTGTTTATGTATTTGCGGATGCAGAAAGGGCGTTTACAGAAGTGAAAGATTATCCAGATGCAATTATGAAAGTATTAGTGGCATTTCAATAAAACAAAGGTTAACGAATGTAGCAGAGCTTTAGGCCGTCAAAATGACGGCCTATTTTTATGTTAATTTTTTACCTATTATTAATAAAAAGTACTTATAGGCGCTTCGAATCGCATCTTTTGCATTTTTATTGATGAACGGAATCCCATGACCTGCTAATATAATGTTGGCTCTATAGCTTAGATCCCTTTCCAGCCGGTTTTAACGTCTGTCCCGGTTTCATCCTCGAAAAAAACATATCTCCTGTAAATAAAACCCTGACATCATCAATTTTGGCAATCAGCAACACAGGGAGGTGACACCAACATTAATTTTTGCACCTTGATTTTAAAAATAGGCTGCACAACCAGCATGATCATCATGACCGTGGGTAAGGAGGACGGCTGAGATTTCCTTTTGCGATGCCAGACCGTTTCAACGAATACAATAAAATTCCCCTTTACGTAAGAGACTTTTCGGTATCCTGCAGTCCTTTATAAATACTGATCGGACAGTTGCGAGATTTACCAAATATCCAGTTACAGAACAAGAGAAAAAGTAAGCGCTTTCATTTATTTGAAACCCTTTATGAATTTCATTAAAATTAAGCCATAGAATGTCAAAATTTGCAATGTTTTGTATAATATTTGAAATGAATTATAAAGAATTAGGTGCTATAATTTAAAAAAGTTTAGTGTAAGCGCTTACAATAACAGTAAAAGTGAAGACGCTTAAACATGCTTTAAGACCTCATTTATTTAAGCGAAAAGTTGAAAGGAGAGAAAACCATGAAAAAGGTTAAACAGTGGGCAACGGCAGGGGTGGCGGCAGCTATGGCAGTGTCCTTAAGCGCATGCGGCGGAAACAAGAGCGCAAATGAGTCAGCGCCGGTGGCTGCGGTGACGGATTCTGTGCCGGCAGGAGAGTATATCCCGTTAAACGTGGAGGATCCCATAGAATTTGCCGGGACTAATATCACGTATCAGGGAATAACCATTCCTCTCGGTCCAAAGGCAATCTATCTGGATGGTTCCCTGGCCGATGAGACAGCAGGCCGCTATGATTATGTGTACAATGACATAACAGAGGCTTTAAGCGCCCAGACGTTGACAAATGGCACGGAGCAGGAGCCAATGACGGTTTATATTGCACCATATGTGTACTGGATTGACGATCCGGAAGCGTCAGATACTCTGGAAAAAACGGAAGGCTATGAGGTTCCCTACGGTATGGTGGTGGATTGTGAGTGGCTTTCGCTAAAGGGACTTACCCAAGACCCGGACCATGTGGTTTTAGCAGGCAACCGGGGCCAGTCCCACGGCGCCGACGGAAACTATACGATGTTCCGGTTCAATAACAATGGAACCGGACTGCAGGTTCAGAATTTAACGATTGGCAATTACTGCAATGTGAATTTAGATTATGCGCTGAAGCCGGAGTTAAATCATGAGAAACGAACCTCCACCATTACACAGGCCCAGTTGGCAGATTTGTCCGGGGATAGGATGTTTGCGGAAAACTGTAATTTTATCAGCCGCTTAAATCTTCGTCCCATCAATGGCGGAGAAAGAAGCCTGTACAATAACTGCCATTTCGAGAGCACAGATGATGCCATAAACGGAAATGCAGTTTTTGTGGGCTGCGATTTTGATTTTTACGGAAATAGGCCGCTGGCCGAGGCAACAAAAACTGGTTCCGTGTTTTTAGATTGTACGTTTTGGTGTGTGACCTTGACTGTGGAAACAGAGCCTGTGCAGTATTTTACCAAGCGGGGAGGCGCGATAGCGGCAGTGGACTGTACGTATCAGAGTAATTTTAACATTCCGTTTGAAATTGCCTGGACCAAATATCCGGAATCGTCCTTAAAATGTTACCAATACAACATCCTGCACAATGGGAAACCCATTACAATTGCAGGTGAGGGCGCACAGGAAACTGTGGATATGACCGGTACGGAGGTTTTGAAAGCTTACCGGATAGAATCTGATGGAAAGAGTTACTATAATACTTATAATCTCTTAAGAGGAAATGACCAGTGGGATCCGCTGGACGTAAAAGCTTCCGTAACTGCAGCGGGAGCAGACAAGATACCGACGATGCTTACCCTGGAGACAACGGAAGATATCATTGTATCCGGCAGCAATGAGGCGGTTATTTCCAGCAAAGTGCTGTATTTCTATCAGACGGAAGAAACGGGCAGCGCTGTGACCTATACAATTTCCGAAAAAGATGGGGCTTATGCGACGCTTACAGATCATGGGAACGGGACCTGTACCATTCAGGGAATCAATGATAAGGACGAGACAAAGCAGGTTATGGTTCACGCAAAGACGCCGGAGGGGCTGGAGGCATCCTTAGAACTGACCGTTAAGCCAAGTGTTCTGGAGCCGCCATCATTCACAAAGAAATTGACGGTTCAAAAAGAGAAGGAGGGTTATCTGACGGCTGAATATGACCTGGATCTGGGAGACAGGGAAGACCAGTCAGTGATTTCCTGGTACCGCAGCCATGATGCAGCAGGAAGCAACCCGATTCTGGTTGCTGTTTCAACGCAGGATCAGCCCAAATACGAATACCGACTTACGGCGGGTGACATCGGCAGCTATCTGACCGCCAAGGTTGAGCCAAAGCACATACGGAGCAATCCGGGATCAGCCGTATCAGCCATGTTTCCAGACAAAATCACGGCAGCAAATGTGACGGCCCACAATTTCCACACCGATTTTTCTGATTTTCCGGTGGTCCGGCAGACGGAGATTAAGCCTGGATACTGGACCGTTGATACGTTCCAACCGGCTGACATGAAGGATTACAGCGGCTGGAAGGGGGAGGACACCAATCAGCCCTGGATTTATGGTCAAACGGGAGATGGCAGCGTAGGAATGGGAATTTATCAGGGAACCCAGGGCGTACGGCTTATGTATACACCTGTAGCAGGAACGTATGGAAGCATGAGCTTCAAGCTTCTGGCGGATCCCGCAAAAATAGCAGGTCAGGGCTTCGGGAGTGCAGGCCAGTATATGGACCTGTGCATAAAGTTTGACACAGAAACACTGACCGGCTATGGTCTGCGGATTATCCGTACCGAGGCAGCCTCCAACGCCTGCACCTTTGTTCTTGTTCGGTATGAAAAAGGACAGATAAGCTACATATCCGATGAAGTTCTTTCATCCTGCTATCTGACCGGCTGTGAAATTACAATGAAGGCGGAGGGGACGAAGCTGACCGCTCATGTGGAAACCCAGACTCCACAGTTGGCAGATCAGGCAAAGGATGGATATATTCATTCGGTGGATTTGAACGGAGAGATAACAGAGAATGGTTTTGGTGGCGTGAGCCTATTGCATACCGGGACCACAGGTTCAGGTGGGTGGCAGAATACGACCATGCTGCATGAACTGGATGTGGAGTGGCTGGGGGAGAATCCTCAGAATCCATAGATAAAATGGTACCCTGACAGTTCGACACAAAAAAGTGGCGGTGCTTGACTATCAGGGTACTTTTTTTGATATGATGCGATAAAAAGATTTAAGGAAACTATCATGATTTTATCCGTATTTTTTCGGTATTGCTGAATGTAGTATTGACTTTTCATTTTTTGAAAGAATTCAGTTAAATAGATTCTTCAGAGGAACGTACATTATTTTTCTTGCCCCGGTTGATTTCAAAATCATTTTGGATGACTTTGTTGTATACCGATATTACTTTATAAAAATTATCGATTTCTTCAGGGCTGCATTCTTTTTTTAGTTCCCCCATTGTCTTGGCGATATCTATTGTATCATAGAGTTTATGTGCTTTGCTGAGCTTTACTCCGATTTCTGTAGCATATAGGAGTACATTCTTGGCGTTTCCTTCTTTTTTTTCTTTTGTAACAAGTCCTTTATCAGATAACCGGCTGACCGTTTGTGATAATGCACCTTTTGTCTTATTCCAATAGGAGGCCAGTTCTGTAACGGTGATACCTGGATTTTCTTCAATATAAGTGAGCGTGTGTGCTTCAATCATGCTGAGCAGGATGCCAAGCCCATAATCATGTGTTGAGATTATATAGTCATTATATCGCATAACAAACTGATAAATACTATTGTGCCTTTCGTTTAAGGTATGAAAAGTTTCATCAATAATACTATCATTTAAATTCTGGTTCTCTTTCATTTACTCAATCCCTTTTAATTAAATTTTGTATATGTTCCATAAAGGTAAGCTTACCCAATCATAAGTCTAGCACAATAATCTGAAAAAATCAATTAAAAAATCAATAAAAACATCAAAATAGTATAGACATTAAACAAAAACATATTGACAAGTCCCATGTATATGGATATAATTCAAATGTAAAATGGTTTAGGCATTAAACTAACAGGAGGGTTTATTAAATGGGAGTCAAAGATTTTTGCAGCAAGTATTATGTGGATCGTATGGGGACAGCTTCCTTAAAATGGGATGCACTCGATCTACGGTTTGGGGATCCGGATTTGATATCCATGTGGGTGGCAGATATGGAATTTAAAGTACCGGAAGCAGTTGTTGAAGCATTACATAATAGGGTTGATCACGGCATATTTGGTTATTCTTTCGTGCCGGATTCCTATTACGAGGCTGTTATTGATTGGGAATACAGCCATCATGGTTACAAACTGGAAAAAGAATGGATGCGGATTTCTCCCGGAGTTGTGGCAGCCTTATATTGGGCGGTTAATATGTATACGAAAGAAGATGATTCTGTCATCATTCTTACACCGGTATATTATCCATTCCACAACTGTGTAAAAGAGAGCCATCGTAATCTGGTTACTTGTGATTTGAATTATGATAAAGGTATCTATACCATTGATTTTGAAGCATTTGAAAAGAAGATTGAAGAGAATCAAGTAAAGATGTATATTATGTGTTCTCCTCACAATCCTGCAGGCCGTGTATGGACTGAAGTAGAACTGGAGAAAATGCTGGAGATCTGTGCGCGCCATAATGTATTGGTTGTGTCTGACGAAATACATCAGGATTTGGTGTTTGGAGAGAAAAAACATATTCCGGCGGCTACTATAGCGAACGGAAAATATGCAGACAACATGATTACTGCCTTTGCAGCATCTAAAACATTTAATCTAGCCACCTGCTTAACTTCAACGATTGTAATCAAAAATGAAGAATTAAGAAAAACCTGGGATGAGTTTACTAGAGTGTTTAATAATGTGGAGGTAAATATATTCGGTATTACGGCAGTGGAGGCCGCCTTGAGAGGTGGCAATGAGTGGTATCAATCCCTGAAGAAGGTGATTTATCACAATTATCAGATGGTAGTGGAAGAGATGAAAGAGTTTCCGGAAGTTTATATCGCTCCACTTGAAGGAACTTACCTGCTTTTCATGGATTTAAGGAATTATGTAGACAGTGAACAAATAAAGGAATTTACACAAAATCAGTGCAGACTGGCTGTCGATTACGGTGAGTGGTTTGGTGAGAACTGGAAAGGTTTTATCCGGCTGAACCTGGGAACGACGCCTGATATAGTGATGAGTGCAATTGATAGCATAAAGACAAATTTAAGAAAAGTTAATGGGTAAATACTGATAAGTGATTGGAGAGAAACATATGAAAAACATTTGGAATACATATAAATCTTCCGTAATATTACTGGGTTCAATGGTTCTGGGAGGAGTGATCGGTCTTTTCTGGGGGAAAGGTGCAAAAATATTGCAGCCGGTTGCAGACATCTTCTTAAATTTGCTTTACTGTTGTGTTGTTCCCCTGATTTTTTGCTCATTAACTTCTGCGATTGCTAAAATGGAGAATTTGGTAAAACTAAGAAAAATACTGATTACATTTCTGATTGGCACAATCCTAACAGGAGTGATTTCATGCCTTTTCATGGTAGCTGCCGCACTGATGTTTGACCCGGCCAAAGGTGCTGTGCTGGATCTGGCAGAAAAGGTGGAAGATGTAAATGGCAGCATGAATTTTTTAGGTATGTTTACAGTTAAAGATTTTCCGCTGTTATTTTCTAAAAGCAATCTGATGGCTTTGATTGTATTTACTGTTATGTTTTCAATCGCAATTATTATGGCTGGTGAAAAAGGAAAGCCGGTTTTAAAACTTATGGAAGCATTGTCCGATATCATTGTGAATGTGATTGGAATCGTAATGAAAATTGCACCGATTGGGTTAGGTTGTTACTTTGCGATCTTAATCGGAGAATATGGGGATCAGGTAATTGGACCTCTTTCCCGTGCCATTATCATTTATTGTGCTGTCATCATTGTCTATTTTGTTCTTTCACAATCTATCATGGCTTATATTGGTGCCGGTACAGCCGGAGTGAAGCGGTGGTGGAAGACAGCACTGGCTCCAACATTAACAGCGCTGGGAACTTGTTCCTCAGCGGCAACTCTGCCTCTGAATATGATTCAGGGCAAACAATTGGGGATTCCTGATGATATTGCAGATATTACCATACCGTTAGGAGCAAATTTACATAAAGACGGTGCATGTATTATCCAGATCCTGAAAATTGCTTTCTTATGTTCTATATTTGGAATTCCTTATGCAACGCCCAGAAATATTATTATGTCCATCGTTGTGGCTGTGGTAGCATCTGTTGTCATGGGAGGAATTCCGGCTGGCGGATATGTTGCCGAAATATTTATTATATCAGCATTTGGATTCCCTACTGTTGCCATACCGGTTATGGTATTGATCGGTACCATAACAGATGCTCCTGCTACGGTAGTTAATGTAACCGGGGATACAGGACTTGCTATGGTGATAGCAAGGATCGTCGACGGAAAGGACTGGATGAAAAAAGCCATTGCGGAAGGGGTAATAAACGAATAAAGGAACCTCCTGCCAATAGAGGATAAAGCTATAAAAACAGGGCTCTTGAATTTTCAGAGCCTTGTTTTTTGCTATATAGGTAATTACACCAAATAGGGCAATTACAATTGTGGTTTTTTACAGCCATAACTAGTCATAGACATCCATGCATTTCCTTAATGCCTGGCAATTTTTATAGTTTTATTGAAAATGTTCAGAAGGAATTGTAAAAAATGATAAAATAAGCTTTACATCCGCAGCACAATATGTTAATATGCATATGTAACCGGTTACATAAAGGAGACATAAGATGAATATACGGGATATTGCCAAAAAAGTAGGTGTTTCTTCTGCGACAGTGTCCAGAGTGATTAATCAGTCAGGATACGTAAAGGACGAAACAAAGCAGAAGGTTTTAGCAGCGATTGAAGAAGCGGATTTCGTGCCGAATGCTATAGCCAGAAGTTTAAGCACTCGTGACTCTTCCAGTATCGGTGTTATAGTTCCTGATATAGCCAATGAATTTTTCTCCAGCGTTATTAGCGGAATGGGAGAGATCGCGGTCAATAACCAGTATAACATTGTTTTGTTTGATACAGGTGAAATGCAGGAAAGAGAGCATCAGTACCTTCAGATGGCAGAAGGACAAAGACTTTCCGGTTTGATTATAACCCCGGTTTCTGAGCTTGATATGGTAACCCGGGATAAGCTGATACAATTTGAAAACAAGGGAATTCCAGTGGTTTTAGTAGACCGTAATATTAAAAATTCCAATCTGGATGGTGTTTTCGTAGAAAATGCCGCCGCCGCTTATAAAGGAGTGGAAGCATTGATCCATGCCGGTCATCGTAAGATTGCAATTATTACAGGTCCCAGCACCTCTATGCCGGGGAAGGACCGGTTAAAGGGATACAAGGTAGCCTTAATGGATTATAGGATTGAATTAAAGGAAGAGTATATTGTATCCGGAGATTTCAAGATCATCAAGGCCTATGAAAGGACAAAGGAATTGCTGCAGCTTCCGGATCCGCCGACCGCAATTTTTGCCTCCAATAACCAGACAAGTCTGGGAGTCCTTAAGTATCTGACCGAGCAGAAACTTAAAATGGGCAGGGACATATCAATGGTAGGCTTTGACCAGATTGAATCTCTTAAAATAATCGATTACAGGCTATCTACCATCGAACGAGATGCAAAGAAGCAGGGATATGAAGCTATGGCAATGCTGATTGACAAGCTGTCCCACAAGGAGAGTAAAAGCTCCGGCAGAAAAATCTTTGTTCCGTACCAGGTGGTGCTTCGCGGGTCAGAATTAATAAAATAGGCTGCGGTAAGCAGTTTATTTTTACCCAGGATATGTAACCGGTTACATATCCTGGGTGATAGAGAATGAAAGAAAAGAGGAGAAGAAAATGGATATTGCAAAATTAGTGGATCACACGATGTTAAAGGCAGATGCCACATCAGAAACAATTAAGAGATACTGTTCAGAAGCAAAAGAATATGGATTTGCATCGGTGTGCGTGAATACTTGTCAGGTACCTCTCGTCGCACAGGAATTAAAAGGCAGCGGAGTTGCCGTTTGCTGTGTAGTAGGTTTCCCGCTTGGAGCGATGTTAGCTTCTGCAAAAGCCTTTGAAGCTGCTGAGGCAGTGAAGGCAGGGGCTGATGAGGTTGATACGGTAATTAATATCGGTGCCATGAAGGATAAAAATTATGATCTGGTGCGTGACGATATAAAAGCAGTTGTGGAAGCTTCTAAGGGTAAGGTTGTTAAAGTTATTTTAGAAAACTGCCTTTTAACAAAAGAGGAAATTGTAAAGGCATGTGAACTTTCTATTGAAGCCGGAGCAGATTTTGTAAAAACATCCACAGGTTTTAGCACAGGCGGTGCTGTAACCGAGGATGTAGCACTTATGAAGCAGACGGTAGGAAACCGGGCAAGAGTAAAGGCAAGCGGAGGAATCCGCACACCAGAAGAGGCAAAGGCCATGGTAGAAGCCGGAGCAGACCGGATTGGAGCAGGCAACGGAATCGCCTTGCTATAAAAAAGGAGAAGGATTATGGGGAAGAAAGTAACAGTTTTCGGAAGTTTTGTAGTGGATCTGATGGGAAGAAGCCCTCATCTTCCGGTTCCGGGTGAAACGGTTAAAGGAAGTATTTTTAAAATGGGTCCGGGCGGCAAGGGATTTAATCAGGGGGTAGCTGCTCATAAGGCCGGAGCAGATGTGACCATGGTAACAAAGCTTGGAGAGGATGCATTCGCAGATGTGGCTTTAAATACCATGAAAGACCTGGGAATGGATACCAAGCGGATATTCCGCACCGGACAGACAGAGACCGGCTGTGCACTGATCATGGTGGATGAAAACACCAGTCAGAATGAAATTGTTGTCATTCTGGGCGCCTGTGACACGATTACAGACGAAGAGGTAGAATCAATTTCTGACTTACTGGATGATTCTGAATTTTTGCTTACCCAGCTGGAAACCAATATATCTTCTGTAGAAAAAGTAATTGATATCGCATATGAGAAAGGCGTAAAAATCATTTTAAATACAGCTCCTGTACAGCCGGTCAGTGACAGCATCTTAAGTAAAGTGGATTTGATCACGCCCAATGAGGTGGAAGCCGAGATATTAACCGGAATACCAGTGGATGGGGAAGAAAATGCAGGAAGAGCTGCAGATTACTTTTTTGAAAAAGGGGTTAAAAATGTATTGATCACCTTAGGGGGAAAAGGTGTTTACTTAGCAACTCCAGAGAAGAGGGGCATCCTGCCAGCTTACCGGGTAAATGCAGTTGATACGACCGGCGCGGGGGATGCGTTTAATGGCGGCCTGGTGGCAGCCCTGGCCGAAGGAAAAGATCTATGGGAGGCGGCATCCTTTGCCAACGCATTAGCCGCTATTTCGGTACAGAGGATCGGAACCACACCGGCCATGCCTGACCGGGAAGAAATTGACTCATTTATTAAAGAGCAGGAGAAGGAGAAGCGGTCATGTTAAAAACAGGAATTTTACACCCTCAATTAGCAAGAGTCATGGCAGAACTCAGGCATATGGATATGCTGGTAATCGGAGATGCCGGACTTCCAATTCCAAAGGGAGTGGAACGGGTGGACTTAGGCTGGAAGCCGGGAAGCCCTGCTTATCTTGAGGTACTGGAAGAAATAGAAAAGTATATGGTAACGGAAAAGGCTATATTTGCAGAGGAGGCACTTGCAGTAAGCCCTGAACTACATAAAAAGGCGCTGGCACTTCTGCCGGAAGGAATTCCGGTGGAGTATATACCCCATAAGGAATTAAAAAAGATGACTGAGGGGGCCAAGGCAATCATCCTGACAGGCGAATTTACAGGATATACCAACGTAGTATTAGTCTCAGGATGCGCATATTGACCGGAATCAAAGGGGAAGTGGTGAAAACATATGGGAGGAAGGTTAGTTTTAAAACTGGAATCAATCGTAAAGACGTTTCCCGGTGTCAAGGCTCTTGACGGGGTTCATCTGGAGATTTTTGAGGGAGAAGTCCATGCCCTGTGCGGAGAAAACGGGGCAGGGAAATCTACCTTGATGAAAATAATCGCGGGAGCACAGCCTTATACTTCGGGAGCCATGTATCTGGATGGGAAAGAGGTGGTGTTCCATTCCGCTAAAGATGCGGAAAAACATGGAATCGCCATGATCTATCAGGAATTTAATATGGTTCCGGAACTGTCGGTAGCAGAAAATATGTATCTTGGAAGACTACCTGTCAGTCCCTTTGGGAAAGTGGATTGGAACAAGCTGTACCGGGAAGCACAGGAAAATTTAGATCATCTGGGTTTAAAGTTCAGTGCAAAGACTAAGGTAAAGAATCTGTCGGTGGCAGAGGCTCAGATGACGGAGATTGCCAAGTGCCTGACTATCGGGGCAAAAATCATTATTATGGATGAACCCACCGCAGCACTGGCAGAAGAGGAAATTCAGATTCTCTTTCGGACAATTGAGGAACTGAAGAAAAAGGGAATTGCAATCGTTTATATATCCCACCGTATGGATGAGATATTTCAGATTTCAGACCGTCTTACCGTTTTCCGCGACGGAAAATTCGTTGCATCAAAACTCATTGGAGAGACGGATTATGATGATGTGGTATCCATGATGGTCGGGCGCAATGTATCCAATCTGTATCCGGTAAGGGATTATAAAACCCAGGAAGTGGTATTTGAAGCCAGGAAAGTAAACAGCCGCGGGGTCCATGACGTCAGCTTAAAGCTTCACAAAGGAGAAATTTTGGGGATTACAGGCCTTTTAGGTGCCGGTACCATAGAACTTTCCAAGCTGATTTACGGGGCCATTCCAATGGATAGCGGAGAGATTTACGTACATGGTGAAAAAAAGGATTGTTCTTCTCCCAGAAAAGCATTAGAAGCAGGAATCGGGTTTGTCTCGGATGACAGAAAGCAGGAGGGGCTTGTTTTATTAAGAAGCATCAAAGAAAATATCTCTATGTCATCTTTAAAAAAGCTGACCAAAGGATTCCGGCTGGATAACAAGCTGGAAGCGGACCGTGTACAGGAACAGGTGAAAGCGCTTAATATTAAAGTCAGTTCCGCACAGCAGCCTGCCGGAAAGTTAAGCGGCGGCAACCAGCAGAAGGTAGTGTTTGCAAAGGTGCTTTTAGCGGATTCTGATATTCTGATTTTAGACGAACCCACACGAGGTGTCGATGTTGGGGCCAAAGCGGAAATCTATGCCATTATGAACAAGCTGACGGAAGCGGGGAAGAGTATTCTGGTAATTTCTACGGATCTTCCGGAGCTGATTGGGGTCAGTGACCGCGTCATTGTTATGCGGGAAGGACGAACGGTATTAGAAATCTCCAAACAGGAAATGAATCAGGAAAAAATATTAGCACATGCGTCTGGAGGGGTAAGTGAAAATGAAACAGGAAACTAAGAAACGGTTAATCAACCAAATTAATATATATCGCTCGGTTTTGATCTTGCTGGTAATCTGTATCTTTGCCGCTTTTTTATCGGAAAGCTTCTTAAGTGTTTCCAACCTGTTTAATGTATTTAAGCAGGTGACAGTTGCCGGCATCATCGGATGCGGCATGACCTTTGTAATCCTTACCGGCGGAATCGATTTGTCCGTAGGTTCCATTCTGGGCTTTGCCGGAGTTGTAGCCTCCGGTGTGCTGGCTTCCACCGGCAATACTTTTCTTGCGGTACTTACAGCAGTCGCAATCGGAATAACCTGCGGAATTGTAAATGGATTTTTTATTTCTCAGTGCGGGATTCCCCCATTTATCGCCACCCTTGGCATGATGACCCTGCTTCGTGGCTGTGTTTTGGTCTACACCAAAGGTTCTCCCATTCCTGTCAAGGTGGATTCCTATAAGTTTATTGGAAAAGGTACGGTTCTGGGGGTTCCGGTACCTGTTATTATACTGATCGCTCTTTTCCTGCTGGCACACTACATATTGACACAAACCAGCTTTGGACGCAGCATTTATGCATTTGGCGGAAACCGGGAAGCAGCCCGCTTATCCGGAATTTCCGTTAAAAAGACGGAGTGGATGGCTTACATCATTAATGGCTTTTTAAGCGGCATCGCAGCAGTGGTTTTAACAGCCAGACTTGGATCTGCACAATCCACCAGCGGACAGGGAATCGAGATGGATGCCATTGCAGCGGTTATTCTTGGAGGTACTAGTTTAAGCGGGGGAACCGGATTTGTGCTGCCTACTGTGGTAGGTGCCATGATCATGGGAATTATCGATAATATTCTTACGCTTATGAACGTAAATCCCCATGCCACCAATATTGTTAAGGGCGCAGTTGTACTCATTGCAGTTCTGGTGGACAAAAAGGTTAAGGATTTATCTGCGAAAGCAGAATAAATAAAACTATTAATGTATAAAAGAAGGGAAGGTAAAAGATTATGATCAAAAGAAAACACATGGCAGTTTTAGCAGCTGCAGGATTTGTCCTTGCATCACTGGCAGGATGCAGCGGTGGAAAGGCACCTGAAACCAAACAGGAGACCACACAGACAGAAGCAGCTACGACAGCAGCGGAAACTAAGGCAGAGGCAAAGTCAGGGGACAAGAAATACGTAGTAGGTCTTGCTATGAATACTCAGACAAATCCATTCTTTGTGGATGTAAAAGACGGGGTACAAAAGGCCGCAGACGAATTAGGAGTAGAACTTTATATTACAGATGCGCAGGATGACCCTGCAATTCAGATGAAGGATGTAGAAAACTTAATCACCAAAAAACCGGATTGCATTATCATTGATACTTGTGATTCGGATGCAATTGTATCTTCTATAGAAGCTTGTAACGAAGCCGGTATCCCGGTACTTACCATGGACCGTGAGGCCAGCGGCGGGGAAGTGGTTTCTCATATCGGCTACGATGCCATCAAATCCGGTAAACTGGCCGGCGAGTATCTGGTAGATACACTTGGAGGCAAAGGAAATATCGTAGAAATCCAGGGTATTATGGGAACCAATGTGGCTCAGAGCCGTTCCAAGGGCTTTAACGAAGCCATAAGCCAGCATCCTGACATGAAGATCGTTGCCTGCCAGGTTGCAGATTTTGACCGTGCTAAGGGCATGAGCGTAATGGAAAATATCCTTCAGGCCAATGACCACATTGACGGATTATATGCTGCCAACGATGAAATGCTTCTTGGTGCTTTGGAAGCGATTGAAGCTGCCGGCCGTTTAGATGAGATTACCATGATCGGCTGTGATGCCATTGATGACACCATTGAAGCCATTAAAGCAGGAAAGGTTAATGCAACGATTGCAGAGCCTCCTTTCTTCCTGGGAAAAGCAATTATGACCGCTGCATACAATCATCTGCAGGGAAAAGACGTAGATAAGTATGTGATCCTGGATAACGAACTGGTAACAGCTGATAACGTAAATGAATTAGTTACAAAAGAATAATCTATATTTTTATTAGCAGCGGCATCAGACCGATCAATTCGGTCTGATGCCGCTGTTTTTTATGAATTGCCTCTTTGGCTTTGGAATCATTCATAATATTTCTTCTTTTATCCGGAGACGCTGCATGGTATGATGAAATCAAAATAGGTGGAACATAGTAAAAACATTTAAAATCTTATAAATTCTCATATTAACGGTATATTATTAAATCTGTGAAAAGCCGCAGCAAAATTATCCGGAATTTAACTAAAAATTTAGGTATGATTGTTTTGAAAGGAGGAATCAGGCTATGAATACACTGGCTCAATGGAATGATGCGATGGCATATATTGAAAAAAATTTGATGTTTGATATTGAGCCAAGTCAAATATCACGCATATCCGGCTGTTCAGAATACCATTTTCGCAGAATGTTTTCTTTTCTTGCCGGAATGCCATTAGGTGAATATATTCGCCGCAGACGGCTTTCGGTAGCAGGGCTTATCTTACAGAAGGAATCAGTAAAAGTCATTGATTTAGCATTGCAGCTTGGTTACGAATCACCGGAAGCCTTTAGTAAAGCGTTTCAAGTGATGCATGGAGTTACCCCGTCGCAAGCTAAGAAAGCAAATACAGAACTTAAAGTCCTGCCGCCAATGACTTTTCAGTTAACAATCAAAGGGGGATTGGAAATGAATTATCGTGTTGTAGAAAAAGATGGATTTTATATTGTTGGATTTAAAAAAAGAATTACAATGCAGTTTAAAGGTATCAATACACAGATGGACTCATTGGTACAAAAACTAACTCCTCAGGTCATAGATGAGTTAAAAGGTTTTTGCGATGTAGAACCAAAGGGAATACTCAGTGTTTCTGCGAATTTTGATGAACGTACTACAGAAGGCTCTCAGCTTGACCAGTATGTGGGAGTTGCCACTTCCAGGGCGGCTTCAAACGGTTATGACATCTTGCATGTTGCAGCCTCTACTTGGGCAGTATTTAAAGTGGTTGGTACGTTTCCGGATGCGATTCAGGACACGTGGTCCCAAATATTTGCTGAATGGTTCCCGGCATCTGGATATGAATTGACCGGGGGGCCAGAGTTATTGTGGAATGAAACCCCAGATACGAGTAGTCCGGATTATAAAAGTGAGATATGGATCCCTGTTCACAAAATTGACGGTTAAATTTACAGAGTGTCATATTCAATAAAAAAAGCGGCAGTTTAGTAATCGGAATGATTCTAAGCCGCCGCTTTGCTATAGATCGGAAGGGACTGAGCCGGCCTGGCTTGATTTTTTAGAGCCTTTTTTTCATTTTCTGCAACTTTTTTGCGTCTGAAATCATCTATATAACAGAACGGCAAAAATGTCTGTTAAAAGACAGAAAGGGTAACAAATGAGACAAGAGAACTATGATAAGATGACAGGCTACATCATTGAAAATCAGAAAAAATTTTACCGGCTGGCATTCAGCTACGCCCAGAACCAGGAGGATGCCCTGGATATTGTTCAGAATGCGGTATTAAAAGCCCTGGATCATTATGAATCCTTAAAAAATTACGACGCTATTAAAACGTGGTTTTACAGAATTCTTGTGAACGAAAGCATTTACTTCCTAAAGAAAAATAAAAAAGAGATCGCCTCAGGAGAAGAACTGGGTCTGGAGATCCCCTATTATGAACAGGGCTATGAACCATCGGATGACCTTTATGACGAGATCAATCGATTGGATATTGAAATACAAAACATCATTAAGCTTCGTTTTTTTGAAGAAATGTCGCTGAAAGAGATTGCAGAAATCACCGGTGACAATTTAAACACGGTAAAGGCAAGGCTGTACCGTGGCTTAAAAATGTTAAAGCAGAATATTCAGGAGGTAAACCTATGAACCAGATGGATCATGCAAAAAAAAGATACGATGAGACTCCCATTCCAGAGGAATTAAACGGACGTATACTGGGGGCCATTGAGGAATTTGAAGAAAAAAAAGCAGCGAGCAGCCAGAATAATACTGGGATCGGAAAAAGAAGGTACTATAAATGGGGATTGGGAACAGCAGCAGCTTTCTTTCTTACATTTACTGCAGCACTGAACATAAACACAGCATTTGCTGAGGAGGTACATCAGCTTCCGGTTGTAGGTGCCATAGCAAGGATCCTGACTGTAAGCTCCTATAAAAAGACTGTAGGGGATGAAAAAGTTTCGGTAGAAGTGCCGGGGGTAGAATTTATCCAAAATGACACCCAAGGACTTTCCAAGCAAATAAATGAAGAAATCCAGGAAATCTGCAGCAGATATGCGGATGAATCATTGGAGCGTGCACAGGATTACAAACAGGCATTTTTGGATACAGGAGGAACAGAAGCAGAATGGGCGGAGCATAAGATCGAGATCAAGGTGTGGTATGAGATCAAGGCCCAAAGCGATGACTATCTTTCTTTTGTGGTAAGGGGAACAGAGAGCTGGACCTCTGCCTACAGTCAGGAAAAATATTATAACATAGACTTAAAATCAGGAAAGCTATTATCTCTAGGTGATGTTCTTGGAGAGGATTACATCAATAAGGCAAATGACAGCATTAATAGCCAGATAGAGGAAAAATCAAAGGAAATCGGTATTCCGTTTTTTACTCCTGAGGAAGGCGGTTTCGAAAGTATTTCTGATGAGACAAAATTTTATATGAAGGATAATGGAAACCCGGTTATAGTTTTTGACAAATATGAGATAGCACCTGGAGCGGCCGGGGCGGTTGAATTTGAAATAAATAGGTAAGAGTAAATTTTGTTTATATCACTGAAAGGCTGACTGGAAAACAAGCGTATCGTATACGATGGACGATATGCTTGTTTTTTTGCGCTTAGCCGATATCATTCCGACCTTGTACTTTTTATTCTTATTCGTTACAATCAAACTATCCACTATAACACCAGACTTTTATATGATGCTATTATGGTGGAATAGAATGGTGGTGATAGATAAAATGAAAACTTACACGACATCTGAAATTGCGCGTAGTATAGGAATCCATTCCAATACAGTACGACTTTATGAAGAACTAGAGCTTATTCCTAAAGCGGAGCGGAAGGAAAACGGGTATCGCGTATTTACAGATTTTCATATGGAACAGATAAAGTTTGCAAGAATCGCGCTAAAGGTCGAGGTTTTGCAAAATGGATTGAGAAAACAGGCAATTACTATTATTAAGACCTCAGCTTCCGGAAATTTTGATAAGGCGATTGGCTTGGCGGAACATAATTTGCAGCAGATAAAAAATGAGCAGAAAAATGCGGAAGAAGCCATAGAAATCACCCAAAGGCTGTTATCAGGCAGCAGCAGGGGAGAAAAATCCGGCACAATGGTATTAACCAGAAAAGAAACGGCCGATTATTTACAAATTTCAATGGACGCTTTAAGAAATTGGGAAATGAATGGCCTGCTCACTATAAAACGAAAACAAAACGGATACCGGGTTTATACGGATAAAGATATTCGGCGGCTCAAAATCATACGTTCTCTGCGCTGCGCAAATTATTCCCTTTCTGCAATTTTGCGAATGCTGAATACATTATCCCAGAATCCCAAAGCAGATATCCGCCAAGTGATTGATACACCGGACGAAAGCGATGATATTATTTCCGTATGCGATAAGCTTCTCACTTCCCTGCATTATGCGGAAGAAAATGCGAAAGTCATGCTGATGCACCTTGAAGAGATGAAAAAACAATTTGAAACAAACCCTACACTTTAACACCAGACTTTGCTCTGGTGTTATTCTTTTTATGAAAAGAAAAAAGGAGGGATTTTATCGCATGGAAACAACCATTGAAGTAAAGGAACTGTGCAAGTCTTACGCCCAAATAAAAGCCATAGAGAATATTAATATCTCAATTTGCCGCGGGGAAGTGTTTGGCTTACTTGGAGCAAATGGTGCGGGTAAAAGCACCGCAATCGAATGTATCCTGGGGACGAAAAAACAGGATAGCGGGACGGTATCCATATTAGGAATGAATCCGAAAAAAGATCGAAAGAAACTTTTTGAGAGGGTGGGTGTTCAATTTCAAGAGGCCAATTATCAGGAAAAAATCAGAGTAGATGAGCTTTGTGAAGTTACTGCTTCGCTTTACAAAAACACTTTGGATTATGGCGTCCTTTTAGAACAGTTCGGACTTTATGAAAAGTCAAAAAGCCTGGTCAGTGAACTTTCGGGAGGTCAGAAGCAACGGCTTTTTATCGTGCTTGCGCTAATCCCAGATCCCGAAGTAGTGTTTTTAGACGAACTGACCACAGGATTGGATGCCAGGGCACGGAGGGAAGTGTGGAGGAGTCTTTCCCAGTTAAAAGAAAAAGGAATTACCATTTTGCTGACCTCACATTTTATGGATGAGGTGGAAACTCTTTGTGACAGGATCATGATTTTGAAGAATGGGGAGAGCATATTTTGCGGTTCCGTAAAGGAAGCGGTGGAAGCAAGTCCTTATGAAAAATTTGAGGATGCATATCTATGGTATACGGATGGGGAGGGTGAATATGAAAACATTTAAAACGTTACTTAAAACAGAAGGAAAATTGTCCCTTCGTGGACTGGATATGTTTATTTTTGCTATTTGCATGCCAATCGTCGTGGTTATAATCTTAGGGGCAGTTTTTGGAGACAAACCCGCTTTTGATGGTGCGGAATATACATTCCTGGAGCAATCCTTTGGTGCGGTTTCAACCATTGCCATTTGTGCCGGAGGCGTAATGGGGCTTCCCTTGGTTGTATCTGATTATCGAAGCAGAAAAATCTTAAAGCGGTTTAAGGTAACACCCACTGACCCAGCACTTATCTTGGCGGTGCAGGTTGCTATTTACGCACTTTATTCGCTTGCATCCCTTATCCTTGTCTACGCAACTGGGGCGTTATTTTTTGGATTTCAATTAAAAGGCTCATTGCTTCCATTCCTGGGAGCATACTTACTGGTTATGTTGTCTATGTTCAGCATTGGGGTGTTGGTGGGCGGAATTGCACCGAACACGAAAATAGCCGGTGCCGCCGCAAGTCTGCTGTACTTTCCAATGCTTATTTTTTCAGGTGCCACTCTGCCTTATGAGGTGATGCCTTCTGCATTCCAAAAAGCAGCAGACATCCTTCCATTGACACAGGGAATAAAGCTTCTTAAGGCTGCTTCATTGGGGCTGCCAATGGACAGGGTTTTCATTCCGATTATGGTGATGATCGTCATAGCAGTGATATGTATCAGCATTTCCCTCCGCTTTTTCAAATGGGAATAACAGATTGGATTAACTTTTTATTTTTTACCCTACTTCCTTCACCCGCATTGACATGTTATAATGACAAAAGAATCGGGGCAAAGCAGGGGGATAAACATGTTAAAAGTACTGATAGCAGATGATGAAGAAAAAATTTGTCAGCTGATCGAGAAACTGATCGACTGGCAGACACTGGATATGAAGCTCTGCGGTGTGGCAAATAATGGGATCGAGGCGCTTGAAAAGATCGAAGCCCTGTCTCCTGATGTGGTGATTACAGATATCCGAATGCCGGGATATGACGGCCTGGACCTGGTGAAAAAGACCAGGGAACTGAATGTAGGTGTGGAATTTGTGATTATCAGCGGATACCGCCATTTTGAATATGCCCAGACAGCGATCAAATATGGGGTCAGCGATTATTTATTAAAGCCTATCAAAAAGCAGGAGCTAACAGAAACTCTGGAAAAAATAAGAGTAAGGTACAATGAAAAAAGTGAGCAGCTGACCTACGAGGAACGGGTCAGGCTGGCGAGGAAAAGTGATGCGGAGAGGCTTCGGACCACATGGTTTTCCAATGTCTTGTACCGGGACCGGAGCGAACAGGATTGCTCCAGTCTGGAAGAAATCAATAAGCAGTATTATTATCAGCTAAAGCCGGGCTATTTCCAGATTGTTTGTGTTAAATTTGATGGAATTTCCATGCCTGACGAGAAAAACCTGGAATTTCTAACAGAAAAGACAACTCAGATTGCTGAGCAAATGCTGAAAGGCCATGTATTCGACTGGGAATTGTATGTGGAAAACAGCCATATTTATCTATTCCTGAATTATGGAGAGGAAAACAGGAGGCTTATCCGCCGCCAATGTAAAAATATATTAAATGAGCTTGCAGTACTGGAATCCATTTTGGAAGGGCTTCGAGTGACCATTGGCTTTGGTACAACCGTATGGAATATCACTCAGCTGAGAAGTTCCCTCAAATCCGCAAGGTACTTAGTGGAGCAGCGGCTGGTGGCCGGGAACGGCAAACTCTTAGAGGGGGAACTGCGCAGCTCTTTTCATCTGGCATCAAGTCAGTGGTTCACACAGTTTAACCAGAATATGAGCACAGCTCTGGAGAGTCTGGACAGGCAGCAGGTGGGAGATTGCCTGATGAAACTGAAAGACGGACTCTTGGAGCAGCCGGATATGACCGGACATGAAATTTTGCAGATGTGCAGAGAGGTCTGCAATCTTTATCTGTTCTTCATGAAAAACCATAAGATCCCCATTGAACAGAATTTTATGGAACGGTTTAATCAGGGAGTGGAATTCTGTTCTTCAGCAAGAGAGGTCCTGCGCTATCTCATAAAAGAGATTTCCGCATCCTACGATAAGGCCGTGGTCGGAAAGATGCAGGAGAATAACCGCCCCATCCGCATAGCCAAAAAATACATCAGGGACCATTATAGGGAAGCCATTACCTTAGAAACAGTCAGTGAAGTCGCCGGATTCAATCCTACATATTTCAGTTCCCTATTTAAAAAGGAGACAGGAAAGAATTTTTTGGAGTTTTTATCCGAGGTGCGGATGGAACAGGCGAAAGGCCTTCTAAAGGAATCAAATTTAAGTGTTGCCGTCATATGTGAGGAAGTGGGCTACAGCGATGTAAAGTATTTTACAAAGAACTTTACTAAATATTCCGGTTTAAAGCCAAACGAGTATCGGAAGCTTTATTCCTGATGGGAGGCGTATTATGAAGGAAAAGTTTCGGTTTCTGTCCGTCAGAGTGATTCTTCTATTGGCAGGTATTTTGACCGGGTTCATGCTTTTGCTTTGCTATGCCCTGTACTTAACCAGGGGCCAGCCGGAGCAGATTTGGCTTTTAATGGCAGCTTCCGTTCTCTTAGTCTTATTTTTTTACAACGGCTATTATGGCATTTATAAGCCCATGCAGGAAACCAAACGGGTGGAACGGCAGTTTGCCTCTGGCAGTGTTTTAAATGACTTACTAAAGATACGCTATCCCCACTGCCCGGAATCCGAGAAAGTAAATCAAAGGTTTTTTGAAATGCTTGGAACAAGGGAACTGATCAATGTTTCAAAAAAGCAGGCGGAATATCTTGCCCTGCAAAACCAGATCAATCCTCATTTCTTGTACAACACTTTGGAGGGAATACGGAGTGAGGCGCTAAGCCTTGGGGTAGACAGCATAGCGGAGATGACGGAGGCCCTTGCCACCTTTTTCCGTTATACCATATCCAATGTAGACCACCTGGTAAACTTAGAGGATGAGCTTGCAAATATTGAGAACTACTATTACATCCAACAGTTCCGCTTCGGCAAAAAATTACAGCTGAATATCCAATATGCATGTTCAGAGGAACTGGATGAAATGGAGATCCTGCAGTACCGCCTGCCAAAGCTGACTTTGCAGCCGGTTGTTGAAAATTCCATTTATCACGGTATTGAACGGAAAATAGGGGAAGGGCATCTGATCATTAAAATTTCGGTAACGGATTCCCGGTTGATCATCAAGGTATCTGATGACGGACTTGGCATGGAGGCTGAAAGGGTGAAGATGCTGAATGAAAAGCTTAAAAGCTTATCCTTAGACGACGTAAACCCGGATATAGACCGGAAAGGCGGCATTGCAATCCAGAATGTCAATAATAGAATTAAGCTGCTCTTCGGAGAGGAATATGGCATACACGTTTACAGCCAGGTGGAGGCAGGAACGGATGTGGAGATATCCCTTCCTCTGGTAAAGGATTAACAGGACAAAGAGGTGATGAGATGAGAAAGGAAATTCTCCGGCTGAATCATGTTACCCTGGAAGAAAACGGAGAGCGTTATCTGGATAATCTGGATTTTTATATTCTCAAGGGAGAAATTATGGGGCTCATCATATCCGATGCAAAGGGCTGTTCCCAGTTGATCCGCCTTATTTGCCATAATATTCCCATAAGCTTTGGCGGAGTATATTATGAAGGAGACCGGGTAAATCATTATTCCCATGCGGACTATACTGACAATCGGGTTTATGTCATTGAGGAGCGGGGACGGCTCATAGACAGCCTGACCATATCCGATAACCTGTTTGTTATGCGGAAGGGATTTAAAAAGTATATTATTAACAGCAGGGTACTGGATCATCAGGTGGAGCTTTTAATGGCAGAACTGGGGTTGTCCATTGATCCCAAACGCCGGGTTTCAACCTTAAGCGCTTTTGAACGCTGCGTGACTGAGCTTTTAAAAGCCATTTTGGCCGGGTGCCGGTTCATTATTCTGGATAGGATCAGCAATTTCTTAAGCCAGATGGAACTTAAACAGTTTCAGGATATTATTAGGAAGCAGGCCAAACGGGGGACTGCATTTCTTTATATGGGAAACCACCATCAGGAGGTGTTCCAGATTGCGGACCGGGCGGCTCTTTTTCATCAGGGAATCATATGGAAGGTGTTTGAAAAGGAGGAAATGGTGGAAACGGCCCTTCAGCCTTATACCATCTCCTTTGACTTATCAGGCAGCCAGGTCCGGGAACCTATGGAAGAGGCAGTTCTTAAGTTAGACGGAGTGCATTTAAATGGGAAAGAGCCGGTGGGGTTTTCTCTGCGAAAAGGGGAATGCCTGATGATACTGGATACGGATAACCAGACCTGGGAGCCTCTGGTGGAGGTCCTTTCCGGCAGCAGGGGAATCAGGGACGGCAGGATTTACCTGGGAGAAAGGGTCTTTGCAGGAGAGGAGCCTACGGACTTTTTTAAGGAGGGGGTTGCCGTCATCCCGGATGATCCGGCAGAAACCTTTCTGTTTCGGGATATGAGCTATATGGAAAACCTGACGTTTCTTTTGGACCGGAAGGTGTGGTTTGGGAATATAAAGCGCAGCCATCTTCGCAGTGTGCGGAAAGAATATATGAAAAAGGTAGGGCCCTGCATTGATTCAGGAAAGATTGACCGTTTAAGCCTGCGGGAAAGATATGGCCTTGCCTATTACCGGATCCATCTCCTTCACCCTAAGGTTGCTGTGTGTGTGCAGCCGCTGGCAAAAGGGGACATGTACTTAAGACGTTATGTGCTGGACCTGATCCAGGAGCTGAAAAACAGCGGGATTTCGGTACTCATTCTCACCAGCAACCTTGCCGACAACATGGATGTATCAGACCGGATGATAATTCTGCAGGATGGAAAAGTGGCGGCAGAATACGCCAAAGAGGAATTTTATAAAGTAGGTTGGTAATGAAAAGGATTAACAGGCGGTCTGGCTGCCTGTTTTTCATTTCCGCAAGGGATTTGACTGCCAAAGAATGCCCCCCTTAAACGGAAGAATCTCCCCTACTATCCATGGGTTTCCGATGATATACTGTTTACAGAAGCTAGAATTTGAGAGAAATATGAGGGTGATAGGTATGCAGGAAGATATTGTGCGGATGCAGAATATTATAAAGACATTCCCTGGTGTAAAAGCGCTTGACGATGTTTCGTTTTACTTGAAATCAGGAGAGGTTATGGCATTGCTGGGTGAAAATGGTGCGGGAAAATCAACGCTTGTTAAAATATTAAGCGGTGTCTATCCAAGAGATGGAGGGACCATCGAGGTATTCGGCGACAATATCCGGGAAATGACCACACAGAAGGCAAAGGACCTGGGAATAGCGATCATCCACCAGGAACTGAACATGTGTCAGCATTTGACCGTAGCGGAAAACATATTTCTGGGCCGGGAACGGACAAAGGGAATGATCCTCTCTGAAAAAGAGATGAACAAAGCGGCGGCCGAGATCTTAAGCCGAATGAATATAGAATTAGATCCGGAGGAACTGGTTGGCAATCTGGCAGTATCCAAGCAGCAGATGGTTGAGATCGCCAAGGCGCTTTCCATGAATGCCAGGGTTCTAATTATGGATGAGCCTACGTCAGCTCTGACATCAAAGGAAATCACGGATCTGTTCACCATTATTAAAAAGTTAAAAAAAGAAGGATGCGGAATTGTATACATATCCCACCGCCTGGAAGAACTGAAACATATTGTGGATCGGGTCACCATTATGAGAGACGGAAGATTTATCACATCCATGGATTTTGATCAGAAGCAGATGGATGAGATCATTTCCCACATGGTCGGCCGTGAAATAAAACAGAAATTTCCACGTGTCTCCTGTCCAAAAGGGAAGAAGATACTGGAGGTCCGTAATTTAAATGCCGGACATATGGTCCGCGACATCAATCTGGAACTCAATGAAGGCGAGATCGTCGGCATAGCCGGGTTAATGGGGGCTGGAAGGACAGAGACCACCAGGGCCATATTTGGAGCGGATCCAAAGGAATCCGGGCAGGTTTTCCTAGATGGGAAAGAAGTCATCATACATAAGGTAGAAGATTCCATAAAAGCAGGCATTGTACTGGCTCCGGAAGATAGGAAAAAGGATGGACTCTGTACGAAACTCAGTATACGGGATAACATTGCACTTCCCAATCTGGATATGTTATGCGGAAAGTTGGGAATCGTCAACAGGAAAAAAGAACGGGAAATGACGGAAAAAACTGTGGTTTCCTTAAAAATCAAGCTGCCGAACGCAGAAGTGGAAGCCGGAAGCTTATCCGGCGGCAACCAGCAAAAAGTGGTTGTAGGTAAATGGCTGGCAAGGAATTCACGGGTAGTGATTTTTGATGAACCAACCAGAGGCATTGACGTGGCGGCTAAAGTAGAGATCTATAACCTGATGAACGAATTAAAACAAAAGGGGATCGGCGTTTTATTCGTTTCATCGGAAATGCCGGAAGTCCTTGGCATCAGCGACCGGATCATAGTCATGTGTGACGGAAAAATTACAGGGGAAATGATGACAGCTGAGGCGACACAGGATCTGATCCTCAAATACGCGACTCAGTTTGAAAGCAAGATCAGTTAAGAAAAGGGCAAGGAGAGGTAGCATGAATAGTAAAAGTCAGAGTTGGTATAAAAGGCTGTTCGCCGTTCGCGGGATGGGGCAGGTAGTCACCGTAGGTTTTGGACTCATCGTCATGTGCATTGTATTTGGCATCATAAACCCTACATTCTTTTCCGGGAAAAATGTTGCAAATCTTTTGCGCCAGATTGCGCCGATCCTGTTAATCGGTATCGGACAGTCCTATGTATTGATCACCGGCAATATTGATTTGTCCATTGGTTCCGTTGTCGGCATGAGCTGTATGATATCTGCAACCATGATGACAAAAGGCATGAATCCATGGGTTGCGGTACTTCTTACCCTGATGTGCTGTCTGATCGTAGGAGTTGTCAACGGCTTACTGGTAGCCAAGTGCAAGCTTCCGCCCTTTATCGCAACCTTAGGCACCATGACAATTGCCAGGGGCGTTGCTCAGATCGTCAATAACAACTATAATACCGATGCAATCGGAGACAGAGCAAAGGTATTCCGGGATTTCTTCTATTATGGAAAGACCGCTGGAGTATATAACACAGTAATCATATCCATTGTTTTATGGCTGGTATTTAACTTCCTGTTAAGTAAAACAAGGACCGGGCGGCACATTTATGCAATCGGAAGCAATATAGAGGCCTCCAAGCTATCCGGGGTAAATATTGTCGCCACAACCACAAAGGCTTATCTGGTCAGCTCCTTCTGCTCCTGTGTTGTCGGATTAGTGATCTGTGCAACAAGCGGTATGGGAACCATGGATGCCGGCAATGCCTATGAAATGTATGCTGTGGCTGCTTCTGTAATCGGAGGAGTTTCTACCTTGGGAGGCCAGGGAATCCTTATCGGTACGGTAATCGGTGCTTCCATCTGGGGCGTGCTCCAGAATGGACTTCAGTTTGCAGGCGCTCCGGTTGCGATACGTAACATTGTTATCGGCGCCATTGTGGTAATCTCCGTATTGATTGATGTGATAGTAAGAAGCGGAAAGCTAGGAAAGAAAAGTAAGATAGAACCATAATGATGGTATTGGAGCCTGAGGCTTTGATATAGGCAGATTTTAAAATATCCAATTTTAAGGAGGAAAAGGTTTATGAAGCGGAAAGTATTGGCGGCTATTCTTTCTATGGGAGTGATTGCGTCTATGGCAGGCTGCAGCAGCGGGCAAAAGGAGGCAGCAGCAACGACTGGGGCAACAACAGTGGCTGCAACCGAAGCTGCGACCACAGCTGCAGAAACAGCAAAAGAGGCGGCTACCAGCGGAGGCTCACACAAGGTTTACCTGATTACCATGGATCAAATGGATCAGCACTGGGTAAACGTGGATGCAGGTGCCCAGAAGGCCGTAAAGGAGCTTGGAAATGTAGATTATAAATGGCTGGCTCCGGATGTAAAGGATGATGCAAAGCAGATCGAGTGCATCAACAATGCCGTAGCAGGAGGCGCACAGGCAATTTTACTTGCGGCTAACGGTCCTGATGCAGTGACTGCATCGTTACAGGAAGCAATGGATGCAGGAGTAAAAGTGGTATACGTAGACTCCGCAGCATCTCTGCCTGCAATTCAGACCCTTGCAACTGATAACAAAGCTGCTGGAAAAACTGCAGGTGATGAAATGATCAAAGCCTTAAAGGAAAAAGGAATCGAATCAGGCAAGATCGGTATCGTAAACGTAAACGCTGCAACCGCATCCACAGTAGCCAGAGAGGAAGGCTTCCGCTCCGCATTCGAGGGAACAAAGTTTGAGATTCTGGAAACTCAGTATGGAGAAGGCGATGCTGCAAGATCTAAGGATATTGCTGCAAACTATATCACTCAGGGCTGCGTAGGTATTTTCGGAGCCAATGAAGGCTCTACCGTTGGAGCAGGCAATGCCATTCAGGAAGCAGGCGAATCTGTAATCGGCGTAGGCTTTGATAAATCTGACATGATCCTTCAGCTGATCAAAGATGGCTATCTCCTTGCAACCATGGCTCAGAATCCAGATGTTATGGGATATGAAGGAATGAAGACAGCTGTTAATGCTCTGGAAGGTAAGGATACAGGAGACAAGAACGTAGATACAGGTGTTTCCGTTCTTACAAAAGACACATTAAAGTAAAATAGGTTATAAACGCTGACACATTTCATAAAAGGGAAAGAGCAGGGCCGGTACGCCGGTTCCTGCTCTGTTGGCATATTTTAACCTAGTTGTTCGAAAGCCGCCAGGCGAATTGAACTTCTTTATAATAATATAAGGACTGAGGTGTTACAATGCATATAATGGGATTTGATATTGGAGGAACAAAGTGTGCGGTGTTTCTTTGCCGCCTGGAGGACGATACGATTATATGGAAGGAACGGAAGGAAATAAAGACAACTTCAGACTGGAGAGAAGTGTTGGACACCTTATGCGATTACGGAGAACGGATGCTTGAAACCCATGAAGTCTGCCGTTTAGACTGTCGTATTGGAATATCCTGCGGAGGCCCTTTGAGTCCTGACCGTATGGTCATCTGTTCTCCGCCTAACCTGCCGGGATGGGTTTTGGTTCCCATTGTTTCTTATCTGTCAGATAAACTCCAGATGCCTGCCAGGATGTTAAACGACGCCGATGCCTGCGTCCTTGCCGAATGGAAATATGGGGCGGGTAAAGGATCTCTTCACATGATATTTCTCACCTTTGGCACCGGCCTTGGCGCAGGACTAATATTGAACGGGCGTTTATACACAGGGGCCTGCGGCATGGCGGGAGAAGTGGGGCACATCCGTCTTAAGGAGGACGGACCGGTGGGATATGGAAAGGCCGGGAGTCTGGAAGGATTTTGCAGCGGGGGCGGAATCCGTCAAATGGCGATAAGTAAAGCGAAGCAGATGGAAAAAGAGGGGAAAAGGGCATCCTATCAGACGGGAGAAATGGCAGAAATCAAGGCAAAGGATGTGGCAGAGGCAGCCAGGGCAGGCCATGAGGATGCCGCAGAATTATTAAAAGAGTCGGGAGCATATTTCGGAAGAGGACTGTCCATGCTTATTGATATCCTGAATCCGGAGGTGATCGTGGCCGGCAGTATATACGCAAGAACCCATGAATTTATGGAAACAGCCATGTGGGAGGAAATCCACAGGGAGGCTCTTGCCTCTTCCGCAGCCGCGTGCAGGATCGTACCAGCCCAGTTAGGGGAGCGAATAGGGGATTATGGAGCTGTCATGGCTGCTGTTTATGAATAGAGTAACTGTTTTTTTGAAAAGGAGTGACAACAGAAGAGGAACGTGATAAAATAACCCTTGCGCATCTTAAAAGAGCGACAATATTTTTGAACAGAGGATGGAAAAAAATGGAAACTGATATGACAAGAGGCAATCCGCTTCCGATCATTTTAAAATTCACACTTCCGCTTCTGATGGGTAATATCTTTCAGCAGCTCTATAACATGGCAGATACCATTATCGTAGGCCGTTTTGTAGGTCCGGATGCACTGGCAGCAGTTGGCTCCACCGGTACGATTATGTTCCTGGTTATAGG
Source organism: Lacrimispora sanguinis (assembly GCF_044987295.1). Lineage (NCBI taxonomy): Bacteria > Bacillati > Bacillota > Clostridia > Lachnospirales > Lachnospiraceae > Lacrimispora > Lacrimispora sanguinis. The sequence continues at coordinate 688,330 of NZ_CP173277.1, read as the reverse complement.
ATTTTCCCAGGGTATGAGCACCGGGTTTACGGTCCTTACCAGCCAGCGGTTTGGCGCAGGGGATGAAAACGGTGCAAAGCGATCTGTGGCCAACGGGATTATCCTGTCATCTTTCGTTATTGTGCTTATGACAGTCATAAGTCTCTCTTTTATGAGAACACTTTTAAGGGTTATGAACACGCCCGGAAATATTTTCGAGGATGCTTACACCTACATTTCCATCATCTGCATGGGAATTGTTGCAAATGTATTTTACAATCTGTTTTCCTCCTATCTCCGTTCCGTAGGGAACAGCCGGATCCCCCTTTTGTTCCTGATGTTTTCTGCCTCCTTAAACGTGGTGCTGGATCTTATTTTTATTATTAATTTCAAAATGGGAGTGGCTGGAGCTGCCTGGGCAACGAATCTTTCTCAGGGGATATCTGCAATCCTTTGCATTTGCTATATCTATAAAAAGGTACCGGTTTTAACTCCAAAGAGGAATCACTGGAAGCTGAATGCATCGGATACAACGCGCCAGCTTTCCGTAGGAATTCCCATGGCTCTTCAGTTTGGAATCACTGCATCAGGAACTATCATCATGCAGTCCGCGGTTAACTTATTTGGTTCAGCCGCAGTAGCAGCTTATACGGCCGCGAATAAGTTTCAGGGTTTGGTTTTACAGGGAATGGTCGCCATGGGTCAGACAATGGCTACGTATTCGGGTCAGAATTACGGGAAGGGAGACATCGGAAGGATCCGCCATGGTGTCAGGCTTGTACTGTGGACAGAGGTCGTTTATTCCATTCTTTCTTCTGTTATCGTTTGCTTAGTACTCCCATATGCATTAAGGTTGTTTTTCTCGGGTGATGTGGATATAACAGAAATGCTTCCATGGGCGAAAACCTATATCTATTTATGTGCTGTTTTCTATATTCCGCTTGGATTCATTTTTATATTCAGAAATACGATGCAGGGGTGCGGCTATGGTCTTCTTCCCATGCTGGGAGGAGTCGTAGAGCTTGCGGCCAGGCTGATAACTGCGGGATTTGCGATCCGTCTTTTAAGCTTTCCTTTAGCTTGTGCCTGCGATCCGGCGGCCTGGTTAAGCGCCGGGGTGTTCACGACACTTTCATATGTCTATATAATGAAGAAGGTGGAAAAAAGCAGGGAAAACAAAGGACTTGTCTGATCTTTTAAATTTCTTAATTTATTATTGATTTATAGTATAATATTTAGTATATTATGTAATAGATTATCTTAGGCGATATGTGAAAGGAGAATCATGATGATAAAAGTAGCTGTTGACGCCATGGGCGGCGACTATGCACCGGTGGAGATGGTGGCCGGAGCCGTAGAGGCGGTAAACGCGAATAAAGAAGTCCAGGTTCTCTTAGTAGGGCAGGAGCATATTGTATCAGAAGAACTGAAGAAGCATACGTTTCAAAAGGATCAGATACAGATTGTGAATGCATCAGAGGTAATCGAGACGGATGAACCTCCGGTTAACGCCATACGAAAGAAGAAAGATTCTTCCATCGTTGTGGGAATGAATCTGGTAAAACAAAAGGAGGCGGATGCTTTTGTATCGGCTGGCAGTTCAGGCGCTATACTGGTTGGCGGACAGGTGATTGTCGGACGGATAAGAGGGGTGGAACGACCACCGCTTGCTCCGCTTATCCCGACGGAAAAAGGCGTTTCCCTGCTGATTGACTGCGGAGCCAATGTGGATGCAAGACCGTCCCATTTGGTACAGTTTGCCAGGATGGGATCCCTTTACATGGAGCATGTAGTGGGAATAAAGAATCCAAGAGTGGCTATCGTTAATATCGGCGCAGAAGAGGAAAAGGGAAATGCGCTTGTAAAAGAAACCTTTCCACTGTTAAAGGAGTGCAAGGATATCCATTTTACCGGAAGCATTGAAGCCAGGGAGATTCCGCATGGCGGTGCAGATGTCATTGTTTGCGAGGCATTTGTAGGCAATGTAATCCTGAAGCTTTACGAAGGAGTAGGAGCGACCTTAATCGATAAGGTAAAACGCGGTATGATGGGAAGTTTAAGGAGCAAAATCGGAGCTCTGCTTGTAAAACCTGCTTTGAAGGAAAGCCTGAAATCATTTGATGCATCTCAGCACGGCGGGGCACCGCTTCTGGGACTGAATGGCTTGGTTGTAAAAACCCATGGGAATTCAAAGGCAACAGAAGTGAAGAACTCCATACTTCAATGCGTAACCTTCAAAGAACAGGGAATTAATGATAAGATAAGAGAAAGTCTTAAAAAGAATGATGAAAGTCAAGAATAGGAGAGAGGAAGGAAAAGAAATGGAATTTGAGAAGTTACAAAACATAATTGCAGAGGTGTTAAATATTGAGCCGGATGAGGTGACCATGAACTCCACATTTGTGGATGACCTTGGTGCTGACTCCCTTGATGTGTTCCAGATCATTATGGGCATTGAGGAGGAATTTGATATTGAGATTCCAACGGAAGTGGCAGAAAACATCGTAAGTGTCAGTGACGCAGTAGAACAGATCAAGAATGCTTTAAATTAATAGATGTGGGTGCTGCCGGGGACTTTTTAGTCTGTCCGCAGCACCTTCTTTCATAATGAGAAGAGGTGTAAGATGAGCAGGAATTTAAAAGAACTGGAGGAGCGTATCGGCTACCGTTTTTCGGACAAGAATCTCATGACACAGGCCATGACACACAGCTCCTATGCCAATGAGCACCGGTTAAATAAGCTGGAATGCAACGAGCGACTGGAATTTTTGGGAGACTCTGTACTGGAAGTGATTTCCAGTGACTGCCTGTATCACAAGTATCCGGAAAATCCGGAGGGGGATTTGACAAAGATACGTGCCAGCATTGTCTGTGAACCGACTCTTGCCTATTGTGCAGAGGATATCAGGCTTGGAGAATACCTGCTTTTGGGCAGGGGGGAAGAAGCCACCGGGGGCAGAGGGCGTGCGTCGATCGTATCTGATGCTATGGAAGCGCTGATTGGGGCCATTTATCTGGACGGTGGTTTTGCTAATGCAAAAGAGTTTATCCTTCGTTTCATCATGAATGATCTGGAACATAAACAGCTCTTTTATGATAGCAAGACTATCTTGCAGGAGATTGTACAGAGTAAGACGGACGAGCCTTTAAGCTATGAGCTATTACGGGAAGAGGGACCGGATCATAACAAGGTATTTGAGTCTCAGGTCCTTATAGGCAAGGAAGTAATTGGCCAGGGGACAGGACGGACGAAAAAGGCGGCAGAGCAGGTAGCTGCCTATCATGGGATCCTCAGCCTAAAGAATACGGAAACACCCTGCGGGTATACCTCTATGTCCAAAGAGCATGGACAATAATAAGGAAACACCCTTCGGGTATCCCTCTATGTCCAAAAAGCATGGACAATAATAAGGAAACACCCTGCGGGTATACCTCTATGTCCAAAGAGCATGGACAATAATAAGGAAAAGAAAGGGCAGGCCCTGTAAAGCCTGTCGGCGTGAAATATGTATTTAAAAAGTATTGAAATCCAGGGTTTTAAATCTTTTGCCAATAAGATCGTCTTTGAATTTCATAACGGAATCACCGGCATCGTAGGCCCTAACGGCAGCGGCAAGAGCAATGTTGCCGATGCCGTGCGTTGGGTGCTTGGAGAGCAGAAGGTTAAACAGCTTCGAAGCTCCAACATGCAGGACGTGATTTTCTCCGGAACAGAACTGAGAAAGCCTCAGGGCTTTGCTTACGTTGCCATTACCCTTGATAATTCCGATCACCATCTGGCCATTGATTACGATCAGGTAACCGTATCGCGTAGGGTTTACCGTTCCGGCGAAAGCGAGTACATGATCAATGGCAGCGCCTGTCGTCTAAAGGATATTTATGAATTGTTCTATGATACCGGAATTGGTAAGGAAGGCTATTCCATTATCGGACAGGGACAGATTGATAAGATTCTAAGCGGAAAGCCTGAGGAGCGCAGGGAACTGTTTGATGAAGCCGCCGGTATTGTTAAATTTAAACGGCGTAAACTCATCGCCCAGAAGAAACTAGACGATGAAAAACAAAACCTCATCCGTGTCAATGACATTCTCACAGAGCTTGAAAAGCAGGTAGGCCCCCTTGCAAGGCAATCAGAGGCTGCTAAGGAATATCTTCGTTTAAAGGAAGATTTAAAAAAGTATGATGTGAACCAGTTCCTGATGGAGACTGAAGGAATCCAGAAACAGATGAAGGAAATCCAGGAAAAGGAAACCATTGTATCTCATGATCTGGATGATGCAAAGCAGACATCAGAGGGCATCCGGGAAGAATATGATGTTCTGGATACATATTTGGCGGAGCTGGAGGAGGCCATCAGCAGCGCCAGGAATGAGAATAATAAATCCAACATGGAGACTGGAAGCCTGGAAGGCCGGATCAATGTATTAAAAGAACAGATTAATACGGAACAGATGAATGCGGAGCACATTGCCGGTCGCATGAGAGCAATCCATGCTGAAATGCAGATGAAAATGGATCAGGCAGCCACTTATGAGGAAGAACGTTCCCTGATTGCAGACCAAGTGAAAGCCGCAGTAAAAGAACTGAAAGAAGCGGAAGAAGTTCTGCATTCAGAAGATGAAGCCATCCGCCTTTTGGAACAGCAGATTGAGGAAGGAAAGAGCGGGATCATTGATATCCTCAATGAAAAAGCTTCCCTGACTGCAAAGCAGCAGCGATATGAAACCATGCTGGAACAGGTGAATGTGCGCCGTTCTGAGGTTTGCCAGAAGCTTTTAAAATTTAAAAGCGATGAATCTGAGCAGGATGAACAGCTGGAAACTCTTCAAACCGAAGCGGATGAGATAGAAACAAGAATCGCGGAAGGGCAGGAAGCCCAGGCGTTTTGTGAGAACCGGGTGGAGGAACTGACGGGCGAGGTCAAAAGGCTTAACAAGAACCTAAATGACAAACAGCAGGAATATCACACCAGTTATACAAAGCTGGAATCTCTCAGAAACATTGCAGAACGGTACGAGGGCTATGGCGGCAGCATCCGTCGCGTGATGGAGGTAAGAGACCGGATTCACGGCATTCACGGGGTTGTTGCGGATTTAATCACAGTTCCGAAAAAATATGAAATTGCCATTGAGACTGCTCTTGGCGGAAGCATCCAGAATATTGTTACCGATTCCGAAGCAACAGCCAAGCAGCTCATTGAATACTTGAAGAAAAACCGGTATGGAAGGGCAACCTTTCTTCCCTTAACCAGTATGGGAAACAGGGATTCCTTCCGCCAGGATAAGGCTCTTACAGAGCCGGGGGTATTGGGGCTTGCAAATACTCTGGTGGATACGGATGACCGGTATAAAGGTCTTTTAAATCATCTTCTGGGCCGTGTCGTTGTGGTTGATACCATTGACCATGCCATCGCCCTTGCGAAGAAATACCAGTATTCTTTCAGGATCGTAACACTGGAAGGAGAACTTTTAAGCGTCGGCGGTTCCATGACAGGTGGTGCTTTTAAGAATACCAGCAATCTGTTAGGCCGTAAGCGTGAAATGGAAGAACTGGAAGAAATCTGCTCCAAGGCCCTTTCCGATGTCGAGCGGTTAGAAAAAGAACTGGTGATGAACGAGGGACTCCTTGGGGAAAGCAGGGAAGAACTGGAAAAGATCCGGGCAGAAAAACAGCAGCTTTATTTAAAACAAAATACGGTTAAAATAAATATACGCCGGATTGAAGATAAAAAAGAAGAAATCAAGGAATCCTACGGTGACCTGGAGAGGGAAAACGGCCAGCTTGAGGTGCAGATACGAGAAATCAGTGCCAGCCAGCAGGAGCTTCTTACATCCGTTGATAAGTTGGAAATACAGAATCAGGATACGGTCGGAGAGCTGGAACGTTTAAATGGCCGGCTTGAAACTGCCAGGACAGACCGGGAACAGCACTCCAAAGACTTATCGTCAGTCCAGCTGAAAACCTCAGGTTTAAAGCAGAAGGATGATTTTGAACTGGAAAATATCAGGCGTGTGAAAGAAGAGATTCATCGTCTGGAGGAAGAGCTTTCCGGACTTTCAAACGGTACCAATGGGTCTAATTCCATTATTGAAGAGAAACAAAAAGAAATTGAGGTATTAAAAGGCAGGATCGAGGAAAAAAAGGTATACTCAGAAGAACTGGAAGGCATCATAAATGAGAAGTCCGTACAAAAAGAAACCAGTTCAAAGGAGCAGAAAGAATTGTTCCGAAAACGAGAAGAGCTTACGGGAAGGATCAGCCTTTTGGATAAAGAACTGTTCCGTCTGCAAAGCCAGAAGGAAAAGCTGGATGAGTGGATGGAGAACCATGTCAATTACATGTGGAATGAATATGAATTAACTTTTTCCACTGCAAAGGATTTGAAGAACCAGGAATGGACGTCACTCCCTGAGATTAAACGTATGATCCAGTCCTTAAAAGAGGAGATCCGGAAGCTTGGCAATGTCAATGTCAATGCCATTGAGGATTACAAAGAGGTATCAGAGCGCTATGAATTCATGAAGACCCAGCACGATGATCTGGTGGCCGCAGAGGGCACCCTGCTAAAGATTATCGATGAACTGGATACTGGAATGAGAAAACAATTCGAGGAAAAGTTCCGTGAAATACGACAGGAGTTTGATAAGGTGTTTAAGGAGCTTTTCGGAGGAGGAAGGGGTACATTAGAGCTGGTAGAGGATGAGGATATCCTGGAAGCAGGAATTCAAATCATATCCCAGCCGCCTGGCAAGAAGCTTCAGAATATGATGCAGCTTTCCGGTGGAGAAAAGGCATTGACAGCGATTGCACTGCTGTTTGCCATCCAGAACTTAAAGCCCTCTCCATTCTGCCTTCTTGACGAGATCGAAGCAGCCCTTGATGATTCCAACGTGGACCGTTTTGCAAAATACCTGCATAAACTGACAAAATATACTCAGTTTATTGTTATTACACACAGACGTGGTACCATGTTATCCGCAGACCGTCTATATGGTATTACCATGCAGGAGAAGGGCGTTTCAACGCTAGTATCTGTAAACCTGATTGAAGAAGATTTAGAAAGTTAAGGAGGCCGACTATGGGTGAGAAAAAGGGATTCTTTGGAAAGCTGGTCGCTGGGCTGCAGAAGACAAGGGACAACATCATCTCGGGCGTAGATTCCATATTCAGCGGTTTTTCAGCCATTGATGATGAGTTTTATGAGGAAATTGAAGAGATCCTGATTATGGGGGATCTGGGTATCCAGACCACCATGTCGATTATGGAGGATTTGAGAAAGAAAGTAAAGGAACAAAACATCAAGGATCCCATGGAATGCAAACAGCTACTCATGGACAGCATCATGGAACAGATGGATCTGGGAGAAAATGCCTATGAATTTGAAAAACAGCGGTCCGTTCTTTTGATCATCGGCGTAAATGGAGTGGGAAAAACCACATCAGTTGGAAAGCTGGCCGGGCAGATGAAGGATGACGGAAAGAAGGTGATCGTTGCTGCGGCAGATACGTTCCGTGCGGCTGCTATCGAGCAGCTAAGCGAATGGGCCAAAAGGGCCGGTGTGGACATCATCGCACAGCAGGAAGGTTCCGATCCTGCGGCAGTTGTTTATGATGCGGTAGCAGCGGCAAAATCCAGGCATGCGGATCTTTTGATCTGTGATACCGCAGGCCGTCTGCATAACAAGAAAAACCTGATGGAAGAACTTAAAAAGATCAATCGAATCATTGATAAGGAATACCCAGAGGCTTACCGGGAAACCCTGGTAGTGCTGGATGGGACCACTGGACAGAATGCACTTGTCCAGGCGAAGCAATTCATGGAAGTTGCGGATATTACCGGAATTATCCTTACAAAGCTTGACGGAACCGCAAAAGGGGGCATTGCGGTCGCTATACAGTCAGAACTTGGAATTCCTGTAAAATATATTGGGGTAGGAGAGAAACTTGATGACCTGCAGAAATTCAATGCAAAAGAATTTGTAAGTGCATTGTTTCACGTTGAAGAGAAAGAAGAGGCGTAAAGTATGTTGACATTGGAAAAGTTTGAAGAAGCATCGGAAGCCGTTAGCAAAGTTATCCTGGAAACAAAACTGATCTACAGTGAATATTTCTCCACCCAGACCGGTAATAAGGTATATTTCAAGCCGGAAAATATGCAGTATACCGGTGCTTATAAGGTAAGAGGGGCTTATTATAAAATCAGCACCCTGTCTGAAGAAGAAAAATCCAAAGGTCTTATAGCTGCCTCTGCAGGTAATCATGCCCAAGGCGTTGCCTATGCGGCGAAGCTGGCCGGCATTCCGGCGACCATCGTAATGCCTACCACGGCGCCATTAATGAAAGTAAACCGTACCAAAGGCTATGGAGCGGAGGTCATATTAGAAGGCGACGTTTTTGATGAGGCTTGTAATTATGCCTACAAGCTTGCGGAAGAACGGGGACTTACCTTTATTCATGCTTTTGATGACTTGGACGTAGCGGCCGGACAGGGAACCATTGCCATGGAGATCATCAAGGAACTTCCTACGGTTGATTATATCCTGGTTCCCATCGGAGGAGGCGGCCTATGTACAGGAGTTTCTACTCTTGCCAAGATGTTAAACCCCAAGATCAAGATTATCGGCGTGGAACCGTCAGGTGCCAACTGTATGCAGGAATCCTTACGACAGGGGAAGGTAGTTTCCCTTCCAGGAGTCAACACGATTGCAGACGGAACTGCTGTAAAATGCCCGGGAGAAAAGCTCTTCCCCTACATCGAGAAAAATGTGGATGAAGTCATTACCATAGAAGATTCCGAACTGATCGTGGCATTCCTTGACATGGTTGAGAACCATAAGATGATCGTGGAGAATTCAGGGCTTCTGACTGTTGCGGCTTTAAAGCACATGAACGTGGACAATAAAAAAATTGTTTCTATCTTAAGCGGGGGAAACATGGATGTGATCACCATGGCTTCCATCGTCCAACTGGGACTGATGCAGAGAGACCGTATCTTTACGGTATCTGTTCTGCTTCCGGATAAGCCAGGAGAACTTGCAAAGATATCTGCACTTCTTGCAAAAGAACAGGGTAATGTTATCCGTCTGGACCACAACCAGTTTATCAGCATTAACCGGAATGCGGCAGTGGAACTTCGCATAACCATGGAAGCATTTGGAACGGAACATAAGAATACTATTATGGCAGCACTTACGGCTCAGGGTTACAGGCCTAAGCTGGTTAAATCAAAAGGAACTTATGCGGATTAAGATTCCATATATACAAAAAAAGCACGGGATTGTACCGCGCTTTTTTTGTATATAAAAAGTCAAAGCAATGCTTTCCGGATATAACTTTGAGAGCAGATGAGACCGGTGAAGCAATGTTATTAATTCTTTAAATACTTGATGCAACATAGGAAAACCATAACATAAACAACATACTTAAAAATTTCAAATAACTGCAGGAACATTGCGAAATAAGTAAACATGTGGCACCTCCTAATTATTTCTGTATTTATATTATATAACAGATGAATTGAAAATAATAGTAGGATAACCATTAAGACTATTTACAATTTACTAGATATTGGAAATTTAATATTGATAGCCGGCAGGACGTGTGATATTCTACTCATAAAGAATGATTATAGTAGAGAAGGGAGAATTTTTATTGGATATCTTTAATGTGGATAAATTGCCTGAACAGTATGTTTGGGATGACGAGATCGGTTTGGTTACAAAGTTGTTGGGGGATGCTGCAGGAAGTCAGAAGATCTATGTAAATATTGATTATGTTCCACCTAAAGCATACAGTACAAGATATCATAGTCATTCACAGCAGGAAGAGTTCTTTATGATCCTTTCCGGAACGGGAATTTTGCGCTTAAACGGAGAGGAGAAAACCGTTAAACAAGGAGATTTTATAGCAAAGCCGGCAGGGAAAAATATTGCCCACACATTCTATAATTCCAGTGACGAGGTATTGACAATCTTGGACATTGGAACAAATCAAAATGAAGATACCTGCTATTATCCTGATGATGATATGTATATGCAAAAATCTTATGAAATGAGACGGATTTTTAAAGGATCAGATTTAAATACTTCATGGCTCCCAGAGCCGAATCCAAAAGAGTAAGATTTTATAATGTAATTATTAATATTAAAACTATCAATAGAAAGTTGGTAGTTTTTTAATTGCCAGAATGAGAATAACTTAATATTGATCGTTGACACAGCATCTTGAATTATAAAATAAAAAGATGAATTTTACGGGGGAGTTTAGAGATGGCTAAGGCAGTTTTTTTTGATTTGTTTTTTACATTAATATATCCCTGTTATTTAATTGAAAATGAATATGATGTCATAGGTATATTATCATCTGAATGGGAAAGTTATGCTGAAAATAATATACTATATGATGAAAGGGCAAAGGGAAAGATAAGGAACGAACGTGAGATAATCGATAGAATTGTTAATATTATGCCATATAAGGTAACTGAGGAACAAAAACGAAAGATATTACTGAAACGTGAAGAACGAATGAAACGTGCACTATTATCAATTGATAATAAAGTACTTGAAGTTCTTGGCAGAATTCGTGAAAAAGGTATCAAGATAGGCCTTATAAGTAATGCTGATATAATTGATATAAAATATTGGAATGATTCTCCAATGTCTACATTTTTCGATTCGGTTATATTTTCATGTGATGTCGGAATATTGAAGCCTGAAACAGAAATTTATCAATTGGTTATGAAAAGTTTAAATGTCAAGCCAGAGGAAAGTATTTTTATTGGTGATGGTGGATCAAATGAATTGTTTGGGGCTCGAAGAGCGGGTATGAAAACAATTTTTAGCGAATATTTAGATTGTAAATCAAATATTCAAAAAGAAATGATTATTAATTATACAGATTATCATATTGAGAGTTTTGATGATATATTGAAATACATAGATTAATAAGGTCCAGGCCCACCAATTAAGATGGTGCAGTAATCAGGAAAAAAGATAATATTTTTAGCCAGATCCAAAATCAGTACCGGAAAACCACTTTCCGGTACTGTTGAATTTATATCATGTGTTACAATAATGACCCGGTTGCTCAGCCCGATGTGATTGGCCTGTAATTAACGGGTTCTTCTATTACGTGGTCATAACGGTATGCTGAAAAAACAAGCCCAAGAAGTAACATATTGAGGAGTATACTTAACTGCCCCTCCGAAATCAGGGGTAGATTGGGGAAAAGTGCATATTGATAACCAAAGTTTCCCAAGAGGTAAAATACTCCCTGCCAAAGCAGGCATTGGCCACAGCTAAAAGCAAGAGATGAAGCCAGATTCCCATGGATCCGTCTAATGTATGAAAAAAGGATCCAGTAAAACAGACCGATAGCCCCTATCAGAACCAACCCAGGAAGCCATCCAAACAGGAAGATACATACTGCAATCAAGTAATTATTATGATAGTGCTGAGGAAGAATATCCCAGAGTGTCACGTCATCTGCCTGGTAATGGATATATCGGGGATCGCCACCCTGATTTTCAATTGTTTCCACGTTATCCTGAAATTCCTGCTGTTGTTTGTCGGTATGAATCCCTGTGGCGTCTATACCAATTTGCCATGGATCACGGGAAGCAAAATACCATGCACCAGTACCGTAATCCATCATTTCCTCCGCGGACAGCTCAAGACTGCGGGTAAGAGGCGTTCTTGAAAGCAATTCCTGAATCAATATACCATTGTATGTATCATCCCAGGTGGTGCGAATCGCGGACTGCGGAGATAGAAATGCTACTGTTTTTTCTCGGCCGGATGGTGTTAAAAAAAGCGGACTTCCGAGAAGAACGAGAAATGCCAGTGTACCGGAATAAAGAAGTTTTTTCTTACCGGAAAAAATCCCACGGTGAATCATAAAACACACAGTTCCAAGTATACTCAGTAGAAAAATGGCTCCTGAAGTATCGCTGAAATGATACGGGCCAAATGTATACATGAGAAGCATCCATACACCTGCACACCCAAGAGCGGCTGCCAGGAATTTCTTTCTGTTATGGCGGGAACAATACAGCAGCACTGTAATCACTGGAACTAATAGTAATGTTGCAAAATAGGAAGTACTGACAATCCCAATCCGTCTTCCGCTGACTTCTGTCAGGAAAAATATCACGATTTGAGCCAGATACAACAGGCATATTAATGATGCCAATATCTTTCTGTGCCGGATTAAAAAGGGATACCCCTTTAATGCTGTAAACACAAGCAAAATCCCTCCTGGAATATAGTAAAGAAAGCCATTTGACATCTGCTCCGGTGTCCATTGAAAAAAGCAGGAGAGAACAAAGCCTACTAGTAGCAGCAAAGCGGTAATGAAGGCAAGTCTAGGAGATTTTTGAATCTTGTGGGCCTCATTCAGCTCGGTACCGATGGCAATTGGATCCCCCATGCCACGAAGAGCCTTATGTTCCGCATCATCATGAGAAAGTCCCTGTGATTCATAATCCTCAATCCGGTCATTAATATGTGATTCCAGCTCTTGATGGATGGAGGGACGTAACGGTTTATAAGAAATCTGTTCTGTTACCTCTTCCAGAAAGTGGGAGACTGCAGAATCAGAGATTTTTTTATTCAAATAGAACACCTCCCATCACCTGGTTGACGGCAGTCTGGTAGACCTTCCACTCTTTTGATTTTTCATCCAGCATCTTCTGCCCATGAGAAGTAATTGCATAATATTTGCGGCTGCGGCCGTTTTCTGCAGTCTGATGATAACTGGTGACTGCTCCCTGTTGTTCCAGGGTGTGCAGAATTGGGTAGAGTGTGCCTTCCTGAAGCTGAAATACATTCTGGCTTTGCTGTTCCAGTATACGTATTATCTGGTATCCATACATGCTTTGTTCTTTCAAAAGCTTCAGCACCAGCATAGAAGTGCTGAGAGCCATATAGCGTTTGTCCATAGGATTTCCCCTTTCTCAGTATTTGTGATTTTCATAACACAATACCTAGATAATCTAAGTATAGTAATTATTATACCTAGACAATCTAAGTATGTCAAGCCGTTAAAAATGAATGAAACCGGAATAAAAATTAAAGCAGTCAGAAGGTAGTCCCTTCAGACATGCCCGGGACAGGCATTTGAATACAGAAAAGAGGAAAGACCAGAAAATGATCTTTCCCCATAATTGCGTATCTTATTTAAAACATTTTCATGAATGATTATAATTGCGTACAGTTGCATAGCCTTGGAAGACAATACTGGGGCATCGTTATTTCCCATCATCTGTAAACGGATAGGTGACTCGATTTTCGTGTTCTCTCGGCGATATGCCCGTAACCTTTTTAAATACCTTGCTGAAATAGTAAGGATTATCAAAGCCCAGTTTATCAGAGATTTCATACATCAAGTACTGGTGGGTATCGATAAGCTCCATGGCATGCTGGATCTTAACCTGGGCAATATAATCTGATAGGGTAGTCCCAGTCAGTTTTTTAAAAGTATTACTTAAATGCCCGGAGCTTATGTTTAAAGCTTCGGCAACATCGGCCAGGGTCAGCTTTTCCATGTAGTGTTCCTTGATGTAGCTTCTGGCCAGATCCACAAGCTTGTCGGAACGGGTGGATTTCCGGTCCTCTAAAAGGCGGCACAGCTTCTGGCAGAAGCTTCTCAGCCATTCCAGAATATCCTCCAGGCTGTTAAAATGATTCAGCTGCTCGGCAATGTTAATGGTATAAGGAAAGATCTCCTGATAGCTGTCATCCCCTGTTTCAAAAAATGAATAGAGATAGGTGTAGATGTTGATGCATGCGCTGGTTGCCTGTTCCTTACGTGGCCTGTTTTCCCGGAACAGGGTGATGATTTCTTCAAAGATGGAAGCAAGCTTCTCACTGTCGTTCTGGCTTATATAAGCAGCCAGATCTTTTTTAAATACGTTAATATTGAATTTTTTTGCCTGGCTGAAATGGGTGTTCTGTCCCTCATAAAAAACCACTTGGGATGAAGAATCGAAGTAGTAATATTCCAGTGCTGTCAAGGCTTCTGAGAATGCCTGGGGGAGTTCCAAAATCTTTTCTTTTGTCTTGCTGACACCGTAGACGGCAGAGAGCTCAAAGTAAGTTTTTAAAGCAACGCTGAATTTCTGACAGAATTCCCTTATCACATTTTGGGAAAAGGCTCCTTCTTTAAAGGAGGCTGTAAGGAGATAAGTATCCTGCCGGTATTCAAGGATTGTGTAATGAAAGAAAAACCTTGCTGCAATTCCGCCAAGTATATCAATTAACTGCCTGCTGACGGAATGCAGGTCAAAGTTTTCCCCGCTTGCATCAAAGTCTATGTGGGTAGGGCTTAAGGAAAACAGGATGACAAAAGGAGCCGGATACTGCTCCTCCAATTCTTCAGGGATATCAGAATCTGTCTCCTGGGAAAGAAAAAGACGGCGGAACGCTGCCTTTGCCAGGTCCTCTTGATTATTCTTTAGCTGGCTGTCCATAAGGCGGTGCTGCTTATTGACTAGCAGGTCACAGGCCTCCTTGGCCCGTTCCAAAGCGTTTACAAGAGCTTCTTCATTCAGATCGATTTTCACCAGATAGTCGGAGGCACCCAGAGAAAGGGCCTTTTTCACCAGATGGAATTCTTCTAAGTTTGTTAATACGATAAAAGAAAAGTCACAGCCGTTTTCCTTGCATTTTTCCACCAGATCCAGCCCGCTGAGCACGGGCATCCGGATATCTGTAATAACGATATCCGGATGAAGATCCATGATCATCTCAAATGCGGAAGGGCCGTTGGTTGCCTTTCCTATAATAGTGCACTCATAGTTTTCCCATATAATCAGGGAAGCGATGCCGGCTAGAATAAGCGGCTCATCGTCTATAATAATAATTCGATACATGCTGTCTTTATACCCCTTTGTCAGCCCTTCTTAAAATTCCAAAGGAAGGGCAATGGTAATTAATGTGTATTGGTCTAATTCGCTTTCAAGCTTTAATCCGTATTCTTCTCCGTAAACCAGCTTTAATCTCCGGTCTACGTTTGGAAGCCCGATTCCGCTCATATTGCTTCTTGTGATGCGGGAAGTATCTGTTAACAGCGTTTCAATGCCTTCTGGAGAAATGCCGATGCCATTGTCCCTTATTGTAATATAAAGGACACTGTTTTCAGCAAAAACGTGTATCTGTATCAGCCCGTTTCGTCCGCTTGGCTCGATTCCGTTAAAGATGGCGTTTTCCACAATAGGCTGAAGGGTCAGCTTCACGATTTTGGCATCGTATAAAACTTCCTGATCAACCTCTGTGGTCACATCAAAAAGTTCAATATATCGGATTTTCTCTATAATAACATAATTTTGTAAAAAATCCAATTCTTGACGAAGAGTTACTTTTTCGTTGAATCCCTTTGCCATGTTCTTTAACAGAGAGGACAGAGCAGTGACTACCTGTACGATCCCGCTGTTTTTCTGCATGGTTGCGATCCATTTGATAGAATCCAGAGTGTTGTAAAGAAAATGAGGATTAATCTGGGCTTGAAGCATTTTGATTTCCAAATCCTTTTTTTCTTTTTCGCTTTGAACCCTGGTTTCCAAAAGATCGGAAATTCGGTCAGACATTTGGTTAATCTGCTTTCCTATGCTTCCGATTTCATCATCTGTTTCAATGGAACGGTCCGGTTCGAAATTTCCCATGGAGATGAATTCCAGACGTTTTTTCAAACGGCTGATAGGAGCACTTAGCTGGCGGGATATAAACCAGGACAAGGTTAAGCCGATGGTACAGCAGAAAAAGAATATGAGAGCAATGGTACCCCCAATCATGCCATGGTCAAGGTTAAGGTCTGAAATTGGCAGGATCTGAAAGAAGATCAGACCGCTGATTAATTGCCTCTGATAGGAGATGATACAATCCTTTCCATTCAGCAAAGTGCGGAAATTGCCCTGGGGGTCTTTTAAGTTTCTAAGAGTGACCAGCAGATCAGAGACATCATAATCCTTTCCATTCACAGAAGAAATGATACTTCCATCTAAAGTGGACGCAAAGATGATCTGTCCATCTCCCATGCTTTCCAGGGTATCGGAAAACAGGCGGGGAGAAATAGCCAGAAATATCCAGGCATCCTCCGGATTGCTGCTTGAGGAATATTTTAATGGTCTAAGAAGAGGGAGCAGCTTAGGGGTGTAATTCATTGGAGAAAAAGGGTTGTCCTCCAGGGAGAGAAGATACTGGGTATTCTCTCTGGAAAGCATATCAAGGAACCAGGGCGCATTTTGGATGTCTCTAAAATCGAAAGAGGAGCCGTAGGCGCTCCCTGCTTGCAGGATTTCTCCGTTGCTATAAAGAGTGATCTTATAGATATATTTGCTGTAACCTGAAATTGCGCAGAAGTCCCTTAGTACATTGGAAGCGTATAGCTTAATATAAGCAGCATCTCCGTATTCCGACTGTTTTAAGGAAGGTGTGTAAAATAAAGACTTTCTTTCTGAACAGGTTACAATGATGTTGACCATTTCCTCGTAAGCAACTTCCATCCGGTCGGACAGAATCTGTATGCGGTTAACAGAATTTTCCGTTTCATTTTGAATAGCATCCTTATAATAGGAGTGATAGTTATAAAAGCTTACTGCACAGGCGATACTTATAACTACAAGAAGATTATATAGAAGAAGCTTATACTGAAATGTGCGGGGCATGACAGAGTTCCTTTCTGAATCATTGTTTCTTTATAAATTTAATCATATCATATCCTTTATTACGCAGAAATTCAACGAATATAAAAATTAATCTTAAAATAGTATAAAAATCTAAATAAAATATATGTTTGAGATCATGAAATACGTTGATGAGTAAAAAAAATAATAGAATTATGCAAATCGTTTATTCCGATAAGGCTTTAAATCTGTTATTCTTATACCACAAAGAACACATACGCGCGTAGTTCTAAAAAAAGGGAGGTTTCAATCTAATGAAATTAAAACGAGTTTTAGCTATGATGTTAGCAGCCGGTATGGTTTGCACATCTTTAACTGCTTGTGGTGGTAGCAAAACAGCAGAGACCAGTGCTGCAGGTTCAACTGAAAAGACAGAAACAACAAAATCAGATGAAAAAGCAACGAGCACAGGAGAAAAGAAAGTTCTTTCCGTTACTACATGGGACTATGATACATCACCTACATTCCAGACTGTAGTTGATGCCTACATGGCAAAACATCCAGATGTTGAAATTAATGTTATAGATACATCAGCTGATGAATACAACAATTCCCTGGGAATAAGCTTATCTGCAGCTCAGCCGGATCCAGACGTAATCTGGGTAAAGGACATGGGTTCCATGCTCCAGATGGCAGATAAAAAACAGCTTCTTCCTTTGGATGATTTCATGAAGAAAGATAATTTTGATTTATCCATTTATAATGGTGCAGCAGAGCAGCTTCAGTATAACGGAGCTACCTACGGACTTCCATACCGTTCCGACTGGTATATCTTATACTACAATAAGGACCTTTTTGATGCAGCAGGCGTTCCTTATCCATCAAATGATATGACCTGGGATGAGTATAATGATCTTGCAGCTAAGCTGACCTCTGGTGAAGGCAGTTCAAAGGTTTATGGCGGACATAACCACACCTGGCAGGCACTTGTATCAAACTGGGCTGTTCAGGATGGCAAGCACACCGTTGTTGAAAAGGATTATTCCTTCTTAAAGCCATGGTATGAGCAAGCTCTTGCATTACAGGATAATGGTTATATTCAGGATTTCTCTACTTTAAAGACAGCAAATATCCATTATTCATCAGTATTCAAAAATCAGCAGTGTGCTATGATGCCAATGGGTTCCTGGTTTATCGCAACTATGATCCAGTCTCAGGCATCAGATGAAACTTCCTTTAACTGGGGCATTGCAAGGATTCCTCATCCTGCTGATACAGAAGCCGGTTACACAGTAGGAGCTCTCACTCCTGTCGGAATCAGTGCTTACACTGATGAGCCTGACTTATCCTGGGATTTTGTAAAGTTTGCAACCAGCGAAGAAGCAGCTAACATTTTAGCTGAACAGGGCGTATTTACCGGTATCCAGACAGAAGAGTCATTAAAGACCATTGCTTCTGCACAGTTCTTCCCAGAGGGAGATTCAAATGTTGAAGCACTGACTTATACTCACTATATATTTGACCGTCCTTTAGATCCAAAGATTACTGAAATCAAAACTGTGCTTGAAGAAGTTCATGAAATGATCATGATTAAGCAGTATACCGTTGATCAGGGAATCGAAGAACTGAACAAGCGTGTTGCGGAGATCAAGGGCTGGTAAAAATTTGATTGCCCGGAGAGCGCCTTTTCAAATATTATGGCAAGGCGCTCTTTTTGTGGCAAAAAGCAGGTGAAAAGGAGGTTAACCCTGTATGAAAGAAGTAAAAAAGACGATAAAGTCTCATCAAATGAAGGCAATCCGAAGTAACCTGATTGGTTATTCCTTTATTCTACCCAATTTAATCGGATATGCAATTTTTGTATTCATTCCCGTTATCTTTTCTTTTGTTTTAAGTGTTATGAAATGGGATGGTTCCCGGGCTCCCATGGAATTCGTAGGATTAAGTAATTTTGTTCAGATTTTTAATGATAGGATTTTTGTTCAATCCTTTATTCACACGATTCAATACGCACTGCTCACTGTATTACCAACCTTAGTGCTGGCACTTTTACTGGCAGTTCTGTTGAACCATAAGTTAAAGGGGATCGCAGTTTTCCGTACAGCATTGTATTTCCCTTATATTGCTTCCATCGTAGCAGTTGGTGCGGTGTGGAATATGCTGTTCCAGCCGGACTTTGGACCAATCAATGAATTTCTTAGATTTATTGGCATTTCCAAACCCCCCAGGTGGGTTGTGGATGTGAAATGGGCCATGGTAGCTATTTCTATCGTAAGCGTATGGAAATACATGGGATACTATATGATCGTGTATCTGGCAGCTCTTCAGGGAATCTCAGGCTCTCTTTATGAAGCGGCAGGAATTGACGGAGCCAACGGCTTCCAGAAGCTTCGTTATATTACCATTCCCATGCTGACTCCAACCACATTCTTCGTTCTGATCATGCTGACGATCCAATGCTTCAAGGTATTTGACCTTGTATACGTAATGACAGGTGGAGGTCCTGGTAATGCAACTAAGACTCTGGTTAATTATATATACGAAAAGGCATTTACAAGCTGGGAGTTTGGACCGGCAAGTGCTGGCGCGCTTGTTCTGTTTTCAGTAGTGCTTATTGTCACCCTGATTCAGTTTGCTGGTGAAAAGAAGTGGTCTAAAGATTTGATGTAAGGAGGGAAAGCGATGAGAACAAAATCAAAGAGTTTGAACATATTTCTATATTTGGGATTGATTGCTTTATCCCTTTTTATGCTGGTGCCCTTTTATTGGATGGTAATTTCTTCTTTAAAGCTTAATAAAGACGTATTTTCCATACCTATGACATGGTGGCCAGAAACGGTGCATTTGGAGAACTACAAAATCATCTGGAAGAAGCTGCCTCTTGTGACCTTCTTTTTCAATACCGCCAAGCTGACGGTCATTACGACCGTAATCCAGCTGTTCACCAGCTGCTTTGCTGCTTACGGTTTTACAAAGACACGTTTTAAAGGCAGAGATTTAATCTTCCTTATGTATGTTACGACCATAGCCGTTCCATGGCAGGTTTACATGGTTCCCCAGTTTATTCTGGTTTCCAAGCTTGGACTTAACGATACTCATTTAGGATTGATCCTGATGCAGGCCTTTTCCGCATTCGGTGTATTTTTAATCCGACAGTTTTATATCAGCATTCCTGACGAATTGTGTGAAGCAGCCAGGATTGATGGATTAAACGAGTACGGTATATTTGCTAAAATCGTATTCCCACTTGGCAAGCCGGCAATGGCAACCCTGACTATCTTTACCTTTACGAATGTATGGAATGATTTTATGGGACCATTGATCTATTTAAAGACAAAAGAATTAAAGACTATTCAGCTTGGTATCCGTATGTTTATATCTCAGTTTGGAGCTGATTATGCATGGATCATGGCAGCCTCTGTGTGCTCATTGATCCCGGTTATCATTGTATTCTTAAGCTGCCAGAAGTTCTTTGTTGAGGGCGTTGCAGCCAGCGGAATCAAGGGCTAAGCGGAAAGGAAACACCCTACGGGTATACCTTTTTATGTCCAAAAAGATGGACTTAGGTGGAAACACCCTACGGGTATACCTTTATGTCCAAAAAGATGGACAATAGGTGGAAAGGAGAGGCATATGGCACAAACATTGGAACAAATAAAAACCTATCCTGGAATGGAAGAGGGTATGGTTCAAAAAGCTCTTGATGATGCGGTAAAGATCGTCAAAGAGAACCTATCGGTATTTACGGATAAATTCCAGTCTTCCAACAGTTTTGACGAATTTTATGAAGCGACAGAAAATGTAGAATGGACAACAGGATTCTGGACAGGAGTGATCTGGCTGGCTTATGAGCATACCGGCGATGAAGCGTTCCGGAAAGCGGCAGAAGTGCAGGTAGAAAGCTTTCTTGACAGAATAGAGAATAAAATTGATGTAAATCATCATGATATGGGATTTTTATTCAGCTTATCCTGTGTGGCAGCCTATAAGCTGACCGGCAATGAGCACGCAAAAAAAGCGGCTTTATTGGCAGCGGACCATTTGGCGGAACGTTACCGGGAGAAAGGGAAATTCCTTCAGGCCTGGGGAAATCCTGGGGAACCGAAGGAATACAGACTGATCATTGACTGTCTGTTAAATCTTCCCCTGCTTTACTGGGCAACAGAAGTGACGGGAGATCCTTCTTATGAAGAAAAGGCGGAAAATCATATCAGAACTGCTATGAAATGCATTCTTCGTCCTGATCATTCCACTTACCATACTCATTTCTTTGACGTAGAGACCGGGGAACCGACCTATGGCGTAACCCATCAGGGAAACCGCAATGGCTCCGCATGGGCCAGAGGCCAGGCTTGGGGCATATATGGAATCGCCTTAAGCTACCGGTATTTAAAAAATACAGAATACATGGATTTATTCTGCTGGGTAACGGATTATTTTATCGAACACCTGCCGGAAGATCTTGTGCCTTACTGGGATTTTGACTTTGACACGGGAAGCACGGAGCCGAGAGATTCCTCTGCTTCTGCCATTGCTGTCTGCGGAATCTTAGAAATGGCAAAATATTTGGAAAAAGATAAAGCTAAGGTATATTTAGATGCTGCTGACCGTATGCTAAGGGCACTGGTGGATCATTGTGCCAACAAGGATTACAAAAAATCCAACGGACTGCTGCTTCATGGCACCTACGCCAGGGATTCCAAGGAGAATACCTGTACGAACCGTGGCGTGGATGAGTGCAATACCTGGGGCGATTATTTTTACATGGAGGCTCTTACCAGGCTTTCAAAGGATTGGGAGCTGTACTGGTAGGAACTGTGGAAGAATAAGGAGAAAAAAATGAAAACAAATCTGCTGTATGTTTTTGCCGATCAGTGGCGGGCTCACGCCATAGGATATATGAACATGGATCAGGTGGTGACTCCAAATATTGACTCCTTTGCTCAGGAGAGCATGAGGTTTACCAATGCTTACAGTACGTTTCCCTTATGTTCTCCTCACAGAGCTTCCCTGATGACAGGGAAATACCCATTCCGTGTGGGGATGTGGACCAATTGCAAGATAGGACTGGAAGAAAAGGTCATGCTAAGGCCCCAGGAGCTCTGTATCGGAGATGTGCTAAAGGCCGAAGGATATCAAACGGGTTACATTGGCAAATGGCACCTGGATGCCTCTGAACTTAACTTTTCCTCCAATCCAAAATCAGGCGCAAAAGACTGGGATGCCTATACGCCGCCTGGAGAGAGAAGGCATGGGTTTGACTACTGGCTCTCTTATGGAGCCTGGGATGACCATTTGGATCCTCATTACTGGCAGGATGATGAAAAGCAAATAAAACCAGGAAAGTGGTCTGCGGAATTTGAAACAGATAAGGCCATCGAGTACATGGAAGCAAGGAAAGGAGAGGAACAGCCTTTTGCGCTGTACTTATCCTATAATCCGCCCCATCTTCCCTATGAGTTGGTACCGGACCGGTATTACGATAAATTTAAGGATTTAGAGGTGCACTACCGGGAAAATGTTCCGGAGGAGATGCGGGAAAAAGGAGGACTTCTGGAAACCCAGACCAGGCAATATTACGCCGCAGTTCATGGAATCGATGAACAGTTTGGAAGAATCCTTCAATATTTAAAGGATCATAATATGGAAGAGAATACCATTGTCGTTTTATCTGCGGACCATGGAGAAATGCTTGGTTCCCATGGGCTGATGAGTAAAAATGTCTGGTATGAGGAGTCTATCCATATTCCACTTATGATGCGTCAGAAGGGTAGAATTCAGGCAGTAGACAATGACGGAATCTTTGCAAGCCCGGACCATATGCCGACCATTCTGGAACTTCTGGATCTTTCTATACCCGAAACATGTGAGGGCTATAGTCATGTGAAAGGAATGTTCGGAAAAGATGAGAACGAGCCGCAGGATATGTTAATCTGTTCCTATCCGGGCGGTGCGGATGCGGTAAAGGCGTTTTCCGACAAGGGGCTTACCCATAAGGCTTATGGCTGGAGAGGCATCAAGGACGAACGTTATACCTATGTCATTTTTAATGGTTACGCTCCGGGAGAGGAGCAAAAGGAATATCTATATGATAATAAGGAAGATCCTTTCCAGATAAATCCGGAACTGATAGATAAGGACTGCCAAAGGACTGACATTTTGGCATATAGGGAAAAGCTTAAAAATTACCTGGATCAGACAGAAGATCCGTTTTTATGGAATCGTTAGAGTAAGATTAATATAGGAGGCAGCCGAATATCTCGGCTGCCTCCTATTACATATGTACCCAGCATGGGTGCAAAATGGACAATATGTAGACTTAAACGATTCAGAGGAAGACGCCTATTCAATTATGAATGAATGCTATTTAAAGCTTTCTGTACTTTTCCCATCATGCGAATGGATACGGAATAGGTTTCTTTATTATTCATAATAAGTGAAGCATTTTCTCTGGAATATTTTAATACATGCTTCATATTTATGATGGTAGAACGGTTACATTGGCAAAAGTCGGAATTCAAGGTCGCAAGGAATTCTTTTAATGAGCCTGTGATCTGCCGGATACCGGTTCTGGTATGAATAGTGATCTTGTGAGAATCGTCACTGGTCGTAATAGCTACGATGTCATTTTGATCCAGAACCATTGAATCTTTATCTACCTTTATGGATAAGAGACGGTTTGAGGAGTCCAACTGAGTCTTATAATTCCTTTCTGCATTTTGAATGCAGGAGCAGATTTGCTCTGGTAAGGTTTCCGTTTCATCTTTTGCAATAAAGTCCATTGCTTCTACTTTGTAGCGGAAGGTGAGAACGGCCATCTCACTGTGAGTAGTTACAAAAACAACATAGCCACGTGGATCATATTTGCGTATTTCCTGTGCCAGCTCAATCCCATTTTTATTTGACTGCAAATCAATGTCCAGAAAATAAAGTCCGATATTGTTGGAGCGCCTTCGTATCGATAGCAACTCTTCAGGTTTTGAGACTGAACAATAAAGTTTGGATTCTGTTGAGTTCATCAATAGATATTTTCCGATGATCTCTTCCCAGCGGCTTAATTGTCTTTTATCATCTTCACAAAGATATATGTGAATCATTTTATGTACTCCTTATTAATCGTTATGCATTAGGATTAGTTCTTGTGTGAAATAAGGTTCCTCATATGTAGTATTCCAAATGGCATTTTTATAACTTTTTAAAATCATTTCTACGTTAAAAAGGCCGATTCCTCTATTCTCGCCTTTTGTTGAAATTTCATGGCTGCGAAGTTCTGATATGGCATAAGTCGGTGGAAGCGCGGTGTTTTGAATGATAAGGTAGAAATCCTTATCTTTATAAAACATGCAGAAATGTACTTCCTTTTCTTCTGTTTCTATAGCAGCTTCCAAGGCGTTGTCTAATAATATACCCAGGATTCGGGAAAGGTCCAGACAGTCCATGTTTAGGTCATTGATAGGTTCCATAAGTTCTATTTCTGCTTTGATACCTGTCTCCATCATATAGACGAATTTAGAGGAGAGCAGACTTTTTAAGGCGGTATTTTTAATATTGGAAAGAGTTCCTAATTTGGTATCTGACTCTGTGAATGCACGGCTAATTGGAAGGATTCTTTCTCCGTAATATTCCCTCAAACTTTCCATATCATTTTCATTCAAAAATCCTGATAACGTGCTTAAGATATTCATGTAATCATGTTTGAACTTACGCATAACTCCATAAGATTCTTCCAGTCTGTCTGTGTAGGTTCTTAGGTTCTCAAATTGTGCCATTCGGTGTTTGTAAGCTTGTTCTGCCAGCGTTGTCTTATAAATATAATACATAAGAAAAGCTGTGATTGCAAATAATATTAGGAATATAATTCCGTTCAGAGCAATAACACCATAATTATAACCTAGATGTTCACCATAGGAAAAATTAAAAATATAGAGAAAAACAAGGAGTATTAAATCTATAAAAACAGCAGTCAGTAGATGATTATTAATTAAAAGGTTCGAAATTTTTAATTTTTCATGAAGATACCGACCTATTAACTTTGTTGTTATACCGGTATATATACAATAGATAATGGAAAAGATTACTGTTAGTTTTTCATGGGTTAATAGGGCCTTCATGTCCATTTTTAACAGGGCTCCAGCTATCCACATAAACAAATAATTAAAAGCTACAATATAGAGATAACCAAACAGGTAGCAACATATATTAAAAACTCGACTCTTTGTAAATAAAAGTGTAAAAATTATAATTCCTATACTAGTCAAAAATGTACTTGTTTGTCCAAGTGATCCTTCAAAAATTAGAAAGGTATTGAAAACATATAAAAAAATTATTATTCTTTTTAAAATTGAATATTTTTGAGGCAGTAAGTTGATATAAGAAAAATAAATACATAAACTTCCAGCCAGGGTGCAAATTAAGTTGTTCATGATTCCCCCCTCTTTAGTGAATATAAATATTTTACCTTGTTATGTCAGGAAAGTAAAGATTATTGTATTAAAAATAGAAGTAACTTACGCTTAGGAAGAAAAAAGTAACGAAAATAGCAAAAATATATATTTGTCTAAAGTCATGTTACAATTAGAGACAAATGGTGGTGAAAAATATGAGTGTTTCAAAAATATCTGTTCAAATTTGTGATTGGCTGGATAAGATAAACCATAAGGATCCAGAAGAAAACGAAATTATACAATATGGATTAGAGTTATTATTAGATAATATTTTGAAGTTTATCCTTATTCTGTTGATTGGAGTTATTATTGGAATGGGTAAGGAGACAGCTATTGTTTTATTTTCTTTTTGTGGTTTACGATTACAGGCAGGTGGTAAACATGCCAAAACAGGAGTGGGTTGTACCCTGAGCATGATTGCTATTTGGGCGATGTCCATTATTTGTAACTTGTTTTTTGAAATTAAATTAATTATGATGCCTTATATCTATATATTTTGCGTTTTATTAATAATTTTTTGCGCACCAAGAACTATTAATATACAATACTTTTCTTCAAAAGATATATGGAAAAAGAAAGCATTTTCTATTGTTTTTTTAACGCTGTTATTAGTAGTTGCGACGTTAAGTTTAGATTTGCGTGGATTAATTGTATATCCGGTTTTTATTGAAGTATTAACATTACTTCCTAGAAATAAGATTAACGAAAAGGAGAAAGATGAAAATGAAAAAAGAAACCATTATGAAAGTTCAGAAAACATTAACAAAGATTTCGCTTAATTCAGTAGGTAGGAGTATTCCAATTGGAGTTTATGAAAGAAAAATTCCGGAAGCAGTGTTAAAGATGCGCAATGAGAATACTAAATAGGAAATTTATGAGAAAAAAAATTTGGCATTTTGTTTTAAGTGCAAATAGTCCGGTATGAGTTTTATAATGATGATTTTTCATTATAAATAGAAAAAGCGCTGTTATACCAAAGAAAATAATACATATAAATTATTGTGAGATTTTCAAATCCAACTAGTTGGAACGTGTATTGTATGTTTACTGTAGTAACAAGGGGGAAACTTCTGCTTGAATTGATTAAGTTCCCTATAAACATGTAAAGTAAAATATGTGGAATTAATTATTGCTCAGAAGTTTTATGGTTACTCAGTAGAATAATACTAAAATAATTGCTGCCCTTTGAATTAATTTCAAAGGGCAGTTTGTCAATCATGAAAATTTTGCTGGGAACTGTTTTAGACGGATTTATTTGCATGAGGTCTGCCAGACCTTTCCTGTACAAAAGGATGACGAAGATGGGAGAAAAAGCAGATGAGAGTGAGATTATTTCGGAAAATTTTAAGACTAGAAAAGAATTTAATAGATGCTTCTATGCAAAGGAATATCATGCCAAAGTCCAGAAAGAGAAAAATTATTCCAGATGAATATTACGTAGATGTGATAACAACCATACCGGAAAGAAAAATTGTAATACTAGAAAGCATTGATATTTAATCAAAACAGGTAGCTATGGGAATATTCAAAAATATGATTAAAGTATGATATAGGCAGGAAAATATATTATAATCAATGTT
The DNA here is from genome assembly GCF_044987295.1 of Lacrimispora sanguinis. Lineage (NCBI taxonomy): Bacteria > Bacillati > Bacillota > Clostridia > Lachnospirales > Lachnospiraceae > Lacrimispora > Lacrimispora sanguinis. Next base: position 661,710 of record NZ_CP173277.1, on the reverse strand, counting down.
TTGACGAATTGCAAAGTCTTTACGAAAAGTGTGTAATTACTAAGAATAGAAATTAAAATAGGCCTCCTACATTAAGTTGTTGTAGGAGGCCTATTTTCATAGAAGCGAGTGCCTGGACTAAATTAGGAGATTTATCAGTCCTCAAATCAGCCTGACAAGCCTGAATAGCGAGTTGATGGTATTCACGTTAAAGAGCTAAGACTGGGGACGGATACAGTTAATACGAACTATTTAAATAGATTGGGGTAATCGGCCTGTGTATCCGCAATATGGTTAATAAAAACCTTCCCCTCCCCTTCATCGACTCTATACACGATTACAAACCTTCCAGAATAGATTTCTTTATATCCAAGTAATTTAAGGAGCCGATCTTTAGATGGTATTCCAGAACATCTTTTGCGCACTGTCAATCCCAAAGGTGATATAATAATAATTCGTTATATTATCCAGATCGGATAGGGCCGCTTCTAGATATAGAGATAGAATATTTAACTTTTGTCAAATCCTTAAAGCCTGTTCCAGCATAGAGCACTCATTTACATTCTTCCAAAAGCACCTTCGGCTCAGCAACCATAGAATAATTGGTATGGTAGATAACAAAACCAGGCGCCGATCCGGCCACCTTTTTAATCTGTTTTTTCTGTATATAATCCACTTCCACCTTATCATTTTCACGTCCCTTGGAGTAATAGGCGGCTAAAGCTCCGGCTTCTTCAAATGCCCGGTCGGGAAGCTCCTTCCCTTCGGTTTTTACGATCACATGAGAACCTGGGATTCCTTTTGCATGGAACCACCAGTCGTTGCCGCTTGCCACTTTAAAGGTCAGTTCTTCATTCTGGTAATTATTCTTCCCTACATAAATATGGAACCCATCTGATGAAACATAGTGGAAGGGTCTGCTTGTTATCTTGGGCCTTTTATCGCCGGAGCGACGGTGCTTAATGTATCCGTACTCCATCAATTCTTCTTTGATCTGTACAAGATCTTCCTCCATTAGGGCGATGTCCAAAGCAGTACTAACAGATTCCAAATGGTCGATTTCCTGTTTGGTTTCCGCAATTTGCCCGGTTACCGCTTCAAAGGTACGTTTTAACTTGTTGTATTTATCGAAATATTTCTGTGCATTCTCTTTTGCAGATAGCTGATCATCCATAGGAATGGTAATTTCCTCGTTGGTGTAATAATTAAGGCAGACCAGCTGCTTTTCCCCTCCGGTTAATTCATATCCATAGGTATTGATAAGCTCTCCGTAAACCTTATACTTATCCCGTTTGTCCGTATCCTTCAGCTGCTTGGCCTGAAGGTCGTATTTTTTATAATTTCGTTCCAGAGCGGTCTGTACGATTTTACGTAAATCTACGGATTTTTGCCGGATTCTGGTGATGGTATTTTTTGAAGCATAATAGTTTTCCAAAAGTGTGCTGATGGAATCAAAGCACTGGGAAACATATCCTTCACCCTGATAACAGGTTAAGGGAAGGGCGGAGAATTCCACAGGTTCTTCCTTTTTATATATAATGTTTGGAGTGAAATGTCCATGTTTTACATCATCCATAATAAAGGAAAACATATGATACAGATGGATCAGTTCAAGTTCCGTCATTCCATTGGCAGAGCGGTCCCCGTCAATGGAGGCCAGATTGCATAGCTCATGGCCCATAATAGGGCTTATACCGGTCAGTTTCATATACAGCGCTTTTTGTATTGGTGCGGCTGTCTGGCCGATCACATTAATGAATTCTTCCTCAGTGATGGTCAGCGGATCTTTTTTCTCCATGGTCTGTGGGATGAAATAGGTTCTTCCCGGCAATACTTCACGTATGGAGCTAACCTGAGCGGAAATATGCTTTATGCTGTCTAAAATCATATCCTCTTCATTGCAAAAGATGATATTGCTGTGTTTTCCCATGATTTCGATGATCAGTTTTTTGGTTCTTTTGTCACCTAATTCATCAAAGTGTTCCACTTCCATACATATGATCCGTTCCAGTCCCGGCTGGCTCACCCGGATGATACGCCCGTTTCCGATGTGCTTTCTTAAAAGCATACAAAAATTCGGGGCGGTCATGGGGCTTTGCTTGTTTGCCTCTGTAAAATAGATGAGAGGGAGACTGGCACTGGCTGAAATCAGGAGTCTCCATGTGTTTTTCTGGTTTTTAATAGTAAACAGCAGTTCATCCTTTTCCGGCTGAGCAATTTTTGCGATTTTTCCGCCTTCCAGCCGGTCTTTCATCTCTGCTGCTAGATTTGCCATAACAATTCCGTCTAATGCCATTGTCTGTTTCCTCCGGTAAATGGTCTATATAATAAGGATAGTATAGCACAGAATCAACTGTCTGTAAAATTTAAAACCAATTGACTTGTATTTTATTATGAATTATAATGGATGATATCTATGGCGAAAGAGAGGCATATGGAATGATCAAGAGCATGACAGGTTTTGGCAGATGCGAAACTGTCACGGATGAATATAAGATTTCCGTAGAAATGAAAGCTGTAAATCACAGATATCTGGATTTAAGCATAAAGATGCCGAAAAAGTTTAATTTCTTTGAAGCAGGGATCAGGAATCTGTTAAAGAATTATATCCAACGTGGTAAGGTTGATGTATTCATCACCTATGAGGATTATACAGAGAATAAGCTGTGCTTGAAGTATAACAGTGCGCTGGCTGCTGAATATATGGATTATTTCGCAAAGATGGAGGCACAATTCGGAATTCAGAATGACATCAAGGTATCGGCCCTGGCAAAATGCCCGGAGGTCCTTATCATGGAAGAGGTTCCGGAGGATGAGGAACAGATGTGGAAGCTTCTTTCAGAAACCATTGAGGAAGCTGCAAAACGTTTTGTAGAAACAAGAGTGACAGAAGGAGAAAACCTAAAGAACGATCTCCTTGGAAAGCTTAAGTATATGACTGAGCTTGTTGGATTTATTGAAGAACGGTCCCCCAGGATTCTTTTAGAATACAGGACAAAACTGGAGGACAAGGTGAAGGAACTTCTGGGAAGTGCTTCTATAGATGAAGGAAGAATTGCCACGGAAGTTACGATATTTGCCGATAAAATCTGTGTGGATGAAGAGACCGTACGGCTTAGAAGCCACATTGAAAATACCTGTACAGAGCTTAATGCAGGCGGAAGTGTGGGAAGAAAACTGGATTTCATTGCCCAGGAGATGAACCGGGAGGCGAATACTATTCTTTCCAAAGCCAATGACCTGGAAATTTCCGATAAGGCTATCGCTCTGAAGACCGAGATTGAAAAGGTAAGGGAGCAGATCCAGAATATTGAGTAGGAGTGTAACGAAGAGCATGAATGAAAATGGCATATTGGTAGTCGTATCCGGATTCTCAGGAGCAGGCAAGGGCACCTTGATGAAAGAGCTTCTGAAACGGTATGATAATTACGCGCTGTCCATATCCGCTACCACCAGAAATCCCAGAGAGGGAGAAGTTGACGGCAGAGAATATTTCTTTGTAACAGAAGAACGTTTTAAGGATATGATAGAAAAAGAAGAATTGATCGAATATGCCCAGTACGTCAACCATTATTATGGAACACCCAATGAATACGTTTTAAACCAGATGAAAATGGGGAAAGATGTTATCCTGGAAATAGAGATTCAGGGGGCACTAAAGGTAAAGAAACGTTTCCCTGCTGCGATTTTGATTTTTGTAATGCCGCCCAACGCAGAGGAATTAAAACGCCGGCTCATTGGACGCGGTACGGAAAACATGGATGTGATCAATGCCAGACTCCGGCGGGCAGCTGAAGAAGCGGAAGGCATGGAGGGCTATGATTATATCCTCATTAACGATAAGATAGACACTTGTGTGGAAGAGATGCACCGCATGATTCAAGTACAACATAACCGTGCTTCCAATAATATGGCATTTTTATCCCATATCCGGGAAGAATTAAAGAATATATAGAGCCGATTGAGAAAGGGGAATGAAAGATGTTACATCCATCTTATTCAGATTTAATTAATGTAGTAAACAGCGAGGTAGAGCCAGGAGAGGCTCCTGTTGTGCAGAGCCGTTATTCTATCGTGATTGCCGCAGCGAAGAGAGCAAGGCAGATCATCGGCGGCTCAGAGCCGGAGGTTTTGGGAGCTGGTAAGAAACCGCTTTCTGTTGCCGTAGAGGAACTGTATGAGGGCAAAGTGAAGATTTTAAGCGAAGCGGATGCAACAGAAGAAGACGATAATTAGGAAAGAGGCCGTCTCCCTTTTGGATGAGATGGCCTTTCCCATTATAATGAAAGACAGGAGTTAAAACATGAAGTTATTATGTGTTTCACTGGGCTGCGACAAGAATCTCGTGGATACGGAGATGATGCTTGGCCTTCTGAATAAAGACGGATATACATTTACGGATGATGAGTATGATGCGGATGTGATTGTAATCAATACCTGCTGCTTCATCGGTGACGCGAAAGAGGAAAGCGTTAATACCATACTGGAAATGGCCCAGAGGAAGATTGATGCCAAATGCAAAGCATTGATCGTAACCGGTTGTCTGGCCCAGCGGTATAAACAGGAGATCATAGACGAGATTCCTGAAGTGGATGGAATTTTAGGAACCTCCACCTATGACGAGATCTCTCACGTCCTGGCGGAAGCTTTAGGCGGCAAAGAACACGTTCAGCGTTTTCATGAGCTGGATGAGCTTCCGGAAGTGGAAACAGAGCGGATTCTTACAACTGGCGGCCATTATGCTTTTTTAAAGATTGCGGAAGGCTGTGACAAGCATTGTACGTACTGTATCATCCCATCTTTGCGGGGAAATTACCGAAGCGTTCCTATAGAGCGCCTGGTAAAGGAAGCAGAAAGACTGGCAGAAAGAGGCGTGAAAGAGCTTATTTTAGTAGCTCAGGAGACAACTCTGTATGGTGTGGATTTATATGGCGAGAAATCACTTCCAAAGCTTCTTAAAAGCCTGTGCCGTATATCCGGGATTCAGTGGATCCGGATCCAGTACTGTTATCCGGAAGAAATCACGGATGAGCTGATCCAGACCATAAAGGAAGAAGAGAAGATATGCAAATATCTTGATCTGCCCATTCAGCATGCCAGCGACCGGATTTTGAAACGCATGGGCCGTAGGACCACAAAGGCTCAGCTTCAGGAAATCGTGGAAAAGCTTCGGAGAGAAATCCCGGATATCGCTCTTAGAACCACATTGATCTCAGGATTTCCAGGGGAAACCCCGGAAGATCACGAAGAGTTGATGGAGTTCGTGGATGAGATGGAATTCCAGCGTTTGGGAGTGTTTGCATATTCTGCAGAAGAAGATACACCTGCTGCGGAATATCCGGATCAGGTTTTGCAGGAAGTAAAGGAGGAACGCCGTGATGCCATCATGGAGCTTCAGCAGGAGATCTCCTATGATTTTTCTAAGTCCATGGTTGGGAAAACCCTGGAGGTTATGATTGAAGGCAAGGTGGCAGATGAAAATGCTTATGTGGGCCGTACCTATATGGATGGGCCAGGTGTGGATGGAATGATTTTTGTTCAGACGGCCGAAGAACTGATGTCAGGTGATTTTGCAAGAGTCCGTGTGACAGGGGCTATGGAATATGATTTGATAGGAGAGTTGGAGGATGAATTTACCGAATAAGCTTACAATTTTAAGGGTTATTATGATTCCGTTTTTTGTTCTGTTTCTGCTGCTTGACGGTGGTGCCAATGCATCATACCGTTACATTGCGGCTGCCATTTTCATTGTGGCCAGCTTTACAGATCTGCTTGATGGAAAGATAGCAAGAAAGTATGGCCTTGTGACCAATTTTGGCAAGTTTATGGACCCTCTGGCAGATAAGCTGCTGGTTTGTGCAGGACTTATCTGTTTTACGGCCTTAGGACAGCTTTCTGCCTGGATCGTTATCGTGATTATTAGCCGTGAATTTATTATCAGCGGGTTCCGACTGGTAGCTTCTGATAATGGTGTGGTGATCGCGGCCAGCTATTGGGGAAAGTTTAAAACAGTGTCCCAGATGATTCTGTCGGTTCTTCTTATCCTGAACATTCCGGCATTGTCCATCCTTACAACGGTGTTTATCTGGCTCGCTACGATTCTTACTTTAGTTTCACTCTTTGATTATGTAGCGAAAAATTACCACGTTCTTACGGAAGGGAGTATGTGATCATGGTTGTTGAACTGATTTCAGTTGGAACAGAACTTCTTCTTGGAAATATCGTAAATACCAACACTCAGTATCTGGCAGAAAAATGTGCTCTTTTGGGGCTCTCCATGTTTCATCAAGTCACGGTGGGCGATAACAGGGAACGTCTTTCTGAAGCATTTGAGACTGCCTTAAAGCGCTCGGATGTAGTCATCCTTACCGGAGGTCTTGGACCTACGGAGGATGATCTGACAAAAGAAGTCTGCGCAGAGGTCATGGGTCTCTCTTTAATGGAAGATGCCCATACAAAGAATAGAATCAAAGAGTATTTTAAAAACAGCATCTATAAAGAAATTCCAGATAATAACTGGAAGCAGGCTCTGGTTCCCCAGGGAGCTGCTGTACTTGACAACGATAACGGGACTGCTCCCGGACTGATTATAGAAAAAGACGGAAAGGCAGCTATTTTACTGCCCGGACCTCCAAATGAGTTAAAGCCTTTATTCAAGGACCAGGTATTCCCTTACCTTCAGAAACGCCAGCCTGAAGTGATCCGTTCTCAAATGATCAAGATCTGTGGACATGGTGAGAGCCAGGTAGAGAATAAGCTTCTTGATCTTATTGACGGACAGTCAAACCCAACCATTGCTACCTATGCGAAGACGGCTGAGGTGCATTTGAGAGTTACGGCAAAGGCATCAAGCGAAGAAGAAGCCAAAAGACTTTTAAAACCGGTAGTAAAAGAGATCAAAAACCGTTTTGGCAATGATGTGTACACCACAAAAGAGGAAGAGACCCTTGAAATGGCAGTAGTCCGCCTCCTGAAAAAATATGAATTGACGGTTACCACAGCAGAATCCTGCACCGGAGGACTGATTGCAGGGCGTCTGGTAAATGTACCGGGGGCTTCTGAAGTGTTTCGGGAAGGATTTGTCACCTATTCCAACAAGGCAAAGAGAAAACATCTTGATGTGAGCAAAGGCACCTTGAAGAAATACGGTGCAGTCAGCGAACAGACGGCCAAAGAAATGGCGATCGGCGGTGTTTTTGCGGCTGATTCGGATGTCTGCATTGCAGTGACCGGGATTGCAGGACCTGATTCTGATGGGGAAAAGCCGGTAGGACTTGTTTACATGGCCTGCTATATGAAGGATAAGGTTTCCGTGGAAGAATATCATTTTAAGGGAAACCGGGAGAAGATCAGGGAGCAGTCTGTAGTTAAGGCTCTGGATTTGCTGCGCCGTTCTATTCTTAAGAATTATCACTGATAAAACCTTCCGGGAGGAGATAAATTTGGAGACCCGTTTGCTGAAAAAACAGATGACTGCAGCGTACCAGTACTCCTATGTAAGACTGGTACTGAATTATTATACTTTATTTGAAACCGTTGGAGAGGAGCCTGTGATTCCGGAGCAGATTATTGCTTACTGCCGGCAGCTTAACGGGCTGCTTAAAGAGCATTTTTCCGGAAAAGATGTGGAAGAGGAACTGCTTAAACTTCGTGAGGATATCACTCATGAAGTGGAGGTTCTGACTTCCTACACGGACTGCTTACAGATTTATGAGTATGTTATAAACCGCCTGGAGCGGAAGTTTATGATTTTACCGGAAACCGGAGATGATGATGAAAGCTTTGCGAAACGTCTTATTGAATTCGTAACGGATACGAAGGAAACAGCCGTTATGAACGGAAGAATCAGGCAGATCATCGGACAGCTTCCGGTCCGCCTGACAAAACAGAAGTTTTTCAGTCTTGTTATGGAAGGACTGTCCGTTTATATCGGTTCCCCCATGGAGAATCTTAAGGATATGATGTATACTCTCCGTACAGAATCCATGGCAAAGCTTCCTTCCGGTATGGAAGAAGGACATAAAGACCTTTTTGAGCTTTTGGAACAGTTCCGCCTTATGGATTACGGGAATATGACCGCCGAAGGCTTTGAAGAAGCTTCTGAAAAGCTTGGCCTTGCCTGCGAGGGGCTTGTGGATGAATCCGGCCTATATATCATGCTCCAAGACATTATCAATGATTTTTGTGTTCTGGTGTTTGCAAGACCGGAAGCGGTTGTTGATGTGAAAGAGGAAGATCTTTACTTCTCCATGGTTGCGGAGATTTTAGAAAAATTTAGAAATGAAGATTATTCCCCCGCAGGAGAAGTGTTTTTTGACAGACTTACTCAGCTAGAGGGAAGGCAGGAAGCTTATTATGAGCGTTATTTAAGAACCGAGCTGCCGGAAGAGAGCGATGAATGGAATAAAGATCCGGATTACGTGAAAGCTGTAAATGTAGACAGGCTTTTATCCGGAAGCTCTTTTGTGGAATTAAAAAGCCGGGATGAGTGGAAAGAAACAGGTAAGGCGGATGAAATGGCAGTTGTTGACCGATCCTACCTGGAGAAAACCGCAGAGGAGTATTTTAAGGAGCTTGAGGAGGTATTCTTAAGTGTCTCCAGACCTGTGGTCCGGGCCATCATGGCGAAGGTTTTATCGGATCTTCCTGTCTATTTTAATTCAATCGATGAAATACAGGCATATATTGAGGGAAGCTTAAAAAGCTGCCTGGATGAAGTGGAAAAGGAAACTTGCAAGGAATTATTGGAAGAGCTGATGGATGATGAAAATAAGCTGGTTTGACCGTTTGTACGTTGGCGAGAAAGCGAAGAAGAAGCGTTACCGGATCATTCAGGGAATCCGCAGGTCAAAATCCGGACCGGGTATTTATGTGATTACGCCTGCTGTAAATGGGAATAATATACTTGATATCTATCCGGCAATGACGCTTTCGTGGCCCATTTACCGGGAGGAGGAGTTTCTCATTTTAGGCATTGCGTCTGATTATTGGGAAGCGTTAGAGGTGGCCGGAACTATCATAAGTGATATGTACCGGAAAACTGGAGGCTTCGATCTGTCTGATTTTATAGGGTTGGAAGCCGGTAAGGTGTGAGGTGTTCATGCTTCATATTATTTTATTTATACTTAAAATTTTAGGGCTGCTGGTGCTTATCGTATTAGGGCTTGTCCTCGCTGTGGCTCTGCTGATCCTTCTGGTTCCGGTACGGTACCAGGCTGAGGGATCCTATGACGGAAAGGTGAAGGGAAAGGCCAGGATTACCTGGCTGCTACATATCCTTTCTGTGACGGCTCAGTACGAGGAGGACTTAATCGTAAGGGTCCGTATCTTCGGCTTCCGCATAGGTAAGCCGAAAAAGATGGACTCAGAGCTTAAGGAAGCGGAAGATATTGTGGTTCAGGCCATGGAAATCATGGAACCGGAACCCATACGAGAAGTACTGAAAGGGAAAGAGGATGATCCTGACAGGGTCAGGGAAGAGCCCATTCCACCTCCCCAGGAGGAATCGAGAAATCTGACGCCTCCAAAGGAAGAACCTAAAAAGGAAGAGCCTAAATGGGAAGAACCTAAAAGGGAAGAACCTAAAAAGAAAGAACCTAAAAAGAAAAAAGGATTCCAGAACAAGGGAATGTTTGAAAAGCTAAAGAAGAAGGTTCTTATGGCTTTTACAAAACTTAAGTTTTTTTTCCTTCGGATCTGTGATACACTGAAAACAATAAAAGACAAAAAAGATGAGATTTATGCCTGGATTTCCGATAAGGAGAACCAAAAGACAGGAAAGCTGCTTTTTAGGCAGGTGAAACGATTGGTCCGCCATATCCTTCCCCGCCGGGGAAAGGGAAATATAACCTTTGGCTTTGACGATCCTTATCTGACCGGTCAGGTGCTCACTTATGCAAGTGTTATTTATCCGCTTTGCCATAAGCATTTGAACCTGTATCCGGTTTTTGACCAGACTGTGTTTACAATGGAAGGAACGTTTCGCGGCAGAATCCGTATGGGGTCAGTTCTCCTCATTGGTTCGCGGATGCTGCTTAATAGGAATTTCAGGCGTTTGTTAAAGGGATGGCTTCATAAAGGAGGAATTGCTTAACGTGGCAGAGAATAATTTTACATCTACGGTAGAGTCGCTGTTTAAGGGTATGGATTCTTTTGTGGCGACAAAAACTGTGGTAGGAGATGCGGTAAAGGTGGATGATACGATCATTCTTCCTTTGGTTGATGTGACCTGCGGCATGGCCGCCGGATCCTTTACAGGAGACAAAAAGCAGAATGGTGCAGGAGGCATGCATGCAAAGATGAGCCCCAGTGCTGTGCTAATCATTCAGAATGGAGTCACAAAGCTGGTAAACATCAAACAGCAGGATGCTGTGACAAAAATTTTGGATATGGTTCCGGATTTTGTCAATAAATTTGCCGGTGGAACAAAAGAAGTTTCCCCGGAAGCATTAAAGGTTGCGGAGGAGATGGCTGCGGCGGAAGAGAAGGAAAAAGCGTAAGAATAAGAAGGGGATAAGCCGCATAGTATGTTATATAGCCTGAATGGATTGAGGGATGATATGAGAAGAGTATGCGGACTTATGCTGTTCTGCTTTGGAGCGGGCATGGCAATTCTGCTTTTTATCCCGGCGACTATCGTAACGATCCTGTTTATCATCGGATGTCTGGTACTGGGATATAACCTGTTCTGCTGCTGAATAAGCAATGCTGTTAAAAATAAATGAGGCCAGCCTTTAAAAAAAGGACGGCCTCATGAAAAAAGACAAAAAAATACTCCTGACTGATATCAGCCAGGAGTTTCCTTCGATTAAGCTCTTTCAACTAATCCGGATCTTAAGCAGGAAGTACATACGTACATCTTCTTATTAGCGCCGCCGTTAACTTTAACTTTAACGGACTTCACATTTGCTTTCCACATCTTATTGGATCTTCTATGGGAATGGCTCACTGCGTTGCCAAAGTGAGCAGCTTTTTCACAAATTGCACATTTAGCCATGATTGCACCTCCTTAATAGCGACTTGGACTTTTTATGGTTGAAAAATCCACAACAAATGTATGATAACAGAAAACACATGGATTTGCAAGTGAAAATTAAAAATTTGTTTCTTTTTTTGGAAAAATCATGTATAATCAAATGAGACAGAAAGAACGGAGGTAGAGACTATGAAGGGTTATATTAATAATAAACTGGGAGAGATCCAGGTAAGCCCTGATGTTATCGCTATGTATGCCGGAACGACCGCAGTGGAATGCTTCGGTATCGTCGGTATGGCGGCTGTCAGTATGAAAGACGGACTTGTTAAGCTTTTAAAACGGGAAGGCCTGACTCACGGAATTAATGTGAACATCCAGGACAACCATATCACCATCGATTTCCATGTAATTGTAGCCTATGGGGTCAGCATTTCTGCGGTGGCGGATAACTTGATTGAAAATGTAAAATACAAAGTAGAAGAATTCACAGGTATGACAGTAGATAAGATTAACATCTTTGTCGAAGGCGTAAGAGTGATTGATTAAGGAGGAAACTACCCGTGGGTATGAAGTATATAGACGCCAAGATGCTGCAGAAGGCATTTTTGGCAGGAGCAAAAGGACTGGAAGCAAAGAAAGAATGGATTAATGAACTGAATGTGTTTCCAGTGCCGGATGGAGATACCGGAACCAACATGACCATGACGATCATGGCGGCGGCAAAGGAAGTAGCTGCCATTGAGAATCCTACCATGGAAACGTTAGCAAAAGCAATTTCCTCCGGTTCGTTAAGAGGAGCGAGAGGAAACTCCGGTGTAATCCTGTCCCAGCTGTTCCGTGGTTTCACAAAAGAGATCGCTGCCGCCAATCAGGTAACTACCACTGTTTTAGCTAATTCCTTTGTACGGGCAACAGAAACCGCTTACAAAGCAGTTATGAAGCCCAAAGAAGGAACCATTCTTACTGTAGCCAGAGGTATGGCAGAAAAGGCTGCGGAGTTGGTTACCGAGACAGAGGATATCCTTGAATTTTGCCAGAAGGTAATCGAACACGGTGATTACGTACTGAGCCAGACTCCGGAGATGCTTCCGGTCTTAAAGCAGGCCGGTGTTGTAGATTCCGGCGGCCAGGGCCTTATGCAGGTAATGAAGGGTGCCTTTGACTGCCTGATGGGCAAGGAGGTAGACTTATCTGTAGAGGTTGAAAAGCGGCCTGTTGATGTTTCCGGAACCTCCGGGGCAAAAACAGCTGATATTGATATTCGTTTTGGCTACTGTACCGAATTTATCATTAATCTGGAAAATCACTATGATGATAAGAAGGAACATGAATTCAAGGGATACTTGGAATCCATCGGTGATTCCATTGTAGTTGTTTCGGACGATGACGTGGTAAAAGTCCATGTCCATACCAATGATCCGGGACTTGCAATCCAGAAGGCCCTTACTTATGGCTCCTTATCCCGCATGAAAATTGATAATATGAGGGAAGAGCACCAGGAAAAGTTAATTAAAGAATCTGAAAAACTGGCAGCACAGCAAAAGGCTGAGGCCGAAAAGAAGGCGGAGCAGAGAAAACCATATGGCTTTATTTCCGTATCTGCAGGAGAAGGCCTTGACGAAATATTCCGTGGAATCGGTGCAGACTATCTGATCCAGGGCGGCCAGACCATGAACCCCAGTACAGAGGACATGTTAAATGCCATTGAACGGGTGAATGCCGATACCATCTACATCCTGCCAAACAATAAGAACATTATTCTTGCTGCTGAACAGGCCAAAAGCCTGGTGGAAGACAAGAAGGTTATTGTAATCCCTTCAAAAACCATTCCTCAGGGCATTACTGCCATCATCAATTTTGCTCCGGATTTATCACCGGAGGATAATGAGAAGATCATGACAGAAGAGATGTCCCGAGTAAAAACCGGTCAGGTTACCTATGCGGTCCGCAATACCATGATCGATGATATTGAGATCCGGGAAGGGGATATCATGGCACTAGGTGATAGTGGAATCCTGGCGGTTGGAAAGGAAATTGAATCCACGGTACTGGAAGCCATGAAAGCCATGGTGGAAGAAGAATCTGAATTAGTAACCGTTTATTACGGTAAAGATGTGGAAGAAGAGGCTGCAAATGAGCTTAAGGAAAAAGCAGAAGAGCTGTTTTCCCATTGCGAGGTAGAGCTTCATACAGGCGGACAGCCGATCTATTATTATCTCATATCAGTAGAATAAAAAAGAGCCAGCGGCATTTTATATACCGGGCAGACGAGGCCTGTCTGCCCGGTTTTGCTGTGCAGGTAAAAAGAAAGGAGGGGAACCCGTCTTTGAATCGCGAGTCAATTGATACCTTAAAGGGAATCGGTGAAAAAACAGGGAAATTGTTTCAAAAGGTGGGAGTGATAACCGTTGGGGATCTTCTGGAATATTATCCAAGGGCCTATGACACCTATGAGGAGCCTTGTCCTATTGGAGAGCTTAAACCGGATCAGGTGATGACCGTAGCCGGAATGCTTTATAAGACACCAGATGTAAAACGGTACAGCCATATCCAGGTTATCACAACGACTTTAAAGGATGTGACGGGAACTCTTTTGCTCACCTGGTATAATATGCCCTATCTTCACACCACTTTAAAAGCGGGAACCAGGGCTATTTTCCGTGGCAGGGTGGTAAAGAAAAGCGGACGTCTTACCATGGAGCAGCCTGAGGTATTTACGGCGGAGGCCTATGAGCAGGTGGTGCATTCCATGCAGCCTGTTTACGGTCAGACCAAGGGACTGAGTAATAAAACCATTGTCAGGGCTCAAAGGCAGGCATTAAGCCTTCGGACCATGGTGCGGGACTATATGCCTGCGGATTTGCGAAAAAAACATGAGCTGGCGGAATATAATTTTGCTATTGAACATATTCATTTTCCGACGGACCGGACCGAACTGTTATTTGCCAGAAAAAGACTGGTGTTTGATGAATTCTTTCTTTTTCTCATGGCGGTACGACGTTTAAAGGAAGGTCGAGAGGATAAAAAAAGCGCCTATATCTTAAATCTCTCTACTCAGGTAGAGGACTTAAGGAAAAGCCTTCCCTATTCTCTTACCAATGCTCAGGAAAATGTTTTAAATGAAGTATACGGCGATCTCTCGGGAGGCAGGGTTATGAACCGGCTTATTCAGGGCGATGTAGGCTCTGGTAAGACGATCATTGCCATACTTGCCCTCCTTCAGGCAGCGTATAACGGATATCAGGGAGCCCTTATGGCGCCTACGGAGGTACTTGCTAAGCAGCATCTGGAATCCATGACAGAGCTGTTTGCTATGCATCAGATCGACAAAAAGCCTATCCTTGTTACAGGCTCCATGACGGCGAAGGAAAAACGGATCGCTTACGAAAAAATTGCTTCCCACGAGGCGGATATTATTATTGGAACCCATGCCCTCATTCAGGAGAAGGTGGTATATGATAATCTGGCACTGGTGATCACCGACGAACAGCATCGGTTCGGAGTAAGCCAACGGGAAATGCTTGGGAAAAAGGGAGAAGAGCCTCATGTTCTGGTAATGAGCGCCACACCGATCCCGCGGACACTTGCCATTATCATTTACGGAGATTTAGACATTTCTGTTATTGATGAGCTGCCGGCAAACCGTTTACCCATTAAAAACTGTGTTGTAGATACCGGCTACCGGAAGAAAGCCTATGAATTTATCCGGAAAGAGATAGCAAGCGGCCGTCAGGCTTATGTGATCTGTCCTATGGTAGAAGCCAGTGAGATGATCGATGCAGAAAACGTAGTGGATTATACAAAAACCTTAAGAGAGGCACTTCCGGGAATTCCAGTGGAATATCTTCACGGGAAAATGAAGCCTAAGGAAAAAAACGGAATCATGGAAAGATTTGCCGGCGGGGAAATCAAGGTACTGGTTTCCACGACTGTAATTGAGGTAGGAGTGAATGTTCCCAATGCAACGGTAATGCTAATTGAGAATGCTGAGCGCTTCGGGCTGGCTCAGCTTCATCAGCTGAGAGGGCGCGTGGGGCGTGGGAAATACCAGTCTTACTGTATTATGGTAGGAGCTTCGGACCAGGAAGGAACGAAAGAACGCCTGGATATCTTAAACCAGTCCAATGACGGTTTTTTTATTGCTTCAGAAGATTTAAAGCTTCGGGGACCAGGCGATATTTTTGGAATCAGGCAGAGTGGTGATCTGGAATTTAAGCTGGGAGATATTTTTACGGATGCAAACCTGTTAAAGACCGTATCGGAAGAAGTGAAACGGCTTTTTAAAGAGGATCCGGAGCTGGAAAAAGAAGAACACCTGGAGCTTAAGGGTAAGCTGCAGGAGTATCTTGAGAAAAGCTATGATAAGCTTAATTTGTAGTTTCAATGATCTGATTTCTTGATTTTTGCAGAAAATATTGCATTAATCGACTGCAAATGATAAACTAATTTACGTAAATTTATCAAAGCAAGAAAACAGGAGGAATGCTGTGAGTAGAAAAGACTTAAAGTTTAATGCAAAAGATGCCATGAGGGATGCGCTGGTAAGTCCATACATGGTTACAATAATTGTAGGTGTTATCATGGTTATATTATCTGTCGTGCAGGGATTTCTGGATATATGGGAGGGCATGATAGAAAATGCAGGCGCATATGGGGCTGTAGGCCAGTACGGGGCATTTGCAATCAGCAGCGTTATTTTTTTAATTATTAATATTGTTATCAGTACCATTATTCAGTTCGGGTATCAGTCTTACTGTTTAAAGGTTGCTAACAGAGATAATACTATGTCTTATGGGGATTTATTCAGTTCTGTAAGGTATTTGTTAAAAGCTTTGGGATTGATTCTCATGGTATCTCTGTTAACTTTTTTGTGGGCTTTACTTCTTATCGTTCCGGGAATTATAGCAGCTTACCGCTATTCACAGGCCATTATTATTATGGTTGAAGATCCGAATAAGGGAATCATGCAGTGCATCCGTGAAAGTAAGGAAATGATGGTAGGACATAAGTGGGAATTCTTTGTTCTGGAGCTGTCCTTTATATTATGGCAGCTTTTGGGTCTGGTTACCTGTGGTCTTGCATTTATTTATGTATATCCTTATATGAAGGTTACTTTTGCTAACTATTATAATGCAATAAAGCCTAATACGGTTGTATATGAGGAAGCGACTGTTATTGAGTAAATGATAAAAGGGAGTTGCTTATACGGCATACGAGTGGAGGAGCACGGAAGATGAAGTGTGTGTTAATTGGAATTGCCGGAGGAACCGGCTCAGGGAAGTCGACCTTTACGAACCGGTTAAAGGATGCATTTTGTGACGATATTGCGGTTATTTATCATGATAATTATTATAAAAAGCAGGATGGGATTTCTTTTGAAGAGAGAAAGAAAATGAATTATGACCATCCCGAAGCTTTTGAAACAGAACTTTTGCTGGAGCAGCTTCGGAGTCTGCGGGCAGGAGAAGCGGTTGACTGCCCTGTTTATGATTATTCCATGCACAACCGTTCTCAAGATGTTGTGAAGGTGGAGCCTAAAAAGGTGATATTAGTCGAGGGGATCCTGGTTTTTGCGGATGAGCGGCTAAGAAGCATGTTTGATATAAAAATCTTTGTTGAGGCTGACGCCGATGAACGGATTCTACGCCGGGTGATCCGGGATGTAAAGGATAGAGGCCGGGATATCGAGGGTGTTGTAGAACAGTATTTAACCACGGTTAAGCCTATGCACTATTTGTATGTGGAGCCTACGAAGCCTATGGCGGATGTTATCATCAACAGCGGCATGAATGAGGTTGCGTTCCAGTTGGTTAAAACGAATATTGAAAAGATATTAGAGAGTGGTAATTAGGGTTAAAAGGCACCTGCATGAGAATGTTTTTGAAGGCTCGAATTTTTTTCCTGAAATTAACATTTTACGAAAAACCTTCTAGTGTATTTCATTCTATTCCAGCCATAATAGGAGTGTAGCACAAAACACACCATGAATTATTAAAAAAACAAAAACATGGTGAATAGATGAAAAGGAGGCATATCATTATGTCAGGTAGATCTAATACTACAAATGTACCAGAGGCAAAAGAAGCAATGGATCGTTTTAAAATGGAAGTAGCCAGCGAGATTGGTGTTCCGTTAACCAACGGTTATAACGGTAACTTAACTTCTGCTCAGAACGGTTCCGTAGGCGGTTATATGGTTAAGAAGATGATCGAAGCCCAGGAAAGACAGATGGCAGGTAAATAATCTGTAAAAAACAATGAAACGCCCTTCGAATATAACAAGAAATAACTTTTAGTCCAATAGCATGGACGATTGAAGGGGAACAGGAGCTGCAGTTTCGTAACTGATAATCAGTTATTGGGGCTGCGGCTCTTGTTTTTTTGATTGATTTGGTAAGTCGAGTCTCCCATGGCTCATTGCTGGTGCGAAAAGTGGTTGTATATCTTCTGATTTCATACTATAATGGTTTGGAAAAATAAAGTGAGGAATTGTTATGAGAGTGATTGCCGGAAAAGCCAGAAGGCTTGTTTTGAAGACCATAGAGGGGCAGGATACGCGGCCTACGACTGATAGAATTAAAGAGACACTTTTTAATATGCTCCATGGGGACATGCCTGATTGTTGTTTCCTGGATTTATTCTCGGGGAGCGGGGCCATTGGAATCGAGGCGTTAAGCCGCGGAGCCAGGCTGGCGGTTATGGTGGAACAGAATCCGAAGGCAGCTGAATGCATTCGTGAGAATTTAAGGACTACCAAACTGGAGGATGGCGCCATTGTAATGAACTGTGACGTTATGACAGGGCTTGAGAGGCTTAAAGGGAAAGGGTATGTGTTTGATTATATATTTATGGACCCTCCCTATAATCAGGATTGGGAAAGAAAGGTTTTGCAGCATCTGGCTGATTCCCAGCTGATTGATGAGGACACGACGATTATTGTGGAAGCTTCTTTAGAAACCTCTTTTGATTTTCTGGAGAATCTGGGATACCGGATTATAAGGGAAAAGGATTATAAGACTAACAAACATGTGTTCGCAGCAAAGAAAGAACGATAGGAAATTGTCCATAATATAAAGGCAATATAAAAGAAAAGGAAGAGTCAAATGAGAAAAGCAGTGTATCCTGGAAGCTTTGATCCGGTGACGTTTGGTCATCTGGATATTATTGAACGCTCAGCCAAGATGTCAGACCATCTGATCATAGGAGTTTTAAATAATAATTCAAAAACTCCGTTGTTTTCTGTAGAAGAACGTGTTAATATGTTAAAGAGCCTTACTAAAGACCTTCCCAACGTGGAAGTGAAATCGTTTGGAGGGCTTTTGGTAGATTTTGTACGAGCCAATCAGGCGGATGCAGTCATTCGCGGGCTTCGGGCTGTAACGGATTTTGAATATGAATTGCAAATCGCACAGACAAACAGGGTTATGGCCCCAGAGATTGATACTGTGTTTTTGACGACGAATTTAAAATATTCTTACTTGAGTTCCAGCATTGTGAAGGAGATTGCCGCCTATGGCGGAGAGATAAACACGTTTGTACCAGCATGTGTGGCTGAGCGTGTAATGAAGAAGATGGAAGATAGAATGAAATAAGGGTAAGGAGTGTTCGTATTATGATGAGCAGAATTGAACAGTTAATCGGTGAAATAGAAGAATATATTGACAGCTGCAAGTACCAGCCACTCTCCAACAGTAAGATCGTGGTCAACAGGGATGAATTGGAAGAGCTTCTGGTAGAACTTCGTCTGCGCATTCCGGATGAAATCAAGCAGTACCAGAAGATCATAAGCAACCGTGATGCCATTATGAATGAAGCCCGCCAGCAGGCTGATTCTATTTTGGCCCAGGCCAATGCTCAGACCAATGAGCTGGTTAATGAGCATGAGATTATGCAGAAAGCATATGCCCAGGCCAATGATATTATTGAACAGGCCAATGTACAGGCCCAGCAGATCGTAGAACAGGCGGTTGCTGATGCCAACGGAATCAGGCAAAGTTCTGTTCAGTATACGGATGACATGTTAAAGAGCCTTCAGACCATTATCAGTCATTCCATGGAAGGGGCACAGGGGCGTTTTGACGCTTTTATGACTTCCATGCAGTCAAGCTATGATATCGTCTCCTCTAACCGCCAGGAACTGACAGGAGCTGTCATGCCCACGGAAGGAACAGAAGAAAACGGTCCAATAGAATAAAAAGTATGATGGTTAGGAAGCTGTGAAGTACTTTCCAAGCTACATAGTGCCGGATGGATAATCCGGCATTTTTTATAACACTCTTTGTCTGGAAGATACCGGATAATCCTCCGAATGCGGTTACGGCTCCGATCCATAAGCCTCCGGAGATTCCTGTAAAGGCCTGGGAAACGGCCTTGATTCCTGTGGTCATTTCGACAAGTCCCAGGATGACGGCCTTATGCTGGGGGAGATCTATAGGAAGTTTTGTTATGTAGAGGGCCAGGATGGAAAAGAGCATGATATACCCCCCAATTTTCACCATGACCTCGCAGGAATCCATCAAACTATCGTCAAAGGATTTGGAGGAATCTTTGGTTACGGGAAGGGACAGGGCAGGCCCGTTTATGCCATAACAGCTCCGGGCAGCAATGGAAATAGGGATTATGGGCAGGTAAACACAAACAAGAAGGAGCCAGACCGGTACGGATGAGGGAAGCCCGCTGGCAGCATAGCCTAACAAAAACATGGGGCTTGGATGATTGCAGATAGCTAAAAGGTATCTCCCTTCTTTTTCCGAGATCCGATTATTGTCCATGAAATCACTGCAGGTTCTTGCTCCCATGGGATAGCCGCAGAGCAGACCGGAAACAAGGGTATAGCTTCCTGCATCCGAAAGACAGAAGAATCGATGCAGGATCCTTCTGACGGGGAAAATAAGGATGCGGATTGCATTTAAGGCAACAATCACGTTGGAACAGATCATAAAGGGCAGAAGGGTGGGTATCACCACGGAACCCCATAAAACAAGTCCGTTTCTTGCCCCTTCAAAGGCTAAAGACGGAAAACGGAGCAACAAAATCAAGGCAGCAACCGAAAGCAGACGGAATAAGGATTTTTTCATGTACACCTGAATAGATTGTTTTATACAATTATATGAAATGGCATGACTGATATGATGGTGATTCTTCTTTTGATCCTGATCCTTTCTGTTTTCCAGGTAACCATGATCGATTACCTGTATAATAATCCTACCTATTACCAGCTTGACGCGTATACCTGGGAAAGCGATGATTTCAGAAGCTTAAAGCTTGGAAAAATGGTGGCGGAATGGGATACTCTTGACTATGATACTTTGACTTCCTTAATGGTAGAGCATCAATATGATCTGACCGGTGTCACAGACCGTGAAACCCATACGGACCGACTTTTAAAGGTAAAGCCTGCGGAGTATAGAAAACTTCGCCAGGCCTATGAAACCATTTTAAATGATTTGAAGTTTTTTCCAATCCCCTTATCCGTTCAACCCGGTTCTCCGGATATCAGCTATCAAAACGGATGGATGGACTCCAGGACCTACGGAGGAGAACGAGGGCATGAAGGCTGCGACATCATGGGCAAGGACCAGCCCAGAGGGCATTATCCGGTGGTCAGTATGAGCGACGGAGTAGTGGAAAAAGTGGGGTGGCTGGAAAAAGGAGGATGGCGGATCGGGATACGGACTCCCAAGGGAGCGTATCTTTATTATGCCCATCTTTACGGCTACAGCAGGCAGTGGAAGGAAGGGGACGAGGTAACAGCTGGAGAGCTCTTGGGATTTATGGGGGATACCGGCTACAGCCAGGTAGAGGGGACTACCGGCAACTTTCCGGTCCATTTACATCTGGGGATTTATATAAGGGCCGATCACAATGAAGAGATGAGCGTAAATCCTTATTGGGTCTTAAGATATATGGAGAAATACCGGTTGAAATATTCGTATTAGTATATGGCCATTTATCGAAACTTGCCTTGCAAATTTCGATAAGCTATATTAATATTGCTTACATAGGCATAGTTTATTCGATAAGCAAAAGGCGAATCAAACTTCCTTAACGCAAGATGGGAGCTGCAACGTGAAAGAACGGAAGATTTCGGAAGAATTTTTAAACAGAATGAAGAATTTATTAGGGGAAGAAGAGTATGAGGCGTATTTAAAAAGCTTTGAAGAGGAACGGCTCTATGGGCTGCGAGTCAATACTCTTAAGATAACCCCGGAAAAATTTACAAACATGACAACCCTTAAACTAAAGCCCGTTCCCTGGATCCATAACGGTTTTTATTATGAGGGAGATGAACGTCCGGCAAAAGATCCTTATTATTACGCCGGGCTTTATTATCTCCAGGAACCCAGCGCTATGACGCCGGCAAGCCTGCTTCCCGTAATTCCGGGAGACAAGGTCCTTGATCTTTGCGCAGCACCGGGAGGGAAAAGCACAGAGCTTGGTGCAAAGCTGAAAGGCAAAGGCCTTTTGGTATCCAATGACATCAGCAATTCCAGGGCAAAGGCTTTGCTTAAGAATCTGGAATTGTGGGGAATCGAGAATATTTGTGTCACCAGCGAGGAACCAAAGAAACTAAAGGAAACCTTCGGTGAATTTTTTGATAAAATACTGGTTGATGCTCCTTGTTCCGGAGAGGGGATGTTCCGTAAGGATGCGGATATGGTGAAAAGCTATGAGGAACACGGGCCGGAGTATTATGCTGCGATTCAAAGGGAAATTATGGATCAGGCAGTAGACATGCTTGCTCCTGGCGGACATCTTTTATATTCCACCTGTACGTTTTCTGCCTGTGAAAATGAAGACATCATCAGACGGACTCTGGACTGCCATGAGGAAATGGAGTTAATCAGGCTTCCTCTTTTTGAAGGGGCCAGCGGTGGAATCGGTCTCTCCGGATGTCTCCGCCTTTTTCCCCATAAGATTAAGGGAGAAGGGCATTTTATAGCAATGTTAAGGAAGAAAGGCTCTCCGGCAGGATATAAAGATTATGGGAAGGCCGGAAGCAAACAGCCACCCCTTCCCGCGGAACTTTCTAATTTCCTTTCTATGGTCTCAAAGCCCTTAGATTGTTCCAGAATCCGGATAAAAAATGATGCAGTTTACTATTTGCCGGAACATTTCCAGGAGAATACGAAAGGCCTGCGCTACTTAAGGACCGGACTTTTGCTTGGAGAGATGAAGAAGGACCGTTTTGAACCGGGACAGGCATTTGCCATGGCCTTAAAGCCGGAAGAGTTCAAACAAGTTGTCTCCTGGGAAAAACAGGATGAGAGGGTAATCCGCTATTTAAAGGGTGAAACCATATCCTTAAAGGACGGAGAGGATCCAATCAAAGGCTGGTGCCTGATTTGCGTGGAAGGCTTTCCCCTGGGCTTTGCCAAGGGAAGCGGAGCGACGCTTAAAAATAAATACTATCCAGGATGGCGGTGGCAATAATGAAAGAACTGAGACTTGATAAATATTTAACAGAAATGGGAGAAGGAACGAGAAGCCAGATCAAGGAAATGGCCAGAAAAGGCAGGATTATGGTGGACGGCATACCGGAGAAAAAGGCGGAGCGCAAAATCGATCCGGAACAACAACAGGTATCCGTGGATGGACGTCTGGTATCCTATGTCCGGTATGAATATTACATGTTAAACAAGCCTCAGGGCGTGGTGTCCGCGACTGAAGATTCTCGTTATGAAACTGTGATCGGTCTCATTGAGGAACGGAAACGAGATGATCTATTTCCGGTAGGGCGGCTGGATATTGATACGGAAGGGCTTCTTCTCATTACCAATGACGGAGACCTGGCTCATCAGCTACTGTCTCCTAAAAAGCATGTGGATAAAGTTTATTTTGCCCGGGTTGAAGGAGATCTGCCGCTTGATGCAAAGGAACGTATGGAGGAAGGACTTGTGCTTTCCGATGGAACTCCCACAATGCCGGCACAGCTGGAAGTACGAAAGCAGGGGGGAGGTGAAGTGCCTTCTGAAATCTACTTAACTATTCGGGAAGGAAAATTTCATCAGGTCAAACGGATGTTTGAAACTCTTGGGTGTCGTGTGATATACTTAAAGAGGATGTCTATGGGAAGCCTGATCTTAGATGAGGCGTTAAAACCGGGTGAATACCGCCCGCTTTCACAGGATGAAATCCTAAAACTAAAAAGTCATGGAAAGGAAGACAAAAGCAGAGGATGTTAAAGGAAAAGAAAGCTGTGATTTTTGATCTGGATGGAACACTGGTTGATTCCATGTGGATGTGGAAATCCATTGATATAGAATTTCTTGGAAGCAGAGGGCTTGCATACCCGGAAGATTTACAAAAAGAGATTGAAGGGATGAGTTTTTCGGAAACTGCTTTTTATTTTAAAGAGCGGTTCAAGCTGGAAGAATCCCTTGAGGAAATCAAGGCTGTGTGGACGGATATGTCCATTGAAAAATACAGGAATGAGGTATTGTTAAAGCCGGGAGCAGGAGATTTTCTTAAATACATTACGGAAAATGGATTAAAGGCCGGAATCGCCACCAGCAATGGCAGGCAGATGGTGGATGCGGTGATTGATTCTTTAAATATCGGGCAATATTTTCAAGTAGTAGCTACTTCCTGCGAGGTGACTTATGGAAAGCCTGCACCGGATATTTATTTAAAGGTTGCCGGGGATCTCTCCGTATCTCCCGCTCAGTGCCTGGTCTTTGAGGATGTTCCTGCCGGGATTTTAGCAGGAAAGCGGGCAGGAATGACAGTCTGCGCCATTGATGATGAATTTTCCAGAGAGATGGAAGAAGAAAAACGGCAGCTAGCTGACTATTTTATATACGATTATCACCAGATACTGAAAAGAAAGGTCGAACGATCATGATGCACGATTATCTTCCCATGAGCCGGACTGATATGAATATCAGAGGGTGGAAGCAATGTGACTTTATCTATGTCACCGGAGATGCCTATGTGGACCATCCGTCCTTTGGTCATGCCATCATCAGCCGCCTTTTGGAGGCACATGGCTATAAAGTAGGGATTATCTCCCAGCCGGACTGGAAAGATCGGGCTAGCATTCAAGTTTTAGGAGAACCACGTCTTGGGTTCCTGGTTTCCGGCGGCAACATGGATTCCATGGTAAATCATTATTCCGTTTCAAAGAAGCGCAGGCAGCAGGATGCTTATACACCAGGGGGTGTTATGGGAAAACGTCCTGACTATGCGGTTACGGTCTATTGTAACCTGATCCGGTCTGCATATAAGAAAGCGCCAGTCATCATCGGCGGAATTGAAGCCAGCTTAAGGCGTCTGGCCCATTACGATTACTGGTCGGACCGGTTAAAGCATTCCATTCTGATTGATTCCCAGGCGGATCTAATCTCCTATGGCATGGGGGAAAAGTCCATTGTGGAAATTGCGGATGCATTGAACAGCGGGATCGAAATCAAGGACATCACGTTTATCGATGGTACGGTCTATAAGACGGACAGTCTGGAATCCGTATATGATGCCCAGATCCTTCCTTCTTTTGATAAGATGAAGGCCGATAAACAAGAATATGCAAAAAGCTATTACATTCAGTATAATAATACGGACCCATTTATTGGAAAGCGTCTGGTAGAGCCATATAAAGACAATTTATTTGTGGTTCAGAATCCACCGGCTAAGCCTCTTTCCATGGAGGAGATGGATGAGGTATATGCCCTTCCCTATATGAGGAATTACCATCCTTCCTATGAGGAGTTAGGGGGAGTCCCTGCTATCCGTGAAATTAAATTCAGCCTGATCAGCAACCGGGGCTGCTTTGGCGCCTGCAGTTTCTGCGCTCTTACCTTTCATCAGGGCAGAATTATACAAGCCAGAAGCCATAACTCCCTTCTGGATGAAGCAAAGCTTTTGACAGAGGAACCGGACTTTAAGGGATACATCCATGACGTAGGCGGACCTACGGCAGATTTCAGGTCCCCGGCTTGTGATAAACAGATGACAAAAGGAGCCTGCCCCAACCGGCAGTGCCTGTTCCCGGAACCATGCAAAAATCTGAAAGCAGACCATACGGATTATATTGAGTTACTGAGAAAGCTGAGAAGTCTGCCAAAAGTGAAAAAGGTATTCATTCGTTCCGGAATCCGGTTTGATTATGTGCTGGCGGATCCTGGTAAAAAGTTTTTAAAAGAGCTTTGTCAGTACCATGTCAGCGGACAGCTAAAGGTGGCCCCGGAACATGTGTCGGACAAGGTGCTTTCAAAGATGGGAAAACCACAGAATCAGGTATATCGCCAGTTTGTAAAGGAATATAAGGACATGAACGGGCGTCTAGGTATGAAACAGTATCTGGTTCCCTATTTGATGTCTTCCCATCCAGGCTCCGGACTTTCAGAAGCCGTGGAGCTTGCAGAATATTTACGTGATTTAGGATATATGCCGGAGCAGGTCCAGGACTTTTATCCTACCCCTTCCACCATATCCACCTGTATGTATTATACGGGATATGATCCCCGTACCATGGAAAAGGTGTATGTGCCCGTCAATCCACATGAAAAGGCGATGCAAAGAGCGCTCATTCAGTATCGGAATCCGAAAAACTATGAATTGGTTTCCGAAGCATTAAGGCTGGCAGGCCGTACCGATTTGATCGGGTTTGATAAAAAGTGTCTGATCCGTCCGAAGGCAGGTACTCCGGGAGGCTACTCAGATCATAAAGCAGGGAAGAATCCTGGAAGCGGGAAAAGAGGGGCGGCTTCAGAGACAAAAGACCGTCGGGAACAAAAGAAAAAAACCATAAGAAACGTCCATAAAAAAGCAGGTAAAAAATAAATCCCAAAATGCGTGGGTAAAAATAAAAGAAAAGAAGGAATCAATTATGAAGATTGCCATTGTAACAGGTGCGTCTTCCGGTATGGGAAGAGAATTTATCATGCAGATTGCTGACCGTTTTAGTGGAATTGGTGAGATATGGGCGATTGCCAGAAGAGAGGAACGGCTGGAGGAGTTGTCTCCTCTTGTTCCTGTTAAGGTCCGGTCCTTTGCCATTGATTTAACGGATGACAGCAAACTGATGAGCTTACAGGATATCCTGGCGAAAGAAAAGCCGGAGGTAAAGTGGTTGATCAACTCGGCAGGTTATGGGAAAATCGGCGATGTAGGTACCATAAACATAGGGGATGAAATGGGCATGGTGGATTTAAACTGCAAAGCCCTTTGTGCTGTGACTCATATGGTTCTTCCCTATATGTCTGAAAACAGCCGCATCATACAGTTTTCCTCTGCTGCGTCCTTTTTGCCTCAGCCTGGCTTTGCCATTTATGCGGCTACAAAATCCTTTGTGTTAAGCTATAGCAGGGCACTGAATGAAGAACTGAAGAAAAGAGGAATCTATGTGACGGCAGTATGCCCGGGCCCTGTGAAAACCGAATTTTTTGATATTGCGGAAACCACAGGAAAGATTCCTCTGTACAAGCGGGTGGTCATGGCAGATCCGAAGAAGGTGGTACGTCTGGCTTTGCGTGACAGCATGATGGGGCGTCCGGTTTCCGTATATGGAATCACCATGAAGTTCTTTCGGCTTTTATGCAAAACAGTGCCTCATACCGCCATCTTTCGTCTTATGAAGGGGTTAATGAAGGCTATATAAGAGAGCAGGAAAAGGAAGAGGAATACAAAAGTGAAACGATACAGGAAGGGACAGTACGGTTACCGTAACTATCACAGAAGAATCGAATTAGGGAAGGTCCTGGCCGGGGCGGCTCTGATACTCATACAGCTATTGGTCCGGTCGATGACAGACAGCTCATCCCTTAAAAACATTCTGACGGTTTCAGCCATTCTTTCCGTACTTCCGGTGGCCAATTGGGCATCGCCCCTTCTGGCCTCATGGAAGTACAAAACGCTGAACGCGGAACTTTATAAAAAAGCGTGTACCCATGAAGGAAAAAGCAGAATGCTCTATGATCTGATCATTACCTCAAGGGATGCGGTCATGCCGGTGGATGTGGCTGCGGTTCATTCCACCGGCATCTATGCTTACTGTACCGCCAAAAGGCTGGACACAGGAAAGGCAGAACGTTTTTTAAAAGATATGTTCCTTAGCCATCACCTGGAGTTTGATATAAGGATCATTCTGGAAGAAGGGGAATTTTTCAACTGCCTTTCCAGCTTGGGACCGGAAGCAGAGTACAAAGATGACGGCAGTGTGGAGCGTGGGGTTACGCTGTTAAAAAGTTTGTCCATGTAACCGTCAGGACAGAAATACCCAATGGAAAGGATAAAACATGCAGTCTTTGATTGTATCGAAAAATGAAGCAGGGCAGCGCCTTGATAAGCTGCTTTCTAAATATTTGAATCTTGCAGAAAAGAGCTTTTTTTATAAGATGATGAGAAAGAAGAACATCACCTTAAACGGCAGGAAGTGCGAAGGCTCGGAAAAGCTTGTAGAAGGAGACGAGATCAAACTTTTCCTTTCCGATGAAACCATTGAAAAGTTTTCCCAGGTAAAGCTTCAGAAGGTAAAAAAAGTATCTTTAAACATTATCTATGAGGATGAGCACATCCTTTTGGTAAATAAGCCGGCAGGCATGCTCTCTCAGAAAGCCAGAGAGGCGGATGAATCTCTGGTGGAATACATGATCGATTATCTGGTTTCAAGCGGTCAGTTATCCACAGAACAGTTAAGAAGCTTCCGGCCTTCTGTGTGCAACCGTCTGGACCGGAACACCAGCGGCCTGGTGGTGGGAGGAAAGTCATTAGCAGGCCTTCAGCTTATGTCAGCCTCCTTTAAGGACCGGAGCATCCACAAGTATTATCAGTGCGTGGTAAAGGGGCAGATTACAGAAAAACAGATGATCACAGGCTATCTGATCAAGTCAGAAACATCCAATCAGGTAACGGTTCATAAGCAGGAGGTTCCCGGGAGTGCTCCCATTGCGACGGAATATGAGCCGGTAAAGTGGCAGGAAGGATACACGCTCCTAAAGGTTACCTTGATCACAGGACGTACCCATCAGATCCGCGCGCATTTATCCTCCATCGGACACCCGATCGTAGGAGACTATAAATATGGGGACAGCAAGGTGAATGAGGAAGCAAAAAGGCTTTATCATATTCAGTCCCAGCTCCTCCATTCCTATCAGGTCACATTTCCGAAGCTTTCGGAGCCACTTGCTTATTTATCCGGCCGTACCTTTTATGCGCCTTTACCAAAGACCTTTTCTAAGATATGCAAGGACTGGAGGTAGGAGGTAGAGATGGGAACCTGGAATACAAGAGGATTAAGAGGCTCAGCTCTTGAAGATCTGATTAACCGAAGCAATGAAAGCTACCGGGAAAAAGGATTGGCTTTGATCCAGAAGATACCGACACCGATTACCCCCATTTCCATTGATAAGGAAAGCCGCCACATCACCCTGGCTTATTTTGACCAGAAAAGTACGGTGGATTATATCGGGGCTGTACAGGGGATTCCGGTCTGCTTTGATGCCAAGGAATGTTCGGCGGGCACATTTCCCCTTCAGAATATCCATCCTCATCAGGTCGCTTTTATGGAGGAGTTTGAAAGCCAGGGAGGCATTGCTTTTATCATATTATCCTATACCCAGAAGGATGAGATGTATTATCTTCCATTTGATCAGTTGAAACAGTACTGGAAACGGATGGAAGAGGGCGGGCGGAAAAGCTTTACCTATGAGGAGTTAGATAAAACCTGGCGGATCCGGAGATGTCGGGATATTTTCGTTCATTACCTAGAGATGATCCAGAAAGATTTAGACAGAAGAGATTGACAAGCACCACTTTTTCCCCTATAATTGACTACACGTTATCAAATTATCACTTTACTACAAGAAAGTGATGCAAAATGATAAACCGTGAAAATAATTTTCTTCACTGCGTTTATGGCGGCTTATCATGGAAGATGGAAGCAGAAGACGGAGGTTATTATGGCAAATAAACTGTTACATACGCCGGATGGAGTCCGGGATATCTATGGAGTAGAGTGTACGAGAAAGGCTGCTGTACAGGAGAAGATGTTAAAGGTTTTCCATCTGTGCGGCTATCAGGACATTGAAACTCCCACCTTTGAATTTTTTGATATTTTCAACGAGTCCCGTGGAAGTGTTAAGGCAAAGGAGATGTTTAAGTTTTTTGACAGGGATAACCACACCTTGGTGCTGCGTCCGGATGAGACGCCTGCTATAGCTAGATGTGCGGCCAAATATTTTCTGGACGAGGATATGCCAATCCGTCTTTGCTATATCGAGAGAACCTTTATCAATAATTCCAGCTATCAGGGCAGACTTAAGGAAGCCAGCCAGACCGGTGTGGAGCTTATTGGTGATGATTCTGCGGATGCGGATGCAGAGATCCTCGCTATGGTGATCAAGGCCTTAATGGCAGCAGGACTTACGGAGTTCCAGGTGGAATTAGGTGAGGTGGATTTTTTCAAAGGGCTGATCGAAGAGGCCGGCATGGACGAGGAAACGGAGGAGGCCCTAAGGGAGCTTATTGAAAATAAAAATTATTTTGGTGTAGAAGAACTGGTGATGGCACAGTCCATTACAAAGGAGTTACAGCAGGTGTTTTTAAAGCTTCCGGAACTGTTCGGTTCCCTGGATCAGATCCAGGCGGCCCGGGAACTGACTTCTAATCCAAGAGCGTTAAAGGCG
This sequence comes from Lacrimispora sanguinis, assembly GCF_044987295.1. NCBI lineage: Bacteria > Bacillati > Bacillota > Clostridia > Lachnospirales > Lachnospiraceae > Lacrimispora > Lacrimispora sanguinis. Next base: position 632,134 of record NZ_CP173277.1, on the reverse strand, counting down.
ATTGAGCGTTTGGAGGAGGTACACCGGATCCTTGAATATTACGGGCTTTCTGATTACGTTTCTTATGATCTTGGCATGTTGAGCCAGTACCAGTATTATACCGGTATTATCTTTAAGGCTTACACCTATGGGACCGGAGATTACGTGGTCAATGGCGGCAGATACGATAAGCTCTTAGAACAATTTGGAAAGGATGCTCCTGCCGTGGGATTTGGAATATCGGTGGATGAGCTTTTGCTGACTCTTTCCAGGCAGAAGATCGAGATGAAAGTTGATCTGGTGAACACCATGATCCTTTATGAGAAAGAAGCCAGGGAAAACGCTATCCGCCTTTCCAGTCACTTCCAAGGTTCCGGCATGGCGGTCCAGCTCCAGTTAAAAGACCCGGCTCGTTCCCTTGAAGATTATCAGGCTTATGCAAGGCGCAGGGATTTAAATAATCTGCTGTATCTGGACCACAGCGGGTTTTCCGTTAAGGTCATGAACCTTATTCTGGACCGCGTAGATGAGATACCGCTGTCGGAATATTTAAGATAATCGGGGGTACGTATGAGATATTTGACTTTTGCCCTGGCAAAGGGGCGGCTTGCAAAACAATCACTTGAAATGTTCGAAAAAATCGGGATCACCTGTGAAGAGATGAAGGATAAGGATTCCCGGAAGCTGATTTTCACCAACGAGGAGCTGGGCATGCGGTTCTTTCTTGCAAAGGCAAGTGATGTGCCCACTTATGTAGAGTATGGGGCGGCTGACATTGGTATCGTGGGAAAAGACACCATTCTGGAAGAAGGAAGAAAGCTTTATGAGGTCATGAACCTGGGGATTGGGAACTGCAGAATGTGCGTCTGCGGCCCTCCATCAGCAGGGGAGCTTTTAAAGCATCATGAAAGAATTCGTGTGGCCACCAAATATCCTGCCATTGCCAAGGACTATTTTTATAATAAAAAACATCAGACCGTTGAAATCATAAAGCTTAACGGATCCATCGAGCTGGCGCCTATAGTAGGGCTTTCCGAGGTCATTGTGGATATCGTGGAAACAGGGGCCACCCTAAAAGAAAACGGACTTACGGTGTTGGAGGAAATCTGCCCTTTATCTGCCCGTATGGTGGTCAATCAGGTAAGTATGAAACGAGAGAATGACAGGATCACGAAGCTGATCCGCGATCTGCGTACCCTGCTGCAGGAGGAGAACCGATGAGAATTGTAAAACTAGACGAGACTTCCAGACAAAATATTCTTGCTGATCTGTTAAAAAGAGATCCTAATAATTACGGTGCATATGCCGACACGGTCCAGGAAATCGTGGAAACGGTGAAACGGGATGGAGATATGGCAGTATTGGCCTATACGAGGGAATTTGATAAAGCGGAAATAAGCAGTGAAAGCTTAAAGGTGACCGATCAGGAAATTGAGGAAGCCATGAAGGAAGTGGATCCGGAACTTATGGAGATTCTTCAAAGATCCATGAAAAACATCCGGCAGTTTCATGAAAAGCAAAGGCAGTACAGTTGGTTTGACAGTAAGCCTGACGGTACCATCCTGGGTCAGAAGGTCACGCCTTTAGAAAGCGTGGGTGTTTATGTTCCAGGCGGTAAGGCAGCGTATCCGTCATCAGTTCTGATGAATATCATTCCGGCAGAAGTGGCAGGCGTCAGCCGCATTGCCATGGTGACTCCGCCGGGAAAGGATGGAAAGGTCAATCCGGTCACCTTAACGGCAGCTCATTTAGCAGGTGTTACCGAGGTTTATAAAGTGGGCGGTGCACAGGCTGTAGCAGCCCTTGCGTTTGGTACGGAATCCATCCCTAAGGTTAATAAGATCGTTGGTCCCGGGAATATTTTTGTGGCTTTGGCGAAGAAGGCGGTTTACGGACATGTAAGCATTGACAGCATTGCAGGCCCAAGTGAGATTCTGGTGCTTGCAGATGAGAGCGCTAATCCCCGCTTTGTGGCAGCAGATTTGTTGTCCCAGGCAGAGCATGATGAGCTGGCGTCCGCTATTTTAGTAACTACCAGTATGGAGCTTGCTAAACGGGTGTCTGAGGAAGTAGAAGCATTTACCCAGGAACTTTCCCGCAGAGAGATCATTGAAAAGTCCCTGGATAATTACGGCTACATTCTTGTGGCAGAGACCATGAAGGAGGCCATTCAGACAGTCAATGAGATTGCTCCGGAGCATTTGGAGATCATTACCAGGAATCCGTTTGAAGATATGACCAGGATTCATAATGCAGGCGCAATCTTTATTGGGGAATACAGCTCAGAGCCTCTTGGAGATTATTTTGCCGGTCCAAACCATGTGCTTCCGACCAATGGCACGGCTAAATTTTTCTCAGCCTTAAGTGTGGATGATTTTATAAAGAAGTCAAGCATTATATATTACTCAAAAGAAGCTTTGGAAGAGATCCATAAGGATATTGAAATGTTTGCAGAGGCAGAGCACTTGACCGCCCATGCCAATTCTGTGAAGGTACGTTTCACTTAAACAGTGGACGCTGTGAACCTACCCAACAACAAAGCATGAAAGAAGGTTAAAAGATGGGACGAAGTGCAGAGATTTCCCGGGTAACCCGAGAGACAGATATCCGACTGAACCTTAATATAGATGGCAGCGGAAAAGCTGACATCCAAACGGGGATTGGATTTTTTGATCACATGTTAAACAGCTTTGCCCGTCATGGCTTTTTTGATTTAACATTGTCGGTAAAAGGAGATCTGGAGGTAGATACCCATCATACCGTTGAGGATACAGGCATTGTCCTGGGAACGGCCATCAAACAGGCCCTTGGTGATAAAAAATCCATCAGACGTTACGGCAGCATGATCCTTCCTATGGATGAAACCTTAGTCCTCTGTGCCATTGATTTATCTGGCAGGCCGTATTTGGGCTACGATGTTCTGCTCACCGGCGAACGGGTGGGGGATTTTGAGACAGAAATGCTGAAGGAATTTTTCTATGCTGTTTCTTATGCTTCTGAAATGAACCTGCATATCAGAAAACTGGCAGGAGAGAATAACCACCATGTGATCGAGGGAACCTTCAAAGCATTTGCAAAGGCCTTAGATGAAGCAACATCGCCTGATCCCAGAATTACAGGGGTACTGTCTACCAAGGGAACACTATAAAGGAGAACCATATGCAGCTTTATCCAGCAATTGACTTAAAGGACGGGCAGTGCGTCCGTTTGAAACAGGGAGAATTTAAGGAGATCACTGTTTATTCCCAGAAGCCGGAGGAGGTGGCTGCTCTCTGGCAGTCTCAAGGTGCCACGTTTCTTCATCTGGTAGATTTAGACGGTGCTTTAGCCGGCCGTTCTGTGAATGATAAGGTGATCAAAAATATAGCGGATACTGTTTCCATACCAATCGAGATTGGCGGCGGCATCCGAAGCGAAGAGGCGATCGAGTCCATGCTTTCCCTGGGGGTGACCAGGGTGATCATCGGAACTAAGGCCGTAGAGAATCCGGAATTTATCCGAGACATGGTGAAAAAGTTCGGACCGGACAGGATCGTTGCAGGTGTTGATGCAAAGGATGGTATGGTGGCGGTGGAAGGCTGGGAAAAGATCAGCGGAATCTCCGCATCAGAGCTTTGCAACCGGATGAAGGAATACGGTGTCCGCCATATTGTTTATACTGATATATCCAGGGATGGGATGCTTTCGGGCCCCAATGTGGAGTATACGAGACGGCTGACGGAAGAAACCGGAATGGATATCATTGCCTCCGGGGGAATGTCTTCCATGGAAGATTTAAGGCAGCTTTCTCATGCAGGTGTCTGTGGCGCCATCATCGGGAAGGCGTTGTATGAAAAGCGGATCGATTTGAAGGAAGCCATTAAAGCCTTTGAAAAGCAGGATCATCAGGGGAGGATATGATGATGGAGTATAAAAAACTAATTGCAGGTTTTGGAATCCGGGAGGGGAAGGCAGTAAGGCTTGATGATCAAAAGGTGTGTTATGGGGAAAATCTTTTGACGCTGGCCTGTTTTTACGGAGACAGCGGGGCAGATGAGTTATTTCTGCATGATTTATCTGAGTCAGAGGAAGATCATGAACGGACGATCGGCCTTATGAAGGAGATTGCAAGGCTGTCTGATATTCCTGTGATTTTAGGGGGAAGAGTCAGGCGGCTGGAGGATGTGAAGAAATACCTTTACGCAGGGGCAAAGGCAGCATTTCTTGACGTGAGCCTGGATGAGAATGTGGATTTGATGAAGGAGGCGGCGGATCGGTTCGGAGATGATAAGATTTATGCTTATCTTCCGGATTGTACGTACTTGGAGCGGACCAAGGAATATGCCCAGTTGGGTGCTTCCGTCATGATTCTGGGCGATGAAGTCACAGAGGAAGAACTCCGGGCTGTTTCAGCCTGCGAGGAGGCCTTTTTGATCACCGGATGCGGGGGAGATGCAGATCTCTTTGCCTATGCCCTTGGAGTGGACAATGTGGCAGGCCTTGTTGGAAGCTTTGATGGGGGAGTAAACTGCATGGATTTGAAGCAGGATTTAAAAGCCCTGGGAATCGGAGTAGATACCTTTGAAAGCCCCATAAGCTTTGACCAGTTTCAGTTGGGTGCTGATGGTCTGATTCCTGTAATTACCCAGGATTACAGAACAGGGGAAGTTCTCATGCTGGCCTACATGAATGAAGAGGCTTTTCACGAAACGCTTAAGACCGGCTGCATGACCTATTACAGCAGGAGCCGCAAAAGTCTCTGGCGGAAGGGAGAAACCTCCGGTCATTATCAGTATGTGAAGTCTCTGGCCCTGGATTGTGACAATGATACGCTGTTAGCAAAAGTGAACCAGATCGGAGCTGCCTGTCATACAGGGGCAAGAAGCTGTTTTTATCAGAATCTGGTAAAAAAAGAATATCAGGAGAGTAATCCCTTAAAGGTATTTGAAGAGGTATTTAAAGTAATTCTTGACAGAAAGACGAATCCAAAGGAAGGTTCCTATACCAATTATCTGTTTGACAAAGGTCTTGACAAGATATTAAAAAAGCTGGGAGAAGAGTCAACGGAAATTGTCATAGCAGCCAAAAATCCAAATCCGGAGGAAGTAAAATACGAAATTTCTGATTTCCTTTATCATATGATGGTGCTCATGGCTTATAAAGGAGTGTCCTGGGAAGATATTACCAGGGAACTGTCCAACCGCTGAGACTGATAAAAACGCTGGGAAGGCTGCTCGCTTTTCCGGCGCTTTTTGTGTACATAGAGCCATGGACAGCCTGATTGTTCCATGGTATAATTAAAAAATGGAAATAATGGGAGGATATGGGTATGAAAGAACAGATGTCTGGCAGGATGAAACGGATGACACGGATTTATTACTGGGTGTTGCCGGCCATTTTCCTGTATATCACCGCCGTTTCCTTTTTTGGGGCTGGAATGGGAATGAAGCTTTTGGGAAGTACGAAGCCTGATGTGGAACCGATGGAGTTTCATGTGTATGATGGAGCAGATATTTACAGCAGTTTAAAGGCCCATATGATGACCCAGGAGTTTGCGTCGGATTTTAAGGAAACCAATCACTACTACTTTGCTTATGATGAAAAACTGCTGCCTTATATTGTACAAGTCCATGGGAACCTGTCTGAGGAATATTTACAGATCCAAACTTATCTGTATGATGAATCGGAAGAAGCACCGGAGCCTGCAGTATTTTACGGCATGTCATCGCCTATTGAGGATGATATCCGGGAGTATGCCATTGAAAGCTACAATGACATGTGGGGAGAGAAAATCGTAACGGAGAATAATTTTTCGGATTATTTCGGAGAATACTATCTTGACACTACTAGAAAGCCGGCCTCCAATGCTTCAGGAGCGATTTCTTTCATTTTCTCATGCGGATTTATGGCCGCCTTGGCAGGAACCTTGCTTATAGCATGGAAACTTAACAGCCGGAGGTTTAAGATAAGCAGGGATACCTTAAAGGCATGGCCGGAAGAAAAGCTGCTTGCATTAGACAGACAGCTGAAAGCGGCCAGTACCTCATCTTATGAAAAAGAACAGCTTTATTTGACCAATGATTATATCATTGCCAATGGAGAGGGATTTGATATCATCCCTTACGAGGCTGTTATGCGGATCTATGATACCTCCTATGGATCAGGGAAAAGGCTTATGGCTGAAACAAAGGATCAAAAATACCATACCCTTGCTATGGTAAAAGCAAGAGGCCTAAAGAACAAGGATGCGTTCCAGGAACTTGCCATTCAGGTGAAAAGGCAGGTTTTGGACAGAAAAGAGGAATTGACCGAAACTATTCTGGCTGAGGAACACAACAGGTATCCTGAAACGGTGGATCCAGAAGCAATCCTTCAGATATCCGCCTCCCTTGAAGAGAAGCCGTCCAATCCACTCTTTGGTGTGATCGGAGCGCTGTTTGCCTCGCTATTAGGAGTGGGGCTGTGGATACTCATAGGTCAGGTGGGCTTTGTAGCCGGAATAGCCGGACTTGTTATATTAAAGCTTGCCTTAGGTGGCTATCAGAAGCTTGGAGGCTCACTGGATAAAAAGGGAGCTATCATTTGTCTTATCATAACAGCTGGAATGATTGCCGGCGCCAATCTTTTGGATTATGCAGTATCCATGACAAGAGCATACTTTCAGTATGAAGCCAGCTTTGAAACCTTGGCTTATGTTTTCTCCAACTTTGGAAATCTGATGTCCGATATGGATATGTGGAGTGGATTTTTCATTGACCTTGCCATTGGTTACGGCCTGTCCATATGGTCGGCGGCAGGAGCTATAAAAGGCATTTTCAATATGGAAAAATAAATTTTAGAAAAAGAGGCGATATATTATGTCACAAGTATTAGATAATTTTTTAAAGTATATATCCTTTGACACACAGTCGAAAGAGGATATGGAGACAGTACCCAGTACGGAAAAGCAGCGGGTATTAGCCAGAGAACTGGCAGCCCAGCTTCAGGCCATGAAGGCGGAGCATGTGATGGTGGATGAGCATAGCTATGTTTATGCCACGATACCAGCAACCATGGATAAGCCTGTTCCGGTACTTGGCTTTATTGCCCATATGGACACAGCACCTGCATATTCCGGGACAGGAGTAAAGCCGCAGATCGTAAAAAATTATGACGGCGGCGATATTCTGATGAATAAAGAGACCGGATTGGTCATGAAAGCTATCGATTTTCCGGATCTTTTAAAATACAAGGGACAGGATATCATTACAACGGACGGAACCACCCTGTTGGGTGCGGATGACAAAGCCGGAGTTGCCGAGATCATGGCTATGGCGGAGTATCTTTTATCCCATCCGGAGATTCCGCACGGAACCATCCGCATTGGCTTTACACCGGATGAAGAGGTTGGAAGAGGTGCGGATTTCTTCGACGTAAAAGGCTTTGGCGCTGATGTAGCTTATACCGTAGACGGCGGTGGGTTAGGAGAATTGGAGTATGAGAATTTTAATGCGGCTTCCGCAAGAGTCCTGATACATGGCTCCAGCATCCACCCAGGGTCTTCCAAGGGAAGAATGAGGAATGCCCTTCTTATGGCCATGGAGTTCCACAACATGCTTCCAGCCGCTGAAAATCCTATGTACACGGAAGGTTATGAAGGATTTTTCCATTTGGATTCTATGAGCGGAACAGTGGAAGAAGCCCGTATGGATTATATTATCCGGGATCACAGCAAAGAAAGATTTGAAGAGAAAAAGGCATTTATTGAGAGGGTAGCGGAATATTTAAACAGCCGCTATCATGCAGGGACCGTGGACCTTATTTTAAAGGACAGTTATTATAACATGAAGGAAAAGATCCAGCCTCACATGTACTTAATCGAGATAGCAAAAGCTTCCATGGAGGAAATCGGAATAGAGCCTATGGTAACCCCTATCCGGGGAGGCACGGATGGAGCCCGTTTGTCTTATGAAGGGCTTCCATGTCCAAACCTGTGCACCGGTGGCTATAACTACCATGGAAAGTTTGAGTTTATTCCTGTTCAGTCCATGGAGAAAGTGGTAGAACTGCTTCTTAAGATCGTTGAAAAATTTGCAGAAAGATAATATGTGGAAAGAATAGTACCCTATTGACAAAGTAGAATTCTACGAATATAATATTGGTAGAATTCTACTTTTTTTGGAGGTGATTTTATGCTTTCTGCCCTAAGTAATCCAAGTGCTGATTTTTATATTCAGAGCATTGCACTGTCTTTGCGTTATATGAATGATCAGAAGTTAGAGGAATTTGGCATAACCAACCAGCAAGCCCGATTGTTAGGTGGAATCAGCAGAAGTCTTTACGATGGAGCGAATATCAGCCGCAAGTATTTAGAAGATATGATGCAACTAAAAGGCCCCTCGGTAACCAGTTTATTAAATGGCTTAGAAAAGAACGGTTTTATTATTCGTTATAGCCGTGAAGATGATGGCCGCGCGATGAATATCAAGGTTACTGAAAAAGGTGATAAGGTTTTAGAAGCACTGCGTGACGTTTTTAAAAGCACAGAACAGCAGCTGCATAGCGGTATGACGCCTGAAGAACAGGAACAATTTCTAGTGTTACTTCACAAGGCCCATGATAACCTTTCACGGAATAAGTATTCAGAAAATACAAAGTCGGTGGATTCTAAGAAGGTATAAGCAAGCACATTGCGTAGTAGGAAACAAAGATGTTGCTTGCTATTATCTTTGATAATTATGCAGAATACGGCATATTTTTTAATTATTTATGTAGAATTCTACATAAATAATTAATTTTAAGTAAGGAGTATAGCCAAAAAGAAAAGAATGACGCAATGTATTATCTTAAAAAAGCACCTTTGCCGGATGCAATCGAGCATATGGCAATACCAATGGTTTTGGGAATTAGAGTACGGCCGGTAAGACATAAAATGACTTACCGGCCGTATTTATTGAAAAGAATGGAGCAGGTATGGTGTCAAGGGCGGCAGCTGTGCATTTTACTCTTGGCGCTGTCCCTGGTCCAGGATTAAGTCCAAATCCCCCTATCAACTCAAAACTGAAGGTAGACAGAGGCTGCCGCGTGGGGAGAAACTATCATGATTATGAGGTATATTTAGAGCAGCATCCTGATACAGCAGTGACACAGATGGATTCTGTGATAGAAAACAAGGGTGGAACACCAGGTCTTTTGAAAAAGTAGCAAGATAATCGGAACAGAAAACCATCGTCAGGAACGAAAAGACAGATACCAGCAGACGTGAATTTCGGAGTACGAAATTTGTAAGCGAAAAATGACGTCCGGTTTTTGTGCGCTAGAATCAGCCTTACTAATCGTGCTTTTGATTTACAGATTTTAATGCTCTACCCTAGTTGTTGCGGTTCATTTATAAAAATTGCAACTCACTTTACATTTCAGCTCTGCAATTGAGCATTTTTAAAATTCAAGGCAATAAACTTGCGTTTGGGAACATAATATACTTTTTTAATAAAAAAACATTAAAATATTAAAGTATTGATTTTTTATAATCTGGCTGATTCGTGAAAAATACGGATAAGGAAATTATTGAATAGAATAATTCACATAATAAAAATCATTAAGGAGTTTTTGAAGATGAGAAATTTGATAGAATTGACTGATTTAACAGCGAACGAGATCCAAAAGATATTCAATATAGCTGACAAAATAAACAAAGGAGAATATGTAAAATGCTTAGAAGGGAAAACGATCATTTTATTTTTTAAATCTTCAAGCATACGTACCCGCGTTACGTTTGAGAAAGGGATATTTGATCTTGGAGGGCAATCGTTCCCCTTAGACAGCCAAACGCCTCAAATGTTATATTCTTTAAATGAAGGAGGTTCTGTCTTTTATGATTATATCACATGCAGAAAAGTCGGGAAATTTTATGCATTTACTCAAGCAATCATTCCTCCCAGTCAATGGGAAAAGGATAAACAGCAAATTGCAAATATCATTTTAAGTGCAAAAGAACGTAATAATAGTTGATAATACAGATTGAATATGGTTGGAGGGAGTGGTGAAGAAAGATGTATGAAAGAATGATAGATAAAAGTGTTCAGCCGGAAATAAACGACATTGAACGATATATCGGTTTGAACGGCTGCAGATACTTACAGTTCTTAGAAGACGCATTAATGAAACGGTATAATATACAACGTGAAATACGTTTTCCATTTGGAAATACTTACGGCTGGGGGTACAAATACTCCCATAAAACAAAACACCTATGCTATCTTTTTTTTGAGAAGGATGCAATCACAATCACCTTGCAAATAGGCGATAGAGAAGTTCCTTTGCTCAATCAAATGCTGCCTACGTTTTCATCAAAAACGCAGTCTCTTTGGGAACACCGCTATCTATGTGGAGAGAATGGCGGCTGGGTGCATGTCAGGATACTCTCGGAAGACGATTTAGATGATGCGATAAAGCTGATTGAAATAAGAAAAAAACCTCGTATTATACAAAATGAATAAAAGATATGGATTATATTGACAACATTTATTCAAGATGATACCATGCAGCTATGAACCGGTTCCTCTAGTAGAAGTTATTAGATTACCAGCAAGCGGAAACATATTAAAAATATGTTTAAAATGCAAATAGCTGATAGAAAGGATGGAAAAAACTTTGAAGCAATATTTTGTTATAGGCAGTTACACGGAATCAATTTTGTTTGGAACAGGTGAGGTGTTTCAAGGAAAAGGTAAGGGAATTTCATTCTGTACATTTGAAGACGGCAAAATAGAAGTCAAAAAAGAAATAGCAGTCAAAAATCCCTCTTTCTTATATGTAAATGAGTTAAATAAAAAGATTTATGCAGTTAATGAGATGAAAGAGTATTTGGGAAAGACTGGCGGTGGTATTACACAGCTCGCTTATGATGAAGAAGGCAATATGAGGATAGAAGGAAGCTGGAATACTTATGGGATAGACCCGTGTCATATTTCAGTTGGACCTAATGGACAATTTGTTGCTATAGCGAATTATTCCAGTGGCTCAGTTACTGTGTATCCAATTGATGAAAAAGGAAATGTAAAAAATGATTGCCAGCTATTTCAGCATAAGGGATGTAGCATTCATCAATTACGTCAGGAAGGGCCACATGCACATAGTTGTATTTTTGTACCGGATCAGGGATTGTTTTATGTTTCTGATTTAGGAATCGATAAACTTGTTGCTTATCGGTATGAAGGAAGCATTGTATATTCTGAGGATAGCGCTTCGGTTAGTGTGCCTGCAGGAAGCGGCCCCAGATACGGAGAGTTCGGAAAAGATGGAAAGCATTTTTATTTGATTAATGAAATTAGTTCGCAGGTGATGCATTTTACATATGATGCCGGCAAGATGGAATTTCAGAATGCTGTGAATACAATTCCACAAGATTTTACCGATAGCAATACGTGTTCTGACCTTCATATGACTCCGGACGGAAAGTTTCTCTATGCATCGAATCGTGGGCATGACAGTCTGGCATGCTATCATATCGAAGAGGACGGAAGTCTGACATTCGTCGAAAGGCAGCTTTGTGGTGGAAAAACACCTCGGAATTTTGCAATTGACCCCACTGGAAAGTATATGTTAGTTGGCAATCAAGACAGTGATTCAATCACAGTATTTGAAATCGAAGAGAATGGTCATATAAATCAGGTAAACCAGATGAGTACCGGGGCACCGGTGTGTATCCGATTTTTCCAGCTGTAACTGGTGGAAATGGCAAAAGCCTGAATAACGATCAGAGTAATCATGTAAAGAAAAAGACTGGTCTGTAGTATCGTAAGACTGGTCTTTTTTAGCTCTTCTTACATAAAGGTTTTGTAAGATAGCTTTAGTTTTCTACGTTGATATGGTAAAATAAACTTATATTGGCGAATTTATGTAATACTCACCACAAGCGTTTAATAGAAATATCAGCAGCCAGATTAAATAAGATGAATCATTTGAGGTGCCGGAATATGGGAACAACTGAAAGATTGAAAGACCTTATTGACAGACAAAAAGAAGGAATCATTCAGCTTGAAGCAGAATGCCGTGCCATCGAAAACAGTGATATGGCACGTGAAAATGTAGAATTGAAAGCAAAACTTGAAAAACTGTACATTGACTATGAAAAAGCAAACTCCAATGCTTCTGCGCTTTCAAAAGAGAACGCAGGACTTAAAAATGCCTTATACGAACAAATTTACAATGAAAAGATTAAAATCTTGAATATCACGGCGAAGAAGCTTGATGTGTACTTTAAATCAAATGTCGACGGAGAGCAAAATAGACTCGCAATATTTGAAAACGGTGTCAGATCAAGAATAAACAATTTTACAGCGGCTTTGAGACGATATAATATAGATACAAAGGATGAAATTTATACAAAGATTGACGAATTAACCGCACTGCTTAACGAAAGGGTGACAATTGCCAGGGCAAAGGCCGCACATACGCAAGCGGCATTTTCCGAAGATGAGAGAGCGGAGTTTGAAGCGCTAAGGCGTGAACAAATCACGGATGAACAAATACGTGCTATCGCTAAGAAGAACAATTTTGAACGTTTCGTAGGACTTAACTTACTTAATGCAATTGGAATATTTCTCATAATCATAGGTGTGATCACCGCCGCAAGGTATGCTTACGTCCAGTTGCCTAATACATTAAGAGGAATTATGATGTTTATGGCCGGAGGCGCAATGCTGATTGCCGGTGAGCTCATGAACAGAAAAAAAGCAAATATTTTTTCTCTTGGAATCACAGCTGGAGGCGTTGGTGTTTTGTATGTTGCGTTGGCCACCAGCTATTTCGGACTTTCCATCCTCGATATGTATCCGGCCATTGCGGTATGTATCTTAATTACCGTTGCAGCATTTGTCCTCTCAAACCGCTATCATTCACAGGTGATTTTGGCGTTTGCGCTCATCGGTGGATATTTGCCGGTGTTCTCAATCGATGGAAACAGTATTTTTATATTTGGCGCAATGGTTTATTTTATAGCATTGAATTTGCTGGCACTTACCATCTCATTCCATAAGAAATGGTCTGTTTCAGCATTTATTGGATTGTTTTTAAATATTATAGGAACTCTTGTTATTTGCTTGCATTTCTCCTATGCTGCGGCCTTGAAATCCAAATTGCTCGTGATCTTGTATGTTCTGTTTGCTTTCCTGATTTACACACTGATACCAATTGTAAGCACATACCGCACGAAAACGAAGTTTCGAAAATCGGATGTTGTGTTGCTTGCAATCAATACGTTTTTCAGCAGCTTGTTCATGTACGGTGTGTTTGATATGCTTCAGTTAAATAACTTCAATGGTGTGATTGCCATTGTTTTTGCTGTGACTTATTTATTTCTTGGCAGGTTTATTGAAAAGAAATTCACGGTTGAAGAACGTAATACGAAAGCCTTGTTCTATTTGACAGGACTTGCATTTGTAGTGCTCATTATACCGCTTCAATTTGGGCGGACCTGGCTGTCCCTTGGGTGGCTAGCAGAGGGTGTACTGCTCACGACCTATGGCATCTTAAACAATGAGAATATCTTTAAGCGGATCGGGCTTATCATAAGTGGATTGTGTTTGTCCGCATTTATCTTATTTGACTGTTCGTGGACGTATCATTACTTATTTGCATATAAATACTTTGCTATCACGCTTGGCAGTTTGATTATTCTAGGTATGTATATGTACAAAAAAATGATGGCTGGCTGGTTTGCGAAAATATACAAGTACTTTGCTCTCGCAAATGTGTGGTTTTATACGCTATATATCATTGGAAAACTGGGAACGATGTTATTTGAAAATTACTCAGGACGACTGTACAACATTGGTTACTTAATTGCTGCGACAGCAATTGTCAGTACATTTTTGATCGCTTACACGATACCGAGAATAAAGATTTTGTCTGACTTGGGTACGAAAATAATGTCTATTGTTTTATATGTCATAGGCATCTTATGGTTACTTGTAATTAATAGCATGAGTAGCCCAATCCACAACTCGCTGTCCGCGCCGTTTGGCATCATGCTTATTGGAACGCTCGTTCTCATAATTGTGGGACTGATTTCAGTTCTTGCAGTGCGTGATCTGATGGGGTTCATAGTAACCGGGCGAAAATTAGGGGTTGAGTGGTATCCTCTGATTATTTCTGGATACTTTATTTTAATATTAACCCAAAATTTAATTACGCAATATGACTTATCCTTTTCAAGTGCCGTAATCAGTATCATCTACGTCTTAACGGCATTCGCCTGGATTGTTTACGGATTTGTGAAACGGTATTCGTTTATAAGGCGGTTTGGTCTTGGTTTGGCGATTTTGGCGGTAATTAAACTATTTATAATAGATTTATTTAGTCTGACGCAAGGCTTCCGAATCGTGTCTTACTTCGCACTTGGTATTACCCTTTTGGCAATATCTTTTGTATATCAGTATTTCAGCAAGCGTTTGGAACGGTTGGAGGAGGTGCCGGTGGATGTGGAAGAGAATCATTAGCATTACGTTTTTATTGTGTTTATTTAGTACCACCGCATTTGCCCACACGGCAACAGTTCAAACCGGCGGCGAGAGCAAATACAAGGCGGTACGGCTTACGCCAGAGATTTACAATGCGGCTAACAGCGATTTATCTGATCTATTGATAAAGGACAGCAAAGGCGAAAACGTACCATATTTTATTAATTCCGGCTTTCATACGGATCGTGAGGGCAGAGAAACCTACCCAATGGAGCTGATAAATTCCTATACAAAGGACAACAGCTTTTATTTCGATTATAAGCTCGCTGCCGCAATGGAACGTGATACAGTTGCAACATCCATTGAGGTTGCAACCGAAAGTATGAACTTTGCAAAGGCAGTAGATGTTTATGGCAGTTATGATAATTTAAATTGGGATTTTGTTCAAAATGACAAATTGTATGTCATTGATGACAAATTGTATGTCATTGATGACAAATCAAAGCTCATCATTGAACTGAAAAAGCTTCAAAAGTACACGTACTACCGATTTAAACTCTCAAACAATCTGGAGAAAATCTCGTTTAATGCTGTGAATTTAATTTACAGCGCCAAAGTGAGTGAGAAAAACTATTTTATTGAAAGTCTGATTCCTACATTCCATATAGAAGAAAAGGATAAAACGACGCTTATAAAAATTGATGGATTAAAAAACCTACGTTTATATGATGTCACAATTGATACGGATAGTATGTTCAAGCGGATTGTGAGCGCACCGTTAGGATCGGAGAAAGAAATTTACAACTTATCGTTAAACGGCATATCGTACAACGATACTACATTACCGCTTGACCGGCAGATTTCCCAGGATGAAACCTATGTGATTACAATAGTCAACAACGATGATAAACCAATTAATATCAAGGGTGTCACGGTGTGCTATTATGCTGACGAGATGGTATTTGAAGGAAAAGCCGGGGAAAGCTATACCATTGATTTTGGTGCGGATGCCACAAAAACAGCTCCTGTGTATGACATCGAAAGATACAAGGACGAGATATTAAAAGGCAAAATAGATGAAGCGGCAATTAGCGCAATAAGCTATGATAGTGAAAAGGAAAAACCGTCAGAGGTGGATAGTAAAGTTATTTTTAACATTGTGGTAATAGGAATTGCAGTGTTACTGGGCGGTTTGATTTTATTCCATTTAAGACGTAATAAGAATAGTATATAAGAAGATACAACCGAGGAAGCCATGGGCATCGGTAAGGAGATATTGGCTAATGGGAAATGAATTGAAAATAAAGTTTACCGATCATATAGGGTTTCACATGCTTTTGGCAGCAACAGGCGGACTGATGGATGCGTATTCGTATGTTGACAGAGGCAATGTATTTGCCACCGGCCAGACAGGGAATTTCGTTCTGGCTGCAATCCGCTTCCTCACAAAGGATTATAAGGGTATGGGTCAGGCATGTGTGCCTATCGGAGCGTTCTGGCTTGGGGTTTTTCTTGCAAGGCATATTTATTATAAAATTTATAAAGAAAAGCATACCCATTGGATATCGGGTATTTTATTTCTGGAAATTGTCGTATTGTTTTTGGTTGGTTTTGTACCCAACACCCTACCGCATCTGTTTGCCAATACGGCAGTGTCATTTGCCGCTGCGGTACAATTTTGTACATTTCGAAACTTTGGAGGGAATGCTTCCTATGCACCGGTTTTTTGTACAGGTAATATGCGTTCCTGTGCGGAAATGTATTACGAAGGTTTTGTTAGAAAGGATAAGGAGTGCCGGATAAGAGCCTATCATTACACCGGAATCCTGTCCGCATTTTTCGTTGGAGCGCTTATGGGAGGCGGACTGTCACTATGGTTTGGTGAAAAGGCTATTTGGCTGGCCTGTGTGCTTCTGACGGTATCCTGGATAACCGTTGACATAGAAAAGAAAGGACAAAAAGCTGACCATAATTCCCACAGGTAATTTGGGAGTTGATTAATCTACGAAAGTGTCCTATAATTATGCAAAGTATCATTAAGAATAGTTCGTGATGCACAAACTGAAATAATAAAAAGGAATGACCATGAGAAAACTAGCATTAAGCGATGAGATTTTATTGAGAATTGAAAAACCGGCCCGCTATATCGGCGGCGAGGTAAATATGGTAAAAAAAGACCTGTCTGCTGTGGACATCCGCTTTGCCATGTGTTTCCCTGATGTTTATGAAATTGGAATGTCCCATTTGGGAATGCAGATTTTATATGATATGTTTAACCGTAGAGAGGATATTTACTGCGAGCGTATTTTTTCCCCCTGGACGGATTTAGACCAGATTATGAGGGAGCAGCAGATTCCTCTTTTTGCTTTGGAATCACAGGATCCGATTAAGAAATTTGATTTTATTGGAATCACCCTTCAATATGAAATGTGCTATACAAATATCCTTCAGGTTCTTGATTTGGGACAAATCCCCCTTCACTGGGAGGACCGAACAGAGGAAGATCCTATTATCATAGGCGGCGGCCCATGCGCCTACAATCCTGAGCCCTTAGCGGAATTCTTTGACATGTTTTACATCGGTGAAGGAGAAACCGTTTATTTTGAGCTTATGGACCGTTATAAGGAAAATAAGAAGAACGGTGGCAGCCGCCGGGAATTTCTGGAGATGGCTTCGGAGATTGACGGTATCTATGTACCGGCTTTTTATGATGTATCCTATCATGAGGACGGCACCATAGAGAGCATGAAGCCAAACAACCCCCATGCAAAGGAAAAGGTAACCAAGCAGCTGGTTGTTTCCATGGATGAGGCTTACTACATTGAAAAGCCGGTGGTTCCTTTTATAAAGGTAACTCAGGACCGGGTGGTCTTAGAGGTTATGAGAGGCTGCATCAGGGGCTGCCGTTTCTGTCAGGCCGGTAATGTTTACCGTCCATTAAGAGAACACAGTCTGGAATATTTAAAGGAGTATGCCAGCAAGCTGTTAAAGAGCACCGGACACGAGGAAATCTCACTAAGCTCTTTAAGCTCCAGTGACTACACCCATTTAGAGGGAATTGTGAATTTCCTGATTGATGAATTTAAGGACAAGGGTGTCAATATTTCCCTGCCTTCTCTTCGTATTGACGCTTTTTCCCTTGATGTTATGAGTAAAGTCCAGGATATCAGAAAGAGCAGTTTAACCTTTGCTCCTGAAGCTGGTTCCCAAAGACTTCGTGACGTAATTAACAAAGGACTGTCAGAAGAGATCATCTTAAAGGGAGCGGGAGAAGCCTTTCAGGGCGGCTGGAACCGGGTAAAGCTTTACTTTATGCTGGGACTTCCTACAGAAACTATAGAGGATATGGAAGGAATTGCGGAACTGTCGGAAAAGGTGGCAGAAGTCTACTATGATATTCCAAAGGATCAGAGAAACGGAAAGGTCCAGGTAGTGGCAAGTTCATCCTTCTTTGTTCCAAAGCCATTTACCCCATTCCAGTGGGCGAGGATGTGCACAAAAGAGGAATTTTTAGAAAGAGCTTATATCGTTAAAGACAAATTTAAGAAGATGCTGAATCAAAAGAGTTTAAAATATAATTATCATGAAGCTGACTTGACGGTTCTGGAAGGTGTTTTGGCGCGCGGTGACAGAAAAGTCTCCTCCCTGATTGAAGAGGTTTATAAAAACGGCGCATTATATGATTCCTGGTCCGAGCATTTTAAAAATGATATTTGGATGAAAGCTTTTGAGACCTGCGGCCTTGACGCGGATTTCTATACGGTCAGGGAAAGGGATCTAGAGGAAGTGTTCCCTTGGGACTTTATTAATGCAGGCGTATCAAAAGAATTTTTAAAGAGAGAATGGCAGAATGCCATCGATGCGAAAGTCACCCCCAACTGCAGGGAGAGATGTTCCGGCTGCGGGGCTATGAATTTCGAGGGAGGAGTCTGCTATGAAACTGAGAATTAAATTTTCCAAGCAAGGCCCGGTCAAATTCGTAGGCCATCTGGACATCATGCGTTATTTTCAAAAGGCCATGAGAAGGGCTGGGATTGATATCAAATACAGCGAAGGCTTCAGTCCTCATCAGATCATGTCTTTTGCAGCACCTTTAGGAGTAGGACTTACCAGCAATGGAGAATACATGGATATTGAAGTGAATACCATGGAGGATTGCAAAACCATGGTAAGCCAGTTAAATGAAACAATGGCAGATGGAATTCAAATATTGGAATGCCATATGCTTGATGAACGGGCGAAAAACGCCATGTCTCTTGTTGCAGCTGCGGACTATACGTTAACATTCCGGGAAGGAAAGCAGCCAAACGATTTAGAGGCATTTCTAAACGGCCTTTCGGATTTTATGGGTCAGGAGCATATCCTTATCACTAAAAAAACCAAAAAGGGCGAAAGAGAAATAGACTTAAAAGCTTTTATCTATGAACTCTCGATTCATGGAGAGACGATCTTCATGAAGATATCTGCCGGAAGTGCAGATAATTTAAAGCCAGAGCTGGTGATGGATGCTTATTATCAGTGGCTTGGACAGACCTGCCCGGAATTTGCCTTCCAGATTCAAAGAGAAGAGGTCTACGGCAACACGGGAGACGAGGAACATAGAGTGCTTGTGCCTTTGGGGCTTATAGGAGAATCCCTTGAATAAGTTAATCATAACAAGATGGAACGGCTCGGTCATTACCCTACTCCAGTCGGGAAAAGAGACGGTTTCAGTTAACATTGAACCGGAGGAAAACCAGTCCGTTTTAGGCAATATCTATATAGGAAAAGTAAATCATATCGTTAAAAATATTAATGCGGCTTTTGTAGATATTGGAGGGGGACAGATGGGATATTTAAATCTGTCTGACGCCAGTATCCACTTCTTGGATCAAAGGCCTTATGACGGAAAGCTGCGCCAGGGCGATGAAATCATTGTCCAGGTAGAACGGGACGCGGTGAAGACAAAGGCTCCGGTTCTTACCGGAAACTTAAATTTTACCGGCCGCTATTTTGTGCTGACCTCTGGAAAAAAACAGATTGGCTTTTCAACCAAGATCACGGATCAGGCGTGGAAACAGGAGATGAAGTCCTATCTGGAACCCAGGAAGCAAGAAGACTTTGGAATGATTGTCCGCACCAATGCCTATAAGGTCCCAAAAGAGGAACTGGAATCAGAACTGATTCAGTTAATGGATTCTTTTAGAACACTGTTGGACAATGCAAAGCACAGAACCTGCTACAGCCTTCTTTACAGCTCAGCGCCATCCTACTTGACCGGCTTAAGGGATAGCCTTAAGTCTTCCCTGGAAGCAGTCATCACCGATGAACCGGATATATACGAGGCTGTGAGAGAATATCTCATCCAGTGCCAGCCGGAAGACCTGGGTCTTCTTACAAGGTATGAGGACAAGCTGCTTCCTCTTGGAAAGCTTTACCGGATAGAAAAGACGATGGATGAAGCGTTAGGAAAAAGGGTCTGGCTGAAATCGGGAGGTTACCTGGTCATCGAGCCTACGGAAGCCCTGGTAGTCATTGATGTAAATACAGGAAAATATTCCGGGAAGAAAGAACTTCGGGAAACAATCAAAAAGGTTAACCTGGAAGCTGCCGAGGAAATCGGGCATCAGCTTCGGTTAAGGAATTTATCTGGTATCATTATTATAGATTTTATAGATATGGAAGCAGAAGAAGACAGGCGTATCCTTATGGAGCGCCTGGAAGGAATTTTGTCCAAAGATCCGGTCAAAACGACCGTTGTTGAAATGACAAAATTAAATCTGGTGGAAGTGACCAGAAAAAAAATACGAAAGCCTCTTTATGAGCAGGCATTGCAGATGAAGGAGAAGGTTTCACTATGAAGATCATAATCGTGGGTTGCGGTAAGGTGGGAGCAACCCTGGCAGAACAGCTGAACAATGAGCATCATGATATTATGCTCATTGATAAAAGCGCCGATGTCATTAACTCTATTACAGAGAGAATCGACGTCATGGGTGTCGTGGGAAATGGTGCAGTTTATAAAGTACAGATGGAGGCAGGGATTCAGGAGACAGATCTTTTAATTGCCACTACTAATTCCGACGAGCTGAATATGCTTTGCTGCCTGATCGCGAAGAAAGCAGGAGACTGTCATACCATTGCCAGGATCCGTAATCCGGAGTATCACTCTGAAATTAACTATATCAGAGAAGAGCTTGGACTTTCCCTGGCCATTAATCCAGAGATGGCTGCGGCCATGGAAATCGCAAGGCTCCTCCGGTTTCCGTCTGCAATCAAAATCGATACATTTGCCAAAGGCAGGATTGAAATCTTAAAATTCCTGGTGCCGGATCATTCCATCCTTCATAATATGAAGGTGCGGGAGGTCCTCTCCAGGCTTCATTGCAATGTGCTGATCTGTGCCATTGAGCATGGCAGTGAAGTCATCATCCCGAGCGGAGACTCCGTCATGGTGGCGGGAGATAAGATATCGTTTATCGCATCGCCTGTAGAAGCCAATGAGTTTTTCAAACAGGCAGGGATTGATAACAATACAATTCGGACAGCAATGTTTGTTGGCGGCGGAAAGATTACATATTACGTTGCAAAATTGCTGGAAAGTACAAAGATTAACGTAAAGATTCTGGAGCAGAATATGGAACGCTGCAATGAATTGAGCGAGCTTCTTCCAAGGGCTATGGTCATTCATGGAGATGCTTCCAATCAGGAGCTGCTGCTTCAGGAAGGAATTGGACAGATCGATGCCTTTGCTTCTCTTACCGGCTTTGACGAGGAGAACATCATGCTTTCTCTTTATGCAGCAAGTCAGTCCAAGGCAAAACTTATTACAAAAGTTAACCGAATCGCTTTTGAAAATATCATTGATTCCATGAATTTAGGCAGTGTGATCTATCCCAAACTCATCACGTCTGAAACCATTCTCCAATACGTCCGCGCCATGCAGAATTCCATGGGAAGCAATGTGGAAACCCTCTATAAAATCGTGGCGGACCGGGCAGAGGCTTTGGAATTCCGTGTTGCTAATGAGCCAAGTATTGTAGGAATTCCTTTGGAAAAACTTGAGCTTAAAAATAATCTTCTTGTAGCCTTTATCAACCGGAAGGGACAGTTTATCAGTCCCCGTGGAAAGGACACCCTGGAAGAAGGCGACCGGGTGATCGTAGTCACCACGGTGACCGGGCTTAATGACTTAAAGGACATACTAAGGTAGAAAAGGCGAAAAGGCTATGAATAAAAAAGTTATCATCTATCTGATGGGCTGGATTTTAAATATTGAGGCAGTTTTTATGTTGCTGCCATGTATCACTGCATTGATTTACAAGGAGCCCAGCGGTTATTGGTTTCTGGCAGTTATGGCAGTCTGCGGAGGCATCGGAATCATTTTTACACGCAAAAAGCCTGAAAACATGGTTTTCTTTGCAAAAGAAGGCTTTGTTTCCGTTGCGCTGAGCTGGATTGTATTAAGCTTTTTTGGGGCAATGCCCTTTTATTTAAGTGGGGAGATCCCAAGATTTGAAGATGCTATGTTTGAGGTTATTTCCGGTTTTACGACTACCGGATCCAGTATTTTAACGGATGTGGAATCTCTTTCCCAGTGCATGATCATGTGGAGGAGTTTTACCCACTGGATAGGCGGTATGGGGGTTCTGGTATTTATTTTATCCCTCCTTCCACTTGCAGGCGGCTATAATATGTACATTATGAAGGCAGAAAGCCCTGGCCCTTCCGTAGGAAAATTGGTGCCAAGGGTGCGGTCGACCGCTAAAATCCTTTATACCATCTATTTATTTATGACGGTGCTGCAGATCATTCTTCTGCTGATCGGAGGCATGCCCCTGTTTGATTCCCTGGCAATCAGCTTCGGTACAGCCGGTACAGGTGGATTTGGCATTAAAAACAGCAGTATGGCTTTTTATGACAGTTACTATTTGCAAGGAGTTGTTACCGTATTTATGATTTTATTCGGTATCAATTTTAATGTGTATCACCTGCTTTTAACCCGCCATCCAAAAGAAGCCTTCCGCTGTGAGGAAGCCAGAGCGTACCTTGGTATCATTGCGGCGTCTGTTCTATTTATTACCTTTAATATCCGCGGCAGCTTTGGAAGCTTGTTCTCCGCTTTTCATCATGCGGCCTTCCAGGTGGCCTCGATTATTACCACAACGGGCTATTCTACCGTTGACTTTAATTTATGGCCGGAATTTTCAAAAGGGATTCTGGTTGCGCTCATGTTTATTGGTGCATGTGCAGGAAGTACAGGCGGAGGTTTTAAGGTATCACGAGTCGTCATCCTATTAAAGGCTGTTAAAAAAGAACTGGGATCTTTGATTCATCCCAGAAGCGTAAAAGTTTTAAAGCTGGATGGAAAGCCCATTGAACATAGCGTGCTTCGGTCCATCAATACATTTTTAGGCGCTTATATTGTGATCTTTACGTTTTCTGTACTGATTGTCAGCCTGGATAATTTTGATTTTGCTACCAATTTTACTGCTGTTGCAGCGACCTTTAATAACATCGGACCAGGTCTGGCAGGAGCCGGCCCTCTAGAGAACTTCTCTAAATTTTCTGCTTTGTCTAAATATGTGATGATGTTTGACATGTTAGCGGGACGCTTGGAGGTATTCCCATTGTTATTGATTTTTGCACCTTCTACATGGAAAAATAGTTAATAAAAGAAACGGCCGCAGATATTTTTAGCTCTGCGGCCTTGTTGCGTGGAGAGAGAAAAGAAATGCTACAGGGTTACCTTTGTGCCTTTTTCCGGAAGACAGTCATTTCTGTTTCCGTTATTGTTCCAGCAGTTGATTCCTTTTTTTATTGGTGCGAATAAAAAGCCAAGGACACAGCCCAACAGAAATGCTGACATGATCGATAGTCGTTTTTCGGGTAAACTCCATTCTCTGTTAAAAAATCCTCTCATAGTTTGAACTCCTTTCATTTACTTATGAAAAATGTTAAGCGCCATAAACCGAACGCTCCTTATACTGATAGCATGTTTATGACAGAAGCTGGTAATTATGTAATTATTTATGCCCAACTGTTTTTATTTATATCCCCTTGTTTTCTATGATGGTTTCTTTTATACTGGACACCAGAAACAAATATAAGGAGAAGCCATATAGCAGGCGAAAAAATCGACTATTTTTTATTTGAAATATATTGACAGAACAGTTTGGGAATGATATATTAATAAAGTATGCCGCACAATGAGGTTAAAAAGTTTCCATTTATTTGGAACACCGAAGTTGGCGAGTAATGATAATAGGAGGTGCCATATGTACGCGATTATTGCAACAGGTGGAAAGCAGTACAAAGTAGCGGAAGGCGATATCATTAAAGTTGAAAAGCTTGGTGTTGACGCTGGTGAAGCTGTCACATTTGACCAGGTACTTGTTGTAAACAATGGTGAATTAGCAGTTGGTTGCCCAACCGTAGCAGGTGCTACCGTAACAGGTACAGTTGTGAAGGAAGGCAAAGCTAAGAAGGTTATTGTTTACAAGTATAAGAGAAAATCCGGATACCATAAGAAAAATGGTCACAGACAGTCTTATACTCAGGTTAAGATCGAAAAGATCAATGCTTAATTATGATAAGAGTAACCGTATTGGTTGATTCAGAACAGCATTATGCGGGAATCCAGATGTTGGGACATGCCGGTTTATCTGATGATCATCAGGAAGGACAGGAACTTGTCTGTGCTGCGGTGTCAGCACTTACATTTAATATGACCAACAGCGTGGAACAGTTTACTGAAGATTCCTTTGAAGTGGATCAGGAAGAGAAGTCAGGTGCTTTTCATTTTCGTTTTACTTCAAATATCAGTTCAGGATCACAACTCCTTATGAATTCTTTGGTATTGGGATTACAGGATATTGAAGAAGAATATGGAGAACCATATATTAAAATCCGATTTAAGGAGGTGTAAGTAATGTTAAGAATGAACCTTCAATTTTTCGCTCATAAAAAGGGTGTTGGTTCTACCAAGAACGGTAGAGATTCCGAGGCTAAGAGATTAGGTGCCAAGAGAGCTGACGGTCAGTTCGTATTAGCAGGCAATATTCTTTATAGACAGCGCGGAACTCACATTCATCCAGGCATCAACGTAGGCCGTGGCGGTGATGATACATTATTCGCTTTAGTGGATGGCGTTGTAAGATTTGAGAGAAAAGGCAGAGACAAAAAGCAGGTTTCTGTTTATCCAAAGGCAATTAACGAATAATTGGACCGGCTTCATACCTTAGACGTATGGAGCCGTTTTTTAAAATACAGGACCTGCCTGGTTGCCTGTATTCAAAAATTCGCTGCTCATGCTCAATTTAGGGTTGAACCCTTTAAGAAAGGGGCTTAACCCTTTAAAGGAAGGGTTAAACCCTAATTTTAGTCGAAAAGAAAGGTAACAGGTGAATGAATGTTTGCCGATAGAGCAAAAATATTTATAAGATCCGGAAAAGGCGGTGACGGTCATGTCAGCTTCCGGAGGGAACTTTATGTTCCATGCGGCGGTCCTGACGGCGGTGACGGCGGCCGCGGCGGTGATATTATATTTGAAGTGGATGAAGGCCTTAACACATTAAGTGATTTCAGGCATATTCACAAATATACTGCCCAAGAAGGGGAATCAGGCGGAAAACGCCGATGCCACGGAAAAGACGGCGGAGACCTTGTGATCAAGGTTCCGGAAGGCACGGTAATCAAGGATTTTGAGTCCGGAAAAGTTATTGCCGATATGTCCGGCGAGAACCGCCGTGAAGTTATTTTAAAAGGTGGTAGAGGCGGACAGGGGAATATGCATTATGCGACTCCTACCATGCAGGCCCCCAAATATGCCCAGCCTGGACAAGCCTGCCAGGAACTCTGGGTACAGCTTGAATTAAAGGTGATCGCGGATGTAGGCCTAGTTGGTTTTCCAAACGTTGGAAAATCCACACTTCTATCCAGAGTCAGCAACGCAAAACCGAAAATAGCCAATTACCATTTTACAACCTTAAACCCCCATTTGGGTGTTGTGGATATAGATGGAGGAAAGGGCTTTGTTATGGCTGACATTCCAGGGCTTATTGAGGGCGCTTCTGAAGGTGTTGGATTAGGACATGATTTTCTCCGTCATATTGAACGGACAAGAGTCCTGGTTCATGTGGTAGATGCCGCATCTACGGAAGGAAGAGATCCCATTGCGGATATCCATGCAATCAACAAAGAACTGCAGGCTTATAATCCGGAGCTGATGGAACGTCCTCAGATCATTGCAGCCAATAAGACGGATGCGATATATGATGACGATGAGGATCCGGTTGAAAAGCTTAAGGCAGAATTTGAGCCTCAAGGTGTTAAGGTTTATCCTATATCCGCTGTAAGCGGTAAGGGAGTAAAAGAACTGTTATATGCTATTTATGAACTGCTTCAGACCGTGAATTTAAGTCCGATTGTATTTGAAAAGGAATTCGATGTTAGAAGCCTGGGTGATGCACTTCTTCCTTATTCTGTGGAAGTAACAGAAGATGGTGTTTACGTGGTTGAAGGCCCCCGCATTGATAAAATGTTAGGCTATACGAATCTGGATACTGAAAAAGGCTTCAGTTTCTTCCAGAAATTCTTAAAAGATAATGGAATTTTAGATGAGCTGGAACAGGCGGGAATTGAAGAAGGAGACACGGTCCGCATGTATGGTCTTGAATTTGACTATTACAAATAGCAGAGGAGAATAATATGACAAGTAAGCAGAGATCCTATTTAAAGGGATTGGCGATGAATATAGATCCTATCTTCCAGATCGGAAAGTCTAGCCTGACACCAGAGATCACCAATGGGGTTTTAGAGGCACTGGAAGCCAGAGAATTAATAAAGATTACAGTACTAAAGAATTGCCTGGATGATGGAAGCAGCATTGCTGCAGTATTATCAGAGAGAACTCACTCTGAGGTCGTTCAGGTGATCGGAAGAAAGATTATCCTTTATAAGCAGGCGAAAGAGGAAAATAAGAGGAAGATCGTCCTTCCAAAATAATCCTGTTTCATTTTTGGGTCAGGGAGTCGAAGATTATGGGTAAAATAGGCATTATGGGCGGTACGTTTGATCCAATCCACAATGGACATTTAATGATTGGCGGGCAGGCATATAAGGAATATGGTTTAAAAGAAATCTGGTATATGCCTTCCGGACATCCGCCTCATAAAAAGGGCCGTAATGTGTCAGAACCGGCTACCCGTCTTGCTATGACGGAACTTGCCGTGAAAGATCATGAAGGCTTTGTCTGTTCGGATTTTGAAGTAAGCCGAACCGGATATACGTATACGGCGCAGACATTAAGACTGCTGCATGAAGAATATCCGGAGCATTCCTTTTATTTCATCATTGGAGCTGATTCTTTATATGAAATTGAGAATTGGTATGAGCCGGATCAGGTGTTGACTCAGGCCGTCATATTGGCTGCCCGGCGGGAATATGAGGAAGCGGACCGTTCCATGGACAAGCAGATTGCTTATCTGGCTTCTAAATATGGTGCGGATATCCGTACGCTTCACTGTGGGGAGATGGATATCTCTTCTGCGGAATTACGCAGCATGATCGCCAGGGGGCAGTCCATAGCAGACTATGTACCGCGGGAGGTTAGTGAATATATCGTAGCCCACAGTTTATATCAGGAGTTAGAAGCATGAAAGATCTGATCTTAGAGTTGAGAAGTGATTTAAAGGGGAGATTAACTCCTACCAGGTTTGAGCATACGGTCAGCGTATCATTTATTTGCACCGCATTGGCGATGCGCTATGGATGCGATTTAAATAAAGCGGAACTGGCCGGACTGCTTCATGATTGCGCCAAGCCTTATGGAGATGAAGATATTATCAGGAAATGCAGAAAACAAGATCTACCATTAACTGACGATGAACTCAAAGCTCCAGTTGTGCTCCATGCGAAATATGGGGCATGGCTTGCAGAGCATAAATATCGTATAAACGACGAGGAGATCATAAATGCGATCCGATGGCATACCACCGGGAAAGCAGAGATGTCATTATTGGAAAAAATCGTTTTTACGGCGGATTATATTGAACCCAGACGTGACAGAGCGGCGAATTTAGCTCTTGTGCGGTCCATAGCGTTTGTAGATCTGGATGAGTGTGTTTATCAGATCCTTAAGGGAACCTTGGATTATCTGGAAGGAAAAGGCAATTTTGTGGACTCCATGTCAAAGCAGGCATATGTTTATTATAAGCAGGTTCACGAAGAAAAGAAGGGAGAACACGGATGAATCAGTCAGTTGAGATGGTAAAAACCGCTTATGCGGCTTTATCAGATAAGAAAGGGGAAGATATCAGAGTTATTGATATCTGCAAAGTATCTGTGATGGCAGATTATTTTATTATTGCCAGCGGTAACAATGCAAATCAGGTTCAGGCCATGGTTGACAATGTAGAGGAAGAACTTGGAAAAAAGGGATTTGTCTGCAAACAGGTAGAAGGCTATCAGTCCGCTAACTGGATACTCATGGATTACGGTGATATCATTGTCCATGTATTTGACCGTGAAAATCGTTTGTTCTATGATCTGGAAAGAATCTGGAGAGATGGAAAGAAAATTGGAGCTGAGGAATTGGAAGCTTTATCATAAAAACGGTATTTAATTGGGTAAAACGGCTTAACAGAATCTGTGGGCCGTTTTTTTCATGGAATTCTGTAGAAGTATGGAAATGTTTTTATTATTGAAGAATCTGTATTGTCTTATTTCATGGATTGTTTTATTTTACGGATTGTTTTATTTATTATCTTGCTACAAGTATTTTCAAGTCTTGCAATAATTAGTTAATAAATAATTTAGATGGCCCATAGTTTACATAAAAATATTATGTAAACTATGGGCCGCAATTCACGTTTCTCAATTATAAATCTCAATGAATCCCCAAACGGAATAAACCGATTACCTTACCCAGAATTTCTACATTTTCTACAATAATCGGATCCATGGAATCGTTCT
The DNA here is from genome assembly GCF_044987295.1 of Lacrimispora sanguinis. Taxonomy (NCBI): domain Bacteria; kingdom Bacillati; phylum Bacillota; class Clostridia; order Lachnospirales; family Lachnospiraceae; genus Lacrimispora; species Lacrimispora sanguinis. Next base: position 603,782 of record NZ_CP173277.1, on the reverse strand, counting down.
CTGGCTGAAGGCGGTAATGTCCCTTTTCTTTAAAAAATCGCTTTACAGTTGCGGAATCCTCAACCAATGCTACCACAATCTCCCCGTTATGGGCTGTAGGGCAGTGTTCAACAATAATCTGATCACCCTCAAGTATGCCTGCATTGATCATGCTGTTTCCCTTAACTTTTAACATAAAGGTCTCGGCGTTTGGGAGAATGTCAGCTGGTATGGGATAATAATTTTCAATGTTTTCCTCAGCGTAAAGAGGCTGTCCGGCCGCTACGGTACCAAGAAGCGGTACGTTCACAACTTCCCTGCGTGTCAGCTGAAAGCAATCGTCGATGATCTCGATGGTCCTGGGCTTGGTTGGGTCTCTTCTTATGTATCCCTTTTCCTCAAGTGTCTCTAGGTGAGAGTGGACGGATGATGTTGATTTTAAACTGACCGCTTCACAGATCTCCCTGACTGCCGGTGGATAGCCCTTCTTTAAAATTGTCTCTTTTATATATTCCAAAATTTCCTGCTGTTTTGGGGTAATTCTCTCTAGCGCCATGGTGCGGCCTCCTCAATCCTTATTCATTAAAACTATAGTAACATATGTTCGATAAAAATGCAAACCTTTGTTCGAAAAAATGCAAAATCAATTGACAAACATATGTTCGTAGTGATATGATAATGACAGGAAAAGAACGGATGTTCTGTTTGGGATTGTTTTAAAGGAGGTAAGCATATAATGAAGAAATTAATAGCACTGTCATTGGTCGTTTTGCTTGGTTCACATTTTTTTGGCAATTCTATTATGAATGCCCTTGCTGGAGAGACGGAAACACTGGCATTCGAAAAGTATTATACAAGCATTGAGATCCAAAAGGGGGACAGCTTATGGAGCATAGCCGGATCGTATTTGGAAAACAGCGGCATGACTACTGCCCAATATGTAAAAGAATTAAAGAATATAAACGGATTAAAAGAAGATACCATTCACAGCGGACAGTATTTGACTATTGTGTACTTTGCATCTGAATCGAATTAAAGCGCGAGATAAATGGAAAAACCAGAAAGGGCTATTTTCAAATCCATTGATTTTATTGGAATTATATCTTAGAATAATAGAAGCGACATCTCTTTAAGGGGTGTTCTGAAGTTCAGAATTATTCTTATAGTCAAAGGATTTAATATAATTATGAAGATAACTTTTGGAATTTTAGCCCATGTAGATGCTGGGAAAACCACCTTTTCAGAGCAGGTACTATACAGAGAAGGTGTAATCAGAGCTCTGGGCCGTGTAGACGCGAAAAACGCATGTATGGATCATGATGACATTGAGCGGGCAAGGGGAATAACCATATTTTCAGATATGGCCGGCTTTACTCGTGGCAATGATACCTATTATCTGATTGATACGCCTGGTCATACAGACTTTTCAGCTGAGATGGAACGGGCTTTGGAAGTAATGGACTATGCTGTCCTGATGATTAACGGCACAGATGGAATTCAGGGGCACACGGAAGCCATCTGGAACCTTCTGGATTGTTATCATATCCCTGTATTTTTATTTATCAATAAGCTTGATGTGATTTCGGCATCTTATGAAAGGGTTTTAACTGAGATTCGAGAACGTTTTTCCTGCAATATCCTGGATTTTCAAAGCATTAGCCTTGAGAAGGGAAATGAGGGTACCCTGACAGATGATTTGATTGAGAATGTATCTGAATGTGATGAAACATTACTGGATAAATGGTTGAATGGAAGTATTACTTTTGAAGACTTAAGACCTGCCATGGTTTCTCAGATTAAAAACCGGAAACTATTCCCCTGTTTTGGCGGCAGCGCTTTAAATGGAGAGGGAATAGAAGCATTTCTTAATGTCTTTTACTATTCCACAGAAGCTTCCTATCCAGTATCAACTCCATTTAGCGGAAGAGTGTTTAAGATCCGTTATGACGGACATGGAGAGCGAATGACGTATATGAAGATATTAAGCGGCGTTCTCAATGTCAGAGATTCCTTATCAACGGATGAGAAGGTTCATCAGATAAGGGTGTTTCAGGGTGAGCATTTTACGGCTCTTCAGAAGGCTTCTGCAGGAGATGTGGTGGCTGTCACCGGTCTTCGGACTACCAGAGCAGGCCAGGGGCTTGGGGAATGCTATGATATGCTCGTCCCGGCACTTCAACCCACCCTTCAGGCAAGAGTCTTGTACTCACCCGAGATACCTGATCGGGCAATCTTACAGATGTTTCATATTCTGGAGGAAGAAGAACCTGGGTTAAGTGTGGTATGGGAAGAGTCTTTGCGGCAGTTAAAAGTGAATATCATGGGTAAAATCCAGCTTGAGGTTCTGGAACAGGTTGTTTTAGAAAGATTCCAGACGAAAATATCCTTTGGACAACCAGAGATTATATATATGGAAACCATAGAGGAGCCGATTACAGGATATGGACATTTTGAACCGCTTCGCCATTATTCAGAAGTTGCATTAAGGTTAGAACCTAGTGAGAGAGGAACGGGGATTACATTTGAGAGTCAATGTCATGTGGACAGACTTGGGATCAATTATCAGAATCTGGTACGTACTCATGTGTTTGAGACCATTCATAAAGGAGTTTTAACCGGATCGGAACTGACGGATATTAAGATTATCCTGGTTGATGGAATTTCTCATATCAAGCATACTGAAGGCGGAGATTTCCGGGAGGCAGTATACCGGGCGATTCGTCAGGGCCTTATGAAGGCAAAAAGCCTGCTTCTGGAGCCTTATTACAGCTTAACGATATTAATCCCGGATCCTCTAACCGGAAGGGTACTGACGGACATTACAAAGTATTCAGGTCGGTTCGAAGCTCCGGTTCCGGATGGAAGTGGGAGAACTGTAATAAGAGGGCTGGGTCCTGTTGCTTCTTTTATGAATTACGGTGAAGAATTGATGATAATGACTGGAGGAAAGGGAAGTATATCCATGATGTTCTCTCATTATGATAGATGTCATAATGAAGCCGAGGTTCTTGATCATTATCAATATAACCCAAATGAGGATATTAATAATCCTTCTTGTTCTGTATTCTGCCAGAAGGGGACTTCATTTGTAGTTAATTGGGATCATGCGGAAGAATATATGCATACTCTTAGATAAATGTAATTTATTATTTTTACCATAACTACAGTTAATAAATTATTGATAAAGATTCTGAAGTCCGGATCTCCTATTTATAATAGGGAGTAAAGGGGCTTAATCGCTAATTATAAGCGGCAAAAAGAAAAGCGGCAATGAATTGCTTGCCGCTTCAGGCTAATGATAGAATCCAGTCAGAAATATCATTTATAACCTGCTCATCTATGTGCTGAGCAACCTTATATTCTTTTCTTGCCTTTTGTATCTTTCCATAAATAAAAGGCATAAACAAATGATTTAGATTATGGTACAGTTTGAAAGTTACATTTTGTTTTTCTTTTAACAATTCTTTGTATTGGTTAAAGTCTTTTTCTATGGAAACATGGAAATCTTTATCTCCTTGCAGAATTAACATCGGCTTATTTAACGGACTAAGATAGTCAGCCAATGGATGTTCGCCCATTTCCTTAAAGTAGTAGGCTCGCCCATATTTTCCTAAGACCAATGCTGATTTTGCTTCTTCATCACTCATGTTATATATGTTTTCAAGTTTGAATGATAATTTTGCTATTTGTTTTCCTGCGATCACTTGTAAAAAACGATTCAGTGATTTAAGAACTTCGTTATTTTGTTCAATAATGACATCTTCAAGTTTCCTTGTACTTCCGCCCATGATAATTAGTCCGGTATAATTTCCGCCTTCCGCATCAATTCGCGGAGACAGCATTCCTCCCATGCTATGGCCTATTATAAATATTCTTTCAGAATCAATGCGTGAGTCTTTACGTAAGAGAGCGGAGGCAAGGATAGCATCCTCTATAACTTCTTCCTTAACTGATAATTCTGGGCGATCTCTCATTTCTTTGCCATATATAAATGTTCTCTTATCATAACGCAAAACAGCAATTCCCTTTTTAGATAAACCTTCTGCAAGGTCTTTGAAAGGATAATTATTCCCTATTTTTTCATCCATGTTCAGTGGTCCGGAACCATGCACCAGTACAACCGCTGGAAATAATCCGCCAGTTTGTATAGGAATGCTTAATATTCCGTTTAGCGGATACTTTGTTTCAGCACCGATAACGATTTTCTCCTCATGCATTGTATTTGCCTCCTATTATCTCAATTCATTTATTATAATAGATCATTCCTTTATTTATACATTATGGCTAGTGGATTTTTGGATAGACATAAAAGGGTTCATAATTTTCAGCCCTTTGCATATGTTAATACGCTTTTCAGTCAGTTTATTGCTAAGTTACGGATATATTGTTTGTTAAAAAAGAGAATGCATTGTATAATAAATTCATATGACATTGTGACGGGGGAAGGGTACATATGGTCAAATTAGAAGAAGTTTTTGGGGTTAGCAGAATGCCTGTGCTAAGCTATATTGAACGCCAGGAAGTTGATGGGGCATTTGAGAATGCATTAAGATCGGATAAACAAATAATAGTTTATGGTGCATCAAAACAAGGTAAAACTGCTTTGGTTAGTAAATATCTGCCATATAGTGATTGCTTGGCTGTTAGTTGCAGTCCCAAAAGTCAAGTCTCAGATATTTATAAATCGATACTTAGAAAGCTTGGTATCGAAATATTGACTGATAAGCAGAAGAGTAAGAGCGGCGGTGTTGAAATTGGAGCTGTAGCAAAAATTAAATCGAAATTACCATTTTTAGCGGCTGCGGAGGTTGAAGGTTCAGCAAAAGCTAATGCATCAGCTGAACAGCAACTTACTTATCGATCAATAGAGTTTAACCTAGAGCTGCCACAAGACATTTTTGATTTGTATAAACAAGCTAACTCTGATAAATTTGTCATACTTGAAAATTTTCATTATCTTTCTAGTGATGTCCAAAAGCAATTAGCGTTTGATTTACGCACTTTTCAAGAGCTAGGATTAAGATTTATCATTTTAGGTGTATGGAAAGAGAAAAACAGACTTATTCAATTTAACGGTGATTTGCAGGACAGGATAGCAGAAATACCGGTTGAACCATGGGATAACACAGAATTTATTAGCGTAGCTAAAAAGGGAGCGGAAGAGCTTAATATTGAAATTTCAGATGAAATATTACTAAGACTCTGTGAGGAATCGATGGGAAGCATTGGAGTTGTTCAGGAGCTATTGAAACTGTTATGCTTGGAAAATGGGATATTACAAAAACAAGGATTAAGAAAATATATTGTTGACCAGATGACTCTTGATCACGCTATTACAGCAAAATGTGATGATTATTCTTCAAGACATGTTCGTGCACTGGAAGATATTGCAAAGGGGCAGAGAGATATTAAAGATAAGGAAAAAAAGCCTTTGTTCTTGCCTTATTACTTTGTTGTTGCAATCTTAAGTGTAGATTTTTCGACTATTCTAATGGGGGTGCCTCGTAAAAAGATAGAAGAGTTAATTAAAAGCCGCCATCACAGAAGTGCCGATATAAGACCAAGTGATATTGGGTATCTGCTAAGTAGTTTAGCGAAGTTGCAAACAGCGAAGAAAATCCAGCCACCATTATTTGATTATGATATCTCTCAACGTACTATAAATATAATTGATTCAACATTTTATTTCTTTTTAAAGCACTGTGATAGAGGGGAAATAATAGAAAATATTGAAAATCCATTAGAATAAGTTAATGGTTTTTAATATTGTGCAAAGAACTTGAGTTTCTCGAACTGCACCTTTATATCGTTTTAAATTTCAGGAGGAGTATAGCAATGGAGAAGGTAGGAAAAACAGGGTCTAAAATCACAAAGAATGTTGACGAGTTAGTCAGGCAGTTTCGCACCATTCCAGACGATTTGCTTTATGACGAAACGTATATGGAGCGATTTGTCCTTGAAAAGATCGGTCTTAACAATGAAAGCTTAGGTGAATTAGCACCGGAACTGGCCCCGTATTATGGAACGGGTATATATTTGGCAGAACCCAAAGCAGTTTTCAAAGTATATGATTTGGGTATTGAAAAACGCTCGGAATTGCTCGTCGTATCTTGAGATAGGAAGCCGTTGGTGTGGGACTTTTATTGTGACCTGTGAAGTACTATGGCGCGTGAATCCAAATTTTATGCTCGCTATCGCCTCCGATTTAATAGAAGTAACTCCTTTTATAAAGCGATTATCAGGCGCACTCAAAGATCATATGTTAGTTAGACAGTTTTCAAATATTATCGTGCACCATGATGTTTGCTCCGACACATGCCCGAAATCAACCTTGTTGTAGAACAGTCTAAAACGGTTGGAGTCTGGCATGAATAACACGGAGTTTATAGAGCAGTACCAATCGCTAAAAGGTAGTTACTTTGGTATCGGTGTACTTTTTCATGAATAAAGAAGATATTGAATTTAGCTCGTCTAAAGTCTGTAATCAGCTTTACAGAAGCTGGCTGTGACATTATCACTTTTTTATTTTTCTTCACTGTAAATTCAATGTTTTTCTTGCGATTTTATATAGAAGATCTTCATTATTTAATAGTATAGTGGCACTAAGAACAACAAATAATAAAAAGACGATACATATGAGATGTGTTTTCTTTTTCATTGCCAATAAAGCAACATATTCTCTAAGTAAAGCGTTATACCAATAATAAAATTTTGTTTTAGCACCAATTCCCTGTGCCTTTAAGTGAACCTTTTTAGCATAAAGGCTTGCACGAAACACATGATAGTTTGTAGTAGAAAATAAAATTCGAGTATGCCGAAGGTCTTTTTCTTTACTTTCGATTAGAACCTTTGAAAATAACATGTTTTCATAGGTGTTTTTAGATTGGTCTTCAACTAATATTGATTTTTCAGGTATACCGTGTTCTAACGCATATTGCTTCATCGCCCAACTTTCCGGCATAGCCTCATCTTTACCCTGCCCTCCTGACATAATTAAGATAGGAGGAGCACTTTTCCTTTTTTGATTCAGATAAACTTTAATAGCTTTATCGATACGCCCAGCCAGCAATGGAGAAACTTTGTTCCCATGGATAAGGCCAGAGCCTAAGACAATAATATAGTCTTTTTTTCGAATTGGAATATAAACTTGATACACGAAAGAAGATAACAAATAATTCGAAAACATAAATATCAGGTAGAATAAGACCGTATTGACCACTAGCTTTACATAAGAAAATACATTATTAAGGTCTGTGTTTCGAAATGATATCATTCCTAAAATCATCAAGGCTATTATGCAGATACCAAGAAGCAAACTCAATAAATTAGATAAACTTCGCCCTTCTCTTTTCATCAAGAAATAGGCACTTCCAAATGAAAAAAGTAAAATAACAAATATTCCACTCAATAACAAAAGAACCAAAAGAGCAGAAATAAAGGCAATAAGATAAAATAATAATGTACTGTCAAACACATCTGCAAGCATTACAAGAGAGAGGCCACCTAATATTAATAATATAAAAAACAAAAATCCATTAAGTAATGATCCCCTGTTTCTATTTACGATAAATATAAAAAACACAAGATAGATTATTGTAATTAGATAAATGTACATACTATGCCTCCTATTTCCCTACTAGAAAAGCACTTTCATTTTAGTAAGTAGTTGCTTGAAAACCCATATATAATATATCAATATTTGATTAGCTTTAGATAATTATACAAGAAACTCTTCGAACAATCAATTCTTTTGAATTTTTGCAGGTTACAAGAGGCTATGAGGAGGGGTTTAGTGATTATCATCTCTTTTAGTCGTCAGTACTATAAAATTGCGAATTAAGTGGTCAGGATCTTAATATGAGCAAGTGAAAGCACGCTAAAAACAGCGGTCAAGATAAAACCTGGCTGCTGTTTTTTAGTTCCAGAGGAAGATGTCCGCAAGCGGTCGCACTTCGGTGCAGGAATCTTCACCCCGGAAAGTGGTCGAACATTTTCCTGGACTGGGAAGGCGTACAGTGGTTTGTCTGCTTAAATGTCCGGTTAAAGGAAGGGAGACTGGAGAAGCCGGACTGCATGGCTACGTCCATGATAGACAGGTCGGGATTCTCCAGCAGCTTTGTTGCTTTTCCTACTCTCTGGGCAGTGATGTATTCGGGGAATGACATCTGAGAACCTATGCCTGAAAACAAACCATGAAGACCAAGACGTACTTTCACTACCCAGTTTAAGCAACAGATTGTAGATCTTTATCGTACCGGCAAGAGAAAGTGCGATATTGTTAAGGGAGTATGATATTTTAAAGCAAGCAGCGCTGATCATGGTCCACTCTGTCGAAGGCAAGCAGTGGCTGTATATCTTCATCAGGAAAAATTTCTGTTATACAAATCGAAAACTTGACAATTGTCAGATTTATATTATACTATTAATTATATGTTATTTGAAACTCTATGTGTTTTTTAAAATAATAAATAAAATAAGTTTGTATTAAAGAAATAAATTCAAATTTAATTCAAGGATAACTTATTTGAAATACATTTTCTTTGATATGTATATTTTCTTTTGACAATTTTATTTTGTTATGTTAAATCACATTGAAATTTAGGTAACAGGTTTTCATCATTGAATCATAAGATTTTAGATGATTGCCATAATATAATTATAAATCAAGGAGGCTTATAACTATGGAAAATACTGGAGTTATGAACGTTGAGTTAAGAAAAAGTACCAGAAAGGGTGACAATAACCAGTTAAAAAGAGAAGGATATTTACTGGGAAACATAGCTGGTAAAGGTGTTGATTCAATCTCAATAGCTGTTAAGAAAGATGTATTTAGAAGATCAATGAAAGAGTTTGGCCGGAATGGCATTTTTAAACTGGTTGTTCCTGATGGACAGAGTTATACCGTAATGGCAAAAGAAATACACATTGAACCTGTTAAGAACGAAATTGCTCATTTGGATTTTCAAATGGTATCTTTTTCGGAAAAAATCAAACAGGAAGTGGCTATAAAAATTACCGGAGCAGAACTTCTTGAGTCAAAAAGGTTGTTGATTAACAGTACCATAGATTCAATTTTACTGGAGGGCTTACCTCAGGATATTCCCGATGAAATAGAAATTGATGTTTCTAATATGGAGGCTGGTGAAAGTATTCAATTTAGTGATGTTAAACTTCCGGAAGGACTTACCTCAACTATTGATCCGGAACAAAAAATGATAACAGTTGTTGGTTCTAAGATACGTGAAGCAGTTGAAGGTGAAGCGGCCGAAAGTTAAGAGGAATGACGGCATTCACTTTTCATATGAAAATATTATAAGAGCCTGATGAATATGTGAGAAGCCGCCGTTGCGTATGTTTCTAACGGCGGCTTCTTTTATCAGCTTAATTCTTTTGCCAAATCCCTAATTTTTGTCTCAATAACACGGATTGTTTCAATAAATTCTTGATCGTTTTTTCCAGTTGGGTCGCTCAATCCCCAATCCTCACGGCGCTTACAGGGTAGGAATGGGCATTGGACGTTACAACCCATAGTCACCACGATGTCCACGGGCGGAATTTCTGACAAGAGCTTACTATACTGTGTCGCTTCCATATCAATATTATAAAGCTGTTTCATTAGGCGCACAGCGTCTTGATTAATTTTAGGTTTGGTTTCCGTCCCTGCCGAATAGCACTCCATAACATCACCTGCAAGATGGCGGCCTAATGCCTCTGCAATTTGGCTGCGGCAAGAATTATGAACACAAATAAATGCTACCTTTACCATATCATTTGTCCTTTCAAAGTGTTAATAAACGGTCGCCTTTGATTTCTTCGGCACTCCATGAAATTAATGCAAATTTACCATCAGCATGTTTATCAACACGATTAAGCCATTCTACCTCATTTGCCGCCTTTGCTGCCAACATAGGATTGGTGGTACCTGTGCCGTACAAGGATTGGTTGATAATCCACCATTGCGCAGATATACCAGCTCGCTTCAAATCGTCCTCCAAACGCAATGCCTCGTAAACAGGTGTTGCTTCGGGCAAAGTTACAATAAGAACTTCGGTTTCGTCAGATTTCAGTCTTGGTAGAAGCTTCTGAACGGATTCCGGGATTTCACCTTTTGTTCGCTGGATTTCATGATTGTAACTTTGAGTGGACTCCAGCAAAAGAAGAGTATGGCCAGTAGGTGCCGTATCAATCACCACTACCTGATCGTCGGCTTTATCAACTATTTCTGCAAAGGCACGAAACACAGCAATTTCCTGAGTACAGGGAGAGCGTAGATCTTCCTCAACATAGGCAATATCTCCATCGCTCATACCAGACGCACGGGCCTTACCGATTACTTCGGACTGGTACTTTTTCAGTTCTTCGGCCTCGTCGATATGGCTCATAGAAATGCCGCAGTTTTCGTCCAGTACAAATTTCAGATGTGCGGCGGGGTCGGTGGTTGTAAGATGAACTTTTTCTCCGCACTTTGCAAGGCCCAAAGCCACAGCAGCAGCAATAGTAGTCTTTCCTACGCCACCTTTGCCCATCGTAAAAATAACGCGCTTACCGCTTGCTGCCAGTTCGTCGATCACATGATTCAACGTGGGTACATGAACGGCGTTTAGCGTTTCGGTGTGTACAGTTACATGATCTGTATTCAGTAAAGCACGCACATTTTCAAGCCCTGTGACGTTATAGGCACGTAAGGGTACCATATGGAGAGGCAGCGTTTGTAAACTATCGGGCATAACGCTAAGTGCTGCCTGCTGTTTTTCATACAGGTTCAAAGAAAGCGAATCGCTATATTCAGTCAGCACACCATTGATAATCAGCATTTGATTGCGGACCCCTAGTGAAGAAAGCTCGCCGGAAGCCCGTGCTGCTTCTTTGAACGGTGATGTTTCTGGGCGTGTTACAAGAATTAATGTGGTCAGGTTCCCATTTGCCAGAGTTTCCACAGCCTCCTTATAAATTGCTTTTTTGCTCTCCAAGCCGGAAAGTTGGCCCAAACAGGACGCACCGTGAGTGCTCTCGCTGATAAAGTCACTCCATGCTGATGGAAGCTGAAGCATACGTAGAGTGTGACCGGTGGGTGCGGTGTCAAAAATAATATGGTCATATTCCTTTTGTACCTTGCTGTCTGTGATAAAATTGGAAAATTCATTGAACGCTGCAATCTCCACAGTGCAGGAACCGGAAAGCTGTTCTTCCATGTTAGCGAGAACAGCGCCAGGAAGTTTGCCACGATAAGGAGCAATGACGCTTTCCCGATATTCTGCAGCGGCTTGTATTGGGTCGAGATTTGCCACAAACAAATTAGGCACATCAGGAATCGGAGTCCCCTTGTTTGTTAGCTCTAGTGAGAACACATCCTGTAAATTAGAGGCTGGATCGGTACTGATTAGCAGCACCCGCTTACCGCTGTCTGCCAGAGATACAGCAGTGGCGCAGGCAACGCTGGTTTTACCAACGCCGCCCTTGCCAGTATAGAAAAGGTATTTTGTAAGTCTGATAGTACGAGGGTCGAACAAATTCACTTTAGCAGCAACCCCCTTTACAGCAGCAGCTATCGCTACTTTGTGCCTTTTCCACTGGTTTTCCCAGCAGGTCGGCAGGTAGGCCTAACCACTCCGTAAACTCCGCATTGGTGGGGTATTTGCCGGTCAAAACGATCTTTCCGTCCATTACGGTAACGGGTAAACCGTCCGGACCTTTGTCGTTAATGAAGTCATTCACGACTTTATTATTCACAAACTCCATAGGTGCGCTGTTGAGATTAAAGCGATCAACGGTTACGCCATGCTTTTTCAACGTATCAAGTACAGTAGAGATACGAAGCAATTCTGGGTCAACCCCTACTCCGCAAAGTCCAGTCGAGCAGCACATAGCAGGTTCAAAAATTTGCATTGTTTTCATAAAATTACCTTCTTTCATTAAATTTATTTTAGAATCGCGTCCCGTGAGGAAGCGTTCTAGATTAGCAGGAAGCGTGTAGGGGAGGCTATTATGCGGGACCCCTCCATAAATTGTACGCAAGATACCATCTATAACCATTACTTTTGGGTCAGCTTAAACCACACATATTGTTTACGTTGTACTTCTTTGCGCTATCCTCTGATACTCCATTCATATTGTTTAAACTATATGGAGTTTTTATATCATTTGTGGTACTGTTCATATTATTTAGCCTATAAACAGCCTGCTGGTTGTTTGACACATCATTCATGTTATTAATGCTCAATTCTCCAACCATATAAATCCTCCTTATCAATGTGACCCTGCTAAAGCTATTGTTTGACATTGGGTTCTGGGAACCAATGGGTGGTTTTATTTGCTATTTTCACAAGAAAAAGCATTACGGGTACTTCAGTCAAAACCCCAACGGTAGTAGCAAGCGCAGCGGCGGAGCTGGTACCAAACAGGGCGATTGCCACCGCGACAGATAGTTCAAAAAAGTTTGATGCGCCGATCATTCCAGCTGGTGCGGAAATGGAGTAGGGCAGCTTCAGCAGTCGGGCAGCATAGTAAACGATAAAGAAAATCAGAAACGTCTGAATAATCAGAGGTACAGCGATTAAGACAATGTGTAGTGGATTGCGGATTATTGTTTCGCCTTGGAACGCAAAAACCAGTACAAGCGTTAATAATAGTCCTATCGTTGTAATACCATCAAATTTTTTAACAAAAGAATTGCTAAAATATTCTTCACCTTTCTTTTTAATGACCAGTGTACGGGTCAGCATTCCACCTGACAGCGGAATTACTACAAACAGCACTACCGATAAAATTAGAGTATCCCACGGTACCGCAACATTGGAAACACCAAGCAGGAATTTTACAATGGGTACAAAGGCTACTAAAATAATAAGGTCGTTTGTTGCTACCTGTACAACGGTATAAGCAGGATTCCCATTCGTTAGGCTGCTCCACACAAAAACCATCGCAGTACATGGAGCAGCTCCCAAAAGTACCGCTCCTGCCAGATATTGCGTTGCCAAATCTGGCGAAATAAATGCTTTAAAAATTACAAAGAAAAAAAGTGAAGCTAATGCATACATTGTAAATGGCTTAATAACCCAGTTAGCAATCCATGTGACATACAACCCTCTGGGATTTTTTCCGACATTTTTAATACTTTGAAAATCTACTTTCATCATCATAGGGTAAATCATCAGCCAGATTAAAACTGCCATCGGTATAGATACTTTGGCATACTCAAACTGATTCAGAAAAGCAGGAATAGCTGGCAAATATTTTCCTATTATTACCCCCACTACCATGCAAAGAATAACCCATACGGTAAGATATTTTTGAAAAAAACCTATACCTGTTTGTTTTTCGGATTTCATATAATTATACTCCTGTCATATTGAATTTTTTCTATATAACGACAAATTTTTTATCGGTGCCAAATTTCCCTAAGGAACATGACACCGACAGCTGCGGTGACAGCAATGCATCTATATATCACCACCTTTACGATGGCAAATGCAATCGGGTTTTGAAGTGAATATCTCCCCTAATTGCTGATAAAAAGCTTTTAGGCGTTCATCATTCAATGAGTAATAAATCCATTTACCCTCGGGCCTTGCTTTCACTAAACCAGCGCTCATCAATACTTTCATATCATGGGATAGGGTTGGCTGGGTAATATGAAATCTCTCCAAAATATTACAGGCGCACAGTTCACCGCAAGAAAGCATATCAACAATTCGTAATCGTTTTGGATCGGACAAAGCCTTAAGGACTTTGGCATTCTCAATATATTTTTCTTCCATAGTACAACCTCACATAGAATTTTTTCTATATATTATTGTATGCTGTAAGAATAGAAATGTCAATATAGTTTTATTTTTTATCTATTCTATATTTTAAGTCGGAGCTGGAGCACGGACTATTTGGAAGAGGAGAGGGCCTACGATAGTATTATATGAGATGGACTTGGTGGAGACGGGAATATGGAAGAGGAATCATGTAAAAAAGTAGATTTTATGCTTGCCCGAATTAAAAAGTTGATAGAAGATGATAGTAATCAATATTCAAGTAAACGCCAAATTTCCTCTAGGCTAATTGAAAACGCCGCTTTTCAGCGGCGTGAGTTTTTGAACAAAAAATTATTTTTAGTTTTTTACTTATAATTTGTCAATTTGTTTCACGTAGTTTTACCTTATTTCTGGCACTGCGCCGGCGTTCGTCTTCCAAAGCAGCGTAGTGTTTTTTGGTGGTGTTGACATCTGAGTGTCCTAAAACATCTGCAACCAGATAGATGTCCCCGGTTTCTTTATACAGACTTGTTCCATAAGTGCTTCGCAGTTTATGTGGTGTGATCTTTTTCAAAGGTGTTACGAGTCTAGAATATTTCTTTACCAGATTTTCAACGCTGCGGACTGCGATCCGTTTCTTTTGAAGGGATAGGAAGAGGGCTTTTTCATGACCTTCCTCAGGAATGACGAAACTGCGTTCGTCCAGATAATCAAGAAGGGCATCCTCAACTTCAGTACCAAAGTATACGGTGACTTCCTTTCCTCCCTTTCTATGAATCCGGATCCCGCCATTTTTTAAATCAATATCATCGACGTCAAGTCCGACACACTCAGATACCCGGATCCCAGTTCCGAGCATAAGAGTCAATAGGGCCAGGTCACGGATCTTGGTTTTCGCATGATAAGCCTTTTGCTTCTCTGTTAAAGATTCCCCACTTTCTACTTCATCAAGCAAGAGAGCTACTTCATCAATATCCAACCGGATAATATCCTTTTCATGCAGCTTTGGAAGCTGCACCAGAGCAGCGGGATTTGTTTGAAGCCGCTCATTTCGGTAATAATAATTATAGAAGCTCTTTAAAGAAGAGACTTTTCGCATGATTCCTCGTTCTTTGTTGGTTACTTCCTGATTTTTATCATTAAAACGGTATTTTAAATATTCCATGTATTCTTCGATGTCCACAACCCGAAGTGAATCCAGGTGGTCTAAAGTAATATCTTGAACCTGAAGTTTACCTATAACAGGGTTTTCCTTTATTAGAAAGTCAAAAAATACTCTTAGATCATAAGCATAAGCGATCCTGGTTCTGGAAGAAGTACGTGGTTCAATTCCCCTGAAGAAATCTCCGCAGAAATTGGGAAGTTCCTTTACCAACTGGCGCAGGTGTTTTACGTTTTCAATATCTTTTTGCTGATGGTAGGAGAGAGAAGAACTCATAGTTGGACCTCGTTTCTTATATTATATAGATTGATAAATGTTTTCCGAAAGACCAGTCATTTATATTTACCTCAATAATTATTTAAATTGACTTAGTATATATCGTCTGATTCTTAGGCAGGGGTGTTTAAAGAGCTTTATGTACATTGGTATAAAGAGTGTAAGGAGTGATAGCATAATAGGATAACAGTAATCAAGATTATGTGAGATAAAATCCTTTAAGTTATAAAAATGTTGAGTAATTACCAAACCCGTTGTTTATATTACTAACTATTCGTTAAACTAGACTTTCGCGAATAGTTAGAAATCACTATATTAATCTTACCATTTCTGCAAATAATAATAACCGAAAAAAATTCACTGTTGCTATTAACCGAAATAACCGAAAAAATTTTTTACTGCTGTTTTGTCGTTTACCATTCGATACTTTTCATTAAGTATACCATATTGGAATTATCCAGTCCAATGATATTATAAAATGATGCATCTATCTGCGCATTCCTTTACAATCTGGACAAGGCACCTTTTTCCTCTTTTGATAATATAACTTCTTTTTGGACTCATAGCATAAGAATTTCGACACTCGGAACAAGTCTACCAAACGTTCCCTGAATAATTTTATATAATATCATCAGGATCAATAAAAAGCCATTACCTAAATTCCATTCCTTTATCATACTAGAATGTAATGCTTTGAAAGAAGATTTTCTACGTATAACTTCTCTTCCATTACAATAGGGACAGATTGCGTTCCCATCTACTCAGACTTTCACAGAACATTTCCATGTCATATCACACTTTACAATATATATCCTTGATGGATTTTTTCGCTTTTTGTATTTCTATAGATGGTTTAAGCATGTATTGCACTTAAAAAAACGACAAAACTATATCACTTTGTTTTGGTGTTTTTGGACCTTGTTTTAATATTTGACCTCTTTATAAAACAATTATATGGTATTACTCTTCTGTCACTTTTTAACATACGCAAAGCAGCACTGTGATTTATCAATTACTTCCTTAACACTTTTTCCAGTTGTAATCACCAGCAGACTGCCTACACTAATATTCTTCTCAGGGTTAATCTTCTCAATCTTAATCCAGGTTTTCTGCTTTCCCCTGAAAAACCAGCTGGTACTCTTCCACTTTCGGGGCACAGTGTCGGTTGCTCGTTTGGATACAATTGCATAATCTCTGCTGAGTATGCAATGTCATGGGTTCTAACCCTGCTTTCTGGGGAGATTAAGGGTTACGGTAGTGCCTTTTCCATATTCGCTTTCAATGGAGAGGGTCCCCCCATGAAGGGTCATGATCTTTCGGGAGATGGCAAGTCCCAGACCTTCTCCCACGGATTTTTTATCCGCCTTGTAAAAGGATTGGGTTATATATTTTAAATGCTCTGCTTTTACTCCGACCCCCGAATCCCGTATGACCAGGCTGACACAGTGATCTTCCATGGTCTGAGTGATAACGATGTCGCTGCTTTTTGGCGAAAATTTTATGGCATTGTCCAGCACGTTTAATACCACCTGCTTTAACTTATCCCAGTCGGCTTCTATGACAACTGGAGTAGTTTCCGTGATCAGATGGATATTCTTTTTTTCTGCCTTTTTTAAAAGTTCAAAGGTCACTTTTTTTATCAGCTCATCAAATGGAACAAAAGAGAGGGATAAACTCATCCGGTCAGACTGGTATCTTGAAAAATCGAGCAGGCTTTCCACCAGGTTGATCAACCGCTCGGTTTCTTCGTCTATGATCTTCATGCCGAACTTCATTTCGTCCTCTGTAAGGCCTTCAGGGTCTCTCATGGTTTCCGCCCAGCCCTTGATTCCGGTAAGCGGGGTCCGTAGCTCATGGGATATGGAAGAGATGAAATCATTTTTCATGTGGTCTGCCTTTGTGATCTCATCTGCCATATAATTAAGCATATCTACCAACTCCCCTGCTTCATAGGGGTAGGATTGTTCGATTTTTTCTTTATAATTTCCCTCCGCCATTCGTTTTGTCAGCATGATAATGCTCTTTAAGGGTTTTACAATGGAATTGCCCAAGTGAAAACTGACCAGGAATACGAGAAATGCAACCAGCATGCACACTACCAATCCCCAGGACAAAAGCTTATAGATTCTGGCATCCGTATCAGTCAGGGATACTTCGTATTTTAAAACACCTGCAATCTGTCCTTCATATAGAAGAGGCGTATAGACAGCCATGATTTTTTCGCCGCCATTTTCTGGTTTTTCTATGTGATAAACCGTATGGAACCGAAGAACATCAGGGTCAATGGATTCGGTTTTTTCTACCAGATATCCAGTGGAGGACTGGATCATCTGTCCGTTTCGTGTCAGCAGAGAAAGGGCTGCATCATCCATTTTATAGGCTTTGATAATGGCATCGCTTTCTTCTGCCAGCTGCAAACTGGTAAGGTCCCCCTGCTGTGTCCAAACAGGTAAAACAGCTTCTGAATGATTTTTTACAGTATCGGAGATTTCTTGATAAAAGTACCGTTTCATCCCTATGCCAAAAAAGACCATGACAAGTGTCAGGGTTAGAACGATCAAAAACATAAAATAAAGAACAACCTTCCGCTTCATGGATTTACTCCTTCCATAAATAACCATAACCCCATTCCGTACATAAATATTTAGGGGAAGAAGGATCCGGTTCTATTTTTCGGCGGATCCGGCGGATGTTTACATCCACCACCTTTGGATCGCCGGAATAATGGGTTCCCCAGACTTCATCAAGGATCTGATCTCTTGTAAATTCCTGATTTTTGTTGTTCATAAAAAATTGAAGCAGACAGCTTTCCGTAGGAGTGATCCTGATCTCAAGACCGGAACAGGATAATTTGTTACGTATACTGTCAAGAGAAAAGGGCCCTGATCGGAGGATTGTAGGTGCAGCACTTACCGTCTTATAATCCAGGCGGCGTAGCAGGGACAAGATTCTGGCTTCCAATTCCTTCATATGAAACGGTTTTGTCAGATAATCATCGGCACCGAGGATAAGGCCTTTGACCTTATCCTCATCCTGAGACCGGGCGGTCAGCATGATGATGCCTGCCGCAGGATCCAAGACTCTTATTTCTTCACAAACGGTAAATCCGTCTATGCCGGGAAGCATAAGATCCAGGATCACAACATCGATCTTCTGGCTCTTAAAAAGCATAAGTGCTTTCTCACCGGTTTCTGCTTCCAGGACATGATATTCTTTTTTCTTTAAGTTCAGGCATACAAAACTACGGATTGACAGTTCGTCTTCCACTACCAAAATTGTTTTCATGTGCGTGTTACCTCAGTTTATTTCTTCTTCCATCAGATGGAATGCACTTGCTGGAATTTTTGTCTCTTCCTTCCATTCCGAGTAAAAGACTATGTCTTTTGCGGTTCCAAGAACAGTACTGTTAGCAGGAACGGCATCCTGTGGCGCCCATTTTACCTCGAATAAAACCTTATCTCCTACGGTAGAAATCAGGTGGATTCCATTGTCCAGCCGTTTGATGGTTACACTCTCATGAAGCTCTGTCGGTATGGTGACATAAAAGTGGCGGCCGCTGTCAGAATAACGTTCCTCTACTGTCTGAAAGGAACCATCGGAACAATAATCCTTATAAGTGTAAAGGAAAGGGATATCTGCCATGGCAGCGTCTTCATAACCTTTTGGGATGTACATTCCTCCAACCTCTACGATTCCATCTCCATTGATATCCCTGCTGTAGAGCGGATAGGGTTTCATAAGAATGCTGTCAGAAGGATCGCCTACCTTTTTTAAATTGCCGTTTTCATAAACAATGATCTCTGTCAGCATGGAATGTGCGCCTATCCCGCTGTCCGCAAACAATGCTTTCTTTCCATCGGCCAATGTTCCTAAGGCAACATGCTCTAACGTTCCTTCCGGATCCAGTTCGATCTCAGAGATGGGTTTTATTCTTCCTTCCGCATAAGAATAGAGTCCGGCGGTCCGCATTTCGTTCTCTTTTTTCGATAGTACCATAAGATCAGGTATCTGGTCATCATTAAAATCGGAGATCTGAAGTGTATCGTAAGAAAGATCCGCTTTCTGTTCCAGAGTGCCGTTTTGCAGTTCGTAAATATGAAGCTGGTTGTCATGGCCGGAATCGGACAATCCGCCGCCTAGGGTGACTTCCTGCGTTCCATTGCCGTCTAAGTCAGCAAGGTCAAATGTATCAACATCAATAAATCCGGTTTCCATATCCGCTTTTTTCTGCCAGGCTCCGTTTTCTTTTACCAGAAACATCATATGGACCTGACGGTTGTCATTAGGGTCCCTGTATAAGAGAAAGGCTTCCTGATTCCCATCCTTATTTAGGTCTTCCATGTAAATGCTCTGTTTTTTCTCCGCTTTTTTTGGCGTCAGCAGTTCTGCTCCGGCAGGAAGAAATTCTCCTAATGCTGCCACTTCATCAATCGTCTTTGTCAAGGTGTTGTCTTGTCTGGGGGCTTTCTGACAACCGGCTAACAGGACCGTGCCAGCCATTAGGATTGATATCATTGCGGTATATTTTTTGTTCATTTTTGTGCTCCTTTTCTTTCAATTATGTATTCCTGGCTGATATCCCTGATAGGGTTCCACCTTCTTTTATTTAAAATTCACCGGTAGGTGGAGATTTTTGCTGTTGCGAATACTACTGTAGTATAACTGTTATTTTCCATAAATGGGTTACAAAAAAGTTACAGCTTTATGTAAGAAGAGATTTTCACATTATTTAATAAACTATATATTTTGGCTTTCATAAGTTTTAACTTGTGCTACACTACTTTTTGCCTTGCCTATACGCTCCCAGTGGTCAGTTTTGTATTGTGCAAATGACAGAATATCATTAATCGCCCAGCCTATGGGTACGGCGTACCATACCATTTGAATTCCATAGCGCGGAGCCAATGTGATAGCTATGATAACGCGGATGGCCAGATTGGCGAGGTTTGCTATAGTAAACATTTTCATATCACCTGCACCACGCAATACGCCGTCTGTTGCCATTTTTAAACCAAGCAGGGCATAGAAAAAGCCCATAAACTGCAAATAACTTGTTCCCACCTGCCGCGCAAGACCAGTCCCCTCACTGCCCAGAAATAGCGTAATGATAGGGTTATACAGACCTTCTAATAGTAGACCAATGAATAAAGCAAACAGAATTACCATCAGCAGTCCTGCTCGGTAGCCCTGCCGCACTCGCTGATGTTTACCCGCACCTAGGTTCTGCGCGGTAAACGGTGACATTGCATTTCCAATGCTTATCATTGGCACCAGACAGAGGCTTTCGACCCGCATGGCTGCTGAAAAGCCTGCCAACATTTGAGTGCCAAAACCGTTAACAACTGACTGCACCAGCATCATACCGATAGATACGGTGGACTGCTGTAGAATGGAAGGTAAGGCAATAGCAGCTATTTTTTGTAGCTTACGTGCTGATTTACTCTTAGCTATGGTATCGTCATAGCTATGCATCTCCCTCAAAAACAAAAGAAAAGATGTAGCTGCCGCAATACCTTGTGCAATCAGTGTGGCCCATGCAGCTCCTGCAATTCCCATATTCATTGGTCCGACCATATAAATGTCCAGACCAATGTTTAAAACCGACGAAAAAATCAGTAAATACAGCGGGATACGCGAACGACCCAATGCATTAAACATCGCAGCAACCACGTTATATAAAAACAAAAATGGCAATCCATAAAAATAGATATTTAAATATTCTACCGCCATGTCCAAAATATCTCTAGGCGTCTGCAGCCAGATTAGAATGTTGTAACTGCCTAAAATACCAACCACTCCCAGCAGGATGCTGAGTGCCAAAAAGATAAAGAGCGAAAGTCGGATTGTTCTCTTCATATCAGCATACTGCCGCGCACCAAAATAACGACTGGTCAAAACTGAAGCGCCGATCCCCCCACCGATTGCTATTGAAATAAATACTGTTGTTAACGCATATGACGCACCGACAGCGGCCAGTGCGTCCTCGCCGACCATACGGCCAACCACCATGGAGTCGACCATGGTATAAAACTGCTGAAACATATTGCCAATGATAATAGGCAAAGCTAGAATAAAAAGCGCTTTGAAGGGTTTATCATGAATCAGATATTTTTTACTCATTGTCAATTAACCTCCTGTATTATAGAAAGCTTCTCTTTACCAATTCTATGGTATAAGCTATGCTAGTTTTAGATACTGTGGATTAGTTCTAATCTCCTACCACTTGATGATTTACGAAAGGCTCTAACCATAATGTTGCCGTTTCCTATGTGGCAACATTATGGTTAGAGTGATTTACCAAGTCTTAATCTTGACTTTTAATAGTTATTTTTGGAAAAAAAGAGTTTTCTTCCGGGGCATTTATCGGAATTAACCCTCCACATGCAGGTTTTACAGTATAGGCAGGTACCCACATCCCGTCCTGACTTGGCATCGTTTGCCCAGTTCGGATTTACCAGAGTTCCTCTCCCTATGTCGACCATGTCTACACCGGTTTTTTGCAGAATTTCCTCAGCCTGTTCCGCGGATGCGATTCCTCCTACAGTGAAAACTGGAATGGAAACTCTTTTTCTGATTTCCTGTGCTGCGTAAATGCGGTCACTAAAAGGATAATTTTCGGGCTTTTCAGGATAGGATCTCTGTTCAAATCCATAGGAAATATCCAAAAAATCAACACCGTTTTCTTCAAGTTCTACCGCATGGGCAATACTGTCTGCAAGAGTGGGCTCAAATGCCCCCAGACGTATCCCAATCACAAATGATTCCGGAACCCGACGACGAATTTCGCTAATGATCTCCAGTGCAAACAGGGATGGCTGCTTGCCGTAGACATCGGTTCGCCTGTTGACAAGAGTATTGTAAAACTGAGAAATTAAGTAGTTGTGACATGCATGAATTTCCACCCCGTCGTATCCGGCCTTTACTGCACGCTCTGCTGCAGTAACAAAAGAGTGCTGGATACGGTGCAATTCTTCAATGGTCAACGCACGGGCCTGTTTTTCCTTACCTTTGACATTGCAGGTGATATCGCTTGGACATACAGTATCCTCCATGAAACCAAAGACCCCCGCGTGATGGAGCTGCACAAAAATAGGAGTGTGATACTGATGAACGGCATCGGTAATTCTTTTAAGCCCCTCAATGTGCCCATCTTCCCAAATGCCGAGCTGGGTGTCTGTGAGCCGACCGGTCCGTTCCACGCAGGTGCCTTCCTGAATAATAAGGCCTGCCCCGCCCTTAGCCATCTCCCTATAGTGTTCAGTTTGTCGGTCAGTTACAGTGCCGTTATCATCCGCCCAGTGATAAACCACCATGGGTGGGACGGAAATACGATTTTTTAAGGTCAGATTATGAATAGTAAGAGGTTGAAAAAGTTGTCTCATAATTAAATCTCCTTTACAGTGCAAGTTTTAAGATGTTACTATATAATAAACTAAACGTTTAGTTTTGTCAATCCTTGTTTTTTTATTAAATCTATTATATAATAAACATTGCTTATACCAGAGAATTGGTAAAGAAAAGCTATGACTCTATAATACGAGGAGGTTAATAGAATGGCAGAAAAAGGGCGTCCCAGAAGTGAAAAAACTGAAAAAGCTATTCTTGCGGCGGCATATAAGCTTTTAATGGAGGATGGATTTCAGTCGGTAACAGTGGATAGTATTGCAAAAGAAGCTGGTGTTAGTAAGGCTACAATTTACAAATGGTGGCCAAACAAGGCTTCTGTTGTAGCAGATAGCTTTTTTGCGGCGGCACAGCAGCGTATACACACACCAGATACGGGATCGGTGGAAAAGGATCTTTTACTACAGCTTGGCAATCTGAGTGATTTTTTGGAAACAGATAGAGGGCGTGTAATCACTGAGCTCATAGCACAGGGACAATTTGATCAAGATGTGGCGAACGCCTATCGGACACGGTATTTCGCACCACGTCGTCTGGAAGCACGGGAAATTTTACAGCGCGGATTGGACAGAGGAGAACTTAAAAAAGACATGAATATTGAACTGAGCATTGATTTGATTTTTGCCCCGCTATTTTATCGAATGCTGGTAACGGGTGCTGAAGTTGACTCTGATTTTATAAAAAATGTAGTTTTCTACGTCCTTACAGGCATTAAGGCATAATAGTCTCACTGCCCGTAGAACACTGGCTTCCCATCTAGTCCTTGTGCCCTTCCAGAAGTTACCTCTAGAAGTACTCTGGAAAAGTAAGAACATCCTCATATAGACCGGTCGGAGCCAAAAAGGCGTCAGTCCCATATCCTCTTTCTAAACTGGTCCCCATGTCAAGGGCATTTAAAAAAAAGATTATGATAAAGCGTCACAGCTAGTAATTGTAGTTGTGACGCTTTTGCTATACCTCAATAGGATAATAACCTGTTCTCAAATATTCTGCATATTGGTTAGGAGAAAGCTTTGCCAGTTCCCATTGATAACGCTCGTTGTTGTAATAATCCATGTAATCATTGATTTCTGTACAAAGTTCTTCATAAGTAGTACATCTGGAAAGATGGATTTCGTCTTTCATATGTCCGAAAAAAGATTCCTGTGGTGCATTATCCCAGCAGTTACCACGTCTGGACATTGACTGTCTTAGTTCTTTATCTTTCAGTAGCTGTCTGAACGAAATACTTGTATAATGGCAGCCTTGATCTGAGTGCAATATTGCATCGGTCTGAAGGCTTTTTTTATGATTTTTGATTAACATATTTATTGTGTCGAGTACAAAATCAACTTCAAGGGATTCGCTAAGAACATAGGCCAATACCTGTTTCGTACAGGCATCTTTTATTACAGATAAATATGCTTTACATCCATGGTTGTAAAACAGATACGTAATATCGGTGAGAAGGATTTTGCCTGCACCATGTTCTGAAAACTCGCGTTGTACAAGATTATCAGATACAGCATCTGTTTTTAAAGCTTTTGCCATTCTTCGATATGGATTCGCTTTACGTATAGGACAAAACAAGTTGAATTTCTTCATTAAACGACTGATTTTCTTTTGATTCATACGTACTCCCATATGAAGCAAGCGCATGTAGATACTGCGCCTTCCTTTATCATAACCACGATACAGATATGCTTTAAGAATCAAGTCAAAGTCAGCTTTATCTCTAGCATCTTTTTCATTTCGTTTATCCTTTGAATTTAACCAGTTATAATAACCGCTTCTGGATACCCGTGCCAATTCACAGAGCCAGCTGAGGTTTAGTTCATTATTATCCCGTGAAATCATTTCTTGGATGAGTCTGAATTTTTCTTCTGGAGTTGCTTCCGCTTTTCTACCCATTCGGCTTGTTTGTCTAGAAAATTGATTTTTTTTAAAAACGCATTCTCCTGTTTTAAATATTTTACCTGATGTTCTAGATATGCAATATGTTCCTGTTCGGATAATTGTTTAGTTGAAGGGCGTCCAGAATTATTTTTACGTGTGTCTTCAAACCCTTCCGCCCGAAGACTGAATTTTTTTATGCGTCTCGTAATTGTATCGATTCTACGTTTACCAAGCAGTTGTGGGTCAATCCCCATATCACGTAAAATAATAGAAGGCAATCTTCCAGCCTCATATTCTGTGGCAAATTTTTTTCTAAACTCAGTTGTATATGTAATTGCTTTCTCAGAAACGCGTTCAATATATGGATTATTACGAAGCTGTTCCTGCTGTTTCTCTGTAAAATAATTTTTTCCCATAAAGTACGCTCCTTATTTATGCTATGAGTATAACAAAAAAAGACCCTACAAGGTAGGGTAAGTTAAAATATAAGCAATTTTCGCTTTTTTAACTGTCTATCTTATAGGGTCCATTTTATTCTGGGACTGACGCCTTTCTTTAAAAAACGGCCAGCTTGTCCTTGAAAGAACTACCACTACCACTTCCTCTTCTCTTCCATTGAAATATATTTATGAATCTGTATATGCCGTTACCTTTTGAAGCAGTTTCCCGGCCCAATTTGTAGTAATGTAATAAGCCGCCAAGGAGAATACATCTCCCTAACGGCTGTAAAAACAAAATTAGCACTTTCTCACTGGAATCCACAATTCACAGAACAAACCGATTCTTCCGTTTTCAAAATAAATTTCGTAATCGGTATGATCAGATGCTTCATATCCCATCTGTGGTAAAAACTCTTTAAAAAATCGAATCCATGCTTCATTAATACAATCGCCATTTTCTCCAAAGCATTCAAATACCACATACTGTTGCTTTGAAGTAGTCCAAACGTGATATCCTTTCAGTTCCATTTCATTTTGATTAAATTCTTTCGTTTCGTCATCAACAATGACTCCTATTCCATAATCAAAAGTTGTCTTCCCTTCCTGAGTAGGAGAACAAAGTCCATATAAATCTTTTTTACCGTCTGGTCTTAATCGTCGTAATACCTCTACAAGATTAGCCTTATGACATTCATTCCAAAAATCTGGTATTTCATGATTTCCCTCTTCATTTATACTTTCGTTAGAAAATGCTCTCTTTAAGCATATAAACCTCTGTTCTTCTTTAACTTCCATACGATAGTCCATACTTTTACCGCCTTCCATTGATATTTTAATTTTCAAGGGATTAAAGAGGCATAATTTAGTTCCTTGCTTTTTTGCATGTTTGGGTGAAACACCGTGAAAACGTGTAAATGCTTTCGTAAAGCTCTCTGGAGTATCATAGCCATATTTTAGAGCTACATCTATCACTTTTTCATCTGTTTCCATTAATTCCACACCTGCAAGTGACAATCTACGATTTCGAATATAAGCATTAGCTGTCATTCCAGCCATAATACTAAATGTTCGATGAAATTCGTAACTTGACATATAAACCATATCTGCTACATCTTCATAATTAATATCATCCATTAGATGATCTTCCATGTAGTTAATTGCCTGCTGAAGCATCTCTATCCATGCCATCTTTTAACCTCCCTTCATTACATCATCATAATATCAAATCAAGCATTTCGTTTCCTGTCCTATCTTGTGTACTTTTGACATTTTCAATATAATATAAATTACAATAAAAAAGTTCCAATTAACTTTACCTCTTGGACATTTAAAACAGATGATAATAAGAAAAACTTAGACTAGTACGTCTGATATTATACCAAAGAGGCACTAGCGTCTCAATCATTTTCTACTATACAGAATCGTCAATCATCTTTTCTCGTATCTTCTACATTATCTCTACAATTGGATAAACCCGTCACAGAATACTTTTACCGTCTCTCTATGTCAATGACCCTTTGCGCCCAATCCTGATAAAATGCTTCTTCATGTGAAACCAGTAAAACAGTCCCCGAAAAATCCGACAAGGCTGTTTTTAAGGAGTCTTTTGCCTGAACGTCTAAATGATTTGTCGGTTCGTCCATAATCAGAAAATTACATGGCGTTAATGTCAATAGACACATTTTCACTTTCGCCTGTTCACCGCCGCTTAATGTCCCGATTGATTGCATAGCGTGCTTGCTCGAAATACCGCATCTGGCTAATTTTTTTCTAACGTCTTTTATTACCAGATTCGGATAAGCATCTGATACAATCTGAATGGGTGTTCTTGTTTCATCAGGCCATGACAAATCCTGCTCAAAATATCCAAGAGTTACTTGCTCAGAGTATTTATATATACCTTGCATGGACGGAATTTGCCCGACCAGAGTTTTTAACAGCGTTGATTTTCCAATTCCGTTAAATCCAGTAATTACTACCTTTTGTCCACCGTTTATATTAAAATCAATATCAGACAACACAGGGTAATGGTAGCCAATTGATAAGTGTTTAACTGTTAAATGCTCTGTATTTGTCAAGGGTAAGTCTGGAAAATAAAAATATGGCTTTATTTCCTTCTGCGCCAAAGCTTCCATTTTTTCCATGCGATCAAGCTGCTTCTGGCGGCCTCTTGCCATTTTTGATTTTCGTCCGGCAATATTTTTTCTTATAAACTCTTCTGTTTTTTTGATTTCCTTTTGTTGTGTTGAATATTGCCTAATATAATCTTCTCGCAGCAAAGTTTTCTTTTTCAAAAACTCTGAATAGGTGCCATAATATTTTGTAATGGTATTATTATCTATATCACAAATACGATTTGTGATTTTATCTAAAAAGGCAAAGTCATGCGACACTATCATAAAAGCATTTTCCAATCTTGATAAATAATCGGCAAGCCATGAAATGTGTTCCTTATCCAAAAAGTTTGTTGGTTCATCAAGCAAAAGAACATCTGGTTTTTCCAGTAGTAATTTTGCTAAAATTACCTTTGCACGCTGGCCGCCGCTCATTTGCTCAATCGGACGAGTAAGACCAATAGCAAGCAATCCCAATCCGTTTGCCACTTGTTCGATATGTGTATCAATCGAATAAAAATCATGTCTTTCAAGTTCTTCCTGAAGTTTTGCTGCACGTACCAAGTATCTCATATCGCCGTTCGCGGCCATCTCATATAATGCGCCCATTTCTTTTTCAATCTCGTAAAGTCTTGAAAAAGCTGACTTTAAAAACTCTTTCATCGTTAAACTGTGGTCTATTTCTGCATACTGGCCGAGATAACCAACAGAGATATTGGACTGCCAGATCATCCGTCCGGCATCCGGCATCACCTGTTCGGTGCAAATTTTAATTAAAGTGCTTTTTCCAGTTCCGTTCTGACCAACAATACCAATATGTTCGCCTTTGTTGAGGGTTAATTCCGCATTTTTGTAAAGTAAATTATCTCCAAAAGAATGTGATAATCCGTTAATTTCTAATAAACTCATGTTAATCAATTTCCTTTCATTTCTGTTGTTAAACCAGCAACCATGTGTAAATACGCAAAAAGGCAGAAGACAATACACATAAGTGTATTTACCTTCTGCCTCTCAGTTCTAAAAAACCGATATTAAAAAAAGCAAAAGGCTACGGACAAAACATTGCCCATAGCCTTTTATACGCTAAATTTACACACGGAAAGAAGCAATAGCATACCAATCGTATTAGTATGAATATTGCCCTGCTTTCCGATGAAATCTTAATGCGTCATCTATACGCTATACTCTGTACAATGTTTCATCGGTATGAATTGTACAGAGTTGAGTTTCTTTACAAGCTGATTAGTCAAATAGAAGTTCATAATATTATCTCCTTTACTGAAACGCAGTCATTATATCACAGGATTTTGGTGCTGTCAAATTTCGGTCTGTTATCATCGTTTCATCTTTTCATCTTTTCAGTATCACAGGTACTTTTCTGTATCACAGTTGAGAAAAGACCGCCACACCGCTCCCTTTTTATAATAAAGCATATTCTTTGTTCACAAATATAGCATTCAATTTCCATTTCATGCCTTTGCCGGTTTCCAGACGGATAGAAACAAGCCCATCCCTTTGCTGAATATAAGGAAGAATTCTGCATTGATATCGTCCTGCTTTAATTATGGCGCCATCCATCCTGGTTCCCTGCTCCGGAAGGCTTACCGTGGTCAGAGAATCCTCCTCTTCATCTCCCGAAATGACCAGAAAATCATATTTTCCTTTGGGCAGTTCTAATAAAAACTCTGTTAGTTCCGAACCTTCCAGAAAATCTCGTCTTAAATCATCCGGTCGCTCTCTATCCTTTATAGCTATTACCTGGGGATTTGGAAATCCATATCCCAAATCATCACTATATGCTTGTATTCCAACAGACTGAGGTCCGGCTGCAAAAACCAGGGCCTGCCCGTTTAGATAAGATTGCCGGTGATAGACAGGATCATAATTTTTTATAACATCCGTTCTCCCAAAATCAAAAATGTATGGTGTGGACATGGAGCGGTTTTCATTGGCAAATCCATAGGTACAGGTAAATGAATCCACAGCCTTATAAAAGCCGGTATCCTCATTTTCACCGATGAATATTCTCCGGTGAGTCCGTGCCGCTTTATGAATGAATACTTCCGGAAGTGCTAAAACCGGCGGCCCGTATTTCTTCCCTAGTACTACCCGCTCTCCTTGTTTCATATGTCTTTGTAACAAGTAAGACTTTCCATTGTCACTCAGCTCACCCGGTACTTGAAGCTTCAGAAAATTTTCCCTGGTGCTTTCCACGCAGACATAGATGGTCTTTCCTTCCCGTCTTTTCGCCGATACAACAAAACCTCCGGGAGCCATAAGGCCGGTAA
This sequence comes from Lacrimispora sanguinis, assembly GCF_044987295.1. Classification (NCBI taxonomy): domain Bacteria; kingdom Bacillati; phylum Bacillota; class Clostridia; order Lachnospirales; family Lachnospiraceae; genus Lacrimispora; species Lacrimispora sanguinis. The sequence continues at coordinate 574,502 of NZ_CP173277.1, read as the reverse complement.
ACTCTGCCTCCTTCCAGCCAGGATATTCCCCGGCAACTTCCTCTTCATCTTCCCTGTATTGTACGATTTTTCCCATGAGCCCATCATCGCCATCGGGAATGGCAGGAAATATATGGATTGCATCTTCCGCCTGTAGAAGCATCAGATTAATCGTATTCACAATACTGCCGGATACCTCCATCATAGGCGGCAGCTCATGTGCCGGCTTTGTAATGTGGCAGTAATTGATGAACCTCTCCGATTCCTCATATCCCAAGCCATTGGAATGCAGCTCGTAGTCCAGCAGCTTTTCATATAATATCCGCTGTGCAGACGTCCCCTTTTTTAAGTTCGCTGCCACCATGGACAGCCAACCGGGGCCAAAGGTTCCGATTTCCGTATGATCCACCGCAAATTTTAGCGTTTCTTCCGCTATATCACGTACCGTCTTATCGCTTTCCCAGGTAACCTCACCGGCAGGAAATACAGGCATAAGTACAGAAGGATGCCTCATAAACAGGTTGTCATTCACCTCCGGGGAATCCTTCCATCTCTTTCCATCCGAGGTGAGACTGTATTCAGGAAGGCTAATGAGGATCTCTCTCATTTCGGACGCTTCACATTCCGGTCTGTTTAAAATACCTGCGGCTTCTATCGCCATAGTAAGAAGCTTCTTGATACAGGCGATCGTAATTACAGTATCACTGCCGATGGTTCCCTGCTCCGGACAAATATCCAGTTCCAAGTGAAAAATACCATTCTCATCTCTTTTTGCCAGCCATTTAAAGAAACGAATTTGTTCCCGCATAACAGGATAAGCTTTTTTCTCCAGAAACTCCTGATCGCCGCTGTACTGATAATACAGCCATAAAAACTGAGTGCACCAAGGCTGGATACAGTGATATAAGGTATGGGGATAATCCATGGCCCAGCCCTCTGTTCCATAGACCTTTTTCGTATATTCCCGGATTTCCTCTTCATATGCCAGGTACCCGTCGCAAAATATCTTTAACAGCTCCGGGTGACCGGAAGAATAGGTTCCATAAAAAGCAGTTTGGATATTGGCATCCCAATACCACATACTTCCCCACATATTTGGTCTGCGGATATCCCATAGACCGCTTAATCCACACGCCTGCTCCGGGTAAGCACTTCCTTTCCCACTGGAACATTCCATCAGATAAACATGCAGATGCCAAAGCGTCTCAAGGAAATAATCCGGCAGCCTTACAGAACTGATCCAGAACTGGTTCCAGGCATTGTCATGGATATGTTCCAATTCCTTTCGTCTGCATTCCAGATATCTTCCCTGCTTTACAGCCATGCCTTTTCCTGGCATAACCGCTGCATATGCCGTAAATTGCTTCGCTTCTTCGGGAAAACACAGGCTTTCTCTTCCCTCCCCATGACTTCCGGACTCCGGCAGGTAGAAAACCGTTTCCTGGATAAACGGAGTATCTTCCTCCTTTTTTGCAGTTGCTCTATCCTGCTGTAAAGAAGTTCGCAAGCATATGATATGTTCAATGACCTCTGAGGCCACGTGATAAGCCCCCTGCCCCCGCTTCGAGGGAGTGGTCATAGATGCCTCCTTCCACAACCCATCTGCAGATTGTTTCATATCAATGATCACGCCATCCTCTGTCTTTGGAACAATTATTTTTGCTTCTGCCATTTTTCCGTTCTTTCCTGCGCAGAAGTATATCTTTCCCTCTTCAATCGCCAAACGCAAACAGGAGCTGCTGGTATCTACGTTTTCATCCAGATATAATACGATTTCACCTGCCATGGGATAGCTGGAGCCTTTGTATGCAGGTCTTTTTCCTGTCTGTTCCGGATGAAGGATTTTAAGATAGTGAGCCCTGCTGTAATCCTCCGTTTTTCTTTCTTCCAAAACCGCATGGCGCAACTCCTCATATGTCCGCAGCATTCTGGCGGGATCATCAAAGGTACTTTTCTCCTGATCTTTCCGGTCATCCTTTGTTTTCTTCGGCAAAACATGATAATAACAGTCATAGTGGTTCAATGCAATATGCAGCTCGTGGTCCCGGAAAAATATCATGGCACCCATTTTACCGTTTCCAACCGGCAGCGCATTATGCCAGTCATTTGGCACATTCCGAAATACAACCTGATGCATAACACTCTCCTTCTCTTTACTCTTTGACAGCTCCGCCTGTTATTCCTGCCATTATCTTATTTGATAGAAACAGATACAGGATAAATGTCGGCAGGAATACAATAACAACTCCGGCAAACAGACCGGCCCAGTCTCCGGAGTATTTCATAGACTGGACAATTGCCTGGAGTCCTGTGGAGACCGTACGAAGTCCTGTTTTATTGGCAAAAATCAGAGCCATAAAATATTCGTTCCAGATATTGATGAAGTTAAATATCGTTAAGGTGATGATACCGGGCTGGGCCAGTGGGAACATAACTTTCCAGAATGCCTGGTCTGGCGTACAACCGTCAATTTCTGCAGCTTCCTCCAGTGCCTTTGGCAATGACATGAAAAAACCAATAAGGAAAAACACGCCAAATGGCACATTAATGCAGATATAGAGAATAATCAGGGTCCAGCGGGAGCCAATCAGACCTATGGAGGTTGCCATTTTAAAAAGAGGCATTACCAGCATGACAGAAGGGATAGACATGGCAATGACAAACACATTGTTAATGACACTCTTTCCCCGGAACGAAATACGGGAAAGCACATAAGCTGCCGGAGCCGCAATCAGAATGATCCCTATGCAGCCGCTCAGACTGTATATAATGCTGTTTGCAAAGTATACTGACATCTTGTGCTTACGAAGCACATTGGCATAATTCTCCCAATGCAGTCCGCTGGATAATATTTGATTTCCAAAGATCTCCTTTGTTGTGCTTAAGGAGGCCAGGATAATCCAACCGATCATAGCCACTGTAAATGCGAGCCATATTCCCAGAAGAAGGTAACCGGGGATAAAACGGAGTTGTTTCTTACATCGTACTTTTCTCTTTCCATAGCGATTCATTTTCTATTTCCTCCTCACTGTCCATCTTCTGAAGGGATGATACGGTTCAGTACGGCATTTACAATGAGTACCACAAGCATGATCAGCACGCCTGCCGCAGCACCTGCGCCTACGTTTAGTTCTGCACTGCTGGAGCCTACTCCTGTACCGAACACCACCTCATACATATATACCATTGGGGTGACCGTCGCATTTTCCGTATTAAAGGAAAACAACGTGGAGTATACGAAGAAGCCGGCAGCCGAAGCCGAATACAGAACGATACACCTCTTAATGATATCCTTTAACATTGGAAGGGTGATATAACAAAACTGCTGCCAGATTCCTGCTCCTTCTATCCGGGAGGCCTCATAGTAATCCTCAGAAACCCCATCGATTCCTGCCACCATAATCAGCATATAAAATCCTACTCCCGCATAACTGTAGGCAATCATCATTGCCAGAAAAAGATTCTCCGGTGCAGTCCACTGAAACTGTGCCATGGATTTCCAATGAATCAGCTCAAACAGCCGCTTGAACAGCCCATACTGATTGTGGTATGCATACTGCATCCACATGGTAACCAGTGCCACTGAACTGATAATATGGGGAAGGTAGAGCATGGCCTTCCAGAATTTTTTTCCCTTGATACGGGAGGTAATGATGACGGAAAACAGCATGGAAAGGCTCAGTATGACCACTCCCCCTCCAATCCAGATCTTTAAGATATTCCACAGGGACCTTCTAAACAGCGGACTTCCCATCAGCTTGGTGTAATTGGCAAATCCGATAAATTCCCAATCCTTCATATTGTCCGTAACAAAGCCCACCTTGTTGAAGCTCATCAGAATCGTTCTCAGTGCAGGATAGAGAAAAATAGCCAACAGGCACAGCATTGCCGGAGCCAGAAAACGCACGACAAACCAATTTTTGCTTTTCATATTCACCTTCTCCTTCCAATTTTTGGCATATAATATGGAAGAGAGCGCCGCTCTCTTCCATACTTCTTAAGATTCTGCCGCATGCATTTACCGCTTTGCTGCTGCCGCCATATTGGCAACAAACTCATCTGCGGTAATCTGTCCTGCTGCCAGTTTAATAAAGTTTTCAGAAATTGTAGGGGATAAATCCGGATTGGATGCAATATCCCCGCCCGACTTAAGCGGTACCTCTACGAGTTCCAGAGCATCTTTCATGTTTACCAGAGCCGGCGGCCACTGGGTATCCACGGTTGCAGGTGTGGTTCCCGCATGATTCACCATTTTAGCATCATTTTCCTTGCTTAAGGCGTATGCAACGAATTCCATAGCAAGCTCCGGATCTGCTGTGTTTTTGTTTACAGCCAGCAGCGTACAGCCAGTTGGGTCTTCTTTGCCGCAGCGTGCTGCGCCGTCTGTTACATCAGGATAAGAAAAGCCGCCCCACTGGAAATCAGGTCCGGTGATATCCTCAACCTCGGTAGGCAGACCGGTCAGGTTATAATACATGGCAACCTTTCCATTTCCAAAATCCACCTGACCTGCCGGCCATTTATTGCCGCTTACATTGGCGTCAAAATAACCCTTCTTTGCAAAATCCTCGAATGCCTTGGCCATATTGACCACTGCTTCATCCTTCCACATCTCGCCTGTGGTATCCTTTACAAGTTTCTGTACCCATTCCTGGCCTTTTTCCCTTGCAAGATACATGCCGGGAAGCCAGGAAGCATAAGCATCGTCAAAGGTGATCGGCACATATCCTGCTTCCTTGATCTTTGCACAGGATGCATCGAAGTCTTCCCAGGTCTTTGGCTCCGCGGTTACGCCGGCCTCTTCAAAGATAGCCCGGTTGTACATGAACAATGACATCCAGGGTTTATAGCCTACTGCCGGAAGAATATCTGTCCGCCCGGTCATGGTTCCCGGTGTAATCAAAAGGCTGGGAATCAAGGTATCTTTAAAAGGTTTTCCGTCTGTGGTATCATACACCTTATCCACATAGGGAGTCAGATCAAGAACATATTCATTTAAATCAATTTCAAAAGGATATTCAAATATATCAATTGTTTCATTACCTTCCATTGCAGGCTTTAAGATTTTCTTATTATCACGTCCGCACCACTGAACGGTTACTTTAACCTTTGGATGCTTTTTCATAAAACCATCAACGATTTCCTGCCATACCTCTCCCTGCGGCTCCGTATCATTCCACATTGACCAGTAAACCAACGTGCCTTCCAGTTCCTTAGACCCCTGCTCTTTGGTCTCTGCTGCCACACTTTCTGCCCCTTTGTTTTCTTCAGAAGGGCTGCTTTCTGCTGTTTTGGCTGTACCGGCTCCACAGCCTGATAAAACCATACTTGCTGCTAATGCTGCCGCCAATACCTTGTTTACCCTTTTCATTTAAATACCTCCATTATGTACTTAGACAGAGCGTTGTCTGTCTTGTAAGCTTATTATAAAAAAATGTATGTCAAAAAAGAATGTCAGATCGTAACCTGCATGAATGCAAATTAATAAACCATTTTTTATAGCCAGTAAGGATTCCAGTCCGGATTCATCACTCTCATCAATGCCTCCACATAAAAATAATCTCCCCAGAGGCAGTATTCGTCAATTCCCTCTCCCAAAAGGCGGCCGTAAGTCGAATGTTTCAGCAGACCGTTCCCATCATCTTCCGGGCAGGCCGCATAATGGTCAATCAGGCTTTCCAGGATTTCCTCTGCCTTCTCTTTATAACTCTCGTCACACATTCCCTGTTTGTATGCCTCCAGGATCCCACAAACCGCAATCGCTGACGCAGAGCTGTCCCTTGGTTCGTCACCGGACATGAAATAAAAATCCCAGTAGGCAGCCAGATCTTCCGGCAGATGAGAAAGGAAATAGTCTGTCACACCCTTCCACTGAGTCACGATTTCAGGCTTTCTGCAGTTTGAATAATTCAGTGCTAACCCGTAAACTCCCCACGCCTGTCCTCTGGACCATGCCGAATCATCTGCATAGCCCTGCTTAGTGGCCCCATACGCCGGATATCCTGTCTCCGGATTAAAATAATAGGTATGATACGTGGAATGATCATCACGAACCAATACCCTGCGAGCAGTTTCTAAATGTTTGAGCGCAACCTCCTCATAAGACATGTCTTTTGTTTCCTCAGATGCCCAATAGAGAAGCGGAAGGTTCAGCAGACAGTCAATAATCAACCGGTATTCCCCCGGATCATTTAGCTGCCCCCACGCCTGAATAAAACACCCTTTTTCCTGAAACCTGTCCTTTAAGTTATCCGCTGCCATAAGAGCCGTTTCCCTGGCAAAGGAATCCCGTGTCAGTTTCCAGGAAGCCACACAAGAAGGCATATAAATAAATCCCATATCATGATGGTCCACCACGACCCGCTCTTCGATCCGGCTTCGGAAGCTTTTTATCTGTCTTTTCGCTGCTTCCAGAAAGTTTCCGTTTTTCCCCTCTTCATAAAACATCAATAACATCCCCGTGTAAAAGCCTGCGGTCCAGTCATTATTTTCAATCACCGGATACCAGTTATGTTCGCTAGCCGGAGCCGGAAATCCCTTTAAAAACTCGTTTTGATGTCTCTTTGTAATTTCCATGGCATTCTGAAATGCCATTGCTGCTTTATCCCTGTTCATATATAATTCCTCTGCTAAAATTTTATATTAACTGTTTACCGCTACCAGGCCAGAATTTCGCCGGTAACCACTTGTTCCTTTTCTTCGGACCGATCAAAAAGTACCGCTTTCCCATAGCCAAGGCAATTCTCATACCGTAAAATATCGGTAGGAGTCAGTACTTCCCTGTGAGCTAAAAATAAAATATACTCTTTTCCCGAAACTATAATCTTCAAAGCTTCCACATCCTTCCGATCCAGTGTCTTTTCATGAACCACGGACCATAACCCAAGACGTTCCACCTGGGCAGGCTCTGCTGTTTCTTTTGGACCTCCATTTATCACAGCAATCCTGCTGTAAAAGCCTTCAGCGGTGCTGACTGCCCTGCAGGTTTTATTCTCTGACTTTTCATTGTAATGGCAGGACTGTTCCGTTGTATACAGTTCCAATGTTTCGTCTTTGTGAGGAAACTGGATAAAGGCTTTTGTTTTATTTCCCTCAAACATGATTCCATTCTCCCCACAGCTTACTGATCCGTACCTAGAAAAGTGATACAGGCTTTCCAGGGTATGCCTTCCCGCTCCATAAAAATCATCCACCAGAACATATACTTCCGGTTTGATCCAGATGATCTTCCGATTCACCAGTACGCCCCGGTTAAGGTAACTAATATGGCTTCCTTCTACATAAGCTCCTGAGTGCCCTTCGTAATACTGCTGCTTTAAGCATGTGCACAACTCCTTGTAAATCCAGGATGTTTCACACCGGCTGAAAGGATCTCCGTCCACCAGAGACACATTATGTCCCCCCGGTTCTTTGAATGCAAACCGGTCAGGTCCGTCTACGTATGTATATCTTCCTGAATCCACGAGAACATCCTCACCGTTTATAACCAAATCCACATGAAGCTTATCGGCATGGCCATGTCCGCCTCCGGTCTCTCCGCAGTGAAAATGGAGAAGATTATCCTCCTCCCCCCAGCCGCTGCGAAGATAATAATTTCCGCTAAATGGCAGTTCTGCTGACACAAAGGAGGGCTCTTTCTTCTTCATAGCTTTATAGGTTTCACATTCTTCCATTCCAAATTGCCAGACACTCTCATAATCCGCTTTTTCATAGCCCCAGAATTTAAGGACAGGGTCCTTTAAGACAATCGCACCCGCCGTTATTTGATCCCTTAAATCAGAAGTATCGCTGTCTCCCTGTGCAAACTGAGTGTGATCCGGTTTTATCCAGATCCCATTGACATATGCCATTTTCCTGACGGTTTCTCCTATGATTTCAGGCAAAACAAGTCCCCCGCGCGTTCCATAGTAATACGCATTTAAAAAGCAATGATAAACCTCATTATGGTACATAGGGGATTGTTCCCATTGAGTACCATCAGGAAGAACCTGGATCGCTGCTGCCTGTTCCAAACGTTTTAGGGCTGCCGTCTCATATTCCTTTTTCTTTTCATTTCCCTCCGGCATGATGAGGGAAAGTAAAAGCAATCCGCTGCTTTCTAAAACTCCCCAATTGCTGATGTATTTGTGTTCTTTGAAATGTTCCAGCAGACGATCCCCGTGCGTTCCAAGACATTTCTCTACTTCTTCGATAAACCCGTCACTGACGGTTTCACTATCTTCCATCAGTACCAGTGACCTTAACCAGTTTTCTGTACGTATTCCTGCCTCCAGTGTACGCCATGGCCCTAAATCAATGGCTTCTCCCGGTTCCGCTCTTTCCATCCAGTTCCTCATAAGCCTGACGTAATGAAAGGCGTATTGCTCTTCACCGGTTAGATGGTATGCCTGGCCCAGGCAGAGTAGAAAACGGTGCCTGTTAAACTGCCACAAAAACTCTCTGTCCCCAAATGGAATCAGGCTCCAGTCAATTTCTTTCTCAAAGGTTACCGGCTCATACGTTCGTTCCATATCCCATGGAAAGTCAAATAAAAATGTATTGCAGCATGCTTCCTTGGCTGCTCTTATTACATGTGCCGTTTCTTCCGGCCAGTTTTCCATGCAATATGCCGCTGCTTTTCCCTTTTCTTCTATCCCGAAAACGGGACGAATCCTGCGATAGAATTCTTCCTTCTTCTTGTTTTTCAAGTAATGGCTCTCCTTTCCCTATTCTTAGCTTCAGTATAACGGAAATTTAAAAATTCAAAATGTAATATCCTGCACTGGAATAATGTAAAATCACAAACACTTCCCATTTAAGCAAAAAAAGGGCGGCTCAATTGTTTTGAGCCACCCTTTTTCCATACAAATACTACCAACCTGTCTTTCCTTTAAATTTCATCTGCTCAGCAAAATCCCGATCCCATTCTTCTAATACCTGTCTGGCTGTCATTCGCCCTGCTAACATCTCACGCTGGTTATTCCAGAATTCATTTTTATTAATTCCGCTTAATACCTCACCAATCTCTGATACTGTTTTATTCTTTGAAATATAATTATCATATAGAAATTGCTGCCAACTGTTTAAAACCATTTTCTGATCCTTAAATACCGGCATATGACTCCAGCCTTTATTAAATACATCCATATGATCCGGCATAGAAAACCATTCTAAAAAATGTCTTGCCTCCTCAATATGCTCTGAGTCTTTTGATACGGCAAACATCCCTGGCCCGCTGATTATGGTCAGAAGGTCCTTATTATCATATGGTACAGGCATCATCATTACTTCCCTTTCCGGATTCTTCTTTATCACATCCTGAATAAAGAATTGGCCGGATGTATACATGGCTGCTTTACCGGCTGCAAATGCATCTACCGCTCCGTCATAAGTAGCTTCCAGGTAATCCGGATTCGTATACCCGGCTTTATAAAGAGCCACTATTTCATTAAGCATGGTTTCAAATTCAGGAACCTCAGACCATTTAACCTGATTGCTCAGCAAGCGTTCCCACAAATGATTCTCTGTCAATTGAACTGCCATGCAACTGAAAAACAGCGGCGTTGTCCATGAGTCTTTATCAGAAGCATAAAGCGGAATCAGCCCTTCCTTTTTTAAACGTTCGCAGACTGCCCGAAACTCTTCCATGTTGTGCGGAACAGAAAGATTCAAACGTTCAAAAATCTCAGAATTATAGATGATTCCGATACTGCTTACAGAACCAATCGGCAGACCAAATAAATGGCCGTCTATTTCCTTATTGATCTTCTGCTCTTCTTTAATCCGGTCATACCATGATTCATGCTCACTAAATTCCACAAAATGATCTGTGCCAACCTCTTCCAGTAAGCCTCGGTCGATTCGGATCATATCCGGCATTTCTCCCACCGCTGCCTTTGACTTCACAAGGTCAATCCATTGATTATCAGGAATTCTCTGTACCTCGATTTGGCAGCCGGGATTTTCTTTTTCGTATTCCTTCAATAACCCCTGTAAAAAGTCCTTATCATGTGTCTGAGGCATCATAAACGTGAGTACAACAGGCTCGTTCGCCATCTCATCATTTGCATTTGCTTGCTTTCCACCCACACATCCCACAAGTATCAAACAGACCAGCAAACCAGTAAGAACCCCCATGAATCTGATCTTCATTATGCCCTTCCCCTCTTTCCCTTCTTATCGCCTTACTTTTATTATAAAGCAATTTAAGATAAGTCGCAAAAGAAAATAATAAACCTGATGATGTAATATCTTAAACCGCCCCGAAAAGCACCTTCAAAATATTGCTTTCCAACAAACCATATGTTACACTTTTCACAGATAAAGGTGGTGTTCTCAATAAAAAAAGATCAAAACTATATAAAAAAATTGTTTCTAACCTATTCTGCAACTTTATTGCTGATCCTGACTGTTTTTTTTGCAATTTCTTTGCTCATCCTCTATCGGGAACAGTATCGCCGAAACATACAGATACAGTCCCAGCTTTCTTTAAAAGTACAGGAACAGACAGAGGCCTCCTTAAAAGAGATGGACCGTATCATCAATGGTCTTCTTTTTGACAAATCATTTATGAAGATCATGAAAAGCTCTGATTCCTCTGCTGACCTTATGAATGACAGTGATCAGGTGGTAGAAAAATTTGTAGCTCTTGATGCTCCTCTTTTTTCTACTTACCGGATTATAGCTTTCAATGATTCTTCTTATTATACGCTTGCAAAAACCGGTGAAAATCCTGATTTGATCAAGACAGCTGCTCTTTCCTATCCATGGAAGGAAGAGGTATTAAATGCAAACGGAAAAAAGGTATTCATTCCTCCGCATCGCGATACCTTCGATGGGGAGCATCAGCTGGTATACTCTGTGTCAAGAACCATAACCGATGGAAAACAAAATTATGGATTCATAGAGGTGCAGAATCTCTATTCCCAATTAGAAAATTACTGCAAGCTTACGGAGGCCTCCGGTTCTGTGCTTATTCTATCTCAGGAAGGGACATTTATATATCCGGCAGTTTCCGGAGAAGCAGATTCCAAACTGGCTGGTATGTATGAGACCATATGCAGTACAGGAGCGCAGTCTGGTTCCCTCCGTTTAGGGCAAAAACAAGTTTCCTATCATATTTCCAAATATTCCGGCTGGATTACAGCCGTTTATTGTCCTGTATCAGAATTTGTACCCTATGGATTGGAAATTATCGTATTAACCGGCAGTATCTTCCTTCTTCTTGCATTGTTATCTTTGCTGACAATCCGCATCGTTACAAGGCGTTTGGCCGCCCCTCTCACCGACTTAAGTGAGGCAATCGGGCGGGTATCCTTTGACAATATGAATGTTACGCTAAATACCACTTCAAATATTGTGGAAATAAACAAGATCAATCAGGCATTCCGTACCATGTTCGATCAGTTAAAAGAAGCGATTGCCAGAAACATTCAGTCCTGTGCCAACGAGGAGCGTGCCGCTTATCTGGCTTTGCAGGCACAAATGAACCCCCATACCCTGTATAACACGATTTCCATGATTGAATCGGTGAGTTATATGAATGGTGATAAAGAGGTTTCCAACCTTTGCATTTGTTTTTCACAAATGCTGCGTTACATCTCCGATTACTCCAAGAGAGAATATACGATTCAGGATGAACTGAGCCACTTAAATAATTATATTTCTCTGATAGAAAAAAGGCATGAAGGAAAGCTGAATATCTGCATACATGCCCAACCTTCTCTCCTATCGGTCATCCTACCCAAATTTACAATTCAGCCTTTGGTGGAAAATGCGGTAAAGCATGGATTCAGCTCTCAGGTCCATGAACTGAACATAGAGGTAATCATTGAACCGGTTTCTAATGGCTGGCACTTAGTCGTAAGGGATAATGGCAGTGGCTTTTCAAACGATGCCATATCAATGATTTACAGCCAGTTACAGGAAAGCGATGCCACTTTGGTAGACCATGGCGATGTGGTTAATACAAAGATCGGAAATCTTGGTCTCACGAATATTTATATACGGTTTCGCATCCTTTATGGAGATTCTTTCTCTATAGATATTGGTAACAATCCGGATTCTCCCGGAGGGTACATTGAACTTACAGTCATTACGGAGGTGTAACATGACCACAATTTTTCTTGCGGAAGATGAAGTTTATGCACTTAAGGTTCTGCAGCAGAAAATTCTTGATTTGAATGAGGATTATGAGATAGTCGGGACTGCGGACAATGGTGTTTCCGCATTGGAACAGCTTCCGGATGTCTCGCCCGATATTGTGATCACAGACATCCGTATGCCGGATATGGATGGTCTTTCCTTAATTGAGAAGTTAAAGAAAGCAGGCTGTACTGCCCTTCCTGTAATCATAAGCGGCTATCAGGAATTTGATTACGCACAACAGGCGGTCCGTCTGGGAGTTGCAGATTATTTATTGAAGCCGGTTGATTTAGAGGAATTGAGGCGCTGTCTGGCCAGCTGTAAAAAACGTGTGAAACGGCGCCGTAAAAATATTATTTCATTTTTCGTAGGGGATGATTCCCTTTCGTTTGAAGCAGCCATGGGACAGGATACGTTCTTTTTGATTTATATTATCATATCCAACCCGTTAAGCACTGTTGAAACCATGATCCATCCCAATGTACGGTATATCCCAAACAATGAAATGGAGCGGCTTTTTCCCAAACGCCATTCAAAGCAATTCATACACTGCTTTGACGGATTCTTTTCTAACGAAAAAGTTATGATATTAAATTATTCGGATATCGAGGCTCAGATGCTGGATGCCACCTTGCAGCAATTTGTAAAAAATCTCCAGGAAGTGTCTCAAGAATATATTACTGTCTTTCATACCGTAACGAAGAAACAAGCGATGGCCGCATCTGTGCGCCAGTGTTACAACGGCGCCATTGCAAATATCGTTCTTGGTCAAACCGGCGTGTTCGCGAGCCTTCCAAGGCAAAATGCTCCTGCAGAAACTTTAAGCGATATCGTGGACTTATATGCGCTTCTCATCCAACAAAAACAACCAGACCTTTTGCGTTCTAACATCCGGCGATTGTTCCAGTCCTGGTCCAAGAAACAGCGGCCCTATATTGACGAAAGAAATGATCTTATATTTCTTCTTAACTCTCTCAAACAAAAGTTTTTGCTGAAAAAGGAATTTGATTATAACAGTCTCTATTTTCTTGAGAATATTATTTCCTTCTCCGCAAACAACTCAGAATTTGCCGATAATTTTTGCTATTTTCTAATTGAGATGTTTATGAACAACGAACCAGAAACAAAAACCGGTGAAGACCTTGTCGAAACAATTCTTGCCTATTTTAAAAACAATTTATCTACAAATGTTTCTCTCCAAACCCTGGAAGAAGAAATGGGCCTTTCAAAAGTGTATTTGTGCAGAGTCTTTAAAAAATATAAAGGCACAAGCCCCATTGAATACTTTACAAGGTTAAAAATAGAGAAAGCAAAAGAGCTTATGATTCAGTTTCCAGATCTATCATTACGAAAAGTATCCGAATCCCTGGGATTTAATGACGTGTACTATTTCAGTAAAGTATTTAAAAAGGTCACAGGAATTACACCTTCGGAGATGCGTGCCTGTGAGCAAAGGTTATAAATCGCTGAACGGGTGTAGGAAGGCCAATTGTTCTCTGTGCCTTCCTATCACCCGTTCAATCATTGGATTCTATATGTACCATCCGTTATATTATGTTTCCTACGTTTTTTCCATGTTATTTCAGATAGATTTCCTGATATTCGTTCCCATCTCTGTATGCTTTTGCCAGTTCCTTGAACGCTTCCATGGTACATGCTTTCTGTGGGCCTTCGGCTTTTAGCCCGGTTTGTTCCACTACCAGTTGGCCGTTGATTATGGATACCATGGCGGGCTCTGCAAATTGGCCGCCTTTCGGTATGATTTCAAATGTAATGGCGCAGCAGCAGCCAGTCAGATCTGTAAAGCAGATGTCGGTTTCCTCTCCGTGGTATAGAATTGCGTCAATGCAGACGGCAGATCCGATGTCTTTATGGCCGCCGGTTTCGTTGACGTGCTCTGCTTCTTTGGTGATCTGAAGTTTCACATGGTTTTCTCCGAATTCAGCATACGGAAATGTGATGCGTATGCAGGCGTCTGCAATCTCAATATCGAAAGTATTGTCTCCCGTTTTCACTGCGTTTACCTGGTCTGTTGCCCCGCCGATTTCGAAGCGAAGTCTTAAGTCAGAGGCTTTGATGGTGGCGTCTTTTACCATGTCCAGATTGCAGTGGGTGTCTCCTCCGTTGGTTCCGAAGCCGGTGACTGACACCGCCCTGGCTTTAGCCTGAGAGGTGACGATAAGGCCTGAGGAATAATCATAAAAGTCGTGGAGGCATTTGATGCTGCAATAAACAGGTTTTTCTTCGGTGCCGAAGTAGCTGATGTGGTTGCGCTTCTGGTTCCAGAAATTGGACTTATAAAAAGTGCCCAGGTTAAAGTTTTCATTCTGGTAGCAGACTGCGATCTCGCTTTCCCACGGTTTCTTGCCGTGGATGAATACCGCATCCACATGGTTTTCTTTGGTTGGATTGATAAAATACTGCTCATAACAGGTTGGGCACACGCTCTTTGAACTAAAAAAACCTATGGGAAGCTTCTCATCAAGGCCTTCTTCATCAAGAGGCACCAGGGATATCTGATAGCTAAGGGCCCTCTGGATCCTCATCAGCAGCTGGGTATCTTCCAGCATTCCGTAAAACCGTGCATGGGGACCTGCCCACTGTTTGGTTTTATAGTGGAAATGGTCTGCGATGCATTTCCAGGCCAGACCGCTGATATCTTCCAGCTTTTTAACAGCCTCTTTATCTTTGATGTAAGGAATCATGGAAGCCAGATCATCGATGACCACCCAGGTATAAGACGGGCTGTTGTATTCCTGGAATGCCCCGTGGCCGATGTTAAACGCATACAGGCCATCCAGCCTTCTTTTCGCGTATTCCACCAGGGAATCTTCTCCAAACTGCTCTCCGGCAACCATCGTAACAAGGGTTCCCATAATGGAAATATTGGTATAGTGTGGACCCATATTCCGGCGGATGATGGAGTTACAGCTATGTATGATTGCCTGGTGCATCATCTCCGCTAAATCGGCCGGGATATGTTCTTTGTAATCGATGAGCATCTGCAGCAGCTTCTTGCCACAGAAATCAGCCCAGTTCCAATCCGGAGGAGCCATCTGCTCCAACGTCTCCTCCATAAAATACGGCCATATTCCATAGGTATCATGATCGGAATTGGTATCCTGAAGAGGTACCACTTGGTGAAGAATTCTTATAGCCTCTTCAAAATCCTCTTCTGTTCCCCTGTTCATCCGTTCATATGCATAACTCAGGGAATCGTAGGTCGGATGTACCATTTGGTTTACCAGTGTACTGTGATATCCATGTTCGCCGCGCCACTGGGTGATCATGGCCTCTTCCCTGTCATATTTTTTATCCATCCTGCCCATGATCCTGTCATTTAAATGTTTTTCCTGAGGATTTAAAAATTCAATCATCGTACATTCCCTTTCTCCAAAAGAATGGTTCCGTGTTCTTGCTTTTATTGGTTTCCATTTGGTTTCGTATCAAAATTCTTTCTTCTGAGTTTGCTGTACTGCTTCGGAGTAATTCCCATGATCCGCTTAAAGGTCCTGATAAAATGGGATTCATCGGCATACCCCACCAGCTCACAGATTTTCAATATGGGCATCCCTTCCGAAAGATAGGTCCTGGCCTTCATCACGCGAGTCATGATGATGTACTCATTGGGCGCCATCCCGGTTACGGCTTTAAATAGTCTGATCAGATGGGTCTTGCTGATAAAAAACTTAGCCGTCAGCGTATCCAGCGTCAGATCCTTGTTTATGTTGTTTTTAATATATTGCAAAATCGGATTCAAACGTTCCGAGGATTGCTCCTCCTGATAGTGGACGGAACCTTTGAAATACCCGCTGCACAAGGTCACCAGTTCCGTCAGGGTCAGTTTCTTAAGAAGTTCCGTCCCATACCGGCTGTCCTTGATATAACGGTCCAGACGGGAAATGGTATCCAGGAACTCCTCTGTCTGTGTTTCTGTCAGCTGTACATAATGGGCTACTCCCTGAGGGCGGTTTATGAATGCATGGAATAGGTCCTCCTCACCGGTATTGAACATTGCAATATAGTCCGGCACAAAGGATATGATATAGCGGTCAAAGATTCCGTCGGGTGGAGCGGTGGTTCGGTGCAGCTCGCTGTTATTGACCAGCACCAGACCGCCCCGGTTCAGCGTATAGGAACAATTTTCAAAGTAGAATCCACTGTTGTCCGTCAGTGTGAACCAAATCTCAAATCCGTCATGAAAATGCAGGTTTTTCATATCATACTCATGGGCACCGCAGACAGTATGGGTCACCATCAGGTTATCCTGATATAATTCCTGGACAGCATATACTTCCTTTCGCTCCATTTTATCACTCCTGTTCAAATTCAGCCAATGCCATGCAGGTAAGGGCCTGCCCGTACAACGTAGGCATTACGGGAATGTCCCGGTATTCCCTGGCCGTTTCCATAATGGGCGTCCCGCCGGACACTCCCTGAACCGTTCCTGTTTCATCTACATACTGAGGCAGCACCTTATATACCCGCCGGGCTGCATTTTCCAGGCTGCCGTCCACATATCCGAACCGGATGCCCCTCTTGATCCCACAGGCGATTCCGGCAGAAGCAGAAAGCTCATCGTAAGATGTGGGGTCATCTAATATGGAGCCGAACAATCCATTGGCTCTCTGCAAACTTGTAAGGGAGGAGGCATGGCGCTGCAGCTTACAAATTACATCATCCCTTTCTTCGAATTCCCCCACCTCGTTGAGGATTTCTACGGTACTGTATATGATCCAGGCGTTAGCCCGTCCCCAATGAATGCTGCTTAAATGGGTCCTGCTGGTGCCATCCCAACCATGATAGAACAACCCTGTCTCCTCGTCCCACAGATAACGGTAATGGAGGACCAGCTGATCCGAAGCAAATTCCGTATAACTTCTGTTACCGGTCAGGTTCCCAAACCTGGCCATGAAGATGCACACCATAAATAGCGTATCCGCCCACATCTGATTATCAAAGCTGGCATTCTCTGTTACCGTATGTTCCAACCCTCCGTCAATAGTTAACGGCGCTTCTTTCAGAACGTATTCTGCCATATCCTGACACACCTTCCGATATGCTTCCTTGCCGCTCTTCTTATACAATTCCAGTATTGCAATCATAGGAGCCGTAGAATTCACGGTCTTCTGCCGGTAAGCATCCTCCAGATGCTTGCCAGCCCAATCAGTCAGGAAATCCAGATACTCATCCTTTCCGGTAACCTCCCACGCTTTCCAAATACCGTACAACCCTACTCCGGGCACCCAATCAAAAGAATGGATGTTCATGGCCCATTCCTTGTCACTGCCATGTACAACTCTGTCTGTGATTTTCTCTATTAACTGCAAAATGTGCTCCTTCCAATACAATTTCTTATTTATTATTTTTCTAAACTTATTCTGAAGGTCCGTATCTGAAACGGTTTCATGCGGCATCGGATCTCTGCTTCCTGGCTTTTGATACCGAAAGGCTGTTCCAGAAGATTGCATTCTTCATAATCTGCAATATGGAAATCCGAAGTGATCACTGCATCCGCCGTACTTCCATGGCATTCGTGGATACGCAGGATCAGCCCTCTGCCGTCCTCTGCCGGTTTAACCACATCCATTTGTACCGCATTGGTGTTACAGGTAAATATTTGCCTGCCGCAGATTACGGAATTCCCTCTTCTGTATTCCAGCGGTTGGTTCAAAGCAGTGCTTTCTTCAATGACATGGCCCTCCTGCAGACTTCCCTTATGAGGAAGGAGGGAATAGGTGAAGCTGTGATGCCCCATATCCGCAAGGGTATCCGGATGTTTTGCGCTTTTCAGCAGGGAAAGTTTCATCACATGGTCCTTGATGCTGTAGCCATATTTGCAGTCATTCATCAACGCTACACCGTAGCCGATTTCGGAGAAGTCTGCCCACTTATGGGCCGCCACCTCGAACCTGGCCATGTCCCAGCTGGTGTTAAAATGGGTTGTGCGTTCCACATGGCCGAACTGGATATCATAGGACGCTTTGGTACTTCGCACATTGACCGGGAAGGAAGTTTTTAACAGCCTGTGGTCTTCCTGCCACTCCACTTCACTCTTGAAGTCAATTCTTCTGCTGTCCCGGTACACAATCATATCCTGGACCACATCCGATTGGTTATAATGATAAGCGAACCGTACCACAGCTCTAAGCGCTCCTGCCTCCACCACTTCTGCAGGCTTGGTACATTCCATAATTTCCTTTTTTTGAGTATAATAAATATCCACATCCCAGGCATCATGATTAAGCGGCCTGTCTTCATAGATTTCCAGTACATTGCCGGATTCGCCTTCTGCCAATACCTCTCTGTCATTTTCTTTATCATAAATGCGGCACAACTGCCCATCTTCATTCCAGCAGATCCTGTAGTAAGGCGTTTCCAGCTTTCCAGTTCTTTCATCCCAGCAGAACGGAACGGTTTCTGGATCTCCAGCCTCTCCACCACAGACGGAGGATATAGACTCAGATTCCTTAGTTTCTCCATATCCACAGCCCCGGACAGCTATGGCACTGCGGGCGGGAACCAGAACATCCACCAGATAACCACCTTCTGTATTCTGCGCCTCCAAACGGTTTCCACGCTCATCATTAAAGCTGATGTCTTTCTCCGTTTTGATGAACACCAATCCCCTTTGGTCAAAGGCACCACCGTGATATACCGTATACCATTCATTCTCTTGGGATTTTTCTATTCTTTCTCCAATTGCTTCCCAAGCGTCTTCCTTCACCTGATTCAGCAAACTGTCCGCAAGATCGTATTCTTTCATGGAATCCTGATACACTTCCCGGATGGAGGAGCCGGGAATGATATCGTGGAACTGATTCCTCAGGATGATCTCCCATGCCTCCTTTAATTTGTCCTTTCCCGAGTCTCTGCCCCAAAGACCGGCCAGCGCGCTGAGCCATTCGGCCTCCTGGGCTTTATTTTCCAGCTTGCGGTTTCGCTTCTTGCTATTTGCCTGTGAGGTATAAGTGCCTCTATGGTATTCTAAGTATAATTCACCGTCCCACAGCGCCAGCTTATCTCCTGCTGCTTCTGCATCCTTATGGATTTCCTCAAAGAATTGCCCGGCTTTTACCGGCTTCACAGCAGGAAGTCCCGGCAGGCGGTTCATGACCCGTAAAAGCTCCAGCATCTCCCGGTTCACACCGCCGCCTCCGTCTCCATAGCCATAAGACACCAGCGTCTGATTCGAAATATCCTTATTCTTGAATTTCGTCCAGCTTCCTATGATGGCCCTGGGATTTAACATCCCGTTGTATGTAGAAAAACGGTCGGAAAAATCCTGGTTCTCCTCAGGTGTATCCACAAAATAAGTCAGGATCTCGCTTCCGTCGATGCCCCTCCAGGTAAATAAGTCATTGGGGATGCTGTTGAACTGGTTCCAGCTGATTTTTGTGGTCATGAATGTTTTGATATTGCACTGTTTTAGGATCTGAGGCAGCGCCCAGCTGTAACCAAATACATCCGGCAGCCACAGATAGCTGCATTCCACTCCGAATTCCTTCCGGAAGAATTCCGTACCGTAAAGCATCTGGCGTACCAAAGATTCCCCTGATGTGATGTTGCAGTCCGCTTCCAGCCACATGCCGCCCTCTGCCTCCCACTTCCCATCTTTTACCCGCTGCTTAATTTCCTCATATAGCTCTGGACAATCGTGTTTCAAATATTGATAAAGCTGGGGCTGGGTCTGTAAGAAAACGAACTCATCATATTCTTTCATCAAACGCAGGGCCGTCGCAAAGGATCGCATGGATTTCTCTCTGGTATGTTTTAACCGCCATAGCCACGCCACATCAATATGGGTATGGCCGATGCAATTGACGGTTACTGGCGATTTCCAACCGGATGCGTCAATCCGCTTTTCAAACAGTTCCAAAGCATCAACGATGGTTGCGTGGAGTTTATCCTCATCCCAATTGACCAGCTTTAAGGCTTCTTCCATGGCGTCCGTCAGAATATATTTATTCCCATCTGTTTCCGTCAGGTACTGCAGCTCCTGGCAGACCGCTTTTAAGTAATAATAGAACTTATCTGCCGCTTCATGTAAGTATCCCACATGGGCCTTTAGCATCTGATGGTAAAATGTCTTTTTCTTCCCGCCGCCTTCTAATCCTGTCCATAACATGAAAGTCAGTTCAGCTTCCTGGCCGGCAAATTCTTGCAGAACCACATCCTGATGATTGGAATCCACTCCCTGATAAGGTTTCCCATTGACGTAAAGCAGGGACTCAAAGCCGCTGTTGCCACCGCCTCCTGTAACTCCAAAGTCAAACAGGCCTGTCACTTTATATCCAGCAATCGCCTTCGGAAGCACCAGCTTCTTTCTCAGCCAAAGATAACGGTCCCGTCCCACAAAGAAATCACCCAGCTGCATATCCGTACTAATGAATTCATTCGGAAGTTCCGTATAAGGCGCATCTTCACACCCTGTGGCTTCCATGGATTCCATAGGCGTAATGGGCTCCAGCCCACAATAGCGCCTCCACTCCAATTCGGCCATCCTCTTTTCAAACTTTTCCAATGAAAATATCATATGATTCATCTCTCATTTCTCTTTTACTTTTCAGGTAAATCCACAATGGCAACACAGGTATTTCCGGCTTCGTTTAACATGGTGAAGCAAAGCTTCTCCCCATTGGGGCTGAATACCGGGTGAGGGTGGCAGGGATGGGTCCAATTGGTTTCCGCCCTTACAAGGGGAATTTCCAGTTCCATGGCCTGGTCGATTAAGACCACATCGCTGAATTTTCCGGGGACCTGAGTATCGGCAGCCAGTCGATTCCCGTCAGGCGATACGCCTACATGCCAGTACTTGCCTCCGGAAGCCACTGAGCGGGTCTTATGTGTCTTCCTGTCGATATACCATACTCCTCTCGGTTCTATGGTCGCAGATATGTATTTAACAAAATACAATCCATTTCCATCAGGACTCCACATCTCATGGCCGCAGCATTCCCCATTGTTCCCGTCCTGATCCAGGCGCTGCCGGAAGATATTCTCTGTCTTGCCGTTTATTACGTCCGTCATCCAAAGGCGGTTGGTGATATAACAGCAATGGCCTTCATGACAGAAGAATATGTGGTTCGGATCCACAGGGCTTGGCATACAGTGGGATATTTCGTTAAAGGGCGGCGGGAACGATTGGCGGTGAAACTCCTCATGACTACCTGTCAGTAAGTTTATCCTGCCAATGGAATAGCTGCCATCCTCGTATCTCCAGCAAGCTGCCCCGAACTGTCCGTCATTGGTTATGGAAATGGGCCCGACCAGAGGGTACGGCGCCTCCCATAATACTGATGTGGTTCCCGTGCTGATTTCCGTCGCCAGATACCGGCCCCCCTCTACATGATATAATTTTCCGTTCCTAACCGTAAAATCCGTCCCGATCCCACCTTCACAAAGCAGCCTCTCTTCTCCTGACTCCAGATTCGTCCACACATAGGAACAACTGCTGTCTTTTAGGCTGGGCAGCCTGGCTGTCACTACCGCCTGGTTCCCATCCCAGCAATTGGATGTCACATAACAGTGGGCAACATTCTTCCCTTCTTCATTTAGGGTTCTGTATTCCGTCCCAAAGGTACCACATCGTTTCGTTCTAAAATCTGCCATAGGTTTTTCCTCCTCTTATACACAGGAAATGCCGGCGACTGCAACAGCCACTGGCATTTCCTGTTAGCTGATCGTAATTAGTTGAACAAATCTTTATTTTTCTCGTACCATTCCTGGCGTTCTTTCATCACATCGTCAAATCCCAGGCCTTTTTTCTCACTCTCGATTTCGGTAATACCTTCTGCAACGGAATAGCTGGGATCGCTTATCATCTTGGCTTCAATGGAATTCTGGATAGAGAAGAA
This sequence comes from Lacrimispora sanguinis, assembly GCF_044987295.1. Classification (NCBI taxonomy): domain Bacteria; kingdom Bacillati; phylum Bacillota; class Clostridia; order Lachnospirales; family Lachnospiraceae; genus Lacrimispora; species Lacrimispora sanguinis. The sequence continues at coordinate 552,543 of NZ_CP173277.1, read as the reverse complement.
ATCGCTGTTATATTTGCTGGACAGTTCGGATGCCGGCAGATATGGGATATCCCTTCTGAACTTATTCTTCATAGCCGTATTAAGCCCAAGGGTGCGCAGTTTGGCATATTCCTGGGACAGTTCATCCTGTGCACTGGTGATTGCGATATATTTGCCGATATCGTCAATAACTTCACCTGATACAATGGCGTATTCCGTCGCATAGTTCAGTTCTCTCTTATTCTTTTCCACGTCGATTTTCTGAGGAATGCCGTCTACCATTTTATAATGTACGCCTTCCGTGCCGTAAGTAGGGCCTTTCCAGCCTTCCTTAAGCATCCAGTCGATGAATTCCAAACATGCTTCAGGATCTTTTGCATTGCGATTCATGCAGATTATTTTATTAGCAGGCGGTTCCTGGTAGAGTCCTCCCTTTCCTTCCGGTCCTGCAACAGGTTCCAGGGGGATGAACACGGCTTCCGGAACATTCTTTTTCAGCTCCCTCCACTCAGACTCCATATTGTAACCGGATAACCAGATACCGGCCTTACCTGTAACCACCAGTTCACGCTGGCGCTCAAAGTTGGTATCGGTAATGTATTCCGGATCAATGATGCCTTCGTTGTACATCTTTTTCAACATGTCAAAACACTGTGCATATTCGTCCGTACCTACCCAATCCCTGAGTTGGCCGTCAATGACTTCCATATTCCCGTCCGGCTGACCGAACAGGGTCTTCATAATGGAAAGGAAGTTGTAATTAAAGGAAAGTCCAAAGGTATCATCCACCCCATTTTTATCCGGGTCATTCTTTGTGAATTTATAAGCCACATCATACAGTTCATTCGTGGTGGTTGGTGTTTGAAGCCCTAAATTGTCCAGCCAGTCCTGGCGGATCCAGATGCCGTGGTTAGCCACGCCTAAAGGCGTCCTGGCTGATGTCATTGCATACATCTTGCCGTCATCTCCAGTCAGATAAGGGACCAGCTCTGGATGTTTTTCCAGATATGCCTTATATTCTGTGCTGTATTGCTCTATGTACTCATCCACAGGCTGGATGACGCCTTGCTGGATCAGGCTGTCCATAAATGTCTTACCGAATTCCCACACCAAATCCGGAGCAGAATCACTGGCAAACAAAGCGTTGATCTTTGCTACGGACTCGGTACGGGGCACTGGTACCCAGTTTACCTTTACCGGGCTGTTCTCATTGATCCAGTTCACCCATCGGTTGTCTTCCATGGTACCTTCTTCTGCGGGACATTGGCCTCGTTCCAAAATCGAGATGGAAATTTCCTTTTTCCCTGAGCCTTCGTCCTGCTTCGTGGTTCCGCATCCTGAGGCCCCGGTCCCTCCTGTTGTGGCGCTGCTACCGCCAGAGCAGCCTGCCATTGCCGCTCCTGCTGCCATTGTAACCGCCAGTGCCAAAGCTGTTAATTTTTTATTCATAGCTTCTCCCATCCGCCGCATCTGCGGCATTTATTTTTGTTTTATTTGGACGCATGATTCTCCTTTAAAACCTAACCTTTGACCGAACCTATCATGGCTCCCTTTACAAAATACTTTTGAAGAAATGGATACACACAAATGATCGGCAGGGTTACCACCATGATAGATGCCGCTTTAAAGGTTTCCGCAGCTACCGTGGTTTGAACCAATCCTTCACTGCTGCTGACTTCTATCATCTTAGCCGTATCCAGCATCTGCTTTAATTTCACCATCATCGGGAATTTGGTGGTAGAGCTTAGGTACAGCATGGGATTGAAATAATTATTCCACCAGCCAACGGCATAGAAAAGCACCATTGTTGCAATCACCGGTTTGGATACCGGAAGGATCACCCGGCATAAGATCGTAGGCTCATTGGCGCCGTCAATGGCTGCCGCTTCCGATAAACTTTCAGGTACGCCCTCAAAAAATGTCTTCATTACGATCAGGTTATAAGTGCTGATTAATCCCATCAACCACAACCCTGTATAGGTATTCATCAGTTTCAACGATTTAATCAGTACGAAATTGGGAATCATGCCGCCGGAAAACAGCATGGTGAATACGATCATGCCTACAAATATCTTCCGCCCCCTTAAGTTTCTTTTGGAAAGGGAATACGCTGCTAATGTAGTAGTCACAAGGTTCAGGAATGTCCCTACTACCGTCAGCAGGATGGTATTCTTCATGGATGCAAAAATCTGCCCGTCCAGCAGCAGCTGGTTATAAGCCTCCACATTGAATTCCACCGGCCACAGCACTACTTCTCCGGCTCCCACAGCCCGGCTGGAACTGAAGGATACGGCCAATACATAGAGGAAGGGATACAACGCACAGATAGTAAATAAGGTCAGGACCACATAGACCACAACAAGGAATATCTTTTCTTCCAGGGACTTTTTAACTTTAACTGCTTTTTTAACATGTTTCGTCATTACAATACCTCCTATCCTTTACCAAAGGCCTTCGCCGTTGACTTTCTTTGATATCCGGTTGGTGGTGTATACTAAGATGCAGCTTACCGCCGACTGGAACAGACCGATTGCTGTTGTATAGCTGTACTGGGCGCCTTCGATACCGACCCGGTACACATAAGTGCTGATTACTTCCGATACATCGCGGACGGCAGGGTTCATCATGACATATACCTGTTCAAATCCTACATCCATCATGGAGCCCATCCGTAAGATCAGCATGACTACGATGGTGCTCTTTAAGCAGGGGAGGGTCACATAACGGATCTGTTTTAACTTGCCTGCGCCGTCAATGCGGGCCGCCTCATAAAGCTGTGGGTCGATTCCGGTGATGGCCGCCAGATAAATGATTGTTCCCCATCCGGCTCCCTGCCAGATACCTGAGATGATGAAGGTAATGGGCCACCAGAACCTGCTGCCCATGAAGTAGATAGGCTGAATCCCAAATACATTTTTCAGTATATGATTGATAATGCCAGAACTGGGTGAGAGAAGTCCAATTAAGATTCCTCCCAGTACCACCCAGGACATGAAGTGAGGCAGATACATGATGCTCTGGGTCACCTTCTTAAAGGTCCTGCTCTTCACCTCATTTAAGAATATTGCCAGGATAATAGGCACCGGAAACCCGAACAAAACGCTTCCTGCATTCAGCAGCAAAGTATTTCTCAAAATCATATAGAAATTCTTGCCTGTAAATAATCGCTTGAAATGTTCAAGACCGACCCATTCACTTTCAAAAAATCCGGTGGAAAATTTAAAGTTTTGGAACGCCATAATTGTTCCGAGCATGGGAAGATACTTAAAAATGACAAAATAAGCCATAATTGGGGTCAAAAAAATATACAGCCATTTATCCCGTCGAATATCCTTGATTAATGGCCTTTTGTTCCCTTTTTTTGATGTGTTTTTCATCAATATGTATATTTCTCCTTTCTTTTTATTCTTTATTTTGTTTGTTTTATCAGATTTGTTATTGCCTTATGGATTCATTATAGCTAATATACGCATATTTGTATCTGCTTATATCGCCATAAAGTATGCGTATATACCCATTTTGGTCAAACTATCTAACTTCATGGTATATTTATTGAAACTCATATACAAAGTGACCATATCATCCTGCCTTTATTCCTTTTATTTTCAATAAAAAAGGGCACCAATCATTTCTGATTGATGCTCTGTAATGTGTACTGACTTTTAATTTTATTTTCTTATTTAAGAAGGATGTCTTTCTTGTTAAGAATCGCTGCTACAGCAGCGCAAGCCGGACAATCACAATATTTCTCTCCGGCAGACTTGATTTCAATTGCATGTGCCGCGATATGCTTTGCAGTGTCCGCACCAAAAACCTGAATTCCAGCATCAGATTCTGCAAAGCCGATTAAACTGTCAATAGGCATTATATCTGCCTCAAGCTCATCAATATATTTCTTGGTTTCCGCGGCTTCCCTATCAGTTCCGATAGCGGCCAACCAGTTCTGAGCTGCTTCTTTTGCCTCACTGCTACATGATGGAGCACTTATTAATTCGTTTGTTTTTTCAACAACATAATTTAATAGATCCTTGTCCATATTGTATGCCTTCTTTCTTAGAATTTTTCTATATTTTACCATAGTTACTTTACCTTTGCAATTCAAAGTTGGTTGTTTATTTTTTGAGTATTCTCTCTAAGTAAGCGACATCTAACAAATTCACTGTCTCAAAGATCCCTTTATAAAACACACCCCAGTTATTGAAAACACAAGGCAATTCCTTTGCCTTTTGCAGCGTGTCCACTTGAATTAAGGATACAGGAATGTCATTTGTATCACAATATTTTTTTATCATCTCAATGTTTTGACAGACATAGGGACATTGCATATCATAATAAATTGTTAGTTCTTTGCTTTCGATTTCTTGGTTTTTAACCTGTTGTGCAAACTTTGGCATTGTACCGTCAAAAGAGAGTGCAAGCAATTCATATCCGTGATCGGTAGTATCAACAACCTTAAAACCAAATTTCTTTGCAAATGATTGGTCAGAAAGCCAGGCTTTTTGCTTATTTGCTCCAAGCATACAAACGCCGGATTTCCCCTTCTCTTTCGCATCAGCCAAACAATATTCCATCAGAGATTTTCCGTACCCTTGTCCTTTGGCACTGCCAGATACCCATAAGCAATACACATAATAATAGTTGTCACCAGTTATGGGAACCCAAGCAGTTTCAAGAGGAGCATATTCTATAAAAACTGTGGCCTTTGCATTTAACTTTCTAAAGACATGACCTTCATTCAATCGCTCTGAAAGCCATTTTCGCTTTGCGTCAATGCCTTGATGGGGCTTTTTACTGCGGATAATGCAGCATAAATGCTCATTGGCAAGGTTTTCTGTTGTTAAGTTTACAAAATCAGTATTCATATGCGCCCTCACTTTACGATTTAATTTTCATCAATATGCAAAATCGTATTTAAAAGTACATTCGCTCCTTTTAAACAGTTTTCTACCGGAGTATATTCGATCTCACAATGGCTGTGCCCTCCTACACTTGGCACGAATATCATGGTGGTGGGAACTAAATCTATAGCAAACTGCGCATCATGACCAGGGCCGCTGTATATTCTACGATTGGAATAGCCGCATTCCTGTGCACTAAATTCTACATAGTCAACCAGTTCGGTAGTAAAGCTCACGGTCTTACGTGCCCATGCTTCCTCATAATTCACTTCGCATTGCTCCACAACGCTTGGAATTTTTTTAATAACTTCAAGTACCTGCTTGATCACTTCGGAATCCTGATGTCTCGCATCCAGGGTAAATTTCACTTCATCCGGTATTATGGTGTGAATGTTTGGATGGGCAGAAATCTTTCCCGTGGTATAAACCAGTTTGCTATCCAACTTGTCCAGCTCATCATGGAGATATTGAATGGTTTTGACTGCGGCATAAAGGGCATCCTTACGATATTTCATAGGAGTCGTTCCTGCATGGCCAGCCTGTCCGGTAAAGGTAAATTCGTAATTGATCATACCGCAGACGCCTTCTACCACTCCTATATCGATCCCTTCTGCTTCCAATACCGGGCCCTGTTCAATGTGAAGTTCCACCAAAGCCTTTGTTTTGGACGGATCAAGCCGGTTTTCTTCCTTTCCTTTAAATCCGCTTTTTTCCAAAGCCTCTCTGAACGTATACCCTGGAATGTCTTTTGCCTTCGAAGCCAACATAGTTTCCTTGTTAAATTTTCCACAAATAACACCGGAAGACATCATTGCCGGTTCAAATCTGGCGCCTTCTTCGTTGGTCCATACAATAACCGTAATTGGATGCCGGTGTGGTATTTTTTCCTTTACAATGGTTTCTGCCACCTCCATTGCTGTTAAGACACCAAGAATCCCATCATAATTGCCGCCCTGGCGTACAGAATCCATATGGGAACCTGATACAATGGCAGGTAAATCTTCTGTTCCGGCAATGGTTGCATATATATTTGCCATATCGTCGGTTACAATGGAAGCACCGATTGCCTCCATGCGTTTCACGAATTCTTTTCTTGCGGCTAAGGCTTCATCCGATAAGGAAAATCTGGTAATCCCACCCTTTCCTGTATCTCCAAACCTGCTGAAGGTCTTAATCTTATCTTCCATTCTTTCATAATTGCACTGAATCATGTTACATACCTCCTTTTATGTATCACACATGCTGTCGTTTTTTATTAATATCATTGGTTAAGTATACCATAATTGCATAGTCTTAGTCCAATGACTTTATAAAGATGATGCGTTTTTCTACGTAATCCTTTCCAGTAAGAACTGGATACAAAAATGGATGCTGCGAAACTAACATTCGTTAGTGAAGCAGCATCCATTGATTTAATTAATTATTGATTCCATACTCCATTGCTGTCAACCAGCCAGCCATCTGGAGTCACACCATCCATGTATAATGATCCATGGGGGCGTGAGTGACCTTCCGGCTTTTTATATTCCCATTTCTCCTGGTTCAGTATCCAGCTGGATGAACCTTCGGTATGTGTGGTTAAATAATACCATTTTCCATCGATGCAATTCCAGCCTTCTGCCATAGCTCCGGAGGAATTCAGATAATACCAGGAACCGTCCATCTGATCAAGGACCCACCCGGTCTGCATGGCTCCATTTGAGCTCAGCCAATACCATTTTTCATCGATTAGAAGCCAGCCTGTTGCCAGATTGCCCTTCTCATTGAAATAGTACCACTTTCCGTTCACTTTTTTCCAGGCAGAGCTAACGGTGCTTGATTCAGAGCTTCTATCTCTATCCTGGCTTCCCTCTCCGTCCAGATTTGTTTTCCGGAATTCTCCGGTAATATAAGTATCCTGTTGGAGCACGAACTCATATGTTCCGTTTTTATCCGGTGACACAGTCTTTCCATTAACAGACAGACGTTTTAAACGATAGCCAATATCAGGAACTGCCTTTACAATCACCTTTGTTCCCTTTTTTCCTTCAGAGAGATTTGCAGTAATCCTGCCGCCTTCCAGGCTGTCATCAACGGATACTTGAAAGCGTTCTTCTTCTCCTGTCGTGATGTCTGTGATTAAGGTAACGGTTCCGTTATCTGTCAGCACAAATGAAATTTTATCCGTTTTATGATTCCAAGATACGGGTAATTGTCTGGTTTCTCCATCTGCCCCCTTAAATGTCGCAGAAATGGAATGACTGTCCTTTCCCTGATCCGGAATGTCCATCCACACTTTCACCGGAGCATTTAATGATATGGGCTTTTTGTTTCCGTACTTATCCTCCAGCTGAAGCTGAAGTCCGAAGGACTTGCGGATTTCTTTTTCTGTCTCTGATACATTGCCGTCTGTGACCGACATAACAGCAATACGGATATCCTGATCATCTTCCTCATCCTCAAAGAATCTGAAAGCGGTTGATGGAGACGCTTTCCTCGCATTGGAGGCTGTTGCTCTTACTGCATTGGAAGGAGTTGCAGTGCTTCCTGTAATTTTAATGGGTATGCTTAACGCAGCTCCTGCAATCTGTATACCAGTAAGGTCTGTTTCTGTGGAATCCACTCTGCTGTCTATCATGCAGTCTTTTGCTTCCATCACGGCCTTATACAGTTCTTCTAATGTAATTAATTCATCCATTAAATACTTTGCCAATTCTTCATTCGAAACGGCAGTTAAGGCATTGACTGCTGACCGGATGGTTTTTTGTACCTTGTAATCGCTGTAATCATCGTTGTTCATTGCCTCTTTTACCGCATCTTTAATCAGAGACTGGACTTTTTGAATGTTTTTCGGTAATTCTGGTCCCACTTTTCCGCCTAAGGATACAAAGGCCTGAAGCTTTATCCCATTTTCCAGTTCAGCAGTCACGTTTAACCGGCTGCTTTCTTCAAAATCATCAATATCAAGACAGCCTTCTTCATCGATTCCTGTACCTGATTCCAGAGACTTATCTCCTGTGACTTTCCAGGTAATATTCCCTGCGTCATTGGTGTAATCATTGACTGCAAAGGACATACTTTGTCCGGGAGCAAGGGTAACGGCTTGTGGGTACAGGGAAGCCGCCAGCTGCATGGCTGCATAAGAATTGGAACCATTGGTTCCTTTGGCCTGAATGGTAAGTTTTGCTCCGTATTCTGTCAGTTCTGCCTTTACATTCTCGTCTGATGAAAGAATATCTGTCACAGGTTTATGTATTTCGATTACAATTGTACCTGTATTTTTCATTGTTGGATCAGAAGCAGAGACAGTCAGAATTCCATTTTCATCTTCTTTTGCCATCATGGATGCAGCACCTTTGACGGAGAAGTCTCCAATTTTCGTAGCAGCATCTGTCCAGATGTTGGCTCCTAGTACATGTTCGGATCTGTCGTAAACAGCCTGCATCTGTGAAGTATTTGACAGGACTGTAATTTGCGGTTCCCTGGAATACTGTTCGGTTTCTTCCGTGGTCATTCCTGGAAGGAGAACATACTCATATGCGGCATTTTCAGGATTTTTTCCATGGTCAAACCACATTTCTAAATAGTTCTCTTCTGCTTTTCCATTTGATGTTCCGACCAGTGACCAGTCACCGGCATTTCTTGCTTTTCTCACTGATATGGTCTGAGAACCGGCAGGGAAGTAATAACCGATATCGCTTCCATCTGTGTTGCCTTCTAAATGGGCCCATGATACATCAGAAAGCGTAGTTCCTGACACATCCACTTTTCCGTCTACAATATCTTTTAAAGAAGCAGACTCTGTCATAAGATCTTTTGTCTCTCCGTTAATGATCAGAGCATTGTCTCCATCCTGTTTCAGACGCCTGTTTTCAATAATGCTTTCCACCGGATACTCTTCACCGGAATTGGATATGCCGGCTCCAAGACATACGATCTGTTCCCCAAGCATAAACCAAGATTTCTTAGCGGACAGATTAGGGGAATATGCCACGGCAGGAGAACCTTCTCCCTCTTTGACCCGGACTTCTCCTGTTAATGACATTCCGTTAATTCCGTCATTTCCTATGCTGCTGCCTCCGACCCAGGATTCCCTTGAACGGAAATCGCCGCCTTGGGCAAAGCCTGAGCTGTCCGGCTGACCGTTACCGATATTCTTGGAAACGAGGGTCGTTCCCGCCAATCGGAGTGGATTCACAGTATTCCAGAAATTTTCCGTATACTGTAAGGTATCCTGATTGTATAAGTAGGTCATACCGCTTCCCTGATGCCAGCCATACCGGTTTTCATGATTCATGATTTCCGTATTCTGAATTCGTTCAGAATACATAGATAATGCCATCAGGAACTTATCTGTCCGGTGAATGGCCCGGTCCATGAGAGGCAGATTTTTATGGATCGGAGCAACGGAGGTGGTAATGGAATCATCTCCCTGAATTTCCAGGGCCTTTTCCTTTATCGAAATATACTCTGCTCCGCTTAAGGTTTTAATAAATCCAGGATCAATCTCCATCCATGCTTTTAATGAGCTTTTTAATTCATCCTGTACTTCAAGGGAAACGGAATCCATAAGCTGGATCATAAGAACCATTGCTTCTCTTCCTGAATCCCGGTTACTGCCGGCAGGCCTGGATACAGAACGACCTTTTAAAGAATCCAGCATCAGACCGTCATACATTCCATTCAAAAACCCTTCTTTCAAATAGAATTCCAGGTTTTCCTGCACTTCTCTGGGATACTCCCATGGTGTTCCGGCAAATAGAGGCGGCATTCCTGCCCCGCCTTTTAAAAACTCAATTCCGTAGGACCCTATATATGGAACATGAGAATGGTCAAGATAAGAGCCATCGGCATAGAAACCGCTGTTATAACCCTGATCCGCAATTTTGGTGCTGTCTTTTAAGCTCTGGATTATAAAAGTCTCTGAAGAAGCTTTTTGAGCCATGTAAACAAGCTCATTATCTTCTCTGATAATTCCCAGTCCTAAGGCGGTCCTGGAACAGTCAATGATATTGGCTCCCTGAGCAGTCCGGTATCCCTGAGCGTGGGTGCTTCCGGTTCCAATGACGCCTTCATGATAAGGATCCGGCTGGAAGAAATAAAGTCCCTCGGTATAAAGGCTGATCTCTTCCTTTGTCAGCTGATCATGTATTAGCACCAATATTGGAATAAGATCTTTAGGAACACCGATTTCCCACGTCCACCAGTTATCCGTTTGGGTCTTTGGTGAGTAACATTGGGAGCATAAGTAGTTCATGATCTGCTTTATGTCCTTTAGCAGCTCATCATTTTGGTAATAGGGATTCCCCTTTGCTGCATATGCCTTTGCCATTGCCAGCACCTTTTTAAAAGCCGGACGAAACTCCACCGCATCATTCTCATAGGGAATCTCCGGGTTACCTGCCGCCCCTTCATCCTTAATCCAGGGGATTCCGGCACAGGTATCCTGTCCTTTATAAGCATACGCTTCCCATGCAGATTCTGCCTGAGCCTGGATGTCGAGAAGGATCGCACTGCCTCCATCAAGTTCCGTTAAATCATTTCCGATGAGGGAATCCTTCCACCGTTTGCGGATTGTCTCGTAATCTGCCGGTTCTGTCTGTGGCAGATTTGCCGGATCTTCATAAAGGACTGTTACGTTCCACTTTTTTTGTTTTCCGTTTTCATCAGTGGCCAGTACTGTGACATTTCCTTTTTCATTTGCCATCAGCAGTGCGTCTTCACCGGAAAGCTTTTTAACAGAAGCAATGTGGCTTCCATCCGCATCTCCGGCTTTTCTGGTTCCGTCTGTTTCTCCTTCCAACAACTCTCTCTTAATTTTACTACTTCCTGCATTGCGTACATAATTCCCGTCGGGCTTTGGTATTTTAACTTCCCAACGGATGCTTCCGGATAATTCAGCCGGTTTTTCAATCCGTCCGTCTTCTCCTCTCACCAAAACAATCTCATCTCCTGTAATTGCTTCAGCTGCCTTTCCTTCAATGGTCAGAACCACCGGCTCGGATCCCATTTGGGAAGCATCAAATTTAAGGAAAATATTAGAGCCGAAAGAGGACTCTGCCAATGCCTGCTGATTTGAATTTGTCAGTATGCCTGCTCCACGGGTTTCCAGTGTTACCTCCAGATAACCACTTGTTTGGATGTCTGGCCTGGCGATACTAAGCGTCATATTACCAGTCGAAGGATCTTTCTTTACGGTAAGTGCCATACTCTCATTCATGGTTAAGGGCACAACCTGATTATCCAGTCTGATGCTGTCGGATGACCACTTGTTTACAGATACAATTCCCTCTCCGATGCTGGAAGCAGCCTGTATCTGCGGTGTATTTATTAGAAGCCGTGAATCGGTTCTGTACAGACTATTAGTTGGATAATCAGCAATTGTTTTCCCTGCTACCATGGTATACTGGTAGGTCTCCCCGGGCGTTATAAAAAACTCGGCTAACTGAGGTACATCAGAACCTTTCGTGTTCAGCCGATAGTATACGTTAGATTTACTCAGAGTGGATCCGACCTCCCCATCTCCAAATACATAGGACCATTGCAGCACATTACTGCCCAAGTCAGACGCGCTGAGCCAGTTTCGGGTATGGTTCCCTTTCGTTGGTGTATTGACGAGGGGAAGCCACTTGTTTTTATATGCGTCCAGTACTTTTCGGTATCCGTTTTCGGGATTTGTCAATGCCAGATTTGTACTTCCTGTAACCGGAATATTATCTACAACGGTTATGAGTTGCCCGCTGCCACCTGTTTCTGCCTTGATGCCTGCTCCGGCACAAAGGATTTCGCTGCCGAATAAAAACCAGGATTTAACGCCATGAACCTTATTCCCCAGCTGTACTCCTTGTACACCGTAAGTTTCCGAAAGTGACTTCATTGACATTTCTGGTGTGATTTCAGCCCCTCGAAATTGGTTTCCCCCTTCCCAGAACATGGTTGTTCCAGGTATCAGTTCTTCATTCATGGTGTTCCATGCCAATGTCGTATCACTATTTTTTGATAGTGACAGACTTCCCCCTCCCACTGTAGGATTAATGGACGCAGCATATTGCCGTGTGTTTAATAATTCTGATCCGGTTATTACCGGTAACGTCTGTCCGGCAGCTGGAACTGTCATGATCATCTGGATTGCCAGACACATGCTTGTCACCCGCTTCCACTTGTTCCTAATCTTTTGCTTCACACAAAATTCCTCCTTTTTTATTAAATTGTTATATTAATGTCCCGAACCTGCTGGTAAGTTGTCCTACCTATACCATAAAAATAGTCAGAGATATAATATAAAAATTTATTTTATTATATGGAATTTTTTAACAATAATAAATGAATTATTTTAAAAATAATTGTATTATATTCATATTTTTAATAATTTTAAATTTAATTTTATATTATTTTTGTAAAAGATGTATTATTTGTGGAAAAAGTAACAGTTTGAATAATCAAATTTATTCATTTAAATACATCACACAAATAAAGAATTAACATAAATTTTATAAAATTGGCTTATTCATACGGTTGACTAGGCAACAACTTTACTGGTATAATGAAGTTGTTGCTTTAGCTAATCTGACATTATAATTCATTATCATATCTTAAACTTATTAATACCAATAACGTTTCATTTTCCAACATGCAAAGCCTTATTCCGGCTGGTGGCGGAAAAAACACATGTATTATCCAATCATCCCGCAGTAGTACTTAAAATAAAACTTAGACATAAACTGATTGTTTCATAAAAGTAGAGAAGCTTTCGTTTTTCGTTGCAAAAATCTCCATAGGAAGTTTGTTTTTTACGGAGTGAATAAAATAAGTAAGGAGAAATCATATGGGAAAAAGCAAAAATCAACAGGTATCAATTGAACGGGCAGAGGAATTAAAGGGGCGGATCGAAGATTTTTTAGAGGCTCGCAAGAGGATTCCCAAAGGAATGGATTTAGAGGCAGAATTCATTAAGAGGAAAAACAAAATATTAGAGGTACTGGATGCCACAGAAGAAAACTGGAATGATTATCAGTGGCAGTTAACTCATAGGATAACGGATGTTGAGACCTTAAGTAAAATCATTTTATTAAGTGAAACAGAAAAAATGCGTATCAAAAAGGTGGAGAAAGAATTCAGATGGGCGGTTTCTCCATATTACTTAAGTCTGGCAGATCCGGATGACAAATATGATCCTATACGCTTATTATCCATTCCAACCTATAAAGAATTGGAGGATACCTGTATGGATCTTGATCCTATGGGGGAAGAATTTACAAATCCTGCAGGCTGTATTACAAGACGATATCCGGACAGGCTGATTATTAATGTGACAAATGAGTGTGCCATGTACTGCAGGCACTGTCAGAGAAGAAGGAATATCGGGGAGGAAGATGTCCATAGATCCCGTAAAATGATTCAGGAATCCATTGATTATATAAGAGAAAATGAAGAAATCAGGGATGTGTTAATCACCGGCGGGGACGCCTTATGCCTTCCTGATGATTACCTTGAGTGGATCATAAAGCAGTTAAAAGAGATCCCTCATGTTGATTATATCCGCCTGGGCACCAGATGTCTGGTGACCATGCCTCAAAGGATCACGGATCAATTATGCTCCATGCTGAAGAAATATCATCCGATCTATATAAATACACATTTCAATCATCCCATAGAAATTACGGAAGCGTCAAAAGCAGCATGTGAAAAATTGGCTGATTCTGGGATCGTCTTGGGAAATCAGGCCGTATTGTTAAATGGAATTAACAATGATAAGTATATCATGCGGGTGCTCAATCATGAGTTGCTTAAATGCAGGGTAAGACCTTATTATATCTTTCATGCAAAACATGTTCAGGGAACCGCTCATTTTAATACTTCCATTGAAGACGGCATAGAGATCATGGAATATTTACGAGGCTATACTTCAGGTATGGCGATCCCAACGTTTATAGTAAATGCACCCAAGGGATTGGGAAAAACTCCTATTTTTCCTAATTACATTGTATCCCGAGGGCCAGGCTATGTTCAGTTAAGAACCTGGGAAGGAAATATTGTTAAATATGAAGATCATGAAACAAAGGATATCCGGAATTATCTGGAGTCCTAAGTAAGCGGATATCGAGATTCACAAAAAGCATAGATGGAATGCCGGACAAGATGACTACTTTGTTAGTTTCTTGCTAGCATTCCATCTATGCTTTTTAGTAATTTAAAATTAAAAGGTATCTTTAACTACAACGATTTGGCTTATTCGGATTTACCATGGTTATTTCATTTATGAGCTTTTTAACATGTTCTGCCCCGGAAGCACTGATTGAATAATGCATCCATTTCCCATCCTTACGGCCTGCTACTATCCCTGAATCACAAAGAATTTTCATATGGTGGGACAAGGTTGGCTGGGTGATGTCCAGTTTATCAAGCAATTCACAGGCACACTTCTCTCCCTCTTGTAATAACTCTAATATGGCAAGCCTTTGCTCATCACAGAAAGCTTTCAATATTTTAGCATTTTTCTTGTATTTATCCATAATCACTCCTCCTTTGCATCACAATTCCTTATTGAAGGTATGACCAGACATAAAAATGAGGCAAATAAAACCAGTGCTCCTGCAATCAGAAACCACTTTTCCACCCCATATCTCTCTGCAAAAACTCCGGAAACAGAAAGTCCTAATGGGCCGCTGATTAACCGGATACTGCTGGATAGCGATATTACCCGCCCTAAATACTTCGCTTCAAATTTACTTTGCAGCAAAGGTGTATACATTCCCCAATAAAATGGGCCGGAAATTCCCATTAACCAGGAGCATACAGCAAATACTAAAAAGCCGCCAGGCGGCAAGAATCCTGAGACAAACAAACTAAAGCTCATTAACAGAAAAGAACCGATTATTGTATAAATTCTATTTTTAGTTCCTCCCCATCTGCCCAATATCAAAGAGCCAATCAGCAGACCAATGGAAAATACAATTTCAACAACACTTGCATTTGTGCTGGTTCCATGAAAATATGACATACTCATTAATGGAAACAATGCACTGGTCGGCATCATTGCTAAGGTATAAAGAGTACCTATTAAAACTAAACCCAGCATTCCTTTTTTTGTTCGAAGTATTTGAAAACCTTCTTTTGCCTCTCTTAAAACGTGTATTTTTCCTATGTTCTCATTATGATTTAATTCCGGGATTACTGATATTACCAACATAAAAACTGCAATTAATGCTCCTATAACATCAAGGAAGATGATACCGCTTAAGCTCCATGACTGATAGAGAACTGCAGCTAACGCAGGACTAAATAATTGAGAAATAGATTCCAGAGCCTGTGAATATCCGGAACATCTTGTTAGTTGATCCTTCGGTACAATCTGAGGTGTCACTGCCTGAAGACAAGGCGTATGAAAGGCAGATCCTATGGAACGGATCAGTAGAACCAATAAAATCAGTTCTGTGGATAAAACGCCCATCTGCCCTGCGATAACCATGATAAAACTGGCCGCTGCAATAATTAAATCGGAGACTGCCATAATCATTTTTCTATTGTAACGGTCAATGAAAACACCGATGAAAGGACCTAAGATTCCTTGCGGCAGGAACCCCATCATCATGGCGGCAGATAAAACCAAAGCGGAACCGGTTTTGTCAGTTAAATGCCATACGATCGCAAACTGCAGAACAGAACTTGAGAATTGCGAAAATGCCTGACCTGCCCATATCGTATAAAAATTTCGTTTCCAATTTGTTACGGATGTTTTCATAATATTCTCCCCTAATTTAGTAGCTAAGAAAACATTATAAGTTTCATATCGATAAATGTCAATATGTTATGCTATAAATAAAATTTTAAGCATGGCGTTGTTAAGAAGTCATTATGGATTTTACAAATTTATGTCCGGGTATTTCCAAAGCGTTATTCTTATATTATAATTGGAATACAGGTCTAAATTGAAATAAATGGTACATGATTTATAAATACATGTCTTGAAGATTGAAAGGTAAAAGGAATGGATAAGTTTGATGGAATTATCAATAATACACTTGTAAAAAAGATCTTAAGTATTGTTTTGCTGGTTTTGTTTATGTATTTCTTTCGAGGAATGCTGAATCAGCTTTTACTCATATTTATAGTTACATTTATATTTGGTCAGCTGCAAAGGTTTCTATATGAGAAGGTAAATACCCGTATGAGAATCAGCCGAAAACTGATTACTATTTTCATGTACATAATAATTCTACTGTTTTTCACCATATCCGGAATTGTCTATATTCCAAAGGTCACCCAGCAGTTATTTGATATCATAAATTTGATCTCTACCTTTGACTTGAGCCAGGTTCAGTCAAAATTCGACATGAATCTGATGAATATCATACCGGAGGATCAGATCGATGCTTACATCCGGTTAGCGGAAAGCCATCTTTTGGGATTTGTTGCAACAGCAGGTACGTTTAGTATCAATTTATTAATGTCCTTTTTGATAAGCTTTCTTTTCTTACTGGAGAAGGATGAAATCGTTGCGTTTTTAAAGCACATGGAACAGAGCAAAGTTTCCTTCCTGTATGAATATTTTACGTTCTATGGGAAAAAGTTTTTAAATTCTTTTGGAAAAGTAATTGAATTACAGATAGTAATTGCGTTCATTAACTCTTTTCTGTCTGTATTAGCCCTGACAGTTATGGGATTTCCGCAAACATTGGGACTTGGGGCCATGATTTTTATTCTGGGACTGATTCCAGTTGCCGGGGTGATTATATCTATGATTCCCCTAACAATCATTGCATTTAACATTGGAGGCGCCATAAAAATCGTAGAAGTAATTGTAATGATAGCGGTTCTCCATTCCTTGGAAACCTATGTGTTAAACCCTAAATTAATGTCTGCAAAAACAAAGATTCCCGTATTTTTGGTATTTCTTATTCTGATGGTGAGCGAACATTATATTGGAGTCTGGGGACTGCTTTTTGGTATTCCGTTATTCATGTTTTTCCTGGATATTTTAGATATTAAGGTAGAGACTAATAATCAGTAGAAAGCGTAATAGACATAAGTGATTCACCCTAAAAAGAGATCAAGGCCGCCGATAAGTTCGGCTGACCTTGATCTCTTTTATCGTTATAAATCCATATCCATAAAAACCTTTGAAGCAGTTGCACCCTTTTGTCCCTGGTACTTTCCATTGTATGGATTTAAAGCATGATCATCTAATTGTGCAAAAACAAGCTGTCCTACGCGGCGGCCTGCACTTAGCTCGATCGCGCATCTATTTGCGTTAAAAAGCTCTAATGTGATTTCACCTTTAAATCCTGGATCCACCCAGCCTGCATTTTGTATGAACAACCCCAGCCGTCCCAAGGAACTGCGGCCCTCCACAAAGGCAGTCAGATTATCTGGCAAAGAGAAATATTCCATGGTGGTGGCAAGTACAAACTGTCCAGGCAGAAGCAAATACCGATCCGTTTCAATGGTTTTATAACGTATCTCATCATTTAAGGAAATAATTCCATTGCTTGTGTCTTCTACAACACAAAACGTATTCCCAAGCCTGATATCTACGCTGGCAGGCTGAATCTGGTGTTTTTCCATAGGTGATATGATCAGCGTTTTATCCTCTAGCATCCCAAGAATTGTTTTATCAGATAAAATCATAACATAATTTCCTTTCTCCTATACGCCCGGACCGATCGCTCCGCCAGATCCCGGACCTTCCTGTATTCCCGGATTTTCTTCGGTTTCTTTTTCCGGTTTTGTTTCCTTTTCTGTTTCCTTTTCTGTTTCTTTCTCCGGTTTCTTCTCTTCCTTTGTTTCCTTTATATTGGCCCCAGGCCCGATCAGGCTTCCGTCATCGTTGGTAGGAACTTCCGTCTCCTGCTCGGTTGTTTCCGGAATCACTTCTTTCGTATTTTCTGCGGTGGTCTCTGCTACACTTTCCTCTGTGGCAGCTTCCGTTTGTGCAGGAGCGGTATCTTTAGATGACGAATTCTCTTTTTTCTTACCGCCTGAACTTCCACCGGTTGGAGCATTCTTTCCAGGATCTTTGATGCCGCTTTCCTGGGCGATCTTGTCACTGATCTTTTTTACTGCTGATGAAGGAGAATAATCGGCCTGATTATAGAGAAACTGGTGGAGCTGGATGACGTTGCTCTCTAATGTGGTAGGGATAACGCAATCCATTTTGCCGATCTTCATGGTAGTACGTGAAAATGGGAAACCGTTTGTTTCTCCTATGTGGTACTTGTTGATTCCTTTGGCAATGGATAGAACATCATTCATGCCAATGCTGGTAGATATCTGTGGAAATACGGTAGAAACCAGAGTGCTTAATGTACCAAAATCAGCTTTTTTCGCTTTCTCCATTGCAAGACCTATTACCTTGCGCTGGCGCTCTGTCCGGTTAAAATCCGTATCCATGAGACGGAGCCTGGAATAAGCCACAGCTTGTACTCCATCCAAATGGTTCATCCCCGGTTTTTTCAGCTGATAGGAGCCGATTCCCGTGGAATTAACAGTTTCTGTAATAAAACCATTGATATAGGCGAATTCTGCATCTGTAATTTCCAAATCAACCCCACCCAGAATGTTAATGGCATCAGCAACGGCTTTCCAGTTAAAGGTTGCATAATCGTCAATGGCAAGATCCAGATTCTCATTTAGTGCATCCACTGCCTGTTTATGGCCGCCTTTAAAATAGGCCTCATTGATCTTGTGATAGGTTCCTTTGCTGTCAATCTTTAAATATGTATCCCTGAAAACCGATACCAGTTTTATCTCACCGGTAGCTTTATCGATGTTGCAGATCATTTCCACATCGGATAAGGCTCCCTTTTCCACTTTCCCATCCCGGGAATCTACGCCAAAAACTGCAATGGTCCAATAACCTTTCTGATGAGTACGCTGTTTGAACAGGAACACTCCGGCTATCAGTACCAACGCCAAAATTGCAAGCTCCATTAATATGACACGCTGCTTGTGTTTTCGTTTTCGTTTCTTATTTGCTTTATGTTTGTTGCCATTTTGCGGTCCATTATAGCGTACACGTGGGTTTCTTCCATCACCTGCACTATAATAAGTTCTATCTCCTCTTACCGTCTGCGACTGGCGCTTTTTTTCTGTCGGTGGCGTTCTGTCTGCACTTCCCGTCCTTTTACTGCCCTCCCGACTTTTGCGATCCCGCATACGGTCTAATTCATCCTCATAATCCATGATCGAATCATCAATCCTTTCCAATATTTTCTTTGGCAGATCCTATCCATTCTATCAAAAATAGGCCTATGATATCTTGCTTTTCTCTTAATTTTATCAGTCAATCAGCTTTTTATTGTAACACAAAATATTTCCCTTGACCAGTGTTAAAAATTACTCGTGGAAATCTTTATTCAAATACCTTTTACAAAATTAGAGCGCAATAAAAATATCATCACTACCATTTTTGTTATAACAGCTGTACAGATGGAAATGCTCAACGAAAAGCTTGGCAAGGTAATGGCGATTATCAGCCAGGTTTATTTGAACCTATAATTGGGAAGTAAAAAGAAATTAAAATTTGATAGTGATTAAGATTGGTAAAGAATCAATAGATTGCGGCTGCTTCAGAAATGACCAAGGCGTCTATGGCAATAGCAACCCCATCCTCATCATTCGTTCGGGTTATAAGGCGTGCACTGCGTTTTATTATTTCCGAGGCATTGCCCATGGCAATGGTATATCCCAGGGGAAGGGTGAGCATGGAAAGGTCGTTTTCACTGTCTCCAATGGCAAGGATTTCTCTTGGATGGATGTTGGTGCTTGCTGCATATTCCATCAGAACAGATCCCTTTTGCGCACCGATGTGCGTCAGCTCCAGATTGGAAGGGGCCGATGAAGCAACTGAGATTCCTTCTTCTCTATCTAAAGCATAGCGAATCTGCCTTAAGACCTCTGGGTTTTCATGGACAACAGACATTTTATAAATCTCCCATGATGATCCAAGCAGTACATCCTCCGTTGTAAAACGAAACCGCTTCGCAATGGTCTCATAGGTATGCTCATCGGAAACCATGGGGAGAAAAATCTTATCCTCAAAGCTTTTCCGAAATTCTTCCATAGTAGAGGTGGTGTAACTCCCCTCTTCTGTCATAAAATCATATAGAACTGAAAACGGCCGGCAAATGTTAAGAATGCGGTTTACCTGGGCTTTAAACAGCGGTTGTTTTCTCAATTGTCTTCCACAGCTATCAAAAACGGCGGCTCCGTTCATGCAAATGATGTCACAGGAAATTCCAGCTTCCTTTAGGGGGGCGGAAGCATCGGCAAAGTTTCTGCCTGTGCAGACGACAAAACCGATGTTCTTCCGCCTAAGTGCTTCAATGGCGGCAATATTTAAGGGGGAAACCTTTCCATACCGGTTTAAAAGAGTTCCATCCATATCAGATGCGACTAATCGTATCATATGATCATCCTTTCTTTTCTACAATTTCTTTTGCAATATCTGGGTAATTAGTAATGATCGCTTCAATTCCCTGTTCTGCAAGGTTTTCCATCATGCTTTTATCATTTACGGTCCAAACGTTTTGGATTTAATTTCTTTACTTTCACAATGCTGGGGTGATGGAAGGAGGAATAGATGACTCTACCCTCCAATCCAGCTTTTTTTATTCCTTCTCAATTCCTTTGTAGCGGAAGATCGTGTATCGCAGCCAGTCTTCCATCTTTTGTCATCTGTATATCCAGTTTTTTGTTCTCATCTGTCAATATCCTTCCTAAGTGTTATCTAGTTGTTAATAAGATTATAGTCTTCAATGGACTTATTGATGCTTTCTGCCATCTTAGCAACGGTATCTTCCGGGGTCCCTTTGTTGTTGATCATGTTCTCGATCTCTGTTTCCACGATCTGCCTTGCTTCAGGGAATACACTAAGGAGTGCTCCGGCAGACTGAGGTGTGGAATCATGAAGCTGGTCAATGGCTGTTTTAAACTGAGGGTATTTTGCAATGTTGTCTTTGAACACGGCTTCATTATGAGCGGCAACCGTGACAGGGAAATAACCGGTCTGGGAGTTCCAGTAGGCCTGGCTTTCCGGGGAAACCAGAAATTTTACAAATTTCCATACAGCCTGCTGCTTTGCAGGATCCTCATTGTTTAATGCCCATAAGGAACCTCCGCCAATGGAAACGCCGCCTTTATCATCGTCGCTTACTTTAGGAAAATATGCAGTTCCCACTTCAAATTTGCCGTTCACATCGTTTAATATCTGTTTTAAAGATGCGGTGGAGCCCAGAGTCATGGCTGCTTTTCCTGCACTGAAGTCAGCAAGCCCTGCATCACCGCCTCGACCCACATTCGGTGCATAACCCTTATCCGATAAGTCTTTCCATGCTGCTAAGGTCTTTACACCGGCT
Organism: Lacrimispora sanguinis; assembly: GCF_044987295.1. Taxonomy (NCBI): domain Bacteria; kingdom Bacillati; phylum Bacillota; class Clostridia; order Lachnospirales; family Lachnospiraceae; genus Lacrimispora; species Lacrimispora sanguinis. Next base: position 531,332 of record NZ_CP173277.1, on the reverse strand, counting down.
CCGTTTTTATCGAAATCGACTGCCGTTGCCGCATCTTCTCTTCCATTTCCATTGTCGGCATAATAAGCCTGCTGTTTGCAGGTGAATTGCTCGAAGAACCAGCCATAAATACCTAAGGAAATCACCTCTCCGGCTCCGCCCTTGTTTATAAGATCGTCACCGATTCTTTCAATCCCCGGAAGGCTGTCAGGAATATCCGCAATACCGGCTTTCGTAAAGATATCTTTATTATAATAAAGAATTGGGGTGGAGGAATTAAAAGGCATGGAATACAAATTTCCGCTTACTGTGTAATAGGCTGCAATGTTTGGTTCCACCTGAGTTAAATCCCAATGGTCCTCGTCGATCAGCTCCTGCATGGGAATGACCCAGCCGGAATCGATCATGAAACGGGTACCGATGTCATAAATCTGAACCAGATCAGCGCCCATATTGCCGATCTGAGCACTTTTCAGCTTGTTGATGGCATCGTCATAGCTGCCCTGATACTGGGCTTCTACGGTTATTCCGGAAGTGTTTTCTTTATTGAACTTCTTTACAAGAGTATCGATGGCTTCTCCGTTTACGCCTCCCATGGAATGCCAGAATGTTATGGTGGTGTCTTTCGGGCTGTCAGAGCTTTCAGCAATCTGGGCAGCAGTTGTCTGAGTTTCCGCAGCCGGTGAGCTGGCACTATTCGTCTCTGTTCCTGTCTGCTTGGCACAGCCGGACAATGCTCCTGCTGCCATCATGACTGCCATACACATGGCAAGTGTTCTTTTCTTCATCTTCTTTCCTCCAAATTTTTTTTTGTATATTCGATAGCCTTGGCTTATCGAACCTCTGAATCAGGTCAGCCTTTGACTGCTCCTGAGAACATTCCACGGATCAACTGTCTCTGCCCTGCGATAAAAACAGAGATAGATGGAATGATGATCATGACAACACCTGCGATCATCATAGAGATGGACTGAGAGTCCACGCTGTCTAACATTCCAATTCCAATCTGAACCGTTCTCATACGGTCGGAACCGGTAACGAGAAGAGGCCACATATACATGTTCCAAGCATTGATAAAGGTATAGACTGCCATAGCACCGATTGCAGACTTGGTAAGTGGGATCAGGATGCTGTAAATAAATCTTAAGTTGGAACAACCGTCCATCCTTGCTGACTCATATAAGGATATTGGAAAAGATTTATAAAACTGACGAAATAGGAAAATACCCATTGCTGAGGTAAGATAAGGAATGATTAAAACCTTATAGCTGTCAAGCCAATGCAGCCCGCTTACAGTTAAATAGTTTGAGATGATAGTGGCCTCTCCCGGTATCATCATGGTAGCCATGACAACCATGAACAAAAGGTTTTTACCCTTAAAATCCAGAAACGAGAAGGAAAATGCCGCCAGGGAGCAGGACAGGATCTGTCCAAATGTGATACAGCCTGCCACGAAAAAGGAATTGACAATAAACCGGTTTAAAGGAATTTTAACCATGGCTTGACGAAAATTCTCAAGGGTCGGATTTCCGGGGATTAAGTTCATCTCTGTTGTGAACAGCTCACTGGAAGGCATGAATGCAATGCTGACCGCATATAAAAGCGGAAGCAGTACAAAAATGGACATGGCCAGATTTACGATGACCAGAGCAAACTTTCCTGCCCTTCTGCGAAAAAGTGCCTTCTGAGTGGCGGACCGTTTCAGTTTCTCCAGTTCGTCCCGGTTTATTTCTTTGGCTGCGGTAGTAATTACGGAATCCATCAATAGCTTACCCCCTTCTTTTCCAGACGGAACATACATAAGGTGAGGATCATGATGATGAGGAACAACAGCACGGACTGGGCGGCTGCGCTCCCGAAGCGGTAGTTAAAAAAGGCGTCCCGGTATATGGAGTAAACGATTAAATTAGTAGATTCTCCGGGTCCGCCCTGAGTGAGTACCTTAACCTGGCCAAAGGACTGGAATGCCTGGATAATATTGACCACCAGGGTGTAAAACATAATAGGGCTTAAGCCGGGAAGCGTCAGGAAGAAAAATCTCTGAATGGAATTTGCCCCATCCACAGAGGCTCTTTCATAAATAGTCTCATCAATATTGCTAAGCCCGGCACTGAAATAAAGAAAGTTAATTCCGCTGTTTAACCAGGCTGTCAGCAGGGCGACACAGGCCAGTGCATACTTGGGGTCGCTGATCCAGTTAATATGGAATCCCAGGATCTTATTAACAATTCCTATGGAAGGATGAAGCATGATTTTAAATATCATGGCCGCGGAACTGGAAGCAATGGCCATTGGAAGGGCGTATGCAGTGCTGAAGATCCGGATCCCGGGAAAGGTTTTGCTGCAAAGGACAGCAGCAATGAGCCCTAAAAGCATGCTTACTGATACGACGATTACAACAAATATTGCGGTTACTAAGAGGCTGTTGAAAAAAGACGGGGATTTTAATAGGTCAGCATAGTTTAAAAGACCGACGTAAAGCTTGGCCTGGCCCATTTTATTGGTTTTATATAGACTTAAATATATAGTTTTAAAAAACGGGAAAAACAAGAATACTGCAAATACTGCCATAGCCGGGACCATATAGACATAAGGCCCTGCTTTCTTCACAAAGGTTTTTATGTTCATAAGAAGGCTCCTTAAACGTATATAATATTTTGCTCTGTATCCATATCGAACAGTTTGATACGATCCATATCTACATAAATCGGTAAACGTTCTCCGGGTTCTGCCTTAACATTGGGACTTAACCGTACACAGATCTCATCTCTGTTGATTCGGCCATGGAATAATATCTCCGCCCCAAGGACCTCTTTCATCTCCACATCGAATAAGATCTTCTGTTCTTCTGATCCTTCTTCCTGGAAGTCTTCTGGCCGGATCCCTAAGTAGACACGCCTTCCCACATAACCGTCTTCCACCAGCCGTTTTGAGCAGATTTCGTTGGCAATCAGCTTGTTTTTACCAAATTCCAGGCAGATCTTCTCTTCTCTTCGCGTTACCCAGACAGGGAAGAAATTCATGGAAGGGGAACCGATAAAGCCAGCCACAAATTTATTAACAGGATTCTCATAGATGTCATTCGGAGACGCAGCCTGCTGGATTACCCCGCTGTTCATGACTACAATCCTGGTTCCAAGGGTCATTGCCTCTACCTGGTCATGGGTGACGTAAATGATGGTTGCTCCCAGTTCTCTGTGGATTTTAGCAAGCTCTACGCGCATCTGTGACCGCAGCTTGGCATCCAGATTGGACAGAGGTTCGTCCATTAAATAAGCTTTTGGCTGGCGGACAATCACGCTTCCAATGGCAACCCGCTGCTTCTGCCCTCCTGATAAGGCAGAAGGCTTCCGGTCAAGCAAATGGCTGATATGAAGGATTTCCGCCGCACGCCCTACTCGTTTTTCTATTTCGTCCTTCGGGACTTTATGTACCTTTAAGCCGAAGGCCATATTCTGGTAGACCGTTAAATGAGGATAAAGGGCGTAAGACTGGAATACCATGGATAAGTCCCTGCTTTGGGGGCTTGTCATATTCATAAGCTGCCCGTCTATCCACAATTCGCCGGAAGTAATGTCTTCTAGCCCTGCGATCATGCGAAGTGTCGTAGATTTCCCGCAGCCGGATGGGCCAACCAGGATTAAAAATTCCCTGTCTTTGATATCAAGATTAAAATCCTTAACAACGGTGAGGCCGTTTTTATAGGTTTTACACACATTTACAAAAGACAAACTTGCCATAGGTCACTGTTCCTTTCTGCATATCTAAAACTCATTTTATAGAATTGATGTAAAATGAAAAAGAAGCTTTTCGTAAAATGATTGTAAATCATGGTATTGACGCACAAACGATCAAAGGCTATAATAAACTAGATTTATGAAGGAGGCATAAATGACAATAGCAAAGCTAAGCGCCATGCACCAGTTGATGCGATCGTGAACATTTTTCTATAGAAAAATGGCATCAAAGGTTGACGAGGTGAAGGGTTATCGAATATTCGGCGGATGCCCTTCCATGCCCCTCCGGGCGTGTATCCTACGTGAAATATGCGGGTAACTGCAAAACAAACGCGTTGGAACCGGAGACATAGAACTGAATGTGATAAAAAAGCTGCCGTTTTTAAAATCTGGAGCCAGACAGCTTGTTTTTTGTTTGCCATTTTTAAGAACAGATGCAGACATAAAAGAATTGATTAAGGAGATTGCGAAATTATGTGTGGAATAATTGGATATACCGGACCTTTAGACTCTAAAAAAATATTACTTGATGGATTATCTCAGCTGGAATACCGGGGCTATGACAGTGCCGGCATTGCTCTCTTTATGGAGAATTCCCATACCCGTCTGATCAGACATACAGGAAAAGTATCGAATTTAAAAGAAGAATGCAAAGGAATCACAGGGGTGTCCCATTGCGGTCTTGGACATACCAGGTGGGCAACTCATGGCGGTGTAACGACCGAGAACACTCATCCTCATCGGGCCGGACGGATCACGCTGGTTCATAACGGCATCATAGAAAATTATCATCAGCTGACCGTGGATTTTCATCTGGAAGGAAAACTCCGCTCTGAAACCGACAGTGAGGTAGCTGCCTGGGTTTTAGAAAGCATTTATCAGGGAGATCCTGTAGAAGCTATTTCAAAACTAGCTGCCTATTTAAAAGGCTCTTTCAGCTTTTGTGTAATGTTTGAGGATCATCCAGGGGCTATTTATGCGATCCGTAATGTCAGCCCACTGGTGGTGGCCTATACAAGATCCGGTTCTTTTGTAGCCTCAGACTTAACTGCCCTCATTCCTTATACCAGGCAGTATTTTGTGGTTCCGGAAAATCATATTGTAAAACTCACCTCCTATAAGGTACATCTTTATAACCTTAAGCATCAGGAAGAGGTACCGGAACTGATGGAGGTAAACTGGAATATGGATGCGGCTATGAAGAATGGATTTCCCCATTTTATGCTGAAGGAGATCCACGAGCAGCCTGAGGCTCTTAAGAACACCATATTGCCACGTCTGGTAAAAGGGCTTCCGGATTTTGGCGATGACGGAATACCTGATACCGTATTAAAACAGTGCAATCAGGTTCATATTGTGGCCTGCGGTACTGCCATGCATGCAGGGATGGTGGCCAGAGCTCTTATGGAACCGCTCCTTCGGATCCCTGTTACGGTTTCCATCGCTTCTGAATTCCGTTATGACACTCCGCTCATCGACAGTAAAACCCTGGTCATCATCATATCCCAGTCCGGGGAAACCATTGATACCCTGGCAGCTCTACGGCTGGCGAAGGCCTGTGGGGCTGCGACTCTTTCTGTGGTCAATGTTAAGGGGTCTACCATAGCCAGGGAAAGCGATTACGTTCTTTATACCCATGCAGGCCCTGAAATTGCGGTTGCCAGCACCAAAGCATATTCTGTCCAGCTGGCTGCTCTTTATATGGTATGCTGCCGCATGGCCTTTGTCCGGGGCAATTATGACCGGGAGGAAGCCGGGGACTTTATAAAGCAGCTGCTTGACGCCATACCCGCCATGGAAGCCATGATTGAAAAAAGGGATGAGGTAAAGGCTTTGGTGACACACTTGATCAATAAGCCGGATGCCTTTTTTATCGGACGTGGTCTGGATTACGCCTTTTCCTTGGAAGGTGCTTTGAAATTAAAAGAAATTTCCTATATCCATGCAGATGCCTATGCAGCAGGAGAATTGAAACACGGAACCATTGCTCTTATAACGGATCAGGTTCCTGTAATCGCCATTGCAACCCAGGAGAAGATCTTTTCAAAAACCGTCTCCAATATCAGGGAAGTAAAAGCAAGAGGTGCATTTGTTATTTTATTGACAAAGGAGAAATCAAAGATCGAACCTGGGATCGCTGATGTTCAGATCAACATTCCGGATATCGGCGACCGGTTTACTGTATTTCCCATAGCAGTCGTGCTGCAGCTTATTGCATATTATGCTTCTGTGGGAAAAGATTTGGATGTGGATCAGCCAAGGAATTTAGCGAAGTCCGTGACAGTTGAGTAATCTTATCGGGTAAGAAAACTTGAAAAGAACCATGAGGGGAGCGGCATTAGCCGTCTCCCCTCATGGTTCTTTTTTAAATATCTAGTATTAATCTTTTAAAAGCGGCAGGAAGGATTCTCCGTTTTGCGGAGCGCCTGTGCCAAAATAATCACAAACGGTTGCACCTATGTCAGAGAGGGTTTTTCTTTTTCCCAGGTTTCTTCCTGTTATTCCTTTTTTATAAACAAGAAGCGGGACACGCTCCCTGGTATGCTTACTGTGACCGATATTGGGATCATTTCCATGGTCGGCCATGATCACCAGAATGTCCTGGGCAGTCAGCTCTGGTAAAAGTCTGCTGATTCCCTGATCTGCTATTTCCAGGATTTTTTTATAGGTCATAGTGGACTGGGAATGTCCGGCTAAGTCCGTTTCCTGTACATTGGTACATAAAAAGCCCTGAGTTATGGCTTCTGTTTCCCGGAAGGTAAGGTCCATTACTTCCTGTGTGGGCACGCAGGAAATACTCAGTCCCTTATCATTGGATACAATATCCGCTACTTTTCCAATCAGGGTACAGTCAAACCCTGCATTTGTCAGAATCGTGGGGGCCTGTACCTTTTGATCCACCCCATAGCCTAAGTGCCTGCATTGGTAGCCATGATCGTAGGATTTGGATTTTGCAGACGCTATGCCGATGAAACGGCCTTGTTTCACCTCTTCAGCATTCCAGAGGTCTTCCATGGTATTTCCGGTTCCGCCAAACACAATTACCCGGCCTACGGTTACTACTTCCCGAACCTTTCTTGCTATGGCATATTCCTCTTCAAAGGAGATCAGATCCAAAGGAGCTGTTACGTTATAGCACATCCCCAAGTCTGCTTCCAGATTATCTGCTACAGTTACGTATTGGTCTACCAGTAAATAGCGCAGCCCCTGCCGTTCGATGACTTTTACCTGATGTCCATTTGCCTCCAAATGTGCTTTTACTGCTTCTGCTTTTTCCTGGAAGGGATGGACTTCCGGTTTTTTCGGGAGTGTTCCCATAATTTCCTGATGGCCCATAAACGTGTCTGCTCCATAATGCATGAGCCCGCAGCTTCCGAAATTTGCTTTAAGTGAGAATTTCATGGAGGTGCTTTCCTCTCCATAGGCATTCATAAGCCCCAGCTTTTCCAGTGTCGGGAGCTTTAGATCGGGGTAGTCCTTCAGAATGCTTCTTAAGGTATTAGCCTTTTCATCTCCAGGCCTGGCAAGACGTGCATCTTCCATGGCTCCGATGCCGAATCCATCCAAAACAATGACAATCAATCTTTTTTTCATAACTTTTTCCCCATGCTGTCATAGATTCCAACAATTTGCGGTTTCTTCTTTTTCAACCCTTCCAACAGCACCACATCCGAACGGGTAACGAAGATTTGATAACGGAATGCCATTATTACAGTATCTCCTACCGTCCCTTCTTGGGTCAGGCCGAAATGATAATCAATGCTTTCATTGGTAGGCGGAATAACCTCCATTTCAGTGAAATGATCAAAAGCAGTTCCAACCAGGGCTGATTTTACGTGGGAACGCCGGTAATGGCCGCCGCCGTAGCAATAGGCATGCTTTTTAAAATTGTGAGAAATTTCACTTACATAAGTAACACAAGGGATTTCCTCCAGCACATGGTCCGCATGCATGGGCGTGGTACCGGACAGGCCATGGCCCGGCTCGGCGCAGTTTCCTCCCATTTCTCTGATCTTATTCAGAGCGTAGGTACAGGAACCGGAAGGTGTATCGATGATGGTTACCTGGAATCCGCACTCCTTTAAAATCTCAGCCGCCTGTTTTACGGTATCCATATTCCTGGTAGGGATCAGGTCATGGGCTGTTTCTTCATATAAAAAACAGGGGAAAGATGTGACACCTGTGATTTTTACACAGGGATACTGTGTTTTGATCCGTTCTGCCAGATCTTTTAACGCATCGAGATGGAACCCTGCCGTCTGTCCTGAGTAGATCATGTCCGAATCGCTGGTAACACGGAGAATGATCTCCTGAAAAAGCCCCAGTTTCTTAGCTGCCTGATGGATCTGACAGATTTTTTCTTCGGAATATACCGTGATCATCTGAGGACGGTATGCTACGATCTCCTCCACCTGTGCAGTAGGAATCTGTACCAGATGTCCTACGTTTGCGATGGGGATCTGGTGCTCCATCATCACTTTGGCTTCTTTATAATCCACTACAACGGCCCCTTCGTAGCCCAGTTCCACCAGTTTCCTTGCCAGATAAGGATTTCTTCCGGCCTGTTTCAGCATAAAAAACAGCCTGATCTCCTTTTCTTTTGCTTCTTTTAACATAAGCGATGCATTATCCAGAAAGGTATCCACGTCTATTACATAAGAATCCGGCTGGATCTGCCCGCTCTGGTGAAGCTCAAAGGAGGCTTTGATTAATTCCGGGTTTCGTTTTAAGGTCTGCTCTAAAAACATTTATATCACTCTTTCTACAGCTTCTTTTATAATATGCATAATGGTATCCGCCCCGGACCGCATGGGGTTGATCCGGATCATACGGCTTTCCAGTGTAGGATCCGTACTCCGGAAGGTACCGGATACCCGATAAAACATGGGAACCAGTTCGTATTTTGATTCTGCTCCCACTGGATTCGGTGCTGCTCCCAGTTTTTCGGCTTCCCTAAGGACTTTTTCTGCAATGTTCTCATAAAACTCAACCAAAAGTACTTTTGACTGGGCATTTGCCAGAAATGCCTGCTTTACTTTAGGGATCTCACCTGCGTTCAGCCGTTTTACACATACTTCATTTACCTGGGCCTGGATGGCTAAGGCCACAGGCGCATAGGCAAGGCCGTGAAGTACATCCAAGGCTTCATGCCCCTGGACCTGGGTGCCTCCGGAATAACTTTCTTTCACTAGCTTTTCAATATAACATGCCTTTCCAACGATAATGCCTACGCCTTCCGGGCCCAACAGCTTAAAGGAAGAAAAACAGGAAAGGTCCGCTCCGCACTGGATGCCAATCTGGTTCACTTTCATGGCGGCATAATTATCATCGGTTAATATGGGAATATCAATGCATTCCTTAATTGTTTTTATCACCTGGGTCATGTCATAGCGGTCATCTGGCTTTTGCCTGGTGTATTGGATGAGAGCGCCCTTAATATCATTGTTTTCTTTTATTACCCGGCGTATATCGTCCGGATCATTATAATCAGCCTCTACCGTCGAAATGTATAACATTTCTAAAGATGTGGCAGTGGTACTGTAAACAGGTGCCTTGTGTACCAGAATTTTTTCTGTCGGTTTTAATATGGTATGGAGCCCCAATCTTATGGCTCCGCTTCCGGCGCCTCTCACCAGGATACAGGCTTCCCCATCAAACAGATCCGCAATAACCCGTTCCGCCTTTTTTGTGGTTAACGGCTTATTAAGACCTGGAACAACCCCTAAATCTCCACGGTTTAAAATCTCGCGGCCGCTGAATGTTTTTGTGATACAATCAATCACTTTAAATTGCAGCCTGGCGGCCTCCTCTACTGAGATGCTGGATAATGGATAAGTCTGCATACGTTCTTCCTCCTTATTTCAGAATCCGGTCCGGATTATTAATCAGCAGCATATCGATTTGTTCCTCAGATAAACCATAATTCCGAAGCATGGGAAGAAAGGTCTCAAACAAATAGGCATAACCCAAGCCTCCCCACTCTTTTAAATGAGTTTTTCTGGTTATATCCATTGATAATACCACCTGTCCCAGAAAACCTTCTTTTGCGATTCGTTTTAATGTTTCTGCACGGAACTGGTCCGGACAGTAATTATTTTTGCCCACAGTATCAAATCCGATATTGACGCCTTCCTTCAGAACCGAAAGAATATAATCCGGGTCTTGGGAAAGGTCTAAATGACCGATAATGATCTTTTCCGGCTTAACCCCGGCCTGTTTTAAATATTCAGCCTGTTCCAGAGCCATGGTTCCAAGGGTTGTATGGGTAGTTACTACGGCACCGGTACGCACCGCTGCCAAAGCCATGGAATGAAACACTTTTTTTTCCATATCCGTCATGATGTTTTTGCTGGTTCCAAACTCTCCGATGACCCTTGCTTTGATGCCGGAATCCCCAATTCCTTTCGTCAATTCTTTTTCTGCCAGTTCAGCAAGTTCCATATCAGACATGGAATAAACAAAGTCCGGAAGAAACGGCTCTTTATAAAAACCGGTCGACTGCAAGATCCGGATGCCGGTGGCTTTTTCCATCCGGCTTACATATTCCGGATTCCTTCCCATACCCATATTCGTCACATCCAGAATGCGCCTGACGCCAAGCTGATATAGAGAGCAAAGCTCTGCTTTTGTTTCCTCAAAGCAGTCAAGCCGGCAATCCTGGTCTTTTTTTACCCCGGATAAGTCTATGGTAATGTGTTCATGCATCAAAGTATAACCTTTTTCCATGTTTTGCCTCCAAGGGACAAAGGGAAAAGTGATTTTCACATTTGCCTCGTCATTATGCACTAGAAATACATATCAAAATTCATAAAGTACCGCTCGATCAACTGGGATCTTTGACAGACCATTAATCTGGCCTTTCGGAACATTGCTTCAATGTCTTCTTTTTTACTTTCGCAGATCAGAAGGGTACAGCACCCCAATTTACTGGCCGGAATGGTCAGTGCGGATTTTCCGCACATATTGACTACCCGCATCAGTCCTTTTCCCGAACGAGCCTGGCACGTTTCTGTCTCCTTATCAAAATGGCCGTAAATGCTGTCACCCATGGCATTCACATCCACCGGTCCTTCCTTTGAGATGAGGATGGTTCCCGGACCCGTGATCTGATTTAAGAACTGGATCAATGGTTCCCGGTGCCCATAAATATCCGGCGGGTTTTCATTGGAAACTTCTTTCCATTCCAGGCCGTCCTCCCAATTCATGGATTCCTCTTTCAGATTAATTCCAAGCAAAGGATTTAGAACCTGTTCCAGGGTCTTTAAATCTCTGGTAATGGCACCAAGGCTGGGAGAAAATACAATACCATCCGTAGAAGTTTTTGCATATTGCTTCATATGTTCCTGCTCGATTAATGGAGAGATAAATCCATATAGGTTGAGGGCAGCAGCAGGTGCCAGTACACTGCCGCCGCCGTCTGTTCCGATTCCGGCATCGTTGATTCCATAGAATACGTTGAGTGCCGTACCGCTGCTGGAGCCGGTCATCCATTTTCCGGTAATGGGATTGATAAGCTGTAAATCCACCGCTCTTCCGCCAAGAGCCATTTTATCGGCGGTATGAAATAAAAAGCCATTTTTATTGAGGCGCTCTTTTAGCTCTCCTGGTATGACCGAAGTATCCTTGACTCCAGTATACCAGGCAAACCCATGCTTTTCGAGAGATGGAGCAACCAGATCGATGACGCGGGGATTTACCTGGTTTACCGTGCAATAGGGATTTTTAAGTGCCAAAAATGTTTTCTTTGCATAGGTTTCAAGTCTTTCCATATCAATTCCAGTTACTTTGCTGCCGGGACTGCAATAAGGCCTATGATGAGAAGCAGATTTAACAGCACTCCGAAAATGATACATGCTACAGGACCAACAGCCAGGTCAACAATCGGTTTTTTCGCTTTCTTATTTAACAGGAAGCCCCCGATTACAAACAGTGCTCCGATTCCAGTGTATCCGGAAGAGGCAACTGCCATTTTTTCTGCTGCAACAATACCGCCTGCGAGCAAGGAAATCTCCAGAACCTTGTTCATGGATGTTCTCACATACTCTCCCATATCTTTGACTCCCGGGAATTTATCCATGTATTTTGCAAAAATGTTAATAAGGAAAATCTCTGCCACCATAACTGCAAATCCGAGTATAAATGCAAAGAACGGGTTTCCATGAAGGAATAGTCCGACTACAAATACAAAGGTACAACCGGCCGCGCCGTACACGCCTGTTACAATGGCTGTTGTAAATACCAGAGGTATGAAGCCAATGGCTCTTGCCAGTGCGGTTAATCCGGCATTGCTGTATTCCTGGTTGGCCAAAAGAGCCAGGGAAGCAGGATCGCCGGCAATAATGGCAAGGCTGGTTCCGGCTGCGATCAGACCGCCCATAATAGCTAACAGCAGCCAATTTTTTCTAATACGTAAAATATTGCCCTCAAAGCCCTTGGTCAGCCCTTCATTGGTATGTTCCGTTCCTTTCTTCTGTGCAGCATAGACGATCATCATAATCATGCCTGCAAGCATTGCCATACCTTCTGCATTTAAAGAAACCTTGCCTGCACCGATGGTAAAGGTACCGAATTTTTTAACAAGAAAATAGACTAGCAGGGTAACGATTCCTGCGGTCATGCCTTTTTTAAAGCCGTGCTGGTAAGCAATGCCCACTGCCGGGAATACGGCAAATGCAACCGTTATATAGCCGGAAACGCTTCCTAAGTCACTGGTGAAGTTATATGGCATATAGCTGAACAGTTTTACAACAAACTCTAAACCAGCCAGAATCGCCAGGCCATAAGCGGCTCCGATGACAGCGGATAGGATCATACCGTTTCTGCTGTTATTACAAAATGATCCGATGATATCAGTAGTCAGCAGCAGGCAGTGGATCAAAATAATGCTTGCTGCAATGGAGGTCGGTATACCAAAACCGATGACCAGGCCGAAGCTGATGGCAAAGCTCATGGCCGCTAATTCTTTTCGGTTGATCTCTCCGTTAAAATACTGCCCCACAATTGGCCGGAAACCGTCATTAAAAACTGCAATCCCCTGATTGGATAAAACAGAAGCCAATGCCCCGATTAATGCAATAACTATGTATTTCATACCTATGAAACCTCCTCTTTCTCAATGATTGCCTGCAACAGAACCGGAAGTACCTCTTCTTTGTGCTGTGCTGTAAATCCGTATGCTTTTTTCCCCTTTTGTACCTCTTCTCTGATAAAATCTCCGCTCTTTATCATTCCGGGCATGGAAATCGTAGAACAGAGTCCGGAACCCAGCATGGCCATAGCCATGGCCAGCGCTCCGCCGCCGCCAGTATTGCAGGCACCTACATAATAATCATACGTCCCGTTTTTCACGCCAAGTGCAGCATCTAGATCCCCCTTGATCTCGATCTCCGCCCTGCCGTTCATCTGCAGTGCTACCAGTCTGGCAATTTCTTCCTTGTCAATCTGACCACCAACCACAATCTTCATTGCTTCTATCCTCCTTTTATCCTTGTATCATTGCTTAATAAAGGCCAATTGGCCATGATACCTATTATGAAAGCAGATTGCAAAGATGAACGGTCAGAAAGTTCCGCTCTGCTTCCGGGAACTGGATATCTGTTTCCTTTAACAGTTCCTCTTTTAACATTTCCGCCCTTTGATAAACCGGCTCCTTTTTTATCCCATCGAGAAGCGTGTTATCCAGAGGGTGTTCTACAACCCCGTCTAAAACTCTTTGTCCGGCCATGGCCAGATGAGTGATGAACATTGCTGCCTTATTCTCTTCTGCGTCAGGCTTTTCTTCCAGTATCCGGTCCACTATGTTTCTGGAGTAATCCGCAACCTTTTTGCAAATCACGTGATTTTCCTCCAGAATATCCAGACGCTGGTTTAAAATATCTCTTAAATCCATTGGATTCCCTCCCAGTTTCAATATACATTATTTTGTACTTTGCTCTAAAAAGACAATTTCTAGAAATAGGGTTCTCTTTTTTTCTCCCTTACCTCCCGGATAATCTCCACAACCTTCGGTATGCTGACATACTTATCCAATAGTGCCTTTAGATATTCATCCTCCTTTCTAATAACCATAACAGCCGTCGAAAACAGATTGTTGTAATCAGATTCATCTAAAAAGGCTACATTCAGTGGTTCGTACTTATGCTCCAGGATATCGTCATAGTTCCATACTCCTGCATCTATCATACCATCCATCAAGGCGCTTACGGTCTGCTGAGTCCGGATCGGGACCAGGGTAACCTTTTTGCCGTGGATAATATTTTTGGTAATACAGCTCTGGTCAATGGAGCTGCTGTCGTATGCTACCCGCATGCCATCCTGAATGCCTTCAAATTTGGAATTCCCTAAAAGTAGCACGTGCCTGGAAAGGAAGCTGCCCGGTCCGAAATTAATTGCAACTTCAATCTGCTTTCCTTCTCTTATGGATTGTTCTGCCGCGTACTGGGAGCAGATAGCAAATTGATAGGTTCCTGATTCTACCAGATCAATACGTCCCACTGCGCCTCTGGCGTAAGCCATATTAAAGTTAAGCGGTGCAAACTGAGTATACATAGCCGTGGCGAACCCCTCATAAGTCACGGAATATGGAAGGGGCATGATTCCCAGAATTTCTTTGCGCATGCAGTTTTCCTGCAGCTTCTTATAATCAATCTCTTTGATGCAGGTTCCCTGATGTCCATGATTCTCCAGTGTCACTGCTTTACATTCCTTTAAACAGGCAAATGCGTTCTGAATGGTTCCCCTTGATACCCCGAATTTATCCTGATACTCTGAGATGGGCAGAATCCGGTCTCCCGCATTCCGGGACATTAAATCCAGTGCCAGCAGATTTTTAACCAGGCCTATTTTTTGATATAGGTTTCCTGCTTCTAAATGTTTGTTTTTCATGAGTTCTCTCACTTTTAGCAATTTACATTATTTTGTATATTCACACAATATCATAGGATATGTGCAATGTCAACAATATTATTTTTCATATCTTTATTTTATGTACAGAAAATACAATTTTATGAACGAAAAACGGACATTTCCGTTGTATCACTGAAATGTCCGTCTTCCTATCAATTACTTTGTCTTATTCCACTCCATTTTTGTATCAACAAAATTGTGAATCAGCTTAACGGTACCATCTACACCTACGGAGCTCCGATTAATACATAAATCGTAGCTTCTTACATCTCCCCATTTTTTATTGGAATAGTAATTATAGTAGCTGGAACGCTTTTTGTCCGTTTTGACCATAATATCTTTTGCTTTGGTATCATCGACATGATAAAGTTCTTTTATGGATTTCACCTTGTCTTCTTCATCGGCAGTAATGAACACGGAAACAAGGTTGGGATATTCCGCCAGAGCATAATCGGCACATCTTCCAACGATCACACAGGATTCTTCATCCGCCAGCTGTTTGATGGTATCAAACTGTGCTAAAAAGATCTTATGATTTATTGGCATATCCATGTAACCAGAAGTTGTGAATCCCATGGAATATGTATCCATCACAAGGGAATACAGAAAACTGTTGGTTGGCTTCTCATCGTGAGTCTTGAATAATTCTTCACATAACCCACTGTTTTTTGCTGCAAGTGCCAAAAGCTCCTTGTCATAGCATTTAATACCCAGTTCTTCTGCCAATTTCTGTCCGATGATTTTTCCAGAACTTCCGCATTGTCTTCCAATTGCAATCACTAAATTTCCACTCATATAGACAGCTCCTTCCGGTATCTTGTAATTATATTATACCTTAAAATATCTGAAAAATCTATATTTTTATTTCGATTTAACTGTTTTTTGAAAAGGAGCTTTTATCTAGCCTGTTAAGTTGTCCGCAGTTTTCTCAATAATTCTTCAAAATAGTCAGGAAGAGGCGCTGAAAATTCCATATATTCACCGGTTCTGGGATGGATAATTCCCAATACACCGGCATGAAGGGTCTGCCCGTTAAGACGGAATGGGCACTTTGCAGGACCATAGACAGAGTCTCCTAAAAGAGGATGTCCAGTGCTTGCCATATGAACTCTGATCTGATGGGTCCGCCCTGTTTCAAGCTGACATTCTATATAGGTATACTGTCTAAACCGCTCAAGGACACGGTAATGGGTTATTGCATCTCTTCCATTTTTTTCATTTATGCTCATTTTCTTCCGGTCTATGGGATGACGGCCTATGGGAGCGTTGATCGTTCCCTCGTCATCCTTTAAGACTCCGTGTACGATTGCAGCATATCTTCTGGTAATGGAATGTTCCTTCAGCTGCTGGGAAATAGAATTGTGAGCCATATCATTTTTACATACAATAAGAACCCCGGTGGTATCCATGTCAATTCGATGGACGATCCCAGGGCGCATAACTCCATTTATTCCAGATAACTCGCTGCGGCAATGAGACATCAGCCCATTGACCAGGGTTCCGCTGTAATGACCTGCGGCAGGATGGACCACCATCCCCTTTGGTTTATTAATGAGAATGATATCCTTATCTTCATAGATAATATCAAGGGGGATATCCTCCGGTACGATTTCCGGTTCCCTTATTTCAGGAAGGGTCAGGGAAATCCGTTCCCCTGTATTTACTTTATAATTGCTTTTTACTGGTTTTTCTTCAACCAGCACGGATTCTTCCTTTAAAAGCTTCTGAAGGTAAGAACGGGAAATATCCTGGCATTGGTCGGATAAATACCGGTCGATGCGGACACCGGCATCCTCAGGAGCGACTACAAACTCTTGACTCAACCCAGCTCCTCCTTTTTATGAAGGGAAAGACAGGATAAGTCCTCCTCTTTGTAATAAAACAGAAACAGGAGCATAAAAACGAACATGGAAATCGTGACGTAACAGTCTGCAACATTAAAAATCGGAAAATCGATCAGTTTAAAATATAAAAAGTCTACCACATAGCCTCTGGTAAAGCGGTCGATCATGTTTCCTACCGCTCCCGCCGAAAGAAACATGGCAATAAGGTGCAGGGGTAGGTATTTTCTGTCTGCAGGCATACGACTGACAGAAAACGCTGCTACTGACAGTACTACCAAAGCGACCAGCAGGAAAAATGCCTGTTTACCCTGAAGCATTCCAAATGCTGCCCCCCGGTTTTCGGAATAATAAAGTTCAAACACTCCATTCCAGATCACAAACGGAGGCCGGTCCATGAGATGCTTAACAACAAGAAGCTTTGTCCATTGATCTAAGCCAATGGAAAGAAAGAAGCCGATGATCATCCCGATGATCAGTTTTATTTTTTGATTCATGAAAATCTCCTTAAGTTAAGATGTGGTGAAGCGCTTCTGCCATTTCTGTTTCAGTGACAGTCTTGCAGGTAAAGGCTTTACCAATCTGTTCTAACAGGATAAACCGGATGGTACCGGAATCCATTTTTTTATCACTTTTTGTTGTGAGAATAATTTGTTCAGTGGAAAGCCCATTAACCGTAACAGGCATGTCAAATTGTTTCATTACCGATACAAGTCTCGGAAGCTCTTCGGAACGGATCAATCCTCTATTTATAGAAATTGCCATGGCAGCAATGCAGCCAAGCCCTACACAGTGACCGTGTACAAGCCGAAAATCCGATAGCTTTTCAATGGCATGTCCCAGGGTGTGGCCCAGGTTTAAAAGAGCACGTTCTCCCTGTTCCGTTGGATCCTTTTCTACCACATCCCGTTTGATCTGGTTGCTTACAAGAACCATTTCGCTTAATACCGCTAAATCCCTGCTCCAGATTTCGGAGGAATGCTCCATAAGCCATTGGTAATAGGAAGCGTCTTTGATCAATCCGTGCTTAATAATCTCTCCCATTCCTGAGGAAAATTGTTCTTCTGAAAGAGTTTTTAAAGCGGCGGTATTGGAATATACCAGCTTCGGCATGTGGAAGGCGCCTATCATATTTTTATAGGAATCAAAATCAACGCCGGTTTTTCCTCCGATGCTGGAGTCAACCTGAGACAGCAGGGTTGTAGGTACCTGGATAAAGGAGATTCCACGCAAATAGGTGGCTGCTCCAAAACCGCATAAATCTCCCACAACGCCTCCGCCTAATGCAAGCAAATAATCGTGGCGGTCAAATTGTTTTAAAATAAGGGTTTCATATAAATTTCTGACAGTATCCAGATTCTTATATTCTTCTCCGGCAGGAAAGATAAAATGTTCTGCTTTTTTACAGCAAGATGAAACAATGGTTTCCACTTCCTCAAGGTAAAGGGGCGCCACATTGGAATCCGTGACAATACAGACCTTGCGTTCTCCCAGGTTCAGCTTTTTCAGTTCTTCTTTTAGTCCGTCAAACCCAGTTTCCATGACAATCTCATAAATGAAGGCACCGTTCATGTGTACCGGAATTCTATATCCCATGGTATTCTCCTCTTTCCTGTCCGTGCTTTTGAACATGTTATATTCCTATATCATGGAAGAAAGCAAACAATCTTCCGTCCCGCTTCCTGCATTGCAATGCTGCAACGATTTGAGGAAGCGTGAAATGTGGAAAATCGTCTGCTTGTACCATTCTAAGAAATGTATGATGTCTTGTACGAAAATTCTATTAAAGGCGTAAATTCATTCCGCCCATATCCAGGCTTCCATTATTTAACAGGTCCTGAAAATCACCGGAGAGCTCTACGGATTCCGGGGTCGCTATGAATATGTAATTTGATATTTTCTGCAAATTACCATTCATGGAGTAAGTGGCACCTGAGGTAAAGTCAATGATTCTCTGGGCGACTTCTGTATGGATGCCTTCCATATTGAGGACAACTGCCTTTCCAGCCAGCATATGATCACAAATTTCCTTTGCATCTTCAATGGAGGTTGGTTTTATCATGGATACCTCCATAATACGGGACTGCTTCATGGGCACCACTTTAGGAGACCGGGATAGGAAACGAGGCTTTTGTTCAAAATCATCCTCTTCCTCGTAGTAATCCTCTTCACTCTTTTTCGAGAAAAGGTTTCTTTTAGCAGGTTTATCGCTTTCATCCTCGTAGTCGTCATCTAAATAGTAATCATCATCATCTGTATCATTTAAGCGCATGCTATCCATCAGTTTGCCTAAAATGCTCATACTTCATTCTCTCCAATCTTATACCATGGTTCCTGAGTGAAAATAAAACTTTCAGGGGCCAGGCATATATTCTCACTAAAGTCATGCCTAATCATGCGGGGCAGACTTTGCCTCACATCTCCTGCAATCATTAAGTGTTCATATAATATCTTGTACCGAAAATTCCGGTACCGACTCTTACCAGAGTAGCACCTTCTTCTATGGCAATCTCATAGTCTCCGGTCATACCCATTGAGAGCATATTCATACTAACATTATCAACGTTTTTGCTTTGCATGTCAACATAAAATTGTCTTAATTTTTTAAAAACTGGACGATTTTCTTCAGATTTTTCTACAAAAGGTGCAATAGTCATAAGACCTTTTATCTTTACATGGGGAAGGCTGGCGATTCTGCGAATCGCGCTTTCCGTCTCCTCCAATTTAAACCCGTACTTGCTTTCCTCTTCTGCTACATTCACTTCCAAAAGGATGTCCACAATCAAGTCTTTTCTGGCTGCTTCCTCTTCAATCTGCTCCGCCAGGCGGACAGAGTCTACACTATGGATCAGCACGGCTTTATCAATGACCTGTTTGACTTTGTTTCTCTGTAAATGTCCAATCATATGCCAGCGGATATCATTTGGAAGGGCAAGGTGCTTTTCGCAAAGTTCCTGCACTTTATTTTCTCCAAAATCCCGGACACCGGCAGAATATGCTTCTGATATCATGTCAGCGGGTTTTGTTTTGCTGACTGCTATCAGGGTTACTTCTTCCGGATTTCTTCCAGCCCTCTTACAAGCGGCTAAAATCCGGTTATTCACTTCTTCCAGATTTTCTTTAACCAAACCAATCACCTCTTATTGATAAATTAATTCCCCTTCACTGACAGTCTCTGCTTTGAGAACGATATGATCGTATACTGCCAATCCATAGGTCATGTTCTTTTTTACTGTGTAATATTCATCATTGGAAGCCTGCACATCAATCTGCTTAAAGACCGCGTACCCTTTGTTAATATTATATACGCCTTGAAGAGATGCGCTTGTCCCAATCTGATAACGTTCCGTGGAATTAGGCTTTACAATATAGTCTCCTGCTTTAAAACCATCTTCCGTACCCATTTCGATATAATAATTATCCCCTTCGGAATAGTAAATCTCGGTAGGGACAAATACCACTGAGGTTCCTGAACCGGAATACACTTCTTTGTTGAAACCGGTGGACTGGCTGTCTCCGCCCTGGGTGACGTAGTCCATGGGGACCAGGTAAAAATCTTTTTTCGTAACAGATGTTACGGGAATCTTTAAACCATCTACCCGGTCTGAAACGATTTCAAAATCAACGTACCGGTCGGAAGCAAATTGAATCATATATTTATCAAAATCCAATTTTCCAAAAGTTTTTCCATCTGTCCCGGAAAACACGGAAAAGCTTCCTGTAGCCTTTAAATCCTTTCCGGAAAATTCTACGGTAAGATTCGTCTTGTCTCCATAAGATTTGGTATCTTCCTCTTCCATTGGAAACACGATTGACCATAAATCGGATGTAATAACCTTATAAACTGGCGAGCCCTTTTCTATAAGCTTTCCTGATTTTGTAATGGTTTTCGTATAGTTGCTGCGGTTAAATACGGCATCTGAAACTCCCGATGGCTGAAGTCCTTCATAAGAATCCACTCCGTAAGAAACGATGCCTGCCCGGTCAGCTTTTACCTGTTCAAAGTTAATGCCTGCCTGATCCATCATGCCACCGAGGTTGTCCAAAGCATTGAAATTCATATATTCCATGACTTCAGCCTCTAAAGCGTATTTGGTATCATAAACAGAACGGAACTGGTCGTTGTCATAGGTAAGGCTGAATGTGGTCAGCTGCTTTTTCAGTTCAGCTAGATTTTCCGGTGTCAGTGTTACCTTATCCTCTGTATTTTCCGCCAGAAATGAAGTGAGATTTCCTGTCTCATCAATGGAATAGACCCGGGTGCCGTTAGAAGCCCGCTTTCCTTCCCTTACATAGTAATTGACATAGCCGGATCGGTCTGCATTTTTTACTTCTTCCTGCCGGAGGATAATTCCTGTGTAATTTTTCTTATTGACAATGCTGCCTTCTTGTACTTCGTAAAACTGTACCTTATCTCTACGGATGTAGGCGGTTACACTGAACACCATATAAACAAAGATCAACGCAAAGATGATCATGCCAACATTAATATTCAGAGGCCGCCGGTATCGGATAATTTTTTTATTCTTCTTTGGATGAGCAGCCCGTTTTAATGGCTGCGCTGCCTTTTGTTTAGCCAACCTGACGCCTCCTTTCCTTATTATCGCCCACGTACTTTGGGCATAGAGGTATGCCCGTAGGGCGTTCCTTATTATCGCCCACGTACTTTGGGTATATCTTTTAGTATTATAAGAGGAAAATCCAAAAAATTCAAGCAAAACAAAGGGGACTGCCGTGCAGCCCCCTTATCTTCATGTATGATTATAATGAAACAACCACATTAGCCCTGGCATTCTCAGGCATATTCTCCGCATCTATAGAAACGCTGAGAACAAAGGTTACGTGATACTTTTCACCGATTTTTTCCAAAGTTGCAATGGTCTCAGATATATCTTCCCCTTCAAGGCAGGCCAGCTTCAAAAAGCTGTCAAAGAACATCATCTCTAAATCATGATCTTGAGATATAATACCACAGATAAAACCAATAAATCCTTCGCTTGATGTAATCGGATACTCATTGACATTAATGAGGCGGATCTTGTTGCTTAATTCGTACATGTGCTTGGAACTTTTGTCCAGGTAGGCTATAGAACCTGATGATTCTTTAACAATGGAATTAGCTCTGTCTAACAGATGTTTTGTTTTCCCCTTACCCTTTTTTCCTGCTATTATCTGCACCATAGCAATCTCCTCCTTGCGTTATATAATTTGTATAAAAAGTCTATTCGGATTAATATAATTATAGTACAAATCCATAAGAAAGGCAATGACTATTCTACAATTTTATTCAATATATTTGTCATATTATCGTAAAGGCCTGCATGATTCGGTGCCTTTAAAACTACGGTAATATATTCCCGCTTAGAGGAATCCGAGCTTCCCATGATCAGGCAGCTTCCAGCCGCCTTTGTCGTACCTGTTTTTCCACCCAGTACGGTAAGTCCTTCCGGCATCTGACGTTCTCCTGTCATATACCAGTTGGTACCTTTCCAGGTTGCATTAACCGGCTTCCCCGCTCCATCCTGATAGGTGGTGGTGTACTCGGTTGTACCAACGATCTTGCGAAATTCGGGATATTTTAACGCTTCATTGAAGATTAAATACAGGTCATAAGCTGTGGTGTAGTGATCATCATCACTTAATCCGTGGGGATTAAGGAAATGAGTCCCTGTAGCTCCGACCTTCAACGCTTCTTCGTTCATCATCTGTGCAAACTGGTCTATCCCTCCGGCCATATGGGTTGCAATGGCAGCCCCGGCATCATTACCGGATGGGAGCATAAGACCATATAAAAGCTGTTCCATAGTCAGCTTGTCTCCTGGCTTTATCCCACATAAAGTAGCCCCGGCTTCCGTAATAACGGCATCTTTGGTAACCGTGACTTCATCAGATAAATTTCCGTATTTTAGAGCAATAAGAGCTGTCATGGTTTTTGTGATGCTTGCAGGATACAAACGCTCAAAAGGATTCTTTGCAAACAGGACTTTCTTATCCGTTAAGTCAAAGACAGCGGCAGCTTCGGCAGTGACCGCATTGTCCTGGCTGGAAGGATCCTCCGAAACGATACAGAGATCATGAGCAAAGGGTTCTGCTCTGCCAGATACTGCACTGGACTGGTAAAGGGCGGTTCTTTCCGAATACACATAAGGATTGTCCAGGGCCTTCAGACCGGCGCAGCCTGTCAGAAATACGGTACATAAGGCAATGCAGCCTAATTTTACAAAAACTCTTTTCTTCACGGAATCTACCTCTGTTATTTGTACATCTCACGCCATTCCATGTCACCGCGTTCCAGAGACTTAATCATAAGCTCTGCGGTAGCCAGATTGGTTGCAAGAGGAATGTTGTGCATATCACAGGTGCTCATGATGTTTACGATATCCGGTTCATGAGACTTGGGAGTAAGAGGATCTCTTAAAAAGATAACCAGGTCGATCTCATTGTGTTCAATCTGGGATCCTAACTGCTGTTCTCCGCCCAAATGCCCGGCCAGATATTTATGAACATTTAAATTGGTTACCTCTTCGATTAAACGTCCGGTGGTTCCTGTAGCATATAACATGTGTTTACTTAAAATTCCCCTGTAGGCAATGCAGAAGTTCTGCATAAGTTTTTTCTTTGAATCGTGTGCAACTAGTCCTATATTCATGACGATATACCTCCTTATTAATTACCGATTTTACGCTGCAGTCCAACATTCAGCACTAGTCCCATACCCATAAAGATACTGATGAGCGAACTGACTCCCGAGCTGATAAAAGGGAGAGGAAGGCCTGTATTGGGAAATATCTGCGTTGCCACGGCGATATTGGCAAAGGCCTGGAAGCCGATTAAGGCGGCCATGCCGGTACAAATCAGTTTTCCTGACATATCTTTGGCTTTGGATGCCAAATAAAGGCATTCAAATACAACCAAACCAATAAGAGTAATGACGATAACGCTGCCTCGAAATCCCATTTCTTCACCGATAATGGCGAAAATAAAGTCGGTTTCCCCGGCTGATAAGAAGTTTCCATCTTTCACCGATGCAATGGTTGTATTAAAAAGTCCTTTCCCTTGAAGCTGTCCGGAACTGATTGCCATAATTGAATTTTTTTGCTGGTACAGATTCTCTGCATACTGCTCTGCATGGGGATAAATCCATGCAAGGATCCGTCGCGCCTGATAATCGTGTATAAAAGGGATCAGTCCTTTGGTCAGCAAAAATATGAAAAGCGCTCCTGCCGGTATTGCTACGGCAAGGACGCCCCCGATCCAGCGGTAACTGATTCCTGCAGAAAATACCATACACAGGATAATAATGGAAACCACAAGGCTGGTGGATAAATTCGGCTCCGCAAAAATGAGGCCGATTGGTATGGCCGCAAGCAAAGCGGCCAACCCTATCATAATCGGCGTGTTCAGCCTTTCCTGGTATTTGTTCCAATACCAGGAAAAGAACACGATTAAACCGATCTTTACAAATTCAGACGGCTGTATCCGTCCGATACCAGGGATGTTGATCCATCTGGTGGCTCCTCCAGCCGTATGGCCCATAACAAGAACGGCACCCAGCATGATGATGCAGCCCGCATAAATCAGAGCATAAAGCTTAATAATTTTACGATAGTCTATGATGGAAAGCCCGATAGCCATGGCAAATCCCGTCATTACGCCGATAATCTGTTTTGTCACTGTACTGGAATCCTGGTTGGAGGCGCTGGCCACCACAAGAATTCCGATAACGGACAGCGACAGCATGTACAAAACTAACCGGTAATTATAGTATTTAAAATTGTAATCAGAAAACATAATTAGTATATCCCCTTGTCAGGTACGTCTCGAATAGGGATGTTTGCATAAAGAACCGGTATAAAGCGTTCGCAATCCGGCTGTTTAAGCTTCTTCATCTGTATCTCTATTCTGTCGGAATCTATATCCATGTATCTTGAAACAACACGGACCATATCGTCTTTTATCATCTGCATGATCTCAGGAGAACAATCAGCCTTGTCCGCAACCAGCAAAAGTTTCAGACGATTTCTTGCAATTTCTCCTGAATTCTTCTTGCGGAATACAGGAAACAGCCTCATTTCACACCCTCCTATGCTCTCTTTAGTAGATGGGAGAGTTTAAAGAAAAGGCCTTCACGCACTGCCGGATTTTGCAGCGGTACGTTTTCCCCGGTAATCCGCCTGCAGATATCCATATAGGCTTGTCCGGCCGGAGTTCCCATACCTACCAGAGGTTCTCCCTGGTTTGTGGAAATGACGATATCCTCGTCATCCGGCACAGCGCCGATAATATCAACGGCAAGGATGTCCATGACATCGTCCAGAGACATCATGTCTCCTCTTTTCACCATATCCGCACGGATCCGGTTTACGATGAGTTCAATGGCTCCCATATCAGCGGCATCTAAAAGCCCGATGATCCGGTCTGCATCCCGGATAGCAGAAACCTCCGGAGTGGTAACAACAATGGCTCTGTCAGCGCCTGCAATGGCGTTTTGAAAGCCTTGTTCAATGCCTGCGGGGCAATCCAGCAGGATGTAATCAAACTCTTCCCGTAAATCATCAACAAGCTTTACCATTTGTTCGGGAGTGACTGCCGTCTTGTCCCTGGTTTGTGCTGAGGGAAGTAAAAATAAGTTTGGGTATCTTTTGTCTTTTATCAGGGCCTGCTTCATACGGCAGTTGCCCTCTACCACGTCTACTAAATTGTAGACAATGCGGTTTTCCAGACCCATAACAACGTCCAGGTTCCGAAGTCCTATATCTGTATCGATCAGAACTACTTTTTTACCCAGAATCGCCAGTCCGGTACCAACATTGGCAGAGGTTGTTGTCTTGCCTACCCCGCCTTTTCCAGAAGTGATTACGATAATCTCGCTCATACCATATCCTCCTGATTTTTAGGGATGACTTCCTTTTTATATTCTACCTTAGTTTTTGGAATATTTCCACACTTTTTTTCATTGGTTTAATTATAACCTTGTTATTTTCCATATAAGCCTTCATAGGACCTCTTCCCAGCCGCTTTCCTCTTCCGTCGAGGCCTGAGGTACAATCTGCGATGCGCAGCTGGATCGGTGCCATATCAAGGGCGGTAATGAGCGCTCCCCGGTTGCCTGCCACACCTGCACATACCGTTCCGGAAAGCTTACCAAGAACGATCACATTGCCCTTTGCCAAAACCTTTGCACCTTTGCATACATCTCCGATGATAACAATGCTGGCTTCGGATTCCAAAGTCTCTCCGCTTTGTAGATTGCCTTTGAAGAACTGCCCTGTCTGGCAGGACAGCTCCATGAGTTTCTCGTTCAGTGCTTTTTCGCAGCGCTCCATACGGTTTATATCCGTATCAACCAGGCAGATGATCTCCACATTGGAGTTTTCTGTGATCTGGTTGATGATTGCGAACTCTTCCTCGGAATTCAGTTCCCTACCCTCCAGGGTCAGGGTCATTTGTGCGGATCCCCAGAATTTCGCATGATCCCCGAATTTTTTCCCAATATCAGAAAGGAGCTGAGGGAAGGGGGTGTCTGGGTCCAGGATGACAGTCATACCTGCTCTGTTGCTTTTAATTACTACGGTATTATGCATCATATCACCTCTTATCCTAGTTAATCGCGAATGTTGACCTTCGCTGCATCCAGGGCACCGGCATTTATAATGGATTCTAAGTCCGTATAGCCGTAATAATACTTATAGACGTTCTTCGCAATATTGGCGGCGTTGGATGATGAATAGCCATACGGAATATTCACGGTAACACAAATTTCCGGATTGTCATATGGCGCATAAGAAATAAAGAATGCGTGATTAGGCTTGTTACGGGCCTCTTGTGCAGTACCGGTCTTAGCAGCAATTTCCACTTCAAGGTCGGTAAACAGCCTTTTACTTGAACCGTTTGCAATCACCTCTCTCATTCCCTGTTGTACAGTATCCCACGTTGAAGCCGCCGCGTCAATATGAGAAGAAATCTTAGGGGTATAATCTTGTATCAGATTGCCTTCAGAATCTGTTGTCTTGTCCAATAAGCTGAGTTCAAATACGGTTCCCCGGTTTGCAATGGCAGCTACATATCTGGACAGCTGTACATTTGTGTAAGCGTGGCTTCCCTGTCCCATGGCAGAACGCTCCGGCGCTTCTTTTGAAATCTGGGGATCAAGCTCTGCGATCTCCACTCCAGACTTGTGATCCAAGCCGAACATCGTTGCGTATTTTCGCAGTACATCAAGTCCCAGATCAGGAGAATATACTCCATTGGCATCCATTGACAAGCGGTGTCCCAGATCAGCAAAGAAATAGTTACAGGAGTTCCCAATTCCTCCTACAATGTTCAGAGGGCCATGCTGGCCTGGATAGATCCAGCACTTAATGGGCGGTTCTACATCTGTATAAATGCCGGTACAGGTAATCGATTCATCCATTGTGACGACATGCTCTTCCAGAGCGGCCACTGCAGTAATGGGTTTGAAGGTGGAACCAGGCGCTTTTCTTGTCTGGGTTGCATTGTTGTATAGCGGAAGGGACAAGTCCGCCTGCAGCTGGCTGAAATAGGTTCCGTCACCAATCCTGTTGTTGTCATATCCAGGATAGGATACCAGCGCAAGCACTTCTCCTGTTTTGTCGTTTGTAACAACTACTCCTGCGTTACAGGGGGATAATGCCAGCTGGGCAGGGGTAATCTCCAGAGATGACAGCTTTTTAATCAGGAAGGTGTAAGCATCTCCTGTTGCTCTCAGTTCTGCGGCATCCTGTCCGTTGTCTGTTAAAACTCCCTGATCATATAACGCAAGGCAAAGTTCCTGCCCAGTAATGACATCGTCATTAATCAGATACCGGTATATCTTTTTTGTAAAGTTCCGGTCATCCTTTAGCTTGTCCAGAGAATAAGCCACAAGGGCTTCAAAGGTGTCATCCGCATTTGAATATTTGGAACTGGTTCCCAGCTTGGTTGTATCCACCCAGCCATTGGCTATTCCATAATACAGATAGTCTCTTAAGCTGATTTCATCCGCTTTCCAAGCCTGATATTCCGCGCTGGAGGTATCAATGGCATCTTCCTTGATAATTCCCACGGTAGGACCGGAAAGATAAGTATAGATATAAAACATATAGGCTTTCATGTCTTCCGAAAGATCCTTCATAGATGTGGCATGGGTGCTCATCAGTTCATTGTTCAGACTGGTAAAAATCTGCTGTTGGGAAGACATATATTTCCGGTATATGTTTTTTTCGGTTTCAGAAGCGTCCTCCCCTTCCATTTCCTTCAGGGAAAGGACATTGTTGTTAATCAGCTGGTAATAGGCATCCTTAACAGGTATCTTCATATTGGAACCATCGGTAGAGCCACTGGTACGGTAATCACTGTTTACAATGGTCTTAATGAGAACTCCGGCTAAAGACTGTTCGATCAGGTGATAAATGCCTTTTTGAAGATCTGCATCCAGAGTCAGATACACATCATTTCCAGCAGTAGCATCGGTTTCATCTTTCGTTTCGCGTATTCGTCCTACACTGTCTTTATAAATCGTTTTTTTCCCTTTTGTTCCCTGAAGCTCATGCTCCATCGTATATTCAATTCCAGCCCGTCCTACGATATCATTGATGTCGTAATCGTCTTTCCTCTTTTGAAGGCCCTCCAGCTGGTCCTCCGGGACCTTTCCGGTATAACCGACGACAGGAGCTAAGGAAATGCTGTCATTATAAGCACGGATTGTGGTTTCCTCTACATTCACTCCCTGCATGTCCCCAATATGCTCTAAAATATCCGCTACGGTTTCATCGGCTACCTGGCTGGCAACCGTGGTGGCTTCGTATTTGCGGTAGGACATGAGGCGAAGGGCATATTTGATATTGATGATATCCAGGGCTTCCTGGTCTGTCAGGGTAACGGGCTTTCCGTCCTGATCTTTCATATCTGTGAGACCATTGTCCTTGCAGGCCTTCTCAAACAGCTCCCTTGCGTTTAAATTAGAGGGATAGGCGCCTTTTTCATCATCTAATTCTTCTACCTTCTTCAGACCATAATAGTCCCGCAGAAAGCGCTTTCTGGAGGGCTCGGTGGAGGAGGTGTAAACAATGTCTCCGTTGGGATCAATGGCGACTTCAAATTTCCCCTGTATGGTTTCCCCGTGCTTTTCAAGGATCTGCACCAACCTTAAATACATGTTATTTCTGGCGTTTGAATTCTTGTATGCTCCGGTATCCTGTACGGTAACGGAATAAGCCAGCTTGTTATAAGCCAGGACCTTGCCGTTCCGGTCATAGATATTGCCTCTTGTTCCGGCGGTTGTAATCGTTTGTTCCGTAAGCTGTAAGTATTCGTTAAGAGCCTCTTCTCCATTAACGATCTGCATGATGAAAAGTTTATTAATTAATCCGGCATACATGAAAAAGCAGATGATTCCAAGTATAAAAAGCCGTGATGATATTGTTTTTTTAAAGAATTCTTTTATAATGTCAAACAAGTCACTAAACAATTGCTGAATCACCTCTTTTTCCTATCTCTTCCAAGTGCCGATTCAAAATCAGGAATACCCGATAAAGAAGCAGGGTCGTTACAACAGTAAAGATGATTTCCGGAAGCATCAGATTGATAAAATAATACCCAATGTTGATTTTCTGGCGGATCAGGAACCGGAAAACATATATATACAGATTGTAAGCCAACTCGTTCAGTACACTTAAGATCAAGGGCAGCGTAATGTAATCTTCATAATAGTATTTCGTACAGATTCCGTTGATATAGCCTACATAGATAAAAATCAGGGTGTAAAAACCAAATGGCCCGCTGTAAAATAAATCCATGAGGAGCCCGGCCAAAAGCCCATAATACATCCCGGCCTCTTTTCCATGCATGAAGCCAAAGGAAAAGGTGAGGATTAAGAGCAGGTTGGGAGAAGCCGATAAAAACGGCAGCAACGGAAAAAGGCAATTTTGAATAGTAAATGCCAGAATCATCATCAGCACATTAAAAAGTATCCGTCTCATGTTACTCCTTTCCTCTTTCCTGTCCATGCATTTTGGACATAAAGGTATACCCGAAGGGTGTTTCCTCTTTCCTGTCCATGCATTTTGGACATGACTTTATTTATTGAGAAGCGCTTTCTGCTGTTTCTGCTCCAGTGGAATCCGTCTCCTGGGGAGCGGATTCATCCTGAGCAGAAGCTTCTTCCTTCATCATATCAGCTTTCAGTTTCGTGATGACCAGAACCTCCTGCAGGCTGTCAAACTTTGCCGCAGGAATTAAATACCCTGATTTGGTAACGTTGTTGGTATCATTGGTAATACCGGAAGCATAACCAACCAGGATGCCGGGAAGAAATACGGAACTGATATTGGAGGTCACGATCTTATCTCCGTCTTTCACATCGCTTTCCTTTAATACATTGGTGATCCGGAGCCTTCCTTCTTTAAACAGGGTTAAGTCACCGGCAACGATACAGCTGTTTCCGGACTGCATGGCCATGCCGCTTACACGGCTGGAATCATCAATAATGGAACGGACGGTTGCATAATTTGCTCCCACATCCGTGACTATGCCAACCAGACCGCCTCCGGCCACAACATTCATATCCGGGGCAATCCCATCCTTTGAGCCTTTGTCGATACGGAATATCTGAAACCAGTTGCTTGAGTCATTGGCAATGACCCTGGCCCCCACTTTTGGATATTGGCCATAATCCTGATCCAGGCTGTAAAGCTGGCGAAGCCGTTTCAACTCAAATTCTTCTGACTGAAGCCTGGTGTTTTCCTCGGTCAGCTGTGTGATAATATCCTTCATCTCTTTATTTTCTTTCAGTGCGTCGTGAAGCTTTGAATAATCAATAATTTCATCATAAATGGCCGAGCCAACCGCATTGACACCCGATTGCACCGGAATCAGAAAATATCCTACCCCAGTCCTCAGGGGGGTCAGCCATTCGTCATGAATGGATGTCAACCCGATTAACAGGACACAAAATACCGTTAAGGCAATAAGAACATATTTGCTGCGCTTTGATTCCATCTATAAGATTCCCCGTTCCTTCAAACTGATATAGGAATTATCTCCTATGATAATGTGGTCCAGCAACCGGATGCCAACCAGATCCCCTGCTTCTTTTACCCTGCGGGTGAAGCTTAAGTCTTCCCTGCTGGGAGACGGATCTCCGCTTGGATGGTTATGAACCAGTACCAGACTTACTGCATGATATTTCATAGCCTCAATGAAAATCTCCCTGGGAGAAACAGCGGAAGTATTCACTGTTCCCTGAGAGATCATAATGTCCCTTATCAGGGCTCCTTTTGTATTCAGAAGCACGATATAAACCAGCTCCTGTTCTTTATGGCGCATGTCCTCCACAAAGTAATTAACAATATCAAGGGGATTACGGAATGATTCCCCATCGGAGCGGGCGGTTCTTTTCCAGATACGTCTGGAAAGCTCTCCCACGCATAAAAGCTGGGCGCCCTTCACGGCTCCGATTCCCTTAACCTGCATAAGTTCCGGCATTGAAAGATGCAAAAGCCCTAAAATACCCTCTTTGGGATAATTTAAGGCCAGTATCTTCTGTGCCAGCGCCAGAGAATTATTCTCCCTGGAGCCTGTGCGGATGATAATAGATAAAAGCTCCGCATCGCTTAAGCCTTCCGGACCTTCCTTTAAACACTTTTCATAGGGTCGTTCATCCGCAGGAATGTCTTTCATTGTTATTCGTTTCATATGCCTCCTGACCGTTACTCTCCAGGTACGTAAAAAAGACATATGTAGGGCAGAGCGGATATTTGCAATCACTTTGCTCCGCTACGTGCTCATAGAACGCAGGCGTTCAAATTAACCGATATGTAATGAGGGCTGCTGCCACTCCTATAATGCCAGCCATGGTGATTTTAATGTTTATGCCAAAGGTAATTACCAGAATGCCGAGATTGACGATTAATGGGGTATCAAATCCAAAGGATTGTCCTGCATTTAACCAGGACAGCCAGGAAATTCCCCGGGTCAGATCTCCGACAAAGCCTCCTAGAACTACGCCGGCCAGCATAAGAAGAAGCAGTACCCAGCAGTTTTTGTATTTCATCTGCTTTGCTACCCCTTTTGATTTTATGACAGGATTGTCCATACCTATCAAATCATTCTAACATAGTTTTGCAGTTGTGTATACCGTTTTTTACAATTTGCCTCCAAGGTACAAGTGCAAAAAAGTGCGATAGCTTGCTCTTCCATTGGCCCGCAAGTGCGATTATGAAAAAAATATTTTTTATAAACGGATCAGACCGGCATCCAAAAGCTTTTGTACTGACATTAAAATTCCAAGCTTTGCGTGGTACCAGGTAAGCCCTCCCTGGAAATAAACCGCATAAGGCGGTTTGATCGGACCATCGGCGCTCAGCTCAATGGATGAACCTTGTACAAAAGCACCGGCAGCCATAATAACGGGAGCGTCATAACCCGGCATATCCCAAGGTTCTGGTGTGACAAAGCTGTCAACAGGGGCTGCCGCCTGAATTCCCTGACAGAAGGCAATGACTCCTTCCGGCATTCCAAAGGTAACGGCCTGAATGATGTCATGGCGGGACTCGGACCCGTTAGGCACCACCGAATAGCCTAGCTTTTCATAGACATTGGCAGCGAATACTGCGCCTTTTAATGCTCCTGACACTACGGTAGGAGATAAAAATAGCCCCTGAAAAAAGGACTGGTTAAGACCCAGAGTGGCTCCGACTTCCTTTCCAAGACCAGGTGCTGTCAGCCGGTAGGAAGCTCGGTCAATGCAGTCTGCCCTTCCCGCAATGTAACCGCCGATTGGGGCAATGCCTCCTCCTGGATTTTTTATGAGAGATCCTACCACCATATCGGCTCCCACGTCAGACGGTTCAATCCTTTCAACGAATTCTCCGTAACAGTTATCAACCATACAGATCACATCCGGTTTTATCTTTTTCACAAAGGAGATCAGCTCGCCGATCTGGGAAACAGAAAAAGTAGGACGGGTATCGTATCCTTTAGAACGTTGAATGGTAACCAGCTTCGTTTTTTCATTCACCGCTTTTTCAATAGATTCATAGTCAAAGGTTCCATCGGCAAGAAGGTCCACCTGCCGGTATACGACTCCGTATTCTTTTAAAGAACCAACACTGTCCCTGATGCCGATCACTTCTTCCAGGGTATCATAGGGTTTTCCTACAGGTGAAAGAAGTTCATCCCCTGGGCGGAGATTTCCGGAAAGGGCAACGGTCAGTGCATGGGTTCCGCTGATCAGATTCGGTCTTACGAGAGCGGTTTCCGTATGGAATACGCTGGCATAAACTGCTTCCAAAGTATCACGGCCTAAGTCGTTATATCCATAGCCCGTGGTTGCCGCAAAATGGATGTCGCTGACCCGGTTTTCCTGCATGGCCTTAATGACTTTCATCTGATTATATTCGGCCGTTTCATCGATTTCTTTAAAACGCTCCTTTAAAGCTGCTTCGATCTCTTTTCCGAAATCCATTACCTGACTGCTGATTCCCAGGCTTTCGTACATTTCATTTATTTCCATTATTTATTATTCTCCAATCCGTATATCTCATTTATGTCCTGCAACATTTTTAATTGCACCTGATCCAGGTCATTGTTAAAATCCGGAAGATTCAGCCATCTGACATCCCGTTCCCGTTTAAACCAGGTAATCTGGCGCTTTGCAAAATGTCTGGTGTCGCGCTTTAAAACATAAATGGCCTCTTCCAGTGTACATATCCCCTGTAAATAATCCAGGATTTCCTTATATCCAAGGCCCTGCATAGAAACCATGTCCCTGGTTAAGCCCATATCTTTTAAGTGCATAACCTCTTCCACAAGCCCCTGCTCAAGCATTAAGTCCACACGCCGGTCAATCCGTTCATAGAGACGGGCCCGGTCTGTATTTACTACATAATAGAGGAAATTATAAGGAGACTTCTTTTCTCTTTCCCGTTTGTTGTGCTCCGAGATCCGTTCTCCGGTCTGCCGGTAATATTCAATTGCCCGGATCACCCGTTTCAAATTATTTTCATGGATCTCTTCGGCGGAATCCGGGTCAATGTCCCGAAGAAGGTTATGAAGATACTCTGCTCCCCTCTCCTGACCCAGTTTTTCCAGTTCCATGCGTATGGAGGTGTCTTCTCCATTTTCCGTAAAATCAATGTCATAAAGGAGGGCCTGGATGTAAAAACCGGTTCCTCCGGCCACAATGGGAATATGACCGTGGGAATAAATCTCTTCCACGGCCTCCTTGGCCATTTTTTGAAAAACTGTCACATTAAATTCCTCTTCCGGATCAAGAACATCGATCAGGTAATGAGGAACTCCGTCCATTTCTTCCTTTTTGATCTTCGCGGAACCGATATCCATATGGCGGTATACCTGCATGGAATCAGCGCTTATAATTTCTCCTCCGATTGCTTTCGCAAGACGGACCGACAAAGCGGTCTTTCCCACTGCCGTCGGCCCGGTAATAATAATCAGCGGTCTCATCATACGATCCTCTTAAATTTCTTCTCTAACTCATATTTGCTCATGGAAATGATCGTTGGCCTTCCGTGAGGGCAGGCATAGGGATTTTCCAGACTTAAAAGCTGGTCAATAAGCTCGTTTGCTTCCGCAGCAGATAAACGATTTCCTCCTTTAACCGCTGCCTTACAGGATAAGGAGGCGACCCGCTCATAAATAATATCCGGGTTATGGGAAGATCCATCTTCTGACAGTCCATCAATCATCTCGATCAGAAGATCCTTTTTTGCAATGGAAAAAAGGTTTGCAGGAACTCCTCTGACCGCATATTCTCTGCCGCCAAATGGTTCGATTTCAAAGCCCATATCAGTAAAATACTTTAAATGGTGTTTTAATAAAACCTCTTCATTTTGGTTTAAAGTCAGGATAATGGGAGGGCTCACCATCTGGGAAATGCATTCCATCGTCTTAAGTGTTCCCATGGTTTTTTCATATAAAACCTTTTCATGGGCAGCATGTTGGTCAATAATAAAAAGCTGTTCATTAAATTCAACCAGCCAGTAAGTATCAAACAGCTGTCCAATGAGTTTATGCATGGACCGGGCCTTTGGTTCTAAGAGTTTTCCGTCAAACAGATCCAGCTGTTCCGGTCCCTTTTCCTTCTTTGGAACCTCATCTTTTGATGGAGCTTCCGGCAGTCTTTCTACAACTGGGGCCTGCGGTTTTATCCAGTTTTCCGCCAGATCATCCATTTCCTTAACAAAGGAAGGCTGGGACGGAGTTAATCTTTTTGGAAAAGTAATGGCCGCATCTTTCTTTTCTTCTATGGCAGACTGCTGCTCCATAGCCATAAGCCTGCGTCTTTCAAAAGGCTCCGGGCTGGGCTCGTGTTTTTTCACGGAAAAGTTTTGCTTTCCCTCTTCCTTTTTCTCTAACTCTACCTCAGGAATCAGCTCTTTGTGGGCCAAAGCGCTTGATACTGCCTGATACACCATGTGATAGACCATTTCCCCATCCCGGAACCGAAGCTCCATCTTGGTTGGGTGGACATTTACATCAAGCATTTCCGATTCAATGGTGAAATGAAGCATGGTAAAGGGATATTTATGCTGCATCATAAATGGCCGGTAGGCTTCTTCTATAGCCCTGGAAATAATGCTGCTTTTAATGTACCTGCCATTGATGAAATAGTTTTCGTAATTCCGGTTGCCTCTGGCGATCACCGGTTTTCCGATGTAGCCATGAATGGAAACCTGGGGCTTATTGACCGTAACCTCCAAAAGGTTTGATGCAATTTCCCGACCAAATACTGTGTATACAATATCCTTTAAATTGTGGTTTCCGGAGGTGTGAAGCTTGTTCTGGTTGTTCTGGATAAAGCGAATGGATACTTCCGGATGAGACAGAGCCAGCTTTTCCACCAGCTCAGCCACATGGGCACCTTCCGTGGAAGGAGTTTTTAAGAACTTCTTCCTGGCCGGAGTATTGTAAAATAAGTTCCTGGCGATGAAAGTAGTTCCTTCAGGCGCTCCGATCTCTTCCAGGGACCGTTCCTCGCCTCCCTCAATCTGAAATCTGGTTCCGGTAAGCCCAATGCTGGTCTTTGTAATCAGCTCCACCTGAGAGACAGCGGCGATGCTTGCAAGAGCTTCTCCACGGAATCCAAGAGAGGAAATGGTAAATAGATCCTCTACGGATTTGATCTTGCTTGTAGAATGGCGTAGAAAAGCCAGAGGGACTTCCTCTTTGGGAATCCCGCAACCATTGTCGGTCACCCGGATAAAGGAGGTTCCCCCTTCTTTGATCTCCACAGTAACTGCGGTGGATTTGGCATCAATGGCGTTTTCTAAGAGCTCCTTTACAACAGAGGCCGGACGTTCTATGACCTCACCTGCCGCTATTTTATTGATGGTATTTTGATCCAGTACGGTTATATTCGGCATAGCACCTGCTCCTTTCCACTTTCACGCCCACGCTTTTTGGGCATAAAGGTATGCCCGCAGGGTGTTTCCACTTTCACGCCCACGCTTTCTGGGCATAAAGGTATGCCCGCAGGGTGTTTCCACTTTCACGCCCATGCTTATTTCTACTGCCAACGGTTCTTTAGCTTTGTCTGCAAACGGTACAGGGTATTGAGCGCGTCAATGGGAGTCATATTCCCCAGCTCTAAATCACCCAATTCCTTGATGATATCATCATCCTTTACAGTATCAAAGATGGACATCTGCTGTAAATCCACTTCGTCGGGCTTTGGAACAGCCTTTCTTTGGGTGATATTGGCGTTGATTTCGGCAATTTCTCGGGCTTTGGCTGTGATGTCTGCATCCCTTAATTCTTCCAACAGCTCCTTGGCCCTGATAATGACGGAGTCCGGGACGCCGGCCAGCTTTGCCACCTGTATGCCGTAGCTTTTATCGGCTCCGCCCTTTATGATCTTTCTTAAGAAAACAATGTCATCGCCCTGTTCTTTTACTGCGATGCAGTAATTATTTACACCGCTCATGGTTCCTTCCAGTTCGGTCAACTCATGATAGTGTGTCGCAAACAAGGTTTTTGCTCCCAGGATCTTCGGATTACTGATGTGCTCTACCACAGCCCAGGCAATGCTGAGTCCGTCAAAGGTGCTGGTGCCGCGGCCGATTTCATCTAAGACAATCAAACTGTTTTTTGTGGCGTTCCGAAGGATGTTGGCAACCTCCGTCATCTCCACCATAAAAGTACTCTGGCCGGAAGCCAGATCATCGGATGCACCTACCCGGGTGAAAATCCGGTCGCAGATTCCAATGCTTGCTTCCTCTGCAGGAACAAAGCTTCCGATTTGGGCCATCAGAACAATTAACGCAGTCTGGCGCATGTAGGTAGACTTTCCTGCCATGTTTGGGCCGGTGATAATGGAAACCCGGTTTTTCCCGTTGTCCAGATAAGTATCATTGGAAACAAACAGATCATCCCGCATCATTTTTTCCACTACCGGATGGCGTCCGTTCTTAATATCGATCAGTCCCTTTTCATTAACCTGGGGCTTAACATAGTTGTTCCTTGTGGCAACAGAGGATAAGGAGGCCAGGACATCGATCCCTGCTATAGCCCTGGCAGTCTTCTGTATCCGGAGAACCTGGTCTGCCACCGAATCCCGGACCTGACAAAATAAACTGTATTCCAGGGAAAACAGCTTGTCCTCAGCTCCCAGTATTACATTTTCAAGTTCCTTTAACTCGTCGGTGGTATAGCGCTCTGCATTGGCAAGAGTCTGTTTACGGATAAAGTAATCGGGCACAAGATCCTTAAAGGAATTGGTTACTTCAAAATAATAGCCGAATACCTTATTAAATTTTACTTTCAGGTTTTTGATCCCTGTTTTTTCTTTTTCCCGTAATTCCAAGTCAGCAAGCCAGTTTTTCCCCTCTGTTTTGGCACTTCTCAGCTTGTCGGCTTCTTCATGAAAACCATCCTTAATGATCCCGCCGTCCCTTAAGGTAATAGGCGGATCGTCAATAATGGCACGGTCAATCAATTCCCTGACATCCTCTAAGGGATCCAGTTCCCCCCACAAGTCCTTTAGCATGTCACTGGTGAATTCTGCTAAGAGATTCTTGATGTGCGGAAGCATTTCCAGGGAGCTTTTAAATGCGATCATATCTCTTGGATTGGCTGTCTTATAACTGATCCTTCCGATCAGACGCTCCAGATCATAAATCGGGTTTAAATATTCACAGATCTCTTCCCTTGATATGAAATTCATATTCAGCTCTTCAATGGCGTTCTGACGTTTTATGATCTCTGATTTATGAATCAAAGGCTGCTCTATGTAGGTACGAAGCATTCTGGCGCCCATGGCTGTTTTCGTCCGGTCCAGAACCCAGAGAAGGCTTCCCCGCTTCTGCTTTTCCCTTAAGGTCTCCAAAAGCTCCAGATTCCGTCTGGTAGAAGTGTCAATAATCATGAACTGTCCGGTGGAATAAGGAGTGATGGTGGTTATATGGGAAAGGCTGTTTTTCTGGGTCTCGTACATGTACTCCATAACTGCCCCGGCAGCTATGACTCCGGTGTCATAATCTTCCAGCCCGAGTCCTGTGAGTGCGCCTACCTTGAAGTGTTCTTTTAGAATTTTCCGGCAGACTTCATCGGAAAAGAAATGATGATCCAGAGATGAAATAACCGCATGGTGACGGTTCTTTATTTCTTCCACATCCACTCCAGAAACATAAAATGCTTCGTTGCAGATGATTTCAGAGGGGGTAAACTTATTGATCTCATCCATTAGTTCCCGCTCCGATTCTACCTCCGTTACAAGAAAATCACCGGTGCTGATATCCGCTACTGCGATTCCAAAGGTTTCACCGATATAGACGATTCCCATCAGGTAATTATTCTTTGTTTCATCAAGAGCCTGTGCGCTTGTGATGGTTCCAGGTGTTACCACACGAATAACCTCACGCTTTACCAGTCCCTTGGCAAGCCTGGGGTCTTCCATCTGTTCGGCAATGGCAACTTTAAAGCCTTTCTGAACAAGACGGTTTAAATATGTATCAACGGCATGATAGGGAACACCGCACATAGGTGCCCGTTCCTCCAGTCCGCATTCTTTTCCGGTTAAGGTGATTTCCAGCTCTCTTGATACGGTAACCGCATCTTCAAAAAACATTTCGTAAAAGTCTCCCAGCCTGTAAAACAAGATACAGTCCGGGTATTCCTTCTTTGTTTCCATGTAATGAGCCATCATTGGTGATAATCCAGCCATGCTCTTTTACTTCCTCTTTTCTGTATACCGCCCATGTTTTTTGGCAGAGCCCATCGCATTACCAAGTGTAATGGTATGCCTGCAGGGCGTTTCTTTTGTAATTATCGGAAGTAAAGAATACTTCCGATAATTGGATGGACGGGCCCAAAAGCGGCCCATATTATGGTCTTAAAGTTCCCATGTAGTAAAATCCTTTGGATTCATCCAGATATACGTCCACAATTTTTCCTATGAGAGAAGAATCTCCCTTAAAGTGAACGGTAGTGTTATTACTTAAGCGGCCGGTTAAAAGGCCTTCCTCATGATCATTCACTTCTTCTACAAGTACCTTTTGAACGGTGTGTTCCTCTCTTCCGCAGACTTCGGAGGAGATTTTCTGGACTTCAGCCAGCAGACGGTCAAAGCGGTTCTTTATCGCATCTTCCGAAACCTGCTCCTCCATCTTTGCTGCCGGTGTTCCGGTACGTTTGGAGTAAATAAAGGTAAAGGCGCTGTCAAAGCGTACCTTTTTTACCACATCAAGAGTTTCGTTAAAATCTTCTTCTGTCTCCCCGGGAAAGCCTACAATAATATCTGTGGTCAGGGAAATATCCGGCATGGCTGTCCGGATTTTTTCTACAAGTTCCAGATACTGTTCCTTGGTGTATCTCCGGTTCATGACCTTTAAAATCCGGCTGCTGCCTGACTGAAGAGGCAGGTGAAGATGCCGGCAAACCTTTTTGGAATTTTTCATGGCTTCGATCAGATCGTCTGACAAATCCTTAGGATGAGAAGTCATAAAACGAATCCGCTCCAGGCCTTCCACCTGATCGATCTGGGTCAGAAGTTCTGCAAAGCTTACGGGTGTTTCCAGAGTTTTTCCATAGGAATTGACATTCTGCCCTAAAAGCATAATCTCCACAACTCCGTCATCTGCAAGCTGTTTTACTTCTTCCAGAATATCTTTTGGGCTGCGGCTCCGTTCTCTGCCCCGTACATAGGGTACGATGCAGTAGCTGCAGAAATTGTTGCAGCCAAACATAATATTAACGCCGGATTTAAAGGGATATTTCCGATCCG
Organism: Lacrimispora sanguinis; assembly: GCF_044987295.1. Lineage (NCBI taxonomy): Bacteria > Bacillati > Bacillota > Clostridia > Lachnospirales > Lachnospiraceae > Lacrimispora > Lacrimispora sanguinis. The sequence continues at coordinate 491,628 of NZ_CP173277.1, read as the reverse complement.
TGGGGAGATCCTCCACAATTCGGTCAGTTCCTTCCCAAATGTCTACAACCATCTTTTTTTCTTCCAGGCGTTCATACATAAGCTCTGCCAGTTTAAAGATATTATGAGTACCAAAAATAATATCCACAAAGCGATAGCTCTTTTTAATCTTTGCAACTACTTCTTCTTCCTGCATCATGCAGCCGCAAAGAGCGATCATCATATGGGGATTTTTCTTTTTTAGGCTGTTTAAATATCCAAGACGTCCGTAGACTCTGTCATTGGCATTTTCCCTGACAGTACAAGTATTATAAAGAACAAAGTCAGCCTCTTCCGTAGCATGTTCTACAAATCCGATGGCTTCTAAGATCCCTTGAAGCTTTTCGGAATCTCTGGAATTCATCTGGCAACCGAAGGTGGCGATATGAAAGGTAAATTGCTCCTTTCCTGAGGCTTCCTTTAATTTTTCCAGAATATCCTGGCAGCGTTCTATAAAAAAGTATTGTCTTGCAGGTTCTTCCTGGGGGGCATGGCTGAGTGCTTCTTCATAAGTCATATTTATATCATTCATTTACATAACCTCTTAATTTTTTGATTGTTGCATATATCCGCAGTGAACAGTATATCATAAATCCTTTTTATTGCAAATACCAAAAAAATTTCCCAGGGGAGCTTGCTCCTATCTAAAATAATCTTCCTGTTCCGAAACAATTTCTATCGGCTGCTGAGAATCAAACTCCTTCATCTTCTGAATAGCAAGTACAATGTACAGCACGGAAAGACCGAAATTAATGATTCCAAACATCGGTAAGGAAAACGGAAGAAATGACATAACTGCTTTAATCAATAAAGGCAGTGTCCGTGCATAGACTCCCATTAGATACAATTGGCCAAAAGTTAGTTTATACTTCATACAGGAAGCGGCTATCATTCCAAGAAGAGCTACAATCAGTACCCCAAAGAAAAAGAATGCTGTCATGAATATAAAGGCAGCAACCAGAACCCCTGCTACGATTAAGTAAGCCTGCGGCACGTACTCCATAAGTTTATTTCTGCTGAATTCTATGCCGAGATCCGAAAAATATTGTCCCTGAATTTGACCTTTGTTCTTCACAATGACTTTTTCTGAATCTATCAGGAATACTTGGTAATAATCCGAAATATATTCTCCAATTTCATCTGTATCATAAAAAATGTTATCCGGTTCTGAAGTGATATAAATATAGGTACCATCTGCTTCATATTCAATCGGTTTCTCAATCCAAAACACTCCATTACTCAGCTCAAAGTCAGGAATATAATCCTCTATAATCTTTACAAATCCGCCTGTTTTAACCTGAAATTTAACGAAAGGAATGATCATGGTCAGAGCAAAGTATATAACCATAAGAATAAATCCTGCTAAAAAAACCTTTCGTCGTTTATTATTCAAAAATTCCCTATAACTTTTAAAGTCATAAACCGATAATATAAGTTCCCTGAATACATTCATAAGTTTACCCCCCATCTCATTTTCTTTTCCGTTTCATCATTAACAAGGATCTTGCTTAAATTCAGCTTAATCTGATACTCCTTTTTTTTAACTTTTACATACCATACTTTACCCATTTACTTATATCCTTTCTCTTAAGTATTTTTAAAACATATTAAGCTTATCATATGGCTGTATTTAAGTAAAATATTATTTTATATCGGCTTGTGTGATATACTCTGGACCAAAACAGCTTTCAGGTTCTTTTTTTCAATGGAAAAGAGCCGCTGTACCATAGGTGATTACATTCCTATTTACAACGACCCTTTTATGAAAATCAAGTAAAGTCTTCTCCGTTTGTTTCAATTACACCTTTAAACCAATCAAAGGAATCTTTTTTTATTCGTTCCATGGTTCCTTCCCCATGATCATCCAGGTCGACGTAAACAAATCCATAACGCTTACTCATTTGTCCTGTTGTGGCACTGACAAGGTCAATTGGTGCCCATGTCAAATAGCCAAAACAATCTACCTGATCAATTTCAACTGCTTTTTTTAGCTGGGTAATGTGTTTTTTTAAATAGTCAATGCGATATTCATCATGGATTTTTCTATCTTCCGTCAATTGGTCTACCGCACCGAGTCCATTCTCTGTAATAATAATAGGGATGCCATATTTACGGTAAGTATAATTTAGTAAATACCGAAGGCCCACAGGGTCAATGGTCCAGCCCCATTTGCTTGCTTCCAGATAAGGATTTTGCAAGCCGCCAAACAGGGCACTTTTTCCTTCTTCTGCCCCTTCATATTCGGCAACTGACGATGCGTAATAATTCATCCCTATGAAATCAATGGTTCCATCGCGAAAAGCCTGGCTATCTTCCTCGCTGACAGCAATTTCGATTCCTTGAGATTGGTATTCCCGGATTTTATAAGCCGGAAACAGGCCGTTGCACATGGCGTCAATCTGATAAAAATCCCGGTCCATTTGCTTAAATGCATTCATCACATTGATTGGATTGCAATCGACAGGATAAACCGGTTCGATTCCAAACACGCATCCGATCTGGTTGAGCGGGTCTACGGTGTGGCCCAGCTTAACAGCTAAACAGCTAGCAAGAGTCATGTTGTAACCGATTGTCGCAAGGGTCTGCTTTTTATTCTCCAATTCAGAGTATTTTAATCCGGCAATAATATAGGTAAAGATATCACTTGCTTCTGTTTGAGGATCAAGATGGTTCATTTCATTAAAAGTGACCCAATATCTTACTTTTCCTTTCAATGCTTCAAACATTGTCTTACAGAATGTTAAATAATTATCAATAACTGTTCTATTCACCCAGGAACCGTAGGTCTTTACCAAATGAACAGGCATTTCAAAATGATACAACGTTACAATAGGCTCTATTCCATATTTTATTAATTCATCCACAACATTTTGATAGAAGCGGATTCCTTCCTGATTTGGGATTTCCTCATCTCCATTGGGATAAATCCTTGACCAGTCGATGGATATCCGCAAGGCTTTAAATCCCATTTCTGCAAAAAGAGCAATATCCTCTTTATATCGGTGATAAAAATCAATTCCCTGATGAGAAGGATAATGGGCAGTTACGGATAACTGTTTATGGATTTCCCTTGGTTTTCCATAGGCTCCCACTGTCACAAGATCCATGATCCCTAAACCTTTATGTCCCTCATCATATGCACCTTCGCATTGGTGGGCGGCAATGCTGCCGCCCCATAAAAAATCATCCTTTAATCTCATAGTTATTTACTTTGCTCCTGTTCCAAGACAATATTCATAATCGGATCATCTATGTGAACTTGTTTACTTCCTTCAGGAATTACATCTAAATAATCATTGGTATTTGTTATGATAACAATTACAGTGGGATCATAACCATCATCTACGATGCTTTCAAAGTCTACGATCGCCAGCTTTTGTCCTCTTTTAACAACGTCTCCTTGATTAACCATAACCTGGAAATGTTCTCCTTCAAGTTTCACAGTATCAATGCCGATATGAATCAAAACTTCTTCGCCTTGGTCACCCTTAATTCCTATCGCATGTTTTGTAGGAAAAACGGCGGCAACTTCCCCGTCAACTGGTGCATAGATGGTGTCCTTCTTCGGGATGATTCCCACCCCTTTCCCTAAAGCCCCAGTGGAGAATGCCTGATCCTTTACTTCTGTTAATTGTACTAATTGGCCTTCGGCGGCAGTTGATAAAGAAATTGTTCGAAAATTAGGGTTCTCGCCTGTTATTTCACCTGGACTTTCTTTTTCAGCACTATCATCTTCAGATGGCACGCCTAATATATAAGAAACAATCGCTGCTCCCACGAAACTAATAATAACTGCTGAGACCATCAGCCATAAATTTTTGAAATCTCCAGCACCAATGTAAGCCGGTAAGCCAAACAGGCCCCATGCGATGGAATAAGCCTTAACGCCTGTAATTCCTGCAAACAGTCCGCCTAAACCGCCGCCGATCATAACCGCTACAAACGGCCGGCGAAATTTTACAAAAACACCATAAATAGCAGGTTCCGTCACGCCTAAGATGGCAGACAGTGTCACAGTTCCGAACAGCTGTTTTTGTTTGCTGTTTTTTGTCCGCAAAAAGTACCCTAGCATCGCACCGCCAACAGCTATATCAGAAATCGTACAAGAAGAAATAAACGCAGGATCATAACCATTAGAAGCAATAAGGGAAGCGACTACAGGCATAATAAAATTGCCTGCCCCCAGCATGATAATAAATGGCTGCAATGCAGAGTAAAGCATCATAACAAACCAGCTGCCCACGTATTTCATCAGAAGATTAAAGAACGCAATGATTCCTTCTCCCAGATAAAATCCTAAAGGTCCAAAGACCAACAAGGTTGCCGGAAGCATAACAACCATAATCAGTAAAGGAGTTAAAAAGTACTGTAAGGCAGTCGGAACTATCCTTTTTACAATTTTCGTTACATATCCCATGAACCAAACTGCTAATAAAATAGGTATAAAACTATTGGAGTACGTAATTTGAGGCAATGGAATGGTGAATAAGCTCAGTCCTTCTACTCCATTAATTGATCCGGATAAAATAGTTGCCGCTAAAGCCACTGCCAGGTAAGGGCTTACCCCTAATCTTTTGGCACAGCTCATTGCCATAAAAATAGGCAGGAAATAGAAAACGGCATTTCGTAATGCATCAAAAATTTGATATGTGGGACTCTCAGGTGAAATCAATCCTGTAAGGGAAACAATGGATAAAAACGCAGCCAATAATCCCGCACAAATAATTGGTTCCAATATCGGGTTCATCGATTCAGAAACAACATCCAAAGCAGCCTTTACAAAATTTTTATTTTTTCGTTTCTGGGAACCCTCTTCGCCAGTACTAATGCCTAGCATATCGATCAGTTCTTTGTATACGTCATTTACGTGAGTTCCCACTATAATCTGATAAGCAACATTGTTATCAACTACATCGATAACACCCTTTAAATTTTTAATTTCCTCTGTCTTAGCTTTCCTTTTATCTTTTAAAGTAAAACGTAAACGTGTCATACAGTGTACAACTGCCTGTATGTTGTTTTTACCGCCGATTAAGTCAATAATCTGCTGGTTAAACTCTTGGTATTTCATGATTCATTTTCCTTTCTTTCCAAAATGCGATTAATGTGTATCATTAAATACGCATATTCATCTTGCGATAAATACTGATTAAACTTTTTCTTTACATAAATATCAATTTTTTCTACTGCGGTATAGGCATAGGGGTAAATCTCCTTTACCTGCTGATATAAAATTGAATCACTTTGTCCATGATTTTTTTCTTTTCTTAAGCGTTCAATAAAATACTGAAGATGGGTTACTAACCGCATATAGTTCATGGAAGATTCATCAAAAGAGATGTTAAAATGATATTTAATAATGTTCAGAATATCCTGCAGCGTTTCCATATCTTTAATTTTTTCATCCAGAAGAGATTTTTCTTCCTGGATATTCACAAAGTGTAAGGCGATAGAAACGGCTTCATCATCAGGAAAATCAATTTGATAGCACTCCCTCATCATCTGCAGAGCATGGAGGCCGATTTTATAATAAACCGGATAAAACTTTTGAACCTCCCAGGATAAAGGACTTCGGATAAACTGATTTTTCTTTCCCCGTTTCCAGGCAAAAGTAATATGGTCGAGCAAGGCCAGATATAAATAATCATTCGCTTTTTGTTCCAATACTGTTTCACCATAATGAACCAGATTATTGATCAGTCCAATGGTTTTCTCATCGGTATTGGTGAGTAAATAGCTTAAATGCTCAAGGCGGTCTTTTGAATCTAATACATACGTCTTTTCAATTTCGGAATCTGTAATTTGTTGGCCAACTTTTTTTTTGAACGAAATTCCTGTTGAATAGACGATTGATTCATGGCCACCTTTTTCAACTATTGCAATGTTATTATTCAGGATCTTTTTTACCCGCACCGTGTACTCCTTTCAAGAAAAAAAACTCAGATTACATACCAATTAACCCAGTAAAAATGGGCTGATTAATATGGAATCTGAGTTCTGCCTGCTTATCAGTAACATAACTCAAGAAATAACTACTTTGTTATTCCTGATTTTTTCTTTCTTACACTACAGGTATAATATCACTAATTTATTCCTGTGTCAACGCCTATTTTTTGTATAAATAGAGCAATTTATAACTCTACTGCTTCAGTTGCCACCTTCCTGGTAAATGCATCATCATGCTCCACAAGCAGCATGGTCGGCTGGAACTTAAGGATCAGATCCTCGATTTGGATCCTGGAATATACATCAATGAAATTAAGCGGTTCATCCCAGATATACAGATGAGCCTGTTCACAGAGACTGCGGGCAATAAGAACCTTTTTCTTCTGTCCTTCACTATAAGATTCCATCGGTTTTTCCAACTGCTCCCTGGAGAAGTCCAGCTTGCGAAGGAGCGTCTTGAACAGTGAGTCTTCGATACCGTTTTCCCTGGAGTATTCCGTCAGGCTGCCTTTTAAAAATGAAGTATCCTGAGATACATAGGATATCTTAAGACCGCTTGATATTTCCATATACCCTTCAAAGGAAATATTTTCTCCTGCAAGATCCCTGCCAACCACCAGCTTCAATATACTGGATTTTCCGCAGCCATTTTTCCCCTGCAGGGATATCCTCTGTCCCTGTTCCAGTGTGAAGCTGACAGGTTTGCAGACAGGTCCTTCATAGTAAGGAACAACATCTTTTAATGAAAGAATTCTGGAAGAGCGGTATTTTAAAGGATAGAGCTTAAGATCTTCTGCCTCCTCTATATTTTTCAAAAGACCTTTTTTATTCTCAATGGCATAGTTCTGCCTGTTTTCCAGATTCTTTCTGCGCATCTGCATCCGCCTGGACTTTTCCCCTACATAAGCCCGTGTGTCAATGGATTTTTCCCGGTTCATGGATTTTTTCCCGATCTTTGTGGACTCCACCTGGTCCGCCCATTCCCCTGACTGTCTTGCGGCTGCCTCCAGATGACGGATGTCCTTTTTTAACCGCTCATTTTCGGACCGTTCATACTGATCCTGCATTTGCTTGTTCTCATACCAGGAGGTAAAATTGCCTCTCTGAACTTCAATACTTGTTTTGTTTATGGACAGGATATGGTCCACGGATGCATCCAGGAATTTCCGGTCATGAGAAACCAGGATAAATCCCTTTTTGCTATTTAGATACTGACTTACCAGTTCTCTGGCCTCCCGGTCAAGGTGGTTGGTGGGTTCATCGATCAGCAGGAAGTGACCTTCTCTTAAGAACAGGGCTGCTAAAAGAACCTTAGTCCTCTCTCCGTTTGAAAGTGTGTAAAAAGGCCGGTATAGCACATCCTCAGAGACCTTTAATCTGGACAACTCTCTTTGAAGCTCCCAAAACGGATATTCACCAAGGATGGAATCCAGAATTTCCAGAGTATCCAATTCCTCATCCGGCACAGGAAAAGGGAAATAGTCAAATATGACATTTGAAATAATAGTTCCTGTGTAGTTATAACGGTTCATCAATAAATTTAAAAAAGTGGTTTTTCCTCTCCCGTTTCTTCCTGTAAAGCCCAGTTTCCAATCCGTATCAATCTGAAAGGATACGTGTTCGAAGACGGGATCTGGGCTTCCTTCATAGGTAAAAGATAAATCAGTGACTTGTATTAATGACATAGAGCTTCCTCCATTCAGGCAGAAAATAAGATTTCTGCACAAAAAAACGACTGCAAGAATCCTTTATCTCACAGCCGTTCGCATAAAATAAGCCCATAGGGCTAATATTTTGCATGATCCATGTCATTTTATGACAAAAAGGGCAGGAGAATGAAATACTATTCTTGCAAAAACAGGCATGACAAAAAAAAGACAATGTCTCTTTTTCTTCTCATCATGCAGTTACTTGAGCAAGAATTGTTATTTCATCCTTTCACCTCATTTCGATTTATATGCCCGTAGTCTATCATAAATATATATTATTGTCAAATAATAATGAGCTGAATACGGGAACTATTCCATAGTATGTGCGGATCTTTCCTAATTAGCCCGTCCCGTAATGGTAATTTCTACCCGACGATTTTTTGCTCTTCCTTCTTCCGTGTCATTGGAAGCAATGGGATTGTAATGAGAATTTCCCTCAATGGACATCTTACCTGGTTCTAACCCCATAGTGGTCATCTGGTTTAGAACCGCCACAGCCCTGTTTACGGACAGCTGCCAGGAATCCGCCTCATTGGCCGCATCATGGTGGCCTAAATCCGCCGTATTGCCTGTGATCGTAATGTGGTTGATGTCACTGTAAATGGCCTCAAGGCTGGTGCTGATTTCCTGTATGACCGGCTTGCTTTCCGGAAGCAGGATGGCTGTATCCGGTTGGAACAGCATGGCATCTTTTAAATGTATGCTTACAGCTGATCCATTGGAAGATACATCGATCATATTTCCCAGACTGTGATCGGCGATATAAGCTTTTAAAGCCAGATAGACATTGTCCAGATTTTCCGCAGAAATAGAAACACTGTCTCCTATTGTGGAACCGCTTACCTGACCCGTATGGTTTAAAACCTGTTCCAGCCCATGGGACATCTCCTTTAGCTTCATCGTATCAACCGAGCTCATGCCGTACAAGATGATAAACAAAGCCAAAAGCAATGTGATCATATCAGAATATGTAAGCAGCCACCGCTCTGAATTGTCCTTTTCTCCTTCTGCTTCTGTGTATCTTCTGCGCATCCTTTATTCCTCCCAATTTTAGTTTTCAATTCCCCGTTTGTAACGTGTGGCTCCATCTGAAAAAGCCTGGAAATAAAGGGCGAGTTCATTTTCAATATTTCGGGAGGTATTTCCATTGGCAATCATACATACGCCATCTACGATCATTTCTTTTTGAATATGTTTTCTCTTTAATTGTGTTTTCAATTTGTTTGCAATTGGCATGTAAATAAGATTGGCAAAGCACACGCCATAAAGGGTTGCCACAAATGCAGTACCGATGGAACCTGCAAGCTCTGACGGGTCCTCAAAACCGGAAGCAAGTACCATGATCAGTCCCATAACGGTACCAATAACTCCCATGGTAGGAGAAAATCCAGCAGCAGCCTCAAATACACTTGCCTCAATACTCTTTTGCTGAACATAGGCTCTGATATCAGATTCCAGGGTGTACTGGATAGACTCCGGCGACTTCATTTCCTGGATAAGCACCAGGCCTTCTTTAAGAAGCAGATATTCCTCCTGATTCAGTTCCGGATCCCTGCTTATATTTTCCAGGCAAGTGACTCCCTCCGCCCGGTAGCGGGTCGCAATCATTGATATCTTGGCAATCATCTTTTCCAGACTGGCGGAATGGGGATGCTTAAAACTTCGGAACATCGCCCGCATAGCCATAGCTATGTCAGTCAGAGAATAGGATGCGATGACAGCGCCAACGGTTCCTCCTACCACTATGATGAAAGGGCTTAACAGGAAAAGAGAGTATATGGCACCCTTTTCCAGAACAAAGCCTGTTAAAAGAGCACCTATTCCAATAATAATACCAATAAGTAATGAAAAATCCATAATTTTCTCCTTTGTAACCAATATTTGTAACATCATAATTCTATCATATAACGTGGAATCTCTGATGCTAAAATATTGCTAATATTACAATCGGATTTTTTATGGATTTTCGCATTTTAAAAAACTTACAGCTATGGACGGATCTGTCCATTGCCATAAATAATATATTTAGTTGTTGTCAATTCCTTGAGTCCCATAGGTCCTCTTGCATGAAGTTTCTGGGTACTGATCCCTATTTCAGCTCCAAAACCGAACTCAAACCCGTCCGTAAAACGGGTGGATGCATTAACATAAACGGCTGCCGCATCAATTTCATTTAAAAACTTTTGAGCATTGTTATAATCTGATGTGATGATAGCTTCCGAATGCTTGGTGTTATAGCGGTTAATATGAGATATGGCTTCCTCTACAGAACCTACGATCTTTAAGGACAGGATATAATCTAAATATTCACAACCCCAATCCTTTTCTGTGGCAGGAACAAAGCCTTCTGCCATCGTGCAAGCTTCCTCATCCGCCCGGATTTCAACAGATTTTAATGAAAGCCTTTCTTTTAATAGAGGCAGGAAACGGGGCGCGATCTCTCTGTGAATGACCAGGGACTCGCAAGCGTTGCACACACCAATCCTCTGGGTCTTTGCATTAAATATGATATCCAAAGCCATATCAAAATCTGCAGTTTCATCGACAAAAATATGGCAGTTTCCTGTTCCTGTTTCAATGACAGGAATGGTACTGTTGTCCACTACCGTCTTTATTAACCCGGCGCCTCCCCTTGGAATCAATACATCTACATATTCCCTGAGGCGCATGAATTCCTTAGTTACTTCCCGGTTTGTATCGGTAATGAGCTGAATGGCATCCTCTGGAAGGCCTGCATTCTTTAAACCGGTACGAAGCCATTTTACAATGGCTTTATTGGATTCCAGAGCATCGCTTCCGCCTTTTAAGATCACGGCATTTCCTGATTTGAAACAGAGTCCGAAAGCGTCGGCAGTTACATTTGGTCTGGCTTCGTAGATAATACCCACAACACCCATAGGCACGCGCTTCTGGCCAATGGTAAGGCCATTGGGGCGAACCTTCATGGAAAGCACTTCCCCTACCGGGTCATCCAGTGTGGCAACGGATAAAAGTCCGTCAGCCATAGCTTCAATTCTCGCAGGAGTCAGTTCCAGACGGTCAATTAACCCAGCGTTCATTCCGGAGGCGGCAGCCTTGATTACGTCTTCCTGGTTTGCTGCAAGAATTTCCGCTTCCCCTTCCAACAGAGCTGCTGCTGCTGCTTTTAAACCGTCATTTTTTTGGGCTGAACCTAGTATCCCTATGGCTCCAGCTGTTTCCTTTGCTGTCTTTCCAATCTCAGTAATCGTCATAAAAGAGTCCTCCAATCGTCTCCTTATCTAAGGAGTGATAATCCGATCCATACGTTTGTCATGTGGTTCCGTAGGAATATGGTCAAAGATCTGGAAGCCGTAGGCTATGGCAATGCGGGCATGGTTTGGTTCTCTTTCAAAAAGCCGGTCATAATATCCGCCACCGTAACCAAGCCGGTTTCCGGATTTGTCAAAAGCAACTCCCGGAACAATGACGGGAGCTTCCGGGTCATGGATTTTTAAACAGGTTGGCTTTGGCTCCATAATACCCATGATGCCTTCTTCTAAGTCTGCTTTTCCGGAAATGATATAAAATTCCAGTTCCTTTCCAACGACCTTTGGTACGGCTACGCATTTCCCTTGCTTTAATAATGCCTCCATGAACCTCCAGGTACCTGCCTCCCGGCGAAAGGATACATAGCAGTAAACACAAAATGCCCGAAGGATATCATCAAGACTCAATAGCTGCTCGCAGATGGCATCGTTCCACATACTCTCAGCAGTCGTTTCCAAGGTCTTACGCTTTTCCTTTATTAATAACCTGATATCATTCTTCTCCAACTTTTCCATATTTCTTACCTAAATCTGTTACGGTACCGTCATCCTCCTGAATGGAAATGTTATTTAGATTTCCACGTAAACTGTTGCGGATGGATTCGATGTACTCTTTTCGTAAAGCGGCCTGCTCCGCTTTTTCTTCTTCTGATAATCCGGTTGCTTTTGATTTATGATAAAGTGTATTGATTCTGTCAATCTTATCCTGATTCATAGGGTTCTCCTTAATATTCGTGATTGATGTAGTCCATTAAGTCAAAGTCATGGTTTGGATGGGCCAGGAACAGGGTTCCTTTTTCTTCCCCTGTTACGATCTGCTCGATGACTTCCACCTGGTCGCCATTTGCAATGACCATATCGGAACCACCGTCTGTAGCAATACGGGCGGCAGCAAGCTTTGCAGCCATGCCTCCGGTACCCACGTCACTTCCGGATGTGGATTTTCCCATCTCCATCAGCTTAGGTGTGATCTGCTTTACCAATCCGATAAACTCTGCCTTCGGGTTTTGTCTTGGATCGTCGGAATAAAGGCCGTCAATATCCGATAATAATATCAGAAGATCTGCCCCGATCAATGCGGCAACAATGGCGGAAAGCCGGTCATTATCGCCGAAATTATCCACAAGAGGAATTTCAGAGGTGGATACGGTATCGTTTTCATTGACAATCGGGATGGTCCCAAGTTTTAAAAGTTCATCAAACGTGTTTTGGGCATTATAGCGGCTGCTGTCATTAACCATAGTATTTTTGGTTAAAAGAACTTGTGCTGCTATTTGATTATATTCTGCAAACAGCTTTTGGTACACCATCATAAGTCTGGCCTGGCCCACGGCGGCAAATGCCTGTTTTTCCGATATGGTTACAGGTCTGGTATGGTGCCCAAGTGCCTGACGCCCAGCTGCAATTGCACCGGAGGAAACTAAAACCACCTGTTTTCCCTGCCCTTTTAAATCGCTGATCACCCGAACCAGTTTTTCTATTTTCATCAGATTCAAATCCCCGGTATACGCATGGGTTAAGGATGATGATCCGATCTTTATTACAATCCTATTTTTATCCTTTAGTTTTTCTCGCTCTGTGACGCTCATCTTCATTATCATCTGCTTTCTGGAATTCTTTTTGTTTCATATCTTACATCATTTTTATGATTTCGTCAATTTATATAGAAAACCTATCAAATCTGGAAGCAATGGCTTCCGCCACCTTTAAACCATCGATTGCAGCAGAGGTGATTCCTCCAGCATATCCGGCACCTTCTCCGCATGGATAGATCCCTTTCATACTGCATTCAAAGGATTCATCCCTTGGAATGCGTACCGGGGAAGAGGTTCTGCTTTCCACGCCTGCCAAGATAGCATCCGGTCTGGAAAAGCCGCGAATTCTGCGTTCAAAGGCTTCCACTCCCTGGATTAGGGATTCTGACAAGTATGCAGGAAGAAACTCTCTGATATTAGTAAAATCATATAAGCCTTTAAAGGCCGGTTCCACATCACCAAATGCCTTTGAAGGCTGATTCTTTTTAAAATCACCGTAAAGCTGGACCGGAATTTTCCCGTTGTTACTTAGAAAGGCCGCTTCTTCCAGCCGTCTTTGATAAGCGATTCCGGCAAGAGGAGTCGTTCCGCCAAAATCCTCCGGTGTTACGGTAACAATCAGGGCGCTGTTGGCATTTACACCATCTCTCTTGTGGTAGCTCATTCCGTTTACCGCAAGCCTGTTTTCCTCGGAAGAGGCATTGACTACATATCCTCCGGGACACATACAGAAGGTATAAACACCTCTTCCATTTGTGCACTGATGGGTCAGCTTGTAATCCGCCGGGCCCAGTATGGGATGGTTTCCCGTGCCATATTGAGAACGGTTTATGCTTTCCTGTGGATGCTGAATTCTTAAGCCCACTGCAAAAGCTTTTGCTTCCATTGGAATTCCTCTTTCATTCAGGACTTCGAACGTGTCCCTGGCACTGTGCCCGATCGCCAGCACAAGGATTTCAGCCGGAATCTCTTCCTTTTCCTCGACCATCACTCCCTTAAGCCTTCCGTCCTTCACTATGAAATCGGTTACGCGGCTGTTAAAGCGGACCTCTCCTCCAAGATTTATGATCTCCTTCCTCATCCCACTCACGATGCCGCTTAAAACATCTGTGCCGATATGAGGCTTATTTACATAGAGAATAGAGGGATCAGCTCCGAATTCCACAAAAAGCTCCAACACCTTCCGGTTCCTCATAAGGGGATCTTTCACAAGGGTATTAAGCTTTCCATCGGAAAAGGTGCCTGCACCTCCCTCTCCAAACTGTACATTACAATCCGGTCTTAATGTCCCGCCTTTCCAGAATAAGTCCACAGCTTCACTGCGCTTTTCCACGGACTCTCCCCGTTCCAGAAGAAGGGGTCGGTATCCGTGCCTTGCCAGCATGAGCCCGCAAAAAAGTCCGGCCGGTCCGGCGCCGATGATTACCGGCCGGCTGGCCATTGTTTCGGTCCCCGGCTTTGGAAAGACGTATTCTTTTTTCTCTGATATTCCAATGTCTCCGCTTTTGACTTTATGTATCACAGACTCTTCTTTTGCAGTTTCCACGTCAATGCAGTAAGTAAAATGGATTTCCTCTTTTTTTCTTGCATCAACAGACTGTTTGATTATTTGAATGGAGCGTATTTCTTTTACCGGAATCTTTAGTGCTTTTGCTGCTTTTGCCCATAAGGCTTCTTCTGTGTGTTCCACCGGCAGCTTTAATTGATTAATTCTGATCATTGTTTCCTCCTGCATTTGTACCAGCCAGTATGCCGCAAGACCACGCCCATTGCAGGTTATAACCTCCGCAGATGCCGTCCACGTCAAGAATTTCCCCAGCAAGGTAAAGTCCGTTTACAAGTTTTGATTCCATGGTATTTGGATCGACATCCCTGGTATCAATTCCTCCGCTGCACACCTGCGCCTGATCAAAAGAATTGGCGGCAAGGATTTCTGTTTCAAGCCCCTTTAAGACAGAGGTCAACTTTTTTATCTGCATTTTTGTGATATCTTTAACAAAACCTTTTTCTGAGATACCGGCTTCCTTTAATAGAATCCGGGCCAGCTTATGATTTAATACGCCATTTAAGAATTCTTCCGCCGGACGGTAGCTAAAGCGCTTCGCTCGATCCGAAAGAAGCTGTCTGGTACTGTTAAAATCCATGGAAGGTAATAAATCAAGCTCAGCCGTCACCTGTCGGCCTGTATCGATTCCTCTGGCAGCAAAACGGCTAATCTGGAAAACCGGAATGCCGGAGATTCCGTAATCCGTGAATTGAAGTTCTCCGCGGTCGGCTGCAGCAGTTTTTCCGTCTATTTTAAGCGTCACAGAGGCCTCTGTCCTGACTCCGGCGGCCTGTTTGTACCACTTTTCCCTACACTTAAGCTGCACCAGGGCAGGCAGCGGCTTAACGATGCGGTGTCCCAAAGCCCTTGCCAGTTGATAACCGCTTCCATCGGAACCTGTTTTGGGATTTGCCATGGAACCTGCCGCTAAAATGACGGCATCCGCCTTTTTCTTTCCTTTGGAAGTTATTAAGGATAAATCCTTCCTGATCTCCTCAACATTACAGTCAGTAACGATGGAAACGCCCAGATGGTCCAGTTCAAAGAGAAGAGCTTCCAGAACGGAGGCGGCTTGTCCGGAGTTTGGATAGACATATCCGTTCCGGTCTGTAAGTACAAGTCCTAAATCCCGGAAAAAATCCAGGGTCTGTTCCACGGTAACGTGATCCAGGACTTTTTTAATAAACTCTTGCTGACCTCCCCGGTAAGCACCATCAGGGGTCATTAAATTAGTTAAGTTGCATTTCCCATTTCCGGTGGAAAGAAGTTTTTTCCCCGGTTTGGCTGTATGTTCTAAAATGGTAACAGAAGCACCCTGTCTGGCTGCCTGGATAGCCGCTGCCAGACCGGAAGCTCCTGCTCCTACAATGATTACCTGTTGTTTCATAAAATCCTCCTGTATCCTCAGACAGACCTATTGTATCCAGTTTGCCACTTCATTTCAAGTATTTCTTTAGCTTGTATAGGATTCCAGGTAATTAAATACCTCAATCATGGAAGAAAACCATATGCCATCCATTAATTTTCCTCGTTCTTCTTCGGGAAAGTCTGTGATGGGCATATGGGTATAAAGGCAGATGGTTGTTTTATCCTGGTAGAGGACGAGAAGATATCCGTCCTCTGAGACAAGATAAAATTTTTCTTTGCCCTTTGCATTTACGGGTTCAACCTCTTCCTGGTTTATCACAATCTGTGCTTCCGTTACAGTTTCTGTTTCTATGGTTGCCCCCGGCAGAGCCTCCTCAGGCCTTACGCTGTCCTTTGTAATGGCAAATCCAATCCCTAGGCAAATGGCAGATGCCGCTACGAACAAAAGAAAGCAGAACATATACTTCTTCATGAGATGATACCTCCTTCATGTAAGTATAGTATCTGCCTTCTTCCTTGGTTTTAATCACAAAAGATGGAATTTTCTTGCAATGCGCACCAGCTTCTTGCCTCCGGGAACACTTAAAAGCTCTGTTTCATCTACGCAACGCAGTAATAAAAGGAGAATTCCATAAACCACCACAGCTATGGCTATCGCGGCAATAACACCAAGAACATTACGTTTTAAGGTCAGATGTACAAGGAAATAGGTGCCGTAAGCAGCCGCTCCCATAACTCCCGATGCCAGAGTGGGAATAATAAATGTTTTTTTCATTTCCTGCTTGTAATTTAAAAATCTACCGATAGCGGCTCCATTTAAGATACACATGGTAAGAGCAAATAGGATGTTGGAATAAACCACGCTGTAGATTCCCATCCGGAATCCGAAAAGCATGATGCACAGGATGATTACATGAAGGATCAAGGAAATAATCGCATTCTTTAAAGGTGTCTGCATCCGGTTGATCCCCTGCAATACTCCGTTGGTCACTGTGGAAAGGGAGAAAAACACCACTGCCACAGATCCGTACATCATCATCTTAATAAGAGCCGAATTGTCATTCCTGCTGAATAACAAATTGCAGATAGGCCCTGCCAGTACGGTAAGGCCGACCGTAGCCGGTATGGCGATAAGCATAGAAAAACGAATCACCATGGAAACCTTGCTTTTTAGCTGTCCCTTCTGCCCTTCTGCCATTGCCCTTGAAAGAGAGGGGATGAGGGCGGAGGATAAGGAATTGGCTATTGCCACCGGGATGTTAAAAAGAAGCTGGTACTTCCCGATCAAGCCCCAGTTGGAAGCAATCTCCGAAGCACCCATACCCATAGCAGTCATGCCGTTTCCATAGATGCTGTTATCAATCACGGTACTTATGTTATAAGCTACGCTGCTTAAAACAATGGGGAAGACAGTCATGAAAAGAACGCCGGAAAGTTCTCCATAGGATTCCCGACGTCTTGTCCTATCCCTTCTTGCCTGTTTTTTCATGATCGGCATGTAACTGAATAAAATAAACAGCAGAAACAGCAGAGCAGCTACGGCTCCTGCCCCTGTTCCTATGGTTCCTCCTGCTGCTCCAAAGGCATAGGAGTATTCCGTAGACCCATGAACCAGATTGGACCGAAGCCCTGCCTGAAACAGCTTGGAAGCAGCATATACGCTGATGATCGCATTAACGATCTGCTCAAGGATCTGAGATATGGCCGTGGGAAGCATGGTCCCGATGCCCTGGAAATATCCCCGAAACACGCCAAGATAAGCAATTACCCAGATAGTAGGGGCCAGCGTCTTTAAGGCATAGAAGGTATAAGGCATTTTTAAAAATCGGCTAGCGAATATATCTGCTCCAAACCAGAGCACGGCAGCTCCCAGCCCGCCTACCACGGTGCCGTAGAACAGAGCCACCTGTAACACCCTTATGGAGTTACGGTACTCTTTTCTCGCCAGTCTGGTGGCAATCATCTTGGATACTGCAGTAGGCAGACTGTAAGATGATACAATCAAAAGGAGGGAATAAATGGAATAGGCAGAGCTATAATAGCCGTTTCCTTCATTCCCTAAAATAGCCGCCAAAGGGATACGGTAAAACATGCCAATGACCCGAACGATAATACCTGCCACCGCAAGGATGGCTCCCTGTATCAGGAAATTGGAAGATCCCTTTTTTGTTGTTTTTTTGCTTGTCCTATTCTTTTCCATATAACTTTACATTGGGAGAATCCTGTGCAGAAATAATGCATACCCAGGTTTTTCCCTGGTTCAGGATAATCTCGTTATTCTCCATGTCGTAATAATGTGTTGGGCCGAATTCTCCGTCCTTACTCCATTTTATGGGGATGGAACGGCCTTCTGTCACGTAACAGCCATAAGAGTCATCCTGTACGTTGATGTTTAAATAATCTGTCGTTGCATAATGGGCGGACGGACAGTACTGAAGTATGATATTCTTAACTTTAATCTGACCTTCATTGCCCTTATGGGGAGCCCCATACTGAAACCGGTAATAAAGCCCGTCCTCTTCATGATATTCAAACCACGGCTTATTGAGCACATAGCCTGGATATACCTTATAGGCATCGACGACGCTATTTGCGTCTTCCAGGGTCACCATCGTGCCATCCTTTGCAAAACGGTAATGGCCGCGGTAAGACGGGGCGTAGCTTTGTGAGTATCCCAGCTGAAGGATGGACTTGTTTAACCGGTCCCCGCTGGTGTATGCGTTGTGGGGAGCTTTCCGGTCTTTGGTGCGGAAATATGCCACCGTACCGATGCCATCGAGCCCGTTAATGTTATCCACATTGGCTAAATAAGGCTTTGCAAAGGTGCTCTGCCCGTAATGTGCATAGATGGCATCAAACTCACGGGCAAAATATGTATAATAGGTGCGGCAGCTCCTAACGGAGCCGATCCGGTCCAGATCATCATAATTTTCCAAAATAGCCATGTAACGGTTCATCCCCCCTTCTGCCGGTGCTTCATAGACCACTCCGGCACGGTTGATCCCGTATTGGGGAAGAGCTTCTTTGTCATTGCTCATCATTACTGCAACCGGCCTCCGGTTTCCGTAGGCAGAATCCACCATCTCCCCGGTAAGGTAGCTGCGTATCATTCCATCTTTTTCGGTACGTTCTTCAAAGGTATAGTATTCACCGGTATTCGCATCTGTCTCATCGTCTGCTGTCTCACTGCTGCTGATTTTGATTTCTTTTGTCTCCGGAGCCTGGGATGTTTCCATCGATTGATCCGGAACCCACACCTTTTCGTATTTTTTGCTGCAGCCGGATAAAAAAGCAGCAGAAAGCATGACGCCAGCGAATCCAAACCATACCTTTTTCATCATCTTACATATCCTCCCCGGCTTAAGATTTCCTCCTGCTTCCGTTCCATGATCTTTCGTTCATCTTCTTCCATGTGATCATAGCCGCAAAGATGAAGCATGCTGTGAGCAACTAAAAAGGCAAGCTCCCTTGTTTGGGAGTGGCCGTATTTTTCAGCTTGTTCTTCTACCTTATCGATAGATATAACAATATCTCCCAGTAAAAGTTCTCCTGTATCCGGATGAAAACAGTCATCTCCCGCTTCTTCCAGGAATTCAAAATCCGAAGGTCTTTCATATTCAATCATGGGAAAGGAAAGAACATCCGTAGGGTTGTCTATATTCCGATATTCGTTATTGATCTGGCGGATATCCTCATTGTCGGTAATGAGGACATTGACCTCAGCCTCATAAGGGCAGTCTTCATAATCCAGCGAATCTTCCACTACCCTTGTAATAATATCTTCATATGGGAGGTCCAGCTTTTTTTCGGCCTCATATTCAATATTAATCGTCATAACGTGCCTTTCTGCCGCCAATGGCTTTTGTCTTTCGTTCAACCGGCTTTTTCTTCGACTCATAATCATCGTAAGCCTGTACAATCTTCTGTACCAGAGGATGACGAACCACGTCGCTGCTGGTTAGCTGGCAGAAACCGATGTCGTCAATTCTCTTTAATATTTTCATAGCCATATCAAGTCCTGATAAGCTACCGGTAGGAAGATCTTTTTGTGTTAAGTCACCCGTTACAATCACCTTTGACCCAAAGCCGATTCTGGTGAGGAACATCTTCATCTGGGCAGGAGTGGTATTCTGGGCTTCATCAAGAATAATATAGGCATTGTCTAAGGTACGGCCTCTCATATAAGCCAGAGGTGCTACCTCAATCAGGCCTTTCTCTGAATTATGGAGATAACTCTCCGCTCCCATGATCTGATAGAGAGCATCATACAACGGCCTTAAATAAGGATCTATTTTGCTTTGCAGATCTCCCGGGAGAAACCCCAGCTTTTCTCCGGCCTCTATGGCAGGCCTGGTCAGGATGATCCGGCCTACCTCTCCGTTTTTAAAAGCCTGGATGGCCATTGCCATGGCAAGATAGGTTTTTCCGGTTCCTGCAGGACCAATTCCGAAAACGACCATCTTCTTTCTGATCTGGTCCACATACTGCTTTTGTCCAAGGGTTTTGGGTTTTACCGGTTTTCCGTTAATTGTTCTGCAGATAATGTCCTTGTCGATTTCTAAAATTTGACTATCGCTTTCAGAAAATGACAGAGAGAGAGCATAATCTACATTTTGTTCTGTAATGGCATTCCCCCGCTTGGAAAGCTCAATCAGGTTATTAAATACACTTTTTGCTTTCTGTACCATTTGCTCTGACCCAATGATCTTAAGGGCGCCATCACGTCCAATCATGGTAACATGCAGAGTCCGTTCGATTTTCTTTAAATAGCTGTCAAACTGTCCACATACATTTTTTTCGTGTTCAGCTGGGATGTCTATGATTGTCTCAATTACGCTCATTTGAATGATTTGTCTCCTCCGGTTCCTCTGATCTTTGCATCTTAACCGCCTCCCGTCTTCCTACGGGCTCCTCTGCCACGAAATCTATGGCAACCTGGCATAAAGATTCATTATCTAGTATTTTAACATGATTTTCCAGAATTTGTACCCCTTTTTCTATTAAATTTTTTTTGTGCCTCTCGTTCATATCCTCAGACAGCAGTTTTTTTTCTTCCTCTGTATAGGGACGCTCGTAGGATATATACTCTTTCCCTGTTATTTTACCAAAATAAATAGGAAGATAAAAATTCTGGAATAAATGAAGCTGCTCTTCTTCCATGGTTCGTTTCCATGAAGTTCCCTCTGGCTTGGGACGGATTAACAGGAAGGAAAAGCGAAAAGCTTTCATATAGTACCCATTCCTTACTTTTCCTGTTTCTACGTCAACTTTCTTAAAAAGTGGCATCTGTCTCGTAAAATGATATTCTGTTCTGGCTGTTATATCCGCATCCGATCGTACGAAGTGCGTGTTTATCACTGTTTCGCTGTCGTCGGTAATGGGTAGAGTGCCGCTGATCAGTACCTGCCCTTGTGTTATGGTATCGCCTATGGCTACCATCGGAACACCGCTTCGAACGATCATGGAGGTTATTACACCGTCCTTTTCTGCTATGATGTCACATGGGGTTTCATCCTTTGCAGGAATCTCTGACAACACTTCATTTTCTTTTATTTTAACCAGAAGGCGTGTTCCTGATACCCTTGCCGATACCCAGGTTATTTCAGGAAATTTGGTGCGAAAAGCTTCTTCAAGGACATCACAGTCAATGTTTGACTTTCTCATACCATACCGGATTTCTTCCGATTCACAGAACTTTATAAGAGTGTCGTATGTATACATCCGGTTCCCATCGAATTCAATATCCCAGATAAACAGGGAAAGGGAATAGAGGATCAAAAAAAAGCTGATGAACCCAGCTGCATATAATTTCCGTTTTTTGTTCCGATGTAAAAAAAAAGGAAGTCCAAACTTTTTTAAAATCCTAAGTCTGACCTTCGATTTGCGCACAAGTGGCTTCACCTTACGGAACCCTTGTACCGTCATGAAAAGCTGATAGGAATGTCCGCAATTGATGACCTTCCACAATTCAATTTCATGGACACTGCACATGTTAAGAAAACGTTCCGGGGAAAAACCGGTCATTTCTATAGAAAGATAACCGAATAAATAATGATTCAGCCATGCAAGCATTTTACTTCACCTCCATTTCCCCTTTTATTCAAATTCCAGGGATTTTATATAACCGTTGATTTTCATCTCCTCATTGGTGTAGTATTCTATCATCAGCCTGCTTCCGCCAATGATCACACGACAGTTCTTTGCCTGAAGTTTGATGGAACAGTCTGTATACAGGATAATGCTTCGGTAATTTTCTATGACAACGCTGTGACGTCCAAGAAAAGATACAAGCACTTCTCCCAGAACCACGTCCTTCGGGAGTTTTAAGGCGGAAGCTGCTTTTTCCTTTGATTCCTCAAACATAATCCCTTTTCTGCCCCTCTCTTTTTATTTTTGCATACAATGGGGTTTTAATCCCTTTATACTATATGCAAAAAAGATGCGGAACATTCTACGGCCTTAAAAGTCGAAAAAACCCCTGGTCACATAGAAATGGGACCAGGGGCTCATCTTTTAACTATTAGTTATATTTACGTTTTCTTGCAGCTTCGGACTTTTTCTTACGTCTTACGCTTGGTTTCTCGTAATGCTCTCTCTTACGAATTTCCTGCTGGATACCTGCTTTTGCACAGTTTCTTTTGAATCTGCGTAAAGCACTATCTAAGGTCTCGTTGTCTTTAACGATAACATTTGACATAGCTCACACCTAACCTCCCTCCAGTTGTGTACTTGTGCATAATACAACTGTTTGGGTATTTTATAGCACTGATATGATTATAGCATAATTTTGCCATACGTCAAGAAAAACTTTTATATTTTTCTTAATGTTTCCCTTGTTAATTCAGTTGTTCTGCAACAACTTCTGTAACTTTTTCAAGGCACGCATCGACTCCTGCCGGATTTTTTCCGCCTGCCTGAGCCATATTCGGACGTCCGCCGCCGCCTCCGCCGACTAAGGAAGCAATGGCTTTGATCAAGTTGCCTGCATGGGCTCCCTTCTTCTGCGCTTCCTCCGTGACAGTAGCCATCAGATTCACTTTATCATCCTGAATAGAGGCGATTACAATGACTCCGTCGCCTAATTTATCTTTCAGCTGGTCGCCTAAATTGCGGAGTCCATTCATATCCACATCAAGAACTTTTGTGGCAAGGACCTTTACTCCCTTAATTTCTTTTACCTGTTCCATTACATTTCCAAGAGAATCTTTTGCAAGTTTGCTTTTTAACTTTTCATTCTCAGAATGCAGGGCTTTTATTTCTTCTAAAAGAGATTCGATTTTTGCCGTCAGGGATGAAGGCGTTGTCTTGGCAGTCTTTGCCGCTTCATGAAGTTCCTTTTCTGTTTCCTGATAATAATGCATCAGGCCGTCTCCGGTCAGAGCTTCGATTCTCCGGACTCCGGCTGCAATACCGGTTTCGGACAGGATCTTAAAGGAGCCGATGACTCCCGTATTGTTAATATGGGTGCCGCCGCAAAGTTCCGTGGAAAAGTCTCCCATCTTTACTACGCGGACCGTATCACCGTATTTTTCCCCAAACAGTGCCATAGCACCAGATTTTTTAGCTTCCTCTAACGTCATGATTTCCGTTTTTACAGGAAGAGATTCCTTGATTTTCTCATTTACAAGTGTTTCCACCTGGTCAATCTCTTGAAGTGTCATGGCTGAGAAATGAGTAAAGTCGAAACGCAGTCTGTCTCCGTCAACGAAGGAACCGGCCTGTTCCACATGATTGCCCAGAACAGCTCTTAAGGCTTTCTGGAGAAGATGGGTTGCACTGTGGTTTTTCCCTGTATTCAGGCGGTTGTTCTCACAAACCTTTAAGGTAACCACATCACCAGTCTGCAGCATTCCCTTTATCATTCTGCCCACATGGCCCACTTTTCCACCCTGTAAATGGATGGTATCTTCCACCTTAAATTCGCCCATATCACTTACAATCCTGCCAACATCGCCCTGCTGGCCTCCCATGGTTCCGTAAAATACGGTCTGTTCCGTCACGATCGTTCCGGTCTCTCCGTCGGTAAGCGCCTCCACCAAGTCTGTTTCCGAGGTGAGGACAAGGATTTTGGAGTCACAAACCAGCTTATCATAGCCGATAAACTCCGTTGTAATGGTTGGATCAATGGATTGGTAGACAGTGACGTCTGCACCCATGTAATTGGTAGTCTTTCTGGCATTTCTGGCTGTTTCCCTTTGCTTTTGCATGGCAGCTTTAAAGCCGTCTTCATCGACTCCGAAATTCTTTTCTTCCAGAATCTCCAAAGTCAGATCAAGGGGGAATCCATAAGTATCATATAATTTGAAGGCATTCTCGCCGGAAAGGATGGTGACTTTCTCTTTGATCATCTCCTCTTCCAGCTCACCAAGAATGGCAAGGCCCTGGTCTATGGTCTTATTGAACTTGTCTTCCTCCTGGGTCAGAACTTTTAGAATCATCTCTTTCTTTTCTTCCAGCTCCGGATACCCATCCTTAGATAGGTCAATTACGGTGGTGGATAAGTCTGCAAGGAATTTTCCTTCGATTCCCAAAAGTCTTCCGTGACGGGCTGCTCTTCTTAAAAGGCGGCGGAGAACATAGCCCCTTCCTTCATTGGAGGGCATGATGCCATCGGATATCATAAAGGTACAGGAACGGACGTGATCTGTAATCAATCGAAGAGATACATCCACATCAAGATCCTTCTTGTATTCTGTTCTGGCCAGTTCAGCCACACGGGTTAAAAGAGCTTTTATTGTATCAACATCAAAAATGGAATCAACATCCTGAACAACTACGGCCAGACGCTCAAGGCCCATGCCGGTATCAATGTTTTTCTGCTGCAATTCCTCATAATTTCCATTGCCGTCATTTTCAAACTGTGTGAATACATTATTCCACACTTCCATATAACGGTCGCATTCACAGCCAACGGTACAGTCTGGCTTGCCGCAGCCGTACTTCTCTCCTCTGTCGTAGTAAATCTCAGAACAGGGGCCGCAGGGACCTGCGCCGTGCTCCCAGAAATTGTCTGCCTTACCCAAACGGAAAATTCGCTCAGGCGCAATGCCGATTTTCTTATTCCAGATTTCAAAGGCCTCATCATCTTCCAGATATACGGAGGGATACAGCCTGTCCGGGTCAAGACCGACTACCTGGGTCAAAAATTCCCATGACCAGTGAATCGCCTCATCCTTAAAATAATCCCCAAAGGAAAAGTTTCCCAGCATCTCAAAGAATGTGCCGTGGCGAGCGGTCTTGCCAACGTTCTCAATATCTCCTGTCCGGATACACTTCTGACAGGTAGTCACCCTTTTTCTTGGCGGGATTTCCTGGCCTGTAAAATATGGCTTAAGGGGAGCCATGCCCGAGTTGATTAACAACAAGCTGTTATCATTATGCGGAACCAGGGAGAAGCTTTTCATCGCCAGATGTCCCTTACTTTCAAAAAATTCAAGGAACATTCTCCTCAGTTCATTCACACCGTAGTTCTTCACGTTACTGTCCTCCGTTTGCTATTTTGTCTCTTTTGTCGCACTGCCGCTGTTTACGGCATCCTTATGATCTCTGTATTTCTTGCCGCATACGATACCGCCCCAAGCAAGAAACAGGAAGAACAGAAATTTTATCGCGGCCTCCAATAAACTTGCAAATATAGCTGTCATATTTTTTTCCTCCCGAAAAATTCATATAGTATCACTCATTTTACTATCCTATCATATGGGATTTTATTTATCAAGATGTAGCTATGGAATTTTTTTCGAACAAAATAAAAAGTACGGCAAATACCGTACTTTTTACTGTCCATCTTCCGAAGAGAGAACATCCATGTATTCCGTTACCAGATCATAGGCCCGCGCCCTCGTGGATTCTGCCATGGAAGCCGTGTACTCAACCTCTTCCAGACTTCCGCCGCTATATTTTTTTGCGGCCTCCTCTGCCTTTGCATCCCTGCTTTTGATCCATGCCTGCTGTGTGGTTTCAAGGGCTTCCTTATCTTCGTCAGTCAGCCCCTCTATAATAGCGGCATAAATCGCATTCTGTTCCCTGGTCCACAGCTTTAGTTCTTTTTCCACCAGAGCCTTCATGGAATAGGTATTGGAATCTCCTGATTCCCCCCGCATCTTTTTGATCTGGGCATCCAGTTCCAGTAAGTGCTTCTGATAATAGGCTGCCCCTTCCATAGGAGCGGCAGCATTCGCCTGCCTGCTTTTTAAATCCGGACTTATTGGCGAGATTACGATTTCCCCAGTGGAAGCCTCATTAGAGCTTTCTACTGCCTGGGGGGCCGCTTCTGCCTGATCGGAAACTGCAGCACTTTTCATCCGAAATTCGGCTTCTGCCGGCTGGGATCTGTTCTCCACAGCAGTTTCGGCGATTGGAGCAGCAGCCGGACCGACCTTCCTCATCTTTGAGTCCTCTGCGGAAGCAGGTGCTTCCTGAGGAGCCGCCGCATCCGCTGAAAACAATTCCGGCGTTCCGCCATAAGCTTTTGCTTCTGCATGAGCATCCGGAATTTCGGAGTTAGAAAGCCCGGTAATTCCCAAAGGATCCGAATCATTTTCCTTGCTTTTAACAAAACTGGATGTGGCAAGGGTTATGAGGATTCCAATGACCAGAATGCTTCCGATTACAATCCAAATTCCTCTATTTTTATTCATGAAATATCATCCTAACCTAGTTGATGAAAATAACATAGCACAAATAAAAAAGAAAGAAAATAGGAATTCGCAATTAGTAAGACATTGTAAGAGATATGTAAGTTTTTGACATTTTCCTTGCTTGCCATATCATATCCCTTCGTCGATCAGCAGATCATCTCCATCCGCAGCGCTTGTAGCCAGGACATCACACCGTTCATTCTGCGGGTGACCAGCATGTCCCTTTACCCAGTGAAAACTTACCTGATGAGGTTCCATGGCCCTTAACAGCCGTTCCCATAGATCAATGTTCTTTACAGGGCCGCTTTTGCCTCTTTTCCAGTTGTTTTTTACCCAGTTATCAATCCAATGCTGATTAAATGCGTCCGTCACATATTTAGAATCAGAGTATAATTCTACCTTGCAGGGCCTGGTAAGTGCTTCCAGACCTGCAATGGCCGCCATAAGTTCCATACGGTTGTTGGTGGTCTTTACATATCCCGCCGACATGGTTTTTTCGTGGAGCTGCCCTTTGGAATCCGTAAATTGCAAAACCGCACCATAGCCTCCCGGCCCATCGGGGTTTCCTCTTGCAGCTCCGTCGGTAAATAATTGTACATTCGTCACTTCTTTTGTTCTCCTTATCTATCCCATTTATCACATAATGAATTAATTTGATCCGCAAATTTGGCAAGATCCTTGTTGGCTCCGCCTTCGTTGTGACGGATAACCTGCAAAAGCCTTTCGCCGGCAGCAAAAAGCCTTCCATAAACACCCACTGGTTTTTTTGAGATTTCCGGTGCTTTGACAACTGCAACACCCTCTGTTTCATCCAGCCATCTTCCTAGAGATAGATCATAAACAGAACCGGAGTGAGGGGCCTTTACCCTATATCCGTAATCCTTCTCAAGGAGCTGTTCAAAGGAGCTGCAAACCTGATCATCACCGTGTACCAGAAATACTTGTCGCGGTTTTTCTTCAAAAGCATTCAACCAGGCAATCAATCCTTCCATATCTGCGTG
Source organism: Lacrimispora sanguinis (assembly GCF_044987295.1). Lineage (NCBI taxonomy): Bacteria > Bacillati > Bacillota > Clostridia > Lachnospirales > Lachnospiraceae > Lacrimispora > Lacrimispora sanguinis. The sequence continues at coordinate 464,578 of NZ_CP173277.1, read as the reverse complement.
GGAACTCATTCCCTCCATCTGTTCTATATGGGCTTCCACCTGAATGGTTTCGCCAAATAGTCTTACTTCACTGCAGCCTTCAATCAGGCTTCTTCCCAGTGTTCCTATGGACTGGTATCCGGTAAAAACAATGGTACATGACCGTCTCCATAAATTATGCTTTAAGTGATGGCGGATACGGCCTGCATCACACATGCCTGCCGCTGATATGATCACTTTTGGTTTTGAATTAAAATTAATGTTCTTGGATTCTTCACTGGTAACCGACAGCTTTAGGCCTGGAAAGGAAATGGGGTTGATGCCTTTCATAACCAGTTCCTTTGTTTCTTCATCGTAGCAGTCTACCAGATTATCTTTAAAAATCTGGGTTGCTTCCACTGCCAGAGGGCTGTCGACATAAACCTCAAACCCGTCGTGACCGGTGACCAATTTCTCTGCTTTGATACGGCGGAACATATAGAGGAGCTCCTGGGTCCTTCCTACTGCAAATGCGGGTATTACCACGTTTCCGCCTCTGTCAAGGGTCTTCTGGACAATTCCTGCAAGGATGGAAACATGATCCGGTATCACACCGTGAAGCCGGTCTCCGTAGGTGCATTCCATAACCACATAATCCGCCTCTTTTATGTAGTGAGGGTCACGGATTAAGGGTTTGTTCTTGTTGCCAATATCACCGGAAAATACGATTTTTCTAGAGGTCCCGCTTTCTGTGATCCAGATTTCAACAGAGGCGGAACCAAGAAGATGGCCTACGTCTATAAAGCGGATTGTAAAGCCATCCTCCAGTTCCACCTTTTCGTTGTAATTGTAGGAATGAAACAGCTCCAATACGCCCATGGCATCATTTATTCCGTACAGGGGTTCTTCTTCCGGGAGTCCTGCCCGCCTGGCTTTTCTGTTCTTCCACTCTGTTTCTGACTCCTGAATATGGGCGCTGTCCTTCAGCATAATGCCGCAAAGGTCGGCGGTTGCCACTGTGGAGATCACCTGTCCCCGGAACCCTCTTGCATAGATAAAAGGAAGCATTCCTGCATGATCGATATGAGCATGGGTCAAAAGAACATAATCGATTTCCGCATAGCTGACCGGCAGATCCACATTTACAAATTTATCAATCCCCTGCTCCATACCGCAGTCCACAAGGATTTTAAAACCGGCAGCTTCCAGATAATGACAGCTCCCGGTTACCTCGCGGGCTGCGCCGATGAACATTAATTTCATATAGCCCTCCTTTTGTACCTGTTTTTTGTATTATACCATTAATTTAGATAATAATGCAAATCATACCGCCATTACTATCGTTAATTATTTTTTGGAGGGTGTCCTGAAGTTTTATTTGACAGTCTTCTGTAAGCTGGGAGACCTTTTGCTGAATGCCGTCTTCAACGATCTGTTCAATGGATTTTCCAAAGATATTGGTATTCCATATTCCGTCTTCGCTTTCTCTTGCATTTTCTTTAATGTAAGCGATCAAATCTTCTGCCTGCTGTTCGCTTCCAACAATGGGGGCGATCTCCGTCTGGATATGGGCTTTAATTAAATTGATGGAAGGTGCTTCTGCCCGCATTTTTACTCCGTATTTATTCCCGTGCTTAATGACTTCCGGTTCATCCAGTATAATCTCGGACCGTTCCGGGGTCACGATTCCATAACCTTTGAAACGAACCTGACTCATGGCCTGATTGACCTTTTCGTATTCTGCCTTCATTTTTGAAAGCTCGCTTAAGGTTTGCATCAACTGGTATTCTCCCTCAATCGGAAGTCCTACGTAATCACTTAAAATCTGATAATAATAACTGTCATCTACATCCATGGCAACGGATACGCTGCCGTCGGCCATATTTAAGTTTTGGATCTTAATAGACCGGACGCTTTCAGTTGACCCGTCAAATAAGTCTGGTGATACGTCCTTCATGTGGGATACTTTTTTAACCATATCTTTTGCAGCCTGGATGACCTGGGCCTTCAGCCAGTGGGTAGCAGGGAGGATCTCAAGCCATTTGGGAATAAAGAAATCCATTTCCGTTACGGGGAATTCCTTTAATACCCGTTCAAGAATGTTGTTTACATCATCCTTTTTTAACTGTTCACAGTTAATGGGCAAAACCGTTACCCCATATTTCTGGCTCATATCCCTTGAGAGTGCCGCCGTTTCATCGGAATACGGCTTTGCAGAATTGAGCAGAATGATAAATGGTTTCCCTAAGTTTCTTAATTCCTGTACGGTGCGCTCTTCTGCAGCTATGTAGTTGGGACGCTTCAATTCGCCGATGGAACCGTCTGTGGTTATGACTACGCCAATGGTAGAATGGTCATTAATAACCTTTCTGGTACCGATTTCTGCTGCTTTTGTAAAAGGTATCTCGTAATCAAACCAGGGTGTCTTCACCAGCCGTTCCTCATCATTTTCAATGTGGCCGGCAGCACCGTCTACCATAAAGCCTACACAGTCGATTAAGCGGACTTTTGTTTCGATTTCATCTCCCAGACGGATGATGGCCGCTTCTTTGGGGATGAATTTGGGTTCCGTGGTCATGATGGTTTTTCCTGCCGCACTCTGGGGCAGTTCGTCCCTTGTTTGAGTTTTCTGGTGTTCATCCTCCATGCCCGGCAGAACCATTAATTCCATAAAACGCTTGATAAATGTCGATTTTCCTGTTCTTACCGGCCCCACAACTCCGATGTAGATTTCTCCGTTGGTTCGGGCTTTGATATCATTGTATACGTTATAATTGTCCATAAAGATTCCCCCTTCTGTGCTGTTATACTATATGCATGGGAGAAAGGATTATTCTGAAAAAGAAAAAAATTAAAGGATGGCAAAAAAGCTTTTACACTTCTTTTGCCATCCTTAAAAATTTACGATTCTTAGTAAGCCATATGATTATTCGCTTAGATATGCCTTCTTTACCGAGTCATTATTCATCAGCTCATGAGCATCGCCGCTTAAAACAATGGCTCCTGTTTCCAAAACATAAGCGCGGTTTGCAATAGACAAAGCTTTTTTCGCGTTTTGTTCTACCAGCAGAACCGTGGTTCCTGACTTATTGACCTCCTGAATGATATCAAAAATCTCATTCACATAAATCGGAGAAAGTCCCATGGAGGGCTCGTCAAGCACGATAACCTTCGGATGGCTCATAAGTGCACGTCCCATGGCCAACATCTGCTGCTCTCCGCCGCTTAGAGTTCCCGCAGGCTGGTTCTTTCTCTCCAGAAGCCTTGGGAAACGTTTGTAGATCATCTGCAGGGTTTCTTCAATCTCATTTTTATCCCGTCTTGTATAAGCGCCCAGCTTTAAATTTTCATAAACGCTTAAAGCTGCAAAAACCCGCCGTCCTTCCGGTACATGAGCCATACCCATGCCCACAATTTTATCACCACGAATTTTTGTGATATCGTGGCCGTCAAACTGGATGGTACCGGAGGCCGATTTTAAAAGGCCGGTTATGGTATGAAGGGTCGTGGTCTTTCCGGCGCCGTTGGCGCCGATTAAGGCTACGATTTCACCTTCATTTACCTCAAAGGAAATATTTTTAAGCGCCTTGATGACGCCATAATAGACTTCTAAATCTTTTACTTCAAGTAATGCCATTCCATAAGCCTCCTTATTCTCCCAGATATGCCTTGATGACTTCCGGATCATTAAGCACATCCGCCGTTTTTCCCTGGGTAAGCACCTGGCCGAAATTCAGTACGGTCAGTCTTTCACAGATGCCGGAAACAAGCTTCATATCGTGTTCAATGAGCAGAATGGTCATATCAAAATTATCCCGTACAAAGCGTATGGTATCCATAAGCTCTGTGGTTTCGTTGGGATTCATACCGGCTGCCGGTTCATCCAGAAGCAAAAGCTTAGGACCTGTGGCAAGGGCACGGGCGATCTCCAGCTTCCTCTGCTTTCCATATGGAAGGTTGGAAGCGAGGATATCCTTTTCCTCATCAAGGCCAAATACTTTTAAAAGCTCTATGGCCCGCTCATCCATCTCTTTTTCCACTTTAAAATACTTAGGTAGGCGGAGAATTCCTGTAACCGTCCCATAGGAATAAGCGTTGTGAAGACCGGTTTTAACATTATCAAGAACAGTTAATTCCTTAAACAGACGGATATTCTGAAAGGTCCTAGCGATTCCGGCCCTGTTAATATCCACTGTTTTTTTCCCTGTTATGTTCTCTCCATCCAATAAAATGGTACCTGTATTGGGTTTATATACACCGGTTAAAAGGTTAAAAATTGTGGTTTTACCGGCACCGTTTGGGCCGATCAGACCATAAAGCTGTCCTTTTTCAATGGTGATGCTGAAATTATCTACGGCGCGCAATCCGCCAAAGGATATTCCAAGATTATCGATTTCCAGTAAAGCCATGGTTATGCCCTCTCCTTCTCTGCCCTGTTCTTATGGAAATACCGTTTCCTTAAATCAATTAATTTAGGACTCCAGTTAAAAATCATCATGACAATCAGGATGATGGCGTAAATCAGCATCCGGTAGGTATTTAAGCCTCTCAAAAGCTCCGGAAGCAGAGTCAGAAGAACTGCAGCGATCATGGAACCACGGATATTTCCGATTCCGCCGAGAACTACAAATACAAGAATCATAATGGACTGGTTATAGCCAAAATTCTTCTGTGTTGCAGTAAGTGCGGAAAGGTTATGGGAATACAGAACACCGGCCACGCCTGCTAAGGCAGCGGAAATGGTGAAGGCCATTAATTTGTATTTTGTTATATTGATACCAATGGACTCCGCCGCAATGCGGTTGTCTCGTACAGACATAATGGCCCGTCCGGATCTGGAGTGAATTAAATTCAGAACAATTACCAGTGTGATCAATATAAGGATAACACCAATGGTAAATGTGGAGTTTTTAGGCGTTCCCGTAATTCCCTGGGCACCGTTTATGATCACTGTCCCCTCTTTTGCCATATTGAGAGCCATCGCGTTTTTTGTGGAAAAATGAAGCCCGCTAGCATCTTTTCCAATATAAACCACGTTTATCACATTCTTAATGATTTCTCCAAATGCCAGGGTAACAATGGCTAAATAATCGCCCCGAAGCCTTAAAACAGGAATTCCAACCACAATGCCAGCCAGTGCCGCAAAGAACGCTCCAATTAAAATAGCGAAAAAGAAACGGATTCCCGCATTGGGGATGGCTTCCAGCATGGAAATGGAAAACAAGGCGCTGGAAAAGGCTCCCACACACATGAAACCTGCGTGACCCAGACTTAGTTCCCCAAGGATGCCTACGGTTAAGTTTAAGGATATTGCCATAATGGTATAAATGCAAATGGGTACCAAGAGGCCCTTCATTAAGTTGCTTACCTGGCCTGCATTTACCAGAAGCTGTACAATTATATAGGCAGCAATCACAATCCCATAGGTTATTATATTGCTTCTTAATGTCTTATTCAGACGGAAATTTATCTTCATACTTTTTTCCATATCGTCCACCTATACTTTCTCGTTGATCTTCTTGCCAAGGATTCCGGTTGGTTTTACAAGAAGAACGACAATCAGGACTCCAAATACGATGGCATCGGAAAGCTGGGAAGAAATATAAGCCTTGCTTAAGTTTTCAATCACGCCCAATAAAAGTCCGCCGATAAACGCTCCAGGAATGGAGCCGATCCCGCCAAATACGGCAGCCACGAATGCCTTAATGCCTGGCATGGAGCCGGTATAGGGGGTAAGGGTCGGATAGGCGGAACAAAGAAGGGCACCTGCCACAGCAGCCAGGGCAGAGCCGATAGCAAAAGTAAGGGCAATGGTTCCGTCCACGTTAATTCCCATGAGCTGGGCGGCTCCTTTATCTTCCGATACGGCAAGCATGGCCTGTCCTGCTCTTGTTTTTTTGATAAACATCGTCAGACCGATCATAATGATGATACAGCTGATGATCGTAACAATGGTCTCACCGGAAATAATCAGTTTTCCCTGTAAAAGCTTAAGAGCCGGAACTGTTACGACAGAAGTAAAGGACTTCGGATTAGAACCAAAAACGAGCAGTGCGATGTTTTGGAGCAGGTAGCTCACACCGATTGCCGTGATCAGAACCGCAAGAGGGCTTGCCATACGGAGAGGACGGTAAGCGACCCCCTCAATGACAACGCCAAGTACCGTGCATAGGATCACTGCAAGAAGTATGCCGGCAACAGGGCCAAGGCCCATTGTGCTGACAACTGTGAACACCACGTATCCTCCGATCATAATTACATCGCCATGAGCAAAATTAAGCATCTTGGCAATGCCATATACCATGGTATACCCCAAGGCAATGATCGCATAAACACTGCCCAGACTTAGGCCATTAATAAAATAGGATATGAAACTCATCATACCATCGCACCTCATTCGTTGTTTATTTTAAAAGAAGAGAGTCGTCCTCTGGACGACCCTCTATTGGGTCATTTACCAAATGAATGAAATTCAGTAATTACATCGCTGTGTAAACACCATTTACGATCTTAACAGCTTTTGGTGCCTTATCCGGTTCTCCGTCTTTGGACCATTTCATGTTCTCGCCTGTTAAGCCGTTTACGGAAATTTCTGTCATAGATGTCTTTAAAGCATCGCAGATTGCAGAAGCATCCATGTCTGCTGTAATCGCAGCCTTTTCAGCAGCAGCCTTAATGGCGTATACTGCATCATAACCATCGGCAGCAAACTGGTTTGGTGTTTCGCCGTATTTCTCTTTGAATGTAGTAACAAACTTCTGGGTCAGTTCATCCTTTGCATCAGCAGCAAATGGTGTCAGAAGCATGACGTTTTCAGCTAAGGAAGTATCAAAGTTTTCTACGGTTAAAAGTCCGTCAAGTCCGTCACAGCCAAAGAACTGTGGCTCATATCCCATCTGCTTTGCCTGTGCAAGGATTAAGGCAGCCTGGGAATAGTAGATCGGAAGGAATACAAGCTCAGCGCCTGAATCCTGTGCCTTCTGAAGCTGTACGGAGAAGTTGGTATTGTTGTCTGCGGTAAATGCCTCATCAGACACAATTTCAATTCCCTGATTTGCTGCTTCAGAGAGGAATTTATCATGGATACCAGATGAATAAACATCGGAACTGTCATAAATAATAGCGACCTTGGTAGCCAGCTTGTTCTCACCAATGTACTGTGCGGAAGCTGCTCCCTGGTTTGGATCGGAGAAGCATACACGGAACTGGTTTTCAAATTTTGCGCAGTCTACGGCTGAACCGGAAGGAGTGAGCTGGAATATGTTATCGTTACTGGATTCCGCACCTACTGCGATACAGGGAGCGGAGGTAACAGTACCAACTAACATCTGCATACCCCAATCCTTTAAGGTATTGTACGCATTTACTGCTTTTTCCGTATCGTTTTCATCATCCTGGAAGTTGTAAACAATCTGAGCGCCATTGATTCCGCCATCTGCGTTAATTTCTTCAATGGCTAATTCCGCACCGCGCATAACAGCCTGTCCGTAAATCGCTGTGCTTCCAGTGATCGGTCCGATACCGCCGATTTTAAAAGAACCTTCTCCAGAAGCAGCTGCTCCCGAGGATTCTCCTGATGCCGCTTTTTCCCCTGCGGCGGTGGTTTCTGAAGTTTTGCCGCTTCCGCAGGCAGTTAAAGATGCAGCCAAAGCAATTGCCATGGCAAGGCTCAGTAACTTTTTCATAGATTTTTTCATAATCCATTCCTCCTCATAAAACGTTTTATATATACGGTTCCATTAGTAATATTTACTTGATAGAGGCAGATAATACACACCGGAATCCAGCAAATCACCTGTTCAATAAGCCAGGGGCGGATCGAACTTCGTTGACGTATACATAGTCTTTATAATAAATTGGCTTTTTAAAAAAGTCAACTGGTTTTAATTTAATTATAAAAAAATCCACATATTTCCTTTTTCCGGTCTGCACATGAGAAATGTTTCTTTCTTAATCCCAGGGCAGATCAGAACTTTCAATGGTCTTATCCCTAAGCATTAAATCCTTGACAGCTTCAGAGGCTGGTTTGTTGTTAAATAAAACTGCATTTACCTGCTCCACAATCGGCATGGAAACGCCGTATTTTTCCGACAGTGCCAGAGCGGCTTTGGCAGAATAAATGCCTTCTACCACCATCTTCACTTCTTTTGTTGCTTCATCCATAGTCTTACCCTGACCGATCAGAATTCCGGCTCTCCGGTTCCTGCTGTGCATACTTGCACAGGTCACGATCAGATCTCCGATTCCGGATAATCCGCAAAATGTCTGAAATTTACCGCCCATTTCCGTACCCAGCCTGGATATCTCGGCAATGCCCCTTGTGATCAGAGCGGCTTTTGTGTTATCACCATAGCCGAGTCCGTCTGCGATACCGGCAGCAAGAGCAATGACATTTTTGATGGAGGATCCAAGCTCGATTCCCAGGATGTCAGGGCTTGTGTAGACCCGGAAAACCTCACTCATAAAAATTCCCTGAATGAATTCCGCTGTCTTTCTGGTACGGGCACCTGCCACGCAGGTGGTGGGGAGATTTTTGCTCACCTCTTCCGCATGGCTGGGACCGGAAAGGACTGCCACATCTGCCATGGGAAGCTCTTCTTCCAATATTTCGGAGAGAGTCATAAGAGAAGCTTCTTCAATTCCTTTTGCAACGTTGACCACTACCTGACCATATCTGCAAAATGGATTCATCTTTCTTGCCGTTGAACGGACATAAACAGAAGGAACTGCAGTTACAAGAAGATCCCTCCCTGTCATGGCTTCTTCTAAGTCTTCTGTAAAAGCCATGTCTCCGGCAAGCACCAGATCCGGAAGGGTATGATGCCTGTGAGTCGATCTCATCTCCGAAATTTCTTCGGGAAGAGCCGACCAGACAGTTACCTCATGCCCATTATTATATAGAAGAGCCGCAAGCGCAATTCCCCAGCTCCCAGATCCGATTACTCCGATTTTAGCCATTTTCTTCACCTCATTTTATTTTTTTCCTGATTTAAAGGAAATTTTATTCTCTCTGCCACGGACAAGACGTCCGATATTTGCCCGGTGGCGCCAGAATGCCTGACCGCTGATCAGTGCTGTCACTATGTAGAACTCCGGCAATAATCTTTGATCAAGACCATATGCACCAATCCTTCCAAATAGGAACAGCCATACGAAAAAGATTGTGGCAACCACCAGAGAACCCAAAGATACATATCTTGTAACAGCAACGATCAAAACAAATGCCACCAGACATAAAAGCATCATTCTTAAATCAGTAGCTACGATCAGCCCGGCCGTGGCAGCAATGCCCTTGCCGCCTTTGAAATTAAGATAGAATGGGTAATTATGGCCCAGGATAACGCCAAAGCCCGTATACAATATCAGAAGATAAACCATCTCCGGCTGGGATCGGAACAGAACCCGGATCATCAGGCAAGGAAGCAATGACTTTAAGAAATCGCCTAAAAAGACCACTGCTCCAGCCTTTGCCCCCATAACCCTTAAGGCGTTGGTCGTGCCTGAATTACCGCTTCCGTAATTGCGGATGTCAATTTTATGAGCCTTACCGTAAAAATAACCGGACTGTAAGAGTCCAAATAAATAACCAGCAAAAAGACAGATGATTCGTTCCATACTATTGCTCCTTTCCGCTCCTTTCTCTATATATAAACTTTAGAGAGGTTCCTTTGAAACCGAATGCATCCCGGATCCTATTTTCCAGGTATCTAGTATAAGAAAAGTGAGTCAATTCCTTGTCATTTACAAAGATTACAAACGTCGGAGGCTTTACGGCAACCTGAGTGATATAATAGAGTCTTAATCGTTTGCCCTTATCAGACGGAGGCTGCTGAAGCGCTACGGCTTCTGTCATAATTTCATTTAAAACTCCGGTAGCTACCCGAAGGGTCTGGTTCTCCCGTACCATGTCAATCACCTCGAACAGCTTATTCATCCTTTGTCCGGTTTTTGCAGAAATAAATACGTACTCTGCATAAGGCATAAAGGACAGAGTATTCTTAATCTTATTTGTATATTCATAGATGGTCTTATCATTCTTTTCAATGGCATCCCATTTGTTGACTGCAACAACAATGCCCTTTCCACGTTCATGGGCAATACCCGCAATTTTAGCGTCCTGTTCGGTTACGCCTTCTTCTGCGTCAATGACCACTACCACCACATCGGCCCGTTCAACTGCCGTAACGGTACGGATGATGCTGTAGCGCTCCAGCTCCTCTTTAATCTTACTCTTCCGTCTTAAACCTGCCGTATCAATGAACACATACTCCGTGCCATTATGAACGATCTCCGTGTCCACCGCATCCCTGGTAGTGCCTGCAATATTGGAAACAATGACCCGGTTTTCTCCTAAGAGCTGATTTATAATAGAAGATTTTCCTACGTTTGGCTTTCCTACAATTGCTATTCTTGGCCTGTCATCCTCTTCTTCATCCGTATCAAAGGAACCGAAATGCTTTGCAACCTCATCAAGAAGTTCTCCAAGACCCAGTCTGGAAGCAGCAGAAACAGGGACCGGATCCCCGATTCCCAGGTTATAGAACTCATATACATCATTCCCAAACTTCTGGAAGCTGTCTACCTTGTTGACAGCAAGGACGATGGGCTTTTTGGATTTCCGAAGCATGTCAGCGACCTTGGAATCCGAGTCCACAAGTCCCTGACGAACATCCACGATAAAGATGATAACATCTGCGGTGGCAATGGCAATCTCCGCCTGCTCCCTCATCTGGGACAGGATAACGTCGCTGCTGTCCGGTTCAATCCCTCCTGTATCAATCAGGGTAAAATTCATATCCAGCCAGGTACAGTCTGCATAGATCCGGTCCCTGGTAACGCCTGGTGTGTCCTTTACAATTGAAATGGTATCACCGGCTAAAACATTAAACAACGTAGACTTTCCCACATTGGGGCGGCCTACGATGGCAACTATTGGTTTACTCATATGTTATTTCCTTTCTTCTTGTCGTCCATGCTTTCCGGACAAAAAGGTATACCCGCAGGGTACTTCTCTATTCGTCCATGCCTTTTGAGCTTAAGGGTATGCCCGCAAGGCTATTTAGTTCATATGCTTCATAAGAAGCTTCACTCTCTTCTACCGGCTCAAGTACTGCCTGTACAAAATCCTGACCGCTTGATTTTACAATATCTACCTGTACTTGTAAAGCATTTTGTACATCTTGACGGGTCAGGTCATCAAGAAATACCTCTTCTCCGCTTCGGAACATGCATTCCGGAAGCAATAACCGCCTGCCCAGTGCCTGTCCTTTAAGCTGGCCGATTAAATCCTGGCCGGTAATTAAGCCTGCCACTGTGATTTGCTCGCCGAAAAAGACATTGGTAATCGGATAAACGTGAATGACACGCCCGGGGAATTTTTCCTGTACCATTTTTGAATGTCTTACAATATAAGGAGCAGCGAGTGTGCCTGTTGCGATTGAGATCTCTTCAGACTTGTGGTCATCCTTCATGGTTTCTAAAGCGGCCACAATCTCTTCTTCCAAAAGCCGCAGCATGCCTACGCCGTTTTCCAGCTGAATATATCCGTCGTAATTGTTCTCTTCCGGAAAGGGCAGCCCCGCCAGGATATAAAGCTCGTCGCTGGCATGAATGAAATGGTTTCCGTGGGTTTTATAAAGCTTTTTCTGCCATCGCCCGATGATTTCCACGATCTCTTTTGCATCCTCGGCCGTAAACGGCTGTAAGGGATATAAACCTTCCCGGTATTTTGACATTCCAACAGGAACTGCTGAAACGCTCTCCATATATGGAAGGTATTTTGATAAATCCTCTATGGTCCTATCCAGTTCCTTTCCGTCATTGACGCCCTTGCACAGCACGATCTGTCCATTCATGGGGATCTCAGCCTCATACAGCCTCTGAATCTTATCCAGGGCTTCGCCTGCAAACCGGTTGTGAAGCATCTCACACCTTAAGGCGGGATTGGTGGTATGGACGGAAATGTTGATCGGTGCCAGCTTAAACTTAATGATACGGTCAATATCATGATCGCTCATGTTGGTCAGCGTCACGTAGTTTCCCTGTAAAAAGGAAAGCCTGGAATCGTCATCCTTAAAGTACAGGGTTTCTCTCATTCCAGGAGGCATCTGGTCAATAAAGCAGAAAATGCATTTATTCCGGCAGGATCTGTACTCGCTCATCAGCCCATTTTCAAAGGTGATCCCCAGATCCTCGTATTGATTTTCTATTTCCAGTTCCCATTCTTCCCCATTCATCTTTTTCACAGCCATTAGAATGGACTCGCTGTTAATATAATACTCATAATCAAAAATGTCTTCCAGTTCATGGCCATCTATGGACAGGACTGTATCCCCTGGCTCAAGTTCCAGCTGATCCGCAATGGAGCCGGGATCAACTTCTTTTATGATATGTCCTCTTTTGCTCATTATAATTTTACCTTTCTGTAGCTTCCAATATATCATAACAAGATTGTTACTCTTTGTAAAGGAAGCCTTTTTTGTTTTTTTCCTGGAAATACTGCCAAGGCTATTGACGCATTCTGTCAATCAATGGTATAAAAGGGTGTAAGATTAAAAGCAGGCAGTCTTACGACTGGCTGTTGATTTATTATGGAGGAATCTTTGTCATGGCAAATGATTATGTATTTAACGACCAGCTACCTGTTGCTTCCTTAAAGATTGCAGCACTGGAAAGCTGCCGGGAACTGGCCGGGAAAGTAAACGACCACATCGTAGGTTTCCGCAGAAATGATATCCAGGAGCTTATACGCCGAAAAGCCGATCTTCACTATCGCGGATATGATGTGGACTCTTATCTTCTAAAATGCGAATGCCCGCGTTTTGGAAGCGGAGAAGCAAAAGGCATTATCAGGGAATCTGTCCGGGGCACGGACGTATTTGTGATGGCAGACGTCACCAATAACAGCTTAACCTATACGGTCAATGGTTATACCAACCATATGTCTCCTGATGATCATTTTCAGGATTTAAAAAGGATCATCGGTGCATGCAGCGCAACGGCGCACAGAGTTAGTGTTATAATGCCGTTTTTATATGAAAGCCGCCAGCATAAGAGAACCAAAAGGGAATCTTTAGACTGTGCCATGGCTTTGGAAGAGCTGGTTCATATGGGAGTGAGCAACATCATTACCTTTGACGCCCACGATCCCAGGGTCCAGAATGCCATCCCGTTAAACGGATTTGATAATTTCATGCCTACTTACCAGTTTGTCAAGGCAGTATTGAGGAAGTGTCCGGATTTAAAGATTGACAAAGAACATTTGATGGTAATCAGCCCGGATGAGGGTGCCATGGACCGCGCCGTATACCTGGCAAACAACTTAAGCGTGGACATGGGTATGTTTTATAAAAGACGGGATTACTCCAAAGTGGTTGATGGACGAAACCCCATTGTTGCCCATGAATTCTTAGGTGCCTCCGTAGAAGGCAAGACAGTGCTGATCGTAGACGATATGATCTCCTCCGGGGAAAGCATGCTGGATACGGCAAAGGAATTAAAAGAGCGGAAAGCAGATAAAGTAATCGTTTGCTGTACGTTTGGTCTGTTCACCAACGGACTTGCTAAATTTGACGAATATTACAGCCGGGGCTACATTGACTGTGTCGTTACAACAAATTTAAATTACCGTCCCAAGGAATTGCTGGAAAGGGAATGGTATGTGGAGGCAGACATCAGTAAATACATTGCGGCAATTGTGAATTCCTTAAATCATGATGTGCCCATTAGTACTGCCCTTTCTTCTACAGAAAAGATTCAGAATTTGTTAAAAAAATATCGGGCATAAGATATACCTTACTCCTGCAAACGCAGGAGGGTGTAGGGTTCCTCTTCGTTTTAACAAAAAAGTGAGATGCTGCTCTTTTGCAGCATCTCACTTTTTTTGAACTTATAAATGATAAAGAATCAAGCGTATGATTAACCGTTGTTTTTCTCAGCAAGCCCTAAAAATGCCGCCAGATTCCCTCTCTCATTGCCGGTCGTCCGATGAGAAAATAAGAGATCTGAATTACAGTGGGTACAGATATCCGTAATCTGGATGTTCTCCTGCTTTATCCCTGCTTCCAGCAGCACAATTTCATTCGCCCGCCAAAGATCAAGCATATATTTACCATCTTTTTTTTCAGTTAATATATCGCCCCAATGCTTCTTATCAAACCCTTTCATAAACTCCTGGGCTACTTCGCTTCCTACCTCGTAACATTCCTTGCAAATGCTGGGGCCGATGCAGGCGATTACATCCTCTGCCTTTGTTCCAAAGGCTTCTTCCATTTTTTTAACCGTAACTTCTCCCATGCGCTTTACGGTTCCCCTCCAGCCGGAATGGCTGAGCCCAATGGCCTGATGGATTGGATCCAGAAAATAAAGGGGCACGCAATCTGCATAAAAGGTGACCAGGGTAATTCCAGGAATATTGGTGATCAATCCATCCACATCTTCATAATCCCGTTCCTTTACAATGCCTTTCCCCGCATCCTCTTTCGTTACCAGCTTAACATTCGTGGTATGGGTCTGATAGGACAAAACCATCCGCTCTGCATCAACCCCCAGGGCCTTTCCCATCCTGCGGTAGTTTTCCATTACATGCAGCCGATTATCACCCCGGGTAAATGTAAAATTCATAGTAGCATACTTTCCCTGGCTGACGCCTCCCAGTTTTGTTGAAAATCCCTGCTTCACCAACCCTGTTTTTTCTAAGATAGGAAAGGACAAATAAGGTACCTGTTCCACTGTCTTATAATCCATTCCTATATCACTTGCTTTACGCTTCCACATATTTTTAATCACACCTTTGTTTAAAATGCGTCTTTAATCAGCCGGATTTCCTGTCCCAGAATTGCCACCACATCAAACCGGCAGGGAATGTCTTCTCCCAAATGGCACCGGTACAAATATCTCCTGGCAGCATCCCTGATTTTCTTCTGCTTCGAAAAATGGACAGCTTCCGCCGGATCTCCTTTTTCTAAGTTCCGCCGGTACTTTACCTCTATAAAGACGAGTTCCCTTCCATCCTTTGCGATGATATCAATTTCTCCCTTACGGTCTCCAAAATTCCGTTCTAATATAACATATCCTTTACTTTCCAGATATGCTGCGGCCGTATCTTCAAATTCGCTTCCAATCTCCCGATTGTTCCTCAAAGACAACCTCCCACAAAGTTCTTAATAAAGCTGCGTCTGTGAATGGGACAGGGGCCAAACTCCTTTAGGGCGTTAATATGAGCTGCCGTTCCATACCCCTTATGCTTTGCAAAACCATATTCCGGAAACAATTTGTCATATTCCTCCATCATATGATCCCTGGTCACTTTTGCCATAATGCTTGCAGCGGCAATTGAAACACTCTTTGCATCTCCCTTGACGATAGGAACCTGGGAAAGGGTAATTCCCGGGATTGTAACCGCATCATTTAAAAGGACTTCCGGTTCTGCTCCCAATTCGCTTATGGCAAGCCTCATCGCTTCATAGGTAGCCTGCAGGATATTTATTTCATCGATCCTGTCTGCTCCAACCACTCCCACTGCAAATGCGGAGGCTTTTTCCTGGATTTCTTCAAAAAGGGCTTCCCGCCGTTTCTCTGACAGCTTTTTTGAATCATTTAAAAAAAGGATTTCGCAAGCCCTGGGCAGGATTACCGCACCGGCTACCACCGGCCCGGCCAGAGGTCCGCGTCCGGCCTCATCGATTCCGCAGACCAGGATATGATCCTCATACTGACGTTCAAACTCTTTCATCTTCTCCAGGCGCTCCTGTTCCGCCTGAAGCTTTTCTTCCGTTAATTTTCTCATTTCATTAAGCTCCCATTTTATGATTGAAAAACAGGGCCTTGCTCTTTTTCCAAAAAGCAAAACCCTATCATTTATTTCTTGTTATTGCGCAGGAAGTTCCAGAGTCATACGACCAAGCTTTCCGCTTCTGAAATCATCAATTAATAGATTCGAAGCCTTTACCAGGTCCAGTTCTCCGCCTTTTGCAAGACAGGCCTTAGCCTTTGCCACCTGCATTAATGCCTCAAGGGCATCTTCGGTTTCTATTCCATATTTTTCAGAAAGAACTCTGGGATATTTTTCATTCAGGAAACGGATGAGCTCCATTGCCAGTTCATCCTTATTCAGTATCTCATCATTGACGGAACCAATGAGGGCAAGACGGATTCCCACCTGCTGATCCTCAAATTTCGGCCATAAAATACCGGGGGTATCAAGAAGCTCTAAGCTCTTATTAAGCCTGATCCATTGATTCCCTTTTGTCACTCCTGGTCTATTTCCTGTTTTTGTACATGCTTTTCCTGCAAAGGAGTTGATAAAGGTGGATTTTCCTACATTAGGAATACCTACCACCATGGCTCTCACCGGGCGGTTTAAAATTCCTCTTCTGCGGTCACGTTCTATTTTCTCCTTGCAAGCTTCCTGAACAACACCGTTAATCTGCTTTAACCCTGCACCGCTCTTGGAATTCAC
This sequence comes from Lacrimispora sanguinis, assembly GCF_044987295.1. Taxonomy (NCBI): domain Bacteria; kingdom Bacillati; phylum Bacillota; class Clostridia; order Lachnospirales; family Lachnospiraceae; genus Lacrimispora; species Lacrimispora sanguinis. Next base: position 448,161 of record NZ_CP173277.1, on the reverse strand, counting down.
CTTAACAACGTGGCAGCCCTGAGCCACAAAATAAGTCTCCCAAGCACTGTTGCAGCGTTCATCCGCAAGATCGGATTTATTAAGCAGAACGATACGTGCCTTTCCGGCTCCTAATTCATCAATATCAGGATTCCGGCTGCTTAAGGGCACTCTCGCGTCCACCAGTTCTATTATCAAATCAATTAATTTGATATCTTCCTTCATAGCCCTTTTGGCTTTGGTCATATGACCTGGATACCATTGTATATTCATAACATTCCTCTACTTTGAACGAATTAGTTCCATTTTTATAAAAGGCATCATCCGGAACCAAACCTTTCCCTGAATCTGGCCTCTGCTTACATTTCCGATATTGGCAAAACGACTGTCCTCGCTGCTGTCTCTGTTATCACCCAGCAGAAAATATTCATCACTCCCAAGCTTGACCGGCTTTTCCGCAAGTCCGGCAAGGGAGATCCGGCCAGGACCGGACGGTTCTTTTAGCTTTTCGCCGTCAATCAAGATTTCATCGTTTTTTATCTGCACAGTTTCCCCTGGCAGGCCGATGACTCTTTTTACATTCATTTTCTGATCTTCTCTTTGAAATACCACCACATCAAACCGATCCGGGTTTCCAAAATCATAAGCCAGCCGGTCCATCAAAACCACATCATCCGAAGCGAGAAGAGGAAGCATGGAATGCCCTGCAATCACAATCTGTGTTCCATAAGCATAGACCAGAAACCATGCTAAGGCAATCACTACTACAATATCGACAATCCAATTGACTATTTGCCGGAGCTTATTATTATCTTCACTGCGATAAAAATCCATGTGTGAAACCCCCCATCTATTATAAGGAAGTTCGCTTCGCTTACCTTCATTAAGTGACTTATGTCAAGAAAGGGACAATTTGCATTGTCCCCCTCACCTGATCCGGAATTATTTAACTGATTCTTTAACCTTAGCAGCTTTACCTACTCTGTCTCTTAAGTAGTAAAGTTTTGCTCTTCTTACTTTACCTCTTCTAACAACTTCAATGTTGTCTACAGAAGGGGAATGTAATGGCCAAGTCTTCTCAACGCCAATGCCGTTAGAATTCTTTCTTACGGTAAATGTTTCTCTAGCGCCGCCGTTCTGTCTTTTAATAACGGTTCCTTCAAAAATCTGGATTCTTTCGCGGGCACCCTCTTTGATCTTGTTGTATACCTTAACGGTATCGCCAACGTTGAACTGAGGAACTTCCTGCTTTAACTGTGCTGCTTCAATATTCTTAATAATTTCGTTCATTGTGTGAACCTCCTTGATATTATTTGATGTTCTTAATACTTCATTTTAAAATCCGTAACAGAGGACCATCGCCTTTTCATCACAACGTTTTACATTTTATCATAAAGAAACTTGGATTGCAAGTCCTTTACTTACTCATTTTCAAGCTTTTTTAAATATTCTGCTTCTTTTTTAGACAGGCTGGCATCCGCCAAAAGATCCGGCCTGCGTTCCAGGGTCCGTTTAATGGATTGTTCCCTTCGCCAAGTTTCGATATTTTTATGATGACCGGATAAAAGGATATCAGGAACCCTAAGTCCCCTGTACTCTTCCGGCCTGGTATACTGAGGGTATTCCAGCAGATTGTCGTGGAAGGATTCAAATTCTGCAGAGGTATCGTTATTTAAGACCCCTGGGATCAGCCGGGAGATGCAGTCAATCATGACCATGGCAGGAAGCTCGCCTCCTGTCAGCACATAGTCACCGATAGAAAGATAATCCGTGGCAATCAGTTCCAAAGCTCTCTCATCAATTCCTTCATAATGACCGCATAGGAAAACGAGATCTTCTTCCTGTGCCAGTTCCTCCGCAATTTTCTGGTTAAAAACCCTCCCTTGGGGAGTCATATAGATTACCCTTGGTTTTTTCCCGATTTTCCCACACAAATCATCATAGGCTTCACAGATAGGCATAGGCTGCATGACCATTCCGGCTCCGCCCCCATAAGGATAATCATCCACATGGCGATGCTTGTCCGTTGAATATTCCCGGATATCAATGGCTTCTATAGAGAGCAGGCCCTTTTCCGCCGCTCTCCCGATAATACTGGTGTGGAGGCCGTTTAGGACCATCTCAGGAAAAAGGGTTAATATGTGATAATTCATTGTCTATTTCCACTCCTCTATTTTAATCCAGAAGCCCGTCCATGATGTGAACCGTAACAATTCCTTCTGTTAAATCCACATTTAATACGCATTCCTTGATTGCCGGAAACAGGACTTCCTTCCCTTCTGCCGTCTTTACTTCATAGACATCATTGGCTCCGGTCTTAATCACATCGGTCAGGGTTCCAAACTCTTCTCCATTATCAGTGATTACACGAAGTCCAATTAAATCAACGATGAAATTTTCATCCGGTCCAAGTTCTACAGCCTGGTCCCTGGTTATGAGCAGATCTTTTCCTTTATATTTTTCAATATCATCAATAGAATCAAATCCTTTGAACTTAAGGATTACCATATTCTTAAAAAACTTTACTCCCTGGATTTCCAGATCCATATGCTCCCGACCGTTATCCAGAATTACATTCTTTAAACTTTTAAAACGATTTACGTCATCTGTGGTTGGATAAACCTTTACTTCTCCTCTCACCCCGTGGGTGGATGAAATTACGCCAACTCTTAACAAATTATCCATCTGTCTCTCCATATTATGCAAAGGGAATCCGATTCGCTTTGCTCATTGAACCATGTCAAAGAAACCGGATATCACTATCCGGCTTGTTCTTAAGCATTTGCACAAAGAAAATGATACCAAAAGGACCGTCGTCCCGACAGGCCGGCGGTCTTTTACGATTACTGGATTTCTACAGTAACCTTTTTGTCTTCTTTGGAAGCTGCTGCTTTTACAACAGAACGGATAGCTTTTGCAATCCTGCCCTGCTTGCCAATTACCTTACCCATGTCAGAAGGTGCAACCGTAAGTTCAAGGATTATCTCATCGTCCTTTACGGTTTCAGTAACAACAACCTGATCCGGGTTATCAACCAGTGCTCTTGCAATTACTTCTACTAATTCCTTCATATGCTTCACCTCTCACTACTGGATACCGGCGATCTTTAAAAGCTTGCTTACAACTTCGGTTGGCTGAGCACCTGCAGTTAACCACTTCTTTGCGTTCTCTTCGTTAAACTTGATTACGCTTGGTTCTGTGGTAGGATCATAGTAACCAACCTCTTCGATGAATCTGCCATCTCTTGGAGATCTGGAATCTGCAACTACAATTCTATAGAAAGGAGCCTTTTTCTGACCCATTCTTTTTAATCTCATTTTTACTGCCATTTTGAAATTCACCTCCTTAAATCTTGGATTCTAAAACTAATTTATAGCGAACGCAGAAAATCTGCTTTGCTAACGTAAAAGAGTAATTAAAACGGTAACTTCATCTTGCCGAACAAACCGCCATGACGCTTACCGCCGCCCATCATGCCGGGAAGCTGCTTCATCATCTTCTTCATCTGATCAAACTGCTTGACTATGCGGTTTACTTCGGTGATATCCACTCCCGCACCCTTTGCTACACGCTGCTTTCTGGAAGCATTTTTCATAAGCTCCGGATTCAATCGTTCTTTATTGCTCATGGAAAGGATGATCGCTTCTACCCGGTCCATGGCTTTTTCATCAAAGTCCATGTCCTTCATCTGGCCCATGCCTGGCATCATGCTTAATATGCTTGCCATGCCGCCCATTTTCTTTACCTGGTTCATTTGGTCTAAAAAGTCATTGTAATCAAATTCCGCCTTGCGGAGCTTTTGGGACAACTCTTTTGCTTTCTCTTCGTCAACCTGGCTTTCGGCCTTTTCAATAAGGGAAAGGATATCGCCCATACCAAGGATTCTGGAAGCCATACGGTCCGGATAAAACTGTTCCAAATCGGAAAGCTTTTCTCCCATACCTACATAAAGAACCGGTTTTCCAGTTACTGCACGGATTGAGAGGGCGGCTCCGCCCCTGGTATCACCGTCCAGCTTGGTAATGATAACGCCGTCAATGCCGATTTTGTCGTTGAACATTCCTGCTACATTTACCGCATCTTGTCCTGTCATGGCATCGACTACCAGTATTGTCTGATGAACATCTACCGCATCTTTAATTTCGATCAGCTCGCTCATCATGTCTTCATCAATGTGAAGACGGCCCGCCGTATCCAAAATGATCACATTCTGATCATTCTTTGCCGCATAAGCAACAGCGGCTTTTGCAATATCTGCCGGTTTATGATTTTCTCCCATGGAGAAAACGGGAACGCCCTGCTTTTCCCCATTGATCTGCAGCTGCTTGATAGCAGCCGGACGATAAACGTCACAGGCAACGAGAAGCGGCTTCCTGCCTTTTGCCTTAAGCTTACCGGCAATCTTGGCAGTGGTTGTCGTTTTACCGGCACCTTGAAGACCGGCCATCATGATGATGGTCATATCGCTGGCAGGCTTTAACGAAATCTCAGTTGTTTCCGATCCCATCAGCTTTACCAGCTCTTCATTTACAATCTTTATTACCATCTGTCCGGGAGTCAGACTGTTCTGGACATCCTGTCCGATTGCCCGCTCCTGTACAGCACTTATAAACTGTTTAACAACCTTAAAACTTACATCGGCTTCCAGTAAAGCCATCTTCACTTCTTTAAGGGCTGTTTTCACATCGGCTTCGGACAAGCGTCCTTTGCCTCTTAAATTCTTAAATACATTCTGTAATTTATCGGATAAGCTCTCAAAAGCCATCTAACGCCCTCCTAATGAGCTTCCAGCTCGATGATTTCGCCCGATATCTCCTCAATGCGATGGATCAGATTCATATCTGAACTGCCGGCAAACTCCTTTGTCAGACTCTGGATTTCTCTGGCCAGTTTTTTTGTCTGCTCAAACTTTTTTACCAAATGAAGTTTTTCTTCATAATCTTCCAGAATCTTATTACACCGTTTAATGAGGTCATGGACACCTTGACGGCTGATTCCCTGTTCTTCTGCAATCTCACTTAAAGAAAGGTCGTAAAAAACCACATCTTCGTAGATATGCCTTTGATGCTCTGTTAAAAGAGCGCCGTAGAAATCATATAACAAGCCCTGTCTTGCAATCCTCTCCATATCATCACCTGGGATATCATACAATATTTTTTATATGGTGTCAAGTGTTTTTTCTTTACACCCCTGTTTTATTTTAAATATATTTTTCTATGGGAATCGGTCTTTCAAGAAACTTCTTCATAAAATAATAAAGTTTCCTGCTGTGTACGATATAACTGCCATGCCCTTCTCCGGGAAGGATTTTTAGACAGCTGCCTTTGATTTTTGAGGCAAGATAACGGGTGTGGGATTCACGGACCATATCTCGTTCTCCAGCCAAAATAAGGACCGGAACCGGAATGCTCTCCAGCTCTTTGACCGTTATATGAGGTTCTCGGAGTATCATCAAAAGTTTTGGATCGTGGTTTATGGCTTCCTGCAAAGCGAAGAATTTAAGCCAATGCCATTTTAAACCCTGAGGATAAGCATTGGCACCGCAAAACACCATCTTTGAAAAAACCTCTGGATAACGGACGGCGGCCAGAATCCCAATGATTCCGCCGTCACTGAATCCGCAGTAACAGGGTTTTTCAAGTTTCAGCTTCCTGACAAATTCTGCCACGTCTTCCGCCATCACCTCATATCCCAGCATTTTCACTCTGGAACTTTTTCCATGACCTCTGGAATCCAGGGCGTATACAGTATAATCTTCACTTAAAAGCTCCGCTGTCTCATTAAAAATACTGTGATCCTCTCCATTCCCATGGACAAGAAGAATAGCCGGGCCGCTTCCTGATACCTCATAGTATAACGTGACTCCATTTACTTCAATATACACGGCTTCTCCTTATCTGGCGGGAACAATTTCGATCCAATAGCCGTCAGGATCACTGATGAAATAAATGCCCATGGCAGGGTTTTCATAGCAGATAACGCCCATTTCTTTATGTTTCTTATAGAAGCTTTCATATTCATCCGTTTTAAATGCCAGATGAAATTCACATTCTCCCAGGTTATAAGGCTCTTTTCGTTCGGTTAAGTAAGTCAGTTCCAGAGTAAAATCACTTTTTCCATCACCTAAATATATCAGTTTAAAGGAACCGTCTGACGCTGTTTTTTCACGCACAGGGTTAAGGCCCAGTGCATCCTTATAGAATGTCAAGCTCTTTTCCAGATCAAGTACATTAAAATTAAAATGGTTAAATGTAATCATACCGCCGTCACTCCTTTTCATTTTTCGTGCCAGCTGCGTTTTCCCTATTACCGGTTACGCACCTGTCTTAGTAATATCCATCATACCATACCTATGATCCCACTTGTCAACTGCAACCGTATATCTTGTGTGGGAAAAGTTAAAAGGTCCGGCCTTTCAGAAAAAGCCGGACCTTATTATGATTCTTATTTTTTAGGCATAAGTGCTTTCGTGCCTCCCATATAGGGCTGTAAAGCCTCAGGAATCCTCACGGTTCCATCCGCCTGTAAATTGTTTTCCAGGAAAGCGATCAGCATTCTTGGAGGAGCAGCTACGGTGTTATTTAACGTATGGGCAAAATACTTTCTACCATCGTCTCCAGAAACACGAATTTTAAGTCTTCTTGCCTGAGCATCCCCTAAATTAGAGCAGCTTCCTACCTCAAAATACTTTTTCTGTCTTGGGGACCAGGCCTCCACATCCACTGATTTCACCTTTAAATCCGCCAAATCTCCGGAACAGCATTCCAGAGTTCTTACCGGGATATCCAGGGAACGGAATAAGTCAACCGTATTCTGCCATAATTTATCATACCAATCCATACTTTCTTCCGGCTTGCAGACAACGATCATCTCCTGCTTTTCAAACTGATGGATCCGGTACACTCCACGTTCTTCCAAACCATGAGCGCCTTTCTCCTTACGGAAACAAGGAGAATAACTGGTTAAAGTCTGAGGAAGCTTTTCTTCCGGAAGAATGGTATCAATGAATTTTCCAATCATGGAATGCTCGCTGGTACCGATCAGATATAAATCCTCTCCTTCAATCTTATACATCATGGCATCCATTTCAGCAAAGCTCATAACACCGGTAACCACTTCACTGCGGATCATGAAAGGCGGAATGCAATAGGTAAAACCACGGTTGATCATGAAATCCCTTGCATAGGAAAGTACGGAAGAATGAAGCCTTGCAATATCGCCCATCAGGTAATAAAAGCCATTGCCGGCCACTTTTCTTGCGCTGTCAAGGTCAATGCCGTCAAAGCTTTCCATGATGTCCGTGTGATAGGGAATCTCGAATTCAGGAACAACCGGCTCGCCGTAACGCTCTACCTCTACGTTCTCGCTGTCATCCTTACCGATGGGTACGCTGGGATCAATGATATTCGGAATGGTCATCATGATCTTTTTGATTCTTTCTTCCAGATCACGTTCCTTTTCTTCCAACTGAGCCAGATGATCAGAAGCATTGGTCACGTTCTTCTTCATTTCCTCTGCTTCTTCCTTTTTTCCCTGTCCCATCAAGGCGCCGATCTGTTTGGAAAGTTTGTTACGTTCAGCTCTTAAAGCATCCCCTTCCTGCTTCGCTGTACGGTTCTGCTCATCAAGTTCAATGACTTCGTCAACTAATGGCAGCTTGCTATCCTGGAATTTATTTTTAATGTTTTCCTTTACAATTTCAGGATTTTCTCTTACAAACTTTAAATCTAACATGGTGTTCCTCCTGGTTTTTCCTCAATATTTTCTGCGAAAGTTGTCCCGCATGATAGTCTGCCGTTGATTATACTACAAAAAAAGGGCAAAGAAAAGCCCCTTTCCTAAAATTCCCCATCCTTCGCCTCATTCTTATCCCCGAATCAGCATAGAAAGGATTTCTTCAAAGCACACTCCGTTTTTAATCGGGACATGCAGCTCATCGGATTTTATAATACTGGCCTTTACAAAACCGGCCGCTTTTTTCACTGATTCTGTTAATGGAATCCCTTTCACTGTCTGGGCTGCGAGGATGCTGGAAAACACATCTCCGGTCCCCGGCCGTTCACTTCCTACATGAAGAGAGCGCAAAAAATGGGGCTCCCGGTTCTTCTCCGCCACTACATTGGTCACATAGTTGCCTTCCCTTACTCCCGTGATCACCACGGAATCCGGTCCCATATCCCATATCTCTGCGGCCATGGAAAGAAGCTCTGAACGCTTCCAGCCTGATGACCGGTATTTTCTGCCGGTTAAGATACAGGCCTCTGTCAGATTTGGGGTCACAATGTCACCAAAGCCCACCAGTTCCTTCATACGGCTGCACATCCGTTCCGTATAGGTCTGATAAGCCTTGCCGTGATCTCCCATAATAGGATCTACCAAAACCGTTGTTTCCGGTGTTCTAAACTCCTTAATCATGTCAATGACAATTCCAATCTGTTCCTCGGAACCTAAAAACCCGCTGTAAATCCCGTCAAAGGATAAATCCAGTTTCTTCCACTGTTCAATATATAAGGGCATTTTCTCTGTATAATCGTCAAAAAAGTAGGTGGAAAATCCGGTATGGCTGGATAAAATGGATGTGGGAACCGGACAACACTGTACCTTTAAGGCTGAAAGAATAGGAAGAGCCACTGTTAAGGAACAGCGGCCATATCCCGACAGATCATGAATAACAGCAATTTTTTTCTGATGTTTTTCTGATGTCATAAGAGCTCCTAACAAATTTTTGTAAATAAACCCGACTTAATCAATGAATTTCTAAGAGGCATGTAAATGATGACGGAAACAATGGCGGAGGTGATTGCATTAATCGAAGTGGCTGCAACGTTCCACGCCAGTGTAAGCTCTGCCGCCGGTTTCCCCAGAATCAGAAGCTTGTAATAATAACCGACCAGCGGATCAAAAATTACATTGAACAATAGTCCCCCTGCAACTGCCGTGATGGTCCAGGTCAGAATATGCTTTTTGTCAGAGGATTCATTGATCTTACCGATTCTATGGGCCAGAAATCCTGTAATAAGACCGATGCACAATTTTAATACAAATGTCTTTGGCGCATATACCACATAAACCGGATCAAAAAGGTCTCCTATGGTCATACCGATCGCGCCGCCTAATCCGCCGTACAGCCCGCCTAATAAAAGTGCGCCCAAAACACAGACCGCATTTCCTAAGTGAATGGAAGTGGCATCCCCTCCCGGGAGTGTGATCTTAAATTGCAGGAATGTAAATACTACGTAGGACATAGCGGCAAACAGTCCTGTCAGTGCGGTTTTATAAATCCTGTTGTCTGTTTTACTCATTGGTAATTCCTCCCTTGCTGCTCTTGTTGTTCTTTATCTTAGCACGCAAGTGGAGTGATATAAATATCCAGTTTCGATATATTAAGCCATGCCAGTCTAGTCATGGGATTGGATACAGATTAAGGTACCGGAAGCAAATTCGATTGTGCCCACTTCACCAGTCAGCTCATTGCTGATGCATAAGCTGGTTCCTAAGTCAATGTCCTTTTCATAAAGAGGATACTTGAAACCGGTCAGTGTGATTTTCTTCACTTCCCCGCACAGGGGAAGAAAGGAGATATATTTTCCCCATAATGTTTCAGCCAGAAACGTTCTCCCTTTATCAATCACTGTGATCCAGTTCTTTTCATCAACAATGGCAGCTTCCACACCCTTTTTTAGGCAGGCATAAAGAAGATGGAGATTGCCGATAAAATGATCCATCCTTCCTCCTGTTGCCCCCAGCAGGACCAGCTTCGAGCAGCCAAGTCCTATGGCGGTATTTAAGGCAAGCTCTGTATCTGTTTCATCCTTTTCCGGTTTGTGTATTTCCCAGGTAATATTGTCTGAACTGTTTTTATACTCTGCCAGGATATCTTCTGCTACCGAATCAAAATCTCCAACAATGGCATCCGGCTTTAACTGAAGTCTGGAAAGAGCTGCCAGTCCCCCATCTACTGCGATGATTTTATCAAACGTTCTGTTTTCTAAGAAGCTGCCGGCAAATCCATAATCTATGATTCCCCCGGTAACGATCAAACCTGTAGTTTCTTCTTTCACCCTTCATATTCCTCAAATATTTTTAAGAATGCCTTTGTATTCTCAGCCGCATTTCCTTTAAATACAGCGGAACCAGCCACAAATACATTGGCGCCTGCTTCAATCAGTTCTCTCACGTTATCACAGGTAACGCCACCGTCAACCTGGATATCTGTCTCTAAATTCCGCTCCTTACAGATGCGCCTTAAGGCCCTGACCTTATCCAGTGTATACGGAATAAATTTTTGTCCGCCAAAGCCTGGGTTTACCGTCATGATTAAAACCATGTCTACTTCCGGCAAAATGAAATCCAGGACAGATAAGGAGGTTGCCGGATTTAAGGCCACTCCGGCTTTTAGCCCTGCTTCCTTGATCTGGTTTATGGTACGGTCTAAGTGGGTGCAGGCTTCCGCATGAACACAGATGAGATCAGCTCCCGCTTCTTTGATATCATTGATATATCTTCCAGGTTCTTCAACCATCATGTGGACATCGAATACCCGGTCAGAGCAGCTTCGCAGGCTTCCGATAACCGGCATTCCAAATGAAATACTGGGCACAAATGCACCATCCATCACATCCAGATGAATGTACTGGGCTCCTGCCTCCGACACTTCAGCTACCTGCTGTCCAAGTTTTTTAAAGTCTGCCGCTAATATGGAAGGGGCAAGTTTAAGCATATTAATATCTCCTTTTCTCTTTTAGATCCTGATATAAAAGCCGGTAATTTTCATATCGGCCCCGGTTTATTTTTCCTTCTTCTACCGCAGCTTTTATGCCGCAGGTTTTTTCTCCTATGTGCACACAGCCCAGGAACCGGCACCCGTCTTCATAGGATTCAAACTCCGGAAAATAATCCTTCAGTTGACCGCACTCCAAGTCTTCCAAGTACATGGAACTAAATCCCGGTGTATCCATAAGGTACGTATCACTTCCGATGCCAAAAAGCTCAGAATGCCTGGTCGTATGCTTTCCTCTCTGAATTTTCTCGCTGATATTGGCAGTCTCCATCTCAGCCTTAGGATAGAGGAGGTTGGTTAAGGAGGACTTTCCCACTCCGGAAGGCCCTGCCAGAACCGTGGTTTTCCCACGCACCAGATCTCTGATCTCCTCAATTCCCTGATCGTCATAGGTACTGGTAAAATATACGGGATAGCCAGCTGCCTCATAGATTGCTCCAAGAGCCAGCTTTTCTTCTCTATTTGTTAAATCAGTTTTATTAAAACAGATTTTTACTGGAACCTCCTGAACTTCCATCATAACCAGAAAACGATCCAGCAGATTTAAGTTGGGTTCCGGATGGGTGATGGCAAATAGCACCAGCGCCTGATCCACATTGGCTACGGCAGGTCGAACCAGGGTATTTTTCCTTGGGAGGATTTGATCGATGTTTCCTTTCATTTCCAAACTGTCCAGAATAGAAAATTCCACATCATCTCCAACCAGAGGCTTCACATTTTTATTGCGAAAAATACCCTTTGCTTTACATTCATAGATGTTTTCGTCCGTGCCGTGCACATAGTAAAAACCTGCAATTCCTTTCAAAATTTTTCCTGTCATATATTTTCCTTTTTTCCTGATACCCGAAGGGTGTGTTCCTTACGATTGCGGTACCGGAATAAACGTGACGTAATAAGAATTAATTATATCACCTGTTTCCACATTCACGATTTCTACTGTCCCGCCGGAGATGCCGTAAACGCCTTCTATATTTTTAAACGATACGGGAAGCGACTGGTCGCCTGCCATGGTAACGGGTCCCATAAGTTCTCTGATTTCGTCCCTTCCATTCACCGACTGTCTCAGCTGTATCTTTAAGGTAAGCTGGGTGCTGCCGGAGCCTGGTCCGATAATATTTTGCAGTGGATAAGACTTTTCAATGGAAGCCAGATATTTGTATTTAGACTGTTGGGCGGTTCCGCTGCTGAGGACAAAATCCACGGCTGTACCCGCTTCTACCTGGCTGTTTTCAGTTAAGGACTGACTGATAACGCTGCCACGGGGAACCGTCTCAGAGGCGGCTTCTGTAACCGTTCCCTGAACCAGCCCTGCATCAGCCAGCATCTCCACAGCGATCTCCTGGGTCTGGCCGACAATGTTCGGAACAGTGGTCGGATTGGCAAGAGCCGGACCGCTGCTTAATACCAGAGTTACGGTTTCTCCTTCTTTTGCCTTATCAGGACTGTAGCTGATTACATATCCTGACGCTACGGTTTCGCTGTTCTTCTGTTCCACATTGACTGTCAGGCCATTGCCCTCCAGCGCTGTTTTGGCAGCAACGCCATCCATCTTCTCTAAGTCTAGCTTTGTTAAATCAATGGTCGCATGCTCCGGTCCCTTGCTGACCACTACATAAACAGCAGAATATTTATCAATTACCGTACCCTCTGCCGGGTCCTGAGACACAATATCACCTTTGTCTACGGTGTCATCAAATACATAATCACTTACCTTCATGTACAGACCGCCGTTATCTTTTAACTTCTGCTCAGCAATATCCGTAGCCAATCCCACAACGCTTGTCATTTTTACTTTTTTATCACTTAACGTTTCTTCTGTAGAAATCTCCGCAGTTGGTTCGGTTTCCTTGGGAGAACCGGAACGGAATAATCCGCCCACTTTAGAGAACACAATAACCAGTACGATCACAATGAGAATGGCTACAACAACGCCTGCCGCAGTGAGCAGTCTTTCGATTTTAGGATTGATGTCATCCTCTGTATCCTGTTTCCTGGCTTTGCTGCTTCCTTGCTGCCCTCCCGCGTTTTTATCTGGGCGGCGTTCCGGCCGCTGCTCCTGATTCCTGTTTCCATTCCGGCCGGCAATGGGATCTGCCTGGATCTTCCGGCCGGAACGAATCTGTTCTAACTCCGGTTTTCCGATAATAACCGTCTGGGAATCATCCACCTGGGAATTATATTGTACAAAATCTCCGTCAGGATTCACAAGAGCCTTCCGTAAGTCGGATATGACCTCATGCATGCTTCCATAACGGTACTCCGGTTTCTTTTCGGTACATTTTAAAATAATATTTTCAAGACCTACCGGAATGTTCTCATTATAATAACTGGGCGGTGTGATAGGGTCTTCCAAATGGGCCAGGGCAACCGTCACGGTATTATCGCCCTGAAACGGGACTCTGCCAGCCACCATTTCGTACATGGTGATACCCAGAGAATAAACATCACTTCTCACATCACTGTAACCGCCTCTTGCCTGTTCAGGAGATATGTAATGGACTGAACCTACCGCGGTAGCACTTAAGGTCTGGGAAGAGGCTGCCCGTGCGATTCCAAAATCAGCCACTTTTACTTTTCCATCCCTGGCAATGATGATATTCTGCGGCTTGATATCCCGATGTATGATCCCTTGTTCATGAGCCGCTTCGATTCCCTGTGCAACGGAAATAGCAACACCAATGGCCTCCTTAACATCAAGACAGCCTTTTTTATTAATATAATTTTTTAATGTAATTCCTTCAATCAGTTCCATAACAATGTAATGAAGATTCCCTTCATCCACTACATCATAGATATTTACGATGTTGGGATGAGAAAGGCGGGCAGCCGCCTGGGCTTCCATTTTAAACTTGCTGACAAAACCGCTGTCAGAACTGAATTCTTCCTTCAAGACCTTTATGGCAACAGGGCGGTTTAATTTATGGCACAGGGCCTTATACACATCTGACATCCCGCCGGAACCAATCTGCTCCAGTATTTCATATCTGTCCTGTAAAAATGTCCCCGGTCTTAAGATCATAAGCTTACCTCCCTGCCAATTTGCGGATCAATTAAAACAACAGCTATATTGTCTTTTCCGCCATTATCATTGGCTATTGTAATCAACTTCTCTGCCTTTTCTGGCAGTTCCAGTTCCGAGCATATAATTTCTTCTATCTCAGCGTCCTCAAGCATATTACTGAGTCCATCGGAACACATGAGCACATAATCCCCTGGTTCCAGGCTGACTTCAAAAAAATCAATCTCCAGCTTATCCTCTGTACCAACCGCTCTTGTGATAATATTCTTCTTTTCCCGGTAATCCCGGCTTCCCCGTTCCAGTTGGCCTAAAGATACCAGTTCTTCCACGTAGGAATGGTCCTTTGTAATCTGCTGCAGGCGATTCCTTACCAGATACAGACGGCTGTCTCCTACGTTAGCCACATACATCGTAGTGTCTTCGATCACTGCCGCCACAAGGGTTGTTCCCATGCCGTTTAATTCTGTGCTTTTCATAGATTCCTGGTAAAGCATTCCGTTGACCTTCAAGATTTCCTCCCGAAGAAGCGGAACAATACCCAGCGAATCCGCTTGTTTTAAATGAGCCACCAGACTTTCGGCAATATATCTGGAGGCATAATCACCGGCCTGATGACCGCCCATACCGTCTGCAACCAAAAAAAGATTGGGCAGAGTACCCAAGGGCTCCGTCTGGGCATAGACATAATCCTGATTGGCCGTACGAACCCTTCCGGTGTCCGTCATAGCGCAAGCCTTCATCGTTTTATTCTCACTTCCTCTTTATTTCTATAGCAACGAGCCAGGCGCAGTAACTGACTCTTGATTTAAAAAGCTTTTCCTCAGCTGTCCACAGGCGCCGTTAATATCCCGTCCCATTTCTCTTCTTATAGTAACATTTATTCCGTTTTTTTCAAGAAGATTTTTAAATGCTTCTATAGCTTTTCGGTCTGACTGTACGTAATTACGCTCTTTAATAGGATTTACCGGAATCAGATTCACATGTCCATGTTGTCCTTTTAAAAGAGCAGTAAGTGCGGAGGCTTCCTTTAAATTGTCGTTAACTCCGCTCACCAGGCTGTATTCAAAGGTAAGCCTTCTCCCGGTTTTTTCAAAATACGTCTGGCAGGCATCCAGTACATCTTTTAGAGGGAAGCGATTGGCAACGGGCATCAGGGTTTTCCTCACTTCATCGTTTGGTGCATGAAGAGACAATGCCAGGGTAATCTGTAAATCCTCTTCAGCCAAACGAAGAATTCCCGGAACAATGCCGCAGGTGGATACCGTTATGCCTCGCTGGCTGATATTCAGCCCATTTTCATCAGTAAGAAGACGAATGAATTGTACCAGATTATCATAATTGTCTAGAGGTTCTCCGGAGCCCATGACAACCACATTGGAAACCCGTTCTCCGGTAATTCTCTGAATCCGGTATATCTGATCAAGCATTTCAGAAGGAGTTAGGTTTCTTTCCAGCCCGTCAAGTGTGGAAGCGCAGAACCGGCAGCCCATGCGGCAGCCCACCTGAGATGAAATGCAGACTGAATTTCCATGCTTGTACTTCATTAAAACGCTTTCAATCACATTTCCATCGGAAAGGGCAAATAAGTATTTTCTTGTTTCATCTATTTTTGAAATCTTTTCCTCTACAACTGTAAGGCACGTAAATTCTGCCAGCTGCAAAAGCTTTTCCTTCAGTGCGTTAGGAAGATTGGTCATTTCATTAAAATCAGAAGCCAGCTTCTGGTGCATCCATTCATAAAGCTGCTTTGCACGGAAGGGCTTTTCTCCGATGGACACCATATAGGATGTTAAGCGTTCCATATCAAGAGATTTAATATCTATCTTATCCATTATCCATTTCCTCTATTCTGCCCATACTCTTTGGGCAGTGCCCACCCCGCTTTATCGGGTGTAAAGGCTCTACCGTTTCTGAAATGCCGCAATAAAAAATCCGTCACAGGGATGGATTCCCGGCAAAAGCTGTATAAAATCCCGGTTTGCGGCGGCCGAATCCAGCTTCTCTCCGAGTTTTCCTTTAAGACTAATACAGTCAAAAGGAAATTGCTCAAGAAACCACCGGGCATTTTCTTCATTTTCTTTTCGGTTTATGGTACATGTACTGAAAATCAGACGTCCGCCCGGTTTTACATATGCCTGGGCAACCGTAAGGATATTCCGCTGAAGCGTGGCCAAAGATTCCAGGGCATCCGGCGTCATACGGTATTTGATGTCCGGCTTTCGTCCGATGATACCAAGTCCGGAACATGGCAGGTCGGCAATAACAATATCCGCCTTTTCCACTGAATCCGGGTCAGTGACAAGCGCATCCTGGACTTTTGTACGGATATTTAAATATCCGCATCGTCTAATATTTTCTTCGACCATATTTATCTTAAGGAGACTTAAATCCCGGACTTCCACCATACCCGTCCCGTCAAGTTTATCTGCAATATGAATGCTCTTTCCTCCCGGTGCTCCACAGACATCGATGACGTAATCTCCCTTTTTAGGGTCAGCTATCTCACCTACAAAGCTGGAGCTTAGATCCTGAACCTGGATATATCCCTTTTGGAACGCCTCCAGTCCTTCCATATAATCATATTTTTCAATGCAAAGCACTGCTTCTGAAATTCCGGACTCACTTACTTCTGCCCCCTGGTTTCTAAGGCTTTGAATAATTTCTTCTTTTGAAGCCTTTGCAAGATTACAGCGGACAGTCGTTTTTTTATTTTTTAAAAAAGATTCCATCATGGTAACTGCTGTTTCTCTGCCATAGGATTCCTCCCACATGGATACGATCCATGCCGGCATGGAATAACGGACAGAATCATCGGGCCAGCTTAATCCCTCTTTATTTCTGGAAATATTTCTCAGCACTCCATTGACAAAACCCTTTAATCCTGTAAATTTCCGTTTCACGGCAAGTTTCACCGCTTCGTTACATACGGCTGAATCAGGAACACGGTCCATATAAATAAGCTGATAGACCGACATGCGTAAAATAGTTCGTATTACCGGTTTCATCTTTGAAACTTTCGTATTGGAAAAGGAATCAATGATATAATCGATCTGAAGCAGGTATTCTACCGTTCCTTCTGCGATTCTGGAAATGAAGGCCCGTTCCGATTTATCCAGATACTGATACTTATTTAAGGCCTGGCGCAGGATGATATGGCTGTAGCCTCCCCGCTCCAGAATCTCTAACAGGATATCCAGTGCGATTTCCCTGCTGTCTGTCTCTTTAGTCATCATTCCTTCTTCCTCCGAACAAGATAACCAGCCTTAGAAGCTGAAGTACGGTAGCAGCAAGCGCCGCCACATAGGTAAGGGCTGCCGCACCCAGCACTTTTCTGGTATAACCCAATTCCTGGTCACCTAAAATCCCTACCTGGCCTAAAAGAGTAACCGCCCGGCTGGAGGCATTGAATTCCACAGGCAGGGTGACCAACTGAAATAATACCGCCAGAGAAAACAGAATCAGGCCGATATTCACTAAGGGAGAACCCATTCCCCCGATTATAACACCGAGAATAATGAGAGGCAGTGCCGCCTTAGAGCCAATATTGGCCGCAGGAACAATAGCCGCCCGAAGTTTCAGAGGAATATAACCTGTGCTGTCCTGCATTACATGACCGCATTCGTGTGCTGCGACACCGATTGCCGCCACTGATGTGGAACCATAAACAGAGTCGGACAAATTAACAGTTTTGGTTCTGGGGTCATAATGATCCGTAAGCTGTCCGCTTACAGACCTTACCTGAACATCATAAATGCCCTGGGAATTTAAAAGGCGTTTTGCCGCTTCTGCCCCAGTCATTCCGGACATACTTCTTACTTTTGAATATTTATTGAAAGTGCTGTTTACTTTTGCAGATGCCACCATGGACAAAACTGCTCCGATGATGACTAAGATCCAGGTCGGATCTAGGTAATATCCCATCATTCCGCCATAATACATAATCAGACTCCCCTTTCTTCTTTCTTGCCAGCGTTAGGGCTTGAAGGTGCGTCTGCAAGGCGCTCCAAAATGGTGCCTTCTGCAATGGGATATCCACGAAGAAATGCGTCGATATCCATGCATTTTTTCCCTTGCAGCTGAAGTTTTCGAATGGAAAGGCCGCCTTTTCCGGTTTTTATGACCAAAGAATTCCGGCTAACCTCTGCCACCTGGCCATAAGCCCCTTCATACTCCTTATCTACCACGTCTGCTTCCCATAGTTTCATCACTTTTCCATTCCAGACTGTATAAGCGCTGGGCCATGGGTTTAATCCACGAATCAAGCGTTCTATGGATACAGCATCCAAGGACCAGTCAATATCTCCCATAGACTTTTTTATCATGCCTACGTAGCAGGACTTGGAATCATCCTGGGGGATACGGATTGCCGTTCCATCTTCCAGTTTGTTTATGGTTTTTAATATAAGGCCGCCGCCCAACCTGCTCAGTTTATCATGAAGGCTGCCGAAGGTTTCCTTTTCATCCAAAGAAGTGGATTCCTGATCCAGCATATCTCCGGTATCCAGAAGCTCCGCCATCATCATGGTCGTGACTCCGCTTTCTTTTTCCCCGTTAATAACCGCATACTGTAATGGAGATGCGCCGCGGTACTTGGGAAGCAGAGAAGCATGGATATTCACACAACCATATTTAGGAATATCCAGAATGGACTTTGGCAGGAGCTGTCCAAAAGCGATCACTATGATCAGATCCGGTTCCATATCTGAAAGAATTTTTACAAACTCCGGATCCCTTGCTTTAACCGGCTGGTAAACAGGGAGGTTGTATTCCATTGCTTTCTCCTTTACCGGAGTCATCTGGACTTCCTTCCCTCTTCCCTTGGGTTTATCCGGCTGGGTAACTACCGCAAGGATCTCATGTCCGGCCTCATGTATAGCCTCAAGAGCAGGAACGGAAAAATCAGGTGTTCCCATAAAAATGATACGCATAATTATTCTTCTACCTCGCCTTCTTCTTCCTCATCCAGGGAGACATCCTCCAACTCGCCTTCCACCTTATCTACGTATAAATCACCATTTAAATGGTCGCATTCATGGCAGATTGCACGAGCTAAAAATCCTTCCCCTTCCAGTTCGAACGGTTCCATGGAAGCATCAAAAGCTTTTACCTTTACGTATTCAGGCCTTGTAACCGTTCCGGATTTTCCCGGCACGCTTAAGCAGCCTTCCGGTCCGGTCTGGCTTCCCCTTGTCTCCACAATTTCCGGATTAATCAGTACATACTGGTTCCCGTCATCTACATCTATAACTACGATCTGTTTTAAAATCCCCACCTGGGAAGCTGCAAGGCCAACTCCGTTTGTTTCATACATGGTCTCAAACATATCTACGATCAGTTCGGTAATCCTTGGTGTGATCTCTTTTACAGGTTTGCAGTGCTTTCTTAAAATTTCATCTCCAATGGTTCTAATCTTTCTAATTGCCATTTTCTTTTATCCTCTCATTTATGAAAAATCGTATTGAATCATCACCTGATCAAACAATTGCCGATGATTTTCTGAAAAAACATCGATCTGATCCCTGATTTTTATTAGTATATCATAGTTTTCCTGTTTCAAGTATAAAATTTTTCTATAGATATCATTAATTTTGTAAACGCTTGCCTCTACCGGGCCGATGACCTGTACTGCTTCCTGTTCCGAAAGGGGGGCGATAAACCCGGCTGCCAAAGCCGCTGCTTCTATTAAGCAGTCTTCCTGTCTGGAGGAGAACTGAACGGTTAAAAGGCCGCTTGCCGGAGGGTATTTCATCAGGCGCCGATAAGCCATTTCCTGTTGGTAAAACGCCTCATAATCCTGATTTGCAGCGGTCACAATGCTGTAATGCTCCGGACTATAGGTCTGAATGACCACATCACCGTTTCGAGAATCACGCCCGGCTCTTCCTGCCGCCTGGGTCAAGAGCTGGAAGGTCCTCTCTGCAGAGCGGTAGTCCGGGGTATTCAAAGACAAGTCTGCCGCCAGTACTCCTACCAAGGTCACATTGGGGAAATCGTGCCCCTTTACGATCATCTGGGTGCCAATTAGGATGTCAGCCTCTCCCTCCGAAAAGGCAGTGAGTATCTCCTCATGTCCTCCCTTTTTTGAGGTTGTATCCAGATCCATTCGTAAGACTCTAGAAGCTGGAAACATCTTTTTTGTCATTTGCTCAATCTTCTGGGTTCCCACTCCGAAATTGGCAATGTAAGGAGAACTGCATGCAGGACAGCGGTCCGGCATGGGGATAGAATAACCGCAATAATGACAAACAAGGCGGCTGTTATTATGAAGTGTTAAAGTCACGTCACAGTGAGGGCAGCGAATGGCTTCGCCGCAGGATCGGCAGGAAACAAAATTTGCATAGCCGCGCCTATTGATAAACAGCATGACCTGTTCCCGCTTCTCCAGCCGGTCCTGGATCAGGGCCTGTAAGTTCCTGCTGAAAATGGATTTATTGCCTTCTTTTAACTCCTGCCTTAAATCCACCACAGAAACCGCCGCCAGACGGCTGTTTTTTTTGGCCCGTTCCGTCAGGCGAAAAAGCCTGTATTCCCCCAGAAGGGCTTTTGTATAAGCTTCCAGGGATGGGGTCGCTGAGCCTAAAACCAAAGATGCTCCCTGCATGGAGGCCCTTTTCTCAGCCACCTCTCTGGCATGGTATCTTGGGGATACCTCACTTTTGTAAGCTCCCTCATGCTCTTCGTCTATGAGAATCAGTCCAAGACGGGAAAAGGGGGTAAACAGGGCTGAACGGGGACCGATCATAATATCAATATCTCCGTTTCTTGCCCGTTCAAACTGGTCATACCGTTCTCCTGCCGACAATCTTGAATTGATGATGGACACCCGGTTCCCAAATCTTCCATAGAACCGCAGGACTGTTTGATAGGTCAGAGCAATCTCAGGAATGAGCACGATCACCTGTTTTCCATCTTCTATGACTCTTTGGATCAATTCCATATAAACTTCCGTTTTTCCGCTTCCCGTAATGCCGTGGATCAAATAGGTATTTCTTATCGCATGGGAATAATCCAGGCAAAAGCTGTCTACGATGGCCTGCTGCTCCCTATTTAAAACCACTTTGTTTCTTTCTTTTGCCTCTGTTTTAACAGGATTTCTGTAGACCTCTTCACGATCAAGACTTACGTATCCTTTTTCTATAACCGGCTTTAAAGTGGCCGCAGAAAGGTTCATCTGGTTGACCGCAATTTCGTATGGAATGACAGGATTTTCCATTAATGCCTGGAAGAGGCGTACCCTGGCCTTATATTTCTTTTTTTCCGCTTCCTCTAAAGCATTGATAAGCTGGGAAGGATCTAAAAGACTTTTAAGTACCTTTTTTTCCTTCGGCTTAACCTTTTGCTTTACCGGAAGCACTGTTTTTAATGCCTGGTTCATGGTGGAACCATACCGTTCTTTCAGCCACCATGCCAGGGAAATAAGCAGGGATTCCGCTGAAACACCATCCGTTACGATCCCTGCAATATCCTTAATTTTATCCGGATCATAATCCGCATGGGCGGCAATGCCGACCACATACCCTTTCCGCATGGAATTTCCTTTTCCAAAAGGAATCAAAACCAGAGACCCCACAGCCACTTCATCAAAAAGCCCGGCCGGAATCCGGTAATCAAAGGTTCTGTCAACTTTTTCATGGGAAATATCAATAATAATCCGGGCATATCGTTCCGTCATTGTAATCCTCTTTTCTGCCCACGCCTTTTGGGCATAAAGGTATGCCTCGCCTTATGCTGCATGAGCTCCAGAAGGCTGTCAAGGCCGGTAAAATTTCTCCGCTACAGGACCAAGGTTCATGCTGTTTGAGCCCTTAAACAGCACACAGTCCCCTTCCTTTAATTCCTTATTTAAGTAAGTTACCAGAAGCTCCGGCTCCATAAATTCTTTAACCAAGATATGAGGAGCGTGTTCCTTCACCGCTCTGGCGATCTCCCCTGCCATTTCTCCTAAAGTCACCAACTCATATACCGGATGTTCTGCAATGTATTCTCCGATTTCATAGTGATATTCCGGGGACTTTTCTCCCAGTTCTTTCATATCGGCCAATACAGCGATCCTTCGTTCCGCCTTTGTTATAGAACCCAAAACCTCCAGTCCTGCTTTCATAGACACCGGGCTGGCGTTATAGGTATCATCGATAATGGTAATTCCCGCCACATGATAGATCTGCTGCCGGTTTTTAAAACCTGTGAAATCCTGAAGACATTTAGCGGCTTCTTCCATAGGAATGCCGCACTCAGAAGCCACTGCAAGAGACACCATTGCATTTAACACGTTATGGCTTCCCATTACTGCCAGGCGTATCGGAACCCTCTTCTGGCCGAAAGCTGCAGTAAAGGCCGGAAAGCCCTCCTCTATATGGACATCCAAGGCCCTGTAATCACAGTTTTCTCCTGTTCCGTAATAGATGGTCTTACAGCCTTCCTTGGCCTTTGTTGTTTTTAAAAGCGGGTCATCCCCATTTAAAAACAGGATTCCGCCTTCCATCAGGCCATCCTGGATGGACATCTTTTCTCTGTAAATATTTTCCTGGGATCCTAACTGCTCGATATGGGTTACTCCGATGTTGGTAATCACAGCCATCTGGATTTTTGCGATCTTGGCAATGACGGTCAATTCTCCCGGCTCACTCATCCCCAGTTCAATGACTCCGATTTCATCCTCGGCCGAGATCTCCGATAAGGTAATGGGCACTCCCACCTGGCTGTTATGGTTTCCAGGGGTTTTATAAACAGAATAACGGGCAGACAGGGCGCAAGCGACCATTTCTCTAGTAGTGGTCTTTCCTACGCTTCCCGTAATTCCCACAAGGGGAAGTTTTAAACAGTCCCTGTAATAGCTCCCAATGGCCTGAAGAGCCTTTTTTGTATCCTCTACCCGGATCCAGGGTTGGTCCAAGTCCATGGCGTCATGTTCGCTGGTAAGCGTCGCCGTTGCCCCATTGTCAAATGCCTGCCCGATAAAACGGTGAGCATCTTGCTTTTCTCCTATAATAGGGACAAACAGATCATTCCCCTTCATAGATCTGGAGTCAATACTGATGTGCTCTAAAACTGTATCCTCGTTTCCGCAAAGAAGCCTTCCTCCTGTGGCTGAAAGTATTTCTTTTACTGTCATATTAACCATAGCTTCCTCCATTCCATCTACCGTGGAAATGCCGAAAGCCGCATCTTCCTACGGCTTCCGGCATTTTATTTATCGTTGTGCCTTCCTTTTAAACATCCTTTGAAAGCTGGGCATCCACCGCTTTTAAGACCTCTTCCCGGTCTGAAAAATGATGACGGACTCCGTTTATCTCCTGGTAATCCTCATGTCCTTTTCCTATAATGGCAATCATGTCGCCCGGTTCAGCATGAATGATGCTGAACCGGATCGCTTCCCTGCGGTCCGGGATTTCTATGTATTTTCCTCCGGTTTTTTCAAGGCTTCCACGAATATCTGCAATGATATCTTCCGTTTTTTCGTATCTGGAATTGTCCGCAGTGATAATCGTAAAATCTGCCAGGCGTCCCGCACTGTCACCCATGGTGATACGCCGGTCCTTAGAACGGTTCCCGCCGCAGCCGAAGACGCAGACAAGGCGCTTTGGATGGTAATCCCTTAAAGTTGAAAGCAGGCTTTCCATACTGACCGCATTATGGGCATAATCTACGATTACCGTA
The DNA here is from genome assembly GCF_044987295.1 of Lacrimispora sanguinis. NCBI lineage: Bacteria > Bacillati > Bacillota > Clostridia > Lachnospirales > Lachnospiraceae > Lacrimispora > Lacrimispora sanguinis. The sequence goes on along the minus strand of NZ_CP173277.1, from coordinate 424,726 downwards.
CATTTCTCAGAGGCATATACGATTTCCATACGTCCGTTAACATTTAAATGCTCCAGCCCATGGCAGATACTCTCTTTCGGAAGGTCTAAAAAGCTTAAAACACTGACCGCAGCCAATGCATTGGCAACGTTAAAGCGTCCCGGAATATTCACCCGGACAGAAAGCTCACAAGTCCCTTTGATGTCAAATTCCAGTCCAACAAAATCCGGTTGGGCGATGTATCGTATGTCTTCTGCTTTAAAGTCCGTTCCATCTTTATCCATAGAGAAAGAATAGAGTTTGCAGGAGGCGTCCTTTACCACTTCTTCCCAGTGCTCGTCATCGCCGTTCATGATGCCCACTTTAGAGCAGCAAAAAATCCTGGATTTGTAAAAAAGATATTCCTCAAAATCCTGGTGCTCATCCGGTCCGATATGATCAGGAGAAATATTGGTAAACAGCCCGTAATCAAAACAGATCCCATCGACCCGGTGCATCTTAAAGGCCTGGGAGGAAACCTCCATCACCATATATTCGCAGCCGGCCTCCACCATACGGCTAAAGGCAAGATGAAGTTCATAGGACTCTGGAGTTGTATTCATCGTAGGCGTTACATCCTGGCCGATGACAATCCCTGTGGTTCCGATCATTCCCACTTTTTTCCCGCAGGCTTCCAGAATTGTCTTGATCATGTGCGTGGTTGTGGTTTTTCCCTTGGTTCCGGTCACTCCGATGGTAACCATCTTTTCCGCCGGATAGTCAAACCTGGCAGCTGAAAGCAAAGCCAGCGCCTCTCTTGCATGATCTACGAGAATGGCAGTTACGCCATCCGGAACTTTTATCCTTTGCTCCACTACAAGGATCTCCACCCCGGCATTCACCACCTCAGGGATGAATTCATGGGAGTCCGTTCTCGTTCCCTTCATGCAGACAAATACAACTCCCTTTCGGGCCTTTCGGGAGTCATAAATGACATCCTCTGCCTCCACGTCCAGGCTACCCTGCAATACTTCATATTTTAAGTCTTTTAGCCATTCTCTAAACTTCATTAAAACCTCCAAATCAGAATAATCCGGTGATTACTCCATCTTCATTTACGTCAATATTATCTGCGGCCGGCTTCTTTGGAAGACCTGGCATGGTCATAATGGCTCCGGTTAAAATGACCACAAATCCAGCTCCGGCAGATACATAAGCATCTCTTACGTTAATGTCAAAGCCTTCCGGTCTCCCAAGCTTTGCCTGGTCATCGGATAAGGAATATTGTGTCTTTGCCATACACACAGGAAGGCTGCCAAAGCCCATTTCTTCAAACTTTCTTATGGCTTTTAACGCTGCCGGAGCATAGGTCACTCCAGCTGCGCCATAGATTTCTCTTGCAATTGTGGCAATCTTATTTTCCAACCCCATTTCATCTGGATAAATGGGCGCAAAATTACTTTCTTTATGTTCCAGGGTATAAAGAACTTTTTCTGCCAGCTCTATGCCGCCCTCTCCGCCTTTTTCCCATACCTGGGATAAGGCAAACTCACAGCCTCTCTCCTCACAAAATGCTTTGACAAACTGGTGTTCTGCCTCTGTGTCTGTGATAAAGGAATTTAAGGTGACAATGACCGGAACGCCGTATTTCATCATATTTTCAATGTGCTTTTCCAGATTGACAATCCCTTTTTCAAGGGCTGCCAGGTTTTCTTCCTTTAACTGGTCCTTAGGCACTCCGCCGTTGTATTTTAAGGCTCTTACGGTTGCAACCAGCACAATGGCATCGGGCTTTAATCCGGCTTTCCTGCATTTGATGTCCAGGAACTTTTCCGCGCCTAAATCCGCGCCAAACCCTGCCTCTGTCACAACAACATCAGCCAGCTTTAAGGCTGTTTTAGTTGCACGCACACTGTTACAGCCATGAGCGATGTTTGCAAAAGGTCCGCCGTGAACAATGGCGCCGGTATGCTCCAGAGTTTGTATCAGGTTGGGCTTTAACGCATCCTTTAACAAAGCAGCCATAGCCCCCACTGCATTTAACTGGGCGGCAGTCACAGGCTCCCCAGCATAATTATATGCCACAATGATTCTTCCCAGCCGTTCTTTTAAATCTTCCATATCATTTGCAAGGCAAAGAATCGCCATGATTTCCGATGCAACCGTGATTACAAAGTGATCCTCTCTCACAAATCCTTCTGCTTTGGAACCAAGACCTACCACAATGTTTCTGAGAGCACGGTCATTCATATCCAGGCAGCGTTTCCAGAGAATCTGGCGGGTATCGATTCCAAGCGCATTCCCCTGATGAATGTGATTATCCAACAGAGCTGCAAGCAGGTTATTGGCAGAGGTTATGGCATGGAAATCACCGGTAAAATGAAGATTTAAGTCTTCCATAGGCACAACCTGGGCATATCCGCCGCCTGCCGCACCGCCTTTTATGCCAAAGCATGGTCCGAGGGAGGGTTCTCTGAGGGCGATAATCGCCTTTTTATCCAATTTCCCCAAGGCCTGCCCAAGACCTACCGTAGTCGTGGTCTTCCCTTCTCCTGCCGGAGTAGGATTGATGGCGGTTACCAGAACCAGTTTTCCATCGGGGCGGTCTTTTACCCGCTCCCATAATTCATCCGTAAGCTTTGCCTTATACTTTCCGTAAAGTTCCAGCTCATCCTCACCGATCCCGTAGGATACAGCTACGTCTTTAATCGGATACATTCTTGCCTCTTGTGCGATTTCGATATCTGTTTTCATTCTCCAATCCTCCTTCTATGTAAGTAACACAGTTCTATCATTAATAACCCTGGGAAAGTATTTCATCGAATTCCTCCAGGCTCATTAGTACCTTACGGGGTTTGGTTCCTTCCTCTTCTCCTACCACACCGGCTTCTGCAAGCTGATCCATGATCCGGGCAGCCCGGTTAAAGCCAATCTTAAACATTCTCTGCAGCATTCCAATGGAAGCCTTATCCTTTTCTATGATAAATTTTCCGGCCTGGACAAAATATTCATCCCTGTCATTTCCGCCGCCCTTTATCTCTCCGCCTGTTGGAGTGGAAGCAATCATGCTTTCTACTTCCGGGTTGTAATCTGCGGTCATCCCCTGTTCTGTTAAGAATTCCACCACCTTAGAGACTTCAGAATCCGATACAAAGGCGCCCTGAACACGCAGCGGTTTTGGGTATCCTGCTGGATAAAAGAGCATATCACCTTTTCCAAGAAGCTTTTCCGCACCGTTCATATCAATAATGGTCCTGGAATCCACGCCGGAAGAAACCGCAAAGGCTACCCTGGATGGAACATTGGCTTTAATCAGACCTGTTATGACATTTACCGACGGACGCTGAGTAGCAATGACAAGATGAATGCCCGCAGCTCTGGCAAGCTGGGCCAGACGGCAGATGGAATCTTCCACTTCTCCGGGAGCTACCATCATCAGATCCGCAAGCTCGTCGATAATGATGACAATCTGAGGCATCTTTTTAGGCTTATCCTCATCCTCAATATCTTTTATACTCTCAACCTTTTCATTATATCCCTTAATTTCCCTGACATTATACTGGGCGAACTTATTATAACGGTCCGTCATCTCCGCCACCGCCCAGTTTAGGGCTCCGGAAGCCTTTTTGGGGTCAGTGACTACAGGAAGCAGCAAATGGGGAATTCCATTATAAACACTTAATTCCACCACCTTGGGATCCACCATGATCAGTTTCACATCCTCAGGGTCTGCCTTAAAAATAATACTCATAATCAAGGTGTTAATGCAGACGGACTTACCGGAACCAGTAGCTCCGGCAATTAATAGGTGGGGCATCTTTGCAATGTCAGTGACAACCACCTGGCCGCCGATGTCTTTGCCCACCGCAAACGCAATCTTGGAGGAATGTTTCTGAAAACTGTCTGCTTCCAGAATATCCCGTAAGTATACCATTTGATTTTCTTTATTGGGTACCTCAATGCCCACCGCAGATTTTCCTGGTATGGGTGCTTCTATTCGGATATCAGCAGCCGCCAGGCTCAATTTGATATCATCTGCCAGACTCACGATCTTACTGACCTTTACTCCTTGCTCAGGATGAAGTTCATACCTGGTTACGGAGGGTCCGCAGCTGATATTGGTAACAGTAACCCCAACACCGAAGTTTTGTAAAGTCCGCTGAAGCTTGATGGCAGTATCCTTGTATTCCCGGTCGGAAAAGACCGCCGATTTTCCTTTTTTAAGCAGGGAGAGAGGCGGGTACTTATATTCCTTTTTCACAATCTCCTGTTTTTGCTTGATTTCAAGACTGACACTTAACCCATCTTCCTTTGCTGCCTCTTCCCGTTTCTTTTCCAGCTTTTTCTGTAGAGCTTCTGTATCCGTTTCTATTACCTTGCCGGAAGCAGTAACCACCTGTTTTGGCTCCTCCGGAATGGTAAAGGTATCATTTCCTTCCTCGGGATAGAACTCCTCTTCCACAAACTCCAATTCCTTTAAGGTCTTGACCTCTTTCTTCATATATATGGAAGGTTCTTCCAGCGTCTCAGCAAACGATGTTCCTTCCATATCCGGATCAAAGGGAACCGTATCCTCGTCATCTTCCGGTACAGGTGAAAAACTGCCCCGGAAAATATCGGCAGGATTGGTTTCGTTTTCATCCACAGCAGTAACGGCAGACAGCCGGTCTGCCTGGACCATAATATCATCTGCAAGGCTGTCAGGAACTTCTTCAATCGGTTCTTCCACATAACTTTCTTCCCGGGCTTCCTCCAGTTTCGTGGCCTCTAAATTGACTCCCCGAAGCTTTTTCTCTTCCAAAAGCTGTTTACGGGCTTCCTGCCGCATTGCATGGACTTCCATGTGCATGTCCATATTTTCCCTGGCATGGCGGTATGCTTTTCCGCTTCCCTTTTTCACAATATCTACAAATGATTTTTCCGTAATGCAAACTGCAGATATGACAAGAAGGACACCGATCACCAGATAGGCTCCCACAACGCCGATGATGGAGGCAAGTCCTCCCGCAAGAAGGCCGCCTATAATACCGCCTCCTCTTCCGCTTACGGAAGCTTCAAAATAAATGTCGGCAAGTCCTATTCCCTCGCCGGCCTTTGCTCCAAAAAGGAGCTGTAAAAATCCACACAAAGAAACCAGCGCCAGAATAAAAGACGCTAGTTTAAAAGCAGCCCTGGGATTTCCCTGGTTGGAGATGTAAAACGCTGTTCCTGCAAACAGCAGCACAGGCGCAACATATCCCACACTTCCGAAGATACCTAACTGTACGCTTCGCAGAAAATCCCCGACCACGCCGCATAAATGAAAGTTGCTAAAAAACAGAATGGCCGCAGCCAAAAATGACATAATGATCACGACTTCTGAATGGATAAATTCCGGTTCCGGTAAAATCACATTTTTTTTGGCGGCGGTATTTCTTGTTCTCCCGTTTTTTCCTTTTTTTGCTGTTGTACGTTTCTTCGTTGTCTCAGGCACAATACTTCCCCCTTCTATACCGTTGGTAACAGTATACAAAAAAATCGGAAGAATTGCAACGATTAACGGGAAGCAGTTTCCATCAGTTCATATAATTTTTTTAAAGCATCCTTGATTCCGCCCACTTCATTAATCAGGCCTTCTTTTACCGTTTCCTCGCCAACCAGCACGGTTCCTAAGTCTCTGGTGAGCATTTCCGTATTCAGCATAAGACGTTTTAACTGATCGTAGGCAATCTTTGCGTGGCTGGAAACAAAGCTTAGGATCCGGTCCTGTATCATTTCAAAATACTCATAAGTCTGGGAGGCACCAATCACCATTCCTGTCATTCTTACGGGATGTACCATCATGGTTCCAGTAGGTACGATAAAGGAATAATCTGTGCAAACTGCTAAGGGAACTCCAATGGAATGGCTTCCTCCAAGAACCAAAGATACGGTTGGGATGCTTAAGGAAGCGATCATTTCCGCTATTGCAAGACCTGCATCCACGTCGCCGCCGGAGGTATTTAAAAGAACCAAAAGTCCTTCCACGGAATCATCATCTTCAATCTCGGCCAGTTTCGGGAGAATGTGATCGTATTTAGTGGCCTTGCTGTTGCCGGATAAATTTTCATGGCCCTCCACCTCTCCGATAATGGAGATCAGATGGATTTTCCGCTTGTTGGCATTGTCATCAAGGGTCATTTGGCCATATTCTTCCAGCTTTTCATCCTCTTTTTGTTCTATATCCTTTTCTGTTTTCTTTTCATCAAGGTTTTCCTTGCGCTCATTGCCGGCAGGCCTATTCTTTTTTTCCTCTGATTCTTCATTCTTCCCGTTCTTATCCTGATACTCTCTCACCTTATAAACCTCCTGTTTTACTGTAAATTTTGTAGTTGCCCCGCTTTCCGTGACGTAATGGAATATTCATGGGGTATTTCCATATGATGTGGAGAAAACCATAAAAATATGCTTGTAAAACTTAAAACAGGATTTTCTGCCTTCCTATCAAAGCCAGTCTTCAACCTTACTTAATCACAATATTTTGATTGTGATTATAACAAGTTGTTGACTTTGATACTTCCACATGGTAAACTACCAAACAACATAAATGAAGTCACATTTTTGCCAATGAAGGCAGCGCCGGAGTGATCCTTTGCGCTGCTTTTCTATAAACAGGTGCCTGACTTTCTGGCTGTGGCTAAACTTTAAAAAAAGGAGAGATCGCCTCATGAACAACTTTTTTATCGCTCAGACCTTTGGTAAATCCTCTAATTACACGGATATTCCAAACAATTTATTTAAGGAACACAATGTAAAAAAAGGCCTCCGCAACGAAGACGGCACCGGAGTCCGGGTAGGCTTAACCCGCGTATCTGACGTAGTAGGCTATGAAATCGAAGACGGAAAAAAGGTCAACGTTCCTGGCAAGCTCTATTACCGGGGAATTGAAATCGGCGATCTGGTAAATGGAAAAAATCAGGAACGCTATGGTTTTGAGGAGACTTCATTTTTACTCCTTTTCGGGTATCTTCCCTCTAAAAAGGAATTGAGAGAATTCACATCCACCCTTAGCCGGAACTACCATCTCCCTGATGAATTTTTGGAAAAGAATATGCTTCGCACCCCTTCCCGCAATCTGATGAACAGCCTTCAGCAGAGCATTCTGGCTCTCTACGATTATGATGAGGAACCAGATAATGTGGATCCATATGAGACACTTTTAAAGGGGATCAACATCCTGGCAAAACTTCCTTCTCTTTCCGTCTACGCGTACCAGAGCAAGGTTCATTATTATGAAAGAGACAGCCTGATTATTCATTATCCAAAGCCGGAATATTCTGTAGCAGAGAACATTCTCTACATGCTGCGACGGGATGGGAACTTTACCGAGCAGGAAGCAAACCTATTAGATGTGATGCTGATGATCCACGCAGACCATGGCGGCGGAAACAACTCCACCTTTACCAATGTAGTCATATCTTCCACAGGAACCGATATTTATTCAGCTATCTCTGCTTCCATCGGCTCCTTAAAAGGGCCAAAGCACGGCGGCGCCAATATATGCTGCAGTGAAATGATCAAGGCCATTGAAAAGGAAATCGGTCTAAAGGCAACCGAAGCCCAGATGAAGGGAGTGATCCAGAAGATCCTTGCTAAGGACTTCTATGATAATTCCGGCCTTGTATACGGACTTGGCCATGCGGTTTATACAGTATCCGATCCAAGAGCGGATTTATTAAAGGCTTGTTGTGAAAAACTTGCCAAACAGAAAAACAGGGAAGATGAATATGAATTCCTTACAAAATTTGAAAAGGTTGCCAAAGCATACCTGGCCGGCAACGGAAAAACCCTGTCAAACAATGTAGACTTCTACAGTGGTTTCGCTTATAATATGTTACAGATACCGGAAGATATGTATACGCCTTTGTTTGTCTGCTCTCGTATGGCAGGCTGGCTGGCACACAATATCGAAAACAAGCTGTACGACGGAAGAATCATGCGTCCGGCGACAAAATACGTAGGAGAAACTATTTCCTACAAAAAAAGAGAGGAACGATAGCATATGGTGAAATTGTATGACAGCGGAGCTTATCTTGTACATGGAACGGAACTGGTTCCGGATCAGGAAGCAGAAAAAGTTGCTGCCCTTACAGGAAAGGCTCCAGATAAGGCTGAGGCAAAAAAAGGTACCATCGCCTATTCCATTTTAAAGAATCACAACACTTCGGATCATATGGATCATTTGAAGCTCCGTTTTGACTCCATGGCCTCCCACGACATTACATTTGTAGGAATTATCCAGACTGCCCGTGCATCAGGGCTTAAAGAATTTCCTATTCCATACATTATGACCAACTGTCATAACTCTTTATGTGCAGTTGGCGGTACCATTAACGAGGATGATCACGTATTCGGACTTTCCGCTGCTAAAAAATACGGCGGGATCTTTGTTCCGCCTCATATTGCTGTCATCCATCAGTACATGCGGGAAATGATGGCCGGCTGCGGACGCATGATCCTCGGCTCTGACAGCCATACCCGATATGGAGCCCTGGGAACCATGGCCATAGGAGAAGGCGGCGGGGAACTGGTAAAGCAGCTTCTTTGTGACACCTATGATGTGGCTTATCCCGGCGTTGTGGCCATTTATCTTACGGGAAGTCCTGCTCCATCCGTTGGCCCTCACGATGTGGCACTGGCCATTATCGGAGCGGTCTTTAAAAGCGGCTATGTTAAGAACAAGATCATGGAATTCGTAGGACCCGGTGTGTCCTCTATGGATACGGACTATCGAAATGGCGTGGACGTTATGACAACGGAAACCACCTGCCTTTCCTCTATCTGGAGAACCGATGAGGACACAAAAGCCTATCTGGACCTACATGGCCGGGGAGATGCTTACAAAGAATTAAATCCCGAAGAAGTGGCTTACTACGATGGAGTGGTTTATGTGGACTTAAGCACCATTAAGCCTATGATCGCACTGCCCTTCCACCCAAGCAATACCTATGAGATCGAGGAATTAAATAATAACCTTGGAGACATTCTCCGCACTGTTGAAAAGGAAGCAGAACGCATTGTGGGCAGTTCCAAAGCAAACCTTTCCTTAACAGATAAGATCGTTAATGGAAAACTGATGGTTCAGCAGGGAGTGATCGCAGGCTGTGCCGGTGGAAACTACTCCAATGTTATGGCTGCGGCCCATATTCTGACCGGTAAAAACTGCGGAAATGACATCTTTAATTTATCGGTATATCCTTCTTCCCAGCCGGTTTATATGGATCTGGTGAAAAAGGGAGCCATCTCAGAACTGATGTCTGCCGGAGCAACCGTCCGGACGGCCTTCTGCGGCCCATGCTTTGGCGCAGGGGACACCCCTTCCAACAATTCCTTAAGCATCCGCCACACCACAAGAAACTTCCCCAACCGGGAAGGTTCCAAACCAGGCAGCGGACAGATTTCCTGTGTCGCCCTCATGGATGCCAGATCCATTGCTGCTACAGCGGCAAACGGCGGCTATCTTACATCTGCGGAAGGCTATGGAGAGGATTACAAAGTTCCTGCCTATGAATTTGATCCATCTTCCTATGAGAGACGGGTGTATCAGGGATTCGGAAAGACTCAGCCTGAAGTTCCCCTGATTTACGGTCCAAATATCAAGGACTGGCCGGCTATGAGTGCTCTGACGGAAAATATCATGTTACGGGTATGCTCAAAGATCATGGATCCGGTCACTACCACTGATGAACTGATTCCTTCCGGAGAAACCTCTTCCTACCGCTCCAACCCTCTCGGACTTGCGGAATTCACCTTGTCCCGCCGGGATCCGGAATATGTGGAACGCTCAAAGAAAGTAAATGCGCTGGAGCAGACAAGAAAAGCCGGCACTTCTCCCTTAGAGGCTGACCGGTCACTTGAATCTGCATTTAAGGCCCTGGCTGCTTATTTAAACCAGCCGGAATTGAATGTAGGGGAAACAGAGATTGGAAGTATGATTTACGCAGTAAAGCCAGGTGATGGCTCTGCCCGTGAACAGGCAGCCAGCTGCCAGCGAGTGCTGGGCGGCCTTGCCAATATTGCAAAAGAATATGCGACCAAACGATACCGCTCCAATGTTATGAACTGGGGAATGCTTCCCTTCCTTCTTGATGCAGAGCCGGATTTTGAGGTGGGGGATTTCATCTATGTACCTGGAATCCGCATAGCTCTTGACGGAGATATGAACCACATTCCAGCTTACGTAGTGAAAAACGAAGAAGGAAATCCGATTCATGAGATAGAACTGCACATTGCTGATATGACCCCGGAAGAACGGGAAATCGTAAAAGCAGGCTGCCTGATTAATTATAATAGAAACAAAAACCAACAGCAGTAATTATAAAAGAATTGCCCCCGGACATGGAGCTGGTATATAAGCCAGATTCCAATCCGGGGGTATGTTTTATTTTATGATTTTTTCTACCTGTGTATCATCAAGAGTCACATGATAAAATAGTTCGTAGAAATCCTTTACCTCTTGTTTGATATCAATATTATACTGTTCGGGATATACAAGATTGCCCAGCCACAAAATCCCGATCATCCGGTTAACAGAAGGCGGACTGCTCATAAAGCTATATGGAACAGAAGGTATCTGATAAACCTTCCCCTCTTTCACTGCATGTAATTCCCCCCAGACTTTATCCGTTGTTATGGTTTGGTACAGGGCCTCGGAATCCGCAATGATAATATCTGGCTGCCACAGAAGAAGCTGTTCAAAGGATACTTCGCTTCCGCCGCCGCTTGATACCATTTCAACTTTAGCTGCATTTTCCGCACCGATCTGTTCGATGACCCTGGCATGGATGGAACCTTCTGCATTGGTGTGAAGTCCGTCATCTCCAATAGCGAAATAAACCGATTTCTTTTCAGCAAGCTGCTCCCTGGCTGTTTTAGACCTTTTCAGTGTGTTATTGCAATAATCCGCCAGTTTCTTTGCCTGATCAGTGTCTCCGGTAAGTTCTCCCAGCTTTTCATAAGCAGAACTCATGGTATCTAAATCTGCCTCTATAAAGATGACCGGCATATTTAGTTGTTCCTGAAGGGCATCCATATCCTCTTTTACGGTTTTTTTCGCTTCTCCGATATCAATGATCACATCCGGACTTTCCGCAATGAGAGCCTCCATGTTAAGATTTGCATTCTTCCCATAAAACTGGCCGAATTTCGGAAGTGACCAATATTTTTCGTCAATATACTGCTTTGCACCTTCTGAAAAATCAGAAGCAAGTCCGGACAGCTTATCCGGACAAAAGGTATAAAGCACGATCTGTGCCAAAGGACCGGAAGGAGCAATCTTATTAATTTCCTTTGGCAGTGTAACTTCTCTCCCTGCTGAATCCGTGAACACTCTGCTATCCGACTGCGCCCCTGATTCGCCCGCTTTTTCTGTTTCTGCCTGAGTTTCCGCTATTCCAGCTGCAGTTGACTCTGCCAGACTGTCTGGAATTTCCTGACCGCTTCCTTTTTGACAGCCATTTGCCAGTACTGCCACAGCAAGGAACGCAGCAAGTACCAGACCTCTTCTTGTTTTTTTCATAAAATCCCCCTATTCCGCCGCTTTTGCGGCTTAAATTTATTTATTTAGAAAGCCTTACCGGCAAACCAGTACGGATTACCGCCTTGTGCTCTCCTTTTTTCACTAATTCCTCTGTAAGTTTTTTATCCGTAATAAGAGTCCCTGCCAGTTCCCACACGCCAAAGTCAAAAAGTACTGGGGCAAGAGCGACACTTGGTCCCACTAATATTACTTTTGCATTCCGTGACAGCTCTAACAGTCTTGGAAGGGTTTTATTAACCAGGGTAAATCCAGTGATAAAAACATAATCTCTGTCTGAAAGTATATATTCACAGGCACTGTCCGGATAATCCCCATCCATTGGATTGCGTTCCAGAACTACGCAGGATTTTGCTTCTTTCAAATATTCCTCTGCAAAACAGAAATGTCCGATGGTCGCAACTTTTTTTCCTTTGATATCCTCACGGTAGGCCATAAAAGCATCTTCCTTCGATCGCTGCCTGATTGTACCTTCCTTTTCTAACTTACTGATCCGGTCCGGCTGATTATAATAGGCATTAACCGCTGCGGCACCTATGCTGGCTTCTGTAAAATTCCATGATTTTATCAGCCCTGCGGCTTCTTTCCATGACATGTCCAATATTTTTTTTTCAGTCCTCCTAATGGTCTGAAGCGGGTTTGTTGCTGCCGCACCGGTATATCCGCAGACTGTCACTGAAGTCCACTGGATTCCTACAAAATAATCTTCTATCTTTACGTCATCTGGTATTGGTTCTATCAGACGGTCATACATTTCCCACATACTCATTATCTTCCTCCAGGCATACACACTTTTTTTCCGCTTTTCCGGTCTTCATAGATCTCAATGGGCACCTGGTATACGCTTTCCAAAAGCTCTTTCGTCAAGATCTTATCCGGCTCACCAAAAGCCGTTATCTTTCCATCTGACATTACCAGTGCTTTATGGGCAAAATAAAAGACATGCTCCGGATTATGGGTGGACTGCACAATTAAATACCCCTTTTGTGACAAGGCCCGCAGTTCCTCCATAACCCGGATCTGGTTGCCGTAATCCAAGCTGGAACAGGGTTCATCCATAATCAGGATTTTTGCCTCCTGGGCAATGGCCCTTGCAATCAGCACAAGCTGCTGTTCTCCACCGCTGATCTGCCCAAATATACGGTCCTTTAGACTGTCAATCTTTAATAGCTTCAATGCATTCAATGCCCTGTCCTTTTCTTTCTGTCCCGGACCTACAAAGCGGGGCAGGGAGGCTGTTGTTCCCATTAGCACCATATCCAGAACCGAAAAAGAGAATGCTGTATCGTGGTTCTGAGGTATATAGGCGATCCTACCAGCCAATTCCCGTTCAGAAAAATGCCGGCGTTCCATTCCATCGATCAGAATCTCCCCATGGTACCCCTTTAACAGACCTAACATGCATCGAAAAAGCGTGCTCTTTCCTGCACCGTTTTTTCCAAGGACACAGACCAGTTCTCCCTTGTTAAATGAAAAATTGATCCCTTTTAATACTGGAAAACAGTGATAACCAAATTCCAGATTCTTTACTGTCAGCTCCATCTCTCTCCTCCTCTATAACCGGTTACCTTCCCGCAAAATAAGATATAAAAAGAACGGAGCGCCAACAAATGCAGTCAAGATGCCAATGGGGATCTCACTGGTAGCCAAAAGCCTTGCAAAATTATCCACGATCAACAGAAAGCTGCCACCCATAAGCAGAGAGGCCGGCAACAGCCTTCGGTAATCGCTGCCTACCAGCATTCTGGCAAAATGAGGGATTACAAGTCCTACCCAGCCTATATGCCCGCTTACAGAAACTGCGGCTGAGGTGATTAAAGTTGCGCTGACCACAATAATAAAGCGGAGCTTCCTGGCATTGATTCCCATGCTTCTCGCTTCATCTTCCCCAAGGCTTAAAACATTGATCCGCCACCGAAGAAGGTAAATCGGAAGGATTCCCACAAGGATCCATGGTGCAGCAAACATCACGTCTTTCTGCCGGATGGATGCAAGGCTTCCCATAAGCCAATAGGTAATGACCGGAAGGGTATTGGTGGGATCCGCTACCAGTTTTAAGAAAGAAACCGCTGCGGAAGCAAGGGAGCTTATCATCATGCCGGACAACACAAGTCCTAACACAGGATTATACTTTACCCGGCTGCTGATGAGGCAGACAATTCCTACTGCACCAAGACCAAAAAGAAAGGCACTGATTGTTACGCCGTTATATCCCAATGCAAAAAACAGTCCCAGGGCTGCGCCTAATCCCGCGCCAGAGGATGCCCCCAGAACATCCGGTGAAACCATGGGATTCTTAAAGATTCCCTGATAAGCGGCGCCTGCACAGGATAATCCTCCGCCGATCATTGCTGCCATAAACACTCTCGGAAGACGGACCTGGAAAACAACCGTCTCTGCCTGGGCAGGCCAAGTGGTTTTTATGGGAAAGATCGACGAGAGAAGGATCTTTAAGAGTGTGTCCGGGTATACCGGGTACCGCCCAATCAAAAAGGAACCAAAAAAGCAAACAATAAATAAGAGCACTATGATTCCAAAACGTTTTTTATAAATCCAGTCCCTTTCCATCTTGTGTTTCCTTTCCTTCCTTTTCCGTACATTCTCTCAAAAACTCCATAATTTCTGCCCGAATGTGCTCCTTTTTTTCTCGGTCAAATGTAAGAATCCGTCCATTTGACCGTTTTTCAAGCTTTTCTTCCAACTCCCGAAGAAGCTTGTCCGGATCAGGTTCTGTGGGAACTCTGGTTCTCATGGATTGCAGATTTTTCTGGCTTTTCAAAACACCTATGCAGGGTATCTGGCTATCAATGCGGCAAAGTACCTCCTCCATAAATTCCGGTGCAAAAAGTTCTACCCCGCCTATTTCATCCAGAAGGCAAAGCCTTCTTTGAGCGGAGGAACGCAGAATTTCTATTCCATCGGTTTTAAAAAACTGAAGATTTTTTTGAAATCCATGTTCAGTCCGTTGGATAAATATATTCGACAGTCCTTTTTTATAGGCAGCCGCGGGTATCCATTCTTCATCTGCCGGAACCATACGAAATCCCATGGTCATTCCATCTTCATTCAGCAAACGTTGGGAATAAAACCCTCCCATTATCTTGTGCCAGGGTTTTAAGCATTCAAAAAGTAAGGTTGTCTTTCCTTCTCCTGAATCACCTTTTAAAAATAAAAACTTCCCCATTATTTTTTTCGCCCTTCCCGCAGGGCCCTGACAGCAATTAATTCTCCCGCTACACTGATGGCGATTTCAGCGGGTGTTTCTGCGTAGATTTCCAAACCGATGGGGCTGTGACAGTTATCGATTTGTTCTCTGGTAACGCCGTCTGCCGTAAGCTTTTCGGCCAAGGTTTCCAGTTTTTTGCGGCTGCCAATCACACCGATATAGCAGGTGTTTTTCGTAAGAACCTGTCTTTGAACAACATAATCAGACTGATGTCCTCTGGTCATAACACAGACATAATCACATTCCCTTAATTCAAGGTAATCAAAAATCCGTTCATAATTCCCCACAATAGTTTTCTCTGCCTGGGGAAACAGTTTATCATTGGCAAATTCCGGCCGGTCATCAAAAACGGTACACCGGAATCCTACATGTGCCAAAACCGGTACCAATTCCTGTGCCACATGTCCGCCTCCGAAAATATAGACGCAGCCGGCCCGGACCAGAGGCTCGCTGTAATACTTTCGCTCACCAAAGTTTTTTTGAACCGCTTTATACTGAAGGAGAACTTTTCTATCTTCTTCACCAATCCCCTTTATTCCTGTAAATCCCGCTGATTTGCTGTATATTCCCAGCCCCCATGCGGCTTCGTCGGTAATATCCATAATAAGCCAGCTGTCTTCATCCTTATCATAGGCTTCTTCTATCTTCCTGCATAATTCCTTGAATTCCTGATTCTCATGATCCAGATACTGGAAGTAAACCACCACATCACCGCCGCAAATCATGCCAAGATCAGCTACCTGCTCTTTTCCCAGTACAAAGCTGTGCGTATAGGATGACTTTTCCTCTATCGCTTTCTGTGACCTCTGGATGGACCGGTATTCCACCGCTCCGCCTCCGATCGTTCCTTCTGTAGTCCCATCCTGTCTTACCAGCATGTGAGAACCTGCACCTCTGGGAGTGGAACCAGAACTTGCAATAATAGTTACCAAAACCCCATCTTCACCTTTTTCCAGAGTTTCTAAAACTGTTCTAAACAGCTTCCGCATTTCAATGCCCCCTTAAAATATTTTATAAACAATTATCCATCGGATCCTATTTTCCGTTATATTTTCGAAAATATATCGGCTTATCTATTATAGCCCTTTTTCCAGAATTTGTAAACCGGAGAAAAAAAGTAAAAAAAATAGGCCCCCAGATTGAAATTTAATTAAGATAACAATTAAATTTCAATCCGGCGACCTTAAAATTAATCACCGATCATATTTCGGATCTTTACCGGCGTCCTGTAATTCCATGTGGAAATTTTAATACCGCTGCGTCTGCTGGCCGCATGTACGATCTGTCCGTTACCGATATACATGGATACATGGTTGATGGTTCCTTTGCTGTCTGCATAGTAGATTAAATCCCCAGGTCTCATTTCACTGGATTTTACCGCCTTACCCATACCAGCCTGAGAACCGGAATAATGTGGCAGTCCAATGCCAAAATGAGCGTAAACAGACATGGTAAATCCAGAGCAGTCAGCCCCTTTTGTAAGGCTTGTTCCGCCCCACACATAAGGATTCCCTAAAAACTGCAGGGCATAGTTGACGATCTGGGCCCGAAACGATGCCTGGGCATTGGCTTTTTCCTCTAAAGGCGAGAATTTGATTGCTTCAGGAAGAGCGTATCGGACATCAACGTAATCTGTGGATACATAAGCACTGCTGTTTTCCTCCAGCTCGATCTGTATCCAGCCGTCAATCTGCTTTAAGACAGGATACCGCTCATTGTTGGATATCTGTGTCCATATTTTCGAATCAGTGGAAGGCTCGGTCCTGGCATTTAACATATCCGTGTTGACAATGGCCATCAGCTCTGCAACCTGCAAAGCCTCATCCTTTGCTGCCTGTCCTGTCTGAATATAATCAGATTTCACATAGCCGGTAATGTTACCGGACTGAATCTTATACCAGCCATCCGTTGTCTCTAATATATTTCCTGCGGCTTTGCTTGGCATCTTTCCAATAATCTTGCCGTTTTCATTAGGCTCTTCTCTTACGTTCAAATAATTATCCACGTCGGAAATACCAATGTTCTTATAGAGATTGAATATCATGGCCTTTAGATCCAGTTTTCTGGCCTCATTCAGTCCATATTCCATTTTAACATAATCCGCAGATAAATATCCGGACGGAACTTGTATCCAGCCATCAGTCTGTCCTAAAACCTCATACCTTTCATTGGAAAGCGCCTGGCCCACCACATCCGAACTGGTGGATGGTTCCTTTCTGATGTTCATACTGTCGGTCTGAACGATGGCTCTCAATTTTACCAGATCCATTGCTTTCTTTTTTGCGTCTTCCCCTGATAAAACATATTCGGAATTTATATATCCTTCAATGCCGCCGGAAGATATTTTACTCCAGCCGGACTCCGTATTCTCCAGGATATCACAGGCACTGTCTCCCTGGAGTTTTCCGATTACATCCTCATCGGTACTCGGTGCTTTTCTCACGTTTAAATAACCTGATACCTGAATGATTCCTAAATTCTTATAGGAATTTACTACCTTTTCTTTTTCTTCCTTTTCCTTTGCTGCCTGAGCCTCAGACTCTGCTTTCGCGTCTGCATTTAAGCCTGCTGATTCCTCCATCTTTATTGCAGAGGCCTCCGACCCGGTAGCAAGCACTGCCGGTTTTGCGGCAATGTGATTCTTCGCTGCCATTCCCACTGCAGAAATAACTGCCACGCAAAGAACCGCTGTACCTCCCATTGCCAAAAGTTTCTTATAATCATTCTTACTGCGTTTTTTTCTGGCCTTATCCAAACGAATTATATAATCTTTTTTCTCGTTGTTATTTTCCATCCTGTACTTTCTCTCCATATCCTGTATTCTAGCGGAAAGCCGATTCAGACTATAAGCCTATTTGCCTAGTATAGCATAAAATGTCATTATTTGCGATATCGGTCTAACAAAAAATTATTAAGATTATGTTACATAATATTAAGAAGATACATCCAAGAAAGGAAATTTATGTAATAAGCTATCTGCCTTGAAGCAAAAAAATACAGGACAGGAAACTTTTTTAAAAGATTTCCTGTCCCATCATTTCACCGGCTATTTCGCCAATATCATTCTATCGTTTGAAAATTCCTCACCGCTTGCCTCTTCGAATTTCTTAAGAAGATCTTCTACTTCCAGCTTCTTTTTTTCTTCCCCTGACACATCATAAATGATGCGGCCTTCATGCATCATGACAAGCCGGTTGCCAATCTGGATTGCATCCTTCATGTTATGGGTAATCATAAGAGTCGTGAGATTTTGCTCTTCCACAATCTCTTGTGTGATCTCCAGAACCTTTTTGGCCGTTTTGGGGTCAAGTGCAGCGGTATGTTCATCAAGAAGAAGCAGTTTTGGCTTTTTCAAGGTCGCCATCAAAAGGGTAAGCGCCTGTCTCTGACCACCGGAAAGTAATCCAACCTTATTGGTCATACGGTCCTGAAGCCCAAGTCCCAGCTTTTTTAGTGCCTCATAGTAATAGGATTTTTCGCTGGTCCTGATTCCCCAGGCAAGGCCTCTTCCCTGTCCCCTACGGTAAGCCAAAGCCATATTTTCCTGTATTTCCATTCCGGCGGCAGTTCCTAACATAGGATCCTGGAATACCCTTCCGATATATTTAGCCCTTTTATACTCCGGATCCCTGGATATATTGATCTCATCAATCTGGATCTTACCGGAATCAATGGGGTACACTCCTGCTATCATATTTAACATCGTAGATTTTCCTGCTCCGTTACCGCCGATAACAGTTACAAAGTCACCCTCGTTCAGATGGAGGTCGATGCCATTCAATGCTTTTTTTTCATTGATGGTGTTCTTGTTAAATGTTTTTCTGACATTCTTAATATCCAGCACGGTTATTCTCCTCCTTCTGTATAAGATTTTTTGATGCGCCACTTATTCATCATTACCGGCACGCAAAGCGCCACTGCAACGATCGCAGCCGATAAAAGCTTCATATCGTTGGCATCCATACCCATTCTTAATACCATGGCACGGATCACAAAATATATGACGGACCCCACTACCGCAGAGATAAGCTTGCTTGCAAAGGAACGCAGTTTACCCATCAGCACATCACCAATGACAATAGCAGCAAGACCAATGACAATGGCTCCGGTACCCATGCCGATATCCGCATATTTCTGGCTTTGGCAGACCAGGCCCCCGGAAAGTCCTACAAGTCCGTTACTGATGGTAAGGGCAAGAAGCTTGGTCCAGTTTGTATTGACGCCCTGCGCACGTATCATTGCCTGATTATTACCCGTAGCTCGCATGGCACTGCCGACTTCCGTTCCAAAGAACCAGTAAAGAAAGGAAATCATTACGATTGCAATGCCGATCCCAATAATCATGGCGGCGGCCTGCTTGCTCAATCCGGTTGCTGCTATGAATTTAGACATAATTGTATCAGTCTTTAAAAGCGGCACATTACTCTTTCCACCCATAATCCGGAGATTTATGGACCAAAGACCGATCTGCGTTAAGATTCCTGCCAGAATCGCCGGTATTTCAAATATTGTATGTAACAATCCGGTCACTGCCCCGGCTGCCATCCCGGCCGCTGCCGCAACCCCTAAGGAAACCCAGGGATCTACGTGAAAATTAAGAATCATAACGGCACACACGCATCCGCCCATGGCAAAGCTTCCATCTACCGTCAAATCGGCAATGTCCAATAGTTTGTAGGTAATATAAACCCCTAAAACCATAATCCCCCATAAAACCCCCTGAACAACTGCATCCTGTAGGGATACCAACAAACCACTCATCAATCATTCCTCCGCGTATTTTCTCAAGTTCATAGACATAAATGCCTTACATAAAGAATGAAAGTCCATCCTTTATGTAAAGCATCTATGGCCGGCAGGCGGACCAGTCAAACGGGCCCTGCCTGCCGCTCATTTCTTCTCAAAACTGCCTATTTAAGGCTTGATACATCAATTCCCAATGTCTTAGCTGTTTCCTCATTGACAGTCAGCTTACACTTATCCAAAGGAAGGTATTCAATCGGCATTTTAGAGATATCCGCACCATCTTTTAAGATCTTTACTGCCTGCTGTCCGGTTAAGTAGCCCAGTTCATAATAATCAATGCCATATGTAGCTAGACCGCCGGCATTTACCATACCTTCTTCTCCGCAGATTACCGGAATGCCATTTTCGTTCGCTACCATGCTCACGGTTGCCATACCTGCTGCAATTGTATTATCCGTAGGAGTATAGAGAGCATCTACCTTGCCTACCATGGATGTAACGACCGTCTGGATCTCGTTGGAGTTGGATACGGTATACTCTACCGCTGTCATGCCTTCCGCTTCAATTGCATCTTTTGCCATCTTAGCCTGGATCTCAGAGTTGGATTCTGCGGAGCAGAAAAGAATTCCCACGGTTTTTGCATCAGGTAGTATCTTTTTTAACAGAGCGATCTGCTCCTTCACAGGAGTTAAATCAGAGGTTCCGCTCACATTTCCTCCTGGGTTATCATTGCTTTCAACCAGATCGGAAGATGCCGGATCAGTAACTGCTGTCAAAAGAATCGGAATATCGCTTGTGGCTCCTGCCACAGCCTGAGCCGCCGGTGTTGCAATGGCAAGGATCAAATCGTCGTTGTCATTCACCAGCTTGCTGGCGATGGTCTGACATGTAGGCTGGTCACCAGAGGCGTTTTGCTGATCAACGGTATAGTTAAGACCTGCATCATCAAGCGCCTGGATAAAACCTTTGTTGGATGCATCTAAGGCTGCATGCTGTACAAGCTGGAGAACTCCGATTTTATACTGCTTTCCATCTGCTGTCTTTTCTCCAGTGGATTCTGCTGCTTCTTTTGTCTTCTCCGCTGCAGTCGTGGTTTCCGGAGCTGAGGTTGCCGTGTCCGGTGCTTTGCTGCCGCATGCCGTTAAAGAAATCATCATGGCGCCGGCAAGAACCAGTGATAAAACGTTTGCTGTTTTCTTCATAATCTTCTCTCCTCTTCCTTCCAAAATTTCGTCCTTTTTGGAACTTAATTCGTATCATACTACAAAAAAGATAAGCCGTCAATTTTATTGCTTTAAATTTATGTGTTTTTAAAGCGCTAAAGTGCATTTTTGTAAAAAATGACGATAAAATAAGTAATATACTCCATTCCGTTTATTAAAAAAACCGGAGAATTTAGATTCTCCGGTTTTTTTAATTAATTTGCAAGAAATCCTTTTCCTATAATCTCGCTGGAATTGGATATCAGTATAAACGCCGTTGGTTCCACACTGCGAATGTAGTTTTTTAGTTTAAGTGCCTGGGAACGCTTCATGGTCGTTAAGATCACGGTCTTTTTATGATGACTGAAAGCGCCCTGTGCCTCATAAACCGTGGCACTTCGGTTAAGTCCATGAATAATATAATCACAGATGGGCCCCGGATCATCACAGATGATGCTGAAGCACTTGCATAAGTTAATATTTTCTATGACATCGCCAATCACAAGGGATTTGGCTAATAAACCAAGGGAAGAGAATAACCCTGTCTCCGGTCCAAATACAAAATAGGCCATAATCACCCCTGTTACATCCACCAGCAAAAGTACGGTTCCTATATTAAGGCTGGTGTACCGTTTCAGTATCATGGCGATAATATCCGTTCCCCCGCTGGAAGCTCCTGTGTTAAAAAGGAGGGCAGAACCCACACTTGGCAAAAGAATCGCAAAGATCAATTCCAAAAGTGGTTCCTTGGTAAGGGGTCTTGTAATAGGGTAGAGCCGTTCCAAAAAATAAAGAAATATGGACATCATAAGGGTGGCATAAACCGTTTTAATCCCAAAACTCCGTCCAAGGAAGAGAAAGCCGGCCACCAGTAATACAGTATTCACAATGGTTGTGAACTCACTGGCCGACCAATGGGTTAATGCACTGATAACCGTCGCAAACCCTGTGACACCTCCGAATGCAAAATTATTGGGGAATTTGAAGAAATAAATCCCCACCACCATAATCCAGATACTGAACGTGATCAGTCCATACTCCGTAAGCGTTCTCAGTGTTTTGTTTTCTATCTGCTTCATGACTGTTTGTCTATCTCCCTCCGGCTCCTTTAAGCCGGTTCTGTACGTTTTTGAGCGAATTTAATATTTCCTTTCACTCCCACTCGACTATACCTCAAAGGGGCGGTAATTACAAACACCAATCCATCTGATATCCTCACAGTCTTTCTATTGTGAACAAGGAGTAAATCCGACTCTGGCAAGGAACCGCCCAAACCCGTTCCGTCCCTGCTCATCGCATTTGTATACGCCTGAGTCCTCTAAAACCCGTTCAAATACCAGGCCAACTTCCTTCTTTAAAATTTCCTCTACATTTTCTTTTGTCACTTCTTCATATTTTCCAAGGAAAGCCTCTGCCCAATCTGCGTGCTTTTCAATGGTTTCATCATCTCTTATGTTTTTCCCTTCCACAATGCACTGGGCCAGCAGATTCAGCTCTTCCTTTAACCTGGAAGGCAGGACCGCCAATCCCATGACCTCAATTAAGCCGATGTTCTCTTTTTTGATATGATGAAGCTCCTGATGAGGGTGATAAACACCAAGAGGGAATTCTTCTGTGGTGATATTGTTTCTTAATACCAGATCCAGTTCGTATAAGCCATCCCGCATTCTGGCAATTGGGGTGATGGTGTTATGAGGCTCTCCGTCAGTTTCCGCAAAAATAAAGGCTTCCTCGTCTGTATAAGTCCTCCAGGCATCAAGAATCTTTGTTCCCAGGTTGATTAGGTCTTTCGGGTTTTTGCTTCTGGTACGCAGCACGGACATCGGCCATTTCACAATTCCGGCTTCCACTCCTTCAAAGCCTTCCAACTGGAAACAACTCTCCATAGGAGCCTTTGCCATGGCAAAATCATAATTTCCTCCCTGGAAATGGTCATGGGATAGGATGGACCCTCCTACAATAGGCAGATCCGCATTGGAACCAAGGAAATAGTGAGGAAACAGCTTAACAAAATCAAACAACTTTACAAAGGTCTCTCTCTCTATCTTCATGGGAATATGCTTTCCGTTAAACACAATGCAGTGCTCGTTGTAATAAACATAAGGGGAATACTGAAAGCCCCACTCACTGTTATTGATCTTAAGACGGATGATCCTGTGGTTATTTCTGGCCGGATGATTGGTCCTTCCGGCATAGCCCTCATTTTCCATACAAAGCTGGCATTTGGGATAACCGCCTTGTTTTGCAAGCTTTGCAGCTGCAATCGCCTTTGGATCTTTCTCAGGCTTTGATAGGTTCACCGTAATATCTAAATCTCCGTACTTGGTAGAAGTCACCCACCGCATATCCTTTTTAATCCGGTACCGCCTGATATAGTCGGAATTCTGGCTCAGTTTATAATAATATCCGGTTGCAGCCTCAGGAGACTGGCCCTGATACAGCTCCCAGAATGTTTTTTCTATTTCACTTGGTCTTGGCATCAGACAATTCATCAACTTTGTATCAAACAAGTCCCGATATGTAACACTGTCTTCTTCTATGATACCGGCCTGGCAGGCGTAATCAAGTAATTCGTGTAAAACAGCTTCCAGATCAATATCTTCCGGTACTTCTTCTGATTCCTCATACTCGTCCATCATCATTACATCAAGGATTTGGTTAAGGGCATAAAACCGGTCCGCTTCCTCGATTAAGCCTGTGTTTCGTCCATATTGTACCAGTTTCTTAATTGCCTCGTAAATCATTGTGGTGTCCCTCCTGGTTTCTTTTTATCCTAATATACCTATCCCATTATACATTTCCAATAGCGTCAAAACAATATCCTATCTTTTGTTTTTATTGTATTTTTTTAATAAAATTACTGATTCGGCTTATAATCATGCCACCCAAGATCCCTATGATAAGTCCGGCAGCTGTACCGGCGATCAGAAGTAAGGGAAGATAAAAGAATACTCCGGCCTGTTTGACCACAAGGGCAGCCACACAAACCTGTCCGATGTTATGTCCCACACCTCCAAGAATACTGATTCCCGTTGTGCCCATCCAGTTTTTTCTCCTGCAAAGAACCATTAGAAGCAGGCTTAAGCTCCAGCCTCCCAGGCTGTAGAGCATGGCAAACAAATTTCCAAAGGTAAATCCGGTAAGAACGATCCGCAAAAGTGATATGACAACCGTTCCGCCTGTCCCAACTGTATAAAGTCCCACAACCGTGACCAGATTGGCAAGTCCCAGCTTTACTCCCGGAATTCCAAGAGAAATGGGGATCAGTGTCTCTACAAAGCTGAGAACAAATGCCAGTGCAATCAGCATACCGTACAACGCTGCCACATGAGCTGAATTTTTTACTTTCATAAAAGCTCTCCTTTTTCCTGCATTCAGCATTTATCTTATCACACTTTGGCATTTATGTAAAAGAAAATCCCGGAGAGCATCTTCATATTATGAAAGTGCTCTCCGGGTTGAAAATTAATCGGTTCTTTTATTACCCCAGAAAAATAATGCCACAGTACCAGGTCCGGTATGGGAACCAATGACTGCACCAATGCTGTTTAACATCACCTTTCCGGAAAGATTGGGGAAGCGTTCCTCCACCAGGGCCGCCACTTCCCTGGCATCATCTTCACAGGCGGAATAGGAAAGAAAGCATTTGCCGCTATAATCCCTTCCACCCTTTGCATGAGCTTCCATGGTGTTTATAATCTCCTGAATGGCTTTTTTCTTGGTACGGATCTTCTGCCTGGGAATCAAATGCCCAGTTTCGTCTATGTTCATGAGCGGACAGATGTTAAGCACGGTACCAAGCATTGCGGATGTGGCTGAAATCCTGCCTCCCCGCTTAAAACTAGTCAAATCCGTGGAGAAAAACCAGTGATGCACGAATAATTTGTTATCCTCTGTCCACTCCCTCGCTTCTTCCAGGGAAACTCCTTTATCCCTTAAGTCTGCCACTGCATCGATCAGAAGTCCATAGCCGGCAGAAGCCCCCAGGGAATCCACAATGACGATCGTTCTTTCCGGATATCTGGAACTCATCTCTTCCCTGGCTACGCATGCAGAATTATAGGTTCCTGAAATACCGGAGGAAAGAGTGAGGTGCAAAATATCCTTGCCTTCCTTTAAAAATGGTTCAAAAAAATCACAATATTCTTCCACATTTACCTGGGAAGTCACAGGTGTCGCGCCTTTGGCGATCCGGCTATAAAACTCAGGAAAAGGAATGCTCTGTCCTAAGTCATCCGGATAGGTTGCGCCATCCATTGTATAGTGAAAACACACATAGGGAATCTGGCGCTGCTCAAAAAATTCCTTCTTCATATCTACCGTAGAACAGCATGTTAAAACAAAACTTCCCATATCTGCACACCTCCTATCATTTACTGAATCAATATTAGCACATTTTTCCTTGAATTGGAATCTTTACAATAAATTCCGTTCCCAAATCAAGTTCTGATCGAACGGTAATGGTCCCATGATAGAAATTTACAATATGCTTTACAATGGATAATCCAAGGCCCGTCCCGCCCTGTTTCTTGCTCCGTCCTTTGTCCACCCGGTAAAAACGTTCAAATATACGGCTTAAGGATTCTTTTGGGATACCCATTCCGTTATCTTTCACACGAATTATTACATTGCGATCCTCTTCTGTCACTGTGACCCATACTTCGCCCCCGGGCTTATTATATTTTACCGCATTGCTTATGAGATTTCCGAAAAGTTCCTTCATTTGCTGTCCATTGGCGTAAATACAAAGTGGTTTGCAATCCACATGCATCGTGACTTCATGGGATGCAGCAAGTGGCTTTAAGGATTCGACGATATCGCCTACAAGAATGGACAGGCGCACATCACTTTTTAATACCTCTGCTTCCTTTGCCTCAAGCCGGGAAATCATAAGAATGTCATTGATGAGATGATTCATATTGATCGCTTCTTTTTTAATACGCCTTACGAAATCCATCTTTTGTTCTTCATCCTGAATGATTCCGCTTTCCAGAAGCTCAGCATATCCCTGAACCGATGTGATCGGGGTCTTTAACTCATGGGAAGCATTACTGAAAAATTCCTGACGAATTTGCTTTTCAAGTTCAATCTGGTTTAAATATTCTTTTACGTTCTTAGACATTTCCGTTGTCGTTTCCGCTATAATATTAATTTCCGGATACTGGTAGGTTTCAAAGGAGAGGTCCGTATAATCCCCGTTTACCTTTAACATCTCCTGGGAAATTTCCTTTAACGGCCTTGTAATGGATTTTGAAAAGCTGTCCGCCGAAAATGCGGAATACATAATGGCCATCAGAAAGCTGAGCCAGATGGAAGGCAGCAACAGCATTAAATATTCTTTCATGCCGGAATAGGGAATTGCCATACGAAGAATATAATCCGCCCGTGAGGAGCGGATTGCAACATAAAGCATATTTTCCTTGAGAGTATCGGAATAACGTATGGCCGTGCCGGCCCCCTCTGCAAGGGCCTCCTTCACTTCTTCCCTGTCTAAATGATTATCAAGGGAAGCAGCCGGTACATTTCCAGTATCGGCCACAATGTTTCCATCCATGCGTATAATTGTAAAACGGCTCTGATTTTCACTGAATGTCTGCTTTATGTCCCCGATTTCACCGACAAGATTACCGGAATAATCCAGGATCTCATCCATAGCTCTCAAAGTATAAGTCATGTCTTTTCTGGAATTTTTAAGCAGTGCGCTGCTGGAAGCA
Organism: Lacrimispora sanguinis; assembly: GCF_044987295.1. NCBI lineage: Bacteria > Bacillati > Bacillota > Clostridia > Lachnospirales > Lachnospiraceae > Lacrimispora > Lacrimispora sanguinis. The sequence continues at coordinate 398,326 of NZ_CP173277.1, read as the reverse complement.
ATATAAAAAACAGAACTGCTGAGTATCAGCACTACCAGAATAACCTGGATAAATTTTTTAAAAATTACGCTTCTCATAGATTCCCTCATTCATTGGCGTATAGCCAGACTATTGATTTTCCTACTCTTCCGTCTTAATAAAACGATAGCCTACGCCGCGGATTGTCTTGATACAGGAACCGCCGTTTTCTCCCAGCTTTTGCCGGAGCGTACGGATATGCATGTCCAGGGTTCTGGTCTCCCCATCGTAATCATACCCCCAGATGTGGTTTAAAAGCTCATCTCTGGTGACGACCTTATTATGGTTCTCCATTAAATACTGTAAAAGCTCAAACTCTTTTAGGGTCAGTTCAACCTTAACGCCGTCACAATAGACTTCTCTTGTTTTTTTATTTAAACTTAAACAATATTGATTCAGTTCGTTAGTGTTTGCCTCTCCCCTGGAGCTGCGCCGTAAAAGACTTCGGATTCTGGCAGCCAGCTCCATGACTCCAAATGGCTTGGTCATATAGTCGTCGGCTCCGCCATCAAGTCCTGCCACCTTATCAAACTCCCTGTCTTTTGCGGTCAGAATAAGAACGGGAATATCTTTTAAAGACTCATTTTTCCGAATCCTGCGAATGGCTGTCAGTCCGTCCATACCTGGAAGCATCAGATCAAACACAGCCAGTGCCGGTTTATCTGATTCAATATGCCTCAAAGCTTCCTCCGCCATCTCAAAAGCAGATACTTCATAGCCAAAACCTTCCAGGGCAATTTTAATTAAATCCCTGATGTTGTCATCGTCTTCAATTACATAGATACGTTCCATATATTCTCCTTTCCTTTATCCTGCCCAAGCTTTTTGGGCATAGAGGTATGCCCGCAGGGCGTTCTTATTTCCTGCCCACGTTTTCTGTTACATTTCATCCCTCACATAACCTGCAATATTGTGAGCGTGGTCTGAAATACGTTCCAGATTGCTCAGTGCATCCAAAAAGATGACTCCGTTTTCCGGCTTACATGTCTGAGCGGATAAACGTTCGATATGACGTTCTCTTAATTCTTCTTCAAGGCTGTCCACACGTTCTTCGCTTTGAATCACTGCACGGACCTCTGTCATGTCTCCAGTTTCCCTGGCTTTTATGGCATGCTCCAGAGAGGAACGAACCTCTTTTATCATTTCCTTGATTTCATTTTCTGCTTCTTTTGAAAAAATAATGTTCCGGTTGGATTTTTCTATTGCCAGCTCGGATAAGTTCTCACAGTGATCGCTGACCCGCTCAAAGTCACTGATTGTATAAAATAAGTTTTTAACTAGAAGGTGCTGTTCCTCATTTAAAGACTGGTTATTAAGTTTTATCAAATAATCAGTGAGAATCTTTTCATAATCATTGATTTTCTGTTCCATTTTTTCCACAAGCTTTGCTTCTGCTCTGTTGTTGCCAAGAAGAGCCGCAGCTGCAAGATCCAAGTTTTCCATGGCAGCATTTCCCATGCTCACAACTTCATGGTTCACATTTTCAATGGCAAAGGAAGGGGTCTCTAAAATTCTTTCATCCAGATGACGTTTCATCGGGGAATCAGAATCTGCAGTTGACTCTTTCTGATCTTCCCGTACAAGCAGCCCGGAAGCCTTAACTAAAAGCCCGGCAAAGGGGAATAAAATAATAGTGTTGCTCACATTAAATATGGTATGGAAGATGGATATTCCCACACTGCTGATTCGAGAAGCTGCAAAAACCGGATTCAGCTTAAACACTACAAACATGATGCATCCGAAAATAACAGCACCGACCACATTAAAAAGGAGATGAATGACAGCCGCCCGCTTTGCGGTTTTATTCGCGCTCAAACTGGAAAGCAGAGCAGTCACACAGGTACCGATATTCTGTCCTAACGTGATAAATATGGCAGACTGCCAGTTTACGATGCCGTTAAGAGCCAGTGTCTGCAAAATTCCTACAGAGGCTGAGGAACTCTGAATGATGCCGGTAACAACAAGGCCTGCTAAAATTCCAAGAAGAGGATTTTTACCTAAAACGGCAAAGGCCTGGCTGAAAATAGGCGCGTTCCGGTAAGGCGTAATGGAGTCTGACATAAAGGAAAGCCCTATAAACAGCACACCAAAACCAACCAGAATTTCCCCAACCTGTTTTTTCTTCCCGCTTCCGGTAAAAAGGCTTAAAACAGCGCCTACGCCTACCAGTGCAGGAGCAAAAAACTCGGGTTTCATCATCTCTCCCCATTCACTCATGGATACGATCCAGCTGGTGACGGTTGTTCCGATATTAGCACCCATAATAATACCAACGGCTTGTTGCAGATTGATGATCCCAGCATTTACAAATCCTACCACCATGACTGTGGTCGCCGAGCTGCTCTGGATGATGGCGGTAATACCAGTTCCCAAAAGCACACCCATGAGCCTGTTGCTGGTAAGGACCCCTAAAAGCTGCTGCATTTTATGCCCTGCTGATTTTTGCAGCCCATCAGCCATAGCGTCCATTCCATAAAGGAACATACCCAGTCCCCCGATGAATTTAAATAGCATTTGTATTTCTGTGATTGACATAGCATCCTCCGTTTTTTCATGATAATACATTTTTGTAAATACCATATCAAATCTATGTAAAGTAAAATGCACATAAATGTAAAATTTATGTAAAATTTTGTCTTAATGTAAAATTTCCTTATAAACCCGAAGGACATTTCCATAAAAGACTGCCTCAATTTCACTTTCTGAAAACCCCTCTTTTTTCATATACGCTTCTAAAAGGGGCAGGTCTTCCGGAGATTTCATCTCTAAATTCCCCCCAATGCCGTCAAAATCGGATCCAAGCCCAATGCATTGGATGCCTCCCACCTTTTTCATATGCTTCATATGTAAAACCATATCTTCCACCCGGCTTAAGGCTCCTTCCCCCTTCTTCCAGTCATGAAGAAAATCGGCACAATAATTGATTCCGGTGACACCGCCCCGTTCCGAAAGCTTTTTTATCATTTCATCCGTTAAGTTTCTTGGATTAGAAGCAATGGTCCTGGCATTGGAATGGCTTGCCACAAATGGTTTTTCTGTATACCGGAACACATCTTCTATCCCGGCATCTGACAAATGGGACACATCGATTACCATTCCCAGCCGTTCCATCTCCTGAACGAACTCGATTCCCTTTTCCGTAAGCCCATACTCCATCTCCGGTTCAAAAAAGGCTTCTCCGTTTTCCTCCCAGATCCGGTTGGGATGCGCCAGCTCATTTTTATAGTTCCACGTAAGCGTCGCCATGCGGACTCCCAGCCGGTAAAAATTTCTTAAGAATGCCAGTTCTCCCTGACAGACGCCACCTTCCTCTATGGTAAGCATGGCAGACATTTTCCCATTCTTCCGGTTTTCTTCAATATCCTTATAGCCTTTTACAATGCCAATAATATCCTCATATTTTTCCAGTTCCGTATAAAAGAGGTCAACAAGCTTCATGCAATATTCAAACGGACGCTCATGCACAGCGAGATTTATATATAAGGCAAAGTTCTGTAAGCAATAATCTCCTTTTTTCATGCGCTCCAAGTCAATATGACAGTCGTTTTTTAGGATGGAAAAGACCTTTCCCTCTTCCTTCCGGTAATAAAGTTCTGAAATGGTATCACAATGCATATCAACAACCTTCATAATTTCTTTCCTTTCTCATGATCCACTGAATTTACACTACGCAAAAGGAGCAGCCCAAATATGAGCTACTCCTTTGGTAACTATGCAAATAGTATCACCTATATGACATATTTGCAAGAAAATGTTCGATTTTTACTCGCTGCGCAAAGCGTCGATTGGGTTTAAATCAGCAGCCCTTCTGGCAGGCATATAGCCAAATAAAAGGCCGATCCCTACGGATACACTGAAGGATACCATAACGGCGCCAGGCGTTGGAGTGGCATTCATTCCCATGGCAGATCCGATGATGGTAGTTGCCACGGAGCCCACCAGAATACCCACAACCCCGCCAAGAGAGCTGGTAACTGCGGCCTCTATGACAAACTGCTGCATGATGTTGCGTTTTTTTGCCCCCAGCGCCTTCCTGATTCCGATTTCTCTGGTACGTTCCGTTACGGACACCAGCATGATATTCATGACTCCAACTCCGGCAACTAAAAGGGAGATCCCGGCGATTCCGCCAAGCATCATGGACATCATGGACATCATGGAATTTAGGGAGTTTAAAAGCTCACTCATTGCATTAATCCGGTATAAGTCCTCATCTTTGAAAATCCCATAAAGAAAGCTGTTGATGGCCTCTTTGGCCTCTACGGAATGGTCCATGTCGGCGGTGGCAAAGACATAGCTGTTTATGTCTGCAGTGTTGTTTAACTTGGCGGCACTGCTGTAGGGGAGGTACAAAACGTCGTCTGAACCGCCGGCCTTAAGCTCATCTTCATCTTGTCTGGATACCACACCAATAATCTGGTAGGCATAACCGTTTATTTTTATGGTCTGGCCAATGGCTTTTTCTGCTCCTCCATATAATTCCCAGGCCACATAATAACCTGCAACACAAACCTTTTGTCTGGACAGGACATCGGAGTATTGGAGGAACCGCCCTGAATCCAGGGTCTGATCCTTCATATCCAGATATTCCTCACTGACACCGGATACCGTAGTATTGGTCAGGGATTCCGTACCGTTTTTTAAGGTAGCGGACAAGGAAACCTTTGGCGTCATCTGAGAAAAAAGATTTTTGTTGTCTTCATAAAACTGATACATCTGATCCACGGTTACGGACCTGGATGAAAGATTGGTTACGTTCACATTGATCTGGTTGGTTCCCATGCTGGTAAATTGTTCCGTCATATAAGACATTTGTCCGTTTACAAGACTCACCAGAATGATGACCGATGCCACGCCGATAATGATTCCAAGCATGGTGAGAAAGGATCGCATCTTATTGCCCCAGATGCTTTTTAAAGCCATTTTAAAGGATTGCAGAATATTCATTTACGTCTCCATCGAAATTAATCTTACCATCGTGTACCCGGATCACCCGCCTGGCTTCCTTTGCAATGGCGCTGTCATGGGTGATCATCACGATGGTATTCCCTTCATCGTTCAGCTTTTTCAAGAAATTTAGAACTTCCCGGCTGGTTTTTGAATCCAGAGCCCCCGTAGGCTCATCGGCCAGAATCAGGGAGGGATCTCCTGCCAGCGCCCTTGCAATGGAAACCCTCTGCTGCTGGCCTCCGGAAAGCTGGTTGGGAAAATTTTTCCACTTTTCCGCCAGGCCAACCCGTTCCAGAGAAGCCATGGCCCGTTTGTTCCGTTCATTGGTTCCTACCCCTGCATATAACAGGGGCAGTTCCACATTCTCAAGAAGATTCAGTCTGGGAAGCAGATTGTACTGCTGGAAGATAAAGCCAATCATCTTATTCCGGATCCCGGCCAGCTGGTTATCCGACATCCTGCCCACGTCCTCACCGCCCAGAAGATATTCTCCTGACGTGGGGACATCCAGTGCGCCGATAATATTCATAAGCGTGGATTTTCCGCTTCCCGACTTTCCTACAATAGCCACGAATTCCCCGTGGTAAATGGTCAAAGACACGCCGTTGTTTGCACGGACCTCCTCCTCTCCCATCTGGTATACTTTATAGATATCCTTTAATTCAATCAAGGTATTTTTCAAGCTATTTAACCTCCTTGCGGCCCTTATGGCTGACGGACGCCGCTGCCGGAACCTCCGCCGCTGCCTGCACTGCGGTTTCCACTGCCGGAGCCACCGCCTTCACTGCGGTACCTGACTCCAGAACCGGAGCCTGAGCCGCCTGGGCCTACATTTATGCCACCCATGCCTCCCGGCAACACAACATTCATTGAAGTGCCTACAGTAGTTTGTGCAACGTAAACCTCCTGATTCTCTTCCAATCCGCTGGTAATTTCCACATAATCATCATTGATCAGGCCTGTGGTAACTTCTACCGCCCGAAAGCCTGCCGGAATGTTCCCCTGGGGCTCCTTCACCGAATCATCCTTAACATAGACCTGATTTCCCCGCATCAGTGCATCGGCCGGTACGGCAAGGACATCGGCCGCTTTATCCAGAATGATCACTCCATCTACGTTCATGCCGGGGAGAAGCTCATCCATGCCATCGTTTAATGTGATAGTAACCGGATAATTGGTAACCCCGTTGGAAGTAGAGCTTTCCAGGCTTACATTGGTAACTGTACCGGAAAAGGTTTTACCAGGTACGGCATCGGCAGTAATATTCACCTCCTGGCCTACTTTCACAGACTTGACATCTAATTCATCCACAGACATTTTAAACGTATAACCGGACATATCGTATATGACTGCCAGGGTTGTGCTTCCGCTGGAGCTTTTGGTGATCTTATCTCCTGCCTTTACGGTTTTTGTAATGACCTTTCCGGATATAGGTGCGGTAATGGTATAGTTATCATAAGTATTCTCGGTACTCTCCAGTTTGCTTTTTGCTCCTTCCAGAGTTTCCTGGGCCTTTTCCATCGTATCTTTATAAGTGCGAAGCAGTTTATCCGCAGACTTACTTTCCATGGTAAATAGAGGAGTTCCCTTCGCTACATAATCACCTTCATGCACCAGCAGGGTTCCTACCTCCACGTTGGAGGATAAATCCGCTTTCATGGTTGATTCAAGCTTAGGCTCAAATGTTGCTTCCGCACTGCACACGTAATCGCCTATCGCTGCCGTAGCCGGGGTATCCGTAGTAAGACCGCCTGGATTTGTAACTTCAATGGTAACATAACGAACGATACGCCCACCTGTTAAGGTTACATCCATATTGCTGACAGAAGTGACTGAGCCCTGGATCTGCTCTCCCGTATCGGTAAGGGTCAGAACCGCCGCCTGTCCGGCCGCGATCTGGGCTGCCTCCCCGGAAAGGAACGGAAGCTTGATCTTCATGGTTTTATCATCATAAATAGAGGCAATTTCCGTATTGTTTCCTACTTTGTCTCCTTCTTTAATGGAAAGCGATTTTATGTACCCGCTCTCTGTGGATTTATAGGTATTTCCGCTGTAATCACCTAAAGCAGAATTATAATCATCCAGCGCAGTCTGATAATTTTCCTGGGCTCTCGACAGGGAATTATTCACCGATGTCATCTCCGATTCCATGGATGACGTATCGATCTGGTAAAGGATCTGCCCCTTTTCTACCTCGTCTCCCTCTTCAAAATCTGCTGCAATGACTTCCCCTTCCACCAAAGAGGTTATATCATAGGTATTCTGAGGAGAAATGGTTCCAGAGGAGGATAGTTCAGAAACAATGTCCTGCTTTGTAACTTTAGCAGTTCTTACGCTTTTTGCTTCGGCGGATGCTTCCTTTGACTTTTTAAAGCTTGACGCCGCCACCACTCCTGCCAGCACCGCAAGGATTATGATAAGAAGGATCAAAACCTTTTTTCCTTTTATCCCACCTTTTCTTTTTTCTTTTGAAAATAATTTCTGAATGATTTTTTTCATTCCGGCTTCTCCTGTTAATCTTCTATTCTATATAATCAATGACAGTCCGGGTTTCATTTCCTTCCTGATCTACAGACAGAGTATAGACCAGATTCACGGTATCACCTACTCGAAGGTCCCCATAGGAAGAAAATGCAAACTTCATCTCAGTGCTGGTAAGCTCGTAGGTGTTGCCGTCATCCAGTATGATTGCTCCAGGTGTCATTAAATCCGCAGAATCATAGACAACGTTAGTGATTTCTCCAAATACAGCGGAACGTCCGTTTTCATTTTCGTTTCCAATGGTATAAAGCCACACGGTTTTAGAAATGGTATGGTAATATACCAGAACTCCGTCTTCGCTTTCCAGGGAAACATCAATTGCATTACTGGAATTATTAACAGGTTCTCCATCAAGATAAATATTGGCATCGCTAAGCTTAAAGGGCAGAATGGATTTGAGCCTGCTGCTGCTTTTTGCAATCTTCGGTCCCTTGATGCTGTTATCGACCATGGAAAACGGATCGATCTCCCCGTCACTGGTCAATTCGCAGTTTAAGCTTTTTCCAAACATGGTTCCGGACTTCGTATCTGTTTTTAACAGATTATAAAACAGGTTGATGCAATCTTCTTTATTTAAGACTTCCAAAGCCTCTTTATTCAGATTTTCATCCAATTCCAGAAAATGATATTTGGAAAGTCTGGAACCGGTCTGGTCACCAGTAAAATCAGAATTTGCATAACCCAAAAGTCCTAAAACTCCTTTTACCCCTTCCTGAAGTGTTATAGAATCGTCCGGTTTAAAATTTCCTCCTAAATATCCGTTCATCCACCCCTGTTCCGCTGCAATCCTGATTTGGGCTGCATATTCATGATTTCTTGGAACATCGGCAAATACGGAAGTGTTACTGGTCTTGCCGGCCGTGCTTCGATAGGAGGATGCATTTACCAGCATGCTGGCAAATTCTCCACGCGTCACCGACAGATTTAAGTTCCCGGTGTTCATAATTCCTGAAATTCCGACTACCTTTTTTCTTAAATCAAAACTGCTTGATGCCTCTGTTATCATAGGGCTGACTGCCGTCGCGGCCATTACAAAAGCCAGGGAAGCCGCTATTTTACGTCCGTTCATCCGGTTTCTCCTCTCATCATTTAAATCTGAAGCTTATTTTAACAGGCGCATATGTCTGTTTTGTGACAGTAAGCTGAAATTAAACTGAAACTTGGTTTTTTTGATGAAAAGTTCCTTGTATTCTTTATATCCTGGCAGAATCAGGCTATGTTATTTCAGCTTATTTTAAGCTTAATTTATTATGATTAGCATAACTAAGGAAAAATTTTCTAAATTGCCGCGGTATTTGCCAAATGAAAATGCGAACATATTCGTAAGTCTCTTTGCCCGCGTAAAATGTAAGATTGCCTAACCGGCAGTCTCAGCTTATAATAGATGTCAACAGGTTCATAATAATAAATATAGGAGAATCGAATCATGAAGGTATTGATTGTAGAAGACGAAGTAAGACTGGCCGATGCTTTGGGACAGATTATGAAGGAACAACATTACCAGGCTGATATTGTGTATAATGGAACTGACGGTTTGTCCTGCGGTCTTTCTGGGGAATATGACGTCATTGTTTTAGATGTCATGCTGCCGGGGGAAAATGGATTTCAAGTGGTTAAAAAGCTTAGAGAGGCTCGCATCCAGACTCCTGTTCTCTTGCTGACCGCACGGGATGACATTCAGGATAAGGTAACCGGACTTGACCGGGGAGCTGATGACTATATGACAAAGCCCTTTATTCCGGAAGAGCTGTTAGCCCGCATCCGGGCTCTTTCCCGCCGCCAGGGAGAAGTGATCATAGAAGAAATGAAATTCGGGGACTTGACACTTACTCTCTCTGCCAATGATTTATGCTGCGGCACCAAATCCATTCATCTTGGGTATAAGGAATTTGAAGTGTTAAAGATCCTTATGAGCAATTCCGGCAGGATCGTTTCAAAGGAAACTCTCATCTCAAGGGTATGGGGAAGTGATTCTGACGCAGAGGACAACAATGTTGAGGCTTATATTTCCTTTTTACGTAAAAAGCTGAATTTTGTGGGTTCAAGTGTGGAAATCAGCACTCTCCGTAAGGTCGGATACCGCTTGGAGGAAACAACATGATAAAGAAATTAAGAAGACGGTTTGTTTTGGTTAACATGATTTTTGTAATAACCATTCTTTCCGCAGTCCTTGGCATCTTTTATTACGCCAATTATAAACGCATCGAACGGCAGACCGTCATGGCTCTTTACCAGGCTGCCGACCGGAACCTGCCGGACCGTTTGCCGGATAAGGTGGAAATCACCCGCAGGCCTCAAAGGAATCTGCCGCCTCTTGTCCCCGTTTTCGTGGTTAAATTAAACAACCTTAACTCCATAGAAAACATTAGGGAAAACAATCTCACGGTTACCAGGGAGCTGGCTTCTACCCTGGTGGAGCTTGCAAAAGCCAATGACTCTTCCCAGGGGGAACTTAAGGATTATTCCCTTCGTTATCTTAAAATCACCTCTATAGAGGGTACGAAAATAGCATTTGCAGACCAAAGATATGAACGGAATAATTTAAAAACCCTTCTGATCAATTGTCTGCTGGTCTTTCTTGCGGCGGTTTTTCTTTTTTTGATCCTGAGTATTTTCCTTTCCCGTCTGGCATTAAGGCCTGTGGAAACCGCATGGCGGATGCAAAACCAGTTCATTGCCGATGCTTCCCATGAACTAAAGACACCTCTTACCGTAATCCTGGCCAATTTACAGATCCTTTCCCTCCACAAGGAATGCACCATCATGGATCAGCAGAAATGGCTGAACAACACAAAAGAAGAAGCTGAACGCATGAAAAAGCTTGTGGAAGAACTGCTCTTTTTGGCCCGCTCCGATACTGGGGCCGTCCAGGCCTCCCAGATGGCAATGGCTCCTCTTGATTTCAGTGACATCGTATTAAACGGAGTCCTGCTTTTTGAATCCGTTGCCTTTGAAAATAAGGTGAACCTGGAAAATAAAATTGATCCCGGCATTATCCTGGAAGGCTTTGAAGTCCAGCTAAAGCAGGTAATCACCATCCTGCTGGACAATGCCTGCAAATACGCAGGAAAGCATGGTTCCGTCTCTGTCAGCTTAAAGAAATCTTCCCATTATGCCGTCTTGACTGTTCAAAATACGGGAGATCCTATTCCTGAAAAGGAGCAAAACCATGTATTCGAACGATTTTACCGGACGGATGAATCGAGGGCCCGCAAGGAAGGTGGCTATGGACTTGGTCTTTCCATCGCAAAGACCATTGTTGACCACCATAAAGGAAAGATCAGCCTGACAAGCAGTCTTGAAACAGGAACCATTTTCACTGTCAGCCTTCCCCTTCCTCCCCGTCAGTATTTAAACAAAATTTAAAAAGGGAGCAATTGCAGGTTTTTACCCCAATTGCTCCCTTCTCTTATTTATTTTGAAACTGCTATCCCATGATCCTCAATCCGCTTTCTGATATCAAGCATTCTCTCGTCGGTCTGAGCGATCACGTCTGCACACTCCCGCAGTTCTTCACTGATTTCCTGGGAGTACTCTTCCACTTCTTTTTTATATTTTAATTGGTGATCCAGGCTGGCCCAGAAATCCATGGCAATGGTACGGATCTGGACTTCTGCCCTCATCCATTTCTTCTGATCGGAAAAGAACACAGGGATCTCTACGATCATATGATAGCTGCGGTACCCATTCTTTTTAGGGTGGCGGATGTAATCCTTAATTGCAATGATATGCACATCATCCTGGCGGGCCAGCATATCTGCCACCGCATAAATATCATCAAGGAACGAGCAGATCACACGGATTCCTGCAACATCATCCAGATTTTCCATCATGGATTCTAAGGAAACCGGCAGCCCTCTGCGCTGCAGCTTTTCCACAATGCTGATAGGCTTTTTTACTCTTGATTTGACCATTTCAATTGGGTTTCTGGAGTTCCTTACTGACAGTTCGTCGTTTAAAACCTCCAGCTTTGTCTTGATCTCCCGAATGGCACAGGTATACATCATCATAGCTTCCTGAAACTGATATGCCTGCTTCATAAGCGGGTCCGGAACCTGAACCAGATTGGGAACATTCACAATGGACTGGTTCAATTCACTATTGGGGTTCATGCTAATATTCATTCTTATCCCTCGAAACGTACATTAAGCTTTCTCTGCTGCCGAAACTGCCTCATTAAGCCAGTTCACCTCTAAATACTCAACCGTACCGCCATCCACTGCGGCTGCGATCTTTGGATCAATGGGAATTTTAGCCAGAACGGTAAGGCCGTTCGCTTTAGCAGCTTCATCAACGCGGCTCTCCCCAAATACAGAAATCTGTTTACCACAATCCGGGCAAATCAAGTAACTCATATTTTCCACCAGACCCAAAATCGGTATATTCATCTTTTTCGCCATATTTACCGCTTTTTCAACAATCATGGTAACCAGCTCCTGAGGAGAAGTAACAATGATGATTCCGTCCACAGGGAGGGACTGGAATACGGTTAAGGGCACATCTCCGGTTCCCGGAGGCATATCTACGAACATGTAGTCAACATTATCCCATAGGGCATCCTGCCAAAACTGTTTCACTGCTCCTGCAATGACCGGACCTCTCCAGATGACGGGATCCGTCTCATGATCCAGGATTAAATTCGCTGACATCACTTCAATTCCTGTAGCCGTGGTAGCCGGGATCATAAGGCCATTAGGCGTCATGCCCACGCCGTAATCGGAAAGGCCAAAGGCTTTTGGAATGGATGGGCCGGTGATATCCGCATCCAGGATTGCCGTTTTATAACCTTTCCCGTTCATGCCTACAGCCATCAGGGACGTTACCAGGGATTTACCCACACCGCCCTTTCCGCTTACAACGCCGATTACCTTTTTTACTGTGCTGGCAGGGTTAAGGGGTTCTAAAAAGCTTACCTGTTCCTCCCGGCTGCCGCAGTTTTCCTTGCAGGTATTGCAATTATGAGTACAGTTTACTTCACTCATTGGTTATTCCTCCTATGAATAGTAGTCTAATATATGAAAGACGGCTTTTTTTAAGCCATCTGTTTCTATCGAATCCGTAATATAGCCGGCAGCGCTCTTTACCTCGTCAGAGGCATTTCCCATGGCAATTCCAAGGCCTGCGCCGGTTATCATGGAAATATCATTATTGCCGTCGCCTATGGCGGCCATCTCACCGGCAGTAAAGCCGTAATGCTCTGCCATCTTCATAATCCCGTTCCACTTGCTTCCGCCTGCGGGAATTACATCACAGCCCATCTCGTCATGCCAGCGTATGAATTCGCAGCCGCAGAGATACTTCTTTAACTTCTGCTCCATGTCGTATGAAATGTAAGGTATTATCTGGTATATACGCTGATTTCTGGCTCGTTTTACATTTAAAACCGGAGGAATACTGGTTCCGATATCCGCCTGGACCTTTTCCACAATATGATTCACCATATTGATATACATGCGGTCCCCTTCCATGAACATGCATGGAAATGGCTCCTCCTCCAGAAACATTAAAGTCCGCTCTACTTCCCCAGGATCTATGGGCAGATCATAAATGATCCTGTCTCCGCAATAGCAATACTGGCCGTTTAGCGTCACATATCCGTCAAATGGAATTCCCTCCAAAAGGTTTTCTTCTTCCATTTCAAGCTTATGGCGCCCCGTTGCAATAAACAGCAGGACTCCTGCTCTTCTGGCTTCCAAAAGTGCCTCTTTTGCGCTGTTCGGAATCCGTTTTGTTTGAAAATCCCGAAGTGTACCATCAATATCAAAAAAAATGGCCTTTATCTTCTTCTCCACTTATCCATCATTCCTTCTCAATCTGATTATTCTTATCTGTGCCCGCTGCAGCATACAAACACTTTAGATTATAATATATCTTATCTGAACTTGCAACGTAAGAGAAGAAAAAGGGTTCTGTCTATCAATTAATTGGTAAAGGCCTGTGCCGTCATCAATGACGCTACAGGCCTTTGTGTTTTATTTTGTTCCCGCAGTCTGAGCCTTACGGATCGTTTTAAAGACCCCCATGGTATCCAGCGCTCTTACCATGGAATAAAAAATCATGGAATCAATCGGCCACATGACCAGGTTTTTAAGTGCCCTTGCCGGTAAAAGTACCATAAAGCCCTTTCCGTACAGAATAGAAAGACATATGGTATTAAGAATTACGTTACATACCAGCATAACCAAAAACTTGGTTACCAGAACCCTGCTTAGGGTAATAGGCTTCTTGTAAAACATACAGCCATACATGATACCTGCCAGAATCGTTACCATGGTCAGTCCTGGAAAAAATGCGCCCATAGGCTTTAAGAGGTATTTAAGCACATCCATACTTCCGGAAAACAGGCCTCCTACTACCGGGCCAAACAGGTATGCAACCAATTCATTGGGAAGGGAAGCAAAACTGATCCGAATGTAACTTCCCATGTTAATGGAAAACATGCTCAAAACAATTGCTACTGCGCCAAACATGGCGGCTGTGGTAATGGTCCTTACAGACTTCAGCTCTCTGTAAGATTCGGTGAACAAAGTGACGAATTTTTTCATAAAAAATACCTCCTTTGCAGACCTCTAACTACAACCGGAGATAATATTCCTATCTTCTGATGCAGCGGGATGCGACCGGTGTACCGCAAGAAAATCTTTTCGTCCTGCTGACAACTCCCTGTTCAGCTGGCACTTAACGCACACGGGTCTACTCTGCGACTATTATATTGTATTTTGTAACGCCATCAGTATATCACAGATTCCTTAGAAAGCAAGTATTTTTTTTAAAACTTCTTCCTTTTTCCACGATGAAGTGGACAAAAAAAGCGATCAAAACTCCCAGAATAAGCCCTCCCAGTACATCGGTGGGAAAATGAACAAACAGATACATTCTGGAAAAACCGATAAGCCCTGCCAGAATCAGGGCCGCCATTCCCCATTTCCGGTTGTAAAGCCAGATGCTTACTGCTCCTTCAAAGGAAGCCAGGGTGTGCCCGGAGGGGAAGGAATAGTCTTTGGGATTATGAATTAAAAGGGGAACGCTGCTGTCAATCCAGCAAGGCCTTTCTCTGGCAACCATGTTCTTAAGGAACACATTTCCGACCAATAGGCCGGCTGCCAGGGATAAAATAACGCAAAGTCCCATAAGTCTTGTCTTTTTAAAGCACAGCAAAATAACCCCGGTAAGGATCCAGAAAATCCCGTGATCTCCCAGACCGGTTATCTCCTTCATAACAACATCCAGCCAGGGCGTATGTAACGATTGTAAAAAATACAGAATACCAAATTCCGTACCAGCCATCATAATTCTTTACTCCTTTTCCATTCTTGCGTCTATTATACCTTGCACCCCCCAAATTTACCAACAAAAAAATTCATCATATCAATAAAACCATTTGACAAGTTTAAAATTTAAGTTTAGGATAAACCATAGTTGTAAGTCAGGAAGGTAACCAAGGAGGCTAAGTAATGAAATACATCAGACAATTCACCATTATTCTCTTTATATCTCTGGTCGGAGAGATCATACATCTGCTCGTTCCCCTTCCAGTTCCCGCAAGCATCTATGGCCTGTTGCTCATGCTGATCGGGTTAAGGAAGAAATGGATTCCGTTGGAGGCAGTTGAAGAAGTTAGTATATTTCTCATCGACATCATGCCACTCATGTTTATTCCGGCAGCCGTCGGACTTCTGGATTCCTGGGGAGTTCTTCGGCCTATTTTGATTCCTTTTCTGGTCATCACCCTGTTTTCCACAATCATCGTGATGGTAATTACCGGAAAAGTGACCCAGCTATTTATTAAAAACGACAGAAATGGAAAGGCAGAAAAAAATGAGTAATACAGTAAGTGATTTTTTGTTTTTTGGTGCGGTGCTTAGTCTCATAAGCTATGAGCTGGGACTCCGTTTAAAGAAAAAATTCAAATGGGCTATCTTCAACCCTCTTTTAATATCCATTTGTGTTGTCATGGTATTCCTGTCTGTATTTCACATCGATTATAAGGTGTATGATAAAAGCGCCAAATACATCAGTTATCTTCTGACACCTGCCACCATTTGCCTTGCAATTCCTTTATACCGCCAAATGGAACTGCTTAAGAAGCATTCTAAGGCCATTGTAGCCGGGACCCTGACCGGGGTTTTCACCACAATGACTACCGTACTGCTTCTGGCCTTGGTTTTTGGCCTTAATCATCAGGAGTATGTGACATTTCTGCCTAAATCCATTACCACAGCCATTGCGATGGGAATTACAGAGGAAATGAAGGGATATGTGACCATAACGGTAGCCAGCATCATCATCACCGGAATCCAGGGAAGCATAATTGCGGAAGCTGTGTGCAAGATATTTAAAATAACGGACCCCATTGCAAAGGGGATTGCCATCGGTTCTGCTTCCCATGCCGTAGGAACTACAAAAGCCATGGAAATGGGCGAAATCGAAGGGGCTATGAGCAGCCTTGCCATAGCCACCTCCGGACTTTGCACCGTGATATTTGCATCTGTATTCTCTAACTTCTTATAGAAGATAAACCTAGTATTCCGGACTATTATATTGCCTTAAGAAGCGGTATTCGTTCATAGCCTGAATGAATACCGCTTCTATTACAAGTTCTTAGAGCATCTGAAGAATCTCCTCCAGACCAAAGTTTTTATCCGTCCGGAATATTCTCTCCATGGCATTGAGGTTCTCATCCGAATGCTCTACTTCCCGGGAAAACCGGTGGGACAGATGAACAAATTCTTTAAAATCCAGATTGCCTTCATTTCTTTTAAAAACAGCCTGGGCCATTTCCTGAATAAGAATTGTGCTGACTGTAGCAAGCTTTGTTTTCACATATGGATGTCCGTCATAAACAGCCCCGCAAAAATAGGTGAAAACAAAGTATACCATAAGCTGTTCGCCCCATTGTTCCCATTGGCGCTTACGGCCTTCCTCTTCCATTAAATAACGGTGAAAGGCTTTCCTGTTTTCCTCATAGCTTTCTGCACCGGCGTCAAACAATATTCTTTTAAGAGTTCCCAGATATTGGGGCCAGCTCTCATTAAGCACTTCAAGCTTTCCAAACAAAGAAAACCACTTCTTCATCTTTTCGTAGCGGACCTTATCTTCTATCCTGCGATCAGCCATTTTCTTAACGATCTCAGTTCCGGCCATTCCTTGATACCGTTTCATCAATTCATCTAACTCATACAGCTTTTCCTCATTGATTCTTCTTTGCATATCATGGGAAAAACCCAGTGCCATGGCAACGCGCAGACGGCAATCTAGGTCACGGTTTTGCAGGAAGGACAAAATCAGATCCCTTGCATCCGTAAGCTTTGTATATAATAGAAAATCAAAATCAGGATAGGACTCTTCCCTTTCATCCTCTTTCGTAAGAAAACGGACAGGTTCTTCACAGCCTAGAATCAGTCCGGCGGCCTCCTCACAGGATAAGGACAAAGAAATTTCCCTGACTCCTTCGTATTCTTCTATATGTCTTGGATAATCCCGGCAGGTTTTACAAAGCATTCCCGGGCCGGCTTCCTTATAGATATCGCATAGATTGTCCTCATTTAGAAACGCACATCGGCCGCCGCACTGCTTAAAGGAGCCATCTTTCCAGTCAATCCATTGATTAAGCCGTCTGCCAAACGCATCCTTTCGCATTTGGTATCGTTTTTTTGTATGATCATCAATCATGATAGCCCAGCCTGCACAGCAGGTGTCCGGACACTCTCCGGCCACACAGTGGAATTTATTATAATAATGAGGGATTGTAAACTGCATAAATGATTGCTCCTGTTTTTTTGTAACGATTATACCGCATTTAAAAATGGGGCGCAACCCATTTCAATGAGCGTACCCCATTTTAAATCCCATGATTATAATTTTCCAAACGCCAGGAACAAAAACAGTATGCCGCTGACCCAGGTCAAATCCCAGCCTTTTAATGCCGCAAGCTTATGTCCCAGAAACAGGCCGATATACATGACGGTAGTTCCCACAATCAGGGCAGAAAGGGCCGTAAGCCCTGGAGGAATCATCAAAAATCCGGATAGAGCCCCGGCTACCAGACTGTCCAAGGACATAGCCAGAGAAAACATGATGGTTTCCTTCCATGACAGAGACTTGGAGTGGTCCCAGTCTGCCGCCAAAGGATTCCCGTATATATTTATGATGATACTCAGGCCGGAAATAGAGAATGTAAGATTCTTTTGGACATTTACATGGCTGTTAATATATTTTTTTATGGTATAATCCATAAGCTTTATGATGCCTAAGAGAAACAGGCAGGAAAATGCCGCCCCTTTTGCAAAATTTTCCGGCACTAATCCGCTGATTACGCTTCCAAATATAAGAGCAGCTCCCAGACATCCGCTGCAGATCAAATTTACTGCAATAACTTTTCCGAAGGAAATCTTTAGACGGTTAGCTCCATAGGCAATACTGGCAACAAACGTGTCGGTGCAAAGTGCCAGCACTAGAATTAATATATCACGCATATTCTGGCAAACTTACCTTTTTATTTTAATATATTCATTCCAGTCATGATTGGGACCCCAAAAAGAAAAAAGCAGGGGCGGCAATATGCCCCTGCTTTATGTCTATTCATTACTGGCACAATTTCTTAAATTCATCTGCAACAAACTGTACCTGTGTTCCTACGATTACCTGTACGCTGGTTTTTCCTGGTCTGATGACACCGGCAACACCTGCGGATTTAATCTTCTTTTCATCTACCAGAGTATAATCCTTGATCTCCAGTCTTAATCTTGTAATACAGTTGTCGATGCTGGTGATATTACCCTTACCGCCAAGTCCTTCCAGAATAATGGAAGCAACTGCAGTATAGTCGTTATTTGCCAGGGTAACTGTGCTTTCATCTACATCATCATCTTCCCGTCCCGGAGTCTTAAAGTTAAATGCTAAGATTGCAAGGCGGAATACGAAGTAGTAAACAGCTGCATAAACAAGTCCCAACGGAATGATAAGCAGCGGATTTACAGCCATAGGAGCCTTAAAGCTTAAGAACCAGTCAACGAAACCTGCACTGAAGTTAAAGCCTGCACGTACTGGAAGCAGAGCGCAGATTGTTAAGGAAATACCGGTTAAAATCGCATGGATTAAGTAAAGGCCTGGTGCAAGGAACATGAAAGCGAATTCCAGAGGTTCCGTTACGCCTGTAAAGAAGGAACATACTGCTGCTGCAAGCAATAAACCATATGCATTTTTCTTTTTACCAGGTTTTGCGGTATGATACATAGCCAAAGCTGCGGCCGGAAGACCGAACATCATAACCGGGAAAAATCCTGTCATGTACTGACCTGTCTGGCCCAGAACACCATTTCCTGACCAGAAATTACCAAGGTCGTTTACTCCTGCAACGTCAAACCAGAATACGGAATTCAGTGCGTGATGGAGACCTACCGGGATTAAGAGACGGTTGAAGAAACCATAAATACCAGCTCCTATTGCGCCCATACCAAGGATGCCTTTACCAAATGCAACTAATCCAGAATATACAACCGGCCATATGAAGAATAAAACAAGGCAGGCTACTAGAGAAACAAGAGCGGTAACAATGGCAACAGACCGTTTACCACTGAAGAATGCCAAGGCATCCGGTAGCTTTGTGTTTTTAAACCTGTTATAGCAGCTGGAACCGATGATACCGGATACGATACCAATAAACTGGTTTCCAATCTTACCAAAAGCTGGATTTACTTCACTGACATCGATTCCTTTCAGCATAGCAACCACTCCAGGTGAAAGAATCGTCTGAATCATCAGCCAGGAAACAATCGCGGCCAATGCTGCTGTTCCCTCATGGTCATCTGCCATACCAATGCCGACACCAATTGCAAACAGAATTGCCATGTTATCAATGATGGCGCCTCCTGCCTTAATTAAAAAGGCAGCAATGGCACTGTTTGCTCCCCAGCCAGTGGGGTCAATCCAGTAACCAATCCCCATCAGGATACCTGCCGCTGGCAAACATGCCACCGGAAGCATCAATGACTTACCTAATTTCTGCAAATACTTCATCATAATAAAGAAACCCCTTTCTTTTTGTCCTATCGGACATTTTTTATCCACTCCTGCTGCAAGCAGGTTTAGATCACATTTCTTCCAAAACGGTGCAAAATGCAGTCATAGCTGCCTCCTCATCCTCTCCGTCGAACCGGAACCGGATGATGCTGCCTCTTTTGGCTTCAAGCCCCATTAATGCCAAAAGACTTTTACAATCCGCTTTGTCTGATTCCCACTGGACTTCAATGCTGCACGAATATTTCCTCGCTTCCATAAAGATAATGGAAGCCGGCCTGGCATGAAGTCCCAGGGGATCTTTTATTTCATACAAATACTCCCTCATTTTTAATACCTATAATTCGATGATTGGTTCCAGTTCCTTTACCTGCATTCCTGTATGGCATACCATATCCGGATAATTCGGTGTATTGCAGACGATGACCGGTGTGATCACCTCATATCCTGCTTCCTTTATGGCTGCCATATCAAATTCCAGAAGAAGCTCCCCAGCTTTTACTTTATCTCCCTGTTTTTTATAGGCAGTATAATGCTCCCCTTTTAAATTAACCGTATCAAGCCCTACATGGACGATGATCTCAGCGCCTTCCGGGGTCGTAATGCTGACCGCATGCTTTGTCTCAAACACCACCGTCAGGATTCCGTCGGCCGGTGCCACAATTCTTCCTTTTGCCGGAATAATAGCAACTCCCTTACCCAGGATCTCCTGGCTGAATGTGGGATCATTTACCTCACTTAATGGTACTACCGTTCCTTCAACAGGAGCCAGGACTTTTTCTCTTTCTTTTTCACCGCCTCCTCCGAAAATTTTCTTTAATGAATCAAACATAAAGTGATTCTCCTTTCTTTTACAGCCTCATTCTTTTGATATGAACCGCCAGATATGCGGTCTCTTCTTCCGTTACATCGTGATGGTATGTTTCCATTATATAATCCTTGATCTTTAAACTGCACCGGTATTCTTCCGGGTACATCTCGGATATCAAATGGTTAAATTCAACATTCCCGCTGTTTAACAACTCCTTTGTAACGATTCTTTGTGCCAGAAACCTTAAATGGGTAACAAACCGCTGATAATTCAAAGACATTTCATCAGGCTCCATTGAAAAATATTCTTTCACAATCCCTACGGTATTTTGGATCAGGTTCGTGATATCAATGGTATCGCGCATAGCGGTATTAAATTCTGCGTTGACGATGTGAAACGCAATGAATCCCGCCTCATCAACAGGAAGGGATACCCCGATCCTCCGCTCAATTAATGCGATAGCGTATTCACCGATTAAGTATTCCTCTTTGTAGAAGGTTTTTATCTCATTCAGCAGAGGGTTTGAAAATTTCATCTTCTGCTTAAATCGATGAATGGCAAAATTGATGTGATCCGTCAGCGTTATGTATATGTTTTGATTAAGACTCCGGTTTAATACGCTTTTTGCATAATTTATGATTTCCGTAGAAACCTGGATATGCTCAAGGGGAAGGTTTACCAGCAATTCTTTAAATTTGTCAACATTGTTCTGGCTGTCCAGACGAAATACCTTTTCAACTGCGCTCTCCGGAATCTCTTTCCCCGGTTTCATGCCGAATCCGATTCCTCTGCCCATGACGATGATTTCTTTTCCGTCCGGCTCCAGCGCACTGACAATATTGTTATTGATTATTTTGTCAATTTTCATACAATGTCCCATCCTATAAAATAAAAAACCAACTTTGACCACGAAAATTAAAGTACATTTTCCCATAATCAAAATTGGTTTTGCCTGCTTTCCAGTAACAATCCACTCAATATATCCTTGCTTTAACTATACCAGTTATTTTTAAAATGTCAACAAAATTTTATACATTTTTTATAATTCCTCGATTTTCAATTAATTCCCCGAAGGATCAAAAGCATCCCGTAAAGCATCTCCGATGAAATTAATACTTACGACCAGCAATATGATCATCAGACCCGGCGGTACCCACAACCATGGCTTAGAAGTAAGGATCGAGATGGATTGGGCTCCGTTTAACATATTGCCAAGGCTGGACTGAGGCGGTTGAATCCCCATGCCAAGAAAGCTTAGGGCTGCTTCATCCAACATGGATATGGCGATAACGGAGGTTGCATATACCAAAATGGGTGCGACCGTATTGGGAAGTATCTCGGAAAACAAGATATAGCGTTTTGGCATTCCCGCGACCCGGTCCCCCTGGATAAATGTCATCTCCCGGATGGACAAAACATTTCCTCTGACCAGCCGGGCAATTCCAGGCCAATCAACAAAACCGAGAATCAATATGATATTTAAAAGGCCCGGGCGAAATATAGCCGCGGAAACCAGTACAAGCAAGATATAAGGAAAGGACATAACCATGTCCGTAAACCGCATGATGACCATATCCAGGATTCCTCCGAAGAACCCGGATACCAGTCCTAAAACCACACCGACGACCGTAGACACTGCAGTAGAGGCAAACCCTACTAACAGGGAGATCCTGACGGCGTACAGCATTCTGCTTAATACATCCCTTCCCACCTGGTCAGTTCCAAGCAGGTGCTTTACGGAAGGCGGATCGCTAAATCCGCCCACCACTTTATCCGGGCTATAAGGCGAAAGGACCGGCGCAAGCAGCGCGCACAGGAGTATGATAGCAAGGAATATGGTGCTGGCCACAGCCAGTTTGTGCTTTAAAAACCGCCTCATTACTGTATTGCGGTATACGTTATCTTCACTGATTATTGTTTTATCTCTATTCATTCATTTTCTCCTGCTTTAATACGTAATCGTCGGATCTACCAGCGCATAGATGACATCCGTCAGCAGGTTTGCCACTAAGACAACAATGGCGGACATCAGACAGACGCCCATAATGACCGGATAATCTCTGCTGATAATCGCACTCATGGTCATCATGCCAAGCCCAGGCCAGGAAAATACCTGTTCAATGATGATGGCACCGCCAAACAAGATCGGGATATGCATTCCGAGTACAGTAATGACCGGGATTAACGCATTCCGAAGGGCATGCTTATTAATCACCAGGAAGCGTCCAATTCCCTTTGCCCTTGCCGTCCGGAGATAATCCTTTCTTAGTATCTCAAGCATGGCGCTTCGGATATAACGAATATTGGTTCCTGCCATGGATGTCGCCAATACGATTACAGGCATGATCATATGCCTGACGACGTCTAAAGCACTTTTCTGCGCTCCCAGAGTATACATTCCGCTGGAAGGCAGCCAGCCAAGCCTGACGGTAAAAATATAGATCAGTACCAATGCAAGGAAAAAACCAGGAACACTGCTTCCAAGGAAGGAAAGCGTAACGACGGTATAGTCCTGGGGTGTATATTTGTGAACTGCGCTGTAGATTCCTGCAGGTACCGCAATCAACATACTGACAAATAACGAGACGGACATTAACAGCAAAGTTGGCCCGATATAGGTTTTAATCATTTGGCTAACCGGCTGAAAGCTTTTCATGGAATATCCCATGTTACCCTGCAAAAGATTCGTAAGCCAGATCCAGTATTGTACATAGACGGGCTTATTAAGACCCAAGGCAATTCTTTTGGTTTCGATGGCCGCCTGGGACACTCTGGGCCCCTGGAGCAGTTCCAATGGACTTCCTACCATAGTCATGATCAGGAAATCAATGATGGTTATGCCAATCAGGACCGGGATTGCGACAAGAATACGTTTGATAATATATTTAAGCATTCGCATCCTCCTTTGGCCATCTGCCCTGAGCCAGCACCGGACAGGCCGCCAGATGACCGCTTCCTGGCCGGACCGGAATCAGGGCAGGCTCCGATCGTTTGCACTCTTCTACGGCGTATGGACACCGGCTATGAAAATGACAGCCGGAAGGCATATCCTTATTAGAAGGCAGTTCTCCCTGCAATATCACTCTTTTTCTGTCTCTGGCTTCGGGATCAGGAATCGGTGCGGCACTGCATAATGCCTGCGTATAAGGATGCACCGGATTCTCAAACAGTTCCCTTGCATCCGCAAGCTCCACAATTTTCCCAAGATACATGACGGCAATTCGGTCACTGATGTATTTGACCGCATCAAGACCGTGGCCGATAAACAAATAGGTAAGCTTTAGTTCCCTTTGCAGATCACGAAGCAGATTAAGGATCTGAGCCTGTATTGATACATCCAGGGCGCTCACCGGCTCATCGCAGACGATCAGTCTGGGGTTAAGAGACAGTGCTCTTGCGATCCCAATCCTTTGCCTTTGTCCGCCGGAAAACTCATGTGGATAACGCCCTTTCGAATTCTTCGGAAGTCCCACCATATCAAGGAGGCGGTCAACCTCCTTGTTAATATTTTGTCTTGTACTGACGCCGTGATACAGCATTGGATAGGATAAGGTATCAAAAATGCGTTTTTTCGGATTAAGGGAAGTATACGGATCCTGAAACACCATCTGTATCTGAGTACGGATTTGTCTCATTCCAGCAGCCGAACGTTCCATGAACGGCTGCCCTTCATAGACAATGCTCCCCTCTGTGGGAGTTTCTAAAGCTGCAAGCTGCCGTCCTATGGTGGATTTGCCGCAGCCGGATTCACCTACCAGTCCAAGAGTTTCTCCCGGATACAGTTCAAAATCCACACCGTTCACAGCATGGATAAACCCAACTGTATGGGGAATAATTCCGTCGCGAACCGGATAATATTTTTTCAACCCCTTAATCTCTGCCAGAGGCTGTCGTTCCTTTTGCATGTGCTAATTCCCTCCTGACACTTGCGTCATCCTCTCCCGAATATCCGACCTCCGCCAGCATCTTGTCCCGTGATTTCCTTCTATTTCAACCAACCTTTGCTCCTGCTCACAGCCATCGATTGCATGCGGACAGCGGTTTGCAAAGCGGCAGCCTGTGATCTCGCCGTAATGCTCCGGAACAGTACCATCAATCGTCAATAATTCTCTCTCTTCTTTATCTCTGATACTGGGAATGGATTTCAGCAGCGCCTGTGTATAAGGGTGTCCTGGCTTTTTAAACAAATCAAGGACACCTGCCTCTTCCACAATCTGTCCGGCGTACATGACCATAACCCGGTCCGCCATTTCTGCTACCAGTCCCATGTCATGTGTTATTAAAATGATTGACATATGAAGCTCATCTCGTAAGTTCCGTAAGAGTTCCATAATCTGCGCCTGAATCGTAACATCCAGCGCAGTGGTCGGTTCATCCGCAATTAAGAGCTTCGGATTGCAGGCAAGCGCCATGGCGATCATTGCCCTTTGCCGCATTCCGCCTGACAGAGTATGGGGATACTTGTTCATAATAGAAGAAGGATCCGGAAGCCCCACCTTATCCAGGAGGAGCAGTGCCCGTTCCCTCGCTGTTTTCCTGTCCAGATCCAAATGGATGCGCATGGCTTCCATGATCTGGTTCCCAATGGTAAATAGCGGATTCAAACTGGCCATGGCATCCTGAAAGATCATGGTCATCTTACTCCCGCGAATCCGGTCGAACTCCTTTTCCGGCAGCCCCAAGAGTTCCTGCCCGTCAAAAACGACCTTTCCTCCGGTGATTTTACCATTTTCTCCCAGCAAGCCCATGACTGACAGAAGCGTAACACTCTTGCCTGAACCCGATTCTCCAACGATGCACAGGATCTCGCCCTGATTTACATGAAGGCTGACCCTGTCTAAGCATTTGATATCTCCTGCATCGGTGGAGAATGCCATTTCCAGGGAGTCTACTTCCAGTAATGGAGTCATTGTGTCACATCCCATTCGTGAATATTATTAAAAGAGCCATATACATCCGGCGTCGCATTCATCACCCTTTTATTCACCGCTCCGATTGCACTTATAATATAGGAAGAAATCATCGGAACCTCCTGCTGCATGACAGTATCGATCTTTAAATATTGTTTCTTGATTTCATTAATATCACTGGTAGCCTGGGTTGCCTCCAGTGCCTGGGTTATGGTATCATTTACATAGCCGGTCCAACCGTCCGCAGATAATAACCAGTTAATGTCCGGATATGGATCTACCGGAGCATAGGTATACTGCACTGCCAGCAAATCAAAATCCTTGCTTCCCGCTTTGGTCATTAAGCTGGATAAGTCTACAGTTGTCACCTGAACCTTGATTCCGATTTCCAGCAGCTTTGCGGCAATATAATCCGCAGCCTGGCAAAAGGTGGTATCTCCACTGTTTACATAGAAGTTCAATGTCTTTGAGGCATCCCAACCATCTGCGACTGCCTGAGCGACTAATTCTTTCGCTTTTTCCGGATCGTAAGCAGTTGGAGTCAGGCTTTCGTCATAGAACGGTCCTGCACTGGATAGAAAACCGTCAACCACTTCTCCTTTTCCATTTAAAAGTCCGGTTATTATGGACGGGCGGTCAATTCCATAAAGAATCGCCTGGCGTATACGGGGATCCGTTACTGTGGCAGTATTAAAGAAGATCGACTGATTGATGACAGGAGCACCATAGTTGACCGTCACATTCCCAAGAGCTTCCACGCTGGCATAATCCTCCTGCAGGATGTTGCCGGTGGTCTGCTGCACAAAATCAATTTCTCCTGATTGCAGCCCGGTCAGCAATTGTGCCGCAGGTACGATCTTAATATTTAACCGATTTATTTTCGGAGTTCCCTTCCAGTACGTATCATTTGCCTCATAGGACACATAATGCTGCAAATCAACAGAAGTGATGCGGTAGGGCCCGTTAACTACTGTCGGAGCGTTGAACCAGTCATAGCCTGCCAGATCCTCATCTGCTACGCTCTCAAGAATATGCTTAGGCAGTGTCAGTATATAGCGTCCATATGTATTCTGGAAAGTGGTAAGAGCCATCTGATATTTGGTCGTAAATTCAACGGTTTTACTGTCAATTGCCTTAACGCCGGATAGTTCCGTCGCTCCCTCCTCTGAAAAACCATCGTCTCCCACGCCTTCAATGGCATAAAGCGCCATGCTTGCATTGGCACGAACAGGGCTTGACAGCTTAAGAACGGTATATACGACGTCGTCCGCAGTTACAGGCTGACCGTCGGACCAGCTTGCGTTCGGATCAATATTTACGGTAAAATGAATATTATCCTCCGTGGTAATTGAAGAAGCCAGCATTCCCTCAAACTCCAGATTTCTGTTTAATTCAACAAGGGGCAGGAATTCCAATGCCGTGGAGGTTTTCATGATTTCAGTTGCATCCATTAACAAAGGGTTAACGCTGCTGATAGAATCGGTCATTCCGATATTTACGATTTTATCCTCCGTACTCCCACCCTGTGCGGACTGATCCTCTGTCGTGTTTCCCTTAGCCGGATTCTCAGTTCCGGGACTGGGATTTGACTTTGCACACGCCGCAAGAGATACCACCATGGCAAAAACCAGCATAACCCCGATTGCTTTATGCAGTTTTTGAAAGACTGCTTTTTTCATAATTATCGTCCTCCTTAACTATTTTCTCAGATATTTATCCTGCGCACGGTACGCATTCCTCATATAAGAGAATACATATATGTTTAGTATGAAATATCCTTTTTTACATCTTAGTATGATTTTGTTTTTTTGTCAACTATATTTGATGCCCGTGACAGCAAAGAAGTCCGGAACGCCCTGTATCCCGGACCTCCCAGACTTTTTACTCTTCTCAACCATCAAAGATGGGATCATACCAATTCTAAATACAATTCTTTTTAAGTTCGTCTCTCAACCGTTCCAAAGCCTTCTTTTCCAACCGGGATACGTAGGACCGGGATATTCCCATTACATCCGCAATCTCACGCTGTGTATATTCCTTCCCTCCGTGCAGCCCGTACCTCATTCCAATTATGGTTTTCTCGTTTTCTTTCAGGCAGCTGTCAAAGGCCTCATACAGTTCCTTAATATCCTGCTTTAGAATAATAGATTCCAGTGTTTCCTTATTTTCCATTTCGATGACATCTACTAAGCTTACAGTCTCTCCATCCTTGTCTACGCCGATGGGTTCAAACAAAGAGACCTCTTTGGAATATTTCTTGTTCGCACGAAGCAGCATTAGGATTTCATTTGCTATAGTCACCTTGCGGCTCTGGTAATTTAAACTCCTTTGAGCCAAACAGATACAGGTGGACATTCTCTCCATCCCATATGACCTTATCCACAAACGTGCGGACAGCTGCCCGCCTTTGCCGGACATCCATAAGGCCGATCACATTTTGGAAGGAAGATAAGGTATGCTTAATTAACTGAAATTCCGGATCGGAAAGCTCCCTATTTCCTGCGTCCAGGGAAAGTCCCCATAACCGCTGCTCCATTTCCCCTTTTCTTTTATGAAGTCCGTCAACCTGCTGTATGATATATTCTTCCGCACCGGTTCCTCCGGCTTTTCCAAGAGAGGCCACCAGTCCGGTTATCTCCCCTTCAACGTTTTTCAGTTCCTCCTTTAAACGGGATATATCCCATTCCACTTCCTGTCTGCTTTCTTCCACTGCCTTTTTACTCCTGTACAGCTGCCTTTGAAATTCACTGCAATCCACAGATATCTTTTTAATTTCCTCTAAGACCATTTGATCCAGTATATTTCCATTTACATTTTTCATCCCACAGCATTTCATACGGCTTTTTTCCTTCATGGTACATAAATAAGAATAGATCTGTTCCCCATCAGCATTGTACCGACCGGACAGCTTTGGCCGCATATAGCCGCCGCAGCCGCCGCAAAAGAGGATTCCGGACAGCAACGCTACATTACTGCGGGGTTTCCGGTAACTTTTTGACTTATTTTGATCTAACAGAACCTGAACATTGACCCACATGGAACCGGGAACCACACCCTCATGCTTTCCAACCGCCACGATCCATTCTTCCATATCTTTCATCTCGTGTGTTTTTCCGGCTTTTTGAAGGGTACGGTTATATGATATCACTCCATGGTTCCCGTCAAAGGCCTCTCTCTCTGCAAAGAGATCCACTTTCTTTTCCCGTAAATATTCATAAGCATCCTGATCTGCAATCATATAGACCGGATTGGTCAATATTCCTTTTATGGCAAAACGGCTGAATAAGCGGCCGTATTTTGTCCTATGGCCGTTTTGAAGCAAATAGGTTTCCGTCTGAGTCAGAGATCCTGTCTCTAAAAATTTCTCATAAATCACCTTAACCAGATTTGCCTCTTCCGGAATCTTCTTAAGCTTAAATGCTTTTTTCACCTTCCCGTCTATAGTCACAGAGGACACGCTCTCCGACGAATAACCCGTAGGGGTATTTCCCCCAAGCCATCTTCCGCTTTTGGAGAGTTCCAGCATGTTATCCCGGATACGTTCCGCAATTGTCTCTCTTTCCAGCTGGGAGAAAACAGAAGCAATGTACATCATGGCCCGCCCCATGGGAGAGGATGTGTCAAATTGCTCTTTTATGGAGATAAAGGAAATATGAAGTTCATTAAGCTCTTCAATCAGATTTGCAAAATCACCGATATTACGGCTAATCCGGTCAAGACGGTAGCAAACGACCGCCGTAAATTTCTTCTTTTTAGCCTCCTGCATCATGACTTTAAACTGAGGCCGCTCTAAGTTTCCTCCGGAAAACCCCTCATCCTCATATACACAGGCGCTGTCAGCGAAACACGCTCCATAATGTGCGGAAATGTATTGTCTGCACAGCTCAATCTGATTTCCGATGCTCTCTCCTTTTCCGGTAAATTTTGATTTCCTTGAATAAATTGCAAACCGCTCTTTCCCGGCTTCCACCCCACACTTCCTCCTTACAGAACATAACGCTTCGTTCCACCCCTTAATCCAAACATACCGGACATGGGAGGCATCATACATTATAATAACAGTCTATATCAGGTCTTTGTTATGAATATGATCGTATATCAACCGAAAACAGAAGAAGACAGAAACGAATTGAGAAAAAAAGCTGCGCTCCTCCAGAGCCAGGCAGTCCTACAATATATCCAGCAGCTTTCCTGCCCGAATGACCAAAAACAGGCTCTTGTGGAAGAGCTTTACACCACCTGAATTGTATTCACATGCTTCCCGCTTAAGAAAACATGGGTGGCGCAGGACACGCAGGGATCAAAGGACCGTATGATCCTTCCGATTTCCACAGGCGCTGTTACATCCCTGACAGGCGACCCGATCAGTGCCTGTTCTCCGGTTCCCTTCATTCCATTTGTTTGTGTTGACAGATTCCATGCCGACGGTGTTATGATCTGGTAAAAGGCTATTTCGCTGTTATCAATATACAGCCAATGACCCAGGGCTCCCCGTGTCGTATCCACCAGCCCTTTTCCCGATGATTGCACCGGAATCTCATATTCCTTCTGCATGGATACTCCCGGAACCAGATTATCTATTAAGGTCTGCATGATTTCCACAATTTTCTTAGCTTCCAGAACTCTTGCAATGGTCCGGTCCATGGCAGAAATCCCGTTTCTGTACTCGCCGGAGAGCCATTGCCTTGCCAATGGTCCTACTTCATAAGGGATATTGTTGTATCTCGGCGCTTTTATCCAGGAATATGCCTTGGCCTTATTTCTGTCCGGTTCATCGTTTTCGTTGAACCAGGCGTATTCGTCTTCCTGGGTTATAAGAGCAGGATCAAAGGGAGAGGTTTGGCCATTGGAATAAACAAGAGGATCTACATAGAGCGTTCCCAAGTTTTTATAATTGTTAAAGCTCCCATAGGACAATAAGTTGCCGTAGCCTCCGCCGAACTGATAATACTCCGGATAAAAGGTTCCGATTGTGTATACGTCAGGAAGCATTTTTTCAACGATAAATTGTCCTATATTATATAGGTTGGATTTTATGCTGATGATCTTATCTGCTGAGACCGGCGATGTAATCCCTCCAATGAATATCCCGTGATTATGCGGTACTTTTCCTCCAAGTGTAGCCAGCATCTGATGCGCCTCCCTGCTGAACCGAAGGGATTCAAAATAATCGTTAACCATCTTATCGTTGATGTCCTTTGGAAGTCTGTAATCGTTGTGATCCGTCTTAAACAGCGGATAATCCTCAGGAAGCTTCACAAAATCCGGTAGAGTAAACTGATAAAAATGCCTTAAATGATTTTGCAGGAACTCACATGCATGAAGCAGGTCCCTTAAATACCTTCCCTGTTCAGAGGGAACAATGTTAAGTGCTTCTTCCAGGGCAAGAGCAGAAGCCATGGAATGTGCAGTTGAACAGATACCGCAGATGCGCTGGGTAAAATAAACGGCATCAAAAGGGCTTCTGCCCTGAAGCATTTTTTCAAATCCACGGAACATTAAGCCTTTCGTTTTTGCCGCCACCACTGACTGATCTTCGATATCGGCATCAATTTCCATGAAGCCGCTGATACGGGTAACAGGATTAATGGTTATTTTCTCCGCCATATCTACTCCCCTCTCATGGTGTCATAGGTGATAAAAGGCTCCATTGCATCAGGGAATCCGAACTGGGCACATCCGATGCAAGGCGAATCATTACCTACGGGCCAGTTGACATGACCGTTCCATTGGCGAATGGGACAGTCAATCTGGGTAACCGGACCTTTACATCCCATCATATACATACAGGTTTCCTGCCCCAGCTTCGTTGCAAAAATTCCGCTGTCAAAGTAAGATCTCCTCGGACATCTGTCGTGTATGGTAATGCTGTAGAACATCAGGGGACGATCCCTGTTGTCAAGCGGGGGTTCCCCATATAATAGCAGATAGGCCAGAGTACCCATAAACCAGTCCGGATGACATGGACAGCCTGTTAATTTTATCACTTTTCTCTGTAAAACATCCTGTATTCCCACACACTGAGTTGGATTGGGTCTTGCCGCCGACACACCTCCGTGTGAAGCGCAGGCACCGACAGCAATCACATGAGCCGCTTGTTCTCCCAGTCTTTTAACTGCCTCATATCCGGTAATCTCCCTGCCGTTGTGCCGGCCAATGACATTATAAGAACCGTTGTCCTTTAAAGATACAGCTCCTTCCACAGCAAGGATATAATCACTGCCTAACACGTCAAACAGCTGATTCATGGCCGTGTTTCCACCAGAATTCATCAGGCTGTTGCTGTATATCATATTGGTCATTTGTGTTAACAAATACATGAAATCCGGATTTTGTCCATCAAGAAGGGAGATGGTATTACCAGAGCAGCCATTTAATTCAAGCCAGACAAGATTCCGCTTTTGCCGCACAGCCTTGGCGATTTCATCCTTCACCCTGTTTACAAGACTTTCTGTTGTTTTTAGCCGGCTTTCCTGATAAGGACATTGAAAGCTCACACAATCCAAACTTTTCACCAACTTTACTCTGTTTCTGTAGCCAAATAGCCGATTATGGGTAATCGGGTCAGGACCATTGCTCCCGGATGACAGGTTGCGAAATTAACTGATAAATCATTTCCAGGATTAAGACCAAAATGGGTGTCTCCTTTCCAGACGGAATTATTTGTCACATCATACACCACTCCATTAACTGCAACATAAGCCGGAGCTCCGTTCTTTCCATTATATAGGGATAACTCTTCCAGAGTAAAGTATCTTGGAACTTCCTCATCGGCTTGATTTGCATGAATAGACTGATATGGATATTCCATTTCTTCCATAGCCACTTGATTGGACTGGCTAAAATATTTGATATGACTTTGCAGCATGATCACTTCACTGCTCAAATGATCTAACACAACGTCATTGTTGTACTGGTTGGTATGAAGCCTTTCTATATCCTCGTTTATATGCTTGACGCAGTTCCCGATGTAATCCAAAAACATATTTAATTCCATGAATATACCTCCCATAATAAAATTCAGAATGATTGTTAATTTTCGGACAGAGATCATGCCTTTCTCATTGGAATATCTCACCTTCGATTTCGTCTATCACCGCAGTAAGCGGCTCTATTTCCCGTCTAAGAACCTGCATGTTTGTCCAGTCTCCAACAAGCATATTTTCTCTTTCTGAAAAATATTCGCGGATGCTGTCTTCACTTATATGGCTGTCTGTATGTACCGTAATTGTCAAATCAAAAATCTTTGCGATGGAATTCTCCCCGCATAGTTCAACAATCGCCTCATATAAATTTTGATTTAGGAACGTATCATGCATAAGTGATTTCCTCCGATATAATTTTTTTAATTGCGCATTCAATTCCCCTGCAGATCTGTGGCAGTTTATCCTTTAAAACAGCGCTGAGTTCCTGGCCAAAACCGATTTCACAGATTTCAATGCCAATCAAATACCCCTTAAATTGACTGCCATATAGCTTCATGAGTTCCACCATGCTTAAATCATGCTGCATGGAGAATAAGGAAGGCTGTGACAACACATCTTCAAGGCGGTTCAGATGAACGCTCCCCGGTTCTGCTCCAGAGTAACGTGCATCAAGTATGATAACAAAGTCATCCTTATTTAATAAATAAAAGCAGTTTTGAAAATCGGTTTCTCCAATGATCACATGAATATCCTGGCGGATCAGCCGGTCTTCCAAGACTTCGGCAGCTTTAATTGCTATGGCGTCATCCTTCATAAAACGATTACCGATAGCAACTAACTTCACCATATCCTTGCCCCCTTCTCAAATTAGTTATTTATCAATATATATGTTGGACATAATGAAATATTCTTTGCCGGGGGAATATTGGCGGAGTAAAAACAAGGATGTTCCCAGAACTTTTATGTACTACCTACATAAACTTTCGTAATCTTAGAATTCAAAATATAACAGAAAGGAACCGGTGTATGCCATGCTGTTACAGGCATACACCGGTTCCATGCTTTCGCCCGGTTTGGAGCCGTTACGATAGGATACCATTCTCCACACATTTGGCCGCATAAGTGGCTAGTCTGGAGCCTCTGTCCGGATGAAAAGTATTAACGGCTTTAATAAGTCCTATGGTTCCCACGGAAAGAAGATCTTCCATATCATAATCTGTATTCTGATATTTTTTTGCCACATGTGCTACCAGACGCATATTTCTCTCGATGAGTGTGGCTCTTGCCTCCCGATCCCCTTCCTGGTATCGTTCCAGACACTCTCGTTCTTCTCGCGCAGTTAAAGGTTTGGGAAAAGTTTTCAAAGAAAGCCACCTTAAACTTACTTACTCTCATTTTATGCCGGCCTTCTCTTTAAAGTGCTTTTACAAAAAATATTGGCTGGTACTTATTTTCCTCACCATTTAATGGTGGAACAATCGAAGTCCTGTAAAGGCCATGGCCATCCCATATTGGTCACACGTTTCAATTACCTGGTCGTCACGGACCGATCCCCCTGGCTGGGCCACATACTTCACACCGCTTCTGTATGCCCGGTCCATGTTATCGCCAAATGGGAAGAATGCATCAGATCCCAGGGATACCTCTGTCAGCCGGCTAAGCCAGGCTTTCTTTTCTTCTCCTGTAAATACGGCTGGTTTTACCCTGAAAATATGTTCCCATCTGCCGTCAGCAATGACATCCATATAATCTTCTCCAATGTAGACATCAATGGCATTGTCCAGATCCGCACGGCTGATTCCATCCACGAACGGAAGTTCCAGAACTTTAGGTGCCTGGCGAAGAAACCAGTTATCCGCCTTGTTTCCTGCCAGCCTTGTGCAGTGGATGCGGGACTGCTGACCAGCCCCAATCCCAATCGCTTGCCCGCCTTTCGCAAAACAGACAGAATTGGACTGGGTGTATTTTAAAGTAATAAGGGAAATAATTAAGTCAATTTTTGCAGATTGAGGGATTTCCTTGTTCTTTGTTACCACATTCTTTAAAAGCCCCTCATGAATCTTCTCTTCATTTCTTCCTTGTTCAAACATGATCCCAAAAACCTGTTTTCTCTCAAGTGGCTCTGGCTGGTAGTCCGGGTCAATTTGGATGATGTTGTAATTCCCATTTTTCTTAGACCTTAAGATTTCAAGGGCTTCCGCCTCATACCCTGGGGCGATGACGCCGTCCGATACTTCCCGCTTGATAATCCTTGCAGTATCCACATCACAGATGTCAGACAGGGCAATGAAGTCCCCGAAGGAAGACATGCGGTCAGCTCCTCTTGCCCTTGCATAGGCACTGGCCAGGGGAGAAAGCCCTTCCATATCCTCTACCCTGTAGATTTTTGCAAGTATCGGGTCAAGAGGCAGTCCCACCGCGGCACCGGCCGGAGATACATGTTTAAAAGAAGTCGCTGCAGGAAGGCCGGTCGCTTCCTTTAACTCTTTTACCAGCTGCCAGCCATGAAAGGCATCCAGGAAATTGATATATCCCGGTCTGCCGCTTAAGACCTGGATTGGAAGCTCCTTCTCACCTGGCATAAAAATCCTTGAGGGTTTCTGATTCGGGTTACAGCCATATTTTAATTCCAGCTCATTCATCTTTTGTACTCCTGTCATTGATTTTTATTTACAATCCGGGTTTCATAAGCTCCGGATTCTATGTCAATATATCTTACAAAGAGAGAAATCTTATTTTCCTCATGGAGGCTTTCCCATATCATGGCAGTAAATTCATCCAGGTCATCAAGGGTTGCCGCCAGCTTTGGTTCCCCTTCAAAGCTTGGCAAAGGATTTCCATCGTGCATATAGGTATGAATAAAATGGGCTTCACCTGCCTCCGGATTGTCATAAGCAAAGGTATAGCGGTTGCAGGAATCCGGATTCCCGTGATTGCTCTTAATGATGGACATGGCGTAATTGAAGCGCCCGCCTTCTATATGCATGATCCCGGAAATACGGGGCGTATAATTAGGACTATCCGGTTCAAATTCTCTGCATCGCAAAGACTGCTCAAACGTCAGCTGTATATCCATTCCCTCGTAAATGGTATCGGTCTGATCTCCGTTTGTCACGATGGTCTTATTCCCCATAACACGCACCGGAGCGTAAATAATAAGGCTGGGGTCCGTGACCCTTGAAGGATCAAAGGCCTGGGTACGGATTCCTTCCCCTTCCTCTACGAATACGCGGTTACGGCTGTTATCGCTTCTTCCCATAATAAAATAAGCGGCAACCGCCTTGGTTCCATCCGGTGTTTTTCCCATAATAATACCTCTGCCCGGATAGGAATTACTCTTTAAATCGTCTTGTAAAGAAATCAAACTCATTCGATCTGGTCTCCTTTCTGAATGAAAACATATCATTTAGACAGTTGCGCACATAAAAAACCGCCTGGACATCCCATAGGGTGCCCAGGCGGTCGGCTTTTTACGTATCGTGCTCCCCGTGGTAAAAATCCACTTATCCGCCAGTCGCACGTACCTTGTACATCATCATATAATATTCTTCCCAAAAATGCAAGTCTCTTTTTAACCGAATCAAGGCAGTCCTTTCGACTATTCATTCCTTATTGCTGCAAGAGGACTTAGCTTCATGGCTCTTAATGCAGGGAAAAATCCTGCGGCCATTCCTACAAAAATAGCAAAACCAACGGCTGTTAAGGAAAGCCATGGAGGAATCCTGGAAAGATCGCCAGGCATATTTGACATAAAACGCCCTGAAAGGAATCTGTTAATAAGGAATGAGACCCCGTAGCTGAATAAAATCCCCGTTATACCTCCTAAAAAGCCGATAAAACCTGACTCCAGAAGGAACATGTTCCTGATATTATTCATATCGCAGCCAAGAACCTTTAAGATCCCGATCTCCTTTGTTCTTTCGTAAATGGACATCATCATGGTATTGGCGATACCAATTGCCGCCACAAACAGAGATACGGCTCCGATTCCTCCCAAAAGTGCCTGAACCATCTTGGCCTGCTTCTGGGACTGCTCCAGCCACTCCATATTGCTGTTGGCCTGAAAGCCCATATCTGTAATGGCTTTTTGTACCGCTGTTACATTGTTCATATCATCCACTTCCACAATCGCCTGCTGATAAATAAAATAGTTGTAGGGTTTTCCCTTTTTATTGGTTGGCTGGTTGGGAATGGGCTTCTTTTTAAAAATCTGTTTCAGCTGGGCCTTTAGCGCATCTAAATCCACATAAACGCTATAACTGTAATTATTCCAGTCCTCCGCCCCTCCTTCCACCAGTCCGGCTGTTGGTATGAGATACTTTTTGGGAGGTTTGACGGTTGTACCGCCTTCCCCGGTCCCTCCGTTTTGGGACTGATAATAGGCATCCATATCAAAGATCACGAACATGGGTCTATTTATAAAATCAATATCAGGAATACTGGAGGAATCATCATAAAAGCCATAACGATTGCTTTTGGGGTTACTGAAATTCCTGGCAACCATATTCCCTACAATCATCTGAAGGTCTCTATTACCCGGTTCCGGGATGCGCCCTTCCTTTAAGGGAATATTTTTCATATAACTCTGGGAAACGCCAACCAGGTTGATATACGCCTGGTAAGCACCCTGAGTCATCAAAACACTGGTTTCCAAAAGCGGAGAAGCAGCATCAACATGATCAATCCGTTCAAATTGCGCGATCACATCATCCGTCATGTAATTAGGATCCTTGCTGCTTTCATTTCCGCCCCACATCGCATTGGAATATACGGAAACTTCCGTAAGGCTTCCATAGGAAGCGATCTGTTCCATGGTAAGTTCATTAAAGCCGATCCCCAAAGACACCATGACAACAATGGAAGCTGTACCGATCAAAACTCCCAGAACCGTTAGAAATGTCCTTAGCTTCCTGCGTCTTAAGTTATTTACACTCATAGAAAGCAAATCGCTAAATTTCATTGTTATTTTCCTCTTCCAGTTCTTCAAGTGTTTCTTTTTTCTTTTTACGTTTTTTTAGCACATATACAGTCCCAATGGTTCCTATCACCAGGACGACAATCACCGCCGGAATAATGATCTTTCCATATTTGGAAGTGCCTTCCGGCTCTGTAACTACAGGAAAATCTCCCGAACCATCCATTCCGGGATCTAAATCCTCCTGCTCTGTTACCGTTAAACTTAACTCTTTTTCAATGGGTTCGCTGACCACTCCGTTTTCATCCTCATAAGTGATCATAACCTTAATTTTCCCATCATCCATGGTAGGCGCTGTTCCGCTGATCATGGCATCCACATTTCCAGATTCTCCTGGCTTTATATTTCCTACATAACTGTTGGTCTGCTGAATGGAATCTCCTACAAAGGCTACCATGACGTTATAGAGGAGAACCTTTCCTGTATTATTAATGGGAAACATCACATTTGTCTCGGAACCCACGGAAATCGTATCGGGCATTATCTCAATCGTACCCGTGTTTAAACGGGAAACCTGCTTGACAGGAATGTTCACTGTCACCTTTTCTTCCGCATTTTTAAATTCAGGGCTATCATACTTTTCATTGATGGTGATGGAATAGGTTCTTTGATCCACCCAGGCCCCTGCCCGAAGCTTCAGCTTTATGTCTGTGGTCTGGCCTGCGGGAAGAGAATTCACAACAATGGAGGAGGAACCGGAATCCATGGTAAATACCGCACTCTCCGTAACCTTTTCTGATTCCAGGTTAAAGAGGATATTGCTTGCAGCAACATTTTCGGAGGCGTTCTTCATATGAAGGATCATCTCAAATTCCTCTCCGGCATAAACGGTTTCCGGATTCGTCTCGAAGCCATCTACAATGATTCTGGCCTTTGTTCGATCATTGGCATTGAAATCACCGGTCTCTTCTTCCTTGTCTTTATTCTGGACCTTAACATAGAAGGTCTCTTCTACTTTCTGAATATCTCCATCTGTGCTGTCACGGTATTCGATCGTATATGTGATAGGATAATATCCGCTGTAAACATCCTTGCGGATATTCATACTGTAGGGAATCTCCACCGTCTCGCCGCCGCCGATCCGGTCATAATGCCTGGTGTAGTTGCCGTCGTTAATATCAAAGGGGAATTTGGTGCTGTCCTGGTCTAACTTCATCCGGACATTCACATCAAAAGCCGTAATTTGGGAGGAATTACGGACGTTCATATTAAAATTCATGACTTGCGGATAGATGCCAAAAGGTGTATTTTGGTTTTCTCCCAACTCAAACTGGATGGTCCCTTCATCTTTCCCGGATTCCGTTGTTGCGGAGGATTTTGTGATCCAGATGTTGACTTTTTCATGAGCAACCGGTGATCCGTCATTTTTTACAGTTGCATTTTGAACGATCTCGATCGGCACAGAGTAATATCCATCTGCGATATCTCTTCGAACCATTCCGGTGAGGGTTACACTTTTAGAGCTTCCGCTTTTTATATTTCCTACCTTTTTATTATCAAAGGTGCTGGATGTGATCTCAAAAGGGAAAATACTTCCTGAATACTCTTCTCCATTTTCTTTCGCATCGCTTTCCTGATTCGCCAGTCCTTCCTCAAATCGAATTGCCACATTGGTTAAATCAATGTCATCCTGATTTGTCAAAACCATATTGATGGTCATATTTTGCCCTGTTTTTCCGGAAGGAACCTTTTTTACATCAATCCAACGTTCTCCTGATCCTGGCTGCGCAAAAGCAATTCCCGGCACAGCTGAAGTGACCATAAGGATAACAAGCATCCATAAAACACCTTTCCTAACCTTCTTCATATCCCATGTCCTCCTTCGTATCCTCATGTTGCTGTTCCTCGTGATGCTGTTCTTCATGATGCTGTTCTTCATGATGC
The DNA here is from genome assembly GCF_044987295.1 of Lacrimispora sanguinis. Lineage (NCBI taxonomy): Bacteria > Bacillati > Bacillota > Clostridia > Lachnospirales > Lachnospiraceae > Lacrimispora > Lacrimispora sanguinis. The sequence continues at coordinate 359,293 of NZ_CP173277.1, read as the reverse complement.
TGTTCCTCGATTTTAAATATCTTTCCATCTACTATATGGAATTGTCTGTCTGCAAACTTTGCAATATAATTATCATGAGTTACCATGACCAGGGTCTGATTCTGCTCCCTCACGATTTTTTGCATTAAGTTTAATATTTCCCTGGTAGTCTTTGAGTCTAAGTTTCCTGTGGGTTCATCCGCAAAGATGATCTTCGGATCCACTGCCAAAGCTCTTGCAATGCCGACTCTCTGCTGCTGACCTCCTGACATCTCATTGGCCATATGCTTCATCTGTTTCTCAAGCCCCACCAGCTTTATGTATTCTTTTGCTTTTTCATTCCTTGCTTTCTTTGTCACTCCCCGAAATGAAAGAGGTAAGGCCACATTCTCCACCGCATTCATGGTCTGCAACAGATTATAGGACTGAAAAATAAAACCCACATGCTTTCTGCGGAATGATACCAGTTGATTCTCCGAAAGCTTTTCTATATGACTCCCGCCAATAACAATCTCTCCCTTTGATGGCTTTTCAAGGCCGGCTAACATATTTAAGAGAGTGGATTTACCGGAACCGGAGGGGCCTACGATCGCGCAGAACTCTCCCTTATATATAGTAAAGTCCACACCGTTTAACGCATAGACCTTTGAGTTTCCTACTTTGTACACTTTATAAAGATTCTTGACCTGAATCATAGGTGACTTCTTTTCCGTCAAAACAGACACCCCCTTTCTTTATTTTTGCAAGCAATGAGCCAGGTACAGGAATGCAGGCATTCTTGCATCTGGCGAATGCTGCAAGAGTCAGCAATCCTTTACTTAGGCCACTTGACTTTGCATACACATTATACAACAAGATATTTCCATCGGTCATTCTTTATTTTCTTACACTTCCTTAAATATTCCTTACAGGAAGAAAGTATAAAATCTGGAAAAATGGCACATGAAAAGATTATATCATAAAATAAAAAAAAGTGTGGAAATATTCTAACGGATACTGTATAATAGATGGGATAGAATTTTAAACCTTAATTTAGTGGATAAAGGAGATTCTTATGAGACATTTACTTAACCCGTTAGACTTTAGTGTGGAAGAGACCGGACAGCTATTAGATCTGGCCAAAGATATTGAAGAAAATCTTCCAAAATATTCTCATGTATGCGATGGAAAAAAATTAGCGACATTATTCTATGAGCCAAGTACAAGAACTCGTTTGAGTTTCGAGGCTGCCATGTTAAATTTAGGCGGCAGTGTACTAGGCTTTTCTTCTGCCGACTCCAGTTCTGCCGCAAAAGGAGAAAGTGTTGCTGATACCATTCGGGTCCTCTCCTGCTACGCAGACATATGTGCCATGAGACATCCAAAGGAAGGGGCTCCCCTGGTAGCTGCCAACCATTCCAGCGTACCTGTGATCAATGCCGGTGACGGAGGCCATCAGCATCCGACTCAGACCCTGACTGATCTGCTTTCCATCCATTCTTTAAAAGGCCGTTTAAATGATCTGACCATTGGCCTCTGTGGCGACTTAAAATTTGGCCGCACGGTTCACTCTCTTATTAACGCTCTCGTACGATATGAAAATATCAAATTCATCTTAATTTCCCCCCCAGAGCTACGAGTACCTGAATACATCCGAGAAGATGTACTGAAAGCCAACAACATCGAATTTGTAGAAATGGACAGCCTTGACGATGCCATGCCTTCTCTTGATATCCTCTATATGACCCGCGTTCAGAAGGAACGTTTCTTCAATGAGGAAGATTACATCCGTTTAAAAGACTGCTACATTCTGGACAAAAAGAAAATGAAACTGGCAAAAGAAGATATGTATATACTTCACCCTCTTCCAAGAGTCAACGAAATCTCAGTAGAGGTTGACGAGGATCCCAGAGCTGCCTACTTTAAGCAGGCACAGTACGGCGTGTATGTGCGTATGGCTCTTATCATGACATTACTGGAGGTAGAAAAACCATGTTAAATATCAGCGGATTAAAAGAAGGAATCGTATTAGACCACATTGAAGCCGGTAAAAGCCTGGAAATTTATTATAACCTTGGTCTGGACAAGCTGGATTGCCAGGTCGCCATCATTAAGAATGCAAGAAGCAATAAGATGGGAAAAAAGGACATCATAAAAATTGAAAGCGGTTTGGACCACATTGATCTTGACATTCTGGGATATATTGACCATAACATTACGGTCAACATTATTAGAGATAACTTGATTGTGGAAAAGAAGGCCTTAAGCCTTCCTAAAAAAATCACCAATGTGATTCAATGCAAAAACCCCCGCTGCATTACCTCCATCGAGCAGGGGCTTCCCCATGTATTCTATCTTGCAGACGAGGAGAAAGAAATCTACCGCTGCATGTATTGCGAAGAAAAATATTCGAAATAATTCAAAAACAGCCTTCCCCGAATGTGAGGAAGGCTGTTTTTTATTTTTTCCATATGATCTGCTCATACGTATCCATTTCTCTAAGTTTTGAGCAAGACGATAAGCCGGGTTATGTCGTTGAATGGCCATCTATCTAGGCCTGCCGTCACCAGCAGGCTCAAGCGACCTACCCGGGAGCAGACGGGCCGCCTTATGCTCCCTGTTCGGTCTTGCTTCGGATGGGGTTTACATGGACCCCTCCTGTTACCAGAAGAGCGGTGGTCTCTTACACCACCTTTCCACCCTTACCGCATTACGCGGCGGTATATTTCTGTTGCACTTTCCCTGGAGTCGCCTCCGCCAGACGTTATCTGGCATCCTGCCCTGTGAAGCCCGGACTTTCCTCACCTGCAGCCTTTCGGCTTTGCAGCTGCGGCCATTTGTCTTACTCAAAACTATATTATGAAAAACCGTTTTCATAATCGGATGGACGGTGCTAAAAACAGCACCTATTACGAGAAGCAAGACAGCTTCTCGTAAGCTATAATAACATATCATAAATTTTCTTATTTGTAAAGCTACTTTCTGGTTTAAACCTTAAAACAGCTTCCTCCAATAAATTCCCGGACAATGGAATTGCGGGGAATATCCTCATTGTTGACCCCAAGAAAATAATCCAGGAATTTTAATAATCGCTTTGCTTCCATATATTCCGGGGATTCTCTTGGAATGCCAAATAACAGGGGTTCTGCATACTGCTTCAGCACAGCCAGTTCATAGACCGTAGCTGAGTTGAACATCATATCCGCAGACTCCTGGAAGGGGAAAATATACTCTTCCTCCCCTGCTCTCACCATCGGCCACATGCGTATGGTATCCTGTGCGGAGGCGCCTCTTGTTCTGGCGTCCCGAACCATTCGCCGGATCAGACGGCAATCGGTTGTTGGAATCCGGTTGTGCTCATCAACATTTAACTGGGTCAATGCACTTACGTATACACGAAATTTACTATCCTGTGGCAGGGTATAGGACAGTCTGTCATTTAAGCAATGGATTCCTTCAATGACCAGGATATCATCTTTTCCCAGCTTTAAATAATCGCCTCTGTACTCCCGGACCCCTGTTTTAAATTGGTACCGTGGCATTTCCACTGTTTCTCCGGCTAGAAGAGCTGTCATGTCTTTATTAAACTGTTCAATATCCAGACTTTCTAAGACCTCATAATTGTAGCTTCCATCCGGATTTTTCGGACTGTCTACCCGATTAACAAAATAATCGTCCACAGCAATGGGATGAGGGATCATTCCCTGAGCCTTTAACTGAACGGAAAGGCGGTGGGAAAAAGTGGTTTTCCCGGATGAGGACGGTCCGGCGATCATAACAAATTTTTTACTTCTGTCGGCGCCTATCCGTTCCGCGATCCCGGCAATTTTCTTTTCCTGCAGGGCCTCTTGAATTAAAATCAGTTCATTGATATTGCCTGATGCAATTTCTTCATTCAGTGCGCCTACATGGGACACATTGAGCCGTTCTCCCCATTTCACGCTCTCCTTCAACACACGGAACAGCTTCTGCTTCTTTTCCGGTTCGAAAACAGGCACTTCTTTGGGATTATCCTTTTGAGGCAGCATGAGCATAAAGCCGTCATCATGTAATATTAAGTCAAAGTACTTAATATATTCGGTATTCTGTACCATGTATCCATAATAGTAATCTTCAAAGCCCCCTATGCTGTAGATATTGACACGGGAAACCCGGCGATAGCGGAACAGCCTTTCTTTGTCATACATCCGGTGTTTATGAAACAGATCAATGGCATCGTCCGTGTTAACGCTTCGCTTCATAATCGGAATTTTTTGGCTCACATACTCCTGCATACGGGCTTTTACCCGGGAAAGCAGTTCCTCAGTCAGTTTGATCTTTCCGTGAGCCTCCATGTAATAGCCTTTTCCAAGAGAAAAGTCCACAGTCACCTTTTCGATATTCTCTGCACCGGCCACATCGTAAAAGGCTTTCATCATAACAAATATAGCGCTTCTGTGATAAGTCTGGATTCCAGGCTGATCTTTCCCGGTAAAGAAATGAAGGTTGCAGTCGAACTGGACTGTTTTATGAAGTTCACTTAATTTTCCGTTTATGCTGACCAGTAAAATGTCATTTTCATACTGGGGCTGGTACTCTTTTGCAATTTCTTGATAAGACGTGCCAATTGGGTATTGCTTTTCTACACCATTTATCGTAACAACTGCCATTCGCTTCCTCCTTATATGAATGTTTCAGGAAATTCCACCTCTGCCTTGCAGATTTCTAAGTCCTCCCCTACTTCTTTCTTTAGATATTCTTCCATAAAGTCAAGAAACAGATATTCCAAGCCGTAATGGCCGGCATCGATTACAGCCATATGGTTTGCAGCGGCATCGATTCCATTATGGTGTCCGATATCGCCGGTGATTAGGACTTTCACGCCAGCAGCCAGAGCCGGTTTCATCATGCTTCCCCCGGATCCGGGGCTTATGCCTACAAATCGAACGGCCTCCCCTGGAGCAGTCGCTCCGTAAACCGTGACAAAGGGAAGATGAAACCGTTCCTTTACAAGAGCTGCGATCTCCTTTACTGTCAACTCTTTCTTAAGATACCCCGTTTTTCCAATTCCATAAATCATTTCCCTTGGACCTTCTGCGGTTTCCTTAATCATTACGCCTTCTTTTTCCAGCACGTTTACATCTGTAAGCCCAAGCTTTTCTGCGGCCGCATCAGCCATACATCCAGGCGCCGCATCGAAGTTCGTATGCATGGCATAATAAGAGATGTCATTACGGATCAGTTTTATAATTCGTCTGGATATAAAATCCTTATCATTAATTTTATTCAAAGGCTTGAAAATCAGGGGGTGATGGGTAATCAATAAATCAGCTCCCCACTGGACTGCATATTCAACCACCTCGTCAGTCGCATCTAATGCGATAAAAACCTTTTTTACTTCTTTGTCACCGCGGCCCGCTAAAAGGCCTACATTATCCCAATCACAGGCACAGCCTGTGGGTGCCAGTTGTTCCAGTTTTTCTATCAGTTCATCGCACTGCATTCTGAGCCTCCTTGTTATAGGCTAGTTCCAGCTTAAGCTCTTCTATTCTTCTGACAGCTGCCTCCGTTTGGCTCTCAGAAAGCCCTCTCATGATCTGCTCCAGCTGTTCCTCTTCTTTTTTTAAATATTCCTTTAAAACAGGATCTTTGGATTCCAGCAGGCTCCTGCCATAGCGATAGGAAATCTCGCGATTATCTTTTTCGCCTGCTTTATTCGTTCTGTTGATCCCCATTACGGTATAGAACTTTCCTTCTTCTTTTATCATAGTCTCCCGCTCAATAAAAAATTCCTGTTCTTCCAGGAATCTGCGTACCTTGTCCAGTTCTGAGTGGGGGGATAGAACCCAGTGGGGAATGCCTTCCCATAAACCGCGGCCTTCCTCAAGTATATGTATGATCAGCTCACCGCCCATACCTGCAATGACCACACAGTCCGCTTCGTTCTGCTCTAATTTTAAAAGTCCGTCGCTTAAACGGACTTCCACATGAGCTTCTAAGCCTGCCTCATGGATATGGGCCTGGGCCCGTAACAAGGGGCCCTTCCGCACATCCATGGCAATGGCATGTTTTGCTTTTCCTTCCTGTACCAGATGGATAGGAATATAACCATGATCCGTTCCGATATCTGCAACTGTGCTTCCTTCCGGAACAAAGGAAGCGATCGTTTCCAAACGCCTTGATAACTTCATCTTAAACTCCGTCTTGTATCTTTAATCATCCAGATAGTCTTTAAGCTTCTTGCTTCTGCTGGGATGGCGCAGTTTACGCAACGCTTTTGCTTCTATCTGACGAATCCGTTCTCTCGTAACATTAAATTCTTTTCCTACTTCTTCCAGGGTCCTTGGCCGCCCGTCATCTAGTCCGAAGCGCAGCTTTAAAACCTTTTGTTCCCGCTCGGTTAAGGTGTCAAGCACCTCCATCAGCTGCTCATGGAGCATGGTAAAAGTAGCAGCGTCAGCTGGTACAGCTACCTGATCATCCTGAATGAAATCTCCCAGATGGCTATCCTCTTCCTCTCCGATAGGAGTTTCTAAAGATACCGGCTCCTGAGATACCTTCATAATTTCCCTGACCCGGTCCACCTGCATATCCGCTCTTGCTGCTATTTCCTCAGGCACTGGCTCTCTGCCCAGTTCCTGCAAAAGTTGTCTGGATACACGGACCAGGCGGTTAATGGTCTCCACCATATGAACCGGGATCCGGATGGTACGAGCCTGATCTGCAATGGCGCGGGTGATGGCCTGTCTGATCCACCAGGTCGCATAGGTGCTGAACTTATAACCTTTCCGGTAATCAAACTTTTCCACAGCCTTAATAAGTCCTAAATTTCCTTCCTGGATCAGATCTAAAAACTGCATTCCCCGCCCCACATATCGCTTGGCAATGCTGACCACCAGACGCAGATTGGCCTCCGTCAGTCTCTGCTTTGCATCATCGTCACCCAGCTCGATTTTCTTAGCAAGCTCAATTTCATCTTCACTGGAAAGAAGAGGAACCTTGCCGATCTCCTTCAAATACATGCGGACCGGATCTTCCACACTGATACCTTCCGGAACAGATAAATCGATTGTTTCCATATCGATTTCTTCTTCATCCTCGATATCTTCTTCTGTGAACAGATCCTCATCAAGATCCAGATCCTCACCGCCGATTTGAAGTACATCTACCTTATTGCTTTCCAGAAAATCAAAAATCTGATCCAGCTTATCTGAGTCTAAGCTCTCTCCCACAAAAAAATCCAGAATCTCTTGGTTTTCCAGTACATTCCGTTTCTTTTTTGCCAGGAGAAGAAGCTGATTTAATTTTTCCTCAAATGCAGCGGCTGACTCCAGAGCCTTAAGCTCTGCAGCCTGTTCCTCTTCCGTTTTTTTAGACCCCACCATCTTATCTGCTGCCTTCTTCACATTCTCGTCCATGTTCTTCCATCCTTCCACAGCCTGCCTATAGTGTACACCCTAATCCAGCGAAATATGCAAATCCTTTAGCGCAGCCTGTTCCTTTATAATATTCTGCAGTTCTAAAATCCCTGCTGCATGACGGCTGGCATTATCCAGACTGTTTTTTTTCACCTTCATAATCGTTTCCGAAAACGCTTTTTTTTGCTCTTCATTATCTAGGGACTCTTTTAAGCTCGCATGAAAAAGACCTGCGACTGCCCGGTATTGACCTTCATCATGTATGAAATGATTTAAGATCTCGGCCGGATTCAATGTTCCGGCAGCGTGTCCGTCAAAAACCATCCGTGCCACCTTGTGATACAGTTCTTCTATAAAATCATCAGGAGTAATCACTCCTTCAATCTTATCAAATAATAATGGATTTTCAATGAGCCAGGTGAGAAGCAACCTTTGGGACTGCTTTACACCGTCTTCCTTTTCTTTTTTTCTCTGGCTTTTTAAGCTCCCCTCTTCTTCCCTCTGAGCTACAGATGGTCCCAACGATGCGCCCAAGCGGTTGACCAGACGTTTTAAGTCCTCATAATTGATATAATACTCTCTGGAAACCGCCTCCAAATAATTCTCCCGTTCCAAGGCTTCCGGGAACTCCAGAAGTTTCCTGGCCACCTGATTGTAAAATTCTGTCTTCTGCTCCGGATCATCCATTTTATAATTCTTTTTCAGCACATCAATTTCAAACAGGAAGCTGTTGCGGGCCTCTTCAATCCGTTTACGGAATTCTTCTGCTCCCAGGTTCTTTATGAACTCATCCGGATCTTTATATGGCTGCATGTTAAGTACGCGGATGGATATTCCTGCTTCCTTTAGAATGGGAATGGCACGGAGGGCAGCCTTAACGCCTGCGCCGTCGCTGTCATAAGTGAGAACCACTTTATCCGTATACCGTTTTAAAAGCTGTGCATGCTGGGTGGTAAACGCCGTTCCCAGCGAAGCCACCGCATTGGTAAAGCCGGCCTGGTGCATCGCGATCACATCCATGTAGCCCTCACAGATCAATATGTACTTTTCCCTTGAAAGCCTGGCATAGTTAAGACCATATAAATTCCGGCTTTTATCAAAAAGCTTTGTCTCCGGCGAGTTTAAATATTTTGGTTCCCCGGCTCCCATGACCCGGCCCCCGAAGCCAATGACCCGGTTGTTCACATCCATAATGGGAAACATGACCCGGTTCCAGAACTTATCATAAGTCCCCCGTTCTTCAATGGTTACCAGTCCGGACTGTTTTAACAGGCCGTCGTCGTATCCTTTGCCCTTTAAATACCGGTAAAGGTCATCGCTTGTCTTATTAGAGTAGCCCAGCCCGAACCTTGTTATGGTTTCGTCGCTCAACTGCCTGTCCCGTAAATAGCGGTAGCCAGCCTCGCCCTGAGGATTTTTAAGCTGATAATAAAAGTAACTGGCGGCCAGCTTATTGACTTCCAAAAGAGTGGATCGTAAATCTTCCTGCTCTCTCGCCTCCTTGCTGTACTCTGCCACAGGAAGCTTCACACCTGACCGGTCTGCCAGAACCTTTAGGGCCTCAGAAAAGGAATAGTTTTCATATTCCATGATAAACGTAAGTACATTTCCGCCTGCTCCGCAGCCAAAGCAGTAGTACATCTGTTTGGCCGGAGATACGGAAAAGGAAGGGGACTTTTCATTGTGAAAAGGACAGAGACCAAAATAATTGCTTCCCTTCTTCTGCAGCTTGACGTATCCCGAGATCACATCCACGATGTCATTCTTCATCCGGACCTCTTCTATTACTTCTTCCGAATATCGCATGAAGCTTCTTCTCCCCTTTCTCAAAGTTCATTTGTTTTAAACCATTTTCCACGCTTTCGGGACAAACAGTTCTTCAAATTTATCAATGGCAAACCTGTCACTCATGCCTGCAATGTAATCGCAGACCGCCTGTTCCCGGCTTTCTTCACCTTCCTCCATCAAGTTGCGGTATTCCTCCGCAAGCTTGTCCGGGTGTTCCATATAATAGTTAAAAAGCATAACAATGAGATGCTGAGCTTTCCCTTCTTCTGCTTTTGGTATATCACTTTTATAAACGTTATCAAACATCCAGGTGCGCAGCCCCTGCATGGCCTTCTCCATATCAGGAGACATAATGATCTCCGGTTTTCCATAGCTGTTGCGGATAATATCATGGATCAGATTGTTAAGTCTTTCACGAACACTGTGACCCAAAATTTCCGTATAGCATTCCGGCAGATCCTCTTCCACAAACATTTTTGCCCTGATAGCATCGTCAATGTCATGGTTGATGTAGGCAATCTTATCCGACAGTCGGACGATGGCCCCTTCTAATGTGGAAGGGTGGCCGCTGGTGCGGTGATTTAAGATTCCATCCCGGACCTCCCAGGTAAGATTTAAGCCCATGCCGTCCTTTTCCAAAACCTCTACTACCCGTACGCTTTGCTTGTAGTGGGCAAAGCCCTGGGAGCAGATCTTATTTAAAATCGCTTCCCCGGAATGGCCGAAGGGAGTATGGCCCAGATCATGAGCCAAAGCGATGGCCTCTGTTAAGTCTTCGTTCATGCGCAGAGATTTTGCTATGGTTCTGGCTATCTGGGATACTTCCAGGGTATGAGTCAGCCTGGTTCTGTAATGATCCCCCTCAGGGGCCAGAAAAACCTGGGTTTTATGTTTCAGCCTACGAAATGCCTTGCAGTGAATGATCCGGTCCCGGTCTCGTTGATAGGCAGTCCGGATATCACAAGCCTCCTCTTCCCGCTCTCTTCCTTTGCTGTTCTTACTGAAAGCGGCATAAGGACTTAAATATGCTTCCTCCCATTGTTCAGTGGATTCCCTGATATTCATACAATCACATCCTTCGCCCAAAGTTATGGTACATTATATCATATTTTCAGTAATTATAACACCCTATATTAAAATAATTGCAATATCCGTTATCTGCCTGCATCCAGATATTTCCTGTATTCACTGGGAAGACAGCCATATCTCTTCTTAAACGCCTTGGAAAAGGCCCTGCTGTCCGGAAAACCATGCTTCATGGCAATCTCTCCGATTTCGCTGCCGGTCCCGACCAGTTCCCTGACGGCATATTTGACACGCAGGTCAATGAGATAGGTACGATAATTGACCTGCGCATATTTTTGAAAGATTCTGGACAAATAAGTAGGGCTAAAGCCAAAACGTCCTGCCACCTCGTCGAGCTTTAAATCCTGGTCATAATTCTCTCTCATATACTGAGTGACCTTTGATAGCTTGTCGAGCTGCTTTTTCTGGCGGATAACCTCCTTATCCATGGTTTCCGCCTTAAACTCCGTAACCAATAGATACAAAAGTTCATAGAACAGACTTTTTACCTTTAAGCTGTAGCCGTATTCCTGTTCCTCATAGATAGAAAACATGGAGATCACCAGCTGCGTCAGCCTCTTATTTTGGACCTCATCCTTTTTCTCAAAATTCACATAGTTCTCTTCTCCCATGTACTCCTCAAAGGTTTCCGCCGGTATTTGAAGAACTATGGTGATATTAGGATTTGGACATTCAATGGAATGGACTTCATTGGAATTAACCAGCACAAAATCCTGTTTTTCCAGGGATAGGTGGCTATTGTTGATATAAAAATCAATCCTGCCCTCCTGAACCAGAAAAATCTCAACGGAATGGTGCCAGTGTTTCGTGACCTTGTAATTTCCATCTCTTCCCTCAAAAATAAACAACCGGAAAGGCAGATCATCATTGGGAATAACCAGCTCATGCCTGACTTCCATTTCACACCTCCCCAAATGTACTGATTCTATTATGAAAACAAAAGATGTTTTCATAATCGGATGGACGGGCAAAAGGCAGCCCTTTTATCTTCACTTGCGCTGCAAGTTCAGATAAACTATATTATAAATCATTTTGCTTATTTTTCCAATGGCTTTTCCTCCCATGTTAAACAGGAAGGCTGTCGCTCACACATAAAGCGCCGTATCCAAGCTCTGGATTGGGATATTTCGTAATTCCTGGAAGCGGCCTGGCACCGCGAATGAAATAAGCTTTTACTTTTTCCCCGAACAGAAACGGATCCCTTCCATCCACAATTCCCCATTGCATCAAAAGGGCGGCGCTGCCGGTGACAAAAGGAGTTGCAAAGGATGTACCTGTCACCGATTCATATCCGCCTCCGGCTCTAGCCGCAATGATCCCCACTCCGGGAGCAGCCAGATCTGGCTTCACCAAATTGGTTCTCCTTGTGAATCCTCTGCCGGAAAAATCAGCATAAGACTGATAGGTATCATCATAAGCTCCCACGGATATCACCTTGTTGGCCGTGGAGGGAATGGTCAGAGTCGTTTCAGGCGTTGCCCTTAAAAATCTGGTTGACTCGCTCAGCACTCCGGCAGATGGGAGCCAAAGATCGTATTTACCTTCAACGATCTGTCTGGGTGTCAGGCGGAATTTCCATATCCCGCTGTCTATATAGGTATCAATGGGAAGAAAATCCATATAAATTTCCTGTGCCACACTGTAAGGTCCGGGCTTTCCATAGTACAGTAAAATCCTCGTATTTCCATAATTTATAGTTTGAGGTCCCAGGCTGCTGCTGATGGGGCCGATCACCGCTCCGGAAGGTGTTATAATGCTAATATCAAATAAATCCGCATAGGATTTCCAAAGCTGTACACTGAAGCTTGGCTGGTAACCTCCCACACTCAGCTCTATCTCCTCGGGATTTGACATTGTCAGGGCTCCGGAAATATGGCCGCCTGCCACCCCTTCGTTACCTGTTCCTACCACGATCACCGTCTTCCCGTAATTAGATAAGTCATCAAGAAATGTCTCTAAAAGGCTGGTGCCGTCATGGGAACCATAAGTATTCCCAAAGCTTAAGTTAATAGCCAGGGGCATCTGCATGCTGACCGCTTGTTGTACTGCGAAATTGACCGCACGCATAAGTTCCGTGGTTCTTGGAAACCCGCCTTCCTGAGGAACTCCAAGCTTTACAACTAAAAGCGGGCTTTCAAAAGCAATTCCTCGGTATTGTCCCCTGTTTTCCCTTCCATTTCCGGCCGCTATGGATGCCACGGCTGTCCCGTGACCGGTGATATCTACGGATGGGACCAGCTTTCTGGCCTCTGCCCTGCTTCCGGTAGCCAGGGCGGCATTGATTTCATCTGCTGTAAACACACGGTCCAGTGTCTGATCCCATAGTGCTGTGATCCTGGTTGTTCCATCATTATTCCGGAAATCATCGTGATAATAATCAATCCCCGAATCAATGATAGCCACCAAAACTCCCCTTCCGGTAAGAGGACTACTTCCCTGCTGGACCAGATTGACACAAGAGGCCGACTTTGCCTGGTTGATAGCAAAAAACAGCCTCTTTGGTTTCTCTACATATTCGATTTGGGGCAATGCACTTAACTGGTCAATAAGGGATTCCGGAACGGTAAGTATAGAGTATTCGTTCACCATATTTTCCACCCGGATTCCCAATAGGGAAAGACCGCTTATATCTCCGGAATGCTTAACAATCACATCCCATGATTTTTCCTCGGGATTATATCCTACGTTTAAATTACCTGATTTTGCACGCTCTTCTGGAGTTGCGCTGAGAGCAAGGTTTAACAGGACTTCCAGCTTTTGATCTTGCATACGACATTCCTGTGTTTTTTCTATCATCCTACGCCAGAAATGTCATTCTCATTCCTTACTCTGCTCTGCTTCCCGCACTTCCGTATCATGATAGAAGAATTTTAAGATATCCTCAAAATTCTTTCCGCTCTTTGCCATTGCCTGGGCCCCATTTTGACTCATGCCAACACCATGACCATAGCCTCCGCCATAGATATGAAAAGTAGTAATGTTATTGTCATCAACACCCTGATTTTCTATTGCAATATAGGCACTGGGAAGGGAGTCAAAATTCTTCATGAGCGTACCGTCAAGCTTTGTAATGGTCATATATTTATTACCAAGCTTTGCCCTTACCTGGCCTTCCCCATTGATGGTCATGACGCCGTCAGATCCCTCGACCCTCAGTTTTTTAACAATTCCGCCTACGCCACGTTCTGTTACAGTAATGTTTAAGATCGACCCAACTTCGGTGATCTCTTCCTCCAGCTGCCGATTCGTGACGGTGGTTTCCCACCGGTACATGGGGAATCCTGAATCATAGGCCGCATAATCCTTTTTCTTAATAAATTCCTCAAAATCAGAATTTGTTGATAGATTTAATACGCCCCTGCTATCCTGAAGAAGACTGCCATCCAGATAAGGAAACTGGGCCGGATCTCCTCCCCATATGCTACCATCGGTCGTATGTCCGCAGGAGGTTGAGAAATAAAAAGCTTCAATTGGTTTTTCATTGTAAAACAACAGCTTTCCATAAGTCTCACGTACCGCTTCTTCTGTTTTTGATGCGGCCTGCAGGTTGTTATATACCTGGAATCTGGTGCTGTCATCCACATGGGCTCCGTATTTGCTGTAAGTGTTGCTCTGGATCTGGCGGAAAGCATAGGTTCTAGCACAAACAGCCTGTGCCTTTAAGGCTTCCTTTTCATAGCTATCAGGCATTTCACTGGGCACGACCCTGGTCAGATAATCCTCCAAGTACAGCTCATTGATTAAAACCAGCCCATCAGCTTCCTTTCGCACCTCAATCGTGCCGTCATAGGTTGGGGTTCCATAGGATCTCTGTATAGAATTAACAAAAATAGAATCTCCTTTTTCCAGAGGCGCGATTACAATCCGTCCATCCTTAAGCCGCTCATCTGAGGTATCAATAATCACTTCCGCCTTTGGAGGAACCTTTACCACCTTCTCACCATAGGACAATGACAGGCCGCTTTCGGCAGACAGGGTTACAGATGGATGAAAAATTGACTGGAAATTGGTGTTCATCAAAAGGACACGAATGCTCTTTGCATCAAATTCCCTTACCAGTAAGGCAGCACATATCCTGCCATGGGCAACAACAAAATCCTGTATGTCATATCCCACCAGAATATCGGAGACACTGCGTTCTTCAAACTTACCATATAACCGGTATACTTTAAAATCTTTATCCAGTTTTAAGCTTCCATATCCCTCAACCTCAACGGAATCCTCTTTTACCGCAAGAACCTTCCCTGATATCTTCTTTTTCTTCAAGGTTACCTTTTGAAGGCTCCCCCTTTTCAAACTGATGTCTGCAATATTATTGGCAAAATCCTCCGGCTGCCCCAAAGAGGCCTCAAGTGGGAAAGTACGTTCCACTGCCCCTAAGTATACGCCGAACGTTCCTCCCGTTCCTGTGGTCAGCCAGACATTTTTATAGGTTATGGAATCTGTCACCGCTTCTTTTAATGCAATGATCTCGTTACCCTTTACCAGAAGCTTTAGCTCCCAGTCTATGTAAGAATCCAGGCTGATGCCTTCAAACTGAAAATTTCCCCCACTGGTATAGGCAGTCCAGGCTGACGCAGTTTTTACATTGGTAGGAGTGCCGTAAAGTAATACGTCAAGTACTTTAACCGTTCCTTCCTTATCCAGCGTCTGCCTCAATTCTTCATACAAATACCACCATTCATCAGCAGGAAGCTTTTTATTCTGTTTCTTGCTGCTTTCATGAATCTTCTTACCTGATCCGGGAACCAGAGCTTCCGCCAAGCTTTCCGCCTCTTTATAGGTCAGAAAACCTTCCGCGGTATCACTTTTTGCCGGAATTTCATGGGGATCAAGATAACCGCCTGCATATAGGTAATTCATGTATTTCACATACCATTTATTCTGTTCCTTTTCCGGAAAGTAATCCTGGTTATGGTCCGTCAGCATCTTTTCGCAGTTTTCTCTATCGGTAAGAAGAAGAGCAGCCGACTTATATGCTACCCCCCTGGATATTCCCTCCGGTTCCGGTTCATTTACCAGAATAATAATAATGAGAATCAAAACCAAAAGAGGAATACCGACAATAAATCCGATAAATGTCTTTTTATTCATGCGCTCCTCTTATTTCATATAAGTTTTTTTATCTTCATCAATCCGCTCCAGATCAAAATAATCCGCCGTTTTAAGGGAGAGATCCTTTTTCGCCAAGGAACGGTTCACCAGCCTTGAAACGACGCTGTAAATCACAGCAAAAGTCGGCACCGCGATGATCATTCCCACAAAACCAAACAGTCCTCCAAAGAGCAGGATGGAAAACAGAACCCAAAAACTGGGAAGTCCCGTAGATTGTCCCAATATTTTCGGACCCAGAATATTTCCGTCAAACTGCTGGAGTAAAAGAATGAATATCAGGAAATACAGGCATTTTATAGGGCTGACCAGCAGGATTAAAAATGCACTGGGAATGGCTCCGATAAACGGACCGAAAAACGGAATCACATTGGTTACGCCCACAATCACACTTACTAACAGTGTATAAGGCATCTTCATAGCGTTTAAAAGTACAAAACACAGAATCCCGATAATCAGGGAATCTAAAATCTTACCCGTTATGAACCCGCCAAACACCCGGTGAACAAAACGGATTTCATCAATTGCCTGGTTAGCCGTTTTAACAGGAAATATACTGTATATGATCTTTTTGCCCTGAGCAGAAAGTATTCCCTTTATGTTCAGGAGATAGACCATTACGATAACGCCGATCAGTATATTCTTAAGAACCAGTACCACGCTTAACAGTCCGCTGGAAAGGCTGCCGATCAACATGGACATGTTGGGGACTAGGTCAGAGGTCATCCAATTTTGCAGCTGGCCTGTCAGCCGGTCATAAATAGGAATGACCGCCCGTTCTACAGAAGGATTATCCTGAAGCATCTTCTGAAGCCATAGGGCCAGATCGTTCATATTTTCGCCCAATGATTCCTGAAGTCCCATGACGCTGGTATAAATCTGTGGGATGATCATCAAGAAAAGTCCGACCACTATCACAAACAGAAAAATTAAGCTGATTAAAGTTGCTACGGCTCCAGATATGGACTTCACCCCATTCCTGTTTTTCCATCTGGAAGAAAGCAGACGTACCGAAATGTCTCTGGACTTGTTATATACCGGCAGTAAAAGATATGCGAGTACCGCCCCGTAAATGACAGGCATAAGGATTCCCACAATTATTTTTGCCGTACCCTTCACAGCCTGGAATCTGGAAAGAAAAAAGGCAAAGGTTATGCTCAAAGCAATGACGGAAAGTGCTGTAACTCCCCAGCATATATAATTCCGGAATTTTGTCTCTTTCATAAAGTTCTCCTAAGTTTTTAAGATTGACGATTGTCTATCCTATACTCTATCATACTTTTATATAAAATTAAAGCAGCGATTTCTCGCTGCTTTTTTCTTTGGTAACCCCAAAATGCCGTTTCTTACTTATTGACGCCTAGCCTTGCTAGGTGGGCGACCTCACTCAAGTTTCTGCCTTCCACTGCAAACGGAGGCTTGACATCCACTCGAAAATATTGGAATCCCATGAGTCAAAATGTAGGTTCAAAAAAGGTAAGAGTGTCGCACATTTCAGGAATTACATTCCCATGTTTTCTATGGTCTAAGTATACACTACTTTGTTTTATTTTTCAAGTTCCTTTTCCTGTCAGTTTTGATTTTCATCTATAACTTCAGACAGCAATATGTTTGCTGCCAAGCAGTCTTCCATGCTCAACATACAGTTCCAGAAGTCTTAAAAGAGAATCGCTGGAGTCTTCATGAACGATCAGTTCCAACCCATCAGTAGTAGCCAAAGACAGTACAGAAAGCAATGATTTTGCATTTACAGTTCTATCTCCGCAGGCCAAATTTATTTTTTCTTTGCAAGCTCCCGCAATTGAGACAAATTCCAGGATGGACTCAACTCCCCAGAATCCGATCTCCACCTTTTTCATCTCTTGTATTCCTCCTGCTTAAAATGTTAGAGACCCAGTATAACATACTATAACAGATTCTGCAAATCAAAAATTTTTTCTGCCAAAACATCCGCTCCTGCTTCCGTAAGTTCCTGCCTGCTTCCGTAACCGTACAGCACTCCTACCGATGCAATTCCGGTTTCTTTAGCCCCCAAAACATCATGCTTCCTGTCTCCGATCATCACCGTTTTGTCCAAATCGGTAATTCCGCATTCCTTTAAAACATAACGGATCACATCTGCTTTTTTTACTCTGGTTTCATCCATATCGGCTCCGCCCATAAACAAAAAGCAGGAATCTAACTCAAAATGTTTTAGAATTTTCCTGACAAACACTTCAGGCTTCGAAGAAGCCACATAAAGCTTTTTCCCTGCCTTAAGAAGAGACTGCAGAACATCTAATACCCCTTCATAGGCCTTATTTTCATACAATCCTTTATCTGCGAAATATTCCCGGTAAATGTCAATGGCCTTTCTTGCCTGTTCCTCGCTAAAGCCATAATACTCCATAAAGCTGTCCTTTAAAGGCGGCCCGATAAAGCAGCAAAGCTCATCCAAATTCTCTACCTCAATCCCAAAATGCCGGAGGCTGTACTGGACAGATTTGGTTATGCCCTCTTTTGGATCCGTAAGGGTTCCATCTAAATCAAACAATAAATATTCTTTATTCATGATGCCTCCTGTATGGTGAAATTATGAAAAAACACGCTTTGCGGGTTTTCTTAGCTGCCGTGGTATTCACGCAAAAACAGAGACGAAAAAGGGAGCTCCTTTTTCGTCTCTATGAAATTTTATTTTAATTCCTCAACAATTTTCTGAAGTGCTGCCAGAGCATCATCCGGAAGCTTGTCATAGCCTTCCTTTACAGTTGCCGTATTTGCAACGAATTTCACACGGTCTTCCATACGTGCCTTTAACTGATCTGCGTATGAGGCATCATGAAGGTCCGGAACAAATCCTTCCCACTCAAAGATTTCGATATCAGAGAATGGTCCCCACTGCTTGAACTCGGCAGTCTTATCCACAATGGCTTCCAGGATGCCTAAGGTATCCTTTGGCTGAACCTTCTTACCCATGAAATCACCGGTATTAATAATATAGCAATCTACATTCTTCTCTTCTACCAGTTTTTTAAATTTCTCATAGTCATTGGCCAGAGGATAAGTTCTGAATGGGTTTGCATAAGGCACAACTACCAGAGCATTGGGATCAGCCCCCGGTGCAAGTCTTTCTGCTGATGATCTCTTTGTTGCAAGAGTCGCGCCCATAACAGATGCCAGGGAAGCGCCTTTTAATTTTACTACCGGCGGAATGGTAGGATCCTTCATGATCCAGAAAATCGCATTAACCGGTGCTTCGATCTTATCCACACGGTTAGGAGACCACAGTTTTGATTTAATGGCACGTCCATTGCCGTTTCTGATATCCTCTGTTACCAGCTGGATCTTTCCGTCTTCGTCTAAAGTACAGGAGCAGTTCTGGGCAGTTAAGAGATATTTATTATCTTCACAGCCGGTCGGATAATCCTGTGTTTTATCAAAGTATGTAGGCTCTATTGCTACAGATGAGCAGGTGTCGGTATTGATAATGAATGCATCGTCATGGAGAACCGTAACATCATATTTTCCGCCATGCTTTGCATGGGTGATGGTGGATTTTCCTGAGCCGGATAAACCAAATACAGATGCAACATATTTGGAACCATCCGTCAAGTTGTATTCTTTCTGTCCGCCGTGGCAGGAAGCATATCCATTGCGGTTTGCAAGAGCCCATACCATGGTAAGGGTGCCTTTTTTGTGCTCTCCAAAGTATCTCATACCCAGGATTGCCGCACAGTTCTGGTCCGTATTAAAGTAGCATAAGCATTTTGGATCACTTAAACAAGACAGATCTACACCAGGACGGTCGGAACCATTCCACTGAGGATCAGAGAAGATATAGATATCTGCTTCTTTTCCATCGCCGACTGGTTTGGAAGCTTTGTACATTTTCGCATACTCATCAGACATATACTGGAAGTTCAGCATCCAGTTATACAGAATATTTTCTTCACCTTCGGGAATAAGGAGATGAACTTTTACCATGAACTCAGGATCAAGTCCGGCATAAACTTCTGCATGATACATTGTTTTCCAACGGGTTTCGTAAACTGCGTCCATAACTACTTTGTCAAGAGCGCCGCAATTTACTCCTGGTTCTCCTGCGATTCTTCTTGCAGTCGCATAGCGCCCGGTAATTGCACCATCATTAAATAAAAGAACCTTGGCATCTTTATCAAGGCCAAATTCCTCTCCTCTGTATACGGGCATGTCCGTTACCACGGTTCCTGGTGAATTCTTCGCCAGTTCATATGCCTCTCTAAGCGTATTAACTTTAATTACGTTATTTCCATAAAACGGAGCTTCAATGATCGAACGCGTAGTTGAAAAACCTGGTTGGCCTTTTCCAATTTCATTAATTGGATAATATGCTTTTGTTGACATAGAAATATCCTCCTTTTATAAAATCCAAATTTGTTACTATTATCTCACTTTGTTAAGAAAAAGTCAATGATATTCATTGCAATTTTCCTAAAAAATGGATATATTTAATATATACTTATGCATTATGTGTACAATAAACAAAAGAGGGGATAATTATGATTCATATTGCAAACGATGGTACAGGAGATTTTAAAAGCATTGGAGAGGCACTTCGTTCTCTTCCAACCGATTATACAGGGGAACAGGTCCTCTACATACACAAAGGATTTTACGAAGAGCAGATTGCAGTTACGGTTCCTCACGTTACCTTTATTGGGGAAGATGCAGAGAGCACCATTCTCTCCTACGGCCTTTACGCCCGCATGCCCATGGAGGATGGGATGAAGCGGGGCACCTTCCGCACCTATTCCTGTTTGATCGATACCCATGATTTTACCGCCAGGAATCTTACATTTGAGAACAGCGCAGGAATCGGTACTGATGTTGGACAGGCTTTGGCCCTTTATGCTGATGGAGACCGTTTGTTTTTTGAAAACTGCCGTTTTTTAGGAAACCAGGACACACTTTTTACAGGCCCTCTTCCTCCAAAGGAAATCGAACCCAATGGCTTTATCGGACCAAAGCAGCATTCCCCCAGGATCAATGGCCGGCACTATTACAAAAACTGTTACCTGGAGGGAGATATTGACTTTATTTTCGGCAGCGCTACCGCTTATTTTGAAGGCTGCACCTTTTTTTCCAAATATACGGGAATGGAGATCAGCAGCTATGTAACTGCCGCTTCCACTCCAAAAGGGCAGGAGTTCGGCTATGTCATGGCAAACTGCCGATTTGAAAGCAACTGCCCGCCTGACAACGCTTACCTAGGGCGACCTTGGAGGGAGTATGGGAAAACCGTGCTGATTAACTGCTACATGGATGATCATATCTGCAAAGAAGGCTGGCATGACTGGAACAAGGAAGCAGCCCATAAACATACCTTCTATGGCGAATACGGCAGTTATGGTCCTGGTGCTGTAATGGAAAAACGGCCGGACTGGATTCACCGGCTTACAGAAGCTGATCTTAAACATTTCACGAAAGAAGCAGTCTTATCCGGTCCGGACGGCTGGAATCCGTAAACAAAAACGGGAACTGATCCCTTACTAAAAGGATCGGATCCCGTTTTAAATTAGTTCTCTTTGATCTTAACAATCACTTTTTTAATCATAGCCGGTTCACCTGCAGCTGCCTTTGGCTTATGACCATCCCATGGATTGAAGATCATATATTCTCCAGCCTTTACCACTACTTTTAAGCCTGGATTTTCATTGTCGTAAAATACAACATCTTTTTCTTCGTTATAAGGTACCTTTTCCGCCAGTTCATCGATCCGTGCATAAGTCATGGTTTCAGAACCGGATATCATATATTGAATATCTGTGTAATTATGGTGAGCTTCGTACTTGGCTTCCTCCCAAGGAACCGTTGTGTACTCTGTTACATTAGCAAAAACATTCTTGCCGTCAATTTCATATTTGCCTGGCGCCAGGCTCTCTAAATCAGTGTTCTTAAGAAAATCAACTGCCTTTTCGTATCTTCCGTCCACTCCAAGGCTTTTGTAAAAATCAAGGTTTTTTGCCGAATCAAAAATCATAATCCTACTCTCCTTTTATGTATCGTATAGTTTGGCCGCAGATTCCAATGGGACCTGCCATGCACATCTAGTATACACCTAAAGCAGAATATTCTACAATGTTTTTATTTAAAAAATTCATGGTTGCCATGCTGGAACAAATAAGTCAGATGGGAATCAAACCAGCTGATCGCACCTCTCCTGGAGCCTCCCCGATTCATAAAATACAGGGCTCCGCTTGAATAATCCTCTCCTGACAGCGCACGGTCAACACACTGTTTCGTATCATCTGTCACTTTTACAGAATTAATACTGCCGTTTGATACCGGTGAAAACTGAGAGGGTTCATAGACGACTCCTTTCACCGTGTCGGGAAACTTTCCGCTCTTTACGCGGTTAATAATCACATTAGCCACAAGGATTTTTCCCTTGTCATCGCAAATACCGGCTTCCGCCTGCACGATCCTCAGCAAGACCTGGTAATCGTCCTGAGACACCGATGTGGCATGAGCTGCCTTTTCTTTCTCTGCCTTCTCGGCTGCCGCTTCTGCCGCTTTCTTTGCTTCTGCCGCTTTTATAGCCGCTTCTTCTGCCTGCCGTTTTGCTTCTTCCTCCATGGCGATCTTAGTATTGATTCGATCAATCTCCGCCTTGGACTCCTCCGCCTGTTCCTGTTTCTGAATCACATCTTTCTCCAGAAAATCACCGGCCAGCTGCTGAGCCTGCATTTTGGCTACTGGTAGTTTTATTTGAACTTTTTCCTGGACAACGGTTTTTTCAATTCCTGCTTCTTCATTTACGGCTTCCTCTTTCACGGCTTCTTGATCCGGAGAGTCTTCTGTCTCCGGCGTTTCCGCAAATGCTGTTAAAGCATTTCTGCCGCCGCTTCCAAATCCTGCTGAGGTAAACGCCACAACAGTAATAATTGCCGCACCCGCCATAAAAACTGCGGAAGAACGATACATTCGCTTTGTGACCTTAAAGGACATCCCTCTGAAAAACTGACAAATCTGCTGAAGGATAGAGCGTAGTGTAAGCATATATACACCTCTTTCTCTTATATCACTTGCCTGGGCCGGGTTACACTCCACAGCCGTTTCTTGGTGACGTCCGTAATTATAGAAGAAGCCTGCTAAAAAAGTCAATGGCTATTTAACATTTTTGTGATATTTTAATTTCTAAATTTTTATTTCCTTTTTCCTTTTATATATTTTGCACTATTTTAACGCATTCCACCTCCAATTATTTATGATATTGTTATATCTACATTTTACAATAGTGTTACATTTATGTTAATTATTCAACTTCCCCCCTATGACTTGTCCTCAGCTTTTCTTATTTTATGTTAACTAAAAATGGATAAGAGAGGCAAATTCGCCCTTTATAAAGTCAACAAGGGCCTGGGGTGATATGACGATTTGCTGTCCTCTTAAGCCTCCGCTTACGACAATTTCCTCATAAGAGCGTGCCGTTTCATCGATAAAGGTGGGAAATTGTTTTTTCATGCCGATAGGAGAACAGCCTCCGCGAATGTATCCGGTGATTCCCTGCAAATCCTTCATCGGAATCATTTCTACCTTCTTATCTTTGGCAGCTTTCGCCACTTTTTTCAAATCCAGTTCCCCATCAACCGGAATGCAGCAGACCAGATATCCCATTTTTTCTCCTTTTAATACAAGAGTTTTAAAAACACTTCCATGATCCGCCCCCATCATATCCGCTGCATGGCTGCCGGATAGATCCTGTTCGTCCACTTCATATTCTCTGGTAGCATATTCAACCTTTGCCTTGTCAAGCATTCTCATTGCATTTGTTTTCACCATTTAGATCAACTCCTTGAATTTTTTCTAATTATAATACGCATTCCTTCTATTGGCAATGCCATAGAGTCAAATACCCCACAGCAAGCTGCCGGTTATCAAGGCATTTGACCCATTGCATAAAAAAAATCCGTAACTGCCAGATGCAATTCCTGACAATGACGGACTTATTTTCCATGGAAAAATGATCTATTTCTTCTTATTAATATAGGGGAATAATCCGCCTGCTGAAATGATCTCCTGCATAAAGGGAGGAAACGCCTGCCCCTCAAAGGATTCTCCGGTGGTTTTGTTGGTGATCATACCGCTGTCAAAATCAACCATAACCTCATCTCCTGCCTGAATGGCTCTGGCAGCTTCCGGACATTCTATAATAGGAAGACCGATATTAATGGCATTCCGGTAGAAGATCCTGGCAAAGGTCTCGGCAATCACACAGCTTATACCGGCACACTTGATAACAAGGGGTGCGTGCTCTCTGGAAGAACCGCATCCAAAGTTTTTATTTGCAACTATAATGTCTCCATTTTTGACATTGCTTACAAAATCCTTGTCAATATCCTCCATGCAGTGCTTTGCCAGTTCATTTCCATCTGTAATGTTCAAATATCTTGCCGGAATGATAACATCCGTATCAACATTATCTCCATATTTAAAAACAGATCCACATGCATTCATATTTACTACCTCCTATAATCCCAGTTCTTCCGGCGCAGATATATAGCCGGTAATCGCACTTGCAGCAGCCACTGCAGGGCTGGCCAGATATACCTCTGAGTCCACATGACCCATCCGTCCGACAAAATTACGGTTGGTAGTAGAGATGCAGCGCTCTCCTGCCGCCAGAATTCCCATATAGCCACCAAGGCAAGGACCGCAGGTTGGTGTGCTGACTACAGCTCCGGCTTCGATGAAAATTTCTAAAAGGCCTTCTCTCATTGACTGCAAATAGATTTCCTGAGTAGCTGGAATCACAATACAGCGCACATTTTTTGCCACTTTCTGTCCTTTCATAACAGCGGCAGCTATGCGCATATCATCAAGCCGGCCGTTGGTACAGGAGCCGATCACCGACTGATCTACCTTAATCTCATCGAATGAACCGATGGTTCTGGTATTTTCAGGAAGGTGGGGGAAAGAAACCGTTGGTTCTAATTTAGATAAGTCAATGGTATAAACTGCCTCATACTCTGCATCCGCATCAGCCTCAAAGATTTTGAAATCACGCTTCGAGTGATCCTTTATGTATTGGATGCATAAGTCATCCACCGGGAAAATACCGTTCTTTCCGCCGGCTTCAATGGCCATGTTGCAAATAGTAAAACGGTCATCCATAGAAAGATTCCTGATACCCTCTCCGGAAAATTCCATAGATTTATATAAGGCGCCGTCTACACCGATCATGCCTATAATGTGCAAAATAACATCCTTACCGCTGACCCATTTGGAGGGTTTTCCCACCAGCTCAAACTTTATTGCAGTCGGTACCTTGAACCAAGCTTTTCCAGTTACCATGCCTGCCGCCATATCTGTACTGCCCACACCGGTGGAAAAAGCTCCCAGTGCTCCATAGGTACATGTATGGGAGTCTGCTCCAATAACTGCATCTCCTGCAACCACAAGCCCTTTTTCCGGAAGAAGGGCATGTTCGATTCCCATCTGCCCTACGTCGAAATAATTGGAAATTTCGTGTTTGCTGGCAAAATCACGGCAGCATTTACAGTTTTCTGCGGATTTAATATCCTTATTTGGAATAAAGTGGTCCATGACCAAGGCTATCTTATCTTTATGGAAGATCGTATCTTTATCAAATTTCTCCATTTCCTTAATGGCAACCGGAGATGTGATATCATTCCCCAATACCAGATCCAGTTCTGCTTCAATCAGCTGGCCTGCTTTCACCTGGGAAAGCCCTGCATGGGCTGCCAATATTTTCTGGGTCATCGTCATTCCCATCGTCTGCGTCCTCCTGTTAATTTATCACCAATACAGTTTAAATTCTAACATCTTATTCTCGCTTTACATTCTAACATACTTATTGGTATAATAGAAATACATAATATGAATATTTAATATAATAATTAGTTATAAAATAGTATACAAAATGAGAGGAAAACTTAACATGGATCATAACCTTTCCCAATATAAGATATTTTATGAGGTTGCCAAAGCCGGTAATATCTCAAGGGCTGCCAAAGAGCTTTATATCAGCCAGCCTGCCATCAGCAAATCCATCAGCAAGCTGGAAGACAGTCTGGAGGTGCCTTTATTTACGAGGAATTCCAGAGGCGTCCAGCTGACAGAAGAAGGAAAGCTTCTATATAATCATACAAAAGCGGCCTTTGAGGAGTTGAGCCGGGGAGAACTGGAACTGAAGCGGGTGAAGGATTTTAATATCGGACACTTGAAAATCGGTGTCAGCAATACTCTTTGCAAATATATCCTTCTTCCTTATTTAAAGGAATTCATTGAGAAGTATCCTCATATTAAGATTTCCATTGAAAGCCAGTCCACATCCCATACGATCACCATGTTGGAACAGCAGCGGATTGATCTGGGGTTGATTGCAGAGCCCAGCAACCGGCGTCCTCTTTTGTTTCAGCCGGTTATGGATGTCCAGGATATCTTCGTGGCCACGAAACCTTATCTGGATAACCTGTATTTAAGGGAAGGACCGGATGCGGATTTATTTCAGACAGGAAATATCCTTCTTTTGGATAAGAATAACATGACCAGAAAGTATATTGATGAATATCTGAATGAAAATCAGATTGTGCCAAATCAACTTTTGGAGGTCACTACCATGGATCTGCTGATTGAATTTGCTAAAATCGGACTGGGGATTGGGTGTGTGATCAAGGAATTTGTCCAGGAGGAACTGGACCGGGGTGATCTGGTTCAGATACCCATGGTAACAGCGATTAAGAAGAGAACTGTTGGATTTGCTTATAATCCTAATGGATTATCTACGGCTATGGAGAACTTTTTTGATGCCATGAGTGGAGCCGGCTCACTGCTCGGATAATAAAAAGCCTGGAAAAAGATTTGCTTTTTCCAGGCTTTTTGTTTAACAGGCCTCTGCCTGCAGTTAAAATCTTAGTTATCAATCAGCTTTCCGCCGTCGTTCCAGCTGTAAAGCTTACGAAGCTCGCTGCCTACCTTTTCTAACTGGTGGGAAGCTTCTTTCTTTCTGATAGCGTTAAAGTGAGCGCATCCTACCTGGTTCTCAAGCAGCCAGTCTTTTGCAAAGTTTCCATTTTGAATATCTGCAAGAACCTGCTTCATTGCCTTCTTAGTCTCATCGGTAATGATCTTTGGTCCTGTGATGTAATCACCGTATTCAGCAGTATTGGAAACAGAATATCTCATGCCTGCAAAGCCGCTTTCAAAAATCAGGTCTACGATCAGCTTCATCTCGTGGATGCATTCAAAATAAGCATTCTCAGGAGCATATCCTGCTTCTACTAATGTTTCAAAGCCTGCCTTCATCAGAGCGCACACGCCTCCACATAATACGGCCTGCTCACCAAAAAGGTCTGTTTCCGTTTCAACCTTAAAGGTTGTCTCCAGTACGCCGGCTCTTGCACCGCCTAAGGCCAATGCATAAGCCAGAGCTTTGTCCTTTGCTTTGCCTGTATAATCCTGATGAACAGCAACCAGACAGGGGGTTCCTCTGCCTACCAGATATTCATTTCTTACAGTATGGCCGGGAGCCTTTGGTGCGATCATGGTAACATCAACATTCTTCGGAGGAACGATCTGTCCAAAATGAATGGCAAAGCCATGGGCAAACATCAGCATGTCCCCATCCTTTAAATTAGGCTCTACAGATTCCTTGTACATAGCAGCCTGCTTCTCATCATTGATTAAGATCATAATGATGTCGGCCTTCTTTGCAGCTTCTGCTGCTGTATAAACGGTTAAACCCTGTGCCTCTGCCTTTGCCCAGGAACTGCTTCCCTCATAAAGTCCTACAATGACATCACATCCAGACTCCTTTAAATTAAGTGCATGGGCATGGCCCTGGCTGCCGTATCCAATAACTGCAATGGTCTTACCCTCTAATAAGGATAAATTGCAATCTTCCTGATAGTAAATCTTTGCCATCTTTTATTTCCTCCTCATATACTGACTCTTGATATATTTTGTTAAAGGAACCATGCCGACGGCTCACTGTCCGCCTTTGGCAATAACCTCTAGCTTACAAATCCTGACTGCCTAAGGCAGATAACGAATATCGTCAGAGCCTCTGGAAAGTCCTGTAAGACCAGTCCTTGCAAGCTCTAATATTTCGTAATCTTCAAGCAGGTTAAGAACTGCATCAAGCTTGGACTGATCTCCTGTAAGCATGACCGTTACGGAATCTTTGCCGACATCAACAATGGTTGCTCTGAAAATATCAGCTATGGCACAAATCGCCTGGCGTTGGCTGGCACTGGCATGTACCTTGACCAGAATAAGCTCTCTGTAAACAGAATGGCCTGGCTTTAATTCTTTGATATCCCTAACATCTTCCAGCTTTCTCAGCTGCTTTTCAATTTGGTCTAAAATCTCCTGATCGCCTGTGGACACCACCGTCATTCTGGAATATCTCTCATCCGCAGTTACACCCACCGTAAGGCTTTCAATATTATAGCCACGGCGGCTGAAAAGTCCGGCCACACGGCTCAAAACGCCGGAGGTGTTATCAACCAACAATGATAATACGATTCTCTCCATCCATATCCCCGCCTTTTTGTATAGTAACTTAAATGATAGCAATCCATCATCTTTTTGTCAACTAATTAATAGGAATGTGTATTATAACTTAAGGTTATATCTAAAAACGAATCAAAAAGGGCTGCATCTTTTCAAACGCAGCCCTTTTTTCCTGTTTCTTCTATACTATATATAATTTTCCGGATACTCTATAATATAATACTCATAGGCATTTACAACCTTTGTGCAGCCATACTGGTCTTCTCTCTTAAAACTCTTTCCATAATTGGCATGGACATGTCCATGAAGAAAATATTTGGGAGAATACTTGTCCATCAGTGCCTTAAAACAGGAAAATCCCTGATGAGGCAGGTCCGGTAAGTCGTTGAGTTCAAATGCCGGAGCATGGGTGACAAGAATATCAAAGCCTTTGTTCTTCTTAAGCTTCCACCACATCTTTTTGATTCTGCGCTCCATTCCCCGTTCCGTGTACTGATTCGGTGATCCTGGAATGTACTGCATGGAGCCGCCCAGCCCCATAATCCGGATTCCCTTGTAGGTTATAATATCATCTTCAATGCAGGTACAGCCCTCAGGAGGACAGTCCTCATACCTACAATCGTGGTTTCCCCGGACATAATAGACTGGGGCGTGGGAAAATGTTGCAAAAAATGTAAGGTAATTCGCTCTTAAATCTCCGCAGGAAATAATTAAATCAATGTCCTGCAATTTTTCCGGTGAATAGTATTCATAAAGTGATTTTGACTCATGGTCAGACAGTACCAGGATCTTCACGCTGTTCCTCCATAGTGTTTTCGTATATTGTCTGTCCCTGGAGACGTACCAGAGACCGAGCCTCTTCCGTAAGCTCATCAAATTCCGGAATCTGTCCCACCACATTTTCTGTCAGCCAGTTCATGGTGGTTATTTCCTCCGGAGTAAGACTTTCGTTTTCCCCACACTGGATTTGCCCATCCTGAGAATAAATGGTTCCTTCAAAAGGCTGAAAACTTCCAGCCCGAATGGAATTCTTCAAAAATGAAATCAGCCTGCTGGTCCCGTGAGGCAGATTATGAGAGCAAATAACATCAATTACATCTGCCGACATCCCCCACCAGTAGTTGATGGCCTGTTTCCCCTTCATTTCCTTCCTGCCAAAATCCCCATGGCATATGATATTAACAATTCGTTCGTAAAACTTTCCCCAATGCCAGATAGGAGTCGCCAGATTTTTAAGGCTTCCATCTGAATTCTTCTGGTAAAGTCCGTATTCTCTGGTAGGCGTCTGAGGAGTTATCATATCATCACCTGAAATAAAGGTGACTTTCTCTTTTTCCAACTCCGCATGAGCATCCCGGTCCTTTACCCTAGACCATTCTAAGTACACCTTGGCATATGGATTGATCATCTTGGCTCCCAGGGCAAAGGCATTGATATTGGCTATAGTCCCGTAGATGGGATAATCGGCAATATATCCGATCTTCTCAGCCTGGGACATGGAAGCTGCCAAAGCGCCCATAAGGAATTTCGATTCATACATTCTTCCATAATAGGTGCAAATGGAAGAATAAGACATATTAACAGAACAGTTGAACACCTTTACTTCCGGATGATCAATGGCGGCTTTCACACTTAAATTGATCATCTGGGAGGCCGTAGTAAATATTACGTTGCACTTAGCCACAATGGCCAGTTCAATGGCATTCGCAATCTCCGGTTCAGTATCTGCGTTAAAAAATGCAACCGTTTGTATGGCTCCGTTAAAAGCCTGCTCTAAGTACATTCTGCCCAGCTCATGTCCATAAGCCCAGCTGGAAGTTTCTGCTGTCTTTGCATGGATAAATGCGATTTTTAACATCTGGGGTTCAATGGTCTGGAACGGACGCAGCCAATTAATGAGCTTAAGAGGATTGTTATCCGGCGTTTCCTCTATTTCTTCCGGCTGCTCAATCAAGGTGATCTTATTGCCTCTGGAGGACAAAAGCAGTTCATCCTTTATCTTGACCAAATCCCTTTTTATCTGTTTCTCAATCCGATCCTTTACGATTCGATATCCGAACAGTTCCACGTAAACAAGAAACGCATCCGAACACGTCATATCGTAATCATCGCCGCCAAAGGCATGGAATGCTTTGGAAAATCGGTCATAAGCGGATTTGAAGATGATCCTGTCGTCCTCACTCCAAGGCTCTCCCGGATTCTTATTCATGGCCTTTATTAGCTTGTCGTAGCTTCCTTCCTTGCTGAACCAGACATCGCAGTTAAAGGAAACCTGGTAGAAATCCAGGAATTCATAGTAAAGCCTGTTATCTAAGTCATCAGTCCTCTTTGGAATCAGGCGGGTGACGGAGGCAGAGATGCTGAAAGCACCTACATATTTTAAAACACTGACTCTTTTATTCCCCTCCTGAACATAATACTGGTTCATAAACTCATAGGCTACAATCGGATCATGGATTCCCTCATCAATCTGGTGGTCATACAAATATGCCCATTTTGCCCCAAATTCCGATTTTTCCGACAAAAGGGGCATGAAATTACTGGCAAAGGCGGTGGTGCGACCCTCCGTTTTCGTGCCAACCACCTTTTCCAAAGGAATATCCATGATTCCCAAGTTCACTTCTGAAACAATATCCGTATAGGACAGGATCTGATCCAAGACCGGCAGATACGGATATTCTCCCTTTGACACGGAAGCCTGATATTGTCTGCGGCCCCGCTTTAACGCCCCTACGTAATCATATAATGCCATCCGCTTTCCCTCCAACATTTTCTAAGGGTATTTTATCATTAAAACAGCTTTCTGTACAGATTATTAAGGAGGCCTGAAGCGGCACTCTATGAAAGATTTCTCACCTTAAAGTCTCTTTCCAGTTCTCTCTTCTGATCCTTTTTCGCAATGTCATCTCTCTTATCGTATAGCTTCTTACCTCTTGCCAGGCCGATCTCCACCTTTACCAGGCTGCCTTTAAAATATACCTGCAGAGGGACCAGGGTATAGCCCTTTTGGGCGATCTTTGCATCCAGCTTTCCGATCTCGGATCTGTGAAGCAGCAACTTTCTGACCCTTAGGGGATCCTTATTAAAGATATTCCCTTTTTCATAAGGGCTGATGTTCATGCCGCAAACATAAACCTCTCCTTTATCGATTCTGACAAAGGATTCCTTGACGCTGCATTTGCCCATGCGGATGGATTTTACTTCTGTTCCGGCCAGTTCAATACCAGCCTCATATTTCTCATCAATAAAATAATCGTGATATGCCTTTTTGTTATTGGCAATTAATTTGAAACTCTCTTTCCCCATTTTCAATCCTCCTCTTATTCCTCTTCAAAACTCTTCGCTGGAATAAAGTCGATGGTACGCAAAAGTTTATCCGTACCCAATACCATGACCCTGATAGGCTGACCTAGTTTAAAGGTTTTCCTTGTCATTTCGCCTACCAGTTCATAATGTTCTTCATCAAAATGATAATAATCATCCTGGA
The DNA here is from genome assembly GCF_044987295.1 of Lacrimispora sanguinis. Lineage (NCBI taxonomy): Bacteria > Bacillati > Bacillota > Clostridia > Lachnospirales > Lachnospiraceae > Lacrimispora > Lacrimispora sanguinis. The sequence goes on along the minus strand of NZ_CP173277.1, from coordinate 327,970 downwards.
GCTGATTTACATGAATCAAGCCCTCCACAGTATTGGAAAGCTCCACATAAAGCCCCCAGTTTGTCACACCGGAAATCACACCGTCAAACTCTTCCCCAATGTGTCTTGACATATATTCACACTTTTTAAGCTTAATGGTCTCCCGTTCCGCTTCATCGGCTCTCCGCTCCATGGCAGAAGACTGGACGGCCACCTGCTGAAGGATCTTATCGTAATGGCTGATCCTCTTCCCGGCTAAGCCTGACCTTAAATTCTCCTTAATAATACGGTGAATCTGTAAGTCCGGGTACCTTCTGATTGGAGAAGTAAAGTGGGTGTAATATTTAGCCGCAAGGCCAAAATGCCCGGTATTTGATACCGTATATTTCGCTTGCTTCATAGATCGCAGGGCCAAACGGCTGATCAATGCTTCTTCCGGCGTATCCTCCGCATTGGCAAGGAGTTTCTGTACTTCCTTCGGGTAAACCTCACCATTGTGAAAACGGATGGAATATCCGAAATTATTAATTAAGGTAGCAAGGCTCTTCATCTTTTCCGGATCCGGGTTGTCATGGGTCCGGTAAAGGAAGGGAATCTCCTGCCAGAAATAATCTTCTGCAACCGTCTCATTTGCCATCAACATGAAATCCTCGATGATTTTCGTTGCTGCATTTCTCTCATAAGGCTTGATTTCCAAAGGCTTTCCCCGTTCATCAAGAATCACCTTTGTTTCAGGGAAATCAAAATCAATAGAGCCTCTTTTCTTTCTCTTTTCCCGTAGAATATCAGCCAGTTCCTTCATCTGATCAAACATGGAAACAAAAGCTTCGTACTCCTTCATAACCGCCTCATCCCGGTCAGTGATAATGGCGTTGACTGCCGTATAGGTCATTCTCCGGTCTACGTTTATGATGGTTTCTGCTATTCTGTGTCCCATTACATTGCCGTTTTCATCAATGTCCATGATGCAGCTTAAGGCCAGCCGGTCTTCTCCCTGGTTTAGGGAACAAATTCCATTTGACAGCTTATGGGGCAGCATGGGAATTACCCGGTCCACAAGATAAACACTGGTTCCTCGTCGTAATGCTTCCTCATCCAATGGACTGTTTTCCGTAACATAATTCGTAACATCGGCGATGTGAACTCCTAAGGTATAGATTCCATCTTTTTTTGATAAAGTAATGGCATCGTCAAGATCCTTTGCATCTTCCCCGTCAATGGTGACTGTCTGTAAATTTCTCAAATCCAGGCGTCCCTGCATATCTTTACCGGTTACTTCATCTGACACTGCTTCCACCTGTTTCATTACACTGTCCGGAAATTCCTCCGGAAGCCCGTATGCTCTTACAATGGAAAGAATATCCGTGCCCGGGTCATTGACATGGCCAATGATTTCCGTTATGATCCCTTCCGGTTTCCGTTCCGGTCCGCCGAAATCCGTCACTCTAACTACTACCTTGTGACCGGTCACGGCTCCCATGTCCTTACCCTGGGGAACGAACACATCCTTTGAAATTTTCTGGTTGTCCGGAATAACGAAACCAAAATTCTTATTTTTCTGATAAAAACCTATGATCTCTTCATTTGCGTGGACCAGTACTTTAATCACATGGCCTTCCGCTCTTTTTCCATTTCCCGGCTTTGATTCGGCAGATATCAGCACGGTATCACCGTGAAGCGCGCCGCCTGTCTTGTCTTCCGGAATAAAAATATCCTGATCCAGCCCTTCTACTGCTACAAACCCAAAGCCTTTGGAGTGTCCGGAAAACACTCCGGCAATGGAGCCGATATCAGGCTTTCCGTATTTTCCTTTTTGTGATATGCCAATCTTTCCTTCTGCCAAAAGAGCATCCATTACCTCTTTTAAATCTTCCCTCTGATCCTTTGGAATATCAAATAGAATGGCTAACTCCTTTAATTTCATAGGTGTATAGGCAGGATCATTTATCAACTGGAGAAGCATGGCTTTCCTTTGCGTTAACTGTTCTTCTGTCATTGTCTTCCTCTCTTAACTATCATTTTTATCTATTTTTCTTTTCAATCGTTTCCTTATTATCTGCACTTTACCAGAAGGTATTACGAAACTTACCCATAATGCGAAAAAAACACCCTTGTTGCTTATCACAAGAGTGTTTAATCTTTACAGTATATTCAGATTCAGTACCAGTGCCAGAATGAAAAACAGGACTGCTCCGTATTTTGTGAATTTTTCCAGTTTTCCTTCCATGGAACGGCCTTTATTTCTGCCCCAGTAAGTATCAGCCATACCGCCGATAGAACCCAGGCCCTGACTCTTTCCTTCCTGTAAAAGGACTATTGCGGATAAAGCAACACATATGATAACAAATATGATTGATAAAATAATCCTGATCACGTTTCCCACCTCCTATAGTCAAACAAAGGATATCATACCATAATTTATCTGAAAATACAATATATTTTTATATTTTTCTAATCGATGATTGTTGTACCAGATAAGGATATCCATTTTCAGCTTTCTTACTCTTTTTGAAAAGTGGGTTTTCAAAAAAATATACAGGTACCTTCAGAAAAGTTCTTGACTTTTTCTACAGGTACCTGTATATTAATATTAAGGTACCTGTTAATCTTTCAACTTTAGGAGGTTTTAATATGATAGAAGACAAATTTACAGAACTTTTCGAAAAACTCTCAACGCTGCAATGGATCCTACAGCGCCACCATTTACAGAATCATGCTGAGCATGGTCCTATGGCCGACCCGACCCGCGGTCAAGGCAGGGTTTTGGCAATGCTCAAAATGCAATCCGAAATCAGCACAAAAGACTTGTCTTATCTGCTGGGCATTCGGATACAATCCCTTAATGAACTTCTTAATAAACTGGAGAAAGGCGGCTATATCACCCGCACCCCTTCGGAAGCTGACAGACGGGTCATGCTGGTGCAGCTCACCGAAAAAGGAAAGAGTGAGCAACAGCCGCGCACGGATTTTGGAGATATTTTCAATTGTCTCAGCGAGGAGGAGCAAACCATTTTTGGTGAGTATCTCGACCGCATCATTACAGCGCTTGAAGCCCAGCTTGGGGATGATGAAAACGATGAAAGGTTCGCCTGGATGCGCTCAGCTCGTGAAAGAATGGGAGACGAAAGATTTGAAATGATGTTTCATCGCGGTGGCAGGCATGCTTTTGACCATATGGAGCAGCTTTATGATCACCATAACGGAAGATCCGTAGACAGACCCTGCCACAGACATTTGGAACAGGGTCACAATGGTCCAAGACCAAACAGACGCGGTTCCGATTTCTGTGACAGGCGGACAGACGACAGACCTACGCCTCCGCCGTCCGATTCACATGATGTGGAAGAATAAACATAACAAATAACAAAGCAAAGGTACTGCCATTCTAAACAACAGATTGACAGTACCTTTATGTTTTGGTCAGAAAGAATATTCCATGACAGCCCGTCCAAATTTCCTGTAAAATTCTTCAATGCGCAGAAGTTCATTGTATTTGGTGGCGCATTCGCCTCTGCACGGTGCACCGCTCTTTACATAATCGGCACCGACTGCCGCTGCCATATCCGCAAGGAAAGACTCTTCCGTATCCTTCCCGTCGCTGGCAATGATCACCTTATGCCCGGCTTTTCTTGCCTTCTCCACCATTTCCAGCGCCCTGGTAACGGTCCCCGCCTGTTCCATACGGATGATCGTTGCATTGGCCGCAGTAAAATCATCAGATACCAAAAGCGTTCGGTGCTCCAAGAGCTTCATCATCTGCTCTCTTCCCTCCAGATCTTCTTTCCAAAGCCCGTTCATGACCGCACAGATGGGAAAGCCATCCGCCAGTCTCAGATAATAGGCGAGCATATCCTTTTGCACCCTGTTTATAGAGATTCCGCCCATCCTGCTTTCATTTGAGAACCAATAGGTGCCATCTTCTTTTACGTACAACCGGTCTGCATCAGCATTGATGGCCACCAGCACATCTGTCCCCGGCTTATATCCGGCAAGCTTAAAGGAATCCATTAAATAATGCAGTGCTTCCTCTGAGTTTTTCATATCCGCTTTAAAGCCGCCGCCATCTCCTGTGGAGGTACTAAAACCGCTTATGGACAAAAGCCTTTTAAGTGCCTGGTAAATCTCCACTCCCATACGCAGTCCCTCTGAATAGGAATCCGCTCCCTGAGGCACAACCATGATCTCATGAAAATCAAGGCCCTTATCCCTGCTTCCACCGCATATCATACTCATCATGGGAACGGGCATCACAGGAGCCGAGCTGCCGCCCAGATAACGGTAAAGCGGAAGATGAAGTCCTGCACCAGCCGCCCTTGCAACCGCCATGGACAAAACCAAAACACCCTGATTTCCATCTCCTGCTGCCCTATTTTCCTCTGCTGCCTGGGTAAGCATCCGATCGATTCTTCCCTGGTCTGATGCATCCTCAAACAATATTGTTTCTGAAAGCCAGCCACCCACAAGCTCTGCCTGCTTTTCTGCCCTGCCGGTGTTTCCCAGAGAAACCGTGGCTCTTCCATGAGCACCGTTCTCCAGAATCACTTCAGCTTCTACTCCGGGATATCCCCAGGAATCCCGTACAATTCTTCCTGTTACTTCTATTATATCAAGGCCGTTTAACATCCTTTTGACTCCCTGTCCTTTCTTGCACTCTTACCGTAAGGATTGACGGAATTTACCACCTCCATGCAGATACAAAGAAAAAAGATGCCAGGAGATTTTACTTATATCCTGACATCTTTCTTTCTTAATTTACTTATGAAACGGCATTACTTTATGCCCGAAGTTCAATTCCCAGTCCCTGTAATCCGTTGAGGATCTTTTTCATCACAGCAAGAACCTCCTGCTCCTCCAAGGTGTGATCACCTGCACGGAAGGTGATGGAATAAGCTACGGACTTATATCCTGCTAAAATCTGGGTTCCTTCATAAATATCGAAAAGCTCATAGCCTTCCAATATCTTTCCTCCCCGCTGTTCGATGATCTCTTCGATCTGTCCAACCAGAATTTCCTTTGGAACCACCATGCTGATGTCTCTGGTAACAGCCGGATATTTTGCAATTCCGGTGTATTTCCGGTCAAAGCTTGTAAATGGGATCATGGATGGCATATCGATCACAGCCACATAAGCTCTGTCTCCAATCTTATAGTTGTCAGCCACTTCCGGATGAACTTCTCCAAGATATCCGATGGTTACCCCATCATAAATGATATTTGCCTGTCTTCCTGGATGAAGGAATGATTTCCCGCTCTTTGGATCATAATGAGGCCGTTTGTGCATTCCTGTTTTATCGAAAAATTCTTCAATCACTCCCTTCATATCAAAGAAGTCGCCGTCGCCGTAAAAGCCCAGGGTAAACTGCATTCTTTCATCGGGAAGCTCAGTAAGCGGAAGCGCCTTTGGAAGGTAAATATTCGCCAGTTCATAGAGGCGAACGTTCTTATTCCGACGGTTGTAGTTGGTGGATAAGGAGTTTAACATTCCATGAAGAGGGGAGGTTCTCATAACGCTGAAATCCTCTCCCAAAGGATTTAATATATTCACTGTTACACGGAGGGGACTGTCCTCCGGGATCAGAAGTCGGTCAAATACCTTGGGACTTTCAAAGGAATAGGTCATTCCCTGGGAAAATCCAGAGAATTCCGCCACCTCTCTTGCCACCTCTTCTATTCTTAATTTGTATGACAGCTTGCCGGTAGTTGCCTCACCTGTAGGCAGGGATACGGGAATCTTATCATACCCAAAGAATCTGGCAACTTCTTCCGCAAGATCTGCCATGCAGACTAAATCCTGTCGGAAGGTGGGAATGAGTATTTCATTTGCTGCCTTATCGTATTCCAAATCCAGCTTTTTAAAGTATTCAAGCATTGTTTCCGCTTCGATCTCAGTACCCAGAAGCCGGTTCATCTTTTCTGGTTCAAAAGGAAGTCTTTTCCCTTCCCGTTTCACAGGATATACATCAATCATGCTGCCTACGACTTCTCCTGCGCCCAGTTCCTCAATCAGCTGACATGCGCGGTTAATCGCTTCCTCCGCATTGTTAGGGTCAAGTCCTTTTTCAAATTTACCGGAAGCATCGGTCCTTAATCCCACCTTTTTGGAAGAAAGACGGATATTGGTTCCATCAAAACAGGCGCTTTCAAACACCATGGTCTTTACCTCATCGGTGATCTTGGAGTTCTCTCCGCCCATGATGCCGGCAATCCCTACTGCTTTTTCTCCGTCATTGATCATGAGGATGGTGCTGTCCAGTTTTCTTTCCTGTTCGTCAAGAGTCTGGAACGTATCGCCTTCTTTCGCACATTTTACAATGATTTCATGATTAGCAAGCAGGTCATAGTCAAAGGCATGCATTGGCTGACCATACTCTTCCATCACATAATTCGTAATATCCACGATATTATTAATAGGGCGGATTCCGCATGCGGCAAGGCGTCTCTGCATCCAGGCCGGGGATGGAGCAAGTTTAATATTTTTCACCATTCTAGCACAATAGCGCGGGCAAAGGTGACTATCCTCTACGGTAATCTTTAAATAGTCATGAATATCCTCGCTGTTACCTGTGGCTGTTACCACCGGAGGTAAAAAGGGTTTGCAAAAAGTCGCCGCCGCTTCTCTTGCAATTCCAATTACACTGTAGCAGTCCACACGGTTCGAGGTAATTTCATATTCAAATACGGAGTCATGAAGACCCAGTACTTCTATGGCATCAGCACCAACTTCCGTATCCTCCGGCAGAATGTAAATTCCGCTTTCCGGTGCCTCTGGATACATTTCATTGGTAGAGCCCAGCTCTTCAATGGAGCACATCATGCCGCAGGACTCGATTCCTCTCAGTTTTCCCTTCTTGATCCGGATTCCTTCTTCCGGAAGGGCACCGCCGTCATGGCCGCCTGCCACTTTACCTCCGTCTAATACTACAGGAACTTTATCTCCGGTCTTTACATTGGAGGCTCCCGTAACGATTTGAACGGTTTCTGCTCCAACATGAACCTGGCAGATGATCAGCTTATCCGCATCCGGATGACGCTCAATGGATAATATCTGTCCAACTACGATTTTCTCTAAGTTTTTATCCAGGCTAACATAGCCCTCAACCTTTGATCCGGTAAGCGTCATAGCATCTGTATATTCCTGAGCCGTTACGTCTAAATCCGGAACGTATGCTTTAATCCATGATAATGGTGTATTCATTGATCTATCTCCCTTTCCTTAAAACTGCTTTAAGAATCTGATGTCGTTCTCATATAATAATCTCATGTCATCAATTTCATATTTTAACAGGGCAATCCGCTCTAGTCCAACTCCGAATGCAAAACCGGAATATTCATTGGGATCGATTCCGCTCATTGTAAGCACGTTTGGATGAACCATGCCGCAGCCAAGAATCTCAATCCAGCCGGAGCCTTTGCAGAAGCGGCAGCCCTTTCCGCCGCATTTGAAACAGGTAACATCCATCTCTGCGCTTGGTTCTGTAAATGGGAAATGGTGCGGACGGAATTTTACTTTTGTCTCTTCACCAAAAAGCTCTCTTGCAAACTCTGCTAAGGTTCCCTTTAAATCCGCAAATGTGATATTTTTATCAATTACAAGCCCTTCAATCTGGTGGAAGGAAGGAGAATGGGTTGCATCTACCTCATCAGAACGGAATACACGGCCGGGAGCCAGCATGCGGATAGGCAGTTTGCCCTTTTCCATAGTCCTGACCTGAACCGGTGATGTCTGGCTTCTTAATACGATGTTGTCACTGATATAGAAGGTATCCTGTTCGTCTCTTGCCGGATGATTCTTAGGGATATTCAATTTTTCAAAATTATAGGAATCGTATTCTACTTCCGGCCCTTCAATGACCTCGTATCCCATGCCAACGAAGATTCTCTCAACCTCTTCCAGAGCAATGGTATTGGGATGGGTGTGGCCTACCTTATTGCGTTTGCCGGGAAGGGTTACATCAATCACTTCTTTTTTCAGCTGTTCTTCTCTGGCCTTTTTTTGCAGGGCAGACATGGCAGCCTCTAATTTCCCCTCAATCACGGCCCGGGCGTCATTTACCATCTGGCCCACCTTTGGCCTATCTTCCGGGGCAACATCCTTCATACTCTTTAATACACTGGTCAGCTCTCCCTTTTTCCCAAGATAAGCGACCTTAATGTCGTTCAATTTTTCCAGCGCATCGGAAGCTTCAATCTGCTTTAATGCTTCCTGTTTGATATTTTCCAATTGATCCTTCATCATGCTCTCCTTCTTTTCATAATCAAATTTTTGTTTGCCTGTTTAACAGCAAAGGGAACTAAAAAAGCTCCGCCCCAAAAAGGGACGAAGCTATATTCGCGGTACCACCCTGATTCCTATGCATGCACAGGCACTCGGTATACGTAACGTGTATTGACGTCATGACTTACCCGCCAGACCGGCAGCCATAGCTGTCACTGGTTTCAATCATGCTGCTTCGGTGGGAAATTCAATCTCTTAGCTGAACTTAAAAGGGCTTACAGCCGATGGCCCCTTCTCTCTGGAAGAAAATAAGGATTTACTTACACCTTCATTGCATTTATTGTTTTTAATTGTAACGTTACGTACCATTGTAATGACGGATGTTCAAAATGTCAAGGATTATTTTCATATGGACTACATCAGAATAAAATAAGCAGGGCCTCTGCTCGCTTTCCTTTGTTAAATCGCATCTTTATAAGCTTCTTCTAAAATTCTTTTAAATTCAAGGAGTATTTCATAGGTTTCTGCTCGTTTTTCCAAATGCTCTATAAAAACATCAATATACTCCTTATCTTCGGCTCTTTTTGTTTTTTCAATCTGAACTTTTTCTTTTTCTTTTTTGTAAAAATGGGCCAGCAAAATTAAAAGCACACTCTCTGTTAACAGTGCACCCATCAACATAATATCTAAAAAACTCATTTTTTCCCCCTGTTCTTTTGAACCATAAAATACGGCCAAGATTTTTATACTGTCCTTTACAGGATCAATATCTTAAACCGCCCTGTAATGTGACCATAAAAATCATCCATCCCCCCTCCCCTTATCCGTATACTGCAAAGGAATTCTAACGGACCTTAAACAGGCCCCCAACCTGAAATCCATAATGATCTGAAACATAATCCTACCGCCTTTTATATAGTTACTTATAACTAATATCGAACTTTTTAAAGTATAACATAACTGAAAAAAAAAGAACAGCGTCAGAAAGGCATATCTAAGATATCTTTCTGACGCTGTTTGTTAATTTATCATCAAAGCTACACAGCAAACTGACTGTTATAAAGCTGTGCGTAAAATCCGTTTTGTGAAAGCAGGCTTTCATGAGTTCCTTGTTCAATGATATGGCCATCCCGCATTACCAGTATCACATCCGCTTCTTTAATCGTAGAAAGCCGGTGGGCGACGATAAAGCTGGTGCGCCCTTCCATCATTTTTCCAAAAGCCTTCTGTATTTTTATCTCGGTTCTGGTATCAATGGAGGAGGTGGCTTCGTCAAGGATCAGCATGGGAGGAAGACACAGCATGACTCTGGCAATGCATAAAAGCTGTTTCTGGCCTTGGGATAAATTTCCGCCGTCTTCCGATATAACGGTATCGTATCCTTCCGGCATACGCCTGATAAAGCTGTGGGCATGGGACTCCTTTGCCGCCAGAATGATCTCTTCCTCATTCGCATCCGGCTTACCATATGCAATATTTTCCCGAATGGTCCCAGACTTAAGCCATGTCTCCTGAAGCACCATACCATAACTGGTTCTTAAGCTTTGTCTGGTCACATGGCGTACATCTGTCCCATCTACCCGGATGGAACCGGAATTCACATCATAAAAGCGCATGAGAAGATTAATCACCGTACTTTTTCCGCAGCCCGTAGGGCCTACGATGGCCACTCTCTGTCCCGGACGTACGTTTAGATTCATATCCTCAATTAGGGCGACCTCCGGATTATAGGAAAAGTACACATGTTCCAGAGATATCTCTCCCTTTGCATTGGAAAGCACTGCAGCGTCCGGCTCCTCCGGGACCTGTGGCTCCTCATCAATCAGTTCAAATACCCGTGCTGCGGAGGCCAGGGCATTTTGAAGCTCAGTAACCACTCCCGATATTTCATTAAAAGGCTTTGTATATTGATTGGCATAACTTAAAAAGCTGGCGAGCTGTCCTACGGATAAAAGCCCTTTTACAGCCGCAAATGCTCCGGCGATTCCAACGCTGGCATAAACCAAGCTGTTCACAAAGCGGGTAGCCGGATTGGTAATGGAGGAAAAGAATGTGGCTTTCAGGCTCCAGACACGTAAATCTTCATTGATATCTTCAAATTTCTCCTGTGCATCGGCTTCATGAGCAAACGCCTGCACCACCTTCTGATTTCCCAGCATCTCTTCCACAAGAGAAGTCAGCTCCCCTCTGGTCTGTGACTGCATCTTGAACATACGAAATGTTCTCCTTGCAATAAAACTGGCAACAAAAAGGGAAACCGGTGTTACCAACACCACCACAACCGTTATGGACGGATTCATGGAAAACATGAAAACCAACGTTCCGAGTATGGTGAGAACTCCGGTAAACAGCTGGGTAAAGCCCATTAACAGCCCGTCGGAAAACTGGTCGATATCCGTAATAATCCTATTTATAATATCTCCGTGAGAATGGGAGTCAATATATTTTAAAGGAAGGATCTCCAGTTTATTAAATGCCTGGGTCCTGATATCCTTTACCACCCGATAGGTAATCAGATTGTTGATATGGCTCATAAGCCACTGAGCTGCCGCGGTTATTGCAATGATGATACCGATTTGCTTTAAAATCGTCCACATGCCGGCAAAATCAACAGCGCCTGCTCCCACAATGCAGTCTATGGCCCGGCCTGTGAGGATGGGAACATACAAGGTCAGCAGGACCGTGACAAAGGCACAGGCCAAGGAGGCCCCGACTCCCCATTTATAACGGCCAATGCAGCTAAGGATCCGTTTGACAGTAGATTTATATTTTTTCATGTCCATGTTATTGCACCTCCTCTTTTGACAGCTGGGATAAGCAGATTTCCCGGTAAACCTGACAAGAATCAAACAGTTCTTCATGGGTTCCCCAACCTGACATCTGACCGTCATCAAGGACCAGGATCCTATCCGCATTTTTAATGCTGGACGCTCTTTGGGATACCAGGAATACAGTCATATTCCCGGTACTTTCTTTAATTGCCTTTCTAAGCCTGGCATCGGTCGCAAAATCCAGGGCAGAAGCGCTGTCATCCATGATAAGTATCTGAGGATTTTTTACCAATGCCCTGGCAATGGCAAGTCTCTGCCGCTGCCCACCGGAAAGGTTCTTTCCCCCTGCCTGGATCATGAGCTCCAGCCCTTGTCCTTTTTCCTCTACAAAATCCTTTGCCTGGGCAATGGAAAGAGCCTCATAAATTTCCTTGTCCGTTGCCTCCTTTTTGCCCCACTTCATATTTTCCCGAAGGGTTCCTTTAAATAGTACCGCCTTTTGAGGAACAATCCCAACCAGTTCTCTCAGCTGGCCCAAAGGATATTGCTTTACGTCAACTCCTCCCACCTTTACGGATCCTTCTGTGACTTCATAAAACCTGGGTATTAAATTTACCAGCGTGGTCTTACCGGAACCTGTTCCTCCGATGATTCCAATGGTATCCCCCTTCATGACCTGAAAGGATAAACCGCTTAATGCCGCATCTTTGGCCCCTTCATAGGCAAATGTCATATGGTCAAATTCTACTTTGGGGACATCCGGTTTCTCTTCCACAGCCTTATGAGAAACCTCTGTAATGGCTGGTTCCTGTTCAAACACAGCACTAATCCGGCCTGCACAGGCCAGGGACTTTGAAATCGTGATGATTAAATTGGCCAGCTTTACAAGCTCTACTAAAATCTGGGACATGTAATTTACTAATGCAATCACTTCTCCCTGAGTGATGATGCCGTTCTGCACCTGCCTGGCGCCGGTATTTATAATAACGATGATACCTAAGTTGATCAGTACATAGGTAAGGGGATTCATTAAGGCTGAAATCTTTCCTACGAAAACCTGGAAGCGTACTAAAAGGCCATTTTCCTCATCAAACCGGCGTATCTCATCATTTTGGCGATCAAACGCACGGATGACGCGGACTCCTTCTAAATTCTCCCTGACAGCCAAAAGTACCTGGTCCAATTGCTTCTGCACCTTTTTATACAGTGGGATGCTGATCAGCATTATGCCGAACACAACAATGGAAAGAACAGGGATAAGTACCACGAAAATAAGAGCTGCCCTGGCATTGATGGTAAACGCCATAATCATAGCGCCGCAAACCACAAACGGAGAACGAAGGAACAGACGGAGGAATAAGTTCACTCCAGACTGCACCTGATTGGCATCACTGGTTATTCGTGTAATCAGGGTCGCAGTCCCAATGGAATCTATTTCCTGGTACGAGAGTCTGTTGATATGGGCAAACAAATCATTTCGAAGAGAAGTTCCGAAGCCTGCCGCTGCTTTTGCCGCAAAATACTGGGCCGTAATAGAGCATACAAGGCCTATGACACCAAGGAGCACCAATAATCCGCCCATCTTAAGGATATAAGGCATATTCTGAGACTTGATTCCTACGTCAATCACCTTTGCCACCACAAGAGGCACCAATAATTCAAAGCAGGCTTCCAGAAGCTTAAATAACGGCCCCATAATGCTTTCTACCTTATAATCCTTTAAATATTTCAGGAGCTTTTTCATCCTAATATTCCTCCGCTTTTAAAAATTAAATATATTTTTGGAATAATACCTTGTAACATTATACCATTTTGGTATAATAATACAATACATAAATATGAAATAGAGGATATCCCAATGAATCCAATTAATTCAAAGCAGCTTTATTATTTTACCACAATTGCAGAAACCGGCGGCTTTACAGCCGCGGCAAAAAAGCTGGGATTATCCCAGCCACCATTAAGTAAGCAGATCCTTCTGCTGGAAGAAGAGCTTGGAGTAAAACTTTTTGAACGCGGCTCCAGGAAAACAGAACTGACGGAAGCAGGTGCCTTTCTCTATTCCCGGGCCAAAGACATCCTAACCATGATGGACTCCATTGTGGAAGAACTGGATCATTTTCCAACCGCTTCCAAGGGAATTTTAAAGCTGGGAACGATCTCTTCTTCCGGCAATCTGCTTCACGATTTTTTAAAGATATACTGCTGCACCCATCCAAAGGTACGGTTTGAGGTCACAGAAGGAAATACCTACGAACTTCTGGAAAAGATGAAAAACGGGATTGTGGAATGCGCGATTATCCGGACACCATTTAACGCAGAGGGTTTTGAATGTGTGTACGGAAAAGAAGAACCATTGATAGCGGTTGGAAACCCTTCCTTTTTTTCAGGCGTCCCTGAGAATAAAATCAGGCTGACAGACCTTTCAGGCAAACCTTTGATCTATTACCGCCGGTTTGATTCCATCATCTCCCTTGCCTTCCAAAACAGCGGCATCATGCCCAATGTTTTTTGCCGCAATGATGATGCCAGAACCTGTCTCCAATGGGCTAGCACAGGCCTGGGAATTGCTCTGGTGCCTGAATCCATCAGCAAAATAGGGGAACACACGGACCTCGTATTCAGGGAGATCGACTCTGAGGATACTGTTACCAGAATGGCTGCCGTATATAAAAAAAATGGCTATGTTTCAAACATAGCCAAAGAATTTGTTTCCTATTTCGGAGAGCTAATGTCCCTTTCCTAATCAAAAAGGCTTAACTGGGTTACTTCATAATTCTTCTTATACCCATGAATGATGTCTTTCATCCGGTATCGTATTCCATACCGCTCACATTCCCGGGAAAACACCTGCCATAGCTTTCTTGCTTCCGGGCTTGTACATTCATAATTATTACCATACCGCCTGATATATTCCGACACCAAATCCTGTTGGGGGAACAGCTCCTTTAGACGGTCAAAATACCATTCTCTTTGATTATTGCGCAAAGTCACGCCAAAAGCCGGATAAATGAAGTTGGCTCCGGCTTCTTTGGCGGCTTTTACGATTGAAAGGATATTTTCCTCGTTATCCTCCAAAAACGGTAGAACCGGCATCAATAATATTCCAGTAAATATTCCGTTCTTTCTTAATGCTTCGATCAGAGCCAGGCGCTCCGAGGGGCTGGAGGCATGTGGCTCGATTTTTTTCGCCAGATCGTCATCGGTTGTGGTAACCGTCACTTTACACAGAACAGGGGAATGCTCCATGATCCCTTTAAGAATATCGATATCCCGCTTAAGAAGGGCGCTTTTCGTAGCCACTGCCGCCCCAAAGCCATATGCGTCAATAAGCTCAAGGGCATGCCGTGTTAATTCAAGCTTCTGCTCAAAAGGATTGTAGGGATCACTCATAGCTCCTGTCCCAACAATACCAGTTTTCACCTTACGCCTTAAATCATCCCGGATGATACGAAGGGCATCTTCCTTGACCCTCACCGAATCAAAATGATCAATCCGGTAACAGTCTGAACGGCTGTCACAATAAATACAGCCATGACAGCACCCTTTATAGATATTCATATTATAGTCAATACCAAACCACTGGGAGCCTTTTGTTTTGGTCACTATGGTCTTTGCAGGAATATACTCCATTCGTTTACGTTCCTTTCTACATTGCCAGCCTACTATTCGTTGGTTTTATTTTATGATTTATGGCTGGATCTGTCAATCATGTACGGATTTTTGCCTATCGGCAGAATGCCTTGATATTTTTTTTGTTCCATGATAATATGCTAATACCAGCGAAGAAATTATGGCAGGAAAAGGAGATATTATGATTCGATTTTTATTGCGCTGTAAACAAATCTATGACAAATACAGCAGGGATGAAATGACTGTATATGCAGCCCAAGCCTCCTTCTTCACCATTTTAGCTGCATTTCCCTTTATGATGCTTTTACTGGCATTGATACAGCTCATCCCATCCATTACGAAAGCCAATTTGCTTCAGCTAATGATTACGATCATCCCAAGTACACTGGAAATGAACAGCTTAATCGTATCTGTTATCGATGACCTTTATACGAATTCTCCGATCGCTGTCCTTTCTGCGACCGCAGTAGCTGCCATATGGTCCGCATCCAAAGGGATGCTAAGCATTGAGCGGGGCTTAAACCGAGTCTTTGGCCAGGAGAAAAAGAGAAACTATATTGTAACCCGGATTATCTGCGCCGGTTATACCATCATCTTTATGATTATCTGTCTCCTGACTCTTGTTCTGCTGGTCCTTGGAGGCACTATTCAAAGCTTTATGAACCACCACTTTCCGCTGTTGGCCGAGATCACCCAGTATGTTCTTACGTTTCGTACCATGCTTGTTTTCATGTTGACGATCTGCTTTGCCGTTCTTTATACTTATGTTCCGGAAAAAAAGCAGCATTTTTTCAGCCAGCTGCCCGGAGCCGCCTTTTGTACCTTGGGATGGATCGCTTCTTCTTTTGCGTTTTCCATTTATTTTAATAATTTCGGCAATTACTCGGTCATGTACGGAAGCCTTACAGCCATTGTGCTGCTAATGCTTTGGATTTATGCCTGTGTCTGCATCCTGTTTTATGGTGCTGAAATCAATTACTATTATTCCATAAACTGGAGGGAGCGTACGCGCTCTTAATCAAAAACCAGGGCTTGCAAAAAAGGCAGCCCTGGTTTTTCATATTTACAGTTTTATTATTAGGTAAACAAAGGAGTGGATAAGTATCTGTCCCCAGTATCGGGAAGAATGACTACAATCCTTTTTCCGGCATATTCCGGACGTTTTGCCACTTCCCTGGCTGCCCATACGGCTGCAGAGGAGGAAATTCCCACTAAAATTCCTTCTGTTTGAGCGATTTCCTTACCCGTCTCATATGCATCTCCATTTTCCACCGGTATGATTTCATCGTAAACATCTGTATTTAAGATCGATGGGACAAATCCAGCTCCGATTCCCTGAATTCCATGAGGGCCAGGCTTTCCGCCGGAAAGAACCGGTGAAGCGGCAGGTTCTACTGCTATCACCTTTATCTCAGGATTTTTACTCTTTAAATATTCTCCTGCTCCGGTAATGGTACCTCCGGTTCCCACACCAGCAATAAGAACATCGATCTTCCCATCCGTATCTTCCCAGATTTCCGGGCCCGTTGTTTCATAGTGAGCCTTGGAATTGGACGGATTATCAAACTGGCCCAGAATTATGGAGCCGGCTATCTCTGTTTGCATCTCTTTGGCTTTTGCAATAGCGCCAGACATCCCCTTTGATCCTTCTGTTAATACAATTTCTGCTCCATAGGCCTTTAAAAGATTACGCCGTTCCACACTCATAGTCTCCGGCATGGTGAGAATAGCTCGGTACCCTCTCATCGCTGCGATACTCGCAATACCGATTCCCGTATTGCCGGAAGTCGGTTCGATGATTGTGGCGCCAGACTTTAAAATGCCGGACTTTTCTGCATCCTGAATCATATAGAGAGCCGCCCGGTCCTTAACACTTCCTGCCGGATTAAAATATTCCAGCTTTGCTATAATGGCAGCCGCCGCATGGTGCTTTTTTCCATAATTAGCCAATTCCACCAGTGGTGTATGGCCGATTAGTTCTGATGCGCTTTTCTTGATATTTTCCATATTCATCCTCTTTTCAACTGCGAAATTTATGACAGCTCATACAGACTGCAATACTTTTCCTTCACATACCGAATGAAATAATCCGGGGTAAAATCTTCTCCCGTGGTATCTTTTAATATTTCACGGCTGGTTTTCAGCTTTCCAAACTTATGGATATGTTCCCGTAAATAATCTCTTATCACATCAAGCTTCCCATTTACAAGCAGCTCGTCAAAATCCATTTCTTTTCTCATATGGTAGTATAGCTGTGCACCAAAAGCATTTCCCAGAGCATAGGACGGGAAATAACCGATCAGCCCCTGAGACCAGTGGATATCCTGCAGAATTCCCTCCGATGGATTTTCCGGACGTACTCCAAGGTATTCCTCATATTTATCCGCCCAGATTTCCGGCAGCTTCTTTAAGTCCACATCTTCTTCCATAATCATTTTCTCAATTTCATAACGGATCATAATATGAAGATTATAGGTAAGTTCATCAGCCTCTGTCCGGATAAAGCTTGGCTCTACCTTATTAACTGCATCCATAAACTGTTCTATGGAGATTTCATTTAATTTATCAGGATAAAGTTCCTGAAGCTTTCCATAAAGAGGGGTCCAGAAAGCCTGGCTGCGGCCGATAATATTCTCAAAAAATCTGGACTGGGATTCATGCATTCCCATAGATGTCCCCTGCCCCACCGGTGTCTGGGTGATCTCATCACTGATTCCCAGTTCATAAATTCCGTGACCGGCTTCATGGATTACGGAGAACATGGCATTATCCATCTTATCCCGATAACTGGTAGTAATTCTCACATCGTGATTATGGAGATTGGTCGTAAACGGATGGGCGCTTTCTGCAAGCACACCCTTTGTAAAGTCAAAACCAACATATTCGGCAAGATAGTGTGCCATTTCTCTTTGTTTTTCCTCAGGATAGCCGCCTGATAAAAAGGAATCATCAATGGTTTTTCCATTCTCCTTAATGTCTTTTAAAAGGGGAACAATTTCTTCTTTGAGCCGGCTGAAGAACTCATCCAAAAGCTCCATATTAAATCCTTTTTCAAACTCATCCAATATAACATCATAAAGCTTCTGACCTTCCTTTTTCCGGTAAGAAGCAAATTTCTTTTTAAATCCAATTACTTTTTCAAGAGTTGGTGCAAAGGAATCAAAATCTTCTTCTTTTTTTGCCTTTGACCAGATTCTGGCCGCTTCGGCTATGAGCTGGGCATTCTCCCGGTACTCATTTGACGGAATGCAAACCAGTTCTTCTCTGGCCTCCTTCGCTCCCTTAACAATGGCTCGCTCCACATCGGACAGGCTGTCATCTTCCTCACAGTCGGCAATGGCCTTTCCCATCTCTTCCCCTGTCATAACCCTGTAATATTCCTCAGAGAGCGCACCGATTACCCTTGAAGTGTAGGAACCGGCACCTTCCGGTGCAAGAGTTTCATTATCCCATTCAAAAAGGACAAGGGAAGTTTGAAGTGCCATCGTCTTTTCCAGTAAAGAGGACAAAATTTCATAAGATTTGCTCATAATCTGTTTCTCCTTTATTTCAATAAGTAATGAGCCAGGCACAGAACTGCTGTATATGACTCAAAATCAGGGACGCTCTGTATGAGTGTCCCCAGGCGGGATGAAAAAATACTTTTTAAACGATCATTTTCCAGTGCCAAAAATGGAAGCTTCTTTTATATCAAGGGATTTAAGCCATATTCTGACTTTTTCCTCCTGATATGCTTTTGCTGAAAAATCATCAAGTTCCATATCAATAGGTATATCCGTTTTCATAGTCGCCAGAGTTTTAGAAAGCAGGGCTGCCTTTTCCCCGCACAATTCCTCCTCACTGGACTTTGTCATTGCTTTATAAGGAGAACGGGTAATTCCCAATTCATTTTTCCAGAAATCCTGGAGTGCTTTTAAACTCTTTTTATCAGACTCGGCTTCGTGAATGGAACGATATATCTCTTCCACAGTTCCATATTCCCGAAGAAGCGGCGAAGCCGCACTGCTGACTCCCTTAACTCCAGGGATATTATCAGAAGGATCTCCCTGGATTCCCTTTAAATCTGCAATCTGCTCCGGCCGGACACCCTCTTCATTCAACACCGTATCAGAGGTATATTCAAAAACCTTTTCAGGAAGGTTGATCTCATCTTTCTTCACTCCATAAAAAGAATAATATTTTTTATACAGCTCGTCCGCTTTCTCCTGCCGTGACTGAACCATCCACGCCCGGACATTGTATTCATCGTTTACCAGCTGGAGATAATCGTGGTCCTTAGTCAGAAGAATCATAGAAATCTCTTCCCTGAATTTCATGACCAGGCTTCCGGCATAATCATCCGCTTCATACTGTTCACTTAAAAGGACTTGAAATCCCACGTCTTTTAAGATCTTTTCCATCAGGACAAACTGACTTTTTAACGGCTCCGGAGTCACTCCCCGGGTTCCTTTATAATCCGGGTACAGTTCTCTTCGAAATGTATCCCTGGTTTTGTCAAATACAAAGGCGATATGATCCGGCTGCTGCTTTTTCATCAGAGAGACCACCATCTTAAGCATACCAAAGATTGCATTGGTATAAGTGCCGTCCTTTGCATGGAGGATCTTATCATAATGCTTCTGCTTTTCCTCCTCTGACTTTGCAAACATGATTTCCCTTGGTAAAACTGCGTAATAACAGGTCGACAGCATAGAGGAACCGTCAACAACTACAAATTTTCTTTCAGACATGTATTTCTCCATTTCTTCAAATCTTAGCAAAATCAGGTAAAATAATTCTGCAATTCTGTTTCATTTTTTGCTCCCAGGCGTTTCATAACTTCTTTCCGCTCCTGGCCAGATAATCCCTTCCACAGTTTTTGGACGCGAGGGTCCCCAAAACCGACGTATGGTACTCCATTCCGCTCGCATTCATAGGATGACAAGTAGTGATTGAGAGCACTCCATTCCACATAAAACGAATTAATGCTGCGGCTTAAAGAGCTTACTTTTACCATGATCCTTCCTCCCTGATAAATATGTGCTATCCCGATCAGATATTCCATTCCATTATACTCTGAATTTCCAGTTATTCATAGTACAATCATTATTTTTTAAAATATAATTTTCCTCAAAAGACGTTGAACTATGTAGCAATAGGCTATATAATACAGATATCAAGAATAAAAAAAGGGAAGGTACTATCAGAAAATGGAAAAAGAGATCAGATGTCCGTATATTTTATTTAAAATTGCCGGTTCCCTCTATTGCATCAACAGTAAATACATATCAACCATTGTACAGCTGCCCGAATACAGCGCAATACCGGCCGCCCCGGCCAATGTAACCGGTATGTTCAAATACCGGAATGAAGTCATACAAATGCTTGACTTACGGGTTACCTTTGGACTAAAATCCATCTCCGATGAGTGCAAGGATTTTGAAGATATGATTGATGCCAGAAAACAGGACCATATTAATTGGGTAAAGGAATTGGAGCGTTTTATTGATGAAGGCGGATCCTTCAGCCTGGCAAAAGATCCTCATCAGTGCGCTTTGGGAAAGTGGTATGATAATTTTAAAACTGACAACCATACCATTACCAGTCATCTCCGCAAAATAGAGGAACCTCATAGAAGACTTCATCTGGCTGCCGATGAAGCAGACCGTTGTAAAAAAGACTGTGAAAACTGCCAGAAAGAGGAATGTCTCCTTAAGATTTTAAAACGGGTAAAAGAGGAATCCATGCCAACCATACTCCACCTTTTAGACCAGACAAAAGATTTATTCCGTTCAACGATTTATAAAGAGATGGTTCTTATACTGGATGGCATCAGATGGGGAATTGTGGTTGACGAGATCGTTTCCGTTGAAGAACTGGAAGCGATTGCAGGCAGGGACCAGGATCCCATGGTAAGTCATTGCTCCTATATTAATCAGGTAATGGAAAGTCCCAGAAACGAAGGTCTTATCTTCGAGCTGAACACAACGTCCTTAACAACCAAATTAAAAGAACTGGAAGCTGCTTATTAAAGCATGTCTTCCATATGAAAAGAGCCGGAAAAGTTGCTGCTAAACTTTTCCGGCTCTCCCATTGAAAGCCCAGGTGGTTCCCTGGACTCACCTTTCAGAAATACTTCTTATTACCCCACAAATTACTCTTCTTTAAATCCAGATATTCATTGTAGGCCTTTTCCAATATTTGTTTTTCATTGGAAAACTTCAGAAGATGATACGCTTCATGGAACTTGTAATATCCTGAATCAATAAAATATTCTTCCCGCTGTGGTTTACTGTAATAGCTGTCGGCCATCATTAGATACCAGTGCACGTCCTTCTCCACCATATCCTGAGGCGTGTTAAAAGAGTACTGGCTCTTACCAATGTATTTGATTATGGACGCACTTACGCCTGTCTCTTCCTTCACTTCCCGGAGAGCCGTCTCTTTATACTCTTCACCCGCTTCTACTGTTCCCTTTGGCAAAACCCAACCTTCATACTTATTTTTGTAATTCTTATATAAAACCAGAATTTTACCTCGAAAAATAACCACACCGCCACAACTCGTTGCTTCTATCATTGCAATTCCTCCAGAGTGAAACCGTGACTTCCTTGGGAAGCCCGGTTTTGGTGTGTCACACAGACTGGCTCTAGTATACCTCTTTTTAGACTCATATGCAAGTGCGTAATTATTGTAAACAACTATCAATCTTTTTATTATTTGGAAAAATATAAATCAAAAAGTGCTCTGGCTATTGGAGCTGCTGCCTGCCCGCCTGAGCCGGCCTCCTCTGCAATTACACTAATAACGACTCTCGGATGCTCTGCCGGAGCAAATCCTACAAACCATGCATGAGTTTCCTTGCCCTTTTCAAACTCCGCGGAACCGGTCTTTCCGGCTACCGTATAGGCATCGGTCCTAAGAGCAGACCCTGTCCCCTCTGTTACAACATCCCGCATGAACTCGGTTAATTCAGAAGCTTCCACGGCAGTCATAAGACTCATATAGGACTGAGGCATAAATTTCTTAATGACATCTCCCCCTGCGTTTTCCACCCGGTCAATCAAATAAGGCTTCATAAGCGTTCCGCCGTTGGCAATGGCTGCAGCGATCATGGCATTGTGAATGGGTGTGATCTGAGTCTGCCCCTGGCCAATGGAAGTCTGAAGGATCTGCCATGTATCGGCGCCTGCTCCCATGGTATAGGAGCTTTTGCTGCTGGCAATGGGCAAAGCCAGATCCGTATTAAACAGAAGCTGGTCCGCAGTATTCTTTAATCCATTTAAGTCCAGCAATAAACCAAGGTTGGAGAAAGCTCCGTTGCAGGAATTTGCAAATGCTTGTTCCAGGTTTTGATGCCCATGGACTGTCTCATGGTAACACCGGATGGTATAGTCCCCAATATGATAAATCCCTTTGCAGTCAAAGGTATAATCCTTATAATTGGACGGATTTTCCCTTATATATTCTAATGCCGTAACAATCTTAAACGTGGACCCCGGAGGGTAAAGTCCCTGAGTTGCACGGTTTAATAGCTGTCCCGAAGTGTTCTCCTCCGCCACCAGATGACTCCAGTCTTCAGCCAAAGTATTGGGGTTGTAATCCGGCTTGGATACCATGGCAAGAATCTTTCCGGTATCCGGCTCCATCACTACCACCGCCCCTTTTCGCTTACCTAAGGCATCATAAGCCGTCTTCTGAAGATCCACATCTAAAGTGGAGACAACACTGTCTCCCTGATTCTTCTGGCCAGACAGCTCATTTACCACCTGCTCCACAAGATTTACGTGGCTTGTCAGGAGATAGAAATTAGCCAGGGCTTCCAGACCGGTCTTTCCATTGGTGGAATATCCCACCGCATGGGCAAACAGGGAGTCATAGGGATAAACCCTTGTTTCCTTTCCCTCTCCGTCCACCTCTGTCCTGGCAATGACCCTGCCGTCATTACTGTAGATTTCTCCACGTACCACCCGGTCGGCAAAACTGTCAAGTCTGGCATTATAGGAATTATTGATCACACTATCGCTTTTTACAAGCAGAAAGTAGCTAAAATAAGCCGCAAGCCCTACAAAAAGTAGTACGACTCCATAGGTAAGTATCAGAATATGGTGATTTGCTTTTGGATTCGGGTTACCCTTCATATTTTTCTTCTTCCTCTTCATTGCGTTTGAGTATATAAAGTCCCTGGATGATTCCAAAGATGATAAAGGTGCTTAGGATGGAACTTCCTCCATAACTGACCAGTGGAAGTGTTACTCCTGTGGAAGGAATGAATTTCGTTACTCCTCCAACAGTTAAAAATACCTGAATGATATAAATCGTTCCAAGGCCAAATGCAATCAGCTTATAAAATACCGCCTGCATCCGGCTGGCAATCATCATGAACTGTAAAAAGCATCCCAGACAGATAAGAAGGACACAAAGGGCAAAGATGCCTCCCAGTTCCTCCGAAATCGCTGAAAATATAAAATCCTTTTCTACCACCGGGATCCTTCTTGGCATCCCACGGTACAGTCCCATGCCAAACCAGCCCCCGGTGCCAATGGCAAACAAAGACTGGGTAATCTGGTACCCCTTTCCTGCAATATCCGCCCAGGGGTTTAACCATGCCGACACTCTGGTTCTTACATGTCCGAACAGCTGATAGGCAAGCATGGAAGCCAGTGTCCCTCCTCCGGCCCCGGCCAGAAGATAAAGCCATTTTCCCGTTGCCACAAAGAGCATGAAAATATAAGCCACAAAGAAGATGAGGGCGCTTCCAAGATCTTTGGAGGCCACCAGAATAAGCACATGTAGGGCCGCCACCGAAGTAACAATAAGAACCGTCTTCATGCTGGTGGACCGGTAAAACATCGTAGCTATAAAAAAGACATAAATGATTTTTACAAATTCCGTAGGCTGGAAGGAATACCCTCCGAACTCCAGGGAAAGCTGGGCGCCGTAACTGCTGGTTCCGGCAAGGCATACAATTCCCAGGAGAAGAATTCCTCCTATTCCATAGATCCAAGGAATCTTGCTTAACTGCCATACCCTGTCAATAACAAAGGGAATGGCAAAGGTCACCAAAGCCGCGGCGGCAACGATGACAAACTGCTTCATGGCCCGGTCAAAAGAAAGCCTGGTCAGCATAATAAAACCTATGGTAAGGAGCATGCACATATTATTGACCAGCAACCTGGATACATTGCGGTAAATCAGCCGGTACAGGAAAAGGTAACTGAAAAAGAAGATTACCTGGGCAACGTAAAATACCAGCATCTTTTCATCCTCAGTCTCCAGCCAGATAATCAAATAGGCTAGCAGATGAATGAGAAACATCGCAAAGTTCTGCCGTCTGCAAATCTTCCTTTTCCTGATTTCATCCGGAAAGGAAAAAAAGCGAAAATTCAAATATGTGTATAGTGCAATCAACAGTATCATCAGATATCTGGAGATGTCAATAATCAGATTAATCATATGTCACCTACTCTACGCCGCGTTTGAAATGACCTCTTGTGAATTCTTCAAACGGCAACTTTGCTTCTCTCCCATAAAGGAATCCATCCGAAAAGCTTTGTATCACCGCTTTTGTCTGTGCTTTGTTCTCTGTGGTAAACTGAAGCCGTAACCATGAGGGAGATAATCCCTTAACCGCCTCTTCTAAGCCAAGAAGGGAAACGGCTGCCGAATTATAAATGGAATTGTAGCAGAAAGCACAATGGTTTTTGACAGGAAATGATTTCCCCATCCGGTCTTTTAATGTCAATACGACCGGTGTCTTGTCACATTGTTCCATTCCTTCATGAAGGCACTGGGCTGTCACCATCATGGGCAAACGGCCGTATATCAAAAGTTCCCCCGGAACTCTTAGTTTTCCCAAATCCCGGCTGTTTAATTCTACCGGCCATGTAAGCTCATCCGCTCCCAGTTCCATCAACATCTCCTGGGCAGTATTGTTCATTCCATACATGCCAAAATCAAATACAAGGCTCCCCTTAACATTCTTTTCTTTTAAATAGCCTGTTTCTTCCAGAGAACGGATCAGAAATCCATCAAATTCTGCAGCCTTCAACTCCGTTAAATGTTTATCAAAGAACTGCTCCGCCCTGATCCTGAAAATATGGGGCATGGTAAGCATACATTCCTTACCGGCCCTGTGGCATGCCTCCACTGACGCGTTCCATTGTCCCGGTTTAAATTCTGCGGCATCAATGTAAATTCTTTTCACATCAGGATTTGCCACCGCTTCTTCCAAGCAATCCGGCCGTTCCAGAGAAACCGAAAGCTTAGGACTTTCTGAAGCAGCTTTTCGGTTATAAACTGCCTCTTTTGCAGCTTTCACCGGTTCAGCCTGCCTGTTTTCTTTGTAATCTTTTAGGATCTCATATTCCAAGGCTTCCAAACCACGTCTGCGCAGATCATTAAGAGCCTGAACCGGCAGGAATATGTTCCCCTTTATCTTAATATCAAGAGTTTCAAAATAAAAAGGTGTATTTCCGGTTTTATCCAGCTGTTTCCTTACCTTTTCCTCTGTTACAGGCTGATTTTGGGCAGTCTGCACGATCTCACCGGTAACAGTGGCATTATGGCCGCAGGCACTTAACAGCAATGAGGCCACTTGTCCTTCTTCCAAAAATGCGGTTCCAACTACCGGCTCTCTTACCTGTTTTTCTACAAAATTTTTATCTAAGTAATCGAACAACGCCTGATTGCCTTCCCGAAAAGCTGGTTTTTCTTTCCAGACCACCATATCCCGTCCATTTTGACGCTTATAGTATCCGTCAGTCTGGCCGCCCCGGTCAAACAGGTCCAGAAGCATCTTCTTATCCTGTTCTTCAACCCGGTAGCCCTCTCTTCCGTGAGCCAGATAAAGGTCCGCGTACTTTCGGTAAATGCTTACTACTCCAGCCGTATACCTTGGACTCTTCATCCTTCCTTCAATTTTCATGGAATAGACTCCGGCTTCTATCATATCCGGTATGATATCCAGAGTGCTTAAATCCTTGAGGCTGAGGCAATAACGGTCACTTCCTCCTCCAAGAGCCTGTCCTTCCCGTTTCACTTCGTAGGGCAGGCGGCAGGTTTGTGCACATCTTCCCCGGTTCCCGCTTCGCCCTCCTATGAGGCTGCTGAATAAGCATTGGCCGGAATAGCAGTAGCACAATGCGCCGTGTACAAAACTTTCGATCTCCACATCCACCTGATCACGGATCTTTGCAATTTCCTTTAAGGATAATTCCCTGGCAGTAACAACACGGTCAGCCCCTAAGTCTTTTAAAATCTTGGCTCCGTAAGCGCCGGTAATGGTCATCTGTGTGCTTGCATGAATGGGAAGGTCCGGAAAATTCTCCCGGATAAACCGGAAGGTTCCCATATCCTGCACAATGACTGCATCCAGGCCCTGCCTATAATATGGAACAAGATAATCGTAAAGCTCCTTTATCTCCTGTTCCTTCATCAGCGTATTAACGGTCATGTACAGCTTTCGCCCATGAAGATGGACGTAATCAATGGCTTCCAGCAGCTTGTCCTCCTCGGGATTTTCCGCATAAGCCCTTGCCCCAAACCGGCTGCCACCCATATAGACCGCATCGGCGCCTGCTGCCACCGCTGCCTTCATACTTTCAAATGATCCTGCCGGAGCAAGAATTTCAACTGCTTTCTTCACAAGTTCCTCCTGTTTGCCCTTTATTGATGAAAGAGAGGATGTCACGGCCCTGCCGCCCAACATCCCCTCCTGACTTATTCTTTCTTACCGGAATCCGCAGATTTCCTGGTTTCCACCAGTTCCAGCTTTGCCGACTCAAGCTTCATCTGAGTGGCCACAAGTTCATGCTTTAAGCTATAGATCTCCTTTTCCATCTCCGCCTTCTGCTGCTCCAGCCTGGCGGTCTGTTCTCTGGCCTTGAAGTAATCATCCGCCATATTTAACTGAATCATAATATTTTGATATTCTGCGCTTTGCTTCGTGAACCCTTCCTGATGCTTCAGCGTTATAATCATCTCGTTGATGTAGCTTGCCAGGCGGTGGATATAACTCTCCTCCTCGTTTCCGCCCAAAGCATAAATCTTGCCATCTATTAAAACTTCTGTACTGCGTCTGGAATCCATGCTGTTCTCTCCCTGTTTCATTTGCTCCTTTTTACTATAACATACTTTGAGCAGATAGAAAAGCCCTGCCTGCATACCTTTATATCCAAAGATTATGACCCCAGGGAGATTCCAAGATGTTCATATGCCCGTTCCGTTGCCACACGCCCTCTGGAGGTACGGTTTATAAAACCGTTCATGAGAAGATACGGCTCATAAACATCTTCCAGCGTACCGGCATCCTCTCCCAAAGAAGCTGCCAGGGTATCCAAACCTACCGGACCGCCGGCAAACTTCTCAATCATTGTGGTCAGGATCGCCCGGTCATTATAATCCAGGCCAAACTTATCCACATCCAGAATGTCCAGGGCAAAATCCGCCACTTCTTTTGTAATAATACCGTTGTACTTTACCTGGGCGAAATCCCGGACTCTCTTTAACAGGCGATTAGCCAGCCTGGGGGTTCCTCTGGATCGCTTGGCAATCTCTGCTGCCCCTTCTTCCTCGATTTCCACCTGTAAGACCCTGGCGGAACGGCAAACGATAATCTTAAGCTCCTGTGGCGTATAAAATTCCAGCTTCTGCACCACACCGAACCTGTCTCGCAATGGAGCGGTTAAAAGCCCCGCTCTGGTAGTCGCTCCAACCAATGTGAATTTGGGAAGATCCAGTCTTATGGATCTGGCAGAGGAATCCTTTCCCAGCATAATATCTATGGCAAAATCTTCCATGGCCGGATACAATACTTCTTCTACCTGACGGTTTAAGCGGTGGATCTCATCCACAAACAGCACGTCCCCTTCCTGGAGATTGTTCAGTATAGCGGCCATTTCTCCCGGTTTTTCGATTGCAGGTCCTGATGTGACCTTCATATTGACTCCCATTTCATTGGCAATGATTCCTGATAGAGTCGTCTTTCCCAGGCCGGGAGGCCCGTAAAACAAAACATGATCCAGGGATTCTCCCCTGGCTTTGGCGGCATCAATGTATACTTTTAAATTGGTACGTATCTTTTCCTGTCCAATGTACTCATCAAGACACATGGGCCTTAAATTCGGTTCTATTCTTTTATCTTCTTCTGTTACCTCTGTGGTTATAATTCTACGTTCCATCTCTGTCTTTACCTGCTATTTTATATAAATGCCAGATGCTTTAAGGATGCCTTAAGCACATCTTCCACCGTCATGGATTCCGTCACTTCCACTTTACGAACCGCCTTACCAGCCTCAACTGTAGAATACCCAAGTGCCGCCAACGCTTCTATGGCTTCTCCTGCTACCCCGCTGCCGGATAAAGCAGGCTCATTCCCCTGCATTGCAAACCCGGAAGGAAGAATTTCAGCTATGTCAATTTTATCTTTTAAGTCCAATATAATCCTCTGAGCGGTCTTTGCTCCAACCCCCGGCGCTTTGGATATGGCTTTGGCGTCTCCTGAAACGATGGCCCTTCTTAAATCATCCGGGTCAAGGGCAGAAAGAATTCCCAAGGCTCCTTTGGGGCCAATCCCGTTCACACTGATGAGCTGCTTAAACATCTGCAGATCCTGACGGTTTAAAAACCCGTAGAGGCACATGGCATCCTCTCTTACCTGAAAATATGTATACAACCTTGTCTCTACACCGATTCCCGGCATATTTTGAATCACGGATATGGGAACATGTATTTCAAATCCCACGTTCCCGCTCTCTATAACAACGGTATCTTCAAATATTTCAACCAATGGTCCTTTTACGAAAGAAATCACGACCTCTGTCTCCTTTTGTTATGCTGGAAATCTTTTCTTTATTAATTATCATAGCATACAGCCTGTTCTTATGCAAGCGGATAGTCGAACAAATATTCTGTTTCCGTTGACGGACCGGCACCTTTCCGCTATAATATTGGGAGAGAAAATACCAAAAAACATGGACAGTACTAAGGAAAGGGATGAATCATTCATGATCACCTTACAGAAAACGATTGCATTTCAAGAGACATATCCCTTTGACCGGATCGGCCGGAAAGAGGATCTTTTGTTCTTTGATATAGAAACTACAGGCTTCTCCGGGGAGTATTCTACCCTTTATCTGATCGGATGTGTTTATTACAGAAACGACTGTTGGAACCTTGTCCAGTGGTTCGCTGATACCCTTGAGTCGGAAAAAGAACTGCTGGAAACTTTTTTTAAATTCTTAGAAAATTTTACTACAGTCATACATTTTAACGGGGATGGGTTTGATATACCCTATCTTTTAAAGCGCTGCCTTGCCCATGGCATGCCTTATAACTTTTCCGGTGTAAAAAGCCTGGATATCTACAAAAAAATACGCCCTTACCGGGGACTTCTTGGACTTCCTTCCATGAAGCAAAAAGCCATTGAGGCGTTTTTAAACGTAGAGCGGAAGGATCTTTATTCCGGCGGACAGCTGATTGAAGTTTATAAAGATTACCTGATCTCCCATGATAAGTTTTTATTTGATCTTTTGATATTACATAATGAAGATGATTTAAAAGGAATGCCGCTAATCCTCCCTATCTTAAATTACCCGGACTTTTTAGAGCACAGCTTTCTCCTTGAACATCAGGAGTTAGTAAGCCAGGAGGACATCTTCGGCCGGGAGTTCCACTCTTTACGGCTTACCTGCAAAAACGGCTTTGCCGTTCCCGTTGGATTTTCCAAATCCAATTCCCTTGTCTCCATGGAAGCGGAAGGAGAACACTTAACCATAACCGTAGACCTCTATGAGGGTGAATTGAAATATTTTTATCCGGATTATAAAAATTACTATTATTTAATTTACGAAGACAAGGCGATTCACAAAAGCGTGGCGGAATACGTGGATAAGGAAGCCCGGATAAAAGCTACGGCCAAGACATGCTACACACGCAGGGCCGGCTGCTATCTTCCTCAGTTTTCCTCCTTGTGGACACCTTGCCTGCAAATGGAATTCAAAGATAAGATCACCTATGTTTCCTATGAACCGGACTTCTTTGCGGATGACAAAAAGCTTTGTATTTACGTCCGTCACCTGTTAGATACCCTGTGCCGTTAATTTAGAATCGTTTTCCTTAGATCAAGGAGGGACTTTTGGATGGTTTAAGGGAAGTCAGATGGCTTCCCTTATATGATATCTACAGTACTATCTTTCTTATTCTCCAAATTACTCCTGTGTTTGGCAAATAAATATTATGCAAATCTAAATCAGCAATCGCCATATCCGATATATACATGGCATGATCAGGTCCGAAAACAACATCAGTGGGCCTGCTAAGCCCCCTCTCTTCCGGAAATCCTGATTTATTTATAGCAAATGTTGCTATTTCTCCATTAACAACATTGACTTTTAATACCCTATGTCCTACGCCTGAACGTATATAATCGCCAGACTCTTCGTATTGGATTCCGCCAAAACACGCAATGTAAACATCGCCAATCAGGCCAAAATCTGATGACTCGTTAATATCAAATCCCATGATATTGGATCCGGACGGAAAAACTGCAATTGGCGTTGGCGGTATCGATGGAATGGTATGAAGTAATGGTTCCGGTCTTCTGCCTCTGATCGGAGTAAACCTGGGCAAGGTCACAGGAACTCCTCCTGTGTAATCCGGCCAGCCATACCAAGCACCCATATTTAACAAATGTAATTCATCTAATGCATTGGCAATCGGCCTGCTTCCTCTTGCATCCATTCCCTGGTTTGATATGATCAGCCGTTTCAATGCATCAAATTTCATACAAAACGGATTACGAAGCCCCCACGCAATTTGTTCTATACCAGAGCCATCCATATTTGCCCTTATTACACTGCCAGAAGCTAACGTTCTGCCTTCTTTTACTTGATATTGCTGTATATTAGGAACTCCAAAAGGAGAAAAAGCCCCGGTAACAGCTGTGCCCATGGCTGGGATCAATATATTTTTAGTTTCAAAATTATTGTAGTTAAGAAATATATAGGTACCGGGATAATCATGTAGATGAGGATGCTCAACAACCCAGCTATTATCAAGTCCTACTACACCAGAATTCGTTGTTGTCCCCTGTCCAAAATATATTTTCTCATCAATTCCAAATTCAATGCGGTTGTTGCCAAAGTCTCCATTGCTTGGCAAACCACTTATAATATCTCGCCTTGTGCCATCCGGACTAAGAACTGTTACAACTCCTTTATGGGACACATAAATATACCCATTTTTATAATTGATACCAGTTATGGGGACATTAAAACCTTCGGCTACAACATCGATACTTCCATTACTAATACGTATCACTCTAGGGTTCAATGTAGCAATTCCGGAGTCAGCAATAAGCATATCACCTTTTTCTGTGAAAACCATACCAATAGGTGCATTTAATCCTTGAGCAAAGACTTCTATTTGATAACCTATCGGTACACTTATTCTATCTGGATCAAGCTCCCTCTGTTTATATGGGGCCTGCTGCATGCATGAATTCTGTAGGTAATTGTTTACAGCGAAATTCACACTAAATCTCCGCTTATATTATTA
The DNA here is from genome assembly GCF_044987295.1 of Lacrimispora sanguinis. Lineage (NCBI taxonomy): Bacteria > Bacillati > Bacillota > Clostridia > Lachnospirales > Lachnospiraceae > Lacrimispora > Lacrimispora sanguinis. Next base: position 296,836 of record NZ_CP173277.1, on the reverse strand, counting down.
TATATAATATATGATAAATATAAATATATAGTGAGCGTTCTGTATGAATCCTTATATAATGGGAAGTTAATAATTTCCTTTTTTCAACAAGTATCTGATATAAGAAAATGTCCTTTTCTCCCCTTGATTTTTCAACATCAAAAGAAGCTCCTCCAACAATTTTCTTGTCTCAGGAGCAATGACCATGTAGTTTTTTGCGTGCATGTAATATTCCCAAGGCGATGCATCGGTGTAATCCTTGCCCTTATAGGTTTTTGATGCCGCAATCCGATCCATCATCATCTCGATGACATAATTTAGGGGCATCTTATGGCCTACCAGACCTTCCGACATATCTGTGGTAAAATCGATCCAGTATTCGTAGTGATGCTTGTTACGGCCTTTATGGTGGAGCCAGGCTCTAGAAAAACCCTTGTCCTCTCTTTCCGCAGCATTCGGACTTCTTGTCCCCTGATAATAAAGAACACCTGGAATAAACTCTTCCAGACTGTATTTTGACAAATCATGAAGCAGCCCCTGTTTTATAAGACCCACACGAAAACAATTTATCATGACTCTGATCTTATGTATATTGATTGTGCAGAAATGCCTCCACAAATTCTTAAATTTCATTGCTTTCACCTTTTTATCCTTGCAAAAGAATCTTTTCCCATTTTACCACAAATTTCTCCGTTTTCACTACTTATTTCCCCTTTATTTTTTAATGAAGATTTCTTGATTTTTAAGACGGAAAACGTTTGACACCTTTCCCTTTTTATGCTATTCTTAGGGAGGTTACAGATATCCTGTAACAGTACAACTTTTTATTCATTTTGGAGGTATCATAATGAAAGGTACAGTTAAGTGGTTTAACAACCAAAAGGGTTACGGATTTATTTCCGACGAACAGGGTAACGATGTATTTGTTCACTACTCAGGTCTTAGCATGGACGGCTTCAAGTCTTTAGATGAAGGCGCTGCAGTAGAGTTCGATGTTGTAGACGGAGCTAAGGGACCACAGGCTACAAACGTTACCAAATTATAATCATTGACTCATCAGTGTACCTTTTTTCAATATAGGAAGAAGTTATATTGTTTCACATGATTACGATTAGAGCCATCCAGTGGATGGCTCTTTTTGATGACCTTGTCTTATGACTTATCACGCAGACTTTCTAAATCTTCTATTGTAAACTCATAATTCTTATTGCAGAAATGGCAGTTCACCTCAATGCTCTTCCCTTCGTCAATCATTTCCTGAAGTTCTTTCCTTCCGATGCTGATTAAGGCCTTTTCCACTCTGGCTTTATCACAGTTGCAATAAAATTGGGTAGGCACCTGCTCCATCAGATCCAGACCGAACTCTCCAAGAATATGTTCGAGGATCATCTCTGGTGTATCTCCCTGATCCAAAAGATCTGTGATCGAGGTAATTTCTCCAAGCTTTTTCTCCAGACCTCCAATGATTTCCTCAGAGGCTCCCGGCAGAAGCTGCAGGATAAAGCCTCCGGCCTGTTTTACGGTGTTATCCTTATTCATTAAAACGCCCAGTGCCACTGACGAAGGCGTTTGCTCTGAAGAAGCATAGTAATAAGTCAGATCTTCCGCAATCTCACCGCCCACCAGGATCGTCTGTCCAATGTAAGGCTCCTTGAGGCCGATATCTTTTATTACACTTAATACTCCCTCTCCTACTGCACCGCCTACATCCAGCTTACCTGCCTGATTGGGAGGAAGCATGACTCCAGGATTGTAAGCGTATCCCTTTACATTTCCTTTTGAATCTGCAGTCACTGTAAGGCCTTCTATCGGACCGCTTCCCTGAATCTTTAAGGTCAGTAAATCATCTTCCCCCTTCATCATAATGCCCATCATGCTTCCCGCAGTTAAAAGTCTGCCTAAGGCAGCCGTAGCTACAGGGCTTGTATTATGAGCTTGTCTTGCATGTTCCACCAGTTCCCTGGTAGTAGCAGCAAAAGCACGGATCTGATGATCCCCTGCCGTAGCTCTGACAATATAATCAGCCATATTATAATTCCTTTCCGCGTTCTCTTGCTATGATATAAATTCTTTCACTGGTATCCTTTACGGGATTTTGGGTAAAAGCATCAAAAGCTGACACAAAATCCATGCCGGCCTCATTGATCGCCAGCTTTACCTCTTCCAGAGAATATGCCCTCTGGTAATGATTCTCCGTGTATTTCCGGTATAAGTCTTCCTCCTGCCTGATAAACAGGGAAAGATCATATTCGTTAATCTTGGATTCCTTATCATAATAATTATCCCAGATAAAGCTGCACTCCTCCCGGTCTTCCGCAATGGTAGATTCCCCCATAAGGGTTTCATATTTATATATGGTGTTCAGATCAAATATAAAGATTCCTCCTGGATCCAGATAATTATTGACCAGCCGGAAAACTTCCACCATATCCTCATATTCCAGAATATAATTCATGCAGTCGCAGATGCTTAAAACAGCCCGTACCGTGCCGTAAAGCTCAAATTCCCTCATATCCTGCATAAGATAAAGAATGTCTTTTCCTGACTTTTCCCTCTTATCCATGGCTATCTGCAGCATGTCTTCGGAGTTGTCCACTCCTATCATATCATATCCCCGTTCCGCAAGAAGCTCCGTTAGGCTTCCCGTTCCGCAGCCAAGATCAAGAATCAAACCATCCCTGATCCCATATTCATTCAGCAGACCAGTTACGTATTCACACCAGTCCTTATATGGAATGTTGTCCATAAACCGGTCATAGACCTCTGCAAAGCTAGTGTAGGCTTCCATTCATTTCCTCTTTCTTGCTCATGCATGCGAGCATTCATGAAGGTATTCAAAAGCAAAGCAGGTAACTCATAAAGAGGTACCTGCCTGCCTTCCTGTCTCTTTATCCTGCTGCCAGGGCAGCATTCGATTACTGGTTGGATCCGCAGCACTTTTTATACTTCTTGCCGCTGCCGCATGGACATGGATCGTTTCTTCCAACCTTTGCTCCCTTAACAATGGTTCCAGAAGCTTTCTGCTTTTTATAAAGCTCTTTTTTCTTCTCTTCTGACAGTATTGTATCCCACTCCGGAAGACTATAGAGCCATTCTGCTTTAGCCTCTACCATATTATAATACAGCTTTTCTGGATCGATCTCTATCTTTACCACGGTCTGCTCGTCCATGGTTTCAATAGGATTCTCATATCCCTTTAAGCTTTCATTGATTCCATCTAAAAATCCGGTCATCGTCTGGACATCTGTTCCATATCTCTTTGCCAGATCCTCTACCGTTCCCTCAACCACTTCTTCTGGCTTGGAAAGAATATGCTCATAGATTCCCTTTTCTACTTTGAAATACTCGGTCCATAATTCTTCTTTTCCTTTATCATCCAGCCCATCGCCGTATGCCAGGTTTCTCCAATTTTCTAAAATAGCCATGTTCAAACCATCCTTTTGTTTGTTATTCATGAAGGCAACGAGCCAAGATCAAGCGGGCTTGATTTTGACAACTGCCAACGGAGCCAAATAACCCCTAGCTTGCTGTAAGGTATTTGACTTCCAGTAGTACTCCAACAAACAGTATATAACATCTTTATATATTTTGCAAAATGTTTTTTCTTATTTTACAATTCTATGCGTTTCTTCTCATATACTTTTGTTATCTTGCAGCTTATTTCTGCTTAAACCCAAAAGCTTCATCATAAGGTTCACACTTCCGACATTGTAGCCGCTGCATCCGTAGACTGCCTTCAAGCCAGGATCCGTAACAATTAAAAAAGGGAGCTTCTCCGGATCCACATACATTCTTCTGGCCAGTGGTTCTACCGTATCATCAAAGCTTATGTAACCCACCTTTATTTGAGGAATTGCTTCCAAAACTTTACTTAAGGTACGGTTCTGCAGTGACATATCATTTTGCAACAAGAAAATGATTTGTGCATCAAGGGATTTTAAGTCATCTTTTTGTTCCAGCATTTCGTTAAGAACGTGCTCGGTTGGTTCCTGACCTTCGGACAAGATGGCAAGTATATTACTCTTTCCTTCCATAAGCACTGATGCCGGTACTGTCTTCTCTTTCTCATTTTCCTCTTTTACGGTCACTTCAAAATCATCCAGCATGTTATCAACCAGCATATCTTCCAGGCTTCCGGCCCGTAGACGCATGGTTACAGTCTTTTCTTCATCCTTTTTTAATTCAAAGACATACTCGCTGGCGTTCTGGTTTCCGCTGGGAAGACGGACAGAGGTGACCAGACGGTAAATACCCGGTTCTAAATCCAGTTTCAAAACGCCGCCGGAAAATTTAACACCGGTATAATCCAGAGTCACAAACTGGCCATCTTTTAGCCTTCCAATGGTCCAAGTCTGGTAATAGGTCCACAGATTGTCTGTTTCCCCACAGAGTACCAGCTTTCCTGACTCTTCCGACCTGTCTTTTACGAGCTCATCTGCACCTGATATTGATACGAATCTTCCTGCTTCATAAACCTCAGCTTCCAGATTCACCGGGTTTATCCGGGCCGGAATGCCAAACGTCCTGCAGATCGATGCAAATAATATCTTCTGGCTAAGTGGATTGCTCTGCAAAAGCTTAAGGCTTCCTGCTGGAGTGGAGCAGATTGTCTTGTAGTCAAGCTTTGATTCAAAACCAATGTTCTGCTTCACATATTTCCAAATGGTTTCAGGGTTCTTACGGAATCCTTCCTTTTCTTCCTCATTGAAAAATTCCTCAATAAATCCCCGGTAATCCGTCATTTCCTCCAGCAAAATCCTTGGACAAAGAATGTACTTTTCATAAATATCCAGATTCCCGTTCTCCTCCCATTTCTTACGATACGGGGAGGCCCCTGAAAGATGGCTTTCCAAAATCTCTGCCCTGGCATCCTTATAATCCTTGACAGTCAGACTGTTAAGCATGGACTTGCGGTCCGGATTTCGATCCTTGGAAAGGAACTTATAAATCTCTTCAAAATTACCGGCGGACAACCGTAGGATCTCTGTTTCATCAGGGTATGAGGAAGCCTCTTCCGCATTAAAGTACCCTGCGATCCTGCTTTCCCGCATCTGATTTGCCTCATGGATCCGTTTTCTGTTTCTTTCCTTTTGTTCCTTTGTAAGCGTCACCGGATTTACAGGGTAATCCTTTGGGGCTCTGACGTCCACATCCACCCAGACATTTTTTTCGGTTTTCTCATCTTCCTTCTTTAACACCAGAACCGTCCCGTCTCCATCCTCTGGAGAAATCCACGCCTCGCAGCATAATCCCTCCTTCATTGCACGGACATGTACATCTCCAAGACCAACCGTAAGGGCAACCTTTCCATTCCTGTCTGTGTATAATTTTACCACGCTGCAATATTCCGCCATATTGAGAATTTCAAAAGAAACCTGGACATTTTCTGCTGGATTATTATCCTCATCAAGCACCTGGATCTCATATGATTTGGTCATTGCATACGTTGCAGTCCCATTATAATAAACCAATAAGTCTTCCTTCCCCAGACATTCTGTCTCCGAATCACCGGAATAATCAGAAAAGGTTCTGGTATGTACCAGCAATGCCCTGGAGGAGGCATTGGTAAACCACCCTTTATCCAGCACTTCTTCCGGCTCACAGGCTCCCAGGAAATGCCACTTTCCCTCCACAAACACTTCAACCCATGCATGATTGTCGTCGCAATGAGCCCATCTTGGGGTGTACACCTGTCTTGCAGGGATTCCCACACTCCGGAAAGCCGTTACGGCAAACGTGGATTCCTCCCCGCATCTGCCCTTTCCGGATTTATAAACAGTCACAGGAGATATGGTTCTGTTATCTGAAGCTTCATAGGTTCCATTCTCTGCGCACCAGTAATTGATTTCCAGCACCGCCTCCCTTACGGAAAGTCCTTTGGTCCGGTCAATCAATTTGTCATAGAAAAATCTTCGGCAGTCTTCGATATTCTCCGTATTGACCCTGTAATATAAAATGTGATGGAGGAACATATCTTCCGGAATCTCCTGACACCATTCCATTTGATCGTAAACCATGATGGAATGCCTTACAATTCCAAGAAATACGGTAAAATCATACTCGCCGGAATCCCGTAAGGGCATTGTCCCATATAAAAATTTCATTAGTACCTGTTCCCTGGGAATGCAACCTTCCATCGCCCTCTCGATTTCTGCCTTAAGACCTCCCAGTAAGGGAAGTCTAAGCTCATATTTTTCCTGGGCATATCTCTGCAAATGTTCTGAAAACATGACTAAATTCTCCTTTGCGAAAAATTAATTATTCTTACCGACCCAGACGGTCCGGCAGAAGCTATTGAATGGTAACTCCTGCTGAGTAGAGTTTTCTGGCTGTGGCCTCATCCGGCATGGAGTCCGTAATGATTCCGTCTATGTCATCAAAATGGGCAAATTTATAAGAATCATTAAAATAGAACTTATCCTTTTCCATCACCAGATATTTATGTCTGCTGCTGGCAATGGCCGCCTTTTTTGTCAGGCCATCCTCCACTCCTAAGGTTGTGATGGAATTGTCCGTAAGGTCCAGTCCGCAGGTTCCGATGAAGGCCCTGTCAAAGCTATACTGTTTGATGATCTCAATGGCAGCTGCCCCCATAAAGCCGTTTACCGTGCGGTACATAATTCCTCCGGTTCCAATGGAAGTGATGTCCGGATTCACAGCCAGTGTCTGCATAATATCAATCATGTTCGTCACCACGGTCAAACGCTTGTGGGATTTGGCAAGCTGTTCTGCCACCATGATATTCGTGGTAGAGATATCCAGAAATATGGTTTCATTGCTCCTGATCAGTTCGAAAGCCTTCTGGGCAATTAATTTCTTTTTCTCTATATTTGTATCTCTCCGGTCTATTACATCTCGTTTCAGAGGATAATCCTGGGATAATAAGGCTCCGCCATAGGTACGTTTCAGCTTTCCGGCATTTTCCAGGTTTTTTAAGTCTTTTCGTATGCAGTCCTCCGTCACCTGAAAAAGGGCGCTTAAATCCTTGACCTTCACCATGCCCTGATCATGAAGGAGTTGTAAAATCCTGTCTAAACGTTCTTCCGTAAACATGCCTTCTCCTCCATCAGCCTTTTTGCCCGGCGAATCTGCTCTTCTTCTGTACGGAAAATATCGTACTCACCAATTCCCGGAATTCCCATATTTACATTTTCCTTCCGATAGATCATGCCGCTGTCCACGATCACCTTCCCAGACATGTGAAAACACCGGGCATCTATCTCAGCCATCAGGCAGGCAATTGCTTCTACATTGACTCCGCTGCCTACCAGAATATCGATCTGGCCGGCTGCCTGCTCCATCAGTTCACCTAATAGCTTTTTTCCTTCCATGCAGGTATTCTGCTGGCCGGAGGTCAGTATGGTATCCGCCCCTGCCTCAATGGCCTCTTTTAAGCTTCTGTAAGGATCCCGACATACATCAAAGGCTCTGTGCAGGGTCATGTTGCCCGTTCCGGCCTTTTCTCTAAGCACCTTCAGCCGTTCCATGTCAAGATCTCCGTCTGGTTTTAAAAATCCTACAACAATCCCATCTGCGCCAAGATCCCGAAACATCTGCGCATCCTCTGAGATCATCTGAAATTCATGATCTGTATACAGAAAATCTCCATACCGGGGCCGTATCAGAACGTTGATTGGAACATCACAGGCTTTGCGGATCTGCTTAAACTGACTTACGCCAGGGGTCGTTCCCCCAATAACCAGATTTGCACAGAGCTCCAGCCTGTCGGCGCCTCCCTGTACCGCTGCTTTAGCGGATTCCACAGAATCCACACAGACCTCCAAGATATAGTCTTTCATTCTATTCTCCTAACCATATTTTTTTGTTGCCGGCATCCTACATTGCCTTGTGACAGGCTGCAAAATGCCCTGGCCTGACTTCTTTCATTTCCGGTGTTTTTTCCTTACACAGCTGTTCTGCATAAGGGCAGCGGGAAGCAAACCGGCAGCCTTCCTTCAAATTAACAGGATTTGGCAGGCTTCCCTCCAGCATGATCCGGCTGCGGCTTTTTTCCACATCAGGATCAGGGATTGGAATTGCGGAAAGCAATGCCTGGGTATAGGGATGGAGCGGAGCCTCAAACAGGCTCTCACTGTCTGCCAGTTCCACCATGGCCCCCAGATACATAACGCCGATCCGGTCACTGATATGCTTAACCATGGAAAGATCATGTGCGATGAACAGATAGGTGAGCCCTCTCTTCTCCTGCAGCTCTTTCAGCAAGTTGATCACCTGTGCCTGAATGGAAACATCCAGCGCAGAAATAGGTTCATCACAGATCACAAATTCCGGATTTACAGCCAATGCACGGGCAATTCCCACCCTCTGACGCTGTCCGCCGGAAAATTCGTGAGGGAAGCGGTTTGCATGCTCTTCGGAAAGCCCTACTGTTTCCAGGAGTTCAAGCACCTTCTTTGTCCGCTCTTCTCCCCTTAAAATACCATGAGCATCAATTCCTTCCGCAACAATATCTATGACCTTCATTCGCGGATTAAGGCATGCATAAGGATCCTGGAAAATCATCTGCATCTTTCTTGTAAATCCATGACGCTCCGCCGACGGCAAACTGCCGTTAATTTCTCTTCCGTCGTACACGATCCGGCCATCCGTTGGCTCATACAGCTGGATCACAGTCCGGCCAAAGGTAGATTTCCCGCAGCCGCTTTCTCCCACCAGACCAAGAGTTTCTCCCTTATATATATTCAGGCTGACATCATCCACTGCTTTCAATATCTGATTTTTTCCCACCTGGAAATATTTCTTCAAATTCTTTACTTCTAATAATGGTTTATTTTCTGCCGACTTCATGATATCCTCCTATTCCCTGAAAGCCTTTGCCCGCTCATCAAGAAGCCAGCAACGCGCATGGTGGCTCTCGCCGCAAAGCATATCCTCGGGAGGATATTGTCTGCAGACCTCCATGGTTTTTGTACATCTGGCTGCAAATGGGCAGCCTTTTGGCGGATCCATCAGATCCGGCGGAGTCCCATGAATTGCCGTCAGCTCGCCGCCTTTATGGGAAGCCTTTGGTATGGAAGCCAGAAGTCCCTTCGTGTAAGGATGTTCCGTCTGATAAAACAACTCACGAACATCAGCGCTTTCCACCAACTGGCCTCCGTACATGACGGCAACCCGGTCCGCAATATTCGCTACAACTCCCAGATTATGGGTGATAATAATGATAGAGGTTTTAATTTTCTTCTGTAAATCCTTCATTAAGTCCAGGATTTGGGCCTGTATGGTTACATCCAAAGCCGTGGTCGGTTCATCTGCAATCAAAATCTTTGGATCACAGGCCAATGCCACCGCGATCACGACTCTTTGCCTCATACCGCCGGAAAGCTGGTGTGGATACTGGTCAAACCTTGTTTCCGGATTGGAGATTCCAACCAGAGAAATCAACTCAAGAGCCCGATCCTTCATCTGTGTTTTAGTCATGTCCTTCCGGTGTTCTTTCAATACCTCCACAATCTGCTTTCCTATGGTCATAGTAGGGTTTAATGAGGTCATGGGGTCCTGAAAGATCATGGAAATATCCGATCCCCGTATCGTCTGCATCTGCCGCTCGCTGTACTTTGAAAGATCCTTACCTTCTAATAGAATGCTGCCTCCCACGATCTTTCCATTCTTAGGAAGCAGACCCATAATGCTTTTCACGGAAATGGATTTGCCTGAGCCGGATTCTCCTACGATTGCCAAAGTCTCCTGTTCATCCAAATAGAAGCTTATCCCCCGCACTGCCTGGACTATGCCATGCTGCGTCTTTATATGTACCTGCAACTGATTAACTTCCAATAATCTGCTCATGATGTCTCACCTACTTTCTCATTCTTGGATCCAGAGCATCCCGCAAACCGTCACCAAGAATGCTGAAACATACCATAATCAGGACGATCACGATTGCCGGGAAGATCAATACGTGGGGAAAATTGCGAAGTACCTGGTAACCGTTATTGATCAAAACTCCCAAGGATGCTTTCGGTTCCTGCATTCCAATGCCGATAAAGCTTAAAAATGCCTCCGTAAATATAGCGGATGGGATGGTAAACATGGCATTGATGACAATAACTCCTACCGTATTGGGAATTAAATGTTTCCATATGATTCCGGCCGTACTGGTACCCAGCACTCTGGCCGCCAGCACAAATTCCTGATTCTTAAGCTTTAATATGGATCCGCGGACCAATCGTGCCATATTCACCCAGCCGGTAATGGAAAGAGCCACCACAATCGTCCAGATACCCGCTGGCATAACCATCATTAAAAGGATGACGATGATCAGATGAGGGATTCCTACCAGTACTTCAATGATTCGCTGCATAACGGCATCCACTTTCCCGCCGGCCAAAGCAGAAACTGCTCCATAGGTCACTCCCAACGTCAAATCCAAAAGCGCTGCCACAAAGGCAATGAGCAGGGAAATGCGGGTTCCCATCCACGTCCTGACCCAAAGGTCACGACCGAACTGATCTGTTCCGAAGAAATGTTCCATGGAGGGAATCTGATAAATGATATCATAATTCGTTTCTTTATAAGAATACCTTGAAAACTCCGGCGCCAATATTGCAAGTAGCCCGATTGCAATTAATGTAAACAGACAAACGACTGCTGCCTTATTTTTCTTTAAACGAAGCCAGCCATCCTGAAGGGCTGTTAAATTAGGTCGGGCAATATGTTCTTTCTCCGATTCATCCACATATGCCTTTACAAATAATTCATCCATGCTTAACCCTCCTTACCGGCTGCCAGACGAATCCTGGGATCAATGAGGGAATAAGCGATATCAACGATCAGCACTACAAAAATATAAAAAGCGCTGTAAAAAATCGTGATTCCCATGATCGTGGAATAGTCATTAGCCTTTATGCTGTCTACAAATAAGCTGCCGATTCCAGGGATGGTATAAATATTCTCAACAGCCAGAGAGCCTGTCAGCAGATTTACAACAATAGGTCCCAGAATCGTCACCACCGGAATAATTGAATTCCTTACCGCATGGCGCATGAGCACCTTCATTGGGCTAAGTCCCTTGGCTTTGGCAGTGACAATGTAATCCTGCTCCAACACTTCTAACATCTCAGTCCGGATAAACCGGGCGATCATGGCAGTCGCAGAAAAGGATAAGGCAATGGACGGAAGAATCGAACATTTCCAGTCAGTCCAGAAACCAACAGGCAGGATTCCCCATTTTAAGGCCACATAATACTGCAAAAGAGCCGCAGCTACAAAATTAGGTACAGAAACCCCAAGGACAGCTACAATCATCGTGAAATAATCAATTCCGCTGTTATGCCTCCACGCCGCAATAATTCCCAGTGTCAGGCCGACAGCCAGACCGATCAGTACCGCCTGAAGGCCAATCAAAGCGGAGGGACCAATCCTTCCTCCGATTACGGTAGATACCTTCTGTCCAGTATAGGTAAAGGATGTTCCGAAATCTCCATGCAGGATATTTCCCATATACTTTACGTATTGCCGGGGTACGGACTCATTCAGCCCGTACTGCTCTAAAATAGCTTGCTGCTGCTGAGCGGACATCATATTAAAGCGCTCCGAATCAAATGGAGAGCCTGGTAGCTTCTTCATCAGAAAAAAAGTAGCTGTTACTATAACCCATAATGTCAGCGCCAGATATACCAGTCGCTTGCAGATATATTTTATCATGCTGTGTCCTCCTTTGCATTCATATTCTCATGAGCTTAAAAAAGAGCCGCCCTTTTCCAATTTTAAAAAGGGAAGGACGGCTCTTCTCATTTCCCGCATTCCTTTGGTCAGTTCAAACCTCTGTCCGCTGCGGCTTACTCAAAATAAGCGTATTTAAATTCCACATCCGGACCGAAAGGATGATTGATCAATCCTTTCACATTGGATTTTGTAAGGGTTGCGGAACCTCTATGATACAAAGGTGCAACGATCACATCCTCATCAATTAGAAGATTCTCCGCCTGCAGCAGCATATCCAGGCGCTTTGCGTCATCGGTTTCAACTCTTGCGTCGTTAATCAGCTTATTGTATTCTTCATTTTGATAGGAGCCACGGTACGGAGTGCCGTTGGTCCATAAATCAAGGTATGTCATGGCATCATCATAATCAGCGCCCCATGCGGTAGATGCAAACATGTAATTATCATTATCCATTAATTCATTTCTTGCCTGAACCGTCTTGGTATCGATTACAATATCAATGCCTAAATTCTTATTTAATTCACTTTGTATGTAAGTTGCAACCGCTTTTGTCACAGAATCATCTCTTACCAGCAAAGTCAGAGTTGGTGTTTGACCCAATTCCTTACAGCCCTCTTCCCAGTACTTTTTAGCCTGTTCCGGATCAAATTGGCAGATATTTCCGTTTAAATCGCGGAAGCTTCTGCTTTCATTTCCATACATGCCTTCTGCAATCAGACCAGCACTTGGAGCAGAGCCATCAGCAAGAATTGCTTTAACTAAAGTTTCACGGTCAATAGCCATAGAAACAGCCCTGCGGATATTCTTGTTTGCCATAACCGGATTGCTTAAGGAGAACTGCAGATATTCGGTTCTGAACTCGCTCTTAGAACTGAATTCCGGATTGTTCTGATAAGCAGCTACGTTGGCAGAATCAAGAGCCACCTGGCTCAGTTCATTGGCTAAATATGCATTAAGAGCTGCAGATGCATCCTTCATAACTCTTACCTGAGCATTTTCAACCTTCACATTAGCCGCATCCCAGTACTTATCATTCTTTTTCAAAGTAGCCCCTACCGCCGGATCATAGCTGGTGATAACATATGGTCCGCAGTAAATCATGTTCTCTGCACTTAAACCATACTGATCACCTTTTGAAGTAACATATGCTTCATTTAACGGGAAGAACTGACAAAGAACAGTTAAACGGGAAAAATAAGGGGTAGGAGCTTTTAAAGTCACCTGGAAGGTCTTGTCATCAAGGGCCTTTACTCCCACTTCTTCTGCACTTGCTTTGCCTTCGTTATACTCCGCACCGTTTACAATATAGTCTGTCATGATGAAGCTGTAGCCATTGGTAGCTTCCGCACTCATCTGCTTTAACCAGGCAAATACAAAATCATTTGCTGTCAAAGGAGTTCCGTCGCTCCATTGCAAGCCGTCTCTCAAATGAAAGGTGTATGTAAGTTTATCATCGGAAACATCATAGCTTTCCGCAAGTGCTGGCTGCGCATCATGGTTTTGGTCCAGACGAAGCAGACCTTCAAATGCGTTATTGTTCACCTTGGAAGACTGATTGTCAGAAGCAGCCCATTGTACCAGGGTTTTGATCTCAGCATTTGCATATACGCTAAGTATCTGATCGCCGGTTGACGGAGCCTCCGTTTTGTTAGAAGCGGCTTCCGTTGACGCCGCACTTTCGGAAGATCCTCCGGTGGTGGGACTGCTGTTAGATCCGGTAAATCCACAACCCGTCAGCGCACCAATAGCTAAACAGGCTACAGTGCCTAAAGCTAATACTCTTTTTTTCATTTTTCCCTCTCCTTTTAATATTACTTTTCTTGTTTCATCTTAATTCATCGGCATTTCGCCTATGAAATTATTTGAATTATACATAATTTTATAATTTATGTCAATATTTTATTATTATTTCATCCTGTTTTGAATTGTTTTAATTTTGCATTGATATAAATTCATGTCCAAGAGTCATTTCAGCAAGTACTTCCCGTATACACCAATTTGTTTTTTTCTCTGGAAAAATCCAAGAAAGATACGCCAGAGGATGCATCATCCTCTTCCGCCCTCATTGCACGGTTGTATATCTCCAATGCCTTCTCTACGGTGATCTCATTGTCATGATAATAATATAGAGTAGCTTGCGTATGGGAAACTACCCGTTCAATTAACAGCCTTGCATCCTGGTTTTCAAATAAAATTTCATTTAAGTTGTTTCTTGTGATCATCATACGCGAGTCTCCTTTCGCATTAGAACAAATGTTCGTTTCATGATTAAAAATTAAAACCACATCAAGTGATTTTCTAAAAATCTCTGGTATCTGAATAATACGGCATCAATTTCCTGAAGATCAGGCAACAGGAATTTCGTCTGCCACCTGTTTCTGTTGGTTTTAAAACAGATAGAACGTGGATTGTAAAGGTGAATAGCCAAATGCATTATAACAAACTTTTATACAGTGGATTTTTTTCATTTGAAGAATGAGCAATTAATAATTTCAGAAACAGCAGATATCCTTACTTAATACGTTGAGTTATTTGACCCTATGCATATTATAACACAGATATGCCGCAAATGCAAACATATGTTCTTTTTTATTTGTAAAATTTCTATGCATGCCAACTATTTTTTAATGCAGGTACTGGATACCTCCAACTATCAGATTCAATAATTTTGAGTAATCGTATAAAGAAAGGCATTGGATTATATCTCCAATGCCCCATCTTCTACATACATATAAAACCTTGTTATTTCAAAACATACCTGCCACCAAAGCTTTTTTTCTCTATAATGCCATTTAGTCCCTTAGTACTTTTGATGGAATACTTGTTTCCCTTTGAAAAAAAGCCAGAAATATCTTCTAACTCAAAATTTTCACCTAATAAATTTTGGGTCTTTAGTTTACCTGTAAATGTTTCCGTCAGCTCACCCAAATCCTCATCAATAAACCCACTTTCCCGGTAAAGATGGGTCTTTGCACCTTTGGACTTAAAATAAAATTCCATTACAATTTTCCTCTCTGGTTTTAATTTACATCTAATTTCAAATATACCAAATTATCCATCGGACTATTATTATATGATTCAACTTCATAAAATCCAAGTTTCTTATATAAACGTATTGCTCCTTCCAAAAATGGCAGTGTGTCCAGTAGAATGCTTTTATAACCTATTTCTTTTGCATCATCAATAATTTGTTCTACTAGTTTATTTGCAATTTTATTTCCTCGGAATGCAGGTTTAACATACAATCTTTTCATTTCACAATTATCATCATCTATTTTTCTCAAACCAATGCAGCCAACTGCTTCATTTTCAACTTTCACTATGTATAATCTACCATTTGGTTGTCCGTATTTATCCGCCAAATGTTCAAGTTCAGAATCGTAATTTTGAATTTTTAAATATTCAGCAAAATCAGGGTCGTTTTCAACCAACATATGAGTATACTCTAAAAACAATTCTTTAATTTCTCTGATATTATCATAAGCAACTGTGATTTCTGTTTTCATATTTAAAAATCCTTTCACTTTCTATTTTATATATGAAGAATACAGCAAAACTCGCTAAATATCAATGTTAAATTTCGTTTGTTAAATCATAGTTTTAAATAGGATTTGTTACGATATCCACTTGTCTACATCGGAATTTGACTATGTAAGCCATAATCTCTATCAATCCAGCCCGTATGCCAGGTTGAAGACAGGACAATGGCATCCGCATAAAAAACACTTTAATAAAATCACCCCTTTATTCAATGAACAGTTTCATCGTATTGGCTCTCAATAATCGTTTTTATGTGAATTAGAATCATCGTCTGTTATTTCAACATCGTCATATCTGTCCTTCATTGCATTAGACATTGCAATTGCCTCTTCCTCTGAAAACCCCAAATCTACCCATGCTTGTACCTCTTCGTTCAACATCGTTTCTTCCTCCAATACAACGTCCTAAATTATTTGTGACTCACAATCATCGCAGCGATATACCCCAATCCAAAAATCACACCGGCAACCAGCCACGATAAGGCACATTTGATTATTGTCATCGTCGTCATTGCAGACGTCAACGCTCCGGCCTTTGATGCCGAAACACAAACCATGATGGGCTTAATGAAAAGAGTCCAATAACCAATATAAGCAGCCAAGATTATTCCGATGAAAAATATTCCAATAGACACATAACCTCGCATAAATTCACCTCCATATTAACCCCTATTATATATTATTCCCATTATGCCCAAAGGGAACATTATTATCATTCAGAAATCTCCGGTTTAAAACTAATTCCGATAACGACTATCAGCACACATACACTCTATGGCGGGCTATTACGCTCACATGTCACGGCTTGTATGTATGACTATATAGACGTATCTGAAAGAGAAAGGGCAGATGGAAATCTGTCTTTTTCTTTTTTTATTCTATTTCATTTGAAAGATTTATTTAATCCTACAACAGTTCATTCTCCAAATCGTCTGCAATTTTCCTTAGTTTTTCAATCTTATCTCTGATGAGCTGATTATAAATCTCTATACAATCCTCATATGTACAAGCAAAGTGCCTGGAATTAGTTGTAACTGCACCGGACTTCCTGAGAACCATCTGTTTTTAAAATATAGAACTGCCCATTAGGATAATCATCTTGCTCATTCCACTTATTAACGATACCTTTTACTGGCTTACAAATATTATGTACTACCTGCCCTTCATACCAACTATTTCTATTAAAGTCAATATTAAAAGCGCAACCATAAACTACTTCTCTGTTTTTAATATCTTTTACTCGTAATTCTTCCATCTTCTATCCTCCATTGAAACGATGGTTTTAACTTTTTAATTTATATAAGGAAAATTTCAGTTTACCTAATTTATGGCAATAAAAAACTACCAGTTAATACTGATAGTTAGTGATTTTTCTAGGAATATTCCTATCTAAAACGTGCTCATAATTTACATAAGCTATTTACTCTAATCTGATTTAACTCACAGGGCGTTAATACATCATTATTATACAACGCCAAGTATTCTTTAGAAACTTCGCTTCCAAACATTAAAATATCATCAGAATTAATAGTAACATTAACACCTGCTCTAAACAACTTACCAATGGGGTGTTGTTTCATATCCGCTACCCTTCCTAACAAAAAGTTACTTGTTGGAGTTATGTTCAAATTGATATTATGATTTATCAAATAATTTATAACCTCATCTGAATCCGCAGCAGCAATTCCATGTTGAACTTCATCTAACGAAAGTAGTTCTATTCCCTTCCTTACATCTTCCGCCGTTCCCCATTCACCAATATGAGCTTTTAACCTCAGTCCATTTTCTTTTGCCTTTTTATATATTGGCACAAAGTTCTCAATAGGCTGTGCTAATTCATCACCATATAAATCAATAGAATAGAACTCCTTCCTACCCCAAAAATGGTCTAGTTGCTTAATTAAATAATTAGTCCCGCAATGTCTTGATAATCCAATTTGAAGACGTAATTCTATATTAGGCGCAATATTCTGATTAGCAGTACAAAAAGCTGTTATTAACTCATCTATATCATTGGAAAAAAACTCACTTAACCCCCATACATCCTCTCCTATTTCCAGAATTGATATTCCATCATTTTTAGCTTGCACAAAGGTTGCCTCAATAAGTAGCTTACGCATTTCTTTACTATTAAATCGGCATCCTATATTTTCATCACTCCACTTATGCATTTCAGACATAGAATGTAAAACTGATTTAATGGGTTGGATATTATAGCCTGTTTTACTTTGAATATATTCACGGCTACCGCCTAAAACAAAATGATTATGTAAATCAGCTTTGGGGATTTCACGAATAGTCTCTAAATCGTTACACTTTAATGCACATATAAACCTATTGGAATTTTCCATTGACATACCTCGATAAATATTATTATTTGCTTTATAGAATACTCCATATTATACTAACTATCAATATTAAGTTTTCAATGTACAGTAATTCGTAAAATTCTAATTCGCTGGCCAGGCCTCTGATCCCGGCCAATTTCAGTTTTCATTACACTTATTTTTCTGCACCTTAGATAATAATCCCTTCCGTATGCTCCAAATCCGCTCAATTTTCGAATCAATATTGACACTATTAACTCTGGAAACTCTTACTTCGTATTCGATTTTAAACTTCAATTTATTTACTCTATTTTATTAAATAATTGCTTTTTCAGTTTAATTTAAGGAATGCATGATATTCTATATATGAAAATGAAATACATTATCATATTTCAGCCGATGAAACCTCGCCTAGGTTTTGTCGGCTTCTCTCTTTCTGGAACAAATAATCTATAATAATTTTTATTATCTTGTAATAATGGAGGCAAATATTTGAAAACCAAATTAACTAATTCAATACTTAAGGGACATGTAGGCTACGGTACCGGCTCTGGCATTATCGAACTCCATGAATATGAGTGCCCTTGCGGAAAAGGCAAAATCTTAGAAGAACACAAAAATATTCCTGGTTTCGAACATGTTGTTAATATTTGTTGTAACGAGTGTAGCAATAAGTACGAACTTATCACCGACCTTGGTGTCCGTAGTTGGAGTTTGGGTTAAAAAAGTTACAATTCAGGTTAAATCCTTTTTCTTGACCGAAGATCGAGCTTCGATCAATATTAGTTCTACTGTTTAAGCTTAAATGCGTGTCCTATACCGATTCCATAATTGAAATATCAACGCTTTCGCAAATTCCGCATTCCATGTTTCAAAATAATTATTCGGATTTGAGTGTTCAGCTTTCGTTATCCATATAAAGGTAATCTTCCAAACCCGCAATATATAAAAATCTCTCCATTTCACTGGATAAATCAAAGTACGCTTCTTAGCTTTCACCTTTTCTCCTCCATGAAAAATTTATTTTATCTTCTTATAAAACCGTTAACTCTCTTTGGCATACTGTTAATTTTTCTCTTGGCAGCAATCAAGCTAATGGTAGAAACCATTGAAAGGGCCACTCCAATTCCAAACACAATGTAAATCGACATATCAGGTACGGTAAACCACACATTTACTTTCACACACATTCCTCTTTTTTCTTGTAATTCTCTATTGACTTATACTAATTATTGTGTTATGTTAAAATAGTATTTTAATAAAGTCTTGATTTCGCATATATATGTAAGTCATTATTCTATTGATGATTTACTTATATATGCGATTTTTAGTTTTAGCTAATATAGTATTAATTTAAGGAGGTATCTTTCATGTATAAGGGTACAGTAAAATGGTTTAATGCACAAAAAGGATTTGGTTTTATCAGCGACGGGAGAGGCACAGAATATTTCGTTCATTTTTCAGGCCTTGCTATGGACGGTTATAAATCATTAGAAGATGGTCAGTCTGTAACATTTGACGTAGCAGAAGGTAATCGTGGCCCACAGGCTGTTAATGTTCATCTTGCATAAACCAATTGATAAAAAAGACTGCTTATAAGTGGTCTTTTTTATTTATGTCTTCTACCACAATTTCTTTCAATATTTTCTCGCAGCTCCTCCGGTTCAATAACTTCTTCCCACTTTGCATCTGCTACCACGTTTTTAAAAAGAACAAATTTACGCTACGTAATTTAAGTTATTTTCAATTAAAACTCTATACGAAAATAATGCCTCATATAAGTTAGCCACTCATCACTTGAGGCGATTTGCCGTGAGTTAGAATGTACCCCAAACGATATAATCGTTTCAGACGATCCAACAGTTAGCAGGCTTCTCTTATATGTTGATAAAATGAAACAAGACGCAAAGAAAGACGATAGTGAATAAATCTATCGTCTTTCTCTTCTATTGATGAAACAGTTCTTTCAATCGCATCAATCTAAGATCCTTAGCCAGTTGCAATTTTTATATCAAAAAATCTTCCGCTAAACATCTAAACAAGCGCATAATTGCTTAGTGTACCCCCATAATCTTCTCTATAAAATATTGAGTATTAATAATAAACCACATTTGGTTATCAAATCTCATAATAGTCCAAATAGATAAGCCTTGGAGATTATACTTTTCCACCAATCCAGCTCTTGAATCAAAACTTCTTGCATCTTTAAACCATATTACATGCTGAATCCCATCACTGTCTGTATAATTAAAGTAGGGTGATTGTGCTGCAACATTAAATTGTATAGGTATACCCTTTTCCGCTGCAATTTGTACAGCACTATTATTGGTTATTATAGTAGCTTCTGTGGCGCCAGGAACATAGGGAAGTGTCCAATCATAACCTAGAGTGGTAACTCCTAGAAAAATTTTTTCAGAAGGGATAATACTAACCGCATAATCTAACAATTCCGTTAAAAAATCAACCGGATAAATCGAGATTGGGTAACCGTAAGACCTTGCCCAATCATATGAGGCAAATATAATTCCATCTACAAATTCAGTCAGTTTTGAATAATCTATTTTTTCAAAACTAACGTTAGGGGTATTAATATTTGTAGCCGGTGTTATAGTAATCACTATTCTGTAGCCTTCCGAATGAAATCTAGCAGAGGCTTTTTTTAAATATTCTACATAGCCATTTATGTTGCCATAGGTGATGTTTTCGACATATATATTTATACCATAATAGCCTTTAGCCTTCAGTGTTTGAAGAACTTTTTCAATAAGGTGATCCTGTACAGTAGGACTATTTAAAATATTATTGGTCACTTCACCGCTAACTATGCCCTCTTCCGATATAGTGGAAATAAACATCATAGGCGCAACACCATAGGTTTTAGCCAGCTTGATAAGTTCAGTTTCGTCAGCACTGGAGATAATTTCGCCCTCACTTGTAGTCTTATAATCAAATATGGTAAGATAAGATAAAAAAGGAAGTGTTTTTATTAAGACAGATTTATCTATATAAGGAAAGGCATAACCACTAGTGGCAATCGTTCTTGATTTATTCGTTTGATAACTTATGACTATGGATTCACCGATGTACAAAGATTCTCTATCTGAAAGATAGGGATTATTTCTTAATAATTCCATTGATGTCGTGCCATGCTGCTTTGCAATACTCTCCAAAGTATCACCAGCCTGGACGGTATAGAGTGTTTCAGGTTGAACAATCACAATTGTTTGTCCTACTGCTAAATTGCCAGGGTTTGTAATTCCGTTTTCCAATATTAGTCTGTCAACGGGGATTTTGTAATACTCTGAAATGGAATTGATTGTTTCACCGGGTTGGACAATATGTATGACCATGGATTTCCTCAAATGATCTTATTAATTCTATTATATGCTAATCCTTCCTGTTCATAACAATATAGTATAAAAATTTTAAGAATCTCAATCAAATACGGGGCTAAGGCAATCATTGTTGAACAGTCCATTAATGGCTATAATTTTTAATCCTTCGGACTGCATATCTTTGTCCAATACCTCCCCGATCCACACTTCTCCGTCTCCAATCATAATCCCCTGCGAATTAGCAAAAAGGCTCTCGCAAGATGCTGCCTCCAACGCCTTTTTATACTCCTCATTAAGCACGAGATCCGTGTTTGCAAGACTTTCTACATCAACGTATTCTACACCTTGTATTGTAATCGGATAAGCAGTCATCTTAGAAATCGCTAACCAGTCATCGTTCAAAATACTTGTCTTTACCGCTTTAGCAAACGCTTCCACCTCTTGTTTTGATTTAGAAGTAGACACGCTATAATAGTCCGCATCATCGGAATTTAGGCTTTTTTCACTTGTCTCATCATAGTGACCTTCTTCTGATGTTTCACCAACGACGCTTTCTATCGTCTCCTCGATTATAATCGGGCTCTCTTCCGTTTCTCTTTGGGAAAATTCAACATTTCTCTCTCCATTGGAGCACCCCACTAGAGCCACAGCAATAAATGTGGTTACCAATGTAAATACATGTTTTATTAACATAATTATCTCCATATTTAATTTGCTATTATCAACCAACAATTTCGCAGCCTCTGGCTTTTATATAATCTCATCATGCCTCATATAAATCTGAACTTTCATCCTATATCTGTTCTAAAGACCGTCACACTTACTTGATTTTACCATCTATAATTGCATTTGCCTTTTCATAATCTATCTTTTTAACATATATGATATATTCATATTCCAGCTGCAAGTTTTCCCCAAACGTCCCTGTTCTTGCTCGGGAACCTGCATCAAAAGGTGATGGACTTTTTCTATTAATCACCTTGATTGAATATTGTATACTATATTGTGCCATTAGCTCTCGAATCTTGGCCTGTCTTTGCATATCAAAAGTAATTATCAATTCTTTACGGTTGAATATTGTAATCATCTTTGATCCTCCTCTCCACATCCCTTAAAGACCTACCAACAATCAATATTATTCATTTGACTTTTTACGAAAATGAAAACCGGATTTTATTCAAAATTTCAACTACTACTTAGAAGCTTATTTTACGTGAAGTTGTTGTTTACTCTGTTCAGCAAACCAATCATCAACTGCTTGCTTACTAAAATATAGTCGATCGTTAAGTTGAACATAAGGGAATCCTGGCCAATTTCCGTTTATAATATTATTTTGTAATTCAGAACGAAGTTTATTATCTATTTTATCATAGTTATCATCATAATCTTCGCTATCGTTTTCATTACGAATCGGATATATACGCAAATATTGCTTCAATTCATCAATTTCCATAAGGTCAGGATAAGTATAGCCATTCGATATACTACCGCTAAAATTGCCGTACATAGGGCGGTCGGCAATAACGTTTGCAAAAATTAATATAGCAATAATAAATCCGACTACTACAACTATTGTAGAAAATATAAAAGGAAAGCTATTTTTACAGTCCCAGTTTTTGTCTGACTTCATTTGAACCTCCTAAATATTGAATTTGATTGTAATTTTTCAACATTTAATGTTACATTGAATGTTTAAGAATAATATGATGAAAAAACGCAATATTTCTGAATTCTGATATTTCCTCAGCTGTACATTCAAGTTCATACATATTAGATATCCAATCGGCTTCCGTCTTCAATTCGTTTCTTTGCAAAGCAAAGAACATTCGCACACCATAAATTTTATCAATTTTAAAAGACCCTTCACTATACTGCTCTAGATCGCAATTATCATATTCATTTATTTTTCCAAAGTTTACTGATGTAGCATTTCCATTATTAAGCAATTCTTTTGCTTCGTCGATTTTATATTCAAACACTGCCTTATGCATTATTTTCCCTGCTTTATTATGCTTAACAACGGATACAAACCCGTCTGGCCTTAACACACGGCTAAACTCACAAAGCAGCTCTGTTCTGTTATCTAAATATTCAAAAACATTATGACATATAATCATATCATAGGTTTGATCCGGTATTTTTCTAAGCTGCTCTATCCCACCAACAATTTGACTATATTTGTTATTACAAAATCTATGTTTAAGTATTTCCTCATTCGGCTCGATAGCAGTCACATCATTGTTCTTTGCAACATAATCAGCGGTGACCCCGAACCCGCTTCCGAAATCAAGTACTTTTTTACCTTTGCAGTCTATATTATGCCATACTAATTTATAAAATAATTTCCCCCATGGTGTATTTACTGTATCAAAATACCCCTGAACATTTATATTTCCACTCATGTATCACCCCTCCTATAAAACAATATTACGTCAATATTAATACCTCCATTCTACCACATTACTTACCGTAGATAAACGACATTCTCTGCTTTCCAGCCTCAATATTTTTTTCTCTGAACAGGCATATCTTTCTGTAATTCTTAAATCACTATGACCAAATTGACTGGATACTTCTAATAATGCCTGGCTTTTATCTGGAGCGTTCTTAATATACTGGTGAGCCATGGTTTTTCTTAGTCCGTTAGTTCCGATTTTTTGCTTAATGCCAGCTTCCTTTCTCGTATCCTCCACTATCTTCCACCATCTCTTTGAGCCGAAATAACTGCTCTTTTGGCTTTTGAATATATAATCATCAAACTCTTGTTTGGCATCGTAGCTATTGAGCCAAATAAGCCACTTAGATAGGGCAATTTCAAAATCGTCGTTCCATGATAATTCAATGTGCTTTGGTTATATTTCCATCTTCATCTCTCTTATTTGTTTTTTCTGGCACGTAATCAGCCGATGATTTATAATCCCAGTTCCTATCAAAGATATCTGACCACTTTAGTGAGCAAAAATCCCCCCCCCCCTCGCAAACCGACATTGATAGCGCAAACAAGCATTGTAAGGTTACGCCTTGCAATCATCTCCTTGGCTAAAGAGGTAGCGTTTTCAATTCTGTCTTGGAATATATTATATATTGCAATGTTTTCATCACGTTCGTATAAACACTCCCTTTTTGTAGATTCTCTTGTGCCTACCTTTTGCTTAGAACCATAACGCAAGTCTGGTGTTCCATCCGCTTTAATATGAGGATACTGGATCACGTCTGCACTCTTATTTTCCATTATACTACGACTTTCCTGCTTAGCTGAAATATTAATTACCTCCTTATAATTCATTGCCTTATAAGCACTATAAAAGGCACTGGATTATTATTCTCCAATGCCCTATTTACTACCTATAAATACATTTGAAAACCTAGTTTCATTCATGCAATATTGATTCCAACTCGTCAATGATCTGTTCGTATATCAAATAACTCCTTCTGAATCATACGTGTTTTGTTATTTCTATTTATATTGCTTTAATAGTTCTTCTATCTGCTAGAAATACCACTCAGGATTGTTTCTATTTACATCTGACTTTATAAGAGCTTTATCGCGCAATACTTTTTATATTTGTTTTTATTTGATTTTATTACATCATTTACTCGCTCATGAGTATTCAGTATATTTTGTACTGCGCTAGCTGGATATACAATCCTACACCTAATTTCCTTCTTTATAATTTCAATTTCAAAAGTATACCCCATTTTCGCGTAGGATACTTTGGGTAAAAATGTAAGTATACCCCTATTGTTTTTTCATTTTATTTTTTAGCTTTTTTGTCTTTGAGGCATTAACGGGGGATACAAACATTAGTTCTTTCATCAGTAAAATATCAGTTAACTGATTTATGGCAACAAAAAACCAACTACCTGGTTGATAGTTGGTAATCTATTTTATCTATAAAACAAATTCTAGAACAAATTGACGAAATAAAGAATTAACAATACAATCTGCGGCATGAATAAGCTAACTATAGATGCTACTATTGCCAGCAATATAAAACGCCTTCCCCTACTCTTAATTTTCTCAGTGGCAATTTCCACGGTCTCTCCCACCCCAAGCTTGCTCTTGTCAATCCTCTTTGAAGCACCAAATATATCCCACAGTCCTGAAATCAACATCAGCAAAGCTCCAATCTGTAGCATTCCTCTTTCCCCCTTAGTATGAATTATATGATTTATCATACCGCATTTGCTATCAACTATCAATATTCAATTATCAAAGATCAATAAATTCTAATTTACTTATTAAAATGATTGATTCAATGTAATAAAAAAACTACCAATATGATTATTGATAGTTCTCTTAATATGAAAAGCCTTAAATTGCAAATAAAAACACCTCAGAAAATGATAGCGCGTCTATTTTGAGCTATTACAGATTCCAATCTAATTAATATTGTTTGCTTAAATAATACCAACTTTTTTAAGAAGATATTGTGCGTTGGTTGTTTTCGACACTCCTTTTTTCATTTTATAATCAAAAAGAATATCGTTATTAGAATATCGTTCATTAAAACAATAATTTTTAATACGCCGGTATGTGCTTTCTAATTTACAAACCTCTAAATCATGTGTCGTAATGATACCGC
This sequence comes from Lacrimispora sanguinis, assembly GCF_044987295.1. Taxonomy (NCBI): domain Bacteria; kingdom Bacillati; phylum Bacillota; class Clostridia; order Lachnospirales; family Lachnospiraceae; genus Lacrimispora; species Lacrimispora sanguinis. The sequence continues at coordinate 271,386 of NZ_CP173277.1, read as the reverse complement.
ATATTCCAAGTATATGAAGTCTTTGAAGAACTCCTTCGGCTCCTTTCAACCTGTCAACAGAGTTTGTGCCTCGAAAAATTTCATCAATCAGGAATAGTAGATTCTCATTCACCTGCGCTACATCTATAATTTCTTTAATTCGCTTTAGTTCCGCATAGAATGTGGAAATTTCTTCTGTTAACGCATCCGCTATACGCATAGAAGTCATTACTTTCATCATGGAAAATGTCATTTGATCTGCACATACATAACTTCCGGTACTCGCTAAAATCATATTAATTCCCACAGTTCTCATAAATGTTGTTTTTCCAGACATATTGGAGCCGGAAATAATTAGAATATTATTGTTTAGTTCCAAATCATTACTAACCCTATTTTTATTGTTTAAAAGGGGATGTCCTAAATTTTTAGCCCTAATGGTATTCGGCTGTGTGGAAATTATAGGAAGGCTGGTAACTGAACAATTACGGGGCAGATTTGCCAAACTCAACAAGCTTTCCAATTCTCCTATAGCTGAAAACCACATAGCCACTGAATCACCATGCTTTCGTTTCCATATATCTAAATCCACGGCATTTTTATAATCCCATAGCCATACAGCATTCAAAAAGAGACAAGCAATTCCATTTTGTCGTTGACTGATGTTACTTGATATCTTTGATAAATCTTGTATTGCCTCTTTAGCCGAGTGCAAAATTGATTTGATTTTCTTTAACTGAGAAGAACAAAATTCCTTTTCCACAATTTCCCGAATAACATCATCATATTTTAATATTTTATAAGGGATTTTCCTCATTATTCCTACATATCTATTTGCTTTAAGAAAGCCAATTCCCCAAAGTATAAGTTGAAACAAAATCAAAGAGCTTGTAACAAGTATACCGTATCTGTTCTTTGTTAATATAGAAAAAATGATTGACCCACAAGTGAGTACACGGTAAATATCCAACAAGCATTGTAAAAGCTTACTTTTGATAAAAGTGTTTTTACACTGCAATTCTGAAATAAGCGTGGGAAATGACCTATCTATACCGATTTTTGAAAAGTAATATTCTAAGTGACTACTCCAAGGATAATCATTGCTCAATTCTGAAATAGACTCTTGCCTCATTTGCATATCTTTTTGTGAATAATTAGGATTCAACAAGTCTTGAGCAAACCTTAATCTTCCATTATAAGTATTTGTACTGTTCAAAAACTGAAACAAGGAATACTTGCCCACAATATCTAAATCCATTGCATAGTTGTGGTTGTAATCAATAAACTCTTCCCCAATGTCATCGAATGTTCTCCATTCTCCTGACACGCGGCACAAGTTCCTTTTTGCAATAGCAATAAGGCCCGCCTCATATGCGATACGTTGAAATAGTTTTCTATGATAGATGCAAGCAATAATAAAAATAACCGCTTCTACTAACAACAATACAATAAATTTTAAAGGGAAATAATTTGTCCATGCATTATAAATGGTATACCCTAACATAACTATCCAAATCAATTTGAATCTTCCTACTATATTAGCTAATTTATCGCATTCTTCGTGCTCTGATTCTCTTTGTCGTATTTCAAGTTCGTATTTTTGATACATAAGTAATGGTCTCCATTATAATGATTCAATTATTATATTTTATTATACGAGATAACAAGTAAATATAAAACATTATTTCCATTTTTTCCTGCCCTGCTTGCCCTGTCCCTTTTGCACGCTCCCCTCAATGCAGGGAACAAACTCACTAAATGTTCCGGCGTCAAGCCACGCTCCACTCGCAAATTTTCAATTTTTCCTGTATCGTCAAGGCTGTATTCATAACTACCCCCACCTTTCCCCCGTTTCAGTTTTATCCTCATTTTCATTATACCATACCTTTCCAAAAGTATATACTTGGATTAGTTCTTTCATCAATAAAATATCAGTTTTACTGCATTAAAAAACTACTAACTTAATATTTCATAGTTAGTAGTTAATTGACCTCTTTTTTGTATTAAATTGATATCAAATTCCTTTGTTATTCCAGATACTAGCTAAAATATCTTTTAATACCAAAAAAGCGTCTGTATCATTATATCCATATTCCTTTTTCAAATTATATAGCATTTCTCTTATTTTAGGAATATAATCATTAACATTAACCTCTTGCTGATAAGTTGTTAAAATCGGATACTTTTCACCCCACACCTTTGTCCAATCAATTTCCTGTTGCTTTTCTTCACTGGTCTTTTCAATAACCTGCTGTATTTCCTTTAAATCAATATCGAACTCTATCAGCTCATCTAAAGATAAGCCATATATAGTTGCCAACTTTTTTGATTGGCGTATGTCAGGAAGCGTTTCGTCGAGTTCCCATTTTGAAATAGTTTGTCTACTTACTCCCAATTCTTCTGCAACTTCTTCCTGTGATAGCCCTCTTTTCATTCGTGCATTGAACAAATTACTTCCTAAGTTCATCAATTCCACCTCCAAATTTAATATAAGATAAGTATATCAGTATATAGAAAGAAATCTACCACTAAAGGTCTGCACTTATGCACTTTTTCTTAACATTCTTTAGAGTTGAATTTTGGTTTTACTGCAATCTCTACTAACTATCAATATTAAGTTATCAATGTACAACTAATTTTCTATTACCATTACATGCGATATTCAGTTTTATTGTACGATAACGTTCTTCTTCTCAAAATAGTTTTAGTATCAGGAAGATGATCTGCATCATATTCACCTTCATCATATTTTTCTGGATAATCACACATAATTCTTCGTATTTCATCCCTTACCCACCTTGGGATACAATCTGGAATTACATATTCATTTTTGCCTGCAAATTCGACTTCTAGTAATCCTCCGTTTACACTCATGCATAGAGTAGCCCCAAGTAGTGCTAAACTCTCTATCGTTCCATTATGGTCATGATAATTAAATAGTTTCACAAACTGACACCATTATACATTATACTATAATCAGCACAGCAACTAAAGGAGATTAAAGAAGCTATGAAAAAACTGTTTTTGGTTTCATCTTTTAAGGATGTAGTTAACATATTTACAGATTTTGAAAAAGACTTGAGCGGCAAAACTGTAACCTTTATCCCTACCGCAAGCAAAGTGGAAAAGGTTATATTTTATGTAAATGCGGGTAGGAAAGCACTCGAAAAAATCGGTTTAACCGTTGACGAACTAGAAATATCAACTGCTACAACTGATGAAATAAGCTCTAAAATAAAAAACAATGATTTTATTTATGTAACGGGTGGAAACACATTCTATTTATTACAGGAATTGAAAAGAACAGGTGCAGATAAATTAATTATTGATGAAGTCAACTCTGGCAAACTTTATATCGGTGAATCTGCCGGAGCAATGGTTGCATCAGCGAATGTTGAATATGCAAAGGGAATGGATAGTATTAAAAAAGCACCGGACTTAGAGAGTTTCGATGCTTTAGGTTTTGTAGAGTTTTATACTTTACCACACTATAACAATCCCCCTTTCAAGAAAGCTGCACAAAAAATTATTGATACTTATTCTTCTACATTAAACTTAACCCCAATTAGTAATAGTCAAGCAATATCGGTCAACAATAATGAAATGAAAGTAGAAGGCATCTAAGGTCAAAATAAAGCGCATACTAAAATTACCGCTGCAAAAGAGGAAAAAGAATAAAAATTTTATAAGGGAACAGTGGTTTTGAGAAATATTGCCCAAAGCCTCTATTAATAATCTGTATATATAGATTATATCATAATTTGGAAAATGTTTGAAGTTAATCATTTGGGCAACAGCTTGGCAACAGTTTTGCCATAAAACTCCGATCAAAAAATGAGAGAAGCCATATAAACATTGGTTTACGTGACTTCTCTCACTAAAAAGGGGAGGATAAGTATTCACTCATCTTTGGTATAATCCTATTATGACCTGTTCCGGATGTTTTATTCATATAAAGCAAAGATTATTTTTTTTTATACCGTCTCCCCAAAATATCTTTCCATTTTCTCATTTAATCCTTTTAAATAGATCCTTTTAAGGGAAAGCATGGCTTCCTCCTTTTTTTCCGGCTCCTTTTTTATCTTTTCTTCCAGAGCATTGACCTCTTCCTGACATTTGCAGATCTGGTCTCTCAGCATGGAACGGCTTGGCTTCATCATCAGGGCTGGTAAATCAAGAGTTCTTATGAGGAAACGTGTCACAGCTTCCTCTGCCTTTTCCTCATTCTCATAGATTCTGTTAAAAAAATCACAGACAGCATGATAAATATTATGGTGATCCTTGGATGCTTCTTTCGCTCTGCCGCAAACAGAAAAATTTCCATCCCCTATCATGAAACAGACTGCGTCTGCGTTCTCCTTATCCAGGCTGAATTTATTCTTTTCAATTCCGTCCTGTTCCACCCCTTCATTAATAATATCAAAAATATACCATTTGAATTCGCTGATTTCAGCCGTTTTTTCAAGCGCTTCTAACCCGCATCTTTTCGTATCTTCCATTCCTTCTCCTCTTTTCTGCAACCTATATTTTTTAATACTTTTCCTGAAAGCCGGCCTTTTCATTATATCGAAAGTTTGCCATAACCTCAATCATAAAATAAAATCAACTGCAATAATATCCTTTGATATGCTGTCAGTTTAAATATTTGTAAGCCTTTCAAACAACGTGTTGACGTCGATTTGACCATACCCCCAGATATTGTTGGGATAAGTAATCCCGCTGCTTCGCTGTGCTCCACGTATAAGCAGGCGGTTCACATCGTTTCCGGTGATGTTAGTATAGTTTCCCCTTGGAATCGCCCATTCAAAGACCATGGCAACAACTCCCGCCGCCTGAGCTGCCGCTGATCCGCTTCCTGTTATGCTGCCATATAGGTTTCCCGGAACAGCACAGGTGAGCTCATATCCCGGTGCTGCGATATCTGGCTTGACGAATCCGGTCCTTGTATAACCTCTTCCGGATTCCGGCAGTATGGTATCATTAAACTGATTATATGCGGTAACTGTCAGAGGGTTGGTGGCGTTTGCCGGAGAAGTTATGGTAGTGTCCGGATTGGAATTCATAAAAAAGGTATCTTCTGAAATTAAGTCTCCTGACGGCAGCCAGGCGTGAAAAGAAAATGGCCCATTATCAAGGTTCTGCACCCGGATGCTCCAGATCCCCGGAAGCGGATCCTGAAAACGCATCAAGATCAGCTGGTCCCCGGTTTCTTCTTCAAAAATATAATTATTGACCCATATGACGCTTGGATTAAATACGAAAGCAAATCTTCTGCACTCTCCCAGGGCCGGATAAACCTGCCCCGTTGTCTCTCTGTTTGGAGCGGTTATTTCTATGGACAGCCTTGCCGGAGCAAACGGCCATAGTTCAATAGAAAACAGTTTGTCATTTTCCCCAATTCTTAATTCAAAACTATTCTGGTAGGGTTCCGCAGTGGTGCTGTTAAAATAATGTCTGCGTTTGTTTGCTTCATTACCGGTACTCATGGTTATTGCTGTATGCGGCTGCTGTGCCAGATAATTGGTAATGAAGCTGGTGGCTCCTCGTCCGTCATGGCTTGACTGGTTTGTTCCCATTGCAACGCATATGACAACAGGGCGGTTCAGTTTTTGAGCAACGGTAGTCACATAAGTGATCCCAATAATTAAATCCGACTCCTGATAGCATTCAGCATCCGGGGGAGCAAAAAAGATTTTTTTTAGATTATTCTTTGCCTGCTTTAATTTTACGACCAGAATGTCGGATTCCGGTACAACACCGCTGAATGCCTGCTCCAGGCTCGGTTTTCCCGCAATAATACTTGCGATTGCGGTTCCGTGACCATTGGTATCCACAGAAGGGACTATGGATAATGGATTTTCCGACTTAAGCGCGACATTGATATACTCCCTGGTGTATTCAGTGCCGTACGTAAAGCCCTCTGGCGGTGTCCCATCCTGTATGGTCTGGTCCCATATGGAAAGAATACGGGTCGTTCCGTCATTATATAAAAATGCCTGATGCCGGTAATCAATTCCGGTATCTATGACAGCAACGATCACTCCACGTCCGAATAAAGCCAGATAAGGGTTTCTCTGAACCGTTCCGATACCGGATTTTTCAAGGCTGACGGTGGAGCTTAGGGTCAGCAAGGAAGGAAACGCATTATAAGGATAAGTTCCCAAGTCGCAGGGATTCGCTGAATCAACAGGGATATGAGCCAAAGAATGCCTTAAATCCATAGGTGTTATATTATCTCCGGTATCATATGTGGGAATCATTACATTACTGATGATCAAGTCATAATAATTTTCATCCAATATTTTTTGCATGATCAGGCCTCCCTGTCTATACTACTGGCACATATGATATATTTTATGCAATCAGACCTCTATTATGAGCATAAGAAAAGAAGGGATACAGGCAACGCTCATATCGGAGGTATTGCTGCATAAAATATATCATATGTCTTAAGCAGATCTTATCAGGGAGATTTAATTATGGAGAAAATATTGGACAATAATTATTACGACTTGATTATAAGTAATTTATTAGTTCCTTCCTTTGGAGTCAGTGATGATGTTACATTGCTGAATGACAGGTTTTCCCTGCTGCATGTAGCCAAAAAAAATATGCAGCCATGTGATCTCGGCCAAAATCCTTACCATGTTTTTCCAACCCTCTATACCATTACTTCTGACGTCACCCCTCCGGTGCCCGGCATGGTAAGTGTTGCTCCAGAAAATGATCATACCCTATTCGGGCAGGGAGTAATTATCGGCATCGTGGACACCGGTATTGATTACAGGCATCCCGCATTCCTCAATAAGGATAAAACAACACGGATTCTTTCCATATGGGACCAGACCATACAAGAGGGACCACCTCCCAATGGATTTACTTATGGTACGGAATATACCAAAGCTTCTATCAATGACGCACTGCATTATGAGAATCCTCTTTCCACCGTTCCTACCACTGATACAATTGGCCACGGTACGGCCGTGGCAAGTATCGCTGCCGGATCCCCAGATACGGTAAAGTCGTTTAGCGGCGTTGTTCCAAATTCAGAATTGGTTGTTGTGAAATTAAAAGAAGCCAAGTCAAATCTTAAAATGATTTTTTCTGTACCGGAAGACAAATTTTGTTTTCAGGAATCAGATATTGTTTTAGGAGTGCGCTATTTAATTACTGTAAGTCAGCGCTTGAAACGTCCACTTGTCATATGCATTGCTTTAAGCAGCAGCCAGGGCAGCCACGATGGAAGGGGGGTTTTGAGCACCTACCTGGAGAGTCTGGTTCAGCAGCCTGATCTGGGTGTCTCCATATCAGCTGGAGACGAGGGAAACAACGGCAGACATTATTTTAACAGAACCATTTCTGCACCCCACCTTAATGATTTCCAGATGAATATAGCAGGAAGTGACAAGCAGTTTTTCATGGAACTCTGGGCACACATTCCCGGACGGCTCTCTATTGAAATTTCCGCACCTGACCGGGAAATGGTCTCATCGATCAATCCTTCCTTCAATGATTGCCATAAATATGTTTTCCAGAACAGCCAGAGCATCTTATGGGTAAATAATATGATCTTTGAAAGGGAAAGCGGTGATCAGTTAATTTTATTGCGGTTTGAGAATCCCCTTCCTGGGATCTGGTATTTCCGTGTCCGAAACATGGAGGATGAACCTTTTACTATTAATGCATGGCTGCCCAGCGGTGACTTGATATCAGACGGGACCTTCTTTTTAAATTCCAGTCCGGATATTACCATAACTTCTCCCGGGAATTCCAGACGTACCTTAACCGCAACCGCCTATAATCAGATGACCTCCAATATCCTGGATGAATCAGGAAGAGGTTTTACAAGAAGCGGCTATGTCAAACCTGATGTTGGTGCTCCAGGCTATCAGATCCCTTGTGCTGTTCCCGAAAATCAATACGGAACCTTAACAGGCACCGGCGCTTCTGCCGCCATTGCGGCGGGTGCAATAGCCATCATTTTTGAATGGTCCCAGAACAAAGGCAACTTCACTTATATTACCGGCGAACAAGTCAACCGCATAATTATAAGAGGAGCGCAACGGAACCCTGCCTACAGCTATCCCAACAATATATGGGGCTTTGGGCAACTGGATGTAAACCGTGTATTCGAACTCTTTTCCTCGCTCGTATATGAAAAATAAAAGAAACCAACGAATGTATTGGTTTCTTTCAAAATCCAGATTCCTATCATTTAATCTTCCTGTGCTGTTTCCGGTTGTCCATTCAGCTGGCTTGTACAATTTGGGCAGCGGGTTGCGCTTACATTGATACGACTAAAGCAATATGGGCACTCCTTGTCCGTAGGAGCAGCAGGTTCCGCCTGCTGCTTCTTTCCTCGCAGGGAGTTTATCACCTTTATCATCATGAAAATAACAGAAGCCATAATTAAAAAATTGATAACTGCCGTAATAAAGGAACCATAAGCAAATACCGGACCAAGTGCCTGTGCAGTCTGAAGTGTGGAAACATCCGCACCTTGCGGAGCCGCATACAGAAGAACGAATTTATTGGTGAAGTCCACTCCCCCGGTAATCACTCCGATCAGAGGAGATATAATATCCTTTACCAGGGAATTGACGATCGCCTGAAAAGCAGCACCGATGATAACACCAACTGCCAGATCCACCACATTCCCGCGTAAAACAAATTCTTTAAACTCAGCTATAATACCTTTTTTATTTCCCATAAACATGCCTCCTCTCTAACAGATTTAAGAAACCTGTTGGTTGATTTTGGAATCATCATATCATAAAATAGCAGATTCTGCAATTCGTGAAACAAAAGCAACTGGTTGGATGAATCGAAAAAAGCGGGTCCGGAATACCGGATACCCGCTCATCCTGCTATCAGCCTCGCCTATCTTTTGCCAAACCTGCAACATGGATCATTGCAGCCATCTCTGAATCCTTCACAATATGCTTCTCTTTTTGCTTCAGCACAAGGATCTACATTGCTTTTGTTACAGCATCTATTGTCACGGCAATTATTCCAGTTGTTACAATTATTGTTGCAATTGCAGCCACCAGACCAAGAATTTGAACATCCCATATCATATACCTCATCTCTTAATGATACTATATAATATGGGATGACCAGACAAGATGTGAATCATTCAAAAATATACGGATTCTCTCACTTATAATTCCCTGATAATATTGATTTTACGGCATTCTCAATTTCTTCATAACCGGTACATCTGCATAAATTGGATTGCAGCCATTCCTCTATGATCGGATCATCAGCGTCTGGCTTGTGCATGGCCAGCGCATGGCAAACCATCAGAAACCCGGAAGTACAATAACCGCATTGAAATCCCCAATTTTTTATAAATGCATCTTGTATTGGAGCATTCTTCAGCCCTTCAACTGTGGTTATTCTATGACCGACTGCTTCCACCGCCAGCATCAGACAGGATTTGACCGGCATGTCATCGACTAATACCGTGCAGGCGCCGCAGTCTCCGTTCTCACAGCCGCTTTTGGCTCCGGTTAAAGACAATTCCTCCCGTAGAACATGAAGCAGAGTATAGGCTGGTTTGACCATAACGGTTTTATCTTCACCATTCACATTAAGAACAATAATACTATTACCTGATAAATGCATACAGCCCCTCAATTCCTGAAAGGATCAGCCGATCTTTTCAAAATTACGAAACATTTCCTGAAGCATATTTTCTAATACAAATTCTTTATATTCCCTGCTTCCAGATAAATCACCTTTGCAATCACTGTGGGCCAAATTGATTATTTTATTGATTTTTTGCTCCACGTTATATAATTTATGGTTTATGATCCTTTCGGATAAAATAATGGGGTTATCGCCATATCCCGTAATCGCCGTTTTAATGGCCTTCTTATTTTTCAAAGCCACCATGGTGATTAATGGATAATCTATTTTCTCCTGTTTCGTCCTTTTTACATGATTGTAAGGCAAACTCAGATCATTTTCTTCTATCAATACAGATACCAGAAATTCTCCTTTTTTTAACTGCAGTTTTCCATTGAATGCCTTTGAAAACGGCAATTCGGCTAAACCACCCTGTGTCATTACCTGCAAGGAACAATCACTGATCATCAGCGGCAAGGCTGCCTCACGATATTTAATTGTGCCTGCCAGATTGCCTCCTATGGTGATTTTCCCCTGGATCGTGTGATCTGCAATTCTTTTTATCGTTTTGGACAACAGGGGATATGCATTGCATTCCGCAATGTTTGTAAGGGTTTGTGCGGCACCAATCCTGAATTTCCCACCGCTCACCTCAAGCTGGCTGCATTCAGGTATTCCTTTTAAATCAATGACCGAATCAAATACTATCCCCTTTACCCTGGCCATACTGATAATTTCCGTTCCTCCCCCATAATAAAGAGGTTTTTTATTATTTATAAGCAAATCTTGATAGCACTTAAATGCTTCATCCATGCTTTCTGGTTTATAATAATCGAAATCAAAAGGAATCATCGTTTCAACCTTTCCCTCCATATGAATTCAGGCGTAATGGGAAGCCGGTTTACATCAATATGAGCTGCCAATGATATGGCATTTGCCAATGCGGCAGGTATTCCAATAATGCCGTGCTCTGCAATGCCTCTGGCTCCATATGGCGCATCTATTTGAGGTGTCTCTACAAAATCAACTACATATTCCGGATTTTCTCCATACCGGATCATTTTATAGGTACGAAAGCTTGTATCTTCTACAATTCCATCTTCATTATAAACAAAATCCTCACTGGTACCAAGTCCCAGCCCCATGCACATTCCGCCCATAACCACACCTCTTGCAGTCTTAGGATTTATGACCTTGCCTGCATCTATTACAGTGGCCGCTTTTAACAGCCGGTAAGTATGCAGCCTGGTATCATATTCAATTTCAACGGCCTGGGCACCTACCGTCCAGCTCCGGCCTGGCGTTCCCCGTCCCGATGCCTCAGCCAGAGGCGTAAGATTGCCCATGACATAGCTGCCACGTCCAATTACAGGCCCCTTAAAAGAATTGCCGTTGGAAAATTTGTAGCCTTTCACCAGGTCCTTGAACATGATATAAAGCTCAGGATCATGTTTTACAAAAATCATCTTATTCTCAAATTCCAGTTCTTCCGTCGGGCACCGCAGGGCAATTGATGCAAGATTCATCAGCTGGGATATGGCATCATCCGCCGCATTCAATACAGCCCGTCCAACCAGATAGGTGGTCATACTGGCAACGGTTTTCCATAAATACGGAGTTGACTGGGTATTTACATCCAGCTTTACATAAATGTCATTGATGCTGATTCTCATTTTCTCTGCCAATATCTGGGCCGCAGTTGTCTTCATTCCAGGCCCTATTTCAGTGGCACCACAATCCAGATTTACGCTTCCATCCGTATTAAAGGTTAAAACGGCGCTTGCGCCTGCATCTGTGGGGGTATCTGAGGTCTTGATTAAGCAGCTGATCCCTTTTGCTCTGACCAAACCGTTCTCTTCAATGATCCGGGCTCCTTCCTCCCAGTTCATGATTGTTTTTAGTCTCTCAAGGCATTCTGCTGCATTCCCTGTATTGCTGGCGGTAACTTTGACCTGGGTGGGAGTTAAATCTCCGGCTTTTACCAGGTTTAAAAGCCTTAGCTGAAAAGGATCCACCCCTGTTTCGACTGCCAGTTTATCCATCATTCTTTCCAGGCAAAAGGTATGTGCCTCATGTCCGAATCCGCGGAAAGAGGTGATATATGGATGGTTTGTATAAACGCTGTAGCAATCGCACTCTATATTTGGTATCCGGTAAGGTCCGGCACACTCCGCAGCAATTGCTTTTGTTATTTTAGGAGAAATATCAGAGTAAGCGCCGGTATCGATCTGGAATGTCATTTCAGCAGCCATAATCTGTCCGCTTTTTTTCGCTCCGATCCTAATGGTTCCTTCTAGCCCCAGATGACATGGAGAAGTGACCATATCTTCTTCTCTTGTATTTGCCAGGTTGATCCATTTTCCTTTCACACTCATTGCCGCTATTACCGCAAGCACCTCTGGCTGTATACATGCTTTTCCACCAAATGCACCGCCAACAAAGGGAACCTGGACTACGATCTTTCCCTCCGGAATATTAAGATATTTACTGATCGATTCCTTGACCTCATAAGGAGATTGAGATGATGTCTTGATTCTGACACTGTCATCCGGCATGATCATGCAGTGGACTGCCCTTGTTTCCATGGCGGCGTGATCAGATTGTGGCAGGGAAAAACTGCCCTCTACAACAATTTCACTTTCCAGCCAGCCTTTCTGCATATCGCCTTTTCTGATCTTTTGATGATGACAGATATTCGTTCCTTTTACAGGATAGACTTCCTTCGTAGATTTTGTATATAACATGAGAGAGTCATGTATGATGACAGGATTCTTTTTGAAAGCCTCTTTTACGGAATTCACAACCGGTAAGGGTTTATACTCCACAAGTATCTTACCCGCTGCCGCCTTTGCCTGCATCTCATCATCCGCAATCACGATGGCAATCGGCTCACCATAGTAACGTACTTTATCTCTGGCTAAGGGAGGTCTGTCCTGAAGCATGGATCCACAGATAACCTGATGGTCTTTTGCAGTAATGACCGCTCTGACCCCTGGCATAGCAGAGGCTTCTCTGGTATCTACGGATATAATCTGGGCATGCGCATGAACACTTGTAAATAACCTGGCGTAGAGCATAGGAGAATCTGATAAATCATTGGTATATTGGGCTGCGCCTGTTACTTTATCTTTTGCCTCTTTTCTTATCGTGTCTTTTCCCAGTTGGGTTTCCATTGACCGCCTCCTAAAAACATTCTATCTGCTTATTAATACATGATCACCGTTTTTTAGCTGCACCACATCTGCTCGTAGTGCCTTCCCCAAATCAATCATACATGTTTCCCGTTCTGTTAAATCCGGGATAAATAAGGTCAAAGGATCACCTGATATGATTCTTTCTTTATTATCTGTTATATAGACTAATATTTCCGGACTACTCTTCCCCATTGATATCCCCTCCTCCTATATTAGTATCCATAATTGTAGTGATCTTTCTGCTGCTTTCCAATACAGGTGTCTTTTTTATTACGTCTATTATTGCATCAGGATCACGGATAATTGGTACAAAAGCCAATAACATCGCTCCACTTGTGAAATTCTTTCGGGTAAAACTGTACCGTTTTACACCAAAGGTCCGGGTAGCCTCAAAAAGCATGGCCTGCCTCTGCCCATAATTCTCAACTGTGATTCTGAATTTATCACTCTTGGGCTCTATAACAATGCCGATGCCTTCTTTTAAAAACAACTCCCGGCTTCTCTCAGTTCCCAACACACTCGTAACAAACATGCCATTTACAAGCAGATCCGAATGGTCTATGGTTATTTTCCCTTCTCTTATGTTGCAGATGTCACCGATGCATTTGCCTTTTGTTAATCTTGTCAGTAAATAAATTATGCCAAAACCGCTGATAGCGGCAGCTATCATATTTATGACCAGACTGTCAGCAGATATAATACATAAAACCAATACAACAAACAGGGAAGTAAGCAGGGATAAATAATTTCTGGATTCATAGGTTTTGGCAATACCGTCAATATAAGCGGCCCCTCTTTTTGAATATTCCGTTTTTTCCAGATCTTCAAGGCTTTCTTTTTCTGTTTTTCTCACATCCCGGAAATGTTGGATGGCTAAGGCAATAAACGTAACGGCCGTAAATTCTTTATTTAACAGAGACGGAATTGCAACGGCCCCCAGAAAAGAAGCCAGAATACCTATCACTATGTTAATAAAGCCACCGGTAGGATAACTGGGATTTTGACGCGTATCAATGCGAAGTGTGACGATTCGCGCAATTGTTCCCATTACTATCCCGCACAAAATGATGAAAAGATCGTGAAATGCTAGTGTTTTTTCCATTCTTTTATCATGGTATCACTTGTGAAACCATATTTCTCCAATCCTTATTTTGGTCTATTATCTCCTTTTTGTTTTACAATATGCATAAATAGAACCACTCATAGATTGCTCCTTTAAAAAGTACCGGCGGCGGCTTTGAAAGAATTCAAAGCCGCCGCCGGTACTTTTTATTACACAATTATTTTAAATGAGATTGTTTGACAATGGTTTCCACTGTAATATTCATCTTTTTCTTTCGAGCCTCATCCTTTAGTAGAATCAGACAAAGAAGATCAATCGTATAAAGGGTCGATAATTGACTGTTTACAAACCTTTCCTGGTCAACAAACAAGGGATTTACTACAGGAAAACAAAAATCAGCGCACTGTGCGATTGTGCTGTCGGTAAAACTGGTCAGACAGATGAGTTTTGCCCCATTTTGTTTTGCCGCCCTGACAGCATTGATAACTTCCGCAGTTTCACCAGATATGGATATTGCAATTACCAGATCCCCGGGGCCTAATATTGAACTGTAGATCACCATCAAATGAGAATCTGTTACACTTTGTACATGAAATCCCATACGGGACAGACGAAGCATGGTTTCACAGGCAGTCAGCCCTGATGATCCAACCCCGAATATATAGATATTTCCTGCCCCTGCAATCTGGTCAGCTAAGTACTCCAATGCCTTTCTATCTATCATCTGATTGGAATGTTCAATTACAGTCTTATAAAAATCATAAACCTGAGTTACAAGATCGTCTGAGTGAGCGATCTTGTTTCCTGCACCTGCGCTTCCAAGCTGAATTTTCAGTTCCGCAAAAGATTTTTGTCCTACCTTCTTGCAGAAGCGGGTAATCGTACCGTCAGAAACTCCAACGGTAGACGCAAGGACAGAGATATTCATATTCCTTATATGATTCCCTTCCTTTAGAATGTAATCAGCAATACTTCGTTCTTTATCTGTAAACGTATTATATTTCTTTTGAATCGATGAAAGAATATCCATATTGGTACCTCTTATACTTTCGTCTTTAATTTGTGAAAAACTAACCCTTATTTAATAAAGTGTTCTTATTATATCACTTTTTAATTAAAACGAAAAGATTCAGAGATAACAAAAAGGAATACGTAATTTTATTTAAAAACCTTTGATACTGCATCAGAAAATCCACGTGTGATGCATTGAGGGCGTGTGATTGCAGTTCCCACAACGACTGCGTAAGCTCCCGTTTCAATAGCCCTCGCAGCCTGCTCCGGTGTGCTGAAATTCCCCTCTGCTATAACTGGATGAGTACATTTCGCAATCAATGACTGAAGTACCTGAAATTTATCCAATCCTTGAGACTGAGGTGTATATCCCAGCAGGGTCAGACCCACAAAATCAAAACCAATCTCGTCTGCGCGCAACCCCTCTTCTTCCGTTGAAATGTCTGCCATAAATTTTTGATGAGGATATTTTTCATGAAGCTTATACAGAAAATCCACATCCTGACTAATCGTAGCATCTACGGCGACTACATCAACACCGGTCTGAACCAGCGCATCTACCTCTGCAAATGTGGGCGTGATATAAGGTTTGCCTTCTTCATATACCTTCTTGATAATTCCGATAATCGGAAGATCCACATGTCTCTTGATTTCTTCAATATCTTCCACGCTGTTTGCACGAATACCGACTGCGCCTCCTTCTTTTGCCGCCAGAGCCATACGCCCCATGATAAATGAACTGTGCAGGGGTTCCTCCGGAAGCGCCTGACAGGATACAATTAATCCTCTATTCATAAGTATTACATCTCCCTAATCTTCGCCAATTATGTCGTTTATTTTTGATTTAATCAAATCTGCTTTCGCTCCGAATATTGCCTGAATACCCCCTTTGACCTCTAGTACGGCCGCTGCGCCTTCCCGCTTTATGGCCTCTTTGTCAACCTTGGTAATATCCTTTACCGCTACACGCAGACGGGTAATACAAGCATCACAATCTTCGATATTCTCCTTACCGCCCAGAGCCGCAAGTACGCGAACTGCCGTTTCTGCGATCGTACCCTTTGTCTCTACATTTACCTCATCTTCTTCTCCTTCCTCGCGGCCCGGAGTCGGGATATTAAATTTTGTGATCAGGAAACGGAACAGTACATAATACAGAAGTGCCCAGAATACTCCCACCACTACTACATAGATCCAGTGCGTCCTTGCATTGCCCTGCAGGACTCCAAATAAGGTAAAATCAATGATTCCGCCGGAAAACGTGTTTCCGATACGAACACTTAAAAGATCAGCAATTGCAAAAGAGAGACCATCTAAAAATGCATGAATCACATACAGCCAAGGAGCTACAAACAGAAACATGAATTCAATAGGTTCCGTGATGCCGGTTAAAAATGATGTCAGAGCAGCCGAGAAAAACAAACCGAATACTAATTTACGGCGTTTCTGTGGAACACAATGATACATGGCTAGACATGCGGCCGGTAAACCAAAAATCATGGTATCAAAACGGCCTGCAAAAAACCGCGTACCCTCGGTATACATTCCTGTAAAATTAGGATCAGCCAGCTGGGCAAAGAATATCTTCTGAGCACCTACAATTTCCTGGCCCGCCACAGTAGCAACTCCGCCTAATTCCGTATACCAGAACATGGGGTAAATCATGTGATGCAGGCCCACAGCCCCACAAAGCCTCATCAAAAATCCATACAGGAAAGTCCCGAAAACTCCCATACTTGCGATGGTCTGGCCGCTGGAAATGAGCAATGACTGAAAAGGAGGCCAGATCATGAAAAATATTGCGCCGATAAAAATTGCTGCAAAAGAGGATACAATCGGAATAAAACGTGATCCTCCGAAAAATCCCAGGAATGGAGGCAGCTGTATATCGCGGTACCGGTTATGAAAATATGTAACCATGCAGCCAATTACAATCGAACCTACAACTCCGGTATCAATTGTGTTTCCATCCGGTTTAAAAACTGAGAGCAATGCGCCGATTGACGCATTCATGACAAGAAAAGCAACCGCAGCTGCCAGACCCGCCGTTCCTTTGTCTTTTTTTGCAAGCCCCACTGCCAGACCAATACACATGATTAGCGACAGATTTCCAAACACCACTTCTCCCGCTTTGCTCATAACAGTAAAGATTGCCTGCAGAGCAAAAATGTTCAAAAATGGATAAGCTGCGATTGTGTTTGGATTGGACATTGCCCCGCCAATTCCTAACAGGAGACCTGCTGCCGGAAGAATGGCAATCGGTAACATAAATGCCTTACCTAATTTTTGTAGCTGCTTAAACATAAATATATACCTCCTCCTTGTGCGCATATTGTACAAGTAATGTTTCAATATGCATTTCTTTTTGGTTGATTTCATTATATTTTATAAAATTATTTTAGTCAATATCTTTTTAATAATAATTATTTTAATCTAACAAAATAGGTATCTAAGCGCTTCAACAGGTATTACAGCAGTTTAGGGAGCTATGTAATGTGACAAAAAAATGACGGTACATGGGGAAACCGGCTTGAAATAGCCATTTACGATACTGCTCCGTGAATACAAAGCAGTGGGAAAATGTGTTTTTTACCGGGGCCATCGCCCCGGCTGATAATAAGTATATGATGTAGTATAAACTATTGCCTGATTTTACCTTCTCTATAGTGCTTGCGGCATAATGAAATGTATTTATCATTTGCCCCCATTAATATTTGCTGTCCTTCTCTGATTACATTTCCATCTTTATCAATCCTTGCGTTCATATTCGCACTATTGCCGCACCAGCAGACTGTCTTAAGTTCTTCAATTTCATCTGCCAGTTCCATCAAGCGTTTGGATCCTGGAAAAAGGTGGGATGTGAAATCCGTTCTGAGGCCATAACAGAAAACTGAAATATCGTATTCATCAACAATATTTGAAAGTTGTTCAATATCATTTTCTGAAAGAAATTGTACTTCATCCACAATGATTGCATCCAATTCTTTGATTGAATTATAATCGTATTGTTTGAATTCAGACCATAAAATGCAATCTGCTTCCAACCCGATTCTCGATCTGATTTTCGTTTTTTCATCCCTGGTTTCAGCATCAGGTTTTATTAATAATACCTTTTTTCCCTTTTCTATAAAATTATATCTTGTCATTAGTGCGTTAGCCGTCTTTGAACTCCCCATTGCACCATATCTGAAAAACAATCTAGCCATTTATTTCTCCTTTACTGTAAAAAAATTAGAAGTTCGCTGATTGAAAAAGGTCTATAATAATTCTTGGAAAAAGCTCACGCCGTACTTTTTTCCGATACTGCATCTCCTCTGACGTACGGCCACTGACTAAAGATTTATTGGCAACCGTATTATCCGAAACGCTAAAGAGTGCAGCCATTGGAATGCCAGCAAAAGCTGCAGCTTTAAAAGCCGCGGCTGTTTCCATTTCAATGACGTTGCAGCCCATACCTATGATTTCATCAATATGAACAAACTGTGCAAATACCGTATCAGTACTGTAATTATTCCCAATATGCCACTTTACACCACTTTCATCGCATCTAAAACTGGTGGCCTTTATTAAACGCTCGTACATCATTTTATCTGGATATTGTTTTTCACCAAATGCATCGCCATCTGCAAGCTTATCAGAAGATATGTAACGACTTGCACCGTCGCCACAAATGGAATATGCCGGAATTACAATATCTCCAATACCTATTTTATCATCCAAAGAACCAACAGACCCTATGAAAGCAATTTGCCTGCATGGGGTAACACCCAAGGCTAAAAGAACATCCATCAATACAGGTGCACCGATTCCAGTTTTTATATAACTGATTTTCAAGCAATCAATCGTGAGATTCCAAACTTTTATCGAAGAATAATCGGATTCACTTAAATATTCAAAAGTTCCAAAACCCGGAAAAATCGGTGGTTCCCACCAAGGAGCGATAATTACATTCTTATGTATTTGATCTGGATCTATCCCAATGCTATGAATACAAATATCACGTTTAGTTGATCCAAATCTCTCCATACTGACAATTAAATCCTGATAATTCATCTGTTGCCCCCCCAATCATATAGTCAATCGGATTTTCACAATCTGTTTCGCTGCTAGATCAAATCATATTTAAACACTTAATTTATACAGATAATGCAACATCTCACCGTTGTAGTATGTTGTATAAAATTCTTTTACTTTTTTCATGCCATTTCGCTCAGCAACTTTTATGGAAGCTGAATTATCCGACTTGATGACGGAATGGATCTCTTAGAATTCCTCAGACTCCTTTAAATATATTCCCCACAGTCCAAAACCATATTCCCGATAGCGATCGATATTTCGATTGAGCCATACCAAAACGTCCTCATCGGTAAATTGGTGCTCATATGCATACATAACCTCATCGTCCTGCAACATAGAAGCTAAATCAAAAAAATCATTTTGTGACATTTCTCTAGTCTTTAATCTTTTTGTTTCTAAAATCATACGCTCCCTCCTTTTAGCACATATCGATATTTATGTTGCCGGAAAAGTTACTAATAGCTTTGCATTATACTTTTAATAAATCACTCTTATCATATCGCATTAATATAAAATTATCTATGCCAACGGGCGTTTCTTTCTTATATTCTTGAACTTTGAAAAAACCTGCTTTTGTATAACACTTTATTGCCCTTTTGTTAAAAGCCCTCACTTCTAATTCAAGAAATTTATCAGTAAACCGTTGTTCAAATTCATGAATAATCAAACTCATCAATTGTTTACCGTAACCGCTCCCACAAAATCGGGGATTTAATCCCAATCCTAACATAACAATTTGACTATTTATTGAAAATCGAAAATATCCACATAGTTGGAGTTTTCCATCCAATTCTATTGTAACTGCCTTAAACTCTTCTTTGCGCTTATCGGCTATGGTAATTGCCCACTTTTGTTCTGCGATTTTATCCCAATTCGGAAAATTGTAGACACTATATGCGTTATCATATTTCCAAGTGCTTATTTCTTTTGCATAGTCTTCAGTGAACTCTGTTTGGTCAAGCATTACCATCTTGCTCCTTCATTTATGATCTGATTTGCTCTATCTATGATTAAATTTTTGCAAAAAAACTACTAACTTAATTACTGATAGCTAGTAGTCTTTTATACCTATTCAATTTATTGACTCAGCAATGTGCTCATTATGAGTAGTTTAGAAAACATATTACTGGCGGTCATATCAAGCCTTTTTGATTATCTTTTGGGATCTTGGTAAGCAGGATGGACACCAAAACTACTTAACTACAGTTTTTTAGCCAATCATGAAAATGCAGATCAAACAGTGGTTTATTTTCTATTTGCAGATTATGCCCTGCTTTATCAAGACACAGAAAACTTAAACGTGGTAAATGTTTTACTAATTCCCATGTATCTTCATAACCAACACAATTATCTTGCTTTCCTGTTAATACTGCAATAGGTTTGTTGAAGTTTATATCTTTCAGCGATGCTTCAAAAGAAAAACCATATCCATCTTTTTGGTATGTATTTATGAAATCTATATCAGCATTTTTTAAACCTGGCATGATTTCATTTCTATATCTTCCCCATGTTTTAGTTGTAGCAATAACCGCATAATCCATAAAATCCTGAAAATCATCTTTTTCACGAACTTCAGGTTTTAAATCCTGTTCTATAACAAGAATTTCTTTTTGTGCAAGATTTCGACTTTCATGTTTACTGATTACGCAAGGACATAATAAGAATACTCCGCTAATATTTAGATTCCCTTTTAACATCAGTCCCAATGATAAATACCCACCATAAGATTGACCAACTAATAAAAAGCTTTCATCTTTAATGACATCTTTTATAAAATTGATCAAAAAAGATAACATATCATCTGCATTTTTTATATTCGGATTCATCTCGGAACTACCAAATCCCGGCAGATCAATATAAATCCTTCGGTAATGATCAAAAGACGCCATGATAGGTTCAACACACCCTACCATGGTTCTATGATCCTCTGGAAACCCATGAATACAGAGTATAGGTTTTCCTGAACCATATTCTTCATAGTAAACAGGATGATTATCTATCTTACTTATCATATTTGATTAATACCTCTCATTCCTTTTAGTCTTTCAATCATATTATCTCTTTGCTCAGCTTTTGCGTCCTTATAGACAGCTCAGCATTGCGTTTCTACAGGTGAATATCGATATATGAGATTGTGGACTGCTTGCAAAGTACCTTGGGGTCTTTAGGAGATGGATACACTTGGACATGAACTCGGTATGCACAGATATATACCAAGTACCCTTACGTGACAATTGAGGCGATCAAAGTTATATTATAATAGTTATCTAGTGGAGGCACTGCATTTCTACGAGAGTATTATCGCAAGGATTCCATTTCCTTTTTTACTCAGCAATCACCCTCGTCACGACCATGTCTTTCACAGCGGCCGGTTCCAGTTCTAAGGCTACGGCAAGTTCTCCATAAAGCAGGTCTTCCGCCATTTTAAAATAAAAATCATCCTTTGCCGAATTTTTTTTACCTTCTGCCAACCCCTTTTGTTTCCTTACATATAGTGTCTTAATAATCTGAAGCCATCCGGAACACTCATTTTTCATCATGATATCCTTATAGTTTCCTTCTCGCTGTCTATCGTCAAGCACCCACGTGGTCGGAGTATCTGGAATCAGATTAATCAGCTCTATGGCTTCTTCCCTGGTAGATACTTCTCTCATGGGTGCCTTTAAATTGTCTACGGGCGTATATACAACACATTGCTGTGCCTCATAAAGAGGTTTCAGCGTATAGTAAAGGCGGTCATCATCCACTGAGGACATGTTAAGGCTTCCTACCGCCTCTACCCTGCATATTCCATGGGTTCCGAATACTACTAGATCATTTACCTGAAACATAATTATTCCTCCTGCCTGAATGCCAACACTTGATACAAAGTTACAATTTCTATATATTAAGTCTAACACTTTAAAAATTTTTTGTAAGTGTTTTTTGTTTTTTTTCATATTTTCGTGAAATTTAGCTAGACGATGCCCTGTCCTCACTTGTGAAAATTGTATAAAAATAATTAAAAAACGCTCCAAAATTCAGACATTTATAAGAGTGCCGCTTTTGGAGCGTTGAAAATATATTCTATTTTCCTGCTGTGACTTTCTCATTCTGTGCCGCCAGTTTAACAGCTGCACTGGCACCTACACGACTGCATCCAGCTTCAATGTAAGCTCTTAAATCCTCCAGGGTTCTGACTCCTCCGGCTGCTTTTATCTTGACATCGGGTCCGATGTGCTTTTTAAATAAATCAATATCTTCAAGAGTTGCCCCTCCAGTTCCGAAACCGGTGGAAGTCTTAATATAGTCAGCTCCGGCTGCGGTAACTGCCTTACACATGGCAATCTTTTCTTCCTCGGTCAGATAACAGGCCTCAATGATAACCTTTAAGATGTTTTTGCCTGTTTCTTTTTTCAGTTCTGCGATTTCTTTTTCAACCTTGTCATAATCCCCATTTTTCACATCACTGATATTTACTACCATATCCACCTCAGAGGCTCCGTCTTCAATGGCTTTCTTCGTCTCAAGGATCTTTGATTCTGTTACACTGTAGCCCAGAGGAAATCCGACTACAGTACAGATATTAAGTCCTGGAAATTGATCATGTACCCGGCTGATATAGCAGGGAGGTATACATACGGAAGCAGTTTTATATTCCACGGCTTCCTTACAAAGCTCCTCTATATCCTCCCAAGTGGCAAACGCCTTTAACTGTGTGTGGTCTACATAGCTTAACATTTCTAAATCTGTCATTATAGTTTCCTACCTTTCTATTTTGTCAGGCGTCTTACGCCTTCTTTGGTAACGCTGGCATAAATCAGAGGTTCTGCCTCCGGCTTCTGCCCGCTTATGGTGACTGCCTTTAAAAATTCCTCCTCAGAAGCCGCAAACAGCTCTTCCTTTGAAGCATAAAGCAAAGCTATGGTCTCTCCCTCTTCCACCTTCTGGCCTACCTTTTTCTTAAGGGCGATTCCAGCCGTATAATCAATCACACTCTCCTTAGTAACTCTACCAGCTCCTAAAAGGGAGGAGGCGATTCCGCATTGCTCGGTATTCATATGGGTGATATAACCGCTCTTTAAGGCCTTCACTTCTCTTTCAAAGGCCGCTCTGGCAAAAAGCGAGGTGTCTTTGATCACCGAAGAGTCGCCTCCCTGAGCTTCCACCATGGCGATAAGCCGCGCCAAGGCACTTCCGTCGGCAATGGCGCCTTCTGCCAGCGCCAGGCATTCTTCCATACTTCCCTTTCCTGCCAGATAGAGCATACCGGCAGCCAGGTTTAGGCAAACCGACTTAAGATCTTCAGGTCCTCTTCCACGAAGGGTTTCCACTGCTTCAATGACTTCTAAGCTGTTGCCGATCAGGCTTCCTAAAGGAATGTCCATATTAGTTATGAGAGCCATGGTCCTCTTACCTGCATGCTCCCCAATCGCCACCATCTTTTCCGCCAAAGTGATGGAGTCTTCAAGGGTCTTCATAAATGCTCCGCTGCCGGTCTTCACATCCAAAAGAATACAGTCATTTCCTGCTGCCAGTTTTTTACTCATAATAGAAGCGGCAATTAAGGGAATGCTGTCCACGGTTGCTGTCACATCCCGAAGAGCGTAGAGTTTTTTATCCGCTGGAGCCAGATTACCGGACTGTCCGATAACGGAAAGTCCGGCGGTGTTGACCACTTGGAAAAACTCTTCCTCTGTCAGGACAGTCCGCATTCCCGGTATGGATTCCATTTTATCGACGGTTCCTCCGGTATGGCCCAGGCCGCGGCCTGACATCTTCGCAACCTTGACCCCGCAGGCGGCCACGATTGGAGCCACCACCAGAGTCGTCTTATCTCCCACACCTCCGGTGGAGTGCTTATCCACTTTCACTCCCTGTATGGGCGATAAGTCTACCATATCACCGGAATGAGCCACTGCATCCGTGAGTATGGCTGTTTCTTCATCGCTCATTCCCTTAAAATAAATGGCCATCAACATGGCGGACATCTGGTAATCCGGAATATCTCCTTTTACGTAGCCTTTGATCATAAAGCGGATCTCTTCCTCTGTCAGAGGTTCTCCGTTCCGCTTTTTTGCAATTACATCGTACATTCTCATGACACTCAAAAACCTCCCTTAATCCAGATTCTTTTTCGTAAACCCTAAAGGAAGCAGTTCGTTTAAGGTATATACGGAAGACTCCTCTCCTGCTCCCAGAATGATCTTAAATTCCTCAGGATCACAAAATTCAGCCATTACCTGCCGGCAAACTCCGCAGGGAGCACATAGTTCTCTCCTCTCGCCCCTTTTATTCCCAACGATGGCTATGGCATCAAATTCCGTGACTCCTTCTGATACCGCTTTAAAAAATGCCGTACGCTCCGCACAGTTTGTGGGCGTAAAGGATGCATTTTCAATGTTGCAGCCACGGTAAACCTTTCCGTTCTTTGCAAGCAGGGCCGCTCCAACGCAAAAATCCGAATAAGGCACATAAGCCATTTTCTGAGCCTCATAAGCCTCTTCCACCAGCATGCTTTTTGTCATCTCATCCAGTTTCAAGAACACACCTCCTGTTATTTTCATAAAGGCAGTCATATACCTGCAGCTTACCGCAGGAATTTGACTTTTACTGCATTACTACCGGCTCATTCATTCCAGCAGTTACGAAAAGGGATTGCTCTGCAATCCCTTTGCCGGTTCATCAAATCTTTTCAAATCGTTCTACGTCAGTTACAAATATGGTAGCTCCACCAAGTTCCACTGTCATCGGCATCATCATATATCCGGCTGAAACAGACGCAATATTTGGCGCCGGAACATTGCAGGTAATTTTTTGGCGTTTTCCGCAGGTATCTTTAATCAGAGTGATGACTTCTTCTACCTGTCCGTCATCCGTACCGATCATTAATGTAGAGTTTCCTTTCTTTAAGAAACCACCTGTTGTGGCAAGTTTTGTCACGCTGAACTGGTGTTCATTCAGCACATCAGTCACCCTGTTTCCATCATCTGAGCTGACGATCGCGTAAATAATCTTCATATCTACCACCTCGCTATCTTATTTGGCAAAACTTTGTTGATTAGATTCCTCTATTATAAATCATAATCAGGAAAAATAAAACAGTAAAATAGAAAATAATTATCAATTCTTTGTTAATATTTGATATCTCTCATTTTATCAAGCAGTTTCCCGTATATTCTCTCCCTCATCCATGGCTCGTTTACTGCCATTAAGCATTCTTCCACCGGAAACCAGCCCACTGCGCTGTTTTCATCTTCTTTCTTATGAAGAATCTCCCTGTCATCCGCTTCCAGAAGATAGGTCACATTTAAGTGAAGGTGAGAGGAAACATAAGTTCCCTTCTTCTCATGACCATCCACCGTCAGCACCTCCAGAGAAAAGATGTCATCGGTAACCGGTCTAACCGTTCTGATTCCGGTTTCTTCCATGGCTTCCCGGACCGCCACCTTAAGTAAATCCGTTTCCCCGTCTGCATGACCTCCGGTCCATGCCCATGAATTATAGATATTATGATAGGCCATAAGTACTTTATCGTGGGCCCGATTTACTACCCAGGCCGACGCCGACATATGGGCGCCTAAACTTTCACGGAAAAATATGGATTCCCCTGACGAGAGGTACTGGAGCAGCATCTCCTTATCCCGTTCTTCCTGCTCATTATACGGCAAAAAATCTTCTACTGTTTTCCTGAATTTTTCTATGCAGTCCATGTCCTTCGTTCCTCCATCTTCTTGTGCTTTTAAGTCATACTCTATTATTTGGCGGATATATTTTAAATAGAATAAATTGAAATGAGGGTATTATATGGATTTATCAGCTCTTGTTTTTGCCGACAAAGATCCCTGGCCTCCCATAGAGATCATGTCTCAAAATAAAGCGTATGCCGCCGCTATGCTTTCCAACATCGGTGATTGCAATTCCGAAATGTCTGCAATCAGCCTTTATATTTACAACAGCATGATTACCAGAAACTTCTTTTTTGACATAGCAGAATGCTTCCATAAAATCAGCATTGTTGAGATGCATCATCTTAATACCTTTGGCGAATTGTCCATCATGCTGGGCGCAGACCCCAGGCTGTGGAGCTTTCAAGGTGGAAATTTAAGGTATTGGACTCCTGCGTGCAACCGCTATCCCACCCGGATCGGCCCCCTGGTCGCCAACTCCCTGGAAAGCGAGTTGGAAGCCATCAGGAAATACCAGGCTCAGCTCCAATGGATCGACGATTGCCGGATCAAAGCAATCTTAAACAGGATCATTGCAGATGAACTCTGCCACGTACAGATCTTCCGGCTCATCCTGGCTGAACTTAATAACGACCTTGCTGTTCCCTTCCCTTTTCAAACATAGGCGGCATTTCACCTGATTTTTTATGCTGCTTTACCATTTCAAACAAGAATAATCCGATACAGCCTGCCAGATAGCAAGCAATGTCCTTTAAATCAAAGGTCGAACCAATGATGATCCTCGCTATTTTATAATCGCTAAGGCCAAGCAGCTTCACTAAATGAAAATACTGCCCCACCTCCGTCAATGCAGCAAATACAAATATGTACAGTGGGAGCAGCTTTCCTTCTATTCCCACAAATGACCTAATAAAGCAATAAATCAGAACCACAACCAAAATGTCGCCAACATATGGCCTGATGAATTTATCATGAATGAAAAGAGCGATAAGTACTTCAATAATGAATACTATAATAAAGGCGCATAGGTACTTCATGTTTAATCTGAATCTCACGATACACTCCTTTTTCAATTAGAATTAAGGCAGCATAGCCCAAGGCTTACCTGTCAGATAACCTCCGGCATTTATGTGTCTTCTCATGCCGGAGGTTATTTTCACCCGCTTCATAAGAATCGTATTTTTACATTTCTAAAGACCCTTTACTTTTAATTTGTTTACCAGATCGACATAAAATTCACAAACGTCAAAGCCCATCCCCCCTAATATGAACTTCAGCTATCTTACATATTTTACCATAAGGTATGCAATGCCGTCAAATTAACACAATATCCTGTTAATTCTGCCATAGAATTTCAACATTGGTCAGATCAAAAAGATCAAAAAGAGCCGGACGGTATTGGCGTCCGGCTCTTTTTGGCATGGCTTGACGGCGGCCTTTTAGGGCCTTGGGATCACTCTATTCTGATTTCCAGACCTTCCTGATATCCCTTTTCCATCTTATGCCTTGCCTTTCTGTTTTCTACGGTATCAAAAATTATGGAAAAATCATAATCCTCCGGATAAAGTTCCTCTGCGGCAACAAGAAGCTTTACCCGTTTCTGGTTGACCCAGATTTTCTTATCCGGCATCTGGACCTGCAGCACCCCTTTATCATTCACAGGCTTGCATACAATTCCCTTTTTCTTATCCGGATAAACTAACACGCTGTCTCCGATGGTGAACTTTTTTTCCATTACATTTTTATTCACCGTCGTCTTTTTCATTTTTTCTATTTTGGGGCCTTTTAAGTTCAAGTGTTCAGCACTCTCTTTTAAGGTTTTTGACTCTTCTTCCCATAAGCTTTTCTGCTCTCCGTAAGCGTATCTTCTGGCTCTTCTTATCATAGAATCCGGCATTCCCAGCCGTTTGGCTATATAAAGAGCACAGCTTTCCCCCGCCTCCCCAATCTCCATACGGTAAAGAGGCCTAAGGGTTTCCTTATCAAAAGCCATTCGTGCGTTGGTAATACCCTCTGCCTCTTTAGCGTAAGTCTTTACCTCGGGATAATGGGTGGTTGCCAGAAAAAGGCAGCCGTTGCTTCTTAACTCTTCCAGTATGGCAATGGCGATTCCCATTCCTTCCGCCGGGTCTGTTCCTGATCCAAGCTCATCAAGGATGACCAGGCTCTCCGGACCGGCTTCCTTTAAGATCTTCATTACATTGGTGATATGGGCGGAAAAGGTGGATAAATTTTCCGTAATGTTTTGACCGTCTCCGATATCACAGAGCACCTGACTGTTCATACAAAGATCGGCTTCTTCGCAGGGCAGGTGAAGGCCGCATTGGGCCATAAGGGAGAACAGTCCCACCGTCTTGATGGATACGGTTTTTCCTCCTGTATTGGGTCCGGTAATTACAATTCCCCGTTCCTTCTTTCCCAGTTCAAAATTTAAAGGCACCACGGTTTCCGGGCTCATGAATGGATGGCGTCCGTTTACGATTTTTATGATCCGATCCGTATTAATGCCTGGGCTGGTACCTGCCATAGAGGCACTTAGGCTTCCCTTTGCAAACAGGAAATCCAGTTTTTCAAGAAGGCGTTTATTCCCTTCCAGAACCTCTAAATTTTCTTCCACTGAGGCAGTAAGCATATACAGGATCCTTCTTGCCTCATTTTCCTCCTCAATTCTTAAAAGCTCCAGCTGCCCGTTAAGCTCTGTTATGGCTGTCGGTTCAATAAAAAGGGTGGAGCCGGTTGCTGACTGGTCAATGACACTGCCGGGAACCCCTGACCTGTAATCTTTTTTAACAGGGAGGCAAAGTCTGCCGTTTCTTATGGTCACATAAGAATCGGAAAAATATTTTTTGTTACCCCTTAAAATGGACTCTGCTTTTGCCCGCAGCTTTTCTTCCAATCTGGCCACTTCCTGGCGGATATTTTTTAGTTGCTTGCTGGCGCTGTCCTCTACTTTGCCATTTCTGACGCTTTCATAAATCTCCCTTGCCAGATCCTCCAATGGGTTTAAGTCCTGCTCATAATAAGGCAGGCCAAGCTCCAAGTATTTGCACCGGTTTAAAAAGTCCTTAAACCGTTTTACTGCGGTGAGCATTCCTCCTGTCTGTTCCAGTTCTTCTGCAGACAGGCAGCCGCCCTGTCTTGCCGTAATCATAATTTCCTTCAGACCATTCATGCTGACTGCGGGAGGAAGCCCCATCCGGTCAATGATGGTCCTGGCCTCGGTCGTATCACGAAGGCTCTTTTTCACCTCGCCCTCCTTCAGACATGGGGTCAAATTTTTTATATGCTCCTTCGCTGCTTCCGTGTGTGCAAATTCTTCAAGTTTTTCTAATATAAGATTAAATTCTAAAATCTGAAATGTGTGATCCATGTAATTCTCCTCATTATTCGTCATTTCAACTGGTTCCCTGAGGTTCATGGAGCATAGGGCAGACAGTATGTTAGTTCTGCTCGTTCATCGCGCAAAAAAAGCCGGTAAGACCACAAATTGACGTCTTACAGGCTTTTAACCTTATTCTGTCTGCTTTGTATCTCATGGGCAAAACAGGTACACGAAACAAAGGTAAGACCTATGGCCTTCCTGATCCGACTCCTGTTTTTCATATTAAACTGCCTTATGCTCCATGATTAAATACAATTAACAAACACACACATCCTATCTTTTATACTTCCATCACTATACCACGGAAAGAAAATCCGGTCAATCTTTTTTTCTTTTCCCTATTGACATGGCGAAATGCACTGCTTATAATGTACTTGTTCACTAAGTACACTACACAACACTAAGGAGACCTACTGTGGAGATTATAATCAGCAGTAATACAAATAAGCCCATATATGAACAGATCACTTCGCAGATAAAGGCGCTGATTATGAGCGGAGAACTGCAGACCGGAGATCCTATTCCATCCATGCGGGCATTGGCTAAATCCATTCATGTCAGCGTCATCACCGTACAAAAAGCCTATGAGGATTTACAACGGGACGGCTTCATTGAAACAACTGTTGGGCGAGGCAGTTTTGTATCGGCACAAAACAAAGATTTTTTTCAGGAAGAACAGCAGCGAAAAGCGGAGGAACATCTGCAGGAAGCCGCCGATATTGCCCGTACCAGCGGTATATCACTGGGCAAACTGATAGAACTGTTAACCATGTTTTACCAGGAGGAGGAGTAAAAATGGAACCAATTTTGCAAGTTGAAAACTTAACGAAACAGTATCCTGATTTTAAATTGGATCATGTATCATTTTCCATTCCCAAAGGTGCTATTATGGGATTGATCGGTGAGAACGGCGCCGGTAAAAGTACCACGATCAATGCAATCCTGGATCTTATTAAAAAGGACGAAGGTGTGGTTAAGTTCTGGGGGCAGGAGCTTTCTTCCTATCCCAGAAACATCAAAGAAAACATAGGAGTCGTGTTTGACGGCATCAATTTCTATGAAACCCTTACACCGGCCAAAATAGGCAGAATATCGGCGGCTGCCTATAAACAGTGGGATGAAACCGCCTATGATAATTATTTGAAAAAGCTACAGCTTCCTCCCCGCAAAGAGATTAAAACATTTTCCAGAGGAATGAAAATGAAACTTAGCATTGCAGTTGCGCTTTCCCATAAACCGAAGCTTCTGATCCTTGATGAAGCAACCGGCGGGCTTGACCCGGTCATGCGTGACGATATGCTGGATTTGTTTCTGGACTTCGTACAGGATGAGAACCATTCGATCCTTATGTCGTCCCATATTTCTACGGATCTGGAAAAGGTGGCGGATTATATCACCTTTATTCATAAAGGGAAAACCTTATTCTGCAAAGAAAAGGATGAATTGCGCTACCAATATGGAATTATCCGGTGTAAAACAGATCAGTTCGAGGCTATCGATCAATCAGAGATCCTCGCTTACCGGAAACGTGACTATCAATGGGATGTGCTGGTGGCAGACAAAGAAAAGGCCCGCCGTAAGTACAAAACGTCAGTGGTGGATGATGCCACTATTGACGATATCCTTCTTCTCTATGTAAAGGGAGACCAGGTAAAATGAAAAGCTTGATTTTAAAAGATTTATATAACATCGGTCACAATGCCAAGTCCATGATTTTTATACTGCTGATATTAGCTTTCGCTCTTATTCCTTCATCCGGAGTGGAAGGTTATATTATTATGAGCGGCATTCTATGCAGCATGATGATCATCACGACATTCAGCTTTGATGATCAATCCAAATGGCTGAAATACGCAATGGTTATGCCGGTTACCAGAAAGGATATCGTAATCAGCAAATTTATTGTTCTTCTGATCTTCTCAGCCATTGGCGCTGTCATCGGACTGGTCATTGGCGCGATAGGCGGCACCATAGCGCATCAGGGTATATTTAGCAGCATAAATGACATGCTCACTCTGCTGTTTACCGGTGCTGCGAGCCTGATGATTTCAGAAATTGCAGGAAGCATGTCAATCCCTCTTCTGTTTAAATTCGGCGCAGAAAAGGCCCGTATATTAATGCTTGTTTCCTGTTTGATTCCTGCTGCCATCTTCTTTGGCATCTATAAACTATTCATCTTGATGGGCGTATCATTTACGGATCAGACGATATTTATCCTTCTGTGCTGCTCTCCGATTCTTGCACTGGTCTGGAACTTCTTCATGTATAAGATCAGTTATGCACTTTTTGAGGGCAAGGAACTTTTGTAGCATCCGGCGGCAGCACCAATGGGTTGCCATTTAAAAAAGCGTCCGAGAGATGATCACCGGTATACACAAGCTTTAAGGAAAAGAAAGGAATATCCGTGAGCAACAGTTCAAAGAAAATACGGTCTCCTTCCCAAAGAGACAGCCCTCCTATTTCTTTTTTGGGGATCCATTTAAGCTCTCCTTCCGCACATTCAGTCAAGAACCCTTCGTATCCATCTGCGGTGTATAAAAACATGTATTCATCCGGATACTTGTCTGATACAAAGGTGATAATGGCTCTAAGCCGGTAGGAAGTCAGGGACAATCCGGTCTCTTCCTTTACCTCTCGCAAAAGACATTCCTCCGGACTCTCCCCTTCCTCCAAATGGCCTCCTACTCCCAGCCATTTGTCCTGGTTCATATCGTCCTTCTTTTTAATCCGGTGCAGCATTAAATAACTTTCTTCCTGCTGGATATAACAAAGTGTTGTTAAATTTTTATGGCCCATTATTATTCCCTCCATAGCTAAGCTTTTTCCGAAAGCTGTCCTTTTTCTCCAGGCCCCTTTAGGCCCTGGGTCCTAATTCTCCATATTCCTCTGTGAGATACTCCAGGAATTGCCTGCTGGCAACAGGGAGAATCTTCTTATCCTTAAAGACAACGCCAATGGTTCTGGCTAATGGCGGTTTTGTCTCTCTTACTAGATTATGATAATCCGCACGGTTTAATATGAGCTCAGATAAGATCCCGACTCCCAGTCCTTTTTCAATCATGGCCATGATTGTATAATCATCATGGACGATATACTGGATATTGGGTTTGATCCCATGCTCACGAAAACTTTCCATGGGTTCACTCAAGCTGCCTTCTTCCAGAAGTATAAATGGTTCTGAGGCCAGCTCCTCCAATAAGATCTTTTTATGCCTGGCCAGAGGATGAGAAAGTGGAAGGACGGCCAGCATGGGGTCCTTCTTTAATGGGATGGTCTTAAGCTCCGGATCTCCTACTGCCTGGGGATTGATGAGACCAAAATCCACGCTTCCCTCCTTAACCAGCTGCTCAACGGCCGTATAATCTCCCTGGTAGAGTTCAAAGCTGACCAATGGGTATTTCTCCTTAAACGTCTTAATTAATCCTGGCAGCCAATGGCAGGATACACTGGCAAAGGTACCGATCCGGATGGTGGCATTCTGGATCCCTTCCATCTCTTTTCGCTTCTCCGTCAGCTCCCTGTAAGCATGGTATATATTTTTTATGTAAGGTAAAAGCTCTGCTCCATCGGGGGTCAATACCACACCTTTTTTAGAACGGATAAACAGTACCGTTCCCAGTTCCTCCTCTAAGGACTGCACCATCTGGCTGACGGCAGACTGAGTATATCCAAGTTCTTCGGAAGCCCTGGTAAATCCACCTGTTTCAACAATCTTCATAACTGCCCGGTACCGCTTCATATCCCCGCTCCTTATCATAAGTTTTTCTAATGTTTTCATTATAAACATTTGTTTTACTGATGTAAAGGATCATGATATATTTTTATAGCATAATTAGGACAGTCGCACACGATGAGGAGGAATATAATGAATACCAGAAGAGAACAGCTGAAATCCGGAATAAAGGATGGAATCCCTATTTGCCTCGGTTACTTTGCCGTATCCTTTACCTTCGGAATTATGGCAATAAATTATGGACTGTCACCTTGGCAGTCCATTGCAATCTCCCTTACCAGTCTGACGTCAGCAGGACAGTTTGCCGGCCTGGGCATCATTACGGCAGGTGCACCCTTTGCTGAAATGGCCATAGCCCAACTGGTCATTAATCTGCGCTATAGTCTCATGTCCTGCTCCCTATCCCAAAAGCTTGATAAAACAACCCCATTTTATCATCGTCTGTTGATCGGTTATGGAATAACGGATGAAATCTTCGGCGTTTCCGTTTGTAAGCCGGGTCCGTTAAACCCCTGGTACTGCTACGGCTTGTTTCTGCTTGCCGTTCCTGGCTGGACCCTTGGAACCGCAGCGGGAGCGTTCCTAGGCCAGCTTCTTCCCGAAAGGGCTTTAAGTGCTTTGGGAGTTGCCCTATATGGAATGTTTCTGGCAATTATCATCCCCCCTGCAAAGAAAGATCGGATTCTGGCGGGAGTAACCGTCGTTTCCATGGTCTTTAGTCTTTTGTTTTTCCTGATTCCGGCACTGAACGGAGTTTCTTCCGGACTCAGATTGATCATTCTAACGGTACTGATCGCAGGAGCTGCTGCTGTTTTGTTCCCGGTACCGGACACTATGGAGGTTTCCCATGAATAACCGAATCTATTTTTACATACTAGTCATGGCCGCTGTTACCTATTTTATCCGAGTCCTTCCCCTGACCCTGATCCGGCAGGAAATAAAGACACCCTTTATCCGGTCTTTCCTTTACTATGTCCCCTATGTAACATTGTCGGTAATGACCTTTCCTGCCATTCTTTCGGCCACCAAAAGCATATGGTCCGGTGCCGCCGCCCTTATGGTGGCAGCCATTCTGGCTTATAAGGAAAAAAGCCTGTTCCAGGTTTCCATAGCCGCCTGCATGGTTGTTTTTGTAATGGAATTCTTTCTGTAAAAGAACCCAATAGCTTGGCAATAGCAGAACAAAAATTGCAATGTAAATTAGTATTGTAACTGTAAAAATTCCATCAATTGAGTAGCTTGTTTAATTCTCACCTTTGTATTTATCTAACCGTATAGTACGAATCACTGCAATCATAGACATCACCTGCGAAATGGATTTTATGAAACCTCGTAGATAATATCATTTCAATCTCACCTTAAAACAATTAATTAAAGCCTACGGCCTAGAATAAGCCTCATAAATTATCCCTCCCTCTGCCGTCTTAATTAAAGGTATAAAACAATGACTCTTTCATATATATAATTGGGGGGATAATATGAGTTATTGCTGCGATGTACTATTTATTTCTGCATTGGCCTGTCAAATAGCAGATTGTTTAAATGATGATGAATTAGCACTAATGGCTGCAGACACACTATTGTTAAGTGATTCATTAAATGCAATCGCTGTTCGCCGATCAATCTGTAATTCATCTGCAAACGACAAATCTTCATCAACGACTTCCTCCTCCGATCAATCTAACAAGGCAGACGAAAAATCTTAGCTCTTCCAATATATCCTTTCGGCATACAAAAAGAACGCTCTTTTATGGGCGTTCTTCTTAATCCATTACTTAATTATTCCATAATATCATATTGCTCTATTTTTCTATTCCTCATAGGA
Source organism: Lacrimispora sanguinis (assembly GCF_044987295.1). Classification (NCBI taxonomy): domain Bacteria; kingdom Bacillati; phylum Bacillota; class Clostridia; order Lachnospirales; family Lachnospiraceae; genus Lacrimispora; species Lacrimispora sanguinis. The sequence goes on along the minus strand of NZ_CP173277.1, from coordinate 236,824 downwards.
AATAATCGGAACCCCTTCTTCTATATGTTCAAAAATTATTTTCGCTAAATATACTGGAGCATTTACACAACCATGCGTACCTTTTCTTTTGTATATTTCACCTCCGAAGGAACGCCGCCAACTCGCATCATGAACTCCTATATTTCCATAAAAAGGCATCCAGTACTTCACATCCGCCGCATAACCAGGTCCTGTCAAGACGGTATCTCTTTGCTTATAGTTAAGCATATAAGCCCCCACCACAGTTGAATTTCCTCTGTTGGGATTCCCGGTTACCACTGGGCCATGAATTATCAACTTCCCATCTTTATAAAACCATATATGCTGCCTGGTTATGTTGATTTCTACATAGGTATTACCTATTTCATTCCCATCTCGGGAAAAAGCTTTTTGCGTATAAACAGGTTCCTTGGTAAGTATCAGGCCATGGTTTATATTTTCCAGTAGTTCCTTAGTCTCAGCGTCCTGATTAATTTTCCAGCCATAAAGTCCACCTTTCACTTCGACTGTTTTCCCGACCGATGACTGAAAATTTCTTGTAATTCCGACCGTATCATATTTTTTGCTCAATCCATTTACATACTTCATAATCGCGGCTTTATTTATTTCCACATCCAAACTGTCATCTACACTAAGCCATTTATGTATCAAATTCCCATCTAGCATTTCCTTTTTGGTACCAAATACATAGGTAATATTGGTTGATACGTACTTATTTAAAAGTTCTTTGGTTTTATGAGTTTTAACAGAGGTTAAGGTATATTTCGGATTTTCATAACAAAGTTTTTCATTTAGATCTAATCTAGTCTCTCCCATTAAAATGCTTGATTGAATCGCTTTATTTAACTCTTCTTTCCTAATTTTATTTCCATACACTTCTTCCACCAGTTCATAGGAACCATTAGAATATTTAAAACCCACATTTTGTGGTTCAATCAGATTATTATTCAAGCAATTTAATTCGCTTATTTTATTTTCTAAGGCTTTTTTATTATAAATAAATAAATCATTTGAATATAGTTTTTGATGTTCAAATAATGAAGCTAACCATTTTAGTGAATTCTGTTTACGGAGGAGATCTGTAATATTATCTTTTCCATTGTATTCCAGTCCAACCTCCCGCCCGGTTATGTCTTCGATTTCCCCACTTCTTTCTATTAGCCGCAGCTTATAGTCATTTACGTAATACTCCATGATCCGATCTACATCATCATTCGCTTTTAACGAGACATTTACTCCATTGATTACAGTGAAAATATAAAAATGATTTATGAAATATAAAGAAACAAGTAAATATATCAGTATTATTGAAGCTATAACAATTATAGTATTTCCAATATATCCTCTTTTGGAGAGTACTTTAATCTTCTCATTCCCCATATTATACCTCTCATCAAAATACACATGCACTATACTTTAGCATAATATTCACTCTATATTATGTATGCATTTCCAATTTTATAGCTTAAATATTCGTATACTAATATCATAATTGCTTCTTGTCGGTTAGGGGTAACGGAAAGGGGTGTTGCAGAACAATGCATTCGTTCCGCAACACCCCTGTAATATATGTCATTTTATTCACGGCCTGTACATACCGGAAAGCACTGAAAGGATTCAAAAAGTGCCGTCCTGCAAGACCTACTCCTCCAACACCTATGGCCTTTTTAACATCTTCAGCTGTTAGGCTGTGGGAGTAAGAGAACTGTATCATCTGATTCGTCCTATCGATTCATCTGATAAACTTTACCGATGGGAACTGTAAACATAAATCCACTCCCAGTATCTGATATGCCATCAACTGCATCCTGAACGACTGCTACCGCTTTCTCTATCAGACTTTCGTTTTCAAGAACAGTAAAAATTGTTTTACTATAAGGATGCGAATCACTTAGAAGCATATGTAAGGAGCTGAATAACGGGACGCTCCTATTCTCATTATTTACAATAGCACTTCCCATTCCCTGGCTGTCCAAGATGGTTGCACCACTAATTCCTTCTCTTACAAACCCGGATAAAATGTCATCGAGACTGTCAACTGCGTTTAAAACAATAAATAAAACGTACATAATTCCACCCCCAATTTTAATATTCTTACTTAATTTAATCAAATGACTGCGAAGCATGAACAACAATATTTTTCTTCTGATTATGTTTTTCTTCCTGCTTTTCCAATTGACCGATTTCACCGGCCTTTTGTATCGCCAGCTTAGCAAATATAGGACCTGTTACTTCATAAATTAATACGCTAAACATAATTATGGTACCAATAGCCACGGCATATTCCGGTAATTGCTGACGCACCAATACAAGAAGACCAATGGATATACCACCTTGAGGGAGTAATCCTAAACCGAGGTATTTCGTAATATTGGGATCGGCTTTCACAGCTTTTGCACCCATCCATGCACCAAACATTTTTCCACTGGCTCTTGCAATTACATAAGCGACCCCCATAATTCCTACGCTGACTAAAATACTTAAATCCAAGCTGGCACCTGCTAATGTAAAAAATAAGATATAGACTGGTGATGCAAAATCATTGATTGAGTCAAAAACTCTCTTTGACTTTTTATATGTATTTACTACGGTGGTCCCCATCATTATACACGTTAATAAAGGTGATAATCCTAAACTAATAGATATTCCTGTTGCGATTCCAATTGCCATGAGTGATGCTGCCTGAAGCTCGTCGCGGCCGTTTGATTTCTTCGCAAAAAAAGTAAGAATAAACCCCAAAACCAAACCTAGTAAAATGGAGCCTCCTATCTCAATAACCAGTCCGCTAACCATTTGCACTATGGAAAAATCCCGTTGGCCTGTCGACAGGGTTGCTAAAGACATGGCAATTCCAAAAGCGATTATTCCAAACACATCATCTAATGCAACTACAGGTAATATTGTTTTTGTTAATGGGCCATGTGCGTTATACTGCCTTATTACTAATAAAGTTGCGGCCGGTGCCGTTGCGGCTGACATTGATGCTATTACAATGCTAAATGCAAAAGGCTGATTTAGTAAATAATACATAACAGTAAAAACAATAATAATGGCTCCAACAACCTCTGCCAATGTAATAATTACGATGGATTTCCCTAATTTCAGCATATCTTTCATGACAAATTCATTTCCTATGCTGAAAGCAATCACTGCTAAGGCTAATTCATTAATTACAGAAAATGATTCCATATCACTTGAACTAATAAATTGGAGAAAAGAGGGTCCTAAAAATAACCCTGCTACCAAATAACCAGATACATTGGGAAGCTTAAAGACTCTGGCTGCCTTCCCGCCTATAATTCCAACCAATATTACAATACTGATTTTCAATAGAAAATTCAATTTTGTTCCTCCACATCATAATATTAAACCTTATGACATACGTTTAACGCTTTTTGCATATATCGATACCCTATTACTACGAGGCCTCCTTTTGGTATATTTTTGCACATCAAAAAAGCGGATAAACTAACTCATACTGAGCTTCGTCATTCGCTTGGGATACTCCTATGGGATTAGCTGACGGATTAGGGCATCCAAGCTGCCCCTCTTAAAATAAGATTCACCCCTTAGATTGGTTCCCCCACTACCTGAAAGATATTCGGAGTTGTTTCATTAACCTTATCATGGATATGTGAAATAGTCAAATTTAGCAGATCTTTTATCCGCAATCGCCAGGCTGGTGGCATTGTTTAAAGGGATTATCGAACATATGTTTGATTTTTATTTCAGAATATGTTATACTGATTATAAAAAGACACAAAGGAGTAATTGCTATGGAAAAACAATTGAAAAGTGATGAATGTTTCGTTTTTATTGAATCCGGATTGAATGCTTTAGAAAAAATAGGCTGGTATGGCGAAACCCAATTTATATGTCCTGTATGTGGATATAATAATGCCAACGCTAAAAGGATTAAAACGCCGAATCAAGTACGTAATAAGTCCACTTGGCTATATTGTGAAGAATGCGGTATGCTCGTCCATGGATAAAATATTAGAGGTAAAGACATCAATATCTCTACCTCTTTTATTTGTAAAGTGAACATTTATACTATTTAAATTCTTATATTCCGCTATCTTTGCATATTGCGCAAAACCTATTATTTCTGTTTTTATCACTTGTACCATACACCATTTTCATTGATTAAAAATCCGTTGATAACTGTGTTGACTGCCATGGTTCCATCGCTATTAAAATAATACCAGTTTCCATTTATCTGCTTCCAGCCTAATTGCATAGCTCCGGCAGAATCTGTATAATACCACTTATTATTATAAAAAATCCAGCCAGTTGCCATAGAACCATTGGTATTGAAATAATACCAATTTCCATTTATCTGCCTCCACCCAGTATGCATGGCGCCCACCACTCCTACTTCTATCGAAGGGTTCAAATAATACCAGGTATTACCGGAGACAATCCAGCCAGTCACCATGGCTCCTTCTACTCCAGCGGTCGACGAAGAATTTAGGTAGTACCACTTATTATTGGTTGTAACCCAACCAGTTGCCATGGAACCATTGGCATTGAAGAAATACCAGTTTCCATTTATCTGCCTCCAGCCAGTTGCCATGGCTCCTTCTACACCAGTGGTCGCTGAAGGATTTAGGTAGTACCACTTATTATTGGACATAACCCAACCGGTTGCCATGGAACCGTTGGTATTGAAATAATACCAGTTGCCATTTATCTGACTCCATCCGGTATGCATAGCTCCCTCGACTCCAATATTAGACGAAGGGTTTAAATAATACCATTTATTACCGGAAACAATCCAGCCAATCTCCATGGCTCCATTGCTATTAAAATAATACCAGTGGCCATTGCTCTGATTCCATCCGGTAACCATCATTCCACTGCTGTTAAACATATACCATTTGTTATTTATATTTGCCCAGGATTTTTGATAGGTACCATCGGGGTACTTATAATACCAGGTATTCCCATTCTTAATCCAACCAACTTCCGAATCTGGATTCCAGGAACCCTCCTGTCCACTTCCATCAGACACGTTTTCTTCCGTAAGATCTGCTTCATCAGATTCAGTCCATCCACTTTTCTTTCCATATTTCTTTTCCGTTTCCGTACCTGGAGTAGTTCTGACCTTAAAAGAATAATTGCCTGCTTTTGTCATGTATGGATAAAAATCATAAGAAGTTTTTTTCAAACACTCAACCTTTTTTATGATTGTATTTCCGCGATATAAATAGACATCATATGCTCCGGAACTGTATTCTCCTTCGCTCCACTCTGCCAATCCGATTGAGTCCCCCCAGTAAGCATTTTCCGGTGGATTATAGGTTCCTTTTAAAGGATTGAACGTAAATGTCACATATAAGGTATCTGACTTGGAACGGCTGGAGGTCACATAATCCCCTCCCTTAATGGACACATTGCCGGAACTATAACCACCTTTAAAAGCATATACATCGGAATCTATGGCCCGTAGGGTTACTTTCATCTTCGGCTTTGAACCAATCATCATTTCCTTATTGTCAGAGGTTATCCAATCTAAATCCGTAACTTCATACCTGCTATCATTGCTGCAAACATAATTTCCTGATTTTTCCGTTGTTTTAAAGGAAACTTCTGACGGTAAGGTCTTTCCTTCTTCCAAATCCTCCAGCCCTACATAAATAGTCACTGATGATATCGTTTTCGATGAAGCTGCCAGGGATTCAAATGGGATGCTAATCCAGAGAGCTGTTATTACAGAAGCCCAGGCCACCAACCGCTTAAAGTACTTCATAAAAACTCACCTACTTTTTTCTTATTTAATAATATAAATTGACCCTTTCAAAATTTAAAAATTTAACGGACTCCTACTTTTGCGCCGCGCCTGATGGTGCCATCACTGTTCCATTCTGTGTAGACGTATGGTCCACCGTCAGTGGCCCCATTTTCAGTAAAGTTGTAGGTGACACCATTGTAGGTGTAGGGACCGGTTACCATCTTCAAGGTATTGGTATCAAAGTAGTAGACATTGTTATTAATTTTCATAATCCCGCCCTGAAGCTCACCGGTGTCAGCTGTGTAATACCATGTGTTATCCCTTTGAATCCACCCGGTACGCATAAGCTGGTCATTACCAAAGAAGAACCAATGATTTTTGTAGTTGACCCAGTTGTTCGTACAGTAATCACCAGATCCCCACTGATACTTTACCCCCTGCGGGGTGCTCACAAATCCTGCAGCAAATGATGACATAACACTTCCCATGGCTAACGCTATAGATAAAGCTGTAACTGCTAAATACTTTTTTTTCATCGATCTTGACCTCCTTAAATTTAGTTAAAGTATATAGTCTATAGCATTTTCAAGTCAATGAAGTTTAGGTATTTGTAAAAACAAGTAAACTATTTGTAAAAATTTGACAGTAAAAGTTTCAAATCTTAAGAAGCATGTAATTTTAGTAAAATAACGGTAACTAATATTAACTCTATTGATAAAACCGGTAAGAGTACAGTCCATGTAAAATCCATTGTCTGTCACCGATGGAAGCGATGCTAAGGGGATTTGTTCCGGAAGCGGAATTTGTAGTTGAAGAAACTCTTTGGGAGTCAGACAAGTGCAAGGTTTATGTTGTAATACGCGGGGTATAAGCATATTTCTGCAAAAATTCATGAAATTGTAATATTCTAACGGTATGGATAATATAATAAAAAAAGGCAATCGCCACAGGGTGGTTGGCTAATTAGAAAAGCAAAGACCTTCCCAACCGGCCAAAGTACAGGGAAGGTTTTTTGTATTTAGCGACACGTCATTAAGACGAATGTCAGCAGTGCCAGAAAGAACATGCCGAAAGACATCAAGTCCTTAAAGTCATAATACTTCATGAGCAACACCTCCATTCTATGTAGAATTGAGGCCTACCATCCTATACACGATTGCCAGCAGTTTTATCTGCTAGTATATTATATGTTCAGAATTACGTACATACTATTAAATATATCTTACAAATTCCTTTGGGACCCTATTCCGCCAAACCCTGTAGATTCTGCGTATGCTTGATCTCATACCAGACTTCTTTACTTATATCTTTCAAATCTTTAACATTTGAACTTGAATATTCATCATAGATATAATGCAAAGCTCTGTAATCTTCCCCTTGAAGAATCAAAAAACCCACATTGAAAGCAGATTCTGAAAAATCATATCTATAATCACCAGATATAAATAATGACTGTGAGAATACATAATATCGATATCCTGCATTATCAACCTCACAAATTTTAGATAATTCTTTATTATTTAAATGATTTTTATCATTAGATATTTTTCCATAAACATATAAATCTTCATCAAACTGATGCAATGTTTCATCATCAATTTCATCTATTTTAACTTTGGCAATTAAATAAGGCGTATAGGAATCATTTACATCTGACATTTCCTGATACAGTTCACATGATGAAAATTGAAGAATATGCCCTTTGTATTCCATATCACAAGGCAAAACACTCAAATCAAATATGACTCTCCTATCTCCTTCGTAAATCGTAACACCGTCCCCAGTTTCAGTGGTAGTTTGTACCTTCGAACCTTCTTTTGAACAGCCTGTAATACCGAGAATACCAAGAGCCAAAGCAATTGTTAAAAGATATTTTTTCATATCACATCCCCCATTCGTATATATGAAACATATCATATTTATATATAATATTCAAGAAAAGAGCGGGAAATCAATCCTCGCTCTCTAAATCAATTATAATTGCTAACACCAATATTCGTTACCTGTAACTTTCTTTTTGTGTGCTCTGCCCACACTTGGCCTCTGGAATTACTAGGAAAAACCGGGCTTATTATAAGTACCGGCGGAATAAGGAAATAAATGGGCCGGTCAGACAGTTGTGACAAACTGTCTGACCGGTTTTCCTTTATAGAAATCCCCTTATTTCTCAAATATATTATGATAATATTCGACTTGGCGTATATATATTAACTACAGTTACTCCAGTATTAATAAATTTTGGACCTGTATCAAATCCCCTTAATGCAGCAACTGCCTCAGCCATACCCAAATAGCCCATCGTAAATGGATTTTGTACCAATACAGCTTTTATAGTATTATCTCTTATCATTTCCTGAATTATCTCTGTGATATCAAATCCAATACCGATAATATTTATATCATTTTCTCTCAAAGCGTACCCAATCCCTAACGTAGATCCTTCATTCGTTGAAAAAACACCAACAAGATTGGGATTGTCTCTTATATATTTTTCCGTTGCTTGTTTTGCTAACTCTTGGTCACCATTCGTGTATATTGTATCTAATATTTGATATCTGACAAACGGCTTAAAATAATCGCGAAATCCCATTTCCCGATTTACAGTCGTTCTGTTTTCAGGAGTTACCCCAATGATTCCTATTGAACCATATGTGAGACCAATCTCCTCTAATTCGTAAAACATATTTTCTCCAGCTAACTTACCAGCTGTATAATTATCTGTAGCTAAAGTTATGACTGCTTCTTCAAACGCTGGTGAATCAACATAAATGATTTTTACACCCTTTGCTTTCGCTTCTTCAACTGCTCTTGAAATCTTTAAAGGATCACTCGCCGCTAACATTATTGCATCTGCTCCCGCTACTACGGCATTATTAAATATCTCAATTTGTTTATTTACATCTCTCGTTAAGGGAGCGTCCCATTCATATGTAACACCTAACATAGAAGCCATTTCTCTAGCACCATTATCCATAACCTTCCAAAAGTGATCACTTTTATCCATGGTTATTAAAATAATTTTATAATTCTCATTTACTATATGGTCCATTCCTACAACATCTCCTATATTAATAATCAATTTTAATGTTGGTCCAATTACTTTCACACCTGGAGTTGAAATTCAGGTTTTACAACGAGTGTAATGATATATCACCGACTTGCATAAAGATTATAAACTGTTATTCACTTGTAACAGCGGAATATTTATCCAGGTAAATAAAATATTGTCCCCCAGGCTAAAATTTGGAATACTTCCAATTCTTGAAATAAAATTCGAATCCATAGCAGAAGGTGCTTTCATACTCATATAACCGGTATAACTTACAGATTTTGAAGAATACACGGATATTCGATTATATGCGAGGGAGGGGGCGTAAGGTTGAAGCTTTATATCTTAATAGTATAATAACGACATAAAATTCTTATTTAATTATTCATCAGGAGCCCTCCCTATTTAGAAACGCCTGTCGGAATAGTCGATGGGCGTTTTCTTTTGGGTAAATTCTAGAGAGGCGGGACCGAATACCGGATACCCGCCTTATTGCACGGAATTGTGAGCAGATTTATTTATTCCGCCAGTCCTGGATTTGTAGGGCCCCATCCTGATCCTGGATTTTAAGAAACACATGTAACACTATAAATATCGTTGTAGTATATTTCCTCATTATTCCACACTGCGTTTTGATTCCATCGGTAACCAGAAACAGTTCTCTGAGTACTGCTTCTAGGAATCAGCCAAAAATTATCTCCATCTTTCATCCAGACATAAACCATGTAATCCATGCAATCTTCAATGATTGAAACAATTGTACTCGGTAATAAAGATGGCGACTCTTGTGACTCAATATTTTCAAATTCATCTATTGGGATAATAGGACCTGTTGGGGCCATAGGACCTGTTGGGGCCATAGGGCCTGTTGGGGTCATAGGGCCTGTTGGGGTCATAGGGCCTGTTGGGGTCATAGGGCCTGTTGGGGTCATAGGGCCTGTTAGTATTTTGATCCCTGGAAAGCCTGGAAATGTGGGACCTGTTGGAGCTGTGGGACCTGTGGGAGCTGTGGGGCCTGTGGGAACTGTCGGGCCTGTGGGAACTGTCGGGCCTGTGGGTGCTGTGGGGCCTGTGGGAACTGTCGGGCCTGTGGGAACTGTCGGGCCTGTGGGAACTGTCGGGCCTGTGGGTGCTGTCGGGCCTGTGGGTGCTGTCGGGCCTGTGGGAACTGTCGGGCCTGTGGGAACTGTCGGGCCTGTGGGTGCTGTCGGGCCTGTGGGTGCTGTCGGGCCTGTGGGAACTGTCGGGCCTGTGGGAACTGTCGGGCCTGTGGGTGCTGTCGGGCCTGTGGGTGCTGTCGGGCCTGTGGGTGCTGTAATTTGATTTTCAAAAAGTTTATAATTATAATTTGCTCTTCTTTCAACTGGTGTAGGTATCCAGTTCATGCCTGAATAAATATTTCCTCTTGAATATAAATTCCCATATTGATAATCATAATGCATATTCATGATTCCTTTATTTATATTTCTAGTATATTTATATATACTTCCGAATAGATAAGTGCTTGTTTCATAATAAATAAAGAAATTACTTTTCCTCAACGGACTGCCAAACTTCCCCGTCAAACCCAACATAATAGTGGGCACTGGCCCCAATGTACTGGGAGGCATAGTATTGGCAGTTCGCTTCTGCTCCTCCCAGGGCCCCTACATAATGGATTGCAATATACTTAATGCGGTCCGCAGTACCGGTATTAAAATTATAGGGTGTAAGTAATTTCTTGATCTGCATACAATTCCCTCCATCGAAAAAGGCCCAGGATCACCCAGGCCAAAAAGTTCCGATGTAACAACCGAAACGGGAATTTCCGCATCGGATGACTATTGTTCAATGCTACTCTGGCTGGCGTCCAGGTGAGGTCATTACTCTTGCAGTAAATAACATTGATCTAGAAAACAGGACATATACTGGCGGAGTAAAAACTAGCAATGGTATAAATAGAACAGTTCCCATTCTTCCAAAGGTGTTACCAATAATTCATAAGTATTACCATGAAGCCATTGATATAGGCAGGCCTATGTTATTTGGAAGAACTCAAAAATTTCACGGTTTGTATAGATATATTGAAAATACATTCAGAAACTCTCTGTTGAAGAAAGAATCCGAACATGGCTTTTTAGGTCATGTTTATAGAGTTTATACTAACATGAATATTGAATGGTTTAGAACGGAAATAGAGAAGATTTTATAGTGTTGTATAGTTTGTTGTATAGTATGTTACTACCAATGCGATTTCATAATACTCTTATTTCATAATTATTCAGTTATAATCAGCTACAGTTGCATAAATCGTCTACAATCATTTATAAAAAGCCAACACCATTCATTCACAGTTTTTTCACAAGACGTACAAAATTTATTTACACCTTCTACAAACTTTTTTCACATCTGTCTTTTATAATTAAGATAGTAACAAGAAGAACTCCAATACTTGTTAAAAATAAAACTTTTTTTCATAACTGGCCGGTGAAAGTCACATTTCACCGGCTCCTCCCTTTTATGGGCCAAATATTTCCCAGTTGCAAAGAAACCCGTTCTATTATAGAATAGGGAAGGTGCCCATGGCATATGCAAACTTGGAGGATATTATTACATGAAGAAAAATGCAATCGTAGGACAATCCGGCGGACCAACCGCTGTGATCAACGCAAGCCTTTACGGCGTAATCAAGGAAGGAATGGCCCAGGCCGAAATCGGAAGGGTTTACGGAATGCTCAATGGCATAGAAGGCTTCATGTCCGGCAATTATATGGATTTAACAGGTAACTTAACAGAAGAAGAACTGGAGCTTTTGAAATTAACACCAGCTGCTTATTTAGGTTCCTGCCGCTATAAACTTCCTGATGATCTGTCTTCTCCTTTTTATCCGGCTCTTTTTGAAAAATTCCGAGCTATGGATATCGGATATTTCTTCTATATTGGCGGTAATGATTCCATGGATACGGTAAGTAAGCTTTCCCGCTACGCCGCCCATCATGGAAGCCCTATCCGTTTCATTGGAATTCCCAAAACCATTGACAACGACTTGATTTTAACGGATCATACTCCCGGATACGGCAGTGCTGCCAAATATGTAGCTGATACCGTCCGCGAAATCGTTCTGGACTCTTCTGTGTACCAGCAAAAGTCAGTCACCATCATAGAACTGATGGGCCGTCATGCAGGCTGGCTTACTGCTGCCAGTGCGTTGGCCAGAAAATTTGATGGCGATAATCCCCTGCTTATTTATCTTCCTGAAACGGATTTTGAATTTGAGCGGTTCGCAGCGGATGTAAAAGCTGCCCTTAACAAACACAATTCCGTTATTATCTGCATCTCTGAAGGACTCTCTGATTCCCAGGGCAAATTTATTTGCGAATACGCGGATGAAGTCCGTTTGGACACCTTCGGCCATAAAATGCTGACCGGAAGTGGTAAAATGCTGGAGAACTTTGTACGTGACCGTTTTGGTGTAAAGGTCCGTTCCATTGAACTGAATGTAAATCAGCGTTGCAGCGGCATGCTGGCTTCTGCAACCGACATAGAAGAATCCGTGCAGGCAGGCTCTGAAGGAGTAAAGGCCGCTTTAAAAGGCATTACCGGAAGAATGGTTGCCTTTCACCGCACAGGAAATTCCCCATATTCCATGGAATGTATCACCGTTGACGTCAACGAAGTATGCAATCAGGAAAAGTTGTTCCCCGCCCAGTGGATCTGCGGCAATGGCACGGATATCTCCCCAGATTTTCTGGAATATGCCATACCGCTGATCCAGGGAGAGCCTCAAAGAAAGATGGAAAGCGGCAGACCCGTGTACCTGTACCGGAGATAATCATCCGCTTTTCCAAATCTTAAAACCCGTTAATTATACGGTTCAAGAAAAGCGCCATGATCCTTTAAAAGATTCTGAAGCTGTGCCACGTCGATTGCGGCAACCCCAATTCCCTGTTTTGCCGCAATCGCTGCCGCAGTACCGGCTCCTTCACTGATTGCCATCAGTATTGGCGTTACACGAACTGCCGCACAGGCTTCATGAGTCGCACTGATGCATCGCCCGGCTACCAGAAGGTTATCCAGTTCATTTGTATACAAACAACGGTATGGAATGGAGTACCAGCTGCCTTTCTTTAAATAATGATGCTCCATGGTTCCTCCATCAGGGGAATGGATGTCGATGGGATAGCCGCCCATGGCAATGGCATCTTCAAACATTTTGTTCTCTAATAAATCGGAGGCAGTCAACCGATATGCGCCGTTTATCTTACGGCTTTCCCGAATCCCGATATGCGGCCCTGTGGTAACGATAACCGCATGTTCAAATCCAGGGATGTAGTTTCTCATAAATGCAACGATAGCATGTGCCTGTTTTCTGCCCTCTATCTCCGCTTCCGTTAAATCAAAAGAGTCCAGTGCGCTTTTCTTAATGATCCGGGACATGTTAAGGATGTATTCTCCAGGATTGTTGGTCTCAAAGCAAAGCACCATATCTCTGTCAATCGGGAATTCCCCTTTTTCCTTTGCCATACGAATAACTGAATATGCCCCCTGCATGCCGCTTCTGGGAATTAGCTGCAGACGTTCGAATGGAATGGTCTCAAGCATATCGCCAGAGTTATTCTTTATATATTCAATCATCTTATCCCGGTTCACATTGCTCACCTTGATATTCATTGTCATGGGCTGAGCCAGATGATCCTCTTCTCTGCCGTAAACACTTCCAATTCCTGCATGAGTGGCCAGGTCTGCATCTGCTGAAGCATCAATGAACACGGAGGCGGATACATCAAAGAACCCCTGTTTTCCATACAGACGTACCTTGCGAATCTTGCGGTCCTCCCATTCACAGCCTGTATAGACGGTATGATAAAGCAGATCAGCTCCAGCCTCTTTTACCATGGTCTCCAGAATCAATTTCATTCCTTCTGCGTCAAACGGAGTCACGGAACTGGCATACCCCACAAAATCCTCCATATGACCTGGAGAAAAGCCCTCTTTTACCAAGCGTGCTACAATTTCCTCAGCAATTCCCTGCACGACTTGCGTACTTCCTGCATGGAATGTCATCTGAGGACCCGTTCCGGCCATCGTGAGCATACCGCCCAGATATCCATTCTGCTCTACCAAAAGAGTCTTGGCTCCGCATCTTGCACTGGCGATTGCCGCTACGGTACCGGCAGGCCCGCCTCCAATGATGACCACATCATAGGTTAAGTTCTGTTTCATATCTCTCCTCCTTCATCAGCTGATCATAGCGGCAGGCAAAGGCATGAGCACCGATTTCCGATAGTGCCCGAATCCCAGTCCGTCCGATTTTCAGACTGCCAATCGTAAGCATTGGCACCAGATATTCTTTACTGGTAAATCCCAGTTCACTCCATTCAAGAAAATGGTAATATTCATGGCTTAAAATCAGATTCATGGCTTCCGCCATCTCCATTTTATTTTCTTTTGCCCAAAGCGAAATGGATTTCAAATAAAGATGGATCTTCTTCTGTCCGGTCAGATAATCACTGAAATATCTCTGGTTCCCTGCAACATAATCGACATCAACCTTCTCGCAGGACAAGCCGCTTTCTGCTGCAATTCTAAAAAAATCATGTTCCCCATTGTAACGCTTAAAGATCATTTCTGCTGCCGCTTCTCCCTTTTGCCACGCCCGGTCTGTGATCCTTTTTCTGTCCTCAGACCGGATTTTATCATAACAGCTGTCACGGCTTAATTCATCCTGTGCCAATTCCTTTCCCGGAAACGGCATGGAACCTGTATTCAAAATCCACTCACCACCTTACCTGCACTTATCCATCTGTCCGGCCGGTAGCAATGATCAGGACCTTTTCCTCATTGCCAAAACCTGTCAGTTCTGCATTTCCCAGTGCACAAATCTGCTCTTTGCTCTGGAGTCCGGATAAATCAATGACCCGTTTCCCTGATACAAGATAAATATTGGGCAGATTGGCACCGCCATCATTAAACACCGTCATCTCTTCCAAATACCATTCAATTTTTGTTTCCCAGTCCACAATCTTCACTTCTGAAACCAGTGCATTGCTTTTCTGAAGGCGGATCACGCCTTCTTCATCAATTAGACGCAGGGGAGTTGTTTTCTTTTTCACCAGTCCAAGAAATTTCTTTTCCAGTTTCTGGGACTGCACAGCATACATCACTCCGTTTTGAGCGGTTATGGATAATTCTCCCGGACTCATATCCATATTTTCGGCACAAATCTTAAGAAGCTGGTCAATCGTCAGTTTTGTATTGCCCAGAACCTTACTTCTCATCTCCGTGGCACCTACGGCAATTGCCCTTAAAAGGTTTTTCTGCGTATCCACTTCTACGTGAACCTCAATGGTCCCCGGTGCGGCGCCGCTTTGAATTGCTTTCTGTTCCACCTCCCTGCGAATGCTTAAAATATCTTCCTGGGAAGGACTTGACACCGTCCGTTCCACCATATCCCGCACCATGGCAAGAGCGACGCCAATGGTGGAAATCACCGCGGCATTGCCTGCAATCCGGTATTTATGCTTCATAGTTTTTGCAAGATGGGGAACCACGCTGGCAGCTCCGCCTCCGCCTCCCACAAACACGGTCTGTTCCGGCCGCATTTTATAGTCCTTTATTAGCTGTTCTGCAACCTTAGCATTTTTAGCCGCTGCAAATGCCATCGCCTTTTCTGCCGCTTCTTCCACGGTGCAGCCCATTTGATCCGCTAAAGGCTTCCAGGCTTTCCTTGCTGCTTCTAAGTTCCCGTAGGAATAGTCCTCCGGCCTGACATAACCAGCAATATTCGCGGCTCCCGCCATGGTAAGGGTCACCCGTACTCCGTTGTCACATTCAATGACCGCATATTCCGGATCAGATGGAACGGGTCTGACTGTCATAAGCCTAGGATTTTTAATAAGGTCGGCATCGGTATAGACTTCATAATCCAGACCGGCAATATGAGCGCTTCGAGGCCCCATGTTAACGGCCTTGCCCTCCTTTATCTGTACCATGCTTCCCCCGCCGATGCCCACGGTTCTGACATCAAGACTGTTTAAATAGGTTTTATGTCCTCCCACTTCTGCATATTGGATCATAACCTTGCCATCCTTTACGCAGGATATATCCGTGGAGGTGCCGCCGACTTCAAAAAAAAGACCATCCGTCAGCTTTTCATACATCAGAGCGCCTGCAACACCGGCTGCCGGGCCCGAGAGAATTGTCATGATCGGCCGGTTTCTCACCTCATCCACAGTCATAACCCCGCCATCACAGCGCATTACCATGAGAGGGTTTTTGATTCCAGCTTCTATGATACTCGTTTCTGTCATGGTTGCCGCTTCAAGCATCTTAGGCATAATGCTGGCATTTACCACGGCCGTCCTGGTTCTTATTTTCAGGCCGTATAGCTTCGATATTTCATTGGTAGCCGTTCCCGGAAGATTCATTTGCTTGCATTTTTCCAGAGCCAGATTCTCATGGTACGGATCATCTACACTAAAAGCCTCTGCAGCCACAATGCTGGAAGCCCCCCGTTCTCTTAAAGAGTGGATGGCGTCATCGATCCTGCTTCCCAGACTGTCTTTATCCGAAGTGTCCACATATTCGTTCTGACTTTCCAAAAATTTACCGGCTGCCAGTTCTATGTTGCTGATGTTGGTATCCGACCTGCTTTTTGCCCCCTGTAACCCGCTTCCCAGCGTCACAATGCCAACCGGAGCCACATCTCCTTCTAAAAGTGCATTGGTTGCCTGAGTCGTACCGTGAGCGATAAAAACAACGTCATCCGGATTAATATGACAATCCTCCATAATGCGCTGCAGCGCCTTTACAATTCCTTCTGCCACCCCCTGCCTGGAATTGTGGGTCGTAGGAGTTTTCACCACTCCTATTAATTCAAAAGTTTCATTATCAATGGCGGCGGCATCCGTAAAGGTACCGCCCACATCAATCCCGATGCGTACTTTCATAAATTAAATTCTCCTGTCCGATTGCTTAAAAGTAAATGAATGCCGAGATTATCACACCGATCACGGAAATAGTCCAAAGATAGGGCAATAGTTTTTTTGTAATTGTATTAACATCGACCTCGGCAAAGTTAGCCGTCCAGACGTTTTGTGTATTGGTGGGATCCCCACAGCCCTGAATTCTTTCTGCGGAAAGAAATGCACCCATAACTGCCTGCGGATTCAGTGTTCCAAGTCCGATCACCAGGGCTGCAATTCCGGAACCGAGTCCAAATAAATTCATGGGACCTCTGTATAAGGACAATGGTGCCAGAATTGAGAAAAAGATTATGTATCCGACTTTTGAAGTTGGGACTACGGCAAGTAAAAATGGGTTCAGCACTTCCTTTACCATGGCATGCGTTACCGCAAGATATAAGATTCCAATGCCTACCATTAAGATGATTGCAGGCGCTGCATCGGTAATTCCGTCATAACAGGTTTTTACAAGGAGATTCATGGCTTTGGAAAAACTCTTGGATGTAAACAGCAGAATCCAGAATATGCCTGCCAGGAAAGAAGGAACAACGGGCACCTTTAAAAACGCTACCAGAACGATGGGAACAAGTGGTGTGATCATAGCAAGCCCACCGGCTGTTCCTCTTAACTGTTTTGTCTGGATCTGATCTGAAACAGGTGCGGAAAAAGCAAATTTCACTCCATTTTTCTTAAATTCCACAAAAATCAGGATAATTGTCGCGATCAGCGTTACAGCCAGCATATAGACTTCAAACCCTTTAATATTATCAATTTCCAATCCGAAGATGCTGGAAAATGAAGTCCAGTTTGCAATATTAAAGCTAAGTCCCACTGCAAATGCCATCAAAAAGATGCTGGCAGCGCTGATGGCCGGAACACCCACGGAAATCAATATAGGCAAAACAATGGTTCCTACCATGATAACAGAACCCAATCCATTTAACGTAGTAAACAAAAGTGCTACTGCCGTTACCATGATCAGGGTAACAATTAGCGGTCTGTCGCCTCCAAGTTCGGCACTTTTTTTGATTATATTTTCGGTCACTCCCGTCTTATTCATCAGCTGTCCTAACCACGCGCCGAAGATGACTGCCATAATTGCCGATCCCATTCTGACAGTACCAGCTTCTAAAACAGTGGAAAGCCAGCCAATCTGAGCCCCTTCCCCATTCACTCCCACTGCCGGAACTCCTGCTATCACGCAGATGACAACCGCCAGAAAGGGCAGAGCCAGCAAAGTAGGCAGTTTTTTTGCCATCATAAATGCTGCAATAACAAGAAAAGCAATGATGATACATGTTCCCTGTAACATACGAAATCCTCCATTTTTCAATTAGATGGTGTTTATAATTTATCTACTGCATTCCGGAACTGCCCGGTTACCTTTTTTACTTCTTCTGCAGACGGTTCCTTTCCCATAACAATGGCCCCGATCATGACGGCTTTACAGCCGGCTTCATAAAGATGCTTTACCTCATCCGGGCAAATCTTCTTTTGGGTAGGGATTAACGTCGGCTTCCCTGCATTAGCAGATATATGGGAATATCGCAAAATATCTGCGTAATTAAGCGGAGTCCCGTAGCGTGCTCCCGGCTGAATGCTGCATTCTAAAATATCTATGCAGGAATGCCGGACTGCTTCCAGCGTATTCTGATCATACGTATCATCAATGGCAGCCATTTTGGTCAATGTCTGGCTCTCCATCATATAACACGGCAGATGGTGAAGGTAGGAGGAAAAGAACCGAAGCCCCATTTGTTCCACTTCCAGCCTTTCTTCCCTTGTAATAAACGCATCTTCTCCTCCAGGTACAAGCCCAACCGGCACATCTTTGCATAGTGCAATCAATTCTTTTAAAAACTGCCGGTTATCATCATAAGTTCCGAATGTATGGCCGCTTGCACGGTGCCATACATTTGCATGAACTTTAATTGCCTGAGCTCCTCCTTCTAATGCGGCTTTGGCTAGTTCCAGATTGTTTTCCGGCAGGCTAACCACCAAGGTAAACTTGTTTTCATTTACCATTGTTTTAAAATCCATTGACATCTCCTTTCTGAAATGCAGTCTTGCGGCGGCCGTCCGGACGGCTACATTTCACAAATTACTTTTTTCAGTACTCTCTTACCTAAATCTGTTTCCATATGGTTAATCACAGGCTTTATAGCCTTGACTTCAACAGCGTGCTTTAATAAATCACTTTTCTTTAATTGTCCGTTTATACGTTCCGCCAGACGGTCTCCCTCATCCAGCCGGCCTGACAGATATACGTTTTCGATGGGAAACATCATACAGATCATCTGCAGTAAATTAACAATTCCTTCGGAAAGTTTGTCTGCGTTCATTTTTTTACCGGTATTTTCGATGAAGGGAGTCATATCAGCTTTCTTTCCCTCCGTCATATCAAGAAACGTCCCATTGGAGGTTATGGAAACAAAAACCTTTTTTCCAATCTCAATGTGTGCACTGTTCGTACTCTCTTCTTTTTTCATAATTTGCCGGAAGGAATAAACCTGAGAATATTCTTCCATGACAGGTACCTTAAACTGGGTTTTCACCGCCTCACAGAATGATATGCTGGCGGAAGACAATGAAGTGGAATACATAACATTAAAATCACTGGGGCTCATATCTTCCTGGAACAAAAGTCCGATACCGGCCAGTTTCCCATTGCAAAAATTTTCCGCTTCCTCTCTTAAGAAATGGGTAACCTGTTCAAGCAGCTCATTGCCGGTAATGTAATAATCTGATATCAGAACACTATGCTTTTTTTCCAGCGCCAGATCTAAAAAATGGAGGACGGCTCTTCTCCAGCCAATCTCCAAAATTGCGATATACCCTTTGCTGCTATTCACCGATAATTCGATCCTTTTTCTGCCACCTGTGGGCGTGGTCACACCATTTTCCACGATCCAACCTTTTTCTATTAATTCCGATGTCAGAGATGAAACCGTACTCGGTGAAAGCCCTATGATCTCGGATAATTCTATACGGGAAACCGTTTCCTTTTCTAAAATTACATTCATGATCAATCGTAAATTTTCCCGTTTCATGTCCTGTAAACCGCTTTTTTTCATATTTGTACAGCGCCTTCTTTCTTTTTTCGGTCTCCGAATTAAGTTCTGATTTAAAAATATCCTATTTGTAACAAATTGTCAATCGAATCTTATTCATTTCCTTCACTTTAAGCAACCTGCACTAATTTATATTTTGATTTTGTCAAAATCCTCCAATCATTTGTGACGATTGTCCAAAACCCATGGATTTCCAAAAGTTTACTATATTTATATTTTTTTGTGCATTTTTTGACAACATGCTTCATATATTCTATATAAGGCCAATTTCTATTTTCATAGCACTTATGGGAGAAAGTGAAGATGAACGGAGAAACTTTTTTAGATCGCATTCCTTGCGGCATACTGAAGCTTAAAACTGATGAAAACCTTACCATTCTTTACTCCAATCAGGCGATCCAATCATTGTTTCAATCGCCTGCTTCACTTCAGGACATGGTATGTGAATCAGAATATCCGGAGCTGCTGACGGAGATACGCAGCCACCTGACAGACCAGGCAGCCAGTTTTGAATTGGAATTCAAAGCTAAAATACAAAAAGGCTGCATCTGGTATTCCTTACAATTGAATTATATCCCTGAGGAGGAACTATTGTACTGTGCTATCTCCGATATCACATGTATGAAAAAATTCCAGGAACACTTACGGATTCGTGAAGAACAATACCGGCTGGCAAGCCGGCATTCCGGCTGTCTTGTAAGTATCTATGATATTCCTTCAAGAACCATTTCCCCCTCACCTGAATTTTCCAGAACGTTTCCCTTTCCTCATACTCTGCCGCTCTCCCCCGAATTCCTTATTGAAAACGGCATTGTACACAAGGAAAGTGTTACTGACTTTCTGGACTTTTATGATGACATGGAGAAGGGGATACCCGAGGGCAAATGCATCACACGCTTAAAAACTGGTTCCGGGGATTATCATTGGTTCTCATCCCAATACTCGCTGGTGTGCACTGAGAAGCAAAAGCCTCTCAGGGGAATCATATCCTACCAGGATATTACAGACCAGTATGAAAAAGAGCTGGCTTATCAAAAATGGATGGAGTACATGCGGGAACAGAAAAGGGACTGTATCGGCTATTATGAATATAATTTAAAATTTGACTTATTCGAAGAAATCATTGGAGAAATGACCCAGACTATGCCGGAATATGTTACCAATTCTTTTTCCAGCATTATGACCTACATAGCAGAAAATCACATTTTTGAAGAAGACCGGGAAATGTTTCTAAAATTCTTCAATAAAAACCAATTACTCTATCACTACTATAGGGGGAACCGGTCCTTACGGCTGGAGCACCGGCGTATACGGCCCGATGGCAGCGTCTACTGGGGGCTTGGCATGGTACAGATTGTTTCTGATCCCTATACCGATACGATCAAGGCATTTATCCTCATTAAGGATATTGACGAATCCAAGCGGGAGGCCCTGAATTTACAGGAGCTTTCCAAACAGGATTCCTTAACCGGACTGTTAAACAGGGCAACTGCCATACATGCAATACGCAATACATTAAAAAACAGCCAGGGGCACCACATCCTTATTATGCTGGATATTGACCGTTTCAAGCAGCTGAATGATAATTACGGCCATCAGTTTGGGGATAAGGCCCTCCACCGCGCCGCCTCAAGACTTAAATCCGCATTAAGGCGCGATGACATCTTTGGCCGGCTGGGAGGCGATGAGTTCATCATATTATTAAAAGATGTGGCTTACAGCATGGACTTGTACGCACGTCTGGAAAATTTATGCAGTCTCATAGGCAGTGCTCTGGAACCGGAAGCCCATATTTCAGGCAGCCTGGGAACAGCCGCCTATCCGGAAGATGGAACTGCATTTGAGGAATTATATGAAAAGGCCGACATTGCTCTTTATCACGCAAAGAAGCATGGCCGCAGCCAATATGCAGTTTATGAACCCGGCATGAGTATGGCAAATTTATAAAATGTTTTATCCGATAACACAAAAAAGTCCTGTGGAGTTTTCCACAGGACTTTTTTGCATCTCTATGCAGAAGAAGGGACTTGAACCCTCAAGGTATTGCTACCACACGGACCTGAACCGTGCGCGTCTGCCAATTCCGCCACTTCTGCTTTCTAATTGTGCAAATTGGTAAATCAATTCGCACAATTATAGTACTATACTTTTGGGAATTAATCAAGTACTTTTTTTCTTTTTTTAAATTTTTTAGCAGAATAACAAAGCCTGTTAATATTCCCTGGTTTTTATAACTGTTTCCGCATCCGACTGATCATACACCTTTTCTTCTGTTATAATCCGAAGAGGCATTTCCTTTCCTGCTATCATATCCCGGATCGCCTTCATAAGCGAAGGACCTAAAAGCGGACTGCATTCCACCGCACAGTTCAACTTGCCGTCTATCATTGCCTGAAACGCTTCTTTCGTCGCATCCACAGAGACAATCGTTATGTCTTTCCCCGGTTTCAATCCATGGGCCTCCAATGCTTTAATTGCTCCAAGGGCCATATCGTCGTTGTGGGAATAGATAATATCCACATCCCAGGTGTGACTATTTATGTATTCCTCGACAACCTGTTTTCCTCCCTCATAAGTGAAATCACCATAATCCGTGTATACAATTTGGTACTGGGGATTCTCCTCCAATATTTCATAGAAACCTTTCTTTCTCTCCTCTGTAGGTGTAGCACCTTCACTTCCCTGAAGCTCCAAAATGCGGACAACCCCCTGCTCTGGTTTTACATGTTCTTTCAGCCAGCGCATGGCCCTGCGTCCTTCCTCTAAAAAATCAGCTCCAATATAAGTGGTTGTCAAATCGTCTCCCGCTTCTATTCTCCGGTCGGACATTACTACAGGAATATTAGCTTCCTTTGCCTCTTTTAAGACCTCATCCCATCCGGCTTCAACAACAGGGGAAACTACGATTACATCCACCTTCTCCTTAATAAACCTCCGGATCGCTTCAATCTGCTTTTTTTGAGACTGATCTGCACTGTCAAAAAGAAGCTCCATGTTAAACTCCCTGGCTGCCTCCTGAATCGAGCGAGTATTGGCTAGCCGCCACTGGCTCTCCTGCCCCACCTGGGAATATCCTACGGTAATTCTCCTGCCATCGTCGATACTTTCTCTGTCAAGAGCCGCCAAATACTCACCTGCATTCTGGGGATAGATTGTATGGCTTCTTAAAATTACTTGTTTGGGTACACCGCTTTCCTTCCTCAATATGTTAATCGCATATTGTACCGCTTCTTTACCACCCGTGGGGCAGGAAATTGTTGCCGCCAGCTTTCCTTTTCTGACCAAATCCACTCCTTCATTTTCTCCTGTAAAGCCGTCGCATCCGATGACTTTTATCTTCTCAGCCAGATTCCTGTCCTTTAAGGCCTCGTATGCTCCAAAGGCCACGGAATCATTGTTGGCAAATATTAGAGAAACACCTTTCAGTTCCTCCTTCATGGCATAAACCGCATCATAGGCCGGATCCTTCATGTCATTTTTTAAATCACAGACAGTCTTTTCTATGTCAGGATAATCTCTGATCACAGAATCAAAACCCTCGCTTCGCTCCTCGCTCTGAAGAGAGCCGGCTGTTGCACGAAGCTCCAGTATCTTTCCCTTTCCGTTTCCAAGCAGCTGGGCCGCGCATTCTCCGCCCTGCTTCCCGATCAGATTATTGTCCGGACCGATAAACAGGTTGTAATCAAAGCCCTCCACGCTCCGGTCCATAACAATCACAGGAACTCCCTCCTGATATACGTCTCTTACCTTCTTTGTCAGACGGCTGGAATCACAGGGAGAAATAATCAGCAGATCAATGCCAAAATCCAGAAGCCGGTCAACATCCTTTTCCTGCTTCTCTACGTTTGAGGTAGCGTCTGCCGTAACGATCCTGATATTGGGATACTTTCCCGCCTCCTCCTGGATCTCATTGATCAGGGCTACTCTCCATGCTTCCCTCATATTTGCCTGGGAAACACCGATCACATATTCCACATCGCTTTTATAAACCGTCTGGGTAATCGCCCCGTTATAAATACGGTATCCCAAAAAGACAAATACCGATATCAGTAATACCAATAGTAATTTCGTTCTTTTTTCCATTTTATCCTTTTTCAAGATCATTCTGAACTTCTTTCGGAATTCGTATAACAATACGCGTCCCCTGCCCCTCTTTGCTTTCCACCAATACCTGGAACTGCTCTCCGTACCGGATGCGCAGCCGCTCCTTAATATAAAACAAACCAAAGCTCCTGTTTCTGCCGGCTTCACCCGGTTCATTTAACAATCTGGATAACTCCCAAACCTTTTCTTCTTCCATGCCCTTTCCGTCATCCCAAACTTCCAGGCTCACCCAATCATCTTCCACCCGTCCGGTGATCTTCAAATGCCCGTCTCCATTCTTCATCTTTACCCCATGGTAAATGGAGTTTTCCACCAACGGCTGAAGGATCATCTTTGGAAGAACCACCTTCATACAGTCTTCCTCTGCCTGAATTTCATACTGTACCTTAGGACCGTAACGGATTTTCTGTATGTAGAGATAATTGGAGATATACCGGATTTCCTCTTCTATGGTAATATAGTCTTTGCCCTTGCTTAAGCTGATGCGAAAAACATTGGTGAGAGCATCCACAAGATGAACGATGTCATAAGCGGAATGTTCTCTCGCCATCCAGCCTATGGTGTCCAGAGTATTGTATAAAAAATGCGGTTTAAATTGTTCCTGAACTGCCTTAAGCTGCGCTTTCCGCTTGTTTTCCTGTTCCTTATAAACCTCTTCCATCAATTCTTGTATTCGCTCCAGCATCTGATTAAACCGGCGCCCAAGCTCGCTGACCTCATCTAAATAATCGCCCTCAAACCGAACGGATAAGTTGCCTTTTTCCGTCTCCTTCATTAAGTTGCGGAGCCTGACAATGGGCTTTGTGACCGTCTCCGATATTTTTACCGCTACAATAAATACCGTGAGAATTGTTAATATCAAAACCCAGCCAAACATGATCAGCATGGTATTGATTCCGCCCATGATTTCCCGGTAAGACGAGACACTGACGGTTTTCCAGCCGGTATAGGCGGATTTCTGATAGCTGATCTGATACTTCTCCCCATTGGTAACCGCGGTCACAGGCTCTTCTTCATTCCACAGCCATTCCGGCCGGATGCGGTAGACGATTTTATTGGTTGGCGCATATACTAAGTGATTCTGCTCATCAAGGACGAATACAAATCCATTTTCACCGATATTCGCATCCTGAATTGCGGAGGATATAATTTCATGCTTTACATCAAACAGCAATACGCCCACCCGCTCCCCTGTCTCCGGGTCTATAACAGCTTTCATTACTGAAAATACATCATCAACGCTGTAGGCCGCCTCCGTAACAATATTCCTTCCGGTAACATTGCTGATGATCTGCATTTCCCCTGGAGATGCCGCTGCTTTTTCATACCAGACCTCTTTTGCAAACGGGTCCCGGGAGATTCTTGACATCCCGGTCCCCACATACATATCATGCTCCGTAGCAAAAAAAATGCCCGCTATTTCATCGTGAGTTTCCGCTACCACCTCAAAGCTGTTTTTCAGTGCTGCCTCATATTCCTTCCAGCGGCTGTCTTCTGCGGATGGGATTCTGCCAAGATGCATTGGCTCAATAATCTGGATCAGCATATTCGCAGTCTTTTCAATGCTGCTTATATAGATATCTGTTGTATGCTGCACTTGTCCCACCAGCAGAGACGTATGCTGGGTCACATTGCGCTCCGCCTCTCTGGTTGAGCTGATAATCCCCAATATCCCGACAAAGCAAAAAGGAATGAGCGCAATAAAAATATGAGAATTGATCATTTTATCACGAATTTTCATATCCATGAATCGTTTCTTCCAATATTTCATTGCTCTCACTCCTATTTTCATATCATATCGCCTGCTTCATTCAGTATACCGAAGTTAACAGACTCTTACAACTATTATGCTTTATTATTCGTTCTTCCCCTTTGATTTTTCAGCGCGGATCGCAATGATTCTCTGTATTACAATAAAGAAACACAGAAGCGCCGCAATGGTAACTTTCGTCCACCAGGTATTTAAATTCTGATAGGTAACGATTGTCTGAATGATTCCCTCTATCATAACTCCGACTACCGTACCCGCCACAGTGCCTACGCCCCCGGTTAGCAGAGTACCGCCGATCACAGCGGATGAAAGTGCATCCAGTTCCAGGCCCAGATTTTGGAGGCCGAATCCGGCCAGAGTATAAAAACTGAACACGATTCCTCCGAGAGCGGCACAAAAGCCGCTGATTCCGTATGCCGCAATTTTCGTTCTTGCAACATTTAATCCCATGAGGCTAGCGGACGTTTCACCGCCACCAAGCGCATACAAACACCTGCCAAATTTCGTATATCTCAGGGTATAGACGGCAGCCGCAAAAACAATCAAAAGGATAAATACATAGTAATAAATTTTCCCGTTCCACGCTTTCGCTTCTCCCAGGCGAACTGCCACTTTTCCAAGTGCCATGGTTTTAAAAAACGGATCACTGATGGGAATGGAGCGTTCACTGATCACAACGCATAGCCCCCGCATCAAAAACTGGCCTGCCAAAGTCACAATAAACGGCTGAAGCTTAAAATAATGAATCAAGGTACCCTGGGTACAGCCTACGATGATTCCTACAAGAAGCATCAGAAGAATTACTAGGAATGCCGGGACCCCCCGTTCCAAAAGGAATGCAGAACTTACGCCGGTAAAAGCTATGGTAGAGGCGATGGAGATATCGATCCCTCCACTTATCAGCACAAAGGTTGCTCCGATCGCCGCTATCATTAAATATGCATTGTCATTAAAGAGGTTTAAAAAGGTTGATAGCGATAAGAAATTATTGTACTTTACAGAACCAAACAAAAACATCAGGATAAACAGCACAACGGTGATAACCAGTGAAATATTATTGATATGAACTTTTTTTCTTTTTTCTGTCTGTTCCATCAGCTGCCAACCACCTTTCTGTTTATCATTTTGCGCTTAATGACCAGATCCTTAAACTGTTTTGACTGCGACAAACAGATGATGATAATCAGCAATGCCTTTAGCACACGGATATAGGCGGCCGGAACTCCCAGCGCCAGTACAGTTGTTGTGATGCTCTGTACGATCAATGCACCTATGACGCTGGCTGGAATGGAAAAACGCCCGCCCATTAAGTTTGTTCCTCCAATTGCAACGGCAAGAATGGCATCCATTTCAATCCCCAGCCCTGCATTGTTGCAGTCCGCACCTTTGATCCCGGCACTTTCAATCAAGCCTGCCACCGCAGCAAATGCTCCTGAAAGTGTATAGATTGCTAACAGCATCCGGTCAACCTTAATGCCCACATACTTTGAGGCGGTTGGATTACAGCCAACTGATTCCAAAAACAGGCCAAATGCTGTTCTTCCCGTAAACAGCACGAGAAAGCCAACCAGGAAAAGTACAATAAACAGGGGAAATGGGAGTCCGCAAATATAACCTCCATTAATAAAATAATAGGTTTCCGAAGTAATCGTAACGATCTTCCCCCTGGTGATCAGCTGTGCGATCCCCCTGCCGGCAACCATTAAAATCATGGTAGCTACAATTGGCTGAATCTTTATTTTGGCCACTAAAAAGCCATTCCAGATGCCGCTGACAGTTCCTGCAAGGATTGCAAGAATAATCGCTGCGGCAACACTCCCATTGAATGACGGAAAAATATTTCCGTTTACGATGCTGCAGGCAATGGCTCCGCTGATCGCCATGATAGAGCCTACGGAAATATCGGTACCGCCTGTTGCCAGTATCATGGTCATGCCGCCAGCCAGTATCATGAGCTTACTCCCATTTCTCACGATGTCAATAATACGTCCGTATAAATGCCCATCCACGATGGAGAGTGTAAAAAATTCTCCCTTGCTGACAATACCATTAAAGAGCAGAATTATGATAAAAATTATGAGGGGGCGGAAATACTGTTTTTCTGACAAACGATTCCAGGTTTCTCTCATGATGCTTCACCTCCTGCCATAATCCGCATAATTGCTTCTTCTGATATCTCTTTTCCGTTTAACTCTCCTACCTGCTTCATATCCCGAAGCACAATCATCCTGGTGCAGCATCGGAGCATTTCATCAATCTCCGATGATATAAAGAGTACCGCCATCCCTCTTCCTGCAAGATCCATGACGATTTTCTGGATCTCTGCCTTTGTTCCGATATCGATTCCCCTGGTTGGTTCATCAAGCATCAGAAACTCCGGATCCGTGGCAAGCCATCTGGCAAGAATTACCTTTTGCTGGTTTCCTCCGCTTAAATTCTTGATTAACTGCTCTGTACCCGGTGTTTTAATCTGCAGCTTTTCAATATACTCCTTTGCCAGTTCCTCCGCTTCTTTCCTGGAAATCTTATGGAAGATCCCCCGTTTTACCTGAAGGGCAAGTATGATATTTTCCCAGATGGAAAGCTCACCGATAATTCCCTCTGTCTTCCGGTTTTCCGGGCAGAAAGCGATTCCATTTCGGATTGCGTCTAAGGGAGAATGTAAATGAGCCATCTCATTTTTCACCTTTACTTCGCCTTCGCTGATGGGATCTATTCCAAACAAAACCTTTGCTGTCTCCGAACGACCGGAGCCTAAGAGACCGGAAAAACCCAGAACCTCCCCCATTTTTACTGTAAGCTCAAACCCCTTAACCGTTCCGGGACTGCTGACATTGACCAGCTTAATAAATGTCTCCTTCTCCTGCCTCTCCGCTTCCTCCGGCCATTTTGCATTCATGGCTTCCTTAAGGCCTGCATAATCCTTACCTATCATTTTTCCTACCAGTTCTACTCTTGGCAGTTCTTTTGTCAGATACGTCCCCACATATTTTCCGTTCCGAAGTACGGTGATTCTGTCAGTGACTTCATAAACCTGATCCAGAAAATGTGTGACAAAGACTATACCCATGTCCTCTTCACGAAGCTTTCTCATAATTTGAAACAGCTTATCGACCTCAGCGGAGGAAAGGCTGCTGGTGGGTTCATCCAAGATAAGAACCTTGGCATCAATATCGCTGGCCCTTGCAATGGCCACCATCTGCTGGACCGCCACAGAGTAATGATCCAGATTCTTCGTAACATTTATATGTAAATCAAATTTATCCAGCAGTTCCCTGGCATCGGCATTGATTTTTTTCCAATTAATTGTTCCAAAACGGTTTCTCGGTTCCCGCCCAATATAAATATTTTCCGCCACGGAAAGATTGGGGCAGAGATTAACCTCCTGGTATACCGTTGAAATCCCTTCGTTTTGTGCTTCCTGAGTGGATCTTGGATTGATCTGCCTTCCGTCCATCTCAATGATACCCTGGTCCTTATTTTCCACTCCGGTCAGCACTTTAATGAGCGTTGATTTCCCCGCACCGTTTTCCCCCAACAAGGCATGTATTTCCCCCCGATTCAAATCAAACTGCACATCAGCCAAAGCAATTACCGCTTTCCCAAATGCCTTGGATATATTTCTCACTGTCAAAAGCTGATTCCCAGCACTCATGGCGTTTCCTCCTCGCTTTTCAATTAAGAGGCATTTCCTCTGATATGAAAAGGGTTGCTGCAAAAATAATGATATACTTTTGCAACAACCCCGCGGTTTAATATTTGCGGTCCGGAAGTACCTTAGCTGCCATATCAGCAGTAAATACGCCATCTACCGATTTCACCCATTTATCAACAGACTGGCCTGCCTTCAGCTTTGCTGCTGTTTCAAATAAAAGCGGTCCAAGCAGTGGATTACATTCTACGGTACAATTTGCCTCTCCGGCTGCCATTGCTTCAAAGATTCCACGGACACCGTCGATGGAAACGATCTTAATGTCTTCACCAGGTTTTAATCCAGCCTCTTTGATTGCCTCGATTGCTCCAAGAGCCATGTCATCGTTGTGGGCATAAACGCCCTTAATATCCTTATTGGATTTTAAGAAAGACTCCATGACTTCTTTTCCTTGGGCTCTGGTGAAATCACCGGTCTGGGAAGCTACGATCTCAATACCCGGATAGCTTGCCTTGATCTCATCATCAAATCCGGTTTTACGGTCCGTTGCTGCGGAAGCGCCTACCGTTCCTTCCAGTTCAACAATTTTTCCATTTTCCCCAATCAGCTTTGCCATTTCCTTTGCAGCCATCTTGCCTTCTTCAATAAAGTCAGAGCCGATAAAGGTTGCATATAAGTCTTCGCCGACATCTGCTCTCCGGTCCAGAAGAATAATCGGAATCCCTGCTTCTTTCGCCTCAGCAAACACCTGATCCCAGCCAGTTTCTACAACCGGTGCAAGACCGATGACATCGACCCCCTGCTCAATGAAGTTCTTGATTGCTTTAATCTGATTTTCCTGCTTCTGCTGCGCATCTGCAAAAAGAAGCTCCACCTTATCCCCGTTTTCAGACGCATAGGTCTGAATGGAAAGGGTCTCTGCGTCACGCCATCCGGATTCCTGACCGATCTGGGCAAAGCCGACTACCAGCTTTTCCCCTGCAGTTTCGGAAGCTTTGGCCGTGGTTTCCTCTGCCTTTGCTGTGGTTTCAGCCTGTGCAGCCGTTGTCTGAGGAGCCGCTGTGGTTGCGGTTGAGCTGCTGGCTCCGCTGCTGCAGCCGGCTAAAGAAACTGCCGCCATGGATGCGCACAGCAACACGCTTAAAAATCTTTTTTTCATTTTATAATCCTCCTTTTTTATTTGAACGATACAGTTATTATGCCGGAAGGAGGAAAGAAAGTCTTTGCAATAATTTGAGTAAAAGGTATAAAATCATTGCATGGTCTAGGTTTGATTATCATTTTTAATCAGCCTCCGGTATTCCGCAGGACTGACTCCCAAGTTCTTTTTAAACACATTGCTGAAATAATGCTGGTTTGCGTAACCGGACAGTTCCGCAATTTCATAAATCTTTAATTCACCGCTATGTAAAAGTTCGATTGCCTTGCGGATCCTGACGCTGGTTAAGTAATCGATAAAGGTGACCCCCATCTCCCTGCGAAACATCCTGCTTAAATGGGGAATAGACAGATTCACATGGCCGGCCGCATCCTGAAAGGAAAAGTCCTCCCGGGAATAGTTGTCTTCAATATAGAGCTTCACATCCTTAATTACAGAGGAACCGGTTTCCAGCTCCTTTAACCGGCTGACAGCCGTTTCATAGGTTTCCGCCAGAGTTCCGTAATCATCTCCGTTTCCCTGCATGACCACGCTGCGCACCGGCAAATGCGACTCCAGCATATTACAGTAAGTCTCCGTCTGCTCGTCTGCAGCTTCCGGTGCCACAGCTTTTGAAATCACCACCAGATTACCATGCCTGTCCTGGCAGCTGTTTGGGTTTTCCAGCCCATGAAACATTTCATTTGCAATATTCTCAGCTACAAAAAACAGCAGATCTTCATTCCAGGTGCCTTTTACATCCTCCATTTTCTGATATTCCAGGGAAACCACAGTAACCGTAAATGGTTCAGGAAGCAGCAGGTTTAAGTACTGAGAACGTTCCCTGATCTCTTCCTTTGTGTAATGTCCTTCCAGAGCCCTCTGCCAAAAGTTAGAAGCCAGATAGGTACGGTTTTGTGCAAGCATGCTCTTTGCCCAATCAAGATACTTATCTTCGCTTTCCTCTCTCTTAAGTCTTTCCCGAACCCGCTGTATCATCTCATCGAAAGGACCTTCCATCAGAGGTTTCAGCAGATATTCAAAGACTCCCAGCTTCAGAGCTTCCCTGGCATATTCAAACCGGTCATACCCAGTGATAATCACTACCACCGCCCTGGAGTTTATTTCCCTTAAGCTTTTTATGAATTGAAGACCATTTAGGAATGGCATATTAATATCAACAAAATAAACATCCGGAGAGATATCTTTTGCCAGTTCAAGTGCCATTTCTCCATCCTCTGCCTCTGCTGCAAGCTCGAAATCGCTGTATTGTCTTAAAAAGCTGATAATCCCCCGACGAATGATATACTCATCATCCGCTACCAATACTTTGTACCCCATAGGTGCTCCTCCTGAAATTTTATTTGATTTTCATTATAGCACAATTCTTAAAACAGTATCTATTTATCATTTAAAAATACCCATTGACTCTCACACTGTGGTATACTCTATACTATCATTGAGCTCAAAAATACACATATATGTGAGGAAATAAAAATGCTGAAAATAGGTGATTTTTCAAAACTTTCAAGGATCAGTATAAGGATGCTTCGGCATTACGATGAGATTGGCCTGCTGGTGCCTAAAACCACGGATAGCTTTACCAGCTACCGTTACTATGGAGAAGATCAACTGCCGGTTGCAAGCAGAATTACGGCTCTTAAGGATATGGGATTTGGTCTTTCCGCAATTGGAGAAATCTTAAAGAGTTATGATAAACCTCAGGCGCTGGCTGATTTTCTGGTAATAAAGCAGGCTGAGGTTCTGGCAGAAGCTGAAGAAACAGGCCGCCGTTTGCTGCTCCTTGATACAGCCATCAAACGGCTGAGAAAGGATGATACCGCTATGAATTACAATGTTACATTAAAGAATCTTCCGGAGCGCTATGTCGCAAGTGTACGAAAGGTGATTCCCTCCTACAACCAGGAAGGGATCCTATGGAATCTTATGATGACGGAAACGGCTCCGCTGCAGATGCAGCCTGCCGACAATTGCTGCAGCCTTGCAATCTTCCATGACGAGGGATATAAGGAAAACGATGTGGATGTGGAAATCCAGATCACAGTGAAAGGCAGTTATCCGGACACGGAACATGTAGTGTTTAAAACCATGCCCATAGTTGAGATTGCTTCGGCAACCTACAAAGGCAGCTACGAGCAGCTCACCGCTGTAAACCGTGCGGTGGCAAATTGGGTAAATGACAATGGTTTTGAATTTAACGGAGCTATGTTCTGCATCTATCACGTCAGCCCTGCTCAAACGCAGAATCCGGATGAATTAGTGACAGAGGTTTGTTATCCTGTTAAAAAGAAATAATATCTTACTTGATTGTTTACTGACTATCGTTTATAAAAAAGATACGCTCTGCTTTCTCACTTAAAAGCTGGGCGTATCTTTATAAACATTTTTGCCGCACTCTGTATATACAAAAAAAGACATACCTTTCACAAAGTGAAAATATGTCTTATTAATGCGGGAGATGGGACTTGAACCCACACGATCATACAACCACAAGATCCTTAGTCTTGCCTGTCTGCCAATTCCAGCACTCCCGCATGTCATATAAAATGAAAACCACACAGCTATGACAATCTGTATAGTTTCATGCAGAAGAAGGGACTTGAACCCTCAAGGTATTGCTACCACACGGACCTGAACCGTGCGCGTCTGCCAATTCCGCCACTTCTGCATTTCGTTGTTATCTCTCGTAACAACAATAGCTATTATAGTATACAAGCTCCTATCTGTCAACAACATTTCTCCAAATTTTTCAAATATTTTTTTTGTATATATTTTTCAAAAAATATTGACAATTCTACATTATGGTGATAAGATAGAGTTCGTTGTGCGGGAGTGCTGGAATTGGCAGACAGGCAAGACTAAGGATCTTGTGTCTGTATAGACGTGTGGGTTCAAGTCCCATCTCCCGCACTTTTTTTATTGTTTAGATTTTCCTATTGACATATTTATCTTTTCGAGTATAATAAATCATGTATTCCTCGATAGCTCAGTCGGTAGAGCAAACGGCTGTTAACCGTTGGGTCGTAGGTTCAAGTCCTACTCGGGGAGTTTTTTATTGCCCAAAAATATGAGGCACACGTGATTATGTACCAAAACCATTCTGGCAGAACGAGGTAACCGGCATACAACCGAATAGGGAGGAAATATAGACGTCCTACCATAATCTTGGTATACATTTTGCCTATACTGAAAGAAATCTCCCACCACAAAAGCCCCGAAGAGAAAATCCCGGGGCTAATTTATCGTAAGATTTTATGCTATTTTATATTTTACTTGTAGGCAATCATATTTATAAGTTTACATAACCGTCCTAAAAGATGGCATACAAACGCCTGATGCAGCGCCACATTCCAAATCAGAAACCCTCAGCCTCCTGGAGCACTTCCCTTACTCTACATTCATTTCTCAGCAGTCATCATCACCGCGCCAGCGGGAAGCGCTGTTGCAGCCGTCCCGAAAACCTGCGCAATAAGCTTCTCTTCTTTCCTTTTCACATTCATCTTTTTGTTCTTCGCAACAAGATCTATTTTCACATTTGCAGTTATTGTTGCAACTACGCCTGCAGTTATTATTACAGCCGCCCCAAAAACAGCCCATATTTGCACCTCTTTTTTTATTTATATAGTTTATTATATGGAATCATTAGAAAAGATGTGAATGCTGCAAAAGATGATCTTGACATCGGCATTCACTCAATTAAGAGCTATTTCTATGTATTTATTCTAACTCTGAGTAATCCGGAGCTGATTACACCATCTGTCCGGACTATGGAAACCGTTATTCCGTTTTAAAGGAAACCGACATTTCGGTGTTGGAAACCATTTAAACATAAAAGTCTTATAATGAAATCATGCACCCTGTCGGTGTAAATTCATTATGGGAGGTCACTATCATGACCAAATATCGAGAGATTTTAAGACTACATAGTCTACATCTCAGCCAACAGAGTATTGCAGATAGCTGCAGTGTCTCTAAAAAAACCGTCAACAGTGTTCTTAAGAAAGCCAGCGAATTAAATATTTCATGGCCACTCGATAAGAACCAGACCGACGAAGTCCTTGCTGGAATTCTTTTTCCAGAAAAAGGCAAGCATATCGAAGCATCGAATAAACGTATGCCTGATTATGCTTACATCCGCAAGGAGCTACTCCGCAATGGCGTTAGTAAAAAGCTCCTGTGGACTGAATACATGGAGGATTGCCGATTAAATGGCGATGAGCCTTTGATGTATTCCCAGTTCTGCTATTATATCCAGCAGGATGAGCAGAAACACCGTGCAACCATGCACATCAATCGTAAACCTGGTGAACAGGTGGAAGTGGATTGGGCTGGTGATCCAGCTCACCTCATCGATCCAGATACGGGTGAAATCATAAATGCTTACGTTTTCGTTGGTGTTATGACCTATAGCCAATACGTGTATGCAGAAGCATTCATTGATGAAAAGCAACCTGCGTGGATTAGAGCACATGTTCACATGTATCAGTTCTTTGGTGGTGTTGCTAAGATTCTGGTTCCTGACAACTGCAAAACAGCAGTAATACATAATAATAACTGGAATGATCAACGAATCAATGCCACATATCAGGAAATGGCTGAACACTATGGTACTGCTATTATTCCAGCCAGAGTGCGTGCACCTAAGGACAAGCCAAATGCAGAAGGATCCGTCGGAAATATTTCCACCTGGATTATCGCTGCACTACGTGATGAACAGTTCTTTTCACTTGCAGAATTAAATCGTGTGATACGTCAGAAACTAGAAGAATTCAATAAAAGGCTCTTTCAAAAGAAAGAAGGTAGCCGATTGGAACTCTTCCGCGACGAAGAACTGCCATTGCTGGCTCCCCTACCTGCTACCTCTTTTGAACTGGCGGACTGGAAACAGGCCACTGTTCAGTTCAATTATCACATATCCATTGATGGAATGCTATACTCGGTTCCATATGAATACATTAAACGCAAGGTAGATGTCAGGGTAACAGATACTACAATTGAAATTTTCTACAACCACAACCGCATAGCTTCTCACAAAAGACTTCATGGCAGAAAAGGTCAGTATGATACGATCCTGGAACATATGCCAGAAGACCACCAGAAATATCTGGAGTGGAACGGTGACCGTTTCCGTAAGTGGGGTGAGCGGATCGGTAACAATACGTACAAGGTAGTGGATGCAATCCTTACCTCCAAACGTGTGGAACAACAGACTTATAAAGGCTGTATGGGACTTCTTAAGCTTGCTGATAAATACTCAGTAGAGAGATTAGAAGCTGCCTGTGAAAAGGCTCTCAGCTACACAGCAACGCCTAGCTACAAAAGTATTAAAAACATACTCACCGCGGGGCATGACAAATCTGTTGATACTGATTTTGGAACAAAATCAGCAAACACACAAAACAAGTATGGCATCACAAGAGGTGCCGACTATTATCGGAGGTAAACACTTATGACAAACCAAAGTACGATTGATAAATTAATAGAAATGCGTCTTAGCTCTATGGCAGATGCATTCCGTAATCAGCTAAATGATCCAAAGATGAAAGAAGTTTCCTTCGAAGACCGCTTTGGTATGCTGACCGACATCGAATTCAGCAGCCGTAAGAATAATCGACTGAAAAGACTGATTCATAACGCTGGATTCGACCAGACTGAAGCAAGTATCATGGATATCGATTATACTTCAGGACGCAAGCTGAACAGAGAACTCATAAGGAGACTTGCTGCTTGCGAATATATATCTGAACACCGTAACTTATTTATTACTGGTGCAACAGGTAGTGGTAAGACTTACATGGCATGCGCGTTCGGTATGGAAGCATGTAAGCAGTATTACAATACTAAATATGTACGTCTCCCAGATCTTTTGATTGAGCTGGAGATGTCAAGAAATGAAGGTACATACAAAAAGGTCATGGCGAAATATGCCAATCCACTTCTTCTTATCATTGATGAATGGCTCTTGCTCAAACCAACTGACAATGAACAAAAAGATATATTTGAACTTCTGCATAGGAGACGTAAGAAATCATCTACGATTTTCTGCTCCCAGTATCTGCAGGAAGGATGGTATGAACAGTTAGGTGGTGAATCCAGTCCTCTGGCTGATGCCATTCTGGATCGTATTGTTTATGATGCCTATAAAATTAATATCCAAAGCATTGATCCTTCAAAGGATATCTCAATGCGAGAGGTATACGGACTAGACAAAAACATGAGCGAGTAAACTCGCATAAGGTGGTTCCCATGTTCCGGTCAATCGGTTCCCGATTTCCCGGAACTGCGGTTTCACCGCACAAGAATATTCAAACTCATTTTAAAATAGGAAAGAATTGATGATTTGATGATATATGTTTATTTCAGCGGGCCCTTTTTACTGTGTTACACTATATTATATGAGACAGTTAGACAAGGTGTGTTAACGCTGAAATTGTGTATAACCGTAGGTCGTAGTCCTGTTGTAATTTGCACAATTTTGTCGTATTTTCAGACATTAACATACAATCCACAATTGTTTCCACATTATTGTGGATAAGTGTCGTTTTAAGTGTCAAAAAAAAGACCCTGAAAACACATGGTTTCCGGGGTCAACTGCACCAGGCATCCTTTTAAATAAATGTAACCTCAGAGAGTAAATCTTTTGCTTTTTCTTCCCCTGGACTGCCACCATATTTTTCAAAGAGAGTAACAAACTGATTCGATATTTGCGGGCCAATATGCGTATTCATCGGCTTACCACAGAGTGCATGTTCTAACCAGCTGAATATGACGGCTTGTGCATACACCAATCCGCCCATTTGACAATGGCTGGATCCCCCCTCTTGTTTTGTAAATAAGCGGATATAACGCGGGCAATCAAGGGAATGGATATAGTCCAATATACCTGCTACAATTTCCTTGCTGGGCGCGGCCGCGTCTTTAATGTCATCCTCGCCAAACAAAAACAGCATAGGCTTTTCTTTTAATAAATCTTCATATCCAAGTAATGTGAATTTTTCATACGCTTCAATCCACTCGTGAACGGAGTTTATTCCCAGCGCCCACGATGAATGCTGAAACGACCAGCGTGCCGGTGTATTTATTTTTGCTAAAAGGTTAAAGGTTTTATCCATGAAAGCTTGGTGTTTTACCATGTTCTTCATTCCGGCTCTTGCCGCCGCGCCGCAGTCCACAACGATTGTATTTGGAATGCATGCCTTTATTCGAGGATCGAGCGCTCCCCTCACGCATAGATACCCACCCATGGAATATCCGATGATTGCGATTTTTTCTTTGTCAAGATCGGCACGAGTCATGAGATAATCTACGGCCGCACCCACCGGTTTTTCATAATCCGGGCAAAATACCAATCCCGGATTATCCATCAATGCACCCCATTGCCCCGGTCCTTCAAAGATAAGGCAGTTCCAGCCATACACCCTCGCCGCCTGTCCAATCCAAAAATATACCTCTTCCGCAGTGGAGTCGAAACCGCCAATGGCGATCAGTGTTGGGCGGTTTGCCTGACCACATGGAATAAAGTAGCCGGGAAGTAAGGCATCTTCAAACGTTATACTTACACACTCAATCGGATGCTCGGATAATGGCAGCATAGAGTGAAATGTCTCTCTGCTTTTTTCCCAGAGGCTCCTGTGACGGGCATCTGTATGAGCAGTATAGAAACACGCCATGCGATAGTAATTACTGGCCCGCATGAATGCTTTTCGTGCAGCATTCGTATCTCCGCTCTCCAGCCGTTGCCGAGCATAATCAGCTACAAAGTCCGCTGTTTTCCCCCATTCCTGCGTCCAACTGTTAAAATCGTTATTCTGAATACGCTCCATCGTTTCCATGCACTCACCAAATTCCGCAGCGCCCGCAGTTTGAAGCGATACCCCTCTTGTCAATTCATAATTAAATCCACCTACTGTTTTATCACTAAAATTGACTTTCACAAAAACACCTCCTAAGGAAAGGTTTTGAAATTTGTAGATCTCGATTTCATTATATAGTTCCAGAGATTGTCTGTCAATATGTTTTGAAATGTTTGTTGACGTGTTTCAAAACTATTGGTATACTATTGGTAGGTGATGAAAATGAACGGTTATGAAAAAAGGACAACCATTAAAAAAAATTCTATTATAGACGCTGCCCGTGAATTGTTTTTCACACGGGGTATTAACAATGTGAGTATCAAAGAAATTGCGGCATTGGCAAAGGTATCACAGGTTTCCATTTACAATTATTTTGGAGATAAAAATACATTAGCAAAGGCTACTTTCGTATCCATGATTGAGGATGCGATTATTGAATATGAAAAAATTCTGAAATCAGATATTTCTTTTGCTGAAAAGCTAAATATAATTATGAAACATAAGGAAGATTTGACCGACAAACTCTTGTGCTCGCATTTTGACGAGCAGGCCTTAGACGATAAAGCGTTACGCCAGATATTTGAAGAAGCTGTTAAAGATAGAGCAATTATATTGTACCGCGATTTTATAGAATTAGGAAAACGGGAAGGTGAAATTGATCATACAATACCTACTGACGCAGCATTAAATTATATGACCATGTCTTTGTATGTGTTTCAACAGCCGGAGTTTTTGGGAAGGGATACAACATACAAAACAGGTATGAGAAAACTATTTCTTTACGGCCTTTTTGGCAAAGAAAACCAGAGTTAAAACAGAAAGACTTTCCGGGCTGTCAAAAGGCAGCCTTTTTGGCATGTCCGGAGGTCTGCATCCGTATATCGCGCGTACATCGCGTGTATATTGCGGGCATCAAAAAAACCCCGTAAACACGAGGTTTCCGAGGTTTGAATATGCGATTAAGCCACTTTGGACTTAGCCAGTTCTGCTAATTTTGCAAAGCCTTCTGCATCATTTACTGCCATGTCAGCCAGAACTTTTCTGTTTAAATCAACTCCAGCTAACTTTAAGCCGTGCATAAATACGCTGTAAGATACACCGTTAATACGTGCAGCAGCATTGATACGAGCGATCCATAACTGTCTGAACTGTCTCTTTCTTTCTTTTCTGCCTGCATAGGAGCTTGTTAATGCTCTCATAACTGACTGCTTTGCTACTCTATACTGTTTGGAACGAGCGCCTCTGTAGCCTTTAGCCATCTTTAACACTCTGTTATGTTTTTTCTTAGCGTTCATACCGCCTTTAATTCTTGCCATCGGTTTTTCCTCCTTCTTAACTTAAAGATCCTATAGATATGGTAAAATCTTCTTCATTACTTTTGCGTTAGTTGCATCGGTAACAATATCTTTTCTAAGATTTCTTTTTCTCTTAGTTGATTTCTTAGTTAAGATGTGAGATTTGTAAGCTTTATTTCTTACAAGCTTTCCCGTTCCTGTAACTTTAAAGCGTTTTGCAGCTGATTTGCTGGTTTTTAATTTAGGCATTGTATTTTCCTCCTTGATAAGTTCTACTGGCGTTTTGCATTTAAAAATATAACCATGCTTCTTCCTTCCACCTTAGCTGGCTTGTCAATAGCTGCGATATCGGCTAACTTCTCAGCGAAATCATCCAGAATATACTTTGACTTTGACATATGCGCCATCTCACGACCTCTGAAACGTAAGGTTACCTTAACTTTATCTCCCTTTTCGAGGAACTTCCTTGCGGCGCTCATCTTCGTGTTTAAATCGTTGGTGTCAATGTTAGGAGATAAACGAACTTCCTTTACTTCGATTACCTTCTGTTTCTTTTTAGCTTCTTTTTCCTTCCTTGCCAGTTCATAACGATATTTACCGTAATCGATAATCTTACAAACTGGGGGTTTTGCAGTCGGAGCAATCTTAACCAAATCCAGTTCTGCTTCCTTTGCCATCTGCAAAGCATCTCTGGTAGACATGATACCCAATTTTTCTCCGTTTTCACCAATCAACAGAACTTCCTTATCTCTGATCTGTTCATTAATCATTAAATCGCTAATTGTCGTGCACCTCCATCATATAGTGTGTGTTGGCTGGAATCCACATTGCTTGCCCATAGGCATAAAAAAAGTAGATAGACAAACGCTATCCACCACCAAAGTCTCTACACAGTACACCTATGTACCAAAGGCTATGAACCAGGGACACTTACTCGTGCCGTGGTGAGGCGGATACCTACTTTCCTGTTTGCTGTTTTCACAACTTACATAATAATACTATATATTTATCTATCTGTCAACATATTTTTTATAACACCGCTCTTCTTTCCTTTTAAGGTTTATCTTGCAACTTTCTATCGAGAGAGCTACAATGGTAGTATGTAATAAAATAAATGAATCAGGAGGCGCTTTTATGTGGTTTGTTTTCGCTCTTCTTTCCTCCATTTTTGCCGCATTCACTTCTATTCTGGCTAAAATGGGAATCGAGGGAGTCAATTCCAATCTGGCTACGGCCATCCGGACAATTGTTGTGGTACTCATGGCCTGGTTTATCGTTTTTCTCACAGGAGCCCAGACAGGTCTCTCTGAAATCAGTAAAAAAAGCTGGCTGTTTCTCATCCTGTCCGGCATTGCCACCGGCCTCTCCTGGATCTGTTACTACAAAGCCCTTCAAATGGGAGAAGCTTCCAAGGTTGTTCCCGTAGATAAGCTAAGCATCGTCCTTACTGTGATCCTGGCGTTTCTTATTCTCCACGAACAATTCACGATTAAAAAGCTCATAGGTATACTACTGATTACGGCAGGAACCTTTGTTATGATCTTATGATCCGATGGTCTATTTAAATAAGATGCGACAGGAACTTTCTCCTGGCGCATCTTATTTTTATAATGTTTATCTGGTTTTAAAAGTTGAGCATTCCGTATGCTCTGCTGCGTTTGCACCATCTCCTGCAATTCCGATATGCTCCGCAGAACAGTGGCGGCCTTCATTATAAACACAGTTGACAGCCTCACAGTCAACTTCCAGACGGCTTTCCGGAGTCTTGAATAAGTTATGGAAAGAACCGTCCTTATTTTCATCAAAACTTCCGCAGCAGGTATCATAGCTGTCTTTTGCCTGGGATCCTTCCACAATAATGGCGGATTTACAGCAGTAATTATCGGAGTTGTGAAGACAGTTTGTTACATTACAATCTAATTTTGTCATGGCTTATTTCCTCCTGGCATCTAACTTAAGTTAATGTTTCAGGACTATTATGCACGCAGCAGAAGGAAAATATTCTCACGAATATTTTCCTTCTTTTCCTTAAGCCATAACAAATTTTATTTTGCTTCTTCTGTTACATTTACCTTTTTGATTTCTTTTGTACGGATCTCACGGCTAATATCATCGATGAAAGCGGAAAGCGGACGCTGTCCCTCATCGCCGTTAAAGCGGCTTCTGACAGATACGACACCTTCTTCTTCCTCTTTCTGACCTACCACCAGCATATATGGAAGCTTTGATAAACGTGCCTCGCGGATCTTGTATCCGATCTTTTCCGCACGTTCATCAACCGTTGCCAGAACCCCGTTTTCCTTTAACTGAGCGGCTACTTTTCCTGCGTAATCATGGTACTTTTCAGAGATCGGAAGAACGCGCACCTGCTCCGGACATAACCATGTGGGGAATGCTCCTTCATATTTTTCAATCAACCAAGCAAGAGTTCTTTCATAACAGCCCATGGAAGTTCTGTGAATGATATATGGACGTTTCTTTGTTCCATCCTTATCCACGAAGCTCATATCAAAGCGGTCTGCTAAGAACATATCAAGCTGAATGGTGATCATGGTATCTTCCTTACCATATACGTTCTTTGCCTGAATATCAAGCTTAGGTCCGTAGAACGCCGCCTCTCCGGCAGCTTCCGTATATTCGATTCCGATGTGGTCAAGGATCTTGCGCATCATGCCTTCTACTTCATCCCACATCTCCGGTGTGCCCAGATAATGATCCGCTTTACTTGGATCCCATTTGGACATTTGATAAGTCACATCGCCTTCCAGGCCAAGTGTTGTAAGACAGTATTTTGCCAGATCCACACAACCTTTAAATTCCTCTTCAATCTGATCAGGACGCACGATTAAGTGACCTTCGGAAATGGTAAACTGACGGACACGGGTTAATCCGTGCATCTCGCCGGAATCCTCGTTGCGGAACAGAGTAGAGGTTTCGCCGTATCTGCAAGGCAGATCACGGTAGGATTTCTGGCTCTGTTTGTAAACATAGTACTGGAATGGGCAGGTCATTGGGCGGAGAGCAAATACCTCATCATCTGTTTCCTCATTTCCCAGTACAAACATTCCTTCCTTATAGTGATCCCAGTGGTCGGAGATGATATATAAGTCTTTCTTTGCCATAAGAGGAGTTTTTGTTCTCATATAGCCGCGCTTCTCTTCTTCATCCTCGATCCATCTTTGTAAAGTCTGGACAATCTTTGCACCCTTTGGCATTAATAGAGGAAGTCCCTGGCCGATTACATCAACGGTTGCGAAAATCTCCATGTCACGGCCCAGTTTGTTATGATCCCGGTTCTTAATGTTTGCCAGATATTCCAGGTATTCATTCATCTCTTCCTTCTTAGCAAAAGCAGTGCCGTATACACGTGTGAGCATGGCGTTTTTCTCGCTGCCTCTCCAGTATGCTCCGGAGGAAGAGATAAGCTTAAATGCCTTGATGGATTTGGTGCTCATCAGGTGAGGTCCTGCGCAAAGGTCCGTAAACTCTCCCTGACGATAGAAGGAAATTTCCGCATCCTCGGGAAGGTCCTGGATCAGTTCCACCTTATAAGGTTCGCCCTTTTCTTCCATAAATTTAATTGCTTCTTCTCTCGGAAGGGTAAAGCGTTCAACTTTCGCACCTTCCTTTATGATTTTCTTCATCTCACCTTCGATTTTATCCAGATCTTCTCTTGAAAAGGAAGGGATATCAAAATCATAATAAAATCCATTTTCAATGGACGGTCCGATTGCAAGCTTTGCCTGGGGATACAGCCTTTTTA
The DNA here is from genome assembly GCF_044987295.1 of Lacrimispora sanguinis. Taxonomy (NCBI): domain Bacteria; kingdom Bacillati; phylum Bacillota; class Clostridia; order Lachnospirales; family Lachnospiraceae; genus Lacrimispora; species Lacrimispora sanguinis. The sequence continues at coordinate 193,430 of NZ_CP173277.1, read as the reverse complement.
CGGCTTCTGCCAGGATATGGCTTGCGGTATGACGGTAAGCAGAAAGGCCTGCCGGGTCGCTGACCGTAAGAATGCTTAAACTGCAATCCCCATCAACAACAGTCCTCAAATCCACAACCTTTCCATCCACTTCACCGGCGCAGGCATTTCTAGCCAGGCCTTCGCTTATATCGGAAGCGATGTCAATCACTGACATTGCTTGTTCATATTCCTTGACTGAGCCATCTTTTAATGTAATCTTCATATTCCATCAATCTCCTTTACCTATTATTGTTAAATGTTTTGTGAATAGCTTTTACAAATAAAAAAAGCCCCTTTCTGTATGCTTCCATACAGAAAGGGACGATTCTATTCAAAGAAATCGCGGTTCCACCCTTACTTGAGTGAACAAATTAAACGTTCAAACCACTTCATATGATGATAACGGAATCACCGTTCCCCATTACGGGACGCTCCAAGCTGGTTTTCTCACATCATTCCAGTAAGACGCTTTCACCAAACACGTCTCTCTCTGGCCTTTCCTGATATGATACTGGTCTTGTCAATGCTTTTTCTTATATTGCTTTATAGTTTTAGATTATAACACGGTTAAGCCGTTTGTCAAGTGTGATAAAAAATTTTATTATAAAAGAATGATTAAAGCTGCCGTGATTGCAGCTATACTGATCACTATTGACAGGGAATTGATTGCGCTTGCTGTCTCGATATCCCCGTTTAAAGCACCGGTAAAAGCTGGTGCCACTGACGATACAGGGCCAAGTGACACGATCACCAGGGCCCGGCGTACATCAAGGCCGAAGGGTGTCAGAAAATAAAATCCAGCTGCCATTAAAACCGAAAGGATATACCGTACCCCTAAGATCTTAAGAATGTGGCTCATCTTTTCTTTTTCCATTCGGATCTCAAAACCGATGCCAAGCATTAAAAGAGCGAGAAACGCATTGGCTCCTCCTGCTGTATCCGCAATGGTGATCAAAACAGAAGGCAGCTTTATATTAAGTATGCTTAAAACAGTCATTATGACATACGCATCAAAAGGAGCCGAGGAAAACAGCTTAAGCACAACCTTTTTTACGGAAGGTTTTTCCTCCTCTCCCACCACCATGCTGGCCAGGGAGTAAGTCATTCCGGTACACATAACCGCATTCCCGGCATCAAACAGGCTTGTTGCTGCAAAACCAACCGGGCTTAAAAAGCTTTGTACAAAGGGCATCGTGAAATTTCCCACATTATAACCAGACATGTTGATCATTGCAAAAGCCTTTTCGGCCTTTGTTCTTCGGTTATACATCATATACCCGACGGCAACCGTCACACAATTGCACAAAAATCCGATTACACAGACAAAAAGGATGGAGTAATCCATGGTGATCCTGCTGAAATTAGAAACAATAGCTGCAGGAAGGGTAATCTTGATCACAATTCTGGAAACCAGGTAAAAATCCTTGGCCTGAAAAAAACCTGCCCGTTTGAGCAGGTATCCCATAATAATAATTGATACAAATGCAACTGCCTTTATCAGTACCGCTGTCATATCCGGCTCCCTTTTTCTTTTTTGTATTCTCAAAACTTCCGGCGGCGCTATTATATCAGCTCCGCCGGATTCATTCCGTAATATCTATTTTACTTCTACGGACCAGCCCTCTGGCCCTTCCATGATGCCCAGTTGGATGCCGGTAATGGAATCATAAAGCTTCTGGGTCAATTCTCCGATCTTTCCGCCGCCTACAGACATTCTATCTTCTTCAAAACGAAGCTCACCAACCGGGGATATAACGGCTGCTGTTCCTGTACCAAAGCATTCTTCCATTGCTCCGGTTCTTGCTGCCGCGACCACCTCATCAACCGAAATCTTCCGTTCTTCAACAGCCACTCCCCATTTTTTACACAGGGCAATCACAGAATCCCTGGTAACACCTGGTAGAATGCTTCCGTTTAGTTCCGGCGTGATGACTACGCCATTGATCTTAAAGAAGATGTTCATGGCACCTACTTCTTCGATGTATTTCCGGTGAACGCCGTCAAGCCATAACACCTGGGAATAGCCCTCGTCATGAGCCTTTACCTGAGAAGCCAGGGAAGCGACATAATTTCCCCCTGTCTTAGCTTCACCGATGCCGCCCTTTACCGCTCTCACATATTCATCTTCAATCCATATCTTGACAGGATCAAGGCCGCTGGCATAATAAGCTCCAACAGGTGATAAGATGATCATGAACTTGTAGGTATTGGAAGGTCTGACCCCTAAGAAGGGATCGGTAGCAATTACAAAGGGTCTGATATAAAGGGAGGTTCCCGGTTTTGTAGGGATCCAGTCCTGATCTACGTTTACAACAGTTTTTAATCCTTCTAAAAACAGATCTTCCGGAATCTCCGGGATGCAAAGCCTTCGGTTGCTTCTGTTGGCACGTTCGATATTCTTATCAGGACGGAACAGCAAGACCCTGCCATCTTCTGTCTTGTATGCCTTTAAGCCCTCGAACATCTCCTGTCCGTAATGGAATACCATGGAAGAAGGGTCCAGCACCAGCTTATGATAAGGCACGATCCTGGGATCATACCAGCCCCTTCCCTCTTCATAGTCCACCTCAAACATGTGATCCGTAAATATGGTTCCAAATGTCAACGGGTTATCATTGCCTGGTTTTTCTTTCGGGCAAGTTGTTTTTTCGATTCTGATTGTCTGCATTGATACTCTTCCTTTCCCTTACCGGCATATCTGTCAGTTATTGTAATTTATCTATCATTATCTTCCAAAAAGGGTTGGATGTCAAGAATCTTAAGTCTTATTTACTCTACCGAAATGGAATCAAAACCATAACTTTGAGTTATATGGCGGGGAAGTTCCATTCTCACCGTCTTCATGGGGTTTACTGTCTGGCAGATAACAAGGTCCCCGGTCATGGTAAGCAGCATGCCGGCCTCTTCATAATCCATCCCAATCTTTTCCTTCATGAACTCATACATCTGCCTGGCAGCCGCCCGCCAGGCTTCCTCCACCTGTTCCCTGGAAGCAAGGGTGATAAGCTTATCCTCTGTTTCGATCATCGGATAGGAGACGCAGTTTTTATTTTTCACAACGCTCACCCGGATGATAGCCCGACCTTCTATTTCCAGACCGCAGTCCTCCACTTCCCCGTCTCCCATGACAGCATGAAAATCTCCCATGGACAAAAGAGCCCCTTCCACAAATACAGGCAGATACAAGGAGGCTCCCTTTTTGATCTGAGTGCAGTCCATATTTCCGCCATGATCCATGGGAGTAATGGTGGATACTCCCTCACCTGCCGGAGCTACCCCGATGACACCGATCATGGGTTTTAGCGGAATCTTGACTCTTTCATTAAAATGGGCATATCCTCCCTTTACAGGCACCCGTCTTAATACTTTCCGGGGAAACTCCTCTTTTTCGCTTCCGCTGTTAGGCCCAAGCATGACAATTCCCACAGGGCCCATTTCAATATCCAGAATATCGATCTTAAGCATGTCTCCCGGCATCGCCCCCTCAATATAGAGAGGCCCTGTAGCCGGATTTCCCGGCTTTCTTATTACATTTTCAAAGGTCGCCTCTTCCGGAAGAAACTGGTTTGTGAAACAGTCATAAGTCTCAAAGGCCACAATCTCTCCTGCCCTTACCCTGTCACAGGGCGGATTCTCCTTTGCAAGAACATTTGTAATATAATCCCTGGTTATGGTTTTCATAGTTTTCTCCTTTTACTGTTGTCTTTTTTCACTAAGCTCCGGCCATATGGTAGCCAGCATGGTAATAAAGCAGGCTCCGCCACCGATTAAATTGGAAACTGGTTCCGCCATAAAGACTCCTGCTGTGCCATTGCGAAGCAAGCCAGGAAGGATGAGGATCAGAGGAATCACGATCACCACTTTGCGGAAGATGGAGAAAAATACCGCTTTTTTTGCTTTTCCCAGGGCCACAAACACAGACTGACCGGCAAACTGCAGGGACATGAAAAAAAAGCCGAAGTAATAGATCCGCATCGCAGGAACACCTGCCTGTAACAGTGCTTCTTCCTGATTGAAGATCCGGATGAAAAACTCCGTAAAGCCATGGACCAGCCCCCACATGACCGTGGTATATGTAATGGAAACTACAGATGTAAAAATAATTGCCCGCTTTACCCGGTTGTATTTTTTTGCCCCGTAATTAAAGCCCATGACCGGCTGTGCGCCGTTGGTAATTCCGCTTACAGGCATGGAAATAACCTCCCGGACTGAATTGATTACAGTCATAACTCCCACATACAAATCGCCGCCATAGTGCTGCAAGGATGCATTATACATGATCTGCACCAGGCTGTTGGTAATGGACATGGTAAAGCCTGACATTCCAAGGGCAATGATATCTTTTACCCGGTGTTTTCTCAAACGAAAGCAGGATGTCCTCAGCTTTAAAATGGCTTTCTTTCCTGTTAGGAATTTGACAATCCAGAGTGCAGAAAGAAACTGAGACAATATGGTCGCAAGGGCCGCACCTCTTACTCCCATACCCAGAACAAAAATAAATATGGGGTCTAAAATAATATTGGCAACCGCTCCCAAAAGAACCGTCACCATCCCCATCGTTCCAAATCCCTGAGAGTTGATAAAGGTGTTCATCCCAAGGCCAATCATGACGAAAACATTACCAAGCAGATAAATGCTGATGTATTGATCCGCATAAGGATAAGTAAGATCGCTGGCACCAAACAAGTATAGCATGGGCTTTTTTAAAACAAGACCCAAAACGGTAAGACCTAAACCAAAGGCCACCAGAAGAATGAAGGAATTTCCCATGATCTTCTCCGCTTCCTTTTCATTCCCCCGTCCCCTCTCAATGGAGCACAAAGGCGCACCGCCCATGCCGAATAAATTGGCAAAGGCTATGACTATGGAAATGATGGGAAGGCACAAGCCAAGCCCTGTTAATGCCATTGTTGCATTTTCCGGAATCCTTCCTATGTAAATTCTGTCAACGATGTTGTAAAGCACATTGATCAGCTGGGCCAATGTCATAGGGACGGCCAGCTTTAATATGTTTTCCACCACGTTTCCTTTTGAAAAATCATTCTTTGTATCTGCCATTTTAATATTATCTCCTTACCTGTTTTATCATAACATCTTCCTTCTGATTTTGCATCCAGTTTTTCCCTATAAAATCCTGTAACAGCAATTAATACATATTAACAGAGTTTCCTATCCCTTAAATAGGCTTATCTTCCATAACCATTCTGTCAAGATCCTTGTTACAAGAACTTGCCCGGTTCCCGGCTCCATGCTATGATTGAATCAGATATTTATTTGAGGAGGAGGACCCCATATGAAAATCAGCCGGATTGGCGGGGTGATTGCAGCCGCCAGCAAAAAAGATGCGGAACCATTGCTGCAGATCGGGACAATCCCCATAATAAAGCGTATTGTTATATCCTTTCAACAGGCGGGAATTTTTCCCATTGTTGTCGTAACCGGAGCAGAGGAGGATGAAGTAAAATACCAGTTATCTAGCTATGGTGTGATCTTTATCCGCAATGAGAACTGTGAGCAGCCAGAACTTATTGACTCCGTAAAAATAGGCCTGAAATATTTACTGGGGAAATGTGACCGGATGGTTTTTACACCGGTAAATGTACCCATGTTCACTCCTGCTACTTTAAATAGCCTGATGGCCGCTAACGGAGATATTATAACGCCTTCCTGCAAGGGCAAAGGCGGCCATCCCATCATTCTTTCAGAATCAGTTGTTCCCGAAATCATTGCTTTCTCTGGAATCGGAGGGTTAAAGACGGCCATTTCTTCAATGCCCGACCGCCGTATCTTTCTACCGGTGGATGACCCCGGGATTTTTATCAGTGTACGGGACTGCCGTCAATTGGAGGACTATCTGGCAGAGCACAACCGGGCGCTTCTCCATCCTACCGTTCAGTTAAACCTCCAAAAGGAATCCGTTTTCTTTAATACAAGAATCAAGCTTCTGCTGTATCTGATCCTTGACACCCATTCCGTCCGCAGTGCCTGTGACCGCATGGCCTTATCCTACGGGAAAGCCTGGGACATGTTAAATAAGCTGGAAGAAGAAACGGGATATCCCATTGCAGAGCGGAAACATGGAGGCAAACGCGGTGGAAATACCACCCTGACTCCTCAGGGCATCCAGTTCTTAAAGACATGGCAGAAGCTGGAGGATAATATATTTCAGTTTACACAAAAGGAGTTTTCCTCCCTGTTTTGTGACAACGGATTATTCCGGTAAAGCGAGTGCTTCCCAGGAAGAATTTGAAACATACATAACCCCCTTTTATAATGGCATTATAATCATAGTGTCGTTATGGAAGGGGGATTTTTTATGCTTGGGTCCAGTTCTGCCTGCGGCCTTATACTGGCCGCAGGATTATCCAGCCGCATGGGGGATTTTAAGCCGCTGATGCCGTTTCGGGGAAAAACCCTGATTGAAAGCACCATCGACAGCATGCTGGCCGCAGGAGTGAAACAGATCGTAATCGTTCTGGGTTACCGGGGAAATGAAATTGAATCAGTTCTTCGCCTTCATTATGGGAAAGAAATTATTTACGCCTGCAACCCTCACTATGAAACTACCGATATGCTGACTTCCATAAAATACGGTCTTCGCTCCATGCCCCATTGCAAAGCATTTTTTCTGCTCCCAGGTGACATGCCGGTTGTTAAAAAAAACACATTCCTTAAACTTTTAAAAGCCCGGCCAGACGACCAGCCCTCTGTCCTCTTTCCCACATTGGGAGGATATCGGAAGCACCCTCCTTTGATTGATTACAGATTCCGTGACATCATACTGCAATTTGAAGGAGAAGGCGGTCTGCGCCAGTTATGGAAGCAGCAGGAAGATTCCATCATCCACGTACCGGTAGATGATGACGGGGTATGGATGGATCTGGACACCATGGAAGATTATGAAGTCTGCATCAGCCGGTTTTGTCCGGTCAAACTTTAAAAGGAGGTAATGAAACAATGGAAAACATCAGTCAGCCAGTAGTTAAAAAAGACCATGAGGCAAAGATGGCGGGCCGCTCTGTTTACGTAGGCGATTATGAAAATGACGGGGTTCTGGTAGGAAAAATGCTTCGTTCCAAGCTGGCCCGTGCAAGGCTTTCCGCCGTGAACATCCCACCGCTTCCCAACGGCTATTTTTATGTTGATAAGTCTGATGTTCCCGGTGATAATCATGTAAACATCGTCATGGACGATACGCCTGTTTATGCCCGGGAAACGGTAGAATACATCGGCGAGCCCATTGGTATGGTAGTAGGGCCGGAAGAAGCGGTGGTTGACCGCATTCTAGGCGAGATCCAGGTTTCCTATGAAGAACTGGAACCTGTCCTGGACCTTGGCAATGCGGATACCGTATTCTTTGACTATGAATATGGCAAAGGAAATATGGAGAAGGCCTTTGCTGAAGCCGATAAGATCTATGAAGAAGAATTCACCACCGGATATCAGGACCAGACCTATTTAGAAACCCAGGGAATGATGGCGGAACCTGAGGAAAACGGAACAATGTTCATCCACGGCTCTCTCCAATGCGCCTATTACGTGCACGGAGCCGTTATGCGGGCCCTTGGCTGCGGACCGGATCAGGTACATATCAAACAGGATGTGACCGGAGGAGGCTTCGGCGGAAAAGAAGCATTTCCGTCAATCCTGGGCTGTCAGGTAGCTGTTGCTGCCAAAAAGGCCGGTGCTCCCGTCCGCTGCATCTTTGACCGCCGGGAAGATTTAGAATTCACCTCAAAACGCCACCCTTCCCTCTGCAAATATAAGGTTGCCGTTAAGAACGGCAAAGTGACCGCCATGGACATAGATGTAAAATTCAACAGCGGAGCTTACACCACCCTGTCTGCCGTGGTTCTTCAACGGGGAATTATCTGTTCAAACGGAATCTATAACATTGAAAATCTCCATGTAAGAGGAAGGGCCTTAAAAACCAACACCACTCCCAATGGAGCCTACCGCGGCTTTGGCGCCCCTCAGACATTTTTTGCAGTTGAAATGATGATGGACCACATTGCAATGGATCTTGGAATCGATAGTCTGGAATTTAAGGAAAAACACATTGTGAAACAAGGGGATTCCACTTCCACCTCCGGAAAATACCATTTTCCTGTCCCCATTCCTTCCATGATCGAAGAAATCGACCAGGAATGTGATTACCGCAGAAAGCGCCGGGAATATGCGAAGCCTCAGACCGGACGGTACCGCAGAGGAATCGGAATTTCCATGCATTTTCATGGGGCCGGGTTTACCGGTTCCGGGGAACGGGACATTATCAAAGCCGTATGCAGGCTTCACAAATATCCCGACGGCACGGTAGAAATCCTGGCTTCCAACGGTGAAATCGGCCAGGGACTGCGTACCACGTTTCCTAAAATCGTTGCCAGGGAATTAAACCTTCCTCTTGATAAGGTTTATTACGATCATCCGGATACGGCCCGGGTTCCGGACTCCGGCCCTACTGTTGCCTCCCGCTCCCTTATGGTTGTAGGGGAACTCCTCCGCCGCTGTGCCATTAAGCTGCGCACCCAATGGAAGGACGGAGAAGATCAGATGGTGGAAGAACGGTTTAAAGAACCTGATTTTGTCATTCCTTTCTACCTGGATAAATTCCAGGGCGATGCTTATCCCACCTATGCCTGGGGAGTCAACGCCTTAGAAGTAGAGGTAGATACCTATACAGGGCTGACGAAGATTCTTGGGGCTTACGGCAATTTTGACGTTGGCACTCCCATTGACTACAACATTGTCATGGGACAGATGGAAGGCGGATTCCTTCAGGGGATCGGTTATGCTTCCACCGAATATATGGATTACGACCAGAAAGGAAGAATCCGAAACAATTCTTTCTCTGATTATTTAATACCCACTTCCGCCGATGTGACGAACCTAACATGCATGCTGCATGTGGAAAAATACCCGGACGGACCCTATGGGGCCAAAGGAGCCGGAGAACTGCCTCTGGTAGGGGTTCCTGCCGCTTATGTAGAGGCTGTGGAACAGGCCCTTGGGCATGGAGTCAAGCTGAACCGCGCCCCATTTACAGCAGAAGATACCATGAAAGTGATTATGAAGGAGGGGTTATAATGGAGGCAATCAATTTTCTGTTAAACGGAGAGGAAACTGCTTATGACGGCAGCGCTGCAGACCGTCTTCTGGATGTTTTAAGAGATTCCTTCCGTATGACCAGTGTTAAATGCGGATGCAAGGAAGGAGAATGCGGCGCCTGTTCCGTCCTGATGAACGGAATTCTGGTAAACTCCTGCTGTGTTGCTATGGGTGCCGCAGAGGGAGCTAACATTGTCACTCTGGAAGGTTTTCGAAAGACGGAGCGCTTTGCCGTATTAAATAAAGCCTTTGCTGCTACTTCGGCGGTGCAGTGCGGTTTTTGTATTCCAGGAATGGTAATGGCGGCCGAAGCCCTTTTAAGTAAGATTCCCAATCCCACAGACAGCCAGATAAGGGAAGGACTATCCGGTAACCTGTGCCGCTGTACCGGGTATAACGCCATTGTAAATGCAATTCATATCGCCGCAAAGGAGGGAAATGGATTATGGTAAATGGATATCGACCAGCTTCCTTGCAGGAAGCACTGGAAATAAAGAAAACTACCGATGCCGTTCCTTATGCAGGCGGCACTGACCTGATGGTGGAAAACAGAAAAGGAGTCTCCTATCTTTTCTTAAACGGATTGGAGGAATTAAGGCATATCCAGGAGGAAGGGGATTACATTTCCATCGGTTCCTGCGTCACCTTTACAGAGGCGCTGGAATCTGACTTAATTCACCCGCTTATGAAAGAAGCTGTTGCACAAATTGCCGCCCCTGCAATCCGGAATACGGGAACCTTTGGCGGCAATATCGGAAACGGGTCTGCCAAGGCCGATTCCGTGCTGATCCTTTTTGTCTGCGGCGCAAAAATACGTCTTGCCTCTGTCCACGGTCAGCGGACCGTAAACATGGAAGATTTTTATCTGGGAAGAAAAAAACTGGATTTGAAGCCGGAGGAACTGATTGTAGAGATACTCCTCCCTAAACGGGGCCTGGATAACTATTATTATAAAAAAGTCGGTGGGCGAAACGCTCTTGCCATTTCCCGTGTTTCATTTGCCGGTCTCCTGACTGTAGAAAATGGACGGATCCAACAGATGGCTGCCGCATTTGGCGCCGTGTCCGATACCGTTCTCCGCTTTCAGGATTTAGAAGACAGACTATCAGGAAAAACCCTCGATGAAGCCAGTGCTATCAAAGAAGAGCTGCTGTCTGCTTACGGGGAACGCCTTGTATTAACCAGAGGCCGCGTATCTGCAGAATACCGCAAAGCAGTCTGTATGAACCTGCTTAAGGATTTCTTAGAAGAAAAAGGCATTTAGCCGGAAGGAGTTTGCACATGTACATATTGCACATCAATGGGCAGGACTACGAAACACCCCACGACAAAAAGCTGCTGCGTTTCTTGCGGGATGATCTTCGTCTCACAGCTACAAAGGATGGATGCAGTGAAGGAGCCTGCGGAACCTGTACCGTTCTTATTGACGGAAAAAAAGTAAAGGCCTGTGTTCCCAAAATCAGCACGCTGGAGGAAAAAAACATTCTTACTGTAGAAGGAATTGCCCCGGAAGAAATGAAGGTTTATGAACACTGCTTTGCAGAGGCCGGTGCCGTTCAATGCGGCTTCTGTATTCCTGGCATGGTCATTTCCGCCAAAAGTCTTCTGGATACAAATCTCACTCCTACAAGAGCGGAAGTTAAAAAGGCAATCAAGGGCAATTTATGCCGCTGTACCGGTTATAAAAAGATTGAAGATGCCATTCTTCTGGCGGCTGACTTTTTCAGAGAGAAACTGGAGATCCCACAGTCTCCTACTGCCCTGCACATGAATGAACACTTTAAGCGCATTGACGCTGCTGAAAAAGTAAACGGAACGGGAATCTTTGCCGATGATATGTATCTGCCTGGCATGCTGTATGCCAAGTGTCTGTATTCCAAGTATCCAAGAGCCATGATCAACCGGATCGACGTATCAAAAGCTCTGGAGCATCCGGATTGTGTGGAAATCCTGACGAAAAAGGATGTGCCATGCAATAAGATCGGCCACATCAAGCAGGACTGGGATGTTCTCATGGGCGAAGGAGATATTACCCGTTACGTTGGAAATGCCCTGGCAGTCATTGCAGCGACCCGTGCAGAAGCCTTGGAAGAAATCCTGGCTCTCATTGACGTTGATTATACGGAGCTTCCTGCCATCACCAGCCCTTATGAGGCTTTAAAGGGGGATGCTCCTCTCATTCACGAAGACGGCAACATTATGAGCCGTGCCAACCTGGTGCGGGGAAATGCAGATGAAGCCATAAAAAATTCAAAATATGTAGTAACAAGAAAATACAAAACCTCCTGGCAGGAGCATGGTTTCATGGAACCGGAGTGCTGCGTGGCACTTCCCGAAGGGGATGACGGCCTGCTGATTTACACCACCAGCCAGTCCATATATGACGTTCAGAGAGAATGTGCTCAGATGCTTAACCTTCCAAAGGAAAAGGTCCATTGCCATGCACCTTTAGTGGGCGGCGGTTTTGGAGGCAAGGAGGATATGTCTGTACAGCAGTATGCTGCCTTAATGGCCTGGTACACCAGAAAACCCATTAAGGTCAAATACAGCCGCCAGGAATCCCTAAATTATCATGTAAAACGCCATCCAATGGAAATGGAATTCACCACAGCCTGTGATGAAAACGGCCGTCTGACTGCTATGAAGGGTGTCATCATTGCCGATACGGGAGCTTATGCTTCTCTGGGAGGCCCAGTGCTCCACCGCGCCTGCACTCATGCAGCCGGCCCTTATAACTATCAGAACATTGACATCTTTGGTATGTCCGTTTATACCAACAACGTGGTTTCCGGCGCTTTCCGGGGATTTGGCGTGACCCAGAGCTGTTTTGCAACGGAAATGAATATCAACCTGCTAGCAGAAATGGCTGGTCTTGATCCCTGGGAAATCCGCCGGCTAAATGCCATCAAGCCAGGCGATATCCTTCCAAATGGACAGACCGCTGACCCTAATACCAATATGGAAGCCTGCCTTGACGCTGTAAAGGATATCTATTATTCCAATCCATACGCCGGAATTGCCTGCGGCTTTAAAAACGCAGGAACCGGAATGGGTAAAATGGATGTCGGCCGTGTTCTTCTTTCCGTTGAGGAGGGAAAGGTTCACATCCGTACCTCCGCCTCCTGTATGGGCCAGGGAATCGGTCAAATGGCTTTAACCGAAATTTGTCATGCATCAGGACTTGATCCTGCCCTTTTTATCTATGAAGCAGCGGATACCGTAAGGACACCTAACTCCGGAACCTCCACAGCTTCCCGACAGACGGTTGTTACAGGAGAAGCAGCCCGCAGAGCCGGTGAAAAGCTAAAATGCGCCTTAGACAGCGGAAACAGCCTGGCAGACTTAGAAGGTCACGAATTCTTCGGAGAATATTCTGCTCAGACAGATCCACTTGGAGCCATCAAGGATAATCCTGTAAGCCACGTATCTTATTCCTACGGGACTCAGGTAATTATTTTAAATGAAGAAGGAAAAATCACCAAGGCAGTATCTGCCTTTGACGTGGGAACTCCAGTAAACATTGGGTCCGTGGAAGGCCAGATTGAAGGCGGTATGATCATGGGAATCGGTTACGGCGTCACAGAAGAGTTTAAATGTGAAAACGGATATCCTGCCAGCAAATTCGGTACCATCGGATTTATGAGAGCAGACGAAGCACCTGAACTGGAAGTCATTCTCTGCCAGCCAAAGGAAGAGGATAAACTGCCTTACTCCTTTGGTGCCAAAGGATGCGGGGAATTGTGCATGATCCCCACCTCTCCCGCCTGTGCTCATGCTTATTACAGGCTGGATGGAGTATTCAGACAAAGTCTGCCGTTAAAGAACACATATTATAGAAAGAAATAGTGGAACTTAACACTCCCCGCTGCAAGAAACAGATAGAGTTTCTTGCAGCGGGGAGTATTTTCCTTTATTGCAGCAGCAATTTCGCATAAAAAGCAGTCTGATTCTGATTGGTCATGATCTTTGCTGCAGTTTGAAGCTTTTCCTGAGCTTCCTGGCCTGATATCATGGTTTGCTCAGCTGGTTCTATGGAATTGCCGACGTTTATATAAGACATACCACAGGGTATGGTTGTGGTAACCAATTTGGCAGTTTCATAGCAGTCTCTAAAATATCTTCCAAGGGTTTCTCCGGACAGGCCTTTCGTATTGCCTTTGATGAAACAGCCTCGTACGGATATGGAACGTAATTTTCTGGCTTCTGCGGCTAATTGGGATATTTCTTCCACTCGAAAGCCCGTCATTGTTCCATCGTCATATGCTTCTGCTATCACGGCAATTCCTATCACTTCCAGATGCCCCGGAGCCAGATTTCCGGCTGCCGCTTCATTGATCAGCTCTATCTCTTTTAAACTGGAAGCAACGAACCTGCATGTCCCAATGACTGCTTTTATGGCTGCCGCCTCTTTATCAAGAGCCTGGAAATAAATATCGTTCCTGTCCATACCGGCCAGCGAGGCCAGATGAACAGAGCCGCAATCTTCTGCCTCCAGAGCCCAGCCCTTCTTTATCAGATACTTCATAGTTTCTGTATTCACTTCTCCCTTATAGAGATATTGAAAGCCGGGAAGCATCTCTAGGACTGATTCGGCCTTTTTTATTCGATCATTCATATGGGTCTTCTCCTTATCCTTTTATATTACTTTCAGAATAACCGATTTGGATCTTATTTCAAGTTCTTTTTCCATAGATATCGGGGTATAGGAAAAACCTCCTGACCAAGGCCAGGAGGTTTCTTTTGCTTACATAAGTGATTTATAAAGTTTGATGATATCTTCCAGGCTGGCTTCCCTTGGGTTTCCCGGAGCGCAGGCATCTGCTGCTGCGGATTCTGCAAGGAACTGCACATCCTCCTCTTTTACAATCTGGGTCAAATCAGCCGGTATCCCTACATCTGCAGACAGTTTTTTGACCGAATCAACCGCTGCTTTGCGGAATTCTTCTTCCGTCATGCTCTCAGTTCCTTCCACGCCCATTGCCCTTGCGATATCCCGGTACTTCTCACCGGTTGTTTCGGCGTTATACTCCATGATGGTTGGAAGAAGAATGGCGTTTGCCACCCCGTGAGGCGTGTCATAGACAGCGCCAAGCGCATGTGCCATGGAATGCACGATACCAAGACCGCAGTTTGAAAATCCCATTCCCGTAATGTATTGGCCTAGTGCCATGCCTTCCCGGCCTTCGGCGGTGTTTTCCACGGCTCCTCTTAAGCTTTTTCCAATTAACTCAACTGCCTTTAAATTGAACATATCTGTGATGGGATTGGCACCCTTTGTAATATAACCTTCGATTGCATGGGTCAAGGCGTCCATGCCTGTAGCGGCCGTCAGACCCTTTGGCATGCTGGACATCATGTCCGGATCAACGATGGCTACGATGGGAATATCATGAGGATCTACGCAGACAAATTTGCGTTTCTTTTCCACATCAGTGATCACGTAGTTGATGGTAACTTCCGCTGCCGTACCTGCCGTGGTGGGAACGGCGATGATCGGTATGCTTGGCTTTTTGGTTGGAGCCACTCCCTCTAAGCTTCTCACATCTTCATATTCCGGATTTGCAATGATGATGCCAATGGCTTTTGCGGTATCCATGGAAGAGCCGCCGCCAACCGCTATGATATAGTCCGCTCCTGACGCTTTAAATGCTTCTACCCCTGTCTGGACATTTTCTATGGTCGGGTTCGGCTTGATATCGGAGTAAATCTCATAATCCATTCCGTTTTCTTCCAGGATCTTTGTGATCTTTGAGGTTACGTTAAATTTGATTAAATCGGGGTCAGATGCTAGAAATGCCTTCTGAAATCCTCTTCTTTTTACCTCGCCTGGAATCTCCTTAATTGCACCGGAGCCGTGGTATGATGTTTCGTTTAATACAATCCTGTTTGCCATGATAACCTCTCCTTCTCCTTAATAAATTGACATGTTATTATGTTATAATTTTAACAACATGTAGGCATAAAATAAAGTTACAATCCATATGCTTTGTAACAATTGTTACAAAATACACAAACTGTAACTTTTACTTTATGGCAATCATGACTAAATCAGGCCTGCTTCTGAAAATACCGTTTCCAGCTTGGGCGGCATAGCTTCTGTCAGACTTTCCGCCATCTCGGACGGAGTCTGCTTCATGCCCGAAAGGACCCATTTCACCGTCATATATACGGAGCCTCTGCAATACATCTCAAGAAGAAACTGGATTTCCTCAGAAAGCATTTCCTGTCTCTTTCTGGTAATGAGTTCCGTATAAAATCCCATGATCAGTTCAAAATCATGTTCTTTTAAAGAATTATAATCGTCAGAACGGAACGCCTCCGTAAAGAATACCTTTTCCTTCTTGATGAATTCGAATTTTTCCTTCAGGCTCTGGCGTACGGTTTTATCCACCCCGATCTGTGCAAAGGATTCCAGAACCAGCTTGTCAAAATACCAGTTGATCAAATCGTATTTATCTTTAAAATTACGGTAAAAGGTTTGTCTGGTCATCCCGCATCCATCCACAATGTTCTGGACCGTAATCTTATCAACGGGCTTGGCTTTCATGCAATCCTTTATGGAATCAGCCAGACGATATTTTGTTTTTTCACTTTTCCTTGGATTGTCAGTCATGTTCCGCTCCTGTCCTGTTCATTCTACTTCATCTATTTTACCATAGGTTCCCAGGTTTGTGAACACTCTCATACTCGGATAGTCTCCTGACTTGCCATTTAAAGCTTTGTAATGTCCATGGTATACACAGGTCCTCCATACGTATAGTAACTCCTTAAATCCACCTCATGAAGGACTCCGTCAATCTTAACCACAGCCGGAATATCCCGTTCTATATATTCCAGGCTCAAGCGGTTTTTGATGCAGTAATTTTCCAGGACAGAGTAAAATTCTTCCTTAGTGCCCGGCTTTTCATTTAAATCAATGACAAGGGTACGTCCTCCCTTTGCGTGATTCAGTTCATTGGCAGTACGCTTTGCATAAAGGTAATTTAACGCCCATCTCCCCACAAGCACCACAGCATCCGATAAGATCATGTATCTTAAATAATCCGGAAGAAATGCTGCAAGAAACAATAAGAGAACTAATAAAATATCAAACCAGTACATAAAAGCCATACCCCGCAGCCAGCTTAAATCCAATTCAGGTAGCCGTTTAAAGAACTGAAGCAGGCAGCCTGCCGCAAAATAAATGACAAAAAATAGCCCCAAGCGGTCCATAACAATCTCCAGCCCTTGTCTGTCGGAGAAAAGCCAAAGTCCCATTAAAGCACCTACAAATAAAATCATCCCCAGATCGGCTCCGGCAAACAGAATTTCCCAAAAAATCTCTCTTTTTCCCTCGTTCTTATTCATAATGCCTCACCTCCAAAATCCTGTCTTTTACCTCTTTTAAATATTTCCTGGAAATATAAGTTACCTGGGAATTTATCATAGAGACCTTCATAAGCCCATTTAGCATAGGAGTATAGGTCCTTACCTTATCGATATTCATGATCACAGACTTGGATATCCGGATAAAATTAGACGGAAGAAGCCGCTCCAGTTCGTAAAGTCTCCTATTTGTCTCATAGGTTTCCTCTTTCGTATGGACCACCTGCTTTTCATTCACCGTTTCAATCAAATAAATCTCAGGACTCGGGACCCTGCAGATCTTTTCTTCCCTCTGGCACAAGAGTGTTACCGTACGGAACAAATCCTGTTCCAGATATTCTACAAGGCGGTCCACCGCCTCATCCCGCTCATGGATGCACAGATCGGCAGATTCTTCCACTTCATGACTGACTGTTTTAATTTTAATTTTCATACTGCTTCCTCCTGACTGCCAGTTCATCATATCATATTCGAACCGGTTTTTACAGGGATTATAGGTAAGTGGCCGGTTTTAAACGGTAAGAAGCTCACCTATGAAAAAACAGGGTATTTTGCCGCCGCCTTTTACAGCAGACTGCAAAATACCCTGTTACTTATTCCCACAACACAACTTTTCCCATATCAAGGGATTCCTGCACTTTAATGATCCTCTGATTGGATGACCCTTTAAACCGCAGCTTTAAATCCTTTTTTTCCACTTCAAACTTTCCGTCTACCAGGACATCCAGACAGGATAATATCCGCTTTGTCTCAGGTAGCCTTCCTGCCATATCTCCCAGAATATCCTTTTCAAAATCATAGCCGGTATAGCACCAGATCGTCTTTTCCGGAAACCGTTTCTTTACGTTCTCTACCAAAGACAGGATGCCCTTCTGATTCATTGGGTCCATGGGTTCTCCCCCCAGAAGGCTTAAGCCGGCAATATAGGTATGGTCTAAATATTCCAGTATCTTTGACCCGGTTTCTGGCCCGTATTCCTGGCCGTAATGAAAATCCCAGGCTTCGGAGTTAAAACACTCCTTACAGCGGTGAGTGCAGCCGCTGACAAACAATGATACCCTGACCCCCGGGCCGTTTGCTACATCCGTAGGCTTTATGGTCGCATAATTCATGGCACACCTCCTACAGATGAAGGACTCTGGATTTGATCTCTTTTGTCTTTCCGGTGTTCCAGAAATTCTCTCCCAGATAACCACAGGTTCTTCTGGTCACGTTCATCCGTCTCTTATCTTTGTTATGGCACTGAGGGCATTCCCATTCCATATCTTCATTGATTATGATCTCACCGTCAAAACCGCATTCCTGGCAATAATCTGATTTGGTATTAAACTCTGCGTACTGGATGTTATCGTAAATGAATTTCACCACTTCTTCCATAGCTTCCAGATTGTTCTGCATATTAGGAACCTCCACATAGGAAATGGCCCCGCCGGAGGAAATAGTCTGGAACTGGCTCTCAAAGGTGAATTTTTTAAACGCATCAATGGGTTCCCGCACATCCACGTGATAGGAGTTGGTGTAATAGCCCTTGTCCGTCACATCAGGTATGTTTCCGAACCGCTCTCTGTCAATTTTAGCAAACCGGTAGCAGAGAGATTCCGCCGGTGTCCCGTATAAGCCAAAGCCAAGGCCGGTCTGCTTTTTCCACTGGTCTACAACCTTCCGCATATAATTCATGACGCGGAGAGCAAACTCTTCTCCTACCGGATCGGTCTGGCTGACCCCCTTCATAAGCTTTGTGGTCTCATAAAGGCCGATGTATCCTAACGATATGGTAGAATAGCCATTTTGAAGGAGCGGGTCGATCTTTTCTCCCTTTTTAAGCCTTGCAATGGCGCCGTACTGCCAGTGAATCGGGCTTACATCGGAAAGAGTGCCTTCCAGTGATTTATGTCTGCACATCAGGGCCTCATAGCAAAGATTCAGACGTTCATCTAAAATCTTCCAGAACGTATCTTCGTCTCCCTTTGCAAGAATACCGATCTGCGGCAAGTTTAAACTTACCACTCCCTGATTAAATCTTCCCTCAAACTTATAATTGCCATTCTCATCCTTCCAAGTAGATAAGAAGC
Source organism: Lacrimispora sanguinis (assembly GCF_044987295.1). Lineage (NCBI taxonomy): Bacteria > Bacillati > Bacillota > Clostridia > Lachnospirales > Lachnospiraceae > Lacrimispora > Lacrimispora sanguinis. The sequence goes on along the minus strand of NZ_CP173277.1, from coordinate 174,867 downwards.
TTCGGCAGCCCATGCAGCTGAATACATTGCCTTCGTAATTTTCCCTCATCTTCTTAGCAGAAATATAATCCGGATACATGCGTTTGGAAGAGCATTTCACCGCCAGCTTCGTGATATAATCATATCTTCCGCCCTTTAAGCAGTTATTCTCATCTAAAACATAGATCAGTTTAGGGAATGCAGGAGTGACATAAACGCCGGCTTCGTTCTTGATTCCCTCAAGCCTCTGTCTAAGAACTTCCTCCACAATCAGGGCATTTTCCTTTATGTATTCGTCATTATCATCAAGGCATAAGAACAGGGTTACAAAGGGAGCCTGTCCGTTGGTTGTCATTAAGGTGTTGATCTGGTACTGAATGGTCTGGACACCGGATTTCAGCTCATCTCTCAGACGGATGGCAGCCATCTTTTCCACCATCTCAGGAGAAATCGTATCCCCGAATTCTACACGGATCTGCTTATGGAATTTATCATTGCTTTTTCTTAAATATTTTCCCAAATGACGGATATCTACGGACTGGCCGCCGTACTGGTTACTTGCAACAGCCGCTATGATCTGGGTCATGACCGTACACGCCACCTGAAAACTCTTAGGACTCTCGATCATTTTTTCATTCATCACGGTGCCGTTATCCAGCATATCACCAATATTGATCAGACAGCAGTTAAAAATCGGCTGTACGAAATAATCCGCATCGTGGAAGTGAATGGAGCCCTGGTCATGGGCAAGAGAAATCCGCTCCGGAAGCAGCATTCTTCTGGTTAAGTCTCTGGACACCTCTCCAGCGATGTAATCTCTCTGAGTCGATGCCAGAATGGTATTCTTGTTGGAATTTTCCTCTGCCAGTTCCTTGTTTTCATTTTTAATCAGTTTTAAGATAGACTCATCGGTTGTGTTTGCCTTCCGAAGCAAAGCCCTCTGGTAACGGTAAATGATGTATTTTTTGGAAAGCGTATATTTGTTCTTATTTACCAGACTGCTCTCGATCATGTCCTGGATGGCTTCCACACTGATCACGCCTTCGTTATCTCTCTCCACATGATCCAGTATTGCATCAATCATTTCCTCTCCAGCCCGCTCAGAAGCTTCCACCTCTGCATTGGCTTTCCGAATGGCTGTAATGATTTTATCCCTGTCATATTCCACAATTCTGCCGTCACGTTTTTGAACTTTAATCATCCCTGTCACCTTAACCTCTTCTATATTTTGTATCTCTAAGTTTTGAATCACTACATATAGTGCCTATCTCATTATACACCACAACTAAAAAAAGTAAAGGGAATTTTTTCTTGTTTATCGTATGAAATTTGTCCTTGGGATTTCCTCCCAGGCGGGAAGGCTGATTCCAGCGGCTTTTCCAACTTCCAGACATTTTAAAAGCCATGCCATATTTTTTCCGAGAGCTCTCATGGTGTGAAGCCCCTCCAAATCCTGCTCCACCTCCTGAGGTGTAAATCCGTGAACCATGTTCCAGTAAGTGGAGGAAACCACCGGCATCTGGGCAATGGTAAAATATTTGTTTAAGACATCAAGAGAAGCGGTGGTTCCTGCCCTCCGGGCGGAAACAACAGCTGCTCCCGGCTTAAAGGCAAAATCTCTTCCCGCATAAAACAAACGGTCCAAGAAGGAAAGCACGGTGCCATTGGGAGATGCATAATGAACAGGGGAACCTACAATTAACCCTGATGCTGTTTCCATCTTATCCAGCACCTGATTAACCAAGTCATAATTAAATACGCATCTTCCTGTTTCCGAACATTTCTGACAGGCAATACAGCCATGGACAGACTGGCTTCCTACATGAAGGATTTCTGTCTCAATGCCTTCTTCATTCAAAGCCCAGCTCACTTCAAGAAGGGCACGGTTGGTACAGCCTCTCTCATGAGGGCTGCCATTTAACATTAGTACATTCATCATTTATCCATCCTTTCATTCAAATAACTATATATCCAAAAGCCCCATTAAATCCTCTTTGGTCAGATTACTTAAGGATACGGTTCCCTCTGTAATAATCTGATCCGCCAAATCCTTTTTGGATTCCTGAAGCTTTAAAATATTTTCCTCAATCGTCCCCTTTGTGATCAGCTTGAATACACTCACCTGCTTCTCCTGGCCGATCCGGTGTGCCCGGTCCGTGGCCTGGTTCTGAGCCGCCACATTCCACCATGGGTCAAAATGTATGACCACATCGGCTGCAGTTAAGTTAAGCCCTGTACCGCCTGCTTTTAAGGAAATCAGGAACAGAGGGATCTCATCATCTTTAAAGGAATTTACCATATGGAGCCTATCTTCTTTCGGCGTTGCTCCGGTTAGTATATAGTATGGAATCGCCTCTTTTCGCAGCCTTTGAGCGATCACCTCTAGCATGGAGGTGAACTGGGAAAAGAGCAGGATCTTGTGCCCTCCTTCCACTCCGTTGCGAACCAGGTCTATGCAGGTTTCCAGCTTTGCGGATCCCCCTTTGTAATTCTCATAGCATAAATGAGGATCGCAGCAAATCTGCCGCAGTCTGGTAAGCGCAGCAAGAATCTGGATGTTATCCCTTCCCGAACTGCCTTCCAAACTCTCAAGCTCCTGCTTTAGTTGGAATGCATTGGCCGTATAAAGTTCTTTTTGTTCTTTGTCAAAAGCAGAATAAACAATGTTTTCCAGCTTGTCCGGCAATTCTTTCAGAACATCTTTCTTAAGCCGCCTTAAAAGAAAGGGGCCGATCAGGCGGTGAAGGCTCTCTAACACCGGTCTTTCCTGATCCCTGACAATGGGAAGTTCATAATCCTTTTTAAATTTCCGATAGGTGAAGAGAAATCCCGGCATCAGGAAGTCAAAGATGCTCCACAGTTCTGACAGACGGTTTTCAATGGGAGTACCGGTTAAAGCAAACCGATTCTCTGCATCAATATTCTTCACCGCTTTTGCACTCTGAGTGGATGCATTTTTGATGTACTGGGCCTCATCAATGACCTGAAACCGGAAGGACTTATCCTTATAAAGATCAATATCCCGTTTTAATAGATCATAGGAAGTAATCAGCACATCCACCTCATCCGTATGCATTAACAGCTCTTCCCGCTCTCCTGCCAAACCGGTGATTGTCGCAACGTTAAGAGAAGGAGCAAAAATGTGAAACTCATTCTCCCAGTTGTAAACCAGGGATGCAGGGCAGACGATCAGGGATGTTGTATGTTCCTTTTTTTCTGCTTCATCAAGAAGCAGGGCAATGATCTGGATGGTCTTTCCAAGTCCCATGTCATCAGCCAGAATTCCGCCAAAGCCGTAGCTGTCAAGCGTCTTAAGCCAGCGGTATCCTGTCTTTTGATACCCTCTTAACACATGGCGCAGAGGCAATGGGACCTCATAATCACTGTCCTCCACAGACTTCATTCCCCGTACTACTGCCTTATAGAGCTGGTCCCGGTATAGGGTAATGCCGTTTCCCTCTTTCAAAATGCTGTCCAGATAAAGTGCCCTGTATTTGGGAAGGCGGAAAGACTTGCCAAACATATCAGGATCAGCAGACAAGCCATCAATGAGCTTTGCAACCGTCATAAGCCCGTTGTCGTCAAGACTAATAAATTCCCCGCTTTTTAAGCGGTAGTACTTCTTTTTCTGGCTGTACACTTCCAAAAGCCTGCTTAAGTCCTCTCCTGACAACCCGGCCGTATCCACATCCAGTTCCAGCCAGTTCCCTACGCTCCGGACTCCGATGGATACCTTGGGAGGAGGCAGAACTTTTAGCTTTTTAAAGGATTCGGAAAAATAAACCTCTCCCAACGCCATGAATTCGCTCATTCCTGACGTAAGTAACCGGTATACCGCTTCCTCATCTTCCCGAATGGCCGGATATTCCGATTCATATTCTTTATATTTAAAGTACCGGGTTATCAGACGGCTGATGCGGAACTCTCCAGGCACATCCCGGCATACGGTACGAGGAAGGCGCTCATCTTCTACCGGCTGGAACGAATAGTCTCCATAGGAAAGGGTTGGTTTTAGAATCAACCCGCCCTGCCCATCGGAATCAAAGTCAAACCTTGCCTTTAACTCTTCCGGTTTATAAGCCTCTAAATCCAGTTCTTTGGAATCAATGGTGCAATAGGCAGCAATCCTTTTTAAAACCCGTTCATAGAAAAGAGGCATGTCCTTGTCATTGATTTCCGTTTCGTAAGAAGGTTTAAACCCTTCCATCATCTGCCCCAGAAATACGGATAGGGCTTCGCTGCAGGACTGGTCGCAGCAGTATAAGTATTTCATATCTGCAAGATATAAGCGGTGTTCGCCTTCAAAGGTCAGAAGTTCCCGGTCAACGGACACCAAAACCCCATCCCGTCCCTGGCGCTTTACCGTAACCTTTAAGTCCGGATTTCGGTCAACAATCATTAACTGCCGCTTCTGTCCTTTGTAATCTTCAAATTCCAGGGTCTCTCCCATCATGATTCCAAAAAAACGGTCCCGGTTTGCGCGGCTTAAATTCAAAAACCGCAGAACAGGTTTTGTGGAAAAGGAACTTTTCTGAAACTGTTCGTAATGCTCACAATACGCATTGACAATCTCCAGCACAAATTCCAGAAGGGGCCGGCTCTCCTTAGCAAAAGCAGAAGGGGTGTGATGAAACGCCAGGTTTTTGCCGTATTCCACATAGGTGCCGTTTTCTACTGCATTGGCAAATGCAGCCAGGTCCTTCACCATGTAGAGACGGTCCCTTCCCAGCTTAAACTCCAGCTTCACTTCTCTTTTGCTTACCAGGAGGGACAGGGAAAGTTTTACCTGTTCCTCTTCTCCCTCGCTCATGATCCGGGACACTTCCCGGTTGGTATATTCCCGGATCATGGCTCTTGCCTGCTGGGAAGTGAGAACAGGTCTCCCGGGGTTTGACTCCTGTTCCTTATACACCTCAAACAGAGCTTTGCAGTGAGGACACATCCCTCGGTAGGAATTTCCCTGGGCACAAGAACAAGAGTAGTCAAAAACCTGACTACCCTTGATATGCAGATTTGCCTTATATTCCTTTCCCTGGTCCTCCACCAGGGCACTGACGCCTGATTCGCCCTTCCAAAAGGTATTTGTCGTCAAGTGTGATACTCTCATAGTTCCTCACATCCGTTCACCATTACATTCGTTCCGGCGCCTCGATTCCCAGTACGCCAATGCATGCATTTAATACATCCTTGGTCAGTCTGATTAAACGGATCCAGGATGCCTGCCGTTTTTTATCCTCTTCGGATATGATTTTAGTATCATGGTAAAAACGGTTAAATGCATTGGCAAGTTCGTAAATGTATTGGCATATTTTATGGGGCGCAAGCTCCGTAAAGCCTGTTTCCATGATTTCATTGTATCTGGAAAGCTGAAGCATTAAATCTTTTTCCGCATCCGTTGCAGCTGCAAGAATCTGCTCCTCACCCTGGTATTTATCCTCAACGCCCTGGTATTTTGCCAGAATAGACTTTATTCTTACGATCGTATAAAGGATGTAAGGGCCGGTATTTCCCTCAAAGGATACGAAACGGTCCATGTCAAACACATAGTCCTTGGAAGCCTGATTAGATAAGTCTCCATACTTTAAGGCCGCCATTCCCACGATCTTTGATGTTTCCTCCGCTTCTTTCTCTGAAACGGTACGGTTCTCCATAATCTTTTCGTAAGCTGCCTGGCTGATGTCAGAAATCAGGGTTTCCAGACGCATAACTCCGCCGTCCCTTGTCTTAAATGGCTTACCGTCTTTTCCGTTCATGGTTCCAAAGCAAAGATGAGACATCTTTTTATCCTGTGATACAAAGCCTGCCTTTTTCGCCACACGGAACACCTGGACAAAATGCAGTTCCTGGCGTTTATCCGTAAGATAGATGTACCAGTCAGGCTTTATATCTTTCTCACGTTCAATAATGGTTCCAAGATCAGAAGTAGAATAAAGGGCTGCACCGTCAGATTTTCTTACAATACAGGGAGGAAGTTCTTTGGTATCCCCCTCTTCTCCAATATCCACAACAAGGGCTCCCTGGCTTTTATAAGCAAGGCCCTTATCTTCCAGCTCTTTTATTAAACCGGCAATATAGGGTTCCGCATCGCTTTCGCCTTTCCATAAATCAAAGGAAACATTGAGGTTTCCGTAATTCTTCTTTAAATCGGAAACAGATACTTCTATAATATGCTGCCAGATGGCACGGTAAGGTTTAAAACCATTTTGCAGCTTCAAAGTGGCATTATGGGCTCTGGTGCTGAATTCCTCGTCGGATTTGGCTTTTGCACTGGCCGCCGGGTATATCTCTTCCAGCTCACCGATGGTAAAAGGTGCTTCCTTAGGATACTCCCCTTCATAGGACTCGTCAAAATAAGGAAGCTCCGGTTTCCTGTCCTTAAGCTCCTCAATGATCAACCCCATCTGAAGGCCCCAGTCTCCCAGGTGAACATCTCCAATGACATGATGTCCCAGAAAGCGGCCCAATCTCTTAATACTTTCCCCGATAATCGCGGAACGGAGATGACCTACGTGCAGAGGCTTTGCAACATTGGCTCCGCCGTAATCCACCACAATTGTCATGGGGTTTTCTGTTCTTTCGCAGCCGCACTGTTCTTCGTCGGCCATGCCGTTCATATAGTCTGCCAGATAATCTGAGTTAAGTTTTAAATTGATAAATCCCGGCATCACTGCATCCACCGCAGCAAATACATGACTGCCCGCAAGCTTTTCCACTACTTCCGATGCAATATCAAACGGTTTCTTTTTATAAGCCTTGGCTGCTGCCATGGCTCCGTTACACTGGTATTCGCAAAGGTCCGGACGATTCGATAAGGTTACCTTTGCATAAGCCTCATCATATCCGCAGTTCGCAAATGCTGCCTTCATCTCTGCTGTAATCAAATCAAGAATCTTCTTCATCAGTTCCTGGTCTCCTTTTTCTATTCCAGATATTTCTACGCTAAATATTAATTATATTACAAGTGACCTTAAAAATCAAATTCTTTTCCCTTTTCTTTTCCAAAACTATACTGCTCCATGATCTTCAGCCACATGGACAGAAATAGGTGATCCGGTAATAAAATAAGCGCCTTTTTAAGTTATGAGGATCGCACAATCCTTATCTTTTCCCAAAAAGGTGCTTTCTTTTTATTATTTTATAATATTTACCTTCTATGCTTGCAATATTCTCTTATTGCACTTCCCCGTATTTAAATATTTTCCCGTATTAATCTGCACGGATTGCCATATGCTATCTGATGATCAGGTATATCCTTTGTCACAATGCTCCCTGCACCAATCACAACGTTATTCCCAATGGTCACACCTGGCATAATAATCGCACCGCCTCCAATCCAAACATTGTTACCAATAACAACAGGCGCTGTCTGTGTTTTACAAAAAGAAAAAGAACCATCTTCTTTTATCTTCCCAAAACGCTCTATGGCATTTGTAGGGTGGAATGCAGTATATATTTGTACGTTAGGTGCAATAAGGGCATTATCCCCGATAATGATTCTATTGTCATCTAAAAAAGTGCAGTTCATATTTACCTCGCAGTTATTACCAAAGTAAATATTATTCCCGTAATCAACAAAAAACGGTGCGGTAATCCATAAGTTAGATCCTCGCCCACCTAATAATTCTGTTAAAATACGTTCTTTTTCCACTGCATCTTCAGAATTCGTCTGGTTATAATCCCGTATAAGATTCTTTGCTTTATGCCATTGGGTTAATAATTCCTTATCCCCGCAATCATAAAGTTCTCCTGCTAACATTTTCTCTCTTTCAGTCATGTTATGTCCCCCGCTCAACTTCCTATTTAACAAACTATACCATAAATGAACACAGAAATATAGCGGTTTTAAAAAGAGCTGCCCTGCAAATATCTTTAAAGCATAAAAACAACGCAGGAATATTAGAGCGATCCTTTCTACGTTGTTTTCTCAATATCATACATAATTAATAAAAGGACCTTGCAGATCGCCCGGTCCTTTTCCTTTTATACTCTGGACAGATATTCACCTGTACGTGTATCAATCTTAATCTTGTCACCCTGATCAACAAATAAGGGAACATATACCACCGCACCGGTCTCAACCGTAGCTGGCTTGGTAGCGCCCTGAGCGGTATCACCCTTGAATCCCGGCTCTGTTTCTGTAATAACTAATTCCACGAATAACGGAGGCTCTACGGAGTATACCTTACCATTATAAGAACATACCTTAACCGTTTCATTCTCTTTTACAAACTTTAACGCATCACCGATTACATCTGGAGATAACGCCATCTGCTCATAGGTATTCGTATCCATAAAGTTATGAAGATCTCCATCAGCATACAGATACTGCATGTCAAAGCGATCGATTCTTGCCTGTGGGAACTTCTCTGATGGGCGGAATGTGCGCTCGTTAATGCCGCCGTTTAACACATCTTTAATCTTAGTTCTTACGAATGCAGCACCCTTTCCAGGTTTTACATGCTGGAACTCCATAATCTGATAAACAGTACCCTCGATCTCTAATGTGATACCGTTTCTAAAATCACCCGCTGATATCATAAATGATATTCCTCCTTGAATTTCTCTTCTTAACCTTTTATATTCTATACTATAACAAATACATTTTCAACAGTTTTTTACAAATATCTCCCTTTTCTTGAATCTAAGCAATTATTTTCCTGTTAAATAATCCATTGCAAGAGCATATCCCTTCAGTCCGAGGCCAACTACTTGTCCGGTGCAAACAGGTGCAGTCACCGAAGTATGGCGGAACTCTTCTCTCTTATGGACATTGGATATATGGACTTCAATCTTAGGAATCTCTACGGAACTCAGGGCATCTCTAACGGCATAGCTGTAATGGGTAAATGCCCCGGGATTAATGATAATCCCTTCTGTTCCATTGTGATATGCCTCCTGAATTTTGTCGATGATTCCGCCTTCATAATTGCTCTGAAAGACTTCCAGTTCATGACCTTCACTCTGCGCTTTTTCTTCCAGCATGGATACCAGCGCATGATAATCCTCTGTTCCGTATATCCCCTTTTCGCGGATTCCTAAAAAGTTTAAATTCGGCCCGTTTAATACAAGAATTTTCATATCCCTTCTTCCACCTTTCATCCCATGCTTTCCAGGCAAAGCCCATATGCACCGGATCAGCCAGCTTGTCCGAACCGTCTCATCCGTATTATAACCTGTCAGGTTGTCTTTTACCCGTCAGATATGTTCTTTTACCTTACATTGTACTCTTTTTTCTTTTCTTATCTCTGTGGTAAAAATACAGCACAACTTTCTCTAAATATCTCTTTAAAACAATTTGGATTTCTTCTTTTGGATGAATCGGCCTGACCAGAATGCTATGGATTCCGGCTCTTTTGGCTCCATAAACATCAGTAAAAAGCTGATCCCCTACAAAAACCGTATGTTTTGCATTCGTTCCCATGAATTCCATGGCTCTTTGATAGCCTTTTCTCCCGGGTTTGTTTCCTTTAAAAATATAATGAGGACTTCCCGCAGCTTTGGCAAAGGAAGCCACTCTCGGCTCTTTATTATTGGAAAGGAGGCAGGAATCCATCCCAAGCTCATGCAAATGTAAAAACAATTTCTTAGCTCTATCATCTGCAGGCGCATCATGGGGCACCAGAGTATTGTCAATATCAAAAATCACGCCTCTGATCCCATTTTTATATAATTCCTTAAAGGATATGTCATATGCAGATGCCGCATCTTCATCCGGATAAAATACTTTAAACATAAGTCTCCTACTTTTTCAACAGTTTTCCTATTTCTTCCATAAACGTACTCACGTCTTTAAATTCCCTGTATACGGAAGCAAAGCGCACATAAGCCACCTCATCCACTTCCTGCAGCTTTTTCATGACAAGCTCTCCGATCACCGTGCTTTCTACTTCCTTTTCTTCACGGTTGAAAACCTGGGTTTCTATCTCGTCTACCATGGAATCAATCTGCTGGGATGATACCGGTCTCTTATGGCAGGAATGAAGAATTCCTGCTTCTATTTTTGAACGGTCATAAACTTCTCTGGAATTATCTTTTTTAATTACCATAAGGGGCATGGTTTCAAGCTTTTCATAGGTTGTAAACCTCTTCCCGCATTTCTCGCACTGTCTTCGGCGCCTGATGGAGCTGTTGTCGTCTGCCGGTCTGGAATCAATGACCTTTGTGTCTGCTTCATTGCAAAATGGACATTTCACGTATCTGGTCCTCCTGTCTTTCGGACTGTAATTTTATTGTCACGAATCGAACTTCGTTTTATATATCATAGCTTACAATCCAAAGATCCGCAAGCCCATCCTCCTTATATCCCGCATCTTTCCGTTGCTTTTTCCAAATCCACATTTACAAGGATGATGTCCGGACCCACCTGCCTTATGTCGCAGAAGGGAATTACAAACTCCTTTTCCCTGACTAAAAAACCGCAAAAGCATCCTGGACCTGGTACAATAATGGCTAAAAGGCATCCTGTTTCCATGTCAAAATCCACATCGCCAACAAATCCTAAGCGTCTGCAGTCACAGATATTAATTACTTCTTTTTGTTTGAGTTCACAAATGCGCATAGATACACCTCCTTTGTATATTCTATGCGCATCCATCCTTCATGACACGGCCTATCACTGATTTTCCTGGTTCCACATGGATTCAAAGGAGACCTCTACGTCTCTTCCGGGGAAATCAAGAGAACGCCGCTCCTTAAGATCCAGATAATACTCTGTTACGGTAGCTTGAATATAAGGGAGGGCCCAGAGTAAGCCAATTCCCATGGAGCAGTATCCCAGGGCTACCATCCCAATGAAGCTCATTAAAAGGTAAAAATAACCTCCCTTATTGCCCTTCATCATGGCTGCACTTTCCTTAAGACTCCCGATCACTCTCTGATCCGGAGACTCGATGAGAAGGAACATGGACTGGGATAAATACAGCATTGTAATAATATTTCCAATAAGCAGAAGCAGGTACATAAGTACCAGCAGTACTACCATAATAGGAATAAAATCAGTGATGACTGCTACAATGAGTACTACAAAGTACGGGATTCCCCAGGCAAATCCAATAAAAAGATTAATAAAATAAAGTCCTATAAACCTATGTGGCTTGTTCTGAAAAGCAAAGAGTAAATCAGACAGCTTAGCGGTATTGCCACTACACAGATTCATATAAATCTTTAATACTCCCGGTTTTAAAAGGCCGTATACAGAGAGAATTATCAGGAACGATATATAAACCCCTGCTCTTAAGACCACATATCCCGCTGATACGCTGCGTCCGCCGCCTAAAAAAGGTTCGCTTAAAAATCCCATAGAAAAGGATGTTAACATGTACACCAGAGTTATTGCCAGAAGAATGCCACATTCTATAAACTGGATACCAATACAAAAACCGTATTTGCCTTTCAATGTTCGCTTTGCACGCCTTTTAAGTTCTGATGATGAAGTTTTCATGAAAACACACCTCCAAACCCCAAGCTACTCATCGCCGCTGTTCCAAGAAATACGATTATAACCAGTACAACAAGAACAAAGGCAATGGATGAAGTAATAAGGCCTGCCTTAGCATAACTTTCAAACCTGTCTTCTGTCCTGGAAAGTAAGGCAAACAGAATTCCCAGGCTTCCGAAGATCACTCCTCCGTAACAGCAGCAGGAGGTTATAATTCCAAGAATTCCCATGACCAGAGAGGCTAGGGCCATGCTGCTCTGTGCCGGACTCTCTGGCTGTTTATATACGGTATCGCGATTCCAATCCTGGGTTTCCTGCCAGGAATCATTTTGATGATCCTGATCCATTTCTATCATCTCCCTTTCTGTTATAATATATAACTTACTTAAACTTTCTAAGCAAATGAATGGGCTGCTTTTCAGCCCGCACATCCGATTGTCGAAAAAGTTTTTGCTTTCGACAATATGGCAATTATACAATATTTTCCATTGTCTGTAAAATTAATATTTTTTTTAGCAAAAACCGGGAATAAAAATACCAGTAGGAACAGCCGCTGATTAGGAAGTTTTATCACATCCATTCCTCCTGCTGTGAGATAGTCATAGATCTGCCTATTAGCCTCCATCCACATGAAAATGAAAGGTTTTAAGTATGAAAATCCGTCAACATTTACATTTAGACTTGATTTTTTCTCTGTTTTATATAGAATGTTGATAATTCATCATATTGAGCGATCCACATATAAATGGTAAAATATACAATAAAGTGAATTACATACCGAAAGGAGAATTTTTATGGAGTTTCTTAAAACCAGGGGGAAAGCAATTGTAACAGAATCCGGCAGTCCGGTCTATCTGCGCGGCACCTGCATCGGCGGTTGGATGAATATGGAAAACTTTATCAACGGTTATCCGGGAACGGAAATTTCCTTACGAGAGCACATGGCTGCCAGACTGGGGAAAGAGGATGGAGAATTTTTCTTCTTAGAAATGATGAAAGAATTTTTGTCTGAAAAGGATCTGAGTTTTATCGCTTCCACCGGGGCGAACTGCGTGCGCCTGGCGCTCAACTACCGGCATTTTGAAGATGATTCCGAGCCCTTTGTATATAAGGAAAAAGGATTCGAAATTCTGGAAGCCGCCATCACCCTATGCGAGCGCCACCACTTATACGTGATTTTAGATATGCATGCCATACAGGGCTGGCAGAACACCCACTGGCACAGCGATAATGACGGAGGCATCTCCCTGTTCTGGAGCGATGCCTGCTACCAAAAGCGCTACATCAGCTTTATGCAGGAGCTTGCCCGGCGTTTTTGCGGCCGCTCTGCAGTGGCTGGCTATGAATTGTTCAATGAGCCAAGCTCCAGTTGCCGCAGCGGGGATTATCCCTTTAACATGTACGAAAATTTCACCTCAGATTACGAAACCTTCAACCGGATTGTAAGAAATACCGTACATGCCATCCGGGAAGTTGACCCGGACCACATTATCTTTATCGAAGGCGACTGCTATGGACATAATTTTTCCGGCCTGGAGGCCCCTTTTGCTGAAAACCTTGTTTATTCCTCCCACGATTACATCGTCTCCAGCTTCGGTCCCGGCAAGTATCCTGGACACTATGATGAGCTGCATAATGACCGGGTGGAGACAGCCAGCTACTGGGATTATGAAAAGCAGATAACCCATATCAAGGAAACAGAGGGCTGGCAATTTTCCGAAAAATACCAGGTTCCTTTATGGGTCGGGGAGTTTGGTTCCCAGTATTGTACTGGGGAAGAGGATGTTCCAAACCGCCTGGCATCCATGGATGACCAGTTAAAGGCAATGAATGAACTGGGCCTTCACTGGACCACCTGGACCTATAAGGACTGCGGAACCATGGGCTGGGTAACGGTTAAGCCCGATAGCGAATATCTTCGGCAGGTCGCCGGGGTCCAGCGGCTAAAGGGTCTCTTAGGAGCTGAAAACTTTACCGCCTGGCGCAGCGAATGCCCTGGTAAAGAAGTGACCAGGGATTTTACCAAATACATGTTGTCACTCCTGGATGAAGCACCGAATTATACCTTCGGCACTTTTCAGAAATGTATGAACTACGCTCTGCTGACCGGCTTTGCCGCAGGTGTCTTACAGCCGGAATATGCAAATCAGTTTAAAAACTTAAGCCGTGAGGATATCTCCAGAATTATGAAATCTTTTGCTTTGGAACATTGCGATAAGAATGAACGGTATCTTGAGATTTTAAGACAGCGGCTGGCGCAATAGATGATGCCGCAAAAAGCCCGGTCAGGCGTAGCCATACATTAGATATCCGACAAAAAGGCCGTTATGGAAGATGCGTAAAGCATTCCATAACGGCCCTTTATTTATTTCTTAAGGAATTCCCTGTTTAGAAAGAAGGAACTACTGCGCCTTCATAGGTGTCTTCGATAAACTTTTTAACAGTATCGCTTGTTAAAGCTTCAACAAGAGCTTTGGTCTTCTCGCTGCTTTCCTCACCAGCGCGAACCGCAATAATATTACTGTAAAGGGTTGCTGCCACAGACTTTGCGTCCTCCACAGCCAGAGCATCGGATACCTTTAAACCTGCTTCAATGGCGTAGTTTCCATTGATAACAGCCACATCCACATCGCCTAAGGAACGGGGAAGCTGAGCTGCTTCTACTTCAACGATTTTAAAGTTCTTATCGTTCTTTACAATATCATTCTTGGTAGCATCCAGTTCAACACCTTCCTTTAATCCGATCAGACCCTGGTCTGCCAGTAAAAGAAGCGCTCTTGCCTCATTGGAAACGTCATTTGGAACTGCGATCTGGGCTCCGTCCGGAAGCTTATCAATAGAATCTGTCTTTCCTGCATAGATGCCAAATGGCTCATAATGAATGGCTGCCGCACTTACAAGGTCGGTTCCTTTTTGCTCATTGAACTGATCCAGGTATGGCTTGTGCTGGAAGTAGTTGGCATCTAAGTCTCCGGATTCAAGAGCCATGTTTGGCTGCACATAATCCGTATATTCCTTTACTACGAGTTCATAACCTTTTTCTTTTAAAATATCTTTTGCAGCATTTAAAATCTCTGCATGAGGGGCTGGAGTTGCTCCTACAACGATCTTCTCCAGCTGGCCGGTTGTTTCTGCTGCTGTTGTTTCTTCTGCTTTTGTTTCCCCTGATGCTGCTTGTGTTGCTGCAGTTGTTGCGGGTGCTTCCTTACTTCCTGAGCATGCAGTTAACGCTGCTGCTGCAACCAATGCAGCTGAAAATACATAAAGTGACTTTTTCATAATTGTTCCTCCTTGAAATTTTTTATGGTAACGCCTGAGGCAGTTACTATTTAACCCGTTTGTCGCTCTTTTTGGATAATCTCATTCCGGTTTCCTGAATGATCTGGACGATAATCACAAGAATCGCGACTGTTACAAACATCATCTGTGTCTGATAACGGTAATATCCATATCGAATCGCTATATCACCAAGACCGCCGCCGCCTACAAACCCGGCCATAGCGGAATAGGATAATATGGTTGTTACGGAAAGTGCTGCTCCTACCAGGAGGGAAGGCTTTGCCTCCGGAAGGAGAACCTTACAAATAATTTGAAACGTAGAAGCACCCATAGATTTCGCCGCTTCTACCACACCACTGTCTACTTCTTTAAAAGAAGATTCCACCACTCTGGCAACATATGGGGCAGCTGCTATTACTAAAGGCGGAATCACGGCCTTGGGTCCCAAAAGTGTTCCAACAATCATTTTTGTAACGGGTATTACCATGATAAGCAAAATAATAAAGGGTATGGAGCGAAACAGATTGATAACAAGTCCCAATACCTGCTGGAGCCAGGGGATTGGATGAATCCCATCCTTATCTGTAACAATTAGTATGATACCCAGAGGGATACCGATAAGATAAGAAAATACGGAAGATGTCAGCGTCATAAACAAAGACTCTCCTATACCGGTAATAAGCATTTGAATCGTTGTCGCATCAAAGGTCATGTTTCTTCACCTCCTCATGTGTAATCCCTGCTGTTTTTAAATAACTTAGCACTCGGTTCTGGTCCACCTCATTATCCGGAAGTTGGATAACCATCTGTCCCATAGCAGTTCCGTTAATATCCCTGGTCTCGGCATGCATAATATTTACCGGTACTTTACAGGTTAATATCATATTGGCGAGAACCGGTTCAAAAGAAGACCGTCCGTCAAAGGAAATCCGGACTCTTTTGGAGCCTCCGAAACGGCTGACTTGTTCTGCTGCATCTCCTAATATGAGCTGTCTGCCAATCTTTGACTTTGGCTCAGAGAATATTTCCTTTACGCTTCCCACTTCTGCAATGTGGCTCTGGTCAATAATCGCAACCCGGTCACAGATCGCTTCTATTACCGACATCTCATGGGTGATGACAACTACAGTAACCCCCATGGACTTGTTAATATCTTTTAAAAGCCCAAGTATGGACTTTGTGGTATTTGGATCCAAAGCACTTGTAGCCTCATCGCAAAGGAGAACCTTTGGATTGGTTGCCAGGGCTCTTGCTATGGCGACCCTTTGCTTCTGTCCTCCTGACAGCTGGGCCGGATAAGCCTTGGCCCGGTCCTTAAGACCAACGATTTCCAAAAGCTCCATGGCCCTCTTTATTCCATCTTTCTTGGGCGCATTGGCGATTTCTAACGGAAAGCATACATTCTGTAAAACATTCCTTTGAGCCAGTAAGTTGAACTGCTGAAAAATCATGCCCATGGACTGTCTGGCCAGCCTCTGTTCCCGCGGCCGCATGGATGCCAGACTCTTGTTTTCAAAAAGTACATCTCCTGATGTAGGTACTTCCAGATAATTGATACAGCGGACCAAAGTACTTTTTCCGGCTCCGCTTAAGCCGATAATTCCAAATATCTCTCCCTGTTCTATGGACAGGTTGATATCGTCTAAGGCCTTAATCGGGCCATTGGCGGTACGAAACTCTTTTCCCAGTCCCACCAGCTGAATAATAGGTTCTGCTGACTGCATTTGTCCATTTCCTTTCTTTATTCCCGCCCAACTTCGTGGGCATAATGGGATAACCGTAAGTTGTTTCTTTAAGATACAAAAAGGCCGCAAGCCCTGCACAGACTTGCGACCTTAAATTTTCCGCGTATTGCTGCTCTCAGCGAATTAATCACAATCCATACAAATGAAACGATTATCGTATTTTTATGCACTCTGATACACGACACATCATCATACACATGCCGTTCATCATGTTCATATTCATCTGCATGGCTCTCCACTGGTTCATGGCAGCTACTCCTCCCACTGATTCCTATAGGCAAACTAGGAATTACTTTATGAGGCGTATTTTACGCTCTCTTCTTATTTTTGTCAATACTTATTTTAAAATTTAAAACAAAAACCTAATTTTATGAACATAAGTCTACAATCACCTGCGCGAATATCTTTGCGCTTACAATCAGTTCTTCAATGACTGCATACTCATCTGCCCCATGCATCCGGTTATCTGTCCCCGGCATGGAAGCTCCGAAGGCAACACCGTTCTTTAATTCATGGACATAGGTACCGCCGCCCATGGATACGCACTCTCCTTTGCGGCCTGTATAGCTTTCATAAGCATTTAACAGAGTCTTTACAAACTCCGAATTTCCATCCACATGGTGAGGCGGCTTCATGGAATCATTATGAAGGGTAAAGCCCTTTTCAGCCATGTTTCTTCTTACCACTTGAAGGACATTCTCCTCAGTCGCACAGACCGGACACCGGCTGTCAAAGGTTCCCTCAATACCGGATTCTGTTACCTTTAATAAGCTGAACGCCAGAGTTAAGCTGCCGGAAAGCTCATCTTCCATTGCGATCCCAAGAGCTTCTCCCTTCGTATCCCCGTGAGGGATCAGTTCTAAAAGGCGGCGGATCATGGTCATCTGCTCACATTCTGCCAGAGGAAGTTCTGTTAAGAAGGAAAGAAGCCCGGTCAATGCGTTATTTCCCTCCTCGGGAAGAGAGGCATGAGCGCTTTCACCGATTGCAGTTATGACTGCTGTGTCTTCATCCAGCTTCAGTTCAAAACGGATTCCCGTCCTTTTTTCACACTCTGCCGCTGCATGTTCAAGGGTTTTTGCATCAAGGCCCTTCACAACTGCATTGGCCTTTCCAGGAACAACGTTTACTTTGGTTCCGGCATCTATGCTCACCAGTTTGGGAAGCAAATCAGAAGCTGTCCATTCTGCGGTGAAATGGCCATTTAAACCACCCTTTTCCGTGTTCACAACCGGGAAGGAGCCGTCAGGAGAAAATGTCATTGGTGCTTCTTTTTCTATGGAATAATAATGAGCGATATCTGAGCTTCCGCACTCTTCGTCAGTTCCAAGGATCAGACGCACATTTTTCTCAAGAGGAATATTCAGCTCTTTCACCGCTCTCATGGCATAAAGAGCTGCGACAGCCGGCCCTTTATCATCCGCTGTTCCTCTGCCGAACAATTTATCTCCTTTTACTACCGGCTCAAAAGGCTCCGTTTCCTTCCAGCCTTCACCTGCCGGCACCACATCAAGATGGGCCAGAATATCAAGCTGGCGTTCCTTATTGTTTAAATCTGCCGTTCCAACATAATTATCATAATTGGTGATGGAAAAACCGTAGGACTCTGCAAGATCCAGTGCTTCGTTCAAAGCTTCAAACGCACCCGGTCCGTAAGGCATCCCTTCCCGGTATGGCATCTTTTCACTGTTAATGCGGCACAGCGTACAGATGTCTTCTATCATTTCCTGTTTATGTGACTCTATATATTCTTCTATTTCTTTCCTATACATGATCCACACCCCTTTTTTCTTATTTCATCATAGATGCCAGTACTTCATTTACCGCCTTGCCGTCTGCCTTTCCCTTTACCTTGGGCATCAGGACCTTCATAATTTTTCCTTTATCTGCTCCTGTAGGAGTTTCAATTCCAAGTTCCTTAAGAACAGACTCAATAATCTCCTTAATCTGCTCCTCTCCCATATCCTCCGGCGCAAATTCCTTATAAACGGTAATACGGTACGCTGCTTCTTCCCTGATATCCGTCCTGTCTTCCGGCGCAAGATCATGAGTTTCCTGATTCTGCTTGATTTCCTTCTTTACAATTGTATTGGCCTCATCTTCCGTAATTGGGGTATGGTCCTTCTTATCGATTTCAAAATTCTTAAGAGCAGAAAGAAGCATGGATAAGGCATCTTTTCGCGGTTTATCCTTTGCCTTCATCGCCTCTACCATTGCTGCTCTTACTTCATCAATCTTACTCATTGTCTGCTGCCTCCTTATTTTTTATTCTAATTAAACCGTTACCGGCTTTCTGTCATCTCATTTTTGCAAGCAATATGCAAAACGTGTTTTACTTAGTTGTGACCGAATTCAGAAAGCTTCAGTCCCGGATTACGGTCTAGTACCATGCCAACGCTCCAGCTGTTTACAAATAAGAGAAGAGGATTGTCCTTTAAATCCTTGATCCGCTTCATATCGGACGTACCCTGAATCTTTGCTACATCAAGTTCTTCTTTGTTCACGATCCAGCGGATATATTCATATGGAAGCTTTTCAAGTCTGACTTCCACATTGTACTCATTTTCCAGACGGTAGGTCAATACCTCAAACTGCAGCTCACCCACAACTCCTACGATGATCTCTTCCATTCCGGTATTAAACTCCTGGAAGATCTGAATGGCACCTTCCTGTGCGATCTGGTTTACGCCCTTAATAAACTGCTTTCTTTTCATGGTATCCATCTGCCGCACTCTTGCAAAATGCTCTGGCGCAAAGGTGGGAATACCCTCATATTCAAATTTTTCATTGGATTTGCAAAGAGTATCTCCGATGGAAAAAATGCCCGGATCAAAGACTCCGATAATATCACCTGCATAGGCCTCTTCCACGATCTTCCTGTCCTGGGCCATAATCTGCTGCGGCTGGGACAAACGCATTTTTTTGTTGCCCTGCACATGGTTTACTTCCATGCCCGCGTCAAACTTGCCGGAGACGATCCGCATGAATGCAACACGGTCTCTGTGAGCCTTATTCATATTGGCCTGTATTTTGAATACAAAAGCGGAAAATTCCTCTTCAAAGGGATCCACAACTCCTGTTGTCGTCAGCCTTGGCAGAGGCGAGGTTGTCATCTGAAGGAAATGCTGCAAAAATATCTCCACACCAAAGTTCGTAAGAGCAGAACCGAAAAATACGGGAGATAAGTCTCCCCTGCCGACACGGTCCATATCCAGCTCATCGCTGGCACCGTCAAGCAGCTCGATATCCTCCATAAGCTGTTTATGATAGCTTTCTCCGATCATTGCATCCACCTGGGCATCTCCCAACTGGACTTCCGTAGCTTCCACTTCCTTCTGGCCGTTGGTAGTCGCCCGGAATGTGGTTATGGTTTCTTTAAAGCGGTCATATACCCCTTTAAACTCTCTTCCGCAGCCTATGGGCCAGTTAACCGGACAGGTCCGGATCCCAAGCACCTCTTCGATCTCATCCATCAGTTCAAAGGGGTCTCTTGCTTCCCGGTCCATCTTATTCACAAATGTAAAAATGGGGATATGACGCATAACGCAGACTTTAAACAGCTTGATGGTCTGGGCCTCCACACCTTTGGAACCGTCAATGACCATGACAGCGGAATCGGCCGCCATAAGGGTACGGTAGGTATCCTCAGAGAAATCCTGGTGGCCTGGTGTGTCCAGAATGTTGATGCAGAATCCGTCGTAATTAAACTGTAACACAGAGGAGGTGACGGAAATACCTCTCTCCTTTTCAATCTCCATCCAGTCGGAAACGGCATGCTTGGCGCCCTTTCTTCCTTTTACGGTTCCGGCCAGATTAATGGCTCCTCCGTAAAGCAGAAATTTCTCCGTCAAGGTAGTCTTTCCCGCATCCGGATGGGAAATGATGGCAAATGTTCTTCTCTTTTTAATTTCTTCCGCTATATTCACAAAAATAGTTCCTCCAAAATTTACGTCTAGATCTCGTCTATTGTAGTATGATTCTAACCATAAGTCAAGATTCTCTCTTCCATATTAAAAATTAGAAAGCCATGTTTTTGCAAGGGAAATCCAGCTCTGGCAGGAAGGTTCTAAGAGGGACTCATTGGAGCCTGCGGTTTCCACGCTGGCCAGAGACAGACCATGAACTCCCGCAGGATAAACATGAAGCTCAAAATTCACTTGATGCCTTCTCATGGCGGCAGCCAGGAGCAGGCTGTTTTCTAAAGGCACCGCAGCATCGGTATACGTATGCCACAGGAAAGTTTTTGGGGTCTTTTCCGTCACAAAGTTCTCAAGGGATACCGCCTCTGTCTCCTCCTTTGTCGCATTCTCTCCTAAAAGGCTTATCATAGAACCGGCATGCTTAAATTCCCCGCTTGTGATCACAGGATAATTTAAGATCAGTCCGTCCGGACGGATCTCATCAGGAGTCCTTTTTATGGCTTCCCACACAAAATCTCTGTCCCAGAAGACCCCAAGACTGCAGGCCAAATGTCCGGCGGCAGAAAAACCGCATGGAATGATTTTATTCGTGTCAATCTTCCACTCTGCTCCGTGCTGCCGAATTACAGCCACCGCTTCCGCAAGTTCCCTTAGGGAAGTGGGGAAACGATTGGGATCCACGCTGTAATCCAAAATAAATGCATGACAGCCCATGGCCATAAATTGCAAAGCGATAGGCTCACTCTCCCGATCCGACCGCCGGCTGTATCCTCCTCCTGGGAGCACAATAACAGCAGGGCGAAGGATATCCGGGTTAACACTTATGCTGTCCAGCAAATAGCCAGTCAAACACACCGGGCCTGTCTTCTGCCCTGGTACAACGATTTGTCTTTTCTCAATTCTCATAATACTACTCCTTTTTTCCCTCATTCTGACGGGTAAATATCTCATCCAGAATGCGATGCGCTACTTCATCTTTTGTCATGGTATTAAGTGGCAGCTCTTTTTCCCTGGTTATGATCGTAACTACGTTGGTATCTGTTCCAAAGCCGGCTCCTTCCACTTTTAAGTTATTGGCAACAATCATGTCTATCTTCTTTTTATCTAGCTTTACTCTTGAATTTTCCAGCATATTTTGGGTTTCCATGGAAAAGCCGCAAAGAAACTGTCCCTTTTTACGGTGTTCTCCCAACCATTTAAGGATATCGTCCGTCCGTTCCAGTTCTATAACCATTTCTCCCTCTTTTTTCTTTGTTTTTTCCGTTCCCACGTGCTTTGGACGGTAATCCGCCACAGCGGCGGCCTTTATAATGGCATCCTTAAATTCCGCTTCCGACGTAACCACATCAAACATTTCCTTTGCGCTGTCAACCTCCATGAGACGGACAAACCGAGGCTTTGGTTCAGCCGTTTTTCCGCTCACTAACGTCACGTCAGCTCCTCTTAGAGAGGCTGCCTTTGCCACTGCATAGCCCATTTTCCCTGTGGAATGGTTGGTGATAAAACGGACCGGATCAATGGCTTCCCTGGTGGGACCGGCCGTAACCAGAATTTTCTTTCCTTCCAGGTCTTTTTCAAAGCAGACCTCTTTTTCAATGAAATCAAACAGTACTTCAGGATCCGGCATCTTTCCTGCCCCTATATCACCGCAGGCCAGATACCCGAAATCAGGTTTGATCACTTCCATGTCATAGGACTCACAAATTCTTATATTATCCTGAACAATTGGATTTTCGTACATATTGGTATTCATGGCAGGAGAAATGATTTTCTTGCATCTGCATGCCAAAACAGTGGTTGTCAGCATGTCATCCGCGATTCCATGAGCCAGCTTTGCGATCACATTGGCACTGGCCGGAGCGATCAATACAACGTCGGCAAGCTTTGCTAAGGATACATGCTCCACGTTATACTGAAAATTGCGGTCAAAAGTATCCACCAGACATTTATTGCCTGTTAATGTTTCAAACGTAATGGGATTAATAAAATTCGTGGCATTTTGGGACATTAAGACATGTACCTTGCAGCCCTTTTTTACCAGCATGCTGGCAAGCCCGGCTATCTTATAGGCCGCAATGCTTCCTGTTACTCCTAAAATGATATTTTTTCCTTTCAGCATAAGTGCCTCCCGTTGTTTTTCGTCTTAAAATATGATACTCTACAGTATAGCACAAGAAAAAAAAGTTGGAAAGGAGTTCCCTTTATGATTTTGGCCATTGATATGGGAAACAGCAATATTGTCATAGGCGGCATCGACAATACAGGCATCTACTTTGTAGAGCGAGTTACCACCAATCTCGGAAAAACAGAGCTGGAATATGCGGTTAATATAAAAGATATTATGGAAATTCACAATCTGCCCCTCTCTTCGATAGAAGGGGCAATCCTGTCTTCGGTTGTTCCTCCTCTTACCGATGTAGTCGTGAGTGCTGTTAAAAAAATAACAGGAAAGACACCCATGGTGGTCGGCTCCGGAATGAAAACAGGACTCAACATCAAGATGGACAACCCTAAAACAGTTGGCAGCGATCTAATCGTGAATGCAGTTGCTGCTTTAAAAGAATATCCGGCACCCATCATCATCGTTGACATGGGAACCGCTACCACCATGTCCGTCATTGACCGGGATGGAAACTACTCCGGCGGAATTATATTCCCCGGCCTTAGAGTCTCCCTGGATTCCTTAAGCAGCCGGGCCGCCCAGCTCCCTTACATCGGTTTAAACAAACCCACCAGGGTAATCGGCAAAAATACCATTGACTGCATGAAAAACGGAATCCTTTACGGCAATGCCGCCATGATCGACGGTGTCATCGACCGTATGGAGGAAGAACTTGGGGCTTTTGAAAGCCTTGTGGCAACCGGAGGACTGGCCTCATCCGTCATCCCGCTTTGTTATCATAAAATTCAATATGACGAAGCTCTACTATTAAAGGGACTGCTGGTTCTGTATGAAAAAAATAAGCAGGATTAATAATGACCTAAAAACTGGAAAATAATTTGATTCGGCTATCGTATAAAAGCCCTCGAATGAGTACATCATTTCTTTATGATAGTCAAATACCCCGCAGTAAGCTGTAAGGTATTTGGCCATTGCAGCATAAGCTTGCTTGCAGTAATAAAGAATGATGCGGAGGGAAAGATATGTCTGGATACAAAGTAGAGATTTGCGGTGTCAATACTTCCAAACTTCCTCTTCTTAACAATGAAGAGAAGGAAATTCTATTCAAACGGATTCTTGACGGGGATAAAAAGGCCAGAGAAGATTACATCAAGGGAAACTTAAGACTGGTTCTCAGTGTCATACAACGTTTTTCCGGCAGCAATGAAAACGTGGACGACCTATTTCAGATTGGCTGCATCGGTTTGATTAAAGCCATTGATAATTTCGATATTACGCAGAACGTCCGATTCTCCACCTATGCGGTGCCCATGATCCTGGGCGAAGTACGGCGTTATCTTCGGGATAATAATTCCATCCGTGTCAGCCGTTCTCTGCGTGATACCGCTTATAAGGCGATCTATGCCAAAGAAAATCTGATGAAGAAAAACTTAAAGGAACCTACCTTAATGGAGATCGCCGATGAAATCGGAGTCAGCAAAGAAGACATTACGTATGCATTAGATGCCATTCAAAGCCCGGTCAGCCTTTATGAGCCGGTCTATTCCGACGGCGGTGATCCTCTTTTTGTCATGGACCAGATCAGTGACAAAAAAAACCTAGAGGAAAACTGGGTAGAGGACATCTCCTTAAACGAGGCCATGAGACGCCTACCCGAGAGGGAGCGCCATATCATTGATATGCGTTTTTTTGAAGGAAAGACTCAGACTGAGGTAGCAGAAGAAATCCATATCAGTCAGGCACAGGTAAGCCGCCTGGAAAAAAACGCATTAAAAACCATGAAGAATTACCTTTCTTAGGTAATGGCTTCCTTATAAATACAAAGCCCACCTTTCTGTTTAAGAAGGCAGGCTTTTACATATACCGGGGAGATTTCTCACTCCTGATATCACCTCATTTACTTAGTCTTAAAAATCTATCTTTCATTCTATTGAATCCAGCTTTCCCTTGTAATTTCTTTCACTTTCTCCGAGACACCCGTAATGTAATTATATTTTTCACATCATTCAGTACAGCCGGTTTTTTTACATCAATCATCATCCACTTTCCACTGTATCCGGAAATCGTCTGCTTAAAAAGGTTTTGAGTATATTCACTGCATAGTGGCATTAACAATTCCGCTTCATTGATTTCACGTTCTCCTATTACTGCCAGCACGATAAAGTATCCTTGCATTGGATAAAGGGTACATAGGGATTTACCACCCTTCCTGTATTTTATATTCCATCCTTTTTGCATAGAGCAGCCGCTATACTCTATTTGGGGTAGGATATGATAGGTTTCCTGAATATAGGAATTTAGCTCCAACCATAAATCACTATTTACATACTCACTGAAGTTTTCATACGCAGGCTGATGAACACGGCCGTATAACTCGCTCCACTCCATATATTCCTCCTAAGTTTTAATCTGGCAGTGGAACAGGTATTACCCATATTTCCATAGAGAAGCCGTCAGAAGCTGCCGGATAATATTTTTCCGCCGAAAATGGCCGGATTGTCAACCTGCGGCTGGGAAGCCACGTGCTGATCAGGTATGTCATAGCCTTATTAAGAGCGGTTGTGGCAAGTTCCGCAAAAGTTTCCGCCTCAATAGAACAAATAATATATTCGGCTTCAGGTAATTCCCAGACTGTCATGCCATTTGCGGCAGGTACTTCACCATCTACAGGCGCTCCTGCAAAGTAAGTGAATGTACCGTTTTCCATGTCACCCATCATAGAAGCGCCAAGTTCTATGCCATTAGGTATCAGCCCCTTTATTTCCGGTTTCATTTGGTGAAAACGTTCCCACAAAATAAAAGGTGTATCAATGCCTGTCGCCTCACCCACAGGTATCTGATTGGATATTAATACTTTTGTCGTTAAACCATAATATGTTTCCGGATGAATCAATTGCTTTCTTGTGATTTCCATAACAATACCGTCAGCGATTAAAGGTACATTTTCATCTATCAATATATAGTTAAGCTGTAAATCCGGCTTGTTCATCTGATTAAGAGGAGTCGACTTAACACGATATTCATCCGGTGTAATGTTATAGGCCTCTTTAAATGCCCTTGTAAAATTTGCATGGCTTGAAAATCCGTACTCTGCGGCAACATCTGCAATTCGCTTATGATCTTTCAAGGCTTCCACAGATTGAGCCAATCTACGCAGCTTTACATATTCAAATACTGATCTTTTAACAAGCCGCTTAAATAATCTTTGAAAATAATAGGGTGATAGACCGGCAATATCTGCAAGCGTTTCAATGCTGATTTCTTCTGTTGTGTGTATTTCAATATAATCCAATGATTTTTGTATTGCTTCCCATGCGTGCATATGTTACACCTCCATGAAACAAGAATACCACAAGTTTTCTTTTTACGCTTCTCATACAGTGCCCATTTCACAAAAAACAAACCCGCCTTTCCAAATTAAAAGGCGGGTTTGTTCCACATGAAAGTCATTCGGATATTCGCTTAAAATCCGGTTACATCTTTTGGTATGGTAAACTCTACTGCACCCATGTATCCTGGAGCCACTTCATATTCGTCAAATGCGATTACGATTTCTCCATTGGCATTAAAGTAAAAGCTTTCATCCCCGGTAATCTGCTTGAATTCGTCCACGGAATCCTCTCCAGTATTATAAAAATACATCTTTGAATCATCCGCTGCCATTTGTTCTTCCATCTGCTTTTTGATATTATCACTGATGGCAGTAATGTAGTCAGCCTTATCTTTCATCAGATCCTTTAAAGACACCACGTTTCCTGTCTCCTTATCAATGGTAAAGATCTTTACAGATTCCGCTCCGCTGGCCATAACAACCGTTGTATTGATCCGCAGGGAAAGGTATTTATCGTTGTCTGTTACAACATCATAGCTGGAGGTCACGGAATAGTGGCCGTCACCTGCCTGATCTCCAGCCACCTGCTTTTCATATTCTGCAATCAGCTGATTGGCGTACTCTTCAATGGAACGGTTAACCTTCACATTATCCTTCTCATTAATGGAAACCTTTGGGATATCTATTTTAGCCTCATAATTATTATTGGCATCCTCAAAGGTACGGAATGTAACAACCTTTGCGATTGCTCCTAAAACCGGAATTTCCTCCATAGCATTGGCGGTAACCGGGCTGGCATTTGCCATAATTACGATTGCTGCCATTGCAGCTGCTGCTGTGATTCCTGTTCTTTTTGTCATTTTCATCATCTGAATTCTCCTCTTTTCTTTTTTTGCTCTCTCAATTCCTGCCGCCATAACTGTACGGGCAGCATCCGGCACAGGAATATTATGGTATCTATCTTTCATCCTTAACAGTTTTTCCTCATCACTGTGTTCCATAATAACTGCTCCTTTCTCTCCTACGTAATCTCGGGTTCCAGTAAAATCTTTAGTTTCTTCAGTGCCCGGTATAGCCTGGCCTTAACAGTACTCACGTTCATTTCCAGTATTTCAGCAATTTCTTCCAGTTTCCATTCCTCCATATATTTTAAAATCACGATTGTACGATCCTTTTCCTCTAATGAACTTAAAAGCTCCAGAGGATCATCTTCCTTATAACTGTCTTCATGCGGAATCTCCACCTCATCAAAGCTCACGCTTTCCTTTTTCTGCTTCCTTAAAAAGTCAATGGATGCATTTATGACAATCCGGTGAATCCAGGTCGACAAATAGGTTTCTTCTCTCAGTCTCCTGCATTCCTTAATTACCCGGTATGCACTCTCCTGAACGATATCCAGGGCATCCTGTTCATTTTTTACATAACTGTACGCAAGCCGGTAATAAGATTCATAATTTTTCAAAAGGATTCGTTCTGCCTCTTCTTCAATCTTTTGTTTCATTTCTTCCTCCTCTCTGGGGTTCTATCTATTAGACGTATTATAACGCAAAAAAGTTTCATAATTAACAAAAAAAGGAAAGACTATGTTAAGTCTTCCCTTTTTTCAGCCATAACGGTTACTCAAACCGTACAATTTCTTTTTTTAACCTCTTCATAATCTTCTTTTCCAGTCTGGATATATAGGACTGGGAGATCCCCAGTAAATCCGCAACTTCTTTCTGGGTCATTTCCTCTCCTTCCTCATCTGTGAGTCCAAACCGCAGCTCCACGATCTTTCTCTCCCTTGGGCTTAATCGGCTGATGGCAGTATTTAAAAGGTTTCGTTCCACCTCAGTTTCTAAATCCTTATAAATAACGTCCTCTTCGGTTCCGAGAATATCTGATAAAAGGAGTTCGTTCCCATCCCAGTCCACGTTCAAAGGCTCATCAATGGAAACCTCCATCTTGGTCTTGTTATTCCGGCGCAGGTACATGAGTATTTCATTTTCAATGCAGCGGGAGGCATAGGTGGCCAATTTAATGTTTTTATTCGGATTAAACGTATTAATGGCCTTAATGAGTCCGATGGTACCTATGGAAATTAAATCCTCCACCCCAACACTGGTATTATCAAACTTCTTCGCTATGTATACCACCAGACGGAGATTATGTTCAATTAACTCTGATTTTGCTCTCTGATCATCATCACTGCCAAGAAGCCCAATAATCTGTGCTTCTTTTTCATTGTCCAGAGGCGGAGGAAGAATATCAGCTCCCCCTATGTAATGAACCTCCCCCTGTGATGGCATCATCAATGTTTTAAATGTTGGAATTGCCTTAAACTGGAAACGGTTTGGTACGGATACTTTTATAATCATTGATACTCTCTCCTTTACTTCGTTCACTCACTCTTCATGCAGCAGCATCTGATATTCTCCATTTACGGATAATGTCTTTTTGCATACGGCCACCAGAGGCCTTTCAATCACCTTCACTTCATCCCCTTGACGTACCTCCATCTCATCCAAAAAGATTCCGGGCAGCACGCCGTCACTTTTCCCAACACTGCCGTAGGGAATATAAACGACCTCCGACACACTTTCGCAAAGCTCCCGGATAGCTTCATAGGTCACAACATGGACGGCCCGACGGCTTACTGGTTCATACAGCCTGTTTCCTGTATCAAGCAGCGCCGTTACTACCTTTTTCTTTCCTCTGTAATGCATGGTAACTTCATAAAAATTGTTCTTCCCCTTAAGCATGGCGGAAATCTGCCGCAGAAAGCAGCGGATTCCAAAGTAAGTACCCGCTGCAATAAAAATCAACCGGTAAAAGGGCATGGCTTCCTGACCATTTCCTCTAAGAATCTGTTCTATATAATAGCCGGCCTTCGTATGCTGATATAGGGCATCCATTATGCCTGCCGTTGTAACTGCAGCCAGATAAAGAGCACTTACTGCTTTCCCTATTTCCTTTGGTCTTTTTACGTCGAAAGCCGTCATCACCATCAGGGTGCTCACTGCCAGATAGGTTATTACCATCTCAAGCCACAGGGGTAAAAATGGAAAAGCGGCAGCAAACACAGCCCAAGCTGCCCCCAAAATAGCCCCAAGAATCATTCTCCACCATATGAGACGATACTTCATCCCCCGTCTTACAATGGATAATACCAGGAAATCCATGGCAAAATTAGTTAAGAACAACACATCAATATACAGGTTTATTTCCGTCGCCACTTTCACCTCCCGCCCTGTACGAACATTATAGCCAGTAAGCCATTCAGAATTTGTCAAAACCATGGGGATGATTCCAATTTTTTATCGCCTTTTTCCATCCTGCCACGGCATTTGCCGACACATTCTTACAGACCACACGTTCCCCTTTTGTCTCTTCCTCCTCTCTTCCTGACAAATGGACAAAATTCAAAAAGGACGCTTTCTCCCATGGCTGCGCAACAAAAAACAGCCGGCCACAGCATTTTCTGCCATGTTCGACTGTTTTTCACATTCT
Source organism: Lacrimispora sanguinis (assembly GCF_044987295.1). Lineage (NCBI taxonomy): Bacteria > Bacillati > Bacillota > Clostridia > Lachnospirales > Lachnospiraceae > Lacrimispora > Lacrimispora sanguinis. Next base: position 145,565 of record NZ_CP173277.1, on the reverse strand, counting down.
ATTTAATATTGTCGATTTTCCAAGATGGAGATTTAAGAGAGCTGAGAAAGTCTCTCCTTTACCTGATCCATCATCTGAGCATATTTCTCAAGCTTTGCCTTTTCCTCTTCGATCTTGGCTGCCGGAGCCTTGCTTACGAACTTTTCGTTGTTAAGCATGCCCTCAACACGAGCCAGTTCTTTGCCTAAGCGCTCTTCTTCCTTCTTTAAACGCTCTACTTCTTTTTCAATATCCACCAGTTCTGCAAACGGCATATAGATAACTGCCTGATGAATAACCGCAGATACGGCATCGTCTGCTATGCCATTCTTATCCTTCTGTAAATATACTTCACTGGCATATCCCAGCGTAGCGAAAAATACCTTACTGTGTTCAAAGATATCAAGAATCTCCTGATTCTCAGAAACAACATAAACCTTCGCTTTCTTACTTGGCGGAACGTTCATTGAGGTGCGTACATTCCGGATTCCTCTTACAGCTTCCTTAATGGTTTCAACCGCATGCTCTTCTGTATCAAAGTTCCATTCTTCCTTATACTCCGGCCAGCTGGAAATCATAATGGATTCCTCTTCGTCCTGAAGATTGCAAAAGATTTCCTCGGTGAGGAACGGCATATAAGGATGAAGAAGCTTTAAAGAGTTAATAAGCACTGTTTTCAGCGTCCAGATGGCAGCCGCTTTTGTCTGATCCTTATCATCCCATAACCTTGGTTTCACCATCTCGATATACCAGTCGCAGAATTCCTCCCAGATAAAATCATAAACCTTTTGAAGAGCAATTCCAAGCTCATACTTATCCAGGTTCTCCGTTACATCCTTAGCAAGGGTGTTCGCCTTGGACAGGATCCATTTGTCCGCAATGGTAAGTTCAGAAAGCGCTGCCTTTGCATCCGGTGCTTTTTCAATATTCATCATAATGAAGCGGGAAGCATTCCAAACTTTATTGGCAAAGTTTCTGCTGGCTTCCACCCGCTCCCAATAGAAACGCATGTCATTGCCGGGCGCATTTCCGGTGATCAGGGTCATTCGCAGAGCATCGGCTCCGTACTTTTCAATAACCTCCAGAGGATCGATTCCGTTTCCTAAGGATTTACTCATCTTGCGGCCTTCCGAATCTCTTACCAGACCGTGCATCAGCACCGTGTGGAAAGGAAGCTTACCGGTCTGCTCGATTCCGGAAAATACCATTCGGATTACCCAGAAGAAGATAATGTCGTAGCCAGTAACCAGCACATCGGTTGGGTAGAAGTATTCTAAGTCCTCTGTTTTTTCCGGCCAGCCTAAAGTGGAGAATGGCCAGAGAGCAGAAGAAAACCAGGTATCAAGGGTATCCTCATCCTGAGTTAAATGGGTTCCTCCGCATTTCGGGCATACTGTGGGAATTTCTTTTGACACGATGATCTCTCCGCACTGGTCACAATAATATGCCGGGATGCGGTGTCCCCACCAAAGCTGTCTGGAAATACACCAGTCACGGATATTGTCAAGCCAGTGAAGATAGGTCTTATCAAATCTCTCCGGAACGAATTTCAGTTCTCCTGATTTTAAAGCCTCAATTGCCGGCTTTGCCATCTCTTCCATCTTGACAAACCACTGCTGCTTAACCAAAGGCTCTACAGTGGTCTTACAGCGGTCATGGATCCCTACCGCATGGGCATGGGGAGCAACCTTTACCAGAAGCCCCAGCTCTTCAAGGTCCTTTACAATGGTTTTTCTGGCCTCATAGCGTTCCATACCATGATATTTGCTGCCAGGAAGGTTGATGGTGGCATCGTCATTCATGACATTGATTTCAGGAAGATCGTGTCTCTTTCCAACCTCAAAGTCATTGGGGTCGTGGGCCGGGGTAATCTTCACACAGCCGGTACCAAATTCTTTGTCCACATAAGAATCTGCTACTACCGGTATCTGGCGGCCGGTAAGGGGAAGCTCTAACATCTTGCCGATAAGGTCCTGATAGCGCTCATCTTCCGGGTTCACTGCTACTGCAGTATCTCCAAGAAGGGTTTCCGGCCTGGTAGTTGCAATCTCCACAAATCTGTCTTCTTCTCCTACGATAGGGTAATTAATATGCCAGAAGAAGCCGTTCTGGTCCTCATGCAGCACTTCCGCATCAGAAATGGAAGTCTGGCAAACCGGACACCAGTTTACAATACGGGAACCTTTATAAATATAACCTTTTTCATAGAGCCGGATAAAAACTTCCTGAACGGCTGCGGAACAGCCTTCATCCATGGTAAAACGCTCTCTGTCCCAATCGGCAGAAGATCCCAGTTTATGAAGCTGGTTGATGATCCGACCGCCATAATCTTTTCTCCAGTCCCAGCATTTTTCCAGGAAGCCTTCCCTGCCCAGTTCTTCTTTTTCAATTCCCTGCTTCTTTAAGCTCTCGATAACCTTAACTTCCGTTGCAATAGCCGCATGGTCTGTGCCTGGCTGCCACAGGGCTTCGAATCCCTGCATCCGCTTATAGCGGATCAAAATATCCTGCATGGCATTGTCTAAGGCATGCCCCATATGAAGCTGCCCTGTGATATTGGGCGGCGGCATGATAATGGTAAAGGGCTTTTTATCCTTATTTGGTTCTGCATGAAAATACTTTTTATCCAGCCATTTCTCATAAAGCTTGCCTTCAATCCCTGCCGGATTATAGGTCTTCTCCAATTCTTTCATCATGTTCTCCTTCCTGCTGACCGCCATATATTCCGGGCTAATCAGTATGCCCTATGACGGAATTGCGCTTCCAAAGCGGAGCGCTTTGTATAACTGGAAATTCCAAAGAGATTTCCCCGTATACAAAAAAAAGCCCCTTGCATCGTTGGGATGCAAAGGGCGAATTAACGCGGTACCACCTTTGTTCATATGGTATATCCTACCATATCTCATATAGCCTATAACGCAGCCACACGTGAAAGCCTACTGAATTACAAAATTTCAGCCTTCCGGTTCAGAAGCTACCTTCCGCATACACTACCTTAACCGTCTTTCAGCCGGTGAACGGTTTTCTCTTTCAGGGTTATAAGCGTACTCCTCTTCTTCTCTACCTTTTTCCTTATTCCTGCCCATGCTTTTGGGGCATATAGGGTATACCCACAGGATATTTCCTTATACCTTGTAATGATAGTGTTTTTTTATGGTTTTGTCAAGTACAATACTCTTAGCAATTTTAATCTTCTCCCAGATATGCTTTTTTAACCTCTTCATTACTGGCAAGATTCTTACAGGTATCTTCCATAACAATCTGTCCGTTCTGGACCACATATCCCCGGTCTGCAGTCTCTAAAGCAATTTTAGAGTTCTGCTCTACAAACATAATCGTCATACCGGTATTACGAATCCGGACAATCGCTTCAAAGATTTCTCTGATTACCAGCGGTGCCAGTCCCAGGGAAGGCTCGTCTAAGAGCAGCAGCTTCGGTTTTCCAAGCAACGCTCTTCCGATTGCAAGCATCTGCTGCTCTCCTCCGCTGAGTGTTCCGCCCAACTGTTCCATTCTTTCCCGCAGACGGGGAAACAATGTATAAATTTCTTCCAGTTCTTTTTTTACATTATCCATATCCTTACGGGTATAAGCACCTACCAGCAAATTTTCCCGGACAGTCAGCTTTGAAAAGATGTGACGTCCCTCTAAAACCTGGCAAAGTCCCAGTGAAGTGATCTTATTACCGGGCATCTTCTGGATATTTTTACCGTTAAAGATAATTTCGCCTTTCACTCCGGAGGCGTCCGTTAGTCCGGAAATCGTCCGAAGAGTCGTCGTTTTCCCAGCTCCATTGGCCCCGATCAGGGTTACAATCTCACCTTCATTAATATAGAGATTGACATCCTTTACCACATGGATATTCCCATATGAATAATTCAAATTCTTTACTTCCAGCAATGGCGCCATAGATTAATCCTCCCCTAAATAAGCTGCAATTACTTCCGGATTATTCTGAATCTGGACAGGCGTACCCTCCGCCAGCTTCTTGCCGTAGTTAAGAACAAATATATAATCCGTAATTCCCATCATCAGTTTCATATCGTGCTCAATCATTAGAATTGTCACGCCCAGATTCTGGATCTTGCGCAGAATTTCAAACAGCTCCTCTTTCTCCTTGGAGTTCATTCCTGCTGCCGGTTCATCTAGGAGCAGGAGCTTAGGATTGCTGGCCAGAGCCCGGACAATCTCCAACAGACGCTGTTTCCCGTAGGATAAAGAACCGGACATCTCATAAGCATTGCCCCGAAGCCCTACAAAATCCAGCCAGTCCAATGCCTTCTCAAGCACTTCCTTCTCTTCCTCCCTCTGACCCTTTGTGCCCAGTATGGCGGAAAAATATCCTGATTTCATCTTGGGGTGCAGCCCTACCATTACATTTTCCACAACTGTCATCTTCCGGAATAAATTGATAACCTGATAGGTTCTGGACATCCCGATGTGATTGATCTCAAAGCATTTTTTCCCATTGAGCTTCACACCATCAAATACAATCTCTCCCTCATTGGGTGTATAGACACCGCTGATCAGGTTGAAAAAGGTCGTCTTTCCAGCTCCGTTCGGTCCGATCAGGCCATTGATCGTGCCTTGTTTAATCGTAAGGGATACATTATTTACGGCTGTCAGCCCGCCAAAGCGCAAGGTAACATCTTTTACTGTCAGCATATCAGCTTACCACCCTTCTTTTATCAATCTGTTTTTTAATGATGCCATAGATTCCGCCCGGCATCAGCAAAATAACGACTAACAACATAAATCCATAGATCAGCATCTGATACCGCTCAGCGAAACGAAGTCCTTCATTCAATAGGAGAACGGCTGCAGCTCCCATAATCGGTCCGCTTAAGGAAGCAGTACCGCCAAAAAGAAGCATCGTTAAGAACATAACAGACTGTCTGTTGGAAAATGTCTCCGGGCTGATAAAACGTACATAGTGTGCATACATGGAACCGGCAAAGGCCGTATAAAAAGCACTGGTAGCAAAGGCAATAATCTTGTACCGCTTCACATCAATTCCCATTCCGTCCGCAGCATGGGAATTTTCTCGAATGGCTAAAAAAGCACGTCCTTCCTTGGATTTCACCAGCCGGTGCTTCATCAGTAAAAAGCCACATACACATACCAGTGCAAAGTAATAAAATCTGGTATTAGTACTGATCTTGAAACCCAATAAATTGATAGAATCGGTATAGAAGCCGGTAAAGTTACCTGTGATTCCTCCCGGTGACTGGGCTACTAACTGGTAAACAATCTCTCCGAATGCTACCGTTGCCAGTGAAAGAAAGTGAAAAACCAGCTTAGAAGCCGGATAAGCAAGCAACGCACCGATCAGTGTGGCAAGCACAGCCGCAATCACCATGGTCAACAGAATCGGCAGATGCAGATATTTGTGCAGAAGCGCCGAACCATAAGCACCAATAGCGAAAAAAGCAGCATGTCCCATTGAGATCTGCCCGCAGTATCCAAACACCAGGTCAAGCCCGGAAATTGCAATAATGTAAATTCCAATAAATCCGCAGATTAAAATTCCGTAATTAAAATTCCGAAACAGCAGCGGAACCAGCAGAAGCAGAACTGCAAGCAGAATTTTTGAAACTGATTTTAATTTCATTCCCATTTCCCCCTTCTTTAGTCTGTAAGCGCCTGCTCATTGAAAAGACCCGTAGGCTTAACAAACAGGAACAAAAGCAGCACTGAATAGGATATAATATCCTTATAAGCAGAAGAGATGTACGCGGAAGTACAGGTCTCTACAAGTCCAAGCAGAATACCTCCCACAATTGCGCCATACATATTTCCAAAACCGCCGATTACCGCACTGGAAAATCCTTTTCTTCCGATGATAGCTCCTAACATGGTATAAACGCCGTAAATAGGCCCAAGTAAGATTCCGCCTGTTGCCGCGACACCGGCAGATAAGCCCCAGGTTACGCCAGTGCTGAAGGAAACATTGATTCCGCAGGCCCGTGCCGCTGTTGCATCCATGGCGGCCGCACGCATCGCCGTACCAAAACGGGTATATTTCATAAATATATGTAATGCCACCATACATACCAGGCTCATCAGAATACAAAATAATGCTTCCGGCTGTACTTTAACTCCAAGCACGCCTACCAGCGGAATCGGGAAAATCTGCGGAAATGACAGTGTCTGTGTTCCCCAGATTAACATCGCCGCATTTTGGATTATATAGGATATAGCGATGGTTGCAAGTACAATATAAACCGGTAAAACATGATTTTTAAGCAGTGTACGAATTATGGCCTTTTCCAGAAACAGGCCCAGAAAGAACATACACAATACCACACACACCAGAGAAATTACAAAGGGAAGCTTAAAAATTCCATAAAAGCTATAACCAAGAAACGCTCCCAAAGTCAACATATCTCCCTGGGCAAAGCTCATAAGCCCGGACGCTTTATAAATCAGACTGTATCCCAGTGCAATAAGCCCGTACACGCAGCCGATCACAAGCCCTGATATTACTACCTGTATTAACATCATTATCATCCTTCCTGATTAAAATGATCGGCAAAAGAGCCCGGTACAAACCTGAACCGGACTCTTCCACCGGATATGTATATCAATGTCTGTTACTTTCCTGCCTTGAATGCCTCAAATCCGCCGTCACCTACCCATTTATCCAGTACAGTATACTTCTCATCGGCAATTACATAGCTGTTGCAGGAATGTAATCCTTCGCCGTCTCCACCGGTATAATCAAAGGTGCCACCAAGCCCCTCTAATCCGCTTATGCTCTTAATCCCTGCCATAATTGCTTCAGGATCGGTGCTTCCGGCATTCTTAATTCCCTCAGCTAAAACCTTTACCGCATCATATCCTCTCATTGCACCTTCATGATATGGAAGAGCGCCGTATTTGGCTTCATACTTAACGATAAATTCCTTCATGTTAGGAATATCACATTCATCTACCGTTTTGTATGATATGTAAGGATAAGCAAAAATCCAGCCGTTAGCCGCGGAACCGGCTACTCTTAAGCTGTCTGCCTGGAACAGTTCCTTATTAAAGCACAGTCCTTCAAAACCAAACTGACGAAGCTGCTTTGCGATAATCGGCTGCACATTGGCATAGGATGCCGCATAGATTGCATCCGGCTTTGTGTTGATGAGCTTTGCTGCCTGTCCGGAGAAATCTGTGTCTCCATCTACATAAGTTTCTGTTGTAGTAACCGTAATTCCTACCGCTTCCGCCTCTGCTTTCATAGAGCCGGCTGCCTTTTTGGAAGAATCATCCTGACCGGAGAAGATCGCCAGGGAATGAACGTCCAAATCTACCATGTTCTGAGCCAGAATCTTCATAACATAATCGCTGTTTAGAGATGATCTTACGATATAATCCCAGCCGTTCTCCATAAAGGACGGGCTTAATCCGATTCCAATCGTCGGGATCTTTGCGTCATTTAACAGCGCACCCTGAGCCATCTGGCAGGTACTAAGTAATGGCCCGATTACTGCATCCACCTTGTCTACTTCTACCATCTTATTGGCAATCTTAACAGCCTCTTCCGGTGAACCCTGGTCATCGTAAGTAACCAGCTTGATTGTCTGTCCGTTTAAGCCGCCTTCCGCATTCAGTTCTTCAACCGCCAGCATGATTCCGTTTAGAGTTGCCTGGGCTGCCTGGGCATTCACGCCGGTTAAAGGCTGTGGGGAGCCAAGAATAAATTCGCCGCCTGCACTGGCCGCCCCAGCAGTCGTTTCAGCAGATGCGCCTGCAGCCGTCTGAGATGCCGCAGCAGCGGTTGTGGTTTCAGTGGAACTCTGCCCTGAGCATGCTGCCAGCGAACAAATCATCGTTGCTGAAAGAACTGCTGCACTAACCTTTTTGAACATAATAAATACCTCCCTAATAAGTATAAGTTTATTATAGTTTCCGCCTGACTTAGTCAAACAGGATAACCATCTTTCTTAGATCCGCCGGCGGCTGTTTCATAGATTCAAACACCTTACCGATTTCAGAAAACGGAATATAATGACTGACAATTCCATCGATCTGAAATTCCCCTGCGGTCATCTTTTCAATCGTCGGAACAAACTGCCCGCAGGACATTCTGGTTCCAATGATCTCTAACTCTCTGCCATTGATCATGGCTTGAGTGATATTCTCCGGCTCTGTGCAGAATCCCAATGGAATAATCCTGCCGCCGTTTGCAATAATTCCCGGCTTCATGACCTGAAAAAGAGAACCGGGGTAGCAGGCGGAATCAAAGATAACATCCACTCCGGCTCCTTCGGTAATTTCCTGAACCCTTTTAACCAGGTCTTCATCTCTCGTATTAATCACAAAATCAGCGCCATAGGAAATCGCCCGTTCCAACGAACTCCCGTTAATATCGGCACAAATCACCCGGCAGCCTTTCGCCTTGCAGGTCTGAAGAATGATCGCACCAATCGTACCGCTTCCCAGTACCAGTACCAGATCCTCTTTCGTAACCCGGCCTCTTTTTGTACAGTGCCCTCCTATGGCAAAGGGCTCCACTAATGCTGCATCCTTAAACTCCATGGCATCCGGAATCAAATATACTTCATGTTCAGGAACCACAAAATATTCCCGCCAGCCGCCGTCTATCGCCGCACCTCTTGCCTTGACAGTCCGGCATACATTCCGCCTTCCGCTCTTACAATGCGGGCACTCACCGCACGCAACAACCAAATCCACTACCACCCGGTCGCCTTCCCGTACCCTCGTCACCCCGCTTCCGGTCTTTACAATCACTCCTGCATTCTCATGGCCAGGAACTCTTGGAAATACTGCCTGAGGATTTTCTCCCAGGAACAGATGGATATCAGACCCACATACTCCTGCCGCCTTCATCTGCACCAACACTTCGCCCTCTCCCGGCTCCGGAATCGGGAGATCAATCACCTGATACTGAAAAGGCTCTGTAATAATTACCTGCTTCACTCTCTTTGTCTCCCTTCAATTTACATGACATCCACTATGTGGTATATATTAGTATTCTAATATATTAGTATATCTGTTAGTATAAGGATAGCATGTTTATAAACGACAGTCCATTTACTAAAATAACAAAATCAGCAATTTCTTTTTGTACACATTGTACATATTTCTATTTTTTGCAACAAAAAAAGCATAAAAATGCAGGATGCAAATTTTTATGCCCTTATCTTACTGACCTTATTAATCTTACTAATCTTTAAAATAATGAGGATAAACCTCTCTTACTTCCTTTTCCTCACCGATATACCTGGTTAGATGTTCTACCAAAATCGTACCCGCCAGCTGCCTGTCCTTGGCCCTGATTGCGTCAACAATCCTTCTGTGGTCGGAAACCACTTTCAAATCCTTTACCGCAAACAGCGCCATACGCCTTAAACGGTCCGAATGAATGGAAAGCCCATTGCTGATATTATAAATCAAATCCTTTTTGCAGATACTGAACAGCATCTCGTGAAACAGATCATCAAAATGCAGCAATTCTCCCGACCAGCCCTGTGCAGCATAAAACTCCTGCAGCTTTAAGTTTTCTTCCAGCCGAACGATATCCTCCTGCGTTGCCATCTCACAAGCCAGTTCCACGATCGCCCTCTCAAGCACCAGGCGCAAAAAACGTGCTTCATTCACCAGCTCCAAATCAATCAATGCAATCCGGCTCCCCTTCTGGGGATAAATTTCAATAATCTTGCTTTTGCTGAGTTCCATGATGGCTTCTCTTACCGGAGTTCTGCTAACGCCCAGTTCCGCAGAAACCTCCATATCATTCAGACTACTCCCCGGCTCCAAATCCAGAGAAATAATGTTGTCTTTAATAATCCGCAACGCATATTCCCTTGCGATCTCTCCTGACTTACGAGGTTTCACCTGCATTTTTAAGCTCCTGTCTTTGCATATTTTTTCTAATTATTTTAATGTAACCATTCTTCCGACTAATATACTAGCATATTGAACATCGCTTAGCAATCTCAAACAGAAATCGCCTTAAGACATAATGTTCCGATATTCCTGTTTCCACTTCTGAATCAGCTCGCCGGCCCCTTGAAGACGCTTGATCGGGTCCTTTTGAAACAGCCGTTCAAGCTCTTTTAGGCTGTCTGCCTGAGCTGCCTTTGCCTGTGCCTTTTCTTTTTCTATTTCGCACTCCTGCCTCATTTCATCTGTAATGAGAGCCTGGAACCGCTCATTTAACACCAGCCCCGTATTCCACTGGGTCAGATGGCATATTCTTTTTAAAACCTCATCATTTTTTTCCAGATCAAAGGATTTCTGATAGGCCTGACAGGCTTTGTCCGTCATAAACAGTCTGGCATAGGCTGCTCCCAGATTATTATAGATTTTAGCCTGAAAGGCGTTATCTCCCCGGTCTGTCTTTGGAAGGTCCAGAATTTTCCGGTATTCAGCCTCAGCTTTTCCATACTGCTGTCTGGAAAAAAGATAATCTGCCTTTGCCTTAAACAACTCTGCGGCCGGCATCCGGCGGTAAGCAGTCAGATTCTGACGGAACCGGCTTACTTCGGAAGCAGTATAGTAATCACATTCGTGAAGGATCATGGCAAGAAGTTCATCCGGTTCCTCGCCGCTCTGCTGCAATTTTTCCAGCTTGGCAGCCAGAAAAGCCATATCTAAATCCTCACGGATAAACTGGATCAGGTTATCATCCACAAATTGATCCATAACCAATATGGGATTGTTATAAATCACATAGCAAAGCTCTTGGGAGGAAAACAGGCGGACTCCCAGGCCTTCAAAATAAAAAGGGTGTTTAACCGGCTCTTGCCGGCAAAGAATCAGACTCATAGCATAACCTCTTGCCTTATCACGGCCTCCGTAGCAGGGAACAACTCACCAAAGCCCTTGTCTTTCAGTACAACTGCCATTGTTTTTTCATCCAGAAATCCAAAGCTGATCCCTACCCGGACGGTTCTGTCCGTCCGGTTTGGAAATCCCTCCAGCGGGATCTTCACCAGCCGTTTTTGCTTAGGATCCATAGGTGTTACCATGAATTCCACGTAATCCTGATGATCCACAATCAGATCCACGCTGCTCTTTGCTTCATACCAGCTGTCACCGGCAGCAGCTACGACCAGCTGGCTTTCCCGTTCCTTATGAAGCACCTTCATGGAAATGGTGGAGTGAAGCCGCCCTTCGCAGATGCAGGTAAAGGGATAGGAGGTCTTTTCCTGCAGATAATCCATTCCTTTAAAAGCAGCTCCCCTGGCAAACAGCTCCGGTTCCATATAGACCTTTCTGCGGGAACAGAGTATCTTCATGGAATCTGCTGCCCAGTCGTGGCGTTCAAAGCCTTTTCCCGTCAGAAATACAGATGAAAATAACTTCTTCTGAAGAAGCCTGTCCGCGCAGGAGCTTAAGATTTTATCCGCCAGCTTTCCTCCGGAAGGTGTATCTAAAATATCCAGATTAAAACTTTCCTCCAAAACCTCATCCTCTGCAATGACTACCATCTTCCGAAGGCCCCTCTGCACCTTCAGTTCATGATAGTGAAAAGAGTCTTCCGATAAGTCAAATACGCCTACCTGATTGCTCCAGACTTCTTTTTTCTGGCTGAGAGTATAGTAAACAAAGCTTTCCGTATGGCTTATGATGTGCACACGATCTCTTGGAATCTCTAAGTAGTCCGCACAATACATGAGGGCATCCATCAGCTTACTATCCACCTTCTGCATGGTGATCACCAGCTGTTTCACCTCATCGCAGAAAAACTCTTCCATGGGAAGCTTTAATATCTTCTTTAAAAACATCTTTAAAAGGTCAAGACCTTCGTATTTGGTTCCGCCCAGTGTTGCGGTCCCTTCTTTTCTAACTATTTTTATCAGCTTGTCTACAATAATGCCCTCGCCAACAAGAGTATAGGCATAAGCCTCTTCTCCTACAAACCAGGCATCCTCATCCTTTTTCCTGCAGATGACTGTAGGAAAGCACCATGATTTTTCCCTGTCATGGCAGCATATGCGGGTATAGGCATCGCAAAGGTCAAGCCCTATGATCAGTCCGTCCATTGACAGCCCCCTTATCTTACATCAGTGGAAATAATTCTTCCGCAGCAGCATTCTTTTTTAAATACTCCTGCATCCGATTTTTGAGCCCGTTTTCATCCTTTAAGCTAAAGGACAGGCTCATTTCGTTTAAGCAGGCAAACCTGCTGTCTGAAGCCTCCTGGGAGCTTCCTGTGTCGCAGCTGACGCTGCCTTCTTTTTTTAAGACCCACTCTTCGTCTATCAGTTCCCTCACCTGGTATTCCATGATCTCGCCTTCAAACAAAATCTTCTGTTTGACGAAAACTCCCTGGTACATCCTGGAAATATCCTCACTGTGGAACTCTTCTTCATCAGGTAGAATTCTTACCAGCAATTCCACCTTGGAATCTCTTTCCCCACAGTACTGGATCATGGCTTTATCCATAATATCCTCCGGCAAGGGAACATCGTTTGCCAGAGCCTTAAAATACGGGAACACAAGGCCTTCTTCCAAAAGGAAGGATACTGTATCCCGGCACAGTTTCTTCTGCTCTTCGTCAAGAGCAGGAAGTTTTGAATAATATTTTGTTATGGCCAGTAAATAAATGGTTGGGAGACGGCCTTTCACGGAAGCAGCCCGGACCGTTCCCTCCAGATAAGCAAAAATCTTTTCCTCCGGCTCTTTATCCTCCATAAAATACGAATTGCATTTTAAGGTAAAATAAGCCTTCACGATCATGTCACTGGTTTCCTTGCGGCTCCGGTAAAGACCGAACACCTTATCCAGCTTAGAACTGCGGCCGGAAAACATCATCTGAGCGGTCAGACGTTCTTCCAGATCATATGTTTCCACATGCTCGGAAACGCCTTTCATAAGAACTTGATACATATGATCCGTCAAACCGTTAAAATGTTCACATAAGTAGTCAAGGATCACACCGTCGCTTTTTCCTACCTTGAAAACATCGTAAGCCAGATGTAACAGCAATGGATCTTCGTCAAAGAGATTCTTAAGTATCATTTTCGTACACAACTCATAAAGCCGTTCCGTCCGAATCCCTTCATTGCCGAATTCCCGTATCATTAAGAACGCCTCTTCCGTGTAGTTGTTATGGATAAGTGTATCGCAGACGCTGATACGCTCTTCCTTGGAAAGGACATTTTTATCCAGTTTAAGCAGATATCCGGCTCCTTCCTCTCCATCTTTCCGGTCGGATGCCTGCCTGCCGTAAAATTCAATAACTTTGGATAGAAGGAGTTTCTGAAAAAGAGGCCTCAGCTTTTTATCCTCTAAAGTGCCTTCTAATATCTTCACTTCTTCCATGTCCGAAGCTCCGTCAGCCAGAATCTTTTCGCAAGCCCGAAGCCGAAGCATGGAATGCTCCGGATATAGTTCAAAGCAGCGTTCTTCCAGTTCCGGGCGGTCCATGATAGGTTCTATCGTATAAGGAATGTTGGCATACCGGTTGCCAAAGGCATCCTGAAAAAGCAATATGCTGTGTTCCGAAAACAAGGGCACATAGGCAACACCATTGTCAAGAAGGAATGCATCCTCCTCTGTCATTTCCTCATAGCACACAATGACATACTTCATCTTTTTATTGCTGCATTCCACCCGGTAGGACCGGAGTATGGAAGGCAGCACCTTTGCCATGGGAAGATCGATCACGTCCTTTAATATCATCCGCTCATAAATCCCGGCCAGCTGTTTGTCAATCCGAGATTCAAACAGCTGTTCCGTAGCAAACTTCTCGATCGTCCGCTCATAAGCCTGATAGAGAGGGTCGGTCGGTTCCAAATAAACAAGAACGTTCTTATAAAGGACGGCCCTGCTGTGGAGATCCAGCTCATTTCCTCCATAGGAAAAATAAAGGAGCACTTCCTTTGGAAGGAGATAACAGTAATTACCCGGCAGAGCATACAAATAATATTCATAAAGCCGCGTCAGGCTGATCCCCGCCTTTACCCCTTTCTCGTACCAGGAAAAGGCTTCCGCCATGCGGCATTCCCCTTTGATTAATAAGGCGCAGATCGCCTCAAGCACCTCTTTTATGGGATGCTCCTCATAAAGCTTAACTAACATCCGGTATTGCAGCCGGTTAAAATGCTTTGCCGTCAGGGTAAGCCTGGATACGGCTACCGCCAGCTTTTGGTCTATAATCCCTTTTCCGGCGCAATGGTAAAGGATCTGGAGTTCCATGGAGCCTATGGCTCTTACGATCTCCGGTGAACGATTTAACACCCTGCAGCCCCAGATATAGAAAAACGGGCTTCTGACGCCCATTTGAAACTGCTTTTTCATCATGGCTAGCAATGCAGGCAGATTCTCAAATAGCTTGTCATCCAGTTTTATAAGCAGCAAAAAAAGCCAGAAGAGTCTTCTATCTTCTTCCAGATATTTTTTCATGAGACGGATCAGGGATTCCTTCTGGTACTCATCCGGCTGTACCTTTAAACGCAAGTACTGATAATAACAGTAAAGCTCCCTTTTTTCCTGGCGGTCCATAAGGATCTCATCTCTGCACTCGTCAAGGAGCAGCGCCGCTTTGGAAGGATTCCCCTGTCCAAGGAATATCTCTGACCGGAGCAGCTTAAGCAGGCCGCTTTCGCCCTTCATCAGTTCAATCTCGTCAAGGGCCTTTCCCATCTCTTCATATAAAATATTTATATCCTTCCGCCCGTACTCTTCTTCCAGGCGAAGCCGTAAATACCGGCTTAAGGCTTCTTTTGCAAAAGCGTCTTCAGCGGATACCCCTCCTCCGGGGTTATTGACCGCCATAACAGGGATGACAAAACGTTCTTCAATTCCGGTTATGAGAATCCTTCCGGAATTCTCTCCCTGATGCATACGTTCCGGATGGACCAAAAAGGGAACCCTGCATTCCTCTTCTTCAAAATCCTGCTCCACAATGCTTTTCTTTGGCAGCTCTATAAAATCACAGTCCGTTGTAACTTCCAGGTTCACATAGCCCCAATCGCTGCGCTTTATGATCACCCAATCTGTTAAAACTTCCTCAAGTTCTCCAAATCTCCGCTCCTCGGTTTCCGTCCATAGCTGGACTGGCTTTTTCACCTTTAAAGCGGTCAGAAACTCTTCCAGTTCCTTTCTTCTGTCAGGCCTTCCTTTTAATCCATCGTAGATTGCCCTTACATGAAGATCCTGCATAAAAGGAGCCGTGGCAAAATCCCGGTACTCAAACAAACGAAGAGCCGTGTCCATATCCTTTTTAGCCGTATCTGCAAAATCATCTGCTGTTTTTAAATCACTCAGCGCTTTTCCTGACGTGCTCAGTTCCACGCAAAAAGAATAAGGGACTTCTCTCTCGCCGCCATTGGTAACCAGATAAAAAGAGCCCTTAATCACATCTCCATCTTCCAGGTAACTACTGTTTATCTCATAGACCAGATGGTTATATGTACCGCCAAATGCTCCGCTTATGAGTTTGACACGGAAGTTTGACGAATATGCAAGTCCTTTTATGTGTAAATTATTCTCACTGGTAACGACAAGTTCCCGTCTGGTGGCTCCGCCTGAACGAACCACATCATCAATTTCCCACGGTGTCACCTTAATCTTTGGAATCTCTGAATCAATGATGCCCTTTGCCAGCCTGTTGATCCGTTCTCTCATAGTACCACCTGTATCTTTAATTTCCTTATCATATTTAGCTTGTTTGATTTCAATTACTCTATATTCTATCATATTTTCTATTGATTTAAAACCCTAAAATTGGTATGATAAATAAAAACTGTGAAAAAAAGGACAAACGATCATGACAACCAACGAAAAAGCTTTATTGCTGCACGAAGAATGGAAGGGAAAACTGGAAATCATTTCCAAAGCAAAGGTAAAAAGCAGAGAAGATTTAGCCCTTGCCTACACCCCGGGCGTAGCGGAGCCCTGCAAAGTCATTGCTGAGAATCCGGAAGCCGCCTATCTATACACAATCAAATCAAATACCATTGCAGTCGTTTCAGATGGAAGTGCTGTTCTTGGACTTGGCAACATCGGACCTCTGGCCGCTATGCCCGTTATGGAAGGAAAAGCGGTGCTTTTTAAGGAGTTTGGAGGAATCAATGCCATCCCCATCTGTCTGGATACCCAGGACACCGAAGAGATCATTAAGACCGTGGTGAATATTGCACCTGCTTTCGGCGGGATTAATTTAGAGGACATCTCCGCTCCCCGTTGTTTTGAAATCGAAGAACGGTTAAAAGAGCTGCTTGACATCCCCGTATTCCATGACGACCAGCATGGAACGGCAATCGTAGTTCTTGCAGGCATTATAAATGCCTTAAAAGTGACAGGAAAGACAAAAGAGGAATGCAGAATTGTTGTAAACGGTGCCGGCTCCGCAGGTATTGCCATTACAAAACTTCTTCTGTCCTATGGTTTTCTTCATATCACCATGTGTGACCGTGCCGGTATCCTTGCAAAGGGCATGGAAGGCTTAAACTGGATGCAGAAAAAGATGATGGACGTGACGAATCTGGAAGAGACTCATGGTTCCTTGGCAGATGCTATGAAAGGCAGCGATATTTTCGTAGGAGTGTCTGCTCCCGGAATCGTAACGGAAGAAATGGTCGCTTCCATGAATCCTGATGCCATCCTGTTTGCTATGGCTAACCCGGTACCCGAAATCATGCCTGATCTTGCCAAAGCGGCCGGCGCAAAAGTAGTCGGAACCGGCAGGTCTGATTTCCCTAACCAGGTCAATAATGTAGTTGTGTTCCCCGGCATCTTTAAAGGTGCATTGGAGGGAAGAGCATCTGCGATTACAGAAGACATGAAGCTTGCTGCCGCATCTGCTATCGCTGACCTTGTATCTCCCTCAGAATTGAACGAAAACAATATCCTGCCTGAAGCTTTTGATCCTCGTGTTGCATCTGTCGTAAGCCAAGCAGTCAAAAAACTTATCCGGCAGTAGAAAACATGGATGATCCGGTTTAAAGCTGCTTTCACTATCCTTGAATTTACGGCGCAGCAAGCGCAACACTGGAGGTAACCCCTTACAGGGATACCAAAATGCCCAAAAAGCGCGGGCAGGAAAGAGGTAACTATGCTGTCAGAACCTATGACCCTGTACAAACTGATGATTTTATACATGCTTAAACAGGTTAATTTCCCCCTGACAAGCGCACAACTGTCAAACTTTTTTCTGGAGCATGAATATACCACATATTTTACGCTCAATCAGGCATTGAATGAACTGCTGGAGGCCAGACTGCTTCATGTGGAAACCAACCATAACAGCAGCCGGTACGAGATCACCAGGGAAGGGGAAGAGACCCTTTCCTTTTTCGGTAGCAAAATCTCACCCGCCATCATCAATGATATGGATGAATATTTAAAAGAGAACAAATTCCGGCTTCGCAACGAGGTAGGCGTAACTGCTGATTTCTATAAATCCACCAGCCATGACTACATCGTTCACTGCCAGGTCCGGGAAGGAAAAAACTGCCTGATAAACCTGGAACTATCTGTTCCGGACAAAGACCAGGCAGAGATCATGTGTGATCACTGGAAATCAAAAAGTCAGGAAATTTATGCATTTGCCATGAAGTCACTGATGAGCGGTTCTTAACATATCATCTAGCAGAAACACAAGGGGGAATTATTTTGAGAAAAATTCAGACAAAGAAAACATTGTTTCCGAAGATAAACGACCAATATCAGCTATATTTGAAACAGTTAAAGAAAAAAAAGTTCCGTTTCAAGGTAAGGTTGGTTTTAACCGTCATCCTTCCCATATTTATTTTTGTTGTTTTCATCAAAGCAGCAAAAACCTTTATCAGAATCAAAGTACGAGATCTTTTTACAAAACCGGTTCATGACAGTAAGCTTAAGAAGCAGGGAATTCCGGTCACCGTTAAGGGAGAGCAAAATTTGTCCATTGCCCATGACAAAAAGGGGTGTAATGAAATATGATAATCGTTGATTTTGCCAGGGAACATATTAGCATGGCAAACGCACTGGCACTAACCTGCTACAAAGAAGAGCATTGTCAGGTACCGGCTCTGCCATGTGTTGATGAATTCCCTGACTTAACCTGCTTTGCCGATAACGGTCTGGGTGTCGCAGCATTTGAAGATGATGAAATGGTTGGGTTCCTGTGCAGTGTCATGCCTTTTAACAATGCATTTCACTCTACTGACGTTACGGGCGTTTTTTCCCCTATGTGGGCCAATGCGGCAACGCTTAAGAACAGAGCGAATATTTATGCAGCCATGTATCAGGATGCTGCCCGCAAGTGGGTACGTGCAGGTGCTGTCAGTCATGGTATTTGCTTATATGCACATGACGAAATCGCTCAGAATCAATTTTTCAAATACGGTTTTGGTCTACGCTGCATTGATTCAATCCGCCCTATGGAGCCATTTGGCTGCAGGACTTGTGAAGAATATGAGTTCTTAGAACTTTCATCAAGCGAGTACGCTTTGGCATACCCACTTGAATCAATGTTAAACAAACATTTTAACAATAGTCCAACTTTTATGAACCGTGAAAAAGAAACATTGGAAGCCTTTTGTGATACGTGCACAAAAAATCATGAACGATGCTTTGTGTCTCTATACCAGGGCAAAGCTTGTGCTTATTTAAAAATTTCAGAATCTGGCGAAACCTTTATAACTGAATATCCAAATTACCGCCATATTAACAGTGCATTCTGTCTGGAGGAGCATCGAGGCAAAGGAGTATATCAAGGTCTGCTGGATCATGTGATAAAAACCTTGAAAGCTGAGGGTTACACTCACCTCGGTGTAGACTTTGAGAGCATCAATCCAGCCGCATATGGTTTCTGGTCCAAATATTTTGTACCTTATACCCATGGCGTTGTACGGCGTATTGATGAAAGGATTTTGTCAGGAAATTCTCACTTTAATTAATAAAAAACGGATTCAGTATTATATTCTGAGCTGCCCCCAATAAATTAGACCAAAAAATCTAACTTATTGGGGGCACATCATCCTCTCCTGTTGGTGCTTTTCTGCTTTACATTTTTCCATAAATCTTATCACAAACCCACGCCGTCCTTGCGGCCGTGTACAATGTACTTGGGCAAATATCTTCACCGTTTAATTCATCTACAATGGATTGAATAAGATTCTGCTGTATGTGTTCAGGCGTTTCAACCGGTAGTTCACGAACTGTAAATCCGTTTTCACTTATGTTTTCATGAATAATAGCCCCTGTGCCGAAGCATTCAAACGAAATACGCCCCTTACTGCCTATAATCTCAATTACATCTTTCTCTGTACCGGCGGCAAAACACCAATCACCGCTGCCCTGTATGCCGTTTTCAAAGGAAAAACAAACGTTGAGCATATCCTCTGGCTTATAATAATGCGCTTGGTTTGTAAAAAGACTTTTTACTTCATTTATTCTACCGAATAAAAAATCCAGTATGTCCAACTGGTGTACGGCTATATCCATAAAAATTCCACCGCCTGAAATATCGGGCTCTATATGCCAGTCTTTACCCGCCTTTTCATTTTCATAAGCCGGACGGTAATACGAAATATGTACAAATCGCACCTCGCCTATTGCGCCTTGCTCCAAAAGCTCGCTTACCTTTAAAAAACGCGGCAGCCTTCGTCTGTAGTACGCAGTAAAGGCTTTCGCTCCGGTTTTCTCGAAAGCCTTTACTATCTCCATATGGTCTTCATAGCAAAGCGCAACCGGCTTTTCTATATAACATGGCTTTTTAGCCTCTGCGCACTTGATGGCATGTTCTTTGTGAAATCCTGGTGGTGTGGCAATGTATATAGCATCTATTTTCGGGTCGCTTAACATTTCATCAATATTATCATATACCTTGGTTACGCGGTGCCGCATGGCATAATCTTCCGCTTTTAAACGCGTACGGTTTGTTACACCGTAAAGCACTGAGTTACACGCTTTATAAAAGCCGGGACCGCTTTTTTTTCGGTAACATCACCACAGCCAACCATTCCCCAGTGTATTGTTTTCATTTGTCTACTCCCTTCTAATACACTTTATATGCTTATTTTACCGCGCTTTTGAACCTAATATTTTCTGGCACCTGTTCGTCCTATGTTATCGCGGTTTGGTGAATCTAATATAAATCCAGTACGCTTCACATTATACCCTATAATTATCTATTGCAAATATTATATCAGAATTATCCACTTATTGGAATAATAAATAATTATGAAACGATATTTAATCTAAAAATAAATATGTACTTTGCATACAGTCCATACTATCCATATTAGGCACGATAGCATACCGGTTATGGCCGAAAGTATAGTTACTCCATTTATAATAATTCTTCCAATCCATAAGAAGGGCAGAAAAGCGAAAAGGGATGACAAACTTAAAAATCAATCAAACTAAAAGCGGGATGGGTATAGAATTCTCACTTTAATTAACAAAAAAGCTGATTCAGTATTATCATCCTGAATCAGCTTTTTCTTATCCCTGCATAAACCGGTTTAAAAATTCTTTTGTTGAGTTTTTCTTTGGATTCCCGAAAATATCAGCCGGAGCACCCTCTTCTTCAATTACGCCGCCTGCCATATAGACCACACGGCTGGACACATCCCTGGCAAATGCCATTTCATGAGTTACGATGATCATGGTAAGGCCTTCATTTGCCAGAGTTCTCATAACCGCAAGCACTTCCCCTACCATCTGGGGATCCAGTGCGGAAGTTGGCTCGTCAAACAGCAGAATCTCCGGTTCCATGGCCAAGGCTCTTGCAATGGCCACCCTCTGCTTCTGCCCCCCGGAAAGCTGCTTTGGCTTAGCATTGATGTAAGGAGCCATGCCTACCTTCTCTAAATACATCATCGCTTTCTTTCTGGCTTCTTCCTTATCTTTTTTCAGCACCTTTATCTGGCCTACCAAACAGTTTTCCAAAACAGTCATGTTATTAAATAAATTAAAGCTCTGGAACACCATACCTACTTTCGTACGATAGGAAGGAACGTTCATCTTCCGGTCTGTAATGTCTACATCATGGTACAGGATTTCACCGGTAGTAGGAGTTTCCAGCAGATTGATACAGCGCAGCAGTGTTGACTTTCCGGAGCCGGAGGCTCCGATAATACAGGTCACATCGCCGGCATTGACAGAGAAATCAATGTCCCGCAGCACCACATTCGTTCCAAAGGTTTTACTCAAATGATGGATCTCTAAAACTTTTTCGCCTGTCATTTATTTATCCTCCTTCTCTTTAGGATCTGGGAATTTAACCAGGCCGCTGGTATAAGCCAGCGTATCCGTGGTAGCCAGATCGTAGCTGTCTGGACCATCCATCTTCTTCTCCCAGTAACGAAGGATTCTGGAACAGGTAAAGGTCAGGATGAAATAAATGACCATGGTGATGCCAAATGCTTCGAAATAGGTATAATACGCGCCTGCAACGCCCTTTGTGGCATAAAACAACTCCACCACGCCGATAACGGAAAGCACGCAGGTATCCTTAATATTGATAATTAAGTTATTGCCGATCTGAGGCATGATATTGCGCAGTGCCTGAGGCATGATAACATTGACCATCGTCTGAAAATGGGTCATACCGATGGCCTTGGCTCCCTCGGTCTGTCCCTGGTCAATGGAAAGGATTCCTCCTCTCACGGTTTCAGCCATATATGCCCCTGTATTAATGGATACAATGAAATAGGCAGCAAAAGCGGTTGACATGTTAATGCCAAACAGTACGGAAGAACCGTAAAATATAAACATGGCCTGAACCATCATAGGAGTTCCGCGGAATACCTCCACATAAACATTTAAAATGAATTTTAGTAACTTTAATAAAAACCTTTTTATCGGATTATCACTTTTTAAAACCGGAATTGTCTGGATAATTCCCACGGCAAAACCGATGATGCAGCCGATGAATGTGCCGACAATGGCAATTGCCATAGTCTTTCCTGCCCCGCTTAAAAAGGAAGGGCCATAAAGCTGCAGTATAAATACAATTCTTCCAAAAAAATCTGATGGCAAAGACATGTTCTACCTTCTCCTTCTCGTACTCCCTCGAAACAGAACAAGCGGCACGAAAGAAGAACACTCTTGTTCCGTGCCAGCAAGACCTGATTCTATTTTTATTCCCGCATGCAATGAGCCAGGCGCAGGACTGTTTGCATTCCTGCATCCGATAAACGTGCGGGGTTTTCTCAACTGGATTACTTTGATAATGGCTGAACGGAAATCGCTTCTTCCATCATCTTGTTAAAATCATCCTTGCTCATTTTGGCAAGTATTCCGTTTATGGCATCCTTTAATTCCGTATTGCCCTTCTTTAATGATATACCGATGTTCACATCTTCATCAGAAACCTTAAACTCACCCTCTGTTCCGGTGAAATCAAGGAGCTTAAAGTCAGGATAAGCAACTAACGCTGCCTGTCCGGTAGGCTTGTCTGTTACTACCAGGTCGCATCTTCCGGAGCTTAAAGATACCAGCATAGCCGGTGCGGATTCCTGGGCAGGCTGAATATCTGCGCTTGGAATCTGAGGCAGACAGTTATCATACCAGATGGTATTTAACTGTGAAGTAGCAGTTGCTCCGGCAAAATCAGCAACACTCTTTGCATTCTCATACTTGCCTCCTGCTTTTACCAGGGTTACTATGGTCGCATAGTAGTAAGGATCTGTAAAATCAACGGACTGCATACGTTCTGCGGTAATGGACTGACCGGCAATGACACAGTCAACTTTTCCGGACTGAACAGCAGGAACAAGGGAATCCCAGTCCAGCTTAACAATCTCCAGTCCATAGCCCAGTTCATCTGCAATCTTTTTAGCCATCATGACATCATAGCCATAAGCAAAATCAGAGCTTCCGGAAATAGGAACGGCTCCGCCTGCATCTGTCGGCTGGGTCCAGTTATATGGTGCGTAACTGCACTCCATGGCAACCTTTAATACCTTCTTATCTCCTGTTTCCTTACCAGTGCCTGTGGCGGAATTACCGCCTCCGCAGGCAGTCAGAAAGGCTGCTGCCAGGGTTGCTGCCATAAGAGTTGATACGATTTTTCTTATTATCTTTTTCATAACTGTTTTCTCCTCTTCCTACCTAGATGAACTCTATGTAATAAATAGGTTCATTATAAAAAGATTTTTACTCCTTGTCAAGACTATTTACGGATTCTGAAATTAAGTCCCATATTTCTTCCCTGCCCTGCTTGGTCTCTGCAGAAAAAGGAATCACTGTTACATCACTTCCAATCCCAAGCCCTGTGCGAAGAACTTTTAACGCTTTCTGCACCTGGCTTCTCTTGAGCTTGTCCAGTTTGGTTGCAATGATGATTGGCTGGTAGCCATTGTGTACGATCCAATCGTACATGGTCTTATCATTTTCCGATGGTTCGTGGCGGATATCGATCAGCAAAAACACGCAACGGAGCATGGAGGACTTATGAAGATAGTTTTCTATCATTTTCCCCCACTTTGCTTTCACTTCCAATGATACCTTGGCATATCCATAACCAGGAAGATCCACATAGTATAAAGCATCATTGATGTTATAAAAGTTAATGGTTTGAGTCTTCCCCGGCTGGGACGAGGTTCTGGCAAAGGATTTGCGGTTCATCAGGGCATTTATGAGAGAAGATTTTCCCACATTGGATTTGCCCGCAAAGGCAAACTCCGGCTTTGTATTCTCCGGAAGCTTACTGGTTATTCCACACACAGTCTCCAGCTCAACTGATTTAATGATCATATGGTTTCCTCTTTCCTGCCCATGTTCTCTGGGCATAAAGGTATACCCGAAGGGTATTTCCTCTTTCCTGCCCATGCTTTTTGGGCATACTTATGCTTCTATTCCTGGATGAAAGCTTCTTTTAAAACCTCCGGCATGTTCTTCACATATATGATTTCCAGATCTCCGATGATTTCCTCTGACAGTTCTGCAATATCCGGGCGGTTCCTGTCGGGAACCAGAACCTTCTCCACATGAGCCATACGTGCAGCCAGAATTTTTTCCTTAAGGCCTCCAATGGGCAGGACACGGCCGCGAAGAGTAATCTCCCCTGTCATGGCCACCTTGGCGTTTACCTTCCGGTTTGTGACAGCAGACAGCATAGCCGTTGCCATGGTGATTCCTGCCGACGGGCCATCCTTTGGTACGGCACCTTCCGGAATGTGAAGGTGGATATCATGTTTTTCAAAGTAATCATCCTTTACCTTATATTCCGGGCATACAGACCTGATATAGCTTAAAGCAGTCTGGGCGGACTCTTTCATGACATCTCCCATTTGTCCGGTCATCTGAAGGCTTCCCTTTCCCGGCATAACATTGACTTCAATTTGAAGGGTGTTGCCGCCGACGCTGGTCCATGCAAGACCTCTTACGATTCCCACCTGGTCTTCTTCATTTACATCCTCAAAGAGAACCTTTTCCTTGCCTAAATATTTCTCTAAGTCGTTTGAATTTATCTCAATCGCCTTTTTTCCATCTTCCAGGAATTCTCTTGCAGCTTTTCTGAAAACAGCTCCGATCCGCCTTTCTAAATTCCTGACTCCGGCCTCTCTGGTGTAGTGGTGAATGATCTTTTCAAGAGCCTCGTCTGATATAGACACCTGATTTGGCTTAAGCCCATTCTTTTCCCGCTGCTTTCTTACTAAGTAATTCTTTGCAATATGGAATTTTTCATTCTCCGTATAGCTATTTACTTCAATTACTTCCATACGGTCAAGAAGCGGCCCCGGAATGGTTGTCGTGGTATTGGCCGTTGCCAGAAACAGCACATTCGATAAATCAATGGGAATCTCAACATAATGATCCCTGAATTTTACGTTCTGCTCGCTGTCCAGCACCTCCAAAAGGGCGGAAGAAGTATCACCCTTATAATCACTGCTGACCTTGTCAATTTCATCAAGGAGCATTAAGGGATTGCTAACTCCTGCCTGCCTTATAGCCTCTACAATCCTGCCGGGCATGGCGCCCACATAAGTTTTCCGGTGTCCGCGGATCTCCGCTTCATCCCGGATTCCTCCAAGGCTGATCCTTACATACTCCTTATTTAACGCCTTTGCTACTGATCTGGCAATGGAAGTCTTTCCTGTTCCAGGAGGTCCTACCAGGCAGATAATGGGACTGGATCCTTTTTTGGTCAGCACACGGACTGCCAGATATTCTAAAATCCGCTCCTTTACCTTCTCAAGGCCGTAGTGATCCTCATTTAAGATCCCCTCTGCATGGGCGATGCTGTTATCATCCTTTGAAAGCTTCTTCCACGGAAGCTCCAGGACTGTCTCAAGGTACATACGAACCACATTGGCTTCCTGACTTCCACCGGGCATCGCCTTAAATCGATCAATCTCCTTTTGAATCTTATCCTTGGTCTCTTTATTAGCCTTTAACGCTTTCAGCTTCTTTAAGTACTCATCTGCATCGGACAGAGGGTTATCCTCTCCAAGTTCCTCCCGGATCACCTTTAGCTGCTCCCTTAAGATATAATCCTTTTGGTTCTTATCGATCCGTTCCTTAACGTGGGACTGTAATTCCCGTTTTACCTTTGTGACCTCGATCTCCGTCATCAGCTGCCTTACAACCAGCGCATACCGATCCTCTAAAAGAGCGCTTTCAAGCACTTGCTGGCGTACCCGGTAATCCCAGGAAAGCTGTACGGCAGTCTGGTCCAAAAGTTCACCAAGTTCTGCAAGCACCATAAGACCCGGAAGTACTTCCTTTGCAATCTTTGGATTCTCCTTGCCGTACTCCTCCAGCTTTTCTTTTATGATCTGGATCATAGCTTCTCTTGCAATATAATCAATGGAATCATCTGCTTCCAAAGTCTTTTCAACTTCACCGATGAGCATGGGCTCCTCGCTGTCAAGAGTCAAAAGCTCTACCCGCTCCATACCTTCTACCATAACGCGGATCACATTATTCGGCAGCTTTACCAGCTGCTTGATGAGAGCCACGGTACCGACCTGATACAAATCCTCGATTCCAGGGTCGGTTTCCTCAGAATTCTTCTGTGTAACCAGACATACTTTCTGATCTCCTACCATCGCCTTCTCCACAGCCGCAATGGATTTTGTCCGGCTGATATCAAAATGCAGCATCATTTTGGGAAGAACAGTCATGCCTCGCAGGGCGATAACTGGCATTGTGATTGTCTTATCCACCATTGTGTTCTCTCCTTTGCATTCAAAAAGGTGTTCCAGCAGATTTTCTCGCTGTAACACCTTCCCGACTCATGCAGGGACCTATGCGATCTCGCCTGTCTTATCTTTTCTTAACTTCTGAGCCAGTGATTTTCTCGGGACTGCCGTGTCCCTGTAAATCAGCTCCGGCTCACCCTTTTTATCTACAACATCCCTGGTAATCGTGCAGATTCCGATGCTGCTGTCAGATGGAATCTCGTACATCATTTCCATCATTACGCTTTCCATAATGGAACGCAAACCTCTGGCACCTGTTTTTCTCTCCACTGCCAGCTCTGCGATCCGCTCAACTGCTTCTTTGGTCAGCTCAAGCTTCACATCATCCAGTTCGAACAACTTTTGATACTGCTTAACCAGAGCATTCTTCGGTTCTGTTAAAATCTTCACAAGCGCTTCCCGGTCCAGAAGCTCTAAAGATACGGTAACCGGTACTCGGCCGATAAACTCCGGTATCAATCCGAACTTCACAAGATCCTGAGGAAGGGTCTTTTTCAGAAGATCATCAATATCTGTCTTGTTCTTATCTACGATTTCCGCATTAAAGCCGATGGAACCGGCACTTAACCTGCGTTCAATGATTTTTTCCAATCCATCAAAGGCGCCGCCGCAAATAAACAGAATATTGGTCGTATTGATCTGTAAAAGTTCCTGGTGAGGATGCTTTCTTCCTCCCTGAGGCGGAACGCTTGCAACCGTACCTTCCAGGATCTTTAAAAGGGCCTGCTGTACGCCTTCGCCGGAAACATCTCTGGTAATGGACACATTTTCCGACTTCTTTGTTATTTTATCAATCTCATCAATATAGATAATTCCATACTCTGCCCTGCTGATGTCATAATCAGCCGCCTGGATGAGCTTTAAAAGGATGTTCTCAACATCCTCGCCCACATAACCGGCTTCTGTAAGGGCGGTGGCATCTGCGATGGCAAACGGAACATTTAAGACCTTTGCCAACGTCTGCGCAAGATAGGTTTTACCAGAGCCGGTAGGACCTAACATCAGAATATTACTCTTTTGCACATCCACATCCATTTTTTTTCTGGAAGTAATTCTTTTGTAGTGGTTATAGACTGCTACAGACAATACTTTTTTTGCGTTATCCTGACCAATGACATACTCATCTAAAAAAGCCTTGATTTCCTTTGGCTTCATCAGGTTGATATCACCAAAATCAGGTACGTCATCCTCATGGCTGTCAAATTCTTCCTCTAATATCTCTGCGCACAAATCAATGCATTCGTCACAGATGTAGACATTATTGGAACCGGCAATGAGTTTCTTTACCTGGTCCTGGGTTTTCCCGCAAAAAGAGCATCGGATCTTGTCGTCTGTTCTGACCGGCATATACACACCTCATTCTTTCCTAATACATTGCCCTGCTTTCTGAGCATAAAGGGATACCCGCAGGGTGTTTCCTATTGCATTGCCCTGCTTTCTGGGCATAAAGGGATACCCGCAGGGTGTTTCCTATTAATCGTCCTGGCTGCCTGGGCTTAAGGGATTAGCGGTCGTGGCTGTAGATGATATCATCAATCAAGCCATATGCTTTCGCCTCTTCCGCATTCATGTAATTGTCACGCTCTGTATCACGTTCAATCACTTCATAAGGCTGGCCAGTGTTTGCGGACAGGATTTCATTTAAACGTTTCTTTATCTTCAGTATATTCTCAGCTACGATCCGGATCTCTGTGGCCTGGCCCTTTGCTCCGCCGGATGGCTGATGAATCATAACCTCCGCATTTGGAAGAGCGAACCGTTTTCCCTTTGCTCCGCCGGCCAGCAAAAATGCTCCCATGCTGGCTGCCATGCCCATACAAACGGTAGAAACATCACATTTAATATAGTTCATGGTATCATAAATTGCCATGCCTGCGGTAACGGAACCGCCGGGGCTGTTGATATAGAGGTTGATGTCCTTATTCGGATCTTCTGCCTCTAAAAATAACAGCTGAGCCACAACAAGGCTTGCTGATACATCGGATACCTCTTCTCCAAGGAAAATGATCCTATCCTTAAGAAGTCTGGAATAAATATCGTAAGAGCGTTCGCCCTTGCTGGTTGATTCAATGACATAAGGTACTAAACTCATCTGTCTTCCTCCTGTCTGATTTTCCTATATTTTGCCTGCGCTTTCCGGGCGTAAAGGGATACCCGCAGGATATCTCTTATCAAAGTCGAATAGACTCCGGACAAAATGCCAGGAATCTATTCAAGGGATACTTCTTAAACTAATTTTGCTTCTGCAACAAGAAAATCTACTGCTTCCTGAACTGCAAGATCTTCCTTCATCTGCTGGATACCGATCTCTCCAAGAGATTCTTTTACCACAGACACTTCCATCTTATAAGCTTCTGCCATGCTGGCAATTTCTTTCTCAACCGCTTCGTCAGATGCAGTGATGTTCTCTGCTTTCACAACAGCTTCCAGTACCAGTCTTGTCTGGATTCTCTTAAGAGCCTGTGGCTTCATCTGCTCTTTTAAGGACTGAAGAGTCATGCCTGTAAATTTCATATACTGGTCAAGAGACAGGCCCTGGCTCTGCATTCTTCTTGCATAATCGTTAACCATGTTGTTCACCTGGCTGTCGATCATCGGCTCAGGAATCTCCATGGTAGCATTTTCAACAATCTTCTCTACCACATGATCTTCATTCTCTGTTGCTGCCTCTTTCTCTTTTCTTGAAGCAACCTTTTCCCTGATGTCGTTCTTGTATTCTTCCAATGTTTCAAATTCAGAAACTTCGCTTGCAAACTCGTCATTTAACTCAGGAAGTTCTTTTTTCTTGATTTCCTTAACGGTCACCTTAAATAATGCAGGCTTTCCTGCCAGTTCCGTTGCATGATACTCATTTGGGAAGGTTACGTTAACATCACACGCTTCTCCAATATTCTTGCCGATCAGCTGATCTTCAAACGTATCAATGAAGGAATGGGATCCAATGGTAAGAGGATAATCCTCACCTTTTCCGCCTTCAAATGTCTTTCCATCTACAAAGCCTTCAAAGTCGATCACCGTCTGATCACCGTTCTCTACGGCTCTGTCCTCTACAGAGACAAGTCTGGAGTTCTGTTCCTGAACTCTCTTTAATTCGGAATCAATATCTTCCTCGGTCACTTCAGCAGATGCCTTGGTCACTTCGATTCCCTTATACTCGCCAAGTGTTACTTCCGGCTTAACAGCTACTGTTGCCGTATAGATCAGGGTCTTACCCTTTTCTACCTGTACAATGTCAATCTCAGGTCTGGATACAATGTCCAATCCGCTTTCTTCCGCTGCATCACCATAGGTTGCGTCAAGAGCCTCGTTTACTGCATCTTCATATAAAATGCCTGCTCCATACATCTTCTCAACCATGGCCTGAGGAGCTTTCCCTTTCCTGAAACCAGGGATATTGAATCTGCCCTTATTCTTATTGTAAGCCGCAGTAAGAGCCTTATCAAACTCCTCCGCCGACACTTCTACCGTTAATTTTGCCATGTTCTTTTCTAATTTTTCTACTTGTAAACTCATTAAAGGGTTCCTCCTTGAAATATATGTGAACCGCCAAATCAACAGGGCGTTACACTTCAATTTAACATTATACCATACTCGTCCCGTAAATTCCAGCATTATTTACGATTAAATCAGGTTTTTCCTGAAAACTCCTGCATGCGCCTCACGATGTAGGGGTCGAGGGGCCTGATCTCCATCTGCGGCCTTGAAATATAATACCCCTGGAACAGAGAAACCCCGCATTTCATAAGGAATTCCAGCTCTTCCGGCGTTTCTACTCCCTCGGCAAGAACTGTTATGTTGTTTTGCTTTGCAAAATCCAAAAGGTTCCTTAAAATGATCTGACGGTTCTGGTCTTCGTGGATCCGTTTTACCAGGTTGATATCCACCTTAATGATATCCGGCCTCATACGCAGAAGAATGGCTTCGCTGTTATATCCTGTCCCGAAATCATCAACAGCCACCTGCCCCTTCCACCGCCTCGCCATGTCGATCTTGCGATGCATGAAATCATGGCTTACCGGTTCACCTTCTGTCATTTCAATAACAATCCGGTGAAGCAGTTCTCCGTAGGTTTCTTCCAGCTCCATCTGCTCTTCTTCCGTTAAGCATACGCTTGCAATGGAATTGATAAACAGCTTCTCGTCCGTTCCCAGCTGCCCGGCCATAGCCTCCGTCATAACAGCCTTAAGTCCTGAAAACCAGGTGAGAGCCTCCATCTGGGAAAGCTTTGCCTGCGCTCTTGCCAGATTTAACACTTCACTGATTCCTTTCATATTAGCAAATTTCGGACGCATCAGCAACTCATATCCGTAAATCGTACCTTCCCTCGTTGCAATTGGCTGAAATGCAAAACGAACCTCTTTTTTGTCCAGCATCCGGTTAAGTTCTTCACTGCCGGCAAGCATGTAGGAATTATGGGTATATTCGTTTAAATCAAACTCCTTTACCACACCTTTTACACTGTGCTTCACCATATACATGGCAAAATCCGCATAACTGAACAAGGTCTCAAAAT
Organism: Lacrimispora sanguinis; assembly: GCF_044987295.1. Taxonomy (NCBI): domain Bacteria; kingdom Bacillati; phylum Bacillota; class Clostridia; order Lachnospirales; family Lachnospiraceae; genus Lacrimispora; species Lacrimispora sanguinis. The sequence continues at coordinate 114,971 of NZ_CP173277.1, read as the reverse complement.
CTGCCGCATCATCCGGATACCAGGACAGCCCTCCCGAAACACGGATGGGAAACTGGTATCCCCCTCCCGTATTCAGTGAGAATTTTTGAATATGCTTCATGAATTCCCGGATTTTCTCTCTGACTTCTTCCTTTTCGTCAGCTTCCATAAAGGTAACAAATTCATCTCCGGAATATCTGGCTACGATCCCTCCCTTTTCCGAGAATATCTTTAAGCAGTTGGCAAAGAGAACAATGTACCGGTCTCCTTCATCATGCCCATATGTATCGTTAATATATTTTAAATTATCCAGATCCCACATGATCAGTGCAGAGACGTTCTTTTTCTGCTTCTTCATCGCAGCCGCAACCTGTTCCCGGAATGCCCTTCGGTTGTAAATTTCCGTCAGAAGGTCATAATTTCTCTCCCGCTCCAGCTTTTCCTTTTCCTCTACATCGGCAGTCACATCCGAACACACGCCAAGAATTGTCCCTTTCTTTGATCCATCCAGAATAAATTCCACCCAGCGCGTCCCTTCCGGGCCCTCCAGGCACTGCAAAATACGGTCCCCTTTTATCTTAATTCCGGTAAAGGTCCTCTCCATGTATTTCTTGAATTTCGCTGTTTTTATGTAACAGTATGGCTCTTCTATGCTGCCCCAGTCCAGCATATGAAACAAAGAGCGGCTGCAAAATACACGATCAGCCTCTTCCTCGAATTCAAATACGCCGATCAGAATGTTGGCATGTTCCAGGATACTTGAAATCTTTGACGATGCTCTTTCCACATCCTGATTTAATTGTTCGATGGTTTCTGTCAGCTCATCGATTTCTCTGATATGTACCCGTTTAAGGGAAAGCCCTCTGCTCCCCGACTTTCCTCTTAATTCCACAATCAGTCTGCGGATAGGTTCCGTCACGATCTTTCCTATGACAAACGCCCCCAACAGGCTGAATACAAGGGGTACTGCCATGGAACCAAGAAGCATGCGCCGGATTGCATTATAAAAAGACAACAGATCCTTTTGGCGTGCGATACCGGCTAATACCCACTCTTCCTCCTCAAAGGGCCCGTTGTTTCCATAGACATCAAGACTTTTTATGCTGGCATACCATTTGGTTCCTTCCGAAGACGTGAGCTCACTGATGCTCTCTTCCTCATTGTCCTCATAATCAATCCTTTGGCTCTCGTTAAAATACTGATTGTATAAATAACCGGAATAAGCGACAGGAACAATGGTTTTTGTCTTCTTGTCCCGGATACCTAAAAGCCAGCATTCCTCAAAGTTTCCGCTTGTCTGATCTTCTCCCAGAATCTGTTCAAGCTGGTTTAAAGTAATTTCCAGTCCGCATACTCCCACAACGGTGCCGTCATTAAGAATGATTGGGATGGAATAGGTTATTACCTGCATATCCTTAGGACTTAAACGGAAAGGGGGACTTAAGTAAGCAAATTTCATGGCATCATCCTGGCCAGCCATATTCTGAACTGCCATAAGATAAGGCTTTTTATAGAAGCAAGCGGCTTTATTATTCTCATCTTCCTGAAAACCAAGTTCCCAGAAAGAATCCAGAGGAATGTCGTATTTCTCCGCTATGGATGGCAGCCCCCTTTCCATCAGCAAGGACGAATTATCCTTTAAATAGCCTCCTGAATTGGAATTTCGCATATAAAAGCCTGCTTTCACTTCAACCGGACTGTTCATGGCCGCTGGGCCGTTTAAGACCATAAAAACTCCCGTCGCATGGCTTAAATGGAGCATTTCTATGGATTTTTCCATAACCTTATCAACGATCTTCCGATTCAGTTCATAATCCGTAAAGATATCCTTTGACTTACGTCCCTCACTGTCCAGCACCTGCTGGATTCCGGCAGTTATGAATTCAGAATTATTAAACATAACGACCCAATGATGTAAGGTCTCCTTCTCAAGGCCCAGCTTTGTGCTTTCTGTATTTTCACTTAATATGTGGATTTCATTGTTCTTTAATTTGATGGAAACTCCGCCAAACAGTACCAGCCCTGCAATAACCGCAGCCTGCAAAACCAGCAGGATCAGCAATGGTCCCAGCAGCTGGGTGCGAATGGATTCACTTCTCTTGTTCTTCATAAATTACTCTCCAATAATCGCTTCCAACTGCTCCATTGTGTCCCTGTACCATTGATCAAAATTTTCTTCTGTCACAAATTCTGCAACTGCGCTTTCCCGTTTCACTCCCTGTTCCATAAGGCTGCATATTTTTTCGTAATCTTCTTTTGCCTTTAAAACCATTGCGGAATTCAGCACGTTTCTGGCGCGGTCGCCGCCTTCAAAAGGTTTAGAAGTGTAAAGACGGTATTGATTTGCCGTGTTGAGGCCGATCAGAAGGTTCTGTGATGCCCCGCTGTCCTCGCCGGCTTCCGTCAGGAAGGGTTTTAACAGCTCCTCATTACCGGCAGCCTTCTTTACCGGAAGGTAACCGGAGCCAATGGCAAACTTCATATTTTGTCCCACGCATGTAAACCATTTTAGGAATAGCGTTGCTGCATACTCTCTTTTTTCTTCAGATTTAAACACCATCATACCGGCCCCCTGCTGTACTGCACAAGGAACGGTTCCCTGAAAATTCGGAAGAGGGTAAAGCTTGCTTTCTATGGCATAATTGGTTCCATCCTCAAGGGTCACTGAGGTTGGAAAATAAGCGATACCACTGGTTGCCCCAACAAAGGCGACAAGCTGGCCTGTCTTTACATCATCGCTCCGGAATTTCCCGTAGGAGCCAAAATACCCATTTACATAGGGAACATAATAATTGTCCCACAGCTTCCGCATGGTCTGCTCATCAAAATCCAGGACGGTTTTTCCGTCTTTTACCTTAAAAATTTCATGGCCCAGCTGAAGGCTGCCGATAATCATATAATTAGCAAACGCATCCCGTCCAAAAAAAGCCTTTCCATCGTCCGGTTCTTCCGTTAAGCTGTCCGTCCATTTATAATAGGACTCAGCCACACGGGTGATCCCTTCCCAGGTGGAAAGAGCTTCTTCTGTCTCTCCTGTTGCCTCTGCAAACTTGTCCCAATCCGTCTTGTTCACAGTAAGAATCTCCGTAGATTTGGCGATAGGAAATACCTTAATCGCCCCTGTGCTGTCAAACTTGCCTTCTTCCATATAGGCATCCACATATTCCCCAATTTCGTCCGAAGTCAGATAACTGCTTAAATCTGCTGCCAGTCCCATCTGATCCACTTCATATACTTTATCCACATAAGCGGAAAAAACATCAGGCAGCGGATCGGATCCAATCTTCTTTTCAATGCTTTCATTGATCAGATTGCTCAGTTCGTCAATGCTTCCCTTGTTAAACGCCTTGACAATGATCCCTTTTTCTCTTCCTTCGTTTTCATTAAACTCCTGCACCAGACGGTCAAATTCTTCCTTCTGGACGCCGTTGTAATAATGCCAGATGGTAATGGTGACCGGATCTTTTTCCGATAATCCGTATGGATCTTTCTTTTCACATCCGGTAAGAAGGCTGATGAAAACAGCAGCCATAACCGGCAATACCCATCTTTTTTTCATACGCTCACCTACCCCATCACATGGTACTATGGTCGTATTGGATGGCCTCCTTTACCTGGAGGGCATGATCTTTATCTGTCAGAAGTCCCAGAAGTTCAATTCCCATGTCCAGCGCATAGCCAAGCCCTCTGGCGGTCGTTATATTCCCATCCGTAACAACTCCCTGTTTTGTATATAAGGCTCCCTTAAGCTCCGGTTCAAAGCCTGGATAGCAGGTTGCCTTTTTCCCTTCCAGGATACCAAGCTTTCCTAAAATACTTGGAGCTGCACAGATCGCCGCGATTCTCCGGTTCTCTTTATGGGCTTCCTTTAAAGAATTTAATAGTTCCTCGTGGGCACCTAAATTCCTGGTCCCCGGCATTCCACCGGGAAGAAACAGAACATCGGCATGTTTACAGTCTACTTCTGAAAACTCATAATCCGCCTGGATTTTTATCTGATGGGCACTTACCACATCCCGTTTCCCCGTAACAGAAACAAGGGTCACCTCCTGGCCACCCCTCTTTAAAATATCCACAACTGCCAATAACTCCACTTCCTCTGATCCATCAGCTAAAAACGCAAATACTTTACCCATTTTAATCCTCTCCTTTTAACGTATGAAAGGTACTGATTGCAGTGACCTTGATATAATCCACCTGATACCTTGTGTCCACATCTTCCCCGTCAATCATCTTTATCAAAGTATCGGCAGCTGTCTGGGATTGTCCCTCGTGATCGTTTAAAACAGTCCCGGTTATCTTACCCTCTTTTATATATTTTACTGTATCCTGAAGGGCGTCCACCCCTACCAGGTAAATATCCTTTCCAGGCACACGGCCTGCCTCTTCTACAGCTTCCAAAGCTCCATTCGCCATGGCATCATTGTTGCAGAAGATCACCTCTATCCTGCTTCCGTAGGTGTTTAGCACCTCCTGGGCAAGCTTCTTCCCTTGATCCTTGTTCCAGTCTCCATTGCCGGAAAACAGTTTATCCGTCTTCATTCCCCCTTCTTCCAGGGCTTTTATGGAATATTCCGTCCGGTAAAGGCTGTCCTCGTTGCCGTCCTCACCCATAATCATAGCATAAGACACTACCCCATCACCGTTTATATCCCCTTTATCAGGCATTTCCCGGATGATCTCACCCTGATAGGTTCCTGCCTGTCTGGAATCCGTTCCAACGCAGGAGACGGCCATGTGGTTGTCCTGCCACCGCTTCTGTTCCTCCTCGCTTGGCTCCCTGTTAATAAAAACCAAAGGGATCCCTGCCTGGCTGCAGGCATCTGCAAGCCCCACCGCAGCGGACACCTCCACTGGATTTACAATGATCCCGGCACACCCATCCGAAATAAACTGGCCGATCTGCCGATTCTGTTCTTCCTGATCTCCGCCGGCATTGCGCATGACCACCTCCGCATGGTAGGTTTCCTCCAGATATTGCTTTAGCTCCGAGCGATACAGCTTCATGAATGTATCGTCATACCGGTATATACTTACCCCAATCTTAGGGCCTGTCTCCTCACGGACCCCTTCCGTGCCTGCTTCTGATGCTGAACTTGCTTTGGTATTCTTCTCCTGCTCCTGCGGAGCGCAGCCATGAAGCAGAGAAGCAGCCCAAACAATCAGAAAAACCACAAAAATCCGTTTACTTAAACGTTTCATGTCCTGAATCTCCTGAATTCCACTGTTTTTCCCATATTACCACGTTTTTTCTTTTTTTGCCACTACCTTCTACTTTTTGTTCCCATGTGGTATAATGACGCAAGTGTCGATTATCTTGCCGCATTCGCCAAATACCGCTTTGCGGCGCATCAGTATAAAAAGCAGGAGGATTTTCCAATGGAAATAGAACGTAAATATCTCATATCCCACCCGCCGGCAGATTACACCGCCTACCCTTGCCACTTCATAGAACAGGGATATCTGTCCACCGAACCTGTTGTCCGGATCCGCAGGGAGGATGATTCCTTTTACCTTACCTACAAATCAAAGGGACTTTTGGAACGGGAGGAATACAACCTCCCCCTGACAAGAGAGTCTTATGAACATCTGATCAAAAAAGCGGATGGCCATATTCTTACAAAAAAGAGATATTTAATCCCCCTGGAAGGTTCCGATCATCTGACCATCGAACTGGATGTCTTTGATGGACGTTTTAAAGGGTTAATATTGGCCGAAGTGGAATTTCCGGAAAGAGAAGAAGCAGAAAGATTCAGCCCTCCTTCCTGGTTTGGAGAAGATGTAACGTTTTCAGGAGAATATCAAAACAGCAGGCTGAGCCAGTTTCTATAATAGCTTATGAATAAAACGAGCCGCAGGAGTCCAAGGATACCCCTTATACAGACTCTTACGGCTCACGTTTTCATTAAAATATCATTCAGAAAAGGAACCGGAACAAAGGCGGATTTCTCTTAAGAGTCCGCTGCCCCTGCTCCGATTCCTTTTTCTATAAACTTCTCAAAGGAATTACTTCTTTGCAATATACTTTCTGATGTCCAGAGCAATCGCTACTACGATAACGATTCCCTGTGCAATATACTGATAGTTGGTGTCAACACCCAGATACTGCAGACAGGTCTTCAAGATTTCAAATACCAGTACTCCGATTAATACACCGGATACTTTACCAATACCGCCGTTAACAGATACGCCGCCGATGGTACATGCTGCAATGGCTTCCAGCTCCCAGCCCATTCCCATGTTAACAGAGGAACCGCCGGACTTTGCGCCTACAAGGAAACCGCCAAGTGCATAAAGGGCTGCTGCTGTTACATAAATGATGATTTTCGTTTTCTTTGTATTAACACCGGAAACTTCTGCTGCCTGCTCGTTTCCGCCGATTGCGTACATATATTTGCCGTGAGGCGTTTTATTATATACAAACCAGATTACAAGCCCGATTGCAAGAGCAATTAAGAACAAGTAAGGGATTACTCCAAAAAGTCTGCCCTTTGCTACCTCTGTATACGCAGGGCGGTAGCCGCCGATGGGAGTCGCATTGGTATAAACAAGGCAGACACCGTAAACGATCAGCTGCATACCTAACGTTCCGATAAAAGCCGGAACCTGCAGAAAGGAAACAACCATACCATTGATCAGACCGAAAATCGCACAAACAGCGATACAGATTAACAGGACTGCGAATACCCACCAGATTCCAAAATCAGGAAGATTCGGGAAAAATTTTCCGCTATATCCTGGCTTCTGAAGCAAAGTACCTGCAATACAGGCGGATAGCCCTACCATACGTCCGGCGGAAAGGTCTGTACCTCTGGTAATCAGACATCCGGATACGCCGCAGGCAATGATAAAACGTGGCGCTACGTTCAGAGCAATGTTTTTTAAGTTGTCAAAGGAACCAAAGGACGGCTGCTTAATTGCAGTAAAGATTGCCAGCATGATAAGTACGACGATGATTCCATTATTAATAAGAAAGTCCTTTACATTAACTTTATTTGTTTGCATAGGTAAATCTTTCGCGTCAACCTTCTTCGATGTCATGATTTAACCTCCTGTGTGAAATTTTCTGTTACTTTATCGTTTAAATCAAATTTAGTGGCAAAAGCCATAATCTTCTCCTGAGTTGCTTCATCATCTTCCAGTTCTCCGGTAATATGGCCATTGCACATAACGATAATCCGGTTTGACATGCCAATCAGCTCCGGCATTTCGGAAGAAATCATGATAATCGATTTTCCCTGCTTTACCAGATCTATCATGATCTGATAAATCTCATATTTTGCACCAACGTCAATTCCTCTGGTGGGTTCATCCATGATCAGAATATCCGGGTTATTCGCCAGCCATCTGGCGATGATTACCTTTTGCTGGTTTCCTCCTGATAAAGATTGAATCAGGGTCCTGTCATTGGGTGTCTTAATACTCAGCTTTGCGATGCTATCCTTTACTACCTGCCCCACCTTTTTGCTGTTAATGGTTCCGGCTTTGGTATAATTCCGGTAAGAAGCAATAGCCGTGTTATCCGCAATGCTTAAGCATCCAATAATACCGGTTCCACGTCTGTCCTCCGTGATCATTCCCACGGAATCGTTTATGGCATCCTGAGGACGCTTGATCGTCACTTTTTTGCCCAGGATTTCAATTTCACCGCTTGCAATATGACGCATTCCAAAAATCGCTTCCATCAATTCTGTTCTCTGAGCACCAACCAGGCCTCCAAATCCCAGAATCTCACCTTTCTTTAATTCAAAAGAACAATCCCGGAAAGAGCGAGCGTGGATGCTGCTTACATGGCTTACTTTTAAAACAGTCTCATCTGTCCGATAATCTTCCTTGGGCGGATAGACGTTGCTTAATTCCCGACCGACCATCTGCTTTACGATTTCGTCATCCGAAATGTCCTTTACTTTCCAGGAGCCTACGTATGTACCATCGCGCATGATTGTGATGTCATCGGCAATCTGCCGGATCTCTGCCATCTTATGGCTGATATATATCATAGAAACACCGCGGGATTTTAATTCCCTGATAATTCGAAACAGCGCTTCCACTTCATTATCAGTCAGTGATGAGGTCGGTTCATCCAAAATTACCAGCCTTGCATTCTGGCTCACTGCCTTTGCAATTTCCACTGACTGCATTTGTCCGATTGATAGTGTCCCAAGTTTTGCCCTGGGATTAAAACTCATTTTTACATCTTTTAACCACTTCTCCGCTTCCTGGTTCATGGTCTTATGGTCAACGATCTTTAACGGACCTATTTTTATTAAAGGATACCTTCCAAGGTACATATTTTCCGCAATGGAACGCGCCGGAACCGGCTGCAGCTCCTGATGCACCATGGCAAGACCTTTGCCAAGGGCTTCATCGGGATTTGCGATGCTCACATCCTTCCCGTCAATAAGAACATTTCCTTCATCCATTTTATAAATGCCGAAAAGGCATTTCATAAGGGTCGATTTACCTGCTCCATTCTCACCCATTAAGGCGTGAACGGTACCGGGACGTACTTTTAAGTTGATTTTATCAAGCGCTTTAACACCAGGGAAGGATTTGCTGACCCCTATCATTTCCAGTCTGTATTCCTCTGCCATCCCGTTTCTCCTTTCCTATTTATTGCCCGTGTTCTTTGGGCATTAAGGTACACCTGTAAGGTGTTTCCTATTTATTGCCCATGTTTTCTGGGCATTAAGGTATACCTGTGACTTCGGATACCTTTAAAAATCGGGTGTGCCTTACCGACACACCCGTTTCTTTTACCGGCTGCTGGAAATTATTTTAATTTGTCAAGAATTTCCTGAGCATTATCCTTGGTAACCTTGATATAGTCTACCATGTTTACATTATCAACGGATTCACCCTTGATAAATTTAACAGCCATATCGCCTGCTGTACGAGCCTGTGAGAAGTGGTCATTGAATACGGTACCTGTCTGCTTGCCATCGATAACATTCTGAACAGCTTCTGTCAGAGCATCAACACCTACTAAATAGATGTCTTTGTTTACGGTACGTCCTGCTGCCTCGATTGCCTGAAGAGCACCAAGTGCCATAGCATCGTTGTTGCAGAAGATAACTTCAATCTGATCACCATACTGTGTTAAAGCATCCTGAGCGATCTGCTGAGCTTTTGCCTGATCCCAGTCACCACGCATCTTTAACAGTTCTTTTACCTGCATGCCTGAATCTGTAAGAGCCTTAACAGAGAATTCTGTTCTGTACTGAGCATCTACGTTCTCCGGGTCACCCTGGATCATAATATAAGAAACAACGCCGTCACCGTTAATATCGCCCTTGTTGGAAGTTTCAAAAATTTCTTCTCCCTGATAGGTACCGGACTGTCTAGCGTCACAACCTACATAAGTAGCGTTAATCTTGTCATCGCTCCATCTCTGCTCTTCCTGAGTATCTGGCTCACGGTTTATGTAAACAACCGGGATTCCTGCTGCCTTACACATATCTGTGATTTCAGGAGCAGAAGAAGCCTGCACAAGGTTTAAAATCAATACATCATATTTCTGGGTAATGAAGTTCTGGATCTGGTTGGTCTGTTCAGCCTGATCACCCTTACCATCCTGGATTACAACATTTTCTTTCTTAAAGCCTAAGTCCTCTGTCAGATAGCGCTGAAGCTCTGTACGGTAAAGAGTCATAAAGTTATCATCAAATTTGTAAATTGAGATACCGACTTTCTTGTCCGCTACATCTCCGCCAACAGCATCTTTCACTGCTTCTGCGGTGGTCTCTGCGCTTGTTTCCTCTTTCTTGGTCTCTGCTGCCGTAGTAGCCTCTGGTGCAGCCGTTGTTCCCTTGGAACCTGCTCCACATCCTGCCATGGAAAATACCATTGCGGAAGCAAGGCCTACTGCTAATGCTTTTTTGAGTAATCTCATGATAAATCCTCCCTTATCATTATATTGTTATCGATTGGTGTTTTTACCTTACCGACATGCACATTATAGCTTTCTTTTGTGCATTTTTCCATATAATTTTTTTGGGATATGTATCGATTTTTTTAGATTTCTCCTGTTTCCATCAAATAATTTCGATATTATTACTCACTATGCACAACAAATCCGCCCATTACTGGGCGGTCAGGGCTTTCTGCCTGCATTCATAATACTTATCACGGTCCAATTTTACAATTTCCTGTACATTTTGACCAAGAGACTCTGCGGCAGCGATTTTAAAAATAATTTTGGCATACTCCTGGCTGTCACATTGAACCGTTCCAAACAGTTTTCCCGTTCGAAGCCCCTCAAGCCCCTGAGGCGTGCCGTCAATTCCTACAATCTTAACCGGACTCAAGTTCCCTTTCCGTTCCAGAGCATCGGCCGCTCCCAAAGCCATGTCATCATTATTGCAGATTACCACTTCCACCTCATCCGGGTACTCCAAAAGCCACTGCTCCATCCAGGCGGATGCCTGGCTTCTATCCCAGTTGGCAATTCCTCCGGTGATCTTTTCCAGTGGCACTCCGCCATCCTTTAGGGTTTGAATGGACCATTCTGTACGGATTAAGGAGTCCTGATGGCTGTTTTCTCCTTCCAAAAGCACATAGCTGACCTTTCCGTCTCCGTTTAGGTCAAGGGAAGACGGATCTTTTTTATAGGCATCTACCAGAATGTTTCCCTGCAAAATTGCAGACTCTTTTGCATTTTCTCCCACATAATAAAGCTTTTCCCAGCGCCGCATATCCTCTTCCACTGGTTCCCGGTTAAAGAACACCACCGGCAGGCTGGCATCCATGGCTCTGCTGATGATGTTGGAAGCCACGGAACGGTCTACAATATTCACGCAGATGGCATCATAGCCCAGGGAAATAAAGCGGTCTACCTGACTGTTCTGGGTATTCTGGTTCCCCTTGGCATCCACAATTTCCATGACCACCTTAATACCTGTTTCCTTTTCATACTCCTTAGCCTGCTCCTCAATATTTCCCCTGAGGGTATTGATAAAGGAATCATCCCCCCGGTACAAGGTCACTCCAATGCGTATAGACTTTTTTTCTTCCTTGCCGCCTTCTCTCCGACTCTGATAAAACACTCCCCAAAGTGTCAGCAGCAGGATGACCACCACTGCCAGAATACCATATCGTTTCTTCATATTCTATTCCCCCATCTCAATCAATTGGATACAAAATCCTTTCAAATTTGCTTTCCCGCAGATTGGCTTTCCGAATATAATAAGAATCCAAAATAATCTGTGTTCTTTGAAGTCCCCCATGAACCGCTTCCACTGCCTTTTGGATGCTCATATAACCGGCATCAAACTGGTCGCTTACAACCAGTCCTTTAATGATTTCATTATCCAGTTCCTTTAAAAGTTTGGTTGTGCTGCCGATCCCGTAAAGGCCTTCAATGACATTGCCGTAAACCGGACTCCCAGAAATGATATCCGCGGTCTCATCAAGGCTCCTGACATCGATAGCCGCAACAACCGCTTTTTTGCTGCCGGGATAAACCATGCCCTCAATGGCCTCCCGAAAGGTACCTTCTGCCTTCTTCTCATAGAGATTCATGGAAAATCCGGCTTCTGAAAGAGCGGATACAAGTCCGTCATATGACTCCCGGTTATACCCAAACTCAAGCCCTTCTGTAAATATCCATACAGGAATATCCGGGGAGTTCTCTGCAGCAATCGCCTGTCCAAGCATTCTTCCCTCTTCTTCATAATCCGGGGATATGCCGCTTCCTACCTGGTCATTGGGAGGCAAGCTTCCCAGCATAACAGCCGGACTGTTTAGAACCATGTCATCAAGCCTTTTTACACATTCCACCGACTTGACGGGAATCAGGACCACTGCTGATGCGCCGTCGCCTATTTCCCTTTGAACCAGTTCTATCTGCTGATTGGCATCCCCCTTCTCATAGAGTGTAATAAAGCTGACATCTACGTTGTACTCCACAGCCGCCTTATCAGCACCCTTTCTGAAATTTACGTAATAATCATCGGAAGTATCACCGATAATGACGGAAACCGGATAAATTTCTGTTTTCTTCTCCTTGATGATTAAATCAGTGGAGGATAAAAGAAACAGGATCACAAGCACTCCCGCCAGCAGTGTCCACAATAACTTTTCCTGTTTTGTCATGATTTGCTTTCCTCTTCACCGCCCATTTTTTCTTCGGGTGCAATGGCCGTGCCATAGGGAACCGCAGGAAGGCGGATGGTAATCACCGTTCCTTCGTCAGGCTCTGACTCAATGGTCAGGCCGTACTTTTCCCCAAAATACAGCTTGATCCTCTCATTGACATTTTTTACACCAATTCCTGAACCCTTTTTGGAAGTGACTTGGACCTGATCGGAAAATAAGCCCGCCACCTGATCTTCGGTCATTCCCAGGCCATTGTCCTTCACCATAAAGCATAAGTCTTCTTCATCTTTCCAGACCTTTAGAATAATTTCTCCATCCCCGTCCATGAACTCCATTCCATGATAAATGGCATTTTCCACAAGCGGCTGCAAAACCAGCTTTAAACTTGAAAGCTCCATGCATTCCTCGGACGCATCAATCTCATAGGAGAATTTATTCTTAAAACGCATGTGCTGGATCATCAGATAATTGCGCACGTGCTCCAATTCATCCCTGACCGTGATAATGCTCTTCCCTTTGCTTAAGCTGATCCGGAAAAAACGAGCCAGTGCCGTTACTGCTTTGACAGCCTCTGCTTTTTGTTCGTTTTCAATCATCCAGACAATGATGTCAAGGGTATTATAAAGGAAATGAGGATTGATCTGCGACTGCAAGGTATCAAATTCCTGTTTTCTCTTGGCCTCATGCTCCGCTACGATGTCATCCATAAGGACCCGGATCTGCTTTGCCATATTTTTAATGGAATTTCCCAGATGCTGGATTTCATAGGACCCTCCAATGGAAATTGGCGCCTGCAAATTTCCCTCTTCCAGGATTCCTACTGACTTTTCCAGCTCCTGGATGGGGTTGGTAATACGGGTTGAGATATAGGAGTTAATCAGGGCAAGGATGAACAGGATTAAGGTTATGAGGAACACGATAAAAAGCCTGGTCTTTATGGAATTTAAGGAAACCACATTTTTAGGTGTGACTCCAATGATCTTCCAACCCGTATAACCAATGGATTTAACCGTAATGTTCCGGGTCTCCCCCTGAAATTCCTCCCGGTGGTTACCATCCTTATAGCCGGCTGCAACAAGATTGTTCTCCTGCATCCGGCCGGAGTCGATGAGCTGGATCTTTGGATGGTACAGGATCTGCCCGTCATTGCTGATTAAATATACGTAGCCGCCCTTTCCTGTTGTCACCCCGTCAAAAAGATGTTCCAGGCTGGAATAGCTTAAATCCACTAAAAGCACGCCCTGGGTGGTAGAGGTTCCCTCCGTCAGCTCCACGGCCCTTGATAAAGATATCACCCACCGGTACTGGTTTTCATTGCTGTCAAAAATATACTGGACATGGGGATAAGAAAAATGTTGGTTTTCTGTCTTTTCCAAAGCATTTAAAAACCAATTTTCCCTGGTCACGTCAAGGCCGCTTTTAAGCCTTGCGGCAGGAACCGCTTCCACCATGGTTCCTGATTGGGAAAAGAGAGCGATGTTGTCCACATTATCCTTGTTGTTATCATATAAGAGCGTGATCTCGTTATTAATGGATTCCGAAGATAGATCGGCATTTTTTACGGCTCCGTAATACAGGGAATCCGACAGCTTCATGACTGTAAGCAAATAAGATTCCACAGACCTGGCCACCTGATGAATCAGGCTCTGGTTTTCCTCCTGCACCATTTCCCCCACCTGGGTGGAAAGGCGCTGGTATAAGGAAAACGTAATCAAAAGACTGGCTGCCAAAGCAGTCACAGTAAAATATACAAAAATTGTATAACGAATGCTGATATTCTTTCTTTCCATTACCTGGCTCCGCGGAATTTAGTCGGTGATACTCCGAATTTTTTCTTGAATACGTAGCTGAAATAGTTTTGTTCCTGATATCCTACCTTCGCTGCTACCACATAGGTCTTATCATCGGTTTTGTTAAGCAGTTCTACCGCCTTATTCAGACGGACATCGGTTAAGTAGGCGATATAAGCCTGTCCGGTTTCTTTTTTAAACATGGTGGAAAAATAGGCCGGGCTCATATGAAGGTGGCGGCAAATCATTTCCACAGACAAATCGGGATTCTGGTAGTGGTCCATAATATACTGCTTTGCTTCCTGGATTACCTGGCGCGTAGTCATATCACGCTCCTGGTTAATGAACTGGTTCATTTTCCCTGCAATTTTAAAAAGCCACTGGCCAAATTCCTCTTTCTTTTTTATCTTATCAAAGATTTCCATGTCCTTAAGTTCCCCGCCCATAATATCTTCAAGGGCTAAGTCATACTGCTGCATCATCTGGAGGACGCTGTTTAATACGCCGAACATATAGACCTGCTGCTGGCGGTAATGGACTTTTGCGTATTCCATCTTTTCGATAATCCTGGTTACCGCTGCTTCGATCTTTTCGCCGGGGCCGAATTTTATGGCTGAGATTAAGTCTGCCTCTGTTACACTGTCAAATTCCAGCTTTCCTACTCCCACAGGCTCCATATCATTGATGTAAATGGTAGTCCCTCTTCCGGCTATGGCTTTATAGCCCAGGGCATCAATGGAAGATTGGTAGGCTTCCCGGAAACCGGACAGTTCCCGGAAGCTTTTGCCGATGCCCATGGTAACCGGAACCTCCAGGATCCTCTTTGTTTCCTTACAGATATCTCCCAGAACATCGATTAAACCTGTGGTGGAGTTATCATCGTCAAGAGCAACGATCACCACCATTTCTGCCTCTGAAACGGACTGAAAAAGTGAAAACCGGCAATATCCCTCTAATTTTTCCCTGACAATCTGCATGACGGATATGGGGATCAGTTCCTCCTCATTGTGAAGGGACAGGGTTTCCCTGACCTCCCCTTTTTCCACGTCAATGGCAACGATGATCCATTTTCTCGCCCCCATAACAGGTACGCCATACTCCCTAAGCTTCTGTTCCACCAGCTCTTCCGGAAGATTTTTGTGCACCAGATCATTGAAAAACTGCTCCCTGATGATTGGAAGGCTTTTCCGGTAATTTTCCCGAAGGCGGCTTAAATTCCTTTTTTCTTCTATTTCCTGATCCAGATTAGCCTTGATCCTTTTTAGTATGGAAGTCAGTTCTTCTACGTTGACTGGTTTTAAAATGTACTCTGTTACATTCAGTTTGATTGCTCTTTGGGCATATTCAAAATCATCATAGCCGGAAAAGATCACCACCTTCATGGAAGGGTACCGCTGCCGTACCTTTTCTGCAAGTGCCAAGCCGTCCATGTATGGCATACGGATATCCGTTAATACCACATCAGGTTCCAGAATCTCGATCTTTTCCATGGCATCTTCCCCGTTTTCCGCATCACCTACCACCCGGAACCCGGCTGCCTGCCATTCTATTTTTTTTATAATGCTTTTACGTACTTCTTCTTCGTCATCTACTAAAATTATGCTGTATAAGTCCATGCTGTTCTTCCCCTCTGAAAATCTTGGCGGGTATACCTTAAACCCAAATTATTGGCAATAACCAGGTTATTGCTGTTATTGCTGTTATATCTGATAAAGAAGGGCATTGACGATTGCCGCTGCCACATTGCTTCCGCCTTTTCTTCCCCTTGCCACAATATAGGGGATGTCAGGAAGGGACATGATCATTTCTTTTGACTGGACCACATTGACAAAACCTACCGGAACGCCGATGATCAGCTTGGGATGGATTTTTTCTTCTTTGATTAATTCATAAAGGCGCACTAAGGCTGTGGGGGCATTTCCTACTGCAAAAATACAGTCCTCGGAAAGTCCTGCCGCTTTATCCATGCTGGCGCAGGCCCGGGTGGTATGGTTGAGCTTTGCATACTCTGCTACATCCTCATCCGCCATAAAGCAGCTGACGCTGCAGGCATTGCGTTTTAGGGCACCCTTGTTAATGCCGGCCATTCCCATGTTTGTATCTGTAATGATATGTGCGCCTTCTTTTAGCGCCCTGATTCCTTTTGATACGGCGTGGGGAGAAAATACCAGATTATCTGCATAGTCAAAATCAGCGGTGGTATGAATCACCCGTTTGATGACCAATTCACATTCCGGATCAAGGACTTTTTCTCCAAGCTCCTTGGTGATCAGTTCAAAACTTCTTTTTTCTATTTCCTCGGGGAGTACCCGGTCTAGTTCTTTTAGCTCCATTTGTTCCTCCTCATTGGTCCGCAGTGGAGCTGGCAAAACCTGTGGTTTTGCCAGCTCACGGGCGTTCGCCCTTTGAAATAGGCCATGAGAAGATTTTCTTATGTGCAAGCACAACGAAAATCTTCTCCTGTCCTATTTCACACTGCTCATTGCTTTCGTGAACATTATCTCATAGATCCCTTCCATGTCAAGGCTGGCTCTTAATTGGGCGGCCAGACGGTCATATTGCTCTTCTTTATATTCCTGGTAGTTAAAACCGCCATTAAGATCCAGAGTAATGCCCTTCTTTTTTGCAAGAGCTTCTACAATGGTCATTGCAATCCCTTCCTTATCAAAGAATCCATGGATATAGGTACCATATACATTTCCCCTCTGGCAGCCGTCCATTTTCGCTAAATGGGAGCCGGACTGGCATTCCATGATATAGGTAAGGGGCGGTACGGATCTGGTGGTTTCTCCCATGTGGATTTCATAGCCTTCCACATCCAAACCTGACAGATCCTCAAATATCCCTCCTACGCTCGTGCAGGATCCTGCCACTCTTGTTCTGGTCTTTTCCTTTCCAAATACGGTGCGGACCGGCAGAAGTCCCATGCCTCGTACCGGCAGGACCGCCCCATCCGTTTCCATCTGGAAGGGATCGGATATGCTTTCTCCAAGCATTTGAAAGCCGCCGCATATGCCAAATACCGGAACGTCTTTGGCCTGAAGCTTAAGGATTGCAGCCTCCAGGCCGTTCTCCCTCATCCAGAGCAGATCCTGGACGGTACTTTTACTGCCAGGCAGTATAACGAAGTCCGGGTTCCCCAGATCAGAAACACGATCCACGTAGCGCAGGCTTACCCATGGTATCGTTGAAAAGACCTGAAAATCCGTAAAATTAGAGATTCTGGGCATTCGGATCACCACAATTTCCACTGCGGTCCGTTCCGTTCTAACCGTTCCAGCCAGATGATTACCAAGGCTGTCCTCTTCTTCTATGTCCACATCCATATATGGAACCACACCGGCAATTGGGATGGAAAGCTGTTTTTCAATCATTTCTAAGCCCGGGTCCAGAATCGTCTTGTCCCCGCGAAATTTATTGACAATCAGGCCTTTGATCAGGGCTTTTTCATCTGGTTCCAAAAGCATTACCGTTCCGTAAAGCTGTGCGAACACACCTCCCCGGTCGATATCTCCTACCAGAAGCACCGGCGCATCGGCCATCTTTGCCATTCCCATATTTACGATGTCATCCTGCTTTAAATTAATCTCCGCCGGGCTTCCGGCTCCTTCTATGACAATGATATCGTATTCCTCTGACAGCTTTTGGAATGCCCGTTTGACCTCCGGCACTAGATTCTTTTTGTATGCAAAATACTCCCTGGCAGACATATTTCCAATGGATATGCCGTTTACAATTACCTGGGACCCAATATCATTGGTGGGCTTTAATAGAATGGGATTCATGGCTGCCTCTGGCTTTACTCCTGCTGCTTCCGCCTGAACCGCCTGGGCCCTTCCCATTTCCAGTCCCTCCTCCGTAATATAGGAATTTAAGGCCATGTTCTGGGATTTAAAAGGGGCCACCCGATATCCATCCTGTTTAAAGATCCGGCATAAGCCGGCTGCAATTAAACTTTTCCCTGCATTGGACATGGTTCCCTGTATCATGATCGTCTTTGCCATTCGGTTACTTCCCTTCTGTCACTATGGATTTCAATATAGAAAGAAACTCTTCATTTTCCTTCCGCTGCTTTACACAGATCCGATAATAAGTATCGTCAAGTCCTTTGTAATTGGAACAGGAACGTATCAGGACTTTCCGCTCCAGTAGCTGTTTATACAGAAGTCTCTCTTGAGCAAAAGCCTCTGGCCTTAGATCCCGGAAGAAAATATAATTAGCCATGGAATCAAAAACATGAAAGCCAAGGGAAGAAAGGGCTGATTTTAAATGCTCCCTTTCAGAAGTGATCTCCTGCCTTGTTCTCTTTACGTATTCCGTCTCCAAAAGGGCTGCCTCTCCTGCCGCCTGGGCAAGGCTTGAAACGCTCCAGGGCTGGCGTATGAGGTTCATCTGATCCAAAACTTCTTTTCCTGTACATATCCCATAGCCCAGGCGCAGACCGGCCATGGCATACAGCTTTGTAAATGCCTTTAACAGAAAGACGTTCTCATAACCGCCGTCTCTTATGAGATCAAGGACTGAATATCTCTCAGGCTCCTGTAAAAATTCATTAAAACATTCATCTACCACGCAAAAAATCCCGTGTCTTCTGGAATATTCCAGAATTCTCTCCATCGCTTCCTTCTCTACGGCATATCCGGTGGGATTGTTGGGATTGCATAAAAACAGCATCTGAATATCAAGCTTGCTTTTTTTCAGCCAGTCGATCAGCTCCATTTCAGATAGCCGAAATCCGTTTTCCTCTTTTAAGCAATAGTGCACGATGCTGCAGGAAGAAGCCTTAAGAGCCTGTTCGTATTCTAAAAAAGAAGGGGCGATTAGCAGGGCTTTGTTCGGTTTTAATGCCTGTACGGCCTGAAAGATCAGATCTGCAGCTCCGTTTCCGCAGATGATATGCTCGGCCGAAACCCCGTGAAATCCTGCCAGTGCCTTCCGAAGGCTCATGGATTGGCTGTCAGGATAGCAGGAACAATTATCTGCTGCTTTATATAGAGCCTCTTTTACCCCTTGAGGAAGCCCCAGGGGATTTATGTTGGCTGAATAGTCTATTGTCACATTGTTGGTGTATATATCTCCGCCATGCTGATATTCCATATTATTTTTCTCCTGGTCAAATGTTTGAATGTGCTAAATAATGATAAGGAACAGCAGAAATACAGGGATCAGGGCTAACGCATAGGTAACCGTCATAAGGCAATTAGCTCTGGGAATATCCTCGTATTCCACCGGTCTCACCGGATCTCCAATGGTAGGCTTTTCATATAGCTTTCCAAAATAACAGGCATTTCCCGCCAGCTGAATCTGCAGCGCCCCAGCACAGACCGCCTCTGTCTGGGCTGAATTGGGACTTTTGTGATTAAATCGGTCCCTCTTAAATATATTTAAGCCGTTCCTGCCGCTGTATGGGTTTCCCTTTTTCCTGATTCCATATAATAGCTGGCACACATATCCTGCCCCTATCATCAGGGCTGCGGATATCCGGGCCGGTATGAAATTGCAGATATCATCAAGCCTGGCCGCAGCACGTCCGAACCAGAGATACCGTTCATTTTTATAGCCCACCATGGAATCCATGGTGTTTACCGCCTTATATAAAAACACTCCCACTCCTCCAAAAAGAGCCATGAAGAGCAGGGGAGCGATAATTCCATCCGAAGTGTTTTCCGCCACGGTTTCCACCGCAGCCTTTGTGATTCCTTCTTCCGACAATTCTTTCGTATCCCGGCCTACGATCATTGATACGGCATGCCTGGCGCCTTCCACATCCCCGTTTGAAAAGGCCTTATAGACCTTCATACTCTCTTCCCGCAGGGAACGCCATGCCATCATCTGGCCGCACATGATACTTTCTATAAGAAATCCCGCATAAGGGGAAAGGAAATAAGCTGTCCAGAGAATTGCCCCGGATGCTGCACCCGTGACCAAAAGCACAAGGAACACCAGCCAAAGTCCGGCTCTCCTTTCCCCTTTTTCTCCCTTGGGGAACATGTTTCTGAGCTTTTTCTCCAACCAGCTTATTAGGGATCCTATGCCGCAAACCGGATGCCAAAGCCAGCGGGGATCTCCAAAGCATAAATCCAGAAAGCATCCGGTAAACACCGCTGCTAAATGTAGTCTCATCATCGTTTTGTTTCCTGACCTTTTGTCTATTTAATCTGAGTTGCAATTCCGCATACCATACGGTAAACTTCCCTGGAAATCCGGGCTAGTCTTACGGAGGCCCTTCCTGACACTTCTCTCCATTCCCTGTCTGCCGGATCAAAGGGCACAATGCCGCAGCCCAGTTCATCGGAGGTAATAATAACATCGGGATTCTGACGCCAAACCGCCTCGAGAAAGGCATCAACGCTTTTCCCTTCTTTTAGAAGCCTTCTTATATACTCATGAAGACCGTGGATAATCGGGCGTGTCATGGCGGCTTCGAAGCTGTCCCTGCTGCCTTCTGCGATTTGATGCCCGGTAAAGTGGGTCGCGCTGTTCTCAAACAAGGGGGTAAAATGCGTTTTCCCGTCGTCTTTCTTCATTTTTCCGGCACTATTTGCCAGTTCCATGGCAAAGACCAGCTTTCCCTGCCATGCACCGCCTATAATTAATATCATAATTTCCTCTTTTCTTCTCATGCTTTGGGAAAAACTCGCCACGCTTTATAGTGATATTACATGAGAAATCACAGCCAGGCCGGCTACAAGGGCCAGTTCGCATATCTGTAGAAAATACCCTGCAAGATCTCCGGTAATGCCTCCAAATTCCCGCTTGGCCATAGTATAATAATACCAATAAATAAGAAGACAAACAACAAGAACCACTGCTACAATTGCCGCTCCTCCCAGATACCAGATTCCCCATACTGCCGCTGCTAAGTACAAAGCCATAACAACTGCCACTGCCCGCTTCTGGGCTGCCCCGGAAAAAGAGGCTGCCAGCCCGCTTTCCTTTGCCATGGGAAATGTAACCACGGACAGGCCGCTTAAGGCCCTGGTAACTACAAATGACAGGCAATAAACAGGTATTACAGCCGGACGCATTTCCAAAAAGACAGCCAGATAAAGAACCAGGTAAACACCGCAGCCGATGATAGCAAAAGCACCTGTATGGGGATCCTTTAATATCTCGAGCTTTTTCTTTCTGTCTCCGTATGACGATCTTGCATCGACCACATCCAGAAATCCATCCATATGTATGCCTCCCGTAACCAGGATGGGAATTACTATCGGAAGTATTTGCCCGAGATTACGGAATCCAAGAGCATTGCAGCCAAGATAGACAGCAAATTCCAGCAGGCCGATGACTGCTCCAATGAGAGGAAAAAAGCACATGGCATATTTCATCCGCTCCTTTGTCCACTCCAGTTGGGGCATTGGGATACGGGAATACATAGAAAACGCAATAACTAAGCTGCCAAAAAGATTCATATTCTTTCTCCTCATAATACTTAAGCCAGACTGTACACCCGGCACATAAAATTATCATATCACAGAATAAAAAAAAAGTCATTTCTATTCAAAAGTACTGTCTTTGTTTTCATAATAATCTCGCCGTTTTCATCATAAGCATACTGCATAGAAAAAAAGCGGATACTTCGCTACATGAAGTATCCGCTTTGCTGTCCCTTGTTGGGTGCCTATAATCTTTTGACTACTTTAATACTGGCCAAAAATCACCATTTGCTTCAATGAGTTCATCTAAAATTTTCTTAGCCACACCCGCTGAAGGTACCGTTTTGGACATAGTTAATGCTTGCCATAGTTTTTGGTAGGAACCTTCCATCCAGGCATCTACCACTAATTTTTCAACTGCAACCTGTTGTTCCATTAAACCTTTCTGGAAGGTCGGGATTGTTCCCATGGCTAATGGTTCCGGGCCGTTTTTACCAACCAGACAAGGTACTTCTACCATTGCGGTCGGGTCAAAGTTTGAGATTATACCATTGTTTGGAACAATCAACAGCATTCTCTCTTGGGTGTTAAATGCAATTGCACAAGCAAGATCTACGATAAAAGAGGCATGTGGTGATCCTGTTGCAAAAGAAATATCATGTGCGGAGTCTGCCTCGATTATTTGATGTGCTTTTGCAAATACATCTTTTTCACGTGTGGCTTGTACTTCATTGGTACGGGTGAAGTCTTTATTTTCATGGGCCACAATATCATCTTGATATAAGTAGTACTTTAGGTAAGTATTTGGTAAGGTTTCCGGATCTAAGGCAAATGTATCCTTTGCTTTTAGATAAGTATCTTTCCAGCTTTGAGCCCGGTGCTGGTAGTCTTCTGTTTCAGCTGCATAACCTTTTACTGCGACAAATTCTTTTAATTTTGGCATTAAATCATTTCCCGCTTTATCGGTTATACTTGTCCACCAACCAAAGTGGTTTAAACCATAATAACGAACGTTCATTTCTTTTCTAGACTTAAGACCAAGAATAGCTGCAAATATAGTCTCAATAGCAACTGGCATATCACAAATGTTAATAATCTTTGAGTTTGGCCGTAAACGTTGTGTTGCTTCAGCTACGATTGCTGCGGGGTTTGAGTAATTTAACATCCAAGCTTCCGGAGAGTATTTTTCCATGTAGTCTAATACCTCAATGACCCCTGCAATTGAGCGCATACCATAGGCAATTCCACCGGGTCCGCAAGTTTCTTGTCCCACAACATCATATTTCAATGGAATTTTTTCATCTTTTTCACGCATGTCATATAATCCCACACGTAATTGGGCCATGACAAAATCAATTCCTGTAAATGATTCCGCAGGGTCTGTGGAATAGCTAATCTTAACCTCCGGATAGTTGTCACGACAGTATATTTGCATTGCTTGAGCAATCGGTTCCTGACGCTGAGCCAAGTTATCATATAGTTTGATTTCTTCTAATGGGAAACGGTCTTGGTTTTCAAGTAACATTTGAATGATTCCCGGTGTATACGTTGAGCCACCTCCGGCGACAGTAACTACAAATTTTTTCATTTTTTCTCCTTAATCTTTCTCTTCTAACAATAATTCATGCTATTCCTTAATATGAATAATTTTCTCAAATTCTTCCCGCACTGTTGGGACTGTTAAGCCAACAATTACCTGATAAGAATGATCTTTTGCTACAAGTCCATAAGCTCCTTTTTCAGTAAAGTATTCCCTTGCTAATACCTTGCCAGGGTCTTTTACAGTAACACGAAGACGGGTGGCACAATTGGTTACATCTTCAATGTTCTCTTGCCCTCCTAATCCTTCAAGGTATGCTGCTGCCTGTTGGGCATGAATGGACAAACCGGATTCAACATTTGCCCCGGTAATTTGACCGGTTTTCTCACGATAATCCGCTTTCGTATATAGTTTCGTTTCTGCATCTCCGTCTTCCCGTCCAGGTGTTTTAAGGTTAAATTTTAAAATCAAGAAACGGAACAATACAAAATAGATACCTACAAACACAATACCGATTGCTATTTGAATCAAGTAACTTGCCCATTGGGTAGCACCAAGGGGAAGCCAGTTCAAGGTGGCATTTTGAATCAATCCCAAGGAGAAATCTCCTGTAATGCCAAACATAAATGTGATTGCTGCCATAGCAGCAGATAAAAACGCATGAACCACAAACAATAACGGTGCGACAAACAGGAAGGTAAATTCAAGTGGCTCGGTAATACCAGTAAACACAGCTGTAATTAAAACCGGCACCAAAATTGCTAAGATTTTCTTTCTACGTTCAGGTCTTGCTGTTGAGTAAAATGCTAAAGAAATACCAAATGGAGCAAACATTTTACCCATACCAGTAAGGGCAAAGCCACCTTCCGGGAAAAATGATCTTAAAGACCCAGTCATTGTCGCATATTCAGGTAAATGTTCTACCCAATATGCTTTGATTCCACCAGCCACAACTGCTGAATCGTATAAAAACGGCGCATAAATGAAATGATGTAAACCCAATGGAATCAACATTCTCTCAAGCATAGTATAAAGAAACACACCAAAGGTACCGGAACCAATTAAGAAAGTCTGCATATTACCAATTAAGGATTGTACTCGCGGCCAAATCAAACAAGCCAAAAGCGCAGCCGGAATCATCAAAAAGTAACCAACTAATACTACAAAAGGAGAACCTCTAAAGGTTTCAACATATTTTGGTAGTTCTTTGTCGAAAAGCTTATTGTGTAACCAAACAGAAATGCCGGAGATAATAAGTGCACCCACAATCCCCATATCAAGGGTACGAATACCGGCGATGGTAGCTAATCCAGATGTCCGGGCTACAGAATCAAAATCAACGCCAAACGATGGACCCCAGTACATCAACATAGTAGATACGAAATATATAAAGATGATATATATAACAAAAGCTTCAAGGACAGCACGTGCTTGTTGTTTTTTTGCCAATGCAACGGGAAGACCGATACAGAATAATAAAGGCATTTGCTTAAATACTGCATTGGCACCAACATTGATCACATCCATAACTTTAAAAAATGTGGTGTCTGTGTTAGCAATTTCACCAACAACAAGAGGATTTTTCAATAATGCAGTTAGACCTACGATAATACCGAATACTGCAAAAAATAATACTGGGGTGAACATAGCACCACCAAATCTTTGAATAGATTGTTGAATTTTTTGTTTCTTCAAAACGGTACTCCTTCTCTCTTTTGGTTTTTTCATTTTGTTTGTTAATAGTGTATCTTGCCTATGTAGGTTGTATCATAAACGTTTTCCTATATTAACACAATAGGATTTCCTCATTAAGGTCCTATTCACAGACAATAAAAAAAATCACATATAATGTGATTTTTCACAGAACACAATAATAACCCTTGCTTCGTTGTTTTAGATTAACTTTCATGCGTAAAGTAATAATCAATAAAACGGGCAAAAAGTATTTCAATTATTAAAAACATATGGACCATAGTTTCAAAAACGGTATCAGGCCCCAACTCAAACTTCTCAATATTTGTAAACAAATTAAAATCACTTTTTATCGCAATTCTATTGTGTCCGCTTTTGGTTAAGGAAATAATCTTGACTCCTTTGGCTTTAAACTTATTAAGTTGATTATCAACAAAGGCAGATTCTCCGCTTTTTGATATAATAAAAATGATGTCATTCTTGCCCAGCATATTTGTGCTTTTCAATAACTCTCCTTCACCAGGAAGATCAATGGCAATCATATTAACGGATAGAAACATCCTTCTTAATTCTATGGCAACTTCACGCTGCAAGCTTCCGGTCCCATAGATAAAGATATTATGCGCCTCATAAATAGCCCGAACCATCTCACCAAAATCTATTTCTTTATAACGATTGATGATATTGATGTTGTTATTGATTACCTTCTCGGTAATACTTTCGTAACTTTTTCGGGGTGCAATATTCTCCCACCGTAAATGGGTTTTCAGTTCGCTATAGCCATGCAAACCAAGCTTCTGAGAGAATCTCATCAAGGTTGTCCGAGACACATTAACTCGTTCAGCCACAACGTTAATTGGCAAATTTGCTACTTCCTCACGATTCGCTGAAATATAATTCCAAATATGGTAATCATTTTCACTTAACTCATTGTAGTGCTTTACAACTAAGTCATCTAAAACCATGGTGCCTCCATTCGGGTTGCTCCGATACCAATATCTAACCTATGATTATTCTTAAAGATTCAATGTTACCGAGGAAAGGATTATAGCACTTTGTCTTATCAGTGTCAAGAGAAGGCAACGCTTCTTTCAGCCCCCGATCAAACTTCCGTATTACCAATGAAGAAACTCAGTCCTTTTTTTCCAAAATACTAATATCAAACCAAGAACACTCACCAGTCCTTCTGTCACAACAAACGCCAGCCATACTCCCGTCATTCCTAAAATCCGGCTCAGCATGAGCACCATGGGAACAAGAACCACACAGCCCCGCGCCACCGAAACAATAAACGCATTCAGCCCACGTTCGGCAGCACTTAAATACATGCACACAATAATATTGATTCCCGCAAAGAAAAAACCGGCGAAGTAGATCCTAAGCCCATCCTTTGCAAGAAGTGCAATTGCCGGATTCTGCTCACTGTTGAACACATTGATCATTTGATCCGAACAGAAAAATACCAGGGTATAAATTGCTGACGCCAATACCAGGGAGGTGATCACCGCATATCGGAGCAGTTTTTTTATTGTAATACCCTCCCCTGAGCCATAGGCCTTGCTGATCAGCGGCTGTATTCCCTGTGCAATTCCGGTAAAAACCGAGATTCCTACCAGTGCTATATTGGCTACAATCCCGTAGGAGGCGACCCCTAAGTTTCCCTCCAGCCCCAGAATGACCAGATTAAAGGTAATCAAAACAATCGCCGAGGACACCTCTGTAATAAATGCGGCCAGACCAAGTCCAAGAATATCACGGACAGCCTTCCACTGAACTCTGCTTCGCAACCACCGAAGGCCGCTTTTCCCCTGTATAAAGTGGGCGGATAAAACCACAAGACTGATGACGGGTGCCAGACCGGTGGCAAAAGCTGCACCAAACATCCCCAACCCCAGCGGAAACATAAATATATAGTCCAAAACTATATTGGATAGGCTGCCTGTCAGCATTGCAATCATCGATAACTTAGGATTATTGTCATTTCTCACAAATGCAAGCATGATATTGTTCAGAATAAAAAACGGAGCAAAGTAGAGTATAGTGCTCAAATATTCCTTTGTCAGTGGCAATGTAGCTGCATCCGCTCCCAATAATACAGCCAGAGACCCTGAGCCAAGGACTCCCGTGATTGCAAACAACACTCCCAGCAGAATTCCAAGCTTTAAACTGGTGGTAAATATGGCATTGATCTGTTTTCCCTCATTCTGGGATTTTAAAATGCTGTAGCGGGTAGCACCTCCTATCCCGATCATCAATCCGGTACCGTGAACTAAACTGTAAATCCCAATTGAAAAATTCAGTGCCGCCAGTCCTGCGGCCCCCAGTGCCATTGATACAAAAAAGGTATCTGCCAGTATATAGCAGGAAAGCCCCATCATTCCCAGAATATTAAGGCTCACATATTTGGTGTAGTTTTTTAAGGCAGATTGTTCCATCTTACCTCCTCCTTTCAACATAAAAAAGGTGTTCTTAAAATATTCCTTCCACGACCTAACGGAATATTTCAGAACACCTTAAAATTCTTTACCCGGTGGCAAAGAACAGGTTATTTATTTAAATCCAGAGCTATCATAATACAGGTTTGATTATTTGTCAATCACTCTTCCTTCTTATCCAAAAAGTTTTTTTCAAGCCACTGAAAGCCCATAATAAGAAGTGTGATAACGATAATAACTAAAAATATACTGAACATTCCCTTCCACATAATTCCCAGGGACAAAAGAAATTTATCTAGCATAGCTGGCTCCTTTCTATCCGGCAGCAGAGATACCCCCCGCGGATACTGGTCATAATAAGGTGGTCAAAAGATTTAATACAATTCCGCCTGCCAAGACAGAGGCAATCTGCCCGGAAACATTTGCCCCAATGGCATGCATCAACAAATGATTGGTAGGATCTTCTTTAATGGACATCTTCTGAACGACGCGGGCTGACATAGGGAAAGCTGAAATACCGGCTGCGCCTATCATGGGATTGATCTTGTTTTTACGGAATAGATTAATGAACTTGGCAAACAGCACTCCTCCTATGGTGTCAAATACAAAGGCAACAAGACCAAGGACGAGAATAATAAGAGTCTGCCAGGTTACAAAGGCTTCCGCCCTCATGCTGAAGGAAACGGTGATTCCAAGGAGCAGGGTAATCAGATTGGCAAGAATATTCTGTGCCGCATCCGATAAGCTGTGTAAAACGCCGCATTCTCTTAACAGGTTTCCGAACATCAGAAAGCCCACCAGGGAAACGGACTGGGGTGCAACAAATCCGGCAATCATGGTAACTGCAATGGGGAAAAGGATCCTGATCCTTTTGGATACGGATATCGGATTATAAGGCATACGGATCATACGCTCTTTTTTGGTGGTAACCAGCTTAATGGCAAAGGGCTGGACTAAGGGAACCAGGGCCATGTAGGAATAAGCCGCTACTGCGATTGGTCCGATGTAATTCGATTTAAGGATCTGGGATACCAGGATAGAGGTCGGGCCGTCAGCAGCACCGATGATCCCTATGGAGGCCGCGTCAGAAAGGTTAAAACCAAGCAAAACAGCTACGGAAATCGTTAAAAAGATACCAAACTGGGCTGCTGCACCAAACAGCATCATAATAGGGTTTGATAACAAAGGCCCAAAATCAATCATGGCCCCGATCCCGATAAACAGGAGAAGAGGCAGTGCCTCCGAAGCTTCGATCCCTGATTCAAACAACCACTGGATAATACCGTGAGTATTTCCTATACCGGGAAGCGTCTGATCGATCACGCCGGACATGGGTAAGTTGACCAGTATGGCACCAAATCCCATAGGTAGAAGAAGCGATGGCTCGTACCCTTTTTTGACAGCAAGATAAATCAGCAAAAAACCAACGAGATACATGATTAACTGTGGAACGGTGACAGAGGTAATACCTGAAAGCAAAAAGTTCATATTCAATCTCCCTTCGTACTAGTACTCTTTTGTATCGGCGAAGTCATCCTATACAACCAAAAAGACAAGCACCGGCCCTAAATTAGGACACAGGTCTTGTCTTTTCAAATTAAACCAGAACATTGCTGTTCAGGATGTTGATTTAACTGCATGCTGATAAATTAGAAGGCCATCTTTAGCCGGCGCATGCTGACTACTCCCCCATATCTGATTGTCTTTACCTTATCATAAATAAATCCGTAAGTCAATGTTGACGGTTATTTTTATGATCTCTTAACACCAACTTCCGTTAAGGCAGCAGCTCTTCCAAATCAGGAAGCGGTTTTATGCTCCTTTTTAAAATCCCCTTCATATAAGCAATCGCAATTCCATAATTGGTAAATGGTACCTTCGCATCCGCCGCACACTTTCCCCGATATTCCATTTCCCTTTCATTTAACATACAGCCGCCGCAGTGGATGATCAGCTTATAGGCTGACAAGTCTTCCGGAAATTCCCGTCCGGAGGAAGTCTCAATGAGGAGCTCTTTCCCCGTATGCTGCCGAAGCCAGCGGGGAAGCTTTACGGTTCCAATGTCATCACACTGCCTGTGATGGGTACACCCCTCGGAGATCAGGATTTTATCCCCATCTTCTAAATCCCCGATGGCAGCCACTCCTTTCACGGCCTCCTCTAAAAAGCCCTTATACCTGGCCAGCAGGATGGAAAAGGATGTGAGAAGAATCTCTTCCGGCGTATCCCTACTTACCTGCTCAAAGGCCTGGCTGTCCGTAATGACAAGGGCCGGTCTGGTCCCCAACCGTTCCAGGGTCTCCTTTAACTCCGTATCACGCACTGCCACTGATATGGCACCGGCCTCCAGAATATCCCGGATCACCTGCTGCTGGGGCAGGATGAGGCGGCCCTTTGGTGCTGCCTCATCAATGGGGATCACCAGGACCACCAGGTCGTACGGATTCAGCAAATCTCCTACAATCCTCATTTTTGTATCCCCGGTGTTTACAAGACTCCCGATCCGTTCTTTTAATTCATGGATGAACAGACCTTCTGATGCGCTGACAGAAAGTCCGTCGTCATAGTTTAGTGGCCCGGTTAAATCACATTTATTATAAGCAACCACATAGGGGATCTTCTTTTCCTTAAACAGAAGGATCAATTCTTCATCCGTTTTTGTCTTTCCAACGGCCCCATCCACAACTAAGACCGCACAATCGGCCCGGTTTAATATCTGCTTTGTCTTCCTTACCCGCATCTCTCCCAGAGCGCCTTCATCGTCAAAGCCCGGCGTATCAATAATAACCACCGGTCCCATGGGGAGAAGCTCCATGGATTTATAAACAGGATCTGTGGTAGTACCTTTTACTTCCGATACAACGGACAGTTCCTGCCCTGTTACTGCATTGACAACACTTGATTTTCCTGCATTGCGGCGGCCGAAAAAGCCAATGTGCATCCGCTCAGAGGATGGTGTATCATTAAGTCCCATGTCTGTCACCTCTTCCTACTATTTCTTTACGCAATGGCAAAGAGCCAAAGTCAAGCCAGCCTGACTTTGGCATCTGCACGCTGGATCAGAAACGGAAATCCCTGATTCCATTTTCTATTTTTTGCAAATGGTCTTCACAGATTAGACGTACCTTTTCCTTTGGAATATGGTTTAACTCCGCTGCGATCAATGCCTCACCGACTTTTCTCGTATCTTCGGAAGCGTAATCCATCAAATATTCTTTTAATGTCATTAAGGCATTGGGCTGACAGCAGTTCTGGATCTGACCGCTTTTGCAAAGACTCATAAATCGGTCTCCCGTACGCCCTTCCCGGTAGCACGCTGTGCAGAAGGAAGGAATATAGCCCATATCCATGAGCCAGTGGACCACCTCATCCAGGGAACGCTGATCCGATACGTCAAACTGCTCTGTATCCGTAGGACGGATATCTTCCTGGTAGCCGCCCACGCTGGTTCTGGAACCGCCGCTGATCTGGGATACCCCCAGGCGGATCACCTGTTCTCTTACCTTCTGACTTTCCCTGGTGGAAACGATCATTCCCGTATAAGGAACCGAAATCCGGATTAGTGCACAAAGCTTTGCAAAGATTTCGTCATCAATCCCATTGTCAAAGGCATCGGGATCAATGTCATCGGCTTTTTTGATACGGGGAACGCTAATGGTATGAGGTCCTACACCATGAACTGCCTCCAGATGCTCCGCATGCATCAAAAGTCCTGCAAATTCATACTGGTACAGCTCCAGACCAAAAAGTACGCCAAGGCCTACGTCATCAATTCCGCCCTCCATGGCTCGGTCCATGGCCTCGGTATGGTAGGAATAGTCGTGCTTGGGGCCTGTTGGATGAAGCTTTTCGTAGCTTTCCTTATGATAGGTTTCCTGAAAGAGAATATAGGTTCCAATCTCCGCCTCTTTCAGCTTCCGGTAATTCTCTACCGTGGTTGCAGCAATGTTTATATTGACCCGGCGGATGGCGCCGTTTTTGTGTTTGATTGAATATATGGTTTTGACGCAATCCAGAATGTATTCGATGGGATTATTTACAGGATCCTCACCTGCTTCAATGGCAAGCCGTTTATGTCCCATATCCTGAAGGGCGATGACTTCCTTCTCCACTTCTTCCAGGGAGAGTTTTTTCCTGGCAATGTGCTTGTTTTTTAAGTGGTATGGACAGTAGGTACAGCCATTTACGCAGTAGTTAGAAAGATAAAGAGGGGCAAACATGACGATGCGGCTTCCGTAGAAATCCTTTTTAATCTGCTCTGCCAGATCATAGATTTCCTGAATTTTTTCCGGAATATCGCAGGCAAGGAGGACAGATGCCTCCCGGTGAGTCAGACCTTTTGCCAGCCTAGCCTTTGCAATAATCTGGTCAATCAGTTCTACATTGTCTTTGTTTTTTTTCGCATAATCAAGAGTTTCAAGAATTTCTTCGTGGGAAATGAATTCTTCCGCTTTCAGCGATTTTGGATCATACATAGTAATTCTTCCTTTCTTTAGGGTCAGCATTTGCTTTTCCGTCAGTGGTTTATTAATTTCACAGGCAATTGCCCTTGAAACAGCTGTTTCTTTTCTTATCCTTCTTAAATCTTCACGCCCTGATAGGCCGTCTTGGAGCTGACTCCCTTTAATTTCCCGATCTTACCGGTCATTGCGGATATGATGCTTTGAGGTGCATCCACAGCTATGCTTATGATGCTTACCTGCTTTTTCGGATAGGGGATCCCCATGCGGCCAATGATATACTTGCGGTATTCATGCAGGATCTCATTCAGCAGTTCCACAGATTCTTCCTCTTCCACAACGATGCCGATCACGGCGATTCTCGTCTCCATGCTTCTTCCTCCGTTCTTTTATCCAGGCGATAAATGCTTTATAAAAGCAAAAAAGCCGCACCATAAAGGCGCGGCAAATCAAAGACTCCTCATATGCCGAACCTTCTACTTCAAACAGTGTTTTTCGTGTCAGGATGCTGCTATGTTTGTATCATAACATAGATGAGAAATTTTTTCAATTTTGTTTTATATTATAATGCTTATTTGTTACCATCCTCAATGTTTATAAGCATTTTGTTAAGCGTTGCTTTAAATACATCCAGGTCTTCCGGTGATATGCCGTTAAGTACATCAGATTTAAATTTTTCTGCAACATCCAGCATAGCTGTTTCAATCTCTTTGCCGCTATCGGTTAATGCTAAAAACTTCATTCTTTTGTCATCGTTGCTGCTGATGCGGTTAACCCAGCCATATAGTTCCATTTTATCTAATAACCTGACAACACTAGGCTCTTTTAAAGACATCTTATCGGCTAACTGCTTTTGAGTGATCATATTATTATTTTTAATATAATATAATGCAATCCATTGACTTCTTGTTATATTATAATGATTCAGTCTCTTTTCCAAGGAATCCGCTAAATCTTTTGCCCCTTTACAAGTAACAAAGGCGATGCAATCATCTAAATTAAACATAGTATTCACCATCTGATTTTTTTATTTCATATATTAACATAAAACCATCCAGTGCACAATATTTTTCATAGTCTTTTCCAGATATTATGAAAATTCAAGATGATTTGAGAGGTACTGCTCGATATAACCCCATACCGCCTGTTCGTTAAAGTGGGTATTCTGCAGTCCTTTTTCACAGGTTTTAAAATCATAAAGCTTCAAGCTATCCGTGTTTATTTTCACATTTTGAATCAGGTCATCAGCGATAGAGATAGATACGGACATATTTCCAAATGGATAGTTGCGTTCCAATTGGGCATCAAATTTAGGCGATTGGGCAAACATCCAATTGTCAGATGAAAGAACATTCTCTAACGGCGGCTGAAAATTCTTTTTATTAATGATTTCCATATGGTTGCATTCAAAGGCTTCCATAAAAGCCCGGATCACTGACTGTGCAGTGATTTCACTGTTTATTTCCGATAGATTTATGACTCGGCTCCTTACTGATTCGACTCCTTTGGACTTTAACTTCATCTTGGACGGTGTAAGGGCATGTTCCAACTGTTCAAAGTTTACATTGACCAGTACCGTACCATGATACATGTAATGATCGCCGTCCGTATAATAGGCGTGACCGGAAAATTTTCGGTTTTTGTATAATAAGTCATTTCTGCCGCTAAATTCACAGTCGATCCCAAGCCGTTGCATGGCAGATTGTATGAGCCTGATAAAATGGTCCTGGTTGGCTGATGCCTCCTTTGTAATAAAGGTAAAATTAACATTGCCTTTGTCATGATACACTGCCCCGCCCCCGGAAAACCTGCGGACTGCTTTTATGCCATGTTCCTTTAAGTAAGTCAAATCACATTCTGCGTATAGGTTCTGGTTTCTTCCTATAATCACAGAAGAATCGTTTTGCCATAGAAATAAATGAATATCTTCCTCAGAGGATAAAAATAGCTGATGCTCTGCTGCGATATTAAAATAGGGATCAAATTCTTCGGATATTACTATTTTTTTCATTATTGATGCAAGGCTCCAATTCCAAAATCCAGTGCGGCTTCATGAATCGTTTCACTGGTAGTAGGGTGTGGGAATATGGTTTCAGTGATTTCTTTCTCCGTAAATCCATTGGCAATTGCTAAGGTTAATGAGCTGATTAATGAAGATGCATCAGCACCTATGACTGACCCGCCTATTATTTTTCCTGTTTTTATATTTTTAATCAGTTTTAAAAAGCCTCTCGGCTCATTCATCGTCAAAGCCTTTCCGTTTCCGGCAAAGGAAAATTTACTTACTTCAATGTCAATATCTTTGCTTTTTGCTTCGTCTTCGCCGATCCCGACACTTGCGATTTCCGGTGAAGTAAATATTACATTAGGGACTGCTGAGTAATTCATTTCTTTATGCTTTCCTAATATATTTTCTACGGCAACAATCCCCTGATGGGAAGCTACGTGGGCCAGTTGAATGATATTTGTCACATCGCCAATAGCATAGATGTTGTCTACGTTTGTACGCATGGAATGATCTGCTTGAATCCCTTTCCCATTGCTGTTTAACAAGACACCGCTCTTTTCAATGGACAACCCTTCCAGATTCGGCTCCCTGCCAATAGCTACCAATACTTTTTCACTTACCACTAGGTGTTCCCCACCATTGTTTTCATAGGTAATAACTGCCATACCATCTACGGAACTCTGAATTTTCTTAACCTTTGAACCGGTGTGAATGTGAATGTTATTCTCTTCTGCTATATCCTGTATTTCTTTTGAGATATCGCTGTCTACCATGGTCAGCAAACGATCCATAAATTCAATCACATGGACATCAACGCCGAAGTTTTTATAGATAAATGCAAATTCCATTCCGATTACACCACCGCCAATAATGGTTATGGATTTTGGAAGGTCTTGATCAGACAGCGCTTTTGTGCTGTTTAACACAAACGGAAGATCTATGCCTGGAATGGCTATATTAGAGATTTTAGAGCCTGTTGCAACGATAATATTTTTTGCCTTTATGATATAATTTTCTTCGCCTTTTATTGTTACCGTATTTTTATCCATAAATGATGCCTGGCCGGAAATTACATTGATTTCATTCTTTTTCATAAGAAAATCAATTCCGGAAACGAGTCTGTCCTTGATCTTATCTTTACGGTCGATTACTTGTTTCATATTTACCGTAACCGGACTGTCTGTTTCAATCCCAAAGACTGACGCATTCATTACATTGTGGCAAACTTCCGCTGATTTAACAAGTGCCTTTGTAGGAATGCACCCCACATTAAGGCAGGTACCGCCTAATGCTGATTGCTCAACGAGAGTGACTTTCAGGCCGCTTTTTGCGGCATAAATAGCGGCTACATATCCGCCGGGGCCAGCTCCTATGATAAGTAAATCGGCAGTGGTTTCCTTAGCGGTTCCCTGTGAGGCACAATCGCAATCTGATATTCCAGCCTCTTTGACTACAGAATCCTCGGAGATTTCAAACATATCAGCATTCGAGGCAATCTCCATGCCCTCTTCACATAATAATTTACAAACTGTTCCATCTGATGTAGCTTTAATCTGGCGGTTTCCCTTCGCTGTTTCTACTTGCACAAGGATATCGCCGGCAGTGACCTTATCTCCTGTTTTTACATTTATTTTACCTACCTTGCCCATCTTCCCCCCAGGAATTATTGACATTTTAATAAGCATAAATTTTCTCCTTTTCTATAGAAAAAGAGCCAATTTTATAATATAGGCTCTTTTTGCTTTTTATACTATTAATCAATTGCAACACCGGATAAAACTAGTTTTACACCGTTCGTTAAACAATCACCAACCGGGCAGGTATTCTCGATAAACTTTGCAAACGCTTCAATTTTTTCTTTTGGTTCGTTTGTTTTAAAATGCATTACAAAACGAATTTCCTGAAAACCGTTTCTTACATCTGCCAGTCCCATAAATCCGTCCGGATCAAGGTCACCTTCCAATTCAACATGGAATTCTTCAAAAGTAATATCATGAGCAGCTGCAAATGCTTTCGCTACGATGGACTGGCATGCGCCCAGAGCACATAACAGGGCCTCCACAGGGTTCATAGCTGTATCCGTACCACCTAAATCTTCCGGCTCGTCAAGAAGGATTTTAAAACCTCTTGAATTTGTTTCTACCTGTAACCCCTCAGGCAGTGTTTTCGCTGTTGCTTTAAATGTAGTCAACATAATACCATCTCCTTTTTTAGTGTTTATTTTTCTTGTTAATAATATAACACATACCAAAAGAAAAATCAATAGTTAGCTAAGCATATATTTTAATCTTTTTTTACTTCTATGCTTTTTTCGCCGTAATAGGTCGGATTAAGACTGATAAATAAAAAAAGTTCCTTTCCGATAAATATCAGAAAAGAACTTTATAATATGACAATGGTACATGGTCAGCCAGGCTGTCTTTGTGGGATCCGGATTCACTCCAAGCCGGAGAGAAAATAGGCATTGCTGTTAGCAAAAAGCCCCTTTTCATCCTTGCATTCCACCCGGATATAGGTTTCGTTCCCTTTAAGGAGGAACCTTGCTTCTGTAAGGGGTTCTCCCTTCACAGTCGCTCTGTGGCAGAATCTTCCACTGTCCGTAATCCCGCAGATGGCTTTAACCGGCCCGGTCTTTACTACCAGCTCCCTGCCCTCTATATATAATTCCTTTATCTCAGGCCCCATGGAGTTGTAGAAATGGCCGTTTACCAGCCCGTTTATAACTGCGTCATAGCTTAGACTTTCCGCTTTTATCATGGTAAAGCCTCCGAAAGAATCACACAGGGGATGACCAAATGGATGACTGTTGTGATTATCGTCCGTTGCCAGGCACCACAACCGCTTGCCCAAGCGAAGCATTTCATCATAAGACTGGGGATTATAACCGTACAGTCCGTCAAGCTCGCATCCGTGATTGTAGATTTCCATGGCAAAAAGCCCATTTAAGCCTTTGTAATCGTTGTAGTTTTGCAAGGACCAGTATGGATGGTTATAGCAGGAAAGAAATCCCAGTTCCTTCATCTCCTCTAAATACCTGTTAATATAATCAAAGTCTCCGTACCTGCGTTCCGGACAGATCCCCTGCTCTTTTCTGGCCCGTTCATAACCGGGGGCGGTATCATACAAATTAATGTGGTATGTCTTATCCTCCGG
The DNA here is from genome assembly GCF_044987295.1 of Lacrimispora sanguinis. NCBI lineage: Bacteria > Bacillati > Bacillota > Clostridia > Lachnospirales > Lachnospiraceae > Lacrimispora > Lacrimispora sanguinis. The sequence goes on along the minus strand of NZ_CP173277.1, from coordinate 78,439 downwards.
GCGCAGCCTGTCTGAACTTACCTCGTTGATATCCACCTCTACCGCAGCAAGTGCCAGGAATTCCTCATCGTTTAACTCTTCATGGTTCCGGTAGATCCTGTGATCCGTAAACGCCATAATTTGATACCCGTGCTTCTTATAGTGTTCCTTAGCCTCTTCCGGCGTCATTCTTCCATCTGATACGACTGTATGGCTGTGAAGGTTCGCTTTATAAAACCTTCCGGCCTCTGGTAATAAATAAGTTCTGTTATTCAACCTGTTTTCCTCCCATCCCTTATATACCGTTATGCAAAAAACGCTTCCACCGGGGTTTACCGGCCGTGCATGCCAATGCTCCCAAAAGGGCAATGATAATCCAGATCATAATGGTGGTATCCCAGCCCGCCCTTTCAGACAACACTCCGATTCCATAGGCGGAGATTGCTCCTCCCGCATATGCGGAGGAATTTAAAATCCCGGAAGCTGTGGATGATTTTCCGTAAGGAGCGAAATAGATGGGCACCATGCTGACCAGCATGGTATTCACCGCCATCATCGCCGTGGTTGCCAGGCCAAATAAGATCAGCACGGTTATCACGGATCCTCCATGATAGAGCCGTAACAGAATCAGCGCACCCGCGCACAGGACAAAAAAGGAAGCGGATGTGGCTGTCTCACTTTTAAAAATCTTCCTGTTAGCAATAGATGCCAGATAAACACCGCTTAAGTTAAAAATCGGTATAACCGTGGTGCTGATAATGGAAATTACGGATTCCATATGATATTCTTCCCGGATATAGGTAGGAATCCAGGTGGTCACTCCATCCTTTAAAACTCCCTGAAACATCAGTCCAAAGCAAAAGAAAATCATTCCGGAAACCAGAACTAATTCCCACATGGATGCGTCTGCCTGTTTTTTATCCTGTGAAACAAGAACCTGGTCTTCTATAACTCCATTTTCTTCCAAATCCTTTCTTATCTTGCGGCTGCCTAAGAACCAAATCAGGCTGATGGCTGCCAGACACAGGGAAGAGAAGAAAAATACTGTTCTCCAATGGAATTTCCATACAATAAGTGCCGTCAGTCCGTATGCTGCAAACGTTCCGATGGGGACGCTGCTATTAATGTTGACGCAGAATTTTTTCTGGCTGCTTGTGGGAATCCAGTCGGAAAACAGTTTAATGATCGGTGACCAGATCAGTGACTGAAACAGACCATTGACACACCATACCACCGCCATCTGCCAGACGGATCCTGACAGACCCATTACCCCATTGCAGATTCCTGAACCCAGAACCCCTGCAAAGATCATCTTATAAGGTTTTTTCTTATCTCCCAATATTCCGCTGAAAAGCTGTCCAACGCCATAAGAAAAAAAGAATGCAGTTCCAATAAAACCTGCCGCTCCCTTTTCATAGCCTTCTGCCCTGATGATTTCCGTTAAGCAGGCCGAGTAATTCAACCTCCCAAGATATGTAGAAAAATAAGCTGCCCAGCATAACCAGAACAGCATGGACTGCATTTTTTTTGACCCGATCTTTTTCTGTTGTATCATTGTGTCCAAACTTATGTCTCCTGCTCTGTAATAGATTTTAAAGGCAGATCCTTCAGAAAATATGCATTCGTGTTAGCATACAGTCCGTTTTCACTGCGGCAGACTACACGGATGTAGCCTTCCCTCCCCGTTAAAGGAAACCTTGCCTCCTCCAATAATTCCCCTTGCGGCGCAATTTTCATGCGGCAGTTTTTGCCTTCCATTTTCATATAAATCTTCTCTACAGGGCTGGTCTTTACAACCAGGTCCTTGCCTTCGATATAGAGGGAATGAATATCAGGACCCATGGAGCTGTAGAAATCACCTTTTTTTAGGGCCTGCATCACTGCTGGATAAGTAAGCTCCCTTGCCTTGATCTTTATAAAACCCCCAAAAGAATCACTGAACGGATCTTCCATAGGATAGTCATTCTTATTGCCATCTGACGCCAGGCAGTAAATTTCCTTATGGCAGCGCAGCATCTCATCGTAGGCCTGGGGATTATAACCGTTCAACCCTTCAAGGTCGCTGCGGTAATGATAAATTTCCATGGCAAACAGTCCTAAAAGTCCTGTATAATCGTTATAATTCTGCATGGACCGGTATGGATGGCAGGCAGTTGCCAGAAAGCCCAGCTGTTTCATCTTCTTTATGTAAGCATTGATGCCAGAAGTGCCATCATTTAAGGCCTCCGGACTGCAAACTTCTGCCTTCTCTTCCTTCCTCTCATCCGGACTGCCGTCATAGAAATTAAAATGAAACGTTCCTTCTTCCTTTCTATGGGTTCCAAAGCCTGCCAGTGCCAGAAAATCCTTTGAATTTAGTTCCGGATGAGGGCAATATTTCCCGTGATCCGTATAGGCTACGATCTGGTATCCCTTTTTCTGATACTCCTCTTTCACCTGCTCGGGTGTCAGCTTTCCATCGGAAACCGTTGTATGGCAGTGCATATTCGCTTTATAAAAATTCCCCTCCTTGGGGAGAAGATAAATCCGTTCTTCCATAACACTTCCCTTTCCTGCCATTCTTCCTATATTTGAAAGAAAGCACTGCCAAAAAATTTGGCAGCACTTTCTTATGATTACTCTGCTTCTTTTATCGCTTCGTTCGCTCTTTCCTGAATGGATTTCATGGTATCTTCCAGTGACTTTTGTCCCTGTCCGTATAACTGGCCCTCTTCGGTGTAGATCTGTCCGATGGTTGTATCAGCCGTACCCATGATCTTTTCATTTAAATACAATCTGCTGTTGTCAAACCAACCTGCCATAAAATCTTCTACTGTTAAGCTGTCATCTTTAAATTTAGGAAGCAGGCTGCTTTCAATATAGGTTTTTGCTTCGTCCTCTGTTAAGATCTTAGCTGGAACACGTCCATAACCTAAGGTATATTTGTTTTCGCAAATTGTTTTGATTGCTTCAAATGCTGCAGCTTTGTTCTTAGAGGTCTTAGGAATCGCATAGCAGTTTGTAATTGTCAGAGAAGATGGTTCGGAGCCTTCCGGATAAGGCATCGGAAGAATTCCAAGTTCCCAGTCTCTCGGATATTTTTCTTTATCAGATAATGCACTTGCTACCCAGCCGCCGTATACGTACATACCGATGTTTCCGTTTACCATAAAGGAGTTATATGGATATGTACCGGAAGCCAGATCCAGGCAGTTTGGCTGAATCTTTAATTCGTTGCCAAGGCTATAGAACCACTTCATTGCATCTGCATAAGCCGGATCATCGAAGTTGGCAGTTCCATCTGCCTTATAAGGGGATACGCCCTTCTGGTTCGCCTGTAAATAGTTGCATGCAACGTCATCGCTCATAAAGGAGCCCCAGACATTTTTATCAGGATTGTTAAGCTTTTGAGCTGTCTCTACATATTTTTCCCATGTCCAGCCTTCTGCGGTAGGATAAGGAACGTTTGCTTCATCAAAAATTTTCTTGTTATAATAAGTAAGCCAGATATCTTTTTCTGCTGGAATTGCATAGGTCTGATCATCAAATTTTACCGTTTGACCGCCATATACCGTGTCCATATCATAATTATCTGTTTTTGCAAACTCATCCATTGGCTCTAAAACAGCAGCTTTGTAGAATTCCTCTAATTGAAGCGGAGTTCTGTTTACAATGTCAATTCCTTCACCAGCCATTAAGCTGACAAGTACTTTGTCCATTTCTCCTGCTTTTGATGTAGGGGTAATGAAAAACTCTACATTAATACCTGTTTTTTCTTTAATTAAGTCTACCATTTCTTTTGTTTCAGCGCCAGTTGCAGCATTATCTGTCAGTGCCCATTTTACTGTAACACCATCGAATGGCTTGTCGCTGTCTGTTTTCTGAGTGGTATCTGCTGCGGTATTACTGTCGGCACTAGCCTTCGTATTATCGGACTTTCCACATCCGGCAGCACTTAAAACCATCGTTGCAGCCAGGCTGAAAGCAACGCCACGTCTTAATGAACTTCTTAATTTCATATCTGTTACCCTCCTTTTGTTTATAACCCTATTATAGCTAACATTTTATCTGGTTTATATAGGTTGTATTTTAACTTTATATGTTATTTTTATCATTCTATCGGTATTTTCAAAAGAAAACCGATTTTTTTATTCATATATACCAATAAACGAAAGGACGGGTTCAATCCTGGAATCTAAAATTTGTATAATCAGTATATCCGATTCTATCTGAGGAAAACGGGCAATTTTTTTATATCCGACGGTAGTTCCTTTATAAATGCTTACAGGACTTCCATTCCTCAATGATAAAATTTCAAAAGCCTCGATTCTCTGGCTTTTTAATATGTTCTCTTTTAAGATAACTGCCGAAATCTTTTGGGGAGTCTTCCAGGAAATCTTAAATTCTGCCTTTGGACCATTTCCATGGCAGCAGGTTTCATAATCATCCTGATATACGCTTCTCACAGCATTCCAATCATTTTGTCCTTTGACCAGAATTTCAGCTCCTTCTGTCAGGTTTTTTCCATATCTTTTTTGTATTTCCCTGCCTAGCTCCTGCAGCCTTTTTACATCTTCCTCATGAAGAAGGCCGTTTGGCATCGGTGGAATATTTAAAAGAAGTGTTGTATTTCCTCCAACGGATTTTTCATAAATATCCATTAAGTTTTCCAGAGACCGGACTTTATTATCCTCTTGCGGATGATAAAACCAGCCTAGCCTTATGGATACATCCACTTCTGCCGGATACCAGATTAGGTGCTGTTCTTGTGCCAAACGTTCCCTGCTTCCTAAATCCTCTTCCATACTGCTTATGACTCTCTGCCGGAAAGACGGATCATCCGCATGTTGGCTTAAAGCCGCTATCCGCTCTGCAACCGATAAATCTGCCGGTACAACACTCCATTCACTGGGGCGGGTGTCACCTGCTTCATTGCCGCACCATCGGACATCGGGTCCGCTTACGGATATGCAGGCATCCGGCATATGGTTTCTTACGGTATCATAATATCGCTGCCAGTCATAGACCTGTTTTTTGCCATTCGAACCTTCTCCGCAGGCACCATCAAACCATACACTAAAAATATCTCCATATCCGGTAAGCAGTTCCGTAAGCTGTGCCACGAAATAATCATCATATGCCTGTCCCTGTCCATAGGTTTCCTGATTCCGATCCCATGGGGAAAGGTAAATACCAAATTTTAAACCGGCCTTTTTACAAGCATCTGATACTTCTTTAACAATGTCTCCATTCCCATTTCCATAAGGACTGTACTTCACTGAATGGTTTGTGTATTTACTGGGCCATAAGCAAAATCCGTCATGATGCTTACAGGTAAGGATTGCGCCTTTCATTCCTGCCGCCTTAATCGCTTGAATCCATTGTTCCGCATCCATTTGATCAGGATTAAATATTTCCGGTGATTCTGTTCCATATCCCCATTCAGTTCCGGTAAACGTATTTACCGTAAAATGAAAGAATGCATAAAATTCTGTTTTCTGCAGCATGACCTGCCGCTCAGACGGAACAATGTTTATAAGTCTTTCATCTAATTGTTTCATTTATACTCTCTTTCCTACCAGTAGACCTTCCACTGTCCTATGATCCGAACAAGTGCTTCTGTATAAAAATAATCCCCCCATAGGGTACATTCATCAACGCCGCTATCCTTTACCGTGTTGTATGGAGAACATTTGGCATAGGTGGAATGAAGCAGAATTCCGTTGGTATCTTCACCGGAATGGTACAAACAGTGCTTTGTCAGTGCCTTTATTAAACGTTTTGCGTTTTGCAGCAGTTCCTTTGCTTCATTCGGTTCTAAATATTTTGCCATTTCAAGCATTCCGCAGGCTGCGATTGCTGCGGAAGATGAATCTCTTGGTTCCGTACTGCCATCGGTAAAGTCAAAATCCCAGTAAGGTACCAGATCCTTTGGTAAATGCTCCAGAAAGCATGCGGTAATCTTACGAAAGCTATCTATGTACATTGGATCAGGACAATATTTATAAGCGATTGCCGAGCCATAGATACCCCATGCCTGGCCTCTGGCCCATATGGAACCGTCTCGATATCCTTGAGCCGTTACTCCCCGGACCGGATTTCCTGTCTCCGGATCAAAATAGTAGGTGTGGTATGTAGAAGAATCTTCGCGGACTACATAGTTCATGCTGGTCCGAATATGGCGAAGTGCAGTTTCCCTGTATTTTGAATCCTTTGTTTCCTCTGACGCCCAAAATAACAGGGGCATATTTAATAGACAGTCAATAATTAACCGGTATTCTTTCGGATCCCCCAGCTTTCCCCAGGCCTGAAAGAATTCTCCCTTATCCTGAAACCGTCCCATCAGGTTATCAGCTGCCATCAGAGCAGTTTCCCTTGCCAGATTGTCACCGGTAAGTTTATAAGCAGCCACACAAGAGGGGGTATATAAAAATCCCATATCATGATGGTCTACCACAATTCTTTCGATCAATCGTTCCCGGAAGCTTGGGACTTTATAAAGGGCGGCTTCCTTAAAAGCCGCCTCCTTTGTCTGTTCATATGCAAGCCACAGCTGTCCGGTCCAAAATCCATTGGTCCAGTCATTGTTTTCTGTGGCAGGATATATCTGGTTTATACTGCTTGCCCCCGGGAAACTGTCATGAAATTTCGAAATGTTATTTCTAATCCGGGCAACCACATGATCCAGCGCATGGTGCGCTTCCTCTATGGTGATCGCCTCATATGTTTCAAGTGTTTCCTTTGTCTGCATAATAATAACGGGCCCTTTCTAATCTTGCATATCCGCTTGATTCATTCGGATGTCAATCGGATACTTGCAATCCGCTTCGCTGCTTGATGAGGTTAAAATGAAAACCACAAAATATCATTTGCCTTTAACTGCATGGAGCGGGCCTGGCCTTTTCCATCATAAATCACGGTTTCCTGAGGCTCATACGTGTTGTTAACAATACAATATTTTCCTGTAGCCGGATAATAATTGACTTCTACATTGTAGTTGCTGCTATACCATTTCTTCATCTCCTGCTCCATGCCTGCGGCCCAGAAGATCGCCCGGTAAAGCATTCTGGAATTCTCAAAAGAATAAGGGATTCCGCTGATATATACGCTTCTTCCGTCTCCGAAGCTGTTGACAGCCATCTGCACATCTTCCCCGTCCTTTTTTAAGATCTCCGCTTCGGAAAGTGCATAGATGTTCTTCATCCCTTCCCCAAAATCAATGGTTTCAGGGGATTCCTCTGTAATAAAATGGCTGTGTTCTTCCCAGTTATATTTATCTGTTGACATAGAAAAGCCCACTTCTTTATTTACGCCCAGCACATTTGCCAGGGTAAAATACCGGCCCTGATATTCACAGGCAGTAGGCTCTCCCACTCCGATCAATCCGCCGCCCTGGGCTACAAAAGCTTTTACAGCGCTGCTGACTTTCGGATTGGTCCAGTAGGCCCCGCCGCTTGGAGCTGTATAGGCATCGCCAACATTGATGACTACCTTGCATTTCTTTAACACATCCGGATCTGCGATCACATCCTCAAAACTTATGAATTCTACGTCAAATGGCATTCCGCTTAAGGCTTCCAGCACTCCGGCATAAGAATAAGTCTGCTTATAATCAATGGCATGAGCTACCATATGAGTTCCCCAGGAACGGATCTTTCCCCAGGAATTCAGCACTCCTACTTTAAAGTGGCAGTATGGGCTTTGTCCTCCCACATTTTCATAAAGAAGACGGAACTCATCGCATACTTCTTCAATGTACTGGATAAAATCAGGGAATTCCAATGCCAGCTTTAAGTAACCGCCATATCCGATCCGATCCACCGGTTTCCTTAAGATGGCCCGCCTTGCTGTCACCCAGTTTACCTTTGCCTCCTTGATCGGATCTCCGCCTTCACAGAATACATCAGGGAAGAAATAAGGTAAAAAGCGTCCTTCTGTATAGTTTACTCCCGGAATATCGGAAATCAGGCGAAGGGTGGTGCCGTTACCCACACTTCCAACAACTGCATCCACTCCTACGTTTTTAAAATACTCTCCAAATGGTTCTGTTCCGATCCAGTGATCTCCCAAAAACATCATGGCTTCCTTGCCGTGATCGTGGCAGATATCCACAAGAACCTTCATGAGCTTTGATACCTCTCTCTGCTGGAACTCCTGGAAATCGCGGAATTCCTTAGAAGGCACCCGGTTGGTATTGTTATGATATCCCTGGTCAATGATATATTCCGGACGGAAGGGGTAACCCACTTCTTTTTCAAACTGCTCTAAAATATAAGGGCTGACACTGGCACTGTAGCCAAACCAGTCAACGAATTTTTCTTTTGCATATTCATTAAATACAAGGGTGAACTGATGGAAAAACGTTGTAAAACGCACCACATTGCTGTCCGGATTTTCCTCCATCCAGCGGGTTAATTTATCGATCACGTGGCTCTGGGTCTTTGGCTGGCGCACGTCAAAGGTGATCTGATGCTCCACATCCTGCCAGTCATTGGTAATGAAATTATACATATGAACAGGATCCCAGATGATAAACGCCAGGAAACTTACCGTATAATCGTGATACCGCTCCGGATTGAAAATCATAACTTCCCGGGTATTTTCATCATATCCCCATGCATTGGCAGCTAAGGGCTCACCTGTTGTACGGTCTACGACCTCCCACCAGCGTTTGATGTCATGAAGGGTGTTGGGCTTTAACTGATCTTTATACAGATGCTTCATTATTGGGATGCGAAGCTCTCCCTCCTCCATAGCCGTATAAAATTCCGTCATCAAATATACCTGCTGGACTTCATCCGGGTTCGCATTTGCCCATTCGTTGTCCTTTCTGGTGGTGTAATAGGTGGAGTAGATCTTTACGGGCATCTTCTTAAGCTCATCCGGCATATTTGTCCCGTCACAATCCCGCAAAGCGTCGGCTCCCCATCGTTTTGCAATCTCTTTTGTCTCCTGAATCATATCCACATCAGTGGGAACAGTCACTCTTCCGGTAAGTTTTTTTTCCATCTTATATCCCCTTTCTTTTCATTCCTTTTTAATTTTCAGGTTGTTTTTTCGCAACCAATATTCTTATTATCCCTTTACACCGGAGGAAGCAACGCCTTCGATGAAAAATTTCTGGCAGAACAGGAAGGCAACCAAAATCGGTAATAGAACTACTGTTGCTGCTGCCATCTGAGCTCCGTAATCCTGGATCAGTCCGGAGGAAAACAGCTTCACTCCAACGGACAGCATCTGCTTATCCATAGTTGAAATGTACAGATACGGTCCCATATAGTCATTCCAGGACCAGGTAAAGGAAAACAGAGCCATGGTCGCAATGGCCGGTTTTGCCAATGGGAAAATAATTTTCCAATAAATTTTTAAATGGCTGCAGCCGTCAATTTTTGCCGCTTCACTGATGGAATCCGGAATCGAAATAAAGGACTGGCGCAGAAGGAATACAAAATACACATCCACACAGCTTGGCAGGATCAGTGCCCACATGCTATCCAGAATATGTAGATTTTTAAAGATCATGTATCTTGGTATGATCATGATGTCGCCGGGGATCATCATAGCTGATAAGAGTACGAGAAAGATTGCGTCTTTTCCCCTGAATTTAATTCTTGCAAATCCATATGCCGTAAAGCTTACGAAGAATATCTTGATTGCAATGGTAAGAGCCGTCATGACCACCGTATTAAAATACCATTTCTGGAAGTTATAAATGCCGTTTATAAACAATGCTTTAAAGTTCATCATGGTGGGGTTATCCGGAATCAAATGCCATGGAAACTTCATGACCTCTCCGCTGACCTTAAAGGAAGAGGAAATCATGAACAGAAACGGAAAATTTGATGCCAGCCCGATTAACAGGATAAAAACTGTAAGTGCTATCTTTATACTTTTCTTTTTGCTTTTCATTGAATATTTCCTCCCTTAATAATTAACCCATTTTTTCTGTCCGCGCCACTGAATAAGAGTTACGATCATAACAATCACAAACATGACAAAAGCCATTGCGCTTGCCAGACTGGTCTCATATTTCGTAAATGCAGTTCGGACAATGTTTACGGCCATAACCGTGGTCGCCTGTCCCGGACCTCCCTCGGTAAGGGCCTGTATGCAGGTAAAGTTCTGGAAGGATCCAATAATGGAGCTAATTAAGAGGAAAAAGGTGGTAGGAGAAATCATCGGAATGATAATGTTGCGAACCCTCTGCCATTTTGTTGCTCCGTCGATTTGTGCCGCTTCTAAGAGCTCAGAGGGCACCTCCTGCAAAGCACCAAGATAAACCACCATATTAAGGCCCACACTCTTCCATACGGAGATCATGGCAACTGTAGGAAGCGCCAGCTTTAAGCTCTGTAAAAGAAGGGGTGGGTTAAATCCCATATTTCTTAACGCAATGATCATGGGACTGTTATTCCCAAGCAAAACCTTAAAAATTACGGCTACAGCCACCATGTTGGATACATAAGGCATAAATACCAAGGAACGCATTGCTTTCTTCATATAGATCCCGTTGTTTAACATAAATGCCAGCACAAACCCAAGAATCATAATGACCGGTACATAAACCAGGGAGTATTGAAAGGTTCTTAACAGGGAATTTAAGATCTCCTTGTTAGTGAATATTTTTATGAAATTTTGTAACCCCACAAATTTAAGGTTATCCAACCTGGTAATATATTTCACGTTTAAGAACGACATCACAATTGCAATAACAAAAGGAATGCCGGTAAAAACAGTGAAAAAAATCAGGTAGGGAGAAATAAACAACCACCCATACCTGTCTTCTTTTTTCTGGGCTATTGATGTCTTTTCTTTCGTTTTGGATATTGGTTTTTTTTCCTTGTTCATAGGCCTGCCTCTCGCTTTTTATTTTAAGGAGAAAGTCTTATGGGATATAACCTTTCTCCTACTTCTATTCTAACGGATTTTTTCCTAATAAACATAGGGCGATTTTTGTATTTGTTGGTTATTTTCGCTTTTTACCTTGTTTTATTTATTTTTCCTTTAAATTGCCATGCTCATCAATATCCTCAACGGTAATTCTTGGGATCCGTATGACGGTGAGGGTTCCTACATCCTTTTTGCTGTAGATGGAAACAGCCCGGTCCACCCCAAAATACAGCTTGATCCGTGATTCTACGCTGTGAAGACCGATTCCGCTGCTGCGCCGGTTTTGCTCTTCCTCTTCTTTTCCTGTTCTTCCAAAACGGATCTGATCCCGTATTTCCCCTAATTTCTCCCGGTCCATTCCACGGCCATTATCCATAACTTTTATCATAACCCATTGGCCTTTTTCTTTGACCGTAAGGTGGATGATCATGGGATGCTTTAGGCCTGTCATTCCGTACAGGAAGGAATTTTCCACCACCGGCTGCAATATTATTTTCAGGGAAAACAGTTCATGGATCTGCCGCATGTCCGTCCGAAGGTCGAATTCAAATTCATCCTTATAGCGGTTTTTCTGAATCTTTACATAGGCCATAAGATGCTCGATCTCATGCTCCATTGGGACGATCACCTGCCCTCCGTTTATGGATAAGCGGTACATCCGGCCAAGAGAAGCTGCCGTACGCCCAATGTCCGGCCTTCCCGCCTCAGTGGACATCCATACGATATTCTCCAGGGTGTTATAGAGAAAATGGGGATTGATCTGGCTCATGAGCACTTCCAGCTCCAGCTCCTTTTTCTTCCGGTCAGACTGCAGTTTTTCAATAATATTGGTATTGATCCGTTCCAGCATGGAATTGTAATAGCGGATCATGTCTCCCACTTCATTTTTCTGTTTCACGTCAACATAGGCGTTTAAATTTCCGCCATACACCTCTTTCATAGAGATGTTAAGCTTTCCGATGGGATCCATAAAGCTCTTGTATAAATATAAGATCATCATGGCACAAAAGCCCACACATGCCACCATAACCAGGAAAATCCTGTAGTACAGCACATCCACTTCCTTTGTGACAGCTTTTACAGGAACCACCATAACGATCTTCCAGTCATTTACATCGGAAGTCTTTACCTGGATCATTTGATTTCCCAAAGCAGCCCACCCATCTTTTAAATCACCTGTCTGTTCCAGTAATTCATTTTTCAGTTTCTCAGATATGGTTCCTGCCTCCACGGCCTTTTCATTGCTGGAGGAAATCAGTCTGCCGTCTCCTGTGATTACATAGATATCACCTGGTATGGATTCTGCTAGTTCCTTGTATTGCTCATAGACTTCCCGCTCTTTTATGGCAAATACCTGCACACATTCATATCTTCCTTTTTCCCAGGAATAGATCCTTCGGATGCCCATAACAGCCTTTCTATCCCTGACCTCCCCCGGCTGATCACTGAGGAGGAAATTGTCCTGAAGGGGATACCAGCGGAATTTCATCAGAAGATCAGGATCCTCAATGTTCATAGCCTGAAGCTTCTTGATCACTTCCTCTGTATCATTATTAGGGTCCAGAAAATTAAATAACTCTCCCTTGTATGTGTACATGGCGCTGATCCTTGCCCGCTGGTTCAACATATCATAAGCGCCGAATATGTTGGTGTAAATCCTCACAATGTCAAGCTTCTTATACATCGGCTCCGTGGGAGAATATTCTTTTTCAATATATTTATTCAACTGGTCATTGGCCGCAAAATTGTCGGAAACACTGTAAATGTCCTGAATCTTTGCATCAATCTTATTGGTAATATCCGTGACCCGGCTCTGAGTCGTTCGCATATACTCCTGTTTCATTACCTTGCGCGTATGCCAGAACAGTATTGTGATAATAACCACAACCGGAATCAGCACCTGGAGAATGCCATAGAGCATCCTGCGCTTTAAACCGATATTCCGTTTCTTTGCCTGCCCCTTTCCCTTATTCATCTTCATGATTTTTCTCTGCATTTCCTCCCTCCGGCTGGAGAATGTTCCGGTATTCTTTCGGACTTATCCCATACTTTTTCTTAAACAGTTTAATGTAGTTGGATACGTCTGCCCAGCCCATTTCCTCGGAAATTTCATAGATTTTCCTCCCTGGATCGGCAAGAAGCTTCTTGCTTTTTTCCAGCCTCTTTGTAATGATATAATCGCTGAAATTGCAACCAAATTCATTTTTAAATATTTTAGAAATGTAAGCAGAGTTTTTATGCACCTTTGCCCCCACGTATTCTAAGGATATCTGATTGGAATCATACTCCTCATCCACGATATCCCTGATCTTTTGGGCAAGGCTGCTCTGGCTCTTCCACTCTCCCTTCATGCCGGCCATTTCCCTGGAAACCTCCCGAAGGATCCGGGATACAAATTCCTTTTTCTCCTGGAGACTTTTTAAGGGATAGATATCCGTATAGGTGCAATCCAGCTTTTTCATCACCTTTTCTATACGAACGCCATAACGCAGTAAGGCCCGGGATAGGTTAAACAGCATCTCAAGGCTTAGACGGTTAATATAATCATAATCCCGAATCACTTTTCCCTTGAATTCTGAATAAATCCCATTCAAAATGTCCTCTGCCTTATTTTCCTCCTGCTCCATGATTTCCTTTAAAATCAGGCCCGTATCAAAGGAAATCGCATAGTAATCAAAATCTGCTTCCTGGATTTCCTTATAGGTCATGACCAGATTCTTTTCCTCATTGTAGATCTTTTGGCTGGCACAGCATTTGGCCTGTTCATAGCACTGGGGAAGCATCTGAAAATCCGTATAAAAGTTGCTGATACCGGCATATATGGGAATGCCGCTCTCCTTTAAGACCACTTCTGCCAAGTTCCTCACATAAGTATAGAGTTCCTCTTCCTTAGGTTCCTCTCCGGCACTTAAGATCCCGGTTATCTTCTCCTCAAAATTCCAGATATAGGTTCCAGCAATCCCCTCATTTAATATCTTTTCATTTAAGATCTTCTCTATCTTTATCTGATCTTGATAGAATGCGTTCTTATCTTCCGTATTTGGCACATCCGGATGGATCAGGATTACACCATACCAGTTTTCTCCCTGTCGGAAGAATTCTTCTTCCATCTCTTCTTCATGATAGCCATACCCTTTGATCAAAGCATTGTATTTCCTTCTTAACTTTAAATTTTTGCTTTCTTCATAGGCTGACTTTAATTCTTTTTCTTCTAATTTCTTTTTTCCTTCCTCATCAAGACGTTCTTTTATTTTCCGGAAGGTCACTTCAAATTCATCAAGGTCCGTGGGCTTCAGTAAGTATTCCATGACCCGGTTTTTAATGGACATCTGCAAATATTCAAAATCATTGTATCCGCTTAAGATAATGATCTTAATTTCCGGGTAACGCTGATTTAAGTGCTGCATCAGCTCCATCCCATCCATTTCCGGCATCCGGATATCGGAAAGTACTACATGAGGCTTATCTTTTTCTATTTGTTCCAGCGCTTCTATTCCATTGCCGCAGACGCCGCTGATCACAAATCCCCATTTTTCCCATTCAATGCTGTTTGCGATTCCATATGCAATCGCCTTTTCATCTTCCACAACCAGTAATTTATACATGTCATACCTCCATCCCGCCATATTATATAACAAACTACGTTATTTTCTCAAGCTTCTTTTCTATTTACCTGCACATTTGGGTGATTTACGTGATCATTGTACTTGCATTGTTCAAATAGTCATAAGCGGAGATAAATGTACTATTTCATACTGATACAAATAAAGTGCGGTTCCACTTCAGTCAGGGAATCGCACTTTTATTCATGTTCTTTCTATTCATTTATCCAAAGATACATCCTATTCTTTCACAGGGATGCCGCTCCATCCACCATAATATTCGTGCCATTCATAAATCCCACCTCCGAAGATGCAGCAAACAAAACCGCTGCCGCGATTTCCTCCGGCATTCCAAGTCTCCCCATGGCCTGTCTGGAGACATAATGTTTATAAGTATCCTCCGGGTCCGGCTCAGCTGCAATTCTGGCTTCCAGAGAGGGTGACAATACAGTACCCGGACACACACAATTCACACGTATTCCATCACCGATATAATCTGCCGCCATGGCTTTGGATAAAGATAAAACCGCACCCTTTGATGCGCTGTATGCAGCTCGGTTTGCGATCCCCTTCACTGCAACTAGAGACGACACGTTGACAATCACACCCTTCGACTGGTGCAGGTAAGGAAGTGCATATTTGCATACCAGGAATATACCTGTGGCATTGACAGCCATTGTCTGGTTCCAGACCTCCACCTCTGTCTCTTCCACATTGCCGCTGGTTACAATCCCGGCACAATTTACCACTACATCAATGCCCCCAAAGATTTCTGAGGTCTGTTCAACCATAGACTTTACCTGTCGTGGGCTGCTGACATCCGCCTGAATAAAAACAGCATTTTTCCTATCTGTGATACTGCTTTTTGCAAGAATTTCTTCAACTACCGTTTTCGCTGAACCGGACACCGAATTCAATATAACCTGTGCTCCTGCTTGATAAAATGCATCTGCCACCGCAGCACCTATACCAGCACCTGCCCCTGTGACTAATACCGTCTTATTATTAAAGTCAAAAAACATAGGCCTCCTTTCAATCCGCTCCCATATACGCTTTACGTACCTCTTCATTCTGCAGCAGATTGTCGCAGCTGTCATTTAAGATCATCTCACCTGTCTGCATCACATATCCTCTGTCTGCAGTATTCAGAGCAATTTTCGAGTTCTGTTCCACAAATAAGATTGTGGTCCCTTGCTCACGAATCGCCACAATCGCCTCAAAAATCTCTTTAATGATCAAGGGTGCCAATCCCAAAGAAGGTTCATCCAGCAGCAGCATTTTCGGACTGCCAAGCATGGCCCTGGCAATAGCTAACATCTGCTGCTCCCCGCCGGAAAGAGTTCCTCCCAGCTGGCTCTTCCGTTCCTCCAGTCGGGGAAACAGCTTATACATACTATTGATATCCTGTCGGATATTTTTCTTATCCCTGCGCAGATAAGCACCTGTCTCAAGATTCTCCAAAACCGTCAGCTGTGAAAAAATGTGACGTCCTTCCAGCACCTGGCAAAGTCCGCGTTTTGTAATCTCAAATCCAGAAAGCTTCTGAATATTCCTGCCATTAAATAAAATCTCTCCCCGGACTCCAGGTGCCGGTGTCAGTCCCGAAATACTCTGCATGGTGGTCGTCTTTCCTGCTCCATTTGCTCCGATCAGGGTGACGATTTCCCCTTCTTCAACATATAGATCTATCCCTTTTACCACCTGGATATTTCCATAATAATAATGAAAATTTTTTATTTCTAACAGTTTTCCCATGTTAATCGTCACCTCCCAGATAAGCCGCAATTACTTCCGGATTTTTCTGTATTTCTCCTGGAGATCCTTCTGCAAGCTTTTGACCGTAATTTAACACAAACAGCCTGTCTGTAATGTCCATCATCAGCTTCATATCATGTTCTACAATGAGAATCGTTACTCCCTTTGTCAGAATTTTTCTCAAATAAGAGTTTAACTCTTCCTTTTCTCTGGAGTTCATGCCGGCCGCCGGCTCATCCAATAAAATCAGCTTAGGGTCGCTTGCAAGTCCACGGACAATTTCTAAAAGCCTCTGCTTCCCATAAGAAAGCGAACCTGCAGCTTCCATTGCATGCTCCTTCAGACCTACAAACTCCAGCCATTCAAATGCTTTTTCCCTAGCCTTTACCTCCTCTTCCTGTTCTTTCCTACTATGTATCAAGCTCTCAAAGAAATTAGCATTCAGTCTGGGATGCATGCCAACGATAACGTTATCCACCACAGACATGTTCTTAAACAAGTTGATGACCTGATAGGTGCGGGCAATTCCTGCCTGGTTGATCTCAAACGGTTTCATACCATCGATTCTCTTTCCGTCAAAGGTAATGCTTCCGCTGTCCGGTTTATATACTCCGCTGATGAGATTAAAAAATGTAGTCTTTCCAGCTCCATTGGGACCTATAATCCCATTAATCTTTCCGGCTTCCATATGCATGGTTACATCATTGGTAGCTTTCAAACCACCAAAGCTCAGGCACAGATTATCAATTTCAAGAAGCATGAGCCTTACCTCCTTTACCTTCTGAAGTAAATCTTCCCAACAGCTTTTTGGCTTTTCCATAGACACCGCCAGGAAGAGCAACCACAACCAGGAGCAGCAAAATGCCATACATTAACATCTGGTATTGCTCAAACATTCTTAATCCTTCCGTAATTAACAGCACAAATACAGCTCCAAATATTGGTCCCAGGAGTGAGCCGGTTCCACCAAACAGCATCATCGTAACAAACATAACCGATTGTTTCTGAGTAAAAGTATCCGGCCCGATGTATCTGACAAGATGTGCATACATAGCCCCAGCAAAACCAGTGTAAAAAGCACTGACCGCAAATGCAATGACTTTATACTTGGTAACATTAATCCCCATTCCGTTGGCAGCATGGGGATTTTCACGGATGGCAATCCAGGCCCGTCCTACTTTGGAGTTTACAATCAGGAACTTAGCCAGCAGAAATATCCCCATACATACTAATCCAAAATAATAAAATTTTGTATAAGAATCAAGCTTAAATCCAAATACATTTACACTTTCCGTGAACATACCTACTGCATTTCCGGTAATGCCTCCGGGAGAATTCAGAAGAAACGTATACACGACTTCTCCAAAAGCAATAGTTGCTAAAGACAGGAAATGGAACACCAGTTTTGATGCCGGATAAGCAATAATCGCTCCTATGGCAGTAGCCAGCACTGATGCAATTACCATGGTCAGAAGAATGGGCAGATGGAAATATTTATTCAGCATAACCGAGCCATAGGCACCGATGGCAAAAAATGCCGCATGCCCCATAGAAATCTGTCCGCAGTATCCAAAGTCAATATCAAGACCGGATACGGCGATAATATAAAGAAATGCGAAACAGGACACAAGAATCCCATAAGCAAAACCTACCGCCATGAATATGCCCGGAAGAAGTACCAGCAGCACTACAGCTGCAAGTTTTGAAGGAGATAACTTGATTTTAAATGATTTCATTTGCTCTTCCTCCTATTCTGTAATTGCCTGTTCGTTAAAAATCCCTGTAGGTTTCACAAAAAGGAAGATTAACAGCATGGCATAGGCAATCATGTCTTTATATGTAGAAGATAAGTAACTGGCTGTTAGCGTTTCTATAAGCCCCAGCAGAACACCACCTACAATCGCACCATAAATGTTTCCGTACCCTCCCATAATGGCACCGGCAAAGCCCTTCCGCCCAATGGTGCTGCCAAGCATAATAAATACTCCATAAATAGGTCCCAGCAAAATGCCTGCAAGAGCCGCCATACCCGCAGCTATTGCCCATGTAATCCCCGTACTTAAAGAAGTATTGATTCCGCATGCCTGCGCTGCTTTCGCATCCATGGCAGATGCTCTCATGGCGGTTCCGAATCGGGTATATTTCATAAATATCTGAAGCCCCCCCATGCAGAGGAATGACACGATAATACAGAAAACAGACTCACACTGTACAGAAACTCCCAAAACCGAAATCGAAGGGAATGGAAATACCTGGGGATAATTTAACATTTTCGTGCTCCAAACTGCCTGAATGCTATTTTGAAGAATATAAGAAACCGCGATTGTAGCTAGTACAATATAAATAGCAAGTACATGTTTGCTGATTAATTTCCGTATTATAAATTTCTCCATGAATAATCCAAAAACAAAAGCAGTCAGAACAGTAAGTATCAATGCCACATAATATGGCAGACCAAACAAGGTATAAAAAGTGTATCCCAGAAATGCCCCTAATGTCAAAACATCACCCTGAGCAAAATTCATCAAGCCGGACGCTTTGTAGATCAAACTATATCCCAGAGCAATGAGACCATATACACAGCCAATAACAAAGCCCGAAACAAGAACCTGCAACAACATAGGTTATGTTCTCCTTTCATTGATCCTATATTTTTAATCAGGGAAGAGGATGATTCAATCCTCTTCCATTAT
The DNA here is from genome assembly GCF_044987295.1 of Lacrimispora sanguinis. Classification (NCBI taxonomy): domain Bacteria; kingdom Bacillati; phylum Bacillota; class Clostridia; order Lachnospirales; family Lachnospiraceae; genus Lacrimispora; species Lacrimispora sanguinis. The sequence goes on along the minus strand of NZ_CP173277.1, from coordinate 59,541 downwards.
GATTCCTTTTTTACTGTTTCCCAATTCCGGACATAATGGCCTTATATCCTTCGGTGCCTTCCCATTCGTCGAAGGTCATATAGGTTTCATTGTCAATGACAAAGATATTGCATTCATGAAGACCTTCTCCATCTCCTAGGGTAAAGTCCTGCATACCTGCCATTGTCTTAACATCTTTTAGGGTTCCTACAGCCTTTACAACTGCGGCTTTGTCAGTCGTTCCGGCAGCCTTTACAGCTTCTTTAAGAACGAGCATAGAGTCGTATGCGCGATAAGCGCAGTCAGATACGGGCAGTGTTCCATACTCATCTTGATATGCCTTTAAGAAATCTTTAATAAATGGATCGTTACAATCTTCAATATTGGTATAGGTCAGGTAGGGATACGCAAATGCCATGCCGTTGGACGCTGCTCCTGCTACCTGCAGTGCGTCTACCTGATATAAATCTTTTGTAAAGCAGAGACCATTAAAACCAAACTGGCGAAGTTGCTTTGCGATCATTGGCTGAGTCGGACCAAAAGTAGAAATAAACATCACTTCTGCGCCAGAGTTAATCATTTTCGCCACCTGTCCAGAAAAGTCCGTATTTCCTTCCACATAACTTTCTGATGTAGTTATTTCGATTCCTGCTTCCTTGCAAAGACCCGTCATTGTTTTCACACCCGCAACTGCAGCATCATCTTGTCCTGCAAAGATAGCAACTTTTTTCACTCCTAGTTCCTGCAGCTTCTTCACCACACTTGGAAGTGCAAAATCATTATTCTGGCAGGCACGGAATACGGAGTCCCACCCCTGCTTCATCCAGGTCGGGCTTGTTCCGGTACCGAATACAGGAATCCCTGCTTCATTGTAAACCGGACCTGAGGACAATACACAGCTGGAGATACAGGAGCCGATAACTGCATCACATTTGTCAACCTGCACAAGCTTCGATGCCACCTTAACCGATTCCTCCGGAGACCCCTGGTCATCATATGATACAATCTTGATCTGCTTTCCCAGGATCCCTCCTTCGGCATTGATCTGCTTTGCTGCTAACTTTGTTGCATTCAGTGCACATTCCCCCGGCTGTGCATTGGTTCCGGTCAGAGGCTGTGGACAGCCGATAATATATTCGCCGCCTGTCGCTGTGCTGCTGCCATTTTTCGTCTGGCCAGATGTTGTATTGCTGGATGCATTCTGACAACCTGTTATAGACAGGATCATAGCCGCACTCATCATCAATGCTGTAAGTTTCTTTAAATTTTTCTTCATGATAGTTCCCCCTTACGGTTTTTATTATATTGTTTTTATTATGTTATCCTCTTTACCAGAGGTTTCCACTCTTATTAAATCCCCATTCTCCCGGTCCTTCTATAAATTCAATGTGTTCCATTTCCACCGCCTCTTCCACCATCGATTCGGATATATATATTTCTTCCAAATTCATCGTATCTTTGATCCGGACAATTCTTGTATGCTCCCTGTCTATGTAATTACAAGTTTTAAGAGCAATCTGGATGCATGCCTGATCCGTATGGGTAAAAAGCGGAATCTTTGGTGTGCACAGCACCGTTGATGTACATACATTGGGATACGTACAATCCACATCGATTTTATCCACCAGACGCTTGGTCGTCACATCCGCCAGTCCAATGCCATTGCAGTTGCCGTGAGTTTCCTCTGTCAAATCTAATACTGCAATGTGCTGGATCTTCTTTTCTCCCTCTATGTATGGTACCGCAAATCTCCCGGTAATATTGGGGTCCATTCCATCTCCGCTGATATCTTTCCCAATTCGGTCTACTACAAGTACGTCAATATTGTCAAAATAAATGCAGCCCAACCGTTGCTTTGAAAGTGTCAGAAGCTTGGGTTCTTCTTCGTAAATTTCTTCCCTCAACATACCTTTTATGATACATGTCTGATCGAATGCATTTTCTACAAGTCCTACAGCGCCGATTACATTAACATGATCAAGAATCACCTTTCCGATGACAGGAAGCATCCTTCCCAGCTCATAAAATCCGTTCTGGTGTACGGTTTCCGCGCCTTTTTGCTTGCCCATTCCAATTACTGCCATTTTCATGATTCCACTTTCAAAAGGCCCCCGGAATGCTGTGTGTGCTTTTACCCGCCCACAGAGAATAATCCCATCTGCCTCATAAGCGTATCGGTCGACGTAAACCGGCATTCCCTCCGGTGTCTTCCCTATTTCTACCACTTCCATGGTTGCACGAATCGGACATCCGAGGAAATCCTCGGTCACCCCATAGCCAGTGAGAATTTCAACCTGTCCCTGGGCTGTGGCTCCTCCGTGGCTTCCCATAGAAGGAAAGACAAACGGCTCACCTCCGCATTCTTTGACAAAGTCTACAATTGCTTTTGTGATCCTTGCGATATTGGCTACGCCCCGGCTTCCGCATGTGATTGCCAACCGCATTCCCGGCCGGATCCGGTTTCGCATCTCCTCACGGTTTAGCTCCTGATGGACGACCTGTGGAATCTTTTCTTCCTCAATGTGGCTGTGGTCCAGCAATTGTCTGACCTTTGCCATCCTGGGCAGCATAACGGCTGACGCAAGACGTGATACTACATTTCCTTCTGCAACAGTTTCAAGTGCCATACCCCTACTCCTTTCCTTCTATAGCAATACACCATTTTTAAAAATCATAATTTCGCGGTAATTGCTGATTTCATTCTTTGTCTGCTTTTTACCTGAACAAATATCCAATACCAGCTCCCAAAGCTCATCTGCCGCCTCTCCCAGTGTCTTCCCTTCCAGTATCATACCTGCATTGAAATCAATCCAGTTTTGCTTACGGCTATAAAGCCGGTCATTGGATGCCACCTTTATGGTCGGAATTGCTGTTGCAAGCGGATTTCCTCTTCCTGTGGTGAACAACAGGATCTGTGCACCGGAAGCCAAAAGATTGGTGATTGATACACTGTCATTTCCAGGCCCGATCATCAGGTTGATTCCCGGTTTCTTACAGAACTGACCATATTGCAGCGTGTCTGTAACTCTCGCCTTACCTCCCTTTTGTATGCATCCTAGGGATTTCTCCTCTAGTGTGGTGATACCTCCCCTTTTATTTCCCGGTGACGGGTTTTCATAAATAGGTTGATTATAATCTATATAATACTGCTTAAAGCTATTAATAAGATCTACCACTTTTTGGAAAGTTTCATCAGAGTCCGCGCGATTCATGAGCAGCGATTCTGCACCAAACATTTCCGGAACTTCTGTCAGTATTCCGCTTCCCCCCAGTTCAACCACACGGTCTGCAATCCTGCCGCAGAGAGGATTGGCCGTAACTCCGGAAAACGCATCAGAACCTCCGCACTTAAATCCTATTTTCAGCTCACTTGCAGAAACTTCCGAGCGCTTATCATCTGCTGCCACCCGGGCAATTTCCTCAACCAGCCTTACACCCTCTAAAACCTCATCCCCTTCCACATCCTGAGTCACCATGGTCCTAATTCTCAGATGATCATAGTCTCCCAAAACCGGGAGAAAATGCTGCAAATCATTATTTTCGCACCCAAGGCTGACAAGCAGTACGCCGCCTGCATTGGGATGGTGAACGATACTGGATAAAATCTTCTGTGTTGTATCAAAATCATGACCCAACTGGGAACAGCCAGCATTATGCGGAAAAGCATAAACTCCGTCGCAGATTCCCTGCAGCTTTTCTCCTGCTGCCTTGGCAATTTTATTCACCGTTGTATTTACACAGGATACGGTAGGAATGATCCAGATCTCATTTCTGATGCCAACACTCCCATCGGCTCTCCGGTACCCATGAAAACTATTTCGGCACGCCTTTGGCTTCTCTGAGCGTTCTTCTAACGGTATGTAACGGTAATCCAGCAGCCCCTCCAGATTGGTGGACAGATTATGGCTGTGGATCCATTCCCCTTTCTGTGCTGGTTTGGTAATATGGCCAATGGACTCTCCATATTTAATCACCTCTTCATCCCAGGAAAAATCCTTTAAAGCGATTTTATGACCAAATAGAATGTCATCCTTCAGAATAAAGGCATCCCCGCCTATGATTACCTCGGTCCCTTTTTCATTGTCACATAGGGCAACAGCTACATTGTCCTGAGGATTAATCTGTATAAAATTGTCTCTCATGTGTTCTTCTCCATTTCTTTCTCCTTATAATATATATATAATATACATCTGATATATCAGCAAGTGCAACAAGAAACCTATGCTTAAGCATAGAACTCAAAGGCTTCTTTTTTTGCGTTTTGAATGTGCTCGCGTACCAAATTCTCTATGGCCTCTCCGTCACGTTTTTCATAAGCTTCAAGAATCTTTAAATGCTCCTCTATAGACTTATGATAAGATGTATTTCTCCTTGATGTCTGAATACGGATTCTCTGGTTGTGATCATTGATCACACCAAACAAATCCTGCAAAAATGGATTATTGCTGTATTGGATCATCATATCATGCAATTCTTTATCCAAGGCAATATAATATTCCCGATTGTCCCTGCTCTCACATTCATCCATTAACCGAAGGAATTCTTCCTTCAATCTTTGAACTTGTTTATCACTTACATGATGGTAGGCCAACTTTGCCAGATACGGTTCATTCAAAAGCCGGACCTCATAAACCGAATTAATCAGATCCAAAGTGATGTCGGATACAATGGTTGCCTTTCTCGAATAGATCCGTACAAATCCTTCCTTTGCCAGCTTCTGGATCGCCTCTCTGACAGGAGTTCTGCTGATATTCAGTTCTTTTTGGAACTCCTCCTCTGACAGATCAGATAATGGATAAAGTTCTAAATTAATTATTTTATTTTTAATGATATTGTATGCTTCATCTGCTTTACTGTTCATGTGATTTCTCCTGTGATATTTAACTAATATATAACATGCCTGAAATTTCTTTTCAAGTTATTTCGTTAATTTGATGCATTTTTAGTTATAATGTACATTTATTTTATAAATTTTTATTAAAACTGCTGTTTATGAAGTAATTGACTTTCTTTTTGCTTATGATAAAATACAATCATATACATCTGATATATCTGTTGTGTATCTATAAACAAGCAACTTCTATTACGCAGATTAGGAGAACCATTATGAATTCCTTTTTAATCACCATTGATGGCGGAACCACCAATACCCGGGCAGTTCTATGGAACCGGCAAGGCCAGGTGGTAACTACCGCAAAAGATGATATCGGTGTACGTAATACCGCCATTGACGGAAACAATGAACGGCTGAAACAAGGGGTGCGAAGCTTAATTCTAGCTTTATTGCAGGATGCCGGTATTACCATTACACAAATCCAGGCCATCTATGCTTCCGGCATGATTACTTCCAATGTAGGACTTGTGGAGATCCCTCACCTGATTGCCCCTGCTTCTATAGAAGATTTTGCTGCCGGTGTACAGGCGGTTTACATCCCGGACATCTGCCCTCTTCCCATTCACTTTATTCCGGGATTGAAGAATCTACCTGCTAAAATGATAACATTGGAAAACATTGAATCCATGGATATTATGAGGGGGGAAGAAACAGAAGCCCTGGCTTTGCTATCCCAAATTGACAACACAAACGGCTGCCTTCTGGTTTTACCCGGATCTCACACAAAGTTTGTGACCGTTGACCATCAGGGATATATGACTGGCTGTCTCACCAGCTTAGCCGGTGAAATGCTTTCTGTGTTAACAAAATACAGCATTGTAGCAGATGCAGTAAATGGTCAGTTTGTACAACAGTGCTGTGATCCGGAGTACTTAAAGGCAGGATTCCATGCTGCACAATCTACCAGCTGTGCCCGTGCTGCATTCCTTGTGCGGATTGCAAATCAGTTTTTAACAAAGAATCAGAATCAGTGTGCCAGCTACCTGCTGGGAGTTGTACTCCAAAATGATGTAGCATCCATTAAAACTAGCCACGCCCTTACCGTGAATCAGGATATGCATGTACTGATCGCCGGAAAAGACCCCCTTCGAACGGCTCTCAAAACACTGTTTCTGGAAGATGGTTACTTTTCAAATGTCAATACTTTTGCACCGATGCAAAATAAACCTATAGCAGGCCATGGGGCTCTGCTGGTAGCACAAAAAAGAAAGGATTTTTCATATGAGTACATTAAATGAGATTTACAGAGGTAAAATTATTGCAATCGTACGCGGAGTACCATGCACATACATATTAGATACTGCTCAAGCCCTCATAAACGGGGGAATCAAAATGATGGAGATTACTTTTGATCAATCCGGTGAAGACGGAATCAGGGAAACCGCTGATTCTATCCGCCTTCTGAACGAAAAACTTTCCAATGAGATCCTGCTTGGAGCCGGAACGGTAATGACACCTGATCAGGTTCAGCTCGCGTATGAATGCGGGGCAAAATACATTATCTCTCCGAATGTCGATACGGAGGTTATCCAGAAAACCAAAGAGCTTGGAATGGTATCCATCCCCGGTGCTTTCACTCCGTCAGAAGCAGTCACCGCCCATCAAGCCGGTGCTGATATTGTCAAACTATTTCCTGCCGGACTGCTAGGCACTGCTTATATAAAGGCAATCCGCAGCCCGCTTCCCCACATCCCCATATCTGCAGTAGGCGGCATTGACGAGAACAACATTGGGGAGTTTTTTAAGGCCGGCATATGCAGTGTGGGCATTGGCGGAAGCCTGGTGGACACCAAGGCGATACTGGCCGGAGATTTCAATATTATAACTGAAACAGCAAGGAAAATAACTAAGGCAGTGACATGGGAAATTGACTAATCGAATAGGGCAGAATACCCTGACAGCAACACACGGATTGCTTTCCGTATTTGCTGTCAGGGTATCCAAAAGCAAGTACTCTCATGAACGAACTTTTTATGATGCAATCACCGTTTACAGCCTGCATATCACATGAAGTTCCGTTCCCTTTTTCACCACGACCGGGATTCCTGCAACTACCTCAATCACCGTGTGGGAAATTTCCGCGATTCTCCGGTTGATCTCCCCTAGAACCTTCCTGTAAGTCATGGTCTCCTGGCCGTAACTGTCCCCATCGGAAAAAACCTCATTGGTCACGATGATAAAATGTTCGGCTTCTTCCTCTATTTTCCTGATCCCTGTCAGGATCTCTTCCACCACCAAAGCACCTCTCATGGGCGGTGCTTCCCCCTCTTCTCCCAGTCCGAAGAGCTCATTGGATACCAGATTGGACATGCATTCCAAAAGAACTGCCGATGGCTTTTTCCTGCTGATGTCCAGCTTAAGCCCGTTTAGATCCCGGTAACATTCTACGGTCTCAAACTGCTTTTTTGCCCTCATCTGCCTGTGGCGTTCAATCCTGCGTCTGCATTCCTCATCCCATGGTTTCATGGTGGCAATGTAAATCCGCCTCCCCTGTCCCAGGCTCATGACCAGACTTTCCGCATATTCTGATTTTCCGCTTCCGCTTCCGCCTATCACCAGAGTGATCATGATTCGCCTCCCATAGGCTTATATGCCTCGATCTGAATATCTTCAAAGGAACTCATTGACCCATAAACGTCTGCCGCCATAAGGAGAAGGGGGATTGCTGCCACAGCTCCGGTCCCCTCTCCCAGGCACATACCTGCCTGTATGAGGGGCTTAAGACCCAGTTCTTCAAGGAGCAGCCTGCCTGCAGGTTCCGCCGAAACATGAGAAGCCAGCATAAAGTTCCGGCAGCCAGGATACATGCGATCAGCCGAAAGTGCGGCAACAGCGGAAATAAATCCATCCACCAGCACCGGGATCCGGTAAATAGCACCGCCTAAAAACACGCCGGTAAGCCCTGCTAAATCAAATCCACCCACGCATGCAAGAATATCCACCACATCCTGGCATGCCGGGCTATATTGTACCACTGCCTCTTTTATCACTTCAAGCTTCCTTTTTAAGCCCTCGTCATTTAATCCTGCCCCTCTTCCGGTCAGCGCTTCCGGTGCTTTTTTAAGAAGCATGGAAGCGACCACGCTGCTGGTAGTGGTATTTCCGATGCCCATTTCTCCAGTGGCGATGAGCTGATAACCTTTTTCCGCTAACTCCCCCACCAGTTTGATGCCGGTTTCTATGGACCTGATTGCCTCCTCCCGCTTCATGGCAGGCTCTTTCCGGAAGTTCTTTGTTCCGTAAGCGATTTTCCTGCAAAGAAGTGGGTGGCGGGTGCCGGGAATCAAATCCCTGGCAACCCCGATATCCACAGGAAACACATCCACTCCTGCCCGGTCTGCCATGATGCAGACACTGCTGTTTCCATTTGTCATGTTCTCAGCCACAAGGGCGGTCACTTCCCTGCCGGTTTGTGTGACTCCTTCCTCCACGATCCCATTGTCTGCACATAGGATGACAAGGGCCCGTTTCTCCATATCCACCTTTGATGTTTCTATGATTCCTGCAATCTTTATAATGTCATCTTCCAGAACTCCTAAGCTGTTAAGCGGCTTTGCTACCTGCGACCACCGTTTACGGGCGATTTCCATGGTGGAAACGCTGGGAGGCCGGATCTGTGAAAGATATGTGCTTAATTCATTATTCATTGTTTGAAACCTTTCCTTGTCAAAGATTGTTCCATTGTTTCCTTTTCCCTGTCCTTTAATCCTTTGCAGGCCTCCACAAAGCGCTTTGGCAGTGCAGGATTGGAAGGATAATAAAAATGTGGAAAGCCAGCCAGTAAATTTCCTTCTCCATGAACGCAGCCCCAGCTTTTTCTCCCGCCTGGTTTCTTTGCTTCCATGCTGGCTCCGTTATTCGTGCTGTCCCAATAATGGAATTCATGCCCACGAATGGACTCACCCACTTTTAAAAATTGGGTATCTGCATTGGGAAATGCCTCAAAATAACCAAACCTTAACAATCGTTCTGTTGGGAATGCCTTTCCTTTTATAATACCGGCCATGGAATATGTTTTATGGTCCTTTGTTTCCAGCAGCTCATGGAGATACAAAAATCCCCCGCACTCAGCCACAATGGGAAGGCCGCGTTCTGATAGCTGCCTTATGTCCCGGAGCATGGATTCATTCTCCGAAAGTTCCGGACAATAAAGCTCCGGATATCCGCCGCCAAGCAAAAGACCGTTAATCTCCGGAGGCAGCTTCTTATCGTGGATCGGACTAAAAGGTATGAGTTTTGCCCCCATCTCTTTTAAGAGCCTTAAATTCTCCTGATAATAAAAGCAGAACGCCTCATCCAGTGCCATTCCTATAAGCACTTCTTCTCCTTGATCTGTCTGGGAAACCTGACTTTTTAATCCGCCTTTATGAGACGGCAGAGGTTTGGCCTCCTGGGCCAGCTTTATCAGTCCATTGATATCTATGGTGGTTTCTAACTTCATAGCCAGCTGATTAAGCTGATCTTTCAGACCCTTTTGTTCTCCTGGCAGAATCAGTCCTAAGTGGCGGCTGTCCAAAGCCCCTTCCTCACATTCCGGCAGATATCCGTAAACATGCACTCCCAGTTCTTCGATGGCCGGTTTCAGCCGTTCTGCCATGACAGAAGATGTCCGGTTTAAGATTACACCTTTTATGTTGCTGTTTTCCTTATATTCCAGGAAACCTTTCACCACTGCGGCCAGGGACAGGCTGGCTCCTTTGCAGTCTAAAACCAGGACTACCGGTGCATCCAGAGCGCATGCCACCTCATAGGAGCTTGCCTGGGTGGTGTCTCCTCCCACCCCGTCGTAATACCCCATAACTCCTTCAATGACGGAAATTCCGGCACCCCTTGCCTGGTCTAAAAACTGTTCTCTGACTTTCTCTTTATCCAGAAAATATGTATCCAGATTTCCACCGTCAATGCCAAGCACATATTTATGAAACATAGGATCAATATAATCCGGGCCGCATTTAAAGGACCTGCAGGACAGCTTCCTTAACAGAAACGCATTTAAAAGACCACAGGTCATCATGGTCTTTCCGCTGCCGCTTTTAGGGGCTGCAAGCATCAGCCTGGGATAGGAATTAATCAAGGCCGTTCCTCCCTTCCCCGCCAAAGGAAACCACATAAACCGGATTCTGTCCCATCATCAGATGATAGTCCCCCGCTTCTCTTCCTCTGGATATTGAAACCTGCACAATTTCTGCTGTGACGGAATGCCGTTTCAGCCAGGAAAGGATTTCTGCAAGGGACTCCAAAGCTATTGCGTTGATTACGATCCTGACCCCCGGATTCTTCTTTAAAACCAGGGAAAGCACTTTATCCATGGTGCCTGAGGTTCCTCCGATGAACACGTGGGTAGGGGGTTCAAGAGCTGTTAATGCCTCGGGAGCAGCCCCTTCAACGATTTCCAGTCTGCTTACTCCAAATCTTTCTTTATTAGCCTTTATAAGATCTATGGCTTCCGCTTTCTTTTCAATTGCATAAACCCGGCCCTCTGTGAGATACCTGGACGCTTCTATGGATACGGAGCCGGTTCCTGCCCCTATATCATACAGGACGGAATCCGGTTCCAGTTCCAGCTTTGATATGGAAACAGCCCTGACCTCACTTTTCGTCATGGGCACATCACCCCGGATAAACAGTTCATCTCTCATAAATTGCCTCCTAATGTATCAAGCGGATATGTCTGCATATCCAGTGATTCTTTCAATTTTACCTCTCTATTAATACAACAGACAGCATATCAAAATCCTGCTCTTTAATCTCCTCCGGGGTTCCAACGGTTATCCGCTCATCTGGATAGGAAAGTCTCTCCCCTACGGAAAGCCTGGCTTTATGATATCCTTGCTCTTTAAGAATATGACACAAGCTTTTCACCGTATTAATTCCATCTAACAGGACAAATACCCTGGGATTAAGGGTTAATTCCTTAATCACGTCACAGGTCCGGCCGTGAAGGCTCACAAGACGCACATCCTCCCAGTCCGTTTTCAGCCGGGAGCACAAGTAAGAAACCGATGATATTCCCGGAAAAACCACCGTATCATATCTTTGGCAATATGGTTCCTTGGCCAATGCCTCCGCCATCTTTTTGGTCCCGCTGTAAAAGCCTGTATCACCGGAATACAGGATTCCGATTCTGGTAAACTCCTCATGGGCATCTAGCCAAGGCAGGATATCCCTACTTGTATAAAAGGGCACTTTAACGGCACGGGAGATTGTAGAAGTAATACCGGAGAGCATCCGTTCTGCACCGAAGATCACATCGCATTGCTGCAATTCCTTCCATGCCTTTACGGTCATCTGATCCTCTCCGCCCATACCGGTTCCGATCAGAGATACTTTTTTCTTCTCAGTCCGGATCTGAAGCTCCGGCATTGCCTGAGCTAAAAGTTCCTTTGCTTCCCTGACAGTCATTCCATCTTCTTTTCCAGGGCGTCCGATGACAACTGCCGTTATTCCGCATTCCGCCGCTGCCTCCATCTTTTCCGGAAAGCCTCCCGCATGTCCGGCCTCTTTTGTCACAAGGCAGCTAATGTCATACTGTCTTATCATAGCCCGGTTCATCTCGGCTGTAAAAGGGCCTTGCATGGCAATCAAATGTTTCCCCTTAATCCCCATCTGTTCACAGGCAGAGATTACAGACAGTCCAGGAAGGACTCTGGCAAAAATCCGTTCTTCCCAGGAGTCCACTTTGGTAAAAGCGGAAAGCTCTTTGCTGCCTGTTGTGACAAGAATATTTCCAGGAATTTTCTGCAAGGCAAAAATTGCTTCCTCTAAGTCACTGACCCACAGGACCTTTCCTTCCCCTAGATCTCCCGGCTTTAGATTTTCGGAAGATTCCCTTACAATCCTTTTGCAGGCAGTACCTGTCTGATTGCAGGCGGAGCGTATATTTTCGCTTGCCAGAGTGGCATAGGGGTGAGTAGCATCGAGCACAAGAGTGATGCCGTTTTGCCTTATAAAACCTTCCATCTCATGGGCGGCCATGGGGTTCTCATGAATGTGGAGGTACTGACTTTCCATAAGTACGGACCTTCCATAACCGGTTGCCACACTTACCCATGCATTTATCTTCTTTTCATGGCAGTACTCCGCCAGAATCCGGCCCTCCGTGGTGCCTCCGAAAATCAAAACTCTACACATTTTTATATCCTCGTGGTGTTACCATCCTGCCATTGATCATTTTTGTCATGGAATTTCCGATATAAACGGTAGTAAACATATCTGTCTGGGTATCTCTTAGTTCTTCCAGAGTCATGACCGCCATTACTTCCTCTTCCCTGCCAATATTTTTTACAAGGCCACAGATGGTTGACTGATTTTTGTATTCCATTACGATTTCACAGGCACGTTTCAAATAATCGGCCCTCTTTTTACTGGACGGATTATAAAGACAGATGACCATGTCTGCCTGGGCGGAAGCCCTAAGCCTGTCTTCAATTAATTCCATGGGAGTGAGCAGATCACTTAAGCTGATTACCGCAAAATCATGGCCCAAAGGAGCGCCTAACACGGCACCTCCGCTTAAGGCCGCAGTTACTCCTGGTATGATCTGGATCTCAATGTCTTCTTCTGACCGGGCCATCTCAAGGATCAATCCGCTCATGCCGTAAACACCTGAATCTCCGCTGCACACCATGGCTGCGGTTTTTCCCTTTTTTGCTTCCTCTATTGCCAGCAGGCAACGCTCCTGTTCTTTGCGCATCGGCGTGGTAAGCATCTCCTTATCCGGAAAATGCTCCTTGATCAAATCTATGTATACAGTATACCCTACAATGACCTCACTCTCTTCCAGTGCCTTGATGGCCCTTATGGTCATATCCTCATAGGAACCTGGACCGATTCCTACCACGTAAAGTTTTCCTGATTTTGTCATATGTTACCTCCTAATGAGTCAAGCGAATCTAGTTGCACCTTCCAATCCCGGACAGCCACAGCTGCCGTCACCCCGTCTGCCGCCTGTTTTTTTACCAGCAGCTTCCCGCCTCCTAATTCCTTTACGCAGGTAAGAGCTGCCCGCTCGCATACATTATCAACTCCGGTGACTTTCTTAACAAAGGAAGAGGAAGAAAATTCCCCTTCTGTTTCCTCAAGCACTTTGGCCGGATACGTATAAAACGGGATTCCTTTAGAAGCAGCGAACCGGCAGATTCCCTCTTCTTCCTTCTTTAAATCGATGCTGGCACATGCAGTCAGCGCTTCCGGGGATAAGTTCCATTCCTTGAAAAACCGGTCAAGAACCTTTTCTATGGTTTTGGCAGGTACCCCTTTTCTGCATCCGACTCCAAGAACCAAAAGCCTTGGAACCAGCTTTAAGGATGCCTTAAGCGGCTCCTCTTTTGGATTCTCCTTTATGGTGATCCAAAGATTTGCATTGCAGGCCTCTCCCGGGATAAGTCCGGAAGGAAGCTTTCCTGAAACCGGAAAATCACAGTGAAATCCTACACTTTCTCCTTTAAGAATGGCGGAAGATATCATTTTTACCTTTTTTAATTCAGTAATGACCAGCCCCTGCTTTTTAGCAAATAAGTCTACCGCAAAGCTGCCATGAATGTCCGTGGCAGTGGTAATAACAGCCTGACCGCCTGCCATACCCGCCAGCTGTTCTGCCAGTTCATTGGCTCCTCCTAAATGTCCGGATAAAAGGGAGATGGAAAATCTTCCCATATCATCCATAACCACCACGGCCGGGTCTTCTGCCTTACTCTTTAAAAAGGGTGCAATAGCCCGGACTGCAATGCCGGTTGCACCAACAAACACGATGCCTTCCTTCTGCAAAAACTGCTCCTTTGTCCATTCCGACAGGGAAGTAGAAACAGGGATCATGAGATCCCCGTCAGGGCAGGACTTAATAAGCCCTTCCGACCCATAAGCTTCACAAGGCTGCCCTGCTTTTAATAATTCCTTTATAAGTTTTACACTAAGCCTGGCTCCTGCTTGCGTAAAGCAGATGATCGAGAGCTTCATCATTCTTCCCCCGTTCCCTTCCGGTATTCCGTACTAAAAACCGGATCATAAAGCTTAGAACGTTCGTAGCCGTTCTGAGCCACCACATTGCCCACAAGAATCAGGGCTGTCTTCTTTATATTTTCCCGTCTGGCACTAGCACCTAAACTTTCCACCGTACAGTTTATGGTCTTCTCGTCCTCCCAGGTTGCCTTATAGACAATCGCGGCAGGAGTATTCGGAAGATAACCGCCTTTTATCAACTCCTCCGACAGCTTATCCAGCATACCGGTACTTAAAAAGATGACCATAGTTGCGCCATGTGCCGCAAAGGAAGCGATGGATTCACGATCCGGCACCGGTGTCCTTCCTGCCATACGGGTAATGATCACACTTTGGGTTACTTGAGGAAGGGTATATTCCATTTTAAGGGCTGAAGCCGCACCGCAAAAAGAGCTGACACCCGGACATACGTCATAAGGAATCCCTCTTACCTCCAGTTCATCCATCTGCTCTCTGATTGCTCCATAAATACAGGGATCACCGGTATGGAGCCTTACCGTCATCTTTCCTTTAAGCTCCGCCTCCGCCATAACCGCAATCACTTCCTCAAGGGTCATTTTGGCACTGTCATAGACCTGACACTGGGCCTTTCTGTAATCCAAAAGGGCTGGGTTTACCAAAGAGCCTGCGTAAATGATCACATCCGCCCTCTCAAGCAACTCCTTGCCTCTCACTGTAATTAAGTCCGGCGCTCCCGGACCTGCTCCTACGATATGTACCATAATTACCTCACAATCATCAAAGAATAATAGCCGGCATCTTCCGGAATCTCATCCAGGGATCCATAGATCCGTTCATCCGGCATTCCGCAGTTTTCTACCATCATAGCGCTGGCTCCACAGTCTTTCAGTTCTCTTTTTACCGCTTCCATCTGTCTGCCGGCCTTCATAAGCACCTTTACACCAGGAAGCTTTAAGGCATCCCTCACCTGGTAAGAGGCCGGTATGATATGAAGCTCCTCTGCGCCTGATACAAGAGAGATTCCAAGCCTTGCCGCCGCGGCGCAAAAGGATGGAATTCCGCTTTCTAAGCGGGTATCATACCCTTCTGTCCATAGCCGTTCCATCAGATAGTTGAAGGTGGAATAAATGCTTACATCCCCAAGGGTAATAAATCCCACATCCACGCCCCTGTCTAAATACTCCATTACCGTCCTGGCTGCCTGATCATGGCTTTCCTTAAGTATATTTTTATCTTTTGTCATGGGCATGTGCAGATGAAGGCATTCCTTTTCTTCTATTTCCGGCACTGCCTGCCTGGCGATCTGATATGCCGTACACTGTTCTTTATTTTTATGGGGAATGGCAATGACCTTTAATTCCCTGATCCGTTTAACCGCCTTTAATGTCATAAGCTCCGGATCTCCCGGCCCTACGCCGATCCCGTACATGATTCCAGCCATCGTTTATTCCTCCTGTTCGTTCCGTCCTGGTGCTTCCCCGGAAAGCAACCCGATAAGTTCCTTTGCTCCCCGGCTCATTCCCAGTATACCGTACATCGTGGAAAATGTCACCACTTCCACCGTTCTCCCCCCGGACCAGAGAGACATGTATCTCTGGATCCTGTCCACAGCCTCTTCCATAACAGGCTCTAAAATCCCAAAGCTTTTCAGGATTCCCGCAGCCTCCTCCATGGTATTGGCTGCCATAATCTCATCTTTTAATCCGTCCCTGCCCTCTGAGAAAGGGGCAGTACAGTCCCACAATATTTCCATACGGCGGTCCCCATATTTGGAATGGGTATTGGGCACACCTCCTGCAGTCTTAATAAGCTTCCCAATATGTCCTGCAAACAGGATCTGGTGAAATCCCTCCTCGCCAGCCGATTGTAAAGCTTCCCCGATAAAATTGCTGCAGATCACCCCATTTTTTAGGTCAAGGCCAAGTGTTTCCTGTATAAACGCTTCTCCATAATTTCCCGGAACAAGGATCACCCGCTTCATTCCAGCCACTGCCTTCATATGTAATTCCAGCCGTATGGTAGCAATCAGCGCCTCTTCACTCATGGGCTTTACAATTCCTGTTGTTCCAAGTATGGAAAGCCCGCCTACAATTCCCAGCCTGGAATTAAAGGTTTTTTCCGCCAGTTTTTTTCCTTCCGGCATCCAGACGGTGATTGTTAAGGAACTATCAAAGCCCGCTTCCCTTCTGGCGTCCTCCACTCCTTGGAATATCATGTCACGGGGAACAGGATTAATGGCCGGCATGCCCACGGGACAGGATAGTCCCGGTTTTGTCACCCAACCGATCCCTTCTCCTGCAGTGAGAAAAAGAGGGGCTTTCCCATCCTCTCCTTCTCTGCGATAAATTCCTGCGGCCTCCCCCTCTTCTTTAACATCAGTATATGTAACGCTTGCAAACACCATGGCCTGATGCGTTACATCCGGGTCATCCCCTGCATCCTTTATTACAGCGCATACCGCCTTTTCCTGGCTTAAGACAACATGAAAAAGAGGAAGATCAGCCGACCTTCCTTTTGGCGTCATAAGTTTCATGTGCTGTAATTCACACCCGGTTAACAGCATGACCGCCGCTGCCTTGGAGGCAACAGCGGCACAGGTTCCAGTCGTGAATCCGCTTCTTAATTCCTGTTTTTCCATCGTCCTGCATCTTTCCTGCCCATTCTTTCCAGGCATCACGGAATATCCGAAACGTATCTCCTCTTTCCCGCCAATGCTTTCTGCGCAGAGCCTGTCCCGCTTTACCGGACGTAAAGGGATACCCGCAGGATATTTCCTCTTTGAGGTCCATTATAAAATATATTCCCTTACGGTGCAAGAAAATTCCTCAGTTTTCTTCTTCTGCCCATGCTTTACGGACATCAAGGGATACTCGCAGGGTATTTTTTATACTTCTTCACCCTTTAACAGAGCTTCGTTTTTCATTTCTCTTTTTCTTTTTGTAATCAGGCCTCCGATCCGGCCGCTTTCCTTTGCACTCAGACTGCGCCAGCCGCTCTCTATCACCTTATCACCAAGGCCAAGCTCTGTAGCAATTTCAAATTTAAGTATTTCCTCTGGCTTCATATTACGAGGATCAAATGGTTCGTTTTTCTTTCCCTTTGACATAGTTTCAAATCTCCTTTTCTTAAATCTAAAGAGAGTATGCCCCCTACCAGAAGAATTAAACGTAAATTTTTTCCAGTATTTTAAAAAAAGCAGGCCGTGGCGGAACTCTGGTCCGCAGCAGCCTGCTTTTTTCGTCTCCGGCTTTTACAAAGCCCTTTTATCTTCTGGGGATAATGATGGCCGCAATAAAATAGGCCACAATTCCTGTGCCTGTGCAGGCCAGCACTGCCCACAAAAGCCGGATGAGGGTAGAATCCACGTTAAAATATTCTGCAATTCCGCCGCATACCCCACAAAGCATTTTGTCTGTATCGGAACGGTATAGTTTCTTCTGATTATCTTCCATTTGTTTATCTCCTTTCTGCTTTTTGACCTATAAATACTATAATTATATTATAATTCATTCATAAAATCCACCTGGATCGCTCCAGTCGTGCATTCTAAATCCATATCTTTTCCAGCCCCGTTATCCGTCTGTTTCTTTCCCTTTAGGGCCGCATTTCCTTCATCACCGATCTTTATGGCTCCCATCTTGCACTGGATATCGTAATTGTAATCTTCCTTTTTCCCGGCAAGTTCAAGCCTTATGGCACCGACCTGGCATTCTGCCTCAATGTCTCCGGTCGTTCTTCCGGAAAAATCTACAGCGCCTGCACTGCTTTTCACATGAAGATTTCCCACGCTGCCGCCATTGATTTTTATGGCGCCGGCCTTTGTTTCAATTGTCAGTTCATCTGCAGAAAGAGCCTGAGACATCATAGCCGGGCCGGAATCCTCATTTCCTGAAAAACGGCTTGAATGTACTGATTGCAAGTCAACTTCAGAAAATCGGTAATTCTTTGGCACCTGGACCGTAAAAAGCAGCTCCGGGCCATCCTTTCTTTTCCAGCCATCATATTCCTGAAGCTCCAAATCGCCATTTTCTGCGTACAGAGTATAACAGGATTGGTCCCTGTTGCAGAAAATCTTAACCTCATTACCCTGGGGATCTTCCACAAAAACCACGTTTCCTGTACGTATTACTATATCCATTTTTTTAACTTTCGAAGAAGAAAATATTTCCTGCCCTTTTTCTCCTATATTAAAAACCTCTGGAATAGTAAGATCAAAATTCTCAAAATTTACCTCATCCCAGAAACCATCCAGGGTGACGCCTGAAATTTCCCTTCTCCACTCAAGAGCTCTTTGCGGTACGATTTCCCGTAGATTTCCTCCCAACACAGCCGCTACGGCTGAAATTCCCCCGCCAATCAGGGCGCAGACACTTCCTGCAATTAAACATATCTTTATAAATCTTTTCATAAGCGGCTTCTCCTTCCATGAAATAACCTGCTAAGGACGTTCACAAAGCTTCTGAAAAGAAATGGAAGAAAGGTCCCATAAAATGCACCGCAGAGAGCCAGGGCGATCATTCCTATACCAAGAAACAGGATTCCCAACCCTAAAAGCAGGGCTCCGCTTAAGGGATGAATCACCATGGAGACAACACTGCCCAAAACCATACCGACCCCGGCCGCCAAAAGGGCAAAGGTCAGCGCACCGACTCCAATAACCGCTGCCACAAGGCATCCCAAAACACCTCCTAACAAGCCTACAATACCTCCTCCGATTCCCATAAGGATAGGCGAAGCCGCAATAATTAAAATGATCCATAAAACAGTTTTCACGGTACGATTTCCATCCATGCCTCTTCTTCGCCTGTTATGTTTTTTCTCCTGATCTTCGTAACTGTATTGAGGTTCTTCGGATACCTCCGGAAGATCATATCGCTTTGCCATCTGGTAATTTGGATCTTTAAACCGTTCATCCCGATAGCCAGTCTCCGTAAATTCTCCACCGTCATCCAAATTCCCGGAAATATCCGAGCGGATAATCGCTGCGATCCGCTCAGGGCTTACAAACTCACCGATTACCTTTTCCTCATTTTCCGGCCCCGCTTCTTCCAGATAATCCCTGTAATATTCGATGGCATCCGCCTTTTCATCATCTGGAATATCCGACAGCAGATATTCCAGCTCTCTCATAAACTCATCCCTGCTCATATATGTGCCTCCTCAAAAATCCGGGATATTTTCTGGGAGTAGCCTACCCACTCACCTTTATAGAGATTCAATTGAACCCTTCCTTTTTCCGTAATCTTATAATATCTTCGGTTTCTTCCGTCAAATGCCAGATCATAAACCTCCAGACACTCTTCCTTCTGCAATCTTCGGAGTACCGGATAAAGGGTTGATTCTGAAATCTCAATGACATTCCTCACATCCTGTGTGATTTTATAACCATAGGTACCCTCCTGATCCCTCGACACTATTGCAAGGACAATGGCGTCCAATAATGCTGCTCCTGTGTTAAAAACCATGTGCCCACTCCTATCCTAATTTTTGCCACTATCTTGTTTCATCCTTTGGCGCCTGGGGTATGATAACCGCAGCGATGATGTAAAGTACCAGGCTTCCTCCCACCAGAGAAAATCCCATGAACGAACGGAACAAATGGCGCCATGACTGAAGAAACATCAGAAGAACCCATATCAACCTGATCATAACAGGATCTACCTGAAAATATTCTCCAATACCACCGCATACACCGCAAAGGACTCTGTTCTTTACAGACCGGTACAAACGTTTTGGTTCCACGATTGCCCACCTTCCTTTCTTCTATTTGAACTGATATATAATATTATTTTTTTATCTATATTATACGTCGTATAATAATATTATATGCCATATAATATTACTTGTCAACACCTATTGAAATTTTTATTCTACTCCCATAAGAAATAAAAAAACAGATGCTTCAAGTTATTTCCATTGAAAGCATCCGTTAAAATTCATTCATCACCGTATCTGGGCGATCCGGTTTACTACATCAATATATTTGCTGCAGAACATTTGATAAACCGTCATGACGGCCGCCCGAAAGCGCACCTGTTCCGTGGGGCTTAGTTCCGTGACGATACAGCCGGCCTTAATCAGCTGTTCCCTGACCTTCTGTTCACGAATCTCCCATAGCTGTCTTTCATACCTGGCGGACTCTTCTGCGCAGGCCGTAATGATCTCCCTGTCCGAATCACTCAGCTTTTCCCATGTGGCCTGGGAGGCAAGCTGCATCTCGGGAATCCGGGTGTGTGCATCCAGAGTGATGTATTTTGCCACTTCATAATGACCCATGGATTCATAGGATGGCCAGTTGTTTTCCGCACCATCGATGCTGCTGGTCTCCAGAGCTGCATATACTTCGGAATAAGCCATTGGCACCGCCCTGGCTCCAAGCGCCTCCACCATTGCCGACATCATATCAGAATTGGCAACGCGAATGCGCATTTTTTTCAAATCCTCTACGCATTTTATGGGATGGGAAGAATTGTAAAAATGCCTGGCACCTGCATCATACCAGGAAAGGGCTACCAAACCGCTTTCCCCCAGTTCATCCTTAAATTCCTCTCCGATCTCTCCGTCAAGAACCTTCCACATATGTTTTTCATCTCTATATAAATAAGGAAGCTGAAGGACATTAAACTTCGGTTTTATTTCGGCTAATATCATGACCGAAGCCCGGGCAAAATCAATGCCGCCGTATTGAAGCTGTTCCACCACTTCATTTTCACTCCCCATTTCACCGCCGGCAAACACATTGATCTTGATCCTTCCGGACGTTTTTTCCTGCACCAGCTCCGCAAATTTCCTTGCTCCCTGTACTGTTGGATAATCCTCCGGCTGGTTATCCGCATAAGAAAACACATATTCCGGCGCTTCCTTCCGTCCCCTTAGAAAAAAGCCTTTCCCCAGATTTCCTGATTTCAGGAGAATGAAAAAAATGCATGCTGCAGCCATTGCAAAAAAAATCAAAGCCGCCCATTTGGCAATCCGTTTGTCCATTCCTTTACCCCCAAAACGCCTCCCCTGGGCACAGAGGAAGCGTTTGATATTTATATTATTTTTTGATTATGGATTGATGATACTCTGCACCTCAGGATCATCCACATTATCATTAGTTACCAGGATTACACCTGTATCGATTGTCTTTTCTCTTACAGTGTTTCCATCGGACATCTCAAGAGCAGTTTTTACGCCGTCATATCCCATATAATACTGGCGCTGTACCACGGAAGAAACATCATATTCGCCGCTGCGAATCATAGTTTCAATTTCTGCTGAGAAATCAAATCCTACCATGGAAATGTCGGTGCGTCCAGTTTCAGTAAGACCAGTTACAAATCCTACGGTAGATCCGTTGTTAGGACCAAACACTGCCTTTAAGTTTGGATATGTGGTGATAAAGTCCTGACAGAAACCTACTGCCTTGCTGATATCTCCATCGTTTACCTTAATATCGTTGTTTAATACCTGCCATTTTTCAGGAGCATTTTCCTGCCAGTACTCATTAA
Organism: Lacrimispora sanguinis; assembly: GCF_044987295.1. Taxonomy (NCBI): domain Bacteria; kingdom Bacillati; phylum Bacillota; class Clostridia; order Lachnospirales; family Lachnospiraceae; genus Lacrimispora; species Lacrimispora sanguinis. Next base: position 38,217 of record NZ_CP173277.1, on the reverse strand, counting down.
AGCCCTTTACGCGGTCATTGATGGTCTGAGATCCGGTAGAACCTACCTGAATGGCGATCTGAGCATCTTCTGTTTCAGAAACTCCCTTGTCTTTCAGTCTGCGGAGCATTTCCTCAGCAGCAACCTTTCCTGCTTCCACGTTGTTGGTTAAAAGAGCTGCGCTGTAGTTCTCGCTCTTGATTACTGTATCTACCAGAACAACCGGTATACCTGAATTATACGCTTCTGTTATCGGTGCGTCAAGAGATACACTGTCTAAAGGTGCAATAACGATTCCATCTGCTTGTGCGGATACTGCATTCTGCAGCAGGGTAAGCTGGCCTTCGATATCTGACTCCAGAGCGGTTCCTACTACGACTACGTTACAGCCCAGTTCCTTGCCAGCCTGTTCTGCTCCAGCCTGAAGCACGCTCCAGTACTGATTTCCCAGAACCTTTACAATTACGTAAATGGTTTTCTCTTTTGCTGTATCACCCTTAGCTGAGTCTTTTGACTCTGCCTTATCGGTGTCCGCCCCTTTGCTGGATTCTGCCGCTGCGGTGGTTGCAGGCGTGCTGCTTGACTGGCTTCCACAGCCGGTCAGACCGGCAACTGCCATAGCCGCTGCCAACAAAACTGCCGTTACTTTTCTCATTCTTCTTTTCCTCCTGAGTTGATTGTTTTTATTTTCTCAAGCCAAAAAACCGCTTGATTGCCCCTAAGTCTCCGCTTTTTTTCGCTGTCTGGGATGCTACGGCGATCAACAGGATAATACCTACGATCATCTGCTGCCAGAACGAATTGACACCATTTAAGTTCAGTCCGTTCCGGATTACTCCCATCATCAAGGCTCCGATCACTGTATTAAGAATCGTTCCTTCTCCGCCCAGGATGGAGATTCCTCCCAGAACGGACGCTGCAATGGCTTCCATCTCATATCCGTTACCTGCCGTAGGCTGTGCACTGGAAAGGCGGGAAGCAACCAGGATACCGCAGATTGCTGCGGACAAGCCGGAAATACAATATGCAAACATACGGGTTTTTACTGCATTAATACCGGAAAGTTTCGCCGCCTCTAAGTTGGAACCACAGGCATAAATCTGACGGCCGATCCGCATTTTTGCAAGAACAATCCCTAAAATCACAGCATACACCAAAGTGATGATAACGCTGTAAGGAAGTCCATCTCCTCCGATCCTTCCGCCGCCCAGAACGTAAAACTGTTTCTGGATTTCCTTAGAAGGAATGTTTGTTGTATACAGGGGCGCACCGTTTACCAGCACGTTTGCCATGCCTCGGTATACCCACTGGGTTGCCAAAGTCGCAACAAAAGGCACAACGCCTAAAATTTCAATAAAAAAGCCATTCATAATACCTGTCATGATACCCATGATCAGGCAAAGTGCGATGCATACCACAAGAGGCAGTCCCTGCATCAGAAGTGATACCATAATAATTCCTGACAATGCCATAGAAGCGCCGGCAGATAAATCGTTTCCGCCGCAGACCAGACAGAAGGTCAGACCACAGCCGATGATGGTATATGTAACGATCTGCTGCAGAAGGTTCTGTAAATTGGCCGGGGCTAAAAATTTAGCAGGCTGAAGAATCGAAAACAGCACAAACAGTCCGACCAGGATGCACAATGAGTAGATTGCCCGCCGTGTGGCTGCGTTTAGCTTGTTAAACGAACCGCCCTTCTTTTCCTGCACCTTTGCTTTTAAGTTTCCCATCCTTACTCTCCCTTTCTATTGCCGCCGCCTGATAACACGGGCGCCGGTTTTCCTTCTAGTTTGTTATAACCTGCCGCAAGATACAGGATATCTTCCTGAGTCGCGGTCTTTGCATCTAATTCACCGTTGATTTCTCCCTGATGGATAACCAGAATCCGGTCACTCATACCAAGAATCTCCGGCAATTCAGAAGAAATCATAATGATAGACACTCCCTGGGCGCTCAGCTTGTTAAACAGCTCATACACCTCATACTTGGCTCCTACATCGATTCCTCTGGTTGGCTCGTCAACAATCAGCACCTTTACATCATTGCACAGCCATTTGGCTAAAACTACCTTTTGCTGATTGCCTCCGGAAAGATTCCCGCAAAGCTGATGCACGCTTGGGGTTTTCGTGCGCAGAAGCTCCACATATTTTTCCGCATTCTTAAGCCCTTCCTTGTCATTGATAAATCCAAAGCGGGTAATGTTTTGAAGATGGGCCATGTTCGTGTTATATTTGATATCAAGGCCCAGAGCAAGACCATCCCTCTTCCGGTCTTCCGTGGCATATCCAATGCCATGCTTAATGGCCTGGATCACAGAGTTGACTTTGATTGGTTTTCCTTCCAGCGTAAGCTCCATGGAATCCGCCTGATCTGCACCGAAGATGCAGCGCATCAGCTCTGTTCTTCCAGCTCCTACCAGTCCTGATATTCCAAGGATTTCTCCTTTTTTTACATAAAAATAGTCCGCATTTACTTTTGTACCTCTGCGGACATTCCTGGCCTCAAGAACAATTTCTCCGATGTTACGCTTATATTTAGGATATTTATCCTCCAATGAACGACCAACGATCATGTTCACCAGTTGATCCATCGTGATCTCATTTAAATTCCTGGTACCTATGTACTGACCATCTCTGATAATCGTAACCCGTTCACAGATCTGGTTCAGTTCTGCCATTCGGTGGGAAATATAAACCATACCCACTCCCTTTTCTTTCAAGCGGCGGATGATACCGAACAACTGATCGATCTCTTTTTCCGTAAGAGTTGCCGTCGGCTCATCAAGAACCAGTATTTTCGAATTAAAGCTGATCGCTTTTGCAATTTCCACCATCTGCTGTTGAGCAATGCTTAAGCTTCCCACATGGGCATAGGTATTTAATTCAATACCCAGATCATCAAGGATCTTTTTCGCTTCCTCATGCATCTTGCCATCATCGATGAAAATTCCTTTTTTATGAGCCCTGCCGATGAATATATTGTCTGCCACACTAAGATGGCCGCACATATTCAACTCCTGCATGATGATGCATACGCCAAGCTCATGGGCCTTTGCAACGGAATCAATGTCCACCTTATTTCCTTCAATGAATATTTCACCTTCATCTGCCCGGTGAACACCGGATAAAATTTTCATCAGGGTGGATTTACCGGCTCCATTTTCACCAACAAGCCCTAGGACCTCCCCCTTATTAACTGACAGACTTACCTTATCGAGAGCCTTGACTCCGGGGAAGCTTTTACTTATCCCTTCCATTCGAAACAATTCCTGTTCCATGCCCCATCCTCCTCTCTGCTTTGTACACACTTTCTGTGTTGTGTGTTCATTATAACGGCAGACTTCGACAGTTTCCATCGTAACTTTTTATCATCCGTAGTAGAATTTTATCATTTCAGTTAAAATAAAAATTGCCTGTCATCTCATCATGACAGGCATTTTTCACACTAAAATCAATTTTTAGAGGTCTTTTAATATAGACATTCTGTAATCCGAAGGATTCACTCCTTCCAGGCGTTTGAAAACTTTTGTAAAATAATTGGAATCCATGTACCCCACCCTGACCCCTACTTCTTTTACGATCACATTGGGCTGGGCCAGAAGCTTTTTCGCTTCCCTGACTCTGTATTCCGACAGATAAGAGGTAAAGCTTTGCCCGAACTGCAGCTTGAACATTCTGCAAAAATAAGGCTCTGAATACCCCACGGCCCGGGCTGTTTCGCTCATGGAAATATCATTCATATAGTTGGATCGTATATACTCCTCCACCATGGCGGTCAAAACAGACAAACGGCTGCCGCTGAAATCAGACTCATCACCCAAAGTCTGATGAGCGTTTTCCTCTTCATCCGGAACTTCGGCACCTTCCTCTTCTCCATGGTTTTTGATTTCCTCCGGCTTGTCCTCCTGTTTATCGGCAATCCGCAGGGCCTCTTCAACCACGTTTAAAACCTCTTTCTGGGAATAAGGCTTCAGCAGATATTCCATAGCCCTGATAGAAATCGCCTTTTTTGCATAGTCAAAACGGTCGTAAGCCGTCAGAAAAATAATACAGCAATCCTTTTTTTCCTTCCTCATAATTTCCGCTGCCTGGATTCCGTTCATTCCCGGCATCCCGATGTCCAGGATCACCACCTGGATATCTTCCCTTTTAAAAATCTCTATCGCCTCATTACCGTTCTGTGCCTCAAAAACCTGACATTCCTCTCCAAATTTCTTCAGAAGCATTTTTTTGAGTACAATACGCTCAATCATCTCATCTTCCGCTATCATTAACCGATACATGATCCATCATATCCCTTCTCCGACCAAATTCTATCTGTACCACTGTGCCTCTGTTTTCGCCGCTGTCTATGGTTACCTTCCCATATTCGTAATAATAAGAAATCCTTCTATATATATTCCCCAGCCCGATACCAAGCCCAGTACCCTTTGTTTCAATGGCATTCCTGATAGCGGCTAGGGTTTCCGTGTCCATCCCTTTCCCCGTATCCGCAACGGAAATCCATAAAAGCCCTTTTCTTTTCTCGATCTGTATGTCAATGCTTCCACCGTTCTCCTTTTCCTGTATGCCGTGAATGACCGCGTTTTCCACCAATGGCTGCAGCATGAAGACCGGCACCTCTTGCTGATATAAATCTGTGCTGCAGTTGATGTTCCATTGAATCCGGTCTCCAAAACGCATCTTCTGGATATACATATAATCCTTCACCACCTTTAGCTCCTGTTCCAGAGGCTCAAAGGCATTGGACGTCCGGAGGCTGTAACGTAGCAGGCTGCTGATGGCCACCAGCATTTCCTCGGTAACCGGTGCCTCTTCCATCTGTGCCATCCTGGTGATCATATTCAGAGTATTAAAGAGAAAGTGTGGATTTAACTGACTTTTGATCAGCTGAAGCTGGGCCATGGAAAACCGCTTCTCAAGCTCGGTCCTCTCCAGCTCCTGCCGGTACAGCTTTTCTTCCATCTGCCTTTTCTCTTCTGTCGCTGTGATGTAGTCCCGTGTGGCATGCTTCATTTTATTGAATGCACTTACCAGCTGCCCGATCTCATCCCTTCCATCCCAATGAACGTCAGGAGACGAAAAGTCGTTCTTTTCGATCTTACCTGAGACGGTAGCCAGCTGCACAACTGTTTTAACAATGCTGCCCGTGATAAAACGAAGTAAGATCATAAGCACAAAAAAAGCGATGATGCTGATGGCCACCAAAATGTAAGGCATGCGCTTAAGTACAGGAATCTGGACTTCGTAATAATCATTTCCTCCCATTAATACTACCTTGGTCAGACGAGTCCCGTAGAGGTCCAGATATTTCTGCATATTATATGTTTTATATAGCTCCCTGATGTAATTGGGGTCATTCTGGCTCATTTCCACCACTTTTTCCCGCTGTTCTTCGTAAGTCACATAACTGTTTATGATGTTCCAGGTAATCCCATAGCGCTCCTCTCCGATTTTATCATAATCATAGGGCAGGCTGTTTAAAAATGCTTTGGTCTCCTGACACCCCTGACGGTATGCCTCCCTATTTTCCAGAGTATTGTTTGCCAGCAGCTGGAGAAACAATCCCCTTTCATTCTCCATAGATTCCTGAAACTTGTAGCAGGCCAGGTTGTCATCCATGATAATGCTCACATCGTTTATAAAAATATATGCCACCTTTAGATTGATGAAGATGGAAGCCGCCATAATGATCCCCACACTTCCTATGATCACGTACAGTTTCCTCTTCAACGACATCTGATACCAAAGGGCAAGCAATCGATCTCCCACCTATTTTCCTCCCACGATTCGTTTTCACTTATGCACTAACTAATCTTATCCCTTCCTTGAACTTCCGTCAATAACAAAAAATACCCTGTAAACGGTACACAGTTTTTTTGTGTACCGCTTACAGGGCAGTGTTTATCCATGAATATGCTATAAGTTAAAGGCCTTCCAAAGGCGCTTAAAATAATCGGCAAATTTGGCTTCCCTGACTGACTCAGCAGTTAATATGGGAACTTCTCCGATCCGTTTTCCTCCAAGGGAATAAATAATGTTTCCAGCCTTCTGTCCTTCCTCCACCGGTGCAGAGATGGAAGGTGCCAGCTCCAGCTTCTTCTCAATAGCCTGGAAATCTTCTCCCTTAAGGCTCAAATAAGAAAAGGACCCACCATATTTCAACGGAACCTGATCCGTGACTCCATTATCAACCACCATATCCGGAAGTGGAAGCATCTCCTTATCCTCATACAGCTTGCAATTGGCATATCCATAGTTAAGCAGAGTCTGGGCATCGGCGAACCGGACTTTGTAATCCGGAGCTGCCATAATGGAAGCAATGAGGCGGACCCCATCCTTTTCCGCTGTTGCAGAAAGACAATACTTTGCCACTGATGTGGACCCTGTCTTTAAACCGGTCACCGTGAAATTCGTTGCCATCTTTAAAAGCTTGTTGGTATTGGAAAGGCCGAATTCCTTTGTTCCCTGCTTTGTCACATGGGTGATGTTCTCCATCCAGATCGTAGAATAATTATGGATCTGCGGATATTTGGTGATTAATTCTCTGGACATCAACGCAATATCTTTAGCCGTAGTCACATGGGTGCCGGACTCGGTAAGTCCGCAGCAATCTTCAAAATGAGTGTTTGTCATCCCAAGTCCTGCCGCACGCTCGTTCATCATCTTAACAAATTCGTCTTCTGTTCCTGCTATGTATTCTGCCATGGCTACGGAGGCGTCATTACCCGAAGCGATAACAATGCACTTGATCAGGGTTTCCACCGTCTGCACTTCCCCTTCTTCCAGGAAAACCTGGGAGCCTCCCATGGACTTTGCGTGGGCGCTGGTCACAACCTCATCGGTCAGCTTAATTTTACCGGAATCCAACGCATCAAAAATAAGGATCAAAGTCATAATTTTCGTAATGCTCGCCGGGCTCCTTTTTTCATCCGCGTTCTTTTCATAAATAATCTGTCCGGTTGACGCTTCCATCAGAACGGCGCTGGGAGACTGCAAAGCCGGACCGCCCTCCGAATTTACCCGTTTCGCCTCTTCTGCCTGGATAATCATGTCCGAGGCTACTGTCACATCCGGCTCTTGCCCTGCTGCCGGAAAGCATAAACAGAAAAACAACAGAAGACAGCTTAAAACAAATGCCGTAACTCTCTTCATATGATACACGATCCCCTAAAATTCCTTTGTACCATTGTATGGGACTGCTTCCCTTACATATGCCATTTTTTCCAAAAATAATTACCATCTTTTCGTTTCATCTTCTGGTAAAGTATGCTATACTTGTACAGGGTATGTTTAAAATCTATCAATACTGCCCCAATACTACAGAATTAAGAGGTTGTACTATGAACAGACATGACTTTCGTGGACGAAACACTGGCGGAGGGCGGAACCATACACTGCAGGTTATCCTGATTGCTCTTATTGGAATTTTAATCGTTGCCGTTTTGACTTTATGCGGGATTGCGATTAGCAAACGGGTGAAAAACAAGGCATTGCCTGCCGATACTTCCGTCGCAGAACTCCCTTCCGATGAAGGAACTCCGGATTCCGCCGAAGAGACTACAAGCGAACAAGCCAGTGAAGAAAAATTAAAGGCCCTCCTTTCCCAGGCGGATGCTCTTGCTTTGGGATACGATTATGATGGGGCAATTACTCTTCTACAGTCTGACCCCGAATTTAGCGCAAACGAGGAAGTGACCTCTGCCATTGCAGGTTATAATACCGACAAGGAGGCCCTGGTACGGTTCAATCCTCAGGATGTCACCCATGTTTTCTTTCATTCTCTTATCATAGATACTTCAAAAGCTTTTGATGGAGATTCCAAGCAGGCGGGCTATAACCAAATGATGACTACCAAATCGGAATTTCTTAAGATGATGCAGTCCATGTATGACAAGGGATATGTTCTTGTGAAGATTCATGATGTTGCATATGAGACGAAAGATGAGAATGGCAATCCCAAATTTGTTTATGGAGATATCATGCTTCCTCCAGGCAAGAAAGCTTTTGTCCTGTCACAGGATGATGTCTGCTATTACGAATATATGCAAGATGACGGCTTTGCTACCCGCATGGTTATCGGAGAAGATGGATACCCCACCTGCGAGATGACAATGGCTGACGGCAGCGTTTCCGTAGGTGATTATGACCTGGTTCCGATTCTTGAAAACTTCATAAAAACCCATCCAGATTTCTCCTACAAAGGAGCACGTGGAATTCTGGCCTTTACCGGTTACAACGGGATCCTAGGATACCGGACAGATGAATCCTACAAGGACACCAATCCCAATTATGAAGCAGACCGGGAACAGGCTGCAAAAGTAGCCCAGGCCTTAAAGGATCATGGCTGGGAGCTGTCCTCCCACAGCTGGGGACACCGGAATATGGGAACAATATCCATGAACCATTTTAAAGCGGACAGCGACAAATGGAAACGCAACGTTGAGTCCTTAACCGGACCCACAGATATTATCCTCTTCCCCTTTGGAAGCGATATCGGAAGCTGGACCCCTTACACCAATGATAATGAACGTTTTACATATTTAAAATCACTTGGCTTCCGTTATTTCTGTAACGTAGACGCCAGCAAACCTACCTGGATGCAGATGGGCACTGACTACTTCCGCCAGGCCCGCAGAAACCTTGATGGGTACCGGATGTTTTATTATCCCAACAGCTTAACGGATCTATTTAATGTTTCTGATGTTTTTGATCCGGCAAGACCGACACCGGTTCCTCCAATGTAAACAGTTTTTAAAAGCCGTAGACTTTTTAAAGTTCTACGGCTTTTTTCTGTCTAATGCATTTTATTAAAAACGGGGATTAATTAAAAATTGATAAAGAAACCAGACTATGTTATAGTAAAAACCAGAAATAGAGATCGGTAACTTATAAATAGTCTGAAGTTTGCAATAGGCTGAACATGTCCCACCAGGCCCCATACATAGGAGGTTTTTTATGATAAGATCATTAATGCAGGCATACGTTACAAGAAGTGATGAAGCTGTGGCTCTTTATCAAAAGGCTTTTGATGCTGTTCTTATAAGCAGTTATCCAAATAGTGACGGAACATTTTTTCATGCCGAGCTTGATATTCAAGGACATATACTTGCTGTGGCAGAAAGAAACTCAGAATATGCCATAATCGACGAAGAAACGGTTACAGGCAATGTCATGCAGTTCTGTTTGCATTATGGGGAAGGAAATGAGGATAAGGTGAGAAAAGCATATGAGATACTAAAAAAGGATGCTAAAATTCTTATGCCGCTTGCGCCATGTGAATTCAGTTCTCTGATGACAGATTTTATTGATAAATATGGAATCAGGTGGTGCTTATTTGTTTAACTGCCTTAATCTATCACACAAAAAGGCCGCCCTACTGATTTTCTGTCATCAGGGCGGCTTTCTGTCATCCTAAATTATGTCACTGGTAACAATCTTCAAATATTCCCAGTTTCTTCTCTAAAACTGCACAAATCCCTTAATTGGCTGAGCCGGAACCACAGACTCCGCATACAATACGGGGCCTTCTCCGTCATAATCCCTCCAGAACTCATATGCAATCTTTGCCTTGACACGGACCCATTGCTTTGTTTCCAGTTCCCTGGCTTCCCTTGCCTTGGTGACAAAACCTAAAAAGGTCATATCATCCTCGCAGCAGGTCATTGCCATACGCCCTGGCACAAAATAATTTTTCGGAAAATCAGGAGTCTTCAAAACCATAGCGGTAAATTCCACAGTCTTTCCCTCATAACGGTCCCGTCTTTCCATACAATCAAGGTACCAGATTCCATAGGCCTCCGGTGAAATGCTCACCACATCGGCACTCATATCATAAGGCAGCTCTTCCTCAGGGATCTCATTAACCTCTCCCTCAGAATCTTCAAATACAATCTCTCCCTTGGGGCACATGGCCTTAAGGGTCCGCCGGTAACCGGATAAATCTTCGATTCCGTCACAGCGGTTGCAAATAACCATCTCCGAATTACGGACCATGGAATACAGCAAAGGCTTCATATTGGCAGCATACAATTCAAAGGTGGACATATCAATCAGGGTAATCTGCTGATAGATTCTCCAATCATCAGGAAGCTTCAGCTCATCCAGATTCCACATTCCATTCCATTCGATCAAAACCCGCTCCGGATTATAAAGCAGTTCCAGTTCTAAAAGTCTCTCCGGGTTCAGTTCCTCTATGCTTTCTATAAATATTCCCGCTGTCCTGTTGCGCTTTAACAGGGACTGGTCATATTCGGTTTCACCGTCTTCGCAAACAATTAACAGCGTTTTCTCGTCAGACTTAAAATAATCCTGTTCCATGGTAAACTGAAGGAACTGGGTTTTTCCAGATTCCAAAAATCCATTGATGAGGAATACCGGCATAAAGTCGTCTTCCATTCTATCTGTGTTGCTCATGGTTCCCTCTTTCCTGCCCTCTTTTTCAGGGCATATAGGTATCCCTGTATGGGGTTCCCACCATTCTTTTTATCTATCAAAGGACTTCTTAAGTTCCTCTTCCTTTAAATTCGCTCCGATCACGCAGACCTTACCGGTATATTCCGGTGCTCCGTCCCGGATCTCGTATTGCTCCGGCACCAGATCAAAGTAAAGCCATGTACCTTTTTCCTCACCCGGAATCATTCCCTTGGCACGAAGTACATCTCCATAACCATCTCCATAAGCCAGTTCATCAAGGATCTTGTCCAGCTCTTCTTTGCTCATAGGAGCCACATTCTCTAAGCCCCAGCTGCTGAATACTTCATCCGCATGATGGTCATGATCGTGGCCGCAGCCACATTCCTCACCATGATCATGGTGATGGTCATGATGATGACCGCCACAGCCGCATTCTGACTCCTCATGGTCATGATTGTGGCCTCCGCAGCCGCATTCCTCACCGTGCTCGTGGTCATGATGATGACCTCCGCAGCCGCAGCCCTCACCATGCTCATGGTCATGATCGTGGCCTCCGCAGCCGCATTCCTCACCGTGCTCATGGTCATGATGATGGCCTCCGCAGCCGCAGCCCTCACCATGCTCATGGTCATGATCGTGGCTTCCGCAGCCGCATTCCTCACCGTGCTCGTGGTCATGATGATGGCCTCCGCAGCCGCAGCCTTCTTCATGATGATGGCGGTGTTCTTTCACTTCTTTCATCAAATCCTCTGCCATGGTGTCCGGTTTTTCTATAATCTCAAGAAGCTGTTTTCCGCTCAATTCATCACAAGGAGTCGTCACTACAGACGCATTTGGATTTAGCTCCCGAATGATCTGGAGTGCCTGATCCACCTTGTCGGCAGGAGCAATATCGGTACGGCTTAATACGATGGTTCCTGCATTTTCGATCTGGTTATTGAAAAACTCTCCAAAGTTTTTTCTATACATCCTGCATTTTTGGGCATCCACGATGGTGACTGCGCTGTTTAAGGTCACTTCCACTTCAGAAGCAACGTCTATAACCGCTTTCATTACATCGGATAATTTCCCAACGCCCGACGGCTCAATAATCACACGGTCCGGGTGGTATTTGGTCAGCACCTCTTCAAGGGACTTTCCGAAATCACCTACCAAAGAACAGCAGATACAGCCGGAATTCATTTCCCGGATCTCAACACCCGCATCCTTTAAAAAACCTCCGTCAATACCGATCTCACCAAATTCATTTTCAATCAGGGCAACCTGCTCTCCAGCGATGGCTTCCTGCAGCAGCTTCTTAATAAAAGTAGTTTTTCCGGCTCCAAGGAAACCGGAAATAATGTCAATTTTCGTCATATCGAAACGTACCTCTTTTCTTTTCAGGGTTTTGCATGAAATTACATTTATTTATTGTGTCACAAACTTAAAACAAAGTCAAGCAGAGGCCCATTGGTTTTTCCATCAGTTATTGTTAAATAATTATCAACTTTTACGAAATTTTACAAAAAACCTTGAAATCCGATTATTTTATGGTAGAATACATGACAACTGCTTTGACAATGGTCAAATGTGTGCACCAAACTATTTAAAGGAGATTTACAATATGGAAAAATGCGGCGTAAAAGAGTTCCTGAAAAGGAAAAACGTCACAATTACTGTCCAGACCTATCTCATTGATGCATTGGGTGCTATGGCATTTGGCCTTTTTGCGTCTCTTTTGATCGGAACCATATTTGGTACTCTGGGACAGCAATTCAATCTCACTATTTTCAACGTGATCGCGGAATACGCAAAAAGTGCTACCGGAGCGGCTCTGGGAGTTGCCATCGCCTATGCCCTCCACGCCCCTGCCCTGGTCCTTTTTTCCGCAGCAACCGTGGGAATTGCCGGCAACGCTCTTGGCGGTCCTGTGGGTGCTCTCGCTGCAACGGTGGTTGCCACGGAACTTGGAAAGATCGTTTCAAAGGAAACACGGCTGGACATTCTGGTCACCCCCGGAGTAACCATCATTTCCGGAGTCTTAATTGCACAGACCGTGGGACCAGGCGTAGCAAGCTTCATGAACTGGTTTGGCGTTCTTGTAAAAACAGCTACTGAGCTGCAGCCATTGTTTATGGGAATCCTGGTATCCGCCCTGATCGGCATCGCCCTCACCTTGCCCATCAGCAGTGCTGCTATCTGTATCGCCTTATCCCTTGACGGCCTGGCAGGGGGAGCTGCCACAGCCGGATGCTGTGCTCAGATGATTGGCTTTGCCGTCCTTTCCTTCCGGGAAAACGGGGTCGGCGGTCTTATGGCCCAGGGCCTTGGCACCAGTATGCTGCAGATGGGAAACATCGTGAAAAATCCAAAGGTCTGGATCGCCCCCACCCTGACTTCCATGATAACCGGCCCCATAGCCACCATGGTATTTAAACTAAAAAACATTCCGGCCGGCTCCGGCATGGGCACCTGCGGGCTGGTAGGCCCCATCGGCATCTACACGGCGATGAAAGGCGGGCCCTTTATGTGGCTTGGAATCCTCATGGTCTGTTTTCTTCTGCCTGCCATTCTCACTCTTTTGTTTGGAGAAATACTTAGAAAAATCGGCTGGATTAAATTCGGGGACTTAAAATTAGATTTAAAATAAAAAATCGAAGGGAGGATGCCCCAAAACAAATGGGCATCCTCCTTTCGATTTATACTCTTACTCATTCCTTCTTTTCATCTTCTGCATTTCCAAAGGCGCAGTGACCGCAGCCTCCGCTGCAATTGCCGCAGCATCCACTGCAATGTCCGCAACCGCCTCTTCCCTTATTTTTTATATATTGTCTCACTGATATAAACACCAGCACCAATAGGACAAGGGCTACCAGAAGAGTCGAACCATTAGAAGCTAACCATGCAGGCATAACAAACCTCCTATCGCTTCTTTACTTTAGTTCCTTTAGTATATGCTCAATATGCTCTCTTTTGCCAATCACCATCAAATGTTCCTGAGGCTGGATCACATAATCTGCAGGCGGCATGAGCTGGGCTCTGCCTTCCCGCTTGATTCCCAGGACACTGATATGGTAACGGTTTCTGATATCAACTTCTCTTATGGATTTATGCACCCATTCCGGAAGAGGTGGGATCTCGTAAATAGAATATTCCGGAGTTAGTTCAATATAGTCAAACACATGGTCTGTACTGTAACGGACAGCCAGTTTTTCTGCAATGTCACGGTCCGGATAAATGACTTCATCCGCTCCGTTTCTTAACAGGAATTTGGCATGAATATCACGGTTTGCCTTGCTGATCACTCTCCTGCCTCCCAGCTCTTTGACCAGACTGGTGATCTCCAGGCTGCTCTGAAAATTCGTTCCAATACATACAAAACACAAATCGAAATTGGCGATTCCCAAGCTTTTTAATACTGTTTCATTGGTGCAGTCACCAATCTTTGCACTGGTAACATAAGGAAGTAAGTCTTCTAAGCACTCTTCCTTTTGATCCACAACCATAACATCATTTCCAAGCCTTGCCATATTAAGACACAGATGATGGCCAAACCGGCCAAGTCCAATAATTAATACTGATTTCATGATTTTACTCCCTTTCCTTTAACCCACATTGATGGTTTCTGCTACTTGTTCCACATGAGCCTTGCGCTGACTCTGAGCAAATGCCAGGGCAAAGGACAAGCTTCCGATTCTTCCGCTGTACATGAGGATAATAATGATCACCTTTGATACGGAATAAAGATCCCTGGTGATGCCTGTGGTCATACCTACCGTTCCAATGGCTGATGCCGTTTCAAACAGTATGTCCGAAAATCCCAGAGGCTGAATAGCCATAATAGCCAGGGAAGCTGAAAGAGCCAAAAACAAGTTGATGGTTAAAATAGCGCCTGCACGCTTGATCACACCCTCTTCCAGACGCCTTCCAAAGATATTGACCCCGTAGGTCTGCTTGATATTGGAATGCACGCACATAAGAAGGACAAAAATTGTTGTGGTCTTAATTCCTCCCGCTGTTGATCCGGGGCTTCCTCCGATGAACATGAGGATTATGGTAAGGAGCTTACTCCCGTCGGTCAATGATGCCGTATCAGTGGTATTAAAACCGGCTGTCCTTGCAGTTACGGAGCTGAACAGGGAGGTTAAAATCTGTCCGCTTGCATTCATCCCCACCAAAAGATTGTTCCGTTCCAGCAGATAGAAAAGAAATCCTCCTCCAAATACCAGAACAGTGGTACTCACCAAAACCATTTTGGTATGCAGCATATATTTTTTAAAGTGAAGCTTATTCCGATAGATATCTTCCCACACGATAAAACCGATGCCGCCTACGATGATTAAAGACATAATGACTAAATTCACCAACCAGTCATTGTAATAAGCGACTAAGGAATTAAAAGGTTTCTGATTTCCCATTAAGTCAAATCCCGCATTGCAGAAGGCTGATATGGCGTGGAAAATTCCATAAAACGATCCTCTCCAGAACCCGTATTTAGGAATAAAACGAAAGGCCAGAAGAATGGCTCCTGTTCCTTCAATGAGAAAGGTTCCTTTGATAATCCCTTTCGCCAGCCTTACAACTCCGCCGATCTGTAATGTATTTACGCTTTCCTGCAAAAGCCCTCTCTCTTTTAACCCGATCTTCCGCCTGAGCACAATGGAGATAAACACGCCCACGGTGACAAATCCAAGGCCTCCGATTTGTATCATTGTTATTATCACCATCTGTCCAAACAAAGACCACTGGGTCCATGTATCCCTGACGATCAGTCCCGTCACACAGGATGCGCTGGTAGCTGTGAACAGGCAGCTTAAAAAATCTTCCGACTGTCCATCCCTGCTGGATATGGGGAGCATCAAAAGCAGGGCTCCTGTTAAGATCAGACAAAAAAATCCATAAGCAATAAACTGTGTCTGACTCACGTGCCGCCTGGCACGCTTTAATCTTTTTTCTTCCATATTCATCTCACTGTCATTCCTCTTTTCCTGCGAGCCCATGTCCCACTTTTTTATCGGCCCGGTTCATTCTTACCACATAATCTGCAGCTGAAAAAATCAGAAATGCCGCCAAATTCACTATCACCACGCTGGCTCCCGCCGGGGTAGAATAACGGTACGATGCCATCATGCCGATCACAAAGCACACGACTGATAAAATTCCGGAAGATATTACGACTCCCCGGAAGCTTTTAAACACCCGCATAGAGGTAAGGGAAGGGAAAATTATGAGACTGGAGATCAGCATGGCTCCCATCATCCTCATACCCAGTACTATGGTTACGGCGGTCAAGACCGCAATCAAAACATTATACCAGGATACGTTCACTCCCGTTGCCCTTGCAAAGTTTTCGTCAAAGGTCACCGCAAAAATCTTATTATAACAAATCAAAAACAGTCCCAGCACAAGAACGGACAAAATTACGCTTAAACGGACATCCTCTTTACTCATGGCCAGTATGCTTCCAAACATATAGCTGCTTACATCTGTGGTCATTCCAGTCGTCATGGAAGTAACGATAATGCCAGCTGCCAGTGCTACGGCAGATATCATGGCAATGGCTGCATCACTTTTCATCTTTCCGTTGGACCGGATGCGCAGCAGGAAAAATGCTGCCACTACCACCACCGGTACGGATACCCTTAACGGAGACCAGCCAAAAGCCACTGCAAAAGACAAAGCACCAAAGGAGACATGAGACAGTCCGTCACCAATCATGGAATACCGTTTTAACACCAGGCTGACTCCTAGAAGAGAAGCACATAAAGAAACCAGGATCCCTCCTGCCAAAGCCCGGACCAAAAACGGATAGGACAGCATTTCACGAAGCAGTTCCATCTTTACGCACCTCCTGTGTAAATATATCCGGCATTACTTTTTAAATACTCTTTTGTCGTCCCGTAGAACAGGACCTCCCGTTTCAAATGAAGGATTTTATCCGCCTCTTTTACAACCGTGGCGACATCATGGGATACCATTAGAATGGCAACCCCCTCCTCACGATTCAATTTGCGGATTATCTCATAAAATTCCGCGATGGCTGAAGGGTCCAGACCTGTAATGGGCTCATCCATAATCAGAAGCTTATCCGTGGCACAAAGAGCTCTTGCAATCAAGGTTCTCTGCTGCTGGCCTCCTGATAATTCACGGTAGCATTTTCCGGCAATGCCTATAATTCCTAACCGCTCCATATTTTTAACTGCAAGCTTTTTTTCATTTCCAGAATAAAAGGGCCAATTTCCTCTGCGGCTTAAACAGCCGGATAAGACCACCTCACGGACCGTTGCCGGAAAATCCTTTTGAGCTGCAGTCTGCTGAGGCAGGTAGCCGATCCCGCTCCTTCTCAATTCATCGGACACGGATATGACGCCGTCTGTGGGCTTTAACAGCCCTAAAAGTCCCTTCATTAAAGTACTTTTTCCGGAGCCGTTCTCTCCCACGATGCAGACATAGTCTCCTGGATTTACGTCCATAGTCACATCCACCACAGCATCCTGGTTCTCATATCCAAAATCCACATGACTGCATTGTATTAATGGGTTCATTCATCCAATCCTCTTTTTAAATTAATCACATTCTGCTCCATCAGGTCAAGATAGGTGACACCGCTGTCAAACTCTCTTCTTGAAACATTGTGGCAGGAATGAAGCAAAAGGGGTTCTGCCCCTGTCTCCTCTGCAATGATCTCAGACACCCGGTGGCTGGAAAGCTCTAAGTAATAGACCACCGGAATCTGTTCCAAACGCATTTTATCAATGAGATATGCAATGGTTCTGGCGCTGGGCTCCGTATCCGTGCTGCAGCCGGAAAACGCTGCCCGGTAAGACAGACCGTATTCATCCGCAAGATAACGGAACGGAAATTTATCTCCTACAACGATCATATCCCGCTTTTTATTTTCTGCAACCTTACGGAACTCATCGTCAAGTTTTTTAAGCTTTTCAAGGTATGACTTTGCTCTCTCCTCATAATAACTCCGGTTTTCCGGATCTTTTTCAGAAAGGGTATCCCGGATCGACTCTACCAAAATCATGGCATTCACAGGAGAAGTCCAGATATGTTCATCATATTCTATATGATCGCCATGACCGTCATCGTCTTCCTGGTGTTTTTCTTCTTCCATTCCTTCCACCAGCTCTTCCTGCACCGCATTCACCTGGTCCATTCCCGTGAGAACAGTCATCGAATCGGAATCAACTGCACTTAAGACCTGGGAAAGCCAGTGCTCCAGGGCACCGCCGTTGCATATTAAAACGTCTGCATCCCGGATGACCTGCACATCTGCAGGAGTTGGCTCAAAGGAATGGCTGTCCATTCCTGCCGGAACCACCATGGTCAGCTCCACTTTGTCACCGGCCACCTGTCTTGTAAAATCGTAATATGGAAACAGGGTCGTCACAACCTTGAGCTTAGATTCTCCCGTATTTGAAGGCCTGTCATTTCTGCTGCAGCCCCATAATGATACGGTTGCAAAAGGAATTGCAAGGCATAGAAACAGGAGTTTTTTTAAGCTTTTTTTATTCATTTTTATTCTCCTATCTGATTCCATCTGCATAGTATAGCACATTTTATTCAGAAGGAAAAGGACAGTTTTTATTTAAATTAGAAAAGGCCTGCAAAAGACATGGGAAGTAAAACTTCCTCCTGCCTCTACAGGCCAAACACCTATTATTTCTTATTTTTTATCCGTAGCTCAATCTGTCTGCTGATCTCTTTTACCGTATCGGAAGGCTCATAAATTTCATCATCAAAGAGGAACTGATGAAGCCTTATTACATTAGATTCCAGGGTCACAGGGACAACACAGTCTCTTTTACCGATCATGACATCCTTAAGCTTTGATGGAAATCCTTCCGTATCAGTCATGTGAAACCTTTTGATATTCTTCATGAGAGGAAGGATATCCTTCATTCCGACACTGGTGGATATCTGGGGAAATACAGCAGCAGCCACTTTGCTTAAAGTTGCAGCATCCGCTTCCCTCGCCTTTTTAAGTGCTAAGTCGACTACCTCTCTCTGTCTCTCCGTCCGCTTAAAGTCCGTATCCATTTTCCTCAGCCTAGCATAGGCAACCGCCTGGACCCCATCTAAGTGATTAGGTCCTTCCTTTTTTAAGTGATGGGAGCCTACACCCGTTGATTCCACCGTTTCCGTAATAAAGCCGTTAATCACCCGAAATTCCTCATGGCTGATATCTACATCAATCCCTCCCAGAAGATTAATGGCATCAGCAACGGCCTTCCAGCTAAATGATGCGTAATCGTCAATGGTCAAATCCAGATTATCCTTTAAAGCCTCTATGGCCTGTTTCGGTCCTCCTCTAAAATATGCCTCATTGATCTTATCATAACGCTCCTTATCATCTATCCGTAAATAGGTGTCCCGGTAGACTGAAACAATGCGTATTTCTCCTGTCCCAAGATCTACATTTAGGATCATCTGCATATCCGATCTGGTCCCTTTTCCCAAAGTTCCCTCCCTGGAATCCACGCCAAACACCGCTACCGTCCAGAAGCCCTCCATCTTTTCCTGGGTCTCAATGCTGATATTCGTATTTTGAAGCTGAGGCATCTGTACCTTTGGAGCATTGGGCATATGCATGATATTCCATGCGTATCCTAACATTGTCCCAATTAACGCGGCCCAGACGGCCGCTATCATAATCAATCCCCATTTTAAATGTTGTCTAGTCATGGTTCCTCCCGTATTGTCAAATAAAAAGAAGAGATATTCATTCATATCTCTCCTTAATTTCCCTTTATTTTGAAATTTTATTCAAAAACATACTTGATCTCACTGGGATGATTTATGATGTACCTAGGATGAAATGCTTCCAGCTCCGCACGATCACGAAAACCCCAGGTCACGGCTGCCGTGTCCATTCCGGCATTGATACCTGTCCTCATATCGGTATTGGTATCTCCAAAGTAAAGGCATTCCGAAGGCTTTGCATGAAAATATTCTGCTGTCATAAAGGCGCCCGAAGGATCGGGTTTCGTTTTGACTCCATTGCCTTCCCCGGTAATTAAATCAAAAAATCCTTTGCCGTAAACGGCTTCCACGCATTCAACGGCCCGTTCATGGCCTTTGTTGGTCAGAACCCCGATCTTGATTCCTTTACCCTTAAGGAATGTTAAAAGCTCTTTCATCCCTTCGTAAGGCTCCACCTTGTAAAGGCAGTTTTTCTCAAAGGTATCCTCATAAAATGCAAGAGCTTCCTCATAATGGGACAGATTATCATCTCCCGAATAAATAAGGGCCCGTTCTACCAGCTTTTTAAATCCATCACCTACAAACTTCTTGGTGTGATCCTCATCAATCGGCCCATAGCCAAAATGCTCCATGGTAAGGCTTATGCTATAAGCCAGGGAATGTATGGTGTTGATAATGGTTCCGTCCAGATCAAATATACAGCATTGGTACATAATGTTCTCCTTCCAGTTCTCTTTCTGCTTAATCCTTTGGCGAATCTGTCCTGCTACTATAAATTATAGAACATAACCGTCTAAAAATCCACCCCAACCATAACTGTACGAAAGCATAAAGCGCCCCAGACGTTATGCAGGGGCGCTTTTAATAACTTATTCTGTTTCCAGATTCTTCTTTAATGCCGCCATTACGAGACAGCCTACGGCAGAACCAATTATAATGGCTAACAGGTATCCGAAGGGATTTCCAATGGTAGGAAGGACGAAGATTCCACCATGAGGCGCCCTTAGAGTACAGCCAAGAGCCATAGAAAGGCCTCCCGCTACGGCTGAACCGACAATACAGGAAGGAATCACACGGATGGGGTCAGCAGCTGCAAAGGGGATGGCACCCTCAGAAATAAAGGATAATCCCATAATATAGTTGACCACGCCGGACTGACGCTCTTTCTCTGTAAATTTCTTTTTGAAAAATGTGGTGCAGAGAGCAACGGCGATTGGCGGAACCATACCGCCGGCCATAACAGCCGCCATAATATCAAAATTGCCTTCCGCCAGCTGAGCCGTACCAAACACATAAGCAGCCTTATTCACAGGACCGCCCATATCTACGGACATCATGCCTCCTACGACAACTCCCAGAATGATCTTGCTGGTACCGCCCATTCCGTTTAACAGGCTCGTAAGTCCATCGTTAATCGCGCCTACAAAAGGATTAATAAAGGTAGTTACCACGGCTACAAGGAAAATTCCGATTAAAGGATACAAAAGAACGGGTTTGATTCCTTCCAGGGACTTTGGAAGCTTACTAAATGCCTTTTTCAGCATGATCACGATGTATCCGCCGATAAATCCGGCTAACAAAGCACCTAGAAAGCCTGAGTTTACGCTTCCCCCTGCCGGGTTTGCAAACGTAGCGCCCATTTTAGCAATAAGCCCGCCGACAAATCCAACTGCCAGACCGGGACGGTCTGCGATACTCATGGCAATATATCCTGACAAAACCGGAAGCATCATTCCAAAGGCCTGTTCCCCAATGGTTTTTAAATAAGCAGCCAGAGGAGTGTTCTTACCAAAATTAGATGGATCAATGGAATAATCATCAAACAGGAAGGCCAGGGCGATCAAAATTCCTCCGCCGATCACGAACGGAAGCATGTGGGATACACCGTTCATCAAATGTTTATAGATGGAGCGGCCGACATTCTCCTGATCTCCGCTTTCTGAAGAGGAGGCGGAACCGGAATGATGGTAAACAGGAGTTTCCGTACTGACCGCTCGTTTGATCAGTTCTTCTCCCTTTTGGATTCCTTCCGTTACAGTAGCCATGACCACCCGCTTTCCGTCAAAGCGGCCCATATCCACCTTTTTATCCGCCGCTATGATGATACCGTCTGCTGCGGCAATCTCCTCTTTGGTCAGAGCATTGCCAACTCCTTCCGCACCGTTTGTTTCCGCCTTAAGCGCAATCCCCAGCTTCTTCCCCTGCTGCTCTAAATTCTCTGCAGCCATAAAAGTATGGGCAATTCCTGTGGGACATGCTGTTACTGCCAAAACCTGATAACCCCTGAAATCCTTTTTCGTTTGTTCGGCTTTTACTTCTTTCTTCTGATACCGTTCTGATTCCTTATCATCAATGAGCTGTAAAAATTCTTCCTTTGATCTGGCATTTGTTAAATCACTCTTAAAATCCGGATCCATGAGAAGAGTGGAAAGTCTGGATAAAGCCTCTAAGTGAACATCCGCTTCTCCCTCAGGCGCTGCGATCATGAAAAACAAATGAGAAAGAGAACCGTCAAAAGCCTCATAATCCACACCCTCCGGCACTACCATTGCAGAAAGGCCCGGCTCCTTTACTGCGTCTACCTTTGCATGGGGAATGGCGATTCCGTCACCTACCGCCGTACTTCCCAGAGCTTCTCTTTTTAAAATCCCTTCCTTGTATCCGGCCTTATCCTTAAGCCTTCCGCCAGCTTCCATTAAGCCGACCAGCTTGTCGATGGCCTCTTCCTTACCGGTAACTTTTACTCCCAGTTCAATGCTTTCCTTTTTCAGTAAATCTGAAATTCTCATCAAAACCCCTCCTTTGATAATTTTTCATACAGTCTCATAATATCTTCCTTACCGGCAAGTCCCTCGGAAAAGGCACTGGCGCTTCCCGCTGCGCTTCCTAAACGCAGGGCATGCTCAAAGCTGCCGTTTTCTAAGTAACCTGCAATAAATCCGGCCACCATGGAATCTCCTGCTCCTACGGAATTCTTCACCGTTCCCTTAGGCACTCCCATCCGGAATACTTCCTCTTCTTCCGTAATCAGGATCGCTCCGTCTCCTGCCATGGAAATCAGTACATTTCTGGCTCCTTTTTTCTTAAGGCGCTTTCCATAATCAATGATCTCCTCCGGGCCATGAAGGGTTACGCCAAACATCTCGCCCAGCTCATGATTATTGGGTTTAATAAGGAACGGATGATAAGGAAGTACATTAATAAGCAAATCCTTCGTCGCATCCACCACGATACGGACTCCCCTTCCGTCTAAAGACTCCATGATCCGCTCATAGATGTCATCGTTGATGGATTTGGGAATACTTCCGGATAGAACCAGCACATCCCCTGCTGTAAGACGGTCCAGCTTTTCAAAAAGCTGCGTTACGTCTTCCCCGGTGATCTCAGGACCCATGCCGTTGATCTCTGTTTCTTCCTGGGATTTAAGTTTCACATTGATCCTTGACAATCCCTTTTCTACGCGGATGAAATCAGACCGAAATCCCAGTCCTTTGACTCCCCGTTCAATTTCATCTCCGGTAAACCCTGCCACAAAGCCCAGTGCGGTATTTCCATACCCCAGAGTCGATAAAACAGCAGATACATTCAGTCCTTTTCCCCCATAATAGATGCGTTCCTGCTCCGTTCTATTGACTTCTCCCAGTGCGAAGTGATCTACCCTTACGACATAATCCAATGCCGGATTAAATGTTACGGTGTAAATCATATGTCACCTCTCCTTTTATATATAAAATTTTATTTCTTCCCTCTTTTACAATATACTACGATTGATTTATTTCGTCAATATGTTTCTTCAAGAAATATTTTTTCTTGTATTTTTTCAGAATCTTGCACAATTTTTTTATGAAAGAAAGAAGAAAAGAACCGTCTTTTTATGCCAATTGACTTGATAGGATTCCATAGGATGCGTTCATAATATCTGCAATTTCAGTATTGTTTATGATAGAAATCACCCCTAATTAAATTTTTACATAAAAAACAGGTTTGCACAGTCATAATAACCATGTGCAAACCTGCGGTTCCATTTACTATTTATCTAATTCTAAATCTTGCAATCTGTTCTTTCAGCATCTGGGCCTGTGCGGATAATTCCTCACTGGTCGCCGCGCTTTCCTCAGCGATAGCCGCATTGTTCTGAACCACATTTGAAATCTGGTCAATGCCTGCGGTAACTTCTTCTAAAGAAGAAGACTGCACTTTTGATTTCTCTGAAATTTCACCGATATCCGAAATAATTTCTTTGGCGCCAGCCACAACCATCCCTAGTGAAGTCGCTGTAATCTCGGCAAATTTAGCACCTTCCTGCACGGAACGAAGGGAACTTTCAATTAATCCGGTCGTATTCTTAGCAGCTTCCGCACTCTTTGATGCAAGATTTCTCACTTCATCTGCAACAACTGCAAATCCTTTACCTGCTTCTCCGGCTCTGGCTGCTTCAACAGCCGCATTTAAAGCCAGTATATTCGTCTGGAATGCAATATCTTCGATGGTCTTTATAATAATTCCAATCTGGCTTGACGTTACCGTTATATCATTCATAGCCTTTAAAAGTTCATTCATCTGTTTATTGCTATTTTCCAGTTCTGCGCCTACCGCTTCCGCCTTATCATTTGCATTATTCGCATACATTGCGCTTTCTTTAACCTGATTGGTGATTTCCATAATTTTTGCTGAAAGTTCTTCGACTGAGCTTGCCTGTTCGATTGCCCCCTGGCTCAATGACTGAGAACTGTCAGAAAACTGCCCGGCACCGGCTGCCACCTGTTCAGCAGCTACCCTCATTTCGTTAAAGGTACCATTTAGGGAATCCAATATGCGGCATAAGTCAATCTTTATTTTATTAAAATCTCCAATAAAGTCTCTTTCTATTGAAAGATCCAGATTGCCTGAAGCTACATTTTCAAGTACTTCTGAAATTTCATTGATATAGCCGCCCAACACTTCCGAAGTTTCTGTGAAAATTTTAGCTAACAATCCCAATTCGTCATTTTTATAAACCAAGTTCCCGGTGATGTGGGATAGATCACCGTTTCTCATCTTTTCTGCCAGACCCATGACGGAATCCACTGGAGCAAGACCTTTCTTCAGAGCCATAACACTGACCAATATCAGTATGATTAAACCAAGCATACCAATGCCAGCCAATGTGAACGTAATCTTTGTTACTGAGCTCATCGCCTCGCTTTGATTCACTACAAAAGCACTTGACCAGTTTACATCAGTCCCATCTAAATGAAGTGCTTTATGAATAACTAATGCAGTCTTTCCCTGAGAATAAGTGTTCTTAATTTTATCTGCTATGGAATTTCCATTTGCTATTGCATTTCGAATCGCTTCATAATCGGATACCGATTGCGGCACACTGCCAACGATTCCTTTGTCTATGGTGTGTGCCAGACAGGTTCCATTGCTTGTGACAATATAGCTATAGGAAGACTTATATCCTCCGTTTGCGTAATTTATCCCTGCAATACTGGACATATCGATGTCGCAATTTGCAACACCTAAAAATTCACCATTTTTATTTACAATCGGGCTGCTCAATGTAATCAACCATACTTTTTCACCTGTAGAAAGCTGGTACTCATACGGTTCTGTTACATGAACGGATAACTGATTCTTTGCAGGCAAATAGTAGTCTTCATTTCCGTATGTATCAAAATCATTCAACACATCAAACCCTATGCCGGAGCCGTCACGAAATGCATAATAAGAAAGTCCATTGGGTGTATTCGGCATATATTTGTTTGGTTCAAACGCATAATAAGCTGAAAATATCTTATTATTATTTAATACCCCCTGCAAAGATTCTTTCAGCATTTTGTTTGCCTCTTCCGTGTTAAGCGCCTGGTATCTTTGCACCTCTAAAGATAACGCCTGGGAAAATACAAGCATACTATCCAAATACGACTGCACTTCCTTCGCATTTCCATCTGCAATATAATTCAGCTCTTTCTCCGTCATTTTAGTTACGGTAGTACCTGCTAACAGACTTAAACAGGAGCACATTGCTACAATGACAATTAGGATTATAGTTGCCATTGTAATAGGAATCTTTACTGAAAGCCTGTTCTTCCATAGTATTTTTCCTTCGTTCATCTTAACATCTCCTTTTAAATTTTTTCTCAGGTAATCGTGAAATTGCCCGTCCCATGAATCTTATTGAATTTACTTACATCCCTCCCTTCTTTTTCCTGCTTCTTATGAATTATATCGACATAAATAAGTATATTTATAAGATTTTCAGATTCATCTTTTATGGAAATATTATCCTGTTTCTTTACCTGGGGATTCGGAAAAATCCACAAAAAAATGGCCCGGAAGGGCCATTTACTTCTTATCATCAGAAATAGCAATCTCATGACGCCTGATGCGGTCATGGGAATCCTTTTTACTGACTGACAAAAACAGATATAATATTTCAATCACTGTCGTAGCCGACACTCTGGAGAAGCAGAATTCACCAAGAAGAAGCTTTTCCCTGGTGGCTGTTGTAATGTGATAATCACAGGCCTGTCCAAGAGGGGAAGATGAATTATTCGTAATAGCTATGGTTGGCGTATGGTTTTCCTTTGCAACTGCCACCAGCGTCATTAAGCGCTTGGAAAAGCCGGAATTGGATATGATGATGATCGCATCCTCTTCCTTTAGATTACAGGTATAAGCCATCTGTGTCTCCCAGATGGTGCCGGATACCGCAGGAATCCCCAGCTGATTGAATTTAAAGGAGCCATCCAGAGCGACCGGTATGGTATTTCCCACAGCCACCAGCTGCACGGTTCTGGCATGTTCAATCACGGACAATATCTGCTCTAACTCGTTCGGATCCATCATGGATATGGTCTGAGTCAGCTCAGCCACCTTATTGGCTAATATATTCTGAAGGGACTGAGCAATGCTGTCCCGGCTGATGTCATTGGAAACTTCAATGGAATTGCCTCTTTCCTCAGCCACTTCCTTTGCCAGATTGATCTTTAAGTGATGAAAACCGTTAAACCCGCATCTCCTGCAGAATCTGGATACCGTGGCATCACTTGTTCCGCTGGCAAGGGCAAGTTCCGCTACCGTCATATCGATTATTTCATCTTTATGTGCCAGGATATAATCCGCAATCTTTTTTTCCGCTTCAAAAAACGAATCATAGGATGAGCAGAGAACACCGGATACGCTAATATTTTCCTGCATAAACAATCTACCTCGAACTTTGTGCAAATTTTTTGTGTAATATTATTTCATAATTATATCACGATAAGAAATAAATTGTAAAGAGGCGTCCCCCGCTTTTTCGGTTCACTCTTTTTTCTGAAGATCATACTCCCAGGTATTGTGGTCGTTTCCTGTATCCTTAAGAATCATACCGATTTCGGCGAACATCCTGCTGTCGGGCAGATTCCTCTGCCATAGACGGAAGGCTTCCTCTGACCGTATCTCTTTTGCATTCACGGGAATTCCTTCGCAGTAGGCTTTATTAATATCCCCGTATAATCCCGCCATCTTTTCCACTTGCTCCTCCGGCAGGTTCTTGATCTTATCAGATACCTGGCTGCTGATCACATCTGTGAGAAATTTCGTTCCGTATTCCTTAAACTGAAGAAGATTTTCATCGGATATCCCCGCTCCTTTTGCCCAGCGTTCCACATCCGTATTCCTGGTGGTATAAACCAGCCTTCCATCATCCGTCCATTTAAGAATGCCGTATCTGCAGGGAGAAATAGCGAAAGAATCTGCAACCACTTCACTGATGTGGTACGCATCTTCACGCTCTCCCGGCTCCGGCTTATGCTTCTTCGTCCTCTGCAAATGCAGGTGACCGCTTATGTAAAGAGGAACCCGGTAAGATTCCAAAAGCTTTATCACATTCTGACTGTTTTCCAGGGTGCAGTCAGTTGGATACAGTATACTTTCCTTTAACAGGTTATGATGAGCCACCGGTATCACCGTTATCCCTAAATCCTTTGCCTCTTCCAGCTGTTCTTTCATCCACTCCAGAGTTTCTTCTTTGATTTTTCCTCCTACCTTATTAAGGGGTTCATACTGGGCGGAATCAAGCATCAAAAGCCAGTTTTTTTCATCCAGCTCATAAACGTAGCTTAAGGAATCTTCATCCCGGCTCCTGGCCTGGTCATATCCAAACCGTCGGTAAATATCATAAAACCCTTCCGGATCTACGATATCCGCCACCTCTTTCTCCTTGCCGAAATAAGAGGCTGAAAAATAATTGTTGATATCATGGTTGCCAGGTATGACAAGCACCTTCACACCCTTTTCTTCCAGGATTTCAAGCTTTTTTGCCAATGCTTCATGGCCTGCCTTTTCTCCATTCAGGGTAAGATCCCCGCTTAGGATCACGGCAGAAGGTTTAAGCCCTTCCATTTCGACGGTAAATGCGTCCATGATCTGAGGAATATAATGGACCAGCTTTCCATCGTCACCTTTTTCCATCTCCTGAAAGGCTTCCCCATAATCGGTAAGCTCCGGAGAATAATAATGGACATCAGAGGCGACTACGATCACAGGAGGTTTATATACCTCTGGCTCTTCCTCTGCTTCCTCTATCACAGGCGGCTTATCCGGCTGTTTTTTCCGGATCTCATTCCTGGTTTCCGGCTCCGTCATTCCGCCTTCTGTCTCTGGGTTTATATGGTCTTTTATTTCTGTACTTTCCTCCTGGCCCGGTCTGTCTGGGCTTTCCTCGCTAGTCCTGCCGGAAGTTTCCTTTCGGTCACGGTCTGAGGTATCCAGGTGATCCACAACCATGACAATGCCAAAGCAAAAGAGTATCATGATTGTATAAATCAGGACCAGGAGTAAGTTCTTCTTTCTTTTGTTCATGTTATTACACAAAGATCCCTTTCCACTTCCTGTCATTTTTATCCTATGGAATCATAACATGCTTTCTTAAATACAGCAACTATTTCTCCTCATAAAAGCAGGCAGGGGTTTTCCAAATTACTCGTACCACCTTGTCATGGGAAGTTGATTGTTTATTCCCTTTGACACAAGGATCTGATGGAGGTCAATGACACCGTTATTAAACGTGGCGGCGCAGGCGTTTAGATATAAGTCCCACATCCTTGCAAACTCTGTTCCCATTTTCTCCTCGATCTCTAAACGGTGGTCATTAAAATTCCGTTTCCACAAAAGCAGCGTTCTGCAATAATGGCGGCGAAGGCTTTCTACATCCAGGGTGTAAAACTGATGTTCGCTTAAAATGTTGATCATTTCCCGAAGACTTGGTATGGTGCCCCCTGGGAAAATATATTTTTTCATCCACGGATCGCCGGGATATTCTTTCAGAGCACTGATGTAGTGAAGGAGTAACAAACCGCCGGGATTTAACACTGCTTCCGCATTTTTTACAAACAGCTCGTAATTGTCCCTGCCCACATGCTCCAGCATGCCGACGCTGACAACCCGGTCAAAGGTTCTGTCCCAGCTTTTTAAGTCCCGGTAATCCATTAGTTCCACCGACACCCTGCCGGTAAGGCCTTCCTCTTCAATCCGCTCTTCAAATTTCTTTTTCTGTTCTTTGCTTAACGTGATCCCGACTCCCTGCACCCCGTATTCCTTGGCTGCCTTAATCAGTAAAAATCCCCAGCCGCAGCCGATGTCCAAAAGGGTCATATCCTTTTTTAAGTACAGCTTCTTTAAGATTCTATCCACCTTATTGCACTGGGCATCGTGTAAGGTATCACGTTCTGTCTTAAAATAGCCGCAGGAATAGCTCATGGTATCATCAAGCCAAAGGCGGTAGAAATCATTGCCGATATCATAATGGGAAGTAACTTCCTTCTCCTGATTCTTTTTGGACTGGGATGAAAAAATCAGCTTCTTAAGCTTTCCCTGATCCATTGAAAATTTCCCCATCTGCCCAAGGAAATGATTCAGCGCGTGAAACAGATCTCCCTCAATGTCCAGAGTTCCGTTCATATAGGCCTCTCCCAGTGCCAGGGAAGTGCTTGTCAGTAAATCTTTTCCTTGAATCTCATCTTTTAAGTTCACAATAAATGCCGGATTTCCCTCTCCAATATGAAAGGTCTCTCCCCGAAGCTTTACATCAAAAGGGTGCTCGTCAAATCTCTGTAGAAAGGAAATTAAAAAGTTGTCTGTCATGGTTTTCATGATTTTTCCTCCAATCTGCTTTTTATTCCTTATGAGATTTTTACCCGATTTTTGTGATTTCATAAGCCTTGTTTTTGGCAATATTCCATTTTTTCAATATCGGAGGCATTCTGCGAGACAATTTTTATGATCTGTGCTAAAATCTAAGGAACCAATAGACAAGAAATTTACCTACAGGAGCAGACAATTATGAACAAACAGAACCATTTATACGGACACCTGGCTGCCGGATTTTCGATCTTTGTATGGGGAACCACCTTTATCTCCACCAAAGTTCTTCTTGAGGCTTTCACTCCTCTTGAAATTTTATTCTTCCGCTTTTTCATCGGCTATGCCGCCTTGTGGCTGGCTTGTCCCCGCCTTTTACGGACGAAAAGCAAAAAACAGGAAGCTCTTTTTGCCGCCGCCGGAATATGCGGTGTTACCTTATATTTTCTTATGGAAAATTTTGCCCTTACCATTACCCTTGCTGCAAACGTCAGCGTGATCATAGCCGTGGCCCCATTTTTTACTGCCCTGTTTGACTGGCTGTTCTTAAAAGGGGAAAAACCCGGTCCCCGTTTTCTGGCCGGATTTCTGACTGCCATCATTGGAATCAGCTTGATCAGCTTTCAGAGGTCAGCTGGTATGAGGATAAACCCCAAGGGAGATTTACTTGCTCTGGCCGCCGCAGTTACCTGGGCCGCTTATTCCGTAATCACAAAAAAAATAGGAGAATACGGCCATGGGACCGTTGAAACAACAAGGCGCATTTTCTTCTATGGCCTTCTGTTCATGATTCCTGCACTGGCAATTCTCCCCTTCCGTCTTGGCTTTTACCGCCTTGCTGACACAAAGAACTTATTAAATATTCTGTTTTTGGGCCTGGGTGCTTCTGCCCTATGCTTTGCCACCTGGAATTTCGCCGTAAAGGAACTGGGCTCTGTAAAGACCAGCGTCTACATCTATGCTGTCCCGGTAATTACCGTGATCTCATCCATGCTCCTGTTAAACGAACGCATAAGTTTCCAGTCAGCCTGTGGAATTGCGCTGACACTTTCAGGCCTTATGATTTCTGAAAGCAAGGCCCGGTTAAAAGGCTCTCGGCTCCGGCAGAAAAAACAAGGTTCTGCCCAGGATTAATTTTCTCTTCACCCAGAGTACATATGGAAAGAACATAGTCCCCCTTCAGCATCGTCTGATAAAAAGACGCATCCGGAACAGAGCATGCAAAAGAAATGGTGGTCAGGGGGACGGTGATCCCTAAGCCTGACGCTTTTAAGTAGCTTTCCTTTAATGTCCATACGCGAAAGAAATACTGGGAGTGCTCTGACTCCGGTATTTCATCCATATGGCGTTTTTCAGCATCAGAAAAAACCTTCCTTAGGATCGTATTCCGGAAGGGTCGTACTTTCTCCACATCAATTCCCAGCTGCCTGTCTCCAATTCCGCATGCCACTAAGCCATCAGTATGGCTGATGTTATAGTTGATATGAGGGAAGTCTTTCAGATAGGGTTTGCCATGCTCTCCTTTCACAATGACCGGCTGGTCCTGTGATTCGAAACTGATTCCATATAAATCCTTTAATCCTATAAGAAGAAGCTTTTTCCCAAGCTCGTGCTCCAGCTCCCGTTTTTTCTTTCCAAGGGGTGCTTCATATCTTTCCAGATAAATCCGTACCATAGTAACTGAAACCTTTGTTTAAATCCCTGTCTTGTTCCACGCCCGGTTTTCCACCGGACTTCCATGACCGAAATATACCTTTCTAGCGCCCAGGGCGCTGATCTTATCCGCGCTTTTTAACATCTCCGCCCTATCCCAGTACACCAGGGACAATCCGGGATAAAACATGTTCATCAGCGCATCACCTACAATAACATCCTTTTCATCAAGGTCAATTCCTATGGACCCTCTGGTATGCCCTGGAAGCTCCATGATCCTGGCATGAATCCCGTAATCCCTCAGCCAATCGCCCTCATTTATAAAAATTTCCGGGATAAACTCCGGAATCCGGTCTGATTCAAAGCTTTTTGCTGTAACCTCCGCTACAGCCATTCCCAGCATCCCCTGAAAACGGAAAGGTTCCATAAAATTGTCCTCTATGAGGTTTAAATCCTTTTTATGAAGAGCCACCGGTACTCCCAGTTCCTTCCTAAGATAGGCTGCATTCTGCACATGATCCGCATGACCATGGGTGAGTACGATCAGTTCCACCTTTGTTTTCCGGCACTGGGCCAGTACTTTTTCTTCAAATCCAATCCTTCCCGTGTCCACAAGAACGGCTCTTCCTTGTTCCTCAATCAGATAGCTGTTCACACCTCCGCATCTGATCCGTTTTACTTCTGCCAACTTTTTCATCTCACTTTCAAATACATTTATTTCTGCAATCAATGGCCACTACGCTATGATTCATTGTATTGAAAGAAAGCCTTGTATATTCCCGATTTTTCCTCTATCTTTTACTGTATATACAATCCATTACTCCATTTTCCGCCTTTGCGGATACAAGCTTTAAAGGCACCTTATGGCTTATAGCATATCATCTTTTGCCTCTTACATCAATTCCTTTTCCAATATAGGACCATGTGCCAGCAAAAAGACTTCCCGGCAGGAGAACGGCCGATTCAGCAATAAAAGAGACCCGGCAGGTCTATCATGCCAGACCTGCCGGGCCTTTCCCCATTCCTTATGACCGCCGGATATGGAATGCATCCATTCCCGGATAAACCGCACTTTCTCCAAGCTCTTCTTCAATCCGAAGCAGCTGGTTGTATTTTGCCACACGTTCGCTTCTGCTAGGTGCGCCTGTCTTGATCTGGCATGTATTAAGAGCAACTGCCAAATCTGCAATGGTTGTATCTTCTGTCTCACCGGAACGGTGGGAAGCAATGGCCGTATAACCTGCACTGTGTGCCATCTTAATTGCCTCAAGAGTTTCTGATACAGAACCAATCTGGTTCAGTTTAATCAGTATGGAGTTGCCGCATCCGCTTACGATTCCTCTCTTTAAACGCTCTGTATTTGTTACAAATAAGTCATCTCCAACCAGCTGGATCTTGCTGCCCAGTTCTTTCGTAAGCAGCTCCCAGCCTTCCCAGTCTTCTTCATCAAGAGCGTCCTCAATGGAATAAATGGGATATTTGTCACACAGCTTTTTCCAGTGCTCAATGAGTTCTTCAGAGGTAAAATGCTTGCCGCACTTAGGAAGGATATACTCTCCCTTATTTGCACCCTTCCACTCACTGGAAGCTGCATCCATAGCAAGAACAAAGTCACGACCTGGTTCATAGCCTGCTTTTCTGATGGCCTCAAGAATCAGTTCAATCGCAGCCTCATCGCTATCTAAATCCGGGGCGAAACCGCCTTCATCTCCAACAGCGGTGGCCAGACCCTTTGTTTTCAATATGGACGCCAGGCAATGGAATACTTCTGTACACCACCGGAGCCCTTCTTTAAAACTGGGTGCTCCTGCCGGCATAATCATAAATTCCTGTACATCTACAGTATTGGCAGCATGAGCTCCGCCGTTTAAAATATTCATCATAGGAACTGGTAAACGGTTGCCTGTTATTCCGCCTAAGAAGCGGTAAAGAGGCACGCCCATGCTCATAGCCGCTGCTCTGGCACAGGCGATGGAGACTGCCAGGATTGCATTGGCTCCCAGCCTGGACTTATCTGTTGTTCCATCTGTGGTAATCATTGCCTGGTCGATCGCGTAAATGTCGGAGGCATCCATTCCTGTGATGGCATAATGAATCACTGTGTTAATGTTATGAACCGCATTCAAGACACCTTTTCCGCCATAACGGGCCTTGTCCCCATCCCGAAGCTCAAGAGCTTCAAATTCACCGGTAGAAGCACCGCTGGGCGCTGCACCCCTGGCGATGGTTCCGTCTGCCAGATGTACTTCAGCCTCTACAGTAGGATTTCCTCTGGAATCAATAATTTCTCTTCCTATTACTTTTTCAATCTCAAGATAATTCATGGTTTTTCTCCTTTTCTTTTAAATGGTCTCAACAATGGAAAGGATCCATTAAGGAAACGCTCTCCAATTCCATGTTCTCATCATTGATCATCATACTAAAAATTTTAATGCTGTTTTGTAAGCTGCGCCTCATTCCAATTCCAGGAATGAAAGTATTGGCAGTCATACTTCATTAATATGGCTTATTTCCATAATTATTATGAGTTAGTCTCTCCTAATTCATAGATACATTATAGCACATTTTACCAGAAACTTCAATACAGAAATTGATAATTATTACTGATTTTTATTTGAAAAGAAAAAAGCTTCTGTCCCTGCTTGATACAGAGACAAAAGCTTGAAATTTACGGGTTATCACCCAAATTAATTACAGAAATGCCTGTAACATAAAGTTTACAATAAACAGAATGGTTGCCACTATAATAATAGGATTCAGCTCATTTGCTTTCTTTTTACAGATCTTTACGATGCAGTAGAATATAAATGCCGTCGCAATACCATAAGAAATGCTGTAGCAAAGTGCCATAAACACGCCTGCAAAGAAGGCTGGAACTGCTTCCTCCAGCTGAGTCCAGTCAATTTCCTTGAACGAAGAAATCATCATACAGCCAACAATAACAAGTGCCGGTGCTGTTGCCACGGATGGAATTGCACTGATAAAGGAGGCTAAGAATGCACTTACGGCAAAGCAAATCGCTACAACTACGGAAGTAAGCCCGGTACGTCCGCCTGCTCCGATACCTGCCGCACTTTCCACATAGGTGGTTGTGTTTGATGTACCAAAGATCGCTCCAATGGAAGTTGCTGTCGCATCTGCAAATAGCGCTTTATCCATCTTGGAAGAAAATCCTTTTCCTGACTCTAAGGAAGCTTCATCTTCCGCACTAAAGATACCGCTTCTGCGGCCGGTTCCGATAAATGTTCCGATGGTATCAAAGGTATCGGATAAGCTGAATGAGAAAATCGTAATTAACACAAGAGGGAGTTTAGCTGCATCGCTAAATAAAGCGGGAAGTCCTTCTGCTGTGAAAATTACCCCGAATGTCGTTGGAAGTGCTGATAAAGCTTCTGCAAAATTCACGGTATCTCCTGTCTTTGTAATACCCATTGGAATACCGATCAAAGTTGTTAAAATAATACCGATTAATATACCGCCTTTAACCTCCATAACAGTTAATATTACAATTAATACAAGACCAATAATAAATAAAATAAGAGCTTTTGTTGAAATCACGGACATAGCGGGAACACCTGCTGCAAAATTGATGGCACCTGCATTGAGAAGACCTATGTATGCAATAAAGATACCAATGCCTCCGCCAATGGCATTCTGCAGACTGACTGGAATGGCCTTAATGATATACTTACGTATCCTGGTTACCGTGATGAAAATGTTAAGGAGTCCACAGACAAAAACCATTGACAAAGCTTGCTGCCATGTAAATTTCAGTCCAAAACAAACCGTGTAAACAAAAAATGCATTCAAACCCATACCTGGCGCCTGAGCATAGGGCACATTGGCTACAAGCCCCATAATTAAAGTCCCTATGATCGCGGAAATGATGGTTGCTAAAAATACTGCTCCCCACTCCATGCCTGCCTGGCTTAAGGTATTCGGGTTCACAATAATTATGTACGCCATGGCAAAAAATGTGGTGATTCCAGCAATAATCTCAGTAGTAATATTCGTTCCATTTTCCTTGAGTTTAAAAAACTGCTCCATGGTAAAACTCCTTTTCAAATTTTTTTGAGAGAAATTCGTTTCTTAGCTACCACTTCATTATAACTGGTTTTTTATATTTCTTCAAGAAAATTTAATAGAATTTTAATGTTTTATTCATTATTTATTTTAATTTCATTTATTAGTGTAGTTAATATATTAAAGACAAGTGATTAACGTTACTTATTTTGTGTGGGAGTTGACCAAAAAATTTATTGGTTTATTTTGGGTTCTTGTTTTGGGGGGAGAAAAAGCCGGTAAGGTACAATGAATAAGCAGAGAATTAGCTTTATTTTGTACTTTACCGGCGTTATGTCAGACTTCATAATAGCCAGAAGTCTGTTTTATTTTCTCCATATTCCAGCTTGAATCGGAGGTTGCTAAAAAACTCCTCCAGAGCCTTATAAAGCTCCTCCCATTGTGTGCTGCTGGTTGGTTCATGGAATGCCTCGATCCAACAGGACTGTTTCCCGCAGGCGTCCCTTAAATGGATCTTGAATTCCAGGCCCTTGCTTTTAATCAATTCATTGCATTGTAAGATCTCGGTGATAGAAATAATCTTCATATATGCCTCTATTCCTGGCTTTTATACTTCCTTGCCTGCTCTTCAATGTACTCCAGATCATCAAAATAATTGATCTTCATGGCTTCTTTTACGCCCTTTAGGGTCCGGGCTGCCATTGCCTCTGCCTTATCGCTTCCTTCTTTTAATATCTGGTATACGTAAGGAATGTTGGCTTCGTATTCTTTTCTTCTTCTGCGGATCGGCTCTAATTCTTCCTGAAGGATGCTGTTTAAGAACCGCTTTACTTTTACATCGCCTAAACCGCCTCGCCTGTAGTGGTCTTTAAGCTCGTCAAGATTTTTATAATCTGGCAGATACTTTTCAAAATCTTCGTCTTTGCAGAACGCATCAAGGTAGGTGAACACTGTGTTTCCTTCCACCTCTCCTGGGTCGGAAACCTGGATGTGGTTCGGGTCTGTATACATGCTCATGACCTTTTTCTTTACTTCATCTTCCGGATCGGATAAATAGATGCAGTTTCCAAGGGATTTACTCATCTTGGCTTTTCCGTCGGTTCCTGGAAGGCGTAAGCAGGCTTTATTGTTAGGAAGCAGAATTTCTGGCTCTACAAGAGCTTCGCCGTAGACAGAATTAAACTTACGCACTATTTCCCTTGTCTGCTCGATCATGGGCTCCTGGTCCTCGCCTACGGGCACTGTGGTGGCCTGGAACGCTGTAATGTCAGCTGCCTGGCTGATCGGATAGGTGAAGAAGCCTACCGGAATGCTGGTTTCAAAGTTTCTCATGGCGATCTCAGATTTTACCGTAGGATTCCGCTGCAGCCTGGATACGGTTACCAGGTTCATATAGTAAAAGGATAGTTCCGTAAGCTCTGGGATCTGAGACTGGATGAAAAGGGTGCATTTCTTCGGGTCCAGACCGCAGGAAAGGTAATCCAGCGCAACCTCAATGATATTTTGACGGACTTTTTCGGGATTATCGGAATTGTCCGTGAGAGCCTGGGCATCCGCTATCATGATGAATATCTCATCAAATTCACCGGAATTCTGCAGCTCTACCCTGCGTTTTAATGAACCAACGTAGTGGCCGATATGGAGCTTCCCGGTGGGCCGGTCTCCTGTTAAAATAATCTTTCCCATTTTGTACCTCCAGATGTTTTGTATCGTAAATCCGTAGTGCAGCGAACGAATCCGTAGGATTCGTTCGCTCACGGGCATTCGCCCTATGAAACAAGCCATGAAAAGATTTTCTTATGTGCAAGCACAACGAAAATCTTTTCATGCCCTGTTTCGCACTACTCATTGCTTTCGTGGATATTATACCATTCGTACCATATTTGTCAATCTAACGCCTGAAATATTCCCTCTGCATAATTCACAGAAGCCATAGCATCCCTACAGTACTGATCCGCACCAATAGTCTTTGCATACCCTTCTGTAAGTACTGCGCCACCTACCATTACCTTCGCATAAGGGGCAGCCTCTCTAAGCTGCTTAATGGTCTCTTCCATACTTGGAACGGTGGTGGTCATGAGTGCGCTTAAACCTACCAGCTTCACTTCATCTTTCACTGCGGTTTCCACGATCTTTTCCGGTGGTACGTCTTTTCCTAAGTCAATGACGTCATAGCCGTAGTTTTCCAGGAGTACCTTGACGATATTTTTTCCGATATCGTGAATATCACCTTTGACCGTAGCCAGGATAATCGTCCCTTTTTTCTCTTGTGCCACGCCGCCTTCAGCCATCTTCTCTTTTATGACCTCAAAGGCTGCCTTGGCCGCTTCCGCACTCATCAGAAGCTGCGGAAGGAATACGGTTCCATTTTCAAAGCCTTTCCCTACCCGGTCCAGTGCTGGGATCATTTGTCCATTGATAATGGCTAAAGGCTCCTGCTCCCTTAAAAGCTCTGTCACTGCGGCATATGCCCGGTCCTTAAGGCCTTTGGCAATGCTTTCTGACAGAGACATCTCCCCTCCGGAAATGCCTCCAGATAAAGAAGAGGTTCCCTGTCTCACTGTCTCACCAAGGGTAGTCACCTGGCCGCTGTACACTGAGATGTAACCGCTGCACTGAGGATCCAGGTCCGCAAGAGTCCGGAAACTGTAATAGGAACGCATCATTGCTTCTGAATTGGGGTTTATGATAGCCGCACTTAGGCCGTTTTGAAGGGCCATTGTGAAAAAGGCGGCATTGATAATTTCTCTCTGTGGGAGCCCAAAGGAAATGTTGGAAACGCCCAGTATGGTTCTGCCACCAAGCTCATCCCGGACCCGCCTTAAGGTTTCAAGTGTCGTCAGAGCACCCCGGCTGTCAGAGCTGACCGTCATGCAAAGGGCATCTATAATAATGTCTTTCTTTTCAATTCCATATTCCGCGGCTTTATCGTAGATTTTCTTTGCAACAGCAATCCTGCCATCTGCTGTTTCCGGAATTCCGTCTTCATCTAAGGCAAGAGCGACCACAACGCCTCCGTACTGTTTTA
This sequence comes from Lacrimispora sanguinis, assembly GCF_044987295.1. NCBI lineage: Bacteria > Bacillati > Bacillota > Clostridia > Lachnospirales > Lachnospiraceae > Lacrimispora > Lacrimispora sanguinis. The sequence goes on along the minus strand of NZ_CP173277.1, from coordinate 315 downwards.
CCAGAGGAAAAATTGCTTCCATCACTTCTTTTTTTCCATTTACGGAATTAATAAGAGGCTTACCATTATAAACCCTCATTGCCCGTTCCATTGCCTCTATATTGGAGGTATCGATCTGAAGAGGCAGATCGATGATGCTCTGGAGCTCCCCGATCACTTCCGCCATCATGGATGGCTCATCAATTTCCGGAAGTCCTACATTCACATCCAGGACATGTGCTCCATTATCCTGCTGAGCCACTCCCTCACGGAGAATATATTCCAGGTTATGATCACGAAGAGCCTGCTTGAATTTCGATTTCCCCGTTGGATTGA